>NZ_CP150224.1:0-4800000 GCF_037969975.1 Paenibacillus sp. FSL R7-0163
TGTAACAATCATTTTGTGGAGTCAAATTACTATCTTCAAAATAAATTGACATGATTTTAGACACGTTATCTGTAATTTTATTATTAATGGATTGAGTAAAGTCTCATCAAACCAAAGGAATTGCTGATTGCCCTATTTTGAGGTGATTTCAAATGTACAAACATAAAATGTAATGTTATTAATTCAAGCTTTTGCAGTATTGGGTTTATGCGTTATGATTTATCGTGTAAAATCGCATCGGATTCTGTAGCTCTACTAGCATATGGTATGTATATTCTACTATCGTATGTGTATTGGAAATCGAAGTACGCAGCCTTCATTGTATTTTTAGTCTTTTTGTTTTTTATGTTCTTTATGTTATTTCTTGATATCATCATTCCAGGAGGATTGTTAGATACTTCCAATATAATTTTGCAAAATAGTATGATTGTTATTGGTACAGTTGCACTTGTTTCATGTACGATTTGGTTCTTTGTACTTAGAAAGAAAAACAAGTATAGACTTGATAAAACAAGCTTCACAGAAAACTGTGAGGCTTGTTTGTTACTCTTATGTCATGAAAAAATCAACTAAAGAAAGAAGATGAAATAAATGTTAAATAGGTTCTCCGTGTTCATTGATAAGAGAACATCCGTAACTGTTGTGAAAAGAAAATATCGTGATTGACTAAAAAATTACTAGAGTGAATATTTCGATGAAATAGAGCCATCGTTCACGTAATGAGTGAGCCAGTTCTTCGGAAAAATTAAGCCACCCTCGAGTGGCGGCTCCGTGATGATGATTTGGCTAGTTAATTTATAAGTCCTTTACGTTTACTCATCGATTCCATGCCTTCAAGTGTGATCGTGTATGATGAGTATACGGTTCGATCAAGAATAGCGTCTGCCAGTGTACTTTCTCCAATTTTACCGTGCCAACCAGCATGAGTAAATTGTGAACAGAAAATTGTTGATCCAATTTGATGGCGTGCTTCTACGATCTCAAGCAGGTCTCAGGCCTCAATTTCTTTTAACGAAACTAGGAGCCATTCATCTAGAATTAACAGGGGAACTTTTTTGTAGGATTTCATGACTCGTTTATAAATACCCTCGCCTCGAGCTACTGCCAATTCATTTATTAGTTCAGGCAAACGAATTTATTTAAACGGATAGAAATTACGTTATGCAGCAGTACCGAATGCACAGGCCAAATAGGTTTTTCCTGCACCGGATGTGCCCATGATAATGTTATTAAGTTTATCTTGAATATAAGAGCCTGTGGCTAAACGAAGGATCTGCGTCCGGTCAAGTTTTCGGTCAGCACGATACTCAACATCCTCAATACAGGCGTTGCTTTGTTGAAAATCCTTCTTTCGAATTGGTGAGGTAAGACGGTTGTTCTTGCGTCTGGACCATTCAATATCTACTAGCAATTCAAAGTGTTTTTAAAAATTTAGGGTTTAAAAACTTAGAACTAATAATTGATTTTGATAGTTCTCAGCCATTGCTGCGAGTCGCATTTCGTAAAGTTTGCGTAACGTAGGTTCATGTGACATGGTTTAACCCCTCCCGTGATAATCTGCACCACGAACGAATTCATGGTTTTCAGAAGAGAGTGGTTGTGGCTTAACTTCATTTATTGTTTCGAGCCGATCTTGACTGGTAGTTAAGATCGTTTTGATATTTTGAGAGCTAGGCCTAGGGGTGTAGGAAAATGCTTTGGCAAATGCTATTTCGAGGCGAACAACGCTGTTCTTATCTTCAAGTTTAAGGAGTGCCATGCAGCTTCTGTAGCCTTGTTGTTCGACCTTATATGAGGATAGAATTGCTTGAACACAAGAGGCTGTATAAGCACCAACGCTTTCTGCCCACGAGATAAAGCGACTAACATTCCATTGAATAAATTTCTTATGATTTTCTGGCGTGTGATCTCTTACAGTGCTGTCCTGTCCTGGCTTTCCTTTTGATGAGGGATGGGTAACTTGACTATTCTTCCTTAACATTAGGGGATTTTTCTAGGGAGTGCCAGTGAATGAAGAACATTATATTCATAGTAATGAAATTAATTCAACCTATGAATTTCATGTCAGTTTCGGCGCAAGGCTAGTGTGTTTAGTTAGGGTTATAAACAGATGAGTGAAATTACGAATTTTTTCATGAATAGTTTAATGAAGATTGGAGAATTATAATTTATAAAAAAAGGAGTGAGTGTACAGTGAGAAAAAAATTAGTAATATTGGTTGTTTTTTGTTTGGTTTACAATATTCTGAGCCTTAGTGTTTCAGCACATTCAAATTTACCTAAAACAATTACCTCAGGAAAATGGGCTGTTAAAGTTAATACAAGTATGTTGCCATCACCCGAACCCAGTAAATACAAAAGCTATAAATTAACAGCAACTAACCTGAGTAAAGAGAAGCTTGACGCCACATTTGAATTTTATCGTTCTGTGGAAAAAGAAAGTAAAGAAAAGATAATATTAATTGACCCAACTAGTTTTCCGGTTAAATCTAATGAGACAATTGAGTTTACTCGATTTTTCATCGATAAAAATGCAAAAGAATTCGAAGTATTAATTTCTTGGTTAGACCAAAATAAACGTAAGCATCTAGAGTGCATGAATATAGATCTGAAATAAATAACATGGTGCTGCAAATTTAAATTGGCAGCACCACTGTTTTTGCCGGGTAAAGTATTCATCCAAAGCTAAATTTGACTTTTAGCAGATAGTTTTTTACCTACTTGGTAGGTGATTTCTTTCATTAATTCCACTATTTTCTATAAATTCAATGATCACACCAGGGTACAGGCTACATGGCAAAGTAAATAAAACATTCCTTCGAGCGTACGTTTATGGGTGCTTTGCCAATGCAGTCAGGCCAAAAACATGTAACGAGAAAAGGCAATTGTGTTTTGGCTAATAAGCAGATCGTAGGGCGACCTTGGAACTCTTTTTGAAGGCGCAGCAAGGGTTGGCTCATTTGAAAAAGACTATCAAAGAGTACGTAAGTCGTTGAAACACCTGTGGTGATATCTCACGATTCAGAAGCTAGATCTGGGCAGCACGCAGAGCTTCTTTCCGCCGTTTGATACAGAAGATCGCTTGTCAATTTCCTGGGAGCTCCCGTGGAGTTCAGTCTTAATGAAACCTAGCAAGACGAAGTTCAAGGGGAGGAGTGTATGACCGTCCAACCAGCCTAAAGTAAGCATGCGAAATTTCTTAGAAAACGCACTGGTGAAATGATCCTTGATCCAAATCCGAGTGAGAAGTTCTAAGGAGTTACTAGTTTTTTATTAAAACATGTAATCGTCTACAATAAACACTGAAAATCGTGTTACAGAGTGTTTCAATTCGTTGAACGGTGTCACTGTTGAGCGAGATCAAAAAACGGTACCTAGCAAACCTGCTATAATTTAAGAAATCGGTAGGTAACATTTTTGTAAGCGTCAAATAGCCTACACCTTGACATCAAGATACGGGCTATTTTGACGCTTTTGGAACGATGCCTCAAATTTAATGGAGCTGTCCATATCCATATGAGATCCTCAATCTTATTTACACAATTTATATAGTTTCAAAAAGTTTACACAAAATTATTGACAAACCCTAGCAAACCTAAAATATAAACCTCGGATAAAACTTTGACACATAATATCTTGTTTTGCAATTTGAAAAATTCACCACTTTATCAAACTAAAGAAAAATAGTTTTGTGTAATCTGACTTGCTTGTAAAGAATACAACTTTTTAAATTCACCGTTTTTTTCCAACAGTTCACTTAGAGAACCGCTCTCAATAATGTTTCCAGACTTCATAACAATTATTCTATCAGCAAAATCTAAGGATATTAACTTGTGGGATATGAAAATCGTTGTTTTATCATTACATATTTCCCGGAAATTTTTATAAAAATCACTTTCAGACCTAGGATCCATCGCTGATGTTGGTTCATCCAAAATTAATATCTGAGAATTTCGCATAATTGAACGAGATAAAGCTAATTTCTGCCATTCCCCTCCGGATAGATCTTCACCTTCATATAATATTTGAGTTAAATATGTATCATATTTCATCTTGAGATTATCGATAAATAAATCTGCACCGGTTCTTTTAGCGACTTCTTTGATTAACTCGGAATTTTTAATCTGGGAAATTTGACCAAAACCTATGTTTTCAGAAACGGTGTAGGGATATTTAATGAAATCTTGAAATAATATAGAAATATTATTATTGAGTTCGTCTTGTGAAAAGTTGTTGATTGGAACATCATCTATTAAAATTTCTCCTTGTGAGATGGGGTAAATCCCCAATAAACATTTTACGAGTGTGGATTTGCCAGAGCCATTCTCACCAACAATAGCTATTTTTTCACCAACATTAACATTCAAAGTTATATCATTCAGAACTGGTTGTGAGTTTTGATTGTAATTAAAAGTAAGATGATTAACAGTAATTCCTTTTTTGATTGAATTAGGGAATTTCATTAATGAGGTGTCATCAGCTAAAATATGCTTTTCCTCAATAAATGAGAAATATTCTTTTAAATATAGTCCATTTTCAAAAATATTTGAAATATTAGTAGTTATAGAGTTTACTGAATTCTGCATTTGAACAATTGCTTGTGTAATAACGACAAAATCACTTATTTTGTAATTTTTTTTCAGTGTAATATTTATTGCTAAGATTAAATTAATGGCATAACATATTCCTTTTAAAATATCCGCCATAAAAGTAGCGATTTGAAAATTAGAAAATAACTTGAGTGAATCTTTACTATTTTCTTCGTATTTTCGACTCCAACGATCAATTAAGTATTTATGTAAATTCAACATTTTAATTTCTTTTGCGAACTGAGGTTCTAGTATCAGTCTTGATGTATATCCAATATCTCTTTGTGTTATAGAGTGAAATCTGAATAATTCGAATCTTTTATAACCAAATTTAATATTAACGATAAGCGCAGCAGTAGTATTTATTAATATGATTAATAAGAAGATCCAATGGAGAGAGAGCAAATATGCTCCAATTGATATTGTTGTAATTAGGTTTTTAATTAAACTAAATATTTCTGTTAAAGGAGCCAAAAACCTTTCGCCAGATGAACTTTGAATTCTAGAAAGATTATTTTGATAAGTGTGATTCTCTATAAGTGAGAGAGGGGAGTTTGAAACTTTAGAAAAGATATTGCTCTTTATGTTTAGTCCGAGACTATTTTCGGTTTTTTTTGTTAAAAAGTTCTGTGTTTTTGTCAGAAATGATAGAAAAATAATTATGAGAAATTGAAGGGTTATTATTATTAATACTGTTTGATAATGAAATTCCTTGGTATCTATTAAATTAATGATAGTATCTAAAAGTTTTTTTGAGAGTATCAAAGAAATAATGGGTTCAACACCAGAAATAAGAGCAAAAAATACACTGAAAAATAGCCAAGTTTTACTTCCATTCATTAAGATTGTCAGAACTTTATATATATTTGAAGATCGCACTTTTTGTCACCTTCTTTAAATGTTTTTCTGTGTTGCATGCTATTAATGGGTAAAATATGAGTAGAAAAACGAGCCTCTAGAATTACTTCTAAGGCTCGTTTTTCTTCAAGTATACTAATTAGAAAACTAAGAGGACTTTGTAGTGTTGAACATCTGATGTTAAAAAATTACAATTGGTCTTAGTAATAACAACATGTTTGAGTCATTGTTGAATTACAGTAGGATCCGTCGTAAGCATCTACCCATACATAAAAAATGTTTCCTGTTGAAGATGCTGGAGGGCAGTTGTATGGCTGGCAAGATTGTTGAACCTTTTTGTTAGTACAAACAACGCCCATAGGTGAAGCCGAACCGTCAAATCCAAGAAGTTTACCAAATAAATTTTCCATTAAAAAACCACCTTGTCATCAAATTTTTGTTTCTTTTTGTTATTACAAAAGGTGTGCCTCTACTATATACTTTTTTTCAATTAAAGTAAATGATTGACATATCGAACATAAAATTCTATCATATAAAATAATTAAATAGATTTATCGGGGAGGGAGCGAGATCAATAATACTGTGCTTTATGGACCTGTTTCAATTTTTATAATCTTTTTAGTGGTAATAATTATTTCTTTTAAATCGCTAAAAAAAGAATTATTGTACCTTACAACAAATAGTTTAATAAAATCAAATCCCCCTATAGTTGGAAAAAAGATTAATACACTTTACAGTAACTATGATATTTTTTTAGAAGGTTATTTTATGGTTTTTTTTGCTGATGCAAATTGTTCTAGTTGTTTTCCTGAACTTGAAGATTTAATAGATTTGAATAAGAAATTTGGAGCAGTTCCAGTCAAGGTTCTAGTCTTTGGAGAGCAGAAATCTGTGCATAACTTTATTAGAACCTATAGTAAATTTTTTGAAATTGTTGAAGCCTCTCCTAAAGATAATCTACCAGCAGATATAACTTTGTCATTTCCATCGATAGCTCTAGTGAACTCACAATTGTATATAGAGCGTCTATTCATGACTTCAAGGGAAGCTTATAACGTTTATAAAGCATTATCATCTTAAGGATAATTGGAGGGGTCCTAGTGTACTATGAAGGTCTAATGTTTTCACTTAGAATTTTTCTTGGGTTAATTTTCTTAACTTCTGGTTACGGGAAAAATAAAAACTTAAACTTACATAAGTACAAAATTGAAGGATACGGTTTTTTTCCTAAAAACCTGGTTAATTTCATCGCTATATTTGATGTTATTTTAGAGATTTTTATTGGAGTGTCCTTTATTTTTGGGATTCTTATTAATCAATTTCTTCTAGTGGCAATCTCTCTCTTTTTTATTTATGCCATAGCAGCCGTAATAAGCTTATCAAAAGAACAGGAGAAGGTATCTTGCGGCTGTGGTGGAATACTAGGTGATAAAGAAGCATCCTGGTTAGTTATAATTAGAAATTGTTTTTTTATTGGTATCTGTTTTGTTTTGTTAATCCGTGAAAACTTACTTGGGAATATAGACCTATTTTTAACAAATCAACATCCAATAGATCAAATATATAATTTTAACTATATATATTTTTTTTGTTTCTCTTTAATTTCTACATTTATTTATCAGACAACATCTAATTTATTAAATATGTATAAAACTATTCGTCTTTTTAGGGGAGGAATATAAGTGGAAACAGCAATTGTTCTTCTATGGATTACTGTGATTATTGAGGCTGTTCTTATTTTCTATTTATCAAAATTCGTATCTACTTTCCTGAAAAAGCTAAGAATCAACAATCAGAGTGAACTAATACCTGATAAGTTAAAAATAGGTGAAAAGGTGCCTCTTTTTAGAGAAGAGGATCAAGTAGGGCGGCTTATTTCTTTAGCTGAAAACTCAATGAATAATAATACTCTTATTATTTTTTCCTCTAGCCAATGTGTTTATTGTCATGAGGTTTTATCGAATATCTCTCTTATATCTTCCAATTTTAAAACATTGCGAATAATTGTTGTAGGAAAGGATGAGTTAGAAATTAAAATAACAGATGATGTCCATTATATTAAATCTAAAGTTATATTTGATAATTATTTAGTCCATGTAACTCCTACAATATTATTATTAGATAACCGAAATCATCTAATTAATTATTTGGATGTTCAACATTCACATGGATTGAATATTGTACTGAAAAATTACTTAATACCTACATTGTCTGTCTCATGATTTTCATTTTCTATATTGCCATTTACCACAAGCACCATTTGTACTGTTCTATATCAGGATAAGTAATTAATTCGGGATAATACCTTCTTTATATAGTAAATTAGTTCAAAAAATTGAGGTGGTAATTTTATAATGTCACTTACCATAGCTGAATTTTACAAAAAGACTAAAGATAAATTAAATCGTAAGAAAAATGGACAAGACTTTAGAGTGGGAAGTATCTTCCCGATAAAAAATAATAAACAAGAATTAAATAATAATGGGATTCTTGTTTTGTTCTTATCAACTTCATGCTTGTTATGTCTGGATATTCTTTCTATGATAAAGGAAATTAAAGATGATCTAGGAGATAAAGATCTTATTTTATTTATAAAGGGAGGAAAGAATGAACTTAGAAGTCTAGATGAGAATATATTTGCATCGATTAGTAATTATTATCTTATAAAAGATACGAGAAAATATAATGTCAAACTGCTACCATATTTTTTTTATTTATCAAACGCAGGAATAATTCTTTCTAAAGGAACTATAAATCGCCATGAAGAAATTAAAAATATCAATTTCAGTCGGTTATAGTGGAGGTTGCCAAATGAATAAAAATATAGCACAAATCAAACCGAGGAAGGTCTATAAAGATCAAAATAGTAATGTTATAGATTTAAATAATCCAACTTTCAGAAAGACTTCATTATTAATATTTATATCTATTTACTGTGTTAGATGCATTGAATTATTGACTAACTTAAATAAGTTGAAAAGCATATCAGATTTACCATTAATTATTTTTTCCGATGGAGACAAAAAGGAGAATAGAGAAATTGGAGAGGCCTTCTTAGATCAAATTTCGATTATTTCTATTACTGAAGAACAAATGTATAAAGATTTTCAAATTAAAACACATCCTTCATACATTATACTTGGTGAAAATAAAAATTTCATTGAATCAGGAAATATAATCAACATTGATGCTCTAATAGAAAAGTTTATTCTACATAACACAGGTAAAACTTTCTAAGGATATAAAGGTATCTACCGATTGTGACAACCTTTACTTATTAATAAATATGGAGGCGTTTAAAAATTAATAATATATATTTGGACTATTGTTCCTCTAGCCCATTATACCCACAGGTATATGATCTTTTGCTTAAAACATCGCAAGAATATTATTCTAATCCGTCGTCTTCACATTCTATGGGATATGAAGTAAGTAATTTAGTAGAAGAATCTAGAGAGACAATTTCCTCTATATTAAATGTTAAACCCTCTGAAGTTATATTTACTTCAGGAGCTACTGAGAGCAATAACATAGCAATTTTAGGAGCTATAAAATGGCTAATGGATAATAAAAAAAAACCTATTCATATAATCACAACAAGCATTGAACATTCCTCAGTTTTTAATTGTTGCAAAGAATTACAGGATGCAGGAATTGAAGTCACCTTTATTCCTGTTGACAGGAATGGGATTGTAGATACTTCTTTAGTTATAAAGCATATTAATGTAAATACAGCTCTAATCAGTATTATGCATGTTAACAATGAAACAGGTTCAATACAACCTGTAATGGAAATAGGTGCTCTTATTAAATCCTATGATTCAAATATTATCTTTCATGTAGATGGAGTACAAGGCTTCGGAAAAATACCGTTGAGTTTAGATGATATTGATATGTATACACTCTCAGGACATAAAATTGGTGCTCCTAAAGGAATTGGAATTTTAATAAAGAAAGATTTGGTGTGTATTAAACCATTAATCTTTGGAGGGAATCAAGAGTATGGACTAAGGTCGGGTACTACTAATGTTACAGGGGTATTATGTATATCTGAGGCTATAAAAATTTCCTATGAAAATCTAGAATTGAACATAAAACATATTTACATGTTATACAAGTATATGCTGGAGAAGCTTCAAGATTTTCCGGATATAATCATTAATAGTCCCAAAACACCACTTTCATCTCCACATATATTAAATATTTCTTTTTCGGGTGTAACATCAGCGGTATTGATACATTTATTTTCTGTTCGGGGTTTAATTGTTTCTTCCCAGTCAGCATGTTCTTCAAAATCAAAAAAGGTAAGTAGAGTATTAATGGAGATGACAAATAACGAAAAGATTTCTTCTAGCAGTATACGAATCAGTCTTAGTGAAAGAACTAGTTTTGAGGAAGTAGAATACTTTATAACTATACTAAACGATGTAGTAAGCCAAATTAAATCAGGAAAGAAGTACATTATTTAATTCATATTCATGGCAGCTGATGTTATACAAATTTGGACGGTAGAAAAATGAATAGAGACAAAGTGCTTTCCTTGTGTTGAAAAGTAGTCATCATAACCGACTTCTGAACGAAGGATTTTTCAATAATGTTTCATACTGTCATCGTACCTTGGCATCATTAACCTCCAGGAATTGATTCATGTTCTTTTCGAGGGTCGCCTATTAGATTAAGCCGCCACAAAGACGATGGCTTAATCTTGTAGGCGACCCTTCTTTGCCTGAGGGCGAGCAGGCGCATCTGGCAGCGATATAACGTTGACTGATTCCTTGACTATAGAGCCCGTAGGATTTCACGATATTGGGTCATTGTATGGCATCATCAGAATGATTTACACTGATCTTTAGATTGTCTATGAAAATCTTTCTTACAAGAGATTCATACCATGGATCTTACTAACCAGTATGATGACTCTTTTAGCTACGTAATATTCAATAGACTCGAATAATGTAGATACAGCCTGAAGCCTGAGAAATTATAGTACTAAACTGATCACAACATATTACGCTAACGGACGGGTTAAGATTAAAATCACTTGGAAATTGGAGGAGATTTAACGCGTTGATCCAATACGAATTAAAGTAACTTAAATTAAGGAGGTATGAAGAATGTATGATTTAACAATTTCGTTAGACTACGGAGAACCTTTAAAGCTAAAACCTGATTATCGGTATGACTTTGTTACTTTTGACATTAATAATGACCACGGAAGAGGGTTACTGAACAATAGCGTGTTCGTCTTACGAACAATAACAGGAGGGAACGTAAAAGGCAATGTTCTTATTGATTTAATACACACATCAAATGTGAATGCTTTCGATGTAGCTTCTCATGCGAATTGTCATTTTCATCTATTAGAAAGCGACAAGCTACGAGAAGAAGGAATACTTATTAACGATAAAATCAATTTACAAATAACAGAGACCTCGGTCTCGTCTCAATATTTTGCAGAAATAAAGGATCAGGCCGTTACGAATAATAGTCCCTTTGGAGATAATACTAAATTGACTTTTACTACTTGCAGATACATTCTATTTACTCTTCACCATGAGAATACAGTAAATTCCAAAAATATTGAGCTGGCTACAATTTTTGATCTGCAAAAAGAACATATTTGGCATAACAATCGCTATCGTAATTTTAATAACTTACATACATTGGACATTGACCGTTATGTGAATCGTAAACTCGCCCCTTCGACTCCTTGGTCCGAAGTTAAAAAAATAATTGAAAGTGAAAATAAGAAGTGGCGAGATCTCTCGAATCAAAAGTTTAATCAATTGCTAGATAAAAGGGGAGAGCTTCCTTTTCTGGTGATTGAACGGTAGCCGTATTCTCTATCTTTAAATCGTATTTTGGACATTAATAGTGAGTTCTATTTTTCTTTACATATTTATTCATGGACTGATGAATGGGGAATAATCTTGCTATTATTCAGTATGGGGACTATTTAGTGAAGTAGATTTCTGGCACGTAGAGAATTTTGACGATTGAGCTAACGCGAAACGTTAGTTCTATAAAACAAGAAGACAGCCGATCACTCAACGTGATCGGCTGATTATGTTTATTAAATAGGCAGTTTAATAGAATGTATCCCGACTATATTGCCTCTTAATTAGAGGGGGTTCACTTTGTAATGAATGTTGTATCATTTACAGGCGTGTTGATTTACCACATTATGGGGTGGCAAAAATACCGAAAACCCCTTTACTCCTGAGCAGGCTAAACTGAACCTGCCACTCCGTCGGAAGATTAAACATCCGCAAATACTGCATAAATTCCCAAAAGGTCAGTTGAGCAAAGGTAGGCACTTTGGGATGAATTTGATCAAAAACGTATTTCAGGAGCACATAGACGGCAAGGGCCACAAATAACTGACAATATACCGCATTTTCTGTCGTTCCAAATAGACAAGGCACGTTCAAATGCTGTTTAATCCACCGGAAAAAGACTTCAATTTGCCAGCGTACCTTGTAAATCTCAGCGATAACGTGGGGGGACTCTTTTCTCAAATCGGTCACAACCCGCACGACTTCACCCTTATTATTTTTAAATTCAACAACCCGGTGCCGATTGGCCGATTGGCATTTCCCCTGACCGATATAACAAGTGATATCGCGTACAATTTTCGTATCTCCTTCTGCCGGTCGATTGAGTTTTCTCGGCTTCACCAAATGGAGATTGTCTTTGAGCCGAATCACAAACGACTGGCCAACGAGTAAATATTGATCCAATCCGCCTATTTTTCCATATGCCCGATCCTGCACCAAAATGTAGTTAGGATCTGCCAAAAGTTCTCCAAACGGAGCGTCATTGCGCTTTGCGATCGATTCCTCCACGTTTAAAGGTGTACACTGGTCATGAGACAGGGCGACATGCAGCTTAATGCCCCCTCTGAATTTTTTATACGGAGCCCAAGGTATTCGAGAGTTTGCCGCCGTGACCGTAGTGGAGTCAATTAATAGAAGATCTTTGGGAAAGTTCAGATGGCGCCGCGTTTGACGATTACATTTCTTGACGAGCATTTTAAACATACGTTTGAAGATATCATAAGGGGCCTCACCGGCTTTGTCGGAAAGTGTGGATTAATTAACCTTAGGCAAGTCGAAGCTTGGGCCCATGTTGGCACTTTGACGGAAGCTTTTCCATCCGTGACAGCTGGCTTGAACAAAGTAATCGAACAACAAACCGACAGTCATTTTGGTTCCTGTCTCTACGTAGTCTTTGGTTTGACCGATCACAGTTTGAATTTCTTCTTTTGTTAACACTTGTTTGAAAACAGCAAAAAATTGGGTATATTTATTCATGAGGTCGCCTCATTTCGGTTTGGTTTGGTGGTACTTACCATTACCCGAAATGGCGGCCCTTCTTGTCCCTTTTTTTGGTAAATCAACACACTTGTATCATTTATATCTTTTTTTCACCGTAAACTTCACGTAGTCTACCATGTTGATTTGTTGGCACACACAAACGATGAATTCGTCGAACCGTTTTTATTTTGACGTCAAACATATGAAATTTCCAGGGTATTTCGAAAATTTCACTGTTCCTCACGGTGGTTCTTTGACGATTACTCAAGCGCATGGATGACCTCCACAGGAGTATTTTGAAAAGCTATTTTCGTACAATGTCAGTAGGAAATAGTTATATGTGTGGGCGCTTTGTCGCAGCTGAAGAACCGCAACTACTGAGGAGAAAATTCAAAGATTTTTTAGACAGATTATGAGTTCAAGAGACATTAAAGAAGTCTGAATTGTAAGATTTAACGAACCGTATTCTAAGAAGAATAAAACATCAAATGGTGTTGTGTTTTTATATGTAAAAGAAGATGCAAAATTTAATTAGTATTAATCGTGTATTAATTATAGAGTAGGAGATAATATATTATAAATAGTCATACCTTTTTGCCTAAAATATAAATTTTCAACTAAATAATATTTATGAAAACACCATGGGGGTACTGAAACTTATCAGCAGCAGATCATATTATACAAAGCAGAATGTTAATATGCTGAGTTAGGATGTAATAACTGGGATTCATAATTGTTTACTTTGAAATGAAATTATAGAGAAAACTTTGTTTTAGATCCTACAGAATTTGCTGTAATCTATAACAACTAGCTTTAAGGAGGGGAATAATTGCTTAACACTCATATGCTAGATCGACCATATATTCGAGATGTATTAGAACATTTGCAATGTTTAGGCTATGAACTCGATAAAACAAAAGAATTATTAATACGATTTTATCGATCTATTAAACGAACTTGCGGCTTTAATCCTAATGCGAGGGATTTTGCGATGATCGTACATGAGCTAAACGAAGCAGTCCACCGAAAATATGATCCAGCAGATCCTAATCAAATATTCATTGGTCATCTAAGAGGAGTAATTCAGAAGGTTAGAAAACCAGCAGAGTAGGCTTGAATATATAAGGTTGTTGTGAGATAATTATTAAGGGAACATAAGTTCTTCAATTTACTTTTAGGACTGTGATATATGGGAAAAGCAATTGATGCAATTAATGCTGGTTTGACATATCAGAATCTGTATTTTTGGTTGTTTGCTTCTGAGTTGCTCCATAATGATACCAATATTAAGGAAGTATCATACGAGGATGATCGTATTAAATCTCTCGACGATGTTGTAGTTGAATATATTGAACCTATAAGAGGGGATTACAGCATCGATGATGAAATTACTTTGGACTTTTATCAGGTGAAATATCATGTTAAGAATTCGCAACAGATAGAACTATTGGACCTCATTGATCCTTCATTTATTAATGCCTCTACACACTCCTTCTTAAATCGTGTACACGATGCTCTGAAACAAGGTTATACTACAGCACGATTTCATTTAATTACACCATGGAATATAAAAAAAGGCGACCTACTAGAAGTTTTATTGGACAATCATGATAATAAACTACACTTGAATGCGATATTTGACGGAAAACAAAAGAGTAAAATGGCCTTAGCTCGAAAATCTATGATGCAACATTTGAAGTTAGATAATGAGGCGGAACTAAGTACCGTTTTAAGTACTATTCGTATTCAACATAGCAAACCAGGCATTTCCTCGTTAATCAAGGAACAACTCAATACTAAATTAATGCTAGCAGGACTCAAACCTCTTGATTTTAAGGTTCTTGTAAATCCTTATAATGATTTGATAGTAAACTGTGCAAGTAAGGGAAGTAAACGCTTTAATAAAGATTCCCTTCTTAAGCTCTGTCGCACAGAGCGATTGTATACAGGCCAACCGCTATTATACAAAGATGATGTCCCTGTAGGAATTCGCAGTTTTCTTCCGTATACGGAAACTCTGGAGGAAGAAACAAACCATCTATTATGTCTTAGTGAAAATTTTGATGGACGATTACTTAAATCAGATAAAAGTTGGAATGGAGATATTTACGCTAGATTAGTAGAGTTCTCAAAACAAATCTTTTCTCCGGGTAATGCATACCTCATTCAATTCAATACACATCTTTCTATAACATTTGCTGCTGGTTTAATTCTTAATCCAAAATCAGGTGTCAAGGCATTTCCTGTTCAGCGTGGAGATGGTTTGATTGCATGGATCCCGGATATACCTCATGAAATAACATCAGTTTATCCAATGTTCAATGAGGAGTATACAGATAACTCTCCTATTGAAGGTGATACAGTTGTTGCTATCAGTATAACTCGGAATGTTAAATCTCATGTTGAGTGGTACAATGAGGAGAATAAATTAACTCTAAAATCGTCGTATCATTTTTATTTACCTTTAGAGGGGATTAAGGCAATTCAAGATGGTACACATGCCTGGTTATTAGCAGAACAGGTCATTCGGACTTTAGATAGACGTAATCCGAAACAGAGAAAAGGTAAGGTTCATTTTTTCATTGCTGCTCCTGGTGGTTTTGTTTTCTTTCTTGCTCAACAAGCTGCAAATATCCCGGAGATCATTTTATACGAACATAATTTTACTGGGGATGGATCATATTCCCCTTCACTTATACTACCTGTTTAAACACTCGGAGGTGTTATTGTGAATATTCCTACTTACTTTGCTAGATTTCTTAAAGAAATTCGTTTAACTGAAAATCAAGTCAATGATTTAATCAAAGGACATACTACGTTAAGAAAAAGATTAAAAGAAGATGAAGATATGTCTAAAATTATTGTAAGTACATTCCTGCAAGGAAGTTATCGGAGATCTACTGCTGTTCGTCCAAAGGGAGATAGCCGTTCAGATGTAGATGTAATTTTGGTGACTAAATTGAGTATGGAGGAATACAGTAATCCAGAAGATGCTATCAATGTATTAAAACCATTTATGGAAAAACATTACGCAGGAAAATATCAAATTCAAGGTCGTTCTATAGGAATTTCCTTAAGTTATGTAGATTTAGATGTTGTCATAACAGCCGCACCCTCAGAGAGCGAAGAAGGTATTTTGGAGTCAGCTAGCGTTACTGATATGCGTGCACTGGAAGATATTGAAACGTGGTCATTGAAGGGGTCATGGGAAGTTCTGAATGAAACAATAGAAACAAGCTCTATTTTTAAGACTTATTCGAATGCTAATGAACCAGAGTGGAAAACAGTTCCTCTTTGGATTCCAGATAGGGACGCTGAGGAATGGAAACAAACAGATCCCCTGGCACAAATTAAATGGACACAAGAAAAAAATAAATCATGTAACCGGCATTACGTCAACGTAGTTAAGGCTCTAAAGTGGTGGAGAAGAATAAACAATGTGCCAAAACATCCAAAAGGATATCCGCTGGAGCATCTCATTGGTTTATGTTGCCCAGATGGAATACAAAGTGTTGGTCAAGGTGTAACCGAGGTTTTGGAGGCTATAGTGAATAACTATTCAACAAAGCCGGTTATGTCAGATCACGGCGTACCAGAGCATGATGTAATGGGCAGAATTACTGAAGAAGAATACGGAGAGTTTTATGAGCTGGTTAAAAAAGCTGCAGAAATTGCTAGAAAAGCATCAGATGCCACCACTGTTAAAGAAAGTGCCGAAGAATGGAATAAACTCTTTGGTTCGAAATTTCCGACATCTGAAGCTACAACAGCTAATAACCAGAGTAGTTCTCTAGTTTTTTCAAAAAGAGAAAGCCCAATTAGCTCTGATATTGTGGGTGGACGGTTTGGATAATCCTTCAATACCGGAAAGTATATTAATCGGGTGTACCCAATTAGAAACTGTTGAAGGATATCAGCAACTCCAAGACCTTTATTGGTATGGGGATTTTAAGAATTGGATTCTCCAGTTTAGTATAAATGTATCAGGGGTAGATGGACAATCTATTCCCCACACTACGAATTGGTATATGTTAATAGATCCTCTTTATCCGAGAGGATCTATTGGTATATATCCGGACAAAGTCAATAGTATTACTCAAACCTATCAGCATATGAATGAGAATAAAGAAGTAAATGAAATTCCTTGGCGATTAGGTAAGATTTGTACTGATTGGGATAATGGTTTACTTGAATTATTATCAGATACTGAAGAACAGATGGATGCAGATCAGCGTATTTCGTGGCATGTAGAGCGATTAAAAAATTGGTTACTCAATGCCTCAAATCATTCGTTAGCAAGACCAGGAGATTTTTTCGAATTACCACACGTACACTTTAGTACTGAGTTGCAAATCGTTTTTGCTGAAGAGCAAAAGAATATTAGTTATTGGAATGGAATGAGAAACAGATCTGGGTGGGTATCCCTTAAAGAAATATCAGAATATCAAAATATCTTATTCGTGTCTGCGTTTTTGGATAATAAGTCGAATGTAATACATGAATATGAGTGGGGGAAACTTGTTCATGCTGGTGTAGAATCTAAACATCATAATGGGGTATGGCTGCTACTTCCATTTCAGCCTATATTGGAACCTTGGTATTATCCTAAAACAATAAAGGAATTAGAAGCTATTTGCAAGAAACATCATTTTGACTTATGGCGAGAAATATACAGGCACATGTATATCTTTAGAGAACAGGAACAACACAATTACCTATTGCTTGGATTTCAAATTCCTCAATTAGTCGGAGAGCAGAATGTAATTGTTCATTGGATAAGTATAGAAATTGGGAAGTTAGCCAAAAAGGTAAACAAGATTACCGGATTCAGAAGAGCAAATGACTTCTATTTTCAACGAGATCGCATAAATCTGTTACATCCAGATAAGAGCTTAAGGTATGTTCGCACAGAGAACTGGAGTAAAGAATCCGTGCTTAGCCGAGGGAGTATAAATGAGAAAACACATCATGATGGTGTATTTTTAATCGGTGCGGGTGCTCTTGGCTCAGCCATCGGGGAACTACTTTCTCGTATAGGTATTTCTAAAATAATTGTTTGTGACAAAGATATTTTAAAAGTTGGTAATTTATCTCGACATACGCTAGGTATTAATCACTTATCCATGAAAAAGGCTGAGGCATTATCATATAGAATCAATTACAATAATGTACACACTTGGTCTGTAGCCATCAATAGTGCTTTTCCCAATTTAAGCGACGATGAAGTGGAGGTACTGGAGAGTCAAGATATCATTATAGATACTACAGGAAGTGATGCAGTTATTGATCATTTATATTCCTTTGACTGGACGATTCCGAAAAGATTCGTTTCAGTATCACTAGGATTTGGAGCAAAAAGAATGTTTATCTTTTTGTCCAATAAGCATCCCTTTCCTCGCCAGTCTTTCTACAACTTCCTCAAGCCGTGGATTGAATTGGAGCGAGAAGAGAATAAAGACATCATCTTGCCTAGGGATGGTATAGGATGTTATCATCCTCTATTTCCTGCTCGCGCAGATGACATTTGGATGATGGCAGGTCTAGCAATAAAAGAAATCGAGGCATGGTGGCTTAAACCATTTGGTCCCAACATCTTTGCTGTTTATGAACAACAACATATAGATGGATTATCCGCAGGTGTTTTACTAAAGCAACGAGAGGTGTTTTAATGCTTGTTCATAGATACAGAGATATTGAAGGCAATCTTGAGATTGAATTTAGTGACGATGTATTAACATTTATGTTAGCTCAATGTACCTTAAGCGGAGAATTAGAAACAGGTGGTATTCTGGCCGGATACTATGATGATGCGTTGAATAGGGCAGTTATTATAAAGAGCAGCCCTGCCCCTATCGATTCAAAACAAACAAGAACTAGATTTTATAGAGGAGTACAAGGTCTCAAAGATTGGCTTAATACCTTATGGAAGTTAGACAAGGCCTATTATGTGGGGGAATGGCATTTTCATCCTTTTGCATCAAGTAAAATGAGCTTAATTGATTCCAAGCAAATGAACTCAATTTCTAATAATAAGTCAATGAACTGTCCAGAACCCATATTACTTATCATTGGAGGAAACCCTCGAAAAAGGTATTCTGTTTCTATCAGTATTTTTATGAAAAATAAGAAACCGATAGAGCTTAATGAGTACTTACCGGAAATAATCTAGAATAGAAGTTTAAGTTAAGTATCTGAGACGTGACTCGAATAAAGGGCACCCGATGGGTGTCCTTTATTCGAGTTCATTCAAGTATTTATTTAGATAGTTTTCTCTTAGAGCGTTTTAATTAATGTGAGGTGGAGATAATAGAGATAGAGCCCCAGTGAGGTGCTTAGCGATGAATTAAAGATGACGTTTATAAGTTGCATCAATTTACTGAGTTTATATGTAATAACTCGGAAACAACAAAATCAAATAGATTAATACAAAAGGAAATTGTTCACGTTTGCTGAAGATTATATCCAACGAATTTTTGTTTTAAATCAACTGCTAAAAATTCATGAGAAGACTCGTGAAGATCTCGTTAATTATTGTGCAGATAATTATTTTTCATGTACGAAGAGAAACTCTATAAAAATATGATAAATATTGAAATTATTTTCTTGAATTTCTGACAATATATATCCTCATTATTACTTGTTTAAGAATAGGATACTGAGGTTAATGGGGTACATATACTGCAGCCAGAGACGCATAACAAATTAGTTATGCGTCTTTATGTTTTAAGAGGAGGTTAGCTTGATGACAAACACCGTATATAGAACTCATGTAAATCGACTTAAGGATGGAAGAGGGCAAGGCAGAGGGGCAGACTACATTCCTTTTATTCAAGCGAACGATAATAAAGTGGCATCAGAGGGATGGTTAACCCGTACTCCAGGGTGGCATTCAAATCGAATACATCATACACTGTCCAAATATGAGTATCAATACCTGCTTGTACAGGATTGGACAGATCAAGTTATAGATATCAGAGAGCAATATCCCCTTCCAATTGAAGAAACACAACGAATAGCGAAGAAGTTAAATATAATTCATGCGAATCTAAAGGGACAAGATGTAGTTCAGACTTCTGATTTTATGTTAACAGTTCCAAATGGTGAGAATGGAGTAAAGGATGTAGCCAGAACGTTTAAGCCAACTAATAAATTGACCAAAAGGACGCTTGAGTTATTTGAAATTGAAAGGCGTTATTATAAAGAAATCGGCCTTCAGTGGAAAGTTGTATTTGATGTAGGAAGACCTATTAATTTCATAAAAAATATTGACTGGTTGCACGATGCAAAGCGGCCAGATGTACGTCCAGGATTGGATAACGAAATGGTAAATATGATTGCTGAACCTTTATTTGAATTATTGATTAAAAATGATCAACGCTTATCAATAAGCAAGAGTTGTTTAAAGTGCGATCAGAATATTGGTCTAGAACCAGGAACGTCAATGTTTATGGTTAAACATATGCTCGCTAATAAGCGTTGGATAACAGATATGAACGTATTAATACGTGAAAGCGCTCCTTTGGTGATAGAGAAACCTATAAAATAGAGGTGGTGAAAAAATGATTTATCAAAATTCTATTATCTGTTTCCTTGATGTTGGTCTTAATAAAAAACGAACTTTTGAACGTGTATTGTGGATCGCTCCTGATCGATCTCAAGTTGTCCTCATTAACATTGATGATAAAAAGAAAATACCATTTCCTTATTTCCGAGATTATAAAGATTTATTATTTGACCTGGAATGCGGTAATGCCCAAATAGAACCTATCGACCCCGACATGCGTTTGATCGCTCCTGATGAAAAATATCTAAATAAATACTCCAAAAGAAGAGATGAAAAATTCGCGATTATTGAGAATATTGTATGTAAAGAACCCAATATTTACATACCTGAAAAAAGAGGAAAGCTAGTTAGTGAGGTAGCAGATCAATTCAAGAAACAAGTGAATTGGGTCTATAGTTTATTGAAGAAGTACTGGTTCTATGGAAAGAAAGTGAATGGTCTTTTAAATGATTATTTTGACGTTGGGGTTTCAACTAGCCCATTAAAAAGAAATATAAATACAGGCCCGAAACCTGAGAATGGTAAAAGTTTCATTATAACCAAGGAGGACAAAGACAAGTTTAAAAAAGCAATTAAGAAATTCCATACGGACCAAGGAATGAATCTTAGAGCGACGCACAAACATATGTGTGAGGAAGAATACTCTGATGGACATTATAGAAAATATAACGAGTTAATTCCAATAGTTGCTGGCCCTTCATTGAGGCAGTTTATGTATTGGTATAATAAGGAGTTTAATAAAAAGAGAAAAACTGCTGCTAAATTTGGCCCGCGAAAAGCTGAAATGATTGCAAGATCTCATCTTAAATCTGCAAATGGTGACCTCCAAGGACCTGGAGCACTATACGAAACGGATTCAACACCTGCTGATGTTATATTAGTCTCGATCGATCATAGAACTGTTATCGGAAGGCCACATGTTTATTTTGTAAAAGATGCCCTAAACAGATTGATTGCAGGGGTACACGTGTGTAAAACCCCTTCTTGGGAAGAAGAAATGGTAGCACTTGAAAATGCCGCAACTGATAAGGTCGCATATTGCGCACAGTTTGGGATAGCAATAAATGAAGAAGATTGGCCAGCTAAACATTTACCTAGATATATTGTTGGTGACCGAGGAGAAATGAAAAGCAAAAATTCTAACAACCTGGCACTTCTCAATGTACGTATAGGTAATCCTCCTTCCTATCGTGCGGATTTAAAACCCTATATAGAACAGCAATTCAGAAGTTTTTGCATGCGGATGAGAGAGGTCATGCCTGGAGGAGTGGATAAGGAACATAGAGTTAGGGGGGATAAAAATCCCGAAGAGAAGGCTGCGTATACATTTGAAGCATTCACAAAACTAGTTATTTTATTCGTCCTGGAATATAACCGAAAGGCATTAAGTGATGAATTTTTAGTTTCAAAGGAAATGTTCGTTGATAATGTGGAGTTGACTCCTCTATCAATGTGGAATTGGGGGATGGAACATAATCTTCTACAGGAGCAACCACGCAGTTTAATTCGACACGCACTTCTTCCTAAAGAAAAGTGCAAGATTACCCGAAGTGGTGTGATTTTAAAAAAACTGGGATACTTCTGCCAACGTGGTGAAGAAGACGGTTGGTTTGAGGACGAGATGATTGAAGGTAAAAGTGAGATAACCGTTAGTTATGATCCTCGAAATTGCAGCAGTGTATTTATCATGCTCAAAAACGGAAAAGAGGAGCAACTCTTTCTAACTGAAAGGTTTAAGGAGTATGAGGGTCTTCATTTTGAAGATGTAAATTCAATTATGAAATTCAAGAAAAAACAGTTAATGAAGGTGAAGGCAGATAGAAATCAAATTGAAGCAGAGCTAGATACAGTGGCCAAAAACCTGACTCAAGTAGAAGTAGCGAAAATAAAAGAAGCCCAAAAAGGCAAGCCCAGATCAGCTAAATTTAAAAATAAACGGAGTGTTAGGAAGCTTGAGAAGAGAATTGAATCCAGTGCAAATGCTTGGACAGCTACTACCGAATCTCAGAAGTCGCAGGTTATATCTGAAAATGCTAAACATGAGAACCGGGCTCCAATGATTTCTTCTATGGAAGAACCCCAGAAGTTGAATAAGATGCAGATATTTCTTTTAGGAAAAAATCAGGAAAGGAGGTCATCCAATAATGGTGGGTGAACAAGAACGTTATATTTATCTAAAGGGCAGACAAATTAAAGCATCATATCATAAACAGATTGTTGAGGCCTATCAGGGAAATCCATTCATAGAAGCAATACCGCCTAGGCTAAATCAAGATCAATTGTATCAGATGCTGGATTCAGCCCCTCGCTTTTCTGGAGATCTAAATCAGCTGGATCTGGAAGAGCGCTTAGAACTTATTCAACAAATCAAGCCGGGATATTGGAAGCCATTAATAACTCATTTCGAGAGATATCGAAATATATACAACATGATAAAAATTGGATATCAATCTCGAAACCCATTAAGCGCCATTTACCAAAGAGAAATGGCAATAGGTTTAGATGAAATTTTATCCCATGGCACAGATGAAGAGGGTAGAAATTTAGCTGGAAATATTCAAACGGCTCAAATGATGGCGGATATTGGACTTAGTGGCATGGGGAAAACGAAATCTTATGAAAGACTGCTAAGGCTTTTTCCACAAGTTATCCACCATGTGGCGTACGATGGAGAGCCCTTCCCGGTAAAACAAGTTGTTTGGCTTCACATTGAGTGTCCTAGTAATAAATCGGTAGGTGCACTTTGCCGAAATTTTTATTGGGCTGTTGATCAGTTATTAGGAAGCAACTATTATGAAGAATTAGCCGAAAAAGATGGTCGTGCTGAAGTTCTGGCCAAAAGAATGGCAAAGGTTGCCGGAAATATCAGTTTAGGTGGCTTATTCATTGATGAAATACAAAGGATTCACAAAGGGCACTCAGGTGGCGAAGAGAAAATGATCGATTTCATAACTGAACTTACAAATTCACTTGGTATACCAATTGTGCTAATTGGTACGTTTAAAGCTCTTTACTTATTTAAAACCTCTCTTGCTAATACTCGGCGCGGAATTCCAGACGGATACGCGGAGAATATTACGGATCGGATGAAGGATGATCTAGAATGGGATATTTTTTTAGAAGGAATTTGGGAACTACAATACACGAATAAGTTTACACCACTTACTCCGGAGCTAAAGGCGATAATGTATTATCATACACTGGGCATACCCGACTTTGCCGTGAAATTATTCATGCATGTTCAATGCCGGGCAATTTTATATGAAGATAATGAAATTATTACTACTGAATTGATTGAAAAAGTAGCAAACAGAACCTTTCGACTTGTTCAGCCGATCTTCGAACTTATAAGGAGAGGTGTAGACATTGATCCTAGTGAATATGAGGATTTAAAGCCGGATTGGATCACCTTTAAAGAATATCTGAAGGATTCGCAGCATCGCATTACTATAGATGGGCACCTCTCAGAGGAACATAAGCTTATTATGCTGCAGCATAATAGAAAAGTATTAATTGAGCAGCTTGTTACATTTGCGATGAAAATGGGTTGTGCTGAAGAAATTGCATTGTGCTATGCCGAAAAGGTCGAACTCCATAACCGGGAAGCTGGCCATGATATGGAATTATTATATTTAGAGATAGCTAAACTTGTTTTTGAAGGTAAATCTGATAGCCCAAATTATAATACTTCAGAAGTTGTTGGAATTACACGGAAAAGGGGAAGGAATAAGTCCACAAAGCTTGATTTAGACGAATGTGATATTCGTTTTATTGTTTCACAAGGGAGAACAGATAAATTAAGTGTTGATGAGGCACTTCGGAAAGCAGGGTTAGTTGGGGAATATGACGAGTTCTTATAGAGAGTAGATAGGAGGTACTTATGGGAAATATAGTGGCTTTTCCTTCAACGTATCCTGACGAAGATTTTCGGAGCATTGTGCATCGATATTACCTTCGATCTCCATTGACTTTCACGATGAGTAATATTGAATTGTTTGGAGAAAAAGGTGCTAGGAAAAAAGCAAATATAATTCCACTTAACCTTTCTCGAATTACTGATGAATTTGGACTAACTATTGAGTTTGCGCAAAGAATAATCGAAAATCACACCTACCTTCCTTTCTTTAGATCATTTCTAACTGTTGATAAACAAATAAAACTATGGGAGGTTATGTATTCGAAAAATTATGAATTAAGTGATCGATTTATGCTTCAGAGATTGACCCAATCTCTACTCCATAATACCTCTCATTATTGTCCTATTTGCATATACGATGATTTCTCTAAATACGGGATTGTTTACTTGCATCGTACACACCAATTTTCCTTTCTTAAAATGTGCCATATACATGGTAGTGGTTTAATTGACGTGTGTCCTATTTGTAATACATCATTAACTGATGAAAAAGGAAGTCAAATGCTTATTGAGCCAAAATGTCCAAATGGACATGAAATACTAATAGACAATAATAATGGGGTACAAGATAGCTTAGAAAATAAACAGTTACTTTCAGATTTTAATACTTTATTTCAGCTAAAGAGTATCAATCTGGAAATTATATATATAAAATTAATTTCTTATCTTGGAGTCAAAGGCTACATTCACTTTCGGGGAGAACATATATATAAGAAAAAATTACTTACTGATGTGATAAAGTTTTATGATAATTCTTACCTATCTACAATCGGACTTGATTCGATTCATCTTTTAGGTTCAAGAAGTATAATGTGTTTTCTTCAGAAGGATAACCTTAAGGAGAGAATAATTTTATATTTGTTAGTTATAAGGTTCCTTGCAGGTAACTTAGAAGATTTTATATATATAGATCAAAATTATTCTTTACCTGTACCTTTTGGTAATGGACCATGGCTTTGTATCAATGCAATCTGTCCGAAATATAATCAAAGAGCTATCCCTAATGTTAAACGCACAGCTCATGCTTGGATCACTGGTCGATTTATCTGTCCTTATTGTGGAATGATCTATACTAGAGGGGGACTTCCGCACCCGGAAGATGAAAAGCAATATACGATAGAAACAATGGGAGCATTATTTATGAATCGTGCAATCCAACTTTTTGAAGAAGGCTTGATAATGGATAAAATTGCAGCGCAACTTTTAACGAATCGAAGGACTTTAAGGAAATATCTAAAACCGTATAGAAATTTAAAACGTGATAGGTCATATCAAGACAAGCTTGAACAAGCAGCGATTTTGAAAATGGGTTATCACGAAACTGCTGCAAGTACATCGCTTAAAATAGAGGAGTATCGGAATACGGTGAAGGATGCCATAGAGGTTTCAGGTCCTGCTGCTTCGCGTTTGCAAATTCGTAAGTACAGTACTCGCCGTTATGACTGGCTTATGAAGAATGATCGGGAATGGATAGATGGGATTTTGCCCCCAAAACAAGGTAACCAGAAGTTTAATTTAGACACGGTAGATGAGGAAATGTTCCAAATTATCAATAAAGCTATTAAGCAGGTAAAAGCATACCCATCAACAAATCAATTTACTAAAGAGTGTTTTTTACGTGCTATACCTAAAACACTGAAAATTCGATATTACCACTTTCGTAAATATTTGCATCGCACAACAGAGCTAATGGAATCCAATGTAGAAACAATAGATGAATGCGCAATTAGAATATTTCCATATATATTAGAGAAGTTTATGGGTTCGAGTTATAGGAGATTAACAAAAAAACGACTACAGCATCTTAGTCATGTTTATAAAAAATGTTCTCCGAAAGCATTAGAGTGGGCAGAAAATGAGGCACTTAAATACTACAAATAATTATTAGAGAGAATGGGGTTATCGATGATTTATTTTCCACCTCCACTACCTGACGAACTATTGTACAGTGTTTTAGCCCGTTATCATGCTAGGTCTGGTAATGAAAGCACAAAAAAAACGATGATGGATATATTTAATAAGCAAACTGTGTGTGCAGTAACAGATCTTCCGAGCCACCTCATGCAGTTATATTCGCTGATCCCTGGTAAAGCAATTTCAGTAGACAAATTGTTAGATAAGCTTACCTTGCTGCCTTATTTTAAACCATTTATCTCTATAGAGCGCTACAACTGGGTTTATGAAGAAATGCTTTATGGAGATGGGCAGTCAATAAATATGAAAATGGGATTCCCAGCAAGTGGTGTCTGCAAACCAGCATATCTGCGATACTGTCCAGCATGTATAGGATCTGATCGCGAAAAATATGGCATAGCGTATTGGCATCGAGTTCATCAATTGACTGGTGTCTCAGTTTGTCCATTACATAATGCCACCCTTAGCGACTCTTCTATTTTGTTCTCTCAGCGAAAGAATAAGCATGAGTTTGTTATGCTCGAGTCTGTCTTAAGAGATGAACAAAATTTGGTTTCCTTCCGTGGTGAAGATAAAGAATTTTTGATTGCTACACGCTCAGCGCAAATATTGAAGATGAATAGCCAGCCTTTAATTCAAGAAGGAATAAGAAATATATATTTGCGGAGATTAGCTCAACGGGGGATGCTCACAGCAAAGGGAAATATCAGATTTAAGGAATTACTTCCTGACTTCATTACTTTTTATGGTATGGCATATCTAGACAAACTTGGTTGCTCTATAGATGAAGATAGTCAATTTACTTGGTTACATAAAATGCTTCGAAAACCGCGTCATCTTACACATCCTCTAAGACATATTCTGCTGCAAATATTTTTAGAGATAGAAATGAAGGACATTATAGAAGGAGGGAGCACTACTATTCTATCTCCATTTGGAGATGGGCCATGGCCTTGTTTAAATAAGGCAGCTACTCATTTTCGAGAAAAGATAATCGCTGACGTTGTTGTATCGAGATGTTCTGATACCGGAAAGCCGGTGGGGACGTTTAGTTGCGGTTGCGGATTTGTTTATTCAAGGCGTGGACCAGATAGCGATAAAAATGATGAATTCCGCATTGGGCGTATTAAACAGTTTGGCTCTGTCTGGGTCAATAAGCTAGAGGAGCTGAATAATGGGACTCTTGGATTATGTGAGAAGGCTAGAAGACTTGGTGTTGATCCTAGAACAATAAAAAACCAAAATGAGAAACTAAAGCTGGGGCGTACAGTAGTCTACGACGAACTGAAGATACTTATTAAACCTGTAGAGCGGAAAGCGAAAGAACACACGAAAAGGAGAACAAACAAAAAATACATAAGGGTGGATTGGACATTACGTGATACAGAATTTGTACAAGAGATTGATCGGGTAGCTAATAAGATCAGAGAATCCAGTGATAGATCTTTATCAAGAAATGAGGTGGGAAGACTCCTTCATCGCTCAACAATGTTACGTACAAAGTTGGAGAAGTTGCCATGTACCTCAGAACGGTTACATAGTTTAACGAAGAAAAGAAATGAATAAGTATGGTGAATAATTAAATCAATACTTTGAGTAAAGGAAATCATTGAGGAGTTAGTAACATTATTTTGCAAATAATGCATATCTATCTGGTTAACAAATTCTACTTGATTTGGGGCAAAAGAGGACCAAAGCTTGCTTTAAATATTTTATTAAAGCTGGTTTATAACGATTTAGTGAAAAGGTAGTTGGGATATATAATGAGTTTCTTGAACTCGTTAACCATTTTGGCTATCGTTTCAAGATATAATTATAAAGAAACGTATTACTTCACAACTATAATGTCATTAATAATTTTAACCCATTGTCACTTCATAACTTTAATGTAGTTTATAAATTTAAAGAAACAAGAAAAAACCTTGATATACAAGGTTTTTTCACTTCACAACATTAATGTATCTGAACATTGTCAAAAGAAAATAAAGTATTAGACTGACGATGCTTCATTAAGCTAACTGGCAGGAAAGTTTAAATATTCAATATACGGTATTATTTTAATTATATCGATAGTAGTACTTTTTATATGCATCGGATACATTCAGTTCCAAAGGATGGTTCAAAACAGTCAAACAAAATCATGAAGGTATAAGCCGCTGTAATGCGGCTTATACCTTATTTTGATGGAATTCACGATCAAGCTTAATTTTGGCCCTCGGGTACATCATAAGATAATCGATTTACGGGTCGGATTAACAACTTTATCAAGGTGATTTTCCATTACAAGAGGGAGGGATATTGTATCGGTCATAGGCCGGTGGAATAGTCGAAGAGGTAGGCCAGAAGTTTCAAAAGTGAAACAGGGGTTATCCCTTTCAATATTGTATCTGACTTCATACGAGCTAATATTTAACTACTGGCTACTCAGAAAATTGCAAGTTAATATTTCCGTTATTTGTATAAGCAGATAATTTTTTTGAACCATTCTCTTTATTGGCAGGCAAATTGCTATCTCCTTTCTTTACCTTGCTTAAGATCGCGAAATCATCATATGACCCTAGAATTGAACCGCTAATATTTCCGTTTTTTGTTTCAAGGGTTATAGCCGCCCCTGCATTCAATTTGTCCAATTGGATATTTCCGTTATTTATGTTTACTTCCACTGTCCCCAAAAACGCGATTGTTGGTAATACAATACTTTCATTTGATGTTTTTAAAGTCAAATTTTTTAAAGTTGCGTCAGGTATCCATACCTGAATAGTTCTGGTTACTTGCGAGCCTTTTCCTCCGATATAGTCGTTCCATTCCTTATTACTGTCACTTACCATTGATAGTTCTTTATCATCAGATAGATCAATCTTGTAAAAATCTTTCTCACTTTCATAGTAAACAATATGAATTTGTTCATCTTTAGATTGGAGGATAGTTATTTTTTTGTCCTTTACATCAATTGTTAAGGTATCAATCTTTTGGGCAGGGATGATGTAATTTTTTTCCTCCATGGAAGTGGAGTGGGAGGAGCATCCTGCCAATGATATCAATAGTGTCACCAATATGCCTATAGTAGTTAGTAATTTTTTTGCAGTACTTTTCATTATAAAATGCTCCTTTGTTAAATCATTTTTCTTTTTAATATAGCCAGTCCTACGAATACCAATCCTAAGCTGCTCTGCAAAAAAAATTGCGATATGCAACTAAGCATTAGAGTTGAACATAATGATCTTGAAAAAGTCTACCCAAATATGTTGCAAGAGTTGGATCGGATCATTTTTGTATTTCGTTGCGTTTATCAGTCGCATATGTTTTAATCATCATAAACTTTTGTGTTACAAAAAGGTCAAGAGGGTAGATATGAACAACTATTTTACAATTAAGCAAGCAGCAGAAATCGTAGAGATGACCAGTGAGACCTTGCGGCACTATGATCGTATTGGATTAGTCAAGCCATGCCATAAAGATGAATTGTCGGGATATCGATACTATTCCGAGCAGGAGCTCGTAAAGCTGCAAACCATTGAACTGCTCAAAGCAATGGATCTTACTTTAATGGATATTAAAGATATATTGCAGCAGAATGATCTCACTAAAGTAATTGATTTTCTAAAACAGGCAGAAAAAAGAGCAGACGATAAAATTGCTCGTCTGCAGTATGCAAAATCGAAAATTAAACGTGCCTATCTACATTATGAAAATAAGTTCCACAACGATTATAGTCAAAGTGAAAATTACTTTGTCAGACACATAGAGGAAAGGGTAATTATGTTTTCGAATAAAATGGAAAGCCCCACACTTAAGAATTTATGGGACTATCACAGACATTTCTATCAACAAATTGAGACTTCTCTGCATTCACAATTTCTGTTTGAAGATATGGCGGGAATGTTTACGACTGAAGGAATAACACGGTTATTTGCTGTTTGCTTGAAATATCCGTCTTTAGAGGGGTTAACTGTGCTACCAGAAGGGGACTATCTGTGTGCAAACTGTACCGAAGAGAATAAGAATGCTGTATTACAAAATTTACTTGAAAGGGCAAAGACGGAATACGATGTGTGTCCAGATTTTGTTCTTCATAACATTATTGTGACTGGAATATTGCAGTGGGATTATCAGATACAACTGTTCATTAAGAAAAGCACATGTTAGATTAAAAGTCGCTAATTTAGCGGCTTTTTTTTGATTAAGCAATCACGTTTCTTGCCCCAGGCTGAGGACAAGAACGTTATACTTCGCCGATTAGCTAAATATTTAACTATTGTTCAATGTTATCTATTTAGCTAACTGGCAGATTAACACTATATGCCTCTTAGGATTTGTATGCTTAAGTGAAAAAAGTATTATCATGAATTCTCTAATGTGAATAAATACAAATTCCACTTCAGTTAATCCATTTTCTATACATATTTTTAATAGTATATTGAGGTAAATAAAGTGATTATTCACTTTGATAAATCCGAAATTTCTTTGTTGGTATTATTTTATGGCTTCGTAAGGATTGCAAAACCATCGAAATATGGGAGTTTAAAACAGATGCTGTGCCGTAGTTAGTTTTATGAAAGGAAGGTATAGGGGTGAGTATTTATTACGCTTCAAGCAAAGAGGATATCACTAAGGATGCACTCCAAGAGTTATTTCTTTCGGTAGAATGGGAGTCTGGCAAGTATCCAAACGAGCTTTTACAAGCAATCGGAGGGTCTCATTCAATTGTTACCGCTTGGGAAGGAGGAAAGCTTGTCGGTTTAATAAATGCTTTGTCAGATGGTGTTTTAACGGTATATTTTCATTATATGCTTATTAATCCGAGTTATCAGAGTATAGGTATAGGAAAGGAAATGATGAATATAATGCTTGATAGATATAAAGGGTGTAAAACCAAAGTATTAATTTCTTATCCGCATGCAGTGGATTTCTATAATAAATTTGGCTTTAATACAGAGGATGGAGCTACACCAATGTTTATCTCAGAGTTGATATGATTAAACTAACGGGTCACGATAATTGAACAATAACAGCGGCAGTCTAATACTTATTTTTTATGAATCTGACGATTTCAGCCACGTGGGTAAAAGAGTCCTCCATGCGTCCGATTATCACTCGCTTGATACCGTTCGTATTCCCTCTGATATCTATGGTACAAAATTTGAGTTATCACTCAAGCCTTGTTCAAGCTGCTGTGTGTCAGTTTCAATGTCCGGCTGCGGTGGTCGTAATGCATCTCTATCCCCAGTGATCTGCTTAGCGGGCCTAACGGAACCATCAATTTTCCATTCCTCAACTGCGGCTGAGTCCCGATAAGAGGGACCTTTCTGGAATTCACAGTCAACTCCATCAGCGGCTCAGTATGCTTCAGCTGTTCTATGGATAAAGCCGCGGTGAGGGTTTCGTCCCCTTCGTTAATCCGCGGTGCGTTCAGATTCGTTCTGGAGCTTAAGCCCTCCCGGGTATTGAATTTCAATTTGATTCCGAGTGAATCGCTTGCATCCAGCAGCTTTTCATTATAGGAACCGTAGGGAAAAGCAATAGCTGAATCCGTATTGCCTAGCTCTTCCTTTAGCCTGCGTTCCGCCAGAGCCAGGTCCCCGGTTACCCTTCTGTAGTATTCTTCATTCAGCTCATTGCGGTTCTCATCATCAATGTACAGCAAGGCACTCGCCGACGGACGGGTACCTCCTTCTGCATCGACAACGCCATAATAATGCAGATTGTACGTATGATTATAGAAGCCCATTCCGGCACGTTTCATCTCCCTCATCTGCTCCCAGGTCAGTTTTGGTACCTTCCGCCCATCCGGGTTATCAACATCAGAAACAATGATGAAGTTAATTGCGGTGTAACCATGCTTTTGCAGAATAGGAAACGCCAGCTTATAAAAGCTCTCATAACCATCATCAAAAGTCAGCAGAACTGCATTATCGGGAACCGGAGCATTCTCCAGCATAAACTGCCGGTATTGCTCCATCGTAATGACCTGAAAGCCCTCCTGCTTCAGCAGCCGCATTTGTTCATCAAACTGTTCTGCGGATAATACACCGGGATAAAGCGATAACGATTCTTCTGTGAGATGATGGTACATGAGTACCGCCACCTGATCTTTGTAGTAAATGCCCTCGGGAAGTGGAGTCTGCTTCTCCCAGCCGATACGGGCATTAAGAACCTGCTCAGCTACGTCTTTAGCAAGCATAAATTCATGATCCGGATTCAGAACATAGGCATCTGTTGTGATCTTGTATCCGTCAACACTGGTGATTTCCAGCTTAGACATAGTTTTATACGTAAGAAGAGCAGACAAGCAGACCATTAGCGATAAAATTACGAGGATATAATATTTTTTTAGTTTTAGTTTGTTTAGTTTCAATGTTTAAGTCTCCCTACATCCTGATTGCATTAATATATATATAACGCTTCAGACACCCAAAAATGTGACAGGGATTCTTGGACAGTTTTTCAGCCGATCAGAGTTGCCCTTTTTATAGAAGTAAAGGGCAGGATAACTCAGTAATTTCGCGAATATTCAAAAGATGGAATTATCACAAAGTTCCCGAATAAGACGTTATAAGAAATCGGCGAGAAACTATAAGGAGCAGAAAACATGAAATGCCCTCACTGTAACAACGAATTAAGTGAACTTCCTTTATGTTACGGAAGTGAAGCACCATATTATTTTTACACTGTACCAGAAGAGAAGAGAACAGAATTAATTAGAGATTTTTGTGTAATTGATGAACAGCATTTCTTTATTAGAGGCCATATTGAAATACCAATAATTGATAGCAAAGAGAAATTTATATGGAGTGTTTGGGTTTCTCTTAGTGAAGAAAACTTTCTGAAGTCTAATGAATTATTGCACGTAGAAGGAAGGAAAACGGAAGAACCTTATTTTGGTTGGTTATCGACTGAACTTTCAATATATCCAATAACTACATTATCGTTAAAGACAATGGTACATACACAAGAGGTTGGTGCTGTTCCGTTAATAGAATTAGAACAAACGAATCATCCACTTGCAGTTGAACAAAGAGAAGGAATTACAATGGGGAGAGTTAAAGAAATTGCTCATTTAATAAATCATAGTCAGTAAGAGAAGAATTTGAATGTATAGTCGAAGAAGCTGCCGGCAGATTACTAAATCATATCTACGCCGCTCTCCTTGGTCTGCTAAGTCTAAGACTTTATTTTCTGCTGACAATGATACGGTTAGTCCCGATGATGTGAATAATCATCGGGACTTTTTTATCCAAAAGGCAAACTTTCGGATGGGATATTCTTGAAACAGGCTAAGCTAACTGAACTTTTCTTTCATAAGTTGTCGCCCGTGAAACACTCAGCGTCACCCCGTACTCCTATAAGGGAGTTAACGGGTGGCGTTTTTTCATGCCCAATTCTACAGATGTAGTATCAACAAGGCGTGCCCTAAATTATTACACCTATAAAGATCACGGGTTAAATTGCAATCAATTTCAGTTAATGGAAAGTTAGCTTTACATACACATTCCAATGTGTTATTCTTACGGAAAGTTAACTTTCCATAATTGCTTCAGGGGGTAAGATATTGAAAAACAGGCTTGAAGAGATTAGAAAAGAAAAAGGTATTAAACAAGAAGAACTAGCGGATAAATTGGAAGTATCTAGGCAAACGATTGGTTCACTTGAAAATGGCCGGTATAATCCATCCATCATTCTTGCATTTAAAATTGCGCGATTTTTTGAAATGAGTATTGAAGATATTTTCATTTACGAGGAGGAGCTGGGTAATGAAAACGGCAAGTAAATGGGTGCTCTTAACAATTGCAGGTGCTATTATGGTTTATATGGGTGGATTTATTTTAATCGACGAGAAGCTAAAAGGAATTTCCGGTTTGCTCATTGGTGTGGGTTCAGTCCTTGCAGTGCTTGGAGTAGGAAATATGGTGTATTCGTTATGGCTTAATAAGCCTCAGAACAAAGTAAAAAATGATGAGAAAGTTAGAATGAGTAAAATTGAGGCTAATGATGAACGGAAAATAAGAATAAGAGAAAAAGCCGGTTGGAAAACTAATATTGTTAACTTTTACATCCTAATGGCTCTAACTGTTGTATTTAGTTTAATGGGAGTAGATCAAACTGTAGTCACTGTGTTATGTGGTGTTTTTATTTTTCAAATCTCCTTAGGAATCTTCCTGTTTAATTATTATGCTAAGAGAATGTAGTTGATATGACGTAACATCAAATAGACTATTCGAAAATATTTTTTTAGGAGAGAATGACATGGAAGTATTTGCAGAATATTTAGCGCAGATTGATAACCCGCAACATCGGGAAAGAATGGAAGAAGTTTTGGCTTGGGTAGCTGGAAAATTTACTGATTTAAAGCCAAAAGTTGCGTGGAATCAGCCTATGTTTACCGATCACGAGACTTTTATTATTGGCTTCAGTGTATCCAAACATCATTTGGCGGTTGCCCCTGAAATTGCAGGAATTAATCGTTTTTCTGATGAAATTGTGCAGGCAGGTTATGATCATACCAAGCAGTTATTACGCATCCGATGGGAAAGTCCAGTTGATTTCTCATTACTTGAAAAAATGATCGAGTTTAATATTTTGGATAAGGCAGACTGTTCAACTTTTTGGCGGAAATAAAACGTATTATTTAGCGTTCAATTCATTTTAAGCAAATTTATATGTGGAAGCACCGGAGGACAAGTCACTTTAATACGTGATTTGTCTTTTTTATTTAAATTCTCAGCGTGAAATATTCAATATTTTGGAAGGTGGATGGAATGTTGAAAGCGAATTTATACACGTTAGTTCAACCTGATGAATGCTGAAAAATGGAAGTGAGACAAATGGCTACTGTAGGCGAGAGCCAATTCAGATTGGAGGATGAAAATGCTACTAAACGATGATCAACTATTAGAGCTATTAAGAGGTCAGGGTGTTCCTGAGATTCTTGAGATTAAAAGAACAAAACAAGAAATACGCAATCGAGCAGCACTCAATAAAATAGAAGTGTATACGAAAGACAATAAGGTTTTGTCGTTATTAGAGAAAATCACAAAGTCAGATCATATTCCATATGAAAATATGATTTATAATCATTACTATACCAAGGATGTATCTATTCCGAGAGTCTTTTTTAATAAATATGATACAGTCGGACAAGAGGGGATATTGTTGATGGAAGATCTGACCCCGACACATACCAATTTAGCTGACTGGGAAGTACCTATTGATTCTGATAAATTAGCAAACATTATTGATGTGATCGTACAGTTTCATTCTGCTTCTTGGGGGACAAGCGAGTTAGCTCATCCCGAGCATTTGAAAAGTATAGAGCATTATTTAAAGCATATTTCGTATTTGGAGAGAGACTATCTGGCTTTTAGAAAGCAACAGACTTATAACCTTGGGGAAGAACAGTTTAGTATTTACGAGAAGAGTTTACTTAGCTTGCGTGAAAATGCCCAGAAACATATTAGTCGTATATCCAGATATCAAAATACAACATGCATCCATGGTGATCTAAATGTTGGCAATTTATTATATCCGAAGTTCAGCAGTTCAAGGCCGTGCATCATTGATCTTGAAGCAGTGAAGGTTGGGCTTTGTACGGAGGATCTCGTTATGTTATTTATCCACGATTTGTTTCATGGCAGTGCCGAGACTACACGTATTTTTGATCTGTATTTTCATTCAATTAACAATAAAATCAGGAACGCATACACGTACACACAATTTGTGGAGGACGTTAGATTATCGATTATGGAAGGAATCTTTTTTCCAATAAAGTTATTTGTCCATGAAGGAATTAAGGATGAGGAGCTTATATGGAAGTCGATAAACGCCTATAAGAATCTCGTCTGAAAGGAAGTGGCCCTCGTTGTTTTTTCTTCAGATGTCTGGATACCCCGGATCAGGGAAGTCTTCATTAGCCAGAGTAATAGCGCAGCATACTTCTGCTGTTATTCTTGATCACGACATTGTAAAGTCTTCTCTTATGGAATCACTTGGAGCAAACTTTGGGTTCAAGGAAGTTGGGGAAATTTCGTATGATATTGAATGGGCCTTGATAGATTTTCACTTATCTCAAGGTCATAATGTTATACTCGATAGCCCTTGTTTATACTCTGAGATGATAGAGAGAGGATTGAATCTGACCCAGAAATATAATGCGGAATATAAATATGTAGAATGTTTATTAAATGACTATGACGAGCTCAATAATAGACTGCGAAATAGAAAAAGAATGATTAGCCAGATTGAAAGAGTGCCTTCTGAAGAGACATTACTTAAAACTATTGAAAATGCTAAAAAGCCCTCTAATGTCAGAATACATATTGTTAATACAAAGGAACCGATTGAATCCTATATTAAAAGTGTCATTGAATACTTAAATGCTTAGCGTAAATTTTGAGGAGGGGAACAGATGGATTTTGAAAAAGCAGCCCATTTCATTTGGACACATGGCAGATTATTAGAAAGAAGGGTTTTTGAATATATTTTCCACGGTGGATCAATAAGCAATGTTGTGACTTCTCTAATAGCCTACCAGAACGAAGATGGTGGGTTTGGAAATGCAATAGAGCCAGATTTACAGGCACCCAGTAGTCAGCCACTTTTCATGGAATTTGCACTACGTTTCTTATATGACTGTAACATAAAAGACGAAGAACTCTCTCAAAAAGCATGTGATTATATTTCAAAGCATGCTGACTTAAAAAAAGGGATTCCAACAATATTTCCTTCATCATCGAACTATCCAAGAGCAGAACATTGGAATAACCCTCTTTCTCCAGAGCCATCATTTAGCAGACTTACTGGTCTTGTCGGGCTTCTTAAATGGCAAGGGATAGAACATTCCTGGCTTGATAAAGCGACAGAAATTTGTTTGGAAGATATTCACTCACAAGCCTATGATGATGCGCATACAATTTTAACTGCATTTTATTTATTGGAAAGCTTACCTCAATCGGATTTTATCAAAGGATTATTTCAAAAATTACTAAGGAGCTTATTACTGCCAACTTTTTTTGCTTGGATGCCGCATCCCACAGTTATGGACTCTCTCCTCTAGAATTTTCGCCATCACCAACTTCTTACTGTAGCAGCATATTTTCTGATGAAACCATTCTTGATCATTTAAAAGTATTAGAATACCAACAGGAGGATGATGGAGGATGGCAGATAAAATGGGAGCCTCCCGGTGAAACAGCGAGGTTGGAATGGAGAGCCTATAAGACGCTAAAGAGTTTGATGATACTAAATTCATACAATAAGATTAATCTATAAATTGAGCGCGGAGATAATAAACAATGCAAGGAGAGAACCTATGAAAAAATTAAGGAGAATCATAATTCCGTTATTCTTAATCTTTTTATTGGGATGTAGTGATGAGGAAATTAGCGATAATTCAAAAAAAGAATATAGCAAAGCTGAACAATTTATTACCGATATGGGCTATCTGATCATTAGTAATGAAGGAATTGTTTCTGAATATTTATTAGATAAAAAACTGCTGACGGAAATGCCATACATACAATATTGGAGTGTTCAAAGTGTTGATCCAATCGATTATATAGGTAAGGAAATAACTACAAGTAAGTTAATCGTTAAAAACCACCCCTTAGATAATGAGAAGGATAATACAAAAAAACAAACCCTGATTTTTCTGCTAGAAGCAGACGATGAAGTGATAGGAGGCTATAGTTTTCCTGATTTCGATGAATTACATATGGGCTGGGTTTACACCATTGATGGAAAAACACTCGAAGAATTGACCGGAGAAGCATTTCCGAATTGGTCAAAAGAATGGAATTTAAGATATAAATAATGGCTGGGGAGTATTTATAAAGGAGCAGATATGAAAAAACTAATCCTAGTGCTTGTAGCTGTGGTTATTATTTCGAATGCGATATGGAGTTATTTATATTTCAATAAAGAGTTCGAAACAAATTTAAACACTGGTGTTCAAGTATATACGCTTAAGGGTACAGGGGATACATGGGATGTTTTAGATTACAAAATAATAATTTCATCTAGCAAAATTTTACGGGGACATGGGAAGTTAGTGTTCAAGGGAGACCCAAGCGCTTTAGTGAATAGTAGCTATTATAAGTATGAAGTCAATGAAAAAAACACTAATAATAAGGATGAAACAGTTCTTGTAAATGAAGCTAGGTCAACGGATGGACCCGTTTCAATATTAAGTAACACTGATATCGGGTCTATAACAGGTCCGTATTCGTATGACGAATTAAATAAAAATAGACAAAATTATGAAAACACCACTTTATCTATTACATGGAATGATAATGAAGGGGAGATTCATTCCGAAACAATAAGTTTAGATATTGAGAGTGAAATTTCTCTTAAGGATGATCTTTAAGGGTGATAAGTCCAAGAGACTAAGATTGAATCTCTACGGACTGAAGGAAGATCGTCTACGCCCCAAAAGCCTGCCGGTACTTCACAGGAGACATGCCTTCAAACCTTCTGAACACTTTAATGAAATAGCTGGACTGGGCAAAACCGGACTGAGTCGCAACCTGAGCAATGGAGAGTCCTGTGGAAACCAGTAAAAGCTTGGCTTTAGCCAGCCGACAATCGGTTAAATAACGGTTTGGAGTTTTGCCCATAACCACCCGGAACAGCCTTAGAAAATGATAGCTGCTGTACCCGGTCAATCTTGCCATCGATTCAAGAGACCAAGGGCTGGCACAATCGACATGAATGATATCTGCAGCACTGCGGATGGACTGTCTAACCTCGTGCGGTACTGAGCCGTGAAGCGGCTCGGAGTTCTGCAGCAATTTAACTAGAAGCTCATACAGCAGAGCAGATAGTCTTGGCTCGCTACGGGTCACGTAGGAAGCGCTCAGTAGGTACATTTCCTCGAATAGCTCGTCCAGCTTAGCATCCAAATCAAAAGTGAACAGGTATGCACGGGACTGGTCCACTTCCTCTAATAAGGGGAGGACAATTTCAGTATTAAAATGAACCCATCGGACATCCCAAGGCTCGCCTGGGTCAGAGCCGTATTGCTGATAAGCCCCTTTTGGGTACAGAAAACCTCGTCCTCTACTCATCGGAATACGTTCGCCCTCATGGAATACATAACCCTCCCCACCAAAGATCAAATGCAGGTTATAACTCCCCAGAAACCCTTCGCTTCTTCTCTCTGTATGTTGTGGAAAGTGAGTGTAATGTCCCAAAAATTCAGGATAACAGACATATTTTGAAAAAGCCGGTGTCGGCAAATACCATTGTTTCTTCATGTTTGGCAGCACCCATTTCTGTAGCGCAACAGAGCGCAAGTTGGATTAAGGAAATAAACGCAAGATTGTTATATGATAGCAATATTTTGTTATATAAGACCTCTTATCATTGATACTACAATAGAATTATAAAATATTGAAAGCATATTTTTAATACTTTGGAGGTAATGATGAAGAAACCTGTCGCAACTGAAAAATTCGAGCTTGGCGTTTGTTATTATCCGGAGCACTGGCCAGAAAACATGTGGGAGGACGATTATCGCCGGATGCGTGAACTCGGCTTTACGATCATTCGGATGGGGGAGTTTGCTTGGTCTATTTTTGAACCCACAGAAGGGGAGTTTCAGTTCGGGCTCTTTGATCGGGCGATTGATCTAGCACATAAATATGGCCTTCAGGTTGTACTTGGTACTCCGACGGCAACGCCTCCAGCTTGGTTGACTGATAAGTATCCAGAAGTATTAAATGTAACCTACGAAGGTGTTACACTTCAGCATGGCATGCGCCGCCATTATAATTACAGCAGTCCTAAATACCGGGATCTGTGTGCACGTATTGCAGAACAAATGGCTGAACATTACGGCAATCATCCGGGTGTAGTTGGCTGGCAAATTGATAATGAGCTCAACTGTGAGATCAGTGAATTTTATTCGGAGAGTGACCATAAGGCCTTCCGGGAATGGCTACAGCAGAAATATGTTACGCTTGAGCATTTGAACGAGGCATGGGGAGCTGTTTTTTGGAATCAAAGCTATAGTGACTGGTCTCAGGTCTATCTTCCACGTCCGACTCCAGTAGCGAAGCAACCCAATCCTCATCAGGCATTGGATGAAAAGCGGTTTATTTCGGACAATACAATTTCTTTTGCCAAAAACCAAGCGGATATCATTCGTAAACTTGCCCCTAAGCAATGGGTAACCACGAACGGTCTGTTCGGTCATCTCGATAGCCATGAAATGACGGATGAACTGCTGGATTTCTTCAGCTATGATTCCTATCCTCAGTTCTCTACTATTTTTTATGACCCGAATGAGCGGAATCCGCTGAATGATAGAGGCTGGGGACTGTCGTTATCTGTTGTTCGTTCGATATCCCCGAATTTCTGCATTATGGAGCAGCAGTCGGGCCCGGGTGGCTGGGTGAACCGGATGGATATGCCTTCTCCAAAGCCCGGGCAGATGCGGTTATGGACTTATCAGTCGATCGCTCATGGGGCAGATATGGTGTTATATTTCCGCTGGCGGACAGCTACGATGGGCAATGAAATTTATTGGCATGGAATCAATGACTATCATAATCAGCCTAACCGGAGAGTGCGGGAAGCGGGGCAGATCGGTCAGGAGCTGGCAGCAGCAGGTCAAGCGTTTATCGGTACTCATAATCAGGCTAACGTTGCTATTGTTCGTGATTATGACAATGAGTGGGATGGAGAATACGATGTTTGGCATGGCCCGTTTATGTGGAAGAGCAATAAGGAGTGGTACAAGGCTCTTCAGCGGAAGCATATCCCTAATGACGTGCTCTATTTGCGCAAAAAAACAACGCTGGAGGAGCTTGCAAGGTACGACGTGCTTATCTATCCTCACCCAGCGATTATGACAGATGAGACAGCGTCTCTGCTGGATGAATATGTTCAACAAGGCGGCAAACTGATCTTCGGCTGTAGAACTGGCTATAAGGATGAGCGCGGTCAATGTTATATGCGTCCTTTCCCAGGTGCTGCTAAGGATCTATGCGGGATCACAGTTGAAGAATTCACAATGGTTAAGGGCAGTCGTCAGCCAACAACAATTAGCTGGTCGGGCGCGACCGAAGTCGTTACAGGAGCAGATGACTTTAATGATATTCTCAAAATAGAGGAAGCTTCGGTTGAAGTGATGGCGGTTTACGCCTCTGATTATTATGCAGGAAAACCGGCGGTAACTAGAAATCGTCGCGGCAAGGGTGAGGTTTGGTATTACGGAGCCGTATTTAACGAACAGGCAGCGGCTGAGATCATAAAATTAATTGATCTACAATCGCCAGCAAATTGGCTGGAGCTCCCAGAAGAGGTAGAGCTGCAAGTCCGTACCGGAGCTTCTTCCAGTTATGCTTTTTTGCTTAATTATAGTGAGACTCCTGTCACGATCCATCTTCATGAGACCAAAACAGATTTACTGAGCGGCACAACATTGTCGGGCGAGGTGCTTCTGGAAGGATTTGGGGTACTGGTGTTATACTAACGTACACGTTGATCTCACATTTGAGTAGATTTGGATAATTCTCTCTTTTCGGTTATACTTTGAAGTAGCAATTATATAGTTACGGGAGCTTGGTGGGACCAGGCTGAGAGGATAGTTATAACTATCGACCGTCAAACCTGATCTGGATAATGCCAGCGGAGGAAATGGAGCTCTATTTCTATTTGTCTACTCTAAGGCCTCATCTTATACAGATGTGGCCTTTTCTATGTGTGGGGAGTAGACCGTCTCCGCTTGATCAAATCACCTTATAGGAGGAATTGAGATGACAAGCGAATTGAACAACGATCCAATCAATTTATCAGCTTTTCCAGCAAGTCAAAAAGTGTATGTAAAGGGTTCACGGCCTGATATTCAGGTGCCTATGCGGGAGATCTCACTTAGTCCAACTGCGGGCATAGACGGCGAAGAGGAGAATTCCCCAATTCATGTCTATGACACAAGTGGGGCTTACACGGATGCTAATATTCATACTGATATTCGTCAGGGGTTAGAGCCCAATCGTCTAAGCTGGATTGAGGAACGAGGGGATGTGGAAGCGTACGAAGGAAGAACCGTGAAGCCTGAAGATAACGGGAATGCAACGGGAAAAGCTGTGGCGGAAGTGTTTCCAGCGCTCCATAGAAAACCTTTGCGAGCGAAAAAGGGGCGTAATGTCTCTCAAATGCATTATGCACGCAAAGGGATTATTACTTCGGAAATGGAATACGTTGCGATTCGTGAGAATGTGACACCGGAATTTGTAAGAGATGAAGTAGCCCGCGGCCGCGCCATCATTCCAGCGAATATCAATCATCCAGAGAGTGAACCAATGATTATTGGGCGTAATTTTTTGGTAAAGATCAATGCCAATATTGGAAACTCCGCAGTATCCTCATCCATAGAGGAAGAGGTGGAGAAAATGAGATGGGCTACCCGCTGGGGTGCAGACAATATAATGGATCTCTCCACAGGTAAAAACATCCATACGACACGCGAGTGGATCATCCGTAATTCTCCTGTTCCTATTGGAACGGTGCCTATTTATCAAGCTTTGGAAAAAGTGAATGGGAAAGCGGAAGATTTAACGTGGGAAGTATACCGTGATACGCTCATTGAGCAAGCGGAGCAAGGGGTGGACTATTTTACCATTCATGCGGGAGTTCTGCTTCGTTATATCCCGTTGACGGCACAACGTATGACAGGTATTGTTTCAAGAGGTGGCTCCATTATGGCGGCATGGTGTCTTGCGCATCATCAAGAGAACTTTTTATATACACATTTTGAAGAGATATGTGAAATCATGAAGCTGTACGATGTTTCTTTTTCCCTAGGCGATGGATTACGTCCGGGTTCGATTGCTGATGCGAATGATGAAGCACAATTTGCCGAGTTAGAGACGTTAGGTGAATTAACAGCTATGGCTTGGAGTCATGATGTACAGGTGATGGTAGAGGGTCCAGGACATGTGCCGATGCACTTGATTAAAGAGAATATGGATAAGCAACTTGAAACTTGCAACGAAGCCCCTTTTTATACGTTAGGTCCACTGACTACAGATATTGCGCCGGGGTATGATCATATTACCTCTGCTATAGGTGCAGCGATGATTGGTTGGTTCGGTACAGCAATGTTATGTTACGTAACTCCGAAGGAGCATCTTGGCCTGCCTAATAAGGAAGATGTACGTGTAGGGGTCATTACTTATAAAATAGCGGCACATGCCGCAGATTTGGCGAAAGGGCATAAAGGAGCACAAGACCGGGATAACGCTCTTTCGAAAGCCCGTTTTGAATTTCGTTGGCGTGATCAATTTCATTTATCGTTAGATCCTGAGCGAGCGCTAGAATATCATGATGAGACATTGCCTGCGGAAGGCGCTAAAACAGCTCATTTTTGTTCCATGTGCGGGCCGAAATTTTGCAGTATGAAGATCTCTCATAATATCCGTAATACGACGAGAATTGAATCAGGAATGCAAGAGAAGGCGCAAGAGTTTCTCCAAGGCGGGAGCCTCATTTATAGATAACTTTTTCTGCTAAAAAGAAATATCTAAAAGAAGTCGTCATTGGCGGCTTCTTCTTTTATACTTTGAATAGATAGGAGTTGATGAAATGGAAGCGATTCGCTCAGAGGAAGCCATTTTAGAGGATTTAAGTAATAGTTTCTATCATTTTTTTGGATTGAAAGTCCTTCATGCTACCCCAATAAAACGTGGCTGGTTAAATCTTAAATGGAAAATCATAACGGATTCAGGACCATTTCTACTTAAACAATACAACAAAAAAAGATATAAATTGTATAACCCAGAAGAGCTGAACTTTGCTTTTTCTCAACAGAAAAGACTGTATCTACAGGGGCTCCCATGTCCCGAATTGTTGGCTTATAACCATAAAGTTTTATTGGAATCAGATATGGGAGAGACGTTTATGGTTATGGAATATTGTGAAGGGCGTGTCATAGAGCCGGGCAAAATTAACATCCTTCAAATGTTTGATTTGGGTCGTGCCACAGGTAAAATGCATCGTTTATTAAATGATGGGACCCTTAGTTTGAAAAGAACCCCACAATTTATTCCCCAAAGCCCTGAGGAACGTTTAGAACATTGGAATGTACTCCTACAACAATCAAAGGAAATGGGCAAAACTTCACTCATCACTGACCTAGAGATACAACTGAGAGCGACTGAAGAAATAGATCCGGAAATATTCGAAGGACTTGTAGCTGGATGGGCACATCGTGATTTATGGGTTGATAATCTTTTATTTCAAGATAGCCAATTGTCTGCAATTCTAGATTTTGATCGGTTCAAATATGATTATCCGCAGCTTGATGTAGCGCGAGCAGTGATGTCATCTGCTTTAGATGAAGATTTAGATGGAGCACTAGCTTCAGCATTTATTGACGGATATCGTGAGGAACGAACGGTGGAGCAGGGGTATTTAACAAAATCATTGCAGTTGTTGTGGTATATGGAAAGCCCGTGGTGGATTAATGCCGCGATGGACAAACATAGTGTACCTCCAAAACGTTTTGCAAAAGAAATGAATTGGCTGGCTAAGAACCTGAACATTTTACCTGCTATCTTAGGGAACTTATAGTGAAAACGATTGAATTATAGCCTAAAAGATGCATTGACCAGCAAAAGTTTGGCGCCTATAATCTTAACAAGGGAAATTCATCAGATATTGAACCGTTTGTAAACGCATACAATGAGTTTTTTCCTTATTAATCATTGAAGGAGGAGATTAAAACTATTAAGTATTTCTTTTTTCTCATTTTTGCAAACGTTTGCACACCGCGATAGCGCTTAAAATCGTAAGCTGCACTTAAAATTATGAGGAGGTTATTTACTTGGTATCCAAACAATCCAGGCGTTATATTTCGTGGTTAATTATTTTTTCACTCATTTTTAGTTTATTTGGTTTATCGGGTGGAGCATCGGCCAGCAATACGGATCATACAGTCACCTATACCAATCCTACAGCGGCAGCTGTGACCTTACATTGGACTACGAATAACTGGGCTAATACTACGGACACGGTGATGACCAAAAATGGAACCACGTTCATCGCCAACCTCAATGTTCAGGAAGGCGCCACCCTAATTTATTGTTATCACATCACGGCTCCAACGGATAGTTGGGACAATAACGGCGGGAAGAACTGGACGGTGGTTATTCCGGTTGCCGGGAAATACGAAGCAGAGAGTGCATCCCTGTCTGGTGGTGCAAAAGTAAATACGAATCACATCGGATATTCGGGCACCGGTTTTGTTGATGGATACACAACTACAGGAGCAACTGCCACTTTTAACGTCCAGGCTTCCGCAGAAGGGTCCTATAATGCCACGCTTCACTATGCTAATGCATCCGGCAGTGCTAAAAAGGTGTCCATTTATGTCAATGGAATAAAGGTTACACAGACAACATTAGCCAACCTGACCAACTGGGATACATGGGCAGACCAAACAGAAACACTCTCCTTACAGGCAGGAAATAACACGCTTGCTTATAAATATGACTCAGATGATAGCGGGAATATTAATATCGACTATGTGACCCTTTCGGCCGGAGCTACACCAACACCAACGATAACTCCTACCCCAACAGTGACACCAACACCTACGGTAACTCCTACACCAACAGTGACACCAACACCTACGGTAACTCCTACACCAACAGTGACACCAACACCTACGGTAACTCCTACACCAACAGTGACGCCAACACCTACCATAACACCCACACCAACGCCAACACCTACCGTAACTCCTACACCAACGCCAACAGTGACGCCAACACCTACACCTACTTCAGCGGGGCTAACCGTTCACTTTAAGAAACCAGCAAGCTGGAATGCAGCGATCCGCATCCATTACTGGAATCTGAATCCGGCAACCGTTCCGACTAGTGGAGCATGGCCGGGAATACTGATGAAATCGGACGGAAACGATTGGTATAGCTATACTGTTCCGAATGCTACAGGTGCAAGCCTGATCTTTAATGACGGCAATGGCAAACAAACGGGCGACTTATCTCGCAGCGTAAAAGAGGGCTGGTATAACTCAGATAACGTATGGTATGACGCCAATCCAGACGTTCCTAAGGTTCCGGTGATATCCGTCTCTCCTGTGCCCAAAACCTATGATTCTGCCCAAACGGTGACCCTATCCAGTACAAATAGCGGCGATAAAATTTATTATACGACCGACGGATCAACACCTACGACAACCTCAACGTTGTATACGACTCCAATCCAAGTACCTTCTTCTTTGACTATCAAAGCATTCGGCGTTAACTCTATAGGGCAAGCGGGTAATGTAGGCTCTTTTGCTTATGTGATTGATCTGAATGCCGATTTGCAAGCTCCGATTATCACTGCGAATCTGCCTGTTGGGAATTCGAGCTCAGCGGTTTCCGTATCTTTTAATATAAAAGACAACAAGGCGGCAACAACCACAGCATATTACACAGATAATGGTACGGAACCAACAACGAGTTCAAAAGTCTATATTTCAGGCAATGCACTAACATCTCTTGCGGGACCGTCTATCTTGATTAACAAGACGACAACCTTAAAATTCCTTGTGATCGATGGTGCCGGAAATGAAACCAAACAGAGTTTTGTTTATAACATTGGTAATAAGGGCGATTTTCGTGAAGATACGATTTATTTTGTAATCACTTCCCGGTTCTATGACGGTGATTCCAGTAACAACGAGCATGCATGGGAGGATGCCAAGGCAGGAAATCCGGACTCTGATCCAGCTTGGAGAGGGGATTTCAAAGGACTGATTCAAAAGCTCGATTACATTAAAGCCTTAGGATTCAGTGCCATCTGGATTACACCTGTGGTGCAGAATGCCAGCGGTTATGATTATCATGGGTACCATGCAATAAATTTTGCGAAAATAGATCCAAGATATGAATCCGCAGGGGCATCTTATCAGGATTTGATCAATGCAGCACACGCGAGAGGGATAAAGGTTATTCAAGATATTGTCGTCAATCATACCGGTAATTTTGGAGAAGAAAATCTGTTCCCGATGTTCAAAAAAGATCCGGCGGCGGCGGACACCGTGAGTAACATGCTCAAAATTACGGATAAGCTGCCAGCTAACTATGATTCCATGACCCCTGATCAGCAATATCAGGCAAGACTTGCCTTAATGAAGACTGCGGAGACTAACAATAACATTTACCATACGGAAAAAAGTCTTTCTTGGGAGTCTTACACCGTCCAGACAGGACAGATTGCGGGAGACTGTGTAGACTTAAACACAGAAAATCCTCTAGTGAATCAGTATCTAATCGACAGCTATAATCAATATATTGATATGGGTGTGGATGCTTTTCGGGTCGATACTGTAAAGCATGTAAGCCGGTATATTTTTAACAAATATTTTGTGCCGGCATGGAAAACAAGAGGAGGCTCAGACTTCTTTGTCTTTGGGGAAGTGGCTACTCGGTACAGAGATGTCTGGAACAGTGGAATTCCGGCGATATCAACACCATTTTATACTTGGAAAAGCTCAAAATCCTATCCAGGTGATGGTCAAAATGATTACGCTTCCAACAAGCTATCGGTGGAACAAGAGTGGGCAGATAACTCTACTACAGCAGGACAGCCTACCTCGAACAATGCATTTTTAACAGGAAATACTTATCATACGCCTGACTATTCGATGAAATCGGGTATGGATGTCATTGATTTTCCAATGCACTGGGCCTTCAAGACTGCTCAGGAAGCATTCAGTATGAGAAGCGGTGATCAATTCTATAATGATGCTACCTGGAATGTAACTTATATTGACTCTCATGACTATGCACCTGACCAGGCACCAGAAAATCAAAGATTTGCCGGCACACAGGACACTTGGGCTGAGAATCTCGCTCTGATGTTCACCTTCCGAGGAATACCTGCGATCTATTATGGTTCTGAAATTGAGTTTAAAAAAGGATCAGTCATAGATGTAGGTCCAAATGCACCGTTAAGTACAACAGGCCGTGCTTACTTTGGCGATCATATTGAGGGTAGTGTTACTGTTCAAGATTACGGTAAATATACCAATGCTACTGGCACACTTGCAGACTCGTTAAATTATCCTCTGGCGAAACATATCAGACAACTTAATTTAATCAGAAGAGCTGTTCCTGCTTTGCAAAAAGGCCAATATTCTACAGAAAATGTATCAGGTGATTTGGCATTTAAAAGAAGATACACTGATAGTAGCAAAGGAATCGATAGCTTTGCTTTGGTTACGATCTCAGGAAATGCAACATTCACCGGAATTCCTAACGGAACTTATGTGGATGCGGTCACTGGTGATACGAAAACCGTTACCAACGGTGTGATCACAATCAACTGCTCCGGGAAAGGAAATGCGCGTGTATATGTATTGAACGGTAGTGGTGGAATCGGAGAGTCAGGAACCTATCTGAAGTAGACCCTTGTATCCATTTCATAGTTAAAAAGAAGCAACATCAGCTCGGATTCCGCAACTGGTGTTGCTTCAATTTCATATATGTGGAGAGATATTATGCATACTATAGACGTCGATTTAGTAGCAAGATTAATAAATGAACAATTTCCTAAATGGTCCGATTTAGAGATCAGGTCTGTGAAATTCAGTGGGCATGATAATCGGACTTTTCATTTAGGTGAACAGATGAGTGTGCGATTACCAAGTGCAGCCGCTTATGTTCCCCAAGTGGAGAAAGAACAACTATGGTTACCTTTTTTAAGGAAAGGACTTACGTTACCTATTTCAACACCATTAGCGAAAGGGACACCTAACAAAGAATATCCCTGGCCTTGGTCTATTAATAAGTGGCTAGAGGGAGAGACTTTATCCCATGAGAACATTAATGATCTCAATCAATTTGCGAGAGACTTGGGGAGCTTTTTAATTGAATTACAGTCTATTGATGCTAGTGGGGGACCTTTAGCAGGAGAGCATAATTTTTATAGAGGTGGGTCCTTAGCTGTATATGATGAGGAATCTAGAAATGCGATTGAGCATAATAAAGATATTTTTAATGAAGGTCTATTGAAAAAGATCTGGGAACTGGCATTAGACTCTGAATGGGAGTCAGAACCAGTTTGGGTTCATGGTGATGTCGCACCTGGAAATATATTAGTCAAAGACGGACAGCTTTGTGCAGTCATTGATTTTGGCATATTAGGGGTGGGTGATCCTGCTTGTGATGCTGCAATGGCGTGGACTTTTTTTGATGAGGCTAGTAGAAGGATCTTTAAAAAGGTATTAAACATGGATGCACAAACGTGGAATAGAGCAAGAGGGTGGGCTTTATGGAAAGCACTGATCACCTATAATGGAAATCGATATTCTAATCCAACAGTAGCGGAAGAATCCTTGAATATTATCAATCTAATAGTAGAAGACATCGAATTGTAGAAATTGAACTACATAAAACATGTAAACTAAACCATAATAGTCAATAAGCACGAATGAGCATCAGTCAGATGATAAAGTGTTGTATTTAAATCCGAAAGAAAGGAATTTGTATGAACATTTAGCGACTGACAACGATTATCATATTAGAATTATTATAAATAACTTGACAGGCCTTAATTTGGTTAATTATAATAATTATAAATAGTATCCACTCTATTCATAAATTAAACCCAAAGGAGATTAAACAATATGTCATTAATCGGAACAGAAGTACTACCATTCAAAGCAAGCGCATTTCAAGATGGGAAATTTATCGATGTTACAGAAGAAAACTTCAAAGGTAAATGGAGTGTAGTTTGCTTTTACCCAGCTGACTTCACATTCGTATGCCCAACTGAACTAGAAGATTTGCAGAACCAATATGAAACCCTCAAACAACTAGGTGTTGAAGTATATTCCGTTTCTACTGACACACACTTTACACATAAAGCATGGCATGAAAGCTCCGCAGCAATTGGCAAGGTGAAATACATTATGATCGGCGATCCCTCCCATGTGGTTTCCCGCAACTTTGATGTATTGATCGAAGCTGACGGTCTTGCTGATCGTGGTACATTCATCATTGACCCAGACGGTGTTATTCAAACTGTTGAGATTAATGCTGGTGGTATCGGCCGTGATGCTAGCGCTCTTGTTAACAAAATTAAAGCAGCGCAATATGTACGCAATCATCCAGGTGAAGTTTGCCCAGCGAAATGGTCGGAAGGTGCAGAAACTCTTAAACCAAGTCTCGATCTTGTAGGTAAGATTTAAGGAGCGAAAGCTAAATGAAACTAGATCAAGAAATAAAAGCTCAACTAGCGCAATACCTAGAACTCTTGGAAGGCGATGTAGTACTGAAACTCAGTGCAGGCGCTGACGAGGCATCACAAGAGATGACTGAACTAGTTGATGAAATTGCCAAAATGTCAGCTAGGATTACGGTGGAAAGAACCGAACTATCTAGAACCCCAAGCTTTAGTGTAAATCGTGTGGGTGAAGATACGGGCGTAACCTTTGCCGGAACTCCGCTTGGACACGAATTTACCTCATTAGTATTGGCTCTGTTGCAGGTTAGCGGAAGAGCTCCTAAGGTTGAGCAAAGTGTAATTGATCAGATCAAAGGCATTAGTGGCGAATATAAGTTTGAAACTTATGTTAGCCTGAGCTGTCATAATTGCCCTGATGTTGTACAAGCACTGAATCTTATGAGTATCTTTAATCCGGGCATTACCCATACGATGATTGACGGTGGAGTATTCAAAGAAGAGGTAGAAAGCAAAGAAATTATGTCTGTTCCAAGCGTCTACCTTAATGGTGAATTTTTCGAAAGTGGTCGTATGACGGTTGAAGAAATTTTAGCTAAAATGGGCAGCAGTGTGGACGCATCAGAGTTTGACAATAAAGCTCCATATGATGTGCTTGTTGTCGGCAGCGGCCCAGCTGGTGCAAGTGCAGCCATTTACGCGGCACGTAAAGGTATTCGTACAGGTATTGTTGCTGAACGCTTTGGCGGACAGGTTAACGACACGCTTGGTATCGAGAACTTTATTAGTGTGAAGTACACTGAAGGTCCTCAACTCGTAGCTAAACTTGAAGAGCAGGTAAAAGAGTATGGCATTGATGTGATGAAATTGCAGCGTGTCAGACGTCTAGACAAAAATGACTTAATTGAAGTTGAACTCGAGAACGGCGCTGTTCTAAAGAGTAAGACGGTCATTCTGTCTACAGGTGCTCGCTGGCGGAATATGGGCGTGCCTGGTGAAGCTGAATTCAAGAACAAAGGTGTAGCCTACTGCCCACACTGTGATGGTCCTTTGTTTGCAGGCAAAGATGTTGCAGTTGTTGGCGGCGGTAACTCAGGTATTGAGGCAGCTATTGACCTTGCAGGTATAGTGAAGCATGTAACGGTTCTGGAATTTGCTCCAGAGCTCAAAGCTGATGCTGTGCTGCAAGATCGTCTTTATAGCCTTCCTAACGTTACTGTTCTTAAAAACGTGCAAACTAAAGAAATTACCGGAACTGATAAGGTAAATGGTATTTCTTATGTTGATCGTGCGACAGAAGAGACTCACCATGTTGAATTGCAGGGTGTATTTGTACAGATCGGTCTGGTTCCAAATACAGAATGGCTAGGTGACACAGTTGAACGTACTCGCGTAGGTGAGATTGTTGTAGATAGCCATGGTGCTACTAGCTTACCAGGAGTATTTGCTGCTGGTGACTGCACTAATAGTGCTTATAAACAAATCATTATCTCGATGGGATCCGGTGCAACTGCAGCGCTAGGAGCATTTGATTATCTGATCCGTAACTAATCGATATTATTAGTAACAGCAAGAGAACGAAAGCCCTCACTTTTCACAAAGTGGGGGTTTTTTTTATCTTTTGTGAGAGAGAAATGGGTGTTTATAAACTTTTTTGGAGGATTTTATGAAGATTTTCGCGAATACATATCTAAAATATGAATTAAGCAAAATTAAGGATTTAGATTAAATGCATGTCTGCAAGGCATAATCTGGTTAGACTTGGTGCGCTATAAATAACGTTTTGCTGGAATGGAGACTATATTTCTGTGATTAACAACATTGAATCTTTAGACAAATTTATCTCACTTATACCAATTATAAAATTATCTATCCCCGCTGATTTATCAATAGCGATATGTGATTTGGAACGGTTCGTTGCTTATTTTCCTGGCGACACCATAAATTTAAACATTAACGAAGGACAACCTTTACACAAAGAAGAACCGCTTTACTTAGCGATACAAGAGAATCGTACCTTGAAGTCCGATGTTCCAGCCCACTTTTATGGATTTGAGTTTACAGGTACAGCAACACCTCTTCACGATCAAACGGGACAAGTCATTGGCGGGATTGCAGTTCAGATTCGAAGACAAAGTGAATTAAAAGCTATTGTAGAACAAATCTCGGAATCATTATCCCAAGCCAATGAGCAAATTAATAATATTTCCTATGGTGTAAGTTCACTTTCCGATCACTCTCAGGAACTACTCATTCAATCTCAGCAGGCTGGAAAAGATGTGGAGAATACAACAGAAGTCCTATCCATTATAAACAGGGTTGCTGATCAAACGAATTTACTTGGGCTGAATGCTGCAATAGAAGCAGCGCATGCAGGTGAGAAAGGTAGAAGTTTTGAAGTCGTAGCCAAGGAAATCCGGAAATTTTCAAGGGAAACCGTCGCCTCGACGCAAAACATAAATAAAACCATGTTACAGATTAAGGGAATTACGAATCAAATGGCTAATTCGATAGAGAAGATAGCAGCTATCGGCCAAGAACAGGCGGCATCTGTTCAGCATACTTCTACATTTATTGAGGAAATAAAGATAATGTCCCAAAAACTTAATGAGTTTGCTAATAAATTATAAAAAGAGATTCAGTAGCAGTATTTTTGTCGCAATAAAAGAAAATTTTAAACGTATATTTAAAATCATGAATGGTATAGTAAGATAGTAATGAGTAATCAACATAGGAGGAATAAATTATGTCAACGCCGCACAATGCAGCACAAAATGGTGAAATCGCCAAAACAGTATTAATGCCAGGAGATCCTTTGAGAGCGAAGTATATTGCAGAAACCTATTTGGAGAACCCAACCCAATTTAATACGGTACGTAATATGTTTGGATATACAGGAACTTATAAAGGCAAAGAGGTTTCGGTAATGGGTTCGGGAATGGGAATGCCAAGTATCGGTATTTATTCTTATGAACTATACAAAAACTATGGTGTGGAAAACATCATTCGTATCGGTAGTGCTGGAGCATATACTGATAAATTGAATTTATTTGACGTGGTGTTGGCGGATAGCGCGTGGAGTGAATCTACATATGCCTATGTGCAAAGCGGTGTAGAAGGAGATATCCAGCTGCCAAGTAAAGAATTGAACGAAGTCATTGAAGCAGCGGCTACACGTATTAACAAGCCAGTTCTGACGGCGAGAATTCATTCCAGCGATGTATTCTATCATGAAGACAATGTGCCTGGAGTTAATGAATTTTACAATGAACATGGCTGTGTTTGTGTAGAAATGGAGAGTTATGCGTTGTTCCATAATGCGAAAGTGTTAGGTAAACAAGCTGCATGTATTCTTACCATTTCTGATTCGTTAGTTACTCATGCTGTAACCACGGCAGAAGAAAGACAAAATTCTTTCAACGGCATGATGGAAGTAGCTTTAGAAGCAGCGATTTCTATTTAATAAAAAAGATTAAGTAGCTTAAAAAGTTCTACGAGCAAAAGCTTGAGAGCCTATTAAATTCAGGATTAAGTCCTGATATTTAATAGGTTTTTTTCTCATTTGTAAGGTTGTGGAAATGGATAGGTGAAGCGTGTAAATTATTGTTGTTTTTAATCAAAATTTAATGTTAAATTCGTAATAATTCTCTCGGATTATACCGATATAAAAATCAAACCAAATGGCTACAAATCTTAGAAAAGACATCTAATCTCCATATGGTGGAAGTATTTATATTTTGGTGTAATGCCAAAGGGGGAAAATTGTGATTAAGCGGAGTGGCAATCTTTTATTAGCAATAAGTTTAGTATTCTCTATCGTCAGTTCTCTGTTTATGCCTGCAGTAATTTATGCAGCACCCAGCAATAGCAATATCATAGATCAAAGCTCCACATCAGCTGGGAATTTGAGCAGTGTTGCATTTGGTAACAATGTTTTTGTAGCGGTGGGCCAAGGAGGGATATCTACATCATCAAATGGCGTAGATTGGTCTATCTCAAAAAAGGCGGGGAACCCCAAACTAACTTCTATTGTGTTCGCTAATGGGCTGTTCTTAGCTATTGATGGTAGCGAAAAGGCAGTATACAATTCACTTGATGGTGAAAATTGGACAAAAAAAACGTTAGCTATCACACCGGAAAGGTTGAAAGCGGTCAATGGAAAGTTTTTTGTATGGCAGTCAGTATATAAACCTGGCACCAATCCACCTTCTTATGATGTAACTCTACTACAATCCTCGGATGGCATTAACTGGACAGACACAGGAATCACTTCTACCAATGCAATATTCGGAATGCAAAGCTTAACGGATATTGCTTATGGCAACAACAAATATGTGGTCTCTGCTAACAATGCTGTCTATTATACCTCAACGAATCTGATCAATTGGACAACGGTTACCTTAACCGATCTTGTGATCAACCACTATAATTCTAGTTGGCCTTATGTTACGAATGTAATCTATTTAAATAATCGTTTCTTTAGTTATATCGTGACTCCTTATGCTAAAAAAGTATTCACCTCTACAGACGGTGCTAATTGGACCGTTGATGCCTCATGGGATAACAAGCAATTTTATGGGGGAGGTTCTTTAAATGGGAGCTATTTGTTGTTTGGGCAGGGTGTAATTTATAAATCTTCTGCGGCTCCGCTGGACAGCACCCAGTGGACATCTTCGGATACCCATACAACAATGATGGTGAACAATATGGTTTACGGAAATGGCAAATATGTTGCTTCAGGGGGCAACGGCTTACTGGTTTCTTCTGACCTATCGGCGTGGAGTAATGTCAGCGGTAATCTGAAGAGTATTGCTAAGGATGGTAATGGCAATTATGTTGCCGTCTCATCCGGGGAATATGGCTCTATTTACAAATCTAATAGCTCCGCAGTATGGAACGATGTCACACCCTCCAAGCTGCCGGGAATGAATGCGGTCACTTATGGAGCAGGGAAGTTTATTGCGGTTACAGATAAAGAAAACTACAATCTTAACGCCAAAGTGGTGACCTCGACCAACGGTGACACTTGGACTACGACAGATACCGGAGTGCAGGACAATCTGACAGGTATTGCTTTTGGCACAAATCAGTACGTTGCTGTTTCCGATTATGGCGGAATTTATTCTTCAGTTAACGGAACCTCATGGACAGAGAGATTTAAAAATGGGGATTTTGCATTTAATACAGTAGCTTACTTGAATAATCAATTTGTAGCTCTTGGGATGAAATACAATAGTATTACTTATGAGCAAGAGAGCGTTGTTATCGCAAAATCATCAGATGGAATACAGTGGAATGTGCCCTTAGAGATTGGGTTCCCCAATACTTCTTTAAAGGGAATTGCCTATGATGGTAGAGCTTATATTCTGGTTGGAGAAGATACACTTAGCCAGCAGGCAGTAATTCTAACCACAGAAGATTTGGTAACTTTTACGAAGGTTACAATATCAGCTAGCGCACTAAATAATATCAGCTTTGGTAATGGGAGTTTTCTGGCTGTTGGATTGAAGGGGGAGTTATTCTCTTCGGCAGACGGATCCACGTGGACTCAGGAAACATCAGAGCTTACTTCTAATCTTAATGGCATTATTTACGATGGTACTAATTTTAAGGTCGTGGGGGATTATTTCACTAAAATGACCCTGAACCTAGGACCTACTCTTGCATATATCATCACCGCCTCAGCGGCGACGTTGACACCTGTCGTAGGTGTAGATAATGGGATTACGCTGACCGTGAAAAATTCGCTGGGCGATACGGATACAACGTTCACCGGATCAAAAGAAGTGACGGTAACGGGTTATGGTGTTGCGCCGGACGGAACGTACGGAAGCTTAGGAAGCACCGCTTTAGCGGCTTCACCGAGCAAGATCAACGTTAATTTCGTTGAGGGTGTAGCACAGGTGAACCTGAAGCTGAACAAAGCTGGCGCGCAAGCGGTTGTGTTCAGCCAAACAGGCGTAGCATCGCCAGCAGCAACAGCGCTGAACATTACACCTGTCGCAGGTAGCACAGCGACAATGAAGCTGACCACGGGCGTAAGTGCTCCGCAGGCCAACGGCGGCAGCTTCGCGCAGCAGCCAGTGATAACGCTGCTGGACCAGTTTGGGAATGTAAATATTGGCGACAACAGTACAGTTGTTACTGTGTCGAAGAAGGATACAGGAAGCTGGACGTTGACGGGGAATACGACATTGACGGCAGTAGCAGGTGTCATTTCCTTTACGGATCTGGGAGCCACGAATGCAGCTGGAATCACAGGAGCCCAACTGGCATTTGATGCGACAGGACTTACACAGATCACTAGCGCTACCGTGAATCTTCCACAACCACAGGGAGCGCAAAGCATCACTGCCTCAGCGGCGACGTTGACACCAGTTGTAGGTGTAGATAATGGCATTACGCTGACCGTGAAGAACTCGCTGGGCGACACGGACACTCTGTTTACCGGAACAAAAGAAGTGACGGTAACGGGTTATGATGTTGCGCCGGACGGAACGTACGGCAGCTTAGGAAGTACCGCTTTGGCAGCTTCACCAAACAAGATCAACGTTGATTTCGTTGAGGGCGTAGCTCAGGTGGATCTGAAGCTGAACAAAGCTGGCGCGCAAGCGGTTATGTTCAGCCAAGCAGGTGTAGCCTCGCCAGCGGCAACGGCGCTGAACATTGCACCTGTCGCAGGTAGCACAGCGACAATGAAGCTGACCACAGGCGTAAGTGCTCCGCAAGCCAATGGCGGTAGCTTCGCGCAGCAGCCAGTAATTACTTTGCTGGATCAGTTTGGAAATGTAAACATTGGCGACAACAGTACGATTGTTACTGTTTCGAAGAAGGACGCAGGGAGCTGGACATTGACGGGAAATACGACATTGACGGCAGTAGCAGGTGTCATTTCCTTTACGGATCTGGGAGCTACGAATGCAGCTGGAATCACCGGAGCCCAACTGGCATTTGATGCGACAGGACTTACACAGATCACCAGTGTAGCGTTGAATCTTCCAGAGCCACAAGGAGCCCAAAGCATTACCGCCTCAGCGGCGACTTTGACACCTGTCGTAGGTGTGAATAATGGCATTACGCTGACCGTGAAGAATTCGCTGGGCAATACAGATACAACGTTCACCGGAACAAAAGAAGTGACGGTATCAGGTTATGATGTTGCGCCTGACGGAACGTACGGCAGCTTAGGAAGTACCGCTTTGGCAGCTTCACCGAGCAAGATCAACGTTGATTTCGTTGAGGGTGTAGCTCAGGTGGATCTGAAGCTGAACAAAGCTGGCGCGCAAGCGGTTATGTTCAGCCAAGCAGGTGTAGCCTCGCCAGCGGCAACAGCGCTGAACATTACACCTGTCGCAGGTAGCACAGCGACAATGAAGCTGACCACGGGCGTAAGTGCTCCGCAGGCCAACGGCGGCAGCTTCGCGCAGCAGCCAGTGATAACGCTGCTGGACCAGTTTGGGAATGTAAACATTGGCGACAGCAGTACGGTTGTTACTGTGTCGAAGAAGGATGCAGGAAGCTGGACGTTGACGGGGAATGTGACGTTGACGGCAGTAGCGGGTGTCATTACCTTTACGGATCTGGGAGCTACGAATGCAGCTGGAATCACCGGAGCCCAACTGGCATTTGATGCGACAGGTCTTGCAGAGATCACTAGCGCTACCGTGAATCTTCCACAACCACAGGGAGCGCAAAGCATTACCGCCTCAGCGGCGACTTTGACACCTGTCGTAGGTGTGGATAATGGCATTACGCTGACCGTGAAGAATTCGCTGGGCGACACGGACACTCTGTTTACCGGAACAAAAGAAGTGACGGTATCAGGTTATGATGTTGCGCCGGACGGAACGTACGGAAGCTTAGGAAGTACCGCTTTGGCGGCTTCACCGAGCAAGATCAACGTTGATTTCGTTGAGGGTGTAGCTCAGGTGGATCTGAAGCTGAACAAAGCTGGCGCGCAAGCGGTTATGTTCAGCCAAGCAGGTGTAACCTCGCCAGCGGCAATGGCGCTGAACATTGCACCTGTCGCAGGTAGCACAGCGACAATGAAGCTGACCACGGGCGTAAGTGCCCCGCAGGCCAATGGCGGCAGCTTCGCGCAGCAGCCAGTAATTACTTTGCTGGATCAGTTTGGGAATGTAAACATTGGCGACAACAGTTCGGTTGTTACTGTGTCGAAGAAGGACGCAGGAAGCTGGACGTTGACGGGGAATACGACGTTGACGGCAGTAGCAGGTGTCATTTCCTTTACGGATCTGGGAGCTACGAATGCAGCTGGAATCACCGGAGCCCAACTGGCATTTGATGCGACAGGTCTTGCAGAGATCACTAGTGCAGTTATTGACCTTACCTGGCCTGAACTTGCTGCGCCAAGTATTGAGTCTGTAACGGCAGGAAACGGACATATTCGAATTACTTGGAGTCCCGTATATGGTACCGATAGTTACGCTGTATATCAGTCTACAGCTTCAGGTGTTTATGGAGCTGAGGTAGCTACTATAAGTGGCTCTGAGAACAGTTACGATGCTGTAGGATTAATTAATGGAACTGCTTATTATTTTATTGTTAAAGCTGTTAATCCTGATGGTATCAGTGCGGCTTCCAATGAAGTAACTAGAACGCCTCAGGTTCCAGCGCCGGGCGCGCCAATACTTCATTCACCTGTGGCAAGTAATGGCATCATCGGCTTAACATGGGATCCGGTGAAGGGTGCGATTGGATACACTATATATCAAGGTATCACTTCCGGAATCTATGAGACACAAGTGGCTACAGTAAGCGAGTCCGTCTACAACTATGATGTGACAGGGTTAACTAATGGCCAATCTTATTATTTCGTAGTTAAGGCATCTAATCCGGGCGGGGAGAGTGCAGCTTCTAACGAAGTCAGCACGAAACCAAGAACATCACCATCTGCACCTACGGGCTTAATAGCAGTAGCGGGAGATGGCGAGGCGACTGTGACATTTGCAGTTCCTGATTCGAACGGGGGAACTCCAATTACGAATTATGAGGTTACTGCTTCTCCGGGTAATATCGTAATAGTTGGGGCAACAAGTCCAATAACGGTAACAGGTCTAGCGAATGGAACAACTTATTCGTTTACAGCTAAAGCGATTAATAGCGCTGGTAGTAGTGTAGCTTCTGAAGTTTCGAACTCCGTGACACCAAAGTCATCAACGGAGGTTGAGGTTACACCTACACCGCCAACACCAACACCAACACCAACACCAACACCAACAGAATCACCGACATCAACACCGACTGCACCACCTGCAACAACTGCACCAACTGCAACAGCAGGATCCACTGCTACAGCTACACCATCTAGCAGCATGGTTGAGGTATTGGTGAACGGTAAGGTTGAAAATGCCGGAACAGCAACGATATCTGAGCATAACGGGCAGACGGTTACCACGATTGTTGTAGATCAGGCAAAAATAGAGCAACGCATCGAAAAGGAAGACCAGAATGCAATTATAACTATCCCTGTGACTGCGACTTCAGATGTGATTATTGGCGAGCTTAATGGTCAAATCATCAAAGATATGGAGCAGAAGCAGGCGCTGTTAATCATTCGTACTCCAAAGGGTACTTATACAATATCAGCAGCTCAGATTGATATCAGTGCAATTTCAAAACAGTTTGGCACAGACATTGCTCTACAAGATGTGAAGGTGCAAATTTCAATTTCTGTTCCGACTGCGGATGTACTGAAAAGAATAGAAATGCTGGCAGCCAATGAAAAGCTAACGCTGGTAGCTCAGCCATTAGATTTCACGGTGAAAGTTACTTACGCTGGGAAAACTGTTGAACTCACTAAGTTTAATACCTATGTGGAAAGAACTATTCCTCTTGCGGATGGTGTAGACCTTAAGAAGATTACGACTGGGCTAGTGCTTGAAGCAGGGGGGACGATCCGCCATGTACCCACACAGATTGTTGCCATTGATGGCAAAAACTTTGCGAAAATACACAGTTTAACGAACAGTACGTATTTTGTAGTTCAAGATCCACAGAACTTCAAGGATGTCGTCACCCACTGGGCTAAGGACATTGTCAATGAGATGGCTTCCCGTAAGGTTATTAATGGAGTCGGTGACGATTTGTTTAACCCTAGTCAGGAGATTACACGTGCAGAATTTGCGGCGATTATCGTACGTGGATTGGGATTGAAATTGGAGAGCGGAACAACATCCTTTACGGATGTGAAGGTCTCAGATTGGTATAATGATGCGGTGCAGACAGCTTACTCCTATAAGCTAATCAACGGTTTTGAGGATGGAGCGTTCCATCCTACAGACAAGATTACTCGGGAACAGGCGATGAGTATTATTGCTAAAGCTATGGTGATTACCGATTTGAAGACAAAACTTCCTGCCAAAGAAGCAAGCGAGCTGCTGAGCATTTACACGGATGCGAATGAAGCATCAGGCTGGGCGAAGAGTGGCATTGCAGACAGCCTGCAAGCAGGAATCATCACGGGCAGAAGCGGAAATGTACTTGCCCCACAAGCCTTCATTACGAGAGCAGAAGTTGCGGCTATCATCCAAAGATTGCTGCAACAATCAGATTTGATTTAATACACGGTTCTGATTCGAGAGGATCCTCCATGCAGGAAGAGCTGCGGAGGGTCCTCTTTATTTTATTAGGTCAGAGACAATCATTTGTTGCTTTTTTATTGACAAGAAGAAAAATCCAGTTAATAATAACATATGAACACATGCTCATATGTTATTATTAACTGGAGCTTTTGAATGTAACTGCGCAGGGCTACGAATACTATCTAGCTGAAGGTAATAGGAGGTTAAGCATGATGAACAAGAAGAAAAGACACAATCATCAGGTCGAGAATGCACACAGGCAACAGGCCAATCACGATCACAGTAACCACGACCACTCTCATGAAGGACACAGTCACTCTCATGAAGGACACAATCACTCGCATGGCGCTCACGGGCATCATCATTTTGATCCAAGTGGAAATAAAAAAGGGCTTATGATTGCGTTGATCATTACGGTTGGAATTATGTTTTTGGAGTTTTTTGGAGGGTTAATTACCAACAGCTTAGCCCTGTTATCGGACAGTGGGCATATGCTAAACGATGCAAGCTCTCTAGCATTAAGCCTAGTAGCGGTCTGGTTCGCAACCAAACCTGCTTCTCCGAACAAAACGTACGGATTTCATCGATTTGAAATTTTGGCGGCACTTTTAAACGGAGTTACTTTATTTGTAGTTGCTGGATTTATCATTGTAGAAGCTTATGGGCGATTTTTTGATCCGCCAACGGTTGCCAGCGGATCTATGATGCTGATCGCAAGTATTGGTCTTTTAGCCAATGTGGCTAGTGCATGGTCGCTTATGAGAAAAGGGGATGTGAAAAATAATATTAATCTCCGTAGTGCTTATCTCCATGTGCTTGGTGATGCTTTAGGTTCGGTAGGGGCGATTATTGCCGGTTTAATTATGATGATTTTTGGCTGGTATGTTGCAGATCCTATCATAAGCGTTCTGGTTGCTCTATTGATTCTTAGAGGGGCATGGGGAATTATCAAACATACCGTTCATGTCCTTATGGAAGGCACACCGATTACAATTAATCCAGCTGAAGTAAAGGAAATCCTCGAAAGCATTGAGGGGGTTAGAAATGTTCATGACCTGCATATCTGGACCATAACTTCGGGCTTAGATTCACTCAGCTGTCATATCTTAATTGAAGAGGAAGCAGATGACCAACGCATTTTGCAGCAAGCGATTCGGTTAATTGCCGATCATTTCAAAATTCAACATACAACCATTCAGGTTGAAAATTCCGCTATAGTTCATGAAGAATTGAAAATCTAATCAATGATTTATTTTTTGAATAGAATAGGGGGGCTATAGTATAATAAAAATACGAGGTAAGGGGTGATCGGTGCATGGATAATCTGACTCACGAGCATGAATCATGCAGTACGGATGAGCGGAAAAGTCATCACTCAGATAAAACTAAAAAGAATTTGATTAGCCGGCTCAATAGAATTGAAGGTCAAGTTAGAGGGCTAAAAGGGTTAATTGAAAAAGACACCTATTGTGATGATGTGCTGCATCAAATCTCCTCGGTCCAATCTGCATTGAACGGCGTGGGCAAGCTTTTGCTGGAGCATCATATGAAAAGTTGTGTAGTGGAACGTATCCAGGATGGTGAGAACGAGGTACTGGATGAGCTATTAGTTACCATCAATAAATTAATTAGATAATTGATCAATCGGAAGGATTCCTTGGAATCCTTTTTTATTTGCTCAAATTGGGTATATATAGAGTAGGGGACTATCCTAATTTATGATTTCGAGAGGAGTATGTGTTATGGCACATCAAAACTACAAAGTGTGTATTGAAGAGTGTTTGAAATGTATGGTAGCTTGTAATCACTGTTACTCAGCTTGTTTGGATGAGGATCATGTGGGGATGATGAAGGAGTGCATTCGCCTGGATCGTGAATGTGCAGATATATGCGAGTTCGCAGCTCATGCGATGTCGATGAACAGTAAATATGCAAAAGAAATTTGTCTGGCTTGTGCAGAAGCTTGTGAAGCCTGCGGCAACGAATGCCAAAAGCATGATCATGAACATTGCCAGCAATGTGCAGAAGCTTGTTTTGCTTGTGCAAAAGTTTGCCGTGAAATGGCGGCATAAATTAAAGCTTGAAACTGAAAGGGCTGCCGCGGCAGTCCTTTATTCGTGAATAGGAAGCCAAATCTAAGGACAACTAGTGAGGTTTTGTAAAATTATTAAGCAATATAGGTAAATATAGTGTTAAAATTTATTGAAATAATACCTTTATAATCAAGAGATATAGATGCCATAGGGGATGGCTGAGAAAAAACAGAATGAGGGGATGTTAACAACGTTATGATCAATCTTAGTCCAGAACGACTCCAGCAAGTTAGCTACATAGGGATTACTGAAGCTGATTTAGAATTATTAAAAAGCAAGGAGAAAGAATTCAAATTAATCGTTAGCTCATTGGTTGAGGAACTGTATAAACAGATGACGATGGAGCCAGAATTGCTCCACATCATTGAGCAGCACAGTACACTGGATCGATTAAAAGAAACACAGCAGTGGTATTTTTTATCCATGGCCTCTGGTGTGATCGATGAAGCATTTATTGAAAGACGTTTGCTTATCGGGAAAATCCATTCTCGTATTGGATTAACAACGAATTGGTATTTGGGGACGTACATATTATATCTGGATCTGGCTACTGCTTATTTTGAACGGATATTACCAAACGAGTGGAAGCCTGTTATTCATGCCTTAACCAAGATGTTTAATCTCGATTCACAGCTCGTTCTTGAAGCCTATGAAGTGGATGAAAAAGCAAAAATTGAAAACTTGCTGGAGAAGCAAAATCACCTGCTTACAGGAGTGAGTTCAGCCGTTCAGGAGCTGGTATCTTTGATGGTTCAATTAAAGGATAGCAGTGAATCGATAGAAAGTTTAGCTAGTAAAAATGCTGATTATCAAGAGAAAACGCATCAAACGGTATTATATTTAGACAAAGAGGTGGAGTCTATTCATCAAGTGGGTACGATGATTAGAGAAGTGGCTGATCATACGCATCTTTTAGGCTTAAATGCGGCTATCGAAGCGGCCAGAGCTGGGGAGTTTGGAAGAGGGTTTGAAGTTGTGGCTAATGAAGTTCGTAAGCTAGCCCGCCGCTCAAAGGATTCATTGGTAACCATTGACCAGAAACTAGACAATATCAATGCCACCCTTTCCAAGGTGAAAAAAGAATCGGAACATAACTCAATGTATTCCAAGGATCAAGTCAAAAGCTCTCAAGAGCTGGCTTCCTTCGTGAACTTAATTGAAAAAGTGACTGCTGAGTTAGAGAGCTTGAAATGAAGCTGCCACGGATTGAAACACTCCTTCAGAAAATTCTGAGGAGTGTTTTTTGTTTGAAATATAAGAAGTTATTAGCGGTCTAGCTTAGACATCAGTTTTGGAGACACCGTTTAAGCTGGGCACATAATCAGCAGCCTTATCGATGTTCACCATCTGAGCGGCTTCATTGAAATTGTTGTTATTCTCCGCATTGTTTTTCTTGCTCGGTTGATGTTTTCCTGGAGCTTCTTTGGGATTGGCGTTATTTTTGGGCATGACAGTCACCTCCATATTCTTCACCTAGTATGAGAAGGTAGTTTGAATTTTATGCCAGCAGTTGACAAATGTATCATTAAAAGATATAGTTCATTTAATGATATATCTTTTAATGATACATATGAGGAGGTGATTAAGTGTCAAGAACGGACTCATTGGAAATGGGAGAGCTCACAGACACTGCATTTTATATTCTCTTATCTTTAGTCGAAGCCAAACACGGATATCTAATTATGAAATCGATCGAAACGATGACGAACAATCAATTTTCAATTGGGCCTGCTTCCATGTATACAACTATTAAGAAGCTGTTAGCGGCTGAATTTATTGAGCTGTATAAAGAAGAAGAGGATGACAAACGAAAAACGTATATTGCAACAGAAAAAGGGATTGGATTGCTAAGAAAAGAAGTAGAGCGCCGAAAAGAAATGATTAGACATGCAGAACAAATTCTCAAATAAAAGGTGGGGAATAGGCATGAAGAATACAAAATATGTGACCAGCGGGGGCTTAGCTTTTACTGAAAAAGGTGATATGCAGAAATTGAGTAAGTATGCCAAAAGGGGCTGGCTCCTGGAAAGCTTTGCACCATTTGGTTATAAGTTAAGAAAGGGAGATCCCCAGACTTTTGAGTACAGTGTAGATTATCACACGAATGTGGATGAGGAGTATTATTTGATTTTTGAAGATGCCGGATGGACCTATGTCTGTTCTGCCGGAAATGGGTTTCATATCTTTCGGGCAGCTGCAGGTACGGCGCCTATCTACTCAGACACTGGGACCCTCATTGACAAATATGAACGTGAAAAGAAAACGATGAGCAAAGCAGCCTTGCCATTGCTTATAGCTTTGATTGTTTTTATCTTCCTAGCGATCTTGGGCGTTAATGGATGGTTACCTGAGATGGTGAGGAATATCAGCCTAGTGTTAGTAGTGGTCACACTTTGTATGTTGGTCTTTCCGGGTCTTCCATACATTGCGTATCGACTTAAATTAAATAAATTACGAGAATAGCAAATGAATTTTTATCTAAAGGATGTTTGCACAGCCATGAATGAAGTTGGTTGTGGGATCATCCTTTTTTAGTTGAGGAGTGAGAACAAATCTAAGTCTCAGATATATAGTACTAATGATCTATTAATGGGATTTATTATATATTAATTCCATATTCTGTATTACAATGATGACGAATACGAATTAGCTTGCTGTTTTCTTTCAAATTTATTACCACAATTGAAGAGGAGGCAATGAATGATGAAGAAGAATGCAAAGCTTAGGTTGAGTTGGAGAAGCCTTATTGTCGTATGTTTGATAATTAGTATTCTTCCTGCCGGTTCCGCGTTTGCAGCAGTGAACAAACCTTTTCCGCAACACACCACCTATACGAGTGGATCTATCAAGCCGAACAATGTAACCCAGACCAGTATGGATAATTCAGTGAAGACCAAATGGGATGCGTGGAAAACGGCCTATCTCAAACCAGCTGGCACTGGCAAATATTACGTTAAGTATAATTCAGATGGAGAAACGGTATCTGAAGCACATGGTTACGGGATGTTGTTCACAGTTTTGATGGCTGGTTATGACAGTAATGCTCAGACATATTTTGACGGCTTATATAATTATTACAAGGCTCATCCAAGTACAATTAACCCTTATTTGATGTCCTGGAAGCAAAATAGCAGCTTTCAAAACATTGAAGGCGAGGATTCGGCTACAGATGGAGATATGGATATAGCTTTCTCATTGCTGCTTGCGGACAAGCAGTGGGGAAGTAGTGGTACGATCAATTATTTACAAGCTGCAAAAGATATCATCAATGCGATTATGGACAATGAGATTAACCAGACACAGTGGACGATCCGTCTAGGTGACTGGGCGAATAGTGGCTCGTATAATACAGCAACTAGACCTTCGGATTTCATGCTAAATCATTTAAAAGCATTCCAACAGGCTACAGGAGATACCCGCTGGACGAATGTTATCGATAAAACGTACACGATTATAAATAGCCTTTATACGGGTTATAGCTCTAGCACTGGACTCTTGCCTGATTTCGTAGTTTACTCTGGGGGTGTGTATAAACCTGCTGCGGCGAATTTCCTTGAAGATGCCAATGACGGGAATTACAATTACAATTCTTGTCGTACCCCATGGCGGATCGCAACAGATTATTTGATTACTGGAGACAGCAGGGCGCTTACGCAGCTTAATAAGATGAATAGCTGGATTAAGACTAAAGTAAGCAGTACACCTGGTAGTATAAAAGATGGGTACAAGCTAAACGGAACCGTATTTGGAAGTTACAACAGCGGTGCCTTCTATGCTCCATTTGGGGTCAGTGCGATGACCTCATCAACTTACCAAAGCTGGTTGAATTCTCTCTGGAGCCACACAGCAAGCAGTGCTGCAGAAGATTACTATGAAGACAGCATCAGGCTGTTTTCGATGATCGTTATGTCTGGCAACTGGTGGACCTATTAAGAGAATATTTAGGTAGAAAAAGGCTGCCCCCAAAACGTTCATGCCCAAAACCATAAAAGCCAAACAGAACAGCGATTCTCCTAATATTGGAGAATCGCTGTTCTGCATTTTTGGTCAACTGCAGCTTGCTTCAGTAGATTATGGGCAAGTGAAAGCCACCCGATCTCTAACGTCACTTTTTTGTGCCGCAAAGCAGAAATCACTGGAATCCCCGAGATCCCCGCAATCTTCGTTTGTTCTTCGGTTATCCAAATACACTTTGCGGTTTCATCATTCGGCGTACGGCGGAGCATCCTTTATTTGATAACCAATTGAATCATGGGGCGTACCTAATGATGCTCCAAATGATGCAATAAGTGAAGCACTTATACAGCAATTAGTTATGATGAACGAAAGGCAGCCCCTGTTTCGCACACCGTAGGTTAAAATGGAAGTTAAAAGGACAACCATTACAGAGCTACATGCGAAAGGAGCTGTTACTATGAAGAATACCATAAAATACGTCGGTTTGGATGTGTCTAAAGAAAAAATTGCGGTGGCGATTGCAGATGAGGGTCGGGAACCCGCACGATATTATGGAGCCATCCCCCATACCCCAGATGCAGTGGCTCGAATGATTCGGAAACTCAAAGGTTCAGGGATTACACTGGAGGTCTGCTATGAAGCCGGGCTACGGGGTACGACTTATACCGCTGGTTGACGAAGATGGGAATTTCCTGTGTGGTAATTGCACCTTCGCGTATGCCACAGCGTCCCGGAGATGCCATAAAAACCGACCGACGGGATGCAGAAAAACTGGCTCAGTTACACCGGGCTGGAGAATTGACTGCGATCTATGTGCCAACGCCAGAACTCGAAGCTTTACGAGATCTCATTCGTGCACGAGAAGATGCTAGGCAAGACCTACATCGGGCTCGGCAACGGCTCATTCATTTTCTATTGCGCCACCAAATTCACAAGCCAGAGGGTATGAAAAAACGCTGGACCAAAAGGTACCGGGAATGGCTCTCTATGCTGAAGTTTAATAATGTAGCTCAAGAACGGGTATTTACCGAATCCCTGCAACAGCTCCGGGAAGTGGAGGAGCGAATCAAGCGACTTGAAGCCGCAATGCGAGAAGAAGCACAGATCTGCCCTTACGCACCTGTCATTCAAGCGTTGCAAGGCGCACCGAGGGGAATCGCCCTGCTGACAGCTATGACTTTAGTTGTCGAGATTGGAAATTTCGAACGTTTTCGTTCACCGGCTCAGCTCATGAGTTACCTGGGCTCGTGCCACGGGAATATTCCTCGGGAGCAAGTACCAAAAGAGGGAGTCTTACAAAAGTCGGAAATTCCGGAGTGCGGCGCGCACTGGTGGAGTCCGCATGGAGTTACCGTCACCGCCCTGCCGTCAAGGGAGATTTAGCAGTGCGTCTTGAGGGGTAGAGTATTCATGTCCATGAAACGTCGTGGAAAGCCCAAGAACGGTTACACAGCAAGTATTTAAAATTAGTCAGACGCGGGAAACACCGAAATTTAACCATGGCAGCAGTGGGTCGTGAGTTAATTGGATTTATCTGGTCGATTGCGGTAGAGGCAGAACGAAAAATGGCGTAGGTGAAACGAAAAAAAATAAAAACATACCCAAAAGATTTGAATCCTTGGGGCATGGAGACAAAGAGAAAGGTTCGAGGAGAATCCGTGAATTCCCTGTGCACAGGATCCCTGATCTAACGTGCGAAATTAGTTTACGGAAGCTCCTTCGACGTAGGCATAATATGTGGTAACCAACCCACGGATAGCAGATTGCCAGCCGACGACTCGCATTTTGTCTCTGTGCCCAAGGGATTGAAAACCCTCTAGTTTAAAGGGGAAAACAGGGGAATTGACTAATTCGTTCATAGCAGGGAATTTCTCCCTGAAATTCAGAGATTTCTGTTCATCAGACATATAATTAGGGAAAACTTCCCTAAATTTTGGCCGATTCAGTAACTAATAAAGAAATCTCCCTGATTATTAGGGAGGAATTCCCTGATTTTGTCCTTTTAGAGCGAATATCGGCTATTTTCAGGGAGTATTTCCCTAATCAGTTTACACTTACGCTGCACATCGCACATCGCACACCATTTCCCTATTTTTGGGACAACCTTTCTGAAGACTTTGCGGCATACAGATAAGCAGTACCGCAAAAGAATTGTGGTTTTAGCGAACGTTGTTTTCGGTGAAACGTCCTGCCAGTTTATATACAATTGGATTAAATAGGAAAATGTAGTTCCTTATATCTAAAAAAGGCAGGTGATAATATTGCTCTCAGACAAGAAACAATCTCTACTATTTATTATTATCGTATGGGCAATGGCGTTAGGGATGTTGCTGCTTCCGGAATCGGCACAGGGTCTGTATGGTTTTACTCCTTTTTTCGCAGTATGTATCATGATGTTTCTGATTGTGAGAGATGGATACAGTGCTGAGGGATGGAGAAGGTTGGGCTTCAAATTTAGGGGAGGCAAAGAATACATATTGGCTTTAGTTATTCCCTTAGGTTCACTGGGAGCGGGATATGCTGTCTATTGGATGGGATGGAACTCAAGCTTAATTTCTCCAGATTCATGGATCAAGTCTGCTATATATTTGCTCGTTTACATTGTTCTTGGTTCATTATCTGCTTTGGGGGAAGAGATCGGTTGGAGGGGTTGGCTGCTCCCGCGTTTTCAATGGATGGGAAGAGTAAGTTCTAGTGTGACAATGGGCTTAATCTGGGCTATATGGCATTATCCGGCGATTCTTGGGCCGCGTGCTTATCATTCCTCTGGAAGCCGCTGGCTCGTGGTGGTGCTCTTTACCTTATCTGTTATGTTTGCGGGCATCATTATAAATGAACTGCGTCTGACCTCCGGTAGTATTTGGCCGGCAGTGCTTTTACACGGAACTAATAATGCTGTAGATAGTGTTTTGCACAATATTACTGTCAGTTCTTCACCTATGTTGGAGTATGTGGCCGGGGAGAGTGGTTGGGTTCCAGTGATTTTATATGGCTGCGCAGCGATATGGATTCTGAATCGAAACCACAGAGTGAACCAGCAAAAAGCCAGGATAGAGCTATAATTCAATGCGGATATTTAGAGGAGAAGGAATATCATGCATAAAAGTATATAATTTCCTGTGTGATTCATATAAAATGGTAGGGGAATACCAACTAAGAATAGAGATATGTATAATTTTGTTCGTTCGGGGGATTTGAAATGACAGTAAAACTCCGCCAGTTATTCATATCAGGGTTACTTTGCATTTTTGTTTTTCTTATTATTCATTTTGTGTGGGTCATTCACTCTAACATCTTGCTTGGCGTTGGTCTGGAGCAGAATGAAGAAGGGCGATATTATATTGCTGAGGCAGACGTTTCAAGCGAAGGGTATAAACAGAATCTAAGGGAAGGGGATATCTTATTACGGGTTAATGGGAAACCGATTGATAAAGTGGATGAAGCTGTGAGATATGGAAGCTTAACTCAGGTTCAATCCGTTGACCTTCTTCGTAACTCCAAAGGGGGGACTTCACTTGCTTTGCATTATGATATTGAGAATAAATCCTCCATCTATCATACGTTTACCCAGCTTGTAGTCCCTGGAGCGACATTTGTTTTTCTGGCAGTGTTAAGCCTTCTATTATACCGCAGGAGAAGTGGGGATCGCTCAGTAGAGCTGCTGATTTTATTCTTTTTATTAGTCGGAATAACTTACTTTGCGGGATATGCCTCAAGTAGATCTGATCTTATTGGTAGAATCGCGATGGGTTGCGTGTTGCCTTTAATTCCACTGGTTTTTATTCACTTTCTCCAAGTATATCTGAAACGATTTGATGTATTAGTTCTATCTACTACTGTAATCAAAATATACTATGGCCTGGTCATTTTACTAAGCCTATTTTCCACCTCCAGTCTAATGGTTTACTCCTGGGATAGATCTTTGTATTCCTTTGTAAGGTTAATTATTATTGGGTTCTTTGTTTTTGGGATTTTTTACAGCATATTTAAGCTGCTATATTTATACCTTGCTTATCGAAGCACAGCGCTTAAATCGATGTTTAAAATTATGCTTACCGGACAAATCCTTGCGTTTACACCGTTTGTTCTCGTCTCAGCTGCACCCATTGCTGTTGGGGTCAACCTGATTCCTTACGAAATTACTACGATCTTTTTGTTTTTGATGCCAGTTACTTATTTTTATCTGCTGACAGCTAGGCAACTATTTGATATTGATTTCGCTTTTAATCGGTTTAAATATTATTTATTAATTGCTTTTTTTCCGGCGCTAATGATTGTAGCCGTACTTGCGATCATTCAGAGCAGGCAAGAGTATGATTGGATCAAATGGATTCAGATGTTTTTGGTTGTATATTTATCTATTACAATCTTTTTATTCTTTAAGGAGAAAATAGATTATTATTTCCGGCCTAAACTGTTCCGTGAGCTTTATCATTATCAAGGTAGTCTGGAGCGATTCTCGAAGCAAATCTCCAAGGTTATGATGCGGTCTGATTTGGAGGCTGCAATTTACAAGGAAATCAATGAGATTTTACCGGTTAGTCGGTCTGCTTTTTTTGAGAGAGATGAGGATATGAGTAACCTCGAACAAATAGTCGACAATTCGGGCCAAGAGATCAACATAGAATTTGTATCGAAATCTCCAGTTTTTAAGGTAGGAGAAGTAGTTCAACTCAAACAGGGGATCTTACTCGTAATCGGACGTCACCAAAAAAAATTTCATCTCCTCTGGATTGATCATAAGAAGAACCATACAAAGCTTAATTCGGATGAGCTTAACTGGTTAAATACCCTCGCAAATTATGCGAGTATTGTCTATGAGAATTTATATCTTATTGAAGGCTTGATTGAAGACCTTGAAGCAGAGATGAAAAAAGAGCTACATGCAGCACCATGGGTTCTACGCCTGATCTTTAACTTATCAGAGAAAGAACGCAGAAAGCTGGCGGCGGATTTACATGATTCTGCTCTTCAGGATCAGCTCATTTGGCTTCGCAGGCTGGAAACACTGATCTCCGATCATGATATTGAGGCGGATATTTTGCCAGAGCTGCTTCAGATTAAAGAGGGACTTCTGGATGTGATATATCAGATTAGGGAGACCTGCAATGAACTACGTCCACCGCTGCTAAGAGAGACCGGAATTGTGAAGGCACTGGAACTATTGTTTGAGTATGCCCAGCTGCAGTCCAACTACATTATCACCTTTACATCCAGTCCGATTGGTGAGCTAAGTGAAGACCTGGTGATTGCGTTGTATCGAATAGTACAGGAGCTCCTGCGGAATGCCGGGAAACATGCCAAGGCGAATCAGATTGAAATTGAGTTGGACCAGCAAGAGCACCTCTATTTTCGATATAAGGATGATGGGATTGGCATGAATATAGTTGATATCAGGGAATCTTTTCAGCATATGGGCCTGTCTGGAATCAAAGAACGTGTTGCTAGCTTAGAGGGGGAGTGCACTTTTACCTCGGAGAAAGGGAAGGGACTGGAGGTTATTATTTATTTACCGACAATGGCTTTTGTAGAAGAAAAGCACAGAGGAGGCGATGACGATGATACGTATCTTGTTGGTTGATGATCATCCTTCAGTCGGAGAAGGAACCAAAACTATGATTGAGCAGGACGCGGATATGGAGGTTACTTTTGTTTTGTCAGCGTTGGAAGCTTTGGATAGGCTTGAGCAACAAGAATTTGATGTGATCTTATGCGACCTCAACATGCCTACGATCAGCGGACTTGAATTCGCCAAAAGAGCCGTTCAACGTGATCCTGAATCTAAAGTGGTGATTTATACCGGATATGAGATCAGTGCTCATTATAATCTTTTGATGGAGTCAGGGGTCACAGGATTTATCTCTAAAACAGCTTCCCGAGAACAGTTGTTAAATACCATTCGTTGTGCACTAAGGAATGAGGCGGTCATTCCGGTGTCTTTACTTAAACAGCTACGAAGAAATGATATCAAGATTTCTAATCACCGGGATAATCGGCTGCTTGAAGAAGTGTCCATTAATCAAAGAGAACAGGAAATACTCCAAGAAGTAGCTAGTGGAAAAAGCAATAAAGACATAGCCAGCAAGCTTTTAATGTCACAAAGGACTGTAGAGTATAACCTGACGAGAATCTTTGAGAAGCTTAGTGTACATTCCAGATCCGAAGCTATAGTGGAAGGGAAGCGACTAGGTCTTGTTAGGATGGAGACTTTCTAAGTTGAAGCCCATACAACCCAATACATAGTTTTGTTAGTTTTATTCATGTGTTAAGCACCTCACTTTTGCATCTTGATCGTCATTACCTGTAATTCATAATTCTGAACCATTCAGGTATTTAGAGTATTATTCTGAAGAAATCAAGGAGGAACATCCATATGATTGACATGAACCAAATATTTTTGATTACAGATATCCCAGGTTACTCCCCGCAAATCAGCCGACTTTTATCCATGATGAACTATGCAAGATATACAACATTAGAAGCCGTTAAGGGTCTAACTGCGGAACAACTGGATTATTTATTGGATGCTCAGAGTAACTCTATTGGAGCGTTATTATTGCACTACGCTGCTGTAGAATTTGCATATCAAGTGGCAACGTTTGAGCAAAGAGATTTGTCTGAAGAAGAGCTAACGAGATGGGGACCAGCATTAAATTTAGGCGACGAAGGACGAGCGAATATTAAGGGGAATGACCTAAGCTATTATTTAGATCGCCTAAATGAAGTTAGACAAAAGACTTATGAATTATTCGCAACCGTCGATGATAATTGGTTATATACTGAAGAGGAATTCTGGCATAACAAACCTGCGAACTACTATTTTATGTGGTTTCACGTTTTTGAGGATGAAATCAATCATAGAGGCCAGATTAGGCTGATCCGAAAAAGAGCACTAGCTTAAGAAAGGAAGCGCGCGAATGGAGTACATAGAGAAAAATATAAAGCCTTTATTTAAGAAATATCCGCTGCTCTCGAAATTTGTATTAACAGTGGTGATTATAGACATCGTTTATTACGCCGGCAAACAAGTTGGAGGATTAGCTTATTACCTCATGCACTAATTTCTTTTGAAAATAAGCCGAATAGAAAAGGCGAGTTCCACTCATTTTGAGTGTGAATTCGCCTTTTTATATTGCTTAACCTAAATATCTGCTGTAGCTCTGACTCTTCCATGTGGCTATCCAGTTCATTATCAGTTCACACAAATTTGTTAGGATATGAAACATCAAAAGAGATATAGAGCATGACCAGGAGAGGAAGAGAAACAAATGAAAATATTAGAAGTTAAACATGTAAAGAAATCATATACTTTGTACGGTAAAGAAAAGGTGCCAGTACTCCATGATGTGAATCTAAGCTTTGAGACAGGTGAATTCGTCTCTATTCTAGGTGAGTCTGGCTGCGGAAAGTCCACACTGATGAACATCATTGGGGGAATGGACTCCGATTATGAGGGCGAGGTCCTTGTCCGCGGAAAGAATTTAAGCACGATGACCGAAAAGGAAATGGATGATTATCGCAAGAACAATATTGGCTTCGTTTTTCAAAATTTCAATCTGATCCCGCATCTGTCAGTTTTGGAGAATGTTACAGTGGCGATGCAGATGACGGATACCAGTGAGAAGGACCGCAATAAACGTGCTATAGATATTTTGACTGAGGTAGGCTTGAAAGAGCACCTGAAAAAACGTCCCAATCAGCTGTCCGGTGGACAGAAGCAAAGAGTGTCCATTGCCCGCGCGCTAGCGAATAATCCTGATATTATTTTGGCAGATGAACCTACAGGGGCCTTGGACAAGGATACCGGCGATCAAATTTTAGCCTTATTGGACAGCATAGCCAAAAGAGGGATATTGGTCATTACCGTGACCCACTCACAGAAAGTAGCCGACTCTGGTACCCGTATCGTAAAGGTGGAAGAAGGACGGATTAAAGATGATATTCAGTTAAAGGACCGCTCCTTGATTAGTTACGATGGAGGAGAGGGGTCATCCCGGAATCTCAGTTTATTTGCATCTTTTAAAATGGCTCTGCAGAATATGAAGCTCAACGCCAAACGTAATGTATTGGTAGCTTTGGGTGGGTCTATTGGTATTTTAAGCGTACTGTTGATGCTTTCCTTAGGGAATGGAATTACGAACTATATGAATGACGAAATTAATTCAAGTATGGATCCTTTACTCGTGGATATAACTAAACCCAGTGAAGAAGCTAAAGGCATGCAAGGTCCAGAGGCAATGATGTTGCCGGGCGAAACGTTTACGGCTGCCGATATTGAAACCATTCGAAATATTCCAAATGTTGATTATGTAGAAACCATCACTTCCATTTCGGGCAAATCTACTATGGTTTATGCAGATCAGACGGTTAGTCTTACACAATTAACTACCTTAACGGATGCTTTTGCTAAAGAGACGATTACCGCAGGGGCTTTTCCAGAGGACAAAGAGATATTATTACCCGTGAAAACGGCAAGTAAATTAAGCGGAAACGACAGTCCAGAGTCTTTGGTAGGGAAGTCGATTCATCTATATATTAATGAAATGGATGCTAAGCATAAACCGGTCACATTGGAACAAGAAGTCACTATCTCTGGTATTTATGAAAGCACTGATCCAAGAGCGCAAATGCAACCCACGGGTTATCTTCCAGCGCAGACTTTGGAGCAAATGTATGCTGACAAGGGGATTACAATAGGTCCAATTCAAGTTAATGCTTTTGCAACCGATATGAAATATGTGAATGATATTAATGCAGCCGCTGTTGATGCTGGGTTCTCAGGTTCTCAATCGGCAAAAATCATGGAGCGAATCACAACTTATGTGAATATGGCTACTATAGTTCTCTCTGGTATTGCCGGGATTTCACTTCTCGTATCAGGGATCATGATATTGGTTGTGCTATATATCAGTGTAGTGGAACGGACTAAGGAAATCGGGATTCTTCGGGCAATTGGCGCAAGGAAAAAAGATATTAAGCGTATATTCTTTTCTGAATCAGCTTTATTAGGTGTATTCAGCGGTATCTTTGCGGTACTCTTTGCTATTGTCATTAGTTATGTGTTAAATATTTTCTTGGACAATGCTTTTGGAGTGAAACTTATTAATCTATCCGGTTATTATGTGTTATTTGGGATCGTTGTGAGTACCCTGATTAGTATTATCGCCGGTTTGATGCCATCCTCTAAGGCTGCCAAACTGGATCCAATGGAATCTCTACGATATGAATAAATAGGTTAGCGGAGAGGATAATTGAGAGATGAACACGATTCTAGTGGCGGATGATGATTCTCATATCCGTAGATTAATACGATTATATCTTGAAAAAACCAATTTTCCGTAGTGGAAGCAGCAGACGGTCAAGAGGCATTAGACATTCTAGCGCATACAAAGATCGATTTGGCGATTGTAGATGTAATGATGCCGAATGTAGATGGTATTGAATTGACCGAAGATATCCGATCTTATATCGATATTCCAATTCTGATGGTTACAGCTAGAGGAGAATCTAAGGACAAAGTCAGAGGATTTAATGCCGGATCAGATGATTATTTAGTCAAACCGTTTGATCCCATAGAATTGGTCCTGCGGGTAAAATCACTATTAAAAAGATATCATTTAACCTCCTCGAGTGTGATTCAATTAGGCGCAGTGATGATTGATCTGGGGAATTTGACAGTTGTTGCGGCTCAGAGAACGGTGGAGTTGAAGAAAAAGGAATGTGAGTTGTTATTTGCTCTGGCGGGTTCGCCAGGGCAAATATTCACGCGTTCTCAGCTCATAGAAAATATTTGGGGTGTCGATTATGAAGGCGACGAGCGTACGGTAGATGTGCATATCAAACGTCTGAGAGAAAGATTGGAATCGATTCCTGAGCTAATTATTTCTACGGTAAGAGGACTTGGATACCGTCTGGAGTTGGCCTAAATGTTGAAAAAAAGCCTGCGTCTGCGTATTGTCATTACGTTCATTGGGATTGTGATCGTCAGCTTAATGATCTCTTTTTTGCTAAATGTACGGTTTTCCGAAAATAATGTGACCCCAAACCATATCTTCATTAGAGTAGCTGGAGACGTAGCCAAAGTGCTTACCCTAATCGATGATCCGGAAAAAACACAGGCATTTACTAAACTACTCAATAAATATGGTGTCGATATTGCGAAAGTGAGAGTGAATGAGTGGAGTGATGCTGTTTTTTCAGTGGATAAGGAGAAGGTTGCCGCTCTATTTAAGCCAGACTCCACAGACGCAGTGATGCTTAATGATAAGTCTGGTGTTGCTATTGTTGGCATTCCCATCGTAGATAAGGAGAAAGCTGCGCTCATCATTAAAATTGATTTTTCGTCGAGCTTGATCACATTCAGACGTAACGTATTTTTTACACTTCTAACGGTTTTAGTCATCGGAAGTTTACTGATTCTCTTGATGTCCGGTTTCATTGTGAAGCCTATCAAACGTCTGACGGAAGCTGCTAAGAAAATGGCATCAGGCGATTTATCTGTACGATTGACGCATAAAAATCAAGATGAGTTCGGGGAACTGATGGAAAGCTTTAATCATATGGCTAGTGAGCTGCAAAAGATAGATTCAGTTCGTGATGATTTTGTCAGCAATGTCTCTCATGAAATGCAGTCTCCGCTTACGTCGATTAGAGGGTTTACTAGAGCGCTGCAAGATGGTGTCGTTCCAGTAGAAGAGCAAAAAGAGCATCTGGATATTATTTATCAGGAAACGCTGCGCTTATCCCGCCTAAGTGACAATCTGCTTAGATTAGCCTCGCTCGATTCAGAACATCATCCGGTTAATCTCACCACTTTCCAGTTGGATGAACAGTTAAGAAGAGCGATCGTTCTGGCGGAACCCCAATGGGCACAGAAAAACATTCAGATAGAATTAGATTTATCGCCCTGCGAAATTACGGTGGATAAAGATTTATTTGATCAAGTCTGGCAAAACCTAATCAATAATGCTATAAAATATACAAGCCAAGAGGGTATCATTCATGTCGAAATCGAGCGTTCTATAGCGTTTGTGAAGGTTTCTATTAAAGATTCTGGTCAAGGCATACCAGAGGAAGCATTGCCCCGCATTTTTGATCGTTTTTATATGGTGGATAAAGCGCGGAGCAGCGTTCATAAAGGGAATGGACTTGGATTATCCATTGTTTTAAAAATTCTAAAAATGCATGATTGTAAAATAGAAGTGGAGAGCAGGGTTGGGGTAGGAACTGAACATTTGATCGGCATGATTGAATTAAACATTAGAAGCCATACGGACAGAAGCGGCGAAATCGGCTATATTGTCCATCCTGATGCCTGGGGACAGGGAGTCGCTACAGCAGCGGCCAAACGGATGTTAAAGTTCGGTTTTGAAGAACTGCAACTACATCGAATATACGCGACCTGTGACCCTAGGAATAGTGGATCATCCAAGGTGCTCACCAAGATAGGTATGACCTATGAAGGAAGATTAAGGGATGCTTTACTTATTAAAGATGGGTGGCGGGATTCTTTGATGTTCAGTATGTTGGAGCATGAGTGGACGGTAGCCCGCTAAAAATTAACTCTTGCTTCCCACTGGTAAGTTCACTAGAATATAAGTATTAGCTTATATACTTTCGAAAGGAGGAGAGAAGGAATGCAGACACTAACGGAAATTGCTGAAGACTTGAAGCTATTCGGAGATAAGACCCGATTGGCAATGCTTTCTCTTCTGAAAGAGCGGGAATGGTGCGTGTGTGAATTCGTTGATATCTTTGACATTTCCCAGCCGGCGATTAGCCAGCATTTACGGAAATTGAAAAGTAGAGGAATCGTTAGGGAAAGCAAGCGGGGACAGTGGGTACATTATTCGTTAAATGTCGAGGATAAACCACATCTTAAGGCTGTTCTTCAACAGATGCCTAGTACCAAATCGATATTGGCTGAACTGAATAAAGAGGCTAAAGAGCCATGCTGCGACTAAATTTCAGGTAAGGATTTTTTTGATTTATATATAACCATATAGTTATATAATGATGTTGGATTGAAGTCACATGCTTATATAGGAGTGTTGAAAAAGATGTGGATTGGCAGTAAAAGGGGGATGGCACTTTGGCTATTGTAGCTATCCTTATATTTTTAGTAACTTTAATCCTTGTAATCTGGCAGCCCCGGAATTTATCGATTGGATGGTCAGCCTGCGGTGGCGCGATCATAGCTTTGCTAGCTGGGGTAGTCAGCTTTAATGATGTTCTGGATGTAACGCAGATCGTATGGAATGCTACTTTAGCGTTTGTGGCTATTATTCTGATTTCTTTAATTCTGGATCGAATCGGATTTTTTGAATGGGCTGCTTTACATATGGCGCGGGCTGCCCGCGGGAATGGCAGACGAATGTTTGTGTATGTCATCGTTCTTGGCGCATTAGTGTCTGCATTTTTTGCGAATGATGGAGCGGCTCTGATTCTTACGCCTATTGTGCTTGCGATGGTAAGGGCGCTGCATTTTGATGAGAAAAAAGTATTTCCGTTTATTATCGCCAGCGGTTTTATTGCCGATACCACCTCACTGCCGCTCGTGGTCAGCAATCTGGTCAATATCGTATCGGCGGATTTTTTCGGGATTACGTTTATGGAGTATGCAGGCAAGATGATCATACCTACGCTGTTCTCACTTGTGGCGAGCATCGTGGTGCTCTATTTCTTTTTTCGCAAAAGTATTCCCAAGCACTTTAACGATTCACAGCTAAAAGATCCGCATGAGGCGATTAAAGACAAAAAAATGTTCCAGCTGTCATGGATTGTATTGGTTGTTCTTTTGGTAGGGTATTTTGTCAGCGAATTTTTGGGTATTCCGGTATCTGTGGTTGCGGGGATCATAGCTATTTTGTTCCTGCTTCTCGCGAGAAGAAGCCCTTACGTCAAGGTGAAAGAAGTGATTACAGGAGCGCCTTGGGCGATTGTGTTCTTTTCCATTGGAATGTATGTCGTAGTATATGGACTTCGAAATGTTGGGCTGACGGATTTACTTGCTAAGATGATTGGGTCTATTGCTGATCAGGGCTTATTTGCCGCAACGATGGGTATGGGCTTCATAGCTGCATTGATCTCATCGCTGATGAATAATCTGCCTACCGTTCTGATTGACGCGCTTGCCATTGATGCGACGCATACCACTGGAATCATTAGAGAGGCTTTAATATATGCGAATGTTATAGGTTCGGACTTAGGACCGAAGATCACTCCGATTGGCTCACTCGCCACACTGCTGTGGCTACATGTACTTTCGGCTAAAGGCGTGAAGATTTCTTGGGGAACGTATTTTAAGACAGGTATTATTTTAACCATTCCAACGTTATTTATTACGCTTTTAGGTCTTTATATGTGGTTGTTAATTAACTAATTTGAATAGGGGAAGATCAAGATGAACAAGAAAACAATTTATTTTTTATGTACAGGGAATTCCTGCAGAAGTCAGATGGCTGAAGGCTGGGCTAAGCAATATCTAGGAAAAGAATGGAGCGTGTACAGTGCAGGTATTGAAGCTCACGGTCTAAATCCAAAAGCTGTACAAGCCATGAGCGAAGTAGGCATAGATATCACGGGCCAGACCTCGGATATTATTGATGCTAATCTGCTGAACAACGCGGATCTAGTCATTACCTTATGTGGAGATGCTGCGGATAAATGTCCAATGACCCCTCCGAAGGTCAAACGGGAACACTGGGGCTTCGATGATCCGGCAAAAGCGCAAGGGACGGATGAAGAGAAGTGGGCAGTGTTCCAGCGTGTGCGTGACCAGATTGGAGATAGAATCAAACATTTTGCGGAGACTGGTGAATAAGCAAAGGGAGGAAGTAACCTATTCTTTTAACTTAGGGTATTTCACCACTGGCCATTTCACTTTCCGTAAGGCATCGGTCACTTCGGGCCCAACGTTCAAATTACTTTGAACCAATTCATGGGGAGTGAGAGCCATCCATTGGTTCAGAGAGACGTCGGCAAAACGGTCACTTTTGAACATTTCGAGGAACCACAACGATTCTTCTCCTGTATTCTGAATATAATGTCCAAATGCAAAAGGAACATACCCAACATCGCCAGCCCTGTAATTAAAGGTACGTGCCGCACCGTTTCCGGCAAACACAGTCATCCGTCCTTTTCCGGTAAGATAATATTGCCACTCATCGTTGTTGGGGTGCCAGTGGAGTTCTCTCATTCCTCCAGGTTCAATCTCTACCAGTGCAGCAGCCACGGTCTTGGAGATCGGAAAGTTGCTGGAATCAACGATTCTGACGCTCCCGCCAGGAGTCTTCAATGGAGGCTGTGCCAATAGCGAATGTTTGAAACTCTGTGGAATTTCTCCGTAAGGCGACTGCACCTTTTGGCTTTGTAATGAGCCGGGAACTTGATCCTGATAAATGTAAACCTGTTCAGTGGGGATGGAGTCAAAGGTCTCGGCAGGTATTCCAAAGTTAGCTGAAAGAACCTCTTTGGGCGTATGGGCGAACCAATCGGAAATAGACAAGGTATTCAGATCGGAGAAGCTCCCGTCGTCAAAGACTAGGAGGAATTCGCAGCCTTCTTCAAGACCTTGTATAGAGTGAGGAATACCCGGCGGAAAATACCATAGATCACCAGGTCCTACATCTGCTATAAAGTTCCGCCCATTCTGGTCCACAGCAGTAATCCGAGCGCGGCCTAACAGCATATAAGACCATTCCGCTTGCTGATGCCAGTGAAGCTCTCGTACTCCACCGGGGGTCAGGCTCATATTCACACCTGCCAGTGTAGTTGCGATAGGGAGTTCTCTGACGGTTACTTCTCTGGACCAGCCACCATGATTAAGCTGCATATGCGCATCGGAGAAAGAAAATTTCAAATTGGGAACCAGGCCCGCATCAGTCACCGGAGGAACGAACATATCCGGATTCTCAAGATCCCGCATAACATCGCGAGGGCCTTTATCTAATCCCCCTGTGCCATCGCTTCGGATGGGCTGGGGGATGTTTGTTTTTTTTGCCGAATCCTGTCCAGCAGAAGTCATAAGATGTTCTCCTTTCTTGTTCCTTAAGCGTTCAATGAAAATATATGCGGAATGCTGTCTTTTATGATGGATAGCAGAAGTGGTACAAGTTGACATGTGTAGGGTCATCATTGATTATTACTAATAGAGGCTAAGGTTCTAGATGAACTGGAGAGGGGTTTGTGATGATTCACATCAAGGAGTCCTTACAACGATTAGGGAAAATAAAAGCTTATGTAATAGGTCTTTTAGTGATTATGTTCGCCGTGGGATCTGCGGTTACACCTACATCGGTGTCAGCAGCTGTCCAGTTAGGGACACAGGTAATGCCACTGTCATACGGGGGATATTACGTGCTTTTTCCAGGTAAACTCGCCCCTTATTTCAAAGCAGGTAAATTAATGGTGCCGATTCGAGCCTTCTCCAATGCGATTGGCGCAGATTTGCTCTATGACGCTCTGAGCAAGAGTGTTACTGTTTCACTGTTGGACCGATCTGTAGGAAATATTAAAGCAGGGCAGCTAGAGGCAGATTTTAATGGGGAGACCGTAGAATCATTAGGCGTTGCTCCAGAGGTAAAGGATGGCGCTCTGTTTGTTCCGGCTTCCCCTATTTTAGAAGGGCTTAAGTCTTTTCGCTGGGAAGTGCAATTTAATAATGTGAATAAATTAACCCTTGGCATTGGAGCCAGAAAAGGGGAGGAATGGGTGAAGCCTGAGGCAGATCTTGCCCTTGCTCCTTATCCACTCGAAACGACAGCACATCCGTATCCTTTATATCCTACTATGCTAACGCAGGCTCAATCCGGGAAAGAATATAGATTAACCTTAGGCGTGCAAAATACCTCCGGATTCATCATCCCTAAAGGAAACGCGGAATTAGAGCTGGTGAGTGTGGACAGTAAAGGAAATTCTTTTTATCAAACGTTGAAAGGACCTGATTCTTCAACCTCCAAGGCGGCATTATTATCATTTTCCGTTTCCATTCCAACAGAGGCTGAATACGTCATTTTCAGGTCACGCACATTGAGAGCGCAATAAGGCATTTGCTATAGATTATTCAAACAAGCTAGACAGAGAGCGGGTAAAGAAACAGATGACAGGTAACAAAGAGCAGCAATATCGCTTCAGCGAAGCACCGATTTGGGAATTGCAACGAACATATTATGAAGAGCAGGGATTAAAGGCTTGGAATAATGATCAGGTCCCGCAGTACATCACGAGTAACCCTATGATTGCAACAGCATACGCAGAGATGATCTTTGGATTCCTGCAAGACCGGGCTGGACAAGGGCATCTCTCAGAGACCGTTACGATTCTAGAACTTGGAGCGGGAGCAGGCCGGTTAGCGTTCCATGTGCTTAAAAAGTTGTGTGAAATCGTAGACTACGCAGATATTCCTCTACCTCCTTTTCGTTATGTGATGAGCGATTTGCCTTCCAAAAATATATCCAGTTGGCAGCAGCACCCGAGCCTACTTCCTTACGTGAAGCAGGGTATTTTGGACTTCGCACGTTTTGATGCTGTGCAGGATGTAGAACTACATTTAGTACACGCTAAGCTCAACATTCGGCCGGGTGATTTACAGCAGCCATTGGTGATTGTGGCAAATTATTTTTTTGACAGCATTCCGCAAGAATTAATTTATGTGGATGAAGGAAAAATATATGAATGTGAGGTTTCGATCCAGTATTCGGCGGAAGTTGATCCGGATAACCCCTCCGATGCGCTCGGCAAAATCATCCCGCAGTACCATTATCGGCGTGCGGCTAGTTATGAAGAGGAGACTTATCCCTATCATGACGTTATAGCGCTTTATCAGCAGAAGCTGGAGGATTCACATATACTCTTTCCGGTGGTGGGGCTCACTTGTCTGGAGCGGCTTGCGCGGCTCTCTACAGAGGGAATCGTGCTGCTTACAGCGGATAAGGGAGACCATCGCTTAGAGAACTGGGAATTTGCAGAACCTCCATTGCTGATTCATCACGGAAGCTTCTCTTTGACTGCGAATTATCATGCGATAGAACATGTGCTGAAACAAAAAGGGGCGCATTCAATATTCACCAGTCATCACTATAAAAACCTGAACATCGGCTGTATTCTTATGCTTCCAACTCCGTTGAGCTATACAAATACTCGGCTGGGTTACAAGCGGTTTATAGAACGTTTTGGTCCCGATGATTTCTTTAGTATGAAGGAATGGATGGATCAGCAATTAGATACGATGGGGCTGCAGCAAATTTTGGCCTTTTGGCGTTTGGGTGGGTATGATGCTGAATGGTTTATCCATAGTGCTGAACAGATTTCGGAGCTACTGCCCAGTGCCAGTGATGAAGAAATGCTGGATTTACAGCGAGGAATACAGTTGATGTGGACTGGCTATTATCCGATGGAACAGAGTTATGACCTGTCGCTAGATGCTGGCTTACTGCTGTATGAAATGGATAAATTCGCGGAAGCATTGGTTTACTTAGAACGCTCTATGCATGCCAATACGGAAGAACCATTAGCATCAGTGCTTTATAGCATGGCAATTTGTAACTACGAGCTAGGAGCTGAAGCTGCTGCATTGGAATACGCGCGTAGAGCTTTGGCTGCAGAGCCTGACAATGAAGTAGTATTGGAGCTTCTAACGGCGCTGAGCGAGGAATAAGCACATTTACATAGGGTTATCTTTTTGGTATCCTATACAAAATAATCAAACGCGATGACGAGAAGAGTACATGAAATCATTCCTTCACAGAGAGCCCTGGATGATGAGAACAGGGTAAGGGGGATTTTATCGAAACAAGCCTCTGAGCGGCATATCGGAACCGGACTAAGGGGATGGTATGACGGGAGCTCCTGTTATAGAGCTAGAGTATAAGCACTGCGTAAGATGTTTTGCCGTACTTGATGAGATTAATATGGTGACATATTAATGAACCTGGGGTGGTACCGCGAGAATTTCGTCCCCAAGACCATAAGTCTTGGAGGTGAGGTTCTTTTTATTTTGCAGATTAAGCAGGCGGATATCACTTATAAACAGGAGGTAACACCAATGAACGAGGAACCGGAAGTATTAGCAGAGAGTTACATCGACAGATTGATTCAAGAAGAGCTGGGAGCAGGGACTTACAGTAGAGATATTTGCACGAGATTTCCACCTGAGCCTAACGGGTATCTGCATATTGGCAGTGCGTATGCTATTCACACGAACTATACGACTGCGAAAAAGTATGGCGGGAAGTTCCATTTGCGCTTTGATGACACCAATCCTTTAAAAGAGGATTTGGAGTATGTAAATGCCATCATCGAAGATATTCAATGGATGGGCTATCCACCGGACCATATTTTTTATGGATCAGATTATTCTGAGAAAATATACAATAGCGCAGTTACGTTAATCCGAAAAGGAAAGGCTTATGTCTGTGATTTATCACCTGAAGAGGTGACAGCCTATAGAGGGACGCTTACGGAGCCGGGAAAAAACAGCCCGTTCCGGGAGCGTTCTGTAGAAGAGAATTTGCGGTTATTTACGGAGATGAAAGCTGGAGATTATCCGACGGGAGCCAGAGTGTTGCGGGCTAAAATAGATATGAGCTCACCTAATATCAACTTACGTGATCCGGTGATTTACAGAATCATTCATGCGGAGCATTATAGAACGGGTAACGAATGGTGTATCTATCCGATGTATGATTTTGCCCATCCTATACAAGATGCTATCGAAGGGATTACGTATTCCTTATGCTCGATTGAATTTAAGGATCATCGGCCGCTCTATGAGTGGGTACTGAATGAGCTGGATACCCCTGAAGCTCCCAAGCAAAGAGAGTTTGGACGGGTGAACATCACCGGAGTTGTGACGAGTAAACGGTATATCAGGCAACTGGTTACAGGCCATTATGTGGACGGTTGGGATGACCCAAGACTTCCTACGCTTCGCGGTTTACGCAGAAGAGGTTTTACACCGGAGAGTATCCGGAATTTTGTGAAGGAAATTGGATTTGTCAGAAATAGCACCATTGTGGATATTGCCATGTTAGAGCATGCGCTTAGACAAGCTTTGAAGGCAAAGGTTCCAAGTGTGATGGCTGTTCTTAAGCCTTTAAAAGTGGTCATTACTAATTATCCTGAGGATCATAATGAAGGGCTGACGATTGAGAATAACAGTGAAGATAAGTCACTTGGGGAAAGAGAGGTTCCTTTTTCACGAACCCTTTATATTGAACAAGAAGATTTCATGGAGGAGCCGCCAAAAGGTTATCACAGGCTGACTATGGGGAACGAGGTAAGGCTAAAGGGTGCTTATTTCATTAAATGCAACGAAGTAATCAAGGACGAAGTTACCGGAGAAATCCTAGAGCTTCGCTGCACCTATGATCCGAGAACGAAGAGCGGAAGCGGGTTTAATGAACGGAAGGTTAAGGCAACCATTCACTGGGTATCGGCAGATCATGCTATCAAAGCTGATGTTCATCTATATGAGCGGCTGCTGAAAGATAACGACGGTCCTAAAGAAGACGGTGAGCGCTGGGACGCGTATCTTAATCCGGATTCCTTGACGATCCTGAAGGATTGTTTGCTGGAGCCATCGATGGGCAACGCAACGCCAGAAGATAAATTTCAATTGATCCGGCATGGATTTTTCTGTGTGGATACGAAGTACACCACGGCAGATAAGCTGGTGCTGAATCGGATAGTACCGCTGAAGGACACATGGAAGAAAAATTCATAAGCAGCTTAAGCTAGGCGAAGATCGGGTAATTTCTGATCATCGTCTAGCTTTTTTTGTTATTGGTCATAAGTATTATAAGCAAATGAAAATTCCATATGAAACATATTTACATTTTTCAGAAATAAGCATATACTTTAAATATAAGTTGCACAGGGGAAACTTTCGTGTATATAGACAACTTTTTCAGGGCAAGAGGAGGAATTGAAATGCTCGAACAAACTTTAGTAGAACAACCACATATAAAACAACATAAGAACTCTGTTTCAGCACAAGCCGTACTTAACGGGGAGATCAAAGGGATTAAACGATTACTTCCTTTCCTAGGCCCAGCTTTTATCGCTGCAGTTGCTTATCTGGATCCGGGTAATTTTGCCACCAATATTACGGCAGGCTCCAAATATGGATATCTTTTATTGTGGGTGATCGTAGCCTCTAATCTAATGGCTGTACTAATCCAAGCGTTATCCGCCAAGCTGGGGATTGCGACAGGCAAGAACTTGCCTGAGATCGCTCATGATCGTTTTCCGAAGAGTGTATCTATCTTCTTATGGATTCAAAGTGAACTGGTGATTATAGCTACGGATCTGGCAGAGTTTATCGGGGCGGCATTAGGATTATATCTCTTATTTGATATTCCCATGCTGCCAGCAGCACTGATTACTGCGGTGGGCTCATTTGCTATCTTAGAGCTGCAACGCCGGGGATACCGCTCCCTAGAGGCAGGGATTGCCGCGATGATCCTTATAGTCGTATTAGCCTTCGCTTTTCAAGTTATTGTAGCTAAACCGGATATGGGAGCAGTTGCCGTAGGCATGTTTACACCTAAGTTTGAAGGGGTGGACAGCATCCTTTTGGCCGCAGGAATTCTAGGTGCAACCGTGATGCCACATGCGATTTACCTGCATTCATCACTTACACAGAACCGTATCGTCGGGGTGAATGAATCGGAGAAAAAACAGATTTTCAAACTGGAATTTATAGATATTATAATTGCGATGATTATCGCAGGTGCAGTAAATATGGCTATGGTTATTGTCTCTGCGGCATTGTTTTTCAAAAATGGTCTCGTGGTTGAGGATCTGGATGTCGCGTTTCAGCAATTTGGTCACTTAGCTGGGCCAGTAACGGCGATCTCGTTTGGGCTGGGACTACTCATTGCGGGACTGTCGAGTTCCTCCGTAGGGACTATGGCTGGCGATGTGGTTATGCAAGGCTTCATCAACAAAAGAATTAACCTGTACTTGCGCCGTGCGATTACCATCATTCCCCCACTAGCGATCATTGGTTTTGGTGTGAATCCAACGAAGGCACTCGTAATAAGTCAAGTGATTTTGTCCTTTGGGATTGCGTTCGCGTTGATTCCACTGGTTGTGTTTACAAGCAACCGCCAGATTATGGGCGGGTTAGTGAACCGCAAAATGACAGCCACTCTGGGCTGGATTATCTCCGGTCTGGTTGTATCGTTGAACTTGTTCTTGGTCTATCAAATGCTCGTATAAGGAAGCAGTCAAAAGAGCCCGACCCACAAATCTCCTCAGATCATACCTGAGAGATACATGGGTCGGGCTTTTTTTTTGGAGGGTTGTTCCAGCCAGTTATTTAAAATAATCTGCTACGCCTTCGGCGATGGCTTTAGCCGCTTTTTTCTGATAGGAGGTCTTGCGGACAATGGACTCGTCTATAGGATTGGTAAGGAATCCAAGTTCGACCAAGGTAGCTGGAATCCGATTCTCCCTTAGGATGTGATAATCGCCAAAGGACAACCCGTTGCTCTTCAGACCGATGCCTTGCCCCAGCCGGGTTTCAATCGCCCGCGCGAGCTTCAAATCATCCGCTTCTGAATAAAAGAAGGTCAACGTTCCGGACACATTTTTAGGTGAAGAATTATAATGAACGCTTACAAAAGCGTCAGCACGCAGGGCTTGGCTCATCTGAACACGACGTGCTAACGTGGGCTTTTGATCGTCTCGGGTGCGAGTCATCTCTACCCGTGCTCCTTTAGCAACAAGAGCATCCCGGACATAAAGTGCAGTGTGCAGATTCAAATCCTTTTCCATGGTGTTATATGTAGTGCCGAGCATGCCCGGATCACTGCCGCCATGACCAGGATCGATGACGATCAGCTTTCCTCGTAGTCCGCCTTTGTGCTGGACGGTGCTTATGCTGCTTGTACTGCTTGGTGTGCTTCCGCTTCGGATATATTGCTCTGCCACCCAACCAGTTTCACCGCTGGCTGTGCGAATTCGAGCCCAGCCGTTCTGATGAAGAAGGAGAGTGACTGTATCCTTGGCTTTTAAAGAACCGAGCACCTTATATTGTGTTCCTGGGCCACTTCGGATGCGTAGAGAATCAGCCGTGACTGTAGCCTTTGAAGTTCTACTAAAAGCATTGGCTGATGTTGACGAGGCAGTATTGGTTTTAGTAGCAATAGACGTTCCAGAAGCGCTGGATTGCAGGGAGTTGCTGTTCACCTTTTTTAGGTAATAACCCGCTACCCAGCCAGAGGTGCTCCCCGCCTTAACCTTTAACCATCCGTGCTGCTCATCAGTCACAGTAACCCGAGCCCCATTCTTAATTGATCCTACAACAGTTGCATTCTTAGCCGGTTCATCGCGTACATTTAAAGAACTCGCATATACCTGTGCGGTATAACTTCCTGCTGCTGTCTTTGCTTCAGCAGACTGTGGCGCTGCTATACCCAAAAGGCAAGCTGTGAGCAGGGTGACACCTATCATTTTGTTCATAGTATCCTCGCTTTTTGAGAGTAGTCGTAATTCCTTACCCAATTTACGAGGTTTAGAATAATATTTTTTGAGAATAAGGCCTCTTTTCTGGTGGTCTAAAGACTTGTATAATTATTACATATCGGGAAAGAGGATGAAGGAGCATTGCCGTGACTAAACCAAAGCTATTCATTGGATCTTCCAGGGAGTCTATACGTTATGCAAGAGCGATTCATGAGCAGCTGAAGAGGGATGCTGAAGTGCATCCTTGGTATGCCAACGCTTTTCGTGCGAATGAATACACCATGGAGGCGTTGGAGAGAAATTTGGATGAGAGCGATTTTGCCGTATTTGTGTTCTCGCCAGATGATGTCGCCAAAATCCGTGGTAAATATTATTATGTGACCCGCGATAATACGGGGTTTGAAATGGGTTTGTTTTGGGCTAGATTGCGGCGCAGCCGTGTTTTTTGTCTAGTACCTGATCAGGTAACTGCGCGTGATGATCTGATCCCTGGAGAAAATGTAGAAGAATATCATCTGCTATCTGATTTAGCAGGAATTACATCGTTAGAGTATGAAGTGCATCACGATAATCCTACGGCTGCTGTGGATGTGAGCTGTGGTAAGATTATTGATAGTATTCAAGAGCGTGGAAGATTCCGTGACCCGCTTAAAGATTTAGAGCAGCTAAAGATGGATTTAAGGCGCAAGGAAAGTATCCTTCATTTTTTTTGGCAATATAATAGTAATGTGACCATCTCCGAGAATGGAGAGAAGTATCACGCACTTAGTGAGGCGATACGCAATTCCTTTTTACCTCCGAAGCATTGTCGTGTAATCGGTGCAGCTATCTGGCAGGCACAAGCGAAGGAACAACTAGTTCAGGTGGGGGGGAATGTCGGACGCGGTCACTCCTATCCCTTGTCTGTAACGAAAGGGAATGAGAAGCAGCCTAGTGTGGTAGATGCATTTTTATCGAGTAAATGGACTTTTTTTCAACGCACGGAAGTTGCAGAGGTATATATCCTATGCTATCCTCTAGGTAAGAAGTATGTTCTTTCCGTTCATTTCTCAGGAAGTGATGGATTATCTGCAGATGATCTTAAGGCGGTAGTTGGGAATAATCAGGATTTATTCCGTACCATCAATCATTTAGTAGGAGAGGATTCAGCATGAAGAGAATAAAAGGTATTAACAGCTTATCTGATGCTGTTCTCCGATCTGCGAGTGGTGGGAGCAGGAGTGCAGGCGGCGATGACAAAAGCACCAAAAGAAAAGCAGGCTCGAGTCATTCTGCTCAGCAGCCAGCTTCAGCTCAGATTTATACTGCACCTTCTTTGGACGGCGGAGACGACGAGTATAAGAAGCTTATCAGCGGAAAAGTAGATAATAATAAACCATCCTTTGCGTGATTTTTTTATAAAAAGGGGGCCTCAGCCATTGGCTTGAGGGCCCCTTTTTGGTATTCCATTCTAACGGTTGTTCTTCTTGGCGATCTCACGCCGTACGACAGGTGCAACCTCTGTTGCCAAAAGCTCAATGGCTTTGGCTACCTTAGCGTAAGGAAGGCCGCCGATATCGAGCTGAGTCATAAAGCGGCTATGACCGAACAGCTCATGCTGATAGAGAATTTTTTCGATAATTTGCTGCGGGCTGCCCACAGCCATCGTGTTATCAGCAGATACATATTGCCCAAAGTCATCACGAGACACCTTGTACTCTTGACCCGGTTTTGGACGGATAGAGTTACGGTAACTATAGTAGTAAGGGTAATATTCGTCCAACGCCTGCTGTGAGGTTTCAGCAATGTAGCCGTGGCTAGTGATCGCAATCTTTAGATCCTCCGGTGCATGTCCTGCTTGAATTCCGGAACGCCGATAGGTTGCGGCAAGCTCTTGAAAAGGCTCTGGACTGCCGCTTAGGATGGCGATAGCCATTCCGGTCCCGAGCATCCCGGCCTTCTCCGCGCTTTCTGGAGAACCGCCTACACCAATCCAGAGTGGAAGATTCTCCTGTAATGGACGTGGAGCAATCTCCGAATCCTTCAGCGATGAACGGAAGGAGCCCTCCCAGTTCATAACTTCATGTTTGTTAAGCTCCAAGAGTAAATTGATATTCTCGGAGAATAGACGGTGATAATCTTCAAGCTCATACCCGAAGAGCGGAAAAGACTCCACAAACGCACCACGCCCCGCAATAATCTCTGCACGTCCATTCGACAGCAAATCAAGTGTGGCGAAATCCTCGAACACCCGCACAGGATCAATGGTGCTTAATACGGTTGTTGCGCTCGTTAGTTTAATTCTGTTAGTAACCTGAGAAATGGCAGCCAGTACGACTGGCACCGAAGAAATTACAAAATCAAGACGATGATGCTCACCTACACCAAATACATCAAGTCCCGCCTCATCTGCCAGCTTAGCTGCAGCCACGACTTCGTCGAGACGTTGTTTTGGACTGATCTTGTTCCCTGTATGACAATCCGCAACGATGTCTCCTAAGGTATAGATACCAAATTCAAAATCGGATGCTGGTGCTGCGGTTGTTTCGTTACTCATGCTCACAAACCCCTTGTTATTCATATATTTGCTAAAGCCTGTCCGTGTATGGAGGAATGTGATTATTATAACACAATGACTTACAAAATGTAAGTTTGTGAGTAAATGTTTTGATTTCTTCTGTTGTTTTTGACAAAATGGAATAATAATCCATAAGGGTTATATCCTGCTCGTCTGATGTTATTATATTTGATTTTAAGAATCTATCCAAATGAGGCAGTTACTTATATGAGGAGGAGTTTGGTGCCTGGGACATGGCATGTATGTAGCCCAGACCGATAGGAAATTGGTTGCTATTGATCTAAACGGTATGATAATTGTGCAGATTAAAGGGACGTTAACTGCTTTCAAGGAGCCTCAGGCTCTAAAAATGAAATAATCGAATCTACAACGGCTCTCCGATAAACATCCGGCAGAGTCGTTTTTTAGTGGAATGATTCCACAATCCCCGTGCGAAAAATACAAATCTATTTTATGATAATAAGGTTATATGATGAGTAGACTGTAAGTTAACGAAATTACATAGAAGGACCGAGGGATATTATGGAACAGCAAGCGGTTTGGGCGATAGGCATTTTTCTGCTGATTTATGGACTTATTATTTCCGAAAAGATTCACCGTACCATTCTGGCGATGTTAGGAGCTATCGTCATGATAGCGATGGGCATTGTGGATCAGGAGACGGCACTGCAGCACATCGATTTTAATACTATAGGACTGCTTGTAGGGATGATGATGATTGTAGGGATTACCGCAGAGACGGGGCTCTTTAAATACGCAGCTGTGAAATCAGCTAAGTTGGCGAAGGGGAAGCCGAAAAGAATACTGATTGCTTTGTTTGTGATTACCGCAGTGGCTTCAGCCTTTTTGGATAATGTGACGACAGTGCTGCTTATGGTGCCAGTCACCTTCAGTATTACAAGACAACTGCGCATACATCCGCTGCCTTTTTTAATGTCACAAATTATCGCATCTAATGTAGGCGGAACGGCAACCTTGATCGGAGACCCGCCTAATATCATGATTGGCAGTGCTGTTAAGGAGCTGACCTTCATGGCTTTTATTAGCAATCTGACACCTGTGATTATCATCATTGTTTTGGCGTATATCCCGCTGCTGTTATTGATGTTCGGTAAACAAATTAAAACTACACCTGAATTGCAGCAGAGCATCATGGATATGGATGAGAAGGTTATGATTACGGATCATAAGCTGCTGCGAAAATGTCTGATCGTATTGGCAATTACGATTGCCGGGTTCTTTTTACATCAGGCGTTACATTTGGAGTCCGCTACAGTTGCACTGGCCGGTGCATTTTTACTGCTGCTGCTGACCGGAGGGGAACATATGCTGGAAAAAGCTTTTCACAGCGTGGAGTGGATTACGATCTTCTTTTTTATCGGACTGTTCGTGTTGGTGTCAGGGCTTGTAGAGACAGGTGTGATTGCAGAGCTGGCAGCAAAAGCGATTGAAATAACGAATGGTGATGTGCTGATGAGCTCAATGATGATTTTATGGGTCAGCGCCATTACCTCAGCATTTCTGGATAACATTCCTTTTGTAGCAACTATGATCCCTCTGATTCAGGAGATGGGCAATATGGGGATCAGCAATTTGGAGCCGTTATGGTGGAGTTTGGCCTTAGGGGCTTGTCTGGGTGGCAATGGCACATTGATTGGTGCGAGTGCTAATTTGATCGTAGCGGGTTTGGCAGGTAAAGAGGGGTACCCGATTACGTTCATGAAGTATTTGAAGGTCGGTTTTCCTTTGATGCTGTTGTCCATTGTGATCTCCAGCGTGTATTTATATTTAAGATATCTGATGTAAGCAGCGTTATTAAGAGCCGGGGGAGCGATATGCTTGAAGTGATATTTTGAAACGGCAGGTAGAAGTTGTGGAGGAAGTAGAAGGAGTAGTGGAAGTAGAGGAAGTAGAGGAAGAAGTGGAAGAAGTGGAAGAAGATGCAGGAGTATAAGTAACAAGTGGAGGCAAAATGCAGATGTTGAAGCGGTGAACATATGTTGAAGTGACGGTGGGAGCATATAAGTGTATTTTGTACAGTTATAACTCATCGAATAAATTGTCCCCAAAAAATAGCTGTATTCAGTACACTTATTTTCATGATTTCCTCAGCTAAAGGTGATTTTTCTGGATTTTAATTGTATAGAATACAGTTATATTCAGGACACCCCCTTTTTTATACGAAATAAGTGTACAGAATGCAACTAAATCAAAGATTTGATCTAGATTCGGCGATATAAAATATACGGGGGGATCCGGAGGAGTTATTCCGAGGTTTACCCAAAGTCGACTTAACGCTACGCAATGCAGATAATCAAGCAGGCAGTGATTCTCCAATATCTGGAGGCTCACTGCCTGCTTGTTTTTTACATTAGAAAGGGCTGCTTAAGGAGTATGACTTCCAAAATACTGGTAACTTCCTTTGGGATATTGATTCCACTCGCCCTCAAGTGAATACTGCTGTGATCCAGTGTATATACCAGATTTACGGACAATAGTTCCACCTGTGGAGAGGAATTGCTGATTAGAGGTAGGGTCACCGAGAACATCTACGATTTGGCCGTTTTTCTTCAGTACTAATGCTGTAATATTATATGTTTTTGGATTATATAGACTCAGCTCATCATTGTAATAGGAGATATTCATTAAATCAAATGCGTCCCCAAAAGTAGAATCTATAAACATATAAGGCATTGCTACAGATACAGGAAATAATGACCGGGAATAAACCTGTTTGGTTTGAGTGGCTTTCATAAATTGGTGGACTTCAAGGGTGTAACCTTCTGCTTTTCCTGCGGGATTACCATTTCCTTTATAGTACAGCTCAACTGCGATTCTGCCGTCACCGCCGTCCAGATACTCTGAGAAGAATAGCTCGGAGGTACCCTGTGAAGCCACACTTATAGATAATACAACCGCTTTGCCATCAGAACCTACTATCCATACCGTTCCTGGACTTGTAGGACCATTCCATATAGCTCCATTCAGAGTTGCAGGTCCGCTCAATGAACCTGTGCTGCTTTCTGTATACACTTTAAATTGACTCTGATTAGGAATCAGCTTGGAAATATCGAAGGAAATATTGGACACACCTTGCTTGGTGGTTATTGGCACAAAGCCGTTGTTTACAAGCTGGGCTGTAATCAAGGTGAAAGTTGAGGTGGTTGAACCTCCTTTATTATCCATTGCTGTGAGGGTCACTAAACCACTAGCTGAACTATTAGCTGCCGGAGTTACCGTCAGAGTGTTGCCATTAAGGCTAAGTGTACCAGCATTTACGTTATCTATAGAAGCTGAATAAGTAAGCATGTCATTGTCTGGATCTTGAAAAAGCTGGGCCAGATCAAATATACGTGGTGCCGTGATACCTGGTGTTAAGAGTTGAGTAGTGATTCCAGATATCGCAATTGGTGGCTGATTAGACGTTACAGTGAATACAAAAGTAGAAGTGTTAACGCCACCTTGGCCGTCCATTGCTGTTATTGTAATCATGGCCGTACCTGAATTGACCGGCACAAGGTTGAGATGATTCCCATTTACAGATACAGTGGCAACGCTAGCGTCAGAGGATGCAGCTGCGAATGTAAGCGGGTCGCCGTCCGGATCAATGAACACATTACTGATGTCGACGTTTTGGACACCGTTTGTGATCAGAGCAGATATTGGATCAATATTATTTTGCGCGACTGGTGCATGGTTCACCGGAGTCGGCGCCGGAGTAGGCTCAGGAGTCAGCACCGGAGTAGGACTAGGAGTCACTACCGGAGTAGGACTAGGAGTCGCAACGGGAGTAGGCTCAGGAGTCGCCACCGGAGTAGGACTAGGAGTCGCGACCGGAGTAGGACTAGGAGTGGCCACCGGAGTAGGCTCAGGAGTCGGTACCGGAGTAGGCTCAGGAGTCAGCACCGGAGTAGGACTAGGAGTCACTACCGGAGTAGGACTCGGAGTAGGCTCAGGAGTCGCTACCGGAGTAGGACTAGGAGTCGTCACTGGAGTAGGCTCCGGAGTCGCGACCGGAGTAGGCTCAGGAGTCGTCACCGGAGTAGGACTAGGAGTCGCTACGGGAGTAGGCTCCGGAGTCGGCGCCGGAGTAGGACCAGGAGTCGCTACGGGAGTAGGGCTCGGAGTCGTCACCGGAGTAGGGCTCGGAGTCGCGACCGGAGTAGGACTAGGAGTCGTCACCGGAGTAGGACTAGGAGTCGCTACGGGAGTAGGCTCAGGAGTCGTCACCGGAGTAGGCTCAGGAGTCGCGACCGGAGTAGGACTAGGAGTCGCCACTGGAGTAGGACTAGGAGTCGCTATCGGAGTAGGCTCAGGAGTCGGATCGCTCACGGCGTTAGCAGACGTGGACGAAGTATATGCAGGAGCAACGGCTCCAGATGCATTTTGAACCGTTTGGATATTATTTTGAATGGCTGTGTAATTTGTTATGAAATGTGAAGGCAGACTCATGCCAGGCAACTGCAGATTTTGAATAGACAAGGAGGGATCGATGGTGATCCTAGCGCCGCCTTCAACTATTTTTAAGGTTTGCAGGGAACCGCTGCCATGAATAGTAACTGGAGTTATAGAATCCACAATGATCTGCCCAACTTGGCCCTGAAAAGTTATACTCGAAACGCCATTTTTAATCTTCAAATCACCGGTAACATTGCCTTTAATAAAAACATCATTTCCAGAAATATTGAGCAAAGAATCGGAGGGTAAGCCGGAGGTATTTAGTTGAACCCCTTTTTGTACAATTTCAAGCTCTTGCAAACCATCTACATGACGATTCAAGGAATTGAACTTAAGGACAGCTCCTCTTAAAGCATCATGGTTGCTATCACCCATTAATTCTTTGAGTGTACCTTCAATGAGGTAAGGCGTGCCATTGATCGTTACGAAATCTCCATCTATATTGTCGATCGTTGCAGTTTGTTGTTCTTCTTTAAAAATATTCAGCAGAAAAGAAGCCATATCCTGCCGCTGAACAGTACCTTTGGGGCTGAACATATCTTCGGGAGAGTCTATAAGTTTAAGACGTAGTGCGACATCAGTATACTCTTTTGCCCAATTGCTGATTGTGGATTCGTCATTAACCTTGTTGGCTTGTCCGCCTTGTGCTCCAGTTCCGCGGATGGCACGTACAAATATAACTGCAAGCTCTTCTCTAGTTACAGGTCTGGATGGATTAAAATTACCTGTAAGATCACCCTCCATAAATCCTGCCTTTTTAACAGCCTCAATAGCGGAGACACTCCAACTGGAATCAGATACGTCTCTAAAGGAAGAAGCGGAATTCACTGAGGAATCTAGCTTTAAGGTCTTCGCTAAAATGGCTGCCAGCTCTTGGCGGGTCATAGTCGCAGTGGGTCTGAATTGTCCATTGGGATCGCCTTTAAGCAATCCTAGACGAGCAGCCTCGAGGATTGCGGCACTTTTCGTCTGTTGTATTTCGGTTAAATCGGAGAACGGTGGAGTGATTTCAGCTGCAGATGCATAGAGAGTACCACCGAACAAGGTGTTAAGGGCAACAAGTGTTGCTCCCCATTTTAATGATATGCTTTTCAAGCAAAAGCCCCTTCCTTAGAACCAATTTGTCATAAGCTTACTTCATTATATCGACGCAAAAGCAAAGTTTTTTAATACTTTCATCCTACTAAAAGTGATTTAATTCATTGCTTTTCAAACTTATGAACTAGAAATAACTCCACTTCTGTTCCATAAAAGGGCTTGTTTTTTGTTGACAGCTTATAAAATCGATGATATTTTAAATATTATAATTCCAATTGATTTACTTTGAATAAAGATTGCCGACTGTTCCTACAGAGGTATTGCGAATGTAAAAACGCAATGCCTCTGTTTTTTTGTCCATACAGATTAAAGGAGGGGTCAAGGTGGGAGAAGCGTTGCTGTCTATTTCGAACCTAAATAAACGTTTTGAGTCTGCCGGTGGTCATGTTCAAGCACTCCATAATGTAGATCTCCATGTACAGGAGGGCGAATTTATTACAGTCATCGGCCCCAGCGGCTGTGGAAAAAGTACACTATTACGCATCGTAGCCGGTCTGGATAGCGGGTACACTGGCAGTGTCACCCTGGAAGGGGCAGAGATTGGGGGTCCTGGGATCGATAAGGGTTTTATTTTTCAGGAGCATCGCCTCTTTCCCTGGCTTACCGTTGAGAAGAATATTGCCTCTGATTTACCGCTAGGGAACAAGGAGGTTAGGCGGAAGGTCGATGAATTGATTGATCTGGTGAAGTTAAATGGATTTGAGAAATCTTATCCCCGCGAGTTGTCGGGAGGGATGGCCCAGCGGGTGGCAATAGCTCGTGCACTTCTGCGCAATCCGAGAATACTGCTGCTGGACGAACCGTTTGGTGCACTGGATGCATTCACTCGGGCTCATATGCAGACGGTATTGCTGGACATTTGGCGGGCTAACCAAACAACCATGATTTTTGTGACGCATGATATTGATGAGGCTGTGTTCTTGGGGAATCGGGTAGTGATTCTAGAGCCGCGTCCAGGGAAAATACGTAAAATTGTACCGATAGATTTACCGTATCCACGGAAAAAAACAACGACCTCCTTTCAAGAGCTGCGTTTGAAGGTGTTGAATTATTTTGAAAAGGTAGATGAGCTAGAGCTTACAGACGGAGCCGGAATATAAAATAGGTCGACCATACCCATGGAGACTTTCGAAGACATTAACATTCGAGGGTCTCTTTCTGTTTATTTAAAGTGATTGTAAAGCTGAAAAAAGGTGGGTTCAAAGTATGACAAATCGGGCTGTAGCCATAAGAACTTCCGGAAGACCCGGAAAGGTGGCAACACTAGGACTTGGTCTTTTGCTGCCGGGCAGTGTGCTAATTCTGTGGCAGACGCTCGGGCATTATGGAATGATCTCGGAGATGCTGTTCCCTACGCCGTATACGATTGCGGAATCTTTTGTAACTTTAGCGGCTTCAGGCGATCTGTGGCCGAACTTTAGAATCAGCTTGGTCAGAGCCTTTTCTGGATTCCTGCTAGGTGGTGGACTGGGTCTGCTGTTAGGACTTCTCGTAGGCCTGTTCCGCAGATCGGAGAAGCTGTTAGATCCTTCCCTGCAAATGATCCGCATGATTCCCAGTCTGGCGGTAGTACCGCTGTTCATTTTATGGTTCGGGATCGGTGAGGAGTCGAAGGTGCTATTGATTGCTAAGGGAGCTTTTTTCCCGCTTTATATTAATACGTTCATGGGAATTCGCGGCGTGGATAACAAGCTGTTCGAAGTTTCCCGGGTACTTGGCTTCAGCCGATTGAAGCAGATTGGCAGGTTAGTACTTCCAGCAGCGCTGCCGAACATTATTCTCGGAGTGCGTCTCTCTCTAGGGCTTTCTTGGCTGGGGTTAGTAGTGGCAGAGCTTATTGCATCTACCTCAGGCATTGGGTACATGATGTCCGATGCGCGTCAATTTGCGGACACACCAGTGGTGTTCGTGGGGATTATTATTTTTGCCGTAGCTGGATTGTTGAGTGATTCCATTGTTCGTTACATTGAACGACGGTTGTTGAGATGGCAAGACAGTTATCGCGGATAACCTTGAACGCTCATTAAACAAAAGGGGGATGCACCATGAGCGATGGAGTAGAAGCTATTATCAAAAATACTAAAAGAGCCAGAGAAACGCTGGATAGCGGCGGCACAGCTCCTTTATCCAAGAAGACACCGAAGAAACCCGCAATACAAGTTGCATGGAAACCCCTGCTCTCTGATTGGGGAATGGGTGCAATTATCCCGGTGGTGACGTTAGTCCTTTGGCAGCTGGCAGGGAGTACGGGGCTGGTCTCAGCAACCTTTTTGCCGACTCCGCTTTCGATTGCAAGAGCTTTTACCGACTTGTTGGTTACTGGAGAGTTAACTCATCATCTGGGCGTCAGCATGGGTAGGGCGGGCATCGGATTTCTTATTGGAGGTGTGTTGGGTCTTCTATTCGGCGTACTGACTGGCTTGTTTCGCAGTGTAGAATATGTGCTCGATCCTAGCGTACAAGTGCTTAGGCTTGTTCCCCATTTAGCTATAGCGCCGCTCATTATTCTCTGGTTCGGGTTTGGAGAGATGTCAAAAGTTGTGATCATTATGACAGGCTCATTTTTTCCGCTCTATATTAATACATTTATGGGCATCCGCAATGTGGACAATAAATTGTTCGAAGTAGCTCGTGTATTGGGATTCAGTCCATATCAGAAGCTGCGCAGGCTTATACTCCCGGCGGCGCTGCCTGGAATTTTGTTAGGGCTAAGGTTGTCGCTGGCTGTAGCTTGGATTGGTTTGGTTGTAGCAGAGCTTATTGGATCACAGTCAGGTATTGGGTTTCTTATCAATGAAGCGAAGCAGAACTCTAATACAGAGGTTGTATTCGTAGGTATTATTATTTTCGCAATTGTCGGTAAGCTGATCGATTCCTTGTTCCGGATTATTGAACGAAAGTTCCTGTTCTGGCGAGATAGTTACGAAGGCTAAACAAACTGAGGAGGTCTTGAACATATGAGTGGATCGGTGAAAAAAGGATCGGTGAATTTGGTGGCAGACGTGCTCGTTATCGGAGGAGGTCCGGCAGGAACGTGGGCAGCCCTTACTGCATCAGCGAAGGGGGCCAAAGTAATCCTTGCAGATAAAGGGTACTGCGGTTCAAGTGGGGCAACGGCACCGTCGGGAACGGGAGTCTGGTATGTGAAGCCGGATGAGAAGCTCCGGAAAGAGGCAAAAGCAAGTCGTTATGCGCTTGGCGGGCAGCTGGCTGAATCTCGCTGGATGGACCGGGTGCTGGATCAAACCTATGCCAATATGAACAAGCTGGGTGTTTCCGGTTATCCATTCCCTGTAGATGAGCAGGGCAATCAATTCCGAAGAAGTCTGCAAGGACCGGAATATATGAAATTAATGCGTAGGCTGGTGAAAAAGGCAGGCGTCAAAATTCTAGATCACAGCCCAGCCTTGGAACTCCTGGCAGATGAGCATGGCGTAGCTGGAGCGGCTGGAGTTCATACCCAGAGTGGAGAAACCTGGACTGTTCAGGCAGGAGCAGTCGTCATTGCTACCGGAGGCTGCGCCTTCCTAAGCAAGGCACTTGGCTGCAACGTGTTGACCGGAGATGGTTATCTCTTCGCTGCTGAGGCTGGGGCGAATCTGTCCGGCATGGAATTCTCCAATGCCTATGCGATTTGCCCTACGTTCTCTTCGGTGACCAAGACGGCGTATTACAGCTATGCCAGCTTTTATTATGAGGATGGAAGCATTGTGGAGGGAGCCGGTTCCAAGAAAGGCCGTTCTGTAATTGCCCGGAATCTGTTGGCAGGTAATCAGGTGTACGCCAAGTTGGATGGAGCACCAGAGGATTTGAGACCGTTGCTGCGGGTGGCGCAGACGAACTTTTTCCTTCCATTTGACCGCCAGGGAATTGATCCGTTCAAGGATGCGTTTCCGGTTACTTTGCGGCTCGAAGGCACGGTTCGGGGGACGGGGGGCATCCATATTACAGATGAAAGCTGCGGCACAGGTGTTCCCGGACTTTACGCGGCAGGAGATGCTGCTACCCGCGAGCTGATTTGCGGAGGTTTTACTGGCGGTGGCAGCCATAATGCGGCGTGGGCGATGTCTTCAGGTTCTTTTGCTGGTGAAGGAGCTGCTGTCTATGCACAGAGTCTGGGGTCGCACGCTGCGCAGCGTAGTCCAGTCGGCTTATCATCATCACCACTGGTGCATCAGGAAGTGAAGCCGGGAGTGGCGGCCCAAACGGCAGAGTATGTGTCTGCTGTACAGGCTGAGGTGAAGCCGTATGACATCAATTTGTTCCGGACAGAACAAGGGCTGACTTCTGCACTAGATCGTCTGGATGGATTGTGGAAAGAGCAACGAAGCCGCGAAATTCAGCGTACGCCAGAAGGGGTCAAGGCACGGGAAGCCGAAGCCATGACCGCAACAGCCCGCTGGATGTACAATTCTGCACTTGCTCGTACAGAGACGAGAGGCATGCATAAGCGTGAGGATTTCAAGGCTACAGATCATGGCCAGCATCACCGCTTGATCAGTGGCGGATTAGATCAGGTATGGGTGAAGACGGAAGCCGTGGCTAAGGAGGGTGTTCTATCGTGATTGAGGTGATCAGCGCTGCCAGATGTGTAGAGTGCAACCAATGTGTATCTGTCTGCCCGACTAATGTTTTCGAACGGGTAGAGGATGGCATTCCTGTTATTGCCCGGCAGAGCGATTGCCAGACTTGCTTTATGTGTGAGCTGTATTGTCCTGTCGATGCTCTCTACGTTGCACCAGACTCTGAGAATATTATTGGTGTGACAGAAGCGGAACTTCAGGAGCAGGGACTACTTGGCGGTTATCGTGAAAAAGTAGGCTGGGGTAAGGGCAGGCAGCCGGTGGCAAGCCATGACTTTATGTATAAATTGGCGTCGAGGGCAGGGTTCTGAGCTTGATCAAGATTTAAATAAATAGCATAAACCTAGGGGGAGAAACAATGAAACAAGCGTACAGAGAGATTCAAGGGAAACGTTCTAGGAAGATTCGGTTTGCACTTTTAACTACAATTATGATGGCCATGCTGGTGCTTCAGGCTTGCGGAAATAATACGGGCGGCAATGGAGCATCTGCCTCCGGGGGATCAAATACGGAGAAGGCGGGAGAAGAGGCCACGAGCAATGTTCCAGCGGTATTGAACTTTGGGTTTATCGGTTCCAACAAATTGAATGTGCCTGGCGGTGCAGAGGGTTGGGGCTTTTATAAAGGGATTATTCAAGAAGAGTTGAAGAAATACGGCATTACTGAAGTGAAGCTTACTGGCTTTCCAAACGGTCCGGATCAGACAGAATCCTTGATTAGTGGTCGGCTGGATATCGGCAGCCTTGGAGATACACCTGCTATTATTGCCTACGCTTCTGGAGCCAAGACCCGTCTGATTTCACAATCTTCCGCGAACACGATTGGTTATTTGATCGGCAAGAAGGATGGGCCCAAGACGGTGAAAGATCTGCAAGGTAAAACTATCGCGATTCAAAAAGGCTCCTTCATGCACCGTTATGTAGTTGGATTACTACAGGAAGAAGGCGTGACCGACTACAAACTCGTGCATATGCTCATTCCTGATGCTACTGCAGCTTTAGCCCGTGGAGATGTAGATGCTACAACAAATCTAGGTGTTCCTGCGCTGAAGCTGATTGACCAAGGTTACACTCACTTGGATGATGCCTCGAAGCACCCGAACCTGCTTGGTTCTAGCGCAACAGTTGTGTCTGAGGATTATCTGGCGAAATTCCCTGATTTTCCGAAGGTATGGAACGAAGCTAGAGAGAAAGCCTTGGCAGACTTGAAGCAGCATGAAGATGAGTATTATCAATTTCTGGCTGAAATCGGAGATACAACGCCTGAGCTGGCGAAGCAAGTGAATCCGATTAGTGATATCAAGGATACTGCGTTCACTGATGAAGGAACAAAGCTGCTGGACGGTACCAAAAACTTCCTCGTCGAAGAGAAGTTAGCGAAAAAAGACTTCAATATTAGCGATTGGCGGCTGCAATAAAGTTGCTTAAAAGCTGCTTTAATTGAACTTAAGATTCTTCTGTAAAGGTAATTGAGTGACTGCGGTGAATATTTGGACTTTCGGCCGCCTCTCCGCCACTCCTCCCTTTAGTGATTTTTAAGTTCAACTAACTCAGCTAATGGTGTAGGAGGAAAAAATATGTCGCAGCTTAAGAAGAAAATGACAGTGGATGTCCTCGTGCTTGGCGGAGGTCCTGCTGGGGCGTGGTCGGCATGGAGTGCAGCCTCGCAAGGTGCAAAGGTAGTCCTGGCGGATAAGGGCTACTTGGGCACAAGTGGCGCAACTGCACCGGGTGGAACAACATTGCTCGTTATCCCTCCCATTGCCGAGCTGCGGGAGCAGGCAGTGCAGGCCAGACTTAAGGCCGGCGGATATTTATCGGAGAATGCTTGGATTCACCGGGTGCTGGATCAGGTAGAGCAGAACCTGGCTCAAGTGGAGCAGTGGGGGTATCCGTTTCCGAAGGATGAAGAAGGAAACTCACTGCGTACCCATCTCCATGGACCAGAATATATGCGGATTATGCGAAAAGTTGTGCGCAAAGCAGGGGTCACAATTCTTGATCAGTCACCAGCGCTGGAACTTCTTCACGATGAACACGGTGTTGGTGGAGCGCGTGGGATCAACCGCCTGACAGGAGAGTCCTGGGAAGTGAAGGCAAATGCCGTTGTGATGGCTACCGGCGGCTGTGCTTTTCTCAGCAAAGGTCTTGGTTGCAACGTGCTGACAGGGGAAGGATTGTTGATGTCCGCAGAGGTGGGAGCTGATCTTTCGGGTATGGAATTCAGCCGCCAATATGCGCCAAGCTTTGCGGACGGAACCGTAACACGTGGACGCATGCTGGCTTGGGCCACTCTCTATGACGCGGACGGTCATCCGTTGCATAGAGGGGATCGGACCTTTGGCAGCATTCCTGAGCTGATGCTGAAGGGTCCGGTTTACGCTTCGCTGGATCTGGCAGACACCGCGGAGAAACAGGATTTCCTGCGCAAAGCGCATCCGATTTTCTTTATGCCGCTGGAGCGGGCGGGAATTGATGCGTTTAAGCAGAAATTCCCGCTCACCCTGCGCTATGAGGGCACGATGCGCGGGACTGGCGGTCTGCGCTTGAGCGGCACGGATTGCCAGACGACCGTGCCCGGACTCTATGCGGCCGGTGATGCCGCATCTCGCGAGAAAGTGACCGGCGCCATCTCCGGCGGCGGGGCTTATAACGCTTCCTGGGCCATGTGCAGCGGAAGCTGGGCTGGACAGGGAGCCGCGCAGCATGCGCTGTCCTGCCGAGGACAGGCGAACAGCCGCAAGCTGACCGCAGCGGGACGCTACGGGCTGGCGGCTGGCGCCGATGCCTCGGAAACGCTGGAGGTGAAGCCGCTAATCGCGGCAATCCAGCGTGAAATCTTGCCGCTGCAGATCAATTATTTCCGCAGCGAGCCGGGCATTTCTTCAGCCTTGAAGCGGCTGAATGCCTTGATGCCCTATTTGAACGGGCAGGCTCCTGCCAGCGTTCAGGGCATCGTGCAATCACGTGAAGCCGCGGCTATGCTCGCGGTCGGCAGGTGGATGTACACCGCGGCACTCGCCCGGAAAGAGACCCGCGGACTGCAAAAGCTAGCGGAATATCCGGAGCTTGATCCGCGCCAGACTCACCGGCTGATCTTATCCGGTATTCAACATATAAGCGTCAGTACAGAGGCTGTGCCCCATGCTCATGAACTGAATGCGCTGAAGGAGGGGCAAACGATATGATCGAATTAATCAGCTTGGAGCGTTGTGTTGGTTGTAAGCTGTGTACGAAAGTGTGTCCGACGAACGTATTCGAAATGCAGGGGAAGATTCCGGTCATTGCCCGTCAGGAAGATTGCCAGACCTGTTTCATGTGTGAAGCTTATTGTCCTGTAGATGCTTTATACGTGGCACCACAGGCGGATCAGCTGATCGGTGTAAATGAGGAGGCGCTGATTCAGTCAGGTGTGTTGGGAAGCTGGCGTGCTGAAATCGGCTGGGGACCTGGTGCGAATGGTTCGATGGCGGAGAGGGACACGACTCCTTATTTTGAAGTGTTTACCGAGCAGTACCGAACATGATTAAGCAGATGCTTAAACCCAAAAAATCCGCCCGAAAGCTGGGCGGATATTTCATATATTAGAAACTTATAGCAGGGCTTCGATAGCTGGTTCAATATCCAGCGGGTCCACCGTAGATTCGAATCTAGTGACCACATTGCCTTCGCGATCAATCAGGAATTTAGTGAAGTTCCACTTGATTTCGTCATTGTTCAGAGCCTCTGGATCTTTGTCTTCAAGCATGCTTTGCAGCAGCTTTCCTGAAGAATGGTTGATGTCGAACCCTTCAAATCCAGCCTGTTCTGTCAGGTAGGTGAAAAGAGGGTGTTTAGCTTCGCCTTTTACGTCAACCTTTTCAAAGAGTGGGAAGGTTACCCCGTAATTGATTTGGCAAAATACATTAACCTCTTCATTGCTGCCGGGTTCTTGCTCTCCAAATTGATTGGAAGGAAAGCCGAGAATTTGGAGGCCGCGTTCCTCGTACCGCTCATAAAGCTTTTGCAGATCTGAATATTGGTGGGTAAATCCGCACTTACTTGCTGTATTCACTATCAGTAGCACTTTACCTTTGTATTGCTCTAGCTCGATATCTTTTCCCCGAATACTGCGTGCTGAATATTGATAAATGCTCATGGCTGCTACATCCCTTCAGTTATCTATGCTTTTTGAAAAAGAACAGGAAATATTTATAATAATTAAATTGTAAATAATTCAATTATCGCTGTCAAACAATACAGCTTGAAGGAATTGGAACCGTAATTGCCAGGTTGGAATAGGATAGATAATGGGTATGGATCAGTCAAAAAAATTTATTGCGTTAAAGCTACTCTGCGTTCCATTATTATCTTGCATCGGGGACGTTTTTTGATTAAGATAGCAGAAACCAGCGCAAAAGCCGCGCTGACATAGATAAGGACTATGACGAAGAGAGTAAGCATTATAGCGGATCTTAACAGGGAAGGCGTGCCGGAGACTGAGAGCACCCTCATGAGACGATTAATGCCGAAGTTCACTTCCGAGTCGGCCCCTGAAGTAGTTTGTCACAGGTTGTGGCAGGTATGAGTAGGGAGGCCCGCGCCCCGCGTTACCGGGTGAAAGACAGAATTAATTCTTAGTCAGGGGAACATGAGATTCTATTCCTTTGTGCTAGTATTCGGGTTAATTCTAAATAAGGGTGGTACCACGGCTCCTCGTCCCTTGCGACGGGGGGCCTTTTTGTGTTCCAAATTATAACAAAAAGAGGGAGTGGAAGGGTAATGAGTAACGTGGAATTGGATGTTCTTAGAGGTCGTCTGGATGAAATTAATGGGCAATTGCTGGAGCTGATCTCCGAGCGGGCTAAGATTGTTCAGGAGATTGGAGGAGTAAAAGAAAAACAAGGTGTCCCTAAATTTGATCCAGAACGGGAAAAACAGATGCTGGATAAGCTCGTAGCGAGCAACAATGGCCCTTTCACTAACGGGACGATCCGTAGCCTCTTCAAACAAATTTTCTCAGCTTCTCTGGACTTACAAACAGATGATCATAAAAAAACTTTACTGGTAGCCCGAAAGAGCCACAAAGAGGATACAGTGATTGTTCTGCCGGGAGATGTAACGGTTGGCGGTGCTTCTTCACTGATGGTAGCCGGTCCTTGCTCCGTGGAAAGTGAACTACAGACTCGCACCGTAGCTGCCGCCCTGCAAAAAGCCGGAGTACGTGTAATGCGTGGTGGTGCCTTCAAGCCTCGGACTTCACCTTATGATTTTCAAGGACTGGGAATGGACGGTTTAAGAATATTACGAGAAGCAGCAAATGAATATGGACTGCTGACCATCAGCGAAATTGTAGATCCAAGACATATTGAAGAGTCACTTGATTATGTGGATATCATCCAGATCGGTGCACGTAATATGCATAATTTCGAGCTGCTAAAAGCGGTCGGAGAAGTCGACAAGCCGGTGCTGCTGAAACGTGGATTGGCTGCCACACTCGATGAATTCATCCATGCAGCGGAATACATCATGTCTCGTGGAAACACACAGATCATGCTGATTGAACGTGGAATTCGTACCTATGAAAAAGCGACCCGCAATACGCTTGATATCTCAGCAGTGCCAATTCTCAAACAGGAATGTCATTTGCCAGTATTGGTTGATGTAACTCACTCGACAGGCCGCAAAGACATCCTTATTCCATGTGCGAAAGCCGCACTCGCAGCTGGAGCTGACGGCATAATGGTGGAAGTGCATCCTGATCCTGCAACCGCATTGTCTGATGCCGCTCAGCAGCTGAACATTGATGAATTCAACACCTTCTTTAATGAAGTGAAGGCTTCCGGATTGTACCGGTAATCTAGAAATATAGAATTTGCATGATATTTTAAGGATTCGCTAGAAAATGAGGTGTATAAGCGCTTACAAGTCTAACTAATCTTTTTGTGAAGGTGAAGGTGGGTCGAGTACAATAAGCAACATTAGCGTTGCACCGGCCCCGGGTCTTTTCTGACAAAAGATCCACACATTTTAATAGTCACAGGAGGAAAATAGATTTTGAAGCAGCTTACCTTAAATAATGGGTGGTTTTCTAACACTCGAACCGATATTTTATCGGGGATGACCGTAGCCGTTGCGCTGATTCCTGAAGCGATCGCTTTTTCGATCCTGGCGGGAGTAAGTCCGATGGTTGGTTTATATGCCTCTTTTTGCATTGCGATTGTAACGGCACTTGCCGGAGGCAGACCCGGAATGATCTCGGCGGCTACGGGAGCTATGGCTCTGTTAGTCGGAAGTCTCGTACTAGAACATGGAATAGAGTATCTGTTCGCGGCAACTGTATTGGCTGGCGTGTTTCAGATATTGATGGGGATGCTAAAGCTGGGGCGGTTTATCACCTTTTTGCCACAGCCGGTCATGACGGGTTTTGTCAACGCGCTGGCGATACTAATTTTTATGGCACAGCTTACCCATTTTAAAGGACAAGGCTGGGTGATGTACGGACTGGTAGCTCTGACCTTGCTTATTATCTACACGGTTCCTCGGTTTACCAAAGCCGTACCTTCAGCACTTGTAGCGATTGTTATTGTTTCTATTCTTAGCATCGCTCTTCATCTGGACGTAAGAACCGTAGGCGATATGGGGAATATTACAGCAACTTTGCCACTATTCCATCTCCCGCAAATCCCGTTCACGCTGGATACGCTGCTTATTATTTTGCCATATTCACTTTCGCTGGCTGTAGTTGGGCTATTGGAATCCCTGATGACTGCCACCTTAATAGATGATATTACGGGCACAGGTAGTGATAAGAACAGAGAGGCGAAGGGACAGGGGCTTGCGAATGTAGTCACTGGTTTTTTCGGAGGGATGGCAGGCTGTGCGATGATTGGCCAATCGATGGTTAACATGAAGTCAGGAGGACGCACGCGTCTGTCCACGTTTGTATCAGGGATCTTTTTATTATTCTTAATTATCGTACTTGGCGATGTGGTGAAGCAGATCCCGATGGGTGCGCTCGTCGGCGTAATGATTATGGTCTGTATCAGCACCTTTGAATGGGGCTCACTCAAAACTTTAACCCGTGTTCCGCTAAGCGATGCGCTGGTTATGATTGTGACGGTGGTCACTGTGGTGGTTACGGACAACCTTTCTATTGGGGTTTTGTTTGGAGTTCTGCTAAGTGCTTTAACGTTTGCTTGGAAAATAGCTTCGATCCGCCTAACTGTTCAGGAAGCAACCTCTTCCAAAACATATGCGGTATCCGGCCAGTTGTTCTTCGGCACGACAAGCCACTTCATTCATGAATTCGCCTACGATAGCGATCCGGATCATATTATTATCGATTTTTCACACTCCCATGTGTGGGACCAATCCGCTGTCCATGCCATAGCGAAGACGATGAGCAAATACGCCGAGCATGGCAAAAAAGTCACCATTACCGGACTTAATGACCAGAGCTCACAGCTGGTTCAGCGGGTGGGATTATCCATATGAAAAAAGATTGCGTTATATGCGCGATCTTTTTTTTATAGCAGATATTAACTGAAAGAAAGGCCAGCAAGGTTTTACTTTGGGTTTAAAATAATATAAAATATAAAGTGGATAATGTTTATCCGCTTTATACGCGGATGGTATTATCTACAGTTTGAATCAAACTATTTACGTAAATAGAGGTGCTGTACATGCATATGAAAACAGGGGTAGAGCAGTCGGTATATGCACTGGTTCTACTCAACATGCTGCCGGATAAGGCGGTGTTGTCTGGGGAAGCGATTAGCCAGCAGCTCGGAGCATCGGCGACCTATTTTCAGAAACTGTTAAGAAAGCTGGTAACCGCAGACATCATCACGTCTGTTCCCGGCATTAAAGGCGGTTTTAAATTAAAGAAAAGCCCTGAAGATATTCGTGTATATGACGTTTACCTCGCGGTGGAAGGCCAGCAGTCGCTGTATTCATCGAATGGTATTCTGGTAGATATGTTGGATTTAGAAAAAGAAGACAGCTGCTGCCTGTTATCGAATCTGATGGAAGAAGCTGAATCCTCTTGGAAAGCCGTATTAAAGCGGGAGACTATTGCTTCGTTGTCGGAGGAAATGCGTGGTGAACGCTTTAAAGATAAGATTGCAGCCCTAGAGGAATGGGTCAGTAATAAAATGGTCATCTAACCAAAGAAGGGATGTATTCGCATGAGATTAAGCATATTGGATCAGGCACCCGTGACAAGCGGCAACACTGCGGAAGGTGCCCTGAATAAAGCAGAAGAACTCGCCATTTTAGCAGATGAGCTGGGATATAGCAGAATGTGGATGGCAGAGCACCATGGCGGAAATACATTTGCTAGCTCAGCTCCGGAAGTAACGGCTGCCCGTTTAGCCGCCAAGACCAACCGTATTCGAATCGGCACCGGCGGTGTAATGATGATGCATTATTCTCCGCTTAAGCTGGCTGAAGTATTTAAAACGTTAAGTGCTTTTTCCCCGGGGAGAATTGATTTTGGTGTGGGACGAGCTCCTGGTGGCGATACAAGCGCCATGTACGCTTTATCTGAAGGCCGTGAGTTAATGCTGCATAATATGTATGACAAGCTTGGCATTACCATGCAGCTGCTTAGTGATCAGATTCCGGAAGATGAGCTATATGCCAAAAATCTCGCTGCTCCAACGAAGGTGGCGCTCCCAGAAGTATGGTTGTTAGGCTCGAGCGGCAATAGCGCGCGAAAAGCTGCACAAATGGGAGTCGGATACTCCTTCGCACAATTTTTTAATGGTGCGATGAGTAATGAAATCTTGGACCATTACCGGAATAACTACCAGCCTTCTATCTTTATGGACAAACCAGAGATCAGTGTATCCTATATGGTGACCACAGCAGAAACGAAGGAAGAAGCTGAGTATGAAGCATTACCGCAGGATATTTTTCGGTTGATGATGAGTAAGGGCCGGATTACTCAGGTGCTGACACCAGAAGAAGCTCAGAACATTTCGCTATCGGAAATTGACCGGATGTCAATCAAGGAAGGGCGCAAGATTCATTTAGTTGGTGCGGTTAAAGACATCGCCGTACGTTTGCAAGAAGAACAAGCACAATATGGATTCCAAGAAGCAATGATATGCAGCATCCCACATTCGCAGGAGAAACGGCTAGAGGTTTACCGGCTACTGGCGCGTGAACTGCTAGGCTCTTGATTCTGGATAGCTAACCTTAACCCGCATTTGATGCGGGTTTTTTGTATGCCAATTTAATTTTTTTGATCGAAGTAGGTCCTCAAAAGACAATAAATTAACCCTCCCGCCTCCTAAAAGTAACATTTGAATGTCTAACTTCATCTATGATTAATGAAAGATTTAATTTTAAAAGAGGTTAGGAAGTGATCAAGGATGTTTCCTTTACATAAATCCGTTACGCTGACAGCCTTGCTTCTAATGAATCTGCTGGCAGGTTGCCAACATCAGGTGGACCCATCCCCCGCTCAATCGGATAACGACTACCACACCTCAAGACCGAAGCCAACAAACACCGCTGCTAACCTCATTAAGCTGGAGTGGAAGCTGGTGGATACAATACCCATAGTCTCTCAACTAAGTGCTCCACCCACAGGCGCTACTTTGATTACAGAGAAGAAGCTGGAGGATTTTGGAGGAGTCAAAGTGAGTGTGTATACGATGGCTAGTGACGAAGACTATGTGTATGCCAGAACTTCTACTTCCAAAGGACAATACAGTCTAGGGGCGATAGGAACTTATAATTATCGTCAACCGGAGGATATCAAGGTAGAAGTAGTGCGGCTATTTAGCGAAAAGGTGTTGAAAATCACCGGGGGACTAGGAGCAAATAACTCGCTCAGTAACTATTATTTAATCGACGAGAGCGGTAACCCCTCGGGTTTGCTGCAAATTGATACCGGACATTCCAAAGAGCTGGATGTTGATCAGGATGGATCTTTTGAGGGTGTAGCCGCACATGGAAATCCGATGAGTGCCTATATTTACCGCTGGAATGTTGATCACGCTGAGATAACTTTCGTTAATGATGCTTTAAAGGCGGACTCCGTGGTGCTAACGGATGAAGGAATATATGAAGCTTCTAATATCGGGGACAAGCAGAGCAAGAAATTCCGGTTGACCGTAGAAGGACTGATCCCAGAGCGGTAACGCCATGACCACTGCTGTTGAAATATTTCCTGCGACCATTTACCCTAAACCTCCGTATAGACGGTTAAGCTTGAATGATTATCCATAATCTAGGAGGGGTATTGGATGAATATGCAAATGAATCCGAAATTGAAACAGCTGCGTCCGGGAAAAATAGTCACCGGTATTGCAGCGGTGCTTATTGCATTGTTGATCGGCGCGAACTCTTTTGTATCTGTGGAATATGGGCATGTAGGTTTATACAAAACCTTTGGTAAATTAAATGACAATACATTGTCACCCGGCATTCATTTTAAAATTCCATTTATTCAGACGGTGATTCAGGTCAATACACAGGTAACGAAGGCGGAGACCGATACTTCAGCCTCTTCAAAAGATCTTCAGCCCGTGTCCACACATGTGGCGGTGAACTATTCCGTAAATAAGGCTTCCGCCTTTAATCTGATGAACAATATCGGAGGTAATTTTGATAGTGTAATTATCAATCCGGCCATTCAAGAAATCGTTAAAGAAGTGACAGCCAAATATCCAGCAGAGGATTTGATTACGCGTCGTGATGTAGTGTCGAGTGAGATCAGTGAGCACTTAACCGCTAGGCTGGCAAAATATGACCTGATCGTCAACGATATTAACATCGTTAACTTTAAATTCTCGGAGGCATTTAACCAGTCGATTGAAGCAAAGCAGGTCGCCCAGCAGCAGGCGCTGAAGGCCGAAAATGATCTCCGGCGGATTGAGATTGAAGCGAAGCAAAAAATCGCCCAGGCGCAAGCAGAGGCTGAATCTTTAAGACTTAAGAAGCAAGAGGTTACACCTGAGCTGGTGCAGCTGAAGCAAATTGAGGTTCAGGAGAAAGCGCTGGAAAAATGGAACGGCGTGCTGCCATCTGTAACAGGGGGAGCCACACCTTTTGTGGATGTTCAATCCCTGACTAAATAATTCATTATTGGGTTTCTGATTTATTTCCTCTGATGAAAAAGCCCTACTTCTATAGAAGTAGGGCTTTTTATGCTATTAATATTGATAAAGCATCGTAGGAATTTGCCAGCCAGCGCCAACTGACCAAAAGAAGACATAATCGCCACGTTTGATTCGTCCGTCCTCGACTCCGCGTTGAAAGGCGATAAAAGGACTGCTTGTGGCTGTGTAGCCGAACTCGTCGCCTACATAAATGAACTTTTCTGCGGTTAGCCCAAGTCCGATTTGGATGAGCTCGATATTTTTCAGTGAGAATTGTGAAAGGCAGAATGCAGAGATATCATCCGTAGTCAGACCGTTGCGTGAGAGAAGCTCCTTCATATCCGCTATAGCCGCATCCACACACACTGTACCGTCAAAAGGGGTCCACCGTATCCGAATCTGCTCTGGGGTCATACCCTCTTGATAAATATTCGACAGGCCGCAGGCCGGGAACATAATATTTTCGGAGCCTTCAGAATCGGTGTAATAAAGGGAATCTATGAAGCCTGCATGCTCACTGCTGCGCTCTAGAATCACTGCTGCTGCGGCGTCCCCAAAGTTAGGGTAAGTAATTTCATCATCTGTATTGCAGTTCACTGAGCTGTAGTCGCTTCCTACAACGAGTGCGTACCTGATGCTGGGATTGGCTTGCATATAACGACTTGTCTGCTCCACGGCGGAGACCATTCCTGCGCAGTTAGCATTGGAATCCTGCGTAATGGTCCGGTGTTTACCTTGAAGCATACGGTGTAGGAGAAGTGCATTGGTAGGATAGGTGTACTCTGGCGTCTGTGAAGCGAACATGATCATGTCCATATCCTCACCTTGCAAATTCGCTTCGCTAAGCACTTTTTGGGCAGCCTTTAATCCCATCGTCAGAGCATTTTCACCCTGTTCTTTTACGATGTATCTCCGGTCGCGACCCATGACTTCTAGGAATCGTTTGATGTCCTTGCCCATACTCTGAAAATGCTTCAGATAATATTCGTTATCTACGATATGCTCTGGGTGGTAATAAGCAGCTTGGCGAATCGCTATATGTCCCAAGTGGCGCCTCCTATGCTTCAATAATTTCGTAATTTTCTAATTTCGTTGCCCGTGCCACTCGGCTTAACTGCATTTTTAGGACAGGGCTTTTGGCAATAATAAAGGTTACTTTTTTAAATCCGGATTGTTTGTACAGTATGTAGCATTGCTCAAGCATGGGAAGTGTGTCCTTTGAGGATACATTCAATGTCTTGCAATCTAGGATGATCTCATATTGTTTCGGGTCGAATGCACTTATGATTTGGTTGTACTCATTAATGAAACGTCCTGCATCTTCTGGCGACATAGTTCCTTCGACTTGTACATTCAGTTTTTGATCTGTAGCATTTGTGGCGAAATTGAAGTTTCCCATTTTTGATTAATCTCCTCCTAAGTTTTATCTAAGAAAAATTTTGATGAATAGGATAAAAAAACCTATTTATCTAAGGCTATTATCGTATTTTTAATTGGGAAAGTTTAGGGGATTAAACCTTTATTTTTTTAAAAAGATAATTTAGGGAATGAGAAACTACTTAAAATCCATAAAATCTGCACAAATTAAGGTTTGAGGTAGGCATGCCCACCCTGTTTGCTTTGCAAAGCACAGTTCTATTGGTATGATTACAGAGATGAAAAAAACTACTATCCAAATCATGGAGGAATAATAAAAATGAGCGAAATTACACTATCGGGGATCATTGATCATACACTGCTTAAAGCAGATGCACGGAAAGAAGACATTATTAAATTGGCGGAGGAAGCTAAAACTTATAAGTTTGCTTCTGTTTGCGTAAACCCTGCTTGGGTAGCTACTGCCCATGAAGTGCTGAAAGATACGCCTGAGGTTAAAGTATGTACAGTAATCGGCTTCCCGCTGGGATCATCGACAACAGAGAGCAAAGCATTCGAGACTACCGATGCTATCGCTAAAGGTGCAGGCGAGGTGGATATGGTCATCAATATCGGAGCATTAAAAGATGGCAACGATGAGTTGGTTAAACGTGATATTGCAGCTGTTGTAGATGCAGCGCGCGGCAAAGCCCTGACAAAAGTCATCATTGAGGCTTGTCTGTTAACGGAAGAAGAAAAAGTTCGTGCCTGCAAGCTATCTGTTGAGGCCGGAGCAGATTACGTAAAAACATCCACTGGATTCTCTACAGGCGGGGCAACGAAAGAAGATATCGCGCTTATGCGTGCTACAGTTGGACCTAATATCGGTGTAAAAGCTTCCGGTGGTGTACGTAGTGCAGAAGATGCACATGTAATGGTACAAGCAGGTGCAAGCCGTATTGGAACTAGCGGTGGTGTAGCGATTGCTAAAGGCGAAACAAGCCAAAGCAATTACTAAGCCGAAGGGCTGAATCGGAAGCGGCGAGTGAGGAGGACAAGCTCATTCGCCGCTGTCCTGATTCAAGCTATTAACCGATCAGCTTGATTAGCGATTGTGTTTTATACATAAGTTTGAGGTTTTTATAATTTATATTGAAAGCGTTATCCAGTAGGTAGAGGACACTAGCAGAAGCATTTGACCAAAGTACAATAATTCACACCGGAATAATGAGATTTTTTTCTTTTCAAATGACGTGGTTTGTGAGAGAATGGGTACAATTCAAAATTGTTAATCATTTCTATACTTAATTATAGGGGAGGAAATACCTATGTCAGAAGATCGCAAGCTGTCGTTTGAAACTTTGGCTGTCCATGCAGGCCAGGAAATTGATCCAACTACTTTCTCACGTGCTGTACCGCTTTATCAGACCACTTCCTACGGGTTCCGTGATGCTGATCATGCAGCGGATCTGTTCGCGCTTAAAGAATTCGGTAATATTTATACTCGGCTGATGAACCCAACTACGGATGTATTTGAACAGCGTGTGGCAGCACTTGAGGGCGGGGCAGGTGCGCTTGCTACAGCTTCCGGGGCAGCGGCTATTTCCTTTTCCATTCTAAATATTGCGGGCGCTGGGGATGAAATTGTATCTGCAGCAAGTCTATATGGCGGAACTTATAATCTATTCTCGACAACACTGCCTAAGCTTGGTATTAAGGTACATTTCGTAGATTCGGATAATCCTGAGAACTTCCGTGCTGCGATTACAGATAAGACCAAAGCCTTGTATGCAGAAACAATCGGCAACCCACAGGGAAATGTTCTGGATATTGCGGCAGTTGCAGCGATCGCCCATGAACATGGGATTCCTCTCATCGTAGACAATACGTTCCCAAGTCCATATTTATTGCGTCCGATTGAGCATGGCGCGGACATTGTTGTCCATTCGGCAACCAAATTCATCGGTGGACATGGTACATCCATTGGCGGGATTATTGTTGACGGCGGTAAATTTGATTGGAAGGCAAGCGGTAAATTCCCAGGTCTTACGGAGCCAGATCCAAGCTATCATGGAGTGGTTTATACGGAAGCGGTGGGCCCGATTGCTTATATTATTAAAGCCCGCGTTCAATTGCTTCGCGATTTAGGGGCGGCGATTTCTCCGTTCAACTCTTGGATGCTGCTGCAAGGTCTGGAGACTCTTCATTTGCGGATGGAACGTCATAGCCAGAATGCGCTGAAGGTAGCGCAATATTTGGAGGCACATTCAGATGTGGAATGGGTAAGTTATTCGGGACTTCCTACGCATCCATCTCATGAATTGGCGCAAAAGTATTTGCCTAAAGGCCAAGGTGCGATCCTTACTTTTGGTATTAAAGGTGGAAGTGCTGCGGGACGTAAGCTGATTGAGAATGTGAAGCTGTTCTCTCATTTAGCGAATGTTGGGGATTCCAAGTCATTGATCATCCACCCAGCGAGCACAACTCATGCACAGCTGTCGGATGAAGAGCAAATCACAGCCGGAGTAACGCCGGAATTGCTGCGTTTGTCGATTGGGACGGAGTCCATTGATGATATTATCTATGATCTGGAGCAAGCAATTGCTGCCAGTCAACAATAGAAGTTTATATTTCGAAAAGCATTACTGCTCTGCGGTAATGCTTTTTTTGTTGCCTAAAAAAGTTGGAATATTCATCAGATTTGGCAACGCTTGCATATTTCAGGTGTGGCTCCCGTATTTATAAGTGAGGTAGGTAAATGAAATGTCGGTCGCTTATGTTATATAGCTTGGCATACCGGCAGCAATCCAAAGATAAAGGGTGGGTGCGAGGATGAAGGGTGAACGTCAGCAGGATGGTTTGCGGAGTAGTGAAGAGCGCCCGTTCAAGTTCATGTATAAGGCTGGTGATCGGACTGTGGGAATGGAAATGAGCCAAGCTGGATCCGTAGCCTCCGCTGCCGCAGAATTTATCGCTGGAGTAGAGCAGAGGGATGTCATTGAGCCTTTGAAGCGGTCTTATTTTAAGCGGCCGGGGGAACCATCGACATTCCTAGTGCTGCGTGAAGGAAGAGAAGAACGTCTTGCTGGACGGGAAGGAACAAGGACTGTTCAAGCGGGCCCGTGTTTGATAAGGAGTGAGGAATGGCTGCTGGAACCAGAGCTGTTCTGTCTTTATGAGAACTGGTTATCTAGCGAGGATGAACTGCAAACAGCGCGTATTCTGCAGCGAATCTCTTATCGTCTGCGTGCAGCTGTTGCCGAGCTGCTCGAATCGCCGGATGGCGAATGGGCAGCGGTCACCCTGCTGCATCCAGAGTCACTTGCGGTGGCGCAGCCCGCCAAGCTTGCCGCGCTTCAGGACGCGCAGCTCGAAGCGCTGTTCGCTGCGGTGACGGAGAGCCAGCGGCAAGGCGGCGATTGCCGCCTTGACCTGCTGGTCGCCTACACCGCAAGCGCAGCCGAATTCGCCGCAAAGCGCGAATTCATCGAAGACGTGGCCGATCAGACACTCGGCCACGCTTATGCGGCGGCATGCCGCATCGGGGCGCTGATCGCGCCCGATGTGGAGCCTGTCGCCGCTGCGGAAATCGCGCGTATCGCCGATTTCCTAGTGCTGGACGGCGCGGCGGGCGAACACGCGCCGGAAGAGACCGCCGCGGAGGAATTCGCCCTGGCGGCGGGGAAGATCTTTGCCGCCGTGACGAGCGTGAAGCCGGCGGCGGTGGTGCTCGCCGCGGGGACACCGGCGGCGTCGGCTTTGGCCGATCTGTATCAGATCGGGCTCAGCGGGATCTTTTGCAGCGCCGGTCAGCGGACCGAAGCGCTGCTGAGAGCGGCCTGCCTGATCTGGATCGCCAGGCAGCGAGAAACGCTGGATACTGCCGCCGGGGGAAGGCAGTAAGCTTTTTCTGATGAACGATACGGTGCAGTTCATATAAGAATCGAAAAAAGACTTCAGAGCAGCGATTATCCGGTTATCGGAGAATCGTTGCTTTGTTTTTTTGGTCGTTAGCGGCCTGCTTCAACAGCGTACATATATCCCTTTACTCAATCACTATACTCAACCTCCGTGCTCAATACTGTACTCAACCTCCGTACTTAAACTAATCTGCACTCATGCTTTGCATTTAAACGCCGTACTCATACCGGGTACTCATACCATGTGCCCAAACACCGCACTCAACCTCCGCACTTAAACTAATCGTGCACCTCTGCACTTAGACTAATCAACACTCAAACTAGGCACTAACCTCCGCACTCCTCCGCCCCCCGATGCTTAAGGACCCAGATGACGCTATTTGCCTGATTTTAGCTTTTTAAGCATGGTTTCGGACACCAGAGACACTATTCGTTAGGAAGAGGTACATATTTGGTGCTTTTCAGGTCAATAGCTGCAATGGAGTCCGTTAGAATACCAAATGTGTTTAAAATCAGCGATTAGGGTCAGCTGAGTCCGATAGTAGCAACATACGCGAGCAACTTGCATCATACGTTCATCACTCGTGTCGTATTCATACTTTGCGCTCAACCTCCGTACTCAACCCCCGCACTCAAACTAATCTGCACCGATCCTTTCTACTATCACCAGTAGCTACAGACAACATTAGTTTTAGGACATCCACATACGTTCCCAGCTTCTCCTTACATTTTACATAAACAGGATAATGACAGTGAAGGCTCGAATTTTATTAGCATCTTGCTGAATAGGGGTGCTGTAGATGTCTACAAATTTTAGAGTTGGCCTGCAAAAGGTCGTAGATCATTCTTACGATATTGAGATTGGGGAAGGTCTTTTTGGCGCTCTGATCGAGGATTTGAAACATGGAATTGTCGAGAATGTAAGCAAATTCGCGATTATTACAGATTCAAAAGTTGAAGCCCTGTATGGACAAGCCTTGCTGGAACAACTGCATCAGAATGATTTTCAAGCGGAGTTATTTTCTTTCCCTGCTGGAGAGAAGTCTAAAACCCGAGAAACGAAGGCACAGCTGGAGGACCGGCTATTAAGCCGTTCTTACGGACGAGATTGCTGTATCCTTGCCATAGGAGGTGGAGCGGTAACGGATTTGGCAGGTTTTTTGGCTGGAACATTTGGTCGGGGAGTGCCAAGTTTGAACTATGCAACTACCCTTTTAGCAGCAGCGGATGCTTCTATTGGTGGTAAAACGGGCGTGAATACACCGGTTGCAACCAATCTAATTGGTGTTTTTCATCAGCCTAAAAAGGTCTACATTGACCTAGCCACTTGGAGAACGCTTCCGGTACGTGAGCTTCGTAGTGGGTTGGCTGAAACAATCAAACATGCCTGCATCGCGGATGCTGATTTTTTTGAGTTTCTTGAACAGAATATGGAGCGAGTGGTCTCCTCAGAAGGCGAACTTGTATTAGATCGAGAGGTTTGCGAACGGATTGCTTTTCATAATTGTGAGATCAAGTATAGCGTGGTGGAAAAGGATGAACTGGAGAGCAACCTGCGCCAAATTCTAAATCTGGGGCATACTGCTGGCCGGGCGTTAGAGGCATTAAGTGGTTATGAATTATTACATGGTGAGGCTATTGCGATTGGACTCGCCGTTCAGGTGCAGCTGGCAGAGCAGTTGGGGTATGTAACGGCTGACCAAACTCAGCGTGTGATTGCTTTGTTGAAGAAGGCGGGACTTCCGACTGAAATACCAGCAACCATTACAAATAGAATGCTGATTGATAAGATGTATACGGATAAAAAGGTTCGCAAAGGGCGTATACGGTTTGTGTTCCAAGCTGGAATTGGAGCGATGAAGTCTTTTGAAGGTGGAGCTTATTCGACGCCAGTCGAAGAGCAATTCCTATCCGAGCTTTTAAATAAAATACGCAGCTAAGAGAGGAAAACGTTAGTTTAAATTTATGACAAATAGCCTAGAAGGTAGGGTTTACTTTTTCGTTCAAGGTGGTATTATTAAAATATAAGTTGCACTAAGGAAATATAGTTGTACTGTTGCAACAATGATTATCATTCTCACTACTCATAGTTATCATTCATGCTGTCCCGGCTAAGCCGGGGCAGCATGTGTCATTTTAGGGGTCTTAAGAATGGCTCTCATTATCATTTAGACAAAACAAAACGTATGCTCCCGAAGCAAGTTTTGTTGCGAAGAGAAGTCAATGAAGTAATCCTACACAAAACTTTCAGGATGGTGATTATTATGCAAGCAACATCAAAACATTTACCCCAGCAAACCTCAATCTCCGGCAGCATGAAGAAACCAGGCGCTCCAAAACGCCGGTTCGATCTGAGAGCCATGCTCAGCAACTCCGAGATGCAGGCTGCGCTTGGCAGCGGAGTACTTATGCTTTTTGCTTGGGCTATGGGCAGCTGGTCAGAAGTTTTCTCTATAGTACTTTATGTTATTTCGTATACCATTGGTGGCTGGAACAAAGCCAAAGAAGGCATTGAGACGCTCGTCAAAGAACGTGATCTCGATGTGAACCTGCTGATGATTGCGGCCGCACTAGGCGCAGCTACCATTGGGTACTGGAATGAAGGTGCTATGCTCATCTTTATTTTTGCGCTTAGTGGAGCTTTAGAGAGCTATACGATGGAACGGAGTAAGAAGGATATTTCCTCACTTATGGCCTTGAAACCTGCCACAGCCATGCGGATTGAAAAAGGAAGCATGAACGAGGTAGCTATTGATCAGTTAGTAATTGGAGATCTGTTGCTTGTACGTCCAGGGGATCTTATTCCTGCAGATGGCAAGGTGTACAGAGGAGAATCGGCAGTAGATCAGGCTTCCATTACAGGAGAGTCAGTGCCTGTTGAAAAATGTGCCGGCAGCGAAGTATTCGCAGGTACGGTCAATGGAGAAGGTCCGCTTTATATTGAAGTAACGAAATCAGCAGAGAACACACTTTTTTCCAAGATCATTAAGATGGTAGAAGAAGCAGAGTCGGATGTTCCAAACTCACAGCGATTCATTAAAAGACTGGAAGCCATCTATGCACGGGTAGTCGTTGCCTCGACTGTGGCTCTTATTTTCCTTCCACCCTTTTTGCTGGACTGGAGCTGGAGCGCAACCTTTTATAAAGCGATGGTTTTTCTTGTAGTAGCCTCGCCTTGTGCGTTGGTCTCATCGATTATGCCTGCGATGCTGTCGGCCATTTCCAAAAGTGCACGAAAAGGGATTTTATTTAAAGGCGGGGTCCACCTCGAAAATATGGCCCGGACCTCTGTTGTAGCTTTTGATAAGACAGGGACCCTTACAGAGGGAACTCCGCAGGTGACAGACTTTATTGCAGCTGAAGGCTACAACCGGGAAGAATTACTGGCGATTAGCGCATCCATTGAGCATATGTCCCGCCATCCATTGGCGGAAGCCATTGTGCGTAAAGCTGAGGAAGAATATCTGGAGCTGCGAGGTGTGCAGGAAAGTAAAACCATCACTGGCTGGGGAATTGAAGGTCAAGTTGACGGGCATCTCTGGAAAATTGGAAAGTCCAATTTACTGGATGAGCTGACTTCGTCTGCGATGGATTCTGAGCTAGCATTCTGGAGAACTAAACGGCAGCAGTTGGCGGAAGAGGGGAAGACTGTCTCCATTATTTTGGACGGTGAGCATATTGCAGGTATGATTGCATTGCAGGATACAGTTCGCCCACAAGCAGAAGCTGCAGTGCGGAAGCTGCAGGAGCTGGGGATTAAAGTGGCTATGCTTACGGGTGACCGGGAAGCTACAGCAAAAGTTATTGCGGCTTCAACCGGAGTAGATTTAGTATTTGCCGACCTTTTACCAGAGGATAAAGTAAAGCATATTAAGGCGCTTCGTGAAAAGCACGGTAATGTTGTGATGGTGGGTGACGGTGTGAATGATGCGCCTGCTCTGGCTACAGCGACTGTTGGCATGGGTATGGGCATGAAAGGCAGTGGTGCAGCGCTTGAGATAGCCGATGTAGTGCTTATGAATGATAATATTGAAGAGATCGCCTCGACCATTTCATTGGCACGGCGTTCACAGCGTATTGTGAAGCAAAATATGATTTTTGCTGTAACAGTAATCGCGGTTCTGATGATCAGTAACTTTGTGCAGGGCATCGCCCTTCCTTTTGGCGTGATCGGTCATGAAGGCAGTACGATATTAGTTATTCTTAATGGGCTGCGATTGTTGCGGTAAGAGGTCAGTGATGTTATTGCGCATTATTTATTACCAAAAATTAAATTGTTCACAAATGATTTTGCCCTGAGGGAGTCTGGCATATTGACATATTTGCTTTCAGTTAGCATAATTAAAACTACATTATAATTATTTTAAATAAGAAGCGACGTCACTGCCGTCTAACTCAAGGAGGATATAGATATGTATAAATCAATAATTGTTGGAACCGGACCGGCGGGGTTGACTGCCGCTATCTACTTGGCTCGTGCCAATTTGAACCCACTAGTAATCGAAGGACCCCAACCTGGCGGACAATTGACCACCACTACAGAAGTGGAGAATTTCCCGGGATTTCCTGATGGGATTATGGGTCCAGACTTAATGGATAATATGCGTAAACAAGCTGAACGTTTTGGTGCGGAATTCCGTACGGGTTGGGTGAACAGTGTAGAACTTGGAGAACGTCCTTTTAAGCTTAATGTTGAAGGATTGGGTGTTCTTACGACGGATACCTTGATCATTTCCACTGGCGCTACGGCAAAATACCTCGGTATCCCAGGCGAACAGGATAATGTGGGACGCGGTGTGAGCACCTGTGCTACCTGTGATGGATTCTTCTTCCGTAATAAAGAGATCGTGGTTGTTGGCGGTGGTGATTCTGCGCTTGAGGAAGCGGGTTTCTTGACTCGTTTTGCCTCCAAAGTAACTTTGGTACACCGTCGTGAAGAACTACGTGCTTCCAAGATCATGCAGGATCGCGTTCGCGATAATGTTAAGGTAGCTTGGAGCCTGAATCGTACTCCTCTGGAAGTAACTTCTGGAGATAAAGGCGTGAGTGGACTAAAAGTGCTGAACAATGAGACAGGACAAGAAGAAATCATTGAAGCAAGCGGAGTGTTTGTGGCGATTGGCCACCATCCTAACACTGCATTCTTGGGTGGACAAATCACAACTAATGCTGAAGGTTATATCATGACTAATCCCGGTACTTCTGAAACTAATATCCCAGGCGTATTCGCTTGTGGTGATGTGCAGGATACCCGTTATAGACAAGCGATTACGGCAGCAGGCAGTGGATGTATGGCAGCTATGGATGCTGAGAAATACATTGAAAGTCTGGAACATAGCGCGGTCATTCTGTAATTTGGTTTAGCAAACTCCCAGTGCTACAATAAATAACATAACTGTAATCTTCCATAGGAGGTCTAATGATGGAAAATGTAATTGTATATACTTCAACAAATTGTCCACATTGCCGTCAGGTGAAGAGCTTTTTGAGCGAAAAAGGCGTAGCCTATGAAGAACGTAACATCGAGCAGAATGATGATTACGCACAGCAGGTTTGGGATATGGGAATGAGAGCTGTTCCTGTAACTGTAATTGGTGAGTACAAAATCGTGGGGATGAACAAAACTCAGTTCGACAAAGCATTGGCGACTGTTAATTAAATAAGATTTCTGCGAAGAAATTCAAAAGGTCGCTTCCATTTTGGAGGTGATCTTTTTGTGGTCTAAGTATACAAAAATAGCCTGACGCTAATATGCGCAGGCTATTTTTTATGATGTAAATCGCAAAGTTCAATTTAAGCTTGAGTGAAAGAGGTAATGATCTGAAATAGGACGTATACAGCAACACCGCTGCCGATCAGAATGAATCCTGATTTCTTTTTGGCTTGAAAAAAACGGAGCACACCGAGACTGATCAAAGGGGCAATAATGAGCAGAAAAAGCAACACAGTGATGAACATCTGTGCCGAGATATCAGACGTATCAACATAGGTCATGGACTCGCTCTCCATTTCAAAAAAGGGGTTGTAGTGATAAATGTCACACTAACTTATCCTTTATTATATAGGATTTAAGTTGCTTTTACTGCACTTTTGATCCACCTAAATGCGGCAATTTTACGTCAATTCTATCCGCTTATGAATTTCACTCGTGAAACTGTCCCGCAAAATCGTTGTCCATTAGACTACATTAAACGGTGACCCGAATATCGCCTAGAAAATGCATAACCGCAGAGAACCCCGCGCCTATCATCGTGCCCCGGCTGCCCAGCTTGGAGAAGGTAATCTCGAGCTGCTGCTTATGATAAGGAAGCGTACGCTCCGCGACAACCCCGCGAAGAGGCTCCCCTAACCAGGCTTCTGCTTCGGATAAAGCTCCACCGATGACAATCAGCTCTGGATTAAAGCTATTGATTAGATTCGTTACTCCGATGCCGAGATATTCACCCATAGATGAGAAGTGGCGCAAGGCGTCTTCTTGTCCAGCGGCTGCATAACGGACCAGTTCTTGTGTAGTATGAGCAGGGAGGGAGAACTCGGAATGGTCATAGGTTTTCTCCGAGGCATATAGCTCCCAACAGCCACGACTCCCACAACTGCACGGCTTGCCTTTTGCTTCAATCGTCATATGTCCGGTCTCGCCTGCATATCCTCGTGCACCTTTGTACAGCTCGCCGCCAATAATAATACCGGATCCGATCCCTGAACCCGCACTGATGTAGAGCAGATGTCTAACATCTTTTGCCGCCCCAAAGTTCAGTTCACCTTGTGCACCTGCGTTAGCTTCGTTATCAATAGTAACTGGAACCGCGAATTCCCCCTCCAAAATACCCCGCAGGTCGACCATTTCCCAGCCAAGGTTGGGAGCAAAAAGAACAATCCCGTTCTCATCCACCATCCCGGGGACACCTACTCCGATGCCGACGATACCGTATGGGGATTCAGGTGCTTTATCAATCAAGTCTGAAATTGTTTTTTTCATCCGTTCCAATACATAAGGCAGAGCATGATTGTCCAGGGAGAAATCGCTTTCGAAAAGAATGCCACCACTTAAATCACATAAGACGGCTGTCAGCTGCTTCACTCGCAGCTCTATGCCGATTACGCTGCCAGCCATGCTGTTAAAATGCAGCATTAGCGGTTTACGGCCGCCACTGGATTGACCTGGTCCAACTTCAGTCACTAATTCTTGAGCGCATAGCTCTGCCACCAGATTGGATACGGTAGCTTTATTCAGTCCGGTCATCTCTGAAACCTTGGCGCGCGAGAGCGGAGAGTTCCTTCGAATAGTATGTAGTACGATCGATTTATTGATTTTTTTGACCAGCGCCTGATCTCCGGTAACCTTCACGAATCACACATCCTTTTTAGCATAGTTCCCTTTTGTTGTATGCCACTTAGTCTAGAGTGATGTGCTGGAAATTGCAATACATCGGCAGAAAAGAGGAAATCTATGTTTGTTGGATTTTTTGAATATTAAACGGATAGGCAAGGGAGACTTAAAGAGGCGGAAATTTTATAAAAAAACTTTGTTTAACCAATATACAAAGTCAAAAAGATGTGTTAAGATGATGCTGTAAACGCTTGCTAGCGTAGCACAATATGAGGAGGATTACACAATGGCTTATTTTGAGACAGTGAACAAAATCTCTTACGAGGGAAGCCGTTCCACCAACCCTTATGCATTTAAATTCTACAATCCTAAAGAAGTCGTAGCCGGCAAAACTATGGAGGAACATCTGAAATTTGCAATGGCTTATTGGCATACATTAACTGCTGGCGGTTCTGATCCGTTTGGCGCTGAAACTGCAATTCGCAGCTGGGACAAATTGAATGGTCTTGATAAAGCTAAAGCTCGCGCTGAAGCAGCATTCGAATTTATGGACAAGATGGATTTGCCTTACTTCTGCTTCCATGATGTAGATATCGCACCAGAAGGCGCATCTTTGCGTGAGTTCTACAGCAACATCGACACTATCGTTGATATCCTTGAACAAGGCATGAAGACTTCCGGCAAGAAATTGCTGTGGAATACAGCTAATATGTTCACTAACCCACGTTATATGCACGGTGCAGGTTCTACACCTAACGCTGATGTTTTCGCACATGCAGCAGCACAAGTGAAGAAAGGTCTGGAAGTTGGTAAACGTCTGGGCGCAAGCAACTATGTATTCTGGGGCGGCCGTGAAGGTTACGAAGAATTGCTGAATACAGATATGGGTCTTGAACAAGATAACATTGCACGTCTGTTCAGCATGGCTGTAGATTACGCTAAGGAAATTGGTTTTGATGGTCAATTCCTGATCGAACCTAAACCAAAAGAGCCTACTAAACATCAATATGATTTCGATGCAGCAACAACAATTTCGTTCTTGCAAAAATACAAGCTCGACAAGCACTTCAAGCTGAACCTTGAAGCTAACCACGCTACGCTTGCAGGTCATACTTTTGAACATGAACTTCGTGTAGCTCGTATTAATGGCATGCTTGGATCACTTGACGCTAACCAAGGGGATACACTGCTTGGTTGGGATACTGATGAATTCCCAGTTAACATCTACGATGCAACACTTACTCTTTATGAAGTATTGAAGAATGACGGTCTTGGCAAAGGCGGAATTAACTTCGATGCTAAAGTACGTCGTCCTTCCTTCGAGCCAGAAGATCTGTTCTTGGCACACATTGCTGGTATGGATACTTACGCAAAAGGCTTAAAAGTTGCTGCTAAATTGATCGAAGATCGCGTATTCGAAGACTTCGTTGACAAACGCTACAGCAGCTTCACTGAAGGCGTTGGTGCAGACATCGTTTCAGGTAAAGCAACATTGGCTTCTTTGGCTGAATATGCTTTGAACAATGAGAACCCACGTCCTAACCAATCCGGACGTCAAGAATACCTGAGAGCTACCCTTAACCAATACATCTTGGCTGAGTAGTTTTTACAGGGAGCTTGAAGCTTAAGCTTTGAGTCCAGTTTGAACAAATGCAACGGGGGTTGCTGAAGAGAGCATTCTTCGGCAGCCCCCTTTTTGTAGCCAAAACTAAGCGGATGCTTACGAAGTAAGTTTTATTCGAGGTAACTCAACGTAGTAAACGCTCATAAAACTAAGCAGATGCTTACGAAGCGAGTTTTATTGCGAAGAGAATCAAGAAGCTAAGCTCCATAAAACTTTTAGGAGGTCAAAAATGAAATACGTTATAGGTGTTGATTTGGGGACTAGTGCAGTGAAGACTGTTCTAGTGGACCCGCAGGGGAAGGTGGCTTTTGAGCATTCTGAGTCCTACCCGCTAAGCAGACCCCAACCGAACTGGAGTGAGCAAAATCCTGAGGATTGGGTAAAGGGCACGCTGGTCAGCCTGCGCCGTCTGATTGAAGTATCAGGCATTGACCCGTCTCAAGTAGACGGTCTAAGTTTCTCCGGACAAATGCACGGATTGGTACTGGTAGATAAGGAAGGGCAAGTGCTGCGTCCAGCTATTCTTTGGAATGATACCCGTACTACTGCACAATGCCGTAAGATTGAGAAGACGCTTGGAGCGAAGTTGATCGATATCGCCAGAAACAAAGCATTGGAAGGTTTTACACTGCCAAAGATTCTGTGGGTTCAAGAGAATGAACCAGAAGTATTTTCACAGGCGCATCAGTTCCTGCTGCCAAAAGACTATGTACGCTATCGGTTGACGGGTGATTATGCAATGGATTACTCCGATGCTGCCGGAACGTTGCTATTGGATGTAGGCTCTAAAGAATGGAGCGCAGAAATCGCAGAGGCTTTTGAACTTCCACTTTCTCTTTGTCCTAGATTGGTAGAATCCTTTGAACAGACTGGAACCTTATTGCCGGATATTGCTGAAGCGTCAGGTCTTTTATCTTCAACAAAGGTATTTGCTGGTGGTGCGGATAATGCTTGTGGCGCGCTCGGAGCGGGTGTATTGGGAGAAGGCCGGACCATGTGCAGTATTGGTACATCTGGTGTAGTTCTTTCTTATGAGAGCAATAAAGATTTGAATCTCGAAGGCAAAGTCCATTTCTTTAACCATGGTGAAAAAGATGCCTACTATATTATGGGGGTTACACTAGCTGCTGGTCATAGCCTTACGTGGTTTAAAGAAACCTTTGCGGCGGACAAAAGCTTTGATGAGCTGTTAAGCGGAGTTTCCTCTATTCCAGCTGGCAGCGGCGGCCTGTTATTCACTCCTTATATTGTAGGAGAACGTACACCACATCCAGATGCAAATATTCGCGGAAGCTTTATTGGTATGGATTCAGGGCATACGTTGACGCATTTTACACGAGCAGTATTAGAAGGCATTACCTTCTCACTGCGTGAATCCATTGAGATTGTACGTGAGTCAGGCAAAGAGATTACAGAGATCATTGCAATTGGTGGCGGGGCTAAAAATGAGGCTTGGCTGCAAATGCAGGCTGATATTTTCAATGCATCCATCGTGAAGCTGGAAAGTGAGCAGGGTCCGGCAATGGGAGCAGCTATGCTGGCGGCTTATGGAAGCGGATGGTTCACATCCCTTGCGGAATGTGCAGAAGCGTTTATCCGTCCTGCTGATGTTTATAAACCAGATCCGAAACAAACGGCAATCTATGATGGTCTATTCAACCTCTATCAGGAAGTTTACGGCCAGACCCGCGAATTGAATAACAAGCTGGCTGCATATCGCCAATAAAGCGCCATTTATCTATCTGTCTGATATAAAAAAGGTCTTTCGCATCTGGCGGAAGGCCTTTTTAAAGACCATCTTCTTTATAGAGGTGATGAACGGCAATATTCAAAAATGTTGCCGTTTTCATTTTTCTTCTGTAAAGTATGGAATATCTCCAAGGTAGTGGCAGCCTGTAAATGAGATAGCGAAGGTTTCGGGGGGCGAAAGGCCATGTTTCAATGGTTTGTTAAGGTGCTGAATGACATCAAAATCCGCAATAAGCTGCTGCTTGCTTTTTTACTGACTACACTTTTGCCGGTATTACTGGTAGGTGGTTATCTTACGATTGAGATGAGGACCATGGCGTTTGAGAACGCACTGGAGCAAGCTTCAATTAACGTAGATCGGGTAAAAAAAAGAACAGAAGAAGTCATCGGTGTATCGCAAGATATAGCGTATCGATTGTCCAATGATGCCCGGCTGAAAAAACTCGCCATACGCCAGTATGTAAGCACTTATGATGTGGTTGAGGCTTATCGTGATTACACTGATATGCGTGAATACCTAAGATTATATAAAGACATATCCAACATACGTTTATACACTGATAATGCTACGCTGCTTAACAACTGGGAGCTGATCAATCCTTCGTCTGCCATTAAGGAGAGCCAGTGGTATCAGAGAGCACAGCGGTACGATAGCCTCGTCGGTTGGGAATATATAGAGGATGAGCGTGATCAGCGGAATTATTTAAGCCTTGTCCGCAAAATCGAGCTGGAGGGCTCCAGTAAAATTGGCGTGCTCGTTATTAATGTAAACAGTCACCAGCTAACTTCAATTCTGAGCCAGGAATCATTTGATACCATGATCGTGGATGATCAGGATAACATCATTGCTGCGAACCGGAGCGATCGAACAGGAAAGAAACTGGAAGATGTTTCTTTTGATACAAAGCTTTTGGGGCAAGGAAGCGGGAGCTATGAGGCAGAAGTAGATGGTGAAGCCTCCAAAATAGTGATAGAAGAACTTAAACCACAAGCCAGCCGTAACGCCCTGCGAATTATTTCTGTTTTTTCTATTGATAGTATAGTCAAAGAACCTAATCGGGTGATTAAGCTTTCGATTACCGTGATTGCCGTAAGCGTTTTATTGGCCTTTTTAATCATATATAGTTTCTCTTCGTTATTTTCACGTAGATTATTGCAGTTAAGCAGACATATTAACCGCGTTAGTACGGGTGATTTTGACACTTCATTAAAAATTGATGGCAAAGATGAGATTGCTCTGCTAGCTCGTCAGTTCAATTCTATGGTGCGGAGTATTAACGATTTGATGTTCGAGGTACAGGAATCTAATGACCAGAACAGTCTGCTGGAACAGAAACAGAATGATATCCGTTTTAAAATGCTGGCAAGCCAGATCAATCCTCATTTCTTGTTCAATGCGCTGGAATCTATTCGTATGGAGGCCCATATGAAAGGGCAAGTGGAGATTGCACGGGTAGTGCGTCTTCTTGGCAAAATGATGCGCAGTAATCTGGAGGTAGGCCGAAGTAAAATTTTGCTTAGCCAGGAGCTTGAAGTGGTTCGTTGTTATTTGGATATTCAGCAATTCCGTTATGAGGATCGTTTGAAATATCAATTTATTGTAGACCCTGCCGTCGAATCACTCTACATCCCGCCGCTGATTGTGCAGCCGCTTGTGGAAAATGCGGTGATTCATGGACTGGACAACACGATGGATGGAGCAATGGTTACGGTGAATATCAAGCGTGAGCAGAATCATGCGGTCTTTACCATTACCGATAATGGAGCCGGGATCACTCCGGACAAGCTGGAGCAGATCCGTTATACCCTTGAGGTTCGTGATGAGCAGGAAGAGGCACGGATCGGGCTGCGCAATGTACACGACCGTTTGAAGTTATCCTACGGTGTTGAATATGGACTGAATATCGAAAGCCGGATGAATGAAGGAACATCTATTACGTTTCGTATTCCAATGGAGGACATAAATCTATGATCAAAGTATTGATTGTTGATGATGAGCCAAAGCTGCGGGAAGGCCTTCGGGCTCTAATCCCTTGGGAAGAGCTGGGGTATACGGTGGTGGCTACGGCCGCCAACGGCTTGCAAGCTCAGGAGAAATATCATATTTTTTATCCGGAACTGATTGTGGTGGATATCCGCATGCCTGGTATGGACGGGCTGGAGTTAATCGGTGAGCTGCGCGAAGAAGGCTCGACCAGCCATGTGCTAATTTTAAGTGGTCATGCGGATTTTGAGTATGCCAAACGAGCCATTTCTTACCGCATTGACGGCTATTTACTGAAGCCGGTGGATGAGGAAGAGCTAATCAACTATTTGGAGGAACTCAGAGTCACGATCGCTCAGGAAGATCGCTTTAGCCGCTGGAATGAAGAGGAGCCTGCCCGTAATCGCGAAAGCCTGCTGCGTGCATTGCTGCAGCCTTCAACTGCGGAGGAGGGGGAGCATGATCCTGCTAAGCATGCGGCAGCACTGGGTCTTAAACCAGACCGTGTCGAAGTGATCCTACTCGAACTACTCGCGCCTGCGGGCGGCAGTGAGGAAGGAGAGCGGGCCGTTAAGGCCGCGGTAGAACAGTATTTTGGCAGCAGTGAAGAGCGGATGTTTTTCACGATGCCGCCATATATTGGATTCCTGCTGCAAGAGCCGCTACCAGGAGAGCAGGAACAGGAGCGGCTGATGGAAGAGCTTTCTTCCTTAATTTGCCGCGAGGGGTACGACTTCAGTGCAGCAACTGGAGGCCCAGTAGCTGGACCAGAAGAGGCGGCACAGTCTTTTCAAGTGGCGCGTGAACTGCTGCGCCGGGCATTCTTTTACCGCAAAGGGATTCTGATCAGCGCCGATCTCTCCGGTATGTTGTTTCCTGGAGTGGCTGAGGCGTACGCCGAAGAAGGGCAGGATGCGGAGAGCCGCCTAATGCTGGCTGTTGAAACCGGAAGCCGCGCTGCCATTGAACCGCTAGTGGATACGATCTGTGCGGAGCTACTGGCTGCGGGCAGTGAGGAGCAGCAGATCAAAGATACATTTGTGCGGATTCTCAGCACGGTGTTGGCCCGTCTCGAACCGGTCTATCCAGAGATTCGTAGCAATGCCGCTAAGCATTCCCCGCCGATCGGTGAGCTCTACCATAGTCACTATCTGGTAGACCTGCAAGAGCAGGCCGTCAATTTCATGGCGGAGATCGCCGATCAAATGTCCAGTGGCAGCAAAGGGAATGAGATCAAAAAAATTACGGAGCTAATCAACCGCCGTTACAATGAGAATCTTAAGCTTGAGACCTTATCCGAGTTATTTAATTACAACAGCGCATATCTAGGTAAAATGTTCAAGAACACTACCGGTGAATACTTCAATACGTATGTTGACAAAGTGCGGATTGAGAAGGCGAAGCAATTCCTAGCACAAGGCATGAAAGTATATGAGGTGGCCGAGAAAGTAGGGTACATGAACCCCGATTACTTCAACGCCAAGTTCCGTAAATATGTAGGGCTCTCCCCGAGTTCTTTTCGCAAAAACATCTAAAATAGAAGCCCAAAAAGCCACAGTTGCAGTTCAGGTATAACCTGAGCTTTAGCTGTGGCTTTTTTTTCTTAAATTAAAGCTACTTCACTAATAATAAATCTAATCGTTGCTGCAATTCTTGATTTGCAGGGTCTTTTAGAAGGGCTAGAAGTAACTCTTGAATTTGATCCATCTCTTTAAAAGGTTCATTTTGCACATATTTGTCATGTATTCTGGTTTCCAAGGTATATCCATAATCGAACCCTAATGTTGAATACGTCGAAAGGGCAGCAATTTTACTCGCTTGCTCTACAGCAAGAATGCTTGGTGTTGAGGATCGTTCTAATTCCAGTCTTAGACCGTCGAGTTCTGATGTCAGATTAAGGTCCAACCTATCCATTAATCTGTTATGACTTACGTTGTTATTGAATTGAAATAAATTTAGTGTCAATAATACTGCGGCGATAATCAATAATAATATCTTGATGTTTTTGTTTTTCATTGCTCTCCTATTACCCTCCTTCAGGATAAGAAATTGCAGGTACAACAGATAATGTCGACTCGGTATGTGCATATAAGGAATATGTATCTGAAATAGTTAAAGTACTGACGGATCAGGTAATATTTTCTAGCTAAGATGATATTAAAGTAATTAATTTTAATTGAACCATACGGAGGTTTTCGTTGAGGAGCAGGGCAGGGGTTACGGGTATACTTGTTACGCCTCATCTGAGAGCACATTACAGTCTTCATTCGCGGGTATGACGGACTCCAGAGTCGTTATTTGGGCTATTTCGAGTCCAATTTCGATTTATCGGACTCCATGTACGTTATTAGCTGCAAATGTTCTCCAAAAGGTGGTTTTTTAAGTGAATAAGGTCTTTATAGTCCGCCTAACCCAATAAGAAGTGCAATTTGCTTAAATAGGGTCATTTCAGTCCGCGCCTTCGCTTCCGGCCACGTTCACTTATAGAACGTTGGCTCGGGGCGTTTTTTAATTATGGGGTGAAGTATTAATTGTGTGAAATAGACAGGGGATTAAGTATCGTATTGATTTATGAAATTAAATAATTTCACTTGATTTTATTTTCAGTAAATTCATGATTATTTTCAGTGTTTTCAACGATGTATCCGCTTTATTTTGGCTCTAAATCTCTAATTTTCACCTGATTTTAGGTCGAATTTATAGGGTACTGCAATCGCTTACAGAGATTTAGAATATAGACATAGAGAGGAGGGGCTTTATGAAAGCGGACACAGTAACTTCTCAAATCCCGCCGGATACCCGAACACGCAACAAAAAGCCTGCTTCAGGAGGACGGTTTTGGAGAAGCTTTAAGAATCAAAAGTACTTATGGATGATGTCGATACCTTTTGTGATCTGGGCATTCGTCTTCAGTTATCTCCCATTATGGGGCTGGACGATGGCTTTTCAAAAGTACAAGCCCGCACGTGGCTTTTTTGAACAAGAATGGGTAGGTTTTGAACACTTTAAGACACTGTTCAGTGACTCGCAATTCCTTCTGGCGCTGCGTAATACGCTGGCGATGAGTGGAATGGGCTTAGTCGCAGGATTTATCTTTCCAATAACGTTTGCAATATTGCTCAATGAAGTGCGTCTTGGCTTCTTTAAAAGATTTGCTCAAACAGTCTCGTATTTGCCCCACTTTGTATCATGGGTGGTTGCAGCGGGGATTGTAACTAAAATGTTATCTGGTGAAAATGGTCTTGTAAACGATATCTTGTTAGGAATAGGATTCATAGACGCACCTATCCAGTTTATGGCCCAGGGCCATCTCTTCTGGGGAATCGTTACCTTATCGGATGTCTGGAAAGAGACCGGATGGAACGCCATCATCTACCTTGCAGCTATCGCAGGTATTGGGCCTGAATTGTACGAAGCGGCCCGGGTAGACGGTGCCAGCAGGCTTCGTCAGGTATGGCATATTACACTTCCGGGTATTCGCCCAACAATTACTGTACTACTCATTATGTCGGTGGGTAATTTGCTCAATATCGGCTTTGAGAAGCAATTCTTGCTTGGAAACAACCTCGTTACCGACTATTCTCAAGTGCTAGACTTGTATTCACTGAAATACGGACTGGGCATGGCGAGATATTCCTACGGTACTGCGATCAATATATTCAACTCAGTGATCAGTGTAATTCTACTGTTTACGATTAATGGAATCTTCAAACGTACAACAAAAGAGAGCCTTCTGTAGCACAGAAGGCCCTTCTACCCAATCGTGGCAGTAAATTGCCCTTTTCATGAAAGGAGAGCATTACAGTGGGAAATTCAGCTATCACCGGAAAGTCATGGTCAGACCGGATCTTTGATTTCTTTGTATATTTTGTAGTACTGTTCGTGGTTGTAATCACGATTTATCCGTTTTTGAACGTGCTTGCAATCTCACTGAATGATTCAGTGGACAGTGTGCGCGGTGGAGTGACCATCTATCCCCGGGATTTTACCTGGGACAATTACCTAAAGATCTTCACTTTCTCCGGATTAATCACCGGGTTTAAAATATCCGCTTTGCGGACAATTATCGGTACTTTGTTCGGACTGATCAGTGCCTCGATGCTGGCGTTTACGATCAGCCGCCCTGACTTTGCAGGTCGCAAGTTTGTTTCCACATTCTTGGCAATGACCATGTATATCTCAGGAGGAATGATTCCAATATATATGCTGATCAAGGATCTGCATATGATGAACAGCTTTGCAGTCTATGTATTGCCTGGACTGGTTAGTGCCTTTAACGTCTTCGTTATCCGCTCCTTCATCGACGGCCTGCCGTATGCGTTGCAGGAATCGGCGAAGCTGGATGGAGCCAATGACTTTACTATCTACTTCCGGGTTATTCTGCCATTGATGAAGCCAGCGCTAGCAACGATCGCGCTGTTCCTAGCAGTAGGTCAATGGAATGCTTGGTTTGATACTTATCTGTACAATGGTTCAAGCCCTAACTTGACCACATTGCAATATGAATTGATGAAGGTTCTACAGACCACAACCAGTGGTAACGGAGGCGACTACCGCTCCAACATTGCTTCGCTGGCTTCCAATCAGGTCTCGCCGGAGTCGCTCAAAATGGCGATTACGATTGTCGTAACCGTACCGATCCTGTTGGTTTATCCGTTCATTCAGAAGTATTTTGTTAAAGGTATGACACTTGGTGCTGTGAAGAGCTAATCACAGTTCAACGGGGGAGCTTAGTCTCCCCTATGCTTAAAACCTATTGTGTATCCGTTTTCTTTTGGCAAGCTGGGTAAAGTATTAACAGGTCTTCACCTGTGATACGATAGATAAACAATTTTAAGGAGGGTTTATTTAATGGGAAGTAATAGAAAGATAAAAGCCAAAGCTACGGCATTAACGCTCACTTCTATTATGCTGCTCGGTGTGCTTGCAGGCTGCGGCGGTAACAATGGCAACAACGGTAATGCTGCAGCTGGAAATACAGGCGGCAACGCAACTAATGCTGGAAATGCGACCAATGCGGCTGAGGATATTTCCCCGCTCACGATGACCTTCTTCAGTGCAGACCCTAACCCGAACTGGACAGGTATGCAAGATGAAGTTGGTAAAGTGATTACGGAAAAAACGGGAGTAACCCTAAATGCTGAATATGCAGTTGGTGATCCTCAACAAAAAGTAGCCTTGATCGCAGCGAGCGGTGAATATCCGGATTTGATCAGTGCTAAGACTGATGTCAGCAAGCTGGTGGATGCAGGCGCAATGCTTGATCTAACAGACCTGATTGAAAAATATGCTCCGAATATCAAAAAAGTATTGGGCGAAGAAGGCATGAAACGTTCACGTTACAGTGACGATGATCATGCGATTTATGCCATCCCTACCTATGCAGGTGTGGACAACAAATATTTTGATGCTGGTGGCGGATTTGAACTACAGCACCGTGCTGTTAAAGAAGCTGGATATCCTGCAATCAAAACTGTTCAAGATTATGAGAACGTAATCAAGGCTTACCTGGAAAAACATCCTACCGATGAAAATGGTAACAAAAACATCGGCCTGACTCTGAATGCAGACGATTGGTACATGTACATTACAGTAACTAACCCAGCATTTATTACTACTGGTTCTCCTGACGATGGTGAATATGCGATTGATATCGACACCCAAGAAGTAACTTATCACTTCCGTCGTCCGGCTGAAAAAGAATATTTCCGCTGGCTCAACCACATGAACGATATCGGATTGCTTGATCCAGAAAGTTTCGTTCAAAAGTATGATCAGTACAAAGCTAAAATCGCTACCGGCCGCGTTATTGGTTTGATTGACCAAGACTGGGGTTATGGCGATGGAGAAAGAGCATTGAAAGCTGAAGGCAAGCTGGATCAAGGCTATGGACACTATCCTGTAACCTTGTCTGAGGAGTACAAAGAAACCTCCTTCTGGCCTACAGGCTTCATGGGTGGTAACGGAATTGGGATCAGCGTAGATGCTAAAGATCCAGTTCGTGCAATTAAATTCCTGGACTACCTAGCTTCCGACGAAGGTCAAGTATTGGTTAACTGGGGTATTGAAGGCAAACACTACAATGTTGTTGATGGCAAACGTGTCATTCCTGAAGATGTGAACGACCGTAAATATAATGACACTACCAACTTCCAAAAAGAAACTGGCTTGGGTAATGTCGGATCAAACTATGCATTGCTGAGCGCTCACTATGGCGACGGTGTATTGGATCCATCTGGTAACTACTACACAACTCGTTTCCCTGAGCAAGTAACCGTAGGTTACAATGCGGTTGAAAAAGAAACACTTGCTGCTTACAAAGCAACCACTTGGAAAGACCTCTTCCCTAGTGAAGATGAGTTCAAAGTTAAACCTTGGGGCGCGGCATGGAACATCACGATTCCTGGGGATAGCGAAATCGTCGTTCTTGACAACAAGCTGAAGGATATCAGTTGGAAACGGATCCCTGAAGCAATCTTGTCTAAACCAGCTGATTTCGATAAAGTTTGGGATGCTTACATGGCTGAGCTAGATAAAGCTGGTGTAACGAAAGCTGAAGATTTGCGTGAAGAGCTGGTTAAACAACGCGTGAAACTTTGGAATGATTAATTATTAAATTTCGTCTAATACAATAAAAGCATGAAGATGGCGGGAAGTCCGAACGAAAGTCCGGGCCTCCCGCTGATTGCTTTTCACCGGTCATAACAGGACAGGAGGAATATACATGGGAGAGAGCAAGAACTCCGGACAGCATGAGTTATGGTACAAGCAGCCGGCGGCTGTATGGGAAGAGGCGCTGCCCGTAGGTAACGGCAGGCTGGGCGGCATGGTCTTTGGTGGAATCGAAGAAGAACGGATTCAATTAAATGAAGACACCTTATGGTCGGGTTTGCCGCGGGATAAAGCCAATTATGAGGCACTGCGGTATTTAGCCCCAGCCAAACAGCTAGTAGCAGAGGGAAAATACAAGGAAGCAGAAGCACTGGTGGACGCCAAAATGTTAGGCAGCCGGACGGAATCCTATCAACCACTTGGAGATTTGCGATTGAAGTTTAATTTTGCAGGTGCTGTAGAGGATTACGGGAGGGAGCTTGATCTGGATCGGGCGTTGGCTACGGTATCCTATACTGCCGGTGGTGTAAGGATCGTACGTGAAGTATTGGCCAGCAGACCGGATGAGCTTATAGCTCTTCATATCCGTGCGGAGGGGGGAGAGGGCCAAGCTACTCTGCCAGATTTCTGGGCGGATCTGGCATCACCGCATCCTTCCCACTCGGAGATTACTCCGGATGGCATGCTGATTATGACTGGCCGTGCCCCGTCGCATGTGGCTGATAACTACGTAGGGGATCACCCGCGTGCCGTATTATATGAAGAGGGCCTTAGCATAAGTTTTGCTGCGGTTATGGAGATCCAGACGGAAGGTGGGGCTTGTGCAGCGGAGAACGGCTCGCTGTTGATTTCTGGCGCGCACTCCATTACCCTTCGTCTGGCTGCGGCAACCGATTATGCCGGGTATGACCGGATGCCGGGAAGCGGTGGCAAGCTGCCAGCGGAATTGTGCCTAGAGCAGTTAGCTTCAGCCTCAAAAGGATACGCAGAGCTTAAGCAGCGCCACCTAGAGGATCATCAATCCCTGTTCCGCCGTGTGCAGCTGACGCTTGCATCTGCTGCCTCCCGGGGAGAGCTTCCGACTGATGAGCGACTGGCACAATACCGCGAAGGACAGACGGATCCTGAACTGGAAGCGCTACTGTTCCAGTATGGCCGCTATCTTATGATTGCTGGCTCACGGCCGGGGACACAAGCTCTGAATCTGCAGGGCATTTGGAATCCCAATATTCAGCCACCATGGAACAGCAATTATACGACAAATATAAACACCGAAATGAATTATTGGCCGGCCGAGTTATGCGGATTGGGCGAATGCCATGAACCTTTAATAGATTTTATTACGGAGCTTAGCGTGGCTGGCAGCCGTACAGCGAATATTCATTATGCCGCACGCGGCTGGACAGTACACCATAATACCGATTTGTGGCGGATGACTTCTCCATCGGACGGTAAGGCGATGTGGGCTTTTTGGCCGATGGGCGGGGTATGGCTCTCTCGCCATCTATGGGAGCGTTACGCTTTCCGTCCAGATGAGGACTATTTGCGCACAGCTTATCCCATATTAAAGGGAGCCGCATTGTTTTGTCTGGATTGGCTAGTAGAGCTGCCTGATGGAAGATGGACGACAGGTCTGTCTACCTCGCCAGAGAATGTATTTCTGACTGCTGACGGCACACCATGCAGTGTCTCGGCTGGCTCAGCTATGGATTTATCGCTTATCGCTGAGTTGTTCAAGCACTGCATTCAGGCTGCTGATATTTTAAATACCGATGTAGAGCTGCGTCAGGAGCTTATGCAGAAACAGAAACAGCTTGCCCACCAAGGGATCGCACCGGACGGAACTGTCCGCGAATGGAATGAGGATTTTGCTGAACAAGAGCCTGGGCATCGTCATGTTTCTCATTTGTATGACCTGTACCCTGGGAACGTAATTAGCCCTTCCTCCACACCAGAGCTAGCGGAGGCGGCAGCCTTAACACTGAAGAAACGTATAGAACATGGAGGTGGCCATACAGGCTGGAGCGCAGCATGGTTGCTTAATCTTTATGCGCGTCTGAAGGATGGCGAGAGTGCGGTTAGCTGTCTACGTCGCATTTTGCAAGATTCCAGTTTGCCGAACCTGTTCGGAAATCATCCTCCGTTTCAGATTGATGGAAACTTCGGCACTACAGCCGGAATAGCAGAAATGCTTTTGCAGAGTCATCAGGAGGGTCTGGAACTATTACCTGCTCTTCCAGAGGAATGGTCTGAAGGCAGCGTGAAAGGGTTGGTGGCACGTGGTGGCTTTGTCATGACTATAGAATGGAGCGGGGGCTGTTTAACAAGGGCAGAGGTTACCTCGACTCATGGCCGATCCTGCAGAATTGTTCAACACCAGCCTTTGCTCATTCAAAAACCGGATGGTACACAGATTGAAGGAGCGGGGCTGGAATTTGAAACAGTAATAGGAGAGACCTATATCATTACACCCCTAAAGAAATAATTCATATTGATCTGGTTTAGAGGCTGTTCTCAGAGTAGAATTATTCTACAGAGAACAGTCTTTTTTTGCCCAAGTCTTCATTATCTATTAAATGGAGGGTTTTGAATAAGTCTGTAGGAGCCGGAGGATCAGAATAATTATGTGGAAAAAACGCTTCACGTTGGCAAAAGTCATTCTTGGAGGAGTGATTATTTGCGCAGCCATTCCCCCGACATTGTATTGGACCTGGGGGCATGCTTATGCGGCCACGACTTCACCGACCGTTCGTTCTGTGAGTGAAATTGCCCAGAAGCTAACCGGTGCGATGAATAATCGTAGAGAGACTATCACTTTTACTTATGAGGGGAAAACCTCGAATTTAAAAACACAGATACAAACGGGTCTAGATCAAGCGATGAATAGCGATCCCTATTTGTATTACATCATAGATAGCTACGGATACACTTATCGAGGGAGCAAAAGTTCTGTAAAGGTTACGGTAGAAGTGAAATACTTGGAAACGCTGGAGCAGACCGCTTTTGTGAACAAAGAAGTAAAGGCAACGCTCAAGAAGATCATTACACCGGGCATGAATAATCATCAGAAGGTTAAGGCTATCCACGACTGGGTGGTGCTGCGTCTGAAGTATGATACCTCTTATCGTAAATATACGGCTTATGAAGGCCTGAAGAGTGGCAGTGCCGTTTGCCAAGGGTATTCGCTGTTGACCTATAAGCTGCTCAAGGAAGCGGGATTCAGTAATAAAATCGTCGAGGGCACTGCAAAACAGCCGGGAGGACGCAGCCAGTCTCATGCTTGGAATCTAGTGCTGCTCGAAGGGAGATGGTATCATCTCGACACAACTTGGGATGACCCGACACCTGATAAAGCCGGCGTGGTAAGCACCGCGTATTACTTGAAGACGGATGCACAAATGCGTCAGGACCATAGCTGGACGAAGTCTTATCCGGCAGCTTCGGTGGCCTATTATAAGACCTTGTCAGCACTTGTAGAGCGTGGAGGACAGAACGCCGGGGTGTATAAGCAGCTTCAGAAGGACCTTAATTATGAGCTGTATGCCGAGGAACGGATTGTACGTTCAGCAGCAGATTTAATTCAGCTGGCGAATAAGGCTGTCGCTTCAGGAGAGGGATCTTTATTATTCCGTTATCACGGTAGTGGAACCCAGCTGAAGAATGATCTACAGGAGTTATATAAACTTGGACTAGAGGAAGTGTCTTATTCTAGCACTTCTTTTGATAATACGGGTGATCTAAAAGTGTATGTGACTTGGGAATAGGCAAAGGGCTAAGTAAAATCAGGAGTTGAATATACTAGATTGATTTATATAAAAAGGGATATCCCGCAGCCTTTCAGGCTTCTGGATATCCCTTTTTTGCGGAGTCTATTTATTCTGGGTGAGTACTAAGATCGCATTTTTCCAAAGGAATAATATTACTCTTGCGGAAGAAGCGATAGCCGGCCCAAATCAAGACGAATAATGGCAGGCTGATATAGGAAACGGCAATACCGTACCAGTCGATGTTTCCACCTGAGAAGGCACCCATATTCTGGCCAAGGATGGCTACCGTACAAAGTACTAAGGCAAATATAGGCCCAAACGGGAACCATCTAGCCCGGTAAGGCAGCTCATCAAGGGAATGACCTTGAGCTATAAAGGCGCGTCTGAAACGATAATGGCAGACAGCGATGCCGAGCCAGTTAATAAATCCACACATACCGGAAGCATTAAGCAACCAGTTGTATACAGCACCATCACCAAAGAATGATGCTAAAAAGGCTAACATACCAACGGCTGTGGTCACGAGCAAAGCACCAACAGGAACACCGCGGCGATTAAGCTTGCCTAGAGCACGTGGAGCCATTCCATCCTTAGCCATAGCGTACAGGACGCGGGTGGAGGCGTACATTCCCGAGTTCCCGGCTGACAATACGGAGCTGAGAATGACAGCATTCATGACGGATGCGGCAATAGCAAGTCCTGCTTTATTAAATACGATCGTAAACGGACTGACTCCGATATCATCAATACCACCGCGCAGCAGATCTGGATTCGTGTAAGGAATCAGCATTCCGATTACTAGTATAGCGAGGATATAAAAGATTAATATACGCCAGAAGACTTGGCGAATAGCAATAGGTACGTTACGGCGAGGGTTCTCACTCTCACCTGCTGCAACACCGATTAGCTCGGTGCCTTGGAAGGAGAATCCCGCAGCCATAAAGACACCGACGAAAGCGAAGAAGCCACCGTGGAACGAGCTGCCCCCGATCTGGAAATTGCTGAAGCCTACGGCTTTTCCGCCCATGATTCCGAAAATCATCAAAACTCCGACAATAAGGAAGGCGATAACAGTAATAATTTTGATAATGGCAAACCAATATTCTGATTCTCCGTATCCACGAGCAGATAGGAAATTAAGACCGAACATCAGCAGCAGGAACACGAGACTCCAGAGAAAGGAGGGACTGTCCGGGAACCAATATTTAATAATGACGGTGGCGGCAGACAATTCTGCTGCAATCGTAACCGCCCAGTTATACCAGAAGTTCCAGCCGATGGCGAACCCAAAAGCGGGGCTGACGAAACGCGTGCCGTAAGTGCTGAATGAGCCCGAATCCGGCAAATAGGTAGCGAGCTCTCCCAGACTGGTCATGAGGAAATAAACCATAACACCAACAGCCGTATAGGCTAGAAGTGCTCCACCGGGTCCGGCTGAAGCGATAGCGCCACCACTGGCCAGGAAGAGTCCAGTACCAATAGATCCTCCAAGCGCAATCATGGTCAAATGCCTTGCTTTAAATGATTTTTTTAGCTCAGGCGGGTTACCTACGTTGCCTTGTGCTAGATTTTGCTGCTTGCCCTGCATGATTTGACACTCCTTATGATCTAATCTTTCAATTCATGAACGGGGAGTGCTGAGCTGCTTCCTCCCGCAGAGCGGGAGAGTGTATTTGGTGGTCTCCATAAGGTTATGGACAAACACTAAATATACAAATTCTGTAAACGCAAAGAAACCGCAGACTATATCTGCGGTTTCCATCTATACAGCTCCGCATCATACTCCCTGTGAAGATAGCGCAACACATTATGACCTGCTGCTTATGCAGGTTATACAATGTGACAGTTCCGTGCCTTTCGGCAACGGCCCCAGCCTGCACCGCTGTAAGAGCGACAGTGCAGACTTCGGCAGATATTCCTTTCGACGCGATTCATAGACGGCTCTAACGTCTCCACGCGCGTACTCTTTATATCCGCGACCTCTACCTCATCTTAGTATGACGAGGCTATCTTTACTTCATTCATTTATAAACAACAGGAATTAGTATAAAGCAAGTTCGCAAGTCAAGCAATGACAAAATCCGGTAGGGAATGTTAGCTGCGACGACGCTCTGACATTTGCTGCCAAACGGTACCCGCCGCTGCTTCACCGGAAGCGATACGTTCCAAAGCCATTTTGGCCTGAAGTCCAACCTCGAATTCCGGATCTTCCGCCGCAACTGACAGCGCTTCTTGGGCATCGGATGTGCCCACCTCATAGAGGAAACGAGCTGCGCGCCAGCGGACAAGCTTGCTCTTATCTGTCAGTGCTGCCGTCATCACTGGCGTGGCGGCAGGATCGCCGATGTCGGACAGCGTATCGCCTGCCGTACGTCTCACGGCTGGCGCGCTGTCTGCCATCGCCTCATAGAGCAGCTCCATCGCTTCAGGCGTGCGAAGGTCGCCTAGATACACGACCGCAAGCCTGCGAATATGCAGCTTGGGATCGTGCAGCGCCGCCTTAAGCTCCGGCAGGAGCTCCGCCGTCGGCGTAAGATCCTCCAGCGCGGCGTAACGCACGCGCCAATCCTCATGCTTCAGGTCTCGCAGCAGCTCATCCTGACTGCGGGTTCGTCTCTGCTCGACGAACTCGCCTTCGGCGCCGTGCGCAATGGCTTGCTGCACGAGAGAGTCGAGGCGTTCCTGCGGATACGCCGCTTCCACCTCTTGCTCCACCTCGCGTGCAATCTCCGCGGGCTCGCCATAACGCACGCCGTAATCAGTGAGCTTACGCTCTTTAATCATCACGGCGCTAGCCACATCCATAACCGCCTTCGTGAAGCGGTTTGCTAAGGAGATGCGCTCTTCATTCGCGCCGGTCTTAACGCGGATTTGCAGCGGAATTCCGCGGAACATCTGGACGAAGACTTGGGCTTCGCCGAAATGAGCGCCAGCGTTCTCATCGGCAAGATTCCAATCGTCAATTAAGCCTTCGCTGTTGCCGAAGCGGTTCTGGACTTCTCTTAGAATTGCTGCCCAATCCGCATTGCCCTTGCGTTCGAGCGCTGCAAAGTCAGCAGCATGATAGATGCTAATAACGCCCGGTATCGTTAACATTTCGCGTGCCCAGGCAGGTGCGGAACGTTCACTTTCTGGTGTATAGGTTCTGCGGATTCCAGGTTCCAGACTTTCGTCCAAATGAAGCTTCATCGTATTTGGACTTGGAGTCGGTTCAATAAAAGTAATCTTCATACGTAGCTCCCCCTTGAACGGTATATGCACCGCCATACTTTATACACATATTATCTCATTTCTGGCGTGAAACACAAAAGGGTGCTTAGATATTTTGCGGAAAAAGGGCGCACCCTTACTAAGTAACTTGTATATTTTGCAAAATACTCTGCCGTTCAATATAGTTGTATTATATTCGCTAAAGTAAAGCGTGCTCGGCAAACTTCTAAAGATGAGGTGCTCTATGGTTAAATTTCGCTACAATAACCTCGACAATGTGAGTACCGATAAAACACTTAAAGAGTTTCGGAAGTGGCGGGAGGAACGTCGACGGAAGAAAAAAGATTATTCATATGTAGTGCCAAGTACGCCACCGAGGTTAGCTTATCTGGCTGAGAATCGGCTGGAGACTACCATTACGTGGATTGGGCATTCAACGTTTTTCCTTCAATATGAAGGGATGAATATCATTACTGATCCAATCTGGGCGAGAAGACTGGGCTTTGAGAAAAGATTGGGGCAACCCGGGATTCCGCTCAGCAAAGTGCCTCCCATTGACCTGATTCTGATCTCGCACTCTCATTATGACCACTTGCATATGGCTTCTATCCGTAAATTATATAGAGCAGGGACAACCCTTGTTGTTCCTATAGGCTTGAAACGAAAGATGCTCCGCAAAGGATTTCGCAACTGCATAGAAATGGAATGGTGGCAGGAAAATACGCTGGGTAAAATTAAGCTTACCTTCGTGCCGACTCAGCACTGGACGCGGAGAACGCCTTGGGACACGAACACTTCGCATTGGGGAGGATATATTCTGCAGCCGATCGAATCGGATAGCGACAAGCTGCCCCCAAACCTCTATTTCGCAGGAGATAGCGGTTATTTTCCGGGTTTTAAGGAGATTGGGAGCCGCTATAAGCTTCATGTTGCACTCATGCCGATTGGAGCTTATGAACCCGAGTGGTTCATGACCTCGCAGCATGTAACCCCTGAAGAGGCTATACAAGCATTTGTAGATGTTGGAGCGGAGACCATGATTCCGATGCATTACGGCACCTATAGACTTGCTGATGATACGGCCCGGGAAGCGCTGGATCGGATGGAAAGTGCCCGGCTTAAACAAGGTATTTCTGAAGAAAGAATCCGTACGCTCAGTTATGGTGAAACGCTTGTTATACAACCCGAGAATCGCATAACTGGACAATAATTGAAAAAATTCCTCCTTACTGGCGACCTCTGTACAGCAGCTGGAATAACTTTAGTATTGGAGAGAACAGCTGAAAAGGCTATTTTACGGGCTTTTTGCTCTCTATTTATGCTATAATGAGCCGAAACCCTAAGTGAAAAGGATGGTAATGCGTAATGATTAGCACAAGCGGCGTAACACTCCGCTACGGAAAACGCGCTCTCTTTGAAGATGTAAACATAAAATTCACCCCTGGTAACTGCTACGGTTTGATTGGCGCCAATGGTGCCGGTAAATCAACCTTTCTGAAAATTCTGTCTGGTGAGATCGAAGCAAATACCGGTGAGGTACATGTTACACCAGGCGAACGTCTCGCAGTACTCAAACAGAACCATTTTGAGTATGATGAATTCCCAGTACTTGAGACCGTAATTATGGGTCACACACGCCTTTATGAAATTATGAAAGAAAAGGACACACTTTATGCGAAGTCCGATTTCACAGAAGCGGATGGCCTGCGTGCAGGGGAGCTTGAAGGTGAGTTCGCTGAGCTTAACGGCTGGGATGCTGAGCCAGATGCAGCTGCCATGCTGATTGGTCTCGGAATTATGCGTGAACTGCATGACAAAAAAATGGCCGAACTGAGCGGCAATGAAAAGGTACGGGTACTCTTGGCGCAAGCCTTGTTTGGCCGTCCAAATAACCTGCTGCTAGATGAGCCTACCAACCACTTGGATCTCGAATCTATTGGCTGGTTAGAGAACTTCCTCATGGACTATGAAGGTACTGTTATCGTCGTATCCCATGACCGTCACTTCCTGAATAAAGTATGTACGCATATTGCGGATATTGATTTTGGCAAAATCCAAATGTACGTCGGCAACTACGACTTCTGGTATGAGTCCAGTCAGCTTGCACAAGCTTTGCAGCGTGATTCGAACAAGAAGAAGGAAGATAAAATCAAGGAATTGCAGGCATTTATCCAGCGTTTCTCGGCCAATGCTTCCAAGTCTAAACAAGCGACATCACGTAAGAAACAACTTGAGAAAATTACACTGGACGATATTCGTCCGTCCAACCGTAAATATCCGTTCCTCAACTTCAAACCTGAACGTGAAGCGGGTAAACAATTGCTGACAGTCAGCGGTTTGTCCAAAGCGGTTGAAGGTGAAAAGCTTCTTGATGAAATCAGCTTTGTAGTAAACAAAGGGGATAAGATTGCTTTTGTGGGCCCTTACTCCCAGCCTAAATCACTGCTGTTTGATGTGATCATGGGTGAGCAAGAAGCGGATGCGGGGGAATATACATGGGGAGTAACTACAACTCAAGCGTATTTCCCGAAAGACAACTCCAGCTATTTCGATGGTGTAGAAATGAATCTTGTAGAATGGCTACGCCAGTATTCTAAAGATCAGGACGAAACTTTCCTGCGTGGATTCTTGGGCCGTATGTTGTTCGCCGGAGAAGAAGCACTGAAGAAAGCAAGCGTGCTGTCCGGGGGCGAGAAGGTTCGCTGTATGCTGGCCAAAATGATGCTCAACGGCGCAAACGTGCTTGTGTTCGATGAACCAACCAACCACTTGGATCTGGAATCCATCACGGCACTGAATAACGGGCTGATCGATTTCGATGGCACGATTCTATTCACTTCCCATGACCATCAGTTCATCCAAACCATTGCTAACCGCATCATCGAGATTACACCTACAGGTGTAATTGACCGCTCCATGAGCTACGATGAATATTTGGAGAATCCAGAAATTAAGGAAATGCGCCAGCGCATGTATCCTGTAGAAGTATAATATTTAATTTCCGCTATGCGGAAGGAACCCATGAAGCAGCTACTCTAATCCTTTTAGGATCAGGGTAGCTGTCTTTATAATTTCAATTTTGAAAAGTTATTAACAAGTGGAATTCTACGGGGAGTATACGCGGGCTTCTAAGACGGGAGTCTTTAGCCCTTGAGTTTTCCAAAGCGCATGTTTTCAGCTGGCTAATCGTACAATAAAGAGAATCAGTTATGAATTTGAAGAGTTCTAATCCATCCTATCAGGCAGGATGAACGTATAAACGGCTGCGTTTCCCCGAGGGATTCGCAGCCGTTTATGTTTAAATATAAGTAAATACTAAGATCCGCCAGTACGACGGCGTTGGTTGTTAGGCTTTTTGTTATTTTGGCTTTTTAGCGGTTTGGCGGAACCAGCCTGAAATGTGGATCCAGGTTTGGAGGAAGATTGTTGTTTCTTCTGCTCCAGTTTTTTACGGATAGCTTCCGCTAAGTTGATTTTTCCTTTATCGTTGCTTTCGCTCATTATGATAACCTCCTTCGAAGCAAGTCCTTACACTTTATTCTAATTGTTTTTAAATGCTGCCACAAGGGCAAGAATAATTGAAAGAATTCTTTTCCGTATTTTAAATAATCGGGGAAAAAGAGGGGGAGCCAAGATGACTGATATTTACGAAGATATACGTAAAGGGGAACGAGGAGCTTGGGTTAGCATAGCGGCTTACCTCATCCTATCATCATTCAAGCTGGTTTGCGGTTATTTATTTGCATCTAGCGCACTCGTAGCGGACGGGGTCAACAATTTAACAGATATCGTGGCATCTATAGCTGTGCTGGTGGGTTTACGGATTTCGCGGAAGCCACCTGACTCTGACCACGCTTATGGACATTTCCGCGCAGAGACCGTAGCGGCGTTATTGGCTTCTTTTATCATGGCGGTAGTGGGCATTCAAGTGATTGTAGAGGCGGTGCGGTCCTTTTTCGATCGTACAAAAGAAACGCCACAGCTCTGGTCGGCAGGGGTGGCTATTGTATGTGCAGTAGCTATGATGGGGGTATACATATATAACAAAAGACTGGCCCAACAAATTAACAGTGGGGCACTTATGGCAGCGGCTAAGGATAATTTTTCTGATGCTATGGTCAGTGTTGGAGCCGCAGTTGGGATTGTGGGCGCACAGTTTGGTTTGCCATGGATTGATTCCGCAGCAGCTGTTCTTGTCGGACTCATTATCTCCAAGACCGCTTGGGATATTTTTCGTGATTCGACCTATCGGCTTACGGATGGCTTTGATGAAGATAAATTGATGGATCTACGCAGTACGATTGCTCGAACGCCGGGAGTAGAAGAGATTAAAGATGTGAAGGCACGGGTTCATGGTAATCATGTGCATGTGGATGTTGTAGTGGAGGTGGATGCGAATATTTCTGTGACAGAAGGTCATGAAATAAGTGATTCCATCGAAGAAAGAATGAGCAAAATGCATAATATTATGAATGTGCAGGTGCACGTGGAACCTAAAAAATAAATTAAAAATGCTATATTAAGGAAAAAACACACATATTCAAGGAGAAATCAAGACTTTAGACCTGTATGTTACCATAAAGTGGCATGATTATATGTGAAATTTGGAGCATGTTCCAAATCCCGGGCAAGCCTATAATGAGGGCATAAAGGAATAATGTAGTACAATCCTTTATTGAAATCTCATCATGGAATTTGGGGGAACGTATGATCAAATCACATAAGCAAATTACAGCATCTTTGTTAGTATCTGCTGCAATTGTTGCAGGTTTAGGAGTATCTGCTCCTGGACAAGCAGCGGCAGCCTCAAGTTCATCTAATTCAGTTACAGCAGCTTCAGCCGTTCAAACAGGTGTAATCGAGGCTAGTGTTCGCCTTCGCAGCACTCCTTCTACTGACGGAGAAATAGTGAAGTACTTGCAAAAGGGAGATCAAGTGCAGATCCTTTCGCAGCCTAACAGCTATTGGTATCAAGTAAAAACGGCTGATGGTTCAGTGGGTTATACAAGTGCAGGAGATAAGTATATCAGCGTATCCTCTGCTTCAGTAACGACACCATCGGCACAAACTGGCACCATTAAGTATGGTGTGAATCTTCGGGTTTCACCTTCAACAAGCGGAAAAGTAATGAAGCTTTTGAATAAGGGAGAAAAAGTAGAAGTTCTGGCACAGCCTAACAGTTACTGGTATCAAGTTAAAGCGGCGGATGGTAGCATCGGATATATAAGTTCAAGTGATCAATATAGTACACTTTCAGGAAACGGTGGGGGATCTGGAACGGTAACGCCTACACCAACGCCTACGCCTACGCCTACACCTACACCTACACCTAATCCGCCTATAACAACACCGGGGGCTTCAGCCCAAATCGAACGGGTAATTGCTGCAGGCATGGGATATCTAGGAACGCCTTATGAGTATGGCTCCAGCAGAAATGATACAAGAACCTTTGACTGCTCGGACTTCATCCGGCAAATTTTTATGGATGCTGCGAATCTCAAACTGCCGGCGGATTCCCGTCAACAAGGAGATTGGGTGAAGTCGAATAGTACGATGGTTACGTCTATTTCCAATTTGAAGCGCGGCGACTTAATGTTCTTTATGGATTATAAGGGAAATTCTGCTTCTGCTTATGAGGGAATCGACAAATCTACAGCTAGAATATCGCATGTTGCAATGTATCTAGGAGATGGACAAGTTCTACAAACTTATTCCGTAGCTTCAGGCGGGGTAAGAGTAGATAAACTAAGCGCTTCTTGGATGAATCGTTTTCTCTACGGAGGTTCGGTCATTCGCTAAATATATGAAAAATGCAGGAAGCGACAGCATCGCATGTTTGTGACGGGTGAACGATGGCGGGCGTACGCGCAAGAGGGCTATCCTTTTAGTAGAATTCTCTACTGAGGGGGTAGCTCTTCCTGTTTTATCTGTTCAGAATATGTACTCTCCACATAAAAAAAGGGCAGTACCATCGGCCATTTTTTTGGCTCTTGGGACACCCTTTTTTCGCATATTGATAATTAAGGTAAGATCACGTTGGCTGTTACAGGAACCTTAACCCATGCTTTTCCTAACCAAGTGTAAATTTCTCTCCATTCATTACCCCAAGTGTCCGAAATAACTTCACCTGTTGTATCAAGAGTCTGAACGCCAAGCCAGCCTGCTGGAATTATACCTCCGACGGAAAAGTAGAAAGGTGTTTTCTCGGTCAGCACTATTTGTGGTGTTGCTGGAATCATATCCGCTGGAGTGATAATTGTTTCAAAAGAATTGCTGTAAGTGCTTCCAGTTACGGTTGCAGGATCCGTAGTAGTGTTAGTTACTTCAGCTGCTGAAGCTGTAGCAGCAATGGAAGCCATAAGACCTAAGGCTACTGTAAGGCTGACGATTTTTTTCATGTTTGGTTCCTCCTAGTGGGGGTTGGATGTATTTTTTTCCAAAAGCGCTGTTTGCTAATATGCTAGTAAACGTAAATGATGCGTGATGAACCACCCATTCAACATTTCTTATTTTCTCAAGTGACATCCGTGCAGGAATGACCTATACTTTCTGCATGATGAATAAGATATATGGATAGATATGGGAGGGATACGACAGTCACACCATTAAAATGAGGGGCTACTACATAGATCTACCTCTGCGTCCCGTGAAGAGAGAAATTACAAACAGAACCAGGAAGACGAAGAACAGGATCTTAGCAAGACCAGCGGCGGCGGCTACAAGGTTGAAGAAACCAAAGATTCCGGCGATTACTGCGACTACAAGTAGTATTGCGGACCATTTTAACATTACATATCACCTATCCTTTTTTGATTAATGTAGTCATTGTATAAACGGGGACTTTGATTTTGAAACAAAAGGGAAGAGGGACTCTTGACAAGACTCGACAAGATGTTTCGGCTTATGGGACCAGGGGTAACTATGCAGTATACAAGGCTGATTAGCCGATATTTATGAGATATGGAAGGGGTTATGAATATGATCATTGAACTTAGTGTAGCTCTCGTCGCAATTGCATTCGCAGTACTTGTTTTCTTTTTAATTAAAACCTTAAAGTCGGCAAAGGATTCACTCGACAAAGTCAGCCAAACCTTGGTGGAAGTACAGAAGACGATGGATGAGCTTACTTATGAAGTGAAAACGACGGTCAGACACGCAAATGAAATCACTGCCGATGTACAGCATAAGATTCAAAAGATTGACCCAGTCATCGATTCTGTCAAGAATCTGGGTGATGTCATGAATGAGCTGACCTTAACGGTCAAACAAGTGTCAGTCACAGTGATTGAGAAATATCGTAAATCGCGTGAGCTGAAGGAGAAGAGTAAGGAAGTCTCTATAAAAGAAGCTCCGTTAACTCCTGCTGAAGAACGTACTGTTAACTCCTATGATGCCATTTATGCTGAGAAGTCACCGGGAAAAATAGCTACAGTGCTAAAAGGTGTAGACGTAGCTGCAACTCTTTGGAAGAAATTTCGTCATTAAGCATAAGATAGTAAGGCTTCTGTAATCGGTGGCTGCAGATAAGAAAGGTGGGACACAACATGAACATGATGATCCTTTTATTTGGTCTTCTTTTCCCATACTTTGATGCGTCTCCACAGTTGGTGCCTATCTCTACTTTTATTGAACAACCTAAGTCGGTTCTCGCATTTGAACATGCTTCAGCATCCAGCCCATATATAAATCGCTTTGATTCTCTGCAAGGTGTCGCTTTATACACCACAAAGGAAGAACTGCTTCTGACCAAAGGCAATCCGCTTGCGGTGACAAATGATCCATTGCTAGAGACAGTGGAGTACCACTACGCAGATGTGACAGTGGGTGTGGGCGAGGGTGTTGTACTTTATGTACATGTTGCACCTCCGCAAGCACAGCAGTTCGGTTTACATGTAGATGGCGTAGAAATCGATCCTTTAACAGATAATCTGCAAGATACTTTGGGAAAACCGTATTTTATAGCCGAAGATGGGGATGTATACCTGAGAGGGAATAATGCACTCAAAATATATCGAAATTTGGCGGGTGAATTTGAAGGAATTGATTTATTTGATAGTATTTCTTCCTAATGTGTTTCATATTTGAGCAAATTGGTTAATAAACATAGGCTGTCTTTAGAATAGAGTAACCTCCAGCCCCACTAGGTATAGTGGGGCTGGAGGTTACTTTGCTGAATACGTAAATTGATCCTATGACTATATTTACATATTATGAAAATAGAAATAACACTGTAAAATAGCGTATGATATAGTTAATAGGTTTGCAGAATTTTACGGTCGTAATACTACTCGTGTGAGGTGAAGATGATGAGAATCTTAATCGTGGATGACAATCCGACTAATGTTATCATTATCCGTGAAATCCTGAAAAAAGAAGATTACCGAAATTTCGTAACCGCATCCTCTGCCAAAGAGATGCTGGAACGGCTTGGAATCGGTTCGGGGAGTGAAGATGGACGTCCCCGGATGTCAGATATTGATCTGATTTTACTGGATATGATGATGCCAGAAATGGATGGGATCGAAGCATGTCGTGTTGTGCAGCAATACGAACATCTTAAGGATATTCCAATAATAATGGTTACAGCTGTAGGCGATTCTAAGAAATTGGCCGAAGCGCTGGATGCAGGTGCAGTAGATTATGTTACGAAACCTATTAATAAAGTGGAGCTAATGGCCCGGATTCGGCTTGCTCTGCGGTTGAAACGTGAGAAAGATTGGCATAAGGAACGGGATCAGCGGATTCAGGAGGAATTGAGACTGGCTGCACTCGTGCAGAATGCTGTACTCAGCCTACCCCTGCAGGAAGAGAATTTCGAGGTGCATGCTATCTATCAGCCTTCCTCTGAATTGGCGGGTGATTTATATGCCTGGTATCCCCTTGGGGATGGCCGATATGGCGTAATCCTCCTGGACATTATGGGACACGGTATATCGTCCTCTCTTTTTTGCATGTTCCTTGCGTCAGTATTAAAGGACACGGTAACTACTTATGTAGAGCCGGAAAAGGTAATTCAGGAACTCAATCGAAGGTTTAACCAACTTTATATTGAGAAAAAGCTGATTCAATACTATTTTACGACGATTTATCTTGTGATTGACACTCGTATAAAGCGTATTGACTATGTTAACGCTGGGCATCCACCTGCGCTGTTTTTTGAGGGCACAGCTAAGACTCCGGTCTTGCTGGAAAGTAATTGTCACCCTGTAGGCCTGTTTGAACGGATTGATATTCAGCCTCAGAGCTTGACCTACGAAGATGAAGGGCATTTGGTTCTCTATACAGATGGTCTGCTGGAGCTGGTTGAGGGTGAACAGGAAGAGCAGCTGAAGTTCATGATTAAGCATTTAAATGTTGAGCATGAATGGAAGGAAGAAACTATACGGGCTGCTTTTTTCAATGCTGATGTTCCTAAAGAGCGTGACGATGACAAATGTATAGTGTGGATCTCACTGAAGAAGGGAACAGAATGAGGATGAAAATAAAGGCTAAACTCTTAATTGGTTTTAGTGCGATGCTGGCGATTATGCTGGCACTTACTATGATTGGATACGATCGTTTGGATTATATGAATGGTCAGCTTGAGGGTTACCAGGATAGATATATGAAGGGGCGTTCTTCTTCAGGTATGCGTGGAGAAGTGAATGATATGGCGCGAATATTAACGACGACCATGTTAAGCGCTGATACATCAACGGTAGAATCACAAAAAAAAGAGATTGATAAAAAAATAGCTAAGGCGAATGAGCACTACGACAAAATAAAAGAATCAATGACTAGCGCTGAAGAGATGCAGATCGTTACTCAAATTGATGATTCTTATACGATCTATCTAAATTATCAGGAAAAAATATTGAAGCTGCTATCAGCTGGTTATTTCCAGAATGCCAGCACGTATTCTAACACAGAGGGACAAGCGATTCAGAATGCGGTATTAAACGCTCTGAACAGTCTCTCTGATTATAATGCCTTTATTATGAATGAAGAGAGCGCAAAAGCTAAAGATGCCTATCAAAGCTCTACTCAGATGGTCATCTTGATGATGATTGTGGGTCTACTACTTGGACTTGGAGTTGTTCTATGGATCATTCCAAGCATTACGCGGGGGCTTAACGTCGTTTCGATGATGATTACCAGCTTCGGCAACGGCAGAATTCGGGCTATAAGGCGCATCAAGGTTACTTCTAAAGATGAGATTGGTGAGGTTGCCCTTGTCTTTAAGAAAATGGCTTTAGATCTTGAAGAGAAACAGCAAATGGAACAGGCCTATGCACAGGCGCAGAATGATCAATCCTGGCTGAATGCAAATGTTGCTCAGGTGACAGAACTTCTCCGGGGGGTTAGCTCATTGGATCAGGTCTCACAGACCTTTATCAACGAGTTCACCCCTGTGCTGGGAGCCCAGTTTGGGGCAGTATATTTAAAGGATGCTAACCGTCCCGATTTTCTGCGAAGCAGTGGTTATTATGCAGTAGATAGCGATAAGAAACCAAAGGAAGGTTTTGTGATTGGAGAAGGACTCGTAGGACAAAGTGCGCTTGATATGCACCCAATCAGATTGGAGCGGGCTCCTGAAGATTATATCTCCGTGAAATCCGGCTTTGTGGATTCACAGCCAGGATATATTTCCATTCATCCGCTTATTTTTGAAGACGAGCTGCTCGGTGTAGTAGAATTCGCTTCATTCCAGCCATTTAGCAGTCTGAAAAATGATTTGCTGCAACAACTTGCGAATAATTTAAGCATTATTTTCAATAATATTAGTCGTCGTCTGATTGTAGAGAAATTACTGCGTGAGTCACAAGCACTTACGGAAGAACTGCAATGTCAGTCAGAAGAGCTGCAGACTCAGCAAGAAGAACTGCGTCGTTCCAATGAGAACTTGGAAGAGCAGACGGACGCACTTAAGCGTTCAGAAGAACTGCTGCAACGTCAGCAGGAGGAACTGGAACATTACAATACGGAACTCGTCGCCAAGACTCGTGCACTAGAGGAGCAAGTGCAGGAGGTTGAGGAGAAAAAAGATGAAATTGAGCATGCTAAGGTTCAGCTAGAGAAACAGGCTATGCAATTATCCGTGACTAGTAAGTATAAATCAGAATTTATGGCGAACATGTCCCATGAATTGCGGACGCCGCTCAACAGTCTGCTGATCTTGTCCCAGCTGCTTACCGAGAACAAGGATGGTAATTTAACGGAGAAGCAGGTTGAATTTGCCCATACGATTTATATGTCAGGTGCTGACCTGCTTAAGATGATTGATGAAATTTTAGACCTGTCCAAGGTTGATGCAGGAAAAATGGAACTGAATCATGAAGAAATTAAACTGACTGAGCTGAAAAGCTTTGTGAAGCAGAATTTTGCTCCACAGGCGCTCAAAAAAGGACTCTCCTTACGGATAGCCTTTAACGAGCCGCTGCCAGATAGCGTAATTGCCGATAGTCATCGGTTGAAGCAGGTCTTAAGAAATCTGCTTTCCAATGCCTTTAAATTTACAACCGAAGGTTTTATCGAGTTTTCAGTTAGCCCGGCAGATACTAATCTCTTGCCACTAAATCTGCCGAGTGATAATGAATATATTGCTATTGCTGTGAAGGACAGTGGCATTGGTATTCCGGCTGACAAAACAGATATTGTATTCGAAGCCTTCCAGCAAGTAGACGGAACAACCAGCCGTAAATATGGAGGCACGGGCCTGGGATTGTCGATCAGCCGTGAATTGGTTCGTATAATGGGTGGAGCTATTGTGCTCGAATCCCGTGAGGGGCAAGGCAGTACCTTCACTTTGTATTTGCCGGTGAAGGCAAATTACAGTAAACAACCTGCAGAAATAGAAGCTGCTGTGTCCAAAGAGGATTCAACATATGATGAATATATTGGAGACATGCTTCCAACCTTAGTGCCAGCAGCCGTTAACGTACCCCTTCCACAACTGACAATTGAGGATGACCGTGACAATTTGACGGCGAATGACAAAGTCCTGCTTATTATTGAAGATGATGAAAGCTTTGCGAAAATTTTGCTAGACATGGCTCGTGGTCGCAGATTTAAAGGCTTAGTAGCGCTTCAAGGCGATATTGGACTGCAGATGGCAAAAACTTATTTGCCAGATGCGATTATTCTCGATATACAGCTGCCTGTAATGGACGGCTGGACCATTCTTAGAGAGCTGAAAAGTGCATCTCAGACCCGTCACATTCCTGTTCATGTTATCTCAGTGAACGATGAAGTGAAGCAAGGATTGATGATGGGAGCTATGGCATATCTAAGAAAACCATCTTCAAGAGAAGCATTGGAGCGGGCTTTCTCACAAATTGAGAACTATACGTCCAGCACTGTGAAGTACCTTCTGATTGTAGAAGATGATGAGATTCAACGTCGTTCCATTATGGAATTGATTGGTCATGATGATGTAGCTATTACCGCGGTATCAACCGGCAATGAGGCACTGATGGAGCTGCGCAAGCAGAGATATGATTGTATGGTTCTGGATCTTATGCTTGGGGATATGAACGGCTTTGAACTGCTGGATCAGATTCGTGATGATGAGGAATTAAACGATCTTCCTATTATTATTTATACAGGTAAGGATTTAGATAGCAAAGAAGAGACACAGCTCCGCAAGTATGCTGAATCCATAATTATCAAGGATGTTCGTTCTCCGGAACGACTACTGGATGAGACAACGTTGTTCTTGCACCGGGTAGAAGCTAATCTTCCGGAAGATAAACGTAAAATTTTGCAGAAGCTGCATAACAAGGAAGAGTTATTCGAAGGGAAGAAAATACTGCTCGTCGATGATGATATTCGTAATGTTTTTGCACTCTCTAGTGTACTGGAAGAATACCACATGGAAGTGAAGTTTGCGGAGAACGGACGTGAAGCGCTGGAAATGCTGGTAGAGCAAGAAGATTTTGATCTCGTGCTTATGGATATGATGATGCCGGAAATGGACGGATATGAAGCTATGCGCCGAATCCGTGAAATGCCGCAATATCAGAAACTGCCTATTATTGCGCTTACCGCCAAAGCAATGAAAGAGGATCGCGCCAAATGTATTGAAGCGGGAGCTTCTGATTATATGAAGAAACCGATCGCAACAGGTCAACTTCTTTCGTTAATGCGTGTCTGGTTGTATTCGTAAACTCAAATTTGGGGTAATACCTTTTTAAGAACTAACATGACTAGAATCACGGTGTGTTAATAAGGGAGTCGGGATAACAATGAAAGCGATAGAACACGGATATGAGGAGCAGCCCGTTATGGTAGGAAGTGACGAGTTGGAGCAAATTGAGATCGAGCTGCTCCTTGATGGAGTACACCGTTTATATGGGTATGATTTCCGGAATTATGCGTTGCCTTCTTTGAAGCGGCGTATCTGGCATCATGTGCATGCGGAGAATGTACACAGCATATCCGCGCTGCAAGAAAAGGTGCTGCATGATCGCGCCTGTTTTGAACGATTTGTCTATAGTCTCTCCATTCCGGTTACCGAAATGTTTAGGGACCCGGGGTTATTTTTAACGTTTCGCCAGAAGGTAGTTCCGTTGTTGAGGACTTATCCCTATATTCGTATCTGGCATGCTGGATGCTCCACTGGTGAAGAAGTATACTCTATGGCCATCCTGCTTCATGAAGAAGGGCTTTACGATAAGGCTCGGATTTATGCCACAGATATGAATGAGCGTTCTTTACAGCAGGCTAAAGAAGGCGTCTATGATATTAGTAGAATGAAGCAATACACTAAGAATTATTTGGAGGCGGGAGGTACCCGGGCATTCTCTGAATACTATACAGCGAAGTATAACTCGGTTATTTTACAGCCATATTTACGCAAAAACATTATATTCGCTGAGCATAACTTAGCTACAGATACTTCTTTTAATGAGTTTAATGTTATTTTCTGCCGCAATGTGATGATCTATTTCAATGATGAGCTGCGTGATCATGTACACGGCTTGTTTCATGAAAGTTTAAGTCGTTTTGGAATACTTGTTCTAGGCTCTAAAGAATCCATTCACTTTACGAAGTACAGCGATTGTTATGAGTCTTTGGACAGAGTAGAGAAAATATACCGTAACATAAAATAACGCATGAAGGAGGGTGGTCCTATGGGGTTTCAAGAACCAATTCATATACTACTAGTAGATGACCGTCCTGAAAATCTGCTGGCGCTGGAGGCGGTACTTGAAAGCCAGCATTATGAGCTAGTCAAAGCCACCTCCGGCGAAGAAGCGCTGCGGTGTTTGTTAAGGTATGATTTTGCTGTCATCGTACTGGACGTGCAGATGCCAGGTATGGATGGGATCGAGACCGCAAAGTTGATTAAAGCCAGAGAAAAAACAAAGGAAATTCCGATTATCTTTATCTCTGCGAATAGTAAGGAAGCGGAGCATTTATTCGCGGGCTATTCTGCAGGGGCTATTGATTATATGGTTAAACCCTTCATTCCACAAATTCTGAAGTCTAAGATACAAGGTTTTGTCGAGATGTATATTACGAGCAAAAAACATCAGACTCAGACCATGCTGCTGCAGCAAAAGACGAAAGAGCTGGAAATCATAAATAGTGAGCTCGTAAAGGCTAAGGAAGAGGCGGAGATCGCCTCCAAAGCGAAGTCGGAATTTCTGGCTATGATGAGTCATGAGATTCGTACACCAATGAATGGCGTAGTGGGTATGATTGATTTATTAATGGAGACTGACCTTGCTCCTGAGCAGAAGGAGTATTCCGAGATCATTCGGAAAAGTGCAGACACGTTGATTACGGTTATAAACGATATTCTTGATTTCACCAAAATGGAATCCGGTAAAATGGAAATCGAAGAGCAGCTGTTCGAACTTCGCACATGTATTCAAGAGGTGTTCAGCCTCTTTTCGGTGGAAGCGGGAAAAAAGAACCTGGAGCTCGCTTATTTTATCGATCAGAAGTTGCCTAGACTTTTATATGGAGATATGGCTCGTCTACGCCAAGTATTAATTAATCTGATTGCTAACGCAGTTAAATTTACAAATCAGGGCGGTGTCTATTTAGTCGCTTCCATCAAAGAAACATCTGGGCACAAGGTAGAAGTCGAGTTTACGGTCATGGATACAGGGATTGGTATTTCTCCAGAGAAATGCGACCGATTATTCCAACCGTTCTCACAGCTGGATTCTTCAATGACACGGAAATACGGGGGGACAGGGCTTGGTTTAGCCATATGTAAATCCCTTGTAGGCATGATGGGCGGAGAAATACGGGTAGAATCCATGGAGCAAAAAGGAGCTACCTTTATTTTTACGATTCAAGCATCCGTACCTGGAGAAGATTTGACAGGAGGTTATCAAGAAGAGGAATCGCCTCATCTTCTTCTTAATCAGGAGAGCAGAAGCCGAATTCTTGTTGTAGATGACCATCCTATCAATCAGCGTCTGATGGTTAGCATGCTAGATAAGCTCGGCTATGAAGCTGATATGGCTGAGGACGGGAAACAGGCTGTGCAAATGGCGCTTAAGCAGCCCTATGATTTTATCTTTATGGATCTCCAAATGCCAGTAATGGATGGCCTGGAGGCAACCGCCCAAATCCGTCGGGAAGGCGGTCCGGCGGCTGAGAAGACTATTATTATTGCAATGACTGCGAATGTCATGGATGGCATTCAGAATCGCTGTAAAGCCTCAGGAATGGATGACTATATCAGCAAGCCACTTAAGATGAGCAGTATTAAGCAGATTATCTCTCGGTATTCTAGCAGCGATAATCGGATGGTTGAACCAGATACATCTATTTTTCAGGCGTAACCCAAGATTTACTAGTTTATATTTTAATGTTATTTGTTTCAAAGGTAGGACTATGAGGTTATTAATATAGAAAATATTTATCAGGAGAGATCGTCTATGAACACGCATAAAAGTAATAAGTTTCACGCTAAGACAGAGACAAAAGAAAATGTATGTACGGTTTTCCTGAATGGTGAACTTGATCTATCCGTTGCTTCCGATTTCCGTTTGGTAATGGAGCCGCTTGTAGGTGATACGAAGCATGATTTAGTAATAAATCTTAAAGAATTAAAATACATCGATAGCACGGGTATTGGTATTCTACTTTCGATCCTGAAATCAAGACAAGGTATGGACGTTAAGTTTATGGTTGAGGATGTTCCTCCCCAAATTCAGAAGCTGTTTGACATGACTGGTATTACCAAGTTTTTTGCCTCCCAAGAGAATTCCCACTAGGAAAGGATAGAACAAAGAATGAGTGATGATGTGCAAAAAGTAATTCTTCAGCTGCCGGCTAGCGCAGAGTATGTGGATATTGTTAGGTTAAATTTATATGGTATTGCTTCAAAAATGGGCTTCACCTACGAAGATATTGAAGATATGAAGGTAGCTGTATCAGAGGCGTGTAACAATTCAGTATTGTACGCCTATGGACAACAAGACGGAATGGTTGATGTAATCTTTGAGGTGGGTGAAAGTGCCTTATCCATTACAGTCAAAGACGAGGGGGAGAGCTTTGACGGTTTGGAAGACTCGTCCAGTGAGCGTATGACACTGCATGATAAAGAGTTGAGTGACGTTCAGGTCGGCGGTTTAGGGTTCTACTTAATGCAAGCGTTGATGGATGACGTGAGCGTCGTAAGTGAGGCCGGAAGAGGGACGGTAGTAACTTTGAAGAAGCACCTTAACTTTAGCGAGGAAAAGGTATGAGTGATAAGGTGACTCCCCCCGAGTCCATGAATGAAGCAGTCACCCAAATTTGGGAATATCAGCAGACTAAGGATAATGAACGCGCAACAGTGCTGATACAGAAATATGAGCCTATGGTAAAAATGGCTGCTGGAAAAATTTCTCGCAACCGCCCCGACTTGTATGAGGATTTATATCAGGTCGGGCAAATGGCGCTCATCCGGTTATTACAGCAATATGATATTAGCCTTGGAATCCCTTTTGAGCCCTATGCGATGAAAAGCATGATTGGACATATGAAGAATTTCCTACGTGATAAATCTTGGTACATACAGGTCCCTAGACGGATTAAAGAAAAGGGGGTACTTGTTCAACACGCGATTGACGAACTAACAGTGAAGCTGGAACGTTCGCCTGCGGTGGATGAGATTGCTCATTATCTTGATTTGTCTGTTGAAGAAACTGTAGAAGTACTGGCGGGCAGAGAATGTTATCATTACGTCTCCCTAGACTCGCCCCTTTCTCAAGAGGAGACAGGAGCTACGCTAGGCGAGCTGATCAGCTCTGACGCAAATGATTACGAGACCGTAGAGAAACGTATGGATTTGCAACAAGCACTAGGTCAATTGAAGGAACAGGAGCAGCAGGTGCTGCTGTTAGCGTTCCAAGATGGACAATCCCAGCGGGCGATCGCCCAGAAGCTGGGGGTATCACAGATGAGCGTTTCACGCATACAGAAGCGGGCCACTGAGAAGTTAAAGCAGATTATGGCCAACTCTTCCTATTGAGTTCCTGTATGGGTAGTATACATTTTCGACGATAAGGACATGCCTCTCTCCGCTGACTGGAGACCCGCATGTCCTTTATTTGTATACTATTGTAGACTTATTCCCCCGCTTGTCCGTCCAACCTAGAGGATTAGACGGACAAGCGGGGGAAGCGGTCGATAGTTGGGGAATAGATCGATAGTCTTGCGGTTAGCTATTAGCATCAATGTATTTTTTAATTTCGCCAAGATACTCTCCGATTACTGGAACATTAAGAAAAAGACTAAGAATGTAGCCTAATAAACCAAGGACTACAAATGTTCCGAGAGATAGTCCAAGTCCCCGAGATATACCGGCCATCAGGTTTGTGATGATTCTTTTTTTCGGATCTGAATAGTTGTCGAGAATGTCCTTGAATTCTGATTTTTCCAGTGAGTGAGCGATCTTATCAAGACGACTGTTTAAGCGTTTCACTTCATGTCGCAACTCGAAAGGATGTTCATCAATTTCATAAGGTTTTGTTTGGTTATTTGAATCTGCCATGCGCCATCCCTGCTTTCTATAGCCCTAACGGGCATTAATTGAATGTCTAGTTGTATCTGCTGATGTGAATAAAGGTATAACTAAACAACAGCCAGCTGCGGTCAGCTGGCTGTTGTTTGTTAAAGTGATAGCTGTATGATGCCGCAGATTAGTAATTGGATTTATAGGAGGATTTTACATCCTCTTTCGCATCCTTAGCCTGATTGGCAACCTCTTTAGAGGATGCTTTGGCTTCATCAGCTACGTCTTTAGAGGCGTCTTTAACATCCGAGCTTACATTGCTTGAGGCTTCACTTACAGTGTCACCAATTTTACTTCCAGCCTCTTGAAGAGTGGCGGCAATCTGTTGTTTGCTGTCACTGACAGTGGTATAGATATCAGAGGCTTTATCTGATACCGTACTAGCCAAATCGGTTGCTTTTTCGCCAACTGTTGTCGCAATAGCTTTGGTTTTGTCAGTTACGGCACCAGCAACTTCTTTGGTCTTGTCTGTAGCTAGAGAAAGTTTATCTGACAGATCACTGCGCATTTCACGGCCAGGCTTTGGTGCAAATAGCAGGGCTGCTGCGGCACCAATTAAGCTACCAATAAAGATACCTTTTAATAAGCTGCTTCCGTTCTCTACTTCATGTTCTACGTTACTCATCACCAATCACTCCTTATAATTTATCTTACTTCGTATATAAACTTTGGCGTATGGGCTGAAACAGTTGAAGAGCAAGGGGGAGATTACGGGAGGTTAAGGGAGGATACGGTAACCTAGATGGCTTTAGGTCATATAAACCGCGTTTTTGAGACTTTATCAACATTTGTTTATGCGCAAAAAGAAGGGCGAAGACAGGCTGTGATATGCAGCATATGTCTCCATCCTTCTACGATTGAATTTAGAATGTTACGGATTAATCATTAACGGCTTGGAGTACCGCATAGCCGAATTCAGGCAGATTCAGATACAGCTGGGATGTGGAGGATTCAGTCCGCTTCTGCGTCTTTAGGTTTACCCATATCATGTCTGCCCCGGTTACAGGAATGATGACATCGGCCATAACATCTTCATTATTCAATACGATTATGAATCGGCTTTGTTTGTCCCACCGCTCATATACAAGCAGCTTTGGATAACCCGGAATCTCCAGCGCTTTAAATCCACTGCTCCGGAATGCGGGATGAGATTTACGAAGGCTGATCGTCCAGCGATAGTATTCGAGCAATTCTTGATTCTGTTTCTGGGAGTCCCACTCCATGCATTTTCGGTTGTCCGGGTCGTATCCGCCATCCATGCCGATTTCATCGCCATAATAAATACAGGGTGCTCCCTGAAAGGTCATCTGGAACAAAACGGCCAGCTTTAACTTCCTGATGTCACCGCCACAAAGTGTCAGGAAACGAACTGTATCATGGCTGTCTAGCAGATTAAAGGCGGCTTCCGTAATTTGTTGCGGATAATTCGCTAGCATAGTAGCAACCAACTGAGAGAATTGTGCAGCATTGATCTGTCCGTGGGCGAAAAAATTAATTTGAATATTCGTTAGCGGGTAATTCATAACGGCGTCAAACTGATCGCCAAGCAGCCACGGCAAGGAATCATGCATGATTTCTCCTACGAGATAGGCCTCTGGATTAACGCTTTTGATCGTACTGCGGAATTGCCGCCAGAACGAATGTGAGACTTCATTTGCGACATCAAGCCGCCAGCCGTCTATACCGATTTCCTCGATCCAATAGCGGCCTGCATTCAGTAGATATTCTATGACTTCAGGATTCTCAGTGTTGAATTTAGGCATGATAGGCTCGAATGCAAATGTGTCATAGGTGGGAATTCCGTCGATGACCTGTGGCGGCCACTCGCGTACATGGAACCAATCGGCATAACGCGAAGATTGCCCGTTCGCGAGCAGATCAACAAACGGCGGGAAGGTATGGCCGCAATGATTAAAGACACCGTCCAGGATGACACGGATGCCTTTGGAATGACAGGAGTCCACAAACTCTTTCAGCAATGTGTTGGTGCCAAAATGAGGATCGACCAAGTAATAATCTTCTGTATCGTATTTATGATTGGTGGTTGCCGCAAATAGAGGATTAAAATATATAGCATTGATGCCCAATTCACAGAGATAATCCAAATGATCTAGTACACCCTGCAAGTCTCCTCCGAAGAAATTCCGAGGACTCGGTGTGCCGCCCCATTCGAGTACATCTGTCGGATCGTTGGTGGGATCACCATTCGCGAAACGCTCCGGGAATATTTGATAAAATACTGCATCTTTCACCCAAGATGGAGGGGAGTGCACATCTTCACGATTCAAAAATGGAAAGTCGAACAGACCCTCATATACAACAGCAGGTGGCTCTGGATAAAATCCTTTTTCCAAAAAATAAAGGACTTCGTCTTTGTTATAAAGCGCAAAGTAATACGCGAGTCTGCGGTAAACAGGACGGACGGAGGCTTGCCAGTAATCGAACAAGCCGTCAGAAGCGAGGCGCTGCATTGGAATGACCTCATGCGTTTTGTCCCAGCCAAATTTATCTCCACAGAAAAGGTCGATCTGTGATACGTTGTCCCGCTTAGTTCTTAGGCGAATATGAAGTGTAGACTCATCGTAGGCATATGACCAATTTTGTCCCATACGGTGATAAACGGCTTCCGGTTGAATCATACTCATTTTCCATCCCTTCGGGCATGTAAACGCAAAAAAGGGCCAACCTCATGATTTTCAGAGGTTGAACCCTTGGCGGTTTCATTGCCTTTAAATTTGTCTGCATCTTACCATAACCCTCAAGAGCAAAGCAAGAGGTTATTTCACAATAATTTACAATATGGAATATTTAGTATGTGGTAGGAATAAAGAGAAAATAAGAGAAAAGATAAGATAAACTTTGTTAAACCGTCTTGTTTGGACTTATACCCTGATTGCAATCAAAATTATGGATATTATAGAATGAGGGCGAACGAACTTGATTTTTCATAACACGCATTCAAATTAAAGGCACTGTTACCTGCAAAGGTACAACCTCGGCACTTTGTGCAAATGAGGTTGTACCTTTTTTTATATGCTTTTTTTCAATGCGGGTTAGGTTTAATCACTCATGATCGAAGGGGAGATGAGCAAATGAAGAAGAGTAAACGTTCCAAAATGCAAGCGGTAACATTTAGTTTAGTCCTATGCCTGCTGTTAACTTTGACGGTCACCGCATGCGGTTCTGGCAATGGGAACTCCGCATCAAAGCCGAATTCGAGTCCGAATTCCGCAGTGAACGAGCCGGGGGGAACCACAAATGAGACAAATACCGAAGAGAAAACCACTGATGAGGAAATGAAGCCAGAAGCAGGGGCCAAACTTATGGTCTGGGAAGCCAAGGAGCAGCTTGAATACATGAAGCAGGTAGCTGCTGATTTCGAAAAAGAATATGGTGTTCCCGTCACGGTTGAGGAAATGGCGGGTGGCGATCAAGGCGCAAGACTGGCGACGGATGGTCCGTCTAAACTTGCTGCAGATGTGTTGACTCTGCCCCATGACCAGATCGGGCAAGCCGTAAAAGCAGGGCTGCTTTTGCCAAACGATGTTTTTGAGGAAGAAACCAAATCAACGATGGTGGCAACAGCCGTTCAGGCATCGTCTTATGATGGCATTCTTTACGGTTATCCTAAATCGGTGGAAACCTATGCGCTGTTCTACAACAAGGACCTGATTCCTGACGCTCCTAAAACGTGGGATGATGTGATTGCTTTTGCAGATACGTACAACAATCCGAAGGAAAACAAATTCGCAATCATGTGGGAATTCGTCGGATATTACAGCTATCCGTTTATTGGCAGCTTCGGCGGATATATTTACGGAGACAACAATACGAATTTCAAGGATATTGGATTGAACAATGAGGGCACTATCAAAGGATTTACGTTTCTGCAGAGCCTCAAAAAAATTCTGCCTTTGAATGCAGGAGATATCACTTATGACGTGAAAACCCAATTATTCCAAGAAGGTAAGCTGGCGATGAATATCGATGGGCCATGGTCCATAGCGGCGTTTAAGGAAAATGTTAACCTGGGTGTGGCTCCTCTTCCAAAGGGACCTGACGGTCAAGACAGTCTTTCTTTCTCCGGTGTCAAATCGTATTATGTTAACTCATATACGGAATATCCGGTCGCAGGCCGTTTGTTCGCACATTTTGCAAGCAACAAGGAGAACCAGCTTAAGAACTTTGAGATGACGGGAGCGATTCCTGCGAGTATAGAGGCTGGAGAAGCGCCGGAAATCAAAGATGACCCTATTATTGGCGGATTCTTCGAGCAATTCCAAAATTCCGTTCCAATGCCTTCCGTTTCAGAAATCAAATCCGTCTGGGAACCCCTAAAAGCAGCGTTTGTGTCCCTGTGGAACGACTCGAATCTTGATGTTAAACAGACGCTGGATAAGACTGTAACCACGATTCAGGCCGATCTGGAGTCGAAGTAAAGGGCAGGTGATTTAACCATGAGGAAAAAAACAGGCGCAGCGTTACTCTCGGCTATTATTCCGGGACTGGGCCAGTTCTACAACCGGCAGTGGCTGAAAGGATTGGTATTCCTGCTGGTGGGGTCTGCTGGAATCTTCTATATTGCTAATGATCTGATGGGACATTTGCATGGCTTAATTACGCTTGGGGAATTTCCAAGCCGTATGGTCAAGGTAGGCAAATTAACCCGGATGGTGGAAGGCGACCACTCCATTTTTATGATGATCAATGGGCTAATGGCATTGCTGGCGCTGCTCTTTTATACAGCTTTTCATTTACTGAACATCAGAGATGCATTCCTAGTTGGAGCTGCACGGGACCGGAAAGAGCCCATTCATTCATTCGCTGAATCGCTCAGAGCTATGGGGCGGAGGAATTTTGCCTATCTTGTCCTCGCGATTCCCTTTGTGGCTGTGGTTTTTCTGACGATATTACCACTTGTTTTTTCGGTGCTACTGGCGTTTACGAACTATGCCGACCCGATTTTACCGCCAGCACATCTGGTAGACTGGGTGGGTTTCGGTAATTTTAATAAAATGCTTAGTCTGGATGTCTGGAGTTCCACCTTCGGTGGAGTGCTGACTTGGACCTTGATCTGGGCGGTTATTGCTACTGCGACGACTTACATTGGAGGTGTGCTCATTGCAGTACTTATTCACCAGCCCCGTGTCCGTTGCAAAAAGCTTTGGCGCACACTTCTGATCGTTCCGTTCGCTATTCCCAATATGATTTCTCTGCTCGTCATGCGCAATATGTTCAATAATCAATTCGGACCGATCAATAGTTATTTAAGAGCCTTGGGACTGGAGGGTGTGGCCTGGCTAACCAATCCTTTCTGGGCTAAGGTCACTGTAATTCTGGCTAATATGTGGATCGGCATTCCGGTGACCATGATTCTGGCCTTCGGGGTGCTGACAACAATTCCGAAGGATATGTATGAAGCGGCAGAAGTAGACGGTGCTGGGTCATTTTATAAATTCCGCATGATTACGCTGCCCATGGTATTGTTCGCAACCGCACCTATCCTGATTATGCAGTTTGCCGGCAACATTAACAGCTTTAATGTCATTTATCTAATGACTAACGGAGAACCGGTTAATCCCAACTACCAGTACGCGGGCCACACTGACTTGCTGGTGACTTGGCTTTATAAACTGGCGCTGAACCAGTCGCAGTATAGCTTTGCTTCTGTCATCGGGATTGTCATCTTCCTGATGGTCGCGACATTCTCCATCTGGAGCTACCGGCGGACGCGATCCTTTAAAGAGGAGGATATGATTGCATGAAGCTAAGACTGACGGAAGCGTTAAAAACGTTTGGAAGCCATTTATTGCTGATTGTGCTCAGTTTTATTAGTCTTTTCCCAGCCTTCTGGATTATTATGTCTTCGTTCAAAACAGGAAACAGTTTGTTCAGTGACTCATTGATTCCTAAGAATTTTACCTTTGTTCATTACAAGGAACTGTTTGAGCAAACTAAATATTTGTTATGGTTCATGAATACGCTAAAGATTGCGGCGTTGTCTACGCTGCTCGGCACCTTTTTGCTGCTGCTGACTTCGTACGCCATTTCTCGTTATCGATTTACGGGCAGAAAAACTACACTAACCGCGCTCCTAGTTCTGCAGATGTTTCCGGGATTTATGGCTATGATTGCAGTTTACGTGCTGCTGAACACACTTGGGCTACTGAATTCTCATTGGGCACTTGTGCTCGTATACAGTAGCGGCGCTATTATCACGAATGTTTTTGTGGCTAAAGGTTTTTTTGATACGATTCCTAAAAGCTTGGAAGATGCTGCGCGAATGGATGGGGCGAGCCATATGAAAGTATTCCTTTCTATCATGATCCCGTTATCTAAGCCGATGCTCACCTATGCCAGCCTTATGATTTTCAACGGCTGCTTTGTGGATTTTATATTCGCCGACCTTGTATTGCGCACGGAGGATACAAGAACGCTCGCCGTTGGGCTTTACCGGATGGTGAACCAGAGCAACTCAACCGAGTTTACGTTGTTCGCTGCCGGAGCGGTATTGGTCGCTCTCCCAGTCACGCTGCTGTTCATTTTCCTACAGCGTTTCTTGGTGGATGGCCTTACCGCAGGTGCAAGCAAAGGATAAGGCGAACTGCGCTACCCTTGTGAAGCTACGCTGAATTCGATAAAAACCGCTTTCTACTCAGAGATCAAGGTTCTGAGAAGGAAGCGGTTTTTTATATTTTATCCGGTTTCTATAATCTTCTTGGTGTGGACAGGATTGAAGAATAATGAAAATAGGAGTAGAATTCCTCATGGAACCAACACTTAAGGGAGTTTGTGGAGTACTCAAAAATCCCCGGAGCACGGGGTTATTTTCTAGCATTTATTAAATGTGAATACTAATAAGTCCTTGTGAGTTATAGAGCATCTAGAGAAAAGAGGAGAGATATTTTGGAAACCGTATTAGTACGAGAGTATCGGGCGGATTTGCTGGAATGTGTCCATAGTGGGCATATTGCCATCGTAGGAGAGAACGGAAATTTAAAGGGGTATGCAGGTGATCCGGAATTTGTATCGTTCACCCGTTCAGCTGCTAAACCCCTTCAGGCTATTCCAGGCGTACGTGGGGGGATCGTGGAGCATTACGGCTTTACTCCCGCAGAGGTTGCCCTGATGACCGCCTCTCATCGGGGAGAGAGCTACCATGTTGCTGCGCTAGAGAGCATATCCTCCAAGATTGGCATCGATGAGCAACAAATGATCTGTGCAACGAGTTACCCGCTGGATTATTCCAGCAGGGAGAACGCCATTCGTGGTGCGGGCAAAAGAAAGTTCTATCATAACTGTGCGGGCAAGCACATGGGTATCTTATCTTACAGTAAGCTCAAAGGTTTGCCGCTTGAAGAATACTCACAGCCGGAGCAAACGGTGCAGCGTGAGATTATTGACACCATTGCTTATATGGCTGGTGTGGCCCCAGACAGTATCGGTTTAGGTACGGACGGATGCGGGCTGCCGGTGTTTGCTCTGCCTCTGACCGCCTTGGCGACAGCCTATTTGAAATTAGCCAATCCGGATTTGATTGCAGATGGAGCTACTCGCAAAGCGGTTACTACTATTACAACGGCAATGAATGCTTATCCGGAGATGGTTTCTGGATCTGGTCGCCTTGATTCTATTCTTTTGGAAGATGATAATATTATTGCTAAAGGTGGATTTAAGGGTGTGTATTGCTTCGGTTTACGCCGTGAGCGACTGGGGATTGCCTTCAAGATTCTGGATGGTTCGGAAGAAGAGTGGGGACTTATTGTACAGGGAATTTTAAACCAAATTGGTTATAGTCAGAAAAATACCTTGGAAAAGCTGCGCAATGCATTTTCAGGCGTGATTTACAATGACGGGGGTACACGAGTAGGCCATGCGGATACCGAGTTCAAGCTTAATTTCATAAAGTAGGATCATATAAAAAGAGCCCTTCGACTACAATCCATCTTCTGGATACGCAGCGAAGGGCTTTTTTCTACGAGAAGCGGTGGTCATCTTTAAAGGACGGCAACATCGTTTCTTCTTGTATAGGGAGAACTATTATTTATGACGTAGACGGCCGAGTTCGGAGACGAGTGCTTCCACCTGAGAAATACTCAGTCTGTCGCTGCCCATGGCTACCTCATATACATCATAGATATCTTCATAATGATCTACTGAAAAAGCGGAGGCTTGCATCGCCGCAGCACTGGCCATTTTTAATTTGTTTTTGATAGCCTCGATCATATACTCAACATTTTCCTGACTAGGCTTTGTTAAATCCATTAGGTTAAAACATCCTCTCTGTATACTGATTCATGTATTTTACCATGTTTGGCAGCTTGACCACCATTTTTTTGTCGGGTTCACTGAAATCATGTTAAATTAAAGGCATGAGATCAAAAAATATCATCGAAGGGAGCAAATGTATTGGCAATCAGAGAACAGGGAAGCGGAAAACGCATTAAAATGGACGATGCTGGACTGGTGTCCTTTTTCATGGAAATAGCTGCTCTGCATTCCGCCGAGGAAGTCACGTTTCTTTGTATCGGAACAGATCGATCTACAGGAGATGCACTCGGTCCGTTGACGGGCAGCAAACTTGTGGAACATGGCTTCCGACATGTAATCGGTACGTTGCCGTCTCCTTGCGATGCAGATAATTTGGTGGCCAGAGTGGCTGAGATTCCCTCCGGGCATATTGTAGTTGCGGTAGATGCTTGTCTGGGCCCTCCGATCGCGCTTGGATATTACTTCGTTTCGAGTGAGCCACTGCTGCCTGCACAATCGGTGGGGGCAAATCTTCCAGCCGTAGGTCACTATAGTTTGGCGGCCGTTGTAGATATGAATGGCCCGAAACCTTATCGGACGCTGCAGACTACTCCACTGCATAGAGTGATGGTTATGGCAGAACATATCGCTATAGCGGCAGCAAAAGGATTCGGACTCCAGTAGTACCCATTGGGCACTTAAAAATAAGCCGTCCGTTTCAAGGTGAGCTGTTTTGCTTAATAATAGATATTAGACACATTATCTTAGTATTCTAGAAAGAGGGAAGCAGCCATGGAAAGAGTTCGTTGTGACGGAAGCAATATATGCTACAGTGATCAGGGGAAAGGCGAAGTTATTGTATTGCTGCATGGCTTTTGTGGAAGCGCTGAATATTGGGAACAAGTCATTCCTGTCTTAAGCAGCGGCTACCGAGTGATTGCTCCCGATTTACGTGGTCACGGAGCTTCGGAAGCTCCACTAGGACCTTATAGTATTGAACAAATGGCAGATGATGTTCTGGGTCTGTTAGATTCGCTGGAGATTGCTGAATGCATCATGCTTGGTCATTCGCTTGGCGGATATATTACGCTATCGTTTGCTCAGCGTTATGCTTCTCGATTGAAAGGCTTTGGATTAATTCATTCTACTGCTTATCCAGATAGTGAAGAAGCTAAGGAAAAACGACTGAAGAGTGTCAGCGCGATTCAAAATGAAGGGATTACTCCTTTCGTAGACAGCTTCGTACCAGGCTTGTTTGCTGAAGCAACCGCTTCTGCATCCCCACAGCTGCTGGAGCGCGCTAAAGAAATCGGCTACAAAACGCCTCCACAAGGAGCAGCAGGAGCTGCACTGGCGATGCGTGAGCGTCCAGATCGACGGGATGTAATTACGGCCACTACGTTGCCGGTATTGCTTGTTGCTGGCGAGCAGGATGGATTGATTCCTGCTGAACGAACCTTTACTGCGGATAAGCCAAATGTAACGCAAGCAACGATATCGGGTGCAGGCCACATGAGTCTTTTTGAAGCTCCTGAACGGTTAGCCGAGATCATTAAGGATTTTGTCCAGGCTTCCGTTTTAGATAATAGCCGCGTATAAAAAATCTTCTACAAAGAGGCAGCACGGCGCCATTCTGGCGTGTGCTGCCTCTTTCTTTTAGGGCTATCTAATTATCTGGTATTCTCCTTAACTGGCATAGAATTCGGCAATGGTTTAAGATAAATCAATAGAATAATTTAAGTGGTATGAGTCCTGTAGTTTTTGCTACCACAGTACGGAAAAGGAGGATGTGCATGTTTCGAAGAGACTATATTGTCCGGATGATCGAAGATATGACGGCGATGGTTGCCAAGGTACTTACTCTAAAGCAGGAACGGAAGACGACAGAAGCTTTATGGGAAATCGATGAGCTGTTGAACCGGCATTTTCCGCTGAATTCACGTCTTTTAAATTCACTATCTGTAGAAGATATCATAGATATGTTTCGTTTTGGCGGTGTGGTTGAGTCCGATAAGCTTCAAGGTCTGGCCAAACTGCTGAAGGAAGAAGGCAGTATTTATGCCGCAAATGGCGATAAGGATGCAGCATTATTTAGAAGTATGAGAGCCTTACATTTATATTTGTACGCGGATCTTCACGGTGCAGACCGGGAGCTGCTGCATATGACTCAGGAAATTGATGAACTCTTGCAGGATGTGCAGGCCTATCGGCTCCCGGCTAAAACGGAGCGGCTACTGATGGAGTATATGGAGTCGGTAGGGCGATATAGTAAAGCGGAGGACAGCCTCTACCGGCTGTGGGAGCAGGGAGAAAATGTTGTAATAGAAGGGGATAAGCTATACAATCGACTGCTGCTCAAGTCATCTGCAGAATTGGAACAAGGTACTCTTCCTCTGGAGGAAGTAGAGCAGGGGTTAAAAGAGTGGGGCAGGATAACAGCGATACGAAAGGAATCAGGAACCTGATGAATACGATGAATATCCCTTTATATATTATCGATGCTTTTGCAGAACAGGCTTATTCAGGCAACCCTGCGGCGGTATGTTTACTGGAGCATCCCGTCGATGAAGGTTATATGCAGAAGACAGCAGCGGAAATGAACTTGTCAGAGACAGCTTTTCTCTGGCCAGAGGAAGATGGATATCGCCTGCGCTGGTTTACACCTAAAGTTGAGGTCAAGCTATGTGGTCATGGGACTCTAGCAAGTGCACATGTATTATGGGAGAGGGGACTGCTAGCTCCTGATATGGAAGCAAGGTTCTATACACGCAGTGGGTTGCTCAGAGCTTCTCGTTCAGGAGATTTGATCTCACTGTACTTCCCGCCTTATCAGCTTCAACCCTCTCCTGTAATTTCAGGTCTCGCAGCAGCGCTTGGTATTGCAGAAGCGAATGTGGTGGAAACTATGCGATATGCTGACAATGTGCTTGTACGACTGGATCAGGAAGCACGGGTTCGCGAACTCAGCCCTGACTTCGGAGCTTTATCCGGGCTTGAAGGGAGAGGCTTCGCGGTTACCGCAGAAAGCTCTATCGAAGGTATTGATTGTGTATCACGTTTTTTTGCGCCGAAGGTAGGAGTGAATGAGGATCCGGTAACAGGCTCAGCGCATACTGCACTGGCACCTTTTTGGGCGGATAGACTCAATCGTACGCAGTTGACCGCTTATCAAGCTTCGAAACGTGGAGGTTTGCTTCAGTTAGAGGTAAGTAAAGACCAGATTAAGATGTCTGGGCGAGCATTAACTATAGTTAGTGGAGAGCTGCATGTTAAGCCCTGCTAGAACAAGGAACGACCCTTGTTAACACGTGATATAATGAACGATGATGGTTAGGAGACATAGATTCTCCATTTTTAATCCCGAAAGTGAGATGTGCGTTGTGGAATCTTTAACAGCTCTAATTGAACAACTAATTAACGACCGTACTTTGATTACGGCTACCCTAAGTCAAGTGCGTTATAAAGGCGAAAATTGTACCAAGGTGCAGGTTAAACCTGTTGAACTAAAGGGTAAGCTGCATTATCAGTTTGCGTCCTATATTGGTACAAAGGTAGAACATCGCAACGTACCCGCAGAATTGGCGGCGGAAGAGATATCTCTTTTATTTAGAGAAACATATCGGCAAGGCTTGTTGTGTACAGTAGAAGCCGATTATCAGGTGCTTATTAGCAAAAAATTCAAAGTATCAATCCTAACTAAGTCTCCAAGTAAAAAAGAAGAGCCGGATCTAGCTCACAACCGCCGCAAACGTTATGTGCTGGAGGATGGAGAGCCTGTGCCATTTCTGGTGGAGCTTGGCATCATGAACAAAGAAGGCAAAGTGCTAGCCAAAAGATATGATAAATTTCGGCAGATCAATCGTTTTCTGGAGATGGTAGAGGACGTGCTTGCCGATCTGCCAACCGGCCGACCCTTGACGATTGTGGATTTTGGTTGTGGAAAATCATATTTGACCTTTGCACTGTATCACTATCTGACCGTTCGCAAGAAGCGGGAGCTTAATATCATTGGATTAGATTTAAAAGCAGATGTGATTGAGCATTGTAACGAACTTGCTGCCAAAATCGGTTATGATCACTTGAAGTTCTTCGTGGGTGACATTGCTGAGTACAATGAGCTGGAGCAAGTAGACATGGTGATCACACTTCATGCTTGCGACACAGCTACCGATGCTGCCCTTGAAAAAGCAGTACGTTGGGGAGCGTCTGTAATTTTATCTGTGCCTTGCTGCCAGCATGAATTATTCGCACAAATCGAAAATGAAGTAATGAGCCCTATGCTTTCGCATGGCATACTGAAAGAGCGTTTTTCTGCCTTGGCTACAGATGCCATTCGCGCCAAATTGCTCGACATGATGGGCTATAGCAGCCAGCTGCTGGAATTCATCGATCTGGAGAATACGCCGAAGAACATTTTGATTCGTGCCGTTAAGAGTTCAGCCGGGGACAACTCCGTCAAATGGCGCGAATACACCGCATTCCGCGATTTTCTGGGAGCAAAACCCTACCTCGAACGCGTATGCGCTGATCTGCTTCCCACTGGGAGTTCGGTAGAAGGGTAGAGGATATTAAGGTAGAGAGCGTAAAACGGTAGGACTGTAGCATGGTAGAACGGTAGTACTGTAGAATGGGCACTTATAGGTGCAGGCTATTCGATCAGTTGTACTTTTTACAACTATATAGCTTTTTTAATGGGAAATTGGATAGTACAGCTAGTGCGATCAAATGGTTAGGACGGTACGGCTAGTGTGATCTAATGGTTAGGACGGTGCAGCTAGTGCGATCTAATGGCGAGTTGGTTTAGTTGTACTTTGTGCAACTAAATATGCTCAGAAGCTGCGTTTTAGTGATTTAGTTGCACTTTGTACACTTAAAAACGAACAATACTCCGCATATGGTGGGATTCTCGAAAAACAGTTGCACAAAGTACAATTAAAGTGGAAGTAAGCGGTGAAAGCACGGGATTAGTTGTACTTTTTACAACTGTATAGCTTTTTTTGGATGGGAATTCAGATAGTACAGCTAGTGCGATCTAATGGTTAGGATGGTGCAGTGAGTGCGATTCAATGATGAGGACGGTACGGCTAGTGCGATCTAATGGTGAGTTGGTTTAGTTGTACTTTGTGCAACTAAATATGCTCTGAAGCTGCGTTTTAGTGATTTAGTTGCACTTTGTACACTTAAAAACGAACAATACTCCCCATACCGCGGGATTCTTGAAAAATAGTTGCACTAAGTGCAATTAAAGTGGAAGTAAGCAGCGAAAGCACGGGATTAGTTGTACTTTTTACAACTATATAGCTTTTTTGAATGGGAATTCGGATAGTACAGCTAGTGAGATCAAATGGTTAGGATGGTGCAGTGAGTGCGATCCAATGATGAGGACGGTACGGCTAGTGCGATCTAATGGTGAGGACGGTACGGCTAGTGCGATCTAATGGTGAGTTGGTTTAGTTGTACTTTGTGCAACTAAATATGCTCTGAAGCTGCGTTTTAGTGATTTAGTTGCACTTTGTACACTTAAAAACGAACAATACTCCCCATACGGCGGGATTCTTGAAAAATAGTTGCACTAAGTGCAATTAAAGTGGAAGTAAGCAGCGAAAGCACGGGATTAGTTGTACTTTTTACAACTATATAGCTTTTTTGAATGAGAATTCGGATAGTACAGCTAGTGCGATCTAATGGTTAGGACGGTACCGCTCCTTTGTGGAGAGGTATCGTCTTTTTGCGTTCTAGTCTTGTATAAGGGAAATGTGGAAAGGATAGAGATAAATTAACGAGTACAGGGGTATCTAAATGTGGCGTTTTAAAAAAGACCGGAATCTGGAATCATCAATTGCATATATTTGTGGAGGCTTAGTGATAGCGGCTGGTGTGGGTGCTTGTTTGTTGCGGGGGTTGTTTTTTACTGAGGAGATGTATCCCTTTCTAACCTTATGGTTTGTGCTGTGTTGTGCGTGCTCGCTTTATTATCTTGTTGGGGTTGGTGCATGGAGAAAAAGTGGGGGAGGAGTAGGTGCAGGTGCAGTAAGAGGTTTTACGGGAGTCAATGGGGTTAGTGAAGTTAGTGAAGTTGGTCAAGTTAGTGGAGAAAATAGAGCGTTAAGAATATTATTAAGCGTCCCTTTAATTATTCTATCGCTTTATGTGATTCATTGGTTGTGCGGGCCACTTTCTTCCCAGGGAACTATGAATGAAATGCTGCGGTGGGGCTTGTATGCTAGCTTTGCAATATTGGTTTGTTTTTGTGCGGTGAACCTGGTGGAACGCCGGATTTTAAATGTAACTTGGTCTATGCTGGGTATGACTTTATGCCTGAGCGCTTTATTGGCTGTGTGTGGAGTGGTAAAGTTGCCTTTCGCTGTGGCCTACAGCAATTCATCGGAAGTGAGCGCCACAGGGGTTAGATTAGCAGGATTGATGGAATATCCGAATGCTTTTGGTGCTGTGATGGCTGTTTTTCTGCTGGAACGGCTATTTGCTGTTGCTGTTTATTATGGGGATCCAAAAAAGAGCGCGAATATGTTGGGGGCAAGAAGTGTTGGGCTGGGGATGGAGTGCGCAGATGCGGAACGGAGGAGCAGAGGGGAAGAAGGCGTAGAAGCGGAGCAGGGAAAAGCGGGAAGCACGACCGCCGCGCTGCTGCGCTTGCTGCCGCTGTTCCCGTACACCGCCGCGCTGCTCCTCACCGAGTCGCGCGGCGCATGGCTGACGGCGGCTTGCGCCTGCGCCGCCGTCTTGCTCTGGAAGCGGCAGCTAATCGCGCCGCTTCTTGCTGCTGGCGCCGCGCCCGTGGCCGCCGCGGCGCTACTCTACCGCCAACTGGCCCGTGCCGGGTTGGCGGTAGAGCCAGTGCCCGGCCTGCTGTTGCTGGCCGGGCTTTGGGCCGGCGCGCTGCTAGCCGGCCTATGGCTGTGCCGCCGCCAGCGCGGCGCGGCGGGCACTGCCCGAGCCGCCATGCTGGCATTGGCGGCGGCAGGTTGGACGGCGGCGGGGATCGCCGTCCTCCTGCACGTGCGCGAGCGGATCACCGGACCGTCATCGACGGTATCCGCGCGCGGGCTGTTCTACCGCGACGCCTGGCGGCTAGCGGCAGAGGCACCTTGGCTGGGACGTGGGGGTGAGACTTGGCGGCATTCATACCTTGCCGCCCAATCTCGCCCTTATGTAGGCAGCCAGGTGCATAATGGATACCTCGACATCCTGTTGAACTTAGGATTCGTTGGTCTTGCAGCCATACTCCTTATGCTGTTGGCAGTAGGCTGGCTGCTGGCTACTAAATCGCCGCGGTTGCTGCCGCCGTTTCTGGTCATCGTCTTGCACAGCGTCGTCGATTTTGATTGGAGCTATGGATTATTTTGGCTGCTGCTATTCTGGCTGCCAGCGATTGCTCTGGCTGAGCATAAGCAGAAACATCAATCTGCGTCTACCCACCCTCAGTCTGAGACCAAGCTGCCAACTCACTCCACATCCACGAACCCGCTCACCAATGTCACTACACCAGCGAATCCACTAATCGCTCACTCCACATCCACGAACCCGCTCATCAATGTCACTACACCTGCGAATCCACTAATCGTTCAATCCACATCCACGAACCCGCTCACCAATGTCACTACACCAGCGAATCCGCTAATCGCTCACTCCACATCCACGAACCCGCTCACCAATGTCACTACACCAGCGAATCCACTAATCGTTCACTCCACATCTACGAACCGGCTCACCAATGTCTCTACACCAGCGAATCCGCTAATCGCTCACTCCACATCCACGAACCCGCTCACCAATGTCACTACACCTGCGAATCCACTAATCGCTCACTCCACATCCGCGAACCCGCTCACCAATGTCACTACACCTGCGAATCCACTAATCGCTCACTCCACATCCACGAACCCGCTCACCAATGTCACTACACCTGTGAATCCGCTAATAGTTTACCCTACATCCAAGAATCCGCCCCAAATCCGTCTTCGCCGACTAATCGGAACTGCGGCATGTTGTTTTTCGCTTATGCTGGGGGTGCTATCTTTTCACGCCGCTCAAGGAGAGAAGTTCTATCGACAAGCGATTATGTCGGTGGATCCTTCGGTGAAGGTAGAGCTGCTACAGCAATCGCTGGGTTGGAATCCCCGGTCACCTCGAACGGCTATAGCATTATCTAGGCTGCTCTCGGGTGAACAGAGCGTGAGTCTGCTTCGGCAGAGTCTGTTGTATTCTCCCGAGAATGCCAGCTTAAGCTGGGAGCTGGCTGAAGTATGGATGAGCAGCGACCATCCGGGGGCAGCGTTATATTGGATAGGCCAGAGCCTTAAGCTGGATAAGTACAACAATGCCAAGTGGGTGAAGGCGATTGAAGGGATGCTTCTTATGGGGCAAAAAAAGCTTGCAGAAGGAAAGCGAAAGGAAGGCCTAATCTGTGTCGCCTCTGGGAATGAACTTCTTTTGAAATATAGAAGGTTGGCAGAAGAGGAGGCTAATAAAGGAGGGCAACATAATGACCGCGAGTTCCGAATGACAGAACAAGCCGACGACTTGAGTCGACGGCTTAGTATGTTTGCTTTACGATTTTAGCGGACGTGAAATCATCCAGGAGTAGAGAATGGGCACGATAATTGCAAGTACGAGTGCCGTAATAATAAGAAGCTGAGACAAGGCTCCGCTCAAAAAGGCTCCTGCAAAAATAAGTAGGCCACCGATCATCCACATTATCCCGGATAGGCGATGTGTTTTTCGCCATACCTCGGGGTTGGCGAGCGTCCAGGCTGTACGAACCCCAAACAAGTAATTATCTTTTACCTGTGGCATGTAGTTGCCGAGAGCAATAAACATTATTCCGACAGCTCCTATGGCGATCTTCCCAACGTTTATATCTTTACCTAGACCGTAAGCAATCGACAGCACCAGCATTAGATTAAAAAGCACCCCAATAGCAAGTCTGCTCATGGCATAGGCGTTTTCGAATTTTTTGTAATTTTCCCGCTTAGGATCGATGCTGCGTGTGAACTGCATGATTAGCGGGAGCACAATCCCTAAGATTCCGAACACAAAAATAGCAATATTTTTGTCCCAGTATCTGTTGACCTTACCCGTAATTCCAAACTGTGCTGGTAACTCCTGCGGCAGCTTGCTGTAATTGATCAGAGCGTAGGCTAATGTAGCTAAACCTAATATTACGATGAGGGTATCCTGCCATCTCCATTTGAAATCTTTCATCATTAATCCGCCTCCTTTTTGGAATCGATATCCTGACGTTGCTGCTTTCCGTCCAGCGATTTACTCTCCGTCTCCGTTTGCTTACCTGTACCAGTGAGCTCCAATAACCAACCGAGAACCTCTTCGAGGACTGTGGTGTTTAGCGAGTACATAATAAATTGTCCTTTTCGCTCATCCTGTACCAGATCGGCATGCTTCAGCGCATTCAGATGGTGAGAAATGCTTGGCTTAGACATGTTGAAAAAATCTGCGATTTCACCTGCGGTTCGATCTTTCTCCCTTAGTAACCGAATGATTTGGCGACGGGTAGGATCAGCTAGTGCTTTAAAGGATTCATTCATATTCCACCCTGCCTTTCGATATTTAAATAATTATCTAAATATATAATAGCTCTTCACTTTCATAGCTGTCAATGCAGTATTCACTTAGCGATAGCGTGTGTAAAAGTGTCACCGAATCTTTAAAATTAACTGCCGTCCAAAGCCGACTCCTGTTAATACTAACGATGGGCATGCATTCCTTGATGCACCGAACATACGATGCAGAGGAGCAGATATATGATACTAACCAATAAAGTCGCAATTGTTACAGGTGCAGGATCGGGGATTGGAGAAGCGATTGCTCTTCTTTTTGCCCAACAGGGGGCTAAAGTGATTGCTGTGGACATCCATCTGGCGAATGTAGAAGCGGTAGCCAAAAAGGCGGAAAAGGGTGAGGGACACGGAGTGGTCTATCCCGTAAAGGCCGATGTCTCGAAGGAAGAGGACACACAGCGAATGATTGATGCCGCAACCACACAGTTCGGAGGCCTTCATATCCTTGTTAACAATGCCGGTATTATGGATAAAATGACGCCAGCGCACGAGATCACTGATGACATGTGGGAGCAGGTGCTTGCGGTCAACGTAACCGGTCCGATGAGAGCCATTCGTAAGGTTTTGCCGATTTTTATGGCACAGGAAAGCGGATGTATCATCAATGTAGCCTCTATTGGCGGCTTAGCGGGCTCGCGTGCGGGAGTGGCTTATACTTCCTCTAAGCATGCTGTAATCGGGATGACCAAAAATATAGGATTTCAATACGCTAAGCTTGGAATTCGCTGTAATGCCATAGCGCCGGGCGGAGTAAAGACAAATATTGATCTGTCTAATCCAAGCCCTTTTGGGAGTCAAAAAGCGGGCGAAGGAATGGCTTCGATGCCACGGACAGGGGAAAGCAGTGAGATTGCTTCGGTAGCCTTATTTTTGGCTTCAGATGCTGCAAGCTTTTTGAATGGGTCGGTGATAACGGCTGATGCCGGTTGGATGGCTTATTAATTGAGCGCAGATAAAAAGGTGTTCATTTTCCCTTTATTGGTGGAATTTGTTCACCTTTTTTGTTTATGCCTGTTACTCAAACTCTTTTTAAGTGTGGATTGGAAGATGGAAGCTGCTTGCCACGTAAGTAGAAGTGATAAGGTTGCTTGTGCTAGAATAGGCTAAGAGAAACTGGAAAATATAGCAGAGCGGCAAAGCTTTTAAAAATATAAGAAAGTATAAGATTAGTATCTATGCTTTTATGTTCTTATATTTCACTCGCTTAAACGCTTAGCGTCTTAAAAAGATGCCAAAGGCGATTAGCTTGATACATGTAGCCATATTCTGCGGAAAAGGGAGGAGGAGCACGTTTGCATTTTATTTCTGATCTGATCTCGACATTATTTGAATGGATTCAGAGTCTTGGTTATTTTGGGATTATGATCGGACTGATGATTGAAGTTATTCCGAGTGAAATTGTATTGGCTTTCGGTGGTTTCTTGGTATGGAGTGGAGATATTAATTTTTTCGGCGCAGTATTGTTTGGTACGATAGGCGGAGTGATTGCCCAGATCTTTGTATATTGGATTGGCCGTTATGGGGGCAGGCCTGTACTGGAGAAATACGGGAAATATATTCTTATCCAAAAGAAGCATATTGATCATTCGGAAGAGTGGTTCAATAAATATGGGACAGGCGTAATCTTTACGGCACGCTTTATTCCCGTTGTTCGCCATGCCATTTCCGTTCCAGCGGGGATTTCTCGTATGCCTTTAGGTAAGTTCACTTTATTGACTACACTTGCTGTTATTCCATGGAGTGCTTTGTTTGTATATCTCGGTATGACATTGGGGAATAAGTGGGAAGATATTGACGAAGTAGCAGCTAAGTACACCAACGAAATTATTCTTGTAGCGTTAGCACTAATCATCATTTATTTTGTGTATAAGTGGTTTAAATCCAAGAAGAGAGGGACTGCAAAATGAAACCGAATGTAGCTCATAAATTTGGAAAAGGTCTTACACCGCGCCAATTTGTAGAAAGCATGACGAAGAACCAGCAGGCTTTTGAATCCTGGTATGAGAAGTTTTCTTGGGAAGATGAGAGCGACAAGGAATATTTCGAAAGTCTGAACCATCGTGACGATTTGCGGGTACTTATCCTTGCCGCTGATTGGTGTGGAGATGTAGTACGTAATGTCCCTGCGGTTTTCCGTATTTTGGAGACTGCCGGAATGAAGACAGAGGTATTCATTTTGGAAGAGAATCAGGAGCTTATGGATGAATTCTTGACCATGGGCGGAAGATCTGTTCCGATTGTGATCTTTGCGGATACCGGCGGATACGTGCTTGGACATTGGGGTCCTCGTCCAGAGCATGTGCAGAGCCTAATGAGAGAGTTCAAACGTGAGAATCCTGATCGTGAGGCTGCTGATTACGACAGCAAAATCGCAGAAGTACGTAAGGCTATGGGGCAAGCTTATGGGGAAGGAACGGAATCACAGGCAGTTATCGCAAAAGAGCTGCGTAGTCTGATTTCTGGATTCTAGACCGATGCTAAATATACGTTCGTTTAATTTAGGTCCGCTTCAGACCAATGCCTACTTGCTGACAGGTGCGGATCCAACGAAGGGAATCATTATTGATCCCGGCATGAATCCTGCGGCATTAGTGCGGAGTATCGAAGGGATGGAGATCGAGGCTATTTTGCTAACGCATGCGCACTTTGACCATATGGGCGGCGTAGACGAAATTCGTAAAGCTAAGAAATGTCCTGTTTATTTACATCCACTAGAAAGTGAATGGCTCAGCAGCCCTAAGCTGAATGGTTCATTGATGTGGCCTGATATTTCACCTCCTCTGACTACAGATCCTGCAGAGTATGATCTGGCAGAAGGACAAGTTCTGCAATTCATCGGACATACCTTCCGGGTGTACCACACACCTGGGCACTCTCCGGGCAGTGTCAGCTTCCTATGCGGGAATGATTTATTCTCTGGAGATGTACTGTTTAAGATGGGAGTTGGGCGCACCGATTTGCCTGGTGGCAGAGAACGTGATTTGTTCGATTCTATTCGTGGCAAGCTGTACAAAATGGATGATGAAGTGAAGGTTTATCCAGGTCACGGCTCACGAACAACTATCGGTTTTGAAAAAGTTCGTAACCCTTATATTCCTCAATAAACAGTCATTCTAGTAGAACTGACAAGAATCGGGGAATTTTTGATAGACAAAGGGATACAAAAGGACTACACTATTGTTAATTAAATGTAACATTAACCTCGCGAAGCACGCAGACTGCGGAATTAATCCCGGTTTGCGTTCTTTTTTTTGTCTACATATAGGTTTAAAAGTATGGGGGGAAATAGATTGGAGAAGAATATGTCTTACCCGTTGGATTACGGATGGTATGACTCCAAGGAGAAATGGACTAGTTTTTGCAGCAGTAAATGCCGATGTTTTTCAGAATGTTCTGGAAGGGGAGGTTTTTGTACTTCCATAGAACGCAGGGACATACAATCTGAGAATAAGGATGGGAGAATACCAGTGGTTTCAGGAGGCGAGCCCAGAAGAACGCCTCTTTTTTGGCATTTTCCAGCAGAAGCAGGATTGCTTCAGCCATGGCGGCGTAAGCTCTGGGAGCTCAAAAAATAAAATTAAAACGGAATGAACGAATCACTATACATAATCGTATTACAAATAAGAACTAATCCTGAATGGAGGGGCAGATGAGCGATCAGGCGCTGGAGAAAATCAGGCAGGCACAGCAGGGAGATACTTCAGCACTGTCTTCACTGCTGCGAGAACATTATACTTTTTTGTTCAAATATTTACTAAAAGTGACTATGGACCCGTTACTGGCAGAGGATCTTGTACAGGACACGATGGTCAGATGTATGGAAAAAATCAATACCTATAACGGTTCTTCTTCGTTCTCCTCTTGGTTAATCACCATAGCTACCAGAATATTCATCGATCGAAAGCGGCGCTGGAAACGTGAGGCAGATTGGAAGAAACGGGAACAACAGGCCCAGGGCACCCGTTCGATTCGTTGGCGGTTTGAAAGCAGGGGGGAAGAATGGAGTGAAGTACTCGATTCCATCTCCAAGCTACCCTCTGCTCAGAGGGTAGCTGTGCTGCTGAAGCATTATTATGGCTATAGCTATGAAGAAATCGGTGTGATCATGCAAATTCCTTCAGGCACGGTCAAATCGCGTGTATCCCTTGGTCTTAACCAATTGCGAAAGGAGCTGAATGAGGATGGAGAAGGATAAGGAGCCAGAACTGTATTTGCACAAGCTTACTGAAGAGCTTGAGCGTTTGGATGCGCAATATGATGACATCACCCCACCTTCGTTACAGGAACTGGAGTGGTTAATGGCTGATGCAGTTGTGCACAGAAAGAGAAGGGAACGTAAAGAACTACTGTTATTCTGGGGGGTCTCATTGATCCTGATCTGCGCATTTCTATCCATTCTCACTTCTGCACCCATGATCTATTGGATTATCCAGGCGATCATTCCTGTTGTAGGACTGGGTGGCTTAGGGATCGCCAGGATCAGAAGAAATAGAGAAGGTGTACAAGAATGAATGAGCTACAGGATGTGCCTCTTTGGTTGTGGTTTGGCATAGCAGTAGCATTAATGCTGCAAGGGACCTTACTGTTCCGGGATGCAAGACGGCGCGGAAAAAAAGCTTGGTTCTGGGGATTGTGGGCGATTACTACAGTTCCGTCCCCAGCATTAGTCTATTTACTCGTTGTCATACTTCCTGACCGACGTAGAAGGAAGAAGCAGTTGTAAAGCTTTAGTAAGAAGCTCGTTCCTTTCATCCTATTACAAGGAGTGGTACTTCATGGAAGAGGTAAAATGGGGTTTAATCATGCCGTTAATTATTCTTCAGGCTTTGCTTGCAATTATTGGACTGATATCACTGGCCAAAGCGGATAACGTTCGTGGCCCAAAATGGATGTGGATTATTATCATTATTTGCGGAAATATATTAGGTAGCGTAGCTTATTTCACAATAGGAAGGAAAGATGTCTGATGTCACTCCTTCAAGTTATGAATTTGCGCAAAAGCTATGGGGCGCATATTTCCGTAAATGATATAAGCTTTGAAATTGAGAAAGGACGGTGCGTCGCTTTATTGGGGCCTAACGGTGCTGGGAAAACGACCACACTTCGTATGCTGGCAGGGCTGCTTGAACCCACCTCTGGCATGATTTCATTTGAGGGGAGCCGTCCTGGAGCCGAATATCGCAGAGGATTAGGATATGTGCCACAGTCTCCAGCTTTTTATGGGTGGATGACTGGACATGAGTATGTTGTTTTCGCTGCAAAGCTTAGTGGAATGGGAACTAAAGACGCAACCAGCAGGGCATTGGAATCGCTCGAGCGTGTAGGGCTTAAAGGTGATGCTCGTCGCCGGATTGGTGGATACTCCGGCGGGATGAAACAGCGGCTGGGTCTGGCTCAGGCGCTTGTGCATCGGCCTCGTCTGTTATTGCTTGATGAGCCTGTATCTGCACTTGATCCGATTGGCCGCAGAGAAGTAATGGGACTGGTGCGGGAAATACGTGAGGAGACAACTGTAGTTTTCTCTACACATGTGCTGCATGATGCAGAAGAAATTTGCGATGATATTATTTTAATGAATCAAGGCTTGATTGCTGAGAAGGGATCTTTATCACAGCTTCGTTCACAATACAGCCTTCCTGTTATTCGTTTACGTACGGAGAAGCAAGAAAAAGCTATTCAGTGGCTGGAGTCTCTTGCTGCCAAAGCGTTTGTACTGGAGACTCAGTTGTTCGGAGATCATGCCATTTTTAATGTCAACGATGTAGACATGGCCCGTTGGACGATTCTGCAAGAAGCGGCGCAGCTCGAAATTCCATTACTGCAATTTGAAGCGGGTTCTTCCACGTTAGAGGATTTATTTATGAAGGTGGTGGGAGTATGAGAAGCGCCTGGGTCCTTTATCGCAAAGAAATGCTCGAAATGGCTCGCAGTTATAAGTTAATCTGGATACCTGTCGTTTTTATCCTATTAGGCATTATGCAGCCGTTAACTACTTATTATTTGCCGGAAATATTAAAAGCTTCAGGTGATGTTCCTCCAGGTCTCCTAGAGGGGTATGAAATACCGAGTGCCGCAGCTGTGATGGCGCAATCTTTGGGACAGTACGGAACGATCGGAATGTTAGTATTGGCGCTTGGCGCGATGAATGTTTTAGCTGGTGAGCGCTATAGCGGAACTATGGAATTAATTCTGGTAAGGCCGGTTTCTCCAGCCGCAATAGTGTTCGCTAAATGGGCAGCACAGCTGACCCTGTTGATCGTTGCTCTAGGATTAGGTGCAGCGGGGGCTGCTTACTACACGGAGCAGTTGATTGGTTCACTATCTTGGGGAGATGTCATCGCAGCTGCTGGAGTATATGGATTGTGGCTGTTATGTGCTGTCTCAGCTACGTTGTTGTTTAGTGGGTTTTTAAAATCCCCAGTTGCCGCTTTTTTAGCATTGGTGCTAATGGCAGCATTATCATTAGGCCAAAGCTTATTGCCTTCATGGTTTGAATGGGCACCTGCGGGGCTTGCCGGGTTGTCGGCTGAAATCCTTATGGCTGGAGAAGGATTCAGGGTTGGACCCTATCTTTCAGCAGCTATTTTGATCTTGATTTGTTTAGTGGGTGCTGCACTTTTGACAAGGAAGAATAACTTAACCGCTTGAAACTTAAGTTATGTTTTTATTAAATATAGTATATTTTCATAGAATTTGTAGGATCGGCCAGCCTTCAACTAGACAGTTCTATCTTTTTTTAGTAGACTGTTGAAACAAGCAAAATCTTGAAAGATTTTGGGGTTAGGAGGTAGGGCGATGCTGCGTTTAGGAGAGAAGATTGTCATTGTTGCGGACGCTTTCGAGCAGAGTCTTCCTATCGGGGAATACGGCTACCTAATTGCTTACGACCGCAATCCCGATAATGCGTTTGACTATGTTATTCGTGTACCAGAGGCGAATAGGAACTTTTATGTTCCGGCTGAGGACATTGAGGCGGAAGAACATTTATTAGTAGCTGAGGCTGAAAGAGCAACGCATGAAGCGTTGATTGATTACGCTTTGTCCACGTACAATGAGAAGCTGTTCCATCATTTGATGAACGGTGAAGATATGGATATAGAAGAGACGGAATCAACGTCAAGCGAAAGCATGTCCCAAGCGGATTTCATCAAACAAGTGAATCTTCGAGCTTGGATTTAAGGAAGGCCGGCGCAAGCCGGCTTTTTTGTTTTGTCATAAAAAGTATTTCCCCCACATTAATCCTCTGAATTTACACATCATTTTCAAAATCTTTTCTTTTATTCCTTCTTTATAGTTTTCGAAAGTTTGTTTTTTATTTTTTGGGTATACAACCAATCTCCTGTTTTATGTATCTAAATTATTGAGAGCCGAATACGAGAATGCAGATCTGCGGTATAGGCGTTTTAACTTAAATAAAGGAGAACCTCAAGTGAAGATGATAACCGCTGTTCAAAAAGCGAGAAATGGCGATAAAGAAGCGTTTATCCAGCTATGCCGGCAGATTGAACCTGAAATGTACGGCATGGCCCGATCTATTTTGGGCAGGGACGAGGAATGTGCAGATGCCATGCAGGAAGCCACCCTAAAGGCTTACCGGTCTATCCATGGATTGCGGCAACCAGAATTTTTCAAGACATGGATGCTTCGCATCCTTATAAACGAATGTCATAAGCTCCAACGCAAGCGGACAAATATTGTGGAGTTTGGAGATCCCCTTACTGCTTTGGAATGCCATTCCTCCGGTGCAGAATATGAGAAAATTGAGCTGCGGGAAGCAGTGGAACGATTGGATACTTCGCTCCAGACCGTGATATCGCTGCATTATTTTCAGGACATGCCCGTTAAGCAAATTGCCGATCTTCTGAATATTTCCGAAACGGCAGTCAAATCGCGCCTCTACAGAGCAAGAAAAAACTTATTGAATGGATTCTAATGATATTTAGAAAGGATGGAACAGATGAAGAAGAGAACAGCGCAAGAGCTTGAATTGCTTTTGAAAGATATGGACATCCTCCCGGCAAATGAGCTTCCCTCTATGATTCGCCAACGTCAAGAGGATACGTATACAATGCTGGATCATGTGAAGATAAAGAGATCCACGCACAAATTTCGTAATGTTAAGAGGACAGCGCTTGGCTTCGGGGCAGCTCTTGTTTTGGGGGTTATCGTGCTTGGAAGCGGCTTTACTTCTCCCGCATTGGCTAGGTCGCTGGAACGTATTCCGTTAGTCAATAGTATTTTTGAGCTCGCAGATGATATGGGACTTCAAGCGGCGAGTCGCCAAGGCTTAACGACTGCAGTTGATACCAGTGATCTTGTTCAAGATGTTATTATCCGTGCTAATGAAGTTATATATGACGGCACACGGCTTTCTGTAGCATTGAAACTTGAAGGTGAAGATGAAGAGGGAATATTCAGTGGAGACATTCAGGATTTGCAGGTATTTATTGATGGACAGCCTTTAAACGCTGCTGGGGAGGAAGAAGAGGATTCTTTTAAACACAATATTGGCCTTATCCTTTCTCCGGGAGTAGATGAACAATCGTTGATTTTGCAATTTTCAGAGAAATCCTATGATGAGGGAGGCATTACTTTACCAGAGCAGTTCCAAATGACAGTAAAAGGTCGTCTGTCCGGAATCGATGATGATTTTCAAATTGAAATTCCTGTAAAAAAGGATACGAGTCATAATATTGTTCAGCAACCCGGAATCAGTCAAACTTACAATGATGTAACGACCACAGTGGAGAAGATTACACAGACTCCGGCAACTACACAAATACGGATGAGTGCTGTAGCCCTCGAGGGTATTCCTTATACTTATCTGACAGATACCAATAACCTGGCATTAAATTATGAAGTCTATGATGATAAAGGTAACCTGTTGCAATATGTAAACGGCAGCAATGGTTGGTCGGATTCGAAAAAGATAGATGACACAATCCATTATAGTCTTAAAGAGGATGTTAATATTGTACCGCTGCCCAAGGATGTAAAAGCACTGACAATCAAAACCTTTTTCTACAAATATACTGGAGAGGGTAGTGGAAAACGAAATTTGCTAGACAATAATGGATACCCGGCAGTCGAATATATTCCGCAGCTGGAAATGACAATCCCTATATATTGATGAACGATACGCTCCTTTAAAATGTGTAGGAATCCCCTTCACTTTGATAAAGGAGCGTTTGTTTTACAGCCCATCATTGAATTGTCCAAGCTTCTACAATATAATTAAAAACGTTATCCGGGCGCTTTAGCCCTTTAAACAGGAGGGATTTTTCTTATGAGCATTACCGTTAAAGATGTGCAGCATGTGGCCAAGCTGGCTCGTCTGCAGCTGAGCCCGGAAGAAGAGGCAACCTTTACAGAACAAATGAATGCTATTTTACAATATGCCGAGAAATTAAATGAGCTAGATACGGAGAATGTAAAGCCGACCACGCATGTGCTGCAAGTCAGCAATGTAATGCGGGAGGATGTTGTGAAGGATAGCCTTACGCAAGAGGAAGCACTTCTTAACGCTCCAGATGATGAAGACGGACATTTCAAGGTTCCAGCTGTTTTGGAATAACTACATAATTAGAAAGGGGGAAGAATCTTGAGCCTGTTTCAAAATCGATTGCCTGAAGTACACCGCATGTTAACTGCTAAAGAGGTATCGGTCAGTGAACTGACTGAAGAATCGCTGGCGATTATCGCTGAGCGGGATAAGAACGTAAATGCATTTTTGACCTTGAACGAGGAGGGCGCACGTGCGACAGCACGCGCTTTGGACGATAAACTGGCATCCGGAGCAGCACGTGGATTGCTATTTGGTCTTCCTGCCGGAATCAAGGATAATATTGTAACTAAAGGCCTGCGCACAACTTGTGCCAGCCAATTTTTGAGCGATTTCCAGCCGATTTATAACGCTACTGTAGCTTCTAAATTGCAGCAGGCAGATGCCGTAACAATCGGTAAATTAAATATGGATGAATTCGCAATGGGCGGATCTAATGAGAATTCAAGCTTTGGTCCTGTACGCAATCCTTGGGATTTAGAACGTGTGCCGGGCGGTTCCAGTGGCGGATCTGCTGCAGCAGTAGCTGCGGGCGAAGTGTTCTTCTCACTAGGTTCGGATACTGGGGGTTCCATCCGCCAGCCAGCTTCCTATTGTGGTGTTGTAGGTCTCAAACCTACTTACGGTCTTGTATCACGTTACGGGCTGGTAGCCTTTGCTTCCTCACTCGATCAGATAGGACCATTAACACGTAATGTAGAGGATTCTGCCTATGTGCTTCAAGCGATTGCTGGTTATGATGCCCAAGACTCTACTTCTGCTAAAGTAGAAATTCCTGATTATTTGAGTTCACTGACTGGTGATGTTTCCGGACTTCGCATTGCTGTACCTAAGGAATATTTGGGAGCAGGTGTCGATGCTTCTGTGCGTGAGACAGTCTTGTCTGCACTTAAAGTGCTGGAAGGAATGGGTGCTGTCTGGGAGGAAGTATCATTACCGCATACGGAATACGCAGTAGCAGCTTATTATTTGCTGTCCTCTTCGGAAGCTTCATCTAACCTTGCGCGTTTTGACGGTGTGCGTTATGGCGCACGTGTAGATGAAGGCGGAGGATTGCTTGATCTATATCTTAATTCCCGCAGCTGCGGCTTTGGCCCTGAGGTCAAACGCCGTATTATGTTGGGTACTTATGCACTCAGCTCCGGGTATTACGATGCTTACTATTTAAAAGCACAAAAGGTACGCACTTTGATTAAACAGGACTTTGATGACATCTTTAAAAAATATGATGTGGTCATCGGGCCAACAGCGCCAACGACAGCATTCAAATTGGGCTCACAGACTGAAGATCCGCTGACCATGTATCTGAACGATATTCTCACGATTCCTGTAAGCTTGGCGGGTATTCCTGCTGTGAGCGTTCCGTGTGGTTTTGCGGAAGGCATGCCTGTAGGTCTGCAAATTATCGGTAAGGAATTTGACGAGAGCACGATTCTGCGTGTCGCTCATGCCTTTGAACAAAATACAGATCATCACAAGCAGCGTCCACAGCTGTAGTAAAGGAGGGAATGGGATTACTTATGTCTAAATACGAAACGGTCATCGGCTTGGAAGTTCACGTAGAGCTTCATACCAACTCCAAAATCTTTTGCGGATGCTCCACTGAATTTGGAGCCCCACCTAACACTCATACCTGTCCTGTCTGCTTGGGTCACCCCGGCGTATTGCCAGTGCTCAACAAACAAGCGGTAGAATACGCTATGAAAGCAGCGATGGCGCTAAATTGCACCATTGGTGATGTTAGCAAATTCGACCGCAAGAACTATTTTTACCCGGATTCACCAAAAGCTTATCAGATTTCACAATTTGATCAGCCTATCGGGCTGAACGGTTGGATCGACATTGAAGTTAATGGAGAGACCAAACGGATCGGCATTACTCGTCTTCATTTGGAAGAGGATGCAGGTAAGCTTACGCACGTAGATGGCGGTTTTGCCTCGCTTGTCGATTTTAACCGGGTGGGAACACCGCTTATCGAAATCGTATCCGAGCCTGATCTGCGCTCTCCTGAGGAAGCTCGTGCTTATCTGGAGAAAATCCGTGCGATTATGCAGTATTGTGACGTATCCGATGTTAAGATGGAAGAAGGATCGATGCGCTGTGACGCGAACATCAGTCTACGCCCAGAAGGACAAGAGGAATTCGGCATTAGAGCAGAGCTTAAGAACATGAACTCCTTCCGCGGTGTATTGCGTGGACTGGAGTATGAGCAATATCGTCAGGCTGAGATCCTGGATGATGGTGGAGTTGTTGTGCAAGAGACTCGCCGCTGGGATGAAGCACAAGGGAAAACATTATCGATGCGCGGGAAAGAAGAAGCGCATGATTATCGTTACTTCCCGGACCCGGACTTGATCGTTCTGCATATTGATGATGCTTGGAAAGAATCCATTCGTTCAACGATTCCAGAACTTCCGGATGCACGGAAAGCTCGTTATAGCGAGGAACTGGGCCTGACAGCTTATGATGCAGGCGTTATTACATCCTCTAAACTGTTAGCGGACTTTTTCGAAGGATGTCTTGCCTATACGCAGGATGCCAAGGCTGTAGCTAACTGGATTATGGGTGACTTGCTTGCCTATTTGAATGGTAATAATCTGGAGTTGTCGCAGGTACAAATTACACCACAAGGGCTAGGCGAGATGATCGGACTGATTGCAGCCGGAACCATCAGCAGCAAAATCGCTAAAACAGTATTTAAAGAAATGCTAGAGAGCGGTAAACTGCCAGCTGTTATCGTTGAGGAAAAAGGTCTGGTGCAGATCAGCGATGAAGGTGCTATTAAAGGGATTGTGGAAGCAGTCGTAGCCGCCAATCCGCAATCTGTGGAAGATTATAAAGCAGGTAAACAGAAAGCAATCGGCTTCCTGGTCGGACAAGTTATGAAAGAAAGTAAAGGTAAGGCGAATCCGGGTCTTGCTAATAAACTTCTCATCGAGGTATTGAGCAGCTAAACGCTTGTCGTCCATAAAAGGACGCCGAAGGCGTTTATACTTGGGGTAATATACTTATGTAATAAGCTAAGGGCTTGTCGGCAACGGCAGGCCCTTAGCGGCATATAAGGGGACTGGTTAGGATGAATACAATTAACAAGCTAAATCTGCAGGATGAAAGCACCGTTAATGAATTATGGAGTCTTCAGCATAAGGCCTATAGACTGGAAGCTGAACTAATCGGCTTTCGTGAAATTCCACCTTTGATGGAGACGAGAGAAATGCTCAGCAGCTCTAAAGAGGATTTTTATGGCTGCTTCGATAAAGATGAGGAACTAATGGGTGCTGTTGCTGTAGAGGAAGAATCTCCTGGCAAATTGACGATTACACGAATGATGGTGGGGCCGGACTTTTTTCGCAGAGGTATTGCTAGCCATCTTTTGGAATATGTATTTGAGCATTTTGCAGGGATGGAGCAATTCATTGTGTCGACAGGCAAAAAGAATACACCCGCCGTTTCGTTGTACAGTAAACATGGCTTTATGCCCACCGGTGTGGAGGAAGTCGCTCCAGGAGTTGAATTGATTGAATTTCATCGGAGTGGTTCTCTTTGAAAAAAGATATTCATAGACAACTATTTACGAAAGGAGGAGTCCAAAATGAAACATGACTCTGCAATGCTCCCAGAGCAGGAAGAACTGCAAGATTCTGTTGATATAGAGACTAAGGAGAGTGAGATACAGAAGAGGATTATTCCTCCGCGTCCGAAGCGGCGCCACCGCAAACGTAAATTTATCGCTGGACTGCTGGCAGCTCTCATCCCTGGGACGGGGCATTTGTATTTTGGGCTTCTCCGAAAAGGGATCACCTTCATCTTTCTAATTCTTTTGGATATCTCAGCTTTATTGTATTTCTCATCCATCGGGATGCAGATTAATGTTCCACTACTTATTTTACTTGCGCTCATTATTCCGGCGATCTATTTTTATAACGTGTATGACGTATTGCAATCAGCGGATAGGCTTCTTCGCTTCCCAGAGGATCATGAGCTTGATATCCCTGTGACCAAAGCAAACGTGGCTCCTGAGCGTCGTAGTATCGTCAGCGAGCCTGGGATATCCTTTGGGCTCTTACTGCTATTAGGGGGCGCCCTGCTTATTCTGTTCCGGCAAAAACCAACATGGCTCCAGTTCTTTATTGAACATTATGCTGAAATGGCTGTATCTGTCATTATAGTATGCGGTGGCTTATTTATAGGAGCTAGAGAAATTGCCAGAGCAGTTGTGCAGCGTAAAGACAATGAACCTCGCAAGCGGCGCGTAGGAAGATATACGGCTTCTGTATTGCTGATAGCTATTTCTGTTCCTTTGTTTTTGGATTGGAGAGAGGGAACTGACTATATGCTCCTGCTCTTGAAGTGGTGGCCAGTCATCCCGGTGTTATGGGGGATTGAGTTCCTGCTGATGTTTATCTTCTCTAACCGTTCAGCCAAGGGAACCAGAATCAGATTGGATTTACGTGGGCTTTTATCCGCTATATTGCTAGCTGCGAGTGTATTTATTGTTGCAGAGCAAGAACATTATTTATATCTATGGAAAAATGTCAGTCTTAATCTGACGGCAGCAGCAGTGGATTATGGTGAGGCTAAAGGCAGCAAATATCAGAAAGCCCCGCTAATTGTTCCGGTGGAATTAAATACAGCCAAAATATCTATTGATAGTATTAATGGTGATATTTTATTACACCGTGCTCCGGTGGATGATATTCAAATTACGACGACAGTTTGGGTAGATCAGTTGGATGGGCCGATGGCTGAAGCTATATCAGAACAGTCCTTTGTGGACGTTGTTGAAGGGCCCAACATAAAAATAACCTCAAATAGCAAGGCTTATGGAGAATCCGGCAAACGCCAGCCACGCATGGATTTAGACATTTACTTGCCGGAGGATCGCCGCTTTAACCTCGATGTTCGCACCATGAATGGCGGGATCACATTGCAGAATGTAGAAGCCATTGAAGACATTTCTCTGGAAACGGGGAATGGAGAGCTGATCCTTCATCGTATCTTTGGTAATGTTAAGGGAAAAACACTGAATGGAGCTGTCCGTGCCAGATCTGTTCAAGGCAGCGTTGATTTAACGACGAGCGGTGGCAATATGAATGCTTGGGATGTTACCGGTGCTTTGAAATTATCGACGGCTGTCGGCAATATTAGTGCGATCGGAAATAGCAATGATATCGATATTACTACCAAAAACGGTAATTTAGAGGTTGATGGAGCCAGATCCAAGCTACATGCGGAATCTCTAAATGGTACCATTGATGTTCGCTCTTCAGATGTCGCTGGAGACTGGGATATTTATAGCGCAGTTGGTGATATTCAATTGTATTTGCCAGTGTTAAGCAACTATACAGTGAATGGTTCCAGTGGATATGGTGATATTACTTCAGATTTGCCTGAACTTACAATTGATAAGAAAAAAGTATCAGGTGAAGTGGGGACCGGTGAGTTCAAGCTTCATGTTGAAGGAAATAGCAATCTAAATGTTAGGAAATATTGAAAAAAGTAATTTTTCTTATATAATAATAAATATAATGTATAGACTTCGTTGACAACATTGAAAAACCAGTCTTACAATCTTAAGAAGTACTTCTTTTATTTTTAAATTCAAAAGGCGGTGACAGTAATGGGGAGTGGAGTACAACATGCACTGGAACAATTAAAGACAACAGGTGTCCGTATAACGCCCCAGCGTCATGCGATTCTTACGTATTTGATGGAAGCAATGAATCATCCTACAGCTGACGATATATACCGGGCGCTAGAGCCGAAATTTCCGAGCATGAGCGTTGCAACTGTATATAATAATCTCAAGATGTTTATGGAAGCCGGCATGGTTCGCGAGTTGACCTACGGGGATAGTTCCAGTCGTTTTGATGCCAATGTATCTGATCATTATCATGTCATCTGTCAGCTATGCGGTAAGATTGAAGATTTTAGTTATCCATCGCTTCATGATGTAGAGATACATGCGGAGCAGGAAACGGGCTTCAAAATTACGGGTTTGCGTATGGAATTGCATGGAGTTTGCAAATGTTGCAGAGAGAAGCAACAATAAGACAGAATACTACAGTACTCAAGGGCGTATAGCCAAGCTACACAATAAACGTGTGAAATCCGAAAGCGGAGGACTCACGTTTTTATTTTTTTTAAAATAACAAAATATAGTGAAAATGACTAACTTATACTGGTTATCCGGAACCAAGTGGATGTTATAATCGTATTGTTAGACTTAACTTAAAATCATCTAGTATTTGGAGGATCTATTTTGGACAGAAGATATAGACAAAAACGCGTTAAAAAGCGCGGAGGTCTTTTCCGACGCTTTTTTGGACTTTTGCTCATTGCGGCAGCAGCTTATTGGGTTGTGTTTTTTGTATTGCCAAATCGCCAGCACATCGATCCAGACTGGAAAGGCCTAGAACATCCTATCTTCGTAAAAGGAGAGCTAACAGGATATTCCGCCTCAGGGACCGGTGATAGCATGCTTTTGCCTTTACCATTACTGCAGGAACATGTGGACTCCTCTATTCGTTATGAAGAAAAGACTAAATCGGTCATCCTATCAACGGAAAGTGAACTTCTATATATGCAAGAGGATAAAACCGATGCTAGTCTGAACAATCGTCCGCTGCAGCTGCGGCTGGCACCTGAAGTTAAGGAGAAGATAACCTATCTTCCTGCAGATGTATTAGAGGACCTTTATGGATTTGAAATTGAAGAGGATACGACCACCGGGGCTGTGCTGTTAATGACAGCAGGGGAGACTGTACCTCTGGGGAAAGTGAAAGATGGAGCGGGAGATAAGACAGTCGCTCTTCGCAACGAAGCGTCGATTCACGCACCCATCGTGGCGGATATGTCCCCAGGAGCCGGTGTGAGTATTTGGAATAAGGAAAATGAGGACTGGCTGTATGTGCAGTTAAGCAGCGGTTACGCGGGTTATGCCAAGGCTAGTGATATTATCTCGGACGGTCAAAAGACAGTGGAACCCAAAAGCACCACTCCCTCACGGGCAGAACGAAGCTGGAAAGGGAAGTCAGTGAATTTGTATTGGGAAGCAGTTTATCAACGTAAACCTGATCCAAGTACATTCGGTGAGCTACCGGGCGTTAACGTGGCTAGCCCGACTTGGTTCAGTATCATAGATGGTGATGGGAATGTGCGCAGTCAGGCTGATAGTACGTATGTGCAGTGGGCCCATGAGCGCGGGTTGGAAGTATGGGGGCTGCTCAGCAATAGCTTTGATCCGGACATAACCACTGAGGCATTGTCGAGCTATGAGAAGCGGATGAACGCGATCGTACAGATCCTCGAGTATTCAGATTTATACAAGCTGGATGGAATTAATATTGACTTTGAGAATGTATATACGAAAGACGGGGAGAATGTTACACAATTTATGCGAGAGCTAAAACCTATGGCTCAAGCCAAAAACTTAATCGTCTCCATAGACGTAACCCCTAAATCCAACAGTGAGATGTGGTCAGCTTTCCTTGATCGTAGGGCTCTTAATTCAGTAGTTGATTATCTTATTGTTATGGCTTATGACGAGCATTGGGCGGCTAGTCCTGTAGCGGGCTCTGTTGCGTCTCTGCCGTGGGTAGAAAGCTCGTTAAGCCGGATCATAGAGGAAGACGATGTGCCGCCTGAGAAGCTGATTCTAGGGATTCCACTGTATACTAGAATTTGGACTGAGGCCCAGGTGGATGGCAAGACCAAAGTAAGCTCTAAATCGGTTAGTATGAATGCCGTTGAAAAAATTATTAAAGAGAAGAAGCTAACCCCAACCTTTGATAAGGCAGCTGGGCAGAATTACGTTGAGTATAAGGAAGATGGCGCTCTTAAAAAAATATGGATCGAAGACAAAGTTTCTTTAAAAGCTAGAGTTGAGCTTGCTAAGTCTTTAGGGCTTGGTGGCATCGGTTCATGGAATCGCAGCTTTAGTAATCCGTCTGCGTGGGAGGCATTACAAGGGATTCATAAGTAATTATTATTTCATTCATAATAAACAAAGGGGCTCCCAATACGGGGGCCCCTTTGTTGTATTAAGCAAATGTTTGATTGCATTATAAATCGCTAGTAATAAGCTTCTGTAAGATATGTTTTATTGATTAAGCTGCTGACTCTTAAGTTGTTCCGCAGTAATATTGGCCTCAGCTGGATCCATAGTAAGGATGGTATGGCAGAACATACAGCGGTCTGTTTTGCCCAGCATTTTGGTCAGCTTGTGACATTCAGGGCATTCCAGTTGGACTGCGCTAGTTGACAGCATCCCAGCCCAGAAATAGATTGCAAGACTTGCCATCATTGAGATTAAACCGATTACAAGACCGATTCCAGCGAATACTTTTCCAGTTGAGCCCCAAAACACGATGCCCGCTGTACCCAAAACCATAAGTCCCATTCCGAGCATTGTGAGCAGTAATCCCCATGTGCGAAAAGCGTTGATCTTAGCCGTTTTAAACTTCATGAGTGTTTGCTCCTAACTAAATATAGTTGGGTTGTCCAGAAGGAACTGTCTTTCATATGTAGAATAATAATTATAACTGAATTATAACTGACTGGACGCAAAATCGCCAAATTTAATGGAGGGAAGCATGGAACTGTCCAATGTAACTTTGTTGAGTGGAGAAACGTTTGATGAGAATGTTTTAGGAGCGGTCGTTTTGCGGCAGAATGGGGATATTCCGTTTCAAAGCGCACTTCTTCAAGATTTTGATATGATAGTGTTAGTATTGCATGAAGAACAGGATAGAGAGCATATTGTTCGCCATACCATTGCCGGTGACCAACGGACCCAGTCAGTCCATATCGGCCTATTTGCTTTGGAGCAGGCTGTTATGGCAGGGGATAATAACGAACTTCTTATCAGTTTGATGAGGGGGGAAGTGATCTGGGACCCCAAGGGAATACTCGAGGAAATGCGCAGCGAGATATTGCAATTTGAAGGACCGATCAAGGAACGGGTCGCATTTATGGAGTTTGCCCGCTTTTTGCATATGTATGTGAAATCCAAGCGCTATATAGAGGCTGGCTTTATTATGGATGCTTACAACTGTGTATTGATAGCCTTATATCATTGGGCAAGAATAGAAGTGAGTGAAGTGGGTGCTTTCCCCGAGCCAGCTATTTGGGAACAGGTTAAAAGCATGAATACCTCTGTTCATAAACTTTATGAGGAGTTAACGGTCAGTACTGAGACCTTAGAGCAACGTGTGGAGCTTGTGCTTCTTGCATGTGAATTTGGGATTATGTCCAAAATGACGGACTGTTGTCTATTGCTCTTTAATATTTTGAATAGCCGTAAGGAAGCATGGAGCATTAAAGAATTACTGCAGCATTCAGGTCTGAGTCAATTAGAGTCTGAACTACCCCTTGTTTTACGAAAGCTGGTTTCTCGTTCGCTAATCCGAGAGATTACATCTTGGGCTGATGTTCACGAGGGAGAAGGGCATGCGATCCGCTATACATTATAGAGATGAATTAGATACAGTAGAAGATGTTTAATTATAGAGAGATGAGCAAGGATAGGGAGAGGCTGAGCACTCTCTTTTTTATTTGTTTACTAATATGAAACGCTCATATTTATTCAGGAAAATTAATGGTTGACTCTTTCCTTGTTCATGTGTTAAATTATAACTCGTCCCTCTGACACAGAGATGTGCTTTCGAAAACATTCGAAAGACAACCGAAAAAAGAAATTAAAAAAAAAGGTTGACTAAAACGAGGGTGCTGTGATATATTATAAAGGTCGCTGCTGAACAACACATCGACGAAATAAACGGCTTGATCTTTGAAAACTGAACAACGAGTGAGTAGGAAATCACGTAAGTGAAATCCAAAATTAGAGAATTAATTTTCTCGTCAGATGTTTCAAAATGAGCATATCGCTCTTTTCAATACTAATTGGAGAGTTTGATCCTGGCTCAGGACGAACGCTGGCGGCGTGCCTAATACATGCAAGTCGAGCGGAGTTATTTTGAAAGCTTGCTTTCAAAATAACTTAGCGGCGGACGGGTGAGTAACACGTAGGCAACCTGCCCTTCAGACTGGGATAACTACCGGAAACGGTAGCTAATACCGGATAATTTCTTTTTTCTCCTGAGAGAAGAATGAAAGACGGAGCAATCTGTCACTGAGGGATGGGCCTGCGGCGCATTAGCTAGTTGGTGGGGTAACGGCCCACCAAGGCGACGATGCGTAGCCGACCTGAGAGGGTGAACGGCCACACTGGGACTGAGACACGGCCCAGACTCCTACGGGAGGCAGCAGTAGGGAATCTTCCGCAATGGGCGAAAGCCTGACGGAGCAACGCCGCGTGAGTGATGAAGGTTTTCGGATCGTAAAGCTCTGTTGCCAGGGAAGAACGTCCGGTAGAGTAACTGCTATCGGAGTGACGGTACCTGAGAAGAAAGCCCCGGCTAACTACGTGCCAGCAGCCGCGGTAATACGTAGGGGGCAAGCGTTGTCCGGAATTATTGGGCGTAAAGCGCGCGCAGGCGGCTATTTAAGTCTGGTGTTTAAACCTTGGGCTCAACCTGAGGTCGCACTGGAAACTGGGTGGCTTGAGTACAGAAGAGGAAAGTGGAATTCCACGTGTAGCGGTGAAATGCGTAGATATGTGGAGGAACACCAGTGGCGAAGGCGACTTTCTGGGCTGTAACTGACGCTGAGGCGCGAAAGCGTGGGGAGCAAACAGGATTAGATACCCTGGTAGTCCACGCCGTAAACGATGAGTGCTAGGTGTTAGGGGTTTCGATACCCTTGGTGCCGAAGTTAACACAGTAAGCACTCCGCCTGGGGAGTACGGTCGCAAGACTGAAACTCAAAGGAATTGACGGGGACCCGCACAAGCAGTGGAGTATGTGGTTTAATTCGAAGCAACGCGAAGAACCTTACCAGGTCTTGACATCCCTCTGAATCTGCTAGAGATAGCAGCGGCCTTCGGGACAGAGGAGACAGGTGGTGCATGGTTGTCGTCAGCTCGTGTCGTGAGATGTTGGGTTAAGTCCCGCAACGAGCGCAACCCTTAACTTTAGTTGCCAGCAGGTAATGCTGGGCACTCTAGAGTGACTGCCGGTGACAAACCGGAGGAAGGTGGGGATGACGTCAAATCATCATGCCCCTTATGACCTGGGCTACACACGTACTACAATGGCCGGTACAACGGGAAGCGAAGCCGCGAGGTGGAGCCAATCCCATCAAAGCCGGTCTCAGTTCGGATTGCAGGCTGCAACTCGCCTGCATGAAGTCGGAATTGCTAGTAATCGCGGATCAGCATGCCGCGGTGAATACGTTCCCGGGTCTTGTACACACCGCCCGTCACACCACGAGAGTTTACAACACCCGAAGTCGGTGGGGTAACCCGCAAGGGAGCCAGCCGCCGAAGGTGGGGTAGATGATTGGGGTGAAGTCGTAACAAGGTAGCCGTATCGGAAGGTGCGGCTGGATCACCTCCTTTCTATGGAGAATCGTCTTCTGCAATGAAGACATTCAAATCGGAAGCTTAGCTTCCACAATCTCAGGTTTAGGCCTGTTACTCACTCGTTGCTCAGTTTTGAGAGTTTAAGCTCTCAAGTAAGACTTGATCCTTGAAAACTGGATACCGAAACGAATTTGCGTTTTAGAACATCTTTTAGCAACTTGTGTAAACAAGTAAATGTTATTAGTGAGATTTTTCTTCGGAAGAATCAAGGTTAAGCTAATAAGAGCACACGGAGGATGCCTAGGCGCCAGGAGCCGACGAAGGACGTGGCGAACAACGAAACTGCCTCGGGGAGCTGTAAGCAAGCTTTGATCCGGGGGTGTCCGAATGGGGAAACCCAGCTGTGGTAATTCGCAGTTACTCATTTCTGAATACATAGGAAATGTAGAGGCAGACCAGGGGAACTGAAACATCTAAGTACCCTGAGGAAGAGAAAACAATAGTGATTCCGTCAGTAGCGGCGAGCGAACGCGGAACAGCCTAAACCTAAGAGCTTGCTCTTAGGGGTTGTGGGACGTCTCACATGGAGTTACAAAGGAATATGGTAGGTGAAGAGGTCTGGAAAGGCCCGCGATAGAGGTAAAAGCCCTGTAACCTAAACTGTATTCTCTCCGAGACGGATCCCGAGTAGTGCGGGGCACGTGAAACCCCGTATGAATCCAGCAGGACCATCTGCTAAGGCTAAATACTACCTGGCGACCGATAGTGAAACAGTACCGTGAGGGAAAGGTGAAAAGCACCCCGGAAGGGGAGTGAAATAGAACCTGAAACCGTGTGCTTACAAAAAGTCAGAGCCCTATTAATGGGTGATGGCGTGCCTTTTGTAGAATGAACCGGCGAGTTACGTTTAACATGCAAGGTTAAGCCGAGAAGGTGGAGCCGCAGCGAAAGCGAGTCTGAATAGGGCGACTTAGTATGTGGACGTAGACCCGAAACCGTGTGATCTACCCCTGTCCAGGGTGAAGGTGCGGTAACACGCACTGGAGGCCCGAACCCACGTACGTTGAAAAGTGCGGGGATGAGGTGGGGGTAGCGGAGAAATTCCAATCGAACTCGGAGATAGCTGGTTCTCCCCGAAATAGCTTTAGGGCTAGCCTCGGTATAAGAGTAGTGGAGGTAGAGCACTGATTGGGTGCGGGGTCCGCAAGGATTACCAAGCTCAGTCAAACTCCGAATGCCATATACTTATTGCCGGGAGTCAGACAGTGAGTGCTAAGATCCATTGTCAAAAGGGAAACAGCCCAGACCATCAGCTAAGGTCCCCAAGTGTGTGTTAAGTGGGAAAGGATGTGGAGTTGCACAGACAACCAGGATGTTGGCTTAGAAGCAGCCACCATTGAAAGAGTGCGTAATAGCTCACTGGTCGAGTGACTCTGCGCCGAAAATGTAACGGGGCTAAACACACCACCGAAGCTATGGCTAGATACTATGTATCTGGGGTAGGGGAGCGTTGTGTAGGGGTTGAAGGTGTACTGAAAAGAGCGCTGGACACTACACAAGTGAGAATGCCGGTATGAGTAACGAAAAGATCAGTGAGAATCTGATCCGCCGAAAGCCCAAGGTTTCCTGAGGAAGGCTCGTCCGCTCAGGGTAAGTCGGGACCTAAGGCGAGGCCGAAAGGCGTAGTCGAAGGACAACAGTTTGAAATTACTGTACCACCGTAATCCGCTATGAGCGATGGGGTGACGCAGGAGGGTAGTGACGCGGACTGATGGATGTCCGTCTAAGCAGTGAGGCTGATGTGTAGGCAAATCCGCACATCGATAAGGCTGGGCTGTGATGGGGAGCGAAAATTATAGTAGCGAAGGTCATGATCTCACACTGCCAAGAAAAGCCTCTAGCCAGGAGAAGGTGCCCGTACCGCAAACCGACACAGGTAGGCGAGAAGAGAATTCTAAGGCGCGCGGAAGAACTCTCGTTAAGGAACTCGGCAAAATGACCCCGTAACTTCGGGAGAAGGGGTGCCCCGGTAGTGTGAATAGCACGAGGGGGCCGCAGTGAAAAGGCCCAAGCGACTGTTTAGCAAAAACACAGGTCTGTGCGAAGCCGCAAGGCGAAGTATACGGGCTGACGCCTGCCCGGTGCTGGAAGGTTAAGGGGAGTGGTTAGGGGTAACCCGAAGCTATGAACCGAAGCCCCAGTAAACGGCGGCCGTAACTATAACGGTCCTAAGGTAGCGAAATTCCTTGTCAGGTAAATTCTGACCCGCACGAATGGCGTAACGACTTGGGCGCTGTCTCAACGAGAGATCCGGTGAAATTTTAATACCTGTGAAGATGCAGGTTACCCGCGACAAGACGGAAAGACCCCATGGAGCTTTACTGCAGCTTGATATTGAATTTGGGTACGATCTGTACAGGATAGGTGGGAGCCGTAGAAATCGGAGCGCAAGCTTCGGTGGAGGCGCCGTTGGGATACCACCCTGATCGTATCTAGGTTCTAACCTAGTACCCTTATCGGGTACGGGGACCGTGTCAGGCGGGCAGTTTGACTGGGGCGGTCGCCTCCTAAAGAGTAACGGAGGCGTTCCAAGGTTCCCTCAGAATGGTTGGAAATCATTCGCAGAGTGCAAAGGCATAAGGGAGCTTGACTGCGAGACCTACAAGTCGAGCAGGGACGAAAGTCGGACTTAGTGATCCGGTGGTACCGCATGGAAGGGCCATCGCTCAACGGATAAAAGCTACCCTGGGGATAACAGGCTTATCTCCCCCAAGAGTCCACATCGACGGGGAGGTTTGGCACCTCGATGTCGGCTCATCGCATCCTGGGGCTGAAGTAGGTCCCAAGGGTTGGGCTGTTCGCCCATTAAAGCGGTACGCGAGCTGGGTTCAGAACGTCGTGAGACAGTTCGGTCCCTATCTGTCGTGGGCGCAGGAAATTTGAGAGGAGCTGTCCTTAGTACGAGAGGACCGGGATGGACGTACCGCTGGTGCACCAGTTGTTCCGCCAGGAGCATGGCTGGGTAGCTACGTACGGACGGGATAAGCGCTGAAAGCATCTAAGCGTGAAGCCCCCCTCAAGATGAGATTTCCCAATTAGTAAGACCCCTTGAAGACGACGAGGTAGATAGGTTGGAGGTGGAAGTGCAGCAATGCATGGAGCTGACCAATACTAATCGGTCGAGGGCTTATCCTATACTTAGAATGCAAATTCGTTTCGGATTCAGTTTTCAGGCATCAAGCCTGGTATGAATATTCCCTGATAGCTCAGTTGGTAGAGCACTCGACTGTTAATCGAGTTGTCACAGGTTCGAGTCCTGTTCGGGGAGCCATATGGAGAGGTGTCCGAGTTTGGCCGAAGGAGCACGATTGGAAATCGTGTAGGCGCCACAAGCGTCTCGAGGGTTCGAATCCCTCTCTCTCCGCCACAAATTTTTAATTAGTATGGCCCGTTGGTCAAGGGGTTAAGACACCTCCCTTTCACGGAGGTAACATGGGTTCGAATCCCATACGGGTCACCAAATTTTCACTTGATTTATCCTAGTGGACTTTGGTACAATAACAATTGTTGTTTATGGAGGCTTAGCTCAGCTGGGAGAGCATCTGCCTTACAAGCAGAGGGTCGGGGGTTCGATCCCCTCAGCCTCCACCATAACATATTTTTACTGACGCGGGGTGGAGCAGCCCGGTAGCTCGTCGGGCTCATAACCCGAAGGCCGCAGGTTCAAATCCTGCCCCCGCAACCAATTAACTTAAGCAATTATATCTTTTGGAACCGTGGTGTAGTTGGCCTAACATGCCTGCCTGTCACGCAGGAGATCGCGGGTTCGAATCCCGTCGGTTCCGCCACTTTCATCATGGCTCGGTAGCTCAGTCGGTAGAGCAGAGGACTGAAAATCCTCGTGTCGGCGGTTCGATTCCGTCCCGAGCCACCATTTATTATCACAAAAGAATGAGTGCCATGCCGGTGTAGCTCAATTGGTAGAGCAACTGACTTGTAATCAGTAGGTTGGGGGTTCAAGTCCTCTCGCCGGCACCATCCTTGGAGGATTAGCGAAGTGGCCAAACGCATCAGACTGTAAATCTGCTCACGTAAGTGTTCGGTGGTTCGAATCCATCATCCTCCACCAGTTTTTAGGGGCATAGTTTAAAGGTAGAACAACGGTCTCCAAAACCGTTGGTGTGGGTTCAATTCCTGCTGCCCCTGCCAAGTTCTTTCTAAAGTTTAATATGGCGGCCGTGGCGAAGGGGTTAACGCACCGGATTGTGGTTCCGGCATTCGTGGGTTCGAGACCCATCGGCCGCCCCATTTACTTTAAAATGAATAATGGCAACAATATCAACTTAATATGGCGACTGTGGCGAAGGGGTTAACGCACCGGATTGTGGTTCCGGCATTCGTGGGTTCGAGACCCATCAGTCGCCCCATTTTACTTTAAAATGTTATTGGGGATTAGCCAAGCGGTAAGGCAACGGACTTTGACTCCGTCACTCATAGGTTCGAATCCTATATCCCCAGCCATTTTATGCGGACGTGGCTCAGCGGTAGAGCATCGCCTTGCCAAGGCGAGGGTCGCGGGTTCGATTCCCGTCGTCCGCTCCAAAATTTACATGGCGCCATAGCCAAGTGGTAAGGCAAAGCTCTGCAAAAGCTTTATCCCCAGTTCAAATCTGGGTGGCGCCTCCATTTAGTTCATATGTGCCGGCGTGGCGGAATGGCAGACGCGCTCGACTCAAAATCGAGTGGGAAACCGTGGAGGTTCGAGTCCTCTCGCCGGTATCTTAAAAGGGTTAGTAAGATTGCTTTTATAAGCAATCTTACTAACCTTTTTTCTTTATGTTCTTAGTTTTACAGGATTAAGCCGTTGAATAGAGGAGTTTCTCTATTTCAACGGCTTTTTTTAATCTGATTAGTGATTAACCTGATTGATTATTAATGCGGAATGCTCGCGGGGTATGACCTATTTCTCGTTTAAACATATTGCAGAATTGGGCATCGTTCACAAAACCTGCAGCAGCAGATACTTCAGAGATTTGCATCTGAGTATGACGTAATAGAGATTTTGCATACTCCAGGCGTTTTAACAGCAAATACCGCAGGGGTGAGGACCCGAAACGTTCTTTAAATAGATGGCGAAAACGATCGTAGCTATATCCGGACATTTCTGATAGTGTTTCGACGGACAATTTATGGCGATAATGCTCATTCATATAATTAAGGACATATTGTACTCGATCTTCTGATGGGGATTGATATCCAGAGGCACTAAGAAGCCTCATAAGATGGACGGTAATCTCGCTCATTTGTAGGTTTAGAAGCTCAGAGAATCCGTCTTGCTTACGTGTAAACTCTGCTTTCATTCGCAGCAGGATTTGAAGAACGGTCTGATCTTTATCATCTTCATATACGCCGAGCAGATTACTCATATTAGGGTGTTCCGAGTGGAAGCCTACAAATAATACATTTGCATCCTCACGGTGGTGCTCGTCATGTTTATGATTGGGTGGCACAAGCGCGAAAGAAGAGGAGCGAAAATGGTAACTTCGTGGGCCAACATTGGTTGTCCCTACCCCCTGTAAATAATAGACCAGTTCGTAGCATTCATGCTGGTGTGGAGGGATATAAGTATTTAGCTCATGTGTGGCACTTACAATATATAGAACACGATCCATGATGATCCTCCAATACTTATGTTTTAGCCGAATCGTACAAAACTATGACCGAAATCATATAATTATTTTTAATAATATTTGTTATGATCGTATCAATAAATCCGAAAGTTCGCAACCTGACTGGCCATCTCGTTCGGAAATAAAGCGGATTATTAATAATAATGGTATTTTTATTGCTATTTTTGAGCCTAAACGTTAAATTTATTACTTTTAATGATACTTTATTTGGAAAAAAGAGAATTTCCATTTGAACCGTGAATTATACAATGGGTGAAGATGGGGATTCTGCCGGATTACTAACCAACTAAAATTAGGGGTGGAATAGAGTAATGAATAAAAAAGTTCTTTCTTTGTTGTTATTAATGGTGATGGTTCTGGTCACAGCATGTGGGAATAACACGTCCAATAACGGTTCTTCTGCGAATACTGGATCAAACGCTGCTGAGGGTGGAGAAAAAGGTTCAGGGGATAAACTCAAGGTTGTATTGCTGATTCCGGGGACACTTGGGGATAAATCATTTTTTGATTCCGCTAATAACGGCTTGCAAAAGGTTAAGAATGAACTAGGTGCAGTAACAAAGGTTGTTGAAATGGGCGTTGATAAAACGAAATGGGAGCCTACATTTAACGATATCGCTTCCGAGGATTGGGATGTAATTATTTCTGGCGGTTCTGAAATTACAGAGATGTTTAATGCAACGGCAGAATTGTATCCAGACAAAAAATTCATTAATTATGATACCGACATCGATGAAGCACCAGATAACATGTACAACATGTCTTATGCGACAAATGAAGTATCTTTCTTGGCAGGTGCCGTAGCAGCATTAGCTACACAATCGGATATGCCGAATGCTACCCCTGAGAATGTGATTGGGTTTGTGGGCGGTATGGATATTCCGGGGATTAATGCTTTCTTGGTCGGCTACATTCAAGGTGCTCAGTATGTTGATCCTGATGTAAAAGTGGCTGTGTCGTACGCTGGTGATTTTGTTAACCCGGCAAAAGGTAAGGAACTTTCTCTAATTCAATATAACTCCGGCGTGGATGTTATTTTTAACGTGGCTGGGGGTACAGGTCTTGGGATCTTTGACGCAGCTAAAGAAAAGAAAAAATATGCAATCGGTGTAGACTCCGATCAGGCAATGTTGATTAACGATACGGATAGTGAAAAAGCAAATCTAATCGTTACTTCATCTATTAAAAAGATTGATACGGCTATTCTAGGTGCAGTGAAGAGATTGCAAGAGGGAACGCTAGAAATGGGCAAACGTGATGTGTTGAGCTTTGTAGATGATGGTGTAGGTATTGCTGAGAATGATATTTATAAAAATGTATTCCCGGCTGATCTTCAGGCCAAGGTTGAAGAAGTGAAGCAAAAGCTGATCAATAAAGAAATTAAAGTGGATAATGCGATGGGGATGGAAACCGCAGAGGTAGAAGCTATTCGTAACGCAGTTAAGCCTTAAGCTTTAAATCTTAAGATCAGCTCTATAGTGATAAACCTACAGTTGGAGATTCTTCTAGTCAGGGGAATTCCAGCTGTATATTTTTGCAGACCTCCAAGTTGAAAGGCGTTGAGACCTATGTACAAAGCTCTGCTGGAAATGCGGGGAATTACCAAGGTATATCCCAATGGCGTCGTTGCAAATAAAGACGTGCATTTTTCTTTACGTGAGGGAGAAATACATGCGATTGCAGGTGAGAACGGTGCTGGTAAATCGACTTTAATGAAGATTATGTTCGGCATGGAAGAGCCAAGTGAAGGCGAGATCTATATCAAGGGTGAAAAAGTAAAGCTGCAATCCGCTCAGGACGCCATTGATAGAGGCATCGGCATGGTCCATCAGCATTTCATGTTGGTACCTTCTTTTACGGTGGCAGAGAATATGGTGCTGGGTATGGAGCCGCGCAGAGGAGTTGGCATTAATTATGCCGAGGCTGTGCGCATGACGGAAGAGACCGCAAGGAAATACAATCTGGCCGTGGATCCTAAAGCAAAAGTAGAGGATCTTACAGTTGGGATGAAGCAAAAGGTTGAGATTCTTAAGGCGCTGCTGCGTGGTGCGAAAATTCTGGTGCTTGATGAGCCGACTGCGGTGTTGACTCCACAGGAAACAGAGGAATTGTTCCGCGAGCTTAAGCAATTAAGGGAACAGGGTCATACGATAGTTTTTATTTCGCACAAATTAAAGGAAGTCAAAGCGATTTGCGACAGAATTACGATTATGCGCAGCGGCCGTAGTGAAGGTGTTTTTCAAACACAGGATGTGACAGAACAGGAAATCTCGCGACTAATGGTCGGCAGAGACGTCGTGCTGAAATATGACAAAGAGATTCTGGCTGTTAGTGAGCCAGTACTAACGGTGCAGGGACTCAGTGTGAATGATGCAGATGGCAAAGCATTATTGTCGGATATCAATTTTGCGGTACGTGGTGGGCAGATCGTTGGGATTGCTGGTGTAGAAGGCAACGGGCAGACACAGCTCATTGAAGCTCTTACAGGTAGCTTGAGAGGTGTCTCAAGTCAGGGCTCTGTACTAGTGAAGGGAAAGGATATCCGTGAATCGGATATTTTGGATATTCGTAAGCTAGGCGTTTCCTATATACCGGAGGATCGGATGCGGCAAGGGATCGCTAGTGAGGCAAGTATAGCTGATAATCTGCTATCTACTCAGTATCGTACAAAAGCAATGAATAAAGGTCTTTTTTTGAATGGCTCACGAATTGCCAAGCTAGCAGTATCCCTTGTAGAGGAATTTAAAGTCCGCTGTTCAGGACCTTCTCAGCCCATAGGAATGTTGTCAGGTGGTAACATGCAGAAGGTAGTCGTAGCTAGAGAGTGTTCGACTGAACCGCAGCTGCTTATTGCAGAACAGCCGACACGGGGTGTGGATATAGGCGCAGCCCAGTTCATACATCAAAAGTTGTTGGAATTACGATCAGACGATTGCGCGATTTTGTTAGTGTCGGCAGATTTGAATGAGATCTTGGAGATCAGCGATAGTCTGTTAGTAATGTACGAGGGTAAGATTGTTGCCTTTTTCGAGGAGCCATCTAAGGTTAGTGAGGAAGAATTAGGTCTTTATATGCTGGGGATTCATCGACAGGACGAGGAGCACATCGGGAGGGCCGTAAATCATGTTTAAAGTTAAATATTTTGAGTACATTCGGACATCGGCGGTAATCGTTATTGCACTCGCTATTGCTTTTCTGATCATCTCTTTGGTCAGTAATCAGCCTGTGAAGACGATTGGTATATTCCTATTAGAGCCGTTATCCAGTAAAGGTCATATTGGTAATGTGATTGAGATGGCGATTCCGCTCATGTTCACTGGGTTGGCAGTATCCTTGTTGTTTCGAGCAAATATGTTCAACCTGGGAGCTGAAGGGATTTTCTATTTCTCCGGTGTTGTAACTTCCGTATTGGCTATTCATTTAACGTTGGACGGCTGGCTGCATCCGATGGTAGCTATTGCTGCAGGTTCAATTGTAGGAGCGTTGCTCTCGGCAATACCTGGTATTCTGAAGGCAAAATGGAATGCTAATGAGTTGGTTACATCCTTAATGTTCAATAATATTTTGTTCGGAGTAGGGCTATACCTACTGAACTATCATCTACGTGATGCTAAAGCTTTTGCCAATGTATCCTACAAATTCGAGAAAACGGCACTGCTGAGTAAAATGGTCTCGGGCACCCGTATTCATATCGGTCTTATTATCGTTATCGTGCTTATTATTGCAGCTCATCTATTCCTATACAAAACGAAATGGGGATATGAGCTGCGCATGACAGGCATCAACCGGGACTTTGCCCGTTATTCCGGTATGAAGACAGCCAAGGTTATTATTCTCGTTCACTTGATTGCAGGTTTTATCGCAGGTATGGGGGGTTCCGTAGAAGTGCTGGGGATGTATAACCGTTTCCAATGGACGTCACTGCCTGGTTATGGTTTGGATGGTGCCCTTGTAGCGATGTTAGCCAAAAATAATCCGCTGTCCGTAATCGGCTCTGCATTGTTCCTAGCGTACATTCGAATTGGGGCTGACATGATGGCGCGTCTGTCTGACGTACCTTCAGAGATGATCTCAATTATACAGGCAATTATCATTCTTCTGATTTCGGCTGAGCAATTTCTGAAGTTCTGGAAAAATCGGATGCTCTTGAAGGAGGCGAAGGAAGCGTGAATAGTTTGTTTGATGTAATTTTTACAACTGACTTTGCGTTCTCTGTCCTTCGCGTGACGACTCCGATTCTGTTCGCCGCGCTCGGCGCACTCATCTCCAACCGTGCAGGGATCATTAACATTGGGATGGAGGGCATCATGCTTGTTGCCGCTTTAGCGGGTGTCATCATAAGCAGCTATACGCATAGCGCGTGGGTAGGTCTGCTTGGGGCGGTGCTGTCTGGAACATTGATCGCTGGAATATTAGCTTTTTTCACCCTGAAATTCAAAACACATATCATTCTCGGGGGTGTGGCCATTAATATGTTCGCTTCGGGAGGAACTGTGTTTATCCTCTATCTGCTTAGTGGCGACAAGGGTTCTTCCACTTCTCTGGCGAGTAAAGTTTTGCCTAGTGTCCAGATTCCTTTGTTGAAGGATATCCCGGTGCTTGGACCTATTTTATCGGGGCATCACATTCTGACGTATGTTTCTATATTGGCTGTGTTTGTTGTCTGCTATCTATTAAATCGTACACCGCTTGGACTGCGCATTCGTTCAGTGGGCGAAAATCCACATGCGGCTCAATCCGTGGGTGTAAGTGTTGTGAAAATACAGTATATGGCTTTGCTGCTTAGCGGATTTTTTGCCGGTTTAGGCGGTGCTTATATGTCGATGGGTTATTTGTCACTGTTTACCCGCGATATGATCGCTGGCCGGGGCTGGATTGCCATTGCCGCTGAGTCGATGGGAAGAAGTACGACCGTAGGCACGGCGTTGACCTCTTTATTATTTGGTACTGCAGATGCATTGTCGAATGCTCTACAGGTGTTGAAGATTCCTGCGGAGCTAATCGCTACTCTTCCTTATGTAGCCACAGTAATTGGACTTGTGATCTACGCAGTATCTGAGACACGAAAAAAGAATAAAAAACTTAAAAGCCCGCTAGTTAAATAGCGATTGAAATGATTGATACACAGACAAGGAGTGAGTAACTATGCCAACACCTATTATTATTGACTGCGATCCAGGGCATGATGACGCAATAGCGATACTGCTTGCCATAGCAAATTCGGAGAAGTTAGATCTGCGCGGGATTACAACGGTTGGTGGAAACCAAATTTTAGATAAAATCACGGAAAACGCCCTGAAGGTGATCAGCTTCGTGAATGCTGACATTCCTGTAGCTAAGGGGGCTGCTGGCCCACTGTTCGGCAAGCTTGTTACAGGTGAGGAAGCGCATGGTGAATCGGGCATGGATGGGCCGCTTTTGCCCCCAAGTAAATTCCGCCCTGTAGAACAGGGTGCTGTGGAGTTTATGCTGGATATCATTCGTTCTTCAGAGGAGAAGATTACGCTTGTGCCGATGGCTCCTTTAACAAATATTGCACTGCTAATCACGGCTTATCCAGAGATTAAAGACAGAATTGAAAAAATCTCACTGATGGGCGGAGGTATCTCTTATGGGAATGTCACCTCTACTGCGGAGTTTAATATCTATGTAGATCCTGAAGCAGCCCGTATTGTGTTTGAGTCGGGGATTCCGATCACAATGAGTGGTCTGGATGTGACCGATAAGGCTGCTATTTTTGAAGATGAGATTCTAGCATTGAAAGAGCGGGGACCAGTGTCTACAATGGTCGGAGAATTGCTGGATTTCTATTCGATTTACGGTAAAAAAATGGGCTATGTCGGTAGTGCGCTGCATGATCCATGTGCTGTTGCCTGGCTGCTGCATCCGGAACTATTTGAATCTGAGCATCTATATGTAACGGTGGAGACAGAAGGCAAGCTGACGCGGGGAATGACAGTTGCAGACAGACGGAAGAAGACGGACCGTCCAGCGAATGTGCAAGTATTGGTGGGAGTTGACCGGGAAGCATTTATGAGGCTGATCTTTGATTCACTGGAAAAGCTTGATCAAGAGCTGCTGCTAGCGGCTGAAGGGAAGTAGCTTATGGCAGGATGGGAGAGACTTCAAGAGACCGTGCAGTTTGAAATCGCTCAGCGTGGAGAAGAAGGTTGCGAGATTGATGGGTTCGCGGATAAGCTAGCGGCTGCTGGTGCCGATGAGCTCAAGCTGATGCAGGTATACAATGAGCTAATGGAGCTTACGATCAGTGAGGATTTTCCGTATCAAGAGCCATCCTCTCTGGAGGAGATTCGTCATCTACGTCCAGAAGGCCCACGTAAGCTTGAGGCGGACTGGAGTGAGGCGGAATGGAGAGAGAAGTTCTATGGAGCCTGGCTCGGTAGAAGTGTCGGCTGCGCACTTGGGAAACCGCTGGAGTATTGGGACTATCTCTATGGGAAAGATGGCCGTCCGGGCTGGGAGAATATTGAGCTATGGTTTCAGGGTGCGGACGCCTGGCCTATTACTTGCTACACACCTGGGCATTCACGGGCAGAGGCTGAATATGGTCTTGGCTTAAGCGAATGGACACATGCCAGTACCCGCGAGACGATCAAGTATATGGAAAGCGATGACGATATTCGTTACACTGTCCTGGGTCTTATGCTGCTGGAACAGAAAGGTCTGAACTGGGATTCTTGGGATATCGGAAAGCTGTGGCATACACATTTAACATATAGTCAGGTGTGCACGGCGGAGACACAGTCATATATGAATTTTGCGCAGGAGACCTCTCATCTGCATGGCGAGAAGCCTGCGGATTGGCTGGTGCGGCAGGAAAGAGTGCGGATGCACTTAAACCCTTACCGCGAGTGGATTGGTGCCGCTATACGCGCAGATGGACTGGCTTATGGTGCAGCAGGTTATCCTGAGCTTGCGGCAGAATTAGGCTGGCGTGATGCTACATTTTCACATGTGAAAAATGGCATCTACGGTGAGATGTTTAATGCGGCGATGATATCGGCAGCTTTTGCAGAGAAGGATAATGAACGGATCCTAGAGATTGGCCTTAGCGAGATTCCGCGTACCAGTCGTCTGGCCAGTGATGTTTTGCGGGGGATAGATATTGCGCAGAAGGCCAAAAGTGAGCGGGAGTTGGTTCGTAACATTTGGGATACTTTTAGCCACTATGATGCGGTCCATACAAATAATAATGCTGCTCTTGTAGCTGCGTCGCTTGTTTATGGCGGGAATGATTTTGAAAAAACAGTCGTCACTTCCGTATACGGTGGAATGGATACAGACTGTAACGGGGCAACTGTGGGCTCAATTATGGGAGCGAAGCTTGGAGCAAGTAAGTTGCCGGCTTCATGGATTGAACCGCTTCACGATACGTTATATGCGGATCTGCCCGGATTTCATCCGATTGCGATTTCGGAATGTGCGGAACGCAGCTACCAAGTGTTCTTGAAGATTCGCAGAGAGCTTGGCGAGAAGGCATAAAAGATTTAGCGAGTATGGGACTCGATAGATCAGGGATTCAGGGATTACTATATGAATTATGGGATGTCTTAAGCTATTGGCTTAGACATCCTTTTTTGCGTAACAGCAGGTCTTTAAATCACACTCCAACGAACCAAATGTAGCTTTAACTGCATTTCATACACTTAAAAAAACCAAATATGGCTATATTAACAGTGGAGCGTTTAGTGGTGGGGCAATAGGAGAATCATGATTTCAAGAGGGAAGGATTACCTTTGCTAACCCTTTTTATTTTGTTAATAAATGTGTAAAAAGAGCCCGGTATAAAGGGTTTTTAGGTTTTTATCAAACTTCCTGGTATATCATTTAAATAAAAATGATGACACAGCAGAAGAAATGTCTTATTATTTAAGGAGATTTTTAATAAAACAGATTTTAGAAAATTGTAATACAATGTCTCACTTCATGGAGGTTCATTATATAAGGGAAAGGAAGGGGGAGCTTCTAATACTGTCGCTGAGTCGGGTAAGTAAAGGGTTCAAGCTGAAGGAAGGCATCTATCAGGCTGTGGATGAGGTATCGCTGGAGGTAAAGCAGGGATCCATTCACGGGATCATTGGTGAGAGTGGTGCGGGGAAATCTACGCTGCTGCGACTGATGAATCTTCTGGAACAGCCGGATCAGGGAACGGTTACTGTAGATGGCCACAACCTGACCGAAATGCCTAGTAAAGCACTGCGTAAAGCAAGGCAAAAGATTGGAATGATCTTTCAACAATTTAATCTTGTTTATAACGTCACAGTAGAGCGGAATGTTTCGATCCCGCTGGAGCTGGCAGATGTCCCAAAGCATGAACGAATGAAACGTGTGAAGGAGTGTCTGGATTTTGTTGGACTGGCAGATAAGGCAAAACAATATCCTGCACAGCTCAGCGGAGGACAACGTCAGCGTGTTGCGATTGCCCGCGCGCTAGCGAACAGTCCGGGAATATTGCTATGTGACGAGCCAACGTCCTCTCTGGACCCAGGAACCACTACAGATATCTTGAACGTGCTGAAGCATGTGAATTCAAGTCTTGGAGTAACGGTTGTCATTGTTACGCATGAGATGGATGTTGTCAAAAGCATATGTACTCATGTATCGGTGATGGAAAAAGGGCGCATTGTAGATTCATTCTCTCGTGAAGACGGTGAATTCCGTCCAGCAGCAGCCAGCACCGGGACATACCGCGATCAGATTCTTGGTAAAGCGGGGGAAGGTCATGTTTGACAGTGTACTTCAATATCAGGCACAGATGTGGGATTCGATCGGTGAAACCTTTGTGATGGTTGGTATTTCTGTTGGGGCGGCAGTACTGCTGGGGCTTCCGCTGGGCACCTTGTTGTTTTTTTTCCGAAAAGGGCAGCTTTATGAGAATACAACGTTGTCTCTGGTGCTCAACAGTATCGTTAATATTATCCGCTCGTTTCCGTTCCTGCTGCTGGTCGTTGCGCTAATTCCAGTCACTCGTTTCCTGGTCGGGACCGCCATTGGGACGATTGCAGCAGCGGTTCCATTATCTATAATCGCTATTGCCTATTATGCTCGGTTAGTGGAGCAGTCGTTGCTGGAGGTTCCTAAAGGGGTCATTGAAGCAGCATTATCGATGGGAGCCTCGAAGCTGGGCTTGATCTTTAAATTTTTGTACGTGGAAGCTCGTTCGGGTCTAGTCCTTGGACTTACTACTTCTACAATTAGTTTTATCTCCTTCTCGACCGTGATGGGAGTTGTTGGTGGGGGAGGGGTTGGTGATTTCGCTATCCGTTATGGTTATCAGCGTTTTGAGACGGAAGTGATGATCTATGCCATTCTAGTGATGATTGTATTGGTCCAATTGGTTCAGTTCACTGGGGGGACTATCGCAAGGCTGTTGGATAAGCGTTAATACAAAATAGTTCAATATATAAACTGGGGGTTAGTAGTACTAATGAAAAAATCAATGATACTTGTGCTTACATTAATGGTATTGGTCGTAGCGGGTTGTGGCTCTAATAAAGCAGCCGAGAATAATGCTGCAAAAGGTAGTAATGATGAGTTAACCAAATTAAAGATCGCTACACTGATCCCACCTATGACAGAAATTCTGGATATTGTGAAGCCGCTCCTTAAGGAAGATGGCATTGATCTGGAGATCGTTGTTCTCTCTGACAATGTGCAGCCTAATGAGGCTTTAGCTAATAAAGAGGTAGACGCTAACTTTTTCCAACACGTTCCTTATATGAAGCAATATAATGAAAGCAAAGGCTCTAATCTGGTAGAGGTACAGCCTGTCTATGACGCTATTTATGGCGGATACTCCAAACGTTACAAGACTATAGCTGATCTTCCTGAAGGGGCTACGCTTGTAATGGCTAATGATCCATCTAACATCGGTCGTTCATTGCAAATGTTCGCTGCAGCTGATCTTATTAAGCTAAAAGAAGGCGTAGGCATTCAAGCCACACAAGCAGACATTACTGAGAATCCAAAAAAATTCAAGTTTGAAGAAGTCGATCTCCTAATGCTGGCCCGTATGCTTGATGATGGCGATTTAGTAGCCATGACTCCGGCTTATGCGAGCCCACTAGGATTGACACCGAAGAAAGATGCGCTGATTACGGAAGGCGAAGATTCCGAATTCACAATTACTTTGGTGGCACGTGAAGACAACAAGGATTCTGACGCCATTCAAAAGCTGGCTAAACGGATCAGCGGTCCTGAAGTGAAGAAGTTCCTTGAGGATAATTACGCGGATATTGCGTTGCCTGCGTTTAAATAAGCTGAATATGGATCTATAAAAAAAGGGCAGCCCGGCGATATTTACCGGGCTGCCCTTTTTGTAATAGGACTATTTAGGTGTGTCTTACATTACTCGGCTTCTCTCAGCCGTTCCACTATGGATGCTTGGGATAACGTTTTATAGGCTCTCAGTGTCACTGTGTAAGCGAGAATTAACAAAATAGGAACGGTGAGGATAAACGGCAGCCAACTCATCTGAAATACCATAAAGGCCATATTTTCCGTGATGCTTTTGGAAAGGTTATAGGTCAGCAATACACCTAATGTTGAGGTTATGAGGACGGTTAGCAAAACGGTGTATAATCCTTCAAGGATCAGCATACGTTTTAGCTGCTTTTTGGTCATGCCAATACTCTCCAGCATGGCAAATTCATTGCGGCGTGAGACTACCCCGGTGAGTACAGTGTTGATATAATTCAGCACCCCGATTAGAGCAATGACCAGGCTAAGCCCATACCCCACGGTTTGAAAAATGCGAATGAATCCACCGAGCTCATCTTTATAATCCTCCCTGGATTTCAAGGATAATTCATTTGTCGAATCTGTTAGAGCCTTGGCTGCTTGTTCTACTAAATCCATTTTAGCTGGATCGACATGTAGTGTGGCTGAAACAATATTGGCTGGATCTGTACCTTGCGGCATTTCCTTCTGCAGCTCCGAAGCAGGGAGGAAGACGTTGTACCCTAACAAAGAGAAAGATTTTGTTGTGGCAGCATATACTGCATCATTTTTTACTACTGCCATCACTTCATAAGATTTACCCGACTTCTCGAAAGTGACTGTATCTCCAGGATGATAATAGGCGCGGTAGCTATCTTCTTCTATAAACATGGCCTCAGCTATGACCGCATATTTTCCTGAAGCAAACTTCTGCCTGTTAAACTCCCCTTCAATAATATCCTTGTCCACAAGATCAAACCAGCCCGGATCTAATCCATATAAATTATTGTAGATCACCCCCCTCTTATCTAAAGTGGAGAGAAGATAGGGATGTGGATCAGCAGCTGCCATTGGCTCCAAAATAGCCCGGACAGCATCATCGACAGGAGATGGAACATATCTGTGGTAAACCTTATCAACACTTTCTACACCGTCAATTTTACTTAGATTGTTGGCGAAATCCTCTGAAAGCTTGTATGGATCACCGTCTCGAGGCCCTGTAATACTGACTAACACTTCATTCTGAACCAAAAAATCACCGGAGATAAAGGAAGCCAGATATTTGTTCACATCCAGTGAGGAAATTACTGTGAAAATGGTACTGAACAAGATGATACTCAAGGAGAGTGAAGAGAGCATCAGGATCAGCTTCTTTTTGCTTCTGAACAGGTTGGAGAACGCCATGTTGTGAAGTTTTGCGCCATGTTTTGATTTTTTGGCGTTCCGTTTTCCGCCGCTGCTGACTCCGGCAAATTTTACAGCCTCTACCGGCGAGGTTCGCGAAGCCATCCGGCCCGGTTTGCTTGCGGCGATCCATACGGTCATAAACGAGAATGCTGCTGCACCAATAAATATCCACGGGCTAGCAGAATAGACATTATCAGTAGAACCGTTTAAAAATGAGGAGGTCATAGGGAGAATCAGCAGACCTAGCAGATATCCCAACCCCAATCCAAAAGGCAATGCGACTAGATAAAGTGAGCGGGCCTGAATGGAGATGATCTTTTTTAGTTGTCGGGGTGTGGTACCGATGGTCTTTAGCAGGCCATAAAATTTGACATCCCGCACGACGGAAATAAAAAAGATATTGTAGATTAGTAAATAGCCGCTCAGCATGGTGATAAGAATGACAACTGCATAAGGAATGATATTCATTAGATTATCGGAGAGAGACACACTTGTATAAGCCGGATTGACACCATAAGGTACATCCAGGCCGGTGTCCGTCAAAATCTTTTGTACCTTCTGTTCAATATTATAAGAATTGTTAAACATCACCCCTAGACCTGCGGTGTTTACATAAGAACCCGTTGCCTCAGAGATATTCGGGTCAATATGGGAAATGTTCTTCTGTGTAAATGCTTCGGATACAAAAGCTAATCCTGACATCGCCAAATTTTGATCGGTTTCGTAATACCCGGAGAGCTTAAAGTCTTGGCTTATGACTTTTTCACCAATGTCTATATCCAGCTTCACAGTCTGGCCTAACTCATGTTTTGCTCCAAGCAAGTCAAGCGCCCAAGTATTTAGGACGATTTCATTCTCTTGGGAGGGTAGTCCGCCAGCTATAAAGTTGATAAATCCGTGTTTGGCATAATTCTCGTCAATTCGAAGGACCTCTACCCGGTTATTCTTGAACAGACTGGTGCTTATATCGCCAACCTTAAGAAAAACGCCATACTCTTTGATGGAGGGGTGTTTTTTTAGCTTCTCCAACTCGGCAGGATTCAGATATTTGAAGCTTCCATGATAATCGCTGCCAGTAGTCTGCATTTGTGCGCGTTGCATCGATTTGTTAATACTGAGCGCCAAGGTAAACACGGTGGTGATCAAAAGTGTAGTCAGTACGATGGCACAGATGATAGTGAAATTGCGAGCACGGTTGGCTTTGAGGCTTTTTTTGGCTAAAGTAGCAATAGTCTTATGGTTATTCGTGCTGATCATGGCTGGCTCACTCCGGAGCTACGGGGTTGTCCAGTGAAAATGATGCCATCTTCAATACGGATGATACGGTCAGCAGTTTGAGCGATTTGTTCATTGTGTGTGATCATCACAATGGTTTGGTTGAATTTTTCGCTCATCTGTTTAAGTAAAATCAGCACTTCTTGGCTTGTTTTGCTGTCCAGATTACCTGTAGGTTCATCTGCTAAGATGATTGAAGGTTTGGTCGCCAATGCTCTGGCTATTGCCACCCGTTGCTGCTGTCCGCCAGACAGATTAGAAGGTAGAGTATTCATCTTTTCCTGCAAGCCTAAAGTGCGGATGATCAGATCAAGATAAGTTTCGTCAACTTTGCCACCGTCCAGTTCAATGGGCAGCACAATATTCTCCCGCACATTTAGTATGGGTACCAAATTATAGTTCTGAAAAACAAACCCCACCGATCTGCGCCGAAAAATGGTCAGCTTCTCATCACTCATCGCAAAAATATCATTCCCGTCCACGTAAACCTTGCCCTCTGTTGCCCGATCTAATCCGCCAAGCATATGAAGAAGGGTGCTTTTGCCGCTGCCGCTAGTGCCGACAATGGCGACAAACTCCCCTTTATCCACTGACAGTGATATACCGTCCAAAGCCTTAACGCTTGAGCCAACCTTTCCATAGTGTTTTTTTAAATTTTCAGTCTGTAGAATCGGCATAACTCTTCCCCTCCAATGAGATCTGTTTGTCCATAATTTAAGGGTAGCAAATCAATCTGACAGGAGAGTGTCTGAATTCTGACCATAATGACACATTCTATTTCAGCGCTGGGGCAGGTAAACAGAGAAAGTTGTACCTTTTCCAGTTTCAGAAATGACGTTGATATGGCCACCTTGCGCCGTGATAATCTCTCTGGACAAAAACAACCCGATGCCGACCCCCTCGAATTCACGCGCTTGCTTTCCTCGGTAAAACCGCTTAAAGATGTGAGGGATTTCTTCGCTGGGGATTCCAAGTCCAGTATCGGTAAGGTGGATACAGGTGAACATCTCGTTGCTTTCAGCAAGAACGGAGATTTGTCCGCTATGCGGCGTGTACTTCACAGCATTCTCGAGCAGGTTGAATAGCGCTTCACTTGTCCATTTGACATCGTGGCAGGCTAAGATGTGTGTCCCGCAGTCAATATTGATCGTAATTTGTTTGTTTTCCGCTTGTGCATAAATCTGGGATAAAGCCTGCGTCAGAGTTTGTATGAGCGGTTTCGCCTCAATCTGCTGTAGGGAGATCATTCCTGTTTCCAAACGTGATAATTTGATTAGAGACTGGATCAGCCAATCCAACTTATCTGACTGCGCTTTAATATGCTGTATGTAGTGCCGGACATTCTCATTTAGTCCGGGCATCTCTTCCAGCAACTGACTGAATACCATGATATTAGAGAGGGGGGTCTTGGTTTGATGGGAGATATCCGAGATCAGCTCTTTTATTTTGTTTTTCTCTGTTTGAATATTTCGTTCATTCGCCTTAGCCATCCCTATATACCGCTTTAGTTTATGTTCCATCGAAGATAGAGCGGTTTCTTCATAGTTAGTGAGTGGCGGCTGGTCATGTATAGCCCGCTCAATCGCTGTATCTAAGGTCTGTATATAGATTGTGATCTGACGGTTCCATAACCAGACCCATACGGCTCCTGTCGCTAATATACAGATGATGAATAGAGAAGTCAGTTGGAGCACAGTGGGGTCGAACCCGTACAGAAACATTATACGGCCGATAAAACAGGCCACTAGTATAAGGATGATCAGTAAAAAGAGCCTATGAATGTGCTTGAAATTAGCAGGAGGGCTATTGGTTTTCATGGTTTTTGCCCTTCAGTCCACATGTATCCAAGTCCGTAAATGGTCTTGATATATTTAGGCGCTGCCGGGTCATCCTCAAGTTTAGCACGCAGCCGTTTGATGGCTACTGTCAATGCGTTTTCATCCACAAATTCGGCATCCTTGCTCCAGATCTTGTCTATCAGCTGTTCTCGGGTCAAAATATTGCCCGTATTCGTCACCAGCAGCCGCAGCAGTTTTTGCTCAGTTTTGCTCAGCTGGAGTGATTGTTTATTTTTGCTGTACTCCAGTTTCTCAAAATCGAGTTCTAACGGACCCAATATTATTTTTCCAGTCCCTAGCGATTCCGTTCTTCTGAGGACTGCCATTACTCTGGCGCGAAGCACCATTAGGCTGAATGGTTTGGTGATATAGTCATCGCCCCCCAATGCAAAACCGGTGATAATGTCGGACTCCATATCATTGGCGGTGAGGAAAATAATGGGTACGCGTGAGGTCTTGCGAAGTTGCTCGCAATAATCCAGCCCACTGCCGTCTGGCAGATTGATGTCCAGAATGATGAGATCAATAGGGTTAACTGCGAAGATATGCTCCGCCGCGGCAATATCGTAGGCTTGATGGATCACAACATTGTTTTGAGAAAGAGTGAGAGCGATCCCTTTATTTAAACTACGGTCGTCCTCAACGATCAGTATGTTCATAGTAATTCTCCTTTGTTTCTTATTTGATCATTATACATTCTCGGGATTTATTCGAAAGCGAGATTTTTATTTAGTAGACAGTTGAAAGTGGACTTCATATCTAAGAATACTATTATTGAAAGATTACGGAGCGAGGTTTTTTGATAAAGAGCCACATAGTTAACCCTAAAGGAAAGCTCAAAAGGGCATCACCTATATAGGGTGGTGTCCTTTCAATTTTCGATGGGGGCGCATCCCCTTTTTATATGTGAAAAGGTTGGTTATGACCTACAACTAGCCCAACAGTGGTCTGTAGTCGTACAGCTACCTCGACTAAGGTCCAGTACGAAAAACCGTCGTTGGTCTGTTTTGAAAGTCTGCGATTTACCCTAGAATAAGGCTATAAGGTTAAGGACAACGAAAGGCGGTGAGAAAAAATGCAAAGAAGACAAGGAAACGGATTAGCGGTTGTACTGATTGTGATTGGTGCGGTTATGCTGCTCGGCATTGCGCTTCCTCTGATCCACGGAATGTTCAGATTACTTTTCCCGGTATTGCTGGTTGTTCTCGGGTACTACGGGATTAAGAGCGGACGCAAGATTATCGGTTGGGTACTGATGTTCATTGGTGTGATGTCCCTGATCGCGAAGCTTTCCTGGATCATTGGACCACTTCTAGGAGTGGCGTTGATCGTCTGGGGCGTATCAGCATTAAAGGGCAGAAGTAATAATGGTACTTATTAAGAAGCAATGTACTTAAACAAGAAGCAGGGAGGGAGCAGGAGATCATGAGTGTTTTTCGTCGCATGAGGGATATTACTGTAGCTAATTTAAATGAACGTCTGGAGCAAAGCCAAGATCCCGTGAAACTAATTGATCAATTTCTACATTCAACCCGTGAGGAAATCAGTGAAGCTGAAAGGCTGTACCAGCAATATGCTTCCCACACGAAGCAATTGCAGCAGCAAGTGAACCAAGCAACTGCCATGAGAAACAAACGTGAAGAACAGGCGTTGTTGGCACTGAAAGCAGGCGAGGATCATCTCGCGAAGCTGGCTTTACAAGAAAAGATCATTCACGAGGAAAAACTGGAGCAATACAGCGGGCTGTTAGAACAGAGCAAGCAATCCTTGTTTGAACTTGAAGCACAGCTGAATGAGCTGAAAATAGAGTATCAAACGGTGTACAGCAAACGTCAGTATTATTCGGCACGAATGGAGTCGCTGCGATTGCAGCAACGCATGAATCAAAGAGCCAGTGCTTATGGCAATGGTGGTGATGTTCCCAAAATGTTCGGTCGTCTGGAAGATCAGATGTCGGATTGGGAATTAGAAGCAAAGAGCTTGCGTGATTTGCGGCGCATGGGACAGGAATATGCGGTGCAAGCGGGTGAGACCGTAGCGACCGTACTCGAAAGAGAAATGGCTCGCCTAAAGGAGAAACTGAACAATGGTGGAAAGGAGTAACGCTATGAGTCGATTGTATCGTTCAACTAGAGATAAAGTGATGACGGGTCTTGCAGGTGGATTATCTGAAACGCTCGGTATTGATTCCACGTTATTCCGGATTCTATTACTGGTCAGCATTCCGTTCACAGGTGGTGCGGTGATTCCGGTATACTTCATTGCAGCAATGGTCATTCCTAAGGAACCGACGCATTATAATCCTTTTGGACCAGGGCCTGGGGCACCGGGTGGCCCATACGGCGGACCCTACTCAGGCAGACCGGAACATGGACACGGACCACAAGCTACTGGCGGATATGGACCTTATGGACGCCAGCCAAATTACAATCCTAATTTTGAGAAAAACAACGCTTATTCCGCACCGGACTCCGGTTTGGATGCGATGATGAAGGATATTGAGAAGAAGGCTTTGCAAAAAGAAGTAGAAGAACTCAAACAAAAACTGTCTAAATATGAGAAAGGGGAATTGTAAATCATGGGAGTATTTCAAAGAATTAAAGATATGACAAAAGCGTCGGTAAATGACTTGTTGGATAAGGTAGAGGACCCAATCGTAATGCTTAACCAATATCTGCGCGATATGGAGGCTGAGATTCACGAAGCGGAAGTAACAGTTGCTAAACAAATGGCTAACGAACGCCGTATGAAGCAACGTGTGGAAGAAGCAGCAAAAATGTCTGCACAACGTGGATCACAAGCTGAACTGGCACTGAAAAATGGCCAAGAAGAAGTAACTCGCAAGCTGTTGGAAGAAAAAATCTACTTTGACCAAAAGCAAGTGGAATACAGTGATCTTCACGCACAAGCTGAAGTACACGCTAAGGAATTGGTGCAACAACTGCATGACATGAAGGATGAGTTCTACAAGCTGCGCAACAAACGTAATGAGCTTGTATCCCGTGCTCAAATGGCTAAAGCCAAAAAACAAATGTCGCAAATCAGCAGTGTACATTCCATTGAAAGTGGCAGTGCATCACTCGGATTCCACCGGATGGAAGAGAAAATTATGCAGCTTGAGGCTGAAGCAGATGTAATGCGTGCACCTTACAGCCCATCCGCTGCTTATAGCAAACCCGTTGATGTTGAGAAGCAACTGAAAGTGGATGAGCAATTGGCGCTACTGAAAAACAAGCTGAATGATACACCTGCGGCTCCTTCTCTAAACAAAAAAGAACAATAAATCCTGTTCCTAAAACTTGGACGGATATGATATGCTGGACAAGAAGAAGCCATACGGTATGGATCTCCATACCGATATGGCTATTATAGCGGCTAGCTATAATATTTAACGGTGATAATATTCCTCATAGTGACGGATATCTATCCGATATTATAAAATGAGTTTTGCTTCGCAAAACTTTTAGGAGGTGCGAAATGGATAAACGAAACCGTTTGATTGCCATCGGACTGATTGCTGTTGGCTGCATGATGATTTTTGGTAGATGGCTCGGCTTTTTCTCCATTGTCGCGCTTCTGTTTCTGCTGCTGGGCGTCTACCGTACGACATCAGGCAAAGTAAAGCAGGGCTATAAACTGCTCGGGATAGGTGCTGTATTGCTTTTGCTGGACCATTTGGTGCTCGTGCTGGGGATTTGCTTAATCTCACTTGGGATGTTTTTCACCAAATCCAAAAGAGTGCAGCGCAAGGAAGGGTTTATGCAGAAGCAGAACTTTTCATCCAGATTTGACTGGGACCGCTCACCTTGGGTGATGCACAGCCTTAGCTCTTGGCATGTACTGGGTGAGGCCGATGTGGATCTTTCATTAGCTATGGCGGATCATAAGGAAACGGTCATGCTGTTTCAAGGGATTTTTGGCGATATGGACATTAACCTGTCCGATGATTACGGCGTGGAAATTGAAGCTTTTGTGCTCTTTGGGTCCATTGAATTCGGCAACCAGCGGGATACAGGAATGTTAAACCGTCTGAATTGGAAATCAGCCAATTATGACAGCAGTGAATACAAAGTGAAATTTAGTGTTTCTTATTTAATGGGAGATCTAGATGTACGTTTATCCTGATAAGCTTGATAGAGAAGGGAGAGTCCCCGTATGGAAAAAAAGAACAAAAACATGATATCACGCAGCATGGGTGAGGGGGCTCTGTTCTCTTTTGTCATGCTGCTTGTGATAATGTATGTCATGTATACATATGGCTATTTGAAGCCTTTTGAAAGCTGGAAATTTGGCGTGCGGACAGCCGTTACCCTAATTCTTTTGCCTATGGGTTTTGGGATTGGTTATGGCTTTTATCAGAGCTTCCGTGTGAAGCGACAGTTGGAACGTCTTAGGCAGACCCTCGTATTATGGGAAAAGGGAAATTTGACGCTGTCCATGCCGGATCTAGGTGATGATGAGCTGGGAAGGCTCGGAGAACAGCTTGGCCGGATTAGCGGCAAATGGGAGAATCAAGTGACGACGCTGCAGCGGTTGTCCACGAATAACGCGAAGCTTGCGGAGCAGGCGCGGGTATCTGCTATTATGGAGGAACGGCAGCGGCTTGCGCGTGAACTGCACGACGCTGTTTCCCAGCAGCTATTTGCAATCTCCATGACTGCCACGGCGGTAGGCCGGACCTTGGAGAAAGATTTCGATAAAGCCCAGCGGCAAATTGCGCTTATAGAAGAAATGTCTGCCGTAGCCCAATCGGAGATGAGGGCATTGCTGCTGCATTTGAGACCTGTTTATTTGGAAGGAAAGGGCCTCGAACAAGGTCTACAGGAATTGATCAAGGAGCTTAAGATCAAGGTTCCAATCGAAATTGTATTTGAAATGGACCCTGATGTGCAGCTGTTAAAAGGGGTAGAGAATCACTTGTTCCGTATCGTCCAAGAGGCGATTTCTAATACACTTCGTCATGCGAAGGCAGAAAAAATGGAAATCCGGCTGCATAGACGGGGAGATACAGTTCGCTTGACGTTGCGTGATGATGGGATCGGCTTTGAGATGGACGACACCAAACAAGCTTCCTATGGTTTGTCGAACATGCAGGAGCGGATTAATGAAATCGGAGGCTCCATTCAGTTCATTACCGCTCCGGGTAAAGGGATGCGTATTGAGATTACCGTTCCGTTAGTCAATGAATAATAGGAGGAAAGAGTAACCATGGAGATGGAGGAAGCAATTAAAGTACTACTCGTAGATGATCATGAAATGGTACGGATCGGACTAGCAGCTGTTTTAGGTACCGAGGATGGAATTGAGGTCGTAGGTGAAGCTGGAAGTGGAGAAGAAGGTATTCGGCTGGCTCAGGAGTACAATCCCGATGTGGTCTTAATGGATCTCGTAATGGATGGTATGGATGGCATAGAAACGACTAAACAGCTGATGAAGCAGTACCCAGAGATCAAAGTTATTGTTCTTACAAGCTATTTGGACGATGAAAAGATGTATCCTGTTATTGAAGCAGGCGCCTTTAGTTACCTGCTGAAGACTTCGCGGGCTAGTGAAGTGGCGGATGCGATCCGCGCTGCTGCAAGAGGACAGTCTGTGCTTGAGTCACAGGTGGCCTCTAAAATGATGAACCGTTTTCGAAACAATGCAAAAGGAGAATCACCTGCTTATAAAGAGCTTACGGAGCGCGAGATGGAAGTATTACGTCTGTTGGCGCAAGGTAAATCCAATCAGGATATTGCCGATCAACTAATTATTGGAATCAAAACTGTGAAATTTCATGTGACGAATATTCTCGCGAAGCTGGGCGTAGAAGACCGGACCCAAGCAGCAATTTATGCATATAAAAATGGACTAGCTGAATAACAACAAAGGACTGAAGCCTCTGCTTCAGTCTTTTTTTATAATATAAGAAAGTAGTTTTGGGGCCTCCACAAAGTATCTGAGTACGCATTGAAACAAATCCCTCTCTTTGTGGGAATATTTCAGGTATAGAATCTCCTAATTCGAACATACTGTCTAGTAGATTGCTAGAGAGGTTCGAAGGGAGAATGACATATGCGGAAGATGAAGCTGAACAACGGAACAAAAAAAGGGACTTTTTTAATAATGATAATCGTGTGCTGCGCTGCGGCTCTGCTAGTTAATCTGCAAAGTGTTAAAGCGAATTCAACCGTTCCTGATGAGGGCGTTAACCAAGCTTCAATAGGAGCCGAACTGAATCATGCTCTTGTGAGTTTAATAGATCTCGGAAAAGAAACAACCGTTTCTGATTCACCGCTGCGTCTAGTGTTAAAGTGGCAGGGAGAAAGCAGCGATTACGCGGACCTGTCTGCCGAAGTTGCTAAGCTAAGTACAAACCTCGGATTGACTGTACCGGCAGGTACTGAGGAAGATGGACATATGACTTATCGTACAGAAGCTGTAAAACCATATGAATCGCGGCTCTCCTTATTTTGGAGTGAGCTTAGTGCAGGAAACAGTTATGTGATTGTAACGTTAGATACGGCTGATCTGCAAAATGAAGCTGGCTTTCAAGCGGCTGCTCGTGAAGTAAGTATGATTCTTGAACAGAATAAAATTAAGGCCGAATGGAATGTATCCCTTCAAGGAAGCGCGCAAGAACAGGGAGCACCTGAAAAAGTTCTAGCACAGACGGAGTCATTGATGCATGACCGGTTTGAAGCTGTGACCGGAGGAGAAAGCTACAAGGATATCTCAACGGTTAGCCGTACGTACTCGATTCCTAATTTGAATCGCTCTGTGATGAGTGGAAATCAGTCAGTTTCTGCCCAAATCGCAGTGCATCATGAAGATCAGAAGGGGACAAACCGCGTAACTATAGGCTTTCCTTTAATAACCATCGAATATTGACATTTTTCTCTTATATAAGCGCAGGTTTAGTTAATAATAAGAAATATTAATTGAAATTTGCGAAATCCCGAGAGTATTTGTCAGGAATGTGATAGCATCCTTTTTAGGAATATGCTAAAATGACATAACGTCGTTATTCACCTTATGTTAGTATCGACGCTGAGCATGTCAATAAACTATATTACATACAGAAAGATGAGGAGCCATGGCTGAAAATCAAACCCTTGATGCACTGCACACACCCGGTGCTGTCTTTTTTATCTTTGGGGCAACCGGAGACTTAGCCCGGCGTAAGCTTTTCCCGGCGATTTACAGCTTGTACCGTGAAGGTAAGCTGGCACAAGATTTTGCGGTAATTGGCGTGGCGCGGCGCCCGCGTACTCAGGAAGAATTTAGAAGTGATGTGAAGGAATCCATCCTTGAATTCTGCCGTTACAAAGCGGGAGAAGAGAGCGAATGGAATGAATTTGTACAGCATTTCGAATACAAATCTCTGGACATAAACAATATTGATGGTTTCCGCGAGCTAAGAGCACAAACTGAAGTTCTTGAAGAGAAATTCAGTATTCCGGGCAATCGGATGTTCTATCTTGCGCTGGCGCCTGAATTATTCGGCAGTGTCTCCTTCAACCTTAAAGCTGGCGGGATGCTGGATAGTACGGGTTGGAATCGCCTCGTAATTGAGAAGCCTTTTGGCTATAATCTGGAGTCGGCTGAACAGCTGAACGAACAGATTCGTCAGGTCTTCAAAGAAGAGGAAATTTACCGGATTGACCACTATCTTGGTAAAGAAATGGTACAGAATATCGAAGTGATTCGTTTTGCTAATGCTTTTTTCGAACCGCTCTGGAATAATAAACATATTGCCAATATTCAAATTACACTTGGCGAAACCGTAGGTGTAGAAGAACGCGGTGGTTACTATGACCATGCGGGAGCCTTACGGGACATGGGCCAGAATCATATACTGCAACTACTGACTATGATTGCTATGGAACCACCAAGCCGTCTGCTCGCAGAAGATATTCGTGATGAGAAAGTGAAGGTACTTCGTTCCCTTCGTCCTTATGCGACATCTGATGAGGTTCGTGAGAATGTCGTAAGAGCACAATATATTCAAGGCTTACACCAAGGCAAAACCCTTCCTGCTTACCGTCAGGAAGATAAGGTTGATCCTGAGTCGAATACAGAGACGTATTTTGCTGCCCGTGTATTTGTAGATAACTTCCGCTGGGCTGGAGTTCCTTTCTACATCCGTACAGGTAAACGTCTCCCGGTGAAGACGACGGAAGTGGTAGTTGAGTTCAAAGGTATGCCAACCAACGTTTATTTGGGACAAAAGCATAAACTTGAGCCTAACCTCCTTGTAATCCGTGTGAACCCAATGGAAGGCATTTACGTAAAGATTAATGCCAAGAAACCGGGTTCCGAGTCTGAGATTCAACCGCTGGCTATGGACTTCTGTCAGAGCTGCCTGGTTGGAATCAATTCTCCGGAAGCATATGAGCGCTTGCTACATGATGCGGCACGCGGAGATTCAACTTATTTCACTCGTTGGGATGAGGTATCCTCGGCATGGTCGTTCGTGGATCGTATTGCAAAAGCATGGAGCGAAGAGTCTAGCGACTTATCTTCTTATCCTGCTGGCTCTTGGGGTCCAGTGGAAGCAGATGAACTGCTTGCTAAAGAAGGTTTCCATTGGTGGCCTGTAAACGGCCAAGATGAAGATAATGTGGTTTGGCTGAAGAATAACTAAACCTTGAGTTAATGCTATCTCCCTGCAGAGGATGCAGGGAGATTTTTTGTAATGCTAAGATCTAAAAGATTGGACTTCAGACGGTGTTTGGGGGATCTGGGCACTTTTCTAATAACTGCACTTTGTACAATTAAAATCGCTTATCTCGTTATGATTAGTCTTTTAGATGTATTTTCTGCAACTATAATCACCGGATAAGGCGGAAAAGCGTGCACAACTTAATTTTAATTGCATCAAATGCAACTAAAGGCTAATGAAAATGCTAATACTTCAAGTAACTGTAGGAAATACATCTATTTTTTTGAGCAATGATATGTGGGGATCATAATCCAGACCATTCGGGAGATATTTTGCGGCACGCGCTTTTTAGTAGATAATGTCTGCCGGATTTTGATATACTTTAGAGGATGCTTTCACTTGAAGCGGACTGGAGCTAGACCTAAGAGCTATTCATTCAGAAATGAAGGGGTATGAACAATGAGCAGAGCACCGATTTGATGAACCCCAGTGTAATTGAAGCAGAAGCAGGAATTTTATATATGAAGGGATATGTGTAATGAACAAAGCAATAGATCAGAAGCTGCAAAAGGAAGTGGATAGACGCAGAACCTTTGCGATCATTTCCCACCCGGATGCGGGTAAAACAACTTTAACGGAGAAACTGCTGTTATTCGGTGGCGCGATCCGTCTGGCGGGAACGGTTAAGGCCCGTAAAGCGAATAAACATGCGACGAGTGACTGGATGGAAATTGAGAAGCAGCGGGGGATTTCTGTAACGTCTTCCGTAATGCAGTTTGATTATTTGAATCATCGCGTGAACATTTTGGATACACCGGGTCACCAAGACTTCAGTGAGGACACCTATCGTACCCTAACTGCAGCGGATAGTGCGGTCATGCTTATTGACGTGGCAAAAGGTGTGGAAGCCCAAACTACCAAACTGTTTCAGGTATGTGCTAAACGGGGCATTCCGATTTTCACCTTTATTAACAAGCTGGACCGTGAAGGACGTAGCCCGTTTGATCTGATGGAAGAGCTGGAGCAGGTTCTTGGTATTCGTTCTGTGCCAATGAACTGGCCGATCGGTAGTGGACGTGAGCTATGCGGCGTATATGACCGGATGAAAAATCAGGTAGAGCTGTTCCAAGGTGACGATCACTCCGTAATCAAGGTTCAAAAGGTTGACGGATACCGTGATCCAATCATTCGTGAAATGGCTGGAGAGTATCTGCATGATCAACTGTGTCAGGATCTGGAGCTGCTGGATGTAGCAGGCGATGCTTTTGACTATGAAAAAGTATTAAGTGGTGAACTCACACCTGTGTTCTTTGGCAGTGCGATCAACAATTTTGGTGTACAGACTTTCCTCGATAATTTCTTGGATCTGGCACCGAAGCCTGAACCACGCCGCAGTACTATAGGGGTAGTAGAACCAACGAATGAGAAATTCACTGGTTATGTGTTCAAAATTCAAGCGAACATGAACCCGGCTCACCGTGACCGGATTGCTTTCCTGCGTATTGTGTCCGGGAAATTCGAACGGGGTATGAGCGTGAAGCATGTACGTGCCGGTAAAGATATCAAGCTGGCGCAACCACAGCAATTTTTGGCGCAGGACCGCGATATCGTAGAGGAAGCTTATCCGGGAGATATCATCGGTCTGTTTGATCCAGGTATTTTTAGAATTGGTGATACCTTGAGCCAAGCAGGAGATATGGAATTCGATGAGCTGCCAACGTTCTCACCAGAGATTTTTGCTAAAGTGAGTATTAAAAATGCATTGAAATCGAAGCAGTTCCAGAAGGGTGTCGATCAGCTGACTGAAGAGGGCATGATTCAGGTGTTCCGCACGGTCAACTTTGACGATATTTTGCTCGGTGTAGTTGGACAACTGCAGTTTGAAGTGTTTGAGTACCGCATGAAGGGTGAATATGGTGTGGATGTTCAGTTGCAGAGAATGCCATACCAGTTTGCACGTTGGATCGTAGATGATACTAAGCCGGATGCGAGCAAATTCAGAATCAACTCAACGTTGGTGACGGATAAGAAGGGCAATTTTGTCGTGTTGTTCGAGAACGAATATGCTATGCGGACAGCGATGGATAAGAACCCGACAGCTAAATTCCTGGAAATGGCTCCAAAAGCATTACTATAATTAGGACGCTATAACTTTCTGAATGTAATAATAAAACCTCCGCCTCCATAGGTGAAGTTACACCATGGTGAGCGGAGGTTTTTGACTAGTTGCGGTCAGTTTACGATGTGATATCCCCAGGGGTAATAGTCTCCAGGTGATCATGTAGCATGGTAACCAACCTATCTTGCTTAGCGGGATCTAAATCCTTCCAGATCATTTCGAACACGGCGCCAAGTCCCGGGAGTGCTGCCTCCGGACCATCCACAGAGCCTTCAATCATATGACGTAAATCCTCTTCAGATTGACCGTGCACTTTATGAATAATCGCCTGGCGCAAGTCAATGGTAACGGGCATAATGTACCTCCTTTTTTGAAAATATAGTGATATTGACCTCGTTATAATGTGCCCTGCAAAGGTGCTGGAAATTCAAGTTTTTGTCCAAATATAAGATAGTATAAGTTTGACACATATATATCATCCTTATATTTCTACGAGAAACGGTTGTCATCCGTAAGGACGGCAATGACGTTTCTTCTTGGCTTATGCTATACTGTTTGAGATATAGAATGCTACGGGAGGTACATAGACATGGCCAAAAAACAATATGCCGTCATCGGTATGGGGCGTTTCGGATCTAGTGTTGCTAAGGCGCTCAGCGGCATGGGGTTTGATGTACTTGCGATTGATGCTGACGAGCAGCGAACACAGGAAATTTCAAGTATTGTAACTCATGCCGTATCTGCAGATTCCACGGATGAGGAGGCGCTGCGTGCCCTTGGTATTCGCAATTTTGATGTGGTGGTTGTAGCCATTGGCGAGGACATTCAAGCTAGCATCCTGACAACACTTATCCTAAAAGACCTGGGTGTGCCTGCAATTCTGGCAAAAGCCAAAGGTGAACTGCACGGCAAAGTATTAAGCAAAATTGGTGCGGACAAGGTGATTTATCCTGAACGGGATATGGGAATGCGGGTTGCGCATCATCTTGCTTCGCCTAATATATTGGATTATATTGAGCTGTCGCCGGACTACAGTATTCTGGATATGAAGGTATCCGGACCGATGCTCGGAAAAAATCTACAGGAGCTCGACATCCGCGCAAGATTTGGCTGCAACGTAATGGCCATCCGCCAAGGTGAAGAAATGAACATCTCTCCCCGTGCAGAGGATCGCCTGATCGATGGCGATATCCTTGTTATTGTTGGGCATAAGGATAATTTGACGAAGCTGGAGATGGCGTATCAGTAGGAACAAAGAATAAATGGCAAGGCAGAAGAAAGGAAGACTTTATGGAAATCATGTCTCCGCAAAATACGCGGGTTAAAGAGTGGGCCGGGTTACAGGAGAAAAAGCATCGTGACAAGGCTCGTAAATATATCGTAGAGGGCGTTCATCTGGTTCAGGAAGCACTGCTGGCTGAAGCAGATGTGGAATGCCTTGCTTATGACCTCGACAAAGGAATGCCTGCTGAACTTAAGGGGCTGCTTCAGGCCGTTCAGGGAATGGAAGTGATTGGCGTTTCGGCGGCGATCATCTCAAAATGCAGCAGCACCAATACGCCGCAGCCGGTGTTCGCCATCGTGCGGAAGGAACAGCAGGCTGTAGAAGCTATCCTAGCGAAGAAGGATAGCCTTGTGGTTGTGCTGGACGGCGTGCAGGATCCGGGCAATGTCGGCACCATCATCCGCAGTGCGGATGCAGCGGGAGCAGACGGAGTGATCCTCGGACAAGGCTGTGCTGACCTCTATAATCCGAAGACCATCCGTTCCACGATGGGCTCGATGTTCCATCTTCCGGTGGTGGAGGGAGAGTTAAGTGAGATTTTGCCACAGGCCCGGGAAAATGGGGCGCTGCTGGTGAGCACTTCGCTGCAGGGCGAAGAATCGTGCTATGAGCACGATTTCCAGGGCAGCCAGTGGCTGCTGATTGGCAGCGAAGGAAAAGGCATCTCGCCGGAAACGGCGCGACTCGTGGACAAGAGTATCATCATCCCGATGGCAGGCCGCGCGGAATCGCTGAACGCCGCAATGGCGGCGACGATTTTGCTGTTTGAGGGAATGAGACAGCGGGGATAAATTGTCACCGTTTGTAACGTAGTTTGTGAGTAACGGCTATACTTGAGACTAATTGGATCGATAACTGAGACTTTTTTGGTGATATGTTTGAGACTAATAAAAAAAACAGTAGTAGCAAAACCTTGCTGCTACTGTTTTTTTTATTTTGTTGTGGGTATAACACTGGAATTAGTGGGTAATAGATATAGTAGAAATATAAATTGGATATTACGCTTATAATTGATACTTTCTGAAATGAGGTGTGCTTGTGGAATGGGAAAATCATGTATGGAACAATGAAGACATGTTGTACAGTCCTAAACGCAAAGTGAATAATCGGAGAAGTCACTTTCACCCCCATATCATAGGGAGTTTTTTTAGCGTAAAGAACGGAAGAACAGTTGAATATGAATCTTTATCTGAACGGCTTTTTTACTACTACCTCGAATTAGATACCAAAGTAATACGTTATTATGTTCAGCCAATAGAAGTGCCTGTTTACGATGGGAAAGAAGAATGGGTTCATGTCCCGGATGTCCTAGTTTTCAAGCAGAGGTTAAATCCGTTGCTTTATCAAGTGAAACTCGAACCGGAGGCAACACTAGATGAGCATGTAGAACTGTGCAATAGGTATTGCAGAGCATACGTATTGGAAAAGGGTTGGGAATACCAAGTTATATATCCAAAACAACTACCTCAAGCTGTATCATACAACCTCAAGCTGCTTAAAGGCTTTTTGAAGGAAAGAAAATACTACCCGAGTTGGTATGAATCAGTAACTTATAGACTGCGTTGTATTGAATCGTGCTCCATAGAATATCTTGCCTCCACATTCACTGATATTAGTGATCCTCTTTTAATTAAACCTTTGATATATCACCTCATTGCCAAAGGAACATTTATGGCTGATGTAAACGAGAGAATTACTTCCCAAAGCAAAATCACATTTAATTCTCAAACTAATACTCCTTTTACCAGTATACCTGGAGGAGCATTGTATGGCGTTTAACCAACTAAGACTATATTCGGAATGCTGCCTATATGGAAAAATATACAAGGTCGTAAGGGTAGATCCACCAAATCTTTGGTTAAGAAGGCCAGATGGGGAAGATCTTCAAATAGCTTATACTGATCTTGTGAATCATCCTACCTTCGTACCTGAATCCACTATGAAATTTGAGAGGAAAGAAGAAAAAATAACATACGGAAATATAATTGCGAAGCTGGATGACAACAAAAGAAGTGAAGTAAGTAAGCGGTTTGAATTAATACAACCACTTCTTATTCTAGAGAAGATTAAAGCCGGAAATGTTCAAGCGATAGCGCAATTTCGCGACAAATGTAAGGATATTTTACTTGAGAATGAAGAAATTATTGTACTGAAACAGGAAGAATTAATTAATAGAATCTTAGAAAAACGTGGCGGATCAAGAGCAAGCATTATGCGCTACTTATCGGATTATCGACGTGCAGAATCAGAAAGAGAATCACGAGGTTTAGCAGGACTCATTTCGAATAAAGGAAAGGGTTATACCGGTAGAAAAGATAACAAAATGGTAACGATCTGTCATCCTGAACATCCGGAGATCATTCTCGATACTATCTTTGTTCGACTAACAGTAAAGCAAATCGAGATTCTGAAAGAAACCATTGAAAAAGATTATTTAAATAAGTATCGAGTTTCAAAAGCGACCATTCACAGACTTGTAGAACGACGATGTGCAAGAGTGAATGAGCCTGATATAAAATATAGTACTATTTCTGACATTATAGACCGTATTGAAAAACGGGCTGTTGAGCGACTTCGAAATATGAAGAGAGCCAGAGCAGTATATGACGAAGTAGCTCGTGGTTACGCAGACAGAGAGGCCACATGTCGTTTGGATATGATACAGATTGATCATACTCGACTAGATATGCAGGTCATTGATGACGCAACTGGTCTTGTAATTGACCGACCATGGATAACATTGGGAATCGATGTATATTCACGTGGCCCATGGTGTCTTTATTTATCTCATGAAGATCCGTCAATTAATGTGGTCAGAAAAGCCATTCAACATGGGGTTTTTGCTAAAAACACAAAACATGAATATGGAACAGAGTTGGAATGGGAGTTTTTTGGTATTCCGAATATCATTTATGTTGATAACGGAATGGATTTTAAAAGTAACGAGATCAAACGATTAGTGAATGAAACTCTTCAATCTGAGATTATGCATAGGCCGGTTAAAATACCTCATTACGGGGCAGTTATTGAAAGATTGTTTGGCACGCTTAACAGTGAACTGATACACAACATCATGGGTACAACGAAAAGCAATATTGTAGATAGAGGGGACCTAAATCCTGAAAAGGATGCATTTTTAACTTTAAGTCAACTTCGTAAAATTCTTGTCCATTATTTTGTTGATATTTATCCTTTGCGTCCACATAAAGGCCTAGGTAATAACATGTCACCAATGGCGAAATTTAGAGAAAGTGTTAGTGAAGTGGGCTATCCTGAGTGGATTGATAAAAGTGACGAAGAAAAATATAAAATTGATTTTTTATTAACGGACCAAAAACCATATACGCGGGATGGGGTACGCTGGGATAACAAAATCTATAAATCTGATAAGTGTAATGACCTTGTTGGAACTAGAAAAACAAAGTATACAGTGAAATACGACATTGATGACATTTCGAAAATATACTTACTGCATCCGAAAACTAAAGAGTTCATAGAGCTTTATTGTGAAACCCCTCCTTACGAAACTGTAGTTGGGGTAAATCAATATACTTACAAAAAATTACTGCAGTTTTTACGAAATGAAGGGGAAGGCAAATTAAAGCTTCTACCAGGTAAAGCTCATATGCATAGGGCTTGGGAGAGGTTGGCTCAATTTATTAGTGAAGGGATGAGAGAAAAAAAAAGGTAAGACAAACTGTCGCAAGAATGGAGGGGGTAAAGGTAGTTGTCTCTACCGCATATCAAGCTCATCAAACAGTTCAAACCCAACAAGCTAAGAAGGCTCAGAATATCGAAGAAGAGTTATATTTGATTGCGAAAAAGGCGGAACAATCTAGTGGAGGTGGATACCAAAATGAGCAGTGAAGAAGTAAAAGTTTTAGCTCGTCGTATAAATAAACTATTTATTGAACATGACGAAGTAAAGCGTATTTGGAATCGGCTTGATTCAATGAGAGTGTATATTGAACGTGATGAGTTTGATGACGAGGATGATGAAGAAAAGGATCCGAGGCACCTGTTTATTACGGGATTATCAGGCGTTGGAAAACCACAGATTGGAAAAAGGTATGCCAAAAGTGTTTCTCGATACACCAAAAAAGTTGATGATGAGGAGATCGACATCATTCCTGTTCTTTATGTAAAACTTCCATATCCATTTACACAGCTTGATTTCTATAAAAAGATTCTTAAAGCACTCGGAACTGAAAACTTCCGCCGAGATGCTCGGATTAATATGATAAAAGATCGAGTACTATTATTGTTGAAAAAACAAAAAGTTCAAATGATCATTTTTGACGAGATGAACTTCATTATGCGTACGAAGAATTTTGATAACCAAACAGCAATGGAGATGCTTAAAGATTTAACAAATGAGCACCAGGTGAGTATCGTTTGTTTAGGAACCCCTCAAATTGAAAAACTTCACATCATGGAGGACGAATATGTCCGACGATTTGGAAGAGACCATATTAATCGTTTTGATAATTGTAACGAGAAATTCTGTGAGTTACTAAAAAAATTGAAGAGGCCATTCAACCGCCGGTTCCCATAGGATTATATGATGAAGCGACAGGTCTTCCTCGTTTATTGCATTTCTATTGCCAAGGTCGCATTGGATATTTACATTTGATTATTAAGGAAGCATTCAGATTGCTTAATGTATTTGATCAGAAGTATGTTGATTATTCGAATATTCGATTAACAGTAGATATATTGAAACAAGCTAAGTTTAATCTGTTTCGTGAAAGCGACCATTTAATCAGACCGGAAAATGCGGAATAAAAAGGCCATATTACAAGGAGATGATACAATTGAGTCGTCTTACAATTCGTCCCGAAATCAAAGATGGGGAATCCTTAAGTAGTTACCTAATGCGAGCTTGCCGAGCAAATATGGTGCTATATTTGGATTTGTTAAGACATGTACAGCCTATAAGATCTATGGACGTTTTCTATAGACGATCCATTCGAATTGATATTATGCCTCAGCAAAAACACGACATGAAAAGATTAGCTATGTTGATTGGGCAAACAGAGAAAAGTTTATTTGAAATGACTTATGATTCATTAAGATTAAAATTTAATCATTATGGTCTTTACTTTGATGAAAGTTTTCTGACCTTGATGCCAGTATTATTAGAATCGAATAAGCGGAAATTTTGTACCCATTGTCTTGAGGAAAACCTTGGTTTTCAAATGTTGTGGCAAGTAAGAGATATCGATGTTTGCTTTAAACATAATGTTAAGTTGAGAACCAGCTGCCCGATTTGTAATCACGATCAATCATATATACATAATAACTTGGGCGCATATCGTTGTTATCATTGTGAAAATTATTTGTTTAGTGAAAATCAGCAATTTCATGAAGCCAATGAAGAATATATGCATCAAAGGTATGATGAATGGAAATATATATTGGATTCAAAAAAACGATTATTTCCTGGATTAGTAGATGGATTAGACTTGCAGAAAACGATATGCATCACTCTAATTTATATTCTACAACTACAACTAGAGGAATCGCCCACCCAATATCGCTATAATCTTGTTTCAAGACTTCTACGACACGACTTTTTACATTCTATTCTTCGTTTTATTAATGATCAAACATCCCCCCAGAAAGTAACCTTCCCTCAATTAATGAAAATTTTAAATAAAGCGAAAATAAGAATGATAGATTTTGTGGAAATGAAAGTGCCAGCCAGTTATGTCAACTCAATAAAATCATTAAAAGTCCAAGAAAGCGTGATTCGTAAATGTCTATCACCTTGGTGCATTACGTTTGAGAAATCGGACGCATTAAAAGAGATTCCATATACTCACTTTTCAAGTTTCAAAAACCAAAAATTTTCGAACACTAGTATTTGTGTCAATTGTGGAATTAGATATGGATTAAATATGAATACCAAACAATGGTTAGAAATAGATACTAATATAGATTTGATAAATAACGTGGTTCTCATGTTGTGGTTTGATAAGAGTGAGAAAGAAATACGAATATCATTAGATATTACATATAGAAAACTATATCAGGCTCTCGGATATGCTTTGAGGTATAATTTATTACCTGATAATAAGAGAGAAATATATATGAAGTATTCGCAATCAGATTTAGACATAATCGAATGTTTCAAAGAGTTGTATTCAGAAGCTACGACAATAACTTATAAGGCACAAAAATGGTATGGATGGCATGGAATAGAGTTTTTTTATCATTTTTATAATCCTGTAGTCCAACAATACCGTTGGATTGAGTATACTCAAAAGAATAAATTTATTAATAAGCAAAAAGTATTAAAAGTCCAACCCCATATAGAAAAGACATTAAATGATATTCTTTATTTAGAAGAAGAACTTACTACAAAAGAAATTGCGGCTTCCCTTGATATAGAATTTATTAATTTTCAAAAATATGGTTTTTCTAAAAAAGTCCAAGAAATAAAAAGACAAATGCAAAAGCAAGCTACTGAGTCAGAACTTTTTGATAAGGTACAGGAATATGTTAAAACGATGGATCAAGTAAGATTATCAGTGTTTATAATTACATCGGGAAAAGCTCAAATGATATTAAGAAATCCATGCCTGCTTTGGCGAATTATATTACCGAGCAGTCTGCTTTGAGTAAAGAGAAGATGAGAATTTATAAAATGAAAGGTTTTATGACTATAGCAGATGAAATGATACTAGCGGAATATGAAAGTGAAAATAAGATACCTTCAGTACGTCAAATTGGAATTAAGTTAAAGATTTATGACAAGTTCTATACTAAATATCGTCCTGTGTTACAACATGTAAAAGAAACAATTAGAACATTAGAGACAGGAAGATAAGTCATTTAATACAGAGAATTTTTTAACGTTAGGGTTTGTGCGTCTAGGACACTCATTTCAAGGGAATAATAGTTAAAAACTCTTGGAGTGGGTTCAATGGATGATAGAGTTAGATTTACAGTAAGACCAATGTTACAAAAAGAGGAGTCACTATTTGGCTTCTTGTTACGTTGTGCATGTGCTAATGGAATAGCTCTTTGCGATGTTATTAACTGGTTAAAAGTTGGCAAGTATAGACTTCATTCGGGTGATTATCATAAATTAGATATTATTCCTGGAAGTATGATTGATTTAAGAAGACTAAGTTTTGTTAGTAGCACTTTAATAGAAAAACTGAAATCATCTACTTGTTTTAATATAATTCTAAAATTCAAGGGTAACAGTAAGGATTATAATAGTATGTTTCTAAAGGGGTATCTTCGAAATGAATTTCATTATTGCCCGGATTGTCTTAAAGAAAAACGTATTATTCGGCTTTTATGGAAATTAGAACCCATCGTGATTTGCGAAAAGCATCATAGAATTCTATTAGAGCATTGTCACTATTGTAAAAGTAAGATTAAATATAAAGATATAAAAGAAGTAGGAATTTGCCCACATTGTTTAAAAGAATTAAGTGAGCAGCGTAGTGAGGTTATAGAAGTTATTACAAACCAACTTATATTGGAACATCGATGGTATAGAACAGCCTTTGATTTGCTTTTGAATGATTCTTCAGGGATTCTTTTTGATTCTAGCGAACTAGCATTAAAGCTCTTGTATGTACTTAATGGTTGTAAAAGCGACTTTAATAGGAAAGCGATTAGCGGTAATTTAAAAGAAACAACCTTGGTGCATTTTTTACAGTGTGCTAGAGGAACAACTAAAAAGAATACAATCCATATAAGGACCATTCTCAGCATTTTAAAGGCCCGAGATATAAATGTAGAAAATTTTTTAACAATGGAGACTCCAGATGAATTTAAGTCAGCTCTTTTAAACCATGATGTTAAAGAGAAACATAGTTTAACGTGTAAAGCTCCTTGGTGTAAATACTATGAATTAAAAGGAAGGTTGTTTGCCACCGCATCAAAAAATATTCAACATCATGGTCAAACTCTAAAACAATATTTTCTTTGTCCTGATTGCGGTTGTGAATATGGCTTGAATTCAAGCAAAGAATTAATAGAGAGAACTTATTTTATAAGGGCTTTTGAGATTCTTTCAAATAGAAATATGGATAATTTAACTTGGCCAGAAAAAGAAAAAATATTTGGATTAAAGCGAAATAGGATTCTGAGAATTATTGCTTATTTTTCCTCAAGAGGTATAGTGAAGGGGAATTATAGATACTCCGAAAAAGATGTAGATGATACATTGCTGTTAAAAGTAATTGAAAGCATACAAGCAGGTATAAATATTTATGATATTCAACGCTTGAACTACTGGTACAATGATTAGCACTATTTACTTCATAGATACCACCCTAAAGTAATCAAAATTCTAGTTTCAAAAAAAACATCTTTATATCCAAAATTTATGTATGATAAGGCGTTATATGTAAATATTAGGGATATTTGCGACCGATTAATTATAAAGGATCAAGAAATAAAGGTTGAGGTTGTTGCTAAGTTAGTCGGGTATAGTGCAACAACCATTCGAAACAAAGGTTGCACAAGTATCATAAATACATATAGACAGCAACAGCAGTTGAAATATGGGCAGAATCTAATCACTAGGCTTCAAGAGAGTGCTAACAATTATTTTACTAGACATGAAGGAGAAATTATACAATCAAAAGATTTGTTTGATCAATTTGAAGTGTGTCGTAACACAATTAGAAGAGTTGACCCTGATTTTTGTAAAGAGGTTGATCAAAAAAGAGTTAACTGGAATAAACAAGCGAGATTACACATGTGATGTATGAGCAGTACGTCTCATCTAATTATCATCAAGCCTAACGTCCATAAATCTGAGAATTCTTGCTGAAATGATGTATAAGGCGTATCCCGGACAAACTAAGATAAATCCCAACCCCAAACGTAGTCCGGAATATTATGGGGACTTGTCCCAAAAATAGTGTATTTTCTGATCTTCATGATCTGCCCCTGATCTCTGGGGTCCGGTGATGTAAAGTTGGTTGCGTTGCTTGGATTAGACATCGGCCTGGAACAAGTGGGGCTAGATCTGTTGTTGAGATGCATTTTGTGTTTCTGTACCATGGAGGAAGAAAGCTGCTGTCTTTGGAGGTCCAGCGTTCCGTACCCCTGGCACCGTTTCTTACTTTAGGATTGCTAGTGGTCGTTTTATGACTTTGAATTATCGATTTACAGATTGTTACAATCATGCTAATGTGAAACTACACTGATTGGAAGCACCGGCGTGTAGTCCGAAAGAATCGGCAAAATCGCCCTGTTGGCTTAGGCTTACAGGGCGATTTTTTGATTAATAAAGTCAGAAAGGATTGAAATTATGGATGATTTATCTATGTATTTTTATGATGTTAAGTATAAAGAGATTATTCGAGAAAAGACCGAAACTGAGTTTGAAAAATTTTTTTCTAAGGTAATGCAGACAAAATACAAAGATGATTTTATGCCATGTCGTCCATGGGGACAAGAGGGTGACAAGAAAAACGATGGCTATTTAATTAGCGAACGTCACTTATTTGCTGTCAATGGTCCTCATAGTCTTAACCAACCTAGGATGATAAAGAAGATAAATAGTGATTTTTCTGGTGCAATAGATTATTGGGAAGAGTTTTTTGATAAATGGTCTTTTGTACATAATCAAGATTCTTTACCTCCAAAGATTAATAAAGAGTTGTTGAAGCTAGGTACTAAATATACTGCCATTAAATTTACGTTTTGGGGTCCAAGTACATTAAGAGATATTATTTTTTCACTAGAAGAAGCTTATATTAGAGATATTTTAGGTCCAGTACCTTCAAAAATTAACTATGCTACATTAAAATTTGAAGACATACAACCTGTAATAAAATCGATCTCTAAAAGATCTAATCCAAGGAAAGAGGATTTGGAACCTGTACCAGAAAATAAACTTTTAATTAATGGCCTAAGTGATCCAATAATTGGACTAATAAAGGCAGGATTAATACGTGCTCCTTTAGTACGACAATATCTAGACCTTCAAACAGAATTGAATTTAGGAGATCAAATTGCGGATACTCTACGTAGGCATTATGAGGATCTAAGAGATAATACAAAATTAGATCCTGACGAGATATATAGTGAATTGGCTAAATTTATAACAGATCCAAATAAGAAAGATAATCAGGTATATATGGCAGCTGTTCATACTGTTCTTGCTTATTTTTTTGAGCAATGTACAATTTTTGAAAGCGTGAGTGCATAAATGTACAATGAATGTTACATAGAGCTAGAACAAGTTATAATGAAAAAAAGCAGATATAAGAGTGACATTCAGTTGGTTAATAAGGAGGGGGTTGGGATCGTGTTGACACCCACTAAAAATTTGCATGAAGATAAATCAATTATAAAAATTGGGGCTAGAATACTTTCCATATTAAATTCTCCTCGTACGATTAGTACAGCATGGAAATCATATATTCAAATTCAGGAATCTGACACAAATGGAAAGATCAGAATTCAGTTTGATACTTTCATTTTAGCAATAGACTTTTTATACATTATTGGTGCAATTGAATATGAGGATGATTTAATGTGGAGGGCAAGAAATGATTAGGAAGATATATAGCACATTAAGCACGTTTAATACAATAGAGCTTCATGAAGGACTAAATATTTTATTAGCTGATATAACTCAAAGGTCAACTGTAAAAGACACTCGAAACGGGCTGGGGAAAACTACGTTTATTGAGATTATTCATTTTTTATATGGTAGTAGTTGTACAAAGAATAGTATCTTTAAAATGGATCAATTTAAAGATGAATTTTTCATTATGGATATAGACTTAAAAGATAAGCTATATATAGTGAAACGACGTGGATCTGAATCGAATTTTTTGTATATACAGTGTGAGAAGGGAAGCTTTTTTGAAAAGAAATTCGGCGATGTGAATATTAAACTGAAAATTACTGAATGGAATGAATTTTTAGGCGAATATTTATTTAATTTAAATCATAGAGATGCAATATTGGAAGCTCATTTAAAATTCCGATCATTATTTCCATACTTTTCTAGGTTAACTAGAGACGGTGGATTTTTAGAAGCGACAAAATATTTCAAATCACAGAATGTGCATCTCACTCAAATTGCACTGTCATATTTACTTGGATTAGACACAAGCTTAGCAATCAGTTATAAGCAACTTGAGGAAAAGAAAAAAGAAATGATTGATCTAAAAAAAGCTATTAAAACAGATTCTTATAATAAGATTATGAATGATGGGATAAATTTAGATACTGAAATTACAATTCTGACTGTTAGAATATCAAAGTGCAAGAAGGATCTTGAAAATTTCCAGATCCACCCTCAGTACAAAGAAATCGAAATTGATGCTAATAGTTATGCTAAAAAAATAGCAGAGCTAAGTAATCAAAATTTTGTTGACAGACAGATTATAACTGAATTAATTAATGCGTCAGAAAGTGAAAAAAATATTACAGATTTAAATATAACAGAATTATACGATGAAGTTAAAATTCAAATGCCTGATATTCTAATAAAGAAATTTGATGAAGCTAAAATATTTCATAAGCAATTAGTTTCAAATAGGAAAAAATATTTGCATGAAGAATTAGAGCATTATGAAGAAGCTGTAAAAAGTAGAGATAAATTAATCCATGAGCTTTCTTTGGAGCAATCTAAAAAGATGATGATTTTAAATACACACGGAGCTCTTGAACAATATTCGCTATTACAATCAGAAATGAATGAACTTGTAAATAAACTAGATATGTACCAAAAACAACAAAATTTCATGAATAATATGCGTGAGGAAGCAGCAAAGCTGAAAATAGAAGAACAAAGGCTAATTATTGAGATTAATCAATCTTTAGAAGAGCATTTTAACACTAAACGCCATGCGATTTTATTAGTCGAAGAGGTTTCTAGTTCTTTATATAACTCTATAGCTCAATTACATATAGGACAAACAACAAATGGTCGATACGATATTGAGATGGTATCCAGAAATCAAAATAGTACCGGGATTAATAGTATGTTAATTTATTGTTTTGATATGATGTTAATTCAAATGTCAAAGTATTTAGGAAGAAAAATGGATATTTTAATACATGATAGTACTCTTTTTGATCCGGTGGATGAAAGACAAATAGCTGAAGCGTTGAGGTTTGGTAAAGATAAATCTATTGAGGATGGTTTCCAATATATAGTTACTTTGAATTCTGACGCTTTACCTGAGAGCGTGAGAGAGGAAGTGTCAGACTCCATAGTTCCTGTGCTATTAACAGATACAGATGAATCAGGATGTTTATTTGGAGTTTATTATTAAATCCATAATAGCTCTTCATATTCCCGATGACACAACATATATCCTGCCATCAAACCAGCCTGATACACACAATAATTTATTCATCATTTCTTCTCACTATAAGATATAAAAGTACAGACCGCTGTTTTTTAGCGACCTGTTGTTTTTAGATATTTAGTGAACACCAAATGGGACTGAAAGGTTTTATATGCTTTGAGAGGTGGGACACACCTATCTTGTTGCAGTGTTCCAACCTTGTCCGTCAATATCTTTGCTGTATTTCTAATGAGTGTTTTGATGTCTTCTGTTGTAAGGAAAGCTTGAGTAAGGCGATTGTTCCAGCGACAATAGGTGTTGCTGCCGAAGTACCCGAATCACTTTGATGAGATCCTGTAAAACATGCTATTGAACAAAAGTTGAGTTTATGGGGATCTAAAGTAGGATGGCCTTGACTGCTGTATCCTACAATCTGTTCTTCAATGCTTACTGCTCCAATTTATGAACATAGGATTTCCGTTTGTAATCCGGAAGCTTTTTCCTGGACCATGGTCGAGCCTACAACGAATGTCAGTGCGTTGGTCACCACCACCATTAGCAGCTGCGAATAATACAATATTCCTGTATAGCTTCAACACTCTTTCGAGTAAAAGGGTGATTGGGGGCATAGCATAGTCTTCAGATCAGTTTTCTTCAAAACCCGCCCAACTATTTGTTAATGCCATAAGAGTAGACAACTATGATATTTTTGACTAATATAATAATAACCGAATATAACAATTGGAGAAGCACTTCAATGTAGGCATGGAATATGCCACATTGAAGTGCTTTTTTTATTCGGAATCTATATGTTTGAAGGAGCGATTTTTAATGGATGAGAAGATGGAGGAGTTTATTCGACATACTGTCATACTGATGGTCTACGTAGGTCTTACAGTGTCAGTTCACAAGTATTTTGAAATGTACGGGTACACATTTTTTACTGTAATGATGTTTCTGAGTTTCACATATGCAAAAGGTAAAATCATTCCATTTTCAAGTGTATGGCGGCAGGTGAAGCTAACAATAAATAAAATCAAGTAATCTGCGTTTTGTAAAATAACCTCATTGATGAAAGAACGTTAGAAGAATAGCACGAAGTTAAGGTTGATATTCACTATCTCTGTATTTTGAAAAGTATCTTTAAACAGACTATCTTTCTATGGTCCATGAGATTAACTTTAGTAATAATAAAATTATACTGGCGCGTATTCCAGAGTTTAGGGATGCGCGCTATTTTATATAGTTTTTTATTTTGTATGACTGTTAAAATATGTAGAAAGGAGTGGGGGATATGGAAGTCGCCTATCTTATAAATGATTCAATCTATTTGGAAGAAGAAAGACGCTCGTTCGAAGAGCAACAAGTTGTATATAACCAAATTGTCAAAACACTGGAATCAAAATATCGAATACATTCTGATAAGAAGACATTTACATGTATCTGTTGTGAACAGCCAGTCAGTATGGTTTTACGACAGGATAAATTTCATTTCTAGCATCTGGGAGAAGGATGTCCCAGTTCAGAAAATTATGGACGATATACTAAGCAAATTAAAGAAGAAGAGGATGAGCATCCTCACCGCTTAGGCAAAACAATACTCAGGACTTATTTAGAAGGACAACTTAAAATTCATCATGTAGAGCTCCAAGAAGGTTACAGTTATCGTAAGTCATTAAAGATTATCCCCGACTTATTAATTTATTTTCCTAACGGGGATATCTGGGTTGTTGATTATATAACAGGGAAGAAACAAGTTGAGGCTTACAATTCATTTATTAAGAAGAGAAAAGAAGTATATGAAAATGAGGGATTTAAATATTTCTTTTTTATAGATGAGTATTTTGCATAATTCAATTTTCAATTCAGAGTCATGGTCAGGACGAAGCGAAATCTCTGTTTTGTGAGAGTTGAGCTATAAATGGGCAGACAGGCAGAATTTTTATAAAATTGGAATTTTTTAAGCGGCGTTTTGGACTCGTTGCATCGCTACAGCAAGAGCAGAAGCAAGTAACACAATGGCATTCAAATATTGGTGAGTTTTCACTTTTTGAATCCCCCAAATATGGAGCTGGTCTGCGGTCAAATAGGTTTTGATTCGAGAATTGCAACGTTCCACACTGGTTCGTTTATTGTAAAGTTCCTTCCAACCTCGACTTTATCGATGCGGTAGGGCAAGCGCCGAAGATCCGTTTGACTGTTAATTTTGACTACCATTCCATAATTGGAGGACGAACAAGCAGCAATACCTAAAGGGCAATTCACTTGATCTATAGCATGCGGACAACGGAATTTGAAATAGTTCTTCTCTTGTCCCCAATACGTTATGGAAAAGCTCATTGAGCAACAGGAGTGCCTTTGCGAGTAATCCCTGTTGGTGGCTTCTTTTCATTTCGAGCATTCAGCGGAATAATGGCTTGTGCCTTGACGTTCCGGGCTGCCTCGTAATTTTTCATTTGGTCATAGCCCGCACCCAGCATGAAGAATTTTGTGTTTTGGATTTCTTAGCGACAAGCATCATGAGCACAGGCCCTTCGTCTCCATCGTTCACATGAGCAGGTGTCACCTTAAGCGCTATCGGAAGTTCACTCTTTGCATCGACGGCAAGATGCAGCTTATAGCCAAACCACTTGACTTTGTTGCCAAAGGTATCAAACTTTGCGCCCCAGTTGGCATTGCCGGTGAGTTCGCTTTTCGCTTGGGTTCTTTTTTTTCGTAGGCATGTATGGCTGCGCTATCGATGGCGATATGAGTTCCGTCGATGATTCCAATTGCTTGGCACTGAGCCACAAGATCCTCAAACAACTGCTGGGCAAGGCCTTGTGATTCAGCTTGGCAAAGACTCGGTTTAACATGGAAATCGAAGGGGCGGAGATATCCAGTCGAATCCCACATTGGTAACGAAAACGAAGGTCAAACTCCTGTCTGCACTGCAAGCCTGTAAACGTATCAATGTTCTCCAGAGGAGCCGCGAGTAAAGCACGAGGAATGCCTTGGCGACAGTGTCCATTCGCTCCTCGGGGTGAGGGATTTCTCAATCGTCTCGCATATAGTCGTAAGTTAGACCGCTGAAGAAGATAGGCGGTCGTTCTTTGGATTCAATTTTTTAAAGTTCCTCAAAGGAAAATAGACTTTCTTGGAGAATATTCAAAGGGGGCTTCCTCCTCTTGAGTTTTTTGGTTTCGTCACCAAAAAAACTTCTCCAAGTTGGGGTGAAGTCCTTTTTTATATCAAAAATTTCTTTGTGTAGCAAGGGCTTAGATTAATGCAAAATGGTCAGATAAAAGTGGCTATTGTCTGAGCACCCAAGCATTAAGGCCGTCTCGCTCTATCCTGCTGAGAATCAAATGGTATTGCAGGGAGAGCAAGATCAATTGTGGGAAGTATGGATTGCAAATTTAATCTCCAAAACGGATGGAGATTTTGTTTTTGAATTACTTATTTCTTCTTAATCAAACCCCTAAAGAAAAGTTTGCGATTGAAGTAAGAAGCCTTCTTTTTATTGATCCCTCAGAAGGTGCCCTCGTCCAACGTCTTGTTAAACCTGATTTAACTAACGTTTAGGCCCAGTATTTTCAAAGCTTCCAATACGATTAATCCCTGAGGCGAAAATTCGGTATCTTTCCTAACAAGGATACAAACTTCATGAGGCTTAATATTCTCTGTTTCAGGGATAATGAGTACTTTGGTAGCAATATAGTCGGCTGCAAGTTGCATTGAAGTGGCATGAACCAAGGTAACTTTATCGCCTTCATTATGTAACTTGACAATCAGCTCGTTCCTATTTGCGGTATTCTGCATTATGCGATTAGCGACCTTAATAATGTTATCGGTTGAACGGTAGTTTCTGACCTATGATAAAGATGGAAGAACGGAACAGGAGCGCGCCTTGATCCGATCCTCAAAATTCAAATTTTTTGAAATACTTGATCCATTAAAAGAGTAAATTGTTTGCATGAGAAACTATATACCAAGTATTACGAGGTAAACGAAACACCGGTCAGGGGCGTTTCGCTCACCCCAAAACAAGAAGCTATTGACGCCGCTGAAAAGAACTACGGTTATTTTGCCATGATATCCAATGGCGTAAAGGATCCGCTCGAAGCCCTTGAAATTTATCGTTCCAAAGATGTCATTGAGAAAGTCTTTGGTAATTTAAAAGAACGCTTGAATATGCGCGCACCCTTTGTATCCTCAGAAGAGAATCTGGGAGGTATTGTCCAATTTGTTGCACTCATCTACCTTTCGTACATAAAAAAATCAATGTCTGACCAAACTTATCAAAACTTATTCAAAAACTATACCATACAGGAAGTTTTAGACGAGTTAGATATCATCGAATGTTTTGAACAACCAAGGCGCCAGCGCCGGCTTGGCGAGGTTACCAAAAAAAAAGGATAACTATATGAACCTGGGGTGAATGTTCCTAACCAGGTATAATTTTCCGGTAATCTAGGCTTAAATGTTTTTACAACACCTTGGTTGGCTTTATGCCTGTCAAGGTGTTTTCTTTAGTGTGGCTGCCAGATGCGTATGGGATATGAAAAAGAGAATATCAGCATTTTATTATTGAATTTTAGGAAGGTAAAAGTTCAAGGAGCTTACCCTGCGGTTAAAGAGGGGCTCAAATAAAAACGAAACTTAACCGATTCGCCTAATAAAGGGAACGAGAGGGAGTCCGTCCTAAATTGTCGATTAACTTGACTGAAAACAAGGTTTTCGACAGCGTAAAAATGATAATGTTGTAATTAATTGAAAAAAGTAAAGAACAAAGGAGGAAATTTCATGGTAATGATGATTAAAGCGGTTCAACTCCTTATGGATAAAATGTTTTAACACAAGTTTCTAAGATTATTATGCAATATCATCTCCATGAATGGCTTGGATTTTAATGTGAAAAAATGAAGCGCACTGGTAGTTATTCGCTCACGAGGCCTTCATAGAAAAGCTAGATAATCGGTCCTCTAAAAAATTATTGATGTTATACAATCTATTGAAATTTTTACAAAATAATTTTAAATATTATAACGTAGTCCAATAGGTGAAGGATAAGTAATCTAAAGTAGAAAGGCAAATAAATGAATAATAAAATTATACAAACTGTATTCTTATCTTTTTCTTCGTTTGCGAAAGTTTATAAATTTTCAAAAGGAAAGGTAGTTATAAGTGCACTTATAAGTATAATTTTAGCTTCTCAATCAAATCTAAATGCTATTCTAATGGGGAAAATAGTAAATAGTATTTCTCACATGAATTTTTACACAGTTATTTTATTTATATCTATTCTGCTATTAATACAATTTGGCAGCTCATTATTGAATATATTTAAATCTCATTTAAATAATATACTTTCACATCGATTCACCATTAATACGCAAAAAGAACTAATTGAGTCTGTTGCTTCTATGGATATCCTTAGAAAGGAAGATCCGCGATTTAAAGGTAACTTGCAGCTTTGGACTTATGGAATAGGAAAATTTTATGATACTTATCAAACTTTAATTATATTGGTTCAAAACGTACTTTCAATGGGAATAAATTTATCGTATTTATTTTTTTCTTACTGGATATTGGCTTTGATTGTGTTACTTGTCAGTTTCATTAAAGGAATAATACAATATCGTATTATTAGATTTCGTGTAGAAATAAGAAGTGGAATTGAACGAAATTCAAGAGAGTACGAATATTTATATCATTTGCTGTTAGGTAGTGAAAATCAAAAAGAGCTTTCTCTATTCAAGTCAGTAAATTATTTTAAAGATCAGTGGTTTCTAAAAAAAAACAATGCCTTAGATAAACAACTGGTACTTGAAAAAATGGAGAATAAGTTGAATGCCACTGAGTATGCATTATCAAGTATAAGTACTGCTATTGCTAGTTTTATTATTGTATATCTTATTTCGCATGGAGCGCTTTCGACTGGTGACTATATTTCTTTGACAATGTCTGTCGGAGCAGCAGACGTAAGTCTCCAATTAACGATTCAACGTTTAGCTGCGCTGATTGAAAATACTAAGTATATAGAAAATATTGAATCAATGAGTATAGTACCTAAACAAAAATGTATGGAAGAATTACGAACCTTTCGACTTGACCATGAACTACGACTCGAAAATATAACTTTCTGTTATCCTAATCGTGAAAAACCTGCTCTTCAAGGGATTAGCGGAACTGTTTATAAAGGCGAAAAAGTTGTTATTTTAGGAGATAATGCAGCAGGTAAATCTACTCTTGTAAAACTGATACTAGGATTATATCGTCTTCAAAAAGGTGATATTTATTATGATAATGTAGGTATTAATAAGATGGATACGAATAAATTATGGGATAGAACTGGGGCTGTATTTCAAGATTTTATTCGTTACATGGGTTCGATACGAGAAAACGTTACTATTGGTAGAAGAGAAGAAGTGAACGATGATGTTCAAATTCTTGATATTTTAAATTTATTAGGGTTTAAAGAAAGTGACTTCCCAAATGGGCTTGATACACAGCTTGGCTATCTTTCTGATAATGCAATTAATCTATCAGGTGGGCAGTGGCAGCGACTTGCTCTGGCACGGATATTATTGCGGGATGATGATGTGCTTGTATTAGATGAGCCGACTGCATCGCTTGATCCTTTAAGTGAAATAGACATTTATAATAAAATTATGGAATTTAAATGGGATAAAACTATGTTCATTATTTCACACCGTATAGGAATGGCACGTAAAGCTGATCAAATATGGGTGATGAAAGAAGGGGAAATAGTTGAAAGAGGAACACATTATCAGTTGATGGAAAAAAAAGGTACTTATAGTCAAATGTGGAGTCAGCAGAGTGATTGGTATCTAAAATCTAATAGAGGAGACATTGACAATGTCGGAAATGGCGAAGAGGTATATGAATCAGGAACTAAAGGCAGGGCTATTACTTCCTAATATTCAACTTGCAAACTGGAACGGGGAGTCGTTTAAATTATATAATCTTTCAGGAAAAAAAATACTGATTTTCACTTCTTTGCATTGCCTAGCTTGTATCGATTTAATGCCGCATATAAATCGAATTCAAGAAATATACTCTGCAACTATTGTGTTTTTTTCAACTGGAGATGAGATTGATCACAAAGAAATTGCCGATTATTTTAATTGGGAGTTCCCAGTCATTGCAATGAAAGAAAATGAAATGGAAATGACCTTCTCAGCAAAAAAATTTCCATATATGATCTTTGCTGATGACACGAATAAGGTAATTGGTGGAGGAGTTATTCATAATCTTAATGATTTTAAACAATATTTATTGAATAATTGCTTTGATATAGAGAGGAAATGATATAAAAAGGTTGCTTTTATGAATGGGTGAGATTCAAAATAACAAGTTGAAGACCTAGTCGTTAGCTATCAAACGATTTCGAAGTGCATTTTTTCTATATCTATTAAATCAGTTAGTTTAAAAATAATTTTAGTAGTGAAGATGTCCTCAATAATTCATCTGGAAAGGTTCGAAGTGTAATTTATTTTGTAAAGCTTAGTGCTTTGAAAGGAGGTGATTTGTATGGAGTTTAATAGTCATGTACCTATTAAATTTATTCAGTAACAGATGAATTGTTTTGTATCTTAGATTCCACTTTTTTATCAAGAGCAAATAAGTAAATATGGTTTCTGGGATTTTTACCGAATAAGCATGTAATTTCGTATATTCTGATAATATCTTTTTATTCCCTGGTTGTTTATTAATGACAACAGGAGAAAACCTCAAAGTGGGTGTTTGCAAATGTATGAACATAGGAAGTTTTTGAAAAAGAGCAAAGGATTCTCTTATGAACTCGGCAAGTTTTTTCCATCTACTATAAAACGAAATCAACTAGATGAACAACTGAATTTTGAATGGATACATAAAACAATTAATGGAACTGTAATTTACATTATGAGTGATTCGTGTACAGCATGCAATTTTGAAATTGTTCAAGAGTTTAGTCATAATTATAAAGAATTTAACCATTATATGCTTTTGCAATCAAATGAAGAAGGACTTAAGAAAATAGTTGAAAAATACAAGTTGCATTTTCCTATAGAGCTGTGTGAAATTGGTGCTGTAGATGAGAGCTTAAATTATGGGGCTCTAGCACCTTGGGTTTTTATGGTTGATAAATTTGGGGGAATTGTTTCGGCAGGTGTATATCCAAATTATGACGGATTAGAAATACAAATAAAACCTTTAGTATCAAATAGGATAGATAGGGAGAATTAAGATGTAAGTGTAAGGAATAATAAAATAATATGAAACTCTCTAAAATATTATTTTGAAATATTTACTAACGAATGATCAAGCTGAAATTGACAGTTCTTCCATGAGGACTTCGTGAGCGCACTTCTATACAAGAGATTAGCGAGGGCGTTTGGTAATTTAACATATTGTTTGGCAAGTTCTTTTTCAGTAACTGAAGTGAAGTCATGTCCTTTTGTGGAAACATTCGGAACTGACACATTTACATTGCTTCGGGTAGATACAAAGATATCGAGTTTCTGATGACCGAATATCGAGTGCTTGCGAACTTCTTTCGGCAATTAGTATTTTGTTAACTTTGATTTTACATGAAATCAGTATGAGTCTATTGCTTTACTTTGTTTTCAAGATTATACCACTTTACTTTAAGGGCATATAGTAATAGTTAAGTTGGTAGATAGTTCGATTCCGAACTTCTATATAAATAAAACTAATGTTGGGAGTGTGTGAAATGGCTTGTTCGTGCAGTTGGACGTCAGTTACACAGAATAATGGTGTAGGGTATGCATGTAGGTATGGTAGTAAAGTTTGTAAATCTGAGTATTATAAAGTTCGATATGAATGGGCACATTGTTTCTACCTCGGGTCATATGATTATCAAACGATTACTTGTAATGAAGTAGGGACTGGAGAGTGTTGCAGTGATGGATTTGGTCCACTTCCGCCAACTCCGTGATGAGATTTTTTTAGGATTAGAATAGGTTTCTTTTATATTTATGTATTTGTAAGGTGTAATTACAATAGCCGATCCTTTCAAACAAAATTGAAGGATTAGGCTATTGTTTTTTTAAGAGAAATTATTTTCACCATATAGCATCAAGAAGTACCCAATCCTGTAATGAATTATTTCGAGGGAACAAAAAAAGAAGGTGAAAAGGGGGTGCAGAACTGGCAGGATCGCTTCTTCCCAGAGTATCCGCAGGTATTTAAGGATTGGAAAGGTAAAGCCTCATTCATTACGCTAGGCGAGTTTCCGGCTCTAGGTGAAATCGTGGAGCTAGGAACAGAAGGCATTGTGGAACGCTGGAAGAAAGACGTGAAACGCGCTGTAGGGACAAAAAGAACTAAACAACTGGTCGAAACCGTAGAAGTTTCATGTGGCTTACCAAAGGGCTTACCGCAGCAAAGATAGAGATTAAAGCGCTTTCGGGGCAGTGCGACATGTTCGCCAGACAACTCGAAGAGGTTATGGCCGAGATGGAACGTCTACTTGTGCAAATAACAAGAACGAAGGCAATGCTCACCGTACCGAGCGTGGCTGTGGTCACCTTGGCAGGGTTTCTAGCGAAAGTCGGAGATCTGAGCGGTTACGAGCATGGACAGCAGATTATCAGGCTGGCCGAACTGAATCTAAAAGAGTACAGTTTTGGAAAGATAAAGGGCAAGTCGAGCATCACCGCCCGAAACAGCAAGGCTTCGGGCCCTGCTGTTTCGGGCGGTGATGCTATGGTAGCAAAGAACGCGAAGTTCAAGGTAATGCAACAGTACTTCACGAAGTGAAGCCAAAATCCACTGAAGAAAAGGCAATCCCTTGTGGCCTTGTGCGGGAAACTCATACTTGACCTGCATATGCTCGGGACTCTGCACATTCCATACGATGCAAACGACGTTTTAGGGCCGGTACGTCAGTCCCAGATTCAGATGGCAGCTTAAGTAAAACGGAAATCACGTTTCTCACCGGAAGAAAAGAACCAGGACAAAGGAAGCACGGAGCAGTCGCAGGAATCATTTCCATAAGAGAAACGACCCTGTAAAGGAGTAAGATACGGCGTCCACATCTTGAGAGGTCGAACGAAGGAATGAAAGGGCAAAGACCCCGCGTGACATGGGAGGGTAAGCCATTAAGAGTCAGGTGTGAATATCCAAGGTGCGATCATAACAACCAGTTTGTGGGTTGGGGATGAATCCCCAAGCTCTATTCCTGCTACCGACTTCGCCAGAAAATAATGTCATCCTTACGTGACTTCTCCAACTCTCAAAAAGTCCACGGTTGAAAACCTAAGAACGAGTGAGTAAACAAGAGGAAATATTAATTTATAGTGGGAGAGAAATTGAGACCACAGGACAATTACCAGCCATAGAGGAACTGCGTGACCTACACGCTTATTAGCTATTGCAGGGCATCGGGCCAGTTATTACAAGTGGCGAGCCACGGGGTCACGGCAGGGCGATATACACGCTCGAGATCATGAAATTAAAGTTCACATGGTAGCCATTCACATTGTAAATCCCTACTTAGGATACCCCCGAATGCAGACAACTCTATGTGAAGCAGGCTATCTCGTCAATATCAAAAAAATTAGGCGGATCATGAAAGGATTATCGATCCAATCGGTGATCCGAAAGAAACGAACTCGCTCCAACTCTACCCCATCCGTGGTGTATCCTAACCGATTGAAGCGTAAGTTTCATGCTACCTTTCCTCAACAGAAGCTCATCACCGATACTACATATATCTCGGATGGCACCCATTTTTATTACCTGTCCGAGATTCAAGATCTATTTAACAATGAGTTTGTCGCTTGGTAAATTTCCAACCGTAACGATGTGAAACTGGTCCAAGATACGGTAGGTAGAACAGTGGACACGAAAAGGAGACTTCTCGGAAGCCGTACTCCATTCGACCAAGGGCTCCAATAAAAGTCTCAGGCGTACAACACACGATTAGAGGCATACGGCGTCAAATGTAGCAGCTCTTGCAAAGCAGTCTACCTAGATAAAGCATGCATTGATTCCTTCTTTTCGCATCTCAAAACAGAGAAGAATTCCACCAAATGATGTCCTATATAAAGTCACCAATCACATTTGCATTGAACTTTACGATGTTATGGTTGGGAATGACAGCGCTGGCTTACTGCTCTTGAATCAGATTCAAAAAGTTATTTAAGTCATAACCACGTTCGGCTAAATCGGTTTTTCCGGATAGATCCATGTTTTGCAGCATTTCATAGCCTTTGACGCAATCATGTCGATTTCCAGACATAAGTTCAACACGCAATGAGTGGGCAAAGCGTCGACAATCGCATGAATTTTAGTGATTAGTCCACCTCTGGAGCGGCCAATAGCCTAAAATTGCTGCCCCCTTTTGCCTCCATCGTCAGTGCTGGTGAGCACAGACGACGGTGGTATCAATCATAATATTTTCAAATTGATGGAGTGCGATACAAGTTAAAACACCTCATACGCCGGCCATCTGCCAGCAACGAAACCAGGTATCCACCGTTTTTCAAGATGGATAGTAGTCCGGCAAACCCGCCAAGGCCTACCGAAACGATCTACCCCAAAAAATAGAATTCAACATCGGTTTATTGTTTTTTTCAATTTATCCACCCTGTCTTATTTATTCGGGTGGAAGCAAATCTTTGATTCGTTCCCATTGTTCGTTACGTTTTTCGTATCGTCTTTTCATAGATGTATTTTACCCTGATTTAGGACTAATTTATATTTTGAAGACACGCTCTAAATAATGTAATAAGAAAATATTTATGACAAAGGTAAAATGCGAGAATTCAAAATTATACAGTTGATTTCTTTGAAACTATTTATTTTATTTCCTGCTAAATTCGGAAAATTTGATGTGTCAATTAGATGGGGGGGGGTGAAATTTTGTAAGTATTTAACATATTTTTTGTGGTATGCTAAGCAGAAAATGGGTATTGGTATTTTGTAAAGTTTCTCTATTAGTAATATTTCTGATTCATCGCAATCAATCAAAATACACATATTACTATCGAATTCTAAGTCTTGATGGTTCTCAAATTCTCCAAGTATATTAATACATCTTATGCAGTGTATTGATAGATAAATTATGTATTTAAATTCTTCAAATACATTAGTGGGTTGATCATTAGTGAACAAGCTCTCAATAGATGTTTTTTTGAATAAACGGTCATTGTTCATTTTTTTTCCTCCTCATTGTTAAATAACAAGTAACCAACTACCTATTAGCTTATAGATTGAACTTTGATTCTCCCAATTAAGAATTGAGCTTGACTATTTGGACCTCCGGTCGGCCCTTCAGATTTCTTGAATAATATTGCTGTTTGGGTTTGAAATCCGCAAACAAAGGCGGAAGAAAACTACCACTCTTATAGTTCCAAAATTGCCCTCCGCCTATCTTCTTATAATTTTAATTTTCAAGTTCAATCTATTTAGTCATTGTCATTACTTTTAAATTGTGAACTTTCTATTCTTTAATACCATTTATGCGAGTTTATTTAAAATCTATTAGAATTATTACTTACATATGCGTTTAGATTGTCTGCTTTTAATAAGTAGCCCTGTCCACAGACTTTGATTAAAAATCGTGGTTCATTACAATTATCTTCTATTTTTTTGCGTAGCCTATGTACTAATACATATAGTTCAGTATCTTGATTTTTTGAATATTCTTCTGATGTCCACACATATTTTATTATTTTTTTCTTATCCAGAGTCTCACCTATAGAGTTTGTGAGTAAAATTAGAAGTCTTAATTCTAATCTTGATAAAGCCATTTTCAACCCATCTTTAAGTAATGACGAGTCATCAAAATCGATTAGTACATTTTCATTAATTCGAAAAAGATTTTTCAACAAAAAACGTCACCTCTTTTCATTAATGTAATCCATTTATTCTAAATTTTAGGATGTAGAAAAAATTATCATAATTCTTTTAATGTGTCAAATGCATATTACACACCTATTTTAGGTAAATTTTTACAATCATAATAATAAAATCATTGATTAATTTAAATAATAGACTGTATTCTTCAGCTGAAGAAGACTCCGACTGATCAAAGCAGTAATTAAATTGTCTAAGCTAGTTAGCAAACTAGCATCGTATCTGTATATTAAATGATTAATTACTTTGTTCTAGTTGCCTGAGCAATTTTCTCCAACAACAATAAACATTTTGTCGAATACCTTGTATTAAAATAAGGTTTTCGACAAGTGAAAAATGATATTCTGACAATATAAGCAGTGGTGTGAAAAAAAAGGAATTTAAGGAGGGATTATCATGGGGGTTTATCTTGATTACAGTGCTTCAACTCCTATGCATAAAAAAGTTTTAAATACATTAATAGAAGTTTCAGGAGATATTTACGCAAATCCCTCATCATTACATCGGATGGGATTTGATGCTAATGATTTAGTGGAAAATTCTAGAGGTATTATTGCAGGTTACTTAGGAGTAAATAGCGATAATATTATTTTTACATCAGGTGCAACAGAATCAAATAATTTAGCAATAACAGGTATAGTTAATAATATTGAAAAAAGTAAAAATACTCTTCATATTATTGTGCCTACTACAGAACATTCATCTGTTTTGAATGTCTACAAAAAAATGGAGTTGCAAGGAGTTAAAGTTTCTTATTTACCAGTTGATGAATACGGAATTATTGATATGGAAATGTTAAAAACAGAAATAACTAAAGATACTGTATTGCTGAGTGTGATGCATGTTAATAATGAGACAGGGGTAATACAGCCGGTTTCTGAAATTGCAAAGTTAATTAGTGAATATCCTAGTGTATGTTTTCATGTTGATGGAGCCCAGGCAGTTGGCAAAACCAAAATTTCATTTGAAGGTATAGACTTGTATACAATATCTGCACATAAAATAGGTGGACCAAAGGGTATTGGTTTACTAATTAAAAAGTCAGATATTGATTTGGCACCTTTAATGTTTGGGGGAGATCAAGAGTTTGGGAACAGACCTGGAACCCTAAACGTTCCTTTAATAGCTGCGTTCACCGAGGCAATTAAGGAGACTATAGATAATTTTGAAGCTGAAAATAAAAAAGTTACAGCATTTAATCAGTATCTTTACTCTCGAATCAGTAAGATGCAAGGGCTTTTTATCAATAGTCCTCCTATCCCGCTTTCAGTCCCTCACATTATCAATTTTTCATTTCCTGAATTAACATCTCCTGTAATACTAAATTTTTTTGATAAACATGGGATAACTATATCTTCTCAATCAGCATGTTCGTCGACTTCTAGTAAAAGTCGAGTATTATCCTCAATGGGTAAAAATGATAGAGTTGCCTCAAGTAGTGTAAGAGTTAGTTTTGGTACCAATACGCAAGAAAGCGACATATTACAGTTCATCGAATGTTTAGAACTATTAATTGGGAATTTAAGTGTAATACATTTTGAAAATAGGATTTTATGATCGGGAGAATTTAATGAAAAATAAACTATTAGAAAAAATAATGAGTAAAAGCAACCCTTTGGGTGTAGGGGATATACTTCCAGATGCTTTTATTGACGATCTGAATTCTCTATATGAGGTAATGGAAGACTCGGAAATAATTTTTATTTTATCTAGTTCGTGTGAAACTTGTATAGAAGTTTTGGATTATCTAAAAATTAATGGATACTTTGATGTGCTTATTCTAATAGAAGGTGAGTTAGAATTCATAGCTGAATTAAGGAGTTGTTTCAAAAAAGTTTATCGAGCAGATTATTCAAAGTTAAAAGAGAGTTTACCTATTCCAGTGACACCTTATATTTATAAAGTTAATCAAGAAAAGGAAATTTTAATGAGTGAGATATGTTATGACATATCAACATTAACAGAGATATTAAAATAGCATATAGATGGTCAAGATATCCAATGATCTTACAATTTTAGACACGAAAGGCTATTTAACTAAAGGCGAGAGCGTTGATTGTTACTGTAAGAATTAAATTTAAAAAAGACATAGGATATTGTTGTGTATATTTTTCATGTTTAAATATCAAATGCTAATTGATGTACTGGTAGAATTGAAATTAGACATATTAAGTTAATCATTGGAGGAATTATACAAAATTTGATACAGTTTCTCTAGAAAAAAGACAAATTTCATAACATTAATTAATTTGAAATAATTTCGTTAATCTCTATGATGTTTTCTCAAAGTGAATTTTACGTAATATACTCTGGAAGTGCCCTGTATTATTTCAAATAACTTACATTGGTAATTATTTTTAACATAATCTAAGATCATCTACTGGAGTTGTTTTGCTTGAAGACAGTTTTATATATTGTGAAAAATACATATCCAACTATTCTAAAAAACTTCCCTATACTTTTTTTGATGAAGTTAATTTTCTACCTAGTAGATGGAGTTACTCCATTAATTCAATTATCAATTACTACCAAAATGATTAACTCTGTTTCAGAAGTTTTGACAAACAAAAACATTATAAAACCACTACTAACAATTTTGGCCTTACAAGTTTTATTTTCTCTTATTATTACTATTATTTCATCTTTATCTAATTTAGTAAGAACTAAAATTGATAACAAAGTCTCGTTTTTAGTTGATAGTGCATTCATCGAAAAAGTGCAGAAATTATCATTCAGTAATTTTGAAGACCCTGAGTTTTTTAATGACTTTGAAAGAATTAGTAATGGCGCGGGAAAGAAAGCGTTTGAGGTTATTGATCTAATACTTTTAATAATAAAGAATAGTATTACTTTAACATTGCTAATATTTGTACTGATGAAAATTCATTTTATTCTTATATTTACTTTAGTACTTATATTTATACCAGTACTTATACAAAATTTAAAAATTGGCAAGAGAGAATATAACTTGTCAATGAGTCTAATACCAACAGAAAGAAAAATGGAATACTTTTATTCAATTCTTAAGGATAAACCAGTAATTAAAGAAATTAAGATATTTAATCAAAGTAGGTATTTGATTGATAAATGGGAGAAGTTATTTTGGGTGTTTTCAAATCAGAAATATAATTTGCAGATAAAAACAGAATTTATTAATTTATTATTATATGGAATGAATATTGTTATCAATCTTCTAATACTGTCGATTACAGTTTTTAGTAGTATTTTGGGTCGTTTAACAATTGGAGGATTTGTAGCAGTTTCTCAAGCGGTAACATCCTCAAGTAATCAAGTAAGAGAACTTGCTACTTCCATTTCAAAAATTTCTCAAACTGCAAGATATGCGATGGACTATTATTCTTTTCTAAATCTCAAAGAAGAGACAAGAGCTAGTGATGTTCAATTGAATGAACCTATATCATGTATTGAAGTGAAAAATTTGAATTTCAAGTATCCGAATAATGAAAACTATACGTTGCAAAATATCTGCTTTAATATTTATGGGGGTAAAAAAATCGCTATTGTAGGGGAGAATGGTGCTGGGAAAAGTACTTTGGCTAAATGTCTTGCAGGTCTTTACGAAATACCTGAAGGTGACATTAACTATAATAATATTAGCATAAACGAAATAGACAAATACTCACTTCGGAGCAATATTACCACATTATTTCAAGATTTCATTAAATATAATATGACTTTAAGGGAAAACTTAAGTTTTGGAAATATATCAAAAATAGATGATGACTTATTTTTAGAGAAAACATTAAATAGATTAAGGTTAAACAAATCTGATAAACAGATGGATCTTCATTTAGATGCTATGTTAGGAGCATATTTTGAAAAAGGAAGAGATTTATCAGGTGGGCAGTGGCAAAAAGTAGCACTTGGAAGATGTCTAATTAGTGAAGCCAATTTATTAATATTAGATGAGCCCACGTCCGCGATTGATCCAATAATGGAGATGGAAATAATAAAAGATATCCTTTCTATTACAGATAGTAAAACTGCTATAATTGTTACTCATAGATTAGCATGTTGTCGCTTCGTTGATGAAATAATTGTATTAGAGAATGGTAAGTTGATTGAACAAGGAGATCATGATTCACTTTTAAGAAAGAATGGTAAATATGCAGAAATGTTTAACTCACAGTTGTCGATGTATAAAGATAACAACGATGAGGAGTTTCGTAGCTTGCCTCTGAGTGTTGGATCTATATAGATTGAATCAGTGATTTTCGAGTATCCGGCAGGCTCTCACCCAATCACTGTCGAACTTAGAAAGATCCTTGATGAGGCGGTGAATGGGATGGAAAAACACGAAGCCCTGTCAGCCATTGAAGAACGACTGAAGTCAACAAAGGATCGTCGAACATACGAGCGACTTCAGACTATTCGTTTAGCGATTAATGGGAATGTCTATAAGCTAAATCGCTACGATTACGTGTCATTCTGAGAAAACAATTCGCAACTACATTCATGCTTATGAAAAGGCAGGAATTCTCGGCCTCATCATGCGGTTATCGCCGGGGCGATCCCCGCGATTGACAAAAGATCAACGCGACGAGTTAAAGCGCGTTATCGTCAGCCAAGTACTGGCAGACGTCTTCACTGCCAGATTCAATTGGACATTACAACTCATTGCAGACTACATCGAGCGGACGTACGGCTGCCAATACTCGTTGCGCGGCGTCCTAAGCTCATGGGACATATGAATATGAGCTATACGAAGCTCACATATACCCTTGCTGCTGCAGACCCTGACAAACAGAAACAGTTTGTCGAAGAAATGTTCCCAGCTTTAAAAATGGTTGGAAATAGCGAAACTGATCATTTTTTGTTTGAAGATGAAAGCATGATCTGTGATTATCAGGCCCTGCAACGAACATGGTTTGAAAAAGGTAAGCAACGTGTTATTTGGACAACAGGCAATCATCGCGGCGTGAAGTCAGATAAGGTAGTGGGAATTCTTTAGTTCAACCTATATAGTTAGTCCCTTTTACTGTTTAGTTATTCACTGAATTATCTACAGTCAACTATGTTGTAAAAGGAAGATGATAGTTTTACTCCTGTATTACTTTAAGTACGGAGCCGCTAAAATCGGCTCTGTATTTTTATTTGGGAAAGTATAATTATCTTGAGACTTATCGCTGAACTACAAACAGTTCTGTCCGATATTCTATTCAAAAGTGTGGTAGAGAGAGAGAAGTGGGATAACCGTTAAACACCGCAAAAAATCCTCACTTCAAAGCCTTTGGAGAAAAGCACTTCTTGCATATTCCACTTACTGTTTTGAACTCTTCGTAGCAGTTAGACCCGCTAATTTAGGAGTATGCCCTAGTCACATTGGTGTTCTAGTAGATTTACGTTTTTTTCACAGTCTTCGGTGAAATGGACTTCGGTCTGCGAGTTGCATAACCCACTTAGAGAATAACGACAGTGCTTTAAGTTTAAAGATTCCGATATTTGGGAATATGGCTTATGCTTGTCCTCATCCAAATTATCCATATCCTAAATCCTACTACCTTCTGCCAAAGATGACGCACTTGTCATGAAACATACATCCTATGGATTCGACGTATTTCTCTCGTAGGTGAACTCTGTTCAAAAAACCACTACACCCTTACGAACTTCATGATGAAATGAATCTCGTAGACGCATTGGAAAGAATCTGTGAACGGCTGTATGAATAATATTTGACATTTGACACGCCTTCGCGATTTAGCCATCTTCGCGCGAAATCTAAGTGGAATTGGCTCAGCAGCATGGATGGCTGCAGCTTTCCTGGATGGAGTTCTACCCGAAAAAAGTTAAACCCAGTAGAATGTTGTGTTAAGAATTTTGCGACAGAATTCTTGCAGTATAGAATCTCAAAGCAGAAGTGCCGTGAAACTGAACGGTCTGATAGAGCCCATTAAACAACATAACTTTTCGATCAGATTGGACTGCTTATTGATGGGCAGCATTGTATCCGACTATCCATGTAATATCTCTAGTCAGATGTTCGTATCAGTACCGGTACGGAACATCTGACTAGAGATATTGCAAAGCCAGTCATGGATTTGGACCGGAAGCTAAAGGGGGGATTAAAGAGAATTACGAGGGATTTGTTTACTAGAGAAGAGAATCCAGCCCTACAATTCGGTAGATGCCGCGATTGTCAAAGATATTTAGCAACGGTACGATCTATTGAATTTACCTGTGAAGTGCTCAAATACACGTGTCAACAGTTCCACGATTTGCTCCGGTCTCAAAACAGAATAATCGATGATGAGCACCCGTGCTTCTGCGTTGAGCGATTTAAAACGCGTATGATGTGAAGATTTAAGGCAAGTATAGCATCGCCAAGCAAAAGGAACTGGATTTAAAAGATAATACCTTTGCAAGGAGAAATTGCCCCGTTGTCACTTTCCAGGAGTCGAACCAGTCCTTTCCTTAGAAGAACAAAGGAAAAGAATTTGGGGAATTGCTAGACTTGAAAGAACGTGTGATTTAGAAATGACCTTTCTCGCTACGTTTTTCCGTTATGCAGATTGGCAATGGATCTAGAAAAGCAGTACTGTTTAGACAGTGGACGCTAATAACATAGAGTCAGGCCCCTTTTTTTATTGGTAAGGTTGCTCGACACTTCCATGATACCAGATAAACGAGATGTTATTTGTAATATCAGTAAATAATTGAGTTCCACTTATGAGCTCAATTATTTAGGCTCAATTTCTAGGTGCGAAAGCTGAATCATTAAAAATTATATAAGAAGCCTATAGATGAACAAGATAAAATAGTATCTACCATTAACTTTTACATCATAATCCTTCTCTACTATATCCACCTATAGTGGCATAGAAAAGATAACAAGTTAAGTTCTCTCATACTATTATGGTGTTGGATTAGGAAAAGACCATAGTTAGCTTTCCTCTATATCAACTATCTTTTACTCCTACCGAATTGCAGCTTCATGAGAGGTTTTAGAAGTTGCTGAACTCCAAGTGGGTAGCTTTCCAATTCTTTAAGATTTAGTACTCTAAGTATAATAAGTAGGAGTAGATAAACGAGAATTATACCGCCTGCGACTATTAAGCAAGTAAGTAGATACGCGACCCTAGTTGTCATGATGTCAGTGAGCATGAGCCCCAATATATTAAGCGCAAGACCAATACATCCAGCTACGAGTACAGATATCAAATAGGAACCCCAGCTAGCACCCAGTATTTGAAATGGTACAACCGACTTCAATAGCCGTAAATTGAGTATCGTAATAATGATGAAGCAGAGTCCTGTGGCAATGATTATACCGTATATCCCCAAAAACTGACTAAGAATAACGCTAGCGATGAGCTTAACCAAAATGCCAATCATCACATAAAACATTGAAGTTCGGGATTTACCCATCCCAAGTAAAATCGAATTTGATGTTGTCATTGTAATTTGAAATATTGTTCCTAGAGTCAGCAGTGCAATCATCTCACTACCTGACGGAGTCTTAAAAAGTAAGCCATTGACTGGATATGCCGCGACCACAAGTGTTAGTACAATCGGTGTACCTGTTAGAATAGCGATACGAAGCGCCAGTATAATCTGATTCTTTAAATAGAGTTCGTCATGTCGGGCATAAGCAGCTGAAATGACTGGAATCAGCGATGTGCTAAGAGCGATGGCAAGTACCGGTGGAATACCGGCGATACTTTGAGCTTTTTGGCCTAAAATATCTATAAGGTGTATTGCTTCTCCCTCGCCGATTTGACCCGCCAAAAGAGGTACAATAAGAGACGAATCAATCAGATAAACCGCCTGTATAGTCATAGAAGCCAATACAATTGGGATAGATAATCTAAATATATCTTTATATATTCTCCATAGTGAGAGTTTTAATTCTGTTTCATTGTGACCCCGTACCTGTGCTGTATCCTCATTACTATACTTAATAGCAAAATAAATCATTACGCAAAAGGCAGCAACGCTGCCTAGCACGCTTCCAAATGAGGCGCCAGCAGCCATAATTGCATTACTATAGCCTTGACGTAAAAGAATGAATGCAAGTAAAATTGCAGTCATAACACGGGCGAACTGCTCAACAATCTGTGATATGCCACCAGAGGTCATATTACCGCGCCCTTGAAAATATCCCCGCATCATTGCAATTGATGGAAATAATAGGAGTGCAGGTGCAATGGCTCTTATTGCTAAAACACTATCCGGCACTCCAGTAGACCGCGCATATACTGGAGCTACTATGTATAAAGCTGTACTCATTACGACACCAACAACCGCTGCGAAGTATAGTGCAGCTCTATATACCTGTTTCGCTTCATTAGGCCGACCTAGTGCATAGAGCTCGGAGACTTTTTTGCTAAGTGTGCTGGGAATACCAGCTGTCGCCAGAGTTAGTAGCAACAAGTAGACATTATTGGCCTGAACGAACGAGGCGTTACCTATTTTATCAAACATATGTTCCAATGGTACTCGCTGAAATATGCCGAGTATACGCGCTATTAGGGCGGCCGCAGCCAAAATCAAAGTACCTTTTATAAAGGATTCTTTCTTGTCAGACAAATCATTTCGCCTTCCTTACAATTAATATTGTGCATTATGAAAAAAATACAATAAACCCCTTTTTAAGTAATTAAGCGTTGTATGCTATTATACATGATCTAAACATCTGCTTTAGTTGTATAAGTTTTCATATGAATGCCTCATAAACCTGTGATCAAAACGAATTTTTATATTCCGTTCATATAAACAACTATACTCCTCCTAGAAATAAATAGTAATTGTGTAAACCCAATAAGTAAATAGTTAATTTAAGATAATTGAAAAAGTCTTAAAATCATAAATTTCCTTATATATGCTTTTGGGAGTAACACGATAGTATTATCTTTAAAATTATTTATGTCTATCAACACAGTAGAGAGATTACATCAATCATTTTAGTAGTAACATATTCTTATAATGAATAAACTACTGACTTTTTGTAAAGGTTGAAAAAGGGCTATTGTTTACTAACTAAAGAGTGAACAAGGTTGACTTAAATCTTTTAAGGACAATTACCAAATAAATAAAGCCTCTCAAATTTCCAAGTAGGGTAATATGATTTAAATAAATCTTAGGTCCGTTGGAAACAAGTAACGAAGAAATCCAAAAACTCAAATAAAGCAAACATGAAGTGACAAAATTATTTGGTGCGATTAACTATGTGGTCGGTTAGGTTCATCACCGAGAGGAAGGCGGATGTCTAACCAATTGAAGAAAATGGCCATGATTTTGACGACAGCAGTAACATCATGCTCAGAGTTACAGCCTTTTAAAAAAGGAAACCCACGCTTGACGTGGGTTTCTCTTCCGCTTTATAGTCCAAACCCGAATATGGTTAAAGAGTATGGGTGTGGCTCAAAGCAGACATGTTGAACAACATCTTCTTAAAAATTAATAAGATTAGACTTCATGTGAATCAATTTATGTAGCGAATAAATAACTACCGCTGGAAACGATAGATCGCCTATTTGTTAAATTATAAACTTAATTGTGCTTTTGAATAACCTTAAAGGTTCTACTAAACATAAACATAAAATGAAATTAATAAAAAATCCATAAAATATTATTTTATGGATTTTTTTAAAAAGAAAATATAACGCATAGTTCTCTTAAGATTAAGTTGCTAAGTACAACAAGTTCCAGTGTCTGAAGTACTGCATGTCTCAAAAATCCAACCGTTAATAAGTTGGGATACAAATGACTGACAAGCAGTTTCATATCTGGTCATTTTGCGTCCCAAAATACATGGACCTCTAAGTTCACAGTAAGTAGTAGTACGTGAATTAAACATAAGACCAGTTATCGCACAATCAGCTGAAGTCATACACATTCTCATTCACCTCCCTTCATTAATTAACATCATCATATCATTAGAGTTATAAACTACCCCTTTATTAACTACTTTCCCAGTGTTGTTCGAAATAATTACAAATGGATGTATTTTCACCTTGTAAACATCATCCATTTCTTTAGAAGATAATGTTATAACTGGGAACTTCCATTCAAAGTAGTCTCTGATTTCCTTATTGATCTCCTCATCTCCGGTTGAAAAAATATAAAGATGATAGTCATTATAGTTCTGACTTATTAAAGAGATAAATGGAAGTAATTCTATACAGCGAGCACAATCCACTGAGATAAAGAATATTAATGATTGATATATATGTATTTCCTTAAGCTCAGGACTTTGAATCAAATTAGGTATCTCAGATCCGACTTGCAAACCTGTATTTTTGGTGGAGATAAAGTTCATTTAATCACATCACTTTATTTAGTAGTGGCCTTGCAAACATCTCTACATCTTTAATATGGTTATAAATATTACCGCTAAAAATTTGGCCGATTTTATTTACCACTAACATGAACGGAACAATTGAACCACAATCAATCTGATCATCAATTATGCGAATATCACAGTTGTACAATTTGACATTGTGATCTTCCTGGAAAAAGTCCTCAGCAGTTTGACCGTCATCGAGATGAAAGAAAATCGCATAATTCATTAAGGGGTTTAGCCTTATAAATTCATTAATTATTTTCGGATCACAGGCAGTACAAGTTGGAGAAAGTAAAAAGATAATCGTACCAATATCTGTATGCGTAATCCAAGTTAAATCAACCTCTAATTGTTCTTTATCTAACAACACTATTTTATTTGGAATATATGTGCCTACGAATCGCTTTTTAACTGTACTTTTCAGGAAATCCGGAATCGGCTTAATATTATCCATTCGCCACTTTGCCCCCATAGGTCTTAAATGGTAAATAATATTGAGAAACAACATCATTTTCAACAATTAAATCGAATCGAAACATTCCTTCTTCTTCGACTACTGGTATTGGAATACTTACTCCAATATCCGCACCAGAAACCTTTTCAGAAATATTAAATTGATTTCTAAGTACAATAGGTTCTGTTTGTCTTAGTAAAATATCATTAATATCATCATAAACTTCTATCCAACAGTCGATACTCTGAACTTTTGGAAGTTCAAATAGTTTCACGAATAAACTGGCATTAAAAATAGCAGGAGTTGCTTTTATATTGATGATTTTCTGAATACTAATTAAATTTAATAGGTTTTGATCCAATAACTGAATTTGTTCACAAACTACAATTATACCTTTCAAATTCACACCTCTTCATTTTTGTTATAACGACTTTAATGTTCGAAATTCGAATAATTCTTTTTGTTTGATCCTTCATAACATATTTCAATTTTCCAAGTAATTATTTTTTATTATTAATGTTAATATGACCAGAATAAATAATGATTCCTTTAATGTTGAATAATTCAATAGGATTCATTAATAATATTCTCCCATGATTAAATACCTAGATTTGCTGAAGAACTTACTTTTCAATAGTTTATTTTAAATCGATTTTTGAGGGATACTCCAATACCGAATTAATTGTTCTAATCAATTAAGGTGGCTCCCCATCACACTCCCCCTTAAATACCTTATTACAATCTATTACTTATATTGATAATATAAAGCTTTTTTTCTGTCGAAAACCTTTTTTTTGAGCAAGGTATTCGACAAAATATTTATTGAGTTATTAATTATTCCAAATCCATGCTGTGGTTTTACTGATGAACTCTAGTACTTCATAAGTCTTTAAAAAGAGAACATGCAATTTTGTGTTACTGGCTGTTGATTCACTTCAAGTCACTTTATTTAATTACGTTGATGTAGTTCGCCTTTTATAAGCTTCAATTTTTCATTTTTATTGTGAGGAGTTACTTCTAAAACACTTTTTCTATGTAGCTTATAATTAACTATTGGTTTGTTATTGTAAGTGAGTTTCTCACTGAACGGTGGCTCAAAATACTCCGAAGTATTCAAAATAATAATCTTATAGATGTATAACGGAACGGAAAATAGTGCTTAACACAATATGGTTTTATAAACATAAGTCAATTTTGAATAATATGCTTATCAGGTAAAGTTACTCCTCTGGCACGTGTGGAGGCGGTTGAGCTGGCCGGAGTTACCGTCCAGAACTGTACGCTGAATAACGTTGGAGATATTGAACGCAGGAATCTCAAGCACGCCCTGGGTACGCGGGTGTTTATCCGCCGCTCGAATGATGTGATTCCGGAAATTCTCGGCAAGGTGACCGAGGAGAGTGATGGCGGGGAGATTATTTTCCCTGAGGATTGTCCAGACTGTGGTTCTCCATTAGAAACGCGAGGTGCGCATCTCTTCTGCAACAATAAACTGGATTGCAAGCCGCAGATTATAGGGCGGATTACTCACTTTGCTTCCCGTGATGCTATGGATATCGAAACCTTTAGCGACAAGACGGCAGGGCAGCTGCATGAGGAACTGAATGTACGGGAACCGGCAGATATTTATATGAGCTGAGCTTTGAGCAGCTTGTGAAGCTGGAGCGTTTCGGGGAGAAAAGGCGGATAATCTGCTCAAGGTCCTGGAAGAGAGCAAAGGAAGAGACCTTGCTTCCTTCTTGTTTGCCCTTGGTATTCCGAACACTGGCAAAGCGACAACCAAAATGCTGGCAGATCACTACTTCAGTCTGGAAGCCGCGATGAACGCAAACGCCGAGAAATTAGCCGGTCTGCCGGACATCGGGGGCATTGTAGTTGAGAGCATCGTAAGCTTCTTAGCCGATCCTGTTGTGGTAACCAGCATTAACAGTGTGCTTGCATTGGGTGTGCAGGCAAAGGCACCCGAGGCCCCACGCCAGGTGAATACCAACTCCTTCTTCAGCGGCAAAACGGTAGCTAACCGGTTCACTGCAGAAGTTACGCTATTCATGACAGCCTCCGATGTACTGAAACGTAATTAAGATTTTGCTGTACCAAATCGTCTTGGTACATCGACAGGATTGCATAATCATTGAAGCATTTTATATATAGCGGATTGTGCAGGCGACCGCTATTCCCTAGCGTATACCAAATGGATGTACACGAGCCTTCGGTTAAGTCAAGGTATTAACGATGACTCAAATAGTTCTTCCGCTGATTCTACTGTACCCAAGACAAACGGTTGATACGAGTAGAATAAAACTGGTTGCTCTGGATTAAGTACATTTCAGGCAAGGTAGTGCTAAAAGATCACGATAATGACAAAGGTGGTTTGAATTGTATCAGTTATTTTCGTTAGAAAAACAACTTATCTCAATTGTACTTGTTAGATATCTCATGCATATATTGAAAAAAGCAACCTTTTGGCTGCTTTTCAGTCTCAATTATAACCGTTACTCACATAGTTTTCTCACACTAAATCCAGTCCTGCAACAGTATTGGCTGCATATTGGGCTGGTCATTTCCATTCTCAATACTTATACATTCTTTAGAAATTACTGTTTTCCGAGTATTCATCTGTCATTCTTTTTTACGACAAATATATACGAATGTTGGAGGGAAAGTGTAAGGCATAAATTCAATTTTCTCAATAAGTAGTTGTTTAGCCCATTTTTTTTTCATGTGCAGCGAGTGCTGATATGCAACTAAAATTCCGCCTGGTTTAAGTGACTTAACAATCTGATGTAGGATTTTGTCACGCATTTCAATTGAAAAATTAAAAAATGGTAATCCGCAAATTATGCAATCTAACTCACGGATGCCTTCCTGATTCAATTTCTTGAGTAAGTAGCTGGCGTTGGAATGGAAAATGCATTCCGGATAAATTGATTTTAAGTGTTCTCTCATTTTTTTATTCCGCTCAAACAAAAGCACTTTTGTAGAATTCGTTAATTGTGATGTCATGAGATGTGTAATAGCACCTGTACCAGCTCCAAGCTCTGCAACGGCATTTACATTATGCCATTGTACAGACTGGATTATTTTATTGGCTAATAATTGCGAACTGGGTAGAATATTTCCTACCCGATTTGGATCTTTGAGGAAGCCTTGTAAGAAAAGTAAGTATTCAGACATAATCAATTAGCAATCCTCTCCGAAAGGCAATCTCAGTTGGAATGTGAAGACGTCATGAGTGTGTTTAAGCGTTAAAGTACCCTTGTGCAACTCAGCAATATTCCTAGCTATCGAAAGACCAAGTCCTGCCCCGGTTTGAATTCCCTGGCTTTTTCTTGAGTGGTCAACCTTATAAAATCGGTCAAATAGACGGTTTTCTTGATCCTGTGAGAGGGGAGTTCCTTTATTTTCAATCTCAATGGTACAGTGTTCAGAATCGGTTGTAATTCGTATGCTAATGCTTCCCGGGCTGATGGAATATTTTAAGGCGTTCATAAGTAGATTATCTATGGCTCTGGCTATTTTCTCACTGTCGATTAAGGTGATGATTGGACTCTTATCTATATCTTTTATAAGATGCACATTGTTTTCTTGAGCGATTGGTTCGAATTCGAACAATAATTGATTCAAAAGCTGTGACAAATCGATTCTCTCCAGATTTAAACGGGAATCCACCGAATTAAGTCGGGTATATTCAAACAAATCATCAAGGAGTTTCTTCAAATGAAGCGCCTTGTTATAGGTGTTTTGAATAAAACGTGTGTATTCTTTTTTATCTTGGTACGATTCTGTACGTAAAAGCTCAATATACCCGATAATACTTGTAAGAGGGGTACGTAAGTCGTGTGAAATCCCCGTGATCATCTCCATCTTGGATTTTTCTATTTCGCGTTCCTTGATGATCTGTTGCTCTAAGCGCTCTGCCATCCGGTTGATGTTCAAAGCCACCAGTCCTAGTTCATCTTGGCGCACAACATTTACCCGATAACTCAAATTACCTTCGGATATAATCTGAAGTCCTTGTTCCAGCGCAATTAAATCTTTGACGATTCGCCGGGTCAATGTAAAAAATGTAATAACGAAAATAATGAAAAACATCGGAGTAAGAAGGTAGGCAAGAAAATTGAACACCCAATCCAATTTTGTTGCATTTCCAAAATGAAATAACAAGATGCTAAGTGAGGTATTTATCGCAATGGTAATTATGAAACTCAACACCATCCTGATTAAGATATTGGATTGAATGCGTTTATTTATTTGTAGATTTCGTATGATTTTAATCAACTTTGTAACCAACTCCCCAGACTGTCTTAATATACAGAGGTTCTCTTGGATTTTCCTCTAATTTTTCTCTTAAGTTACGAATATGAACCATTACGGTATTGTCAGAATATCCGTAAGGCTCTTTCCATACACTCTCGTAAATTTGCTCCGAACTATAAACTTGCCCAGGCCGGCTTGCAAGCAGGGTTAAAATCGCAAACTCTAGTGGAGTTAATGAAACTTCAATTCCATTTAACTTTACGGAATGTTTATTTTTATCTATGATCAGGTTTTTAATTATAAGCAGAGAGTTGAATTCTTCCTTTCCAATTAAGGACTGACGCCGTAACTGAGCTTTTACACGGGCCAGTAGTTCCAGTGGATTAAACGGTTTGATCATGTAATCATCTGCCCCGGTAGTTAGACCTGTGATTTTATCAATGTCCTCTTGCTTGGCTGAGAGCATAATAATTGGGATATTTGATATTTCCCTAATTTTGAGACAGGCTGTGATACCGTCCATTTGAGGCATCATCACATCCAGGATAACCAGTTGAATGGATGTTGTTTGTATTGTACTCAACGCCTCTTGACCATCTGCAGCTTCAAGCACTTGGTAACCTTCATTTCTTAAATAAACATGAATCACATCTCGAATTTCAGAATCATCATCTGCAACAAGAATTGTATTCAATGGACGCTGCCCCTCTTCTATATTTATTTTATTATGTTTCCCTTTTACGACAGACGTAGACGAAAGCGGGAGGGAAATTAAATGGCACATATTTTATTGTATCAATATTAAAATATTCGGAGAGTTGCTTCTTCATTTGAAGTGAATACTGAAAGGCGATAAATAATCCCTCAGGTTTAAGGGATTGGTAGATCTGTTCAACCAATGTATTTCTTAATTGGGGATCAAAATTGAAAAAGGGCAGCCCACTAAAAATACAATCCAACTGATGAATATGTGAACTTTTAATTGTTTCTACTAAACTAGCAGCATTTTGATAACAGGAAAAGTCCGGATAGCTTGTCTTCAGGTTATGCCTCATGGTTTTATCCATCTCAAATAGTAACACTTTCGTTGTACTAGTTACCTTAGTATTGATTACACGGGTGATTGCACCTGTACCTGATCCAAGTTCAGCGACTGCTTTAACTTCATGCCAAGGGGCTTGGTTAACCATGCTGTGTGCCAGAAACCGGGAACTCGGGGTAACACTGCCTACCTGTTTTGGATCATGAATAAAACTTTTTAAAAATAAGAGTTTTTCATTGAAGCTCATTCGGAATTCCTCCATAATTTTAGAATTGATTTAGATGTTTATTAATTTTGATAGGATGTGATCTCCAAAGTACGTTCCTACAAAAAAGAACAGTAAGGTCCAACTTAAAGCACTGGGATATGAAATAAGGGCAAATCGTTTATAGCTTGTACCGCTGAGCCCGATCAACATGGGAATGATGTAACGTACAACTGGAATAAACATGCCGATATACGTAGCTGTACGCCCACGTTTTTTTAGAATCTGCTCTGCTTTTTTAAAATGTCTATTAGCTTCAAATTTGCACTTCAGCTTTTGCCCAAAGAATTTACCTGCAAAGTAGGCAACCGTAAAGGCCGTTAATAGCCCTGATAAAATGCAGAAATAAGTCATCCAGGAATTGATAATCCCCATGTGGCTTAGGGTAGCTCCAGTGAGGATTGTAATTTCATTAGGGATTGGAATTCCAAAAGGGCCTAACGTGAAAGCAAGATAAAAAATCAGATATCCATACTGATTGATTAGCTCTAAGACGGTATTACTGGCCAATATGCCACCTCCTTCGCTTACTTCAATACAGAAATCTTAACTAAAAAAACTGAGGAATTAGGTGGGGGAATTCTAAAGAAATCCTGAAGAGACTTAAAATTCGATAGGATTGGCCAAGTATCAGTCCCACAGTCACAATAAAAAAGTCCTGAGGATCAAGAAACTCTTGATCCATCAGGACTTTTTACATAATGACCTACCCTTTCATCATCAAACGAAGCGAAACGATGATGAGAAAAACGGCTAATAGCTTTAAAAGCAGCTTGGCAGGAAGGCGTTTTGCCAGGCGTGCGCCAATTTGACCGCCGATAATTGCGCCAGGTGCTAGGGCTAACACCATAAACCATTCAACATTCAATAAAAAGGCATGTGTTGTGGTGCTTACGATAGCTGACAGGAAAATTTGAAGCATAGAAGTTGCAACAGCGATATGGGGGGCAAAGCCGAGAAGTAAGGTCATTGTCGGAACCATAAGACTCCCGCCGCCAATCCCAAATAGGCTTGCTACAAAGCCAACAAGAAAACTGATGATTATGCCGGTAGGCATATGATAAGCATATTCGAAATGAGCACCGCTATTATCGGAAAAGCTTCGCTTCACCGTTGGTTTGAAAGGCCAATGGATGGGTTTGTTCGGCTTGAACAAGAGCAATAAAGCGACAAGGATTAAAAAAATCCCGAAGCTTACGAAAAACATTCTCCCGCCCATTTGCTTGGTAAAGAGTGCACCTATTACTGAACCCGGAATCGAAACGGCGGCAAAGGTGAGCGCTGCTTGATAATCGATTCTCTTCTGCTTTGCGTACACATAAGTACTTGAAATGGAGTTGAAAAGCAGCATTGCCATTGATGTTCCAGCCAGATGTGAAGGCTCCATATCAGGAAAAAGGAAAGCCAACGCAGGCACAACGATGAACCCGCCGCCAAGTCCGACCAATGAACCGGAAATGCCAGCTGCTAGCCCGATGACTAAGAGCAGTAAGTAAGTTAGCACAACAGCATGTTCCTTCCTCTACGTGAATTCTACAATCATTTATCTTACCAGAAAAAACGTCCCGCAAATAAATTGTTTTTTAGCCAATTGCGCTGTTCTGCTGCTAAACGGGGATCATTGTCCATTTGGGACAGGATATCTTTTTTTACAAGTTTGCAGACGGATTGAACAATAGTTTGATCCTGGCTAGCATCTAACCAGAGAATTTCCGCAGACCGGGGATTAGGGGTGTATCGTTGCCAAGCAGGTTGTCCCTCAGCATTAGGATTACCGGTATATAGGAAATGCCGTAAATAGTCCCTCATTAGGGAAGAGAGCATGTTACGCCCAGGCTCGTTATGCTCGGAAATTACATCCGCAGGAAATCTTTCCTGGACACCGGAAAAGTCACCTGTATAGAAGGGGATGTCTGCACCATGCGGGGCACCCATAAGAAAACGGATGTAAGGATCGATCACTCCGTCTCTTAACCCCCAGGCGAAGCGGTAAGCATAGATGGGCATCTCCGGAATCGCACTTAATAATATCTCTGTAGTCTGCTCTACATTAAATTCTGCATACAGATCGCTCCCATATTGGACTGCAGCTTCATAGAGCTTCTTTTCTTCCACATTTCCGGCTAACTCTTCCTTTTGCACTAGGGAGAAGAAATGAGTATCCCATAAAGTGAACTCGGAGAATTCGCTGGCAGTGCTGCCAAGGATGATCGGCAGGGAAGGGTGATCGCGGTTATTTAGATTGTCGAAGCCACCAATAGGAATGACCGTGCCATCTTCGATCAAATGGGGAAAAGCAGCCATCTGAAGCCCCGTCTCACGAATGATTTTGACAAAGTGAAAGGCATTCTGACGATATAGGAAGGCGGAAATCTTATCCGCAGATTGTGTGGAAATCCATACTCTTGCCTCATCTTGAGTGCTGACCATTCCTGTTTTTATTAATAACTCTATTAAAATGTCATCTGCTTTTTCTTCGCTTTGCTCCGTAACAGCCGTTGTTAAACCTCCGCTCATAATAAAAAGCTTATGAAAGAGCCCTCTGCCCAGCGGTGAAAGGTAAGCAGCTAATGCATTTCTTGCACCTGCAGACTGGCCCCCTAATGTTATGTTCCCTGGATTTCCCCCAAAGCAAACAATGTTATTGTGCAGCCACTTTAGCGCATGAAGAACATCGAGGAGACCGTAATTTCCTGAGTCATCCAAGGGGTCCCCGGTTCGGAGTGAGGGATGCCGGAAAAATCCCATTGCTCCTAAACGGTAATTCACTGTAACCACTATACTATTTGTCTTACACGCCAATTCTCCACCTTGAAAATCCCGTCCCGAACCCCCAATATTTCCGCCACCGTGGAGGAAGACGAATACGGGTAAGCCTGCCTCGGCATGATCCGGTCGCCAAATATTCAAAAAGAGGCAATCTTCACTGCCGCCAGGTTCCCCTTGAATGAATTGGACACTGCTATTATTAAAATGGCATGCAGGCAATACACCTGTCCAAGGTTCTATCTCACGCGGTGCTTTCCATCTGAGCTTATCTATGGGAGGTTCCGCATAAGGAATCCCTAACCATGCGATCGCCCCAAGTTCTGGCAGACGTATGCCCTTAAGCTGACCGCTGGAGATTGTAATAATTTCTTCCATTGGTTCTCGTGTGCTCATTTATAGTTCCCCTTTCTCCTGCAGATTCTTATGTATTTTTAATTCTCTTTATTATAGTGTTCTGCTATGATGATGAAAAATATATTATTATATATAAAATACATAACTCTAAGGTTATAGAAGAGGGTGGTTTCGTTGGATTTACTTTCGCTTCGGTACTTTCAAACGGTTGCAAAGCTTGAGAATATGACCCTGGCAGCCGAAATACTCCAAATCTCACAGCCTGCTATTAGTAAAATGATCAAAAATCTTGAGGGCGAATTAAACGTCAAATTGTTTGATCGCACAGGAAAATACATTCGATTAAATGAATATGGAAAGCGGTTTCTTGTGAAAGTTGATTTAGCCCTACAAACGTTAGAGGAGGGGAAAACAGAGCTATTGGACTTGTCTGAGCGACCGACAGGAACTGTAGTGATTTTTATCCAAGCGGGTTCCTATTTGCTTCCGGATATGATCACATTATTTCGCCAGAAGTACCCGGAAGCTCAATTCAAGCTATTGCAGCAGGATCAGGAGATCTCACGTTATCCGGCTTTTGATTTGTGTATTTCTTCTACTCCGCTCAAGATTCCAGGAACAGTGTCCACACCGGTATTAACGGAAGAAATCCTGCTGGCGGTTCCTAATGAGCACAGGCTCGCAACCCGTAAAAGTGTACGTCTGAATGAACTCGCGGAAGACGGTTTTATTAGTTTGAAAATAGGCAAGCAGCTGCGCGAAACGACGGATTCTCTCTGTCACGCCGCCGGATTTGCTCCGCGTATCATTTATGAATGCGATGAGCCTTCGATGGTACGCAGTCTAGTCCGTTCGGGACTAGGGGTTTCTTTTATCCCCGCTGTAACTTGGGGGGGTTCTCAAGGATCCTCTGTTGTGCTTCTTCCCATTGAAGAACCCATAAGTACCCGCACCATTGAAATCTCATGGTATACCAACCGGTACATGACTAATGTCGCTAAAAAGTTCAAGGCCTTTGTTGAGGATTATTACAAGCAGTTAGAAGAAGACAATTTAAAAAAAGAGCCAATAAACCCTAAGGCTTAATTGACTCATTGTCAGCAACGCTAATCATTTAATCCCTTACCCTCAAGGATTTGCGGGATGAATTTTTCAATTCGGGATACGCGGGTTTTGGATTGTTTCGCTTGAGAAAAATGATAAATATATGCGTTTTGCCGTCCAGGCGTTAAGGCTTCAAAAGCAGTTTTCAAGCCAGGAAGTTCAGCGAATTTGGTCTGAAGCTCTTCAGGAATGAGGTAATCCTCTTTCTTTTTTAATTCGACTTCCAAACCCGCTTTTTCAACTTCTATGGCATTTTGAATGTAGGCTTTCAGAACAGCTTCCATTTCAACGATTTGTTGCACATTCGTAAACCGAATTTGGCGCGCTGCCTGCACATTTTCTGTTTGTTGAATTAGAATCCCATTGGGATCCTGTAACAAGGCACCTTTGTGAAAGAGAAGCGCACAATATTCTTTAAATCCATGAATTAATACTATGTTTTTATCATCAAATGTGTAACATGGATGCATCCACTTATAATCTTCGGTCAGCCCGCAATCAAGCACGATCGTTCTCAACTGCTCATATTCTTCCCGCCATTGTTTCGCTTTACTTAAGAATTTATCAACCCTAGGATTCAATACATTATTTGTCATAAAAAACACCTATCTTCATCAAAATTTTCAATACAATTTTACTGTTTTTTTATGGAATGTACAGTCGGAATCTTCTGAGAATGGGCAACCTATGTTGTCTCCCGTTCGATCAGTTGGAACGATAGGGGCTGCAGCTCCATATCCAGTCCAAGCAGGGTTGGAGCCAGCAGAAGAAAGGCGTTCTCCGCCTGTCCCGCAATCGGATTCCGAACAGTGGTAATTCCGAGCGTCTGCGACAGCTCCGAATTATCAAAACCAACGATGGCTAGATCACGGGGCACATCCAGCTGCTGTCTACGTGCTTCGCTCAGAACGCCCACCGCCACCAAATCATTGGAGCACAGAATAGCATCCGGCTGATCGGGTTGTCCAATTAGGGTTCGCACCAATTGCTCTCCGTCACGGATTCCATAAATCGTGGAGTAATACCATTTCTCAACGATGGGAAGATTATATTTGGTCATGATTTGCTCATAAGCTAGTCGTCTACTCTGGGTATTTATGCTGCTTGGGCGGCCAAAAGCATTAGCGATACGCGTATAACCCCGCTCTATCAAATGCTCTAGAGCGAGTGCATATCCGTCATATTGGTTCATGGCAACTGACGGTATTTCAGGATGGTCCATGCGTTGCCAGGACACAATCGGGCCGTATTTGCAGTAGGAAGTTATGACATTTTTATCGTTAACAGCGGTCAGAATAAGCAGGGCGTCGACTCTTTTCTGTTTGAGATCCTCGAAAGCCTGAAGTTCCTTTTGCTTATCTCCGCCGGTGGTATAAATAATCGTCTGATACCCGTAACGGCCGGAGATTTCGACGAAGCTGTTCATGAAGCACAAAATAAGCTCGTTTAGGTCTAAGGTAATCATGCCGATTTGCTGGGTTTGGCCTTTGGATAAAGATATGGCATTCCGATTGGGAACATAGTCCGTCTCTTTCATAATGGCGAGAATTTTCTCCCTAGTTTCCTTGCTGACATGGGGAGAATCGTTCAGGACTCGGGATACCGTAGCTTTGGAAAAGCCCGACAGCTTAGCAATTTCGTCAAGTGTGGACATCGGCTTATCTCCTTTGCAAGATTAATCCTTGACATGTAACGCGTTCCAAGGTTTAGGATTCGGATTAGAGCAGTAAACCTATACTATCACAATAGCAAAGGCGGGAAGAAATATGAACTTACAATTTCCAGAAGGATTCCTATGGGGTGGGGCTGTAGCCGCTAACCAGCTTGAAGGGGCATATCAGGATGATGGCAAAGGCTGGTCTACTCAAGATGTCATGCCGCATGGCATTAAGTCTGCGCCTACAGAAGTTCCTACCGACGATAACATGAAGTTGATTGGTATCGATTTCTATCACCGGTATAAAGAAGATATTAAGCTGTTTGCGGAAATGGGCTTTAAAGTATTCCGGACGTCTATTGCCTGGTCCCGGATTTTTCCGAAAGGGGACGAGCCGGAGCCGAATGAACAAGGCTTGCAGTTCTACGATGATCTATTTGATGAGTGTCATAAATACGGCATTGAGCCGCTAGTTACTATCTCCCATTATGAGACCCCGCTGCATTTGGCACGAGAGTATGATGGATGGGTTAACCGTAAGATGGTGGATTTTTACGAGCGATATGTGAGAACGATCTTTAATCGTTACAAGAATAAGGTTAAATACTGGCTGACCTTCAACGAGATCAATTCTATCCTAGAGTTCCCATTTATGAGTGGCGGAATCAATACTCCATTGGAGAAATTGAGTAAGCAGGATCTGTATCAGGCCATTCACCATGAGTTCATTGCAAGTGCTTTGGCGGTGAAGATCGGTCATGAGATCAATCCTGATTTCAAAATAGGCTGTATGGTGCTGAGCATGCCAATTTATCCGCTCACTCCGCATCCGGACGATTTGATCAAGGCGATGCAAAGCGATCACAAAAATATGTTTTTCGCGGATGTTCATAGCAGAGGTTACTATCCAGGATATATGAAACGGTTCTTTAAGGAAAATGGAATCCACATTCATTTTGAGCCAGGGGACGAAGAAATTCTGAAGCATACCGTGGATTTCATATCTTTCAGTTACTATATGAGCACATGTGAAACGGCCGATCCGGAGAAACAGATCAGAGGAGAAGGAAATCTGCTGGGCGGGGTAGCGAATCCATATCTGGAAGCGAGCGAATGGGGTTGGCAGATCGATCCGCAGGGCTTGCGTTATGTGATGAATATGTTCTATGACCGATACCAAAAACCGCTATTTATCGTGGAAAATGGCCTTGGCGCCGTCGATCAGCTGGTTGTAGACGGGAACGGTGAGAAGATAGTAAACGACGATTACCGGATCAATTATTTGCGAGATCATTTGGTTCAAGTAGCAGAAGCTATTGCCGATGGCGTGGAAGTTATGGGGTATACGAGCTGGGGCTGCATCGACTTGGTTAGCGCAACAAGCGCCGAGCTGAAGAAACGTTATGGCTTCATTTATGTAGATCGTCATGATGATGGTTCAGGTACACTGGAGAGATACCGTAAGAAGTCCTTCCACTGGTACAAAGAAGTAATCGAATCGAACGGACAAAGCCTGTTCTAATAAAAAGAGTCCTGATAATCAAGATATTCTTGATCTATCAGGGCTCTTTTTTTGTTATCCAATATTATACAGACCCTGGTTTATTGTTGACATCATTAATTGAACATGTTAATTTGTAAATAATAAATTAATCGGATATCAGGATTGCTACTGCATAGCAGGCAAAACCTAAGTTTCATTTATGTTTACGGGGATAATCTCTCTCGTACATAGATGTGATTTAGGTTTTTTTGTGTTCCCTGATATCCGTGATTAATTGATCTGTTACAAAGGGGTGTATAAAAATGAGTTATGAACAGCTAAGTAAAGACATTATCCAATCTGTCGGTGGGGAGAAGAATATTAACAATGTGATTCATTGTGCCACGCGACTAAGATTCACACTTAACGATGAGCAAAAAGCTGATAAAGAAAATTTGGAGAAAATGAAAGGGATTATTGGGGTAGTTAGCAAAGGGGGACAGTTTCAAGTTATAGTGGGTACCCATGTTGCTGATGTGTATAAAGAAATTGCCAAATCCATAACCCCTAACAGTGACTCTGGCGAGAACAAGGTAAAGAAACCCATAGGGACTCTGATTTTTGATGTTATTTCCAGAAGCTTCTCGCCTCTGATTGGTGCTTTAGCAGGTGCGGGTATGTTGAAAGCGCTATTAACTGTACTGGCTTCGTTACATGTTCTAAGTGCGGATAGCGAAACTTATAAAGTATTAGCGGGCGCTAGTAATGCCGTGTTTTATTTTCTACCCATTTTCTTAGGGATTACGTTATCGATTAGGCTGGGCGTGAATGCTTATGTGGGTGGTAGTATCGGCGCGGCCTTACTTGAGCCTAATATTACGGGATTAGCAAGTGTTGAATCTCCACATTTTTTAGGTATTCCTTTAGTAATTTCGGACTATTCATCAAGCGTGTTTCCGATTTTTATCGCCATCTGTATATACGCTTTATTGGATAAGCAGCTAAGAAAGTTTATACACAAGGATTTGCAGATGTTCTTAGTCCCTATGATATGTTTGATTGTGATTGTACCGTTAACTATTTTAGCGTTCGGACCGTTTGGCGTGAATGTAGGGAATTTAATTGGAGACGCTATTTTGTTCCTCAGTACGAAAAGCGGTATTGTTACAGGGGCAATTGTGGGAATAGCTTGGACATATTTGACTGTCCTCGGATTGCACTGGGGACTTGTGCCAATTATTCTTGAGAACATTGCTAAGGGTGGAGATCCGATATATGCAATGGCCGGCATGGCCATCTTCGCTCAGCTGGGTGTAGCGTTGGGGATCTTCCTGAAAACAAAAGACAAACAGTTGAAAACATTGGCCGGCAGTACATTTATACCAGGCGCGCTTTCAGGTGTGACAGAACCTATTATTTACGGATTGCTGACTCGTTACAAACGGACTTTCATTTATGTAACTATTGCGGGCGGTGTAGGTGGAGCACTTAGTGGTCTTTTCAAAGTGAAGATGGAAGTATTCGCATTTGTGAGCGTATTAAGTCTTCCCGCATTCTCTCCGCTGGCCGTTCAAGCGATTATAGCAGGTGTGACCATTGTATTGGCTATGGTAATTACCATGGTATTTGGTTATGAAGATAAAAAGAAAGTGAATATTGTAGAAGAAAAAACGAATACTGAAAAAAGCGAGGTTATCCTTTCTCACGCCGTGAAAAGTTCAACCGTTGTAAGCCCTCTGGCTGGTAATGTAATCCCTTTAACCTCAGTAGATGATGCTGCCTTTGCTTCTGAAGCAATGGGCAAGGGGATTGCAATTGAACCCACAGAAGGCAAGCTTTATTCACCGGTAAGTGGAGTTGTATCCACTATTTTCAGAACAGGTCATTGTATTGCGGTAGTATCGGATGAGGGTGTTGAGGTCCTGATTCATATCGGTATAGAAACCGTGAAGCTAAAAGGTAAATACTTTGATGTGAAGGTGCAAGAAGGAGCAACAGTTACACAGGGTGACCTATTGATTGAATTTGATTTTGAACAAATAAAAAATGAAGGTTATCAATGCACAACGCCGATAATTATTACCAATACGGCTAATTATAGTGATGTGATTGGTACCAATAAAACAGCTATTACACCGGGTGAAGATCTGCTGACTGTTGTAGTGTGATCTATTGAAGAGTCATAAGGTATGAATGGAATCGATCTCTTAGTACTGCTACTTAGAGATCGATTTTTTATTATAGAATACTATAAAAAAAGAGCTAGCTTTGTAAAATGAAAAGGTAAGGAGCTGTAATATGCGGATCGAAAAAGTGTTAAACAACAATGTTGTTACTGTCATAGATGACCAAAATTTTGAACTAGTAGTCATGGGAAGAGGACTGGCCTTTAAGAAAAAACGTGGTGACTTTTTAGAAGAAGATAAAATTGAAAAGATATTCACTTTAAGCAATCAAAAACTTTCAGATAAGCTAAAAACGCTGCTTTCCGAGATTCCAATCGAGCACATGGAGCTCTCAGAAGAGATTATTAACTTCGCCAAACTGCAGCTCGGTAAAATGCTGGATGACAGTATTTATGTTAGTCTGACAGATCATATCAGTTTTGCGCTGGAGAGATTCTCAAAAGGGATGAAGATTAAAAACGCCATGCTTTGGGAAATCAAAAGATTCTATAAAGAAGAATATGAGGTTGGGAAAGCTGCGCTTCAAATCATACATTCCAAGCTCGGAGTCAGACTTCCCGAAGATGAGGCTGGACATATTGCTCTCCATCTGGTGAATGCTGAACTAAATGAAGAGATGCCTAACATGGTGAATATCACCAAGATCATGAACGACATCCTAAATATCGTGAAGCGCCATTTCAGGCTAGAGTACGACGAGGAGTCCCTTGCTTATTACCGTTTTATCACTCATTTGAAATTTTTTGCACAACGTCTCATCAACGGTACTCCACCTCCTGATAATGAGAATGGCCTATTTATTTTGGTAAAGCAGCAGTATAAGGAAGCTTTCGCAAGCGTTGAGAAAATTAAAATCTATATTGATAAAACATATAATCGGGAGTTAACAAATGATGAAATGCTGTATCTGACCATACACATTGAAAGAATTACAAACCAGATCATGGAGTAGGGACGGTTAAGCCTTAAATTTTAACTTTGACTTTCGGGAGAATCGCGTATAAGATTACTAATATGTTTTCTGTGATAATCATTATCAATAGATTGATAACTGTTATCATAGAATAAACTTCGAACGTTGAATCCAGGGGGATAAAGCAAATGCACAAAAGGTTAATTAGTTTATTTATGGTTATTGCTATTATATTGGTCGTATCAGGCTGTGGTACTAACCAAAAGAACAATTCAACATCGAACGCGGGAGCAACTGATAAACCAGCTGCTGAAAACGCGGGCAGTGAATCTACAAGCGGTCCTATTGTATTAAAAGATTCTAAAGGCGAGATTACGCTGGACAAACCTGCACAAAAAGTTGTGGTATTGGAATGGACCTTTACAGAGGATGTTATTGCACTGGGAGTGCAGCCAGTAGGTAACGCAGATAACGAAAACTATAAGCTGTATGTAACTTCTGAAGCACCGCTTGATGCAAACGTGACTGATGTTGGTTCCCGTGACGAGCCAGATCTGGAGACAATTGCTTCATTAAAGCCTGATCTGATTATTGCCAATACGGGTGGGCATGAAGGAATTTATGATCAACTTAAAAGTATCGCTCCAACATTGATTTTCGGCTTGTATCCGAATGAAGGAGAAGGTAATCAGTACACGCTGATGGAAGATACTTTCAAAACGATTGCAGCGGCAGTAGGTAAAACAGCAGAAGCCGATAAGGTTCTTGCTGATTTGGATGCACATTATGCAGATGCAAAAGCAAAGCTGGCTGATGCAGGCAAAGAAGGCTTGAACTATGTACTGACACAAGCATACAGCTACCAGAATGCAGCAACGATGCGTCTTTTTACAGATAATTCACTTGCGGTACAAACTTTGGATCGGATCGGTCTGAAAAACGACTGGAAACCCGAAAATTTCGAAGTTTACGGATTCAGTACCTCTACAGTTGAAGCATTGCCTGCGGTTCAGGATACAAATCTGATCTATATCGTCCAAGAGGATGATAATATTTTCACGAAAGAACTGAAGGATAATTCCGTTTGGAATGGCCTTAACTTTGTGAAAGAGAATCGCACCTTCGGATTGAGCAGTACTACTTGGGTGTTCGGCGGTCCGATCTCCTCCAAAGTTATCGTGGATGAAGTTGTAAATACATTAACGAAATGAGTGCGGTTATGAACGAAAAGAGTAGCAAAGAAGCCTCTATCGGCATGAACTGGCGGATCATTGGAATATTTGGGGGCGGCTTTGCCGTCCTCTTCATTCTGTTCGTTTTAAGTTTAGGCTTTGGGGAAGCCAAGATCCCTGCAGCTACTGTAATAGATGGTTTGCTGAATCGCCAAGATATAATGGAACATAATCTGCTCTGGGATATCCGCATGCCACGTACAGTTATTGGTCTGCTGGCCGGGGCTGCTCTGGCTGTGGCTGGGGCATTATTGCAAACTATAACGAAGAACCCGCTTGCTTCCTCAGATACACTTGGGATTAATGCCGGGGCATACTTTATGGTCGTGCTTGGTATGGTAGCTTTTCCTGCTTTGCAGCATGAGTTTCCATTTTTGCTCGCAGTTGCAGGGGGACTGCTTGCTGCTTTAGCCGCTTATTTATTGAGTGGAGGCAAGGCAGCCACACCTGTTCGGCTGGCTTTGTCAGGTATGATCGTCTCCATGGTGCTCGGAGCGTTTACATCGGCCATACATATTTTTAAAAGAACAGAAACACAAAATCTGTTTTTATGGGGTTCAGGTTCCCTAATCCAGTTGGATTGGGACGGTGTTATATATGCCTGGCCTTTTGTCGTAGTGCTGCTATTGGCAGCGATATTTGCCGGCAGACAATTTGATGCGCTGGAGCTCGATGAGTCAACGGCCCGTTCACTTGGACAGCGAGTAGGGTTAATTCGGGCGACGGGGCTTGGCCTATCGGTATTAATGGCTGCGGTTGTAGTCAGCGTGGTCGGACCGATTGGCTTCGTCGGCTTAGTGGCTCCCCATCTTGTCCGGCTTAGTGGAATTCGCAAGCATCGCCTGCTCATTCCTGCAAGCGCGTTGTGGGGAGCCTTGCTCATCACGGCAGCGGATACGCTAGCGCGTGTAGTGCGAAGCAGTGTGGGTGAAATGCCTGTTGGTGCAGTTATGGCGATTATTGGAGCCCCGTGGCTCATTTGGCTGGTACTCACCAAGATGAAAAATATATCGGGCTCAGGCGCTGGCCAATCATCGATGAGTATCGGTGGGGCGGGACTGCGTCTGCGCTTTGTGCCGACGGCTATAGTTATGACTGTGCTGCTGATTGCTATTATCCTGGTAAGCTTATCATTTGGGGGAACAAAAATACCGATCAGCGAATTGCTGAGCAGTCTGTTCCATAGGGGGGATCAATCCTATTCCGTCCTGCTGAATTTACGGCTTCCCCGTACACTCGTAGCGGCTGCAGGAGGGATCGCACTTGCAATCAGTGGTGTATTGATTCAGAGTGCTGTTCGAAATCCACTGGCAGATGCCTCTATTATTGGTGTGACCTCAGGGGCTGGCTTTGGTGCTTTGGCCGTAATGACCGTTTGGCCAGCATTGACGGTATTTGCAGTTCCGCTTGCCGCAATCGTGGGTGGGGCACTGGCTGCAGCTTTTGTCTTTTTTATGGCCTGGCGTAGGTCCTTGAATCCATCGGTTCTGATCTTGCTTGGAATTGCAGTTTCTGCTATTGCCTCTGCCGGAATCCAGGTCATGATCGTCAAAGGAAGTTTATGGAGCAGTAGCTCCTTAATTTGGTTAACGGGTTCGACTTATGGACGAAGCTGGAATCAATTTTACATCCTATTTGCATTCCTGCTTGTACTTGTTCCGATTGCATACTATTTGGGCCGGAAATGCGATTTGTTGGCATTTGGTGACGAGAGTTCAACAGGATTGGGCTTGCCGGTTCGAGGAACGCGGCTTTGGGCTATGATTATCGGCGTTTTGCTTGCAGCGGGAGCCGTTGCAAGTGTGGGAACAATTGGCTTTCTCGGACTCATGGCGCCGCATGCGGTGCGTATGATGATTGGTCATCATACGAGACGCTCGATTGTTTTGTCAGGGTTACTTGGCGGCTTGATGCTCGTTATTGCCGATACGCTCGGAAGAACCATAATGGCGCCGAAAGAAATCCCTTCAGGTCTTATTATTATGCTGATTGGGGCTCCGTATTTCTTGTTTCTAATGTACCGGTCACAGGTTAGAAAAGTGTAGATTTTGTTATAAGAAAAAATCAGGGGGTGCCCCATCAGCCGTAAAATGGCTGCTGGGCACCCCCTGATTAATTAGAGCTTGCTCTATCAAGAACTCCTCAAACATCGTTTCATCTGTTTAAAATTCCCCTCCCTTACGCTACAGCTATCGGACACAGATGACCTTAAACGCAGCTTTATTTCGCATTTGAAGTGCCAACGGACCGCATAGTCGCTATTGGTATGAAAAGTACCCAATTTGCCCCTCTTCCTAAGGAGTAACGTCTCTGGAGTCCGAAACCAAGCTCCAAAGGCTAAAAATCCGCATATAACGTCATCTGAGTCCGTAGACCTCAACGAATGATGACAATTTATTGGTGCAGGCCACCAACGCCCATAAACAAAAAGCAGCGATTCTCCCATACCGGGGAAAGCTGCTTTTTTAATTGGATATTATCGATTTGTGAACAATTATTTAACTATTATTCTTAATTTTGTATATTTCCGTTTGCTAGTTTATACTTTAATCTTATGCTGTAGAATTTTGGAAATAAGGAGTGGGATTATGTGAGGCTCTTCGACAGAAAAGGTGTACAAGACGACAGCAAAACTATTAACAACTCTGGCGAATTAAGAATCAACATTTTTTTCTTTAGCACTTTTATTATTTTTTGTGTGATTATCCTACGCCTTGCGGTCTTGCAATTTGTCGAAGGACCTACGTTATCTGAAGCTGAGGCTAATCGGGATACGAAAATAGTGGCATTATCGGCATTGAGAGGGAATATCCTCGCTGCTGATGGTGAGAAATTGGCATACTCAACGCCCGTTCAATCTTTGTACCTTACTTTGGATAAGGAATATACCGCAACAAAAACAGATAAAACTACGAAAAAAGTTACCTTAACTGCTGAGGCAAATAATAAATCAAAGGCGCTCGCCAGCAAGTTAGCAGAAGCCTTCGAAACTTATGGTGATTCTAATGAGAAAAAACTAACCACAGAAGAGATCCTTGAGTCTATGGATTTATATTCAAAAAAACTCTCTGGTTATGTAGCGCGAAGAATTAAATCAGGTTTAACTAAGAAAGAAATCGCTTATTTTTTAGAACACAAAAACGAATATCCAAACCTTGAAGTGATAGAGGAAAGCAGCAGGCATTATGATACCGATACGGTGGCTGTACAAGCTGTTGGCTACGTGAAATTTTTCAAATCCTCTACTAGTTTAGATCTTTATAAGGATGTACTTCAGGCGATGAAAAATAATCAGCACCCTGGACTTAACTATAAAGAGGATGAGCTAGTAGGCTTTGATGGCTTGGAGCTGCAATACCAGAAGGAGCTTCGGGGACAGAATGGATATAAGGAAGTTTCCGTAGATCCGCAGAATATGGCGGAAAAAATTGTCAGTATTGAACCCCCGGTCAAAGGAAGCACTATCTGGACTACCCTTAATAAAAAAATTCAGCTGAAGACCGAAGAAGCCATTAAAGATCAGATTCAGTGGTTGCATTCACACACCGTTCAGGGAGAAACACATCCTGATGCTTTAACAGGTTACGCTGTAGCCATGGAAGTGGATACAGGTAATGTTATTGCTATGGCAAGTATGCCTGACTATGATACCAACAGCTGGGCTACGGGTTCGATCTCTCCAGAGGTGTATAAAAAAATTGAAAAGCATTACCAAAATGGAACAATAACTCCATACTCATCGGGAAGATCAGGGCATAATTTTGAATCCACCGTGCTGCTTGGTTCGACCATAAAACCATTGAGTGTATTAATTGGCTTAAAAGAGGGCTTTATAAGTACTTCTTCTACTTATCAAGATAAGGGGATCACCTCATTTGGTAGGGAAGGACATGAGACTAATGTAAGGAACTCATCCAATCATGTATACGGCTCTTTGTATCCTTATACAGCCATTGAAAAATCTTCAAACGTATATATGGTTGATATGATCGGGAAAAAATTGTACGACAAATACAAGTCTAAGGGCATTGGGGTATGGGACACATATATGAAAGAATTCGGTCTAGGTGTTCCAACAGGGATAGGTTTACCAAGGGAATACTTGGGTGATTTGAATTATAAAGCTGAAGCTAAAGCGGGTTCAGTTCAGTCGGCACTTGTTTATGCTTCTTTTGGGCAGCAGGGACGTTATACCGTTCTTCAGTTGGCGCAATATGCGGCTACACTAGCCAATGAAGGGCAACGAATCAAACCACAGCTAGTAAGCAAGATCACGGACTCCAAAGGTAAAGTTATCAAAGAATTCAAACGGGAAGTGCTTGATGAAGTGACTACTTTCGATAAATCCTATTGGCGGGAGATAAAGAAAGGGATGAACAGTGACGTTAAAAGTGCTTTCGGTGATTTCCCCTATGATTTTGCACGTAAAACAGGAACTTCACAACAGACGGATAGTAAAAACATAAACCGTGATAATGGAGTGTTTATAGCTTTTGCACCACGCGAAAATCCAAAGCTTGCTGTAGCTGTAGTTATTCCTGAAGGCGGATTTGGATCTAGTAGTGCAGCACCTGTAGCGAGAAAAATTTTTGATGCTTATGATTGGGAGTACGGATTGGATGGAATTCCGAAGAAAAATGTGGATAAAAGTATCAGCGAATAACTCAAAGGAGAGAGCGCACACTGCGCTCTCTTTTTCTTTTTACAGAGCGGTTTGTGGCGGATCGAAGGAACGGGTTCAAGATTAAAATATTGTAACCATAATGCGTGAAACTTTTATCCTAGTAGGAGCGTCAAAAGGTTAGGAAAAAAATGTATTCGTCATTCCAGGAGGGTGAATCTGTGAAGAAGTTATGGATTTCTATTTTAGTGGGCTTATTAGTTTTGCCGATGATGTTTCAATCTTCAGTGAAAGCTGCTACTGCGCCCATCAGTATTTTTATTGACGGGGTTCGATTGTCCACAGATCAAGCACCGGTGATGGTAAATGGACGGACGATGGTACCCCTACGCGCAATCTTTGAAGCCTTTAATGCCACCATCAAGTGGAATCAGAAAACACAAACTGTAACTGCAACTAAAGATAATACAACGATTATGTTAAAGATTGGCTCAAAGACAGCCACGATTAACAATAAAGCTGTAACTCTAGATGTGCCGGGACAGAATTTGAAAGGAAGAACGATGGTTCCTACACGGTTTGTAAGTGAGTCATTGGGTCATGATGTGGGTTGGAATCCGAGCACCAAAGTGGTGACCATAACGACTTCCGGCGGTAAAACTGGAACTGTAAATCCGGCATCGAATGTGCAGTTAAAGGATGTAAGTGATAACGGTGACGGCCGTGATCTCCAGGTCAGCTTCACCCAATCTTCTAATGAAGCTCTTGTGGATCATTACCGGGTAATGATTGTAAAGGCTTGGAGCACTTTTAATATCTCATCTGCACAAAAGGTTACATCCGCCAATTATTCTACTGTTTTAGCTACAGGCACTAATCCTACGATTAGAATGACCGCAAATTCAAGGGATGTGGATGGTGACCTCATTAAAGGTAATCAAACCTATGTAGCTTATGTTTTCGCAGTGGGCAAAGGCAATAATACCAGCGCTCTCTCGTATAGTTCTTCGACTATATCGCTTAATACTAATACTGTAGTCGTTGCCCCAAGTAATGTACAAGTAAGTGATGTGAGCGATTATAGTGATGGCCGCGATTTAGCCGTAAGCTTTAATAAGGTATCGGATGAATCCAAGGTGAGTTCTTACCGGATATTTGTAGTCAAAGCTACTAATTATTCTTCTTTTAATTTGGCGGCAGCAAATGCTGTTAGCAGTTCAAATTACACACAGGTCAATAAAACAGGCTCCAATATCACCCAGATCTTATCGTCTGGAGCGAGGGATGTGGATGGAGCCCTCATTAAGACGGGAGTTGGTTACCGTGTGTTTGTTATGGGTGTAGATAGTGGCAGTAATACAGCCAATAATTTATTGTCTGCTGCTTCATCTGCGATTACGCTGTCCTCGGTCAATGTCTCTAATTTAAGTGTAAGCGACGTTAGTGACTTTGGAGATGGCCGGGATTTAAAAGTATCCTTTAACCACGCTACAGATGAAACGTATATTAGCCAGTACCGAATTCTAGTTGTGCCTACAGCTTATTCCAACAACTTTAGTTTATCTGAGGCGAATAATGTCTCCAGCTCTTACTACACAACGGTGAGCACAACAGGATCTAGCACCAGTCAAGTGTTAGCCTCGTCAGCAAGAGACGTGCGTGGTAATTTGATTAAGAATGGAACACCTTACAGAGTGTATGTGTTAACGATTGGAAGCGGGAAGAATTTGGGCACCAACATTCTCTCATCGGAGTCAACATTAATTACGTTGGCTGTTGACTACAATGTGAGTGCTGTCTACAATTTGGATGTAAGCGACGTAAATGACTATGATGATGGCCGTGATTTAAGAGTATCCTTTGACCACGCTACGAATGAAACGTATATTAGCCAGTATCGCATCCTGGTTGTACCTACTTCCTATTACAGCAGCTTCAGTTTATCTGACGCCAATAATGTGTACAGTTCTAACTACACAGCAGTGAGCACAACAGGATCCAGCACCAATCAAGTGTTAACCTCGTCATCAAGGGACGTGCGCGGTAACCTGATAAAGAGTGGAATCAATTACAGAGTATATGTATTAACCGTCGGAAGCGGGAATTACTCAGGCAGCAATGTTCTTTCTTCTGGTTCACCTTTAATTACGTTGAATGTAGATTACAAATTGGCTCCTATTTCGAGCTTGGATGTAAGGGACGTTAATGATTACGAAGACGGCAGGGATTTAAAAGTATCCTTTAACCATGCCACGGATGAAACGTACATTAGCCAGTATCGAATCCTGATTGTACCTACTTCCTATTACAGCAGCTTTAGTTTAACCCAGGCAAATGCGGTTTCTAGCTCCAATTACACAGCGGTAGGCACTTCAGGAAATAACACCAGTCAAGTCTTGGATTCTTCAGCCAGAGACGTAAACGGAAATTTAATAAAGAGTGGAATCAGTTACAGAGTGTATGTGTTAACGATTGGCAGCGGCAAGTACTCAGGCACTAATGTGTTGTCCTCAGAGTCGAATGCCATAACTTTATCCACTAAGCTGCCGGTAACCTCTGTCACCAATGTAACGTACAGTGTGGATGAGGGTAAAATACTAGTAAGTTTCAACCGTTCCTCTAACGAGTCTAACATTTCGGAATATCGAATTCTGGTGGTTCCGTCCAAACAAGGTTTTGGTTCAGCGGAAGCAATTGAGGTGAAATCCTCGTATTATACGTCGATAACGCCTAACGGAACGAATCCTACAATTGTAGCCTCGAGAAGAGACGTTAATGGTGCATTAATTGTTAAGGGTGTTAAATATAAAGTATATGTTCTTGCGGTAGCCAATAACAATGGCGTGCAGAGTGGTGGTCTTTCGGATTCAACGGAAGAGATTGAAATATAAGGATAGGGAATAAAGGCATTATAATATAAGGCAAAAAACCTTCATTGAGCACTGGGCTTGATGAAGCGTTTTTTGCCTTGTTTTTTTGTTTTCTATTTTCAATAAAAATAGGGTTGCGATTATACACATTTAAAACATTTGGTTTAACCTATTGGAAGCGCTATAATTGAAAATAATTACATGCTTAAGGAGTCTATCATGAAAAAAGGCAGGATATTCTACAAGATTTTTGTTCCTATTCTAGTGCTGGGGATTGGCCTGGTTATTAGCTTCGGTGGCTATATTTATCTGACGACGATTAATTCGGTAAATGAGAGAGTAGCGGATGATAAACAGAGTTTAATTACCCAAATTAAAAACACTCTGGAACAGAAAATTCAGACCATCGAATACGCTTTTAATACTTACAGTACCACCAGTTCCTTCAGAGAGGTTGTGCAGAATCCGATCACGGAGCAGGATTTTGAGGAGTATCGCGAGATTAATTCCCAGCTTAACTACATTGCCAGTATGGGGATGGATTTTGTTAATTATTCTCTAATCAGTTTGGAGCAGAAATGGCAGATTTCTAATGGGAAGCTTTCACATTTAACGGAAGAAGAGAGCAGGACACTTTATGAGAGCTATATCAATAACCGTAGCCGGGGTTTATTTTGGGTTAAGACGGATAAAGGCATCCGCTTTGTAAATACCCTGCCGGTATTCTCACAGACCAAACAGGCGATTGCCTTATCTGATATATCACTTCAGACCTTGCAGAGCACCCTTCAGACCGAAGGAAACACACCGGTGTTTATTCTTAACCGGGAGGGTGAGCTTCTATATGAGTCGGAAACCGGGAAGTCCCTGCTGACTAGTAATCAGCTTAGCCATATTACTAATGTTGCCGGAGGCGGGGGGCAATTGGGGACGATTGCCATGGAGCGGGCTGATCACCAATCGATAAAAGCTATTTATGCTAAATCTTCTTATAATAATTGGATTTACGTAACTCTTTTGGATAAATCGGAAATTTCAGATGCACTAAAGACAACCCGATTCGGGATTGTGATGATGGTACTGCTTATTACATTGTTGATTGCGGTAGTCGCTTACGTTATCTCTTTGTATTTCACCAAGCCATTCCGGCAGATTCAGCGCCGATTATTACCTGCCAATGCAGAGCTAGAGCCCAAGAATGAGGTAGACTGGATTATTAATTCGATTGATACCATCTTATCGGAGAAAGAAAGCCTAGAGGGTCTTATTGAGTCTGAGATGCCTAAGTTGGAAACTCAGTTTATTCTAAATCTATTTCGTAGCCGGATATCTCAAGAAGAGCTGAATCAAGGTTTGCCTCGTTTCGGTTATGAGCTGTCACAGAATTCGGTGTATGCAACGCTGCTGATACAGCTGGATAACTATGGGGAACGGCAGGCTAGCGACAAGGACCTTCTGCTTGTGGCGGTCAACAAACTGGTGGAAGAGCTGATTCCGCAGGAGAAGCGGATGATTCCTATCCTATTAAATGACCGTACACAAGCGACCATCCTGATTTTTGAGGGAGCGAATGAACAGGAGAACCGGAGAATAGCACTGGACTATGCGAAGACAATTATTCGAACAGCTAGAGAAATCCTGAAACTATCCGTTAGTGTTGGAATAAGCAATTTTTACGATAATTTATTATTTAGTAAGGAAGCTTGTGAGATGAGTAAGCAGGCGCTGCACCATCGTTTAAATCTGGGCAAAGAGTCCATCATTTTCTATGAGGATATATCGAAGGTAATCTCGGGTCCAGTTCTACTGCATTATCCGTCTGAGTTTGAGTCCCAGTTATTTGACGCGATTCGGATTGGAGATGAAGAACAAGTCTCCTGTTCTCTGTATCCATTACTCGGGGAAATGATGAAGCACAGTAAGAATCCTTTGAATTTCGAAGTCACATTAATACGTTTCGTCAACAATCTGATTCAGCTGGAGCAGCTGCTGGGTGTAGAGGTTCTGCTGACAGAGGACAATTCTACGTTGTACCACCGATTGTTAGACATCCGTAATCCGGAAGAGATCGAACGCATTTTGGTCAAAGAAGTTATTCATCCGATGGTGACCAGTGTTAAGGAGAAGACAGACCGTCAGTTCCGCCTTTTATCTGATAAAATTGCGGTGATTGTCCGCTCAGAATTTGATCAGGACTTAACGTTAGAATTAATCGGTGATCGCCTTCATTACAGTCCGAACTATTTAAGCAGTATTTTCAAAAAAGAGTACGGGATGACGTTTAGCGAATATCTAATGAACTATCGCCTGGAAATGGCTAAGAAGTGGCTTGTAGAAACGGATATGACCATTAAAGAAATTGCTGAAAGGCTGCAGTACCATAATCCGCAGAACTTTATTCGATCCTTCCGTAAAAAAGAACATGTAACACCAGGTGCATACCGAACCCAGAAACAGGAGAAGTAAGGCGCTGAACACAAACAGCCAGCCCCGGGAGACCGGGGCTGGCTGTTTTGTATAGCTGCAATGTTTTAGCCTTTTACAGAACCCAGCAGGGCTCCTTTGGTGAAGTGTTTTTGTACGAAAGGATAGGCGAGCAGCATTGGAACGGTTGCGACTACGATAACCGCCATCTTGATGGTTTGAGCAGGTGGGATAATATCAACAGAAGCATTATCTCCCTGCATCCCGCTGGCGACGATAACAATTTGGCGCAGCAGGACTTGTATAGGCCACTTTGTGGAGTCCGTCATATATAAAACTGCACTCATATAAGTATTCCAGTAAGCTACCCCGTAGAACAAGGAGAGGGTCGCGATAGATGGCATCGCCAGCGGAAGCATGATTTTGAAAAATACACCAAAATCATTAGAGCCGTCAATCTTGGCTGATTCCTCTAGCCCTTCCGGCAGCGCCTGGAAGAAGTTGCGCATAATGATCAGGTTAAAAGCATTGATCGCAACAGGCATGATCATGGACCAGTAGGAATCGATTAACCCGAAATATTTAACTACTAGGAAAGTAGGGATCATCCCTCCGCTGAAGAGCATGGAGAACACGATTACGAAATTGATAAAATCTCTTCCGTACAGATATTTTCTAGATAATCCATAAGCCATTAAAGAGGTAAGAACCATACTAACAACTGTACCCACTAAGGTTACACCGATGGATACGCCAAGCCCTTTAAAGATAGTAGGCGTTGACAGTATATAACGGTAAGCATCCAAAGAGAATGTCGTCGGGAACAGGATGAAGCTTTTTTCTACTACCTCCTGTGTTGAAGCAAAGGAACTGGCAAACACATTGACAAAGGGTAAAAGACAGGCTAGGGCAATGAGTGTAAGCAGTGTGGTATTTACAATAGTAAACAGCCGGCTACCCATAGTTTCTTTTTTAAAAGATGATTGCGACATGCAGATATCCTCCTTGTAATCGTTTCATTGAAACTTTAACAGGGGTCTGTTATTCCGTATATAATCATTAGCTTGGGCTTTGTTTTGGGAGGAAAAAGCGTGATAAGGCATAGATGATCTTTATGTATTGTAGTAATCACTATAAGATGCACGGGTCTGGAAAACCTTATAGCTGTAGGGTTCTTGGAGTATCAGTATCTGATGATTATATACGTAATGGACGAATGATCGTAATCTGGGAATCGTAAAGAAACGCGATCAAGGAGGCCGATCAGGTGAAAGAGGCAAACGTCACCATGCTGAACACGAAAGTTAATCCAGTAAGAAAAAAGCGAACGGGGCCTAGCTGGCTGAGTTTAAAAAGAAACAAGTTATTGTATTTAATGATACTCCCGGGATTTTTGTATTTTGTTATTTTTAAGTACCTGCCTATGGGCGGTCTTATCATTGCATTTCAGGACTATCAGCCGTTTCTGGGTATAGCAGATAGCCCGTGGGTTGGGTTTAAGCATTTCGTCCGATTGTTTACAGAACCTACCTTCTTTATGCTATTGAGTAATACACTTATCTTGTTTGCATTAAACATTTTTATTTTCTTCCCGCTACCTATTATAGTGGCGCTGATGCTTAACGAAGTTCAGCACAAGTTATTTAAGAGCACCATTCAAACGATTATTTATATCCCCCATTTCATGTCATGGGTTATCATCGTCTCCATTTCCTATGTATTTATGAATGTGGATGGAGGGGTGCTGAATGAGATGTTGGCGGCCTTTGGGATGCAGAAGATCAGCTTTTTGACTTCTCCCGAGTGGTTGCGTACCGTGTATATCGGACAGATCATTTGGAAAGAAATTGGTTGGTCAACCATTATTTATTTGGCAGCCATTACCGTAGTGGATACGCAGTTATATGAAGCAGCTGAGATGGATGGAGCGGCAAGATTGCGCAAAACATGGCATATCACCCTGCCGGCGATTCGTCCAATCATTATTACCTTGCTTATTCTGAAGATTGGCCACACGCTGGATCTGGGCTTTGAGCATATGTACTTGCTGATCAATTCCTTGAACCGCGAAGTTGGAGAAATTTTCGATACCTATATCTATACAGCTGGTTTAAAGAACGGACAATTGAGTTTCAGTACCACAGTAGGTCTGTTCAAGGGTGTGGTTGGCTTGATTCTCGTAATGCTGTCGAACAAGTTAGCTAAAAAAATCGGCGAAGATGGTGTTTACTAGGCTTCACAGTATGCTGAATTCTTACCTCTGCCTTAAGGGCAGAGGTGGAAGATACAACAACAAATACATTAGTAAAAGGGGTAATGTTGATGAATCGCAATTACAAAAAAATTGCAGCCTTAATGTTGTGTAGCGGGTTAGTACTCACTGCATGCGGAGGAGGCAATAACGCGAAGGAGTCAAATTCTTCAAATGGGGGAACGAATTCAACGGCTAAAACAACTGCTGCACCTGCAGATGTGCTAGATGCTAAAGCAAAGATTAGCTGGCTGAACATTTTACAAACGTCTACAACACCAACGGGTCCTATTCTGGAAAAAATTGAAGAATTAACGAATACAGAGATTGAATTCTCATGGATTCCGGATCCTTCCAAAGAAGAACGTATTAATACTTCGTTAGCATCTAATTCCCTAGCGGACATCGTTACCCTGACTATTCTTGATAACTCTTCTGTACGTAATGCACTGAAGGCCGGTATGTTCTGGGAAGTAAGTCCTTATCTTGATGAGTTCCCGAATTTGGCTAAAATTTCACAGGATACACGTACATCGGCATCGATTGCAGGTAAGCTGTACGGGGTTCCTTTCCAGAAGTCCTTGGCTAGAAACGGCGTTGTTATCCGTAAAGATTGGCTGGATAAGCTTGGACTGCAGGTTCCAAAAACAACAGATGAGTTGATGGAAGTTGCGAAAGCGTTTACCGAAAAAGACCCTGATGGTAATGGCAAGAAGGATACCACAGGCTTCATGGACCGCAGCGATCTTGTATATGGAGCATTTAAGACGTTGGGCTCATACTTTGGAACACCGAACTATTGGAGCGTTGACGATGCGGGTAAAATGACACCTGAGTTCGATACAGAGGCTTATGTTAAAACCATGGATTATATGAAGACTCTTTATGATGGTGGGTATATCAATCAGGATTTTGCTGTGACGGCTAAAACAGATCAGCAGCAGAATTTTGCGCAAGGAAAGGCTGGAATTTATGTGGGTGCCTTGTTTGACAGCAAGAACCTGCTAAATCTGTCTAAGGGCATACAGGATGGCATGGATTTGGTTATGGTTAACGATATCACTTCCACTGGCAATGAAGCAGATCGTGCCATCTGGGCTGGTAATAACGGAATTGGGGGACTGCTGTCTTTCCCGAAATCCGAAGTTAAGGATGAAAATGAGTTAAGACGGATCCTGAAATTTGTTAATGATCTTATGAATGAAGATGTCTATGGCTTGATGACCTACGGTATTAAGGATGTTCACTACACAATTGATGGAGAACAAGCGGTTACGATTAAGGATACGGATCTCTGGAAGCAAGAAGTTCAGCCATTTTCGGCATCTCGTCCATTAGAGAATGGGTTCATTATCCATGATGCTGATCCACTCAAAGTTGAAGCTGATAAGCTGATCGTTGAGAATGCTAAATATGCTGTACTGAATCCTGCTTACTCTCTGGAATCTGAGACCTATTCTACTCAAGGATCTGAATTGCAGAAGATTATGACAGATGCCACTTATAAATATATTCTTGGCAAAATTGATTTGGATGGATTTAAAGCTGAGGTTGAAAAGTGGAAGAAATCCGGCGGCAGCAAAATCATTACTGAATATGAAGCTGCTTATAAAGCTGTAAATCCTTAAGACGTACTACAGACTATATTCTAAGAAAATAGTAGATGGGTCCTAAATGGGGAGGCTGCGTTTAGGACCATATCTATTCAAACAGGAGGAAAAAATGAAAGACAACAATGCACTTAGGAGTATGGGCTGGGGTGTTCGAATGGCAGATTCGATTATGGAGCGAACGCCAAGATTATATGAGGATAACGGATATCATGGAAAATGGTCTTATGATTATGGAGTCATCTTGAAGGGTTTTGAGCTGCTGTGGAGACAGACCGGGCAGGTTAAATATTATCAATTCATCAAAGATAATATGGATTATTTTATTGAGGAAGACGGCTCTGTGAAGGGGTATCGCCTGAGCGAACATAATATTGATCACTTAAATAACGGGAAGATCCTGTTTGTGCTCCATAAAGAAACTGGGTTAGCGAAATATAAAATGGCTGCAGATTTATTAAGAAAGCAGATAACAACGCATCCTCGAACCTCGGAAGGTGCGTTTTGGCATAAGAATGTATATCCTTATCAGATTTGGCTGGATGGCTTGTATATGGGCTCTCCTTTCTATCTGGAGTATTTACTTGAGTATGAAGGCGGCAAGGGTCTGGACGATGTGACCCGGCAATTTATTCTGTGCGAGCGTCATACCAAGGATGCTGAGACGGGTCTCCTGTTTCACGCATGGGATGAAAAGCGGGTACAGCCGTGGTGCGATCCTGAAACGGGGTTGTCTCCGAACTTTTGGGGGCGTTCGCTGGGCTGGTATGTGATGGCGCTAGTGGATGTACTCGGCATGCTCCCTAAGGAACACGCGGATTACGAGATCTTGGCACGTATTCTGACAGATACGCTGACAGCGCTTCGTCAGGTTCAGGATGCTGATGCTGGAGTATGGTATCAGGTTGTAAACATGGGCGGCCGTAAAGGCAATTATTTGGAGGCTTCCGCTTCTAGCATGATCACCTATGCAATGGCTAAGGGCATTCGGATCGGTGTACTCGATGATAGTTGGTTCGAGACTCTTGACCGTGCTTATCAAGGTCTTATTGCTGAATTTGTGCTGGAAACCAAAAATGGCTGGGTTAACCTGAATAAAAACTGCCAGGTCGCTGGACTCGGTGGTGAGGACCGGAGAGATGGTACTTACGCCTATTATATCAGTGAACCGATCGTTACCAATGATCAGAAGGGGCTTGGCGCATTCCTCCTGGCTTGCGGAGAATATGAATATTTGCAGCGTCCTGACGCGACGATAGGGAGCGAGTGAAGCGCATGTCTATCTACAATATAAATGACTACGGAGCACATCCTAATAGTCCAGAGCCTTCAACGGAAGCTATAGCCCGTGCCATTCATGCGGCAAGCGAGGCAGGGGGAGGAACAGTATATGTTCCTTCCGGGCACTATCAGACGGGTGCTATCTTCATGAAAAGCAATATTGAGCTGAAGCTCAGTCCTGGAGCTGAGCTTAGCTTCAGCTCTAATCCTAACGATTATCCGGTGGTGGATTCCCGTTGGGAGGGTGTGAAACAGAACGTCCATGCTTCATGTATTTTTGGAATAAATCTAGAGAATGTATCGGTTACAGGTGCAGGCAAGCTGGATGGAAGGGGCGCACCTTGGTGGGATAAACATCGGAATTCTCCTGATTCACTGCTGTATCCTCGCCCGAAGCTTATCAGCTTCGACAACTGCCGTAGAGTCACGCTTAGAGATCTGACACTCGTGAACTCCCCAAGCTGGACTGTGAATCCTATCTGTTGCCATGACGTTACGATTGATAATCTGTCGATCTATAATCCGGCGGATTCGCCTAATACAGACGGCATTGACCCAGAGTCCTGTGTGAATGTCCGCATCAGCAACTGCAATATCGATGTGGGTGATGACTGCATCGCCATTAAAGCAGGGACGGAGGATACGAAGGAGCGGGTTGCCTGTGAGAATATCACGATAACTAACTGCACGATGATTCATGGTCACGGCGGTGTGGTGCTGGGAAGCGAAATGAGCGGAGATATCCGTAATATCGTGATCAGCAATTGCGTGTTCAAGCAGACAGACCGCGGAATTCGGCTGAAGTCCAGACGCGGGCGCGGAGGTGTTGTCGAAGATATTCGTGTCAGTAATATCGTGATGGAGGACGTGATCTGTCCGTTTATTCTTAATCTTTATTATTTCTGCGGACCACGTGGTAAGGACAAATACGTATGGGACAAGAATCCTTATCCGGTGACGGAGGAGACCCCCTGCTTCCGACGGATTCATTTTGCTAATATTACTGCTCGGAATGTTCATGCTGCTGCAGGTTTTCTTTACGGCCTTGCGGAGCAATACATTTCAGAAATTACCTTTTCCGATATTGATATTTCCATGGCAGAGAATGCAATCCCTGGTCGTCCAGCCATGATGTCAGGAATCCAGGATATGAACAACCGTGGGTTCTATCTTGGCAACGTAAGAGATATCCGCTTCCGCCAAGTGACGATCGAGAATCATGAGGGACCGGCTTTTTATATTGAAAATGGAGAAACGGTAGATATCACCGGTTGCCAATCGAGAAACACCCGTAAAGTGGAAGAGTTAGTGCAGCAGGTGACCGTTGTCCCGTCACAGGAAGATCTAAGTGAGCAGGCAGATTGATAATTGAACAGGATAGACTGCAGGTTTGCTTAGGGTGAAGGGTGCGGATGTATGGAAATAGGAAGGAGTATGAAGATGATTACAGATAATATTCAGACTGGAATTATTCACAATCCCATATTAAAAGGCTTCAATCCTGACCCTTGTATTGTAAGAGCGGGGGAGATGTATTATATTGCTGTTTCTTCTTTTGAATGGCTGCCCGGTGTAAGGGTGTATCAATCAGCGGACTTAGCAGACTGGGAGCATTGCACAGATATTCTGACTCATCAGGTGGATCTGCGGGGAAATCCGAAAAATTGCAGTATCTGGGCTCCACAGCTTAGCTATTATGACGGTTTGTTTTATCTGATTTATACCGATGTTAAGAGCACTAAAAGGCCTTTTAAAGATTGTCATAACTATCTGATCACTGCGGAGGATATTGAGGGACCTTGGTCTGACCCGGTATACCTGAATAGCAGCGGGTTTGATCCATCTCTGTACCATGATGAGGATGGGCGCAAATGGCTGCTGAATGAGCTGTGGGATTACCGGATTACGGAAGGCAACAAGTCCTGCGGAATTGTAATTCAGGAGTACGATCCAGAGCAATGCCAATTAATAGGTGAACCTGTGAAAATCTTTGATTGCACGCCGCTGAAGAAGACGGAAGCGCCGCATATTTACAAGCGGGGAGGTTATTACTACTTAATTACGGCAGAAGGTGGCACTGGATCGGGGCATGCCGTAACCGTAGCGCGCTCCAAGGCGCTGCTGGGTCCGTATGAGGTGGATCCGCTCAATCCGATGTTGACCTCACGGGATAATCCCGAGCTGCCGCTTCAATGTGCCGGCCATGGAAGTCTGGTAGAGACACCAGAAGGTGAATGGTATATGGCCCATTTGTGTACCCGCCCCCTGGAAGGCGAATACGCCATACTGGGGAGAGAGACTGCCGTTCAGCAGGTGCACTGGAATGAGGAGGGCTGGTTAAGACTAACCTCAGGCGGAAATGCGCCACAGCTCAAGGTACCAGCACCTAAAGGAACGAAGGTCCTGAAACAAGTGCGGACGCTTGAATTCGAGGATGATTTTAACGGCCCGGAATTGAAAAAGAACTGGAATACACTGCGGATTCCTAGGAATGAAAGCTGGTGTTCCCTTGCTGAAAGACCGGGCTGGTTAAGAATCAGGGCCGGGGAATCCGTGCAGAGTCTGTTTGAGCATCATATTCTGGCTATTCGCCAGACGGATATAAGCTTCCGCGCCGAAACAGCGCTTGAATATGAACCGAATACTTATCTGCAGATGGCAGGACTACTGTTATACCTGAATGAAGATAACTATCTTTATGCGTATATCAGCCATGAAGAAGGACGTGGCAAGGTGCTGCGGTTAATGCGCTGTCAGCGGGATGAATTCACTGCGGAGCCTGTAATGATTGAACTAAATGCAGGGGAGACACTGCGGATCGCGGTTGAGGTGCAGGAAGTGACTGGGCAATTTGTTTATCTTAAGGGTGACGATACGGAGTGGAAGCCACTTGGCGATCCGCAGAATATCAGCTTTTTATCGGGAGGCTTCACTGGGAACTTTGTTGGCATTGCGGCGCATGATATGCAGCAGTTCGGTGGCAGCAGTGCTGATTTCGCATATTTCCGTTATCAGGGCAAGGAATAATACACACGGCTTTACTAAGGAAGGGGTTGCTCTGAGGACAGGGCCCCCTTCTTATTCCAATAGATATTAGGAGGTCTTGTATGAAGAAAAAATGGTTATCTGGGGCGCTGGTCGCGAGTCTTCTTGCAACATGTATGCCATTTGGTGGTGTCGAGGCCGCTTCTTTGGAAGCGCTTCCTGCCTTTCCGGGTGCGGAAGGCGGCGGCAAATATGTAACCGGCGGAAGAGCTCAACCTGTGTATGAAGTGACGACGTTGGCTGATTATGGTATCAAGGAAACTCCGATCCCCGGCTCCTTCCGCGATGCGGTAAGTCAAAGTAATCGGACCATTGTTTTTCGAGTGGGGGGAACCATCCATCTGAAGGAATCCCTCAAGATTACCGGCTCAAATCTGACGATTGCCGGGCAAACGGCTCCAGGTGACGGAATTACAATTGCCGACTACACAACCTCTGTTGAAGCTGACAATATTATTATGCGCTATATGCGTTTCCGGTTAGGCGACCGGGTAGCTAGTGAAGATGATGCTTTTGGATCAAGGTACCATAAGGATCTCATTATCGATCATAGCTCATTCAGCTGGTCGGTGGATGAAGTGGTCAGTCTGTATGACAACGAGAATACTACCGTACAATGGTCGATATCCGCTGAAAGTATGCTGATGACGACTCACCAGAAGGGACGTCACGGCTACGGAGGAATCTGGGGTGGCAAAAATGCCAGTTTCCTTCACAATCTGATTGCTCATAGCACCAGCCGCAACCCCCGTTTGCCGACGGTGACCAAATTGGTGGACCTGACGGAAATGTCTAATAACGTTATCTATAACTGGGGATTCGCTTCGACCTATGGTGGGGGAGCAGAAGATTATCGATATAATATCACTAACAATTATTATAAAAATGGTCCAAACACCTACACCAGTGTAAAAAATCAATTGTTTGGGGAAGTGTCTCCAGAAACCCGGTTGTTTATAGATGGGAACATCATGGATGGTAATCCGAAGGTTACCGAAGACAACTGGAAGGGTGTGCAAAAGTATTCGAATATCTCTAAGCTTGCGGAGCCGGCAAAGATGCCTAACCCCTATACGGCAGTGTCGGCGGAGGAAGCCTACGCAAATGTAATGGCTGATGCTGGTGCCACTTTGCCAAGACGTGATGCTTACGATGCGCGTGTCATTAATGATGTGAAGAATCGCACTGGACAGCATATTAATTCACCTATTGAAATAGGCGGTTACCCAGACTATACAGAGACAGCTTCCAATGTAATCGACATGGATCATGACGGTATGGATGATAGCTGGGAGATTGCTAATGGACTAGATCCTACCGATCCTGAGGATGGCAAGAAGTCGACGTTATCTTCGGAGGGATATACAAATTTAGAAGTGTATCTGAATGATCTCATTGTGTTAGGGAAATCAGGGAATGAGCATACGGACAATCCTGTAACCGCTATCAATTATCCTGTGAATAACCAAATCATAGAGTCAGGCAGCGAGGTGAATGTTACAGCTTCTGCCAGTGATAGCGATGGTATTGCTAAGGTGGAATTTATCGTTAATGGTGTGAAGCAAGACGAAGCTACCACAGCACCTTATAGTTTCAATTGGAACAATGTGCAGGATGGTACCTATTATCTTGTTGTTCAGGCTATAGACAATAAAGGGCTTAAGACACAATCCGATAACGTAGCTATACATGTCAACACCTCTGGATCCGTTCTTCCGTGGACTTCAGTGGATGTTGGTGGTCCAGGGATAGCGGGAGTGACTACACTTCATCCAGATAGCGGGAAAATTACGCTCAAATCGGCTGGACTTATCGGAGCTACATCGGAGAGCGAAACTGCTGTTGATAACTTTCAGTTTGCTTATCAAACCCTGACAGGCAATGGTGAAATTATTGCTAGAATCGACTCCGTAACGGGAACTGATGATTATGCCAAAGCAGGTGTCATGATTCGTGATGATCTCAATGACAATTCTAAAATGACGATGCTGGCAATCCCTTATGTCAAATATGGCAAGAAGGGAGTTATGATTACCCGCTCCACCACAGGAGCCAAGGTGGTAAAAACAGAACCGGACAGTTTCATCAATACACCTTATTGGGTGAAGCTGGTTCGTCTTGGTAACGAAGTGACAGGTCTGGTATCGCCGGATAAAGTAACATGGAGCAAGGTAGGCACGGTGAAGCTTGACCTGAATGATACGGTTTATTTTGGTCTTGCAGCCGATGCTGCTAAGGTAGATAACGAGGTTAATCGTTATAATGCGTCTGTCTTCAGTGAGGTGGAGCTGAAACCGCTTAGTGATCAGTTTCCTGCCGCACCCCGTGGACTTACAGCCACAGCCGGTGAAGAGAAAGTGAAGTTGAATTGGGAGGACGTTGCTTCTGCCAAGTCGTATAGTGTTAAACGTAGCGAGGTTTCCGGCGGTCCCTACAAAACGATTAATACTGAAATTAAAGATAGCTTGTATACTGATTCCGGACTCAGCTCCGGAAAAACTTATTATTACGTGGTCAGCGCGGTGAATGAGCTTGGTGAAAGCTTTGATTCCGATGAGGCCAGCGCTACAGCTGAAGGTGAAGCAGGTAATGTCTATTATGTGGATGAAGACTTCGAGCAGGTTGCCGTAGGTGTGACACCAGAGTATTATGATGTAACTCCAAATCCACAGACTGAAATTCAAAAGGTTATTGTATCTCCCACACCGTCTGACAGTAAAGGGAATACGTCAGATCAAGTGTTGAATGTGTTCGATGGTGCGAACGGCAGCGTGCAGTTTATCCGTAAATTTGCGCCAATTACAGGTGCACTGGTTATTGACACTGACTTTATGTTTGCGACAGAATCGGGAACCTCGGTGTTCCTGCAGGCCCAGAGTACAGATGGAAGCAAAACGGCATTCTCCATTGAGAGCAGAAAGCCAACGCTTCCTGAAGCTACAGGTAAATATACGCTAACCATGAGCAGGGGGAGCAGCCAGTATCATCAACTGATGAGCTCTTATTCCCTAAAACAATGGTACAACCTGAAGCTAAAGGTGGATGTGAACAACGATAAAGTGGATGTATATATCGATGATCAGCCTGCTGGCTCTTTTCCGTTCACAACCACGAATTTCGCCAGCTACGGCATTGGGCGTATCTTGTCCAAGACACCGGGCGGCGGCTCAGGAAATTATTACTTAGACAATTTAAAGATCTATGTTGAGCCCATTGAAACACCGCTTGGACTGACTGGGCTTCCAGGAAACCAAGCAGCCCAGCTATCATGGCCTGCTCTTGAAGGCGCAACTTCCTACAATGTTAAGAGAAGTCTTAAGAGCGGGGGGCCTTATGAGACTATTGCCAATGCTATTACAGAGACATCATATATTGATAATGAAGTTACCAACGAAACTACCTATTATTATGTTATCTCGGCGACGGCGCCCACTGGTGAATCGGGAAATTCCAATGAAATTAGTATTACCCCATCCGCTTTGGCGGTGAAATTGCCTGCGCCAGAATCGTTTGCGGCTGTAAGTCGGAATGCACAACTGGATCTCAGTTGGAAAGCTGTGGAGAATGCAGCCAGCTACAGCATCAAGAAGTGGAATGAGACTTCAGGTAGCTATGAACTCGTGGCAAAAGAAATCACCGGCACAACTTACCGCGTCGGAGGTTTGGCCAACGGGCAAACCTACCGTTACGTCGTAGCTGCAACAAATGTGGCCGGGGAGGGAAAAGAATCAGCGCCTGTTGAAGCTACTCCGGAATCTCCTTTGGGAACACCTGTCGTTTCCACGGAAGCTGGTGACAGTGTAATGAAACTAAGCTGGCCAGCGATTGAGGAGGCGAGCCAGTACATTGTCAAACGTGCCTCATCGGCGAATGGTCCTTATGAAGTGCTCGGGTCTGATTTATCAGACACAAGCTTTACTGATGCTGGGCTCGTAAACGGAACACCGTATTATTACAAAGTCAAAGCAATAAGCGGTACCCGTAGTAGTCTAGATTCAGCTGCTACCCCAGCGGTTCCATACAAGAATTCCGGCCAGCCGCAGGCTCCACAAGGAGTTAGCGTTGAGCCTGGCAACACTGATATCCATCTGACTTGGAATGTAGCTGATGGAGCTAGCAGCTATCAAATTCTACGCTCGGAGAGCGGTGGCAGCTATGCGGTCGTGGCCGACGGCATCGAAGCAACAGATTATACCGATAAAGGCTTGAGCAACGGGACTGCCTATCAATATGCGGTAATCGCCATCGGTGATAAGGGTGCCAGTCTTCCATCCGAGATGGTCAAGGGAATTCCAGCTCCTGTCATTATTGTTGCTCAGAATGGGACAGGAGATTATAAAACGATTAATGACGCTATTCAAGCAGCACCTGATAATAGTGCCCTAACCACGATTATTAAAGTGAAGAACGGCACGTATAAGGAGAAGGTGCTTGTACCTTCTAGTAAGATGAATATTAGTATCATCGGTGAGAGCCGGGAAGGTACCGTACTTATTAACGGTGACTCCGCGAAAACCATTGGCTCAGATGGTAAAGAAATGGGCACCAGCGGCAGCTATACATTAAAGGTTGCGGCAACTGATTTCACACTGGAGAACATGACGGTTGAGAACAGTGCTGGGCGGGATGCCGGTCAGGCAGTCGCTTTATATGCTGAAGGAGACCGGGGAGTGTACAGAAATGTTAAACTTCTTGGATATCAGGATACCCTGTTCGCAGACAAGGGAAGAGCTTATTTCGTCGATAGCCATATTGAAGGTACAGTGGACTTTATCTTTGGTAATTCCGCTGCTGTATTCGAGAATAATGTGATTCAAAGTGCGGGTGCTGGCTATGTTACTGCGCCTTCCACGGCAACGGGTAAGCCTGGTTATGTGTTCATCAATAATCGACTAACTGCCAGTGAGGGCGTTGCTGCTGGAACCGTTGATTTGGGCCGGCCATGGAGAGAATATGGCAGCTCTACCTTCATTAACACGGAGATGGGAGCTCATATTCGTGCTACTGGCTGGCATGAATGGTATGAAGGTCGTTCCAAAACTGCACGGTTCTCTGAGTTTTTAAGTTACGGAGAGGGTGCTAATGCAGCTTCACGTTACAGCTGGTCCAAACAATTAACAGCAGAAGAGGCAGCTGCCTATACGATTGAAGCTGTGCTTGGTGGAAGTGATGGCTGGAATCCACAGCAATCCAAGATCTTAGTGGGTCAAGAGCAGATACCTGCGGTACATGTCTCTTCAATTACTGTAACGGGTAAAGATGGAATTAGCAGCATTGAGTCGAAGGGCGGTGCCTTGCAGCTGCAAGCCTCTGTGCTTCCAGAGAATGCGACGAATCCTAAAGTTATCTGGACGGTAACTGAAGCAGATGGGATAACCTCTACGGATAAAGCGGTTATTAATGAGAAGGGCTTGCTGACAGCTAGAAAGAACGGTAGCGTACAAGTAACTGCGCGAGCTCTAGATGGAAGTGGAGTATCCGGAAGCCTAGAGATTAATATCAGCGGACAAGATGAGATTGCCCGTAATCTGCCCGCTGCAACGCTGAACGGACCGGTCACAGTGGTGGCAGGACAGGATTTCACTTACCGTGTAGGGCTTACAAATGTTACTACCTCCGTCTACAAGGAAGTGTATGCTGTAGACTTTACCATGGCATATGACGTATCTGGTGTGGAATTCATATCCGCTCAGACCTTGCCAGACGGATTCAGCATCACTCATATTAATGAGGACAGTCCAGGTCTAATAACAGTTAGTGTAGCTGGAACGGAGGCAGGAAATATCCTGACCGATGATGCGGAATTCTTAGAAATCATCTTCAAAGCGAAGAAGACAAACCGTGAAATCGCCGTGCCGCTTGGATTTATTTCTTTCCGAGGATCCAACACAGATGTTGATTTTGACATCCTGCATGAGGCACAATCGGTTGTTCATGTCATTCCTATATCCGTCATGGAGATAAAAGTCTCCTCCAAAGATAATGTGAGCGAAATCAAGTCAGGGCAAACCCTGCAAATGGCAGCTGTAATCCTGCCGGACCATGCATCCGATCCAGCAGTGACCTGGTCAGTAGTGAATGAGGATGGATCAGCTACTGAGCGAGCAACTATTACGGATACCGGCTTGCTCACTGCAATTGCAGCAGGCAAAGTAACGGTGAGAGCGACAGCTAAAGATGACTCCGGTGTTGTAGGTACGATGTCCATTGAGATTAAGGCAGAATCGCAGGTTTCAGAATCGGGCGGTACTTCATCTTCAACGACAGTCAAACCAGTGAAACAACCGGAACCAACTGTGAACGCAGATGGAGTTACTCTTTCCGTGACAGCGGATGTGAATGGTAAAGCTATTGCAGAGGTATCCTCGACGATTCTGCAACAAGCAATTGGCTCAATGCAGAATGGAGTATTGAGAATCACAGTGAAGCCATCCTCTGCCAGCTCGGTGGTTGAACTGACCTTGCCAGCTCGTGAGTTGGCTGGAGCGGGAGCAAAAGCAATTCAACTTTTGGAAATAGACATGGGATTGTCTACGTTCCGAATAAATGCTGACCTGCTTCTTGCGATGGCAGGATCTGACGCCGCAAGCGTTAAGCTTGTAGTTGGCAAAGTTGACGCGAATACACTGTCGCTTCAGACGGATGTCGGGGATATTTATGAGTTTAAGTTCTTTGTTGATGGCAAACAGTTTGACAGCTTTGGGCGTGGACTGAAGGTTGAACGGGATTACAAACCAAAGACAACTTCAGGTGTAGAACAAATAGTAGCCTACCAAATCCGTGAAGACGGGACTGTAGAGGTGGTTAGAAACTCCCAGTTTAATCCTACAACTGGCAAGATCATCTTCAGACCAGACAATTCCAGCAGATTCGCAGTAGGATATGCGGAAAATTCCTTTAAGGATATCGCTGGACTAGGCTGGGCACAAAATAGCATTCAAGCCCTTGCCGCCAGAGACATTCTGAATGGCACCGGAGATCATAACTTCGGGCCACAGCTGAATGTAACTCGGGCACAGTTCCTAAAGATGCTGATGCTTGCATTAGAGCTAGAGGAAGGTAATGCGGCAAGTACATTTAAGGATGTTTCGCTGGAGGCTTGGTACTACAGCTCCGTTGCTGCTGCTCAGCAGCTAGGAATTATTCAGGGCAGATCCGATGGAACCTTCGGTGCTAATGAAACGATTAGCCGTGAGGAAATGGCGTTGATGGCTTATCGTGCAGCACAACTCGCTAAACTTACGGTCGTGGGAGTGGACCAGCCAGTGAGTTTCAATGATGCCGCTGACGTTTCATCCTACGCTCGTGAGGCTGTACAATTCATGAGCGGAGCAAAGATTATTCAAGGTGTAGGCAAAGATAACTTTGCACCTAAAGCCAATACAACTCGTGCTCAGGCAGCTGTTATTGTCTATCGATTGTTCCAGCTAAATCCTTAAATTTCAAGTTGACACCCTGTGTGATTTATCATATTATGATTGGAGTTGTTACAAGTAAATAAACCAAACTCTATCCAGTGGATGGAGTGGCGGAATTTTGTCAAAGATGTATTCTTTGGTTTCAATCGCCCCTTGTCATTTCGATGACAAGGGGCTTTATTATGTTAATGAGCTTGCTCAAGAGAAAGGGAAGAGGTTTACGATGAATATGAAGTTATTCAAATATGCTTTACTAGTTTTTTTAGGTGCTTGTAGTTATGGCTCACTCTCTACGATCGTCAAGCTTGGAATGAACGATGGCTTTAGAATGAAACAATTGGTAGGATCACAATACTTTTTTGGATGGTGTATGCTGCTCTTGCTGGTCTTATTATTTTCCCGAAAGAAATTAGGGCTAAAAACAGGCGGGAAATTATTAGCCGCTGGGATCACCATCAGTTTAACTGGCATATTTTATGGCTTCGCCGTTGAACAATTGCCTGCTTCGATTGCGATTGTACTGTTATTCCAATTTACTTGGATCGGTGTAATTCTGGAGGCGGTTGTAGATCGAAAACTTCCTAGTCGGGAAAAAGTGATTTCGATGGTTATCCTTCTAATTGGTACGGTATTAGCGGGGGGCATCCTTGAGCCGAGTGTAGGTGGAATCACGACCACTGGTGTGGTTTTTGGCTTAATGTCAGCCGTGTCGTTTGCCTTCTATATTTTTGTGAGTGGAAGAGTAGCTACGCAGGTACCTGCCGTTAATAAAAGCTTGTATATGACCACTAGTGCAATGGTTATTATTATGACTGTTTTTTCTCCTTCGTTTTTATATGACGGTGCGATTAGCGATGGGCTTTGGAAATACGGCCTACCTCTAGGTTTGTTGGGCATCGTAATTCCAGTTCTGTTCTTTTCGATCGGGGTTCCGAAGCTGGGTTCAGGTCTAGGCGCGATTTTAGGGGCAGCGGAGTTACCGGCAGCTGTAGTAGCCTCCGTGTTAGTTCTGCAAGAAGAGGTATCATTACTTCGCTGGATCGGGATTATCGTAGTTCTGATCGGGATCGCAGCTCCACAAATCCTACCGATGGGGACAGGGAATAAGTCATCCAAACCATCACCAAAACAATCACTCCGTAAGGTAGAACTTTAATCGGCAAACTGGCATCGATGGTATGATCTGATCCTGAGAGGATTAGATTATCTATCGGTGTTTTTTTTGTGGAAAAAAAGATTGGTGTTAATTTTTCTGGTATCGATAATGGATGTCTAATATATAGTGGTTCTATTCTTAACTAAATGGAGATGACCACTTATGAACAGTAAAAACTATGACTATTTTAAAACGCTGCATGATCAAAAAAATCCACTGATCCTGTACAACTGCTGGGATGTAGCCTCAGCTAAAGCAATAGAGCAAGCTGGATCAAAGGCGGTAGCAACTAGCAGCTATTCCATGGCGGAAGCGTGGGGATATTCGGACGGTGAACAGCTTACATTTGAGCTTATGCTTTGGATGATATCAAGGATTGCAGAACGAGTAGCGGTTCCATTGACCGTAGACATCGAAGGTGGATATGCTGTAGATGAGGATACTTTAGCGCATAACATGGAGCAGTTATTTCAATTAGACATCTGTGGTATCAATTTTGAAGATCAGATTGTAAATCATCCTAACAATGAACTATGGGAGACCAGCGAACAAAGCCGTAGGATCAAAACCATACAACAAGTAGCCTCCAAACTGCAAAAGCGTGTGTTTATTAACGCTAGAACGGATATTTTTTTCAAGGATAAGGAACATTCGATGGATCTAGTGAATCAAGCTATAGAACGTACCTATGCTTATGCTGACGCTGGAGCGGATGGGATTTTTATACCGGGGCTCGCTGATCCAAGCTTGATTGAACAATTTGTCAAAAAATCGCCACTGCCTGTGAATATCATGGTTATGGACGGTATGCTTTCAAATCATGAATTGCAAAAAATTGGCGTGAAACGGATTAGCTATGGCCCGCGTAGTTTCTTTCAGGCACAACATAATCTTCAGGAAAATGCCCGGCAAACGCTTGACGCCTCAGGACTTTATTTAGAAATGAGCTAACCATACTATGATAACTAATGAGCAGGATATCAATAAATATTATAAGATGCTGGTCGAGAAAAACTCGAATTATGAGGGCGTATTTTTTGTAGGAGTGAAGACAACGGGGATCATGTGTAGGCCAACTTGTCCCGCTAAAAAGCCATTAAAAGAAAATTGTGAGTTTTTTGCTACAGCCAAGGAAGCCTTATTAGCATCATATAGACCATGTAAAAGGTGTCAGCCGTTATCCAATCCAACAAAAATGTCTCCTGAAGTAAAGCTGCTTGTAGAAGCTATTGAGAGCAATCCGGAACGAAAATGGACAGATAAAGATTTTGATGAGCTGTCTATTAGTGCAAACACGGCACGCCGCCAATTTAAGAAACAATTCGGGATGACCTTTATCGAATATGCACGTTCTAGACGTTTAGGACTGGCATTCAAACATATTAGGAATGGGGATTCAATCATTAACGCACAACTGGAAAGCGGGTACGATTCGAGCAATGGGTTTAGGGATGCCTTTTCACGAACGATGGGGACTGTCCCGAATCATTCCAAGCAGATTAAAGTGCTGTACTGTACTTGGATAGAAACGATATTGGGTTCCATGCTGGCCATCTCCAATGAAGAGAGTCTTTTACTGCTGGAATTTGTGGATCGCAAGGGTCTTGAAAATGAAATCAAAAGATTACGCACTCGCTTAAATGCAACTATATTACCTGAAAAGGTAGCCGTCCTTCACCAAATTGAGGAGGAATTGAAGCTGTATTTCACAGGTGAACTTACGGAATTTACAACGCCGGTTCGTTATCTGGGCTCAGACTTTCAGCAAAAGGTGTGGAATGAACTCCGGAAAATACCTCTGGGACAGACAGCTTCTTATAAGGAGCTTGCAGAGAAAATCAATAATCCCTCTGCTTGCCGCGCTGTAGCAAGGGCGAATGGTACCAATCAACTCTCAATCTTGGTTCCATGTCATCGAGTGATAAACAGCAATGGTGAATTGGGTGGTTATGGAGGCGGGCTTGCCAGAAAAGAATGGTTAATCAAACATGAGTCTAACCGCTCCTTAAATCAGAATAATTTCATTTAAACTACTTCTCTCTATTACGTAGAATGTGATGGATCCCCTTACTTCAAGGCAGGAGATTCATCACTTTCTGTACTTAAATACTGAACTAACATGTCCACAAATCGGTTAGCAATTTGAATATCCTGAAGTTCGTTTTTGAAATCGTCTTTGGAAATCAGGCTCATTTTCTGTAATAAACCCATCATAGACGTGAAGATGAAATGAGCAGTGGATAAGGGTTCTGTATCAAATTTTAACGATCCATCTTTAACTCCGGCCTCCAGAGCATCCATTAAGAAATGTCGTTCTTTTCCCCGCATCACAAAATCTTTGTACTTTTCTTTGAGTTCTTTACTGTAATCATAGGCTTCAAAATGCAAATCGAATAGAAGAATGAATTTGATGTAACCTGGGTGTTGCCGGGCATAATCAATCCAAGCATTAAGCATCGAAGCAAGCATTTGCTTACCATTCATTTCAATTGAAGAAGGTGCGCTTCTAACAAATTGCGTCATGCTCTCCAGAATTTCCATCTGGACCTCAAAAATCAGTTCGTTCATGGACTGGAAATGCTTATAAAAGGTAACCCGGCTTACACCAGCCACGTCGCAGACATCCTTAATATTAACTTTGAGAAAGCTTTGCTTCATAAAAAGATCCTTCGCCGCAGCAATTAATTCTTCCCGGTTTTTGTTTTTTAAATTCTGGTGCCAGTTCTCAGTCATGGGCGACACTCCTTTCTTGCTCTTTTTTTGGTTTTTGTAAGGTGATGAAAAAGGCAGATGCCAGGATAATTGCCCCAAAAATATAGGGAATATTAATATGTTTGTCAAACATCAATCCCGCTAAAATGGGTCCAAGTATGTTTCCTATACTGGTGTACGTTGTATTTAATCCGGCAGCATATCCTTGCCGATCGCCAGCTGAATTGGCAATCAATGTACTTACTGTGGGGCGCAAAAAAGCATTAAAAGCAAAAAATAAACCTGATACAACTAATAAATAACCTAAATTGATCTTGAATATCATCAACAATAAGGTTATAGCGGTCATCACCAATGATATACGTATAAGCTTTATCTCGCCAAGTCTCTTAATCAGATGATCAAGCAGCCAGATCTGCACAATAATGCCTATAATAGCACCAACCGTAATAATGATTGAGATTTTCGTTGCATCAAAACCGTATTTTTGTTCCACAAAAAGGGCGTACACCGTTTCATAATTCATCAGACCAAATGTCATGATCAGAATGAGCAGAAGATAGCGGAAATAGGACGTCCGGAATGAATTTACGATTTGATTACGAATGGATTCCCGAGGGTCCTGTTTGTTAACGGATTTCCGTTTTTCCTTTGGTAGTGTCTCTGGCATATAAAAACAAAGTATCGTAGCGATAAGCCCAAGTCCACCCGCAAAAAAATAAGGCACCCGTATGCCAAACCCAGCGATAATCCCGCCTAACCCTGGACCAAGTACCATACCCAAATTCATGGAAGCCCCCAAGTACCCCATACCTTTTGCACGGGTTTCATGGGTGGTGATATCAGCGACATAGGCCATATTGGAAGGGACCATGATTCCGATACCTATACCCCCAATAAATCTAGCGATGTAAAGTAGGGGCAATGTCGTAGATACAGCAAATATCAGATCTGTAAGGACGGTTAAAAACATTCCGGAAATGATCATTGATTTTCGGCCCCATTTATCCGAAAGCTGTCCCCCTATAGGTGAAAAAATAAACTGTGCTGCTCCAAAAGCCGCAATAAGATATCCGGCGGCAGCCCCTGACGCATTAAACAGTTTCAGATATTCAGGTAGAATGGGAATGACCATACCTTGCCCCAATAAAGCGATAAATAGATTCAACATTAGAATGAAAAGTGGAAATCTAGCAGACTTAGATAAGCTGCTCATATCTTAGCCCTCCCATAATATTTACACTGTGTAATCCTTTACTCAATGTAAATCATAATAATGGATTGTTGGGCCCTTGTAAAGGTGTGTCTGAAATTTAGGATACGCTGTTTTTAGTATGTTTTTTCAAGTAAAAAAAGTACTGTTTTAAACAAAAGAAGGAAAATTTATGAATTCACATCATTATCCAAGTATGATAGCATGATCTATATATTTTGGTGTAAAGCGCGGGCTTATCTTAATAAGATTGGAGCGAACATCATGCTTAAGGTTCTGATCGTGGACGATGAACCCTGGGTTCTAGAGGGGCTAAGGACGATGATCGACTGGGAAAAATATGGTTATGAAGTTTGCGGTGAAGCTCAAAACGGCACGGATGCGATGAGGCTTATCCAGGAGAATAAACCGGAACTGGTTCTCACGGATATTAATATGCCTGTAATTAACGGTCTTGAGCTTATTACAAAGTTGAATGAGGTGATGGAGAAACCTCCTAAATTTGTGATTTTGTCTGGATATGATGATTTCAAGTATGCACGTACGGCATTGCGCCAGCGGGTAAATGAATATTTATTAAAACCCATTGATGATGAAGAAATAGAGGCTTTATTAAGCAGGATCACTCCAATAATCCAAAATGAAATCGCTTCCAATGAGGAGTTTGATAAAAAGCAATTTTTTATCGTAAATAATATCATCAATCGCCTGATCCAAGGGGAGTATAACGAAAATTTAGAGCTTCTAACCCGAAACACCTTGAAGCTTCAAGCGGATGCAGAGGTAATGTGTATTCTTATTGAACCGGCCTCCTCTATGAATCCATACCAGCCGCAGATAAGCGATTATTTTTCCAAGGAAAATTTCTGCTTCTTTCAAGACGGATCGGGAAGAGCGGGGATCATTCTTCAGTCTGCTTCTATCGGGAATGAGAGCCTGGAGTCTATCGTCAACCAGATGTATTCGGATCTCACTGAGCAATCACCGGAACCGGTTTTTCTAGCACTTAGCAGCAGAATGGTCGGGGTGAGCTCTATTCGAGAGATTTATAGGCAGGCACTTGAGGTATGGAAACGAAAAACGCACCAGCAGAAAAGAGGGGTCTTTTATTATAGTGAGCTTAGAAACCTGAAAAAGGAAGAACCTCATGAGGATCATTTCAGACAGCTGTTGCATAAGGTCCAAACGAATGATACGGAACAGATCCAGCCTTGTGTAAAAGAAGCGTTCACTGCTTTCGTCGAGAATCTGCTGACCCTTGAAGTTGTAAAAGCAAAAGTGGCCCATTTAGAGCTTACGATCTGTAGAATTATAGCTCAAATGAATGGAGACCCGGATACGATTATGATTAAGCTTCAGCAAGAATACGGAAATCTAGGTGAGCTTAGTGATTATTTTATATTAAGCCGTTATGTACAAAGTCTGTGTGAACGGGCTGCCGTCTATCTGTCTGAATTAGAGCAGCAGAATGAACGAAATACGATTTACAAGGTTATTCAGTATGTGGATCGTGAATTTCGGAATAAATTAAAGCTTCAGGATTTGGCACAACAATTTCATATTAATTCTACCTATTTGGGACAACTGTTCAGAAAGCAAACGGGTCAGGGCTTTAGTGAATACCTAAATGCCAAACGGATTGAAGAGGCGAAAAGTCTGCTGAAACGAACACAGCTAAAGATATCGGATATAGCGGTGCAGGTGGGATTCTCTAACACTGATTATTTTATAGATAAGTTTAAGCTGCTTGTAGGGGTAGTACCATCCGTGTATAAAAATGAGAATAAGAACCAACAGCTCTAGGGGAAGCAAGGTGTTTCATATGGAGAGAAAAAAATTCAGATTTAGAAAAGTAGTGAATGATATTCCCTTGAATTATAAATTTTCCCTTATTTATATCATAGGTGTTCTTCTCCCTATCATTATTATTAACCTTGTTTTTTTGGATCGGATTTCCGATCTGATCAAATCGAGAGAGCAGCAGAACCTGGAAATATCTTTAGAAAGAGCCCGAAAGGACATTCATGATTTCATTGAAGGTGGGGTAGCTGTCAGCTATACGCTTTCTGCCGATAAGAACCTGTATGAATTGCTTGAGCGGACGTATGGGAACTCTATTGAATTTTATGACACTTTTGATGAACAGCTGAGAGACCGCATGAACAGCTATATGCCGGTGAATAATCAGATTGAACGGATTACTGTATTTACGAACAATGATTCCATTGTTTCCGGCAGCAACTATCAGGTCATCAATGAAAAGGTAATGAATAGTGAATGGTATAAGCAGTCGAAGGCTGCGGATAAACATCTGTTTCTTGCCGCTTATCATATGAGTGATACCTCTAGTGTGATTTCTACAGCGCCTTATTTGAGTGTTATTGAGCGAATGGACGCTTACAGCTCATACAATAAGTTTGAAAAGCTGCTTAGAATTGATTTGGATCTCAGTAAAATATATGACGTGATTATCAGAGAAAAAGATTACTTGAGTCTTTATTTAGTTAACGAGCAGGACGAGATTATTATGTCTGCACAAAGCGGCTATCAAAGAGGCACCGCGGAACCTTATCCCGTGTTCAAGCTGCAGGATGATGAGCGCAAGGAGGACGTTCATATTGTACCCGTCGGCGGAGCTAGTTATATAAAGGGCTGGCGGATAATAGGAATTACACAAGGTGAGCGTATTACCCAAGCGATAATGGAGATTCGGATTTATGCAGGGATTCTGGCGTCCATTGTCACGCTAATCACCACCGCTTTTTTATATGTGATGTTAAGATCCTATAATTATCGGGTGAAACGGTTATCCAGACATATGCAGAAAGTATCCAATGAGAAATTTGAGCTGATTCGAATCGATGAAGGCCAGGATGAGATCGGGGGACTGATCCGTAATTTTAACAGGATGACCACTACCATTAATTCCTTGATCAATGATGTATATAAACTGGAGATTCAAAAAAATAATCTGGAGATGGAAAGAGTAAGAGCTGAACTGAATTTTCTGCAAAGCCAGATGAATCCGCATTTTCTGTTTAATACGTTAAATGCCATTTTGGTGGTCTGTACTAAAAATAATTATTCGGATGTTACAGATATTATTAAGAGTTTATCCAAATTACTTAGACGGCTGCTGAGCTGGAAAGAAGATCTCGTCACTCTGGAAGAAGAAATGACTTTCATCGAGATGTATTTAAAAATTGAAAAATTCCGGTTCCGGGATAAATTTGATTATCAATTTGAGATCGATGAGCAGTCGCTTCAATATAAGATTCCCAAGCTAAGCATGCAGCCGCTCGTTGAGAATTCCTGCAAACATGGTCTACAGGCCATAGAGGGACTTGGTGTGATAAAAGTGAAGACGTTAGTGGAGGAGGGACGCTTAAAAGTTACCGTCTCTGATAACGGTAAAGGGATAGAGCCAGAGAAGCTGCAAGAATTATTAGGTAATGTTCAAAATGAAGCGTCTTCGGGAACGAATATCGGAATCCGCAACGTGTACCGCCGATTAGAATTGTATTATGAAGATCAGGTCCGTTTTGATATCAGCAGCGTTCCGGATGAAGGGACCATTGTCACTTTTGATATTCCATTAAAACTCCTGGAACGGAAGAATAGCTAGAAAGTGAGGGACCCCCTATGAAATACAAAGTATTGTTGATCGATGATGAGCCTAGTGCGCTTGAAGCGATGCAGCTATGGATTGATTGGCAGGAGCTTGGCTTTGAGGTATGTGGAACCTCCAGCAATGGCAAAGAGGGGCTGGAGTTAATGAAACAGCTCGAACCAGATCTTGTAATTACGGATGTTAATATGCCGCTAATGAATGGGCTGGAGATGGTCGCAGCTTGGCAACGAGCTGAGATTAAGGAGATTAAGTTTGCCATACTAAGTGGTTATAGTGAGTTTGAATATGCCAAGACAGCTATACACTATGGAATTAATCATTATCTGATGAAGCCAGTGTTTCCAGAAGAAGCGGCAGAAGAATTACTGGAGATTTATCAGGAGCTGGAGCAGGAAGCTCAGAAGCGCAGTTTAAATCAAATAGCCTCCGCGGAGGAGGCTGTTTCTCTCCTGAAAGGAATACTGCATGAGAAAGCTGAGCAGTCGAATCAGGAGGTACTTAACCGATTATCGGAAGGGAAAAGCCATTGGAATATTTGTCTGATACAGACAGAGCCGGTTTTATATACAGAGATCAGAGAGCAAGCCTCAGCCCTCCTAACCGATAAAGATTCGATGTTTCTGATGGATCTGGAGAGTCATTGTTTTGGAATCGTATACGGATACCATTCATTGTCCACTGAGGGAGCTGTGATCGATCAGATCGCAACTCCCTTGCTGAATGAACACCCTAAACAAGCTTTGTATATTGCAGCTGGCGCTGGCGTAGGCTCCTTGCTTCAGATCGGGAACAGTTACCGAACGGCGAAAGAAGCATTAATGTATTATTTTTATTATCCTGAAAATGCAGAGGTCCTGAGTTATCAAGAGATTAAGGATAGTCCCTTCAGTTATCATTATGATCAAATTCAACTGATGGATGACTTGATAAGACCGATTAACACCCTGGACTCCGCAGGCTTTAGCCAAGCTGTGAACTCGGCAGCCCGCAGTTTCCGGGAACAGCGCATCGCTCCAGAGGTTGTGAAGAAAATTGTTATTCATATGATGTATAAGATTATTGAGTTTACCTCGGAAGCCAGTGAAGTTCATGAGTCCTCCTTATCTAATCAAATTAGAATCCCCGCGATGTTAGACTCAATGATCACCTTGACGGACTTAATGCGTAATTTGCTATTCTGCGGCGAGGCCAGTATTGATATCCTTCTTAAGGAACAAAACCTAAGATCACAGGGGATTGTTCAGGAGATTAACAATTATATTGAAGAGCATTTTCGCGAATGTCTTACCATTAAGAGACTATCAGAGGTATTTTTCCTGCACCCGGTATATCTGGGTCAATTATTGATCAAGAAGAACGGTATTAATTTCAATGAACAGCTGCATAACCTCCGAATAAAAGAGGCAGTACATTTACTTCAACAAAATAAGTTAAAAAATAGTGAAATCGCTGAGAAAGTGGGTTATGGCAATTATAGTCAGTTCCTCAAGCAATTTGAAAAAAAGCTGCATATGAGTCCTAACGAATTTAAAAACACTAATACCTAAACTTTTTGGGGGTACATCTTTAATTCTGGCGTATTTTCAGAAGATTATCACCTCTATAATTTAACTTGTAAGGGCTTACAACATTGTTACACCAACAAATATATGGAGGTGCTTTATGGGGGGCAAGTTAATATCCAAATGGAAACTTAGTCTGATTGCTGTGTTATCCCTAAGCTTTACCTTAGCAGGGTGCGGAGGAAATAACAGCAACAATACGACGGCTAAGGGGGAAGACAAACCAGCAGAAACAGCCACTTCAACTGCAGCAGGAACAGATTCTGATAAGATTGAACCTTTCGAAATTAGTATCTTTCTTGGAGAAGCAGGCCAGCAACCAACACCAGATAATAAAATTTATAAAATGATTAAAGAAAAAACAGGCGCCTCATTCAATTTCGAATTCTTGGCAGGAGATCTTAAACAGAAGCTTGGCGTTATGATTGCCGGTTCGGATTATCCAGATCTAATGAGTTCTAATACCCAACTGACGGCAGCAGGTGCATTTATTCCTCTCGAGGACTTGATTGAAGAACACGCTCCAAATTTGAAAGCGCATTACGCAGCTTACTGGAACATGATGAAGGATCCAAATGATGGACATATTTATACACTTCCAAACTATGGTGCGTATAACGGTGATGTGAATTCAACCTATTACTCTGGCCCAGCTTTCTGGATTCAGAAAGCTGTACTTAAAGATGCTGGCTATCCAGTGGTTAAAACTTTGGATGAGTATTTCGATCTTATCGTTAAGTATAAAGAGAAGAATCCAACCATTGATGGACAACCAACAGTTGGGTTTGAGATTCATAACAAAGACTGGAGAAACTGGGGATTGTTTAATGCTCCTCAGCATCTGATCGGGCATCCTAATGATGGCGGAGTAGTGGTTAATGATAACGTGGCAGAAGTCTTTGCGGATAAAGACTATGCTAAGCAGTACTACAAGAAGCTTAATGATATGAATGCATTGGGTATTATTGATAAAGAAGCATTTACAATGGATTATGACCAATATTTAGCTAAATTGTCCAGCGGAGCCGTTCTGGGAATGTTTGATCAGCACTGGAACTTTGGTAAAGCAGAAGATTCACTCAAGACACAAGAGAAAGATATGAGAACTTATGTAGGTCTGCCTCTTGTGTATGATACCAACACCAAAGATTATTATCTGGATCGCCCTGCGCTTAACTTGAATAATGGATTCGGGATCACTGTCAATGCTAAGGATCCAGTGAGAATCCTTAAACTGATGGACACATTGATTCAAGAAGATTGGCAAAGAACTCTCACTTGGGGTATTGAAGGCGAAGATTATATTGTGGAAAACGGCCGCTTTATGAGAACCCAAGAACAACGGGATAACGCAGTTGATGCTACATGGAAGCTGAGTAACAAAGCAGAAGCTTGGTATGCTACCGCTCCGAAAATGCAAGGGTACTTTGCAGACGGTAACTCAACGGATGCGGCAGCCCAACCAGAAGAATATAAGGCAGGATTGGAAGCGTTTGACAAGGAAGTCCTCGACGCATATGGATTCAACAGTTATGTAGATTTCTTCAGTAAGCCTGGACCGAATCCAGTAGCTTACCCTGCTTGGTCCATAGATCTTGTTGAAAACTCTCCAGCAAAAATTGCCGATACGAAGATGGGAGAAGTTAAAACCAAGTTCTTGCCAAAAGCAATCTTGGCTGGTCCTTCCGATTTCGATAAAGTTTGGGCTGAATTTGTTAAAGAACTTAATAAAGCGGATGTTAAAGCCTACGAAGACAGAATCAATGAACAGCTTAAATGGAGATTTGATACTTGGAGTGTTAAATAGTTAGAGCTTGCTTAAAAATCAGAAAGTGGTGGCTTATTAGCCAACCACTTTCTGAAATATATGGATGATGTGGGGAGAAAATATATGGATGAGATTTTAACGGGAAAAAAAGTTAACCGGCATCCTAAAAGAAAAAAGAAGCAACCGATTACTATGACCTTGATTAAGAATCAGAAACAGCTAATTTGGATGTCGGTTCCATTGCTGCTTTATATTATATTATTTGCTTATGTACCCGTCTGGGGATGGACCATGGCTTTTCAGGATTATAAACCAGCTAAGGCTTTTGGCGAACAAACGTGGGTTGGCTTGAAACACTTCAAGTTTCTATTTACGGACGATACCTTTTTAAGGGTACTGCGAAACACACTGGCTATGGGATTAATTAATTTCTTTCTAGGATTTATAACCGCGATAACATTGGCCTTACTTCTTAATGAAATCAAAAACGTATTTTGGAAAAGAACCGTGCAGACCATATCCTACTTGCCTCACTTCCTCTCTTGGATTATTGTAACAGGGATTGTAGGTGTCTCCCTCTCGGTTAACGACGGGATTATCAACATCGTACTCATGAAATTACATCTTATTGATTCACCGATTCTTTGGTTGAGTGAAGGGAAGTATTTCTGGGGTATTGTGGGTGCTTCAACCGTCTGGAAAGAGGTTGGATGGAGTACTATCATCTACTTGGCTGCTATTGCTTCTATAGATCCAGCTTTATATGAGGCTGCTGAGATTGATGGGGCTAACCGGTACAAAAAAATGTTCAATGTAACATTGCCGGGAATTAGACCAACCATTGTAATCCTGATGATAATGTCCATAGGACATGTACTGGATGTCGGATTTGAGGTTCCGTACTTATTAGGGAACGGGCTTACTGTAGACTGGTCGGATACGATTGATATATTTGTATTGAAATACGGGATTGGGCAAGGGAATTATTCCTTAGCCACTGCGGGTGGTATATTTAAAACAGTCGTAAGTGTAACGTTGCTGCTATTAGCTAACTGGACTTCGAAGCGGCTAGGGGAAGAGAGGCTGTTATAATCATGGAAAAAACTCAATTGATTCCTCAAAAATCTCCAAAAAGCAATGCTGGAAAACGGATGAGAAATTTGGGGTTCGAACCCGTAGTGTTCGGCACCTTCAATACTATATTTATGGTTTGTCTAGTTATTGTTACCTTGTATCCATTCCTGAATACTATAGCAGTCTCCTTTAATGCGGGGAATGATACCATCCGTGGCGGCATTTATCTATGGCCTAGAGAGTGGACCATACAAAACTACAAGGCAGTTTTTGCCTCTGGTACAATTATTCCTGCTTTTTGGATTTCGGTAGCACGAACAGTGATATCTACGATCCTGAATCTATTTTTGACCACAATGCTTGCTTATACTTTAAGCCGGAAAGAATATGTTTTCCGCAAACAGATTACCTTTATTTTCGTCCTAACCATGTATTTTAATGCGGGTCTGATTCCGAACTATTTCCTAATTAAGGATCTTCATTTGATTAATACGTTTTGGGTATATGTAATACCGACTATGATAAGTGCATTTAATATGATCGTCATCCGTACTTACATTGGCGGCTTGCATGAAAGTCTTATGGAATCCGCGAGAATCGACGGTGCAGGTGAATTCAAGATTTTCATGAAAGTAGTCTTCCCTTTGTGTAAACCTGTTCTTGCTACCATCGCCCTTTTTGTCGCGGTAGGTGCATGGAACGCATGGTTTGATGCTTTTATCTACACTTCTTCCCGCCAACACTTGAGTACATTGCAATATGAATTAATGAAACTAATATCATCTAGTATGAATGCGAACAGTAACGCAAGTGTAGCTAACGGGGCAGGGGTAACTGCAGAGTCAGCGGGGTCAATGGTTACTCCAAAGTCCATTCGTGCAGCCGTTACTATTGTTGCTTCGGTTCCAATTTTGCTAGTCTATCCATTCATGCAAAAGTATTTTGTAGTTGGAATGAACGTAGGAAGCGTGAAGGAATAAGGAGCTTGCAATCACTATTAAGTAATAGGAAGGTTGTCTGTTAAATTATGACCCCATCTTCAATCACATACACGAATCCGATACTTCCAGGCTTCTATCCTGATCCAAGTATCATCCGGGCAGGGGATGACTACTATTTAGTTTGCAGCTCCTTTGAGTATTTCCCTGGCGTACCTATTTTTCATAGTCAGGATTTGATTCACTGGACCCAAATAGGTCATGTGCTCAATCGTGTAAGTCAGCTGGATACACGTAAAAGCAAGAGCTCTGGAGGGATATTTGCCCCAACGATCCGGTATCATGAAGGAACGTTTTACATGATAACGACCGAAATACACGGGAAAGGGAATTTCTATGTTACGGCTACGGATCCTGCGGGTCCGTGGTCAGATCCGATTAGTATTCCTTATGGAGGAATTGACCCTTCTCTAATGTTTGATGAGGATGGAAAGGTTTATGTAACCACCCAGCAGGGGGCAGATTATGACTCCCATGCCATCCAATATGAGATAGATATTGCTACGGGAGCAGCGTTAACAGAACCTGTTGTCATCTGGACTGGGGATGGTGGACCTTGGACGGAAGGCCCCCATTTGTACAAAATAAATGGAATGTACTATATCATGACGGCTTCAGGAGGAACGGCAAAGGAACATCGGGAGATCATTGGCCGCAGCTCCTCTCCTTATGGACCATTTGAACGATTGCCGCATCCGATATTGACGCACAGCGGTACTGATAATCCCATTCAGTATTTAGGGCATGCCGATTTGATTGAGGATCGTAACGGGGATTGGTGGGCCGTATTCCTTGGAGTAAGACTAGTAGATGCAAAATTTACTGTGCTTGGAAGAGAGACTTTCCTTGCTCCCGTAAGCTGGACTGAAGACGGATGGCCGATGATCGATAATAATGAAGACACTGTCGGACTGGAAATGAAGGTTTCACGTGTACCTGGTCAATCACCAAAACCTGAGACTAGTGGAAGATATGATTTTGATGAACATGTATTGCCGCTGGGATTAGCCTTTCTGCGGAATCCGGCTGAGGGAAGCTGGTCCTTAAACGAACGGCAGGGATGGTTATCTCTTCGAGGACAACCGAAAGGTCTCAGTGAAGTAGGCCAAGTGGCTTTTGTAGGCAGAAGACAGCAGCATACTTCAGCAGAATGGAGCACACTGCTTGAAATGCCTTCATCTATTGCTGATGTGGAGGCTGGACTTTGCGCCAGATTAGATGAGAACGCTCATTATGAAATTGGACTTGTTCAAAAAAACGGCCAAAGAGTGATTACAGCTCATGTGACCATGGATGGAATAACCCATACAGCGGCAGAGATTCCAACTACTGCCGAGCGAATTTATTTGAAAGCTAAGGCTGAGCTTAACGAATACAGCTTCCTGTATTCTTTGGATGGGCAGGAGTGGAATAAGCTATCAACAGCGGCAGCTTATCCATTATCCCCCCAAGCCGTAAAAGGAAATGGATTTACGGGTGTTCTTATCGGCTTATATGCGACAGGTCATGGCAAGGTAGCTGAGGTGCCTGCCTACTTCGATTGGTTCGATTATCAGTCTTAATTATTCGAATACTGATATAAATGCGTTTGTCAGGAGGGAACTTGTTGAGACAAGCTAGTGATTACACAGAACCTGCACTAAAAACAATATTTGCTGAGGATTACAAAATTGGCGCAGCCGTTAACCCGTTGACGATTCAATCACAGGAGCACTTGCTCGCCTATCATTTCAATAGCATTACCGCTGAGAATGAGATGAAGTTTGAAAGTCTGCATCCGCTTGAAGATATTTATAACTTTAAGCTAGCAGATGAGTTGGTTGCGTTCGCCCGAAAATATCATATGGTTATGCGCGGGCATACTTTAGTCTGGCACAACCAGACTACGGACTGGTTGTTTGAGGATAAGAAGGGTGGGCCTGTAAGCAAAGAGGCATTGCTTGCACGGCTCAAATCACATATTCAGACCGTGGTTGGGCGTTACAAGGAAGATATCTATGCTTGGGATGTTGTAAATGAAGTTATTGCAGATGAAGGAGAAGAACTTCTTCGCCGGTCAAAGTGGCTGGACATTGTCGGACCGGAGTTTATCGGCAAAGCGTTTGAATATGCTCATGAAGCCGATCCTAAGGCTTTATTATTCTACAACGACTATAACGAGTCTAATCCCCTTAAGCGCGATAAAATCTATAAAATGGTGAAGTCGCTGCTGGAACAAGGAGTGCCGATCCATGGCGTCGGATTGCAAGCACACTGGAATTTATACGATCCGAGCTTAGACGATATACGTGCTGCTATTGAGAAGTATGCATCTTTAGGGCTTCAGCTCCAATTGACAGAGCTGGATGTATCCATGTTCCGTTTCGATGACAAACGCATGGATTTAAAGGTTGCACCTGCCGAACTGCTCGAGCTGCAGGCAGAGCGGTATGAAGCGATGTTTGCTCTGTTGAAAGAATACCGCGACGTGATTAGCTCTGTCACTTTCTGGGGAGCAGCGGATGACTATACATGGCTGGACGAATTCCCTGTTCGGGGACGGAAAAATTGGCCATTTCTATTCGATGAGCAGCATAATCCTAAGCCGGCTTATCATCAATTGCTTAACGCTGTCACCAAATCATAGAGCGGGTAATCTGCTCAAGCTTGCGAATCATGAACCCGTCCTTTTTAATCCAGGGCGGGTTATTTATACGGGAGGAATATACATGACAAATACCGCTTATGAGGCTTGGCTCAACTATGGCAAGCTGAAATCTGGATCTCTATACAATCAATATATAAATTGGTGTGGTGAGCTGGTTGTAACGGAGGACAACGAGACGATTCAGGCAGCAGCCGCGGAATTCATACAGGGGATGACCTCTATGCTGGGCAAAGCGCCACTGCTCACAGCTCAACCAGAAGGACCGTGTATCGTTATAGGAACCTTCCAAGGGGGGAATCCGTTAATTGGTAGAGTATTCGCAGGAGAGCGAACCGATTCACTAGGTCCTGAAGGTTTCCTTATACGTACAAACGCTGCTGAGAAATGTATCGCTATCGGTGCTTCAACGCCTGTTGGAATATTGTATGGCGTATTCCATCTTTTACGGCTGATAGGAACAGAAAGCGAAATAGACGCTCTGAATTTGTCTATGAGTCCGGTGAACGGCCTGCGAATGATTAATCACTGGGATAATTTTGATGGCAGTATTGAACGTGGCTATGCTGGACGGTCCTTTTTTTACGAGTCCAATCAATTTCTTAACGATACAAAGCGGCTGCGTGATTATGCCAGATTGATGTCCTCTGTGGGGATCAACGCGATTTCGATTAACAATGTGAATGTTCATGAGCTTGAATCTCTATTTATAACGGAGCAATATTTGCCTGATATCGCGTTAATTGCAGGAATATTCCGCGTATACGGGATTAAGCTATTCCTCAGTGCTAACTTCGCCAGCCCGATACAGATCGGAGCATTGGACACAGCTGATCCTCTGGACCCAGCGGTGCGGAAATGGTGGAAAGATAAGGCTAGTGAGGTTTATCGAGCGATACCTGATTTTGGCGGGTTTGTGGTCAAAGCGGATTCAGAAAATCGACCAGGACCATTCACTTACGGGCGTGACCATGCAGATGGCGCCAACATGCTGGGAGAAGCACTGGAGCCGTTTGGCGGAATCGTGATTTGGCGTTGTTTCGTATATAACTGCAAGCAGGATTGGCGTGACCGTAAGACAGATCGGGCCAGAGCGGCATATGATCATTTCAAACCATTGGATGGCCGATTTAATGATAATGTAGTGCTGCAAATCAAGAATGGACCGATGGATTTTCAAGTCAGAGAACCGGTATCTCCGCTGTTTGGCGCACTGGAACATACCAATCATCTGATGGAGTTTCAGATTGCTCAAGAATATACGGGGCAGCAGCGGCATCTCTGTTATCTTGTTCCACAGTGGAAAGAAGTCCTTGATTTCAATACTTATGCCAAAGGGCAAACTACGCTTGTGAAACATGTTGTGGACGGATCGGTGTGGGGAAATAAGTATAATGGTGTGGCTGCTGTAACTAATGTTGGAGATGACATGAACTGGACGGGGCATGGGTTAGCTCAAGCTAATCTGTATGGATATGGAAGATTAATTTGGAATCCGGAGCTGACGGCAAAAGAAATAGCTGAGGAATGGATTCGGCTTACCTTTGGCACTGATGAAGGTCTAGTGGCTGCTATTCGCGGGATGTTGATGGACTCATGGAGGATTTACGAATCTTACACAGCTCCATTAGGTGTGGGTTGGATGGTTAATCCGGATCATCATTATGGGCCGAATGTGGATGGGTATGAATACGCCAAGTGGGGAACGTACCATTATGCGGATCATAAGGGCATTGGTGTGGATCGTTCAGTCAAATCGGGAACGGGTTATAGCGGACAGTATATGGGTCTTAATGCATCAAATTATGAGAATCTAGCGTCTTGTCCGGAAGAGCTGTTGCTGTTCTTTCATCATGTTCCATACACGTATGTTCTGCAATCGGGGCAAACTATTATTCAGCATATCTACGATACTCATTTTGAGGGGGCTGAGCAGGCTGCACAGCTTCTAGCGACATGGGAATCACTTGAAGGCAGCGTGGATAGTGGATTGTATATGCAAGTGAAGCAACGTCTTGAAGAGCAAGCAGAGCATGCGCAGGAATGGAGAGATCGGATCAATACGTATTTTTACCGCAAGAGCGGAATTGAGGATCTTAAAGGCAGAAAGATTTATTAGATTTCGAATCGAGGGATGATGATAGTGAGCCTCACGATTAGAGCGATTTTGGAAGATTTAATGGGAACTGTGGAACAGGTAGAAGGGACTGTGGATATTCTGAACCCAGGGGAACCGGAAACTGAAGTCACAGGGATTATTACGGCCTTCTCTGCCACACAAAATGTTGTGGAGCAAGCAATAGCGTTAGGAGCCAATTTGCTGATCACGCATGAAGGTGTATTTTATAGCCATCATGCGGCGAGCGAGTGGTTAGAAGGTGATCCGGTTTATCATGCGAAAAAAAGTCTGATCGAACATTCCCAAATTGCTATTTTTCGTTATCATGATTATTGGCATCGGCAAAAGCCGGATGGAATTATGGTGGGTTTACTGCGAGAACTAGATTGGTCCGCATACGTGGAAGAGCAGCAAGCAGCTGCTACGATTCTCACTATTCCTGCTATGACTGTACTGGAAGCTGCTCAATATATTAAAAGTAAGCTAGGGATCTCTTATGTACGCGCTGCCGGTGACCTGTCTCTTTCCTGCAAACGCGTAGGGATATTAGTAGGTTACAGAGGAGGCGGGACGATGGCTATTCCGCTTTTTAATGATCACAATCTTGATTTAATTATTGCTGGTGAGGGACCAGAGTGGGAGACTCCGGAATATGTGCGGGATGCAGGGCACCAAGGCAGATCTAAAGCGCTCATCATGTTAGGTCATGCGGAGAGTGAAGCGCCGGGAATGAAATATTTAGCTGAAATCTTAGCAGACAAATATCCCATGCTTCCTACCCGGTTCATTGCTGAACAACCCATCTATCAGATGGTTTAATCTGGGGAAATTAAGAGTACGGAATAAATAAACATATTATGGAGAAAATGAAGGGAAACAGGTCACTGAGAAAGGAGTGTTTCAATGGAAATTCCTTTGGAGGCTGATGAAGTATTAAGTCGGATCAAAAAGCTGCAAAGCGACGGAAGCTCGATCAGTAAAAAACAAGTAAAGCAAAGCGACCCAGAGCTTATGAGAAGTGCGCTGTTCTTTTTTCCAAGCTGGGAGCATGCATTGAAAAACGCCGATCTTTTGTAGCCATAGTATTGTAAAAGGGAGCTAAGTGGACAGGGAATATCTCTGATTCTGCTTAGCTTTTTTCATATCTCCAGTGAAAAGGATGGCCTTTATATAGAAAGTACTGGTGTTTTAACCTCCGTTTGGCTTGGTTCAGAGCCATTTTCTTAAATAAAACGAGTAAACAAGAGCAAAAGAAAGAGAAAATGAAGAGTATGCTCAATATGAAATGAAAAGCATTGCTTTCAACATTATTTTGACCAGAGCCCTCCTTTACAAGCAAACCTTACAAGAGTATGATTCATCTCAGAACTGACAATTATCTTAAATTTACAATTACATAAGCAATCCGCTTAATTTCCGTTTCTGGAAAGCGGGGGAACCAACAACTGGCAGCCGATGTGAGAGTCGGCACTGGTTATGGGGTGAATCCTGTTCCGGGTGCATAACATGCATCCCTGCAGGTAGGGCAACTCTCACTGCCCGAATCCGACAGCTAACCTCGTAAGCGTATGGAGAGAGGATGAATGGCGTGTTTAGTGATGAATAGCCACAGAGAATCCCTCTGTGGTTTTTTGCTGCGTTTTTAAGCAGATATAGTCGTAGAATTTATTATGAAAGAGGTGTTACCTTTGCCTATCGCTAAACTGAACGGAACTTCGCTCTATTATGAAATCAATGGAACTGGCACTCCGGTTGTGTTTATCCATGGACATGGATTAACACACAGTATGTTCAAACCACAGCTGGAGTATTTTTCCGATAAATATAAAGTGATTTTGTGCGATTTACGGGGGAATGGTAAGTCTGGTAAACTGCTGGAGGCCCCACATGAGATTATTGAGACGCAATGTCTGGATCTGATTATGCTGTTGAATGACCTAGGTATTCGTGAAGCAGTTTTTGTAGGAATCGCCTATGGTGGCTTAGTCGTTCAGCATATTGCCAAACAATATCCTGAGCGTGTAAAAGCAATTGTGGTCGCAGACAGCTTCTGTAGGACTCACGGATCAACAATTGTAGGGAAAATACAAACTATGGCAGCATATTGCAGTTTGCTAATGTATTATCTCCCAAGCGAGCTGGTGTTGCCTTCGATTCGGATGATGTACCGAGAGCGCTGGAGTCTGGCCTACAATGAGATTAGAAGAGGGTTGCTGGACAAACGTCCCCGGGAGCTATATCGGCAAAGACTGGCTACAAGCCATGTTGATTACACCAGATGCTTAAAGGCTTTTAAACGTCCTGCTTTATGTATTGTAGGGGACTTTAATGAATTTGGAGTGAATTGTATGAAGGAAATGGTGTCCCAGCTGCCACATGCGCAGTTGGCGATTATTCCGAACGCATTAGATCCAAGTAATCTGTGCCAGCCGGAGCAATTCAATGCGATTCTTCAACGTTTCTTGGAGAAGCAGCAGGGCAGTCAGCAGATTAGCTGATCTATAGGGAGACCTTTACAAGCGAAGCGTTTAAGTGGAAAAGGGCGTCCCATAGCCAGGGAGCATGAGCTGGCTATGGGACGTCTTTCTGGGTAGAACTTTAGGGAAATTCTCCCTAAAGTGAAGGTGATTATGGCTTCTAGCACGTGAATTAGGGAAATTCTACCTAAAGTGATAGAGAGCATGGCTCCTAGAACGTGGATTAGGGAAAACTTCCCTAAAATGAAGGGGATTATGGCTCCTAGAACGTGGATTAGGGAAAACCTCCCTAATAATAGGATGTTTTAGCCATAAATGGGTATTTGCATGAATTTTTAGGGATAAATTCCCTAAAAACCTTATTTTAAAGCGATTATCGATGAATATTAGGGAGGATTTCCCTAATATAATGGATATCTAACTAAAGGCTGGCTCATCAGTAGTGAAATCTACGAATGAGCCAGCCTTTGGTATTTTACTAACCGGTGGATGTTGAACATTTACAAGCATATTGTACCTAGAACGCCACTTAATGTCCCTACCCTACCACAGCATCAAATATAGTTCACCCGATGTGGGAAAGAACAGTAGTCTCTAAGTAGTGAAGGTAAGAGTATAGAAGGGGCGTAGTAAGCGTCTCACCCGACATGGGAAAGAACAGTAGACCCTAAGTAGTGAAGGTAAGTGTATGGAAGGGGCGTAGTAAGCAGCGCATCAGACGTGGGAGAGTACGTTAGACCCTAAGTAGTGAAGGTAATTGTATAGAGGAGGGCGTAGTAAGCAGCTCATCCGACGTGGGAGAGAATGGTAGACCTAAGCAGCGCATCCGACGTGGGAGAGTACGGTAGACCTAAGTGAAGGTAAGTGTATAGAGGGAGGCATAGTAAGCAGCTCATCCGACGTGGGAAAGAAACAGTAGATTCTAAGTAGTGATGGTAAGTGTATAGAAGGAGGTGTAGTAAGCAGCGTATCTGCAGCTCCTGATCGAGACCAAAGGAAAGGAAGGTTTCGGTAATAGGGATTCAGCCTCCGGACATGAGTAGGAGAGAAGAAGAGCGGGGAGTGACATTGCAGACTATCGGACTCAAGCGCTCTTATTTGCAACAGTTTCCTATTTTTGAGTTGCTATTGGACCCCATAGGCGTTATTTGTACAAAATAGACGCTATTGAGCACCATTTCTGCCCAATACCGCCTCTCAGGTCCGATGATCTCTCTAAACAGGGATAAATTAACGAATAGCGGCAGTTGAGTCCGAAAGATCAAGTAAGTGTACCGTATATTACCAAAAAAGCATCTATCACTCCTTAGAAGGAATGGCAGATGCCTTTTTTTGAATTTGTTTTAATGATTATACAATCGTAAAGCCAGCACTTGCATAACCAGTGACTGTATTTACAAGGGTGAGGCCTGTAGCAGTGGCTGAGAATACCATAAGCAGACGTGTCTGTGGTGTTACAGCAAAATTGATATCATTTGTAATTCCATTGACAAAAGTTCCTAGATTAATAGTACCTGTGATAGGTGGGAGCGCTACTAATGCCCCTGGAATAGCAGTAAATGTGTTATTTGGTGTGGCCGATTGGTACAACTGTGCTGTTACATTTATTGTAGTACCAAGCAGCGATAAAGCTATGGTATTACTGAAATAAGCAGCAAGGGATGTTATCACTCCTGCACGAGGAGTCGAGAATGCAAAGTTGATAAGCGGTCCAAGGAGAGTACCTGTTAAATCAACATTACCGCCAACAAGAGAAATGCCTGTGGCTGAACTTCCGAAGCCTACAAGGCTTGTTGTTCCCACCAAACCACCTAAAACCGTGGTCATAATAATAGGTCCTCCGGATGCCAGCGGAATAATTGCACCGTTACCGGTTGCACCAGTGACTCCGGTAATGCCAGTAGCTCCAACCGCGCCGGGATCACCCGTTGCACCCGTAGCTCCGGCAACGCCGACCGCACCGGGATCACCAGTCGCACCCGTTGCACCCGTAGCTCCGGCAACGCCGACCGCGCCGGGATCACCAGTCGCACCCGTTGCACCCGTAGCTCCGGCAACGCCGACCGCGCCGGGGTCGCCCGTCGCGCCCGTTGCACCAGCAGGGCCTGCCAAGCCTGCAGCGCCAGTCGAGCCAGTCGCTCCAGTTGCTCCTACGCCTGGACCTGCTGGTCCTTGCGCACCTGTTGGCCCTTGAATCCCCTGCACACCCTGTGGTCCTTGAGGTCCCATCGCGCCACCAGCGATTAACAAGTAATCTGGTGAACTCCCGGGTATTCCAGTAGGTCCAGAAACGGTAGCAATATAGGTGCTGCCATTGAAGGTTACTACTTGACCTGCTGGATAAGTAGGACTTTGTGCAGGATTAAAGATTACAATCCCTTGCAGCCCTACCCCTTGCGGCCCCTGAGGTCCTTGAAGTCCCGGTGTTCCTTGAGGGCCTTGAGGTCCTTGGGGGCCTGTGGAGCCCCCAGCAATTAATAAATAATCTGGTGAACTTCCAGGTGTTCCCGTTGGTCCCGCAACAGTAGCTATATAGGTACTACCATTGAAGGTTACTACTTGACCGGCAGGATAAGTAGGGCTTAATGCAGGATTAAAAGCAACAATTCCTTGCAGCCCTGCCCCTGTAGTTCCCGTTGCTCCCGGAACCCCCTGAGATCCTTGCGGCCCCTGAGGTCCCTGTGGTCCCTGTGGCCCTTGAGGTCCAGTCACACCTTTAATAGGTAATCCAATTGCTTGTGTAATAGAAGCCTGAATATGTCTGATCTGAATAATCAGCTGATCTTTGCAATTAGGGTCAATCTTCGTGGCGAGAATAAAAGATAATAACTCAGCTAATAGCAGTTGAAGATTAGTGCCAACGCTTACGACTGAGAAGGGACTGACTTCGGTCGATACAATGGTTATCTCTACTACAGAAAGTAGCTCAGTTCTAAAAGGGCTGCATAACTTAGAAGTATGCAAGAATTCCAATAGCTCTCTTAACACTCTTTGGAGATTGACAATATGAAGTGTTGTGGGATTCGTAAGTACGGGGGGTACCACTGCAGAGAGATCAGTGACTATTTTTAATAGTGCGTTACACTCCCTCTTTCTAATAGGACTGCTGATCCTTCCATGCTTGTTTAGGATAGCATCGCCTTTAAATGGTCTGTAATCAGGCATATTTCTATATCTCCTCCTTGAACTTCTCCTGTTCATTCCTTTAAAAAATGGGAACCTGCCCAATCAGCATATTCTGAGAAGCGGAAGTTGTTACAATAATTGCCCTGAAAGCCGTTATTCCTGAAAGTCGTTATTAATGAAGCAATACAAAAAAAGGAAGGCCACCGCTAATTACGGTAGTCTACCTTTTTAATAGATACGTTAAGTAGTCTCTCCTTTAATAAGAGTTACGTCTACAGTAGTGTTGTTGATTAGCTCTCCGTCAGCACTTTCGATCATTTGCAGGAGAGTATTGGTCAGCATGACCCCGATCCGATCACTAGGTTGCATTATGGTAGTCAATTTAGGACTCTGAAGCATGCGGGTAAAGCTGTGGTAATCATAACCGATGATTTTCAGTTGCTCGGGCACTCGAATGCCTTGCTGTTCAGCATAAATGTATAAAGCATAAGCCACAATATCATTACTGCAAAATACTCCATCATATTCTCGAAGTTGGGCTGGAGAGATATTTTCGGTGACAAAGGACCAAAAATAATCAAAGGTAAGCTTATTATGCGCACCTTCGATAATATCGTAGGTTACACCATGTTTCATACTAGTGATGACAAAAGCATCCCGACGACGATTCGCTAGAATATCCAGATCTAGCGGGCCGGAGATATGTAGCAACCGTTTACAGCCCAGCTGTATCAAATGTTCGGTAGCTAGCTCACCACCGCGGTAATTATCCGATCCCACACAAGGAATGTTGGAGGAAATAAAACGGTCAAAAGAGACAATAGGGAAAGGGACCTTTTTATAGCTTTCAATATTCATGGTGTGGCTGCACATGATAATGCCATCTACTTGATTCTGGCGAAGCATGCTAATATAGTTGGCTTCTTTCTCAGGATCGTCAAGAGAATTGCATATTAGCAATTTATAGTTTTTTTCATTAGCACTCATTTCAACATACTTGATGAGATCGGAAAAGAAAGGGTGGTTCGAATCTGGAACAATAATCCCAATAAAAAAGGATTGATTCTTCTGTAAGGCTCTGGCGATTTGATTAGGATGATAATCTAAGGCGTCCATCGCTTGTTCAACTTTTTTACGCGTCTCTTTGCTGATATATCCCCGGTTGTTCATTACTCTGGACACGGTAGCTACAGCAACGCCCGCTTCCTTGGCAACATCTTTAATACTTGCCATACCCTCATCCCCGTTTCATAAAATGCTCTAATCTATATTCTACAACGTTTCTTGGATTGTTGACACTAATCAAGACTAACAATTGTAAAAGCATAGATTGTTTTTGATAGTTATAATAGGTATGTTATACGTTACCACAAAATATTCAGGTATAATATTAAATATCAATAATTTTGTCTATATTATATGAATATAATTATATGAAAACGTTTGACATATTATTTGCGCATCTATAAAATTGGTTTTGAATAAACGTTCATCTAGGGAGGAACAGGATTCTTAGGAGAACGCTTTCATTAAATTACATTAGTTTGATGATTTCTCTGACTTATGAAGCAAGAGTGTATAAATTGAAATAGAAGGAGAACTCCAATATGCAGATTAAAAATGAAGCTATGCTTATCACTTACGCAGATAGCATGGGAAACAATTTAAAAGAACTAAACGAAGTACTGGATACACACTTGCAAGGAGTCGTGGGTGGGGTTCATTTATTGCCGTTTTACCCCTCTTCGGGCGACCGGGGATTTGCCCCGATGGATTACACCAAGGTTGACTCAGCTTTTGGCGACTGGGCGGAAATTGAACAGATGAGCCAGAAGTTCTACATGATGTATGATTTCATGATCAATCACATTTCACAGCAGTCTCCATACTTTCAAGATTTCCTTGAGAAGAAGGATGAATCGGAATATAAGGATTTATTCATTCGTTACAAGGATTTCTGGCCTAACGGTGAACCAACTGAGGTTGATGTGGATTTAATTTATAAACGTAAACCGCGGGCGCCATACGTAGAGGTTACTTTTAAAGATGGGACGAAGGAAAAGGTTTGGTGTACGTTTGATGAGCAGCAGATTGATCTGGACGTGACTACGGAAACTACGAAGAAATTCGTGAAAGACAATCTGACCTTTCTTGCTGATAAAGGAGCATCGATTATCCGGCTGGACGCTTTTGCCTATGCCAACAAAAAGATCGGTACCAACTGCTTTTTCGTAGAACCGGATATTTGGGAAATGTTGAATTTGTCTAAAGAAGTAGTAGAACCTTATGGCGTAACTGTTCTTCCGGAAATCCATGAGCATTACAGCATTCAATTGAAGATTGCAGACAAGGATTATTATGTCTATGATTTTGCCCTGCCAATGTTGGTATTACATGCTCTGTATAGTGGAAAAGTAAATCGGCTTGCGCATTGGCTGGAAATCTGTCCGAGAAAACAATTCACTACCCTGGATACGCATGACGGCATCGGCGTAGTGGATGTTAAGGACCTGATGACCGACGAAGAAGCTGAAATGACCAGAGAAAGCCTATATAGCCAAGGAGCGAATGTTAAGAAAAAATATAGCTCCGCCGCTTATAATAATCTGGATATTTATCAAATTAACTGCACTTATTATTCTGCACTTGGCAATGATGATCAGGCATATCTTTTGGCCAGAGCTATTCAGTGCTTCGCCCCTGGTATTCCACAGATTTATTATGTAGGTCTATTCGCTGGCGAGAATGATATTGAGCTGCTCGAAAGCACAAAAGAAGGACGCAATATTAACCGCCATTATTATTCTAAAGATGAAATTGCTGCTGAGGTACAACGTCCTGTTGTTCAAAAGCTGTTCGCATTGTTAAAATTCAGAAATAGCTGTCCAGCTTTTGATGGTGAGATCAAGATTGAACAAGGTAGTGAGAATGAGCTGAACATCACTTGGAAAAATGAGAACAGTGTGGCGAAGCTTGAAGCGAATCTGTTGACCAAAGAATACACCATTCTTGCAGGTGAGAATGAAGCAAATATTGCGAAGGTATTTTAATATTTCATATGATATCGATGGGTGTTCCAAAGGCTGGGTTAATGGCTGCTGGAACACCCTTCTTTTTGGGGGATAGGTGATTCATGTTATGAACTGTTTTTGGTCCGTCTGAATTCTATTGGTGTAAGGCTGAAGTTGCGTTTGAACATCCGGTGGAGATAAGAACTGCTGGTGAAGCCAGTTACTTCAGCAATATCCGATACCGACAAATCACTCTCTACAAGCAGGCGGCAAACTTCCTTCATCCGTACCTCCATGATGACATCCACAATAGTGGTTAGGGTCTGCTGCTTATAAAGTCTGCTGACATAAATCGGAGACATATTAAGTTCATCCGCGATTTGGTTCAGACTTAGGCAAGGGTCCATGTAAGATTGCTGAATGGTTTGGTTGATTTGCCGGATTAGATCGCTTTGCTTGGAGCTGCGCTTATCCGCTTGGAATTCCTGAATATGATCGAAAAGCTGGTAAAAAGCCGCTTCAAATTCTTCTATCGTTTCATAATGTTCAAGCGAAGGCATCACCATCATCCCTTCGGTGGAGGTAGGACTAAGCTTCTTGATGTTATCGACGATTCGTTTAATCGTTAGCGTCACCCTTGAAACAGTAAGTTCCAGCACATGATAGGGATATTGCTCCATTTCACGTACCATTTCGGAGAAGTGACTGCGGGCTTCGTCTGTTCTGCCACTTGTGAGCGCATCGACCAGCTTTTTCTCGCTGTCAGCCGGATAGGAGTAAAGATTGTTCTGAAGCTCGCTAATGCGCTCAGCATTGATCAAGCTGCCATGACCATAAAACAGTCTATGTTTGGAAGCTTCTCTGGCCTGACTGTACAGCCGGTTTAGTACATCAGGATTATCACTGATGGGGCTGTACACTAACGACAGTCCGATTTTTAGATAATCACAGCAGGCCACGCGGATCTGCCGCAGCAGCACTTCAATCAGCTCGGTATCCAGATGTTCAGTGGAGGTCATGCTGCTAAGCAACATGACCACGCTATCGTCATTCATATCTACAGTTTCCACCTGATAAGTCTGTCCACAGATCTCTGAGGCAATATTCATGATGGCAAACTTGTACGGAAGCAGATAAGAGCCTCGTTCCTTTCGCAGAGCTTCGTACTCATCAATGCGTAGTAATACTAGCCGGTAGCCCTCGTTTAAATTAAAAGAAATACCCAGCTGTTGAACATCATTTTGCCGGCTGTTATGAGGAGATTTAATGCCAAGCACCAGATTGCGTAATGAATTCTGCCTGATCGTGAACATGGTGTTGCGTTTATCTGCCTCAAGGGTGTTCATTCGGCTTACGATCGAATCAATCGGCAGATAAAGCCGTTTGGACAGTACTCTAGAAATAACAAGACCGAACAATAGAATAATTATAGAAATCAGAAGTGTAGTATTGCGGATATGATTGGTCTGTTCAGTAATCACCTCATAAGGAGTAATGCGCACATATTGCCAGCCAAGCGAATCGGGCGAAGTATAGGACACCAGTGATTTATTCCCTCTAAAAGGGGCAGTAAAATAGCCGGCAGAGCGTGCTTTTACTTGATGCTCCAGCCAACTGTTTTCATCCCCGGAGAGCTTCTCCAGTGTCAGCTTATTCCCCGACAGAAAACGGCCTTGGTCATCTAAAATGTAGGTACTGCCACTACCGGGTGTATTGCCGTTAGCCAGTTCTTTATTGATCCAAGCCGCGGATATGTTAACAATAACCGCAGAGTTAATAGAGCGGTCCCAATTGATGGCATCATAGCAGAGGTAAGTATAGACTGAGATGGTTTTCTTCTCAGGTTCATTTATGGAATAGGTTCGCGGAATCGGCGTGAATGTTTTGTAATCCTGATAATGATTCAGCATCTGAATAATTTCAGTGTCCACCAGTTCGCGGGTGGTGAATACGCCATTCTGGCCCTGTGCTGCCGAAATATAAACCGTGTCATTATTCGGATTATATACATAGATGGATTCAATATAGGGCATGGAATTTAAGTAGTTTCCGAGATCGGACATCGCTGCGGTTACCTCATAAATAGAAGGCTTGTTGTAGAACAACAGATGAGAAATCGTGCTGGTTCGATACAGTTGAAATGAAAGCGTTTGCGCGACTTCAGCCATGTTGACTACTTTTTTGCCGGTCTGGGTCAGGTCCCTTAGATCGGAGCGGAAGGTTTGCGTCTTCTCGACACCGATGTAGTACGTATAGTAAACAAAAGTAGAGATAAGAAGGGTTAACGATATGCACAGGGTTATGGTAGTGAGCAGCTTGCCATACAGTAGTCTTTTTCTCCGTAGATCATTATTCTTCATACCGTCCCCCCTGATCATCATATGACTTACTCGGACAAGACTCTGGATGAATTCATATTATGAAGTTCCTTTATTATAAGTCCCCAAGAGTGAACGGAACAGTGGAGCAACCTTATAATCCTGCATTTTTCCAATCTGAAGGGAGTGAACAAATTAAATATTCATGTACAAAACAGCCTTTTCTACAAGGATTATACGGGGTTAGCGAAGCTTGAGAAGCTCTGTGGGTCTCCGAAGACTTTTACATAAACATCCTGATTGTTCAGTTCCTGTTTCGCCAGTTTGTGCAGTAAGGCTTGTAAGCTTCACTTCTGTGTTCAGAAGAATCCCCCTATAGTGGAATTATGCAGTTTCTATATTAAGGGGAGTGAGAGATCTTGAGCCAAACCTCATCCAAAGGAATTTCAAACGTCGAACTTGGCATCCAGGCTGATGGTAGAGCACGCTTACGAACGACAAGAAAGAAGAAAGGATTGTTGTATGAGCTGGTGCACAATCGGGTAATGTTTCTGATGCTGCTGCCCACCTTGGTCTTTTTTCTGGTGAATTCCTATTTTCCAATGGTAGGCATTTATTATGCGTTCACTCAATTCGACTTCAACAGCAGTATGTTCAATTCCAATTTTGTCGGGTTGCAGAATTTCGAGTTCCTCTGGAGATCCGGTACGCTGGTGAAGCTCACGATGAACACGATAGGATACAATATTGCTTTTATTGTACTAGGGAATGTGCTGGCAATTGTCTGTGCGATCCTGCTGAGTGAGCTCAATGGAAAATGGTTTAAAAAGATTAGCCAATCGGTAATGTTTCTGCCTTACTTTGTATCCTTTGTAATTCTCAGTGTAATTGTCTACAACTTGTTTAATTATGACAGCGGTTTCTTGAATACAATACTTACCCAATTTGGCCTTGATCCGGTCGACGTTTACAGTAAACCTTGGGCATGGATCTTTCTGATCATTATCTTTTATCTATGGAAAAATCTTGGCTACAGTATGGTGATTTATCTGGCGGCGATTACGGGGATTAGTGACGAATATTATGAAGCGGCCAAAATTGATGGCGCTAATATTTTCCAGCGGATTTGGTATATAACGGTGCCGATGCTCAAATCAACCTTTGTGGTGCTGCTGCTCTTTGCGCTCGGCAGTATTATGAAGGGCCAGTTCGATCTTTTCTATCAATTAATAGGCAATAACGGGCTGCTCTACAATACGACGGATATCCTTGATACCTATGTATACCGTTCGCTTAAAGTAACCTTTGATGTGGGCATGGCAACGGCTGCCGGGGTTTATCAATCCTTGTTCGGCTTCGTCCTCATTATGACGGTCAACTATATTATCCGCAAAATAAACGATGACTACGCCCTGTTCTAGGAGGATAAGGAATGAAAATTCAAAAGGATAAATATACGCGAATGCTTCATTGGATTGCCTATGTGGTCATTATTGGCCTGTCGATCGCTTGCCTGCTGCCCTTTTTGCTAATTATCTCTGCGTCTTTGACCAGCAATGAGTCCATTATCCGCGATGGCTATCATCTGATTCCGGCACAGTTCTCACTGGAGGGCTACAAGACGGTATTCATCTTCCCGGATGAGGTGCTGCGGGCATATGCGGTCACAGTCAGCACAACTGCGATTGGAACGGTAATGGGACTTTTTTTCATGACTATGGCGGGTTATGTGTTGGCGCGTAAAGATTTCAAATATCGAAATAGCTTTTCCTTCTATATATACTTTACGACTTTGTTTGGGGGAGGACTTGTCCCGTGGTACATCATGATTACGAAATACCTCGGTCTGCTGGATTCCTATGCGGTACTGGTGCTTCCAGGTCTGATGACGCCATTTTTGATCATTTTAATGAAAAACTTCATCAAATCTGCAGTTCCTGAGGAATTATTCGATTCTGGCAAAATAGACGGGGCTGGTGATTTCCGGATTTACTGGCAGATTGTACTCAAGCTTTCCATGCCGGGCATCGCTACAGTCGGTTTGTTTCTGGCTTTGTATTACTGGAATGACTGGTTCACCTCTTCACTGTTCATCAATGATACGCATAAATATCAGCTGCAGTTCTATCTGTACAATGTTATTAATTCAGCACAGTTTATCGCACAGATGGGGGCGGGAACCGGGGTGTCACTGGCTACGGAGGTCCCTGCTGAGTCTACCAAAATGGCGATGGCAATTGTCGTGACGGGACCTATTCTTTTTCTGTACCCGTTCGTTCAGCGTTATTTTGTCAAAGGCCTAACCATCGGCGCTGTGAAAGGTTAGAACCGCAACCTGCCCACTACCGGGTTAAGGTACAGTCGGCTAACATAGAAGCATAGTGAAAAGGGAGGATTCAGATGAATAAACAACGGGGCAAACGCATGTCTATTCTGCTTACGTCAGTATTGGGCTTGACGCTGCTGGCAGGCTGCGGGGGGAATTCTAATTCTGCAAACGGAGACAATGCGGCGGTAAAAGAGAGCAATAGCGGAGGAAACACAGCACAAAGTACGAACGCAGTTACTGAGGAGAAGACCGGACTGGACACTTCCAAAAAGGTAGAGCTGCAATTCTATATGCTAGGCGATGCGCCGAAGGACCTCTCAAGCATTGAAGCAGAAATTAACAAAATGGCCGAAGAGGATCTGAATGCAACCGTTAAATTCAACTATACAACCTGGACAGATTGGGATCAGAAATATAAGCTGCTGCTGTCGTCGGGCCAATCGATCGATTTGATCTTCACTGCGGACTGGACACAATATCAGGCTTATGCGAAAAAGGGAGCTTTTTTGGCTATAGATGATCTGCTGCCAAAAGCTGCCCCAGAACTCCAGCAATTCGTACCACAGGAAATGTGGGATGCCGTGAAGATTGATGGCAAGATTTACACCGTTCCTGCGACTTATAAGGAGTATGTAACGAATGGCTTCGTATGGCGTGAGGATCTGCGCAAGAAATACAATCTGCCTCAGCCGACAGATCTGGCTAGCTATGAAGCATACATGGAAGGAATCAAGAAAAATGAACCGCAGATGTCGCCGGCTTCTTTTAACAGTGATGTAAGAGGTAACATTCATGATGTATATTCAACACTTACCGCACAGGTCGGCAGTCCGCTGCCTTACGGTATTGGTATTAAGTACGATGATCCTTCAAAAGCTTATCTCTATTGGGGCTCGGAGGAACATAAAGAAGAGCTGCTGACGATGAGACGCTGGCAGGAAAACGGATTGATTTCCAAAAACGTCCTGAACTTGAAGGATACCATCCAGGCGCCGATTATCGCGGGCAAGGCAGCAAGCATCTTCGGAGATAATCCGACTCGCTTCAACGATACGTTGATGAAGGTGAAAGCAGCACATCCGGATTGGGATCTAGGTTACTATCCTTATGGCAATACCATTGGTTATGCAACACCAGTTCATCCTATTCATAATGGTTTCGCCATTCCGAAGAGCAGCAAGAACCCTGAACGTGCGCTGGCCTTCTATGAAAAGATGGTCATGGATAAACGTTACAACCAACTCACACAATACGGTGTGGAAGGAAAGAACTATAAAATTGATGCGAACGGCTACTATGAACTTATTGGAGATGCTTCAACAAACGGTTTTACACGCGAGGGAATGAATGGCTGGGCTTGGCGGAATCCGGAGTTCATGTTGTTTGATAAATCCTATGACGGCGTGAAGGAAATCTTCGCTGAGCTCGACAAAATTCAGAAACCGGATATTTTCACAGGTTTTGCTGAGGATTATACCTCCTATCAGGCGGAAAAAGCAGCACTAGAGCAGGTGGAAAAGCAATACCTGTATCCATTGCAAGCTGGATTAGTAGAGGATGTTGATGCGGGTTTAACCACCTTTATGGAAAAGGCTAAGCAAGCAGGCCTTGAGAAAATCCAGACCGAATATATCAAGCAATGGGACGCTTATGTGCAGGAGAAGGGTTTGAAATAATAAAAGTAGCAAGGGATGTTCCCTAAGCCAAATGGGGGGAGCATCCCTTTTTTTGTGTTCTTTAACGTACTCAGATTTACGAGAAACGTTGACGGAATTCCCGTGGAGTGGTTCCTTCTATTCGAATAAAGCTGGAGCTGAAGTAAGGGGCCTGATTGAAGCCGACTTCCTCGGCTATACGGGCAATCGTGTAGCTGGTCTGCATCAGCAAAAGTTTACTTTGCTGAATCCGATAATGCAGCAGATATTCCATCGGCGCACAGCCGTATTCCTTCTTCATGCAACGAGCGATATATACAGGGTGAAAGCTTAGACTTTCCCCGAGCTGCTGCGCAGTGATATGCTCACGAAAATGGCTGCGTAAATAGGAGGCCGCCTGCTCTGCACATATTTTGGAGGGCGAGGGGCGCTCATGGCTGAGGGAGGCGAATAACTGCTGTATAACCTCCTGAAACAACAGCTGCTGCTGAAATGGAGTATCGCTTAAATGGGAATTAGGCACAAGCTGATTCAGCTGCGAGAGCAGCTCTTCCATCTTGGACGGCTGCAGCAGAGTTGTATATTGAGGCAAGCGTAAGCTAAACGGCCGGATATCAAATTCGTCAGATTGCAGGGAGTTCTCTATTTTGACGTTGTCTTTCTCAAGCGCAGCAGTCGTATCCTCGGTCATATTCCAGTCGCCCACCGTTTGAAAATGCAGCCAATAATAAGAGGTGGATTCCTTGCAGCTATCCGTACTGAAATGATGGCTGTCTGGACGAAGTAAGAGCGCCTGACCTGCTTTTACTTGAAAAGGGAGACCGCCTTCACTCATATATAAACAGCCTTGTTTAACTACAAGCAAATCGAACACCCGGGTATTATGGCGGCTCATATGATAATGGCCGGGGGAGAAAGTATGGAATCCGCTTACAATGTAGTACAGCAACGGAGGAACGGTGAAGTTCAAGATGTTCATGTCAGAAGCTCCTTTTAGTGAGGTTGGAATAATGTAATAATTGGTTTGAAATCTGTACCATCATCCAAAGTATATCATCTATAATTTAGTCTGACCTAATGAATAAAGATGTTATTTTTTAGGCTAAGTCTGTAGGCATGGTTTACGAGGAGGGTTTGTATAGTGAAAAAAGAAAGACAGGGTTTTGGACTCTGGGTATTGGCTTGGCCTATATTTATAGAGGTATTTCTACAGACTCTGCTGGGTACGGTAGATACATTAATGGTCAGCCGTATCTCTGATGATGCAGTCGCCGTAGTCGGCATTTCCAATCAATTGTTCGGTGCATTGACCACGCTTTTTACAACATTTGCGGGTGGAGCGGGGATTCTGATCGCGCAGAGAATGGGCTCCAAACGTTTTGGTGAAGCGCGCACGATTGCTATTATGGGAGTATCGGTTAGCCTCGTGTTGGGGATTGTCGTGAGTATTGTGTTGTTTTTCTATGCGGGCCCTATTGGTGGGGTTCTAAATATAGCACCTGAGCTATTGTCACTTTCCAATGTCTATATCTCCTACGTCGGCGGTGGACTTTTTATGGTCGGGATGATCGCTTCCCTCGGTACCGCTATCCGTAACACAGGGAATACCAAAGGACCGATGTACACAGGGATTATAATCAATGTCATCCATATTATTCTGAACTATATTTTTATATTTGGTGTATTCGGTCTGCCACAGCTAGGCCTTGCGGGCATCGCGATCTCCAGTATTGTCAGTAGACTGGTCGGAGTGATTATTCTCTACTCCCTATTCCGGCGTTCTTTCGAGATCAAGGTTAGACTTAGAGATTTCCCCATATTCAATGGCAAGCTGTTCAAGCAGATCCTGAAGATTGCCTGGCCTCTTGGGATCAATTCTTCCTGTTGGGTATTCTCCCAGCTTATTGTGTATTCCTTTCTGGCTGCACTTGGAGCCGAAGCGTTAGCAGCACGCACGTATCTTAATACCTTGGAGTCCTTTTGCTTCACACTTGGTTATGCTTTTGCGCTGGCGGGGCAGATACAGATTGCTCATTTATTTGGAGCAGGCAAATTGAAAGAAGCTTATCGCAGTGCGTATCGTACACTCTTTATTGGTTTGAGCATTGTGTCAGCTAACATGCTGTTACTATTCCTGTTCGGAAAACAGCTGCTCGGTTATTTCACATCTGATCCGAAGATTATTGCGATCGGGGTTTCTTTGTTAGCTCTAAATCTATTGCTCCAGCCCTCCAAAATGCTGAATATGGCCCTCGGCAACGCGCTGAACGCTATCGGGGATACGCGTTATACGATGTATACTTCCATCGTGTCTATGTCCCTCATTGGCGTGGGCTGCTCCTATTGGTTAGGAATCAGCGTCGGCTGGGGACTTATGGGTATCTATTGTTGTATGATAGCCGACGAATTGGTGAGAGGCTTGCTTGTTCTGGCGCGCTGGAGGGGGCGAAAGGTTCTCCGCCAAGCGGATATCGGCTTGAGTGAAGAGAATGCTTCACTACATGGAGCCGGGAAAAGAAGCACCTCGTTAACCACATAAGCGGGACTCTATAAGCCTAGCTTGATGGGCAATGGAGTGGTTTTAGAGTCGGACGTTGTTTGTTGAGTAGTGTTTGTTGCGGCAGTAGGGCGGCTGCAGGAGAGCGGTAGTTGGGCGGTTGCGGGCGGCAGTAGGGTGGTTGCGGGTGGCAGTAGGGTGGTTAGGGGCGGTAGTAGGGTGCTCGCGGGCGGGTCGGTGTGCTTTCGGACTCAGCTGCAGCTATTTGCCGGTTTAGGGCCTTTTTTGGATAGTTTCGGACTGGAGAGGCGCTATTCCTCGTAAAATGGCTCATAATGGGGTCGTTTTGCACCCATAGTGACTCTGGAGTCCGATAGCTCATGAAAAGAGGCGTTTGTGCGGAAATAACGGCTCTGAGGTCCGAAAGCAACTTTGAAAGTCTAAGTAACATTAAGCAACTTGAGAAGCGCCGAGCACTCTAGGTAATGATGAGCACTTCAAGTAACAATGATCATCCCGATTAAACATAGAGCAACTCTGCGGCTTGAAAATTGATTAGTTTAGGGGCAGTAGGGCGGTTACGGGAGCTCTGGCGTGTGCCTTCGGACTCAGTTGCAGCTATTTGCCGGTTTAGGGCCTTTTTTGGATAGTTTCGGACTGGAGGGGCGCTATTCCTCGTAAATTGGCTCATAATGGGGTGATTTTGAGGCAATAGTGACTCTGGAGTCCGATAGCTCATGAAAAGAGGCGTTTGTGCGGAAATAACGGCTCTGAGGTCCGAAAGCAACTTTGAAAGTCTAAGTAACACCGTGCACCCAAGCAACATTAAGCAGTTCAAGTAACATTAAGCATCTTGAGTAACGTCGAGCACTCTAGGTAATGATGAGCACTTCAAGTAACAATGATCATCCCGATTAAACAAGAGCAACTCTGCGGCTCGAAAATTGATTAGTTTAGGGGCAGTAGGGCGGTTACGGGAGCTCTGGCGTTGTGCTTTCGGACTCAGCTGCAGCTATTTGCCGGTTTAGGTCCTTTTTTGGATAGTTTCGGACTGGAGAGGCGCTAATCCTCGTAAGTTGGCTCATAATGGGGTGATTTTGCGGCAATAGTGACTCTGGAGTCCGATAGCTCATGAAAAGAGGTGTTTGTGGGGAAATAACGGCTCTGGAGTCCGAAAGCGACTTTGAAAGTCCAAGTAACACCGTGCACCCAAGCGACAGCGATCACTCCAAGTAACAATGAGCACTTCAAGTAACATTAAGCATCCCGAGTAACGTCGAGCACTTCAAGTAACATTAAGCATCCCGAGTAACGTCGAGCACTTCAAGTAACATTAAGCATCCCGAGTAACGTCGAGCACTTCAAGTAACATTGAGCATCCCGAGTAACGTCGAGCACTCCAAGTAACAATGAGCATCTTGAGTAACAATAGGCACTCCAAGTAACATTGAGCATCGTATGAACAACTAGCGTTCGAAGTAACATTACGTGTGCTGTTTTTATGAAAGAGGTTACCTCATGAGTAGAAATGATTACTTCTGTGAGGGCCTCTTTTTTATGCGCGTATAAAGTTTAAGTTTGACGGTTCTCAAATTTGATTATTCATTCATATAGAGTTTGATTCTATGATATAAATGAGTTAGCCTTTATAGAATGGGTAGCCGTTATATAAATACATGTTACTGAAGGGTTTGAGGGAAATGTTGTTGTCAAAATGGAGAGGGTTTTCGTTACTAGGGCTGCTCTTAATGCTTGTACTATTATCAGGCTGTTCTAAAGGCACTGCTCATGTCACAGTGAATAAGAACGGAAGCGTAGATATTGCAGTGAACATGAAAGTGAATTCGCGTGCAGAAGCGTTGATTAGCGGAAAAATGGAAGATGCTCTGGTAAACAAACTTAAGGATCAGGGGATTGAGCTAGAGAAAAGCCAAGATGGAAAATCTACAGTCTATGAATTCGTGAAATCTTATGCCTCTTTTGAGGATATGAAAGCACTTTCTGGTGACTTGGATATTGTGGACCTGAAATTAGATACCAAAGATAATTGGTTTTATACCAAATATGACGTTGAGGCGAAGCCCAAATTAAATAGCTACATAGACACCATAATGGATAATATGGGATCGCTCAGTTTATCGAAGCCGATTATTCGGGCTTTTTTGCAAAACATGGCTTTCGACTTTAAATTAACGTTACCTGTGGATCTATATGGAGACAATAATGCAAATGTGGAGGACGGCAGAACCCTTACTTGGAATGTTACACTAGCGGATACAGAGCCAATTCAAATGCAGGTTTATGTGCCTAATGTATGGAATATCGTGATTGTGCTTATCATTTTAGTGGTGGTTATTGCAACTGCGATTATATTGTTCGTCAGAAAAAGAAAGCAGCGTAATAGGAAACGTTTCTAAGTGGGTTCGTAAGGTTTCGGAAGTGCCGGGAAGCTAGGATGCTTTACCGGCCTTCTTTACTTTTTAGCAGGCACAGAGTTATAATTAGTACCAAGTACTAATATCAGATACTAATTGAAGAGGTGATTGGAATGACAGGTGCAAAAATTACCGCTATCGGAACCTATGTCCCAGCCAAAAGACTGACTAATGCCGATCTGGAGCAGATCGTAGATACAAATAATGAATGGATTGTGCAACGGACCGGAATCCGTGAGCGCCGAATTAGTCGGCAGGATGAGTATACAAGTGATTTATGTGCAGCAGCTGTGCAGGATCTTATGACTCGTTATGGAAAAAGCGTTCAGGATGTCGATATGGTCCTGGTAGCTACGAGTACACCTGACTTTTCCTTTCCCTCAGTAGCTTCTTTGATTCAAAATCGTTTTAACATTCCGCAGACTGCTGGTGCTATGGATTTGAGTGCAGCATGCGCAGGTTTTGTCTATGCACTGCATACTGCTCACAGTTATGTGGCTTCAGGAATGCATCGCAAGGTACTGGTTATTGGTGCGGATACGATCTCCAAGATTACGGATTATACTGACCGCAGTACATGTATTCTTTTTGGGGATGGCGCTGGAGCAGTGCTTGTGGAAAGTGATGAGCAGACGACGGGATTTTTAGGCTTCCAGCTGGCAAGTGATGGCGGTGGGGCACATCATGTTTACCGTACGGGGCTTGCCCATACTGTAAACAATATTGAGCTGGTAGATACACAAATGCTGGTACAGAACGGACGAGAAGTGTTTCGCTGGGCGGTCAGAACGGTTCCTTTAGGTGTGCAACAGCTGCTAGAAAAAGCGGAGGTAGGTCTGGAGGAAGTAGACTGGTTTATTCCACACAGCGCTAATATGCGGATGATTGAGCCAATTTGCGAGCGATTAAATTATCCGCTGGAGCAGGTGCTGCACAGTCTTGTGAATTTCGGCAATACATCTGCTGCCACGATTCCTTTAGCACTCGATTTGGGCATCCGCGAGGGCAAGGTACAAAATGGACAAAAGATCCTGATGTATGGTTTTGGTGCCGGATTAACCCAGGCAGGACAATTGATTGAGTTGAATTTGGATCATCAGGTAGGGATACCTACTCCATATTAAGAGGTGGAGTTCGGCCAGCTAGAGACCAATGAAGATAGATAACGAAACATTTTCGATAATCAATAAAAAGACAACGCCGTTTGCGGAAACCCGCTTACATAAGTTGTCTTTTTTTGTTGATTAACTAAGTATTTAATTGACTGCCACAGGATTCACGCACAATAAGCACAGGCTCCACTACAAATGATCCACCGCCAGACTGATTGTTAATCAAGTCATAGAGCATATGGGCAGCGAGGATGCCAAGCCGTTCTTTGTTCTGGCGGATGGTCGACAGTTTTGGACTGGTATATTTACAGGCTTCAATGTCGTCACATCCGATAATGGCAATATCTTCAGGTACGCTGAGACCGTGTTCTTTCAAAGCCCGGATGGCTCCCAGAGCCAGCAAATCAGAAGCCGCAAAAATGGCTTTTGGTAAATTTCCGGCTTGAATTAATTGCTGCATAGCCGTATAACCGCTGGGCTCAAAGAAATCGTCGCCATGAACAAACCACTGACGGTTCAAAGTGAGGCCGAAGCTTTCAATAGCTTTGACATATCCGGATTCCCGCAGGTTAGAAATATCTGAATCCGCTGCACTTCCGATAAATCCAAGTTCTCTATAGCCAAGCAGATAAAAATGCTCCACGACCTTGGAAGAAACCTGAAAGTTATCTGACATCACAAAGCCGGATTTTTTGCCCTTTAGCTCAAGGTCGACCCCGATACAAGGAATACTGCTCATATCCAGATCGCGGATGGTAGGCTCCATCTTTTGCCCGGAAATAATGACACATCCATCCACATTAAAATGAACAGATCGAGCGAAATAATCGCCGCTGCTGATGAATTTCTCGTTGGAAAAGAAAATGAGATCGTAGCCCAGAACGCCCATCTGCTTTTTAAAAGAATTTAGCACTTCTACGAAAAAGGGATGTGTAAATTCGACATTAAGCTCGCCAGCAAAAATAACCCCGATCAGATTCGACTTCTTAGTTGCGAGTGTCTTGGCGGAGTTGGAAGGTGAGTATCCGGTTTGTTCGATGATTTCCAAAACTCTTTGCTTGGTCTTTTCGGAAACATCACTGTAATTGTTCATAATTTTCGAAACAGTCGAGACAGAAACGCCGGCCATTTCGGCAATCATTTTGATATTCATAGTTAATAATGCCACCCTCCGCTAAATCGTTGAAATTTGAGAAAAAGACTGTTCTAGAGCGGTTATTTGCGAGTTATTATGAATAGGGTGAATGAAAATTCAATTATTTTCAGTCTATTATTATTGCCGAAACAAGTCAAATATATATTTCACTATGCAGATTTACTCCAAAATAATCTATGTAAAAAAATTCAAAATTACATCTTTACAAAAATAGAAAACTAAGCAACAATAGCATTGTCGAAACCGATTTCGATTTTTCGCTTGAATTACGAATATTACGAAATTCGAGGAGTGATGTTTAGGATGAAAAGGAATTTCACAGCAGCACTTGCTGCTATGCTCCTTGTCACCGGGCTGCTATCACCGGTTGGGAGCATGAATGCTTCAGCGGCAGAGGCGTTAAAGGAAAACTCACCTGATTCAGCGGCAACGAAAGTGGAAAATGAACCAATCAATGGATTGAAAGCGTTTACCGATGTATCTCCAAATCATTGGGCCGCAGGCCCATTACAGCGTTGGAGCACAAATGGGATCATAAGCGGATATGACGACGGGTCGTTTCGTCCGGGTAAGGAAGTCACGAAGGCAGAATTCGCAGCTATTATGAATCGTATATTTAATTATCAGGAGCAATCGGATAAGGTTCCCGCTGATGTCCAGGCTACAGACTGGTATAAAAATGATATAGCCAAAGGGATTGCAGCTGGATATTTAAGCAGTGATCAGAAGAACAATATTTATCCTTCAAAAGCACTTTCGCGCGCGGAGGCAGCGTTAGCATTGGAGAAAGTGTTTCGTTTCAATGCAGACAAAAGCAGTACAGCAGCATTCACCGATCTGAACGGAGTCAGCGATGAAACCGCAAAAGCAATAGCCGTTCTATCGAGTGCAGGTTATGTAAAAGGTTATCCTGGAGGTTTGTTTAAGCCTGATGGTGGGATCACCCGTGCAGAGTTAGCTCAGTTGGCTGATCGAATGGTTTCGGGACTCCTCCTGAAATCAGGAGAGACTTCACTAGGAACAGTAAAGGGCAATGTAGTCATTAATCGGGCTGATGTGATTCTTAAAGACACGGTCATCCAAGGTAATCTTTATCTAACCGAGGGGATAGCTGAAGGGAATGCAAAGCTTGAAGGTGTAAAGGTAACAGGGACTACTTTTGTACGGGGAGGCGGCGAGCAAAGTATCGGCTTACACCATACTTCTCTTGGACTGCTTCAAGTAGCCAAGCCTAATGGTAAGGTTCGGATTTATGCCAGCGGGTCGACAGCTGTGGGTACTGTGCAGCTGCTATCTGGGGCAATCTTGGAAGAAAGCAGCGATCTTACCGGGGCAGGGTTTGGGGATGTTGAGATGGATGTCGTTCCTCACAATATTTCGCTTCGCGGAACATTTGGAGCGGTTCGTTCGGCAGACTCAGCAGTCAGCGGTTCTTTGTTAAGAATCCTTGGAACTGTCGGCAGCCTTACTCTGGGAAGTCCGACCCATTTAACATTGGAGAACAATTCACAAGTGGCGGCACTAATCCTATCTGCGAGCGCTGGAGCTACAGCAATTCAAGGCAGCGGAAGCGTAACCACAATAGATAACAAAGCCGATGGAGTGACGATTGGCGGTGTAGCATTGAAAAAAGGAAACACTGGCAAAACAACATTGCCAATAGCAAGCTCAGCGCCAAGCAGTTCGGGGAATGTAGGTCCAATAACGACGCCAAGCGCCACACCTGAAGCAACGGCGGCACCTACGGCCACTGCTACACCAACCGAAACACCAACAGCAACGCCAACACCAACCGAAACACCGACACCAACAGCGACGCCAACACCAACCGAAACACCGACACCAACACCAACACCAACAGCCACACCAACACCAACACCAACACCAACACCAACACCAACACCAACACCAACCGAAACACCGACACCAACAGCGACACCAACACCAACCGAAACACCGACACCAACACCAACACCAACAGCCACACCAACACCAACACCGACCACTGATCCGTGGACACTGGTGTGGGGGGATGAGTTTGATGATGGAGACATTGATGCTACAAAGTGGACCTATGACCTTGGAGATGGTTCGCAATACAACAATCCAGGTTGGGGAAACAATGAGAAGCAGTGGTATACCAACGATGAGAAGAATGTAAAGGAACAGGACGGTAACCTGATCATTACGGCCCACAAAGAAGAAAAAGCTGGCAAACAATATACTTCTACACGGATTAAGACTAAAGGGTTGTTTAGTAAAAAATATGGAAAATTTGAAATTCGGGCCAAAGCACCTACTGGAAAAGGGTACTGGCCGGCGATCTGGATGCTGCCGGAGAACGATGTGTACGGGACTTGGGCTGCTTCCGGTGAGCTTGATATTATGGAAGGCTGGGGCAGTCGTCCAAACACGGTAGCGGGGACGATTCATTACGGCGGTATGGCGCCGAACAATGTATACTCCGGCAAAGAGTATGTATTTCCGGATAACGCTACGATTGAGCAGTTCCATATGTACTCTATTGAGTGGGAGCCGGGCGAAATTCGCTGGTATGTGGATGGTGAATTATATTCGACCAAAAATGACTGGTATAGCATCAGCAATGGGCAGCCTGCCAATAATGTGTATCCAGCGCCGTTTAATCAGAAGTTCCACTTGCTGATGAATCTGGCCGTAGGTGGTAACTTTGATGGTGATCCGACTAGCGAAACCGTATTTCCAAAATCGATGGAGATCGATTACGTTAGAGTCTATGAGCTGACAGGTCGTGAGTACCGCGAGCCTATTCCAGTTACACTGGAGAAGGAAGCCTATCCAGAAGGCTCCAAGCTTGCACTGGCAGACGGCAACATGGTCTATAACAACAATTATTCGGAGCAGGTGCCGGGGGATGACGGTATGGGAATCCCGAATACCGCACATTGGGTACTTTATAAAGAAGCAGGGGCTGAAGCTACGGTTTCTACCGTTCCTATTGGGGAGCGCAATTATGTGAAGGTAGATATCAGCAGTGGTGGCGGCAATTTTTATTCGATTCAACCCCAAGCTATCGTATCTATAGCTAAAGGCAGGTTCTATAAACTCAGCTTCGATGCCAAAACCGATATGTCCCGCAGTATGAGCGTCCGGTTAACAGGTGGAGAATCTCGTGGATTTGCAGCGTATTCTCCATCGCTTAAGGTAGATCTAACTTCAGCGATGACCCATTACGAGACGATGTTTCAAATGAAGGAAAACTCAGATATTGCTGCACGCGTCGAGTTCAACGTGGGTACCAATACTTCACCGGTATGGTTTGGTAATGTCAGATTAGAAGAGATTGAGAATATTCAATTCCCGCATGATAGTGTGAAGGAACCGCTGGCCAACGGTAATCATCTGTACAATGGTACTTTCGATATTGGGGAACCCAATCGGATGAGTTATTGGCATACGGAAGCAACTGGTGGTGCCATGATAGAATCAAGCGTTAATGACAATGGCCAGTTAAAGCTGCAGATTGGCGGCAGTGAAAATGGTGAGGTTCGGTTACTTCAGAAGGGAATTCAGCTCATTCAAGGGCAGGACTATGAGGTTACGTTCAATGCTTCAGTCTCCTCTGCACGCACAGGAACGGTTCAACTACTAGGGAAAGACGGCAGTGTACAGGCAGAACAACCGGTTAACTTAAGCGAAGGTGAGCAAAAAATTAAAGCTACCTTTATCAATCTTGCAGGTGCAACCGATCATGAAGGACAATTCGTATTACTGTTAAACGGTGCTGCGGATACAGTCATTCTGGATAATTTCCAGATGCTGCGTACTAGCTTCTATTTTGATCCATCGCTAATATACTACCCACTCTTGAATGGTGAATTTAACTTTGGGTTTAGCGCCTGGGACCGCCTGTTGACAGAGCAGGGTGGTCAGAGCAGCGCTACGGTTGCAGATGGAGCAGCGAAATTTAGCATTACGAATACCGGCAGTCAGGCGTATTCTGTAATGTTGTTTCAGAACAACTTGAAAGCTGCTGCTGGAATGGATTATGTGGTTGAATTTGACGCCAGTTCAACCGTAATCCGCAAAATCGGGGTGAACGTAGAAAATGGTACGTATCAGGCCTCGTTCAGCAATATCGTGGAGGTAACGCCGGAGACGAATCATTACAGATTCGAATTCCGGCAAGGAAGCAAGGATACATTGTCTCTAAAATTCCTGCTTGGGAAGGTTGAGGGGATTAGTATTCCTCAAAACCATGATATTATCATTGACAATGTGAAATTTGAGATCAAAAATGCACCGGCCAAACCGCAGGAGCTGCTAAGCGACAGCAGCAATAACAGAGTTTCGCAGCCGATTGAGCTTACTTTTATCGACAATGCAAATTGGCGGAATCAAATCATGGCGGTAAAGGTTAACGGTACAATACTTAATGCAGAGCAGTACACTATTGAACCGGGAAAAATCACAATTGAAGCAGCAGTATTTCCGGCCGAAGGAAGTTATGCCATTACTGTTGAGGCTGAACATTATGTTACTGCAACTGTCACGCAGACTATTCTAGCTAATGATAACAATCTAGCCATCAATGGTTCGTTTGGCAGCGATAAGACGGGCTGGACTACCTGGTCCGGAGAAGGTGGCGTCTCCGCGTTTAATGTGAAGGATGGCGTAGCTGAAATCCTGATTACGTCGGCCGGATGGGAAGCGTGGCATACACAATTTTTCCAAGAGGGTATTCCACTGGAGGGCGGAAAAACGTATGAGGTGAGCTTCAAGGCGAAATCAACGGTTCCGCGGCAAATTGTGTTAGAATACTCCAATACTTCAGCTGCTTCCGCACAAGCTAAGTTTGATATTCATGCGGATTGGGCTACTTATTCAGCACAATTTACGGTGTCGAACAGCAATCCGCTGAAGCTTAATTATCTGATTGGCAAAACGCTGGGCGCTGATCCTGCGGCTAACAGTACGCCGCATACGATTTCTTTTGACGATATTGTGGTCAGGGAGGTACAAGGGGGTCCACCAGTAATACCGCCAAGCGGTACGCTGGATAATGGAACCTTCGATGTAGATGCAACGGGCTGGAGCCAGTACTTTGACGGAATCGGATCTGCCTCTGTTCAAGAGGGGGAATTTGCTATCAACTTAACAGGTACCGGGCAAGCCCCTTTTAGCGCACAGGTGGATTACGAAAATCTGAAGCTTGTTCAGGGAAAAACGTACACCTTGAAGTTTAAAGCTCGTTCTACAGTAAACCGCAATATTCAGGTAGCTGTGGAGCATAAAGGCGGGGATTACACCAAATATATGGAAGCTGAGCTTGTAGCCTTGACCCAAAATATGGACGAATACAGCTACACATTTACGATGAATGGGGCAACAGACGCAGGTGTTCATCTGGTGTTTTTGCTAGGGCTTATAGATGGGAACGGTACGGAGACGAATAGTGAAATTAGCACGGGCAGTACAATTTATTTGGATGATGTAAGCTTGATCGAAGGGTAAACGAAAAAAACGGCAGTGTTTTCCTTTTTACAGGAGCACTGTCGTTTTTTTGTGTGTGTTTTTTGTGGGTTAGATTTAAGTTTCTTTAGGGATAAATTCAAAAATTTTGCCACTCTCAAAAGATTCTATTAGTTTCAGCAACCAGCGGTAGTAGTTAATGGATTCAGTTATTTTTTCTTCATCTGTATTTAAGAGCTGCATAAGTTTACTATCGTCACTATACTCTTTTTTCATATCGTTAATTTCTGCAAGTGATTTCGCTAGTGAGATCATATTACCTTCGACGGCTTTTCTCCATTTAATAGAGAAGTAATCACTGAAGTTCTGATGCCAGTCAGGCACAGTGGTGAACAAGTCTTTGCGCGTCCCTCTCCCCCATACTTTGTCGATCATTTTCAGATCTAGAAGGGTACGGACTCCCGTACTCATGGACGTTTTACTCATTCCCATTGTTTTGCTGAGCTCATCCAGTGTCACTGGACCTTGATTGAAGTACATATAACCGTATAAATGTCCAATAGACAAGGTAATGCCATACAGATCCATGTTTTTGCCGATAGAATCGATCACACGTTCACGGGCTTTACTAATCTTCTCTATTTGTTCGGGCGTAAGCCCTTCTAAATCGTTCATGATGTCCCTCCTGAGGAATAGGTCGATAGACTGCAACCTTATACAATGTATTGTAATCAAATCCCCCTCCATAAGTAAAGAATTCATGAAGAAAGGAATTTGGCGTAAAACAGAGTATTCCATACATAAAGTTCGTAAAGTTAAAACTGTACACTAAATTTTATCCGTATATGGTGTTTGCATGAATTTTCAATAGTCCGGTAAACTACTATAAGTGAACTAAACCCGGATAACATTTCGGGAGAAGGAGGACGGCATGGCTATTATAGAGGTGAAACAACTAACCAAAGTATTCGGTCATGATGCGGGACGCGCGATTCCTTTATTAGAGCAAGGGATGTCGAAGGAAAAAATTGCTCAGGAATTGAAGTTGACAGTCGGAGTCAACAAAGCCGAATTCAGCATTGAAGAAGGAGAAATATTCGTCATTATGGGTTTGTCCGGCAGCGGTAAGTCGACGCTGGTTCGTTTGTTGAACCGCTTGATTGAGCCTACAGGGGGGCAAGTTCTTTTTAAAGGGAAAGATGTTGTGAAAATGAATCCGGAGCAGCTGCGCCAATTCAGACGGAAGAACATCGGTATGGTGTTTCAGAAGTTCGCATTATTTCCACATCGAAGCGTACTGGAGAATGCAGCATACGGACTTGAAGTTCAGGGCGTAGATAAAAAGAAAAGAACTGAACTGGCAACGGAAGCTTTGCATCTGGTAGGTCTGAAAGGTTGGGAGAATCATCGTCCTGATCAACTCAGTGGAGGGATGCAGCAGCGTGTTGGACTGGCACGGGGCCTTGCCAACGACCCGGATATCCTGCTTATGGATGAGGCATTTAGTGCACTGGATCCGCTTATTCGTAAAGACATGCAGCAAGAGCTGCTGGAATTACAGGCCAGAGTGAAGAAAACCATCGTGTTCATCACTCATGATCTAGACGAAGCTTTGCGGATTGGAGATCGGATCGCACTGATGAAGGACGGAGTCATTGTGCAAATTGGTACACCGGAAGAAATCCTCATCCAACCTGCCAATAAATATGTAGAGCGATTCGTGGAGGATGTGGACTTGTCCAAGGTGTTGACTGCAGCTCATGTAATGCGTCAGCCGGAAACAGTCAGACCTGAACGCGGGCCTCGGGTAGCGCTTCAATTAATGCGTGACAGTGGTATATTCAGTCTATATGTAGTGGACAAGGAAAATAAGCTTCTGGGTGTTATTACAGCTGAGGATGCCCTTAAGGCACTGAATGATAATAAATCTATTCTGGAAGTAACGCGGAGAGAAATCCCACGTGTACAACCGGAAACGCTACTCAATGATTTCTTTGAATTAATATCTGAGACACATTTGCCTGTAGCCGTCGTAGATGAAGCGGATAAATTGAAGGGTATTGTGATCAAAGGAGCCGTTCTTTCCGCACTCGCCGGCAACGCGGTACCGGAAGGAGGATTATAATGGACATTCCTAAACTGCCTTTGGGAAAGGCACTCGAGTGGTTGGAAAATTGGCTGACGACTTATTGTGGGCCCCTGTTTGACTTCATCCATTCGATTATCGGTGGTATGGTGGCTGGCATTGAAAATGCACTTACCTTCCTGCCAGCACTAGTACTTATCGTGATTATTGCAGCTTTGTCTTATTGGATCGGTAAATGGCGCATGGCACTATTTGCGGTCATTGGGCTGCTTCTGATTGATAATCTTGGATTATGGGGACCTTCTATGCAGTCCTTGGCCCTTGTTCTAACCGCCTCGATATTGGCTGTAGTAATTGGTGTGCCGATTGGTATTTTATGTGCGCAGAGAAATACCGTTAGAAATATAGTTACGCCTATTTTGGACTTTATGCAGACGATGCCGGCTTTTGTATATTTATTGCCAGCGGTATCCTTTTTCTCACTGGGCGTAGTTCCAGGGGTTATAGCTTCGATTATTTTTGCAATTCCGCCAACGATTCGCTTGACCAATCTCGGAATTCGTCAGGTTTCGGAGGAACTGGTGGAGGCAGCAGATGCTTTCGGATCGACACCTACTCAGAAATTAGTTAAATTGCAGCTTCCAATCGCTTTACCAACAATTATGGCAGGTGTGAACCAGACAATTATGTTGTCACTGTCAATGGTTGTTATCTCATCGATGATTGGTGCACAGGGCGTGGGTGCCTATGTATACCGTGCGGTATCACAGGCTAAGACAGGAGACGGATTCGAAGCAGGGATTGCGATCGTTATTATTGCCATTCTGCTGGACCGTTTGACACAGAACGCACTAAAACCAAAACAAAGATAGGAGTTTTAAATAAATGAAGAAGAAAAATATAGGGGTATTCCTGTTAGTTATTATGATGATTGCTGTTATTGCTGGATGTTCTTCATCAAGTCAAGAGAAGGTAAAATTAGCATATGTAGCATGGGATTCGGAAATTGCGAGTACTTATGTAGTAAAGGAAGTACTTGAAACTAAGCTTGGAGCTACCGTTGAAATGCTGCAGGTAGATGCTGGCCCAATGTGGGCTGGGGTTGCAGACGGTAGTGCGGATGGAATGGTTGCAGCTTGGCTGCCAAGCACCCATGCGGCTTATCTAGAAAAGTATGGTGCAAAAATTGAAGATTTGGGTGCGAATCTAAACGGAACTAAGGTTGGCTTGGCTGTTCCAGCCTATATGGATATTAATTCTATTGAAGACTTGAAGAACAGTGATATGGCAGCAAAGCTGAACAATCGCATTATCGGCATTGAGCCAGGTGCTGGCATTATGACAACCACAGAAAAGGCTATTGCGGAATATGATCTTAGCGATTACACACTTCTTGAAAGCTCATCCGCAGCGATGGCTCAGGAACTGCAAAAGGCTTATGACAACAACGAGCCAATCGTTGTTACAGGTTGGACACCACACTGGATGTTCGCCAATATGGATCTGAAGTATCTGGAAGATCCAAAAGGGGTTTATGGTGCGGATGAACAGATCCACACGATGGTCCGCCAAGGTCTGAAAGATGACATGCCGAATGTCTACAAATTCCTGGATCAATTCGAATGGACAGCGGAAGATATGGCTAAAGTAATGATTGAGGTTCAGGGTGGTAAGTCACCAGAAGAAGCCGCTAAAACTTGGGTTGAGAGCAATCCGGATAAAGTGAATGCTTGGGTTGCAGGTATAGAATTGTAAGTAAATTAAAAACTGTGTTATGATGTGAAGAATAAATGGAAACAAAAATGTAACTTGTACGCTAACTACTGTTCTTTACACATTACACTTCATAAGCAAGCTCATTCAATAAAACACCCCGTAAGGGGTGTTTTTCTTGGGAATATAAGCAAAGTATTACAAGCTCTTAATGTACTGTGCTTATATTTCAATAAGAATGGATACCTAGTTTACACACTTAGACTTATGCTTTGTCAAAGTAAATCAGGAGGCAGCTGCTGCAAGGAGTCAAGAGAGGAGACTGCTTCATGACAGAGACCATAAATACCTGGATTGATTGGCTGCTGCAAACGCTGGGCCTTAGCGGGCCATCTATTTTATTCGTGACCATCCCGCTCGCACTTTTGCAGAGTATATTAGGATTTTTTCCATTCGTAATTTTGATCGTGCTGCATGTCTCTGTTTTTAACGTAATTGGAGGCATGCTGATCAGTTGGCTGGCCTGCAATCTAGGCGGAATACTGATGTATTTTCTTATTCGGAGATATCTGTATAACTGGTTTGACCGAAAATGGAGAACCAAACTGAAGCGCTATGATAAATGGCAACGTTACTTGGATCGATACGGGATTTGGACGCTGGTACTATTGCGTACGATTCCGATTATTCCGAACAATGTAATCAATTTCATGTCTGCTGTTTCACCGATTAAAGCCTCATCCTTTATATGGGGAACCGTGCTTGGTAATTTATCTTATATATGGTTATTCGGTACGATTGGATCAACTTTAATTGTTCCGCGTGAAGAATGGAATGGTTATCTTACCTGGTATGCGGTGTTTATTGCTATTCTCATTGGCATTTTTATTCGGCGTCATTGGGACCATTTGCAGGAGGATAAGCGGAGCAGAATGCACTAATATCATATTCCCAGTTCATGATCTAAAGGATGAAGAACGTTTCTTCAGGCGTAGTTTGCCGGAGGGAACGTTCTTCTTTTTTGTCCTCTTAGCGAATACCTTAAATTAAGTGGAGGTGGCTTGACCTCTGCGTAAGGCGGGAGGGACTATTGCAATGGGCAGATTGAAAAAATGGGGGAACCGAAGGCTGAGAATACCTGATCTAGGCCATTTTCGGCTGCCAAAAATAAATGGGGACACGAATCGGAGATTCTCAGCAAGAAGCTCCGCATTCAAGTCAAAACCCAGCCGGGCAGCGGTTAGGCCGCAGCGTACGCGCTTTGAAGCCAAACGTAGCAAAGGCCGCTTTAGGTTATCCAGCCGGCCAGAGAGTAAGGTAACGGTTGCAGGCGGAAAAACACATAAGCCAAGAAGCCGACGCAAATTTTGGCTGATAGCATCTTTAGTAATACTTGTGCTGGTGCTGCAGTCACTTCGCTATGTGGAGCTGCATATGAAGCCGCCCATCCTGCATTTAGCACAAATACGTGTGAAGCAAATCGCTACGGAATCGATTAATAAGGCGATTACCTCTCAGGTTGCGAATGGAGGGAATGCGGAAGAGCTAATTGATTGGAAGACGGATAAGAACGGGAAAATATCAGGGTTCATGCTCAACTACGCGGAGCATATGCGTATTACTTCGCAAGCGGCACAGGTCATTCAGTCTACGCTGCAGGAATTGCATAATCGAACAGAATATATTCCGCTGGGGCAGGCGTTGGGCAGTCCCCTTATCGCTTCTTATGGACCCGATATTCCGATCAAGATTGAACCACAAGGTGCGGTTAAGGTTGAACTCAGTACTCGCCAGCAAAACGCTGGGATCAATATGATTCTGGTCGAGGTATATATTCATATTGTGACAGAGGTTGCAGTCGTCATTCCTTTTGATATGGAGCCGCAGGTAGTGGATACAGAAATTCCTGTGTCTTATCTGATGGTTGTTGGAGATGTACCTATGTATTACTACGATAATCAAGGTCAACCTGTGGGGGCGAACGGCAGCAGTGCTCCGGGAATTGCTATTCCTGCTCCAGCTGTAGGTGGGGATAAGAGTGGAGCAGTGGATCAGGGTAAGGATACCTCCAGCAACAGTCAGAAAGATAACAACCCGTCTCCAGCGGCAACTGATCCCGCGAGTACGGGTGCAGACCATACGGAAGAAGATAAAGGAGCGGGCGGAGGAAATTAAGGGGATATCGCGCTTCAGCGCTCATAGACTATAGGTAGAACAGATTTAATAAATGGAGCGTGAATCCTAATGTCGCAAGAATCTCTGAATGTGGAACGCTTGGCGGGAAGGTATGGGTTCTTGGAACGCACGGGACTACTTCCACTGCCGAGTATAGATGGGATCACCCTTGTAGTTGAGCTAAGCCGCCCGGATTGTGCCGCGGCTTGCTTACCCTTGCTGCTGCTCCATTCTGGAGAGTCTGTGCGCATTATTGCTGTGGCAATGACTCCTGATTTTTCTATGGATACATTAGCCGGACAGTTCTCACAGGAGCAGTCGATTCTCTTTGTTCCTTATGAGAAAGAGGAGTACATGCCTAACCAGGCTCTGGCACAGATCGAAACCAGTTTCGCGGTTTTACTTGAAGATTCGACCATGGTATCGTCTGGCTGGCTAAATGAGCTATTGTGGGTTCCTTTTGATGACGCTTCTGTTAAGGTGGTTGCCCCTCGCTCTTCAACCGAAAGAGGGGAAGGGAAGAAACGTCTTCACTTCGGCACCTATGATGAGTTTGCTGCGCATGTGAGCTATAGTCTTAGCCGGCACCAAGGAGAATGGCGAGAGATGGATGTACTAACGGGTTCTTGCCTCCTGTTCTCTAAAGAGCTGCTTCAGCGTATTGGAGGGTTGGACACCTCGCTTCATGCGCGGCCTCTTATGATTGCCGATTGGTGTCTTCGAGCGCGGCAGTCTGGAGCTAAGCTGGCGCTAAGTGATGCTGTGTATGTTCATGCTATACATTCACTTGATAGAGGCCAGAGTAGGCTGAACGGACCAACACTTGCGGATGGCTGGCGGGCGTACAGTACAAAATGGGCGCTGGAAGATGTCTTAGAAGACGAAGAACATCTTGTACCGCAGAATGGATTCTTACAATCAACACAACCTGTTATTCCACTCGGTAAGGCAACCTTGGCAACGCCATTAGTGACGGCGATTGTTTATTGTGAAGAGGATGGGAATGGGGACCATCTTCCGCAGGACTGGGCAGCTACACAGGAGCAGCAGAGCTACAAGAATATTCGCTGGATCTGGATCAAGGACAGCTGGATGAACACAGCTTCCGGCTTGCCAGTAAATGAACAGGATGTAGTGATTACAGTTCGTGGTCAAGAGGCTTGGCTGCGGGCTTTGAAGAATGCATCTGCATTATTTGAGAGTGAGATAACTGTGTATTTATCAGACTCTATCAGGTATGAGAAATATTACGTTGAACGGGTAGTGAAGGCGATCACCCAAGGTTCCGCGGATCTGATCGTTAGTTTATCTACGGATATGGACGAAGAGGTGGGGCATTTGCTTAAGGGAGACCCTTCGGGAATTGTTTTTCCGCTAGAGCGAGTTGCTCATAAAGGCGGGAATGTGCCTGGAGTGATTACCTGTAAGGCGTCCACTTCGCACCAATTGCAGCTTCACCCTGAAGCTTCACTAACTATAGGTTATGTGGGGGATTTGTCCGAACCGCAGGGGAAGAAGGCAGATAGCAGCAGGGGCAGGGAGGCGCACTCATGAAATATTTAATTCTGAGCAGAGGCTCCTGGGAGGAATACGAATATAAAAGACTGTTGGATCTTCTTCCCGAGCGGGAAGAGGTTTGTTTTGCCGGAAGAATGACTCTTGAGCAGCAGATTAACAGCCAGATCAAGCCGGTAATGATCGCGGATATTCATACTCTCAAGGCGAGGGAGTACACATTTCTGGTCTCCTCTCCTTATTGGCTGCCCGAGGTTCTTTCTTTGCAAGCAGGATATATAGTGGCTTTGTTAGAGCGCTGTCCGGAAGAAGAAAATAAGGTCTTATGGGATAAATACAGCGGCTTGCTTGGAGCAAAGGCTGATCTAGTAGGAACCCGGTCAGAACGGATCTATCTGGAGCAGAGCTTGTGCAGGGAGAGTGTTATTTATCTCGACGGGGATCAGCAGGAATCCTATGGAGTTGTATTTCAGCGCGAGCGGATTTATTTTCTGACAGATTATGAGATGTTGTGGAGTAAGGCGATTGAGAACTTATGGCAGGAGGAGCCCCTCCTTGCTACGGACTGGTTTAGGATTCAACTACAGCTTAGGGCTGATTATTATACCTCAATGTGCGCCAAGCTGCCCAGCCAGCCTGTTGTACATTATTTGGCAGCATCTTATTTGTATTTGCTTGGGGACTCCACAGCGAATCGATATCTGGCGCAATCCTTTGAGTTAATGGTGTTGTATGAATATTTGGATTGCCTTATTTCACACTTCCGGTTTTTTTCTGCAATAGAAGCCAAGACAGGGAATCTGGAAACGGCAGTCCGCCAATTTGCGATTACAGCATTTACCGCAGAGGAGAAGCAAGCAGTAGAAAGGATGGAGAGCTGGCTCCATTCCGGTCAGGATGAATTGGTTCGCGCGGAGTTGTTCCACCGGAATGAGGATGAGGCATCGGCGGTAAGAATTTTAAGCCCGCTAACTTCTTCCGAGGCAAAAGCGTTGCTGGTGCAAAATTATGTGCGGACTTTTCAATGGGAAAAGGCAATAGAGCTGCAACATGAGCAAGAAGAAAATGTGGATGAAGCCATGGAAGGCACCATACACTTGCTGTATGGCAGGCGGCACGAGGCCATCCGCAGCTTTTTAAATGCAGGAGGGCAAGACAATCAGGCATGGCCACTTTTGTCAGAGATGGCAGATCTCGAAGAGGCTGTAAGACGATTGAGAAGGAGAGTGGAGGATGAGTAGTCATAGAGGGCCACTCCGCAAAATGTCAGGCAACCGTCTGACCGCTATAATGCAGGTTAGGAACGAAGCCGGAAGGTATTTGGAGCAGGTGCTGGAGGAATTAAGTGAGTTCGTGGATGATATTGTGATCGTGGATGATGGTAGTACAGATAATACGGCTCAGTTATGTCTCTCTTTTGCCAAAGTTAAGAAGCTCGTAACCCTGCAAAGCTCTTTGTTTAACCGTGAATGGGAGCTGCGGCAAACATTGTGGGAGCTGGCGGTATCTACGAATCCGGATTGGCTGCTGTCTGTGGACGCCGATGAGTTCTATGAAGAGTCTGCTAAACGGGAGATGAGGCGACTCATCGATCAGGATGTGTATGACTGGGTATCCTTCCGATTATTTGATTTTTGGGGCGGCACCACACATTACCGTGAAGATGAGCATTGGAATATCCACACGAAACATACCCGTACACTAGTCCGCTATTTGCCGAACTTTCATTATTTTTTTCCGAAAATGGATCATCATGTGCCAAGGCTTCCGCTCTCTTATTCGGTATTGCCGGGTTTTCTTACCGAGCTGCGTGTGAAACATTATGGTTGGGCGATATCCCCTGAGGAGCTTCGGCGAAAATACTCGCGTTACCTGGAGCTTGATCCAGAGGGGCGCTGGGGTAGTCTGGAGCAGTACGAATCTATCCTTGATGAGCAGCCCCATCTGGTAGAATGGCAAGAGGAGCATTGAAATCCGCATCTGCCCTGCCAACCGGCTAAGTCCGGCTGGCAGATCTCAGAAGCAGCGCAGAAGAGAGATGAGCTGACGGTATCCCTTGCGGATAAACTTCTGCTGCGAGCTGCAGCTTGTAATAAGCGAGGCTCACGGCTGCGGTAGCCCCCCCGACTCTACGCAAAGCGGCTTCATCTTCTATATGAAGGATGGGCACCTCTCCGCAGGAGTAGGCTATCGCAGCGTATAATTGCCACTCGGTACAGTCCGCAGGCGTTTGATATTGAGGAGGCTTGCTGACATAAATAGAGCACCATTGTTTTTTTATGGAGGTGGGGGCTTCGAGTAAACCGTAAAGTAAAGGCTGCGGCAGACTGGACCATTGAAAGGAAGAACCTTGCGAATGCCGATAAAGTGCTAATAAACTATTCCAAGCACCAGTCTGAAGCAGCAATTGTGCTGCATAGTTGAGATCCGAAAGATCAGCTTTAAGCCTATAATTCCCCGCTAAAAGATGATGGATCGATAAAATCCCCGGTCTGTAAGGCAATAGACAGACAAGCCAGCGCATGGCAGACTCAGTATCTCCAATACGGCAAGAGAAAGCCCACAGGTAGCCAAGTACAAAGGATCGGTTGGAAAGATGGGAAGGATCATGAAGCAGCTGTTCAAGCGGTGCGAGTGTCTGAAGATGTTCCGGTTGATTGTTTATTTCCAGAATCGCCTGCAATGCAACCTGAACAGATAAGGGTAACTGGCTGGCTGTAGAAAGCTCAGCTTGCCATTCCGGATCGCGGGCATTGAGCGCTGCGGGCAGAAGATAACTCAAAGTATCAGGGGATAAAGAGTGCAGATGGTTGTGGGTCAATGCTCGTAGTTGTGCCTTCCCTCCAGATAGAAGGCTTAGTGGGACGAGTTCTTTCCACGCTTCGGTATAATCAGGCTTATGTTGTATGGCAGCCTCGTAATGTCTCCACGCATCCGGGTATTGGTATAACTTCTCACACACTCTCCCGGCTAGTAGTTCTGTTCGATACGTTCCACTGCCCGAGGAAGAAGGGTATTTATGTGCTGTATTCCCGCTCTGAAGTGCTTGCTCCAAGTAGTGCTTGGCTGAGCTGAGCTTCCCTTGTTCCAGTAACAGGAGGGCATAGCTTTCTAATAAATCCGTGAAATCGGGAAAAAGACCGCTCCCCGTACGAAAAACTTCCTCAGCTTCCTGCTTTCGGCCACATAGTTGTAAGGCGTAAGCCGTCTTAAGGTAAATATCTGAGACATAACCGGAAGGGGCTGGAGTGGAGGTGAGCAGCGGAAGGAGGATCTCTGCCGCTTCTTTATATTGTCCCTGCTGATAATACTCTGCCCCTAACGCATAACGAAGAAAAAGATGGTTTGGTTGAAGCCGCAGACCGTTGTTGATAAGTGCTAAATTGCGGTTATATTTATTTTTACGCATCAATTCATCTTCTAAATATCCGTAGTGCAAAATACGCAAATCTGCATAAGCGATCTCCCCCGCTGGAAGCTCCCAAATGCTGCTGGCAATCTCCTCATGAATACTTCCGCGAAAAATAATTCTTTTGTCATTTCTGAATAATCGACAGACATGATCTGTAACAAAATCCGCTTCAGGTATATCACCGACATAGTGGATAATGGGCAGCCAATACCCATGAATATACTCGGCACCAAGCAAGGGCTGGAGCAGATTCTCACTCCAATGATCTACAGCCTCATCGGCATCCAGCACCAGAACCCAAGCAGAAGTTGCATACTCTAGGCTTATATTCCGAGCTTTGGTAAAATCATTTTCCCAAGGAATGTCGATAATCTTTGCACCGAACCTCTGAGCGATTTCTTTACTGTTATCCTCTGAACCTGTATCCGCAATGATAATCTCAGATACTAGCCCGCACACAGAGGATAAGCATTTCTCCAGATGGTTTGCCTCGTTCTTAATGATCATGCAAAGTGTAATATCCGGTGTGGTCATAGGAATACGTCCTTCCTAATCTGAAACTCTGGGCAGTGGAAGTGCGAGCCGCACTCTTTTAGCCGCTGGAGAATAGGGGGTTGAAGAAGAGAGGGAGGCAAGCAGACGATCCGCCAACAAAAGCTCCGAACGCCCTGGGTGATAGGCTGGGTTGAATAACGAGTCATTAGATGAGGGCTGCCCTGTGGTCTTCATCAGCTGTTTTGCTGCCTTATCACATCCCTCAATCTGCAATAAATCTAAGAGAAGTCCGCTTTTAGCAGCTGTGTATTCGGGTAGATGAGCGTGAAGCCAGCCCGAAATTTCATTTTCGCGCTCAGCACATTTTAAGGCTCGGATCAGACGGGGTATGATGGGCGTTGGCTCGGGATGAAGCTGAGCAGCTTTGGTATAACAGGCACAGGCCTCGGTCTGATCGCCTATTTCTTCGCATAACTGTCCCAGCAAATAAAATGTCAAATAAGATCCGAATCCGGACTCGGTATGGTAACCGGATGGAGCTTCTCCAATGACTAAGGCTTGCAGCAATGCTGTTTTGGCCTCAGCTAGGGCTCCCATTTGAAACAGCAGCACACCTTTGATATGAGCCAAGTCAGGATAATCTGGATGTAAGGTTATCCCTAAGTCGCAAGCTTCCAGCGCCGCGTTGAAATCTTTTAATTCTGCCAGGCAGCGGATTTGATATTTGTGCAGCAGATGAACGTAACTTGTGTCCGGCGGAGCTTCGTTAAGTGATCTTTTGATATGCTCTAGAGCCGGTTGATATTCACTAAGCCGCATATATTCAACAGCCATATTGAAATGGTGAAAGGGGTCATTGGGATTTAACTTTAGCTGTTCCTTGAGTAGCCCGACATTTCGTTTGATCTTATCTTTTTTTGCTACTACGCCGTCTGCATAACCGTAATGATGGATGACTACGGTGCTTAAATGCATAGCTGCTTTGGGTGTAGCTTTTACGATCGTTTCTGCAATCTGTTCGTGGATGATGCCGCTGAAACGGTACTGCGGGCGGTTACGGAATAGCCGGATAATCGGATTAACAGTAATGGTCTGTGAAGCTTCGGTTAAACCTTTATGATTATGAATGCGCAGAAAAAAAGCTTCATACTCCAAATGCTCCGCACACAGCAACAGCTCCCCCTTACTTTTCGCATCCAGTTCCTCATCTCCATCCAGAATGAGAATCCATTGTCCGCGGGCTTGCTGAAGACCTGCGTTGCGGGCAGCGGCAAAATCGCCATTCCAAGGATGGTGAACAACTTTAGCTCCAAAGCTTAGAGCAATTTGTAGCGTGGAGTCGGTAGAGCCAGTGTCGACTACTATGATCTCATCGGCGACACCACGTACACTTTTTAAACATTGGCTTAGGTTATCTCCTTCGTTCTTAACGATCATGCATAGCGAAATCAGAGGTTTTTGGCTTGGCATGCTCATTTGGCTGCCCTCCCCTCGCTCTGTCGGAAGCTCCACTGTGTGTGCCACGGTGTACGATTTAGTAAAAAGATGGATTTATGGATGGCACCAATATTCGTTTGCAGTGGACCATGGACGTTAGCCGCATCCAAGCTGTTCAGTGCCTCCTCCATGCTAAGCTTCGCTTGCTGAAGGTAACAGAGTGCTAAACCTACTCGGGCAGCCTCATGCTCAGGCATCTGCTCCAGCGCTTGTTGAAACCATTCACTGGCTTCCGTGTAATGCCCCTTGTCAAAGACCATCTCACCTATATAAAAAAGAACCTTCGCATCAGCCGCTTGATCGCTAACTAACCTGATAAAATGCTCGCCTGCCTCATTCCTATTCCCTTCTTTATATAATGCTGCGGCTAATTCAGACCGAAAGGTAGGGAACAAATTTACCAAAGCTTCGCTTAACGCGGGCTGGTGTAGTTTTACTGATTGTTCGATCAAATCTGAAATGAATGAGGAATGTAATGTTAATGGATCTACCTCTGCTTCAACGGGATCTACCTTTTGTTGCTGGTGGCACTTCTGAATGTATTGCAGTCCGAAACGAAGTTCGTCTGGTACATAGGTTAGCAGGTCATTGTGGAATTCTCCAAAAAGCGACCAAGAGCAAATAGCCCAGAGGGTAGCCCACTTTTTCAGATATTCTAAATCATGGTTATCTTGCGTAGCTAAGGAGGCCATTTGTCTTATCGTTGTATAGGCGTCTTCCAGCTTGCCGGTAATGATGAGCGAAGAGATCATCCAATTTGCCGTCTCTAATTCCAAGGGAAAAGTGTCTCGGGATAAGTTAGTGATGGCCTCATTAGCATTTATCGCAAATAAACTGTCAATAATCGCAGCTCGTTGGGCAGCATTAGTTGGGGGGACGAGTTGTATCAGCAAGGTGGCAATCTCCTCATCGGTTACAGCTAAGCGTTGAAAAGCAGAAGCTATTCCCTGCAAGGCAGGCCTATATAAAGAGTGGTGTTGAAGCGCACGGTGGTAGAATCTCGCAGCGTCCTCCTGAAGCTCAAGCCGCTCTGAGATTAATCCTAGTCGATAAAGTGGGCGGAAGGTGTTCATCCCTTGCTCAGATACATATTTTTGATTAACCTGATCTCCAGAAATGGATGCTGCACGCTGATAAGCTTGAAAAGCACGTTCTAACAAACCTTGACTCTCCAAAGATTGGCCTAATAAAAAATGCAGGTCAGGGTAATCCTCATAACGCTCCAATTCAGGCAACAGCAAGGGATCTATGATATTGGTTTTTCCTTGAGTCAGATAAATTTTACAGAGATCTCTAATCATCGTAGGACGGTAGGAAGCTTCAAGTGGCACATGGTGAAGGGTCTGGCGAAGTAATGTCTCTGCTTCCAGAAGACGACCGTCCTGACAGCAGGTGACTGCTAAATTATACGAGTGAAAAGGATCTTCCGGTTGTTCGGCTAAAGCGAGTCGCAGCAGCTGTTCATTGCGTTTGATTTTATTTTTTCGTGCCATGATTTCCGGCATATATCCGAAGTGTTCAATCTCAATATCACTATGCTCAATCGCCGAGCTGTTATGTGATTTAAGGATTGCAGCGTCAATTCCTTCATGAATTCTTCCGCTATATCGATAACCCTGTCCATTTCGGAATAAACGAACCGCACTGTGCTTTACCTTATCTTCAGGCCGAACGCCAAGCCAATTATCAATGTTTACTGTAAAAGCCTGAGCTTGCGTGTTTTGCAGGAGGCTGCGGAGTTCCGGAAGTGGAGTTTGCAGGCGTTCATCGGCATCAAGGACTAGAATCCAATCGGTATCCGCCTGATCGAGGCCTTCGTTACGCGCTGCAGCAAAGTTTTCTGTCCATTCCCGTTGGAATACTCTAGCCCCGTGCGCTTGGGAAATAGCTATGGATTCGTCAGTAGAGCCTGTATCTATGACTACAATCTCGTCAACACCTGCTACGCTTGTGAGACAGTGGGGCAGAAGATCAGCTTCATTGTTAACGATGAGGTGGACGCCAAGCGTAATATTGTTCACGTTGTTTCCTCCTTGTTACATATGTAGAAGTAGAAATCAGCTTTTGCTATCAAAAGAAAAAGCACATGGATATCCATGCACTCTTTCGTTACAACATATGATGGGCATCTACATTACGTTCCCTGTGCGTTGAAACTTACATTGATTGTTGAGGCGGCTCCTGCATTCGTTGATTGATAGGATAAGCGTGTATATTTCAAGAATCTGGCCGGAACTATGACATCGATAGAACCTGCTGCTAAAGGATTATCTCCTGTGGTATCGACGAAATAGTTCGTTCCGTCAGCACTGATTTCTACTCGTGTGTTGACTGGGTTAGCTCCAGTGTTATTGATGAAAAAGGAATAGGTCCCCAATACGCTCGTAGTCACTGCTGGCAGAGGAGTATAGGCATTAGCAGTTGCAATACCCGTCGTGGTCTGTTCGATAAAGCTGCGTTGTGAAATAGAGGTCACACTACTGAGTGTACCGGCTGTAATGGTGGCTCCGAGCACGCTGGTAATGGTCCCGTTTAAGAGGTTGGTGACCGTACCTGCAGAAGACAAAGTACCAGCTGTGATGGTGGCTCCAAGTACGTTAGTAATCGTGCCTTCGAGAATGTTAGTAATGGTACCTGCTGAGGACAGAGTACCCGCAGTGATCGTAGCTCCGAGCACGCTGGTAATGGTCCCGTTTAAGAGGTTGGTGACCGTACCTGCGGAAGACAAAGTACCAGCCGTAATGGTGGCTCCGAGCACGCTGGTAATGGTCCCGTTAAGGATATTGGTAACTGTTCCTGCTGAAGACAAAGTACCAGCGGTAATGGTTGCGCCTAGTACACTAGTAATAGTACCGGCAGTGATCGTAGCTCCGAGCACGCTGGTAATCGTGCCATCGAGAATGTTAGTAATGGTACCTGCGGAAGACAAGGTACCCGCAGTGATTGTAGCTCCTAGCACACTAGTAATGGTCCCATTAAGGATATTGGTAACTGTTCCTGCTGAGGACAAAGTACCAGCGGTAATGGTTGCGCCTAGTACACTAGTAATAGTACCGGCAGTGATCGTAGCTCCGAGCACGCTGGTAATCGTGCCATCGAGAATGTTAGTAATGGTTCCTGCGGAGGACAAAGTACCAGCTGTGATGGTAGCTCCGAGTACGCTAGTAATAGTCCCGTTAAGAATGTTGGTAACCGTACCTGCGGAAGATAAGGTACCCGCTGTGATGGTAGCCCCGAGTACGCTAGTGATAGTCCCGTTAAGAATGTTAGTAACTGTTCCTGCTGAGGACAAAGTACCCGCAGTGATGGTAGCTCCGAGTACGCTAGTGATAGTCCCGTTAAGAATGTTAGTAACTGTTCCTGCTGAGGACAAAGTACCCGCAGTGATGGTAGCTCCGAGTATATTGGAAATCGTACCATCTAGGATAATTGTCGTTAGATTTCCGCCTGGATCTGTAGTAAGCGGATGATCAATCAGCGAGGCATCCCGGCCAAAAATAAGCGTTCGTAGATTATCGGGATTAGCTTGAAAAGAGCTGTAGTTAGGCAAAATTCCTCGTCCCTCTCTTATAAAATTGTTAACTCATACCTATAGACTGGGCTTGGACGTATACATCAATTTTGCCTAAACCCGTTGACTGTTGCGTGGAGGCGGATATCCGAGTCCACTTTAAAAATCTGCTTGGCACTAGCACCTTCATTTCTTTTGCGGCCACGATCTCTTCTGAATCTATAAAAGAATCAAAACTGTTCGGACTAATCTCCAAGCGGACGCTAACAGGGTGGTCTCCTTGGTTCATAACTGCGTAAGAGATCATCGTTTTAGTTCCGCTTTTTTGCCAAGGCAGAGGCGAAATGGAGCTGGACACGGGGAATCCGATAAATTGATGCTCGGAAAATAAAGGACTGATCGTGACCTTACGGCGCTTTCTTCGACCATTTGGAGGTGGAAAAGGTTGCGGATTTCTAGAGCGATTCCCCTGTTTTCATTCACCTCCTACGGGTTTTCTGGAACCCTATCCATAAAAGGACCCTAACCGTCGTTTGAGCCCTGAGCATCAATAAACCGCAGTCCAATAAGCCGCGAACCGTTAGGGACAATCCTTAGCCATTCGAATGGTGATAATAATATATGGTGAAAAATAAGAGGTGATTGGGCTGCAAAAGCAAAAATACGCACCTTCCCAAACAACCTGCTACTTAGAGCGGCATAAAATAAGATAAGCTCAAGTACGGGGAGGATAGCGCATGCCAAACGATTCAGTATTTAATCAGAGTAGCCAGCCACTCTTTACAGAACAAGTCAACACGTATGTTGCACCTGGTATAGATTCAGCTCCGGAGGGAGGAGCGGCTAAGGAGGGGCTATTGTTTGGAATCCCTTTTACTTCTACGGTAACGACTGCTGCACCGTTAGTTGTTCAGATTAGTAATCCGGCAGGCAGCGGACGTACATTGTATGTATCCCGTGTTGCAGCTAGCTCGGCAACAGCTGCGGTTACGTTATCTCTACTTCGGAACGCTACGGTCACCGGAACCACCGTTACACCGATAAATTTTAATTTTGGAAGTGCGTTAACCAGTGTGATGACGGCCAGAACCTCGACTGCTGCCCCTACGGGAGGTCCGGCCACTCTAGTATCTTTATTACTGGCAGCGGGTCCCGTCATTGTTGACTTTACTGGACAAATCGTTGTTCCTCCCGGAAATTCCATAACCACGTCCATCACGATTGCATCGGGAACTTCAGCAGCGACAACATCTATCAGCTGGTGGGAATATTAGAACTGGGAGGGGATAATCATGCCTAATCAATATGTGTTTAACGACAATGATCAACCTCTTTATGTGGATATGGTCAATACCTTCCAATCTCCGGATATCAGCGCGCCACCTGAAATAAGTGCTTCGAAGGCTGCGGTCTTGTATTCTACCAACACATCCGTGTCTAGTTTGGTCGTACTTAGTCTTATTTCTGCAATTACTTCTATTCGGATTAGTAATGCTGCTGGCAGCGGAAAAACCGTATATATATCTCGTATAAGCGGCAGTATCGGCGGATCTTCTCTGCTATCGGCTATGTCTGGAAGCTTTACAATTGTCAAAGGGGGGACGTTAACCTCTCCTGCAACCTTGACACCAACAAATAATAATCTCGGAAGCGCGGCTACAAGTGCGATGACCGTTCAATCTTCAACAGCGGCAATTAACGGGGGAACAACGCTTTACAATTATCAATTAGCGCCGGGAGCCTTCTCACAGAACTTTACGGGCAGCATCATCGTTCCGCCGGGGACTGCTATTTGTGCTAACGTAACTTCATCTAGCTCGGCCGTAGGTTTAACGATTACTTCTGCACTCGGTCTTCTTTGGTGGGAACAATAGAATATATATTTTATTTTGAACCTATAACGGTGGTGAACCTTGACATCATTTGGTTAAGGTTTTACATAGAAGGTTGGAATGAATAGAAAATAAAGGGGATTGGCATTATACAATAAAGATGGAATTCAGTTTGGAATGTGAAAAGAGGGACAATTATGGAAAGTTGTTTATTTATTCATGGCTTTACCGGAGGTGAGCATGAAATCTCTCCCTTGTCCCAGTTTATGGAGCAGCATAATTATCGTTCCAGAACATTTACCCTAAAGGGGCACGGGAGCAGCAGGAATGATTTACTGCATTCGGATCGACATGATTGGCAGCAAAGTGCTGAGGATGAATTAACAGAGCTGTTAAAGACAAATGACGGAGTTCATCTGATCGGTTTTTCAACCGGTGCTCTTATTGCTTCACATCTCTCAGTGCGCTATAAACCTTGGATTAAATCTCTCACTTTGTTGTCTACCCCTGTGTTTCCGCTGAATCCTGTAGAAATTATTAAGACCCTTGCGAGCTTTTCCATGCTAAAAACTTATATTAGTAAATTCAGTTCAACGCCTCCAAAAGCAACTCGAGAGTTCCAGCGACTGGTTCGTGAAAGCTTTTCTGTTTATCCGCATATTGAGACTCCAACCCTGATCGTGCAAGGGAAACGGGATCATCTAGTGAAGACTAGAAGCGCCGATTACCTACGTCATCATATGATCAAGGCGACCCAAAAACAGGTGCTGATGGTCGACAACAGTGGTCATATGGTGTGCCATTGTGAAGAGAAGGACCGAATTATGAATGAAGTCTTGCAGTTTATTCAGAGTACAGGACGTTGAACTCAAACACTAAATATTCAACCCCAAGAGCTTCCGAAATAGGAGCTCTTTTTTTGTGTGCGCCCAGCATGGGCGCTATCTATAGGGTTGAAGTCCCGAATGGCGAAGGCAGTAGTAGCCATTAGCTTAAGGCAAGGGTGTCCACCGCGAGGTGGAATCTGAAGGAAGCCAGCGGCAAATCTCCGGTCTGAGGAATACGAACTTCATACAAGGCTAACGTAGGCTGGATGAGGTTGCACAACAAACCAAAGTCCATACTGCCAAAGGCGTACGAGAGTAAATGAAGCAGATAGATGGAGAGGAAGATAGCGTTCTTACCTGGGGAGATCTGTGTGATAGGCGAGTATACTTCGTAACCCTACTTGTGAGAGTAGGCTGAGTGCACAGAAGTCAGCAGACGCCATAGTACGCAAGCTGTTGCAACAGCTGCGGAAGGGCTGAACATGGAATAGGATTTATACATCCAGGCGTTCAAGATGAGCGATGAATGCAGAAAAAAAAAAATCCGAAAGGACCTGACTGAAGAAGGAAACGGTGAATCCCGTGGGGGTCTTCAGCAGGGCGGAGTTCATCTTTGGCACAAATGGAAGGTATAAATCACGTAAAGAGAGGTTAAAAAAAAAATGTTGGAGCAACTGCTATCACGGGAAAATCTTCTGCAAGCCTTAAAGCGTGTTGAAGCGAATAAAGGAAGTCATGGCGTAGATGGGATGTCCGTAAAATCCTTACGAGAACACATCGTACAAAACTGGCAGACCTTGCGGCATGCCATAGAAGAAGGAACCTATGAACCGAGCCCCGTGCGCCGAGTCGAAATCCCGAAACCCGGTGGCGGAGGTGTTAGGTTACTAGGAATACCTACCGTGACAGATCGAATGATTCAACAAGCAATCGCGCAGGTGTTAACTCCATTGTTTGATCCAGAGTTTTCCGACCATAGCTATGGATTCCGTCCGAAAAGACGAGGGCATGATGCGGTGAGGAAAGCTCGAACCTTTATGAAAGAAGGATATCGATTCGTAGTCGACCTAGACTTGGAGAAATTCTTTGATCGCGTCAACCATGACCGACTGATGATGAAGATTTCGGAGAAAGTGGAGGACAAGAAAGTTCTCCTGCTTATCCGCAAATATCTTCAGTCAGGTGTGATGGAGAACGGGTTAGTAACCCCGACAACGGAAGGTGCCCCGCAAGGCGGTCCACTGAGTCCGTTATTATCTAACATTGTCCTAGATGAGCTCGACAAAGAACTCGAGAAACGTGGGCACCGCTTCGTTCGTTATGCGGATGATTGCAATATTTACGTGAAAACGCTAAGAGCAGGAGAGAGAGTCAAGACAACGGTCACCCGATTCATCGAGACGAGGCTAAAGCTGAAGGTGAACCAAGTAAAGAGCGCGGTAGACCGTCCCTGGAAACGAAAGTTTCTAGGATTTAGTTTTAGTGTGGACAAAGAACCAAAGGTGAGAATTGCGAAGCAGTCCTTACAGAGAGTCAAGGTTCGAATACAGGAGATATCCTCTCGAAAGAGATCGATGAAGATGGAAGAGCGAATCAAGGAACTAAACCACTACCTCATGGGATGGTGCGGTTATTTCTCGCTGGCGGATACCCCAAGTACCTTTCGAGATATGGATAAATGGATACGAAGAAGGCTACGAATGTGCCTCTGGAAGCAGTGGAAGACCCCTAGAACCAAAGTCAAAAGACTTATATCCTTAGGGGTACCTAAGGATAAAGCCTATGAGTGGGGAAATACCCGAAAAGGGTATTGGCGAATTGCAGGGAGTCCAATTCTACAACATGCATTGAATAACCAATATTGGGAAGCCAATGGATTAAAGAGTGTATTGGACAGATACAACTCCTTACGGAATATTTCATGAACCGCCGTATATCGAACGGTACGTACGGTGGTGTGAGAGGTCGGGGGCTAGCCGCCCCCTCCTACTCGATTGTGCATTTCAATTTTAAGGCTTGACAACGCGTCTGGTGTCATGGTAATTTTTAGTAGGGAAACCGGTTTCCCTAAAATTCGTTTGTTTCTATGCCAAAAACATCGCTGGAAAGGTCGTTTTTAATCCAAGAAGTAGGTTTTAGTGTGTTATGAATACGCTTTAATAAGAGAGGGAGATGCGCGCGATGAAACGTAAGTTATGGTACGTGCCCGTTCTGATTACATCTATTCTTCTTTCTACTGTGATTAATTTATTCATCTTAGCGCCACAACAGGCAGATGCGGCCAGCATCGGTACGATTAACGAGAATGATACCATTTATCAGATTATGGTTGACCGGTTTAATGACGGGGACTCTTCCAACAATGCTACGGGAGCGGCAATTCGCTATGGCGAGAACTCTGAAGAAGATTTCCGTTATATGAAAGGCGGAGATTGGCAAGGGGTGATCGACAAGCTGTCTTATATTAAAAATATGGGGTACACCGCGATCTGGATTTCCCCAGTGGCGGAGCCGCAAATGACGAATCGGGAGAACAATGGCAGCGGTAAAAATACAGCGTATCACGGGTACAATGTTAAGGACCCTAACGCAGCCAATCCCTACTTTGGTACAAAGGAGAAGCTGAAGGAGTTAGTGGATTCCGCACATGCGGTTGGCATCAAGGTAGTGATCGACGTTGTGCCGAACCATATCGGTGATTATATGCTGGGTACCCAAGCCTACTATGATATCCCTAGTCTGCAGCCAGCAGCTCCTTTCAATAACCCGGCTTGGTATCACCATAATGGAGATATCAACTGGTCTTTGGCAGACGGAAGATACGATCAATGGGCACAGGATTACTTAGAAAATCATGATCTAGGCGGACTGGATGACATTGACTTCGATGTCCCTGCTGCTAAAAAAGCCGTATTTGATTCGATTAAAGGCTGGTTTGACTATACAGGAGCAGATGGTGCGCGTGTAGACGCAGCCAAGCTGATGAAGCCGACTGATATTGGTGAACTGCAAAATTATCTGGGGGTTAATACCTTTGGCGAGAATTTTGACGGCAATGCTGAATTTGTCTCACGCTGGGTCGGCAACAACAAGGAGTGGGGCATGCTTGATTTCCCAATGTTCTTCTCCGTTCTAAATAGCTTCGCATATGGGCAGTCTTTTGACTCCAATATTAAAAGCACCTTGGCACAGGATTCCTACTACAACGGAAATGCCAATCACATGGTTACCTTTATCGACAATCATGACCGCAATCGTTTTCTCACAGAAGCCGGAGGAAGCGTAGATAAGCTGCAGAACGCTTTGACTTTTATTTTTACAGTGCGTGGAACACCCGTAGTCTTCCAAGGTACGGAACAGAACAAAGGCAATGGTAATGGACAGATTATGACGGGAGGCATCGCCGATACCTGGAACCGCTGGTCAATGGTGAAACGGGATGCAAACGGCAATGTATTAGAGAATTATTTTAATGAGAATGCCAGCACCTACAAGCACGTAGCCAAACTTAATGAGATTCGGAAAAATAATCCGGCACTCCGTACAGGCACTCAACGTGAAATGTGGTCTGCACAGAACTTATATGCTTTTTCACGTCGTATCGACACTGGAACTAATCTGGGGCAGGAAGTTATCTCCGTATTTAGTAATAAATCCAGCGGCTCGCAGACCGTTACCATTCCACTGCGTGCAGAGAGCAGCTTGGCAGTCGGGACGGTTCTTTATAACCAGTTGAACACTTCGGATACGGTAACTGTACAATCGGGTGGAGCAACTGGCAAGCAGATCACTGTAACCGTGGGTGCAAATGCAGCCAAAATTTATGCAAAACAACAGCTTCCTACAGATACAGTGGCTCCAACTGTACCAACTAACGTGACCGCAACTGTTCAAAATGCATCCAGTGCTTTAGTAAGCTGGACCGCTTCCACCGACAATGTAGGTGTGACCGGATATGAAATTTATCGCAACGGCGTCAAAGTGGGTACATCCGCAACTACTTCATATACGGATAACGGATTATCCGCCAGTACTACGTATGACTATACGGTAAAAGCAATGGATGCAGCAGGCAATCTATCCCTCCTTAGCGCGATTGCTTCAGTGACAACACCAGCGGGGAACAGTGTCACTATTTACTATAAGCAGGGCTATACCTCGCCTTATATTCATTATCGCCCTGTAGGAGGAACTTGGACGACATCACCAGGTGTGGCGATACCTGTCTCTGATGTAGCAGGCTACAACAAAATAACGATTAATATCGGCTCAGCCAGCCAGCTTGAAGCTTGCTTTAACAATGGCAGCGGTACTTGGGACAGTAACGGGGGCAGCAACTATTTATTTAGTGCCGGCACCTGGACTTATACACCAACTGGCAATATTCAATCGGGTGGACCAGTGACGCCGACACCAACGGTAACGCCGACACCATCACCAACCGTAACGCCTACACCGACGGTAACGCCGACACCGACGCCAACCGTAACACCAACACCAACGCCAACAGCAACACCAACAGCAACACCAACAGCAACACCAACGCCAACTCCGACACCGACCGTAACGCCTACACCAACGCCAACACCAACACCAACACCAACACCTGTCGGCAGCACGGCAACGATCTATTATAAGAATGCGGCTTATAGCAGCTCTTATATCCATTATAAGCTCGATGGTTCAACGGTCTGGACGACGTCTCCAGGCGAGCAGCTCCAAGCTTCTGCTTTTACAGGATATAAGGCGGTTACGATTCAGCTGGGCACGGCAGCTGGGCTGACCGCAGCCTTTAATAATGGCAGTGGCACATGGGATAACAATGGCGGCAATAACTATCATTTTGCTGCGGGCACCTGGAGTATGGTGAATGGCAACATCACCGCAGGAGAACCACAAGCGGATAGTGTTACATTCCGAGTAACTGTTCCTGCGTCTACTCCTGTGAGTGGTCCCGTTTATCTCTCCGGTTCCTTCAATAGCTGGAATGTGGCAGATCCGAACTACCAACTGACGAAGGGCAGTGATGGTATTTACTCCATCACACTAAGTCTACCGGCGGGAACAGCAATTCAATACAAAGTTACACGAGGCGCTTGGACTAATGTGGAGGTGAATTCGAATGGATCGGATCTTTCCAATCGAACTCTTACGCCATCAGGCGGTACACAAACCGTAAATCTGACGGTTCAGCGCTGGAAGGATCTATAAGCTTCATAATATCTACAGCTTAAACACAACAAGGAGCGGCTACCGTATGGGGCCGCTCCTTGGTAAGCAGTATGAAGCTTTTTAATTGCAGAAAGTACAATTAGACTTTCTGTTTGAAGCTGGTAGAAAGATTTAACTGTATTTTGTACAGTAGAATTCAGGAAAAAGGCTGTTTTTTGCCGATTTCACGAGTTTTGACTGCACAAAGTGCAATTAAATCGAATGTTACCCATCTTATAAGGATTTCTATTGCACAAAATGCAATTAAATCCGATGTAGCCATTTTAGCTATCAAGCTCGATCAAGCTAAATCAGCACTCAGCGCAACCAAGCTTCTGCCTCCTCACTAAGTTCCCGCCGGGAACTGGGATCTCATGGTTGACTCACGGGGAATGAGTTCTGGCTCGAGAAGCAAATGCCCGGTAGGCATGTTGTTATTACGAATGCGTTGCATCAGCAGCTCGCCTGAAGATACCCCCAGCTGGAACGTGTCGATATTCAGAGAGGTTAGAGGAGGCGTAGTATAACGGGACAGAGGATATTCATCAAAAGCGGCGATGCCGAGCTGTGATGGAACATGAATATCCAGTGATTTTGCAGCTTGAAGCACCCCGAAGGCAACATAGCTGTTCATGCATACTACGGAGTCTGGTCGATCTTCGCTCTGTAGAAGCTCAAGTGCAGCATGATAGCTCTCATGTTCATCAGCCTTACAATTGATAATCCATTGCTGCTGATCCGCAAGATCTGCTTGCTGCAATGCTTGCAAATATCCACTCAGACGATGGGTATAAATCTTTTCCTGCTGCTGCCCGCCTGTGAAGGCTATTTTGGAATACCCCTGCTTTATTAAATGTGAGGTCAGCATGCTGCCGCCTGCTTCATTATCGAAATCGACCCAGCTTCCGGGAGTCATAATTTCGCCGATGGAGATGTAGGGAAACTCCAAGCGGTTCAGTTCTTCGCAAAGCTCTTCCGTAAGTACGGAGTTATTCGCTATGATTCCGTCGACACGTTTGCTGAATACAAGTCTATTTAGAAAATGTCCTTCCGGACTACTATGCTGCACATTGGAAATAGTCAGCTCGTATTTTAAAGGCGCAATTACACTTTCTATTCCACCGATGATGTTGTAGAAAAACTGGTTTAGAAATTCACTTTCCTTGGACATATCGACCAGGAGACCAATATTACAGCTGCTTTGTCTGGCTAATCCAGTAGCGATACTGCTTGGTGTATAGTTCATCTGCTTCATAATTTCGCGAACTTTGTGTTTCGTTTTCTGTGATATTTTTGGGGAATCGTTTAATACTTTGGATACGGTAGATTTAGCCACATTGGCTGCTTTGGCAATATCAGAAATGGTTACTTTCATTGTCTTCCCCTCATAATCCAGAACGGTATTTGTAACCATAATAACACAAATTTAGCAGTCTCTCTAATCACAAAGAGTCTCATAGATTTAAAGATAAAAGCATAAAAAAGGAGTTTGGAAGTTATGCCTCATACATGGTTTTTATATCATACAAGTGAAGATCCGTTTGCCTATCCTGTGGGTACGGGCATCTTGAAGCTCAGACTGTTCACGCAAGCTGGACAGCAATTATCCTGTACCGTCATCTACTCAGACCGTTATGATTCTCCGGGGCATGAAGTTCCTTTGCAGATGGAGCGGATTGGGTCGGCAGGTGTTTATGAGATACATGAAGCGGTCATTGAGAACCCTACGAAAAAATGCAGATATCTATTCCATGTAACTAATCCTGCGGGTGAATATGTCTGGTATGGAGAGAGAGGGGCGTCGGAGAACCGCGAACGTGCGGGTTCTTTTCAATATGCATATCTCCATCATTCTGAGGCGTTGAAGTTACCTTCATGGAGCATGGATGCAGTAACCTATCAAATCTATCCTAGCAGTTATAACGAAGGGACCTTACAAGGCATTTCTGACAAAATGCCCTACTTGCAACAGTTAGGAGTAAACGTTGTTTATATGACGCCTGTATTTGAGTCTCCTTCAGAGCATAAGTATAATACCTCCGATTACTATAAGGTTGATCCAGTATTTGGGGATATGGAAGGATTGAAGGCGCTGGTCAGCCAGGCACACAGGCATGGAATCAAAGTGATTTTAGACGCTGTGTTTAATCATTCGGGAGACCGCTTTTTCGCGTTTAAAGATGTGTTGGCAAAAGGAGAGCTATCTCCGTATAAAGATTGGTTCTTCATTCATTCCTTTCCGGTTACGCAGACGCCTGTACCCAATTATGAAACGTTTGCCAAAGCTGAAGCGCATATGCCAAAGCTGAACATGGACAATCCGGATACGGCGAATTACATGATTGAGGTTGCGAAGTATTGGGTGCGCGAGACAGGGATTGACGGCTGGCGTCTGGATGTGGCCAATGAAGTTAATCCGCGTTTTTGGTCCCGGTTTCGGCAAGAGCTCAAATCTGAATATCCTGAAATCCTGCTGATCGGTGAGATTATGCATGCTTCTGGGCCATGGCTTAGAGGGGATCAGTTCGATGGAGGAATGAATTATGTGCTTCGTGATGCAGTGTTGGAATTTTTTGCGGAACAATCTACGGGGCCAATTCGCTTTATGGAGCAATTGCTCCATCAGGAGGCATTGTATAATGACCAGGCGAATTCGGCAATGTTTCAGTTGCTTGGCAGCCATGATACCCTGCGGTTTCTTACGGCATGTAAAGAAGGTGGGCGTGGTTGGGACCACGTGAGTACCGCTGTTGAACGTATGATGCTGGCTGTTTTTTTCCAGATGACCTATATCGGTATTCCAATGATCTATTACGGGGATGAGGTTGGGATGGAAGGGGCGACAGACCCCCACTGTAGAAAAGCTATGATATGGCAAGAACAAGCTCAGAATGCAGTGCTGCATAAGTGGTATCAACAATTGATTTCTCTGAGAAAAAGCCATGAAGTTCTGCGCAAAGGTTCGTTTCGTCCTTGGTTTACTGATGAAGTTCGTAATGTGTTTGGCTACATACGGGGTGTGGAGCACGAGAAGATAGGGCTGATTATCAATAATTCTCCAAACCCGTACCAACTAGAGCTTAGCCCATATCGAGCTGATAAGAACGAATTAACTGATTTATTGTCTGGAGCAACTTTTAAAAATAATAATAAGCTTACGGTCAGCATTGAACCTTTTGGCTGTTTGATGTTGTATTAAAAAAGAAAAGGCCCCTCTCTAAGGAAAGGGACCTTATTCTAATTTACAGCACTTTTTTTGCTTCTTTTGTTCTTTAAGTCTCTATATTCCTGTTTCTCCCATTGTTTCAGCAACGGAAACGGATCAAAAGCCCATTCGGTAATTCCGCGATCGCGGTAAATGCCAAAATGTAGATGTGGAGGAAATTTTCCTTGTGTTCCGGGATTGCCGTAACCCGAGCTGCCTACCCAGCCAATAATCTCACCGGGGGTGACTATATCTCCGCGAGAAATGGTTTTGTTATATCCAGATAGATGAGCGTAATAATGGTAACGGTTCTCGATATCGCGAATGCCAATTCTCCAGCCGCCGTATCGGTTCCAGCCTTTTGTCTCTACTAAGCCAAAGCAGGTGCTTCGTACTGGCACTCCTTGAGGTGCAAATAAATCTGTTCCTTCATGGATACGTGCTCCGCCCCAGCTTCTTCCAGTACCCCAAGTGCTACGATAAGAATAAAGGTTACTTAGGGGAAGCGGGAAGGCATTGCCGGATAGGTCCAGCCGTCCAAAATGTTCATATAACTTCGCGAACTGGGTAATGCGCTGCGAGGCGCGGCCATTGTGATAATACTCCCAGACCCCGATACTGAAATCACTAGCGGATTGTCCATACTTCAATAAGTGTCTAGCCATACTATACAGAACGTCCGCATCATTCTCTGGATCAGCAATGCCGTCTCCTGAGCCATCACTGCCAAAACCATCAAAGAAGCTAATGGATTTCGGGGAAGTATCCCCTTGATCCGGGTTAAGTGGACCAGCCCATACTGGTGCCGGGATTATTATCGCTGTAAGGCGCGTGGAGACAGGCTGCCCTGAGGCTCCCTTTTTGGCGAGCGTGCGTTCATATTGATCAATGGCTGCGAACCTAAACCAAGGGATACCAGTAGCTGCGCTCATTTGCTCATAAATCTGTCTACGGCCAGACCATTGCGCTTCTTTGCTAGCACTAGCGGGATCCCCGCTGCTCATCACCGGTTGGATAGTAGGCCGCGCTACAGCTGCTGCAACGGGAAGGTTTAAACCACCCCAAAGGATAGCGGCCGCGGACAGGCATAACAGGGTTCTCCGGTTTTTAATATTTTTAAATAGGGCCAGCAAGATAACAGCCTCCTTTTGTCCGGGCATTAAATTGAATGTAGTCACTTCGGATGAAGCTTTTTTATAGATTGGTGCAAAATACTACTTTTTATCCGTTCTTGTCTAAAGGTACCAGAAAAATCTCGCTGGAAACTCCAGATGATACACCCTGCATATTTCACAAAAACAGGCAATTGTAAATCGCACATGTTATAATATGAGGCAGCAACTTTCATCTGCAGCATCACATTCAGGAGGAAGCGGGGTTTATCATTTTGTCTAATAAAACAGCAAAGCAACCTAAACCGGATTGGATTAAGATTAAGCTAACTACCGGTGACAACTATCAGGAAATCAAAAGCATGATGCGTTCCAAAACTTTACATACCGTATGTGAAGAAGCTAGGTGTCCGAATATTTATGAATGCTGGGCAAACCGTACGGCTACCTTCATGATTTTAGGTGATATTTGTACACGCGCATGCCGTTTTTGTGCAGTAAATACAGGGATGCCTACAGAACTGGACCTGCAGGAGCCTGAACGTGTAGCTGAAGCTGCAGAGAAAATGAATCTTCGTCACTGTGTGGTGACTAGTGTGGCCCGCGATGATCTTGCGGATGGTGGCGCTCAGATTTTTGCTGAGACGGTCGCGGCGATTCGTAAACGCCTTCCGTTATGTAGTGTTGAAGTGCTTATTCCAGACTTTTTAGGAGACCGGAATAGTCTTGAGATTGTCATGAACAGTAATCCAGACATTCTTAATCATAATATTGAGACCGTGGAACGGATGTCAGATCGTGTACGGGCTAAAGCGAAGTACCCTCGTTCCTTGGAATTGCTGCGCAGAGCCAAGGAAATGAAACCCAATATTCCAACCAAATCGAGTATCATGCTTGGTGTCGGTGAAGAGTGGAATGAGATTTTACAAGCAATGGATGATTTGCGAGCCGTAAATTGTGATATATTGACTTTAGGACAATATTTGCAACCCACTCCAAAACATTTAAATGTCGAGAAATATTATCCACCGGAGGAATTTGCACTGTTGAAGGAAGAGGGAATGAAGCGTGGCTTCAGCCATGTGGAATCAGGCCCGCTAGTTCGCAGCTCTTATCATGCGCATGAGCAGGTGAAGTCTGCAGCTCAAGCTCGCGAGGAGCGTGCGGTTTCTTCTAGCTAATTATTGCTTTTCTGTGGTTTAATTCACGGAGAATGTTAGTAAGAGGAGGAAGAGCGACAGCGTTCTGAAATCTCTGCTCTTAGGTTACCCATAAAAATCGTTGATTTGCGTCATTGGAGGGGAATATTGGAGCTGTAGGAGCGGTTCGAGAACAGCGACCGAAAGCCCAATATTCCACATAAATGGCGGCATAATCAACGCCACGATACCCAAAGAAAGGCAGGCGGCAAAAGGTTTGATCGTAATAGGCGGAAAAGGCTATGAACTTATGTTGGATCATAAGGATGGTTGGAATCCGGAGGCATTTCGCGGGAGATATAGCGAGGTGCTGGAAAGATACGACTATATTATCGGTGACTGGGGTTACAGTCAGTTGCGTTTGAAAGGTTTTTACCGGGACAACCATCCTAAGGTGAATCGGGATACAGCGATTTCGGGTATGGTTGATTATATTAATGAATACTGCAATTTTGGGTGCGCTTATTTTGTGCTGCATAAATTGAAAGAGGTACCACAAGAAGGCATGTTCAAGGATATTTTGATCAAAGAAATACCAGAGCCGAGTGATGAAGAGGCCTTGGAGCAAGAATCGGAAGCTAGTGATGAAGCGGCTGCAGATAAAGAGTTTTCTGCTAAAGAAACATCCTCTAAGCAAGGCTCGAATCACTCATTGGCATTTAAAGAGATGACTTCTTCTAAGGACAATATGGCGAAGGATAGACCTGTGAGAGAACATCAGAGCCGAAATCACCGGGGCAAGGATTCACAGGGCAAGAAATCCAAAAAGGATTTCCAAGGCAGACCGCCACAAGGTCAGTCTCAGAAGCCCCAAAACACACCAAAACCTCAAAGCGCTCAAAACAACCAGAATAATCAAAACAACCAGAACAATCAAAACATAGAAAATTCACAACCTTAATGATGAAAGCTGAACCATAAGTAGAGTCCTTCTACGAATGAGCCAGCTTTTTTTCTTATAAAAAATAGCAGAGCAGCGTTTCTCCCGGTACTTGGAGATCGCTGCTCAGTGTTGCTGTGTGTTGCTCAGTGTTGTGGTGTTGCTGTGTGTTGTTCAGTGTTGCTCAGTGTTGCTCAGTGTTGCTCTATGCTATTAGTCGTTGGCTGCTTGATCCAGCAGTTTCATCATCCCCCGAGGCTTAAGGACCCAGATGCCGTTATGTGCGAATTTTTAGCCTTTTGAGCAGGGTTTCGGACTCCAATGATGCTATTCGTTAGAAAGAGGAGTAATTATGGTGTCTTTTATACCAATAGCGACTATGGGGTCCGATAGCATAACAAATATGGATTAATATTGCGATTAGGGTCATCCATGTCCGATAGGTGCTACAGATGTTTCGTAGGTGCAAATATTATCAAACTAAACAAAAAACAGGAGTTGTCCCAACGGCCATTTCATGGCTTATGTGACAACTCCTGTTTTTACTCATGGGTGCTTGATTCAGCAGCTTAATGATTAGCTAGATTAAGGATCTATTTTACAGATAATTTCAATTGTTTCTGTGTTGCATTGTAACTCCATACAAGCGCAGGGAACTTCTTCTTAAAGGCATTTAATTCAATGAAGGTCTCGCCGTTCTGAGAAAGCGCCTCTTTGGAGGACAACGTAAAGCCGGTCGCTTTACCTGTCCCGTTCGTTACGATGACTTTTTTGTTCTTGGCATCCCATGTGATGTCGCCTTCGATCAGTGCACCTAGTACGAGCGAAGAAGCATAAGTCTTATCTCCTTGCTTTATTAGACCCACATTACCAGCAAAGGCAACCCCGTTGACATTCAAGATATGATGATCACCGGAAACCTCAATGCTTTTCATTCCTGCAATCTGTAGAGCGGTAATCAGCTGCGCAGTTTTGCCTTTAACCTCAATATCCGGTGCAAGCCCGATGTGATTAAAGTCTTCTTTATTTGGAGTTAGATATTTCTGCGTAGTCAGCTTCAGCATGTCTCCATTGGACATTGGAAGCAGGCTCTGAATACGTGCTTTGCCGAAAGAACGAGTGCCTACGACGGTAGCGAGCTTATTGTCGCGTAATGCGCCAGTAAGCGCCTCAGAAGCGCTGGCAGTGTACTCATTCGTTAGAATAACGACGGGTACGCCTATTTTGCTGCCACTGGTAATCGTTACTGGAGTTAGTGCTCCGGTTTGATCGGAGGTATACATCATGATGCCTTTATCCATGAAATTAGAGACAATGTTGTATGCCGAATCCATATAGCCGCCTAAGTTGTCACGCAAATCAAGCACCATCGATTTCATACCTGCTGCACGCATCTTTTTCAGCATAGCGGCAAATTCTTCATCGGAATTCTGTGTGAAACCACTCAGTGTGATGTAGGCTATCTTCTGTCCAACAATAGTTCCGGTAACAGAAGTCGAGCTGATTTCATTTCGGGTTACACGAAATGATTTAGTCACTCCATTCCGGAGCACCTGCAGAGTGACCTTGGTGCCTGCGGCTCCGCTTAACTCGTCTCCTTCGGTCTCTTCAACGGGGATTCCGTTAATTTTGACTATCGTATCACCGCGTTTCAGACCTGCTTGTTCTGCAGGCGAACCGGGTGTTATGTCTTCGATGTAGAGTTCTGTTGCGGTATATTGCAATCTAACACCAATACCAACGTATTCCAGATCAACATCATGTTCAAATTGTGCCGCTTCCTCGGTATTGAAGTATTGGCTATAAGGATCATCCAGGGTGTTCACCATGCCGTCAATGGCTCCACGAATCAAAGTATCCTTATCTACACCGGAGAGGTTATAGTTCTCCAGAATATTCATGACTTCATTGATAAGATCACGGTTATCTGTAGATGCCTGAGCGGCATCGGCAGCAGAAACTACTGGAGCAAAAGTTAGGGATAAAGCCAGACAGCTGCCTAAAAGTGCACTTATTACTTTATTGGATTTCATGGAATCATACGCCCTTTTTATATAATTTATAAGATAAGAAAGTATACACTGCACGAATTAACTTTCTGTGACGTATGGTTTTAGGATTTCACAAGTTTATAGTAAACGCTATAGGTGTTATCAGTAGTCCATACCCCGCTATCCGACTTGGATAAAATGAAGATAGTGCCTTGCTCAAAAGTTTCCTCTTCACTGGCATCTTTCTCTTTGTTTTCCACATAAATAGCTGCTTCTTTGGCGCTAAAATAGTAGATATTTGAAACGCTTGGAGTATAAGTGACGTCGTATGAAGTAAAGAAATCTTCCAGATCTTCCTTAAGGGAGGTATCATATTCTTCTCCGTATGAAGTCATGGTGGAAAGAACAGCCGCCGGATTTTGTTCATTCATAGCTTGATAATATTTGGTGATATTACCTTTGATGGCATCCGCATCATTTTGAGGAATGTTAGCTGCTGTTTTTAGAGCTTGTTCACGAGTCAGCAGTATCACGGAGCTTTGGGATTCCACAGATGATATTTTCCAGCTTCCATTCTTGCGGACAAGTGTATACATGTATTCGTCCTCTGTATCTGGCGTATAGGCCCCACCTGTCCGGCGAGAGCTTTCCAGTGTATACACAGTAGCGTCATTGCCTGAAATATCAATGATTTCCAAACTCTCAATAGTATTTTTTATATCAAAAATCTCAAAGGATGCATTGAGATCCGCCACTGACTCCGCATTAGAGGATTCTGAATCCATAAGGGAATAGAAGCTAATTGCTTTTTCTTCATTAAAATACTTATTAGACAAACGGATTAATGCTGTAATCGCTGCTTCGTCCTTATCTTTGGATACTGGGGTGGTAATTTGCACGCTTCTGCTGGTTGAATTCCAGACGGCTGTGCCTCCGGTTGCCTCTGCGATAAAACGTAAAGGAATGTATGTAGTGCCAGCTGAGGAGACTGGTGCGGTGGTCAGTTTTTTCACGGTTCCGTTAACGGTTGCACGGTTGCTGCCAATTTTCAGGCTGATCGCCAGATTTGAACTTTTACCTGTTACTGTTCCAGTCTTGGCATCCCAAAGCACCTGCAGTCCAAGCTTTTCGAAGATGACCCGGAAAGGGACAAGTACAGAATTGTTCGCTAAGTAAGGGGTTCCTGCGGTAAAGGAAACCTTACTGCCGTTGATATAAACATCAATCGGTTTTGAAGCAGCAAAAGCCGGGACCGCCAGTATCAGGGCCAGAAGACTTATGCTCAAGAGGGATAATAATTTTTTCAACAGTACTCTCTCCTTTTATGTAACTCTTTGTAAAATAGCCTCATTATACCATTTGATTTCTCTCTATGTCTATCAATTGGTGTTAGTTTTGTCACACCAAAAAGAGCCGGAGATATTGAAATCTCCAGCTTTTTGATCCCCTGATCTCAGACTAAGAAAGCTTCACGGACACGGTTCCAGAACGGAAACGGACGATATCTTGCGAAGCTGACTTTTTTGTCTGAAACTTGACAGCGTACTGAAATCAGGTCATCAACAGGAATGTTGTTATGATCTACGGTGAGCAGCAAACGCTGGTCTTTACATGAAAAAATGTCACAATGATGATGCTTTGGCAGTAGTAGCGGCGAGCCCATTGTCCGGAATACACGGTTGTTAATAGACGCGATTTCGGCAATCTGCAGCGCTTCTATTGAAGGGTGAACCATAGCGCCCCCTAGGCTTTTGTTATAAGCTGTACTGCCAGAGGGAGTTGAAATACAAAGTCCATCGCCCCGGAACATTTCGAAGGTGACATCGTTGATGTCGATTTGGATCATTATAGTTCCATCCACCCCTTTAAGGGTAAATTCGTTGAGGGCAATGTGAGACGAAGATCCCGATTTTTTGTGAATCTCCAGCTCTATTAATGGATATTTCACAATACGCGGTTTCTGCGGCTCAGATTCACCGGTTCCGCACATATAATCGATTAAGGTGGGCAGCTCTTCTGCTTGCCAGTCCGCATAGAAGCCGAGGTGTCCTGTGTGCACACCTACAAAGGCTAAGTTGGGAATCTGGTCGATAAAGGTATGAAAAGCGTGCAGCATTGTGCCGTCTCCACCTATCGAGATGACGATTTCCGGAGACTCGGCATCCAGTTGCAAATCCCGCTCCGCCGCCAGCTTGTGAAATTGCTCGGCAAGTTTGATTGACAGCTCATCACCGCGGTCCAGAACATAATATCTCAAGATGTACAAGCTCCTTTATATAATTCCGTCATACACCGATCATAATCAATCTTGCCCCGGAACACAATATGTAATCAACTTCGGCGCATCAATCGGAGCATTGCCATAAAGGCAGGGATAAGCAGTGACACTAGAAGAGCAGCGGCTAGTATAAGACTCAGTAGAGCTAGACTGGCAGTGACACCTGAGGCTGAAGGTGTAAAGGCAGTGGAGGCAGGCAGAGAGACCCAGGCAGAAGACAATCCTGATCCCATCACAGGCTTCCATAGCAGCACCACGAGACCTGCTGCGAGTATGGCATGTATTAGTCGTGCAGTTAAGAACGGCAGATAACGCAGCCCGGTACCGTTCAAAATACTGGCGACTTGGGCATGTACAGATAATCCGCCCCAAGAGAGAATAAAGGCAGCTGCTGCGACCTTGAATTGAAGCGGGATGGAAGAAGCGGCTTCACCAGCAGAACGAGCACCTATGGTGACCTCGAACAATCCGCTGATCAAGGCCTGAGCTAATTCGGGAGGCCCTCCAACAAGGGAGACGAGAGATCCGGCCAGGCTAAATAGTGAGGGCAGGATTCCGGCACGGGCAAGCAGCTCCATTAGCACGTTGAAGAATACAACCAGACCCCCTACGACAATAATAAGCTGTAGCGAGGATTGGATCGCTCCTTTTAACAGTTCCCCGAAGCTCCGTCCATCCTTGCGCCGGGCTTCGGACATCGCAAGGAGTGCGGCATGTATTCTGCCGAATCCTTGTTTTGCTGGAGCAGAGGGGGCGTCAGAACTACTTTTTGTTGGGTCTTGGGTGGGAGTCTTTTGTTCCTTACGTCCATGAAATGACATTAGGAGACCAACCATTAAGCCACTTCCGTAGTGGGCTAGTGCCAATATTAGCCCCAAAGAAGCATCGCGAAAGAACCCAACGGATACCGCCCCTAGTAGAAAAATAGGATCGGAGGAGGTTGTAAATGCTACAAGGCGTTCACCTTGGATTCTGCTGATCAGCTTCTGCTCCCGCAGCTTAGCGGTTAATTTGGCTCCAACGGGATATCCTGATACATATCCCATGGCCGCGACAAAACCACCGCTGCCAGGTATACCGAAGAGGGGGCGCATCAGTGGATCAAGTAAAGCGCCGAAGAGATGGACAATGCCTAAGCCTAGCATGATTTCAGAAATGACGAAGAAGGGAAACAGTGAAGGGAAGAGCACGTCCCACCAGATGGCCAGGCCACGTAAGGCTGCGGCAAGAGATGCTTCAGGATGAAGTAACATCAGCAGCATACAACCAGCCAATATGAATCCCAGCAGCGGGCCGCCAATCTTTTTAAAAGTCATAATTAACGCCTCCTGGTCTATGGTTAGATGTATGCAAAAAGAGGGACAAAAAGCACAAAAAAATGGAGAAAGCGGTTACAATTATCTGTGCTTTTTCGCAGGAATTATGATATTATGTAATAAATAAATGCACCCTCTGTTACACGATTAAATGGGATGGAGTGATGGCGATGAGCGTTATAGCCGGAGTTCTCGTTTGTGCTTTTGTATATGTAATCCGGGTCTCTCTCGTCCCTCCTGGTGATGAGGAATTTAGGACCTACTAACCTTACTCTTCAGGCGCTGAACTATAGTTTAGCGCCTTTTTTCTGTAGTTTAGAGAGCACTTTCGACGGATATCCGTGTTATGCTTATCTTTGGTATAATAAAATAAGTAACGTTTCATTAATATGGAAGAAGGCTGGTAACCTCAATGAATCCAAATGAGAGTATATATGACAATCTAGGGGGGGCTGAAGCACTACATCGGTTGGTGGAAGTGTTCTATGCCAAGGTACAGCTTCATCCGCAGCTGGGACCCTTGTTCCCTGAAGATATTACTCCAGTTCTGGAGAAGCAATATCAATTCCTGACACAGTTTTTTGGCGGGGGTCCGCTTTATTCGGAATTACATGGACATCCCATGATGAGAGCAAGGCATATGCATATTCCTATTACACCAGAACGTGCTGATGAGTGGCTACAATGTATGAAAGAGGCACTGGTGGAGACTGGAGTCGAAGAACCACTGCGTTCATTCGTGCTTAGCCGCCTTGCAGGTCCTGCACATCATTTTGTTAACATGCCCCAGGAATAACAAGGGACAGGTTGATCCTGAAAGGAATGAGAGTACTTGACAGAGTTAATACCCCTATATTCTATTAAGGTCAAGTGTTGCAACTGTGAAAATGAATTTTCAACCTCGCGGGTACGTCCTAGTCTAAAAAAGGCTATTCGGCGTGATGCTGATTTCTGCGCGTATTATAAAAATGAGAATCCGGATTATTATGTTGTACGGGTCTGCCCCAATTGCGGGTTTGCCTCCACAGAAAATTCGGCTGACAAGCTGACGGAACGTCAGCGTAAGGCATTTAATGAGCAGGTAGGGAAACGCTGGAAGAGCCGTGACTTTGGGGAGAAAAGAGACTGGGAAACTGCGCTCGAGACCTATAAGCTGGCGCTTTTATGTGCTCAGAGTATTAACGATAAAGATCGGATTATTGCAAGTCTGCTGCATCACATTGCTTGGCTCTATCGCTACCAAGGGGAGACTGAGCAGGAGAAGCGTTTTTTACGTTATTCTTTGGACGAGTATGTTAAGGTCTATGAAAAAGATGGCATTGCCGGCAATGATGCCCGGCTCATGTACCTGATCGGCGAACTTAATCGGCGCATCGGAGAATACTCAGTGGCTGTGATGTGGTTCTCCCGTCTGATTAATGATCAGAAGATTATGGATGCGGCGATGATTCGAGCGGCACGTGAGCAGTGGGTTATTTTACGGGAGCAAATGCGTGCTGAGGCTGTAGAGGTTGAGGTTGATGTCGAAGGCTTGTCTTCAAGTTCATAACGATTTGCGAACAACAAAAAGCGCAGAAGAGAATTTAATTCTCCTCTGCGCTTTGTAGAAAGAAAATGTTAGGATTTGCTTATCTGACAGCTCGATCGAACAAAAGGTAATCGCCGTCATTATCTATAACTGTAGGACTGGCGCTGCAGCAGGGGAAGACAAGCAGTTTTTTCTTGCCGTCACGAACGATTTGTAATTCTTTTGGCTTCATAGGCAGAAGCACATTCTCTGAGTTGCAGAATGGACAGTATTGCACATACATATCGCCTAGAATGATGTCATAAGGCCAGGTATGACTAAAAGGAATCATTGTGAGTCCTTCCCAGAAGGAGTCTGTTCATTTTCGCCCTCAGTTTGTGGGGGATTTTGTTTTTTGGATAGCTCCGCTATTTTTTGTAGTAAAATATGTTGGGGCATATGCATCAAGTGTTCCAAAGGAACGCCTAGTTGCTTGGATAACGTAATGGCTGTTTCCGGTGAAATTTGTAGTGGCTTCATATGAATGCCCTCCTAAAGTTTATCGGCTATAAATGTTCAGATATCGTTATTCACTTTACCATGGTGTTAAGACAATTACAAAGAAAGTCAAATGAAAGCAAAGGAATGGTGAGTACAAATGAAACAACCGTTATCACTGACTTGGGAACTGGATACTATTTTTCCGGGGGGGTCTTCGTCTGCAGAACTAGAAGGTTTCTTGAGCAAGCTTGAAAAAGATATTTTATCCTTACAGGGCTTTGTGAAGGATGCTGCGGCACCAACGGATGTTGCGTCTACAAAAGCATTGGATGAGGTTATAGCATTGCTTCAGAGCTGTTCAGGAAGACTTGTGGAGGTCACTTCCTTCGCAGACTGTCTAGGCGCTCAGAATCAGATGGACAAGGGTGCGGTAAGACTGGCAGCCAAAGTGACAAGCATGCGCGCCGGATTCGAAGGGATCAGCTCGCAATTTAGCAATGTACTGCGTCAGACTACGGACAAGGTATGGGCTGAGTGGATGGCTCGTCCAGAGATTGCTCCTTTAACGTTCGTACTGAGCGAGAGCCGTGATTTGGCCCGTGAGAAGATGAGCCCTGAGCTGGAAAGCTTAGCGTTGGAATTAGCTGTTGACGGATATCATGGATGGAGCGGACACTATGATACGATTGTAAGCTCAATCAAGATCCCATTTGAGGATGAAGAAGGAACAAAGCTGCTTTCTGCAGGTCAAGCTTTTAATAAGCTGGATGATCCAGATCCAAAAGTGCGTCAAGCGATGTTCCATAAATGGGAAGAGGCTTGGACTGAAGCGGCAGATAATTGCGCAGATACTTTAAATCACTTAGCAGGCTTCCGCCTGAAGCTCTATAAGGGCAGAGGCTGGGACGATGTTCTAAAAGATCCGCTCAGCATCAATCGTATGACACAGGACACCTTAAATACGATGTGGGACGTAATTACGAAGAGCAAACCTGTACTCGTGTCCTACCTTCAGCGCAAAGCCAAGCTGCTGGGGTTGGATTCCCTCTCATGGGTCGATGTCGAAGCTCCTGTAGGCAAATCCTCCGGCAAAATCCCTTATGATCAAGCTGCGAAGGATATCGTCACACAGTTCCGTAAATTTAGTCCTAAGATGGCTGAGTTTGCAGAGCGTGCCTTTGATAATAACTGGATCGAGGTTGAGGATCGTAATGGCAAACGTCCTGGTGGATTCTGTACTTCCTTCCCTGAGAGCAAAGAATCACGGATATTCATGACTTACAGCGGCACACCTTCCAATGTTTCAACATTGGCCCATGAGCTGGGACATGCCTATCATTCCTACTTGCTTGATGATCAACCTGTATTTAATCAGAATTATGCAATGAACGTTGCAGAGACCGCTTCAACCTTTGCAGAAGTGATTGTATCTGATGCTCAGGTTAAAGCTGCGGGCAATGCAGAGGAGAAGCTGGCACTGCTTGAAACGAAGATACAGAACAGTGTGGCATTCTTTATGAACATTCACGCTCGATTCTTGTTCGAGACTCGCTTTTATGAAAAACGTAAGGAAGGCCTTGTAAATGCTGAGGAACTGTCTGCTCTGATGGTGGAAGCACAGAAAGAAGCTTTCTGTGGTGTGCTTTCTGAATACCATCCTCACTTCTGGGCGTCGAAGCTGCATTTCTATATCACAGATGTACCTTTCTATAATTTCCCGTACACTGTTGGTTATATGTTCAGTACAGGCTTATATCGTCTGGCATTACAAGAGGGAGCTTCCTTTGCAGACAAATATGATAGCTTGTTGCAGGATACCGGCGTGATGACATTGGAGGATTTGGTGCTCAAACATTTGGGTGTGGATCTGACTAAGCCAGATTTCTGGCAAGGGGCTACAGATTTGATCGTGGCTGATATCAACGAGTTCTTGGAGATGACTGAGCATTTAGCATGAAATGTCTAAAATAAGACAAATTTCAGTGCGCTAAAAATAACGGAATTTCAGTGTGAACACGCAAAGACCCCGGTTAAGGGGTCTTTTTTTAATGGTTAAATGTCGAAAACTCCCGTTTTATAAAAATTAATATACGAATGATCTATGAATTTTGCGCATTACTAGGGATAATAACCCAATTTTGTAGAATAATGTTGTTTGGCGTATTTAAGGGGTCTATAATGAGCCTTGAGCCTTATATAAGGCTTGCAAGGAAGACTAATGAGCTTAGCTCAAAAAGCTTAAGTAAGCGCATACTAAGCCGATTTGTACGAAGTAAACTCGAAGTAGCTAAGCTCACAAACAATATAAATCGAACCAGAAACTTGGGAAAAGGGGAAGGAGTGGCGGAGGGGAATTTTGGAACTGTAAGAGCGGGAGCGACCGCCTTTGTCTCCGAATTTCACCCGCTGTACGCGTAAGAATTCAAGAAATTTGGAGACAACAGCGGCTGGAAGTCCAAACATTCCCCGCAGTAGCGACGGATCCTTAGCCTAAATATTTAGGGTTCGATTTATAAAAGACGAAGTGAACTCGAAGAAGCTAAGCTCACAAAACTTTTAGGAGGAAAGATATGCTTAAGACAGAACAGCTATCCTTAGCAAGACAGATGGATTTGGTGTTTAGGGAACTGCAAGAGGAATTATCGGGACTATCTTCCGGTACGGTATTTGTGCAAATACGAAATAATACCATTGGCAAATTCGGCATACGTCATCACCCTCTAGCCGGTCGGGGTGGTGGATTCACAGAAGTAAAGGAAGGAATAACGGAGAGTCAGCAGTCTTCTTTTCGTCTAATGGCACTGGAGAGTCTGAAATACAAACGGCGCTGGACTCATGGTGAGATCAGCTATGAATTCGCTATAAGACAGGGGAAGCTAATCGTAGATGCTACGCTGGAGTCCAATTATAATATGGCAAATCTGATGATTCGATCTCCCCGTAATGCTTACGCCGAGAGTGCTGATCAATTTTTAAGTTAAACGTTTTACATAAAGATTGCATGCAGCTCGGATTATAGGGTATAAATTAGAAAAACCTCCCACAGCTTCTGGAAGAAGTGTGAGAGGTTTGAAAGCTAGTCGGCAATGGGCTTTTTAAGACCTCAGCCGGATAAAACACTTAAGATAACGATGTTACTGACGACCGGACAGTTGTTGTTCTGCCAGTTGTACTAGACGTTTAGTGATGTAACCTCCCAAAGAACCAGTTTCGCGGGAAGTGTAGTTCCCGTAATAACCGTCAGCTGGGATCGTTACTCCAAGCTCTTGTGCTGCTTCATATTTCAATTGTTGCAACGCTGCATTTGCTTGAGGAACTACAAGGTTATTGGAACGGCTGCTACGACCTTGACCTGCTTGACCCATGTGTGTCACCTCCTTCGCCCGTTGTGAAGATAGTATGAGCGCTAAGAGGCTAATTCATGCATGCTATCGAAAGGTTTTAAGGATGGTAATTATTAGTCGATTAAAAGTAAGGGTAGGAAAGCCTAAATAACTAAGCTCGCACAAAAAATCGGCCTTCTCTTACGTAAACGCAAGGGAAGACCGATATAATGTATATCTGCTTTAATTCTCGGGATAGATCATTTCCAGCATAGTGGACAGCTCAAGGCTTTGACCTGGTTCTACCTTCAGCAAGCCAGTGAAGGAAGGATCGTCGGAAACGTTAGGAGCATCCGGGAGCCAGGTATAAGGTTCGATGCACAGAAATTGATCGGCTGGTCCTTTGGTATACAGGACCCAGTGGCGAAAAAGATTCTCGTCGGCCGTATAACGAAGACCATAACCATCATCGCGTAATAACAATGCTTCTACGGGCTGCTTGTCACCAATACGCAGAGCGGTATCAAAATTAGTTCCCTGTAGGTTAATTCCAGAATTTAGAGAATCTAGATCACCGAGTGGAATTAGATTGCCGCTAGGGAGCAATTCATCGTTTAGTTCATAAATGCTGTTTACGGGCAATTTGAGATTCCAGCGTTCAGGTTCTCCATCGATCATAAACCAGGTGTGATAACCGATCCCAAAGGGAATACGATGATCGCCGAGATTTGTAACCTTTAAAGTCTGGCTGAGCCGGGCATCCTGAAGCCTGAATGTCATTTCGAATTTGAGTGGAATGGGAAATTGCTCCATCCAGTGTGGATCATCTTCAGTAAGGAATTCAGTAGTGACTGCACAACCGTCCTCGTCTTCTTCAATATCGCTGACACACCAGGATTGAGTCCGGTGTAGACCATGGATATGATTGTCACCAGCGGTATTCTGGTCAAATTGATAACTTGTACCCTCGAATTGAAATTTTCCTTTACGAATTCTTCCGGGTGGAATTAAGAGCGGGATGCCAAAATGGTAAGGTTTTTGCATAAAGAAAGCTTGATCGCTTTCATCAGGCCGCCGCAGAATTTCCCGTTGTTCCTTTACATCAAACAATGAAATCACGTTGTTTCCTAGTCGCGGCAAAAGCGTGACTTCCAGTTCGCGGCTGTGCAAAATATAAGTATCATAACCGCCCCACTGCCCTTTGGTCACCTGTTTCATGAGATATGCTCCTTTATCGTAACTGTAATCGAATAGAACATGGATAACCTTATCATAACAGATTTATACGGAAGTGGTTAAGTGATTTGACAACTTCTCTTTATGGTTCTATGATGAAGGCATTAAATTATGATGAGAATGTGATGACGGGGACAAGTAGGCAGGAAATGTACCTTCAGAAAGCCGGTGGTTGATGCGAACCGGTAGGACACTCTTGATGAATGGACCCCTGAGCGCCGCGCTTGAACGGGAGCAAGATACCCTAGTAGACCGGCCGGATCTTCCCCGTTAACGGAAGACTAAGGCTGTTTCCTTTTGACTATACAAAGGTTTAGCAGCGAATAAGGGTGGCACCACGGTCTCACGTCCCTTGCGGATGAGGCTTTTTTTGCGTTCTCGGAAATTGGAAATCACATCTAACGGAGGTCTATATTATGTTGAAAAAAGTAATGTCAGGCATACAACCGAGCGGTTCTCTAACTTTGGGTAACTATATCGGAGCGCTGAAAAATTTTGTGAAGCTGCAAGACGATCATCAATGTTTCTTTATGGTTGTCGATATGCATGCGATCACCGTTGCTCAAGATCCTGCGGCACTGCGTGAGCAGTCTGAAGCTGTAGCTGCACTCTTTATCGCGGCAGGAATTGATCCTGTGCGTTCGAATGTATATATGCAGTCCCATGTGCCTCAGCATGCGGAATTGGGTTGGATCATGACTACGCTAACGGCAATGGGCGAGCTTGAGCGTATGACACAGTTCAAAGATAAATCATCAGGTAAGGATTCGGTTGGCGCGGGCCTATTCGTATATCCTTCTTTAATGGCAGCAGATATTCTTGTTTATAATGCGGATCTTGTGCCAGTAGGTGAAGATCAGAAGCAGCACTTGGAGTTGACCCGTGATTTAGCTGGCCGATTTAATAACCGTTTTGGCGAATTCTTTACGATTCCTGAACCGTATATCCCTGAAGTGGGCGCACGCATTATGTCTCTGGATGATGGCACTAAAAAAATGAGCAAGAGCAGCCCAAATGCAGGCAGCTATATTGCCCTGTTGGATTCGCCGGATGTGATCCGTAAAAAAATCAGCCGCGCAACGACTGATTCTGGACGTGAAGTTATCTTTGATCCGGCTAATAAGCCAGAGATTAGTAACTTGATGAGTATTTACTCGGAATGTTCTGGAATGTCCCTCCAGCAAATTGCCGATCGTTATGAGGGACAAATGTATGGTGGCTTTAAGAAGGATCTTGGGGAAGTGGTTGTGTCCACACTTGAGCCTTTGCAACAAAGATATCATGAAATTCGCAGTTCAGGTGCGATCACTGATATTCTTGCCGAAGGTGCTGAACGCGCACGTATTGTTGCAGCTGAGACATTGAATGGCGTAAAAGAGCGGATGGGCTTTCTGCCAGCTCGTTAATCTAATCAGAGCTTAAACTTTCCTGTTTGCGTCTAATTCTGGCTTTGAGGATAAATCCCCAGCCAATATTCAATACGCAGAGAAAACCAAGCAGAAGTGCTAGCCAGAAGCTATAGCTGATCGCGATTGAAGCGGCAGTGAGAATAAGAATAGAAGAACAAGCGAACCAAAGTGAGAGTCCTTTACCCATTAAGAGCCTTCCTTTCCGTGTCTGCTAAAATGAATCCCGGAGTATTATAAATACTCCGGGATTTTTTGTGATTATAGAATAGTTCTCTCAGTAAGTCTACAGTTTCATCGTAAAGAACCAGGGTCGATGGAAAATCGTTTGTCGAGCTTATCGCTGCTAAGCCAGCCTACATAAGTATTTAAAGGTTTATATTGGTTATCCATAACTAATACAGCCACAAAAGGGTATTGTTTGCGGTGTAAATAACGAACGTCTCCCCAGCGCACCATATATCCTGAAGGAAGCTCCTCCACTTCGGCCACCGCATAAGAGGTGAAATATAAAAAGGACTGAATATCTGGATGCGACTTGGATATTTCCACAGCGGGATGATTCGAGCAGACCGCATGTTTGAACCATTCCAGACGGTTGTTCAGTAGCTGCCCAACGTCATAACTGCCGTCTTTTTTCACTTTAACTACGTTCCAGCGTTTAAGTGAAATTGTAGGGATTACAATATAACGTTCGCCAGCAGTATGGTGTATATCTTTAAGCTTGATGTTTCGTGTAAGGCGGGCATGAACAATCGTTCTCCAGATATAATAAAGAATGGTACAGGCATAAAGCGTAATAAATAAAGGTTTAGGCGGAACAATCCCAGTGATCCAGAGCAGAATAGCTGCGATATGGCTGCCAAAAATAAATGGATCGAAAATGTGGATGATATTCCAGGCGATCCATTTCTCAGTGAATGGACGGGCCGCCTGAGTTCCATAGGTGTTAAACAGATCAGAGAAGACGTGCACGCCTACACCTATGAAACCCCAGAGTGCAACATGGCTTAAAGCTGCCAAATCAGTAAACCCAAACAGAGGCCCTAAGACTAGGGCAATCAGAGCGGGCCACAAAATTAGAAAAGGCAAGGAGTGTGTGATTCCACGGTGATTACGAATATATATTGCATTGTCCTTTAGTCGTAATGCGGTATCGGCATCAGGAGCCTGTGAGCCTAAAATCGTTGCCAGCATAACGGCCCCGGCCAGTTTAGGGTCAGAAGCAACGACGGGATCGACGAAAGAAAGTCCGGCTAACCCTATGCCCATAACTAAATGTGTAGCGGTGTCCATTGGTCAGTTCTCCTTTGTTGTTCGGAAGTACATTATTAATAATTACCCAAATACGGCTTAGGTTATTAAGGGGCTGAAAATAAATATTGTCACGTAATTGTCAAATTCATGAACATACTGTGCCATGACTGTCAAAGTCTCCTCGGGTTTGATATGATAAAGTTAACAGCGAAGTCTATTTAGTGCTTCGGCTAGAACGTTAGAAGTTTGTTTAGAAGGAGGATCATTTGGTGTGGATAATCATATAACATTTCAAGCTTCTTCCGATTCTGCAGCTATGTCTGCAAAATCTCCACCGGAAGGTGCAAGTTGGCGTGATTTCATTACCGTAACAAAACCCGGTATTATCCGATCTAACCTCATCGCTGCCTTTGCAGGATATTGGCTGGCTTCAGGTTGGGATGTTCAATACGGCAGATTAGTTCTGACTCTGCTCGGTACAATGCTGGTTATGGCTTCGGCCTGTGTTTTTAATAACTATTTCGACCGTGATCTGGATATGAAGATGGAAAGAACGCGCGATCGTGGGCTTCCTACAGGACGATTGAAACCCAAAACCGTATTGCTGTATGCTATTGGGCTTGGGATTGCGGGTTTGATTGTGCTGTTTGCTTTTTCCGGAGTTTTAGCCGGTCTGTTCGGGATTGTAGGGATGTTCGTTTACGTTGTAGTATACACCCTTTGGTTGAAACGGACATCAACATGGAGCACTTCAGTAGGTGCGATCTCTGGAGCTATGCCACCGGTAATTGGCTACGTTGCAGTTACGGGAACAGTTGATCTAGGGGCTTGGCTGATGTTTGCGATGTTGTTTCTGTGGCAACCTCCCCATTTCTGGGCGCTCGGGATTAGACGTAAAGAAGAATATAGAGCCGCAGGTTTCCCACTGCTGCCTGTAGTCAAAGGAACACGTCGTACGAAGTTTCAAATGATTCCTTATGTAGCACTGTTACTGCCTATTCCAGTGTTAATGTACGCCTACGATTATGCAGGCATTTTTTATCTGGTGATTTCAACAGCGCTGTCCCTGGCTTGGTTAATCATAACCTTGATGGGCTTTGCAGCAAAAGATGACGAAGTCTGGGCGAAGAAGAACTTCCTCTTCTCCATTAACTACCTAACGGTAAGTTTGATCGTACTTGTATTAAATACGATTCACGGTTAAGAAGAGGGAGGGTATTATTGTCCGTGCAGACCTTTAAGCGTTATAAATGGACCTGGATTCTACTATTGCTTGCTTTGGTAATGGCTGGTTATCTGGCAGTTAATTCTTTGAATTTAGGAAAAGAAAAACTGCCGGTAATCGGAGAAGTGCAGGACTTTTCACTTGAAAATGTGGATGGAGACCAGATTACTCTGGCTGATACACAAGGTAAGGCACGGCTGGTATACTTTTTTTTCACGCAATGTCCGGATGTATGTCCTATAACTACGTTCCTGTTATCCCAGACACAGAAGATTCTGGTCGACGAGGGCAGCTTTGGAAAAGATACGGCGTTCGTCTCCATTTCTTTTGATCCAGGGAATGATACACGTGAAGCCATTAAGACCTTTGCGGACCGTTTCCAGGCAGATTATAAGGGTTGGTACTTCTTACGGGGGGATCAGGAAGTGATTCGTAAACTGGCAACTGATTCTTTTAAAGTACTAATTGCAGGGAATAGTAAAGAAAATTTCGTACATGCGAATCGCATAGCATTGGTTGATCGGGACAATCGTCTCCGTGCATTGTATGACGCAGGAGATACGGATAACGTAACGCCTGAATTTCTTGCCGATAGGCTGAATGAATTGGCTCGTGAATAGAACATAACCGCATAACAGAAACGCCTTTTTCGAATCCCGTTTATTGAAGGGATAACGAAAAAGGCGTTTTTAATTTCTTAGGCAATATATCGCGAATCAAAAAGGGATGGGTTCAGGGTAAATGATGAACTCTTCCAGACCCGCTTTTTCAAGCTGATTAATATTGTATTCATCTGGAGTGCCCTCCACTCCGGCATAACCCCGGCGCGTATAGATGTGACCAGCATCGGGAAAGGCATCGCGGAGAATCCCGCGTATTTTTTTGCCTGAACTGTCGTTATCCATATAAAGATATACTTCTCCATCTCCTACTTTTTGTCGCAGGGACTCGAGTTTGAGCGTATTTAATGTACCAAAGGTACAGAGGATTTCGACTTCCGGTACCAGCACGCGTCGTAATCTGCTGCGATCGTTTTTACCTTCGACAATAATCGTAATGGACATTTGCTGACAATCACCTCCGGAAATGAAGCCTGAACTTTCAGACTCATTATAGTTTACCGAAGGAGGAGCAGTTTTAACAACTGTTTCTACAGGAAAATCTTCATTCCCCGGGAAATGTCGTAAAAACAATAAATCATGCGGCCCGCCCATTCCATTTGGAAGAGTAGGTGGACAGCTTGGCTGAATTTTTTGGCGGAAGCAGTAATAGTGCAACCATCAGCAATAGAAAGGCAATGAAATAAGGCGAAACAACGTCTCTTAGTTGTCCTGCGGCCACAGGCCCTGCGAATGCACCTAGTGACATGGCTATCGACTGCATGGAGAAGGTGCGTCCCATACGTCCTGGTCCACCTAGACTAATAAAGAGCGAAGCCATTGCAGGAAATAATATTCCTTTGGCTGCACCCAGCATAAAGAGAATAACGGAAGCGGGAATGCTGTGAAGTGAGGCGAGCGCAAAAAAACAAAGGGCCATTCCTAGCAAGGCCACGGCTATTCTTCCTCCTGGGGAAAAGCGGTTCAGGAAGAACAAACTGAGTGTTACCAAAGCCCCTAAGCTAAGGAGCGATAAAAGAATACCTGTGGAAACAATGCTATTACTTCCGGTCTGAGATAGAGGAAGCTCAAAGAACAGAACCCCTTGTGAACAAGAAACGAAAAAAGGCAGCAGATAATAACGTTTGGAAACTGGATTGGGATCGGATATAGGGACCGAAGGAAGATCCTGATTTTTTAAAGGAGGTGCTGCTGAGTTTACAGGGCGTACTAAACGCCGGGCAGGCGCCGGTACACTGAAAAAAGCCATGATTCCTGTAGCGATAAGCAGCCATCCCAATGTGGTGAAGGTGCCGGAATAGCCAGCTTTAGCTACGATAAAGGCACCCGCTGCTGGGGATACCACTGAAGCTAAGGTATGAACGATACCATGTCCGGACATATATTTCCCCTGCTCAGTGGCATCAGATGATAATGAAGCCAGCAAGGTCATGCACGCCGGAGAGAGGAAGGCGAGCGCGAACCCGCTTGCTGCTCGTAGCATCAGCAAATGCCACGGAAGCTGAGCGTGAGCCTGCAGCAATAGAATGGCTCCCGCAGTAACAAGGCTAAAGACGATGTAGCGGCGGCTGCCATTACGATCGACGAGTACGCCTGCGAGCAAATTGCCAGGAAGATGGGTCAACGAATACATGCCCATCATCCAGCCAATAAAGGCGGGTCCCGCACCAAGAGAGATGGCAAAGGGCGTTAGAATAGGATACTGTGCATGTAAATCAAAAAACGCCAGAAAAAGAAACAGGTACAGCCATAGCGCAGTTTTCACAGGGAAACACCTCCGAGAGCCACCTACAATAAAGGTTAATGCAGGAAGGCGTATTTTAAGAAGATCAAATTTAAGCAACTACTTGTACTTTACGTGGGACAGAGAGGGCTTATACCGCTTTTTTAATTCCTGTAAGCAGGTATACCTTTCTCTGGCTGTGGAACCATGAATTATGATGGGCATTCATGTATAATAATTAATATTGGCGTCATGTCTATGGAGGAGATAATCCTTAGGACGAAACTAGGCGATAGGGGTGTTGTGAGGTTGATGGATCCAGAGGTGTGGTCACAGTTTATTAGAGAGAATTGGTTAGTTATTGTTATTGCGCTTGTTCTGTTGTTCGCGGTTGTTAATTTGGTCAAAACGATGTTGAAATGGGCGATTGTCATTATTATCGTTGTAGGTCTATTCATCTATAGTGGTGTGACAATGGACCAAATTGGTAACGCTGTGAATAAGGTGGCAGATGGAACGGTAAGCACGCTGAAGAAGGAAGCACAAGAGGTCATGCTTAAAGAGGCGCAGGATGCGAAGTACACTTCAAATGGTGACGGAACATTTACGATCACAACTCCGAATATTGAAGTGAAAGGTACTACTGGTGAAGATAAGGTAGAGGTTACTTTCCGCGGAGTTAGTCTTGGGAAGTGGAGTATTACAGATACCACACAAACATTTATCGAGGAAGCTCGGAAACATCAATAAACGGCCTCAGTTTAAATGATTATCAAAAACAAGCAAGCGGGCGGCTGAAAGGGGAGATTGGATATGATAAACGGTTGGTTGACTAGTCTGAGTGATGCAAATATCATCTCCATCGCCCTCCTGCTGGTAGTAGTCTTTTCACTATTGCAAGGCTGGAGCAGAGGGTTCTCAAGTGCTACCGGAAGATTATTCGGTCTGCTGGGAACAGGACTGTTTACAATAGCTTCTTTGGTGCTGGCCATTCCTGCTGCGGCGTATCTCAATCCTCATGTTCAGACTTGGGCAGCAGGAATAAGTCTGCCTGATAAACAGCTGACCCAGTGGCAGCAAATTTATTATACGGCTGTGTCTGTGCTGGCGGAATCGCCGCTGGTGCGGTTTCTATTGTTGTTATTGCTCTCTTATATCTTAATTCGCATGCTTCTGGGATTGTTGTCTATGCTGCTTCCATTCCACCAGCTACGGCGCACCAAGACATTTAAGGACAGAAAGATTACGCAAGTAAGCCGTATGGGTGGAGCTATCATAGGATTAATTATAGGCTTGACTCGTGGTTTAATTATTGTGCTCGCTCTCTTCATTTGTGTTGGCCTAAATCCAGAAAGTCAATTTAGCCGATATGTGGAATCTTCTCCGATCTACAGTCAAAGCGCTGCCGCTGTATTTGAACCCTTTGTTGGGGAGACAGTGCAGAAAAAGCTGCCTATTCTGACGAAGACCGTTGCAGCTGAGATGAATGATATTCTGCGCAGAAAATATGAAGTTATCGATCATGACATTCCACAAGATATTGTGGGAGCTGCTGAAGATATTATTGGACAAGCGCAAGGAGACGAGAAGAAAGCCAGACTACTGTATGATTGGGTAGGAACACGAGTAACTTATGATTACGCCAAAGCGGAAAATTATGAAAAAAATAGAATTTGGCATGAACAGACCCCGCAGGATACCTTCGACACACGCATAGGGGTATGTATTGATTATGCCCGTCTTTACGCTGTTATGGCCCGCTCTCAAGGGTTACAGGTGCGCGTTGTAACGGGGCAAGGCTATGATGGTCGAGGCGGGTATGGCGCACATGCCTGGAATGAAGTTTATATAAGTGACCGGCAAGCTTGGATTCCATTGGATCCCACTTGGGCGAGCAGCGGAGATTGGTTTAATCCGAAGGATTTTGACGATACGCATATTAGGGAGAACGCACTCTGAGTGAGGGCGCTGCACTCCTTCCGTGTGGTACAATAAACTCATACCAACTGCTCTAACATAAATGCGAGTGCAATGCTCACAATCAGCTTCTTAGAAATCACCTTCATTATAAGAGCAATGTCGCTGGCTAAGGCAATTCAGACATTATTTTTATATAGAAGGGAAGAAAGCTGGTGAGCTTTGGGAAGCAGCTCCCGCCTGCGGACGGGAAATCTTCGAAACATTCTGTAGGTCTGAGATTGAATCTGTTTTTCTTTGGCACTTTTTTTATTTTTTGTATCATTATTGTGCGTCTTGCAGGTTTGCAGTTTACTGAGGGAGCTTTGCTGACAGAAGAAGAGATTAAACGGGATACGAAGTTTGTTCCGCTGGCAGCCATGCGAGGGATTATTTTTGCTGCCGGGGGTGAGCAGATAGCCTATTCTACACCTGTTGAGTCGCTCTATCTTACCCTAAATAAGGAATATACAGCTAAAACTACCGATAAAGTAACGGGTGAAACCTCACTAACGGAAAAAGCGAAAAATAAGTCTAATGACCTTGCAGCAAGATTAGTAGCGGAGTTTGAGAAATATGGAAGTGCAGATGCCCCCAAGTTAACGCAGCAGGACGTGCTGGATTTACTTGATCTGGACTTTAAAAAGTATCTGGGTTATGTACCGCGTCGTATAAAAGCAGGGCTAACTTCAGAAGAAATAGCTTATTTCATGGAACACAAGGATGAATATCCAGGTATTACCATTGTGGAAGAAAGTGTACGCCACTACGATAAAGATACGGTAGCTGTGCAGACGGTGGGTTTTGGCAAACCTTTTAAATCAACCGAAGACATAGCGATGTACAAAAATATTCGTAGTGCAATGAAAGACAATTCTTCACCGGGACTTATGTATAAAACGGAAGAATATGTAGGATTTGATGGTCTGGAAATGCAGTATCAACGCGAACTGCGCGGAGAAAATGGTTATCAGGTCATTTCGGTCACTCCTCAAAATATGGCGGAGAAGGTAGAACAGACCGTTCCCCCTGTAAAAGGCAATAACATTTGGATGACTATTAATAAGAATGTTCAGATGAAGACTGAACAGGCCATATTGGATCAGATTAAATGGCTGCACACCAATGCTGTTCAAGGCGAAACTCATCCTGATGCTTTAACAGGTTATGCAGTAGCAATGGAAGTAGAGACTGGTAATGTTGTCGCTATGGCGAGTATGCCGGATTACGATTCGAATGTATGGACAAAGGACTCGTTGCCTACATCCGTCTGGAATAAAATTATGAACAATCATCTGAATGGTACTATTACCTCGAATTCTTCCGGGAGATCGGGTCATGATTTTAGCTCTCTTGTATTCATGGGATCGACCATCAAACCGTTAAGTGTATTAATTGGTTTAAATGAAGGGTTTTTTAGCACCTCGAGCACTTATCCAGATGTGGGGATTACATATTTCGGTAAGGATGATAAATCATCGGTTAGAAATTCATCAGGTCATGTCTATGGAAAACTGTATCCGGCTGATGCTATCAAGCAATCCTCTAACGTATTTATGGTGGATATGGTCGGAAAGCAACTTTATAAGAAATACCTGGGAGATAAAGGCGTAGAGGTTTGGGACCAATATATGAAAAAGTTCGGACTGGGTGTGTCAACACAAAGTGGTCTTCCCGGTGAATCACCAGGTCAGATTAACTATACAGATTTCAAGGCTGCAGGGAGCTCGCAGGCCGCGCTCGTCTACGCATCTTTTGGCCAGCAAGGCAGTTATACTACATTACAGCTTGCCCAGTATGCTACTACACTTGCAAATGAAGGTGTGCGAATTAAACCACAGCTTGTAAGTAAGATTACGGATGCGCAAGGTAAGGTGGTTAAGGAATTTAAAAAAGAAGTGCTTAATAAAGTAACCTTTGATAAATCGTTCTGGAGAGAAATCAAACAGGGAATGAGCAGTAAAGTTAGTGCTTTTGACGATTTTCCTTATGATTTTGCCCGTAAGACAGGAACCTCTGAAAAAACGGATAGAAAAAATATAAACCGTGATAACGGGGTTTTTATTGCCTTTGCTCCACGTGAGAATCCGAAACTGGCTGTAGCGGTTGTGATTCCGGAGGGCGGCTTTGGCTCCAATAGTGCAGCTCCGGTTGCCCGTAAGATTTTTGATGCTTATGATTGGGAATATGGGCTGGATGGGGTTCCAAAGAAGAATATTCCTCCTGTGGCAGATCCCGTTCAAGAACAATAAGCTTAAATTAGAGAAAAAGGAGAGAAAAACTGTGAGTTTTTTCCGTAAGCAGGCCTCACCTCCTGACGAGACCAGCAGCAAAAGTTCCATTGGCCTGCGACTCAACGTGTTTTTCTTTAGCACGTTCGTTATATTTTGCGTAATCATCATACGGCTAGCTGTCCTGCAGTTCGTGGAAGGTCCAACTTTAACTGAGGTAGAGACGAGTAGAGATACTAAAAATGTACCGTTAGCTTCCATGAGAGGGGTTATATACGCTGCAGGCGGTGAGAAGCTAGCTTATTCCACACCTGTTCAATCGCTGTATATCACGCTCAATAAAGAGTATACGGCTAAGGAAACAGATAAAGTCACCGGTAAAACAACGCTGACCCCAGAGGCTAAGGCCAAGTCTGATGCCTTGGCAGCCAAGCTGGTAGCTGATTTCAATAAATATGGTAATCCAAATGCAGAGAAGATGACGGAGAAAGATGTAATTGATGCGCTGGATTTATATTTTCGTAAATCACTTGGCTTTATGGCACGGCGAATTAAGGCTGATCTGACTACTGAAGAAGTAGCTTATTTCATGGAGCATAAAGGAGAATATCCGGGGCTTGAGATTGTCGAGGAGAGCATTCGTCATTATGATAAAGATACGGTTGCTGTACAGACGATTGGTTATATCAAACCCTTCAAATCCGCGAACAGTCTTAATATTTATAAAAACATTCTTAGTGCTATGAAAAACAATCCGGAGCCAGGGCTAACGTATAAGGATGACGAATTTGTTGGATTCGATGGGCTGGAGCTGAAATATCAGCGTGAGCTTCGCGGGCAAAACGGATATCAGGAAATTTCCGTCAATCCACAGAATATGGCGGAGAAAATTGAGCGTGTCGTTCCGCCTGTCAAAGGAAATGACATCTGGACAACGATTAATAAGAATGTTCAGATGAAGACAGAACAGGCGATAACAGATCAGCTCAAATGGTTGCACTCTAATACCGTACAAGGCAGAACGCATCCGAATGCTTTAACGGGATATGCAGTAGCGATGGAAGTAGATACTGGTAATATTGTCGCTATGGCGAGTATGCCTGATTATGATACGAATGTTTGGACATCAGGTTCTTTGTCTTCAGATGTCTGGAACAGTATTATGGATAATTATCAGAACGGAACGATCACTCCTATTTCTTCGGGAACCTCAGGGAACGGACTAAGATCTGTACTGCTTCTAGGTTCAACGATTAAACCTTTGAGTGTACTCGTGGGTCTGAATGAAGGGTTGTTTTCAACTTCTTCTTATTATCAGGATAAAGGTTTTGCGACTTTTGGTAAGTCTGGGCATGAAACGAAGGTAAGAAACTCTTCTAACCACGTATATGGTTCTTTGGATCCTGCTAGAGCCATTGAGAAATCCTCGAATGCATTTATGGTCGATATGGTCGGTAAAAGATTGTATGACAAATATAAAAGCAAGGGGATAGACATCTGGGATGTCTATATGAAAGAGTTCGGCCTTGGTGTATCTACGGGAATTGACCTGCCTAATGAATTCTTGGGTCAAAGAAACTATACCAATATAGAAGCTGCTGGTAGTGCGCAGTCCGCACTGGTCTATGCCTCTTTCGGACAACAAGGAAGTTATACAGTAATGCAGCTTGCACAGTATGTTACTACACTTGCTAATGAAGGACAGCGGATTAAACCTCAACTGGTTAGCAAGATTACTGACGCAGATGGAAATATAATCAAAGAGTTTAAACGTGAGGTGCTTGATGAAGTAACAAACTTCGATAAGTCCTACTGGAATGAAATTAAGCAGGGGATGCGAAGTGAAGTTAGTGCTTTTTCTGATTTCCCTTATGACTTTGCACGTAAGACGGGAACCTCTCAGCAAGTAGCTAAGGGTGAAATTCGCGATAATGGGGTATTTATTGCATATGCTCCACGTAATAATCCTAAGTTGGCTGTGGCGGTTGTAATCCCTGAAGGTGGCTTTGGTTCACAAAGTGCGGCACCAGTCGCACGTAAAATATTTGATGCCTATGATTGGGAATATGGGCTTGATGGAGTTCCAAAGAAAAGTCTCCAGTCTGGCAATAATACTAATGATAATGCGAAGGAGGGAGAGACTACAGGTACCGAGTAACTCTGACCCTATGGCTAAGATTTAAAAAAATAAACAGCTTCTCAATAGAGAGCATACAAGAATGGAGGGGTGGCAAATGATTGCCAAATACCGCCTGCTTGCATTGGATATGGATGGAACCCTACTGAATGATGAACAGATAATTACACCCACAACGGTGGAATGGATTCAAAAGGCGGTCAACGCAGGCGTTCATGTCTGTCTGTCGACAGGCCGGGCATTTGTAAGTGCCTTACCCTATGCAGAGCAGCTAGGTTTAGAGACACCGATGATCACTGTGAACGGCAGTGAGGTGTGGAGAGCGCCACATGAAATATACCGGAGATCGCTAATGGATCCCAAGCTGGTACAAGAAATGTATGATCTTGCAAAAGCAGATGACATCTGGTTCTGGGCTTATTCTCTGGACGAAGTTCTCAAACAGGATAACTGGGATGGGGATGTAACGGGTAGAGAATGGCTTAAGTTCGGTTATCACACTGAAGATGATGAGCTTCGCCATAAGCTGTTGCTTCGTCTTCAAGATATGGGTGGACTGGAGATTACGAACTCTTCTCCGCACAATCTGGAGATTAATCCTCTAGGCGTGAATAAGGCAGCAGGAATAAAGGAAGTCTGCAAGCTGCTGGGAATAGAAATGTCGCAAGTTGTAGCTGTGGGCGACAGCCTTAACGATCTGGCGGCGATCCAGCAGGCTGGACTTGGGGTTGCCATGGGCAACGCGCAAAAGACGGTTAAACAAGAGGCTGATGTTGTGGTGGCGACCAATAATCAAGACGGGATTGCCGAGGTCATCCAAAAGTATATCTTTACCGAAGCTGCAGCCTCTGTAGGCAGCAAATAATAAAAGCAGTACTGCGAAGTGAATCCATGGAGCATTATGCTAGTAGGAGGTTAAGGAATTGACGATCCTGGGTTGGATTCTTATCATTGTTTTGTTTGCTGTAGGATTGGCAGGGGCTGTATATCCCATACTGCCGGGTGCGTTAGCGATCTATCTTGCCTTTTTTGTATACGGCTGGTTCTTTTCTTTTGAGCCCTTTGGGGTTTGGTTCTGGATTATTCAAACACTGATTGTTGTAGTTCTTTTTGTTGCTGATTATGTTGTAGGAGCGTGGGGTGTCAAAAAATTTGGCGGCTCACGTTCATCGATTATCGGGAGCACGATCGGGCTGATCTTGGGACCTTTTGTTATCCCGGCTTTTGGTCTTATCATTGGACCATTTCTAGGGGCTTTTATTGGAGAATTGATGGTGGGATCTTCACCTTCTAAAGCTGCTAAGGTAAGTGTTGGCTCCATACTCGGCTTATTTAGCAGCACCTTGGTCAAAATCGTGTTGCAGGTAATTATGGTCGTCCTCTTTTTTATATGGGTCGCCCGGTTTTAATTTAACAGTGAAGAAGGGGAAAGAGTTTGTCCAAGAAAGAGTCTTTTGTTAAAGGCACGCTTATCCTTGCTGCTGCAGCTTTGGTGGCAAGGGTACTCGGGCTTGTCCAGCGTGTGCCGCTGGACCATATCTTTGACGGTGTGGGGAGAGCATCGTTCGGAGTTTCTAACAATATCTATTTAATGCTTCTAACCGTAGCCACCGCTGGGATTCCAAGTACACTCAGCAAAATGGTCTCTGAACGATACGCCTTGAATCGTCCTGAAGAGGCGAGACAAGTGTATCATGCTGCACTGCTGTTTTCAGTGGCAGCAGGGGTGTTTATGACTGTCTTGCTGTACATAGGGGCTCCATTTTATGCAACTCATATTGCTGATGTCCCTGAATCGGCGATGGCGATAAAAGCTATTGCGCCTGCCCTGCTTCTTTTTCCGGCAATAGCGATGATGCGTGGATATTTTCAAGGCCGCAACAATATGATGGCAGGTGGGATTTCTCAGATCGTGGAGCAATTCGCTCGCGTACTGACCGCTATTTTGCTGGCTTATATTTTATTACATCAAGGTTATAGCAACACTACAATTGCTGCGGGAGCATCCTTTGGTAGCGTGATCGGTAGTATCGCGGCGTTTGGCGTAATGATTTATTTTGCAGTCAAACTTCGCCGTGAGGACAAGCAATTAGGATTGAATTATGATACTGCTCAAAAATTACCGATTTGGGGTATCTACAAGGATATTTTTACACTGTCTATTCCCATTGTGCTATCTTCCCTTACGATTCCGGTTGTGAATGTAATTGACACTTCTCTTACGGTACGATTATTGATTGATCAGATAGGTAGGGAGAGTGCCACTTCAGCGCTAGGTATTTTATCCAATCGTGCTCAGAGTGTAGCGGGCATTCCACCTGTTCTAGCTATCGCACTTGGAACTTCATTGATTCCGATCATTTCGGCTGCCTATGCCCGCCGTGATGAGGGGCATTTGAAAAAGCAGATAACGCTTGCTCTGCGGATTTCTATTTTGACAGGGATGCCGATTGTATTGGCGCTTGTAGCAGCTGCTTATTCTGTAAATGGATTATTGTTCGCCAGTTTAGATGGCAGTGGTATCGTAGCCATGCTTACTTTAGGAACGATCTTTCAGATTACGATGATGACAACGAACTCTATTTTGTTAGGTATGGGCAAATCGCGAATTTCCATGTATTATGTGTTAGCGGGTATTATTGTAAAATTAGTGGCAAGCTTATTACTTAGTAAGGTATTTGGCATCTACGGAATCATCGGTGCAACAGCACTTTGTTTCGTGGTCATTACTTTGCTTAACTTACGCATGCTGAAATCGATTGTGCCTTTTGAAATTATGGGCAAACGTTGGGGCGGTTTCGCGATTGCGGTACTTGTGTCCGGCGGGATTGGTTATGGCTTGAATGAGGCTGGGATTTTGTTAACGGATCTGATGCCGGCACGTTTGGCGTTTCTGATCACTTGTCTTGTTGTGGGAGCCGCAGTTGTTGTTATTTATCTAGTACTGCTTATTGTGCTGGGCGTGCTGACTAAACAGGAAATCTCCAGTTATCCGCGGGCGCTGCAAAAATTATTGAATCCGCTGATGAAGTTACAGCCTGCACGTGTTCGTATGAGAGAATAGGTTTGACTTCTACCCTGCATTTTGCTTCACTTAAAGAGTAGAAAATAGACAGATATTGAAGAAGGGACTGAGTAAATCATGGACAAAATTAGTTCTCCTGCTGAATTTCAGGTAGCCATTCAATCACCTCGATTAACAGTGGCCATCTTCAAGGCTGACTGGTGCTCGGATTGCAAATTTATCGATCCTTTTATCCCAGAGGTAGAGCAGGCTTATGCAGACCGCCTTACACTGGTTGAGGTAGATGTTGATGCCGTGGGCGATGTTAGCCAAGAACAAAATATTATGGGTATTCCAAGCTTCGTCGCATATTCGGATGGACGGGAATTGGTTAGATTCGTTAATAAATTGCGCAAATCCCGTGAAGAGATTGAAAATTTCCTTGATAAAGCGGTCCAAGTGCATCAAAGCCTTCAAAAGTAATTCCTAAGGAACCACCGCTTTCGCCTGTTTGTGCAAAAGCGGTGGTTTTTTGAAATATAAGTCTGGCTGCTTCTTCATTACTAAAAACTGCGGGTGATATTTTTGACGACAAATCAGTTGAAATGGCTTAGTTATCTTACTTGCCTTATCATGTTCCTCGCTGTACTCGGAGGAGCGGTAGTGACGAAGACTGGATCGGGCTTGGAATGCGGAAATGAATGGCCGCTCTGTCATGGGAAATTAATTCCGGCTTATACTATAGGCTCGATGATTGAATACACCCATCGCTTGTTTAGCGGTTTGGCAGGGTTATTCTCACTTGCCTCGATGTTTGCTTTTTGGCGTTATGCCCGTACTCGGCGCGATTTGCTGGGCTATGCATTTATGACTTTATTATTCGTCATCGTTCAAGGTGGTATGGGAGCGCTTGCAGTAATTAAATCCCAATCTGCTGCTGTAATGGCGCTGCATATGGGTTTTTCTTTGATCGCCTTTTCGAGCGCTATGATGTTGGCTCTTGGAACCAAGAGATGGCATGAATCGCGCGAATATGATCATACGTTGGAGGCTCAAAAGAAGCCCGTAAGTAAGGCTTTTCGCAATTTAACTTGTCTTACTGCCATCTATTCTTATATTGTCGTGTATATTGGAGCCTTTGTAAGTCATACGGATTCACAGGGCGGGTGTTCGGGTTGGCCGCTTTGTAATGGAGAATGGGTTCCGGAGCTTTCCGGAGGTGTAGGTGTTGTTTTTACGCATCGGATTGCGGCTTTGCTCTTATTCATGCTTACTGCGCTGCTTGGGCATTTAGCATTTTGGAAACATAAGGATTATCCAGAGCTTAGAGCGCTAGGTGTAGCTGCAGTGCTGTTATGCTTGATGCAGGTGTTTAGTGGGGCGGCTGTGGTTTACACCCTAGATAATGAAAGATTGTACATATTTGCCGCTTTGGCTCATATTTTGCTGATTGCCAGTTTGTTTGGTGTCTTATGTTATATGAGTGTAAGAGTCTGGCAGCTAAATCGTGCGGGTAGTGTCGTGTCTGGAAAAAATGTAACGAACCCAATGATTCCACCGCCTTGGTAGAACATTCCCTCCGTGGATAGAGGCGCTTCACCCGCGGAATAATAAAGTGGAAATCGGTATATCGTGGAGCTGATTGGCCGATGCTTACGTCGCGAGTTTTGTACGAAGCAGTCCATGGAAGCAGACGCTGAACAAAACTTTAGGAGGACTGGGATATGCTGCGGGTATTACTTGGAGAGCCGCCTCGAAAGAACAGTGGTGTGTTGGCTGATGCGATGGAGAATATGGCCACTTTTGCAGCATTGCTGCGCAAGGAAATGAGTGCCCATGAGGATAATGACCATGAATACCGCAAGCTGGAGATTTGGACACGTGGACTGATTTCCTCTCTGGATGAACTGGAGCAAAGTTGGTTCGCGGCCGCTTTTTACCGGAAATTAGTGATCGCGGGTTATATGGATGATATGACACCGGTGGAACAGGGCGATTATGCACGTTATGTTTATTTTTATAAAGATGGCTTTATCCGGGTTTTCTCTCTTCTGGACAAGCTTGGGACGGTACTGAATCATTTTTATGATCTCAAAACATCCAAATTAAAAACGCACTTTTCTTACTTTACAGTGCTGCGTCAGCTTCAATTATTGAATGTGCATCCTGCATTAGCGGATCAACTGGAACAGATCAAGAACTCCTACCGCGATCCATTGGAGAATTTACGCAAGCGCAGAAATGCTGAAATTCATTATATGAATTCTGAAATGCAGGATGATCTGTGGCAGCGGCATCAAGGTCTGCATGATAAAATTCAGCTCGAGGATCTGGATAGCCATCTTGAGGATTTAAAACAATCGCTCGAAATGAACTGTAAGACATTAATCGCGGCATTCAGCTACAGCAATGAACAGCTGCGTAAGGAAATAAGCAGGGCAAAGAGCATAAAATCGTAATCGTTCAATATATTTCCTTTTGACAAAAATCGATAAACTCACTATACTTATGCTTGCATTAAAGTATGTACGATTTCAGAAAAAATATAATTTCATAACTTTATCTTATCGAGAGCGGCGGAGGGATAGGCCCGATGAAGCCCGGCAACCGATTTGTATCCAGCGCGGGAAGCGTTGTACAAATGTCATGGTGCTAATTCCTACAATGGCGCAGGTTGCGGTCGTTGGCAGATGAGAAGGCATTGTCTTAATAAACCCACAGAGCCTCTTGCGATCTGCATCGATCGTTGGAGGTTTTTTTGTATAGAATAAGTGAAATATAAAGGGGGGGCGACGAGAGTTGATTAATCTAAAAGGGATAACAAAGGTTTATGGAAAAGGGAGTAATGCGGCAACAGCGCTTTCTGGATTGAATCTGTCCATCGAGAAAGGTGAAATATTCGGAGTCATCGGGCACTCTGGAGCGGGGAAAAGTACATTGATCCGTTGCATTAATCTGTTGGAACGTCCGACAGAAGGTGAGGTCTGGGTAGACGGTGTTGAACTAACTAGCCTTAACCAAGGTCAATTACAGGAACAGCGGCGCAAGATTGGGATGATTTTTCAACATTTCAATTTGCTTTCTTCGGCGACTGTGTATGATAATATTGCCTTTCCACTGCGACTTGCAGGTACATCTAGAACAGCTATTGATACAAAAGTGAAAGATCTGCTCGCTCTAGTTGGGCTTGAAGAACATACAGATAAGTATCCTTCTCAGTTATCTGGAGGACAAAAGCAGCGGGTCGGCATCGCCCGGGCACTAGCCAGTGACCCTGATGTACTGCTGTGTGACGAGGCCACTTCTGCGCTTGATCCCCAGACAACGGACTCCATTCTTAAGCTGCTGCTCGATATTAATAAAAGATTCCATTTGACCATTGTGCTGATCACACATGAAATGCATGTAATCCAGAGCATCTGCGACCGTGTCGCGGTCATTCATGGTGGTGGGATTGTTGAGCAAGGCAAAGTTACAGAGGTATTTCTCAAGCCGCAGCATGAGGTTACACGCGATTTCATCCGCAGTGAGACACAGAATGAAGGGCCTCTTCGAGTGGCGCTTGATGCTGCTGCCGGGGATAACTCTCAAGCTGTCAAAATTACTTTTTTCGGAGAAAAAACTTACGGCTCGGCACTATCCGATGTCGTGCGTGATACGGGTGTAAGCTTTGCAATCTTACATGGTACCATCTCAACGATTAAAGATGTGCCTTATGGACAGATGATTGTGCGGTTCGAAGGGCCAGCTGAGGCGATTGCTGTAACGATCTCCAGACTAATTGCTCAAGGCCTTGATGTGGAGGTGATTTCGTAATGAATTTTGCAGATCTAAATTGGCAAGAAATGATGGATGCTACGGTTGCTACTATAAAAATGATATTTTTTTCCGGATTGTTCACAATTATTCTTGGTTTACCACTCGGAATTCTATTGTATTTATGGGGGAAATCGAATAGTATAGTAATCAGAGTAACTTACTCGGTCTTATCATTACTTGTAAATATCTTACGCTCCGTACCCTTTATCATTTTGATGGTGGCTCTCATTCCTTTCAGCAAAGCCGTTGTTGGAACCTCAATTGGTGTACTCGGTACGATTCCACCTCTGGTGATTGGTGCAGCTCCGTTTTTTGCCCGCTTGGTAGAGACGTCGTTAAGAGAGGTAGACCGCGGAGTCATCGAAGCCGCACAAGGTATGGGAGCATCGACGAACCAAATCGTTATGCGTGTTCTTTTGCCAGAAGCTCGTCCAGGTCTGCTAGCTGGAGTTACGATCACACTGGTTACACTGGTCTCCTATACAGCAATGGCTGGTATGGTTGGGGGTGGCGGATTAGGTGACTTGGCGATTCGTTACGGCTACCACCGCTATGAGACGGAGATTATGATTGTTTCTATAATATTTATTGTCGTACTGGTGCAATTGCTACAAATGGCCGGTGACCGACTCGTAAAACATTACACACGGAAATAAGGTACATCCATATATATCCTTATTCAATACAAAATATAGATTAGAGGGGGATTTACAATGAAAAAAGTACTACTTACATTTTTTAGCCTGACACTGGTTGCGGTGCTTGCGGCTTGCGGTAACAACAATGCATCTAATAATGCTGGGAGCTCGGCTGCTACAACAGCACCAAATGCAGAAGCAACAAGTGAACCTACTAAAGATCCTGTGAAACTGGTTATTGGTGCCTCACCTGTGCCTCATGCTGAAATTTTGAAGGCTATTGCTCCATTGCTTGAAAAAGATGGAATTACACTTGAAATTAAAGAATTTACTGACTATATTCAACCTAACGTGCAGCTTGATGAGAAGGAGTTAGACGCTAACTTTTTCCAACACCAACCGTATCTGGATGACCAAAACAAAAATAATAAAACAGATCTGGTCTCCGTTGCATCCGTTCACGTTGAGCCTTTTGGAGCTTATTCCAAAAAAATCAAATCGATCGATGAGTTGGCTGATGGTGCAAAAGTTGCCATTCCGAACGATGCTACTAACGGTGGCCGTGCACTAATCCTACTTGCAAAAAATGGTCTGATTACCTTGAAAGATGATACAAACATTGCTGCAACGAAAGCAGATATCACTGAAAACAAGAAAAACCTCGACATCATTGAGTTGGAAGCAGCTATGCTCCCACGTCAACTGGATGAGGTAGACCTTGCTTTGATCAACACGAACTTTGCACTAGACGCTGGTCTTGTGCCAACTAAAGATGCACTGTTCATCGAGGGTGTAGATTCCCCTTATGCTAACATTTTGGTAACCCGTCAAGACAATAAAGATTCCGAAGCCATCAAAAAGCTGGTTGCTGCCCTGAATTCTCCAGAAGCTAAAGCTTTCATTGAAGAAAAGTACGAAGGTGCGATCATTCCAGCGTTTTAAGGAATTAAGCTAAATTCGTCTATAGTCATAACAAGAACCCGCAGCCAAGTTGGCTTGCGGGTTTTATGTTCTAAGGTTGTGAGAGAATGTTAAATCCTCTATAATAAGAAAATCCCGATCTCCTTCACAGGAGAATCGGGAGGGTTATTAAACGGGATTTAGAATACTTGAACTACTTCTTCAACGCCTTCTACTTCTTCAAGGAGGGCGCGTTCAATCCCGGCTTTCAAGGTGATCGTGGAGCTTGGGCAGCTGCCGCAGGCACCCATAAGTTTCAACTTAACGATGCCGTCTTCCACATCGACCAGTTCTACGTCACCGCCATCGCGCTGCAGGAACGGACGAAGCTTATCCAGCACTTCTAGTACTTCATCATACATTTCGGTGCTTTGTGCATTCTCACTCATTTCTCAATCACTCCTTTCGTAAGTTCATTATAGTACAAAAAGTTAAAAAATAAAATGGTTAGGCGGAATAGGGAGATCATCATGAGACCAATTATTGAATTTTGTTCCAGCAACATGGGTCACGGAACAGACAAGCTAATGCATAAGCTGGAGGAAAATCCGGATTATGATGTCATTGAATACGGATGTCTGAACAATTGTGGAGAGTGTTATTTAATGCCTTTCGCCATGGTTGAAGGTGACATTATTGCAGCAGACACTGTTGCAGAGCTAGAAGAGAAAATTGAAGCCAAGATCAAAGAGCTTGAGGCTTGGTTTAATATAGATCTTGACTAAATTTCTCGAGAAAAAAAGAGGGAGCACTCCATAATCTAAATTATGGAGTGCTCCCTCTTTTTGGAACCTTGCTTGAACAAAATCCACCAATTTGATCGATTAGGCAACATATTGGAGAGTGCAGGTGCTACCGTGAAGGTGCCACCGGACTCAGGTGACCTTATATTGAGTGTCTTCCTACATTTGGATAGCTATCGGACCCCATAGTCACTATTCACCTGAAAAGCAGCATAAATGAACCTCATTATAAGCAATAACTTCACTGGAGTCCGAAACTCTCCTCCAAAGGCTAAAAATTTGCGAATAAGGATATCTGAGTCCGTAGGGTATACGCACCAATAACGTAAGAAAGCTACTCTCGTGTTTATCTGAGAGTAGCTTCGTTGAATACTTATGAACCAATCTTAGGCTTATCCTAAAGTGCGTTTCGACATCCAGAGCACTCCGCTCTTGAGGATGCGGGGAACCCGTCCTTTGACGGAGCGTTGTCCCATAAGTCCGAATCCTGCTTTTTTGCCTAGTGACCCTAAAGTACCCTTCAGGCGAATAGGATGAAGCTTAGGAGTCTCACCGCGCCAGGTGGCTTGAATAACCTGAGCTACCTGCTCACCCTGTGCTCCAGCGGCTTGTGCGCTTGGTGCAAATGGCAGACTGGCACAGTCACCAATCACATATACCTCAGGATAATCCGGTATACGATAATACTCATCCAGCATAATCCGTCCACCGCGGTCCTTCGACACATTCAAATCTTGAACTACTTTTACAGGTTGAATTCCTGCGGTCCATACTGTCACATCTGAAAGGATTTCCTCGGTACCGTTAAAAATCGAATCCTTCTCTACATGAGATACAGAGATTCGTCCGAGCGTTTGCACCTGATGGTGATGAAACCATTCCTCTACGTACTGTGACAGCTTTGCCGGAAAGGCAGACAAAACACGTTCACCGCGATCCAGAATAGCAATGTTAAGGTCTGGACGGCTCTCCCGAAGCTCTGCGGCTAATTCAACACCGCTTAATCCTCCACCTACGATGTTTATCGTTCCGTAAGGCTTCACATCATTTAAACGGCGGTAGGTTTCCCGAGTACCAGCAAAGGTCTGGATGCTGCAGGTATATTGATCAGCACCAGGGATGTTGTGGTAATTATCGGTACAGCCAAGAGCAATGGCTAGGAGATCATAAGATACAATCTCACCGGATTCCATACTGACTATTTTGCTCTCCAAATCAATGGAACTCACTTCACCGTACCGGACAGTAAGCCGGGGGTGAACCGGAAAATGAATGCGCAGGTGATAATCAGTTACGGTACCTGCGGCGAGCGCATAATATTCCGTTTTGATTCCTTGATAAGGCATTCGGTCAATTAAGATAATTTCAACATCATGAGGAAGATGATTATTGAGTAATTCTTGAATTAAGGCTAGGCCGCCGTAGCCACCGCCAAGAACGAGTATTGTTCTCATGCTGACCGAACTTCCTTTCCAATATGGGATAACAAATCTCAGGTAGTCTTCTTATTCGTATACCTTAACCTCATTATAGAAAGTGTCACGTTCGACAGGAATTCGTCCAGCACCTTTCACTAGCCAGATCAATTCGTCGCGAGTCAGACCTTCCGGTGTTAAGGCGCCAGCCGCGTGGCTGATCCGTTCTTTTAGAATTGTGCCATGCACGTCTGATGCACCGAAGTTCAGCGCAACTTGAGTAAGCTGAGGGCCAATGTTAATGAAGTACGCTTTGATGTGATCGAAATTGTCCAACATCAATCTGCTGATCGCAATGGTCTTCAGATCCTCATAAGCAGAGTTGCGGCGCATGATGCCAGCGTTTTTATTCTTAGGCTGCATGGACAATGGAATGAATACCATAAAGCCATTGGTTTCGTCCTGCAAATCACGGATTTGCATCATATGGCGGATACGGTCTTCGTGAGATTCAATGGAGCCGTACAGCATAGTGGTATGGGTCTTCATCCCAAGCTGATGTGCTGTCCGATGGACTTCCAGATATTCTTCCACATTAGCTTTGTCTACACGCATTTTTTTACGATATTGGTCGGATAATATCTCTGCGCCACCACCGGTGAGTGTTTTAAGTCCAGCAGCACGCAATTGTTCCAGTACCTCACGAATACTCAAACCGCTAATACGGGTAAAGAAATCAATCTCAGCGGCAGTGTAGGCTTTTAAGGTAACCTCAGGGAAACGTTCGTTCAAAGCCTTTAAAGAATCCACATAATATTGGAAGGGAACCTTGTCGTTATGGCCACCAACAATGTGGAATTCGCGTACGCCCGGGTGGATATGCTGTTCGACATATTGCACCATTTCCTGACCGGAAAGGGTATAGGCTCCCTCTTCTCCATCATCTTTGCGGAAATTGCAGAATGCACAGTGCGATTCGCAAACATTGGTGAAATATAGACTCATGTTTTCGATAAAATATACCCGGTTGTGATTCTTGGCGATATTGACTTCATTCGCTAGCTGGCCAATGGTAAGTAAATCGTTGCTTTGATATAAATAAACGCCATCTTCCAAATTCAATCTTTCGCCGCTGCGAACCTTATCAATAATGTTCGCCATTCGGGCATCCGTGTGGGGGGTAAAAAGAGTAGACATATTATGATTTCCTCCTGAAAGTTTACGAGCAGATTGCTCGAAGATAAATTCCAGACGTACCCAAGTGGTAGCTGTTCATTCTAAAAAAGAAAGAGGCGAGCTTGCCTCCGTGACAAATTTCCGAATTTTTACTTAGAGTGCCTTCCCTATTATAAACCTACTCTCCTAAGGGTATCAACAGCTTGATATTGATGGTGTTTTTTGCTGTGAAGGGTCATGCCTAAGGCAGTTGTGACTTGAGGGTAACGGAATAGTCGGTTATACTGAATTTATCAAGCATAAACGTCATTGGCATCCTTATAAAGGTGATAAGCGTTTGAGCGAGAAATATAAGACATAAAGAATAGGTGCAGCACTTATACTTTCTTATATTTTTAAGAAATAACTTTTGGCCGGAAGGCCTCTTAAACATAAGTTTCCGCTTATGAAGTGAGACGAATTTGTAGGAGGATGAGATCATGATTAATATTAGTGAAAAGGCAGCAGAACAATTAAAGGCGATGCTTGCTGAACAAGAAGTACCGAACATGTTCCTCCGTATTGGAGTAACGCCCGGCGGTTGCAGTGGATTCTCGTACGCTATGGGCTTTGATGATAATGAAACTGATCAGGACGTATATATGGACATTCAAGACATGAAAGTGGTTGTGGAGAAGGAGAACCTTCGTTACCTGGATGGTCTCGAAATCGACTTTGAAGAATCCGGCATGACGGGTGGCTTCACCATCAACAACCCTAATGCTACTGCAACCTGTGGCTGCGGCTCAAGCTTCCGTACAGCTACGGATGCAGGGAAACCTAACGAAGAGCCTTGCTAATAGCAGCAATCACGGCTCCAAGCCCGTGTTGGATTCTAACAACACAGGCTTGGAGTTTTTTTATTCTCAATGACAAAAATCATCACAAGGAGTTCGGAAATGGAAATCAGAAAATTAAAAGCTGGTGAACAGCCTCCATTAGAATTACTTCTATTAGCAGATCCTTCGGAGAGCTTAGTTAACGGATATTTACGAAGAGGGTTATGTTGTGTGGCTGAGGTAGATAACAGCATCATCGGAGTCTACGTTGTGCTGCAGACAAGACCGGAGACTGTAGAGATTGTTAATATCGCCGTCGACGAAAATAAACACGGGCAAGGTATAGGAAAACAGCTGCTGAACCATGCGATTCAGAATGCCAAGCTGCTTGGGGCAAAAACCATTGAAATTGGCACAGGAAATTCGAGCGTTGGACAATTGGCACTTTATCAGAAATGCGGATTCAGAATCACCGGAATTGATAGAGACTTTTTTATTAGGCATTACAGCGAAGAGATCTTTGAAAATGGGATTCAAGTCATAGATATGATACGCCTGTCGCTAGATTTATGAGTAAAAGGGGAGTTTCTCAGAAGCCATTTAATGTGCGCTGGGGTAGCTCTTTATTCTTTTACATAGGAAGCAAACCATGTATCGCGAACCTTGTATCGGACACAGATGACCCTAAACGCCGCATTTCCCCATATTTGTGGTGCCAACGGACCGCATTGCCGCTATTGCTATGAAAATCAGTAAATATGAAGCTCTTTTTAAGCAATAGTGTCACTGGAGTCCGAAACCACGCCTAAAAGGTTGAAAATCTGCAAATAACGTCATCTGGGTCCGAAACGCTTATGGGTTAAAGACGCTGTTGAAGCAGATAGCTATTGTTTAAAAACACAGAGCAGCGATTATCCACATAACTGGAGAATCGCTGCTCTGTTGTTTTTTTTGCGATGGTCGGACCGTCTGTTCATAGAAATAAGCTGCTTATAGGCAGTCCCTGCGTACATTAGGCTGGAATAATAAACTTGTAATTAATCATAAATACGATGAGCGCTGCAGCTCCAAGGGAGAAGGCGATACAGCCCGTACCCAGTGCTCTGCGTTTGTCTTTAATAAATTTAAAGCCGATGGCGCAGATCAGTATAGTCGTTCCAGCCAATACAATGGACATCCCAAGCATAGCCACCCAATATAAAACCTCAAAAAACTGTGCCATTCTGAGCCCTCCCCGCGCTGTGCTTTTTAGTGATTCTGTTAGTACTCACTATAATAGTAGAAATTGAAAATGTAACCGCTATTAATAATACAACGATTTTGAAGATTATTCTAGTTATAGTGAACTCATCCATTAAGATAATGATGTCGAATTTCTTGAGAACTGAATCTACAAAATCCGCGGTTGTACCCTGTCGCTGTCGACTGATGCTGTGCTAAACACTAAGCCCTTTTTGCTAAGAGCGGCATCTTACACGGACAATCATACAAGAGGGCGAGACCTTCTCTGAGTAATGTATAGGGTAGGCTGGATTGTGAAGGGAGGGAAAGGACGATGGCAGGAAGACAATTGGCCAGTAAGTGGCTGAAGACAGAGGCGTTGCTGACCGATGCTCGGGTTGCACCCTATATCCCAATGACGAGGGGGTACAGGGCAGAAACGCTCCTGGCAATGCTTCGTAAATATGGAAATGTTGTCATTAAACCTATTGTGGGTGGCGGAGGTTACGGTGTAATCAAAGTTTTTCGGGATAGTCGCGGTTATGGATTCACCTATATGGACAGAACTCGAATTTACAAGGATTTTGGATCCATGAGACGTGCGCTTAATACTGTGAAAGCAAGACGCAGATATTTGATTCAACAAGGGATTTCCCTGGCGAGAATCGGCGGGCGGCCTATTGATTATCGGGTCAAAGTAGTTAAAAATGGTGATGTTTGGGAATTTCGCTCCATGGTAGGTAGATTGGCTCGGCCAGGTCTGTTCGTGACCAATCTTTGTAAAGGGGGAACGATGCTATCATGTCGTGAAGGACTTCGTAGATCGTTGCCGCGGATTAAAGCTTCAGCGAAGAAAGCAGAAATGCGGAGACTAACCCATGTATGTATCGGAATTATGGAACGGCATTTTCCGGGAATAGGTGAGCTGGGCTTTGATTATGCTGTAGATTATTCGGGGAAAATATGGATTCTGGAGGTTAATACAAGACCTCAATAAATTAACAATTATTTTAAGAATTGACGATAATAGAGTAGTAAGATAAAATTGCGTTTAGTTGCGTTCTTTTGGGGTAAATAACATTGTAATTTATTTACAATAAAAATATATTTTTAGCTGTATACAAGTGGTTCAATCCTGTGTATAACTATTATCCCCATAGTCCACTGTGTAGCTAGTACCTTTATAACGCTTACACACATTTTATACACAGGATTTCCACATGTACTTGTGGATAACGCGAACGCTTGTTCGAAAAATGATAGTTTGATATGATAGATTCAGATCCAAATAAAGGAAAGGTAGATGAAGTTTATGGTTGAATTGTCGGATGAGATGCTGCTTGACTCTTACCATAGAGCAATAGAGCTGCAACTAGAGCATGATTTCATCGCTCTTCTACTCGTTGAAATTCGCAAACGAAACTTACACTCTCCAGTACATGCGGTTCTTCATTAAAAAGCGCAAAGGATAACTTTGTAGCAGGCTACATATATAAAACCGCGAGGCACAAACAAACATAAAAGGGTATCCTCACAGGCTGTTATCAACAGGCCTGTAAGAATACCCTTTTTTATTGTGTTAATAGATTTAGAGTTTCATATTACTGCTGTGACCCGGTGAAAGCTTGGCTTCTGGATCAATGTACACCTTAGCATTATTCACAGCCGTTGGAGCTTCGCCAAATCCTACAGCAATCAGCTTCAGCTTACCAGGATAAGTTGTGATATCGCCGGCAGCAAATATGCCTGGAATACTTGTTTCCATACGCGAGTCAACAACAATGGAGTTCCCCTCAATCTCAATACCCCATTCGGCAATAGGACCTAGGGAAGAGATGAATCCGAAGTTAACAATAACGCTGTCCACTTCAATTTCTTGAGTTTCTTTGGTCTTGATATTTGACAATGTAACCTTAGTAATGAACTCTTCACCATGCAGCTCTGTAATTTCAGTAGGGGTAACTACGTTAACCTTGGAAGCCATCAGGTTCTCAACGCTATGTTCATGCGCACGGAATTTATCCCGGCGGTGAATCAGGGTTACCTGTTCAGCGATGGGTTCCAGCATGAGTGCCCAGTCAACTGCAGAGTCACCGCCACCGCTGATCAGAACTTTTTTATCTTTAAAGGCATTTAGATCATTTACAAAATAATGGAGGTTTGCTTTTTCAAAACGTCCAGCGTTGGGTAATTCCAAACGACGAGGTTCAAATGCACCTACACCAGCTGTAATGATGATCGCCTTACTGTGGTATTCGGCTACATCGGTTGTAACCACAAAATGACGTTCGTCCCGTTTTTGAACAGAAATCACTTTCTCCTCCAGCCGGATATTGGATTGGAACATATCCATTTGCCGAGACAGGTTGTCGACCAATTCTTGTGCTGTTACTTTTGGAAAACCTGCCACATCATAAATGTATTTTTCTGGATAAAGGGCAGCAAGTTGTCCCCCCAATTGGGGCATACTTTCAATAAGGGTTACTGATGCCTGACGCATTCCGCCGTAAAATGCGGCAAACATGCCAGCTGGCCCGCCACCTATGATTAAAAGGTCGCTCATAGGAACGCTGGATTGCTCTTGGGTCACGGGATATTACACCTCCGAGTTGATATATTCATTTTGCCATACTTGTGTACCTACTTATTATAATCATTGTGACACATACCTGCAAAGAAAGACTTTAGAAGTCAATAAAAGTGTGACGTTTTTTAGTATTTTAATGTTTGATTAATGCTACACTAAGGTTTACAATGGATATGGTCAATTTAGAAATGCTTCAAGTTTGATTGGAATTTCTTCTAAATATAAGTGTATAAATTCACAAAAAGGACCGTACATTGTTTCAATAAAAAATACAAAGACAGATTTACCTCTTGGAAGGAGCCGGAACATGAGTAGTATTCCCAAAATCGTTATCTTAGGCGCGGGCTATGGGGGTATTTTGACCGCACAGCGCTTGCAGAAGGCTTTGAATTATAATGAAGCGGATGTCACGCTTGTAAACCGTCACGAGTACCACTATTTTACTACCCATCTACATATGCCTGCCGCGGGTACGGACAGTATTGAACACACTCGGGTGTCCATTTCGAAACTAATCGATGAATTCAAGATCGACCTCGTGAAGTCATCTGTTCAGGAAATTCGTACTCAGCAGAAAAAGATTATTTTGGAGGATGGTACCCTATCGTACGATTATCTTGTCATTGCTTTAGGTGGAGAGCCTGAAACATTTGGTATTCCTGGACTTGATAAATACGCACTGACAATCCGGAGCATCAATTCCGTTCGTTTAATTCGCGAGCATATTGAATATCAATTCGCTAAGTACAAGAACGAGAACAATGCTCAGGAGCATATTAATTTTGTTGTCGGTGGTGCCGGCTTTAGCGGTATCGAATTTGTAGCTGAATTAGCTGACCGTATCCCTGGACTGTGTAAAGAATATGACGTTGATCCAAGTATGGTTAATATATATAACGTAGAGGCTGCTCCGACAGCACTGCCTGGTTTTGCTCCTGAGCTTGTTGAGTATGCGATGGACTTGCTCACCAAAAAGGGAGTTACCTTCAAGATGGGGGTTGCGATCAAGGAGTGTCTGCCAAACGGGGTGATTCTGGCATCAGGCGAAGAAATCAAAGCCTCCACAATTATTTGGACAGGCGGAATCCGTGGCAATCGTCTTATTGAGGCTGCCGGATTTGAAGCTATGCGTGGGCGCGTGAAGGTAGATGAATATCTACGTGCACCGGGCCAAGAGAATATCTTCATTATTGGTGATGGCTCCCTTATGATTAATCCGGAAGGACGCCCTTACCCGCCAACCGCTCAAATTGCTATGCAGCAGGGTGAATGCTGTGCGCATAATTTGGTGGCAGCAATCCGCAATCAACAGCCGAAGAAATTCGCATTCAGCAATAAAGGAACCGTAGCTTCCCTAGGCAAAGGCCAAGGAATCGCTGTAGTAGGCAGTAAAACTTACAAGGGCTGGACTGCCGCTCAGTTGAAAAAAGTTGTAGATATGCGCTACTTGTTCATTATCGGCGGAATTCCGCTGGTTCTGAAAAAAGGAAGATTCTTATAAGATGCGCCATTGCAGCGTACAGGTACGCGGACTGCTGACTCGGGAAGAATTGGACCGTTATAACGGACTGATAGAGGTTGGATCTTATCTGGAGGATCAGAACCAGTATGATCTGGCTTATATCGTTCAGAAGGAAATTGATCTGCTCATTCTCCCTGGTATCGAACGCCTGAAGGATAAAGGGCGCGCTCGGGATCGGGCCACGGCTGAATATCTGGAAAGTTTACGTGAAGATGATGAGGATAACGAAGATGAGGATTCAGGAACTTCGGTGTCTTAATCTAATAATATGGTAGTAAAAAGGGTGTGTCTCCATACGAACTGGAGACACACCCTTTTTTGTTATTACAGCTTGAGCATTTCTTCAAAAGATTCTTCAGTCAGCAGATTGCCGACATAAAAAGGTCCGAATTCGCCGTAACGAGCACTTACTTCGTCAAAACGCATTTCGTATACCAGCTTTTTGAATTGCAGTGCATCTTCAGCGAACAGAGTCACGCCCCATTCCCAGTCATCAAAACCGACGGAGCCGGTGATAATTTGCTTCACTTTGCCTGCATATGAACGTCCAATTAACCCGTGTGAAGCCATGAGTTCCCGGCGTTTGTCCATATCAAGCATGTACCAGTTATCGGCAAGCTCGCGTTTTTTGTTCATAGGATAGAAACAGATGTGTTTCGCTTGCGGTAAAATAGGCTTTAGCCGTGCGGCAACATGCGGATTCTGCATTGGATCGCTGCCGTCGCTGCCACTGCCACCAGCAGCGTAGTTGCTTAATTCAACAATACTTACATATGAATAAGCTTTGGTTGTATATTGAGCAAAAGCGATTTTGTTAAAGGCGGTCTCAAGTTGGTTCAAAGCTTCTAGGCTTTCGCGCAAAAACATCATTACAAAATCGGCCTTTTGGCCCACTATGGAGTATACTGCGGTGCTGCCTTCTTTAGCTTCCTCAACAGGGCTCCATTCCTGCATAAAAGCATGTAGTTCTTCCAGGGCAACGGCACGTTCTTCATCATCTGCTGCCGTCCAAGCGGTCCAGTTCAGAGAGCGGAAGTCATGCAGTGCATACCAGCCTTCCAGTGTCAAAGCGGCTTCGATCATGATCTCACTCCTTAAAAGTTTTACGAAGCATAAGCCTCGTTGAAATAACATCGCGTAAAACTTGCTCCGAAAGCATACGCTTAGTTTTACGAAGCATAAGCCTCGCCCAAAATAACATCGCGTAAAACTCGCAATTGAAGCATAAACTTAGTCTTACGAAGCATCTGCTTCATAGGCTATGTATGATCTGATTAATCTACTTGCATTGTATCGCAATCAAGCCGCCAAGAGCAAACGGAGGCATCCTGTAAGTGTGCGAATTAGTGCGTGAATTTGAATAAAGTTCATTGCTTCGTGACATTTTTTCTAGTAAACTTACTACTAGCTTGTAAAAGATGTGCGCTTCTTTATAGAAAGGGGTGGAGACGGTAAGATGGGATTTATTCCAGTGTTTATCCTAGCCGTTTTATTCTTTGTGATGATGTTTGGTATCGGCTTTATTCTTAACATGTTAATGAAGACAACCTGGTTCCCCGCTTATCTATTCGTACTTATTATTCTACCCGTCGTAATCTATTCTATTTGGGATAGAAACGCGATGTCGCTCTGGGAGCATCTCTCCAGTTTCCACTTTGTTGATTATCTTACAGGTGTCGCTGGTCTTGCAGGTGCTATACTTAGTGGATGGACCATTCAAAAGCTGCGCTTTGGCGGTTACAAGATGTTTTAAAGATTCGAAAGAGCCTATGTTATGAATCAGTCTTATATTTCTGCGAGAAACGGGATACCTTCCTCTTTAGAGGACGGCGAAGCCGTTTCTTCTTGTTTAATAGAGGTAGATATTCGTAAGAAGAAGTTGATTATATTGCGAAAAGAGTCGAAATTGGGATTTTATTTACATTTTCGCTATGTTAATTTGTGATAGAATAGAATCCTGTATGAATTCGTGTAAACAAGGGGGTATCCGTAGATGCGGATGAGTAACTTACATCATTTCACCGAACATCATCGGTACTGCGTTTCCCGCGAATTTGGTCTTAGTGTTATAGATGGACGTATGCTTAGCTCTGTATATCAACCTATGGTGGGAGCCTTTGCAATCAGTTTCTATCGCTTGCTGGTTGAACATGTGCCAGCAGATAGCATTGGCTATTCTGGAGTGGAGCAACAGCGCAGGCTATTTATGACTTTGGGTGTTGAACCCAATGAGAAAGGCCGCAAATATTTAATTGATCAGGCTTCCCGGTTAGAAGCAGTGGGTCTGTTGCAGACCTGTCGAATCTATGTGCCGGAAACAGATGATTATTTATATGAATATGAGCTAATGCCGCCGCTATCGCCAGCCGACTTTTTTGCCACTCAGCATTTAACCTTGCTGTTACGTGATAAGATTGGCAAATTTGCTGTGCTGTCCTTACGGGAACAGTTCTGGAATCGCGAGCCGGAAGAGTGGAGTCGCAGATCTATAGGCAAAGAGAATATTTCCGTGCCTTTTTATGATATTTTTCAACTTAATACACATGTCATTGATTATGAGCTGGAGCAAGCTTTGGCAGAGGTAGCCTCTGTTCGACAGCCCGGCACGCTTGAATCCGGAGAGCAGGCAATCGGATATAGTGACATTATTTTGCGTTTTCCACGGGAGTCTGTGAATCGGGCTCATGTAGAAAAACTGCGCTTCGACCATACTCAAATGGGTGTAATTAACTATGTTGCTCATAAATACGAACTGAGTCCGCAGGATTTATGTCGTTTGCTGGATGAGGATGGTGTGTTCTCACCGGAGGGCGAGGTAATGCTGGATGCGTTGCAATATAAAGCGAGCCAACATTTCAGGCAAGATATGAAACGACAGGAAAAACGTGAAATTGCAGCTGCAAAAGTTGTTTCCATCCGGACCAGTGCGACCGAAGAGAATGATGATTCTATAGCACCACCAGAGCAATCAGTTGAGATGGAGTATTATGTAGAAGTACCGCCACAATTTTTGTCCAAATGCGACATTCACCAATATAATATGATGCTGCGTAACGAACCTTATACAAGACTGCTACAAACCTTTTTCCCGGGTGCAGTGCCCAGCCATCTGATGGATATGTTCGAGAAAATAGATCTGAACTATAAGCTGAGCGGTGAAGTAATTAATGTACTCATTCATTATTTAATGACTATGGTAGCTTCGGGTGGAGAACAGCGGATGAACCGCAATTTTGTAGAGGCTATCGCCTCCAATATGCTGGTTAAACAAGTGAACACCTATGAGAAGGCTGTAAGATATATTAGAGATCAGTCCAAAGTGAAGGGCAAGGGGACAACGGCTAATACTGCTGGAGGTACACGATCACGTTCTTATGCCAAAAATACAGGCCGATCCAATAAACCGGAAATTCCGATTGTGCTGGATGATGGAAGTGCCGGAACAGTATCGGAAGAGGAATTCGCGGCGATGATGAAGAAAGCGGCAGAAATTAAGGCTAGTAAGAAAAAAGGCGTATCGCAAACGCCTTAATGAAAGAGAGGTGGAACAATGGAGTCTATGGGCGATGTACTTCGTTCGATCAACAATCCAACTCTACGGCAGCGTCAACGCGATCTTGAACAGGGGTTATTCAATCATCCACTTGTGAAGGCATTACAGTCCGAACATCCTGAGCTGGACGAATCACGACTGCGGCTTCATATGAGTCGCCTGTATCAATATGTAGAGGAAAGCCGAAACTGTGCGAACTGCCCAGGACTAGAGAAGTGTCCAAATGATTTTCCTGGCCATTATAGTAAACTAACGGTAGAAACTGTGAATGGTTCAGTGGATCTATATGAACGCAAGACGGCATGCCGACTTAAAGTGGCACAAGATAATCAGGATAATATCCGCAAACGTATTCGTAGCTTTTATGTGGACGAGCGTGTACTTAACGGCGGTTATGATGAGATAGATATTATGGGCAAAGACCCGCGTCGGGTCTCGGCTGTGAATAAAATATTTGATTATATCACCAGTGTTAAAGAGGAAGGCCTGACTTCACGCGGCATTTATTTACATGGCTCTTTCGGAACAGGCAAAACTTTTTTGATGTGTTATTTGCTGCATGAGCTTGCTGTTGCTGGATATACCGGAGTGATCGTATACATGCCAGACTTTATAGAGGACTTGAAATCGATCATGATGGATGGCCAGAAAATGAAGGAAACTGTCGATACGATGAAAAACTGTGATTTGCTTATTTTTGATGACATTGGTGCGGAAAATTTGAATCCTTGGGCTCGTGATCATGTACTTGGGGCGATCTTGAATTATCGGATGAACCGCAAACCAACCTTCTATACCTCGAATTATCCATTGGATGGCTTGGAGAAACATCTTAGCTTTACGAGCAAAGATGGTGAAGAGGTCTATAAAGGCCAACGACTAATGGATCGCATTGCTCCTTTTGTGGATGTGCTTCCACTGCATGGGGAGAATCAGCGAGGGGCCAATAGATAAGCTGGAATATTCATAATGTAAAATTTAAAAGAGCAGTGATTCCCCTTTTATTGGAGGATCGCTGCTCTTCGTTTTTTTAGTTATTCGAACTCAAACGCCGCTTTTTCCATGCTGCGAAGCAGGATCGTCGGAAGTCTTGAGTGTACTTTAATTGTCCAAACACACTTTCCGGTTGCAACATCTGGCGGGCATACTCACTCTGATCGATAATTAGGGAATACCTCCCTAAAATTCAGAGGTTTCTGCTCATTAGACTACTAATTAGGGAATATCTCCCTAAAAATGAACTGATTCGTCAGCGAAAATAGATATTCTCCCGATTATTAGGGAGGAATTCCCTGATTCCGTTCATTTATAGCAAATATCGGCTATAATCAGGGAGGTTTTCCCTCATTATTCTCAAAAAAAGAAGCCGTCCCATAAGTAGCATTCACTACTTTTGAGACAGCTTCTTTTTATTGTGCGATGATTCCTTTACTCCGAGAGAATGAATTTAAGGATGACCATTCCGAAAAAGACAACCGTCATAAACGTGGTCATTCCGAAAAATCCGGTCATTAAATCCCCAAGATCATTGCGGGGTTCTTCGTTGATATGTTCTCGTGGGTCCCGTACTTGCGCGTTAACATCCATAGTTTCTGCCTCCTTACAGGGACAAGCCCTGTATTGTTAGATGCAAATTGACATTAGTTTTATGAAATAAGTCATTGACAATTAATGCGCTTTCTTTAAGTATACCGAAATGCTGGGGAGGTTGTAAAGAAAAGAGTACGCAAAAAAAATACATTGAAGGCAATATAATTGCGAGTGATATTTCACATATCCCATAAAGATATGTTATACTTGTAATGTGTCGGTAAGTGGTAATTTGGTTATCATATTACATGAAACAATTTATTAACTCATATTTCGGAGCAGCTTCCATGAACTAAGCTTTGGCTTAAGATGTGCGTGATGCTTCGCAAAACTTAAAGGAGGAACAATATCATGGCTATCGTGAACGTGTCTGACCAATCCTTCAGTAACGAAGTGGAAGGTCAAGGTACTGTAGTAGTAGACTTCTGGGCTCCTTGGTGTGGTCCTTGTAAAATGCTCGCTCCAATCTTGGATGAATTGTCCACAGAGCTGGGAGACGACGTGAAAATTGCAAAATTGAATGTGGATGAGAATCCGGAAACGGCTTCCCGTTTTGGTGTTATGAGTATCCCAACTCTGATCTTCTTCAAAGATGGTCAACCGGTAGATAAAGTTGTGGGACTGAACTCCAAAGAATCCCTGAAAAATATCGTAGCAAAACATCAATAATTGATAGATGCTACTGTTCGGGCCTCGGCCCTGCCACTCAGCGCCTTCGGTTCATTCCGGAGGCGTTTTGTGTGCTGAATGCCAACTAATCATGGGTCCAATTTAGCTGGAGGGGATCATTTTGGACAATATCCGCAATAAACTGGCACTACTACCCGATCTGCCTGGCTGCTATCTGATGAAGAATCAGGAAGGCACTATTATTTATGTGGGCAAAGCGAAGGTACTCAAGAATCGGGTGCGGTCTTATTTTACAGGCAGTCATAATGGTAAAACGCAGCGGCTTGTCGCTAATATTGCTGATTTCGAATACATCGTTACGTCCAGTAACATGGAAGCGCTCATTCTAGAGTGTAATCTGATTAAGAAACATATGCCGCGTTATAATGTGCTTTTGAAAGACGACAAGACGTTTCCTTATATAAAAATAACGAATGAAACTCACCCGCGCCTTGAGGTTACACGCCGGGTGATTAAAGATAAAGCAAAATATTTTGGCCCTTATCCTAATGCTTATGCTGCTCAGCAGACAAAAAAGCTCCTAGATCGTATGTACCCGCTTCGTAAATGCGGTGTGATGCCAAAGGAGGTCTGTCTTTACTATCACATGGGCCAGTGTCTGGCACCGTGTGAGAAGGAGGTTCAGAAATCCGAGTATGAGCAGATTACGCAGGATATCGCTGCTTTTCTAGGCGGAGGTCATGAGGCGGTTAAAAAGGATTTACAGCAAAAAATGCAAGAAGCTGCTGAGGAGTTATATTTTGAGCGGGCGAAGGAACTGCGGGATCAGATTATCCATATCGATGCATTGATGGAGAAGCAGAAGATCAACACTACAGATACTAAGGACCGGGACGTATTTGGTTATGCTGTAGACAAGGGATGGATGTGTGTACAGATTCTGTACATGAGACAAGGGAAGATGATCCAGCGCCATTCCTCCGTGTTCCCGTTCTATGGTGAAGCCTACAGTGACTTTATGTCTTATGTGACGCAGTATTACAGTGATAATCCCGCTTTGCCGCAGGAGATTCTGCTGCCGGATGTGCTCGATGAGGAGTCTCTGGCTAATAAAGAGACTAAACCTGAGATCACGATAGCTGCTCCAGCAGAAGCGGATTTACAACAGGGTGAAGATACTCCTGAATCGGCTGAAGAGGCTGAGGCACGTGCGACGGCGGCGGAGGAAGCTGCTGCAGCTGGGATCGTGGATGCCGCCGGCGGCGCCTCCATTCTGCAGGAGTGGCTGGGCATTAAGGTGCTTGTGCCACAACGCGGCCTTAAGAAGCAGATGGTTGGCATGGCCTGTCAAAATGCAAGAGTGGCTATCGACGAGAAATTCCGGCTGATTGAACGGGATGAAGAGCGTACCTCTGGAGCAGCGATCAGCTTAGGTGAGAGCTTGGGTCTTGAACGCTTGAGCCGCATTGAGGCGTTCGATAACTCGAACATTCAGGGAACTAACCCGGTCTCAGCGATGGTTGTCTTCATTGATGGCAAGCCTGCACGAAAAGAGTATCGTAAATATAAGGTTCGTACGGTAGTGGGTGCGGATGATTATGGAACGATGCGCGAGGTCATTCGGCGGCGATATGAACGGGTATTGAAGGAGAATCTTCCGATACCGGATCTTATCGTGGTCGATGGCGGGAAAGGGCAAATCTCCTCTGCTATTGATATTCTGGAGAATGAGCTGGGATTATTCATTCCGGTCTGCGGCCTTGTTAAGGATGATAAGCATAAGACGGCTCAGCTTTTGGTTGGAGATCCGCCAGAACCTGTCGCGCTAGCCCGGGACAGTCAGGAATTTTACCTTTTGCAACGGATTCAGGATGAAGTCCATAGGTTCGCGATCACCTTCCACCGTGAACAGCGCGGGAAGTCCATGGTTACCTCCAAGCTGGACTCTATACCTGGTATAGGTGAGAAGCGCCGTAAAGCGCTGCTTAAGCATTTCGGATCGCTTAAGAAAATTAAAGAAGCCTCCGTGGATGATTTCCGTACACTTTCTATTGGAGAAAAGCTGGCAAGACAAATTCTTGATGCGCTCAAGGACGAAGAGCCAACCTCATAGCAATGGTGACAAAAGAAAAAGGGTATCACAGCAGCGACTAAAGCTGCTATGATGCCCTTTTTTTAAATTTGGTTATAGGATGTACACTATTTTATTTTCTTAAATCAAAGAAGAAGGCTCCACCGGCTTAGTCTTCTGTGGTGGATTAAATCGATAGACGATGTAAGCGACTATGAATGGCATAATAATCGCGAAGATACCCGCGCCTACATTTACGCTCTCCTTCATAAAGATCAGCGTAGCGCCCATCAGGATGCTGTCAAACACGACGTGGCTGAACATGACAGCAATAAATCCGTAACGAAGGAAAATATAACTGAACAGCAGCCCGATTACGGTCAGCTCAATCGGACGGGAGCTGATGGGATAGATCGGATATAACGTATGGCCAAACGCCCAAACCAGCGTGGTGATCAAGCAAGCGACGAAAGTGTTTCGGAACACCTTTTTCAGCATAGGGATTCCGAAAAAGCGATAAATGGCTTCCTCAGATAAACCAGCGAGCCATGCGACGATAGGCAGAAGCCAAGCATATCTCATGTTATAAGGAGACTGGGTGGCGTCTGTAGTAGACCAATTGTGCAAGGTAAACGATAATATGATGAACATAACCGTCTGCACCCCTAGCAGAACGAAAGCCCACATGTATCCAGCCCGGATACTATCCAACACATATTGTCCATAGCCGGGCTCTTTGGCGCGGGGCCAAGGGTTCATGCCTCCCTCTTTTCGCCATAGGCCATTGCCGCCCACTAAAGAGAAGTAGAGCAAGGAGGACATCAGCAGGCTGTACAAAGCATAAATGATAAACATAATGACAGAGGTAATCTGTGCTTCTAGCCCTTCGCCTGTTGATTCAGGCAGCATATTATAGGTGCTGATCATCATGATTACAAAATAGGCTGAGCTTAGGAATACCCCACGTTTAAAGGAAGTATGCTCTCTTCTAAGAATACTGTAGACGAGTGCCAGAATTCCTAAAATCAGTGTGGGTATACCGTAACCGAATAATGTCAGCTTTTCCGCTAAAGAGGTCTGTCCTTGTACGTAGGAGGTATGCCAAGCCGGTGCAGAGAATCCGGCATTAAAGCTGGAGACCTGCTCTCCACTGAAATCAAAATAATAGTGCAATAAGGATTCGCCGACCTGAACAGTGCTATCCGTATACACCAGCCCATGGCTTCCTGTATTCGATTCAATTTGTAGCTTGGCAGGATTTACTTCCCATTCCTGAAGCCAAGGACGAGCAAGATTCTCCTTCTGCGCTAGAGTGAGGTCAGCTCCCTTGTCCTCTTTTGCACCAACGGAAGCGATGCCTGACCCCTCTTCGGAGGCAACTTTTGCAGCCTTTGAGAAAGCGACAATCTTACCGTTATACATATTGAGGTCAACGATGATTTGCGGCTCTTGCTCCGCTGAAGGAGTAAGCGTTGCACGAAAGACATCAAAAGGATATTTTTGATCCAATTTTTTCTTGGTGTAGTCCTCCACAAGCTTCTCGCGAGACATATAACCATAAAAGGAAGAGTCCGTCTCGTAAAGTACATTCCATTGATCGTTTGGTGCTTCGGTGTAGTTGAGCTTATGTTCTGCAAATAATATGGCTTGGTCACGGGCTTCTGCCTTGCTAATGACGGTGGTATCTTCACCTGTAGGGCTACTAAGCAGTGAAGGGGAAATCTGAAACATAATAAATAGAATAAGACCGATAATGCCCGAGATGATGAGCCTCTTGGAGAGGGCACGTTGCTGTAAGGGCTGGCCGACGGGATTCATGTAACGCCTCCTTGTTATGTACTGACAATGTTATGTTCCATTATAGTATTAGTGCCTGGTTGGTTACAAAAAACATTATATGTTCTTTTTATGGGTAATAGAGATAGTATAGAATAGTCATGTGAATTTATACCATGAATTTTATCGTGTTCATTTCTGCACGAATGATGAGAATCGGTGTAATTGCAGGGAAAACACGGAAAAGTGATGAGAAAAGGCACTCCTTTTGATGCAGTCTCTTTAAACCGCATTTTTTCATGCGAATGAGCATTAATTGTGTCTTTGTGAATTCACTAAATAACGTATATAATTTGTATGCAATTGTATAGTAGCCGAATTTCTGGTGAAAACGGGGGAACCATAAGAAGTGATGAAAAGTGGAGTGTACACGATAAATGGCACTTTCATCAGGGGTGAATTTCGTTCTGGGAACGAATAGGGCAGCCTGCACAGTCCGAATCCGACAGCTAACCTCGTAGGCTAATTTACTGCAGGAACCAAGTCAGCATTGGTTTTCCAGTGCTTTTTTTGTTGGAATTTTTGATAAGAAGGTGAGCAAAGTGGCTTCACAGTTTCGCAGGATTTCTGAATTTAAGTTTCTGAAGCTCTCGCCGCCGCAGATACTGGTGCTTGGTTTTGCATCGATTATTCTGATAGGGGCCTTGCTGCTTATGCTGCCCATCTCAAGCACAAGCGGGAATTCCGTGGAATTTATTGATGCATTATTTACTTCAACTTCGGCAACCTGTGTAACAGGGCTTGTTGTGCTGGATACCGGAACTTCGTTCACGATTTTTGGGAAAACCGTAATTATGATCCTGATCCAGATCGGCGGCTTAGGTTTTATGACCATGGCCACTCTATTTTCACTGGTGTTAAAGCGTAAAATATCTTTGCGGGACAGGCTAATCCTACAGGAAGCCATGAATCAAGGCTCTATGGAAGGAATTGTACGACTGATCCGGAGAGTCCTTATATATTCTCTTGTCATAGAAGGCTGTGCCGCCTTGCTGCTGTCTATTCGCTGGGCTTTTGATATGCCACTGGGAAAAGCGATTTATTTTGGCATATTTCATGCGGTGTCTATGTTTAATAATGCGGGGTTCGATATTTTTGGGGATTTTCGCAGTTTAACTGATTATGTATATGATCCGCTAGTGAATATTATTGTGATGTTTCTGATTGTCTCCGGCGGGATTGGTTTTATTGTAATGTCAGATCTGGTGGAGTTTCGGGTAACCCGCAGGCTGTCTCTACATAGTAAAGTTGTCCTGTCCACCAGCACAGGGCTGATTCTGATCGGAGCTCTGGTTATTTTTATATTCGAGTTTACTAACACTCGTACCCTAGGTTCACTGAATTTTGGCGGTAAAATATTATCGGCCTTCTTTCAATCCGTGTCTCCCCGTACGGCTGGCGCGAACACAGTAGATATTGCTGGACTTCGGCAGGCTACACAATTTTTTATAGTGATTCTTATGTTTATTGGTGCTTCTCCGGGCTCAACGGGCGGCGGGATCAAGACAACAACCTTTACGATGATGATTGGTGCTGTAATTGCTATGCTGCGTGGACGGGAAGATGTTGTGTTGTTCCGTTATCGGTTGGCTCAGGAGCGCATCTACAAGGCATTAACGATCACGCTGCTGGCTTTGTTGTTAATCGCCTCTGTGTCGATGATACTCTCCACAACTGAAGACAGTAATTTCTTGGCAATCTTGTTTGAGACGACCTCCGCCTTTGCTACGGTAGGACTGACTATGGGGCTAACTCCGGAACTGTCAGCGATCGGTAAGATTCTACTCTGTCTGACGATGTTTGCAGGTCGGCTGGGTCCACTAACCTTAGCGTATGCACTCGGTCCCAAACAGGGTAAACCACTGTATAAGTATCCGGAAGGTAAAATAATTATTGGATAGGAGTTAATTAGAAATGAAAGCACAGCAATTTGTAGTAATCGGCTTAGGTCGCTTCGGTTCAAGCCTGGCGCTTGAGCTGATGGAAATGGGCTACGAGGTGCTCGGCATTGACCACCATGAAGAACGCGTGGAGGAAATGAGCGATCAACTGACGCATACGGTAGTAGCAGATGCTACAGATGAGGGAATTATGCGCTCGCTTGGTGTAAGGAACTTTGATTGTGGGATTGTTGCGATTGGTGACAATATGGAGAGAAGCATTCTGGCGGCCATTTTGTTGAAGGAAATTGGAGTCAAGCAAGTGGTGGCTAAGGCAATCTCCATCCTTCATGGCCGCGCACTGTCGCGGCTGGGGGTTGATCGGGTTATTTTTCCGGAGCGGGATATGGGGATTCGTGTGGCACACCAGCTGGTGACGCCCAATTTGCTGGATTATATTGAACTGTCCAAGGATTATAAAATTGTCGAGCTGACCGTACCGTCCTGCATGAACGGCAGAAGCTTGTCTGATTTAAATACAAGAGCTAAATATGGCTGCAGTATTGTTGCCCTGAATAGGGAAAGTGGAATAATCGTCGCTCCAACTGCCCATGATTATTTAAGTGAAGGCGATGTTATGGTACTCATTGGTCCTAATGAAAGTATTGACCGTTTTGAGAGTGAAGTTGTGAACCAAGAATCATAGGAAAAGAAGCTGACTCAAAAGTAGTGAATTCTACTTGGGGGCAGCTTCTTTTTTATGGAGTAAAGAGTAGGAAAAGTAATGGATTTCACTATGCCATATGGCTATAGACCACGCGTAGTGTTCTAATATATTGGTTTGTGCGGTTGACGAGTTGTTAGGTGTGATATTCGTACGGCTGTAGTAGATGATTTGTGGTATCTGTGACGGTGGAATATGGGCGATATGCGTTCTTTGTTTGTACGATGTACAGAGTGGGTGTAACTAATTAGGGAAAACCTCCCTAAAAATAGCCGCTATTCGCTCTAAATGAACGACATTAGGGAATTCCTCCCTAATAAACAGTGGGATTCCTTTATTAGTTACTCAATCAGCCGAAAATTGGGGAAGTTTTCCCTGCTATGAACGAATTAGTCAATTCCCCTGTTTTCCCCTTTAAACTAGAGGGTTTTCAATCCCTTGGGCACAGAGACAAAATGCGAGTCGTCGGCTGGCAATCTGCTATCCGTGGGTTGGTTACCACATATTATGCCTACGTCGAAGGAGCTTCCGTAAACTAATTTCGCACGTTAGATCAGGGATCCTGTGCACAGGGAATTCACGGATTCTCCTCGAACCTTTCTCTTTGTCTCCATGCCCCAAGGATTCAAATCTTTTGGGTATGTTTTTATTTTTTTTCGTTTCACCTACGCCATTTTTCGTTCTGCCTCTACCGCAATCGACCAGATAAATCCAATTAACTCACGACCCACTGCTGCCATGGTTAAATTTCGGTGTTTCCCGCGTCTGACTAATTTTAAATACTTGCTGTGTAACCGTTCTTGGGCTTTCCACGACGTTTCATGGACATGAATACTCTGGCCCTCAAGACGCACTGCTAAATCTCCCTTGACGGCAGGGCGGTGACGGTAACTCCATGCGGACTCCACCAGTGCGCGCCGCACTCCGGAATTTCCGACTTTTGTAAGACTCCCTCTTTTGGTACTTGCTCCCGAGGAATATTCCCGTGGCACGAGTCCCAGGTAACTCATGAGCTGAGCCGGTGAACGAAAACGTTCGAAATTTCCAATCTCGACAACTAAAGTCATAGCTGTCAGCAGGGCGATTCCCCTCAGGCCTTGCAACGCTTGAATGACAGGTGCGTAAGGGCAGATCTGTGCTTCTTCTCGCATTGCGGCTTCAAGTCGCTTGATTCGCTCCTCCACTTCCCGGAGCTGTTGCAGGGATTCGGTAAATACCCGTTCTTGAGCTACATTATTAAACTTCAGCATAGAGAGCCATTCCCGGTACCTTTTGGTCCAGCGTTTTTTCATACCCTCTGGCTTGTGAATTTGGTGGCGCAATAGAAAATGAATGAGCCGTTGCCGAGCCCGATGTAGGTCTTGCCTAGCATCTTCTCGTGCACGAATGAGATCTCGTAAAGCTTCGAGTTCTGGCGTTGGCACATAGATCGCAGTCAATTCTCCAGCCCGGTGTAACTGAGCCAGTTTTTCTGCATCCCGTCGGTCGGTTTTTATGGCATCTCCGGGACGCTGTGGCATACGCGAAGGTGCAATTACCACACAGGAAATTCCCATCTTCGTCAACCAGCGGTATAAGTCGTACCCCGTAGGCCCGGCTTCATAGCAGACCTCCAGTGTAATCCCTGAACCTTTGAGTTTCCGAATCATTCGAGCCACTGCATCTGGGGTATGGGGGATGGCTCCATAATATCGTGCGGGTTCCCGACCCTCATCTGCAATCGCCACCGCAATTTTTTCTTTAGACACATCCAAACCGACGTATTTTATGGTATTCTTCATAGTAACAGCTCCTTTCGCATGTAGCTCTGTAATGGTTGTCCTTTTAACTTCCATTTTAACCTACGGTGTGCGAAACAGGGGCTGCCTTTCGTTCATCATAACTAATTATAAGTCTGCTGAACAGAAATCTCTAAATTTCAGGGAGAAATTCCCTAATTACGCAATAAGTGCTTCACTTATTGCCTCATTTGGAGATCAATAGGTGCGCCCCTTGATTCATTTGGTCCGGCTTTACTGCTCACGTTCTGTCAGAAACATCTCTTCGGTTACTTGCACCAGACTGCGAGCCGCCGTGCTCATGCTTCCATCGTCACGGTAAATCAGGCAGGTGGTCCGTTGAGTCTGCTCCAGCTCCTTGATATGTAGGGACACCAGTCCGCCGCCGTTCAGCAGCTCTGGACGCAGATAAGACTTTGGCAGCAACGCAGCCGCTTTGACAGTCGGAAGCAGCCGCACGATGGCTTCGAAGGAGTCAATCTCCATGCGCACATCGGGATCAATCCCGCAGCGCTGGAATAGATCGTCCGTCAGGCGCCGGTACCAGGTACCCTTTGAGAAGAGAATCATAGGCAGCCGGGATAGATTATCCATGGTTAGCTTGGAGGATAAATTTAAAGGATGCTGCTCTGAGACGACCAGTCGCAATTGATCCTCAAACAGAGAAATGCAGCGTAACCCAGGTTCTTGAATAGAGGAAGCGATCAGACCTACATCTGATTTCCCCTCACTAACTGAGGATACGATCTCATGCGTTCGGCCTGTAATCAGCTTCAGCTCTGCGGTCGGATATTTGTCCATATAAGCGTTAACCAGCGGCGGAAGCGTGGTCTGCAGTGAGGTAAGACTAGCCCCCAAGGTGACAAGCCTTGGCTCCCCCTCTTTGAATTTAGAAAGGGCTTCCAGAAACTTGGAACGCTGCTGCCGTTGTTCAAGCGCATAGGAATAAGTGAGACGCCCAACCTCGGTTAACTCCAGTCGTTTGCCATAACGATTAAACAGTGCGACCCCCAGACGTTCCTCGAGTTTAGAAATTTTGCGAGACAAGGCGGGCTGGGATAGATTGAGCTGGCGTGAGGCCCGGTTTAAGCTGGAATGTTCCACAACTGCTGCAAAAACATCTAAATCGTCAAACATAATTGAGTTCCTCTCCTAATGCGATGTACGATCAGTAGTGATGAAATTCATAGCCGTAAGAGTAACTGTTCTTATTACATAAGGAAAATCAGGTTATGTCGGAAAATGTTGTTTCGCTAAATGAGAATTATTATCATATAAAATCTATTCTTATGCGTTTATTGTATAACGTTTAATAATTAGATTGCAATTCCCTTATAAGCGAAAAAAGAGTAACATGAAAAGTGACACAAGATATTCACATTTTGTGAAAAATAAAACTTAGTCCGGTAAACTCTAGGATAACGGTAAATTAAGGAATTATGTCATTGGATTGTCAACGTTATCCTGTGTCAAATGTAGTTCCGGCGGTGAATACCCATTAATGAAAACGCTGTTTTAATCGGAAAGGGGTTACTTTGTATGAAAGGATTTTATTCCAGAAAGATTCATTCCTTGCTAGGCGTTATCCCACTTGGAGCCTTCTTCATTGAGCACATGATGACGAATTTTGCGGCTGTAGAGGGTGGCGCTTCCGGTTTCACTGACAGCGTGTTATGGCTGAACAGCTTACCGCTCGTCTTCTTCCTGGAATTGTTCGGTATATGGCTTCCTCTGCTGTACCATGGGGTATACGGACTTTATATTGCGTATCAATCCAAGCCGAACTTGAACCGTTTCAACATTGAAAGAAACTGGCGTTATACCCTGCAACGGATTACAGGTATTGTTACCTTTATCTTTATCGTCTGGCACTTGTTCCAAACACGGGTTCAGGTGGCAGTGGGTAATGTGGAGCACGAAGAATTAGGCGGTCTCATGCACGATATCGTGACTCAGCCACTTCTGCTGACACTGTATATTATCGGTATCGTTGCTGCATGCTTCCACTTCTCGAACGGTCTCTGGTCTTTCTTAATCAGCTGGGGAATTACCGTCGGTCCTCGTGCACAGCGGGTATCTTCTTACCTCTGTCTTGGCATATTTGTCTTAGTAACGTTCATGTTCCTGATTTCGCTGGTTACTTTCCGTGACAGTGAATTTCAAACTGCAGCAACTATTGCCCAGTCCATAAAGACCTTCATTTAATTTAAGAATCCTTTCTGATATTTTCGATAAAAGGAGTGAACTATCATGGCAACATCCGATATCATTATCGTGGGCGGCGGTCTGGCCGGGTTGATGGCTACCATCAAGGCAGCGGAAGCTGGTGCGCATGTCCATTTATTCTCATTAGTTCCTGTAAAAAGATCACACTCCGTATGCGCGCAAGGCGGCATCAATGGCGCGGTAAATACAAAAGGTGAGGGCGACTCCCCTTGGGAGCATTTTGACGACACTGTCTATGGCGGTGACTTTTTGGCGAATCAGCCGCCGGTTAAGGCGATGTGTGAAGCTGCGCCAGGTATCATTCACCTTATGGACCGGATGGGCGTTATGTTCAACCGCACACCGGAAGGTCTGCTCGATTTCCGTCGTTTCGGCGGAACGAAGCGGCACCGTACAGCTTTTGCCGGCGCGACAACAGGCCAACAGCTGCTGTACGCGTTGGATGAGCAGGTGCGCCGCTGGGAATCTGAAGGTCTCGTAACTAAACGCGAGAACTGGGAGTTCCTTTCGGCTATCATCGACGACGAAGGTGTATGCCGCGGCATCAGTGCCCAGAATCTTAAGACGATGGAGATTGAGACTTTTCCTGCGGATGCTGTTATTTTGGCAAGCGGCGGGCCGGGTATTATTTTTGGCAAAACAACGAACTCCGTTATTAATACAGGGACAGCTGCAAGTGCGGTGTACCAACAGGGCGTACATTATGCCAACGGAGAATTTATCCAGATTCACCCAACCGCTATTCCGGGAGATGACAAGCTCCGCCTGATGTCGGAATCGGCACGTGGCGAGGGCGGCCGTATCTGGACTTATAAAGACGGGAAACCGTGGTATTTCCTCGAAGAAAAATATCCGTCCTACGGTAACTTGGTGCCGCGCGATATTGCTACACGTGAGATTTTTAATGTGTGTGTGGATCAAGGGCTGGGCATTAATGGCGAGAACATGGTGTATTTGGACCTCTCTCATAAGGATCCGAAAGAGCTGGACGTGAAGCTTGGCGGGATTATTGAAATTTACGAAAAATTCATGGGGGATGATCCCCGTAAAATACCAATGAAGATCTTCCCGGCTGTACACTATTCTATGGGCGGCATGTGGGTTGATTACAATCAAATGACGAACGTTCCTGGTCTTTTTGCAGCCGGAGAATGTGAATATCAATATCATGGAGCGAACCGTCTAGGCGCCAACTCACTGGTATCTGCTATTTACGGCGGTATGGTCGCAGGACCAAAGGCTGTTGAATACATTAAAGGCCTGAAGAAATCATCGCAGGATATCTCTTCTTCCGTATTCGATAGCTTCCACAAAAAGCAAACGGACAAATATGAATCTCTGTTAGCGATGTCAGGTACAGAGAATGCTTATGTGATTCACAAGGAACTGGGCGAATGGATGACCGCCAATATGACCGTGGTGCGGCACAATCCGAAGCTGGAAGCGACCATTGGCAAAATCAAAGAGCTTAAGGAGCGTTATCGCAAGATCAATATGAATGATGCATCGCGCTGGAATAACCAAGGTGTGGCCTTCACTCGCCAGCTCTGGAATATGCTGGAGCTGTCCGAAGCGATGACACTTGGAGCGCTTATGCGGAATGAGAGCCGTGGTGCACATTACAAACCAGAATTCCCAAATCGTAATGATGAGGAGTTCTTGAAGACCACAAAAGCAGCCTGGACTGCAGAGGGTCCACAAATCTCCTACGATGAAGTGGATGTCTCGCTGATTCCTCCACGGGTACGCGATTATTCGAAGGATTAATGCTTTCCAGTAACAGAATAGCTTGCGAGGCAAGCTTCATGAAATAAAATCAGGCAATTTGAGGAGGGAACCATTATGGCGGAAACAGCTGCAGCTCCCAAAAACGTAAAGTTTATCATCACCCGCCAGGACGATCCACAAAGTTCATCGTATGTCGAGGAATTTGAACTTCCTTATCGTCCAGGTATGAATGTGATCAGTGCTTTGATGGAAATTCAGCGTAACCCTGTGAATGCCAAAGGTGACAGCACAGTTCCCGTATGCTGGGATTCCAACTGTTTAGAAGAAGTGTGCGGAGCTTGCTCCATGGTGATTAATGGCAAACCCCGCCAAGCCTGCGCTGCACTTATAGACAATCTGGAGCAGCCTGTACGCATTGAGCCTATGAAGACATTTCCGGTGGTGCGTGACTTAGTCATTGACCGTACCCGGATGTTCAATGCGCTAAAAAGGGTGAAAGCATGGATTCCGATTGACGGTACGTACGATCTTGGACCGGGACCGCGGATGCCGGAGAAAAAACGGCAGTGGGCCTATGAATTATCCAAATGTATGACCTGTGGCGTATGTTTGGAGGCTTGTCCGAATGTCAACGAAAAGACGGATTTCATCGGACCGGCAGCCATTTCTCAAGTACGTCTGTTCAATGCTCACCCTACAGGTGAAATGAACGCTGACGAAAGATTGGACGCTCTTATGGAGGATGGCGGGATCGATGGCTGTGGTAACTCACAGAACTGTGTACGCGCTTGTCCAAAGGGGATTCCTCTTACGACATCTATTGCAGAAATAAACAAGCAAACAACGAAGCATATGTTCAAACGTTGGTTAGGTGTGTAATTAATAGTACCGCCAAATGTTTATCTATTGAGCTATCCTCAAAGTGGATTCCATTCGCTGGGGGTAGCTTTTTTTATGTTGTTAAGACTCTCTTATCTGCTTGAGGCGGGAAAGTCTTGCAGGGCTGGAGCAAGTTCAGAATATTGACCAATTTATGCTATAATATCCATTGTTAACGTAATGTTAGCTGTGGAACAAGGAGGAATAATCGTGATTTGTCGGGAGCAAGATGGAGCAATTGTAATGGTTAAGCAGCATGATCACGGGAAACTTGCCGGAGAGCTGGCCATTGGGTTCAAAGAGCAGCATGTGCCAACTGAAGGACGCCGGGAAGAGGTACTGTGGGCAGTAGCCCAGCATGATAGGGGTTGGATTGATCTCGATGAGACCCCTTTCTGGAATGATGCGGAGCAAGCACCCTACACCTTTATTGATTTTCCTGTAGTGCCTAAGTTGACCTTTTATAAGCGTGGATTAGATGAGATCGAGGAACACACACCGTACGGAGCGTTGCTGTGCAGCTTGCATTTTGAGCGGCTTATTAAGATTTCGGGACTCGATTATCCAGAACTAACGTTATATCAAGAACATGAAGAGGAACGCAGAGCACGTATCCATCGGGAGCTTGAAGCTTCTAAGCCTATCGGAGAAGATGAGCTGTATTATGATGCCCGTCTTTTAGAATTCTGCGATGATCTGTCCTTGTATTTGGCCTTAAATGAGCCGGGGTGTCCGAAATCAGAGGAGCATCCATGGTGGCGTGAAGGGTTCTCAGGCACTGAAGATTTCAGTTTTACGTCAGGTCGTGTTATCACAGCGGAGTGGCAGGATAAGTCAACGTTAATGCTTGAACCGTTTCCTTTTGTAAAAAACCTGGAAGTAGCATTTATGCTGAGACGAGTTCAAAAATCAGAAATCGCAAAAAAAGGGATTGCACGCGCTTACAGCGAAACTCCGGAAGAAGAATGCCGGATTGTTCTAACTGCCCGAAATAATATATAAGTTATTATTTGGACCGTCTGTTTTTCGGGGAAAAGGTAAAGAAAGGAGAATCTCCCTATGAAGATACAATCGTCTGGGGCTTCTCCCAATAAGAATGGCGATAAGATCCACAAGGACCCCTCTAAGGGGCGTTCTGGTAGCGAGTCTACAATTACCCGCCGGCAGTTCCTGACTCGGAGTGCGGCTGCTGTAATCGGCGCAGGATTGCTTACAAGCGGATATGCATGGCAGGGGGAGCCGAACTGGATTGAGGTCACTAAGCTGGACTTGCGTTTTAAGGAGCTTCCTTCCGCTTTTTCAGGGATGAAGCTTGTTCATTTCAGTGATACGCATCTCGGATTTAATAAGGATGCCAGGGATCTGGCCCGACTCGCTAAACATATAAGCAAAGCTGAACCGGATCTTATTTGCTTCACGGGTGACATTGTGGACAGCGATCCTGAGGATCTTGTTGAAGCCGTACCGGTGCTGGCAGCGTTAAGTGCGCCATTGGGTAAATTTGCGATATTAGGCAATCATGATTACAAGAATACCCAGCTGGTTACCGAGCTGCTGGAGTCTGCGGGCTTCCGGGTGCTGAGGAATAAATCCTACCTTCTAAAAAGAGGCGGGGCAGTCATGGCGGTTACGGGGCTGGATGATCTGTTACACGGTAAACCCGACCCAGCGAAAGCCATTACTGGTGTTCCTGAAGGAACCTTTAACGTCCTTTTGATGCATGAGCCGGATTATGCGGATACCGCACAGGCCTATTCATTTGATCTACAGCTTTCCGGGCACAGTCATGGCGGACAAATTCGCCTGCCCTTTATAGGTGCGCCATTTACACCTTATGGATCTCTTAAATACATAAATGGATTGTATTATACAGAAGACAAAGCCATGCCTGTGTATGTGAATAGAGGGTTTGGAGAGACATACATGCCTTTTCGGTTATTGTGTAGGCCAGAATTAACGGTTCTGACGCTGCATCGGTCCATGAGCTGATTAGGCTGGAATTTTAGCTGCACGGAAGGGGAGAGAAGATGAGCACCTATGGAGCAGTGTTGTTAGAGACACAACATGGTTTAGCAGTTGATCTGAGGCTGATCATGCCTGAGGATGTTTTAGCTTTGCGGCAGCTGCTCTCCCATCCAGATGTGCAGCGCCATATTCTAGTACGCTCTGGCCCTGGATCAGCATCTGCCCAGGTGGAGAAGCTGGTAAACCGGATGTTATTTGCCTTCGATCCTTGTGCGCTGCATGCCGGGATCTATTTAAAGGGGCAGCAGCGGTTGATCGGTATAGTGGCTTTGCAGAATTGGAACCGCCGTGAGGGCACAGCTACCTTAGGATATATGCTGGACCCGGCATGGTGGGGATGCGGGCTGGCGACGGAGGCCGTGGGTTTGTTTTTGAACTATAGTGTTCATACCCTTGGGATAACAAGGATCGAAGGACGCTGCACAGGAGATAATATTAGATCGGAACGTGTGATGCTCAAGAACGGTATGAAGCTGGAGCGGGTGATGCCCAAAGTCGGCTCCTTGGACGATGTAATGAAAGTATTCACATTGTTACACAAATGAAATAATGCCGTTATCAAACTCTAACAGTGTGCGGTTAAACTAAGTACATGACCCCCTTTTAAAAATATACTGCTTTGGGACCCGATGATTCGGGTCCATTTTTTTTGATTGAAAAGAGTAGCGTAAGTGATTGGCAGTACCGAATCCGATCGTTTATGATTAACATACTATGGAGTGGAATGACCAAGGAGGCGTAACATTTTGAATGAAGTGGTACAAACATTAAAAAATCATCGTTCTTTCCGGCAATATTCAGACCAGCCTGTGGAGTCAGAGAAGCTACAAACAATGATTGAATCGGCTCAAGCCGCACCGTCATGGGTTCATGGACAGCAGTTATCGATAATCGCCATCAAAGATCCTGCGCGTAAGCAGCAGCTTTCAGTTTTGTGCGGAAATCAGAAGCATGTAGCGGCAGCACCGGTTTTTTTGGTATTTTGCATGGATTTTTATAGAGCTAAAGTAGCTAGTGAGCTGGAAGGCAAGTCTTTTGAAGCCGTAAAAGATGTGGATGCACTTTTGGTTGGAGCTACAGATGTGGGAATCTCATTGTCTAACGCGATTGCAGCGGCGGAATCCATGGGACTGGGCATCATTCCTATTGGGGGTGTGCGCCGCAACACAGCGGGTGTGATTGAACTGCTGAAGCTGCCGGAGTACGTATTCCCTGTCGTCGGCCTATGCGTGGGATACCCAGCGGAGGAGGTTTCTCAGAAGCCGCGGCTGCCACTGGAAGCTATATTTCATGAGGAGCAATACAATCCGGACGTACAAGGCCTCCTGGAGGCGTATAATCAAACCCACCGTGAATTCTTGCAGCAGCAGGGGATGACGGAGAGAGATTGGACCAGTACGATTGCTCATTTTTATGATATCAACCCGGAATATGGAGATGCGAAACGTACGCTGAAACAACAAGGTTTTAGCTGTGATAATCTGTAAATAAACAAAAAGATGCACCAAGCTGAGATTGGTTTAACGGAGGGTGAACCCTGCCTCTAAACCAATAACGCTTGGTGCATTATTTAATTTCTCGCTTAAACGCTTACCGTCCTTATAGGGACGGTGAAGGCGTTTAAGCTTGTTTACAGAGAAACTTTGACTTTTTGGCGCTGCTTGTAATAAACCCAGTGTGTAAAGCCTATTTCTTTAAGCTGTGCAGCTACCGCATCCCGATCCTCGGCGACCCGGGACGGCTTATGTGCATCCGAACCAAAACTAACCTCTACGCCAAAATGTAGTGCCCGCTCCAGAATATCTTCAGAGGGATACCAGCCGCCGACCAGCTTAGTCCCGCCTGAGGTATTGATTTCGATGGCCACGCCACATTCACTGATTACACGCAGACAATCGTCAATCGGCTGAGGTGCAGGGATTTCGGAAAAAGCAGGATAATTCCCCTTCATCGCATCAATATGTCCGAGTATTTGGAACATACCACTGCGTGCGGAATCAGCAATTAACCGGTAATATTCAGACTTCACGCGGATCTTCTCATTTTTGCTAAGGTTTTTCCAGCGCCCTTTGTTAAAAATGCTGACTCCACCAACACTATGTACCGATCCAATCACATAATCAAAAGGGTAGGCGGATAATGTCTTACGGTATATCTCAGCATGTTCGGGGAAGTAATCTGATTCGATGCCTAACAGTACGTCGATAACGCCTTCGTACTCTTTTTTGAGGGAGAGAACATCATCAACATAATTAGCAAATTCGGATTTAGCCATTGCGATTTTGGGAAAAGCCTGATCGGATGGATCTCCGAAATAGGGAGTATGATCGGAAATACCTATAACTCCCAATCCAGCGGCAATCCCAGCTTCGATATAATCTCTAATCGTTCCGTCAGCATGGCCACAGCGGAAATGGTGGGTGTGTAAATCAAATTTCATCAAGAACATCTCCTTTAAACAAGGTTATGCAATCAGCTCAGAAGTAATCGGTTCCACTTTGTGGGTGGGATTTATTCAGACCCGATAAATTGGGTTTCTGGCATGCCTTTAAGATCGCTTAGGAACTGCCTCATAGCAGAGTTTACGTATTTTCCTGATTTTGTGATCACGCCAACAGGATGGGTGACTTCCAGCTCAATAATTGGCACAATTTTGAGGGTGCCGGCTCGAACCTCAGCGGTTACTGACTGCTTGGAAATAATGGCGGCGCCCAAATCGAGCTCGACCATCCGTTTCACTTCCTCGCTGCTGGTCAGCTCCATAATGACCTGAGGTTGAATGCCATGTTTGTTCAGAACCTCATCCGCAAATTTACGGCCCACTGTATCTGGTGAGAGCAGAATTAGCGGGGTCTTGCTTAAGGCTTCTATCCCAGCGGTCTTCACTTGAGCGAGAGGGTGTCTGGGAGAGACCACCAGTTCGAAGGTATCATAATACAAAATGGAAGTAGACATGCCCGGGCTACGTCCAATTAAATAACCGATGCCGACATCAACAATGCCGTTTTCGACATGCTGATAAATTTGTGATGAGGACATAGAGGAAATTGATGTTTTGATATGGGGGAACTGGTCTTTAAAATAAGATAGAATACGCGGTAAAATTTGAATGGCGATTGAGGTAGTTGTGCCTAGAACTATATGACCTTGGGGATTTTCATCAAGATCTGCAAGCCGTTCCTTAAGTTCCTCGACAATCCTCACAATTTGTTCCGCATGATCCAGAAAGACAGTCCCTCTATCCGTTAATGTAACAGGCTGGTTTCGGTCAACCAGCTGAGTCTTGAACTCTTCTTCAAGGCTCTTAATCTGTGCTGAAACCGCTGGTTGGGTCAGATTAAGCAGTTCTCCGGCCTTGCGAAAGCTCATCGTTTTGGAAATTGTTATTAGTGTCTCCAGCTGGCTGATGTTCATGGAATACCTCCTTTGGACCATCGAATTGGATCTGTAATTGCGTTAATATCTTACGTTCCACGTTGGCATTTGTTTAAATTATAGGAGATAATACCCGGCAGAGCAATGTTGCTGCGTAAACTATCTTGGGTTTGAATTCGACATATGCATTAATTTTTGCTGAATTGTGCCGATATATAAAGTATAATATATCCATATTGCTTGGGACTTTTGGTATATGACCAAAGCACGATAAAGGGGGAGACTAGACATTCATGAAAGCAGAAGTAATTAATCCGTTTCTAGAGTCTGCACGGACTGTTATAGAACAAGTAATTCAGGTCTCGCCTTCTACGGGGAGTTTAGGCATTAAAGAAATTGAACTGATCGATAATCATATATGGATTCAAGTAGGGATGACAGGCCAACTGAGCGGAAATATTATATTTGGTATCGCGGAGCAGGTAGCCTTGCGAATGGTATCGATTATGATGGGTGGCTTTGTGATCACCGAGATGGATGAGATGGGTCAAAGTGCGATTTCAGAGCTGAGCAATATGATCAGTGGGAATGCCAGTACCATTCTATATAATCAAGGTGTTTCGGTGGATATAAGTCCTCCTCAGATTATGAAGATGGAAAGCATGTCTTTTATGCCTCGTAAAGCGCTTAGTATTCCGTTGTTGATGGATGGGGTTGGAGAGATGGATATTCAGGTGATGATCTCTTAGGCAAGAGTTAGGAGCTGAAATACTTTTCATGGTACTCAAAGATAAGGTTGTTGTGATTACAGGAGCGTCAAGCGGCATTGGTGCATTAACAGCACAGATGCTTAGTAAAAAGGGGGCAATCCCCGTCCTGGTAGCACGTTCTGAAGCGAAGCTGAAAGAAACAGCGGCCGGTATCCCGGGCGTTTTTGGACTGTACACCTGTGACGTAACAGATGCTGAAGGTGTTCAAAAGACCTTCGCACAAATTTTGGCCGCATATGGCAGAATTGATATTTTGCTAAATAACGCAGGGTACGGCAAATTTGCTGCTTTTACGGAGATGGAGCCTCATGAATTTGACGATATGATGGATGTTAATTACATGGGGATTGTCCGGTGCACGAAGGCTGTTGTTCCACATATGCTGGAGCGGGGAAGCGGCCAGATTGTAAATGTGGCTTCCATGGCAGGGAAGATAGGCACAGCCAAATCTGTAGCCTACACAGCTACCAAACATGCTGTTCTCGGATTCACAAATGCGCTCCGTCAGGAGCTGCGGAAGAGTGGAATTATCGTCTCGGCTGTGAACCCGGGGCCTATCGCCACCGATTTTTTCAAAACGGCTGACCCGTCTGGCAATTATGAGAAGAGTGTAGCCCGGATGATGATGACCCCAGAGCATGTATCTTCCAAGATCGTTAAGGTTATGGAGACCGGCAAAGAAGAGCTCGATCTTCCGGGTCTGGCAGGGTTTGGCATACGGCTTTACGGGCTGTTTCCTCGCCTGGCGGACAAGCTTACTTATAATGCGATGAACAGAAAATAGACCCTGTTGTCAGCTTTATTGGCCTTCCATTTGGTGGAGAGGCCTTTTTGGCATATAATGAAGATATTATCTCAAGCGAAAAGGATGAATTACACTTATGAATAAAGCTTCTTTTGCGGCTATCGGCATTCAGGAAGACCTCATTGCCCGGTTGTCGGAATTCGGCATTAACGCTCCATCCCCGGTACAAGAGCAGACTATACCGCTTCTACTAGAGGGAAGAGATGTTATTGCAGCTTCCCAGACTGGAACGGGTAAGACGCTGGCCTATCTATTGCCGCTGCTTCAAACGATTAATCCGGAGCAGAAGGTGGTCCAAAAGCTGGTGCTCGCCCCTACACAGGAGCTGGCGATGCAAATCTTACGCGAGGCGGAACGTTATGGTGAACAGCGCGGAATCCGAGTTATGGGTCTTATTGGCGGGGCCGCAATCAAACGCCAGATTGACAAGCTGCGTGAGCATCCACAGCTAGTTGTGGGAACACCTGGGCGGATCCGCGAGCTGATTGGACTTCGTAAATTGAAGATGCATGAAGTGAGTACTATTGTTCTGGATGAGGCGGACCAAATGTTCCAGCTTAGCGGAGCCGGCGAAGTCACAAAAATTGTCAGCAGTGCGCTGCGTTCACGCCAGCTTGTTATGCTGTCGGCAACGATCGGACCAGAGACGAAAGCGCTGGCTAATCGTGAAATGAAGAACCCGGCAGAGGTTGGGATTGCTCCAGGTGTAATGACTGCTGAAAGCTTGGAGCATCATTATGTTGTTGCTGAAGAGCGTAACAAAATGGACATGCTGCGCCGGGTGATTCGCCATTACAATCCCGATAAAGCGATTGTGTTCGTGAATGCTACAGATGATATTGCCGAGGTTGAGGCTAAGCTGAATCATCTTGGGCTTACTGCGGCAGCACTTTATGGAGATGCCGATAAGGTAACGCGCAGCAATGTATTAAAAGGTTTCCGGGAAGGCAAATTTCGTGTGCTTGTTGCCAGTGACGTAGCTGCCAGAGGACTGGATATTGAGAATCTTTCTTTGGTAGTTAGCTACGATCCTGCTTTTGATTCTGAACATTATGTACACCGTGCAGGCCGTACGGGACGGATGGGACGCCGCGGCTTATCTGTAACGATTGTTACAGAGCAACAGACCTTTATCATGCGGAAATTCGCCCGCGAATTGGATATTGCGCTTGAGGAGCGGGAGATAGTCGGTGGTAAGGTGCTTGCAGCAGATGAAGCACGCAGCGCTTTGCACAATGGACGGGGACGGAGTAATGAAGGCAGTGGGCAACGCCGTGATGGATCCGCTCCACGCAGCGGCAAGCCACCTGTAAGCACATCTGGAGCCTTCAATGTTCAGTCGCCATCCGTTGGAGCAGGTACACCGCCTGCCAAAAGAATGGCTACGATTAACACAAGTGAAACAACAAGCGGAGAACAACAGCGCGATCCACAGCGCAGCGCGAATCCTTCTGCGGGAGCACGCGGAGATGCGACTCCTGCACGGAGTAAACGCAGCAGCAATGCGGAACGTGAGAAGAACCGTAAAAATAAAGGAGCTCCAAAGTGGTTGAAAGACAAAACTCCGAGAGGTGACGGTCAATGAATAATGCTCCCGTATTGCAAATTACGGGTCTCAGTGGTGGGTACAGCCTGAATAAGCCAGTGCTGCATGATATTGCACTTCAGGTGCAGCCTGGCGAAATGGTTGGATTGATTGGTTTAAACGGAGCAGGAAAAAGTACGACGATGAAGCATATTCTAGGATTGATGTCGCCCCATAAGGGCGATATCACCGTACAGGGCAAGACGCGTGCTGAAGATCCCGTTGGATACAATAATGCGTTGTCTTTTGTACCGGAATCGCCGCTACTGTATGACGAAATGACGGTTCGTGAGCATGTTGAATTTACTGCCAGAGCTTATGGGGTAGATCAAAAGGATTATGAATCCCGCACCTCGCATCTTGCCAAGCTGTTCCATATGGAGGATAAGATGGACACCCTGTCGACCCATCTATCCAAAGGGATGAAACAGAAGGTTATGATCATGTGCGCTTTCGTTGCACGACCTGCGTTATATGTCATCGATGAGCCTTTTTTAGGATTGGATCCGCTAGGGATCCGTTCCTTGCTTGATTTCATGATGGATCTGAAGAACTCTGGATCGTCGATTCTGTTAAGCTCTCATATTCTTTCCACAATAGAGAATTATTGCGACCGTTTTATTGTATTGCATAAAGGTAAGGTGATTGCACAGGGCACGCTGGCGGAAATAGCGGCAACTGCCGGGCATGAGGGGCTGACTTTGGAGCAGCTGTTCTACGAGCTGGTTCAGGGAGGGAAATAATATGGATTTGAAAGAGCTGCGGCGCACGCGGCGCGGTAGATTCATGGGAAGTATGCTTCCTTATGTGGGATATATCATTCAAAGCGGCGTAGCCATGGTCTTCCTGTTCGTGTTGATTGTCTTCTCTGCTTGGTATACATCGCTGCTACAAAAAGTACCTGAAGGCATTCCCATTCGCTGGATTATGTTAGCATTACTGTTGCCTGCGACAGTGCATAGCGGCTTCCGAACCTATTTGCAGACCCCGGATACGATCTTTCTGCTGCCTCAGGGTCACCGCATGAAGGAATATTTTGCACCATCCTGGGTCAGTGGAAACGTGTGGAAGATCATTCGCTTGTTATTTGTACTGATCACCCTTTGGCCGTTGTACATACGTACAGATGATTCTCCCAAGCGACTTTTATTTACAGTGTTGATCCTGATTGCTGTGAAGCTGATCGCGAGTTATGGATTATGGAAAGAGATAGCTATGCTGTCACGTCCGATGGCAGGTGTGTATGCTTTCTTGCGCTGGGCAGTTGGAGGTTTGATTATTGCCGCTTGGTTATGGCAGCCTGCCGGCCCGAGCCTGATATTTATGGTGTTATTGGCAGCAGCCTATCTTGCTGCACTGTCTGTGCCCGGACGTCACGCTGTGCCATGGGAAAGACTGATCGCCATGGAAAACAATCAAGGTGCACGTGCGCTGATGGTTCTGGGCTGGTTCGTGGATGTACCGGGCCGTGAGCAACGGGTGTATTCCCGCCGTTATCTTTCCAAATGGGGCGCTAAGCTGCCTTGGCGCAAGGATACTGCTTATCGGTATCTGCTGACCAAAAGCTTTGCCCGGGGCGATATCTTTGGAATCATTATGCGGATATCGGTGCTGGCTCTGCTGCTGAATTGGTGGAACCGTGATAGTTACTTTGGCACCGGAATTTATTTGTTCTTCCTGTTTATCATTGGTGTTCAATTGTCGGCACTCCGCAAATTGCATAGCGAGTCTTTTTGGCTGACAGTATATCCTTTTCCTGAAGGCAGTAAGGCGGACAACACAACACAATTTGTATTCCGTGCGCATCTGGTTGTGGCATTGGTTCTTGGATTACCTTTCTTAGCTTCCATAGGTGACCGTCTGATGCCAGTGATCTTTACCTTAGCGGCAGGTATTGTGGTAGTCTTTCTGTTTAAAGGATACTTGTCCCGCAAAGCGGCACGATTGGATGACGACGATCTGTAAGGCAATTTCATATTCACAATAAAAAGGCTGTCTCACAGTAGAGAAATTCTACGAATGAGAGAGCCTTTTTTTGCTGGAAGCATAATTTGAGCCGGGCAAGTCCTTAAATTTGCAAAAACGGAACAGAGTATTTAAAAAATGCTGTATGTCTTTTACCAGATGGCTCCAGCATAATAAGCCTGTATCTTACATCATGTATACGCTTCCATTCATAGGCGTAGTCATCCGTACCAACAAAACAGTATTGGGGGAGGATTCAGGCGTGAAAAGAAGATTATCAATATTCATGGTGGCGCTTTTACTATCATCCTTATTCTTGAATGTGCTTGAGGCGGGTATACCTCGGGCCGCAGCGGATGCCTCAGGAGTTCCAGTGTACTATGATCCCACAAAAAGTGTGGAGGAGCGCACTGCGGATCTATTATCCCGAATGACGCTGGAAGAGAAGATTGGGCAGATGGTTCAAGCAGAAAGAGCTGCCGTCACACCTGAGGAGGTACAGAAATATGCTCTTGGCTCTGTACTCAGCGGGGGAGGCTCATTCCCTAACGGAAAAGAAAGTGACAGCACTCGCGATAACTGGAGAAGTTTGATTGATAGTTATCAGGATGGTGCATTGTCTACCAGATTAGGCATTCCGCTGCTCTATGGGGTGGATGCGGTGCATGGACATAACAATGTCAAAGGCGCGACGCTTTTTCCGCATAATATTGGTCTAGGGGCTGCTAATGATCCCGCATTGACTGAGCTTATTGGTGCAGCTGCTGCTAAGGAAGTAGCCGCAACAGGAGCGAACTGGACGTTTGCCCCAACGATAGCCTCCCCTCATAATGCAAGATGGGGTAGAACCTATGAAGGTTTTAGTGATAATCAGGATATTTCAGCAGAACTAGGTGCGGCTTATGTGTTTGGTCTGCAAGGACGGACTGCTGCTGCATTGGCAGGGACAGATACAATCACGGCAACTGCAAAACATTATCTAGGTGAAGGTTATACGGATAATGGTGTAAATCAAGGCAACATCACTAAATATACCGAGCAAGAGATCATGGATAAGGATTTGAAAATTTATAAAGCAGCTGTAGACGCAGGGGTGCAGACGGTTATGGCCTCCTATCACAGCATCCAAGGTCTTAAAATGCATGCCCATAAACATTTGCTGACCGATGTTTTGAAGGGTGACAAGAAAAATGGTGGACTTGGCTTTACCGGTTTCGTTATTTCAGATTATAACGCTGTGCAGCAAATCACAGTGGATAGCGAGGGCAAAGCAGTTAGCGGATTGAAGAACCAGCTGTATGTGTCCGTAAACGCCGGAGTCGATATGTTCATGATGCCGACCGTTTGGAAGGATACGATTAAGTACATCACAGAACTTGTAGGCGAAGGTAAAATCTCTACTGAGCGCATAGATGATGCGGCAGAACGTATCCTGCAGGTCAAAATCGCTTCAGGATTGTTCGAGCATCCCAAAAGCGAACCGGAGCTGTTGAGTGCTTTTGGCTCAGCAGAAAGCCGCAAATTAGCCCGCCAAGCTGTGGCGGAGTCGCTTGTTCTTTTGAAGAACGATGAGGTAAATGGAAGTCCAATTCTATCGCAATTAAGCGGGATGGATAAAATATTCGTAGCGGGTAAAAACGCTAATAATATCGGTAACCAAGCCGGCGGCTGGTCGATCACTTGGCAAGGGAAGTCGGGCAATATAACTGAAGGCACGACGATCCTCGAAGGGATAAAGGAGGCTGTTCCTGCTTCTACAACGGTCACATATAACCTTAATGGGCGCGGGGCTGCGGGTTATGATGCGGCGATCGCTGTTATCGGTGAGACACCTTACGCCGAGACCGATGGCGACCGGACCAGCTTGAATCTGGATGAGCAGGATCTGGCGACACTTGCGAATATACGTGCTGCTGATCCTAATATTCCGCTTATCGTTGTACTGGTGTCTGGACGTCCAATGAAGATAGCCAGCCAATTGGAAGATTGGGATGGGCTTGTGGCAGCTTGGCTACCAGGCACAGAGGGTGCTGGAGTAGCTGATGTGTTATTTGGTACTAAGGATTTTGTAGGCAAAAATCCGATTCGTTGGCCATTCACTTTGAACAATTATCCGGCAGACAATAACAGTACAAATGTGTTATTCAAAACGGGATATGGCTTGACCAAAAATGAGAAAACACCAAAGCTTCCAACCGCTCCTGTCGATCCGGAAGCTCCAGAGATTCCTTCTCTGCCGATTCCCGGCAAAATTGAAGCAGAGGATTTTTTGAACAAAAGCGCAGGACTGCAAACTGAAAATACGCAGGATATAGGTGGCGGTCTCAATGTCGGCTATACCTCGGCTGGCCAGTGGCTCGAATATAACGTGAATGTGGCGCAAGCAGGTACGTATCAAGCCGATTTCCGCTATTCCGTTAATAGTGGCACTACAGGCGTCAACATCAAATCAGCAGAGGGAACTAAGCTAGGAACATTAAGCGTGACCTCAACAGGTGGCTGGCAGAATTGGCAGACGAAAGCTGTAGAAAATGTTGTGTTTAAGAAGGCAGGGTTGCAAAAGATCCGTCTGGAATTTACCGGTGGGGATATCAACCTGAACTGGGTAAGCTTCACTCGAACAGGTGATGTGCCTGTAGATCCATCGAATCCCGGAGATGGCGGGGAAAGCACTAAACATGTTATTAAGTCAGATGTAGTTAGCTCTTGGGTATCGAGTGAGCGAGATCCTTCCGATCGGAAGTGGTATTATGCTGACCGTTATCAAGAGGGTGATTTGAAGCTGGAAGAGCAGGCGAAGCTGGATATTGTGGTTCCCGACGTGAAGGCAGGTACAGAGATCCATATTGATCCTGACCGGAAATATCAATCTATTCTAGGGATCGGTACCTCTATGGAGGAATCGACGGTTAATAATCTGGCGAAGATGTCTGCGGCGAAGCAGGAGGAATTGCTGCGGAAAATGATTGATCCTGTATCGGGGATCGGAATGAGTATGCTCAGGTTGACGATTGGGACGGCTGACTTTACAGATAAACAATTTTATACCTACGATGATATGCCTCCAGGACAAACCGACATTAATTTGGAGAATTTCTCCATCCAAAAGGACATTGACTACCATATCATCAGCACGGTTAAAAAAATTCAAAACATCAATCCGGATATTAAGTTTTTCGCCTCACCTTGGAGCCCGCCCGGTTGGATGAAGACTACAGACAGTATGATCAAAGGCCAAGTGAAGGATGAATATCTGCCTGTACTGGCCAAATATTATCTTAAATTCGTACAGGAGTACGAGAAGCTGGGAATTACCTTTGAAGGTCTGACCTTGCAGAATGAACCTTTGCTGGAAATTGAATATCCAAGCACCAAAATGCCGTGGGAGCAAGAAGCCCAGCTGGCTAAACTGCTGCGGAAGGAATTAGATGAACATGGTTTCAAAGACGTGAAGCTGTGGACATTTGATCATAATCCTGGTGACACGATGGCCTATCCAGCACAAATCCTAGGCAATCCTGAATTAGGTGCCTACGATGCGGTGGACGGAACTGCTTTTCATGATTATGGCGGTGACCTTGGTCTGATGACCCAGCTCCATAATCTCTATCCTGACAAAAATGTATATTTGACCGAACGCGCAGTCTGGGGTACCTCAGGCGCAGACCGCATTGCTCAATATTTCCGTAATTGGGCCCGCAGCTATAACTCCTGGGTAGCGATGCTGGACAGTGATATTGCCTCCCATCAGTGGACCGGAACGCCAGACCCAACCCCGATTGTGCAGGATTCGGGAGACCGTAACCATTACTGGCTGCTGCCAGAATATTATCTGATGGGCCAATATACAAAATTCGTTAAACCGGGGTACGTGCGGATTGATAGTGACTACGGCTCAAGCAGTACTGTAACGAACGTAGCTTTTGCTAGTCCAGATGGAAAAGAGATTGTGACGGTAGTAATCAACCAGACGTCGGATCCACAGCCGTTTAAATTGCTAGTGGACGGTGCGCAAATTAGTGCTGTGCTGCCGGCGAAATCAGTGGGCACTTATAGCTGGGAACGTCTGAATGGTATACAGGCGGTGCCGGGTGTAGTGAATGCTGTTGATTTTGAAGAAGCGCAAGGGGTTTACACTGTGAATGAGCAGGGTTATATTGGCGGGTTCTCGCCAGACGCATCGTCCACCTTCGACTATGTGATTGATGTTAAAGAGAGCGGTGAATATTCACTTCAATTTAAGCATGCCGCTCAATTCAGCGATGGCGCCGGAAAATCGGTGGAGATTAGTGAAGATGGTAAGGTCATTGCTACGATTCCAATTGTGCAGCAGACGGAGAGTCTGACCGATTTTGCAGATTATCAATCCTTGATCTCTCTGAACAAGGGCATTCACAAGCTCACCTTGAAGACGAACGGGAACGGTTATAATATCCGTTCATTAGCTTTACGCCAAGCGCCTTCCGCATCACATGAGCTTCCTGCTGTGCTTCAAGGGCAAGACTACATGACAGCTTCAGGTGTATTAGTAACGGGTGGTGCAGTGGGTTATACTGACCCCGGCGATTGGGTGAAGTACAAGATTAATGTACCTGCCAGCGGTACCTACCCACTCCTGATCTCCTATGCTACTAATCAGGATGATGCAGAGCTGGAACTGCTGACGGGAGAGGATGGAGTAACGGTAACGGCAGCTACTTATGCTTTGACGAAGACGGGGGGATGGTCCAATTGGCAAATAGCTAATGGAACGGTAACCTTGCCTGCCGGGGAGCAGACGCTGACCATGAAAGTAAATGGAGCAGGATTTCATCTGCAGTCGCTTACGATCGGCCCCGCGCTTCAATCGGAGACTGCTCTGCTAGAAGGAAATGAGGAGGGTGCAGAAGTTATCGTCAAGCTAGTAAATGACAAATATGCACCTGAACTGGACACCGCTTATTGGTCTATTGAAGGTTACGAAGGTACAGTTGTCAATAGCGTATACCGGGTGGATGATTATACAGCGAAGGTCGTATTAGCGGGGACGCGAGCTATTGATTTCGACACTGATCGTACGCTTACGGTTACCGCTGATGTGTATCAGACAGAATCAAATCAGTCTTTTGGCAGCGTACATGTTCTGAAATTGCCTCTTATAGTTACAGCAATCAACGACGAAGAGAGCATCAGTCTTTCTCCGAGCACGCTTCCTTATCAAGTGAACGGGAATGAATTGGTAGTCAGCCTTTCAGGAGGGACATTTAATCCTGATGCCATTCAGAGCATTTCTGTCTCTGGCCCAGGTAGGGATCAGGGGCATGTAAGTATTGGGGCAGCTGCCTTACTTGACCCTACCCATGTGAAGCTGACGCTGGCATGGAATGATCATACCCCGTATTATAGTGATTTGCAGCTTACCGTAAATGTGCCAGCAAATGCTTATGCCGATTCAAGTGGTGGCGGCGTGCTGCATGCGGAGGTTAAGCTCTTAGGAACAACTAGTGCTACAGCACCTATAGAAGTCACAAGCTTGAACGCACTGGATCAATTCTACCAGCTGCAAGGGATCACAGTCAGCGGCCAAGGCAGTGGAGCGAAGCTGACCGGCATTGATGCTGGAGACAGCATCGATTACTGGGTAAACGTGCCGCAGGATGGAAACTATGCTTTTACGCTTACCGTAACTTCCGCGAATGGTGCTCCTAAGGGCATTATTTATAAAACGGAGGATGGGAAGACATTAAGAACCGTTGATGTGCCGAATCTTTACTCGCAAACCGTTGGCATACGCACCGTTCTTCAATTGAAGGCGGGTGAACAGAAGCTGCGCCTGCAAGCTGGATCAGCAGGATACGAGCTCAATGGTATTCAAATAGAACCTTATACTGAAGAAATCATGGATGGCGCTGGTTCTTTAAAGGTAGAAGCCGAGAATTATTACGATGCTACACCCAATGGAATTCAGAGTACCATGACTAGCGGTGTGCTGGATTTTAGAAATGTAGGGTTTACCGTTGCAGGGGGTTCCATGGATTATGTCCTTGATATTACTGAAGCCGGATTTTATAAAATCGTATATCGGTATGCTACAGCACAAGGCGGAGTAAGCACTACGATATCTGTAAAGGGTACAAAACTCTCAACAGTGCCTATGCCTACTACAGGTGGATGGGCGAATTACACGCTGGCGAGTGGTGTCGTACAACTTGCGCAAGGAAAACAGGTAGTACGGATGAGCTTCAATAATGACGGTGCCAATCTAGATTGGTTTACGCTGGAACGGACGGAAGAAGGAGAGCAGCCGATTCATTCAAAGGTTTCCTTACCCGTTTCTTCTTTGAAACCGGGAGCTTACAGCGGATTACAAACGATCAGCCTTACTACAGCGACATCAGGAGCAGAGATTCATTACACAACCGATGGGTCGTTGCCTACAGCAGACAGTCCACTTTATACCGGAACTATTGACGCAGCAGGAGTCACAGTTCTTCGTACGATAGCGGTAAAAGAGGGCATGGAGAACAGTTTTGTAGCTCCATTCACGTATGTGATCAGCGGAGCGGTTGATATGAAGACGGTGTCAGCACCGCAGGCTGATCCTGCAGGGGGAACTTATACAGGGCAGGTTGCTGTGAAGTTAACTACAGCTACAGCTGGAGCGTCTATTCACTACACGTTGGATGGCACTGTACCTACAGCAGCCAGCGAACTGTATAGTGGAGTGATTTATGTAGGCAAGAGCAAGACGATTAAGGCGATTGCTGTAAAAGAGGGCTGGAAGCCAAGTGATATTTCCAGTTTTGAATATATCGTTTCTGCGGATAAACCTGAACCAACACCAACACCAACACCTACACCAACAGCAACGCCTGAACCAACCCCAAGTCCAACCTCTGAACCGACTACTCAGCCAACGACAGCACCAACTTCCGGAAGCGGGGGTACCTCAGGTGGTGGCAACAGCGGAACAACAGGGGGGGATTCAAGCGGAAATGCAGGCAGTGTAACAGGCAGCACCATCCTTACAGCAGCACCAGTGCTGAACAGTAATACCGGTGCGGCAAGAGCAAGTATAGACCTGGAAAGCTTGAAAAGGGCTGCTACAGCAGGCTTAAGTGGAGCAACTTCAGCGGTTACTGTTGATATACCGGCAGTAGCTAAAGCTAAGGGTTATGAGCTGCAATTGCCAAACGGTATAATCTTTGCAGATGATAAGACTTCATTGGTCGTTCATACTGAATTTGGTGTGCTGGAGCTGCCAGGTAGTCTGCTGAAACAAGCGGCAAAAGAGGCAGGAACCCCATGGGTAATTACGATAACCAAGGTGGATTCAGATTCTCGCCCAGAATTTAAACTGAGCGTAACTATCAATGGCAAGGAAGCCGTATGGAACAGTTCTGACATGCGGGTTAAGGTGTCCCTGCCGTATACTCCACAATCAGAAGAACGTGGTAAAGAAGGACATATAACGATTCATAGTCTGAATTCGTTGGGGATTCTAACGGTTGTTCCAAGTGGCAGATATAACGCTGCTACGGGGATGGTTTCCTTTACAGGAATTCTCTCTGGTACGTACAGTATCACCTTTACGGAGAAGACATTCCGGGATATCGGCAAATTTGAGTGGGCCCGCAATGCGATTGAGGTGCTTGGCTCTAAAGGCATCATCAACGGAATGACAGAGGATCAATTTGTGCCTCAAGCGGAAGTGAAGCGGGGAGATTTTGTGCTCCTGCTTATAAAAGCGTTTGGCTTGGAAGGAGATAGTGCAGAAAGCTTCACAGATGTGCAGCCTGGCGATTACAGATATGAAGCGTTGGCTATGGCGAAGCAGTTGGGGATCACCACTGGTCGTCCAGATGGAAGCTTTGATCCTAACGCTTCTGTTACGCGGCAGGAAATGATGACACTGGCTGCAAAAGCGATTGCAGCAGCCGGCAGACAGCTTCCAGCCGGCAACGGAGCTTCAATGTCCAGTTTCACGGATAGCCAGCAAGTATCAGCATTTGCACGTGACAGTGTGGCAGCACTAATACGTGCTGGCCTGATCAAGGGAGACGGCTTGCGGATTCATCCACAAGGTGTTACCACCCGTGCAGAGGCAGCGGTCTTGATCTACAACCTGTACAATCTGTAATACATCAGTTGTAAAGATACTTTAGCTTTTGGGCTGTCGCATCCGTAGATTTTCTACGTTTGCGACAGCCTTTTTTAGGTGTGGTTATTGGGTGAGTATCTAAGTTTAGAAGTTCGCATTAGCTAGATCTACATTAAGCCTGCAACTCCGCCGCCGATCATAATTATCCCCGGAGGCTTACGGACCCCGCAGACGTTATTTGCAAATATATAACCTTTATCGGGGAAATTCGGACACCAGTGGCGTTATTCCCTATGAAGAGGTTCATATTTGGGGTTTGGCATGCTAATAACGGCTTTGGGGTCCGTAAGTAAGTAAAATATGGGATTATACTGCCTTTAGGGTCAGGGGTGTCCGATAGCTGCTTTGTGCGGGCAAATGTGATCTGGGGTAACGAAGGTTGGTGCGGTTGGTGCTTAGACCAAGGTGGAATAAAAAAAGACGTGGACGTCACAGCAGCCATTATCATGACCTACTGGACACCCACGTCTATTGTAAAAAAAAGGGATTGAAAATAGGAAAGAGCTTAAAGCTCTCTCCCGAGACTGTCATTAATGGTTAGACAAAAAGTGAACGGCTGATGATAACCAGCAAGATAAAGAGAACCAGGATGGCGCCAGTGCTAGTGAATGGGCCACCTCCACAACATCCATATCCGCCTCTAACTTCTTCGCTCATGTTCATTCCCCTTTCGGTGTGTGTGTTGTACTTGAGTACATCGTATTGTATGTGCGGAGAGAGGGGCGTGTATAGGCCAATGTCGGAGTCGTGTACAAAAAAAATCAGCTCCATGAAAACGGAGCTGATTGTAAGCTATATAAAGTTCAGTTAGGCTTTTTCTAAATCGCGAACACCTGCGTATACAAGATCGAAAAGATCTTCGAGCTGTTCCTCTTCGATACATGAGAAGGCAATACGTAGATCAGTTTCACCCAAAGCAATAGTGCCTAGTCCGTAATTATGAATCAGGTGAAGCCGGAGCTCTTCAGCCGCAACTGTGTGCAGCTTCAGACACATAAAGTAACCGGAGTTAAAAGGATAATACGTCCATACATCCTCGCCGTATTTACCGCTATCGAGCAGTGCTTTTACTTTATTCGCACGGCCTTTCATGATCTGGAACTTCTCTTCCTTCTGTGCTTCGAATTCCGGCGACTTCAAGGCGTCTAGTACGAAGGTTTGCGAAGGATGCGCACCGCTGGAAATGGTGGCACGGATGATACCTAGTGTTTTTTGCTCCAATGCTGCCAGCAGGTCTTTGTCCTCCGAGGCATAAGTGATGAAACCCACACGGAAGCCCCAGACAAATTCTTCTTTGGTCGCACCGTCAATCTTGATTGGAAGCACACGAGGATGCAGATGAGCCAGTTTGCCGAACAGCGATTCTTTTAGTGAATCCTCAAAGAATAACCCGAAGTATGCATCATCACTTACAACAACAACGTTGATGCCTTCCTCAGCCGCACGAAGGATAGCTGCGACGATCTTATCGCCTTCCTTAATTCCTGGAGTATATCCGGTAGGATTGTTAGGGAAGTTCAGCAGCACAATCGCTTTGCCGCGTTCTTTTTGAGCGAGCAGCGCGTCTTCCAGACCTGCACTGTTGAAAGTCATTTCTTCTGTGAACAGCGGATAGTTAACGGTCTCCCCATGGCGGCGGATTCCGAAGGTTAATTCGTAGTTCTCCCAGTTCTTGTCCGGGTAGATAATCGCGTCACCTGGCTCTGCGAAGAGGTCAGCGACAATGCTAAGCCCGTGAGTCAGGGCATTGGTTACAACGGGATTGCTGATGGTTTTACCTTCTAGCGATGGATTTTCGCGCAGCATCTTTTCACGCCATACAGTACGCAGCTCTGGTTTACCTGCCGGAGGGGCGTAACTATAAAGATCCTTAGGACTGTAAGCGGAGAGTTTATCCTGAATGACGCCGAGGTGCATAGGTACGCCACCTTCAGTAGCAATACCGATAGTTGCGTTGTATTTCTTGGCGTGAGCTCCTGCTTCAGCGGATTGGCTCAGGATGCCCTCTTTTGGGAAGTAAATCTCTTTGCCAAGCGTAGAGAGCATATCATACACATGTTCATTTCCTGCTTTGATACTTTCGTTTAATTGTCCAGCTAGTGGATTCATCAGTTTCATCCTTCCAGGGTTCTTTGGGGATAACATACTGTTAACATTGCCTAACATTATATCACCGCCAATTGCAACCGTCACTTGGAAAGATACGATTTTTAAAAAATATCATTCGGCGTGGAAAGGGCAGTATTTTTTCATCATTTCTATCGTTTCTTCATCCCGTGGATTATTTCTTTCGGACAGGCCGGAAATGATGCCGGAGCGCTCTTCTTCTTTTAGGTTTTGCCCAAACTTAAACTTCGCAGTGATCTCCTCGGGGGTAATGCGCACAACGGCAACTCCCTTTAGACGGGGACGGTATCTAGGGTCCTCTGCATCGATGGAATCATACCCCCCCTCGGGCTGGAGCTTTTTCATAAATAAGGAGAGTACGCTGGCTTTTTCATTAATGTCTTCGACAGGTTCGGCTGTGCCGTAGGCGGTCACACTTTTAAAATAGGCGGTTGCAGGGCATGCCAGCTCGGGATCGCTAAAATAAGACGGGATAAGAGCATACTCATCCGCTACCGTAAAGCAGACCTTCTGCTGATTGCGGATCGACTTCATTTTGCCACCAGCATGACTGCCATGGAAATAGAAACAACCATCTGTATACACAAAATTCAGCGGTGTCACCCGCGGTTGCCCCTGTTCATCGCTTGTCCCGAGAAAACCAAAACTCATTCCGTTTAGAAAAGAGACCAATTCTTCCTCCTGATCTACTTTAAATTCTTTTCTGCGCATAGGGATCACGTCCTCTTTCTTTTTAGTCTAGAGCGTCTGCTCCAATGTAATTGTTCTTTAAAGAATAGTAGAGTGGTTGACAATTAAAAAGGACCAATTAAGATAGTTTTTAATGGACCACTTGCTGGTCAAGGAGGATAACGATGAATATCACGCTGGCATACGATCAATATCTGGCGATACACCGCTACAAATATTTAGCGTTATATCACGCGCTTCGCGCAGGAATATTGGAAGGAACACTTCCGGGAGGCACTCCGCTGCCGTCTACACGAAGTCTTGCTAAGCACTATGAGCTGTCGCGCGGATCGGTCTCGCAGGTGTATGAAATGTTGCTCGCTGATGGTTATGTAAGGACTGAAACGGGGCGGGGGACATTCGTATCGGAAGATAGCTTTGCTTCAGCTGCCAGTCGCAGTGACGGTGAGAATCAGGCTTTGGGTGAAGCCACAGATGCTGCTGGAGGAGATTGTGAAATCGAGACTACGATTCCTATTTCAGCATGGGGAAAGCGGCTGCTTGCGCGCCCGATACCCTTTTATGAAAAGAGTAATAAGAAAGCAGTGAGCTTCCAGAGTAGTGGTATGCGGATGGAACATTTTCCTTACTCCGAATGGCGCAGTGCGCTCTCTTATGCCGGAGGGAAGGAAGGTGGATTGCTGCAAAGCACTTGTCCACCTCAAGGCGATGAAGGACTTCGGAAAGCTATCGCTGCACATCTGCGGATTACCCGCGGGATTCGCGCGGATGCAGAGCATATCGTATTGTTCAGCGGTTCGATGCAAGGCATCGTTATTTTGACGCAGCTGCTGCTGGATGCAGGGGGCTCAGCGGTCGTAGAGGACCCGGGCTTTCACGGGATCCGGCGAGCCGTAGAGATCACTGGAGGCCGATTGCTGGCAGGGAAGCTGGATGGCAACGGCCTTATTCCGGAGGATTGGGATGCCCGGCTGTTGTTTGTTACGCCGAGCCGTCAATTTCCTACGGGTGTGGTACTGCCTTTGGAACGACGACGGACCTTGTTGGAATGGGCGCAGCGGCATAATGCAGTAATCATTGAAGATGATTATGACAGTGAGTTCCGTTGGGCTGGGCGTCCCATCGAGCCCTTAAAAGCACTGGATCGCGAAGAGCGGGTCGTGTATGTGGGCTCCTTTTCAAACACGATGTTTTCAGGCCTTCGGCTCGGCTTTGCAGTGCTTCCGCCCTCTCTGGTAAAGCCGACTATCGCCGCCAAGGCGCTATATGAGCCCTTGCCGGTAGGGCTGCTGGAGCAGCGAGCCTTGGCGCGGTTCATGAATACAGGCGGCTATGGCCGTCATCTGCGCCGGATGACACGCATCTATGGTGAACGCGGACGCATCCTCAGGACGCTGCTGTCGGAACGGCTTAAGGAGCTCTTCGAGCTGCTGCCTGGTGATGCGGGCTTGCATGTATATGCCCGCTGGCTGCGCAGCAACGAAGAGTTTGTTGCTTTCCGAGCGGCAGCGCTTAGGCGCGGCACGAATTTTAGAGATGCCGCGTTATATCAGCTATCACCGGGAGCGCCTGCCGCTTGTTTTTCTTTTGCCCATCTGAATGCCGCGGAGCTGGAGGAAGGGATAACAAGCCTGCATCTGGCGTGGGAAGATGTACAAAATGCAACATGACAAGGTATGATAAAGAAGATGAAATGCAAAACTAAGCGAATGCTTACGAATTTTGACGAAGAAACTCGGAGTAGATTAAGCTAAACAAAACTATATGGACGCTGCGAAGTCAGAGCAGATTTTGTTGACAATACTAAGCGAATGCTTACGAGGCAAGTTTTGCTAACAAAACAAAGCGGATGCTTACGAAGCGAGTTTTGCGAAGAAGTTCAAAGTAGGTTTGCTAACAAAACAAAGCGGATGCTTACGAAGCAAGTTTTGCGAAGTGGTTCAAGGTAGTTTATGCTAACAAAACTTTTAGGAGGGAACGTTATGCTGCATGCATCGCCGTCCTCTTTTGTTATTTTGCCGGCTCTGGCTAAGATTGTATGCGAGCCGGGCTGGAAATGGCAAAAAAGAGAGAAGTCGCTGCAAAATTATGATTTATTTTATGTATGGAGCGGGGAAGGGACGGTTGTGCGTAACGATGAACCCTTTCAAGTAGGTAAGGGAAGCTGCTTCCTTTTTCGTCCGGGTGACCATACAAGTGCTACACATAATCCGCAAAAGCCACTTGTACTTACATATATTCATTTTGATGTCTCCGAAGAGGTGACGGATATTCCGCTGCCCTATCGTGAGCTTACAGAAACCGTTGAATTTGAACATCTGCTTGCTAGGTACGTTCGACTATTTCTGGTGGATACTTACGCCGCTGAGGAAGAAGGGCAGCTTGTACTGAAGCAGCTGATGATTCATCTGCTGAGGGAGGACCGTGTGAAGCCAGTAGAACGTTATGTTAGCAACCATTTGACAGAAATCATTCACGAAATAGCGAACTATGTGAGCCAGCATCCGGGGATTGCACATCGTGTAGAGGATCTTGCTGCTCGTGCGGGGCTTTCGCCTCGGTACTTTTCAATTAAGTTTAAGGAGCTTACGGGCTCTTCTGTGCAGTCTTATGTCATCCGAGCCCGGATTGAGCGTGCTCAGCATTTACTGCTGTACGCAGGAATGAATGTTACTGAGGTCGCAGATGCGCTCGGATATCGTGACATTTTCTTTTTCAGCCGCCAGTTCAAGCAATATACCGGAAAAAGTCCATCTGAGATCCGCTGATTCACTTTTTTTGTTTCAGTTTGTTCAACCAAGGGTAAATACTTTGCAGTTTAGTTTACAGAGAATTTACATAACTTCTTGGAAGGAGACTCTTGGCATGATCATCAGACGCAGAATCTGCAACACGGATTGTAAGAGTGGAGGCGGAGGTATTTTTAGAAACCGCTTAAAACGGTTAAAGCAGGCGAACGCTTTTGTCGTGGACAGCTGGTTCTAAACGGAACAAGCAAGCATACAATCGCATGATATGACTAAAAATATAAATAGCCGGGGCCATGAGGCATCCGGTTTTTTTGTGTTGTTAGAAATTGATATATATAATGAACTTAAGTCGAAGACTAGAGTAACTGATGGACATTACATCGTGCCTCACGTTGTATTTTGTACAATGGATTGAGTCTAAAAGCAGTCGGATTTGAATTCTGTTGCACATCTCACATTCAAATTCAGGAGAAGCAGCCTTTCTAGAGATCATCACGATAATCTATTGCGCGAAGTACAATGTAATGTATTTTCAAGTGAGAGTTAAGATTTTCTGTTGCACATTCTACAATGAAGCGTAAGCTCATGTACCGCACTATCCACGCCGTTCACGGTCCATGTACGCCTCATTCACGTACCTTTGAGGATGTTTAATTGGTCTAACTATGAGGTAGCGGTAGATATTTATTTCTACGATTGGGTTATTACTAAGGTGAGAGCTTTCCGCGATACGTTTCGCATAATGTTGTTCGTCGGTAGAATATATAAGGTCCATAGTTGGAAGGAGAGAGAGAAAATGTACGAAATCGTACTAATACGTCATGGTGAGAGCCAGTACAATGTACAGAATTTGTTCACAGGCTGGAGTGACCCGGATTTAACTGAGAAGGGTATCCAAGAGGCAAAGACTGCTGGCAAGCTGTTGAAGGACGCTGGGTATACATTTGATCTGGCTTTTGCTTCGGTACTCAAACGCTCGATTAAAACTCTTAACTATGTACTGGAAGAGATGGATTTGCTGTGGATACCCGTGCAAAAGTCTTGGAAATTGAATGAACGCCATTACGGGGCATTGCAGGGATTAAGTAAAAGCGAGACAGCGCTAAAATATGGAGATGAGCAGCTGCATATCTGGCGGCGGAGTTTATCGGTGAGACCCCCGTTGCTGGAGCTTGATGATCCTAGGTATGCCAGAAACGATATTCGCTACAGCGGTGTTCGTCCGGAAGATATCCCGCGTGGCGAGAGCCTGGAGGACACTGTACATCGTGTAGGCGATTTCTGGGGAAACCGGATCGTACCTCTTTTGCGTAAAAAAGAACGGGTGCTTATCTCAGCCCACGGCAATACGCTGCGTGCATTGATTAAATTTATGGAGGATATTGATGAAGCGGCATTGCTGGAGCTCAATATTCCTACCGGAGTACCGCTCGTGTACAAACTGGATGAGGACATGAATCCTATCAGTCGCTTTTATCTAGGAGATCCGGAACAGGTAGCGGCCAAGGCGCTTGATGTTGCTAAGCAGGGACATGTGTAATTGGCGTGTAATAAGCGTATAGGCGTAACAGGTGTATTGAGTATAACGGGTGTACAGGTATAGTAAGCAAAACAGGCGGCGTAATAATCACATTAGGGCGTAGCAGGTTAATAAGCGTAACAGGCGTATTAGGTGGGTTACATGAAAAGATAAAAGGACAGCCTCGGGGCTGTCCTTTTTGCTATTAGTGTGTTTGTGACCAATCAAATGTGCGAAAATGGCGCGTATAAGGTCAGCTGGGTGCGAAAGCGTTGAATGTTAACCGTCGACCAACGCTCCGTAGATCCTCGACCAACGCTCCACTAGCCCTCAAATCCTCAACTAACTCTTGACCATCCCTCCACCAACTCTCGACTAGTCCTCCACTAATGCTCAACCATCCCTCAACTAACTCTCGGCCAGCCCTTAACTAACTTTCGACCAACCTCGACCAACGCTCTAGCAAATGCTTACGGACTCAGCAGCCGCTATTTGCCCATTTATCGCCATTTGAGCGGAGTTTCGGACTCCAGCGCCGCTATTGCCTAAGATCTAGCGCAAATAGGGTGTTTTTCATGCCAATAGCTGCGGTGGAGTCCGATAGAATTGCAAATGTGTGAAAAAGTCGCGTATAAGGTCAGCTGGGTCCGATAGCGGCGAGCGCACACCTTCCACTAACGCTCGACCAGCCCTCCACTATCTCGACCATCCTCAACTAACGCTCGACCAACCTCGACCAACGCTCTGCAAATGCTTACGGACTCAGCAGCCGCTATTTGCCCATTTATCACCATTTGAGCGGAGTTTCGGACTCCAGCGCCGCTATTGCCTAAGAATCGACTCTAATAAGGCGTTTTTGGTGCCAATAGCTGCGGTGGAGTCCGATAGAATCGCAAATGTGTGAAAAATCCGCGTATAAGGTCAGCTGGGTCCGATAGCTAACGATAGGTATACGATAGCTAACGATAGGTACACGATGGTTAGACGATAGGTATACGATAGCTAGAGGGTTCGTGTCCGCAACTGTGCTCCACACTAAGTCCCCAAAATTAGAGGGCACCCCAGCAGCCATTTCATGGCTTTTGAGGCACCCTCTAATTTTTGACATTCGCCCAACTCTCCCTACAAAGGTCGATGCAACGTTCCCAGTAGTTCGCCCATCTTTACCTTCGAGTTGACCTCAAGCTTGGGTCTCGGGGTAAAGGTACCGCTTTCCGTGAGCAGCACTACGGTGGAGCCAAACTCAAAATAAGCCAGATCATCGCCTATTTGCCACTCTGCAGCCGTAGCATCCGTATAACGGATGCTGCTGACGTTCATTGCGCCTACCTTTACTACCGCGGTTTCCCCGTAACTCCCGGCAATATACGTAATGAGACGTTCGTTGCGGTTCAGGACACCCTTCATATGTCGCATTCCGAAATCGTTGACAGGATAGGCCCGTCCGCGAATATAATCGCTCTCCACCTTTTGTCCGGTAAGGGGAGAGTGAATCCGGTGATAATCGGTAGGACTCAAATAAAGAACGAAGAAAAAACCCTTCTTGTACAGCTCCAGATGCGGGGAGTGATTAAGGAGATCCTCGATCTTATAATCCTGCCCTTTTACATTCATAATCGTACCGGCGGTAATGTCACCCATAGCAGTAATCGTTGCGTCTACGGGACTAACCAAAGCGTCAGCATCGGTTGCAATAGGCCGCATGCCCGGCTTCAGCCGGCGGCTGAAAAACTCATTAAGAGTGAGATATTCTCCAGGATTTTTCTCCGCTTGAGCGGAGGGGATTTGATAAGTCTTAATAAATGCCGGGATAAGAAAACGGCTGATTCTACTATGAGAAAAAGATCCCATTAACCGTGAAAGCCACCGGTGTGAGGATAGCTCGGTCATCAGCCGTAGCAATTGTTTTACCATGCCCATCTCCCTTCCATAATGCAGCAGTACGGTTGTATACGGGTCGTCTCTGCTCTGCATTATATTGACATAGAATAGGAGACAAATCAATAACTGTTATATACCGTACTGTTCGTTTCTATTAAAAAACGCGCGTATCCCATAGGTCTGCGATAGCTGTCTTTCCAAATTTCCGTAAGGCCGGCTTTATGAAATCCGTAGCGTTGGTCGCGACCGTTACATTCTATGAAGAAGAGTCGTCCGTCCTTAGTAATGCCTATATCCAGTCCGATATCGGCCAGTCCGGGAAGGTCTTGCTCCAGACACCGTGCGATTGCAAGGCTAAGTATTTCGACAGACATACGGATGTGGGCCGCTGTGGATCTTGAAAAGGCTTTTTCGAGCGCTAGGGAGGAGCTTAACGCTTCTCCTCCGCGGGCTATATTGGAGACAAAGCCCCCTGGGGCAGCCAGTTTGGCGAAGAGCCCAGTGACCTGCCAATCTCCTCCCCAGCCGCGCTGAACGGTGACGCGTAGATCAAAGGGACGTCCTCCAATCTCAGCAAGGGGAATACGTTCTTGAACAAGATAAGGCACGGAGGTTAGGCGTGCGCGGAGCGCTTGTGGCAACGCCGCCTGATTTACGGGAATATTTCTCCAGCGCTGCATCGAAGGGGAGAGGTAGCTCAAGGTCCAACGCTGAGATCCCTTGCGGACCAGCCGCATGACCCCATTCCCTATACTTCCACGGCAAGGTTTAAGAATGAGATCGGGATAAAGATTCATCATTTCTTTTAGGCCTGAGACTCTCGTTGTTACGGGTAAATATTCGCGAAGCTCCGTATTTTTTTCAAGCAGCTGATGGATCTCATCTTTGCCGTATCGATTACATGTATTGAAAATCAGGGGATAGTGCTTCAGCAGACGCTGCATCCCAGGGCTGTTTTTGCTGTATATTGCCCGGTTATGGATAACAGCAGGCGTAGGAACAACTACGCTTTTATATCCGTTGGCTCCCTTTATATAGGCGGCACTAAAGCCTGTGTCCGTATCGATGTCCGCGAGCTTCAGGAAGCAAGGGACTAAACCGTATGCCGCCGCGGCCTCTTCATAGTTGGATAGAGACTCCTGTCCTGTTTTTAGCCGGGGAACGCCCCGGTGCATATCGGCATTTAGTAATATTCCAACGAGCTTATGCCCCATGTTTGTTCCTCCTGTTTCATCGGTTACATGATCCCTGCTTTTTCTACTCTTGTCATAGTATGTTTGTACCCGCGTGTCAGGGTGGACGAATGCGCGAAGGCAGATGCCTTTTTTTATACATAATCTTATGAAGGCCTCATCGCAAAAGGGTGTCATAAGCCCATACCGCTGCATATGATGCCTAGGAGAAACATTAGATGGAAGGAGGAGACTGCTTGTGAGGGGTTCCAAAAAAAAGCAGCCGCGCAGTCCACAGAAACGACTCTATTTTGTAGATAATCCCAATAAAGAGGAACTGAGTATGCTGGATACCAAAAGCAGCTCTAGAAGCTCGGGGAATAACAGTGACGGAGTCAGTGAAGCAGAGATCGCGGAAGTTCAGGTAAGTGGGGGAGCAATAGCTGAAGTCGTTCTAGAGGAGCCAACTTCTGCTCCAGTTCTACAATTGGAGCCGGAGCTTATAGAGGAAGCGCAGCTTCAGAAACAGGCGGATAATCTTCCTGAAACCGTATGGTTCGCTCCTCCAGAGAAAGAACGTTTTCAGCCCGTTTATACAGATGATCTTTCGGATGCAGCGGTGACCGGAGCCAAAATCGCTCCACGTACCATTGACGGTTCTAAGCTAAAGTTCGGCATTATTGGTACACCTTGGCTGCAAGATTACGCTGTACAGAGTATCAATATCGCGGACAAGGCAGTCACTTCTGCAAAAATCGCACCAGAATCGATTGTGGGCGAGCATTTAGCAGAAGGAAGCGTTAGTGGCGGTAAGCTGCTGGATCATTCGATTAGTGGAGAGAAGCTGAAAAATGGCAGTATTAGTCCAGAGAAGCTGGCTGATCGGATTATAGGCGGCGGTCAAATTGCAGATAAAGCCATTGAGAGCCGCCATTTAAGCGATTTGATTATTACTGCGGATTTACTGGAAGATGGAGCCGTTACTAGTGACAAAATAGGAAGCAGCAGCATCACAAGTCGCCACCTAGCTAACGGCAGTGTTGACCGTTCCAAGCTGGCCGATGCAGCGGTATCTGGCGATAAAATTGCTGATGGTGAAATCAGCAGTTCAAAGCTAGCGGATGCTGTTATTGAAGGCCGCCATCTTAGCGACGCTTTGATAACCGCCAGACATCTGGCCCCGGGAGCGATTGGTTCTGATCAGCTTGCCAGCAAATTGATCGGTAAGGAACAGCTGCAGTCGGGTATTATCGAAGGCGGGCATTTAGCTGATGGAGCTATAGGCTCCAAGCAACTTGGTACAGATGTCGTGAGAAGCGTCCATTTAAGCCCAGAAAGTGTGAATGGTAATCATATCGGTGATGGCGAAATATCGAGTCGGCATTTGGCTGACCGCAGCATCTCTTTTTTAAAGCTGGCTGAGGGTGCAGTAGGAACTGCACAGTTAGTGGAGCAAGCGGTAACCTCGTCCAAAATTGCTGACCAAAGCATTCTCCCACATAAGCTGGCAGACGAAGCAGTGACCACAAGACATATTGCTAAATCCGCCATTCGCGGACCGCAAATTGCTATGCAAGCCATAACTTCTATTCATCTGGAACGCGAAGCAGTGAATCATTCGCATATAGCGGCGGAAGCGGTCGGCTCGGAGCAGCTTAAGGAAGAAGCTATTCAGACTCAACATTTATCTTCCGGTGCTGTGACTGGAGAACAGCTGGCTTCAGAATCTGTGGGCGGGGAGCATCTTCGTGCACAGAGCGTTACTTCTGCCAAGTTGGCAGATGGAAGTGTAAATGCAGCTAAGCTGGCAGCAGGTGCAGTGATTGGGAGCACGATTGCGCGTGAAGTAGTCAGTGGTGAACATATCGCTTTTTGTACAGTGGAGGAAAAGCATCTGGCGGATGCCAGTGTGAGCGGCCGTGTATTGCAGGATGCTGTGGTAAATAAGGATCATTTGGCCACGGGAGCCGTGGAACGAAGACATCTTGGTGAAAATAGTGTGACTTCCGCTGCGATTCAATCGGGCTCAGTTTCAGGAGATAAGCTGGCTTCCGCTGCGGTGAGAGAAATTCACCTGGCAGCAGGAGCTGTGCAGCCTCATCATCTGGCCGATCATGCAGTGACCTCGTTGAAGCTTTCACCGGAAAGTGTCTCAACGGATAAAATCAGTGATTTAGCAGTCACTTCGGCTAAGCTTGCAGACGGCAGCATAGAATCCAGTAAACTGGCAGCGTCAGCAGTTCATGCTGAGCATTTGTCGGTAAATGCTGTAAGTTCGAAAACCATAAGCGAAAGTGCCGTTCAAAGTAGACATTTGAATCCCGGCAGTGTCAGTGGGGCGCATATCCGGCCGTTGTCTATAGGGAATGGTCATATCCTTCCGAATTCTATTTCTGCGGTTCAAATCCAAGAGGGCAGTATTAATAGCTCTAAGCTGGTAAAAGGTGCCGTGGATTCTCAGCATCTTTCACCTGGTAGTGTAGACGGCAGCCATTTGTGTACCGATACGATTGAAGGTCGTCATATCCTACCTGGTGAAATCACGCTGGCTCATCTGGCGGAAGAGGTACGTAGCTCTGAGTTGCTGCCAGACGGCTGCATAACTGGGGAGAAGCTGGCTGAAGGATCGGTAGATTCCAACCATCTCCTGCCTGGAAGTGTGAACGGAAGCCATTTGAATTCGGGTTCTGTCGAAGGTCGACATATCCTACCGGGTGAGGTCACGCTTGCTCATCTGGCTGCAGATGCATATACCTCCGACTTGCTGCCTGAAGGCAGTATTACCGGGAAGAAGCTGGCGGGAGCATCCGTGGATTCTATTCATCTAGTGTTTGGAAGTGTGGAAGGCGGACATCTGAGTTCAGGTTCCGTCGAAGGACGTCATATTGGAAATGGTGAGATTACCCTGGCTCATCTCGCCGATGAAACCCGAAGCGCTGATCTGCTGCCAGACGGTAGTATTACTAGAGAGAAGCTGGCGGAGGAATCCGTAAGTTCTATTCACCTAGTGCCTGGCAGTGTGGATGGCAGCCATTTAGGCCCAGACACAGTAGAAGGCCGTCATATCCGATACGGTGAGATCACGCTGGCTCATTTGGCAAAAGAAACACGCAGCTCTAAATTGCTGCCAGACGGTAGTATTTCTGGAGTAAAGCTGGCACATGCTTCCGTAAATTCAAATCATCTAGTACCTGGAAGTGTGGAAGGCGTTCATCTAAGTTCAGGTTCTGTCGAAGGGCGCCATATTGGAAAAGGTGAGATTACGTTAGCTCATCTGGCCGAAGAAACACGTAGCGCTGACTTGCTGCCAGACGGTAGCATCACTCGGGAGAAGTTGGCGGAAGAATCCGTAAATTCTAATCATCTGGTGCCTGGAAGCGTAGATGGCAGTCATTTGAGTCCGGACACAATAGAAGGACGTCATATCCGATATGGTGAGATCACGCTGGCTCATTTGGCCGAAGAAACACGCAGCTCCAATTTGCTGCCAGACGGTAGCATTACTGGGGAGAAACTGGCGGAAGCATCCATAAATTCGAATCACCTTGTACCTGAAAGCGTGGAGGGAACTCATCTGAGTCCGTCTGCAATAGAAGGACGCCATATTGGAGAAGGTGAGATCAAGCTAGCACATCTGGCGGATGAGGTACGCAGCTCCGAACTGCTGCCAGACGGAAGCATTACTGGGGAGAAGCTGGCGGAAGCCTCCGTAGAAGCAATTCATCTAGTGCCTGGCAGTGTGGATAGAACTCATCTGAGTCCGTCTGCAGTAGAAGGTCTCCATATTGGAAAAGGTGAGATCAAGCTAGCACATCTAGCGGATGAGGTACGCAGCTCCGAGTTACTGCCGGATGGCAGCATTACCGGTAAAAAGTTGGAGGGTGGATCTATTACTGCCTACCACTTGGCTCCTGGCAGTGTCTATGGGGGACACTTAGGGGGGAATGCGGTAGATAGCCGCCATATCCGTGCTGGAAGCATTACTCTGAATCATTTGGCAGAAGAAGTGCGCAGCGCTGATTTATTGCCGGAAGGCAGTATTACAGGCGAGAAGATTGAAGTCGGAACGATCCAGTCTTTCCATTTGGCCCAAGGCAGCGTCTCTGGAGGTCATTTGGCCGGGGATGCGGTGGAAGGCCGCCATATTCGATCGGACAGCATCACCCTGAAGCATTTGGCAGAAGAGGTACGCAGTGCGGATTTGTTGCCAGATGGCAGTATTACTGAAGAAAAACTCGCCGAAGGCTCCGTGAGTTCTTCACATTTACAACCATGGAGTGTTTACGGAGAGCATCTTGCTGACAAGATCGTGGCAGATCGGCATTTGCAGCCTGGCATCATCAAATTAGAGCATCTTGCGGATGAAACACGCAGCTCAGCACTGCTCCCGGATGGCAGTATCAACGGAGCTAAGCTGAAGGAAGGCAGTATCGAGTCCGCTCATCTGACAGAAGGTGCAGTAGGGACAACAGAGCTTCAGGATGAAGCGGTAGTTGCATCCAAAATCTCTTCGTTTGCGATTCAAGCCCGCCATCTGGAAGAAGAGAGTGTTCAGGAATATCATATTTCCCCAGGTGCAGTAAACGGGACTCATCTGGCACCGAACTCTGTAAATACAGATCATCTGTCCTTCAGTCCGATTCAAACAGCTGGGAAGCGAGAAGCACTACAGCAGTTTGGAATGACAGCATTTATGTTCAATGGGGATGCAGAGAGTGTAGAGGTGACCGTATCGTTTGATGAGAGCTTTGGGCATACGGGTTATGTGCTTGTTGCCATGACCAATCAGCCTTACTTCTACGCTTCCTTAAAGAGCAGAGCCAATGGAGAAGCAGTGATTCAAGTAGTACGGTTGCGCGAGACTCCGCATTTCTATGGGGTTATCTCTTGGATTGCTATAGGCGCTCCCTTAGCTAAGCCGGCAGCAGATGATCGCGTATTTGATTGAACCTTAAGCAGTTCCTCTTAAAAATAGCAGAGTAGCGAATCTCCTTATTGGAGATCGCTGCTCTGTTTTTTTGGGGGGGAACGGTACATGTCAGCATCGCCGGGTTCTAAACATTCGCTGTGGCTGCGGCTCTGTCCGATAGCCTGGTAGTCTAAACATCCGCTGCTACTTACGGACCCAGATGGCGTTATTTGCAGGTTTGTCGTTTTTTGAGGCTGGTTTAGGACTCTAGTGAAGCAATTGTATAGAAATAGAGCATTATTGAGTTCTTTTCATGCCAATAGCTGCTACGGAGTCCGTTAATAATCTAAAAGTGTGATAATGCGGCGAATAGGAGCAACTGTGTCCGATAGCGCTAATGTCTAAACATCCGCTGCAGATTCGGTTTTATCCGATACCGCCCTAACCTAATCAACCTGCTGCGGTACTGCGTTCGTTACCATCGCAGGTTGTGTCCGCGGCAGCTGGCTATGCGCAATGTATCTAAGCTGAAGTTTGGTGGGGAGTACATTTGTCCTGTTTTCAGAACGACAGGAGACAATTGCCGTTACCCTGTGCGTTGTAGTACATAAACTGTGATGTAACCCTCAGCCTGAAGAATTGGCTCTGTAAGGAAGGTGGATGAGCATGAAGCCCAAACGAACTTCTGCCCGCCGCACAGGACGGCGGGTCTCTCGGATGAAGCGGCGGACTACACGCCCAGTGCGGCAAGTCGCTGTAGTCCCTATAGTTAACCATCCTAATCCCTATGTTTCGGTTATTATTCCAGCCATGAATGAAGCTCAGACCATTGCGGGAGTGATATCTGGAGCCAGAGGGGTCCATCCGCGCTGCGAGGTAATTGTGGTCGTGAATGGATCCACTGATCAAACGGCAGGGATTGCACAATCGCTAGGTGCGCGTGTTATTTCCTATGAGTTGCCGCTTGGACACGACGCTGGCCGTAGTGTGGGAGCTGAGGCAGCCAAGGGAGAAATCCTATTGTTTACAGATGGAGATTTGGTGATACCTGCTTCGGGGCTGCGTCCTTACGTCACTGCTGTTAGTGGTGGAGTGGACATAGCGCTTAATGATTATTCCGGTCCGGTCCGGAAGCTGTCCCCCCATCCGGTAGTGCTGTCTAAACATGCACTGAATATTCTGCTTGGCCGTCCAGATCTGAAGGGATGTTCGATGACGGCAGTTCCGCACGCAATCAGCCGCAGAGCACTTGATATTTTAGGGAGCGAGTCATTATCACGTCCTCCACTGGCGCATGCCCAGGCAATTCTTAGTGGACTGCATGTGGTAGCCGCTCACAAAGTGCCTGTAGGGAAATTGAATGCGGTAAGACGCAAGGAAGACGGCAAAGATCCATTGCAGCAGTTGATTACAGCGGATCATATGGAGGCTGTATCCCTGTTGCTGGAACATCGGGGGATCAGAGCGGGCTTTGGCGACGGAGCCCGGCGCAGAGAGATGGTGAGATGATGGTTGCAACTTTACGAGGCACAGCAGCTCGAACGGCAAAGAAACGCCCAATCCGTCACAGGTCAGCCAATCGCTCTGTAAAAGGCAACGCTGCTACTCGCCCGCTTCTGTCTCGGCAATCGAAGGCAGGCAAGGAGACTCTGAAGTTACCGAAGTTACGCGGGACTTTGTCAGTCATTATCTCCGCGCGTAATGAGGAGCAGACCTTGTCACGTCTGCTGCATCAGGTTGCACGGCTTGAACCTGCAGAAATTATCGTCGTACTTAATGGCTGCAGTGATAACTCTTTTCCTATTTCTAGACAACATCGTCAAGCCATTGTAGTACACTGCCCAGAGTCTGTCGGACATGATGTGGGTCGGGCTATCGGTGCGAAGCTGAGTCGCGGGGATATATTGCTTTTTCTGGATGGAGATATGGTCATTCCGGCCTCTCAGCTCGGTTCATTCACGGCGGCTGTAGATCGTGGGATTGATGTAGCTCTTAATGATTTAGACTCATTGATGCCCTCTTTTGGATTATGTGATGATGTCACCCGCAGCAAACTGTTTCTGAATTATGCTCTGGATAGGTACGATCTCGGAGTTAGCTCTATGACAGCTGTTCCTCATGCGCTTTCGCGGCATGCGCTTGAGACCATAGGCTACCGTGAATTAATGGTTCCACCTAAAGCCCAAGCTCGTTCTGTATTAGAAAAGTTACGGGTGGAGAAGGCTGGGACGGTAAATGTTATTAAACATAATCGGCTGCGCAAGGCAAATACAGGGGTTGGAAATGCTGTGGAAAAACTGATCATAGGAGATCATGCTGAGGCTCTACATGAGGTTCTTTCCCGGCGAAAAGCTGGCGGTCTGCTAAGTAGTGAGACTCAGCGCGAGTACCGCAGACAGGTAGCCGCTTGGAGGAATCGCATATGACGCTGACGAGTATTATTATTCCAACCTACAATGCGCTGCCCTTGCTGAGGGCCTGTGTGGAATCTATTCTTGCCTACACTCCGCCGCCTTATGAGATTATCGTAGTGGACAATGCTTCAACGGACGGAACAGACACTTATTGCCGTGCGAATCATATAACGTTTATTTCATTGCCTGACAATCGCGGCTTTCCAGCTGCATGCAATATGGGGCTACAGCTAGCTTCAGGTGATGAATTACTGCTGCTGAATAACGATGTAGTGGTATCTCAAGGATGGTTAACTAATCTGAAGAGAGCTCTATATAGTGCTCCTGATGTTGGTATTGTTGGGCCAGTCACAAACTATGCTAGTGGACGTCAACAGGTGAAGACTGATTATGAAGGTCTGATAGATTTTCATCAGGCTGCTGAGAGGGCGAACCTTCCAAATCCCCAGAAATGGTTGGAGACGAGACGGCTGGTAGGATTATGTTTTTTATTCAAAAGAGAGCTGCTTACTTCCGTAGGTCTACTGGATGAGAGATTCTCACCTGGACATTACGAAGATGATGATTATTGTTACCGTACCAGGATAAAGGGATATCGGTTGCTTATCGCCGGGGATTGCTTGGTGCACCATGAAGGAAGTGCAAGTTTCAAGCAAGTTTACAATACCGGACTGCAAGAACTGGTGGAACGAAATCGCAAGATTTTTATAGATAAATGGAATGTAGACCCTATAAATTTCATATGAAGTGCAGATCCGAAGGCAAAGGACGTAGATAAAGAGGAGGAAAGTAAGTGAAAGGAGTCATACTGGCGGGCGGAACAGGATCTAGACTTCAACCGCTGACCCGGCTTATGAACAAACATTTGCTTCCGGTCGGCAAATATCCTATGGTCTGTTACGGCATAGACCGGCTTCGCCGGGCAGGAATTACCGACATTCTTCTGGTCATAAGCAAGCAGTCTGCTGGCCTGTACACGGATTTTTTAGGTAGCGGTGCTGCATTTGGTGTATCTCTGACCTATAAAATTCAGGAAGCTGCCGGAGGCATTGCCGAGGCTCTTGATTTAGCAGAAGGGTTCATTTTCCCGGGGGAACGATTTGTTGTATTGCTCGGGGATAATCTTTTTATGGATGATCTGAAGCCTTATGTGGAGAGTTATCTTCGTCAGCCAGAGGGCACTGCAAAGGTGTTGCTGAAGCCGGTGGAGGACGCGCGCAGATACGGTGTACCTGTGTTTGACAGTCAAGATGCGGCATGGATTGCTTATATCGAAGAAAAGCCGGAGCATCCGAAGACCAATTATTGTGTAACTGGTATTTATATGTACGATGAAGCTGTATTTGATATCATCCGGCGGGTATCACCTTCCAAAAGGGGGGAGCTGGAGATTACCGATGTAAATAATATATACGCCGCTGATCGCAGACTTAGTTATGATGTGCTTAAGGATTGGTGGAGTGATGCGGGGACGTTCCAGTCTTTGCACGAGGCGGGGGAAAAGTTAAAGGATGCACTGCCATAAGGCAGTGCTTTTTTTGTTGTAATCTTGCTATAGATAGCCGCAAGGGCTTTGAAATCACGCGTTACTCAGAGGGCTCGGGGTTTGGAAATCCTCCACCAGATTAAATCCTCAGTTTCTTTGTATCTCTCAGAGCCTAGACTCTCCAATACTTTGTGGGAGGCTGTATTATCTTTTTCAGTGTCAGCGATTACATAGACAGCTTGGGGATGGGAGAAAATCCATGCAGTAATTGTGCGTAGTGCCTCTGTTGCATACCCTTTTCTTCTATATTTCTCATCAATCCCATATCCTATAATAACCTCGCCTTTCTCATTCGGGTAACCTTTAAGGATAATGAATCCTATAATACATTGATCTTCCCGATGGACGATGGCCCAGTTCGTTAACCATAGGTAATGGTCGGGGTCCTGCTGCACCTTTTTTAGCCTGATCTGCATAGCATATTGCATTTCATCATCAAGCGCCGCACTGATGGCAGCTAAGCCTAATTGTTGCTGTAGCTCCGAATAGTTATCTATTGCTAGTGAGAGTTCTGGGGCAGTTAAAGGTATTAGATCGATCCGCTGGCTTTCAAGCTTCATATATTCCCCACCAATCATTGGTAAACTCAGGATTGCGCATTTCACATTTTAATCCTTTTAAATGTACTTAGCAATAACGTAATCTTTATGTCATCCAGTCACTTATAGAGCCTTAACTTGTCGAGGATCCCCGGCACCGTAACGGCTCCTGCCGCATATGCTGTAGCAGGGCGTTTGAGCAAAGGAGACATGAAGGTGCAGAGTAAAATAACTAAAGTCCTGCAGCACATGGCCCATACGCATGAACAGATGGCGCGGATTCTAGACGCTGAGCGCCATGTGGCTGTCCGTATGTCGCAAATTGTCCACGATCTGCCAGATGCGGAGCCTGATTTTGATGGGATCAGCGGGATGATCGAAAGCTCAACTCAGGTAAACAAGAATATTATTGCTTACTTGAATGCACTTGCAGATCTGGAAGAAGCGATGGCTGATGGGGTAGGCAGAGTGATTAAGGAATTGAACGGTCAAGAAGAAGAGTAACGCTATAGGAGCGGGAGGCGGAAGATGAGCAGAGAAAAGGCTTATCTGCAAATGCTGGAGTCCACCGCCGCCATCCAGTGGAACGTTGCGTTGATTCTGGAAGCTAAGGCGGTTGAAGCTGAAAAGGTAAAGCAGTGGGCACAGCATCATATCCACGCTAGAGCCTTTGATTCCCACAGTGAGCAACTGAAGGAGTCCCTCTCTATACACGAGGTCATCGTGGAGATGGTCGAAGGGCTGACCAAACTGGAGAACGGACTCTACAGCAATTTAAAAGCAGTGCTGGGCAGTGGCGAAGACGATGGTGGCGGGGAAGGTTTTGGAGACATGTCAGGTGATGGCTTTAGTTTTGGAGAAGACAGCAAATGAGCGGGGACCGTCTCTCTGAACATGCCGTCAAGCTGGAGATGATTCGCTCCATTTCGCGCAGTCAGGCTGCTTTGGCGGCCATCTTGGAGAGCATCGCCGAATTGACGGAGCAATCTGAGTTGACGGCCCGCAAATTGAGCGACAATATCAGGATTTTAAGTGGGTATCAGAGTGCGATGTGCCGGATGATGTCCGGGATTTCACTACATCGTCCTAAACGGGGAATTCCTGCTGCGCCATGGCTGAGTAAGGCATACGCCGTAGGAACCTCCAGAGAACATGGAGCACAGGAGGAGTAGAAGCATGAAGAAGAAAAGCCGCAGAACGCTACGTTCAGGCAGAACCCGTAGACGCACATTGCTGCTCTCGCGGAAAGCAAAAGTTCGTAAAGGGCTAGCCCGTAAAACCCGCAGAGTTCTTGCCCGGAAAACTGCTCGTTATGGGAAGTCGAAAAAAGGCCTATTGCTACGCAAGAAAAGAAGACTTCGTCGTAAGCTTGTTCGTAAAGTAAGGGTTTCACAGCCACCGGTGCTTGTGGTACCCGTGAGCGAGGCTCCGCCTGCTCCACAGGTAATTCCGCTCCCCCCGGAGCTGGGCGTTTCGCCGGAAACGCCCCCGGCAGACGCCTTTCAACAGGGCTACACCGAAGCATACAACGTGGGGTTCGACGCCGGTTTCGCCAAGGGCTTCGAGGACGGGCATAAGCTGGAATTCAGCTAGGGGACACAGATGACAAGATCCGCTCCGCCCGTGAGCGGGTCTTGGGGTTTTCGTGCGGACTGGTTTGCTGCGCTGCCGATGTGATAAACTTCATAATGAAAGTGAAAATAATATGAGGTTAAGATGAAGGCAGGGATGATTCATGGATACTGAGATTCGCAGAGCACGCAAAGATGAGATTGATGAAATTATGGAGTTGATTGCCAAATGCGTACAGGTGATGCAAGCAGGTGGCAGCGATCAGTGGGACGAGCATTATCCGAACCGGGAGATCATCTCCCTTGATATTGAACGTGGCAATCTATGGGTATGTGAGGAGAACAATGCGGTGGCCGGCATTCTAGTGTTGGACGAGCACCAATCCGAGCAGTATGGGAAGATTGACTGGACAGAAACGCAAGGGCCTCATTTAATTATGCATAGATTGGCTGTGCATCCTGAAGTTCAAGGGAAGGGAATTGCACGCCGTCTTAGCACTTATGCAGAAGAACATGCTCGCCAGAATGGTTATTCAAGTATCCGTCTGGACACATATGCTAAGAACACTGGGGCACTCGCCCTATATCCCAAGCTGGGTTATGACCTCAGGGGTGAGGTAACTTTTCCAGGGCGTACCGCTAATTTTCCGGTGTTCGAGAAGGTTCTAGAAAAGCACGGGAATTCGGAAGCTTAACATAGCGAGAGAACCAGAGGATATCTCATGAGCCATCTAATGGCTACTGAGATATCCTCTTTTTGTGGAAATAACACCGTTTTCTAAACAAAAACTTTGTTTGATTAGGTAGCAATTTGCGCTTACGGAAACCCTACTCAAAAGGCGATAAGTGTGCAAATAGTACATATGGACGGACATGTCTCAAGAGAATAGCGTCACTGGAGTCCGAAATCTTGCTCAGAAGGCGGAAAATGTGCAAATAGCGTCATCTGGGTCCGAAAGCATCAGTGGCTGAGTATGACTCGACAGTAACGGACCCAGATGACCTTAAACGTGGCATTTCCCCACATTTGGGATGCTATCGGACTCCACCGCAGCTATTGGTACAAAACACACCGCATATGGACCTGTTTCGAGGGAATAGCGTCACTGGAGTCCGAAATCTTGCTCAAAAGGCGAAAAATGTGCAAATAGTGCCATCTGGGTCCGAAAGCATCAGTGACTGATTGTGACTCGACAGTAACGGACCCAGCAGACCTTAAATGCGGAATTTCCCCACATTTGGAATGCTATCGGACTCCAGAGCAGCTATTGGTATAAAACACACTGCATATGGGCCTGTTTCGAGGGAATAACGTCACTGGAGTCCGAAACCATGCTCAAAAGGCGAAAAATGTGCAAATAGCGTCATCTGGGTCCTTAAGCATCAGTGGCTGAGTATGACTCGACAGTAACGGACCCAGATGACCTTAAACGTAGCATTTCCCCACATTTGGGATGCTATCGGACTCCACCGCAGCTATTTGGACCTCTGTCAAGAAAGTGGACAGTCACGCAATAGACATTCTAGTCAATTGCTCAGCAAAACGAACTGGAGAAAGATACCCCAGCGCGCAATGCATTCGCTTGCGGTTATAATAAAACTCAATATATTGAAAAAGTGTCTGGTAGGCTTGCTCCTTAGTTTTGAATCGTGGATTACAATAAATGAGCTCCTTTTTCAAAATGCTGTGCCACGACTCGATACAGGCGTTATCATAACAGTTACCTCTGCGGCTCATGCTGGACTCCATGCCATACGCTTTCAACTGCTTCGTGTATTCATGAGAAGTATATTGAGAACCTCTATCGGAGTGATGTAATAGATCCTTTTCCGGTTGTTTAGCTTCGTAAGCATCTTGTAAGGCGCCCGAAATTAAGCTAGTTTCCATATGGTTCTCCAAGCGCCACCCCACGATTTCGCGCGTGCAAAGGTCCATTACACTAGCCAGGTACAAGCGCCCTCCCCGGCAAGGAATGTACGTAATGTCGGTAACCCATACTGAATTGGGTTTGAGTATTTTAAATTGCTGGTTCAGCGTATTCGGGGCAATCGGATGGTCATGATTGGAGTCAGTGGTCTGTACGCGATACGTTTTGGAGACAATGGAGCGAAGCTTCATATGTCGCATGTACACACTCACCGTGCGTTCGGTAACGGTATAACCTTCTTGATGTAACAGGCGGGTGATCTTCGGACTCCCATACCGCTTTTGATGGTCTGCAAAATGATACTGAATTCGCTTCATTATCGCAGCCTTACGAAGCATATGCGTACTGTTTTTTTCTGTCCGCCACTTGTAGTACCCGCTCCGTGACACATGTAGGGTCATGCACATCTTCTCCAAGAGAAACTCGGAGCGATGTTTTTCAATAAACTGGAATCTCAGTTCCTTGGTTTGCTGAAGATGTGCACTGCTTTTTTTACGATCGCTAATTCCTCTTCCACATCAGCAATCTTGTTATCTTTTTCTTGAAGTTGTCGGCTCATTTCTTTCAACTGTGCCTCGAGTTCCCGTACTCGATCCACGCTAGCTGCCGGTTCATTCTTTAGTTCTCGATACTGACTCATCCATTGATGCAGGGTACTTTTTGGGATGTTGAGCTCTTCCGCCAAGTCGCCCACTGTCTTTGTTTGCTCTTGAATGAACTGCACTGTCTGTTTTTTAAATTCTTCGTTATACCGTTGTCGATGTTCTCCCATGTGAACACACCTCCGTGGACTCATTATCGCCAGTCTGTTAACTACTGTCCACTTTTTATTCTAGCTTCAATTGGTACAAAACACACCGCATATGGACCTGTTTCGAGGGAATAGCGTCACTGGAGTCCGAAATCTTGCTCAAAAGGCGAAAAATGTGCAAATAGTGCCATCTGGGTCCGAAAGTATGGAGGATTATGACTCACCAGTGGTGTGGACGTAGCGAGATCAGTAGAAGCAGAAGCAGAAGCAGAAGCAGAAGCAGAAGCAGAAGCAGAAGCAGAAGCAGAAGCAGAAGCAGAAGCAGAAGCAGAAGCTCCAGACGTAGCAGTGGAATAGGCACAAGGGGAACGCAGAAGTGCGGAAGTAGGAGTAGTGTAGTAGCCGTAGTGTAGTAGGAGTAGTGTAGTAGCCGTAGCAGTGCTGAAGTAGCAGTTGAGTAGCAGTAGGGCCCGGCATAGGTCAGTTAGATGAATAGAGCTAGGCGTACACTAGCGGGCTCTGACCAGTCTGCCATACCGCGCTATATGCGCACAGCGGTTTACCACAAGGCGTTAGTGTAAGCAGAGATTGTCCGAAATGGCTGATCTAATCATTCGAAATGGTCGACCTAATCGTACGAAACGGCTGTCTCTTAAGCCATGAAATAGCTCTCGGATAGCTTATTTTCAATATTTTTCTGACAGTAAGTCTGACACGAGGTACAGCGTAGCGTAATCGAAAATATTTTAACGTAAGAATTCGTGATCACAAATGGGATTGGAGTTAATTTATATAACATTAAACGCTGAATTCCTTTTATAAATCACTATTTAAAATACATAATCGATATTGTGTGTCATGTATATTGACATGTAACCTGTCTTTAGATTATTATTGGACTATTCAAATTACAAATGAATAGTCTTTTTTTCGTATATCCTTAATAATTGGTTTAAGGGTCTCTACCGGGAACCGTAAATTTCTGGCTACGAAAATATGCTCAGGCATATTTTTGTGGCCTTTTTGTGTTACAGGCGTGAAGTTGTGCTGGAATTAACTCAATGAGGGGGAGAAGGGCTATGGGAAATATTTTGATCAAAAATGCCGAAATCATTACGATGAACAAGCAAGAGGAAATTTTACACGGGGATGTCCGGATTAAGGATGATCTCATCGTTGAAATCGGCACTGGCCTGATCCCGCAGGGTGACGAGAAGATTATTGATGCTACGAACCGTACATTAATTCCGGGTTTTATCCAAACTCATATTCATCTATGCCAGACGTTATTCCGTGGTAAAGGGGACGATCTGGAGCTGATGGATTGGCTGCGCAAACGAATCTGGCCATTAGAGGCCGCGCATGATGAAGAATCCCTTTATTATTCGGCTATGCTTGGCATCGGCGAACTGATCACCAGCGGCACGACGACGATTGTGGATATGGAGACTGTCCATCATACGGATTTTGCGTTTCAGGCTATAGCTAAAAGTGGAATCCGGGCCTTGTCCGGCAAGGTGATGATGGATCAAAAAGGGGGAGATGTGCCTGAGGCGCTGCAGGAGGATACCGCATCTTCTTTGCAGGAAAGTGTCGATTTACTGGAAAAATGGAATGGTTATGGAAACGGCCGGATTCAGTATGCATTTTCTCCACGTTTTGTGATTTCCTGTACAGAGCCTTTATTAACCGAGGTGCGGGATCTGTCCGCAAGATACGATGTGAAGGTGCATACTCATGCGTCTGAGAATTTAGGGGAAATTGAGATTGTGCAGGCCATGACTGGCATGCGTAACATCGTCTATCTGGATCATCTAGGATTAGCCAATGAACGGCTTATACTGGCGCATTGCGTGTGGCTGGATGCTGAGGAGCGGCGGATTTTGCGGGATCGAGGGGTGCATGTAAGTCATTGCCCGGGTTCCAATCTGAAATTGGCCTCCGGAATTGCGGACACACCAGGGATGCTTCATGAGCATGTTTCTCTTAGTCTGGGAGCGGATGGCGCTCCATGCAATAACAATCTGGATATGTTTAATGAGATGCGATTGGCGGCGATTATTCAAAAGCCTCATCACGGACCCACAACCATGGATGCCCGCAGTGTATTCCGTATGGCTACTATTGGTGGGGCGAAGGCCGTAGGGATGGAGGATAAGATCGGGAGTATCGAGGTAGGCAAAAAAGCAGATCTAGTGCTCCTGAATCTCTACAATTTTCATACCTTCCCCTCTTACGACGTAGATCCCATCTCTAGAATTGTATATTCCGCTACGCGGGCAGATGTGGAGACAACGATAATCGACGGGGAGATCGTGATGGAAAGAGGTTTGCTAAAGACTGTGGATAAAGAAATTGTACTAAATGAAGCTAACCGTTCTATTAAAAGATTACTTACGCATACCTCGATCGTTTGAGGAGAGAGGGCGATTCGGATATCTTTATTTGCAGGGGATCACTGGACCCCCTGTTTTTTTATGAGAAAATATGAACATAAGGGAACTAAAGTGCCTTTTATGAGGTCGTATTAAGTGAGGTGAAGCTAATTGGAACTGGAAGGTCTTCAGCATAGCGAGACGATGAATGAACAGCAATTAAGAGAAATCATGAGCCGTTACGGAGAGGATATATGGAATTATATCTATTATCTTACCAAAAATTCTGAACAGGCCGATGATCTGGCCCAAGAAGTATTCATTAAATGTTATTACCGGATTGGCACGTACCGGGGGAATTCTTCATTTAAAGCATGGTTGCTTACGATTGCCAGGAATACTGTTTTTTCGCACCGGAAATCGCGCTTTTTTCGTTCGGGCTTATGGGGTGGTGTACAGCCATTGTCCACGGTTGATGTGGAGCAGCGGGAAAAAACTATTGAACCTCTTGGTATAGCCCGATCTGCGGAGATGGAGTATTTGGGTAATCAGTCCATTGGTGAGATATGGGATCTAATTATGGCATTGTCTCCCAAGCTGCGCGAAGTATTGGTCCTGGATTTGAAATATGAGCTCTCTATAAAAGAAATAGCTGAACTGATGAACTTGAGTCATGGAACGGTAAAATCAAGATTGCACCGAGCGCGGCAAAAAATTCAGAACAAATTAAAGGGGGTAGAATGATGGAGGATCATCAACCGGAATGGTATGCTCAGGCCCGAAAAGGACCTTTTGGAAATGAAAAGTTTACTATGAGGCATGCAGACAACGTCATTCGCCGAATTCAAGAAGATCAACAGGGAACGAAATCTTTTTCAGGAAAAAGACTATCTGTGCAAATGTGGGCAGTGGCAAGTTTTATTGTACTGTTGGGCTTAGGCATATTCTTTCTGAACGGAAGGTTCCTTGGTAATGAATCAAGCAACCCTGCGCAAACTGAGGTTTCGTCGCATTTCACGGAGGCTGAGCTACAGCGGAACGCAGATCAGGTGATGCAGAGTTTACTTGGAAAGACTTATCCGCTAGATCACCGGGAATGGCTTAAGGAGCAACAGCAGATATTTTACTCTTACCAGAAAGGTGAGGACTCCGCATATATCTGGATCGATTATGAGACAGGAGAACTGGTGCAAACGAAGATGAGCGCGATGCTGACAACTGCAGAGATCGACGCTGAAATGAAAACCCGTGCGGAAGAGATCAAGGGCAAACTGGGTTATGCGAATGATTCAGCTTATGATGTGCTCAGATATGTTGAATATGATGCTACACAACATTCTAGCGTGAAAATTGAAAATAACTTTAGGGCGGAGAAATGGCGTATCGGATTTGTAAATGGTGAATTCGATTACGCATCAGCCACGCTTGAGGCCTCGGCGGTATCAGAAGAGACGCGTCAAGCTGGGGAAGAGGCATTGAAGATGTTGAGAGGTAACGGAGGTGATGAAGAGCTTAGTTTAGTATTTCGGGCTATGGACAAGGATCAGGATAGACTTACGCTGCAATACGGATCAAAGGTTTCGGTTACGCTCGATACTGTTACTAGAAGGATTGAACAGATTAGTGATACAAATCCTCGTGCTAGTGATAAAACAGATCCCAAACAACTAACGGTATTAGACCGTGAGCTGTCTCTAATTGATGGGGATCGCCTACGTGAGAAGGCAGCACCTCTGCTGACTAAGATATTTAGCGTTGCTGATGTGGGCGAATATAGCTTGCTTAAAAGAGATCAGGAGCCCGGGAATCTCACCTTTCATAAGCTTGGCAGTCCTGAGATCACTGTATATTATGATAGTGATTTAACGATCTGGAAGGTGAAAGAGGATTCGCCAGCAAGCCAGTCTTAGATTGAAGGGCATAACATAATAGGCTTAAATAGGGAGGTTCCACAGCCGAAAAGGCGTGGGGTTTCCCTATTTGTAGTGGGAGCGAACGGTGCACATTTTTGATAAAAAAAGTAAGTATTGTTATACTAGAACAATCTGATATTTTACAGAAAAGATGAATAGATTTCATAATCAGAACAAATGAAAAGGTAAGAGGGGATTAAAACGTGAAAAAGCACGGGCCGAATCGAGCTCAGTTCTATATTGTTGTCCTGCTGCTATGGTTGAAGCTGCTCCTGCTGAGAGTGCTGTTCTTTGATAGAATTGCTTGGGAGTGGATTGCAGCAGATGTTGCTCCAGTCCTCTTCATCATGGGGATTCTGACGGTCATTACTCCTTCGCGGGTGAGAACAGCCGTCTATTGGACATTTAACGGGATATTATCGCTGCTGCTGTTCGCAGCCAGTGTATATTTCAATCACTTTGGTTCTGTTCCGACGTATCTGGCTTTATATGAACTGAATCAGGTATTTCAAGTGAAGGCAAGCGTAGAATCAACGATACAGACTATTGATTATTTATTTTTCGCTGATCTTGTGATCATGGTGATCTATGTCTTGATCCGCAGATGGAAGCATGGAAAAGCCTATCCGCATGAGCGTGAGCGATTCAGCTCCCGGAACACACGATTGGCACATATGATGGTGATTCTGGTGGCTATTCTTGGAGGTTTTGCTTTTTCGGCCAATTCTGTCAATTCTGCGCGGGGAATTACAAATGAACTTGTGCAGGCAGAAAGTGCCGGATTCCTGAATTATGAGGTCGTTGCCGCAATCAAGGTCAAGGAAGATAACAATCTCATTGGAACCGGAGATATTAAGGATACAATCGCGAAGATTGATGAGCTGCAAGCTTCCTATCCTTATAGTAGTAAAGCCGCGGGCACAGCACCTGAGTATTTCGGCTCGCAAAAGGGCAAAAATGTAATTGTCATTCAAATGGAAGCTTTTCAAAACTTCCCGTTGCATCAATCCCTGAAGGGTCAAGAGCTGACTCCAGTGTTGAACAAGTTGGCAGATGAGGGATTTTACTTCCCCCATGTCTACCAACAGATTGGTCCGGGCAATACTTCTGACGCTGAATTTATGAGCAACACGTCGATTTATCCAATCGGGACGTTGGCAATGTCCACTGGATTCGGGGACAGAGAACTGCCGAGCCTACCACGTCTGCTGAGAGATAAAGGATATGAGGCGTACACCTTTCACGTGAATCAAGTAGGCTTTTGGAATCGGAACGAGCTATATCCAGCGCTTGGCTTTAACGGTTATTATGACAAAGATTATTTTACTAATGATCATTTTAATGCGTTTGGTGCTTCCGATGAACAGCTTTATATTACGGGTGTCGAGAAAATGGCAGAATTGCAGAAGAAAGGAACTCCTTTCTACGCACAAATGGTGACGGCATCCAGCCATCATCCCTTCCAAATTCCGGACTCTTTTAAGAAGATCTCAGTGCCTGATGAGTTGAAAAACACGATGCTTGGCGATTATTTGACTGCTATTAACTATACTGATTATGCCATTGGAACTTTAATAGAGGGTTTGAAGAAAAACGGAATGTGGGATAACACTGTGCTGGTGATGTATGGTGATCATTTTGGCTTGCAGCCGCAGGATGTTCCACCGGAGCAAGTGGAAAGTGCACTGGGGATTCCATACGATTCCCGGATCAGTCGCTTTAATATTCCATTGATTGTACATGTACCAGGAATGGAGCAAGGGAAGGTAGTAGAGCGAACAGGTGGACAGTTGGATATTCTTCCTACAATAGCTAACCTATTGGGGGTTTCTTTAAGGGAAGAAGGTTATACAGCATTTGGTCATGATCTCTTGAACATTGATCGTAACGTGTTAGGGATGCGGTATTATTTACCTTCCGGTTCATTTTTTAATGATGATATTCTCTATGTGCCTGGTAAAGATTTTGCTGATGGTGAAGCTGTGTCGCTGGATACGCTTAAGCCAGTATCGGATTTTACAAAATATCAGACTGATTATGATTATATTTTGAAGCTAATGAATTTGTCCGACGAATATGTGAAGCTGTTACCACAGAGATAGGGGGAATCATGAAAAAGTTCTGGAAACCGGAGTATCTCGTAGGCCTTGCCGGCTGCGGTATCATTATTTATTTGCTATTCGTAGGGCCATTTATTGGTGTTGCCGATAATGGAGATTTTCTGCGTATGATGAATACCATCGGTCTGAACTACTACGATACTGCTGCATCGTATGCCGATCAGTTTTTCAGCTTTAGCCATTCTCGTTTTGCGTATGAGGATTTGTTTAGGGGCTTTTATCCTTCCTCACAGATTTTTATAGTGCTTGTGCCGAGGTTGATCGGCGGGCTCATCCATGGCAGCTTTTTTGATGTTCGTTTGCTGGGTGCAGTTTATGGGCTTCTTTTACTGGCGGCAACTTGGCTGCTGGTGAAGTATAATGCTCGTGGCTCTTATGTTACAGGGCTGCTGTTGGGTGCAGCTATCTTATTTGTATTTTACGATATCGGGTATGTGGCCTATTTCAACTCCTTGTTTGGAGAACCGGTGTCGATGGTGTTTATGCTGCTGACATTTGCATTAGGATTAAGATTAACTAGCCAAGAGAAGCCAACCACTAAAGGATTAACTTTGTTTTTTATAGCGATTCTGTTTCTGGTCACCTCCAAAATCCAGAATGCACCGATTGGGATTGCCTTTGCTGTGATTTTCTTGCGGTTTATGATGCTTGACGGAGAGGGCAAATGGAGGAAGCTGGCTTTACGTTTTTCGATTGCCATCTTTCTTGTATCCATCGTTTTGTATGTGGCAGCGCCAAAAGATCTGAAGCATATTAATCTGTATCAAACGGTGTTTTTTGGGATTTTAAACGAATCGCCGGATGTGAAGGGAGACTTGCAGGATCTCGGATTACCGGAGCGGCTGGAGGTACTGGCGGGTACGAATTATTTTCAGACCGATACAGTGATTAAGCAGGATGATCCTTCGCTGGTTCCGGACTTCTATGACCGTGTATCTCATAAAGATGTGTTGTTCTTCTATCTGAAGCATCCGGACCGGTTGATAGATAATATGAAATACGCTGCGAGTAACAGCATGGCGATTCGCCCGTATTATCTAGGAAACTACGAGAAAAGCGAGAATAAACCAGCAGGTGCATTATCCTATACTTACAGTGGATGGAGCCAATTCAAAAATAAACATATTCCGCACACGCTCGGATTTCTCTCCATATTCTATCTGGTGTATTTTGCGGGAGCCTTGTTCCAGTATTTCCGCAGCAGAGATATTCGCGGCAAAATTGCCGGCGAGCTGCTGATGCTGCTAGGGCTAATAGGGATTTTCTCCTTTTTGGTTCCGATTCTGGGAGACGGAAGGGCTGATATTGGCAAGCATTTATTCCTCTTTAATGTGTGCTTCGATATGATGGTCGTGGTCATGTTTGGGTGGATTGTTCACAAGGTAGTGGGATTTGTAAGACGTTAGCTTATGGAACAAATCAAACAGCAAGTTTCCGATTATGGAGACTTGCTGTTTTTATTAAAATATAAGAATTTATATGTTCCATATTGTAAATTATCCTTATATTTCTCGCTTAAACGCTTACCGTCCTTATAGGGACGTCGAAGGCGTTTATGCTTGTTCATCCTCAAATAACTCACGCAGCATCCCTTGACGATCGTTCATAAACGCTTTGGTCACGGTATAATGTTCGGTTTCCTCCAAGGCGACGGACCGTATTCCCTCTCCCTCCAAGAGAAAAATTTCAGCACCGGGATAGGACATCAGAATGGGGGAATGCGTTGCGATAATGAACTGTGAATCCTGCCCGACCAGCTCATGCATACGCACCAGCAGAGACATTTGACGTAAGGGGGAAAGCGCTGCTTCAGGCTCGTCGAGGATATAAAGACCGCGGCCGCCGAAACGGTGAACGAACGTAGCTAAAAAAGACTCTCCGTGGGACTGCTCATGCAGAGATTTGCCTCCGTAGGAGTCTTTGATCGGTGGGCCACCGGGTTGTTCATCCAACTCATCAATATAAGAAGCCACATTATAGTAACTCTCCGCACGTAGAAAAAAGCCGTCCTTCGGCCGTCTAACCCCTCTAGCAATTCTAAAATACTCATAAAGATTCGAATGCGAGGAACGAGTGTTAAAAGAAAAGTTTAGCGTTCCACCCTCAGGGTTAAAGCCCCAAGCAGCAGCAATTCCCTCTAACAAGGTTGATTTGCCCGTGCCGTTCTCTCCAACAAGAAAGGTCACTGGTTTTTGAAAAGTCAGGCGATCCATCGTTCGAACAGCAGGCAGATGAAAAGGATAGGTTTGAAAGGATGGCACCAGATCACGCAGCAGCTCCGCGTGTCGCAAATACAACGTGGTGTTATTCATAGTTCCCCCCTTGTGAATTTCAAAAAATAATCATCTTCGGACAGATTGGACAGAGATGACAAGTTTAGTGCCTCTAGCTAGACCTTTATAGTATAACAGCATCCAGCGAGTGGATGAAATCTTGACGGGGTTCGGGCAAGCCGGGCAAAAGACAGGGTACATCTGCCAATTTAGTTCTAGTAATGACAGATGTCCATGAGGCGAGTGCTGACTCCGCATATAGTTATACTGTCTTGAGAATACAACGGGGCAGGGTGAAGGCCGTGAAAGCAAAAAGGAGAAAACACAAGCGTCCGCGAGATTATCGCGACGGTTATCACGAAGGATATCGTCTCGGCATGTGTGAGGCTGTACAGCGTCGGAGTACTGTAGAGGTCGAAGCCTCTCGGCCATTTAAGCTAATGTATGTTCCTCAAGGGTTCCATGCAATCGATACTGGGGTAATTGAGGCGCTCCAGCAGCTTGTAAGTGAGCTTGTGATTAGCACTCCAGAAGCTATGCTGGAGACTGCGGCTCGGGAGATGCCCGGGGCAGTGCTGGTTATGAATGGACTGCATGTTTTTCCGGAAAATCATTTAGAACAGATTACAGAAATCAGAAAGCTGGGCATTCGGACTGCGATCTGGTTTGTGGATGATCCTTATTTTACAGAGGATACTTCAGTGATTTGCCGGCATTATGATCACGTTTTTACGCATGAGCTCGGTTGTGTGGAGTTTTATCAATCCTTTGGGGTTCCATCCGTTCATTATTTACCGCTTTGCGTCAATCCAAAGATGTTCTATCCGCGCCGTACGGCACCGCAGTATAAGTACGACATTGTGTTTATTGGCAATGCATTTCATAATCGGACAGCGCTGTTTGATGAACTTGCCCCCTATCTAAAGGATAAGAAGGTGCTGATCGCTGGGGGGTTCTGGGAACGGCTTGCGACTTATGACCAGCTTGCCCCTTTTATTAGCAATGGCTTTATCCCGCCTGAGGAAACTGCGAACTATTACAGTGGCGCAAAGCTAGTCATTAATATTCACCGTCCGTGGGAGGAGGGGCAGGATAACCGGAATAGCTTCCGTTTACCATCACGCTCTATCAATCCGCGTACTTATGAGATCAGTGCCTGCGGTACTATGCAGCTTACGGATGTTCGTGAGGATCTGGGCAATTATTATCGACCAGGTTATGACTTGGATACTTTTGGCTCTGCTAAGGAATTGCAGGAGAAGATTGAGTACTATCTGAAGCATGAAAAAGAGCGCCGAATTTACGCTTTACGGGGACTACAGACAACCATGCGCAACCATACATTCACTGCGCGTTTGCCTCATTTGCTGAATGTGATTGCTTCAAGTGTATGAAATCTATAACGGGACAAAGGAGCGAGGATGATGATGAACAACAATGAATTTATTATGCCTGCACCACCGCTACCTCTGACACCTCCAGAGGAAGAAAAGCTTCGTGGTCGTCTGAGTGGTTTTAAGGGCGGATATGATGAGGGATATTTACGGGGGCGGCTTGCGATTTTGGATGGTCGGCCAGAAGAAGTATTTCCTGTACGGAATATTCATGTAATGTATGTGGCTTCTGGTAAAGGATATCCCTACTCTCCATTAGACGATGCAGTCCTCTACGCGCTGCAAAAATTAACCGCACAAGTCACGATAACGGATGTACGCCAAAACTTAGTGGAGTTAGCCGCCGCTCAAAGACCGGATCTGGTACTTGTGCTGGACGGTATGGATTTACCGCTTGAGCAGATCTCCGTTCTTCGGGCTAGCGGGATTAAGACAGCCATTTGGCTTACAGATGATCCTTATTACACTGATTTTACAGTTAAAATTGTGGCACATTACGATTTTGTGTTCACGCTTGAGCGTAATTGTATTGATTTTTATAAGGGACTGGGCTGCCCTGAAGTTCATTATCTTCCTTTTGCCGCTCACCGCGAGCATTACCGTCCAACTACAACACGTTCACCATTGAATCGCGAAGTTAGTTTTATTGGCTCTGCCTATTGGAACCGGGTTAATTTCTTCCGTGAGATTCTTCCGGATTTGATGAACTATAACACGGTGATTAACGGCATCTGGTGGGACCGTCTGCCTGAGGCGGCACTCTATGGAGATCGAATTGAGATTGGCAAATGGATGTCACCACAAGAAACCGCGGTAGCTTACAGCGGATCCAAAATCGTCATCAACCTCCACCGCTCGCACATTGATGAAGTAGTGAACAACAATACGCTTTCGATTCCGGCGGTATCTCCTAATCCGCGTACTTTTGAAATCGCGGCAACGGGTACGCTGCAATTAGTGGATGCCAGAGATGATATGGGATCCTTTTACAAACCTGGTGAAGAAATTGAGACTTTTGCAAGCCCTCAAGAAATGATGGATAAAATCCGTTATTACCTGACTCATGAGGAAGAACGCCGTGCGATAGCCCTGCGCGCTTTTGAACGGACGCTTAAGGATCACACCTACACTAAACGTATACACCAGCTGTTAACAGTAATTTACGGCTAGGTCATATGCCCGAAAATGGAATGGAAATGTGCGCTTACCAGGGGACAGGTGTCGTGCCGGCATCTGTTTTTCCTCGATATACTGTAGAACCGAACCTCAGCTTATGCCTGTGGCCTGATGAAAAGAAGCAACGTCTGGAGCGGGCTTGTATAGCGGAGCGGAAGCGACTGGCTAGATTCGAGAGCAGAGTGGAAGCGAAGGGGCGAAGCTCGGGAACGAAGTGAATTGACTGACGAGATTCTAGAGCTAAGCGGAAGCGATGTTGCGAGTCACAGGAGCGACTATCTTCAAAGAGAGTTTACTGCGAAGGATAGAACTTAGCGCAAAGTTTGTAAATTTTTTAAGGAGGTGAATGGCTGCTCCAGGCCCCTCGTTAGGGAGCGCCGAAACGCCATGGCTGACAAAGCTACAATCGTCCTCTTTTCACATGTATCCAATACACGCAGTATTACGGGAGCGGAGAAGCTATTGTTGTTTTTCGCTCAGGAGCTTTCTCCGTACTTTAATTGTATTCTCGTTGCACCTCAGGACGGCAAGCTGACTTCTCAGGCTCGAAGCTGTGGAATAAGTGTACAGTTGCTTTCGATTCCTCTTTTATATGGAATGTACACTCCTTATGCAGGGTTGGAGGCAGATGCTCAGAAATTCCAGGAAAGCAGGGAGTATCACGAGTTAACAGACTGGCTGAATTCCCTGCGCCCGGCGTTTGTTATTACAAGTACCTGTGTGCATGCTCTGCCAGCAATGGCTGCAAAGTCACTGGGCATTCCGGTGATATGGAAAATATCAGAGACGATAACAGACAATGAATATACACCTATTAGTGTAGGGCTGATTCATCGGAATAGTGATGAGATATTAGCTATTTCACAAACAGCTGCAGCTTGCTTTCCAGAGGACGTGAGAGCGGAAAAAGTGATCCAGCTGCCTCCCTCTTGGAATGATAAAGAGATGATGATTGAGGCTTGGAGCAAGCTTCGGAGCGAACGGCGGCGGGAATTGCGGGTTAAACCGCATGAACAGCTGGTCGGTTATATTTCTTCTTTTATCAACAAGGAAAAAGGGCTAGAACATTTTGTGAAAATGGCTGTGCTTGTGCACGCGGTTCATCCAAGCTCGAAATTTGTTGTCATTGGGTCTGCTGGTGATAAAAGCTACTATGAGCGTTGTGTCCGCAAGGTGAAGCTTGAGGGACTGTACACCCGGTTTAAATTTGTTGGTTATGCTGAATGCCTTCCATCCGCTTATTGCGCCATGGATGTGCTAGTGGTTCCTAGTCTGATCCGCGAAGGCTTCGGCATGACTGCTCTGGAAGGAATGGCTTTTGGAAAACCCGTGGTCGCTTACGACTCTGGGGGCTTACGAGAAATTCTGCACGCAGCGGGCTGCGGCGAAAATCTCGTGCCAGCATCGGACATTTCCGCGCTGGCAGAAAGAGTCAACGTCATGCTGGCGCAGCCAGGAATGGCGTTAACTATAGGCAGTCAAGCGCGGGAGCGCGTCGACGCCGTCTATGGTCCGGCGGCTTATCGGAGCCGCCTGCAGGGTCTTGCGGAGATGTGGAACCTCCGCTATTGCAGCGCACCCGCGGTGCGCGAGGCTGACAGCGTGGTGGTGGTGGAACCACCCGCTGTCCAGCCTGACTTACCCGCAGCGTCGCCGGCTTTGCCGCCGCGAAGCAAGGGCCTGCCGAGCCGCGTCGCCCGCAAGCGGCGCGGCAAAGCCCGGGCGCGCCGGCGAAGCGGGCGCCCGTTGGTTTTGCGCCGCGTTGCTCGCAAGCGGCGTAAAGGTTCTGCCCGGCGGCGCAGCACCGCCGGGGGCAAGCGCCGCCGGGCCCGCCGCGGTGGACGGCGGCGCGCGGCGTAAATGCCTCGATTGCAGCGAAGTGGCAAGCTGAGTACAAAGAGAGATAAAAATGCTCTTCATTGAGCTCAATCCAGCAACTTGAGCCAAATGAACGGTACATTTCCCGCTAAAAGAGCTCAATCCAGCAACCAGAGCGCAATGGACGGTATAAGTCCCGCAAAATGAGCTCAATCCAGCAACTTGAGCGCAATGAGCGGTAAAAATCCCGCAAAATGAGCTCAATCCAGCAACTTGAGCGCAATGAACGGTAAAAATCCCGTTTAAAGAGCTCAATCCAGCAACCTGAGCCAAATGAACGGTACATTTCCCGCTAAATGAGCTCAATCCAGCAATCTGAGCCAAATGAACGGTAAAAATCCCGCAAAAAGAGCTCAATCCAGCAACCTGAGCCAAATGAACGGTATAATTCCCGCAAAATGAGCTCAATCCAGCAACTTGAGCGCAATGAACGGTAAAAATCCCGCAAAAAGAGCTCAATCCAGCAACCTGAGCCAAATGAACGGTATAATTCCCGCTAAATGAGCTCAATCCAGCAACCTGAGCCAAATGAACGGTAAAAATCCCGCTAAATGAGCTCAATCCAGCAACCTGAGCCAAATGAACGGTAAAAATCCCGCAAAATGAGCTCAATCCAGCAATCTGAACGCAATGAGCGGTATAAATCCCGCAAAATGAGCTCAATCCAGCAACTTGAGCTAAATGAGCGGTATAAATCCCGCAAAATGAGCTCAATCCAGCAACCTGAGCCAAATGAACGGTACATTTCCCGCTAAATGAGCTCAATCCAGCAATCTGAGCCAAATGAACGGTATAAATCCCGCAAAATGAGCTCAATCCAGCAATCTGAACGCAATGAGCGGTATAAATCCCGCAAAATGAGCTCAATCCAGCAACCTGAGCCAAATGAACGGTATAAATCCCGCAAAATGAGCTCAATCCAGCAACCACAGAGCACAGTCCGCTGACTGAGCCAAGTCAGACTATAATTAAACAGGCAGGGGAGTGAACTCATGAAGATCATGACGATTTTAGGCACGAGGCCTGAAATCATTCGCCTCAGTGTAATCATTCCGCTTCTCGACGAACATGCTGAGCGGCACATCCTGGTGCATACAGGCCAGAACTTCACCGCCAGTCTCAGCGGTATTTTCTTTGCTGAGCTGGGACTGCGGGCACCGGATTATGTGCTGCAGGATAAACAAGCAGGACTAGGCGGTCAGCTTGCCGCCATGTTCGGAGGGTTAGAAAGCATTTTACTAAAAGAACAGCCAGATCGTGTCTTGCTTCTGGGCGATACGAACAGCGCGTTATGCGCGATTTTGGCTGAACGTATGGGAATTCCGGTGGTGCATATGGAAGCGGGCAACCGTTGCTATGACCTCCAAGTACCAGAAGAGAAAAACCGCCGTGTCATCGACGCCGTTTCGACCATTAATATGCCTTATACGCAGCAGAGCAAAAGACATCTAATCAGCGAAGGTTTCCCCAGCAGGCGTATCGTGTTAACAGGAAATCCGATCCATGAGGTCATGACCCATTTTGAGCACAAAATCCAGACTAGCGACATTCTGGAGCAGCTGAAGCTTACCTCAGGACAGTATTTTCTAGTCACGGCCCACCGTGCTGAGAATGTAGACGATCCAGAGTCCCTTGTACAAATTATGTCGGGTCTTAACGCAGTGGCTGAGCATTTTGGAATTCGTTTAATATGCAGCATTCATCCTCGCACTCGCTCCAAACTTACCGAGCAATTTTCCCTTCCAATGAACCCACTAGTTGAATTTCATGAACCTTTCGGATTTTTTGATTTTGTCTATTTGGAACAGCACGCCTTATGTGCCATCACCGACAGCGGGACTGTACAGGAGGAATGCTGCTTGATGAAAGTGCCAACAGTTACGATTCGCAGAACGACGGAACGTCCAGAAACAGTGGATTGTGGCAGCAATGTAGTCTCAGGTGTAGATCAGAAAAGTATTCTGCGCAGCGTCAAGCTGATGACGGCGCTCAATCGGGATTGGGAGGCACCGGAAGGATACATGACTCCGGATGTTTCGGTCAAGGTAGTTAAATTCTTGCTTGGAGGGAACCTGCATGTTCAATAATAAAAGGATTGTGGTCACAGGCGGAACTGGTTCCTGGGGGCATGAACTGATTAGGCAACTTCTGCCACAAAATCCTAAGGAAATCATCGTATTCTCCCGCAGTGAATCCGCTCAAGTGGCGATGAGCCGGGAGTTTGAAGATCAACGTCTCAGCTTTATCATTGGCGATATCCGTGACAAGGATGCGCTGATTGCAGCCTGCCGTGGCGTTGATTACATCTTTCATCTGGCGGCGCTCAAACATGTTCCAGTCTGTGAAGATCAGCCTTATGAAGCACTCAAAACCAATGTAGTGGGAACTCAAAATGTGATCGAAGCTGCCATTGTAAATGGCGTTGAAAAAGCAATTTACATCTCTACCGATAAGGCTGCGAACCCATCCAACTTCTATGGAATGACCAAAGCGATTGGGGAAAAATTGTTCGTTTATGCCAATCTGATTGGCTCAAACACCCGGTTCGTTACTGTACGCGGAGGTAATGTGCTCGGAACGAACGGCAGCGTCGTGCATTTGTTCATGAAGCAGATTAAGGATAAGGGTCAGGTACGCATTACGGATATGAAAATGACCCGCTTCTTTTTTACCCTACGCGATGCTATTACATTATTATTTAAAGCTTCTGAGGTTAGCTTGGGTGGAGAAATCTTCGTCATGACTATGCCTACCTGCCGAATTATAGATCTTGCTGAGGTGCTGATTGAAGCTTCCGGAGAGTCCAATGTGAGTATTGTCGAGACCGGGATTCGTCCGGGGGAGAAAATCCACGAGATTCTGATGAGCGATTTCGAAAGCTTAACTACCGTTGTCTACGATGAACAGTATCTAGTAATTCTCCCTACGCTGAACATGCCGGAATTAAAGGCACATTATAGCGCTTATCCTCATGTCTCTTTCAATAGCTTCAGTTCAGAGACGAATCTGATGGATCGGGAAGAGATCAAAAGCATCTTGATCCGGGGAGGGTTCCTGCAATGAAGCTGCTTATCCTAGGTGGAAACGGTATGGCGGGGCATATGCTGGCGGATTATTTTCGCCGCCAGGGCAAGCATCACGTCTTCCATACAACCCGGGATAAGAGCGATCTTGGCGGGCTGTATGTAGATGCGAACGATATAGCCGGAGTTGAGAAGCTGGTCGATATCGTTTCCCCTCATTGCATTATCAATGCAATGGGGGTTCTCAATCAATTCGCGGAGCGTGACAAAATTGGGGCTTACCACGTGAATGGCTTCCTCCCTCATCACTTGTGGCGAAAGGCGGAGGATGTTCAGGCAAGGCTCATCCATATCAGTACCGACTGCGTGTTCGAAGGAACACGCGGAGGGTACACCGAAGAGGATGCTCCTGATGGAACCTCTGTATATGCAATTTCGAAAAGCCTCGGTGAGGTGCAAAAACCCGGGCATCTTACGATTCGCACTTCCATTATTGGCCCCGAAATCCGCCCAGGCGGTATTGGTCTGATGGATTGGTTCCTGGCGCAGAGTGGTAAAGTTTCAGGATACCGGCGGGTGATGTGGAACGGGGTCACAACGCTCCAATTAGCCAAAGCAGTGGATGTAATGCTGGATTCCTCCGTATCGGGGCTGATCCATTTAGCGCATCCAGAGCCAGTAAGTAAATATGAGTTGCTTCAGCATATTCAGGCGGCTTTTCATAAAGAAAATGTGGAGATCATCCCTGAGGATGAACATATTCAGGATCGTACACTAGTGAATACAAGAGCGGATGTCCTCTTGCCGCTGCCTTCATATCCTTTAATGCTGCAGGAACTGGCTGACTGGATGAAACAGTCAGAGATGTATTTATGACAGGGCAAAGACTTCTGATTACCGGAGCCGGTGGATTCACCGGGCAACATGCGGTTCGATTATTTTCGGCAGGAGGGTCTGAGGTTATCGCTGTATTGCGGCCGCAATCGACAGCTGCCTCCACTCTTTTTCCAGAAGGAGTAAAGATATATGTTTGTGATTTAAGTGACCGGAAAGCAGTAGCTGAGATGATCAAGCAAACTGCGCCGGACGCTGTCCTTCATTTGGCTGGGAAGAACTCCGTACCCGAGTCATGGCTTAATCCCTTGCTTTATATGGAGACAAATGTGATGGCCACCTTATATTTACTAGAGGCAATGCGAAGCTTGCCGAGCAGTCGGATTCTAGTGGCAGGCTCCAGACTTAAGTTCAAACCGGGTGTGGTGGCTGGGCCACCACACCCGTATAGCCTTAGCAAAACAATAGAAGAGCTGGTGTCCCTCGCATGGGGCACCTTATTTAAACAGCCGGTTCTGCTGGCTGAACCGTGTAATCTGATTGGTCCCGGTCCTTCCACCGGCTTCTGCTCTTTATTAGCACAGCACATTGTTCGAAGTGAAGTCCAGCCAGATGAGGAAATACCTCCATTTAAGCTCTCTTCTCGTTATGCGCTGCGTGATTTTTTAGATGTTAGAGATGCCGTTAGAGCTTATGACTACATTTTGCGTAAAGGTACAAATGGAACCATCTATCGCATCGATTCGGGGAAGCAGCGGGAACTCGGGGAGATCGCGGAGCAGATGCTCAGTCATTCTGTAGGACCAGTGCCAATGGACTGGGGACCTGCAGATGCTGAACGGGCTATTTCAGAGATCGCAGCCACAGCGGATAAGAAGGTTCATTCAGAAGCATCAACCCCTGAGGCTGATGTGTCTTCACTGGGCTGGCGCCCGGAGATTGGGCTTAGCCAATCGTTAATGGATATTTTGAATTATTACCGAGTTAACGGGGAGGGGAGGTTGTTATGAGACCGAAGGTTTCGGTAGTGATTCCTTTTTATAATTGTCCTTATATTGAACACGCCCTGCAAAGTGCGCTCTCCCAGTCTTGGGAACCTTACGAGGTCATTATTGTCGATGACGGCTCGCACGCTCATAGCAATCTAATTACACCGTATCTCTCCCGAATTCATTATTTGGGCAAAGGCAACGGGGGAACCGCCTCCGCACTGAATCACGGCATTTTGAATGCAACAGGGGACTATGTGGTCTGGCTTAGTTCAGACGATTTATTTTATCGGGATAAGATCAACAATCAGGTTCTGTTCATGGAGCAGAACCACTTGTTAATCTCCTATACCAACTTTAATTATATTAACGCTCAATCGCAGTTGGTTCAGCTGAATGCTGCGCCATTGTTTCCTAGTCACCTGGATTACTTACGTTGTTTTTTACACGGTAATCCTATTAATGGCTGTACGGTGATGTTTAAACGAGAGGTGTTTGGAGCCATAGGGCTTTTTGATGAATCACTTCCTTACACACATGATTATGACTTATGGTTCCGCGCCATTCTGAACGGATATCCACCTGTGATGTTGAATCAATCACTTACAGCTTACCGGACTCATGATGGCATGGGAACGATCAAATATTTTGATGTAATTATGGCAGAGGCAGCTGCGACCAATGCCCGCTACAAGAATTCGCTGCAGCACTTGATTTCTTCTATGGGGGGCTGAAGGTAATGTACCGGGAAATTGAAGTGAATGACTTTCTGCCAGTCTTACTGGAACAGTTGAAATTCTGCGAGAGTATTCTGGATATCGGCAGCGGCACCGGTACCCTGCTTGAACGATATGAAGCCGCAGTAGTGCTTGGATTAGAAATTCACAGGCCGTACCTGCTGCATCGTCAATATAAGTCACCTCATATTATTCCGGTACATGCAGATGCCAGTCATATGGATAAATTGTTCCTCCCCAAAACATTTTCAGCGGTTACCTTTATTGATTCAATAGAGCACTTTAATAAAAATGAAGCAAAGACACTGCTCGGGATGGCCGAAAGAATCGCCAATAACCGAGTAGTTGTATTTACCCCTCGGGGCTTTTTTCCACAGGAGGGTATGGATCATTATCATTTGCAGGGGGAGCATTATCAAAAGCACCGGAGCGGATGGGAGCCGGAGGATTTTATTGCACTCGGGTATGAGGTAACGGTACTGAAAGGCTTCCATCATGCCCAAAACCCATCGTTTCGAGAAGCATTCGGTGAAGACCATGCACCAGTAGATGCCTTGCTTGCTTGTAAAACAGTATAAAAAGTTGAGCTCCGGGTGAAGGAGGTGAGCGCGTATGAGTGAAGTACCTAAAGTATCGGTGATCATCCCATTTTATAACTGTTCGTATGTGGATCTCGCCATCCAAAGTGTCTTGAATCAAAGCTATCCGAATATAGAACTCATTGTAGTCGACGACGGTTCTACCCTATGGCTGGAGAAGTTGACTCCCTTCCGTGACAGGATCATTTATATACAAAAGGATAATGGCGGGACGGCCTCTGCTTTGAACAAAGGGATAGAAGTGGCTACCGGAACGTATTTTGCCTGGCTCAGTGCAGATGATCAATTTCACCCGGATAAAATCAAAAACCAAATAGAAAAGCTCAAAAGTACGGGCACTTTGTTTAACTATACAGCCTATTATTATATAAATGAGCAGGGAGAACGGATCTCAGATACGGTAAGTATGCTTTTTAGCAGCAGGGCCCATTTTATTGAGACTATGATGTTGGGTTGTCCGGTGAATGGGAGTACAGTTCTTCTTCATATGGATATATTTCGTGCTGTAGGAACGTTCGATGAAATGTTGTTATATACTCAAGATTATGATTTATGGCTGCGTATTTTACCGCATTTTAGCTGGTCTTATATTGAGCATCCGCAGCTTGATTATCGAGTGCATCAAGAGATGGGCTCAGTGATTCATAGTGAGGCGCAGAAAAGAGAGATAGAACTGGTACAAGCAAAACATCACGGGGTTCTATCGCATCTGCTGCTAAAGGAGAGAGGGGAATGAAATTAATATTTCCTGTTCTAACTCTATCTAGGGGCGGAGCACAACGGATGCTGGCAGAACTGGCTAATCGTCTGTCAGAGATCGGTCATGAAATTACGATCCTCTTGCCCAGCGATGGTATCGTTGAATACGAGATAAATTGTGAATTGCGTTATGCGGCAGATGATGATTTGTCGGCCAGCGATTTTCCAGTGGGGGACGTGATTGTCTCCAACTTTTATACCACAGTCGAGGTATCGCAGCAGGCAAGTAATGAGGGAAAAGGGATTCATATTCGCTTAGCACTTTGCTACGAGCCCACTTTTTTACCTGACAATAGCCGTTCTTTTGCATCTTATAGTTTAACCAGCAATCTGCTCGTACTTTCCCGCTGGCAGCAAGAAATCGTCCAGATGAATCATGGCATTAAGGGGACAATCGTGCCCATTGGTGTGAATCCTGTTTTTAGAAACCTGAACATTCGTGAACCTGAAAATAAGCTTGTAGTTTCCGCGGTTATGCGAAAGCCGGAGGGAGGATTCTCAGGTCATCGTGAACAAGATTATTTGCTTGAACAGTTAAATCGGGTCAGAAGACTTCATCCAGAAGTTGAACTTTATTTGATTATTCCTCCTGGTGAATTTGCTGAGTCGACTACACTGCAAACTTTATTAATGGATGAACGATATCATATAAGGACTCCTGCAAATGATACTGAACTTTGTTACCATTATAGTGAGAGTGATATTTTTGTAAGCTCAAGTACGTATGATACGGGATCTCTACCAGGCATCGAGGCTATGCGTTGTGGAGCAGCACTCGTTACTGTTTACTCCGGTGGGAATATGGAATATGGCAGGCATGGCCACAACTGCTTAATGTCCTACCGGTTTGAGAATCGGCTCGCGGATGATATCATAACCTTAATTAAAGACCCGGATTTACGCCAGCGGCTGGCTCGTAAGGGGGAGCAGGATTCACAGCATTTCACTTGGGAAAAAAGCACACAATTGTTTCAGAATGCACTGTTTGAGATCGTAGCGAGGAACTCTTAGTAATATGTCCTTAAAATATAAAAAACCTTCAGTACCACTTGAGAAGTGGCTTGAAGGTTTTTTTGCTTGATTTCGGTTAGAAGATGGCATATGAATTCATCATTTCACGAAAAGACTGCGCATACTTCTCGGTTCCGAAGCGTGAGACCATATATCCTCTTCCTTGCTGACGGAGACCCTCTCGCAGAGGAATATTGTTCATAAGCTCCAGTCCTTCGTTGACGGCAGTTGGAATATTGCCAAGCGGGTAAAATTTACCCGTGACATTATGAACAATAAAGGATCTGACACCATCGGAATCTGTACTAAGTACTGGACAAGTGCAGCAAATCGCTTCGGCAACAGCATATCCAAATCCTTCTGTAATGGAGGTGGCTAACAGGAATCCACCAGAATTGGCTATCGAGGAATAATAAATCGGCATTACATGATTAGGAATATTGGTAAAAGTACTTAGACGATCATTCAGCCCTAAGGCGTGTAGCTCCTCCTGAAAGGATTGTTTTTGATCCTCTGCGGCTAAATTAGGATCATGGAACATCCACAAATGAAGATCTGGTTTATAAAGGCGAATTTCATGGGCGATTCTCAAGTATTCCCGCCAATTTTTATTGCTCTCTAGCCGGCCTACCCAAGCGATAACCGGATTAGCCGGAGGTTCAGCAGGGATATGCTGAAAGGACTGGACATCAACAATATTCGGAATTACATAACGATGCAGCCAGGGACAGATTTCAATAAACAGCTCCAACAAATGATCGGTTGGCGGGATTAGTACCGCATTACAATAAGAACGTAAATAAGGGACAGCATCTCTGATCAGAGTTTCCGCATGACTGCGTTTTCCAAGGCCTTGAGATTCGTATATCATAATACCGCGGTAACCGAGTTCACGCAGACGTTTCAGTAATAAATAATCTGATGTAACAATAATAGCATCGTAATTATGGGTATCCAGCAAATTTTTAATTTCTTCATCTGAAGATGAGACAAATACCGGAAAATTGGTCGTATTCTGGCCTGAACCCGGCATTAGATATAAAACATGGCATTCGATCCCACTTCGCTGGAGACTTTCACATCGCAGCTTATTTAATGTCTCCACCCCGCCACTCGGTACATAAAACGTAAATAGAACTTTCATGCACAAGCCTCCTGACTTTTGCGGAGCAATACCGACTTGTTGAGATATGGCTTACTGTTTATAAGATACGCCGATCTGCACTCGCGGGTGACGGTCAAAGTGGCATAGTTCCAAATCCTTTCAGGATAGCTTGTTCTTCAGAAGGTCATCCTAACGATCGTACACTGCACACATACAACATTAGAGATGGAGGATGAATTCATGTTGCGATCCAAGATCAGTATGTCAGTCTCAGCTGCATTGCTTCTCGGCTTGGTGAGTATTACAGGGTGTGGAACCAATACGGCAGAAAAATCTAATGTGCAAACCAATAGTGTCCGGGGAGTAGATGATGGGCGTATTGGTGTAAATTCCGTACGCGGTGGCACGCATAACATCACTAAGATGGAAGTTAGTCAGGAGCTTGCAGACCGGATTGCTGCTATGCCTGAAGTCCGTTCAGCGAATGTAATGCTTGCAGGTAAAAGCGCGTATGTAGCAGTAACTTTAAATGATGCAACTGCTGGCTTGCGTGCCAAAGGGACTCCATCGTATCGGGCAAAATCTTCAACCACTCCTCACAATTATGGACCGACTGGCGTAATGTCTGGTACAGGAAGAGTGAAAATTGGCCGTGATGGAATGAATGATACTGGAGCCGTAACAAATGGTATGAACGGAGCCTTAAGAGGTACTGTAAATACAGTTCCTGGTACAACAAGTACTGGACCGGCAACCAGAAATGGAATCAATGGTATGGGTAATTTGGGAGCGGGTATGTTGGGTACAGGTACAGGTACAGGTACTATGGGAACAGGTACGACAAGAAACCATACTTATAATAATGGTCCTCTGCTGAACAGCGATGGCTCGAAACATGATGTAGATATGGGGATGGGAAAAGGTATGGGAACTGGAATGGGCATGGGCATGCGCAGTACCACTCCTAGTACCCATGACACGAATTACAGAAGTAATTCGACGCATATGTACAACACTAATAGCACGAATAACTCAAATAACACAAATAACACCATAAATACAAGAGAAACAGAAACAGTTACCAAAGCAATTAAAGATAAAATTGCTGCAGAAGTTAAAAAACATGATGCGAGAATTAAGGATGTATACGTATCAGCAAATCCTGACTTCGTGGAACGCGCTAATGTTTATGCTGAAGAGGCTCGTGCTGGTCATCCGATAAAAGGATTTGTGGATGAATTCCGTACCATGGTTGAACGAATTTTCCCAACACGTAATTATTAATGATTATTGTGATCTAAATAAAAAAGCAACAATCTCACCATCTGGAGAGAATTGTTGCTTTTTTGTTTGGAGCTAATTTTATGAAGTGGTGATTGGACGTCCGCCGATCCATACGCCGCAAATATTAAATTCAGCATCAAGGCGCAGGATATCGCCGCGTTTTCCAGCCTCCAAGGAACCAATGCTACGCTCCATTCCAATGGACGCCGCTGGCGTAAGGCTTGCAGCACGGGAGGCTTCTTCCAAGCTGAGTCCTACCTCTTGGATCAGATAACGGAAGCCGCGAATCATCGTTAGTGTGCTTCCAGCTAGAGCAGCAGGATTATCTTTAAGGGTGGCGATGCCATCTTGAACGAGTACAGGTAAATCACCAATTGTATATTCACCATCACTAAGTCCAGTTGCAGACATGGCATCAGTAATCAGTAATAAATTGTTCTCTTTCTTGAGACGGGTCAATATAGAAATGGCTGCGGGATGAACATGAATCCCGTCGGCTATAATCTCTGCGCGAATGCGTTTATCGAACAAAATAGCGCCAGCCGCTCCAGGTTTACGGTGATGTAGGGGTGTCATCGCATTGAACATATGCACAGCTTGGTTAAGTCCAGCATCTGCTGCGGCAATAACCTCTTCAAAGGAAGCATCCGTATGCCCGAGCGCTGCAGTTATACCGTGCTTGCGCAGCCAGAGAATAGCTTCGAGGGCACCTTCACGTTCCGGAGCAAGCGTGACTTGCCGGATCATTCCTGGATAATCGTTCTCCCATTGTGCTAGCCACTCAATATTGGCAGGAACAATATGCTCTGGATTTTGTGCGCCGGACCATTTCGGGCTGATGAAGGGTCCTTCCAGATGCATGCCTGCAATTTGTGTGTAAGGCATTTCAGCAGCACGATAAGCGCTGACTTCGGAGAATACTTGGTCAATAGCAGACTTGGAAGCGGTCATGGTTGTAGCCAGCATTGTTGTTGTTCCTTGGGAACTATGGAACTTAGTGATGGCATTCAGCGATTCAGTATCACTGTACATAAAGTCGTGGCCAGCTCCACCATGAACATGTACATCTACAAATCCGGGGATCAGAAGATCCGTTGCTTGACCACTGGCAGGCCAATGAGCGTAACGCTCTGGGAGCCAAGCCGCATCGCCAGCATAGTGGATCTGCTCTCCAGATACGGCAATCACACCATGCTCAATTAAACCTTGGGGAGTCAGTACCTTACCGAACAGCAACTGTTCTAGTTCTTTATTTATTTCAGCCATTTGCCTGCTCCTTCATCTACGAGAACGATTACATTTGGATGGCTCTGCAGCAGGGATGCAGGGCATTGGGTTGTAATCGGGCCTTCAACAGCATTGCGGATGGCTTCAGCTTTGCCGGCACCACGAACTAATAAGAGGATTTGGCGTGCTTTTAGGATGCCTCCAATGCCCATTGTGATCGCTTGCCGAGGTACCTCGTCCAAACTGTCGAAGAATCTGGCATTCGCTTCCCGGGTATCATCAAGCAGGTCAACGACATGGGTTTTGCTGCTGAGGTTAGCATCGGGTTCGTTGAATCCAATGTGGCCGTTGCTGCCAATACCGAGAATCTGCAAGTCAACGGGTCCGTTTTCTTCCAGCATTTTATCGTATGCAAGGCATTCTGCTTCCATATCCGCTGCGTTTCCGTTAGGGATATGTGTCTGTCCTGGATCAATATCTATATGGTTAAATAATTGCTCGTTCATGAAACTGCGATAGCTCTGTGGATGGTCGACAGGCAAGCCGATATACTCATCCAGATTAAAGGAAGTTGCTTTAGAGAAACTCACAAGTCCTTTTTGGTGCATTTCAACCAATTTGGCATAAACACCAACTGGGGAGCTTCCGGTCGCAAGACCGAGCACGGCTTTAGGATTGCTTTGCAGTAGGCTGGCGATAAGATTCGCACCCGTTTGTACGAAATCTTCATCACTATGGAACTTTAGAATATTCATTAGGATTGTCCTCCTCGTTTGTTTCGGTATTGTTGGACATTGAGATAAGATTGCTCCAGTCTAGGAATAAAATCCCCAAAACGGGTGCTGACCATTCCAGTGAACAAAATATCAATGATGTGAAGCTGAGCTATGCGTGAGGCCATGTCTCCCCGGCGCATACCTTTCTCCAAAGATGAGGAGAATAGGGGGATATCCGCCAGAGTAGCCAAGGTGCTGCTGCCATAAGAGGTTAGTGCGATAGTGCTTGCTCCGCTAGCCTTCGCACACATCAAGGCATCAATGGTCTCGGGAGTCTCTCCCGAATAGGATACTGCGAACACGACATCACCTTCGGAGAGTGATGAAGCAGAGGTAATCTGCATATGGGAATCAGCAAAAGCAGTGCAATTTACGCCTATGCGGATCAGCTTCTGATAGAAATCCTGAGCAACAATGGAAGAGGTCGCCATCCCGTATAGATCAACGCGGCGTGCTTGGCACAATAAATTAACTGCTGCCTGCAGTCGCTCCAGATCTAACAGGGAAGTAGTGTCCCTGATGGAGGTCAGATGGTTCGTCTGCATCGCTTCCACAATCACGGAGAGTGGGTTGCCTGCTACAATATCTTGATAAGAAGAGCCACCATCCTGCGGCGCGGCATCACTATGAGCAATTTCTGCTGCCAGCTTCACCTTGAAGTCGGGGAAGCCTTTAAAATGAAGCACCTTACAGAAACGTGTGATCGTTGCCGGGCTTATTCCGCATTGTTCTGCTAATTCTGTAATGCCCATATGAACGATTTCGCCTGGTGAGGAGAGAATTCGTTCAGCCAGCTTTCGTTCCATTTGAGAGAGCTTGGCCTTCTCATGCTCGAGTGCATGCAGTATTGGGGACATCCATTCATCCACCTCGTTTCAATGGGGTATTGAAATTATTTTTATAATTATTAACTAAATGTAGAAAATTATTTTCATACTTAGGATAAAACAAATTCCATTCGGAAGCAAGGGATAAAAATGAATACTTGAGGGGAATATGCAAAAATAAAAAACGGCCTACTCGCAGAAGGCTGCAAAGTGGACCGTTAAATGATGTAATTACGGAGATATAAGATAAAAGGGATGCTATACTGTATTGCGTTCTATAATACGGTACTCAAGCTTGCGGTGAACGGGTTGTCCATCATTTCGCTGGATCTGATCATAGATAATCCGAAAAGCGGATATGCCCATTTCAGTTAACTGATTATCTACAGTGGTCAGACCTAACGTTCGGCCGATAGGCTGATCATCAAATCCGATGACGGCCAGATCCTCAGGAATGCGGATACCCTTTTTCCAAGCTTCGATGATTAAACCGGCCGCTATATGATCGCCTGCTGAAATAATCAGGGCATCAGGACGATTCTTCATCTGCAGCAGTTGGTGTAGTACGCGGGCACCGTCCTCTTCGGTCACACAGTTATAGATCATCCATTCATCAATGTAAGGCTGATCTGTAGCCGCCAGAAAGTCTCTAAAGGCAATTTGTCGGATAGAGCTGCTGCTGCCGTATGGTCTTCCTTCACAGTAGCCAATATGGCGGTAACCTTTATCATTCAAATATTGAAGGCCGCTGCGAAAAGCAGAATAATGCTCAATATATACAGAAGAAAATTGGCGTTCTCCTCTATCCTGACATACCACAATAGGGCCATAAGCTGTATATTCTTCAATAGCTTCTGAGCTCATTGTTGAAGAGACCATAACCACACCGTCAATTTCTTTATTGCGCAGCATCTCAAGCACCTTAATTTCTTCTTCAGTACGATAATCGGTTTGGCACAGAACGAGCCGGTATTGAGCCAGCAGTGCTTCTTGAGCCAAGCCTGCTATAATGACTGAGAAATAAAATAAGTTGGTATACGGAATAATAACAGCTATAGCTTGAGTCCGCCCAGTGATCAGATGCACAGCGTTCATATTACGCGTGTAGTTTAATTTTTCAATTGTAGTTAGAACTGCGGTTCGTTTGACTTCACTTACATAAGGGTGATTATTGAGCACCCGCGAGACTGTTGTCACGGAAACACCAGCCATACGGGCAATTTCTTTAATATTAGCCATTAGAGTACAACAGCCTCCCTTTGGTGCTTGTGTATAATCATTTTATTTTATCATATTGTCCGCAAATAACCTCCCAAATAAAAAGCTTGCTATGGAATCCATTTCATAAATTAGACTGTAAATGCAAGAGATTACCGGACTAAACCGGCGTAACCACAAGGGCGTGACGGACCGGTAGATCTATTGTATTAATAAAACTAAGCTGTTCGTGAAGCTTTTGGCGATCTGTTCCGAAGCAGCTCCCACACAATAAACAGCAGGACAAGCAGCTGTGGAAGCAAGGTTTCCCAAGTTGGATACATGCCAAGCCAGTTAATTGAAGGCAAGCCCTCTTGTACATGCGCAGGAAGTTTGCCAGCGACCTGAAGCGAGTGAATGCTCTCCCCAAGAAAGCGAAATACTAGGTAATAAATAAGAATTGTAGCTGTACGGAAGAAGGCGGCAATCGGTAATTTTGCACTCAAGGCAATCATTGCATAACCTACAATACCAAGAATAATCAGAGCACATCCAATCCCAAGCAGTAATTGAGACAGCTTGATGGATGGAGCCATGCCCACATAAAAAATAGTAGTCTCTGCACCTTCACGTAAAATCGCAAGCGCTGCAACGGAGGACAGTGACCAAAGGTTTCCTTTGGCCAGCGCGCCATCAACTTGCCTACCCACGTAGTTGTTCCAGTTCGCAGTGTTTGATTTGCTATGCAACCAGCGTCCGATGGTGAGCATCATAACTACCGCGACAAGACCAGTAATCCCTTCAATCATCTCCCGCGCTCCACCGGAAGCTGCCCGAGAAATGGTATAAGTGAGCACAACAGCCAATCCGATACTTGCGGTGAGGCCGACAGCTGCACCGGACCAGATCCATTTTTGCGCTTTGGCGTTGCCATCACGTTTCAGGTAAGCAAGAAGAGCTGACAAGACGAGAATAGCCTCAAGTCCTTCGCGCAACAGAATCAAAGCGGCATCCCAAGCATTATAAGTGGTCTCACCAGCCAAAGGCGTTAGTTCACTAAGCATATTGTCCATGATGGTTAAAGCTTGATCCAGTTTAGGTGGATTTGAGAGCAGGTAACCTGTGACAGCCGCACTCTCGTTTTCGATATTGTTGTAGACTGTTGGTGAGGCGATCTGGACTTGCCCCTCGGCAGAAGGCCAGGCTACGATGAATTGCTCCATGATGTTAGCGGCCTCTGTGCTGTTATTGTCTTTGGCAGCGGAGGATGCTTTGTTCAGGTAGTTGATTAATCCCTCTATAGAAGCTGGTTCACTGGAAGTGTCCCCAGCGTCAATGGTTTTGCCTTCACTGTAATCAGCCAGCAGCTGATATAGTGCTTCTGCTTCCGATTTCGCCGACGCCTCACGGAGCGGTTCAGCCTGCAGCGCAATCCGCAGCAGGCTTATTCGCGTCTCCAGCAGGCTGTAGACGGCGGAATCGTCCGCCCGGATGTTGCGCTCCGCCGGCTTCCATCCGCTGACGATGTCGCGGTACGCTGCCGCTGCCGCGCTCCAGTCGGCGCTGCGCGCCGCATCCCGCGTACGTTCCGCCGCGGGCAAAAGCTTCGCCGCCGTCTCGCGTCCGGCGGCTCCAGTATCACCGCCGACCGTGCCGGAGGCGGCGGTGACGTACGCGTCCACGCTTCTCGCGAGCGTGGACAGTGCGGTTTTGGCGGGCTCGCCGCCGCCCGCCGCAAGGGCTTTCGCCGCGTCTGCAAGCGCGGCGTCAACGGCAGCAGCCGGACCGGCGAGTGCCGGGTCCGGCGTGCCTGTGTTCGCGGTGCGCCACAGCGCAGCGAACACTTCTACATCGGCGGCGGCCGCGTCCCAGCGGCTCTGGCCGGCTTCGACGAGCGCGCTGCCGACCGGCGGCAGGAGCTCGTCGACCGTGCCATCGCCCTCCGCCCCCGCGGGGCTGGAGAGCAAAAGCATACACAAAAAGCCAAAAAGAATCAGCAAAGCAACCTTTGGCATTTGCCGTTTAGGATGCGTAAGAGATAACATCGGGATAATCCCCCTTCAATAATGGACAGCCATAAATTTAGCTTAGTAGTGTTTCCCCGATAAAGCCGCCACTGCGGATACCCGGGAAGCAGGCAAATACCGCGCTGCCGGTGTGAGTCATATATTCGTTCAGGAGATCAGTCTTAGAGAGGCGCTGCTGAATGGCAACGAATTGTTTCATTAAATCACGTTGAAAGCTAATGAATAACAAACCTGCATCAAGCTGTCCCGTGGTGACGTCCAAACCGCTGGAAAAAGAGTAGGAGCGGCGCAGCATTTTGACTGTACCGTCACCATGCGCCAATGCGGAGTGTGAATTCGCCGGAATGACAGGTTTCCCGGAAGCGTCCGCCGCTGAAAGATCCAACTCATCGAATTCATCCTTAGCTCCGAGTGGAGCTCCGGTGTGACGATAACGCCCGAAGGTAGCCTCCTGATCACTTAGCGAAGACCGATCCCAGACTTCAATACGCAGACGCACCCGGCGTACTGCCATATAAGTGCCGCCGCTCATCCAAGAAGGACCGTCACTGCTGCTGTTCCAGACCACTTTGTTCATTTCAGCGTTATCAGTTGTATCGGGATTGCCCGTGCCGTCTTTGAAACCCAAAAGATTGCGTGGCGTAGCCCCCTTGGGATCCGCTGCTCCAGTGCGTTGAAAACCTTCCTGTGTCCAGCGTAGTACAGCAGTCCCCCGGGCAATACGAGCCAGATTGCGGATCGCATGAAATGCAACCTGCAGATCATCGGCACAGGCTTGCACACAAATATCCCCGCCACACCATTTCGGATCAAGATTGTCACCCGCAAATGCCGGAAGATCGGCCAATAGGGCTGGGCGTTTCGAAGCTAAGCCGAATCTTTCATCAAAAAAGGAAGGGCCAACACCAAAGGTCAGCGTACACCGTGCAGGGTTTAGCCCGTCCGCTTCCCCGGTGTCTGAGGGCGGAAGATTGGGATTGTCATTTACGTCACCAATAAGCTCGCCAGTAGTAAGAGCGGCAGCGGCAGTGGTCCATGCTTGCATTAGTTTTTTCACATCGGCCAGTTTGGTTGTGGTGAAATCAAAGGCAGCAAAATAAATAAAGTTTTGTGCAGGTGTCAAAATTCCCGCCTGATGGCTCCCATAAAAAGGAATGGAACTGGAATCACCTTCTGCGGCTTTCGTTGGCTCAGCTACAGCATTACGCGCAGCTATAATTCCACCGACACCTCCGCCCCCTAACAAAAGACCAAGGCCAGTGGCGCCAGTAAGCCGCAGCATATCGCGGCGGCTTAATTTTTTACCAAATATAGGCTGATTCTTCGATTGATCATTAAGAGGGGGACTTTCAGGATTACCTGGTACTCCAGTGAACTTGTTATGTTTATTCATGAGGGTCACACTCCTAGAATAGTTCCCATGTTGGACAATGGCTCAGCCAAGGCGTCCAAATTCTGACTCAGTTTACGTACTTCATCTTCTTTCAGCTCTTCATAGGAAACATATCCATCTCCGGATTTGAAAGGGGCAAGCTCAGCTTGCAAGGCAGCGAATCGTTCACCAATGGTTTTTTCAAGATCGGCATCCTTTTTAGCTAGTTCTGGTTTTAACAGCTCGTATATCTTTTGCGCGCCCTCAACGTTTGCGACGAAATCATACAGGTCTGTGTGCGAGTAACGTTCTTCCTCTCCGGTTACTTTGGAGGAGGAGACTTCATTTAAAAGCTCAACAGCACCAGTTACGAGCAGATTCGCGTCGATCTCAACGGTCTCAACTTTCGCACGTAACAGCTGTGCATCCTTCAACAATTGGTCAGCAACTTCTGTCATATCTTTAGTTGTATTGTCCTGCCAGAGTGCTTTCTCAAGCTTGTGGAAACCGCGCCACTCTGCCGCATCTACATCATTTTCCCGGGCATCGATATTTGGGTCCAAGTCGCCAAGTGCTTCTGCAATAGGCTCAATCCGTTCATAATACATGCGGGCAGGAGCATAGAGCGCCTTAGCCTCATCAATCTTGTCCTCTTTTACAGCGTTGGTGAAACTCTCTGTTTGCTTAACAAATTCATCACATTGCTGGATGACGTATGTGCGATATTGATCTATAGCTGACGTGAAGTCAGCGGCGGCAGTCTCCGGTGTGTTGGTAGCCGCAGCAGTCGTCGGTGTGTTGGTGGCTGTAGTGCTGTTGGTAGCAGTATTTGTAGAATTGTTGTTATTGGCACATCCGGTAAATAGTATGGAGGCTGCAAGCAGACCTGCAGGCACCGCATAAGTAAATTTCATTAAAAAAACACCCCTTTTTTATATCTAAATGATAATCGTTATCAATTATGCTGGACTTATCATAAGTCCGTATACAATTACTGTCAATATAAAAATGTGATGTATCTCATTGTAATAATTGCCCGACAAAAAACTCCCAGGGTTGGGAGTATGGTTTGTGGTAATGTATCCGATTACAATTGAAAAAGCAGAATAGTAACCGCCCCAGCGAACAAGCGAACGTACACAGTACTATGTAATCGGCCCAACTATTCTCTTCGCATATTCAGCAACAACGAACTCAGCTCTAGCCCCAGCGAACCTTTGCGCGTACGCAGCAGTAAAGGCCCCAGCGAACCTTTATGCGTAGTCAGCAGTAACCGACAAGTTGATCTTTGGGCATACGCAGTAACTAAAGGACTCAGATGACACTAAATGCAGCATTATTCGATATTTGAGTCGCTATCGGACCGCATAGTCACTATTGACTTGAAAAGTACCGAATATGGGCCTGTTTCTAAGGAATAGCGTCACTGGAGTCCGAAACTTCGCTCAAAAGGCGATAAATTTGCAAATAACGCCATCTGGGTCCGAAAGCCTCAGTAGGGGCTGATGAATACACTATTGGAGCGGGCAGCCGACGGTCCACAACATAAAGCAGCGATTCCCATTAATGGCGAATCGCTGCTCTATATTGTTTACGATGTTTAAATGAAGCGAACCGTCTCATTTATAGTTAATTAAGCTGTTAATGCGACAGTCCCATTCTTTGAAGGTTTGATCTGCTTAAGAATAAGATCAAAGGTCATCTGCTTTTTATCGTTCATTATGGGATTCATGATCGGCAGAGGGTTGGTTTTCGAACACTTCTGCAGCTTCCTCTGCAGAAAATTCAGGTTCGAATTTACCTACGAGTGGTAATTTGTTTAATTTCGTAGTTTGTACTTCTGCTTTGGTGGGTTGATTGTTTTTTGAATGGCTCATACATACACCTCCTTTAATAAGGAACAACAAACCGTAGTTTACCCTGAAAAAAGATGTTCTTATTCATGAAAATTTCAGGCTTTTGCATTTGAATGAACTAAGCCCATTTTATAATTGTTACAGCACCATTAACATCAACAATACATAATATGTTTTGACTGTATCCCTTTACCTTGTTATACCAAACAAACCCAGGGCAAGGAGGGGTGACACCATTGAAGGGGAACGAACACCACAGCAAATTTCTGTTGACTCATCGTGAGCGCGAAGTTTTTGAGCTTCTCGTGCAGGACAAAACGACTCGTGATATCGCTGGCTTATTATTTATCAGCGAAAAAACAGTTCGAAACCACATTTCCAATGTAATGCAAAAACTAAACGTTAAAGGCCGTTCACAAGCGGTTGTCGAGCTGATCAAGCTTGGGGAGCTGAAAATATAGCTGGCCATGTCTTCGGAAGTGACGCGTTTAAGCCTTCTTTTGCCCTTCGGGGCAAAGGGAGGTTTTTTGTTTACTCACCAAAACAACTGAAGAGTGAGTTAGATCACCGTATGATTTTTATGACATGATAAATTAGAGATATTAAGGTAGTTCAGGAGGATCTGTTATGACCAGATATGAACAACAAAGAAATTTTCTGAAATCCAATTTTCATGAATTCAAACATATCAAAACAGATAAGATCAAGGGAATTGCACAACCGCCAATTGTTAAGCCATTTGATTCAGATGCACTAATTATTGATTTGCCCAAGGTCAGCAAAGACGTTGTGAGTAAAGAAAATATTTTTGATTGTATAGATCAAAGAAGAAGTACACGGTTCTATTCTGAGGATACTGTGAGTCTGGAGGAGTTATCCTATTTATTATGGGCTACCCAAGGGATTAGCGGTATGAATAAGAACGGACTTACGCTGCGGACTGTACCCTGCAGCGGGGCGACGCACACCTTTGAAACCTATTTAATGATTATGCGTGTAGAGGGTATTGGGCAAGGGATCTACAGATATCTGCCTGTGGAACATAAGCTCTTATTTATGTTTGAATTAGATCAACTTGAACAAAAGATTGATGCTATTACTTTGGATCAGCCCTTTGTCCCTAACTTTGCCAAAAAGGCTTCTGTATTGTTTGCCTGGAGTACCACACCCTACCGCTCCGAATGGAAGTACGATATTTCTGCTCACAAAAAAATCCTCATCGATGTTGGACATGTCTGCCAGAACCTTTATTTAGCCAGCGAATCCATCGGTGCAGGTGCTTGCGCAATTGGAATCTATGATCAAAAGTTGATAGATGAGATTTTAGAATTAGACGGCGATGAAGAATTTGTTATCTATCTTGGTGCAGTTGGCAAGAAACGAGAATAGCTAGGAATGCTAGATATGTCTTTGAAGTGATGCGTGTAAGCCTTTTTCACCCTTCGGGGTGGGGAAGGTTTTTTGTTTATATTCCAGCTTATTTGCCCAACTGCTCAGTTTGAACGAAGAGGAAATCGTAATGTTTAATTGATAATCATTCTCATTGCATATATAATTAACCCAAAGTAAGAGGAAGCAGGGATGAGCATGGAGCGAAGCAATGGACTGAAAGAAGCAGAAACGATTGATGCCCATAAGACGCTTACATGTGAAGGGGTAGATTATAATTACCGTTTTAATGGGGCTCATTTTGAGATTAAACCCCCAGTCGAAATAGGGGAAGGCAGTTGCCGCAGCCTGCTTAGCCATGGGTATATCCAGATGACAGATTTTAATCTCCGGTTTAATCGGGATATCGAAGCAAAGGGCAATTTTAGCACTCCGCGTACGGAGCTGGCTTTCTGCATAGGGCATGGCATTGAGTGGGGGACTTCGCTGAAATCGGACTATTTTATTATAGATACGGGAGAAATTGCGCTGTTTCATGGCGGGGTAAGAAGTGAAAACTGCACATACCTGAGTGGGGCGGGGTACCGATTCATCAGCATAGATATGAGCCCGGCACAATTTGAGCGGATGACCAGTGGTCTGACCGAAGATACACGGCTTCGCATTGGAGCTGGTGCGGGTTTGTTTTTTGGAAAAAATAACATCACACCATCCATCCGCTTCATTCTGTCGCAGATTGCGGATTGTTCCTATAGCCATGGCATGCGTGAACTTTATCTGGAGGGCAAAATGCTGGAGCTAATGGCTGTCTATCTCAATGAATCTTTATATGAAGCAGAGCGGATTCCGTGCTCGGTCAAGCTGTCCAGAGAGGATATGGAGAGCCTGCGGCTCGCTAAGGAGATTTTGCAGCGTGATTATTTGCACCCGCCAACGCTTGCAGGCCTTTCTCGCATTATATGCCTCAATGAGTTTAAGCTGAAAAAGGGCTTTAAGGAAATGTTTGGTTATACCGTGCATGCTTACGTTATCGAACAACGGATGCAGAGAGCGCAGCAGCTGCTGGAACAAGGGAGTATGACTGTAAGTGAAGCAGCCTCCAGGGTTGGATACGGTAATGTGAGTCATTTCTCGGCAGCCTTCCGCAAAAAGTTCGGTGTGCGTCCAGGAGAATATCTGATCAGCGGCAGGCAGCGTCTCTTCGGTATTAAGATGTAAGTCCGTATTCTGCACAGATGCTCCTGATTTGGTTAATTATAATCCCTTAAACGGTAGCAATCGTGAACAACGTTCCTATACACTAGTGCACAGAGAATCATTCTCAGTGCACTTTTTTTTGTGCGTAATTACCAAGAGTGGGGGAACAGCTGTGAGTAAAACCAAAACCGGCATGCCAAGGCTGCTGGAGATCGCCGGAGAGAAGCGAGGTTTGCTGCTCTTGTCCGGAATATTGTCATCTGTCAGCGCTGTATTAATGCTGATTCCGTTTTTGTCTGTTTATTTCATTTTGGCAGAGCTGCTGCGCCATGCTTCATCGCCTGGACAGGTCGACGGTGCGTATATGATCCGCTGGGGGTGGATTGCACTTGGAGGGTTAATCGGAGGGCTGGTGACTTCGTATTGTGGTATTATGTGCTCGCATATTGCGGCTTTTCGAATTCAATATAATTTGCGTGTGCGAATGACCGAGCATTTGGGCAGATTGCCGCTCGGTTTCCTGAATGGGACATCAACTGGCGTGGTCAAGAAAACGCTAGAGCAGAATGTCGACAAGGTGGAAAATTTCGTAGCGCATCAGCTTCCCGATTTAGTCAGCGTGCTGGCTTCTACGGTGCTGATGATCGTGGCGATGTTTTGGCTTAGTCCGCCGTTGGCGGTAGCTTGCCTGCTGCCGATAATTATAGGATTAGGTGTGCAGTCAGCGCTTATGATGAGCAGCAGAGGCAAGGCCAGTGTGAAGCAGTATCATGATTCGTTGGAGCAGATCAATACTTCGGCGGTGCAGTATGTACGGGGGATGCCGGCGGTTAAGGTGTTCGGGCAGACGGTGCATTCTTTCAGAAAGTTCTACAGTGATATGACCAGCTACCGCGATTATTGTCTGGAGTATACGGACCGTTATCAAACAGGTTATATCTTATTCAAAACATTGCTGGCGTCACCGTTTACCTTTATTTTGCCGGTGGGCATCTTCATGCTAAGCGGTCGACCGGATTCCATGTCTTTTGCGCTTGTGCTGCTGTTCTTTCTAATTATGGCGCCCGGCGTTTCATCTCCGCTCTACAAGCTACTTCTGCTGGCTTCAAGCACTCGGGATATTGGCGAAGGCGTGGAGCGGATGGACCGTCTCTTGGCACAGCAGCCTGTACCAGAAATAGCAGAACCGCTATCCCCGCATACTTTTGACGTTGAATTTGTGGATGTAACCTTCTCCTACAGTGAAGATGCAGGGACTGCAGCGGCGCTCAGCGAAGTCTCATTCCGTGCGGAACAAGGGAAGGTTACAGCGCTGGTAGGGCCGTCAGGTTCGGGAAAATCGACGGTGGCCAGCTTGGTGCCGCGGTTCTGGGACCCGCAAGTGGGTGCGATCCGTATCGGTGGAGTCGATATTCGCCATATGGCAATCCATGAATTAATGAATACAGTTGCTTTTGTATTTCAGGAAACCTTCCTGTTCTATGACACTTTGTATGAGAATATTGCTGTCGGCAAACCGGGAGCGACTCTGGAGGAAGTCCAGGCTGCAGCCAGAGCGGCACAATGCGACGAGTTCATTACTCGGCTGCCGCAGGGATACGATACGTTAATTGGTGAAGGCGGTGTCTATCTCTCGGGTGGTGAGGAGCAGCGCATTGCGGTAGCTCGGGCTATTCTCAAAAATGCACCAGTGCTCGTGCTCGACGAAGCGACTGCTTTTGCCGACCCGGAAAATGAGTTTCATATGCAGTTAGCACTTACGGAGCTTATGCGCGGCAAGACGGTTATTGTCATTGCTCACCGACTCTCCTCTATACGTGAAGCTGCACAAATTCTGGTGCTGAGGGATGGAGAAATCGTGGAACGTGGAGAGCACGCAGGTTTGATTGAGGGAGACGGGCTTTACGCCAAAATGTGGCATGCCTACAGTGACGCCGGAGATTGGCATATGGAAAAAGGAGGGGATCAGCTATGAAGGTATTGCATAATATTACTGCCGGCAAACCGCAGCAGTTGCTGAAGCCTGTACTTTTTTCCTTGCTGGCTAATCTAGTTAGTGTGCTTCCGTTCGCGCTTGTAATTGAGGCGGTGCGGTTGATTTTTGCTCCTTATATTACTGTGGGCGCAGAACTTCAGACAGAACGCCTTTGGTGGATCTGCGCAGGGCTTGTCGCCGTCATGGTGCTGATGTTCCTGAGTGAGATTCCCGCCTATCGTACCGCTTACCGCGGGGCATACAATGTTGCTGCACAGGGACGTGCGGAATTAGCAGAACATCTGCGGAAGCTTCCGCTGGGTTACCTGACTCGCCGGGACCCAGGTGATTTAGCCAATATGATGATGGGCGATTTCACGCTCGTTGAGACGGGCATTTCACATCTGCTGCCACAGCTTGCGGGGGCTTTTGTACTGCCGATATTTGCACTTGCTGGTTTACTGTTTCTGGACTGGCGGATGGCGATTTCCATGTTCGTAGCGCTGCCGGTTGCTCTTCTGATCATGTATCTATCGGGCAAGCTGCGGCGGAGACTCGGAGCGGATCATATGAAGGCCAAGCTGAACGCTGCGAACCGATTGCAAGAATACTTGAACGGCATACGGGTGATGAAAGCCTATAACCTGACGGGAGAACGATTTGTCCGTTTGGATAACTCTTTTAAAACTTTGATGAAGGAAAGTGTGAAGCTGGAAGGGATGTTCGGTCCGGTTATTCTAACCGCTATGGCTCTTCTCCGTGCGGGGCTGACCTTAATGATATACGTAGGTGTTCATCTATTATTAGGCGGGGAGCTCGGTATTTTGCAGTTGGCAGTATTCCTTATTGTCGGCACACGAATCTATGATCCATTGACCACGGCGCTAGCCAATTATGCCGAATTCCGCTACAACGAACAAGCGGGTGAACGTATAGTAGACCTGCTGCGCCAGCCGGTAATGACAGGAAATACGAGTCCTCTTCCTAAGAGCAGTACCATTCGGTTTGATAATGTTACCTTCAGCTATGGAGGGGAGCCTGTTCTCAAAAATTTAAGTCTGGAAATGCCGCAAGGTTCACTGACTGCGATTGTGGGTCCGTCAGGCAGCGGCAAGAGTACAGTGCTGCGTCTGATCTCACGTTTCTATGATCCTGAAGAAGGGAGCGTTCTGCTAGGTGGACGCAACATCAAGGATATTGATCCAGAACATCTGCTAGGATCCGTATCGGTGGTGTTTCAGGATGTGTACCTGTTCCAAGATACAATCGGGAACAACATTGCTTTTGGGCGGCCGGGGGCGTCGCAGCGGGATATTCAGCAGGCAGCGGAAATGGCTCACTGCCATGGTTTCATCATGAAATTACCGCTTGGTTATGATACGCCGGTAGGCGAAGGCGGAAGCACGCTCTCCGGAGGGGAGAAGCAGCGGATCTCCATTGCCCGTGCGATTCTCAAGAACGCTCCAATTGTGCTGTTGGATGAAGCTACTGCATCGCTTGACCCGCAGAATGAGGCCGAAATCCAGAAAGGAATTGATGCGTTGATTACGGGCAGGACCGTCATTGTTATCGCTCACCGGCTGAAAACCATACGCGGTGCGGACAACATTATCGTACTGGAAGACGGTCAGCTGGTAGAGCAGGGACGACATGATGCCTTACTGCTGCGCGGCGGATTGTACGACCGGCTCTGGAAGCTGCAACAGCAGTCCGTCGGATTCCGCATCACATCTTAGGCAATGCTCAGCACATTTTAGGAGGGAAACGTATGCCTATAACAAAGGATGAATCCACTTGGCCGATCATAAGCCTTAGTTTGGGGGAGGCGTTTGATCAGGAGACAGTAGAAGAATATATCGCTTATTGGGAAGAGCTGCTCGCGCGCCGATCTGCCTTCGGCCTGCTGATGGTGCATTCCGCAGAGAAAAACACACGTCCAGAGCGTGCGGTCACACAGCTGTATATGAACTGGTGCAAGATGAACAAGCGGGAAATCGCCCAATATTGTTCAGGCATCGCGGTCGTAATGCAGAATGCTAAGTTGCTTGCTGTCTACAAGCCAGTTACAGCGTTGTCCACTAAAAGAACCTAGGCTGCCCCGGAGGTGCTTTCTCCGGAGAGGCTGAGGCGATAAGGTGGCTGGAGGAGCAGTTGGCTAAGGCACCCTCGGGTACGAAAACCTAATATAGCTGCCCATAATTTGGGGATACACATTTAAGCTTTCTTCACCCTTTAGGGTGGGGAAGGCTTTTTTTTGTCTAGAAAGATAAGAATCCGCCAACCCGTCACAACCAACGTGTCAGAGTAAGCTTTTTAAATATAAACGGGGTGTGTTGGATGAAGATAAATAATAATTATTTGAAAGAACAATTAAAACATGTATATTGGCTAAATGGTGGACCTTGTGCTGGAAAGACTACTATGACCAAGAAGTTTGTAGAGGAATTAGGTTTTCAAACATTAGGGGATGATCTCTTAAAATATAGACCATTCTCTAGTCCTATTGAATATCCTGCCCTTCAATTCCCTAATCCTAGTTTAGATTGGAATAAGTGGTTTAATAAACCTGTAGATGAACATTGCCAATGGTTATTTCAAGTGGTCGAAGAGATACCGTTTATCCCGGAAAAGAGAATGATATGTTTTTATACGTCCGATGCGGAGATAGAGAGATTATATTACTTTAGAGAAGACCATAAGATGATTCTGGACTGCATTAACGCTTATACGTTAAATCCAGAAGAAACAATTAAACACAGTAATAAATCTATGATTAAGTTCTCCAATGAAATAAAGAGCGCTTGCACTAAGCTGGGCATCAAAACCATAGAAAGAACACTAAATATGAGCGTAGAAGAACAATTTAGGTTAGTTCATGAACATTTTAAAATGTAGGGATGACTGTAAGGTATACCTACTCAAAGAAACCATTCCTTTGTCAGGAATGGTTTTTTCATAACTAGAAAAGTACACAGGTGTGCCCGTATAATAAATAGGAGTAAGTAATTGGAAGTAGACTGATGATGAGGGGAGAGAAGACATGTTTTTCTTTAAGAAAAATAAAGGCATCACAAAAGAGGAACTACAGGTCCTGGTTGAAGGCTTGGAGCAGGCTTATATGGATAAGGATGAAGAAGGTTTGAGCAAAAGATTTCATCCAGATAAGAGGGGAATGTCCTTTTTAAATCACTTTCAATTAATGATGACATTTCAAATCTATAATATAAAATCTGAAATCCTCGAATTTGAATTACTGTCGATGGATGCCACTAAAGCAGTCTTTACATACACTCGGAAGCACATTCATACCTGTGTTAACCCCGCCGATGAACGCGAGGAAAAAAGAAATCAAATTATCAGTTATTACGTTGAGGCTGTGAAGGAGAATGGTTCAATTTGGATTACGAGGTACAGCCCTTATAGCACGATTTTTGTAGATAAGAAGGGTGATTTCCTTAGTGGTGTGGATGCGGTCATTCCTCCTGGAGAAGAGATCAATTCAGGCATTGCGCGATTCATCCCGTATTTTCAGCTTGATAGCTATGTACCTGCAACCTTCCATGTCTACAGTAACAGTCAATTTATCGGATATTATCCGCTGGGAGAATATCATCGGTACGAACCTTCGCATACGTTCACGATTAATTATTTTGATAAGATAGAGGCAACTTCTGTAGAGAAGCATACAGCGGATTATATCTCCCAAGAGACCTTGTTGACCGCTCAAGTACTGCATCAGACTGATAATAGCTCTATAGTGGAGACGCAGTTGATGAACAATAATGTATTAGAGCATGAACTTGTTACCAGCCTGCTTACGAAGGATGGGTTCTATATGATTAGATTTCTGTATGCCAAAGGGGAGCCGATCCCGCCAGAGGAGCGAGAAAAGTGGAAGCGTGAGATGGTCACTTTAATAGAAAAAGAGCACAGCAGTTAACACAGAAACTTGCCGTTACAGACAACACGCGAACCGTATCCTAAGTAACGATAAGTTTTTTGGTAATAATGAGAGAAAAGGAGAGATGAAAATGTCCTATATCGTTGATTTTAAAAATGTGTCTACGGTTGGGTTAGAATCTTCACCTGTAGTAGATGCGCTTGCTGGTCTGCGTGCTAATGAGGCCCGTTACTTTATGAACAAATACAAACATGAATTTACGGTTGTACAAGCCAGCGAAAGTCAGGAGACCCTTGATTATGTGAACCGAATTTTAAAAGAAGAACGTGATATTGAGTTTGCGGCCAATCCTTTAGAAACGTCGCGTTTTCAAGTGGAAAATATTAAATATGCCTATGTCTTTTATGAGGATGGCCTTGCGGTCAACGTTATGTATACGGTTGATGACCCAAAGAAGCGGGCTGTTGGTTTTAAGCTTTCTGAGGGGATGGAGATCCCAAAGGAGCTAGAAGAGAAGTTTAAGTTTGCCAGGCAGAAGTCCAAGCTAGCTGGAACAATTCGGGGTTCGTTTTTTGTAATTAAAGGAGAGTATTAAGGTAAGCAAAATTGCAACTTAATCAATGAGAGGGCCATCCTATAAAAGGATGGCCCTAAATCTTTTCGGTATAGATAATTTGCGTAGGTTATCTATGGGAATGGACTCCCATTCAAGAGGCCGAATTTATTATATAGAGCAACGAAAACTGGAGTAGCGTGCCTACTTCACAATTATTTTGCATGAGTAGCTGAGATGCTGGAATGTACGGTATAAATCCCGCAGAAAAGAGCTGAGGTGGCTGGAATAGTGAAATGTACGGTATAAATCCCGTACAAATGAGTTGAGGTGGTTGAGATGCTGGAATGTACGGTATAAATCCCGTACAAATGAGTTGAGGTGGCTGAGATGCTGGAATGTACGGTATAAATCCCGTAGAAAAGAGCTGAGGTGGCTGAGATGCTGGAATGTACGGTATAAATCCCGTAGAAAAGAGCTGAGGTAGCTGAGATGCTGGAATGTACGGTATAAATCCCGTAGAAAAGAGCTGAGGTAGCTGGAATAGTGAAATGTACGGGATAAATCCCGCAGATAAGAGCTGAGGTGGCTTGGCTATATCGACTTGGTTGGAGACTCTCCGGGGGCATCAGATTTGATCCATTCAAATGTGTTCGACAAGCCACCTATCATTTGACAAAACATGGAAGATGTTGGATGCGGTCAAAAACAATCGAATTATTGAGATTGATATGGAAAAATATTTTGCAGCAGATTCATACTCCTCCTTGTTACAAGCTGAAGATATCGCCGACAAATTATCGAAGCTGGCTTCATCAGAATAACTTATTGGATTGAACCTACCTGAAGTCATCTAAATAAAAGACGAAGCCTATTATGGCTTCGTCTTTTGTAGTTTTGCATTCCCTTTTCATCCTAGAAAATAAGGTCCCTTTTACAAATGAACTATTGGACCGAAGGTACAGTCTCCAACTCAGGGATATATTCCTTGACCATATTGTTGTCTTCCCACAGTCCTTTAGTCCCAGCTGGGGCTTGACCTTCGGAAACGACTAAGTACGGTTTGATGGTTACGGTACTCGGTATAGTCTTGAAGGGTTCAAAATGAACATTATAAGATTCGCTTACGGGGTGAGCACCGACAGGCTTCAGTTGAACGCCACGTTCATCCACAATGTCAAATTGAAGAGCGATGACGCCCCCGTTAGCACCCTTATATTTCGAAGGGATAGAAGCGAGCATTTCTTTTACGCTCTGGCCCGGTTTGGTTTTGTACTCAATGGATACCTGTGTTGTGATTGGGGTGATTTCTACCTTACTGATCTGCAAGTTAATGTTATCGTGATGCTTGGTCTCCTCTGAAGTTAGGGCGGTAACAGGCGTTGATGTGGTAACAGGCAGAACGAATTCGAACGGGACATCGTAACCCTTTAACGACACATTTACAGTCAAGTCAAACTGATCAGGGAACTGGACCGTCTGTGTTGTTGTGCTCGGCTCATAATAAGTGTTCAAAACCTGAACCATTATGCTGGAAGCAGCCTCACCATCCATGTGTTCGTAACTCCAGAGCAGAGGTTGGCCTTTATAGAGCACCTCAAAATTATCCACCGCCCCTTTATTGGCATCTGAAGGCGGCGAATTGGGCTCCGAAGCCAGACGGTTTCCAGGAGTGGTTATATTCATAAGAATTCGGGTTCCGTCAAATAACAACGTTGGAATATTCATAGTCACATCGCCATGGGTCACGCTTTGGTTTACGTTTGTGATGAAATCCTCGGCTTGTTGAACACCGGGATCTAAGTTTTTTTCGCCCCATAATGAATAGATTTGTCCCAAAACCGGAATTTGCTTGAGTGTATCAGCCATTGCGGGCGATACAAAGCCGGAAGCAAGGACTGTAACTCCAAGGATTGCAGCGGCTGCAGTGGAAACCCACCATTTATTAAAAGTTTTGGATACATCTATCTTTCTCTGAACGGGGGAAATGGAATTATCGGTATCCCTGATGATTTGGTAAGTCTCATTCAGCTTGGAGCGGGCAATATCCGATAACTGAGCGGGAAGTAGGCTTTGGCAGTTCTTTAATTGTTTTTCTAACTTAGTGTTTACCATGTCGCAACTCCATTTCTTGATTGAATTGAGATGAATGCTTTAGCTTTTTGCGGGCGCGATGCAGCCGGGTCTTCACGGCAACCGTAGAAATTTCGAGAATGTCGGAAATTTGACGGATCGGCATGTCCTGTAGGTAATGAAGGTGAATGACAATCCGGAGGTTCTCCTCAAGATGTTGAACGGCATCCCATAATTCGATTTTCTCATAATCCTTGGAAGTGGAAGGGACTTCGGGAAGTTCTCCATACGGGAGGGTTCTTGCGTTGTTTTTGAGCATTTTATTGCATTCATTAATCAGAATCCGGAAGATCCACGTTTTGAAAAATGCGGGCTCTCTGAGTGTATGGATGTTCTTAAAGGCTTTTAGCATCGTCTCCTGCAGGGCATCTGCACAATCTTCTTCTTTGTTGACGATGGACCTTGCAGTTCTGTATAAAGGTAACTCTATCTCCTGCATCAACTTCACGAATGCTTCAGGGTCCCCAGCTTTGGCTTTGACGACAATAGGATCTATATGCAAAGATTTACCTGCTTTCTTGACTAGAAGTCTTAGGATGTTCGTAACGTTACTTAAATATTAGATCGGGTAGGTAGCTAGAAGGTTACCACAAACATGATTCCATTCTCCGCATCTCGCAAAGGATGAAGATTACTTTTGCTGTCTGTAGCTAGTAGCAGGGTATCCTTCGCATAATGGGAAGGCATTTCACGGTGCTCTTCCGAACGATTAATGTGTAACTGAGCTAGCAAGGTGAGAAATTGGTTTTTTTCACAAAAAAATCGCCGTTCAAATTCCCTGTCAGGAATCGGACGACGATTTTTCATAAGCTAGTCAGTCAGTCAATCAATCAATAATATAAATGACCCATTCCCCTTGATCGTTTGGCCGAATAGCGTATAGCATTTTTACATTTTCAACGGTCTCTGCGGCCATATCCAAGCGTTGTCCGATTACCGTTATATTCACCTGATGTTCGTTGGGTAACATGGAATCGATGCTTTCGATGTCTGTGAATTTGTACTGATAATGTTCGTCATAATAAGGCTCCATAGCATCTGCTAGTTTTTTGTTTACGAACCCGGATTGATAAAGTGTGTGGTCATGCTCAACCAAAGCAGTTAGGTTTTTTTCCAGCACTTCAAGTGCGGGAAGATCATTTTCTGTCAATTGATCTGAATATGATTTCAGATTTATCGACAATTCTGCTTTAAAGCTGGCTTCATTTGGCTGCTTAGGTTCTGTGTTTTGCGGCTTCTGCGTACTAATCGCTGAACTTTGGGTTGGCGTATTTGCTCCTATGCTCGGCTCCTCGATTGGTTTAACGTCCCCTCCACATGCTGCCAGAAAGATTAAAGACATCAACATGACCATTCTTGCAATAGTTTTTAACATCTAACCCCCACCTTTTTTTGAGGATATGTTAGTAAGTCGCGAGAAGATATGGAGAAATTTTAAGGGCTGAATGAAGCCCGAAAAAGCGGATTAAACCGCTAGATTAAATCGCTAGTTTTTGTGGATCATCTACAGAGTAACGTCCGCTTACCGCAAGCATGATTGTAGAAATAATGACGAGTATGAAACAGAGCACAAATGAATACCGGTACCCAACAACACTAGCTAATAACCCGCCAACAAGACTGCCAATCAGTCTGCCAATCGTGGATGAGTTAGAGTAGAGCGTGGATGCATACCCAGGCATGTTTGGAAGCAGATCCTGAATGTAGCTAATGCCAATCGCTGAAATAACGGCAACAAAAAAGGCAAGCAAAATTTGGGCTGCAAGCATTTGCCACATCGCGCCTGAAGTAATGACAACGAGATAATAAGCTCCTCCGAAAATGGCTCCGCACATCATCAGGATGCGGTTACTGTATTTCGCACTAAGTAGTCCCAGCATGATCATAAAAGGAATTTCCAGCGCAGCACAAATACTGCTGACTAAACCGACATCGCTTGTTGTTCCCCCTAGATTGTTGGTAATAAAGAGGGCAGTATTGATGCTACTCGTCCAGTGGGCTACATACATGAGTATCATAATCAGAAAAGGAAGCAGAACATTACGGTTCTGACCCAACCGGAAACTTTTTACTTTTACTTCTGCAGTACTGCTTTTCACTTCTGTATTTGATTTCAGGAATAGTGAAATAAGTAAGGCAACCAGCAGGAATACTCCGATGGTGCCCGAGAAAATCCCCTTAAACCCAACAGCAGCAATTAGCAGAGTACCGATTAAAGGACCTGTAATAAAGCCGAGAGAGAAAGCAGAACGCAAGGTAGAATTTGCAAACGCAGTATCTGTAAAATCGCTCTTATTCACTGCTTCTCTAGCTATGGCGAACAATTGAGGCATCCCTGGTGCACCGAGTGCGGTGAACACAATCATGTAAATGAATAAGATCGTAAAATCCCCAATGAGCAAGTATCCGCTATAAGCAAGGGCATTACAGAGCGTGGAGACAAGGTAAATGTTTCTTCGATTTAAGCCAAGGTCAGAGCGTCTCCCGATTAGTGTACTGATCCATATTCCGGCAATTAACGTGGTGGCCAGAAAAACACCAAACAGCCCGACAGATACTCCAAGCTGTTCCGTAAAATAAATGGATAAAAAGGGTGCGCTGAGTGAAATCCCCACCCCCTGCAGTAACATACATAAAAAGAGTAAGCCATAAGAGGGAATCGAAAATAGTGCAGTTAGTCGTTTGAACATGTTGTGAAAGTACTCCTCTATATTTGTTTAGATATTTCATAAAAAAAAGCCGTTGAAATTGATTGATAAGCTCCCATCATAGTAGACAGTAGAAAAAACAAAAACTTCTACTGCTACAATGATGGGAGTTTTTCTAATGTCTAATAGAAGTCCAACATCTTTAAAAGTAAAATTACATGTCGTAGGGCTGTGCCTTGAGCACAAGTCAAATCCAAACTATGAGGCAAAGCAGCTAGGTCTTAGTTCACACACAGTTAGAGAATGGATTAGGAAATATAAAGCAGATGGTTTGGACGGGTTGAGGGAATCGAGAACATGGAAATCATACCCAAAGGAATTGAAGCTTGCTGCTGTTAACGAAGTGTTGTCTGGTCGTTGCTCCGTTGAAGAGGTGACAAACAAGCATTATATTTCAAGCAGAAGTGTTTTGACAAAATGGATTACCAAGTATACTAATGAGATAGAATTGAAACCTACACATACAGGAAAAGGACTATCTCATATGAACCAAGGACGTAAAACAACTTTCGAAGAACGCATTGAAATTGCACAATATACCATCGCTAATGGATTGGATTATCAGAAAGCGATTGAAAAGTACGGAGTATCTTATCAGCAAGTTTACGCATGGGTCCGGAAATATCAAGTTGGCCGCGAGGAGGCTCTTCAGGACAATCGCGGTCGCAAAAAGCCTGTAGAAGAACTAGATGAGCATGACCGCCTTAAACTACGGATTAAAGAGCTAGAAGCGCGAAATGAATACCTAGAGATGGAGAATGACTTCGCAAAAAAGTTGGCGGAGATCAAGCGACGAAATACACGCTAACCCTCGTTCGACAAGTAAACTTGTATCAAGCGATTCAAGAACTGAACAAAGAAAAAGGTCACGCAATTACGAAGTTGTGTGCGTTAGCTGGGGTTGCTCGATCTGCCTATTACAAGTGGTTAAAATGGAAACCCTCTTGCATAGAACTTGAAACTCGTGCGTTAGCGAAAGAAGTAAAGCTACGATATGACAAGCGAAAAGGGATTCTTGGCTATCGTCAAATGCGCACGCAATTAAACCGAAAGCTCAAAAAGCAGTACAACAAAAAGCGTTATTACCGAATTATGTGTGCTCTTGGGCTTAAAGCAGTCATTCGCAGAAAACGAGCGAGTTATGTGAAAGCTACGGAGATCCATGTAGTTGAAAATGTAATGAACCGTAACTTTGATGCCAATTCTCCTAATTCAAAATGGTGTACAGATGTGACTGAACTGAAGTACGGGAATGGACGCAAAGCCTATTTGAGCGCTATTATTGATGTATATGATAATTCCATTGTCTCATGGGTATTAAGCCATTCCAACAACAATAAACTCGTGATGGATACGTTGAAGAGGGCTTACGCAAAGAATCCTGGCGTATCCCCTCTTTTACAAAGCGACAGAGGCTTCCAGTACACGTCTCATGAGTACAACCGACTTCATATAAAATACGGATTTAAGAAAAGCATGTCTCGTGTGAGTCGGTGTTTGGACAACCAACCTATTGAGCGTTTTTGGGGTACATACAAGTCAGAAAGCTATTATCTTACAAAGTATGACACCTATGATGATGTCCTTACAGAGGTTAGCAAATATATTCACTACTACAATAATTACCGCTACACAGAGTGTTTGGATGGCTTGTCACCTAGCGAATACCGACGAGCTGCATAACGAAGATACCTCAGTTCTGGCAATACGAACTGAGGTATCTAAACTAACTATTTTTGTTTTTTACACTGTCCACTTGACAGGGAGCACTTCAGATTCCAACGGCTTTTTGTATGCTTGTTTTTTTCAAGACCTTATTCAACATCATAATTGATCGGAAAGAATAAGTCTATACTTTCGGCTGGATTTTATTTACTATTGTGAAGCCGGCAAAACCTAATAAATGGAGTGTTGTTAATGGACGTTACTTGTCATCTCGATAAGGCTGACTTACAGGATTATATTAGTAGGGTTTTTGGCAGCAGTTATTTCGTTGCTCGTGTTTCGCGCATGCATGGCGGTGCACAAAAGGTGGTCTACAAGATTGAGTGCAGTAATGGATTTTCCTGCGTTTTGTATGTGTGGGATCTTTCGATGAATTATTTTAAAGAAGAAAAAGCAAATGAAGATATAAATGAACAATCCTATGGAAGTCATTTATTCGAATTAAATAACAGGTACTTAACACAACATGGAATTCAGACCCCTGCTCTTTATGATCTGAATAAGGCAAGAGATCGTTACTCTTTCGATTATGCTCTGGTTGAATATATAGATGGAAGAATGGCAGAAACCTATTTTCATCATCCCGATTCACGTGTTCAAGATAAAGTTTTTCAGCGTGTGGGGGAAATGCTTACTGCTATGCATACCAACGAGAGGCATGTTTTTGGGAAAGCAAATGCTAACGAGAGCAGCATGAGCGAATGTCATTTATTACAAATGGAAAATGCGAAAGTGCAGCTAGCCTATGCCTCCCAACATATTGAGAAGATCAGGTCTAATCAAAGCAAACTGCTCGATAAGTTGTACGAGCTTGAATCAAAAATTCAACCCAGACAGCAATATGGGTTTATTCACGGGGAACTGGGACCTGACCATGTTATGGTTAATGATAAACTGGAGCCCTTTCTGATAGATATTGAAGGGGCAATGTACTATGACATTGAGCATGAACATAGTTTTTTACAGATGAGATTTGGGGATTTCTACCGGTACTTAAAGAACGATGCTCTGGATCATGATAGGCTGTTATTTTATCAATTCCACCATCATGTCTCCTTAACTTCAGGTGGATTAAAGCTGCTGCATAGAGGATTTCCTGACCAACAATTCGCCCAAGGCCTAGCTGATTATCAATCGGAACGCGCGCTGAGGTTTATCGAAGGATGAACTAAACAAGGCGTTTGGATTGATAACCTACTGCCAAGTCCTCGAAAGTAACCTATTAGCCTTCTTCACCCTTTAGGGTGGGGGAGGTTTTTTCGTTATACAACTACAAGGCATAATAAAAGACCGCATCCACTGGAATTGCTTCCGGATCTGGCGGTCTGATGTCTTCGTTATGAATCAATCTTTATCTGAAAGGGTTAGTTAATGGAATTTAACGGTCTTGATGCGAGCCTCTTCTTCATAGCTAAGTGGTTTCGGAGATTGCGGAGTGTGCAGATGACGCTCCACGGAGTACTCCATTTTCCGGTAGTCCTCATTACCTGTATTCAATGTTGGATTCCAGTTTTCTGTCACCCAATTTTTAAGTTCCTTAAGTCCTGCTAGCATTTCCTCCAGCCTCCTTTGGCGAAGAAACAAAATAGATTTTGTAGTTCTTTGTTTACGCTTTCATTATAATCCTAAACTCCATTTTTTAAAAGGTGTGTCCGTCTGAAAAACACAGATTATTCAGTGAACATTGTGTGTTATTTAGGTTTTGTGCTTCATCTGGAGAGAAGTGTCTCCCTGTAGGAGACATTTTTAGTGGAGCTGAAAGGATACTCATTAGTACCACTTTTTTAATTTTTTTTACATCCGTATATCCAACAAATACTAACCTGAAGAAATAAATTTAGGGTGGAATATTTACAGGATTATTTTCTAATGAATATGGAAAAATAAATGATTATTAGCTGCGAGTTGCACTGAAAACCATTATTGTGCTAATCATAAATAAGATTGGTGGAAATAAATTTTATTTTTCTAAAAATAGAGAAAATAATTTACAAAACCAAAATATAATGATATTTTGTTTATGTAGAAAAGAAACCGCTCACAACTTAAGGGGGATTAACAATGACACTCACAAAGTTCCACGGAATTATACCTGCCTTTTATGCCTGCTATGACGATCAAGGAAATATTTCGGAATCCCGGACGCATGCTTTATGTGATTACTTATTTGAAAAAGGAGTTCAAGGTGTATATGTGGGAGGCAGCTCAGGAGAATGTATTTACCAGAGTCTCGACGAACGCAAAGCGGTACTAAGCTACGTAGCTAGTAACCTGAAAGGTAAAATGACACTGATTGCCCACGTGGGTGCCCCTTCGACTAGAGATAGCATTGAGTTAGCGAAACATGCTGCAACCTTAGGGTATGATGCATTATCCGCAATCCCGCCTATATATTTCAAATTACCTGATAGTGCGGTCTATAAATATTGGAGCGAGATTATGGAGGCAACCCCTCTAAGCTTCATCATCTACAACATTCCTCAGACTACTGGATATACACTGACTCCTTCCTTATTTGAGAAGCTGCTTGCGAACAAAAAGGTGATCGGTGTGAAGAACTCCTCCATGCCGACTATGGATATTGAAAGATTCAAAAGAGTGGGTGGAAAAGATGTAGTGGTATTTAATGGACCGGATGAACAATATGTTGCGGGAAGAATCATGGGAGCGGATGCGGGAATCGGTGGAACCTATGCCGTTATGCCTGAGCTGTTCCTGCAAGCTAATGAATTTGTTAAGGCTGGTAAGTTCGAAGAAGCTGGACAAATTCAAAGCGATATCAACGATATTATCATCGCCCTTTGTTCGCTGAAAGGTGCCATGTATGCCGGAATAAAAGAGCTTCTAAAATTAAGAGGCGTAAACATTGGCAGCGTAAGAGCACCGCTTGAGGCAGTAGCCGTTGAGGATGCTGGTCCGATCGCAGACATTATGAAATTGATTGATCAAGCTATTGAAAGATATTGCGGTTAAGATAATGAAGAAATCCATCGTATGCTTTGGCGATTCTAATACTTGGGGCTACGACGCAGAGACAGACCGCAGATTTAAGGATGATATTCGTTGGACGGGAATTCTTCATACAGAATTGGGTGACGCCTACCGAATGATCGAAGAAGGGCTTCCCGGCAGAACAAGTGTCAGTGAGGACCCTCTATTTGAAGGACTTTCTGGAATCTCCTATATCTATCCCTGCCTGATGTCACATTCGCCATTAGACTTGGTTGTGATCATGCTTGGGACCAATGATACAAAAGAAAGGTTTGGACTAACTTCTTATAACATCGCACAAGGTATTGTTAGGTTGGCTCTTAAAGCTAAAGATAGCGGTGCAGGACCCGAGGGGAAGGCTCCAGAGGTTCTAGTAATCGCGCCCCCTCCGATTGGAGCAGAGTATATTCATACCCCTATTGGCAAACCAATGGGTAGCGGATGTAGTGAGAAGTCTATGGAGCTCGCTGAGCATCTTGCAGCTTTACTAACGGAAACTGGCATCCACTTTATAGACTCCAGAGATCATGTATCGATGAATGAAATTGATTATATGCATCTTGATCCGCAAGGACATCGCAGCATGGCCGATTTAGTGCAATACCATGCCAAACGGATTTTAAATTAAGGGTTCTATACTTTCGAAGCAAGTTTTGTACGAAGTGATTCAAAGAAGATAATGCTTACAAAACTTTAAGCGTATGCTTTCGAAGCGAGTTTTGTACGAAGCGATTCAGAGAAGATAATGCTCACAAAACTTTTAGGGAGGTTTATAAATGAAGAAAAAACGTTTACTCTCGACAATGGTTGCGCTAATGGTGATTATTTCTTTAATTTCAGGTTGCTCAGGTAACAATGCTGCTAGCTCTAATACATCCGATAATTCTTCTGCATCTGGGAAGGAAAAAGTGGGGATCAGAGTATGGCTGACTCCACAGTGGAAGGGTGTTGTGGATGCCACGGAGGCAGGCGCGGACTATGATAGCTTCCTAAAGCACGCCGCTGAGAAATTCAAAGCACAATATGATAAATATGATGCGGATATTCAAATAGAGGTCATTGCTGGAGATCAGCGCGATCAATTGCTTAACGTTAACTTAAGCGGAGGAACACCTCCAGATGTTGTTCTTTGAGAGTGTATTCCCGATGGGGGATTACGTTCACCGTGGAGCATTGGTTCCTTTGACCGACATCATTGATGAAGACGCGAAAAGCGATATTGCTCAAAACTACTGGGACGCTGTAACGTTCGGAGAAGATATTTATTTCTATCCATTCCAGCACAACCCAGGCACCTTGGTTTACAACGCGGACATGTTTAAAGCAGCAGGCTTAGAAAAGTTTGTGGGTGAAGAATCCGAAATCAAAACTTGGAACTTGGATGAATATCAACAAATTCTTGAGGGTCTGAAAAACAATCTGCCGAAGGATAAGTATTCGAATGCATATCCAATGGCATTATTCGCTGTAAATAATCAGGGCGATACATGGAACCTTGCCTATATGAGAATGTTCGGCAATAAGTTCTTTGATGATCAAGGCAACATTGTCCTGAACGATGAGAACGGAGTTAAAGCTGCAACTTGGCTGAAAAACCTATATGACGGCGGATATACAAATCCAGGAGCAGAATCTGTTTCTTCTAATGATGCCAATGCTATGTTCCAAAATCAGCAATTAGCGATCAGTTTCACTAACCCGATTCTGTTTAATGGTACGAAAGCTAATATGGCGGATGGTACGGCAGCGAAATTCGATATGAGACTTGCTAATATTCCGTCGGAAAGCGGCGATCCTCTATCCTTTACTTATGTAGTAGGCGCTAGTGTATTCAAGTCCAAAGATGCTAAGAAGACTGAAGTAGCTAAGGATTTCGTGAAGTTTTTCTCAAGCGATCCTGAGTTAGTTAAATCCTCTAAGAATGGTATTCCTGTAAGAAGTTCTGTAGCCGAAGCACTTAAAGCGGAGAATCCACTGTTTGCAGCTTACGATGCCAATTCTAAATATTTGTTCAACTTCACAGGCAACGTTCCAGGATACAGCCAATTAAGAGAGGTTTTATATCCAGAGCTACAAGCACTTTACATGGGAGCTAAGACACCGGAACAGTTTGTACAAGATTATCAGACAAGTGGCAACAAGGTGATTGAGACCAATAAAGCTGGCTCTGTAATTTTCCAATAATCTAAGACCAGATAAACAATACACGATTGACAGCCTTTAGGGTCTGAAGAGACTCTGGGGCTGTTAATTAGAAAGGTAAACGATATGAAACTACGTAGTAATTACCTAAAAGAGAATATTACAGGTTATCTGTTTATTTTACCTCAGATGATAGTATTCTTAGCCTTTCTTGTCTATCCGATCTTAGAAGGGATGCGGCTGAGTCTATACCAGATTAATTATGACAGTGAGAAATTTGTGGGTTTTGCCAATTACACCACATTGTTTAATGATCCGGTATTTTTTAAGGCTACCATCAACACCGTTGTGTTCGTAATATTTATCGTTCTACTTACAGTGGGGTTTGCATTGTTCGTAGCCTCCGCGGTATTTGATAAAAATGCTAAGTACGTTTCCTTTATTAGAGGAAGTTATTATATCCCGGTAATGGTGTCCATGGTGGTTATGAGTATGGTCTGGAGCTTTTTGCTGAATCCGGCTAATGGACTTATCTCTTATCTATATAAAGACATGGGACTAGGGACGATTAATCTGCTGGGAAATCCAAAGACGGTTCTGCCAGTCGTGATATTTGTAACCTTCGCAACTAACGTGGGCCAGGCAATTATTCTGTATATAGCTGCAATGATTGGTGTCTCGAAAGAGCTTTTTGAAGCAGCCGAAATCGACGGTGCTAGCAGATGGCAAGTGATATCAAAGATCCTGATTCCTTCGGTAGGACCGACAACAACTTATATTACGATTATCAATATTATTGCCGTATTAAAAATCTTTGTAGTTATTCAGTTATTGACCGGTGGCGGACCGAACAATTCCTCCGTAACGCTGATGTACTACCTTTATAATAATGCCTTTAAATATAACCAACTCGGTGTAGCTTCTGCGGTAGGGGTTATCATGTTCGTGATTACATTGATATTGTCTGTGCCACAGCTACGAAGCATGATTAAGGTGAAGTGAGGGGGAATACAACATGTCGAAGATTAAAAACAAGAAAAAGAGAGAGAAGTTTGATGTGATATCGAATGTAATCATTATCCTCTTCGCACTCCTTAATCTTTTTCCACTATATTGGTTATTCACAAGTTCACTCAAGAACAGCTCGGATGTTGTGAAGATGCCTCCAGACTGGTGGCCCAAATCGATTACATTCTCCAACTATGTGGATGTATTTCAGAACCAGCCGGCTTTAAGATGGACGTTTAATAGTATTTATGTATCAGGTGTTTCTACTATTTTGGTTATTGTTGTAGGCTCTATGGCCGCCTATGCATTCTCAAAGATTAATTTTAAAGGTAAAAATATAATCTTCATTATCTTTATATCAAGCTTGATGATTCCTAAAGAAATTATGATTGTACCCTTATTCCGGATCACCCAACAATTTGGAATGGTAAATAGTTATAACGGTATGATTTGGCCGAACGTGGCGGGTGCATTTGGAGTGTTCCTATTAAAGGGATTCTTCGATTTAACCCCTAATGCCTTAAGAGAAGCCGGGAGAATAGATGGTGCAAATGAATGGAGAATCTTCACACGCATCATGCTGCCTATTGTCAAACCTGGTATTGGAGCCTTATTTATTCTGAATTTCGTGCAAGTCTGGAATGATTATTTGTGGCAGCTGGTTATAGGCCAAGAGAACAAAATGAAAACATTAATGGTTGGTACTGCGACCTTAATGCAGGATTTGAATCCTAATTTCGCTTATAAAATGGCCGGAGCTACCATCGCTGCAATTCCGATGTTGCTAGTGTTCATGTTATTCCAACGGTTCTTCACCAATGGGATTACGGCAGGAGCAGTTAAAGAATAAATAAAAATGTGGAGTGGGTTACTGATGAATACTGAAAATAATGTACTTAAAAAAATAAAACATAAATTAGTCGTCTCCAGTCAAGCCTTACCAGAAGAACCGCTGCATAGCCCGTTTATTATGGGGAGAATGGCTTATGCTGCTTACTTAGGCGGGGCTTCTGGAATTCGGGCAAATAGCGTAGCGGATATTCAAGAAATCAAAAAGCAAGTGAATCTGCCGATCATTGGGATAATCAAAAAGGTGTATGAAGGCTCTGAAGTCTTTATTACACCCACTCAAAAGGAAGTCGATGAGCTGTACCGCGAAGGGGTAGATATCATTGCTATGGATGCTACAGACCGTATTCGCCCGGATGGATCTACCATTTCTGAACTTTTTCCACTTTTAAAAGAGACTTACAAAGATCAACTGTTTATGGCGGATTGTTCTACATTTGCGGAAGCTGCGAAGGCTGTTGAGCTGGGATTTGATCTGATTGGAACTACCTTGAGCGGTTATACAGAGGCTACTAAAGGGCGCAACTTGCCAGATTTTGAATTGGTTCAACAAATCGTCAACAACTTCTCTGTTCCCGTTATAGCTGAAGGTGGGGTTTCCACTCCTGAAGAATTAAAGACCATGTTTGATTTAGGTGTGTATTCAGCAGTGGTTGGCTCTGCGATCACGAGACCGATGGAGATTACGAAACGGTTTGTGAACGCTATTCAGTAGAACGCCAGAGAGGGTAGATGGAAATGAGGATTGTAGCCGTAGATGTTGGCGGTACCAATACCAAGATGTGTATATGCGATAAACAGGGGAATGTACATGACTTCAAGGAGTATGCAACAGAAAGCTACTTGGGGGGACCTCATGTAATCTCAAGAACGCTGGAGAAGATTGCAGAATACGATCATTTTGATGCCATTGCCATAAGCACCGCGGGCCAAGTTAATGCAGAAGAAGGATTTATTGTCTATGCTAACGAAAATATACCTAGATATACTGGAATGAAAATTAAGGATATTGTCACCCATCATTTTCATAAACCTGTTATGGTAGAGAACGATGTGAATTCAGCTGCATTAGGCGAAGCTTATTATGGAGCTGCTCAGAGCTTTAACAATTTCTTATGTCTAACCTTTGGCACAGGCATTGGCGGTGCAATCGTCATTAATCGCCAAATCTACAAAGGGGCTAATGGGGTAGCGGCTGAATTTGGCCATATCTTTACTCACCCATTGTCGGCCACATCCGGAGTAGAAGGACTGCCATATTATGAAAAACACGCTTCAACCACAGCTTTAGTCAAGATGGCTCAACTGGCAGATCCCGAATGCACGGATGGAAAAGCCTTATTTGATAAAATACAGAGCGGAAATGAGCAGCTTGAACGTATTTTAGATCTATGGATTACTGAAGTGGCTGTTGGTTTAGCTTCTATCACGCATATCTTCAATCCATCCGCGATTATTATTGGTGGCGGCGTAATGGAACAAGAAGATTTGGTTCGAAGGGTAGAAGAACGAACGAAGTCTTTGCTTATGGAAAGCTTTGCGGGAGTGAGAATTGTTAAAGCCTCATTAGGGAATAAGGCAGGTCTGCTGGGAGCTTCCTCCTTATTCGTACATTAATTTATTGAAAAGGAGGGGCTTTTTTGCGGACAATCAGTATTTTTTCTTCAATTCATTCTAAATACAATAATTTGACGAATACGGAGAAGAAGGTAGCGGACTACGTACTGGAGAACACGAGAAGTGTAGTCTACATGTCGATTACTGATCTTGCAGATGCATGTGATGTTGGGGAGTCAAGTATATTTCGATTTTGCAAATCTTTAAGTTATAAAGGGTATCAAGAGTTCAAGATTGCACTGGCACATAGCATCACTGTGGAGAATGAGATCCCGCAGCTTACCGATCAAATTCTGATGGATGATACGATTGAAGCTGTTGCTTCTAAAGTGCTGACCACGAATGTAAGTGCACTCAACGAGACCTATAATTTAATTGATATACAGAAGATCAGTGAGGCTATTGAGTATTTGATTAATGCAGAACGTGTATTATTTTTCGGTGTGGGCTCTTCTCTAGTCACAGCTATGGAAGCCAAAATTAAATTTATGCGCATTACGAACAAAACGGAATGTTTAATGGATTCACATCTGCAGATGATGTCGGCAGCACTGATGTCTAACCGGGATGTCGCTGTTGTGATTTCTTATTCCGGCTCGACCAAGGATAGCATTGAGGTTGCGAGAAAAGCAAAGGAAAGAGGAGCCAAAGTAATATCCATTACTAGGTTTGAAAAGTCACCGCTAACCTCGTACTCCGATCTGACCCTGCTATGTGGTGCTAATGAAGGACCGCTGCAAGGGGGTTCATTATCTGCAAAGATATCGCAGCTCTATCTGCTTGATATTTTATATGTAGAATATTTCAAGAAGACTAGTGAGCAATCCATAATTAATAAAGAAACAACAGCTTCAGCAGTCAGTGAGAAACTGGTTTAGTACATTAAGATGTGAGGGGAATGGAAAGCTATGATCTTAGGTTCTTTGTCATCTTGGGAAGAGCATATCAAGTATGAGAATCCTGTCTTTGTTGAGGCTATCGAGGAATTGAAAGTAATCTTACAACATGATCCTGATCTTGGACGAATCGAAATTCGCGGGAACGAAATGTATGCTTCGATTATGGCTCTTGAGGCAAAATCGCTGGAGGAACAAGTCGCAGAGAAGCATGAGGCCTATATTGATGTGCATTATCTGATCGAAGGTGAAGAAACGATTGGCTGGGCAACCCTGCAAGAAGGGATCGAACCCATTAAGCCTTACGATGCCGAAGGAGAATATGCGCTTTATCCCCCATCAGCAGATGAAATATTGTTATCTTTGAAGCCTGGCATGTTCGCGGTCTTTTTCCCTCATGATGTTCACAGACCGGGTATGGGTCAACCGGGGCAGCAGATTAAAAAGGCTGTCATTAAAATCCACACAAATCTACTAACTCCATAACATTGAGATTGAGGCTGGTAGCGGAACCATTCCGCTGTCAGCTTTTTTTGCGTCGCTTCTATTTACTTATATCTAAATTTATAAATATACAAAATATAAAGATTGGTGGTAAACTTAACATGCCTAAAGCTTTTTTTGTAGAGCTTAAGGATTTTTTTGCATGCACATTTATGAGTGAGCAAAGAATATTACAGAGAATTACACTATAGAAAGAATAATGGAGGCAGGAGAGTTAAATGAAGAATAAAGGTCTAAAGAGAATGTTGTTGTTATCTATGATGGTTGTTGTCATCGCTGCACTTGCAGTCGGCTGTGGTTCGAAAAATAATACAAATACAGAATCGTCAGAGGGAGCTGCTCCAGAAGCTGCAAAAGAAGTTACCTCCTTGTCGCTAGGTTTATTGCCCTCGATTGATGCTATTCCTTTTATCATCGCACATGAACAAGGTTTCGATAAAAACCACGGTGTGGAGCTGGATATCCAAACATTTAAAAGCGCCAAAGATCGGGATGTAGCTTTTCAAGCAGGCAAGCTGGATGGTCTAAGCGCTGACCTGGTTGCGATCTCCATTTACAATGAGGCTGGACTGGATGTGAAGATCGCCAGTACAACTTTTGGAGAGTTTGATTTGCTGACTGGAAATGAATCCATCCAGGATGTGAAGGATTTGAAGGGTAAAACCGTGATTTTGTCCAAAAATACCTCCACACAATATACAGTGGCAATGATGCTGAAACAAGCGGGCCTGACCGAAGATGATATTACAGTCACAGAGGTTCCACAGATTCCGACCCGTTTAGAATTGCTTAAGAATAATAAGGCGGATGCGGCTATTTTGCCGGAACCTTTTGTAACTATGGGCAAAACCTCAGGGCTGCGTGTACTGAGCTCAACGCTAACTGCGGGAGTAAATCCGTTCGTTTTAGCTTTCCCGCAAACTGCAATTGATGCCAAAGCAGAGGCTATCCGCAGTATGTATGCTGCATATGATGAAGCAGTAGCTTATATGAAATCCCATGAGCAATCCGAATATATCGATCTTGTAATCAAAGAAGTAGGATATCCGGAAACATTAAAAGATGAAATCAAGGTACCAGATTATGTACCAGCTTATCAAGTGGATGTGAAGGAAGTAGAGGCCGCATTTGCTTGGGCACGGGAAAAAGGTTTGCTCAGCAAAAATATCTCGGCTGAAGATGTGATTTCTGATGTCCAATTCAAGAAATAAAGGACTCGTTATAAAGGATCTGAAAGTAGAATATAAGAGCGGACAATTGGCCTTGGGTCAGGTAGATTTAACTTTGCCGGAGCACGGGATTTACACCATTATCGGACCCTCCGGCAGCGGAAAATCAACTTTATTACGGGCGATTGCGGGTTTGCTGCCTAGCTATCAGGGACACATTCTTTTTAATGAGAAATCTGTGCATGGGAAAGAAACGTTAATCGGGCTGGTGCCGCAGAACTACGGGCTTCTTCCTTGGAAGACTGTACATGATAATATTCAGATAGCGATGAAGATTACGCATACGGCAAGTTCATCCAAGCAAGAACGGGAGACGCAGATTAAGCAGTGGCTTTTGTCGATGGCGATCTCTGATTTAGCAGAACGTTATCCCTTATCCCTTAGTGGAGGCCAGCAGCAAAGAGTGGCGATTGCCAGAGCTTTTGCCATTTTGCCTACTATTCTGTTGCTGGACGAGCCATTCTCTGCACTCGATGCGATAACAAGGGAAACGCTGCAGGTCCTCTTTTTAGATAACTGGCTGGCTAACCCTACGACTACATTATTTGTCACTCATGATGTGGAAGAAGCGATTCTGCTGGGGCAAAAGATTATTGTCATGCCTTCCAACAAAGAAACTAAACCTGAGATTATTGATAATCAGTTGGTGTTTCATATGAAGCATGAGGATAAGCGGGACAGTGTAGATTTCTTTGAGCAGACTAAGCGGATTAGAAAGGTAATGCAGGAGATATGGTAAACAAACGTCGACTTCATCATCTAGTAAGGCTTCTATTTGTATTTGTCTGTATGAATGTAGTCTGGTATATCGCATTTTTACTTATGAATCATTCGATTTTGCCAAGTCCCTTTGCTGTATATAAAGCGATGTTTCAGTTAGGGGCGCAGGATATTGCTATAAATGTAGGGTATAGCTTGTTCAGAATTTTTGCAGGTGTGGTAATGGCGTTAATTATTGGACTGCTTATAGGTCTTCTAATGGGACGTTCGTTGACCTGGAACAAACTGCTGGACCCTGTGGTTTACTTGACCTATCCGGTTCCCAAAATTGCCCTGCTTCCAGTAGTGATGCTGTTCTTCGGGCTTGGGGAAACGTCCAAAATCCTAATGATCATGCTGATTCTATTGTTTCAGATCATCATCTCTGTAAGGGATGGGGTTAAGGCTATTCCGGACAATACCTATGATGTCTTAACTAGTATAGGTGCCAGCGCTGTGCAGAAGTTCTGGCATGTGACACTGCCGGGTGCATTGTCAGTGATTCTGAGTACGATTCGTATTTCGCTAGGGACAGCGATATCTGTACTGTTTTTTACGGAGATTTATGGAACAGAGCACGGCATGGGCTTTTTCATCATGGATGCGTGGTTAAGATTAGATTATCCGGAGATGTATGCGGGAATTATGTTGTTCAGCTTGGTCGGTTTTATTCTCTTCTTGCTTGTTGATTTTCTTGATTACAAGTTTATGAAGTGGCGGAACTAAATTTAGTTGAGATATAACTATAGCTTTCCTTTGCCCGAGTTTAGGCAAAGGGGAGCTTTTTTTATATGATTTTTTGGTGAGAATAAAATTAATTTTAATTTCATCATTATTTGAATGGAAAAATAAAACAGTAAAATAAATGGAGGGAAAAATGAAAAATAAACTTACTTATGGCTGTAAACCCCCGTTTATTTTAGAGGAATATAAAGATGGTGAGATGAAAAGAGGGAATTTATTTTAAAAAAACTAATAAATCTCTTAATTTCTTGCATATCTATTGGAAATTATATTCATAAAAGTATAAAAAGGTTTAGTTTAATTTATTTACAACCAGATTTTAGTATGGTATTTTATCAATGGAAACGGATTCATTTAGGTTTTACGGAATAATTTTAAGTTTTTACGAATGGAAGGATTTGTTCGCTTCATAAGAAAATGAAAATGCTAATAAAAAGTTGGGGGTAAATATCTTTGAATAAATATGGACGAAAACTATGGCTTACGGTGTTGATTTTCGTGATTGTAGTTGGCGGTCTGACGTATTATTGGGCTTCTAAGGGAGAAAACACCGCGCCACTGTCTCAGTCTAAGGAATCTGCCGTAGAAGCAACGGGTGAAGCGGGAAAGGAAACTGTTCCACCGGCGACAGCAGCTAATACAAGTAGTGGACCCGCGTATACGTTGACCGTGGATACGGAAAATCCGGGAGCTAAGATAAGCCCGATGTTGTACGGAGCCTTTTTCGAAGAGATTAATCATGCGGGAGATGGAGGGCTATATGCAGAGCTGATTTCCAATCGTTCCTTTGAGGATAGTTCGGTCACATTGTTCAATTGGTGGATTGATGAAAAAGGAGGCAGTAAAGGGAAGCTTGCTCTGACCGGCACTAAGCTTTTGAACGATGCTCAGACCCAGGCAATGGCTTTAACAGTATCATCTGCTGCCGAGGGCGGTTCGGTATCTGCTGTGAATAACGGTTACTGGGGGATCGCTTTGACGAAGGATGCCAGTTACAAGTTGTCTTTCTATGCGCGGCCAGAGCCAGGGGACATTATGCCACTGCGTATAACGTTAGAAAGCCCGGATGGCAAAGAGCTATATGCAGAACAGACCGTTGATAAGTTAAAAGAAGGATGGAATCCATATACATACACACTGACTTCTACAGGTACTGTAGCAAACGCACGAATTGTAATCTCTGCTGCAAATGTAGGTACTGTTTATCTCGATATGGTGTCTTTGTTTCCTGAGACTTGGAACAACAGAGAGAATGGACTTCGCATCGATTTGGCTGAAAAGGTAGCTGCGATGAAACCCGCATTCGTTCGTTTTCCGGGGGGATGTTTTGTGGAAGGAAAAACGCCAACAGATGCTTATCAATGGAAGAATACCATTGGACCGATTGAGACGCGTCCCGGTCATAAGGGATATTGGGATTATCGCTCCTCAGATGGGCTGGGCTTCCACGAATATCTGCAATGGGCTGAAGATCTGAAAGCGGAACCATTATATGTAGCTTATATCGGGATTTCACATAACGGAGATCCTATAGCCAAGCAGAATACCGTTCCAGTCAGTGAAATTCAGCCGTGGATACAAGATGCGCTGGACGCCATTGAATATGCAAACGGACCGGTTACTAGCAAATGGGGGGCACAAAGAGCCGCCAATGGTCATCCGGAGCCTTTTAATATGAAATATGTAGAGATTGGTAACGAAAACAATTTCCAGATGAGTGAATATATTAAGCGTTATGGCCTGTTTTATAAGGCAATTAAAGAGCAGTATCCAGAGATTCATCTCATTGCCAATGCGGCAGTTGAAGGTGAGCCTATCGAAAGGGTTGATGAGCATTACTATGAAACCTCTGAATGGTTCCTCAGCAACTCGAACAGATACGATACTTATGACCGTAGTGGTCCTGAGATTTATGTTGGTGAGTATGCGGTGACCAAGGGTGCCGGAGAAGGCAATCTGAACGCTGCAATCGGCGAGGCCGCTTTTATGATGGGTATGGAACGGAATTCTGATATCGTGAAAATGTCCTCCTATGCTCCGTTGTTTGTGAATACGAAGGATCGTACTTGGAACCCGGATGCTATTGTGTTTGATTCATCGACTAGCTACGGAACACCTTCTTATCATGTGCAGCAGATGTTCGGAAGCAATAAGGGGGATGTAGTTCTTCCAACCTCACTTGTGGCTCTAGGTCAAGAAGAACCCCCCGGTAAGCAATCCATTCAAGGTGGAATTGGATTGGGGACTTGGGCCACGCAGGTAGAGTACAGTGATGTACGAGTAGCGAAAGGTGATGACGTTCTTTTTGAAGATCATTTCAAGAAGGATTCCGGAGCCTGGACTCTAAACAATGGGGACTGGGAACAATCCAAGGGTACTTTTAAGCAGACTTCTAATGATATTGATATTCGCGCAGTTGCCGGTGAGGCTTCATGGAGTGACTATACACTTTCTCTTAAGGCGAAAAAGACTGGCGGAGCAGAAGGCATGCTCATTATGTTCGGCTCTAAAGATGAAGGCAACTTCTATTGGTGGAATCTTGGCGGCTGGGGAAATACGCAGAGCGCGATTGAAAAATCAGTAGGTGGAACAAGAGCAGTCATCGGAAGAACGGTTCCTGTAAGGATTGAGACTGGTAAATTGTACGATATCCGCATTGAATTATCCGGTTCTAATATCCGGCTCTATCTCGACGGCAAGCTTATACAAGAGGTGAATGATGAAAGTCCGGCAGGGCCGCTGTTCCAAACTGCGAGCCGTGATCTTGCCACAGGTGAGCTGATCGTTAAAGTCGTTAATGCAGGTGACACTGCTCAGCGCACGGATGTTTCTTTTGCCGGACTTGCCACATCAAGCCTGGAAGGAACAGCTACCGTACTTCAGTCGGACGATTTAAATGCTGAGAATAGCTTCGCTGAACCTGACAAGGTGGCACCTGTAACTCAAAAGATAAGTGTAGACAAAGGTAGTCTGGAGTTTGAATTCCCGAAATATTCCGTGACCGTGTTAAGACTAAAGGAAGGGGGCAAATAGCTGGTCACGGAGGGAGTTCACTCCTTCACTATAAACAGGCATTTATTTGTTCAATTTAAGAGGGAGGTTAGGTTATGATTTCGCAAAGAAAAACGAGCAGTTTAGTCGTATGTATGTTAATGGTTTTTGTGCTTATTCTGTCAGCCTGTAGCAGCGCTGGAAGCTCAACGACGAATAAAAATGCAGCTAACAACGTAAAAACGAACACTGAAAAAACCAATAATGCTAGTGAGCCAACCAATGCAACAGCTACTGAGGGCACGGAAGCAACAGATCCTGCCAACGACCTGCCAAGCAAAGATATTCAAGGTGAGGTTACCGTTTGGGCCTTTAATGAAAAAGTGTTCGAGGAAGTCGGCGCTGCTTTTATGGCTGAATATCCTGGAATTAAGCTGAAGACGGTAGTTATGCCCTTTGGCGACCTGCATGACAAGCTGCAAACGACAATCGCCGCAGGTAGCGGGGCACCGGACGTAGCAGAAGTAGAAATGTACCAGTTGAATCGCTATATGGCGGGCAATGTGCTGGAGAATCTTTTGGAAGAGCCTTATAACGCTGGAAAATATAAAGATCTGGTTGTTCCATATAACTGGGAACGTTGGATGACACCGGACAGCTCACAGCTGCTTGGTATGCCTTGGGATATGACCCCGGGGGTTTATTACTACCGTGCAGACATTTTTGAAGAGCTTGGATTGCCAAGTGATCCTGCTGAGCTTGGCGAATACATGCAAGATGAAGAGAATCTCTTGAACCTGGCTCAAATTTTGAAAGCTAACGGTAAATATTTCATGGAGTGGAGCGATGGCCCGATCGTATGGGCAGGAGATGAAGTCGGCTACTTTGATAAGGATATGAACTGGACACGTAATACGGACAAAATGGTGAAGGTTCTTGATATTACAAAACGTGGACAACAGCTGGGCTGGGCACCTCATATCGGTTATGGCTCAGACGAAGGTAAACAGCTAGTTCTAAAAGGTGATTTGGTTGGTGTCGTATCGGGTTCATTCGGAGCACGCGGACTTCAAGAAACATTCCCTGAGCTTGCCGGAAAATGGAAGGTAACCCGGTTGCCAATAGGAATTAACGTGGGAATGGGCGGATCAAGCTTTGTTATCCCTTCGCAAAGCAAAAATAAAGAAGCGGCATGGGCTTACATTCAGTGGAGCATGAGAAGTGAAAATGCTTGGAAAATTTGGACAAAACATTCCATTCAGCCGGGTTACAAGGATATTTCCAGTCTTGATTGGTACGCAAACACTAAAAATGAATATCTGGGTGGGCAAGAGGAATTTAAACTATATGAGCAATTAAGCAACGATATTCCAGTCAAACACCTTACACCAGTAGATAACAAGGGCTGGGAAATCTTTATAGCCGCGATCGGTGATGCACTGGCTAAGAACACAGATTCCAAGACGGCTATTCAAAAAATTGGTGATGATGTCTTGAAGCAAGCTTCCAAAGAAATTGCTGCCTTTAAAAAGGCAATGGGAATGCAGCCGTAAGGAAATCTAATAACAGGAGGGGCAGCCTGCAATTGCCAGAGCTGCCCTGCTTGTATTCACTTAAGTCCGAGAGGCCCGTAAAGATGGGAGGAGACCGATGCGTGTTACGCATACTGCGAAAATATAAGATTAGTTTGTTGTTACTGGTACTTTTAGGAGTCTCCCTAGTGTGGTGGAATCAATCACGAGGGTTTGATAATTCAGCGATGGATGGCATCCCCGTTTATGCGGATGTTGATGAAAGCTCTATTTTAGAAAGCGATAGTGTGAATTCAAAACTCGAAGCCTCTTACTTAAGCTATTACGAGGAAAAACAACAGGATGGAGCAAAGGACTCATCGGATTTTACGCTTGCTATTCCTTCGGCGGATTATAAGGCCATTAGTTCTGAAGGTACAGAGGTAATGACGGATCTTGGTGGAAAACCCGGCAAGGTACTAGCGCTTAAAGCAGAGGATAGCTGGGTGGAATATACATTTACGGTTCCGGCAGATGGGTTGTATCAGATGGGGATGGAGTATTATGCCCTTCCTGGTAAACGATCCTCGATCATTCGAAGCGTAAAGATTGATGGGGAGTATTTATTCTCTCAAGTAAAAAAAATGGAATTCCAGCGGATGTGGAAGGAAAGTGCAGAGCCATGGCTGGACAATCAAGGGAATGAATTTAATCCCAAGCGGGAAGAGGTAACAGGCTGGCAATATCGGGAGTTTCGAGATGCCGAGGCCAGAACTGCGGATCCCTTTCGCTTTTATCTGACCAAAGGGGAGCATACGGTGAAGCTGGAAGCCATCCGAGAGCCGGCCGCACTTAGTGAACTGAGAATATTTTCTCCAGAACCGCTCCCGACTTATGCGGAAGTGAAGCAGGAGTATGAGAATAAGGGTTACAAGCCTGTTCAGAATCAAGTGATCAAAATTCAGGCAGAAGAATCCTCCCTTCGTTCAGATCCAACGCTGAAGCGGATCGAGGACCGGGAGCCACTCACCGAACCTTTTAACAAAGATGCTATTGTGCTTAATAGTTTTGGGGGTGTCGGGTGGCGTACGGGTGGACAATGGGCGGAATGGGATTTCGAGATTCCTGAGTCAGGGCTCTACAATATCGCAATTCGTTACGGCCAGTGGTTCCTAAACGGGATACCGGTGGAACGCCGGATTATGATCGATGGCGAGGTACCGTTCCAAGAGCTGAATGCCTTGAAATTCCCTTACAAAGCGGAATGGCAAGTAAACAAGCTGGGAAATGAGGACGGAGAATACTTCTTTTATCTCGAACAAGGCAAGCATACGTTGCGGATGGAAGTTCAAGTATCGGGTGTAGGCGGAATGATTGAAGCTGTGCTGAACACTACACATAAAATGTCTCTTTTGGGACGTGAAATCACGCAGGTAACGGGAACGAACCCTGATCCAAACGGGGATTGGCAGCTGGAGCAGAACATTCCTAATCTTGTGCCACGTTTACATTTGATGGCGCGGACGTTGGATGATGCTGTGCAGGATATGTATGCTTTTGGCGTTGCGGATGGAAGCTCTGAGCTGAGTACGCTTTATGAAGCACGTGATCGGTTCCTGGAAATGGCGAAGGATACCTCAAGTATTCCAGGTCGTCTTCAGCAATTTACGGATCTGCAGTCATCGCTTGGCTTATGGGTCAACGGATTAATGAAGCAGAGTATTGTAATGGACTATATTGAAGTGAAGTCGGAAGATCAGCCATGGCCTAAAGACGCGGCTCCTTGGTATACCCGTGTAGGGACGATGACGTATGACTTCTTTAGTTCTTTTACAAAGGATTACAGCGGTATAGGGAATACGTACAAAAATGAAAAGGTGCTGGATGTCTGGATCTCTCGTGGACGTGATTGGGCGGAGATCATTAAGCAAATGGTGGATGAGGACTTTACACCAAACACGGGCATCAAGGTGAACGTCAATATTATTCCTACGCTTGCAGCGGATCAGAAGCAGATTCTGTTATTAGCCAATACTGCCGGACTTGCTCCCGATGTGGCACTGGGGGTTGAGGGTGAAGTGCCGATTGACTTCGCGGTGCGGAATTCACTCGTGAATCTGAATGAATTCTCAGATTATCAAGAGGTTGCTGAACGTTTCAGAGCGGGTGCACTGATTCCTTATAAGTATGATAACGGAGACTTCGCATTGCCGGAGAATCAGAACTTCACGATGCTCTTTTACCGGAAAGATATTATGGCACAGCTGGGCATTAGCGAGAAGGATATTCCGAATACGTGGCAAGAGGTTATGGAACTGATTCCTGTGCTGCAACAAAACGGGATGGACTTCTATTATCCACATGCCCCGAACAATCCGAGTCTAGCCATTAATGAGTTTGCGCCGTTCTTATTCCAGTATGGCGGGGATTTCTATAAGAATAATGGGATGTTGTCTGATCTGGATTCACCAGAAGCACTGACAGCTATGAAAATGTGGACGGGACTCTTTACGAACTACAAGCTGCAGAAACAAGCGGATTTCTATAACCGTTTCCGTTCTGGAGAGATGCCAATCGGCGTTGCTGATTATTCCACATACATTCTGTTATCTACTGCCGCACCTGAATTGACAGGCTGGTGGGGCATGAAACCAATGCCGGGTATTGAACAAGCAGATGGACAGATTAACCGTTCTACAGGCGGGCTTGCACAGACAGGAATTATTTTTAAGGATACGGATATGAAAGAAGAGTCTTGGGAGTTCCTGAAATGGTGGACCAGTGCGGATGCACAGGAGAACTTCGGCTCAGAGCTTGAGTCTTTGCTGGGTGTTGAAGCTCGTTGGAATACAGCCAATGTTGAAGCACTCAAACGTCTGCCGTGGCAGCAAGATGATATCGACGCCATTATGGAACAGTGGGAGTGGTTTAAAGAGCGCGAAGTGGTGCTTGGAGGATATTACACGACCCGGCATATCGCCAACATCTGGAATGAAATTGTGCTCAACGGTAAATTCCCGCGGGAGGCGATGGAGCAAGGTGTGCGTGAAATCAATAAAGAGCTCAGTAAGAAACGCGAAGAGTTCGGAATTGAAACTTCCCAGACTTCAAGCGCCAAAGAGGAAGGAGGTCAGAAATGAGTAGTGAAATAATTACACCGGCACAGAACGAAGCCGTACAGATGCAGCCGACGAAAACTCCCGGGAAATGGACTCAGCTTTGGTTAGATATCAAGAAAAATAAAGTTTCCTATTATTTCTTGGCCCCTTTCCTGATTCTGTTCACCGTTTTTACTATTGTTCCTATTATCATGTCCGTCGTTCTAAGCTTCAGCTATTACAACATTATTGAGACACCGAGATTCATTGGCTTCTCTAACTATAAGCTGTTGTTTGTAGACGACGATATCTTTCTTAAAGCTGTTGGGATTACGCTGAAATTTGCTATTATTACAGGTCCGATAGGTTATATTATGGCCTTCTTGCTGGCCTGGCTGATTAGTCAGATTCCGCAGAAGTTCCGCTTTTTCTATACCCTATGCTACTATGTGCCATCGATTACAAGTGCAGTAGCAATGTCCGTGGTTTGGTTGTATTTGTTCGCCGGCGACCGCAAGGGGTTGCTCAATCACTGGCTCATTCAGCTGGGGATTATCAATGAACCTTATTTATTTCTACAAAATGTAGATTCGATCGTACCGGTGATCATCATAGTTTCCTTATGGATGAGTATGGGGGTAGGTTTCCTTGCTTTTCTGGCCGGACTTCAAAATGTACCGACAGATTTATATGAAGCTGGCTCAATTGATGGGGTCAAGTACCGCTGGCAGGAGCTATGGTACATTACGATTCCATGCGTCAAACCGCAGCTGTTATTCGGTGCGGTGATGCAGGTGGTCGGTTCGCTTACCGTATTTGACGTCAGTATGCGGCTTGTTGGATTTCCGAGTCCCCTTTATGCAGGCCATACGATTATGGCGCATCTGTTCGACTACGCATTTATCCGCTTTGAGATGGGATATGCGTCAGCGATTGCTGTATTACTGTTCGCTTTGATGCTTGGGCTCAACCGTCTCATCTTCAAAGTGCTGGGGAGGGATTAGGATGCACAAAATAAATTTACGGCGTATTGACTATGGCGGCATCTTTTTATATCTGTTCTTAACGGTGTTTGGCCTAATTATGCTGCTGCCACTTGTCTATATGGCAGTGACTGCTTTAAAACCAACAAGCGAACTATTCCTGTTCCCACCGCGGTTTTTCGTAGTGAATCCGACGTTGGTGAACTTTCGTGATTTGCTGTTAATTACCGGAACTTCGGCGGTGCCGTTCTCACGGTTTATTTTCAATAGCGTGGTCGTTACATCGGGGATTGTGGTCGGGGGTGTCTTAATTTCAGCAATGGCGGCTTATCCGCTTGCCAAGCACAATATGCCATTTAAAAGCGCTATCTTTAGTATGATTGTGGCGGCGCTGATGTTTTCACCCTTAGTATTGCAAATTCCGCAATATCTGCTGATTAGCCGCAGCGGATTAATGAATTCGTATTTTGCAATGATCTTACCTTATCTGGCTGCACCGATGGGAATGTTTCTTATGACCCAGTTCCTGCGGCAGCTTCCAGATGCTTTATTAGAGGCGGCCCGCATAGACGGGGCTTCAGAATGGAAGGTATTCTGGGTGGTTGTGATGCCAATGCTTAAGCCGGCGATTTCGACTTTTGCTTTATTTAGCTTTATTTCTGCTTGGAATGATCCGTATCCTTCAATGGTGTATACGACTGTTCAGGAAATGAAGACATTGCCGCTTGCCATCCAAACCATCAGTGGTGGAGCCGGAGTCGTTGCTAGGGTAGGTACTTTGGCAGCAGCAAGCTTCTTGATGATTCTCCCGACTATTCTTGTCTTTATATTAACGCAGCGGATGGTGCTTCAGACAATGGCCCATTCGGGGCTGAAGGAATAGGGGGAGTAATGATGATAGGACGCAATATGAAAAAAATGCTGCTAACAGGGCTACTGGTGACGCTGACACTGCCAGTGCTGCTGCTTCCAGGGCAGGCACTAGCTGGCGAAGCCCCGTATGAGGGGTATACGTGGAATCAGTCCGGCAATGAGGTCCGCTCGATTAATGGTTATCTCTACGATTCTTCTATCGATCCAACAGGAACAGATACGGGGTCCTTCAAAAATCCGGAATCTCTCTTTATTAGTGATGACGATTCACTCTACGTAGTAGACACGGGCAATAGCCGTATTGTTCATATGGATAAGGACGGTCGTCTGCTAAATCTGATCGGTGATGCGGAGGGCAGCGGCAAGCTGCAGGAGCCGAAGGGTGTATTCGTGAAAGAGGATGGAACGGTATATGTAGCAGATACAAAAAACGCGCGTATTGCTATTTTTGATAAAAATGGAAAGTTCGTAAAAGAGTTTCTAAAACCGGATAGCCCATTACTGGGTGCTAATTTCTCTTATTCTCCTTCTAAATTAGTTGTAGATAAGCGTGATTATATGTATGTGGTGAGCGATGGTAACACGCAGGGGTTGCTGCAAATTGACTCGGGCGGTAAGTTCAAGGGGTTCTATGGAGCGAACCATGTAGGCTTCTCCTGGACACGACTCTTAATTAAGCTGGTGGCCACCAAAGAGCAGCAGAACCAGCTGGCGACCGTTAAACCTTCTGAGTTCTCAAACGTGGATCTGGATGAAGAAGGATTTATCTACAGCACAACCCTGGGCGAAGAGTATAACCAGATCAAACGGTTATCTCCGGTAGGCGTAGATACGCTAAACATTGGTAAACGCTGGTACGGCGATTATTACTCCGAGGGTCCATTCAGTATGGCTTCCTTTATGGGGATCAGTATTGATAAGAACGGATTTATAACCGCGCTGGATTTGCAGTCCAGTAAAGTCTTTCAATATGACAAGCTGGGGAATTTGTTATTCAGCTTCGGCGGGATTGGGGATCAGAATGGACTCTTCGTGACTCCTTCCGCCGTAGATCAAACCGCTGATGGTCTCATCTATGTAGTGGATAAAGGACGGGGCAGAATCGATCGCTTCCGGACCACGCCCTTTGCGGATTTGGTTCATCAGGCATCTTTGCTATATGTAGATGGCAGCTATGACGAAGCGCAATCCTTATGGCAAGAGGTGCTGCGATTAAACGCCAATTATGATATGGCTTATCAGGCTATCGGCAAAGCGCTTTATAAAGCAGAGCAATATAAGGAATCTATGAGCTATTTCAAGCTTTCAAATTCCAAAGCTGACTATTCATCCGCTTTCCGCGAATATCGTAAATTGTATATCCGGGAGCACTTTACTTATTTCTTCGCCGGCGGAATTGGACTGTTCTTAGTACTGTTCTGGAGTGCGCCGAGATTATACCGGAGATTCCATACCTGGCTGTATAGAGGAAACAAGGCAGTATTGGACTCGGCAAAGGGGGAGATTGGATGAACACTTTGCGAATGATTCATCAGGTTGTAGTTCATCCTTATCAGTTCTATAACGATATTCAAGGAAAGCAGCGTATCCGCTGGATACAGGGGATTGCCATCGTTCTACTGACCTTTGTGGCACGAATGATCTCGATTCTGATTACAGGGTATGCTTTTCAAACTAGAGAGCCGCATGAAATCTCTATGTTTCATGAGTTTATTTGGCTTATCGTTCCTTGGTTGACCTGGTGTGTCTCGAACTGGGGTGTCAGTACGATTATGGATGGTGAGGGAAAATTTAAAGAGATTTTTGTGGGCAGTGCCTTTGCGCTTGTTCCATACATGCTCTTTATCATCCCAGTCACACTGCTAACGTTGGTCCTTTCGCTGGATGAGGCTTCAACCTTCAATCTGCTGCACAAGTTTGTGATTCTTTGGGTGGCTTGGTTGATTTTAATGAAGGTGAAGATCCTGCATGATTTTGAGATTCGCAAGGTTATTTTTATCACCATAATCAGTGTAATAGGGATCGCCATTATCTGGTTTGTAGGCATTTTGCTATTTGGTATTTCCAATCAATTTGTTTCATTTATTGTCGATCTGCTCAAAGAATTGAGATTGCGCGCGTAAGGAGGGAAAGGTAACACGATGAGAAAAAAAGTTAAAGTGCGGGGCATTCTCTGTATTGTTGTGATGATGCTGTTCGCAGTGATAAATGTTCAACCCCTACACAGTTCCGCCGATCCGTCCACCGCTGCGCAGTCTGTTCAGACTGAAGAAAGCAAAGAGGTTGGGCAAGAGCAAACATCGGTGGTGACTGAACCAGCTGAAGGGCAGGCCACTTCTGTACAAGAAAAGGAGACCACGGCTCCCGTAGAAGAGCAGGCTCCAGCCGCTGTAGCAGCACCTGTACAGAAGGTTGAGCTGCAGCCGGTCACGCCTGGAACAAAAGCATTGGAGAACGAACGCTATATTTTATATGTAGATGAGAAATCGGGAAATCTTCGCATCACAGACAAAATCACAAACAAGGAGTGGCTTGGATCTCCACAGCTGGAGCGAACAGCCATGCCAAATATTAAGAAATACACGACCGCGCCGATTTATGCCAGATACACACAGGGGGCTGACATTACACAGGTCTACCCACTTAAAGATGAAGACTCCACGGTTACCGTAACGATTGAGCAAGATGTCGTCCGCGCGGAGTTTGCTTTTATTAGCCTGAAGCTTTCTTTTGCTCTGGAGTACAGACTGACTGCTAATGGATTTGAGGCTTCCATTCCACAGGAGTACTTGAAGGAAGAGGGGAATGCGAAATTCACGAGTCTGGAGGTTCTGCCATTTTTTCATGCGGCTAGAGAAGATGCAGAGGGGGCAATGATGCTTCCAGATGGTTCAGGGGCATTGCTGGAGTTTCGGAAAGATCATCCCGCTTATTTGAAAGGTTATTCTGAATACATTTACGGCGGGGACGAAACCTTTGTGAAACAAAATCATGAAATTACGGATAACTCTTGGCAAAAGGCGGCACCTCTTAAAAAAGCTATCGCTTTGCCAGTGTTTGGGATCTATCAGGGAGACACCGGATATTTAGCAATTGTCACTAAGGGAGATACCGATGCTAAAATCAACGGTGTTCCATCAGGCATTCGCGCTATTTCGCTATATAGAGCATCAAGTGAATTCACTCTGCGCAAGGATGATGTTATTTTTGTCGGCAATTCCGGCCAAATTCCTTATTATCAGGGTGAGATGATCAAAACCGATCGTAGCGTACGTTATGTTCTGCTCCAAGGCGAGGAAGCCAACTACGTTGGGATGGCGAAGGAATACCGTAATTACTTAATGGAAGAGAAAAAGGTCAAGGAAGTAGTTCTTGAGAACACGCCATTGTATCTTCAAGTGCTCGGCGGGATTTCACGTGATGAAGTCATCGGTTCAACTTTTATAGAAGCAGCTACGTTTAAACAAATCAAGAACATGATTGATCAATATCAGGCAGAGGGTGTTACTCAGCTAGAGATTACGATCGAGGGATGGTCCAAAAATGGTTTATACGGAAACCAGCCAGAACAATTCCCTGTTGAGAAGAAGCTGGGAGGCAAAAAGGGACTTAAAGAGCTTCAGGAATATGCCGCAGGCAAGGGCGTAAATCTTTATTTGAAAGCTAACTACGTGAAACCTTACCAAGATAGCAACGGCGTGAAGGCAAGCAGAGATGCTGTCCGCGGTATTAATCGTGAAGTCTTGAAGCAGTACGTCTACTATCTCTCTACCCGGTGGAATACGGATGATTATTTCTATTTAATGAAACCTAGTGTTATCGCAAAACGCAGTAATGCTGAGTTAAGCAAGTTTCAGGATCTGGGTGTGAAGGGTGTACAGTTTGAACACTTTGGAAGCTTGCTATACTCCGATGAGGATAATAAATCCAATACGGACCGCCAGCTTACAGAAGATACTTATGTTAATGCATTGGATAACTTCCGTAAAGGTGAGCTTAACACGGCAGTAGATTATGGTTTTGCCTATACATTAGGACATGTGAACCGGATTGATCAAGTGCCGCTCGACTCCAGTCAATTTGTCTATACAGATCGGGCGATTCCTTTCTATCAACTGGTGTTACACGGCTTAGTGCCTTATACAGCAAGCCCGGTTAATCTGTACGATGATTCCCGTAACCAAACCTTACGGGCGCTGGAATATGGAGCCCTTCCAAGTTATGAATTAACCTATGCTCCGACTAGCGATCTTCAGAGAACCATGGCAGACCGGCTGTTCAGCTCTAGTCTTGAGAACTGGCTGGCACCTTCTGTGCAGAATTATCTCGCATTGAAAGAGGTCTATGACAGCATTAGCAACCAGCAAATGACGAATCATGAGCAGCTGCAAAGTAAGGTCTTTCGGACGACTTATGCAAACGGTGTGAGCATTATAGTCAACTATAATGAGCAGTCCGTTGACGTGTCTGGTCAGACCGTCGAGGCATTCAGCTATGCGGTAACAGGAGGATGATGAAGTGAAAAAATCAAAGCTATCGATGCGAGCGCGTTATTTCGTTGAAGGATATTCCTTCATCGGCCTGTGGCTGGTCGGATTTCTGGTGTTTATGGCTGTTCCGCTGGGCCGTTCCTTGTATTATTCCTTTCAGGATCTCCAAGTGAGCAAAGGCGGCTTACTGGCCACTTTTGTTGGGATGGAGCATTATCGCGCCGCTTTTACTACAGATGTTAATTTCTTGCCTCTGCTCAAATCGACGATGGTGTCGACGGTGACTCAGGTTCCGTTAATTCTTATCTTTTCGCTCTTTTGTGCGATTCTGCTAAATCGCGGACTCGTAGGAAAAACCTTTTTTCGTGGCGTGTTCTTTTTGCCGGTCATCATTGCTTCAGGGGCGATTCTGGGCAAATTGATGGATCAGGGTGCCGCAAATTTACCAATTTTTTATAATCAGGATTTATATGATAAGCTCCATAACTTTATCCCCGGCGACATTTTGAAGTCGTTGCTGAAATATGCAGAATCTTTAACGCTGGTGATGTGGGATTCTGGCGTGCAAATTCTGATTTTTCTAGCGGGGTTACAGACGATTTCTGTTTCACTGTATGAAGCGGCCAAATGTGATGGAGCAACCGCGTGGGAAAGCTTTTGGAAAATCACCTTCCCGATGATTATGCCGATGATGCTTGTAAACACGTTGTTTAGTATCGTCAGCTCATTCACGAAGGCAGATAATCAAATCATGAGTCATATTTTGAATGTCGTCTTTAAGAATAATGATTTTGGATATGGCTCAGCGATGGGTTGGATTTATTTTGTGTTTATTTTCTTGGTTCTGGGTTTGGTCTTCCTGTTATTCAGCAAGTCGCTCGGTGCCACCGAAGGGAGGAAGTAGAAGATGTTGAAGGAATCCGTAAAGCAGGTTCGGACAACGAACATGGAACATCTGACAACTCGTCTAAAAGCAAGCGGCAAGCTGGACAGGGTCGTGAAACGTTCGCTTCAGGTGCTGAATATCGCTTTTTATTACTTGGTTATTCTCAGCTTAACGTTCGTATTCCTATATCCCTTGTTATACATGGTATCCAAATCCATGATGCAAGTAACAGACGTGGCCGATGCCACAGTGCAATGGCTTCCGAAAAAGATTAGTTTTGGCAACTATTTTCTGGCATGGGATTCGCTAAAATTCTGGGCCGGGTTCGCAAATAGTGCGATTATTTCCTTCGGGAGTGCGGTTCTGCAAATCTTAAGCTGTTCCTTAATCGGTTATGGCTTTGCCAGATACCGTTTTCCAGGCTACGCAGTGTGTTTCGTTCTGCTGCTGTTTACTTTTCTAGTTCCACCGCAGACGATTGTTGTGCCACTGTATTTGTTCTTTAGTGACTTGGGGTGGATTAATACACATTTGCCGTTTGTGGTTCCCTCTATGTTTGGGCACGGGTTGAAGGGGGCATTATTCGTACTGATCTTTATTCAGTTCTACCGCGGAATGCCTAAAGTGTTGGAGGAAGCAGCACGTATCGACGGTGCAGGCGCATTCAGAACGTACTGGAAAATCATGTTTCCTATCGCCAAGCCCGCAATGCTGATCGTATTCTTATTCTCTGTGGTATGGCACTGGAATGACAGCTTTGAACCGAATACGTATTTAACAACACCGGATTTCTATAATCTGTCGCAGCGATTAGCGATGTTTTATGGTTCCAATAATCAGGCAGCGGAGACGATGTCGCAAATGACTTCGGGTTCTATTGGGATGGCCCCAACTGGACTGAATCAGGTTATGGCGGCGTGTATTCTAACCATTCTGCCAATTCTGATTCTGTATTTGTTCGTACAGCGTCATTTCGTAGAAAGTGTGGAACGCTCCGGTATTGCCGGGGAATAAGAACAAAGCTCTAGTCAGAAAAAACCAGCAAGCCTCCCGTATGTGGGGGCTTGCTGGTTTTATTTTAGGCAAAGGGGCTTCAAATTAGTATATCAATTCGGTTAAGATGGATAAGTATTCGATAAACTGTATTAGAAATACACATCCAAACCAAGGGAGTCAGACGATGAATAAACGCACATCGGGATTTGAGCACAGTACAGCATCCATTGCTGAGAAGAAAGTTACTTGGCTGGAGCTATTTTATGATCTGCTTTTTGTAGCAGCAGTTTCAAAAGCGAGCCATGTCCTATTGCATGTAGAGGCGGGTACAATCCCACTTGAATACTTATCCAAATTTATCTTGATATTTGTTCCGATCTGGTGGGCTTGGGTAGGGCAATCTCTTTTTGTGAATCGGTTTGGGCAAGACATCTTTTCACATCGGATATTCTTGATTCTACAATTATTTTTTGTATTAATAATGACGGCGAGTTTATCGGTTAACTTTGATCAATATTATATGCCATTCTTAATAGGTTATGTTGGTTTAAGAGCTATGACAGCCATTCAATATCTTACGGTAAATAAGAATGAAGAGGATGATAGAAAGGGCACTGCCCGGTATCTGGGAAGCAGATTTTGGATTGGATTAGTGATCTCTTCTTTATCACTTTTCTTTGACTCTTGGATGCGTTATGTAGTTTTGTATGCGGGAATTACTGTAGACATTTTGCTTCCATTAGTCGGTCGGAAATACTTGGTGAAAAGTCCGATCAATACTCATCATTTATTAGAACGCTTCTCGTTGTTTACGCTTATTCTGCTTGGGGAATCAGTGGTCAGTATCCTTGCGGTTTTACAGTCTAGCCACTGGACGTGGCAATCTATTGTATTTGCATTATTAACTTTTCTATTAATTATAGCTATGTGGTGGCAATATTTTGATAATGTTGAAAAGAAAGTGGACAAGACTATAGAGACTGCCGGGCAAACCATAATTTATGGGCATTTATTTATTTATGTATCCTTGAGTATGATTGCAGCTTCGATCCAACTGTTATTTTTAGATCAATTAAATTATATATTTATGGTGTGTTTTATTTTTGGATCGGTCCTGCTTTACTTCTTCTCTACCTCACTGGTCTTCCATAAATATAGACGTATACAGCAACGGTTAGGGATATTCCATTTGGCGTTATTATTAGGTTTACTTGGTGTTTTTTTCGCAGTAGATTTGTTGTTCCTTATACCTAATTACCTGATCATTGGTGAAATGATGTTATTTTTTGTGGTATATGCAAAATTAACGACGTAAGTTTGTTGTGCCGAAGCTGAATAAGAAAACAAGAAGGAAGCCGATCCATGTGATCGGCTTCCTTCTTGTTTTAGATCCCATGAAATATAATCTTATCTAGTTACGTTCGAACGGGGAGGCTTATTTCATAATATGTATAAGATTGTATTTTTTGATGTGGACGGTACTCTAGTAAGTGAAATTGATAGAAGCATCCCGCTTAGCACGATAGAAGCAATTGAGAAGTTGATAGAGAGAGGAATTAATGTCGTAGTTGCAACAGGGAGACCGCATAACTTATGTGAAGAGTTCAAGTCTATGGGCATTGATACCTTTATTTCTGCTAACGGTGCGCTTATCAAATGTAAGGATAACGTTATCTATAAATCAATGCTTTCAACAGAAACCGTGCGGGAACTCTCGGCTTTTGCTGAGTTAAACGGACATGGCATGTCCTATTTCACCGAACTTATAACCATGAACGGAATGGGTTCCGAGGATGAGCGCGTTATGAAGGCATTAAAGGAGACTTTGAGTCTTACACAATATCCCGAAAAAATGAGCGCTCTGCCAGAGGAGGTTTACTGTATATGCTTGTATGCGGACGAAAATGAAGCGCAAAAATTCCAAGATAGATTTCCTGAATTACGGTTCGAACGTTTTCACGGATACGTTATGAATGTGCTTGAAGAAACAAAAGTTTCTAAATCAATTGCGATTAAACAAGTGCTGGATTATCTGAATATTTGCAGGTCAGAAGCTATCGCGTTTGGTGATGGTGGAAATGATATCGACATGTTGGAGTATGTGGGATTGGGCATTGCGATGGGAAACGGTGCGGAACAGTTAAAACAAAAAGCGGATTTTGTTACAAAAAAAGCAAGTGAAGGCGGGATAGCCTACGCATTAAAGAAATTTGGTGTCATTTAAGCTTGCAGCAAACTAATTGATGAAAAATTGAGAACGATCTTTCGTTCAAATCAAACAGCGACAGCCCAAGACTTTATCAGTCTATGGCTGCGGCTGCTTTATGGATTGTGTGGCATCCACACATAGAACTGCATGTGATTCCTGGTTCTTATTGTCCTAGAAGAGCCGGCACAATAAATCGGCCGAAAACATTTGCAGGAGAGCCTTTTTTGTACTTATCCGCGGTGATAACTGCAACCAGCTCGTAAGCAGGAACTACAATAATATGCTGACCTTTGAAGCCGAGTGCAAAATAATAAGGGATCTCGTTCGGCTGCTGCTCTGAACCTGCATTGAACTGGGATACCCACCAATGCCAGCCGTAGAATCCTTTTTGCGGATGATTGGCTTCAACGTAAGGGCGAGTGGATTGCTGAATTGTATCCGAAAAAAGGATCTGCTGATTCTTCCAGCGTCCCTCCTGTAAATAAAGTAAGCCGAATTTCAGCATATCCTCTGGCTTCAGATGAAGTCCGAACCCACCGGTATGTATGCCTTGCGGATCGCTCTCCCAGTGATAGCTTTGAATACCAAGCGGTTGAAACAGCTGGTCTTCGGCAAATTCTGCAACCGCTTGTCCAGAACAATCACGCAGGATTGCGGACAAAAGCTGGGAGGAGCCTGAGTTATAGGTCATCACGGTTCCTGGTGTATGAGCTAATGGCTGTGCAAGCACGTATTTTATCCAGTCCGCGGTTTTAGTCATGGCCGGAAAAGAATTCTGCCCACCGAACTCTGTCCAGTTAAAGCCTCCGGTCATCGTTAATAAGTGTTCGATAGTGATCTCTTTTTTACGTGGGTCACGATCTTCTTTTAATGAAGGAAAAAATAAAGAAATAGGTGTGTCTGGAGGTGGAATGATTAGTTTATCTATGGCTATGCAAACTAAGGCAGAAAGTACGCTTTTGGTGCACGAGTTGATTTTGCCAAGCTCTGCAGCGATTTGTGGATCACGGTAATGCTCCAGTATGGTTTCTCCATGTTGAACGATTAGACAACTGCGAATGTCTAGGCTAGTAATACCGTCAATAAGCGGCTGAAGGTTCCAGTCAGTAATGTCGGTGACCCCCTTTCTAGATGAATTATAGCTGCAACTGTTTACCATTATAGCTCACATCACCAAAATGTCGTAATTTCCTGTCGTTAAATAATTATGGAAAATACAAGAAAATATCTGTATAATAATATGAATCACGTGTTAGAGGAGGATGAATTCTTTTGAAAAGCAATAGTACTCTTTTTGTTCATCAAACGGCTAAAACGGTGTTGATCACTTCAGTTGCACTCGCGTTACTCTTACCCCCTGGCTTAGCCGCAGCCGATTCTATATCTGTTAGCAGCAACACTTCCGTAACGCAGGTTAGTACGCAATCAGCGGCTCCAGCTACGACTACGAACTCTGAGGCTGATCCTACAAAAGTGAAATTCACGCAGGAGCAAGCCATTGCAAAGTTAAAAGAACTATTCCCATCCCTAAAAGATGCAACTGTAAACAATGTTCAACTGGGATCTAACCAAAGCTACCCAGCACCAGCAAATCAAATGATCTGGCATATTCAGTGGCAGGTTCAAGAAGGGAATATGGGATATGGTTTTAGCAGTGAGGTAGACGCCATTAATGGTGATATCATCAATACCTATCTCTCATTCTCGCAGGAAAAGAACGAGTCCTATTATCCACCGAAAGTATCGCAGACTCAGGCATTGGAGATCGCCAAGACTTTTGTGGCTAAGGCAGCCTCATCAGTTAAGAGCAGTGAGCTGCAATTAAATGAGAATGTCGGTTATAGTTATTTTTCGGAATCATTATTCGGTCCTGTTCAATATGGGTATAACTTCAGTATTCTGAAGAATGGTATTCCTTCTGGATCGGACAGCATTAACATAGTTGTGGATGGTAACGGAAATGTAACGCAATTCTCTAAGTCTGCTCAAGGGCTTGAGTACCCGTCTGCACAGCCCAAGATTACCTTGGAGCAAGCACAGAAGCAATTTGCGGAACAGTTTGATGTGGGCCTATTTTACATTCCTATTTATAAGAACGGAAAACCTAACAACTGGATTCTAGGCTGGCGTCCAATAGATCAGTCTCTATATCCTATCGATGCATTAACGGGCAAGCGGATAGATTATGAAGGAAAAGAATCCGTATCCACCTCAGTCGTGTATTCAGAAGTAGCGAAGAGTAAGGATGTTTTTCAGGCAAGAAGTTCTAGTACAGAGCTTTCTGCAAAAGAAGCAGCACAACTTGTAGAGAAGGTTGCTTATATTCCAGCAGATCGTAAATTGATCTCGCAAACCTTGAGAAATGACTATCAGGATTCAGATCGAAAAATCTGGCAGCTATACTGGGGCAGTAATGGAAATGATCGTTACATTGGTGCTGGCTTTCCAGAGCAATCCTCTGCCGAGATCGATGCAAAGACCGGTGAAGTATTGCAGTACCAGGTTCAAGCTTATGGTGCTATTCAGGATAAGAAGAAGGAAGAGCCGGCACCTGCTGGAGGTAAGAAGCTTAGTGAGGCTGAAGCGAAGGTGAAAGCGCTTAGTATAATTAATAGTCTATATCCTCAGGCGAGCCAGAAGCTAAAGCTGGTAGAATACGGGGATAATTCGAGTTTGACTTCAGACGGATCAGGATATGGATATCAGTTTATTAGATATCATCAAGGAATTCCTGTGAGTGGCAGCACCATTACGGTAAGCTTGGATCTTTACGGCAGACTGACTTCTTACATGGGGAATCGGATAAGCAGTATCGATGAAATCACATTATCGCCTGATGCAACAATTTCCAAGAAAGAAGCGCTCGAAAGTTATAAACCTAAATATCAGACTAAGCTGAAGTATACTCAGGTTGGCGGATACAATACTTATAGAAACTATGTCGCACCGAAGGTGAAGCTGGTATATGATACAACCTTTGATGAATCTAACGGATTGAATCAGGTTTTGGATGCAGTCACTGGAAAATGGATTGCGGTCTATGATTATCTCGGTCAGCAGGATGCTCAACTATCTGCAACGGATATCAAAGGCCATACAGCAGAGCGGGAATTATCAGAATTGGTAAACCACCATGTGATTACACCGGATGCCGATGGCAAAGTGAACCCGGATCAAGAAATAACTGTCGGTGATTGGTTAACCTATCTTGCCAAAGCTTCTAGCCCAAATTTCACCAATTATTATAATAATAATGAACGGAAAACTGTAGCAGGCGTGAAGCCAGAGAATTCATATTATGACGCTGTTATTTTTGCAGCAGATCGTAAATGGATCAATAAGGATGAAAGCCTGCAAGTAGAGAGTAAGTTAACCCGGGAACAGCTTGCTGTTCATCTGGCTAATTTCTTGAAATACAATAAACTTACAGCTTATCTTGATAAAGATGTGACTGTAAGTCAGTTTAGTGATAGCTCAGCTATAAACAATAAGGGGGCGGTGGCTCTTGTTGTGAAATTGGGACTCTTAAAGGATGACAACGGCAAGTTTAATCCGCAGCAGAATGTAACAAAAGCGCTGGCGGCTTCGGTGATCATGAAGCTAGTGGAGCTGCAAGGAAAGACTGATCAGATCATAGGTCAATAAGTGTTAAAAAGACAGCCAGGCAGCGATTCTCCGACGATTGGAGAAGCGCTGCCTGGTTTTTTAGTTTGCAGCGCGGCGGATTGACTAAAGCATCTCTATCTGGCAGATGCAGTTTTCGGTCTCCACCCAGCATTTTTTTTGTGCGCCGATTCTTGCTGGAATCCGCGAAATAACTGCATTCTATACAGTTATTTCTTATGCAAAAGGTGAATGTGTATCTTTAATTGCATTCTCTGCAACTAAAAACTAGAGAATTCACCTATCGGCGAGAAAAGCAAGAATATAAGTGTACGAAATACACTTATATCCTTTGGCTGAGTGATTTGATGCATTATAAGTGTACTAAATACAATTAAACGCGTAATGCCGCGTAATGCCGCGTAATTCAATGCTGAATTCAACGTTGAATTTATCCTCAGGGCAATCCTCAACGCAATCCTCAGTCCATACCTCCTACACTATGTACCGACGGCTCACTATATAGGTAATCTTGATGGCTAAGATTCTTAAGGGGTAGCATAAGGATCAGCCTCTTTTTTGTGTAATTAATTACCAATACATAGACACTAACAATCTCACAGTATTATGATAATCAGAGTGACCCTAAAGCGGAGCTTTGTTAGGCGAACATGAATAGGTAAAGAAAAGATACCGAATGTAAACGGTTCACACTCGCTGTGTTAACGCTTTCTTCTTACAATTAGGATATAGAAAATAAGGGAGGTTCAATAGATGAAAAGTAAGATTAAAGGCTTGCCTTTAATGGCATCGGCCATTGTTTTATCATTAGTTTTCAGTGGTTGCTCCAGCAATAATAGTGGAGACAGTAGTAGTTCCGCAGAGGGAAACACTAGTGCGCAAACGGAAATGGAAGGCGGTCCTTTAACCAAATATGATCCGCCGATCAAACTTCGCTCCACGATGAACGAAACAGGCAAAGAGACGTTGGCGCAGGGAGATACACATTCCAATAACATCTGGACCAGAGGATACGAGGAAGAACTTGGGATTAAAGTGTCCTATGACTGGATTGTGGCTGATGCCAACTATAACGATAAAATGAATGTTACCTTGGCGAGCGGAGATTTACCTGATTTGTTAAAGGTGTCCACGGTGCAATTCGAGCAGCTTTATGAAGCTGGCATGTTGGAGGATTTGACCGGGGTGTTTGATAAATATGCTTCGGATCTTGTGAAAGAATATTACGCTGAAGAGGACGGAGCAGGTCTAAAGCCGGTTACGAAAGATGGAAAACTGATGGCGATGGTAAGCTTCCCGGGTTCGCTGGATTCCTCTGATATGATATGGATTCGAAAAGACTGGATGGATAAGCTGGGTCTGGCAGAACCAACATCCATGCAGGATATTATTAAGATTGCAGAAGACTTTACATTTAAAGATCCAGACGGAAATGGCAAACAGGACACTTACGGCATTTCGTTGAACAAGGACTTGCCAATCAATGCGTTTCTACTCGGGTACCATGCTTACCTGGAAACTTGGATCAAAAATGCCGATGGCGAGGTTGTGAATGGTACGATTCAACCGGAGGTAAAGGCTGGACTTGCGGAGCTGCAAAGATTGTATAAAGAAGGAGTCATTGATCCAGAGTTTGGGGTAAAAGACTTTGCCAAAGCGATGGAGGATGTGAATGCTGGTAAATCCGGTATGTTATTTTTGCCGCAATGGGCACCTTTCCAAGTAAAGGACATGATTAAAAAAGATCAAAATGTTAACTGGGTGCCTTATCCAGTACAATCTATTGATGACCAACCTGCCAAAACTCAAAACCATCTTACAATTGGTGGCGTATTCGCGGTCCGTAAGGGCTACGAGCATCCGGAGGCATTGATCAAGCTGCTTAACTTCCAAGCAGAGAAAATGTTTGGGGAGTCCGCTAAAACAGAACGGGCAAAATATTTGAACGGGGACACAGGTCTGGGCTTCCAAAACGCGGTTGTATCCAACCTGCCACCGAACAAAAATGTAAAGGCACAGGATGAAGTGGAAAAAGCCCTTGAATCGGGGGATACCTCAAACATGGGCCTTGAAGCTAAATTATTCTATGATGATATTCAAAGCTACCGCGGCGGAGATCTTGATAAATGGCATATGGAACGGATCTTTGGGCCGCTTAGCTCACAATCGGTTATCAAACACTACCGCGACAATGACTTGGTGTTGATGAACGAGTTCATTTATGCCCCAACCAAAACGATGAACAGCAAAGCGGCTACCTTGGATAAACTGCGTGCAGAGACCTTCGTCAAAATCATTTACGGAAGTCTTCCTATCGATGAATTCGACAAATTCGTAGCCAACTGGAAAAAGCTCGGTGGAGATCAAATTACGAAAGAAGTAAATGATATCGTAAAAGCTAAATAGTAAAAACGACGCAGAAGAGGACTGCCCCTAGTCATGATAATGACAAACGGGTAGTTCTTTTTTTGGCTGAACAGCTATTCGGTTCGATAACCAGGTCAACAAAAGATACTTAAAGTCAATACGCTACACTATTAAGGCAATTTGGGGCTGCTCTATAATTGAGATACAAGGAGGAGAAAGCATATGCACTTTAATACTAAGCAATTTCTACGTAATATTCCGCTCCATTTAATGATTTTACCTGCCTTAATAGTAATCATTATTTTCAGTTATATTCCGATGGCTGGCCTTGTAATTGCCTTCCAGAATTTTTCCCCGATTTCAGGGTTTAAGAATATGAACTGGACAGGGCTCGAAAACTTTCGTTATTTGTTTGAGCTTCCCGGTTTTGGACAGGTCGTATGGAATACTGTATTTATCTCCGTCATGAAAATTATTGCTGGGCTGACCGTGCCGGTTATAGCGGCTTTATTGCTTAATGAGGTTCGTGTAAACGGCTTCAAACGTTCGATTCAGACGATTATTTATATGCCGCACTTTTTCTCATGGGTTATCTTGGGCGGGATTATCGTAGATGTACTGTCTCCGAGCAGCGGGATTGTTAACATGCTTTTAAAAGCACTAGGCATGCAGCCTATTCAATTTCTAGCCGACAATAGCTGGTTCCCATACGTACTAGTGATCACAGATCAATGGAAGGAGTTTGGATTCGGGACGATCATTTATTTGGCGGCTTTAACCAGCATTGACTCCTCCCTTTATGAAGCTGCTGTAATCGATGGTGCCGGAAGATGGAAGCAGACCTGGCATATTACGCTTCCGGGCATTCGCCCGATTATGATCCTGATGCTTACACTCAGTCTTGGCAACGTCCTGAACGGGGGATTTGACCAAGTGTTCAATCTGTACAATCCGCTAGTGTATGAATCAGGCGATATTTTGGACACGATGATTTACCGAATTGGTCTTCAGGATGCTCAGTACTCTGTATCGACCGCATTAGGATTGATAAAATCTGTAGTTTCCTTCGTATTTATCGGGCTGGGTTACTATCTGGCGTATCGTTTTGCTAAATATCGGATTTTTTAGAGAGAAAGGAGTGGACTAAATGCACCATACTTCAACTGCTTATCGTTGGTTTCTCCGCTGCAATTATGTATTTCTGACTTTGCTCGCAGTGCTTTGTCTTTTTCCGATCGTGAACATTCTGGCGATCTCCTTCAGCTCCAGCGCAGCTGTTAACGCGGGTAGCGTAACCTTCTGGCCTGTGGATTTCACACTTTCTTCCTATAAATATATCCTTCAGAACAACCAGTTCATTCACTCCTTCGGAACTAGTCTGCTCCGGGTAGTGCTTGGCGTATCCGTTAACCTGTTGTTTACGATTCTAGTAGCTTATCCATTGTCTAAAGAGGCAAAGTCCTTCCGCTCACGGACCGTGTATGCCTGGGTTTTTGTGTTCACGATGCTCTTCAGTGGGGGTCTGATTCCTGGCTATTTAATTGTAAAAGAAATGGGGCTGCTGGATAGCATCTGGGCGCTTGTTATACCGGGCGCGGTGCCGATCTTTAATGTTCTGCTTATGCTCAATTTCTTCAGAGGTTTGCCAAAAGAATTGGAGGAAGCCGCATGGATGGATGGCGCAGGACACTTACGTACGTTATGGAGTGTGTATCTGCCGGTATCTATGCCAAGTATTGCGACCATTACGTTGTTCGCTTTGGTGGGGCACTGGAATGCATGGTTCGATGGTATGATTTATATGAGAAGCCCGGAACATTATCCGCTGGCCACCTATTTACAATCCATACTTCAGCAGGTATCGATCCAGACTGAAAATATTACTTTTGAACAAGCTGCGTTATTAAATCAAATCTCAGACCGTACAACGCAAGCCTCCCAGATCTTCTTGTCTATCATTCCGATCCTGGCGATTTATCCGTTCCTGCAAAGATATTTTGTGCATGGACTAGTCGTGGGTAGTGTAAAGGGGTAAACTGGACTGGACCTAAATATAAGAAGGAGCCTGAACATGGCTCCTTCTTTATTATTATTCGATAGAAGAGGGAGAAAATTCCAATGAAATCATTCTCCATCGGGTGGAACCCCGATTCCATTGTGATCAAGCTGATCGGAGCTTTCCTATTGGTCATGCTTCCACTCTGTGCGCTGAGTATATCTATTACCTACTATAGCTCCAACCAAATGCAAGCTGAAGTGGAGAGGGCGAACGAATCGAAGGTTCATTTTTACTATAGCCATCTTGAATTTGAGCTGCAACGGATAACGGGCTTAGTCACGGAGTACTCTCAGGATGAAACGCTGGCTACCTTCAGTACCCGTATTCCAATTATGAGCCGGTACGAAGTGGATTCTAATCTGAACAATATATACACCAAGCTAAAACAAATCAAAGAAACCAGTCCTTATATTAGTGATGTTGTGTATTATGTACCGGAAATTAATAAGCGGGTTAGCGCTGCGGTGGGGGTTAGGGATGTCACCAATGAGGAATGGCAAAGTCTGCTGGCCACTATGGGCAATCTGAAGGGCGCTTTATCTAAATACGAAGACGAGTTGTATTTACTGCGCAGTAATCCCTATAACCTGGATCGCAATCTTTCACCTAATTTTTTGCTGGGAGTGAAGCTTTCGTCGCCTGAGCTTGAGTTGCGTTTGAAAGAATTTGCTGTATCAGGGGGGAGCGATATTACGTTGGCCTTCGGCAATAACGATTATGTGATATCAACTTCTGACCAGAAGCCCAGGTTATTCCCAGTAGAGAAACCGCTAAATAGTGAAGATACTGTAAGTGTGCAGCGGTATCGTTATGATGACTCTTTTTATTATTCGCTCTACGATCACAGCAATAACTTTAGGCTGACCGCAAATATTCCCAACACGGTGCTCATGAAGCCGATTCATGTGTACTCATTGCTGCTGTGGCTGTTGTTCGTTGTCTCGATAGTGATCATTATCTTGTTCTCTTTATGGACGTACAGGATGATTCATCGACCGATGTCTATTCTTATCAGAGGGTTTAAGAAAGCGGAGCAGGGGCAGACGGGGATCTTTATTACTCACTCCCGCAGGGATGAGTTTGGGTATCTATATTCTCGTTTCAATGAGATGCTTAAGCATTTAAATACACTAATTGATGAGAACTACGTGCAGCGTATCCGGACAGGGGAAGCGGAGCTTAAACATTTACAATCGCAGATCACACCTCATTTTCTCTACAACAGTCTATTTAGCATAAAACAGATGGCTGAGGTGGAAAATGTAGAGCTGATCAAGGAGTTCTCTGATTATTTAGGGCAATATTTTCGGTACATGACCCGGGATTCCGCCCAGGAGGTTACTTTGCGGCAAGAGCAGGAGCATGCTTTGGTCTATCTGGCTATACAACGGATTCGTTTTGGCGCGAGAATTAGAGCTGAAGTAGATGAGATTGCAGCGGATTGCCGGGACATCAAAGTCCCACGGGTCCTCCTGCAGCCCATTATTGAAAATGTATTCGAGCATGGGCTTAAGCAAAAAAGCAGCAATGGCCTATTAAAAATGAGTTATGAAAAAGTTGAGCATACGCTGACTATTATAATAGAAGATAACGGTGACTCGCTTAGTGAGGACAAGTTAAATCTCTTGCAGCGCCAGTTCTCCGAGCAGAATGCTATTCAGGGGGAAATCACGGGTTTATTAAATGTGAATCAGAGATTGAGGATCAAATTTGGTTCTCCTTATGGCTTGCAGGCAGAGAGAAGTTGTTTGGGCGGGCTTTGTGTAAGAGTCAATTTACCGCTTAAAGGGGATGTGCAGGATGCAACGAATGATGATAGTTGATGATGAGCCTAATATTTTGGATGGGTTGTACGAATTTTTTGTAAAGGCAGATTTTAAAGATTTGGAGATCATAAAGGTTCATTCAGCGGATCATGCCATAGATTGGCTTAATACCGTAAAAATAGATATTGTGCTTAGTGACATCTGTATGCCAGGAATGGATGGGATGGCGTTAATTCAGGAAATTGTCGACCGCTGGCCGCGTTGTAAAGTAATTCTGCTGACAGGACATAATGAATTCGATTTTGCCCATCAGGCGATCCGAAATCCATGTGTAGTTGACTATTTATTGAAGACAGAGGGGATGGATAAAATTCGTGCCGCTGTGGAGCTGACTTTGGAGAAAATATCTTCAGAAGAGGATTATTTCTATAAAAGCCAATGGCTTCGCGATAAGCTCCCGCGTGCTCTGCCCCAGTTACAGCAGCAATTATTACACGATATTCTAAGACGCACTGAACGGATAGACCGGCAGAGCTTACAGGTTGAATTTGACGCCATTCAGCTCCCGTTCAAAGCGGATGGACCCGTCCTGCCTATTATTCTGCGAATGGAGGCTTGGCGAAATTATGAAACGGCTTCAGACCGGAGCTTAATTCGTTATGCGGTAGCCAATATTGCGGAGGAGCTGCTCAGCGACAAAGTTGAAGTTAAGGCTGTGGATCTGGACCCGGGGACGATAGCTTGTTTTGTTCAGCCTAAAAGTGAAAGTGTATCCTCAATCAAGGAAGAAGAGCTCTGGTTAAAAACGCTCCGTTTCGTCCATGGAACCATGGAATCCGTTCAGCAAGCCTGTGGCAAATGTCTGCAACTATCTGTGTCTATTATCGCCAGTGATCAGGAAGTGCATTGGCATGAGCTGAACTATGCCTTGAACCGTTTACGATTAGCCATTTTTGATAGCCCCGGACTTGGGATGGAAAAGCTGCTGAGGATAAATACCAAGGAAGTGAGCCCAAGTCCAGGTTCTATGCATAATCGAAATGCAACAGCAGAACTACTGCTCGACTATTTAAAACAACGGCTGCTTGAAGGTGATCTCGATTGGGGCACATCTTTTCGCAAATGGGTGGAGCTCTCGGGGGAAGGTGGGCCGGAGGATCCTTTTTTGAGATTAAGATTAATGTCTGGGATCAGTAACACCCTGCTGCAGACTTTACAAGAGTTAGGTTTAACGGAAAAAGCCCATAGCGGTATGAATTTATCACGTATGTTATATTTTAATATCAATACACACTGGTCGGACGTCATCTCTTTTTATCACACGTTTTTTGAATGGATTATCTCGAACAGAAGCGCTACCTATAAACATGATGAATCGAATATCCTGTCCATGATCCACCAATATATTAAATCCCATCTGGCCGATGATTTGTCCTTAACCCGGATTGCGCAGGAAGTCTCACTTAATCCGTCCTATCTGTCACGCTGGTATAAAAGAACGACAGGGAAGGGGATTTCTGATTATATTCTGGAGAAAAAAGTGGAGCTGAGTAAGGAGCTGTTGCTTGGAACTGCTCTAAAAATGCACGAGATCTCCGGCCAGCTCGGGTTTAGTGATCAGCACTATTTTTTTCGATTCTTCAAAAAAACCGTTGGCTGTACGCCGCAGGAATATCGAGAGCAAAAACGAGGATAAATAACAATACCCCGAAAGACGTACACCTGTTCAGAAGGTGCATCTTACGGGGTATTGTTTGTGGCTGTATTTTAACGATTATTTACCGAGTTGTTTGTCTACTTCTCTAACCGGATTCTCGCCAACATTCTCTTCAACCTTGTGGCTACTCATAAACCAGCCGATTACAGCGATGAGTACGAGCACAACGTAGAAGGTGGCTTTCCACCAGGTACTATGAGCGAAATCTTCGGACAGAACACCAAGTGAAGGGTGCGCCAATGTAATGACTGACAGCTTAACACCCACCCAACCTACGATAAAGAAGGCTGCAATTTCAAGTCCTGGACGGGAATGCAGCAGCTTAACGAAGAAGGAAGCTGCGAAACGCATAATGACCAGACCGATAAATCCACCGGCAAAGATGACGAGGAATTGTCCGCCATCGAGGCCTCCGATTTTTGGAAGACCACTTGCAGGAAGAGCAACCGCGAGTGCAACTGCGGCTAGGATGGAATCGACCGCGAAGGCGATGTCAGCGACTTCTACCTTCAGAACAGTAAACCAAAAGCTGGATTTCTTTTTATTGACCGCACCGTCAGTGCCGCTTTCAGCAGCTTCATCTGTGACGGGCTTCTTAAACAACAGTTTTCGGAAAATATGATTACCCGCGATAAATAATAAATAAATCGCGCCGATGGCTTGTACTTGCCAGATATCGACCAGATAGGAGATGACAAATAGCGAACCGAATCGGAACACGAAGGCCCCCGCTAATCCGTAAAACAGCGCTTTTTTTCTTTCCTCATCAGGAAGGTGCTTAACCATAATTGCCAATACCAATGCGTTATCTGCGGCGAGTAGTCCCTCTAGTGCTACCAGAACAAGCAATACCCAACCGTACTCTAATAATAATCCCCAATCCATTACTGTTGTCCTCCCTTTTTGAATGCAAATATCTACCAAAAGATATCTACCCTACCATTTTAACCAAATTTATATAAAAAAGACCTTTACCAAACAGATTAGCCTTTGGAATAAAGGTCTAACCTGATTGGTAAAGGTCTCGCTAACAATGTGAATTGCCAATAAAGCCGGAGAATATCCTCATATTCTCGTATTGACGACTTTATTTAACAGCTACTCCCCTTTACGGGATATATTAAATTTTTAAGATTATTCAATGTGTTCTTGCCTAAAGAGATCATATACGAGATGAAAGTCATTGTCAATAAAAGTTGCAGAAATAAATGGATTCTATCTTTTAAGAATCATTAAAATGGCCAGAAACATGACATGATGACGGAAATCAACAGAGATTGAATAAAAATGGAAACGGAAACATGATACATTTAGGTTATATAAACTAACATTTAATATGACGAAACTGCAAACATAAGGAAAAACAGGACTTAAAAAGGAAAAACTCGATTGACGATGTAGGTTGATGAAAATATGATGAAACTAATCAAAGCAATCGAACATGGTTTGTGTTAACTAAAATTACATCAGTTGTTCTGTTGAAGTGAGTTTTACTGCGAAGAAGTACTAGAAGTTCATGTTGCATAAAACTTTTAGGAGGTGGGGAAATGCCGCAGACGTCATCGAGGTTATCCATTGAAGCAGAGGAGGAGCTCAGCCGCCATCCCTGCTACAGCGAGGAAGCTCATCGTTTTTTTGCTAGGATGCACATCCCGGTTGCTCCCGCCTGTAACATCCAATGTAATTACTGCAACCGAAAATTCGATTGTGTGAATGAAAGCAGGCCTGGTGTAGTTAGTGAAGTGCTAACTCCAGAGCAAGCTGAAAGAAAAGTGAAAGGTGTAGCCGCACAGCTGATGCAACTGTCGGTAGTTGGGATTGCAGGTCCGGGTGATCCGCTGGCGAATCCAGAACGAACCTTTGACACGTTCGAACGAGTCAAGCGGCAGATCCCTGATGTTACCCTTTGCCTGAGTACTAATGGATTGACCCTTTACAGGCATGTAGACGCCATACTAGCGCTAGGTATCCGTCATGTCACGATCACCATCAATGCCATTGATCCCAATGTGGGCCGTGAAATTTATCCATGGGTTGTTGACGAAGGGGTCCGGTACGAAGGACAAGAAGCAGCGGAGCTGCTGATCAGCCGCCAGCTTCAAGGTTTGGAGCTGCTGGCACAGCAAGGTATTCTTGTTAAAGTTAATTCCGTTATGATTCCAGGGGTCAATGATCATCATCTCCCTGAAGTATCGCGAACAGTTAAAGCGCTCGGGGCAACTCTGCATAATGTGACGCCTTTAATTATCGCACCGGGAAGTCAGTATGAACGGGATGGGCGCAAGGCGCCGCGTCCTAAAGAACTGCACAACCTGCAGGAAGTGCTTGGGCGCGAAGGAATGAAGGTCATGCGCCATTGTCGGCAATGCCGTGCTGATGCCATTGGGCTGCTGGGTCAGGATCGTAATCAGGATTTTATATTAGAAAAGATGGATGCAAATCCAGTTATAAATGAGCAAGCTAGAGCGCTTTTTCAACGTGAACTTGATGCCAAAATCCGTCAGCGTGTCAAAGCCAAAGAGCTAAGGCAGAACTCTTTCCAGCAAGGGCAGCACACCACCAAAGTCGCTGTTGCTACACGCGGTGGGGATAAGGTCAATCAACATTTTGGCCACGCGACAGAGTTCATGGTTTATGAAACAGATGGAGTAAGCGTGAAGCTGCTAGGTGTCCGAAAGATTCAGGCCTATTGCCACGGTAAAGCGGATTGTAATGGGGATAAGAATGCCACGCTACAAGAAATTATTTCTATATTAAAGGACTGTCAAATATTGCTCTGCTCTGGCATTGGCGATGTCCCTCGCGCCAGCTTAAATAAAGCCGGAGTATTGCCTCTGGTGCGTAAAGGTGAAATACAGGATGTGATTCTCGAAAGTGTGAAGATCAGCTCTTATTTTGAAAATATATCGATTTCGAAGGGATGATGAATGATGAGACAAATAGCTTTTTACGGTAAGGGCGGTATCGGTAAATCCACAACTTCGCAGAACACTTTGGCGCAGCTCGCCACTAAATTTGGTCAAAAAACAATGATCGTAGGCTGTGATCCTAAAGCGGACTCCACACGGTTGATTCTGAACACCAAAGCTCAGAATTCAGTGCTCCAATTGGCAGCTGAAAGAGGAACGGTTGAGGATTTGGAGCTTGAGGATGTAGTTCAGTTGGGATATGGCGACATTCTTAATGTGGAGTGCGGTGGACCTGAACCGGGTGTGGGTTGTGCCGGCCGCGGGATTATTACAGCGATTAATTTTTTGGAGCAGCAAGGGGCTTATGAAGGATTGGATTTTGTATCCTATGACGTACTTGGTGACGTGGTATGTGGTGGATTTGCAATGCCGATCCGTGAGAATAAAGCACAGGAAATTTATATCGTATGCTCCGGGGAAATGATGGCTATGTATGCGGCCAATAACATTGCGCGCGGAATTCTAAAGTATGCCAACAGCGGTGGCGTAAGATTGGGCGGTCTGATCTGCAACAGTCGTAATACGGACCGTGAGGATGAGCTCATTATGGAGCTGGCACGCCGTTTGAATACGCAAATGATCCATTTTGTCCCGCGGAATAATGTGGTTCAGCATGCAGAACTGAGAAGAATGACCGTAGCCCAATATAATCCTCATCATCAGCAAGCGAGAGAATATGAGATTTTGGCAGAAAAGATCCTGAATAACAATATGATGACAATCCCGACCCCGATTTCTATGGAAGAGCTGGAGGATTTACTCATGGAATTTGGTGTGATTGAGGATGAAGAGACGGCGCTGAAAAAGCTGAAGGCATCTGGCCAATAATTAGGTTCGTCCGGTGAACAGGAGTGGAGAGACGGCTGTTCACCGGATCACTCTAAGGGATGAGGAGGATTCAGAATGGGGCTGAATATCGAAGATAACCAAAAGATGCTCGAAGAGATTCTTGAGGTTTACCCGGAAAAGGCACGGAAGGATCGTCAGAAGCATTTTGAAATCAATAATGAAGAGTTAATAAACTGTGGCAAATGCGCCATCAAATCGAATATGAAGTCCCGTCCGGGGGTTATGACCCAAAGAGGATGTGCTTATGCCGGTTCGAAGGGCGTGGTCTGGGGCCCGATCAAGGATATGGTGCATATCAGCCATGGTCCTGTAGGTTGTGGGCAATATAGCTGGGGAACAAGACGGAATTATGCCAACGGAACACTGGGCATTGATAATTTTACGGCTATGCAGGTGACGAGTGATTTTCAGGAGACAGATATTGTATTTGGCGGTGACAAGAAGCTTGAAGTCATTTGCCGTGAAATTAAAGAAATGTTCCCACTGGCTAAAGGAATTTCGATCCAATCAGAGTGTCCTGTGGGGCTAATCGGAGACGATATTGAAGCGGTGTCCAAAAAAATGTCTATCGAGCTAGGTCTCCCGATCATTCCCGTTCGTTGTGAAGGATTCCGTGGGGTTAGCCAATCCTTGGGTCATCATATTGCTAACGATGCGATCCGTGATTTTCTGATGGGGAAGAAGGAGCTTGCGGAATGTGGTCCTTACGATATTAATATTATCGGAGATTATAACATCGGTGGGGACGCTTGGGCTTCACGCATTTTACTGGAGGAAATGGGTCTGCGTGTTATTGCGCAGTGGTCTGGGGATGGAACCATCAATGAATTGGCGATCGCGCATAAGGCGAAGCTCAATCTGATTCACTGTCATCGCTCCATGAACTATATGGTAACGACGATGGAGAAAGCATATGGGATTCCTTGGCTGGAATACAACTTTTTCGGGCCGACCAAAACAGCTGAAAGCCTTCGAGCCATCGCCGCAAGGTTTGATGAGTATATTCAGGAAAATTGCGAGAAAGTCATCGCTAAATACACGCCACAAATGGAGGCGATTATCTCTAAATTTAAACCCCGGCTGGAAGGTAAAAAGGTCATGCTGCTGGTAGGCGGATTACGTGCCCGCCATACACTGGGGGCTTATGAGGATCTGGGTATGGAGGTAGTGGGCACAGGTTATGAGTTCGCTCACAAGGATGATTACGAGAAAACATTCCCTGAACTGCCGGAAGGCACTATTATCTACGATGATCCAACCGCTTACGAGCTGGAAGAGCTTGCGCAAAGACTTGATATTGATCTGATGGGCTCGGGTGTGAAGGAGAAATATGTGTATCACAAGATGGGTATTCCTTTCCGGCAAATGCACTCTTGGGATTATAGTGGTCCTTACCATGGCTATGACGGGTTTAAGATTTTTGCTAAGGACATGGACATGACCATTAACAGCCCAGTGTGGAGCTTGATCAATTCAGGGAAAACAGGATCACTCCCTAAAAAGGAGGCGGGCGTATGAAGGACAAACTGGAGATCCCGGATTACAATACATTATTTCAAACTGAACCCTATGTGAAGCAACGTGAAGGGAAAAAAGCATTCGAGGCACCCTGCAGTGAGCAAGAGACAGCGGAAGCATTAGCCTACTCGAAGTCGTCTGAATATAAGGATAAGAATTTTGCTCGCACCTCACTGGTAGTTAATCCTCATAAAGCATGCCAGCCCCTAGGAGCCTTGATGGCTGCGCTGGGATTCGAAAAAACTCTGCCGTTTATACATGGCTCCCAAGGCTGCACTGCGTATTTTCGTAGTCATTTGAGCCGTCATTTCAAGGAGCCAACCCCCGCGGTTTCTTCTTCTATGACAGAAGATGGTGCGGTGTTCGGAGGGATGAACAATCTTATTGATGGTCTTGAAAATAGTGTGGCGCTCTATAAGCCAGAGATGATAGCTGTATCCACTACATGTATGGCTGAGGTTATAGGGGATGATCTGCAGGCTTTTATATCCAATGCCCGCCAGAAGGGTGCAATTTCGAAAGAAATTCCTGTACCCTACGCCAACACACCAAGTTTTTCCGGATCACATATTACAGGTTACGATTCCATGTTAAAGTCCATCCTCAGTACCTTGTTCATCCGCTCTGGGATTGAAGCTACCCCTGGCAGTGGAGAGGGAACTGGAGAGAAGCTGAATGTCATTTTAGGGTTTGAGCCTTATACGGGGAATTTTGCGGAAATTCGAAAAATCCTTGCCGCGTTTGATACAGGCTACACCTTCCTTGGTGACCACAGCGGCAATTTTGATTCCCCGGCTACAGGAGAATATTCCTATTATTATGGGGGAACGAAGCTGGCAGATGTGCCGAAAGCAGCTAATGCGTTGGGTACTCTTTCACTTCAGAAATATTCTGTCAAAAAAACGTTGGAATACATCAGCGGCACATGGAAACAACAGACCGTTGCGATGTCGACTCCACTGGGCATTAATGCGACAGATCGGCTAATAGAGTCTATCAGTGAATTAACGGGATTGCCCATTCCGCCTGAGCTTGTGGAAGAACGTGGCCGGGTAGTGGATGCTTTACTCGATAGCCACCCTTATCTGCATGGCAAACGAGTGGCTTTAGTTGGCGATCCGGATTTGCTGATCGGCCTGATTGAATTCTGTCTGGAAGTCGGTATAGAGCCTATTCATATTGTGTGCTCCAATGGGGAAAACGGATTTAAAGAAGAAGCGAAAGCTCTGCTTGCTGCCAGTCCCTACGGAGCAGAAACAACGGTTCATATCGGAAATGATTTGTGGCATATGCGCTCTCTGCTGATTGATGATCCTGTGGATCTGGCCATTGGAAGCTCTCATCTTAAATTTGCTGCCAAAGATGCCGACGTTCCTTTGATCCGTGTAGGCTTCCCTGTTTTTGACCGCCATCATCTGCATCGTTATCCGATTATCGGTTATCAAGGTGCCTTGAACTTGTTAACTACTATAGTAAATACAATCCTGCAGGGGTTGGATGAGGATTCATCTGGCTTCAACCACGATCTTGTTCGTTAGTCCAATATTTATCGTAGTGACACTGAATAATTGAGCATTTTAAGAGTAAGGAGTATTCAGTTACGGGAGGTGGTACGATGGAGTCCATCAGAAACGATGTATTCGACGCGCAAGCTTGCGGGAGCTTAACTCCGAAATCGAAGCCATGTCCACGCCCCAAGCCGGGCGAAGCGGCTGGGGGCTGCTCCTTCGACGGAGCCCAAATCACGCTGCTGCCGATCATGGATGCTGCGCATCTCGTCCATGGGCCGGCTGCTTGTGCCGGGAATAGCTGGGAAAGTAGAGGGGCTTTGTCAAGCGGGCCATCACTTTCACAATACGGATTTACTACAGATCTCAACGATAACGACATTATTTTTGGCGGAGAAAAGAAACTTAAAGATAGCATTGACTATATTGCCGGGCGCTTTATGCCTCCGGCAATATTTGTATATGCGACCTGTGTGACAGCATTGATTGGCGAGGATTTGGATGCGGTATGCAAGGAAGCGGCAGGCAGATTGGGGCTTCCTGTGATCCCCGTGAACAGCCCTGGATTCGTAGGCAGTAAGAATCTTGGAAATCGGCTGGCTGGTGAAGCGCTGCTACAATATGTCATTGGCACAGGTGAACCAGAGATTGAGATTCCTTTAGGTGTGAATTTGATTGGAGAGTACAATATCGCGGGTGAAATGTGGGATATCGAGAAATTAATGAAGAGTGTTGGAATTACGCTAATGTCCAGAATTACAGGGGATGCAAGATATAAGGAAATTACATGGGCACATCATGCAAAAGTGAATATGGTTGTGTGCAGCCGTGCATTGTTAGGTCTGGCAAAAGAAATGGAGGCAAGATACCACATTCCCTATTTCGAAGGCTCCTTCTATGGGGCCAAAGAGACAACTTATTCCTTACGTCAAATGGCTTATTTGCTGAATGACCGTGAGATGGAGCGGCGTGTGGATCGGTTGACGGAACGAGAGGAAAACAGACTGATTCAGGAGCTGCGGCCCTACCGCAAGCTGCTTAAAGGAAAGAAAGCAGTTCTCTATACGGGTGGAGTAAAAAGCTGGTCGATTATTTCCGCACTGAAGGAGTTAGGCGTTCAGGTGGTAGGTGTAGGCACGAACAAAAGCACGGAAGATGATGTACGGCGTATAGCGGATCGTGTTGGTGATGACACCGAATATATTCCGGAGGGCGGGGCAAGCCGAATTATCAAAACCGTCCGGGATCGTAAGGCAGATATTATGATTGCTGGCGGACGGAATATGTATGTGGCAATGAAAGAGCAGATTCCGTTTATCGATATTAATCAAGAAAGACACAAGGCCTATGCTGGTTACGAAGGTTTACTAAGGCTGGCTAAGGAGCTGACGTATTCTCTTGCTAATCCAATCTGGAAGCTGGCTGCCAGTGCCGCTCCCTGGGATAAGGAGGAACCTTCCTATGACCGTTAACAAAAGGAGTAAACCGACTTCGGTTAATCCAATGAAAATAGGCCAATCCCTTGGTTCCGTAATGGCATTTCAGGGTTGCTACAAGGCATTGCCTATTGTGCATGGTGCGCAAGGTTGTTCCGCATTTCCGAAGGCACTGCTTACCCGGCATTTTCGTGAGCCTATAGCCGTACAGACCTCTGCTTTGCAGGAGATGGATGTAATCTTTGATGCGAATCGTAATTTAGAGGAAGCTCTAAATACCATACTCAGTAAACACCGACCAGACATTATAGGCATTATTGGGACTGAGCTGACGGATGTGGCAGGAGTGGATTATCAATCCATGCTCAAGACCTATAAAAGGGAGCGGAACATGCGGGGTGGGCTTGCTTTTTCCGTCACCTTACCAGACTTTCGTGGTTCATTGGAATCGGGGTTCAGCTCTACCGTGGAGGCAATGCTTGATGAGATGATCCAGCAGGTAGGCCATCGGGGTTCAAGGAGTGTAAATACACGTCAGATTACCCTCTTGCCGGGATCGTTTCTGACGCCGGGTGATGTGATGGAGCTGAAAGAAATGATATCCTCCTTCGGTTTTGAGGTAATCGCTGTACCTGATATTTCGACCTCTTTGTCTGGGCATCTGCTGACAGGATTTTCACCGCTGACAAGAGGTGGGGTGCCTCTGGATTCGATGCTGCAAAGCTTGCATTCGGGTCTAACCATTGCCATCGGCGGAAGTATGGAGCGTCCAGCTAGAAGACTGCATAATGCGCTGGGAACTCCCTACAAAGTATTCGAGAGTGCGATGGGGCTTAAAGCAACGGATGATATTTTGCAATTCCTGCATCAAATTAGCGGGGAGCCGGTACAGCTTCGTTATTGCTGGCAACGGGAGAATTTATTGGATAGCATGCTGGATGCTCATTTTCAATTTGCGGGGATGTCTGCACTTGTCGCGCTGGAGCCAGATCATTTGTATACCGTATCTTCTTGGCTCGAAGAGCTAGGGGTGGAGCAAAAGGTCCTGGTCACCTCCTATGAAACTCCTTTGGTGGTTGAGATGGAACGAGAGGTATGGGTCGGTGATCTGGATGATGTTGAGTTTTTGGGTAAAGGTGCAGATTTATGGATCGGTAACTCACATGGGATAAATGGAGCGGCGCGGTTAGATGCAGCATTTATGGCGGCTGGATTTCCCGTTTGGAATGAGCTTGGTGCTTATATGGCCATCTCTGTAGGGTATCGGGGAGCGATGGAGTGGACGAATAAAGCGGCGAACCTGTTAATGCGAAGGGAGGAGGAACATCGTGAAAGTAGCATTCGCTACAGTTGATGGAATTAGAGTGAATGCCCATTTTGGGCAGAGTCCGATGTTCGCAATTTATAAAGTTACCAAAGGTGGCGGGGAGCTTATAGGTCTTCGTAAACTGCCAACGATTCTCAATCAGGATGAAGCAGGCAAAATAGAGAGTCGTCTGGAGGTGGTAGAGGATTGCACGCTAATATTCATCATGCAGATTGGAGCCTCAGCAGCGGCAAGAGTCACACGTCGTAAAATTATGCCGGTAAAGGTTCCACCAGGCAGTCCTATTGATGAGCAAGTGAAGCGGATTGTTGAAATGCTACAGGGCAAACCACCGATGTGGCTAGCCAAGGTATTACATGCTGAAAATGAAGCGGAAGGGGCGAGTGTAGATGGATCCCATAGCTAATGAGAGTGCTGCATTAATGGGCCGGGTTGCTCCGGAAGCGGCAGTATTAAAACGCCGTTGTCGAACCACGGAGAAAAAGCTGGATAAAGATATAGCAGAGATGCTCATACGCCGGTTATGTCAATTGCTTGATACAGAAGACTTTTTTGGAAGGCATGCTTCTCTTTCACCACAGAAGAAGATCGAACGATTGTTTCTCGCTTCCCCTGAAGACAAGAACAAATCTGATTTTAACTGCGCGGTTTCTCCAAAGGTCCGTTTGCAGGTTCCTCTCTTGTTTCAGGCGGTGGCGGGCGTGATCGAGGAGAAAAGTGGGGTTCTGGTTCAAAGCTCTTCTGAAATAAATGGGGAAGGATTTGGGCGTGCTCTTTTATATAGTGATCGGATTATTCTTGTGTTAAAAAGCTTGAGAGCAGGTTTTCCGTTTCCTTTTACCTCGGAGGATAAAGTAATTCGCTACGGCGTTGCTTGTGTAGAAGAAGGGCTGGCCTTTATGGATAAATTTAATGAAATGACAGCTCTCTATGGAACGGATGGTCTGGAGGGTTAGATTCCAATGATGCAGCTCAGCCACAGGGAGGGAGCAAAATGGAGCAGCTTGTAGGCGGCACCGAACTGGAACGATACGCACGCCAATTGAAGCTGCTTGGAGAAGGCGGGCAGAAAGCGCTAAAAGAAGCTACAGTGATGATTGCTGGAATTGGTGGGCTTGGAGGCACTGCCGCACTTTATCTAGCTGCTGCCGGAATCGGCAAGCTGATCTTGGCGCATGAAGGAAACATTGTGCCTCCAGATTTAAATCGACAGATTTTGATGGACAGTGATCATTTGGGTATGGAAAGGATGAGCACAGCAATTCAGCAGCTAAAACGTCTGAATCCAAATGTTGAAATGGAAGGATTTAATTCGAAGATTGAATATAATATAGCAAAACCTTGGGTAGAACAAGCCGATATAGTGATTGATGCACGGTATGATTTTCCGGAAAGATATACGTTGAACCGACTATGTGTAGAAACCGGCACGCCAATGATAGAGGCGGCGATGTATGGATTTGAGATTTCACTAACAACGGTTATACCTGGTGAAACCCCTTGCTTAGAGTGTCTTTATCCGGATGTTAATCCAGAATGGGAACCGTTTGGCTTTCCAGTATTGGGAGCGACCTCCGGAATTGCGGGTTGTCTGGCTGCGTTGGAAGCCGTAAAATGGGTTACAAAGGTAGGGACGACTTATGCGGGCGTAATGCATCGCTTCAATTCACTCGACTTCGCCTGTTACAGCGTCCATATTACCCGTAATCCGAATTGCACTTGCTGCGGAGAGGAAGGTAAACCGTGAAAAGTCTCAGGCTATGTGACACGACACTTAGGGATGGTGAACAGGCGGCTGGAGTTTCATTCACGAGGGAAGAAAAGCTGGAAATCGCAAGGTTGCTGTCGGAATGCGGAGTGGAGCAAGCAGAGGTAGGAATTCCTGCCATGGGCAAGCAAGAGCAAGAAGATATTGCGGCTATCGCTGATTTAGGTCTACCTATGAAGATGATGACCTGGAATCGGGCCTTGGAAAGTGATATCGACAAAGCATGGGCGACGGGTGTGAACTGGAGTCATGTATCGATCCCTGTCTCGGAAATTCAATTACAAGGTAAGCTAGGTTTAACACCTGCCAAAGGTCTGACAAGATTACTGCATGCGACGGAATATGGTCAACGGCTAGGAATGACTGTGTCGGTGGGGATGGAGGACTCTTCAAGGGCAAGTATGGAGTACTTGGTTGAACTGGTAAATACATTATATAAAGAAGGCATTCGTTGGTTCCGTTATGCAGATACGGTATCTGCTCATCATCCGGGTCAAATGGCAGAGCGGGTAAGCACATTACTTAGTGCTGTTCCTGCAGATGTAGAGCTTGAGGTACACTGCCACAATGATTTTGGTCTTGCGGCAGCAAACACACTTAGCGGTATTGCCGCGGGTGCGGTCTGGGCAAGCACTACGGTGGCAGGGATTGGTGAACGCACCGGGAATGCAGCAATGGAAGAAGTAGTGATGGCTTGGCGTTATCTTTATGGCGGGGAGAGCAGCGTGCGTCCAGAGTGTCTGAAGGGGGTGGCGGATAGGGTGATCGCAGCCTCGGGCCGAAGTGTCGGCGATGCCAAACCAATCGTCGGATCACTCGCCTTCACACATGAATCTGGGATACATGTTGACGGTTTGTTGAAAGAAACAGCCACCTACCAGACCTTTGATCCCACTGAGGTGGGGAGAGCACATCATTTTGTGTTAGGTAAACATTCCGGAAGTGGTGGAATCATGCATGTTCTGAACGCACATGGTTTAGAGGTTAGTGAGGGAACCGCGGGACGTTTGCTTGAACGGGTGAGAGACTATGCCGAAGTTAATAAAGTGAATGTGCCAGAGCTCCTCTTGGTTGAATGGCTGAGGGAGGATTGGCAACGACCGTAAGGGATATAATAAGAATGAATAAAGGCTGACAAGACGGGTAAGAAACCTGTCTTGTCAGCTTTTTTATGTTGTTATGATTAAGTTTATTGTGTTAGCCCTTAACCGCCCCGGCGGTAATTCCCTTGGTCATCTGTTCTGTGAAGAGCAGGTAGATCAGGATGGTTGGGATGGCGATGATCGTCATAACCGCGAACTGTGCACCATAGTTGGATGAATACTCACCAGTGAATTTCATAATGGAGAAGGGAATCGTCTTAAGATCTTCCGAGGTGAGGAAGGTGTTCGCCATAATGAATTCATTCCACGTGCTGATGAAGTTGAGCACACAGATGGTTGCCAGCGCCGGTTTGGTGATGGGCAGGATGATACGGAAGATTAACCCGTAAATGCCACTGCCATCAATAACGGCGGACTCTTCAATAGCCCGTGGGATGGTCTCCAGGAACCCGGTCATAATCAGGACACTCATGGGGATGACAATGGCTGAGTAAGGCAAAATCAATGTGTACATATTGTTCAGCATCCCAAGCTTGTTAAACAGAATGAAGTTTGGCAGCAATGTGGCGTGAATGGGAATGATCATGCCTAACATGATTAGAGAGAGGACGATGCCACTTAGCTTCCATTTCATCCGGGTAAACGCATATCCCATCATCAGGGACACCAGCGCAGAGAGCATAACAGTAATCACTGTAATGATAAGACTGTTGGCAAAATAACGTGGCACACGCCCGTAGGTAAAAGCGTTTCGATAGTTCTCCCACTGGGGTGGAGAGGGCCATTTCAGAAATGAGCTTCCAAAGAACTCACCGCTCTTGAGCAGGGAATAATCGATCAACCAAATAAGCGGAAATAACTGAATCAACGCGATGATACACAGGAACACCATCATTAGGATTTTGCCCGTTGTAGGCTTTCTGCGTTCTTGTTTGTGAAGGTTTAGCTTAGGGGGTGAAGCGGTAGGCGATAAGGAATTATTCATAGGATTTCCTCCGGTTACAGGGTTTCTTTAAAATTCTCCGATATCTTTCTTTAAAATCTTGTTGAGGATAACGGTTAGGATCAGGCAGAACACAATAAACAGAATCGAAATGGCATTACCATAACCGTATAGCGATGATGAGAAGGCAGTTTTGTACAGATAGTTCCCTAGGAACTGTGTGCTATTTGCAGGGCCACCGTTGGTCATTAAGAATACGGTTTCCATTTGCTTAAGGCAGGTGGTGACGGCAATGATGATGGCAACCCGCATCATCGGCGAAAGCAGCGGAATGATGATACGCGTGTAGAGGGTGAAGTTGTTGGCGCCGTCGATTCTTGCGGCTTCGCTTAAATCTTCCGGAATGCCTTGCAGACCTGAATAATACAGCAGCAGTGCATACCCAAAGCCTTGCCACATAACAACAATGATGATGCACCAGATGGCCGTCTTTGGATCACCGAGCCAATCATGCGTAAGTGCATCCAATCCAACTCCGCTTAGCAGCTTGTTGAGCAGTCCGTAGTTTGGATGGAAAATTCCGGTCCACAGCTTGGCTGTAACGACGACGGAAATTACAGCGGGGATAAAAAAGATCGTCCGGAATATTTTTTCGTATTTGCCGGAATTGGTTAGGAATATCCCCATGAGAATGGCAAAGGGATGTTGTAAAAATACAGTGGCGGCGGTCAGGAGCAGGGCATTGACTAGCGATCTCCAGAACACTTTGTCATGAAATAGAATTTCACGGTAGTTATCAAAGCCGATGAAATTGTATTTGCCGATTCCGCCCCAATCCGTAGAACCGTAATAAGCGCTCATGAAGATAGGGATGCAGATCATAAAAGCAAATAGGAACAGTCCAGGTGCGATGAGTAAGAATATCGCTTTTTTGTCGCTTAACACTCTGTGCATGGAAATCTCCGTCCTTTTAAAGAGTAATCTATCTATTACCATCGTAACGGGAAGCCAGGCACCGGAACATGCCGTAAATTTCAGATCGGTGTATACATTTTTTCGAAAACAAAACCCCGGCCTCTGGGGGAAGCCGGGGTTTGCGCACTGCCATCTATAAGGTTACTTCAGGAGCGCTAAGGTTCATGTTTTTTGTAGTCTCTGGTTTATTTACCAGCGAATTTATCGGATGCAGCATCCAGTGCTTTGGCGAATTCTTCAGGGGTAATTGCATCAGAAAGCAGGCTTTGATGCGCCTCCATTACCTTTTGCTTGAACTCATCGTCACCCACATCCTGCAGTGGAGTACCGCTGGAGGATGTCATCGAGCTGAACACTTCAATCAATTCTTTTTGCAGCTGGGTTTCGTTACCCGTTAGGAATTGATCGAATTGCTGCGCAGGTGTACCCGCGCCGGCTTGCCATAGCATTTTAGACCAATGCTCTGGAGCGAAGAAATATTTCAAGAAATCAACAGCGGCTTCAGCATGTTTGGAATTTTTGCTGACTGCATATCCACCACCATACCAAGCGGCATCATCGGTTGCTTTACCTTTATCTGAAGCAGGGAAAGCGAAAGCGCCTACGTTATTGCGGAATTCTTCAGAGAAGTTCTCGTCTGTTGCCAGACCCGACTCCCAAGCGCCCATAAAGAACATGGCAGCTTGCCCTTGTCCGAACAAGTTGCGTGCAGCACCGTAATCGGCAGTCAGCCAGCCATCGGCAAAACCTTTAGCATCGGCAAATTGCTGCATTTCAGTTGCGGCTGCAACGAGACTAGGATCTGTAAAGGATATTTTACGCGCAACAGCTTCATCCATTGTATTGAAATCGCCAGTCTGACGTTGGGCTACAAATTCATACCAGATAGGCAATGTCCAAGCGTCCATACCATTCATAGCGATCGGGTTAATTTTCTTGGCACGAAGTGTTTTGACGGCGGCAAGCAAATCATCTGTGGTTTTTGGAACCTCGATGCCGTTGTCAGCGAATATTTTTTTGTTATAGTACATGACCATGTAGTCGGCACCACGCGGCAAACCGTAAAGTTTACCATCTTTACTGAAGCCGTCCATGGATCCGGACACAAACTGATTACCTTCGAAGTCAGCGCTGTTCAGTTCAAGCAGCAGATCGTTATCCAGCAGGGGACTCAGGAAGGAGGGCTGACCCCAGGCTTGAATGATATCAGGCAGCTGATTGCTGGAGGCATACACTTTGATTTTTGATTTGTAAGGCTCATCTTGAAGCGCTTCCACTTCAATCTTGACGTTAGGGTTCTCTTTCATGTAAGCATCGATAATGTCTTGCTCTACCTTACCTGAACCATTTGCCCGATCCGCGAGCGCGGTGAAGAACTTCAGTGTGATTTTTTCGGCGGGTGTGTTTTCCCCTGCACTAGCTGTTGCTTCGGCAGTAGCTTCGGCCTTGTCATTTGTAGGTGCATTGGTAGCTTTCGCATTGTTATTTCCGCCACCGCAGCCTGCCAGCAGAGCTGGTAGCATTAGACTCATAAGTGCTAGCTTTATTCCTTTACCTTTCATCAAAAACCCACCTTTTTTATGAGATATATTTCCACTAGAACGGCTGTCATCAAACGAGGACGACAATGTCGTTTCTTCTTGCATCCCCATCTTAAGAGTTTATGACCGATAGAAACATGGTCCATATTTAAGAACTATGTAGGCATTTTTCAGTGATTGTAAAAAGCTGGTTCAGGGTTTAATGATTTCAGTTATACTTGGTTTACACATTTATTGATTATACATGAAGGTGGTTCTCATGAATCGAAACATCCGCTTATTAAGCCGTTATCGCCATCTTCCGCTCCAGTTTAAGCTGTTATTATGGTTTGTGCCGCTGCTTCTCGTGACTATATTCGCTATGGGGTGGAACTCCTATCAGATCTCTTCGCAGCAGGTGGTGGAGAAAATGAAACAGTCACAGGATCACCTGACCCGAAAAACAGCAGAGCAGATTGATGAGATGGTGAGGGGAATGATTTCTTTTTCCAATACACTCTTTCTGGATGAAAGTGTGCAGCGGCTCTTAGTGTCGTCAGAAGCACAAAAAGAACGAAATTCCGTATTTAAAACGGTCACCAACCTGATGGTCGCTGGCAACTCGATTCAATCACTGATTCTATACTCTTTGGAAGACCAGAATAACGGGGCGGAGCCTTTTGCTGCGAACCAAGCCGGATTGACAACTGGCATGAAGTTCTCTAACTTTATCCAAACCTCGTACTACAAGGAAGCCGTTGAAGCCGCAGGTAGTCCAACCTTTGGATTGTCCAGACCCACGGATGGCATATTTGTTGGTGATCATTATCATAAGATTGTACTTTCCAGAATTATCAAGAATGTATATACTTTAAAACCGGCAGGGCTTGCGGTGATCGGGGTCGATGCTGGTAAGATTGGAAGCCAATATCTAGACAACTCTGAAGATGATGTAGATATGTTTGTGGTAGATCGAGACGGGCTCATCATTACGGCTTCTAACAAGAGCTGGATCGGCAAAAGAGATCTTGATCTTCCGTATTTTGCGGACAGCGATCCTAAGTTGAGCCTAAAGGAGAGGCTGGAGTCTACAGCGGATCACAAACAGTGGATTGTCTCGCATCTGCAGTCAGAAACGACGGGTTGGTATGTAGTGGTGGTGCATTCCAAACGGCAGCTTGTCAAAGAGCTGGGACAGATTTCACAGGTCACGGTGACGATCGCTTTTCTGTGCTTAGCAGTTAGCTTAATGGTTACCTGGCTCGCCGCCGCCTCAATAACGAAACCGCTGAAAAAGCTTTCCCGCTCCATGCGCAGATTGCAGACAGGGGATTTCACGCAGCGCGTATTTTTTGAAGGAAATGATGAGATTGGTCTCTTGGGCCATGGTTATAATCTAATGGTGCAGCGGATCAAATCGCTCATCAATGATGTATATGCCTCCAAACTGAAGCAGCAGGAAGCAGAATTGAAAACGCTTCAGGCGCAGATCAGGCCGCACTTTTTATATAACACGCTGAATACGATTTGTTGGGAAGCTGAGAAGAAGGGCGACAAAGAAATAGCGGATATGGTCTATTCGCTTTCTCAAGTATTCCGGCTGAGCTTAAATGATGGGCGTGATACGTTTACATTAGAACAGGAAGTAGAGCTTGTGACGAATTATTTGTTCCTGCAAAAAAATCGGTTTCGAGAACGTTTTGAGTTCGAAATTGCCTTGGATGAGAGTATCAAGGATTTCACAGTTCCGAAGCTGCTGCTCCAGCCACTGGCGGAAAATGCAGTGATTCATGGGATCGAGCCACTGGCTGGAAGTGGACTAATCTCGATTCGCGCCTTCCGCAAAGATAGAACTATTGTACTCGAGGTTCAAGATAACGGGGTGGGAATCACGCCGGAAAGACTTCAGGAGCTACATCAGCGTTTAGCGAGAGGAAGCTCTATTTCGGAGGAAGAGGAGAATGCTGGACGTTCGGGGTTTGCACTCTCGAATGTACAGGAACGTTTAGCTTTGTTTTTTGCCGGAGCCTCATTGCAAGTAGAGAGTGTAGAAGGAGCAGGCACACGTATTATCATTCATATCACTGTGGAGGGTCCCTAAATGATGAAGCTGAAGCTGCTGATTGCTGAAGACGAAGACACCATCCGTGAGGGTATCGTCAATATGATTGACTGGAATTCGCATCAGATTGAGGTAATGGGCGAGGCGGGGAACGGAAGTGAAGCGCTGGCTCTGATGGAGTCTGAACAGCCGGATTTATTGTTAACGGATATCCGCATGCCGCAGATGAATGGTCTGGAGCTAATCGAAGCTGGACGGCGTCGCGGTTACGACTTTCGCTCGATTATTTTATCTGGATACAATGAGTTCTCTTATGCGAAACAAGCGATTGCGCTGGGGGTTGTCGATTATGTGCTGAAGCCGTGCCGGCCGGAAGAAATTCTGAAGACGGTACTAAAGGCTAAGGAGCTAATTGAAAGGCAGCGTTGTCAGGAGAATGAGCAGCTAAAAAGAGATCGTTCCTGGCATAAAAATGCACCGCTTGTCAAAAGCCAAGTGCTGTCCCAATGGATTCATCATCCTCCGGTTCCGCTGGAGCGGCGGCAGGAGCTGATCGGTGAGTTAGCTATGGCTATTAGCCACGAAGGTCCGCAGATTGGGCTGGTCAGCTTTGATTTTGATCCTCCCTCTGCCGGTGGGTCTGGGCAGGATTTTGTACTTTTGCGTTACGCGGCCCTAAATATTATTAGTGAAACCTTGTCTCCTATCTATAAAGGAAAAATCGAGACCTTTCATGATGGCAATCTCCTGCTCTGGATCGGCAGTGGTTTAGCTGGAACGGATTCCCGCAAGTCTTACCGAACCCCCATCTATTTAAAAGAGCAAATCGGGATGCTGCAAAGCAATCTGGAGAAATACCTCAAGCTGTCAATCAGTATTGCTGTAGGCTCCTGTCGTGCGGATATTTCGGAAGCTCACCTGTCTTATAAAGAAGCGCTTCAGGCCATGGAATCCCGCTTTCTGAACGGGAAAGGCGGCGTTTATTTTTATACAGAAGGCTCGGGAGTTATTGGGGGTGGCGCACAGGAGATCGGGATTTTAGATGATCCTGAATTAAATGTGCTGGAGGATGAGATGCTTGTGGCAGTCGGTGCAGGAAGTAATGAGCTTGCCCTCGATCTGCTGGAGCAATGGCTGGAACGTTTTCGCGGAAACCCCGGATGCCTCAAGCAGGAGGTGAATATTCGGGCAACAGCTTTTGTCGTTCGCCTTAAGAGGCTTGCGCAGGAAAAACAAGTAGCCGGATTCGAATGGAAGCAGCATTTGGTCAATTGGATGGAGCAGGCACCACAGATCGAGACGCTGGAAGAATTGTCTACGATCCTGAATAAGATCATGCAGAATGTGGTGGAGGCTTTTTCTAAACATCGCCCTCTGCATCGAACAGTAGTTACAGCGCTCGAGATCATCCGTAACAAATATAATACCAATCTGTCTCTGGAATATGTTGCGAAGGAAGCTTATGTATCTAATACTTATTTAAGTTCACTGTTCCGCCAGGAGCTGGGTGTGAATTTTCTCGATTATTTGCATCAATACCGGGTAGAAGAGGCAAAAAAGCTGCTCCGCCAAAACTTAAAAATGTACGCTGTTGCAAAGTTAGTAGGCTACGGGGAAGAACGCCACTTCAGTGCTACTTTTAAGAAATGGACCGGACTTACGCCCTCACAATATCAAAAGGGACTAGGGAAGTAGGAGCAAATTGTTATCTACTAGGCTTTGTGTGGTTAAACTCTACATATAGCTAAATAGGAGGTAACCGAGAAATGAACCCGAAATGGTGGAAAGAAAGTGTCGTGTACCAAATTTATCCGATTAGCTTCATGGATAGTAACGGAGATGGGATTGGAGACTTGCAAGGAATCATATCCAGACTGGATTATTTGCAGGATTTAGGTGTAGACGTGATTTGGGTCTGCCCTATTTATAAATCGCCAAACCATGATAACGGTTATGATATCAGTGATTACTGTGACATTATGAAGGAATTTGGCACGATGGATGATTTTGACCATTTGCTGAGGGAGATGCACGCACGTGGGATGAAGCTGATGATGGATTTGGTTCTGAACCATACGTCACATGAGCACCCATGGTTTGTTGAATCCAGATCGTCGAAGGATAATCCGAAACGGGACTACTATATTTGGCGAAAAGGAAAAAATGGAGGTCCCCCGAATAACTGGGAGTCTTATTTCAGTGGCTCGGTGTGGGAGCTTGATCCGCGGACCGATGAATATTACCTTCACCTCTATTCCAAATATCAGCCTGATCTGAACTGGGAGAATCCCGTGGTCATTGATAAGCTGCATGAGATGGTGGAATGGTGGCTGAAGAAGGGTGTGGACGGATTTCGCTTTGATGCCATTGCACATATCGTGAAGACGAAAGGTTACCCGGATGCGGATAATCCAGGTGGAACACCTACCGTACGGGCTTATGGAATGTTCTCCAATCTGGCAGATGTGCATACCCTGCTACAGAATTTATATGATAAAGTGCTTTATTTCTACGATATTATGACGGTAGGAGAGACCTCAGGACTTGGACCGGAGCAGGCGCTAGATTACGTAGGTGATGGTCGCCGGGAGCTGAATATGACTTTTCAGTTTGAGCATATGTTTCTGGATGCCGCTTCGGCAGGTAGTGGAAAATGGGATGTCGTCCCATGGAGTCTACTGGAGCTGAAAAAGATTATGAGTAATTGGCAGACGGTTCTGCATGACAAAGGCTGGAATGCGAATTATCTCTGCAACCATGACCAGCCGCGCGCAGTGTCCCGGTTTGGGAACGACCTTTTTTACCGGATTCCTTCGGCTAAAATGCTGGCGACCTTCATTCACATGCTGGAAGGCACACCTTATATTTATCAAGGCGAAGAAATTGGAATGACGAATGTCTGTTTCGAATCCATTGATGATTACCGGGATGTAGAGACGCTTAATTATTATGAGGAAAAGCGAAAAAACGGCGTTCCAGAAGAGCAGATTATGTCTGCCATTCATCATAAAAGCCGGGATAATGCCCGCACCCCGATGCAGTGGGACGATGGTCACGCAGGTGGTTTTACGACGGGGACTCCTTGGATCGAAGTGAATTCCAACTATATGGAGATCAACGCTGGCAACGCGATTAAAGATCCCGATTCCATCTACAACTACTATAAACAGCTGATTGCCCTGAGAAAAAAACATAAAGTCATCGTTTATGGAGCCTACGAGCTGTTGCTTGCAGAGCATACAGAGATATATGCGTATACCCGGACATTGGAAGATCAGCGGCTGCTGGTTATTCTGAATTTTTATGATGGAGAGCCTGTATTCGAATGGCCAGCAGAGTTCCAACCAGAAAATATAGAGCTGTTAATTTCTAATTATTCCGTGGAAAAGGATGAGCAGATCCAACCGCTTAAACTTCGACCTTATGAAGCACGAGTATATTTGCAGCAGCTTGTGTAAAGGAAGCTGTAGGAATGAGTTGTCATGAAGGGGCTGAACGCTCACTGTGACAACTCTTCTTTGAGTTTGTGAGTAAAAGACTGTACAATGGCGATACATTAACATACATAGAGTGGAGTTACAGGAAGGCGCCTGTGGGAGGAGAGACAACATGACTGAATGGTATGAAAAGAGCTTCGGAGAGGATTATCTGGTCGTATACAAACATCGAGACTTTGGTGGAGCTCGTAAAGAAGTTGAACGAATGATCTCGTGGCTGGGACTACCGCCAGGCTCCAAAGTGCTGGATTTATGTTGTGGGATGGGACGTCATTCACTGGCGCTTGCGGAAGCAGGGTACGAGGTAACTGGAGTGGACTTATCAGAGGTATTGCTGCGTGAGGCAAGATCTCAAACAGGAGCGGAGCAGGTAACTTGGCTGCGTTCTGACATGCGTGACCTACCGTTAACTGGAGGTTTCGATGCTGTGGTTAATCTATTCACTTCCTTTGGTTATTTTGAAGAGGATGAGGAGCAGGTAAAGGTTTTGCGTGAAATCTATCGGATGTTGAAGCCGGGTGGCAAGTTTGTTATTGATTATCTGAATCCTGCGTATGTGATTCGTCATCTGGTGCCGCATTCTACCCGCGAGGATGGAAAAAATCTGATTGATGAGTCGCGGCGGATCGAAGATGGGTACGTGAAGAAGGACATCATTTTAACCTCTAAAAATGATTCTACACCTCGCCAATATCATGAACGTGTGAAGCTGTATTCCTTGGAGAAATTCAGCGGGATGATCGAGGAAGCGGGTTTACAGCTCGAAGCTGTGCATGGCAGCTATGAAGATGAGGTTTATAATGCAGAAAGCTCCACGCGGATGATTTTTAGTGGAATTCGATCGTAATGGTATCAGGAAAAAGATTCAAAGGCGGTGATCGCACCATGTCTAAGGCGGATATCACTTCATGGGACGAGAACATTCTTCAGGTCTCGGTGCCCATGGACTCGCCGCTTCGTCAAGTGAACAGCTATATTCTGCCCGATGAGGATGGCAGAATTACTATTATTGATCCCGGTCCGCGTAGCCCGGAGACAGAAAAATGCTGGCAGGCGATCCTGCAGGAGCTGGGATTGTCGTGGAAGGACGTGCGGGATATCGTCGTAACACATCATCATCCCGATCATTATGGATTGGCGGGATGGTTGCAGTTACAGACCGGATGTAAGGTATGGATGACTGAACGTGCTCATGCCGAAGCGATGTTGATGTGGGGCAGTGACACGGATATCAATGAAGTTTTGCCGTTATATTTCATCGGACACGGAATGTCGGAAGAATGGTCGAGTGGAATTAAAGCGCATTTGGAGAGCTTTGACACGCAAGTGGAGCCGCAGCCGGTTGTAACTTATCTGAATGAGGTAGAGCCTTTTGGGATGGGTGGCCGTGAATGGCAATTGATTGTAACTGGCGGACATGCACCGGGACATGTGAGCTTGTATCATGCGGACAGCGGGCAAATGATCTGCGGCGATGCTGTGCTGCCGCAGATTTCTCCCAATGTCAGCCTGCTTCCAGGCAGCGATCCACAGCCGCTGCAGACGTTTCTTCAGGGGCTGCGGGAGCTGGGCAGCTATCCGGTCAGCATGGCGTTCCCGGGCCATCGGGAACCGTTCACGGGCTTTGCGCACCGGGTCAGCAGCCTGCTCGCTCATCATGAGGAGCGGCTGGATACCACGGCAGCCTTGCTCGCAAACGGCCCGCTGAGCGGCTTCTCAGTCTGCGAAATTCTGTTTCGCAGCCGGGTAACCACCGTTCACCAGATGCGCTTTGCGATGAGTGAGACACTGGCGCATTTAGCGGAGCTGATGCGCCGGGAGCGGGCTGTGATGATAGAGGCGGACGGTGCTCTATTTTTTGCAGCATCTGAAAGTGCTGGAGACCATGTTAGTTAGAGTTTCTAGCGGGCTCGAAGAGTGATGAGTGATGAATGATGATTGATGAAATGAATTGAGATGTGAAGGTTATGATCGAGTAGAGGTACAGAGCAGTCCTGTGTTATTGGGACTGCTCTTTTTTTGGGTTCTGGTTTTAGTGACTAAGTAGAGAGTATAATTCGGTGCTATTTATATGAATATTGAGCTCCTCAGTCCGATCGCATACCAAACTAACCTTTGATTACATACTCATGCGTTAGGCTGATCATTTGGACTAACATTTGATTACTTTGCTTACGCGTTACACAGGTCATTCGGACTCAGATGCCACTATTCGTGGGTTTTGGGGCTTTTGAGGTTAGTATCGGACCGGAGAGGCGTTATTGATAGTGCATAGGGTTATTATTGGTCATTTTTGAGTGAATAGCGACTCTGGAGTCCGAAAGTGACTAAATCAAGGGTGTTTTATGGAAATAGTGTCACCTGAGTCCGAACGCATTACCAAACTAACATTTGATTACTTAACTCATGCGTCAGGCTGAACATTCGGACTAACATTTGATTACTTTACTTATGCGTCACACAGATCATTCGGACATAGATGCAGCTATTCGTGGATTTTGGGACTTTTGAGGTTAGTATCGGACCGGGGAGGCGTTATTGCTAGTGCAGAGGGGAGTTATTGGTCATTTTTGAGTGAATAGCGACTCTGGAGTCCGAAAGTGACTAAATCAAGGGTGTTTTATGGAAATAGTGTCACCTGAGTCCGAACGCATTACCAAACTAACATTTGATTACTTAACTCATGCGTCACACAGATCATTCGGACTCAGATGCCGCTATTCGTGGGTTTTGGGGCTTTTGAGGTTAGTATCGGACCGGAGAGGCGTTATTGCTAGTGCAGAGGGTAGTTATTGGTCATTTTTGAGTGAATAGCGACTCTGGAGTCCGAAAGTGACTAAATCAAGGGTGTTTTATGGAAATAGGGTCACCTGAGTCCGATCGCATTACCAACTAATGTTTGATTACTTTACTCGTGCGTCATACTGGTCATTCGGACACAGATTTGATTACTTTACTCATGCGTCACACAGATCATTCGGACTCAGATGCCGCTATTCGTGGGTAGAAACACATCTTGCCGAGTAACTAAGTGTTGGTATTGACTAATTGGGGAATTCCTCCCTGTTTTTTGAGGATTGTTGAGGTGTAGAGCGGATATTAGGGAATTTCTCCCTAATATTCTACGAATGTAGCTATAAATTAAGGTTTTCGTAGAGTTATTAGGGAAGAATTCCCTAATAACTTAGGTTTTGAACGATTTTCGGTATTTTTTAGGGAGTTTTTCCCTAAAACGGTCCCAAGCCAACCCAACCCAACCCAACCCAACCCAAGCCAACCCAACCCAACCCAACCCAACCCAAGCCAACCCAACCCAACCCAACCCAACCCAACCCAACCCAACCCAACCTCAAAAAAAGCGATTGTCTCATAACCCGCAAGGGCTACGAAACAATCGCTTTTTAATTCTCAGAGTGTACCCAAAACACCGGTTACTCCGGTTGTTTTTCATGTTCTGCAAGTTTCCTCGCAGCTTCTTCGCGATCCTCAGGTGAATGCGGAAGTTCGAGGTCTATCTCACGCTCCGCTTGCTTACGGTGTGCAATTCGGCTACTAGCTGCAGCGGCTACAGCTCCGACGATATCGTCGAGAAAGGTGTGGATCTGCCCGGTGTTTTTGTCGTTCAACCGTTCAAGAACGCCTGGCTTAAGCTTGTCCACATAACCATAGTTGGTGAAGCCAATGCTGCCGTATACATTTACGATGGAGAAAGCCAGAATCTCATCCACTCCGTATAATCCCTCATCATTTTCGATCATATCCTGAAGCGGCGGAAACAACTTCCCCTCCTCCGCGAGCATGTCCAATTGAATGCCCGTAAGTACTGCATTTTGCACTTCCCGTTTGCTGAGTACCATCTCAACGTTATGGACACACTCTTCCATTGTTAAGTTTGGATAATATTTTTTTTGCAGAAACATAACGAGCTCTGCGATTTCCTGCAGATTCACTCCACGCTTATTCAACCACACTTTGGTCGCATCTGCGACTGCCTTGCTGTTCAGACTGTAAGGTATTTTTGCGATTGGTTCATCAGCCATGATTAGTCACCTCGTAAGTTAAGTCTTTGCATTACAACGTTCGTTAGCATGATGTTAAGCGCTGGTGTTATCTCAGATTGTACGTTTAGAAGAAGTATTTGTCCAGAAAGCGGAGTCTATGTGAATTAAAATCTAGATCCAACCCAACCTGAAAATAAAGTACACAGGCTTTTCCAACAATTTAGGATAAGCAGTTGTTATTTTTTGGACAAAGGTCTCGTATACATAGCAGTACAAATGCTATCTAACCTTGAAAGGGGTAATAAATGATGAAAACAATGCAACAAATCCGCGGGATTTCCGCGGTCTGCCTACTCGCAGTTCCACTGGCACTGTCCGGTTGTGGCTTGTTCGGTTCGGAATCAGCATCGATTGATGCTCCGCCACCTGAGGTTGAAGCGCAGATGCTACAGACAGAGGGAAATAACACTTTGGATTCAGGTGTATTTGGTCCAGTGGCTCAGGATGATGCACAAACAGCTGTTAAGGACAGCACCAAAACCGCTAAAGCAACGGATAAAACAACGGCTTCCGGTGACCGGACGACCGTATATTTGGAAGATGGAAACGGCTTACTCGCTCCAGTGTCGCTAAATCTGCCAAAAAGCAAAGATTCCAGCACGCTCAAGAACTCTTTAATGGCATTAGTGAATAAGGGAGAATATGCGTCCTCATTGCCAGAAGGCTTCCAAGGCATTCTACCAGCTGGAACTGAGGTGCAAAGCATTACGGTAGACAAGTCGAATCTGGCAGTTGTTGAGTTCAATTCGGAATTTAACAACTACGATGCTGCGGATGAACGCAAAATCCTTGAAGCGATCACTTGGACGCTGACCGGTCAAGATGACATTAAAGGTGTACAGTTCTGGGTAGATGGTAAAAAGCTTACGGAAATGCCGCTTCAAGGTACTCCGCTGGATCGCCCGCTGTCCCGCACAATGGGCATTAACCTGCCTAAACAAGGTCCATCTTTGATGAACTCTAGTGCGGTTACTGTTTATTTTTCCACAACATCTTCTGACGGTATCCAATATTATGTTCCGGTTACGCGCTTTGTACCCGCAGGGCAAGAACAGCTGACTGCTGCTATCAATGAACTGATTGCGGGACCTGAATCCGGAGACGGTCTGGAAATGGTTATGACACAGGGCACATCACTTGATTCGGTTGAAGCCGGACAAAACGGTGTTGTTACTGTATCCTTGACTGACGATATGTTCGCAGATGGGAAGGAAGTTCCTGCCGAATTGCTGGAATCGGTTGTTCTGACTGTTGCGCAAAATACGGAAGATGCTCTGGTTCAAATTCGTTTGAACGGCAAACAATCGATTACTGACACTGACAATGTGGATTATAGCAAACCTGTTTCTGCACCTGAATTTTTGAACGAGCTCCCGTTATAGAATGACCTTCTAAGGTTTAAAAGATGCTTTTGTGCCTCCTCTTTGGTAGAATAAAAGTTGCTCAAAAAGACGTAACGTCCCGAACGGTGAACTGCCGCAATGAACAACAGGGAAACGGGACTCACACTAAACTATTAGCTATACGATGTAGGAGGCAGAAAAGATGAGATCAAACGGGCGAACTGACGACCAATTACGGCCGCTGACAATAACGACCCAAACGAATAAATATGCTGAGGGCTCCGTGATCATTGAGATGGGAGACACCAAAGTCATTTGTACGGCTACTGTAGAGGAAAAAGTGCCTCCGTTTCTTAAAGGACAAGGAAAAGGCTGGGTAACTGCTGAATATTCGATGCTTCCTCGGGCCACTCAGTCCCGTAATCAACGTGAAGCTGCACGCGGTAAACTTACCGGACGTACAATGGAAATCCAACGGCTGATCGGCCGTGCGCTTCGCTCCGTGGTGAATTTACAAGCGTTAGGTGAACGCAGCATTACGCTGGATTGTGATGTGATTCAGGCGGATGGGGGAACTCGGACGGCTTCGATAACAGGCGCTTTTGTTGCCATGGCGTTTGCTATTAATAAAATTGCACTACAGCACAAGCTGGCTGTTTTTCCTATAACAGACTTTTTGGGAGCAATTAGTGTAGGTGTTGTAGGGGATAAAACACTGCTCGATCTGAATTATGAAGAGGATTCCAAAGCCAAAGTGGATATGAATGTAGTCATGACCGGCGGCGGTGCTTTTGTTGAGGTACAAGGAACTGGCGAAGAAAGACCATTCTCGCGTCAAGAGCTGGATCTTTTATTGGGTCTAGGTGAGAAAGGGATTTATGAACTGATTGCCGCACAAAAAGAAGCGCTCGGAGCGATTGCTCTGAAAATCCCTTCCGGCCAGCCGGGCCAAGAGGTGTAACATGAATTCCACGGGCAATATTCTCATTGTCGCTACGAAGAATAAGGGGAAGGTGCGCGAATTCGAGCACGCTTTTGCCCCGCTGGGCCTGACAGTTAAGAGTATGTATGACTATCCGCATCTGCCCGATGTGGTAGAAGACGGAGCTACTTTTGCAGAAAACGCATTTAAAAAATCCAAAGCCGTAGGTGACGCACTTGGAATTCCGGTACTCGCTGATGATTCGGGTCTTTGTGTAGATGCTTTGGATGGCAGACCTGGTGTGTACTCTGCACGTTTTGCAGGTGAAGATGCTACGGATGGGGAAAATAACCTAAAGCTGCTTAGCGAGCTAGAGAGATTGAAACAGGGGGAAGACACAGATCAGCCTTTGCTGAGCACGGCTAGGTTCGTCTGTACTTTATCGCTGTACGATCCAGTTTCCAAGCAGGAGCTAACCGCAGAAGGTGCGGTCGAAGGTTGGATTACTTCAGAACCATCAGGTGCCGGTGGTTTCGGTTACGACCCGCTATTCTACCTGTCGGAACATGAAAAAACTATGGCCGAGCTTACGCTGGAAGAGAAGCAGCAGATCAGCCATCGAGGAACTGCACTGCGACTGCTGACGGCGAAGCTGGAGAAGAAACTGGCGGCTGAAGGCGGCCTATCGCCGGAATAGAGTTTTTTATAAAAGTGGGGGTGTCCAAAAGCCGCGAAATGGCTGCTGGGCGCCCCCGTTTTTTATACCTTCCCTTTGAACTAAGCCTCAAACTTCGTTCGATTCTAACACATTTACCCGTATGAAGCCGCCACCCGGACACAGCTGACCTTAAACGTAGCTATTTCCGATAATTGAGATTCTACTGGACCCCAAAGACGCTATGGGCACGAAAAACACCCCAAAAGAAGCATTTCATAAGGAATAGCAGCACTGGAGTCCGAAACATAGCTCCAAAGGCTTGAGATTTGTAAATAACGTCAACTGGGTCCTTAACGTAAGTCCCAGAGAATGAGTATGACTCTGCACTAATAATGGGATGTTCTCCTTGTAATGGGACAATCTTCTTGTTGGAATCAAAGAGAGCACCCGATTATATCAGCTTCCAAAGAGCAGGTGTAGAAGCTGGCTCCCACCCCTGAAGTGAAGTGTGAGGCTGCAAGCAGGTATACGTTTTTCCACTGTAGGCAACGACATCACCTACTTTATAAGCAACTCCTGTTACCCAGCTAGACCCTCCCGAAGTAGGTGTAGCAGTCGGTAATGGAGTTTGCGTGGGTGTTACGGTTGCAGTAGGCGTCGGTGCCACCGTAGGTGTCAAAGTCGGTATTACCGTTGGAGCTACAGTTGCCGTTGGTGTAGACGTTGCTGTTTCACATACGCTGATGTATTTCCAGATACCGTCCGGTCCGCTAAGATCGGGACGATCGCCTTGTGTCCACCACTTGGCTTCATAGATTGAGCCGTTGTAGGAAACACGTTGTCCGCCAGTATATGCGGTTGCCGCATTCCAGGTCGCTGCCGAGCATTGTCCCGGCGTAGGAGTAGGTGTTGGCGCTACAGTTGGCGTTGGCGTCACGGTTGCCGTCGGAGTCGGTGTTGTTGTAGGTGTTGCCGTTGGTGTTGCTGTTGGTGTAGTCGTCGGAGTAGGTGTTGCTGTCGGTGATGCAGACGGTGTTGGTGTTGGCGTAATGCCACCGTACAGTTTATCGTATTCCTGTTGAGACGAGTTTCCGTTCAGGGTGATTCGCTGTGGACCGCCTGAAAAATTCAGCTTCATCATACCCGGAATTTCAAGTGAAGCTCCGTTTGCAATGGTTTGAGTAGCTGTACCTGTAATACGGTAGCGGTTGAAATCCCAGGCCGTGGAGATTTGCTCAACGCTACCGGCTCCCCATGCCGATGTTAGGGTTGTAGTTGTTGGCAGGTCGAATTCTAGCTTCCAGCCACCGGGAATATCCGCACCGGTGTTGTTCGTTATTTTTAATGAATAGGTATAGTTCGGATGATCATAAGCGCCGCTGAAGCTGAGGTTGAAGTTTTTAGGTTCAGGCAACTGCGGCTTAGGAGCTCCGCCCGGCGGCGTGGCTGTTTTCAGCTGATCATAGGCAAAATCGGTCAGAGAATTGCCGTACGTATAAGTGCCATCGCTCTGCTCAGAGTAATCGCCCGTTAATTCCCAGAACATCATGCCTCCCAAGCCTTTTTGTTTAATGTAATCCAGCTTGTAGCCTAGAGATTCCTTATCTTCATACGTAAGAAAAACCTTCTTGTCTGCGTTGAACAAGTACGGTGTTTTGGTAACAGGATCGAAGTAACGTTTATTCGCTGGATCTTTGAGCAGATTTAGCACATGCCAGATCGGATTTGCACCAGCAGGCTGCTCTGGTGCGGGATCATTCCAGATGCCGTATTGGCCATCTGCTCCCCCACCGGTTGTCGGAGCTGTGCCGTAAAGGCCGGTATTGTTGATGCCTCCATTCACATTTTTCCAGCCTCGTGAATAATAAGGAACTCCGATCACGATTTTTTCCGGAGGAAGCGTACCGAGATAGTATCGGACCGCCCAGTCGGTATTCAGAACCGGAGTACCCAGCGCAGCAGTTTCAGTATCGCGGGAATCCGGGTACAGTGCAGAATGCGGCCCTACATAACCATTCCACGCACCATGGAAATCATAGGTCATAAGGTTCGCCCAGTCTAAATACTGATTGGCTTCCCCAAGCTTCATGCCCCCAAGAATCCAGGAAGAGGCGGTGGCCGCAATAGTCAGGTCATATTTCTGATTGTCTTGTGAACCTGCCAGATCGAGCTTTTCGCGAAGTTTTTTCATAAGAAGAACGTAGTTGTTGTAATTAACTGTACGCAGCGGTTCTGCCACGGCAAAATCGTTAGGATTACCGGACTGCCCAGTGCCAGAAGGGTACTCCCAATCGATGTCCACTCCGTTGAACTGATAGGTACGCAGAAAATCCACAACACTATTGGCAAAAGCTTCTCGCCCGGCTTCCGAATTCGCCATGTTGAAGAATCCTCCGGAACCCGACCAGCCGCCAACAGAAATCAGGGTGCGTACATCAGGATAGAGCTGTTTGTACTTGACCAGTTGGTTAAAATGCCCCTTAAAAGGCAGGGTGGTCAGCTGGCCGGGGTAGTCTTTTTCGATAGCGGCTGTACGGTCCATGAGATCAATCTTGTTCGTTTGAGGATTTACCTTGGCGAAGGCATAGTTAATATGGGTAATTTTATCCCACGGAATTTTGTCTACGGTGTAAAATCCTTTGTTCTCCTGATCGCCCCACTCTGGGAAGTAAGCAACGATTTTGCGAGGATGATCAGCTGCTGGAGCGGGAGCGGAAGGTGTTGTTTCCGTTGCATGGGCCACTGGTAAGGATGCACCTGTCCCGGTGTAAAGTGGAACCAGAACGATTAGGCTCATTAGCGCAGCAAGGTAACTTATGGATATTTTGCGCTTAGCACGTGCTTTTGCAATCATATTTAATATACCTCCAAGGGGGGATAATGTTATTTAGGGAACGCTGCTTCCTGCATGACTTTAATTGAGCTTCCAAAGAGCAGGTGTGGTGGCTGGCTCCCAGCCCTGAAGTGAAGTGTGGGGCTGCAAGCAGGTATATGTTTTTCCGTTGTAGGCGACGACATCACCTGTTTTGTACGCAACGCCTGTTCCCCAGCTAGACCCTTCCGAAGTAGGTGTAGCGGTAGGCAAAGGAGTTGGCGTAGGTGCAACGGTTGCAGTTGGCGTTGGCGCGACAGTAGGCGTAGGTGCAACGGTTGCGGTAGGCGTTGGTGCTACCGTAGGTGTTAAAGTTGGGACCACAGTTGCAGTTGGCGTTGGTGTCGCTGTTCCGCATACGCTGATGAATTTCCAGACCCCATCAGGTCCGCTAAGATCAGGACGATCCCCTTGCGTCCACCACTTGGCTTCATAGACTGAGCCATTGTAGGAGACACGCTGTCCGCCAGTGTATACGGTTGTTGCACCCCAGGTCGCTGCCGAACATTGTCCCGGTGTAGGCGTTGGGGTTGGCGTCACGGTTGCAGTTGGCGTTGGCGTTGCTGTTGCCGTAGGAGTTGGAGTTGCCGTAGGTGTAGGTGTTGGTGATGTGGATGGTGTCGGTGTCGGCTGCACCACTCCGCCACCAAGATCGGCGTTTAGTTTATTGGTTAGTGTTTTGTTCCGGTCACCACTTGTTTCCCAGAACATAGCACCTGCAAGACCCTTGGACTTCAGGTAGCTGATCTTGTGGCCAAAGGATTCTACGTCGTCATAGCTGATAAAGGTTTGATTTGTTGGATTATAGAGATAAGGCACTTTGGATGTATCATTCCAATAGCGGGTATAGCCGTTTTTGTTGATATAATTAGCTTCGAGATCATAGAAATCATAGCTGCCTTTTTCCCATGTTCCTGTTGGTGAGATGCCAGCGGATACCTGATATTGGCCGTTTCCTGAAGCAGGAGCTCCGCCCCAACCACGACCGTAAAAAGCCATGCCAAGTACAAGCTTGTTCGCAGGTACACCATTCGCAAGATAGGAGGTTACCGCTTTATCGATGTTAAAATTTTGCGGTTCGGTTAAGCCCGAAGCGGAAGCTGCGGGATCATAGTACAACGGAGCATTATGTCCGGTGGTGGTGTTCCAGCTCCCATTAAAGTCATAGGTCATAATATTGATCCAGTCGACAACGGAAGCAATGCCGGCCAGGTTATTGTTGTTGATATACGTTGGGCCTGCCCCGGAAGCAATGGTCAGCAGATAGGTTTTTCCATCCGCCGCGCCGGCTGCATTTAGCTTTTCGCGAACTTTTTGCAGCAGCAGTACATAGTTTTCTTTATCTTCAGGACGGTAGCTATTGCCTGCGAGTCCACCACTTACTGGATATTCCCAGTCGAGATCCACGCCGTCCATCTTGTATTTTTGAATAAAATCAACCGCGGAATTGGCAAAAACCTCACGGGTCGCAGCTGTCGCAGCTACATCCGAGAAACGGTTCGACCAGGTCCAGCCCCCAACGGAGATTAGGGTCTTCAGGTTCGGGTTCTTTTCCTTCAGCTTCCATAGCTGCTTCAGGTTACCTTTGATGGGATCATCCCATTTGTCATCCCCGAAGCTTTTTCCAGTGTCAATCCAAGGGTCACCAAGAACAATCGTACCGTTCGGAACGCTGATGGCTTGGCCTTGTTCATTCTGGCAAGACCAGGTCACCGGATTAGGGCCAGTGGGGTCGGGATTGCCATGAATGCCATTCCAACAAATATCCGCAAAAGCGTAGTTAATGACATTCATTTTGGTAGGATCGATATCTGTTACATTGTAAGCACGCCCGTAAGCGGCCCATGAAGCGTAATAACCAACCAGTTTGTAATTCTGTGCGGCGTTGGCTGTTTTGGGACTGCCACCCAGGGTGGAAAAGAGTGTCAGAACAAGCGCGGCGATCATCGCAATTGCAAAGGTTTTGCGTGAAGCTTTTTTCGTGAAGATCATTGAATTTCTACCTCCTAGATTCAAAGTGTAGTTCGAAATTCTTTTCGGCAAGATGTCCTGACCTTCACCTCCCGTCGGTTGTAGTGCACCATCACCCTTGGCGTCCCTATCATTCTATTGAAGTTCAATTCGTAGATTCAGCAGCAAAAAAGCAGCGGTCCAAATCAAGCCTTACCCAATCAGTAAGCGCTTTCTTTTATGCTTTTTGTGTGCTGCTGTTTCATTGATTTTAAAAGATGTAACATGCTGTGTATGGTTTGAATGAATAGAGGAGGATGTTTGGAAGTTGGATAATTAGGATGAATTAGATATAAATGGGTGATGGTAACTCTTATTCTCAAGCATAGCTTGCAATTGCGCTAGGGATAAAATCAGGTGATATAGGGGGAGAATTTTCTAATTTATAGTGACTCGTCAAAAAGTGAACCCTTTTGGATTTGTATACTCGCCTTTTATCAAGAAACTCATGAAGAAACACATAACCACCGATGTAATGAATATAAATTATATACATGCCTGAAATATTTTTTTATGGAACTATGCAACGCATCGATGTTTCTTTTCGTTATAGTAGTATCATACGGAAGGTGGTGGGCTCACCGATGGTTGTGTGGGTGTTTTGGCTGATCGCAGCCGGTGTCCTGTTTGTTGTAGAGATGATGACGCTTACTTTTTATTTATTGTGGCTTAGTATTGGTGCTTTGGCCGCAGGTTTGGTGTCGCTGATTGTTCCCGAAGCCATTTTGTTTCAGGTGGTCCTTGGATCACTGGTCGCACTTGGTCTGACTATATTCTCGAAACCACTGGTTTCTAGATTTCGCCATTCACGTGGGTTCAAGGATACAGGTACAGAAATCATCGGTAGGCAAGGAGTAGTTGTTGAGCCGATAGAGCAGGGACGTTACGGGCAAGTGAAGGTAGGCGGAGATACGTGGAGCGCGACCTCTGAACAGTCTCTGGGCAAGGATGAGGTTGTAAGAGTAGTGAAAAGAGGCACGACGATTATCGAAGTAGAACGATGGGGGGAAATGAACTAATGCAATGGGCAATTATCGCAATTATTATTGTAGTGGTCGTAGTTTTTGTGGCATTAACAGTCAAAATCGTACCACAGCAGCGGGTAGGCGTAGTGGAAAGGCTCGGTAAATTTAATCGTCTGCTGACACCGGGGCTGAACATTCTGATTCCTGTAATTGATCAGGTGCGCACCTACCATGATTTACGGATTCAACAAGCAAATGTACCTCCGCAAACGGTAATTACAAAGGATAACGTGCAGGTGCAGATTGATACGATTATTTTCTACCAGGTGGTTGGACCAGAGGAAGCTACTTATGGTATTTCTGATTATGTTTATGGGGTAAGAAACATTTCGACGGCAACGATGCGGCAAATCATCGGTAAGCTGGAATTGGATGAGACCTTGTCTGGACGGGAAAAGATTTCGACGGATATCCGTCTTGCTCTCGATGAAGCTACTGAGAAGTGGGGCGTACGGATCGAGCGTGTGGAAGTTATCGATATCAAACCGCCGTTGGATATTCAGGAAGCGATGGATAAGCAGATGAAAGCAGAGCGGAGCAAACGTGCCATTGTTTTGGAAGCGGAAGCTGCCAAGCAGGATATGATCCTACGCGCTGAAGGGGATAAACAGAGTAAGATTCTAAAAGCAGAAGGCGATAAAGAAGCGCGTATCCGTCAAGCTGAGGGTTCACGGCAGGCGCAGGAACTGGAAGCACACGGTGAGGCTAAAGCGATTCAAGCCGTGGCAGAAGCAGAAAAATCACGCATTGAGCTGATTCGTTCAGCAGGTCTGGATGAGCAGGTACTGGCTTATCGTTCCTTCGAGGCTCTGGCTGAGATTGCCAAAGGCCCTGCTAATAAAGTGTTCTTGCCAACTAGCGCTGTTGAAACGCTGGGAAGTCTTGGAGCGATTGCGGAAGTCTTCAAAGCGAGCAAGGACAGTAAATAGATTTTACAATTCGAGCTTATTCCGTTAAAGTAAAAAGCAAAAACAACCTTATGCATATGAAGCTATTGTTGTTCATGCTAACTTTGAAGGAGAGAAGCTACTGTGACGCAAAAAGAAATTTCACCGCTAGTTGAACTGCTTGGATTACAGCCTCACGTTGAGGGTGGTTGGTACAAAAGACTTTGGAATTCGGAATTTGAAATTTCGCAGGAAGTGTTAGGCGATAGCTATTCTGGATCACGTCATTCGGCATCTTCAATTTATTTTCTGCTTCACGAAGGCGAACAATCTGATTGGCATACTGTATTGTCCGATGAAGTTTGGTTGTGGCATTCCGGTAGTCCAATCGTGCTTAGTCTCGGAGGTAATGGAGATAAGCCTGAGGATGTGCAGGAAGTTATTCTGGGTCTCGATATTGCTGCAGGCCAGCAGCCACAAGTGGTTGTTCCAGCGGGAGTATGGCAGGCCGCGCGTTCGTTAGGCAAAGAGCCGACGCTGGTATCCTGTATTGTTTCTCCTGAATTCCATTTTGATGATTTCAAACTAATTGAGAAATAAAGAAGAGCGGGGGCGCTTACGCCTCCGTTTTTTTATAAGGATTTGGGGAATGATGAAGCCATCTGCTATACTTTTTATGGTAGCGTTTGCTTCTTAAGTGGGTAAAAAGGTTAAGTATGTTTAACGAAATAACAATAAGCTTGGAGGGTTAAGTGATGAGTGAATTGAATGCACCGTTCTCGGGTGGTCCTACTTTAAATGATGGGGTGACCATGCCGTGGCTGGGTCTTGGCGTGTATAAGACTAAAGATGGCGAAGAGGTTATTCATGCGGTCAAAACCGCAGTGGAATTAGGATATCGAAGTATTGATACGGCAGCCGGATACAATAACGAAGAAGGCGTAGGACAAGCTATTCGTGATTGTGGAGTGGCCCGGGATGAGCTGTTTATTACGACTAAAGTACGAAATCCTGATCAAGGTTATGAGTCTACGCTAAAAGCGTTCGAGGATAGCCGGCGCAAGCTAGGTCTGGACTATCTAGATCTGTATCTCATACACTGGCCGGTGGCAGGAAAATATCGTGAGACATGGAAGGCCTTAATTCATCTGCAAAAAGAGGGCCTCATCAAATCTATCGGCGTGAGCAATTTTCAGGTTCATCATCTGAAAGATATCATCGAGGATACCGGAGTGGTACCAGTGGTGAATCAGGTGGAATTCCATCCGCTGTTGACTCAGCGTGAGCTGCTGAAATATGCCAATGAACAGAGCATTCAGCTTGAAGCATGGAGTCCATTAATGCAAGGGAATCTTGATCTACCGCTCTTAAACGAGCTGGCTGAGAAGTATGGCAAGACCCCTGCTCAAATTGTACTTCGCTGGGATTTGCAGCAAGGTGTCATTACGATACCTAAATCCGTACATGCGGATCGAATCAAGGAGAATGCGGGGTTCTTTGACTTTACGCTTAGTGATGAGGATGTCAAAGCTATCGAGGGCTTGAACAAAGACCATCGATTTGGCCCAGACCCGGACAACTTTAACTTTTAAGGATCGTTCAGATAAGATCGTAGAGAATTATTGCAAATACAAGCCAAACAGCAAGTCCCCGTATCCGGTGACTTGCTGTTTGGCTTGTCGATTATCTCAGTTCTCTACGCGCTTATTGGATGGAGACGTTATATTTACGCAGCCAGAGATCCACTTGGGCGAGGTAAGCAAACAGCTGAGGACCGGACATGAGCTGGCCGAACCAAGGCAGATTGGTTGAGGATTCCGGGGAAGCGGCGATCTCACGGATTTTGGCAGCATCAATTAACGGAAGTAGGGGTGAAGTGGAGTCATCCAGAATGTTTAATACCTGAGTTCGTACCGCATTTAAATAGGCAGGATTATGAGTTTTGGGGTAAGGGCTTTTTTTGCGGTAGAGCACATCGTCTGGAAGAATGCCTTCAAGAGATTTACGTAAAATCCCTTTTTCACGGCCCCCCAGATTTTTGATTTCCCACGGAATATTAAATACATATTGAACGAGTCGGTGATCACAATAAGGAACACGTACCTCTAGCCCTGCGCCCATGCTCATTCGGTCTTTACGGTCTAGCAGAGTAGGCATGAAGCGGGTGATATTCAGATAGGACATTACGCGCATTTGTGCTTGTTTTCCCGTTTCTCCATCCAACTTTGGAACTTCAGCCACCGCATCGCTATATCTGTCACCCAAATATTCCAGTGGACGGATCCACTCGTTAATTTCTGGGGAAAGTAGACTTGCACGCATTTTCGGAGCAACTGACCAAGGAAAAGTGCCTGAGGAGAGCATTTCCTCACGGTGGAACCAAGGGTATCCGCCAAAAATCTCATCCGCAGCTTCACCGGAAATAGCTACTGTCGCGTTCTTTTTAATCTCCCGGCAAAATAAGTACAAAGAAGAGTCTACATCGGTCATCCCTGGTAAATCCCTAGTGTACAAAGCATTATCCAGCGCTTCTACAAGCTCCGGGGTATCGAACGAGATGTAGTGGTGGTTTGTATTCAATTCATCGACCATTCGTTTAATCCACGGCCCATCTGCTCCCGGCTGGAAAGTATGACTTTTGAAATGTTTGTCGTTATCTACATAGTCTACGGAATAAGTATCCACTTGTCCCTGACCATTCCGGTTGTAGTAATCCACTGCAAGTGCCGTCAGCGCACTGGAATCCAACCCTCCCGACAAAAGAGAGCAAACAGGGACGTCTGAGACCAGTTGGCGTTCGAGTGTATCTTGGAGCAGTTCACGTACCTTAGCGGCTGTCTCTGCTTCATTGTCAGTATGCTTTGCGCTCTCCAGCTTCCAATAGGCATAACTGCGCAGACCTTCACGGCTATAGATCATAGCATGACCTGGACGAAGCTCTTGCATATCCTTATAAACACCATGACCCGGTGTACGCGCTGGACCGATGATGAAGATTTCTGCGAGACCTTCAGGACCCACGATTGGTTGTACCTTAGGATGCTGCAGCAACGCTTTAGGCTCTGAGCCAAAAACTAGCACATCATCAACCTTGCTATAGAACAGGGGTTTCACACCTAAACGGTCACGTGCAAAAAAGACTTGGTCGCGAAGACCGTCCCATACTGCAAAAGCAAAGATCCCATTGAGTTTTTCTGCGCAATCCGGCCCCCATTCGATATAGGAATGCAGCAGCACCTCTGTATCGCACTGGGTGCGGAATTGATGCCCTCGCTGCTTAAGTTCTTGTTTGAGTTCGAGGGCGTTATATAATTCGCCGTTGTAAACAATCGCGTATACCTGTTCCTCATGGCGGGTGATCATGGGCTGGGCACCGTTCTCCGGATCGATAACGCTAAGTCTGCGGTGACCGAAAGCACAGGGGCCTGAGATCCAGGTTCCGGCTGCATCGGGGCCGCGGTTTGCTAAAGTTTCAGTCATTTTGACCAGCAGCTGCGAGTGCTGAGTGAGATCTCCGCGCCACTGGATAAATCCGGTTATTCCGCACATGATGGTTCATCCTCTCTTTTGTGCGATTGTTGTCCTTACTTTTTTGCCAAGTAATACAGATATATGCCGAAGGAAGGCATAAAATGTATGTCCTTATCCGAACACTAGGGGAGAGGGGAATTTGCCAGGAGGGAAGGATGACAGGTGTATTATATTAAAGACGCCAAAATTCGCAGAATGATGGAGTACGATGGTGCGCCTTGTGCAGAAGTGGGTGTTTTGCCGGGTGCTGTTAGTGATCCTGCGCTTTTGGTGTATATCGTTGAGGATCGGCGTGAAGAAGGATATGAGATTGTCCGTATTCTAACTAATGATGCTGATACCTCTACCGATTGGTTTGATAACAATATGCATGACGCTTTTCAAGATGTGACCTCGAGTGCATTTACAGGCAGCAACTTCATGTCGCCAGAAGATGAGCATTCCAAGTTTCAAAGAGAATTACTCACTTTTGGGGATTTGAAAAAGCAGCTGGAGAAGCGTTTTCGAAAGCTGGAGTAAATAACGAAGGCTTGTAAAGTGTACACTGGAATCGCTGAAAAGGACGGCAGAAATGCCGTTCTTTTCATTTCCTGTGGTTACGCTGACGTGTGAAAAAACCACACCGAAAACTCTTTTATTATTTTTCTAAGTTGTTTTGACTTGAAAAATCCGCTGAATAAGGTATAATAAATATCGTTGCGTCAATACATAGTATTTATTTCTTATATGTCCCGGTAGCTCAGCTGGATAGAGCATGCGCCTTCTAAGCGCACGGTCAGGGGTTCGAATCCCTTCCGGGACGTCAATTAACAGCCTTCCTTCGGGAAGGCTGTTTTTGCGTGCGCGAGTTTTAGTTCGAGGTCACACACGGGATACCTTTGTCTTCCTTCTTGAACTAAACGTCGAAATTCGAGTCATCGTTGAACATTAAACTTCAAACGACTAGACCACATTTGTACATTACGTAGCAGCTATCGGACCCAGATGACCTTAAATGCTGAAAAGTGTGGGATTTTCGATGTTATCGGACTCCATAGTCGCTATTGATGCCAAACGTGCCCCAAAAGAGCCGCTTTCTCAGGAATAGCTGCACTGGAGTCCGAAACGTTGCTCAAAAGGCGATAAATGAGCAAATAAGGTCATCTGAGTCCGCGAGCCTCCTCAGCAACAGAAAGTGCTGGTTACTTGGTGTGATGAGCTACTTGTAGGCGGTGGAGAATTACGGTTTGAGCATCGATTGGTGTGAACGCTTGGGCGTGTTTAGCTACTAATCATCGTTGAACATCAAACTTCGAACATCTAGACCACATTTGTACATTACGTAGCAACTATCGGACCCAGATGACCTTAAATGCTGAAAAGTGTGGGATTTTCGATGTTATCGGACTCCATAGTCGCTATTGATGCCAAACGTGCCCCAAAAGAGCCGCTTTCTCAGGAATAGCTGCACTGGAGTCCGAAACGTTGCTCAAAAGGCGATAAATGAGCAAATAAGGTCATCTGAGTCCGCGAGCCTCCTCAGCAACAGAAAGTGCTGGTTACTTGGTGCGTGAGTTACTTATTTTGTACATACGCAGCAGCTACCGGACCCAGAGGACCTTAAATGCTGAGAATTGCGGGATTTTCGATGTTGTCGGACTCCATAGTCGCTATTGATGCCAAACGTGCCCCAAAAGAGCTACTTTCTCAGGAATAGCTGCACTGGAGTCCGAAACGTTGCTCAAAAGGTGATAAAAGAGCAAATAAGATCATCTGAGTCCGCGAGCCTCCTCGGTCTGAGTAATGCTGGTTACTTGGTGTTGTGCCTCTATTGTTGTTGACTGCATGGCGAGTTTGATGGTGGGGACTTACGGTTTGAGCATCGATTGGTGTGAACGCTTGGGCGTGTTTAGCTACTAATCATCGTTGAACATCAAACTTCGAACATCTAGACCATATTTGCACATACGCAGTAGCTATCGGACCCAGATGACCTTAAATGCTGAAAAGTGCCACATTTGCGATGTTATCGGACTCCATCGTCGCTATTGGTGCCAAACGTGTCCCAAAAGAGCCGCTTTCTCAGGAATAGCTGCACTGGAGTCCGAAACGTTGCTCAAAAGGCGATAAAAGAGCAAATAAGGTCATCTGAGTCCGCGGGCCTCCTCGGTCTGAGTAATGCTGGTTACTTGGTGTGTTGAGCTACTTATTTGTGTACATACGCACCAGCTATCGGACCCAGAGGACCTTAAATGCTGAAAATTAAGGGATTTTCGATGTTATCGGATTCCATCGTCGCTATTGATGCCAAAGGTGCCCCAAAAGAGCTGTTTTCTCAGGAATAGCTGCAGTGGAGTCCGAAATGTTGCTCAAAAGGCGAAAAATGAAAAAATAACGTCATCTGAGTCCGCGAGCCTCCTCCTCAGTTTGAGTAATGCTGGTTACTTGGTGTTGTGCATCTATTGGTGTTGACTGCATGGCGTGTTTGGCGGTGGGGACTTAGGGTTTAAACGGTTTGAGCATCGATTGGTGTGAACGCTTGTGCGTGTTTATCTTCTTATCATCGTTGAGATCAAACTTCGAGCCTCTAGACCGCATTTGCACATACGCAGCAGCTATCGGACCCAGATGACCTTAAATGCTGAAAAGTGCCACATTTGCGATGTTATCGGACTCCATAGTCGCTGTTGGTGCCAAACGTTCCCCAAAAGAGCTGCTTTCTCAGGAATAGCTGCACTGGTGTCCGAAAGGTTGCTCATAAGACGATAAAAGAGTAAATAACGTCACCTGAGTCCGCAAGCGTCCTCAGTCTCGGAAAGTGCTGGTTACTTGGTGTGTTGAGTTACTTATAGGTTTTGGGCACTTACGGTGTTGGGCACTTACGGTGTTGGGCACTTACGGTGTTGGGCGCTTACGGTGTTCAGCACTTATCGTCGTCGAGCACCAAACTCCGCGAGCCTCCTCAATCGCTAATCGCCGAAGAATGTAAATTACCCATTATGCGCACGCTAACCTCAAGCCATAAAAAAGACCGCTCCTAAAGAAGCGGCCAGATTTCCTCCCAGACGATATCCAGGATGCCCTGCATGTTATCTTCCATGCTGTTAATTGCAATGACTGCTTGAGCGTCCGGCACCACAAGACAGAATTGTCCATGAGCGCCATCGGCACGGTAAGCGTCGTGGGAGCAGAGCCAGAATTGGCAGCCGTATCCTTCTCCCCAGTCGCCGTTTCCATCATTGTCGATCTGTTTTTGTGTAACAAAATCGATCCATGCTGCGGGGATCAGTTGCTGGCCCTGCCACTTTCCTTGCTGTAAAAGCAGCTGTCCAAACCGGCTTAACTCTTCCGTGTTAATCTGAAGTCCGGCACAGCCAAGGGTTACCCCTTGAGGTGTTGTTTCCCAATCCACATTGTTTATACCCAGAGGTGCAAACAAACGAGGTACCAGATAATCCTTTACGGTTTGCCCGACGCGGGCTTGCACCATTGCAGAGATCATAATGGTATCTCCGCTGCTGTATGTAAATTTCTCTCCGGGAGCTCTGTCTAAAGTCAGAGATAAATAATGCTGCACCCAATTTTTATCCTTCAAGGCTAATCTCTCTTCAGCCCAAAATGGAGGGGAGTCGTGCCCTGTACTCATTCGCAGTAAATCGAACAAAGTTATATCTCCGGGCTGCATGGAAGGAGGTGTTTGTTTAAGAGGAGAGACATACTCCGGAAAAACATCTTTAAGCGTTGTTTCCAGTGTCAGCTTCCCTTCATCAATGGCAAGACCTACTGCCATAGAAGTAAAAGACTTGCTGACGGAATGCTGCAAGCGCCGAATATCCTCCGTGAGATCCAGTTTTCCCACAAGGTTTCCGTTTTGAAGCACACGAACATTGAAGATATTCAGGTTTCGTTCACGAGCCTTAGCTGCGAATTGAGCCATGTTCAACATAAAAAGAGTCCTTCTTTCTCTTGATATTCCTAGCTAGGATAGCGAAGTGACAAAAAGAAAAACTAGAAAAATGAGTGGAAACGTTTTCTGTTAAAACGATAAAAATCACTAAATTGATGGTATTCCATTCTTATTTTAAAGTCAATAAAGCAAGGTTGATATATAAATACCAATTATTTCTAATTTATAGATTGAGTAACTATAGACTTATTGTAATTTTAACCAAATAAAAAGTGATGAATCACAATTTTTTTGTGTTTTTAGTTGACTTATAAAAATTACCTGTTCATAATGGACGAAGTAAGCGGAAAAAACACGCTAAGGACTCAAAATGATGTCGTGGGAAACGTTTCCCATCATTTCATGCGTTTCCACAACCTGATTTTCATCGGGTGAAGGGGGGACTCATCATAGGAGTGGAGCAAGGTAAATATGAATATCAAAGATATTGCAAGGCTATCAGGCGTGGGTATCGCCACAGTCTCCAGAGTAATCAATAATAGCGGTGTTGTAAGCGATACAACTAGAGCTAAAGTAATGGCGGTTGTTAGAGAACATAACTATATTCCAAATGGTAATGCGAGCAACTTGAAAAAAACGCGATCCAATACCATAGCGCTAATGGTAAAAGGGATCTCAAACCCGTTTTTTGCAGACATGATCAAGGAAGTTGAACGCCAGGTGAACCTGCGGGGATGTCCGCTAATGATCCAGCATGTAGAAGATGGAGTAGACGAGATCGATATCGCTCTACAGCTTGTAAAAGAAAAAAATCTATATGGCATAATTTTTATGGGCGGAACGTATGATCACTCCGAAGATAAATTCAAACAATTAAAAATTCCATTTGTTCTGACTACCATCACGACTACAAAAGAAGTCGATCCTGCTGTTTTTTCAAGCGTGATCATTGATGATCTTCAGGAATCTTATAAGGCTGTCAGCTATTTAATCTCATTAGGACATCGCAATATCTGCTTTTTGGCCAGATTTCCTCTGGTACAAAATACGACAGGCAACCGGCGGCTTATGGGATATATCAAAGCGCTTGAGGAGCATGGAATTGAGTACGACCCTTCAATGGTAGAGGATTGTGAATATAGTCCAAGCTCTGGCTTTACAGCTACCAAACGTCTGCTCAATAAGAAAAAAGATATCACTGCTGTTTTTGCTGCATCAGATACGATTGCCATTGGGGCTGCTAAGGCGTTATTGTCTTTGGGCTTATCAATTCCAAATGATGTTTCGATTATCGGATTCGACGGGATTGAAATGGCAGAATATTATCATCCATCTCTGGATACGATCAGCCAACCCGGAGTGGATATGGCGAAGGCCAGTGTTGAAATTTTGTTTGACCTGATCACAGGTGATTCGCAAAACAAACATATGGTATTCGAATCCGTACTGGTTAAGCGGGGATCTTGCAAGAAAATAAACAAATGAATAAGAACGAAAAGGAGATAACTCATGGCATTATTAACAGTTGAGACAGGCTCTCCTACCTTGAGAATGACAACGACCATCAGTATTATCTCCCCCGTCGATTCAGGCAACATGTCTGGAGGAACGCTCTACCTGCTGCATGGTGCTGGTGATAACGCCAGTACTTGGCACAGGATGACTACTATTGAGCAGTATGCAAGTCAATATGGTTGTACAGTCATAATGCCGCAAGTAAACAGGAGCTATTATACAGACATGGAGTACGGACTGGATTACTTCCACTATGTGACCCATGAGCTTCCCGAGCTTTGTGGCCGAATGATGAGGTTGGATGATAATCCGCAGAAGACGTATATCGCTGGTTTATCGATGGGCGGGTATGGCGCTCTGAAATGTGCACTTACCTATCCCGAGCGTTACAGCAAAGTGGTTTCGTTATCAGGAGTTACCGATCTCCAGAAACGATTAAACGATCCGCAAATGTCCAAGGACATGGCGAGGGAGATGGCGGGTACTTTTGGAAAACGCTTACAAATTAAGCCGGATCAGGATCTGTACGCTTTAGCCGCTAAATTGGTCGACGATAGACGTAACCTGCCTTCGATTCTGATTTGCTGTGGTTCGGAAGATCCGTTTGTGGAGATGAATCGGGAATTCGCAGCTTACCTGGAGACGACCCCTTATGAATTTCAGTATGTTGAGACCCCTGGAACTCATGAATGGCGATTCTGGGAGGAACATCTGAAGACAACCTTTGATTTCTTGTACAACTAAAAGACATAAGCAGAGTGAGGAGATGCAAATTGAAATCCGAAGTTGCAATACCGGCTAAAAAAATGAACGACAGCAGATTCCAACTGTTCCTAAGAGAAGTCTGGAAGAACAGAATGGTCTATACTCTGGTGCTTCCTGGACTAGTGTGGCTTTTCCTATTCGCTTATCTGCCGATGGGTGGTCTATCTCTGGCTTTTAAAGATTTTAAAGCGAATTTAGGAATTTGGGGCAGCCCATGGAGCGGATTCGAGAATTTCACCTATGTGTTCCGTGACCCGGCTTTTATTGACGCCGTATGGAGAACGTTAACCATTAACATCGGTAAGCTGATTATTCAGTTCCCTTTTCCAATCATATTGGCATTGCTGCTGAATGAACTGCGCATGAATCGTTACAAAAAAGCTTTACAGACGGTGTTCACATTTCCGAACTTCCTGTCATGGATCGTAGTATCCGGGGTTGTTATCAATGTGCTTTCCTATGATGGTCTGGTCAACAGCCTCATTCAAATGTTTGGCGGGACAGGCATTAACTTCCTAGGTTCTGAAAAAATGTTCGTTCCGATGTTGTATCTTACGGATATCTGGAAATCAGCAGGTTGGGGAGCCATTATCTTTATGGCCGCTATCTCTGGTATTGATACAGACCAATATGAATCCGCACAGATTGATGGTGCCACACGCTTGCAGCAAATGTTCCGCATTACTCTGCCTAACATTCTTCCGACGATTACGATCATGTTTATCCTTTCCGTCGGTGGCCTGATGTCATCTGGATTTGACCAAATCTTTAACTTGAGCAACGCTGCAACGAAAAACGTCTCAGAAGTACTAGATGTGTATATCTACCGAATCACGTTCCAGTCTTCAACAGACTTTTCATTCTCCACTGCAGTCAGTTTGTTCCGTTCACTTGTTAATATGATTCTGCTGATTCTGGCAGATAGAGCTGCCAAACTTATGGGCGGAGACGGTTTATTCCGGTAAGAAAGGAGTGCAAATGTATGAGTAAAAAAAAGCTGACCATTATGCAAGACCATAAAAAAATGACCGCTATGGATTATGTGATTTTCGTAATTCTGAGTGTGGGAGCTTTGGCCATTCTTATTCCATTCTGGAATGTCATTATGATTTCTTTTTCTACGCAAAAAGAATACGCTGATAACCCTATGATGTTATTTCCGAAGAACCCAACACTGGAATCCTATCGGGCACTCTTTGCTGATGGGCGGATCGGGACAGGGTATTGGAATACCTTTAAGATCTTAATCTTAGGACTCCCGCTTAGCTTGTTCTTAACGACAAGTATGGCTTACGGCCTTAGCCGCAATAAATTCCCGGGTAAAAAGCTGATTTTTATGCTTGTCCTGTTCACAATGATTTTTAATGGCGGGATTGTACCTTTGTATCTGGTGATGAAGGATCTGCATCTGACAGGCAACCTTTGGTCAGTTATTCTGGCTGGAAGCTTCAGTGCGTTTAACCTGATTCTGATGTCGAACTATTTTAGCAGTCTGCCTGAGTCCCTGATGGAATCTGCGCGACTTGATGGTGCTGGAGAATGGAGAATCCTGTTCTCTGTAGTCCTGCCATTATCTGCTCCAATCGTAGCTACCATCACACTGTTCTACGGAGTAGCCTTCTGGAATGGATGGTATGACGCCATGATCTTCCTGCGGAAAGCGGATCAGATGCCACTGCAGAACGTGTTGCGATCTATCATTATGGAAGCCCAAGTGAATGCATCGAATGCAACAAGTGTTGACGCAGTGGGTAAACAATCATTCTCCATGGGTATGAAAATGGCGGCAGTGTTCGTTACCATGGTTCCTATTATGTGTTTCTTCCCGATGCTCCAAAAGCACTTTGCCAAAGGGGTACTGACAGGGGCTATCAAGACCTAGGGATTTATGATTTATCCATACAAAAGAGGGTCAGTCACACAATTTAAGGAGGACAAAATGAATATTTTAAAAAGAAAATCTGTAAAGTCAATCCTTGCCGGTGTTTTATGTCTTACTCCAATCATGTTGGCAGCATGCTCAAGCTCAGACAATAATGCTAATAGCGGAAATTCAGGCAATCCAACAGATGGATATAAAGATGAGTTGAAGATTTCGTTAGCCAGCACCATTAAGACAACAGAATCTGATTTTGATAACGTGTATCATAAATATTTTACGGATAAGTTCAATATTAAATGGGATTACAACTATATTGAATGGGATTCATGGGCTGAGAAGCTGCGCCTGTGGATTAACTCCGGTGATCTTCCTGACGTAGCAAGCTGGAACTATGTTCACGGTGATGCTCTTAATTACATTGATCAAGGGCTGCTGTACAAGCTGCCAGATGACTGGAAAGAACGTTGGCCGAATGTGGCAGCCGCTTATAAGCTGACAGGACTTGGCGATGAATTGGAGAAAGCGGTAGGTGGCACTTATGTTCTGCCAAGACCGGTATACTTTGAGAACAAGCCGGCAGATCCGCTCATTAACCAAATCGGAGTAATTGCTCTGCGTTCTGACTGGGCTAAAGCCGTTGGTTTTGAATTGAAAGATGCCTACACTACTACAGAACTGATGGAATTTGCTAGATTGCTTAAAGAGAAAGACCCTGGCAAGGTAGGAGATAAACTCATTCCTATTTCTTATGACATCAACGATGCTTTGACTAATATTGTAATGGCTAATAGCGTGCACTCCAGAGTAGAGTCAGCATTCTATAAAGATGCAGATGGCAAATACCAATGGGGTCCAGCCAACGATGAGACGTTAGCGGCACTGAAAGAACTTCAAACTACTTATAAAGAAGGACTGCTGCACCCTGAGTTTTATACTTGGAAAAATGGCGAATCTGGCCAAAAGTTCACAGTTAACGGTGTTTCCGGTATTACGAGTCTAGGTGGTTTGGCTTCTTACAGAAAAGACATGGACGTTAAAATGAAAGATAACCTAGGTGTAAATAGTGATGACCTAGTGCACACAGCTATTGTACTTGGCGATGACGGTAAATATCGTAACCTCGATCAAGTTAACTTCTGGTCTGCTGTAATCTTCTCGCCAGATATCAGCAAAGAGAAATTTGAACGGATTATGGACTTCATGGAATATACAACAAGTAAAGAAGGTCAATTGACCGTTAACTTGGGCTTTGAAGGAACAGATTGGAAAAAAGGCGAAAATGGCGAATTAATCAGCTTACTCCCTGAAGGAACAACATTGGATAAGAAATATCCGAACCGTTTTGAAGGACTGTATGTCTTGGCGGATGACTTTAGTATCGTGAACCCTGCGATCAAAAAAGAATATCGCGATCGTTCTGTAGAACTGTTCAAAGAAAAAGCTGAGCTTGCTTTAAAAGACAAAGCAACGGCTGAATATGACTGGGATTACCAGTTGTATGATTCCAAGGCTAAAAATCAGGCTTCCTTTGACTATGCTACAGAATACACTAACCTGATTTTGAAACCAGGCGATCTAGAGACGAACTGGAAAGAATGGGTTAAGAGCAAACAATCCCTCGTTCAGCCGGTTCTAGATGAACTAAACAATCTAAAAAAATAGCTTTCGCCCTATGCATGTAGGAATGAACCTACAGGACCCGCGTGCAATTCTTGCACACGGGTTTTTCCATTCATAGGCATCGGCAGAATTGAACAATGGAGGATTTGAAATGAATGAGCAGCAACTGACTACCTTGTTGAACCAGATGACGCTTGAAGAAAAGATTGCACAATTGCAGCAGCTAGCCGCTAATTTCTATGAAGGGGCAGAGGATGGAGGACAAATCACTGGCCCTATGGCATCCATGGGAATTACGGACCACATGATCGAGAGCAGCGGCTCTGTACTTGGTCTATCAGGTGCAGCGCAAGTCATTGCGGTTCAGGAAGCCCATTTACGCAAAAATAGATTGGGCATTCCCTTGCTGATGATGGCGGATATTGTGCATGGCTTCAAGACGATTTTTCCGGTCCCGCTGGCAATTGGCTGCTCTTGGGATATGGATCGCGCAGAGCTGAGCGCCGAGATTGCGGCAAAAGAAGCGGCAGTCTCCGGTGTGCACGTTACTTATGCGCCAATGGCGGATCTTGTACGGGACCCGCGTTGGGGAAGAGTAATGGAGTCTACAGGAGAAGATCCATATTTGAATGGTAGGTTTGCCCGTGCGTTTGTGCGCGGATTTCAAGGAAGTGACTTGACTGGTGATGTAGATCGTCTGGCGGCTTGTATTAAGCACTTTGCTGCCTATGGTCTATCCGAAGGCGGCCGCGATTATAATACGGTGGATTTATCGGAACGGCAGCTGCGTGAATATTATCTGCCGGCCTATCGTGCAGCACTGGATGAAGGTGCAGAAATGGTCATGACTTCATTTAATACGATTGATGGGATTCCGATAAGCGGCAATGTCAAACTCCTTCGCCAGCTGCTTCGTGAAGAATGGGGATTTGATGGCGTATTGATTTCGGATTGGGGTGCAGTGAAGGAACTGATCCCACATGGTGTCGCCGAGGATGAGGCTGAGGCAGCACTTAAAGCCATCAAAGCTGGTGTAGACATCGAGATGATGACGGCTTGTTACATTCATCAGCTTCCGGCGCTTGTTGCAGATGGGCAAGTAGATGAGAAGATTATTGATGAAGCTGTGCTTCGTATTTTGAAATTGAAGCAAAGATTGGGCTTGTTCGAGCATCCGTTCCGCGGAGCTGACGTCGAGAAAGAGCGTGAGGTAATCTTCTGTGAAGATCATCGAAATGCGGCGCGTGAGTTGGCGGTTAAATCCTGCGTACTGCTCAAGAATGATCAGGTTCTGCCGCTCGCTGCAGAGCAACGGATTGCGCTAATTGGACCGTTTGCTACTAGCGGAGATATTCTTGGACCGTGGTCCTGGTTGGGTTCAACGGAAGAGGCAAGCCGTCTTGCACCGGCACTTCAAGCTCGCGCAGGTGCGGGTAAGATTACTGTTGCAGAAGGTTCTGGAGTCGATAGCTTTACAGAGGAACAGTGGCTGGAGGCGGAAGCGGCTGCTAAGCAAGCTGATGTGATTGTACTGGCGCTTGGTGAACATTCAGAGATGAGTGGAGAAGCGGGCAGCCGTTCAGATATCCGTTTGCCGGAAGCGCAGCTTGAGCTTTTACAACGTCTGAAACAGCTGAATAAGCCTATCGTGGTGGTGTTGTTTAATGGACGTCCACTAGACTTGGCCGGTGTGTACGAGCATGCAGATGCTATTCTGGAAGCCTGGTTCCCAGGCAGTGAAGGCGGAGCGGCAATTGCCAGCCTACTTTATGGAGATGAGAATCCTTCAGGAAGATTAACGATGTCTTTCCCGGTATCCGTTGGGCAGATTCCAGTCTATTACAATCATTTCAACACTGGACGCCCACTTCATGCTCCGGGTGCCGACAAACGTTATGTCTCGCAATATCTGGATATTCCTAATGAGCCGCTTTTGCCATTTGGTTTTGGACTAAGCTATACGACATTTAGCTATAGTGAACCAATTCTGTCCGGTGAAATCATGACTGAAAATCAGCCTATTGAAATAACCGTTACGGTGACCAATACTGGAGAAGTAGATGGGGAAGAGGTAGTGCAGCTGTATATCCGAGACATTTCCGGAGAGGTCGTCAGACCAATGAAGGAACTGAAGGATTTTGCCAAAATCAACCTCTCACCAGGGGAAAGTCGTGAAGTGACCTTTACCCTTACCGAACAGCAGCTTCGTTATTATCATAGCGATCTAAGCTTTAGCAGTGATCCGGGACGATTTAAATTATTCGTCGGTTCGAACAGCAATGAGGTTAAAGAACGGGATTTTTGCTTAACATTAGCATAAGTAGAATATATACGGCAGTAACGCCGTAATGGAGGAAGTGTAAAATATGACTACTAATTTGAATACTAACATCCGTTTAAACGCCGGGGATCTATCCTTCACTTTTACAAACAGCGGGGACTTGTTCCAAGTCCTTTACGAACGGACAATGATCAATCAATTGCTGCCAAGCATTGTGGACGGCTCATTATCCAATCTATATTTGCGAGTGCACAATGATGGAAACATTCAAGCCATTCCTTTGCTTGGCATTCATTCTTCAAGCACTGTACGTAAGGCTGGAAACCGTTTGGTTTGGGAAGGTACTGCTGAAAATATAGAATATCAAGTTATTTTCACCCCTACTGCAGGAGGAACTTGGTTCTGGGATGTGAAGCTTACTGGACAAAATGCAGAGGTAGATCTCGTGTACGGACAGGATGTAGGGATTGCTGATATCGCCGCTGTCCGCAGTAATGAAGCTTACCTGTCACAGTATATCGATCATGCGGTATTTGAGGATCAATCTAACGGGTACGTTGTTTGCTCTAGACAGAATCAGCCGCAGGGCGGGAAATTCCCATATCTGCAACAGGGTTCACTTACCAAGGCAACGAGCTTCTCAACAGATGGTTTTCAATTCTTTGGACTGTCCTATAAAGAAACCAACCAACCAGAGAGCTTGGGTCGTGAGCAATTAAGTAATGAAATCTATCAATATGAATTCGCATATACTGCGCTGCAATCGGAACGGGTGAAGCTGAGCGGGGAAACACGGTTTGTGTTCTACGGATTGTTTAAGCAAGATCATCCAGAAGCGATCACTGCGTTAGAATTTGCTAATGATATTGCTGCGGCTTGGGATGCTGTTAAAAATTTACCTTTAGAAGCTGAAGCAGCACTTGAACGTTCTTTCTTCTCGAAGGAGCTGGGAGCACCGCTGGCTGCAGATTCGCTGACAGAGAAAGAGATCGAGGTCTTGTTTCCGGTTCGTTATCAGGAGGAGAGAGAAGGAGACACACTACTTTCCTTTTTCACGGAGAATTATGAGCACGTAGTATTAAAAGAGAAAGAAATGCGCGTAGAACGGCCACACGGCCATATCCTGATGAGTGGGGATAACGCTCGGCTTAATGATAAGGTCATCACAACAACTTCATATATGTACGGGATCTTTAACTCCCAGGTGGTAATTGGAAATACCAATTTTAACAAGCTAATGTCCAATCCAAGAAATGCGCTTAACATTCCAAAAGCTTCAGGACAACGCATTTATGTAGAGTGGAACGGTGAATATCGTTTGCTGACTATGCCTTCTCTATTTGAGGTTGGTTTCAACTATGCTCGTTGGTATTACAGAACAGATGGTGAATGCTTCATTATTACGAACTACACCACCGAAGATTCGCCAGAGATATTCCTGAATGTGCGTTCGGAAAGCGGACGAGCTTATCGTTATTTAGTCACTAATCAAATCACCATGAACGTTAACGAATACGAGCTTCCATATCAATCTAAGCAAGAAGGTGGAGCAGTAATCTTCTCGGCTGACAGAAGCGCACTAAGTGCTGGTGAATATCCTGACTTACAGTATAAATTACAGGTACAGGGTGCGGAGTTAACTCTGCAGGATGAAGGTAGACTTGTCTCTCCTGTTCAACCAACTGAAGCACCGTTAGCAGTACTGGAGCTGTCTGCCAGCAGTGAATGGACCTTGAATATTCAAGGCCTTCTGGATGGTAAGTCACTTGCTCCAAGAAATCGTTCAGCTGAGGAAGAGATTTCTGCTTATCGCGCGTTTTATACTGGTGTGATGAATGGATTCCGCCTGACGCTTGGGGACGGAACAGAAGGTGAACTGTTTAAGGTTAACGCTCTGACTTGGTGGTACACACATAACATGCTGGTTCACTATTCGGTTCCACATGGTTTAGAGCAATATGGTGGCGCTGCTTGGGGAACACGGGATGTATGTCAGGGACCTGTGGAATATTTCATGGCTACGCAAAAATACGAACAGGTTCGTGAAATTTTGCTGACGCTGTATAGTCATCAATATGAAGATGATGGCAACTGGCCACAATGGTTCATGTTTGATAAATACACGAAGATACAACAAGAAGAGAGCCATGGAGATATTATTGTGTGGCCGCTTAAGGTGCTTGGAGACTACTTGGCAGTAACTCAGGATTACAGCATCTTGGGAGCAACAGTGCCGTATACCCGTAAGCACAGCTTTGACTTTACAGAAGAAAAAGCGACGTTGCTGGATCATGCGCGGAAGGAAATTGCTTATATTAAGGATCATTTCCTGCATGACACACATCTGTCTTCTTACGGTGATGGAGACTGGGATGATACACTCCAGCCTGCAAATCCACAGCTGAAGCAGTATATGGTTAGCAGCTGGACAGTGGCGCTTACCTATCAGACACTTAATCAGTTCTCAGAGGTACTTCGTTCAGTTGATCAAGCTGAGGCAGAGGAACTGAAGGCGATGGTGGAAGGAATCCGTAAGGATTTCCATACTCATATGCTTCAATCCGAAGTGATTCCTGGCTTCCTGTATATGGAGGACCCTGAGCAGATTAAGCTTATGGTGCACCCAAGTGACACAGAAACAGGTATCCAGTACCGTCTGCTGCCAATGACGCGCAGTATGATCAGTGAGCTGCTTACTCCGGAACAGGCCGAAGCACACTATGATGTCATTCAGGATAAACTATTCTGCCCTGACGGTGTACGTCTGATGAATCGTCCAGCTCAATATGTTGGCGGGGTCAGCACTCATTTCAAACGTGCGGAGCAAGCGGCTAACTTTGGCCGGGAAATTGGACTTCAATATGTGCATGCACATATCCGTTATGTAGAGGCTATGGCCAAGCTCGGTAAAACCGATCAGGTCTGGAAGGGTCTGGCAGCGATTAATCCGATCGGAATCCGCGATGTGGTGCCAAACGCTGAACTACGTCAAGCTAACTCCTATTTCAGTAGCTCGGATGGTAAATTTAACACCCGTTATGAGGCACAGGAGAATTTCGATAAACTGCGCAATGGTGACGTAGCTGTTAAAGGTGGCTGGAGAATCTATTCCAGCGGTCCTGGGATCTATATGAACCAGTTAATCTCGAATGCACTGGGGATCCGTACGGAAGGTGGAGACTTAATTGTTGACCCGATTCTGCCGGAATCGCTGGATGGAATGCACTTTAGCTTTGAATATGCAGGCACTAAGGTAGATTTTATCTATCATCTTACAGGTCGTGAGATCAGTCGAATTACTATCAACGGTACGGAAGTGCAAACAGAAGGTACACCTAACCGCTATCGTAACGGTGGTGTTCGCATCAAACGTGCGGACTTTGATCGTCTCAGCACGGAAGCTGGAAATGTGATAGAGATTTATAAGTAACATTATATATAGAAGGGCAATCTCCGCGTTAAGCGCGGAGATTGCCCTTTTTTTGTGTTTTTTACATTCGGCTCGGTGTCGGTAACCCAAGCACTTCGAGCACATCTCCCAAGATGTCCTTGAATCTTGAAGTGAGCCAGAGGCGGAATTCGATCGTGGCTGAATCGCCTTTTAGAATTGGACATACAGAATAGAAGTTGTTGAACAGGGTAGCTAGGGTATGGGCGTAAGTGCAGAGCGTATTTGGCGTTAACTCTATACTTGCTGAATGTAATATCTCCGGCCAGAGGCTTAGCTGTCTTAGCAGCGCAAGCTCTGCTTTTTCCAATTCGGAAGGGAACAGAAGCTGTGCGGCAGCTGTAAGGATTGGGATCGTAGCTTTACTCAAAACGCTTGTCGCACGCGCAAAAGTATACATCAGATAAACTCCGGTATTGCCGGATATTTCGGTAGCCTGTTTGAAATCAAACACGATTTCCGTTCCTAAATTAAACCGCAGCAGATAGTAGCGAATCGCAGCAGTGGCAATCATTCGGCTGGAGAGGCCGTCTTTATCGGAACGTGAGTGTTCGATGTTCTGTTCCATGAGTTCCACCAGATCGCTTACCTTAATCCCGATTCCCTGTCGTCCGGACATAGCATAAGAAGATTTGCCTTCTGAAATATCTATACCCAGCTCGGCAGCCGAGGCGGGACTAAGAGATACAACACCATAACTCACATGATGGAGTTTGTCTGCTTGCTCGTTATAACCTAGTGCCCCTAAGGCTTGCTTAACCATCTGTTGTGGATATTCCTGTCTGTAATCGATCACATTGATGACTCTGTCCGCCTGCCCATAAGACTCTTGGGTTCCAGTTAATCCTGTTGTCCATAAACCGGACGAGAATTCGCTATAGGAGAAATCTTTGGTTAAAAGACCAAATTTCCAGAGATGATAGGCAATATCTTTGGCTGTATACGTTGAAATCCCATTCGAACGCACCAGCACCTTATCGAGATGATGCTCCTCTGAATCCGCTCCAATGTTAGCCTCTGTTCCTTGCTTCAGCACCCAGCAGCCTGCGAGTTTACCTTCAGTCTCTTGTACAAAAACGGCTGTCTGCTTCAGTAGCTCAGCTGCGGCTGCCCAAAATCCCTCTTTTAAAATACTGCTCTCCCATACCAGCAAATCATAATAAATCCCAAAATGTTTCATTTCCTCTACATGCTCTCTAACGATACGTTCAGCTACAAGGTTGCCCAGCCAGGCTTCATTGCCGCCACCTTGTTCAAGGGAGTGCAGTATATCTGTGCGCTTGTGTGTCATCTCAGGGTTCAGCGCATATTCTTTGTTCACTTTGGCATAAAGATCCCAGCAAAAATCACCGAAACGTTGATGTTCCCCTTCTAAAGGTATATTTAATAATCCAACAACTGTATCCGCCAGCTGATTGCCGAGATCATCAATGTAGTTATGGACCTCTACGTTATACCCAGTTCTTTTCATAATTCTGACTAGAGTATCGCCAATACAGGCGTTTCTTAGATGACCTACATGAGCGGCTTTGTTGGGGTTGATAGAAGTGTGCTCGATGATGACTTTTTCCCCAGTGCTGGCAGGCAGTTCAAAGGAATGTTCAGCCCAGCTTTGCCAATTCATATACAAATTGATAAATCCGGGAGCAGCGACTTCAACTTTTTGCAATAGACCGGCGAAACGCCCTTTGAATTGAAGTTCTGCTTTCACTAATTCTGCTATGACCATTGGGGATTTACGTAGAGTTTTGGCTAGCTGCATAGCGATATTACATGAATAATCACCATGTTCTAGATTTGCTGGCTGTTCGATCAGAATGGCAATGTCCTCTGGATAGTCAGCTCCTAAAGTATTGAATACACGGTGTACACTGTGCTCGATTCCGTCTTTGATGATTTGATTTAACATGGTATACCCTCCTTTGAAAATACAAAAAAGCCCTCGTCTCAAAAGAGACGAGGGCTTTAGCGCTCGCGGTACCACTCTCGTTGCTGAACAAGTTGTTCAGCCACCTTACGGGATAACGGCCTTCAGCCGGGACTTCCTACTAAGATTCAGAAGTCCATCTCACGGGTGCGCTTCATTAAAGAAATCTGTACCGGCTTACACTCTCCCGGCTCGCTGAGGACTAGATCTCGTTAACTACTCTCCCGCTCATCGATGCTTAATTAATTTTTACCAGTATACCCAATATTTCATAAAAAGCAATAGTGTTAGCTTCTTAACTATCTTGGTTGCTCTTTGTTATTAGATTATCAGTTTAGTAGATTATAAATTTGGAAAAAGAAGGCTGTCTTGTTATAGGACCAGCTGTTCCTTTGCACAACAGTCCACACGCTAACTCAAGCCAAGGAATATTACTATACGGAGCCACTAATCTTTCAAATTGTAGTGGAAGGGAGGAGTGAATAAAACATGGCTATTTTTTCTACTGGACCTATAGATAACAGCCCGATCCTAGGGGTCAGACCGTCGCAACTGGTAACCGTAAAAGTAGTTAATCGGGATTCTCTTAATCCTTATAATCTAGTTATTCAAGGTTTCCTTCTTAACGGATCAAGAACGATGTATGTGAATGAAACAGTAAATCTAGCACCTAATCAAGTTTTAACTAAGAACTATTTTGCCGACTTGGACGCATTTGAATTTGTATTTACAACAGTAGAAGCAGTTGAAGCAGAGGTTGGGATTTCAGTCTGGGGAAAACAGAACTCGGGGGCATTGGTAGATCCTCATCGCATAGTTGCGTGGGAGAAGCAGGCAGTATTAATTTAATAATTATTTTTGTGACACAGTTAACGTTAAAGGAGTGATGAGAAATTGAGTTATTTATCTACCGGACCGATAGACAATAGTATGGTAGGGGGTGTAAGACCTACTCAGCATGTTACTGTCAAAATTGATAACCGAAGTGACATTGATTCATCAATGGCTCTTGTTCAAGGATACTATATGGATGGGACAAGAACTTTATATGTAAGCGAGCTGATAAATGTAGCACCTAATGAAGTTATAACACGTGATTATTATGGCGATTTTGATGCGTTCGAATTTATTTTTACAACTACAAGTCTGGTAGATGATCCGATTCAAATCTCAGTATGGGGAAAAAATAGCGTTGGCCAGATTGTGACTGCCCATCGACTTGTACATGCAGAATTGCTTGGTGTAACGCAAGGGATAACTGGTGCGACCGGTGCGACTGGTGCAACAGGAGCGACCGGAGCCGATGGAGCAACGGGTGCTACCGGAGCAGGAGAGACTGGGGCGACAGGTGCAACAGGGGCAGATGGAGTGACTGGTGCAACCGGGGTGACTGGAGCGGATGGAGCCACTGGAGTGACTGGGGCAGGAGAGACTGGGGCAACAGGTGCCGATGGAGCTACAGGTGCAACTGGTGCAACCGGAGCGGATGGAGTAACTGGAGCGACCGGAGCAGGAGAGACAGGTGCAACAGGTGCAGATGGAGTGACTGGGGCGACTGGTGCAACGGGAGCAGACGGAGCAACGGGTGCTACAGGAGCAGGAGAGACAGGGGCAACAGGAGCCGATGGAGCTACAGGAGCAGACGGAGTAACTGGGGCGACTGGTGCAACGGGAGCAGACGGAGCAACCGGGGCGACCGGAGCAGGAGAGACTGGGGCAACAGGAGCAGATGGAGCTACAGGTGCAACAGGAGCAACGGGAGCAGACGGAGCAACGGGAGCAGACGGAGCAACGGGTGCAACAGGAGCGACCGGAGCAGGAGAGACTGGAGCTACAGGAGCAGACGGAGTAACTGGGGCGACTGGTGCAACGGGAGCAGACGGAGCAACCGGGGCGACCGGAGCAGGAGAGACTGGGGCAACAGGAGCAGATGGAGCTACAGGTGCAACGGGTGCAACGGGAGCAGACGGAGCAACCGGGGCGACCGGAGCAGGAGAGACTGGGGCAACAGGAGCAGATGGAGCTACAGGTGCAACAGGAGCAACGGGAGCAGACGGAGCAACGGGAGCGACTGGAGCAGGAGAGACTGGGGCAACAGGAGCAGATGGAGCTACAGGTGCAACAGGAGCAACGGGAGCCGATGGAGCAACGGGAGCGACCGGAGCAGGAGAGACAGGTGCAACAGGTGCAGATGGAGTGACTGGTGCAACGGGAGCCGACGGAGCAACCGGGGCGACCGGAGCAGGAGAGACTGGGGCAACAGGAGCAGATGGAGTGACTGGTGCGACTGGTGCAACGGGAGCAACTGGAGCAGGGGAGACTGGAGCGACTGGTGCAGACGGAGTAACTGGAGCAACTGGAGCGACTGGTGCAACAGGAGCGGATGGTGCAGAAGGAGTAACTGGAGCAACTGGGGCGACTGGTGCAGACGGAGTAACTGGTACAACGGGTGCAACCGGAGCGGATGGAGTAACGGGAGCAACAGGAGCAACGGGTGCAACCGGAGCAACAGGAGTAGCTGGTGTAACCGGAGCAACGGGTGAAGCTGGAGCGACTGGAGCAACGGGAGTAGCTGGGGCAACCGGAGCAACGGGTGAAGCTGGAGCGACTGGAGCAACGGGAGTAGCTGGAGCAACCGGAGCAACGGGTGAAACAGGAGCAACAGGAGCAACAGGAGCCACCGGAGCAACGGGTGAAGCTGGAGTGACCGGAGCAACGGGAGTAGCTGGAGCAACTGGAGCAACGGGAGTAGCTGGGGCGACAGGAGCGACAGGAGTAGCTGGTATAACCGGAGCAACGGGAGTAGCTGGGGCAACAGGAGCGACAGGAGTATCTGGTGTAACCGGAGCAACTGGGCTTACTGGTGCAACAGGTGTAACCGGAGTAACTGGAGCTACAGGTCCGAACATTCAACAAGAAGGTTTTTCTGCTTTTAAGCCCTCATTGGCAATTTCCACATCTACCCAATTAACTGGCTGGACTGTGACAACACCTTTTTATGATAGCCCGTCCTTCGACGAAGTTGGGGGAAATTATACTATTCCGACAACTGGTAGATATTCGATTGAAGCGACTATCAATTACTCCACAACTGCCTCACTCACTGTCAGTCTTGGTACTGGAATTAATCCGGCTTTCGTAGTTCAGAGAACTTCTCCTACTGCAACAAATCTGGTAAGTGGCTTGTTCCCAGTACTTGATGTGAATGTTGCACTTATATTAGATTTGAGAGCAATTTTGGGAAGTGGTACTGTGACGCTGGCTGGAGAATTTGCATTAACCGCAGGTGATGTGATTGGCTTGTTCTATGTGGCAAATGGTTTGACGGTTCCTTTGAATTTGGGTGGCGCGAACTCAGCAGGTATCGTCTGGTCTGTTCATGAATTAACTTAAGTTTATCTTCGAGTTCAGTATTTACAACAGGGGTAATTCGGTAGCCGTAAGTATGGCTTTCGGGTTATCCCCTGTTTTGTTGGCGATATGTTATAAGTTGACTAGAGCGATGCTTATTAGGTTCTTCTTCTATTAATCCATTACGGATTTTCAGATTGCTATAATGTATCAAATATGTGTAACAGTAGTTTTTAAATGGATGTCCACACCTTAATTCGAAATAAGAATAATACTATAAAGAGCCAAAAATTATGAACTAATTTTATAGGATCATAGATTATCAACCTAGAGTAGGTGGGAGGAATGATTATAGATAGAATCATATTTTATACAGAACTATTGAGGAGGATTTTGTTCGGTTGGTTTGATTTTCGCAATTCAAATAATAAGCGTATTTTAAAATTCATAAAAAATGAGGTGTTGAAAATTGAGTCAACTATCTACTGGTCCTATAGAAAATAATCTGGTAGGCGGTGTAAGACCTACTCAGCTTGTTACTCTTAAAATTGTCAATCAGAGTGATGATACTCCGTCAACGGTTCAAGTCGAAGGCTATTATATGAATGGGACAAGAACTTTATATGTAAGTGAACAGGTTAATTTAGCTCCTAATCAAGTGGTTAATAGGGATTATTATGCAAACTTTGATTCATTTGAATTTCTATTCACAACACCTATTACGATTGATGATCCCATTCAAATTTCAGTTTGGGGGAAGAGCAGCACAGGTCAATTAGTGACTGCTCATCGCCTTGTCTACTCTGAATTATATGGAGAATATATAGGAATTACAGGTGCTACTGGAGCTACTGGAGCTACAGGAAGCGTTGGTGCAACGGGAGCGACAGGAGGTACTGGCGTAACCGGAGCCACAGGTGCTGGAGCCACGGGAGCGACAGGAGCTGCTGGAGCAACGGGAGCCACAGGAGCGACAGGAACTGCTGGAGCCACAGGAGCAACAGGAACTGCTGGCGTAACTGGAGCAACAGGAACTGCGGGAGCCACAGGAGCAACAGGAACTGCTGGAGCCACAGGAGCAACAGGAACTGCTGGCGTAACTGGAGCAACAGGAACTGCTGGAGCCACAGGAGCAACAGGAACTGCTGGAGCCACAGGAGCAACAGGAACTGCTGGCGCAGGCGCAATCATTCCATATTCTTCTGGACTTCCAGTTGCTATGACCACTGTATTAGGGGGTCTTTTGAATACTTCAAGTGCAGTTGGTTTTGGTAGCAGTGCGACCAATATCAGTATTACAGGCGGTACTATAGATCTTACTGGAGCGGCTGGAACCTTGCTGAACTTTGCGTTCTCGGTTCCTAGAACAGGAACGCTTACGTCTATGGCAGCCTATTTCAGTGCGACATCTTCCGTTAGTTTGGTGGGTTCTACGGTAACAATCACGGCTCAATTATACAGATCTACTACACCTAACAATACCTTCACAGCAGTACCTGGGGCTTTAGTTACGTTAAGTCCTCCGCTTACAGGATTAATTGCTCTTGGAACTATTAGCAGTGGTAATACCACAGGCTTAAGCATTCCTGTAACTGTGGGAGAACGCTTGTTGTTGGTCTTCACTTCGACGGTCACGGCTGGCATTGACGTTGCAACTACTGTTGCTGGCTACGCTAGTGCAGGAGTTACAATTGCATAATCTGAAGAAAAGGGATATCCCGATAGTCATAGAGGCTGTGGGATATCCCTGATTTTTTCTCAAACATTGTTATTTAGATCATCAGAATCTCCCGGATGTCTTGCTCTGTGAGGGTAGACAAGCTTTCTTGACCTGGCTGGATGACCTCATCGATCAAGTTCTTTTTCTTCTGCTGCAGCTCATACATCTTGTCCTCTACGGTGCCTTGGGTGACGAGACGAATTACTTGTACTACATTTTTCTGTCCGATCCGGTGAGCCCGATCTGCTGCTTGCTGCTCGACGGCAGGGTTCCACCATAAATCGTAAAGGATTACAGTATCTGCCCCAGTTAAGTTGAGCCCGGTCCCGCCGGCCTTTAAGGAGATTAAGAAAATATCCCGCTCTCCTTCATTAAATTTATTACATAAATCTACTCGTTGAGAAACAGGCGTTTGACCATCTAAATAAAAGTATGGAATGCCCTGATATCCTAGTTCACGCCCAATCAGGCCCAGCATCTCTGTGAATTGTGAGAATACTAACATACGTTTACCCGAACTGCGACATTCTTCTATGATTTCGAGCAGCTGCTCGAATTTAGCAGAGCTTCCTTCATATCCATCGACAAAAAGAGCAGGGTGGCAGCACAACTGGCGCAGACGAGTTAGTCCCGCCAGAACTTTGATCCGATTATTATTGCCGAAACTATCTTGGGTCAAATGCTTAAGCGCCTCTTTTTTCAAACGGGCAAGATAAGCTACATATAACTTTTTTTGCTCCGGCAGCAGTTCACATGCTTGTACGGACTCAATTTTGTCCGGAAGTTCCTTTAACACATCACTCTTTAAGCGCCGCAGCAAAAAGGGACGCGCCCGCTTCGCAACCGTTTCTCTTGGTAAATCGTGAAAAGCTTTTTTGCCTGGAAATAACCCAGGGAACACGGTGCCGAAAATGGACCATAAATCTTCCAACGCATTCTCCACAGGAGTACCCGTAAGTGCAAAACGGTGCCGGGCTTGAAGCGCCATTACAGCTTGGGCTGTCTGTGTAGTATGGTTTTTTATAGTTTGTGCTTCATCGAGAATCAGGGTATGAAAAGACTTTTTGGCATACAACTGAACATCTCTGCGGAGCAACGGATAAGAGGTGATGATTACATCAGCTTTTGCTGTATTTTTTAAAATCCGCCCGCGCTCAATTAGACTACCGTCTGCAATGACAGCTTTGATCTCTGGCGTGAATTTTTTAAGCTCATTAAGCCAGTTATAAGTGAGAGACGCAGGAGCGACAATTAGGGCAGGCAGCCCATTCTGGCGGATCTCTGGAAGTTCTGACAGTAGAAAAGCGATACTTTGCAGCGTTTTGCCTAACCCCATATCATCCGCCAAAATACCACCAAAACGGTAATGGGCCAACGTCTTCAGCCACTGAAACCCATACTGTTGATAATCCCTTAGCACAGGAACCAGACTGTCAGGTATAGGGAAATCAAGATTCTCCGGATTCCGCATGTTCGCAAGTAACCTTTTAAAGGATCTGCCCAGCTTAATGGAGTCACTCTTAGCATCCGTGGAGGTCAAATGTAACCCACGAACAACGGGCAGAGAAAACTCCACCCCTTTGATCTCACCTTCACGGATGCCTACATCATTCATAAAGGTAATGATTTCTTGAAGCTCCTCGCTCTCCAGCGGTAGCAGGGCTCCATCAGGCAAGCGGTAGTATCTGCGTTTTTCCTGCAGGGATTTCAGAACCATAACAATCTCAGCTTCTGGAATCCCGCCCATATCGAATTTAAAATCAAGCCAGTCCGTCTTTTCATTCCAACTAATGCTCACCTTTGGGGGTGTAGTGCTCGTGAACAGTCTTGCTTTGACTGCGGAGGTCGCATAAACCGAAAGTAGCGGTTCCAGCAGCGGAATGGTATGGTACAAAAAATCGTATTCGCCCTCTTCGTCTGTCATAATAAATCCGCCTTCGGTTTTAGCGAAAGATTCGTGCTCCATCAGCTCCAGAATACGAGCTTCTCCCTCCCCGTCTCGCAAAAGAATCAAACTCGTCCCGCGAACATGGGCTTTTTCATCTAAAGGATTGATCACAATGTCACCATATTGGAATTCTAGTCCGGCGAGCAGCCGATCTCTCACACGATCCAGATAAAGCCTCGCGATAAGCCTATGTTGGACAATCCGATCCGCAATGGAGTCGGCGATATGGACGTTGCCCAGCTTTTTCAGACCAGGAATAACCTTGTCCATAAAAGACTCCATTTGCTCGGGGGCAATATCGATACCATTTCGGCGGGAGGAATCCAGCATTTTTTTCATTTCAGCAAGGCGTATACATTCTTGAGGGGATAGCTTCAGCAACTTACCTTCAGATAGTACAATCCCGTAATCTTCTAAGACCGAAATCTGCTCAAGTCCTTGAATATCCAGATGATATCCATCCTCTTCCGCCTGTTCAAACTCAAAGCTGAGTGGAGGCGCCTCATTAGACACGTAAATGCCTTCGTATAGCACCTCTTCTTGTTGCAAAAATACCGACGAGACCTCTGAAAGCGCAGGTTGAAGCGACTCCCAGAAAAAAGGAGGGACGGCCAGCAACCGATCTCCCCCAATACTCCCCCCATAAGGTGAGTAAGGAGTGACGTTATCGCGGTACATTTTTTCATTTAATACAATATCAATCAGCTTCTGTAGAACAACATTATCTTCCTTCCGGAAGCTGTAAATGGCAGGATCATAGATAAAATGTTTCGTGAACTCAAAGGATTCTCCGCGGTGTACACTTTCTAGAAATCCCCTTATTTTCTGAACAATATATAGACGTTTTGGACCGACTTTCATTTCTATACCCAGCATGGTGTGGCTGTAACTATAAGTGAACGGCTTGCATGTAAACTCTATATTTAGAGGAAGTCTGTTATCTACAAAAGCCCCCGTACCGCTAGGACGCGGTGTATGGTTGCTGAACATCCCCAGCAGGCTGCTTACGAGCTGTTGATCTCTGGACTTTCCCCCGTTGTCTTGCGCAGTATCAGTAAAAATACGTGGGGTTAGAATCTCAGTATCTTCTATAGAAGACAGGTGCGAAGCTCCGGTAAGCTCTGAACGATCTCGGCCAGTTTTAAGGGCGTCAACGTTGATCAGCACAGCCGCGATATGTTTACAGAATGGCCCCCCATGGGAGTAGGCTGGACAATTACACTCTGCCTGGACATCCCCATCAATATCAATGACCACCATAACTTCATAGTCGATCGCCCCCTGAACAATGGCTTCATATCGAGAGCGGGGCAAATCTGGAATGGAGACATTGTATTCTTCAACTTCAATTATATCGACACTTTCAGTTTGGTAATAAGCTAATCCTTTTTCAAAAATAGACTTGCCGCACAGCAGTTTGATAACCCGTTCTGATACACTAAAGCCCATAACATAATTCCTTTCTCATAACTTGATCTCGAAAAGTCCGAATTTAATATAGTACTTATGATAACAGAACGGGCGTGCGCATCAAATAGGGGGTGTTGCTTTACTTATTCCATGCATGATAAAAGCGATCGTCAGGTTGATTTCTTCCTCGTCATTCCAGTCCTTATCTGGCTGCAGCAGCAAGCGATTCATCAAATAACCTACGACAGACGAGAGTGTGAAGCGTATAAGTGTGGGTGTAGGCACCTCGATGATTTCACCCTTTTCTTTAAAATGTTCAACAATATCAATCACGCGCTCCAGTATTTTGCTAAGAATATTCTCTACAAACTGAGCTCTAACTGTTGGCTGAAAAGGAATCTCCTGAATAAGAATCTTAAGAATTTTAAAATTCTTGCGGGCGAAATCCAGCCGATTGATCATAAATGCCCTCAGGAACTCTTCGAAGCTGTCGTAGGGCATATCGAGCACGCCGTTGAAATTCCGCAGCACAAAAGGCGCAAGCATGCGACTCATGGTAGGACCTACTATGGCAAGCAGCAGATCATTTTTAGTCTTGTAATAGCGAAAAATCGTTCCCTCCGCCACGCCCGCTTTCTGAGAAATTTCACTCGTTGAAGTCGCAGAGTATCCTTTTTCGGAAAATACCTCAATCGCCGCTTGTAGAATAGAAATCTGCTTCGGTGTCAGTTTCTCGTCTTTGCCAAGGGTCAGCAGCTCTTCTATCCACTGCTCTTCTATATTTTGTTCCGTAGAAACTTGCTCTTTCATTACAATAACCCTCCATGCTTGATTCATTTTGTTTCAATGATAATAGCTTTTGTGAAATTACATTTTGCGATGTTTGCGCAGTGCCAATACATTCAGCAGCATAAATAGCAGCGAAAATCCTATTAGTACATAGACATCCAGTGCAATTGCGCTCCATCCTTTGCCACGGACCATAATGTCCATCAGAGCTTCTGATCCGTAATAGATCGGTGTAGCGAGGCCAACGCGCTGGAGCCACAGTGGAAGGGTATCGAGCGGGAATAATCCACTGAGGAAGATTTGTGGCACTATAATGAGCGGAATGAACTGAATCATCTGCAACTCATTGGCTGCAAAAGCCGACAGCAGTGTGCCCAACGTCAGCGCTGTCATCGATAGGAGTAATGTGATCAGCAATACGTAACCAAAGCTGCCTGTCATCATAATGCCAAGAATCTGTATGGAATACCATGAGATCAATAGCGCCTGAAAAACGGTAAATATGCCGAAACCACATACATACCCGAGCACAATCTCCCATCTTTTTAATGGAGTCGAAAGTAGGCGTTCAAGAGTGCCTGTGGTTCGTTCCCTTAAGAAGGATACACCTGCAATCAAGAATACGAAAAAGAAAACAAATACGCCAATCATAATGGGACCGAAACGGTCGATCGTCTTCATATTCTCAGAACCGTAAAGATAGCTGATCTGCGGCTGTAATTGTTCCTTTGTGCTTGGAAGAAGCTTCTGGGAGATTTGTTGCAGCGTCATGATTACTGCCTTGTTGGCTGTAGGGTTGCTACCTTCTAGCAGCACTTGAGGCGTAACTTGCGAATCTCCGGCGGTTCCGTTCAAAGTGATCAAAGCGTCAATTTTTCCTTCTACTAAAGCGCCTTTTCCCAGCTCTGCGATGGCATATTCTTTGATGGTGGCATTTTGTTCTTTTAACGCAGCTGACATATTTAGAGGTACACCGGACACACCGATTTTTAGTTCATAGGCGTCACCATTGAAGACCAAGCTCATTAAGCTTAGAACGAGGAGTGGTGCAATGAACATTAATGCCATCGTTCTTTTGTCATGAATAAATTGCCGCAAAATCCTTAAGGTGATCGCTCGGATTCTCATGAACGCACACCTCCATAATATAAAAAGGCTTCTTCAATAGAAGCTGAACCGGTGGCTTGCAGTAGTCCGGCAGGCGTGTCGGCGGCAAGTAGCTTGCCATCACGGATCATTCCGAGCCGGTCACATTTTTCAGCCTCATCCATGACATGCGTGGTCAGCACAATAGTGGTGCCTTTCTGGTTCAGCGCTTTTAGTTCCTTCCAGATGGATAGCCGCAGCACCGGATCTATGCCAACTGTAGGCTCATCAAGAATAAGCAACGGCGGTTCATGCAGCAGCGCGATCGCCAATGATAAGCGGCGTTTCATCCCGCCGGAGTATTGGTCTACTCTTTTTCGCAAATGATCTTGTAAATTAACGATCTCCATTACGGCTGTGATGCGTTTGGAGCGTTGCTCCCCCTTTAGTCCATATAGCGCTGCAAAAAACTCCAGATTCTCCTTCGCGCTAAGCTCCGTGTATAAGGCATCAGACTGGGCCATATATCCAATCTGTTGCAGCATAGTCAGCTTAGGCATCGTAACGCCAAGTATCTTCACCTCGCCGGAGGTTACCTCATGGATACCTGTAAGCAGCTTCACTAATGTTGTTTTTCCTGAGCCGGATGGCCCTAGTATGCCAAAGGTTTCCGCACGTTCCACTTGAAGCGAAATATCCTCGAGCACCTGTTTCTCTCCAAACGCTTTCCCGACATGGCTCACTGAAATAACTGGAACCTCTGAACCCATGTTTATCTCCTCGATTCTGAATGTTCTGGGATACTTGCTTGAGTTGAAGATGTTGCTGATAAGGTGGTGGTGATGGTGATGGTGATGGTGATGGTGATGGTGATGAAGGTGTAGAAGGTGTAGAAGGTGTTGAGATATTCCTGAATTATACTGCTCTGTACACTCTGATTAGATAATGAGTGAGTACTCACTCATTATCTTGCGTCAAAAGTTAGGAATTGTAAACCATATATTTTATACAAATGTATCCCACAGTATTAGCTTAATCCCAATTGAGGTTTGTTAATTCAACTTGTCCTTTTACTATGTATATAGAGATGATTTGAATGAAAGGCAAAAGTGCCACTAAAAAGCGTCAGTCCGCCTAAACTAGGTAATAGAAAGGCATAAATGCCCTTAAATGGCGTCGATCCACTTAAATCAGCTAAAAGAAAGGCATAAATGCCTCAAAATAACACGGGTTTACCTAAACCAGACAAAAGAAGGGCATAAATGCCACTAAATAAGGATGGTCTAAATAAATCAAGCAAAAGAACGGTATAAATCCCGTACAGTGAGCTCAATTTCGCTAAGGTATAAATCCCGTACAATGAGCTCAATCCCGATGAAGTTAGCAAAAGAAAGGTATAAATCCCGTACAATGAGCTCAACCCCGCTAAAGTTAGCAAAAGAACGGTATAAATCCCGTACAATGAGCTCAATCCCGCTAAAGTTAGTAAAAGAACGGTATAAATCCCGTACAATGAGCTCAATCTCGCTAAAATGAGTAAAAGAACGGTATAAATCCCGCACAATGAGCTCAATCCGACTGAAGTCAGTTAAAGAACGGTATAAATCCCGTACAATGAGCCCAATCCCGCTAAAGTTAGCAAAAGAACGGTATAAATCCCGCACAATGAGCCCAATCCTACTGAAGTTAGCAAAAGAACGGTATAAATCCCGCACAATGTACCCAATCTAGCAAAAGATAGCAAAAGAGCGGTATAAATCCCGTACGATGAGCTCAATCCCGCTAAAATCAGCAAAAGAACGGTATAAATCCCGTACAATCAGCCGAATCTCCTACGATGATCCTTACGCAGAATGCGCCACAACAGACCAGTTAGTTTTTAAATTGTAAGCAGCAGCCACATAACAAGCTTCCCCCACGCACCCAAGCGACCTCCGCAATATACTCCACGTGGCCCAGCGACCTCCTCAATAAGCTTCCCCCACACTCCAAGCGAACTCCGCAATATACTCCACCCGCCCACCTCAGCAACAAGTTCCCTCCACGCGCCTGCAATATCAAATTTGTCCCTACGTCACCCCAAGATCCCAAACAATTCTCCAACTAAATAAGGCAGCCACACCGAGCACCTTTTTACGAAAAGAGGCTGTTTTTGCTGCTTAGTTCATTTGGTTACCTGGTTTTTTAAAAAAAGAATACTAGTTAATATTTCCATTACATTCCTCTGCAACAGAATTGACAATTGTAGACGAAAATGACATTAGCAGTTACCTATACGAAAAGGGTGAATCTAATTGAAAAACAGTAAATGGATTAGCGCAACGTTGGCTTCAGCACTTCTTGCAACAGTAGGCGTTGGAAGTGTATCTGCAGCTAGCACCGGCAGTAATGTAAAATCTGTAGCTACCAATCAAGTCGCTGCTGCAACAGCAGTTAAAGAAGGTACAACTACTTGGAATGTAAACGGAACGCCGATTGTGTTTAACACCATTAACAGCAGTGGTTACAAGCTTTACTCGCTGACTCAGGTAGCTGGAGAAATTGGGGCTAAGGTAGTACTGGGAACAAGCGGGTTTGAACTTAACGACAGCAAAGGACTACATAATGTGCAACTCAAAACAGGCTCAAAGAGCTATCAAGTAGATGGTAATTCCGAATCGTTCACAGTGGCTCCAGTGTTTTATAACGGTAAAACCTATGTAGAGCTTACTAAGTTAGTTACTGCATTAGGTGGAGAGCTGGACGCTGATGTTAGCACGATTTTGAGCTTTGCACGTCCTGAAGGTTTGTTTGATACTTTGCACTGGACGGCAGCTGGCAACCTGATTGCGAACAAAAGTGATGCTGAAACTACTCAGCTTATCAAATTCAGTACAGAACCAGGTAACTATGAAGTGTTTTCGTCAAATGACAGTGCAGTGGACTTTGCAGTATCGCCGGATCAGCAGTGGGGAGCTTTTAATGATGAGAAAGGTTTGCTGAATCTGATTAACTTGTCTAGCGGAGCTGTTAAAACACTAGGCACCGACAATAGTGTGAAGACAGATCTGGTTTGGTCCAAAGATGGGAAAAGCATTTATTTCATCCAAGGAGACAAGCAAGAAAAAATCGCTAAAATCTCAGTAGAGACTGGTGATGTTAAATCCGTGCTGGCTGACAAGGTTGAGAATAAATCCGAACTGCGTATTTCTGCTGACGAAAAAAGCGCCGTTTATATCGTTAATTTGACGGGTGTTGCTAAAAATGATGCAGACAGCACAGAAGATTCTCTTACGGTTGACTTTAGCTCGGCAGGAGAGCAGCTTTACAAGCTTGATTTGGCTACAAAAGATGCTAAACCAGCTGCACTAACAACTACAGCAGATAACAAGCTTTACCCAGAGATTTTGGCTGATGGAAATGTGGCATACCTGAGCGCAGATGCAGACGGCAATGCGAAGAATACCCTGAAGCTTGTAAAAGCGGACGCAACCAGCACTAATATTGCACTTGATATCGAAGTGAATTGGTCCACTGGCGTAAGCAATGGTTTGGTAGTGGCAGGTACTACGGCAGACGGAAGCACAGTGATCTATTCTATCGATGGTAGTGGTGCAAAGACCGAACTGTTCCGTACGGCTGAAGATGTATCTGAAGTATCTGTATCTAAAGACGGAAGCAAGCTTGCGATTGTGAGCGGCGACAGCGTATGGGTTATCCAAGGCGGTAAAGGGCTGCAACTGACTAAATAATTATTATTTCAAACATATTTTAACGGCCTAGAGCCGAGAGGAGAAAATAGTACAATGAAAATCTTCAAGAAATTAACAGTAACGGCTTTAACAGCCGTAATCGCGGTAACCGCATCTTTTGCAGGGATTGCAGCAGCAGCAGATTCACTTAGTGGCAAAATCACCGTTAACGGTTCGACCGCACTTCTTCCATTGACGTTGCAAGCGGCAAAAGAATTCCAAAAGCTGCATCCTAAAGTGAAAATCGCAGCATCTGGTAAAGGCTCTGTAACTGGACCACAAGCTGTAAAAAAAGGCATCGCTGATATCGGCGCTTGCGACTGGGATGCTAGCATCGACGTACCAGGTTTCAAAGCTTTTGACGGACAGGTAGCAAACAAAGTGGCTGTCATTCCTTTTGCCACGATCGTGAACAAAAATGTGGGTGTAGATAACCTTACAACAGAACAGCTTAAAGGTATTTTCGCTGGTAAAATCACCAACTGGAAAGAAGTAGGCGGCGCAGATGCAGATATCGTTGTCATCACTCGCTCATTCGGTTCTGGTACCCGCGTTAACTATCAGGCTAAAGCTTTGGATGGCGGAGATATCGTTAAAAAAGCTAAGAACTACAAAGAAACAGGTTCATCCGGCGACATGAAAACAGCAGTAGGAACTACTCCTAACTCCATCGGTTATATCGACCTTGTTTATGTAAGTGGCGACGTAAAAGCAGTGAAACACAACGGTATCGCAGCTACTACAGACAACGTAATTAACGGTTCTTATAAGATTTGGGCTTATGGTTACTACATGACTAAAGGCCAGCCTACTGGCGCAACTAAAGAATTTATCGAATACGTACAAAGCAAAAAGTTCCAACAAGGTTCTCTGAAAAAGCTTAAATTCATTCCGATCGCAGCAATGAAGGGTTAATAACATCTGAAGATCATATTGAATGGTAACAGCGGCCAGCCCCGATTTTGATACGGGGTTGGCCGCTTACAGGAGGGAAAGTATGGGGGCACCAGTCCACAACCTGGCAACTAAGGTTAAGGAGGGCGTTACAGAAGTTAGCGCCAACTCCAAACGTCACAGTAGACATATGTTTAGCAACCGATTATTCCGCTTTTATTTCTTATTCAGCATTCTTGCACTTTGTTTCGTGCTTGGACTTGTAATCCTATTTATCGGCAAAACGGCGCTGCTTCTGTTTGGTCATCTCTCGCCTGCGGACTTTTTCTTTTCGTTTAACTGGACGCCTGAAGAGGACTCCTTTGGGGCTGCTGCCTTCATTGTAAATACACTTTCACTGACAGCTTTGACCCTGCTGATCGCAGTTCCTATTTCGGTAGGCATGGCCGTTCTCTGTGCGGAGATTGCTCCGAAGTGGATGAAGACCTTCATTCGCCCGGTGCTCGATTTGCTCGTTGGTATTCCTTCTATAGTATATGGTTATTTAGGCTTAACGGTATTACTTCCTTTCCTGCGTAGAGTTAGTGGGGAGAGCTTGGGTGATGGTTTGCTGGCTGCGGCCCTCGTACTCGCATTAATGGTCCTGCCAACGATTTGTCGAATCAGTGATGATGCTATTGTCGCTGTTCCACGCAAATATCGGGATGCTGCGTACGCTCTTGGATCTACCCGTCTGCAAGTCATTATGCGTGTTGTTTTGCCTGCGGCTAGCAGAGGGATTATCTCTGCAGTCATCCTCGGGATGACTCGTGCTGTGGGGGAGACAATGGCTGTAGTTATGGTTATCGGAAACACACCACAGTTGGCGAAAACCTTATTTACACCTGCTTCGGTCTTGACTAGTAACATCGTTATGCAAATCTCGAATGTAGAGTTTGAGTCAACCTGGAATTATGCCCTACATATGATGGCCTTTCTTCTGCTGGTGATTTCCTTTGTACTGATTCTGATCATCCGCGTGCTGGGTAGAAAAAGGAGGGATGCAGCGTGAACGGATTCGCAAGTACAAAGCATACAGCGCGTGCTCAGAGACGCAATAAGCTCGCGACTATTGGGTTTTATACGCTTGGGGCTTTAGTCATGCTGCTAATCTTCTGGCTGCTCTTCACGATTCTTAGTAAAGGTCTGCCAGCGCTGCGGCCTGATTTCCTGATCAAACAGCCTGAAGAGATTGACGTTGGTGGCGGGATCGGTCCTGTACTTTTCAACTCTTTTTATATTTTGTTCATCTCGCTGCTTATTTCCGTCCCTATCGGTTTAGGAGCGGGGATTTATATGGCGGAATACGCTCCGGATAATGCTTTTACAGGTGGCCTGCGTATATGTGTAGAGGCGCTCTCTTCGGTTCCCTCGATTGTATTCGGTATGCTTGGTCTTGCGATATTTGCTGAATATTTTGGGATCGGTCTGACGATTCTTGGCGGTGGGGTAAGCTTGGCGCTTTTGAATCTGCCTATGCTTGCACGTGTGACGGAGGAAGCGGTCCGTGCTGTTCCTGGGGAGATGCGCGAAGCTGGATATGCACTGGGCATGACTAAATTCCACGTGATCCGCACAGTTGTCCTACCCGTTGCAATGTCTGCCATTGTTACTGGGATTTGTCTCGTTGCTGGACGCGCCTTCGGGGAGTCTGCGGTTATTATCCTTACCGCTGGTCTCAGTACCTCGGGCGAAATGTGGGACTTTAATCTGTTCTCGCCGGGAGAAACCCTGGCCGTACACCTTTGGTATGTACAATCTGAGGCAATTGTAGAAGATGCGCGGCAAATCGCTGACAAATCAGCGGCAGTACTAGTATTTGTAGTTTTGTTTATTAACTTTGCTTTCCGTTTTCCGCTCTGGCTTGGAAATCGCCGCAAAGGGCGCTGATTCGCTTATAAAGGAAGAACATGCATAAAAAACTGTCTCTCGGCGGAAGAAAACGCCGTGAACAGTTTTTTTATTCTCGATTAAATAAGCAGGATAGTCTCATCCTTCGATAATATTGCTAATGCGCGTGTCTTTTGAGTAATTAGATTGGCCACGCTTATAGAGAGCTAAAAATGTTCCCATATTTAAAAATCAGAAATGGGAATGTGAAGATTAATATTCGATGAGTAGTGAGTAGTGAGTAATGAGTAATGAGTAATGAGTAATGATTGGTGGATGGTGAGTAATAAGTGATGAGTAGTGGTGATAAGAGTGGTTTTTAATTGCACTTTATGCACTTATTTTTGATGGTGATAGGTTTGTTTGGGTTTAATTGTACTTTGTGCAGTTAAAAATGGTGAAAAGACCATTCTAGGCGTAAATCTGAGAATATAAGTGTATGAAATGCAATTAAAGCGATTTTTGGAGGTAAAAGGGTACTTTTAGTTGCAGAAAATGCAATTAGATAGCATGTAGCTGCGTTTCTCCGGAAAAGCAGCCGTAATGTTCTAATGCGGCGGGGTATGATGTGGTACTGACTCATAGAAACTGATCATCGATTGCTAAGCTTCACAGAACCCTGAGCCCCAATGAGTTCTAAGTGTGACCAAGTCCGAGCGAGCATCAAAAGTTAAGCTCCATCGACTCATAGCCCGACGAGGCCCAGGTTTTCACCAAATTCTAAGTTTCGAATGCTAAGCTTTATCGGACCCTGAGCTCCGACGAGGCTAAGTTTTCATCAGGTTCTGAGCTTCGAATCCAAGCTCCATTAATCTCTGAAACTCGGGTAATCCAGAGCCGCGAATCTTAAGCTCAGTCGTTCAGTCGTCTATTCGTCCCAGTAGTGACTCCCTGAGCTCCGCCCAACCCTTCCCCTGAAAATAGAAACAGCCTTCCCGAAGGAAGGCTGTTTCTATATGACGTCCCGGAAGGGATTCGAACCCCCGACCGTGCGCTTAGAAGGCGCATGCTCTATCCAGCTGAGCTACCGGGACATGGTTGCTGGCAGAAAAGCAAGCAGGAATTATCATATCATATGGGATGATCTTTTTCAAGCTGTTTTTTAAAAAGAGTACGGGGTATGCTATAATCTACAATTATTAAGTTTCGGAAGAAGCTTAAGGTATTAATAACTTTTATAATGGTTAGGATTCCATTCACATAAGTAGACATAAGGAGGTGCCCTCATTAAACATTCGGATTCCCCCGCCACCAAAGAGAATATCGTCCTGTTCCCCAAGACACTGGACTATTATCAAATCCAGCTGACGGTGATGCTGGAAAGTGAACGCTACGGGGAAGCGATGGAGCTGCTTCGTTTTTTGCTGCAGTGTCAAGGACAGGAAGAGCGAAATTACGAGGAATGGCGGTCCCTGCTGGAATGGCTCGAAACGGCATTTCCTTACGCGTCCCAGAATGGAGATGCGGAGGGAACTGTTCACCCCGAAGACGAAGATTTAAGGGAAGAGGATATGGCCCGCTTTTTGGCCAAATCCAAAATGAACGAGGATGCGGGGTATCCCAAAAAGCTGCTGCAGCGGGTGATGAATGAACCTCTGTCTGAGGCGACAATACTTGCACTAGAGCAGCTATCCTATCTGGAAGGTGGCGGCGTTGACGAGGAGCTGACCACTTGGTTGCAGGGGGATAATGTTCATCCACTGCTGCAATTTCGGACCTTGCAGACGCTTAAGCGGCGTGGGATGCAGGGAACAGTGAAGCTGATTCGCGGACATGAAACGGTACTCGTAGAGATCGAGAGCGTGCCACTGCAGACGGAGGATTTTCCTCCGGAGGTGAGTCATGTGCTGGAGCGGGTAGCCGAGCAGGCAGAGGTGCATGAGCCTACGCTGTATTATTTTGCACAAGAGCTCTGGGGTCAGTTCATCATGTCGATTTATGGGTCGGACGAATATCGGAAATTGCTGGAAGGCGAAGACGTTTTGCTGGATATTTGGGCAGGAGCTTTGCACCAATTTGTTTCTGAAAGTTTAAACGGCTCCCGACAAGAGGAAGAGACACGTGGAATGTATGGCATCACAGACGGCATGCGCTTTCAATTTGAGGGAGCTTATCGTGCTCTCAAGGGTTTTGTAAAGACTTCTCTACTTGATAAATAAAGTAATGTTGTATATAATATAATGGTTATTCTGTGCGTGGATTGTATCATTATTTGAAGTAAACTTGTGAACCTATATTTTGGAGGGAAAAGTATAATATGAAAGCAACATGGGAAAAAATAGAGAAGAACCTTGGAGTTCTTGAAGTAGAAGTAGACGCAGAACGCGTAACAGCAGCACTTGATAAAGCTTTTAACAAAGTCGTTAAAAAAGCTAACGTACCAGGCTTCCGTAAAGGTAAAGTACCTCGGCCGATCTTTGAATCCCGTTTTGGTGTAGAAAGCTTGTACCAAGATGCAATCGACATTCTTCTTCCTGAAGCTTACGGTGAAGCAGTTGAACAAACTGACATCTTCCCTGTAGACCGTCCTGAAGTTGATATTGAGCAATTTGCTAAAGGTCAATCCTTTATCTTCAAAGCGAAGATCACGGTTAAACCTGAAGTGAAGCTCGGCGATTACAAAGGTCTGGAAGTTCCAGTACAAAAAGCTGAAGTGACTGAAGAAGAGTTGAGTGCTGAACTTGCTCGTCTGCAAGAACGTCATGCTGAGCTTGTAGTAGTTGAAGAAGAAGCAGCAGCTAACGGCGACATCGCTGTAATCGATTTTGACGGATATGTAGATGATGTACCGTTTGAAGGCGGAAAAGCTGAACGTCACTCTCTTGAGCTTGGCAGCAACTCCTTCATTCCTGGATTCGAAGAGCAAGTGGTAGGAATGGCTACTGGAGATTTCAAAGATGTTGAAGTTACTTTCCCTGATGAATACCATGCAGAGAACCTTGCGGGTAAAAAAGCAGTATTCAAAGTGAAGCTGCACGAAATCAAACGCAAACAACTTCCTGCACTCGATGATGAGTTCGCTAAAGATGTAAGTGAATTCGAAACTTTGGATGAGTACAAAGCAGATCTGAAAGCTCAGCTCGAATCCCGTAAAGAGGAAGAACTGAAAGGCCTTCGTGAGAATGCAGTTGTTGATAAAGCAGCAGCTAACGCTGAAGTTGAAATCCCTGAAGCTATGATCAACAGTGAAGTTGAGAACATGGTTCGTGACTTCGACACTCGTCTTCGTCAACAAGGCATGAACATGGATATGTTCCTTAGCTTCTCCGGCCAAACTCGTGAAGACTTGCAGAACCAAATGAAAGGCGATGCTGAAAAACGCGTTCGCAACAACCTGGTATTGGAAGTTATCGCAAAACAAGAGAACATTGAAGTTTCCGAAGAAGAAGTTAACGAAGAGTTGGCTACTATGGCTGAAGCTTACAAACGTACTCCAGAAGAAATCCGCAGCATCTTGGCAGCTAACGGTTCACTGGGCAGCTTGAGCGAAGAGCTTTCGTTGCGTAAAACCATTGATTTCCTTGTTAGCAATAGTGTAGAAGTTGAAGCAGTAGAAGAAGCACCAGCTGCTGAAGACACTAAAGCTGAGTAGGATATTTTAAAATTATAAGAAGGTATAAGTTTCACTTTATACTTTATTCTTATAATTCTCGCATAAACGCTTACCGTCCTCAAAAGGACGCCGAAGGCGTTTTAGCTTGACACTACCTAGAACGGCCAAGTTACACGGCCTCCATACAGATATGATAAGGCACGTAAGTTTCGTTACGTGCCTTATTTTTATCCTCGGCCGCAAATATATGTGACTACATAGGTATCCGTATGAACGTATGGCAATAAGGTAATAGGGGTAGTAACGTCACAATTCACAAGCAGCAGACAGTCGACTGTAGTGAAAAAATGACATCGCGCCTTGAACGTGTTAAAATATTTCTGAAACGATAAGACTAATCTGTACAGAGAAAAGAGGTTGGTGGCATGAGTCTGGTACCAATGGTTGTGGAATCAACAAGTCGTGGAGAACGTTCATACGATATCTATTCCAGATTGCTCAAGGATCGCATCATTTTCTTAAGCAGTGCGATTGACGATGATGTCGCCAATCTGGTTATTGCTCAATTGCTGTTTTTGGCAGCAGATGATCCCGAGAAGGACATTCACTTGTACCTCAACTCACCCGGTGGTTCAGTAACAGCCGGCATGGGTATATACGATACGATGCAATATATCAAACCGGATGTTTCAACCATTTGTGTAGGGATGGCAGCAAGCATGGGATCGCTCCTTCTAACAGCTGGGGCTCCGGGCAAAAGATATGCGCTGACCAACAGCGAAGTTATGATTCATCAACCGCTCGGCGGTGTTCAGGGTCAAGCGTCTGATATTTGGATTCACACTGACTGGATCCTTAAGACGAAACAGAAGCTGAATCAAATCTATGTAGATCGCACAGGTCAGCCCCTTGAAAAAATCGAACGGGACACAGACCGCGATAACTTCATGAGCGCGGAAGAAGCCAAGGAATACGGGCTTATTGACCAAGTTCTTTCTTCACCGATGAAATCTTAAAGGGGTGGTTAGATGTTTAAATTTAATGATGAAAAAGGGCAATTGAAATGTTCTTTTTGCGGTAAATCACAAGAGCAGGTTCGTAAGCTTGTAGCAGGACCGGGCGTTTATATATGTGACGAATGTATCGAGCTTTGCACGGAAATTGTGGAAGAAGAGCTCGGTCATGAGGAAGAGCTTGATCTGAAGGATATTCCAAAACCAAAGGAAATTCGCGATATTTTGGATCAATATGTAATCGGTCAAGAGCAAGCGAAGAAATCTCTTTCTGTAGCGGTATATAACCACTACAAGCGTGTGAACAGCCAAAGCAAGATCGAAGATGTTGAACTGACGAAGAGTAATATCCTTTTGCTTGGTCCAACAGGTTCTGGTAAAACCTTGTTAGCACAAACGATGGCGAAGATTATCAACGTTCCTTTTGCTATTGCAGACGCTACTTCCCTGACGGAAGCTGGTTATGTCGGCGAGGATGTTGAGAACATTCTGCTCAAACTCATTCAAGCTGCAGATTACGATGTGGAGAAAGCCGAACGCGGCATTATCTATATTGATGAAATTGATAAAGTAGCACGTAAATCCGAGAATCCGTCCATAACTCGTGACGTTTCCGGCGAAGGTGTACAGCAGGCGCTTCTGAAGATTCTGGAAGGAACTGTTGCTTCTGTGCCTCCGCAGGGCGGACGTAAGCACCCTCACCAGGAGTTTATTCAGATCGACACGACGAACATCCTGTTCATCGTTGGCGGTGCCTTTGACGGTCTGGAGCAAATGATTAAACGCCGTATCGGTAAAAAAATCATTGGCTTCAACGCAGCAGTTGAAGGACAAAAGGATCTAAAGCCTGGCGAATATTTGTCGATGGTATTGCCTGAAGATTTGCTCAAATTCGGTCTTATTCCTGAATTTGTAGGCCGTCTGCCAGTCATCTCGACTTTAGAGCCGCTTGATGAGAATACGCTTGTCCGTATCCTTTCCGAGCCTAAAAATGCTCTCACTAAGCAATATATCAAGCTACTGGAAATGGACAACGTAGCGTTGAAATTCGAACCATTGGCACTCGAAGCAATTGCCAAGGAAGCGATCAAACGTAATACGGGAGCCCGTGGACTGCGCGCGATTATTGAGAGCATCATGCTCGATGTGATGTATGAAGTTCCTTCACGCGATGATATTAAAGATTGTGTGATCACGGAACAGGTCGTTCAGGAGAAAGCTTTGCCTGAGCTCAACCTTAAGAAAGACAAGAAGAAAGAGGAAAGCGCGTAAGCCGCTTTTCCTTAACAATACATGTCACAGTCTCCACCTTTCTTCCGCTTATCCCGCTTCACATTAGCGGGAGCGAAGGGGTGGAGCTTTGGCGTTATGGGGGAGAAAAATCATGTTCTTGAGACACCAAACCCGTCCTGTCAATGTTGGCGGGCTCATTATTGGGGGAAACAACGAGGTTGCGATTCAAAGCATGTGTACAACCAAAACCGCTGATGTGGAGGCTACTGTAGCTGAAATATTGCGGCTTGAGGAAGCAGGCTGCCAGCTGGTACGCGTAACTGTCAACAATGAAGAGGCGGCTGCCGCAATCAAGGAGATCAAGAAACAGATTCATATCCCACTCGTAGCGGATATTCATTTCAACTATAAGCTAGCGTTGATGGCTATTGAGAACGGCATCGATAAGGTACGGATTAATCCGGGGAACATTGGTCGTCGCGAAAAGGTAGAAGCGGTAGTTAAAGCATGTAAAGAAAAAGGAATTCCGATTCGGATTGGTGTAAACGCCGGTTCTTTGGAGAATCACCTTTTGGAGAAATACGGATACCCAACCCCAGAAGCCATGGTAGAAAGTGCGTTATACCATATTGGTATTCTGGAGGAACTGGATTTCCACGACATTATCGTCTCTCTAAAAGCATCAGATGTGCCAATGGCCATCGAAGCTTATCGTCAGGCTGCGGAAGTCATTCCTTATCCGCTACACTTGGGGATTACAGAATCCGGCACATTGTTTGCGGGTACAGTGAAAAGCTCCGCTGGTATCGGTGCACTGCTCTCTATGGGCATCGGCAGCACCCTGCGTATCTCGCTTAGTGCCGATCCGGTTGAAGAGGTTAAGGTGGCGCGTGAGCTGCTGAAGACGTTTGGTCTGATCTCTAACGCGGCGACGCTGATCTCTTGTCCGACTTGCGGACGACTGGATATCGATCTTTTCTCCATCGCTAATGAGGTGGAAGAATACATTTCGAAGCTTAAGGTGCCTATTAAAGTTTCTGTCCTTGGCTGTGCTGTTAATGGTCCTGGTGAGGCACGTGAAGCAGATATCGGTATTGCTGGTGCTCGTGGGGAAGGTTTGCTTTTCCGTTACGGACAAATGATCCGTAAAGTGCCTGAAGCTGAACTCGTGAACGAGCTGAAAAAGGAAATCGATGCGATCGTGGTGGCTTACGAGGCAACAGGCGAAATCCCAGGCCGCGCGCACGCTAACCTTGCACCTCCGGTGCAGTCGAAGTAACTTGGTCTTTTACGAATATATAATTCGTTAATAATACGTGGCGAAGAACGCCCTGTGCAGCTCCGGTAAATCCGGGGCCCATGGGGCGTTTTTTTTGCGTTTATTCTTATTTTGGAGGAAGGGATGAGTAAACATGAACTATGAACAAGCCCATGAAAAATTTATTGCGCATCATCTTGCAAACAGAACGGGCGAACGGCGGGGGAGGCTGGAGAGAGGTCATGGTCACGCAGAAAAATTATTTTTGCAGAACGTCTGGTGGCCGCTTCGTGGTGACTTCAATGATCTTCATCCGGAGTATGAGGTGCTGGATTTACAGAGACGGGCTTATTTTGCTGATTTTGCTTTTTTGCCGGGGCCGATCAAGCTCTTGTTTGAGATTAAAGGGTATGCAGCTCATGTAAGAGACATGGATAGGCTGAAGTATTGTAATGAGCTAAATCGTGAAACTTTTCTGTACGGAATGGGTTATCAAGTAATTTCATTTGCCTATGATGATGTTGAACAGCGCCCTGAGTTATGTGTTACACTGCTGCGTTTGGCGCTAAGCCGCTACCAAATTGTAGATGCACCGCGTGGCAGATTGCTAATCGCTGAGAAGGAAATCATGCGTTTAGTGGTGCGTCAAGCTGGGGTGATACGCCCTAAAGAAGTCGCTGATTATTTCACGCTAGATCCCAAAACAGTACGCATGATGCTAAAGAATCTCTGTGAAAAAGGCTGGCTTACCCCTGTGAAGAGGGGAATCGGCGTCAAAAATGTTGAGTATAAGCTGGCTCGTGATGTTCTTTATTACTGGGATTGATAATTGTAAAGGCTGGTGGCTGGTGGCTGGTGGCTGGTGGCTGGTGGCTGGTGGCTGGTGGCTGGTGGCTGGTGGCTGGTGGCTGGTGGCTGGTGGCTGGTGGCTAATGGCTGATGGAGGCTATATTATTGAAGTAGTTTATGTAGGAGTAATTAATGTAACAGTTTAGCCTATGTAATTGATGTATCTGGTGGAACTTATGGAGTTGTTGGTGCTATTGTAGCTGATGTAACTGGTGTAGATGACGTAGCTAATGTTGAAATGGATAAAGTAGTAAAAGTGGCTGATGGAGCAGGTGTAGCTGAAGTAGTTTGATGGGACTGATCATATAGGCGTAACAATTTTGGCCATGACTTTTGCTGAAGGTGGGAATTTGAAAAAGAAGGTATGTGAAGGAGCTTGATGTGAAGTCCGTTATGAAGTAAAACGCAACAATTAGGGAAATTCTCCCTGAAATAAGCCGATTATGGCTCGAAATCAAGCTTTTTAGGGAAAAACTCCCTAATAAAAGGAGCATTTCCCTCATTTATGTGTGATTTGACCGATAATCAGGGAGGATTTCCCTAATTAGCAGTTGAAAGGTCGTGAATTACTGATAAATAGGGAGTATTTCCCTAATTATTTGGCTGGGTACCAATGATACTTAGATTTTGTACTAAATAGGTTGTTTCTACGAACATAGAAGATACAAACTCATACGTTCAGCAAACTAAGTTAACTCTGCGTCTTAGAAGTAACTCACCGTGCCCAGCTGACTTAGCCTCTAGAAGTAACTCACCGTGCCCAGCTGACTCAGCCTCTAGAAGTAGCTCACCGTCCCCAACTGACTTAGCCTCTAAAAGTAACTCACCGTGCCCAGTTGACTTAGCCTCTAGAAGTAACTCACCGTGCCCAGCTGACTTAGCCTCTAGAAGTAACTCACCGTGCCCAGCTGACTTAGCCTCTAGAAGTAGCTCACCATTCCCAGCTGACTCAACCTCTAGAAGTAGCTCACCGTCCCAGTTGACTCAGTTTCTAGAGTAACTCAGCTTCTAAAAGTACCTCGACGAACTCAACTAACTAACATCTACAGGAAACTCCCAACTTCCTCACCCTTAGCTGTAAAGTCGCAGAATTAGGTTCCTCACCCTACATAGCATCGATCACGATCCTCAGTTACTAAGTTCAACGGCTCGACATATCACCACAGTTCCTCAAATTCCCTTTCCACTAATCTCTCCCGTATTTCTCCGCGATTTTCCGCATTTCTCCGCATTTCTCCGCATTCCTTCTTCTCCAATCTCCTTTCTAACCACCTCAACAATCTCCTTTTTAAAATTTACATAAGCTACATTTGCACTCCCCACACTCATTATTGCCCTTATAGTTAATTATCAGAGTCTATCCTACTGCAACAATTCAACAAATCCTCAAATTCGCGTTTACTAATTACCGAAACGGCTATACTACCTAATAGTAGCCAAGGGTGGAAAGGTAGACTGAACGAAACAGGAGGATGACCTATGGAATTAAGTATAGTTGTGATGATCGTGCAGCTCTTTTTCGCGCTGGTTATCGGCGTATACTTTTGGAATCTGCTGCGGGGTCAGAAGACAAATAAGACAGCGGTGGAACGAGAGTCGCGCAAGGAACTGGACAAGTTACGGAAAATGCGGATGATTACATTAACTAAACCATTGTCGGAGAAAACACGTCCGGCTTCTATTGGAGATATTGTCGGGCAAAAGGATGGGCTGCGCGCCCTGAAAGCCGCACTTTGCAGCGCTAATCCGCAGCATGTGATTATTTATGGTCCGCCGGGAGTCGGCAAGACTGCGGCAGCGCGTGTTGTCATGGAAGAGGCGAAAAAGAATGTGCTTTCTCCTTTTAAAAGTGACGCCAAATTCACAGAGATTGATGCCACAACCGCTCGTTTTGATGAGCGTGGTATTGCTGACCCGTTGATCGGATCCGTGCATGATCCTATTTATCAGGGTGCAGGAGCCATGGGGGTGGCGGGGGTGCCACAGCCGAAACCGGGAGCGGTGACTAAGGCGCATGGCGGGATTCTTTTTCTGGATGAGATAGGAGAACTTCACCCCATTCAGATGAATAAGCTGCTTAAAGTGCTTGAGGACCGGAAGGTACTGCTAGAGAGCGCTTATTATAATTCGGAGGATAATAATACTCCGGCTTATATTCATGATATTTTTCAAAATGGATTGCCTGCTGATTTCCGGCTAGTTGGCGCTACTACGCGTTCTCCGGATGAGATTTCACCTGCATTGCGTTCGCGCTGCATGGAGATTTATTTCCGCCCGCTGCTGCCGGATGAGATTGCCGTCATCGCGCGTGACGCGATACAGAAAATCGGGCTTAAACCAAGTCCGGAAGCTGTCACTGTGGTGCAGCAGTATGCAACCAACGGCCGGGAAGCAGTTAATATGATTCAACTGGCTGCCGGATTAGCTTTAACTGAACAGAGAGATACACTAAATGCTGCTGATGTGGAATGGGTAGCGGGCAGCAGCCAGCTTCCGCTGCGTACGGAACGCAAGATTCCTTCGGCACCGCAGATTGGATTAGTCAATGGTCTTGCCGTGTATGGACCGGGGATGGGTACTCTGCTCGAAATCGAAGTCTCCGCAGCGCCTGCTGTGAACGGCCAGGGCAGACTGAACGTGACAGGTGTGGTGGATGAAGAAGAGATCGGTGGAGGCTCCCGCACGATTCGGAGAAAAAGTATGGCAAAGGGCTCGGTTGAGAATGTATTGACCGTACTGCGTACGATGAATCTGGAGCCCGATCGTTATGATCTACATGTGAATTTTCCAGGTGGAACACCGATTGACGGGCCTTCGGCAGGGGTGGCGATGGCAGTAGCAATCGTATCTGCTATTCGTGGACTTCCCGTGGATAACACTGTAGCGATCACAGGTGAGATAGGCATCCATGGACGAGTCAAGCCAGTGGGTGGTGTAATTGCCAAAGTGGAAGCTGCTTTTCAAGCTGGAGCCACTACAGTGCTTATTCCAAAAGAAAACTGGCAGTCTCTCTTCGCTGACCTTGCGCCATTACGCGTTATTCCAATGGAAACAGTAGAAGAGGTGTTCCGTCACCTGTTCGGTGCCGATACAGCAGATGTAAGGCTGCCTGCAGTTGCAGGAGAGCTGTTCTCTGCAGCACCTTCACTCCTAAAGGCCGATGCCGCTGGTGAATCTGCAAAGGGTTAAACTAAATTGACCCTATTTCGAAGAATAAGGTGAGATTTGTCGCTGTAAAATAAAGGAGGCTGCAGGCAATTCTGCTGCTTCCTTTTTAAATGCTACAAGAAACGTTGTCTCTATTTAAGGAAAAGCAAGTCGGTTCTTCTTGAAATCTAAGGACTCTGTTGGTGTTTTGGGGCTGCTTTTGTTAGAATGAATGCATATGAGATTAATTGAGAGCCATGGGAGGTGCGAAAGCGATGATGACAAATAAAACAAAAGGTCGTCGTTTTCCTTTATTGCCGCTAAGAGGGCTTCTTGTGTACCCAAGCATGGTTCTTCACTTGGATGTGGGCCGTGAGAAGTCAGTTCGGGCGTTAGAGAAAGCTATGGTTGAAGATAATTTGATTCTTCTTTGTTCCCAGTCGGAAGTGAATATTGAAGAGCCAGGTCAGGACGATATTTTTCGGGTCGGTACTGTCGCCAATGTGCGGCAAATGTTGAAGCTTCCAAACGGTACGATACGTGTACTGGTTGAAGGTGTAGAACGGGCCGAAATTATTAATTATATCGATAATGATGAGTACTATGAGGTTATGGCGCGTGAGCTGCCGGAAGATGTAGATAGCGATCAAGAATGTGACGCGCTGATGCGTACAGTACTCAATCAGTTCGAACACTATATTACGTTATCCAAAAAAGTGACCCCAGAGACCCTCGCTGCTGTATCCGATATAGAAGAGCCTGGTCGACTTGCGGATGTCATTACGAGTCATTTATCGCTAAAAATTAAGGATAAGCAAGAAATTCTTGAGACGATTGATGTTAGTAAACGGTTGGAGAAGCTTCTTGATATTCTTAATAATGAGCGTGAAGTACTGGAGCTTGAACGTAAGATCAATCAACGTGTCAAAAAACAAATGGAAAAGACGCAGAAGGAATATTATTTGCGTGAGCAAATGAAAGCGATCCAGAAAGAGCTCGGCGAGAAGGAAGGCCGGGTAGGAGAAGCGGAAGAGCTGCGGACGCTAATGGAAGAGAAAAATGTTCCGGAACGCGTGAAAGAAAAGATGGAGAAAGAAATCGATCGTCTGGAAAAAATGCCAGTCAGCTCTGCGGAAGGTGGCGTCATTCGCAACTATGTGGATTGGCTGCTCAGTCTTCCTTGGAGTGAACAGACAGAGGATGATCTTGACATCAAAAAGGCCGAGCAGGTACTTGATGAGGATCACTACGGTTTGGAAAAACCAAAGGAACGGGTATTGGAATATTTGGCCGTTCAGCAGCTGGTTAAGAAGCTTAAGGGTCCTATTCTATGTCTTGTAGGTCCTCCAGGTGTGGGCAAAACCTCACTGGCTCGTTCCATCGCCCGTTCGCTCAACCGCAAGTTCGTCCGTATCTCGTTAGGTGGTGTACGTGATGAGGCGGAGATTCGAGGTCATCGCCGGACTTATGTAGGTGCGATGCCGGGCCGGATTATCCAAGGCATGAAGACGGCGGGTACGATTAATCCGGTTATCCTATTGGATGAAATCGATAAGATGGCTGCGGATTTCCGTGGAGATCCATCTTCAGCGCTGCTTGAGGTGCTGGATCCAGAACAAAACAACACGTTTAGTGATCATTTTGTAGAACTGCCGTTCGACTTGTCGAACGTAATGTTTGTAACAACAGCGAACGTAGTGCATAATATTCCGCGTCCTTTGCTGGATCGGATGGAAATGCTGTTCATTCCAGGTTATACGGAACTGGAGAAACTTCAAATCGGCAGCCGTTATCTATTGCCTAAGCAGAAGAAAAACCACGGTCTTGCAGAAGATCAACTGATTATCGAAGACGATAGCTTATTACGCATTGTCCGCGAATATACCCGTGAATCCGGTGTGCGTAATTTGGAGCAGCAGATTGCAGCATTATGCCGCAAAGCTGCGAAACAAATCGTGTCTGAGGAAAAAGAGAAAGTGATCATTCTTCCTGACGACATCAAGGATTATCTTGGGGCTTCCAAATATCGTTACGGTATGGCCGAGCTTGAAGATCAGATTGGTACCGTCACTGGGTTGGCTTGGACTGAGGTCGGTGGGGATACACTGCTGATCGAAGTTACGGTTGTGCAGGGAACAGGTAAACTAACCCTCACCGGACAGCTGGGCGATGTAATGAAGGAGTCGGCACAGGCCGCATTCAGCTATACTCGTTCGAAGGCGGAGGAGCTGGGGCTCCAGCCCGATTTTTATGAGAAGATTGATATTCATATCCATATTCCAGAAGGTGCAATTCCGAAAGATGGTCCGTCAGCAGGGATTACGATTGCAACCGCATTGATCTCCGCACTCACGAAACGTTATGTTTCCAAGGATGTGGCGATGACAGGTGAAATTACCTTGCGGGGACGTGTTTTGCCAATTGGTGGATTGAAAGAGAAATCTCTTGCCGCTCACCGAGCTGGATATAAAAAGATCCTTCTTCCCAAAGACAATGAACGGGATTTGAAAGATATTCCTGAGAGCGTACGTAATGATGTTGAGTTCGTACCGGTATCTAATATGGATCAGGTCTTGCATCATGCGTTAGTTGAGCATCATAATGAAATTAGCAGTGAGCCACCGAGTAGTGTGCATTAGAAAGGAAGTCCTATGAAAGTTAATATTGCCGAATTTATTATCAGTGCCGTTGGCCCTGATCAGTACCCTGATGATTCCTTGCCAGAGGTTGCTCTGGCAGGGCGTTCCAATGTGGGGAAGTCTTCCCTCATTAACCGAATGATTAACCGTAAGAATCTGGCTCGGACAAGCTCCACGCCTGGTAAGACACAACACATGAACTATTACCGTATCAATGAAGACAGCATGTATTTTGTTGACTTTCCAGGTTACGGGTATGCCAAAGTCTCCAAGACGCAACGTGCGGTGTGGGGGAAAATGGTTGAGAAATACCTCTCTGAGCGCGATACGTTAAAGCTGGTTCTGCTTATTGTGGACCTGCGGCATTCGCCTACCAGCAATGATAAGATGATGTTCGACTGGTTGAAGCATTATGATCTTCCTATGTGTGTTGTAGCGACCAAAGCGGATAAAATTCCGAAGACACGCTGGCAAAAACATATCAAGACCATGAAGCAGGAGCTGGGCGTGCTGCCAGGGGATAATTTTATTCCATTCTCCTCGGAAATTGGTCTTGGCAAAGACGAGCTTTGGGGCTTAATCGATGGGTATATTCGCCCTTCTGAGAATGAATCTCCGGATTCAGAGGATGCTGAAATGATAGCAAATGAATCTCAGCAAGAGGAGTCAACTGAAGCGTAAGATATGAACTCATTTACAATCAAGCAACCATTCCTGGTGGGAATGGTTGTATTTTTTTGTTGATAAAACTAAAATTTCTATGGAAAAGGACCGATAGATAACATATGATAGATATTCACTGCCACATCTTACCCTTTTTGGATGACGGAGCCTCTGATTGGGAAGCTGCTCTTGCCATGGCGCAAGACGCCCACAGAGAAGGGATTACTTCAGTCATCGCCACGCCACATCACGCCAACGGTCAATATATGAATAACGCCCCCAAGATTAGAGAAGCTGTGGAGCTGATGAACGAAAGACTTCGTCAGGCTGGTAATCCACTGCTTGTTCTTCCAGGTCAAGAGATCCGTATCTACGGTGAGCTGCTGAATGATCTGGAGCGGGGGGAACTGCTGAGTCTTGCAGATTCGCGGTATATTTTACTGGAAATGCCTTCTTCACGAGTACCACGCAACATGGAAGAAATCTGCCACGAGCTAATCATTCAAGGTTTCGTTCCGATCATCGCCCATCCGGAGCGCAATGCTGAAATAGCTGCTGATCCTTCTAAACTAGAGAGATTGATAGAGCTAGGATCACTTGGGCAGGTAACCGCACAGAGTCTTGCAGGCGTTTTCGGGAATAAGCTACAGAAGCTGTCACTGGAGCTATGCCGTAGAAATGCAGTACATGTGTTGGCCTCTGATGCACATGACAGTGTTCATCGTCCTTTTGGATTAAACGCTGCTTATGTGGTTATGGAGAAAGAATTAGGCCCTGAGCTGCGTGACTATGTTCGCGGTAATGCTCAGCAAATTATGACCAATGGCGAGGTTATTCATGGAAAACACGTACAAACAAGGAGAAACCGACAAAAATTGTTTGGATTTTTTTTCCGAAAGGGCTGACTAATCTACCTTATAGTGGTAGAATGGGTTTTATTGGGTGATTTAATGCTATTCGTAATAGCGTAGCATTTGGGCGAATTGTTCTAGGTCTATGGTAGTACAGTATTTTAATACATAAGAAGAGGTGGATATTTAGTGACTTTGAAAAAGAAACTAGTAGTATCAACATTAGCAGCAAGTATGGTAGCAGCATCCGTAGCGGGTCTTCCGTTGGGAAGCCTTGGAGCAGTAGGTACAGCATCTGCGGCTACAGTAAGTAGCAGTGCAGCAGTTAAGGATAAGGTTCTTGCTGTTTACAAACAATTGACCGCAACAGATGCAGTTTATCTCTACAATTTGAAGACTGAGGTTGCAGCACTGAGTGAGAAAGAATTTACAGAAATTTTTGCTCCAGTACTGAACAAGCTTTCACTGGATGGAGAAGAAACAAAAACATCACTTAAATTGTTCCAAAGCGTTACTAGTGTAGTCTACGATGTCTATGGAAATGACTACTCAGGAATCCAAGTGATCCGTAACGATGACAAAAACATTGCTTTGGTAAGCAAAATTGCAGCTAAAGCGGGTGTGTCTGGACTTACTGTTGATAGTGTTGCTGAATTCTTGAGCAGTATTGAAACAGAACTTCGTGATCTGGTAAGCAGCAAGTCCACTTCAGATTTGTTGGCAATTCTCACATCCGAATCCGGTTACGATACTTTGCTGAATGAAGCTATTGCGAAAGTATTGAGCCATACAACAGGAACAGGAGCACTCACAGTAAGTCAAGCGTTGGACAAGCTTGGAGTTACTGCTAGTGATGTGAAAGAAACACTGAAAAACTTGAACAATAATATTAAATCCGCGAAACCTGCGGCGAAATCACTTGCATTTGCTTATATTAAAGCCTACGGATTAGGCGATAATGGCAACGGTAATGGCAATGGCAATGGCAATGGTAATGGTAGTAGTGGAAGCGGGAATGGAAGTGTTACAACGCCTGTAGCTCCTGTTCAAACTCCAGGAATCTATGACGTATCTAAGCTGGTAAGCATTGTTGACGGTAAAGCAACCTTGAAATTGATTGATGCTGATGTAATTAAAGAATTTGATAAACTGGTTGCAGCGAACCCTGGTAAAACTGGTCTTACTTTGACCCTGAATCTGGGAACAGTAAACGCTACTACAGTTGAAGTTCCACTTTCCCAAGCTATTATTGAAGCTGCAAAAGCTAAAGGTATTGCGAATATCGCCGTTACTTTCAACGGTGTAACTGTAACGATTCCTGTAAGCCAATTCAGCACAGCGATTTCATTGACAGTAACTACTGCTAAACCAGAAGTTGTAACTTCCGTTACCAAGCTGAAATTGGCTTCGGATGTGTACGAATTCACACTTAGTGTGAACGGTGTAGCACAAAGCACATTTAAACAACCAATTACTATCAAATTGCCACTTAAGAATACTGATGGTCTTGATAAAGAATTGCTTTCCGTTGGTAAACTTGTATACGGCGACCTGCAATTCCAAGGTGGAGTTCTTGATGGAGATTTCATCGTAGAACCACGTGATACATTCTCTTCTTACGCAGTACTTGAGAATAAAGTCTCCTTTAATGATATTGCTGCTGTACAAGCATGGGCTGGTAGACAAATTCAAGTCGTAGCTGCTAAAGGTGCGATTGAAGGAGTCGGAGCAGGTAAATTTGCACCGAAGAGCAACGTAACTCGTGCTGAGTTCTCCAAAATGCTGATTCGTGCGCTAAACCTGGAAAACAACTCTGCTGTACAAAGCTTTAGCGATGTAAGTTCAACTGCTTGGTATGCACCATATGTAGCAGTTGCAGCAGAAAAAGGGATTATTACTGGACGCAGTGCGGCCAAATTTGATCCTAATGCAACTATTACACGTGCAGAAATGGCAACAATGATCTCCCGTGCGTTGAAATCTATCAATCCTGATGCAAAAACCGATTCTACTGCAATCAGCAAATTCTCTGATGCTGCTAAGATCAGTGCATCCCTAAGAGATGGCGTAGCGTTTGCAGCAAGCCACAACCTGGTTATCGGAAATGCTGGCAAGTTCAACCCGAACGATACAGCTACCCGTGCTGAAGCAGCAGTAATTATCTACCGTACTATTAACTTCAAGTAAATAAAACTTATAGTATACAGCCTCCTCTCATGTAGGTGAGAGGAGGCGATTTTTTTGCAAATAGGGAAGATTTGAACAGGCATCGAAATATTTCAGAAATAGCTTGGGGGTAATTTCACTTGTCATCACAAGAATTGGATCTTCGCGATTATTTTCAGATCGTCAGGAAGAGACTATGGCTCATTTTCAGCATAGTTGTATTGGTGTGCGGTATTGCTGGTGTATATAGTCTGTATATTAAAAACCCGGTATATGAGGCATCCACGAAGATTATCGTTAACCAAACACCAACGCAGTCAGCGGTGGGGCAGCTTGATTTAAACCAGATTAATACCAATATTCAATTAATTAATACGTATAAGGAAATTATTAAGACTCCGGCCATTCTTGATATTGTTACAAAGGATTATCCGCAATTCAATATCACTGCGGAAGAGCTATTAAAAAAGGTTAATGTGAGTTCCGTAAATAATACGCAGGTGATGACACTTGTCGTTCGAGATAATTCTTATCAGCGGGCTGCTGAAATCGTGAATGCCATTTCACTTGTGTTCAAGGAAGAAATTCCAAGTCTATTTAATGTGGAAAATGTATCGATTCTGAATGAAGCTAAAGTGAATCCAACTGTTGAGCCACGGCCGGTAGAACCAAATGTTTTACTGAACATGGCTATTGCTTTTATCGTCTCTTTGATGATTGGATTAGGGATTGCCTTCCTGCTGGAATATATGGATGACACCCTGAAGACAGAAGCTGATATTGAGAAGTATCTTGGTTTGCCTACCATAGCTATGATTACAAGATTGGGTCAAGATGAAAGCAAACAAGGTGCCGCACAAACACAGAAACAATCATCCAGAAAGGCGGGGGACCTCGAACATGTCACAGCTTCCAAATAAACAACGCCATCTGATCACCGTTACGAACCCACGCTCTCCTGTCTCTGAAGCGTTTCGCGCATTGCGCACGAATATTGATTTTTCTTCTGTAGATCAGACTATTCAAGTGATTATGGTCACTTCATCCGGACCGGAAGAAGGTAAATCTACGGTATCTGCTAACCTGGCGGCAGCTTACGCACAAGCAGATAAAAGAGTGTTGTTGATTGATGCCGATTTGCGGAAGCCGACGGCACATAAGACTTTTACACTAAGCAACCGTTTTGGTTTATCCTCCCTACTGTCTCAACAGGCAGTTCTTGAGGACACTGTCCAAGACTCCGGTGTTAATAATCTTTCAATTATGACCTCTGGACCAATCCCGCCCAACCCAGCGGAAATGATGGCATCTAATCGGATGAGCACTCTTTTACAGGATTTGCGTCAGCGGTATGATGTCATTCTTATTGATACTCCACCATTATTAGCGGTTACGGATGCACAAATTGTGGCCTCGAAGAGTGATGGCGTTATTATGGTTGTCAGTTATGGTAAGGTGAAACGCGATATCGCAGTAAAAGCTAAAGCTAATCTAGATCGTGTAGGTGCAAAAATGCTCGGCGTTGTTCTCAATAATGTAAAACGTAAAGCTAGTGAAGGGTACTATTACTACTACTATGGAAATTGATTTATTCATAATTAAAAATGTTATTTTTGGAGGCACTGAAAATGACAGCGAAATCTAGAGTGATTCTTTTGTTCTTCATTGATCTTGCGATCATTTGGTTCAGTATTGTGACATCTTATTTGTTTCGGTACCCTAACCATGCTCTTCAGGAATACGTTGTACAGATGCTGCAATTTGGTTTGATTGCAACATTTGCATTTGGTGGAAGCCTTATATACTTCGGTCTTTACCGAAGAATGTGGCAATATGCCAGCATCGGTGAAATTATATCGGTTTCTAAAGCTATTGTAGTAGGGTCTTTATTTTCATTTGCACTGGCATATCTAATTTTGCCGGATAGAGTACCTCTTGCCATAGAAGTTCGGTCGATGGAGACTATTCTTTTATTAGTAGGTGGAGTCCGATTTTTGTGGAGAGTACTTCATAATGATCGAATCAATTACAAAGACACTAAGACCCATACACTAATTGTAGGTGCTGGTGATTGTGGGATATTAATTGCTCGGGAAATGATGGGCCCCTCTTTTGCGCATACCAAATTAGTCGGTTTCATTGATGATAATGCGAATAAATACCATATGTACATTATGGGTGTTCCTGTAATTGGAAATCGTTATGCAATCCCAGCTATTGTGAAAGAAAGAGAAATTCATGAGATTATCATCGCCATGCCCTCTGTTTCACGTACTGAGATTTCTGAAATTATTAATCTTGCCAAAAAGACTGGAGCAAAGCTGAAGATTATACCGGCTCTTAATGATCTGATCGCTGGAAAAATATCAGTTAAGAAACTTCGGGATGTTAGCGTAGAAGATTTATTAGGTCGTGAACCGATCGTAGCTGATTTGAACAGTATTTTAGGTTATGTACATCATAAGACGGTGTTAGTTACAGGAGCTGGGGGCTCTATTGGTTCAGAGTTATGCCGGCAGATTGCTCCTTTTGGTCCAGACAAGCTAATGTTACTTGGGCACGGTGAGAACAGTATTTACACAATTGAAATGGAGCTTCGTAAGTGTTTTCCAGAGTTAAACATTGTGACTGTGATAGCAGATGTACAGGATCGTAGTCGGATGATGGACATATTCAGTGGCCATAGACCGCATGTAGTCTTTCACGCAGCAGCACATAAACACGTTCCTTTAATGGAGCGTAATCCTTCGGAAGCTATTAAAAATAATGTTTTCGGCACCAAAAATGTTGCGGATTGTGCAGATAAATATGGTGCCGAGAGATTCGTAATGATCTCTTCTGATAAGGCCGTTAACCCAACTAGTGTAATGGGTGCTACTAAACGAATTGCGGAAATGTATGTGCAGAGCCTGCACACTACAAGTCAAACGAAGTTTTCTGCTGTGCGTTTTGGGAATGTTCTTGGCAGTCGCGGCAGTGTAATTCCAGCCTTTAAGCAGCAGATCGCTGCCGGGGGGCCAGTCACTGTCACTCATCCAGAAATGGTGCGTTATTTCATGACGATTCCGGAAGCTGTTCAGCTTGTCATCCAATCTGGTTCTTTCGCCAAAGGCGGAGAAGTGTTCATTCTGGATATGGGAGAGCCGGTTAAGATTCTAACGTTGGCGGAAGACTTAATTACGCTCTCTGGATATGAACCCTATAAGGACATTGATATTCATTTCTCCGGTATTCGTGAGGGTGAGAAGTTATATGAAGAGTTACTTACAGATGAAGAGAATTTAGGCTCTACAGATCATGGAAGAATTTTCATTGGTAGACCTAATGTTATAAGTCTGAATCAGTTAGAACTGGAGTTTAAACGATTGGAACGTGTTCTCGCTGAGGAACCAGAAGTCATACGCGAAATTATCAATCAGATTGTACCGATGCAGCCCGTTGCCCAAGTTGCTATTAGCTAAGTAATTCATAAAGGAGGGTATAAAGTGTTCAACAAACGATGGAAAAAGATCCTTTTATGGACGCTGTCAGTTATTGTAGTGCTGGGTGTTGGTGGCTTGTTCGCCGCGAATTATGCTGTCGATAAGCTGATGAATTCAATGGCAGATGGTTTTGATCTGGAGTCTGAGGATAATGTTGGTGGTCAAGATCAAGGAACAGCACCAACTGATACAGTTGATGATAGTAATGTCGAACCTGTAAAGTCTGCGGTACCTTCTACCCCACCAGTAAATGATGAGGGAAGTAGTAATCAAAGTACTAATAATAACGATAAACCTAGTGGAGAAACAACAGCTTCTACTACTAGTGAACCGACCAAAGCTCCATCATCAGAACAAAAAGATGGCTCTTCAGATGGTTATACAGCACAGGTCTCCACGGATAAAGCTAAGCAAATTCAAGAAAATGTAACGATTAAAGACAAAGCAGATGTCGCTTCTATTGTGCTTGGTCAGCTTAGTGTATCGGATATTAATCGTCTTAAAGATTTGGCAAAGGGTGGCTTAACGCTTGATGAAAAGCGGGAAGCACGCAGTATAATTCTTGGTAAAGTATCCGAAGAGCAATACAATGAGCTTTCTCAGATTGCTAAGAAGTATGGTGTTAGTCAAGGGAAGTCACGTGACCAAATTATAGCTGAAGAAGAACAATTAAAAGCGAAAGAAAAGGGAAGTGAATAAATATGTCTAAAGCAACATTATCAGTCATGGCTTTATCGTTAATTGCTTCAATTGGTTTAGCACCCTTAACAGCATCCGCACCTATATCAGTATCAGCAGCGGCAGTAACAAGTGTAACGCCTAAGGCTGCAAATAATACTATTAAAGTGCAAAGTATGAACGTGAATTTGATTTTTGACGGCGTGAGTATTCAGCCACCCGCAGGTCAGTATGTATTCATGTACAACAATACAACGTATGTTCCATTACGGTTTATGTCATATGCTTTGCAGAAGAGTGTGGCTTGGGATGCTAAAAACGTTAAAGTTACAGTTGCAGAGCCTAGCAGCTCAGAGCTAGTTGTGATTAAAGAATACCTAATGAATGCAACGAACGGGAATAGTACTTCAGCAGCAGCGAAGAATATTGCCCTCAATCAAGTTAAGGCAAGTTATGTATTTAACGGTGCAACCAAGGCTTTGCCTACAGGCCAATCTAGCTTTATTCTGAATGGTTCCTTATATGTACCCCTACGTTTTTTATCGGAATCTGTAGGTCATAACATTAGCTGGGATCAGAAGACGAAGACCATTACTGCAGCTTCCAAGGTTTATCAGGAACAAGCCACTAATGGATCGACAAACAATGACAATGGCAAGGACCCATCTCCAGTAGCGACACCAGCGCCAACGGATACAACAGGTGCACAAGGTGGTACAGGAGCAACAGGTGGTGGTTCTGCAGGAACTGGAAAGGTTTCATATGAAACTATCACTGGTGACACAGAAGCTAAGCTTTCGGCGCTTCAAAATCAAAGCCAATCTACATTAATGAGTATTGCATTTGAGTATGTTGGAGCAACAGATGAGGCGAGTAAGAAAAGTATTAAAGCTAAAGGGGTACAACAACTAGCCGCATTCACTGCTAGCTTCAATAGTATAGTTGCTGATGCTGAACAAAAACTGAACAGCAATGGGTACAGTACAGAAATTATTAGTCAATATAAAAGTGAATTTGAATCACAGCTTCAGTTGGGAAAAGATCTGGCTGCGAAAATGGCGGATTAAGAGAGTAGTAAAATATCATCTCTATGCTCATTTGGCATAGAGATGATCTACATATGGAGAAATAGTAACTAAAAGGATCAGGTGAACTTATGAGACCTTATGTTTACACGAAACAAACCATAGATTTTCTATTAGCTTTAATTGGGATGCTAGTGTTATGGCCAGTCTTTTTAATCATTGCGATCGCAATTAAGACAACTTCCAAAGGCCCTATATTATTTAAACAAAAACGTTTAGGCAAAAATAAATCAGAATTCTACATACTAAAATTTAGAACAATGCGAACAGACACACCACAAGACACGCCAACTCATCTACTGGAAGATCCTGATTTCTTCATTACTAAAGTAGGCAAGTTCCTAAGAAAAACAAGCTTGGATGAATTGCCTCAGATTATCAATATCCTAAAAGGTGAAATGAGTATCGTGGGACCTCGTCCTGCATTATGGAATCAATATGATTTGATTGCTGAACGTGATAAATATGGAGCTAATGATATTAAACCTGGGTTGACTGGATGGGCTCAGATTAATGGTCGAGATGAATTGCCCATTGAGAAGAAAGCGAGCCTGGATGGAGAATATGTTGCAAGCCTTTCTTTTAAGTTTGATATAAAGGTATTTTTTATGACGATTCTAAGTGTTTTGAAGTCTGATGGTGTAAAAGAAGGAACAACAAAACAGGAAGTGTCTTCTACTAAAGGAGTAACTTTATAAGATGAGTAAACGAAAGATATTAATAACTGGTAAAGGTAGTTATGTGGGTACAAATTTTATAAAGTGGCTGGAACAATGGCCAGATCAATACGAAGTTGTGGAGCTATCGGTTAGAGGCACGGAATGGAAGGAACATGATTTTTCAATTTATGATGTAGTACTCCATGTTGCTGGAATTGCTCATGTATCTACGGACCCAAGTAAGGAGCAGCAATATTATAAAGTTAACCGCGATTTGGCGATTGAAGTTGCGGAGAAAGCAAAACAAGAACACGTTAAGCAGTTTATTTTCACAAGTAGTATTATCGTCTATGGTGACGGCAGTCATATCAACAAGAAAAGAATAATAGATAAAAATACGAAACCTCAGCCATCAAATTTTTACGGTAATAGTAAGCTTCAGGCAGAGAAAGGTATTTCTCTTCTAGAGAGTGATGATTTCAAAGTAGTGATAATTAGACCACCAATGATTTATGGTAAGGGCTCTAAAGGGAATTATCCGAAATTGGCAAGCTACGCACGTAAATTACCAATATTTCCTGACATCGACAATGAAAGAAGTATGCTTCATATAGATAATCTTTGTGAATTTATTCGACTTATTATAAAAAATGAAGAACGGGGTTTTTTCTTTCCTCAAAACATTGAATATGTTAAAACAAGTGAATTAGTGAAGAGGATTGCTGATGTTTACGGGAAAAAAATAAAAATAGTGAAACACTTTAATTGGATCTTTCAGTTGGTAAGTGGCAAAATTGCTCTAGTGGATAAAGTCTTTGGTAATTTGGTTTATGAACCAAGTATGAGTGACTATAAAGAAAATTATAGAATTAGGAAATTTAAAGAGTCTATCGTTATTACGGAGGGAGGAAAATTTAGTGATTGATATGAAATATAGTGTTCTAATTTCAGTTTATTGCAAGGAGAATCCTGAATACCTAAAATTGAGTATCCAGAGTATGGTTGATCAGACATTAAAGCCCGATGAAATCGTCATTGTAAAAGATGGTAAGTTAACAGATGAACTAGATAACATAATAAATGAATTCCTGTTAATTAATTCTTGCTTATTTACAATAGTTACTCTAAAAAAAAATGTAGGGTTAGGACTTGCTTTAAATGAGGGCTTAAATGCATGTCGTAATGAGCTTGTTGCGAGAATGGATTCGGATGATATTTCATTGGAAAACCGTTGTGAATTACAATGCAAGGAATTCGAGAAAAATCAAAGGTTAAGTATTGTAGGGACTATGACGGATGAATTTTTCGAAGAACCCAATAATGTAGTAACATCAAGAATTGTACCAACAGAGCATAGTGAAATATTAAAATTTTCTAGACGAAGAAGTCCATTTAATCACCCTACAGTGATGTATAAAAAAAGCGAAGTAATAGGTTGTGGGGGTTATCATGACGTCAAAAGGAAAGAAGATATTGATTTATTCGCTAGAATGTTAAACCAAGGTTGTATAGCAATGAATATTGATAAAGCTTTATTACTTTTTAGATCTAATGAAGATAATTTTAAAAGGAGAAAAAGCTGGGAGAATTGTGTAAGCTATATAAATGTTATTTATAATTTTTGGAAAAAAGGCTATTCTAGGATCGATGATTTATTATTTGTGACTATTGGACAGGTAGTCATGTTCCTAGCGCCCATTTGGTTACTTAAGCTATTATCGAATTCCTTTTTAAGAAAGAGAAAAATATAAGACATAACTTTTATCTTTTTTTGAAAATCATTAAATATTTTATTATTTAAAAGGGAGAACATAACATACAATGTGGAATAACATTTCGGTTGTTAGAAAAATAAAATCAATACTTCCATTGGGATTGAAATTGATATTAATAAGAATTTTAGTGGTTTTTCAAAATATTACATACAATTTATTTCCTAAAAAAATCCAGGGAATGGATGATAATAAACGTAAAATATTCGTTATGTTAAGTACTGATTATTCTAATTTAGGTGATCATGCAATGACTTATGCACATATAAAGCTCTTAAAAGAAAAATTCCCCGAGTCCCAAATAGTGGAGATTTTAGTGAGCGATACATTGAAATATTTGAAATTTATGCTCAGTAATGTAAAAGGAACTGATATTCTAACATTAAAAGGCGGAGGGAATATAGGACTTGAATACTTTAGAGAAGAATTGTATAGAAGAATATTGATAAAAAAGTTCAGTAAGAATAAAGTTGTATTATTCCCTCAAACAATTTATTTTCCAAATACGTTAACTGGGAAAGCAGAATTACGTAAAACTATAAGGATTTTTAAGGAGCATAATCAATGTTATACATTTGTTAGAGATCAAATATCGTATGAGTTAGTTAAAAAAGATATATCTAATAGAGTATTTTTAATACCGGATGTTGCGTTATCGATAGATAACTTGAACAATTCATTAAATAGAGAGGGAATAACCATATGTCTTAGATCCGATAAAGAAGGTGTATATAACAAGGAGCAAAAGAACATGGTTGAAAATACGGCGAATAAATATTTTAGTAAAATTACAGTGACAGATACGGTGACAGATTATTCTATATCTATAGAACAAAGAGAAGAAGAGTTAAACAAGATATGGAGTTTATTTTTATCGTCAAAAATAATTATTACAGATCGATTACATGGAATGATATTTGCAGCTATAACATCCACTCCATGTATAGTATTTGAGACCTATAATTATAAAGTAACAGGACAATACAATTGGTTGAAACATCTAAATTATATAAAGCTAATTAAATGTGAACAAACAGAATTAGAAAGTGCAATAAATGAACTTAATAAACTTAACGTGATTCCATATGATTCGACAATATATGAAAATTTGTTCAACAAACTAGTAGAAGTAATAGAATGAGGTGGGAAGTTAATGCCTGATAAAATAAAAGTCTTACATGTGATTGGGAAACGACCTAGAGGAGGTGTAGGTACCTTTTTAATTAACATGCACAGTAATATTGATACGTCAAAAGTGGAGTTTGATTATTTGATTAATGCAAATAAGAATGAAGATGGAGACTTCGATAAAATAGTTAGAAATCTAGGCGGTAATGTTTTTGTATTACCAGAATTAAAATATCAGAATACCTTTAAATACTTGAAAGATATGAGAGATTTTTTCTCTCAAAACAACAATTATCAAGTTATTCATCTTCACACTGCGAATATTGGGATATTCACTTTTGCAATGGCCTTGAAATTCAAAATTAAATATCGAATATTACATAGCCATAATACAAAATATTCTGACAAAAAAATAAACAGTATAAGGAATTTTGTCATGCAATTACCTGTAAAGAAGATGGCAAATATATACTTTGCATGTTCAGAAAAAGCAGGTTCTTTTCTATTTGGCAAAAAGAATTTTGATGATGGTAAAGTTTATATAGCAAAGAATGCAATAAATGCTAATAACTTTAGGTATGATGAAGATAAAAGATTAAAAGTTAGGACGAAGTTAGGTTTTACTGACAAAATAGTTTTAGGGCATATAGGTAGATTTAATATTCAAAAGAATCATGAATTTTTAATTGAAGTATTTAAAAAGGCGTATGAAAAAAACAATCAATGTGTCTTAGTATTAGTTGGAGATGGTGAGTTAGAAGAATATATTAAGGAAAAGGTAGAAAAGTTAAATTTACAAGGGTCTGTCTTTTTTTTAGGAAATAGAAAAGATGTACCTGATCTGCTTCAAGCTTTTGATGTTTTTATTATGCCATCATTTTTTGAGGGTCTCCCATTAGTTGGAATCGAGGTCCAAGCTGCAGGATTACCATGTATTATGTCGGATAGCATTACAGATGAGTTGAAAATTATTGATACAGTTGAATTTATAAGTCTTGAAAAAGATCCTCAGTATTGGGCAGACAGAGTATTGTGCAAAATGAATGACATTCGTAAAGATACATATGAAAGTATTGTTAACGCTGGATACGATTCAAAAAAAGCTGCTAGCGATCTAGGGGATTATTACACAAAGTTAAGTAAAAGTTGAACATTGTAATAAATTTACTAAAACTAATGTAGGGCATCCAAGATTTTAATGTGGATAAAAGAATCAATTATTGTAAAGCCCTTATAAAGGAAGATCTATTAATGTTGCTATACTTTATTTTAGTAATATATATATTGTTATTAGGATTGTATTTAAGTAGTGGTAAAGAAAGTGATCTTAAACAGAGAATTTATTTGTATTTGACGTTTGGGTTATTAACTGTGCTCGCAGCTTTGAGAGCAGAAACAGTTGGAAATGACACAATTGAGTATTTGAGGCTATTTGAAAATATTTCTATTACAAAGGATTTATCGTATTTTTCACCAAGATTTGAGATTGGCTATGTTTATCTGAATAAGATATTAAGTTTAATTTCATACAATCCTCAAATCATCCTTATTGTAACAAGTTCTCTAATAATGTACGGGTTTATGAGGTTTATAAAAAAATATTCAAAAATACCAATGCTAAGTGTTTTTATGTTTTTTTCATTGGGGTATTATGGTATGACTATGAATACTATAAGACTAAATTTGGCAATCGTTCTTATCCTATTCTCTTATGATTTTCTTAAAAAGAATAAACTGTTTAAGTTTATAATAATTGTAATATTAGCATCTTTGTTTCATAGAACAGCTATAGTTTTTCTAATAGCTTGGCCGATGAGAAAACTGAGTATCAGCCTCAAGTTAATTATGGCTATTATGATTACTAGTAGCCTTCTTTATATCTTATTTCCAACTATATTAAATCTATTATTTAGCATTTTCCCCACCTATCAATATTACGTTGGTTCAGTGTACTTAGATGGAGAAATAAGATTAGCAAGTATTATGAATATACTGGTTGGGTTAAGTATTATTTTATTAGGTGCTATTACAAAATATAACAATATGAATCTGGTTACAGATGAGATAATTAAAGAAAAAGATAGTAGACGTAAAAGTGAAGAAGAAATAGTCAATGACGAACAGCTAATGTTTCTATTTTTAATTATAAGTGTAGCAATTACGTTCCTATCTTTTAAATTTAATTTGCTTGATAGAGTAAGTGATTATTTTCTTGTGTTTTCTATTGTTTATTTGCCTAACGCAATTAAGCATGTAAAAGAAAAAAAATTAGTAGTATTTTTAGTACTTGTCATTATAACGTTATTCTTTATTTATGCTACATTAATCCAAATAATGCGACCAGAATGGAATAGGATTTATCCATATGAGTTTTTTTGGAATATGTAACAAAATAAGATTTTGATAGAGTGTCTAAATAAAAAGATAGGCAAATGGAGGAAATCAATGAAGCTAATATTAGTACATATAAGTCCTATTATTAAGTACCCACCTGCATTATCAGTATTAAAGACATTAAATGATTTAGGAATTGATTTAACATTATGTACTACTGATATTGATAGTGCAACTGCGTCTGTATGTGAAAATCGTGGAATAAAAGTAATAAATTTCGAATCTAATTATGAAAAACCCATCTCACCTTTACTTAAACTTATCCGATTACTTGTTCTAAGAAATCAACTTTGGAAAGAGATAGACAATATTTATGATTCAGATACAATGATTTGGGTTTTCTCAGACTTAGCTTTAAAACATTTAGGGAGCAAATTATTGGAGAAAAAGTTTATTTTGCATATGTTTGAGTTAAGTGAAAAAACTATTTTTTATAGAAAAATACCTTTTATTTCTTTGAATACGAAAATGTATGCAAAGAAAGCAGTCAATGTTATACAAGCTGAATATAACCGTGCACACATTTCGAAAACATGGTGGGATTTAGAGAGATTACCCTACGTATTACCAAATAAGCCTTATATAGATTTTGAAATTGATAGATATTCTTCTGTTTCTGATAAAGAAGCCTCTATTGTCATTAATCACTTAAAAGGAAAAAAGATAATCTTATATCAAGGGATATTAAGTCCAGAACGTCCACTAGTTGAAATGATTAACGCTGTAAATGATCTTGGAGATGAGTATGCTTTTGTAATTATTTCAAGTGGTAAGAATATATACGAAAATATAAGTAGTAATTATTATTTCTTGCCCTTTATTGCTCCGCCATATCATTTAGAGGTAACAAGTAATGCCTATATTGGTGTTCTTTCTTATGTACCTAGTAATAATGAATACTCTAAGTTAAACTCACTATATTGTGCACCAAATAAAATATATGAATATTCAATGTTTGGTGTCCCTATGATTGGAAATGATATACCAGGACTTTCACACGTACTAGAAACAAATGGTTGTGGAGTGTGTTTTGAAAAATTTGAAGTCTTAGATATCAAGAAAGCAATCAAAGAAGTTGAAAATAATTATGAGTCTCTGGCACAAAAAGCTAAAGAATTTTACGGAAAAACTGACATTGAGCTAAAAATAAAAGAAATCATGGATTCAGCAAATTCTTGATTTCTGGAAAATTCTACATAAAATACACAAATAAATATATGGTAAGGACTTGAACATGAAATGTCACAAATTATGAGAAAAATTCAAGTGCTAAAGAAATCCGATGTGATTGTAAATGGTATGTGGCTATATATACTTCAAATATTTAACACTGTTATACCGTTAATAACTTTACCATATATAACAAGAATTCTCGGACCCTCACAATACGGCGTGTTTTCATCAGCACTAAATTTAATAGGTTATTTTTTAGTAATAGTTGAATACGGATTCAATCTATCTGGTGCTAGAAAGATTGCTATAGCAAAAGACGAATATGAAGTATCTGAAGTCTATAGTAAAATAACCATAAGTAAATTGTTTTTAAGTGGAGTTACATTGATTTTAATGATTATCTCGTTTTCGTTGAATATTACTAAAGATCAAATGATTTGTATGATTATACTATATTCTATGGTTTTGGGTACTGCAATTCAACAAACATGGTTGTTTCAGGGGTTACAAATCATGAAGTATATAACAATTGCTAGCGTTGGATCAAGAATTATATCAGTTGTATTGATATTTATATTAGTAAATAATACTGAGCAGGTATACCTTTATTGTGGGCTATATTCGTTAACATTTTTACTTATGGGAATAATGAGTACATTAGTTATAAGATTCAAATTGAAAATTCGTATAAGATTTATCAAGTTTAAAGAATTATTAGAAGAACTTAAGGATGGTTGGTATTTATTTACTACATCTGCAATGACCAAAGTATTTAGTGGAATAGGTGTAACTGTATTAATATTTACAAGTACTGATATGAGTGTTGGGATTTATTCAGCAATACAAAAGATACCTTTGGTACTTAGTATGTTATATGCACCAATTGGACAAGTTATTTTTCCTAATGTAAGTCAACATTATGAAACTTCATTTGATAGCGGTATTAGTAAAGTGAAAAAAGTCTCAAAAATAGTAATTCCGATCATTGTGATCCTAAGTCTGCTGGTCATTTTTAGCTCTAAGATAATAATTGAAATATTATATGGCCTTGAGTTTTCGAAATATTCATTATTATTGGTACCGCTTATTATTTGGATAATGTTAAGTGTCCTGAATAATTTGTTGGGAATCCAAGTATTAGTTGCTAGTGGTCATCTAAAAGAATATAGCTTTTCTTTTAGAATCGGTTTAGTAGCTATATTGATATTAAACGTAGGGTTAGGAGTTATAGGTGGAATGTTTGGAGTTGCAGTAGCAGCAATGCTTGCTGAATTAACACTGACAATCACATTAATATATCATATAAAAAAAATATTAGCCGTCAAACAAAAATAGGTACTAATATAAGCAGATGCCATTATCGTATATACCGGAGATTACCACAGGACGTTATTTATACCGAGAACGCGGCGGATAGCACTTATCAGAATGCCGAGTACACTCTTCCTATAATGAAAGAATACGGTTTTAAATCTGCGATTGTTGTTTCCTCTGACTTTCACATGCGGAGGGTGAAATTTCTTTTTGGTCGTGTGTACAAAAAATCGGAGATTGAGCTGACGTATGTGGGTTCTGCATCAGGATATAACGCTAAACGCTGGTGGAGTGACCGAAAGAGTAGAGAAACAACGTTCAATGAGTATGTAAAAATGATCGGCAACACCTTTGGTTACAATGGTCCGGAGGCAAAAAGTACCCTTGATCAGATTAAGAACTGGTTTCGCTAATCTGCTGTAGAACGTTCACACTATAATCCGACAAAAACAGTTTTTTTCTTATCTTGGCTTAAGGCGCATTACGACAAACAATATTGTTTAATAGTTTTATACTTATAACTATATCAATATTATTCTCGTGGGAGAGACGCCAAATGCCAAATTACTATTTTAAAGAAATATGGACGCCTTTAAAATTAGTGAATATTCGTTTTTATCTAGATGATGAAAATCGTGTTTGGGTTAAAGTTTGGTCTAAGCATCGGCGACTTCTAAAAAGAGTAGAGTCTACTATATAATTAATATTTTTGTCCAACTTCCGAGGTGATCTCATGAGTCAAGACAATTTAGTTTGTAAATCATGTGGGAATACTACATTCGCTAAAGGCGAAATGAGCAACGGATATGCTAACGTCATGCCTATTGGGAAAGCCTTCTCTTTTGGCTCACCAGTTATCTTCACATTTTGCAAAAGGTGTGGAGAAGTAGCGTCGATAAAAGTTAAGAAACCTGAGAAGTTTTAAGTCACTTAGCAGTGACTTATTTTTTTTGGAGAACGGACTTTTTGACGATTTTAAGAACTAGTAGGCCATAATATTTCATTCTCACTTCCACAACCTTATAAATTAGCTAAAAATAACTCATCCTAACCGTAGCGAACCTACGGTTTTTTATTTATAATAATTATTATCTGGATTTCATAAAGCGTTCAAAAAATCTGTAAAAAGTCTTATTTTCGTGTGATATACTTAACACAGTGTTTTGAGATGTTGTGAAAGTGAACGGTATGTAAGATATTAATTTATATAACTGGATTTCAGTAACTTATAGAGACTAGGATGGTGAACTATCGATGCACATCGTCGTCGTTGGCCTGAATTATCGTACGGCTCCCGTGGAGGTTCGGGAACAGTTTGCTTTTGCGGAAAGTGACCTTCCGGCAGCGCTCCATCAACTGATGAAGACGAAGGGTGTGCTAGAAGGGGTCTTAGTAGCTACTTGCAACCGTACGGAAATTTATGTGGTGATGGACCGCCTTCATATGGCTGGTTATTTCATCCGCGGCTTTATGGAGCAATGGTTTGGTGTGAAAAGCGAGCAATTTGCTCAGCATATGTATATTTATGAAGACGAACAGGCGATTGCGCATTTGTTCCGCGTGACCTGCGGTCTGGATTCCATGGTGATTGGGGAGACGCAGATCCTGGGACAGGTGCGGAGTTCTTTTCTCACAGCTCAGGCTGAGGGTGTAACTGGAACTTGGTTCAATCGGTTGTTCAAGCAAGCGGTGACGCTGGGCAAAAGAGCACATAGTGAAACGTCAATCGGCGAGAGTGCAGTATCTGTCAGTTATGCGGCTGTGGAGCTGGGCAAGCGGATTTTTGGCATGTTCACTGGGAAAAAAGTACTGATTCTCGGCGCCGGCAAAATGAGCGAGCTTACCGTGAAGCATCTATACAGTAGTGGTGCGGCAGAAGTGATTGTCGCTAACCGTACGCTGTCGCGTGCGATTGAATTGGCGGAGAAGTTCTCGGGTAAGCCGAGTACGATTGAAGATGCGTTAACAACTCTAAATGAAGTAGATATCGTGATCAGCTCAACAGGAGCAGATGGGTATGTGCTTACGGCTGATAAGGTAGCGCATGCTATGAAACGCCGCCCTTCGCGGCCGCTTTTTATGATTGATATTGCTGTACCACGTGATATTGATCCTGCGGCGGCAAATGTGCCGGATGTTTTTTTGTATGATATTGACGATCTGGAGGGCATTGTGGAGAACAATCTGGAAATGCGCCGAAGTGAAGCTGCGAAGATTGAAGTGATGATCAGCGAGGAAATGGATGAGTTCCAGCTGTGGCTCAAGACGCTTGGGGTAAGACCGGTGATCCGGGCGCTCCAGGATAAATCGAATACGATTCATGAAGAAACGATGGAGAGTTTGTTCAATAAGCTGCCCGAGCTGGACGAGCATCAGCGGAAAGTAATCCGCCGTCTGACTAAAAGTATCGTGAACCAGATGATGCATGATCCGATCAATGTAATTAAAGAGCTGTCCGGCGGTAAGCAGGGGAATGAAGCTCTTGATTATTTTTCCAAAATCTTTGCGTTGCAGGAACAGCTCAAATCCGATTCAGATGATGGAGATATTGCCTCGGTTAAGGAGTCTAGTTCTGGAGAACGTACGGCTGGCAGCGCTGATTTTTCTGTGCCTAAGACGGCGCTTGCTCCGGCAGGCTTGCTGGGTGGGTGAATAATATGCAACTGCTGAACGGAATATATGATGCCGCTCTGCTGGTCTATGCCCTGAGCCTGCTGTTTGTTTTCTCGGATTGCCTTAAGAGGAGTCCGGGTGGGAAGCGGCTAGGCACGGGGCTTCTTGTTGTTGTAGGTCTTTTGCAAGTTGCAGGACTTGGAATTCGTTTCTCTCAGGAGAAAGGCCTGCCTATTTTCACACCTTATGATTTCTTGTTTTGGTTTGCGTTTAGTATTGTGCTGACTTCGCTTGCGGTGGCTTTTACACGTGGAGGCGAGTTTACGATTTTGCTGCTCAGTATGGCCGGGTTTAGTGTTTTTCTGCTTAATCGGGTGTGGCTGACGGCGGGTGGGCATACGCTTGAGACTTGGAGTGCGGTGTATGGCTGGCTGACGATGCATGTGATTTTGGCAAATATGAGTTTTGCAGCACTGACGTTAGGGACGGTTTTTGCAATATTGTACTTGTTCCTGCACACCAGACTCAAAAGCAAGAAATGGAGCGACCGGATCCGTCGTTTGCCGAACCTGGAGACTACAGATAAATACTCTTACACCGCTATTTTGGTGGGCACTCCTTTGCTGGGAATATCACTGGTGGTGGCTGGTTTATCTATAGTATCTGAGGGACGGACGCTTTTATTGAAGGATTTAAAAGTATTAACGACTCTTATCGGTCTTGGGATTTACATATTTTATATTATCTTTAAGAAGTCCGGGCGGAAAAGTGGAGTAAGTATGGCTCGCTGGGCGATTTTAGGATATGCTTTTATTATCTTAAATTTTCTGTTGAATTCTTGGTCTGATTTTCACGGTTGGAGCGGGGAGTGAAGGGCATGACGCGTTATTTACCCATAATGCTGGATTGTGAAGGGCAGCACTGTGTGGTTATTGGCGGTGGTGTCGTGGCTGAACGTAAGGTGAGCGGGCTGTTGGAAGCTGGAGCGGCGGTTAAGGTGATTAGTCCTTCTTTGACAGATCCGCTTGATTCTCTAGCTGAAAAAGGTCTTCTGATCTGGATGGACCGTACTTATGCTCCCGGAGATCTCCGTGGGGCCTTTCTCGTATATGCAGCCACTAACGATAGGGCGGTTAATGAAGAGGTTGCGCGGGAGTCTAGACGGCTTGGAATTCATGTGAATGTGGCCAGTCATGCGGAAGCGGGAAACTTTATCACGCCCGGAGTGGTTCGGAGGGGACGTTTGACGGTAGCTGTATCTACTTCGGGTGCTGGCCCGCTTGCGGCAACGAAGATCAAAAATGTGCTTGAAAAAGCGCTGGATGCGGCGTATGAGCCATATTTGGATTTTGTGCATGCCATGCGTACCCGGATTAAGGAAAAAGAACCTTCTACTGAAGTTCGTGGAAGGCTTTTGCGGAAGCTTGGCACGCTGGATGTGTTGAACGAGATGAGTAAGGGTACCTTCATAGCGTGGAGCCCGGAGGATATGGACGCTTGGATTGCTCAGCAACGGGTGGAGTAAAAGTGCGCGTGGACACTGTAAAGATTAGAAAATTGGGTTAGATTAAGATATGAAGTGATGAGCGGTTGTTTGGGTAACCATAATGAATAGCTGAATTGGCTCGTAGTGGCTAGCATGGCGAAATGTACGGTATAAATACTGTTAAATTGGGATGAAGTAGCTGGAATGGCGGAATGTGCGGTATAAATACTGTTGAATTGGCTCGTAGTGGCTAGGATGGCGAAATGAGCGGTATAAATACTGTTGAATTGGGTTGAAGTAGCTAGTTTGGTGAAATGAACGGTATAAATCCCGTTGAACTGGGTTGAAGTAACTGGAATGGCGAAATGAGCGGTATAAATACTGTTGAATTGGGTTGAAGTAGCTAGTTTGGTGAAATGAACGGTATAAATCCCGTTGAACTGGGTTGAAGTAGCTGGAAGGGCGAAATGAACGGTATAAATCCCGCTGAATTGGCACGTAGTGGCTAGGATGGCGGAATGAACGGTATAAATACTGTTGAATTGGCTCGTAGTGGCTAGGATGGCGAAATGAGCGGTATAAATACTGTTGAATTGGGTTGAAGTAGCTAGTTTGGTGAAATGAACGGTATAAATCCCGTTGAACTGGGCTGAAGTAACTGGAATGGTGAAATGAACGGTATAAATCCCGTTGAATTGGGTTGAAGTAGCTAGTTTGGTGAAATTAACGGTATAAATCCCGTTGAATTGGGCTGAAGTAACTGGAATGGTGAAATGAACGGTATAAATCCCGTTGAATTGGGTTGAAGTAGCTAGTTTGGTGAAATGAACGGTATAAATACTGTTGAATTCGGCTGAAGTGGCTTAGAGGGTGGAATGAACGGTATAAATCCCGTTGAATTGGACTTAAGTAGCTGTGATGGCGGAATGAACGGTAACAATGCCCTCTAAACGAGCCACAGTCGCCGAAGGAGCCAAATGAAAGGCAAGAATGCCTCAGGTTGGTGGGAGTCATCCGAAGTAGCGAATTCAAAGGCAATAATGCCTTTTTTAGAGTGAGAGTAGTTAATTGGTTAGTTTGGGTTTGGATTTCTAGTGCAAGGTTCTGTGGTGAAGAGTAAGAGGCGAACGTTACCAGGAGGAATGGACAATGCGTAAGGTTATAGTGGGGAGTAGACAGAGCGCGCTTGCGTTGACGCAAACGGGACATGTGATTGCTGATTTGGAGCGACTTAGCGAAGAGCATGGTTTTGGATTTACTTTTGAAGTGAAAAAGATCGTCACCAAAGGTGACCGCATTCTTGACGTTACTTTATCCAAGGTAGGCGGCAAAGGGTTGTTCGTGAAGGAAATCGAGCAAGCGATGCTGGAAAAAGAAATCGACATGGCGGTGCACAGCATGAAGGATATGCCATCCGAGTTACCGGATGGGCTGATCAATGGTGCTGTGCCGAAGCGTGTCGATCCGCGTGATGTTTTGATCTCTAACGGAGGCGTCTCGCTAGACGAGCTGCCTCGGGGTGCACGCGTAGGCACAAGCAGCCTACGCCGATCCAGCCAGCTCGCTGCGCTGCGGCCTGATCTGGTCATTGAGCCCGTGCGCGGCAACATTGACTCGCGGCTGCGCAAGCTGGAGAGCGGCGAATACGACGCAATCCTGCTGGCAGCGGCGGGGCTGTCGCGCATGGGCTGGCAGGATCGCGTGAGCGCCTACCTGCCGCCGGAGGTTTGCCTGCCCGCAGTAGGGCAGGGTGCACTCGGCATCGAGTGCCGCGCAGATGACGCTGACCTGCGGAAGCTGCTGGCGTTATACAACGATGCCGATACGGCGTTGACGGTAGCGGCGGAGCGCACGTTCCTTGGCGTGCTGAATGGCGGCTGCCAAGTGCCGATTGGTGCTCATGCGGTGCTTGACGCAGCCGCCAAAGCTGCTACCGCTGAGCACAAAGTAATCTCGTTAACGGGGATGGTGGGAACACCGGACGGTTCAACGATTTTGAAAGAAACTTGCACGGGGGTTGACCCGGTACAGCTCGGCGAAGAAGTCGCTAAAAAGCTGATTGCAAGAGGAGCGGAGAAGATACTGTCAGACGTTAGGGGATGAGTGAATTGACGGGGAAGGTTTATTTGGTAGGTGCAGGTCCCGGGGACGCAAAGCTGATTACTGTGAAAGGCCTCGAGTGTATCCAAAAAAGCGACGTACTGGTGTATGATCGCTTGGCAAGTCCTAGATTGTTGAAATGCATGAAACCCGGCGGGGAGAAGATTTATGTAGGCAAGCTGCCGGATCGCCACACGATGAAGCAAGAACAGATTAATCAATTGTTAGTTGATTTGGCTTTACAGGGGAAAACAGTGGTGCGGCTTAAGGGTGGGGACCCTACGATTTTTGGCCGAGTGGGTGAAGAAGCGGAGCTGCTGCGCAAAAATGGGATCTATTACGAAATCGTACCAGGCATCACGTCAGCGATCAGTGTACCTGCCTATGCGGGTATACCTGTTACGCACCGCGATCATGCCTCTTCCCTGTCGATTATCACCGGGCATGAGAGTCCGGATAAACTGGATCATTCCATACATTGGGATAAAGTAACGAACGCCACAGGCACGTTAGTGTTTCTGATGGGCGTAGCTAAAATAGGTTATATCAGCGCTCAGCTGATCAAGCACGGGCGGCCGCCAGAAACACCAGTGGCACTTGTGCGCTGGGGCACCCGCGCGGATCAGGAGACGCTGACGGGAACCCTCGCCGATATTGAGGCGAAGGTGAAGGCGGCGGATTTTCAGCCGCCGGCAGTCATCGTCGTCGGCGACGTGGTGCTGCAGCGTGAGCAGCTGAAGTGGGTCGAGGCGATGCCGTTATTCGGCAAACGCATCGTGGTGACACGGGCTCGCAGCCAAGCAAGCGAGCTGGTGGATAGAATTGAAGAACTCGGCGGGGAACCCTACGAGTTCCCGGTGATCGAGACGATCATGCCGGAAGGGGCAGAGAAGAAGGCGAAGATTGCAGCGGCGTTTGGCGCGCTGGAATCGTACGACTGGGTATTCTTCACTAGCCCGAATGGCGTGGAGTTTTTTTGGCGCCACTTGGCGGAGCTGGGGGCGGACATTCGCGGGCTACATCGCGCGCGTATTGCAGCGGTGGGGCCAGGCACAGCCGCCGCGCTGGCGCAGCGCGGGGTGATCGCTGAGGAACTTCCGGCGAAGTTTCAGGCGGAAGGTCTGATTGAGACGTTCGGTCCCCAGCTGCTGCCGGGGCAGAACGTGCTTTTGCCGCGCGGCGATCTGGCGCGGGACTGGCTGCCGGACAAGCTGAGAGAGCTTGGCCTTCAGGTGACAGACGTGGATACTTATGAGACGGTTGTCACTGGTGAGGATGACGACGAGTTGTTGAAGCTGCTAGAGGAAGGTCGCGTACACGCGGTAACCTTCACCAGCTCGTCAACCGTGCGTAATTTCTTACACATCCTGAAACGGATGGGACTTGTAGATCCGCTCCCGCTACTTGCAAACGTGAAAATCGCCTGTATCGGCCCGTTAACGGAGCAGACTGCGGTAGACGCGGGACTGACACCAGGACTCTTGCCTGAAGAGGCAACCATAGATGGTTTGGTGCAGGAGCTCTGCCGCTGGAATGCGGAGACTCAGCTGCAGTAGCGCTCGGATCGAGGATAGAACGAAGCAATAGTTTACTGGTGAGCTTGGCTTGTTTAGCTTACTTTCTGGTGGGAAGGTAGAAGCTGATTACTCTGCGGGGAGAGTAGTAGCTGTTCAACGGAGAAAGGCAGTGCCTGCTTAGAAATATAGCGCTCAGCTTATAATTAGTTACATTACAGGCTAGAGTTTTGTTCGTAGTTACTAAATAGTTCGTAGTTACATGTGAGTTGGTAGTTACTAAATAGTTGGTGGTTACATGTGAGTTGGTAGTTATTAATGAGTCTGCGCTTACATTTACTAATTGCATGTGTTGGTTTGCTCGCCGTTATATCTACGCTCAAAAGTGCCACATCGCAACCTTCAAGTAACATATAAATTGAACTCCGAAAGTAGTTACTTATGGAGTTCGGAGTATAATATTTGGTTGTAAACTAACTGGTATGTAGAGAATATGTCGGTAGGTTAATTTGAACAGGTCTGCTTGAGGTTTAGGTTTAGTTGTACTTCATACAATTAAATTTCCTATATATCAGCTAAAGTCGAGTTTAGTTGTAGTATGTACAATTAATTATCCGCTAAATGAGGAATCTTCGCTCTTTTGTAATAAATAACTGTAGAGAATGCAACTAAAGCTTACAATTAGGACAAAACATCGAGATAGTTGCACAAACTACAACTATACGCAGTTAGCCAGTGGTCGGCGGTTTGGTTGCGGCTAATTTGGACTTGGCTGCGGCTAGTTGTGGTTTGCTGCCAGACACATAATTTGGTTTTATATTTTATTTTTCAGGAGGATGAACAAATGAGCTTTCCAATTACACGTCACCGCCGTTTGCGCGGTTCTGCTGGAATTCGTGGCATGGTGCGGGAGACGATACTGAATGTGCTGGATATGGTACAGCCTATTTTTGTGACTTATGGAACAGGTGTGAAGAATGAGATTAGCTCGATGCCGGGCGTGTATCATTTTTCGCTGGATACGTTAAAAGCAGAAGTGGACGAGATCGCCGCACTAGGCATCCCGGCTGTATTGTTGTTCGGGATTCCTGAGACGAAGGATGCTATCGGTTCTTCCGGTTTTGCAGAGGATGGAATTGTGCAAGAGGCTACTCGCTTGATCAAGCACTGGTACCCAGAGCTGTTGGTCGTTGCAGATACCTGCCTTTGTGAATTTACGGATCACGGACATTGTGGAATGGTGCATACGCATACGGTGAATGGTGTGGTACATGGCGATGTTATCAACGATGCTTCGCTGGAGCTTTTGACTCGTACGGCGGTATCCCAAGCAAAAGCTGGAGCAGATATTATCGCCCCTTCCAACATGATGGATGGATTCGTTCACGCGATTCGTGCGGGACTTGATGAGAACGGTTTTGAGCATGTGCCGATTATGTCGTATTCGGTCAAATATGCTTCGGCATTTTATGGCCCTTTCCGCGAAGCAGCGGATTCAGCGCCACAATTCGGGAATCGCAAAACGTATCAAATGGACCCTGCCAATCTGCGCGAAGCGCTCCGTGAAGCAGAATCCGATGTGTTGGAAGGCGCGGATATGTTAATGGTGAAGCCAGCCCTGGCTTACCTAGATGTGATTCGTACGATTCGTGATCAGTTTGATCTTCCTTTGGTGGCTTATAATGTGAGTGGAGAATATTCCATGGTAAAAGCAGCGGCATTACAAGGCTGGATCGACGAGCAAGCCGTTGTGCTGGAAATGCTGACGGGCATGAAACGCGCTGGTGCGGACATTATTATTACTTATTTTGCAAAAGATGCAGCCCGCTGGCTGCGCGGCTAATCTTCATCACACCGACATCGCGGCAGCTAATATATGTTTGTACAAGCTTGTGTAACCAAGAAGAGAATAGGAGTGAAGATACATGAGTAATGTGCCAACGGCGCGTAAAGAGGAAGCGTCCCGGAAGGCTTTTGATGAAGCAAAACAATATATTCCCGGCGGGGTGAACAGCCCTGTACGGGCGTTTAAATCCGTAGGTCTGACTCCGATTTATGTGGATCATGGGATCGGTTCGCGTATTTTTGATATCGACGGCAACAGCTTTATCGACTATGTGCTCTCATGGGGACCACTGATTATGGGTCATGCGCATCCTGAGGTTGTGAAGGCATTGCAGGAGACGGCGGTAAAAGGGACAAGCTTTGGCGCCCCAACGCTACTCGAAACGGAAATGGCAAAAACCGTTGTTGAACGTGTGGCATCTGTAGATATCGTGCGCATGGTTAACTCCGGAACGGAAGCTACGATGAGCGCGATTCGTTTGGCACGTGGTTACACTGGACGCAGCAAGATCTTGAAGTTCGAAGGCTCCTACCACGGTCACGCGGATAGTTTGCTTATTAAGGCTGGCTCTGGTGTAGCTACATTGGGATTGCCGGATAGCCCGGGTGTCCCAGAAGGCGTTGCAATGAATACCATTACGGTTCCTTACAATGATTTGGAGTCCACTCAGATTGCTTTCGAACGTTTTGGCAATGAGATTGCGGCAGTGATCGTAGAGCCAATTGCCGGCAACATGGGCGTTGTTCCACCGCTTCCAGGCTTCCTGGAAGGGCTTCGTAAATTAACCTCTGACAATGGTTCGCTGCTTATTTTTGATGAGGTTATGACAGGCTTCCGTGTTAATCGCGGCTGTGCTCAAGGCTTGTTCGGGATTACTCCGGATATTACTTGTTTTGGCAAAGTTATCGGCGGCGGACTTCCAGTGGGTGCTTATGGCGGGAAAAGAGAGATCATGGAGCAAATCGCTCCTACTGGACCGATTTATCAGGCGGGCACACTAAGTGGTAATCCATTAGCGATGGCAGCCGGATATACTACGCTCAAGCTGTTGACACCGGAAGTATATGACCGACTGGAACAGTTGGGTGCACGTCTGGAAGCGGGTTTGAGAAAGAATTCAATCGAGACTGGCATTCCGCTCACGATCAACCGGGTAGGATCAATGGTTTGTCCATTCTTCACTGAAGGACCTGTAATCAATTTTGAAACGGCTAAGACGAGTGACACGGATCTTTTCCGTCGTTATTTTGGTCATATGGTGAGCCAAGGCATCAGTGTGCCACCTTCACAGTTTGAGGGGATGTTCGTATCGGCTGCACATAGTGAGCAGGATATTGATGATACCATTGAGGGCCATTATAATGCCCTGAAGGCCCTTTGAGCATCGGAGCCGGAGAAACAACCGGTGGTGGCGCTTGGACTCGGCGTGGAGAATGGCTGGAGGTAACACCCGGCAAAATCATTACTGGAGCTGAGGATACGCAGGCGACGATTGATAAGTGGCTGCGAGAAACTGTGGGCATGCCCGAGAAACTTCATCTGCGGTTACGCCGCGAGGGAGGCATTCAGTGGAAAGGTGACCGGCTTCGGCTGGCACTTTTTCCCGATCGTGAAGTGGGGATTGAACCGATATGGGAAGAGCTTGAGGTGCTGTACGAGGATGATTTTTGCCTGGTAGCTCATAAACCAGCTGGGATGGCGGTTCATCCAGATGGCAGTGGAACAGGTGTAACTCTGGATCACCTCGTAGCTGCGCATTATATCACTTCCGGCGAGAGTGTGGCTGTGCGCCATATTCACCGCTTGGACAAAGATACAACGGGTCCGGTGATGTATGCGAAAAATGAGTTCGCACAGTTAGTTCTGGACGAGAATATGCGTGAAAAAAGCATCTCACGGCACTACGCCGCGATCGTCGAAGGCACAGTGCCGCCTGTACTTAAGGTGATCGATGCCCCGATTGGGCGCGATCGGCATCACGCTGCGCGCAGACGCGTCTCGCCCGGCGGACAATCTGCCGTGACGCGAATCATCGAGCGCGAGGCACTGCATGGCGGAAGCCTGGTGCATGTGCAGCTGGAGACCGGGCGGACGCATCAGATTCGCGTCCATCTCAGCCATATGGGTCATCCCTTGTATGGGGATGAACTATATGGCGGCCCGGTTTGGGCTTCCAGCGCTGCCGGCCGCCATGCCCTGCATGGTGAGTCGTTGTCCTTCCGCCATCCTTGGAGCGGAGAACAGCTGGAAGTCAGCGATCCGTGGCCGGAGGATATGCTGCAGCTGCGAGAGCTGCTGTCTGAAGCACCCTGACGGATACGTAAGCAACTAAAGAACAGTAGAATCAGCAAAAGCTGGTTCTGCTGTTCTTTTTCTATTTTTTTCAGAAAAAAAACATCTATCCATGTCTTATTAATAAAAGCAGCATATAATACTTTGTTCTTACGAAGTAGTGCATCTATCAGCAGGCTGAAGGTTTGATGAGCTCTTAAATTCATGAAATTTATTAGCATCCTGTCCGGTTAGTACTACCAAAGTTGTCATGCCTCTCTGTTTGAAGCATATACATGTGGGGAGTAACATTTTGGGCTTATGCTCTGGGCCTGTCTCAGGGTTAGATTATGCCAAGAAGGAGGACATATCCCGTGTTTGATCAGTCCCACGGCTTGCGGTTTGATATTTACGAACGCATTCACCTTTCGGAAGAGCTTCCGGGAATAGCTGAGCTGGAGGAGGTTGAACTACTTCCGGAAATTCAGGTGATTCAGCGGGAGGATCGGGCCGAGTTATATGGTCAGCTGTTGCTTACCGGGCTTTACCGGAGTGAAGATGACCGAACACAACGTCTGGAGCATGCCATTCCCGTCGAAATCACTGTTCCGCTTACACGCGTCAGCTCGATTGAAGATATTGGGGTGGAGATCGAGAATTTTGATATTGATCTGCTCACGATGCGCACTGTGAATATAACAGGCGTACTATCGCTGCGGGGGATCGGTAGTACGGATCCTCAACCTCAACCGGCCTGGCAGCAAGAGGAGTATACAGTCGCCTATTCTCCTGTTAATGATGACAGGGTGATAGAAGCAACTGCTGAGCACCAAGAACACGAAAATGATACCCTTTATGAAAATTCACAGTGGACCTTTGGTGAAGATGCATCACAGGTTGCTGTAGAAGAACATGAACAGGCCGATGCGGCTGAGGACGCACAGGAGTTACTAGTCTCAAGCGGAGCGGCTCATACGTCCCCTGTAGTCAATTTCTCATCCGCTCAGGAGAAGGACAAGGGCGCAAAAGCCCGGACACATAGTCTAGAGTCACAAGCAGAGGATGCCAAAGCGGGTTTATCCGATTACTGGTTTAAAGCCGAGCCACAGATCAAGGAAGCTGAAGTGTCCCAGCTGAATCAAGCAAGTTATGTGAGCGAAGAGAAGCAGCAGCCGGAAGAGGAATATTCTTTTGCTTCTAGAGAGACCGTTGTTCCAACGGCTAGTGCAGAAGCGAATCAAGATATACCTGTATTTGCTTCTGAGAGTGAGGCTAATCATGAGCTTCATGAACAGGATGAGAATGCTGAACCCATCCATGAGAATGTGAACGAAGTTTTTGTTTCACAAGAGAGTGTGGCTTCTCATGAGGAGAAACAAGATCTTAAGATCGCCTTGGGCAGTAAAAAAGAAGCAGAGGTTCCGGAAAAAGAACATCTCACCTTCTCCTCTTTACTAAGCTCCAGTCGTGTCCGTAAAGAGCAGGAAGCTCTGCAGTCGGAAGGAAACACATCTGCAGCAGTGGACGTTCCAGAGGTTGGTAATAATACGGAATGGAAGAGCAGATTCATTGCCAGCGCGGACGGAGCTAACATGTTCCGCAAAGTTCGGCTGTGTATTGTACAGCGTGAAGAAACACTGGATACCATTGCAGAGAAGTATCAGCTAAGTGCGCGGGAGCTGGTGATGTATAATCGCTTGTCCGGGCAGAGTGTAGAGGAAGGCCAAGTGTTGTACATCCCGTAATCGAATCGTGATGCGTACACACATGAATAGGTGAATCCCGATCAGGTATTAGGGTCGGGATTTTTGCTGTTTCATTGTTGGAATGAATGCTTCAGAAGAAATAAGTCGAAATTCAGCCTAAAGTCCCGCTGCAAAGGCGTATCCAGGTTGACTAGGGGGGGCTCAAAATGTATTATGGAGTAAGCAATATCTAAGTAAAGACTGGGAACGGGAAGAGTAGGCGGTCAGCCCTTCAGAGAGCGGAATTGCAAGTGCTGTGACATTCCGTAGGAAACAGCCCCCGAAGTCGCCCCGGAGTCGCCCTTCTGAGCTTATCTTCATATCTATGAAGGATAAGTTAGGTTGTGGCCGGTAGCAGCCGTTATCTGTACGAGTGTCGCGCTAAGCTTCTGAATCCGTTGGGTAAGAAGTGTAGTTTTATTTTTCATTGGCGCGAAACAAAGGTGGTACCGCGAAAGAATGACCTTTCGTCCTTTGAGACGAGGGGTCTTTTTGTTTTTTTCAGAGACCTGTGCGCTCTATACAGCAACTTTATTAACAACTATAAGCAACTACAAGTAAACTAGTGGAGGTATCAGAGAATGGCTGACCAAAACCATCTAACAGCGGCAGATGCTGCCGCTACGAATGAATCTAAAAACGAGATGCCAACAACGTATGATCCGAAGGCAGCAGAACAGAAATGGTATTCCTACTGGACAGAGGGCGGATATTTCCGTGCAGGCCAGCGTCCGGATGCTCAAGCCTATAGCATTGTGATCCCGCCGCCAAACGTAACAGGAATGCTGCACATCGGGCATGCGCTCGATTTCACATTACAGGATATCCTGATTCGTACCAAACGGATGCAGGGCTTCGATACGCTTTGGTTGCCAGGTACGGACCACGCAGGTATTGCAACACAAACGAAGGTAGAGCAGAAGCTGCGCGAGCAGGGGATTTCTAGACATGACCTCGGACGTGAGAAGTTCCTGGAGCAGGTGTGGGATTGGAAAGACAAATACGCAAACACCATTCATGAGCAGTGGGCTAAAATGGGACTTTCCCTTGACTACTCCCGCGAGCGTTTTACCCTCGATGAGGGTTTGTCGAAGGGAGTTCGCGAGGTATTTGTTAAGCTTTATAATAAAGGCTTGATCTACCGCGGTAAACGTATCATCAACTGGGACCCGGCGGCTCGTACGGCGTTGTCGGATATCGAGGTTGAATATAAGGAAGTTAACGGTCATCTGTACCATCTGCGTTACCCACTTAAAGATGGCAGCGGACATATCACTGTAGCGACCACACGTCCGGAGACGATGTTGGGTGATACGGCAGTTGCTGTTCATCCTGAGGATGATCGTTATAAAGATCTGATTGGCAAAACGCTGATCCTGCCGATTATCGGCCGGGAGATTCCAATTATCGCTGACGAGTATGTAGATAAAGAGTTTGGCAGCGGTGCAGTTAAGATCACGCCAGCTCATGATCCAAATGACTTCGAGGTAGGTCAACGTCATAATCTGCCGCAGATCAACGTAATGGATGAGAGCGGCACAATGAACGAAGAAGCAGGACCTTACCAAGGTCAAGACCGGAGTGAATGCCGTAAGGCCATCACGGCGGATCTGAAGGAGCAAGGCGTTCTGATCTCTATTGAAGATCATGTGCATCAAGTTGGACACAGTGAACGTTCAGGAGCGGTTGTTGAGCCGTACCTGTCCACACAATGGTTCGTGAAGATGCAGCCGCTCGCCGAAGCTGCCATCAATGCACAGAAGGATGGTAATGGGGTTAACTTTGTACCTGAACGGTTCGAAAGAACCTACCTGAACTGGATTGAAAACGTACGCGACTGGTGTATTTCCCGTCAGCTTTGGTGGGGACATCGTATTCCGGCTTGGTATTCTGAATCTACCGGTGAGCTGGTTGTGGCGAATGATGAGGAAGAAGCGCGCCGGATCAGCGGCCTAACCGACTTGAAACAGGACGAGGATGTTCTGGATACTTGGTTTAGCTCCAACCTCTGGCCGTTTGCAACCCTAGGCTGGCCGAATGAAGACAGCGCAGATTTCAAACGTTACTATCCGAACGATGTGCTCGTAACGGGCTACGATATTATTTATTTCTGGGTAGCGCGGATGATCTTCTCGGCACTGGAATTCACGGGAGAGAAACCATTCTCCGACGTATTGATGCATGGTTTGGTACGGGATGCTGAAGGACAAAAAATGTCCAAATCACTCGGCAACGGCGTAGATCCGCTTGAGGTTATCGAGAAGTACGGGGCAGATGCTATGCGTTATATGATTTCTACCGGCAGCACAGCGGGTCAGGATTTACGATTCCGTTGGGAAAAGGTAGAGCAGGCGCGTAATTTCGCTAATAAGATCTGGAATGCGTCACGCTTCGCCCTTATGAATCTTGAAGGAGTTAGCTTCGAGAATATTGACATTACTGGTGAGCTAAGTACGGCTGACCGTTGGATTTTGCACCGCCTGAACGAAACTTCTCGTGAAATTACGCGTCTAATTGACTCGTACGAGTTCGGCGAGACCGGCCGCCAGCTGTACAACTTCATTTGGGACGATTTGTGTGACTGGTATATTGAGTTCGCGAAGCTGTCGCTTTACGGAACGGATGCCGCAGCCAAAGCGAAGACACAGTCCGTACTTGCTTATGTACTCGACCGCACGATGCGCTTGATTCATCCGTTTATGCCGTTTATTTCGGAGGAAATCTGGCAGCATCTGCCGCATGAAGGAGAGACAATTACTCTGGCTGCATGGCCTGAGTATGATGCTGCTCTGGAGAACCCGCAAGCGGTAGCGGAAATGAACCTGCTGATGGATGTAATCCGGGCAGTTCGTAATATCCGTGCTGAAGTGAACGTACCGATGAGCAAGAAGGTTGAATTGATTATTAAAGCGAGCAATGAAGAAACGCTGAGCATCATTACTCGTAACGACAACTACATTGGACGTTTCTGCAATACCTCTTCTTTCGAAGCTGGTCTGAATCCGGAAACGCCAGACAAGGTAATGTCCGCTGTAGTAACGGGAGCGGAACTGCTTCTGCCTTTGTCGGGGCTGATTGATATTGAACAAGAAATCGCTCGTCTGGAAAAAGAAGTGCAGACGCTGAACAGCGAAGTAGAACGCGTAGAGAAAAAGTTGAGCAATCAGGGCTTCGTAGCCAAAGCTCCCGCAAAAGTTATCGAAGAGGAGCAGGCGAAGCAGGCGGATTACTCCGCCAAACGTGAGAAAGTACTTGCCCGCATAGCAGAGCTGAGAGGATAAGAGACATGGATGACCTAAATCGGGGCGGGAGCACCGCCCCTCTTGCGACATATACCGAAGCGGTTAACTGGATCAAGGGCCTGATTCCGTTTGGAATCCGGCCAGGTTTAGACAGAATTGAGATGTTGATGGACAAGCTGGGAAACCCGCACCGTCGGCTGAAATTTATTCATGTGGCGGGTACGAACGGCAAAGGCTCTACCTGTGCCTTTTTGACAAGCGCACTTTTGCAAAGCGGCTATTCCGTCGGCACCTTCACGTCTCCGTATATTACGAAGTTCACGAACAGGTTCCAATATAATAATACGGACATTCCTGAAGAAACTCTTCTTGAGCTAGTGAATACCCTTCGTCCTTTGGTAGATGAGATTGCAGAAACGGAATTTGGCTCACCAACGATGTTTGAGGTAACTACAGCTGTGGCTATTCTATTTTTTGCGGGTGTTTCTTGTCCGGATGTTGTCGTATGGGAGACTGGGCTTGGGGGAAGGCTGGATGTAACGAACATCGTTACTCCGATCGTGTCGGTGATTACAAATGTTGGCCATGACCATATGGATATTTTGGGAGATACGCTTGAGAAGGTTGCAATGGAGAAAGCCGGAATTATCAAACCCGGTGTACCCGTTGTTAGCTGCGTAAATCAACCGGAAGTCGTGGCTGTACTCAAGGAGAAAGCGGCGGCTTGCCGCTCTACTCTTTATCTTGCCGGAGAAGATTTTAGCTATGAAGCTACTGGAATCCATGCGGATGTGCAGACTTTTAACTTTAAGGGTCCCTTCCGTTCGCTTGAACTTGGGATTGTGATGAAAGGCGAACACCAGATTAGCAATGCGGCGGGAGCCATGATGGTTCTTGAAGTTTTGCGCCAGTATATGGCGTTCATGCTAGAGGATGAAGATGTTTTGGAAGGATTGCGTCATGCATTTTGGGCTGGAAGGCTGGAAGAGGTAAGTAAATCTCCGAGGATCGTACTGGATGGAGCACATAATCCGGAAGGCGCGGAGAGCCTTGCCAAAAGCCTGCCACAGCTCTATAAATACGGTAAATTAAATTTACTTATGGGAATGATGGCAAATAAGCATCATGAATCCTACTTTAAGCATATACTGCCTATAGTGGATACGCTCATCCTGACCGAACCGGATTTCCAGAACAAAATGGACGCGGAGCATCTGCAGGTTATCGCAGAAAGTCTGCGGGATAAATATGCCAAGGAAAACTTGGTAATCATAGTAGAACATAATTGGGGAAAAGCGCTGCAACAACTGAAGTCGATTACAGCGGAGGATGACCTTGCCGTCGTATCTGGTACGCTGTATTTGATTTCTGACGTGCGCGGTACACTTTTGCAGCAACCCGATACTGAAAAAGGCTGGTGACGACTGTTGGATACTACTGAACGTGTGCATTTTATAGGGATCGGCGGCTACGGTATGAGCGCGATTGCCCGAGTAATGCTAGAAATGGGATATACGGTTACGGGCTCCGATGTGGCTGCCCAAGAATTGACGGATAAATTGATTGCTAAAGGTGCCAAGATTTATATTGGGCATACAGCAGAACAAGTAAAAGGTGCGGATCTGGTCGTGTACTCTACGGCTTTGTCCAGCGATAATGTGGAATGGGTGGAAGCAGAGCGTCTTAAGATTCCAATTCTGCACCGCTCACAAATGTTAGCCCGTTTATTGAACGAACGTAAAGGGGTAGCCGTTGCCGGAGCGCATGGTAAAACAACTACCTCCTCCATGATCGCGCTTGTAATGGAAGAGTGTGAAGTTGATCCTACGTATATTATCGGCGGAGAGATTATGAATGTCGGTACGAATGCAAAGGCAGGACAAGGCGATTATGTAGTGGCGGAAGCGGATGAGAGCGATGGCTCTTTCTTGCACTATCATCCTTGGCTTGGAATTGTCACGAATGTGGAAGCAGATCACTTGGAGAATTACGGCGGAGATTTTAACCGTCTCAAGGCTGCTTACGTACAGTTTATGAACCAGACACGTGAAGACGGCACTGCGATTGTGTGTGCAGATGACGAGAACGTGATTTCTTTATTGCCTGAAGTGTCAGGTAAGGTGATTACTTACGGCATCAAGTCGAAGACAGCAGATTATATTGCAACAGACATCGTTCTTGGCGACCGTCAGGTTTCGTATACGATGAACCATAATGGCGTAGTATTGGGACAAATTGAACTGTCCGTGCCAGGTCAGTACAATCTGTATAACTCAATGGCTGCGGTTATCGCTTGTTTGAAATCAGGAATCTCTTTTGAGAAAATCGCTGAAGCGATAGTGAAATTCCATGGTGCGAAGCGCCGTTTTCAAGTGCTCGGAGAAGTCGATGACATTCTGGTCATCGATGATTATGCGCATCACCCAACTGAAATTCAGGCGACAATCAGTGCTGCTAAGGCAACGGGGAAACGGATTATTGCCGTATTCCAGCCTCAGCGGTATACACGTACGTTCTTCCTGCTAGATGCCTTCAGCCGCGCCTTTAGCGAAGCAGATGAAGTGATCATTACCGACATCTACTCTCCGGCAGGTGAGAAGCAGATTGAGGGGGTTACATCTGCGAAGCTGGTTGAGCTTATTGTGCAGAACAGTAACGCTGGCGCAAGACATCTGCCAACCAAAGAAGATGTGCTTGCTGATCTGAAACCTCGTATTGCCCCAGGTGACCTGGTGATTACGATGGGCGCAGGCGATATCTGGAAGGTTGGATACGCATTGGCGGACGGCTTGAAGAAGCGTTAATACAAACACAGGCCTACACGAGAATATTCATATTCTCTTGACCATAGCACTTCCCCCGAGCTCCGTGCAGGGGGAAGTGCTTTTTTGTATACTTAAGCGGTGTATGTACATTCTAAAAAATGAAATAAATAGGGTATTTGCTGAACCGGCCATTGAGTGCTATAGTGCTGTCAGTAGAGGATCAATTTTTCCGTGTAGGTGGTGACTCATGGACTCCCAGCTTGATATCAAAACGTTAGTGTATTTATTTATTTTTGGAAACCTATTTATATTGGTGCTGATAACCAATTACCGGAGGAGCGCTCCTAAAGACAGGGCATCCACATTATTCATACGCTCTAAGGCGGTGCAGCTGCTCTTCTGGTGTTCATTATTATTATGGGGCCATATTCCCCGTGCGTTATCCATTCCACTTAGCAACGCTTTGATTCTTCTAGGCTGCTGTCTGGAGATTATTGCTTTACTGCTGATGATGGGCATTCTTGGGCAGCGGATAAAGTTGTATTACATAACGCTTTCCATACTTAGTTCGATTACTTTTAGTATTGTTGCCGTCTTCTTCCATCATTCCAGCTGGCGCATAGCCTGCACCTCACTATGGTCGATACTTTTTATTGTCTATCCAGCTTACCACCTCACGGTGAACCCCAAAGGCACCCCTCTTCAGAAGATACTCGGAATATTATTTTACGCTTTTGCAGGGATTATGCTGCTCCGCGCGATTGTTGCACTGATCTGGGAGCCAGAGATGAACGTGTTCACAACTAATCTTTCGCAGTATTTATATTACCTGGGGATGTATTTATTATTGATTGTGGGAGCCGCAGGCTTTATTCTACTTTCTAACGAGCATTCCTTTGTAAAACTGAAACGAATCGCTAGCTACGATGATCTGACTGGAATCCTTAACCGTGGAGCATTTCTTTAGGAAGCTGAGGTACGGCTTGAGAAGGCAGTTGCTGAGCAGGAGTACTTTTCGTTTATGCTGCTGGATTTGGATCACTTCAAAGAAATCAATGATACATACGGCCATGATACCGGTGATGTTGTTCTGGAAGAATTCGCATTGACGATTAAGGACAACCTCGAAAACAGCGATTTATTCGGCAGGCTTGGCGGCGAGGAATTTGCAGTTATACTTTGCGGGCTTGATGAAGCTAGCTGTGACCGGAAAGCTGAAGCGTTACGAGAGGCAGTAATGAAGACGTCCACACAAAAACTCTCACAAGGTTATACAGTTAGTATAGGTGTAATTACGATCATGCCGGATCAGGAGATCTGGATAAATAAGCTGTACAAGCTGAGCGATAAAGCGTTATACCAAGCCAAACAAGAAGGAAGAAACCGAGTGGTCAGATACAATTATATTTATTGAGCTTAGAGAATACAGGGGGTGAAATTCACTAACATGCATCTGGATCTCAAGACACTGCTGGTCTGCCTCTTTATGTGGCAATCATTCACGGTATTGCTTATTGTTGTCTATCGTTTGCGTTACGCGCAGGAACGGACTTCTACCTTGTTTGTCACGGCAAAATATTTGCAGCTGGCAGCTTTAATTCTCCTTTTGCTGAACGATTTCACAGACTCGCGACTTCCCATTCCAATCAGTATGCTGCTTGCTTTAGCTGGAGGTACGCTGGAAAGCTTAGCGCTTCTGATGCTTCTCAGGGTTTTTGGGAGCTGGGTTGAACGATATTATACGATCCTGTTCGGAGTGTCCATTGTCGTTGTAGTCCTACTGCATTTAATTATGCCAGATGAGCGGTTCGTTATGGCTGCAACTTGTCTATTTGGGATTATGATCATAGCTTTACCTGCTTACATATTAGCTGTGAAGATTAGAGAGACCTCTCTCCAGCAAACCATGGGATTGTTGTACGGTGTTGTGATTTTAACGCTGGTTGGCAAGGGACTTGAACCGTTATTCGATGTTAGGACTGAATGCACTGACCTCTCACTGGCTGCAGATATTTTTTTATCTGGGGATTTATTTGCTTATGTTTTTAGGAACTGCGGGAATCATGCTGCTATATAGAGAGGAGTCCTTTACAGAATTGGAGCGGGTGGCCACTTATGATGTGCTGACAGGTATTTTGAATCGCAGATCCTTTGTTCAGCGTGTCCGACCTTTAATAGCTGCCTCAGCGATGAAGAAGCTGCCATATTCTTTTTTACTGCTGGATGTTGATCACTTTAAACGTATAAACGATACCTACGGCCACAATACCGGCGACCACGTTCTGAAGGATCTGGCTCATAAAATAAAACAGCAGCTTGGCAATGGCGATCTGTTCGGAAGATTCGGCGGTGAGGAGTTCACTGTGCTGCTGCATAGAGCCGATGAACAAAACAGTGATATGATTGCAGAGCGGATGCGCACAGCGGTTACAGGGGCGATCATTCATGGTGTACCTCTGCATTACACGATAAGTATTGGAGTCATCACGGTGGATTCAGGTGAACGATACTCATTGAGCACTCTTTACAAACTTAGTGACATTGCATTGTATCAGGCTAAGAAAAAGGGCCGGAACTGTGTAGTTAGAAGCTACGACAACTAAAGTGTCTTCCTTTCGACATTATACGAGGGAGACGCTTTTTTTGTATGCAAAGAGGATTAGTACATAATACCTAACGATTACAACTTCTATTAATAGAGCAATTCATGATTATGTATGTCGTGAAAAAAGGGGGATTAGTCTGTTTTTTAGAAAAAGCGGCGGTTTATAAGGGAAAATTGTAATCGAATTCTGAGGAACCAGAAAAAAACTTAAAAAAATTTAGACTTCCCCTATAAATCGACAAAACTTTTAAGTGAAATGAGTTACTATTGAACTGCATCTAAAGTTTCAGTTGGTAGATGGGGGTTTTTATTACAAAATACAAGGAGCCAGAGTCATGCGAGAAAGAATGCTGTTCCTATCAGCCCAGAATCAAAGCGCAGAGGATCTAGAAGGAGAAATGAGAACAGGGAGTATTCTCGAGATTTTGCTTGGGAAATTTGATATAGATTTGCTGACGTACGGAAGTGCCAACCAAACCGTGTCTATAAATGAGCGGACGGCACTTACGGTTCATAACATTAACGAAGATTATACGACCTGGAGGCCAATGTTGCGCCCCTTACATAAACTGCGGAATTTCTCAAATTTAAGTCATATAGATAAAGATATGAAAAACACTATTTTGGAGCTTTGCCGTTCCAATAATTATAAGCATGTATTTATATCGCATGTCCTATTGGGAAAATGTATTGATATGGTGAGGAACTTGCTTCCAGAAGCCAGTGTGATCACAGATACCTATAGTTTTGCAAACGGAAGCGGAGGATCTTCCGGAGAGACAGGGAAGTTAAGCAGGAAGAATCCTTATAATAAACTCAATGCTGCATGGGATCGTAGGAATAAACGGCGATTAATGAATAAAACGGGTCTGCTTTTAGCAACCTCGGAATGGGATGCACTAGCGTTCAAATCTCTATCATTTGCCGATGCCCGTAAGGTTCATGTTGTCCCCCATTTCATCAAGATGAATGAGTATGAGACTTTTGCAGAGCCTGTGACTAAAGAAAATTCAATTGTGCTGCACTGGAATATGAATATGAGACTGGGAATAGATGCAGCCCGAGTATTCTTTAAAAAAACCTATCCCATGATTAAGGAGCAAGTGCCAGATATCAAAAGTTATATTATCAGCTCAGAGGTTCACCCGGAGGTCATGACTTTGATTAAGGAAGATGAATCGGTCATAGTCACTGGACCAGTAAATTCCTCTACTGAATACATACGACGGTCTAAAGCTGTTCTGGTGCCTATCCTTGAAGGCTGCGAAGTTTCTAGAAATATACTGGAATCCTGGGCGCTTAAAACGCCGGTGGTTACTAGCTCTATCATGTGTGAGAAGCTGAATTGTGAGCATAACCGAAATATTTTGCTGGCTAATACCTCGGTTGAGGTTGTTGGAAGTGTATTGAATTTACTGAAAAATCCTGAGCTTGGCGCTATTATTGCGGATCGTGCGCATGAGACTTTATTAAAGAATTATGAAATGAATCATGTTAAGAGTAAGATTCTTAGTCTTGTATAGAAGGTTGTCTGACAAGATGCTTGCTGCTCTGGACAACAAATAACCCGCGAGGACCATTAAAAGTCCTACGCGGGTTATTTGTTGACAGGATTTTAGAGCAAGTTGCGGCGCAGTTCTTCTGGTGATTTCGGAGACAACGTTCCAAGTGGAATATCGAATACAGTACGCGCTCCGCTTTGACCTTCTTGACTCATACGCTGAGCAGCTCTGGCATAAGCCACAAGCACACTAGCCGTAAATTCAGGATTGCTCTCCAGCTTCAGGCCAAATTCAACAATTTGTTTCGTGCCTTCTCCTGTTACACCACTGCGAATAACAAACCCGCCGTGCGGAATACCGCTATGCTGAGCTGCTAGTTCTTCTTCAGTGATGAAAGTAACCGTAGTATCATAATCTGCAAAATAGTTCGGCATATTCACGATTTCTTCGCGAATGCGCTCTTGATCTGCACCTGCCTCAGCTACTACAAAACACTCTCTAAGATGTTTTTCACGAGTAGTAAGTTCTGGTGTTTCACCCGCACGGATAGCCTCGATAACCTCTTGTACTGGAACCGTATATTGTACGCCACCTTTAACGCCTTCTACTCTGCGAATGGCATCGGAGTGACCTTGGCTGACGCCTTTACCCCAGAAAGTATATTCTTTACCTTGTGGAAGAATAGCTTCAGCTAGCAGACGGTTCATGGAGAACAGGCCTGGATCCCAGCCCGTAGAAATTACGCTGAGTGTTCCGCCTTGTTTAGCTGCGGCATCAACGGTCGCAAAGAACTCAGGGATTTTGGCATGAGTGTCAAAGCTGTCCACGGTATTAAACATCCGGGCAATAGCTGGTGTCTGTTCTGGCAGGTCGGTAGCCGATCCTCCGCACAGAATCATAACATCCACTTTTCCCTTATATTGTTCGACGGCAGAGATATGCTCGAATTTCACACCGGTTTCACCGGCTTCCAGTTGTCCAGGCTCTCTGCGCGTAAAGATCGCAACCAGCTCGATATCTTCACTTTGGTTAATAGCCTTACGTACACCTTTTCCTAAATTACCGTAGCCCACAATTGCTGCTTGAATTTTTTGTTTCAGAAAAAGCCCTCCTAAACTGTAATGAACTAAAATCCTATTTCTAGCTTAACTAGTATAGTGCACACTTTTAGCTCTTTTTATATAGTATATAAAAGTTACATGTAATGTAAACTGAATCCGTATAACTTTCATTATTCATTTGGCTATAAAAATAGCATATCTCTCTATTGTCTATCATATATTTCCATATAGATTAGATGAGGTGAGGTGTTACTGTTGAATAACGGAAGAATGACATTCCGATTTGACGTGAATAAGGACGAGCCTAAGCCAAAACCGCAGGTAGTGGAGCGCTGGTCCAGTGGCGGACTGGGCACAGCTGAAGAATATGCAGAGGAGTTGCGCAAGGAGGTCGGTCCAGCACAGCAGCATACTTGGGTGCAAGAACCTAATTTACGCTCTACGCGTGAGGCACCACCGGAGGATGCTTACGACTACTACTCAGGAACTGTAGATCCACGCCAGCAAGAATGGGACGAACAGGATAGAGATTTCAGAAATACGCAGCAATCGTATCTGCTTTCAGATTTGGTACTGGATGACAGAGATAAATCAGCAGAGGTTTACACGGGAGGTTATGGGGGCTCATACCATACTCGTCGTCCATCGTATTGGTGGAAATTATCCCTGTCTGTGGTGGGGGCGATCGGCACGGGTCTACTATTAGGATATGCGGCACTTTCCTTTTTTTATGGAGGAAACATGGACAGTAGTTCAGGAACCGGGATAACAGATACGTTGGCTACTTCAGGGCAGACTTCCGGAGCTAATGATCCAGCAGGTGTAGGAACCTCGGGATTGCCGGTTACGGGCACAGATGATGCCGGCAAAAACAGTATTCCTGTTCAAGTGGCTGCGCAAAGCTACTACCTGCTGCAGTATGGCGTATTCAGTACGCCGGCAGGCGCGGAACAAGCTAGACAAGAGCTGTTGGACGCTGGCTTGGCTGCGGGCTTGGACCCTGCTGACGGAAATCGTGTATATGCCGGAATGTCCTCTGACCGTGAACAAGCTAAGCTGCTCAGCAGTGGTCTGAAGAATCAAGGGATTGAGCTTTATGTAAGAGAGGTGGAGCTTCCCGGAGTGGAACGATTAGGATTTGCCGGAAATGCGGAGGCTGTGAATAGTTATTTTGCGGTGAGTGGACAGCTGCTCAGTGAACTAAGCAGTCAATCCGCTTCTTTACTCAGCGGAGGACAAACGGATGCGGCAGCTAATACCTCAGCTGTGAGTGATCTTCATCTCCAATGGAGTGAAGCTGTTAAAGCTCTGGAGCAAGGCATAACGCCTGAAGCCAAAAGCATTTGCGCAGCGCTAGAGAAATCTATGAGCCAAGGAATTTCAGCACTGAGTGAATATAACAAGAACAAGGCGCAAGCCCTGCTTTGGGAAGTGCAGGAATCCATGCTGAGCTTCTTGACCAGCCAAAAACAGCTGCTGTCTGCTATGAATTGAATGCTTGGATTGCGGATTCAAAATAACAGCAAGTCTCCGGGGAATTGGGGGCTTGTTGTTTTTTTCGGAGAGGGGTATCGTTCCGCAACTTTTAGGGCAAAAGGTGGTAAACATTACCGTAGGGGATTTTACGTTTGTATTGATCACCGTTTCACCGTATAATAATTAGGGTGTCAAAAAATGGCGAGGGAAGACTGAGATGAAGAAGAAAAATGTAGGAACACTGCTGTTATTTCTAATTCTAGGCTGGCTGGCTGGAGCCTGGATCGCCAAGCTGCTGCAGCCCGTAAAGGCTCTGTCTTTTCTAACAACATCGACTGTGCTCAAATGGTCTCCGCGAGCCGATTTAGACATCATAACCTATGACATCACTATTCATTTGAAATTGTGCATGCTTAGTCTCGCCGGTATTATTACAGCTGTATGGCTGTACCGCAGACTGTAACTCTCGTTACTGAGCAAGAAGGGACGTTTACAACGTGGACAACTCACCACTCATTATTCTAGCCTCAGGTTCACCGCGTCGACGTGAGCTGTTATCCTTACTGGGTTTGCCCTTTGAGGTCATTACCAGCGAAGCTGATGAGAGCACACCGCCGGATTGGACGCCGGAGAGAATCGTGCGCAGTCTAGCTTTGCGAAAAGCAGAAGCCGTAGTAGCTGCAGCCGGAGAGCGTAACGCAGTCATTATAGGAAGCGACACAATTGTTGTATTAGATAATACTGTGCTAGGCAAACCGGTGGACAAGCTGGACAGCAAAGCGATGCTTACCAGACTTCAGGGCCGAACTCATAAGGTATACACGGGTGTAGCCTGCCTCGGACTCCCGAATGGGAAGACTATAGTGGAGCACCGTGTTACTTCCGTAACGATGAGGGCAATGACTGAAGAGGAAATTGCTGCTTATATTGCTACGGGAGAGCCTGCTGATAAGGCTGGCTCATATGCGATACAAGGGCTTGGGTCCATTTTGGTGGAACGAATTGAAGGCTGTTATTTCAATGTAGTCGGATTGCCTTTGTCGCTTCTTGGCGAAATGCTATCCGAGTTCGGCATAACGGTATTGAGCCGGTAGGAAGCCTGGGGAAAGAGGGATAGGGATGGAGTCGCAACCAATTATGCTGCGGGACCTCCCCCATGAAGAACGACCTAGAGAGCGCATGATGCATTATGGGGCGGAATCATTAAGTCAAGCGGAGTTGTTAGCCATTCTGCTGCGTACGGGAACACGCCGCGAGTCGGCTATTCATATTGCACAGCAGATGCTGGGGAAGATCGGTGGCCTGCGTGGGCTAGTTGACCTTAGCATCGAAGAACTGACCAAAATCAACGGTATCGGTCCTGCCAAGGCCGTACAACTAAAAGCAGGCATCGAACTGGGAAGGCGCCTTGCGAATTCCAGGTTCAATATGCCGGTCATTATCCGCTGTCCTGGGGACGCTGCAGAGATTCTGACTGAGCAATTGCGTTATTTGCAAAAGGAGCATTTTGTCTGTCTGTTTCTGAACACGAAGAATCATGTGATTGGACAAGAAACATTGTCCATAGGCAGCCTGAATGCTTCGATCGTTCATCCTCGTGAGGTATTCAGAGCAGCTATAAAATGCAGTAGCGCCTCTATTATATGCGCGCACAATCATCCTAGTGGTGATCCAACACCTAGTCCGGAAGATATTTCCCTAACCGCTAGATTGCTTCAGGCAGGTGAGATTATCGGAATAGATGTGCTGGACCATCTAATTATCGGAGATAGCAGTTTCGTAAGCTTGAAAGAAAAAGGACATATGTAATATAAATGTAGATTTACTTAGGAAAAGGAGAAATTAGCATGTTGGGTGGTTTCACAAAAGATTTAGGAATTGACTTGGGGACAGCGAATACGCTTGTCTACGTACGCGGTAAGGGCGTTGTTGTAAGAGAGCCTTCCGTTGTAGCCATTAACACTGATACTAAGACGATTGAAGCCGTGGGTGAATCCGCCAAAAAAATGATCGGTCGTACACCTGGGAATATCCGTGCGATCCGTCCGATGAAAGATGGCGTTATCGCTGATTTTGATACAACGGCTACGATGATTAAATATTTTATTCGTCAAGCACAGAAACAGCGTTCTATGTTCCAGCGTCACCCTAATGTAATGGTCTGCGTACCATCTGGCATTACTGCTGTAGAGCAACGTGCGGTAGAAGATGCTACCAAACAAGCTGGCGCTCGCGAAGCTTACATTATCGAAGAGCCTTTTGCTGCTGCTATCGGTGCGGATCTGCCAGTATGGGAGCCTACAGGTAGTATGGTTGTAGATATCGGTGGAGGTACAACTGAAGTTGCCGTAATCTCGCTCGGCGGTATTGTTACTAGCCGTTCAGTGCGTGTTGCAGGTGATGAAGCGGATGAGTCCATCATTCAATACATCAAACGTCAATACAATCTGATGATCGGTGAACGTACTTCGGAGCAGCTCAAAATGGATGTTGGCTCGGCCCTTCCTCTTGAAAAGGCTGAAACCATGGAAATTCGCGGCCGTGATCTCGTAACAGGTCTGCCAAAAACACTTACAATTACTTCTGATGAAATCTGTGAAGCTTTGTCTGACACAGTGAATGCTATTATTGAAGCTGTTAAAGTAACATTGGAAAAATGTCCGCCAGAGCTTGCAGCAGATATTATGGATCGTGGAATTGTTTTGACAGGTGGGGGAGCTTTGCTTCGCAACTTGGATAAGCTGCTTGCACGTGAGACGGGAATGCCGGTTATTGTTGCTGAGAATCCACTGGACTGTGTAGCTATTGGAACCGGTAAGGCACTTGAGAACATTCATTTGTTCAAGAGCCGCAGCGGATCCAGTCTTCGTTCGAAGAGATAAGATGATGTTCTACCACTTGTGTAAGTCAACCCCTGTTATGGGAGAAATACTGTTGTTAGAGGGTGTTGAAACTGTTTAAACTCTTAAGCAATAAACGTCTGTTTATTCTGTTGATTACACTGGTGCTGTTCATTGTGGTAATGGGCTTCAGCTTGGCAACAAGGAAAGGCTTGTCCTGGCCGGAGAACTTTCTCAGAGATTCGACTGGTTTCGTGCAAAAAATGTTCTACAAGCCCGCTGGATATGTAGCGGGCTTGTTTGAAGATATTGGAAATCTGAGTGATCTTGCTAAAGAAAATGAACAGCTTAAAATTATGGCTGCCCAGTATGCACGTGATAAAGCCCAGTATAATTTCGTCAAGGCGCGGAATGACGAGTTGGAGAGAAATTGGAATTTCACTGAAGAACAGAAAAATTTGTATAAATATGAATATCGTATTGCACAGGTAATTAGCCAGACAACAGAGCCAAGCAATAGTACGATTGTTATCGATTTGGGCTCCAAAGATGGGGTTAGACCTAATATGTCCGTGATTTCAGTGGATGGTCTAGTTGGTGTTATCAGTAAGGTGAGCAATTTCACCTCCACGGTGAAGCTGATGACAATGATGGACACCAATGATCCTAATTCCCAGCCGCCTATTGCGGCAACTGCCTTAAATAAAGAGGGTAAATCCTTTGGGATGATTGAGAGTTATAATCCAGAGACGAACAGACTGCTGATGACTAAGATTCCTCCGGGTGATCCTATTGCAGCGAAGGATACTATTCTGTCTTCCGGTATTGGAGGATTGTATCCAAGGGGATTGACAATAGGCACAGTTGAAAGCGTCGATGTTGGTGAATTTGGATTAACCTCCACAGCAGTGATTAAGCCTTCAGCAGAATTTCAGGACTGGAAGCAGTTGATTGTTGTGTTTACGGAGGAGCGTGCTGAATAGTGAATATGCGCAGATCAGTTCTTGTTCTGTTACTGTTCCTCTTATTTATTGTGGAGGGGACCATTTTACCTTGGCTGATTCCAGATGTTTGGCAGATGCGAATCATTCCGAATCTGGTTTTTGTAGTGTTATTGTTCGTGACTATATATCATCATCGGCATACAGCACTTATATTGGGATTGTGTTTTGGAATGCTGCATGATGTCGTTTTTTACGGCAGAATTCTTGGAGCACACTCTTTTGCGATGGGATTGTCGGCTTATTTAATCGGCCTTTTATTTCAGATTCCACGTGCTCCGCTACCCCTTATGATGACTGTGGTTCTGCTTGGAAGTCTACTTGAGGATAGTATACTATTTGGTATCTATAGTGTATTTAATCTTAATCAAGAACCTTATAGCTGGGCGATTTTGAATCACATGCTGCCGACGATGCTTTTCCATTTTGCCATCGGGCTACTCTTCTACATACCGGTTCGGCGCCAGCTTGAGCTAATCAAGAAAGAAACGAATAAAGAAGAAGCGGCTTAAATAGCTTCTATTTTCTTTCTATACAAAGCAGGAATTTAAGGGGCCCGGCACGAATGAATGAGGATAGGGGGCCAGGCATATGACAGTAAAATCCAAGCATGTAAGGATTAAGGGCATCAAGGATGGCCTGATATTCCTGCTAGACGACAAATGTCCCTTTGAAGATCTTCTGAGCGAGCTTCGCTATAAGCTGGAGCACAGCCATCAAAATATTTTAACTGGACCGATTGTACATGTGGACATAAAGCTGGGCAATCGTACCGTAACTGAGGAAGACAAGGAAGCTGTGCTGGAGATTCTTAAGGGACAGGGAAATCTGTTGATTCGATCTATAGAGGCGCTTCCAGCGCCCGGCAGTGAGGATAATGACGCATTGTTTTTGATGAGTGGAATTCTACGTTCCGGTCAGGTGCTGCACCATAACGGAAATCTTCTATATCTGGGGGATGTGAACCCGGGGGGGACCATAACCTGTTCAGGCGATATTTATATACTAGGTTCGCTAAGAGGGATGGCGCATGCTGGAGTAGACGGGAATGAGGAAGCGATTATAGCTGCTTCTTTAATGTCTCCAACGCAGCTGCGAATTGCCGATATTATTAGTCGTCCGCCCGATGAATGGGAAACCCGAGAAAGCAGTATGGAATTTGCATATTTAACAAACGGAGCTATGCAGATCGATAAGATTCATAATTTGGTCAAATTACGTCAGGATTTAAATGTGTTTAAAGGGGTGTAGCCTCCATGGGAGAAGCGATAGTCGTAACCTCGGGCAAAGGCGGAGTTGGCAAAACAACCACAACAGCCAACATTGGAACCGCACTTGCACTGCAGGGCAAAAAAGTATGTCTCGTCGATACCGACATTGGACTGCGTAATCTGGATGTAGTTATGGGGCTTGAGAATCGTATTATTTATGATCTTGTGGATGTAGCGGAAGGACGTTGCCGCCTTAATCAAGCGCTCGTTAAAGACAAGCGCTTTGATGAATTGTATATGCTGCCTGCAGCTCAAACAAAGGATAAAACGGCTGTCTCTCCTGAACAAGTAAGAGATATCATTCTTGAACTAAAGAAGGAATATGAGTATGTTCTGATCGATTGTCCAGCAGGAATCGAGCACGGCTTCCGCAATGCGATTGCCGGTGCGGATAAAGCGATTGTGGTTACCACACCAGAGCATGCCGCTGTGCGGGATGCCGATCGTATAATCGGACTATTAGAACAGTCGAGTGTGGAATCGCCGAAATTGGTGGTAAACCGTATTCGCCCAGGTCTTGTGAAGTCTGGCGATATGCTTGATATTGAGGATATATTACAGGTGCTGAACATTGATCTTATCGGAATTGTTCCGGATGATGAACTAGTCATTAAAGCCGCAAATAACGGAGAACCTACAGTTATGAATCCCGATTCGTCAGCAGCTATTGCCTACCGCAATATTGCACGCCGAATTTTAGGTGATGCTGTACCCCTGATGCAGCTTGACCGCAAACCGGGAGCATTTAAGAAACTTAAGAAATTTTTCGGTATGGCTTAATTTTTACTAAGCAATCCTATTATAAGAAGCATACACGGGTCCCACGAGTAGAGAAATCTATGGTGGGGCTTATTTTTTTTGAATAAATATGAATGTATGGCATTTCCGGGATTTAAATGGTCTGTCTTGGAGGGGCTTGTTCTAAAGAGACTTCCGTGCTTCATAAAATGGAAGTAAAACAAGCCCGTCCGGAGGGATAAATATGGATCAGAAATCAGATATCAAGAATCGCCGCAAGGAGCGTATTCGTAGTTTATTGGAGGAACTCCCGGAAGTCTCAGCAGTCTCAGGAGTTTCGGAAGTCCAAGAACTAGAAATAGCGGAGACTCCCCCTTTATTTATTATGCCGGATAAGAGTACGAGCTTTAAGGAATGGGGAACAGGATTTAAGAATGCGGATCAATCCTCTGTAGAGCCCGATCCAGAGGTGATGTGGAAAAAGAGTCGTGGAGGCTGGGAGGATGATGGCGGTGGAGGCTCGAATTTTGCTGCCGGTTTTATTCGGCGCTTTGTTGCTAGTGTTCTTGTGTTTGGAGCAGTGTGGGGGGTCTTTGCGGTACATCAGCCATGGTCGTATAAGATGCAAGCTTTTATTAGTGATGCGTTAAGCAATGACATGGATTTCACGGCTGTGAGAGTTTGGTATGAGGAGAACTTTAACGGAGCTCCAGCGTTCATTCCGATGTTTGGAGATAAAGATGAGCCTGCTCAAAAAGTGGCCGCTCATCATCAACTCACTGCGCCGATTGCTGGGAGCATTGTCCAGCCTTTTGCTTCTACGCTAAAAGGGGTGGAAATTATGCCTCAAATCGATTCAACCTTAAATGTGACGGTGAAAAGTATAGACATGGGACGTATTCTCTCCATCTCTAAAGAGCTGGAAGGGGGCATTCGAATTGCTGTTCAGCATTCAGGCGGTGTCACCGCAGAATACGGACATTTGAGCGGCACCAAGCTGGAGGTTGATGACTGGGTGCAGAGCGGGGATTCACTCGGTTGGATGATGGAGAAGGACGTATCCTCAGCTTCCACACTGTTTTTCGCAGTGATGAAAGACAAGACTTATATTGATCCTACAGAAGTGGTATCGTTTGATTAGGATCTTTGGTATCGAACTGTCACTACATCCACTGTTCGTGATCATTATGTTATTCTCCGTGATCACGGGACAATTTCTAGAGCTGCTCACCTTATTTACGATTGTCTTCATTCATGAAATGGGGCATGTCGTTGCGGCTCTTTTGGCTGGTGTTACAGTTAAGTCGGTTCAGCTTCTTCCGTTTGGCGGAGTGGCTGTTATTGAAGATCATGGGCGGCTTACAGCCAGTCGTGAGATCGGAATTGCCCTTGCCGGTCCACTGCAAAATGGAATTATGATTGTAATTGCTTTGGGACTTCAACAAGCCGGTTATGGCAATCAGGAATTTCTGACCTATTTTATTCATGCCAATGCCATGATTGGACTTTTTAATCTAGTGCCAGTGCTGCCGCTTGACGGAGGTAAAGTGCTTCAGGCCACTATTAGTTTAGTGCTTCCTTATTACTACACTTTGTTATGGACTGGACGGGTGAGTGTAGCCGCAAGTGTCCTTGTGATTATATATGCGCTGCTGCCTCTTGGAGCGGGTGGAGGCCTTAGGCTGAATATGGTCATGATCGGAGCTTTTTTGCTGTATTCGAATTTTACCGACCATCGTAATTTACCGTACCGGTTTGTTGCTTTTTTGATGAATCGGGAGGCTGTTTATGAGTATCATTTGCGAACAGGAAGCGTAGCTCGTCCAATAGTTGCATTATCTGCGAAACCTTTAGATGATATATTGCGTCTATTTAAACGTAATCAATATCATTTTATCTATGTGTTAAACGGTAAAGGAAATGTTGTTGCTGTTGTGCCGGAACAGCGCTTAATATCAACCTACTTCGGAATATAGTGTATTTATGCAGAGAATGTGAAGGAATGAACGAACGAAACCAGAGGTGAAGCCATGAAACAGATGATCGTTCACTGCACGCAGCACATTACCCGAATGGCTCTTCTGGAAAACGGAAGGCTGGTGGAGTACGCGGCTGAACGCGATCAGCAGCAAGGGTTGGTCGGCAGTTATTACAAAGGCCGTGTGATTAACGTACTTCCAGGTATGCAGGCTGCTTTTGTTGATATCGGACAGAAGAAGAATGCTTTTTTATATGTTGATGATGTATTGCACCCTAATTTGGATAAACAGCCTGATGTGAAGCCCTCTATCGAGACGCTTTTGCAGCCGGGACAGGATATCGTTGTTCAAGTGCGGAAAGAGCCAAGCGGCGGAAAAGGCGCGCGTGTAACGACTCATTATACGTTGCCCGGGCGCTGGATGGTGTACATGCCCTTTGCAGAATACGTCGGTGTCTCCAAAAAAATAAGCCGGGAAGCAGAGCGCAGCCGTCTCAAAGGAATCGGAGAACGTCTGCGAATGAAAGAAGAAGGGCTTATCATGCGGACAGTTTCTCAGGACGAGCCACATGAAGCTGTGGAGGGCGATCTTTCCTTTCTGCGTGCCCAATGGGAGAATATTACACGTAAAGCACAGACGGTAGAGGCTCCCGCTTTACTACATCGTGATCTTAGTATTGTCCAACGCTTTATAAGAGATGCCTTTAATCCGCAACGGGATCAGTTGATTATTGATTCATCTGCCGCAGCTAGAGAAGCAACAGCCTTTCTGGACGACATGGCTCCTGAAGGGTACAAGCCAGTCTGTCTTTATAATGGAGCGGAGTCTATTTTCGCTGCTTATGGTATTCAGGATCAATTGCTTAAGAGCTTCAGCCGCAAAATTACGCTGGAGGGCGGAGCAACAATGATCTGGGATGAGACAGAGGCGTTAACCGTAATTGATGTCAACACCGCTCAATACATTGGCGGAGCATCGCTTGAAGAGACGGTTACCAATACGAATTTGCTCGCAGCTGAGGAGATCGGTCGTTTGATCCGGTTACGCGATACTGGTGGAATCATTATTGTCGACTTTATTGATATGGAACAAGAGCTTCACCGCAAGATGGTCACAGAGCGATTAGAGAAAGTGATCTGCAAGGATCGCACCAAAACACATATTTTGGGGTGGACAAGACTCGGGCTGCTCGAGATGACCAGAAAGAAGGCAAGGCATGATTCAGCCAGCTTTGCACCTGTGATTTGCCAGTGCTGCGGGGGAACCGGAAAAGTTGGAGAATGGCTGGAATGAGTTGACGATAAGTCATAAGTATGATACTATCTTCAAGTATGTGTTTGATGCAGTTGATCCTGCACATGCTGTAACCGCTCCGATCGGGTACATAAGTGCAGTTCCTACGGGAATTCTGCCACCTAGACTAGGCGAGTCTGAGACATGAGGAGGTGCAAGTAAAATGTATGCAATTATCGAAACTGGTGGTAAACAATACAAAGTCCAAGAGGGCGACGTTTTGTTCATTGAAAAGTTGGAAGCTGAAGACGGCGCAAGTGTAACTTTTGACCGTGTATTGGCTGTTTCTAACGATGGTGGTCTGACTGCAGGAACTCCGCTAGTAAGCGGCGCGTCTGTAACAGCTAAAGTCGAGAAACATGGTAAAGGCGCTAAGGTTGTAGTTTACAAATACAAACCTAAGAAGAACTACCACAAGAAACAAGGTCATCGTCAACCGTACACGAAAGTAACTATCGAGAAGATTCAAGCGTAAGAAGGTGCGTTAATGATTAGCGTGCGGATTACACGATTATCGGATCTAGGAACTATCGTTGGCTTTGAGGTTAAGGGGCATGCGGGTTATGCGAAGCGTGGCGAAGATATCGTATGTGCCGGGGTATCCGCTGTAACAGTTGGAACCGTCAATTCGATTGAGACCTTGACCGGAATCTCCATGGATACATCCATGAAGAACGGATTCTTAAGTGGAACATTAAGTTCTGTTGAAGATTTCGATACTTCCGCGAAGGTACAATTGCTGCTTGAATCCATGGTCGTGATGCTGAATGATATCGCAGAATCATACGGGAAGTATATTCAAATACAGCAAGTAAATATTTAAAGAAGGAGGTTGACAACATGTTGAAATTGAATCTTCAATTGTTCGCATCGAAAAAAGGTGTAGGTTCCACAAAAAACGGACGGGATTCCCATTCCAAACGTCTTGGCGTGAAACGTGCTGACGGTCAAGCAGTAACCGGCGGTAACATCTTGGTTCGTCAACGCGGAACAAAAATTCACCCAGGAACTAACGTAGGCATCGGTAAAGATGATACTTTGTTCGCAATGGTGGATGGCGTAGTGAAGTTCGAACGTTGGGGCCGCGATCGCAAAAAAGTGAGCGTGTACCCAGTTGATGTCGCTCCGGTAGCAGCGGCACTGGAAGCGTAAGCTTACGGACCATATGAGCAAGTAGAAGCCTCCGGCATGAGTGCCGGAGGCTTTTTTGTAGAATATTCATAATTATTTGTGATGCAAAGTTGGAATGGTTAGATAGATGTGAAATTCTCGTTATTATCTCTGGTGAACTACAGTGAACGCGTGTGTTATACTAGGAAATGGTAAATGATACTAACAAAACAAATTATCTAAACGAAGTCATGAATTTTGCGAACTGAGGGACGGGGAGAAAGAATGAAATCCTGGAAAAGTGCAATCTGGGCAGTCATGTTATCCGTAATGCTTCCTTTAGGTCTTTTGTATTGGCATACTTCTCTTCTGACGTGTCTATTACTCGGAGTCTGGGTAGTGGCAATCGTTGCTTTCAGTTTTATCTGGAGCCAGCGTCATTATGAACGGGAGCTGCGTATACAAGAGAACACTCTGCAACAGGCGGCGATTCGGACACTGAATCATCATCGACATGATTGGATGAACGATTTGCAGATTCTATACGGATATATTCAGCTTGGAAAGCCTAATAAATCCGTGGAGTGTGTGGAAAGAATAAAGGAACGCATAGCACTTGATAGTCGTATCGCTAAGTTGGGCATTCCTTCATTGGTTTTCTATATCCAATCCTTCCGAACTAACAGGTCTAGTCTGGAATTGGAAGTTCAGGTGGAGGAAGGGTTGCAGCTAGAGGACAAGCTAAATCCAGAAGCAGGAGATGAGCTGACTTCAGTGATTATGCAGACCATACGGGCTTATCAGTACAACGGGCTGGCTCCTCAGGGGGAGACGCGCAAGCTGCGCCTTGGCTTTTTTCAGGATGGAGGAGACATTCTTATCTCCTTCGAAGGCGAGGGGGAGCATGGCAATCCCGAGCTGCTCAAAGGGCAAATTTATAATATAGTACAAGGAAAAATCATGAAAGCAGAGCAGTTTAAGCCTAGCAGGGCTTATGTAGAGCTGCGATTACCGCTTGAAATGTGAGGAAGGTGAACATTTATGTTCGTAGATAAAGCTAAGATTTATGTTAAAGGCGGTGACGGCGGGGATGGTCTCGTTGCGTTTCGCCGGGAGAAATATGTACCGGAGGGTGGTCCTGCCGGTGGTGACGGAGGCCGTGGAGGCGACGTTATTTTCCGTGTAGATGAGGGACTGCGCACGTTGATGGATTTCCGTTATCAGCGCCACTTCAAAGCTGACAAAGGGATTAAAGGACGGAACAAAAGCCAACATGGAGCGAATGCGGATCATATGATCGTTCGTATTCCGCCAGGAACCATTCTGATTGACGATGATACGCAAGAGATCATTGCCGATATGACGCGTCATGGACAACAGGTTGTAGTTGCACGTGGAGGCCGTGGAGGCCGGGGTAACACCCGTTTTGCCACAGCTAATAATACTGCACCAGAGCTTGCGGAGAACGGTGAAGAAGGCCAAGAGCGTTATGTTGTTATGGAACTTAAGGTAATGGCTGATGTAGGGCTTGTAGGCTTCCCGAGTGTGGGTAAATCTACGTTGCTGTCGGTTGTGTCCGCAGCTCAGCCCAAAATCGGAGCTTACCATTTCACAACAATTACACCGAATTTAGGGGTAGTGGATGTTGGGGATGGCCGAAGCTTTGTGATGGCGGATCTGCCTGGATTAATCGAGGGAGCTAGTGAAGGCATAGGTCTGGGTCACGAATTCCTGCGTCACGTTGAACGCACGCGTATCATCATTCATGTAGTTGATATGTCTGGCTCTGAGGGCCGTGATCCCTTCGAGGATTGGGTTCTAATTAATGATGAGCTGAAGCAGTACAATGCTAGTCTAATCGATCGTCCGCAGATTGTGGCGGCGAATAAGATGGATATGCCTGAATCAGAAGAGAATCTTATTTCTTTCCGTGAACGCGTAGCTGAGGTGCGGCCGGATTTAGAAATCATGCCAATTTCATCCCTTACCCGTCAGGGTGTTCAGGAGCTCTTATATCGTGCAACGGATATTCTCGACAGTATTCCGGTTGCTCCGGTGGTTGAGGAAGTTGCTGAAACTACTGAACGTAAGGTGTATAAGCTGGAAGCAGAAGAGGATAATTCGTTTACTATTACACGGGATAACGAGGCGTTTGTGGTCACAAGCCCACGTATCGAACGTATGCTGAAGCGCATGCAGCTTAGCACACATGATGCGATTCTCAAGCTGGCACGGACTTTGCGTCATATGGGTGTAGATGCAGAGCTTCGTAAACGCGGTGCTGTAGAAGGAACAATTGTCCGTATCGCTGATTTCGAATTCGAATTCGTTGAGAACAGCAGCTACTATTAATCTTTAGCTGACTATGAAGCGCCAACTATGGTTTTCCTGTAAAGGGATGGCATAGTTGGCGCTTTTTTTGTGAGGAGATCAGTAATTTTTTTCAATAAAAGAACCCAAAACACGATATATATCGTATACAATAAATATCGAAATACACTAATTCCCATTTGGGAGCATACACGTTATTTATATATAAGATAATGAAAGAAGGAATAGCAGATGGCAATTATAGAAGTGGTGAAGTATGACGGTCCTCCAGGTATATTTGCATGGAAATATCCTAACCAGGAGCTGGGAACATGGACACAACTAATCGTTAATGAATCCCAGGAAGCGATTCTATTCAAGGGCGGACAAGCGCTTGATTCCTTTACAGCTGGGCGGCACACTCTAAGTACCGCTAATATACCTATTTTATCCAATATCGTTAATCTTCCTTTTGGTGGAAAATCACCATTTACGGCTGAAGTATGGTATGTGAATAAGACGAATTCGATGAATGTCAAATGGGGAACAAGCTCGCCTTTACAGCTTCAGGATCCTAAATACAAAATCATGATTTCTGTTCGCTCTTTTGGGCAGTTTGGTGTAAAAATCGATGATCCGCGAAAATTCTTGCTGAAGCTCGTAGGGACACTCCCGCAGTTTGATCATGAAACGCTTATCAGTTATTTCCGCGGACTGCTGATGTCGAATATAAATGAACTTATTTCTTCTTACCTTGTGCACAAGCAAATCAGCATACTGGAGATTAATGCTTATGTTGCAGAGATCTCCAAACATATTCAGGGCCGACTAGCCTCGGCTTTCTTGGATAATGGCATTGAGCTGAATAATTTCTATATTGATTCGATCAATATTCCAGAGGATGATCCGGCAACGATTCGTTTGAAGGAAGCTTTGGCTAAAAAAGCAGAAATGGATATCATCGGATTCACCTATCAGCAGGAGCGTGGTTTTGACACGATGGAAGAAGCGGCAGGTAATCCCGGCAATCTTGGAGTGGGCATGATGAACACCGGGATGGGGCTTGGACTTGGAATGGGATTTGCTGGACCGGCTATGGATATGGTGAACCGTATGACTAGAGGGATGAATTTGGATTCAGGGACTACAGTTATACGTCAAGAGCAGCGTTCCTGCTCTAAGTGTGGAGTTATGAATCCAGTAGAGGGACGGTTCTGCAGCGGTTGTGGGCAGGCGCTTGGAGGCAACCCGCAAGGTTCTCCGTCTGCGAACAAGATCAAATGTTTTGAATGTGGGCATGAACTAAATGCGGGAGCTAAGTTCTGTCCAGGTTGCGGAAATCCTTATCGTGCTTGCCCATCCTGTAAAGCAGATAATCCTGAGGGAGCGGCTTCTTGTGTCTCCTGTGGAAAAGAAATGCCTAAAGCTTGCGGTAAATGTGGGACTATGGTAGCGCCAGGGGTGAAATTCTGTCCTCATTGTGGAGACAGCATGGTGATTAAATGCAGCGGCTGTGGACATGAGCTGAAAGCTGGACAAAAATTCTGTGCAGAGTGCGGAACAAAAGCAGGCTAAGGAGGACCTAATGAACAAAAGCAGGAGATATATATACATTATTACCGTCATTTATGCGGTAGCTATAGTACTGACAGTGTTCTCGTTTATTGGATTAGGTTTCTCCGACTCACTGTTTCGGTTCATAATTTCTTTATCCGCGGTTCTGCTAGCAGAGAGTGTAATCTATGGCTATTGTATTTTTTGGCTCCGAACTGCAAGTAGCATTCAGCAGACTCCGCCTGTTCTTATCAGCGGTGCAATCATTACGGGAATCTATGCAGCGATCGTATTTGTATCGGCCTTATTATTCGATTGGCTGCTGGAGTTACCCGCCTTGTGGTACGCAGCCGAACAACTGCTGATTCTTGTGTTAGGGGCGATCACTTTGGCCGCGATAGGGCTTTACGGGTGGAATGCCGGGGCAGGGGAACAGCAAGCTAATAAGTCTTTACAAAAGTTTCGGCGGTATCAGAACGAATTAACTGAAATGAGTGAGCTGGCTAGTAGCTGGAAGAATTCCGAATCTGGGCAGCTAGTGAACGTGCTAGATATGTTGGAGGAAAAATTTAAGTACAGTGATCCGATATCAGAACCGTCTTTATATGCTACAGAGGATATTCTGCAGCAGCAGATTTCCTTGTTACATGATCACGTGAAGCTACTGCTGGCGACCCAAGAGCCACATGAGGGCTGGCAGGTAGAAATAAATGAGATGTCAGAGAGCATAAAGTCTACACTTCAGCGGCGTAACCGTGAATTAGCGGCACTTAAATAGGAGGAGTTTACTACATGAACAGTTTGAACCTACAAGAGCCGTCACCGCTCCCGAGAGGAAATGCAGCCGTTCCCCGGCTTAAATACGAACGTACCGGGTTTGATTATGTTATTCTCGCGGCGGCTTATCTGCTGATGCCCGTTGGACTTGTGCTTGCCTTGTTACGTTTGATGACAACGCATTACAAAAATTACCGCAGACCGACTAACCTCAACCTGCTGATGCATGTATTTATTGGTGGGTTTGTTGAACTTTCTATTGCCATGTTTTCTAGTGCGCTCAATGGGGAATTTGGAACTTCTGAATTAGTATCAACGCTTATTTTAATTGCAATCATGTTTTTGACTCCAGCTTTTATACTGGCCAGTGTGACAGCGAAAGCTAAATATACCCTTTCTAAGCTTAACACTTCTTATATAGAGCTGATTCAAAATAAGAATATCCGGCATATTGGCAGTATATCTGAACGAATAGGCCAAAGTGAAAGTGATGTACGAAGAGATGTCCAGTATCTGAAGGATAAAGGACTGCTTGATATTGATATCTCGTTATCCGAAGGGCGCCAGACGCCAGAGTCATCAGCAGCTAATCAAGGTTACCCTGGAAGTACTTCGGGCTTCGAAGGAACGGGGAGAACCCAAGCATCGGGGCAGCAGATACCTGCGCAGCCTCAGTCTCCACCGCAACTGCCTAAGTCTATCCGTTGTCCGGGGTGCGGAGCCCAGAATACTGTGCTCCCAAGCCAATCTAAAAGCTGTGATTACTGTGGAACGAAGATCCCGTACAATTAATGCCGTCAACCAATAGATTAGCTGCATCGCATATAGGATTACATAAATAAGGGGATTAAAGACAAAATGAGTGGATTGGATATACGCAGACAGCCGCCGACATCGGGAAAACCCGTGTACAAGCATGAATATGAGCGGACGGCGTTTGATTATACGACTATTGTGTTTGCGTATGTATTTGCTCCGGTTGGCTTTATATTGGCTGCCATTCGGTTATTATCTACACATTCCAAGAGACAGCGCAAAGCAAGCAATATTAACCTGTTTTATCATGCGTGTATGGGTGCCTTTGTAGAATTGGCGATCTATTTCATTATTAGCAAGCTACTCGGTCAAATCGATTATGTCGCACTCTTGATCAGGCTGGTGATTATCTACGCATTGTTTAGGATTCCCGCCATCAAATTATCCGTTAGAGCCGTAGGATGGAGAGAGGGATTCACCTATCTTTGCAATGACTATATCGCATTGGTTCTTGTGGACGGCATAAGGCATATCGGCAGCCTATCCGATATTCGCGGATTCAGTGAAGAGAACGTCCGCGAGGTTTTGGAATATTTAAAAGATCAGGGAGTACTTTCTCCAGATATTGTTTATTATGAAGGACGTGTAGATAACCCATTTGTAAAATTGCCGCCGAAGCTTATTTATTCTAAACGGGCACAAGCACTGGTGCGTGCGCCTGAGAATAACCTTCGCTATCGTAACAAGCGAGACCGGACAGTGTTTGATCGAATCATCATGGCGATTGCCTATTTGTTTGCTCCGCTTGGGTTTGTACTTGCGATGCTTCGTTTTGTAAGCACTCATTATAAGAATGAGCGGAAATCATTTAACTATAAATTGCTCTATCATGTATGTATGGGAGCTTTTATGGAACTTGCCGTCCTCTTCGCCGTGGGGACCTACAAAGGGGATTTTAAGTGGTTCACTTTATTGATCATTCTGGTGGTCCTCTACTTGATCTTTATAATTCCGGCGGACAGCTTTGCAGGGAGGGCTACCTTCGCAACAGAAAACTTTGATTTTCTGTGCAAGAAGTATCTCATGCTGATCATAGTGGATGATGTTAGACATATCGGTAATTTAGCTGATATCACGAAACAAAGTGAAGATGATGTACGTAGAGACCTACGGTATTTAGTGAGATGGGGGTTACTTGCTTCTGATCTTGTCTATTATGAAGGACGTGTTAAGCTCTTAGATAAACAACCGCCCAATCTTGTGCATCCTGACCGGGCACAGCCCTCCGCGGCATCAGAGAACCAGCCATCATCTGGGCGGCAGTCATTGCCGGAGAATAGGCCTAAACCACCTGTCCAACTGCCCAAATCCATCGTTTGTCCGAGTTGCGGTGCTAAGAGTAGAGTACTTCCAGGGCAGGATAAAATCTGTGACTATTGCGGGACGACGATTCCATACAGTTAGTGTACATACGATTGCCAACTGCCCCCGGGAATCCGGGGGTTTTATTGCGTCTAACTCCCCGACCTCAGAGTATCCAGATAAAGTTATTGCAATTTACAGGCTTTTTCCGATATAATGTCCACTAAGAAAACACAAAAGTCTTTGAGGTGAGGACGTTCGTGAAAGAACGCTATTATTTGGTCCGGGAGGACATATTACCTGATGCTGTACTTAAGACTATGCAGGTTAAACAATTGCTTGAGGCCGGGGATGCGAAGACCGTAAATGAAGGTGTAGAGCAGGTGGGATTAAGCCGAAGCGCTTTTTATAAATACAAGGATGGAATTCATTTGATCCATCAGCTCGAACGGGAGCGGATCGTTACGATTTCCATGGATTTGGAGCACGAATCTGGAATGCTTTCCAAGGTACTAGGCTCTGTAGCGGGACATGGGGCTAATGTGTTGACGATTCACCAGAGTATTCCGCTGCAAGGGCGGGCAAATGTGGTGATCTCCGTAGAAATTTCACACTTAAATGAGGAACTCGGGGAGATGCTGGATAGTCTGAAAGAGATTCCAGGAGTGAAGCGAGCTTTAATCGTTGGACAGGGATAGGAACTATATTCGTAAACTTTTAGGAGGAGACAGATGAAGCCGGTTAAAGTGGGGTTGCTGGGCCTGGGAACAGTAGGCACAGGTGTAGTTCGTATCGTGGAAGGGAATCAAGAGGATTTAAGCAGCCAGGTAGGCTCTTCAATTGTCATTGAACGTATAGCTGTGAATAATTCTAATAAACCACGCGAAATCGAGGTTGATCCTGCTAAAATAACGACAGATCCATGGGATGTGATTCGTGATCCTGAAATTGATGTCATCGTTGAAGTTATGGGTGGAATCGCGGGAACCAAAGAATATATTCTTGAAGCTTTGGAACGCGGTAAACATGTCGTAACTGCGAACAAGGATTTGATGGCGCTGCACGGATCAGAGATTCTTGCTAAGGCGCAGGAGAAGCAATGTGATGTCTTTTATGAGGCTAGCGTTGCAGGAGGCATTCCGATTATCCGCACACTTATCGAGGGCTTTTCCTCGGATAAGATTATGAAAATTATAGGTATCGTGAATGGAACGACTAATTACATACTAACCAAAATGAGCCAAGAAGGCGCATCCTATAATGATGTGTTAAAAGAAGCGCAGGATCTGGGATACGCAGAGTCTGATCCAACCTCGGATGTGGAAGGACTGGATGCAGCCCGCAAAATGGCGATTCTCGGAACCTTAGGTTTCCGTACTAACGTGGAGCTGCATGATGTAAGTGTGAGTGGGATTTCTCAGGTGAGTAAGGCGGATATCGCCTTTGCGAAACGTCTCGGATATGAAATTAAGCTGTTAGGCATCGCTGAACGTCAGGATGAAGAATTCAGCATCAGTGTTCAGCCAACCTTGATTCGGGCTAGTCATCCCTTGGCTTCCGTCAATGGCGTGTTCAACGCAGTTTACGTATACGGGGAAGCAGTGGGAGAGACTATGTTCTACGGTGCGGGTGCGGGCGCTATGCCAACTGCAACCTCAGTGGTAGCTGATTTGGTAGCTGTCATTAAGAACCTTAAACTAGGTGTTAATGGATTGAAGCAAAAAGTACCTTACAAGCAGAAAAAGCTTAAGAGTGATGAAGCTATCTTTTATAAAAACTTTTTACTTCTGCATGTTGATGATAAAGCAGGGGTATTGGCTAAGATTACTCAAGTGTTTGCCGAATATGATGTAAGTTTGGATTCAGTAGTTCAGCAAGCCAATCCCAATAATCCTGATGCGGAGATCATTATTGTCACTCATAACGCTAGTAAAGCAAGCATGAACAAAGTGCTGCGCCATTTCGAGGAGCTGAAAGTCATCCGCCGGATCAAGAGCCATTATCGAGTGGAAGGTTAACCACGTCACTGAACTAATACTTTCATATTTCAAAACATAGTAAGGAGATTGTACCTGTTATGAGTATTTACGGAAGAGCTAGGGTTAAAGTGCCTGCTAGTACTGCCAATCTTGGTCCGGGCTTCGATACTCTAGGTATGGCTTTGCCGCTATATGCCTGGATTGAGATGGAGGAAGCAGAGGAGACTGTTTTTCATCTATATGGTGATGAGATGAATGGAGTGGCTCAGGATAAGAGCAATTTACTCTATAAGGTCGCTCAAATGGTATTTGCAGAGGCAGGCGTTACGGTGCCTGAATTATCGATATCGATGTACTCGGAGATTCCCCTTACGCGCGGACTCGGCAGCAGTGCCTCAGCTATTATTGGCGGCATGGCTGCGGCGAACACAATGATTGGCTCTCCGCTGGATAATGGCAAGCTATTTGATATGGCTACCCAGCTTGAGAAACATCCCGATAATGTGGGTGCCTCCTTGTTTGGCGGCATTATTACTGCTGTGTGGGATGGTGAACATGCGGATTATGTTCGGCTAGAACCACCACAAAATCTTGAGGTGCTGGTGGTTATTCCTGAATTCGAACTGGAAACCACAAAAGCGCGGGGATTGCTTCCAACAGAAATCTCAGTTAGTGATGCTGTGTACAACATCAGCAGAACCTCTCTATTGACGGCTTCGCTGGCATCAGGTCGGCTTGATCTGCTTAGCAGAGCGATGCAGGATCGCCTGCATCAGCCGTATCGTGCACCGCTTATACCGGGCATGGAGAAGCTGCTTGCAGAAGCTCCTGAACACGGTGCTTTAGGGATCGCACTTAGCGGTGCTGGACCGACTCTGCTATGTTTAGTGGATCGCCAAGAGACCCGCAAGAGTGAGCTTGAGGCCTTCTTGAAGAATACGATGCAGGAACATGGCATTTCCGCTCGGACCTGCTGGTTAACACCTTGTGCTTCTGGAGTTACTACAGAGCTGCTCGAAATAAACGAGATGCAAAACGTATCATTTTTGGATATGATAAAAGGAGTAAGGTCATGAAATCAATAGCGGTATTGCCGCAGGGCTCGGTATCCCACGAAGCGCTGCTGCATTTGTTTAACGGTGAACCTGTAAAGCTTGTGCATCACAAGTTAATTTCCGATGTATTTCTCTCTACGGCGGGTGGAACCACCGATTACAGCGTGATTCCGATTGAAAATACCATTGAAGGCTCAGTTAGTCTTCACATCGATTGGCTCATCAATGAAGTGGATCTGCCAATGCAGACGGAATGGATTTTTCCATCGATACAGAATCTTATCGGTAACCCAAGGGAATTCACAGATACAGACGGCAACAAGGATTTCACCAAGATGGTAAAAATCCTTTCGCATCCAGTAGCAATGGCACAATGCATGCAATTTGTTCGTAAGCATGCCCCTTGGGCTGAACTGGAGTCGGTCGGAAGCACCTCTGAAGCTGTGGAAATCGTCAAAAACAATCCGGGTAAGGGCTGGGCTGCTATCGGTACCGCTCTTGGCGCCGCTACGCATGGGCTGGAGATTGTAGATCGGCAAATTACAGATCACAACAACAACTACACACGGTTTGTCCTGGTTGGTCCACAGAAGATAGATCTTCCGCGGAGCAGCACAGGAGTAAAGACGAGTGTTCTAGTAACGCTGCCAGAGGATTTTCCAGGTGCCTTGCATCAGGTGCTTGCTGCTTTTTCCTGGCGGAAACTGAATTTATCGCGTATTGAATCACGACCAACGAAGAAGAAGCTGGGTACTTATTATTTTTATATTGATGTGCTGGAACCGATAGAATCTGTTCTGCTGCCAGGGGCTATTGAAGAAATTAGTGCTTTAGGCTGTCAGGTAAGGATTCTGGGCTCGTATCCCACATACACCTATGAGGAAGAGAAAGCGGAGGTGCAGTAAATTCATGGCTGAGCAATGGATCTATTTGGATGGACAACACGTAACGAAGGAAAATGCAAAGGTATCCGTTTTTGATCACGGTTTTTTGTATGGAGACGGTATTTTTGAAGGTATCCGTATCTATAACGGCAATATATTTAAATGTAAAGAGCATTTGGACAGACTGTATGATTCGGCAAAATCGATCATGCTGGACATTCCGCTAACGTATGATGAGATGCTGGAGGCTATGGCTGAAACGATTCGTCTTAACGACATGCGTAACGGCTATATTCGACTGATCGTCTCCCGGGGACCAGGGAACTTAGGTCTTGATCCGCGCCGTTGTCCAAAAGCTAGTGTAATTATTATCGTTGAACAACTGGCTATTTACCCAGAACAAGCGTATTTGAACGGACTTCGTGCAGTTTCTGTATCCCAGCGCCGTAATATTCCGGATGCACTCAATCCAAAGATCAAATCGCTTAATTACCTAAACAATATCCTAGTAAAAATCCAATCCAACTTGGCAGAAGCCGACGAAGCAATCATGATGAACGCTCAAGGTTATGTTACTGAGGGATCGGGCGATAACATTTTCATCATCAAAAATGGTGTAGTTTTCACTCCTCCATGTTACTTGGGAGCCCTTGAAGGAATTACCCGTTTGGCGATTATTGAGCTCTGCGAGAAATTAGGTATTAAACTGAAAGAAGAACCGTTCACAATGCATGATGTTTATATAGCGGATGAAGTGTTCTTCACTGGCACAGCTGCTGAAGTTATTGCTGCACGTGAAATTGACGGCCGGATCATTGGTGAAGGACAAGCGGGTCCAATCACTTTGAAGCTGCTCGAAGAGTTCCGTAATGTGGTTGATAAAGATGGCTATAAGGTTTGGGAATAAAGACTAATCATACAACGTAAATAGCATTGAATACGCATCAGAAGTCCTTTTATGCATACATGCAGAAGAAAACGGGAGTCTCCGGTTAATCTTTTCATGGATCATGAAAGGATTTTTTTTATTTCGGGGATGTCATTCGCCCATGGGCTGCATAAGATGTAGTAACGAAGGAGGCGGCTGTACCGCATATAACTTTGTAAGAGAGCAATGTTCCATGAAAAGGGTGTTTGCTTTCGAAGTCAGTTTTGCTGTGTAGCTGTAAAGAAAGCAATACTCCACAAAACTTTTAGGAGGTTAATGCTACGTGAAAATACACATTGTCAAACAAGGCGATAGTTTGTATGCCTTATCGCAAAAGTACGGAGTGCCGTTACAAAAACTTATTGAAGCTAACCCGCAGATCAGTAATCCGAACGTATTAGCGGTTGGAGACAAAGTAAAAATACCTACGGCCCCAGTATCCGTACCGGAGAACAGTGAAGTTTACTACAAGCACACCGTTAAACAAGGAGATACCTTGTGGAAATTATCTAAAGCCTGGGGAATTCCTTTAAAGGATATGGTTGAGGCCAATCCCCAATTAAAGAATCCAAATGTACTTATGCTAGGGGAAGTAGTTAATATTCCTAAAAAAGTATCCAATACCTCACCCACACAGCCTGGGTATACACCTTCTAACGCCTCAGAGAAAACACAAGTGGGTGGCAAGGAATATACAGGTCCCAAAGAACAGCCTGCTGCTGAAGTAGTGCCTGCACCTAAACCAGAAACTAAACCAGAAGTAAAACCAGAGACCAAGCCAGAAGCTAAACCTGCACCCAATCCTGCGCCTAATATGCAAATGGAAGTTGCTCCTGTGCAAGAAATTGAAATGCAGAGTTTATTTGTTCAGATTACGGTTCCAAATCAAGAACCGATTGCTCAACAAGAAGCACCTAAAGCTGAGAAGAAAGCAGACAATGATTGCACATGGGATAATTCCAACGGATACCCGGGCCTGGGAGGAAATCCTTATCTCTATGATTCATATCAAAACAGCCCTAATATGAACATGAACTGGGCACCAAGTTATGTTCAGCCAATGGCTTATGCACCAGAATGTATTTCACCATGTTATTTTTCGGGCAATATGTATTCTAATATGAGTCCAGAACAGTGGAATCCCAATGCCGCGCCAAACATAAGCCCGGAACAGTGGAATCCCAATGCCGCGCCAAACATAAGCCCGGAACAGTGGAATCCCAATGCCGCGCCTAACATAAGCCCAGAACAATGGAGTCCCAATGCTGCCCCTAATATGAGTCCAGGACAGTGGAATCCGATGGAGGCTAATGTTGCTGGCATGAACGTAGGCGGGGATTTCTCCCCGTATGCTGTTCCTCAATATGGAGGACAGACGCCGAACCTTCCTTGGCCAACTTGTGGGTGCGGAGGCGTGCATATTCAACCAGTGCAAACTTATTCATATGACATGCCTGTATACAACACCTATCCTGAATATGGGAATCCAAACGCTTTTTCTGCATATGGAGCAGGAATGCCTAATCAGGGAATGGTTCCTACTTCTACGCTTGGAGCATTTGGCGGACAGGATAACTCTAATATTCCATCCAATCCGCAGTATCCAGGGATAGGTAATTATTCGCAGCATAATCGGGTGCCGGAAATTCAAGAACCTGAAGTGTTCGTGCAGGAATCTCCTGAAGCGGCTAGAACAGAGACTGATGAGTCAACTTCTAACGCTTCTCTCAAGAATAAGGGGAGTGTAGCAAAGGAAACAGCAACAGGCAAAAAAGCAAAGACCTCAGGTCAACCTAGTAGCAAGAAAAGCAAAACTGCTACGAAATCTCAAGGTTCAGCAGCGAGTACTAAAAAACGTAGAAATCCTTGGATTTCAAACTAATAAATTTATATAACAAGTCGCTGTCCGGACACACGTGTAGATTCTGTATCCTTAGAATCTACACGTTTTTTATAGGTAAATAGGGATAAAAGATGTTAAATAAAGTGGGGCAAAAGCACTTATTTATAAAATATAAATTTTTAAGTATTGTTTTTATATAGGGATATATGGTACATTATAAATCCAGTCGCAAAGAGGATCTATAAAGCTTTCGGTTGGTGAATGTTAATCTGAATTAGATTGCAAAAAACTTTGAAAAAAAGAGTTGCAATAAATCAGAAAGCATGATATATTATAAGAGTTGCTGCTGAGATATTAAACGGCGTCAACGAGAACTTGATCTTTGAAAACTGAACAACGAGTGAGTAGGAAATCACGCAAGTGATATCCAAAATTAGAGAATTAATTTTCTCGTCAGATGTTTCAAAATGAGCATATCGCTCTTTTCAATACTAATTGGAGAGTTTGATCCTGGCTCAGGACGAACGCTGGCGGCGTGCCTAATACATGCAAGTCGAGCGGAGTTATTTTGAAAGCTTGCTTTCAAAATAACTTAGCGGCGGACGGGTGAGTAACACGTAGGCAACCTGCCCTTCAGACTGGGATAACTACCGGAAACGGTAGCTAATACCGGATAATTTCTTTTTTCTCCTGAGAGAAGAATGAAAGACGGAGCAATCTGTCACTGAGGGATGGGCCTGCGGCGCATTAGCTAGTTGGTGGGGTAACGGCCCACCAAGGCGACGATGCGTAGCCGACCTGAGAGGGTGAACGGCCACACTGGGACTGAGACACGGCCCAGACTCCTACGGGAGGCAGCAGTAGGGAATCTTCCGCAATGGGCGAAAGCCTGACGGAGCAACGCCGCGTGAGTGATGAAGGTTTTCGGATCGTAAAGCTCTGTTGCCAGGGAAGAACGTCCGGTAGAGTAACTGCTACCGGAGTGACGGTACCTGAGAAGAAAGCCCCGGCTAACTACGTGCCAGCAGCCGCGGTAATACGTAGGGGGCAAGCGTTGTCCGGAATTATTGGGCGTAAAGCGCGCGCAGGCGGCTATTTAAGTCTGGTGTTTAAACCTTGGGCTCAACCTGAGGTCGCACTGGAAACTGGGTGGCTTGAGTACAGAAGAGGAAAGTGGAATTCCACGTGTAGCGGTGAAATGCGTAGATATGTGGAGGAACACCAGTGGCGAAGGCGACTTTCTGGGCTGTAACTGACGCTGAGGCGCGAAAGCGTGGGGAGCAAACAGGATTAGATACCCTGGTAGTCCACGCCGTAAACGATGAGTGCTAGGTGTTAGGGGTTTCGATACCCTTGGTGCCGAAGTTAACACAGTAAGCACTCCGCCTGGGGAGTACGGTCGCAAGACTGAAACTCAAAGGAATTGACGGGGACCCGCACAAGCAGTGGAGTATGTGGTTTAATTCGAAGCAACGCGAAGAACCTTACCAGGTCTTGACATCCCTCTGAATCTGCTAGAGATAGCAGCGGCCTTCGGGACAGAGGAGACAGGTGGTGCATGGTTGTCGTCAGCTCGTGTCGTGAGATGTTGGGTTAAGTCCCGCAACGAGCGCAACCCTTAACTTTAGTTGCCAGCAGGTTAAGCTGGGCACTCTAGAGTGACTGCCGGTGACAAACCGGAGGAAGGTGGGGATGACGTCAAATCATCATGCCCCTTATGACCTGGGCTACACACGTACTACAATGGCCGGTACAACGGGAAGCGAAGCCGCGAGGTGGAGCCAATCCCATCAAAGCCGGTCTCAGTTCGGATTGCAGGCTGCAACTCGCCTGCATGAAGTCGGAATTGCTAGTAATCGCGGATCAGCATGCCGCGGTGAATACGTTCCCGGGTCTTGTACACACCGCCCGTCACACCACGAGAGTTTACAACACCCGAAGTCGGTGGGGTAACCCGCAAGGGAGCCAGCCGCCGAAGGTGGGGTAGATGATTGGGGTGAAGTCGTAACAAGGTAGCCGTATCGGAAGGTGCGGCTGGATCACCTCCTTTCTATGGAGAATCGTCTTCTGCAATGAAGACATTCAAATCGGAAGCTTAGCTTCCACAATCTCAGGTTTAGGCCTGTTACTCACTCGTTGCTCAGTTTTGAGAGTTTAAGCTCTCAAGTAAGACTTGATCCTTGAAAACTGGATACCGAAACGAATTTGCGTTTTAGAACATCTTTTAGCAACTTGTGTAAACAAGTAAATGTTATTAGTGAGATTTTTCTTCGGAAGAATCAAGGTTAAGCTAATAAGAGCACACGGAGGATGCCTAGGCGCCAGGAGCCGACGAAGGACGTGGCGAACAACGAAACTGCCTCGGGGAGCTGTAAGCAAGCTTTGATCCGGGGGTGTCCGAATGGGGAAACCCAGCTGTGGTAATTCGCAGTTACTCATTTCTGAATACATAGGAAATGTAGAGGCAGACCAGGGGAACTGAAACATCTAAGTACCCTGAGGAAGAGAAAACAATAGTGATTCCGTCAGTAGCGGCGAGCGAACGCGGAACAGCCTAAACCAAGGGGCTTGCCTCTTGGGGTTGTGGGACGTCTCACATGGAGTTACAAAGGAATATGGTAGGTGAAGAGGTCTGGAAAGGCCCGCGATAGAGGTAAAAGCCCTGTAACCTAAACTGTGTTCTCTCCGAGACGGATCCCGAGTAGTGCGGGGCACGTGAAACCCCGTATGAATCCAGCAGGACCATCTGCTAAGGCTAAATACTACCTGGCGACCGATAGTGAAACAGTACCGTGAGGGAAAGGTGAAAAGCACCCCGGAAGGGGAGTGAAATAGAACCTGAAACCGTGTGCTTACAAAAAGTCAGAGCCCGATCTATGGGTGATGGCGTGCCTTTTGTAGAATGAACCGGCGAGTTACGTTTAACATGCAAGGTTAAGCCGAGAAGGTGGAGCCGCAGCGAAAGCGAGTCTGAATAGGGCGACTTAGTATGTGGACGTAGACCCGAAACCGTGTGATCTACCCCTGTCCAGGGTGAAGGTGCGGTAACACGCACTGGAGGCCCGAACCCACGTACGTTGAAAAGTGCGGGGATGAGGTGGGGGTAGCGGAGAAATTCCAATCGAACTCGGAGATAGCTGGTTCTCCCCGAAATAGCTTTAGGGCTAGCCTCGGTATAAGAGTAGTGGAGGTAGAGCACTGATTGGGTGCGGGGTCCGCAAGGATTACCAAGCTCAGTCAAACTCCGAATGCCATATACTTATTGCCGGGAGTCAGACAGTGAGTGCTAAGATCCATTGTCAAAAGGGAAACAGCCCAGACCATCAGCTAAGGTCCCCAAGTGTGTGTTAAGTGGGAAAGGATGTGGAGTTGCACAGACAACCAGGATGTTGGCTTAGAAGCAGCCACCATTGAAAGAGTGCGTAATAGCTCACTGGTCGAGTGACTCTGCGCCGAAAATGTAACGGGGCTAAACACACCACCGAAGCTATGGCTAGATACGTATGTATCTGGGGTAGGGGAGCGTTGTGTAGGGGTTGAAGGTGTACTGAAAAGAGCGCTGGACACTACACAAGTGAGAATGCCGGTATGAGTAACGAAAAGATCAGTGAGAATCTGATCCGCCGAAAGCCCAAGGTTTCCTGAGGAAGGCTCGTCCGCTCAGGGTAAGTCGGGACCTAAGGCGAGGCCGAAAGGCGTAGTCGAAGGACAACAGTTTGAAATTACTGTACCACCGTAATCCGCTATGAGCGATGGGGTGACGCAGGAGGGTAGTGACGCGGACTGATGGATGTCCGTCTAAGCAGTGAGGCTGATGTGTAGGCAAATCCGCACATCATTAAGGCTGGGCTGTGATGGGGAGCGAAAATTATAGTAGCGAAGGTCATGATCTCACACTGCCAAGAAAAGCCTCTAGCCAGGAGAAGGTGCCCGTACCGCAAACCGACACAGGTAGGCGAGAAGAGAATTCTAAGGCGCGCGGAAGAACTCTCGTTAAGGAACTCGGCAAAATGACCCCGTAACTTCGGGAGAAGGGGTGCCCCGGTAGTGTGAATAGCACGAGGGGGCCGCAGTGAAAAGGCCCAAGCGACTGTTTAGCAAAAACACAGGTCTGTGCGAAGCCGCAAGGCGAAGTATACGGGCTGACGCCTGCCCGGTGCTGGAAGGTTAAGGGGAGTGGTTAGGGGTAACCCGAAGCTATGAACCGAAGCCCCAGTAAACGGCGGCCGTAACTATAACGGTCCTAAGGTAGCGAAATTCCTTGTCAGGTAAATTCTGACCCGCACGAATGGCGTAACGACTTGGGCGCTGTCTCAACGAGAGATCCGGTGAAATTTTAATACCTGTGAAGATGCAGGTTACCCGCGACAAGACGGAAAGACCCCATGGAGCTTTACTGCAGCTTGATATTGAATTTGGGTACGATCTGTACAGGATAGGTGGGAGCCGTAGAAATCGGAGCGCAAGCTTCGGTGGAGGCGCCGTTGGGATACCACCCTGATCGTATCTAGGTTCTAACCTAGTACCCTTACCGGGTACGGGGACCGTGTCAGGCGGGCAGTTTGACTGGGGCGGTCGCCTCCTAAAGAGTAACGGAGGCGTTCCAAGGTTCCCTCAGAATGGTTGGAAATCATTCGCAGAGTGCAAAGGCATAAGGGAGCTTGACTGCGAGACCTACAAGTCGAGCAGGGACGAAAGTCGGACTTAGTGATCCGGTGGTACCGCATGGAAGGGCCATCGCTCAACGGATAAAAGCTACCCTGGGGATAACAGGCTTATCTCCCCCAAGAGTCCACATCGACGGGGAGGTTTGGCACCTCGATGTCGGCTCATCGCATCCTGGGGCTGAAGTAGGTCCCAAGGGTTGGGCTGTTCGCCCATTAAAGCGGTACGCGAGCTGGGTTCAGAACGTCGTGAGACAGTTCGGTCCCTATCTGTCGTGGGCGCAGGAAATTTGAGAGGAGCTGTCCTTAGTACGAGAGGACCGGGATGGACGTACCGCTGGTGCACCAGTTGTTCCGCCAGGAGCATGGCTGGGTAGCTACGTACGGACGGGATAAGCGCTGAAAGCATCTAAGCGTGAAGCCCCCCTCAAGATGAGATTTCCCAATTAGTAAGACCCCTTGAAGACGACGAGGTAGATAGGTTGGAGGTGGAAGTGCAGCAATGCATGGAGCTGACCAATACTAATCGGTCGAGGGCTTATCCTATACTTAGAATGCAAATTCGTTTCGGATTCAGTTTTCAGGAATCAAGCTCCGATTTATATAGTCCAAGTGACTGTTTGATGATGAATTTGTTTTCAGCATTTGGCGATGCTGAGACCTGAATAATGCATTTGTACCGCAAATGCCCGTTTGGTGGCGATAGCGGAGGGGTTCCACACGTACCCATCCCGAACACGACCGTTAAGCCCTCCAGCGCCGATGGTACTTGGACCGAAGGGTCCTGGGAGAGTAGGACGTTGCCAAGCACGCAAGACCACTGTTGAGTTATCGACAGTGGTCTTTTTGTTGTATGATATTTATCCGCTTATTATAAGGATAGGCAATCATTGTGAGTGATTTCTTCGAATGAAAATTAGTTCACGGAGGCAAATGATCATGATTATATGGATCAATGGTGCTTTTGGTTCAGGGAAGACACAAACCGCATATGAAATGTATCGAAGAAAAACATAGCTAGCGAATATGATGGAATAATTATCGTGCCTATGACCCTAATGAATCCGGATTATTGCAGGGAAATCATCGGCAAGTTAATGGATGGAGGTATAGAGCTTTATCATTTTAGTTTGTGTGCCTCCCGAGAGACCTTGCTTAAGAGATTAAGCGTTAGAGGTGAAGGAAAAGACTCTTGGGCTGCTCAGCAGATCGACAGGTGCATCACAGGGCTTGATCACGAGGTGTTTAAGCAGCATCTAGACACGAATGATAGAACTACGGGTGAAATCATTGAGATAATAGCTCAAAAGCTTCATATCAATCTATTACCTAGTGAAGAGTAAAAAGAAAAATAATCAATTTAGGTATTGCTATACTTAATAATACATGATATAATCTTTTTTGTTGTCAAAACAATTTGTTTTTAAAACGGCCCGTTGGTCAAGGGGTTAAGACACCTCCCTTTCACGGAGGTAACATGGGTTCGAATCCCATACGGGTCACCATTTCTTCTTGAAACAGCATTAGACTTCTAGAAAAAATGGTTGCATTACAGATTTGATTATGTTATGATAATTAAGTTGCTTCTTTACATGGAGGCTTAGCTCAGCTGGGAGAGCATCTGCCTTACAAGCAGAGGGTCGGGGGTTCGATCCCCTCAGCCTCCACCATAACACATCCCCAAAAGTGAAGTTAATGCTTCACTGAGGAATCCGGATACTTTCCGAGGAATCCAAGGGAATTAATACTTTTTACTGACGCGGGGTGGAGCAGCCCGGTAGCTCGTCGGGCTCATAACCCGAAGGTCGCAGGTTCAAATCCTGCCCCCGCAACCAATTTTCATTAAGCAATTATTCTTCTGGAACCGTGGTGTAGTTGGCCTAACATGCCTGCCTGTCACGCAGGAGACCGCGGGTTCGAATCCCGTCGGTTCCGCCATTTTCTTGCTTTATGAGCCATTAGCTCAGTTGGTAGAGCACCTGACTTTTAATCAGGGTGTCGAAGGTTCGAGTCCTTCATGGCTCACTTCTTTAGTGAGTCGGACATCAATACATATCGTGTGCGGACGTGGCTCAGCGGTAGAGCATCGCCTTGCCAAGGCGAGGGTCGCGGGTTCGATTCCCGTCGTCCGCTCCATATAAATTTTGCGCCCTTAGCTCAGCTGGATAGAGCGTTTGACTACGAATCAAAAGGCCGGGAGTTCGAATCTCTCAGGGCGCGCCATATTTTAACTTAATACTTTGCCGGTGTGGCGGAATGGCAGACGCGCTCGACTCAAAATCGAGAGGGAAACCGTGGAGGTTCGAGTCCTCTCACCGGTATATCGAAAAAGACTTGTAAGATTGCTTCCAGCAATTTTACAAGTTTTTTTTATTTTCTAAATATAGCTATTTAGAGTGGTCTTTTTGTTTCGCTGAATGCTTCTAGTAGCATATATTGTGAATCATACATCACTTCCATAATAAGGTGGATAAACTATTATTATGTATTATAATGTAAATTAAAGGGAGTGAGAATATTCATGTTCTTCACCATCCTATCTACTGTAGAAGTTAACGAGGATGTTGTATTTCTAACAGAGCTATACGATAGGTATTATCCTATTATGAAAAAGAAGGCTTATGAGATCTTGCAGGACTATGATGTTGTTGATGATATGATACAGGAGTCCTTTGTCAGACTAATCAGTAAAGCCGCATTATTGCGTTCCCTAGACCTGCATAAACAAGTATCCTATCTGGTCCATACCGTACATAATACTAGTATTAATCATGCGAAGCAGCGCAAAAGACATCTGAATCATACCTCTTCAGGGATAACCGCTGACAGTATAGAGCAAATAGCCGACAAGCAGCCTAGCATCGAGGAGATGTATAGCCTCAAGGAGGATTACACAGAGATTGCCAAGATACTCAGTGAGTTATCAGAACGGGATCAGACTTTATTGTATAACAAGTACATTCTTGAATGGAGTGATCACAAGCTTGCTGCTTCTATGGATGTCCAAGCGGTGAATATTAGATCTTATTTGACCAGAGCCAGGCGCAGAGCAATGAAGCTGCTTCTTAAGAATGGCGGAAGTGGAGTATGAAGAAACATCTGAATAAGAAAAAAATAGAGGGGAATTACGAAGAAATCTTTATTTGCATGACCTTAGAGAGTAGAATATGCTGAACCTGCTGTACAGGAGAAGATAATAATACCCTTTATAGTATATCTCGGTGACATCTGTTTCGCTGACTATCGAGAGTGGGAGAACAATAAAGATTTATACGGATTATGATACTTCTATTACTCTCACCCTACAAAAGAGGTAAAACAGCAGCAATCAATGGTCTGATGTGAAGTCTTGGACCTAGTCTTTCTCGAGCATGGGCTCACATGCTTCGAACGGGTTTAACTATGTCAATTCCGGGAATACCTACCGGGTGGTACATATAACAAAATTTGTGGAAAATAGTACGGTTCTGGAGACAATAAACTCCTATTCGTATGAATTCAAGTATTAAGGCTCCGATTCTAGCCTAGCAAAAAAGAGCAGCGCTTATGCTGCTCTTTTTTGATTTAGAGTGTTGCAGGTTTCTATGCGAAGTTGTCTATTAAAATATGGGGCTCGGTTTAGTCTTATCAAGTAGAGTTTTCGCCTACTAAACTTCATAACCTAGATGTGGTAAGACCGAAAGTAACATATTAAAAAATTAATGTGTTGATATTTTTTTAATATGTTACTATAATAATATTCAAGAGTTGTATTTTAATGGCAGGAGGTAATGAAATGGATCTATATAAAGATAACTTCGAAAACTTTTCAGAACTCTTTAATTACATCCAAGAATACAAAAAAGAAAAACCAGCACAAACAGCACTTTCCATAGGGAAGATATTCTCTGAACATAACTTTTACTACTTCTACGATAGTGGTACAAGTAAGGTTGTGATGCTTGACAATGATATAGCTCAGTTATTTGAATTGTTAATTTCCTCTAATAAAAGCTTAGATGAATTAAATCAATATATTTATGCTCACAACGTTAATGTAGATGAATTAATGACTTCAATTAATGAGGAGGATTTATTCAAAGGATTCAAAATTAAGCACTTATATAATGACATATCCCTAGAGTATATAAAAAATGAAATGAATACAGGGACAACGCAACTCATTTTAGAATTAACTGGAAAATGCAACATGCGTTGTCGCTATTGTATATACCATGATGGGTATCCTCACAATCGGGCGTTTACTTCAAAAAGAATGTCATCTGATACGGCGCTTAAATCTATTGATTACATGAAACTTTATGGGGATCAGCAGGAAGTTTCTATTACTTTTTACGGTGGAGAGCCTTTACTTGAATTCGAGCTATTAAAAGAAGTTATTGAATACTCGAAGGTTGCTTTAGCAGGAAGGACTATACAATTTTCTTTTACTACTAACTTGTCTGTATTAACCCCCAAAATGGCTGAATATTTTTCTACCGTTGACAATTTATCTATTCTTTGTAGCATTGATGGTCCCAAAGAAATACATGATATGTATCGAGTCTATAAGAATGGCTCAGGCTCATTTGATGACGTTTTCAAGAAATTCAAATTATTAAATAGTGTAGCTAGAAAAAATGGTAAGGAAATGCACATAAGTGCAAATGCGGTGTACATGCCTCCGTTTAGCGAAGAAAAGGTTTCTCAAATAGATGACTTTTTTACAAATTTAGATTTTACTCATGAAGATTTCCGATATCAATTAGGTTATGCCGGTCCTGGTACTGTGCCTGAAGAATTGCTTAAAAGCTCCGATTATAATGACCAATCGCTACGACAATGGCAGGATAAGCAAATCAGTATTACTAGCAATTTGGAAGAAATTAAAGAACAAACTATCTTTAATTCACTTGATAGAATTCATAAAAGAAGCGTAACAAAAAGAGCTACTAATTTTGTGCCAATGAACGGTTGTTGTGTTGTTGGATCCCGACGATTATTTGTTTCCGCAGATGGCGATTTTCTCGCATGTGAAAGGATAGGAAACAGTCCTTCAATAGGAAATATAAATCAAGGGATTATTGAGGAAAAGATTTATAAAAAATATGTTTATGAATTTTCCGAAGTTTGGGAAAATATTTGCTCTGATTGTTGGGCTGCTAAACTTTGTAGTAGTTGTTATGTAGACAGAATGGATTCTTCGGGAGTCAGGGAACCTGATCTTGCAGAGTGTGAATATTATAGAAGTACAACAGAACGTAGTTTAAGGAATTATCACAACTTACTTAGGACATCACCGGAACAATTAGCAATCTTTAACGAAGATGTTCTTTTATAACAATTAATTTCTCGGTTTAATTGTTCTCATTTAAACCTGGATAAATACATAATGAAAGGAGGTGAGAATATGCTGAAAATTATGAATCCATATCAACAGCAAGCTATTGACAATGAGAGCATAGCTTTTCGTGCGCCATGTGTGTGTAACTCTAAATTAGCGAACCAAGCAGCTACTAAGGTTTCAGGAACTGGTTGTCAATGCTCTTGCATCGGTTCTGTAAATGAAGCGGCTAACCAAGACGCAGCAAGAAACTAGTTTTACAAACCAGCAGTATGTGTAATTCTCAATTAACGAACTATTCAGTTAAATAAAATTTCAGAACCTGATTGTAATTGCTCTTGCGTCGGTTCTGTAAACAACGCGTATAACTCCGACGCGGCAAGAAATTGAGTTTCACAATACAACAGTGTCTTCGTCCAATACCGACGAAGACACTGTTGTATTCAAATCTAAGGTTGTTAGACTGGAGTTACTCTTCAGAAGGCTATGACCTATATTGAAATACAATATCCATACCACATTATTCTTCAGGGTTTAGTCACGTCCTTAGTACTTAGAACACAATTAATACTGGAGGATAATTGAGATGAAGAAATTCAACAATTTTAGACACTTTAGTAACTACTTTGCTATTATAAAAACTACTCTAAGCGTATTATTCGCCTCTTCAAAAAAATACTTCATATTAATTTTAGTTTTAAGTTCTGTTATGGCTTTACCTGATATCATAAACTTAATTGTATGGCAGCATATAATAGATCAAATAGGTTCTCTTTTAATAAATGACAACAAAGATTATATTATCATAATATATCTCTTTCTTCTTCATTTCATTATTGTACTAATAAAATTAATTATTAATAAAACTACAAATTATGTAAAGGAAATTTATACTGTATTAGTTGATAAGTATATAACAAATAAAACTATTGAAATTGTAGACAGCATGGAAATGCAAGATTTCGAAGATCCAAGACTACATAATGACATCCAAAAAACAAATGACGAGTCAACAGTGAGAAGTATAGGTATTTTGAATAACATTGTTGAGATTATCATGAATATGACTTTATTCGTTGGTACAATAAGTATATTGGCATCTTACCAGATAAGTATAGTGATTATCATCATACTATCAATAGTCCCAAGTACAATAATTAATTTAAAATCTATGTCAAAGTTATTTGAAGTATATGATAAACGATATGAAAAAACTAGGTACTATAGTTCTTTAAAGGATATGATAGTTACATATGAAAATTTCAAAGAAATGAAATTATTTTCCAACATATCTTTTATACAGAATATCATTAATAATATTTTTGAAAAGATAATTGAGCAAGATAAAAATGTAAAAAGAACTTTGACTATAAAATCTACAGTAGGTGATTCTATTCAACATTTACTGACCTATTTATTGAAAATAATTATAGTTGTTAATGGTATTATGAGTAAACTGTCAATCGGTGTGATCATAATGAGTATTGAAACTGCTACCAAGCTGCAAAATGCTTTGATCAATTTAATAAGCTGTGCTTTGACACTATATGAAAATTGTTTGTATTTATTGAGCTTTGAGAGGTTAAACAAAATAAATTCAATAAAAAGCGAGGAAGTTAGGGAGGATTTAATAAAGGATTTTGTCGTGGATTCAATTGAGTTTATAGGAGTTTATTTTAAATATCCAAGCTCATGTAACCATATATTAGAAGATATAAATTTGACATTAAAAAAGGGATTTGATTATGCAGTTGTCGGATATAACGGAAGTGGAAAAACTACGTTGATCAAGATCATTTTAGGGTTATATGCACCAACAAAAGGCGAGATATTAATCAATGGCATTAATAGAACTATGTACGACAAGAAAGCCTATTTTGAGAAAATGAGCGCGATGTTCCAGGATTTTGTGAAGTTTCCGCTTACAATAAGAGAAAATATTGGAATTTCAATGGTTGATAATATTAACAATATGCCAGTTATAATAGAAGCTTCCGTCTTAGGTCAAGCACATGATTTTATTAATGAATTAAATAGGAAATTTGATACAAATTTATTGATTGGATGGGAAAATAGTGAGGATATTTCAACAGGACAATGGCAAAGACTTGCTATCTCAAGAAGTTTCGTCCGGGAAGCAGACGTTATGGTATTTGATGAACCAACAGCAGCTTTAGATGCTAAGACAGAAAGTGAAGTCTTTGAAAATATGGTAAATAAAAAAACAGAGAGGATTAATATAATTATTACTCATAGATTCACTAATATAAAAAATATTGATCAAATAATTGTAATACACGAAGGAAAAGTAGACGCTGTGGGTGATCATGATTTTCTGATTAGCAATAATAAAATATATGCGGAGCTGTATGACATTCAAGCAGACAACTATAAAGGATTCATTAAAGAGCCTGCTCTTGCAGGTGAGTTGTTGAAATAATATAAAGAGCTCAAAGCAGTAATCAGTGCTTGACAAAGTGTCCAAAAGGTGAAAATGGAAAAACATCTGATACTCCTGTATTGTTGTAATTCTCGAAGAAGGAATAAACAGATGTCTATATAATATATCAACAAAATGCTTGACATACTTAATTTTTCAGTTTTCATACTCGTCCTATATGAATTTTATCTTTAACTACGGTGAGATTAAACTTGGATTTATATAACTACTTCAATTCTTTTAAACAATCTAACTCATTATTTTCTTTAAAATGTTCTACAAAGTTCGATACTGAAAAATTCTTAGCATTTATTTTTAAAATTTGCAACTGATATGCAGCATATTGTTCTGCACTTATAACAGGCTTATAACTTCTTGTTAGTACGGTGCCACTATATACAATGTCAGAAATTTCAATATATTCCTTTTTCAATAAATTCCGAACCGCTGCTTGAACGGTATTAATACCCAATCCATCCCCTTTATCTGCGATGGCTGATGCGGTTAAATTTCCGCCATCTCGCCAAAAAACCAATAACACATCTTGTTCTTTTTGACTGATTCTAGGCAGTTTTTTCATTTCATTCACCTTTCATATAGTAGGTTGTGTTTATTATAATTGCTAAATTGCAATATATCAATCTTAAAATAGTGACATCATATTTTTTTATTCTTAAAATTTACTGGTTTGTTATTAGAGCATATTAAGGGATATATGAGTGATTTACAAAGAAAGAATCAACGTTAGGCAATACCAACATTGCAGTAAAATATTTAGATGATATTTTTTTGATGTCACTATTTATTTGAAACATTATATATATAACGCTCGGTTGAAGTTCGTGTACGGCAGGATACTAATGAAGCAGAGAAGAATAGCAAAGCCAAACCATTTATTTAAGAAAAATTTAAGATCTACACACCTAGATTTTTAAGGTGTTGAATCTATACTTTGTACCAAGAAGAATAGGGATAAAATGGAAATGGAGAAAGGTGAACGTAGCAAGCTAAAGAACAGGAAACCCAAGTTAGTAAGAATATCAGTATTCACAATTGTTCTTCTCGGAGTGCTAATAGGAACAGCAAGTAAACTGAATTTAGATTCACAAAAGGTCTTGCCATTCTTTGGACAGAACACTTATGCCAGTCCATATATTTATGTCTATGACAGAGAGTCTGATCAAGCCATTTACGAAGAAAGTGCGGGAGCCAAGGTTTATCCTGCTTCACTGACAAAAATTATGACCGCAATTGTCACCCTTGAGCATGTTGATGACTTATCTGTAATCGCGCCGGTAGACCGGAGAACGTTCGGCGAGCTTCTTGCAAGTAACTCTTCTATGGCCGGATTTTGCGAAGATGAGGAGGTTACCTACCAAGACTTGTTATATGGGACGCTTCTCACTTCTGGCGGTGAAGCGGCAAACACTTTAGCTGTCCATGTTGCGGGAAGTGTGGAAAATTTTGTTCTGATGATGAATGATAAAGCCGCTGAATTCAGCTTAAATGGTACACATTTCACTAGTCCTGAGGGCCTTCATGATGACAATCAGTATACAACCGCTTCAGACGTGGGAAAGCTTTTGGATTATGCATTAGCTAACGAGGATTTTAAAAAGATGTTTACTCAAGAGACATACCTGACGACATCAACAACAGACCATCCAGAAGGGATTCTGTTAGAATCGACGGTACTGAAGTACCTTAATGAAGATCAGCAAATCGGCTTCAAAATTATTGGAGGTAAATCGGGAACTACATCTGCTGCTGGACAATGTTGGGCAACACTTGGGTTAGTGAATAACCGTGAGTATATAGTCATCGTCATGGGGGCGCCATTAGAGGACATTAGTCATCCAGATCAGGCTCAGATTAGGGATACTTTAAATTTATACGGAAAATTAAGTCAGTTGAAATAAACGATAAAATGTAGAATTACATATTAAAAATGGAGGTGTCTTAGTGAAAAAAATCATAATGTTTGTATTAACTATAACCATTTTGATTGGAGGAAGCCTCTACTTCCAAAATCGAAGCAGCTACTCAGAATATGCAAGCATACAGGATGATAAAACCATCTCAGAGGATTTAATTATCTTAGATAATAATCCGAAGGATGTAAAGTCAGAGAATAAGAGTCCGGGCAATGAGGAAACTCCAAAGGATGCAACGCTAGATGATAAAAGGACTTTTGAGGATATTGCCTTGGACAAACGTCTTGATGAAGGGAGGAAAAAAAATGAAAGAACTTATCGGGAGCAAGGAAGAAAAGAGTCATCAATTAGGCCAACAATAGAAGTTCCATCTCTTTCTATCGAGGATATAACAGGCATCTACAAAACAGTTGATGCATACATGAGAGAAAATTCAGATCGGTTTCCCGAACCAGCGGACAATGGCACTAGGGGAAACACTGATGATCCAAGAATCCAAAATATTCTATACAAGGAAGAAAAAACAGGTATCATAGCAGGATTCGAAAATGAAAATCTGTTCGCATGGGAAGTGAAAAAGCTGGACGGAGAATATACCAACCTCCTGTTAGGTAGAAAGTCTACGGGAGAAGAATGGAAAGTTCTCTCGGAAGGAGACGTATATCAATTGAGAGAGGAAATTAGCGATGGAAATTAAAGCGGAGAATTTAACAAGAACATTTGGAATGAAACGGGCAATCAGTGAACTAAATTTTACATTGCCTGAAGGTGTGTATGGGCTTTTGGGTGATAATGGGGCAGGGAAAAGCACCTTGATGAGAATTCTTGTGGCAGTTGACCATCAAACTAGTGGTAAGGTTACCTTTAACGGCAAGGATATCTTCCATATGAACGACGACTACCGGAATCTTGTGGGATATATTCCCCAGGATTTCGAGGTTTATTCCGCGTTTACAGCAACAGAATATCTGGAATATATGGGAGCACTGAAGGGGTTGTCAAAAAAAGAACTGAAGCACAAAGTTCCAGAGGTATTACAGTTTGTCAACCTGGAGAATGTTGCTAATAAAAAGGTCAAAACCTTTTCCGGAGGGATGAAAAGGCGGGTGGGCATTGCCCAAGCCATTATTAACGATCCGAAGATATTAATTTTTGACGAGCCCACCGCTGGGCTTGACCCCCATGAGCGAATCCGTTTTTCAAACATCATAAGCGAAATGGGACAGGACAAGATCATCTTGTTTTCTACCCACATTATTTCGGATATCGAAGCAATTACCACCAATGTGATCATCCTAAATCAGGGGAAAATTAAAGAGCAAGGTAATGTGCAAAAGATGTTATCCGGGATTAAAGGAAAAGTATTTACTGAGGAGATGGACAGAGAGCGACTGGCCTCCTTTAAAAAGAAGCACCTGATCGTACGGATCCGGCAGGAAGAAAACGTTGTTAATGTCCGTTACTTGGGAGAAAAGGAATCAGGCGCAATCGTATGCGAGCCCACGCTGGAAGATTACTACATCTACTTAGGGAGTGGGAGCCATGCGTAATTTCATTCCATTAGAACTGAAAAAAATATTAAATAAAAATACAGTAATTATCAGCCTACTCTTTCTCACTATTATTCTGATCCCCTGGATTCAAACCGCCAAGAGTATAGATGTCTTGGATGATGAGGGAACCATACATAGCGGTCTTGGAGGCTGGAAAATTTTAAGGGAGCGCACGGTTGAGGGCACGATGACGACGGATTATTTATTACAAATGAAACAAAACTACGAAAACAGCGTGGACAAACCTTATATTGAAGGCGAAGTGGATACAGATCGCAAGTTGGGAAAAAGATTAACTTTTCCTCACGATGCGCTGAACTGGGAACTGAACTTTCCATATATAAAGTACCGTGTTCTCGATAACAGCTTAAATTTAACGGATGAGCAGCTCGCCAATTTTTATGTAGATTGGAAGGGCAGTTTTACCGAATATTTATCCACTGAACAAAATCTATTTCCTTATACAGAGAAACAAATCGAAATCATATCCCAGAAAATGCAAAAAGTACCCACCCCATTTTTATTCAAATACGATAGTGGCTGGGAGTACCTGAAAATAGGTTTATTAAATACGATCTACCTTTTCTTCATGTTCTTGGCCTTTATCCTATGCGAGGGATTCTCCAAAAACAGCAGCAAAGGAATTGACAAGGTGACCTTATCCACCAAGGAGAGCAGGAGGAGGCTGCTCAGCTACAAGCTTGGTGCCGCTTGTGTGTTTTCTACGATAGCCTATTTTGTGTATATTGCGATCATACTGCTGTTTATTACCGCAGTGTATACGCTGCACGGCTGGGACTCTTCGGTTCAAATCGGAACAATTACATTTTATTCTATGAATCAGCTTCAAGAGGGGTTACTCTATATTTCCATGGGATACTTTTCCACACTTGTCGTGACGCATCTTATCCTGTTTTTGTCCGTGGTTTTTAAAAGAGGGAAACTGGTATTAGCACTTTCACTGATTTATTTTTATCTCGTAAATACTTATCAGATGGGGAGGGGGGCGCTGACTGAAAAAGTGATGGTCTTCATGCCTCAGAACTTTATCAATAATCTTATAGGCATAGAGAAATTATATTTTGTGGGTAATACTGTATTTCCTTATGTTTTTGTCGCCCTGTTTCTGGGTACTGTGTACATTCTCTTATCTCGAATCGGTATCTCTATATGGATGAGAAGATATTATTTACAGTAGAGGAAGGTAGGTGAAATCATGAGCTATTTATCAAAAGTAAACAGAAGTAAAATCCTAAACATAAACATATTCGGTTTTTTGTTGGCATTGTTTCTGATACTTACCTTTTACAACTTAGACACCATCAAAACAGGTTATTTAAATCAGGCAAGATATGAGGTAACAGATGGGACGGAATACCGGTATTTCTATCAACCGGAGGTATTGGATGAAGTTGAGATTAATAAAATTTTGGAAAAATACAGAGAACTTAGCCTACCAGAAGACAGGAATAAAGCGGATGTTGCAGATTTGCCAGCCTTGGATATGCTTATCCAAGTGTATGGCTGGAACTGGACTGGAATACGGGATGTCTCAGCAGAACAATTTTATCAGGACAGGGCAGACATCATCAAAAGTGCACAGAAGGAAGCGGGGAGTTCTAGGGAAGGAATCAGCAACGGGAATTTTGCAGCGGCTTCTCTCTCCGAACCTATCCGGATGGGTTATGCCGAGGGATGGAAGAACGTTAACTCAGGGATGAGCCAGTGTGTTTTTATTGTCCTGGTTCTCATTTCCATTCTACTGGTCCCAATTTTTAATGAAGACGAGACCTTGGGCGTGGACGGACTGGTCAAATCCACGAGGTTTGGAAAACGTAAGCTGAGTAGGATACGGATTATCAACGCCTTCCAGCTCTCTTTATTGCTTTATCTGACGGCGGTAGCGATTTACATTACGCCTATATTCTTTATGTACGGTTTACAAGGAGCGGATTTGCCTATACAAAGTAGTCCACAATTTTTTTTATCAATGGTTGCGGTGAATTATTTCGAGCAGTTTTTAATCAACCTGGTTATTGGATATGTGGCAATCTCACTGATGACAGGGATTACTTTATTGATCAGCGTATTAGTCACACAGATTTATACTGGCTACGCCCTGTTACTATTCACCATAGCCATATCTTACGCCATTCAGATGAGCGAGGTATTCTTTCTGAAACATTATGTGGGCAATTTTCTGCCCATGCAGATAGCCAAGTTCAATAGCTATTACACAAGTTTTGAACCCTATGGAGGTATTTCTAGAATTATTGCCGTTCCTTCCATTACTGTTGCAGTTTTATTTATACTCCTACTATTTTTGCCAAGATGGATTAATAAAATGAGGTTTACTTCTTAGATTGAGCATTACGCATAAAGTTAAAACACATCAAGGATAAAAAAATGAAGTGAAGTTCGGAAAGAAGGTAGATGATGTATTCATTTTTTATTTTATGCGAAGCTGGATCAGAAAAAGATGGTATTAGCAACAACGGTTTAGCTCACGTTCTAGAGCACTTTGTTATACTGGCGATGCTCAAAGATTTTTTCACAGAGAAAGAAAGTAATTTGAGAGGACAAACAAGTTACTGCTATTGCTTATATAGTTGGAGCAATGCGAAGTACCAAGTAGGTTTAAACCTTATCTTTGAATTTGAAAACTATGTGGGGAGGATATTAGATAATAAAAATGAATATTATGACTTAATGTTAATGGCCATTAGAGAGGTCGAGGAAGAAATACTATCGAAACACAATGAGGTGGCAAAGATCAATGTAATGATTCATTTTTTAAATAAAGATATTGTTTCTCGACCAATAGGCCTACTTGAGGACGTAAAAAGTTTGAACGTTGACCAATTATTTGAGACTTTAAGTAGTATTTATGTAGCAGGAAATTTAAGATATTTCATTTTTAATCATGAAAAAAATGAGTTTGTTATTTCTGACTTGCCTCAAAAAACAAAGCGAAGAGGTTGTGTGGAAAAGCAAGAATTCCATGACAAAGAACTGGAACGGATAGCATCTAATTTATATATAGATGTACAAATATTTAAATTATTTTGTAATAGTGATAAAAAAGTTGCACTTTCTAGTACTTATTTTTCTAAGATTTTTAACAAAGAACAAACGATTCTCAATGAATTGTACTTGATAAGTATTTGCAAATTATTAGATAAAGCTTATGGTGTCAAAAATAACTGTAAATTTGAAATTATATTTTTTAGTAATGAGGACTCTACTAGAATTTACTATATATTTGAATTAACGAGCAGCAATGATATTTACGAGACTCCAAATAAGATAACCATAGATGTGGAACAGATAATAAATTTCATGCTTGAAAGTGTAAATTTCCACGAGTTAAAAGAGGAGTTAAGGATAAATGTATACAGTAATAGATTTAGTCCAATAAGTCGAAGTGAATGCGAAGCAGAGATATTGAATAAAGTTTACTTTAATAATTTTCAAGTAATAAAAGATTATGAAGATTTTGCTGATATTTTACGGAATGTTACGATTGATAAATTCAAAGGATTCTTGTATTTTGCGTTAGGGGAGATAGATGACTTAATTATTTTTGAATAACGTAAAAGACAGGCCGACAGTTTTCCTCGCTTTGGAGTCTAGAGTCCATTTTCATTGATCAAAATAAACTTGCCGGACGACTGACTTCTATGATACACCACACTTTCACTAGACGAATGGTTTCATTATATAAATTGGTACGGGTGTCGCACCTGGTCATCAAGTCGCCCTCAATGCGAATATGTGGATTGATTCGCTTCTTTACCTTCACAATGATCTGAGCAGTTGAGTGCTACCAAAGCATTGATATTGAGTAAGCCAAGTGTTGCTAGGAATCAGGTCAATGTTACCTTGAGAATGAATGCACTCATCGGGCGATGGAAGCGGTTCGTCCGTCATCATCGCGTTCTTGATGTTGAACATAGAGTAAGGGAGTTTATCAGGTTGTTCGATACCAAAGTACATCGTTAGATTCCCTTGAGGATCAAAATCAATCAGTAATATCTTTTTTCCTTCATTATATAAGGCGTAAGCCAGGTTATAAGCGGTGGTGGTTTTACCTGTACTGCCTTTTTGATTAGCGATAGTGTTTAATGTTGTTTTTCTCATATCAATTCCCCTCCCTGAAGCCAAAGCTTCGATATTATCTGTCAATGATAGGGAGCGGGCTGATCTGTTATAGTTCTCTCCGAGTTCTCTCATTTGTGCAAAAGCGACTACTATTTGAGAAGATTCTCGGAAGCCTTGCGGCGTTTAAATCTAACGAAAGAACCCGCAAAAAACTTGATCTTACAAGGATTTTCGCGGGCTTTAGATTCCTTTTCTTTGACTTAGTTTCTGCTATCTTCCCGATAGCATGAGCGACTCAAAATCGAGAGGGAAACCGTGGAGGTTCGAGTCCTCTCACCGGTACCAACTAAATCAACTCAAAGTTCATTAGATACTATATCTGATGAACTTTTTTGTTTGTTTTTTTACAATTCCGTTCATGCCTGTGCCGGAAAACTTTTGATACATCCTTCAAGTGTGAATAAGAAATTGTACTTAGTTGTACTGAGGAAGATTAATGTAAGCGGATATGTGAATGAGATAGAGGCATTCCTGAGGAAGCTCCATTTCGAAAGCTATAAGCAATCATGATACTAAACAGCGATTGACAAAATAGAGGAACTACCTAATACTAATTGATAATCATTATCATTTATTGTGAAATATAATTAATTCAAATAGATTGTGGAGCAGATCGGAGTGTATTGCAAAGATGAGGCTGGAAGATCATATTTTCGCATGGAATTATGCCGCTGTTAAAGTACTTGATATTCGACATGCTGTGATGAAGCCTGGGGACAAGCTGCAAGGCTATGTATTACCAGCATGTGGATTTATCTACTGTGTGCGGGGTACGGCCAGCTTGAATCTCAACGGCATAGATTACGAGGCAGACCGTCACTTTATTGTGCATGGTGGCAAGGGCATGAGACTAAGTATAGAGACAGGGAAGTTGTTTGAATACTATTTATTATTCTATAGAGCCTCCTTGCCAGGAAGAAAGGATTTAGCAAGACTTTTAGAACGCAGCAATCCATTTCGGATGCAGTATAGCTTCGAGTCTTTGGAGCCATTACCACTGCACTATCAACTAATGGCAATGGAACAACTTTGGGCACAAGGAAGCCAATTGGAAAGAATTCAAGTTAAAGGCTTGTTCTATCAGTTTATACATGAATTATTAAAGCAGTTCACAAAGGATGGAATTAACCTCAGGCAACCGGATGTCATTGGGCAGGTTGTCCGTTATATTGAGGAGCATTATCGTCATAATTTATCACTAGAATCTATAGCGGAGCAATTTAATTACAGCCCTCGTCATTTATCAACCCGCTTTAAAGGGGAGACGGGGTTTAGCTTGATTGAATATTTGATACGATTCCGGCTTAAACATGCAGAAGAGCTATTACGATGTACCGATGCTCCACTTCGCGAAATTGCAGAAGAAGTTGGATATAGCGATGTATATTACTTCAGTCGTATGTTCAGTAAATACAATGGTCAATCTCCCATCCGGTTCCGCAAGGAAAGCAGGCAGGTGAGCTCATCGGACAATCGTCCATTTACCACCGCCAAATTCTCCATTGGCGAGCACATATCCTCCCGATATAATGTTATTGAGTATGATAATCATTATCATTACTATTGCCAAAATGAAATAACCGGAGGGTCTTCACCTATGAGATTAACAAAGACGTCAAGTTTTATTGTAGCGATGCTGCTTAGTTTTACCTTGCTTTTAAGTGCATGTGGATCTGCAAGCGTTGGTTCTAATGCCACAAATTCTAATGGATCCAAAGCTTCTGAAGTTACATCATCACCAGCAAATAATTCAATTGCAGCTGACAATGTCAATAAGGAGGCTCAGACAAGAACTATCTCTACAATAAAGGGAGATATTGTTGTTCCAGCTAATCCAAAGAGGGTTGTCGTGTTATACCTTCAAGGGGATCTTGTGGCCCTCGGCATTAAGCCAGTAGGTACTTCGAGTGTTTTTGAAGGAGCGGCCTTTGCAGAAGAGCTGGGGGGGATTGAAGATCTAGGTTCATGGTATGAGCCTAATCCAGAGGCTATTATGGCAGTAAAGCCGGACTTGATCATAGCTGCTTCTGAAGAAACTTACGAAATCCTTAAGGATATTGCACCGACCGTTCCAATTCCCTATGAAAAAATGGCGACGGATGAACGTGTAATGAAGATTGGCGAGGTATTTGGTAAGGAGCAGGAGGCACAAGCTCTATTAGATAATTTCCACGAGAAGTTGGAGAAGAGCAAGCAGCAGCTTGATGAACTTGGAATTTTGGATATGACAGTAACCATTATCGAAGGCGGAAAAAAAGAGATGGCGGTGATCGATAGCAAGCTTTATGGAAGGGGCTCTCAGATCATTTATGAATATTTAGGGCTAAAAGCACCAGAGATTCTTCAGAAAAAGATTGATGGCAGAGAGAAGGCTACTGGAGGGTTTGTTTCCTTAGAGGTGTTACCAGAGTATATAGGAGACTTCGTGTTCCGCTCTGTATGGGATGGTGCTGATGATTTGTCGGACAATCCAATTTGGAACAGCATTCCAGCAATTAAAGAAGGTAGATTGATCGAAATTGGGTTTGATTTTTCATATTATTCCGATATCTACTCTCTTGATAAGCAACTAGATTTTGTAGTAGAGAAGCTAGTGTCAGCGTATGAAAAAAAATAGAAGGCTAGATGATAGAACAACCGTTATCCCTGATTTAAGAGGGAAATCGTATTTCGGTCTGTTTCTACTCCTAGGGATACTGCTGCTGCTGCTTTCAGTAGCAGCTTCTATCTCATTTGGCTCTGCTTCCATGAGCCTGAAGATGGCATGGACAGCGATTTTTAATTTTGATCCTGAACTGACCGAGCATCAGATTATTCATGCCCTTCGTATTCCGCGTACAGCAGCTGATATTATTGCGGGGATGTGTCTCGCGGTAGCAGGAGCGGTTATGCAGGGCTATACGCGAAATCCCTTAGCAGATTCCGGATTAATGGGAGTGAATGCAGGAGCAGCTCTTGCAATGGCCGTTACACTGGTTTTTCTTCCAGGGCAACTGCAGACAACAACCCTGCTGGTTAGCTTTATTGGCGCAGGACTTGGAGCAGGATTAACGTATCTTGCCGCTTCATTGAATCGTTCAGGAATGACACCTCAACGACTGGTGCTAGCTGGAATATCAATTACAATGCTATTTGGAGCTGTGGGGTCATTTATCTCATTAAACTATGGAATTGGTCGTGCCCTTGCTTATTGGACTTCGGGTAGTGTGGCTGGAGCAACATGGGTGGAAATTAGGCTAGTTATACCTTGGTTCTTAGGTGGACTGGCTTTGTCACTATTCATTGCACGCTCTATCACTGTTTTAAACTTGGGGGAAGAGATTGCGAAAGGCTTCGGGCAACGGATCGTTCTCGTTAAGATGATAGCTACGCTTGCGGTCCTTTTACTAGCGGGTGTAGCTGTTGCACTTGTAGGGCCAATCGGCTTTGTAGGGTTGATTATTCCGCATATTATGCGTTTTTTTGTAGGTGTAGATTATCGTTATATTATTCCGGCATCAGCCATTTACGGCGGCGCACTTATGGTTGTAGCGGATATCGCAGGAAGGCTGATTAATCGTCCGGCAGAGACAGCACTGGGCATTATTTTTGCAATGATTGGTGTTCCTTTCTTCTTGCTAATTGCGAGCAAAGAGAGGAGAGCCTTCAAATGAAAGTTGTTAAATCGCATAAGGCTACAATATGGATTCTATCTCTTTTAATACTGCTTATTGCAGGAGCTATTCTTAGTCTTAATATGGGAAAGGTGTCCCTCAATCCACTTGAAGTATTTCAAGTATTGCTTGGACAAGGTCCAGAGGAGCATAATCTCGTTGTTTATAAGTTTCGTCTTCCTCGGATCGTATTAGCGATACTTGTTGGATTTGGGATGGCACTGGCAGGTGCAGTTATGCAGGCTTTGCTGCGCAATGATCTGGCTGATCCCGGCATGCTTGGTATTAGCTCAGGTTCAGGTCTTATGGTGTTGCTGATTATCTCAACGGTAAGCATTCAAGGCGCCGCTATAACATTATTACTGCCGTCTATGGCATTCTTAGGTGGTCTGCTGGCAGCAGCTCTGATCTATGTTCTAGCCTATAGAAAACGTCGTATGATTTCTTCTACACGACTTGTCTTGACTGGTGTTGCGATCAATATGGGGTTTAGTGCGCTATCGCTATTCCTGACTTTAAAGCTTGATGACCAGAAGTATGAGTTTGCGCAGCGTTGGCAAGCAGGATGTTTATGGGGTGACAAGTGGTCTTATATCAGCTTGTTGGCACCTTGGGTATTGCTGCTATTCGCATATATTCTTTCTAATTTCAGGACATTGAACGTCTTGGTGCTAGGCAACGAAATTTCGATAGGATTAGGAGTCGCTGTAAAGAAGAAATTTTTGCGCTTGGCGATTGCGGCTGTAGGCATAGCTTCTGGCTGTGTAGCGCTCGGGGGCTCGATCTTCTTTATTGGATTGATTAGTCCGCATGTGGCTCGCAAGCTGGTAGGTCACGACTACAAAGTGCTTCTACCTACTTCAGCGCTTATTGGTGCGCTATTGCTGCTTGTAGCGGATACGATTGCTCGAACGGTCAGCTTTAAGTCAGATATTCCCGCAGGAATTATTGTAACAATGCTGAGTGTGCCTTATTTTCTATATCTATTAATGCGTTCAAAATAAATATCGATAGGTTCGAGCCTCTCACCGTATACTAAAAAGGTCTATAAGATTGCTTAATAAGCGATTTTATAGACCTTTTTCATTTTCAGAGCTTATTGAATTTCTAATAGGAGCATTAGGTTTTCCTCTACTACTACTTCTGAATTACCCTATTTCCAAAGTTCTAGTGTATACCGTTAGCTTCGCATTCGATGATTTAGCATTGATACTATAAAGTGCAAACCTTTTCCTACTTTTCAACGTCTCTAATTTATAGAAACAAAAGAAAAGATGACTTGCATTTTATTTATACAGTTGTATAATAGAAGCAGTTATACAACTGTATAATATGGAGGTTGATTCATGATTAATGAAATTAAGAAGCTACCTGATGCAGAGTTAGAAATTATGCTTGTCATTTGGAAAACTGGGAATCCAGTGAGTTCTTCCTACATATCGAATCAATTACGTAATAAACGAAATTGGGCTTTGGCTACTTTAATGACGGTACTTTCGCGACTCGTTGATAAAGGATTTCTGTATTGTGAAAAGGAGGGACGGAGCAATAGTTATCGTGCAGCCATCTCAGAAACGGATTATAAGGAATGTGAAGGGAAATCTACTCTTGAAAAACTATTCGGTAATTCTATTCAAGATATGGTGATGTCGCTGTACAATGGCAAGGCTATCGATAAAAATGATCTTGCAGAACTGCGTGAAATGCTTGACCGGGTAGAAAGAGAGGATTCCTGATAATGACCAGCCTTTTTTTGGATTTTTTAATAATTTCAGTAACGACAAGTCTAATGATTTTCATTTTAATGTTCTTGTCTCCATGGTTAAGCAAAAACTATTCGGCAAAATGGAAATATTGGATATGGATGATTTTGACTATACGCTTGCTACTTCCATTTAACATTTCGTTTGCCAATAATGTCGTACGGATTCCGCTTCCTGATAGCTCAAAGATAAGTACAGTGTTTCAAGACATTCCCTCCAACAGCATACAAATTGATGTGTCAGGGATTTCTCATCCTGTTCAGCAGGCCGCATCGTTAAATCATATACCATCTCTTATGGACATCTTAACTTGGCTCTGGTTTTCCGGGTTCGTACTTTTTTTGCTTTATCATTTTACCAGTTACTACTTTTTCAGAAAACAGTCTCTTCGTTGGAGTAATTCTCTTTTAAGTGACCAGATGGTATTGAAAATAAACCAAGTTTATAAAGAAATGAAAATAAAATTATCCATCACCGTTTTAATTAGTGAAAAGGTTCCAAATCCAATGTTAGTTGGTTTTTACAAGCCGATTCTCTTCTTGCCGCATGATCAATATAACGATGAAGAGCTTGAATTTATCTTCAAGCATGAGTTAGTTCATTATAAGAGACATGACATTATATATAAGATACTCCTCTTAATTGTACATGCAATTCATTGGTTTAATCCTTTCGTGTGGTTCATGGTACGCCAAGCAGGACGTGAAATTGAAATTTACTGTGATGAGACGGTAGTGGGTACACGAAGCTTATCTTACCGTAAAAAATATTGTGAGGCTATCTTATCTGTCATACAGAATTCGGATCCCCGCTTTTTGGCTTTATCAACTAACTTTTCAGGAGGGGAAATTTCTATGAAAGAGCGATTTATATCTATTCTTAATACGAAGAAAAAACGAAACGGCATCACTCTATTTTATACCGTCCTGCTTTTGATCGGGGTAATCAGCGTGTTGGCGTCGTGCACTAATATAAAAGGCACCGAATTCATCAAACCCGGCACGATCTATTCCATTGGCTTTGATGGGGAGCAAGTTGTTGTTAATGATGCTGGCAATTCGTACTCCATAGATGCAGAGGGGAATGTTTCTGTTTCATATCGGAATGGAGATGTTAAAGCAAATGTGCCATTAAAATTGGATACGACCGGAGGGGTTCTGGGAATGGGGCAAGAGAACACCGGTTATTTTATATCCGAGGATAAAACAGCTATTGTTTATGGTTTTGCAGATGGAAAATCATTGCCGCTGCATGTTTTAATCAGTAATGATAAGGGACAGACATGGAATGACTATCCTATTCCTGGAGCAATGGGATATGAAACAAAATTTATCGGTTTCACGAATAAAAATGATGGTTGGCTGGTCAGTGGTGCTTCACAAGGAGTTGGGAGTGCGCTGAATTATGTATATCAAACCTCTGACGGAGGTAAGACGTGGAAAGAGATAGGCAATCCAAATGATATTTATTCGGAACATTTGACCGGCGTGGGATTTTCTAGTTCGGATATCGGGTTTTTAGGGTACAGATATTATATGGATGAGGGTCCTGTAATTTATTGGACCAAAGATCAGGGGCAAACTTGGGAAAGGCTTGCTGTATCGCTTCCAGAAAAGTTTGATAAATATAAAAAAAATCCCCTTTCTCCTATCTTTAATAGAAAGGAAGGACTGTTCCCTATCTCGTTAATTGATCAAGATACCGGTGTGGCAGGAACTATATATCTTACCAGTAAAGATGAAGGAATCACTTGGGTTTATGATGAAGCTTATGATAAGCTTCTAAATCCTTAAAAAAAGCGGCCATTGGAATGGCCGCTTTTTGATTGTCCAATGGGATCTCAGATAATGGAAAAATAGATACGATGAATACTAATTCCCGAACTAAAGTCAAAAAGGCTTCTATCCTAAAGTATGCCTAAGGATAGAAGCCTATGAGAGAAATATTCGAAAAGAGTATTAGCGAATTGTAAGGGATCCAATTTTGCAACGTTCATTGATTAAAAAATAACATGAATCCAATGAATTAATATGTTGTATTACAGATGCAACTTCTTATAGGATATTATAGGGTATCAAGCGGTACATGCAGCAGTGAGAAAATTCGGAGGCTAAAGGATCCCTTCTATTTGTTTCTCAATTTGAATAAAATAGGTTACTATTTCCAACCCCCTCCTCCATGAGAAGATGACTCTACGTAATCAATCTTAATCTGACCGTTGCCTGAGCCAAGCGTGGTGTTAAAATTATATTGACGTAAGTTCCAATCATTGAAAGTCCCTGCCCAGCTATTATCGACGATAAAAGTATAACGTGTCGTAGCTGAGAAGGAGCCGCGGATGTAGGCACAAACAGCTCTTGAACCGTAGATTCCCACTTTATAACCGTTAGGATTTTGAGTGCTGCTGTTTAGAACTGACATTATCCCTTGGAAATAAGGCACAACATTTCCAGTAATTTGAGTAGTGGTCATATCGCGATCCACGGCGAAATAAATCGGAGTGGCATTCGTTTGTCCGAAGTCATTTGCCAATTCCACAGCATCTTTCGCATCACTAACACCCTGTGCATTCGTAAAGTAACTGACAGTTGTTCCACCTTTGTTTTCATAAAGGGATACTATGAACAGCCCAGCATTAGAAATTCGTGTAATCTAAGCATCTGTAAGTCCGTCATGAGAACCTTCTACACGGTTCAGGTATCGTCCAACAAATGTAAAGTTATTATTTTGAAGTGTCATCAATCTTGCTGAAGTAACGTTTGTTGCAGTATCACAACCCAGTACCAATGTGGTTTCCTTCTTTCAAATTATTAGATAGATTTCTTTAAACTGCATTCATAAGACCTCTATGAGAAAGATTGGCGCCAACCTAAAATAGTATATGAGAAATAGTTCACAAGTTCTTGGGGGAATAAATTAGTAGATATAAAAGAGGCAATTGACTTTAGTTGGATATGAGGTACAACCGTGCTAGATTCATTGTTTGAGGAGTAACTAGCATATTTATAAATCTAATTTAGAAAAAGAAGAACAGATCTGCATTTTTATTGAGATTTTTATTAAATTTCGCTTAAGTTTGTTAGGGGAGAGTTGGTTTTCTCCTAGTGCATTTCGTTCTCTTTCTAATGTCCAACTGTGGAGGTTCGATTCATCTCACTGTTAACTAAAAAAGAACAACCTATTGTACTTACGATAGGCTGTTCCTTTTTTTACAGGCGACCATAAAAAGAACAATTTCGACTTGAAATAGATTATTGTTATATGAAATATCTACTAAGCCATTACTATCCTCTACGACCTTCTGGATACTTTTTAAGCCTATACCATGACCGGATTTATTAGTTTTTGTGGAGCAGATGTCGCCAAAACGATTCGTATGAATTTCATTCACATAAGGATTCTGAATCCGGATGAACAAGCTTTCATTAAGATAATGCATATGTATGGTTATATAGCACTCTTCATTTCTTTTATCGCAACAAGCTTCAATGGCATTGTCCAGTGCATTTCCTAAAATCACACTGATAACTGTGGTGTCGAGCGTCAGCTGTGCAGGGATGTTCAAGTCTAACTTGAAGGGGATCTGATGCTTTTCAGCGACCTGCTGCTTGTAGTTGATAATGGAATCAATAATCGTATTCCCGCTATTACTAACGCCTATTGGATTGTCTATTTGCCCCAGTAAGTTGTCCAACTCATTCAGATTGTCAGCTTCACCGGATTGTACCTTTGCGCGTAAACCTATGAGAATATTTTTAATATCATGCTGGAACTTAAAAGATTCTTCCTGTATTTCTTTTGTCAAAAGATATTGATTTACATAGTAAGCATTTTGTTGCTCAAGTAAATAACTTTGGTTCTGCGCAGATTGGATAACTAACATACGGTCGCATAAGATAAATATCAATAAATTTATAATGAGTAGCCCTGTGGACAGGATTGGAACAAGGGTAGGGAAGGACTGCATATAAAGGCTGGATGCGAAGCTGTAGATCCCTAGTGTGCTTATAGAAGGGCAAATAAATAATAGAACCCAATACCATTTAGATAACCCGCCATTTCCAAAGGCTTTAGCTACGCGCACGGATACAAAAGCTAATATAAACATCAGCAGCTTGGAAAGAAACTGGTTCAGAATATATCCCTTTGTCGAGTAAAATAGGGGTAATGATAACTCACTAAGCGTAATAAGCGCAACCAGAAAAAGAGCGGCAACGATCCGCCATTTGATATTTCCATTGTAAAAAAAAGATAAGAGAGCAATCAGGCCAATATTGAGCGTGAGTAGGATTGAGCCTGGCAGTGAGCTATAGTGCAGAAAGACAATACAGAGGAAATATAGGGAGTACACGATAACAAGATTGGCTTTGGTGGTAAGTCGGCTAACGAAACAATGCCTGTAGAAGTAATGAATAATGATAGGTAAAAGTGGAAGCGTTACTAGATAAAATAACTCCTCCAGAAAGATATTATCCAACAAGACTCCCCCTGAATTTCAGATATTTTTTCTTAAAATCGGCACTGTATTTTGCACTAATGGGTAAGGCTTCGCCATTTAGGAGAATTACTCCCTGGTTACTGATTTCTTTAATAAAGTAAAAGTTAACGATGTAGGATTGATGGATTCGAACAAAATCGCTCACCGGAAGCTTCTGCTCTTCCTCGTTTAGTGTACTGTAGTAGTCATGTTGATCGTTGCAGGAATAAAGAATAATTCTCCGCCGGTTGCTTTCCAGATAGATGATATTTCGATAGGGGATTAGAATTTCTTTTCCTTTTTGCTGTAGTGATAAGAAGTTTTTTTTGCCTTGCTGGAGCTTGCGAATTACTTTTTCAATCGTAGAAATCAGTTTGTGCTTAAATATCTCTGAATCGATAGGTTTCTTGATAAATCCCGAGGGCTGAACATCGAAGAGTTGCAGATGATATTCATCATGACTAGAGACATAGATAAGCTGCACTAGATCATTTTCATCATTTCCCCGCAGTACATACCCAGCTTTTATTCCATCCATATCCGCCATTTCAATGTCCATAAAAATAATATCAAACGCGCAGGCCTCTTGAATGGCCTTAGTGAAGCTTTCGCCGGAATAAAAGATCGAGACCTCTATTTTCCTTGTGAAATTAGGTTGAGTCTCCAGAATAAGTCTCTCTATTAATTCAGTAGTGGGAAAGTCATCATCACAGACAGCAATACGTATCACTTTATCATTCCTTTCGACAAGAATTGTCCAAAATATCCAGGAATTTGTCGACCATATAAGTCACATTATACAAATCCTTCTTAATAATTACATTAACTAACTTGATTGTTACAGTTTGAATGTAGTGTCCATGGCAACATGTTAGGATGTGGAAAAGTGAAAAGAGGAGTGTTTGATTTGACGCAAACGATCTTTGAGGCCAGAGGTTTAAGCAAACAATACGGAGAGTCTTTTGCGCTTCAGGATGTCTATATGACAATTGGGGTAGGAGATATTTATGGGTTTGTTGGCGAAAATGGGGCAGGTAAAACTACATTAATGAAAATTATAGGCGGATTGGTACATCCGACACATGGTGAAATCTCTCTTTTTGAAAAAAAGGACAAAAAAGCTGTTCACGAGGCGAGGCGAAAGGTTGGATTTCTAATTGAAAGGCCAGCGCTTTATCCTAATCTAAATGCCAAGCAAAATCTTACGTTTTATTGTCGTGCGTTTGGGATTAAGGATAAGAGCAGAATTGCGGAAGTATTGCAGGCAGTTTCTCTGGCAGATGCCGGTTCTAAGCTAACCTCAGAATACTCCCTTGGGATGAAACAACGTTTAGGTCTGGCTATCGCTCTACTTAACGATCCCAAATTTCTGGTATTGGACGAGCCTATTAATGGTCTTGATCCGTCAGGCATTGTAGAAGTGCGAAAGATCCTGGAGAAGCTTTCCAAAGAACAAGGAGTGACTATACTGATCTCCAGTCATATTTTAAGTGAGTTGCAGCTATTAGCGACCCAATACGGTTTTATTCATAAAGGAAGGTTAATCAAAGAAGCTTCTGCGGAGGAACTCTTACATACGGCGGAAACTAAGATCTGTATTCGAACGGCTGATCCCGCAGCGACGCTTCAGATTTTAAAAAGTGAACTCCAACTAGAAACCATTACGATCACCGAAGCTGGAGAAATTCAAATTCCTAAAGAGAGTACAAATCTGGAAGAGCTGATGTCTCTTTTTCTGACGCAGGGCATCCATATTGAAGGGATTAACCTGTCGGCTCCAAATCTTGAGAACTATTATATGGATCTAATTGCTGGAGGTAACGAATGAGGAATTTTCTTAAGGCTGAAGCTTATTATGTAACCAAGGATCCCATGTTCAAGGGGATAAGTCTTCTTTTGCTGTTTGGAAGTGCCTTATTACTGGTTTGGACGGGGGTACAAGTAGGATTTGATATAGATGGTCCTTTAGAGCCTTTAATCACTAGCATTCAGTTATCTTTTTTTCTGTATTTCATCATTCCAATTTACGTTTGTTTTTTTGCTACCGAGGGATTTGAGTATGGGTCGGTCCAAACCATTATCGCTTCGGGTCAGCGCAGGTCATTATATTTGTTGGGAAAATATCTAACCGAATTAAAAGTTGTAGTATGGTGGGTAATTCAATTTTTTGGTCTTTTTTATGTATTGTACATGCTGGCAGCGTTTGTTACGGGTTCCCATATCGGAAATGAAAGCTTAGAGGGGAAGTTTATCGTTGCTATGGGGGCTATTGGATTCAATATTTTGTATCTCGCAGCTTATTCCGCTGTCGTGCTGTTGTTAGGAGTATTGATGAAAAAATCGGCTACTGCTGTCATTGCCACGTTTGTTTTTGTATTTGGCGATTTTCTGCTCAGTGGTTATCTTAAAGACTCTTCGTATGTATATCTGCGAGTGATTTCTGAAAATACGCTAACGACGCAAATTTTTAAATTCTCTGCTGTAAATTCAGATGAAATATATACCCTAAACGAGAGTGTTCGTATGATCCTAATCCCTGTTGTAATCATAGGAGTTTGCTTGAGCGTTGCTTTAATTTCTTTTGAAAAGAGAGATGTGCATCTATAGAAAGGAAGGATGGATTATGAAAAAGCATAACAAAAGAATCACTATGATCTTAAGTATTTCGGTAGTAGTTATTATTTTTTGTGTTCTTTTTGTGAGTATACGAATATCTTGACGCTGTCTATCTAGTTTAACTAGAACGTGAAGATTGAATCTCTCCGTCATATCCTATGAATACGGAAGTGATTTGTGATAAATAATAGAGCATATTTATTAAGGAGGGATTGATACGAAGCTTCATCTAGAAGGAAAAACAACATTAGTTACCGGATCCACCTCCGGCATCGGAAAAGCGATCGCAAAATCTCTGGTACGGGAAGGTGCCGCTGTACTTGTGAATGGTCGTCATGCGGATAAAGTAAAACAAACTATAGAAGAAATACGCGCAGAGCATCCGAAAGCAGCGCTGTATCCGGCTGTGGCCGATCTGGGAACCGAGGAAGGATGTCGCAAGCTTATCGAGGAATACCCAATGGTCGATATTCTTATTAATAACTTAGGGGTTTTTGAACCCGCTGAATATTTTGATATTCCGGATGTAGAATGGTTTAAATTTTTTGAGGTTAATGTAATGAGTGGGGTCAGACTTAGCCGCCATTATCTGCAGCGCATGCTTGAAAAGAATGAGGGTAGAGTGATTTTCATAGCCAGTGAAGCAGCAATTATGCCTTCTCAGGAAATGGCGCACTATAGTGCGACTAAGACAATGCAGCTATCACTCTCCCGCAGTTTGGCCGAATTGACCAAAAGTACCAAGGTAACTGTGAATACCGTCATGCCGGGCTCCACATTAACTGAAGGTGTAGAAACCATGTTGAATACCTTGTATCCAGAGGAAAATCTGACGATTGAGGAAGCGGAGATCCGATTTATGAAGGAGAATCGTCCGACCTCTATTATTCAACGTTTGATCCGGCCAGAAGAAATCGCCGATTTAGTCGTCTTTTTAAGTAGCCCTTTATCATCGGCTATCAATGGTTCAGCCTTTCGGATTGACGGAGGATTAGTGCGAAGTGTATTCTAACTTTTAAATTTAGCGAGTTATGAAACTGCTGTTGCTATAAAGCCAATGCATAAGGATCGCATAAAAAAAGCCACGGCGTACGTTATTAACGTACGCCGTGGCTTTAGGTGTTGTGCGCCCGGCATGGGCGATAACTTGGCGGTGAGAGTCCGTTACAGGCTTGGTAGTAGGAATTGTTAGCCAAAGGCAAGGGTGTCCGCCGCTAGGCAGAATCTGAAGGAAGCCGAAGGCAACCCTCGGGCTGACGAACAGAAATCACATACAAGGCATCATGGCCGGTTGAACCGCTGTATACCGAACAGTACGTACGGTGGTGTGAGAGGTCGGCTACCCTATTTATGGGTGGCCTCCTACTCGATTAAGCATGTGTCTATACTGATAGCTGAAAAAGTTTATATCATTTACAAAGATTTTATAAGGGAGAATAATGAGTTGAAAAAAGGGGGCCGCCTTGATGTTTTGTCTGTCTGCAATCCCATGATTAATTTTATTGATTGTGATATTATAGCAATTAGTGGGAAAAGTAGGAATATTTTATTTTGGATAGAAATGATAAAAAATATGGCTTGGCTGTTGTAATCATAATGCTGAGGAAACGGAGGAAGGGAGTTTATTAAACAAACTATTAAAGACGTAGAGATTTATGCTGTTAAATTACCCGTAAAAATGAACGATCAAATGGTTCTAAAACTTATCTCCACTCTCCCTGCTGAAAAACAAAAACGTATCAACCGTTTTGTGAGGAAAGAGGATGGAATACGGACGTTGGCGGCCGAGATCCTTTCTAGACTTTTAATCTGTCGCAGGCTGAGTATTAAGAACAGTGCGATTGAGTTGGAATATAATCATTATGGAAAGCCACTAATAAAAGGTAATATGAATCTGTATTTTAATAACTCCCATTCTGGTGAGTGGGTGGTCTCCGCAATTTCCGATACACCAGTGGGGACAGACGTGGAAAGGATAAGCGAAATAAATATTGGAATTGCTGAACGCTTTTTCTCACCGTGTGAATTTAACGATCTTATGCAAAAAGAAGGAGAAGATAGACTAAAATATTTTTTTGATTTATGGACCCTCAAAGAGAGTTATATCAAAGCTATAGGCATAGGGCTATCCCTACCTCTCTCATCCTTTACTATTAGTCTAAAAGGTGACAAGGTTTCAATTAATACACAAAATGAGTTGAATTGTTTCTTTTTTAGGCAGTACATCATAGATTCGGGTTATCGGCTGGCATTGTGTTCGGCGTATGATAGATTTCCAAATCAAGTTGAAATTGTAAACTTTAATGAAATAGCAGAAGTATTCTTGAATTATTACAATTAAAATAATTTATTAGAGCCGGAAAAGTTAAACCTGCTTCCATGGATTATTATCCCTCAAAGTTTCTTCCGGCTCAATGGTCTTGTAAACATGTGTTGAGTTCTTTTTCTCTCATTATATTAATGTACATTTAAATCTCCTTAATCAAGTTTTTTCTCTTTTGTGAGTATACGAATATCTTGACGCTGTCTATCTAGTTTAACTAGAATGTGAGGATTGAATCTCTCTGGTAAAAAAGCCACGGCGTACGTTAATAACGTACCTCGTGGCTTTAAGTGTTTATGGAAGGACATTGCCGGCAGCACGGTAGATTTCATACCATTCTTGCCGAGTGAGAGTTATATCGGAAGCTTTGGCAATATCACGCAAGCGCTGTGTATTAGTTGTGCCAACGACAGGCTGCATATTTGCCGGATGTCTGAGAATCCATGCGATGGCAATAGCTGTATTGGTTACGTCTTTTTCTGCTGCTAAGCGGTTAATGACCTCGTTCAATTCAGAGAACTTATCGTTATCTAAGAATACGCCTTCAAAGAAGCCATATTGGAAAGGCGACCAAGGCTGAATGGTCATGTCATGCAGGCGACTGTACTCCAAAATCCCGCCATCATGAACAACTGAACCGGAGTTAGTCATATTCACATTGAAACCCGTATCAATCATGCCAGTGACCATAATGCTCAATTGCAGCTGGTTGAACAGCAGCGGTTGCTTTACATTTTTCTTCAGCAGCTCGATTTGCAACGGGTTCTGGTTGCTGACACCAAAGTGTTTGACCATACCTTTGCTTTCCAGAATATCAAAAGCCTCAGCGACTTCTTCTGGCTCGAACAGCGTATCAGGCCGGTGAAGCAGTAGGACGTCGATATAGTCTGTTTTCAAGCGCTTAAGGCTGCCTTCAACGGATTGCAGGATATGTTCCTTGGAGAAATCAAAAAAACCGTTGCGGATTCCGCATTTGGTTTGGATCATCATTTTATCACGCATACCCGGATTGTTCTCCAGTACGCCTGCGAATACTTCTTCGGCTTTGCCAGCTGCGTAGATGTCAGCGTGGTCAAAAAAGTCTATTCCGAGCTCAAGGGCACTATGTACATGTGTATCTGCTTCTTTTGCAGATAGATCAGCAATCCGCATACAGCCAAGCGAAATTTGTGACACCTCAAGTGCGCCGTTTGCTACACTAATTTTTTTAACCAAAAGTGACTCACTCCTTTGAATGTTAGTAGAACATGCAGTATTCAATCAAACCATATCATAAAGAGGGGAGGTAAGCCAATGTCTGTCTAAAAGAGAAAGAGGTTATCTCATCAGTAGAATTCACTACTTCAGAGACAACCTCATTTGTCTATAGGTCAGTTATTAATACATATTTGGAATGTCGACATTAGGATCAATGTCAGCTTCGTAGTCTACACCCTCTGTTCTAAAACCAAACAGGTTAAAGAAATCTTGGCGGTAGCCTTCAAGATCAGCAAGCTCACCTGCATTGTCGGTTGTCAGCTCGTCCCAACGTTTCATAACCTCAGTCTGAACATCCTCACGCATTTCCCAGTCATCAATTCGGATCAAGCAGCCCCCGTCAGCAGTAGCTTCGCCCCCACTGTAAAGATGCTCAGAGAATAAACGGTACATTTGTTCAATACAGTTCTCGTGCAGCCCTTTTTCCTTCATTACTTCATACAATGCAGAGATATAAAGCGGGACTACAGGAATTGCGGAGCTGGATTGGGTTACCAGAGCTTTGTTCACGGAAACAAAAGCACGTCCACCTTGAGTGGACAGGCGATCATTCAGTTGGATCGCTGTTTGTTCCAGATCATGTTTGGCTTGACCAATCGTTCCGTCGCGATAGATAGGGTGAGTGATTTCAGGCCCGATGTAGGAGTAAGCAACGGTTGTAGCTCCATCGGCAAGCACGCCAGCTGCTTGAAGCTGATCGATCCACATTCTCCAGTCTTCGCCGCCCATAACAGCGATGGTCTGACGTACTTCCTCTTCTGAGGCAGGCTCAATAGTGGTCATGGAAACTTCACCTGTGTGGAAGTTCAAGGTTTTGTTCGAATAAGCGGTTCCCACCGGTTTAATGACGGAGGAGAAGGTTTCTCCTGTTACCGGATGAGTGCGGCGTGGTGAAGCGACACTATAGACAACTAAATCAACTGTGCCATATTCAGCTTTAATCAATTCAATGGTCTTCTCTTTGATAGCATCGGAGAAGGCATCGCCAACTATGCTGTGAGATTTAAGTCCAAGCTGCGCTGCTTGTTGTTCAAAAGCTGCGGAGTTGTACCAGCCAGCAGAAGCTGTACGTTGACCTTCAGCAGCTTTATCAAAGAAAACACCAATAGTGTTGGCTCCAGCACCAAAAGCGGCTGAAATTCTGGAAGCTAGTCCGTATCCGGTAGAAGCACCAATGACTAGTACATTAGCGGGTCCCTCAATTTTCTTTTGTGCTTTTACATATTCAATTTGTTGTTGTATTTGTTTGGCGCATCCCTCTGGATGGGCTGTTGTACATATAAATCCGCGAGTTTTAGGTTGAATAATCATCAAGGAATTCCCCTTTTTATAATAATTAAAGTCCAATGTTACTTCAGAGAAAGTATAGCAAACAATATTTACTAATACAAAGAATTTAGGATATTGGAGAAGAATGACTGCTCTCCACTACGATCGACTGCCATCCGCTGCCGCTTACGGACCCAGATGACGTTATATGCAAATTTATCGCCTTTTCAGCAGGGTTTCGGACCCCAGAGACGTTATTGCTTAGAAAAAGGTTCATATTAGGTGTATTTTGTGCCAATAGAGGATATGAGGTCCGTTGGAATTCCAAATGTGCAATAATACTGCGTTACGGGTCAACTGTGTCCGATAGGGCATTGTGCGGGGAACTGTGATAGGTCGATCGAACGAACGTACGAAGGAAATAAAACGAACGAATGACGAATCTTACGAATCATGGCAATCGAACTATCTAACCCGAATCATCGGATGAACCAAAGCACAAAAGGGGCTGCCCCAGCAGCCATTTCGTGGCCATGGGACAACCCCTTAATCTAATGAGGCTAGATTACGCCTTAAATATAGAATCTATAGTTTTGATCTCTTCTGGGGTCAGCTGCACCTTCAGCGTCTCTAAGTTGGAAACGATTTGCTCAGGACGTTTGGCGCCCGGAATAAGCGCATCGATGGAAGGTACGGTCAAATACCAGGCAAGTACGACATGTGCGACTTCGACACCTTTAGCATTGGCAATCTGGCGGACCTTGTCCACCTTCTCCAGATTCTTGGCAAAGGTCTCCCCTTGAAATAGCGGGTCATTTTTTCTAATGTCGCTGAATGTATCGCCTTGCTTATATTTGCCGCCCAGCAGGCCCGACGCAAGTGGGAAATAGGGCACGAAAGAAATGCCATGCTCCTGCGTATAAGGCAGCAAATCTTGTTCCGCATCACGATGCAGCAGATTGTAGTGGGATTGAAGAACATCCACATGACCGTCTTTGTTGGCTTCTTTCAGCTGATCAATGGAGAAGTTAGACACCCCGATGGCTCTAATCTTTCCTTCATCCTTCAGCTTCTTAAGTTCACCTACAGCTTCGTCCTTAGGTGTGTTTTCATCAGGGAAATGAATATAGTAAAGATCAATATAATCGGTCTGGAGGCGTTTCAAGCTGTCTTCCACAGACTGTCTTAGAAAAGCTGGAGAGTTGTCGAGTGTAATCTTGTCACCGGTAATCACGTGAGCGCCTTTAGTAGCAATGACCACATTGTCGCGGACGCCTCTTTCCTTCAGCACTTCGCCAATCAGTTCCTCGGATCTTCCTGGTCCATAAATAAAGGCGGAATCAATAAAATTAATCCCATGATCCAGAGCGCTGCGCACGATATTTCTGCCGGTTTCATCATTTAAACCCGGAAATAAATTATGCCCGCCAACAGCATTGGCACCCAGACCCAGTGGGAGAACCTGCAGATTGGTTTTTCCTAAAGTTATTTTATTAGCCATAATCAATAGTCAGCTCCTTAAAATATAATACGTACTATATTAAGTATAGAGAATAACTGAGGTCAGGACAAATTTTCGCCTTCCAGCTTTATACATGAATATTTAAACCGGATAAGTTATGATAGTAAGAAAATTTTATATTCGCGTTCGTGCAATCATGATGAGGAGAAGGAGGTCCGTCTTATGCTAGTCATTAATCAAAATGAAGTGGCTGAACTATTAGCTATGGAATCTTGCATCTCTGTTATGGAGTCTGTTTTGAAGGATCTGTCTGCTGGACAAGCCGTGCAAAGCTTGAGACAAGTGCTTCCTTTACAAAAGAGCAATCTGCTCGGCTTAATGCCGGGATATTTGCAGCATGAAGAGGTAGCTGGTGCCAAAATCATCAGTGTATTTCCCAGCAATCACGGTTCAGGCCTGCCTTCTCATCAAGGTCTTGTTACTCTATTCGATTCATCTACGGGTGTTCTGAAAGCTATAGTGGATGGACAAAAGATTACAGCCATTCGTACGGCGGCAGTCAGTGCAGCAGCAACCCGATATCTGGCCAGAGAGGATGCCGAAATCCTTGCTCTTCTTGGAACTGGGGAACAAGCAAAAAGTCATCTGGAAGCGATGTTGCGGGTTCGACCCATCCGTGAGGTAAAAGTATGGAGCAGAACACTCGCAAAGGCGCAGGATTTCCAAACGGAGATGAGCCAAAAATATAATGTACAGATCATTGTTGCTGAGACAGTTCAAGCGGCAGTCAGCGCAGCGGATATCATTTGTACCGTGACAGCATCCACCGAACCTGTGCTCAAGGGAGAATGGCTGAAACCGGGTGTACATATCAATGCAGTCGGCGCATGTAGACCCAATGATCGTGAGCTGGATTCGGAGACCGTCCAATTAGCTAAGTTATATGTAGATCGGCTGGAATCCGCTCAGAATGAATCTGGGGATTATTTAATCCCGCTGAACGAAGGCAAAATCACAGCAGATCATATTGTCGGGGAGATTGGTGAGCTGATCAGTGGCACTATCGAGGGCAGAAGGTCCGCGGCTGACATTACTCTTTTTAAAGGATTAGGGCTGGCCATAGAGGATTTAGCAGCAGCTAATTTTATATATAATGAAGCTGTTAGATTACATAAAGGCACTGAAATTGCATTCTAAGGAGCGACTACACGATGAGCACTTATGAAGGTCTGTATGATTTCAAGTTGACGGAGCAAGAGGAGGAGCGGGCTAAACGCTTGCATGAGCAGAACATTATTATCGATTTGCTGTTTCAAGGCCCCTTATCTCCAAGCGCGATTCCAGACTCTATCTCTGACAGAATCAAAGAATTATGTGAGCCTTATAAAGATGAGCCAATGGTATACAGCAGTATGCCTGCAAAAATCATCACAAAGCTATCTGCGAGCGGAGAGATTCCCGAGTATAAGGAAGAATGGTACAAGTCCGGAGTTACAGCAGGGAACCGTGAACTTCATTTAGAATCCTTGGACAGCATCATTACAAGCATGGCAGAGGTGCAGCTGCAATTCGATTCCGCAGATTGGTTAATCAAAGCCTTAACTGCCGAAGACATACGTGCTGCCAAGCGTAATGGTCATAAAGCGGGCATTATCACAGCACAAGAAACGGATGGTCTGGGCACGAATCTCGATCAAGTAGATGTACTTTATAACTTCGGTTTAAGAATTCTACAATTGACCTACAACAATCAGAACCAGATTGGGGCGGGCTGCGCAGAACAATCGAACGCCGGTGTCACTAATTTTGGAAAAAGATTCATTGCGCGCTTGAACAAGCTGGGGATCATTGTAGATACGGGGCATTGCGGGAAACAGACTACATTAGATGCCTGCGCTTATTCCACAACTCCGGTGATTGCTTCACATACGGGTGTAGAGGCGATCTATCCGCATATGCGCTGTAAAAGTGATGAGGAGATTATCGCGATAGCCAAGACGGGTGGAGTTATTGGTATTTTTGCTATGCCTTGGTTTGTTCATGAAGATCCTAAACATACAACTATTGACCATGTGCTGGATCATATCGAATATGTAATCCGGCTTGTAGGCGTGGATCATGTCGGAATTGGAACGGATTGGCCGATGAGCGATGTGCTCTGGTCATTGGTTTATTTTAAAGAACATATCGCACCCAAGCTTGGATTCGCCAAAGGAGACGGACCTTCTACTGAAACCGTTGCTGGACTTGAGAAATATAGTTATTTTATTAACTTTACTAGAGGTTTGGTTGCCCGCGGTTATGCGGATGCAGATATTGCTAAGATCATGGGCGGCAACTGGCTGCGCGTATTTGAAGAAATTTGCGGATAGGGGATAAACAGATGACAACCTACTTACACACAACTACATTTAACGTCTACTTTTCTGGTGTTTATACTGGCAAAATTCATTTTACAGAGCAACAGATCATGCTCGCTAAGGTCGATCCGCGCAGAAGAACGCAAATGCAGGACAATGTGCTGGATGGACAGTTCAAGACCGTACTTCCGCTTCAAAAAATCCACAAACATTTGGATGCTTACGCTAAAGCAGAATGGGCAGAAGACGAGATAGTGCTGAGTAATGGCGATATCTATCAAAAGCATATCCAGTATCAGGCGCGGATTGAAGGCCGCGAACTGACCTCACAAGTATGGGCGCTGCGCAAAGAGACGGCTCTGGACATTGTGACTTTGGACGGGGAGATTATCGCTTTTTTAACGCCGAATCGGTATGGTATTGAGCTTATGGTTAAAGCGGGTTATGAGAAGCTGACTCCGTTAGTGGTCTACGATGATCCTCTTCTATCCAAGGCAGAATATGGTGTAAACGATCTGGGCACTGATCTGATTCCGATGCGCGATGGGGTGAAGCTGGCCACAGATGTTTTTTTACCAGAGGGTATTAAGCCGGGAACTAAGCTGCCAACAATTCTCGTAAGAACATGTTATGACCGCAACGGAAAAAAAGAGATTTTTATGAGATGGGCCAATAAAGGTTATGCAGTAGTATCGCAGGATGTTAGAGGTCGGGCGGATTCGGAAGGCGAACTGATTCCTTTTTACAATGAACGGGAGGATGGCTATGATACGATTGATTGGATTATTGCTCAGGACTGGTCGGATGGCAACGTCGGCATGTGGGGCGCATCCTATCTAGGCTTTGTTGTTGTGGCGGCGGCCACCAGTGGGCACCCGAATCTGAAGGCGGTTGTGGATGAAGTGAATGTGGGCTCTCCATTTGTTGATACCGTTCGCAAAGGGGGAACCCTTTGTTCTTGGCCGTTGCTCTCTTGGACTCTTGCTCAATCTGTGGGTACTCGGACGGATTTTGATATCTTTGGAGGCATTACGGTGAATCCGGAAGCAGCCGTTGATGCAAGACCGATTAAAGAGATCCCTCAGCAAATGATTGGCAAAACATCAGGTCCATGGGATCTGTGGAGCCAGCATCCCGAGTATGATGATTTCTGGAAAAACTGTACTTTTACCGAGCGCGGAGATCAGGTGCAGGTGCCTATGTATGTCATCTCAGGCTGGTATGACGGCGATAGCGCCGGCGTATCGGAAACATGGAGAATGCTGACAGAACATGATGTGCCTAATCGCAAAATCCGTCTGGGCGCTTGGGAGCACGGGCCGAACAGAGCCAGAGACTATGAAGGTGTGAGCTTCGGCAATGATGCCGTAGTCTATGATTACGATGTTTCTGTGCTGCGCTGGTTCGACCGCTTCCTCAAAGGCATTCCAAATGGAATAGATCAGGAGCCTAGAGCCTCTTATTATGTTGTTGGTGAAAATCAGTGGAGAACGTCCGCGGATTGGACACCTGCCGAAGCCACAGTTTCTTCCTTCTACCTTTCCAGCGGTGGGCGAGCGAATTCAGGACATGGGGATGGGCAACTGCTCGCAGCGCCTGAGGAACATTCTCCTGAAGATACTTATGTCTATAATCCTCATGATCCTATGAATGATAGCGGTGAACGAGAGCCTGAAAATTTGCGGAAATACGAGCTGCGCAATGATATCCTTGTCTACACTAGTGATATTCTGACGGAAGAGCTGACTGTGGCCGGAGAACTGTCTGCTGTTATCTACGCTGCCAGCACTGGCAAGGATACGGATTGGGTAGTTACGCTTAGTGATGTGAATGAACAAGGGGACTCCATCCGGTTATCCAATTATATTGTCAGAGCTAAATATCGTCATGGATTGGAAGCACCTGAGCTGCTGATTCCTGGGCAGGTGGAGAAATATGATATTTTCATGCCGAATATAGCCCATAGATTTGCTGTTGGACACCGAATTCGGTTCTCGGTTACTTCGTCCAGCAAATTCGTTGCTTTCCCTAATACAAATACAGGTAATAATCCATATGAAGATTCAGAAGCGATTACTGTGCTGCAGACCGTCTACCATAATCGTGAGTATCCGAGCCATGTGAAGCTGCCGGTGGTTCCTAACGCTTAAATATGACTTTAATACGAAGAAGATGCTTAACAAAGGTAAAGGGAATTAACACTTGAAGCTGAAGCTGCATTTGATGAGCAATGATTATAGAGCGATTAGGGAATTTCTCCCTGAAATTCTTAGGATTCTGGTCGTCAGACATATAATGGGGGAAAAACTCCCTAATTATATGTCTGATTCCCGGGAATTAAGGAAAACAGCTTATTTATTAGGGAGTAATTCCCTGATTTCGTTCATTTAGAGCGAATATATGCTATTTTCAGGGATTTTTTCCCTGCTATGAACGAATTAGTCAATTCCCCTGTTTTCCCCTTTAACTAGAGGGTTTTCAATCCCTTGGGCACAGAGACAAAATGCGAGTCGTCGGCTGGCAATCTGCTATCCGTGGGTTGGTTACCACATATTATGCCTACGTCGAAGGAGCTTCCGTAAACTAATTTCGCACGTTAGATCAGGGATCCTGTGCACAGGGAATTCACGGATTCTCCTCGAACCTTTCTCTTTGTCTCCATGCCCCAAGGATTCAAATCTTTTGGGTATGTTTTTATTTTTTTTCGTTTCACCTACGCCATTTTTCGTTCTGCCTCTACCGCAATCGACCAGATAAATCCAATTAACTCACGACCCACTGCTGCCATGGTTAAATTTCGGTGTTTCCCGCGTCTGACTAATTTTAAATACTTGCTGTGTAACCGTTCTTGGGCTTTCCACGACGTTTCATGGACATGAATACTCTGGCCCTCAAGACGCACTGCTAAATCTCCCTTGACGGCAGGGCGGTGACGGTAACTCCATGCGGACTCCACCAGTGCGCGCCGCACTCCGGAATTTCCGACTTTTGTAAGACTCCCTCTTTTGGTACTTGCTCCCGAGGAATATTCCCGTGGCACGAGTCCCAGGTAACTCATGAGCTGAGCCGGTGAACGAAAACGTTCGAAATTTCCAATCTCGACAACTAAAGTCATAGCTGTCAGCAGGGCGATTCCCCTCAGGCCTTGCAACGCTTGAATGACAGGTGCGTAAGGGCAGATCTGTGCTTCTTCTCGCATTGCGGCTTCAAGTCGCTTGATTCGCTCCTCCACTTCCCGGAGCTGTTGCAGGGATTCGGTAAATACCCGTTCTTGAGCTACATTATTAAACTTCAGCATAGAGAGCCATTCCCGGTACCTTTTGGTCCAGCGTTTTTTCATACCCTCTGGCTTGTGAATTTGGTGGCGCAATAGAAAATGAATGAGCCGTTGCCGAGCCCGATGTAGGTCTTGCCTAGCATCTTCTCGTGCACGAATGAGATCTCGTAAAGCTTCGAGTTCTGGCGTTGGCACATAGATCGCAGTCAATTCTCCAGCCCGGTGTAACTGAGCCAGTTTTTCTGCATCCCGTCGGTCGGTTTTTATGGCATCTCCGGGACGCTGTGGCATACGCGAAGGTGCAATTACCACACAGGAAATTCCCATCTTCGTCAACCAGCGGTATAAGTCGTACCCCGTAGGCCCGGCTTCATAGCAGACCTCCAGTGTAATCCCTGAACCTTTGAGTTTCCGAATCATTCGAGCCACTGCATCTGGGGTATGGGGGATGGCTCCATAATATCGTGCGGGTTCCCGACCCTCATCTGCAATCGCCACCGCAATTTTTTCTTTAGACACATCCAAACCGACGTATTTTATGGTATTCTTCATAGTAACAGCTCCTTTCGCATGTAGCTCTGTAATGGTTGTCCTTTTAACTTCCATTTTAACCTACGGTGTGCGAAACAGGGGCTGCCTTTCGTTCATCATAACTAATTAGTTTTAGATCCACTCCGCACAACGCGCAAACGCAGAACGCATCCCCCCATCACGCAAACGCAGAACGCCTACATCGCCACCATCCCAAACGCCCAATTCAATGGCATAGCACACTAAGAACTAAATAGTCTATTGGCAAAGCAAAAGCTTTGGTGGAAAAAATGGTCGATCGTCATGAAATAGGTATCACCTAAGGCCGGTATGTGAAACCTCTCCCCAGAATCGCCCTTCCAGACTTACACCATAAACCTTGAACCATACTGCAAGGTCAACCTTGTATTTTTGGAGAAATGTCGATTATTCACAGAAAAGCGCATAAATGCTCCCTTCTTAGGTCACAATAGGGAAAAACCAGAATGAAGGGATTAACGTGAACGCGTTTCGCTTAAAAAAACAACTTTGGCGGCGATGGAGACGTTGGAAAAAGGCGCTTTGGGTAGGAGCTGCTTGTATAGCTTTTACTGTACTGGCTTGGCGCAGTATGCAGGTACCTGAGGAAATCAGTGGACTGCTGACGAATTCTAGCTGGGCGGATAGTGCCGATAGTGAGTTAGCCGCAGCTGTCTTTAAAGTAGGCGAGGACAGTGATGAGGCAAAAGAGAAGGGCACTTTAAATAACGAACAACTGCTGCAAACCATCTCCCAAAGTGGGCTCAGCAGAACCGTTCATTTAAAAACAACCTATGTGTCCGGAGAAGAGATTCAGACGTTGCCGGGCGTAAAGAACCCGCTTCAGCTGAAGACTATAATCAATGAACACCCTGAATGGAGCGGTTGGATTAGTTCAGAAGGGGATTTGTGGCTGGAACAAAAAGTGAATGATTTATCGACAATGATAAAAAAAGAAGCCTATATTGGTGTAGATGCGTTTGGGAATTTGACCTTGTTTAAAGGTCCGCCAGTTCAGGAAAAGGTACTGAAGACTTTTTTTCAAATGGATATGGGTTCCCTGAAATCCTCATTGCCGGAAAATATTTGGAAAGAGCTTCACGAGGGGATTCGTGTTCAGGATATTGAAGAGTACAACAGTGTGCTGTCTACCTTCAGTGATTATGCCCGCGAAGCTGCTGAGCATGTCATGCAGAACAAGCAATAGATTTGATAAGCTGTCCAAAAGTCATTATTAATGGCTGAGGGCAGCTTTTTTGTGTGAAATGAAACGGGGAAGAGTCTAAGCTGTAGGCCTAAAGTTGCCATTTCGCTGCAAACGGTAAACTTTTTTTCTCCCGCAAGGGGGATTTTTGCTATAATGGTTAGAAGGAATACATATGTTCGCTTCATGGCGGAGGAATGGATGAAAACGGTGGAATAATCTGCCTGTTATAGAGGAGAGATCATGTTTGCGTATTTTGGGAATTGATCCGGGGCTGGCGATCGTCGGCTTTGGCTTTGTAGATAAGGAAGGACATAAACTGACCCCCGTCCAATATGGTTGTATTCAGACTGAGGCTCATACGCCTGAGGAAGAACGACTGCTGCATGTCTATGAAGGCATGGGTCAGCTCATTGATAAATATAAACCCGATGCTGTGGCGATAGAAAAGCTGTTTTTCGCTCGCAACGTTACTACAGCATTGCCAGTGGCGCAGGCCCGCGGTGTGACTATATTAGCTGCAGTACAGCGGGGTCTCCCCGTCTCGGAATATACACCTATGATGGTAAAGCAGGCTGTTGTGGGTTATGGTAAGGCTGAGAAACGGCAGGTCCAGGAAATGGTGAAGCTGCTGCTGAAGCTATCGGCGATTCCGAAACCCGATGATGTGGCGGATGCGCTGGCGGTAGCGGTATGTCATGCCCATTCGAGCAGTCTTAATTCTAAATTAAATGAGGTATTGCGAAAATGATAGATTTCTTAAGAGGACCCGTTGTTCATTTGGAGTCGGAATATGTGGTGCTGGATGTGCAGGGAGTAGGATACCGGGTATTCTGCCCGAATCCTTATGCTTTTGCCAAAGTAGAAGGACCTGTAACGATCTATATTCATTACCAAACACGTGAGGACGCTACGCTATTATTTGGGTTCCCGACTCGTGAGGAACAAAAATTGTTCCGCAAGCTGATAGAGGTATCTGGCATCGGTCCTAGGGTTGCGCTTGGAATCCTGACAGGTGGAACACCGGATCAGTTGATTTCAGCGATTTATCAAGAGAATATAACGTTCTTAACGAAACTGCCGGGCATTGGCAAAAAGACAGCACAGCGTATGATCCTTGATTTGAAGGACAAGCTGGACGGACTCAGTATGGCTTCAATGCAAACGGGATTGTTTGCAGTGCCAACGGAAGAGGCAACGGACGGATTGGCCTGGCAAGAGGCGCGGGATGCGCTTAAGGGGCTGGGTTATACCGAAAGCGAATTGGACCGCGTGTGGCTCGCTTTGAAGAAAGAGGGAGCAGAGACAGGAACTGTAGATGTGCTGATGAAGAAAGCACTAGGGCTGCTATATATAGCTAAGTAAAGCCGTACACATCCTAAAGAAAGGGAGCGATAGGAAATGGATGACCGGATTATATCCGCGAATTTGATGATGGATGAGCAGGCGGTAGAACTAAGCTTGCGCCCTCGTTATCTGGGAGAATATATCGGCCAGACTCAGGTGAAAGAAAACCTGAAAGTATATATAGAAGCGGCCAAAATGAGAAGCGAAGCGCTGGATCATGTGCTGCTGTACGGACCTCCGGGTCTCGGCAAAACAACGCTCGCTAATATTATCGCCAATGAGCTGGGTGTGAACCTGCGAACAACTTCCGGCCCTGCGATAGAGCGTCCAGGCGATCTTGCCGCTCTGCTGACGAATCTGCAGGAAGGCGACGTGCTTTTCATCGATGAGATTCACCGTTTGCACCGCACGGTCGAGGAGGTTATGTATCCTGCGATGGAGGATTTCGCGCTGGATATCATGATCGGCAAAGGGCCAAGTGCCCGTTCGGTACGATTGGATTTGCCGCCGTTCACACTGATAGGTGCCACAACCCGGGCAGGACTATTGTCTGCGCCACTGCGTGATCGTTTCGGAGTGGTCAGTCGCCTGGAATTCTATAACATAGATGAGCTGAGTTACATTGTATCTCGAAATGCGGATCTTCTAGGCATTGAGATTGTTGGCGATGCAGCAGAAGAGATTGCACTTCGTTCGCGGGGAACGCCGCGGATTGCCAACCGCTTATTGAAGCGGGTCCGTGATTTTGCTCAAGTGCGCGGAGATGGAATTATAACTCCTGAAATTTCTGGGGAAGCATTGAAGATGCTTCAGGTGGACCCGCGTGGGCTGGACAGTATTGACCACAAGATGTTAAGTGCTATGATTTCAAGCTTTCGCGGCGGTCCTGTAGGACTGGATACGATTGCAGCTACGATTGGTGAGGAAAGTCAGACGATTGAGGACGTATATGAGCCGTACCTGCTGCAGATAGGTTTCTTGCAGCGGAGTCCGCGTGGAAGAATTGTAACCCCGGCCGCTTATCATCATTTAGGGCTTCCGCTCCCTCCGGAGCAGCACTAGTTCGTCACTACAATTATAAAGGAGGATGCTGGATGAAGCATACGAAGAGGAAATGGAGAGGGGTCGCCCCGCTAAGCAAAGGATTGCTTGCGGCTGCGCTTGCTGTAGGAAGTTTCCTGATCCCTGCGGGTGCCAGTCATGCCGATTCTAATAGCACGATACGAGTTGCTCTTTATGCTGATATTGGAAGTAAATATAAATCCACTGTGCCAGCAGTAACACTGCAATCAACGCAAAGCTTTACTTTGCTGTCGGATCAAGCAGGAAGTGCTCCTTTGGTATCTGTCCCAGGACAGAAGCAAATTCGTATAAGTCTGGACGGATATAGAGTTAAGGTGATGGAGGCTTCAAGCTGGCAGACAGCAGCGGATGCAGCTAAAAAGCTCCAATCCACCTCCGATAAACCGCAGATTTTTGCAATCTCCAGAAATGGAGCGACTGTGTATCAGTTGTACACGGGCGTCTATGCTAGTGAAGCAGCTGCCAAGGATGGGCTTACCCGTGTAGTCAAAGCAGGGCTGAGCATTCCTGCTGACCAAACCCCAGCGGTGAAAGGCAATAAGCATCTATCAGCTGGCCGCTATTCTTCGGAGCAGGAAGCAGATGTGGCGCTTAATAGCCTCACTGCAGCTGGTTTAGATGCTTGGAAGGTGTTTCTGGCAGGAAACGACGGCAGTGCACAAGTAGAGGTATGGGTAGGCGAAGCTGCCAACGATAGTGATTTAACAGCTGTTCAGGCCGCTGTGTCTACTGCTGCACCACAATTTACGGTTTCTGTGGCCACCTCGCCCGGATTAATACTGCGTAAGGATGCCGGGCTGGATTTTAGCAGTGAAACTCAAGCCGATCATTATCTGGTTTCTGGAAGCAATGCTAAATTTCTTGCGGCAGGCAGCGAGGCTGGGATTCAGTTAGTGGAAAGATCCAAGCGTACATATCGCGGAAATTTGGAACTGAGCAATTTGAGCGGATCGCTGGCTGTAATTAATGTAGTGCCGCTGGAGCAATACTTGTATGCCGTAGTGGGAGGAGAGGTTTCCTCCAGCTGGCCGGAAGAAGCGCTAAAAGCTCAGGCTGTCGCCGCCCGCAGCTATGCGCTGTCGCAAGGCAACCGTTTTGATGTAGCGAATGTAGTAGATACTACTCTTAGTCAGGTATATAACGGAATCGGGTCTGAAGCTCCCTCCATTATCAAAGCTGTAGATACTACTGCTGGTGAAGTGCTGATGAGCGGTGGTAAAGTTGTTGAGGCTGTATTTTCTTCCAATAGTGGTGGTGTGACAGCTGACCCTTCAGAGGTTTGGGCGAATGGTGGCGATGTATTTGCTAGTGTTCCAAGCGTTGAAGATGTTTCGGCTGCTGCTGCTAAGAAGTGGTATTATGTTCTGCTTGCGAATGGTACCTCTGGTTATGCACGTGAAGATAATATTAAATTAACGGGCAGCAAAACTGCTGCCGGACTCGATATAGTTACGGCTACAACCAAAGATGTGAATATACGTCCTCTGCCAGTTATTGAGAGCAGTGTTAGTGCGGTCGGAAAGCTGAATCCGGGTGAGAACGCTGTGGCTCTGGATAAAGTATATGAGTCCGGCAGCTATAGCTGGTTCAAAGGGCCGTATACCTCTGCTGAACTTCTAAAAAGCTTGCAGGGTAAAACAACAAGCACGCTCCCTTCCAGCATCTCTAACCTGCAAGTTACTCAGCGCGGTCCTTCTGGAAGAGCGATTCAGGTGAAAGCTAATGGTCAGGCTCTGAATGTGAAATATCCTGATATGTTCCGCTCCGCGTTTAATGGATTACCTAGTACTTTGTTTGATATTGTGGCACCCGGAAGTTATACTGTATTAGGCGCTGACGGCGCTACCGCCACAATTAGTAGCTCGCAAAGTGCTGGTGTGCTTTCCGCATCGGGGAGGGTTAATGTGAATGGCAGTGGAACTGTAGTGATGGGTGGAGATTCTGCGGCCAGAGTGATCACTAACAGCTCGGGCTTTCTGTTCATTGGGCAAGGCAACGGCCATGGTCTAGGCATGTCGCAGTGGGGCGTGAAAGGCATGGCAGACAGCGGGTATGATTACAAGCAAATATTGCAACACTATTATAAGAACGTTACTATAGTTAAGGAATGAAGACAGACCATGAATGTAGATGCTTATGATTTTCATTTGCCGGAAGAATTGATTGCCCAGACACCTCTCGCTGATCGCAGTGCTTCTAGACTGCTTCTAGTGAATAAGGAGGATGGAGAGCTGGCTCACCGGCATTTTACCGATATTATTGATTATTTTAATCCCGGAGACACGCTTGTTCTAAATGATACGAGAGTCATTCCAGCTAGATTGTTTGGAGTGAAAGAAGATACTGGTGCTAAGGCGGAAGTGCTCCTCCTGAAGAATCTTGGGGATGATCGCTGGGAAGCACTTGTAAAGCCAGGGAAAAAGCTCAAGACAGGCGCAGTGATCATCTTTAGCGATGAGCTTCGTGCCGTTATCGAGGACGAAGCTGATATGGGCGGCCGTACGCTTCGTTTCATATATCAGGGTATTTTTCAGGAGATTCTGGACAGGCTGGGAACGATGCCGCTGCCACCTTATATTAAGGAAACACTGGATGATCGTGAACGATATCAGACTGTGTATGCTCGGCATGAGGGATCGGCCGCTGCGCCTACCGCAGGGCTTCATTTTACCCAAGAATTGCTGGAACAGATTGAGGCTAAGGGTGTAAATATCGCTTATATCACCCTTCATGTAGGTCTCGGTACTTTTCGTCCGATGTCTGTAGAGAAGGTTGAAGAGCATGTTATGCATTCTGAGTACTTCGTAATGTCTCAAGAGACGGCAGATACCATAAATGCTACTAAGGCACGAGGTGGCCGTATTATTGCAGTTGGCACAACGTCTTGTCGGACACTTGAAACGGTCGGAAGACAATGTGAAGGTGGGCCGCTTGTGGAATGCAGTGGCTGGACGGATATTTTTATCTATCCAGGGTATAAGTTCAGTGTAGTAAATGCGCTAATTACCAATTTCCACCTGCCAAAGTCTACTTTGGTTATGTTGGTTAGCGCATTGGCAGGTCGGGAACATATTCTAGCTGCTTATGAAGAAGCGATAGAGCAGAAGTACCGATTCTTTAGCTTTGGAGATGCAATGTTTATTTATTAAGGTAAGAGGATGGGTTAACTTATGGCAGCAATTACTTATGAGCACATCAAAACGTGCAAACAATCCGGAGCCAGACTTGGAAGAGTCCACACTCCACATGGTGTGATTGAGACACCAGCATTTATGCCAGTCGGCACACAAGCTACAGTCAAGACTATGAGTCCTGAAGAGCTGAAAGAGATGGATGCCCATATTATTTTGAGCAATACTTACCATCTGTTTCTAAGACCAGGCCATGATATTGTTCGTGAAGCTGGTGGACTGCACAAGTTCATGAACTGGGATCGTCCGATTCTGACAGACAGCGGCGGGTTTCAAGTATTCTCGTTAAGCGACATGCGCAAGATTACGGAAGAAGGAGTTCATTTCCGTTCCCATCTAAATGGGGATAAGAAATTCCTGTCTCCGGAAGTAGCGATGGAGGTTCAGAACTCCCTGGGTTCAGATATAATGATGGCATTTGATGAATGTCCTCCATTCCCGGCTGAGTATGATTATGTGAAAAAATCACTGGAGCGCACCACGCGCTGGGCAGAACGTTGCCTGAAAAGTCATGCTCGTCCTAACGATCAGGGTCTTTTTGCTATTGTGCAAGGGGGCATGTATGAAGATCTGCGCCGTCAGAGCGCGGCTGATTTGACTTCCATGGATTTCCCGGGGTATGCTATTGGGGGGCTCAGCGTCGGAGAGTCCAAGCAGCTAATGTATGAAGTGCTGGATTATACAGTTCCCCTGCTGCCACAAGGCAAACCTCGCTATTTGATGGGCGTGGGTTCACCGGATGCGCTGCTGGAAGGATCAATCCGAGGAGTGGACATGTTCGACTGTGTCTTGCCTACTCGTATTGCCCGTAATGGAACAACGATGACCAGTCAGGGAAGACTCGTTGTACGCAACGCTAAGTATGCCCGTGATTTTGGGCCGCTTGATCCGGAGTGCAATTGCTATACATGCCGGAATTATTCCCGCGCTTATTTGCGCCATCTAATCAAAGCCGATGAAACCTTCGGACTTAGATTGACGACATACCACAATTTGCACTTCTTGTTGGATTTAATGCGTAAAGTGCGTGAAGCCATCAAGGAAGATCGGCTGCTTGATTTTCGCGATGAGTTTTTTGCCAAATACGGATTATATGATAATCTTAAAGGCTTTTAGGGTTTGATTTATGAGTCATGCTTTAATGTACTTTGAAAGGGGGGAGAAATATGATTCAATCGTTTCAATATGCAGCTGGCGCAGGTGGTGGAGGTAGCATACTAGGCCTGGTAGGTCCCTTTGTCCTTATGTTTGTAGTATTCTACTTCTTGCTGATTCGTCCGCAACAAAAGAAGACCAAAACTCGTAACGCAATGTTGAAAGCTCTGAAAAAGGGCGATAAAATCGTTACTATTGGAGGACTTCACGGTACGATCATGGAGATTTCCGATGATATTGTGGTTCTGCGGGTCAACGATGTAACTAAGCTGACTTTTGATCGCGGTTCCATCAGCCACGCTGTGGCGACGGATGTCGAAGAGAAAGTATAGACTTGTTATTTAAGTACATAAAAAGCGGTGTCTTCTCATTGGAGAGGACACCGCTTTTTTGATCTTTAAGGTTATTACGATTTAGCAGTTTAACTTTAACGTACATTTGTTACGCGGCTCGGAACGGTAAGCGATTCTTCACGTCCCCGCAAAGTTAATTTGGCGAGTTGAACGCCAACTGTAGAGGCTAGCACAGCTAGCAAGGTTCCACCAATCATATCTGTAAGCCAATGAATGCCCAGATAGAAGATTCCAAAGACGATTACAACTGCAGAAATGCTAGTGATGACCATCCAGCGGCGGTTCCCTGAACGGAAGGCCAGAAGTGCCATTGTAACAGATATGGACGTATGTAGACTCGGGAAGCAGTTATTGAGACCGGATAGCGGTCTATATTCCTGTTCGAATTTCGGAAATACATCCAGCATAGTAAATTTGACGCCTGCCGGCAGATAGGACCATACCTCGTTTACCGGGAAGTAAAGATAGAATGGAATCGCCAAGGCATAGTTGATAATAATAGCATAACAGGTTGCGTATAACATCACCCGGTTTTTATCTAACAGATAGACCCCTAATGAAGCTGCTAGAACGGATTGAAGCATGAAAATGTAGAAAAAGACGATAATCGGTGTTAACCATGGACTGTAGAATATATCCTGAACGGCTTGGACAAAATGACCCTCTAGGCCAAATATAAATGGCGTATAATCAGAGGTAAGATGCATTTTTTGTTCAATTTGCAGTTCATATTTATTTATGGCTAATACGCCAAACATTCCTGCAATCAGCAACAAAAACTTATAAGATCGCAGCATCTCTTTCCCAATTTCAACCAATGCCATGATTGGATTACGTTTAGAGCCAATCCATACTAATATCACTACTAATGCAACTGTGTACAAAACAATATGGTTCATTGATTGGTAAAACAAAGCAATCGAAGCCTCCTTGATCTCTTAATGAAGTCAGATGATCACAGTTTAACATATTTTCAAGGAATGTTTCGAATTTAATGGAATTATAATTTTAGCTTTTTTGTAAATTAACGCCAAACATTCCGCCGAGAGCGCCAATTGCTGCAGCTGCGAGAACCCATAGCAGATCTACGCCAGATGGTGCGCTATCCAGTGCCAAAAAACCGATTAACAGAACGATAATCCCATAAAATGCTCCTGTAAGACTTCCTTGATACCAGCCTTTGCTCGTGGCTCTGCGACCGGCGGTTAGTCCTCCGAATGCTGCAGCTATGCCGTGTACAATGTATGTGTACATTGAGAGATCCTGCTCCTTCAGACTGCTGCCCCATAACAAAAGAGAGAGGACAAACGCACCCATCAGCATCCAAAGGAATGATCGACATAGGCCAGATAACACAGGATTGGCTATTCTCCACGAGAACATGCGCCGGATTAAATACATGGTACAACCTCCTAAAGTTTTTTTGAGAAAAAAGAATCAACATAGTTATTATTCATTGTATGGGATGGCTTGCCCCAATAGTACAAGAAAGGGCATTGCAGCCTTTTTACCATTAATTAATATGCCGGCTTCCGAATGTTCCCTGCACAGAGCGGTCAGAATAGGGTTACATTAATCCACCCGAGGAAACAAGTCTGCGGGTGAGAATGGAGGGGAGCGAAGCTATATGTTCCAGCATATCTCTACCCATATTTTCTTGACCGTGCTGATGTATTTCTTCATATTCCTGTGTATGCGCATCATGGGGAAGAGGGAAATAGGTAAGCTGTCTGTATTTGATTTAACGATCTCCATCATGATTGCCGAGATTGCTGTTTTTGTGCTTGAGGATATCAATCGGCCGATCTATGAAGGAGTCGTTCCGATGGCAACATTGGTGTTGATACAGGTAATTGTGGCTCAACTCAGTCTTAAGAGCAGAAAGCTCAGACTTTTAATGGACGGCAAACCGAGCATACTCATTTCTGGAGGCAAGCTGCACCGGGGCGAAATGCGTAGGCAGAGATATAATATTGATGATCTGCTGCAGCAATTGCGTGGACAGAACATCGCCAGTCCTGCTGACGTGGAATTTGCGATCCTGGAGCCTAGTGGACAGCTAACCGTATTCGAGAAAGAGAAGGGGAGTTCATCCTCTAACCAATCAGGCAATAGCAGTGCAGCTGCTGAGCATAAAAAGAGTGACGATAATAAAGGGAACAAGAACCGTAAGATAGAACTGCCGAAGAATAAGATCAGGTATGAAGGACTTCCAATCCCTCTGATTATGGATGGAAAGGTGCAGGATCAGAATTTAGAGATGATTGGAAAAACCAGATTTTGGCTAAGAACTCAAATTCGCCAAAAGGGAGTATCTGATTTCAAAGATGTATTTCTATGCTCCATAGATCATAAGGGCAGAATTTATGTCGACCGTTTGGACAACAGATAACCTTTTAGAGCCTGCGTTTGATAAACGGCAGACGGTCCAAATCACGCAGTGAGATAAGGCCAGCTAACAGACTGATTCCAAAATACAGGACCATTCCTATCGCAGAGGCAAATAAAAATTGAATCCATTGTACATCTGCAATGGGAATGGAAGTGTATACATAATGCACGCCCGCTCCCATAATGAGCATTGCACATAAGGTTTTTACGGTTTCGGTTACTCTTAAAGATAATGATATGAGACTGACTACACTGTATCCGTGTAGTAACGTAACCAAAATGCTGTTCACAATAATGGCTATGATAGCGCCGTAAATTCCATATTCAGGTTGGGATGCCAGTATTACAATCAGAATTATTTTGACTACTGCTCCAATCAAGGTGTTGATGAGTGCCCTGCCCGGTCGATCCATAGCTTGCAGCGTAGCTTGTAAGGGAGCTTGAACATAGATGAACAAGGCGAACGGAGCCATAAGCTTCAGCATAGGGGCTGTATCCGCGTTGCCATATAACAAATTGCAAAGCGGGACCGCCAGGATATACATAAGAACAGCAAATGGGGCACCTGTTACCAGCGCAAGCCGCAACGCTTGATGCATACGCTTGTGAATGGTAGGCAAGTCCTTTCTTGCGGCAGCTTCTGATATGGAAGGAACCAGAGATACAGCAAGTGACGAGGTCAGTGCCCCGGGCAGCAGCAATAAGGGAATAACCATCCCTTGTAAAGACCCGTACTGGGCTGTAGCGGCAGAAGTGGCTATACCTGCCAAGGCGAGACTGCGCACTGTAATAATAGATTCCAGCAGATATGAAAAAGAGCCCACAAGCCGACTTGCTGTAACGGGAATAGATATGCCTAATAAGCGCCGTAATATGGGGATGTTGGCTTTCACACCATCTGGATCAGATGGGATAACCTCTGACTCAAGAACGGGTTGCTCTGGAGTCGGATTTGTCTGCTTTTTATCTTTTTTAGTAATGACATAATATTGCCACAGAATCGCTAACATTCCGCCAATTTCTCCTACCGTCACACCTAACATCGCTCCAGCCGCCGCCATAGCAATACCCTTGGGAAGCAACAACCAGGAGAACCAGAGCATAAAGAATATTCGAACTAAAGATTCGAAGATGGAGGAGAGCGCCGATGGAATCATGTTTTGCTTTCCTTGGAAATAACCACGGTAGATTGCAGATACGGCGACGATCCCAATCATTGGGATCATGGCAATAAACGTATAATAAACTCTATGGTCTGTTAAGATAACATTAGAGACCCATGAGGCGCTTATCATAGCAACCAATGTAAAGAAGATTGCAAGTCCAACACTAAGGGCAAGTCCAGTACGTAAAATCAGCCGTGATTTTTCTGGCCGATTCTCTCCTTCTGCTTCCGCTACCATCTTGGCTATCGCCAGTGGAATCCCGCCTGTTATCACAGTAACCAGCACGAGAAAAAAAGGATATGCGAGCTGATACAGTCCCACACCTTCTGCTCCGATAATACGTGGTAAAGCAATCCGGGGAATAAATCCAAGCATCCGATTAATGATGCCGGCGGCTAGCAAGATTAAAGTTCCTTGTATAAAGCTCTGTTTCTTCAAAGGTCACGCCTTCTTCCCAAAATGAAATAAAACGCTGGCGAACTTGTCTATTCTTATGGATATGCTATACCCCTATCTCGGCATGCCTTGTTTTAGTAGCTTTAACTTTTTGTGACGGAAGAAGGAAAGCGAAGAACAAGAGTCGAATATCTATGGTGAGCATACGAACATGAGCGATCTTTGGAGGTGTCAACACGTGGAATCGGAACAGTGGAATCATGATCAACATAGTGAAGAAATCGAAGCCATGTGCCGCAGCAAAGCTGAAGAATTCCGGCTCCTCGGCTATGAGTATGTAACCAGCAAGGATATTTGGGATTGCATCAGCCGTAATTATGATAAGGAAGGCTTGCCTCCCCTACATAAGCTGGTAAACGACATTTATTCCTTGAAAGCCAATAGTTACATGAATTATTTGACTATTGCGGCCTATCGGGGGTTGAACTGAACAATAAACCACATATTTCTTTTTGCGAACTGCCTGATAAAGCAGTAAAGTAAGAGAATAATAACTCCACATCTCCTATTAAAACGGATGTCTTGCTGATTTAAGCAGGGGCGGCCGTTTCTTTGTGTGAGTATAGCTCTATCAATGCTGTGAATTGACGGTCATTTCGCGTGTAGCTATAATAGGAATATTGAGTTAATGAAAGGGGAACTAGCTAGAGCATGAAGAGACTAATGGGCTTTTTTATTACCGTGCTCGTTTTGACAGGCGTTATGGCATTTACTACTCCTGGACTGCTGGACAAGGTTAGACTTGGTCTTGACCTGAAAGGCGGATTTGAGATTTTGTATCATGCTGAGCCTATGGAAGCGGGAGCAGCATTGTCCCGAGCTTCTCTGCTGAAGACAGCGGAAAGCTTAGAAAAACGGGCGAATGCGCTCGGAACAAGTGAACCAGAGGTAACTACTGAAGGTACGGACCGTATCCGTTTGAAAATTGCGGGCGTAACGGATGAAGCCGAGGTTCGTAAAAAAATGAAGGAACCTGCAGTTCTGACTTTCCGTAGTGCTGCTGAAGGTGACGCTGAGGGAACTTACAGCAAAATCGAACTGGTAGGTAGTGATTTTGTTGAAGGTGCTGCAGAAGTTGGACGGGATAACCTGAATCAGCCAATCATCAGCATCAAGATTAAGGACAAGGACAAATTTGCAGAGATTACTAAACGTCTCTTAGGAAAGAATCTCGCAATTTACTTGGATGAGAACAAATTATCTGACCCTACGGTACAAGCAGTACTTACCGATGGCAGTGCTTCTATTTCGGGTAACTATACAATTAAGGAAGCACGTGAACTTGCAGACACTATTAACCTAGGTGCATTGCCACTGAAGCTGACGGAGAAATATTCCCAAAGTGTGGGTGCTACCCTGGGTAAGCAATCGCTTGATCAAACGATTCGAGCAGGTCTGCTGGCTTCTGTGATTATCCTTATTTTCATGATCGGAATGTATCGTTTGCCAGGTCTTTTGGCTAGTTTTGCCTTGCTCTTGCATACATGGGCGCTAATTGCGGTCTTCGTCTTCGCAGACTTCACCTTGACGCTGCCTGGTATAGCCGCATTTATTCTGGGTATAGGTATGGCGGTCGATGCCAATATCATTACCAACGAACGGATAAGGGAAGAAATGCGCAGTGGAAAAAGTATACTGTCCTCCGTTAAAGCGGGGAATAAATCCTCTTTCCGGACAGTAATGGACTCCAATGTGACTACTATTATTGTGGCAGCAGTTATGTTTGCCTTCGGTACAGGTGCGGTCAAAGGCTTTGCATTGGTGCTGATTGTAGAAATCGTGCTGAGTATCGCCACGAATCTTTATTTCTCCCACTGGTTGCTTAGCCAGCTTGTCAAAGCGGGTAAGCTGAACAAACCGAAGAGCTTCGGTGTTAAGGAGAGTGAAATCCGTGCGCTTTAAGAAAGAGCTTGATTTCGTACATTTGAGTAAATATTTCTATATTTTCTCTATCGCATTGACAGTAGCAGGATTGATATTCCTGGCGACATTTGGCCTGAATTACAGCGTTGACTTCAAAGCTGGATCTAATGTGGACATCTCCCTATCCAAGAATTTGAACTTGGATCAGGTTAAGACTGCAACTAGTGCAATCGATGTCGATCATGAACCAACGATTTCGTTTGGTGATCAGCGTGTGAATATTCGCTATGACGAAGTTCTTGATGAGGCTCAAGATGAGTCTCTAAAAGCTGAAATCCTTAAGCTGGATGACAAAGCATCGTTTGAGATTAACACCGTGGACACTGAAATGGCTAAAGAATTGGCACGTAATGCTATTTATGCAGTTCTGATTTCTTGTCTGGGGATTATTATTTATGTAAGTATTCGTTTTGAATGGCGTTTCGCCGTGGCATCGATTGTGGCCTTGCTCCATGATGCCTTTATCGTAGTCGCGCTCTTCTCTATCTTCCGTTTGGAAGTGGATTTGACTTTCATTGTAGCGGTGCTTACGATTATCGGTTATTCCATTAATGATACGATCGTTATTTTTGACCGTATCCGTGAGAATTTACGTTTTGGTAAACAGAAAACTTATGAAGACTTGAAACACCTTGTGAATAAAAGTGTGGCTCAAACGCTTATGCGTTCTCTCTATACCGCATTTACCGTATTCATTGCGGCGTTCTTCCTGTTATTGTTCGGAGGCGAGTCGATTAAGATGTTCTCGCTTGCGATGGTAATCGGCTTGCTCTTCGGAGCTTACTCTTCCATCTTTATTGCCAGTCCACTCTGGTTAGTGCTTAAAAAGCGTGAGAAGGTTAAAGTGAAGAGCAGCCCGAATAAAGGTTAGAAGAAATTAGCATCGAAGTTCTACTTTTCTTATACGTTTAAGAAAGCCGCGTCAAATGCGACGCGGCTTTCGAAATCTTTAGGGTCATGTCATGTGTATTGAATCATCATGAGATTACTTGCTATTGGTAAGGAGGGCCTCGTATGAATAAAGAACGATCACCGCAAAGCGAGACGGTTGCTTGGACAGGGATCATTAGCGATGTTACTTTGGCAGTAGCTAAGGGGAGTTTTGGCTATATTTCAGGGAGCAAGGCATTAATGGGGGATGCTTTGTATTCCGGAGCAGACGCAGCAGCCAAACTGGCGGATATTCTTCCGTGGCGCTCTGAGCAAGGGAGAAAGAGTAAGCAACGGATCGAAGAACGGCGGGGCACTAAGGAGCCGCTGTTGGCTATACTTTTTTCGGTATTTATTCTTATGGGGGGACTGCAGATCGCATTCTCTGCAATCCGCGACTTAACGGATGGAAAATCATCTACACACGGACAGCTGGCGTTTGTAACCGTCTTAGTATCTATAGTTTTTAAAGAAGCTGTATTTCAATATCAATATCGCTACTTTAAAAAAATAGGTGATGGCAGTCACGCTGCATATGTTAATAGTCATCGTTTCAGCTTATATACATCTATCACAGTATTAGTCGGAATTTCGTTATCCATGGGTGGCACCTATTGGCATCCTCTATCTTATATGGATCCTATTGCCGCACTCTTAACCGGAGTTTTAATTCTTCGTAAAGGTTATTCACTCATTGCTAGCTCTATTAACACTAAAAATGCGCAGGAGCTTCCTTCGGAGGAAGCCGCTAATTTTATTGAAACGGTGCAACGTGTTCATGGCGTCATTCGCGTAGAACATCTGAAGGCACTTGAGCAAGGGAATTATGTGAATCTTCAAATGAAAATCAGTGTGAATCCGCGGATTACGGTGATGGAAGCACAGGATATTTCGGAATGCGCTAGGAAGCTGCTGCAGCACCGGTTTGTTCATGTCGGTGAGGTGCATATGGACGTTGTTCCTTATGATCCCGGCTATCCGTACAAAAGCAATTATGAATTGCCGGATAATGATATTCCTACGTTGCTTCAGTAGTTTGCAAGGTGAGAGAAAGGTGAGTCCTATTGCTTTATTCAAAAACAAGATGGCAATCTCCGGCAGCCAATCCCGACACAGTTAGGGATATGGCCCGGAGCCTTTCTATTTCTCCACTCTTATCCTCACTATTAGTAAATAGAGGAATGAACACGCCTCATGAAGCTCTAAGCTTCATGGATGGCAGTGAGGAAGAACAGCATGATCCGTTCCTACTTAAAGGAATGGCTGAAGCGGTTCCTAGAATTAGAAAGGCTTTAAAAGATGAAGAACATATTCTTATTTATGGCGATTATGATGCCGACGGGGTGTCCAGCACAGCACTTATGATTCATCTGCTGCGCTATTTAGGCGCTTCCTTTGATATTTATATCCCACACCGCTCTAATGAGGGTTATGGGCTGCATAATCATGCCCTGGATTGGGCTTTACAGCAAGGTGTCTCCTTAATCATTACAGTAGATACTGGCATTAGCGCTTATCATCAGGTTGCTTACGCTAATGAACTGGGGATCGATGTGATCGTTACGGATCACCATGAACCCCCTGAGCTTTTGCCAGAGGCCTATACGCTTATTAATCCCAAGCTGCCAGACTGCCCTTATCCGTTCAAAGGATTAGCGGGTGTAGGTGTGGCTTATAAGCTTGCTCAGGCTATTCTAGGGGAAGAAACTCCCACAGAATGGGCAGAGATTGCAGCGATAGGAACGGTTGCGGATTTAATGCCGCTGCTTGGCGAAAACCGTGAGATTGTTAGAAATGGCTTGGAAAGTATGCGGCATTCAAGTTTCCCGGGGATTCGTGCCTTACTCGCTGTCAGCGCTGTGAACATGAGCACTGTGAGTGCGGTCAATATCGCTTTTGGCATGGCGCCGCGCATCAATGCCAGTGGTCGCCTGGACCATGCTGGACGGGCTGTGTCCCTCCTCACTACCGAGCATGCGGCTGAGGCAGAGCAGCTAGCTGGAGAGCTGGACCTGCTTAACAAAGAACGCCAATTGGTGGTAGAAAGAATTGTTGTTGAGGCCACTGCCAAGCTGGAGCAGATGACACAGGGGGGCGAAATCCCAGACATCATTGTTCTTGCTGATCATGGCTGGAATGTAGGTGTGGTAGGTATAGTGGCTTCCAAACTGCTGGAGCGTTATTATCGGCCAGTGATCATTCTGGATATACATCCAGAGACCGGAATGTGCAAAGGTTCTGCTCGCTCCATACCTGGACTTGATATCTACGCTGCACTTTCTTCTTGTTCTGATTTAATGGATCATTTTGGAGGTCATCCAGCCGCTGCGGGAATGAGCCTGCATCGGGATGGATTAGAAGCCTTTGCTGCAGCATTAAATGAATATGCGTCCGGGGTGTTAACGCCAGAGCATTTCGTTCCTGTTGCTTCCGCTGATGCAGAGGTGTCAATCTCAGATTTATCACTGCAGACCGCGTTAGAATTGGAAAGGCTTGCACCTTTCGGAATGTCTAATCCGTTGCCGAAGTTTATTATTCGTGGGGCTACCGTGAAAGAGACTCGTACAATGGGTCAAGATGGAAAACACCTGAAGATTGTATTGCAGCAGGGGAAAAACAGCATTGAAGCCTTGGCGTTTGGTAAAGGCGCTTTATCCAGGCTGCTACCGGCGGGTACTACGATCAACGTGTTAGCTGAGCTGTCGATCAATGAATGGAATGGCTCACGCAAATCACAGCTGATGCTGCAGGATTTATCTGTGCAGGATGCTCAGTTATTCGATCTTCGTGGTGCTGCTGACGCCGTACGGCAAGCCGCACATATTAGAGAACTACTTCTTCCTTATAGTGGTGCGGGTCCGTATCGAGCTGCTGCAGTGTTTCAGAACGGACGTAGTTCGCCTGCAAGTGAATTGATAGGAATGTCTTTATGGGTATATGATAAAGAAGCTGGCATTAGCGCTGCTGTTAAGGATGAGCCCCTTCAGGAATCAGGGCATGTCTCCCTGTTATGCTTACTGGATATGCCGGAGACTCCTGAACAACTGGATGCGCTGCTCGAAACCTTCCCTAATGCTGATAATATTGCGTTATTGCATTCTATCAAGGATGGCCGAGAACGACTTATTACTCCGACACGGGATCATTTCAAAATACTATATAAACTGTTGGCTTCGATCACCTCAGTTGCAACACCTGAGAACGAAGTTTTGCTGCGGTTAAGCCGCCAGTCCTCGTTAAGTATCCGCATGCTTAACAACATGCTTGATGTGTTTGAGGAGCTTGATTTTATTAAAAGAAGTCAGGGAAGTGTGGCGTTTATTACTCAGCCAGTAGCTAAAAGTCTGACAGCATCGAGTCATTTTGTCCGACTGGGACAGATGGCGGAAATGGAGCAATACTTCATGGAGGGCAGCCTGTCAGAGTTACAGGACTGGATGTTATCGCGTCGTTTAGGCGTATCATAATCCATGCAAATATGAGCTGCTGAGCGTACCCAACGGTGTATAAAAATGCAACGCTCAATATAACAAAACGTATGCTTACGAAGCAAGTTTTGTCGATCTGAATCAAAGCAGCTATGCTAACAAAACTTATAGGAGATGATAAATTTGGATTTTAAAGATAGTATTCGTGTGATTCCTGATTTCCCTAAAGAAGGTATTAGTTTTAAAGATATCACCACATTGCTTAAAGACGGGGAGGCTTACCGCCAAGCGATTGACGCGTTGAAAGCTCTCGTAGCGCACTTGGAAATCGACGTTATCGCTGGACCAGAAGCACGTGGCTTCGTAGTTGGAGCACCTCTTGCTTATGCGATGGGAGTAGGTTTTGTGCCGATTCGTAAAAGCGGCAAGCTTCCATATGAGACTATAGAGGTAGGTTATGATCTTGAGTATGGCAAGGACACACTTGCTGTTCACACGGATGCTATCAAGCCTGGTCAAAAAGTATTGATCGCTGATGATTTATTGGCTACTGGTGGAACCATTGCTACTTCGGTTAACCTTGTAGAACAGCTTGGCGGTAAAGTGGTAGGCGCTGCTTTTCTGATTGAGCTGGTTGAGCTTGCTGGACGTAATAAGCTTTCTGGAGTTGAAGTTCTTTCCTTGGTGAATTACGAGGATTAATCTTGTAAAGTTTGTCTTTTCCCGGGAAATAAACGGGGATTCGGCTCTCGAATTATGCTGAAAAGTGCAAAGACGCAAAGTGTGGAAGTTAAACATTAATTGGAAAATGTAAGATAATAACAGCAGCTGTCTGCCTTTTGGCGGAGAGTTGCTGTTTTGTATCTGAGTCAATAAAAAAAGCTGCCCAAGTCCATAAATGGACGTTGGAGCAGCTTTTTTAAAATTCTATTTTTTATAACCGATTAATGGGCAGTTTTATCACTTTCTCCGCCTTCATTAGACAATCCGAGCACTTCAATGAGTTTGAAGAACAGAGCCAGAACGATACCAACAATTGTAGCCAGCGCCATACCACTTAGTTTAACGTTGCCCATGGTAAGGGTTGTACCACTGATTCCGACAACGAGTACCAACGTAGCCATGATCATGTTAGTAGCTTTGGAAAAATCAACTTTTTGCTCAACGAAAATACGTAATCCGGAAGCCGCAATTACACCGAACAGCAGCAGGGATACACCGCCCATTACAGGGGTTGGAATATTAGCGATAACAGAGGAGAAAGTACCAGAGAATGAAAGCAGAATAGCGATCACCGCTGCGCCGCCGATTACATATACCGAATATACTTTAGTCAACGCCATAACCCCGATATTTTCACCGTAGGTTGTATTTGGAGTAGAACCGATAAAACCGGAGATAATTGTAGATATCCCGTTCCCCATCAGGGAGCGGTCAAGTCCAGGATCTTTTGCCAAGTCTCTTCCGACAATATTGCTTGTTACAAGTAAATGTCCAATATGCTCAACGATAACAACTAATGATACCGGGATAATAGTGAATATTACATTCCAATCAAATGAAGGAGTAACAATGGAAGGATGCGCTAAAAATTTTGCATTAGAGATAGCAGCGGTATCCACCATTTTCAAAATATATGCTAAACCATAACCAGTGACGATACCAATAAGGATGTGAATGATTTTTGGAAAACCGCGGAAGAGTACAGCTCCAATTACAGTTACACCAAGCGTCACCATAGAAAGTGCGATTGTTTTGCCATCTGGCGTCCAGTCTGCAACTGCAACGCCTTCAGGAGCAATAAGTCCTGCCATTCGTGCGGCAACAGGTACAAGTTCAAGTCCGATCGTAGCTACGATAGCTCCCATTACTGCTGGAGGGAAAACAACATCAATCCATTTGGTTCCTGCATAACGAATGATCAATGCCACGAGCACGAATATAATACCAGTGACGATAAAAGCACCCAAAGCAAGCGAGTATCCTTTCATGTGATCATTTGGGTAACGACTGAGTACTGATAATACCGGTGCAATAAAGGCAAAGCTGGAACCAAGGTACGCAGGGATTTTACCGCGACAGATCCAAATGTACAGCAATGTACCGATACCATTCATAAGCAAAATCATTCCAGGGTCGACCCCGAACAAGTTAGGCACTAGCACTGTACTGCCAAACATGGCAAACAAATGCTGGAGACTTAATAGAAAGCCTGGGCCCCATGGAAGTTTTTCGTTAACTTGAATTTCGCGTTGCAATGGAGTTCACTCCTCTTTCTTATCTGATATTATGTTGTCCGGCGAAAATCCGCCTTTACTAGATTAAATAGAACTTGGCTTTTTTACAACAACATTTTCACAAGTGTTATTAATTTGTCCGAATTTAATTACTTTTACTTCTGGAATCCCATGAGATGGCAAGTGTTGACGTAATCCTCCTTAAGCCTCATAATTATAGACAACTTTGAATAAGGGCGTAAGTAAGCTTGGACAAATGAAATGATTGGAACCTGCAGATTTTTGAACAGTTGCGGGTTCATTTTATTATAGAAAGGAATCGGATACGACGAGAATGGGCATTGAGCGATTAATTGATAAGGCTGGCGCCTATATAAAAGATAAAGATCTTCTCCGCATCCGGGAAGCTTATGAATTTGCCGATCAGGCTCATCACGGGCAGATCCGCAAGTCGGGGGAGCCATACATTCTGCATCCGCTGGCGGTGGCAGATATTGTCGTCAATATGCAAATGGATGTTATATCTATTGTTGCAGCGCTTTTGCATGATGTGGTGGAAGATACGACGGTCTCACTGGAACAAATCCGCGCTAAATTTGGCGATACCTGCGCAATGCTTGTTGACGGCTTAACGAAGCTGGAACGCATTCGCTTTCGCTCAAAGGAAGAGCAGCAGAACGAGAATTACCGCAAAATGTTTATTGCTATGGCTCAGGATATCCGGGTTATTGTCATTAAACTGGCGGACCGTCTGCATAATATGCGAACGTTAAAATACCAATCTGAAGAGAGCCAGCGCCGTATTTCTTATGAGACGTTGGAGATTTTCTGTCCTGTAGCTGACCGGCTGGGGATTTCCGCGATTAAGTGGGAGATGGAGGATATTGCGCTTCGTTACTTGAACCCGCAGCAGTATTACCGGATTGCTAATCTGGTGCATAAGAAGCGGGCCGAGCGTGAGCAATTTATCGACAGCGTAATTGGCCGTATTCGTGCCAAGCTGGATGAAATGGGCATTGAAGGTGATCTTTCCGGCCGCCCGAAGCATATTTACAGTGTTTATAACAAAATGAGCACAAAAAACAAGCAGTTTAATGAAATTTATGACCTGCTGGCCATTCGTATCATTGTGGATAATATCAAGGACTGTTATGCAACCCTTGGAATTATTCATACCTTATGGAAGCCAATGCCGGGGCGTTTTAAAGATTATATAGCTATGCCGAAAGCCAATATGTATCAATCTCTGCATACTACTGTGGTAGGACCAGGCGGAGAGCCTACTGAGGTGCAAATTCGCACCTGGGAAATGCACCGCACGGCAGAATACGGGATAGCCGCACACTGGGCATACAAAGAAGGCAGCAGTAATAATGCTAATCCGGAGAATCGGATGCCTTTCTTTCGCGAAATATTGGAGCTGCAGCATGAAGCTAAGGATGCCGAAGAGTTCGTAAAATCACTGAAAATGGATTTTTTCTCAGACCTCGTGTTTGTATTTACTCCTAAAGGTGAGGTTATCGAGCTTCCTGCCGGTTCTGTGCCTCTTGACTTCGCGTTCCGTATTCATACAGAAGTGGGCAATCGTACAATTGGTTCCAAGGTGAACGGGCGGATCGTGCCGCTTGATCACAAGCTGAAGACGGGCGATATTGTTGAGATTTTGACGTCTAAGCATTCTTACGGACCTAGCCGTGACTGGCTCAAAATTGCACAATCCTCTCACGCAAGAAGCAAAATTAAGCAATGGTTCAAAAAAGAAAAACGTGAGGAAAATGTCGAAAAAGGTCGCGAAGCGATTGAACGTGAGCTGAAGCGCCTGAATGTCGAAGTTTCCGAGTGGATTTCTGATGAAAAACTATTGGAAGCTGCGAAAAAATTTGCCTTTAATGATGTAGAGGATATGTTGTCTGCCGTTGGTTTTGGTGGGATTACCGCTTCGCAAATTGCCTCCCGCTTGACGGAGAAGCTGCGCAAGGAGCAGGAAGAAGCTGCTAATCACTTGGAGCTTACTTCAGAGATGAAGGAGATCAAGTCTTCCGGCGAGAGACGTAATCAACCTACCAATGGTGTTAGTGTAAAAGGAATTGAAAACTTACTTGTTCGTTTTGCACGATGTTGCAACCCGGTTCCGGGTGACGACATTGTAGGTTATGTTACACGGGGCCGGGGCGTATCTGTACACCGCCAGGATTGTCCTAACATTCCGGGTGAAGGTGACGGAGAAGAAGCAGCTAGAGTGATTGAAGTGGAGTGGGAAGGCACGATGGAAGCAAACTACAGTGTGGATATTGAGATTACAGGCCATGATCGCAATGGACTGCTCAATGAAGTACTGCAGGCAGTGTCCGAGAGCAAAACGAACATTTCAGCGGTCACTGGGCGCTCTGACAAGAATAAGATGGCAATGATTCATATGACCATCCTTATTCGTAATACGGAGCATCTGCAATCCGTTGTAGATAAAGTGAAACGAGTCAAAGATGTATATACAGTGAATCGGATCATGCAATAAGGCAAGGAGCGAAGTAGTGCGATGAGAGTTGTAGTACAGCGTTGCAAGGACGCCAAAGTAACCGTGGATGAGACAGTGACCGGAGCGATTGGCAATGGTCTGATGCTGCTTGTCGGCGTTACCCATGAAGATACGGAGAAGGATGCCAAATATTTGGCGGATAAAATAGCTGGACTGCGTATTTTTGAAGATGATGCTGGCAAAATGAACTATAGTGTCACGGATACTAACGGAGCTATTCTTTCAGTGTCCCAGTTTACTTTATACGGAGATTGCCGTAAGGGAAGACGGCCGAATTTCATGGGAGCTGCAGCTCCTGCGGAGGCCGAGCGTCTTTATGATTATTTTAATCAAGAGCTTAGAGCTGGAGGTCTTCAGGTGGAGACGGGCATATTTGGAGCGATGATGGATGTGTCGCTGACCAATTGGGGCCCAGTTACTCTCATTCTGGATAGCCGCAGCTAACGAAATAGAGGATGTCGAAGATTGCTTCTGGCCGGAGCTAACTTTCGACATCTTTTTTTTATGCGGATAGAGCTTCTTTGGGCTGGATAAACTAAATGCAGGCAGATATCACGCATAAGGCAGGGAGTTTAAGAATGAGACAATCACAGAAGGCATGGGTATGGAGAAGTATCCCGGCACTACCGACTGGGAGTCCTATGGAAGCCTGTGCATTAGCCAAAAAGCTAGAAGGCGAGACCGAACCATTAGTAATCAAAGGAAGAAGCCGCAATCTCTTGCCGCGTACCTGAAGCGGGTGGAAAAGGCGGCTTTTTCGGTGTTGTGAATGAAGCCTTTTTTCCGATTAAAGGTTAGAAAGCATCCTCATAAGGGTAATAGACCACAAGAAAGAATAATAAGAACATCATTAATTGCTAAAGACAGAGAGGAGAAACTATCACATGAGTAACGTTGCTTTCTTACTGGCTAATGATTTTGAAGATTCTGAAATGAAGGTTCCTTATGATGAAATTATAAAGGCAGGACATCAAGCTGACATTATTGGTTTGAAAAAAGGGGAGACCCTGCTGGGTAAAAAGAAAGAAGTCTCCTACGCAGCAGACAAGGCGATCGCCGAGGTTCAAGCAAGTGATTATGACGCGATTGTTATCCCGGGTGGTTCTTCCCCCGAGAATTTACGGCAAAATGCCGATATTTTGAAGTTTGTAAAAGAAGCAAATGAAGCAGGCAAGCCTATCGCCTCTATTTGCCACGGACCGCAAATTCTGATCAGTGCAGACTTGCTTAAGGGACGCACCATTACCTCTTATCCTCCGCTGAAGGATGATGTTGTAAATGCCGGCGCGGAGTTTAAGGATGAGGAAGTAGTGGTTGATCGCAATTACATTACTTCGCGTACACCAAAAGATGAGCCTGCATTTGTTCGTGAAATATTGAAGGTCCTGAAATAAATAAGCAATATTTAAATAAGAGTCTTATAATCCAAGGAGGTAATGGCAATGAGCAGAAAAATCCAAGCGTATTTCAGAACTGAAAATGAAGCAGAAGGCGCAAAAACAGCATTGATTAGCTATAAGGTGGATGGCTTGGAGGTTTGGCCACTCACGGACCCTATCGGCAATGATCGTAATATTCTGTTTCCAATCATTCCACTGGATAGTGCATCTGTAGTCGCAGGCACAACTGGAACGCTTGGAACGGCTAGCACACCTGCAGCTGGAGCTATGCTGGTTCCTGGCATTGCCGCCTCCGACACACGGGCTGACCCTGAAACGCATTATAGTGTGAATGAAGATCAGGTTAGTGCGAACGTGGCAGAAGGAGATCTCGAAGATGGGGATTTAAGTGAACTTCGTTATGTGATGGAGCTAAGTATAGCAGAAGAGAATTATAATGAAGTTGTGGAAATCCTCCGGGGCAAAGGAGCTTATGTTGAACAATTCGAATAGTATTCTATTAAAAATAAACCGCTTTCATGGAATGTAATATAATCGTAATATTACGTACATGATTCCTTAATATAGCGTGTTTATAATAAAGGCATGACCCCCTTTTTAATAATATATGATGATGGACCTGCAGCATTCGGCTGCAGGTCATTTTTTTTGTTACAATATAATTGCTGAATAAAAAACTCGGAAGCTGTCAAAATTTATACTAGGCATCCTTTTTACTACCTTGACTTTAATGCAGTAGTTCAGTAGAATATTAACAATATACGATTTTATCATATGGTTTTGATGACGGGACCAAGTAATTCGAGAACCCACAACTCCAGAGAAGAATCCCTTGTCGATTCGGATGACATCTACTTAAGTGGATGATGAAACGGTATCGCTTGGCTGCAAGGATTCTGTTGATGAGCGAATGAATGACCTCCCCGAGAACGTACGGCGAAAGTGGGCAGTGTTGATTGCCGCGATCAGTAGCCGTTTACGCGTAGGCGGGCGTTAACCGCTTTGAGCGGCTTCAGTATATTTTTACTGATCCGGAATGTGGGTGGTACCACGTGGTGTATTATTGGTTATGATAATCCCTCGTCCCTGTTTTTTTATAAAACAGGGCGAGGGATTTTTTGCTTTTTCTGCAATAGAAACAGATGAAGAGAACAGCTTTAGAGGGGTTATTTTTTAGGAGGGATAGACTGTGGCTAAAGAAAGATTCGAGAAACCAACAGGAACGCAGGACGTGCTTCCGGGTGCTGTGGAGAAATGGCAGTATATTGAGGGGAAGGCCAGAGATTTATGCCGCCGTTTTAACTATCGGGAAATTCGCACACCTATGTTTGAGCACACAGGGTTATTCGAACGTGGAGTAGGCGAAACAACGGATATTGTGGAAGGCGAAATGTATACGTTCAAGGACAAAGGCGACCGTGATTTGGCTCTTCGTCCAGAAGGAACGGCTGGTGTCGTGCGAGCTTACGTTCAGAACAAGCTATACGGTGAACCTGATGTAAGCAAGCTGTATTATATCGGACCTATGTTCCGTTATGAGCGTCCGCAGGCCGGAAGATATCGCCAGTTCCATCAGTTTGGGATTGAGGCGTTTGGGGCCGTGGATCCGGCTATTGATGCAGAAGTAATCTCTATGGGCTATCAGTTCTATAAGGATCTAGGTCTTAAGGATGTAAGAGTGGAGCTTAATTCCGTGGGTAATGCACCAAGCCGTGCGGCTTACCGGGAGAAGCTGCTGGGATTCCTTAGACCGATGAAGGATAACCTCTGTAGTGACTGTCAGCGTCGAATCGAGCGTAATCCGCTTCGTGTGCTGGATTGCAAGGTGGATCAGGATAAATTTACAGATGCCCCTTCTATTTTGGACAGTTTGGATGATGAATGCATAACTCATTTTGAGAAGGTTAAGATGCATCTCGACATTATGGGTGTAGAGTTCACGATTAATCCTCGTCTTGTACGTGGTTTGGATTATTACACGCATACTGCGTTTGAATATAAAGCAGCTGGCATTGGCTCTATTGATACCGTAGGCGGCGGAGGCCGGTACAACGGTTTGGTTGAAGAAATCGGTGGACCGGATCAACCGGGTATTGGTTTTGGGATCGGGCTGGAGCGTATTCTTCTTATTCTGGAGGATCAGAAGGTAGAGCTGGAGACTGCGAAGCCACTGGATGTGTATTTTGTAGCTCTTGGCGAAGAGGCTGACATTGAAATCTCCAAGCAGCTATACTTTCTGCGTAGCCAAGGGTTCTCGGCAGAACGCGACTACCTCGGCCGGAAGATGAAGGCGCAGATGAAGTCAGCTGACCGTATGTCGGCACGTTATACTGCGATTCTTGGCGAAGACGAGCTGAAGAATGGTGTAATTGCGCTGAAGTCGATGAGCACAGGGGAACAGCAGACTGTGAAGCTCGAAGAGCTGGCTCAGGCGTTGGTATAGAAGAAGACTTTTTAAGTAGAAATGTATTTTTAAATAAAAAGGGGAATGGTGAATTATGCAAAGAAGTCATAACTGTGGGCAATTAACACCAGAACATATTGGACAAACGGTAACCTTAAACGGATGGGTCCAGACCCGCCGCGACCTTGGGGGCGTACTTTTTATTGACCTGCGTGACAGAAGCGGTATTGTGCAAGTTGTATTCAACCCGGACTACTCCGGCGAAGCACTGCAAATTGCAGATAAGGTTCGCAGTGAGTATGTTTTGGCTGTCAAAGGAAAAGTGGTTAAACGTGATGAAGAAACCATTAACCGCAATCTGCCAACAGGTGAGATTGAAGTTCAAATTACAGATATCGAAGTGCTGAACACTGCTAAGACTCCTCCATTCTTCATCGAAGATGGAGTGGAAGTAGACGAATCTCTTCGTCTGAAATATCGTTACCTGGATCTGCGTCGTCCGGAGATGCAAAAAACACTGTTGCTACGCTCGAAAGCTTCTAAGATTTTCCGCGATTTCCTTGACAGTGAAGGATTTATTGACGTAGAGACACCAATCCTAACTAAGAGCTCACCGGAAGGTGCGCGTGATTATTTGGTGCCAAGCCGTGTGCATGAAGGCGAATTTTTCGCATTGCCTCAATCTCCACAAATCTACAAGCAGCTTTTGATGGTGGGTGGCGTTGAACGCTATTATCAAATTGCTCGTTGTTTCCGTGATGAAGATTTGCGTGCTGACCGCCAGCCGGAATTTACACAAGTGGACATCGAGACTTCATTCCTGTCTCAAGATGAGTTGCTTGGCATGATGGAGAACCTAATGCAGCGTTTGTTCAAAGAAACTGTAGGAGCGGATATTCAGCTTCCATTCCAACGTTTGACTTATGCTGAGGCAATGGGCAAATACGGTTCAGACAAACCTGACCTGCGTTTTGGATTAGAGCTTGTAGAAATGAACGATATTGTTGCAACAAGTGGCGTAAAGGTATTTGCTTCTGTGATCGAAAAAGGCGGAGAAGTGAAATGTCTAAATGCTAAAGGCTGTGGGACTTGGACTCGTAAAGAAATCGATGATCTCGGACCTTATGCTGCGCGTTATGGAGCGAAAGGTCTGGCTTGGATTCAAGTGAAAGACGGCGAGTTCAAAGGACCGATTGTCAAATTCTTCACTGAAGAAGAAATTGCCGCTGTGAAGGAGCGTACAGGCGCTGAAGAAGGCGACCTACTGTTGTTCTCCGCTGATACCAAAAAGGTTGTAGCGGACGTTCTAGGCGCCCTTCGTGTCAAAATCGGACGTCAGCTGGGTCTGATCGACGATAATGTGTTCAAGTTCGCTTGGGTGACTGACTTCCCATTGCTTGGTTATGATGAAGATCAGAAACGTTATGTAGCAGAACACCATCCGTTCACTCGTCCGCGTGAAGAGGATCTGCATCTGTTTGACACAGATCCAGGTGCAATTCGTGCACAAGCCTACGATATCGTTCTGAACGGTTATGAAGTAGGCGGTGGCTCCATGCGGATTTACAAACGTGAAGTACAGGAAAAAATGTTCCAAGCTCTCGGCTTCACAGAAGAGGTTGCTTACGAGAAGTTCGGTTACCTGATGGATGCGTTCGAATATGGTACACCTCCACATGGTGGTATTGCCTTCGGTTTAGATCGTCTAATCATGCTGCTGGCGGGCCGTACAAATCTGCGCGAAACCATCGCATTCCCGAAAACGGCAAGTGCAACGGATCTGCTTATGGATGCACCTGCACCAGTAGACGGTTCACAATTGGAGCAACTGCATATTAAGCTGGCTCTTAAACCAAAGAAAGAAAAAGAAAAAGAATAATTAAATAAAGCGGGCGAGGCAGATTTCTGCTTCGCCATAGCTTTTGAAGGAGGCTGACCTCATGCTGCATCAGTTCTCACGTACGGAACTGGCGATCGGACCGGAAGGTCTGGAGATTATGAAGAACAGCACAGTAGCGGTACTTGGTATCGGCGGTGTTGGCGGTATGGCTGTTGAGGCATTGGCTCGTAGCGGGATCGGCAGACTGATTCTGATTGATAAGGATTCTGTCGACATTACCAATGTGAATCGGCAGATTCACGCACTTACTACTACGGTTGGGCAAAAGAAGGCCGAACTGATGGTGGATCGCGTGAAGCTGATTAATCCGGAATGTGAAGCGATTGCGCTGAACATGTTCTATACGGAAGAAACCTATGAGGAACTGTTCAAGCTGAAACCGGATTATGTGATTGATGCCTCGGATACGATTATCTACAAGGTCCATTTGATTAAAGAATGTCTGTCACGGGGAATTCCTATGATCTCAAGCATGGGCGCTGCCAACAAAATGGATCCTACAAGATTCCAGGTAGCGGACATTTCCAAGACAACGTATGATCCGATTGCCCGTGTCATTCGCCAGAAGCTGCGTAAGGATGGGATTAAGAAAGGCGTGAAGGTGGTCTTCTCTACGGAGCCGCCAATGAAGCCACGTCAGGATGTTACGGACAAGATTGTTCCGGAGAATGCGCCGGATCGACGTAAAGCGAAACAACCGCCAGCCAGCAATTCATTTGTTCCACCGGTAGCCGGCCTAATCATGGTCAGCGTTGCCGTGCGTGATTTGCTTGAGGCTGGAGGCGTCAGCTTGTAAGTGAATCGCTGAGCTGAGGCTGTTTCAATTATAGATATAGGATTAGAGTAATGGACAAAAGGGCGAGTAGCTGGAATCCGGCTGCGTACGCCCTTTTGTTGTCGTTAAACAGGCGGGTTCTGCAAGAAGCAGGCCACAAATAGGCATAATAGCTGAACCGGGATGAACGGCTGATTATTAGATTTATAATCCGGGTAATATCCGCCTGCGGAACTTAATATCAGTGGAGGTTTTTGTACATGAAATCGAATTTTTGGCGAAATAGTGTGGGGCTTGCGCCTGAGAATGACTGGAAACGGGAATGGGCTGCAGGGATTCTCTCCTATTTTGCTTCAGTTTATATTGTTATGGTGAATGCGACGATTCTCCATGACGCGGGGATGCCGCTTAGACCTGCAATGGTGGCTACACTGTTGACTGCTATTACCGGCTGTCTGCTGATGGCTTTTGGCGGGAAGACGCCTATCATCGTGGTTCCGGGGATGGGGATTAACGCATTTTTCACTTATACGCTTGTTCATTCCATGAAGCTGGACTGGAGAGAGGCGCTTACTGTAGTCGTTATAACAGGCGTGTTATTCGCTATCGTGGCCTTTACATCACTTTATCGTATTCTTAGTGAGGCAATTCCCCAAAACCTGCAGCATGCCATTACAGTCGGTATAGGGCTGTTTCTGACTTTTATAGGGCTGCAAAAGAGCGGGATAGTGATTGCCCATCAGACTACTTTTGTTGCCATAGGACATTTTAGTGATCCTGCAGTTATTACATCCTGTGTGACTTTATTGCTGGCTTTAGTGTTATTTATCCGGGGAACTAACGGCGGCCTGCTGATAAGTATGCTGGTTGGTACAGGACTAGCCTATCTTCTGGGAGCTGCACATGCACCGGAAAAACAAGCTTCAGGGCATGTATTCTCAGGTTATGGCGGCCTATTTTTCGGAATGGACTGGAGCGGTATTGTGAGCCTTGTGTTCTGGATTGCTGTATTCCTGTTATTGTTAATCGTTGTATTTGAAAATATCGGTCTTGTAGCCTCACAGACGATGATGGCAGGCCGTCCAGAACGCTTCAAAAGCAGCCTGCGTGCGCTCTCGCTTGCCAATATCGCCGCGGGTCTTTTCGGAAGCAGTCCAGTCGTGGCCGCTGCAGAATCCAATGCAGGAATAGCTGCGGGCGGGCGTTCGGGTCTCACCTCGCTGGTGACAGGGCTTCTATTCGGGGCGACCTTCTTATTCCTTCCGTTGTTATCCTATATTCCCGATAGTGCGATCGCACCGATCCTGATTGTGATCGGCGGACTTATGGTACAGAATGTGCGTGAGATGGACTTGAGTGATTTGACCGAGCTGTTCCCGTCTTTTCTAATCATGGTTATGATTCCATTCACCTATAGCATTGTGGATGGTATGGCTTTTGGTTTTATTACCTACCCAATTGTGAAGCTGGCGCTGGGCAAAGGGAAGGAAGTGCCACCTGCGCTGTATGGGATTGCTGGTTTGTTTGTAGCTAACTTTATTTTGCAGGCTGTGCTATAGTGCGGCATCCAGTTTCTTTGATTGCGAGGGAACTGTTGTTCACTAATCAGCTCTATTAGCCAGCGTTGAAATCAAAGGTATAAATACCGTCGATTGGAGCTAAATGCGCGTAGACGTCGAAATCAAAGGTATAAATACCGTAGATTCGAGCTAAAAGCGCATAGACGCCGAAATCAAAGGTATAAATACCGTTGATTGGAGCTAAAAGCGCGTAGACGACGAAATCAAAGGTATAAATACCGTAGATTCGAGCCGAATACGCGTAGATGTCGAAATCAAAGGTATAGATACCGTTGATTGGAGCTAAATGCGCGTAGGCGACGAAATCAAAGGGAAAAATACCGTTGATTGGAGCTAAATGCGCGTAGACGTCGAAATCAAAGGTATAAATACCGTTGATTGGAGCTAAATGTGCGTAGACGACGAAATCAAAGGTATAAATACCGTTGAATGGAGCTAAATGCGCGTAGAAGTCGAAATCAAAGGTATAAATACCGTAGATTCGAGCCGAATACGCGTAGACGTCGAGATCAAAGGTATAAATACCGTTGATTGGAGCTAAATGCGCGTAGACGTCGAAATCAAAGGTATAAATACCGTTGATTGGAGCCGAATACGCGTAGACGTCGAGATCAAAGGTATAAATACCGTAGATTCGAGCTAAAAGCGCATAGACGAAGAAATCAAAGGTATAAACACCGTTGATTGGAGCTAAATGTGCGTGTACGCCGAAACCAAAGGCAAAAATGCCTTTGATCCGTGCTAAATGTATGTAAGCGCCGAAATCAAAGGCAAAAACACCTTTGGTGTGTCCTAAATATTCGACGCTTGTGCGAGCTAAGGGGCACCAAAGGGTTTTAGGTTGGAGAACTTATAAGTTTAGTCAAATCATTTGAAAGATTTGGTATTTAAGTGCTGATTGTGCTACAATGGGTATCCTTTTGCGTGAGAAATGGACGTAGGAGCATGAAAATTTAAGCTCGATAAACTTTTAGGAGGTAACTGAAATTGGAAGACAACTTTCAAAGTGCCTATCAAGAGGAAGAAGACAGGCTGAATCAAGCGCTTACTGAAATTGACACTTTGCTGGAGAAGCTCCAGCAGACACCAGTGTACACGGGACATGACTATACGGAACAGGTGCTGGAAGCGAACCGTGATCAGAAGCGCAAAGATCTTGCCAAGCTTAGGCAGGAGCCTTATTTCGGACGGCTTGATTTTCAAGGCAATGATGAGAATGAACGGAAGGCACTCTATATAGGCAAAATCGGCGTAGACCGTGAGCAGGTAAGCGACCGTCCGCTAGTCATCGACTGGCGCGCACCGGTAGCAAGCCTGTTCTATTCGTTTACCGGCGGTACCGAGCCAGCCTCCTATGAAGCTCCTGAGGGATTGATAGAGGGGCTGGTATACCTCAAACGCAACGTCGTGATTCGGAAGCAAATTCTGGAGCGGGTCGCGGATACGTACAATCGGGAAAGCGATGCACCGATAGTATCAGATGAGTTTCTCGTCTATCGACTTGGGGAGAATAAGGATAATCGCCTACGGGATATCGTATCGACCATACAAGAGGAGCAGGACAAGATTATCCGTGCTGCCAAGAATACAGCGCTGATCATTCAGGGCGTGGCAGGAAGCGGTAAAACAACCGTTGCACTGCACAGGCTTGCTTTTCTGCTGTATCAATACAAGGATCAGGTTTCTGCGGAAAAAATGATCATTTTTGCACCAAACCGGATGTTTTTAGATTACATCTCGGATGTATTGCCTGAGCTCGGGGTAGGTAATATTGCTCAAAGTACATTTCCGGATTGGGCAGCTAATGTACTAGGACTGGAATTGCCGGAACAGGATGCGACGGAGACGATGAACCGCTGGTTCGAAACCCCTGGCGGCATGCCGGTAATTACAGAAGAGACACCAGGGCGCTTCAAGGGTTCCACGGTGCTGATGGGAATCATAGAGTCCAGCATCAAGCTATTGGAAAGCAGCTCTGTACCTGAGGGTGATTTTAGCCCGTGGGAGGGTGCGGTGCTACGCCGTTCTATGATTTTGCGCTGGCATAATGAGGAGTATGCTCCCTATCCTCCAGCTAAGCGCAAGGAACGGGTAATGGCGCGGATTCATCGCTGGATTGAGATGGAACTGAAGAAGAGCCCTTCAGCTGCTGCTATGAAGGATCGCAAGAAAAAAGGCGCGCAGCGAGAGAAGGCTTATAGTGCCAAATGGCCTAAATATGATCCATTAACGATCTATAAGCAAATTTTCCGAGCAGCTAAACTTCCTGAGGATTGGCCGATTGAACCGCCTGAGGAAATTCCGGCAGCTGTACTGAAGGAAACGGCAAAAGAGCTGAAAAAAGGCATCATACGTGAAGAGGATTTACCTCCGCTGCTGTATATCCATTATCTTTTGAACGGTGATGAGGGCGTTACTCGCTTTGACCATGTAGTAATCGATGAGGCTCAGGATTTTTCACCTTTCCAAATTGCCGTTCTGGATTTATATGTGCGAGGCCATTCCTTTACGATCCTGGGTGACCTCTCGCAGGGTATACATGCCTATAAAGGCGTACACGCGTGGGAAGAGATGCAGACGTTGTTTGCCCCTGAGAACACTGCTTATCACGCGCTGACACGCAGCTATCGTTCTACTATGGAAATTATAGACTTCGCTAATGGAATTCTATCTTCAGGTGTGGAGAGCTCATTGCTGGCTGTTCCTGTGTTTCGTAGTGGAGATCCCGTGCGTATGATCGCCTACGGTGAGGATAACGGGGAACTGGTGGCTGATGAGCAAGCTCGCTTGCGGACAATAACCTCTGCACTGAAGTCTCTGTCAGGAAGGGAATACCGTACGGTGGCTGTCCTAACAAGAAATCTTCATGAGGCTGCAGAACTATATGCGGAGCTGGCACAGCATTTTGAAGATATTCATCTGATTGATGGCAGTATGACCCAATATCAGGGTGGGTTATCGGTGCTGCCTGTCTATTTATCAAAAGGTTTGGAGTTCGATGCAGTGATCTTAGCAGATGCCGATCAAGACCATTACGGGGCGACGGCTTGGGACGCGAAGCTGATGTATGTCGGCTGTACACGTGCTCTCCATGAGCTGTGGCTGCTCCATAATGGGGAAGTTCCTTCCTATGTGCAAACGGCGGCTGGAAGCGATTCTGAGGGGGAGTAAGACTGGTGGAGAATGGTTATAACTGTTCTTGGTCTTGTAACTCCCCCATAGGTATGGCTTAATAATAAGTGTCCGGCCGGGCAAGAACACTTCTGGAAGGAGGCTGATTGAAATGATTTCAGTATACGAGGTGGTTTCCGTTTAAGACGGAAACCTGCTTAAAGCGAGGAGGCCTTATGGCCTCCTTATTACTAACATAAGAAGTACCACACTTATCCATAAGAACGAAATTTATGAAATCGAATGTAGACGCTACCAAAAGGTTTTTATATAATGAAATTACGGATTTTTCCAAATATGAGGAGAAGAAAGGAGGCAGGTGACGTGATTATAACTAAAAACTTAGTTGACCGACGCATAGGGACACACCTGTTGAAGGAGGAAATGCAAGTTGAGTTATGTAAATGGGAAGGATGTGCTCCCCCCTGGCTTGCTCGAAGAGCTTCAGGGATACATCCAAGGTGAACTGCTCTACATCCCAAAGAGGACGGAAGAGCGGGTTCGATGGGGCGAGAACAGCGGTTCGAGGAAAGAAATAGCGAACCGGAACAAGGAAATTTTCAGTTGTCATCGAAGCGGTGATTCCGTAGCGGAACTTCAGAAGAAGTACCATCTATCGGAAGAAAGCATTCGTAAAATCATATCAAAAATGCGGCTGGCAGTAAATTGCTAGCTTGCAATTCAAGCATAAACGCCTCTGGTGTCCTTATAAGGACGGTAAGCGTTATGCGAGAAATCATAAGGATAAAGTGTAGCGTGAAACCTATACTTTCTTATATTTTGAAAAAAGAGCATGGCTCCCGCCTTTCTAAGACGAGATCATGCTCTTTTTATTTTGGCGTAAAATAAGTCTATGCTGATACTGTTACCTTGAACCGGCAGGACATCCTAATCCTTCCCTGTGATATGGTATGATAGAGAGGGATTTATATTGAGCTTTTACAAGAATATAGCAAGGAAGTGGAGTTATGGATTTATTTTCTTTCGGAGAGGACACCGGGGGCGGACGGCTGCTTGCGGACCGGATGAGACCGGAGAATCTTGATGAATATATTGGTCAAGAGCATATCATAGGTCGGGGGAAGCTGCTGCGAAGAGCGATTGAGGCGGATCAAGTCTCTTCGATTTTGCTCTATGGTCCCCCGGGATGCGGTAAGACGACACTCGCGCATATTATTTCTCATCACACACAAGGGGAATTCGTACGTCTGAATGCGGTGGAAGCTACCGTGAAGGATGTACGGGAGGTTATTGAGCGAGCTCAGAACAATCAAACATTGTACGGCACAAAGACGATCCTGTTCCTGGACGAGGTGCATCGATTTAATAGCTCACGCCAGGATGCGCTTTTGCCAGCGGTAGAAAAAGGGACCATCACCTTCATTGGAGCGACTACAGAGAACCCGTTCCATTATGTTAATGGGGCGCTTATGAGCCGCTCCACCTTATTTCAGCTGGAGGCATTAACGAGTGAACACAGTCTGATCGCGATGCGCAGAGCCTTGGCGGACAAAGATAAAGGTCTTGGATTTATGGAGCTTCAGGTCGATGAAGAGGCTTTGTTGCATATTGCAACTATGGCTAATGGAGACATTCGCCGGGCACTAAATGCGCTGGAGCTGGCAGCCCTGACTACCGCGCCGCAAGTTGATGGAAGTGTTCATATTACGCTGGAGGTGGCGGAGGAATCCATTCGGCGCCCCATTGTGAAGGCTGATGAATCTACGCAGTATGATGTGCTATCCGCTTTTCATAAAAGTATTCGCGGTTCCAGTGACGCCGCGTTGTTCTGGTTTCTGTATGCGGTAGAAAAGCTTGGAATGGACCCTATGACTTTTATTCGGCGCCTGATTGCAGCCAGCAGTGAGGATATCGGCCTGGCTAATCCCCAAGCTATGGTTCAAGCGGTGAGTGCGCTGGATGCCTATCGAAACAATGGTTGGCCAGAGGCGAAGCTGAACATTGCCCAAGCTATTCTTTTTGCCGTGGAAAGTCCGAAGTCTAATGCTGTGGTTATGGCTATTTCCAATGCAATGGCAAGTATGGATGAGATCAAATCAGCGGAGGTACCGCTGCATCTGCGTGATACGCACTATAAAGGCGCAACTGCGTTAGGGCATGAAGGATATCAATATCCGCACAATTTTCCGGGGCATTATGTAAAGCAGGAGTATTTGCCTAAGGAGATTTCTCAGCGTGTTTTTTATCAAGCAACTGAGCAAGGCAACGAGATTAAGATTCGTCATAATCAAAAGCTTCGGCGGGAGCAGTAACCCAGCTAGCGACTGTAATACCTTCCAATTTCATGCTGGAAAGCAAAAGATTTTAACTTTCAGACGAACTAAATAATTCCCAAAAAAAGGCGGCCTAGAGCCGTTTTTTTGTTGCCTACGTTACTTTTAATCACATCGATTGAAAATTTTTTATAGGAAAAGATTGATAATTTACCATAAGTTAATTAAAATGAACTACAAAGTTACGAGATGTTCATTTTTATTTCCGATTGAACTACTGGTAGTATTCTTAATGGTGTTAATTATCATCACATTGGTTATTTCAAAATGTTTCATGAAAATCAACACTATTTATATCAAAATTTACATAATATTTTCATTGTGTTAATTTTGAAATCCTTGTCGTTAGGGTGATGAATATGGGCGAAGAACTACTAGAAATCAAAAATTTGTCGACATCGTTCAGAATTGCAGACGACTATTATGCTGCGGTTGATGATGTTACCCTGTCTGTTCGCAAAAATGAAATTCTGGCTATCGTTGGAGAGTCTGGTTCAGGAAAAAGTGCGCTCGCCTTTTCAATTATGGGGCTGCACACCAGAGCCAAAATTGACGGACAAATCAAATACAAGGGCCAGGACATCGTTACCATGTCTCCTGCTGCACTAAACAAGCTGCGCGGCCAAGAAATGTCTATGATTTTTCAAGATCCTTTATCCGCTTTAAACCCGCTAATGATCATCGGCTCACAGATTGAAGAAGTACTTATCCTACACGATTCCAAGCTTTCTAAGAAACAGAGAAAAGAGAAGGTCATTGATCTTTTGACCAAGGTTGGAATTTCCCGTCCCGAGCATACATATCAGCAGTACCCCCACGAATTATCCGGTGGCATGAGGCAGCGGGTGGTTATCGCCATTGCGATAGCCAATGGACCCAAGCTTTTGATCGCTGACGAACCTACTACAGCACTAGATGTGACTATCCAATTACAAATCCTTGAACTTATTAAAAAATTAAAAAACGATATGGAAGCAGGCATTATCTTAATCACTCATGACTTAGGGGTTGTAAGCGAAATGGCTGACCGTGTTGCGGTGATGTATGCCGGACAAATCGTCGAAATCGCAGATATTTTTACGTTGACGTCTAATCCGAAACATCCGTATACGAGATCCTTATTAAACTCCATTCCAACGGCAAAAGAAGAGAAATCCAGATTGCATGTGATTCAGGGGATTGTTCCACCACTGCAAAACCTTCCGCGTAAGGGCTGCCGTTTCTCGGCACGGACGCCTTGGATTCCTGAATCGGAGCATGAGGAGAACCCACAGCTGCATGAAGTCGCACCCGGACATTTCGTTCGCTGCACCTGTTATAACAATTTCCATTTCCCTGATACTAACGAGGAGGCAATCCACAATGGGACTTCTTGAGGTTAAAAATTTAGCAGTACATTTTCCGATCCACGGCGGTGTTTTTCGAAGGGAAGTTGGCGTAGTTAAGGCTGTCGATAATGTTAATTTTACCATTGAAGCTGGGCAAACCTATGGTCTGGTTGGTGAATCTGGTTCCGGAAAGACGACAACGGGTCGCGCGATTATAGGTCTTAATTCTATTACTAGCGGCAGCGTGATTTTTGAAGGGCAAGATTTGGCCTTGAGGGGTGTACGTAAGCAAAGAAATGTCCGCAAAGACATTCAGATGATCTTTCAGGATCCGTACTCTTCCTTAAATCCTAAGAAGCGTGTACTCGATATTATTGCAGAACCGTTGCGTAATTTCGAAAAAATGTCTCCAGGGGAAGAAAAACGCCGGGTGCAGGAATTGCTTTTACAGGTAGGCTTAAGTCCTGAGAACATCCTGAAATATCCGCATGAATTTTCTGGCGGCCAGCGGCAGCGGATCGGAATTGCCAGAGCAATTGCACTCAAGCCAAAGCTTATTATTGCTGACGAGCCGGTATCTGCGCTAGATGTCTCAGTACAGGCACAAGTGCTTAACTTCATGCAGGACATTCAAAAAGAGCTGAATCTTACTTTTCTATTTATCAGTCATGATCTCGGGATCATCAGGCATATGTGCGATCACATAGGGATTATGTATAAAGGACGACATGTGGAGCAAGGGACTGCTAAAGATATTTTTGACAATCCTCAGCATATTTATACCAAACGACTCATTGCCGCCATTCCTGATATTGATCCGAAACAGAGAGAAAAGCAGACGGAGTTTAGAAAATCAGTAAGCAAAGAATATGAACAAGCGCACCGGAATTATTTTGATGAAGAAGGCATGGCTTATCCATTAAAATCAATTTCCGAGACTCATCTGGTAGCCTTGCCTGAGAAAGGTTGAGAATATGTGGAAGATTATCGTTCGTAGAATTCTTATAATGATCCCTCAAGTAGTTCTATTAAGTATTCTTGTTTTTCTTATGGCGAAGGCGATGCCTGGTGACGCACTTTCAGGAATGCTTGATCCGAATATTGACCCGGCGGCCATTGATGCGATGAGAGAAAAGCTCGGTTTAAATGATCCATGGTACATCCAGTACTGGGATTGGATCACTAAAGCGATACAAGGGGATTTCGGCCAGTCCTTCCGTTTCAAAATGCCGGTCTCAGAGCTAATCGGTCAACGCCTGATGAATACCCTTTGGCTGGCCATTGTTACGCTGATTCTTACATACCTTATTGCTATCCCGCTTGGTATTACCAGCGGACGTTATAACGATTCGTGGCTGGATCGCTTGATAACTGGCTATACCTATATTGGATTTGCTGCACCGTTGTTTATTTTTGCACTCTTAATGGTATGGGTTTTCGGATTTCATTTTCATTGGTTTCCTACCAGCGGCAGTGTCAGTCCCGGGGAAGTTCCAGGTACACTAAGTCACTTCTGGAGTAAATTCTACCATCTGCTTCTGCCTGCGCTATCTATGGCGCTAATTGCAACGGTTGGGACCGTACAATATCTGAGAAATGAGATCATTGATACGAAGCAAAAAGATTTCATTCTCACTGCTAGAGCTAAAGGGGCTTCGGAGTCACGCGTATACAATCGTCATATTTTGAGAAACTCCTTGCTGCCGATCGCTGCATTTTTTGGATATGAGATCACTGGGCTAATCGGTGGTACGGTGTTCGTTGAAACGATCTTCAGCTATCCAGGAATGGGTTTGCTGTTTCTAAGTTCGATAACGATTCGGGATTTCAGCGTGGTAACAGCTCTTGTTCTTCTGTATGGGGTTGCTTCCATCGTCGGTGCGTTGTTATCAGACATTATTTTAAGTATCGTAGATCCTCGTATCCGGATTAAATAAGAAGATGAACACTTTGGGGTGAATGAAATGGCAAAGACGAGCGCAGAGATAGCTCTGCTGCAGGAAACTGATAAAAGTCCATCGGGCTTCAAAATTGTTTGGCGGGAGATGGTGCGGGATAAGCTGGCACTGATCTCATTGATTTTCCTATTTACGATTATTGCTGCTGTATATGGGATCTCCTTATTTTTAGATCAGAAAGAAATTGTCACGGTTGACTTGTTCGCCCTATATGAGAAGCCTTCGGCTGTGCATTGGCTGGGGACTGATTATGGAGGACGGGATGTATTCGGTCAATTAATTATAGGAACACGAAATTCCATGTCTATTGCCTTTATGGTTACTTTTTTTACGGGAATTATCGGTATTCTGGTAGGTTTAGTCTCAGGTTACTTTGGGGGAACGGTAGATAATGTCGCGATGCGTATTGTGGATTTCTTCATGATTCTACCTTTTCTAATGATTGTTATAGCTTTTGTCAGCGCAGTGCCTAAGTACAATACATTGACCTTCTCCTTTATCATGACAGCATTTCTTTGGATGGGGATTGCCAGGCTAATTCGTTCCAAGACATTGCAAGAGAAGGAATTGGATTATGTTCAGGCATCTAAGACCCTAGGCTCCTCCAATCTAAAAATTATGTTCACGCAAGTTCTGCCGAACTTAAGCTCTATCATTATCGTAACGATGACCTTGAATCTGGCAGCTAATATTGGATTGGAATCAGGCCTATCCTTTCTAGGTTTTGGTTTTCCAGAAAGTACACCCAGTCTGGGTACTCTAGTAAGCTATGCGAGAAATCCGCAGACCCTTGAGTTCAGATGGTGGATCTGGTTACCCGCATCATTGCTGATCCTGGTATTGATGTTGAGTATAAATAATGTGGGTCAAGCGCTTAAACGTGCGACCGACGCAAGACAAAGAAAAGGATAATAAGGGAGGAAATGATTAAATGAGAAAAGCCATTCGTTCAAAAGCTTTACTAGTTTCATTAATGTTTGTAATGTTGTTCGCTCTTGCGGCTTGCGGCTCCAAGAACAACAACGAAGCGGCTGAATCAACAGCAGCTCCTAGCGCCAGCGCACCTGCGGCAACTGCAGAAGCAACGGCCGCGCCTGAGGCAGAAGACGGACTTTATAACATTAAAGATTTTAGTAACGTTAAGACTAACCAAGGTGAAGCTATTGACGGAGGGACAATTACATTTGGACTTGTTTCCGATAGTCCATTTGAAGGTACTTTGAACTGGAACTTCTATTCTGGAGATCCAGATGCTCAAGTTCTGAACTGGTTTGATGAAGGTTTGTTAACTTGGGATAAAGACTATGTATATACTAATGATGGTGCGGCTACTTATGAAGTTGCAGAAGATGGACGGACGTTTACCTTTACGATTCGCGACAATGTAAACTGGCAGGATGGTAAGCCAGTAACGGCTGAAGACTGGTTGTTCGCCCATGAAGTTATTGGTAATCCTGCTTATGATGGTCCTCGTTATGGTTCTGACTTCACTAATATTGAAGGCATGGATGAGTACCATTCCGGTAAAGCCAAGACCATATCCGGGATTAAAGTGCTGGGTGATAAGAAACTGCAGATTACTTATAAGCAATCTACACCTTCCTTGTTAACGGGTAGCGTATGGATTTATCCATTAGCCAAACATATCTTTGGCGGCATGGATGTTGCCAAAATCTCCTCTTCCCCTGAAGTCCGCCAAAAGCCAATTGGCTTCGGAGCTTTTAAAGTAGAGAGCATCGTTCCTGGTGAGTCTGTAGTATTTGTTAAGAATGAAGATTACTGGCGCGGAGCCCCAAAACTGGATAAAGTAATTTTGAAGGTTATCAACCCAACAACGATTGTACAAGAACTGAAATCTGGCGGAGTTGACTTGGTGGATTCCTTCCCTATTGATCAATTCCCGGATAATGCAAAGATGTCAAACGTTGAATTCCTGGGTGCGGTTGATCGTGCTTATACGTATATAGGCTTTAAGCTTGGTAAATGGGATGCAGAGAAAAAGGTTGTTGCAACAGATCCTAAAGCTAAAATGGCGGATGTAAATCTGCGTAAAGCCATGTGGGCTGCCGTAGATAATGATACTGTCGGTAAGAAGTTTTATAATGGACTTCGCTGGAATGCGACTACGTTGATCCCACCTTCCCATCCTGAATTCCATGATGCTTCCAATCCAGGTGTAGCTTATGATCCAGAAGCAGCTAAGAAGATCCTGGATGACGCTGGTTACAAACTAAACGGTGAATTTAGAACGAATCCAGATGGCAGCGAGCTGAAGATTAATTTCATTTCGATGACTGGTGGAGACATTGCTGAGCCGCTGGCTCAATATTATGTACAATCCTGGAAAGCGATTGGTCTGAATGTAACTTTGGAAATGGTAGAGTTTAATACCTTCTATGATCGCATAGGTCAAAATGGTGAGGATGATCCTACTGTTGATGTGTACCAAGGCGCTTGGGGTGTAGGGATTGACGTTGACCCATCAGGTCTGTATGGCAAAGATGCAATCTATAACTTCCCGCGTTACTCGAGTGCAGAGAACGATCGTTTGCTCGCCGAAGGGATCTCCGAGGCTGCATTTGATGTAGACAAACGTAAAGAAATCTATAAAGAGTGGCAACAATTTATGGTTGATGAGATTCCAGTATTCCCAACACTTTATCGTGCTGTAATAGTGCCGGTTAATAACCGCGTCCTGAATTATTGGGCTGTTGGTGATGGAGTTGAAATCTATTATAACGACATTGCGGTTTCTGCAGATAAAGCTGCGGTAGCTCAGTAAGAGGGTATTAATGAACAGCAGTTCAAGGAGAGATCCTGAGCTGCTGTTTTTTATTTTTCATTAAATTAACAATAATTCCTATATTTTGTGCATTATTTACTGTAAAAATATAGTGTTTTAATGAAAGATATGGTATATTTTGGGTGAGGGCGAAACTTTCGCTTAAATATAGCTCTTAGAGAGAGGTGAGTGGATGATCGCAATGACGGGTACCTGATTCAAGTGAGGGAGGTGTTACGGGACTGAGGTGTAATCTTTCTTGTGGCATTCACTGAAGAGAGGGGCAGTAGAAATGATCAAGAGGTATAGGAAACAAGGACTGGTGTTCAGTTTGTTGTTTACGCTTACATTTTGTTCAAATGCTGCATTTCAACCGGCGATAGCAGAGGCGGCGGCCGGAGACTACAACTATGCGGAGGTTCTTCAAAAATCTATTTATTTCTACGAAACCCAGCGGTCTGGTGAATTGCCAGATAACAATCGGGTGGAATGGCGGGGCGATTCCGGTCTTTTGGACGGGGCGGATGTGGGACATGATCTGACTGGTGGTTGGTATGATGCCGGTGATCACGTTAAATTCGGTCTGCCTATGGCTTATTCTACGACGATGCTGGCGTGGTCGGTTTATGAGTACAAGCAAGGATATGAGGGGTCTGGGCAGCTGGAGGAAATATTAGACAATATTCGCTGGGCAACCGATTATTTTGTAAAAGCTCATACTGCTCCTAACGAGCTGTGGGGACAAGTTGGTAACGGAACAACCGATCATAATTGGTGGGGACCCGCAGAAGTCATGCAGATGCAGAGACCTTCCTACAAAATTGATGCCACTCATCCCGGATCAGATCTTGCCGCAGAAACAGCTGCAGCGTTAGCTTCAGCATCCATTATTTTCAGGGATACGGATGCCGTATATGCGGACAAGCTGCTGCTGCATGCTAAACAGCTTTATAATTTTGCTGACACTTACCGCGGCTCCTATTCCGATAGCATTACCGATGCCAAACAATATTATAATTCTTGGAGCGGTTATGCGGATGAATTGAGCTGGGGGGCTGTCTGGTTGTATTTGGCGACTAACGATCAGCAGTATCTCAATAAGGCTATTGCAGCAAGTGATCAATGGGGAACGAATCAGGCTGGAAACTGGGGTTATCAGTGGACGCAGTCTTGGGACGACAAGCATTATGGCGCTCAATTACTGTTGGCACGAATCACCGGGCAGACCAAGTTCATTCAATCCACTGAACGGAATATGCAGTATTGGACGACTGGAGTGGGTGGAACAAGTGACCGTGTTGCCTATACACCTGGCGGACTAGCCCATCTGGATCAATGGGGCGCATTGCGTTATGCAGCCAATCAGGCTTTTATGGCCTTCGTTTACTCGGACTGGGTGAGCGATCCGGTGAAGAAAGATACGGCGCGTTCTTTCGCGGAGAGACAAATTACGTATATGCTTGGCGACAATCCACGAAACAGCAGTTATGTTATCGGTTATGGTAATAATTCTCCTCAGCATCCCCATCATCGAACCTCACATGGATCATGGAATGATAGTCAGACCGTTCCGGTAAATCATCGCCATGTCTTGTACGGAGCGCTAGTTGGAGGCCCGTCCAAAACAGACAGCTACAACGACTCCATTAACGATTATGTCTCGAATGAAGTTGCAACCGATTACAATGCAGCTTTTACAGGAGCTATTGCAAAAATGGTGCTGCTGCATGGACAAGGGCAACAGCCGCTTGCACAATTTCCACCTGCAGAGACACGTGAAGATGAGATGTTTGTCGAAGCCTCTGTGAATGCTAGTGGCAGCAACTTCGTAGAGATTCGAGCATTGCTGAATAACCGTACGGGCTGGCCGGCACGGGCCAGTAAAGAGATGTCTTTTAACTACTATGTGGATCTTAGTGAAGCGATAGCGGCTGGTTATGCTCCTGAGGATATTACGGTTACGGCGGGAGGCTACAATCAGGGTGGAACGGTGTCTGCACTTCAGCCTTACGATGCAGCTAACCATATCTACTATACTAAGGTTGATTTTACAGGTACTTTAATTTATCCGGGTGGACAATCTGCTCATCGTAAGGAGATTCAATTCCGAATTGCAGCCCCGCTGAACACTAACTTCTGGAATAATGCTAATGATTTTTCATTCCAAGGTGTGGCAGCTCAAGGAGCAACTCCTGTTAAAACAGCGAACATTCCGGTGTTTGATGCAGGTGTGCACATGTATGGAGAACTTCCAGCGGGTGGTGGACAACCTGGAGAACCTCAAGTCCCTGCACGTCCGACTAATGTTCAGGCAGTAGCAGGTAATGGGACTGTCCATTTGACTTGGAATGCCATTAGCGGGGTTAGTGAATATACCGTTAAACGCAGTGAAGTGAGTGGAGGCCCGTATACGGTGCTTGAGAATGTCATGGGAACGGATTACATGGATAGTGGACGGGTGAACGGAACCACTTATTATTATGTGATCACTGCCACGAATAGTGTAGGGGAGAGCTTGCCATCTATACAGGTTAGTGCCAAACCCCAAGAAACAACACAGCCCACAACGGGGAATTTGAAGGTGCAATATCGTACGAATGATACGAATGCCAGTGATGGACAGCTGCGCCCTCAGTTCCGAATTATGAATACAGGAACCGAGTCTGTGGCACTTAGCGGCTTGAAGCTGCGTTATTATTTCACTGTGGATGGGGATAAACCACAACAGTTTCATTGTGATTATGCTGTAGTGGGCAGTGGTAATTTAAGCGGCAGTTTTGTTAAGCTGAATCCCGCCAGTACGGGCGCGGATTATTATCTGGAGATTTCTTTTGGTGCAGGGGCTGGAAGCGTAGCGCCTGGTGGAGATAGCGGCGAGATTCAGGCTCGCACCAATAAGACGGACTGGACGGCTTACAATGAAACGGATGATTATTCCTACAGCGCGGTTCAGCAGACATTTGCCGATTGGAATAAAGTTACACTTTATCAAGGTGAAACACTTGTATGGGGCTTAGAACCATAAATATATCCAAGAGAGGGAGCTTGCCTAAGATGATGAAATTGAGCTTAATAAAGAAGCCTGTTTCTGTAATGATGGCCGCAGTCCTGTTTCTCTCACTCATGACCGGTCTATTTAATTTTAGACCTCAGACTGCTCACGCTTCTACTACGGAGCAGACGCGATTTCTGCAATTATATGCGCAGCTAAAAGACCCCGCAAATGGTTATTTCTCTGCTGAAGGAGTACCTTATCATGCGGTAGAGACCTTGATGAGTGAAGCCCCTGATTACGGACATATGACGACCTCAGAAGCTTACAGTTATTGGATGTGGCTTGAGGTACTCTATGGTTATCACACAGGGGACTGGACTAAGCTGGAATCAGCTTGGGACAACATGGAGAAGTATATCATCCCTATTAACGAAGGTGATGGCAAGGAAGAACAGCCAACCATGAGTTATTACAATCCGAACAGCCCGGCTACGTATGCAGCGGAGCATGCTCAGCCGGATCAGTATCCAAGTCAGCTAGGTGGCCAGTATACAGCAGGTAAAGATCCGCTAGATGCTGAATTGAAGGCGACGTATGGCAACAACCAGACCTACTTGATGCACTGGCTGGTAGACGTGGACAACTGGTACGGCTTCGGCAACTTGCTGAATCCTACGCATACAGCCGCTTATGTGAATACATTCCAACGGGGTGAACAAGAGTCCGTTTGGGAGGCGGTCCCTCACCCGTCTCAAGATGACAAAACGTTCGGAAAAGCAAACGAAGGCTTCATGAGCCTGTTCACAAAAGAAGCTAACGTGCCTTCCGCTCAATGGCGTTACACGAATGCTACAGATGCCGATGCACGGGCAGTACAAGCAATGTACTGGGCTAAAGAGCTCGGCTACAACAATACAGTGTATTTGAATAAAGCTAAGAAAATGGGCGATTTCCTGCGGTACGGTATGATAAATACTTCCAAAAAGTAGGAAGTGCAGCTACTGACGGCACACCTGATGCCGGGACTGGCAAAGATTCCAATCAATATCTTCTGGCTTGGTATACCGCATGGGGCGGTGGACTTGGAGCTACAGGAAACTGGGCTTGGAGAATCGGGGCGAGCCATGCCCACCAAGGGTATCAGAATGTCGTGGCTGCCTACGCACTTTCTGATTCGGATGGTGGTCTGATCCCGTCATCAGCTACAGCTGGACAGGATTGGGAAAATTCTCTGAAACGTCAATTGGAATTCTATACTTGGCTGCAGTCCTCTGAAGGGGCAATTGCCGGAGGAGCGACCAATAGTTATCAAGGCGCCTACAAGGCTTATCCAGCCGGAACCAGTACTTTTTATGGCATGGCATATGACGAAGCTCCAGTCTACCACGATCCTCCATCCAATAACTGGTTCGGGATGCAGGCATGGAGTGTGGAGCGGGTAGCAGAGCTGTACTATATCCTTGCTTCTAACGGAGACACTACATCTGAAAACTTTCAAATGGCAAAACAAGTTATAGAAAATTGGGTAGATTGGTCTAAAGATTATGCCTTTGCCAACAAACGTCCAGTTACGGATGCTGAAGGTTACTACCTGAACAGTCAAGGTAATCGAATTCTTGGAGGAGACAACCCACAAGTGGCAACAGTCTCTGCACCAGGAGAGTTCTGGATTCCAGGTAATGTGGAATGGACAGGACAACCTAATACGTGGAATGGCTTCAGTGGTTCTGCAGCAAACAGTAACCTGAAAGCCGTAACTAAGAGTCCAAGCCAAGATACAGGTGTACTGGGCAGCTATATTAAGGCACTTACCTTCTATGCGGCTGGCACCAAAGCTGAACATGGCAGCTACAGTACTCTGGGAGGAGAGGCTCAGGTACTGGCTAAATCTTTGTTAGACACGGCATGGGGTTATAACGATGGAGTTGGTATTGCAACTACCGAAAGCCGTGGAGATTATTCTCGCTATTTCACTAAAGAAGTCTATTTCCCAAGCGGTTGGACAGGTACATTCGGCCAAGGAAATACGATCCCTGGTTCATCTACAGTGCCTTCCGATCCAGCTAAAGGCGGAAACGGGGTATACGCAAGCTATACCGATATCCGTCCAAATATCGTGAATGACTCCAAGTGGCAATATTTGCTGGACAAATACAATACTTCTTTTAATAAAGTGACTAAAACTTGGGACAATGGAGCCCCTGAATTTACCTACCATCGCTTCTGGTCGCAAGTAGATATGGCAACTGCTTATGCTGAATACGATCGACTGATCAACAGCAGTGTGCCTACTGAGCCAGTAGCTCCAAAAGCACCTTCCAAACCAAGTGTGGTCGCTGGTAACAAAGTTGTAGATCTTAGTTGGAACAACGTAACTGGAGCTACTAGCTACACTGTGAAAAGAGCTGCGACAACTGGTGGCCCTTACAGCGATGTGGCTGTTGTCACTCAGGCGACTTACAATGACGCTTCAGTGGTTAACGGTACGGATTACTACTACGTAGTTAGTGCTTCCAACGTGGTTGGAGAGAGCCCAAATTCGCTTGAGGTTCATGCCAAGCCTATTGATGTGCCGATTCCGGTACAAGGAGATTTGCTGGTGAAATACCGGACAAGTGATACCAATCCGGGAGATAATCAGTTCCGCCCGCAGCTGCAAATTGTTAACAATGGGGATACGGCTGTAGCGCTTAGCGATGTAAAGCTGCGGTATTATTACACGATTGATGGCGATAAACCTCAACAATTTAATGTTGACTATGCTAACATCGGTGGAAGTAATATACAGGGAACATTCGTGAAGGTGGACCCTGCCAAAACTGGAGCGGATTATTATTTAGAAATCTCCTTCGGCGCAGGTGCAGGCAGTCTTGCACCGGGAGCCAACACGGGTGATATCCAGATCCGGGTCAACAAAACGGATTGGAGCAATTACAACGAGGTTGGAGACTACTCTTATGATCCTGCCAAAACATCGTACACGGAATGGAATCATGTGCTGTTGTATTTGAATGGTGATCTAGCATGGGGACTTGAGCCTTAAAGTCTAAATAAGGGAAGCCCTAGCCATTTGGCTGGGGCTTTTTTTAGTAATTGGCTAGTTAGCGACTGCGACTAAATGTGGCTTCATATCCATTTTAATTGTATTTCCTACAACTAAAATACACCCTAGCCGCGCCAACGTAATTTAGTTGCACTTCATACAACTATTTATCAGTATATGGGTATTTATTGAGGTATAAGCTCAGTTTAACTGTACAATATACAACTAAAACCCAAAAAGAAATAAAAAAGCACGAAATAGCTGTATTAAATACAACTATTTCGTGCTTTTGGTATGTTAGTTAGATATTGTGAGTTACTACGATTACTTGTAGATAGGCTTTTATAGAAGCTTGGCTTACATTCACACTTGTGCTGAAGGAACAACCTTCTGCGCGTATTCTATCGTTCCGCCGCCGAGACATTGCTCGCCGAGATAGAAGACAACGGCTTGACCAGGTGTGATAGCTTTTTGTGGAACATCAAAGGCTACATTTATTGTTCCATCTTCACGCGCTGTAAGGGTCACGCCTTGATCTGGCTGGCGATACCGGAACTTGGCGGTGCATTTCAGCGGCTCTTGCCCAAGCTCTTGACCGTCAATCCAGTTAACACCGGAAGCAATCAGGCTAGTAGAGTACAGGCTATGGTGCTTGTCTCCTTGTACTACATAAAGAATGTTGCGGCTAAGGTCTTTCTCAGCTACAAACCACGGTTCGCCGTTGCCAGAGCCACCAATACCAAGGCCTTGGCGTTGGCCTAACGTGTAATACATAAGTCCGTCGTGGCGGCCTTTGATCTCTCCAGTTACTATGTCAACCATATCGCCAGCTTGTGCCGGGAGATATTGACTGAGGAATTCGCGGAAGTTGCGCTCGCCGATAAAGCAGACGCCTGTGCTATCTTTTTTCTTGGCAGTGTAAAGTCCTGCTTCTTCAGCAATTCTCCGCACTTCAGGTTTCGGCAGATGTCCAATAGGGAACATTGTTTTAGAGAGTTGATGTTGCCCCAGTGCATTCAGGAAATAGGTTTGATCCTTATTGTTGTCTACGCCGCGGAGCAGCTTGTACACACCATCTTCTTCTATAACACGTGCGTAATGTCCAGTTGCGACATAATCGGCACCAAGCTGAAGAGCTTTGTTCAAAAATTCTCCAAACTTAATCTCGCGGTTGCACATGACGTCAGGATTTGGCGTCCGGCCGGCCTTATATTCATCGAGAAAATAAGAAAATACCTTATCAAAGTATTCCTTCTCGAAATTAACGGTATAGTAAGGAATATCAATCTGCTCGCATACGCGGCGAACATCCTCTGCATCGCTTTCGGCCGTACATACTCCGAATTCGTCGGTATCGTCCCAGTTCTTCATGAAGATGCCGATGACGTCATAGCCCTGCTGCTTGAGCAGAAGCGCCGTGACGGAGGAATCGACCCCTCCGGACATGCCGACGACGACACGGGTGTCTTGTTTTGCTTTTGTCATCGTAATCACCATTTCTGTACCCAAAATACCGGTCATTCATGGAACACCCGGCTCAAAATGTATTATAACATACCTGTCTACTCTAAACCTCTGAAATAAGAGACTGGAAACAACAAAATGTCCACCTGGGGTGAACATTCTCGTAAAATGTTTCGTTTACCATTTCATTTGTGACTTCGGATATGATAACATAAACTGAGAGTAATTATCGGAATACCTTGATATGACAATCAAAATGACTTGCCGAATCAATAGTATACAATAATCAGACATTAAACTGAAAGAGGTGCCCCTTTGAAAATATCAACCAAAGGTCGTTACGGACTAACAATTATGATGGAGCTTGCACTGAAATTTGGTGAAGGACCAACTTCACTTAAGAGTATCGCTGAGAAAAATGGTCTTTCCGAGCATTATCTGGAGCAACTAATTGCTCCTCTGCGCAATGCAGGGCTTGTAAAAAGTATTCGTGGAGCATATGGCGGATACATTTTGTCGCGTGAGGCGAACGCTATCACTGCCGGTGATATCATCCGTGTGCTGGAGGGCCCTATCTCTCCTGTAGACTTCACGGAAGAGGACGATGCAGCGAAACGGGATTTATGGTTGCGTATTCGTGACAGCATTGCCGATGTGCTGGATTCCACAACACTTTATGATTTGATTAACTACAAAGAAGAGAGTTTGGCTGACAATTACATGTTTTATATTTAGTCCTCGAATGAAAGATATTCCAAAAAAAAATGTGTCAACGTTTAGGCTCCCATTTGGGAGTCTTTTTTTATCTGCGATTCTATTTGTTCTTACGCTTATTAAAGAGCGCGATCCAGCAGCAAGAGGCTCCGATGAACGCTGCGAGAATCGGTATCCATTGATTAGTAGTCAAATTAGCATCTCCATAGTGCTTATAATTCTTTCGTCATAAAAACACTATAGGGGTCTTCAATGTAATCTGCAAACGGACTGCAGTATTCAAATCCATATTGTTCATATAATTTTCTAGCTGCTTCGAACCCTTCAGTGGATCCGGTTTCTAAGCTCAGCCGCCGATAGCCTTGTTGCTTAGCTTCCTTAATGATATGGGCAAGCATTTTAGATGCAATGCCCTTCCTAAGATGCTTGGTAGAAGTACGCATGGATTTGATTTCACCATGATGGCTACCCAGGTCTTTAAGAGCACCGCAACCTAAGAGTTCGCCCTGCTCCCAGGCGCTCCAGAAGGTAATTTCAGGTGTTTTTAATTTATCTAAATTCAACGCATGTACACTCTCTGGCGGGGATTGCTCAAACATGCTCTGCAGATGTTCACTGATCAATGCTATGATTTCGGTTCCGGTTAAGTTATCGATTCTAAACTCCATATTATTCACTCCCAATGATAAGATTATGGTTTGCTCTATATATCATATTTCTTTAGCGGAGTCCGCTGTTGTATGTTGTAGCAATCGGTCCAAGGCTTTCTGTATAAGTGGCATAAAGTAATTAAGAATTAAGCCGCCTAAACAAATGGTAAGTAGAGTGCCAATCCCAATAGGCCCATTGAAAATAATGGCGGCAAATAAGAAAACCAGATAAATGATTGTTTTAGTAAATAGTATACTAAGCCTAGTTATCGTTTGCAGTACTAATGTTAGTCGGTCCACTGGAATCGGTGCGAAATTTGCGTACAAATAAATGGATGTACCTAATCCAATTGCGATTAAGCCTAAACCATAAAAGGCGATTTTACTGATCCACAGATTAGGCTCGATCAGATTGTTTAACAAAAAAAGCCACATATCGATACCAATGCCTGCTATAAATGCAGTTACCAACCCTAATAATTCTGGTCTTTGCTTGGATAAACATGAATTACATCCAATCAATAGGCATGCGATCAGCACTTCCCAACTGCCTACTGTAAGACCGACATTTTGGGATAGACCGACTAAAAGTGCATCAAAAGGTGACGCTCCAAGATCGGAGATTATTGTTAGTGAAACGCCTAGGGTTAAGATGAAAATTCCGCAAGTGAAAATGGAAAACGTAGTTACACTAAACTTCTTCATTCTATTGAAGCAGAAAGATCTTTAATCATTAAAAGATGAGGGATGCCATCCTCCATAAATTCAGTAGATGAAGCCCGATAACCAAGTTTCTTATAGAACCCCTCTGCCTGAGTTTGCCCGTGCAATTTAACCTTTTGATGCCCCTTTTCAACCACGATCTCTTCTAATGCAGAAATAATTTTTTTCCCAATTCCAAATTTACGATAAGGTTCTAGGATGCAAATACGCTCTAACTTACCTAATCCATCAAGAAAGCGGATCCTTCCTGTGGCAACTGGTTGCCCATCATAATAGGCGAGAACATGCTCACATTCTCCATTCAGCGTATCGAATTCATCAAATTCATCATTAAGGGGTACGCCTTGTTCCTCAACAAATACTTTTTTTCTTATTGAAAATGCAGCTTCAAGTTCCTCGATTAGTGTAATTCTTTTAAGATTCATTCTTGCTTACTCCATTCTGTATTTGTTTTTTTTAGGAAAAACGTCATAATGAATTAACGACAATTATAAGTATATATATAATCAATATTGTTGTAAATACAACATTATTGGAACTGGTAGGTGATTGAATGAAGGAGATACTTCGTGAAGTTGGAATGATAGCGAGGGCATTAGATTCCATAAGTAATATAGAGTTCAAGGAATTAGAGCTTACAAAGGGGCAGTATTTATATCTGGTCCGGATATATGAGAATCCAGGTATTATTCAAGAAAAGCTGTCGGAAATGATAAAGGTGGACCGAACAACAGCAGCGCGTGCGATTCAGAAACTTGAAATCCAAGGTTTTATTGAAAAGAAAGACGATGAAACGAACAAAAAAATAAAAAGGTTATTCACAACTGAAAAAGGTAAACAAGCCTATTCTTTTCTGAAGAGAGAAGGGGAACATACCGATTTGGTTGCGTTAGCAGGATTATCTGAAAAAGAAACGGAAGTATTGTTTCAACTCTTGCAAAGGGTTAGGAAAAATGTTGAGGTTGAGTGGGAATACGTAAAGAAGGGAAATAAAAGAGAGTACTAAAATCAGCAATTGTTATTGAACTAACCCAACGCGATCGCATGAAAAAATGCCTTGCTAGTGATAATACTGGCAGGGCATGTTAATGTGATGATCTATATATCAACGGAGCCGTGGAACGTGCGGAGCGGAGAATAAAAAAAACACCCTAAGGTGTTCTTTGAGGGTAATTATTGTTCTGCGGGTGTATTTCCCATTGCAATAGAAATTCTGTTCCAACTGTTGATTTGATTAATGACCAGTACAAGATCAATATATTGTTTCTCATCGTATTGTTCACGTACTCGTTTATATAGCTCATCAGGAACTCTTTTGGAAGGGATTAGCGTAATATGCTCAGATAGTTCGAGAGCAACCTTCTCTTCAGGTGTATAAAAAGTACATTCCTCCCAAACATTTAAACAATAAATTCGTTGTTCGATTTCACCCATTTTACGAGCTTCGGATGTATGCATATCTATGCAGAAAGCACATCCGTTAATTTGAGAAACTCTGATTTTGATAAGTTCTCTTGTAGTCCGATTAATCGTAGATTTTTTGGTGTACATCTCCATATCCATCATGATTTTCATACCCTCAGGTGCAACTTCATTGTAGGCAACTCTTTGACTCATTTGGCAAGACTCCTTAGGCTTTAGTTTAGGAATAGTATAACTTTATTTTAACACTATTATTCTTTATATGCGAACATTTGTGCTTATTTACTTATGAGAAGGCAGAAATCACCCGATGACCTCTGCATTGGTATACATAATGTTCCAAATCTAGTATTCTAGTAAGAAGATTTTATACGGATGATGTGAAATACATAGGAGCCCGTAATGAGACGTAGTTAACATAATAATACTCAAAATGAGGTGTTTTAAAATGGGCAAGAATTATCGTTGGAGGCACGAGAAAGGAATGGGAGTATTTCGAATGTTTGGTGTGATATTTATTTTTACTCTAATGCTTAAGGGCGTCACGTTATTAGTTCAGGGAATGGAGAGTCTGGTAAGAAATACATATGAATTTGGTTATGCTTTTGGATCTTTATTAGAGAAGGTTTTTTAACTGAAAAATCGAACATATGTAATATCAAAGCCCAGTATGCTATGGATCTTGCCAGAGTGGGAATCGGCGATGATGCGGATGCGAAAGCTCAGCGTAACAGCGTTCAAGTTCATGAAAATATTTTCTTTTTCATTACCTGCACTAAAAAGCCTATCGCCTAATCCCCGGCAATAGACTTTTTATGATGTGGGCAGCCAGCCCCAATCAAGTAATAACTACATCGGAATATCCCGCAAAAATAGTCTGTGTTCCCGGACTAGTATCTGTCCATACGCCGATATATCCTCCAGGCGGAACGGAAGTGATATCAATATAATCCCCTATTAAGGTTACAGGTCCTGTACCTCCAGCATTCGGATCGAAGGAAACGTTAGTTATTCTAGTGTTGGTAAATGTCTGTCCACCGTTAATGGATCGCGCAACATATACATCTAGCAAAAATCCGTTAACCTGATTGCTGTAATAGATCACATTTACTACGCCCGTCAAAGGGTCGACATCGATCGCAGGAAAAAAGTTCTGAGATCCCGCGGGTGCACCGGTAATACTAACGGGAGTGCTCCAAGTCATGCCCCTGTCGTTTGAAATGGACATGAATACATCAGAGTACCCTTGGCGGAAATCCTGCCAGATGGTATACACACGGTTGGTAAAGGGTCCGACTGATCGATCGGTTGAAATATTCGCAAATGTTAAGACCCGAAAAGCATAGCCGGGAACGGGCAGGACTATGGGCACAGGTACGATCGTGGACACAAGAACAGGGGCGCCAAACGTTGTTCCACCATCCAAAGAAGTTCTGATCACAAATCGGAATTCCGGATTTGTCGTAATCCATGCTCCATACACGCTGCCTATCAAATCCACAGCCACATCGGGACGTTCTACCTGATTAGCTTCACTGGAAAGCAGGATGGGAGTGTCCCATGTGGCTCCATTATCACGAGATCGACTAAGAAAAGCTGTCGAGTTACCTCCGTTAGCTACATTGAACTGATGATTGTAAGAAACATAGATATTTCCTAAATATGGGCTAGATTGTCCTACATCGATTGTGATATTTGTTTCGTCATTATTAATGTAGGTTCCATACCCGCTACTTACAATTACAGGGCTGCTGAAATTAGTACCATTGTTGGTGGAAATATAGAATATAGTTGTTCCGTCTGAAGCGCCTGGAAAAGCATGTGCAGAAATGGCAAATGTATTCGGAAAGGAGTACGCAACAGCAGGTGCTTCGGCCCCTGTAAATCCTGGAGGCAGAGGCAGTAAAGCTTGTGACCAGTTGGCACCGCCATCTAACGAGCGATACATCCCTATTAATGGAACTCCGGTTGTAGTGTCTACAGCTACAGCAATCATGATCCCGGGAATAAGCAGATTCACAGCAACATAGGGTTCAAACTTTGGTGGCAAACCTGTAGTGACCTGAAAATTGAAATTGGTCATTGTCACCTCTCCTTTTTCATCTTTAATCTATGTTATGAAAAAAGCGGGAAAGGAACTGTATACCTGTCTATTTGGCTATTATTCCACGTGTTAACCCCTCCTCTTGCCTCACAACTATAAGCTAGCTGTTGAATAAGTTGATAGAAACCAAGAGGAGGAGTGAGAAAATGCCTTATACAACAGGTCTTATTACGAATACGAGAGCAACTGGTACTGCAGCGAGTAATGTAGTGGTCAGTGTTCGTAACACAAGTAATGCGAGTGCAATGATGATTGTCGAAGTCTTCGGTGTTCCATATTCCTTGCCAGCTCTTACCCCGCTTTATGTCACAGGTTATTTCGTTCCTGCAAAGAGTTCTGATATTAGAGAGTTTTTCATTGGGGGGAATCTGGCTTACGAGGTGCAAATTAGTAGTCCTTATCCTTTGGCAGAAGTAGTCACCTCTGTTTATGGGCTGGATGAGTTCGGAAATCTAGTTACCGATCAGCGGGTGCTTCAATCTGAAATGACGGAGATTACCGCTCTTTCTATACCTGTATAATAGTAATATTTAGACCATTAAGCAGCAGTCGCTGAAAGAAATAGGGCGATTGCTGCTTTTTTAGGCGTAATAAAGTATTTTAAGGGCATTCACACAGTCAGATGGGAGGAATCAAAATATACTGATTTTATACTCCAATGTAGAGAGAGGTAAAAAATCATGGCGGATGTAGGAGTAGTTATGCCTGTGTATACCCAAAAGCCGGAGTTCTTACGGCAAGCTCTGCAGTCTGTTCTACACCAATCTTTTACCAATTTTCGGCTGGTTGTTGTGATCGATGGTGCACCTGAAATGGAACCGCTCGTGAGATCCATTATTGTCGAAGATCCAAGGGTAACGGTTATCTCTTACGTACAGAACAGGGGTATAGCACATGCACTGAATACCGGCTTTGATCTTTTGTATAGTGAGCCTAGTATTCAATATCTAAGTTGGGTTTCCAGCGACAATGTTTATGAACCCCGTTTCCTCGAAATCCTTCGGGGGGCGCTAGTTAGAGGTCCACAGGAGTTAGGCATCGTGTACAGTTCTTTTCAAAGCATCGATAACGAGGGAAGGTTTCTTCATAACGAACATCAATTAGCTACTCAGCGTAATTATCAGTCACAGCCTAAAGAGAGATTGCTGGATTACTCGCTTATTGGCGTTTCTTTTATGTACAAAGCACAGATTGCGAAGCTTGTTGGAGCTTATGGAATGGAACCGGTGGAGGATTATGATTACTGGCTGAGACTGGCTGAACATTGTGAAATTCGCTTTATACCGGTGGAACTGGTGAATTATCGTGTGGATTCTACCTTTAGTGTATCTGCCCAATTACATTCGGTTGAAAATCATCGTAGATGGAGATATGCCTATCATTTGACCCGCCATCAGGCACGGTTTCGCAGAGGAATTCCGGCGATGATTACCGTTCTATATCCTGTAGTGAATGCTTGTGCGGATGAAATAACGCGGATAGAGAATCTGTACGAACAAACGTATAGCAATTATGAATGCCGGGTGTTGGATTTATCAACTACGCGTCAGCCATCGGCTCTATTGGAAACCATACCTCATCCTGCGACAGCGTTCGCCTGGCTGCCTGGAGCTGTGGAGTCACACGCGATTTGCAGTGCTATAGAACAACTATCCACTCCATTCACGATAGTTTTAGGTCCAAAAGTTTTTATAGGAGCGCTCGATATTGAGTACATGCTGGAAGCTTTGGTAACTACGGGCGGGGATACGACTTCCAATTACTATACGGATGATCATAGCCTGATTGGATTTCGACACAGACATGTCCCATCGACCAAAGGCCACTATTATAATGAGCTGTTTCGCAGCGCAGATCTGTATGATTTGTTGAAGACCTCTTTTACCTAAAAATAATTTGCGAATGAGTGATCATAATGAAGATTTTGTTCACTTTTTATAACCCGAGTGGAGGTATGCAAACCCTGAACCGAGTTCGCTGCCAAGCGTTACATGCTCGCGGTGTAGAGTGCCATTTACTGTATACACACCATGGAAAAGGACAGCAGAATATCCGTAACATTCAAACGCATATTACCAATAGCGATGACGAGATCAGGGCAATGCTTGCTCGTGAAGCTTTTGACTTAATTGTAGTGTGTACGGATATTAACTTAGCAGAGCGGATTCGAGGGTTCGGGTATAAAGGGCCGCTTGTTTTTGAAGTGCAGGGTTTAGGCACCTTAGATGAAGCTGAGCAGGTCGTTAATAATTTTACAGAGCGCATTTACAGGCTCACCGATGCACTGCTGTATCCAGAAACAACCCATTTGCAGGCGCTTTTCAAAGGCGGATTTCCAACCATTCCACAATATTGTTTTGATGATCCGATCGATTGCGATCAGTTTGGATATACCAATTATCCCGCGAAAAGTTTCCCTATCCTCGGCTGGGTAGGACGCATTCAAACGAATAAGAATTGGCGGGAATTTCTGCAAATCGGGCAAAGGCTGCTGGCGATCCATCCCGAACTTTATTTATGGATTTTTCAGGATGATACTTTGTTTGATCCAGAGCAAAAAGAAAGCTTTGATCAATTTGTAGCTGAGACGGGGATTTCTTCACGGTTGATTTCGTATTCCAATATTCCTCATGAGCAAATGGCAGATTATATGAGTATTATTGGTGATTCGGGAGGTTTGCTCCTTTCTACCTCTATTTTGGAAGGGTTTGGATACGCGGTTGCTGAGGCGATGTTGTGCCGTTGTCCTGTACTTACTACAGATTCAGACGGCGTTCGTAGACTCGTCATTAACAATCACACTGGAAAAATATACACTAGAGGGCAGCTGGATGAAGCTGTGGTTGCTGCTCTATCCTTAATGAATGATCCAGAACTACGGGCCAGAATCAGGATGAATGGAGAATGGCATATCCGGACTAACCTATCCTCTGAGCTGTATGCAGACAGATTTCTACAGATGTATCATCAATTGATGGGACGCAGAATTCATATTGAGCGGCGCTGGTCTTAACTCTGCGGTTAATCCGCAGGGTTAAAATGTTTTTTCATGGATAAACAACGAGGTCAGAATTAGTGTCAATAAAAGGGTGATAATCATTCCTACCATTTGAATAATATTGTTTTCTATATCTCATTGATTAATTCCTTCGTATTATTCCGAACATTTCCCACTGCAGTAGAAACCGGGTAGGCTCTCATTTGATGCTGATCATAGGGTTTAAGAAGCTTTATTAACGAAGTTGCGTCCTGATTGTCCCGGCTCAGCCATTCTGGCTCATCCTCAGGCTTCAAAATAACTGGCATACGGTTATGGATTTCAGCCATAAGTTCATTTGGGGTAGTCGTTATAATCGTGCAGGTACTTAATTTATTACCTTCAGGGTCCATCCAAATATCATACAATCCGGCCATTGAAAAAATACCCCCATCGCGCATCACGATTCGCATGGGTTGTTTGCTATTGCCCTGAACCTTCCATTCATAGAAGCCATCAGATGGAATGATGCAGCGGCGGGAGCTTACTAATCGCTTGAAAGAAGGCTTCTCAAGGAGTGACTCTGCCCGGGCATTGATCATTTTACTGCCGATTTTGTCATCTTTGGCCCATGAAGGAACCAGACCCCAGCGCAGTTCCCCAAGTTTATTGCTGGATCCTGTGTTAATGACTGCCGGAATTTGCTGCATGGGTGCTGCGTTATATGTTGGAGCATAGTGGATAATGGTTGAATCATTCGCAAAATATCTGACCATCAGCTCTTCCATGGTGACGGTTATCGTATATCGTCCGCACATTTTATACACTTCCCATTCGGTCGTTTTTGAGGCTGGATTTGTTTACAGCTTGTAATCAGCATGTTATGCTCGAAATATTTCTTAGCTTGAACGGCTGTTAAGGGTTGTATCTTATTATAAACGAAGCATAATGAATGAAGAAAGCGGTGCATATAGGTGATTTTGGTAAGCTCTTGTTTAGCTGGTATGAAGGTAAGATATAATGGCACGGATTGTTTGGATGAGAAAATTCAGAAGCTTTTGAATGAGAATCAAGCTATTGCTGTGTGTCCGGAATTATTAGGGGGATTCTCTACGCCTAGAGAGCCAGCTGAAATTGTCGGCGGGGATGGTGAGGCTGTGCTTGCAGGAACGGCTAAAGTAGTGGACCGATCGGGCATAGATGTAACAGAACTATATTTAAAAGGGGCTTATATTACGCTTGAGAAAGCTCAAGAAGTTTCAGCTACGATGGTAGTCCTCAAGGAAAACAGTCCTTCTTGCGGCAGCACCATGATTTATAACGGAGAGTTCAAAGGGAAGAAGATCGCTGGGAACGGCGTGACTGCAGCTTTACTTAGAAAAAACGGCATAGAAGTTACCTCTGAAGAGAATTGGCTGTCATTACCTTAGCCTGTGCAGGGAATTGATTACAATATTGTGTTCTTTAGTTTGTGGAAAACTAACTTCTCGCGCGGTATAATTTAATAGTTCTTAAAAACGAACTGTTTTCCTATACCCTAGAAGTGGAGAAATGAATGATGAAAACCATCTATTTGGACCACGCCGCATCAACCCCGGTTCATCCGGAGGTGGCCAAGGTCATGCTGAATATAATGACAGAACAATATGGAAATGCGTCCAGTGTACATCAGTTCGGACGTTCAGCCAAGAAAATATTAAATGGGGCGCGCGATACTATCGCCGCCTTTTTAGGCTGCTCGCCGGAAGAGTGGGTGTTCACTGGCGGCGGAACCGAAAGTGACAATCTAGCACTCTATGGAGCTGTCGCTGCTGTTGCCCAGAAAGGCAATCATATTATCACCTCTGCGATAGAGCATCATGCAGTGCTACATACCTGCGAAGAGCTGGAGAAGGAAGGCTTTAAGATTACTTATCTTCCTGTGGATTCTACAGGCCGAGTATCCGTTGCAGATGTAGAAGCAGCGGTGCAGGAAGACACAGTGCTAATCAGTGTAATGTATGCCAACAATGAGGTAGGAACCGTTCAGCCGATTCAGGAAATTGGCCAATTTGCCAGAGAGCGGGGTATTCTGTTCCATGTTGATGCTGTACAAGCTCTTGGTGCCTTACCGATCACACTGCGGGAGCTTCCGGTAGATTACATGAGCTTTACAGCTCACAAAATCAATGGACCTGGGGGGATCGGTGGCCTTTATGTGCGGAGTGGAGCACCGCTGCATCCAAGACTCCACGGTGGCCTTCAGGAGCGCGGCAGACGAGCCGGAACAGAAAATTTAGCAGGTACTGCTGGATTTGCCAAGGCTGTTGAAATAGCAGTTACAGGTCTATCAGAACGTCGACAAAAAGTGCAGCTCCTGCGCAATAGACTACTTGAAGAGCTGGATGCGCTGATTGGACGGGAAAGTTATTCAATTAACGGCAATACCGAGCATTTTTTGCCTAGTATACTGAATTTGAGCTTCCCGGGAGCTAGAACAGATGTTATGCTGATGAACCTGGATATGGACGGGATTGCGGCAGCAAGCGGTTCAGCCTGCACGTCAGGATCACTGGAAATATCCCATGTTCTGAGAGCAATGGAGCTTCCAGAAAATATTTTAGGGTCAGCGATTCGATTTAGCATGGGTTTGGGTAATACTACTGAAGAAATTGAGTACGTTGCTCGAAAAGTTGAAACCATTCTGAATCGGCTTCGTATCAGAGACTAGTTACTTCTAGGCTATGGTAGGTATCCTGATCATTCGGGCTTTCACTTTTTGAGAACTCGTAATTACACTCAAAGTGAGGAGACCGAGCAGCCATGAAACTTCAAGATCTGATCGGCTTGGCTGTATATGAAGTTGAAGAGGGTAACGCAATCGGCAAAATTGTCGATATTTTGCTCGATTCAAACTGGAATATTACGGGTATTGAACTGGAAAGCAAATCTTTTTTTGGTGGCCATGTGAAATTTGTGGCATGGGAAGATATTGTGGCCTACGGCGAGGATGCTGTCATGATTCGTAATAAAGAGTCGATTGATAAGATAGATGCCGATCATATACCTTGTACTTTTCTACTTGGAAAGAACAAACTTAAGGATTTGAAAGTGCTAACTACAACTGGAACTATACTCGGACGAATATCTGATGTTTATTTTGACCAAAAGTTGGGAAACACAATAGGAGCGCTGGAAATTAGTGACGGGCTTGTCACTGATTTGATCGAAGGCCGCAAATGGCTGCCTTGTTCTGACGAGATGTCCATTGGTGAGAATGCATTAATGGTTCCTGCGATGAGCGAAGAACGGCTACAAAAAGCCATTAATATTGTTAACGGATAGGTGGAATGTATTATATGAAGTGTCCAAACTGCAACTCCAAAGATATCGGAAAGATCGGTTCCCACCAGTTTTATTGCTGGGGCTGTTTCATCGAATTGACGGTAAATGGCGAAAAAATGTCGGTTTATCAAGTTGAAGAAGACGGCACACTAAGCTCGCTGGACGACCTGTTCTCCGGGGATGATATGACTCAGGATTTCCCGCAAATTCATGCGTCGTCTTAACTATGAATCTTGCTTTGTAAGCAAGACTGCTCTATGTACTTAAGCGTCAATTTCCTTTCAGCTGAAATCAGTTGCAAGGTTATTGACGCTTTTTTGTGTGTTTGATGGTTATTTTGCTGCGGCCATACATATACTTATTTACGAAGCTAGTCCAGGCTCTACCGCAGGAGGGTACTCTCATGGAACAATGGTCCCAAAGTAAATGGTTCCGCTGGATGATCGGAGTGCTGCTATCCCTGATCATTTTGTATTTTGTTTGGTTGCTTCGTCCGATGCTGCAGGGGATTTTTGTATTTTTAAAGGCAATCCTCGCTCCATTTCTGGCAGCTATGATTATTTCCTATGTGCTGAATCCCGTGGTTAGTATGCTGGCCGGACGGAAGATGCCGCGTAGCGTAGCTGTTCTACTTATATATGCAGTGTTTCTAACGGCGATTACCGTGATCGCCATCAACCTTATCCCGATGTTTATTGAGCAGCTTGAAGAATTAAATGAACATCTGCCTGAGATCACACTGCAAGCCCAGGGGCTGATGAGCCATATGAATACAAGGCTAATACCGCCTGGGGTTGAAATGGGGATGAACAACTGGTTTTTTCAACTGGAGAATCGTCTGGCCGAAGGGATTTCGCATTTTCTCGATAATATAGGGACAACGATTAACTTGCTGTTCAATGCTTTTATCGTGCCGTTTCTGGTGTTCTATATTTTGAAGGATTTTGACGTATTTGAACGGACGGTGGTCTCTTGTCTGCCCCGCGCACGCCGCAAGTCTATTGTTACTTTGTTAAAAGATATCGATGCTGCGCTCGGCAATTACATTCGCGGACAATTTCTGGTCTGCATCATTATAGGTGTGCTTGCCTATATCGGCTATGCCATCGTCGGAATGCCTTATGCCTTACTGTTCGCCAGTGTGGTGGCAGTATTTAATATTGTTCCGTATATGGGTCCTTTTCTAGGGGCTGCACCTGCCATTGTGATGGCTTCGACCGTCTCTTTTCGATTAGTTCTACTGGTTGCTGTGGTAAACACTTTATGCCAAATTGTGGAGAGCAATATTATTTCTCCACAGGTCGTAGGCAGGACGCTACATTTGCATCCGCTGCTTATTATCTTCGCATTGCTGGTAGGTGGTGAACTGGCAGGGATGATTGGACTTATCCTTGCTGTACCGTTCTTTGCAGCTGCAAAAGTCGTAATTCAACACTTTATGGCGTTTTTAATCAAACGAAAGCCCGTATAAAGGGATAATCATTGACTATTGATAACAGTTTTGTATATAATGTTGGGGAATATTACTGATGACTCAGTATATAGTTGTTCGATGATGAGGAGTATTAATTCTATACCGTTATTGCAGAGAGCCGACACTAAGGTGCGAGTCGGTTAACGGAACAGAGTGAACTCACCTCGGAGTAACGGTGCAAGTTTACAGGATATCCATAAGAGATAATGGATGTCATGAATGAACCGCCGTCGCCTCACCCCCGCTAAAGGGTGCAAAGTGAGTGGCAGAATAAAGTATATTCGCCGCTAACTAGGGTGGTACCACGGGAATTATAACCTCTCGTCCCTAGCGATAATACGCTAGGGATGGGAGGTTTTTTTGTAAATATAAGAGAGTATACGTTTCACGCAATACTTCATGTCTTATATTTCCCGCATAAACGCTTACCGTCCTTATAAGGACACCGAAGGTGTATATGCTTGGTTAAGAAATAAGAAATCTAAGAAGTAACACTCCAAGGAGGAGCAGACAATGAGCGACAATCAAACAAATAGCACACCCGCTGGTGGTTACCGGGCGCAGACTATTGAGCCGAAATGGCAAAAGTTCTGGGATGAGAACAAAAGCTTTAAGACAGGAGAAGATCCTGAAAAACCCAATTTTTATGCACTGGATATGTTTCCGTATCCTTCAGGTGCAGGACTGCACGTAGGTCATCCAGAGGGTTACACAGCAACGGATATCGTTTCTCGCTACAAGCGGATGCGCGGTTTCAATGTATTGCATCCGATGGGCTGGGATGCTTTTGGACTTCCGGCAGAGCAGTATGCGATGGATACCGGCCAGCATCCACGTGATTTTACCGATAAGAACATTGATAATTTCCGCCGTCAGATCAAATCGCTGGGTTTCTCCTACGATTGGGACCGCGAGATCAGCACGACAGATCCGGATTATTATAAATGGACACAATGGATTTTTATCCAGTTGTATAACAAAGGCCTGGCTTATGTAGCAGAAGTACCTGTTAACTGGTGTGAGGCACTGGGTACGGTACTTGCCAACGAAGAGGTTATCGATGGTAAAAGTGAGCGCGGCGGTCACCCGGTCGTGCGCAAACCGATGCGTCAATGGATTCTGAGAATTACAGAGTACGCTGAGCGTTTGCTGGAGGATCTGGAAGAACTGGATTGGTCCGAAAGCATCAAGGATATGCAGCGCAACTGGATCGGGAAATCAACAGGTGCAGAAGTGAACTTTAACATTGAAGGTCACAAGGCTAACCTGACCGTGTTTACTACACGTCCAGATACACTGTTCGGAGCAAGTTACTGCGTACTGGCACCAGAGCATGAGCTTGTTGATGTAATTACCACTGAAGCTCAGCGTGCTGCTGTGGCAGAATATCGTGAAAAAGCTTCTCGTAAAAGCGATCTGGAGCGTACGGATTTGGCAAAAGAGAAGAGCGGTGTCTTCACAGGCGCATATGCAATTAATCCTGTGAATGGTGCGAAGGCGCCAATCTGGATTGCAGATTATGTGCTTGCTGGTTACGGAACGGGAGCAATCATGGCAGTTCCGGGTCACGATACACGCGACTGGGAATTTGCTAAACAATTCGGCCTGAATATCGTGGAAGTCGTTCAAGGCGGCAACGTTGAAGAAGAGGCTTATTCCGGAGATGGTCCGCATGTCAATTCTGATTTCCTGAATGGACTCAAGAATGAAGAAGCGATTGCGAAGATGATTGCTTGGTTGGAAGAAAAGGGCGTAGGTAAAGGCAAAGTAACCTATCGTCTGCGTGACTGGCTGTTTAGCCGCCAACGCTACTGGGGAGAGCCCATTCCAATTCTGCATTTGGAAGACGGCACAATGAAGACTGTTCCGGTTGATCAGCTGCCGCTGGTACTGCCGGATGTAGATGCGATCAAACCTTCGGGTACAGGGGAATCTCCACTTGCGAATGTAACAGAGTGGGTGGAAACTATTGATCCTGAGACTGGCATGAAGGCTCGCCGCGAGACGAACACCATGCCGCAATGGGCGGGCAGCTGCTGGTATTACCTGCGTTATATTGATCCGAAAAACGATCAAGAGCTGTGCTCCCCTGAGAAGCAAAAAGCATGGCTTCCAGTAGATCTGTATATTGGTGGAGCGGAGCATGCCGTGCTTCACTTGCTCTATGCACGTTTTTGGCACAAGGTGCTTTATGATCTCGGCGTTGTTGAAACAAAAGAACCTTTCCATAAGCTGGTTAACCAAGGTATGATTCTTGGAAATAATAATGAAAAAATGAGTAAATCACGCGGAAATGTCATCAACCCGGATGAGATTGTGGAAGCTTTTGGTGCAGATACACTACGTGTGTATGAAATGTTTATGGGCCCTCTGGAAGCAACCAAACCTTGGAATGAAAAGGGTGTAGAAGGAGTTCACCGTTTCTTGTCCCGTGTATGGCGCCTGTTCGTGAGTGAAGATGGTAAGCTGAGCACCAAAATCACAGCAGACGGTGGCACTGACGAGTTCAAACGCACTTGGCACAAGACCATTAAGAAGGTCACTGATGATTTCGAGCATCTGCGTTTCAATACCTCAATTAGCCAGTTGATGATTTTTATTAACGATGCTTATAAGCAAGAAACTTTGTCCCAAGAAGCTGCTGAACACTTCGTACAAATGTTGTCACCACTGGCGCCTCACATCGCTGAAGAGCTGTGGCAGCTGCTCGGTCACGAAGGAAGTATCAGCTACGTGGCTTGGCCAACGTATGATGAAGCATGGACGGTGGATGCTGAGGTTGAAATCGTTATTCAGGTAAATGGTAAAATCGTACAACGCGCGTTGATCCCGCAGGATATGGGTCAAGAAGAGATGCAAGCTCATGCGTTGTCACTCCCGAATGTGAGTGCAGCAGTAGAAGGTAAAACCGTACGCAAGATCATTGCGGTTCCTGGCAAGCTTGTAAATATCGTAGTGGGTTAAGCGAAGAACGCAATAATGCCCGCAGCAACGGAGAACTCCGTGCTGCGGGTTTTATTGTTTTCTAACGGTCTACAGGACTTTGAATAATACCGTCATGCCCAAATAGCGCATCCAGCTTGGTGACATCCTCATCGTATTTATCATGCGTAGTCATGATGAGACGTTCGAATACGCCCTCAAGGCTAATGCGAAGATGGTTCAGTGCCTCTGCGGTAATCCCGCCACGGACAGCTACACGTTCTTGGAGCTCTTGCGGGGTGAATTCTCCTTCTGTTAGCAGCTTGCCTGTTCCAAGCAGCATTTCACCTGCAAGCCGGCTGATTAACGTCTCTTCAATCCCGGTAACTTCCACCGCAGCTTCAATCCAGCGTTCAATGAAATAGCTCAAGAACGCAGGTCCGCAGCTGGAGAAATCAGAAGCGATTCGGGTATGGGCCTCTTGAATTTCCAAAGGAACACCTATGAAAGACAACAGCTGCAGCAGCACAAGCCTGTCTTCTTTATTAAGCCTGCTGCCAAATATGCACAGTGATGTCCCACTTTTGACACAGTGTGTAATGCTGGGGATGATCTTGGCTATTTTGGACGGCAAAGCGGATTCCAGATGTTGCAATTGAACGGGACTTGTAATGGATACGACGATTTGATCGCTGCGGAGATAAGGGCCAATCTCATCTGTTAAGGTTTTGAATTCCAGCGGTTTTACACATAAAAAAACAATGTCACTTCCAGTCGCTGTTTCACTATTGCTTCCGCATAAGTTTATGCCGGGATGACGATCTTCTAGCTCCAGCAGTTTATTCAGACTGCGGTTGCTGGCGAGTACATCGCACGGATTCAGGGCTCCGGAAGAAAGAAAGGCGTCAATCAGCAGGCTGCCCATGCTGCCTGTTCCGATAAATCCTACTTTCACCTGTGGTTCCTCCTTTCTAGCGTTGCTTTTTTACTAACTGACATGAATGCTCTTCGTTATATGTATGCAGGATAGACTTGGACAGATGACAGGTTTTGTATGAATTATTAAAGGAGTTTCCAGCCGCAGGAATGTATGAAGATTCACAAAAAGGCATAAGAAGAATTTTTGTGAGGAGGAAAGTGATATGAATAAAGGGAGTATCGTGCTCGGAGTGGCTGCTGCTGTAATAGGAAGTGGGCTATTCTGGGCGGCGGGAAGCAAGGGCGATTCCGGGATTGCCGGGTGGGAGACTTTGAATGTTGGTATGGAGCAAGCTGTTGGAATCGCTGAGTCTGGTGACGCTCCAGCTGCTGGGGGCAGTGAGGGAGGTCATCAGACGAAAGGAAATAAGCAACATTTAGAGAAAGATGCAGGGCAGGCTGAAGCTGCTGGGAATGTTGAAGACGGTGAGAAGGTTAAGGAGGCTGCGCAAGCAGAAGAAGCTGAACAAGCAGAACAAGCTGTCCAAACTTCGGCAGATGAAAAAGCTACGGCAGCCGCTGCGGGGGAGCGAGCAAAAGGAGCGGGCCAAACACCAACGGCAGAAGGTCAAACACCAACAGGGGCAGAAGTTCAAACGCCAAACATTGCAGGAAAGCAAACGTCGGCAGGGGATAAAGCTGTTGCGGCTAAGGAGGCGACTGAGCTTTCCGCATCAGCAGCTTCACAGGAAGGTAAAGTAAATGTGAATACTGCGGGTGTTAAGGAGCTGATGGATCTTCCGGGCATCGGAGAAAAGAAGGCTCAGGCAATTATGGATTACCGCAACCTTGTAGGGACCTTTCGCAGCCTATCTGATCTGGGGAAGGTGAAGGGGATAGGACCCAAAATACTGGAGAAGTTAAAAGCATTAGTAATATTTTGAAGATAAATAGGAACTGAAGCCTCGCTGGATGTGCTACAACCGTTGTCCTAGTGAAAACTTGCGGGGATGTGCTACAATAGTTAACAACTATTTAGAAGGATATGGAGATTGATTATGACTACTGCCTATCGTAAAGACTGGGATACTTATTTCATGGACATTGCCTGTATGGTCTCAACTCGTTCACGCTGCTCACGACGACATGTAGGTGCTGTGCTGGTGCAAGGCAAAAAGCTGCTAGGTACCGCGTACAACGGGGCGCCAATGGGCGTACCTGATTGCTCAGAGGCAGGTTGTATGCTCTCGGAGCAATATGAGATGGAGATCGTGGATGGCGTAGAGACTATGGTGAAGAAACAGCGCTGCATTCGCACGATTCATGCGGAACAGAATCTTTTGCTATTCACAGACCGGATTGACCGGGAAGGCAGCACCGTCTATGTGACGGATGAGCCTTGCTGGACCTGTGCAAATATGCTGGCTAATAGCGGTATTGTGGAGATTGTGTATTATCGTCCTTACCGTAAGGATATGGAAAAGGTAGAGGCAATGATGGCTGCCAAAGGCATCGTATTTCGCCAATTGGAAAATTATGAGCCGCCAAGTGAAACGATGATTAAAGTAGCGGATTAGCTGTATTGTACAACCCTAATTGAATAAGATGACTTGAGGAAGAACCTCTCGTACGCTTTTATGGCGTATGCAGAGGTTCTTTTTTTATCTTGCGAAAGGAGGAGAATGGAGGCGTGAAGGAGAGACCCTTATTAAGTTTTACAGTGTGTTGGGTGACTGGAAGTGCAGCAGCGTGTTTATACTCAGGGATTAGCTTGTGGTTGGCGGGGGCTGGATTACTATTGTTACTGGTTAGTATGAGAGTTTGGGTGAACATGAGCTGGAAACAGCTGGCGGTATTTTGTTTGGCGATTATTATATCCGCTGGATATTGGGAATGGAATGAAGGCCGCAATGTAAGTCACCTGCCTGAAGTGCTGGGGAAATTATTTTCGGAGTTGAATGAGACTGCCGTGGAGGCTAAGGGGACGATTATTTCCGTTGTGGAACGGGACGGGGACCGGGTTGATTTTACGATGAAGCTCTCAGAGTTATCGTTGATTACTGAGGAAGAGGCCGCTTCGCCTGATCCGCGGGACGAACAAGATAAAAGGGGGCATGGGGAGTTAATTATGGTGCAGATCAAACTTCTTGCCGAGCAAGAAATCGCTATTGCCGCGGAGTGGCGCAGAGGGGATCAGGTGTCGCTAAACGGTGTACTTGAAGAGCCAGCGACAGCGCGGAATTACGGAGGGTTTGATTATCGAGCCTATTTACATACGCAGAAGATCCACTGGCTTCTAAAGGGTCAGGGGGCAGAGAACGTGCAAGCAACGGCTCCAGATTCATGGCGTCCGTTAATGATCTTACGCTGGAATGATAAAGCGCGGGCAGTTCTTGGAGCAGAGACGGATCGGCTGTTTCAAGAGCGCCACTCTGGATATATGAAGGGTTTGGTGATTGGGATGCAGGATGATCTCGATCCGGATACCTTTAAGCAGTTCTCACAACTTGGGTTGACACATATCCTCGCCATTTCAGGCATGCATGTTGCAGTGTATGTTGGTGTTCTTTTATTTATATTCAGGCGCTTACGGATGACAAAAGAGACCACGCTAACAGTCACCTTAGTGCTCGTTCCCATATACGTCCTTTTGACAGGTGCGGGTCCGTCTATCGTACGTGCGGGATTAATGAGTATGATTGCATTGCTCGCTGCACGAGTTGGCATGCTGAAGGATGGACTGAATATTTTGGCTGCAGCGGCACTGGTTATGCTGATTTGGAATCCTTACATGCTGCTCAGTGTCAGTTTCCAGTTGTCATTTCTGGTGACCTTAGGATTAATGGTCTACGTTCCGCTTATGGACCCTCTGCTGAGGGCACTGCCACGCTGGCTTAAAAGCGCCGTCTCTGTGACTCTAGTTGCCCAGTTGGTCTCATTTCCATTGACGATCTATTATTTTAATCAATTTTCGCTGCTGTCTTTAGTGGCTAATCTGGTTTTTGTGCCCTTTATTACTTTTATTGTATTGCCTTTAGGAACGCTGGCGCTACTGCTTGGACGATTGTGGGGAGATGCTGCAATTTTTTTGGCACATATTACGGAGCTGCTGAATAACGTTACTTTTTATGCGGTTGAATGGATCAATGGTTTTGCTGGTGGAGTTTTGATTTGGCGCTCGCCTTCACTGCTGTGGATCGGAGTGTATTATGTCTTGTTGTACGGGCTGTTGTATGCTGCCAAGCTAAGAATGGAAGCCCGCGCAACACCGCAGTATATGGAGGATGAGACGAAGCCGTTAGCTGAGATTGGTTTACCTGTGAACAAGCACGGCGGGTTTGGGGGAGCGGGGAGCGCACAGTATTTTTTGGATGCGCCTATGTTTGTACGTTGGAGCGGAGCGATTGTTCTACTATCTGCGGTTGGACTGGGCCTAATGCTGTACAAGGGTTATCAGTCAGAAAGAATGGAAGGTAAAGGGACGATTAGTTATCTGGATATCGGGCAAGGCGACAGTATCCTCATCACTACACCAAAAGGAGCTCATATTCTTGTAGATGGTGGAGGAACGTTAAATTTTGGGCAAAAAGAAGAATGGCGCATTCGCCGCAGCCCGTTCGAGGTAGGGGCTAAAGTGTTGGTGCCTTTGCTTAAAAAACGTGGGATCCACCGTCTGGACGCGATTATTTTGACCCATGGGGATCAGGATCATGCCGGGGGACTCCAAGCCGTTATGGAGGCGATTCCGGTCTCGGCACTGCTATTTAATGGCACACTCGCTGATCGTGAATCTTATATGGAGATGATGCGGACTGCGCTGGAGAACAATGTTCAGCTGTATGCCGTGCATCAGGGAATGAGGCTTTCCCCGGATGATAAGACAAAGCTGTCCTTTTTATGGCCGGAGGAACAAGATAGAGAGGGAGCAGCGTCAGGTTCTTCTATGCTGAATGGTATCCCAATGCTAGAGGATCAGAACCACGATTCTGTAGTTTTTCGTTTAGAGATGAACGGAAGAAATTTTCTATTTACCGGAGATATGGATCTGGAAGCCGAGGAGGAGATTGTGCAGCAAGCACTGCAAAAGGGTATTAACGCAGGACCTGCCATTGACGTTTTAAAAGTAGCTCACCATGGGAGCAAAACTTCAACAGGCGAGTCTTGGCTGCAGTTCTGGCATCCATCGGCTGCGGTGATTTCTGCGGGAGTAAATAATCTATATGGTCATCCGAAAGCTGAGGTATTGGAACGTTTGGAAGCTAATCATGCTGCTATTTTTAGAACGGATCAGCAGGGGGAGATTCAGATGCGTGTGCGGGCCGACGGGATTATGGTGCGTCATAAGTTGGCGGAGGGAGCGGATTAAGGAAGGTAGTAGAGTAATGTGATTGAGTGCTGGGGTATGAAAGAGGGATTTGTGAGTGCACACGGACTTCTACTGTTGCGGTTTGTGTAAGCGGGCAAAGTTGCTCCTATCCGAATTAATTTAGGTAGTAGACAGCTCAAGTAGCTCCTTCTGTCGCGTAGTGCAGAGTAGGTCATCATGTATCAATATCGCAGAATCTATGTAGCTCCTTCCGTTGTATTCTTCCCCATAGACACCATAGAACCTAAAAACTCGTTTAGTTGCACTTTGTGCAATAGATCGCACCTTAAAGTAGCTGGATCTTCATTTAGTTGCACTTTGTACACTTGGAATCTGGAAAAATGCCTATTTCTCTAATTTTGAGCAGAAATAGTTGCATGAAGTGCAACTAAATCACTTTATGAGCTGGAAAGATCTTTTTTAGTTGCACAAAGTGTAATAGAACGCTCCATATGAACATACCAAAGCGCTTCTGTTACATATTATCGTTGTAACGATGTTAACTTCCACCCAAATTCCGATTACTTGCTGATGATCCAGTCCATTTGTTCTAGCACCAGCTGCTCTAATGCAGTAACTGTAGTCCCTGTCTAGCACCAGCTGCTCTATTGCAGTAACTGTTGTAACTGTTGTCCTGTCTAGCACCAACTGCTCTAATACAGTAGCTCCAGCTCCAGTAACCGCCGTCCTCCTCCAGTAATTATTACGCGTGCATGCACAATCTATGTAAACGCTTTATAATAGAGATAGAAGATTCTGGTAAACTCTATGCCTATTTAAACTATGTTTCAAAGCCCGGTGGTGAGAAGCTTATGTCCTCCGTGTTTTGTAGCGAATTAGGAGATGAAGCGATAGTGAATACATATGCAGAATTTAGAGTCACAGCGGAAAGTGTATATGATGTTCAAGTGGAATGTAGTAATCCAATTGGACATGCTTGGCGAATGATCGCCAGAGATCATGAGCAGGTGTTCGGAAAAGCTCCGTTACAAGGAGCAGCAGCTACTGTAATTATTCGTTATGCAACACAGGATGATGGCTGCCCGGAATGGGCAGAGGGTTTTTGTTTGCATTTTGCAGGTAGTGAAGAGGATCGGGTCCTGCATATTATCGGCCGTGATGAATTGGGCATTATTTATGGGATGCTTCATTACAGCCGCCACGTGCTTGGTGTCGATCCCTTCTGGTTCTGGGCGGAGCTTCCTCCTGCTAAGAAAGATGCGATCAATCTGCCTGTTTCTGACTACAACAGCATTCAGCCAAAGGTACGTTACCGAGGTTGGTTCGTGAATGATGAAGTGTGTCTTATCGGCTGGAAGGAGGATTATCCTCCGACGGCGGAGGTATGGGAGCCTGTTTTTGAAGCGCTGCTGCGCTGTGGTGGAAATATGGTAATCCCGGGGACGGATTTGCCGAGAGACGGAGTTCATCATCAGCTTGCGGTAAATATGGGACTGTGGATCACACATCATCATGCGGAGCCGCTTGGCGCGCAAATGTTCCTGCGTGCTTTTCCGGGCAAGCAGGTTAGCTATAAAGAATATCCAGAATTGTTTGAACAGCTGTGGAGAGAAGCCATCGAGCGGCAAAAAGATGAAAAAACACTCTGGGTGCTCTCCTTCCGCGGACAGGGCGATAAACCTTTTTGGGAGAATGACCCCTCTTTTGATACTCCGGAGAAACGGGGCGATTTGATCTCATTTGTGGTTCGCAAGCAATACGATATGATCTGTGAATATGTGGACCAGCCTGTGTGCTGTATGGCGATGTACGGAGAAATTGCGGAGCTGTATAAACAGGGGAAGATCGAAGTTCCAGAAGGTGTTATTAAAATATGGGCGGATAACGGATACGGCAAAATGGTGTCGCGACGACATGGCCATCTGAATCTGCGCGTGCCTGCTCTACCCGAGGCAGGTGATCAAGGCAAAAACGGGGTATATTACCACGTCACCTTCCACGATTTGCAGGCCTCCAATCATCTAACACAATTCCCTACGGATCCGTCCTTTATAGTGGAGGAATTACAGGGTGCATTTGCGGCAGGGGCTAGTGAATATCTGCTGGTGAATTCAGGGAATATTTTGCCTCATCTCTATACATTAGATCTGACAGCAAAGTTGTGGATGGATGGAACAGCAGATGCTGATGAACAGCTTCAGACCTTCGTTAACCGTTTCTACACAGCGCAGCAGGGGCGAATTGCCCAATTGTACAAAAGCTACTTCAAAAACACCATAGTATATGGTCCTAATGCTGACGACCGCGCAGGCGATGAATTCTATCATCATCCGGCAAGGCAGATTATAGGGCATTGGCTGCAAAATAAGACGGAGAGCGATGAACGTCTGTGCTGGGCCGCAGGGGATGTTCCTTTTGTAGAGCAGGTTCGATGGTTCAGGGATCGAGCTGAGCGAGTTGTACTAGTCTGGTATCTGCTGCGAAAGCAGTGCCTAGAGGTGATGGAACTTTTACCCGAAAAAGAGCGAAACAGGCTGCATGTTCAACTGCTAGTTCAAATTGAGCTGCATTGGAGCGGGTGCAGAGGGTTATCCTCTCTTTGCCAGGCGTATATGTGTTACCAAGAAGAGCGATTTCCAGAGGCGTTTATCGAAGCTTCACATGCGGTTTGGGATTATAAGGAGGGCCAGCAGGCTCTTTTACGGGTAGAGATCGGTCAGTGGAAGCATTTTTATCGGGCTGATTGGTTGACCAATATTGCCAACACTATAGATCATGTAGAAACAGCCCGCAAATTTTTGCGGATTCAGGGGGATAGTCCGGATATGTTTTTATGGTATAAGGAATATTTGATGCCCGAGACTGAAAAGCATATCTATCTGGAAAATACGCATCGTAATCCGTTACCGGACGATGAGCTTGCACGGCGGCTGGAGGAGAAATTCAGCTCTCTTTAAAATATCCGCACACCACTAGTGAACGCTTAAAACGTTCATCGGTGGTGTTTTTTAATGAATGACCTATTTTTTTATTTTAGAGGGAACTTTTTCAAGTTTGGAAAGTCTTATTAGGCAAGGGGTGAGGCGAAACATGCTAAGCGAAGATATACCATATACAGCAGCGTACGCGCCCGCAATGAGTTTGCGGGAAATGATGGAGGCGCATGGCTCGGATGTGTGGAATTATGCTTTTTTCTTAACTAGAAGTCGAGAGCAGGCAAATGATATCAGCCAAGAAGTATTTTTGAAGGCGTATAAGAATGTTGGGAAATACCGGGGTCAATCTTCGATGAAAACCTGGCTGCTTACAATTACCAGAAATACGGCCTTCAGTTGGAGCAAAAATAGCTTTTGGCGCAGATTCATAGCTTTGGGCGATCAACCTACTACTGTTAATGCTCCTTCTGCGGAAAAAGAAGCTCTCGGCAATCAGTATGCGAACCGTATCTGGGAAATTATTATGACCCTTCCAGAGAAGAACAGAGAGGTGCTTGTGCTAGATATTCAACATGGATTATCCATTGCCGAAATGTCAGATTTGCTGAATGTAGCACAAGGAACCGTGAAATCTCGGCTCGCGCGGGCGAGAGAGAAGGTTAAAGAGGCTATCCAGAAGGAGGAGAGGGAATGAAACGCAACGCGGATGATAGTAATCCAGTGATGATCGGGCAGACGGATTGGTATGCGGAAGCAGGCAAAAGACCTTTCATTGAAGATGGTTTCACGCCTGAGTTAATGATGCGGATCGAACAGGCTGCTGTGAATAAAAATTCAGGTTACAAACGTTATTGGATGAATAAAAATGTGCTTCTAACCAGTCTGGCTACGGTTTTGTTGATAGGTGCGCTTACCTTGCCTATGGGTGTATGGAAAAACACAGGGCCAATCCATTCGCCATCCGTTCAGTCACAAGGCGCAGGCATACTGCCTTCTTCTAGTTCTGCAACTAATGATAAAGCGTTAGAGCCTCCGACAAGTCCAGTAGAATTTGAGATTAGCGGTAAGAAATACTACATGCCTTTGCCAATGAACAGAGATAAGAGCAAAGCGTATGCCGTTGAGACAACAGCGGGAATTCTTTGGTCGCCGCCACCCCCGATGGTTGACTACAAGAAGCCAAAGTACACACATCCTACAGAACCGTTCACTCTTTACCTGAGCTCTAAGGACCAGACGGAGCTATCGGCTTCTTCGGCTACTAGGATTTATACTTTTCCTCTTTATGGGGGAGGGGCAAGTACGTATCAATATTTGAGTGGATTTTTTGGAGCAGGCGATTACGTCCTGTTAATTTCCTTCAAAATGACTCTTGGTGTAGGAATGTATGAGGATGTTAAATTTTCAATGCTTAATGTTAAAAAAGCAGCGGCGGGAGAATCTGTAGTTCCAATAGCGCTTGCATCCTTCGATAATACACTTTTAGAATACAAGTCATTAATCGCTGTTGATAAGGAGCATGGACAACTCGTACTTAGTTACTTAGAATATGCAGGGGATAAAAAGTACAAAGAGAAAACCGTACTTTATGATATGGAGACCATGAGCATTCCAACACCTGCTACAGCAATTGGTTTTAAAGAGATTAAGGGAGAAACATTAATTATGGATTATAAAGTGGGTGGGGAACAACGTAAAGCGGATATTCTTACGAAAGCTGGATTGGGGTGGCTGGATGAGAATTGGGCTTTTTTATCCGAAGAGCAGCAAAATAAGCTTTATATGGATTATATGAACAATACTCCCTAGTAGATAAATCACTAAATAAAAGCTATACTTTTTGATAAAGTATTTTCTTTTGAGAAGAGTGGAGCCGAAGCGATGAAGAAGTTAACGATTGATGATGTGGCTCAAAAAGCGGGAGTTTCGAAAAGTACGGTCTCCCAATTTTTGAACAAACGTTTTAAATATATGAGTGAAGCGACGAAAAACCGGATTGAGGCAGTAATTGAGGAGCTTAATTATCAGCCGAATGGTCTGGCGCGCAGTCTGAAGCAGAATCGGACGCATATGGTCGGGATCATCGTAGCCAATATTGACTATACGCTGTCAATCCAATGTATCCGGGCGATTGAGAATGAGCTGCAGCATCACGGAATCCAAGTGATCATATGCAACGCGGATGAGAATGCGGAGAAAGAAAGCAAGTATGTAGAAACCTTAATCGCACGTCAGGTGGACGGGCTGATTATTTTTCCTACAGGGAATAACCCGTCTGCCTATAGCAGGCTGATAGAGGCTGATTTTCCGCTAGTCTTTATGGATCGTCTGGTAGATGGAATCACCACGCAGAGTCTATTGCTGGACAATGAAATGGCGGCAAAGATAGGCGTAGGGCAGCTAATACAGCAAGGTCATGAGCGGATTGCTCTGGTGTCCCTCCCAATTGGGGAGCATGCGATTACCCCTCGGAAAGAGCGGATTAGTGGCTACAAAAAAGCGATGGAAGAAGCGGGCATAACGCTGCGTGAGGAGTATATTTGCAGTGTATCCAAAGAGGAATTAGCTTCGGGGCTGGAACACTTATTAGCACTGCCGGAGCCGCCGACAGCGTTGCTGGCTACGAACGACATCACACTAGCGGAAATTCTGAAATATGCGAATCGAAATGCCATCTCTATTCCAGAACAGTTGTCGGTCATCGGGATAGATGATGCGGAATTCGCGCAAATATATAATCCGGTCATTACGACAATCCGACAGCCTGCTTACGAGATGGGGATGCAGGCTGCCAAGATTATACTCTCTTGTATCGAGGATAAGGGAGCTTCTGTTCCAATTACATATCGTTTTCCGCCGACCTTGCAGCAAGGGCAGTCGGTGAAGTCTTACAAATAAGTTTGAACTATAAAAAGGGGAGTGCCCAGCAGCTATTTCTTAGCTTGTTGAGCACTCCCCCTTTTATTGGACCTAACTTTATCTAAACACTAAACTTGGGTTTGATTGAGTAATATTTTCGCGCAGGAAGTCGCTATCGGACTCAGCTGATCTTATAAGCAGTATAATCCCATATTTGGAGTACAATCGGACCCCATCGCAGCTATCGGCATGGAAAACATGCTAAATGCCCTTTTTCATAAGGAATAGCGTCACTGGAGTCCGAAACTACGCCGCAAAGGTAAAAAAATCGCAAATAGCGTCTTCTGGGTCCGAAAGCCCCAGGGGTACGTGATTACACTGCTGAAGCATAGCAATAGCAATAGCAATAGCAATAGCAATAGCAATAGCAATAGCAATAGCAATAGCAATAGCAATAGCAATAGCATAGCAATAGCAATAGCAATAGCAATAGCAATAGCAATAGCAATAGCATAGCCATAGCAGCCAATCAGCGACCCAAAAAGCAGAGCAGCGCTCCTCCAATAACGGAGAATCGCTGCTCTTTTGCGATTATTAGACTTCTTGTTGCATAAACTTCGCAAGTTCCTCACGGGTGGGAAGTCCGTCCATATCGCCTGGCGACATGACGGCTAACGCACCGATCGCATTGCCGCGTTTGACGGCCTCAGCAATCGGAAGCTTTTCCAGCATCGCACTGATTACGCCAACCGCAAATCCATCACCTGCACCCACCGTATCAACAACCTGCTCCACCTTGAATCCGTCCACGTAACCTTCCCCAGCAGAGGATTTATAGTAAGCGCCTTCAGGGCCAAGCTTGATGACGACTAAGCTTACGCCACGCTCCAGGTAATAGTCAGCAATCTCTTCGGGTGTGCTCAGTCCGGTAAGGATTTTACCTTCACCGAGCCCCGGCAGGAACCAGTCGCAGCGTGTAGCCAGATCATTAATGGTACTCACCATTGTTTCTGTATCCGGCCATAAGCTAGGACGCAGATTAGGATCCAGAGAGATCGTCTTTCCTTTACTCTTCATAAATTCCATAGCGTGAATAGAAAATTCAAGACAGTTCTTGGACAAAGCGGCGGAGATACTTGTAACATGCAGATGTCCTGCGGAATTGAAGTAGGCCTCGTCAAAATCCTCCAGACTAAGCGTGGAGGCTGCGGAGTTTTTGCGGAAGTATTCGACCTTTGGATCGCCGGTAACCACTTTCGATTTGATAAGCATACCTGTTGAATACTCTTTAGTAAAAGTAATATTGTCCGTATTAATGTTCTCATTCTTCATCGCCTGAGCAATGAATGTGCCAAAGTTATCTTCGCCAAGCTTCGTAACATAACCTGTAGGATGATTCAAACGCGACAAGCCTGTAGCCACGTTGCTTTCTGCACCTGCTAATGCTTTGGAGAACGAAAATACTTCATGCAGAGGACCGGCCTCATTCGCATAAAACATCGCCATCGGCTCCCCGAAAGTGACGGCATCCAGCTGTTTACTCATTTTTAGTTCCTCCTAGGGTAATGATTTTATCCCAGTATAATGATTTGTAATTTGAAATTATCACATAAATCGGTTTTGTACAATAAAATAATGATTGTTAACCAAAAAACTTTTTTCGTAAAAAGAAAATAATGTTTCCATAAACCCTTGTTTTATAAAGGTTTTTCTTAGATTTTATTACTTATTTCCCTCTGATGTAATAAAAATGTATTGACTGTTAATCGTATTGTTATTACTATTTCCTTATAGAACAAAACGCAATAATTAGTAAATTTAATAAAATAGTTTATCTAAAAAAGTATTTCCTGTTTATCTATGATCGTCCAAGAGAAAGGGAGTCTACTGATGAAGAAAATGAAAGTATTACAGAATGTGGCATCCGTCGGGGTTGTAGCGGTTATTCGAGCAGAAAGTGCTGAGGAAGCTTTTAAGATGTCCGTTGCTTGTATAGAAGGCGGTCTAAATAATATTGAGGTAACTTTTACTACACCAGACGCGGACGTGGCGATTAAGAGATTGGTTGCAGAGTACGGGAGTCGTGCGGTGATTGGCGCCGGAACTGTCTTGGACCCATTAACAGCTAGAATAGCCATTCTTGCAGGTTCAGAGTTTGTCGTTAGTCCCTCTTTTGAAGTGGAGACAGCTAAGATGTGTAATCTTTACGGCATTCCCTATATGCCTGGTTGCATGACATTAAATGAAATGAAGGAAGCGTTGAAGTACGGCGTGGATGTGCTTAAACTGTTCCCTGGCAGTGCTTTCGGTCCGGATTATGTAAAAGCGGTTAAAGGTCCTATGCCACATGTGAATATTATGCCGACCGGTGGCGTGGATTTGAACAATATGGAGAAGTGGATTGCAAACGGCTGCATGGCTGTGGGCATTGGGGGGAATTTGACTGCACCGGCGAAGAATGGCCGATACGATCAGATTACCGATCTTGCTGCCCAATATGTGGCGAAGTTTAAAGAGATAAAAGGGATTTAATGTATAGTTCGAACGGAGATTGAAATCCAGATTCGCGTTTTTATTTATAGGCTGTGTGGCTGACAGATGTTGGCCATGCAGCCTTTTTATGTTGATTTTCTTTGAGCTGTCCATATTCCTTTTATTCTATGCTTTTTAGAAAGTATAGAATCGGGATAAAGATAATAAACTATATAATAGAAGAGTAGTGATACATGGACTGAACGTCAGGATCTATTATCCAGCCGGGAGTGAGTATATGCCTGCTTATAATGACAAAGCGCTGTATCAAGCAGCGGATGAAGATGATGCTGAGTACGTAGAAATTGAGTCGGCATTCCATGGTTGTAAGGTGACGGAAGGGCAGATCTACAGATTAGAGCGCAATTACAATAACCCTCAATTATTTGAGAATGGAGAAGCCTATGTGGTGGATGATGAGACTAGGGAAAACTACGCGGTCTTCATGCTCTGCAAAATTGCGCTCTATAAATAGAGTTTCTTGCCCGATTCCGGAGGGTAATATTTAAGACAGACGGCTTCATTTCCGACAAGGGGATAGGCCGTTTCTTTTGATGTCATTTTTGTTACTAAGATAGTGAAAAAGAGTATTTGAATGATTGTTGTTTCCCCTGTATGCTTAGTAGGAATTATTGGCTAAAAATATTAATTACACGGTTGCAACAAATTCGCAGTCTTGCGCGTCAGTAAGATTGCATAGAGAGGGGGAACCTTCGTGGTGGAGCAGGGACTCATCAGAGCCGCTCAAGCGGGCGATCGCGACGCTCTAATCACCCTATTGCGAGAAATTGAAGGACATGTATATAAAACGGCCTTCTACATTTTGCATAATGAACAAGATGCGTTAGATGCATCTCAGGAAGCCTTGATCCGGGTTTATACAAAAATCGGCTCATATGAGGAGAAGGCCCAGTTCAAAACGTGGGTTCAGCGAATCGTCACTAACATTTGCATTGATAAATTCAGAAGAACTAAACCTACAGTTTCTATTGATGAACATGAAATGGTGTTTCAGGATAAACACAATGTGGAACGTGAGGTTCTATCCTCTTATTTAGCTGAGGATATACGTGAAGCAATTGATCAATTGCCCGAGCATCATCGGACAGTCATCGTCCTGCGCTATTTACAGGATTTTTCTTACAACGAGATTGCAGATTGTCTGGATTTGCCCTTGAATACAGTGAAATCATACTTATTTCGGGCTAGACAGCAACTGCAGAATAGACTTCAGGAGTACCAGAAAGGTGGTGTATCGGGATGAAATGCGCGGAGGTGATGGAATGGATGCACCGCTATTTAGACAAAGATTTGAGTCAAGATGAGATTATTGAAATGTTCCGTCATATCGATAATTGTCCTTCCTGCGCGGAAGTCTTTGAGCGCCTGACACTTCTCTCCAATGAATTGGAGCAGTTGCCAGACGTGAAACCCCCGTTTAGTCTGGTTGACTCTATTTTACCTCAGCTTGCAGAATTGGATCGAAGCAGTCGTGAACAAAGTGCTGTGAGATCTGAGGAGCCGGTTGTTGTCCCATTTTCACGTGAAAGCTCCCGCGGTAAACCTGCCAAGGGAACCTCTATAGCAACACGGACAGGCATTGGAGCTATTGCAGCTGCCGTTCTATTAGGGATCGCAATATTTAATATGCCCGATAAAATGCCTGGGGCAGAAGTGGAACAAAGGATGCAGGATAGCGCTAAAACAGCCAGCGATGATACTAAGGATACAGCAATGGAATCGCAAGCTTCTATTACTGCTAACTCTGATGGAGCTTCACCTGCCGCTGGTGGAGAGAACGAGGGCGCTGCGCAGTTTAAGATGGATGCACCGGAGATGAACGAAGATAACGCCGCTTTAGATAGAGCGACGGGACCAGTGGACCCTGCCTCGATGCCAAGTGCACCGGCGGATGCAGCTGATGCGGGAGCGGGAGCTGGAGGGCGGTCGATCACTGAACCGCCTCAAAGCGTAGATCCTAAGCCGACAGAGAAGATTGCTCCGCCAAGGCAGGATGTCGCCACGAAATCTCAAAATTCAGATTCTAGCAACGCCAGTAGCAATCAGCTAAAGGTGGATAATAAGGAGCAAACTGCTGATATGAATTCAGACAGCGCAGCCGATTCTGCTCCACCGATGGAGGATTCTTTAAAGTTTCCATATGACTACGGACGGGAAGTTATGAGCTTAAGCAGTTCTGAAGATCCTAATGTGCAGACCTGGACTTCTCCTGATGGTCAGTATGCTATAGAATTTGTTGGGTTGCAGCTTGTAATTTATAAGAAGTCGCCAGGGGGCTCAGCGGAAGAACGGTTAGCCGTAAACTCTTATCCGCTAGAAGGAAATTGGATTTCTGGTGAATGGTCCGCGGACAGCTCGAAGTTTACGTACGTGACAGAAAAAGATGGTGTGAATGTGACCAAGGTGTACACTGTACAGGAAGCAGCTACTGCTTCTTCAAGTCCGGCTGCATCCCCTGGAGCGACCCCAACGAACACTCCAACCTCATCTTCAACAAATTAAAGTGGGGTTGGAACTTTTTTCGAAGTTTCTGAATATACTATATCAACAGGACAGGAACTAGAAAGTATAGGTTTTGCAGAACATCGGTATGACCGCCGGATGTGGAGTTTCTAGAGCTTCGCACTCCGTCGTTTATATAGATGCGCCGCTTAAACGGAGAGGCTTTGGCCATGGCTGCCAGAGTTTCTCCGTTTTTGCATGCATTTTTGTAGTTTTTTTTGCTACAATAGAACTCTGGACAAAATGGGCTAGATGAATGGAAAAGGAAGTGGCGGGATGGATGCCAAAACGGCGATAAAAGAAATCAAACAAGGGAAGATCTCACCGTTGTATGTTTTATATGGCAGTGAGAAATTTCGAATGAATGAATTCACGGCACTGCTGGAAGAACAGCTGATTGCTAAAGAGGATCGTGATTTCGCAGTTATTCCCTTTGATCTCTCTGAGACGCCGGTGCAGGCTGTGGTAGAAGAAGCGGAGACTGTGCCATTTATGGTAGAACGTAAACTATTGCTGGTGCGGGATGCCTCGTTATTTACAGCGGGCAAAGAAAATGCCAAACTGGAGCATCGTATAGATCTTTTAAGTGACTATTTGCAGCATCCTGTAGACTTCAGTGTGATCGTCTTTATGGTGAATAATGATAAGCTGGATGAGCGTAAAAAAATTGTGAAGACTGTCAAATCAGTGGGCACAGTATTAGCATTTAATCCGCTGGGAGCAGAAGAGCTGCTGCGCTGGGTGGAAAAAGGAATTCGTGAGCGTGGTTGTGTAATGGCACCTGGCACTGCAGAAATTCTTATAACGAATGCAGGCACCGGCTTACAAGGTTTATCTGCAGAGATGGACAAGCTTTGTTTATTCGCTGGTAAGGGCGGCACTGTGGATGCGGGGGCCGTAGAGAGTCTGGTACATCGTGGAACAGAACAAAATGTGTTTACGCTTGTTGAGGATATCGCTAATCTGCGTCTTGATAAGGCGCTTGATACATTATATGAGCTGCTGAAGCAGCGTGAGGAACCGATCAAGATCGCAGCGCTGGTTGCGCGGCAGTTCCGCATTATTTTGCAGGTTAAGGATTTATCAGCACATAGTTATTCGCAGGGACAGATTGCGTCACAGATCGGATTGCATCCTTATGCGGTTAAGCTTGCTGGGGAGCAGGCCCATAAGTTCTCCAGTGAACGATTGCGGCAAATCTTAAGTGCATTGGCGGATCTGGATTATAAAATGAAAACAGGGGCTATAGACAAAGTGCTAGGGCTGGAGCTGTTCATGCTGCGTTTAGGTGTCTGAGCTAAGAAGGGAAAGAGTATTGGAGATGATCTGACTATGAAAAGAATATTTCAATATTCGGCACTGCTTTTACTCGTTCTACTAATTAGTTCCTGTGGCAAAACGGATACTAATTCACCGTCAGGATCTGCCTCTGATTCGCCTGCGAATACGAATACCTCTGCAGATGCACCTTCTTATTTTGGGGAATGGAGTGTACAAAGTATAGTAGGTTCTACACCTGTCTCGGCAGCGGAGGATGAAAAGCTTATTGGAATGCGAGTAACTTATTCGATAGAAAAAGCATCTTTTGATAAAGATGAAATTATGAGCCCTGAATATAAGGAAGAGAACATCACTAAGGATGACTATTTTAACGAATACAGAAATGAATTAAGTGACCTTGGGATCGAAACGGAATCGGTTAAGACGGTATCTATAAATAATTGGACGAATCCCGGCAGCAGTTTTATTGTTAAAGACGATCAAACGATGATTTTCTTATGGGATGGTAACTATTATGAAATGAAAAAAGAGAAAAAATAAATGAAAGAAGACCGCCTCTCTAAGGTGGTCTTCTTTCATTTAACACACATCTCTTAAAAGTAACTAACACTACTTATTATTAATTAATAGACACAAAAAAACCTAACCGTATGAAGCATAGCGGTCAGGTTCTTCAATTGCTCATTATGAATGTCGTCTTAGGCTTGAGCCGTAAGAGCGTTCAATTTCTTCGCCAAGCGGGATTTTTTGCGGGCAGCCGCATTTTTATGAACCAGACCTTTACTTACGGCCTTGTCCAGCTTTTTGGAAGCAGCTAGGAAAGCAGCTTGAGCAGTTTCTACTTCCGTACCAGTCAGAGCTACATCAGCAGTTTTCACAGCTGTACGAAGCGCGGATTTTTGGGAAGCATTCAGTGCACGGCGTTTTTCGTTCGTGTTTACGCGTTTAACCGCGGATTTAATATTTGGCATTGCATTCACCTCCTGTAAGACATTCGAAATCATTATCAAATGATTCACAACTTAAAATAGTTTAGCATGACCGGTAGCAAAAAGCAATACTTAAAGCTTTCAAATTAAACCTCCGTATCCTGCATAAACATTGGCTTTCTCTCGCACACTATCGACAAAAGAGCATAGGCAGAAGCTTGCCAAATGAGGATGAACTCATGGAAGTGTATGCTTACAAAACTAAGCAGCTGCTTTCGAAGTGAGTTTTGTTCGAAGTAATTCATGGAAGTGTATGCTTACAAAACTTTTAGGAGGCTGGTACACAATGGAACCGGATCTGCAGCTATATTCTGTGCGCACCGATTTGGCGTTAGAGGCAAAGGAAATGGCTCAAGGCCCACAACGAACGCCAATCCCTGGTGTGAACGAAGAAGTGGAAGAGTCTGATGGGATTAAAGTGACCCGTCTTGGTGTAGCTAATGCTGCCGGATCACAGGCAATAGGACGCGCAATTGGCAACTATGTAACCCTTGAGGTACCCGCTCTGCGTGGCGGAGATACAGGCTTGCAGCAAAAGGTGGCAGAAGTTTTTGCCCGCGAATTTGAGGACTTTTTGATCAGAATTGGGATTGGCAAGGATGCATCTGTGTTGATTGTTGGTCTTGGTAACTGGAATGTTACACCGGATTCACTGGGTCCTTTAGTGGTGGAGAACTCACTCATTACACGGCAGTTCTATGAGTTGGTTCCGGATCAGATCTCCCCTGGTTATCGTAAGGTGAGCGCTATTGCTCCTGGAGTGCTTGGGCTGACTGGAATTGAGTCGAGTGAGGTCGTGCAGGGAATCGTGGATCGCACGAAACCTGAGCTTATTATCGCCATAGATGCGTTGGCATCCCGGTCACTGGAGCGTATCAATACGACGATTCAAATTGCGGACATTGGGATCCATCCCGGTTCGGGGATTGGCAACAAGCGACGTGGATTAACCCAAGAAATTCTGGGTGTTCCTTGTATCGCAATCGGAGTGCCCACTGTCTGCTATGCATCAACTATTGTAAATAATGTGCTGGAGATGATGAAAAATCACTTCGGGCAAGGAGCAAACCATACTAAGGAAATCATGGGGATGCTGGACGATATCTCTGAGCAGGAACGCTTGTCATTAGTGAAGGAAGTGCTTGAACCCTTGGGGCACGATTTGATCGTCACTCCCAAGGAAATCGATGAATTTATTGAAGGGATCGCGAATATCGTGGCCAGTGGTCTGAATGCGGCTTTACATGATGCGGTTGATCCTGAGAATGTTGGCGCTTATACCCACTAACTGAATTATGGTTTGTTAAGCCCGGCGGGATGCTGAATTAAGGTATCCTGTACGGGCTTTATGTCTATTCTCTCATTTTCGGTTCTAGTATTGCTCTTGCACTCATAGATTTGGAGTATAAGAGATTACAGAGGGCTGGAGGAGGAAATAACTACAATGAATAAAAAATGGTTTCAGCTTTGGAACATCGGCCGTTTAAGGGGAAAAATGCTGGATGTTTTATCGCTGGGGAGAACGATGCTGCTGTTGGCCGGAGGTTCACTAGTATTTTTTATGCTGCTTGGAGCTGGTGGATTGGCCGGACAGAAGCTTAGCTCTTCACCCATTCCTTCAATGAAGGGGCTTGCCGCCTCCCTGTCTAGTGGTTTTTTCATGGAGCTGCTGGGGATGGAGGTGCCGCATTTACCGCAGGGTAAAGAGCCATCCGCTTTTTCAGGTGAAAAGGTAACTTCTTTCGTATTTCAGTTGCTGACCAGCGTGAATCCAGGTGACCCTAAGAGTCTAGTCTCTCGTGAAGTGCCGGGGATGGCGGCGGATGATCCATTTCTTTTGCGGAAAGGTTCAGGTGGATCTACAGGAGCACCAGTGGATTATCATCCTGGGACTGATGAGCTGGCTGAGGGTAGTGGAGATGCGGAAACTTCTGTTCCGGACGAAGGGGACAAGCAAGAAGATGTTACAACACAGCAGCCTGAAGCGACGGTTGCACCATCTCCTGATCCATCAGCGGCGGAGGAAGGGACGGATAAGAGTAATCCGCAAAGCGGCACAGACAGCACTAAGGATACCTCGATCAAACGGATTCTAATCTATCATTCACATCCTAGAGAAGCCTACAATCCTCTGTTAGGGGCAGCAAATGAAAATCCCAGCTCCGGAGTTTCAACTAAAAATGTAATGCTGGTAGGATCATATATTACGAAAAGACTGGAACAGCTCGGGATTGGTACGGTTCATGCCAAAGAAGATTTTCCGACCAAAGTCACCGACTATAACTGGAACTTTTCCTATAAATATTCCCGGATCTTGGTTAAATCAGCACTCAGCGCAAATGAGGAAATGGATAGTTTTATCGACATTCACCGTGATTCGCAGCGTCATAGCAAAACAACAGCTGTTATTGACGGGAAAAGCTATGCACAGGTCTATTTTATCATTGGACATGCAAATAAAGACTGGAAGAAGAACGAAGAGTTTGCCAATAAGATTCATCAACAGCTTGAAAAGAATTACCCGGGAATATCTCGTGGGATATGGGGAAAAGCTGCGGGTAAAGGCAACAACGGAGAGTACAATCAGACCCTGTCTCCCAATAGTGTTTTGATTGAAGTGGGCGGAATTGATAACTCGGCTGAGGAATTAAAGCGGACGGCTGATATTTTGGCAGATGCTATCGCTGATGTGTACTGGAGCAGTCATGACGCTCAGAAGGTGAACGCACCTGAAAAAGTGGCGAATCCCACTACAACACCAAAGAAATCAAACGGAGCTTCGTAAAATAAATTACCAAGGATCAAAAAGGAGTGGTGTACATGTCGCGTTTCGGAAAAAAACTGGTTATGGTTGGGATTTGGGCAGGGATTGGCATCCTCTTAGGGATGCAGTTCGGCGGAAGCGGTGGGTCAACAGTCTCTAAGATTCTACCCGGCTGGAATGCCAGCCCGACTACGCAGACCAGTCAAGTAACAGGCATGCAGCCACAGCCACAACTGCAAAAGAATGGTGTGACACAGGGTGGGCAGACTTATGTATATGTGCCAATGGTAATCGATCCTGTCACAGGTGCATATACGGCTGTTTCTCCTTTGCCTCAAAATAGCAATACAACGCCAGCCGCAGATCCTCCTCAGCAAGTTGTGGATGATTATAGTACGAAATCTCCGGAGCAAATTCTAATTCCTGAGGAGCAAAAGCCTACAGTCGATGTTCTGGCAGATAAGACGGCAGGTCTCTTGCAGCAGGCTTCCCAGAAGGGAATCCGCTGGGTAGTTTCATTGTTCGCTTCGGCAGAAAATTAACAGCAAATTTAGAAGAAACGGTTATTTCACGGGATCGTGTATAGCTGTTTCTTTTGTTTTGGGCCAGCGCGGGATTGATGGAGTAAGCTTGTACTGTTATAATAAGTGGATTAATATCAGGCTGTCTGTGGGGGTAAGGAATGACTGACGTTCAGAAAAGACAACAACAAATTCGCAATTTCTCGATTATTGCACATATAGACCATGGTAAATCGACACTAGCTGACCGCATTTTGGAATACACGGGGGCACTAACCACGCGTGAAATGCAGGAACAGGTACTCGATCAGATGGATCTGGAGCGCGAACGTGGTATCACAATAAAGCTGCAAGCCGTGCGTTTAACCTATCGTGCAGACGATGGTGTAGAGTATTATCTCAACTTGATTGATACACCGGGGCACGTCGATTTCACCTATGAAGTTTCCCGCAGTCTTGCAGCATGTGAAGGCGCACTGCTGGTCGTGGATGCGGCTCAAGGAATTGAAGCACAGACGCTGGCCAATGTGTATTTAGCACTGGATAACAACTTGGAAATCCTACCTGTGCTCAACAAAATTGATTTGCCAAACGCTGACCCTGACCGGGTAAAGCAGGAGATTGAGGATGTTATCGGGCTGGATACCAGTGAAGCGGTTATGGCATCTGCCAAAGCCGGTATCGGAATCAAGGAAATTCTGGAGCAGGTGGTGAAGCAGGTTCCTGCGCCATCCGGTAATTCAGAAGAGCCGCTTAAAGCATTGATCTTTGACTCTCACTACGATCCTTACAAAGGCGTTATCGTCTATGTGCGCGTAATGGACGGGAAGATCCGTGCGGGTTCGAAGATTAAGATGATGGCAACTGAGAAGACCTTCGAGGTCATTGAAGTTGGCGCATTTATGCCGCGTATGACCATTGTCGATGAATTGAACATCGGTGATGTTGGCTTTATCGTAGCTGGGATCAAGCATGTTGGAGATACCCGTGTCGGTGATACTGTCACTGACGCAAAGAATCCTACTGCTGAGCCGCTTCCGGGTTACCGTAAGATCAACCCGATGGTATATTGCGGGTTGTATCCGATTGAGACCTCCGATTATAACGATCTTCGTGAGGCCTTGGAGAAGCTCCAGCTAAATGATGCTTCGCTAAGCTTTGAGCCGGAAAGCTCAAGCGCGCTTGGATTTGGTTTCCGTTGCGGTTTCCTTGGACTCTTGCATATGGAGATCATTCAAGAGCGGATTGAGCGCGAGTTCAATCTGCCACTAATCACAACAGCGCCGAGTGTTATTTACCGAATTATGCTGACCAATGGCGAAATGATCCAAATCGACAACCCGTCACATTATCCGGAGATCGGTACGATTGACTACATTGAAGAGCCGTATGTTAAAGCAGCGATCATTGTGCCTAACGACTTCGTGGGTACTGTAATGGAGCTGTGCCAGAACAAACGCGGCGAGTTCGTAAATATGGAATATCTAGATACTAATCGTGTAACGATTACGTACGAGATTCCGCTGTCTGAGATCGTTTATGATTTCTTTGATCAGTTGAAATCCGGTACGAAAGGATATGCTTCTTACGACTATGAAATTTGTGGATACCGTCGTTCGAATCTGGTCAAGATGGATATCTTGCTTAACAATGAGCAGGTCGATGCCTTGTCCTTTATCGTTCACCGCGATCGTGCCTACAACCGCGGACGTATCATTTGTGAGAAATTACGTGGGATTATCCCTCGTCAAATGTTCGAAGTGCCGATTCAAGCCTCTGTGGGTACGAAGGTAGTTGCGCGTGAAACCGTTAAGGCGATGCGCAAAAACGTACTTGCTAAATGTTACGGCGGTGATATTTCCCGTAAACGGAAGCTGCTTGAGAAGCAAAAAGAAGGTAAGAAACGCATGAAGCAAGTGGGTAGTGTAGAAGTACCACAAGAAGCGTTTATGGCAGTACTGAAGATCGACGAGTAAAAAATAGGTAGAGCCGGGAGAATATCCCGGCTCTATTTTTTTGAGCAGGAGCAGATTACAATAGGGGGAAGGATTGTAAGCACATACAAAGTGAGGGGATTCCTCGTGAAGCGATTATATTTGAAACTTACGCCAAGTACCTTTAAGAATCGGATTTTGTTAGCTTTCTTGCTGTTGGTACTAACACCCATTGCCATACTCGTTCTATATAACTTTAAAGAGACAGAACGAATGCTGCAGGATAATGCGGAAACGAAGAACATAGAGCAGCTTATTGGTATTAAGAATGGTTTTGTTGATCTCATGAGTCTCGTGATGAAAACAGGGTCATTACTCGAACAAGATACGACGATTTTATCGATAATGAAGAATCCCGAGCAATCTGATGAAATCACGAGAAAAAAACTCGTTGAAAACAAGTTTGGAGCGATTGAAAATACATTCTTCATGAGTGGAGCGACGGTGTATTATACTTTAATCGACCTTCATGGAAACGCATACACTTCCTTTATGCCAAAGGAAACTTTGAGCTACGACGAAATCCAATCGGAGGATTGGGTTCAAGCATTGAAGCGAGAAGGAACGAATCGATATATATGGAATCCGAATGACAAGAATAATGTGGTCCGGGAAAGTACAACAAGTAAGAAAATGCTTAGTCTCTATGAGGTTATGCGTGATAATGATTTGAATATTTATGCCTATGCAAGATTAAGTATCGATTATGAGGAGTGGTTTACTAGATCAACGTTAGGGAGTAAACAGGAAGGGGCTTTATTTCTACTCGATGCCTTGGGGGGAGTGATGCTTAATCCCCTTAAGGATGAGGCTTTTTCGTCTGATATTGCGCAGAGTATTGTGAAGAGTGCCAACCAGCGGCAGACGGGGCGTGCTGCATCCATTGTCAACCCGAAGGAGGAAAGCTTATACACCTACAGCTACATCGAGGAGTTAAATGGCTATGTTGTTAAAAAGGTGCAGCTAGCACAGCTTTTTCTTGAAGTAGACAAGCAGAAACGACGGTTTTTTGGTGGATTTGGAATCATTCTGCTGCTATTTGTTCTATTAACTTATTTCATATCATCGACGATTACAGTACCGCTTAAGAAGCTACAGAAGAAGATGGAAATGACCGCTAAGACGAATCTCAAAATGAAATTACCCGAGCAAGGGCGGGGAGAGATTCTTGCCCTGACTCAGAGTTTCAATATAATGATTCATGATTTAAATGAGCTGTTGCAGCGTCTTCAGCTTGAAGAAAAACAGAAGCAATTCGTTCGGTTTCAGGTATTACTTTCGCAGATGAACCCGCATTTTCTACTAAATACATTGAATACGATAAAGAGCATTGCCTTAGATAAAGATGATGATGAAATTTATGGAATTTGTGTTGCACTAGGAAAAATATTGGAGACAACCTTAAATACTGAAGTGGATTTGATCCTGTTAAAGGATGAAATCGTACTAATAGAATCTTACATGGAGATACAGCGGCAACGTTTTGGACATGGGATTGAAATTCAATATGATATCAACGAGGAGCTGCAATACGCGTTAATCCCTAAATTTTGTCTGCAGCCCTTAATTGAAAATAGCTTGATTCACGGCTTCGGTCAGTCAGTAAAACAAGGGAGAATTGATATCTCCGCTAAGGTGACTGGACAACAGCTGTACCTGCAGGTTAGAGATAACGGCATGGGGATAGAAAGAGCACAGCTGAATAAGGCTACACGGAAACGTAAAGGAATCGGTGTTCAGAATATTAGGGAGAGCTTAGAGCTGTTGTTCAAGAATCAACGGACAGGTATGGACATTGTATCTTCGGATACAGGAACTGAAGTGATCATCCATTTTCCATTCCTTATTTCAAAACCTTACGATGGAGGTAAGCTCACATGTGGAGAACGTTAATTGTGGATGATGAACAACCTGCGGTTAAAAGTATACGGAAGCTATTCTTAAAGGCTGGAATCCCGTTTGAAATTATAGGTGAGGCGGAGAATGGAGAAGTAGGCTTGCAAATGATTCGTGAGCTTCAGCCTGATGTGGTAGTGACGGATATCAATATGCCGGTGATGGATGGGGTGAAGCTTCTTCAAATTGCGCGAGAGGAAGGCTTCGAATGCCGGTTTGTAATGTTGACCGCATTGAGTGAATTTGAATACGCCCGCCAGGCGCTCGTATTTGGGGCTTCGGATTACATTTTGAAGTTATCTTTAGATCTCCAAGGTTTGAAGCAGACCATGGGTAAGGTTCAGGCCGAGCTGGAGCGAATGGTGAAGATGAAGAAAGCCGATAAATGGTTTCCGGAGAAGCAACAAACGGGACCGACAGATCATGTGGAGATGAACAAAATTATAGCTTATATTGAAGAACATTATGCTGAGGACATCTCGCTCAAATCCATGTCAGAGTTGATCCGGATGGATGCCAGCTATATAAGTGACTTATTCAAGAAAAAGACAGGGAAAACGTTGACCAATTATATTCAAGAACGCCGTATTCAGGCTGGGAAAATGCTGCTTGCAGAAACGAAGCTAACGATTAGCGAGATTGGGCAGCAGGTAGGCTTTGAGAACGATAATTATTTTATAAAAATCTTCAAAAAGTGGTGTGGTGTCACGCCAAATGAATTCCGTAAAGAACCAAAAAACGTTCTATAAGTTCCCAAATGTAGTTCATCCCCCAAAATCCGCTCTGATGATAAAGTTATAGATGTAGAGCACAACACATAATCCTTCCAAGGGGGAAGCTATCTATGAAGAAAAAGTGGTATCCTGCAGTGCTTTCTGTCTTATTAGCAGGTACGATGCTGGCTGGTTGTGGGAGTGGTGGAAGTAATGAGGCGCAGGGCAGTGCAAATGGAGAAACAGCAAAGGAGAAAATAAAGCTTACGATGTGGGGGGCAGTTCCTGCCGAAGCCGGGCCTCAAGCTGTAATTGATAACTGGAATAAAGATCATCCAGACATTCAGGTCGAGTATATCCGTAATGTAAATGACGATGCAGGCAACTTAAAGCTAGACACTGCATTGATGACCAATCAAAACATAGACCTTTTCATGAACTACGATCTTGCTCATTTACAGAAACGTATGGATGCAGGCGTTGCCTTGGATCTAAGCACGAAAACAGACTATGACATCGACAGCCAGATCGGCGAGGACGCAGCAATGTGGAAAATCAATGATAAGTACTATGGGATTCCTACAAAGAAAAACATGGCGTTTGTATGGTTGAACAAAGATATGCTGGATGCAGCAGGATTACCGATTCCTGCGGTGGACTGGACTTGGTCAGATCTTGAGGAGTATGCGAAGAAGCTAACGAAGCCTGGTGTGTACGGATTACTGCAGGCAGATTCCTCCTTCTCAACAACGATGGACGGTACGCTGGCTGGAATGGGTGTGAAACAGGCGGATGGTACCTCAAACTTTGGGAATGATCTCTGGAAACAGCACCTGGAAATATTGCATAACATGATGTTCGTGGACAAATCCACACCGGAATATGGGGAGCAGCTGACCAGTAAAATGCCGGTTGATACCATGTTCCTGCAAGGCAAAGCGGCAATGCTGGCAGCCGGTGAATTTATTTTTAGAAATGCGAACAACTTGAAGGACTATCCGCATGATTTCAAAACTGCGTTCGCCGCTATTCCAAAAGTGAATAAGGATCAAAAGGATTATAAATATTCGGGCGGTGTGGGTGACATGCTTGCTCTTAATGCAAAGTCCAAAAACCTGGATGCAGCTTGGGAGTTCGCAAAATGGTATGCGGATGGCGGTATGCTGCCAATGGCAAGCGGGGGTCGTATTCCAGCCTCTAAGAGTGTAGACAGTAAGGAAGCGATGAGCCTTCTCTTGAATGGTGTAGAAGACAAATATGATACAGATTCAATGAATAATATTGTATTCGGCAAATTCCCATCCTTCCAGCTAAATGTACCTCAACAAGCCATTGATGCACGTAAAGAAGAGTATGAAAAATACTTCTTAAATAAGCAAGATATTGATACCACGATGAAAAATATGCAAACCCGTTCGCAAGAGTTAATGAAATAAAGAAATAGCTAGCACAAAAGAGAAGGAGGAAGAATTCTTCGTTCTTCTCTTTCGTGTACCCATTTTTCAGCATACGAAAGGCGGCGATACCGTGAAGCGGAGAAGCTGGATGGACAGACAAGGCTGGATCGGCATGACTTTTATTCTCCCGAATATGATTGGTATTCTCTTATTCTTTGTGATTCCTGCAATCTTTTCCTTTGTCCTGATGTTTACGAATTATCAATTTTCAAATCCGAATTGGCAATTTACCGGGCTGGATAATCTCAAACGGTTGTTCCATGACGATAATTTCTATGCCTCGATCAAATATACGGTGATATTCCTGATATCGGTTCCAGTATCGATGGTGCTCGCTTTTATTGTGGCGCTATTTCTAAACCGCAGTGTGTATCTTAAAGGCGTATTACGTGGAATGTTTTTCTTACCGTATATCTCTAGTGGAGTAGCCGTTGCATTTGTCTGGATGCTGCTATTTCAGCCTTCACAGGGACCCATCAATGAACTGCTTCGCTGGATTGGCATAACATCGCCGCCAGGATGGTTTGCAGATACGGAAACCGCAATGTATGCCATTGATATCGTACAGATCTGGCTGATGCTTGGCTACAATATGATCATATATTTAGCAGCACTACAGGAAATTTCGACAGAACAACTAGAAGCTGCCCGGATCGATGGTGCAAGCACATTCAAAACAACATGGAAAATTGTATGGCCTCTTGTTAGTCCAACAACTTTTTTATTAATGATTACCGGATTAATTATGACGATGAAATCGTTCTCGATTATTCAAGCCATTACGGCTGGAGGACCTAGCGGAAGTACGACGGTCTTATCACTATTCGTTTATAAAACAGCATTCAGTTATTACGATATGGGATACGCTTCAGTTATTTCATGGTTCTTGTTCGCCGTCATTCTCGTTATTACAGTCATTCAGTGGATCGGCCAAAAGCGCTGGGTTCATTACTAAATGAATCCACAAAGTGGAGCTTTGCGGGAGGCCCCGAAACCATAAATTAAAGGAGCAGGCGGTATGAATGAAAAAGCAGGAAACATGAAGGTGAAGCTGCCAGTAACGATCATCATGTTTGTTCTAGGACTATTTATGATTGTGCCTTTTCTATGGATGCTCAGCACGTCTTTTCAGACACCTGCCGAGGTGTTTAACGAATGGCTGCCTTCATCTCTCAACTGGAGCAATCATATTCGGGTGTGGACAGGAAGTTATGATTTTGTTCCGTATTATTTAAATTCACTTAAGATATCGATTATTGGAACTGCGGGAGCTGTGTTTCTATCTGCCCTTGCCGCTTACGGATTTTCACGTACTTCGTTTAAAGGGCGGGATGGCCTATTTGTCATATATCTATCCATGATGATGGTTCCACCACAGGTACTTTTTGTTCCTAAGTTTATCATGTTTAACTGGGTTGGGATTTACAATACGCACTTGGCCCTAATCCTTCCAGCCATGTTCTCGATCTTCGGTGTATTTATGCTTCGGCAGTTCTTCATGGGCATTCCTAAGGAAATCACGGAATCTGCTTTTCTGGATGGAGCCGGGCATTACAGAATATTTTTCCGCTTAATTCTGCCATTAGCGAAGCCGGCAATCGCTACGTTTGCTATTCTTGATTTCTCCTGGCAATGGAATGATTATGAGAATGCGCTTGTATTTTTGCAGAGCCCTAAGCTATATACCATTCCGCTTGGATTGCAGAATTTTATTCTTGAGAACAATGTGGATTACAACGGGATGATGGCCGCTTCGTCGGCTGCGATCATTCCAATGATTGTTATCTTCTTCATAGGTCAGAAATATATTATTCAAGGGATTTCTAGCTCGGCTGTGAAAGGCTAACTATAGGAGGGATACTGACATGAGAACAGAAACGGTTAAATCCGATGTGACAGTGGTCGGGGGTGGACTTGCAGGGATGAACGCGGCGATTGCTGCAGCACGTCTTGGGTTAAAGGTAGCACTGGTACAGAATCGTCCTGTACTTGGTGGTAACTCGAGTTCAGAAGTTCGGGTTTGGGTATGTGGTGCAACAGGACATGGTGTAAATCGCTATGCACGTGAGACAGGCATTATGGGTGAGCTGTTCATCGAGAATCAATACCGGAACCCGGAAGGGAATCCATATCTATGGGATCTAACCTTGCTCGAAGCGGTGAAGGCAGAATCGAATATCAGCTTGTTCCTAAATACCGATGTACGTGAAGTGGAAGCGGAAGGTGAGGCAGAGGAGCGTACGATTCAGAGTGTGACCGGCTGGATGATGGGATCTGAGCGTTTAATCACGTTCGAGAGCGATGCTTTCATCGATTGTACGGGTGATGGTTTAGTTGGCTTCCTAGCAGGAGCGGATTTCCGATTAGGACGTGAAGCCCGTCATGAATTTAATGAGGAATGGGCACCAGAAGTGCCTGATAATATTACATTAGGCAGTACATTATTATTTTATACACAGGATACTGGAAAACCGGTACGTTATGTTGCACCCTCATTCGCTAAGGATATTACAACAACTTCTATCCCGATCCGCCGGGTCATTCGGAGTGGGGATTCAGGCTGTCACTACTGGTGGATTGAGTGGGGCGGCGAGCTTGATACGGTGGATGAGAATGAACGCATACGTGATGAGTTATCCTCAGTTATTTATGGGATTTGGGATTATATCAAAAACTCGGGCCATTTTGATGCCGAGAATATGACGCTTGAGTGGGTTGGCTCGATTCCGGGTAAACGTGAATACAGACGGTTTGTTGGCGATACGATTCTAACGCAAAATGATATTCTCGCGCAGCGTGAATTTGCAGACCGTATTGGATTTGGTGGCTGGTCAATTGATCTACATCCACCACAGGGGATGTACGCACAAGAGAGTGGCTCCAAGCATCTGCATGCGGACGGGATCTACCATATTCCATTTGGTTCGCTATATTCGAAGAATGTACGGAATCTATTCTTCGCGGGTCGTAATATCAGTGCATCTCATGTGGCTTTTGGAACAACACGCGTTATGGCAACCTGTGCAATCATGGGTGAAGCAGCTGGAACAGGTGCCGCTTTATCCGTCATCAAAGGTGTGACCCCTCGTGAAATTCGCGAGCAGTATATGCATGAATTGCAACAGGTGATGTTAAAGCAAGATGCTTCGATTATTGGATTACGTAACGAAGATCCACTGGACCTCGCCAGAAAAAGCGAGATTCATGCATCCAGCACGATGAATGGTATCCTGCTGGATCGCCCAGCCGAAGCTTATGAGCTTTCTCATGATGTAGGGATTTTGTTTCCGGTTGAAGGAAGTATCCGTGGGTTAAGGCTGCTTGTGTCAGCAAGTATTCAGACGCAGCTGACCGTGGAGATCTGGACGACTGGACGCGCGGAAAATTACGTGCCGGCGGAGTGCAAACAGGTTGATGTTATAACAGTACAGGCTGGAGAGCAGCAATGGATTGAAGTTCCGATACAAGAGGAGAAATGTAGTCCAATCGGCGAATGTAATATCTTCGCTATTATTCGAGCTAATGAACACCTTCAATTGCATATTTCAGAAACCCCAATCACTGGTGTCATTACATTTGAGCGAGGTGCTAAATCCGTTGTTGATTCATCGCTGGAGGATCATCAGCCAGATCAGCCGGTGATAGAGTGGAGCATGAAACAACTTGTACGCAGGCATTTCTGCTTTGCAGTAGAAACATCGGCATATGCTGCATCTAAAGTCATTGATGGATATGTTCGACCTTTCGCGGGACCGCATAGCTGGGTTTCTGAGCCGATGACCGCGGGTAGATCGGAGTGGGTAGAGGCGCGTCTCCCGGATGCTTCTCCAGTCTCCGAAATTCATTTCACCTTTAATGATGATGTCAATGAAGATCTCATCAACTTACATCACCATGAAACGCCATTTCTAGTGATTCCTGAACTGGTAAAGAACTATGATGTAGAGCTGCTCATTGATGGCGCGTGGCAAGTCATGCTCCGTGTCAAAGACAACCATCGCCGGAAGAATGTTCATCGATTAGAGAAGCCTGTCCTTACAGATGCTGTCCGGATCGTTATTCATGAAACTAACGGTGGAGTACATGCCGAACTTGTGGAAATGCGGATTTATCAAGAAGCAACGGCTTTGCCGACTTTATAGGGACGGTATCCGTTTCTGCGGGAAATACAAAATATATAGGATAACGTAAAACTTATACTTTCTTGTATTCTAAAATAGAGTTCATTTATAATTGAACGCCCTCGAAGGGAAGCCGTCAGGCTTCCCTTTTCTTGTTTTTTAGATTACACTATTCAAACGATATTTTTATATAAAGGAGACAGCTAATGACAACGAAGACTAATGGCCGTCCCCCTGAGGCTGTATACATTCATATCCCTTTTTGTACCAATAAGTGCTTTTATTGTGATTTTAATTCCTATGTACTCAAGGATCAGCCAGTTATGGATTATCTCGAAGCTTTGGATCGAGAGATGGAGCAGACCGTCAAGAACACCCCTCCGGGTGTTATCAAAACGATCTTCGTCGGCGGAGGCACACCCACTGTTTTAAAACCTGATGAAATGGCTTATTTCTTAAAGTCTGTTCGTACGCATTTCCCAAACTGGGATAAAGATATTGAGTTCTCTATGGAAGCTAACCCTGGAACAACGGATCTGGACAAGCTGACGGTTATGAAAGAAGGCGGCGTGAACCGGGTGAGCTTTGGCGTTCAAGCATTTCAGAACGAGCTGCTCACAGGCATCGGCCGGATTCATAATGTAGATGATGTATACCGGAGCCTAGAGAATGCACGTGCAGTTGGACTAAATAATCTTTCAGTTGACCTGATGTTTGGGCTGCCTAATCAAACTGTTGAGATGTTGGGCGAAAGTATCCGCAAGGCGTTGGAGCTGGATCTACCCCACTATTCTATTTACAGCTTGAAGGTGGAGGAGAATACTCTTTTTCACACGCTGTTTAATAAGAACAAACTTCCTCTTCCTAATGAAGAAGATGAATTGCAAATGTACCTCCTGTTGATGTCCTCTATGAAGGAAGCTGGTTACAATCAATACGAGATCAGTAACTTCGCGAAACCGGGAATGGAGAGCCGCCATAATATCACCTACTGGCGTAATGAAGATTATTATGGTCTAGGAGCAGGAGCACATGGATATGTGGGGCGTCAGCGGCATATTAATGTTAAGGGCGTAAATCCATATGTAGAAGCAACACGTAAAGGGCTGCCACGACTGGATGCATACCCAATCTCAGAAGCAGAAGCGATGGAAGACTTTATGATGGTCGGATTGCGTATGCATGAGGGCGTCTCTAATGAAGCTTTTCAGGCGCAATTCGGGCGTTCAATAGAGGAAGTATTCGAGAAATCCTTGCATAAAATGCTGCATGCAGGGCTGTTGGAACAAGAAGCAGGGGGTTACCGACTCAGCAAGCAAGGAATCTTGTTTGGGAACGATGTTTTTGCTGAATTTGTAGGCGCCCTGACAGAAGTTTAATTTTAAAATACCCCTTGAATTGTAATTCACTCTGTTGTATATTTATTCATATTATCAACAGAGGGGTGAACCAAAGTGCTTGCCAAGACGGAAATGATTCGCCATTCGTCTCCAGCGGGAGACGCACAGGTAATTTGTAGAAATGCTGTGGTAGAAGACGTTGAGCCATTGTATCTAATGATAGAAGAGTATGCACAGCGCGGCATCATGTTGCCCCGTTCCCGGCAGGCGCTGACACGCCAGATCGATCAATTCGTAGTTGCTGAAATCGAAGGCAGATTCGTAGGCTGTGGTTCACTTTTCAAGCTCGGGAATGATCTCGTAGAGATTCGTTCGATTGGCTTGAATGATGAAGGTAAGGGTAAAGGCGTAGGCTCCATGATATTGGCGAAGCTGGTCGAGGAAGCTAGGAACCAGAAAATCCCAAAGGTAATGGCACTAACCTATGCTGTTGATTTTTTTCTTAGAAATGGATTTGAAGTCGTCCAGAAAGAGATTTTCCCCGAAAAAGTATGGACAGATTGCGTGAATTGTAAAAAGCAGCATGCCTGCGATGAAATAGCAGTGCTTAAGATACTGAACTGACTTGACAACGTCAATGTCAGTTTGGTATTTTTGTATTAGTGGTTAGCACTCATCTGAGTCGAGTGCTAACGAATCGGAGCCACAGCCGATAGGAGGGAATAACATGTTAACTGATCGCCAGAGAATGATACTAAATGCAATTGTGGATGATTATATTTCATCGGCAGAGCCAGTAGGATCTCGCAGCATTTCTAAACGGGGAGATGTAGGATACAGTCCGGCTACGATTCGAAATGAAATGGCTGACCTGGAGGATTTAGGTTATCTCGAGCAGCCTCATACATCGGCGGGAAGAATTCCTTCCCATAAAGGATACCGATATTATGTGGATCATTTGGTACCGTGGAATTCCGCCGAAACGGCAGAAATGGGCACGATCCGCGCTTTTTTTGCCGAGAAGCTAAATGCAATGGAGCAGGTAATCCAACATGCGGCGATGATTCTTTCCAATATGACGAATTATACTTCCATCCTGCTGGGACCGGAGGTTTTTCATACTTCATTGCGTCATTTTCAGTTGTTACCACTAGATGATACAACCGCTGTGGCCATTATCGTCACAAGTACGGGGCAAGTTGAGAATCGTACGGTGAACATTCCGCCGGAGATTTCTGTTTCCGAGATGGAGAAAGTGGTTAACCTACTGAATAGTAAACTGGTCAATGTACCACTCTATAAGCTGAAGACTCGGCTCTATTCCGAGCTTGGCGAAGAAATGCAGCGTCACATCTCACATTATGAAGAATTAATGCAGGTGCTGGACACCGCGCTGGAAAGCGATCAAGAGCAGCGCATCTATCTCAGCGGAGCAACGAATATGCTGACACAGCCTGAGTTCAAAGACGTAGACAAGGTGAAGAGTATTCTTGATCTGCTGGAAGAGACACCGACACTGCTCAAAATGCTGGCCCCTACAGTGGGTGGCACAGGTATTCAAGTACGAATAGGAACAGAAAACAATCACGAAGCGTTCGCTAACTGTAGTCTGATCACCGCCACTTATTCACTTGATGGGCAGGCACTAGGAAGCATTGGAATCCTTGGGCCGACCCGTATGGAATATGCAAGAGTGATGGGGATCTTGGGCATTTTATCCCGAGATTTGACAGCGATGCTGGCGCACTGGTATAAGTGAACAGAGTCAACATGATTTCGTGAATGATTTTAAGGAGGTGAAGACAACTTGAAAAAGGAACAAGTTCAAGATTCTAATGAATTCAAAGAGGAATTGATCAATGAGGAGCCTGTGGCTGAAGTAGTCTCAGATGCCGACTCATTTACAGCTGAAAACGTTAGTGAAGGTGCTTCAGATACAGGTGCTGAGGTGAAACGCCTACAGGATCTTGCTGATGAATATCAAGGTCGTGCACTGCGTGCACAAGCTGATTTTGATAACTTCCGTCGTCGTACCCAGAAGGAAAAAGAAGAGTTGGCTCAATATGCTACCTCCAAGCTCCTGACGGAATTGCTTTCCGTGCTGGACAATTTCGAGCGTGCGTTAGTCACTACTCCAGCTAATCCTGAATCCGAAGCTTTCGCGAAGGGCGTTAATATGATTTTCCGTCAGCTGGATGGAGTATTGAAGGCTGAGGGGCTTACAGCTATGGAAACAGTAGGACAGCCTTTTAATCCTGAATACCATCAGGCTATTATGCAGGTTGAGAGCGAGGAGTACGAAGAGGGTATCGTTACAGAAGAGGTTCAAAAAGGATATCTTCTGAAAGATAGAGTTCTTCGTCCGGCCATGGTCAAAGTCAGCATGTAGTCTGTCTATATAGGACGGGCAGTTTCTGCTCGCCATAAAGCAGCAGTGCTTTTGCCTACTATTTATCCGATTGCAGGCTGTTGCCCGGATAGTTTTATTATCAATCGAATTTTTTTGATATTTTTATAAATTTATTGAGCTTAGGCTCCATATAACTTTAGAGGAGGCAAATTATTGTGAGTAAAGTTATCGGTATTGACTTAGGAACCACGAACTCTTGCGTTGCCGTTATGGAAGGCGGCGAAGCCGTAGTAATTCCAAACCCAGAAGGCGCGCGTACAACCCCTTCGGTTGTAGGCTTTAAGAAAGACGGCGAGCGTATCGTCGGTGAAACGGCTAAACGCCAAGCGATTACTAACCCTGATCGTACGATCAGCTCTGTTAAACGTCACATGGGTACTAACCACAAAGAAAGCATTGATGGTAAAGACTACTCCCCACAAGAAATTTCGGCAATGATTCTGCAAAAACTGAAATCCGATGCAGAGGCTTATCTTGGCCAAACTGTTACTCAAGCAGTTATCACTGTTCCTGCTTATTTTAATGACAGCCAACGTCAAGCTACCAAAGATGCAGGTAAAATTGCAGGTTTGGAAGTTCTGCGTATTGTGAACGAGCCAACAGCAGCAGCTTTGGCATATGGTCTGGAGAAATCCGAAGATCAAACCATTCTAGTCTATGACCTTGGTGGCGGTACTTTTGACGTATCCATCCTTGAACTTGGTGATGGCTTCTTCGAAGTAAAAGCTACAAGCGGCGACAACAAGCTGGGTGGCGACGACTTTGACCAAGTGGTTATGGATTACCTGGTATCCGAATTCAAAAAAGAGCAAGGCATTGATCTGAGCAAAGATAAATCTGCTGTACAACGTTTGAAAGATGCAGCTGAAAAAGCGAAAAAAGAATTGTCAGGCGTACTGACAACAACTGTATCGCTTCCGTTCATCACTGTGGTTGACGGCGTACCTCAGCACTTAGAGATCAACTTGACTCGTGCGAAATTTGATGAACTGACTGCTGGTCTGGTAGAACGTACTTTGGGACCAACTCGTCAAGCATTGTCTGATGCTGGTATGACACCTGCAGACCTTACTAGAATCGTTCTGGTTGGTGGTTCTACACGTATCCCAGCTGTACAAGATGCTATCAAAAAGCTTACTGGCAAAGAACCACACAAAGGTGTGAATCCGGATGAAGTAGTAGCTCTTGGTGCTGCTGTTCAAGCGGGTGTATTGACTGGTGATGTTAAAGACGTTGTATTGCTTGACGTAACTCCGCTTTCCCTGGGTATTGAAACTGCAGGTGGCGTGTTCACGAAGATGATCGAGCGTAATACTACGATTCCTACAAGCAAATCCCAAGTATTCTCAACCTTTGCTGACAATCAACCTAGCGTAGAGATTCACGTGCTGCAAGGTGAGCGTCAAATGGCAAATGGCAACAAGACACTGGGACGCTTCATGCTGAACGAGATTCCACCAGCACCACGTGGCGTGCCACAAATCGAAGTTTCTTTCGATATTGATGCCAACGGTATCGTAAATGTATCTGCAACAGATAAAGGCACGAACAAGAGCCAAAAAATCACTATCACTTCTTCCAGCGGCCTGAGCGACGCAGAAGTAGAACAAATGATGAAGGATGCCGAGCTTCACGCTGAGGAAGACCGTAAGCGTAAAGAACTGGTAGAAGCGAAGAACGGTGCTGACCAACTCGTGTATTCTACTGAAAAAGTAATTAAAGATCTTGGTGATAAAGCTGATGCTTCTGATGTTGAAAAAGCAAATGAAGCTAAAGATAAAGTTAAAGCAGCACTTGAAACTGACAATCTTGAAGAAATCAATGCAGCTACAGAAGCATTGACTGAGATTGTACAACAGTTGTCCATGAAGCTGTACGAACAAGCTGCTCAAGCTGAGCAAGGTGCTGAAGGTGGCGCTGGAGCCGCTGAAGGCGCTCCTAAAAAAGATAATGTAGTTGACGCTGACTATGAGGTTGTTGACGAAGATAAGAATCAAGGGTAACCTTATACGATAAGTGTAATAGGAAACTGATAAATTCTTATATAGTTAAGAAGGGAAGGTCAAAACCGGGTCATCCCGTGTTTTGACTTTCCTTTTGTAATATCAGATTGCACACTCTTTGCGAATGCGCCTTCTGATATTGTAAGAATAAACATCGCTGAATCTGGATGGTCAGATCCTGAGGTTTTATCGTATAATGGTTTGTTTGACAGGTAATAAGGAATTTGAGTATGTATGCACGGAGGTGAAAGCAGTGGCAGATAAACGCGATTATTATGAAGTGCTTGGCCTTAGTAGAGATGCTTCAGACGATGAGGTGAAAAAAGCGTACCGGAAATTGGCGCGCCAATATCACCCAGACGTGAATAAAGCAGATGACGCTGAAGCTAAGTTTAAGGAAGTAAAAGAAGCTTATGATGTTCTTAGTGATGGACAACAGCGAGCTAGGTATGACCAATATGGCCATATTGACCCTAACCAAGGTATGGGCGGCTTCGGAGGCGGCGGTGGTGGCGACTTCGGAGGACTTGGCGATATCTTTGATATGTTCTTTGGAGGCGGCGGACGCCGTGATCCTAACGCACCGCAGCGCGGTGGGGATTTGCAGTATACCATGACCATTGAATTCAAGGAAGCGGTATTCGGCAAAGAAACCGATATTACTATTCCACGTACAGAAACTTGCGATACCTGCTACGGCTCCGGGGCTAAACCGGGCACTAAACCAGAGACTTGTTCCGTATGTCATGGTAGTGGACAACAGGAATTCGTACAGAATACACCGCTTGGACAGATGCGTAATCGTCGTCCTTGTTCACATTGCAGTGGTACAGGTAAGATTATTAAGGAAAAATGTACGACTTGCGCCGGACAGGGTAAGGTTAAAAAGCAACGCAAGATCCATGTGCGCATCCCTGCCGGTGTTGATGACGGTGCACAGCTGCGCATGACTGGCGAAGGCGAAGGCGGCTTACGCGGCGGTCCTGCTGGAGACTTGTATATTGTTATCCGTGTTAAATCGCATGATTTCTTCGTGCGTGAGAACGATGATATTATGTGCGAGGTTCCACTTACGTTTGCACAGGCAGCACTTGGTGATGAGATTGAAATTCCAACCTTAACCGAAAAAGTGAAGCTGAAGATTCCTGCCGGAACGCAAACAGGCACTTTCTTCCGCCTCAAAGGTAAAGGTGTTCCGCGTCTGCGCGGATCTGGCCAAGGTGATCAGCATGTACGAGTAATTGTTGTGACACCTAGCAAGCTCAATGAAGAGCAAAAAGAATTGCTACGCCAGTTCGCTTCTCTGAACGGAGAAAACACACATGAACACGAACAGTCCTTCTTTGATCGTGTGAAACGTGCGTTTCGCGGGGACTGATATCCTAACTCATTCATTCAGTAAATGAATAGAAAAAGACAGCAGAGCAGCGATCCTCCCATTATTGGGGGATCGCTGCTCTGCGTTTTTGTTTAGCATGAGATTAGGGCAGGGCCATTTAACTAACCTCATGCAATTCTTTGGAGGAGCTGTGATGCTGGAACCTGGGGAATTTTGCGAGCTTGGCTAACTCGGAAAACCCGGAAAAGCCTGGCAGCTCGTGGTGAACTCGGCAAGCCCGGTAACTCCGGTAACTCCGGTAACTCCGGTAAACCCCGCCGAACCTCTGAACCCGAATCCCGTCCGCGAACCCTGAACCCCGAACCGCGAACCGCGAACCGCGAACCGCGAACCCCCGAACCCCGAACCGCGAACCGCGAACCGCGAACCGCGAACCGCGAACCGCGAACCGCGAACCGCGAACCGCGAACCGCGAACCCCGACCCCCGAACCCCGACCCCGACCCCCGACCCCCGAACCCTGTAACCTTGAAACCCCCGACTGGTCTCCATCTTTTTTTAACACACTATCTGTTTTGAATTATCTACGTGGGCATGGTAAATGTCGCATAATCCAGCGTTTAAGTGCAACTGTGTCCGATAGCGCTGAGAATAATCATCCGAGTGGATAGGACCCAAAAGACGCTGGAGGCTTACGGACCCAGCTGACGCTATTTGCACATTTTTCTCCTTTTGAGCCAAGTTTCGGACACCAGTGCAGCTATTGCCTAGAAAAGTGCTTATATTTGGTGTTTTTCGTGCTAATAGCGACTATGGGGTCCGTTGGCATGGCAAAAGTCGCATAAATCAGCGTTTAATTGCAACGGTGTCCGATAGTGCCGAGCATAATCTTCTGCGTGGATAGGACCCGGAAGAGGCTGAAGGCATACGGACCCAGTTGACGCTATTTGCAAATTTATCGCCTTTTGAGCGAAGTTTCGGACACCAGTGCAGCTATTGCCTAGAAAAGTGCTCATATTTGGTGTTTTTCGTGCTAATAGCGACTATGGGGTCCGTTGGCATGGCAAATAGCGCATAATCCAGTGTTTAAGTGCAACTGAGTCCGATAGCGTTGAGTGTAATCATCTGAGTGGATAGGACCCAGAAGACGCTGGAGGCTTGCGGACTCAGCTGACGCTATTTGCACATTTTTCTCCTTTTGAGCGAAGTTTCGGACTCCAGTGCAGCTATTGCCTAGAAAAGTGCTCATATTTGGTGTTTTTCGTGCTAATAGCGACTATGAGGTCCGATGGCATGGCAAATATCGCATAATTCAGCGTTTAAGTGCAACTGAGTCCGATAGCGTTGAGTGTAATCATCTGAGTGGATAGGACCCAGAAGACGCTGGAGGCATACGGACCCAGAAGACGCTATTTGCACATTTTTCTCCTTTTGAGCCAAGTTTCGGACTCCAGTGCAGCTATTGCTCAGAAACACGCTCATATTTGGTGTTTTTCCTGCTAATAGCGACTATGGGGTCCGTTAGCATGGCAAATGTCGCATAATCCAGCATTTAAGTGCAACTGTGTCCGATAGTTGCCTCGTATGCGCCGCAGATGTGACCTAAAGCGAGAAAGCCCCAGCAGCCATCTGGCTGCTGGGGCTTTCTTTGAGAGTTCAACTAGATACTGTTTAAGAACGTAGGTCCTCGAACACGCGGCTCAGAATCGTTGCTGCCTGTGCCCGAGTCAGAATACCTTGTGGATTGAAGTTGTCCGCGCCAACGCCCTTGAGATAACCTTTGCTTACCGCATAGGCTACGGCGTTACGTGCTTCTGCAGCGATGTTGTCGGCATCCTTAAAGCTCAAAGGAGTCTTAGCTACTGTAAGATCAGCACCTAGAGCTTCAGCAATGATAAGAGCTGCTTCTTCGCGAGTCAGCACATCACGTGAACCACTTTGTTTGATACGAGTATTCCAAGTGTCACCTTTTCCAAGTAGACGGTCGAAGAGCGTTAGTAGCTCCGCTTGATTTAAGGTGTCAGTAGGCTTGAAGCTGCCATCGGTTCCTTTGCCGGCAATGATACCATGAGCAGCAAGAACTTCGATATCGCCTTTAGCCCAGTGAGTGCCGATATCCTTGAAGCTTACATTACGGAATGCAACGCTATAAGAGCCGTCGCCAGTAACTGCAAACTGTAGAATACCTTCTTTAGAGAAAGATCCAGGTTGCAGATAGGACCATTTATGATCCTTTGTTTCTGCATAGGCGGCAGTTTTTCGAGCATCACGTAGACTGCTGTCTTTTAGATTAAGCTGAAGGGTAATCGGCTTTCCGGTTGTCCAACCATTTTTAATGGTCAGAATGGAAGAACCAATATTGATCGCAGCTGAGCTTCCTGATAAGACTGCTGTATCGCTAGCATCAGCCAGACTTATCGTAAGCAACAGACCACTGCTGCTAATGAAATCCGGAAGGGTTGCCGCTGGAATAAGAACATTGAACCCACTACTGTTAAGGCTGAGTGCATTCTCCGATTTCTTCAACTGTTCGGCTTGCGCCGGGGTAAGAGTAATAACGACTTGGCTATACTTATTGAAATTCACATCGCTAAGATCAAGTACAGAAGTCTTATCTTTTGCATTCTGGATCGAATTTGTTAATGCAGCATCTAAGATGTTAAACACCGTTGAAGGTTTACCACCAGCTGGATCAGCTGTCTCTACTAGCTTCCCGGATTTCAAAGAAGGTCCAGGAGTGGGAGTGCTGGTTGCTGTAGATACATAGGTCTCAGAAGATGGAGAAGACGTAGGTGATGGTGTCGGTGTTGGCGTTTCTGTTGGATCTGGCGTTGCTGATGGTGTCGGTGTTGCTGATGGCGTTGGCGTTGGCGTTGGCGTTGGCGTTGGCGTTGGTGTAGGTTTTTCAGGTGTGCTTACAGTTACACTTACTGTTCTCAAACCAGATGGGATAGTTGATGTTGTGGCATCATTCCAAATCTGGACATCATATAGCTCAAAGGAATAATCTCCTGCTGTTGCTGGTTCGAAGGTTATTTGGGCTAGTGAGCCAGAGCCGTGATAAGCACCTCCTGACAGATTGACACTATATTGTGTCAGTTTGTGGCCGTCTCCAAGGTCATACGTTTGTGAATATTCTGTAAGTGGAACACTAGAGAAATGCTCCTCTTGATACGTAACCAGCTGTACGCTTGGCTGGATTACCGGTGTTTCAAGGGAATTATCGTATATGACACCGAATGAAGCCCCATAGACGCCATAAACCTCGTCTGTCACGGAATAATCTAAATCAACGGTCACAGATTGTCCTACTTCAATGGTGGATGCAGAAAGAGCCGGAGTTACTGTGAAAGTACCATCCCCTGTGCTATAAAGCAGCCGCTGAACGTAATCATCGTCGTCTGCACCATTCCCCACTTTATCGACCACATGGACTTTGTACTCATTTAGCCCCTCGTTAACAGGAACATCAATGGTAAAGGCACCGTTATTTGCAATCACACCGCCAAATTTATAAGCATTCCCATCATAATGTTTGCCTTCGGCATATACGGTAAACCAGTTTCCAATAGGGTTTGTATTAGAAATATAATAGGCCATTAGGTCATCATCAATAAAACCACTAATTTGTGCCACGCCAGGATCGGTTGGCGCTTCGCGTTCATACTCCTCAATGGTGATGCCGGAAACTAGCGGCTTCTCGGTATCAATTGTGAACTCGGCCTTTTGTTTCTCGAGCAGTTGCCCATTGGGAAGCACGGGAATGATGTAGTAGTGACCATCTGCTAAAGTAGACTTGGCGGAGGTCTCCAGGTCTGTTAATGTTCCATCCCAATTTGGAACTTCGTATACACCACGATAGATCTTCTCATCGATCGCATAAACTTCACCTAAAACTGTTGCAGGAGCATCTTTTGAAGAGGCAACGAAACTTATGCTTTCCAGCTCTTCATTAACAGAAAAGGTAAAGGTGGTGTCGTCTGAGCGACCATCACCATTAGGTGAAATTTGTGGACTTTCAAAAGAAAGCTGATTAATAGGTGCTACATTAAATTGGTCACCTACAACAACGTTAAATGGCAGACGAAGGGTTTCTGTATCAGAGGTAAGTAACAGGATGCCTTCATATGCGCCCTCTTTTGCTATTTTAGATACATTGAGTGTAAATTGTGCATATTGATTTACCCCTGAGATAACACTGTTTGGTGCAAAATCAATACTAATATCATTAGGAGCTTCTGTCAGCCATTTGGTGGAAAGGGTGTATGTTTCTCCATTCCCTTTAAAGTCCTCTACATAGACAGCTTTCGTTACGGTAACACCCTTTGGCTGTAAGCCGAAGGATAAGGAACCTGTGTAATAAGGGATTTCAACAGTACCCGGAAGACCGCTGTTAAGGATCTCACCGACTTTAGCAATGGATTTAGCGTTTATCGACTTCTCCAGATTAATTAAACCTGCACCTTGTTGGTACAAGGAGTAAGAATTCCCATCACGTTTAAAAATAGGATCAGCATTGTTCATCAGCAGGGCTTTAATTTCATTTGGCTTCAGATCAGAGTTTTTACTCAGTAACAAAGCCACAGCTCCTACAACGTGTGGAGTTGCCATGCTAGTGCCATTTTTTAAGCCGAAAGCTTGGTCATAGTTCCCATCCCAGCTAGGGATCGTCGAGTTGATATTGACTCCGGGCGCTACAACATCAGGTTTTATTAGATAATCGGGCATCCCCGGACCCATAGAACTGAAGTTTGCTAACTGATTTACTTCAAGCGCTATATAGTAACTGATTATATCTTTAGCCGCAGCCATCTGAGTTTTTATTTTTTTGCCATCGGCTTGACTGATTCCGTAGGTAGGAATGTAATCCCCAGGCGCACCAAGGGTGGGGCTGATTTCACCAGGCTCATTATTGGCAATCAGCAAAAGCTTCGCACCAGCAGCTTTGGCATTAAGAGATTTGTCTGAGAAGCTCAGCGAGCCCCGATCGACAAGCACTACCTTATCTTTGACATCCAGATTTTTGTAATCGGAAGGACTCCCAAGACCAGCGAAAACGATCTTACTGCCAGCAATATTATCTATTAAATCTGGGGAGTAACTGGCTAATGTCCCGGGAATCTTTTTAACATCGCCAATATCAAAGAAAGGGGTATTTATCGGAGTAGTAGAAGCTCCAACACTAAGCGCGAGTTGGGCACCAGCGGGTTCGCCCAGTGTTCCTGCATCCGGTCCAGCGTTACCGGCGGCAACAATAACATTCACGCCCGATTTTACGGTATTGTCTATCGCGATTGAACTCGCGGAATAGCTTTGGTTGACACTAGAGCCTAGAGAAAGGTTAATAACATCTGCTCCGTCATCGACCGCTTTCTCAATACCCGCAATTACATCTGCTGTGGAACCAGATCCATAGGGACCAAGTACGCGATACGCATACAATTCTACCTCAGGTGCCACATCTAAAATTGTCCCGGCAACGTGTGTACCATGCGAGGTTTCGTAAGGAGTACCTGCTCTTGGAGGGAAGTTAGCATCAGGGGCTGTTTCAGCCGGATCATCATCCTGATCATATACATCATAGCCGCCCTTATAATTATCTTTTAACAAAGGGTGATTCTTATCAATACCAGTATCGACAACCGCTACCTGTACATCTTTGCCTGTGTAACCTAAATCATGTAGTTTGTCCGCGCCTATTAGCTTGCCGCTGTCTGAATAGGAACGTGTAGCAGGTAATGTCGCCACTTCAACACTGTCTTCTAGTGCATGTACTTCTTCATTCGGATAAATAGCCGCAACGCCTGGAAGCTCTAACAGCTTGTTTACTTGATTGGCTGGCAGCGTAATGGAATACCCGTTAAAAATCTCACTGTATTCAAAACCGATATCGGCATCGATTTTCTGTGTTGAGGAAATAAAGCTTTTATGCTCTGAGATAATTTTACTGCGTTGTGAGGAGACTGAGGATCGTAAAGAATAAGTTTTTGCCTCATTTACATACACACTGACTGGTTTATTAGTCAATTCCACAATCACTGAAACTGGTGCTGAACCTTTGAGTACTCCAGCATAGTTATGAGGGGTCACACTTTGAGACTGTACATCCGTAACCAGGGTTGAAGATTCAAGGGATGAGTTCGCAAATGCAGCTGATGGAAAAAGAACAGACACAGCCAGTCCGAAGCTTGCCGCTCCAATACCAAATCTTTGAATAGAGTGTTTAAAGGTACGTTTCAAATAAGTTCATCCTCCCAAATGAATTTTTTTGTATTGCATTGTGTGTCTGTGGTTCTCCTCCTCCATATAAAATGTAAAAAATTATGAAAATTAAATTTATTCTACAGCTATAACTTCAAATCGAATATACAACTTTAGTACCATATTGCAGCGAAGCGTTGAGGAAATTGTCGAATTCCCAGTAGATAAGTGGAATATAAGAAAATCAGAGCATAAAACAAGTGAAATTAAGACAATATAAATGAATGCAACAGATATCTGAATTTCAAGCGAGAGCGGGGATAAGATGTCGGAAAGATATATTTTGGCATATTTTAAAAGTCCAGAGGAAGCCGAAGGCGTCGCGCGCAAGCTTCGTGCACTTCGGGCCATTGAAGTTTCCATTGATCGCTTCAGTAGATATGGAGGTACCAGCTTTAGCTCAGGGGTAAATCCGGTGACAGGCAATGTGGCCAGAATGGACTCCATGACTGCTGAGCACGCACACACAGGCATACTTGCAGCTGCGGACACCAGCTCTAGCGGAATGAGTCATGGTGGTAACGGAGGTCCAACGGGGAGAGATATTTTGCTTACGGTTATTGTGCATACGGAGTCCTACGATCAGGCTCTGCGCTTAATTGAAGAAGCAGGCGGGATGGTCTGATCGGCACTTCATTAATAAGAAGAAAGGAGACGAACAATGGATAGAGAAAACTCACAAATCTTCTCCAAGACGGAGAAATTGAAAATGTTATACGAAGCTAAAGCAGAGGATGTAGAATTCTCGGCGGCGGAAGCCGATCTTGATGATATTGAAGCTCAGGATCGCGCACAAGAAGCGGACAAACGTCAGCTGAATGAGATTATGAAGAAAGAATAGCAGCTAAAAAAGCTAAGGCGGATACCTCACTTTGTGGGGTATTTTTGTGTTTGGGCATGTATAATTAGGGCGAAGAGCTTAAGTGTGGGGGGAGAAGATGGATAACGTTATTTTGTGGACAGGATTAGCCTTATTGATCGCACTATTAACCTATTTGAACCAGAAGCAGTTGTACTCTCCAAAAGTAAAACGGGCCTATCGTGAGTTGCGGGAGCTGACAGAGAAGGTTCGTATGGAGCGCTCTGAGGCGAGCGATTTGTATCGATGGGAAGCAGAATTAACCGAACTAGAGAATCATCCGAACGAACTGAATAAATTGGATGCCGAAATTAGGTTTCATCACGCATTTTTGTTATATCTTGAACGTCACTACCCTTCAGACCCAAGGATTATTGGTTTGAAGCAAGCTGACGCATATCAGAAGGATATGGTTCTGGGGATTAAAATAAAAGATTATAAATCCAATTAATAAGATACTTTTGACTGTACGTACAATGGGAGAAGGAATATATTCGCACAGGTCGCAGACAACTGCTGCATGAAGCGAAGGTAGACGTAGCTTGCTGCGCCGCAGCCTGGCTGGAGTGCATTTGAATCGGATGAACTGCCATATTTTGCTGCGTGCTCGTAATGAGGGAACGACTGAAGTAGTGGTAAAATAAAGTTGCTTTGTGGTTGGAATCTGAAAATTGAAATTAGTAATGGGATTGAGAATGATAGAATTTGAAAATGAAATTGAGAGTTGAACCCTAGCTGATATTTGCAGCTGGGTTTTTTTGTTATGAGATCAGAAAAATGAACTAAATTAGGGCAAGCTTTTAGCTTATAAGTAAGGCTACCGCTAAGAAGAATTTGGGCGTCTCATAGTCAACGTAGCTGTAGATGCATTTCTGTTGGAATTGGATATAATTTTCGGCATGATTGAGGTTGGAAAATGATTAATTAGGGAAAACTTCCCTCTATTTTTCTCTAAATGCTCGAAAAAATGAGTTTTTAGGGAAAACCTCCCTGAAAAACGCTCGAAAAGATAGAAAAAGCCTGATTTCATGAGTTTTTGGGGAGTATTTCCCTAAAAGATAGATCAACCTTCGAATCTTGCACATCATTAGGGAAGTTTTCCCTAATTATCATTATTTTCAATTATATTAACGTCTGCAGATGTTATAAATATTTTAAGTAAAATAGCTAATATCACACTACAAATTAAGGATGTATAATTGTTCGAATATACTAACTACGACCAATCAAGTATTGAATTTTTCAGGGGGAATTAGAATGGGGCTGGTACACTCTCAAGGAGTTACTGATGAGCTTGTTGTTAGATCTTTAGAAAGAAATTTAGCCATTATCCGGTTTGACCTTGATCGCCGAGTTGCTTATGTGAATGAGGTTTTTGCAAATTCCATGGGATATAAAAAAAGATGAAATGTACGGAATGCATCATAAAGAGTTCTGTTTTCCACATTTCGCAGATAGCCCAGGTTACGAACGGTTTTGGCAGGATCTTTTTACAGGGAAGAGTTTTCAGGATAAGATCGAACGAATGGATTCGAAAGGAAATGCGGTTTGGCTTGAAGCCACCTACATGCCAGTGTTTGATGAAAGCAATGAACAAGTCATCGGAGTATCTAAAATAGCAACTAATATCACCCAAAGACAAAGCAACATGAGTAATCTTGTGCAACGGATGAACGAGATGGCAGATAGCTTGAATCAAAGAGCAGATTTAGGTATTGAGCGCAGTCAAGAATTATTACGAAGCATCAACAAAATCGCCGAAGTATCGACAGAAAATACACATACTCTAGCTAATCTTGAAAAGCAAGCTGTATCGATTCATAGCATCGTGCAAACGATTCGCGATATTGCTTCGCAAACGCAATTATTAGCCCTAAATGCTGCTATTGAGGCAGCGCATGCCGGGGAGTATGGCCGAGGTTTTGACGTGGTGGCAAAAGAAGTAAGAAAGTTATCTTCCATGGTACAAGATTCGATCATAAAGGTACGGGATAGTGTGGATGCGATCACGCTGGAAATTGGAAAGATCTCTATAGGAACAAATCAAGTGCAAGAAAATATAGAAGATAGTCAGCAGCAGGTTCTGGTAGCGTTGGAGGATTTTTCGAAGATTGCTTCATCTGCACAAAATCTCGACACACAAGCGCGTGAGGTTATGGATATTCTCTAGCAGCAGTATGTATGTTGATAGATTGAATATCAGCAAAAAAGGGTCGGTCTCCTACTTTGAACTGTGACCCGTAAGATGGAAACTTTGAAAAAAGTGACCCTCTTACGGGTCATTTTGTGTTTTAATCGAAATATCGAAATAACGGAGGAAGCCTTCATGAATAACAAAACAAGAGGAAGCTCAAGGATATTCAACGAAAATGAGATCAAACAACTAGAGAACAATCCAAATGTAGAGAACGTGACGGAAAAGAGTATTACCTATTCACCAACGTTTAAGTTGGCTGCGGTTAAGGCCTATAAGGAAGGCCAAGCCCCAATGGAGATCTTCCTTAGCGCAGGATTTAACCTAGATATTATCGGTCGCAAGAAGCCTAAGCATTGCCTAACCCGTTGGCGTAATACATATAATGCTCTGGGAGAGGCTGGACTACTAGAGGAACAACGAGGAAAAGGATCCCCGGGCAGACGACCGACAGGGGAACTTTCTACCGAGGAAAAGTTAAAACGTGCAGAAGCACGAATCAAGCTTCTGGAGATGGAGAACGACTTCTTAAAAAAGCTGGAGGCGCTCGAAAAGCAGAAGATGCAGAGGAAACGTTGACCCCCTCCGAGCGCTACGAAATTATTAACCAAACGATACGTAAGCACGGTCTGCAGCGAATGACGCGTTATTTGTGTAAGCTAGCTTGTGTGAGCTTAAGCGGATATTACCGTTGGCAAGTCGCTGAGGAAGCAAGACAGTTGCGAGAGAAGGCAGACGAACGAGACGCTTTCCTTATCAAGAAACACTATGACGCTTTGAATGGTAAAGCTGGAGCATTGGTCGTGAAGATGTGGCTGGAACGGGAGAATGGTATCATCATGAATCATAAAAAGATTCGAAGATTAATGCGAAAATATAAGCTTGTTGCTACGATCCGGCAAGCAAATCCCTATCGCAAGATGGCAAAAGCCACACAAGAGCACCAAACATGTCCCAACCTACTCAAGCGCCAGTTTGACCAAGGAGAGCCTGAGAAAGTGCTGCTGACGGATATTACCTATATGCATTATGGTAATGGACAATGTGCTTATTTATCCGTGGTGAAAGACGGGGCTACGAGACAAATTTTAGCTCACTACCTCTCTTCTTCATTGGCTATGCCAATTGTAGAACGAACACTGGAGAAACTACTTGAACGACTGGATGGCAATATTCATCCAGAAGCCCTTTTGCATTCGGATCAAGGAATGCACTATACTCACCCTAGATTCCGCCTTCTCGTACGCGAAGCTGGGTTTACACAGTCCATGTCACGGAAAGGGAACTGCTGGGATAACGCCGCCATGGAGAGCTTTTTTGGCCATCTGAAGGATGATTTGGAGTACAAGACATGTATGACTCTCTTGGAATTACGAACAAAGGTTGATGACTATATCGCCTACTATAACTCCGAGCGATATCAATGGACATTAAAAAAGATGACTCCCGATGAATTCAGGAGTCACCTATTAATTGCTTCTTAAAGGTCTTCTTTTTTCAACTTTCCACAAATACGGTCACAGTTCACTTGCGAGAGATAGACCCTTTTAATTGTTGGTATTATCCGATTTTGTTAACAATCAAGGTAGGAATCATATATCTATGATTTATGATGACTCCGTTAACTCCGGTGTTACCAGAAGCACCAGTCGTGCCAGTGACTCCAGTCGCGCCCGTAGCTCCCGTCACTCCAGTAACTCCCGTGTCCCCAATCGCCCCATCAGAGCCAGTCCCACCTTTAGCCCCATCACCCCAGTAGCGCCTGTCGCGCCAGTTGCCCCATCATACCCAAGTAATTCTGCTGTAACTAATCGATGCGGGGCTACTAATCTTTCTGCACTGTCTTTACCCCAAAATGAGAGTTGAATTGGATGATCTGGCAAACTAGCAGTTGTGAAAAAAAATTCGAAAGTATCAAAATCCGCAAAATAATTTTTAGTTATTACTTGATTTGGCATCACATCTAGCAGATCGCATACATATTGAATTCTTTCTCATTCATGTAGTAGCCTTCGATCAGAACTGTGGAAGCAATCTGACCGCTACCATTAGCAATTTTGACCGTGACCTGTTGTGTAAGTCTTGTGTTGTTTTCTGAGTTAACATTGTTTTCTATCGGACCAGTAGTTAAAAGAGTCATTGTCCTTCCTCCATTTGCTTCATTCAGATTATTAAGCCCGTTTGATTTTCCCTATGTCTTTAAGAGTAGCGATAGTTTATGCTCAGAAAAACGAACCTTTTCCAAGGATTGGTTGTCATATAGATATCTCAGTCAAGAAAGGAGGGCGCAAGATTTGGAGAGTAACCGGGAGTTATTTGAAACCTACAATAAAGATGTATACCGGACTTGCTACTATATGGTGCATGACGCGGCGGATGCAGAGGATTTGACTCAGGATGTCTTTATTACCGTATTTCGCAGTAATCGTGAGCACGTGGAGCATATCAAGGCTTGGATTATGAAAATAACGGTCAACCATTGCCTCAATCATTTGAAACGAAAACGAACCTTGCAACAGAAGATAACGGACAACCTTCATTTCTTTAATAAAACGGCAGAAACAGCTGTGGAGCAGCAGATTGAGCAGCGTGAGACGGAGGTCGAGTGGGCGCAATATATGAGCCAGGTCCCTATCAAACTTAGGATGGTGCTCACACTTAGGTATATGCATGATTTCAGTCTGGCTGAAATTTCGGATCTGCTGTCCATTCCACTTGGAACGACCAAATCTAGGCTGCATAAAGGACTAACGGTAATGAGGAGAATCCTGCAGGAGGCTGGGGTTCAAATTGAACTAAAGGAGGGCGAAGCTTTTGAAAAAGTTAGAAAATATGCTGGAGCATCGTTTAAATGAAGATAAAGGCGTGCCTTATCCAGATTTTGAACGCATGTGGGGACGTTTAGAGCAAGAAAACAGTACAATGACTCCCCTACAACTTCGTATGGCCAATGGTAGCGGGAACAGAAGGAGAAACTGGAGTAAAATAGCTGTGGTTGCTTCATTTTCAGTACTTATTGCAGCGGCACCCGTATATGCGGCAGTGCATTATGATTGGGATAATTTGCTCCATGGGAGAGGAGGCGTTCAATCAGCGCTGGCCCAAAATCTCGGACAACAACTGAACCAGTCGGTGACACAGGATGGAGTAACTCTGAAGCTACATACAGCGATTGTGGATGAGAATCGGACGGTTATCTTATTCACTTTGGATGTAGGAAAACGCTTGGAAAATGAAAATTGGAATGTTAAAGGAATGACTTTGAAGGGCGCAGATGGGGCGAATGGTCCCAGTGAGTTCAGTTATGTGTTATGGGATGAGAAAAATCAACATTACAACGGATATTTCGAGAGTGATTGGACACCGAAAAAGGACACTGTGAATGTGCAACTAGTTGCAGATAATCTGCAAGCCTTTAGCACACAGGAGTTAGATTTACCGCTGGATATCCAATCGCAGGAGACACAAAAGTTTCCTATTGGACAGGAAGGGATGCGCAGCATAGAGGTGAAACCTTTTACCCAAGGACAAGAAAAAATATTATTCTCTTCAGCGATCATTTTTGATCAGCCAGAAACAAAAGAATGGGCCTTTCCAAATATAGTCGCTTACAAAAACGGAACGCTCATAAATTCGCTGGCAGGAGGTGCTTTCGGTACACCGGGAGAAAACGGGGAATATACGTCCCAGCAATATTTTAAGGCGGCTGATATTTCCAGCGGAGAAGTGAATTACAAGCTGCAGTACATGAAACAAGAGAAAAAGGTTGAGGGGCCACTAGCTTTTGATCTTCAATTAAGCAAAAAGCAGATGGAGAGCGGAACCATAAATACTTCATTGAATCTGCCGCTAGAAGAGGGCGAACCTAATTACACGCTGGAGAAAATGGTAGTGACGCCTACTCAAATTCGAATCGCCATTAGAAGTAAAGAGAAAGGCAACAATTTCCCGTATCAAAAGTCTACTCTTGAAGTAGCAGGCAAGACGCTGGAGGGCAATTTCTGGAGATCTCCAGAAGGTGAGCCGGAATTAACAGTGCTTCGTTTTGAGCGGCCAGTTGACCTTGAAATCACAGAAGAGACGCCAATTACCTTTGTTGCTAAATACAAGGTGACTCAGCACGGCAGCTATAAAATTAACAAGGACGAAAAAACACCACTTCTGTTGACGAATATATCTGATAAGAAACAGACGCTTATCCAGCAGCTTAGTGGTTATCCGGTAAAATGGACGTACTATATGCAGGGTGCCGATCTTTATGTAGAGACTGAAAGTGAAGATGCTCGCTTCGGTGGAATTAACCAGACCCATATCGGACTGGGGAAAGAGCGTATTTTAGGTAAACCTCTGACCGTTAATTTCACGGGGGATGGAAACAATAAGGCCATTGATGTTTACAAGGGTTTCAAAGGTACAGAAGCTTCTATTTATATATTCTTCTATACGACTGACGATCCGGATAAAGAAACAAGAGTGCAGCTGCGGCCATAGAAAATTTTTTTTAGGGAGGAACCTTGTGTTCTTCCCTTTTTTTCGTTTACAGTGAGTAGATGCTGAGTGGACTCAGGGAGGATTAGCGTAAAGGAGAGAAAAGGATGGAAATCACTCGCTGTGCTTGGGTTAATGAGGATCCTTTATATATCGCATACCATGATGAAGAGTGGGGTAAACCTCTGTATGATGACCGGAAGCTGTTTGAATTACTTATGCTCGAAGGCATGCAGGCAGGATTAAGCTGGTACACCGTCTTAAAAAAGCGGGCACATTACAGAGAGGTATTTGATGGATTTGATCCGGAAAAGATTGTGCATTATGATGAGCCGAAAATTGCTGAGCTGATGAACGATCCCGGGATTATTAGAAATCGCTTAAAGATTGATTCTATCATTCGTAATGCAAGCGTATATTTGCAAATTAGTGCGGAAACAGGCAGCTTTGCAGATTATCTCTGGAGTTTTGTGGGGGGTGCACCTTCGATTAACCATTGGAAGACACGTGCGGATGTCCCTGCTTCGACGGCTCAGTCTGACGCAATGAGTAAAGCATTAAAAAAGCGAGGCATGAAGTTTGTCGGCTCTACCATATGTTATGCTTTTATGCAGGCATCGGGGATGGTAGATGATCATTCGCTCGATTGCTTTTGCAGGAGCAGCACGGGCATAGCAGAGCGTTGATCTGTAGTTTGGCGTTACCCCAAGAAGAAATGTTATACTATGAAGCGAATGCTCACAAAACTAAGTCTATGCTTACGAAGCCAGTTTTGCACGAAGTCAATCAATGAAGCTAACGCTCACAAAACTTTAGGAGGATCACATAAAGATGTTATGGCATGAAGTGACGATACATACAACAGAAGAAGCACAAGAAATGATTTCGAATTTTTTATATGAAGCAGGAGCGGGTGGGGTTTCTATTGAAGAATCCGGAACACTCAGTAAAGAGCGGAATACGCGTTACGGTGAATTATACGACCAACCCTTGAATGATATCCCAGAAGGGGAAGCGGTAATCAAAGGTTATTATGCCGATTCCACGGATATGGATGCTGTTATAGAAGAACTGACTCCACGGGTAGCAGAATTGCGTGAGTACGGTATTGATCCGGGCAAATCGCTGATTTCTTGGAAAACCGTAGATGAAGACGAATGGGCGCATGCTTGGAAGCAATATTTTAAACCGCTCAGGGTATCGGAGCGTCTCACGATTAAACCAACTTGGGAGGAATATACGCCTGAGCGCCCAGATGAAGCAATCATTGAGCTGGACCCTGGTATGGCATTTGGTACAGGGACTCACCCTACAACAGCTTTGTGCCTGCGTGCGCTCGAGAAGAATATTAGCGGCGGCGAAGAAGTAATCGATGTTGGTACGGGTTCAGGAATATTGGCTGTAGGTGCGATGCTGCTCGGTGCGAAATCCGTGCTGGCGTTAGATTTGGACCCTGTAGCTGTTGAAAGTGCGCGCGAGAATGTAGCACTGAACAAACTTGAGAAGTTCATTACGGTAAAAGAAAGCGACCTGCTCTCCTTGCTAGGCGGTGAAGGTGTAGCTGACACGGCTGCTGGAGAAATGTGGCCATCCGCTAGACCGGGTCACACTCTTGAGGGAACACCTGCTGAGCAAGTAACAGTGGATAGTCTTGGCGTTACACTCCCAGTGAAGATTGTAGTTGCGAATATTTTGGCAGAAATCATCGTATTGTTTACGGATGATGTGTATCGTGCACTTCAGCCAGGAGGCTTGTATATTACCTCTGGTATTTACAAGGATAAAGAAGGGCTTGTGGCTAACGCACTACAAGAGTCCGGCTTTGAGATTATGGAAGTATCCCGTGAAGAAGATTGGGTGGCATTTACAGCCGGAAAGAGGTAAAAATGGATATATTGCAAAGTATAATACGTGTAGATTTGGATCAGCTTCCTTTTCTGCTTATTACGATTTTAATTGCTTTTACAGTACATGAATTCAGTCATGCTTATTTCGCAAATAAGTTCGGTGACCCTACGGCTAGATTATTAGGACGCATGACGCTTAACCCTGCTGTACACTTCGATTTTTTTGGTATTTTACTGCTGCTGGTTGCTGGTTTCGGGTGGGCGCGTCCGGTTCCTGTAAACCGCGATAACTTTAGCCGCCCCCGTCTGATGGGAGTCATTGTGTCTGCTGCGGGCCCAATCAGTAACCTGTTACTAGGGATTATTGGTGCTTTAATATATGGGGTGCTTGCGGCAACCGGTGTATTAGAGTCGATCTCCAATGATCGCGTTTTAGAGGCAGTGTATCTGTTCTTTGGCACCTTTATTCAATGGAACTTCTTTTTATTCTTGTTCAATCTGATTCCATTGCCTCCGCTGGATGGCTACCGGATTGTGGAGGATATTGCTCCTCGCTCCATTCGGGGCAAATTACAGCAATTTGAGCAATGGGCTGTATTTATCTTTTTATTAATTCTGTTTATTCCAGGGTTACGAACCTATACCATTGATCCTCTTGGCCACTGGGCTAGTGAAATGTCGAGAACATTTGTACAGCTATTCCTAAGAATGTTTGGCAGCTAAGGTAGGGACTGAAGTCTGGTCAACCCTGCTTAAACATTGTATTATGTAATTTGTTGAAAAATAGGATAGTTAAATTTCGCCTGATCCATAGTTATATTTCTCTAAGAAACGGGTGACGTCTTTATTAAGGCGTCTTTACCGTTTCTTCTTACTGAATTCATGAACAGGATGATGAAGAGATGCAGCGATATTTTGTTACACCGGAGCAGTTTGGTGCAGATAACGTTAGAATTGACGGGGAAGATGCAAGGCATATTGCCAAAGTGATGCGCGGTAAGGCTGGGGACAAGCTTATTGTCAGCGATGGCGTCTCCCGTGAAGCGTTAGTGGAGATTGCTCAGATCGAAATTGGGGAAGTGACAGTGAATATCCTGGAAACCCTGGAGATGACGCATGAACCGCGGATAAAAATCACAGTGGCTCAGAGCTTACCCAAGGCTGATAAGATGGAAACTGTCATTCAAAAGTGCACAGAAATTGGAGCCGTTGGTTTTATTCCTTTTCTGTCGGAGCGCACGATTGTACAATACGATGAACGCAAGGAAAGTAAGCGGCTGGACCGCTGGCGTAAAATTTGTAAAGAAGCTGCCGAGCAGGCACACCGGAACATCGTTCCGGCTGTAGGCTCACCGTTATCCTGGAAGCAGCTGCTCCAGACTTTTAGTGAGTATGATGCAATTTATTTCTGTTATGAAAAAGAAGAAGGCTTGCAGCTTCGCAGCAGTGTTGCCCCTTGGTTATCCTCGCTTTCACCGCAGGCTGGTGGGAAGGTATTGATTGTGGTAGGTCCTGAAGGGGGCTTTACACCAGAGGAATGCCAAAAGGCAGAAGAAGCTGGTGCGGTTTCCGTAGGACTAGGACGGCGTATTCTGCGCTGTGAGACAGCGGGCATGGTTGCCGCTGCTTGTATTTTATATGAATCTGGAGAAATGGGAGGAGCTTAAGAGATGCCATCCGTAGCATTTTATACTTTAGGTTGTAAAGTGAATTTTTATGACACCGAAGCCATCTGGCAGCTATTCAAAAATGAAGGTTACGAGCAGGTCGATTTCGAGGGACCCGCCGATGTATATCTGATTAATACTTGTACTGTAACTAATACAGGTGACAAAAAAAGCCGTCAAATGATTCGTCGTGCCGTTCGCCGCAATCCGGAGGCTATCGTGGCGGTTACTGGCTGCTATGCACAGACCTCTCCTGGTGAGATTCTGGATATTCCTGGTGTCGATCTTGTTATTGGTAACCAGGACCGCGATCAGATCATGACGCATGTGAAGAACATTGAAGCCTCACGTCAGCCAGTCAACGCTGTTCGTAATATTATGAAGACACGTGAATTCGAAGAGATGGATGTACCTGGCTTTGCGGATCGGACGCGTGCTTTTATGAAGATTCAGGATGGCTGCAACAACTTCTGCACATTCTGCATCATTCCATGGTCACGTGGACTTTCCCGCAGCCGTGATCCCAAAAGCATCGTAACCCAGGCGCATCAATTAGTAGAAGCAGGGTATAAAGAATTTGTTCTCACGGGTATTCATACCGGTGGTTACGGTGATGATCTTGATAATTACCGTCTAGCCGATTTGCTGTGGGATCTAGATAAGGTGGATGGACTGGAGCGGGTACGTATCAGTTCTATCGAAGCCAGCCAGATCGATGAGAAGCTGCTGGAGGTGCTGAACCGTTCCTCTAAAATGTGCCGTCATCTGCATATCCCGCTGCAAGCCGGACATAATGATGTGCTGAAAGCAATGCGCCGTAAATATACGACAGAAGAATATTACGCCAAAATGCAGCTGATCCGTCAGGCGATGCCAGATGTCGGGATTACTACGGATGTTATCGTTGGATTCCCGGGGGAGACCGATGAAATGTTCCGTGCCGGCTACGATTTCATGAAGGCTATTAATTACTCTGAGATGCATGTATTCCCTTACTCCAAGCGGACGGGCACTCCAGCAGCGCGGATGGAGAATCAGATCGACGAAGAAATCAAAAATGTACGCGTGCAGGAACTGATTGATCTTTCAGAAGAAATGCAAATAGCTTATGCTCGTAAATTTGTAGGTCAGACATTAAGTGTTATTCCGGAAAGAGCCGCAAAAGGGGCTCCGGGCCGCAATATCCAGCATGGGTTTAGCGACAACTATTTGCAGGTGTTCTTCGATGGTGAAGATTCACTCCAAGGAGAACTTTGTCAGGTGAAGATAACGGAAGCTGGCGTGAACGAATGCCGCGGTGAGTTGATCGGGGTTAGTCAGACTGGGCTTCAGCAGGCTGTTCGTTAAGCAATAAATATCCGTTAAATAGATATTAGTAAAAAGACAACAGAGCAGCCATTTTTCCGTTAATGGGGAAGGGCTGCTCTGTTTTTTAGTTGCTGCTGCCTAGACCACCAATTCATAACAATCTCCTGATGCTTTCGGACCCAGATGGCGTTATTTGCAATTTTTTTGCCTTTTATGCTTAGTTTCGGACTCCAGTGCAGCTATTCCTCAGAAAGTGGTTCATAATAGGTGTTTTTCATGGCAATAGCGACTATGGGGTCCGTTAGTGTTCCAAAAGTGGGATAAAGCTGTGAATAAGGTCAACTGGGTCCGATAGCGACTTCATACGCGTAGAAGTGGATCAAAAAAACATCCGTAGGATCATGATTGAAACAATCCCCGCCAGTACAGTGCCTAGCAAGCTCCGGGTTTTTATCGCAACCAAAAAAGTAGGCAATGCCGCAAAAAGCTCAATGTTATTAGCTAAAGACGAAAATTTTCCATCATTCAAAAATATCTCCTGACCTATTAATGCCGCCATAACAGAGATAGGAACATAATTTAACCAGCGCATTCCCCATTCTGGCAATTCAAACCGGCTAAGGATCATAAGCGGAACCACCCTGGGAATAAAGGTCACAAAAGCTGCTCCTAGAATGATCAGAAATACATCCCATCTCACTTCCATTTTTCAAACACCATCCCTATCGTTGACGCAATAACTGTAGCGATAATCACTCCAACACTACTGGAGAATAGGAAAGAGCTTCCTACTGCTATGATTACGGCAAGGATTGCGACAACCAAATCTAGTTTGATTTTATTACGGTCAATCATGGAAATTACAAGAATACCAATAAACATCGCAGGTAAGGCAAACTGCAAACCGAATTGATCAGGGTCTGAGATCCACTGGGCTAAAAAAGCTCCCGCTACATTCGCAAGAAACCAATTTAAATATGCTGTGAGATTTAGACCGTGCATCCATTTTTCACTGATTTGCTGCTTATTCAAAGCTTGATTGATGGCAACTCCAAAGGTCTCATCAGTCAATAAAGAACCAACCAGCATATTTCTCAGTGGGGAAAGATGGCGGAAATAAGGAGAAAGAGCTGCACTAAGCAAAATATGGCGAAGATTCACGATAAATATCGTAATGATAATGGCCGCAGGCGAGCTGCTAACGGCTATCATTCCAGCAGCTATAAACTGAGCGGAGCCCGCGTAAAGAATCAAGCTGATTAAGGCAATCTCAGCAATGCTGAGTCCGGCTGTCTTTTGAACAACGCCTGCTGCAAGTCCGATGCTTAAGTAGCCTAGTAGTGTGGGAATACAATCTTTTACCCCTTTAAGGAAGCTATCTTCCTGTTTAGGAGACGGGATTGCTTCTAGTTGGACGTTCTCTGCACTCATCGTAGCCCCCTTGTTTCAAGAAAGAATTTAGTAGTTAGCATATTACTTCCTAATATTTTGATCAACCTTTACCGTATTATCTAGTCTGAAAGTCCCGAATTTCGCTTTATAGAGCCAGGGGGTAAACACTTAGGGTACAATTGTCGATATAAGTAAAAGAGTGTGGGGATAAACCACCGAACGACATTATAGCCTAAGGGAGAGAACAAATGACTGTGTACAGGAAAATGACGAAAATGCTCCTCATCATGATATTGTTAGCTACTGCGGTTTTTCCGGTAAGTGTCTTTGCAGCGACCGGCGATATCAACTCGATTGAATTCGAAAGCTCAGCTAAAGTAGAGCTTACGGTTGGACAAACGCCAAAGCAACTTAAGGTATATGCGAATGTGGAAGGGTCCTCATCTAAAAGAGATGTGACAGGTGCAGTTGTATGGAATTCTTCTAACACAAACGCTGTAAAGGTAGTAAATGGCCTGCTGACTCCGATAGACAGTGGAAAAGCTATTATTACAGCGACTTATAATCATGCACTTGCTACCATTGAAGTTGAGGTAGCACATCCTGTTAAAGAACTGAAGCTCGAATATAGTTCTGAAGGGAACTACAAATTGGGTGATGATGAGGATAAACTGCTGGTCAAAGCCAATGCGATTGGTGGAGAAACAGCGACTTCTGCTAAGGATGTAACGGCTGATACTACTTGGAGCAGCTCGAACACAAGCGTATTGACCATTGCAGAAGGTAAGATCACTTTGGCTGGTGAAGGTACAGCAACGATCACTGCCAAATACAAGACCTTAACAGCAACCTTTAAGGCTGTAGTGAAATTGCCTTATTCTGAAATTGAGCTTAAACATGACGACAAAATCGTTAAAGAACTAGAGATGCTAGTTGGAGATGCACCTTTGAAATTGGTTGCAGAGACTAAAGAAACTACAAAATCCAGCGCAAATGATATTTCAGCGAAAGCGGAATGGTCCTCTTCTAGTGCTAGTGTAGCTACAGTAGACAAAGGCGAGATCAAAGTGTTGTCTGCTGGTAAAGCTGTAATTACAGTATCCTATCTGGGGATTACACAAACTGTAGACGTATATGTACGTGCTCCTTATGAAGCGCTACTACTTACTCCTACAGGAGATCAATTCCTGTTTATGGGTGAAACCCTGAACGTTAAGGCTGAGGTTCGCGATGCTGCGAATTCTACTCCGAATATTTCAGGCAGCGCAGTATGGACTTCGGATAACCAATTGGCGGCAACCGTTACGCCTGGTAGCGATACCGCGGCAGTGACTGCTAAAGCAGTGGGAACTTCGGTTATTAAAGCAGAGTACAGAGGAATTAATAAAAGCTTTAAGCTGACAGTTTATCCTACGATTACAGAACTGGAAGCCGACAAGACGGAACTGGAGCTTTACACAGATGACACCGTAAGCCTTCCAAAAGTAAACGGTACAAAGCTTGACGGAACAAAGCTAGATCTTAGCAGTGATATCGAGTGGACCTCTGCGGATGATGAGATTGCCACCATTAAAGACGGTAAAATTGTAGCTGAATCGGCAGGTATTGTGAAGGTTATCGGTAAAATAAAATCAGAAAACCCAACGACTTCAAAAACAGCTGTAAGAGAAAAAAGTGTTGAAGTAAAGGTTACAGTGAAAGATAAAGTCCTTGTCTTGCTTGGACCAGAAGAAAATCTGGTGATTGTTACTGGTGAAGAGAAGGCTGTTCCTGAAGTGAAAGCTGTGATGGAAAACGGCAGTGAACTTGATGCTACTGGAACTATGGAATGGGAGCTTACCGGTACGAATGCAATTATCAAGACAACAACTTCCGGTAAGGTAATCAAAGGACTGGTGAAGGGTTCTGCTACTTTAAAGGGAACTTACGCCAATAAAACCATCAGTATCCCAGTTACCATTGAACAAAAGGTTACTAAGCTTGTTGTAGAACCTACTGCTATCGAAATGAACATTAAAGGCTCTAAAGCGATAAAGGTAACGGCTTATTATTCTAATGGTAAAACGGGAAATGTCTCCAGCAGTATGAATTGGCAGTCCTCGAATGAGGCGGTTGCTACGGTTAAAGCTACATCCGTTAAAGCAGTAACAGAAGGTACTGCTACGCTGACAGGATCTTACCAAGGGATTGCTGCTAGTGTCAAAATTACTGTAGTTCCTAAATTGACAAAGCTAACCGTTAATGAAAGCAGACTGAAAATGGCTCCGGGAGCCGTTCAGAATGTAGTCGTGACTGCACAGTATGATACTGGTAAGACTGCTGTTGTTACTGGAAGTGCGGTATGGACCAGCTCCAAGCCTTCTGTAGCGAGAGTATCTGCTAGCGGTCAGATTGTAGCTGTGAGTAAAGGAACGACATCCATTAAAGGAAAGCTAGGCGGCAAGACAGTTACGGTATCAGTGACAGTGAAGTAATAGAAAATATGATCTGAATAATCAAATATGAATCTGCAAAGCCAACATTATGTTGCTTTGCAGATTTTTTTATTTGGATTCTATAGTAATTCCGACTATTCCGATGTATAATCACATAAAACATAATAGATGCGTTGGGGGAGATGAGAACATGGCAAAACAAAAGGTGTTGTCGATCAAGACGATTGTAGCGATTGGTATTGGTTCTGCTTTATTCGTTATATTGGGGAGATTCGGCTCGATTCCTTCGGGTATTCCAAACACTAACATCGAGACTACATACGCATTACTGGCATTGTTCTCCCTATTGTACGGTCCGTTTGCCGGATTATTTATAGGCCTGATCGGGCATACCCTGAAGGATACGATATCTTATGGATCGCCATGGTTCAGTTGGGTCATATCATCTGGCATTGTAGGGCTGGTTATTGGCTTGTTAGTAGCTAGAATCGCTATTCATGACGGGGAATTCGGACGGAAGGAAATAATACGCTTTAATCTGGCTCAGATTGCAGCGAATGCTGTAGCATGGTTCCTTGTAGCCCCGGTGTTGGATATTCTGATCTATGCAGAACCCGTAAATAAAGTATTTACGCAAGGACTGACCGCAGGTGCATTAAATATAGCTTCGGTGGCAGTGATCGGATCTTTACTAGCCATTGCGTATGCTAAGACAAGAACGAAACAGGGCAGCTTAACTAGAGAAGCTTGAGTGGAATACAAATCCAAGCTAAAAAAGCCGGTGGAAATCACCGGCTTTTTTCTCTTCACATTAACCCAGAGGAAGGTCTCGGATGAAAAAAGTAATGATTGAATTTAAGGATTTCAGCTTTCAATATCGGGCGCAGCAGGAACCCACACTGCAGGGGATCAACTTAACGATTGTTGAAGGGGAAAAGGTACTTATCGTGGGGCCTTCAGGTTCTGGGAAAAGTACACTTACTCATTGTATTAATGGTCTCATTCCTTTTGCTTACAGTGGGGAAATATCAGGTTCATTACGGATTATGGGCCAGGAGCAGAAGGATCTGAGTATCGCAGAGCTGTCCAATCAGGTGGGTACCGTATTGCAGGACCCGGATGGACAATTTGTAGGATTAACGGTTGGTGAGGATATCGCCTTCAGTCTAGAGAACCATGTGGTTCAGCAGACAGAAATGAAGAGTAAAGTGGCGGCTGCCGCAAGAGCGGTGGATATCCACGAATTTCTGGCTTCTTCTCCTCAAGAGTTATCGGGTGGACAAAAGCAAAAAACGACCTTGGCAGGTGTTCTGGTAGGTGATGTGGACATCCTGCTCTTTGATGAACCGCTGGCAAGCTTAGATCCTTATACCGGTATAAAAGCGATTGAGCTTATTGATCGAGTGCATAAAGAGACAGGTAAAACCGTTATTATGATCGAGCATCGTCTTGAAGAGGTGCTGCATCGGGCAGTGGATCGTATTATTGTGATCCATGAAGGACGTATTGTGTCGGATATGCCGGCTGCAGAACTGTTGAGCACAACGTTGCTTTCAGAAGTTGGCATTCGGGAACCTCTCTATTTAACGGCTTTAAAGTATGCCGGATGTTCGATTACAGCAAATATGAATCCGCAGCATGTGAACGATATAGAGTTGGAGGCGTGTTCTAATAAACTAAAGATCTGGTATGAGTGCAATCACTCACGCCAGGATAAGCTGGAGAGCCCACCCATCCTTGAGCTAAGAGATATTTCTTTTGGATACGAAAAAAATCAGCAGGTGCTGGATAAGCTCAATCTCTGTATTCATAAAGGAGAGATGGTCTGTATAGCGGGGCGAAATGGGGCTGGGAAATCTACAGTTTCCAAGCTTATTTGTGGCTTCTATAAACCTACTTCCGGATCAATACGGATGCATGGGCGTGATATTGCTCAGGACACGATTAAGGAGCGGGCAGAGCGGATCGGTTTTGTCATGCAAAATCCCAATCATATGATTTCTAAGACACTTTTATATGACGAGGTCGCTCTAGGACTTAGACTCCGAGGTTGCTCTGAGGAGCTAGTTCGTGAACGTGTCCATCAAGTCTTGAAGGTGTGCGGACTTTATGTTTTTCGCAGCTGGCCTATCTCGGCGCTTAGTTATGGCCAGAAGAAACGGGTTACGATTGCCGCTATTCTGGTACTGGAGCCGGAAGTGATCATTTTGGATGAGCCGACTGCTGCTCAGGATTACAGGCATTATAACGAAATGATGGAATTTCTCTTGACGCTGCGGGGGCAGGGGATGACGGTCATTATGATCACGCATGATATGCACTTGATGCTGGAATATGCCGATAGAGCTATAGTGTTAGCTGATGGCGTGAAGCTTGCGGATGATAGACCTGAGCGAATATTAACGAATACTGATGTGGTAAAAAAAGCGAACTTGAAAGAAACCTCGCTTTTTGCCCTAGCTGTAAAAGCTGAACTGAAACAACCAGAGGAGTTCGTTAGAAGGTTCATTGCGTATGATAGGAGGAGCCGAGGCGGATGAAGGCCAAAATGTTAACTTTTACGAAGCAGGATTCACCTATTCACCGTCTTACCGGCGCTACTAAGTTGATTTTATTTGTAGTGTGGTCTGTGACGGGGATGATTACATATGATACAAGATGTCTAATTGTGATGCTGTTATTTAGTTTGCTTGCCTTTAGAATTTCCAAAGTCCAATTTCAGGATTATGCTTTCGTATTATATTTCATCTTGATTTTCTTTTTGCTTAATCATATAGCTATCTTTATCTTTTCTCCTTTGGAGGGCGTACGTGTTTACGGTACACGTCATGATATTATGCACATTGCAGGCCGGTATACGGTAACTTGGGAGCAGCTATTTTATCAATTCAATATTGCCCTCAAATATGCAGTGGTCATTCCAATGGCACTATTGTTTCTTCTAACGACCCATCCCAGTGAATTTGCAGCATCCTTAAACAGAGTTGGAGTGAACTATAAAATTGCATATTCTGTATCGCTGGCTCTACGGTACATTCCGGATATTCAACGAGATTATGAGAATATATCGTTTTCTGCTCAAGCAAGGGGAATAGATATTTCCAGAAAAGAAAAGCTGCCTAAGCGGCTAAAAAATATCATTTCGATTCTGATGCCCCTAATTTTGACTAGTATCGAGCGAATTGAAAATATCAGTACCGCTATGGAGCTGCGCGGCTTTGGCACTGAGACAAAACGAACTTGGTATAGCAGTCGCCCGTTCACGAGAGACGATTATTTTGCATTGGCTTTGTTTGTGCTGATTGGAATTTTCTCGACGGTGATCACTTTTTACGACGGTTCGCGGTTTTATAATATTTTCGATTGAAGTATAATAGTACAGTTGTGGAAAGCTGGGGTATAAAAAAACGGTACCTTTAAGCTAAGACTGAAGACGTTTTTCCAGTTTTGTCCATATAGGCAGGTAACATAATGGCAGTGCTAGAAGTGAGCAGACTACGTTGAAAATGGTCTGGGCGTGGGCGATTTGTGAAGCAGGGCCTCCACCAATCCATGCTGCACTTGCTTGTAGCAGCCCGATCATGGGCAAGAATAGTAGTGCACCGCCTACATTAAGCGCAACATGGGACCAAGCGACGAAGACGCCGGATGGCGTGCCGCCGATGGAAGCAATGACCGCTGTGACACAGGTGCCTACGTTGGCGCCTAGCACTATGGCTATACCTAGCTCAGGCGGCATGGCACCCGAGGCGGCAATGCTCATAGCCATAGCTATGACAGCAGCGCTGCTATGGAGCAGGGCTGTTAGGCACGCTCCAGCGGCGAGCCCCCATAGGGCACTTGTAGCGGCATGGTTTAGGAACCAGAGGAATAAGCCACTTTCCTGAAGTATTCCGCCGATAGACTGCATGACAGCGATCCCCCATAGGACGAGGGCGAAGCCTGATACAGCCAGACTGATAAATTGCAGTGGCGGGGATATTTTGTGGCAGAGCTCTGCCACTCGCGATGTAGGCGGCAGTTCGCCTGCAATAACTGCCGCTGCCCACAGACTGAGCGAGGCTGCCAGCAAGGGCGTGGCCATGGTATTGATCTGAAGTCCGATCAATTCTGTAGTTAATGTGGTGCCGATGTTGCTGCCCAAGATAATGCCAAGTGTGCGGGCATAGGTGAGCAGGCCGGCATTGACCATGCCGATAGTCAACACCGTTACAGCAGTACTGCTCTGGAGTAAGGCGGACAACAGGCTGCTGGCAATCATTCCTTTAATAGGTGTTGAGGTAGCTCTATTTAGACTTGTAGTTAATAGAGGGCCTGCTAGCTTGGACAACGCCGTTTCCATCAGCTTCATGCCGGCTAGAAAGATAACAAGACCATATATGATAGGGAACAGCAAATCACTGAACATAGGGCATACTCCTTTGGACGAGGGTTGTACACCAATATATGAATGTATTGCATGGGACATGTATAAAAACATTTTTAGAAAAACAGGGAGTTGAAGTCATTGCCATCGGTTATTTTAGAACGCAATCGCAAAAAAAGACTGGAACAGGGCCATCCATGGGTCTATGCAGGTGAAGTCGCATCGGTAGAAGGAAATCCGGAAGCGGGGGGATTAGTAGATGTCCTTAATCATCAGGGCCGATTTTTGGCCGTGGGATATTACAATCCAGCGTCACAGATTCGGGTAAGAATTGTATCACAGGGACCCCTTGCGATCATGGATACAGCCTTTTTTGCAGAACGTTTTGCGAATTGTCTGCAACACAGAAATCGGTTCCTTCCGGGTGCGGATGCTTATCGCTTGGTTTATGGTGAAGCGGACTTTTTACCGGGGCTTATTGTAGATCGATTCGGAGATATTTTGGTTGTGCAGCTGCTTACGCTCGGAATGGACAAGCGGCGTGCAGAAATCGTCGAAGCATTGGTGCAGGTTATGGCACCGCGCGGAATCTATGAGCGCAGTGATGTTAGTGTGCGCGAGCTTGAAGGTATGGAGCAGACAACGGGTTTGCTGTATGGGGAGTGTCCACGGCATGTAACTGTGAGTGAGAATGGCCTGAAGCTGGTCGTTGATATTGAAGAAGGCCAGAAGACTGGCTACTTCTTTGACCAACGTGAGAATAGAGCTTCTATTGCTCCGCTCATGAAAGGCTGGGGGGGACGAAGCGGCATTACGCTGCAGGAAATCGAAACTGAGGAGGGTTCGCTACAGACCTTGCCAGTTAATAAGAGCGGTAAACATGTAACGTTCCCTTATTGGGACGGTGCGACAGTGCTGGAATGCTTCTCACATACGGGCAGCTTCACGCTGCATGCCTGCAAGTATGGCGCGAAAAAAGTAACCTGCCTCGATGTTTCAGCGCATGCCATTGAGAGTGCCAAAGTGAATGTGGAGCTGAACGGCTTTAGCGATCGTGTTGAATTCGTAGTGGATGATGCTTTTGCATATTTACGGAATCAGGTTAAAGGACTAGAGGAACGTTCTGAACGGGCGACAGTTGCAAGTGGAACAGAGACGGCAGCAGCTGCTGCAAATCCTAAATCCGGAGGCAAAACAGCCAAAACCGACACATCCAAGCCGATGACGGCAGGTGGAGGAAGAACTTGGGATGTAGTCATCCTGGACCCTCCGGCGTTTGCCAAAACCAAAAGTGCAGTAGCTGGCGCTTGCCGTGGTTACAAGGATATCAATCTGCACGGGATGAAGCTGGTGAACGAAGGCGGCTATTTGGTTACCGCAAGCTGTTCTTACCATATGCAGCCAGATCTGTTCCTCGAAACGATTGCCGATGCAGCTAAAGATGCTGGCAAGGTGTTGAGACTTGTGGAATGGCGGGCCGCAGGCAAAGACCACCCACAAATACTTGGCGTTAACGAAGGACACTATCTGAAGTTTGCGATTTTTGAAGTGCGGAGTAAAAAATAAGCCTGAAGGTCAAAAAGGTTTACAGTGCCAAGTAACAAATAGGATAAAAGGGCTGGACGTAGGGTGGCCGTGAGTCGACTGTAAGGCAAGTAGTTGCCAACGGACTCAGATGACTCTATTTAGCGTAAACAGCCTATTATTGAATTCTTACGGACCCCAAAGGCGCTATTGCTCTTAAAACACCCGTAATGCAACACATTTTCGAAGAATAGCGTCAATGGGGTCCGAAAAGTTGCCAAAACAGCACTGAATCCACGAATAACGGCTTCTGGGTCCGTAAGTAATTAATGAAACAAGCCTAGCCGAAAATGTGCAATTTGAACGCAGAATACTAAATGGTAAACAACGAATGATGCTTATTGAATTATGATATGCGGAATGCGGATTACAAAACGATAGGCGTAGAGTGCTAATGTTGAGTGTTGAGTATTGAACGCTGAACGCTGAACGCCGAATGCCGAATGCCGAATGACGAACGCTGGATGCTGGACGCTGAACGTTGAGCACTGAACACCGAACACCGAACAGTCTAACATTGACCCTATGCTCCGACATTGGCAGCTCTAATCTAACGTTGCACATCTGGCATTAAAAACAAACTAAACACTCTAAAAAGCAAGCCGCCAAAATCCGGAGGTTTGCTTTTTTTTATTTGTACTCGTAGCTGTTATCCTTTGTAAAACATTAGAAAATACTAGCAAACACATGTTCCGATTAGTGTGGTTATGATATACTGAAGGGACGAGGAATCACTGAACTTTTTTAATTGGAGTGTAATCAATAGGTGGATATTTCACCTTGTAATTTATATATTTTCTCCGCTACGGAAGGAGTCTATCATTTATGTCGGTAACCTTTTTACTAGGCCGCTCGGGCAGTGGCAAGACAACAAAAATATGGGAATCTATCTCTTCTTCCTTAGAGAAGGAACCGCTTGGTGCGCCGATTATTATTCTTGTGCCAGAGCAAGGTTCTTTTGGAGCAGAACGGGGGCTTCTGACCGTAGGGAATGTGAAGGGAAGCCTTCGGGCGCAGACACTGAGTTTTTCGCGGCTTGCCTATCGTGTGAAGCAGGAAACTGGTGGCAGTGCAAGTCTGCCAATCAGTGATGAAGGTAAGAAAATGTTAATTTACAAAATCATCAGTCGTCGCAAAGAGGAACTGAAATTGTTCGGTGCCTCAGCAGACAGACCGGGTTTTGTGGAACGTCTGAACCAACTGCACACGGAGATGAAGCGTTGCTGTTTGGGTTCCACTGATTTAGAAGAGCAGTTGTCCGCTATGCGAGGAGCTATTGCAAGAAGTCCTATTCTTGAGGGTAAGCTGGATGATTTGCAGCTGGTATTCAGCGATTTAGAGAAGGAAATGTCACGTCTCTATATCGATGAAGAGGATCGTTTAGCAGAACTGGCTGAGCATATTCCTGATTCCTCCTACATTCGCGGGGCGGAGATTTGGGTAGATGGATTCCATGGATTTACTCCGCAGGAATTCGTAGTGCTTCGAGAATTGATGCAGCAAGCTTCGAAGCTGACCGTTTCGCTTACAATTGATCGTCCTTACCCATATGGAGATCAGTTGAATGAGCTTGAATTGTTTCACCCCACTGCGGTTACTTACATTAAACTGCGTGGAATAGCTGAAGAGCTGGGCATTGATGTGTGGGACGAGCTGCTGGAGCCAACGGTTCTTCCGCGTTTTGAACAAAGTCCAGTACTTGCTCACCTTGAACGGGGATATGATCGCCGGAAGGCCTGGATAGGTGCGGATGAACTGGCAAGAGAGGCTATATTCATAGGCGCCGCAGTTTCGCACAGAGCAGAGGTTGAGGGAGCACTGCGCGAAATGACTAGACTGGCGCGTGATGAAGGTGCAAAATATGGCGAAATGGCTGTATTGATGCGCAATATTGGCGATTACGAGCAGCTGATCCAACCGTTGTTCCAAGATTACGGAGTGCCATTTTTTCTGGACCAGAAGGTAAATGAGCTGCATCATCCGCTAGTGGAATTTATACGTTCCGCGCTGGATGTAGTGCGTCGTCGCTGGCGTTACGAGGATGTATTCCGTTGCGTAAAGACGGAGCTTTTGCTTCCGCTAGACGGTAGTATTACACGTGAGGATATGGATGCTTTAGAAAACTATGTGCTGGCTTGTGGGATTCAAGGGTATCGCTGGACGGATGGCCGCTCATGGAAAGGTATTCCTAGCTTGTCGCTGGAAGGCGGCAGACAGATGGATGATGAACTGCTTGCTACTATGGAACGATGCCGTGCTAGTATAACAGGACCATTATTTGCTTTTGAGAAACGAATCCAGAAAAGCCGTAGCGGCCTTGAACTATGTACGGCAATGTACAAGCTGCTTGAAGAGACGGATGTTGCACGAAAGCTGGAGAAACTCAGTGTTAAGTCTATGGAGAAGGGCCAACCCGAGAAGGCTAGGGAACATAGCCAGTTGTGGGGTGCGGTACTTGATCTGCTAGATCAGATAGTAGAAATGATGGGCAATGAAAGACTTGAGTTTGAAGTGTTCACCGGAGTTCTAGAGACAGGACTTGCTGAGCTTAAAATGGGACTAGTTCCGCCCGCACTGGATCAAGTATTGGTCGGCAATATGGATCGGACTCGCCCAACAGGGGTTAAATACGCTTTTTTGCTTGGATTTAATGAAGGTGTTGTGCCTGCGCAGTTTAAGGAAGATGGAATTCTCTCGGAAGGTGAACGCTCCGTACTAGAGAATGCTGGAATGGAGCTTGCTCCCGGCGCTTCTCGTAAACTGCTGGACGAGCGGTTTCTGATCTATAATGCGCTAACGACAGGAAGTCAAAAGCTCTGGATTAGCTACGCTACAGCGGATGATGAGGGCAAAGCTCTCCTTCCCTCTGAGGTTATCCGGCATTTGCATAGAATGTTCCCAAGGGTTCAAGAGCATAGTTTGTCAGCACTTCCCCCTGCGGGACTACCGGCAGAAGTCGGAAATCCTATTCATCTCGGTTTCATTGGTCAACCAGAACAGAGTCTTCGCGCATTGATTATGCAGCTGCGGCAGTGGCGCCAGGGGACAGAAATTCCGGAGCTATGGTGGGATGTGTATAACTGGTTTACTAAGAACGAAAATCGTAAATTTCAACTGGAACGTTTGCTAAGCTCACTGTTCTATCGTAATGAGGGAACGAAGCTAAAGCGTGGCACAAGCCTCAGATTGTATGGTGGCTCAACACTGCGGGGCAGTGTGTCCCGGATGGAGAAATTTGTTGCGTGCTCATTTTCCCATTTTGCGTCCTACGGACTAAGACTGAAGGAGCGTCAGCTATATAAGCTGCAAGCACCTGATATTGGACAGCTGTTCCATGCTGCGTTAAGTGATATGGCGATAAGACTGAAACAAGAGGGACGGGGCTGGGGCAGCTTGTCTCCGGATGAATGTCGGCGTGAGGCCAGTGAGACAGTAGAGCGGCTATCTCCGATGTTGCAGGGTGAAATCCTAATGAGCTCCAAACGTTACGGGTACATCTCCCGTAAACTTAAGAATATTGTTGGACGTGCTTCTGTGATTCTGGGCGAGCACGCCCGCCGGGGCAGCTTTGAGCCAGTAGGGCTGGAGCTGGACTTTGGACCGGATAAGGAGTTGCCGCCTTTAAGGATTACGCTGCCAAATGGCTGCGTGATGGAGGTTGTTGGCCGGATTGACCGTGTAGATATGGCCCGTGGAGAGAACGGAATTCTTCTGCGGGTAATTGATTATAAATCGAGCCAAAAGGATCTCAAGCTGCATGAGGTGTATTATGGATTATCGCTGCAAATGCTGACTTATTTGGATGTGCTGCTAACATATTCGGAGCAATGGCTGGGGCAGCCGGCACTTCCAGCCGGCACACTTTATTTCCATGTGCATGATCCGTTGTTGACCTCATCCAATGGGATGAACAAGGAACAGGCTGAGCAAGAGCTGTTGAAACGCTTCAAGATGAAAGGACTGCTTACAGCAGATCGTGAGGTTGTCTCCCTGATGGATACCACTTTAGACAAAGGGTATTCTTCTATCGTGCCTGTAGCAGTAAAAGCTGACGGCAGCTTTTATAGCAGTGCTTCAGTAGCTACACCAGAGCAGTGGGGTCATCTATTATCCTCCGTTAGAGGGACAATTTCGGATATCGGGACACGGATTACAGAAGGTGATGTGGCGATTGAGCCGTACCGAATTGGGCAGGAGACCGCCTGCACATTCTGTTCCTTTAGACCTGTCTGCCAGTTCGATGAAGCTGTGGAAGGCAACAGCTATAACAATCTGGGTAAGCCAGGGAAGGACGTTATATGGGATCTGCTGTCCCGCAAAGGAGGAACTACACCTTGAGTATGAAGGCTGAAATAGAAGCGAAACCGGAAGGAAGTATATGGAGTGATGACCAGTGGCGTGCCATTGCGGAGAGCGGTGATGACATCCTCGTTGCTGCGGCAGCAGGTTCCGGTAAGACGGCGGTGCTGGTAGAACGGATTATTCGAAAAATCAGTAAGGAAGAGAACGGCTTCAGTGTAGACAGGCTATTAGTAGCTACGTTTACCAAAGCTGCGGCTGCCGAAATGCGGCAGCGGATCAGGGAAGCCCTTGATCGGGAGCTGGAGGAGAATGGGGAGAACGACCATTTGCGCCGTCAGCTATCCCTGCTGGGCAAAGCTTCGATTACAACGTTGCACTCCTTCTGTCTGGAAGTGATCCGGCGTTATTATCAAATGATTCCGATTGATCCGGGTTTTCGCATATTAAATGAGCATGAAGCGGAGATGATGCGGCAGGAGCTGCTCGAAGAGTTGCTGGAGGAAAAGTACGGTGAAGCAGGTGCGGATGGCGAGGATAGTATATTTGTGCAGCTCGCTGATTGGTTCAGTGGTGAACGCAGTGATGATGCAGTGCATGCGCTCATACAGCGATTGCATGATTATGCCCGCAGCCATCCTTGGCCTGCGCAATGGCTCCGTGATACTGCAGCTGATTTCTCATTGCCAGACACCGAAAGTCTGGGTGGAACGCCATGGGTGCTGAGCATTCTTGAAGAAGCGAAGCTGACACTTGCGGGCGCAGCCAGTCAGCTTATTCAAGGCCGGGAGATTGCACTGCAGCCGGGCGGTCCGGCACCCTATGCTGAGAATTTAACCTCTGATCTTGAGATGGTAAATGCACTGCAGGATGCCGTAAACGAACGACCTTGGGCAGAATTATATGATATTTTCATGGAAGTATATTTTGGGAAATTAAAGGCTTGTAAGAAGGATTCGACAGATCCTGGACTGCAGGAAATGGTGAAGGAACTGCGCGATAGTGTGAAGAAGAGTATTTTAGATCTTCAGAAAGCATTGTTTGGCCGTCCGCCTGAGGTTTTTTTGAAAGAGCTGAACGAAGCGGCTCCACTGATGGCAGAGCTTGCAGAGACAGTGATAGCATTCGGTGAACGTTATAGAATTGAAAAAGCAGGAAGAGGTCTAGTCGACTTCAGTGATTTGGAGCATTATTGTCTGCAAATTCTACGCCATCCGGACTCTACGCCCGGTCATTCCCTGCCTTCTGATGCAGCTATGGAGTACCGTGCTCAATTCGATGAGGTTCTGCTGGATGAGTATCAGGATACGAATAGCGTGCAAGAGGAGATTGTGCGGCTAATATCCCGTGAAACACCCGGTAACCGGTTTATGGTCGGAGATATGAAGCAAAGTATCTATCGATTCCGTCTGGCGGAGCCGGGGCTATTCCTGGATAAATACCGCAGCTTTGGCTCACACCAAATCGATGATCTATCTGAAATTACTAATGAATCATCTAGCGGTTCGGTCATCGATCTGGCCCGTAATTTTCGCAGTCGCATGGAGGTTGTAAATGCCGTGAATATGATCTTCCGGCAGATTATGAATGAGACGGTAGCGGAGATTAATTATGATGAACGCGCTGAGCTTGTTTACGGAGCGAATTTCCCAGGTGCAGCAGAGAAGGGTCCTGATACCTTTTTTGCACCGGAGTTATTATTGATTGATCGTGGTTCGGCAGCAGGGAAGTCAGAAGAGACCTCTGAAGACGGTGAGGCGCCACTTCAGGAGAGTGAAGCCATTGAGAGCGAGACGGCGCAGCTGGAAGCGCGGGCAATTGCCCGGCGTATTTCACAAATGACGGGGATGACCGGTGGATCGCCACTGCTTATCTACGATAAAGGACTCAAGATTATGCGTCCGGTTATTTACGGTGATATCGTGATCCTGCTTCGCTCGGCAAGAATCTGGACCCCTCTAATCATCGAAGAGCTTCGGATGGAAGGAATCCCTGCTTATGGTGATCTGAATAAAGGTTATTTTGAAGCTACAGAAGTGGAAATTGCACTTTCCCTCTTAAAAATAGTTGATAATCCTCAGCAGGACATTCCGCTGGCTGGCGTACTTCGTTCACCTGTGGTCGGATTAACGGAAGAAGAATTGGCTACGGTGCGTATGTGTAGTCAGGGTCCTTTTTTTCAAGCAGTACAGATGGCGGTGGATATGCAAGATGCAAAAGAGGCTGAAGAAGAGTATGACCTCTTCTCGGCTCATGTGATTGAATCCGCAAGCACCGTCGAAAATAATGTTTTACCTGATAAAGATCTGCCGCAGATCAGTCCAGAACTGAAGCGCAAGCTTAAACATTTCCTAGAACAGCTGGAAAGCTGGAGAAATGCGGCTAGACAAGGTAGTCTCAGTGAGCTGATCTGGCGTATCTATGGGGAGAGCGGCTATCTGGAATGGGTTGGAGGACTGCCTGGAGGCTCGCAGCGCCAGAACAATCTTAAAGCTTTGTATGATCGGGCTGTGCAATTTGAGAATGACACCGCAGCACGCGGATTGTTCCGTTTTCTGGTGTTCATTTCACGGCTTCGTGAGAATGGCGGAGATCTGGGTGTAGCTGGCGGTGGCGGTGAAGAAGGCAATGGCGTCAGAATCATGACCATCCATAAATCCAAAGGTCTGGAGTTCCCTGTTGTTTTTGTAGCCGGGATGGCAAAACAGTTCAATCGACAAGATTTGCATTCGCCATTTCTTATGCACAAAGAGCTTGGCTTTGGGCCACGCTTTGTGGAACGGGAAACGCGAGTTAGTTACCCAACACTTCCTTATCTGGCTATTAACCGGCGTACACGGCTTGAGTTATTAGCTGAGGAAATGCGTGTATTATATGTGGCGTTAACTCGTCCGAGAGATAAAATGATTCTAGTGGGCACCGTAAGAGATTTGCCACGCAAAATCGCTAGCTGGAGCAGCGTACAGAACCGGGATGAGCTGCTGCTTGCAGACCATCTGCTGGCCCGAGGGCGCAGCTATTTGGATTGGGTTGGACCGGCATTGATCCGGCACCCTGCTGCGGCGATTCTTCGTAAGCTGGGCGGTTCAGAAGGTACCGTCTCCACGGTGCTGCACAACGATGTGTCCAACTGGAGCATCAGTGTGCAAAATGCTTCCGAACTTAATTCTGGGGCGTTCCTGCCAACGGATCAGACTGAAGATAAGGTAGAGGAACGGCAAGCTGTACTCGAAGCACTGCATAAGGGTGAATCTGTAAATATATATGAAACAGAGACTAGCGATGAAATTGCTAGAAGACTGGAATGGAATTATCCGTATGCGGCAGCCTCAGGTATTCCGGCTAAAACTTCTGTTACGGAGTTAAAAGCGTTGTTGTCATTACAGGAGCAGCCCTCTTTTGATCTGCTGGAAGAAGGCAATTCTACAACCTCAATAGAAAACGATAAACGTCCAAGTGTTGCAGGTGCGGACAGTCTTCATTTGCGGCGTCCGAAATTTATGGAAAAACGCAGTCTGACCCCAGCGGAACGCGGGACAGCATACCATACAGTCATGCAGCATATTCCGCTGGAGGGTTCAGTTGATCCTATGGTTGTGGAAGAAACCTTAGTCCGACTTCAGAGAGTGGCTATTCTAACTGCTGAGCAGGTGGAGGCTGTAGCTCCCGATCAGATAGAAGCTTTTTATACTAATGAACTTGGACGTAGATTAATAGCTTCTTCTTGGAAGCTTAGAGAAATGCCATTCAGTTATATGGTTCCCGCAGGTGAGGCTTATCGAGGGCTCGATTATATGAATGAGGCCGTCTCGGAGCTTACCCCTGAGAACAATAAGGAAGGCTTTAGTGAGGCTGTGCTAATTCAAGGGGTCATTGACTGCCTGTTCCGAGAAGAGGACCGGATTATTCTGCTAGACTATAAGACGGACTCTGTATTAGAACATCAGGGCGGCCTAGAAGCACTTAAGGAAAAATATCGTTTTCAGCTAGAGTTATACAGCAAGGCATTACATGATATTTTGGGAGAACCGATCAGCGAGATTTGGCTGTACTTTTTTGACGGCGATCATGCTGTGAAATTATAAATTATTCATTGCCGCATAGGAGCGGGGAAAGAGGACGAAGATGCGGATATTGCATACGGGGGATTGGCACTTGGGCCGTACGCTGGAGGGAAGAAGCCGCCAGAAGGAGCAAGAGCAGTTCATAGATGAATTGGTGGAGATCGCCGATTTTCATAAGGTGGATTTGATTATGATGGCGGGAGATGTGTACGATTCCGTTAATCCACCAGCGGCTTCGGAGCAATTATTCTATGAGGCTGCTGCCAGGCTATCTTCAGGGGGCAGGCCCCTTGTGGTGATTGCCGGCAATCATGACCAACCGGAGCGCGTATCTTCAGTCTCCCCGCTTGTATTAAGGCAGGGGATTACCTTGGTAGGACTTCCAACCTCAGAGCCAGTGACAGTTCATGCTGCGCGCACGGGTGAGATTGCCAAAATCGCAGCCCTTCCCTATCCCTCAGAGGCACGTCTTGGTGAGCTGCTTGCTGGGGACAGCGGGGAAGAGGAGCTTCGACTGGCTTACAGCGCACGGGTAGGCAAACTCATGCAGCTGTTGGGAAGGGAATTTACCCGACAAACCGTAAATTTGGCGATGAGCCATATTTATGTGCTGGGTGGTGTAGAGAGTGATTCGGAACGCCCGATTCAAGTGGGCGGGGCTTACACTGTAGATCCTTCTGCTTTATCCTGTGGAGCGCAATATACTGCCCTAGGCCATCTTCATCGCGCTCAGCGTGTTAAAGGGGAAGGGATGATCCGTTATAGCGGATCCCCGTTGGCATATAGCTTTTCTGAAGCAGGACAAGCCAAGTCGGTGACGCTGATTGATGTTGCGCCGGGCGGTGAGCCGACCTTCGAAGAAATCTATCTTCGCTGTGGGCGCCCACTTGTAAGATGGAGCTCTACGGGTGGATTGCAAGAGGTATATAACTGGTTGGATGAAGGTAGAGATGCTTCTGCTTTTATAGATTTGGAGATTCGGCTCAGTGAAGCTATGTCGATGAATGATATTCAGCGCCTGCGTAAATCACGTGAGGGGATCATTCATATTCGTCCGATTTATCCGCAAATGGAGCTGGAGCTTGAACAGATTTCCCGTTCACGTATGCCTGTACAGGAATTGTTCCGTAAATTCTATCAGCGCCAGACGGGCGGGGCGGAGCCGGAGGATCGTTTGATTGAGCTGTTCTTACAGCTAACCGAAGAAGAACGGCAGCAGCCGGAGGAAGGAGAGGAGAACTAAGGTGAAGCCTATTTTATTAAAAGTAGCAGGATTGCAGAGTTATAGAGAAATGCAGGAAATAGATTTTGAAAGTCTGTGTGAGACTGGGCTGTTTGGGATTTTTGGACCTACGGGCAGCGGCAAGTCCAGTTTGCTGGATGCTATTACTTTGGCGATGTACGGGAAAGTAGAGCGCGCCGTTAACGGGACACAGGGGATTATGAATCACTCTGAGGATTCACTCAGCGTGGCGTTTACCTTTGAGCTCACTTCTTCCGCTGGGGTACATCGTTATCGTGTTGAACGTAAGTTCAAGCGGACTGGTGAGCAAACAGTCAGCAACACCATTAGCCGTTTCATTGAAGTCACACCTGACGGGGATAACGTTATGGCGGATAAACTCGCAGATGTTACACGTTGTGTGGAAGAGCATATTGGACTCAAAATGGATGACTTCACGCGAGCAGTTGTATTGCCGCAGGGGAAATTCGCCGAATTCTTATCGCTTCGGGGCGTAGACCGCCGACAAATGCTGCAGCGACTGTTCCATTTGGAACAGTATGGCGATCAGCTTGCGTTGAAGCTTAGCCGACGGGTGAAGGAGAATGAGGCTGCGCTCCGCGCGCTCGAAGCGGAGCAGCAGGGGCTTGGCAGCGCAGGCAAAGAGGATGTAGAGGCAGCGGCAGAGCGCCTCGAACAAGCAGCCCAACATGCTGCGGAATGCCGCCGCAAGCTGGAGGCGGCGCTGCAGGTCGCGGAGCGTTTCGCGCGCATTCGCGAGCTGCAAGAGGAACGGACCCGCCGCGAATTGCAGCGGCAGGGACTGCTTTCCAAGGAGGAGGAGATTCTCCTCCTTGAACGGAAGCTCGGCCAAGCTGACGAGGCCGAGGCTAGGCTTCCCGCGCTGAAAGCATGGCGAAGCGCGGAAGAAGCCTTCAAGAGCCGATTGACCCGCGCGGAGGGTCAAGAGGTGCTGGCCGCCGCTGCCGAGCAGGAGGCGGCGCGTGCCGCTGCGGCCGCGGCTGCTGCGCAGGCCGCGCTTGCGGCGGAAGAGCCGGCCCTCCGGCAGGGGGCCGACACCTACCGCCGCGCGCTCGAGCTCGAGTCCGAGCTCGGCGCCTTGCGGCGCGAACTCGCGGCTCTGCGCGAGCGCCGCGAAGAGGCCTCCCGCAAGCTAGCGGAGCTGCGGGAGGGCATGGCCCGGGAGCGTGAGCTTTTGGCCAAGGGCCAAAAGCGCCAGCAAGAGCTGCAGCAGAGCTTACAGCCGCTCGGTGTCCGCTCCCAGGAGCGGCAGTCTCTGCAAGAAGCGATGCAGAGACTGCAAGGGCTGCACTCCGCCGAATCCCAGTGGGATAAGGCGGAGAAGGAGCGCCGCGAGCGTGCCGCTGCACTCGCGGCTGCGCAGGCGCGACTCGCTGAGGCCGAGGGCCGTCGCGAGCAGCAGGAAGCTTCTCGCGGGCAGCTGATCCGCGAGGCGGCGCTGCATCAAGAGAAGCTGCTGGCGACAGAAGAAGCTGCGCGCACCGCAGCAGAAAGCCTGGAGCAACATATCAGTTCTTTGGAAGCAGCCCTCAAGGGGCATGAGTTGCACAGACTGTCGCTTGGATTGGCTAAAGAATTGGAAGCAGGACAACCTTGCCCTGTATGTGGCAGCGAACACCACCCGGCCCCTGCTGTATTGCAGGATAACCTAGAGCAACAGGAACTGGAGTCAAAGCTTCAACAGGCTCGGGTGTTGTCCAGACGTGCTTTGGAAGCACGCCATATGTTCCGTGGTTTAAGGGAGCAGGACCTGGTTTGGCTGGAGCAGGTGTTTGGTGATGGAGCTTTTGATACGGTAAATCATCCTGCGGCGGCAGGTTCAGAAGTCAGCACTACAGAGGTTTCCTCTACCGATATGTCCATCCCAGATGAAAAAGCTTTGGCAGAACTTGATGCTGCATTTTTAGCATTAAAAAGCCAGTCTGGAGAACTGCGCCGTACAGCGATACAATGGCAGCAATCGATGCAGGAAGTTCAGCAGCTATGCCTCAAAGAAGCAGCGGGTGCCGAAGGTGAGCGAAGCTGGGTAGAAGGCCTTACCGCCAAAGCTGAGGAACTGAGTGGCCAACTAACCGCTTTGCGGCAGAACTGGGTACAGCAGTTCCCTGATTTGGCACCGGAAGAGGTAGAAAAAGCTTATCGTGAGCTGTTAGCCAAGGATGCTCAAGCTGAGGAAATTAGATCCCGACTGGAAATCAGTGTCAAGTTTCTGGATGAGAAAAGCGCTTCGTTACAGAATCTTCAGGAGACCATCACCGGACTCGATAAAGAGCTTACTCAGTGGAATACACAGATGGAAGGCAAAGAAGAATTGCAGCGTGAAAAAGAACGGCGTCTTCTAGAGTGGACTAATGGCCGCGCTGCTGCCTCACTTCTAGCAGAGTGTGAGCGTCGTCTGCAGGAATTGTTAGCAGCTGTGGAGACCAGCCAACGATTACATCTCACGGCAGCGGAAAAAGCGCAGCATGAGATCAAGGAGGCAGCGATTACCCGCCAGGCTGCAGAATCTGCTCGAGAGCATTATGTGACTTCAAGCCATCTGTGGGAGCAAAGCTTAACCTCTTCACCGTTTAGTTCGGCCGCTGAGGTTGAAGGAGCAGCTCTCGCACCTGAAGAGCGGGAAATTTCATCTTCTCGGGTACGTGCCCATCGTGCTGAAGAAGCTGAAGTCTCATTGCAGCTGCGCAATATTGAAGAGAAGCTTGACGGAGCCAGCTTAAGTGAAGAGGAATGGCAAGTTAGCCAGGAGAGCTTAAGCGTGTGTAAGTCAGAGGATGAAATGTCGCTGCAAGCAAGAGCGCGTGCAGAGCGAGACCTAGAGGATCTGCGGCATCGGCATATTCGCTGGATGGAGCTTGAAGCCCAGCGGCTAGAACATGCTTCCCTACAGGATCATTTGTCCAAATTGCAGACGGTTTTACGTGGAAATGCTTTTGTTGAGTATATTGCGGAGGAACAATTGATGCAGGTGTGCCAGTCTGCTTCTCAGCGGCTTCGTTTCCTGAGCAAACAGCGTTATGCGCTGGAGGTTGATTCGGGCGGTGGCTTTGTAATCCGTGATGATGGAAACGGTGGTGTAAGAAGACCGGTCTCCACGCTTTCCGGCGGAGAAACGTTCTTAACTTCCTTGTCACTTGCACTTGCTCTTTCGGCACAGATTCAGCTGCGGGGGCAGTATCCATTGCAATTTTTCTTTTTGGACGAAGGTTTTGGTACGCTGGATCCGGAATTGCTCGATACGGTAATTACCTCACTGGAAAGACTGCATAACGACCAACTGTCTGTCGGCATTATCAGCCATGTTCCAGAGCTTCGGGCACGACTGCCACGCAAGCTGGTAGTAGTACCTGCTGAACAGGGTGGAGGGGGATCTCGGATCCTTTTGGAAAAAATGTGAAGATCTACAATGTGTGTGATTCTTATCACAGATACAGTATCAACGCGCTGTTATAATACAGCTAAGCCGACATTACTTTAGAAACACCTCGGCGGACGTATGGTAGGGAATGAACTCCTTTTCATACGTCCGCCGCCGAATCAGCTTTATAAGCTGTGAAGGGTGTTTCTCTTTTTTTTGTCTTTTTTAGGCCTAACGGTGTTGATATATTTATTTAATGGTTCATTCTGTAACAGATACAGTTTGGGGCTGATTATACTGAGTTTGCTTGCTGCTTTCGTAATTGATGATTATCCTGTATGATTATCTTATGATGAAGTGGAATTTCACCAATTTTTAGGAGGCAAGCACTCTATGGAGACCGTGTTTAGCAAAATTATTGAGGGTACTATTCCTTCCAAAAAAGTATTTGAGAATGAACGTATTCTTGCATTTTACGACATCGAGCCGGCTGCACCGGTACATGTGTTGATCATTCCCAAGAAGTTCATTGCTTCAATGAATGATGTTACACCTGAGGATCTTCCGCTAATTGCTGAAATCCACAGTGTAGCCCAACAGATCGCCAAAGACCTTGGGATTGCTGAGTCTGGTTATCGTTTAATCAATAATTGCGGGCCTGATAGTGGACAAGCTGTGCCTCATCTTCATTATCACCTGCTGGGTGGAGCCAAGCTGGGTGCGCTCACTGGAAACTCAGCTTCCCACGCATAGCATAATCATTTAATGTTGAAGAACTTGCCAGAAAAAAGAATAGCACGAAGGTTGACACGTTATTTCCGTTTGACCTATAATGGAGTTTGATAAACCGTGTTATGCTCTTGGACGGTATGGTCGGAGGGAGGGGAAACCTGTGTCTGAAACGAAAGTTCGCAAAAACGAGACAATTGATGCTGCACTTCGTCGCTTTAAACGTTCCATCGCAAAAGATGGTGTCTTGGCTGAGGTGAAGAAACGCAAACATTACGAAAAGCCGAGCGTTAAGAAAAAGCTGAAGTCTGAGGCTGCTCGTAAGAGAAAGTTTTAGGAGGATTACCCACGCATGAATCTTAGCGAGAGATTGAACGAAGATATGAAGCAAGCGATGAAGAGTAAGGACAAGTTCACGCTCTCCACGATTCGAATGGTTCGTTCTACAATAAAGTATCTTGAAATAGATCTGAAGAGAACATTGGACGACAACGAAGTGCTTGATATCCTTAGTCGTGAAATCAAACAGCGCAAAGATGCCCTCCAAGAATTTGAATCAGCGGGTCGCGACGAGCTTGCCGCGAGTACAAAAGCAGAAATCGAGATTATTATTAAATATCTTCCCGAGCAACTTTCCGAAGAAGAAATTAAAGTAATTGTACAGCAGACCATCCAGGAAACCGGTGCTTCTTCGAAGAGCGAAATGGGGAAGGTCATGAGCGCACTGATGCCTAAGGTCAAAGGTCGCGCTGATGGTAAACTCGTGAACCAGGCGGTTCTGCAATTTCTGCAATAATATAGCACTAGCACCCCTTGTAAAAGGGGTGCTTTTCTATGTTATGAAACGTAAATCCAATTTCAGCGTATTAAGGGTTATGAGTTCTGGGTCAAGCTAAAGAAGGGAGGTAAAATCATTGAGAAGATTACGGAAAATACTGTTAGCTAGCATTCCTGTGGTCCTGCTGTTACTCCTCCTGACACCCTTTGCAACGAATGTAAGCGCTGACGGGACAGCCCCGAAAACACCGGGGGTTACGAACAGTGAGCTGAAAAAAGGTCCCGTGTTTATTATTCCGGTAGATCAAAAGATTGAACGGGGTTTGCAAAGCTTTTTGGAAAGAGGATTTGAAGAAGCCGCTAATTATGGAGCAGTCCTTATTCTACTAGAGGTCGATACACCTGGAGGGCTGGTGAAATCGGCAGAAGAGATTGGGACGATGGTAAGAGAGAGTGAAATACCAACAGCTGCCTATATTAAAGGTGATGCCGCTTCTGCAGGCAGTTACATAGCACTTAATGCAGGTGCAATAATCATGAAGCCGGGCAGTATGATCGGTTCTGCTTCTTTGGTAGACATGAATGGTCAAAAAGTCGATGATGCCAAAATGATATCCTACTGGAGATCTAAAATGATTGGCGCTGCTGCTCTGAATGATCGTGATCCAGACATTGCCGCTGGTATGGTGGATAGTAATTTGGTCGTGGATAAGCCAGAGCTTGGTGTGACTAAGACACAGGGAGAAATCATTGCCTTGTCTAGTGAAGAAGCTTTAAAAGCTGGTTACGCTGATCAAATTACAGATACCCCTGAAGAAGCAATCCATTGGCTTGGATATACTACAGACGACATCTTTCGCGTAGAGCATACCGGTGCGGAAAAAATGTCGCAATTTCTGACCAATCCGATTATTATGACGATTCTGCTGTTCATTGGGATTACAGGCGTTGTAATTGAACTGATTGTTCCAGGCTTTGGTGCGCCAGGAATTATCGGGACATTGGCTTTTGTGTTATATTTCTTCGGCAACTATGTTGCAGGATTCGCCGGAGCGGAAACTTGGCTCTTGTTTATCATTGGGCTTGTCATGCTTGTGCTGGAGCTCTTTGTGCCTAGCTTCGGAATATTGGGGCTGCTCGGCTCTGTTAGCCTTGTAGCGGGTGTCGTACGAGCTGCTTACAGCTATAAGCATGCACTTCTCAGTCTAGGTATCTCTTTCGTAGCTGCGACTATAGTTGTAGTAATTGTTGCGGTCATTTTTAAAGAACGAGGGATCTGGAACAGATTTATTTTGAAGGAAAGCCTTACTAAAGATCAGGGATTTGTGCCCGTAGAAGAGAAGCTTAGCTTATTAGGCGCTGCAGGAACCAGTATTACTCCGCTTCGTCCATCAGGAACGGCTATGATAGGCGGCGAACGTGTGGATGTTGTTACAGAAGGTAGTTTTATTAGTGCTAATGCACCGGTCTCTATTATTAAAGTAGAGGGCGGACGGATTGTTGTGAAAGAAATCAAGGAATAAGGTAAACACTGGAACCAATAACAGTTCTAGAATAAATTTACGGAGGTTATATAGTATGGGTGAAGCATCTTTGATTCCTATTCTGTTTATCGCGGTAGTGGTGATTATTGTATTAAGCGTGTTTTTAAGTTTCTTCCCGGTTATGCTCTGGATTTCTGCATTAGCGTCGGGCGTTAGAATCAGTATTATTACACTGGTGGCTATGAGACTGCGTCGTGTAACCCCAAGTCGTATCGTTAACCCAATGATTAAAGCGACCAAGGCAGGTCTTGGACTGAACATTAATCAACTGGAGAGTCACTATCTCGCAGGTGGTAACGTAGACCGGGTGGTTAATGCGCTTATTGCAGCACAACGTGCAGATATTCCTCTGGAATTTACTCGCGCAGCAGCCATTGATCTTGCAGGACGTGATGTGCTGCAGGCTGTGCAAATGAGCGTTAACCCTCGTGTAATTGAGACACCGGTTGTTGCGGCTGTTGCTAAGAACGGGATTGAAGTTAAGGTAAAAGCGCGCGTAACCGTTCGTGCCAATATCGACCGTCTCGTGGGTGGTGCGGGTGAAGAAACGATTATTGCCCGTGTTGGTGAAGGGATTGTAACGACAGTAGGTTCGAGTGATTCCCACAAAGATGTCCTTGAGAACCCGGATTTGATTTCGCGGACGGTATTGTCCAAAGGTCTGGATTCAGGTACTGCTTTTGAGATCCTCTCCATTGATATTGCGGATATCGATGTAGGCAAGAACATCGGTGCTTATCTACAAACTGAGCAAGCAGAAGCGGACAAACGTATTGCCCAAGCCAAGGCGGAAGAACGCAGAGCGATGGCTGTCGCTCACGAGCAAGAGATGAAGGCGCGCGTAGTAGAGATGAAGGCTCTTGTTGTAGAAGCTGAATCTCAGGTGCCTATGGCGATGGCTGAGGCGCTCAGAAATGGCCAAATCGGCGTGATGGATTATATGAATATCAAAAACATCGAGGCAGATACCCAAATGCGGGGATCTCTCGGCAAAATGAATGATCAGGACGACAATAACCGTCCTAACAATAATAAATAAAAGGGGATGTGAATCTCCATGAGCTGGATCTATATTATTGCGGTTATTATATTCGCGATCGTATCCAATGTGAATAAAGCAACTAAAAACAAGCCCAAAGGAGCTCCTCGCGGGGGGATGCCCACTTTTGGGGGCGGAGAGGATTCTCCGCTCCGCCGGGTAAAGCGCCCGGATATCGATGGAGGGCGCCAAGCGGAGTCTGGCAGTGGATTTCCTGCTCCTGTTAACACCTCTTCCCGGCAGTCGATGTCAGAGGATAACCGGGAGTATGATGCCTCTCCTGCCTTTCCAGAACCTGCGTATATACCAACTCCAGATTATTCTACTGGAGAAGGAATGTCTTTGGAGCATGCCGATGACGGAGTTGAATTACGCACACAAAGAATGCAAGAAGAGGTGCGGCGCCTTCAATCTGCTTTTGACGGGATAGCGGGTGCAGATTCCAAAAGATCAAATAAGACTAAGAACACAAACTCACCCTCTGCGGCAGACCAGACACATGGAACAGGGAGTCGTGACGACCTGCGCAATGGTGTAGTCTGGGCAGAGATTCTGGGACCACCGCGTTCTCGCCAGCCGCATTCCACCCGAAGATAATATTTACGGATCATAGTAACAATAAAGCCTCGGTTTCCTATCTTTACGATAGGTTGCCGGGGCTTTTTTTGCTTTTTTCACACTAGAAGGGTCCTCCTTTGTTACTTCTTCTCATAAAAAAAAGCGTTGCCGCATAAGGTGTACAGAAGGCAGGAAGGGGGAACGTCTACTTATGACCCGTATTGGCCGCAGGCTGCGGGGATGGACAAACGGGGTACTGGATCTACCACAGGACTTATTACAGGAAATGCCCCGGATCACCCTGATCGGCAATAAGGAACTGCATATTGAGAACCATCGCGGCGTGCTGCATTTTTCCTCTGGTCAGCTTAAGCTCGCGTTAGCTAAAGGATCGCTTGAAATCACAGGCGAGGGACTTGTCATCCGAAATATTCTAGGCCAGGAATTGGCTGTAGAAGGCGTTATCGGGGAGATCAGATATAACGAAAGCGAGGAGAGATCATGAAGGAGCCACCTCTGTCATCACTGCGGGGGTTCGTTACACTGCATGTGACGGGACCTCAGGTGGAGCGATTTATTAATTTCATTTCTGAAGCAGGAATCATGATTTGGGATGTGAGGCCCGCTGAGGGCGGCGCTTCCCTTAAGCTGCTTCTGGATGATTTTTATGTCCTCCGGCCGATTTTAAAAAAGACAGGCTGTCGTATGCACGTTACCGGTAGAAGCGGACTTCCATTTCTTATGGCACGGCTGTGGAAAAGGAAATTTTTTGGCATAGGTATTTTAATGTTTGGAATTACACTTTTTATGTTATCTACGATGGTATGGAGTATTAGAGTCGAAGGAAATGAAAAGATTGCCTCTGAGGATATATTGGCTGCTGCTCGCCAGGAGGGGGTGTACCCTTTTCAGTGGATATGGCGTCTGGAGGAGCCGGACAAGCTCTCTAAGGGGCTGCTGGCCCATTTACCGGGTGTTTCTTGGATAGGGCTGCAACGGACGGGGACGAGCATCAAAATTCAGGTTGTAGAGGCTAAACAGCCCGACATCAAACCTTTGCTTAGCCAGCGCCATTTAATTAGCCGAACAGATGCGGTGGTAACAGAAATATATGCGGAGCAGGGCAGACCGGTAGTTGCGCGTAATTCGCGTGTGAAAAAAGGAGATATCCTGATTTCCGGTGCTCTTGGAGACGAAGAAAATGTAGAGTATGTGGTAGCCAAGGGTGAGGTTAAGGGCTTGGTTTGGCATGAGTACAATATCGAGGTCCCTCTTAAAACAACAAATAGCACCTATACTGGGGAGCGTAAGGATCGCACTTATCTTGTGTTGGGGAAATGGGCTATTCAGCTGTGGGGTTATGGCAAATCCGCCTTTGAGAATTCAAAGACGCTCACAGAGCATGATCCGCTGTCTTGGCGCTCTATTGAGCTGCCGCTGGGCCTGATGACTGAGAAAGAAATGGAGATCAATGAAACAAAGGATACGATAACTCCAGAAGCCGGAGTTGCGAGGGGAATTGAGCGGGCGAAGAATGATATTTTAGCTCGATATGGTGTTGATAGCGTCATCAAAAGTCAAAAAGTTTTGCATGAGAAGAAAGAGAATGGTAAAGTTTATATGAAAGTGATCTTTGAAGTAGAAGAAAAAATTTCCGAAGAACTGCCAATAGTAAACAATTGAGGAGAATGAGGCTACTTGTCAGAACAGACTGCAAGCATTCGTATATCTTTGCAAAATGCGGGAGAAGCGCAATCGCTGTTTGGCCCGCAGGATGGATTCTTAAAAATCATCGAGAGTGAAATTCCCGCCATTATTGATTCGCGTGAAGCTGAGCTAACGATTCGTGGAGCTGAGCGGGAAGTAGACATGCTGGGGCAATTGTTTAATGTGCTACTGTCCCTCATTCGTAGCGGTTACATACTTACTGAACGTGATGTGCAGTACGCTGTGGAACTGGCGAAAGATTTTCGTGCTGATCAATTGCTCGATTTGTTCAAAGGAGAAATTACTACAACTTTTCGCGGAAAGCCTATCCGTGTCAAAACGGTCGGCCAGAAGCATTATGTGACAACGATCAAGAAGCGTGATATTGTATTCGGAATCGGTCCTGCAGGAACGGGGAAGACCTACTTGGCAGTGGTGCTTGCAGTTACGGCACTGAAAGAGGGTTCGGTTAAGCGTATTGTTCTTACGCGTCCCGCAGTAGAAGCAGGAGAGAGTCTAGGATTCCTTCCAGGGGATTTGCAAGAAAAGGTAGATCCATATCTGCGTCCGCTTTATGATGCGTTATACGACGTTATGGGACCCGATCAGGTGGCTAAGGCGCTTGAACGGGGATTGATTGAGATTGCTCCGCTGGCTTATATGCGCGGACGTACACTGGATGATTCATTTATCATCCTGGATGAAGCACAGAATACCACACCTGAGCAAATGAAAATGTTCCTGACTCGACTCGGCTTCGGGTCCAAAATGGTGATTACAGGTGACGTTACCCAGATTGACCTGCCCCGCGGCAAGAAATCCGGTTTGATTGAAGCCAAAGCGATTTTATCCGGCATAGAAGAACTTGGCTTTGTCTACTTCGCGGAACAGGATGTTGTACGGCATTCCCTGGTGCAGAAAATTATCGTTGCCTATGACCGCTCTGCCGAAAACCTCCAATAAAGGGGATTGTCTTCATGGCTTCAAAGCAACCATCTAAATTAAGCGGATTTGTATATACGAACAACGGATGGAAGTATAGCGCAGTGACACGCTATGCTCTTTTCCTGTTACTCGGACTAGTGTTCTACTTCAGCTTGTCGCCAGAATTGCTACCTAAGAAATATGATATTAAAGAGAATACTTACAGTGCAAAGGAAATAACGGCACCGAAACAAATTAAGGACACCAAAGCTACGTTAAAGGCGGCTGAGGAAGCGGCTGAAAGCGTATCTCCCAAGTACAAAATTATCCCGATGAGGGCGGACAACCTTGTGACCTCACTGCTGGATCGGATAGATCGCCTCAATCAGGATGATCTGATTTCGCAAAGCGATAAGACGGGGATTTATCGTGATGAGATTCCGCAGAGAGCCAGCGACTTCATCTTGAATTTCGTAGCTTCCAATCGAGGCAGCGCTACTTATTCAGATCACCTTCTGGATGAAATGCAATCTGTCATCAAAGAGCAGACCTATGTCATTCCGGAAGAGACTTACATTAAGATTCCGCGCCTGACCTCTCAGGACATTATCGAGATGAAGCCTGTCGCCCGAGATATTGTAACTAGGCTGATGAATGATCAGATTACGGATGCGCAGACTGCTCGCGCCAAGGTAGCGGAACAGGTCAGTATTAGTTCTCTAAGCCAGCGTACAGCGCGTGAGGTTGTTCAGGAGCTTGTACGTCTTGTGATCACAAGTAACAAGTTCTACGATGAGGATGCTACCAAGGAAGCGAAGGTACAAGCTCGGGAGAACACACCTGATGTATTCATCGAGCAAGGGGACACGCTTGTTGCTAAGGGGCAGCTAATTACTCCAGAGCTCTACACTCTTTTGGATGAGAATGGTCTACTAAGCAATGAGGTGAATTACTGGCCACAATTAGGCCTATTGATTCTCTCTGCGATGCTCTCCGTCGGTTTGCTTGCGTTCATTCGTTATTCTGGCGGTACCTCAGGCTTTAAGTACAACAATTCTCAGCTATTGATGCTGGTGCTTGTATTTGTTATAACTATTATCTCTATGCGGCTGGCCGCTGTTTTGCAGACCGATGTCCGATCTTATATCGGATTCCTGGCACCAGTGGCGATAGGCGCAATGTTAATTGCAATGCTTCTGGACATGCCTTTGGCCTATTTCTGCTCCATTCTATTCAGTGTACTGGCGAGTGTTATTTTGAATGTGCAGCAGAACTCAATCTTTGATTTTAACTTTGGTTTCTTTGCCATCGTGGTTTCTTACGTGGCTATCTTTGCGACTCACCGTGCGGGTCAACGCTCCACGCTCCTTAAAGGCGGGATTATGGTATCGCTTTTTGGCTGTCTGACAGTTTTTATGCAGATACTGTTAGGCGGAGGGGCATGGAAAGAGGTAGGTACCTTGTATTCGGTTGGTTTTGCTTTTGCAGGGGGTCTATTGACGGCTGTGCTTGTGATTGGGCTAATGCCTTTCTTCGAAGCAACCTTTGGTATTCTATCAGCATTGAAGCTGGTAGAATTGTCTAATCCAAACCACCCGCTGCTGCGCAAGCTGCTTACCGAAACCCCGGGAACCTATCACCACAGTGTAATGGTAGGTAACCTGTCGGAGGCTGCCGCGGAAGCGATTGGAGCAGATGGCTTATTATGCCGGGTAGGATCGTATTATCATGATATCGGCAAAACAAAACGTCCGTTTTATTTTATCGAGAATCAGAATAATATGGAAAATCCACATGACTCTATTGAACCGAAGCTTAGTAAATCTATCATCGTTGCCCACGCCCGTGACGGGGTGGAAATGCAACGAGAATATAAGCTGCCAAAACCAATCCGTGACATTGCTGAGCAGCATCATGGAACAACGTTCCTGCATTATTTTTACCATAAGGCACTGAAGCTGGCTGAAGAAAAAGGTGTCGAGGCTGATTTTACCGAGGAAGATTTCCGTTATCCTGGACCGAAAGCCCAGTCGAAGGAAGCAGCCGTTGTGGGGATTGCCGACAGTGTCGAGGCTGCAGTGAGATCATTGCGTAAGCCAACTGTTCTGCAGGTGGAAACGATGATTGAGAAGATTATTAAGAGTCGACTGGATGATCATCAGTTTGACGAATGTGATTTGACGATTAAAGAATTGGATATTATTGCACGGACTCTGAAGGAGACGGTTATGGGGATTTTCCATTCACGGATCGAATACCCAGAAGATGTGCGTAAGCCGAAAAAAGAGGAAGGGGCACCTAACCCATGAGTTTGGAGATCGTTTGGGATAACGAGCAAGAAGAATACGAGATAAAGGACGATCTCATTACGCTGCTGGAGAGTATTTTGCAAAAAGCAGGTGAAGCGGAAGGGATCGATCGGGGCGAGGTAGCTCTTACTTTTGTCGATAACGCTCGTATACATGAGTTGAATTTAGAATATCGGGGAATTGACCGTCCGACGGACGTGCTTTCTTTTGCTATGAATGAAAGCGGAGAGGACGAGCTGGACATTATATACGAGGTAGAGGAAGGCGAGGCACTGGAAGATGTTCCAGACGTACTTGGGGATATAATCATTTCCGTAACTCGTGCGCAGGAGCAGGCGCTGGAATACGGTCATTCACTGGAACGAGAGCTTGGTTTTCTTTTTGTTCACGGATTTCTGCATTTGTTAGGATATGATCATCAGGATGAAGCCTCAGAAGCAGAAATGATGTCCAAGCAAGAAAAAGTACTATCTCAGGTTGGGTTGACGCGCTAATGGTGAAGAACACGGCGGTAGGGCACAAGAAGTTCTGGCACTCTTTTCGGTTTGCATCGCAAGGCTTAGTGTCGGCATTCAAATCCGAGCTTAACATGAAGGTGCATTGCTGTTTAGCGGTGGTTGTGCTAGTTGCCGCTGCCGTGTTCAGACTTCCGCTGGCCAGTTGGATGTTGCTGCTGTTCTCGATCACGCTTGTCCTAACTGCCGAACTGCTCAATACGGCAATTGAAGCGACGGTTGATCTGATCTCGCCAGAGATTCATCCACTGGCTAAGAGAGCAAAAGATACCGCCGCAGGAGCTGTGCTTCTCACGGCGGTGTTTGCTGTCTTAGTCGGGATCTATGTTTTTTACCAGCCTGTGATGGACTGGATTAGCGGACTTATGTCATAATCAGGATACAAAATCAATTCAGGGGAGAGGCGGACCCGCGTTTTGCGATTCCGCCTCTTTCGTTACTGAATAATTTTGAAGTGAGTTATGTACCCGAATATATCTCATGAAGTACGCTGATAAAATTTAGTGCATGCTGAGAAAATAACGATAAACGAAACTAATTAGATGTTTACGAAGTGAGTTTTGTTGAAGTGATAACAGGAAGTTACGATAAACAAAACAGAGCGTATGCTTACGAAGTGAGTTTTGTGCGAAGAAAAATCAACGAAGTCAATACTCACAAAACTTTAGGAGGACAAAATATGGATTCTACTCTTCTTATGCAAGAGGCGATTAAAGCACGAGCTAAAGCTTACATTCCATATTCCCGATTCGGAGTGGGAGCTGCCCTTCTTGATCAGGATGGTCATATTCACCACGGCTGTAATGTGGAAAATGCTGCTTTTGGCCCAACCAACTGTGCGGAACGGACAGCATTATTCCGTGCGATTGCGGATGGACATGCTGTTGGTTCTTTTAAAGCAATTGCCGTAGTAGCTGACTCTGACGGCCCCGTTTCACCTTGCGGTGTGTGCCGGCAAGTAATGATTGAGTTGTGTTCACCAGATATGAAGGTTATTCTTGGAAACATGAAGGGTGATATCGTTGAGACTACGGTGGGAGAATTGCTTCCAGGCGCTTTTGGTCCCGTAGATCTAAAGCAAGGACAAGCTTCAGAATAAAATGAGGTTTTGATTTAATGCCTGTGCCCGTATAAAGGCAAATTAGGCATAGTTAGACGAAGGTTGCTACTTTAATTGCACAATGTACAGTTAAATTGCTACTCTTTCCCACAAAAATGAATTTAGTTGCAGATAGTACAATTAAATTTATGATAAAGTCCATATTAGGCTCTTAAGACAGGATTTAATTGCACAGAATACAACTAAAGCACCAAAACATAAACTCAAACTAAAATTAGTTGTACAAAATACAATTAAAAATGTTCTAGTTCTACCAAGTTAGGCTAAACTGGTGCAAACTATGTGTTATTAGAGTAATATTACGAGGTAAGCGCCGCGGCAAAAGCCGCCAGCGATTCTTTGCCCATCGTAACTTGAAACCCTGCTTGTAAGCTGCATCTCAGTAATTTTTCTCCATGGTGAGCTTAATGCGAACCGTGTTAATAAGCGACAGTGAAGCGTGTCCCCAACAGGGGACAAAAGCGCTCATGCACAACCGTCCCTCTAATCCCGTCGAACGTTGCGGGTACGCCTATTTTCGGGTGTCCAGAGGGTCGCGGCCCTTGGGGTCCCCCTTGGCTGAGGGAGATTCAGGGGGAGCGAAAAAGCTTTTAAAAAAAGATTGAATGATTGAAAAAGATTGAACTAGAAGGTAAGTATGGAAGGAAGATAATATGAAATTCAAATCAGGCTTTGTCGCAATTATCGGCAGACCAAACGTAGGTAAATCAACACTCATGAATCAGGTCATTGGCCAGAAGATTGCCATCATGTCGGATAAGCCACAGACAACCAGAAACAAAATTCATGGTGTTTACACAACAAACACTTCACAAATCGTATTCCTGGACACACCGGGGATTCATAAAAGACAGTCCAAGCTAGGCGACTACATGAACCAGACTGCAATGAGTACACTGGGTGAAGTAGAAGCTGTGTTATTCCTTGTGGATGCGTCAGAGGGCTTGGGCGGTGGAGACCGTTACATTGCCGAGCAATTAAATGGTCTGAAGACACCGGTGATTCTGGTGCTCAACAAGATCGATAAAATAGAGCCGGAAGCTTTGCTCCCGCTTATGGCCCAATATAACAAGCTGCATGATTTTGCCGAAATTATTCCGATTTCTGCGAAGATGGGCAGCAATGTTAACACGCTGTTAGAGCAGGTTGCCAAGTACTTGCCGGAAGGCCCTCAGTATTATCCGGAAGATCAAATCACGGATCACCCCGAGCAATTTGTCTGCGCGGAATTAATCCGGGAGAAAATTCTGCATTTGACTCGTGAAGAAGTGCCGCACTCTATTGCTGTAGCCATCGAAGATATGAAGGTTGAGCCTAATGGAGTAGTACATGTTTCAGCTGTTATTTTTGTTGAGCGTGATTCCCAAAAGGGAATTATTATCGGCAAGCAAGGGGCAATGCTGAAAGAGGTCGGCAGACGGGCTCGGACAGATATTGAGAACCTGCTGGGTTCGAAGATTTTTCTGGAGCTATGGGTAAAAGTGAAAAAAGATTGGCGCAATCAGGACCGCGTTCTGCGGGATTTGGGCTTCCATAAAGACCTTTAAGTTAATTCCGTTATTCCTCGTTTGGTAGGAATTGCAAGGATAGAACCTGCTCCATCGCACCATCCTAATTCTTGATAAGAGACATCGTCTTTCCCAAGAAAGGATGAATACGAATGCGAAACTTTTCGTGGAAGTATTTTGCAATGACAGGAGACGTCGATGCTTACCTGCTGTATAAGGAAGCTGGCCATCCGCTTGAAGATAGTGGATTACAGCTAGTGGAGGAAGAGAAGGCCTGTGATGAAGAAGCGCAATAAGGACTGGTTGCTTGCCGAATGGTTGGGGGAAGAGGCATGCTACACAGGGTGGAAGGGATCGTCATCCGCAGCATGGACTACGGCGAGGGGAACGCAATTATTACGCTTTGCACCGAGAACGCGGGAAAAGTAGGGGTTCTGGTGCGTGGCGCAAAGAAGGTCAAAAGCCGCCATGCTGCATTGATCCAACTGTTCACCGTTGGGGAATTTGTTTTTTTTAGAAATAATGGAGGACTTGGGACACTGAATTCTGGCGAAATTACGAAGTCTCACCATCCGCTGCGTGAGGATTTGATCAAAGCTGCTTATGCGTCTTATGCGTGTGAACTGCTTGATCGTGTTCTGCATGATGAGGAAACGGGAAGCTTCTGGTTTCGCCAGCTTACGGCCTGTCTTAATGCACTTGAAGAGGACAAGGAACCCGGCGTTATCATAAATGTCTTTGAAATGAAAATCTTACAGGCAGCCGGTTATGGTCCTGAATTCGATTCTTGTGTAATTTGTGGTGCCGAGAAGCCGGATGATCAACTGCTGGTCAGCCCTCGCCTTGGAGGAGCACTGTGCCGCAGTTGTAAACATAATGACCCTCCAGCCATGGAGGTCTCTGCTCGTGCGTTGAAGCTGCTGCGATTATTCGCCAGACTTGACCTAACTAGACTAGGCAATGTGGATGTAAAGGAAAGCAGCCGGGATGAGCTGAAAAAAATTATGCGGGCCTTTATGGATGTACAACTCGGATTAAAGCTGAAGTCACAAAGTTTCCTAGACCAGCTCGACAAGTACAAGATTTGACGAAAGCTGATTTTTCCGTTACTATAGGATCAGTTTATTATATGATCGTCGTTATGCTCCAATTGGGGAGAGGCGTGCATTGATCGGGAAAGTAGTGGACTGTATTGTCGTTATTCAGCGAGCTGGGGGCAGTGGAAGCCTGGCGGGACAACGTTCATGAACATGGCACCCGGGAGTACGGATGCGGCGAATGAAAGTGGATTTCGTTCTTGTCTTGGCAGCAAACTTGCTCATACAAGGTATGAAATCAAGTAGGGTGGAACCGCGGGAGAATAAGTTAAGCTCTCGTCCCTATGTCTGTTAATCAGGCATGGGGGCGGGGGCTTTTTGTTGCTGTCAGGAGCTAAAAGTGCCGCCTCCATGGTAGAAAGTTTTAGGCAAGCTGTTGTAAAAAACTTGTAAAGCGAAGGAGACGGTATTATGAACTTCCAGCAGATGATTTTGACACTGCAGCAGTTCTGGGCTGAACAGAACTGTATCATCGTACAGCCTTATGACACAGAAAAAGGCGCCGGCACGATGAACCCTATGACTTTTTTACGCTCGCTAGGTCCTGAGCCTTGGAGAGTGGCTTACGTAGAGCCTTCACGTCGTCCCTCCGATGGTCGTTATGGAGAGAACCCGAACCGTCTGTATCAGCATCACCAATTCCAAGTAATCATCAAACCCTCACCAGATAACATTCAAGAGATCTATTTGGATAGCTTGAAAGCACTCGGTATTGATCCGCTCTTGCATGACATCCGTTTTGTAGAGGATAACTGGGAGAATCCGTCCCTGGGCTGTGCAGGTCTGGGATGGGAAGTATGGCTGGACGGTATGGAGATCACTCAATTTACTTACTTCCAGCAGGTAGGTGGCATCGAAGCTAACCCTGTTGCTGTAGAAATCACTTACGGTATGGAGCGCTTAGCCTCTTACATTCAGGATAAAGAAAATGTGTTCGATCTTGAATGGGTAAGCGGTATGACTTATGGTGATGTTTTTCATCAGCCGGAGTTTGAGCATTCTACCTACACTTTTGAAGTATCGGATGTAAAAATGTTATTCTCGCTGTTCAACATGTATGAAGAGGAAGCGCGTAGAGCGATGGAGAAGCATCTTGTGTTCCCAGCCTACGATTATGTGTTGAAATGCTCACATAGCTTTAATCTACTCGATGCACGTGGAGCAATTAGTGTAACTGAACGGACTGGATTTATTACCCGAGTGCGTAATCTTGCCCGCTCCGTAGCGGCAACATATCTTGAGGAACGCGAGAAGCTTGGCTTCCCGCTGCTGAAGAAAGAAGGTGCTGACCGTGTCTAAAGATATCCTGTTTGAGATCGGTCTGGAGGAAATTCCTGCACGTTTTATCCGTGCTGCGATGGAACAGCTGCAAGATAGAATGTCCAAGTGGTTGGATTCTGCACGTATAAACCATGCTGGAGTTACTGCATATGCTACGCCGCGTCGTCTCGCTGTATTTGTTAAGGATGCGGCTGAGAAGCAAGAGGATATTAGTGAAGAGGTCAAAGGACCTTCACGCAAAATCGCGCTGGATGCTAACGGCGACTGGAGTAAAGCTGCACTAGGATTTGCCCGCAGTCAGGGTGTATCTCCAGAGCAATTTACGTTTAAAGAGCTAGCTGGCGTGGAATATATTTATGCCACAAAAAATAGTGCGGGTGTAGAGACTGCTTCTTTGCTCACAGAAGGACTTCTGGGTATTGTAAATGCGATGACTTTCCCGAAAAACATGCGCTGGGGAGCTTACGATTTTAAATTCGTTCGTCCGATTCGCTGGATGGTTGCTCTTTTTGGTAAAGAGATCATTGATTTGGAGATTACGGATGTAAAAGCGGGTAATGTGAGCCGTGGACATCGTTTTCTGGGTACAGAGACTGTAATCTCGGAGCCTGCACAATATGTGGAGAGCATGCGTGCGCAGCATGTACTTGTGGATGTGAAGGAACGGGAAACGCTCATCCTGGATCAAATCAACAAATTGGCTGAAGAGAAAAGCTGGACAATTGCGATTAAAGAAGATCTTTTGGAAGAAGTACTGTTCTTGGTAGAAACACCAACCGTGCTCTTTGGAACCTTTGATCCATCTTTCTTAGAGATTCCTCAGGATGTGCTGATTACCTCGATGCGTGAGCATCAGCGTTATTTCCCTGTTTTTGATGCAGCTGGCAAACTGCTGCCATTCTTCGTAACGGTACGTAACGGGAATGCAGAATCCTTGGATGTTATCGCTAAGGGAAATGAAAAAGTGCTTCGTGCTCGTCTATCAGATGCCAAATTCTTCTATCAAGAAGATCAAAAGATGAAGATTGACGATGCGTTAGCCAAGCTTGAGAACATTGTTTACCATGAAGATTTGGGAAGCGTAGGGGATAAGGTGCGCCGTATTCGCCAAATCTCTGATCGTCTGGCTGTGAAGCTTGGACTGTCAGCTACTGCTGTGTCCGAAGTAAGTCGCACTGCGGATATTTGTAAATTTGATCTTGTAACTCAAATGGTTTATGAATTTCCTGAGCTGCAAGGAACAATGGGTGAAGATTATGCACGTAAAGCAGGCGAGCCTGAAACTGTGGCAAAAGCGATCTTCGAGCATTATCAGCCACGATTTGCAGGAGATGCTGTACCTTCAACAGAAGCCGGTTCAGTTGTCAGCATAGCGGACAAAATCGATACGATTGTTGGCTGCTTCTCCATCGGCATCATCCCGACAGGATCTCAGGATCCATATGCGCTGCGCCGTCAGGCTGCAGGAATTGTCCAAATTGTGCTTGAGCATAAATTGCCAATTACGCTGCGCGAAATTTTTGAAGCGGCGATTGAAATTCATGAAAATTCAGGAAATACGAAACATTCTGGAGATGAACTACGTATAAACCTGTACGAGTTCTTCGGTCTGCGTGTAAAACGTCTTTTATCTGACAATGTACGCTATGATGTTGTGGACGCTGTTACAGCGGCTGGTTGTGACGACGTAGTAGATGTTGTGGGCAGAAGTCGTGCTCTTATGGCTGCTGTGTCCGACCAAGCAGATTTCAAGATTACCGTGGATTCGCTTACTCGTGTCAGTAATTTGGCAAGTAAAGCAACCAGTGAAGTGATTGATCCTGCTTTACTTAAAGAAGATGCCGAAATGCAGCTTTTCAATACATGGCAGGAGCTTCACACACCTTACCTTGAAGCTATGGCGGCAAAAAATGCCGAAGAAGCACTTCGGATTCTTTCGGGTCTAAAAGACGCCGTTACAACATTTTTTGATTCCGTTATGGTTATGGCTGAGGACGAGCAAGTGCGTGCTAACCGTTTGGCTCTGCTTGCTGGTATTGATGCTGACTCCAAGTCGTTCGCTGATTTCGCGAAGCTTGTCTGGTAATTTTAATCAAGAAAATTTGAATCTTATGGTATAGAATGTTGGTTTGGGGTATAAATATACGGAACGGTGCCAATGCGTCATTTGACATCCGTTCCGTATTTATGCTTAGAAAGAAGGATTTCTTGCGGAGAGGGCGTATATATATTACACGGGAAATTGGTGATGATCATGGAGAAGTCCCAGTCTAGAACGATAGTGGTGGATGGGGATGCTTGTCCGGTCAAAAAAGAGATCGCTGAGGTAGGTCGCACCTTTGGTGTTCCGGTACTTATGGTATCTTCTTATGACCATGCACTGAAAGCTGAAGAGGGTGTAACGGTTGTGCAGGTGGATCGAGGAGATCAGAGTGCCGATCTATATATTGCCAATCATATTACTGCAGGAGATGTGGTACTGACTCAAGATTATGGTCTTGCGGCACTTGCACTAGGTAAACGATGCAGTGTGCTTTCATTTCGTGGTCAGGAATACGACAATTCCAAGATGGATTTTATGTTGGAGGGAAGACATGCCAGGGCCGTGGAACGAAGACGGGGACATTATTCCAAGGGTCCAAAACCCATAACGGCAGAAGAAAAAACTTATTTTCAACATAAACTGACAAAACTTTTAATACTTTTGCAGGAGAATGTGTAGCAATAGCGAATTATATTTATTTGTTAAGAGATGAAGGTGGTTGAAGTGGCTAGCGGACACGGCAATATTCCGGAAGAGGTTATCGAAAGCGTGCTTGCGCGTCATGATATAGTCGATACAGTCGGTAAGGTTGTTCATTTGTCCAAGCAGGGGAAATATTTATGGGGCCTCTGCCCGTTCCATTCGGAGAAAACCCCTTCCTTTACTGTTACCCCCGACCGGGGAGTATTTCATTGCTTTGGCTGCGGTATGGGTGGAAATGCCATCAAATTTAGGATGGAAATCGAAGGATTAACCTTCCCCGAAGCTGTCAGAATAATGGCTGAAGAAAGTGATATTCCCGTTCCAGAAGGTAAGGGAGGTATGATGTCTCCCCCTGATCCGGAACGCGACCGGTTGATTCAAGCTTATGAATGGTCGGCAAAGTTCTATCATTACTTGCTGAAGAATACGGAACACGGCAAAGCCGCTATGGACTATTTAAGAGGCCGGAACTTCAGTGATAAAATGATTGACCAGTTTCAGATCGGATATGCTCCGGACCGCTGGGATACTTTGCTGCAGTTTTTGGAGAAACGAAATTTTGACCTTGCGGAAATGGAGAAAGGCGGACTTCTGTCAGCCCGCGGTGAGGGCAAAGGCTATTTGGATCGTTTCCGTGGCCGGATTATTTTTCCGATTGCCAACCGTACAGGCAAGGTAATCGCATTCGCCGGAAGAATACTTGGAGAGGGTCAACCTAAGTATTTAAATTCTCCGGAGAGTAGATTGTTTAACAAAAGCCGGATATTGTACAATTTGCACCAGTCCAAAGCATCCATTCGCAAAACTCGACAAATCGTCCTGTTTGAAGGATACGGAGATGTCATCTCATCCTGGGAAGCGGGTGTGCATAACGGCGTAGCAACGATGGGAACGTCCTTGACGGAGGGTCATGTGGCACTTATGAAGAGCCTGGCTGATGAAATTATACTGTCTTACGACGGTGACCGGGCGGGACAAGCAGCAGCCATGAAGGCCATTCCGATGCTTGAAGGCAGCGGCCTGCGTGTAAAGATCGCCTTACTGCCAAGCGGGGTGGATCCGGATGAATTTATCTCCAAGCATGGAGGAGAAAGATTTAAAGATCAGGTTATTGATTCAGCAGTTTCATCCATAAAATTTAAGCTTATATATCTGAAAAAAAACCATATACTCCTAGAGGAAGATGGCAAAATCGCCTATGTCAAGGAAGCCTTAGAAGTTATTGCTTCACTGCATTCCTCAACAGAGCGAGAGGTTTATCTGAAGGAAATCGCTGCTGAACTCGAACTTTCATATGATAGTTTGAAGCAGGATTGTAATTTACTTAGGGCATCGATGCAAAAAAACATCCCTGAAGGGGATAATAACGACAAAAGGTGGAATAATGGTAGGCATAAAAAAGGGCAGGTGCAGACACCGACCTTACTACCCGCTTATCATGTCGCGGAACGGCGTCTATTGTCCTTTATGATCCAGGACCCGGAAGCCGCCACGTATGTGGGCGAACGCCTCGGAGAAGATTTCAACATCGTTGATCATGCGGCAATTGCTGCTTATCTATATGCCTATTACGCGCAAGGCAAACCACCCGGCATTAGTCGGTTTCTATCATCACTTCAGGATGATCGTCTGGAAAAAACTGCGACATCAATATCCATGATGGATACCCCTCCGGACTGGAATATGCAGGTTCTAGATGATTGTATTCGTGAAGTGCGGAAATACCCACTGCAACGCAAAATGGAACAGAAGCGTGAAGAGATGATTCAGGCTGAAAAGTCAGGTGACTTTTTGCGTGCGGCACAAATAGCAAGTGAGATTATAGCCCTAGAGAGACAATGACATGTTGACAGGATGTACCTAGGGAGGAGGGAGTCGAATTATGGCGAACGATCAGCATACTGAATTGGAAGCAGAATTTACTTTGGATCAGGTGAAGGATCAGCTCATTGAGCAAGGTAAGAAAAGATCATCATTAAATTACAAAGATATTATGGAGAAATTATCGCCGTTTGATCAAGACCCCGAGCAAATGGAGGAGTTCTACGAGCAACTCAGTGATTTGGGAATTGAGGTTGTAAACGAGAACGATGAAGAGGTTAACAGCCTCCGACCAAGCGAGGATAATGAGGATAAAGACAGCGATGATTTCAGCTTTGATGACGATCTGTCACTGCCACCAGGGATCAAGATTAATGACCCTGTCCGTATGTATCTAAAAGAAATCGGACGCGTTCCTTTGTTGTCGGCTGACGATGAAGTTGAGCTTGCTATGCGGATTAAGAATGGCGATGAAGAAGCTAAACGCCGTCTTGCAGAAGCGAACCTGCGTCTCGTAGTAAGTATCGCGAAACGTTATGTCGGACGCGGTATGCTGTTCCTGGATCTGATTCAGGAAGGTAATATGGGTCTGATCAAAGCAGTAGAGAAATTTGACCATAATAAGGGATTCAAATTTAGTACGTATGCTACTTGGTGGATTCGCCAGGCCATCACTCGTGCGATTGCGGATCAGGCGCGTACCATTCGTATTCCTGTACACATGGTGGAAACGATCAACAAGCTGATTCGGGTTTCTCGCCAATTGCTGCAAGAACTGGGACGCGAACCTTCCCCAGAGGAAATTGCGGCTGAGATGGAACTGACGGTTGAGAAAGTTAGAGAGATCATGAAGATTGCCCAAGAACCTGTATCCTTGGAAACACCAATTGGTGAAGAAGATGACTCTCATCTGGGAGATTTCATTGAGGATCAGGAAGCATTGGCTCCTGCGGATGCAGCGGCTTATGAACTCCTGAAGGAACAACTGGAGGATGTGCTGGACACGCTCACGGAGCGTGAAGAGAATGTACTTCGCCTGCGTTTTGGCCTTGATGATGGACGGACAAGAACGCTTGAAGAAGTCGGCAAGGTGTTTGGTGTTACCCGGGAACGGATTCGCCAGATCGAAGCCAAAGCATTGCGCAAACTTCGTCACCCTAGCCGCAGTAAACGGCTTAAGGATTTCCTTGAATAGTATTTCATGAACTGGACCTTCTGCTGCTCAGTGGCAGGAGGTTCTTTTATTTGAATTTACGCTGGTAAAAAATGTGTTGACCTTGTGTATCTGGAAAGAAGGATGAACCAGTGAATTTGGAAAAACGCGACATCATTATAAAAGAGATTCAGTATTGGAGAAAAAGCCGGTTGCTGCCAGAGCAGTATTGCGATTTCTTAACCAATCTGTATGACGATGAGGATGCGAATAAGGATAACAATCCAATTTCGCTGAGAAATTTACAGCAGGGAAGCATCAAAATTTGGCTGTTTTCTTTTGGAATTATTTCCTTGATTTTCTTGATTAGTCTTTATTTTAGCGTTTTTCCTTGGCCTTTGCAACTTGCAACCGCACTATCTGTATTAATTATTTGTTATGGATACTCCGCCGTTTATAAGGACCGGAACAATGTTATCAGTCTTATCCTAGCGGGGCTGGGCAGTGTTTTAACGCTTGGTTTTGGGCTATGGCTGATTGATTTGCATGATCTGGATCCTCAGCTCTGGAGGCCTATTCTAATTGGGTGCTGCGGCTTGTTATGGTGTATTTTGGGATTTTTACTCCGGATAGGTTTGTTGCAGTACTGTGGTTTTGCTTTTTGGGCATTACTGTATGCAGGGTTCTTCGGTGGAAGAAGCCCGGAGGCCTCTATATTTGAACTGGAGTTCCTATGGCTGCCATTGTGTGTGCTGATGGTATGGTTAAGCTGGCTTTTGCATCATAAGGTAAGCGGTGTTGCCAGTGTTTATTTTGCAGTGGGAGTATCGCTTTGGATCATGCCAGAGCTTGACGCTCTTTTATTAAGACAGGATTATCCGCAGTGGATTTCATTGATGCTGATCCTAAAGATTGCAGCAGGGTTAGCTTTGTTGTTCGGGTTTCGAAAAAAATGGATAACGTGGGTGGCAACATGAACAATGTGAAATTATCAGATCGGCTTCAGCAATTGCTGGAGCAAATTCCGCAAGGAAGCAGATTAGCAGATATCGGTTCCGATCATGCCTTGCTTCCTGTGGCCGCTGTCGAAAGCGGTAAGGCTGTGTTTGCAATTGCAGGTGAAGTAAACCCGGGTCCCTTTGATGCTGCTTGTAAGGGCGTTGCAGAGGCTGGACTAGGGAAGGTGATCTCGGTGCGCCGAGGAGACGGCCTTGAGGTTCTGGAACCTGGTGAAGTCAATTGTATCACGATTGCTGGCATGGGAGGCGCATTAATTGCCGCGATTCTGGACCGGGGTCAAAGCCAAGGTAAGCTAAAGGATGTTACAACCCTTTTGCTTCAGCCGAATGTAGGCGAGGATATTTTGCGCCGCTGGTTATTAAATAATAAATGGGTACTCGTAGCTGAGAGAATTTTGGAAGAAGACGGGAAGTTATATGAAGTATTGACGGCTGTACCAGAAAATACGGACGCTGGAATTACAAATGAAAGTGTATATCGTGACTTAACCCTGGGGGATTCCACTAAGGTCCTTGGGCAAGAGGCCTTGCTGCAAATGGGACCATGGCTGCTTCAAGCGCCAAATGCTGTGTTTTTTGCTAAGTGGCAGGGTGAGATTCAGAAATTGGAAGGCATTTTAACATCGTTGTCACGTTCAGAACTAGAATCTGCTGAGAATAAACGGAAACAGATTCAAGGTCAGATCAGGGAAATTACGGAGGTGCTACAATGTTTGCCAAGGGACAAACAGTAATTCAGTATATGGAGCAACTGGCTCCTAAGCATTTAGCTGAGGATTGGGACAAAATTGGCCTTCAACTGGGCACGCTGCAAAAAGAAATAACTAATGTATTAGTTGCTTTAGATGTGAATGATGAGGTAGTTGAAGAAGCGATTCGTCTAGGCTGCAATTTGATTATTGCGCATCATGCGATTATTTTCCGTCCATTGCAAGGAATCCAGACAGACACACCGACGGGCAAAATGTATGAAAAATTAATCAAGAATGACATTGCGGTGTACATCAGCCACACGAATCTGGATGTTACCGAGGGTGGAATGAATGATTGGATGGCTGAAGCTCTTGGCATAGAAAACGGAGTACCCATCAAAGACATTCATTCAGAGCAATTATCAAAGCTGGTAGTATTTGTGCCGAAGGATCATCATCAGAAGGTTCTGGATGCTATTCTGAATGCTGGAGCCGGTGCAATTGGCAACTATAGTCATTGCAGCTTCAATATCGAGGGATACGGTACTTTTATTCCAGGAGAAGGCACGGATCCTTATATCGGGGAAAAAGGTAAGATGGAACGTGCCGAGGAAATTCGTATTGAGACGATCGTCCCGCACTCCATCCGCAATAAAGTGGTGCAGGCTATGCTTAAGGCCCATCCTTATGAAGAGGTTGCCTATGATTTATATTCAATGGATCTTAAGGGCCGCAGCTTAGGACTTGGGCGGGTAGGAAAGCTCAAAGAGCCTACAACCCTTGGACAATTCGTGGAGACGGTAAAAAAAGGTCTGAAGGTAGACCATGTACGGGTTGTTGGTGATTTGGACCGTCCGATTCGTAAAGCCGCTGTTCTCGGTGGCTCGGGTGGAAAGTATTATAACAGTGCTATTTTCCGTGGTGCGGATGTCCTGGTTACTGGGGATCTGGATTATCATACAGTTCAGGATGCTGCGCTCGCCGGAATCACTCTGATTGATCCGGGACATAATGCGGAGAAGATCATGAAAGAGAAAGTAGCGGAGTGGATGGCTGGAAAATTGGCCGAGCATAAGTATGATACAGCTGTACATGCTTCGCAGGTGAATACGGAGCCATTTAAGTTCCTATAAAATTGCCATTTAATAATGCTTGTGCCAGACATGTGATGTCTGTATAATATATAATGTTGTTCGGAAAGTTTGACAGACAATCGCCGGTGACGTGAAGACGTCACGGGAGGAAAGTCCGGGCTCCATAAGGCAGGATGCTGGATAACGTCCAGTCGGCGCGAGCTGAAGGATAGTGCCACAGAAATGGACCGCCGATGGCCGCCTTAGGGCGGCACAGGCAAGGATGGAACCGAGGTGTAAGAGACCCCGAGGAACGCTGGTGACTTCGTTCCTGGTAAACCCCATCTGGAGCAAGACCTAATGAGACGCAGCTGAATAAGCAGCCTTAGCCTGAGGCGCGTCTAGGTTGGTCGCTGGAGCTGTGCAGTAATGTATGGCCTAGATAGATGATTGTCGCTTATGGTGGGAGGGTAGTTCCCGATCGAACCACGACGAGCACAGAACCCGGCTTACGGCAAACTTTCCTAACTGCAACGTTATAATAACAACACCATACAAACGGCGACGTATCCCGGTAACCCGGCTACGTCGCCTTTTTTGTTGCAAACAAATGCGGATAAGGCAAATATATAAAGCAGTGATGCGTGAAAATGCAGGTGTTTAGTAACGTGATATGCAGAAATTGGATTTTTTAAAAGAATTGCTAGCGGCTGATGGGCTGATGACTGGTGGTTGATGAGCTGATGGCTGATGGCTGGTGGTTGATGAGCTGATGACTGGTGGCTGGTGGTTGATGAGCTGATTGTTGATGGCTGGTGGCTGGTGGTTGATGAGCTGATGGGCTGATGACTGGTGGTTGATGAGCTGATGGCTGATGGCTGATGGCTGATGGCAGATGGCAGATGGCAGATGGCAGATGGTTGATGGGCTGATGAGCTGATATGCTAACGGACCGAGATGCAGCTATTTGTGTATTTTATGCCTTTTTGGAGGAGTTTCGGACTGGAGAGCCGTTATTCGGCATAAACAGGGTGGATATCGGGCGTTTTGAATCCAATAGTGACTATGGAGTCCGATAGCAAACTAAATGAGCGGAATTGATGCAAATAAGAGCGCTGGGGTCCGATACGAACCTCCCGAACTCCCGAACTCAGAACTCCAGAACTCCAGAACTCCAGAACTCCAGAACTCCAGAACTCCAGAACTCCAGAACTCCAGAACTCCATAGTTACTTTGACGCCAGAATTAGATTAGTAGCTAGCAAACTGTAACAATGCGGAGCTTGGCTAATCTTCTGCGGGAAGATTGGAGTTAGTAGCAAAATATCAATTGTAACCTCTGGCTGTAACTTCGCTGTGAAATCGGAGTTAGTTGAATGGCAGATGTGTTGAGTAACTAAAGGATGTTTGGTGATGCCGACGGCGAAATGTGGGAATGCGATATGTGATGTGTAAAAATTGCTGAATGGGGAAATACGAAAATGAGATGTGTAGAGAGGCTGAAATATGGAATGCGATATATGACGAGCAAAAATTGCTGAATGTGGAAATAGGAAAATGTGATCTGTAGAAGCGCTGAAATGTGGAAATCAGAAATATGACGTGTGAAAATCGCTGAATGTGAAATGTGAAGATACGAAATGAGCTGTGCAGAAACGCTGATTGTGGAATTGCGAAATGAGATTTGCAAAAACGCTAAAAGTAGAAATGCGAAAATTTGATTTGCAGAAATGCGTAAAGGTAACATTCTGCAAATGCGCAAAAGTGAAAACGCAGAAATCTGCTCACAAAAAATGGCTTCTCCGTCCAATAAAGGATGGAGAAGCCGTTTTAATTAGCTATCGTGGCTATTGATTACGAGCAGTTATTCACGACCGAACGATGTTTTGATTTTGCTGCCATTGAACCAATGCTTTCTCTAGACGTTGAACAGCAACATGAACTAGTTCGGGTGGCGTATGCGTGAAGTTAAGGCGCATTTTGCTTTTGTGAGGCTCCGCTGAATAGAATACCTCTCCTGGAACAAACGCTACTCCGTTTTCCACTGCCAGCGGGAGTAATTCCTTAGTGTTAATCTCTTCGGAAAGTGTAAGCCATAGGAACATGCCGCCTCTTGGTTCAAGGAAATATGCTCCTTCCCAGTTATGTGATCTGAGCTCCGCGGACAGGAGCTTCATACGCGAATGATACTCTCTTGAGATGAGGCGGATATGCTGCTCAATATCAAAATGCAACAGCAGCTCATCTAAAGCACGCTGGTCGATGGTGCTGGAATGCAGATCGGCTGCTTGCTTCGCCTTGGCGATGGTCTTGATTAGTTCGGAATCGCCGATAATCCAACCCGTGCGCAGGGCAGGGGCGACGATTTTGGAGAAGGTCCCTGTGTAGACTACACAATAATCCCCGCCGAAGCTTCTATCGATGGAGGCTAGTGAGGGGGGATATAGAGTTTTATCTTCATCAAAGGTTATTTCTCCATAGGGATTGTCCTCTAGAATAAGAACACTGTAACGGCGGCAGATTTCAACCACCTGCTCGCGGCGCTCTTTACTCCAGGTTGCTCCAGACGGATTGTTGAAGGTCGGAACTGCGTAGAGCAGTTTTGGTCGATGTACCCGAATCTGCTCCTCCAATTGATCTGGCAGAATGCCATGTTCGTCGTTTGGTATCGTATGAATAGCAGCCCGGTAAGAACCGAGTACCTGTAGTGCTGCCAGATAGGTGGGCGCTTCCACAAAAACTGCATCGCCGGGATCCAGCAATATTTTGCATAACAGATCTATAGCTTGCTGTGAGCCTGTAGTCAGCACCATCTCAGAGGATGTAACCGGGATGCCTTGCCGGGTAAGTCTTTCAGCGATTTTGTCACGTAGTGGAGTAAAACCCTCGGTTAGCCCATATTGAAGCGCTGAGGTATCGCTGGAGAGCACACGATTATAGGCATCGCGTACGGCCTCCAAGGGAAACAAATCCTCCCCAGGCAGCCCGCCTGCAAGTGAAATGATGTCATTGCCCTGTGTAACTTTTAGAATCTCCCGAACTGCTGATGACCCTAGATGATTGGCTGCCGTTGAGTATTTGATATCCATAAATTAGTTCTCCACCTTTCGAATTGATGCTATCATAATAGGAGCGCTGTATAACAGTAAAGCGTTGAATATAACAGTGGAGGTGAAGGGTTCATGCATATCGATTTGAATCGCAGCGGCAGCAAAACTCTGCCCCATCAAATCAGTGAAACCCTCAGTCAGCGGATCTCATCAGGACTGCTTCAGCAAGGTGTCCGGCTGCCCTCCGTTAGAAGTCTAGCTATAACATTGAACGTGAGTCAGGTTACAGTAAGCAAGGCTTACGATATGCTTGAGAGACGAGGACTTATTTACTGCAGACAGGGCAAAGGCTGCTTTGTAGCCGATCCAACCCATAATAGACGTCACGAAGAGGGTTGCTGGCAGGATTTATATGATGATTATTTGCCGCGGGCTCAGCTTTGGCGGAATTTTGATGTTTCGGAAGTGAAATATCCCTTTCATTTAGCCGCCATCCACAGTGAGCTGCTGCCACTTCAAGATATTGGTGACACCTACGCGTCCTTGGTCAAAGAGCAACCGGAGCTTATGGCGACCTACGGAAATTTTCAGGGAGATCTTAAGCTGCGGAATGTCATGAGAGAACATTTGAAATCGCGTGGGATTTCGCTAACTTCTTCCGATTTGATGATAACCAGCGGGACCCAGCAAGGCATTGATCTGGTGGCTCGTACATTTGTTGGTCCTGGAGATACAGTCTATCTTGAGGCGCCTAGCTATACTGGTGCTATTGATGTATTTGCGGGACGAGGTGCAGAGATGATTTTTGTACCTACGGATAGTGAAGGGATGCGGGTGGATGTTCTTACAAAAATGTGTGATCAAAGACCCCCAAAGCTAATTTATACCATCCCTACATTTCAAAATCCAAGCGGCGTAACTATGAGCATCACAAGAAGGCAACGACTGCTGGAATTAGCGCGCAGCTACCGTTGCCTCATTGTTGAGGATGACCCATTTAGTGATTTATATTTCCATGCACCTCCACCGAGGGCGATTAAATCAATGGATCCCGATGGACATGTAGTCTATATGAAAAGCTTTAGCAAAGTACTTGCTCCTGGTTGCCGAATTGCCTGTGTAGCCGCTGAAGGAAATATTCTGTCCCGGCTGATCGCCGCTAAATCTGCGAGTGACCTTGGAAGTCCCTTGCTGACACAGAAGGCCGTATTACCCTTCATCGCTGAAAAATACGACGCCTACGCAGCACAGCTACGAATTACACTCCGTGGTCGTATGGAAAAGGCGGCGAAGCTTCTGAAGCTGTACGCGCCGCCTGGAGTGAACTATATGCTACCAGAGGGAGGACTTAATCTCTGGCTGGAGCTGCCCCCTTCTCCTGATATCGCAAGCCTGCATGACTTGGCGGAGCAGGAGAGCATTTCTTTTTTACCCGGTGATGTCTGTTACTCTGCGGAAACGCCTTCCCGCCACATCCGTCTTTGCTATTCTCAAATGAAGGAACCGGAGATGGAGGAAGGGTTGCAGCGGTTTCTTCAGTTACTTGGCCGGTTTTTGCAATGACACGGTTAAGGGGTGTTCTTTGTTTTTTGTTTTAATTGATTCATTTGCTGGCGTACATGTTGAGGGAAAAGCTGCAATGGGACTTGATTGCCGCTTGCCGCTTGTAGCGTTTTATAAATATCGACCTGACCCCAGCCAAAATATTTATCATGGCCGGAAGTTCCCAGATCCACAGCGTTTTTGGTCATAAGGTCCATAACTTCCTTATTCGTCAGATTAGGATTTAGTGAACGTACCAGACCCGCCAGCGCAGCGACATGGGGACTGGCCATTGACGTGCCGGATAAAGCGGCATATTGACTGTCCGGATAGGTGCTTGCGATGCTTTCTCCGGGTGCAGCGACATCAATATAATCGCCGTAGTTGGAGAAGGAGGCTTTTTCCCCTGAAGCATTTGTAGCAGCCACTGCAATCACTTCGGGATAAGCTGCAGGGTATCCAGGCCGCTCTGTATTATCATTGCCTGCTGCAGACACAAGCACGATGTCCCGGTCATAGGCGTATTTAATCGCATCATGAAGGAACTGAGAGTCGGCATAATTCCCTAAACTTAAGTTAATAACCTTTGCACCATTGTCAGCTGCCCATATGATACCTTCTGCTACGGAATAAGTCGTTCCGGCACCTGAGTTATCTAGCGCTTTTACAGGGAGGATCTTATTGTACCAGCTGATGCCAGCTACACCTTCTCCGTTGTTAACAAGTGCGCCAATGATTCCAGATACATGTGTACCGTGACCTACATCATCCTCGGGTGTGGAACCATTAGTAATGGCATTATAACCAGTCAAAAGCTTACCTTGTAAATCAGGATGATTAATCTGTACTCCCGTATCCACCACGGCCACAACCACTTCTTTGCTGCCTTTGGAAAGATTCCACCCTAGCTCGGTTTCAATCGCCGGGAGGTTCCATTGGTAAGTGGAGAATAACATGTCGTTAGGAGTGACAGTTCCTTCAGCGTTTTTAGTGATGGTATCATTGGTTAAATACATATAGTGAGGTTCCGTATATTCGGGATGCCATTTGTTGGTGAAATAGGATTTGAGCTGATAGTAGGTCATCTTCTCAGAGCGAAAGATATAGGCATATCCCAGCTTGCGTGGCTGCTTGCAGTGGATATCGGCGACTATCGTCTGGAGCTGTCCTTGAGTCGGAGTATTTCCCTGAAAACGGACTACAATTTCATTCTCATAAAAATGGCTGGCATTTTCGTTATCATGGCCTGTCTTGACCGTAATGTCCTTTAAGTTATCGGTATGGACTGATTCCACATGGTATTTGCCTTCCTTAGGATACGGAATGAGACGCAGGTTCTTCAGCTGATGGTCTGCCACACGCCCAAGCACCTTTTGGTTGATAAGTGCAATAATCCCTACATTTTTTTCTTTGTTCCGCTGAGCGATAAAGTAATATTTTTCTTTACCAATTGTAAACGTTGGAGATTCATAGGATTGATGACCGTGGATTGCTGATTTTGCCGTATTGAGATATTTTTGAAGCTGCTTGTTCTCCTGTTCGGTTCCTTTTGGAAAAGATGACTTAAAGGTCTCAGTCTTTTGTGTGCGAAAATCGATCCACATCAGCATGGAGATAAACCCGTGGTCTTGCTGCAATCGTTTCGCATACACTGATTTATCATGAATCGAAGACATCCCGTCTGTTTCAGACAGGAGTTTAGTTAAATGTCTACTGACATCGACTCTATTCAGATGATCTGTCGCCTCCACATCCTGGCCTAAGGAGGTTTTCTTTAATGTTTTTTCCTGAGAGGGATTTGGAGGTGAATGCAAAGCTGAAGTTGGAGCCGGATTCTGAACAGCGACTTTAGCGGCATCTCTGGTCGTCCCATTAGTGGCAGGCCGCAGGGCAAAGGTAAGTAACCCAACTGTAAAAGCTGCTGTAACCAAACCTGCAACTGTTAGATTTTTTCGTGACATGATTTCCGCTCCTCTATGCAATGTAATGTCTATAGGTTTAGAAGAGAGCGTATCTTTTATGCATCTTAGAAAAGGATACCTTCCTAACGTTTTTTATGATAATATCAGAGAGAATAAGTATCTCGAATTGTCTTCTTGATTTTGTAAGAGATACCTCATTAGATGTTGTTCTTAATAATTGTTCAGAAGGTTAGACTTCTCTGTGTTCACATCCTGATATTGCAAGAATAAAGAGATACGTCCTTAGGGCGGTTTCTTTCAGAGGATTAACTTTATTGACTACAAGAGCAGGGAATAATAAGGAGGAGCAACCGCTATGTCAGCAGCCAATGTGCAGAAATTATGTGAATCGACGAGAGATAAACTTAAAGTGGTAATCGACAAAATGGAAGTATTTCTAAATGAGCATGCATTGCCTCAGCTTGTAGTTGAGGGAGATGAGGAAACTGTACAATTTTACCAAGGTTTTCTGTCCGATCTTCGTCATCTATTAGTGTTCTCGGAAATGTCATATGAGAAATTAGGCGTTGCGCTGCGTCGTGCGACATTCGATGAATCTTTTGCACAGAAAGCGCTTTATAATGTATATCACTATGGCGTGAACAACTTCTTTTATCCGAAAAATGAAAGCTATTCTGAAGATGGCCGTTACGCTTATACTGGTCAGGATGCAATCCGTTTCCGCAAAAAGCCAGTACGTCCCGCACGTGATATCATCCTAGAAATCACCAAAACGTATGAAGATCTTCGCGATGATCTCATTTATTATGAGAACGACTATTTGACCGAGAAACGTATGCAAAATCAGGTTTAACTTCTAAATAGTGATCTAAAGGGATCAGCACTTTGTCATTTTGTAATGACGATGAGCTGGTCCTTTTTTGCGTGGATTGAAAGCCTGTCTCGATACATCAACTGGAAACCACTCTGTCGAATAGCGGGTAAATGGAGCGGACATAATGAAGCCGAGGTGATAATTATGTCGAGTGAAAAACCATTAGTAAAATGTAGCGTGAGCAATTGTCATTATTGGGGTGAGCATAATTTATGCCGGGCTGAAGAAATTGTCATTGAGATCGATAAGCACGTAGGCAATGGTTATAAGGAAGAATATGCTGAAGAAATGACGAATGAAGGTCACCGCGATCATGCCAGTACATCATCTGCAACATGTTGTCTGACGTTTAAGCCGAACGCTTAGGAGGCCGCCAGAATGGACACAGAAAAGGATAATGAATCAAGCTCATCACGGGAACAATCCGTTCCGAGAAAAGTCATTCTTCGTCCGCGGAGAGTGGACTATCCTCGTCGGGACAGAGAGCATCGCGAAGAATACGCTGCTGAGGTAAATCCGGTTCCAATGCAGGTACGGGATGCCCCGCGTATAGTGGAAGAGCGCAAGGACAGTGAAGCGGAATATAGTGGAAGCCGGGTAATGGGGTATGTTGGACTGGGGATGGGAATCGCCTCATTGTTCATCTGGTCCTTTATTCTCGGACCCATCGCTGCCGTAGTTGGTTATTATTCCTATGTCAAAGAGCAAAAAACGCTTGGGGCATGGGCAATGGGCTTAGGGATTGTTGCGACACTAAGCTACTTCGTGATGATTCCCTTTGCGCGCTAAAAAGAACTGAATTGCTTTGATCTAAACAGGCTTTTAGACCTAAATATCAGGGTCTGAAGTCTGTTTTTTCATTCCAACATATAGCAATAATCTCAGATAAAATGTAAGATTAAGCCGTAATTCATCGAAATTTCAACGCGAAACCTTATATATGATTCGAGTAGGACAAAAAAAGGAGTGCGCCAGCATGCAGATCAATCCCGCTGTAACCGACGGGTTAGGGCAGCTTAAATGGATCAACCTTAAGGCTACAACCGAAAAAACTAGCTCCGCGAATGGAAATGAACGGTCAACGGGGGTTTCAGCTTCTGGATTTGCGACAATGCTTCAGGCAATGTCAACGAGTAGTGAAAGTTCAAGCTATTTGACCTCTCTCCCGGATGCAACTTCAGTCAGCAGCTTGTTATGGCAGCAGATAGGTGGGACAACAGAAACCTTCAATAACATAATTTCCGGGGAAATAACGGGTTCTACACCTACAAGCTATGATGATCTCATCCAGAAGGCGAGTGCTAAATATGGCGTGCCGATTGATCTGATCAAAGCAGTGATTGATACTGAATCTTCGTTTAATCCTAATGTGGTCTCTTCGGCAGGGGCTAAAGGTTTAATGCAGCTTATGGATGGCACCGCGAGCGGCTTAGGGGTTACTGATTCGTTCGATCCGGCGCAAAACATTGATGGCGGCGTACGTTATTTATCTTATCAACTGAAACGCTTTGGCGGAGAGGAAAAGATGGCACTTGCAGCGTACAACGCAGGGCCGGGACGGGTAACAGATCTTGGAGTAACCAATGATCAGGAATTATTGGAGAAACTTAGCCTGCTTCCAAAAGAGACACAGTCTTATATCTTCAAAATAGAACGCGCTCGCGCTCAATACGCGGTATAATAAAAAGGATCAAACGGGAAACACCGTTTGATCCTTTTTCGATAATAAGTTCACTCAACGAAGTAAAGGAGACATTTGACATATGCTTTACTGGGATTATGCCGCCGCTACACCGCCCTATGAAGAAGTGGTGCAGACGATGGAACAAATTATGAAGCTGCATTATGCGAACCCTTCCTCTTTGCACCGTGCGGGCAGTGAAGCGGGTAAGCTGATCAGACGGTCGCGTGAAGTATGCGCTGCTGCTTTATCTGTACAACCGCAGGAGATTCTATTTACTTCTGGTGCAACGGAAAGCAATAATTTGGCGATAAAAGGCGCTGCTCTGCAATATCAGTCTAGAGGCCGCCATTTGGTAACTACAGAAATAGAGCATCCCTCTGTATATGAGAGTTTCCTGCAATTGCAGCGAATGGGCTGGGAGGTTACTTTTGTAGCACCCGATAGCACTGGCGTTGTTGATCCTGAGCGCGTAGCTGCTGCTGTCCGGCGCGACACAGTGCTTGTTAGTGTGATGCATGTCAATAACGAGATTGGAACGATACAACCGCTTAAAGAGATGGGTAAGCTGATTAAAGCTGTGAATCCGCGAACCTTATTTCATGTAGATGGTGTTCAGGGATATGGTAAGCTTGCAGTTGATCTAAAGGATTGGCAGGTGGATCTTTATAGCCTGTCTCCTCATAAGCTTCGAGGCCCACGTGGAGTGGGATTACTGTATATCAAAGATGGAATTAAGCTATTCCCATTGCTTACAGGGGGCTCTCATGAAGAAGGACAACGCGCTGGAACTGAAAATGTACCTGCGATTGTCGCATCCTCCAAAGCTATCCGCATGAGTGGTGAGCAGCGCGAAACCTTCGTTGCCCAGTTGGTTCCACTCCGAGATCGATTATTACGCTTCTTGCGCACCGTTCCTGAATTTGTTATAAACAGCAGAGAGGATGGAGCTCCCCATATTGTGCATTTCTCTTACCCTGGCATGAAGGGAGAGGTATTCGCCCGCAAGCTGGAGGAACTGGGGATGGTAGTCTCCACCCGCTCGGCTTGCTCCTCACGACTGGCTGAGCCTAGTCGTGTGTTATTGTCTATGGGTAAAGATGTCTCCAGTGCTTTAGGTGGGATTCGTATTAGCCTTGGCGACAGTCATACAGATGAGGATGTCTCTGCGCTTGAGCAAGCATTAACCAGTGCGGTACAAGCTTTAAAGATTGCTGAAGGAGGAATGAAGTAACAAATGAGCATGATGAACAAGGAATCTGCAGAAGGCAGAGCCCATAGTATAGAATACGCTGATATGCTGCTCCTGCGTTTTGGGGAGTTTACTTTAAAGGGCAAAAATCGTACCCGATTTGAAAAAACCGTACTGCGTCATGTGAAGGAATTGATTAAGCCTTATCCAAACGTAGTTCTGAGCAAGGAATTCGGAAGAATTTACGTGGAACTGAACGGGGAATCTGCGATTGAATTGGTACAAGCACTGAAGAATGTCTTTGGCATTGCTTCTGTCAGTCCAGTGAAGGTTTCTAAGTCAGAGCTTGAGGATATTGTAGCGGTAAGCCGTCAATTTTTGGAGATAATCGCGCCTGCTCCGGGCACCAGATTTAAGGTTAATGCTCGGCGGGTATGGAAAGAGTTCCCTTACGGCTCCATTGAGATGAATAAACTGATCGCGACACCACTATTGCAAGGATATCCTGGCCTCACCGTAGACGTTAAATCGCCTGAATTAGAGCTGAGGGTCGAAATTCGTCAGGGACATACTTATATTTTCTGTGAAAATATTGCCGGTGTAGGTGGATTTCCATTAGGCACTAACGGAAAAGCGATGTTATTGCTGTCCGGTGGCATTGATAGTCCCGTAGCAGGCTGGTCATCCATGCGGCGCGGACTTGAAGTGGAGTGCGTGCATTTCTACAGTTATCCTTATACAAGCGAGCTTGCTAGACAAAAGGTTGTGGATCTTGCGCGAGTATTGTCACGTTATGCGGGTGTAATCAAGCTGCATCTGGTACCCTTTACAGAAGTGCAGACTTCCTTTACCGGCATCGGCCAGGATAATCTGATTATTACACTGATGCGGCGGGCAATGCTGAGAATTACTACCCAGCTTGCGGAGCGCGAAGGTGCATTGGCGATTGTAACCGGGGATAGTCTGGGACAAGTCGCTAGCCAGACCTTGCCAAGCATGAACGTGATTGGCCGGGCGACAACCCTCCCCCTTCTGCGTCCGCTGGTAATGATGGACAAAAGTGATATCGTGGACCTGTCGAAGAACATCGGTACCTATGATTTGTCTATCCTTCCTTATGAGGATTGTTGTACTTTATTTGTTCCAAAATCACCTACAACAAATCCGAATTTACGGATTGTGGATAAGATAGAGGCTACGCTTCCGGGATATTCTGAACTTCTGGAAGCAGCGATTGAAGCCACAGAGACTGTGTTAATCACTCCCTATGGAGATGAGAAGCCTAGTGATGTTGTAAGTGTTGAGGCTGGATTACAGGAAGAATGGTTCTAAAATAATAAACCAAAAAACTGCCTTGGAGCGTAGTGAAATCTACGTTCTGAGGCAGTTTTTTGTGGTTTAGACGATTGTGCCCTCCTGAGGCTCTTCTGGTTTTGATTGGCGTTTCCAATGTCCCGCTGCCAAGATACCTATAATGATCACGATTATAAACAGATATTTGAGCAGCGGATGATGATCAAAAAATGGCGCAAGCTGATGTTCATCCGTCATCATACTTGAAGCAGTAAAACCTAAGACAGCAGAACCAATATAAATGATCCATGGATATTTGTTGATTAATTTAATAAAAAGGGTACTTCCCCACACAACGATGGGGACACTGATCAGCAGTCCTATGATAACCAGTGAGATATTATGCTTGGCAGCTCCGGCAATGGCGATCACATTATCAAGGCCCATGGCAGCATCAGCTAAAATGATTGTACCTACAGCGGACCACAAGCTTTGACCTGCCTTGATATCTGTTGAAGTGTTCTCACTGGTTAACAGCTTATAGGCAATCAGAATGAGTAAAATCCCTCCGGCAAGCAGTAACCAGGGGATTTTCAACAGCCATACGACCAGAATCGTTGCGAAGATCCGCAACACTACAGCGCCTGCTGTTCCAAATACGATAGCCTTTTTTTGCGTGTCGGACGGTAAATTACGCGCTGCAAGTCCGATCACAATGGCATTATCTCCCGCCAGAATAAGATCTAGAAAAATAATGTTGAGCAGCGATAATATAAACTCCCAGATGGATGTATTCAAAGCGAAGTCACTCCCAAGTTTTGTTAGATTGAGCTGCAAAATATGCTTAGTTTTGTATACGCAAAAAAAGGAGCCAACATGCGTTCACGCTCAAAAAAAGTTGGACAGGAAGCATAGCTTGTCATTTCCGAACATACAAGTAGTTACATGTGACTCGGGGAGGTAAGTGCGAATGGATTCATTATTGCTCCTTGGTGAAATATTGATGATCAATCTGGTGCTGAGCGGAGATAATGCAATGGTTATCGCAATGGCCAGCAAGGATCTTTCGGCGAAGCACCGAAAGACTGCGGTATGGTGGGGCTCAGCAGGCGCAGTTGTTCTGCGGTGTTTGCTTACTTTTGTTGCGGTATTGCTATTAAAAATCCCTTATATTCAGGCTGGAGGGGGGATGCTGCTGCTATGGATAGCGTTCAAGCTGCTTTTGGAGGAAGAGGAGGATCTCAGAGTAAGGGAATCATCCTCAGTCTGGAAAGCAATCCGAACGATTCTTGTAGCAGACTTCATTATGAGTCTGGATAATGTACTAGCCATTGCAGGAGTAGCTAAAGGAGATTTGGCTTTAATTGTCATCGGGATTGCCCTTAGCATTCCGATAGTAGTGTGGGGAAGCGGCATCATTGTAGGCTGGCTGCACCGGTTTCCAGTGCTCGTATTTATCGGTGCTTATATACTGGCGTTTACAGCAGGGGATATGTTGCTTCAGGATGCAAAATTAGGGACAATGCTCTCCTTTTTATTCCCCTCCTTACATTCCTTTTTGCCCATTGCCTTAGGCATATTAGTTGTGGTTACGGGAGCAATTAAACGCAGAAAAACATCTGCAGGTTAATAAATTGCAATAAAAGGCAATACTAAACGGACATCTCCATAAATTGGAATTGTCCGTTTTTTTTGCGTGATCAGAAGTGCTTATAGACACTGATTAATCACAGGGAGTGATGGCATTTTGTGTATGTTTCGGATAATATATGAGTAAGAATCCTGTCGCTTTCAGGCTATAAGGTGACGAGGAAATGAGGTAGACGTGAAATTGAAGGGATGGGTGAAGGATGTCTTCAAAGAAAGATATACAGCTAGGAATTTTTATTGTTGCTGCTGGCATCGTGATTTTATTAGGTAAGCTGGGCGTCTTCGGATTTTTGGGCCGCGCGCTTTGGCCTCTAGTGATTTTAATTCCAGGAATAGTGCTGCACATGTTATTTTTCAGCCGTCGTGCTTCGGCCTCAGTATTGGTTCCTGCTGGGATATTAACGGTGTACGGTTTGTTGTTTGGCCTTTGCAATATTTGGGGATGGGGGCTTATGAGTAACTTATGGCCTGTGCTGCTGCTTGGTCTTGCCGTGGGCTTGTATGAATATTCTATCTATGAACCAAGACGGATGGGTGGACTATCAGCAATTGCTGTAACATTAGGCTTACTAAGCCTTGCACTTTGTATTTTCAGCCTTATGGGTACCGGTGCGATCTACCTGATCGGGATTGTATTAATAGCTGCAGGAATTTGGCTGATTACCGGTCGAGGCAGAGCACGTGGCCGGAATAGATGGTACCGAAGTTAATTGCTGTAGGATCTTGTGAAAAAAAACGGAAATTGGTAACTGTTTTTTCATAAAAAGACTTGCTTTTCATGGTGCTTTCACTATAATATTAATGTTATGTTGAAGCGTCGGCTTTCTGCCTGGCGCTTCTTTTGTGAGACTGCCGTGACATGCTATGAATTTTAACAGTTTTAATTTGATAAATGAGAGGATTTGGATACAAATCATGCATTCAAGAAAAGATATTCGCAACATTGCGATCATTGCCCACGTTGACCATGGCAAAACAACACTCGTCGATCAGCTCCTTCAACAATCGGGGATCTTCAGCGCCCATGAGCACTTGCAAGAACGTGCTATGGACTCTAATGATATCGAGCGGGAACGTGGAATTACAATCCTAGCTAAAAATACAGCAATTACTTATAAAGAGTTTTTGATCAACATTGTGGATACACCTGGACATGCTGACTTCGGTGGCGAAGTAGAACGGATCATGAAAATGGTTGACGGTGTATTGCTGGTTGTTGATGCTTATGAAGGCTGCATGCCGCAAACGAAATTCGTTCTGCGTAAAGCATTGGAACAAAAACTTACACCGATCGTTGTCGTGAACAAGATTGACCGTCCAGCTGCTCGTCCTAAGGAAGTTATTGATGAAGTGCTCGATTTGTTCATCGAACTTGAAGCAAATGACGAACAATTGGAATTCCCGGTTGTTTATGCATCTGCTCTTAATGGTACATCAAGCATGGATCCTGAGAAACAAGATGAAACGATGCTTTCGCTCTACGAAACCATCGTTGAACATATTCCAGCTCCAACCGAAAGTGTTGAAGAACCGCTTCAATTCCTCGTAACGTTGATGGATTATAACGAATACTTGGGTCGTATTGCGATTGGACGTGTTAACCGCGGTGTGATCAAACAAGGTCAATCTGTAACAGTTATTATGCGTGATGGTAAGAGCAAAACTGCACGTATCGAGAAATTGTTCGGCTTCCAAGGTTTGAAACGTATTGAAACAGAGCAAGCGGGCGCAGGGGATATTGTTGCTATTGCAGGGATCAAGGACATCAACATTGGTGAGACCATTGCTGATCCTGCAAACCCTGAAGCACTTCCGGTTCTGAAGATTGACGAGCCAACCATGCAAATGACATTCCTAGTGAATAACAGTCCTTTTGCTGGTAAAGAAGGTAAATGGGTAACTTCCCGTAAACTACGTGAGCGTCTCTTTAAAGAACTTGAAACAGATGTGAGCTTGCGAGTGGAAGAAACTGATAGTCCTGACGCATTTATCGTTTCTGGACGCGGTGAGCTTCACCTTGGTATTCTGATCGAGAATATGCGTCGTGAAGGTTACGAAATGCAAGTTTCTAAACCACAAGTAATCATTAAAGAAATCGACGGTGTCAAAATGGAGCCGCTTGAGCGTCTAATGATTGATATTCCAGAAGAAAGCATGGGCTCTGTTATGGAGAGTCTGGGTACTCGTAAAGCCGAAATGGTCAATATGATTAACAACGGTACGGGTCAAGTACGTCTGGAGTTCCTGATTCCTGCACGTGGTTTGATTGGTTACAACACTTACTTCTTGACTTTGACACGCGGTTACGGCGTTATGAACCATGCTTTTGACAGCTATGCTCCACTGGTTGCTGGTCAAGTTGGCGGACGTCATCAAGGTGTGCTTGTAGCAAGTGAGACTGGATCAACAACTCAATACGGAATCGTGGGTGTTGAGGATCGTGGTATTCTCTTCTTGGATGCAGGTACAGAAATTTATGAAGGTATGATCGTAGGTGAGCATACCCGTGATAACGATATTATCGTTAACATCTGTAAGGAAAAAGCACTTACCAACATGCGTACCTCAGGCAAAGATGATACTGTAAAAATGAAGACACCACGCACCTTCTCTTTGGAAGGCGCACTTGAATATTTGAACGATGATGAATATTGTGAAATTACACCTAAATCCATTCGTTTGCGTAAAAAGATTCTGAACAAAGGCGAACGCGAACGTGTAGAGAAACAACGTAAAACAGCACAAGCCAACGCGTAAACACATGCTTATGAATAAGACCGCCGGATTATTGCATCCGGCGGCTTTTTTTAATATAAGAAACAAAAAATTCCCCTACTGATGATATAATGTAAACGTATCTTAAATTTGGGAGGAGTGCGGTTATCTATGCAGGTGTGGTTCGCTGAGCATCCAATCGTCGCTTATATTGTTATCTTTATATTGCTTACTTTTGTTTATAATCAAGTCTTTCGTGTGAATCAAAAGTTATCGATTGGCAAGGAAATCATGCTCTACATAATGATGGCGATTGGCTCTGGCATGCTCCTAATTTTCCAACATGATAAGCTTCCGATTATCCAGTGTCTGTTGGTTGCTGTCGGATTAATGCTGATGGTACGGATACGTTATATAGTAGAAGCTCGACAGAAGAGAAAGGCCGCAGCAGCAGCGAAGAGATCGTAATCGCAACTTTTTTACCTTAAGGATCGTCTAATTAATGTAGCAATTCTAATTCTAAATGAAATGAAAAGGACTTTATTCTATTATGAGTACAAGAAACAGCGGTTTACCTCCAAGAGCAAACGGGCAACAACCTACTAATAGAAAACAGCCTGTGAAGGGTGTTTCTAAGAAAAAAACGAAAAAGAAAGTGAAAAAGAGAGGTTTTTTTGGCAGATTAGTTAGAGTATTGTTAACTTTGCTAATTATTGCGATCCTCGGCGTGCTGGGTTATGGTGGTTATCTGTATTGGAAGCTTGAGCATGGCGTATTTAATGCAGGGGTTGAGGGTACGGTTGCTCCAGGGCAATCCGCTTCAGAAAAGCCACTGACGATGCTTATACTGGGAACGGATAACAGACCTAAACACGAGTCTTATTTGACTGACGTAATCATGGTTGCAGCACTTAATCCTAAGACCAAATCAGCGACCATAGTTTCGCTTCCTCGTGATACCTATGTGGAGCTAAGCGGCTATAAGAAAACGAAGATTAATGAATTTTATGCTCGCTTCAAGGGTAAGGAGAAATCCTCCGGTCTACTGGCTGAAGACGAGATGAAGACGATGATGGGTAAGTATTTGGACATTGATGTAGATTATACAACGATTCTTGATTTTCAGGGCTTCCGGGATGTGGTGGACGAGCTTGGGGGAGTCGAAGTAAATATTAGTGAAAATATGTGTTATACAGACACTGTGGACGGCACGAATATCAATCTGAAAAAGGGTCCGGCAGAGCTGGATGGAAAAAATGCATTGGACTATGTGCGGTATCGTAAATCCAATTGCAAGCCTAAGACTAACGCTTCAGATGATTTTGATCGCAACAAACGCCAGAACGAAGTCCTGAATAGTCTGGTGGATCAGATGCAATCGCTTGGTGGCGTATTGAAAATCGGCAAGGTGCTTGATGCAGTGGACAGTAACATGAAGACAGATATCGAAAATTCGCAAATCAAAGATATGATTGCGACGTATTGGAAGATTTCCAAAGAGAATATCGAATTCAAGCCGGTTACTGGAACGTGGCGAAGTCCATATGTATATATTAATGATGAGGAGTTGGAGGCCGCTAAGAAAAGCTTGCAGGATCGAATTGCAGGAATTTCCACTGGAGCTGATTCGACAACTGCTGAGACGCCTTGAGGACCTTAATATCTTCCATAGCTAAAATTGAATGCAAGTTTCAGCCTGTGCTATAATATAATAAATCGAATGAATTAACGTCGCATAGGGGGCCAGTACTTATGTCCGAAGCCGTTGCTCAGCTGAATGAAACTTTGCTATCGATGCTGCAATCGGAAACCTTTGTTCTTCTAAACACAGTTGATGCGGAGACAGGCGGTCCTACATCCACAGCTATTTCGTGGCTTTATGCTGTTAGTCCTAGTACTGTGCGTTTGGCTATTGATCATCGTTCAAGACTTGTGAATAATATGAAGGTTAATCCATTAATAACTATAACTGTGTTTGGTGAAGGAACTGTCTATGCCATTAACGGTAGTGCTGCTGTAAGGCAGGACCCGCTAGAGGATGTTCCCTTTAAGATGTGCTGTTTTGATGTTGAAATTAAAGCGGTCCGCAACGCGCTTTTTTACGGCGCGCAGCTTGACTCCGCCCCAAGATATGCGAAAGTTTATGATGGACGTGCCGCTGAGAAGTTGGACGGACAAGTATTTGCTGCCATGAAAAAAGCCTAGTGAAAATATCACTGGGCTTTTTTTGAATTCTAAGGACTTCTTTTGTCCTTTATCCACTACTGTGCATTTCTTTGCGGCTTGGTATCCTCTGGCAGCTGTGGCATGATTCGTCCGATAATATCAGCCAGCTCGGATGAGAATCCGGAAATCGGATGTCCCTTGGAGATATGGCGGCTCATTTCCGCTAATCTGCTGGAGAGATCCATATCCGCTGTGACAAGCGCCCGTACACTTCTTGGGTCTTTGCGGATAGCTTCTGCTACAGAATATTTGATGCTTCCTACACGTGAGCGGCCTAGAGAACCTTCTACATCAAGACCAACAATGGCAACTTTGTTCATGACTACACAGTGTGCGCCATTTACACCGGGAACTCTTTTGGCCAACTGTTCAAAATGATCCTTAAGTGCAATTTCATTTTCTCCATTAACATTGACGGCTTGACCAGCTTTTGAGGTGGCTTTAGGATTAGTCGCACCATCATTGGACAATTGCCGAACCTCATGGTTCCCCGTACCCTTTACAGCATTCGCAGATTGTTTATTCTGAGGAGAGGGTGATGTCTTTTTATTAGCGATACCGCAGCTTGTCAGTAGCAGCAGTACCAGCAACAGACATATTGATTTTCTCATATGTGATTACTCCTTTCAGCCAATGAATCGTTTCTGTACCTTATCTTTTCCCTTGGCGGAAAGAGTTATGTATGATCAATCAAACCAGGCGCTGTGGAGGGGATAATATGAACAAGATATTTGTGCTAGATACCAACGTGCTTTTGCACGACCCCAATTCAATTTTCTCTTTCAAGGAGCATGAGGTGGTTATTCCGGCCGTTGTGCTGGAAGAAATCGACTCCAAGAAGCGCAATGCTGACGAAATCGGTCGGAATGCCCGTACGGTATCCCGATTGCTTGATGGACTCCGGGAACTAGGTCATTTGCATAGTGGTGTGGAACTGGAGCATGGAGGCAAGCTGAAGGTAGAACTTAACCATCGCAGTTTTGTGAAGGTACAGGAAATGTTTGGTGAGGTGTCTAACGACAATCGGATTTTGGCTGTTGCGCTCAATTATTTGAATGAAGAGAATGAGAAGCCTGATCCGCGTCCCGTTGTGCTTGTGAGCAAGGATGTACTGGTTCGTATTAAAGCGGATGTACTTGGAATTACGCCAGAGGATTATTTGTCAGATCGTACTGGAGACTTAAATGAACTATACACTGGTTACCAATCTCTGCAGGTGCATCCCGCATTGATTGATGAATATTATAGTCACCGCTCTCTGACGGTAAAACAGCTCGCGTTGTCGTATCCGTTGTACCCTCATGAATTTGTGATTCTCAAGGATGAGATTGGCACTGGCAAATCAGCTCTTCTCAAAGTGAATAGTGATGCCACACGTCTGGAGCCACTCTATCTGGGCAATGATTCGGTTTGGGGGATTAGCGCCCGTAATGCTCAACAACGAATGGCACTGGAGCTGCTGCTAAATGATGAAATCCCGCTCGTAACGATCACGGGTAAGGCTGGGACAGGGAAGACGTTATTGGCGCTTGCAGCCGGACTATTCAAAGTGGAGGATGAACATAAATACAAAAAATTGCTTATCGCCCGTCCGGTTGTTCCTATGGGTAAGGACATTGGTTACTTGCCCGGTGAGAAGGATGAGAAGCTTAGACCCTGGATGCAGCCTATTTATGATAATCTGGAATTCCTGTTCGATACCAAAAAAGCTGGCGATATCGATAAAATCTTAATGGGGTTAGGCAGTATACAGGTAGAAGCCTTAACCTATATTCGCGGCCGTTCAATCCCATCACAGTTCATTATTATTGATGAGGCGCAGAACCTTTCCCGTCATGAGGTGAAGACCATTGTCTCCAGAGCGGGAGAAGGAAGTAAAGTCATTCTAATGGGCGATCCGGAGCAAATCGATCATCCATATCTGGATGCTGCGAGCAACGGACTGAGCTATATCGTCGAGAAGTTTAAGCAGCAAGGGATTAGCGGACATATTACTTTGGAAAAAGGTGAACGTTCCCGCTTGGCGCAATTGGCCGCGGATCTACTCTAGCCGTTCATGAATCCAGTTTTCAGCCGGGAGAAGCAAACACTCCCGGCTTTTTCCTGCCCGCCCGGAAACGGCAGAGGAATTTAGGAGGTTATGGTTCTTAGAGCGTTTCACCCATATAATAGAAAGAGAACGGTTTCACAAACTAAAGACAAGCACCGGAGGGTTTGGTAAAATAGGGGAGACCAATCAAAAGGGAAGGTGGGAAATCGTGCTGAAACGCAAAAATTATTGGCTGCTTTTTGCAATTTTACTACTATCGCTGACAAGCCTGTCGCCCAGTATGGAATTGAGTACCAGTAACGATCCACGTCCTATGAAAAGACCGCAAAGTCAGTCGACCAATCCCTCTTCCGGAGATGAGGGAACTATAGATAGCTTACATATAAGAGTATCGTTAAATAGCGAAGAATTTAGTGAACTGGAGCTCCTTAGCAACCGTTATACCTTAGAAAGTGGAGTAAAGGTTATTTTAAGCAATGTGGATATTGAGGATGCCGATGAGGTATTGAAGCATGATTTAACGATCGGGGACAGCCCGGATATAGTCATGGCAGATGGACGAAGCATACTGGACTGGGCCACACGTGGATATTTATTGCCGATGGATGTGTATCAGAGCGTTCCGGGGAGTGCACCGTTAACACAGTTGATCCCCTTGATGCAGTGGAATGGATATAATTGGGGAGTCCCGTTAGATATAGATCCTTACGTGCTCGTTTATTCCCCACAACGGCTGGCGGAGCTGGGTTTTAATGCATTACCCAAAAGCCTCGAAGAGTGGAATATCCTGCTTCAGAATGTGCTTAAAGAGCAAGGAAAATATTTACTCGCGATGGATACCCGTAATCCTTATGGATTGTCAGCGGTAATGGAGAGCATGAATAGCAGCTTGTTAGCAGATAACCAAGAAGTGTTGAATTGGACTCAGAACGCCCGCAGTTATTTTTATCTCACCAGCCGCTACAATAAAGATGTCTGGGATATGCTACAAGGAGGTAGTGTCGCGGTTGCTTCTTTACCGTTATCCGAGTGGCAGAAGCATGGTAATTCATCCCTTGCTGCTGTTCCGGCGCTGACTGCCAATAACGGAGGTGGGTTTGAATCCTGTTACAGTCGATCTTTTGCCCTTCCAGCTCAATCTCAAAGTCCAAAGGAAGCTGTGAATTGGCTGACTTTTATCACCTCAGAGGATGCTCAGTTGGATTGGTTGGAGAATACGGGGAGCTTGCCGGCGCTTGATGTTCTTTATCGTTCGGAGCATGCTTTTAAATACAAACTTCCTTTCGATGTTGAGCTATTGCTGACAGAAGAAACCGCCCCGGAGGATGAGTCACAGGGCGGCTGGAGTAAGGTTGTTGAAGCTGTATCATTACTATTAACAGGGCAGATAGATGCGGAAGGCTACAAAGAATATCTAAAAGAAGGCCTAAAATGAAATGGAAAGCTTAACATGCAAGACGCCCTCTTGGCTATCTACTGCCGTGGCACGAAGGAAAGATACTATTTTTCCAGGATAAAAGCCTAAGTCAAATTCTTCTTCCAACGTTTTTCTTGTCGTGTCAGGCAATTCAAGACCATTAAATACAATATGATCGACTTGGAATATAAGGCCGTTGATCGGTTCTTCCTGAATGGTGTAGTGACCGGTCAGTGAAAGAGCTAGCGCTCCGCTTTTTCCAGTGGCAGTAATTGAACCGTCATTGAAATGAAAGGCGAAGTCTTTAAACAGCGAATTCTGTGATTGCAAAAATTCATTCAAATCCTCTTCCTTCAGGTTTAGCTCATAAGTCATTCCCTTTCGAGTCAGTACACCCTCTCGATTCTGAACAAACTGTGGTAGTTTATTCATTGCGGAGGATAACGCCTTGAAATATGTTTTTACCTCGTGCAGGCCGATATTCTCCCAATATAATGTGAATTCTTTAAGTAGAGTACTCATATTTTCAGGATCGCTGCTATTTTTAATCCCACCCTCAATTTCCTTGTTGAGCGCGTTTACCCGAACTTGCTGTTCCTCCAGAGCCGTGCGCAGCCGGGCGAGCTCTTCCGAGTTTCGCTTCGCAGTCTGAATGGTATCCTTCAAATCCTTATATTGTTCTTCATATTGTGAGAGAATATCGCGGTCATTCCCAATAATAATCTCATAATAATCGAACAGAGCCAGGAATCTGCTGATACTTTTTGCTGAAAAAAACGCGACCAGAAGATTATCTCTATCCCCCATATAATAAGAACGCACAACTGCACCTGCCCGTTCCTGTTGGTCCGCAATGGCTGTTTTTTTCTGGGTAGCTTGTCTGTTCAAGCTTTCTACCTTTTGTTCAAGCGCTTTTTGTTCGGCTGTAATCTTGATGATTTCACGTTCAATTTCTGCAGAAGACAAGGTCTGTTCAAGTAGTTTACGGGTTTCTTCATTATCTGGTATAGCAGAGTTGAAAAAATCACCGCTAGGATCGGCAGACAAGTACTTCACAGGTTGTAACGGAAACAAAGTACAGCAGAAGAGAATTAGTATGGTTGCAATCATGCGGCTTTGTAAATTGCGGGAGCGCACCACACCACCACCTTTTTTTGAAATGATATATGTATGTACTAATAATATGTTTAACCCTTCTAAAATAGCATACAAACAAAAAAACGGAAGTGATCCTTATAAGATAAGGACCTCATCCGCTCCAAAAGAGTACTGCAATTTATAGTGGAAGACCCATTTGAAAGATCGTCCAATAACTAAATCCGGTGAAAGTCAGAATCATGTATGCCCAGAAGAGAAGAACATAAGTTTTTTCAGTAAATTTCATATAGCCAAGTATTACGAAAAATGCTGTTTGCAAAAAGAAAAGCAAGGCCATTTCTGTTAGACCTCCGGCGAAAGCCATCAATCCAATAGCTAATGTGAAAAAACCTAATACCCGAAACATGCGGTCCAAGAGAGAGTCCCCCTTCCAGTATGTATCTCACGAATATTCCTTCGATTTATTATACCCTCAACATAATTATGTGTAAACGAATTCATTGAAAAAAATGCACTAATCTTCAAAAAATGTGATTTTTATAATTGACCTGAGTGATTAGCGCTTTAAAAAAGAGAATTTATAGTTTTATGCGTATGATGTACGCAGATAATGGAAATACAAATTAGTATCAAATAGATTCTATGAACTCTATGAGAAGCATAGAAATGGAGTAAGCAGCTTTTATCCCTATTCACTACCCGGCAGAACTGCCGGTTATGGAGATGGTTATTTCATGACGTTGTTAGGAGGTTTGGCTTTATGACAGCCGTTAGACAGGACGCTTGGAGTGCAGAAGATGATCTAATATTGGCAGAAGTAACTTTGCGACACATTCGGGAGGGCAGCACACAGCTTGCCGCTTTTGAAGAGGTGGGTGAAAAAATCGGCAGAACTTCGGCCGCTTGCGGATTCCGCTGGAACAGTTGTGTTCGGAAAAGTTATGAAGGTGCAATCGGTATTGCTAAAGGGCAGCGTCAAAAGCGTAGCTACCTGAAAAAGCAGCCGTCAGTAAGAGGAGCGCAAGTAGCTGGTCTGATTCTGGGTGATGTCGATGAGGAATTTGGGCGCGGTGAGGGATTAAGTGAAAACACATTATCCATTGATGCGGTCATTCGTTTCTTAAGACAATGGAAGGGTACGATCCAGGAAGCAGGACGTCAGCTGAAAATGCTGGAAAGAGATCTGCGCGAGAAGGAAGATGAATTAACAGAATTACGATCTGAGAATGAGCGGTTGTCTAAAGAGGTTAATCTTGCTCAAAGCGACTACCGGGTAGTCAACGATGATTACAAAGCTTTAATTCAGATTATGGATCGTGCTCGCAGGCTTGCTTTCTTAAATGAAGAAGAAGAAGAAATGAAGACTCGTTTCAAAATGGATGGTAACGGAAATTTAGAACGCATTGAATAAACGATAGGTTAACTAACAATCCCGCAAGTGGTCTGCTTTTTAAGCACCACTTGCGGGGTTTTTGGTATACTTAGAAAAATTGTGCTTAAGATCAGCAGGAGGGTTATATGAAAATTGATATAATTGGTGCAGGTTCACTCGGGCTGCTGCTGGCAGGGAGATTGATCCAAGCCGGGAATGATGTGAGACTGTGGTGCCGAGGGGTAGAACAATGCCAACGATTAGGGCGTGATGGCTTAACGGTTACCTACGAGGATGAACGCGAGCCGATAACAATTTCGGAAGATCAGTTTGTATCCGCGCCAATAGGGGAGTTCGCTGGTGCTTATCTAGAAGAGCCGAGTGATTGGATCGTGGTGACGGTTAAACAGAATACTCTACATAATGATTTGCCTGAATTTCTATCCCTACTTAAGGAAGAGCAAGTACATATGATATGTTTTCAGAATGGTACAGGACATATGGAGATGTTGGGGGGCTTGTTGCCGGACGCCAATTTATATGTAGCTGTGACTACGGAGGCTGCGAAGCGCAAATCATTAACTGAGGTCATTCATGCAGGAGCAGGGGAGGTGTGGATAGGAAAATGGAGCTCAGGGGATGGACAAGCTCATAGCATACATAATGATTTAAAAGCGAATAATTTAATAGAAGTTCTCATAATGGCAGGATTCGCAGCCTTTTTGTCGAATGAAGTGGATACCATGATTTACCGGAAGCTCTTGATCAATGCCGTTATTAATCCACTCACGGCGATTTGGCGTATTCCAAATGGGAAGCTGCTGTCTTCAGAGCAACGCCTCCAATTAATGAAGGAAGTTTTTGAAGAAGCAACAATGGTGTATGATTTCTGTGAAATTACTTATGATAAGGATGCTTGGGATAACATCCTTCAGGTGTGCCGGTTAACGTCTGGCAATATTTCATCTATGCTGGCAGATGTACTTGCTTCAAGAACCACAGAAATTCGTTGGATCAATGGAAGTCTTGTAGAAATGGCAGAACGATCTGGAGTGTCGGCACCATTAAATCGCTGGCTCTGCCAATTAGTAGAAGGTATTGGGGTATGATCTCTGGGGAGAGGTGAAGCTATGGGACTGCTGATGGATTCGGTTATTACTTTAAGCGTTATTCCGATTGTGCCGTTTTTGATTGTTTTTTTCATTGGAAAAGGCTTAAAAAAAGATAAAAAGAAAACTTTTATGCTCGCTATGGACGTGACCACATTTTTTTTATTATTGTCGGTCTCCGCATTGTTTAATAACATCTTTAATTCCGGTTTTGGGTTTTACCTTATACTAATTATTGTATTAATATCCGCTGGACTGATTGGCGGAGCTCAAAATCGGATGAAAGGAAAGGTAGATGGGAAGCGGTTATTTCGGGCAGTTTGGAGACTTTCGTTCTTTTTTATGAGCGTCGGATATTTATTATTTATGTTTGTTGGGCTAATTACCTACATATCACAAGCGATGTAACGTTCCACTGCTTCGGTGAAGCGTCAACGTCACAAAAGTTTAAAGTTTTAAAAAAAAAATATTTTCTGAAAACATTGCACTAGATTTTTTTGACCACTGGTTGTATAATCATAAACCATATACCACATTCTATTTAGGGGGAACTGCTAGATGAAGAAGAGTAAAAGTCTATTGCTAATGATTGCATTAGTACTTGTTATCGGCACAGTGCTTGCTGGCTGCGGCGGAAACAATGCAAACAGCGGCAATAAAGGTAACAATGCTAACACTGGTAACACGGCAACTGGTAATGCAGCTACAGAAGAAAAATTGGCTGCTGACCAAACATTGAGAATTAACCTTAGTTCTGAGCCTCCAACATTTGACCCAGGATTGGCGCAAGATAGCCAAGCTAACACTGTCCTGAAAACAATGTACGAAGGTTTGACTCGCATGAATGATGAAACAGGTCAAGCTGAACCAGGTGTTGCTGAAAGCTGGGAAGTTTCCGCTGACGGTCTGGTATATACTTTCAAACTCCGTGATTCACAATGGAGTAACGGCGATCCTGTAACAACAGAAGATTTCGTTCGCGCTTGGAAACGCGTGCTCGATCCTGCTGCTGCATCTGCTGCGCCTTACGCTTATCAATTGTACTACATCAAAAATGCTGAAAAGTACTACAACAAGGAAATTACTGATTTCAGTCAAGTAGGTGTCAAAGCGATTGATGAGAAAACTCTTGAAGTTACTCTTGAATCCTCCACTCCTTACTTCCTTGGATTGCTTTCCTTCTACACTTATTACCCTGTACACAAATCCATTGAGAGTAATCCTAAATGGGCAACAAGCAAAGATTCTATGATCGTTAACGGTGCTTTCACTCTTACTGAGTGGACTACTGGTCAAACTCTTGTTGTAACTAAAAACGATAAATACTGGGATAAAGATTCCATTAAACTTAGCGCTATCGATTTCTCCCTTGTAAACAGCGGTGCAACTGAACTGCTCAGCTACAAGAACGGTGAATATGATCGTGCGGGCGGACCAACTGGTGAAATTCCATCAGAACAAATTCCAATCGTACAAAAAGAACTTCCTAACGAATTCAGCCGTAAAGGTATTGCTTCCGTATACTACTACGAATTCAATATCACTGAAAAACCATTCACAAACGCTAAAATCCGTAAAGCTCTTGCAATGGCGCTTAACCGCCAAGCTTTGATTGACAATGTAGTTCAAGGTGGACAATTCCCAGCATTCGGTTTTGTACCTCCAGGTATCGCTGGTGCTGATGGTGAATACCGTACAGCAGTTAAAGATAGCTACTTCACTGAAGATCTAGAACAAGCTAAAACATTGCTTGCTGAAGGTCTGAAAGAAGAAGGTATGGATAAACTGCCTACATTCTCCCTGACTTACAACACAAGTGAAGGTCACAAGAAAATCGCTTTGGCGATTGCTGATATGTGGAAAAACAATCTTGGTATCGACGTACAAACCGTTAACCAAGAGTGGGCTGTATTTATTGAAAACCGTCAAAACCTGAACTACCAAGTTGCTCGTGCTGGTTGGACTGCGGATTACAATGATCCAATGACTTTCCTTGATATGTGGGTAACAGGTGGCGGTAACAATGATACTGGTTACGCTAACCCTGAGTATGACAAATTGATCAGCGAAGCTAAAACAAGCACTGACTTGGCAGTACGTCAAGAAAAGTTTGCTGCAGCTGAAAAATTGCTCATCGAGCAAGATATGGTTCTGATTCCTTTGTACTACTACACTAACAACTCCCTGACTAAAGAGTACCTTAAAGGTGTTACTCTTGACTTTAGTGGTGCAATTGACTTGACTCGCGGATACTTGCTTGAGCACTAAGATATTGCTTTAGTAATTACAACAGAATAGTTAGTTGACTGAAGTTGCAGAATACTTCGGGATATATATGTGGAATTCCATATATATCCCTTTTTTTTGTACTCCTGTCTATTTGTTAATTAATGTTATTAATAACATATATAGAAAATAGACAAAAATCCGTTTTTTTCATAAAATCATTATTATGTGTATCAAAAATTGTCGGAGGAGGTGTGATGGGGATGGTTCGTTATGTCGCAAATAAGTTTTTCTATATGTTGGTTTCTCTATTTGTATTGATTTCAGCTACCTTTTTCTTGATGAAAGCTATTCCGGGGGATCCGTTTACTTCTGAAAAGAAGGTACCGCCAGAAATTAAAGCACGTCTGATGGAACAATATGGTCTGGACAAGCCGCTCTCTCATCAGTATTTTAAGTATTTAGGTGATATTATCCAAGGTGACCTAGGTGTCTCAATGAAACGCCTAAATCAAGATGTATCACATTTGATCAGTCAAACCTTTTCAGCGTCGCTGAAGCTGGGACTCGTCGCAATCGTTGTGGCGGTTATTGTCGGAGTATTTCTCGGCATGTTGGCGGCACTCTATCACAGAAAGTTTATTGACAGCGCAGCTATGGTGCTGGCAGTTCTGGGGATTGCGGTTCCGAGCTTTGTAGTCGCGTCATTACTGCAGTACGTATTTGCTTTCAAACTGGGTTGGGTACCGGTTTCAGGTTTTAAAGGGCCAATCTATTATTTCTTACCCGTGGCCGCGCTCTCGGCACAGCCGATCGCCTTTATCGCCCGCTTGACCCGTTCAAGCATGCTTGAAGTTTTGAATGCGGATTATATCAAAACGGCTAAAGCAAAGGGATTGAGCTGGATGGCTATTCTGAGCCGTCATGTACTTCGTAACGGAATTCTACCTGTTGTTACTTATATGGGTCCAATGACAGCTAACATCGTAACTGGTTCGGTTGTTATCGAGCAGATCTTTGGTGTTGGGGGTATTGGTAAACAGTTCGTGGAAGCGATTGGTGTCCGTGACTATACCGTTATTATGGGGATAACCATTTTCTATGGCGTATTACTCATGGTTGCCCGCTTTATTACTGATATTGCTTATGTATTGATTGACCCACGTATGAAATTAAGTGGAGGAAAGGAGGGCTAAAGAGTGGCTACTGAAAATAACTTGCTAAATCTAAAACCGGAAGATTTTCAAAAAGTCGGTGTGGATGAAAAAGAAGCCGAAGTTATCCAGCGTGAGAGTCTCTCTGCTTGGAAAGACTCTTGGCAACGGTTGCGTCAAAATAAAATGGCGATGACTGCGCTCGGTATCCTGGGTTTGATTGTACTTGCAGCGATTTTTGCACCTTTTATCTCGAAATATAACTATTATTCTAATGATTTGATGAGCACCAACAAGCCCCCTTCCTCCGATCACTGGTTTGGAACGGATGATCTTGGTCGTGATATCTTTGTTCGTACTTGGTACGGTGCACGGATCTCCTTGATCGTTGGTCTTGCTGCGGCAGCCATCGACTTGTTCATCGGTGTTATCTACGGAGGCATTATGGGCTTCTTCGGCGGCCGTGTAGATAATATTATGAATAAATTCTCTGAAATTTTGTATTCTATTCCATATTTGCTGGTTGTAATCTTGCTCTTGGTCGTTCTTGAGCCAAGTCTTGGAACAATCATCCTAGCTCTAACCATTACAGGCTGGATTACGATGTCGTGGATTGTGCGTGGAGAAATTATGCAGCTCAAGAATCGCGAATTCGTATTGGCGTCCCGTTCCATGGGTGCTGGTTCTGCGAGACTGTTGTTCAAGCACCTTCTGCCGAACGCGGTTGGTCCGATTATCGTAACCATTACACTGTCTGTACCAAATGCTATCTTTGCTGAGGCCTTCCTAAGCTTCTTGGGTCTTGGTGTACAAGCTCCTGTTGCTTCACTTGGATCGATGATCAATGACTCACTCACCGGCTGGCTGTATTATCCATGGCGCTTCTTGTTCCCTGCGATCCTAATCAGCTTAACAATGCTTTCTTTCAACATTTTCGGTGATGGTCTTCGTGACGCGCTTGATCCTAAGCTGAAGAAATAGGAGGAATATGGATGGAACCTATTTTACAAGTCAAAGATTTGCATATTTCCTTTTTTGTTAAGGGCGGAGAAGTACAAGCTGTCCGTGGTATGAATTTTGAAATTGGCAAAGGCGAAACGGTTGCCATCGTCGGCGAGTCCGGCAGCGGTAAGAGTGTAACTGCTCAATCGATTATGCGGTTGATCCCTTCTCCACCTTCTAAAGTGAAAAAGGGAGAGATTATTTTTCAAGGACAGAATCTGCTAGACAAAAGCATGAAAGAAATGGAATCTATTCGCGGTAAAGATATTGGCATGATTTTTCAAGACCCGATGACTTCTCTGAACCCAACCATCAAAGTGGGCAAACAGATCACTGAAGTTTTGATTAAACATCAGAAAATGTCAGCGGCCGAAGCGAAAAAGCAAGGTATGGAGATGTTGAAATTAGTAGGCATCAAAAATGCGGAGGCTCGCTTTAACCAATATCCCCACGAATTCTCAGGCGGTATGCGCCAGCGTGTAATGATCGCAATCGCGTTAGCTTGCCGTCCGGCTTTGCTGATAGCGGATGAGCCTACAACGGCTCTAGATGTAACCATTCAGGCGCAGATCATGGAAGTTATGAGAGAGATGCAGCAAAAACTAGGTACCTCCATTATTCTGATTACACATGATCTCGGCGTAGTTGCTGGCATGTGTGATCGGGTGATTGTAATGTATGCAGGTGAGGTTGTGGAGACCGGAACAAGATGGGAAATCTTTAAAAATCCACAACATCCATACACCAAAGGTCTGCTGCGCTCAATGCCGCGTCTGGACCAAAAGAAAGGCGAGCCGCTTATTCCGATCATCGGCACACCGCCAGATCTGATCAAGCCGCCGATCGGCTGTCCGTTCACTGCTCGTTGCAATGAAGCGATGCATGTGTGCGAACAAATCGATCCCGGCGCCACAGAATTCAGCGAAACGCATATGGCGCGTTGCTGGAATCTGCATTCGATGGCCAAGGAGGTGCAGTACTCTTGAGTAAGAACCTAATAGAGGTAGAAGGTCTTAAGAAATATTTTAATGTAGGTAAAGGTAAGGTTCTTAAGGCTGTTGATAATATTAACTTCACGATCCGTGAGGGCGAGACACTTGGGATGGTAGGTGAGTCCGGTTGTGGTAAGACTACTGCTGGACGTACGATTCTTCGCTTGTATGAGCCAACTGCTGGAAGTGTGAAATATAATGGTACAGACATTTATAAATTACCTGGAAATCAAATGAAGGCTATGCGCCGTGACATGCAAATGATTTTCCAAGATCCGTACGCATCGCTTAACCCGCGGTTTACGGTTTCTGATATCATCGGCGAGGCACTGGACATTCACGGAATGGCTGGCAGCCGTGCAGAACGTAAGAAACGGATTGAAGAACTGCTGGATATGGTTGGTCTTAATCATGACCATGCAACCCGTTATCCGCATGAATTCTCCGGTGGACAACGTCAACGTATCGGGATTGCCCGTTCGTTAGCGGTTAATCCTAAGTTCATCGTTTGTGATGAGCCGATTTCCGCACTTGACGTATCCATTCAAGCTCAGGTCGTTAACTTGCTTAAAGAATTGCAAGATCGTCTGGGATTGACTTATCTTTTCATCGCGCATGATCTGTCCATGGTTAAACATATCAGTGATCGCGTAGCAGTTATGTACTTGGGTAAAATGGTTGAGTTGGCGGAAAGTGAAGAGCTATATGCAAATCCTATCCACCCTTATACTAAATCCCTATTGTCGGCTATTCCAGTTCCGGACCCGGAAATTGAAGTCAACAAAAAACGTATTCACTTGCATGATGAGCTTGGCAGCCCTATTTATTCTGCTAACGATAAGACCAATGACAGTGACTTTGAATTAGTAGAAGTATCTAAAGGCCACTTTGTCAGCAAAAAATTCGCATAATTTATACTTAGGTTTTCAAAGGCGGGAGCATTATGCTCTCGCCTCTTGTATGTATTTAGGATATTATTTAATGATTTTATAGTATAATTGAACAGTTGGCTGTACCTGTGTTGCTGATATCAAGACATGTTTTGCTTTGACGCGGCTCCTGACTTTGGATACAATCATAGAGAGTTTTTACGAACTTGGATTTACATATAACTGCTTAGTAGAACTGGAGGCACTAGCGAATGAATATTGTAACGGAACCGCTCAAGGGTGGATCTGCACTCTCGCGCGACTATATAGATCATTTTGAAAAGGTTAGTCATTTGTACGGTGGGGATTTCCGCAATAAAGAAAGTAGAAGTAGACGGGCCGATTGGCTAGATAGCAGAGAAAGCCTTCGTGCCGACCGGACTCAGATTGCTGGGTGTCTACGACAATATAATGAAAAGCATAATTCGCATGATGCGGTGATGGCTTCGCTGGCGCTCTTAGAGCAGCCGGGGACATTAGTGGTGACAGGTGGGCAGCAAAGCGGACTATTTACTGGACCCCTGTTAGTGGTATATAAAGCTGCAACTACCATTATGGCGGCAAAAGAAGCAGCTGAACAACTCGGCCGACCTGTAGTTCCTTTATTCTGGATTGCAGGTGAAGATCATGACTGGGATGAAGTGAATCATACGTATGTACTGAATCGTACGCAGGAGATTACTAAGATTAAGATAGAAAAGTCAGAAGAGAAACGCTCCTCAGTAAGTGATATTCGTGTAGAAGAGGAAAGCTGGCAGCAGGTAGTAGAACAGTTAGACGGTCTGCTTCAGGAAAGCGACTTTAAGCCGCAGATCATGGAATTCATTCGCACTTCTTCTTTTAGAGCTGATAGTATGACGGATGCATTTGCCAAGCTGATGGGTTCATTATTTGGTAAATTTGGTCTGATTCTGCTTGATTCTGCTGATCCCAACTTACGTAAGTTAGAACAGCCATTTTTCACTTCGCTAATTATGCAGAATGATGCACTGGAAACAGCGTATATGAATTCTGCTTCTGATATTGTGGGCGCTGGATATGAGCTTCAGGCTGATGTTACAGCTGGCAATGCCAACCTCTTTTATATTCATGAAGGTACACGGCTTCTGCTTCACAAGAAGGACGGAATCTTTACGGATCGCAAGGGTCAGGTATCCTTTACCCGTGATGAATTACTTGAGGAGGTGCAGGCACATCCGGAACGCTTTAGCAACAATGTGCTGACACGTCCACTTATGCAGGATTATGTGCTGCCTGTTCTGGCAACGGTGCTGGGTCAAGGTGAGATTGCTTACTGGGCCATTCCGCGCCGTGCGTTTGAGACCATTGGGGGAGAAATGCCGTTAATTATCCCTAGAATGTCTTTTACTGTCGTAGAAGGTACGCTGCACAAGCATATGGACAAATATCAACTTAGCTTTGAGGATGTAAGACAAGGACTGGATCATAAAAGACATGAATGGCTGGCCGCACAGGATGAGCTGGGGATTGAACGTCGTTTTGAAGAAACCAAAACCTCATTCGCCGCCATGTACGAACCGCTGATTGAGCAGCTTGGAACGGTTCAGGCAGGTCTGCTTAAGCTGGGGAATAACAATAAAGAGAAGATTCTAGATCAGATTACTTTTTTACAGGCGAAAGCCCAAGATGCAATGGCAAAACAGAACGAAGCTGCAATCCGGCAATGGGAGCGAATCGAGCTGTCATTAATGCCACTGGGTAAACTGCAGGAAAGAGTGTACAATATCATGTATTACTTGAACCGGTACGGGCTTGCTTGGCTGGATGAGCTAATGACGGTTGAACCGGATTACAGTGGAACACATCGCATCATTTATATGTAATGGAAGTATCGCTTTCCACAAAACTAAGCTTATGCTTACGAAGTGAGTTTTGTACGAAGTAGATCAATGTAGTAACGCTCACAAAACAAAGCGTATGCTTACGAAGCAAGTTTTGTACGAAGTAGATTCAATGTAGTAACGCTCACAAAACTTTTAGGAGGTTTCATAATGAGTTCATCTAAACAAAATAGTATCGTGGCTGATATGTCACTCGCACCGGAAGGGCATTTGAAAATCGACTGGGTTCGCCAGCATATGCCGGTACTGAACCGTATTCGTGAGCAGTTTGAAGCAGAACAGCCATTTAAAGGTCTAAAAGTTTCGATTACATTGCATTTGGAAGCTAAAACCGCGTATTTGGCGAAGGTTGTCAAAGCTGGTGGTGCAGATGTAACCATTACAGGTTCGAATCCACTTTCTACACAGGATGATGTATGTGCAGCGCTTGTGGAGGATGGAATCACAGTATTTGCTAAATACAATCCGTCTCCTGAAGAATTTAAAGCCCTTAATATCAAGGCACTGGAGAGCAAACCGGACTTGATTATTGATGACGGTGGGGATTTTGCTACATTGCTGCATTCGGAGCGTCCTGATCTGATGGAGAATATTCGCGGGGGTGCTGAAGAAACAACTACCGGGATTATTCGTCTAAAAGCTCTGCAAAAGCAAGGCGTATTGAAGTTCCCAATGGTCGCGGTTAATGATGCCTACTGCAAATATTTGTTTGATAACCGTTATGGCACTGGCCAATCGGCATGGGATGGAATTATTCGCACAACCAACCTTATCGTAGCGGGTAAAACAGTAGTTGTTGTCGGTTACGGCTGGTGTGGTAAAGGTGTTGCCATGCGCGCCAAAGGGCTTGGAGCAAAAGTGGTTGTCACAGAAGTTGATGCGATTAAAGCCGTTGAAGCACATATGGACGGTTTTGAAGTAATGCCAATGCTGGAAGCAGCTAAGGTTGGTGATTTCTTCGTTACAGTAACTGGTAACCGTTATGTAATTCGCGGTGAACATTATGATGTGATGAAGGATGGAGCGATCATGTGCAACGCGGGCCATTTCGACGTTGAAGTGAATAAGCCTGAGCTGTCGGAAAGATCCGTATCCCAACGTACCGTTCGCAAAAATATCGAAGAGTACCAGCTTCGTGACGGACGTAAATTATATCTGCTTGCCGAAGGCAGACTTGTAAATCTGGGTGCTGCTGATGGTCACCCTGCTGAAATTATGGATACAACCTTTGCGCTCCAGGCGCTGTCGCTGAAATATGTAAATGATAATTATAAGAGCATTGGCGTAAAAGTTGAAAATGTTCCTTATGAGCTGGATGAGCAAGTAGCACGCTATAAGCTGGAAAGTCTGGGCATTAACATAGATAGCCTGACTCCGGCACAAGTGGATTATTTGGACAGCTGGAATTTGAACGATTAATAACTGAACGTATAACAATAAAGTGTATTAACCAGTGTACCTTGAACTGAAGCAACTTTTTTAACAAAGCCATGCAACGGACAAGATTCCGATTGTATGGCTTTTTTCTGTGGAGAAATGTTTTTCGGGAAACGAGCTATCTGATTTAGGAAAAATTTCCTTGGCCAGAAAAAGGTTTTTGATTTTTAATGGCGAATCTATTATGCTTAAGTGGTGAAAAGTGGGGTAAAGTGGGGATTCGGGGATTAGGGGTGGGAAAAAGGATGTTCATGGGAGAGTATCAACACAGCATTGACGACAAAGGCCGAATCATTATTCCGGCTAAACTCCGTGAATTGCTCGGAACCTCCTTCGTGACGACCCGCGGCCTAGACTCCTGCCTGTTTGTTTATCCCATGGAAGAATGGGCAATCATGGAACAAAAGCTTAAAAGCCTTTCGCTGATGAAATCAGATGCCCGCGCATTTAGCCGCTTTTTTTTCTCAGGTGCAACTGAATGTGTTTGGGATAAGCAGGGAAGGGTAAATCTGCCGGCTAATTTACGGCAGTATGCCAAACTGGACAAAGACTGTGTCATTCTGGGCGTTTCGAACCGGGTGGAAATCTGGAACAAAGAGCTTTGGGAACAGTACTTCGAACAGTCCGAGGAATCGTTCAACGAAATCGCTGAGAAATTGGTGGATTTCAATTTTGATCTATAAAACACAATAACGAATACTGTCCTGGAGGGATGCAGCTTGTTTCACCACATCACGGTGCTTAAGGAAGAAGCGACAGAAGGGCTGCACATCAAAAAAGACGGAATCTATGTAGATTGCACTCTCGGTGGAGCGGGACACAGCTCACTTATCGCTTCCAAGCTTAGCGGCGAAGGCCGTTTAATCTGTTTGGATCAAGATGATTGGGCTTTGGAGAACGCAAAAGAAAGATTAGCGGAATACGGAGACAAGGTTGTGACTATTAAGACTAACTTCCGTGATCTGGAGAGTGTACTTAAGGATGTGCCCTTTGTGCCACAAACAGATGGTATTCCCCAAGTAGATGGAGTGCTCTTTGATCTTGGCGTATCCTCTCCCCAGTTTGACGAAGGGGAACGAGGCTTTAGTTACAATCATGATGCTCCGCTGGACATGCGCATGGATCAGTCAGCATTTTTGACGGCTGCTGAAATTGTGAATACATGGTCCGAGCAGGAGATTGCCCGTGTTCTTTTCCAATATGGAGAAGAGAAATTCTCGCGGAGAATCGCTAGAAAAATTGTAGACAGAAGAGAAGAAGCTCCTATTGAGACAACAGGAGAATTAGCAGAACTGATCAAGGAAGGTATCCCAGCAGCTGCTCGAAGAACAGGAGGGCATCCCGCTAAACGTAGCTTTCAAGGATTAAGGATTGCTGTGAATGACGAATTGGGTGCTTTTGAAGAAGGGCTACATAGTGCAGTACGTTGCCTTGCACCAGGAGGCAGAGTATCCGTCATCACCTTTCATTCGCTCGAAGACCGAATTTGCAAGCAAATTTTTAGCAGCTATTTAAGCAGATGTACATGCCCGCCTGACTTTCCGTTTTGCGTATGCGGCGCGAAAGGCACGCTTAAGTTAATCAATCGTAAACCGCTTGTGCCTTCTGAAGAAGAGCTTGAGCTTAATACCCGAGCCCGCTCAGCTAAGCTGCGCATTGCAGAAAAATTGTAATTGACGATAAAGGAGAGTCAGAGATGGCCTATACCCGCGGCAATTTAGCAGTTCAGCCCAAAAGAAAAGAAGAGGTAAACCCCCTTTACCGCGAGAAGACAAAAGTAGTTACCAGACGAAGAGTACTTCCGCTGCAAGAGAAACTTTTGTATATGCTGACGCTAGGAGTATGCGTTCTGGTGGCGATCACCCTGATTTCACGTTACGTCCAAATTTATGATTTGAACTTGCAGGCTCAGAAATTAGATCAGGATATTGCAACAGCTAAGAAGCAGATTTCTACGTATCAGATGGAAAAGCAGAATCTAGAGCAGAAAGTCGCCCAAAAAGCACGGGATCTTGGTTATGTGTCTCCGGATGAGAATGCAACAATCTATATTCCGGCAAGCTCGGCAACGACTCCAGGTGATAATTAGTGAGCGATTGGCAAGATCGCAATAAAAAAAGTTGTGAGGTTCGCTTATGCTGAAAAGAATAAAACTTCGCACGCTGTTTATAGGAGGGTGTATTACCCTCTTTTTTCTTGTTTTGATCGTTAGAGTGTTCTGGATTCAAGTTATGCAAGGTGAGGAATGGCAGGAAAAGGCCGCCACACTTTGGGCGCATACCTCAACTATCAAAGCGGAGCGAGGTACGATTTCTGACCGTAACGGAAGTGTGCTCGCTAGCGATGTCCCTGCTTATACCGTGGTGGTGAATCCTGAAGTGATTCAACAACAAGGCATCGGGGAAGAGGTCATTACAGGATTACACGAATTGCTCGGCAAACCAGAGGATGAGCTGCGTAAGTTGGTTGAAGCCAAGGACGAAGAGACGGGTGCTTACCTCAAGAACCGTGAAATTCGTAATGAAGGCTGGAAGATTGATCAGGAGCTTGCCGATAAGGTGAAAGAATTTTATGTAGCCCTAGGTAAAGAACATAAAATTCAAGAGACCGGTATTGGGCTTGTTAGAGAGCAGAAACGATATTATCCAAAAGATGAATTAGCTGCACATATCTTAGGTTATACAGATAGGGACGGCAATGCTATCATGGGACTGGAAAAATACTTTGATACGGAGCTTAAGGGTGCCGATGGCAAGCTGCTTTATCAAAGTGACGGTCAAGGGGTAAAATTGCCGGATTCACAAGATACCTATAAGCCAGTAGTAAATGGAAGTAATTTCAAGCTTACAATCGATAGTACGATCCAGCATTATATAGAAGAGGCCATGCAAAAGGCGTATGCGCAATATAAGCCAAAAAGTATGAGTGTCATTGCTGCTGATCCGAACACGATGGAGATTTTGGGATTAGCCAATATGCCTACCTATAATCCAAATGAATTTTGGAAGACCGGGGCCGATGGGGCGGGATTCTATAATCATGCTATTAAATCTAAATACGAGCCTGGTTCCACTTTCAAAATTGTAACGCTTGCCGCCGCAGTAGAAGAGAAGCTTTTTGATCCTGTTGCGACATTTTTGTCCGGGTCCATCCGGATAAAGGGATATAGTAAGGCACTGCATGATATTAATCATGCTGGATGGGGGCAAATCAGTTTTCTTGAAGGTGTGAAACGTTCTAGTAACGTTCTATTCGTTAAGCTATATGAAATGCTCGGACAGGACAAGCTATTACAGTATATCAATGATTTTGGCTTCAATGAGAAAACGGGAATCGATCTGCCAGGAGAAGTAAGCGGGGTCGTTAACCCTAACCTTGGACGTCCTATAGAAATTGCGACACTCGCATATGGACACGGAAAAGTGCTAGTAACCCCACTTCAGCAGCTCGTTGCCGTATCTGCTATCGCTAATGGGGGGAAGTTGATGACTCCGTATGTAGTTAAGGAGGTCACAAACCCTAACACTGGTGAGACAAAGGTTACTCAGCCTAGTGTAGTGCGTCAGGTGATTGATGAGGAAAGCGCCAAGAAAACGGGTGAATATTTGGAGCAGGTTGTTGCTGACCAAGTAAAAGGAACAGGCCGCAACGCTTATATTGACGGCTATCGCGTGGCAGGAAAGACAGGAACGGCTATCAAGGTTGAAGGTAAGGATTATGTGAAATCCAAAGTACTTGTCTCCTTTATTGGTTATGCTCCTGTTGATGATCCAAAGATCGCTGTTATTGTCATTATTGACGAACCTAACGTTGAGGTTGGCGGCGGTAAGGCAGCTGCTCCAGTATTTAAAGAGATTGTATCCCAGTCTCTGCAATACATGGGAGTACCTAAGCTGGCGTCTGAGGCTAGTGATAGCAGCAGCAAAAAGCCGGCTAAGACTGAAACAGTCGCACTTCGGACTACACCAGATCTAACAGACAAGACGATGAAGGAAGCAAGAGAAGCACTTTTGGATCAAGGCTTCGATTATGTAGTGGTCGGAGAAGGATCTGCTGTAGAGAGTCAATATCCTGAGGCAGGTACGAAGCTTGCTACAGGGCAACGGATCTATTTATTAAGTCCGCAGGGGGCTCAGCCTACCATTCCAGATTTAAAAGGGGAATCCCTGCGTGATGCACTTGAAATTCTAACTCTACTAAAAGTAGAGATTGCGGTAGACGGAGAAGGTTACGTCTCAGAACAGATTGTAGGAACACAAAATGGCAAGACCTTGGTCACTTTGAAAATGAAGCCATTAAATGATTATGGCGAAGATATTCCCGTGGCCCCGCCTGCTGATGAGGGGACAGATTCCGAGAGCGGAACATAGCTTGTTCTAACCCCTGTTTGTCCCGAATAGTCATGAAGATAAGAGCTCATGTCTATTGTTGAAAGTGGGGGAGAACGGAATGAAGGTTTCCAAAGTCGTAACACGGCGGAGAATGCTGTGGACATTGCTGGGACTGGCAGTGTTATTCGGTTCGCTGGTCGTGCGTCTTGCGTATGTGCAATTATCTCAAGGCGAGGAATTGACTGCGAAGGTAGAAGATTCCTTGCGCCGCAATATTCCTTTTACCGCTAAACGTGGTGAAATTATGGATCGTGAAGGTGTGCCGCTCGTTTCTAATATCACCACACCTACAGTGTATGCAGTACCGGTGCAGGTAAAAGAGAAGCAAAAGACAGCACAGCAATTAGCTCCACTGCTTGGGATGACTGAGGAGAAGCTGATGACATTGCTGTCCAAAAAAGAAATGTCGGTGAAACTTCAGCCCGGCGGCCGCAAAATTACGATGGATCTTGCCGCGAGCATCCGTGATTTGCAGCTGCCGGGCATCGTTGTCGCTGAGGATAGCAAAAGATATTACCCTTACGGCGATTTAGCCGCGCATATTTTAGGCTTTACAGGTATAGATAACCAGGGTATTACAGGAGTAGAGAGTATATATGACAATCTGCTCAAAGGCATAGCCGGCAATATTTCTTATTTGTCTGATGCAGGCGGAAGACTTATGCCTGGCTCATCTGAGAAATATTCTGCCCCTCAAGACGGACTTAATCTGGAGCTGACGATTGATAAACAGATCCAGTCCATTATGGAACGTGAGCTGGATCAGGCTATGGTAAAATATCAGGCGCAGGGTGCTTGGGCTATAGCTATGAATCCGAAGAATGGTGAGATACTTGCCATGGCTAGCAGACCGGGGTATGAACCAGCATCATACAAGGAATATGATGCGCAGATTTACAACCGGAATCTGCCTATCTGGATGACCTATGAACCTGGTTCAACGTTCAAAATCATTACTCTGGCTGCTGCGCTGCAGGAAGGTAAAGTAGATCTTCAGAACGATCATTTCTATGATCCGGGTTTTATCGAGGTAGCGGGCGCAAAGCTGCGCTGCTGGAAAAAGGGCGGCCACGGTAGTCAAACCTTTTTACAGGTAGTTGAGAACTCCTGTAACCCTGGGTTTGTCGCCTTAGGGCAACGGCTGGGAAAAGAATCACTTTTCAAATATATTCGTGATTTTGGTTTTGGCAGTAAAACGGGAATTGATCTGAATGGGGAAGCTAATGGCATTCTGTTCAAGCTCAGTCAAGTAGGTCCGGTAGAGCTTTCGACTACAGCCTTCGGCCAAGGGGTTTCGGTTACGCCTATTCAGCAGATAGCTGCGGTATCCGCAGCTATCAATGGTGGCAATCTCTATAAACCACATGTAACAAAAGCATGGGTTAACCCGGTTACGGGAGAGACTGTATCAGAGGTGAAGCCAGAGCTTGTGCGGCAGGTCATTTCGGAGGAAACATCCAAGAAGGTGCGGGCAGCACTTGAGAGCGTGGTTGCCAAAGGCACAGGACGGCCGGCTTTTATTGACGGCTATCGTGTAGGTGGCAAGACGGGTACTGCACAGAAGGTTGTAAATGGACGTTATTCTCCAACAGAGCACATTGTTTCTTTTATTGGCTTTGCGCCAGCGGATGATCCTCAGATCGTTGTGTACACTGCCGTGGATAATCCGAAAGGGATTCAATTTGGGGGTGTGGTTGCAGCTCCAATCGTGCAAAATATTTTGGAAGACTCGCTGCACTATATGAAGGTTCCGGAGCGCAGTGATCAGCTTCCCAAAACTTATAAGTATGGCGAAACTCCGATAGTGACCGTACCTGATCTTACCGGAGCAACGGTGCAGGATATCTATGAGGATTTAAATATGAATTTTAATCTTGCACGTTCAGGCACAGGAAATACGGTCATCAATCAAGCTCCTAAGGCTGGGGCCAGAGTAGAACAGGGCTCAACCATCAGGATTTATATGGGAGCATCTAGTGAATAATGATTTAGGTATAAGGTTTCAGCTCGTATCCGAAAATGTAGAGTGAGGGATTACTATGAAAGTTAACGAATTATCTGCTTGTCTTGCTACTTCGCAACTATACGGGGATGGAGATGTGGAGATTACTGATCTTCAGACGGATTCCCGCCGTGTAGGCCCGGGAGATCTATTCATCTGTTTGCCTGGCCACACCGTGGACGGGCACAAATATGCGCCGCAAGCAGTAGCCTCCGGAGCGGCGGCTATTGTATGTGAGCACAAGCTGGAGCTTGATATCCCGCAGATTGTTGTGGATGACTGCCGGTTTGCGATGTCTGTCATGTCGAATGCTTTCTTTGGCTCACCTAGCAGCCGGATGAGAATGATCGGGGTGACGGGCACAAACGGCAAAACAACAACGACTTATCTCATTGAGCGGATTATGCAGGATCAGAATATGAAGACAGGTCTGATTGGAACGATTCAAATGCGCTATGACGGCAAAAGCTACCCTATGTCAGGCACAACTCCGGAGTCGCTAGATCTGCAGCGGTCCCTTCATGATATGGCTTCCAAAGGTGTGGAATGTTGCGTAATGGAAGTATCCTCTCACGCACTTCAGCAAGGACGTGTGAAGGGTGCGGACTTCCGTACGGCAATTTTTACGAACTTAACCCAAGATCATCTGGATTATCATCATACAATGGAGGAGTATCGGGCGGTTAAAGGGCTCTTTTTCTCCAGATTAGGAAATGTGATCTCTCCGTGGAAGGAAGAACGCAAATATGCGGTGTTGAACGCGGATGATGAAGCCAGTCAATATTTTGCAGCCCAAACTGCGGCGGAAGTGATTACATATGGCATTGATAACAACGCTAATGTCCGAGCTTCGCAAATATCGATCACTGCAAAAGGAACTTTTTTCCATGTGGATACGTTTAAGGGGAAGACGGACATTTCGCTCCGTATGGTTGGAAAGTTCAATGTCTACAATGCACTCGCGGCGATTACAGCTGCTTTATTGGAAGATGTCTCTCTGGCTGATATCAAGACTAGTCTTGAGGCAATCGATGGTGTAGCTGGACGGGTGGAGTCAGTGGATGAAGGTCAGGAATTTGCTGTTATCGTTGACTACGCACATACACCAGACGGGCTAGAGAATGTATTAAAGACGGTCTGCGAATTTGCTACCGGCAAAGTGCTTACAGTGTTTGGCTGTGGCGGAGACAGAGACCGGACGAAACGTCCATTAATGGGGAAGATCGCTGCACGATATAGCGACATGGTATTCGTAACTTCTGACAACCCTCGGACGGAGGACCCTCAACTAATCTTGAAGGATATAGAAGCAGGACTAGTAGAGGATGGAGTCACCTCTGACCGGTATCATATGATTGTTGATCGCCGAGAAGCTATCGGGAAGGCTATTGAAATGGCAAGCCCTGGCGATGTAGTATTGATTGCGGGGAAAGGTCATGAGACCTATCAACTGATTGGCGGAGTGGTTCATGATTTCGATGACCGCATCGTCGCTAAAGAAGTTATAAGGGGCCGAAACTATTGATTACAAGAACGCTTGAAAATATTGCTGCCATGTGCGCAGGGGAACCTGCTGCTGTCGAAGCTATGAATACAACCCTTACGGGAGTCGTTACCGACTCCCGTAAGATCACACCCGGCTGCCTGTTTGTGCCTCTATCTGGAGACAAATTCGATGGTCACCACTATGCTGCCGCAGCACTGGCTGCTGGTGCTGGCGCAACCTTGTGGCAACGCGATAAAGGACCGGTACCTGAAGGTGGCGGAGTTATTATTGTTGAAGATACGCTGGAGGCTCTCCAGAAGTTGTCCGCTGCTTATCTGAAGGAAGTGGCTCCGCAGGTTGTCGCTGTTACGGGCAGCAACGGGAAAACAACAACAAAAGATATCATTATGTCTCTGCTTGAAGTGCAGTTCAAAGTGCACAAGACAGCGGGGAATTTCAATAATCATATCGGTCTTCCGCTTACTATTTTATCCATGGCTGAGGATACAGAGATCGCTGTACTTGAAATGGGGATGAGCTCGCGGGGAGAAATTGCTCTGCTGGCTTCTTTGGCTGAACCTGACGTAGCGGTAATTACTAATGTAGGCGAGTCGCATTTACTGCAGCTGGGGTCACGTAAAGAAATAGCCCGCGCCAAGCTGGAGATTGCCGAGGGGCTGAAGCCGGGGGGACTGCTGATTTATAACGGTGACGAACCGCTGCTGACTGAGGTAATGCAAGAGTCCACTTTTAAGGCTCCAGAAGGGATGAGAACCTTCCGTTTTGGTCTAAATGAGGATAATGATGATTATCCAACAGGGATGATGTCCCATACTGGTGGCATGACGTTCACGTCAAGCCGTCATAAGGAACATGCTTTTACATTACCGCTGCCAGGTCAGCATAACGTTGTTAACGCTCTGGCTGCACTAGCGGTTGCTCGTCATTATGGGGTTACGGAGCAGAATATGAAGGACGGTCTAAGCAAGCTCAAGTTGACGGGCATGCGGATTGAAGTGATTCGGACTTCCTCCGGACTTACGCTTTTAAACGATGCTTATAATGCCAGCCCTACTTCTATGAAGGCGGCTATAGATGTCCTGCAATCTATGAAATGCAGTGGCAATAAAATCGCTGTGCTCGGGGACATGCTGGAACTTGGGCCGGAGGAAGTAGAATTTCATCAAGAAATAGGCTACTACCTTGACCCTTCATTAACTGATTTTGTATGTACTTACGGACCATTATCCGTTCATATTGCCAAAGCAGCAGAAGAGAAATTCGGCAAAGAGCGCGTAAAAGCTTTTACAGATAAAGCGGAACTAACCGCTGTCCTTCTAGAGAAATGCAGTGCTAAGGATATTGTTCTATTTAAAGGATCAAGAGGAATGAAGCTCGAGGAAGTGCTTCAGAGCCTAAATAAAGATATTCAACAGACCTAAATCATTGGAGGGGGTGTACCCATGGATTATCAACTATTGTTATTGACTATTGCTGTTTCCTTTATCCTTGCGGTCATTGCCGCTCCGCTCTTCATTCCGCTTCTGCGCAGGATGAAATTCGGACAGCAGGTGCGAGATGACGGACCGCAAACCCATTTGAAGAAAGCGGGAACGCCGACTATGGGCGGTATCGTGATTATCGTAGCTTTTACCTTGTCTTATCTGAAATTTTCTGTGGTGAATACAGATTTTTACGTACTGCTCGTAGCTACGCTTGGTTTTGGATTGATCGGGTTTTTGGATGACTATATCAAAATTGTATTTAAGCGTTCCTTAGGGCTCACAGCACGTCAAAAGTTATTTGGACAGCTGCTGGTTGGTGCTCTGATGTGCGGTCTTCTGATTTATGCCGGACACAGTACAAGTATCAGCGTACCAGGTACTGATTTCAGCTTTGATTGGGGTGGCTGGTTCTATTATCCATTCATCATTATTATGATGATGGCAGTGACGAATGCCGTTAACTTTACAGATGGAGTCGATGGACTGTTGTCTGGTGTCAGTGCCATTGCCTTGGCCGCATACGCGGTGGTGGCAATGCAAGCTACGTCTATTGCGGCAGGTGTATGTGCTGCGGCAATGATTGGTGCTGTATTAGGCTTTCTTGTGTTCAATGCCCACCCTGCTAAAGTGTTTATGGGGGATACGGGTTCGTTTGGTATTGGTGGTGCTATAGGTGCTATTGCTATTGTCACGAAGAGTGAGCTGCTGTTTCTCATCATAGGCGGTGTCTTTGTAATTGAAATGTTATCCGTTGTGATTCAAGTGGTTTCATTTAAAACCCGTGGCAAACGTGTATTCAGAATGAGCCCGATTCACCATCATTTTGAGCTTGGTGGCTGGTCGGAGTGGCGTGTGGTAATTTCGTTCTGGGCGGTTAGTTTGGTGTTGGCTGCTGTGGGACTATTTATTAGCAAGGGGTTGTAGAGAATGAAACATCCAGATATGTATCGTGGTGAAGAAGTTGTGGTTCTTGGGCTTGCTAAAAGCGGTGTCCAGGTGGCTAAAGTGCTGCATGAACGCGGCGCTATAGTTACGGTTAACGACAAAAAGGAAAGAGATCAAAGTCCCGAAGCTTCCGAATTGGAATCTTTGGGAATTTGTGTTATATGCGGCGGGCATCCGGAAGGACTTATTCATGAAGGTGTAAGTCTGGTAATCAAAAATCCAGGCATTCCTTATTCTGCGCCCCCTGTACAAAAGGCAATTGAGCTTGGAATTGAAGTGGTCACAGAGGTAGAGGTGGCTTATCGACTTTGTGCAGCGCCGATGATCGGCATCACAGGCTCCAATGGCAAGACGACAACGACGACCTGGGTAGGCCATATGCTGGAAGCTGCGGGAATGAACCCTATAGTTGCGGGCAACATTGGTACGCCTCTTTGTCAGGCTGCACAAGAGGCTACAGAGGATAACTGGATGGTGGTCGAGCTTAGCAGCTTTCAACTCAAAGGTACGGAGACCTTCCGGCCAAAGATAGGCTGTCTGCTGAATATTGCAGAGACTCATCTGGATTATCATGGAAGCATGAAAGATTATGTGGATTCCAAAACCAAGCTGTTCGCTAATCAATTAGCTACGGATACAGCAGTGCTGAACTGGGATGATCCTGTCTGCCGGGAACTTGTGCCCTATGTGAAGGCTTCGATTCTTCCATTCTCCTTGTTTGAGGAGCTGCCTCATGGAGTATTTGTTAGCCCGTCCTATATTACGGGGCAAGATGATGAGCTGAAGCGCCACATTATCTATCGCGAATCTGCGGACAAGGAAACGATAATCGCGGATGTGGATTCCATCGCTCTTCCGGGTCGCTTTAATGTGGGGAATGCGCTGGCTGCCTGTGGAATTGCTATTGCCGCTGGAGCTGACCCCTCTCTATTAAGCGAAGTGCTTTCTTCTTTTCGTGGTGTGGAGCACCGCCTGGAGTATGTAGCTGATAAGGCTGGAGCCGCTTATTACAACAATTCCAAAGCAACGAACTCCAAAGCGACAATTACGGCTTTGACATCGTTTCAGCGTCCGGTGGTATTGATCGCTGGCGGATTAGACCGTGGCTCCGATTATATGGAGCTGCTGCCTGTCCTGAGCGGACGCGTCAAAGCTTTGGTGGCGTTAGGACAAACCAAGGACAAGCTAATAAATGTAGCACAGCTGGCAGGATTAAAGCAGATTATCTCCGTCGATAATGGGGAGAGCGCCGCCGCCGTGCTGCAAGCAGCTGTGCGGGAAGCTTCCGCTCTGGCGGAAGAAGGAGATATCGTTCTCCTGTCTCCTGCATGTGCTAGTTGGGATATGTTTACATCCTATGAAGAGCGCGGGTGTATTTTTAAAGAGGCGGTGCATAACCTTTAAGTAGGGGGGTGGATAAGCCCCTACTACGGATGCAAGAGGTGTGCTCCTGATGAACAAAACTCGTCATGCTCCCGATATTTGGCTGCTGATTCCCATTCTTTCTTTGCTGGTGATCGGCATGGTGATGGTATACAGCGCCGGATCTGTCTTGGGCTTCCGCAATTATGGAGATTCGTTTTACTTTGTAAAGAGGCAGCTTTTGTTTGCAGGACTGGGACTTGTTGCAATGTTTGTTACAGCGAATACAGACTACAAAGTGTTAAAAAAGCTGGCTAAGCCGGCACTGATTGTCTGCTTTATCCTGCTCGTTATGGTGCTTATTCCCGGCATTGGTGTAGTTCGCGGGGGAGCGCGCAGCTGGCTCGGAATCAGCTCCTTCGGGATTCAGCCCTCCGAGTTCATGAAGATGGGGATGATTCTATTTCTGGCGAATTGGCTGGGAAAAGAAGAGTATGATATCACCTCCTTCACTCGTGGCTTACTTCCACCGTTAGCGCTTATCGGATCAGCCTTTGCACTGATTATGCTCCAGCCGGATCTGGGTACAGGTACCGTTATGTTTGGCGCAGCCTTGATGATGGTCTTTACAGCTGGGGCAAGAATGAAACATCTACTCTCACTAGGAGTAGCTGGCGTGGCTGGGTTTGTTGCTTTGGTTGCCGCAGCACCTTACCGGTTGCAGCGGATAACCGCTTTTCTTGATCCTTGGTCCGATCCCCTCGGTGCAGGCTACCAGATTATTCAGTCGCTATACGCGATTGGCCCTGGAGGGCTTGGGGGTCTCGGACTTGGAATGAGCCGGCAGAAGTACAGTTATGTACCTGAGCCGCAGACCGATTTTATTTTTTCTATATTGGCCGAGGAACTGGGGTTTATCGGTGGTTTGGCTGTGTTGATCCTGTTTCTTATTCTAATCTGGCGCGGAATGAAGGTGGCGATGAGTCTGCCTGACCGTTTTGGAAGCTATTTGGCCGTTGGCATCGTCTGTATGGTGGCTGTGCAAGTCATTATTAATATTGGTGTGGTCATCGGTCTAATGCCTGTAACAGGCATCACACTTCCTCTGATTAGCTATGGAGGTTCTTCGCTTACACTGATGTTAACCTCCCTGGGCATTCTATTGAACTTATCCCGTTATGCGAGGTGAAAGACATGCGTATCGTATTAAGCGGCGGAGGCACGGGTGGTCATATCTATCCCGCAGTCGCTGTTGCTAGACAACTGGAAGCAGAAGATAGTGAATCTACCTTCCTGTATATTGGTGGAACGCGTGGCTTAGAGAGCAAGCTTGTTCCCCAAGAGAATATCCCTTTCAAATCTATCGACATCACTGGCTTTCGGCGCAAGCTGTCCATGGACAACATCAAGACGGTGATGCGTTTTTTAAAGGGCGTTAAGGCTTCCAAAGAAATGTTAAGAGAGTTTAAGCCTGATGTTGTAATTGGTACAGGCGGTTATGTATGTGGTCCGGTCGTTTACGCTGCATCCCGGCTGGGTATCCCAACCTTGATCCATGAGCAAAATGCTATCCCTGGTTTAACAAATCGTTTTTTAAGTCGTTACGCGAGTACAGTGGCCGTAAGCTTTGAAGGGACAGAATCTGCTTTTCCGGGGAGCAAGCACGTAATCTACACAGGTAATCCTCGGGCAACGACGGTTACTACGGCTAGTCCACAACGGGGGTTTGCCTCGCTGGGCATTCCGGATAACAGCACGGTTGTTTTGGTTGTTGGCGGCAGTCAAGGGGCTAAGGCTATTAATAAAGCCATGATTGAAATGGCCCCATTTGTGGGTAAGGGTAATGGTGTTCATTATGTTTACGTTACAGGTGAGCCTTATTTTGAGGATACCCGTGCTGAATTGCGTCAGAAGCTGGGTAGCACACCGAACTGGCTGCATGTCCTACCTTATGTTCACAATATGCCGGAGGTCTTGGCTTGTACCTCCTTAATCGTAAATCGGGCGGGGGCATCCTTTCTCGCTGAGATTACAGCGCTGGGTATTCCTTCTGTACTTATCCCTTCTCCTAATGTGACGAACAATCACCAAGAGGCGAATGCAAGACAGCTGGAACGCGAAGGGGCCGCTGTGGTGCTGCTTGAGAAGGATTTGAATGGTAAGGCGCTTTATGAAGCTGTGCAAGCAATCATTGGAACTGAAGCTGTACGCCAAAAAATGTCCGAGGCTTCCAAACGACTGGGCAAAAGGGATTCTGCTGCCATTGTCACTAACGAACTCCGAAGACTAGCCGGTAAACAGTCTTAAGCCATTTACCTTTGAGAGGTATTTTCCTTATTGGCAGCTCTCTGTCACACACTTGGAGGAACGAACATAGGATAATCCTATAATCGTGACAATCACCCAGAACACTTCCTAACCTGAAAGGTAGTGCAGGATAATCTTGTACATTTCATATGACCTTGTATCGGAAGTGTTTGTGGTGGGTGAGCGGTAATCTCGGAGGTGATACATTGGACAAATTGGTGATTGAGGGTGGAAGTCCCCTGTCAGGCACCATTCGTATCCATGGAGCAAAAAATGCGGCGCTGCCGATTCTAGCGGCAAGCCTGCTGGCCGAAGGAGTTCACTCACTGCATAATGTGCCGAAGCTGCTGGACATCGAGACTATGCTAGACATCTTGGATCGGCTGGGCTGCAGGTGCGTGCATCAAGAGGATACGGTGACGATAGATACGTCAGCCGTGGGGACATCTCATGTACCTGAGGATTTGATGCGGCAGATGAGATCTTCCATTTTTTTAATGGGACCGCTGTTATCCAGATTTGGTGAGGTAACGATCTATCAGCCTGGTGGCTGTGCGATCGGGGAGCGTAAAATCGATCTTCATTTGCAGGGTCTTAAAGCACTGGGGGCGGAGATCGAGGAAAGCAACGGACGAATATCCTGTCGGGGCTCAAAGCTTGTAGGGAGTGATATTCATCTCGACTATCCAAGTGTTGGAGCCACGGAGAATATTATGATGGCTGCCGCCAAGGCAGAGGGGACAACGACGATATCGGGAGCAGCAAGAGAGCCGGAAATACAGGATCTACAGCAATTTTTGAATAGTATGGGTGCTCAGATTATCGGTGCAGGCACGGATACCATTACGATCCAGGGTGTCAAAAACTTATATCCCTGTACGTACGAGGTAATCCCAGACCGGATAGTGGCTGGAACTGTAATGATTGCTGCGGCAGCTACACGTGGGAATGTGACCTTGACACATACGAACGCCGGGCATCTGACTTCGCTTATTCATGTGCTTAAGCGGGCTGGTGTTCAAATCACAGTATGCAATGATATAATTAATGTCAGCTGCATGGGACGTCCGCGTGCGGTTGAGAGAATCGTAACCTCTCCTTATCCTTCTTTCCCGACGGATCTGCAATCTCAGGTCATGGTGCTGCTGTCGCTCGCCGATGGTTTTAGTGTGATCAAGGAAACGGTGTTTGAGGGACGGTTCAAACATGTGGAAGAAATGGCCCGGATGGGTGCTGACATCTCTATCGATTTGAATCGTGCGTTTATTCGCGGCGTTCAGAGATTGTATGGTGCTACTGTGGAAGCTACTGATTTGAGGGCGGGTGCAGCTCTGGTCATTGCCGGGCTTGCTGCACAAGGGACTACGGTCGTTGAGCAAGCGCATCACATTGACCGTGGTTATGATGGAATAGAGAAGCTGTTTCAGAAGCTTGGCGCGCGTATAAGCCGTAAGGTGCCTGTAACGGATCCACTTGATTTGGCCAATTAAAGCTCCCTGTCTCCTTCCAGATCTCTCAGAGAAGGAGACAGGGCCTTATTACGGAGATATGAGAATGACTACAACCCGATTACCTCTTCTTAAAGAGGACAAGCCTAAGAAAAAAATGAGCCGTAAGATTACGGCGATCCTGCTGCTGCTGTTCACTGCGCTTCTTGCTGTGATTTTTTTCAGATCGTCTATTAGCCATATTACAGTGATAGATTTTCAAGGTAGCAAGTATTCTACTAGTGAAGAGTTACTCTCACAAAGTGGAATTAAAATAGGTGGGCAATTCTTTGCTGTATCAACTAAAGCTGTGGAAGAATCTCTGCTGAAGCTTAAGACGATTAAAGACGTCAGCGTGCAGAAGGATTTCCCCGGGGTGATCACAGTAAAGATTGAGGAATTCCCTGCGGTAGCTTATGAACTGGAACAGGGAGGCCTCTTAAAGGCGATTCTGTCCAGTGGAGCTGCAGTGCCTGTTAATGAGACTGGAATTGCTGTTGAGAAACCTATATTAACGAACTGGGACCCGGAAGATCCGAATAAGGCTAAGCTTTGTCAAGCATTAGCAAGCATTCCTAATGAATTGACAAGTGATATCTCTGAGATTGTTCCCTCGCCAACCTTGTCTTTTCCAGACCGGATCAAGCTCTATACTAGATCCCGTTTTGAGGTGATTACAGCCATCTCTTTGCTAAAGAGCAAGGTGTCCTATTTGAATCAGATTATAGAGACTGAACAGCCTGGACTCATTAAAATGCTAGAAGCCGATTCATATGTTCCTTTTCAGGTGGAAAGCGATGAAGAAGATGTTGCGCAAGAGTAGTGTGGAGGTAAATAGTCCCTACTAATAGAGTTAAAAAAATGCTACAATCGGAGTTACGGGCAAGAAGCTATATCCCTCTTTTTTCTTCGATTTTTTTGAGATATAGTACTATATTTGGTTGAAATGACCAATTAGGCCGATATTTCTTGTGATAATTGCTATTTTTACAATAACATATGAGTAACTATTCACATTTGGGGATGTTGGAATATTATTCCGTTCAAAAAATTTGTAGAAAAAAGAGGGAAAGGATTAGGTATGTTGAATATGTACAGAGAAGTTTCCCGGGACCGGGATAAGGTAATGCAATTAATTATGATTATAACAGGAGGTGCCATAGGACTTGAGCAACAATGACATCATTGTTAGTTTGGACATCGGTACATCCAAAGTTCGGGCAATAATTGGGGAAGTTACCAATGGAACCTTTAATATTATTGGCGTTGGATCTGCTGATTCGGAAGGAATACGTAAAGGCGCGATTGTAGATATCGACCAAACTGTGCAATCGATCAAAAGTGCTATAGATCATGCAGAGCAGATGGTGGGTATTCAAATATCAGAGGTTTATGTAGGCATTTCCGGTAATCATATTGGCCTGCAATCCAGCCACGGTGTTGTGGCCGTTCAGAATGAGGATCGTGAAATCGGCGATGATGATATCGATCGCGTAATTAAAGCTGCGGAAGTCATTGCTATGCCACCGGAGCGTGAAGTGATTGATGTTGTTCCCAAACAATTTATCGTCGATGGTCTTGAAGGAATTCAAGACCCGCGCGGAATGATTGGTGTTCGTCTGGAAGTTGAGGCAACAATCATTACGGGTGCTAAGACGCCAATACATAATCTACTACGCTGTGTTGAGAAATCAGGGCTGAAGGTAAAGGATCTTGTGCTGATGTCTCTTGGAGCTGGTGGATTGGCGCTGTCCAAGGACGAGAAATCGATGGGATCTGTTCTGGTTGATATTGGTGCGGGCTCAACAACAATAGCCATATACGAAGAGGGTTCTCTTAGTGCAACCTCCACGATTCCGATCGGAGGAGAATTCGTAACCAATGATATTGCCTACGGACTTCGGACGCTTACTGATCAAGCGGAGAAGGTAAAACTTAAATATGGTTGCGCATGGATTGACGATGCAGCCTCAGACGTTGTCTTCAAGGTATTGCGCATTGGCAGTAACGTGGAGAAGGAATTTAACCAAGAGGATCTGGCGGCAATTATCGAGCCAAGGGTGCAAGAAATATTCCACCTGATTCGTCAAGAAGTTAAGCGGCTTGGTTACAGTGAACTGCCTGGAGGTTATATACTTACAGGTGGGACTGTCTCGATGCCGGGTGTATTGAAGGCTGCTCAGACCGAGCTGGCTGCATCTGTACGCATCGCCGTGCCGGATTATATCGGTGTACGGGACCCTGGGTTTACCGGCGGTGTCGGTATTCTGCATAATGTTGTCCGTAGTTTCCGAGCAAGAAACAGTGGTGGAAGCAGCAACAAAAAGACGGTCAACCGGAGCAAGCAGAACGCCACTCCGAGTCAGGAAACTGTTCAGAAGCCCGGATTTGTGGAGCGTCTAAAAAATATGTTTAGCGAGTTTATATAAGTGTAAGTCCAGATATACTTGGACCGGCCATCCAAGCACATTGAGGGGGAGATGGAACAATATGTTAGAATTTGATTTTGAAATGGAGAGCTTGGCGCAAATAAAAGTCATCGGCGTGGGCGGCGGAGGTAGTAATGCTGTCAACCGGATGATTGAAAACGGCGTTCAGGGTGTAGAATTTATTACGGTTAATACAGACGCCCAAGCGTTGCATATGGCCAAATCGGAGCACAAGCTGCAGATTGGGGACAAGCTGACCCGCGGTTTGGGTGCAGGCGCCAACCCTGAAGTCGGTAAGAAAGCAGCGGAGGAATCCCGTGATCTGATTTCGAATACCCTTAAAGGTGCAGATATGGTATTTGTTACTGCAGGAATGGGTGGCGGTACAGGTACAGGTGCGGCGCCAGTTATAGCTGAAATTGCTAGAGAGTGTGGAGCCCTGACTGTGGGTGTAGTTACTCGCCCGTTCACTTTTGAAGGAAGAAAACGTTATAACCAGGCAATGCTTGGAATCGAAGCTTTGAAAGAAAAAGTCGACACGCTAATCGTCATTCCAAATGACCGTTTGCTTGAGATCGTTGATAAGAAAACACCGATGTTGGAAGCTTTCCGTGAAGCAGATAATGTTCTCCGGCAGGCTGTTCAAGGTATCTCTGACCTAATTAAGGTTCCTGGTCTGATTAACCTTGACTTTGCGGATGTAAAGACGATCATGACAGAGCGCGGTTCAGCGCTTATGGGAATTGGTATAGCAAATGGTGAGAACCGTGCGTCTGAAGCAGCACGTAAAGCCATCATGAGCCCACTCTTGGAAACGTCTATTGAAGGCGCCCGCGGCGTAATCATGAATATTACGGGAGGATCTAACCTCTCCCTATACGAAGTCAATGAAGCGGCTGAGATCGTTACATCCGCCTCTGATCCTGAAGTGAATATGATCTTTGGTGCGATAATTGATGAAGGCCTGAAGGATGATATCAAAGTAACAGTAATTGCTACTGGCTTTGAACATAAACCATCGCCTGAAGCTCCAGGACGTCGTCCGGTCTCGACGAATAACGAGCCAGCGGCAGCACCGGATAAGAACGCTGCTAATCTGCGTCCGTTCGGGAATCAGAACACGTCAGATCAGTTGGATATTCCGACGTTCCTGCGTAACCGTAATCGTAGCAACAACGACTAGTTAAATATTTTTATCAAGAAGATATGAAAGCACCGTATTATCCAGCTAATAGAGCTAGGGTACTGCGGTGCTTTTTTTATGTGAAATGCTGTTCAGAAGGAATAAAACCCTCCCACGCTATAACTCGACAAAAAAACCTCAAGAATGCCCCCCAAGTTTAGACAGACTTTGAAAGCGAGACTTTTTATACTAATCATATCGTCCAAAAAACAGAGCCTGATCCATTTTGGCTACAGGATAGATTCCGCCATAGTAGGCAGGTGAATGCACTGGTTGTTTATATTGACTTGATATTCGCCGCCAATCTAGTGATCGACGGAATTCTATTGTGGCTGACAGGCTGGATGGTCAAGCTGAGGATATCATGGTGGCGGCTAGTCCTCTCAGCTCTGGTTGGTGCGCTCTATGTGGTGATGATGTTTGTGCCGGAGTTGTCTTTCATGTATACCTTCCTCATTAAGTTTGGATTGTCGGTGGTTATGCTATGGATTGCCTTTGGTTTTGGGAGTCTGCAAAGCTACCTTCGCACTATGGGAGCTTTTTATATTATCAACTTCGCAGCTGCTGGTGGGATTGTAGGTATTCACTATTTGCTGCAGAGCTCCGGTGATATTTGGAATGGTATTATGTTCACTGCTTCAGGAGGGCATGCTTACCGCCTAAAGATTGGTTTTTGGTTTGTAATTGCAGTATTTCCCCTGGTGTTAATCTGCTTCAAGGCAGTGCACTCCTCACGAATCAGAAGGGAGCAGCTTGAAACCTATATCGGTGAGGTGGTAGTAGAAATTGATGGAGTGACTGTTTCCTGTCCCGGCCTGCTAGACACAGGTAACCGGCTTTGTGATCCTTTGACCCGCATACCGGTGATGGTTATGGAATCTTCGCTCTGGGAGGGACATCTGCCTGAAACATGGAAAGGTAGACTCACTCAGGACGGAGCGGACAAACTTTTACTAGAAACGGACGGGCAGTCGTTTGCTTGGCAGGACAGGATGCGACTGGTGCCTTACAGGGGAGTTAACCGGGGGGCATCATTTATGCTTGCACTGAAGCCTGATCAGGTGACGATAAAGCTTGGTGAAGATATCTTTTATTGTAAAAGAGTCTTGATCGGGCTGGATGGTGGGACATTGTCGGGGGATGGAGCCTATCGGGCTGTAATACATCCTGATTTGACTCAAAAAGAGAGCGCTATTGATGCAGCACTGCCTTCCTAATCTTTAAAGCTAGCTGAACCAAACTTCTGATGGCTGAAAGCGGGATTTGAAAGCTTCACACGCGAACCGTGCACTTCTTGGAGGAGGAACAAATAATGGTCAAATGGAAAATTGCTCTGCAGCTGCAATATTACCGCATGCTGTTTCTACTAGGGCTGAAGAGTCAGGAAATCTATTATATTGGCGGGAGTGAGGCACTTCCTCCACCGCTGACACGGGAAGAAGAAGAATATCTGCTTCAGCGGCTGTCTAGCGGCGATGCAGCTGTTCGTGCGATGTTGATTGAGCGCAATCTTCGCTTGGTAGTATATATCGCTCGTAAATTTGAGAATACCGGCATCAATATCGAGGATCTGGTTTCGATTGGCGCTATTGGCTTAATTAAGGCTGTGAACACTTTTGATCCTGAGAAAAAAATAAAACTGGCTACTTATGCATCCCGCTGCATAGAGAATGAAATCTTGATGTATCTGCGGCGGAACAGCAAGACACGGAGTGAGGTTTCTTTTGATGAGCCGCTTAATATTGATTGGGATGGCAATGAATTATTGCTTTCTGACGTATTAGGAACGGAAAATGATACCATTTATCGGAACATAGAAGAACAGGTTGATCGCAAGCTGCTGCAAAAGGCACTGGAAAAGCTGAGTGACCGGGAAAGACTCATTATGGAGCTGAGATTTGGCCTGCGCGGAGGCGAAGAAAAGACACAAAAAGATGTGGCCGATCTGCTTGGCATCTCCCAATCTTATATTTCGCGGCTGGAGAAAAGAATTATCAAGCGGCTGCGCAAGGAGTTTAACAAGATGGTGTAAGGTGAAATTAGCAAGGAATAAAATGGCGAGCCCGGGAGATAATGTACAGTAATGTTTCTCCTTGGGAGGTAAATCATCATGACCCGTAATAAAGTCGAGATTTGCGGTGTGGATACTGCTAAGCTGCCTGTTCTAACGAATGTGGAAATGCGGCAACTGTTCACTTCGCTGCAGCAGCAGGGCGAGCGATCCGCCAGAGAGAAATTGGTAAACGGTAATCTTAGACTTGTTCTAAGCGTTATCCAGAGGTTCAATAATAGGGGAGAATTTGTTGACGATTTGTTCCAGGTGGGTTGCATCGGTCTGATGAAAGCCATTGATAATTTCGATTTATCACAAAACGTTAAATTCTCCACATATGCAGTTCCGATGATTATCGGTGAGATTCGGCGTTACCTGCGTGATAACAACCCGATTCGGGTATCACGTTCTCTCAGAGATATCGCCTACAAGGCGCTCCAGGTACGTGATAGTCTGACCAATCAGAACTCGCGGGAACCGACGATATTCGAAATATCAGAAGCGCTGGGTGTGCCGAAGGAAGATGTTGTATTTGCTCTTGATGCCATTCAGGATCCAGTGTCCTTATTCGAGCCGATCTATCATGACGGCGGCGATCCTATTTATGTAATGGACCAGATTAGCGACGATAAGAATAAGGATGTGTCGTGGATCGAAGAAATTGCATTACGTGAAGCGATGCGTAAGTTAGGACAAAGGGAGAAACGAATTTTATCCATGCGGTTTTTCGAAGGGAAAACACAGATGGAGGTCGCAGACGAGATTGGCATTTCACAGGCACAGGTCTCACGTCTGGAGAAATCTGCGATTCAGCAAATGCAAAAACACGTGAAATCTTAGAGCAGTAGCCATGAGGAGATATTCCAGAATCCGGGTTAAGGATTTTGGGCGATCTCCTCTTTTTAATGAATGTAGACAAGCTTCCGTATCATATATTGGACTATAGGTCGGATTGTACAGGGGTGGTGAGATGAACGAGGATTATCAAGGGTCTGCCAAAAAAATGAAAATCTCTGATTTTCAGACGAAGGATGTTATCAACATTGTAGATGGCAAGCGGCTGGGGCAGATTAGTGATCTGGAGCTTGATTTGCGCCGTGGTGTCATAGATGCCATCGTTATACCCGGATACACTCGGTTTATGGGATTGTTCGGAGGCGGGACAGATCTGATTATTCCATGGCGGAATATAGTCAAGATCGGGTCCGATGTAGTGCTCGTGAAGATTGAAGAGTCACGGATGTCTCCGGGACAGGAAGAGCGGGAAACGATGTATCTGGAGCGGGGAGATCGCAGCGAACGGCGCACTTATTAATTAGGTGCGTTTTTTGTTTTTTTATTTAAGAATTTAGGCGATCTGGCTTAAGCGTCACTTTGTACGGGTATTTACATGTGGTACACTAAGGCGGAGGTGAGGAAATGGAACCGTTTGTGCAGGGGAAAGAAATGCTTATGCTGCTCCATCTGGAGCCGTGGCGAGTGGAGCATAACGAGATTACAGCGGGGTTTACTGGTAGACAGGGAGGGGCTAGCAAGGCGCCCTATGACAGCCTGAATTGTGCGTTTCACGTTGGGGATGCTCCTGAAGCTGTCCTGAGCAATCGGAGAGCGCTTGCCGAAGCTCTTGATTTCAAACCGGAAGCATGGACCTGTGGAGAACAAACCCATGGGGCAGAGATAGCTGTGGTAAGGGAAGTAGACCGTGGGCGGGGACAACAGGACAGAGCATCGGCATTTCAAGCCACGGACGGTCTGCTGACGGATGTGCCCGGGGTTTTGTTGACTTCTTTTTATGCGGATTGTGTGCCCCTTTATTTTTATGATCCCGTGCGTAGAGTCGTCGGTCTTGCGCATGCAGGCTGGAAAGGGACGGTGGCTCAGATTGCCGCAGCCATGGTGAATAAGCTGCAAACGGTATACGGCAGCAATCCACATGATATTGTGGCAGCGATCGGTCCATCCATTGGCGACTGCTGTTATGAGGTGGATGATTATGTGATGGAGCATGTTCGCCAGTTGGAGGGCAGCTTGAATGAGGGTATAGAAACTTTCGATGCTGTGGAGCTTTACAGAGCCTCAGAGACTGATCAGAGTAAATACTTGCTAAACTTGAAAGAAATGAATCGACGCATTATGATAAAAGCAGGAATATTGCCGACTCATATCGAATGTACAACATGGTGTACAAGCTGTAATCGTGATTTGTTTTTTTCATATCGCAAAGAAAACGGTATTACAGGCAGAATGACGAGCTGGATCGGAATAAAGGAGAGTTGAAAGTTGTCTTTAACACTGCAGGAGAGAATTGCTGAGGTAGAGGAACGTGTAGCACGTGCCTGCGCGGCAAGCGGCCGGGATCGTAATGACGTCAAGGTAATTGCAGTGACGAAATATGTTTCTCTGGAAATGGTATCCTCCGTATTGGAGGCAGGACTAGAGCATATTGCCGAGAGTCGCTGGCAGGATGCTGAGCACAAATGGAAGGTTTTAGGGGACAAAGGGACATGGCATTTTATCGGGCATTTGCAAACCAATAAGGTTAAAGACGTTATTGGAAAATTTCAATATATACACTCTTTGGACCGGATGTCTCTGGCGCAAGAATTACACAAAAAGGCGCTTGCCGCCGATCAGGAAGTGAATGTGTTTCTTCAAGTGAATATCTCTGGCGAAGATACGAAGTTCGGTCTGTCACCTGAGGCAGTACCTGGATTTTTACGTGAAATCGCTAGTTTGGACCGCGTTAAGGTAATTGGACTTATGACGATGGCACCTTTAGAAGGTGATCCAGAGCTTACCCGTCCTGTATTTCGCGGACTTCGTGAGCTGCGCGATGAGCTTAATCAACTTGCTTTGACACCTGAGCCGATTACGGAGCTGTCCATGGGAATGTCGAATGATTTTGAAGTGGCGATACAGGAAGGAGCTACCTGGGTACGCCTGGGTACGGTGTTAGTAGGCCATTAGGAGGGATCGTGATGAGCGTTATGAACCGATTTATGAGTTTTTTGGGCTTGCAGGAGGAAGAGGAAGTTGTGGAGCGGGAGCAAATCCACGAAGAGGATGAGTATGAGCCGGCCCCTGTAGAAACCCGCAAAAATCAAAGGGGCAACGTTGTCAGTATCCATTCGCAAAAAAATGTCAAGGTTGTATTATATGAACCACGTTCATATGATGAGGCACAGGAGATTGCTGATCATCTTCGTTCGCATCGGACGGTAGTAATTAACCTGCAGCGTGTTCGCAATGATCAAGCAATGAGAATTATTGATTTTCTCAGTGGAACTGTTTATGCCCTTGGGGGAGGAATCTCTAAAATTGGGGGCAATATATTTATGTGCACTCCAGATACTGTTGAAATTCAAGGCTCCATTACAGAAATCCTAGGTGACGATCAAGACTATAACAGAATGAGGTGAATGGGCTTTGCTTCAAATTGATTACATTATCGATATTTTGTTTAATATTTATTTTTACATGATTATTTTCTATGTGCTAATGTCCTGGTTACCCAACGTTCGTGATAACTTCATTGGAGAACTGCTAAGCAAACTCGTAGAGCCGTATTTAACACCTTTCAGACGGTTTATTCCACCGCTCTTCGGTACACTTGATATCTCTCCAATCATTGCATTACTTGTCTTGGAATTCGCAGCAGGCGGACTTAAATCTATCCTGCATTTGATTTTTTAGGCATCTGTGATGAAGAACGAAGTTTACGGGCATTTTCATCCCGATGAACGTCAATTTGTGGACAAGGCCTTTGAATGGGTTACCAACGCTGGAGAATATCATGAGACTAAATTAACTGAATTTCTCGATCCCCGCCAAGGTTTTATTCTGCAAACTTTAGTTAACCGCCATCCTGACGTGATTGTTAAATGGGAGGGTGGACATGCTGAGGCAGAGCGGAAGCGAGCGCTTGTCGCCCCTGATTATCGTGATCTGGATCAGGAAGACATGGAGCTGAAGGTGCTTGCGATAACCTCAGGGGAGCAGAAGTTTCTGGCCTTGGAGCACGGGGACTACATGGGTTCTATTCTGGGGCTGGGCGTTAAACGAGGCAAAATCGGTGATATTCATGTTCTGGACGATGGTTGTCATGTTGTAGTCGCTGCTGATATTGCAGATTATTTAGCTATGAATTTAACTGGAGTGCACCGGATACAGGTAAGTACGGAAGTATTACCCCTTTCCGCCTTGCGTAATAGTGAGGTTAAGCTGGAAGTGATGGATTTGACTGTAGCGTCCCTGCGATTGGATGGCATTGCCGCAGATGTAACACGGCTTAGCCGAAGCAAAATTCTTGCTCCCATCAAGGCTGGACGCGTTCGGGTAAACTGGAAAGTGGAGGAAGACCCATCCTGCAGTCTTAAGGATGGTGACATGGTATCTATTCAAGGTTTCGGTCGCTTCAAGGTGCTAGAGGTCGGCAGTTTGACGAAAAAGGGCCGATACCGTGTTCAGATTGGTAAATTTGTGTGAATCCCTTGCAGGAATACGGTCTTACTTGTCGAAATTGATTATTTCGAGGGAATCAAACATTTTTAAAGCTGGACGCCGATACTTTAAAGAAGAGGCGGACCATAAATGGCAGGCGGAACACAGAAACACCTTCTGCCTTTACTTGAAGTACAGTCTTTCTTCTTTGTCTGCCGCTTAGTTGCGATTTAGAGATAAAGAAGGTCCGAAATTTCTAGGAGGTGCACAGCATGCCATTAACACCGCTCGATATACATAACAAGGAGTTTTCTCGGAGACTTCGCGGTTATGATGAGGACGAGGTCAACGAATTTCTAGATCAAGTGATCAAGGATTACGAAAGCGTCATCCGTGAGAACAAGGAACTGCAGAATCAGCTTTTGTCTATTCAAGAGCGTCTGGATCATTTTGTGAATATTGAAGAAAGTTTATCAAAGACGATCTTAGTCGCTCAGGAAGCGGCGGATGATGTGAAGAACAACTCCAAGAAGGAATCCCAGCTCATTATCAAGGAAGCGGAGAAAAACGCCGATCGGATTATTAACGAAGCGTTATCCAAATCCCGTAAGGTTGCTATTGAGACTGAAGAATTGCGTAAGCAAGCTTCGATCTATCGCACTCGTTTCCGGACATTAGTGGAAGCTCAGCTGGAGCTGTTATCACAGGATGACTGGAATGCCTTAGAGAGTCGTGAGGCGAGCGAGAACGTAGCCTTCAAGGATGATGTTCTTCATCGCATCTAAAGGTTTCAGACGATAATTGGCTAAATAGAGGGAGCTATTCCCTCTATTTTTATTTTCCGATAAAATAGACCATAATAAAGTGAACTCCATGCGCAAGTACGTCCTTAATAGCTAGATTGGGCGAATGGCTGTTGACATTTAGATTCAAAAAGTCTATAAATAGAACATATCTGTATAATGTTTATATGTATTCGATGACGGGACAAGTACGACAAGGTAACGTTCTCCAGAGAGTCGGCGATTGCTGAGAGCCGATTGTTCGAGCCCTGCCGGAAGATCTTCCCCTAGAAGTTAAGCTGAAGCGTTGATCGTGCGTAAGCTTAACCGTCTGCCGGACGTTACACCGGACCTGTGCACAAGATTTACGCGCAGGACTGAGATTGTGCTGAATACACTCCCCTTAAGGATGTGCTCATGCGCAGAATTAGGGTGGTATCGCGAGCGTCGTCTCGCCCCTTTGGGGGTGGGATGACGCTTATTTTGTTGTTCCGGGGCGGCCATCCCCCTAAATCCCCCTTTCTAAGGGGGACCCCAAGGGCTGCCGCCCTCTGGACACCCGCAAAGTAAAGCCTCGTGCAAATAGGTACGGTGGTGGAAACGAACGGACTCATGTGGCTGAACGAGCGGCCCTTCTTAGGCTCCCCTGGCGGGTTCGCCTGCGGGGCCTTAACTGCAAGAGCGGTGTGCGACCAGCTGCGCAAGGTCGCGCATGGCGCCCCGAGCGATTGCTGCCCTGCGGGAACGCGGCTCGGGAGCCAGGGCAAGAGCGGTGCGCGACCAGCTGCGCAAGGTCGCTCATTGGCGCCCCGAGCAATTGCTGCCCTAACGGGATCGCGGCTCGGGTACCAGGGCAAGAGCGGTGCGACCAGCTGCGCAAGGTCGCGAAATGGCGCCCCGAGCGATTGCTGCCCTACGGGATCGCGGCTCGGGTGCCAGGGCAAGAGCGGTGCGCGACCAGCTGCGCAAGGTCGCTCATTGGCGCCCCGAGCGATTGCTGCCCTAACGGGATCGCGGCTCGGGTGCCCGGAAAGAAGGGGCAGTTGCTGCGCAATGCCGCCGAAGCCCCCGAGCGATTGCTGCCCTACGGGATCGCAGCTCGGGTGCCAGGGCAAAGAAGTGGCAGCTGCTGCCAGGATCGCCCAAGGATCGAAAAGAGCTTTATAGACTAATCCATGAAAGGATTGACCATCACATGCAAAAAGTAGATGTCAGAGAAAAGGCGCGGGCAAGAGATGTCCGCATATTGAAGAAATGGAACGAAGAGAATACGTTCCGCAAGTCCATGGAGAACCGTGAGGGACGTCCAAACTATGTATTCTATGAAGGTCCGCCAACAGCAAACGGTGCGCCGCATATCGGACACGTGCTGGGACGGGTAATCAAGGATTTCATCGGTCGTTACCAGACAATGAAAGGTTACCGCGTAGTACGTAAAGCAGGCTGGGATACACACGGTCTGCCAGTAGAACTAGGCGTACAAAAGAAGCTTGGCATCTCCGGTAAACAAGAGATTGAGGAATATGGCGTAGAAAAATTCATCCAGGAATGTAAAGACAGCGTCTTCGGTTATGAGAAGCAATGGCGTGAATTTACAGAAGCGATTGGATACTGGACAGATCTAGATAATCCTTACGTAACCTTGGATAACACCTATATCGAAAGTGTATGGAACATCTTGGCTACAGTGCATGAGAACGGGTTGCTTTACCGCGGACACCGTGTTAGCCCGTATTGCCCGAGCTGCCAGACTACATTAAGCTCGCATGAAGTTGCCCAAGGCTACAAAACCGTTAAGGATCTCAGTGCAACTGCGAAGTTCAAGCTGGATGACAGCGGAGACTACGTATTGGCTTGGACGACAACACCTTGGACCTTGCCAGCCCATATGGCGCTAGCTATGAACCCGGACATGGATTATGTACGTGTGCAACAAGAAGATGGTGTGTACATCGTTGCTAAAAACTTGGTCGAAGAAGTAATGAAAGGCGAGCACACAGTCCTTTCTACACATAAAGGTTCCGAGTTTATCGGTAAAACTTACGCACCTCCATTCGGATATATTAAGGCAGAGAAAAGTAATGTTATCGTAGGTGCTTCTTTCGTTACAGATTCCAGTGGTACAGGGATCGTACACATGGCACCAGCACATGGTGAAGATGACTACAAGACTTGCCGTGAGAATGGCATCAGCTTCGTAAATGTGGTTGATAATTCCGGTAAGTATACGGATGTAGTTTCTGATTTTGCGGGACGTTTTGTTAAGGATTGCGATCTGGATATCATTAAGGTTTTGTCTGAAAAAGGATTGCTTTACGGTAAAGAGAAATACGAGCATAGCTATCCGTTCTGCTGGCGTTGTGATACACCACTTTTGTATTACGCAACAGACAGCTGGTTCATCAACACTACAGCGATCAAAGATCAGCTGATTGCTAACAACAACAGTGTGGCTTGGTACCCTGAGCATGTACGTGAAGGTCGTTTCGGGAAGTTCTTGGATGAACTGGTTGACTGGAATATCAGCCGTAACCGTTATTGGGGTACACCTCTCAACGTCTGGGTATGTCAAGAAACGGGCAAAGAGTTTGCACCACACAGCATTGAAGAGCTAAGAGCGATGGCGATTGGTGATGTTCCTGAAGATATCGAGCTGCATAAACCTTTCGTGGATAAGATCAAGCTGCGCAGTCCGTTTAGCGAAGGTGCAGAGATGGTTCGTACATCGGAAGTGATCGACGTATGGTTCGACAGTGGCTCAATGCCTTTTGCACAAAGCCATTATCCATTTGAGAACGAGGATAAGCTGAATGATCAGTACCCGGCAGATATGATCTGTGAAGGGATCGACCAGACCCGCGGATGGTTCTACAGCTTGCTTGCAGTATCCACCTTGTTTAAGGGTAAAGCTCCATATAAAGCAGTTATTGCTCACGGTCATATCCTCGATGAGAATGGTCAAAAAATGTCCAAATCCAAAGGCAATGTTATTGATCCTTGGGAAATCATGAACGATTACGGCACGGATGCATTCCGTTGGGCTATTTTATCCGACAGTGCACCGTGGAATAATAAACGTTTCTCGCGTGGTCTTGTAGGTGAGACAAAATCTAAAGTAGTGGATACGCTGGTGAATACACATGCCTTCTTAACGCTTTATGCGGGCATCGATGGATACGACCCAGCCGATCATCCTTTTAAGGTATCAAAACATAAGTTGGACCGCTGGATCCTGTCCCGTCTGAACAGCTTGATTCTTTTGGTGGATAAAGGACTTGCGGTAAATGACTTCGTGAATACGTCTAGAGCGATTGAGAACTTTGTGGATGAGCTGAGCAACTGGTATATCCGTCGTTCCCGTGACCGCTTCTGGGGTAGTGGTCTAGGTGAAGATAAATTGGATGCTTACCGTACGTTGACTCATGTGCTTTTGGCGACAGCGACTTTGATGGCTCCATTTACACCGATGTTGTCCGAAGATATCTTCACGAACCTTGGCGGCGGAGAAAGTGTGCATTTGGCAGACTACCCGGTTGCTGACGAGAACTTGATCGATAAAGAGCTGGAAGAGGATATGGAAAGTGCAAGACAGATCGTTGAGCTGGCGCGTAACGTACGTAACGAAACAGGCATTAAGAATCGTCAACCGTTGTCCGAGCTGATCGTTTCGATGAACCGTGACTTCCATTTGTCTGAGTATGAAGAGATCATCAAAGACGAGATCAACATCAAGAACATCGTGCTGGAGAACAGTGACAGCGGATTTGTTGATTTCACACTCAAGCTGAATCTTAAGGTTGCCGGTAAAAAATACGGTAAAAACGTAGGCTTCCTGCAAGGCTTTCTGAAAGCTATGGATAGTGACTCTACCCGTAAAGCGGTGCAAGACGGCTCAATCGCGATTGCGACACCTGAAGGTGAAGAGCTTGTAATCACTTCTGAAGAGCTGCTTGTTGAAAAACAAGCCAAAGCAGGTTTCGCCGCAGCTTCCGGATATGGAGTTACGGTTGCGCTCAATACCGAAATCACGCCTGAGCTTGAACAAGAAGGCTGGGTTCGTGAGATCATTCGTGCGGTTCAAGATTACCGTAAACGTCTGGATCTGCCGATCGAGAAACGGATCGCACTCACTTTGAAGTTAGACGATGAGCTAAAAGCAGCTGTTACAGCATTTGACAATGTACTGCGAGACAATGTACTTGTGACTACGGTTGATTTTGATGGAGAACATGCTTTTGAGACGGTAGAAGTCGGTGATAAATCCATCGGTATCCATATCGAAGCATAATTCTGCATTACCTGTCCCAAAACAGCATATACTAGCGGCATAAGTGTAAACGGAGATCTTCCGTTTATGCGGGAAATATAGTCTTTATATTTCGGCGCAAAACTAACGAGTCCCGAGCTTAAGGAGATGAATTCTCTTTGGCCGGGCTCGTTTACTTTGTAGCGAAGGAAAGACATATGAGAGGAGCCGTAGCTGTGGAGGGAAACAAGAGGAGAATCTCCATTAAGACATCCGGCAATAAGAATAACCCAGACAAGGAAAAGGAGAATAAGGCTTTTCCTGAAGTTAATCCTGAGTATCTAACAGCAGATCCGCGTAATCCCGAGGATATTCCGCTGGAAGAAAAAATGAATACAATGTACCGATTGACCTTTGAGTGGGCTCATATTTTGGAAAAATCCCGAATTTATCAATATACGGATCTACTATATTCACCTTGGCGGTTGATTTGGAGAAATATTTTATTTGGAGCAGCTCGGGGAGTTGGGATCGCACTGGGTTTTACTTTTTTTGCGGCAACGATTATTTATATCCTTCAGGGACTAGGCGCGCTCAATCTACCGATCATTGGGGATTATATTGCGGATATTGTGCGGATCGTACAGCGTCAGCTAGAATTCAAATAGCCATCGAAACGTTAAGATTAAAAACAGCGAACCATTCCGTAAAACTGGAACAGTACGCCGTTTAAATGATTTTGTGTATAGGACATCTGTGTTTAGTCTTCCTCGAGAGGATCAAGACTATGGGTTGCCTCGTCACTGTCCAAATAACGCTGGTAGCTCCGTCCCGGCACTACAATCAGATTGTTGCCCGTGATATCAGTGGCGATAAAGTTCTCCCAAGGTTCTACGCAGCCTTCCAGCTCATCGGCTTCAATCTCCATATCATTATAAGAATCAATATTGTTGCCCTCCGCCATGGCGGGAGAATTCGAGGTACCCCAGCTTTCAACAATCTGCCAGGCATCCTCGCCGTCAAAACCGTTTTGATCGTCGCGCTCATCCAGACTGGTGCGTCCAAAAGGTGGAGATAACAGCTCCTCTTCCACTGGACGAGTGAAAGGTGCGTTTTGCCGCGGGTTGTGCTCTTTACAATAAAGTGTGGAAGGGATGGCAGATAAACGTTCAAAAGGGATCGGCTCACCACTAGCCTTGCATATCCCATAAGTGCCATTATCCATAGCGGATAAAGCAGCTTCAATATCGTCCAGCTCATGCTCGTCCCGTTCTAACAGTGAAATGTCCATGGAGCGATTATACAAATCGGTGGCTGCATCTCCTGGATGGTTGTCATTCTCGGAAAGTTCTCCGGAACCATCCCGCATGGATTCATCTAAGCCGTAATGCTCATTATTCTGAAGCCTGCGCTGAATCGTATCCCGATCTTTTTCCAATCGTGCACGTAGCTCTGAGAGCTGCTGTACTGTCAGGTGCGTCATAATGAGAAAGCTCCTTTCTGTACCTTTTATAAGAATCATTCCGACTTGCCGGATAACACCGGATGGTTCTTCTGTTAGGTTGACCGGAGAGCAGGGATTTTACCGCTGGAAAATAGTCCCCAAGATTGAACTTAGCGGATGTCCCGCAATAGACGATTCTTTAAGGGCTGTGCTACAATATACAAGTCTTTAAACAGTATTCGTACCGCATTTAGCGGGAAAAATAAGAACGGAGTGACAACTTCTGTGGTGTACTATTTGATTGCTCTTATTGTATTTTTGGTGGATCAAGGGACAAAGTATCTCATTGCTACACGTCTGGAGATCGGAGAACAGATTTCTGTTATCGGAGATTTTTTCCTGATTACCTCTCATCGCAATCGCGGGGCTGCTTTTGGGATTCTCGAAGGTCAGCAATGGTTCTTCTTTCTAGTTACGGTTGTAGTGGTTAGTGGTATCGTTTGGTATTTGAACAAGACTAGACACTCGCGGAAGCTGTTATCTGTTGCCCTAGGGCTTGTACTGGGTGGAGCTATCGGTAACTTCCTGGACCGGATAATCAATGGTGAGGTTGTTGATTTCCTTCTGTTCAATTTTGGGAGCTATAGCTTCCCGATTTTTAATGTGGCGGATTCTTGTATCGTCATTGGGGTTGGATTGATTCTTCTGGATTCTTTTCGTGACCTTAAAAACGGCGAAGAAATTACAGAAATAAAAGAAGTAAAAGAAGCAAAGGAAGTAAGAGAAGGGAATGAATGATTTGAATAAAGACGTCAATCACCAAGCGGCATCTACGAGCGAAGAAGAGAGGGACGTCACGGAATGGACCGTTTCGGCAGAGAACGCGCGGGAGCGAATCGATAAATATATTACGGAATCATGGGAAGAAGAAATTTCCCGTTCTCAGGTGCAGCTGTGGATCAGCGGCGGTAACGTTACGGTTAATGGCAAGCCAGTGAAAGCCAACTATAAGCTATCGGAAGGCGACGTGGTTAGCGTTGTTGTCCCTGAAGCAGAAGTAACGGATTTGATCGCGGAGAACATTCCTCTTGAAGTTGTATATGAAGACAGCGATGTCATTGTGATTAATAAACCCCGGGGCATGGTTGTGCATCCAGCTGCGGGACATCCGTCAGGCACCTTAGTAAATGCGCTGATGTATCACTGTAAGGATCTGTCCGGCATTAACGGTGAGATTCGTCCAGGTATTGTACATCGGATCGATAAGGATACCTCTGGTCTTATCATGGTGGCTAAGAATGATGCCAGTCATGCCTCACTTGCCGCACAGCTTAAAGAGCATAGTGTTACGCGCCGATATATTGCAGTCGTACACGGCAACTTGTCGCATGATAAGGGCACTGTTGACGCACCGATTGGCAGAGATCCACATGATCGCAAGCTATACACAGTAACCGAAAAGAACAGCAAAAAATCCGTGACCCATTTTACAGTAATGGAACGCTTCGGAGATTGTACACTGCTGGAGCTGCAGCTGGAGACTGGCCGCACGCATCAGATCAGGGTACATATGAAGTTCATTGGCCATCCACTTGTAGGCGATCCGATATATGGACGCAGCAAGGGCACTACGATGAATGGACAAGCGTTGCATGCGGCGGTGCTCGGATTTATTCATCCTACCACAGGTGAATATAAAGAATTCAGCAGACCTATTCCGGAGGACATGGAAGAAGTCTTGTTCACACTACGCAGCAGATAAGTACAAATGAAGTGATAATTAGTCTATGGTATTGAACACTACTTTACGGCATATTTAAAAACATAAGGATAAAGAAAGGGTAATGCCTTATTCTTTATCCTTATTTTTATAATGAAACGGATATCCGGAAACATACGCCATCCAAGGGACGGCGAAGCCGTTTCTTTTAAAAGTAGAATAGATATTCAGGAGATGAGATGACAGTATGAGTATTGAACAATACCAAGATAGCTTCATTCAGACTAATTTTGCAGACCGCATCGGCGGTGCCAATTATGGCAAAGACACTTCGATTTATAAATTCGAGAAAATCAAACGTGCTAAAGCATCCGCAAAACAGGATTTTCCTAACATTGAACTAATTGATATGGGCGTAGGCGAGCCGGATGAGATGGCTGATGCGGGTATCGTAGCTAAGCTTGCTGAAGAAGCAGCGAAGGAAGAAAACCGCGGATATGCGGACAATGGAATTGCCGAATTCAAGACTGCTGCTGCTGAATATTTGCGGGAAGTTTTCCGGGTGGAAGGAATTGATCCAGACACGGAGGTAGTTCACTCCATCGGATCGAAGCCTGCGCTGGCAATGTTGCCATCTTGTTTCATCAATCCAGGTGATATCACGATTATGACCGTGCCGGGTTATCCAGTCTTGGGTACACATACTAAATATTTGGGTGGACAAGTATTTACAGTGGAGCTGAAGAAGGAGAACAAATTCCTTCCAGATCTGAATGAAATTCCGGAAGACATTGCTCGTAAAGCTAAGCTTCTTTATCTAAACTATCCAAACAATCCAACGGGCGCTAGTGCCACTCCTGAGTTTTTTGCTGAGGTCGTTGCATGGGCGAAAAAATACGATGTAGTGGTTATTCATGACGCACCTTATGCTGCCTTGACCTATGACGGTTTGAAGCCACTTAGCTTCCTCTCCGTTCCAGGTGCAAAGGATGTGGGTGTGGAGCTGCATTCTCTTTCTAAGTCTTACAATATGACGGGCTGGAGAATTGGTTTTGTGGCTGGTAATCCGCTAGTGGTTAAAGCCTTCAGCGATGTGAAGGATAATAACGATTCCGGCCAATTTATCGCGATTCAAAAAGCAGCGGCTTATGGTCTTGCTCATCCAGAGATTACTGAAGCGATTGCGGATAAATACTCCCGTCGTCACAACCTGCTGGTTGATGCACTGAATAGCCTCGGCTTTAAAGCTGAGAAGCCAAAAGGCTCCTTCTTCCTGTATGTCGCTGCACCTAAGGGAATCAAAGACGGCCGTCGCTTTGAATCCGGTGAAGATTTCTCCCAATTCCTGATTCGTGAGAAGCTGATCTCCACTGTGCCTTGGGACGATGCAGGTCCGTTTGTTCGTTTCTCCGTTACCTTTATTGCTAAAGGTGAAGAGGAAGAGAGACGTGTCATCTCTGAAATTCAAAGACGTCTTAGTGATGTGGAATTTGAGTTTTAAGCATTGTTATTGAAATTAATGAGGCTGTCTCAAAAGTAGTGAATTCTACTTTGGGGCAGCTTCTTTTTTATGGAATAGGAAATGTTGTAGATGTTACTGTGCTCTATGACTATATGCCACGTGTTGTGCATTGTAGTGCATTTTAGTGTAGTGTTCTGTTATTCGGGTGGGTGGTGGTTGAATGCAATATTTGATTTTCGTACAGCTTGCAGTAGATGATTTGTGGTAGCTGTGACGGTGGAATTTGTGCAGTGAACTTGTGTGGCGGGCTTGTGTGGTGAGCGATATGCGTTCTGTGTTTGTGCGAAGTAAAGAGTGGGTTTTAAACTAATTAGGGAAAAAATCCCTGAAATTAGCCGATATTCGCTCTAAATGTACGAAATCAGGGGAAAACTCCCTAATAATTAGGTGGTTTTCTATATTAATCACTGAATCGGCCAACAATTAGGGAAGTTTTCCCTAATAACAAGTCTGATGAACAGAAATCACTGAATTTCAGGGAGAAATTCCTTAATTACTATATAAGTACCTCACCGATTGCATCATTTTCAGCATTACTAGGTGCGCCTTTTGAATCATTTGGACATTAAGTAGTGTTAAGAACATAAACGAGGCTGTCCAAAAAGCGATGAAAGGCTATTTGGGACCAGCATCGTTTTTTATGCAGATATACTGAGTACCGCTTCCCCCTTGTTGTTAATAGAAGTAAGGAAGAGAAGTGCAAAAGTTTAGGCAGAGAAAGTTGACATGAGGGGGTTGTTCTGTCATAATTCTTGTTAAATGAATAGCGCCTTTAATTCAGTCCTGTGAGGCTGGCAAGGTAACGTGAATCGAGGTTCGCGACTCTTAGAAAGGTATCCGTGTGTAAATACGGAACTGTCTTTTTATGCGCGCGGCCGTCATCTTCCTCATCTGCGGATTTCACTCCTTGCCTGTTATAGGCAAGGAGTTTTTTGATTTCCGGGAACTTGAATAGGCGAACAAGCTGGAGGGTGACAAGATTATGGTTACTGAGAAAAATGTCATTATGGATGAAACGGCGATCCGCCGGGCCTTATCGCGTATTGCTCATGAGATTTTGGAGAAGAACAAAGGTATCGAGAATTGTCTGCTGGTCGGCATTCGGACACGAGGTGTGTATCTGGCACAACGTATCGCTGAGCGCATCAAGGAGATTGAAGGCGTCGAGATTCCATACGGTGAGCTGGATATCACACATTACCGGGATGACCGTGAAGTGGAAGGCAGTGAAGCAGTAGTGAAGAGTAACGTCGTTATTACTTCAGGAAGTGCTGGCATCCATGATCAGAAAGTCATTTTGTTCGATGATGTACTTTACACCGGACGCACCATCCGCGCGGCGATGGACGCTTTGATGGATTGCGGACGCCCACGAATGATTCAACTGGCAGTACTGGCTGACCGCGGACACCGCGAGCTGCCGATCCGGCCGGACTACATCGGTAAGAATGTACCTACCTCAAAGCACGAGCAGATTGAAGTGGCGCTGAAGGAATACGACGGCAAAGATGAGGTCTACATTATTTCAAACCGGGAGGAACGATAACATCATGACACTTACCAAGGTAAAGGAACGTAGTCTGCTGGGAATCAAAGAGCTTGACCGGTCGGAAATTATCCAACTGCTTGACAGAACAGCATTTTGGGACAATCAAAGTGAAAAGCTAACGCCCATCTTGAACTCCCATTTTATTTCTAACATGTTTTTTGAGAACAGCACACGCACACGCTTCTCTTTCGAGATGGCAGAGAAACGACTAGGTGCGCAAGTACTTAATTTTACGGCTGCAGCTTCTAGTGTAGAAAAAGGGGAGTCGATCTACGATACAGTGCGCACACTGGAATCGATGGGGATCGATGCCGGAGTTGTGCGTTTGAAGCCTGCAGGTGTGCTGCAGCAGTTAGCTGAGAAGGTGTCCATACCGCTTATCAATGCGGGCGACGGCAACAATGAACATCCAACGCAGGCGCTGCTTGATTTATACACCATGACCAAAACCTTTGGGGAACTAAAGGGCCTGACAGTCTCCATCATTGGGGACATTATGCATAGCCGCGTAGCGCGCTCTAATCTCTGGGGGCTTACGAAAATGGGAGCGAAGGTGCAGTTCTGCGCACCGGATAATATGAAGGCTCCTGAGCTTATGGAGTATGCGCCTTACGTAACTATGGAAGAAGCTCTTAAAGCGGATGTAGTAATGATGCTTCGAGTACAGCTTGAGCGCCATACTTCCGGCATTAAGCTGTCTGCTGAAGATTACCGTAGCCACTATGGTCTAACAGAAGAGCGGGCAGCTAAGCTCGCCAAAGACACAATCATTATGCATCCAGCTCCGGTTAACCGGAATCTAGAGATTGATGATGCAGTAGTAGAGTGCAGTCAATCGCGGATTTTCCCGCAAATGTCTAATGGCGTACCGGTTCGGATGGCGGTTCTCGAAAGAGCTTTACTATAAGCTTACAGAATGCTAACGTATAGAGACTAATAAATATACACAAAGATGAATTTTTATTATATAATAACGAGAGGGCCCGCAGCTGTGATCTGAGGGTAAAGGTAGAATCATGACAGTGATTATTAGAAACGCCAGCGTATTGAATAAGGAGGGCTTGCTTGAGCGCAAACACATCGAACTACAGGATGGTGTAATCTCGGCTATAATCGACGGAAATGAAGCTATCGGAGAAGCCACGGAGATCATTGATGCTGAAGGTAAGCTGCTTACTCCGGGACTCATTGATATGCATGTGCACTTGCGTGAACCGGGATTTGAACACAAGGAAACAGTGGAAACCGGAAGTCGCTCAGCTGCTAAAGGCGGATTTACAACCATTGCATGTATGCCAAATACTCGTCCGGTGACAGATAGCCCGGAGATCGTGCAATTTGTGAAAGACAAGGCGCGTGAAGCAGGACTAGTTAAAGTGCTTCCTTATGCAGCCATTACGAAAAATGAGCTCGGACGTGAGTTGACGGATTTTGCGGCGCTCAAAGAAGCTGGAGCTATTGGTTATACAGACGACGGTGTGGGCGTACAAAGTGCTCAAATGATGAAAGATGCAATGAACATCGCAGCATCGCTCGATATGCCAGTCATTGCTCACTGCGAAGATAACTCGCTGGTTGAGGGCTGCTGTGTAGCTGAAGGTGAGTTCGCTAAGAAGCATGGCCTCAAAGGAATTCCGAATGAGTCAGAGGCGATCCATGTTGGACGCGATATTTTGCTGGCAGAAGCGACAGGCGTTCATTACCATGTATGCCATGTCAGTACTGAACAGTCGGTGCGGCTGATTCGCCAAGCAAAAGAGATCGGCATTAAAGTAACTGCTGAGGTATGTCCGCATCACTTGCTTCTTGCTGAAGACGATATTCCAGGCCTTGACGCCAATTGGAAAATGAACCCGCCGCTGCGCTCCCGCCGCGATGTTGAGGCGTGTATCGAAGGGTTGCTTGATGGCACACTAGATATGATTGTTACAGATCATGCGCCACATAGTGAGGAAGAGAAAGCGAAAGGAATGCAGCTGGCACCTTTTGGTATCGTTGGATTCGAGACAGCTTTCCCACTCTTATACACGGCGTTTGTAGAAACCGGAAAATGGGATTTATCCTTACTAGTACAAAGAATGACTGCCGATCCTGCACGGGTATTCAGATTGAACACCGGGGTTATGGAGATCGGAGCTCCTGCAGATTTGACACTCATCGATCTGGAGCAGGAAAAAGAAGTAGACCCAGGTTCCTTCGCAAGCAAAGGACGCAACACACCTTTTGGCGGCTGGAAGCTTAAGGGTTGGCCAGTAAAAACTTGGGTGGACGGCAAAGCCGTATGGACTGAGAAAAACTAGCGGACTGGTGAGGCGAAATTGCTGATCTTTGCGGATCAGCAATTTGAGCGCGTACACTCCGGAAGGCATGCAAGGCATACGTATTAGACTACAGAACATGAAGGAGTGGAAGGGAATGCAGGCGAGATTGCTGCTTCAAGACGGAACTTTATTTACAGGTACCGCATTTGGCGCTGAAGGTGAAAAGACAGGCGAGGTTGTTTTTAACACAGGAATTACAGGATATCAAGAGGTGCTGTCTGACCCTTCATATTGCGGACAAATCGTTACCATGACGTACCCATTGATCGGGAACTACGGGATTACGCGGGATGATTTCGAATCTGTTCGACCTTTCGTACACGGTTTTGTAGTGCGTCGTCATGAAGAAGTTCCAAGTAACTGGCGCGCAGAATACAGTGTGGACGACCTGCTAAAAGAATACGATATTCCTGGAATCAGCGAGATTGATACCCGGATGTTGACGCGGATTATTCGCCACTACGGAACAATGAAGGCAATCCTGACTACCTCTAACAAACGTGTAGAGGAATTGATGGAAATGATGGGCGACACTTCAATTGAAGAACTGCGCAATCAGGTAGCTCGCACATCTACTCCAAGCATGTACAATAGCCCAGGAACTAAAGAACGCATCGTGCTGGTAGATTACGGAGCGAAGGCTGGTATCTTACGCGAGTTGAACAATCGCGGTTGTGATGTTGTAGTTGTACCTCATGACGTAACTGCTGATGAGATTCGTCGCCTCAATCCAGATGGTATCCAACTGTCCAACGGCCCTGGGGACCCGAAAGACGTTCCACACGCAGTGAAGACGATCTCAGAATTGCTTGGTGAATACCCAATCTTCGGTATCTGCTTAGGTCACCAGCTGTTTGCACTGGCTTGTGGCGCGGATACAGAGAAGCTGAAATTCGGACACCGTGGCGGTAACCATCCGGTTAAAGAATTGGAGAGCGGACGTTGCTTCATTACTTCTCAGAACCATGGCTACACAGTGAATGAAGACTCTGTGAAGAGCACGGATCTAGAGGTTACTCACATTAATAATAATGATAAGACCGTTGAAGGACTTAAACATACCCGTTATCCTGCGTTTTCAGTACAGTACCATCCAGAAGCAGCACCGGGACCTCATGACAGCAGCTACTTATTCGATCGTTTCTTACAGATGATCGCTGATCATAAAGCTAACACACCTGTAAGCTCGCGCCAGGCGCAGCTTGCGGCAAACGCCAGAATCACGGCGCCAAAACCTACAGTAAAACAGCTTGAAGCCGTGAAAGGAGCTCTATAACATGCCTAAGAATGAAAAGCTTAAAAAAATATTAGTAATCGGTTCTGGACCGATTGTTATCGGGCAAGCCGCAGAATTTGACTATGCCGGAACGCAGGCCTGTCAGGCCCTGAAAGAAGAAGGCGTCGAAGTTGTGCTGATCAACAGTAACCCAGCGACTATCATGACTGACACCAATATGGCTGATAAAGTTTATATCGAGCCGATTACCCTTGAATTCGTAACTGGCATCATCCGTCAGGAGCGCCCAGATGGCTTGTTGCCAACTTTGGGAGGACAGACAGGTCTTAATATGGCTGTAGAATTGGCTCGTGCAGGAGTACTAGAGCAAGAGAATGTTAAGCTTCTAGGTACCCAGCTTGAGTCCATCGAAAAAGCAGAGGATCGCGATTTGTTCCGTGATCTGATGCGCGAACTGGAACAGCCTGTACCAGAGAGCACTATTATTACCACAGTAGATGAAGCGATGAAATTCGCTGAGGAAATTGGTTTCCCTCTAATTGTACGCCCGGCCTATACGCTTGGCGGCACCGGCGGCGGGATCTGCGACAACGAAGAAGAGCTGCTTGAGACTGTCAAAGCAGGTATTCGTTATAGCCCGATCGGACAATGTTTGGTGGAGAAAAGTATTGCCGGCATGAAGGAAGTTGAATACGAGGTTATGCGTGATGCGAACGACAACTGTATCGTTGTCTGCAACATGGAGAACTTCGACCCGGTAGGTGTGCATACAGGTGACAGTATCGTTGTGGCACCTAGCCAAACTTTATCCGATCGTGAATATCAAATGCTGCGCAGCGCTTCACTCAAAATCATTCGTGCGCTGAATATCGAGGGTGGCTGCAACGTGCAGTTCGCACTGGATCCGCAAAGCTATCAATATTATGTAATCGAAGTAAATCCACGTGTCAGCCGCTCTTCGGCTTTGGCTTCGAAAGCAACCGGTTATCCGATTGCCAAAATGGCTGCCAAAATCGCGCTTGGTTACACACTCGATGAAATCGTCAATCCAGTTACTGGACAGACCTATGCTTGCTTCGAGCCTACACTTGACTATATCGTAAGCAAAATCCCACGCTGGCCGTTCGACAAGTTCATTCATGCGAACCGTAAGCTGGGCACACAAATGAAAGCAACTGGAGAAGTTATGGCCATCGGTCGTACCTTCGAAGAGTCCATTCATAAAGCAATTCGTTCCCTGGAAATCGGTGTACACCGTTTCCGCCTGCCGGGCGCTGAAGATTTGGAAGAAAGCGTCCTGCGTGAACGTCTGGCAAAACCTGATGATGAGCGGTTGTTCTTGATCGCGGAAGCCTTCCGCCGCGGATTTGGCTTGCAAGAGATCCAAGATATCACTAACGTGGACTGGTGGTTCCTGTCCAAGATCGAGGGATTGATCAACTTTGAAGAGGTTATCCGTGGGGATGAAAGCTTATCAGCAGAAACCCTGTATCAAGCTAAACGCAGAGGTTTTACAGACCGTGCGATTGCTGAGATTCGTGCAGAAGGACAAGCGAACGTTAAATTCATCAAAGAAGCTGATGTACGCGCGCTTCGTTTAGAGCGAGGATTAACGCCTGTATTCAAAATGGTAGATACCTGTGCGGCTGAGTTCGAAGCTTCTACACCTTACTACTACTCTACTTATGAGACTGAAAATGAAGTCATTCATTCCGATAAACAAAAGGTTATCGTGCTTGGATCGGGTCCAATCCGGATCGGTCAAGGGATTGAGTTCGATTACTCCACTGTGCATGCAGTATGGGCGATTCAGAAGGCAGGTTATGAAGCGGTTATTATCAATAATAACCCTGAGACTGTATCTACCGACTTTAATACTTCGGACCGGTTGTATTTTGAACCCTTGTTCTTTGAAGATGTAATGAACGTAATTGCGCAAGAGAATCCGATTGGGGTTATCGTACAATTCGGAGGCCAAACAGCCATTAACCTTGCTGCACCATTAAGTGCCGCTGGCGTTAAGATTCTCGGAACTAGCCTAGACAGTATTGACGAAGCTGAAGATCGGAAGAAATTCGAAGCTTTGCTGGCTCGTCTGGATATTGCCCAACCAAAAGGGAAGACGGTTATCAACGTAGATCAAGCAGTAGAAACTGCACAATCGCTTGGATATCCAGTCCTGGTACGTCCTTCCTATGTACTTGGTGGACGCGCAATGGAAATTGTATATAATGATGCGGAATTGCTTAGCTACATGGTAGAAGCGGTTAAGGTGAATCCGGAGCATCCGGTATTGATTGACCGTTACATGCTTGGTAAAGAGGTTGAGGTAGACGCAATTTGTGACGGTGAGACGGTAGTTATTCCAGGGATTATGGAGCATGTTGAGCGTGCAGGCGTTCACTCCGGTGACTCCATCGCTGTATATCCTCCGCAATATCTGGATGAAGGTCTGAAAGCAAAAATTGCAGAGATCACAATCAAGATTGCTAAGGAACTGAAAACGATTGGTCTGGTCAACATCCAGTTCGTCATCTATCAGAATGAAGTGTACGTCATTGAAGTAAATCCACGTTCATCGCGTACGGTTCCATTCTTGAGTAAAGTAACTGGAATTCCAATGGCGCATCTGGCAACCAAAATCATTCTCGGCGGCAAGCTGAAAGATGACGGTTATACAGAAGGTCTATGGCCGGAAAGTGATTATGTATCGGTTAAAGTGCCGGTGTTCTCTTTTGCCAAGCTGCGTAGAGTAGAACCAACGCTCGGACCTGAAATGAAATCGACGGGTGAGGTTATGGGCCGCGATAAATTGTATGCAAAAGCTTTGTATAAAGGTCTAATCGGAGCAGGAATGAAAATTCCAGCAACCGGCGCTATCATCGTTACAGTGGCAGATAAAGATAAAGCAGAAGCTGTGGAGCTTATGAAAGGCTTCCACTCGCTGGGTTACAAGATCATTGCTACCGGAGGAACCGCTCAAGCGCTTGAAGAAGCAGGTCTCAACGTAATGAACGTGAACAAGCTGGATGAAGGTGCACCGAACATTCTCGACTTGATTCGTGGTGGGCAAGCCAACTTCGTCTTTAATACACTGACTAAAGGGAAAACACCAGAGCGTGATGGATTCCGTATCCGTCGTGAAGCGGTTGAGAATGGCGTCGTATGTATGACATCACTCGATACAGTAACGGCACTGCTCAGAATGCTGCAAACGATCAACTTCTCGTCACAGTCCATGCCTGCTTTTGTCGGACAATTAAACTAATCTCATAAAGATGCATAGGGCGGTTTGCGTTTACGCAGACCGTTCCGCTATGCCTAGGGGCTAATAAATGAAGAGTGTGGATTTAAGTCTGCACTGGATGGGAGAACGGTTATGGGACAGGGAGATGCAAAGTGGAATGAAATGGCGAATCGCTTGATGATCGCCTTGGATTACCCTGATGTTGCTGGGGCAAGAACCTTGATTGACAAGCTGGAAGGGATTCCTTGTTATATGAAAGTGGGAATGCAGCTCTTCTATGCAGCAGGACCGGAATTCATTAATGAACTGAAATCTCGGGGGTATTCTGTATTTGCAGATGTCAAAATGCATGATATTCCTAACACGGTAAAAGGCGGGGCAGAAAGCCTTACGAACCTCGGTGTAGATATGTTTAACGTACATGCCGCTGGAGGCTCGGCAATGATGGCTGCAGCCCGTGAAGGCGCTGCTTCAGTAGTTAATGGGAATGCTGCGCTTAAAATGCCTTTGATTATCGCAGTTACACAGCTAACCAGCACGAGCCAAGAAGTGATGAATAACGAAATTGGAATCGCAGGAGACGTAGCAGATACTGTAGTCAGATACGCTAAGCTGGTAGCCGCTGCAGGTCTGGATGGAGTAGTGGCTTCACCGCAAGAGTCCTCAGCGATCGCAGAGGCTTGTGGGCCCGCATTTTGTACAGTTACACCTGGTATCCGGCCAGCAGGTGCATCCCTAGGTGACCAGTCCCGGGTGATGACGCCGGGCAAAGCCATTCAGCAAGGCAGCCACTTCCTGGTGGTGGGACGTCCTGTTACAACTGCAGCTGATCCACGTCAAGCAGCACTAAATATTATTGAGGAGATGACCCTAGCATGAGTACATTAAATAGAAGTGAACAAGTAGCAAGTTATCTGCTTACGATAGGAGCGGTGGCACTGCGACCGCAGGAGCCTTTTACCTGGACCTCTGGTATTAAATCCCCGATCTATTGCGATAACCGTCTGACTATGGCTTACCCAGAGGTACGTAACTATATTGCTGATGCCTTTGCTGAGCTTATTAAAAGCCAGTATCCAGATGCAGAGGTGATCGCAGGTACAGCAACCGCAGGCATTCCTCACGCAGCTTGGGTAGCTGATAAACTCAATCTGCCAATGGCTTATATCCGCGATAAAGCTAAAGGTCACGGCAAGCAGAATCAGATCGAAGGCCTAATTAAGCCGGGGCAAAAGGTAGTCGTTATCGAGGACTTGATCTCCACTGGTGGAAGCTCCATCAAAGCAGCTCAAGCTGTGCAAGAAGCAGGCGCAGAAGCGTTGGCTGTATTGGCAATCTTCAGCTACGAGCTGGATCGTGCGGTCGATGCTTTTGCTGCCGCTGAAATGCCATTACAAAGCTTGTCCAACTACAGCACATTGATTGATGTGGCTCTTACACAAGGCGAGATCGCAGCTACGGATGTGGAACTGCTGAAATCTTGGAGAAAAGATCCGTCCGCATTTGGCGTTTAAAATAAATATTTAAGTATAGATTGGACGGGCCTCTCACATTTTGGTGGGAGGCTTTTCTTTTTAACTGCACCGAGTGCAATTAAAAGGAAAAGGTGCTCTGACACTCTGGAATACTATACTCTGCCCCGGTGATTCCTCGCGCTGTCGTCACACACGCAGAATAGTTGCAGTTCGTGCACTTAAACTAACCTTCCTTAGAGGATATGGCGATATAGTTGCACTTTGTGCAATTATATCCACCAGAAATCCGCCGAAAGCTCCTAATAACGTTTTTTAACTGCACATAGTGCAATTAAAAGGAGAAGCGCAACACACACAGCTGTAATAGTTGCACAAAGTGCAATTATCTTACCGTAGAAAGGCATATCAGGATCCTCAGAAAACTCCCGGAATGTTTTTTATAGAAATAATATGAAGAAATCGTAGCATAACTTTAAACAGCCTGTAACTTCCCCTCCTGAATAAAGCTATATACTGTTACTAGAATTATGGGTAATTATTCATAAGGTGGATGGATTGAGTATTTTATGGGAGGGTTCAAGAATGAATCATATAAATAATAATAGAAGGCTATGGCGGCGCTGGTTAAGCTTTGGAGTATGTGCTGCACTGCTATTGCCTTTAATTTCTGAAAGCAGGCACACAGCTTGGGCGGAGGCTTCTAAGCCATCTACAGAACAGCGTGTACTACGTATTGGCAGCCTCTGGTCTGGAGAGGACGATTCTTCTTTTCGTCAGCAGTTTACAGATATGTATGAATTGCAGCATCCTGAAATCAAACTTGAGATTATTCCAGCCATCAATATGAATGAGCTTCGTTTTGACAGCACCTATCCAGAGGTTAACCCAGATAATCTGGAGAATATCCGAACAATTATGGGCGGTGCACAGCCAGTTGATGTAATCGTCGGTGATAGTACATTGGTGAAGAGTTTGGTGAAGCATAATCTGGTGCAATCGCTGGAGCCGCTTATCGCACGAGATCAATATGATTTAAGCAATATGGCACCTACAATGTTAAATGGAGTACGTGAGCTGGGTGGAGGAAGTCTTTACGCGTTAGCGCCGACCTTTATGTCGAGTGCGTTATATTTTAACAAAGGTATTTTTGATGCTGCTGGTGTAGGTTATCCGACGGACGGAATGACTTGGGATGAAGTGTTCGCGCTGGCCGAAAAGGTGACCAAGAAATCGACAAATAAAGATAAGCGTATATATGGATTTTCGATGAACCGTAATATGAGCGATCCTTTCTGGGATATGCAGACCTATGTCTCACCGCTTGAGCTTGCTATGTATGACAACAAGGGACATAAGATGGAGGTAAACCAAACACAGTGGAGTCAAGCTTGGACGACCTACAGCCAATTGGTGAAAAAGCAAATTACACCTGGGTTAAACGGTATGGATTTTATAGAAACAGAACGGAGCACCTATAGTCCTGTCCAAGGGGATCTATTCCTTACCGGAAAAGCTGCAATGGTAATTGGAGAATACGATTATCTTAATGAGCTTGCAGGTGTGAGCCGCAATGCAGCAAAAATTAAAAATTACAGTCCCGTCGATTGGGGTTTCGTTACCGTACCTACTTTTAAGGAGAAACCAGGAGTGGCTGTAGGTACTTGGGTAGGTAATATGATGGCTATCAACACTATGGCTGCTAATAAGGAAGATGCTTGGGATTTGATCAAGTTCGTCAACAGTAATGAGGTAGCCAAAATTAAAGCTCATACCCGCGGGGAACTAACTTCCCGTAAGGATTACATTACCACGAAGGTACCTTCAGTAAATCTGGAATCCTTCTATACGCTCAAACCATTACCAGCCAATGATCCTTTGATGAACGTCCTACAAACACAGAAGCCTGGAATTAGCCGTATTAACGATGTTGGGCGCCAACTATTCACAGAGGTTTATCAGGGCAAAAGAACGGTGGAGAGTGCCCTCAAAGCTTGGGAGAAGCAAGGGAATACCATGCTGGGTACGCTCGAAAAAGATCCCACATATTATTTCGACTCTATAGGGGATTAAGTTTTGGAATATGTAGCGGCCACCGGATTTCCGGTGGCTTATTTTGTGGAACTTGGGCATGATAAGTTCAGAGCAGCGTGAGATTAATTTGCGAAAAGGAGAAGAGGGCATCATGAATTGGATATACTTCGCGAAACTGTTCAGAACGAGATTTCAAGCAGGTTGTTTAGCAAAAAGGTTGGAGCAAGATGGCTGGATTTATGGCTACCATGACCCAAGTTTTGTGGAAATTTATCGATCCCGCAAAGGAAGATATGGGGTTAGATTTTTGCCTTGAGAACTTTTACAAATTCATCCTTGACGTAGACCCATTTTGTACTGTATATTATTTATTGTCGCTGTTTGAATATTATTTCTGACGCGGGGTGGAGCAGCCCGGTAGCTCGTCGGGCTCATAACCCGAAGGTCGCAGGTTCAAATCCTGCCCCCGCAACCAATTTTATTACAACAGCAATTGTACATTCGGATATTTTTAGATCCGGGCCCTTAGCTCAGTTGGTTAGAGCGGTCGGCTCATAACCGATTGGTCGGGGGTTCGAGTCCCTCAGGGCCCACTTATCAAAAACCCTTACTTTGTAAGGGTTTTTTGCTGTCTATAAGCTTAGCAATATAAGAAAGTAGAATGGATAAAGAACAGAATTTTGAGTTTGCTAACGGATTTGCTAACGGGAATTATTTTTCTGCAGTTTCGAGCTGTTTTTCAGCGTATTTATTCAGTTCTGCTTCAATTTTATCAACGGCCTCTTCTTGCATGATTGGGAGTAGGTGTGAGTATTATTCGTTGAACATCGCTGGAGTCATACCCAGTCGTTCAGCAGCTACCTTTAGCTTTATATAGCTCCGACCAGAGTAGCAACATACTAAGTCAATTTCCTTGTATGAGTCCTCGTATTCTTTTTTTTAGCCCCGATTTGCGTATAGCGTTCCTTAAGACCATCAATAATATTCTGAAAAACCTTGCAAAGTACCACTGGTTATCATTGTAGCCAATCTAGAATATTTCTAGTGTCGTTTGTAGAGTACGGCAGTTTACTTCTCTGCCACTGCCGCTCTTGTTAAGGCGCATGCAGGTAGCTGTTCTTTGTTAGTAGGGGGATTTAATAAATTTTAGTAGAAGTTCTGACATTCATTTTAAATAAATGTTATAATTATTAAATCAGTGTGTAGAGATATTGGTCTTTTTTGTTGGGCCAAAAATATATGTCTCATGATACGTCTGCCATCTGAAATATTATTCACGGAGATGACAAACATGCATGGAGACAAAAGACTGCCCAGAAACGGAAAAGAAGGTATACTATTTTTACTCATTATTTCAATCATTTCAGTAAACACTATTGCCCCTATTATTGTGGGGTTGGAACGTGGCTTCAGTAAGGAAGTGTATATAGATACACTAAAGGTTATTCCGTTTATGTGGATGATCGTAGTTTTATCTGTAAGATTAGTTGCAGGACCGATTGTTGGGAAAGTGATGCCGAAATTCATGGGACAAACAGATGGATTTAATGCAAGGATTCTGTTGAATACTTTATTGAATGTCACGGTGTTATCTATCTTACTATCAATTATCGGCACATGGGTTGGGACGAAACAAATAAACCTGGATCCACTTAAAAATTTCCTTCACATCTGGCCAAGAAACTTTGGTATAGCATTTTGGATTGAACTGTTGGTTGCGCAGCCGATAGCAAGATTTGCGATGAAAACATTACACGCAAGACAGGATCGAAAAACGGAAAGTGTAAATGCGTAACTAGCTAGAATTTTGTAGACGAATAAGAAAAAAAGGAGCGTCCATGGTGGGCGTTCCTTTTTTATGTCGTAGTAGTCGGATTATAATGCTCAACAGGAGATGCTCGCGAATGACTGAACGCACAATGTAGAAGCATGCTCTAAATACTGCGTACTTTTGATTTGCCTTTGGGGCAAATTGCTTCGTAAAGAATTAATCCAGCAATAACTCTAGCCCCCGGTCACCGCGGTTGAGTTTACAAGTACCCACTAAGGAGAAGTAACCGATGAAAACGAAAATACTCTTTTACTATCTGTGATAATTGCATTTACATGCACCGCAGTCACACTGGAGCCAACCACAAGAATAATGAATAGGGTGTGTCTCAGTGCCTAAAGGAGCATGACATCTCCAGCATTTAGTGTGACGTATTCCATATTTCATAATTTGTTTTTCTTTGATATGCGTTTGGAAGTATTCTTTTTGTGATTTTTTTCGTTTTTCTTCCTCTTCTTTCCTAAGTTGTTCATTTTGTTGAATTATGAATTTTCTTTCAGCTTCAATCTTTTTAATAGCGAGTGCTTCTTGAACGTACCCTTGAATTAAGGAAATATCATTTTTCAAGCAACATACTATCTCTGTTACATTCTGTCGTTCATCGGAAATCATTCCATATAGGTTAACGCCATTGTTAAAGTCATCTTGCGATAAATTAAGCATATCAAGATTTCCTGACACTAATGAACGACTTATCATAACGTTTCCAATGGATAAAAATCCTGAACTCAATTTCATGCTCAATATGCTATCTTTATGCAGATAATTATTACCTTTAATTTCAATGATGGCGAATTGTCTGTTTACTGTTGGAGTATAAGTTAATTTATTATCGATTTTTATAGTATTTGATTCCGAAAGTTTCTGATATTCTCTATCTTCTATTATTGTAAGAAGACCCTGTAATACTCCTTTGAAAAATCCCATATTATGTACTCTCCTTTTATTTAAATCAGGTTTATTTTACCATGTGAAATAGTTTAATAGTGAGGAAATTTGAATTGTATTTGACTGAGGATTAGTAACATAAGGACTCTGGAGTATGAAAGATTTGTTATGGACAGAAAAAAAGAAAGAGTTATCCGGTATCCGATAAAATAGCTGTTGGGGCACTCTTTCTTGCTGCAAACTTACTTATACTAAACACCAAACTTCGTTTGAGTAGGGAGCATTTTTGGTATGAGGCTCCTATCGGACCCAGCTGACCCTTAAAGAGGTTTTTCTCCACATTTGCAATTCTAACGGACTCCATAGTCGCTATTGGCATAAAAAGTACCGCATTTGAGTCTCTTTCTAGGCATTAGCGTCCATGGAGTCCGAAACCATGCTCCAAAGGCTGAAAATCAGCAAATAGCGGCATCTAGGTCCGATAGCTCGAGGTGAAGGAGGTTAGTTCGTTAGCTCGTTAGTGCCATGCTCCTCGCAGATGTAGTTGCAGAAATTACAATGAGAAGTAGCCTATAAAGGAACAGTCAGTAGTTTCACCTCTGCAACCAGCATATCTAGTATGCGAGCTCATAAACCATACAGTAAAGCACAAAACGGCACTGCTCCAAACCATGAAATGGTTTGGAAGCAGCGCCGTTTTTGTTAGCAGTCAGCTAAATTCCTCCAATGGAGAGCAAGGCGATCGAAACGATGTACCCAATTGCTTCCGACCGCAGTCCCAATCTCAATCTCAATCTCGATCGCAGTCCCGATCGCAGTCCCGATCGCAATCGCGATCCCAACCGCAGCCCTAGTCGCAGTCCCGATCGCAATCCCAATCCCAATCACACTCCTAGTCGCATTCGCAATCGCAGTCCCGATCACAGTCCTAATCTCAGTCGCAATCCCGATCCCAACCGCAGTCCCAACCACAGGCCCTGGGTTTCCACCAACATCCCTAAAGTTTCATGCTGTCCCACAGCTGCTGGAATGCCCCGGATTCGACCTCGAAGAATACCGGTGCCTGACCGTAGCGTACAAGTCCTTGACCGAACAGCGTCAGCTCTACTCGGGCGTTGTCTTCCAGCTGCAGATAGATGATCTTGCGGTCTTCGCTGTCGTAGATGCCTTGCTCGATCAGCGGCTCTGCTGCCAGCGGTTTAGCCGCTTGGAGTGCTGTCAGGAAGCCATCAAGCGCCTCGCCATTGGCGATTGGCGCCTGCTGCTGGAGGCCGTTGTTCCAGCTGTTGAAGCTTTCCGACTGAGCTGAAGTAACTCGGCCTTCAAGATTCAGCTTGCCGAATAGGTCGGCGCCGCTGTTTATGGTGATGCCGTTCGTGTGCTCATACAGTTCAGCGAATACCTCGCCGTTGATTTCCGAATAGGACATAATCAGGAAGCTGGAATCATAGCCCTTCACGGAATAGAGATCCGTTTCGCCGATGTTCGAGGCTAACTCAATATATTCGTCGTTACCGCTCCATTCGTTGATGCCGCCTGTAGTGCGTCCTAACTTGTCACCGCGCAGAGCGGCAGCATCGGCAGCGTCGATGCGAGTCGCTGACTGTGTGTAAATATTATTTTTATACACGACCAAGGCGATCATATCTGCCTTCACGCCAGATTCCTTATCTGGCAGTTTCAGCTTGGGAATGACAATGCTGCCCGATGTAGCTGTGCCCGAATTGCCAGCATTGCTTACACCCGGAGTTACCTGGGCAACCTGCCCCGGGGAGCTCTGACTGTTCAACTGCTGCCATATACTAGGCCCAGCCAGACCGATTCCTGCGGCGAGCACGACACTTGCCGCGATATAAACCGTCTTGCGCGGACGTTTCCGCTCCTGCCGCTGCTCCATTTTGTCGAACAATTCTTTTTTCATTTCTTCACCTGGTTTCATCGAATCCACCGCTTTCTTATATGTTGTTCGAAACTGATCTTCCTTCACTGTGGTTCCACTCCTTCCAGCTCCAGTTTTAACAGTTGCCGTCCCCGCTGAAGTCTCATCTTCACGGCAGACTGGCTAATCTGCAGAATCTTGCTGATCTCCTGGATGGGATAGTCCTCGTAATAATAAAGATGGATTACGGTTTTATACTTCATGGGCATCGCCATAACTAACTGCAGCAGAGCCCAATCCTCGGGGCTGTCTGCCGCAATTGGCTCAGCGCTCTCCAGCTTAACCTCGCGCTTGCGCCAGCCTCTGCCCAGTAGTGTTTTACAATGGTTGGTGATTACCCGGATCAGCCATGCCTTCTGATGTTCGGCATCTTTGAACTTTGGCGCTTTTTCTATTAGCTTGATGAAGGTATCCTGAGTGGCTTCTTCGGCATCTTGCCGGCTGCCTAGATGGACCAAAGCGATCCGGAACAGCATATCTGCGTAAATTTCGTAACTCTTCATCACATGATTTCCCGGCCGGGTCATGGATCGCTGCATGATACTGTGCCCCCCTTTACCTATAACACCATTTAGGACGGCATTAGGTCACATTTTGTTCCTGAGAAAATTTCTTTGTGTTTGAGAGTAGAGAATGCCTATTCATAAATTATCGCCAGAGGGTTATGGACTCAGAAGTCGTTATTTGCATATAAATAGACTTTTGAGCAAGTTCGCGGACCCCAGTGACGCTATTCCTTAAAAAGTGGGCCTTGTAAGGTGTTTCTCATGCCAATAAAGGCGATGGGGTCCGTTACACTTCGAAATGGAGGGTTATGCAACGCATAAGATCAACTGTGTCCGATAGCTGCTAAGCACCACGCCAATATTGTCTACGCAAACGCTGGTTACTTATTTAGAACAGGGGAGATCAAAAAAACGCATTTGCCCAAGCACCAATTGCTGACTGCTGGACAAACGCGTCTTTTTAATAGAGTGACTCCTTCACGGGAGATCCTCTTCGATATGTTTATATGTATAGCTAGGATCATTACCTTTAACAGGAGCCCTGCTGTATTGATAGATCCTTCCATTTTCTTTTCGATAAAAGTATCTTGCGTAGGGTTCGTCTGCGAAAATCACCGTGGTACTTACGAGGGGAGCTTTGGCAATCTGGGTGTATACTTTATAAAAATCTTCCTTCTTATAATTTCTCGTCTCTATTAGATAATGAATGACTTCTCTGTTCATATGATTTCGGAAGGAGTGGAGGGCTAAGGATGTTATTCCACAGATTAAAAGGATTAGAACGATGAAGATTAGTTTTGTATTTTTCTTCATTAATTCCCTCCATATAGATAATTTGTATATAGTATAAGATAATATACAGAGACTATTATGTCATTCATAGATATCTTGTAAATGTACAAATAAGAAAGGAGGTAAGAATATGACGCAGGAAGAAGAGAAAATACTGGAGCTGGAGCAGCGAATTAAGGTGCTGGAAAACCAAGCAAGGCCGAGGCTGCCGGGGATGAAAATTTTATGGTTTTTAATTTGGGGTTGTGTAATACAAAAAGGCAGCAAATACCGATAGTAATCCAGGCGTAGGCGAATGAAGAATTGCCGGGACATACTATATTTGCTGCCTTTTAACTTATGAAGAATAATGATTCTCTTTTAGTCTTCTTTGGGTTCTTGCAATAAAATGGAGAAGGTCCCCGTTTCGTGATCCACCTCAATCGTCTCAATGCCCACAAAATCCGGGATTTCGGGGTGTACTGCATCTACATTATAATCCGGATGAGTCAGTAATAATTCAATTACTTTAATGGCTTCCATGTCGTTCCCCCTCACGAGAAATTCCACCATAAATGAATATGCAGAGAACTATTGCAACTAAGCTTATTATCTCCGTGATCCGTTGCGAATATGTGTCAGTCGTTCTTCGTTTCTTCCCATCACGGCCAATAATTGCCCTTGGAACACACGTCTTTGGATCTGATCAATCCGCTGTAAGGCCAGCTCGGCAGGTACTTGGAATTCTGCTGCAAGATAGGAGATGGCATCTTCCCGTTGCTCAGGCAATGTCATGCGGGAGATCATGGAGTAAGGCGTCGCCGCATACAAGATAAAACGCTCTGATTCGTCCTCCTGTGCCCGCGTGAAATGCTCTGGCATCAAGGTCTGATTATCGCTGCCATGGCGAAGTAGATGACACAGTTCATGAAGAAACTCTAGCCGTTGAAGATTGGCTGGAAGGCGGTTGTCGATAAACAGGCTGTACATTCCTGCAGACGCTTCAATGCTCTTGCTTCTCACATCCAAATAATGAACCCAGATATTAAGCCGCTCTGCAATATACGATATTGAAATTTGCGAAGGCTGATGAAGATTTAATCGCTTGTATAGATCCTCCGTCCATTTCTCAAGCACAGTCATTTGATAATATGATTTCATGTTCTCCAACTTATTCACCTCGTTTAAAATCACTAATAAATCACTAATGGGATCGTATGTTCGCATAAATGCGCAAAAGAAAAGCCCGAAGGGCTATGTAGAGTAAAAAAAGTCTAAGGATACATAGGAACGTTAGTTCTCATGTACCCTTAGCATAAAGCAATTACACACTAATATCAAGTGTTTTTCCCAAATTCGGAGCAACGCTTTTGCCCAGCATTTCCACCATAGTTTGGCTCTGGGTTTCAGCCTGATTCTTGGCAATATTCATGACCTGTATCCCAACATTTTGAGCTAAGGATGCTTGGCTCATTGCCATTGATAATGCAGCTATATCCATATTGCACCTCCTTTGTGTATATCCTGTTTATCGACTGTCCGCCTTCAATTCATTAGGTGATTGGCATTTGTTTGCCAATTCGCCCAAACGGCTTATCTCCTTTTTACATATCTTGTGCTGTAGTCATTAATCATTAGGAGGAATTGAAAATGGGTATGGAACATGGTTGTGGTTGTAACGTAGGTCCGGTAGTAAGTCCAGCATCAGTAGGTCCGGTGTGTAGTCCTTGGACTTCTACAGGAGCAATCCTGGTACTTTTCATCTTGCTGGTTATCATCACTAAAGCTTGCTTATTCTAAGTTAGCTGATGTGAAGTGTAGCCCCGTCTGGCGAATGCCAGGTGGGGCTATTCTGTTGCCTGGGGATGGTCAGACAGATCGTTATTTAAACATAAATTCCACCCGGGTTCCGTCTGCATAATCCTCCAGCTGATTGCCAACCCAGCTTCCTGCCCCGCGGTTATCGCTTGGCGTTATGTATTCAATGTCGGCACCAACGCCGCCTTCCTCACACATAGCCATTGGCCATTCATCCCGGTCATATCCCTTTTTAGTAGGGATCCCTTTTAAGGACTCTTTGCGGTTCTCTTCAGCCTGCTCTCGGTTAATCGTACATGTGGCGGATTCACCTTTCGCAATGGCATCCTGAATATGCTTGGCGGTCTCAGGATAGCGGTCTGATGGGAAGGTTAGCTGAACAACACTCGAATTGGATGGAGACGAGGGGTCTGTAGGCTCTCCGTTTTGTTCAAACCAGTAACTAGCCAAAGCAAGTAATGCAACAATGATGAGACTGGAGATCCATTTTTTCACTTTCAATTCTGCTCCTCCTTTTTTGGCACTTAAAATAGTATATCTTATATCATAATTCAGTGCGATTTAATATAATTAGGGAAAATAAAGGAGGACGTAACTGGATATGGAGTACATAATTACCATTGAGGATCAGACGCTTATTGCGGCTGCCGAAGATATAATTACCAGACGTTATGAATGGGGGCGTCATCATGTGGGTGCAGCGCTTCGTACTAAAACAGGAGAGATTTTTACAGCGGTACATGTGGAAGCCAGCATGGGGAGGATTACAGTCTGTGCAGAAGCGATGGTGATTGGCAAAGCGATATCCGAAGGTTATAAGGAATTTGATACGATTGTTGCGGTAAGGCATTCTGATCCAGACAGCGAGGAAAAAGAGATTAAAGTAGTCTCTCCCTGCGGCATGTGCCGAGAGTTAATTGCGGATTACGGAATAGACTGCAAGATAATTGTATCGGAGGATGACCGATTAGCTAAATATGAAATCACTGAGCTATTGCCTTTAAGGTACACGAGATAAGAAAAAAGTAATGAGGAGCCGCTGAGCTCCTTTTTTTGTTGAGCCGTGAAATTATTCAGCAGTTCCTTATATCGTCCCAACTTATTTTACAACTTCATGTCCATTCGCTGAGTTCATGTCACTATTGTCCCCATACTATAACTTAAAAAGATTTAAAAGGATGGTGAGAATAGATGGAGCAGCGGATTATTCGTCAGATGGTTGATTCAGCATCAAGGTTCGTGGGCGATGTGCAGTGGCAGATGGCTTTTCGCAGATTACAAATGGCTCCGGCGGATTCGGGACTGTCGTCCTCGGCTCAGCTATTGCTGAATACCCTCTATTACTTGCAGGGAAAGGGTGTGATAAGCGGCCAACATGATTATTTGGAAAGTGCAGACGAGCTCATGGAGAAGCTTAAAAATACCAGTGGGCAATATGCTGCGCTTCATGGCTACGAGCTGGGCGCAATCAATAATCAGTCCCAGGCTCTAATTGACAATCAGCGGAATTGGGTCGTCAACAGTGCGATACGCTGGTCTAGGGCCGGCGGGATCGTAACGATGTGTTATCACGCTGCATTACCGGGGACAGCGCCAACTTGGGGGAATGTAAATACGAGCCTAAGCAATGCTGATTTTGATAAATATATAACCTCAGGTACCACCCAGTATAATGCGCTGTTAGCTGATCTGGATAAGATAGCCCTGTCGCTGAAAAAGCTTAATGACGCAGGGATTCCTGTACTTTGGCGGCCGTATCATGAAATGAATGGTGGATGGTTTTGGTGGGGGCAAAAGAGCAATTACGCTGCATTGTGGAACCTTATGTTCGATCGTTTTACCAATTATCATAAGCTGCATAATTTATTGTGGGTTTGGAGTCCAAATGCAAAAAATCAGTGGTGTGATGAGCCGGCAGAATACTATCCGGGCAGTGATAAGGTAGATGTGCTGGCGCTCGACATTTATGACGCGGATTTCAAGATTAGCCATTATGATAATTTATGGGATCTGGGTCGTGGCAAGCTGATTGCGATTGGTGAGAATGGAGAGCTTCCGTCTGCTGAACTGTTGTCCAAAACGCAGCCCAAATGGTCTTATCAGCTGACCTGGGGGAAACTCCTCTATGAGAAGAACACCGATGCTGTTATAAAAGCTTTTATGAACGACAAAATGGTATTCACACGAGAGGAGTATGCTGCTGAGGCCGCCGCTTTCGCTGCTATCGGGGATAGTGTGCTGGAGAGTGGACTCTGTGGGCAATACTACAATAACATGACGCTTAGCGGTACACCTGCACTTTTGCGCACGGATGCCAATATTAACTTTTCATGGAGACAAGGATCGCCTGATCCTGCCATTCGTGTAGATGCGTTCTCTGTGCGGTGGAGTGGGAAGCTGACGGCTGCTTTTAGCGAGGTTTATACCATTTATTCCTACTCTGATGATGGGATACGGGTATGGATTGATGGCGGGCTAGTCATTGATAGTTGGGTGAATCAGAGCGGCCAGGAACGAAAAGGAAGCATTAGTCTGATAGCAGGTAAGCCGTATGAAATAAAGGTGGAGTATTATGAGAATGCGGGCGACGCCCGGGTTGTTTTGCAGTGGGAGAGTCCTAGCCAGATCAAGGTGGTTATCCCAGCGGGGGCATTTTATCTTCCTTAAAAAAGAGTACTTCAAGTGTACAAGCGCAAGCAAAAAGCCCCGGTTTTCCGGGGCCTTTTTACGTATGAGCGTCTTAAATTTGTTCGCGGTAGCTAATGTTGTTGGCGATCTTCTCGTCACGAACGGCTTTGCGCAGAACATCTTTGACGGTTTGGGCATCATGGATTTTTCGAAAAAGAAGCTGAGGCGCTGAGGCATCATCAGAAAATACAGTTAATGACCCGATGCCAAGCATCCGGTCCATTATTGACTGTTTCACGGATAAATCGCGTACGCGCAGCAATTCGATTTCTTCAACATTTTTACCGATAAGTCCGGTCTTTAACATAATGCGCTGACTTGTAATGGTATATGAAGTTGTGTTAAGAGCTATAATTCCTTTAAGTCGATCTGAGATGCCGGCAGGTTTGCCTTTCCAGAGCACAACTTCTTGATTGACATGATTATCTTCTGCTGGTCGATGGGCGGTCACTGGAGCGGTACCGTTAAGGCTGGTTCCACATTCTCCACAAAATTTAGCGCCCTGCTTGTATTCCGCTCCGCAGGTGGTGCAATAAGGCATAAATACCCTCCTTTTCTGATCACAATTAAAATAATTATAACATAACAGTCATTTTACATATATTTCATTTGCGCTTTACACAAACCGACATTATCCTGTTAAGTGGAGGGATAAATAATGAAAAAAGCTTTACTAATAGGAATGCTGATGATGACTGTCATCCTTAGCGCCTGCAGCAATAATTCAACTTCATCGGCACCTGCCACGGAGGAAGAAGTGCAGGAGACCGTGCAAAACTTCTACAATGAAATGTCTAAACTTGAAGAGTCGGGAAAATCTTCTTTAGCGGAGTTCAATGAAGCCATTGCGGGTTATTCAGCAGGAGAACTCACGGACAAGCAGTTGGAGAAGAAAATTAAGCAATTCCAGAGTACCGCAACTGATTTATCGAATCAAGCCGAGAAAGTAAAAATTTCCTCCAGCTTGCCTGAAGACATTCGTAAGTTGCTTGAAGAGTCTAAAATTTCCTTTGAAAGTGCTTATTCTTTAAAAAAAGAGGCTTCTCAGGGCGCAGATTCCGCAAATGTTACGGCTGAGCAATTTAATGAATTGAATCAAAAAGCTGATATAGCGATGTTGTTCGGTATCTCCAAGCTTAACGAGGCAAGAGAAGCAACAGGACTTATAGACTCCGAAGGTCAGGCTACCTCAGAGTCTGGGGACGTTGTTCAAGAATAAATCAAATCAGGCGCTGCGCAGTTTATCTGTCAGCGTCTTTTTGCTGCGAATTTTAGCTTGAATAGATATACATTAATATACATCTTTTGAATAAAGAGTGACCCTTAAAAAGGTATCTTTTTCCTGATTATTGATTAATATGCGAAGATGCGGATATAATACAAACATACGTTCGTGTTGAGAGGAATAGATATATAATTAAGGAGGGGTTACCATGGGCAAAAAGCTGGAGAAAAACGGGCTGTGGGAAAGCAGCCGCATGATGCTGCCGGAGCATAAGATACGAATTATAAGAGATGAACGGGAAACGCTGCGCCGCATCAAGCCTATTCTGGATGAGCAGAAGCTGGAGGAGATTGAATGTACACTGGCTTTGTCGTTGCGGAGTCATATACGAGTGACAGTTGTTCTTTTTGACCCTTTTGAAAATACGATGTTAAGTGGTTTTGTGACTTCCATTCACACCCACTCGCGTGAGTTTAAGCTGCAGTGGGCGGAGGAATGGAAGTGGATCGATGTGGATGATATTGTCGAGGTCTACATCGTTTAATGCTGAGAACCGTTGCCTTCGCTTTTCTCATAAGCGATTAAGGTAACGGTAGGATTACCGGTCAGATGTGCAATGGAAGCTTCAGCATTCCGAATAATTTCCAGTGCTTCTTCCTGTTCACTAAGGGCTGCAACTTTATAGCTATCGCTATGAATATCCATATGTCTCCCACCTTTCGTTAAATATTTTGTCCTTTTTTGTGGAAATCATCCTAAAGGGGACAGGGGTACAGGCAAATAGGGCAGCGGCATCATTGAATATACCAAAGGGGTGATTCTATGCTGACTTTGGAGCAATTGAGGGAAAAATCCGCGGCGCGTCTGGTCGGGCTTCATCCTGTCTTGGCGGCAGGTGCGAATGTTTTGATTCAGCAAAGCCATGCGAGAGGAGTCCCTATCGTTATTACTCAGGGTCTACGGACCATTGCTGAGCAAAATGCTTTGTATGCGCAGGGGAGAAGCAAACCAGGACCGATAGTTACCAACGCTAAAGGCGGTACCAGCTATCATAATTATGGTCTTGCGTTTGATTTTGCGCTTTTGCTGCCGAATGGCACTAGCCTTTCTTGGGATATCAATCGTGATGGTGATAAGGATAAGACAGCGGATTGGCAAGAGGTTGTACAGGAGGCTAAGCGGCTTGGTTTAGAATGGGGCGGGGACTGGACCTCTTTTAAAGATTATTCACATCTGCAAATGACTTTCGGTTTAACTATAGATCAACTTCGGGCAGGTAAACGTCCAACGACGGACCAAGCCAAAGAGGCTTTAAAAAAGATTACCGGAGGGGATGATCAGGTGAACAAAGACGTTACAGTGACCATTAACCTAAACGGCCGCAAGCTTACCGATGGCGTTCTTGATACCGGAATAACCTATGTGCCCATACGTGCGCTGGCTGAGGCGCTTGGAGCAAAGGTTACTTATGATGCTGTGACTAAGACAGTTAATGTAGTAAAAGAGTAAAACCACCATGCATAGACAGTGCCGTCCAAGGGGAAATTATCAGTGATAACTAACCTTAAAGGGAGGCATAACACTGTGAACAAGCTGATAACAAGCCTTGCATGCGGTACTGTATTATCAATGAGTCTAATGGGAGCTAGCTATGCATCAAATGCCGTGGGATCAGCAGCATTGGGCGGTATCCCAGCCGCGAATACCGGGATGGATGGGACTGCGGAACACACTCGGATGATGAATACGGAAGGCAATTTAATGAACGGCACCACGGGAACAATGAATCAGCATGAGAGCATTATGAAAGATAAGATCCGCATCGATGATAATTACAGACCTAACAACTACAGAACCAACAGCACTGTCAACCCGGCAACCAACACCACACAGACCGGCAAATACCGTGCAACTAGTACAACAACGAATGCTGCAACTAACAAAGGATCTAACTGGGGCTGGCTCGGTCTGCTTGGACTTTTGGGTCTTGCCGGAATGAGAAGCAGAAGTGACGAGCGTAGATAATCCGCGTCTATAATAACCCGTGTCGGTTCTGGCTGAACGGGTTATTTTTATTGTGAATAATTTTTTTTCGAAAAAGGATTGCGCGTTATCGATATTCATGATATTATATTTCTTGTCGCGTTATATGTGAACAACGTATGAAGCTTCAACACATAATATGCCGGGGTGGCGGAACAGGCAGACGCACAGGACTTAAAATCCTGCGGTACGTGAGTACCGTACGGGTTCGACCCCCGTCCTCGGCATCACAGTGAAAACCTTGAGAAATCAAGGTTTTTTTTTGTTTTTCTTGAGTAAAACTTCCGTCAAAAACTAAAGGTTCTGTGTGTCTTGGAATCACATCCGAGCTCACAGAATCAGGTTGATAACACTCCTTTTCAGTGCTTGTTTAATCACAAGCTCTGGAGGGAGTTTTTTAATATGTAAGATTTCATGAACCGCCGTATATCAAACGGTAAGCAGAGTGGTATGAGAGATCCGAGCCTTTTGATTACTGTCGAATAACATCTTAATTTGTTGTATTATTAATTAATCTAGTTTTCAAGAACCAAGGAGGGTTAAGGTTTGCTTACACTGAGAAGAGCTGAGCCGTGTCAAAGTAAAAAGCTCAGTCTCACATCGCTGCTTACGGGCTTGGTTACGCTGGTGGTTCTACTAACCTCAAGCATTCTTCTGATTGGCTCTTACGAGTCCAAAAAACAGTCCTTGATGGAGACTACACTCCATCTGAATTACTACAACGCTGACCGAATGACCAAAACAATGGATTCCTTATTTCAGTCCATGCGCAGCAGTTTGGAATACAGTGCTGACACACTCTCCGATGACGAAACCTCAACGCCGAAGCAAGTGGATGATAATTTGGAACTGATGCGCAATAGTAGCAATTACTTCAATTCTATCGCCGTGCTCGATGCCGACGGGCTGATCCGCAATGTAGTACCGGCTAGTTTGGGGTCAGTAGGAAACCATATTACTTCTAAGGTCGGTTTGGAAGCTCTGGCGTTAAAAAAACCTTACATATCCTCCCCCTACATGACCCAAACCACCAATAGACTAATCGTTTTTATGAGTCAGCCGATTTTTAGCAAGAATGGTACATATCGCGGTATTTTGAGCGGCACATTTTATCTGCAGGAGAACAATATTTTGTCTATGATTTTTGGCGACAATAACGTGGACGATTCTGGCTCCTATTATTATATTGTGGATTCCAGCGGGCATCTGTTGTACCACCCGGATAAGCAGCTCATTGGGGAGGATGTCAGCAATAACAAGGTTGTGCAGAAACTCATGAATGGGGAGAGTGGGGAACAGCAAGTGCGTAACACCCGTGACGTTGAAATGCTTGCCGGATACTCCAGCGTTCCAGCCAACGGATGGGGAATTGTGGTCGTTTCGCCGATTAGTGTCATCCATCATCAACTGATGGGGCACCTTCGGACCATTCTCTGGTATTCGTTGTTTCCGTTCATTATCCTCCTGATGGGCGTCATTCTCGTAGCACGCAAGCTGGCCCGGCCTTTTGTGTACCTGGCAAATCTGGTGAGCAGGATGGGCAAGGAGAAGATTGAATTGCCAGAAGCGAAGCCGCAATGGAGCCGAGAGGCAGATCTGCTGACCAAGGCTGTGTTGCTTGCCGTGACGGATATTCAGAAGCAGACGGATCAACTGACCCAAGAGGCTACGACGGATGCTCTGACCGGTTTAATGAACCGGAGATCGTTAGAGTATACGATGAGTCAATGGATTGACTCAGGACAACCGTTTTCGCTCATTGTACTGGATGTAGACAAATTCAAACTCGTGAACGACACTTACGGTCATCTCATCGGCGACGAAGTGCTGAAACATGTAGCCAAAGTTATAGTTACCTCGGTTCGTCCAGACGATGTTTGCTACCGCTACGGCGGTGAAGAGTTCATCATCTTGCTAGCCCACACAAGACCTGAGGAAGCTTTCATCATAGCTGAAAGAGTCCGGCGGGCAATGGAACAAAGCAGGGGGCCAATCGAGACACAGGTTACAATCTCTCTAGGAATCGCCCATTATCCTTTTCATACATTGGAGCGGGAGGGGCTGCTGGAGAAGGCGGATCAGGCGTTATACTTGGCCAAGAGCAGGGGAAGAAACCAGACTATGGTCGCTGATGTTTGAAACAATGGCTCGAAATATAGAAGCATATAAACCTCCTTTGCTATATCTGACTAAATCAGATGAAGTAGAAGGAGGTTTTGTCAATGGCTATACGTTTAACAAAAGTTAAAAAGGCAGCAATAGCAATAATGGAAGAAGCATTAAACAGTCTATCAATTAGAAGAAAGCGAATAACCTCAATGAACAAGCAGTCCTTGATTACCCATACATATCAATCTACGTTTCAAACATCTACCCGACACTACAGAATCAGATGATGAGTTTAGCCGTCAACTACGCTCATTTGCGCATATCCTGTTGTGCTGTACGTGCTAGCCCGAGCCCCATATGCAGTGTTTGAATTCAGTTTAGTGAGATATAGTTTTCCACCTTGCGGTAAGTTATTTGCATAACCTACATCCGAACCAGTGTTAAGATTTGTGAAACCGGCATTATAGCTTGTCCCTGGTAAAGAATCACCTATCATTGTGACTCTATTAGCGCTGGAATAAAAGGTGTAAAACGGTAGTGACGCTCCAGAATTTGAGGGTTCAAATAAGTAGACAAACCCAACATAATTCGCGGCTAGGGTATGAAAATCATAAGTTTGAGGCTTAGTTAACTGTTCTTTTCGTACATCTTCTTTCAATTTAGGAACATCCCAACCTGGAAAAAGGTCCGAAAATTCTGGAAGTTCTACTAACATTCCATCGGGCAACTCATAGCCAACCTGACCATCAACAGTCCAAGAAGTACTGTATATTATAGAATTCCTTGCATTCAAGATGTCGTCTTTCCATTCCGTAGGAGCTGCGTCAACATCCTGATAAGCGAGCTTCTCTTCCGACAGGGAAGCGAAGTAGTTCTGCTGATTACTTGCAAGCGCAAAGCTTGGAGTGAGGAGGAGGAGGAGAGCCAGGGCCGAGAAAACAAAGAGAGATTTCTTTTTCATTAATTAGTAGCCTCCATTCTAAAATTGGGAATTTGGTTTTTCGTTCAACGTGAAAGTATTCGTTAATTGTTCATCGGAATTGCCTCCGTTTCATTAGTGTTAAACTATGAAAATGCTTCTTCATAATATATATGTCTTAATGTATCGAATTGGGGACAAAGATTTTCAAAAATATCCCAATATTGTTTTTGTGTGTGATAAATAGGATAAAATATTTCTATTTTATAGATTTGACATGAATTCAAGACAAATGTAGAATATCATTGTAGACAGTTGTCTTAAAGGAGTTGATTAATAGAAATAATGAGAAAATTGCCAGATGCAGAGTTTGATATCATGAAAGTTGTGTGGGCCAATGATTCATCTATAACGACTAATGTTATTATGCAACAGCTTGGAAATGATAGGAAATGGAAAGCGCAAACGGTCATTTCTCTTATGTTACGGTTGGTTGAGCGTGGCTTTATTCGAACTGAAAAAAAGGGAAAAGAGCGCACTTATTTCCCTTTAATTAACAAAGAGGAGTACCTGAAATTTGAAACAGGCGACTTTATGGAGCGTTTTCATGCGAATTCATTCGTTAGCTTGGTTGCTACGCTATATGCTAGTAACAAAGTAAAGGACAGTGACCTCGATCAATTGGAAAATTGGCTGAAAGATAAGAGGGAGTGATATGCAGGGATTTTTAGTTACCGTGCTCCAATGCTCTGTATCTATGTCATTGCTGACGCTTGTGTACGCGGCAATACAGCCCTTTATATCCAAACGATATGTCGCAAAGTGGAATTATAGGGTTTGGCTGCTGCTTGCGGTAGGCTGGATATTCCCCTTTCGTCCACAGATTGACCTATTAGTTCTCCCTGTGACCATGCCGGATCTTCCTGCAACGCTTGTTCCATCCATAATCCGTACTGTCCCCTTAATGGACTTTGGGGATAGGGGGGATGCTTGGGCAACAATCTCTTTATGGTGGGTGCTTACAGCGATTTGGGGGTGCGGTATTGTAATCATAATACTGTATCATGCTCTACGGCATAGTCGTTTTATGAAGACGGTACGTCGTTGGAGTGATCCTGTAACCGATGCGAAGGTTCAAGGGATTTTAGACAGTGTAAGGTCGGAACTCGGGATTAAAAAGCATATAGGTTTATGCGTATGTGAAAGCGTTACAAGTCCTATGTTCATTGGCTTTATACAGCCTGTCATTTTACTGCCGCGAGTGAAACTATCAGATGATGAAGTGTATCTAATTCTAAAGCATGAGTTGATTCATCTTAAACGGCATGACCTCTGGTGCAAGGCCATGATCTTGATTGCAACCTCGTTTCATTGGTTCAATCCAGTTGTCTATCTTATGGCAAAAGCGGCAGCGGAACAATGTGAAATCTCTTGTGACGCATTGGTTTTACAAAACGCAGATCATCAACGGCGAATACAATATGGGGAAATCATTATTACTGTTGCGAGGAATGGGGCGAAGCTCCAAACAGCATTATCAAGTAATTTTTATGGAGGGAAAAAAGGTTTGAAAAATCGCATTTCTTCAATCATGGACCTAAAAGAGAAGAAAAATGGTGTTCTATTCCTTTGTGTGGCGCTGATAGGAATTATATGGATAGGGTCCGCGTTAACCGTTTCAGCTAACGCAGATGAACCTCAAGCATCTACTACTACCGAAGTTGTTACTTCGTCGTATGACAGAAATGACAATATTGATAGCGATAGTGAAATTGTTAATGAGGTAACACGCCTCAAAGAGCTATTGCGCCGCTATGCAAATAACCTAGGATATAAATGATGAATAGGAAGAAGGCAACCTTTTAGAGGGTTGCTTTTTTATTTTTAATTTTTTTTGAAAAAGTGTTCCTATTATCTGTTTATAGGGTAGTATTGAAATACCAATATTTATATGTTTATATAAAATTATAACTAAAGTAGATTGTATTTCATAAAAAGGAAATGGTGGTGAGAAGGCGGTGCTAAATGATAATCAACGTCGCACCATAAAAGTATTATATACGGAAATGTATAGTTCATTGTTGGCATATGCACAAAGCAAGTTGAATGACCGCACACTGGCCGAAGAAGCCGTTCAGGACACATTTAGAATCGCATGTGCTAAAGCCGACAAATTTCTATTTTGTTCCAATCCGAAAGGCTGGCTATTTAATACATTAAAGAATGTTATTAAAAACAAAGTTCGCAGTCGGGCATACCTTAAAAATATAGTAGTAACTTCATTCGAAATAGATGAAAACGTTATCTTTGAGGATAGTGACGTACTTGATGTTGACTTTATATTTTCTGACTTAACCAATATTGAAGACTATAAATTACTTAAAAAAATTACTCTGGAGAAGTATTCAATGATGGAGGCGGCTAATGAAATTGGGATTTCTGTAGAGGCCTGTAAAAAACGGGTTCAGCGAGTAAAGAAGAAGTTAAAAAAAGTTTTGAAAAACATAGTTTAACCAGCCAGCAATCATGAAAATAATATAAGTGTTCTGGCGCAAAAAAACAGTGGCGCAGCAAGTATTGTATTCAACCTTGTTATGCAGGAGAGGTTACGGCTATCGTGGAGCTGCTTAATAAGCAGAGAAATGGATAGGACCGGCAACATTTGTTCATCATCTGAAGGATGCGTTCATTATGCCTGGTGTACATGATAACCATGTATTTTTTACCGGTTACATGTCCATGCACCGTGGAGTGGATCTGACGAATGTCGCTACAATCCAAGAGGCTTTAGAGTTGCTAAAACAAGAGGCAAAAAAAACCTTATAGCAAAATGTATACGCTTACGGGTGGAGTGAAGAGTGTTGGGGCGAGCTTCCGGGGCAAAGCTTATTAGACGAAGCTTTTACTGACAGGGCTGTAATCGCCATTAATTTGACGAAAAGCTATTGTTGGATGAACAAGCTTGCCCAGGATAAGTATCAGTTTCTCCCTAACCAATGCAGCGCGGAATCACGCGCCCGTCTCCTTCATGACATGATGCAGGATCAGGAATTAGTCAGACAAGAGTTTTTGGACTTTGCCCGAATGCTTGCTAAGCGGGGTGTAACTTCGATAAAAGATATAGGCTTTGACAGGCATAGCGGTTTGCTGCCGGTCCTTGAAGAGCTGGAAGCAGCGGGAGAGCTGCCGTTGCAGGTCCATTTCGCGCTTGGATGCTTATATGGCTGCTGTGGCCGGAAAAGAAAATGAAAGCCGGTTTTATAATTACAAGTCCATGCTTGAGGCCAATGTTCCGATTACGATGGGTAGAAATGGAAACGGTTAAACTTAAAATAAAATGGTCCCTTCCTCATAGTTATACATTGATTTTTCTGATTATCGTGGCTATTGCCGGATTAACCTGGATTGTCCCGAGCGGCCAATTTGACCGCCAGGAAGTGCTGGTGGATGGTTCCTCCAGAACAGCCATCATCCCGGGAACCTATCATACCGTTCCTAAAATCAGTGAGCAAGGGGATTTGAGACAAGGATTTGCCCAAATTGCCAGTGCGCCGTTGGAGGGAATCATCAATGGTGCTGATGTCGTCGCCTTCGTCCTGATTGTAGGGGGAGCTTTTAGAATTATTCTGCAGACGGGGGCGATTGACCGGGCACTGATAGCTTTAGCCGGAAGACTCAAAAGTAAAGGGATATTACTGATTCCGATAGCCATGGTGATTTTCAGCGGTATTCCAAAATGATATTCTAAACCGCCAACGCTTCATCAAGGAGAACGATGGGATAGAAGTAAGTTTCTCGAATCGGGATAAATTAATTATTGGCGGCTTCATCTTTACCTTGGGACTTATTGTCTGGGGAATACTGAGCAAAGGCTGGTATATGACTGAGATCGGAGCGCTTTTCTTTGCACTTGGTATTTTTTCAGGGATTGTCACCCGGATGAGTCAAAAGGAAATTGCCGAGAATTTTGTTAAAGGTTGCGGAGAATTTATCTACGTGTGAGTTGTAATTTATCTTGTTGCGTTTGTAACGATTTTTGGTACAAGTATCTTAGTCCTGATGGTCAAGAAACCCTTGATTTATCAGGGCTTTTTTAATGGTTTTCCTTGAGTATTATTAAAGATACTCTAAATGGCTAAAACTGATTTTAGGTTCAAAAGCTCGTGGATCAATTGTTGGCACAAATCGTAGTGTGGAGGCGGTTAAATGAACACTATTGGGGCAAATATTAAACAACTACGAAAAATACATAATCTTAATCAAACGGATTTAGCTAATAAAATCGGTGTTTCTCAAGGCAGCCTTAGTGATTTGGAATCTGGAAAAGGTAAGCCGGCAATAGAGACGGTTTTCTCAATTTGCTCTGAGTTCGGTTGTTCTTATGAATGGCTTTTAACCGGGAAGGAGCATTCAACTATTGGTGAATTAAGTGGTACAGTAGTGGAGTTATTGCAGACTGTTAAGGGGCTTAACAATAGAGAACAGCTAGAACTGTGACAGATCGCAAAAATTAAGCGTGATTTACTGTAAAGATGATCAAGCGGAAATAAAAACGTAAAATTGAAATTTTGACGTAGTTTTACATCTTCACATCCAGATGTCGAAGCAGCAAATGGAAGCAGTACATTGTTACCAGACCTATACATGGAATACCACATGAAGCAGACCAGATTGCCCGCCGCCATAATAAGTGAACACTGCGTTGCCGCCAGTATTCAGTTGGGGCAGGACTTCGCTCAACGTTCCCCCCATCTCTGTTTCATGCTTCATAGAATCGCCCTTGAAACCGTCAGTTTGGCTAATTGTATTATTTTTTACGTATGAGGCAACAAAATCAGTGAGCTCTGCTACTGTTGGATCGTTCAACATTTGCCGCAGAAAGGCATCAAACGGAATGGACTGACCGTCACAAGCATAATTACTCAATCGCGCAGCTTCCCGTCAACTTGAGCCATGATTAGTGAATCCGCACCATGTTATGCGGAGGGCCCCCTGCCTATTGATAATAAGGGACGGAATCCGCTAAATAATCATGCCCTGTCTTGACACCGGACTGGAGCAGCCATATGGTACAAGTGACAAGAACATACAAACATAGGGAGATACATGCTCAAGAAGGGGGAACTATGAATACATTCACAGCCTATGGCCGTAAGATCCGGCAGCAGATCGCCGGCAGGTATTACCGGATATCCATCAAACAGAGGATTCTGTTCTCGTTCATCGTGCTGATTACGCTGTCCATCGGTGCAATGGGCAGCTTCTCGTATTGGATTGCCGCGCAGGAGATCGAGGATAATGCCTACGCCGGCAGCCGGGAGACCGTAAGCAAGACGGCACAGCTGCTGGATTCCCGCCTGAATGATGTGGCGCTGTCTGTGCAGTCCCTGATGCTGAGCGATGCGTACCGCAAGATGATGCTCGATGTGTTCAGCCATGATGTGTCGAATTACTATGTCCATCTGTCGGATCTGCAATATGTGCTCTCCCAGGTAACGTTCAATCAGCCGATCATCGAAAACGTGCTGATCGTTACCCCGATTGGCGATTTCTATTCCACTACGCAGATCCGGGCGCAGGACAACTCGTTCTACGGCTCGGAATTATATGATCTGAGCAAGGAGCGGCCAGGCGGCTACTGGGCCAAAGGACATTATGACCGGTTGTTCACGGGCAGCCAGCGGGTGGTCTCCTTCGTAGTCCGGGGGATTTATGAATACCCTTACACGCCGATCAGCAATGTATTTATTGTGGTCAATATCAGGGAGAGCCGGATAGATGAGCTGCTGAATACAGGCGGAGAACAAGCAGGGAGAAATTATTATCTGGTGAGCGGGGAAGGAGAGGCGGTGGTGGAGTCCCGCTGGCCGTTCCGGGGCAGGTTCCCCTGGAAGCCGGTGCTTGCCGAAGCCGGGAAAGCGGCCGATCCGCAGGACCACTACTACAGCTATGGCGGCAAGAAGTATCTGGTTAATTATACAAGCTCAGCGGTATCACCCGACTGGATCATCTCCGGCATGCAGTCGCGGGACCAGCTGCTGGGCAAGCTGCAGCGGGTGCAGCGCATTACCCTCTATGTCATCGTTGTTTTCCTGCTGGCCACCTGGCTGATCTCCAACCAGCTGACATCTGTGCTGCTGAAGCCCCTGTTCAAGCTGCGGCGGCTGATGCGCAGAGTCGAAGAGAACCAGCTCAGCGTGGTGTATGAGAGCCGTTATGAGGACGAGGTTGCCCAGGTCGGCTTTCAGTTCAACCGGATGATGTCAGAGATTAAGACGCTGATCGCGGATGTGAAGACCAAGGAGGAGGACAAGCGGCATGCAGAGATCCGCGCGCTTACGGCCCAGATGGAGCCGCACTTTCTGTACAATACACTCAATACCATCTATTGCAAATCGGTCATGGGGGAGAATGACGATGTAAATGAGATGATCCTGTCGTTGTCGCAGATGTTCCAGATCGGGCTCAGCGGCGGCAAGGATCTGATTACCCTTGCGGATGAGCTGTCCCACGTGCGGCAGTATTTCGCTATTCAGCAGAAATGCTATGAAGGTCTGTTCGAATACACGGTGACGGTAGAGGATGAGGCACTGCTTACCTGTCTGATGCCCAAGATTATCCTGCAGCCGGTGGTGGAGAACAGCATCCAGCATGGATTCAGCGACCGGACTTTAGGAGGCAGGATAGACATCACGGTCAGCCGGGAGCAGGGGCTGCTGCATATTTGCATTACCGACAATGGACGGGGACTTGATGCTGTACGGGTCAAGCAGGGGATGCTCAGTGCTCCGCAGTCGAGGAAAGGTTATGCCCTGTTCAACATCAGGCACCGGCTGGCGCTGTATTACGGGGACGAAGCCCGTATGGATGTGGGCGGCGAACCAAGTAAGGGATCACGGACGGATCTGTGGATTCCCTCAGAAGAGGAGAGATGAAGGATGGACCGGAAGCTGGAGCTGGAAAGGTTCAAATTATGTGTAATCGACGATATTAAAAGTGTGGTGGAGATGGTCTCGAGCAAGCCGCCATGGCAGGAGCACGGTATTGAGGTAGTCGGTACAGCGCTGGACGGTGAAGCGGGGCTGCAGATTATCCGCGAGACCCGGCCGGACATTGTGCTGACTGATATCCGGATGCCAAGAATGGACGGCCTGCAGATGACCCGGGCGATTCTGGAGGAACTGCCGGACTGCAAGATTATTATCCTCAGCGCCTACTCGGAGTTCTCTTATGCCCAGGAAGCCATCCGACTAGGGGCGCTTGATTTCGTCAAGAAGCCCTTTTCCCTGAACGAGATTGTGCAGGCTGTGCTGAAGGCCAGGGAGTTGTGCCGGGAGGAGCGTCAGGAGACCACCAGACTTGCTGTGATGGAGGCCAAAATTAGAGAAAGTCTGCCTATTCTCCGCCAAGAATATCTCATCTTCCTGCTGCACCACCAGACGACAGAATCGGATGCACGTTCCCGCTGGGCCTATCTCGATATCCCTCTGGACCAGCATGATTTCTTCGTGTTTGTCGCCGAAATCGATCATTTCACGGAGAAGCTGAGCGGCCAGCCTGTGCAGGAGGTCGAGCTGCTGCGGTTCAGCCTGCATAATATTCTCGAAGAGACGATTTCCGCCTGGACCCGCGGCGTTATCATCCGGGAGGCGACAGACCGGTACGTCTGCATCATGAACGGCTCGGACCCGGATACGGCCGCGCTGGTTACGGAGGCCTGCTGCACGAATGTAAGCCGATTCTCCCGGCATACACTTTCCATTGGCGTGGGGCTGGGCGCAGCGGCGATTCAGGAGCTGGGCACAGCGTACAGGCAGGCGATTAGCGCGCTGGGTTATCATTTCTACACCGGAGGAAACGGGGTCTACATTTACAGCAATGTCGAGAATAAACCGCTCGCACTTCACAGCTACTCCGCCGCCGTCGAGCAGGAGCTGCTGTTCGCCCTGCGTTCCGGCAATTCTGCCAAAAGCCTGCAGATGCTCGATCAGCTATTCGCGGAGCTGCTGGACAGCGGGCTTTTGCCTGAGCCGCGTTATGTGGAAAGCGTCGGCTATGAGCTGGGCTACAGGATCTGCCGGGTCCTGCTGGAGCAGTTCCCCTACGGGCAGGTGGAGCCGCTGGAGCGCAGGATTGCCGTCATGAAGAACCGGGTGCATCCTTCCCTGCAGGATATCCGGGACCTGCTGTCCGGGCTGTGCCGGGAGGCCTGTGCGCTGGTTACGGAGGTCCGTTCCCTGGAGTCCACACGGATTATCCGCCAGGCCGCCGCTTATATCGATAGCCATCTGGATACGGGGCTGTCGCTGGAGCAGGTGGCGAAGCAGATTAACCTCAGCCAGGGGTATTTCTCCAACCTGTTCAAGAAGGTGCAGGGGATTTCGTTTCAGCAGTATGTGATGCACGAGAAGATGGAGAAGGCTAAGGCGATGCTGATCAGCGGCCGGCAGGTTCAGGAGATCGCCCAGGATCTCGGGTATGAGCACAGGCGCTATTTCAGCGAGGTGTTCAAGAAATATACCGGAATGACCCCGTCCGAGTTCAAACTGCATTATCTTGGAAAAGAATAAAAATGCGCAGGGGAGGCATGTCCGCAGGGCGGAGGTGGCCTCCCTTCACTGTATAAAGCTCCTGCAGAAATCTGCCCTTAAAGTGGGCTTACCCGCCTTATCCGGATACGCCAATCCGTCTATAATCAGGTTGTAAGCGAATACAACAGGGATATATAAGGGGGAACTACCAATGATGAAGCGTATGCTAATAACATCTCTGAGCCTGGTCCTGGCACTTGGCCTGACAGCCTGCGGCAACGGTAACGGTGGCAATGCTGCAGAAGGTAAGGGAGACGGGAAGACAGGCGGCTCGGGGGACAAGACCAAAATCAGCTACTGGACCGGCGACCGTCATGATGCGGATTTCGTGAAGGACAAGGTAGCCGAGTTCAACGCAACCAATACTGACGGGATTGAGGTGGAGCTGGTCGTCAAGGGCGACGACTTCGATACCGCACTCGATCTGTCCTTCCAGACCTCCGATGCGCCGGATGTAATCCGGGTGAAGGAGAATACCATCCAGACCTTCTACAAAAAAGGCTTTCTCGCTCCCATTGACGAGTTCCTCACCGATGAGCTGAAGACGAAATTCCCGGTCATGCCGGATCTGAATGAATTTGACGGCAAGCGTTACAGTCTGCCGAATTATGGAACAACCATGCGTCTAGTATACAACAAGGATCTGTTCGCCAAAGCAGGCGTTGAGCATCCGCCAGCTACCCTGCAGGAGCTGGTGGATACCGCCAAAAAATTGACGGAAGCCGGTAAAGCGGACGGCGCTTACGGCTTCGCCCAGAACTTCAAAAGCCCCGGAAGCGCGTTTGCGCGTTCGGCGCGGGTGATTGCGGAGATGAGCGGCTACGGCGGTTTCGGGTATGATTTCAAGACGGCCCGCTACGATTTCAGCGGCTTCGAATCGATCATCAATGCCTTTAAGCAGATCCGGGACAACGGCAGCATGCTGCCGGGTGTGGAATCGCTGGATATTGATCCGCTGCGGGCGCAGTTTGCAGAGGGCAAAATCGGAATGTATATGTCCTACTCCTCGGAGCCGGGCGTCTACAAGAATCAGTTCCCGGCCAAGATTGACTGGGCAGCCGCTCCGGTTCCGACCATCGACGGCACCGTGAAGGGGGCTTCGGGCTTCCTCGGGGGCCAGTGGCTGGCGCTGAGCTCGAAGTCGGAGCACAAAGGAGCAGCCTGGAAGTTCATGGAGTTCATGTACGGCGATCAGGTGCTGACGGATTATCAGGAAAAAGGCTTTGGCATCTCCATGGTACCATCCGTCAGCGCAGTAGCCAAGACACCGGATGTGAACGGCATTGAAGGCTTCCTGCCGAACAAGCACGATGGAGTGTGGCCGGTCTATCCGTCTGTAGCACCGGAAGGGATGAAATCGGATGACGCCTTCTTCAAGTATATGCTGAACGGCGGCGATCTGAAGGCAATTATCGCCGATCTGAACAAACGCTATAACACTGCACTGGACAGCGTGATTGCGAATGATGGCGTGAAGGCCGAGCCGGATGCCGGCTTTGACCCCGCCGCATTGGGCGGCAAGTTCGCCAAGTAGATGGAAGGTCAGGGATAGAGATATAGGCCAAAGCAGAGGGATGAGGAAGCAGCTTTCCCATCCCTCTGCTCTGGCCGCAAGGGAGAGGAGCCGGAAGAAACCAGATGAACAAAACAAAACAAGCCTTATTTTCATACAGCTTTATCTTTCCAAGTGCCTTGCTCACGTTGGTCCTCGGGATTTATCCGATTGCCTGGGCGTTCCGCTATATGTTCTATGATTACAAAGGGTTCGGAACGGCCCGGTTTACCGGGCTGGCCAATTTCAGCCGCATCCTGAAGGATACCCAGTTCTGGGATTCGGTGGTGAACACGTTTGTCTATGCAGGCGGCAAGCTGCTGATCACTATTCCGCTGGCTCTGCTGCTGGCCTCCATATTGAATCGGGGGCTGCGGGGCAGACAGCTGCTGCGGGGGATTTTCTTCATGCCGACCGTCATCAGTACCGCCGTAATGGCCGTAGTCTTCTTCACGATCTTTAACTCGTATAACGGGATTCTCAACCAGTTCCTGATCCGTTCGGGCCTTTCCGATTCCGGTGTGGACTGGCTGGGGCCGAAATATGCCATGCTCACCGTCATTTTGGTTGCGGCTTGGGGGGCGGTCGGCAATTACATGCTGCTCTTCCTCGCCGGTCTGCAGAATATCCCGGAGGATGTTTATGAAGCCTCTTCCCTGGACGGAGCAGGCAGACTCCAGCAGTTCCGCTATGTCACCCTGCCGATGCTCGGGCCTGTCATGCAGATGGTCATTATGCTGGCGATCATTACAGCTTTGAAGGGATACGAGAGCATTATGGTGCTGACCGAAGGCGGTCCTGTAGGCAAGACAGAGGTGATGTTCCTGTATTTGTACAAATTATTTTTCCCTGTCGGCGGAGGCAGCGCGGCGGTCCAGGTCCAAGAGTTCGGATACGGCAGTGCGGTCGCCTTCGTGTCTGCGGTCATCGTCGGGATCATATCGCTCATTTATTTCTACGCATCCAGACGTATGAATCAGACCGATTGAGGAGAGAGGCTATTATGAGAATAAGAACCATACTGGGCAATATCATCCTGTGGATTTTTTTGCTGGCATTTGCTTTTATCACCCTGATTCCGGTTGTTATCACCATTCTCGGCTCCTTCAAGACAAATGCCGAACTGACTGCGGGAGCCACCTTCCTGCCGGATAGCTGGCATTTCTCGAACTATGCCGAAGCCTGGGCACAGGCGAATTTCTCCAGATATACGCTGAACAGCCTGATTGTCTCTCTGGCGGCGGTGGTTGGCACGCTGCTGGTATCATCCATGGCGGCTTATGTGGTGGACCGGATGGATTTTGCAGGCAAGAAACTGTATATCGGCCTGCAATCCTTTACTATGTTCGTGGCAGTAGGGGCGGTCGTGCTGCGTCCGCAGTTTGATCTGATGGTCAAGCTTCATCTGCACAGCAGCCTGTGGGGGGTCATATTGATTCTGATCTCCGCCCATGCTTCGATCTTCTTCATTCTGTCCAGCTTCATGAAGGGGATTCCCCGTGAGCTGGATGAGGCGGCGCTGATGGACGGCAGCTCCCCCGGCCGCACCTTCTGGCGGATTATTCTGCCGCTGCTCGGACCTGGACTCGGCGTAGGTGCGCTGTTCACCTTCCGCGGCGCGTGGAATGAATATCTGCTGCCACTCGTGTTCACGATGACGAAGCCGGAGCTGCAGACGCTGACTGTCGGGCTGGCGAACCTGAAATACGGGATTTCGGCCGCTTCCCAGACCCACTATATGATGGCAGGCGCCTGCTTGTCCATTCTGCCGATTCTCGTAGCCTATCTGTTCGCCAACAAATCCTTCATGCAGATGACAGCCGGTTCCCTCAAAGGGTAGCGGTCCGGCCCTGCGCAACCCATATTCCATATTTAAAATTCAAGGAGGTACATCCCATGACTCAACACGCTCCGGCAATTCTGCAATCTGCCCCGTTCATCCGGCGGTATCCGGGCAATCCTGTGCTGGATGCAACGAAGGTTCCTTACCCCACCGCACTGGTATTCAATGCCGGTGTAACGAAATTTAACGGCAAGTATGTGATGATCTTCCGTAATGATTACGGCTCACTGGTAGATCAGACGCTTGAGCCGCACCACACCACGGATCTCGGCATTGCTTACAGTGACGACGGGCTGAGCTGGACCGCCGGCCCGAAGCCAGTGTTCAAAATTCATGACGAGGAAATTATCCGCGCCTACGACCCGCGCCTGACCGTGATCGGCGGCCGTTGTTATATGTGTTTTGCCGTGGATACGCACCATGGCATCCGCGGCGGAATTGCCGTTACCGATGATCTGGAACACTTCGAGGTGCTCAGCCTGTCTACACCGGACCTGCGCAATATGGTACTGTTTCCCGAGTTGATCGGCGGCAAGTATGTCCGGCTGGAGCGTCCCTTCACGGTATACAGCCGCGGCGGCCGGGACCGCTTCGATGCCTGGATCTCCGAGTCGCCGGACCTGAAGCATTGGGGCAACTCCAGCCTACTGCTCGCCGTCGAGCAGGTGCCGTTTGCCAATGACAAGGTTGGCCCGGCCGCACCTCCGGTCCGGACGGATAAGGGCTGGCTGACCACCTTCCATGCGGTGGATGTGGACCCGGCCAGAGGCAAGCAAGGTTGGGAGGACACCTGGAAGAAGCGCTATACCGCCGGAATTATGCTGCTGGATCTGGAGGACCCCCGCAAGGTGATCGGCATGAGCAGGCAGCCCCTGCTGGTACCGGAGACAGACTATGAGATTGGCGGGGGATTCCGCAATCATGTGATTTTTCCGGGAGGGATGATTCTGGAGGAAGACGGCGAGGTCAAGATCTATTACGGCTCTGCGGATACGGTGGAATGTCTGGCAACGGCCCATGTGGACGATCTGCTCCGGCTCTGTCTGGAGCCGGAGCATAGATAAGATTGGAAGCAGGCTGAGGGCGGAAATGCGGAGTAACAGTAGGGCCATGTGCCATGATTGGAGCGGCTTGCGCGGAGATTGTGCATAAAATGCAACAATACAGCTCAGTAGTAGCGACCAACGCAGAAATCCTGCACAAGGTGAACAAAACCGGGGCCGTATTTTAAAAGGAAACTTTGCTGATGCAGAAAAGGTTAGTATTACTCTGCCACTTCCGAAGCTGAACAGGAATATGTCGACTTTATGAAAAGAGTAATAGAGCATCACTGGTGAAATCATTATTCACTGATGACAGAGTATTTTCTGAAGATATGAAAGAGGTGTTTATTTATGCTAAAAAGGTTAAAACTATTAAGTTTAATTGTTTGTATGCTCGCCAGTCTTTTAGCTGTCGTTCCTTTGACAGCAAGAGCGGCGGGCACAATTGTAAGCTATCCATTACCGTCGATCTATACCACGACCAGTCAATACACGGTAACAGCAGACTCTACAAATATACCGGTAATCGACACTTCGGCGGTATTTGTAAACTATAATTATTGTAATTTCTCTTTTTCAGGAACTACTACAATCACAATAACAGCAAGCGAGACAATCAATACCTATAATATTTCTCCCAAAGCTTTGGGAATCACTGCAACAAAGAGCGGAAATACACTTACATTTACACTTTCATCACCAACATATCTTATAGTTAAAATCAACAACCTGAAAGATCTGGTTATTGCGGCAGATGCTCTTGAAACCAATGTTCCGGCTTCATCCGGTACAGGTATATACAATGTTAAAACTCAATACGGTGCCGACAGTACCGGTGCCGCTATGGCTACAACTGCAATACAAAACGCCATAAATGCGGCTAACGCAGCAGGTGGCGGTATAGTATACGTTCCAGCCGGTGTTTATAAGTGCGGAAACCTTGTTTTAAAAAGCAATGTTTCGGTTTATCTGGAGGGTGGTTCTGTTATAAGGGGTTCAGGAAATCCAAGCGATTACACTACCCATTTTCATAAGAATTCTCTGGGTAAGGATGGAACATGGTTTATTTATACTGAAACAAATGCAAACAATATTAAGATATACGGCAGGGGGACTATTGACGGCAATGGCCATTATATGAGAAATACAAACAATTATTTGAACAATATTCTTGTACCCTTGCAGTGCAGCAACTTCACGGTTGACGGCATAACAATAAGAGACAGCGGTGGCTGGGCTACAATAGTTACAAGATCTAATAACGTAACATTCCAGAATACAAAGCACTTCAACAACAATGAACTTGATTATGAAAATGATGCAATCGACATTCAAGAGAGCCAGAATGTACTCATAAAGCACACTGTAGCAGTATCGGAGGATGACACATACTCATTTAAGACATGGGATGTAGAAACTACGGATATAGCTGCAAACTGGCCTGGAAGTCCTGAAAGCCAGTCAAATGTAGTTGTGGATGATGCTTTGGCTTGGAGCAGATGTGGAGCATTTAAGGTTGGAGATGGAGTGAAACAGCTTCAGGATGGCATAGTTGTTAAAAACTCTTATGTATACCGGTGCTGGCGTGCTTTAGCAGTAGGTCATCTTTATGGAACTCCAGCAGCACAAAACATCATATTTGACAATATAGATGTAGAAGGCTTCTGGCCAAGATCCGGTGTTCACTCCAGATGGTTTGATCTTTCTGCGAAAACCGGTCCGATAAAAAATGTGGTCTATAATAATATAAATTTACGCGCTTTAGGTGAAGTTTCAATAATGAAGGGTTGGAGTGACACATCTACTGTCTCCGGAGTTACATTAAACAATGTTCGCGTCGGTGGAGTTGCGGCAACTACATTGGCAGAATTGAAAATAACAGATACTAACAGCTATGCTGCAGCTCCAAAATTCAACACATTGAAATTTGAAGCGGAAGGCTATAACCTTAGTTCAGGTGTTATTTCCTATGAGGCAAGCACTGATGGTGGGCTGGATGTTGGTGGAGGGAGTAATGGCGACTATATAGCATTTAAAAATGTAGATTTTGGTAGTACAGCTAAAACAAGTATTGATTTGAAGGTTGCATCCGCTAATTCCGGCGGAAGAATAGAATTCCACTTGGACAGTCCTACGGGCACTATGCTGGGTTATTGGACAGCAGAAAGCACAGGCGGATGGCAGACATGGTCAGTCAAGAATATCCCGCTTAATGCCGGGACCGCCGTAGGGACCCATACCGTATATGTAACTTTTGTTAAGTCAGATTCAACCACAGTTGCAAATTTAACCTGGTTCCAGTTCAAATAGAATGGAAACGGTTTGATTTAATTGCAATAAGATGGATCTAGCTATTGTTGTGGCAGAATCGCCGAATTGAGGCCTTTTTAATGCCAAGATGAAATATAACTCACACTACGCTGCTGTGATCATCGGTTTGGCCCGGGGGATCCTCGTCGTTGCAGAGAACGGGATGATTATCGATACCATTTTGAATGGCCTGGCTACTATGCTTAAGGGTTTGCCGAATTACTTGTTCACCACCATCATGCTGGTCGTGCATAATATTATTACGTTCTTGGTTCCTTCTTCATCCGGAGAGGCGGCCTTGACGATGCCTGTGCTTGCACCATTAGGCGATCTTGTGGATGTTAACCGCGAAGCGGTAGTAACCGCATACCAATTTGGAAATGGATTAACGAATCTCATTTCGCCAACAGGCGGTGTGCTGCTGGCAGGTTTGGCCATCGCCCGGATCAATTTTGGACAATGGTTAAAGGTAATTCTCAAGCTGTTTCCGATTCTTTGGCTGGTGGCGGCAATCTTTGCCGCAGTTTCCTCAGCTGTAGGCATGTAGTGGATAAAAAATATTGCAAAGCCATGCGGGATTCCCCGCAGAAGATAATTAAAATCCCAAGGTCATACTGACCTTGGGATTTTTGACTCTATATATTAATCCTATTCCCCTCACATCCCATCTGTAGAAAATGAATCGTCCTCCTAACTAATTTATTTTTGTTTATTTTAACAATTAATCGCACTCTCCCCTTTGTTGTATATTTCCTCCTGATTTGTGGCCACAAATAATGTATGCTAAGAATTTAATCCGTTATTTACCTATCCGTCAGTTTCTGCCGTTCCAAACAGCAGAATACAAACTGTTCAGAAGATAACGCTTCCACGTATGATGTATTCATAACCAGCTGAGTGCTTCATCCGATACTAGTATCACAAATGAGGGAATTTAAGGTGAGAGAATATACGATTGTTAATATTTTATATACCCGCAAGAGTCCTGTGCGCATGAGTGAGCTGATTGCCGAAGTGGGTTTGTCCGAACGGACTCTCCGTGACGTAATCCGTGCACTCGACAAAACAGGAGAGGCGAATGGTTTTGGTATCCGCATGATCCGCGGCCAGGGTTATCTATTGGAGATTGGTGATGAAGCCAAATTCAGTAGCTACCAGGAAAAAGGAATGCTGCAGCTGGATCAGGTGGATCTAGATAATAAGCAGTCACGCCAGCAGTATTTGCTATTTTATCTCTTGCAGAACGATGGCTATCAGTCTATGGATAACATGGCGGAAGAAATCGGCGTCAGCCGTTCTACCATTATTTCTGATCTGAAGGAAGTAGAGCAGCGACTGGCCGCTTTCCGGCTTAGCTTGAAACGCCGGGCTCATTATGGCATGAAAATCGAGGGGGAAGAGCAAGACTTCCGCAAAGCCTTTTCTTACTTTATCTTGCAATCGGGTCATACGCTGCAGCATACGGAGGATTTTCATGCTTTTAGTAAGGATTTTGATGCTGAGCAGCTTAAGGGATTTCTACTGCAAATCCTCAAGGAAAAAGAACTGAAGATCTCGGATGTGTTTCTGGATAATATCTTGACCCATCTGTTTATTCTTCTATACCGGGTTTCCAAGCACAATTTCATTGTGGCTGGTCAAGCCTTGCAGGGAACACCTGAGCCGCTGTATCAGGATATTGCTAGGAGCATCGCAGATTTTATCTCCTCTCACTACCGGATTAAGCTTCCGGCGGATGAAATTGATTATTTGGCGCTGCACATTTCTGGCAAGACCATTATGGAGCGGATGTCGGAAGAGACCAAATCGCATCTGCGGGAGGGAATTACGGCTATTCTGGAGCGCTTGGACCGCGAGTTCCTCACTGGATTCACTCAAGATCACGAGCTGCGCGAAGCGCTTCTATTGCATATGTTCCCGCTGCTGAACCGGTTGTATTACAATCTTCAGCTCGGCAATCCATTGGTGGAGGATGTTTACAGCCAGTATGCCAATGTGTTCGTCATTTCCTTCCGCTTCGCTGAGATTGTAGAGGAGCAGTACGGGTTTCGGATGTCGCGCGATGAGGCAGGGTATGTCGCGTTGCATTTTGCCACCCATCTGGAACGGATGCAGCAGCGCAATCTGGAGAAGTTCAAGCGAATTGCCGTGATCTGCTCGACGGGAGGGGGCAGTGCCCAGTTAATCCGGCTGAAGCTGGAAGCGGTATTCCCCAAAGCGTCGGTGATCACAGCCTCCATTACGGAGGTGGAGGAGATCAGCAGCAAGCCTGTGGATCTGATTCTCTCTACTGTACCGCTGGCAACAGAGATTAAGGAAAAACCGGTGATCCATATCAAACAGCTGCTGGATGATCAAGAGATTCAGCGGATCAAAGAAATATTGTCTTTGCAGATTAATCGTACAGAACCGTCCTACAAGCTGATGGATTTCAAGGATTTGTTCCGCAGGGAGCTGTTCCATCTGTCTGGTTCGGACGAAGATTACATGGAGCTGTTAAAGCAGCGCTGCCGGGAGATCGTGGGCAATCATTATGCAGCTGACGATTTCCCTGAACAAGTGCTGCTCAGAGAGCAGAAATTCACCACCATTTACAAAAATGGGGTGGCCGGCCCGCATCCGATGCGGATGAGCGCGATCCGCGACTGTATCAGTGTAACCGTGTTGAAGAAACCGCTGATCTATGAGGGGAAGCCGGTCCAGTTGATTTTTCTGATCAATCTGGGTCCGGGGCAGTTGTTCCTGCACAAAGAGATCAGCAAGCTGCTACTGGTTCTAATGGAGAAGGAAGACAGCCGTAACCGGCTGCTAAACACGAATAGTTATGAGCAATTTATGAATGAGATAGAGAACCTACTATAAATAAAATGACGATACGGAGTGGAGAACCCATGGATTATGAACAAACGATTATGCAGATTATTGCCAGCAGCGGAGAGGCTAGAAGCCTTAGCCTAAAAGCGGTAAGAACCGCGCGCGCCGGAAACCTGGAAGAAGCGGGCGAGATGATTAAGAATGCCAAGACCAGCCTGACCAAAGCACACAAAGTGCAAACGGGGCTGATCCAGGCTGAAGGCCGGGGCGAAAAGACAGAAATTACGCTGCTGATGATTCACGCGCAGGATCATTTGATGAATGCCCTGACGGTTAGAGAACTGGCTGTGGAATTGATCGAAGAAATCAAAGAACGCAAAGCACTCGAACTAGAATTGAAAGGATCGGTGAACTAAGATGAAAAAAATATTGCTCGCCTGTGCAGGCGGATTCTCGACAAGTATGCTGGTGGAACGGATGAAAGAATCGGCACGGACACAAGGGGTTGAAGTGGTTATTGATGCAGTGGCGGAGAGTGATATCGCCGATCAAAAGCCTTTTGACATCATTATGCTTGGACCACAAATGGGACACGCCGAAGGCGATCTGGCCGCAGAATATCCGAACATTCCAGTAACTACGATCGATATGATGGACTATGGCATGATGGATGGGGACAAGGTGCTGGCTACAGCACTTGAACTGATGGAGAAGGGGGCTTAAGTCATGGCAGGCGGCGCAGAATGGAGAGCCAAGATCCAGAAAGTCAGCACGAAAATCCAAAAAAACACCTATATCAGCGCTATTTCCAACGGTCTGATGGCCTTGATGCCAATATTGATTCTGGGCGCTATTTTTTCCCTGATTAATGCACTCAAGCTTGATCCTTATCAGAATTTCCTGGAAAGCACTGGACTCAAAACTTATACTTCGATTCCGGCAACCGTAACCACCGATTTGATCGCACTCTACGCGGTGTTCTCCATCGCTTATAATTTTGCTACCCAACATAAGCAGCAAGGCTTTTCGGCAGGGATTTTGGCGCTGATGAGTTTCTTGCTAGTTACACCAAAAGGACTGCTGGATGACGGTGTGACCAAAGCATTTGGTTACTCCTGGTTGGGCGCCAAGGGATTGTTTGTGGCAATCATCCTGGCACTGCTGGTAGGTAAGATCTATACCTTTGTATTGGAAAAGAAATTCTATATCAAAATGCCGAAGGGTGTTCCGCCCACGGTCGAGAAATCTTTTGCCGCGCTTACGCCTGGTTTTATCGTAGCGGTTCTGATGCTAGTGCTGACGGCGATTTTCGCCGCAACGAAATATGGCAATATGCACGAGTTTGTCTTCTCGATTATCCAGCTGCCACTGACTAGTCTGGGGGGTACCTGGTGGGCGATGCTGATCTGCATCTTCGTAATTCACCTGCTGTGGTTCTTTGGAGTTCACGGCACCTTGGTAGTCTATTCCGTTGTCGGCCCGATTTGGGTGGCTTTGGGACTTGAGAATCTGGACGCTTACCAAAGAGGTGTGGAAGGTACGCATATCATTGGTTCACCGTTCTTCCCGGTTTATGTACTGATCGGTGGTGCGGGGGCAACGTTAGGTCTCATTATTGCGATGTTGTTCGCCAAATCTACACGTTATAAGACACTTGGTAAACTGGCAATTATCCCAAGTCTGATCGGTGTCAATGAGCCGGTGATTTTCGGGATGCCATTGGTGCTGAATGTTCGGTTTATGATTCCGTTTATCCTGACTCCGCTGGTGAGTAGTGGTCTGGCGATTCTTCTGACGACGCTGGGTATCCTTCCTGTGCTGCACGGGATTCAGGTGCCGCTGGGCATTCCGGTGCTGGTTAATGGCTGGATGAACGGGGGCTGGCGCGTAAGTGCGTTTCAGCTGGTTATGATTGGTGCAAGCTTCATGATCTACTATCCATTTTTCAAAAAAGCCGATGCCGAAGCGCTGGAGCAAGAACAGCAGGCTGAAGCTAAAGCGGCAGCAACCGCTGCCACCAATTAATAAAAGGAGGCTCAACCGATGACTTATCCATTTCCGGAAAACTTCCTGTGGGGCGGTGCGGTAGCCGCCAATCAGGTCGAAGGCGCGTATAATGAAGGCGGCAAGGGTTTGTCCACTGCTGATGTAGTCAAATATTGTCCTCCAAAGGAACGGCAGAGCCTGGAACAGCTATTGTCCATGTCCGGCCCACAGCTAGAAGAGGCCATACAGGATGATAATCAGGGAAATTACCCCAAACGCAGAGGGATTGATTTCTACCACCGCTACAAAGAAGATATCGCCTTGTTCGCTGAGATGGGTTTTAAGGTATTCCGTATGTCCATCTCCTGGCCACGTATTTATCCGAATGGCGATGAGCAGGTACCTAACGAGGCAGGATTGCGTTTCTACGACGATGTTTTTGATGAGTTGCGCAAATACAATATCGAGCCGCTGGTCACCATTTCCCATTATGAAATGCCGGTGCACCTAGTCACCAAATACAACGGCTGGGAATCCAGAGAACTGGTTGAACTGTTCGTCCGTTATGCGGAGACTGTGTTTACCCGTTACCGGGATAAGGTGAAGTATTGGCTGACTTTCAACGAAATTAACTGTACGCTCAAAGCGCCGTTTCTGGGCGCAGGGATTATTCTGGATGGCAAGTCAAATGAGAAGCAGGTTGCTTTTCAGGCTTTGCATCACCAGTTCGTAGCCAGTGCGCTTGCGATTAAGCGGGGCCGGGAGATCAATCCGCAGTTCCAGATTGGCTGCATGCTGGCCCGCAAGCTGCTCTACCCACATTCCTGTCATCCCGGTGATGTACTGAAAGCGCAAGCGGAGAACCAAATGGCAATGTTCTGCTCCGATGTTCAGGTTAGAGGCTATTATCCTTCTTATATCCGCCGGCATTTGGAGCAGCATGGAGTGACAATAACCATGTTGCCGGGGGACGAAGCTTTGCTGCGGGACAATCTTGTAGATTTTCTTTCCTTTAGTTACTACATGTCCTCAGTAGTCAGTGTGGATGAGAGCATCACGGCCACCACGGAAGGTAACCTGTCCTCAGGGCTGAAGAATCCCTTCCTGAAAACTTCCGACTGGGGCTGGCAGATCGATCCAAAGGGGCTGCGGTTTGTGCTCAAGGAGATGCATGACCGCTACCTGCTTCCTTTGTTCGTAGTAGAGAATGGTCTGGGTGCTGCAGATGTACTCGAACTGGATGGCACCATCCGTGATCCATACCGGATAGAGTATCTGGCACAGCATATTGAGCAGATGGCGGAAGCCATTGCCGATGGCGTGGAGCTAATGGGCTACACCAGCTGGGGCTGTATTGATCTGATCTCGGCTTCCACCTCGGAGATGCGCAAGCGGTACGGCTTCATTTATGTTGATCAGGATGATGCAGGCAATGGAACGCTGCTGCGTCTGCGTAAGGACAGCTTTTACTGGTACAAAAAGGTCATAACCTCTAACGGAGCAAATTTAAGCTATTAGTGCGGCGTTATAGTCCTTGTTCATTTTTTACGAAAACCTTGAGAAATCAAGGTTTTTTTGTTTTTTTAATAAGGAATAGGAAGCTTGTGAGTTTCTTCTTATAACGAAGTTTTATCCGGGAAGGCACTTAACTTATGGGCAAGCCGCTTTTTGGCCGACTATTTTTTTAGGTATTCCGAGAAGTTCTCCTGAAAGTCCAGTGAATGAATATCTTCCCGAAGATGGTGGTGGATTAGCGGACCGATATTGGTGGTTTCCTTTTGCACCATAAGCTCAAGAATGGATTGGTGTTCGCTCCAGATTTCTTCCAGCTTGTCGGTTTTTAGCATGTGCAGTCTGCGGTACCTGAGATAATGTACATTCGACTGCTGAATCAGAGTCCACAGATACTCACGTCCAGCAAGCCTGTACAAGGCCCGGTGAAACTCGTCGTCTAAATTAAGGAAAGAATCTACAGCGTTCTCCTGCCCGATGACCTCTTTCTGGTTCTTAAGAATTTCCTTCAGCTCGTGCACTCCGGGTAGTAAAAGCTGTGCAGAAAGATCCTTGAGGATCTCCTTTTCCAGTGTGCAACGCAAGTATGTGATTTGTTCAACAGATTCAAGATCAATGAAGGAGACAATATTACCCTTTTTCGGATAGATATCGGTATAAGATTCCAGTGCAAGCTGTTTGAGAACATCACGCAACGGCGTACGTGAAATCTGAAACCGCTCAGACAAGGCTGTTTCACTTAGAATGGTACCTGGCTTTAAAGCCAGCGTGAGGATTTCTTGCTTCAGTGTGTTTAGAATATCAGCTTTGATTGACATTTTTGTTCCTGCTTTCAATTATTGATGACAGATACAGTACTAGTATACATGATAAGTTCGTTCATTAAAATCATCGGGATAAAAATAGGGCGGATATCCCTTGTTTTCAGGATAAAATTCCTGATCAAATTGTGATTGACAAAGAATTGTTCTTATTCTATGATCAAGTAAATCTTGTATACAAGATAGTTGAAAACGAATTCACAGGAGGGTTTATCAATGAACATGACGTGGAGATGGTATGGCGAGGGCAATGACAATATCACGCTGGATCATATTCGGCAGATTCCGGGTGTTATGGGGATTGTCTGGTCTTTGCACGAGAAAGTAGCCGGAGAAGTGTGGGAAATGGAACGGATCCAAGAAGTGGCGGATCAAATCACCAGCAAGGGTTTCAGCACGGCTGTAGTAGAAAGCGTCAACGTTCATGATGATATCAAAATCGGCTTGCCGACCCGTGATAAATATATCGATATTTATATCGACACCATTCGTAAACTCGCCAAGGTTGGCGTTAAGGTGATCTGCTATAATTTTATGCCTGTTTTCGATTGGACCCGCACAGAGCTGTATAAAGAGTTGCCTGATGGCTCGAATGCTCTCTTTTATGAAAAGGCTGCCATTACCGATAATCCGCGTGAGATGGTGGACCGGATTCTGAAGGGAGCTGGACAGTTCACGATGCCGGGCTGGGAGCCGGAGCGGCTGGCAAAGCTGGATGAGCTGTTTGCGGCTTATGCGGATGTGACGGAAGATAAACTGTTCGACAACCTCCAGTATTTCCTGGAACGCATTATTCCAGTATGCGAGGAAGTGGACATCAAGATGGCTATTCATCCGGATGATCCGGCTTGGCCGATCTTTGGACTGCCGCGTATTATCCGCAACCGGGATATGATCCGCCGCTTCTTGGATTTGGTGGACAGCCCGTACAACGGTTTGACGTTCTGCACAGGGTCACTCGGCACGAATCCGGATAACGATCTGCCAGCGATGATCCGCGAGTTCCATGACCGTATTCATTTTGCCCATATCCGTAATGTGAAGGTATTTGAGAATGGTGATTTCATTGAGGTGTCGCACCGTGGGCGTGACGGAAGTGTTGATGTGGCCGAGGTGGTCAAAGCCTATCATGAGAACGGATACATCGGTTATGTACGTCCGGATCACGGACGGCATCTGTGGGGGGAAGAGAAGAACTGCCGCCCGGGTTATGGCTTGTATGATAGAGCTATGGGCATCATGTATTTGCTTGGTGTCTGGGATAGCTTGGATAACGTCAAGGAGGCAAAATAAATGCTGCAACTGACCAGAAGCAGTATCCAAGGGGAAAAGGCAGCTTGGAAAGCTGCTGGTGTGGAGCTTCCGCAGTTCGACTATGAGCAGGTAGCAAACAATACACAGCTTAAACCGGAATGGATTCATTTCGGTGCCGGTAATATTTTCAGGGGCTTCGTGGCAAATGCTCATCAGAAGCTGCTGGATGGCAGGAAGTCGGATACAGGTATTATTGCGGTGGAAACCTTTGATTTCGAAATGATTGATAAAGTTTACAAGCCCTACGACAATCTGACCCTTTTAGTGCTGATGAATGCTCGTGGTGATTTTCAGAAAAGAGTAGTCAGCAGTATTGTGGAGGGAATCGCAGCGGACAAAAACCGTGAAGCAGAGTACCGTCGATTGATCGAGGTGTTCGAGAATCCCAGCCTGCAAATGGCCAGCTTCACCATCACGGAGAAGGGATACTCGTTGACGGATCCGCACGATAAATATCTTGGCATTGTGAAAAAGGATATCGAGAGCGGACCGGAGCATCCTGTTCATGTCATGAGCATTGTAGCTTCGCTTGCTTATCGAAGATATCTGAAAGGCCAATATCCGATGACCTTTGTCAGCATGGACAACTGCTCACACAATGGCGACAAGTTGAAGAACGGTATTGTGTCCATCGCTAAGGAATGGGCCCAAAGAGGACTTGTTGTGGAAGACTTTGTGCGCTATCTGGAAGATGAACGATTAATAACCTTTCCATTGTCCATGATCGATAAAATCACACCACGTCCTTCGGAGAGTGTACAGGCCGCGCTTCTGGAACAGGGAATTGGTGATATGGATGTAATCATTACCTCCAAAAACACATATACCGCTCCTTTCGTAAATGCCGAGATTAGCGAATACCTTGTAGTGGAGGACAACTTTACGAACGGACGTCCACCACTAGAGGAAGCCGGAATTATTTTTACGGACCGGGAGACAGTCAACAAGGTGGAGACGATGAAAGTAACGACCTGCCTTAATCCGCTGCATACGGCGCTTGCTGTTTCCGGTTGTCTGCTTGGCTACACCTTGATCGCGGATGAGATGAAGGACGATACTTTGCGGAGGTTTGTGGAGATAATCGGTTACAAAGAAGGTCTGCCCGTCGTAGTGGACCCGGGGATTCTCAGTCCAAAGCAGTTCCTGGACGAAGTCCTTACGGAGCGTTTTGCCAATCCATTTATCCCCGATACTCCACAGCGGATTGCTACAGACACTTCGCAGAAGGTGGGTATACGGTTCGGTGAAACTATTAAATCCTATATTCGACGGGAGGAGCTCGATCCAGCGCAGCTAACAGCGATTCCACTGGCTATCGCGGTGTGGTGTCGTTACTTACTTGGAGTGAATGATGCTGGAGAGGTCTTCACATTGAGTTCAGATCCGTTACTAGAAACACTGCAGGGTTACCTGCAAGGAGTTTCGCTTGGAGACCAAACCGCAAGTGTGCGCCCCATTCTTGAAGATGAGCGACTTTTTGGGGTTCCGTTGTACGCAATTGGTCTAGGCGATAAGATTGAGGTTATGTTCCAGGAAATGATGGCAGGCCCAGGAGCGGTACGGAGAACATTAGAGAACTATTTGAAGTGAAAGCTAGGCAGTTAAGTAGATTTGATTTAATATAGGAGAAAATAAAGCAAAAAAAGTCCCTAGGCAATCAATCGGGGCTTTTTTTGTATGATTTTAAAAAATCCAAACAAAGTGTGAAAAGAATCTTATGTAAAATGAGAAGAACGAAAGTTAAACTAAAAACATGGCGAATAACCGGTGTTCGTCAACAGAGCGACGAATTTTGAGGGGGTTCAACACTATGTTGTGGGGCGGGCAGAAAGGCCGGCAAAGTAGAAGCGGCGAAAAGGAAGCGGGATTTATACCGTAGAATGAGGCGGATGGAGTGGTTGCGGAGACAATAGAGGCATTAATGCCCTAAAATGTTGCGGATCGAGCGGATGTGGCGAAAGGAACGGGATAAATCCCACAGAATGCAGCTGATCGGGCGAATACGGAGAAATCTACGGGATAATTGCTTTAGAATGCAGCGGATGGAGCAGATGTGGAGAAATGGACAGGATAAATCCCGCAGAATGCAACGGATCGAGCATACGGAGAAATCTACGGTATAAATCCCGTAGAATGCAGCTGATCGAGCGAATACGGAGAAATCTACGGTATAAATCCCGCAGAATGTACCGGATCGAGCATATACGGAGAATTCTACGGTATAAATCCCGCAGAATGCAGCGGATCGGGCGGATGCGGAGAAATGAGCGGTATAAATCCCGCAGAATGCAGTCGATCGAGCGGATGTGGCGAAAAGAACGGTATAAATCCCGCAGAATGTACCGGATCGAGCGAATACGGTGAAATCTACGGTATAAATCCCGCAGAATGTACCGGATCGGGCGGATACGGGGAAATGAACGGGATAAATCCCGCAGAATGCGGCTGATCGAGCGAATGTGGCGAAATGAGCGGTATAAATCCCGTAGAATGCAACGGATCGGGCGAATACGGGGAAATGAGCGGTATAAATCCCGCAGAATGTACCGGATCGAGCGAATGTGGCGAAAAGAACGGTATAAATCCCGCAGAATGTACCGGATCGAGCGGATGTGGCGAAAAGAACGGTATAAATCCCGCAGAATGCAGCGGATCGGGCGAATACGGGGAAATGAGCGGTATAAATCCCGCAGAATGTACCGGATCGAGCGAATGTGGCGAAATGAACGGGATAAATCCCGCAGAATATATCGGATCGAGCGAATACGGTGAAATCTACGGTATAAATCCCGCAGAATGCAGCGGATCGGGCGGATACGGTGAAATGAGCGGTATAAATCCCGCAGAATGTACCGGATCGAGCGAATGTGGCGAAATAAACGGCATAAATCCCGCAGAAAGCAAAGGATCGAGCGGACCGGTCCGGATCAATACACCTTAAAGGAGTGATTCCGCCCATTAACCGGAGAACCACTCCTTTTTTATAGCCAACTTTATAATCCAATCAACGACGACCTCCGTGATCGTTAACTGTGTAAATTGCTGAACTCGATTCGCGAGCTGAAGGACCTAGTAAACTCTTTTTCGATTATTGTTTTCATGATATTGTGATGTACTTTGAGTTGTGATTGATCGGCGTGGTCTCTAAGGAGTTCAAAGAGCGCTGCTGATTTTTTGAAGCCTGTATCATCGTCTAGCTTGATGCTTAATAATAAGATTTCTAGAATAGTGTTGATTGTATCGTACATATTCTCTTGTTTATAGTAATACATCGCCAGCAGATAAATGTAATCCTCATGGTATCTGATATTCACAATAGTCTCATGTTCTCCTATGTCATCAACATTGATTTTGAATTCCTTCAGAATCCAATCAACGGAATAATCATGTATTATCGAAGATTCTAAGATTGTAATGAGTCCCGGCAATAACTCTTCATCATCACTTTTTCTAATAAACTCAACGTATTTATGTAGGACTCCCATTTTGCCTTCCAACAGATCGATAACGTATGAATTGGCTTTTGCTATATTGCGGTAATATTCGACTTCATTAATACCCTCTTCATCTAAACCTACTATCCAGCCCAGGTCAGCATACTTCTGAATACATATTTTTGCCTCGTCAAACTTACCGGATTTTTGTAGTGCTATACCTTTTGCGCATGAGCTATATCCAAAATAATAGGGGATACTCCGTTTCAGTTTAGGACCTCTTATGAGGTTACTATTGTTTTCATATATGACGGAAATTTGTTCATGTAGCTTGTCTGCAATTTCAATCATGGCATCCCAATTTTCAAATGAAAATGATGCCTTAAGCATCTGAATCAAGGAATCCACATTCAACCCTTCCAAATCCAACTTCAATCCTATCTCCCTTTCTAGAGCATATCATGCATCGATTAAGATAATTGTATTTCATTTCTAAATTATTCATTTATTTTACATTAAATCATGTGATTTCCATCACGTTACATAAGGTTAAAAGGGTCTTTATTAATAATTTTCAAAATAGATCCAGCCCATATTATCTTCCTTAAGTTTCTATTGTTGGAGGAATAATGTTTGTTCTGTTGTTCATTTGTCCCCTTGTTTTTGGGTTATTTGTACGTAAAATGCGGAAATGTACCTATCGTGGAACTCGTTCTTCCTTTATGATCATCCCGTAAAGAAAGCGCTATCAAATAAATTTTAACCACATTTTATGAGGGGGTAAGGATGATTTGAAGCGAATGGGAAAAAAGCTGGGAATGAGCCTGTTGGTATTTATAATTGCAGCAGCGCAGTTCGGTTTCACAGGAACGAAGGGCAATGTGGCACTAGCAGCTGAGAAGAGTATGGCGCAAAAGCCCTATATGGGCTGGAGCAGTTACAGCATGCAGGTGTACGACGGTGCAGGCAACTGGACCTCGGCCGAAAGCATCAAAAAACAATCGGATGTTATGCATGAGAATTTGCAAGCCCATGGGTATGAATACATCAATATTGATGCGGGCTGGAATGGCAGCATGGATGAATACGGCAGACCGATTCCAAGTGAGACCTTATATCCTAACGGATTTCAAGAGGTCATCGACTATGTTCATAATAATGGACAGAGAATTGGAATCTATATGATTCCGGGGGTATCCATCGATGCCTATAATCAGAATCTAGAGATTTACGGAACGGGTGGCCAATGCCGTATACAGGACATTACAGCCAAGCCGCTTACCATTATGGATTATTGGAATTCCTACACTTATAAAATTGATTTCACGAATCCATGTGCCCAGAAGTATGTGGATTCTATTGCGGATATGATTGGCGAGTGGGGCATTGATTTCGTCAAATTTGACAGCGTGACTCCTGGCTCGGGGATTGACAACTTGAGCCGTGATGCGCGCGGCGATGTAGAGGCATGGTCTAAGGCTTTTGACAGAAATAACATCTGGTTTGAGCTGTCCTGGGCGCTCGATCACAATTACGTGGATTTCTGGAAAAAGTATGCCAACGGTTGGCGAATTGACTGGGATGTTGAAGCTTACGATGGCAGTGGGCTGACAGCCTGGCCGAGTATTTCCCGCTTGTTCCCCAAAGCAGCACTTTGGTGGAGGGATGCAGGTCCTGGTGGCTGGAATGATTTTGATTCTCTGAACGTTGGTAACGGATCTATGGATGGTCTGACCAAAGACGAGCGGAAATCCGCGATGACATTCTGGTCAATCTCTTCCGTGCCATTGTATACAGGTAATGACATGACTAGGCTGGACAGCTATGGTCTAGAACTGCTTACCAATGATGAGGTAATTGCCGTAAATCAGGCAGGACGTCCAGGCCATCCGGTATCTATGGATACCCAGCAGCAGGTTTGGTATGCCAATAATGGAGATGGCACTTACAGCGTAGCTCTGTTCAATTTGGGCAGTCGGAGTGCGGAGGTGAAAGTCAAATGGAGTGATCTCGGCCTTGAGGGCCCGGCTTCCGTTCGCGATTTATGGAGTCACACTGAGCTGGGAGACTTTGAGAAGGAATTTAGCGGAGGGATACTTGAACCTCATGCGTCGCGGATGCTTAAAGTTACAGCATTAGGTGGCACCTCTACAGTCAATGATGATGATACAGGTATGCGCTACAGCGGGGATTGGAAGCGAAATGGTGGCAAAGAGCTGCTAGAAGGAAAGCAAGATTTGAGCATTACGATCAAGGATTCCTCGTCTGCTCCGTCGATGGCTTCACAATCGGATGTTACGAACTATGGGACTGACCCGTCTGAGAATTCGTCTGCTGCGAACAAGGCAACGGTCACTAATGTAGTATACATTAATGATAATGACAGCGGCATTAAATATAATGGCGCATGGCAGGTAAGCTCATCTAGAGGATTGGGTGATTATAAAGACGATGTGCATTATGCCGAGAAGAACGGTGATTCCTTTGAGTACACCTTTACGGGCACTGGCATTGACCTGCTGACCGAAAAGCATGAATCTCAGGGAGATATGATTATTACGCTGGACCATGAGGCTGCACAGACCGTTAGTGCTTATAAAACGGGATCAAGAGAGGTACAGCAAAATCTGTACAGTGTCTCGGGACTGGCTAACGGCTCTCACACACTTAAAGTGGTCAAAAGCTCAGGTGATTTTATGCTGCTTGACGCGTTTAAGGTGACTACAGAAACTCCAGCAGGAGGACAGAATAGTACCATTACTCCGACATCTGCTAGATTCGACCAAGCAACAGAACAACAAGAGGATGTTACTGTCACCCTGAATTTGAATGGTAATACACTGAGCTGTATTGAAAATAATGGCGAGGCACTTTCGGAAGACGATTTTACGGTGACGAATGACAAATTGACCATCCATAAGCAATACCTTGCGCAGCAGCCGGCAGGCACAACCGACTTGATTTTCATTTTTAACGCTGGTGATCCACAGACCCTGTCGATACAAATTAGCGATTCTACAGGCATTCATTATGTGATGATTAATAACGATGATTCGACAGTTAAGTACAATGGCACTTGGAACCGCAGCAGTGGCAGAGGATTGGGCGACTATAAAGACGATGTGCAATATACGGAGCAGAATGGTGATTCTTTTGAATATACCTTCAGAGGAACGGGGATTCAGCTGTTCACAGAGGTAGATGAGTCACAGGGTGATATGGATATTTATGTTGACGATCAATTTAAGGAAACAGTCAGTGCCTATCATCATGGACAAATGTCACTTCAGAACCTTTACAGCATTTCTGGCTTACCGGATGGTATGCACACGCTCAAGGTTGTGAAGAAATCAGGCAGATTTATGCTTCTTGATATGTTCAAGGTAGAAATTCCGAATATGATTAATCCGATCGCTGCCAGCTTTGATAAAGCTGCTTCCGCTCAGGAAGATATTGAGGTGACATTACTGCAGCAAGCGGAAAGCTTTGCCGGCATTACTAACGGATCATATGATCTGGTTCTGGGGACTGATTATTCAGTAGCAGGTAACCGTGTTACACTGAATAAATCTTATCTTGCTGCACAGCCAGTGGGCACGCTGAACCTTAAGTTTACTGTAGGGGGAGATTATCTTAATGATGTTCACTCTACATCAGTGGACGGTGATTCCTTTGAATATACCTTCAAGGGTACCGGAATCAGCCTGATTACACCTATTGGTCCAGAGCAAGGTGATATGGATATTTATGTGGATGGACAACGGGTCCAAACCGTGAATGCGTATAGTCAGAGCCGCCTGAGCCGTCAGGAAATTTATAGTATTTCGGGATTGGAAGGCGGGATACACACGCTTAAAGCTGTGAAGAAATCTGGTGATTTCATGCTGACGGATCAATTGAAATTCACAGTTTCAACGATTCCTGTTGTATCTCCGACACCAACGCCAAGTCCGACACCAACATCAACACCAACATCAACACCAACATCAACGGATTCGGGTGGCTCGTACATTCCAGCTCAGCCTTCTTCCACACCTGCCTTGACTCCGACGCCAACTCCGGCAACTGGAAACGAGGATGGATCTGCAGGGAATGGCGAGTCTAATACGATCCGTCATACAGCATATATCAAAGGTTATCCGGGTGGGTTCTTCCAGCCGGAGCACGAAATTACGCGTGCTGAGATGGCAACGATTCTTGCCAATGTTTCTGAGAAGGGGGCTACTGGAGCAGGTGTCGTGTTCAGTGATGTGCCTTCTGGTTACTGGGGTGCTGATGCCATAACTAAAGTAGCGAAGATGGGACTAATAAAGGGTTACAGCGATGGCACCTTTAAGCCTAATCAAATGTTGACGCGTGCAGAAATGGCCACTCTGGTGACCCTGCTTAGAACGGATTCGATGCAGAAGGGTTCCGGTTTCTCTGACATCAATGGACATTGGGCACAGGCGGCGATTTTGCAAGCCCAAGGTACCGGCATTTTCACTGGTTATAATGACGGGACTTTCCGTCCTAATGCCAAGCTTACTCGTGCCGAAGCTGTTGTGGCTATGAATAGAGCTTTAGGCAGAGGTCCCCTAATCAATGTAACGAATCCACAGTGGGCAGATGTTCCGGCAACGCATTGGGCCTTCGGCGACATTGAAGAAGCTTCGACGGATCATGTCTTTACATCTGGATCAGAGGCCAGAGATCAGAAGAAGAACTGATTGTCTAGCCAAAGTAATGATGAAGGGGGCCGTTACTGGCCCCTTTTTTCTAAACAGGAGGGCCATGTAAGGGTCACACATCGAAACAGCTGACACACTATAGATAAAATATCGGAATTGCCGATAAAAGGCAGTGATAACGGCGTAGATCGCTGTTTTTTTCCATTTCTGAAGAGGTGCAGGAGGGTGAAGTGAGTTCGAACCCTTGACTATGAAGCAAAATGTTTTAATCTATGGTAATGATAGCGCTATCGAAATGTCATATTGAGGGAGGCTAACTACGCTGAAATATTCCAATATCTTTCGTAAATTTCTAATCTCTTATGTGGTCATTTTGGCCATACCCAGCATTGGCGGGTACATGTCCTATCTAACCTCAATCTCCGTGACACAGTCCATCTCGATTGAGAATGGAGTCACTCAGCTTCAGAAAAGTCAGGAGATATTGGAGCGCCGTATGGCGGAGGTTGAAGGCTTTACCAGGCAATTGGCGGTCAACCAGGAGCTAAATGTTCTTATGAATGAAAGTGAAAATGAGACGAATGTGTATGGGATTTGGAAAACGATGCGGAATGTTTTGACTTTCGGCCAGACTAATGATTTTTTGCAAAACTATTATATTTACCTCGCCAACTATAATCTTATCCTAACCCCAGGTTCGACCTATCGTCCGGAGCATTACTACTCTAATTTCAACTATAAGGATCTTTCGTTACAGGATTGGAGAAAAGAAGTGCTTGAGACAACCCACCGCAGCGAGATCAAGCCACTTAGTGATTTTGTCAGCAGGGGGATGCAAACCTCGGTCATTACCTATATGCAGTCACTCCCCTTGGATAGCTTTAATGATTCCTCGCCGGCTGTTGCAGTCGTGATTATTGATGAAAAAAATATTTCCAGCTTGCTCTCAGGCCTGACCGAGCGATACGGGGGCTGGGTGCATATTAGTGACGCTAAAGGGAATACGATTGTTCTGCAAGGAAGCGATGAGCAGAAAATGGTCAAAATGCTCGACGATCCAGCTTTTGATAAGAATAAGGTCAGTCAGTTCTACAAGGATGATCTGGTGGTTACTACCCGTTCCGATTCCAATGGCTGGGTGTATCAGACCGGGATTCCTCAAGATATTTTGATGGAGAATGCTAACAAGATCAAAAGAATCTCCATACAAATTACGGGAGGCACTCTAATTATCGGTTTGATTGCCGGACTGGTATTAGCTTACCGTAACAGCGCGCCAATCAATCGTATGCTCAGCGTCATGAAGGAGCAATTCGGTAAAGAAGAAGCCTCGGAGAGGAATGAATTTGACTTTTTGAGCGGAAATATTGCCGATATGATTACCAAAAATAAGCTGCTCGAGTCCGAGCTTAACCGCCAGCTTCCTCTGGTCCGAGATGCCTTCCTGAAACGGCTGATTGCCGGTGAATTCAAGACGCGGGATGAAATTATCTCTGCAGCCAAGCAGGCGGATATCAGCATGAATCAGGATACTGGCTACGTAGGAATTGTTCAAATTAACGGTTATGCGGGTATGGACAGTGTTGAAATTCTGAACGAGTTGAGCGCTTCCCGGCTGCTGCTGAAACAGACCTTGGCTGATCTTGGCGTGGATGTCTTGATGACGGATATGGGCTCTGATAAAGTTGTAACGCTGTTCTTTTCTAGGGAAGAAGGAGCTGACAAGGAACAGGAAGCAGCGAATATCACCCAGACGATGGAGGAGCTCGCTCAAAATGTCTTTAATGAGTACCGCATTACCATTCTGGCGGGCTTCGGGGATCTATTCACAGAGGTAACGGAGGTTAGCCTTTCATATGATCAAGCGAAGCAGGCGCTGGAATATGCAGTTTACATGAATAAGAAAGGAATTATCTGGAGTAGTGAAGCTCAGATCGAGAATACAACTTATTATTATCCGCTGGATTCGGAGCAACGGTTAATCAGCACGATTCGAGCCGGAGAGCTAGAAGAAGCCGAACGGATTGTGCGTGCGATTATCGCCCAGAATATGGAGCAGCGAGAATTATCCATCGAAATGAAGCACCAGCTTGTCGGGGAAATGAAGGGGACTTTTCTCAAGCTATTGGATCAAAAGGTATTTACCGAATATTCAGAGATCGAGAGTGTCAAACGGCGGGTCATAGACATTGGCTCATCAGAGTCGCTTGAGACGATCCAGAACGAATTTTTTGACATTATGGAAGAGCTGTGCGGACTCATTGCGAATAAAAAGAAAGATATTCATATTCAGATCATCAAGCAAATTAAGGACTACACAGCAAAAAACTATTCGGATACGGAACTGACCCTCTACCGGGTGGCGGAACAGGTGGAGCGGCCGGAAAAATACATTTCCCAGCTGTTTAAAGAGGTAACGGGTGTCAACTTCTCCGACCATTTGATAAAAGTCAGAATGGATCAAGCCATTATCCTGCTCAAAGAGAATGGATTAACGGTGGATGAGATTGCCGTGCGGGTGGGCTACAACAGTTCACATTCCTTCAGACGCGCATTTAAAAGGTTGATGGGTGTCTCCCCGAGTACCTATAGACAATCTGTGGATGAATAAAAAAATATGCCATAACATACGGCTGCACTGTCCACTTTGGACGATGCAGTCTTTTTTCTGATTTCAACCCTGCAATTTGGAAAAATGGCCGTTCTACTGCTATTTTGTGCTCCTCAGATAAGGCGATTTGTACGCTGAAGTCCCCAAGTGTACCTTTCTTTTGGAGATAAAAGTCATCTATGATCAATCCGTAGAAAGCGCTATCAAAAATCACAGACATCTGCTTAGGGGGAATTGTTCTGGAGAAAGAAATAGTATTACATCGCAAGTCGTTGCCGAAAAGCAAAGGCCCCGCATTCTTACAAAATGCTCGCAAAAGCATAAAAAAGCACTGGCAGTTACATCTGCTTGTGATTCCGCCTTTGCTGTTTTTTATCATCTTCAAGTATTATCCGATGCTGAACACTGTCCTAGCCTTTAAGGACTACAACGTCATAAAAGGGATATGGGGAAGTCCATGGGTCGGATTTAAAAACTTCCAGCTCTTCTTTGAGAATCCGCAGTTTTGGACGCTGCTCAAGAATACTATTATGCTTAGTGGCTATCAGTTGCTGGCGGGTTTTCCAATCCCGATTATTCTTGCTCTCATGATTAATGAGGTACGGGGAGGAAGGTTTAAGAAATTCGTTCAGCTTGTATCGTTTGCTCCTTATTTCATCTCGACGGTTGTCATGGTGTCAATCGTTATGCTATTTCTGGCCCCACGGCTCGGTTTTGCCAACATTGCACTCAACTTCTTCGGACTGGATTCTATTAACTTCCTAGGTGAACCCGGCATGTTCCGTTCGATTTATGTGTGGTCTGATATTTGGCAGACAGCGGGCTACAGTGCAGTCGTATATTTGGCAGCGCTTGCAGGGATAGATCCAACACTTTATGAAGCTGCCAAAGTTGATGGAGCCTCGCGGTTTCAAAAAATCCGTCACGTCGATTTGCCAGGGATTGTGCCAACTATTGTTATCATTTTGATTCTGAATGTAGGGAATGTAATGGCGATCGGCTTTGAAAAAGTCTACCTGCTACAGAACCCGCTTAACCTCGTTAATTCTGAGATCATTGCCACTTATGTCTACCGGGTCGGTCTGTTGAATGCCAATTACAGCTTTGCAACTGCGGTGGGCCTGTTCAACTCCATCATCAACCTGGTTCTCTTATTTACAGTAAACGGTCTGGCGAAAAGAATCACGAAGAACAGCATCTGGTAGGAAAGGAGCTTATCTATGGCAGCAGCAGTTCAAAAAAAGATTAAAGAATCCGTCGGCGACAAAGCGTTCCTGATCACAATCTATATTGTGCTCACTCTTGTGGTAATCGCTGTACTTTATCCGCTTATTTTTATCATCAGCAGCTCAATCAGTAGTCCGGCAGCCGTGACCTCTGGTCGTGTCTGGCTCTGGCCTGTGGATATATCTTTCAAAGGTTTTAAAGTATTGCTGAATACGCCTGAGATTATCACTGGTTATGGAAACTCAATTTTCTACACCGCAGCGGGAACGCTGATTAGTATAACTTTAACGGTTATGATTGCTTATCCACTGTCTCGAAAAGGTTTTTTCGGACGAAATACACTGATGATGATCATTACCTTCACCATGATCTTCAGTGGGGGGCTAATTCCCACCTATTTGGTTGTGAAGGAGATGCATCTGATCGACACTCGCTGGGCGCTGTTGATTCCGAACGCCATTTGGGTCTGGCAGGTCATTATTGCCCGCTCCTTCTTTCAATCCTCGATTCCGGAGGAGCTTTTGGAAGCTAGTGAAATCGACGGCTGTAGTGATATGAGATTCATCTGGAGCGTGGTACTCCCGTTATCCAAACCGATTCTCGCAGTGTTGGTGCTTATGTACGCGGTAGGTCAATGGAATGCCTATTTCGATGCGTTGATTTATCTGAAATCAGCAGATTTGTTCCCCTTACAGCTTGTCCTGCGAAGCATCATCATTCAGAACAACAGCGCTGGTGGGGCTATGGACGTGGGGAAACTGGTCGAGAAACAACAGCTTTCCGAGCTGCTGAAGTATTCCTTAATTGTGATTGCCACCTTGCCGGTACTTGTTATCTATCCTTTCGTACAGCGTTATTTTGTACAGGGGATGCTTGTTGGTTCCGTCAAGGGTTGATCTTAGGAATCTCTTTTTTTGGAAAGGAGGTATGCCCGGAGTACACACTTAAGGTATCATCGTATCACCTGCTAAATTACAAAAGGGAGTGATAATATTTGAAGAAGCAAAGCTTGATAACTTTACTAATTCTGGTCATGGCATTTACGGTTGTAATTAGCGGATGTGCAAATAAAAATACAGGTAACGCATCCAGCACGCAGCAGGGCTCTGGTTCGGGTTCGTCTGGCAAGCCGGTTGAGATCAGCGTGTTCTCAGTTCAGGAATCCGGCATCGACCTTTCGACCAATAAATTCACAAAACATGTAGAAGAGAAATTTAATTTCAAATTCAACTGGCAGATCAATCCATCGGATGGTGCTCAGGAAAAACGCCAGATCTCACTGGCGAGTGGCGACTATCCAGATGCCTACCTGCTTACTCACTATATTGATCAATTCTCACAGGCCGATCTACTGAAATACGGCAAGCAAGGTGTACTCATTCCGCTAAATGATCTGATTGATAAATATGCTCCTAATATTAAAGCAGCCATGGAAAAGAACTCTGACCTAAGAACGTTTAATACTGCACCTGATGGCAACATTTACGGACTTGTAGCTTATACAGAATGTTTCCACTGTTCCTATCCTAGCAAAATGTGGCTGAATACTGAGTGGATGAAAAAGCTTAACTTGGAGATGCCGAAGACCACTGAGGAATTTAAAAATGTACTGAAAGCCTTTAAAACGCAAGACCCGAACGGCAACGGCAAAGCGGATGAAGTGCCGCTAAGCGGTTCCATCGAGGAGTTCGGCGTACGGATCGTTCCTTTCTTGATGAACGCATTTGTTTATGATGATGATCGTAATTACCTGAACATGAAGGATGGAAAGGTGCAATCTGCTGCCATTACTCCGGAGTGGAAAGAAGGATTGACCTATATTAAATCCCTGTTTGACGAAGGGTTAATTGATCCGGGTGCCTTTACACAAAACGCGGAAGCTTTTAAGAAAATCGGTGAAAATGCTGATGCAGAAATTCTAGGCGCAGGTGCAGGTATGCACCCAGCGATCTTCGTAAACATCGACCCGGGGAATACCCGCTCAGCACATTACAACCCGCTTCCTCCGATTTCGGGACCTTCAGGAATTTCTTATGCGACTCATGATGGAGGCGGCGTAGTCCCGGGTGCAAAATTCGTGATCACAAACAAAGCAAGTGAAGAAGCGCAAATTACACTGATCAAGATGGTGGATTATATGTTCACACCAGAAGGCCAAACGAATGGCGCAGCTGGCCTGAAGGGAACCGATTGGACCGATCCGGTTGAAAGCGATGTGGCGTTGGGTAAAGATGTTAAACCGATGATCAAATTAATTCCAGGTGAAGAAGGCGCAGCACCACGTAATGCGGGCTGGAGTGGTATGGCTCACTTCTATGAGCCTAAAGAATACCGTGATACTTACGTTCAAGGTACCGACATCTTTGCTTCTGATGGTTACGAACGTAGATTGTATGATGCGACTCTGCTATACGAAGGTCATGAGCCTAAAGAGTTGTTCCCTATCTGGTCGATCTGGATTGATCCAAGTGAGATTGATGAAGCCAGCTTGCTGCAGACAAATTTGAAAAATTACATCGAACAAAATGAGCTGCAATTCATCACAGGCAACAAGGATCTGAACAAGGACTGGGACGCTTATGTAAAGGGATTGCAGAACTTGAAGCTTGACCGTTATCTCGAAATTTTACAAAAGGCTTATGATACTTCAAAAAAATAAATATTGAAATCAGAATCAGGTGCTGTATGATAGACCCCGCACCTGATTTCTTGATTTCAAGGAGAAAATATGGTTTTTTATGGATGGAGGTTGAGTTATGACAGACGAGAAACATTGCAATCATTCATTTGTAGTTCCGCGCCGTGGACTACCTCAAATTAACGGCAGGCTTACGGAAAAAGGGACTGTGACCGTTGCCTTTTTAGGCGGCTCAATTACGGAGGGGGCAGGTGCATCCGAAGCAGACACATATAGCTGGAGAGCGCTCACCGGTAAGTATCTTCAGGAACGGTTTGCAGATCAGGAGTTCCGCTTCATCAACGCAGGAGTGGGAGGAACGAACTCAACTTTAGGTGCTCATCGATTACAGGAGCATGTCCTGCAGCAGGGCACAATTGATTTGTTATTCGTTGAATTTAGCGTCAATGACGGCAGTGACCGGGAAGAATCCATTAGAGGGATGGAGGGCATTGTCCGCCAATGCAGACGGTTGTCACCGGGCACTGATATTTGCTTTTTGTATACGGCAGCAGAGAAGAATCTCTCCGGGAGCAATCCCTTTAATATCGCTGTCCATGAAGAAGTAGCTGAGCATTATAAGCTTCCCTCTGTTAATTTTGCAGCTAGAGTCTATGCGCAGCTAAAGGCGGGACAAATGGAGTGGACTAAGCTGGCACCGGATGGATATCATCCCAATGATGACGGTCATGCGCTGTATGCTTCCTTTTTGCGAGAGTATCTGGAGACAGCGCTTGTTCCTGGCAAGACGAATTTGAGCAGCGAAAGCTCTTTAGATATTCCACCCTTAGCGGAGCAAAATTATGAATATGGCAGTCTGCTTGATTTCCGCGCGGCTGATCATGTGAACGGTTACGAACTTCGCGAACTGTCTGCAGGAGATCCGCTGATGAACTGGCGTTTTGGAACAGAGCATCTGTATACCCATAGCAAGGAGGCTATGTTTTCTTTTACCGTAACCGGGCAAAGCGCAGGCTTGATGCTGCTCTACGGACCGGACAGCGGGATTTTTGAATATTCGCTTAATGACAGTTCTTATAAAGCTGTGAACTTATTCGATGAATGGTGTCCGCTTGCCTTTCGGCCTATTATCGCCATGTTTCCGATCCGGGAACAACGTCAAGAACTGCGGGTTACAGTACGCATTACGGGGCTGAAGGACGAACAGAGTAAAGGTACCAGCCTGCGTATTCTGAAACTGCTGCACAATTGATTATTTTAAGTGGAGATATTATACTGCCAAATATTAAGCGTTTACAAAAAAAGAAAGGCGGTGCCGATGATCACTTCTGCCGAGAACAATGCCTTAACTACTCCTACTGTAATCCGCCTGACGGATTATGGAGTACTGCCGGATTCTGGTTTAGACGCGCAGCCAGCCATGGTTCGGGCTATTCAGGCTGTCGCTGAAATTCCCGGCCCGGGACTACTGGATTGCCGAAGGGCTGCTATCATTTCTATCCGGACGAGGCCATCCGGAAACCTTATTTTATCTCGAATACTGCCAGCGAGGAAGAGAACCGGGATGTCACTAATCCAAGTTTGAGAGTATTGATGCGTTGGCCCTTAGTACCAAGAGCACCTGCGGACTGGTCTTTAAGTGCAATGGAATTCCGGCAGGCAGTGGTGAGGCTTGATGATGCGATTGAATTAAATGCCTGCAGTGAGGTTGAAATTGCTGATAATTTACTAAATGACAGATGGTGAGGAGAGCGCGTATGAAACTTCAATATGACAAGCCAGCATATGTATGGACGGAAGGACTTCCAATTGGGAATGGACGTCTGGGCGGTATGATCTTCGGTGGTGTGGAACAGGAGAAAATTAGTCTGAACGAGGATACGCTTTGGTCAGGATACCCAAAAGAGGGTAACAATCCCGGTGCTAAAAACGTTCTGCCAAAGGTGCGACAGCTGATTCAAGAAGGCCGCTATGTTGAGGCGGACACGCTGACCAGAGAAATGATGGGGTCGTATACTCAATCTTATTTACCTTTTGGTGATCTATTGCTTCGTTTTGAGCATGGCAACGTCTATCATTCTTATCAGCGTACACTGGATGTGGAAAATGCGCTGCATCGCATTGAATATCAGATTGGCAATGTTACTTATACCCGTGAGATGTTCGCTTCTCATCCTGATCAGTTGCTTGTACTTCGTTTGACCGCAAGTGTGCCAGGCGCATTGAATGTGCATGCTACGCTGGAAAGTCCGCTCCGGCACAACCTTTATTCGCAAGGCGACAGCTTTGTACTATCGGGAACGGCACCGGAGCATGTAGATCCAAGCTATTTCGGGAGCGACAATCCCATCCGATACGGTGAATCAGGCAGCAGCAAGGGAATGGCTTTCGAAGGACAACTCTCCGTGACGGCGGATGACGGCCAAGTAACGGTTGATGGCAGTGGGATTCATTTGCTGGGTGCGACAGCGGCAACCTTTTATTTCAGTGCGGCTACAGGCTTTAACGGGTATGACCTAATCCCGGGAGTTCAAGGAAAAGTTGCCTCCACCATTGCAGCTTCTTTCTTGGCAGATGCTCAAGGCAAGTCTTATACCAGCCTGCTTCAAGCGCATATCACCGATTACCGGGTACTTTTCGATCGGGTGAAGCTTCGGCTGGGCAAGCCGCTGGCGCCGGAAGGAATGTCAACCGAGCAGCGGATTACGACTTACTCCGCGCAAGATCCGGGTCTAGTTGAGCTGCTGTTCCATTTCGGACGTTATTTGCTGATCGCAAGCTCGCGCCCCGGAACGCAGGCTGCCAATCTTCAGGGAATATGGAATGCCTCTACTCGTCCGCCTTGGAGCAGTAACTATACACTGAATATCAATACAGAAATGAACTATTGGCCCGCTGAGATTTGCAATCTGGCAGAATGTCATGAGCCACTTTTGGATTTCGTCGGCAATCTGGCGAAGAGAGGGGCGGATACCGCTCGGACCAACTATGGCACCCGGGGCTGGGTAGCTCATCATAACTCGGATCTTTGGGCACACACTGCACCGGTAGGTGATTATGGCGATGGAGATCCAAGCTGGGCTTATTGGCCAATGGGGGGTATCTGGCTGACTCAGCATCTTTGGGAACATTATGCTTTTGGCGGAGACACTGAATACTTGCGGGCTTCGGCTTATCCTGTCATGAAAGAGGCGGCTCTGTTCGCATTGGATTGGCTAATTGACGATGGCAAAGGCAATCTTGTGACCTCCCCGTCCACTTCACCAGAGCATAAATTCCGGACAGCGGAAGGTGTGGCTGCGGTCAGCCCGGGTGCCACAATGGATATATCGCTGATCTGGGAGTTGTTCACGAACTGTATCGAGGCATCTGTGATTCTTGGAACGGATGAAGCTTTGCGTGAAGAGCTGAAAAGTACCCGTGAGCGTCTATTGCCACTGCAGGTTGGCAAGTACGGGCAACTGCAGGAATGGTCCTCTGATTTTGAGGATGAGGACATGTATCACAGACATACCTCGCATCTGGTTGGTATTTATCCGGGCCGCCAGTTGTCAGAAGAAGAGACCCCTGAGCTATTTGCTGCGGCAAGAACCTCGCTGGAGCGGCGAGGGGATGAAAGCACAGGCTGGAGTCTGGGCTGGAGAGTCGCTTTATGGAGCCGCTTCCGGGATGGAAACCGTTCCCTGCGTCTGCTCTCCAACATGCTGCGGCTGGTGAAGGACGGGGAGTCGGAGCAGTATAATCACGGCGGAGTTTATGCCAATCTGCTCGGCGCGCATCCGCCGTTCCAGATTGATGGCAACTTCGCAGCCTCCGCCGGGATTGCCGAAATGCTGCTGCAATCTCACCGCGGCTATCTCGAACTACTGCCTGCATTGCCAAATGAATGGCAGGAGGGAAGCGTTGCAGGTTTACGTGCCCGCGGTGGCTTTGAAGTCAGCATTCAGTGGGACAACGGCAAGCTAGTGGAAGCGCAGATCACTTCCCTGCTGGGCACAGAATGTGTGATCCGCATGGATACTCCACTTAAGGTAACCTGTGGCAGCCACGATTTACAGTGTGAACATTCTGCCGAAGGAAGGGTAAGCTTCGCTACAACCGCGGGACAATCCTACAAGCTTATCATTGGTGATCAGCAATAATCTGTTTTATAAGCGTATGAACAGCAGTAGGACCTGAACGTTTGGTCCTGCTGCTGTTTTTTGTATTTGCAGCATGAAGCTTCAGGACCAGCAGTGTTTAGGTAAGATGTGTTAGATCGTGGTATGGATCGGAAGATCGTTGTATAGAAAACGCTTTATCCGCTCTTTATAATGAGGTCATACTTGGGGGATACAGCTACTGAGACTGCGGCCTTCAAGGTCCAAAATGCAGCAACAAGGAGGCAAATTATGCTAACTGACAGTAATACAACCGTAAACGTGAATACAGACACAACGTCTCTTATCCGTGTAACCAATGGCCTGGTGAATCTGGAGATTGATCTCGGAACAGGTGAGTCATCCGTTGTCGGCGGGACTTTTGCACATGTAAAGGGGATTCGCAGCGCCTTTCGCTGGCAGGGCCGGGAATATAATACTGAGCACTATCAGAGCCACGTGCTGAAGTTGCAGGAAGAGGTTGTTCGTGAAGGTTTTGGCAAAGGTGTTCATCTAGTGATTGTGCATGAAACATCCCTGCTGCCACAGCTGGAGCAGCATTTTTATATTTATGAGTCGTCCTCATATGTGCTGATGCAAAGTGCGATCGCAAGCGATGAGGATATCAAAGCGAACCGCATGGCGGTCATTCAGAGCAAATCGGTATCACTCGGCGGCGAGTCAGGTCAACCGGATGAACCAAGCATCCTGCGTGTGCCTTACGACAACGATAAATGGGTCAGATATACAGTGGTGAAGCCACCTATGGATACAGAGAGCTACGAGGTAACAGCAGTGTTCGCGCCGGATAGCCGGCGAGGGATTATCATGGGTTCCATAACTCATAAGGTGTGGAAAACGGGTATCCGTATCAAAAGCGAGCGAAGCGGCCAGATCGAGGAGCTGGATCTTTACGGTGGGGCTGTGAGTGAATTAACCCGCGACTTTCAGCCGCACGGTTATGTAAAAGGCAAAAGAGTGGAGTCACCGCTCGTATTCGTAGGTTTTTATGACGATTACAGAGAAGGTCTTGAAGCTTACGGCCGGGCCAATACATGGATTGAAGCTCCGCTGGCTTGGGAGGGTGGCGTTCCTGTTGGCTGGAATAGCTGGTCTGCCGCAATGGCTGAACTCGATTATGATTTGTATACGTCGACCAGTGAGTTTTTGAAAAAAGAAGTGCAGCCGTTAGGATTCCAGAATGAGGATACGCTGTACATCAACTTTGACGCTTTTTGGGATAATTTCACAGCAGAAGAGATGAAAAATGCACTTGAGCTAGTGCGGAAGAATGGTCATAGACCGGGAACCTACTGGACCCCTTTCGCTTTCTGGGGAAGTCCTTCTCAGTTCGGAGATGTCGTGGAGGGTACGAACGGTAAATACACCTATGGCGATATCCTGCTTCGGGACAGCGAAGGAGAGATTCTGCCGGATGTTGATGGAGGGCTAGCCATTGACCCCACACATCCGGGGAACCTGCAAAGAATGGATTGGTATACAAATAAATTCATCTCGGAAGGATTCGAGTATATCAAGCTGGATTTCTTAGCACATGGCGCACTGGAAGGGCAGCATCACAATCCGGAGATTACGACGGGCATTGCGGCGTATCACTACGGTATGTCCTACTTGCAGAACAAGCTGTCTCCAGAGGTAATTGGTCGACCGTTCTTTATTAATCTGTCCATCGCACCGTTGTTCCCTTATGCATTTGCACATAGCCGGCGTGTCTCTTGTGATGTTTTTGGCACGCTGCAGGATACAGAATACATGCTCAACTCTTTAACCCATGGCTGGTGGATGAGCGATTCATTGTACCGTTACAATGATCCTGACCATTCCGTACTGTACAAGAGCCATAACCAGGAAGCCACGGGCTGGCATGAAGGTCGCAGCCGGCTAACCGCTTCGGTGATCGCGGGAACGGTGCTGCTGCTAGGGGATGACTTCCGAAAAGAGGAAGCCGCCGCCCGGGCCAAAGCTTGGCTGAGCAATAAGGACATTATGGATGTTGCTCGTCTTGGCAAAACCTTCAGACCGATAGAAGGGGACCTCGGCAAGCAATCCTGTGATACTTTTGTGCTCGAATCTGCAGAAGAAAATGCTTTTTATATAGCCGTCTTCAATTACGATGCCGTGAAATCCGCTCCTAGATCTATCTCATTAGAACGTGCAGGGCTGAATGCTCAAGGTGCTTACCAGCTGCTGGACCTATGGGAAGGTGTAAAAGGGGAAACCTCAGGAGAGCTGGAAGTTACACTTGAACCCGCAGAATCTAAAATCTTCAAATTGACAGCAAAATAAAAAAGAATACGCGCCCTCTGCTTCTTGCGGATAGCGCGTATTTTTTTTATAACCTATATTTGTATTCGGCTTAGCGGATTAAGGCGGTATTGTGTGGGATTTATGCCGTAACAGGCACTGAAATGTCTGGAAAAGGGATGGATCGAAGGATAGCCTAATTTCTCAGCAATGGCAGTAACACTTAGCTCGCTCTCCAGAAGCAGACCTGCCGCCCGTCGCATAACGAGATTATGATGATAAGCGCGCGGCGTCATCCCGGTTTCTCGCAGAAACAGCTCATGAAAATAGGTTCGCTTGAGTCCGCAGAGATGTGCCCAGTCTTCGATAGATTTACCACGTTCGGGATGAGTGTTCAAATACTCCAACAGGCGGACAATCCGATAATCGCTTGGCTGATGCTGATGGAGGGCATTATACCAGCTTAATATCCAACCGTATAACAAGCTATGGACCGCTTCATTCCGGTAGAATATCGCTTCATTGTATATTTTGGCAATCATCACAAGACTATCGTATAGCTGTGGATATTTAGCTAGCGGGAAAACGCAAGGCAATTCGTTCAGCTCGGCACAGGGGGCTTCGGTGGCCTTTTTCTCAAGCCTAAAGGTTTCAGGCGCATGGATAAAAGAAAGATTAGTAGACATAGGTGACTGCTTGTCCCACAGATCAAAATAGACATTGTAGGACGAGAGTGGATGAGAAGGGGAAATATGAAAGGCATGTGGCTGGCCGGGACGGAGAAACACCAGTGTTCTACGCTCAATCGGATAACGTATTCCGTCGATTTCCATCTCACCGGGGCCATCGGTAAACAGATGAAAAGCGTAGGCATTGCCGACGCGCAGATGCTCATTGCTGCTGCCGTCGTACAGATAAGGCATGATTGCTCCAACATACGGTGTGATTTCAGATAGTTTGTTCATACTATACCCCTTGTCTAGAAGTATTTCTTAATTCTGGATTGTAGTTAAATGTTTGGGATAACGGATAAATTGTCAAATGAATGAACGAGTCAACAAAGACTATTAATACCGACAATGTTACGATAAATGCGATAAATAGACAATGCTAATAAAGAAATAAGCGAATTAATTAACAACACTTTGAGGTCTATTACAGACAGGAGACGATCTAATGAGCGATTTTAAATTGTGGTATTCAGCCCCTGCAACAAGCTGGTCGCAAGGTTTGCCATTGGGCAACGGAAGAATAGGTGCTGTTATAATGGCGGCGCCGCATCGTGAGGTTTGGAGCATGAGCGAGGTGACCTATTGGTCTGGGCAAAAGGATCCCGACCCTGCTCCTGCCGGAGGTAGAACTGCGCTTGAAGAGGCGCGAAGTCACTTTTTTGCCGGCGATTATGACAGCGGTGATCGTTTAGCCAAACAGTATTTACAGCCTAAAAAACAAAATTTCGGTACGAACCTGGGATTATGCGAGGTTGTTATTGATTTTGCCCAGGATGCGGATGTTAAATCAGGCGGTGTGTTTCGGCGGGAGCTGGAATTGACAAGTGCAGTGGCTTGGGCGGTCTATGAGAGCGGCGAAACAACCATCCATCGAGAGGTCTTCGCTTCACATGCCGATGATCTGTTAGTTTCAAGAATTTGGAGCGATAAGCCTGGAGGTGTATCCTTTACGCTTGCCATCGAAGGTGGGACAGAATCGTTTACGACTGAGGTTGTGGATGGCGACACCATTGAATTCAAGGGGCAAGCTACAGAAAAGGTGCATAGTAATGGTAAATGCGGGGTATGGGCAAAAGGGCAGCTCAAAGTAAGTCTATCCGGCGGTACGATCTACAGGGGGGATGGCCGATTAAGAGTTTCCGGAGCTAATGAGGCCCGGATTTATTTTGGGGTCAGTACCGATTATCGCCGGAGCAACCAGGATTGGGAGACGGAGAGCTACAGCAACCTACGGCAGGCTTTAACCAAAGGTTATGGACAGTTAAAAGAAGATCATATTCAAGATTACCGTCAGGAATATGAAAAGGTGGATATTCAATTGGGAAGCTCCGGGAAAGAAAGTCTGCCTACCGATCAGCGGATTAGGTTGCTGGCACAGGATCAGGTGGAGGACCCTCATTTGTTCGCATTGTTCCTCCAGTATGGCCGCTACCTGACCATTGCCGGATCACGGGAAGATTCACCTCTTCCACTGCACTTGCAGGGAATCTGGAATGACGGTGAGGCTTGTCGTATGGGCTGGAGCTGCGACTATCATCTCGATATTAATACACAGATGAATTATTATCCGACAGAAGTCGTGAACCTTGGGGACAGCCACCTTCCATTGATGCGATATATTGAAGATTTATCTCAGGCGGGAAGATCAACTGCACGGGATTTATATGGCAGCAAAGGATGGGTGGCGCATGTATTCTCTAACGTCTGGGGTTTTACAGCTCCGGGCTGGGAAACCTCATGGGGGCTCAATGTCACAGGCGGATTATGGATTGCAACCCATCTGATGGAACATTATGAATATAGTCAGGATCGTGTATTTCTAGAGCGCCAGGCATATCCTGTTCTAAAAGAAGCCGCAGAATTCTTCCTCGACTATATGACGATTCATCCGAAATATGGCTGGCTGGTGACGGGGCCTTCGAACTCGCCAGAGAACAGCTTCTATCCCGCAGATAGCAGCGAGGGTGCACAGCAGCTGTCTATGGGCTCGACCATGGATCAAGTGCTCGTGCAGGATCTTTTCGAGTTCTGCCTGAAGTCTGCGGTGTTACTTGATACAGATGTTGAGCTTCAGCTGAAGCTAGAGGAAGCTATTGCTAAGTTACCCCCGCTACAGATTGGCAAAAGAGGTCAGCTGCAGGAGTGGGTTGAAGATTATGAGGAAGCACAACCTGAGCATCGACACTTGGCTCATTTGTTCGCTTTGTATCCAAGCAACCAGATTACACCGGACAGAACACCGGAGTTAAGTGCGGCAGCAAGGGTAACGCTGGAGAACCGGATGGCTCAGGAAGAACTGGAGGATGTAGAGTTCACCGCCGCCTTATTCGGCCTTAGTTTTGCCAGACTATATGACGGGGAGAAGGCGTATAAGCATATCTCTCATTTGATTAGCGGATTGTGCTTCGATAATCTGTTCAGTTTCTCCAAATCAGGGATTGGTGGAGCAGAGTGCAATATCTTTGTCGTGGATGGCAACTTTGGCGGGACGGCTACCATTGCAGAGATGCTGCTGCAAAGCCACGCGGATGAAATTCATCTGTTGCCAGCGCTCCCGCAAGCCTGGAATACAGGATCGGTGTCTGGATTACGAGCCAAAGGAAAGGTAGAGGTAGACGTAGTTTGGGAGAAGGGGCAGTTGACGGAAGCTACGCTTCGCACCTACTCACCGGGAACGGTGACCCTTCGATGGGGAGATCAGAGAAATACCTTCCAAGCAGAAACAGGAGGAAGCTACTATTTCAACAGCCAATTGGAGCTGTTATAATAATTCGGCGGGGGCGATGAGCCTCCGTTTTCATTATGCGTCCGAATAATGATGAGTACGTATCAAAGGGCTATCTGGTCTGCTTAGGACCCGATAGCCTTTTTACAAGCACGTTGGGATTAGATCTTACAAAGTAACGATTCATGCCTGAAAATGACTTACATTAATTTGGTCGATGATCGCCTAAGGGGAAAAGAATATAATAGGAGCAAATACAGACAACAAGTAGGAGGAAACCTCAGGTGTATAGTATTTTTCTGGTAGATGATGAAGAAATGGGTCTTGAGATGATGAGAGATTATATCCGCTGGGAAGAGATGGGCATCTATGTCGTTGGAACAGCGAGCAATGGTAGAGAAGCTTTGGAGAAAATAGAGGCTTTTCAACCGGATATTATTCTTACAGATGTTCAGATGCCGATAATGAATGGAATTGAGTTGGCTAAAAAAATACATGAATGTTATGACCATATGCAAATTATGTTCCTCACCGGACATGATGAATTCCACTATGTTAAATCGGCCCTTAATGTAGGAGCTGTCGGATATTTACTGAAGCCGCTAGATTTGACTGAAATTGAAAGCGTTATCGAAAAGGTTAAAGCACGCTGCGAAGAGGTTCAGATGAAACAACGTTCTATGGAGGCTGCTAAAACTAAAATTCTTAAGGAGCTTTCTTTTGAAAAAAATGCGGAGCAAGCCGCAGAGCTGGCAAATAACTTCAACAGGCTGACACGTCTCCCAGAGAGTAATCGTTATACCATGGCACTGTTCAGCATCGACCCCAAAGAGGCGGAGGGTGAGCAGCAGAGTCTGGAAGAGTGTATGAGCCGGCTGATCTCTTATCTGGATCACTTTTTTAAGGCGAAAAATATAGAGGTTGTTTTTGTTCCTTACAAGGATGGCGAGACAGGTGTGTTTATGGAAGCAACTCAACAACCTGGCTATTATGCTTGGGAGGATTTAGCTGTGGCTATTCGTAGTGCGCTGGATTTTACGGTGACGGCAGCAGTCGGGGCGCTGGCAGCAGAATTAGCGCTGGTCCATAATCTGTATAAGCAGACGCGTGTGATTTTAAATGAACGTTTTTATAAAGGCACGGGCTTAATTATTCATGCCGCGGCTATTTCGAATCAGTTCGACAGTGAACATATGCCACCTTTTGAGAGAAAAGAGTGGTTTGAAGCTATCAATCAGCTGGACTTCGAGCAGGCCGCACAAAAGCTGCATCAATATTTCGTGGGATTGGCCACGCTGAGAATCAAGAAAAAAATCATCTGTAATTGGGCGATTGATCTTGTTGATGAACTGCTAGAGCAGCTGCATCAGTCGGTTCCCGAGGGCTTTAAGCGGGCGGAGCTCTATCATTCCATCTATAATGCGCTGACTTTACATGAGATCGAGGATTTAATCCTGGGCACTGCGGGTGATGCCGTGAGCATGCTAGGTGAGCGACTTATGGATAAAAATACAAAGCTCGTCCACAAGGTTCGCACCGTGATCGAACAAAATTACGATCAGCCGATTACGATTAATAGTCTGTCTGATCAGGTTTATCTGTCACCGAACTACTTAAGATCTATTTTTAAGGATAAAACAGGCATCACGATCCACGATTATTTAACCCGTATTCGGCTTGATAAGGCTAAGGAGCTGCTCGCAGACGGGTCACTGAAGATTCAAGATATTGCCCAGAGAGTGGGGTACGAAAGCACGTCTTATTTTATTTCTCTATTTCTGAAGAACCTTGGGGTCACACCTAACGAGTATAGGAAAAATATTTAACCTTCCGCACTTCTGCTTACTGAATAGAAAGAAAAGTCGCTTTCCTTTATGAATTGTAAACTTGCGATATGGAAAGATGCCCCTTTGCTTTTTACAATAAGCATGTATTACAACTCAGCACATGTGAGGGGCTTGATTCATTATTGCGATTAAAGGAAGCTTTTTTACAAATCTAATTGCGATAGCGCTTTCAAGAAATCCAGACGGCAATAGTTGGATACAGCATTCTTGAGAGAGTAATCGGTACGGGCCGTTCATTCCTTACATGACGTTACTTACAACAAGGAGAGGAGTTCTGAAGACGTTATTTGGAAAAAGGAACAACTGATGAATTGCAACCGGAAGGCTTTTCTTATATCAGAAAGTTAAATGGAGGGATTAAATGTTTGGACGTGTAATGAAAAGAGGGTTCTTGTTCTTTCTTATGATCAGCTTAGTGTTAGGCAGCGGTGGTCAGTTTGCCGGCAAGGTTTACGCCGAGGATACAAATAGCTATGAAGCTGAAGCGGATGGGAATATTCTGACGGGTAATGCGTCAATTTCTGACCACCCAGCGGCTTCCGGAGGGAAAAAAGTGGGCGGCATGTATCAAGGCAGCTCCTTGTTGTTCAATAATGTGACCGTAAACGAGCCAGGGAATTATAAAATTACAGTGTATTATATTTCTGGCGATTCGCGCCCGTTTAATATCAGTGCCAATGGCGGTGACAAGCAATTTGAAGAACCGTCCAAGACTGTGGACTGGGATACGGTAGGCACTTATGATGTGACGCTTCCGCTGAACGCGGGTGCTAATAACATCTTGATCGATGACAACAACTGGTATTCTCCAGACATCGATAAGATCGTAATCCGTGGACTAGACGACAGCGATCCAGGTGAAGGACCCGGAGGTGACTGGAAGGAGAAGCTGCATGGTGTGATCATGGAAGCCGAGGCTACTGAGAATATGCTTACAGGCAACGCCAAAGTGGCGGACAGCAGTGTGGGCTCTGGCGGTAAAATCGTAACGGATCTGAACAAAAACAGTTCCTTACAGTTCACAAATGTTGCAGTACCAGTAGCGGGAACGTATTTAATCCGCATCTCCTATATTTCCGGCGATCAACGTCCTGTCTATATGCAGGTTAACGATGGAATGGATGAAATGATCGACCTGCCAAAGACGGCAAGCTGGAGCACCGTGGGAACCTATGATGTGGAGGCCTCTTTGGTAGAGGGTTTGAATACTATCACCTTCTCAGATCATGATTGGTATTCTCCAGATTTCGACCGGATAGAAATTATTCCTTATACCCTCAGCTATGAAGCAGAATCTCCGCTCAATGTTTTGACAGGTGAGGCCCAAGTTTCCGAAAGCCCGAATGCTTCGGGTGGCCAGAAGGTAGGGTACTTGAATAGCGGCAGCTCCATAACCTTCAACAAGATTACAGCCCCTATGACTGGTGATTACCGAATCACAGTCGCCTACATTTCAGGTGACCCACGCAGCTTCTACGTTAGTGCGAATGGTGGTGCAGAACAGTATTATGAGCTGCCCAAGACACCGGACTGGGATACGGTTGGAATGTATGAACTTACACTGCCACTGAACGAAGGCGAGAATACAATCAAATTTACAGATGGCAACTGGTATGCGCCAGATCTGGACCGAATTATAGTTGAGCCAGCCATGGGTGTGGATCCTAATCCCCCAGTGGAGGAAGACGGTGATTTAGGAACACCGGGCGCTTCGAAGAACTACGGAGCTATCACAGTTACCGAATATACTTACGGACTGCTTGTATCAAATGGCCAATATGAAGTGTCCTATAATACCAAGTCTGGATATGCAAGCTATAACTGGGCTGACGGACAGAAGCTGCATGGGATCTATAGCAGTATCAAAATCGGCGATACGCTCGTTGAGACTACAAGCTATGAGAGTCATACAATTGTTGGTGCTCCGGTAGAAATTCAGGATGGTTTCGGCAAAGGCGTGGAGCTAACTTTTGTCCACACTTCCACAGGAAAACCGACGCTAAAGCAGGTCTACAAGTTTTATGACGATCAAAAGTATTTTCTGACCCGTCTGGATGTCGCCAGCGATACAGCGGTCAAGACCAACTATATGTCACCTATTACCGTAAAACGTACAGGTGGTGTGGATATCGGAGCTAGTGCGGATAATCGTGTGCTTACAGTTCCTTTTGACAACGATGCTTGGATTCGTTATAAATCTCAATCTATGAACCGTGCAGATACCAGCTATGAGGTGACTACTGTGTTTAACAACTCGACACGCAGCGGCCTTGTGCTTGGCTCTGTAACTCATGATACCTGGAAGACAGGCATCGACTGGAAAGGTTCCGCCAATCGGCTGAATGAACTGGTCGTATATGGCGGTGCAGCTAGTGATGTCACACGCGATACCCAGCCTCATGGCAGCTTAAGTGGAACAAACTTATCCTCACCTATGATCATGGTAGGGGCTTTCAGTGATTACCGTACAGGGCTTGAGGAGTATGGTAAAGCTAATGCGATCATTACACCTGCACTTGCGCTAAACCCCGAGCTGCCACAAGGCGTACCGGTTGGTTTTAATAGCTGGGGAGCTTACGAGGGTACGCTTTCCTATCAGGATGTAGTGGATGTCTCCAATTACTATAAAGAGAATCTGCAAAATTTCAATAATAACGGCAATGTATTTATTAACATGGATTCTTATTGGGATAATCTGAATGATAAGCAGCTGGCTGACGCCGTATCGGTTATTAAAGGGAATGGCCAGCATGCGGGTATTTATTGGGCACCGTTTGTATACTGGGGCAACAATATGGACCAGATTGTAGAGGGAACTGACAATAAATATACTTACGGCGATATTGTCCTTAAGGATGCCGCGGGTCAACCGCTGCCGACTCTGGACGGGGCTTTTCCTTTGGATGTAACACATCCTGGTGCCCAATTGCGCATGAACTATTTTTTGGACAAATTTAAAGGTCTGGGCTTCACCTTCATCAAATTAGATTTTTTAACGCATGGTTCGCTTGAGGGGCAACATTTCGATCCAACTATAACGACAGGAATCCAAGCTTATAATGAAGGAATGCGTTATGTGAAAGAACGTCTGGATGGAAAAATGTTCATTAGCGCATCAATTGCGCCTATTTTCCCGAGCCAATATGCGCATAGCCGACGAATTTCCTGCGACACTTACGGCAAGATCAATGAAACCGAATATATGCTGAATTCATTAACCTATGGCTTTTGGCAAAATGGCACGATCTACACCTACACCGATCCTGATCATTTGGCATTGGCCCGTGCTACCAGCTTGACTGAAGCGCGTAGCCGTATGAACTCTGGCGTTATCGCTGGAACAGTACTGCTTGGCTCTGACAATGTTAACGACTCAAAAGCACAGGAGTACATGACCGCTTTGTTCAACAACAAGGATGTTCTCGATTTAGCTTTAAAAGGAAAAGTGTTCAAGCCACTTGAAGGAAATACAAACGCCAATGCCGCTGATACTTTTGTTATGAAGGATGGCAATGATTATTATCTGGCCGTATTCAATTACAGTGCATCTGCTTCGGCAGATAAGCAAGTTGATCTTGGCCGCGCTGGACTGGATGCTGCAGAGATTTATACTACGCAAGATCTCTGGACAGGAGAAGTTTCCTCTGCCACAGGAACTATGAAATTGTCCTTGCAGCCGACAGAGTCGAAATTGGTAAAATTGACGGCTGCACCTAAGCAAGTAACCGGTATAACACTGGATAAGACAGAGCTTTCGTTGACCGCAGGTGAAACCGGCAAATTGACGGCTACGGTATCGCCGGAAGATGCGACGGATAAAGCAGTCCTCTGGACTTCGAGCGATACCTCTGTAGCTACCGTAGTCTACGGAACAGTAACCGCTGTAGAAGCTGGAAAGGCCACCATTACTGTGGAAACGGTAGACGGTGGATTCAAAGCATCGGCAGAAATCACGGTCAAAGAGGACTCTACAGGAGAGCCTAGCAATCCAGGAGAACCGAGCAGTCCGGGAGAACCGAGCAATCCGGGAGAACCGAGCAATCCAGGAGAGCCTAGTAATCCTGGGAATCCAGGAAATCCGGGAGAACCGAGTAATCCTGGGAATCCAGGAAACAATGGCGGTACCTCTGGCAGTACTTCGGGCTTGGAGAATGCTATTGGAACCTTGATTCTCACGCCAGATATGCTGAAAGTGGACAGTGATTCTGGTCAGGTAGTGGTTGATATTAAAGGGGACATCCAACAAGTTCAGTTATCCACTGCTGTAGTCCGACAGTTGGCGAACCACACCCTAGTTTTGAATGCGGGTAAGCTCTCTTTGCAGGTACCAGCGGAGTTAATTCACCAGCTACAAAACAAGTTGCCTGAGGGACAGCGGGAAGATAGCACGATTGCCCTGAAGATGGTGAACCTCAGCAGCAAGGCCGATGAGTTGGTTGCTACAGTGGCTAGTTCTACTAATGCGGCTGTTGTACTCAAGGGAGACATCTATGAACTTAGTCTCTCTATCACCACCAGGTCAGGCACTACAGACACACTCGCTACATTTGATAAGCCAATAACACTCATCATGCCAGTGGCAGAAGGCTTCAATGCTAAACGAGGTGGTGTTTATTATATCGCGGACAATGGCAGGCTGGAATATATTCAAGCTGATTATGCTAACGGTGTATTAAAAGCTGAGGTCAGCCACTTCAGCAAATATGCTGTGCTGGAGTTGAACCGCATCTTTGTCGATGTGCCGGCCAATCACTGGGCTAACCCAGTAATCCTAGAGCTGTCGTCCAAGCTATATGTGCAGGGCACAAGCAAAGAAAAGTTTGAACCAAGCCGGGCAGTTACACGTGCCGAGTTCACTTCGATGCTTGTTCATGCCCTTGGACTGACCGCGACAGGAAAAGAAAGCTTTGCTGATGTTGCTCCATCCGCCTGGTTCGCGGAGCCTATCTCAATCGCTTACAAGGCGGGAATCGTGAGTGGTAGAAGTGCGTCCAAGTTTGAGCCGGGCGCACAAATCACCCGTGAAGAAATCACGGTGATGCTAATGAAGGCTTACGAGCTGAACAACGGCGTAACAGCCAATGGCGTAATAACTAACGGCGTACCAACCAACGGTGCAACAGCTAACGGCGCAACAACCAACGGTGCAACTGCCGCAGCGTTCACCGACATGAATCAGGTGTCTGCTTGGGCCACTGCTTCTGTTAATGAAGCGGCCAGTCTGGGACTGATTCAAGGTCAAAGTCATGAACGGTTTGCACCAAAAGGAATCGCTTCGCGCGCAGAAGCGGCTCAAGTGATCTATAATTTGATTTTGAAGTAAGCTGAAATCACTACAAAAAAGCGACTCTCCATTAACCGGAGAGTCGCTTTTTTTGATAGATCACTTGATGAAATTAGCTACTTTATCGAACTTTACTAATAGGTACTACATTATTATTAGGTACATTACTGTTCGGCAGTTATTAGTACCGCACTTTACTATCTATCGGACCTTACTCCAGCGAAGTAGAATCCCGTGCAAAAGTCGAGCACACCCCAGCAAAGTAGAATCCCGTGCAAAAGTCGAACACACTCCGGTCTCAGCAAATTAGAATCTCGCGCAAAAGTAGAACACACCCCGACAAAATAGATCATAGTTAGAACACATCGGACCGTATTGCAGCTATTTCGGATATATGAGTCATTTTACTAAGACTTCGGACTGTATAGCTCTTATTGCTATAAAATTGTCCAGAATTAGTATGTAAATGAGTCAATAGCTGCATCTGAGTTCGATAGCCGAGCAAAATGCCCTGAATCATCGAAATAAGGTCTCCTCGGTCCGATGCGTAGGAGGAAGGAGTATAAGTTGGAACACACTAAGACACTCTGGCAAAGTAGAATCCCGCACAAAAGTCTAGCACACCCCAGCAAAGTAGAATCTCTCGCGCAAAGTAGAACACATCGGACCGTATTGCAGCTATTTCGGATATTTGAGTCTTTTTACAAAGATTTCGGACTGTATAGCTCTTATTGCTATAAAATGGTCCAGAATTAGTGTGCAAAAGAGTCAATAGCTGCATCTGAGTCCGATAGTCGAGCTAAATGCCCCGACTCATCGAAATAAGGTCTCCTCGGTCCGATGCGTAAGAGGAAGGAGTATAAGTTGGAACACACTAAGACACTCTGGCAAAGTAGAATCCCGCACAAAAGTCTAGCACACCCCAGCAAAGTAGAATCCCGCGCGAAGTAGAACACATCGGACTGTATTGCAGCTATTTTGGATATTTGAGTCATTTTACAAAGATTTCGGACTGTATAGCTCTTATTGCTATAAAAATGTCCAGAATTACTGTGCAAATGAGTCAATAGCTGCATCTGAGTCCGATAGCCGAGCAAAATGCCCCGACTCATCGAAATAAGGTCTCCTCGGTCCGATGCGTAAGAGGAAGGAGTATAAGTAGAACACACCCCAGCAAAGTAGAATTCCGCGCAAAAGTCGAACATTCCCCAGCAAAGTAGAATTCCGCGCAAAAGTCGAACACACCCCAGCAAAGTAGAATCCCGCGCGAAGTAGAACACATCGGACCGTATTGCAGCTATTTCGGGTATTTGAGGCATTTTACAAAGATTTCGGACTGTATAGCTCTTATTACTATAAAATTGTCCAGAATTAGTGTACAAACGAGTCAATTGCTGCATCTGAGTCCGATAGTCGAGCAAAATGCCCCGAATCATCGAAATAAGGTCTCCTCGGTCCGATACGAATGAGGAGGGAGCAAATAGTGCCGAACGATCCCAACGATCCCAACGATCCCATCAAATCCAAGGAGAAGCAAGCCAAAGGATTCTCGCAATGGAGAATCCCCTCGTCACCGCTCCTACACCTCTTTTTGCGGTAAACGAATCTGCACGGTGGTGCCTATTCCTAGTCTGCTAAACACTTTAACGCCGTAGTGCTCACCATATTTTAGTTTGATGCGGCGATCAACGTTAGTGATTCCGTACCCTCGTCCAGGCTTATCCTCAAGCAAAGAGCTGAGGGTCTCGCGGCTCATCCCCATGCCATCATCGATTACCGACAAGATAATATCGTTTGCTTCCATGACACCTTTGATATGAATGTTCAGCGGACTTTCTTGGCTCCACACGGCATGCAGCACTGCATTCTCCACAAAAGGCTGTAAGGCAAGCTTGACAGTAGAGTAGGGCAGGATCGCTTCATCTACTGTGTAGGTAATGTTCAGTTGGCCTTTAAAGCGGATTAGCTGAATGGCGTTGTAGCTCTGGGTCAGCTTTAATTCCTCGTGGATGGTCAATATACTTTTCCCTTTATTCAAGGAGATTCGATAAAACTTGGCTAGATGAAGCACCAAATCTTGTATACGCGTATCTTGATGTTTTAGGGCAAGCGACGAGATGGAGCCCAGCGTGTTGTACAGAAAATGAGGGTTGATTTGCGCTTGCAGCAGGTCAAGCTCGGCCTCCTTACTCTGCAGCTCCTTCTGATACACCTCGGTAATGAGACTTTTGAGCCGGGTGGTCATTTGCTTGAAGGCAAAATGCAGCTGGCCAATCTCATCATTCCCCAAATGTTCTTCTGTACTATGATTGAAATCGCCCCGTTCCAGGCGGCGGATCATCCGGATTAAAGTACGGATACGCTTGCTGAACAGCGACGCCGTAATGTAAATCAGCAGGAGGGCCACACCAATAAAGCCCAGTGAGATTTTGATAATCAGATCTGAGAGTGATTTAGCGTCCTGAATGATGCTGTCATAAGGGAAGATAGATACGGTTTTCCATCCATTTTTAAGCGTGTTATAGACGGCGAAAGCCTTTACCCCTTTGTAAGTTGTGTCAAATCGGCCCGAAGGCGATTCATCAAATTTCTGATCAAGCAATTCCGGCAGGCTCGTATTTAATAAGTGCTTGTCTGCTGCCGAGAGAATAAGCCCTTTATCATTAATAATAAAAATATCTTTCCCGCCCGCTTCTTCCTCCATTAAAGAATAGATGACCGATTCGGAGATTCTGAAGACCAGAATACCGTAGGGATATTGATTGCGGTTATTGTTCAAAAATCTTGCTAAGGTAAACATGGCTGGACTATCTTGGGTTTGCGGTGAGGATAGATGAATAATATTCCCATGTGACTGCTGAAGCTGCTTGAACAGCTCGGTCTGTTTAACCTCAGCTGTCACCGGCTTGATATAGTAATCATCTTTGGGCAGTGATTCATTGTCCGAATAAATGAAAACGCTATCAAAATCAGGATAGGCAGTCATTATCGTGTCCATGCGGTTGCCTATGTATTGATAGACATCCAGATAAGAAGGATCATCCTGGTATTCACTCGTGAGGTAGCTGGCAAGTCTGTTATCCAGGTAGATGGAAGCTGAAATATGTTCATAGCTGTCCAGCTTGTTTTCCAAATTTTTATTAATCTGAGCTGTTGAATTCATCATATTGCTGTAAATCTGATCCGTTAATTTTGATTTTGTTAATTCGTAGGAAAGGTAGGCGAAAAGCATCATCGGAACAATGGTCACTAGCACAAATACGCTGAACAGCTTGGAGCGAAAGCTCAAATCGATAAAAGGCATATAAATATATTTCCTATATATATGGCGCATAGAAGAAGTCCCTTCTTTACTGTAAATTCGCTGTTTGCCATGTTCATCATAGCAGACTGAATATCGAAATCCAATGCTCGAATCTGCCGAAACTCCTTTAAAAAGCGCTATCATTCGGAGGATTGAAGTATAGAAAGCCACCTGTTGCGGACTTAAGATGAATAGGAGAGAAGTTGAATCGAGATGTGGCTCGACATGCTGCACTAAATAAAAAGGGAGGGTATTTGATGCATAAAGCAAGCGCTATCAAAACAGTCAGAGGCAATAATCTGTGGTACAGATTAAAAGAGCAGAAATGGTTATTTTTGCTGATGCTACCTGCCTTAATTGCGACATTGCTATTTTCTTATGGTCCTATGTTTGGGATGTATATGGCGTTTACGAATTATCAGCCGGGCGGAGGAACATTTTTTCAACAATTTTTCCATGCAGAGTTTGTAGGATTCAAGTGGTTTGAGTATTTCTTTACTACCGGAGACTTCTACCGTGTAATGCGCAATACGCTCGCTACAAGCTTGCTGACCTTGTTATTCGGGTTTCCAGCACCGATCATCCTCGCACTTGTACTGAATGAAGCTAGACAGGGATTTTTCAAAAGATTTGTACAGACGGTTTCTTATCTGCCGCATTTTATCTCATGGGTTATCGCTGCAAACATCGTGATTACACTGCTGGCTTCCGATGGGATGTTTAACAATTTATTGGTGACGTTGGGCATTGTTCAGGAACCGGTTGCTTTTCTACAAAATGGACCGCTATTCTGGTGGATTATCGCTTTGTCCAATATGTGGAAGGAAATGGGCTTCAGCGCCATTATGTATCTTGCTGCAATTTCCGCTATTAATCCAGAGCTCTACGAAGCAGCTAGAGTGGATGGAGCCAGTCGCTTCCGGCAAATGTGGCATATTACGTTGCCAGCCTTGCGTCCAACCATTGTTATTTTAGGGATTCTTGCCGTCGGAGGCATTTTGAATGCGGGCTTTGAACAACAATACCTGCTGCAAAATAATACCGTGCTTGAGTATTCAGAGGTTATCGATATTTATGCATATAAATACGGGCTACAAAACAGCATGTTCTCCTACGGGGCGGCCGTTGGGGTATTTAAATCCGTGATTGCCTTCATACTTGTTGTAATTGTGAATCGAATTTCTAGAAAAGTGAACGACCAAGCGTTGTTCTAAACCCGAAAAAGAGAGGAGCGCTTGTGATGATTTCGAATAGATACGGGGATCATATTTTTAAATTTATAGTTTATCTCATTCTTATACTTGTGTTGCTAGTTACCTTTCTCCCTTTTTGGAATATTCTCGTTCTTTCATTAAATGCTGCTGAGGATACCGTACGTGGTGGCGTCTATTTATGGCCCAGAGTCCTCACCTTTGATAGCTACAGTCAAATCTTAAAAGATAGCGAGATTTTGAATGGCTTATGGGTTACTGTCAAACGTACCGTAATTGGCGCGCCGCTATCTGTCCTTGTCATTACGATGCTTGCTTATCCGCTAAGCCGCCGGAATTTGATGGGACGTAAAGGATGGAATCTATATTTTGTCTTCACAATGTATTTTGGAGGCGGACTGATTCCTTATTACATGGTGCTTAAAGCGCTGAATATGATTGACACGTTTTCCGTATTTATTTTGCCAGGGCTGATGAATGTCTTCTATATGATTATTGTCCGTACCTTTATGGAGGGGCTGCCTGGTGAGATCGAGGAGTCGGCGAAGGTAGACGGGGCGAATGACCTGACGATTTTCTTCCGGATTGTTCTACCGTTGACCACACCCGTGCTTGCGACTGTAGGACTTTTTCAGGCAATCTCACATTGGAATTCGTGGTTTGACTCCTATGCGTTTACCTATAGTTCTGACTTAAAGACCTTGCAAGCCGTACTCGTGAAAATATTAAGCCAATTCCAGACCGGAGGCATGGTATCGCAATCGCAAATGCTAGCTAACTCGGCTAAGCGGAATGCGGTTTCAAGTGATACTATCCGGATGGCAGCGACGATGGTGGCAACATTGCCTATCGTACTGGTATACCCATTCCTGCAAAAGTACTTTGTTAAGGGTATGACTTTGGGAGCGGTTAAGAGTTAATATGATTAAATAAATAGCGGCCCTGAAGGGGGGTGAACGGGCAGACTTGCTTGGTTGCTTGATAGACTTATGAAGTAACTTACTTAATGGGAGGAATTAGGGTGTCTATGATAAAGAAAAACAAATGGTTGAACGTGAGTATTACTGCCGCATTAGCCGTTGGTGTATTAGCGGGTTGTGCTTCAAATGATGGAAAAAACAATACAAACCAAACGGCCGGAGACGATAAAAAACAAGAGCCGATTACATTGACCTGGTTTGATTCAAATACCAAGGGAGAACCTTTCACTGATGCTATTGCGCAGGAAATCACCAAAAAAACAGGCATTTCGATCTCAATCCAGCAGCCAACGGGTAATCCTACGGAAAAGCTGAGCTTGATGCTTGCCAGTGGTGACTATCCAGATGTAGTTGTAATGAGCCGGGGCGATGCTTCTCTCGATAAATACATTACAAGTGGCGCATTTATAGCGCTCGATGAGTTAATTGAGAAAAGTGGACCAGACATTAAAGAAATGTACGGCGACACATTGATCAAAACACGTTATAAGGATGGGAAAAACTATTACCTAGCTAACTGGTATGGCCTGGATAGTGATCCTGTTTTCGGTATGCTGATGAGAAAAAATCTGGTTGCGGACCTAGCTCCAGATAAGGCAGATGGCTCTACCCCACTCACAACGGATGAGTTTGAAGCACTTTTAAAGAATTTTAAAGAGAAAAACAAGACAATTGATGGAAAAGAAACTGTTCCAATGACGATGAACGGTGAGAATATGGGCGCCAATCTCGGTACATTTAAAGGGATGTGGGGTCTGAGAACCTACTATGATAATAATGGAACATTACAATATGATGTTAAGGATCCAAAGTATCGTGAGATGCTGCTTTATGTGAACAGTCTGTATAGAGAAGGTCTAATCGAAAAAGAGTTTGCCATCAGCAAAACACAAACATGGATTCAAAAGCTGGCTACCGGCGCAGTGTTCTCCACACCAGGCGCATACTGGGACCCAGGTAATGCAAATGGTACTCTGAAGAAGGATGGCGGAGATGATAATCAGTTCTTCCCGTACAAGGTTGTAGCACCAGGCACAGAGACCTCCCAAACAACATTCGGACCAAGAAGCTCACTTGGATGGGATGCTATTGCCATTACGAAAAATAACAAACACCCTGAAGAAACTATCAAGCTGTTCAACTACCTAGCGAGTGACGAAGGACAACATTTGCTGCTATGGGGTAAGGAAGGCGAGCAGTACACCATGGTGGATGGAAAGAGACAACCAGACCCTGCATTCCTGCAAAGCTTCAAGGATAACTGGGACGATGCTGTGAAGAAGAGCGGGGTTCGTAAATGGTTGTGGTTTGTTAAAAATGGTCTGGATGCCAATGAACAGCCATACGATATGGCCGTTAAATACCAACGTAGTGAAATTGACGAAATGGCCATTAAGAGCCTTGGAGATTCCGTATGGGATACAGCAGAATTTGATAACTTAGGCCCTGACGGCGGAACGCCTGAAGCGCTGACAGCGCAAAAAGTAAAAGATATTATGGACCAAAGCATTACGAGAGTAATCATCGCTCCTTCTGAAGCCGAAGCCAATTCTACATTCGACAAGATGCTTGCGGATATGAAAAAAGCTGGGGATGAAAAAGTAGAAGAAATCTTCAATCAGAAGTATAGCGAACGTATGGAATTGTGGAACTCAAAATAATATAATTATCTATGTAAAAGCTTCCTCTCTGCATTTCAGCAGAGGGAAGCTTTTTGTTGTATAAAAAAGCTAAACCAGCCGATTAACATGTGCATTCCTGCGGAAATCAAGCGGAGCTTGATGATAGAATTTTTTGAATTGATGATAGAAATGACTGACATTCTCGAAGCCGGATTCCAAAGCGATATCGACCACACGCAGCTCGGTAGTGAGCAGTAGGTTGCGGGCTACATTGAGCTTTAGCTGGTTGATATATTCCGTAGGCGTCTGGTTCAAGTATTGCCGGAAGGCGCGGTTCACATGGCCGGCGCTTCTCCCTGACAGCTCGTACAAGGCATGAAGTCCACGGTGCAAATTATCCTTTAAATGCATTTTGGTTATGGCATGCTCTAGCCAGAGCGGGAATTCTGGTTGAGCGACTGTCTCTGCGGAGAAAAAATGCTGGGTGAGTGTATCGACGAGCAGGCCTTTTAGAAAAATCCGGGACTTAACCTTGTCTAGGGTTGATAGGATGCGAATGCGTTCCATAGAACGGACGAAACTAGCCATTTCCAGCTGAGATAACATGGCGATTCGGGGGAGAGGCGTGTTCAGCAATCCGTGCAAAAACTCCTCTTCATTCAGATAAGTTAAAGCAGCTTCAATGAGGCTTTTGCGGCAGGGAATGTTCAGGAAACGGCAATCGCTATCACCATCTGCTTCATATCTGTGGGTATCACTGGGCCGAATAAAGACAAGGCAGCCAGTCTGAAGCAGCTGCGCTGTCCCGTTAACAATATGCTGACATCTGCCTTCTGTGAGAATGAAAAATTCATAGAAATCATGCGTATGTTCTGGAGATACCTGACTTAAGGACTCCACCCAGAAAGGGTCTGCTAGTAGTTCAGGATTCATATGGCTTGCCTCGGTGTATTTGAGCATGTTCGTCCTCCAGTGTATTAATGATGTTAAAATAGCACATGATTCTCGAGAACACAACACAAGAAATATAAAGATATTATTGATAGACTTGATCTATAAGAAGGCAAAATAGCACATTTTGGAGGCGGGAGAAAATGCATCTTGTAGATCTAAATGGCAAATGGAAAATGAGACGTCTGCATGAGCCGAGCTGGCTGGAGGCTAGTGTGCCAGGTTCTGTCTATCACGATTTATTGAATGCCGGAGAAATGCCGGATCCGTTCTATCGTGAGCAGGAATATGAGGTTCTGGAATTATCCAATTACGATTACGAATATCAGCGTTGCTTTCAAGTGGAAGCTGAAGTGTTACAGCATGACCGCGTATTTCTGCTGTGTGAGGGGCTGGATACGTTATGCGAGCTTTTTGTGAATGGAACTAACATTCTGAACAGTGATAATATGCACCGGACGTATGAAGTGGACATTAAGTCAGTGTTGAAGCAAGGCGATAACACCATTCACGCGATTTTTCGTTCCCCAGTGGAATTTGCTCTGCGGAAGCAAGCGGAGCTGCCGCTTAGCAGTTGTGCTGATGCAGTGGAGGGAATATCCCATCTGCGCAAAGCACATTCCATGTTCGGCTGGGACTGGGGTCCGAAGCTGCCCGATCTTGGAATCTGGAGAAGTCTCTCCATTCAGGGGTATGACAGTGCCCGTGTTGACGATGTTTATATTACACAATTTCACGAGCCGGATAAGGTTACTCTGGATGTTCGGGTAAGAACAGAGAGCTGGCAGGAGGTTGAACGGGAAATCGTAGTCAGCGTTCACACTCCAGCAGGTGTGGCCGTTGAACGTCGTGTGTCCGAAACTGCGGGAGAAGATCATCATATTACACTGGAAATTATGGAGCCAGAGCTTTGGTGGCCGAATAATCTGGGTGCACAACCCCTGTATAACGTCGAGGTTGTACTGTTGCAGAAGGGACAGGAGCTGGATCGTCGAGAACTGCGGATTGGATTAAGAACGATTTCTGTGAAGCAGGAAGAAGACCAGTGGGGACAATCATTCGCTTTTGAAATCAACGGCGTACTTATCTTTTCTACAGGTGCCGATTATATTCTGGAAGATAATCTTCTACCTCGCGTGACTAAGGAGCGCACGGATCGCCTGCTCCAAAGCTGCGTGGCTGCTAACTTTAATACCATTCGTGTATGGGGTGGCAGTTATTATCCTGACGATTATTTTTATGATCTATGCGATGAATATGGGCTTATCGTCTGGCAGGATCATCTGTATGCCTGCGGGATCTATGCACTGACAGAATCTTTTGAGGACAATATCACACATGAGACGATGGACAACATGAAGCGCTTACGCCATCACGCATCGTTAGGCTTGTGGTGCGGTAACAACGAACAGGAGATGGCTTGGGTCGATTGGGATTGGGAGAATCATTATTCGCTCCAGCTAAAGGCCGACTATATCAAGCAGTATGAAGTGCTTCTGCCGGCTATCGCTAAGGAAGTTGATCCCAATACCTTCTACTGGCGTGCCTCTCCTTCCTCTAAAGGAAGCTTTGATAAACCGAATGACGAGAACTATGGAGACATGCATTACTGGGGCGTTTGGCATGGCAAGGAGCCTTTTACCGATTATCGGAAGCTCTATCCGCGTTATATGTCTGAGTTTGGCCTGCAATCCTTCCCAAGCTTGAAGACGATTGAATCCTTTACGCTGCCGGAGGATCGCAATATTTTCTCCTATGTCATGGAGTCCCACCAGAAGAACAATACCGGAAATGAGAAAATTCTCTATTATATCGGCGAGACCTACAAATATCCGAAGGATTTTGAATCTATTCTCTATGCGTCCCAGCTTATCCAAGCCGAAGGCATGCGCTGTGGCGTAGAGCATTGGCGTAGACATAGAGGGCGCTGCATGGGCGCATTGTATTGGCAGTTGAACGATTGTTGGCCGGTTGCTTCCTGGTCTAGCATCGATTATTATGGCCGGTGGAAAGCAATGCATTATACAGCTAGACGTTTTTTTGCTCCAGTTCTTGCTTCTGCACATGACGAAGGAACCGTAGTTTCCCTGCATGTCTCTAATGAGAGCAGAGAGAAGGTGAGCGGTGAATTAAGATGGAGACTGCTTACTCCGACATCAGAGGTTCTAATGGAAGGTGCGAAGTCGGTGAAGATTGAGGCTTTAAGCAGTGCCGAGTTCGATCGGCTTGATTTTGGTCATGTCTTGGATACAAAAGAGAAGAAACGTGAAGCCTATCTGGAATATGTATTTGAGGTAGAGGGGGAAACGATAAGCGGGGGAACCGTCTTGTTCGTTAAGCCGAAACACTTCAGCTTTGTTGATCCTGAGCTTGAAGCCGTACTCACTGAGGAAGCAGAACAATTCGTTATTACTGTGAAGTCAAAAGCATATGCCCGTTTCGTCGGACTTGATTTCAAGGAAAGAGATGCGATCTTCAGTGATAACTATTTCGACCTATCAGCTGGCGTTTCAAGAACCGTTACGGTTGCTAAAAAAGATCTCGATAAACCAGCTACGGCTGAGGAACTGCGTGCCCAGCTTACTGTACGTTCCGTCTTTGATATTTAAGAAAAAGGTTATTTTCCTACTATATCCTAGGCTACCAATCTCCAAATGACAGTTTGATGATATATATTCTAGTGGTTTAGACTCTGCGTATAGATAGATCAATATTTTACTATAATAGGTATAGATATTAAGATTGTATACCCTTCCATTTCACTCTAAAATAGACTTCGAAGAAGCATTAATTACAAACTATAAACGTTCTATTGAGCTACCTTAAGGAGAGTGCAAACATATTATGGGTATTTATTATGATGACAACCGCAAGGTGTTTCATTTACAGTCTGAGAAATCCAGCTATATTATTGAAATGATCAAAGGTGTTATTCCAGCGCATGTCTACTGGGGCCCAAAATTGGCAGGGAGAGAATTTCAACATCCGTTGAATTTGGTGGAACGTTGCTCTTTTAGTCCAACTTATTTGCAGGAGGATAAAAATATCTCCCTCGACACCTTGCCAAGCGAATTCCCTTCTTATGGAAACGGTGATTTCCGCGAGCCGGCACTTGAGGTTCACCTAGTAGATGGCACGACCGTAACGGATTTCCGTTATAAGAGCCACACCATTAATAAAGGAAAACCTGCACTCAAGGGTCTGCCTGCTACTTATGTTGAAAGTGAAGAAGAAGCAGAGACCCTGGAAATTATATTGCAAGATGATAAAACAGGATTGATCGCTGCCTTGAGCTATACCGTATTTAACAATCAGGATGTTATAACACGTTCCGTGCGGATTGAGAATCTGGGTAAGGACAATCTGGTTCTGAAAAGAGTATTAAGCGCGAATGTTGACTTCCATGATTCTGACTATGACATGCTGCAATTATCCGGTACTTGGACTAGAGAACGCCATATTCACAAAAGACCACTCGTTCCTGGCATCCAGCGGATTGACAGCAAACGCGGCTCCAGCAGCCATCAGCAGAATCCTTTTATGGCCTTGCTTGCAAAAGATGCAACAGAGGATCATGGCGAAGTTTACGGGTTCAGCCTTGTGTATAGCGGAAGTTTCCTTGCCCAAGCAGAAGTGGATCAATACGGAATTTCCAGAGTAGGGATCGGTATTCAACCTTTTAACTTTCAGTGGTTGCTTGAACCGGGCGAATCCTTTCAAGCTCCTGAAGCCGTATTGGTAAGATCCAGTGAAGGGCTTGGTGGGTTATCGAGAACCTATCACCGTCTTTATCGGACACGGTTATGCAGAGGTGAATTCCGCGATAGCAAGCGTCCTATTCTGATTAACAACTGGGAAGCGACTTATTTTAATTTTAACGCGGATAAAATCAAAGAAATTGCTAAAGCAGGCAAAGAGCTAGGCCTGGAGCTGTTCGTGCTGGATGACGGCTGGTTCGGCAAACGTGATAATGACGACAGCTCCCTGGGAGACTGGGTAGAGGATCGTCGCAAGCTGCCTGAAGGTCTTGGAAAGCTAGGGGAAGATATCACGGCAATGGGCATGGAATTCGGATTATGGTTCGAGCCAGAAATGGTATCGCCAGAAAGTGATCTTTACCGTGAACATCCAGACTGGTGTCTCCATGTACCTGGGCATAAAAGTTCGTTAGCCCGCCAGCAGCTAGTGCTGGATTTATCCCGCAAGGATGTATGCGATTATATCGTCGAGTCAGTTAGCTCGGTATTGTCATCTGCTCCGATTACTTATGTGAAATGGGATATGAACCGGAATATGACAGAGATTGGATCAGCGCTTCTTCCAGCCGAACGTCAACGCGAAACGGCACACCGTTATATCCTTGGACTTTATGATGTGCTGGAACGTATCGTTTCCCGTTTCCCTCATATTTTATTCGAAAGCTGCTCCGGCGGTGGCGGACGATTTGACCCGGGAATGCTGTATTATATGCCACAGACCTGGACTAGCGATGATACGGATGCCGTGGAAAGATTGAAGATCCAATACGGAACAAGTATGGTGTATCCTGCGAGTTCAATGGGTGCGCATGTGTCGGCTGTTCCTAACCATCAGGTACATCGTATTACTCCTTTGGAGACACGTGGTCATGTCGCGATGTCGGGTAATTTCGGCTACGAGCTGGATTTGACCAAGCTTACTGAAGCTGAACGCGAGGATATCCGCAAGCAGGTTTCGGAGTACAAGGAACTGAGAATGCTGATTCAGTACGGTGATTTCTATCGACTGCTTAGTCCTTTTGAAGGAAACGAGACGGCATGGATGTTTGTTTCCGCTGATAAAAAAGAAGCCTTCGCCACCTACTTCCAAGTTCTGGCCGGGCCTAATCCACCGTTGCGCAGATTGCGTCTGAAAGGACTCGACCCTGCAAAATCGTATAAGCTTGAGCTTAACGGCGGAGTATACAGAGGGGATGAGCTGATGCACTTCGGACTCACGATTCCACAGCTCGAGGGCGATTTCAGAAGCCTACTTTTCGTGCTTAGAGAAGTTTAATCAAAAAAGGAGGGTGCCCCGAAAGCCATTGGCTGCTGGGCACCTTCCTTTTTTTTCTCCTTTTTTGAGTTCTTTTGTGACTAGCTGCGCGCCCGAAGCTGTTATTGGATGGGGCGCTTTGCGAGATATGCTTACTTGGCCGGGGACTACCAGACGCGAATTAGTGCGACTTGCAAGTAGCTTGGCGCCACTGGAGCTGATTGTTTATACTGAAGCCGGCGGGCTCAAATTGGTGCACCATGTAAGTTGCTTACCCAGCCAACACAGTGCTATCGGACTCAAATGCCGCTAACCGCTCTCTTTCCACACATTTGGAGTTTTATCGGACCGCATAGTCGCTATTGACTCGAAAAGTACCTAATAAGCACCTCTTTCGAAGGAATAGCAGCACTGGAGTCCGAAACTGTGCTCAAAAGGCGAAAAATTAGCAAATAGCGTCATCTGAGTCCGAAAGCGGCGGTGGAGGGGGCGACTCGGTGCTGCTGTACTCGAATTAGGGTGTTTAACAAGCTGCTTACCAAGCTGGTGACTGCTGGATGCGAATTAGTACGACTTGCAAGTTGCTTACCCATCCAACACAGTGCTATCGGACTCAAATGCCGCTAACCGCAGCCTTTTCACACATTTGGAGTTTTATCGGACCGCATAGTCGCTATTGACTCGAAAAGTACCTAATATGCACCTCTTTCGAAGGAATAGCTGCACTGGAGTCCGAAACTGTGCTCAAAAGGCGAAAAATTAGCAAATAGCGTCATCTGGGTCCGAAAGCGGCGGGGGATGGTTTTGAGTTGGCGCCACCAAATCTGAATGGTTACTACTTGCATCCACCGGCCCCGAATTAGCACGCCACGCACGCCACTCAGCTCTATCGAAGCCGAACGGACATACCGAGCAACATCAATTTTCAAAAAACACATGCTTGGACAGGAACTCTAGGTCCTGCTCGCGGTAAGTAGAGGGGCTAACTCCAAAGTAGGAACGAAAGACTTTGCCAAAATAGCTGGCATTGTCAAACCCGGTGTCCACAGCGATCTGGTAGATCGTCTGATCTGTTGTTTTCAGCATAGATGCTGCCAGCTCGATCCGTCTCCTTCTTAAATACTCAAAAGGTGAGAGATTGATGTTTTTTTGAAATAGTCTGCAAAGATGATGTTTGGAAATTCCAACATGTGCGGCGACATCGTCTAAGCTAAGGTTATTATTGTGCAGATCATTTTTCATAAATTGTATAGCAGCATGAAGTTTGTCATTTTTTATATAGGTGGTTAACAAACTCGGTTTCTTGAGGTATTTCTCCATGGACAATATCCACTGAAAGGCTTTCCCCGTTAGAAAATGCAAATCTCTTTCTTCATCAACCTGGATGTCCTTGAACATACTCCACAACAAATCCATCGGAACCGATTCCTGAGGGAGTTCTATAATGGGACCGCCATGTCCGATCAGCTGGTTCCAGAGTGAAATAGCTAGAGGTCCTCGTACATTCAGCCAAATGAATTCCCAGGGCTCTGTACCTTCCTCCGGATAATAATATCTGTGTATACTGGGGACAGTCACTAGGAAAGCTTTGCCCTTTGTTAATGGGTGAACAACCCCGTCTATTTCAATTCTACCCTCTCCAGATAAGGTGTACTGAAAAATAACACAACTTCTCTCCGTCCGGTTCTGGCCGTTGAATGAATATGCCGGAGTCTCGGCTTGTTCCCAGCCAATAGAATCAAACAAAAGCATAGAAGCTTGTTCTTCCGAGCGAATGGTATAGGAGGAGCGCAACATTAGCAGATTTCCTTTCCATGGTTCGTTATTCATACAAAGTGTAAACTTTTTTGTTGATCTGTTCAATTTTTGTTTCATTTAATCTGCTGTCTTCGATATTGATAAGGCGTAATGCCATACTGATCTTTGAACAGCTTAATGAAATATTGTGGCTTTTTGTAGCCGACTAGATGTGAAATATCGAGCACATGTAAGTTGGAATCGATCAATAACTTGGAGGCCTTTTCTAAGCGTTTAGAAGAAATGTAGCTCGATAAATTTTCGCCCGTCTCCTGCTTATAAAATTTGGACAGGTAAACAGGATGGAGGTGAACAATTTTCCCTAAATCCTCCAGGCTCAAGCATTCACTAATATGATTGGAGATATAGGCTTGAATGGTATGAACAATATTTTGATTGGAAAATTTAGCGCTTCTATCTAATTGGGTGAGGCTCTGCAAGATGGATTGAAGAGCCGTATTTGGCTCTGATAATTGATTGAAAATCCAGTCTGCGGCCTCAGCTGATTGTATTTTAGCGGTTGTGGAATACAGCAAATTAATGAATTCGAGCAGGTAGAGGAGCTTTTGTTTTTTGACAGTGAGCTTGGCAAAGTTTTTTAAAATGTTTTTTCTGGTTTGCTCCCATTCTCCCAGCTCTAATTTAGGGAGAGCACTAGAGTCATGCAGCATAGTAAAGTCACTGGTACCTATATTTTCATTAAAAAAGAAATGATAAAAAATATGCCGAACAGCATGCTTTTGAGAAAATTCAAACGGCTCGGAAAAAGAAATGGAATCGACGCTGCTTGCCACAGTTTCGATATTTGATTCTGGAATAATTCCAGTAATGGCTGATGGAGTGGTCCAAATAAAGTCTCGTCCACCATTATGATCTTTTAACATCATTTCATCTTTCCCACTAGCCCCTGAGACATGAAAAAAGCAAAAATGCTCATTCCGGAAGGTAGAATCGAATGTACTGTGATCATAACGTATTGGGGAAGATTCGCTAATGACAGAAAGCAGGTAACCTAGCCCATCTATCTTTTTCTCTACCACTGGGGTTTTTGAGGGTTTCTCAGCGATACTCTTAATAACTTGACTCATGGCTTTTTCCATATCCTCTTTATCTACCGGCTTGAGTAAATAATCCAAAGCGCCCAGACGGATGGCTTGCTGTGCATAATCAAATTGAGAATAACCGGAAAGAAAAATCACCTTGGTTTTGAGCTTTTTTTCATGAACATGATGCAGTAAATCAATGCCGGATACCTCGGGCATACGAATATCTGTAATAAGAATATCTATATGATTCTGATTCAATAGCTCCTTGGCTTCAATCGAATTTGTTGTCGTCTCAATATGCTCAATCCCAAATTTGTTCCAATCCAGCAGGTGTTTTAAATATTCAACGATGTAATGCCCGTCATCAACTATCAGTAATCGCATATTGACCTCCTTCATCCAGCGAGAAATCTATGAATGCCAGCACGGATAAACCGCCCCAGTCATTGATGAAGAACCGCAGCCCGCTTAATTCACCATAAGCATTTTTGAGGCGATGATGAATGTTCCAAAGACCAATTCCTCTTGATCCTTCAGGGGGGGATTCATTCTCAAGTCTGGCCATTAGCTGGTGTATTTCCTCAGCAGTAAGCCCCTTACCGTCATCGGCAACAATAATTAACGCTCCAGTATCAAGTGCTTTTACATCTATAGTAACGCGATAAGCCCCTTGCTGTTCTTCAATCCCATGCTGAATCGCGTTCTCGACCATAGGCTGGATAATCAGTGGCATAATCAGATGCTCTCCCAGTTCAGGGGGCAGGTTGATTTCATAATTTATTTTTTTGGAAAGTGACATGATGGATAAAAAATGATCGGCAAGCTGCAATTCAGAAGCCAACGTAACATTATCTGAATTCATTTTTGTTAAATAACGATAGTACTCTGCTAAATGCTTGCTCATCTGCATTACGGCTTCCGGTGAAGTTTTTGCCACAGCCATAATGAAAAACAGATTATTGTAAAGAAAATGTGGATTGATCTGAGCTTGCAGCTGTTTCACTTCCGCGTTTCTGCGCAGCTCGGTTTCTATTTTTAATGAAGCGAATAAAGCCTGTATTTTGGCGACCATGTGGTTAAAGCTTTTAAATAGACTATAAAATTGATTGTCCGGGTTCTCACTAATTCTGGTGCTGTAATTCCCTTGTTCCACTTGGTAGAATTTCTTGTCGAGCAGATATACATTGCGATAATAGTTTCGATAGAACATAAAAATCACGATAAGGCCAATGATCAAGATCATTAAGATGCTGACAAAAAACACCTGTTTATTCCGGTTAAGCGGATTCAAAAAATCACTCATTCGCGTATAGGTAACTAGATACGTATCAATCGGCTCAATATACTTTGATAAAACATAATAATCGTCATCGTTGATATGATAGTCAAACTTTAGAATTTCATGTGCATTGGGTGTTATCGTCTCCTTGGCTTTTTCCTCGATTCGATTATCCACCGCTTTATTGCTAATCATTAAACTCTTGTTCACAAGCAAAAAGGCATTGGAGCTCTCACCGCCACTCACTGCTTTCTCTAACAGACTTGTTAAATACTCCTTTTTCAGCTTAACGCCCACAATGTATTGAATATTGGCAGGATTCTTAGGCTCATGAATATAAGGGTAGATTGAAAAATAATACAAATTATTATTAACAATCTGCCAGCCTCGCTGCGTGACCTTCTGAAAGGGCTGTTTGGCAAGCGAATCATGACCCGTAAAAATAAAAGTGCCGTCCGATTTCCAGTAGATACCGATAGATTCAATCGCCTGACTGGAGAGAAGTGGTGCTGATATGCGGTCATAGATATCATTTTTTTCATCTGGGCATCGTAATTGTTCATCTCTTGTATTTTGCTTTGATAGAAACGTACGGAGGTGTCGGCTGTATATTGGATGCCATACAAACTTGCCTCAGAGATGATGCCATCCAGTATGCTTTCCGTATAAGCTAGCTGATTTTTGGAGGAGTTAACCAAGCTCTCTTGAATGGTTTTGGAACCTAGGGAGTTCATTACGAAAAACAAACTTAAGGTCAGTAAAAGGAAAAAAACGAAAAAATATATGAATCGTTTCATATTTACTTTTTTAATCATAAGCATTACTCCTGTCGCTAGGACTCGTGTGAATTCATCATAAGCCATATATTCCAAAAGAAAAAGGGAAGAGCTCTCGCAAAATGAAAGCGTTTATAAAGATGTTTAGCGAGTGGTTATGATATTTAATTTGAGACATTTTCGAATGAAAGCGCTTTTGTTAACATTAAACCAGAAAGAAATTAGCAGCCAAGAATGTAAAAGGGGGTAAGCACAATACCACAGATAATGAATACCCAGCTCAAATGGAGTGAGAAAGCCAACGTTAAAAAAAGCAGAAAAAATCCTTGGAAAAAGGAAATCAAAAAAAATTGGCCATTGTATGTTTTATGTATCCCAGCTTTGGTATTCGTTCTAATTTTTGCCTACGGTCCTATGGTCGGATTAGTGATGGCCTTTCAGGATTACAAGCCCTGGCTTGGAATTACAGGTTCAACTTGGATTGGTTGGGATAACTTCGCAAGAATCTTTCAATATAAAGAGGCGACACAATCTATTATCAACACCCTCATTATTGCTGTAATCAAAATTATAGTCGGAATTATCGTTCCTATCTTTATGGCGATTCTGCTAAGCGAGATTAGAAACATGGGGATTAAAAAGAGTATTCAAACCTTGGTCTATTTACCGCATTTCCTCTCTTGGGTAACCGTTGCCGGAATCATGATTGATATCCTGGGTCTTGACGGGGGCATAAATCATTTTCTTACGAATTTCCTCGGACTAAAACCCATTTTCTTTTTGGGTGATCCTACGCTGTTCAGACCGACGATCATCATCAGTGATTTATGGAAAAACTTCGGATTTGGCATGATTGTTTACTTAGCGGTGATCACAGGGATCGACCCTTCTTATTATGAGGCCGCCGAGATAGACGGCGCGTCACGCCGCCAACAAATACGCCATGTTACCTTACCGAGTATGATGCCGATGATCATCGTAATTGCGACGTTAAGCCTTGGGAATATCCTGGATGCAGGATTTGACCAAATCTTTAACTTATTCAATCCACTCGTATATAGTACGGGAGATATCATCGATACTTATGTTTACCGGTCATCCTTATTGAATGGCCAATACGGTTTTGGTACCGCTGTTGGATTGTTTAAATCCGGCATCAGCTTCATATTAATCGTAATTTCCTATCGAATTGCTTACAAGGTAGCTAACTACAAAATATTTTAAGTCGAAGTTGTTAAGCTTACAAAACTGTTAGGAGGAATGGGAGTGTATTATAAATCCAAGGGATATAGGATATTTTCGATTTTCAATCATATCCTCCTGATTCTAGTAGCTTTATCGTGTTTATTGCCTATGCTTCATTTGCTAGCACAATCATTTAGTAGTAAGTCAGCGGTAAATGGGAATTTAGTATCCTTTTGGCCGGTCGATTTTAATATCGAAGCCTATGTGAAAACTTTTAAAAACACGAATTTTACAGGCTCCATGAGAATCTCAGTGGTCCGGACGGTGCTGGGGACGTTAATCAGTATGTTTATTATTACAACGTCAGGGTATGCCTTGTCCAAAGATTTCCGGGGGCGTAATGCTTTAATGTGGATTTTTATTTTCACGATGTTGTTTTCCGGTGGATTGATTCCTTCTTATATATTGGTTACGAAACTTGGGCTCAAGGATACGATCTGGTCGCTCGTGCTTCCCGGTGCCTTCGGAGCTTACAATTTGATTCTGATTATGAATTTCTTTAAAACAATCCCTAAGGCGCTTGAAGAGGCGGCATTTATCGATGGGGCTTCGTTCTTCGTCATTTTCCGGAAAATCTATCTTCCACTTTCCCTTCCCGGTCTGGCAACCGTCGGATTGTTTATCATGGTAGGGAGCTGGAACGCATGGTTTGATGGGATTTTGTATATGTCGAATACAACGGACTATCCGTTAGCTTCATTCTTACAGACTGTAGTTGTACAAGGTTCAGCGCAGAGTATGGCACTTAGTCAATCAGAAGCAGCCGCGTTGTCAGAACAGAGTATCAAAGCTGCGCAAATTTTTATTAGCACACTGCCCATTATCCTTGTGTACCCATTTCTACAGAAGTATTTTGTCAAAGGCATCGTTCTGGGTGCTGTAAAAGAATAACGTGACCAACATATAAAACTTAAATTTAAAGGAGCATATCAATGAAAAAAACAGGGGCCTTAATAACGACTACTGTATTGATGGCAGGATTGCTAGCGGGCTGCGGCTCAAACGGTAAAGAATCTAACGCGGCAGAAGCGGTTCTCAAAGATGGCAAATACGATCCTCCTATTACTATCAACATCGCCAAGCAACAAGATGAGAATGCCGGTAAATATATCAACGGGGAGAGCTTAAATGATAATGTGTTGACCCGCTGGGGTGTCGAGAATCTAGGGATTAACATCCAAACTACTCTTTTGGGCGGTGATGCCTCCCAATATAATACGAAACTTCGTTTAGCGCTCACTGGTTCCGAGAAGCTCCCGGATGTTTTGCCAGTGTATGACACCTCACTAGAAAATGATTTGATTCAATCAGGACTTGTAAAAGATATTGCGGAAGACATAAACAAATACATGCCTGAGCGTCTGAAAGAAATATATAAACAATATCCAACAACGTTCAACCCGGTTATCCAGAATGGCAAGGTTTATGGGATGGCGATTTCGCCCAATCTCACCGAAGGTGAAGTCATGCTTATCCGTCAAGATTGGTTAGATAAATTAAATTTAAAAGCGCCAACAAATATAGATGAATTTGAACAGGTTATCGCTGCCTTTACGAATGATGATCCGGACGGTAACGGAAAAAATGATACTTATGGATTTGATTTCTCGGGAAAAGATTCTTACAACACGGGCTGGGTGAGTGACTCTGTAATGATTTTTAGTGCTTATACAGGCAAGAGTCTCCCCGGCCAATGGTATAACGACAATGGTAAACTCACTTACGGTTCTGTCGCTGATGGGACAAAAGATGCGTTAGCTAAACTTCGCGATTGGTACTCCAAAGGGTATTTAAATAAGGAATTGGCTACACAGGGTGCATGGGATGCACTTGCGGATTTCACTGAAGGTAAAGCGGGGATTATTATTGGCCGTCCTTGGCTGTACGGCAGTGTTAAAGATGTGGAAACTAACGTAAAAGGGGCTAAAATCAAAGCTTACCCAACAATCAACGGTGTAAGTGGGGATCGAACCTACCAATCCGGTCAACAGAACGATGGTGTCTTTATGTTTAATAAAGACTTTAACAATATGGAAGCTTTCTTCTTGTATTATGACAAGCTTTACGATGCGGCATTTGGTACCGGAGATTTCAAATATGGTTATGCTCAGGGATATGATTATGACATCGTAGGCGATGAAGTGGTATTCGATTCCAAAAAATTCAATACTCCTTTGGATGCCGCTCAAGGTGTAGGCAAAATGGCTTTTACCAAAAATACACCAAGTGTTGATGGCCCAGGTAAATCTTTTTATGATCTTTCCAAAGGTGCAAAAGCAGAGAATGGGGTCTTGATCAGATCGGCATCAAATGATGAAACAGCCAAAGAGGGATATGTGATTTCCTATGAGAATAGAGAGTCACTGCTTCCAAATGCATTTAACGGTCCACCTACCAAGACCATGCAGACAACCTGGGAGCAATTGAATACGATGGAAAAGGAAACCTTCACCAAAATTATTTACAGTAAAGAGCCGCTAACTGCGTACGATGACTTCGTGAAGCAATGGCATGACAAAGGCGGTACGAAAATTTCCGAAGAAATCAACGAGTGGTATAACAATGCTAGCAAGGTGGATGTGATGTCTCAGATGGGATTGAAATAAGTTCGCAAGAACAGCAGGTTCAGTTAAGGTCATCCTTGGCCGAACCTGCTTTTTTGTATGAAAATCTAATCCTCTGGAGGATAATCATGGACGAAAACGCGAATATAGTCACCCTATTAAATAGCGCTCCGCTTCTGGATATGAGCGGGAACCCTGTACATGCACATGGTGGACATATGCTCTATAAGGATGGATATTATTACTGGTTTGGTGAGAACCGGATGGATCGGCGGAGAGTGAACTGCTACCGATCTGTGGATCTAGTGAATTGGGAATGGCGCAATGATGTGCTCACACTCGATTCACCGGTACAGCCGATTTATCATCGCACCACATTAGAGCTTGAACCCTTGGACAGGGAGGGTCGCCCAACGGGTGCGGTAATTGAGCGCCCAAAAGTACTCTACAACAAACTTACAGGGAGATTTGTTATGTGGATGCATTGGGAAAATGGACGCGACTACTCTGATGCGCGCTGCGCGATCGCTGATTGCGGGACGGTAGATGGGGATTATGTTTACCGGGGCAGCTTTAATCCGATAGGTAACATGTCTCGTGACTGCACCTTGTTCCAGGATGACGATGGGACGGCTTATTTTATCTCCGCGGCAAGGGAAAATGCTGATCTTATTATGTATCGTCTGTCACCTGATTACCTCAGCATAGAAGAACAGGTCAAGACCTTGTGGCCCGGACAAGCGCGTGAAGCACCTGCATTAATGAAACGTCAGGGTGTATACTTCCTCATCTCGTCCGCCTGTACGGGCTGGTTGCCTAACCAAGGAACCTATGCCTGGTCTGAGGAATTATTTGGTCGTTGGTCACCCTTGCTGCCTTTGGGCGACATCACTACATACGACAGCCAGCCTGCTTTTATAGTTCCTATTGTAGGAACAGACAATGACCAGTGCTCTTACCTGTATGTTGGGGATCGCTGGGACCCTGCGGATTATTATGCCTCTTCCTATGTATTTCTGCCGCTGAGCTTTCCTTCTGACCGGGAAATGAAGCTTGACTGGGCAGAGCGAACGGTGATTGACCTAAGGAAGGGAATCGTAGCTGTGGAATGCAGCTCTGGTTATGGTCTGTTCAGATTGAAAAGCTTAGGAATGGGGCTTTATCTGGCGGCGGGAAATCAATCTATTGAACATGAGGAGACCTTGAACGTCGAAGTCCGTACGCTTTCGTATGAAGATCAGCAGCAGAGATGGACGGTTGAATACGGAGAGAAGGGTAGGGCGAGAATTCGAAACAGTGAAAAGGCCTTATCTATTGGCCCGTTGAATTCCTTGCTGCTGGAGCCTATTCGTGACAACGAAGATCAGTTTATATGGTTGCTTACAGAGACAGAAGCAGGTTCACTGACTATTGGGAGCAATGACGGAAGAGTTCTTACCGTAGCAGGAGAACAGCGTGGGGGCTGGGGTTGTGTGTTTCTTGAATCCAAACGCTGCCATGATCCCCGTCTAGGTGCAGACCCGCAGCTTTTTCAACTGATTTCAGTAAGGTAAACAGTTTAGAGAAAAGAGGTATACCGCTGAGTTTATCTGTCTCCTTCCCTATGGAATGGTTTAAAAGTGACCCCCATACACAACTTACTGCGACTTCCTCTGAGGCTTTTCAGTTCATCACTACACCAGAAGGTGGTGGAATTGAGCTTCAGCCAGGGCAGCTGGAATCCGCCGCTTGGTGCGATTATGGTTTCGTTAATGCTGAGGTTTACCATGAAAGCCATGATGTTCTGGTGCTGTTATTCAGTTTTTATGATCGGGATCATCGCGTCATTACTTATCATGTGGGAATTTTACCTGGTGTGCGCACGAAAATTTGTTTACCCTTGATTCATTTAAATGGGGAGAAGCTGTTCCTTCCCCGTTATCCGGGTGTGATGCAGACAGTACTGCGGGGAGATGCAGGCATCGATCGCAAGCATATCACCCGATTCTCTATCGCTACTCTCCCTTCAACAACAAGTAGAGCTGTGCAAATTAGTGACTTGGCTCTAAGTCTAACTGAGCCCGTCTTTGAGTATGAACAGCAACCATATATAGATGATCTGGGCCAATTAAAGGGAAGGGGTTGGCCAGGGAAAACGGTTGATGCAGAAGCATTGACGGATCGGCTGCGCGAAGAGCGGCAACTTGCGGCACAAGTTGATCACAGTGGAGGTGACCTCAGCAGGTACGGAGGTTGGAAGGCGCTGAGATTCGCGGCAACTGGATATTTCCGCACGGAGTTTGACGGCAGCCGCTGGTGGTTCGTTGACCCAGAGGGTTATGCCCTGTTCAGTACGGGGATGGACTGTGTGGGTCCGGCTTGTTCTATGCATGTAACTGGCATGGAGCACTTGATACCCTCATTGCCGGAGCGGGAAGGAATCTATCAAGAAGCTTGGTCACAGGATGGCGAGGAATTCAGCTTCGAGATTGCTAATCTGATCACTGCTTTTGGGGCGGAGTGGCGCTCTAACTGGGTGGCTATGGCGAATTTCCGCTTACAACAATGGGGATTCAACACCATCGGCAACTGGTCCAATGATCGATTTATCAGTGGATCACAGCTTCCGTATGTTTATCCTCTAGTGGACTTTCCTATGACGGAGCAAACTATTTTCCGGGATTTCCCGGATGTGTTTAGCCCGGAGTATGAGCGGAATGCCGGGAGCTTTGCGGAGCAGCTTCTTCCATTAAGGGAAGACCAGAGAATGGTCGGTTATTTCATGCGCAATGAGCCGCATTGGGCATTCGTGGATGGGTTGAATTTGACCGGGCAGATGCTGAAATCTCCGGTCCGTTATGCCAGTAAGAAGGAATTCATTCGCTGGCTTGCAGGAAAGTACAAAACAGTGGAGCAATTAAACATGGCGTGGGATAGCGTTTTTGAAGAGTTCGAGGATTTATACGATGTATCGAATGTGAATGTAACCGGGGATAATCTCACTTCTGCCCGAGAAGTGGATTATAACCTGTTCAACCGGATCATGATCCGGCGGTATGTAGAAGTGCCAGCCTGTCTTTGCAAGCAGACGGATCCGAATCATCTGAATTTGGGAATGCGTTATGCCTGGGTTGGCAGTGATGAAGTGCTGGAGGGCTGCGAATGGTTTGATGTATTCTCTATGAATTGCTATCAGTTCAGTCCTGACAAGGAACAGATCGCCCAGATCAGCGGACGACTGAACAAACCAGTCATGATTGGGGAATATCATTTTGGTGCGGCTGAAGGCGGCATGTTGGCTTATGGGATCCGTGCGGTGGCAACTCAGAAGGAGCGCGGTGAAGCTTACCGTTATTATGTAGAGCAGGGGGCAGCCATCCCGCAGCTGATCGGAGTTCATTATTTTCAATGGAATGATCAGCCTGTGCTTGGACGTTATGACGGAGAAAACTATCAAATCGGCGTAGTGGATGTCTGCAACCGTCCATATGAACCTTTCGTGCAAGCAGCGAAAAAGGCCCATGACCAGATGTATCAGGTGCGGACGGGGAGGACAGCACCCTATAATATTGTGCCAATAGAGATTCCGAAAACGGGATTCTGATTGCAAATCTTTACAACAAAAAGGCCCCTAGCCAATGGGGCCTTTTTTGTCCTCTCCTCTGCAATGTAGCCCCTTTATAAGCCAAGGCCGGAGGAGGGGAGTGAATCATCACGGGAATAGCGCTTGCGGTATTCCCCCGGAGTTATTCCGGCACAACGTTTGAACATACGGATGAAGGAATTTACGTTCTGATAACCAACCTGAAGCGCGATATCCTGAATCCGCAGTTCCAGATTCATTAGCAGCTCTTTGGCCCGCTCAATCCGCAGATTGTTCAGATATTCACTGAAGTTGATGTTTGTTTTCTCTTTAAAAATGCTGGACAGGTAACCTGGAGTTAAATTCAACTTGTCTGCTACTAGGTTGAGGTTGATGTCCTCGCCGTAATGTTTGTCTAAGTAATCCAGCACAAAGCTGATAATGGGGTCGCGCGACTCCGAGCGGTTACTGATGACCACGAGCACAGGACGAACCAGATCACGCAGCCATTCCTTGTATTGATCCATTGAGTGGAAAGCGTTAAATGGCTCTAGTCGGGGTGGTAAGAGACGCTCCGCTTCCGCTTGGGGCAGATTCAGCTTCGTCACCGTTTTGCTCGTCTGTTCCGCTGCTCCCAAGGCAAATGCCCGAAAATCCGCCGCCGCTGCGTCCTTGTGCTGCAGCTGCTCCAGCTGACGATCCAGCCAAGCGAATACAGCCTCCTCATTGCCAGACTGCAGCAGATTGTGCAGCTCCTCTCCATGGGTCACCTTTAAATGAAAGGATTTGGCGGACGAGGCTCTAGGTTCTACGATAATTTGTGTTTCCCCGTTCAATCTACGCTCATTTAACAACATCGATAGATTATTGTAGGCATCGGTAAATGAGGTTTCGCCTGAATATACCGGACTTACAGCAATAGTCAGGTATAAGGATGTCTCCGAATCCAGCAGTTCTTTCAGTGTATCAAGAGCCTGCAGAAAACTGCTCTGCGGTCCGGGGTTGAACAGGAGCAGCAAGAGCTGATCCTGCTCCGGCTGGAGTGCGACGCTGTCGCTTTCACCTCCGGTGATCAAGGTTTGGATTAGTTTCCATAACATCAGTGTGTGTTTCTCAAATTCGTCCGGCAAGGTTTTGAAGCTGACCTTGAACAGAATGGAGGCATAGGGTAGTTCGGATTGCCGGACATCTTCAAGCTCCGCAAGACTTTTACTCAGCGGGATATTTTTCACTTTATGAGTGTAGGCATATTGGCGTACCAGTGAGTTCTTATGATCAAGATCGGTCTGGATGAATCGGTTATTCTCCAAAATGGAGCTCAGGCGGTCGCCGATAATGGCGAATTCCTTCACACTGCTCAATTTTTCTGGCCGGCTGCCCGCTTTACGGTCCAAGGCACCAATCAGGCGCTGGAGCGGCTGGTTAAGCCGATGGCTGAAGATCAGGGATGAGAGAACACTGATCAGTACTGCGGCAGAGAGTAATACAGCCAGCAATAGCTGCATACCACGCATTTCTGCGGCAATAGCCGCTACCTCGGTCACTCGGATATAGGTGAATCCGGTTTGTTTACCTTTTTCATAGAAGTAATATTGATCTCCGACCCGCTCATGGGCATTGCTACTTTCCGGAAGCTGGCTTGTTTGCAGTTTAACATCTGATGTAGAGAACAATAAATTTTCTTGTGCATCCAGAATATAGAATGGGGTATTGCCGGCATCACCGTAGGTATCCTGCATCAGCTGCGGATTCAGCATGACAATCCCATACACTTCCTCATAAGGAATCGCTTTGACCAGCACTGGCATTAACCTTCCGAGCGTACGGGTGGAATGTATAGTTTTCTCGGTAAAGGTTACGGCGGGCATGACTTTTAAAAATTGATTGTCCATCGTTTGCCGGCTCCAGTACTCCGGAGGGTATTCTGCACTGAAGTAGTATTTACCGAACATATCTGCGGCGCTGCTTAGGCCCTCCCTCTCCAGTACATAATTTTCCTTTTTAAAATAAAGAATGAAATTTTCGATATGCAGAAAAGGATTAGCATACAAAGTTGAGAGATCCGATGTCACTTCTGCCGGGATATCATATCGACGGTTCTCTTTGAGGTGGCTTAAAATGCCCAGATTGGCAGTCCATGAATCGGATTGGGTGAGGGCAAGAATCATGTTCTGGGTCAACCGGAAATGATTTTCGTAGCCTTCGACCGTTTGTGCGAGTCCAAGCTCATTTTGACGGATCATCTCCTTATAGATTTTTCCGCTTAAATACAGATGGGAGAACAGATTAAATGATGCCAAAATCAAGATGACACTGAGGAAGCTTAGCATCAGCTTAACGAACAGGGCATTCAGCGCAAATTTGCCTGTAACGGATCCCTTCATATGTATCCCCCTTTGGATGCACCCGTAAATGAATTGGATTAATTCTATCATAGCGGCAAAAAGCTAACACCAACAATATGCAATTTTGCTGATTTGTACGCTATTCTATGGAAATCCGCAGTTAAGGCGAAATGTTATATAACATGTAGATAGCGCTTTCCAAAGAAATGCAGCTATAATTCGGAGACAAATCCCAGAAAAAAGGGGGAAGTAATCTGACATCTATATGATTTATGATCATTTTAACAAGAGGAGACATGCATATGGCTCAAGCTAGCGTAGTGCAGGACAAAATGCGAAAGAAAGTGCACCGGCGACCCCAACGCCACAAAACGGGAATCCTTAGAACTTGGAATAAAAACAAGGCGCTCTGGCTGCTGTTCCTGCCGTGCCTGTTGTATTATTTGATCTTCCGCTATGCGCCGATGTTTGGATTAGTTATCACTTTCAAGGATTACAATCTCTTTAAAGGAATTTGGGCCAGCGATTGGGTGGGACTCAAATATTACAGGATGTTTATTGAGAATCCCGATTTTTGGCCGCTGATGAAAAATACTTTTCTGCTTGGTTTATATAAGCTGTTTTTCGGCTTCCCGGCACCAATTCTACTGGCGATTCTGCTTAATGAGGTGCGCAAGGCTGCTTTCAAACGTGTTGTGCAGACCGTCAGCTATCTTCCGCATTTTATCTCAAATGTCATTGTAGCCAGTATGGTGATTATGTTTTTATCCCCAACCGGAGGGCTGATTAATAATCTGCTTGGTGCCATAGGGATTGGACCGATCAATTTCATGAATGAACCTGGATTGTTCCGCGGTATTTATGTCCTGTCGGAAATCTGGCAGCATATCGGTTGGGAGACTATTATCTACTTGGCCGCGTTGACCGCTATCGACCCGCAGCTGTATGAAGCCGCTGATATGGACGGAGCCAGCCGCATGCGTAAAATATGGCATGTCACCTTGCCCGGCATTTCACCCGCCATCGTGATCACCTTGATTCTTAATATCGGTAAAGTGCTCGAGATTGGCTTCGAGAAGGTGTTCCTGATGCAGAACCCGGCGATCTACGACACAGCGGATATTATCAGTACTTATGTCTATAGGGTGGGTATGGTGCAGGGGAACTTCAGCTATGGCGCTTCTATTGATCTCTTCATGGGCGTGATTAGCTTGATCTTCATCTATACAGCAAATTACATCAGCCGTCGTGTAAGCGAGACAAGTTTATGGTAGAAAAGAGGTGTGGTGATGAGATCACCCCGTTTATCCTGGTTTAATGTCGTGAGCACTTTTATCCTTCTCGTGGTTGTGGTGGTCACGCTTTATCCGTTCCTGCATATGCTCGCTGTCTCTCTCAGTAGTGATGTGCATGTCATGAAGAATACAGTTTCTTTCTGGCCTAAGGGTTTTAACCTGAATATGTATAAGCTTGTACTCGGAGATTCGCAAATCTGGGTGGCTTACAAAAATACACTCATTTACACCGTGCTTGGCACCCTTATCTCGCTGGTGGTCACCTCCACGGGTGCCTATGCACTCTCACGCAGTGATATGGCGCTGCGCAAGAGCTTCACCCTGTTGATTGTGGTGACGATGTTTTTCAGCGGAGGGATGATTCCTACGTTCCTCGTGGTTCGCTCCCTGGATCTGGTCGATACCGTATGGGGCATGGTGCTGCCGGGTGCAGTTAGCACTTGGAATCTGATTCTGATGCGGACCTTTTTCTCCGGCATTCCTAAAGAGCTGGAGGAGTCAGGCCGCATCGACGGACTGAATGATATCGGCATATTTATCCGTATTATTGTTCCGCTTTCCAAGGCTTCCTTCGCCACCATAGCACTCTTTTACGCGGTTGGCATGTGGAATAACTTTATTTACCCGCTGCTCTACCTGCGCTCACCGGATTTGTTCCCGCTGCAAGTGCTGCTGCGCAATCTGGTGCTGGCTGGCAGTGCTAGCTCGGGAGATGTTACTAGCATTGGAGGTGACAACATGGTTATAGAAGAATCGCTGAAGTACGCGACGATTATGGTCTCGACGCTTCCGATTCTGATTGTGTATCCATTTGTACAGAAGTATTTCGTTAAGGGGGCCATGATTGGCGCAGTTAAAGGCTGAGGCGGGTGGTACCGTCACAAATTCAGAATAAGGGAGAGATCGTAATGAACAAATGGAAATCTGTACTGCTGCCACTGGTGATTGCAGCAACCGTAGTAACTGGCTGCAGCGGAGGGGGCAATGACACCTCGCCGCAGAGTAATACTCAGGGCAGCAGTACCGCTTCACCTACTGATTCGTCCAAAACGGAAAAAACCTTCACTGCGCTCTTAGACAACAATGCTACGTTCCCTTATTCGAAAAGCTGGCCCATTTGGAGCTGGCTGAAGGAGAAAACCGGTGTCACACTCGAGGTGCAGACCCCTTCAGGGAAGCTTGAAGAGAGCTTGAACCTGGCGATTGCCTCGAAGGCAATGCCGGATCTGATGTATATGCCTAACCGCAAAGAATCGAATAAATTCGGGCAACAGGGTGCGTTGGTGGATTTGATGGAGTATATGGACAAAATGCCGAATCTGACCGCCTGGGTAAAGCAGTATCCAGAGGAAGCGAAGGCTGCACTGTCTGCTGATGGCAAAATGTATATGTTCCCGAATCAGGGCTTTGGCGAGACGAATCGCATGATCTGGTTATACCGTAAAGACATTTTTGACAAAGAAGGAATCCAGGCACCAGCCACATATGAGGAGCTGCATACAGCTCTAAAAACCTTGAAGGCGAAATATCCGGACAGCTATCCGCTCTCGATCCGTTACGGTCAAATTCCTGATGAAATGAATGCCAATATGACTGTGAATTACGGGACAGGTGAAGGGGCTTATTATGATTTTGATAAAAAAGAGTGGCTTTTTGGGCCTACGGAAGATAGTTACAAGGAAATGGTTGGCATGTGGAAAATATTTTATGACGAAGGGCTGATTCCGCCTGACTTTCTATCTCTGCAAACTAAGCAATGGCAGGACATGGTGTCCACGGGCAAATCGTTTGTGACCATTGATTACATCAGCCGGATCGATTTTTTCAACAATTCGATGCAGCAGGAAAATCCGGAGTTCAACATGCAGTTCATGGCTCCTCCAGCGGGCATTGCCGGCGGCAAGCAACTGAACCCGTATTTTCATTATATGGAAGGTGGCCTAACCGTGGCATCAACCTCAAAGAACATCGATGATGTGATGAGCTATATGGACTTTTTCTATTCCGAAGAGGGACGTACGCTCAGCAGCTGGGGCGTGGAGGGCGAGACGTATGTGAAGGAAGGCGACACGATCAAGTTCAAACCAGAGTACAACGATGTGATCGAAATGCGGAAACAGACAGGACTTCAGACTAGCGGAACGTACACATGGATCGACTTTGGCTCACATCTGTCGTTGTTCTCAGACAATTTAAAGTATGCCTTTGAAGAAGCAACGAAATATGATCCGTCCATGATGCAGCCACGGCCTGCATTTACGGAGAAAGAGAATGAAATTATCGCGATTACCGGCCAGGCGATCCAAAAACACCGCGATGAAAGCTTTGCCAAGTTTGTTACCGGCTCCCGAAAGCTGGCCGACTGGGACAAATATGTGGAGGAGATGAACAATCTCGGCGTGGATAAGCTGCTGGCTACTTATAAGGAAGCTTACGACCGTGTTCAGAACATTCAGTTAAACGGGAATTAATCTGTCTGGTGCCAAGGACAATAGTTGCCCGGAAAGGATGAGCGGTATGAATGACATCATTAAGCCTTTAGAGACACACAGAGTAGAGCAGATGTCCGTTCAGGTTTATGAAGATCGTAGCCTAATGGGCGCTGCGGCGGCATCGCAGGTTGCGCAGAAAATTAGAGCTTTGCTTCAAGATTCTGCGCGTCAGGTCCGAATTGTGTTTGCTGCCGCACCTTCGCAAAATGAACTGTACGAGGGGCTGGTGCGGGAGCAGGGGATTGATTGGTCCCGGGTCAATGCTTTTCATATGGATGAATATATTGGCCTTGCGGCTTCGGCTCCCCAGCGTTTCGGCCGTTTTTTGACAGATCGGCTATACAGTCGGGTTAACCCTGGCCGGGTAGAACTGCTGGATGGTCTCGCCGCTGATGTGGTGCAGGAATGCCAGAGATATTCGGCTTTGTTGAGCGAGGAGCCTATTGATATCGTTTGCCTCGGGATCGGGGAAAACGGGCATATCGCGTTTAATGATCCGCCAGTCGCTAATTTTACCGACCCGCAGCTGGTCAAAGCGGTCGAACTGGAGGAAGCCTGCCGCCGCCAGCAGGTGAATGACGGTTGTTTTACCGGGCTGGACGAGGTGCCAACCCATGCGCTGACGCTTACGGTACCAGCCTTGCTGGCTGGCCGTCACCTGTACGGAATTGTACCTGGGGTGTCCAAACGCAATGCTTTACAGGCGGCGCTCCATGATTCGATCAGCACGGCATGTCCAGCTACTATTCTGCGAACCCATCCGGACATCACGATGTTCACGGATCGGGCTGCCTTCGACCTATGAACGTGTCAATTAAAGGAAAGCACTACAAGACTGGGCTGCCGGTTGAGGTGAGTGTCGAGCACGGGCAAATCACTTCGGTCACCGAACTTGCGGAGAGTCCAGCCAGGGCCGATTGGCCCTGGCTGGCACCCGGGTTGGTGGATCTGCAAGTGAACGGGGGTTGGGGGCTGGATCTCAACACGCTGCCTTTGCAGCCTGCCACGGTATTGGAACTGTCCCGACTTCTGCTAGGAAACGGGGTTACCAGCTATTGTCCAACTCTGATTACCAATGGCAAAGAAGCGCTGGCTCAAGCGGTCTCCGCTATTGCGGAAGCCGCTTCGCTGTATCCGGAAGATGCTGGGGGGATTGTAGGAATTCATCTGGAAGGTCCTTTTCTATCAGCAGAAGAGGGTCCACGCGGCGCCCATCCAAGGGAACATATTGGCCCGCCGGATTGGGATATGTTGTGCCGCTGGCAGGAAGCGGCTGAAGGGCTTATCCGTATCCTCACCGTCTCCCCGGAATGGCCAAACGCCGCTGCATTTATCGCCCGGTGCAGCGAATCAGGCATCCTTGTTTCCATCGGGCATACAGCAGCTTCTCCCGAACAGATAAGGGAGGCGGTTGCCGCAGGAGCGGTGATGTCTACGCATCTCGGCAATGGCACACATCTGACGCTGCCCCGTCATCCCAACTATTTGTGGGAGCAGCTGGCGGCGGATGAACTATACGGCTGTATGATTGCAGATGGCCAACATTTGCCGCCTGCTCTGTTGAAAGTAATTCTGCGGATGAAGCGCAGCCGCACCATCTTGGTCAGCGATGCTGTATCACTGAGCGGAATGCTGCCGGGAACTTACCACCTGCACATCGGTGGAGAGGTTGTATTAACAGCAGAAGGACGGCTGCATCTGGCCGGTAATCCGCAGCTGCTGGCAGGCTCCGCCATGATGCTTCCAGATCAGGTAGCCTATCTTGCGGAGGCTGGATTAGCCCGGCTGGATGAAGCCTGGGATTGTGCTTCTGTTCATCCGGCTACTTTGCTGGGGCTGGAGCAGGCGGCAGGGCTTAGGGCTGGAGCGCCTGCCGATCTCGTGAGCTTCTGCTATGAAGACAGGACACTTACCGTGCTGGAATGCTGGAAAAAGGGTCATAGCAGGGCTTGCAGTAATGAATTACAGCAAAGATTAGGAGGAGAACGATGCAGAGCTTGATACCGCAACCGAAGCAGATCCAAGTGAAAGAGGGAGAAGCTTTTCAGTTCAGCGAGGATGTAAGCCTGAGCCTCTACATGGAGCAGCATGATCCGAGACTGGTGGTTCATTGCCGCCGCTCGTTTCCGGAGCTGGAATGTACACATGTTATCTCGGGAAAAGGATATTCACTTATTCTTCAGAGTCTCTCGCAGCCAGAAACGAAAGGAGCACAGCCAGATGAAGTGGATCTAAAATTGCTTAACGGCCGGGCGGAAGGGTACAGGCTGGAGGTGTCGGAGCGCCGGGTGGTAATCCAAGCACTGGATGCGCCGGGTCTGTTTTACGGGCTGCAAACGGTACTACAACTGCGTAAGTCAGTAGGGGAAGTTCCTGCCGTGTCTATCACGGACTGGCCTGACACTACCTTGCGGGCGATGAACTTTGATCTTCGCCAGACATTTTCCAAGCCAGAGCTACTGCTATCGTATTTGGCGGATTTTGCCAGGTATAAAACGAATGCGGTTCTGATTGAATACGAAGATAAATTCCCGTTCCAGAAGTACCCGGAATTCGTGCATCCTCAGCAATCGTTAAGCCTCACACAGCTAGAGGAGCTGAAACGCACAGCCCATGAATATTTTATTGAGATCATTCCGCTGCAGCAGAGTTTCGGGCATCTGGAGTATGTACTCCGCCACGACGCTTGGCGGCACTTGCGCGAAACGGAGTTATCCCTCGGGGAGATCTGTCCATCGCATCCGGAATCCTTCGAGCTGATTACCGATCTGTTACAGGAGATGATGGATGCTCATCCGGATTCCCGTTATATTCACCTCGGCTGCGACGAGGTGTACAGCTTATGTGAATGCGAACGCTGTAAAACGTTGTTCGGAGGGGTACGGGAGCGGGTGTTTATCGCTTTTTTGAACACTTTGATTGAATTTACAGCCAGCCATGGTAAAAAAGTGATTTTCTGGCATGACATGCTGGACAAATGCCCGCCGGAGGAACTGGCAAAGCTGGATAAGCGGAGTGCGGCGATGATCTGGATATACAACGGACGTAATATTGAAGCTGAGGTTTCTTCTCTTGCGGATAAATTCAGGTCACTAGGTATCGAGGTTATGGGAGCGCCGGCGGTTCGCAGCTTTGACTGGGCTGAACATCAGAATTATCCGGTACTATTGAACCGGACGGATAATCTGCTCCAATGGGCGGAGACAGCGGATAAGCTGGACCTCGGTTGCATCGTCGCCACGAACTGGACGGGGCCGTTCAGCCTTGGCGTTCCTTATGGTATCTTCGAGACGACGTGGTATCCGATGCTGCTGCACGCCGATTTGGCCTGGAACCGCAAAGCGGACGCCTCAACATTTATCGATCGATTCATGGAGCGGTTTCATGGCATTGATCCTAGAACAGGTCATGCTCAGCTCGGGAATTATCAGCTGGAAGATTATTATGATGTTATCTGGAAGCTGCTGGACAAGGTGAAGGATCACAAGGATGAAGCAGAGCTGATTGCCATTATGCATGATTTTGAAGCGGCGACGGACCGTTCGCGGGCGATCCACAAATATGTCTACCGCTGGGAGCTCTATCCGGGAGACGATGCGGAATGGCATTCGCTGCTGAACAATTACATGAGAAATCGCCGTGGACGTGAGAACGTTTTGCCTCGCATGAAAGCGGTTTTGGAGCGTTACCAGCCATCCGATATGGCGGAGCATTTTGTGAAATCCCGGTTCTATCTTCACGATTATCTGGAGCAGACATTATACCGTGAGCTGGGGTTTGGCCAGGCTGAATAAAGGTTTTGAAAAGATCGTACGGCTACCGTGTAAGCGGGTAGCTGTGCGGTCTTTTGTTATTCCTATCTGGATAAAAATGTATATTGAAACATAGTCAGGAACAAAATCCCATTTTGCTGCGTCTAACCTTATAAAGTCCTAGCAAACTACATTGGAGGAGAATGAATATGAGAGCAACACCCATAAACAGGATGATAAGGAAGGTTACACTTACCGCATTATGTATTTTGCTTGTATTGCTGAGTGGCAGGGTAATGGCGGAGCCGTCTCCGGCACAAAAGACAACCGCGGTATTCACAGCGGAGATGCAGAGTACCTTGGAAGAGGCGCAGAATGTGCTGCTGACGATACAGCCATTCCCGGACGAAGCAGCCGTAGGTTTCTTCAAGAATGGGCGCAGTCTGCCCAAGGGATATCTGGAGCAGACTGCCGATAAGATTCTGGAACAGCGGGGCAAGTTCACCAAGGTGGCAGAGCTAACTCGAACAGCGCTGGCTTACAGTGCTGCGGGGGGCAACATTAACAACATCGCGGGTATTGATCTTTATCCATTCCTGATGAATCATGACGGAATTGATTCGGAAGGGGCAGCCGCGGTAGCAGCCGCCTATATTACCTCGAAGAACTCCATTTCAAATTCATTGGAGCGGACAAACCGTTACCCCGATTTGCTGTTTTATCAGCTGCTTGATATGCAGCTAGCGGATGGCAGCTGGCCGCTGGCCGGGCAGAAGCAAGGAGATCTGGTAGCTACTGCCTGGGTACTGACGGCACTTGCTTCGGAAGTGAGTTCAGAACAAACTGCGCAGCCGATTGAGAAGGCTTTGCAGTGGCTTAAGAGCAAGCAGCAGCTAGACGGAGGATTCGATGGTAAAACTACGACGACAGCGCAGGTGATTGTTGCTTTATCCTCGCAGGGAGTTGATGCAGCAGATTTCACCAAGGAAGGCGGAGCCTCGTTGCTGGACCATTTGCTGGCGCAGAAGCTTCCGGGTGGCGGCTTTGCGCAGACAGCAGGCGGCGGAAACGATAGTCCCGCTACTGTGCAAGCCTACCTTGCCCTGACTTCCTATAAGCTGCTGTCCAAGCAGGCTGGCATGCTGTATAGCGGACTACATCATGCTGGACTTGACCGGGCAACGATTCAGGTCGAAGGACCCGGTGGCACCCTTGCCGGGGGGCATATTGTTGGCGGAGATGCTGTGAAGGCAGCGGCAGCTTTTTTACAGGCGAAGGGTCTGGCGTATAAGCTGAATGCGGATGCAGCTAAACCAGCCTTCACAGCTATAGAAGGGATTCAGAACGGGCGATACAATGGACGCGGAGAATGGAAGATTGCTGTATTCAGCGGGGGCAGTGCATGGATGTATCCTGAGAATAGCCCGTACAGACTGACAATAGGCAATGGGGATCAGCTGCTTGTTTACTACGCGGATGATACAGAACTGCTTGACCGGATGGAAGTAAAATGGAAAGATAAAAACGGCCAGGAAATGGGTGGATACGCAAGCGCCAATATGCCGTTTTCCCTCCATATCACCAAGTCAAACGGTCAGCTGGGCGGTCTTCCGGCTTTCGGCGCTACTGTGACACTTCAAGGAAAAAGCGTAGTGGCTGACAGCACGGGAAAGGTGTCTTTTGCCGGCATGAAGCCCGGTGTCTATCCTGTGCAAGTCACCAAATACCGTAAAGATGCCGCTCCAGCACTTTCCAAACGGACGTTTGCGCTGCATGTCTCTTCACCGGAATTGGCGAGCTTTACGGATGCCAATAAAGTCGCATCTTGGGCACGTTTGGATATCGCAACAGCGCTCAGCAGCGGATATATTCAGGGCGTGAGTGCCAGCGGAAATGTGCTGGCTCCTAAGCAGAAGCTGACCCGGGCTGAATTTCTGACCCTGCTGTTGCGGCTATTGCATGAGTTCCCCGATGCCAAGGCCACTTCTAGCTTTAAGGATGTTCCGGCGGACAAATGGTACAGCGGTACCATCGCCAAGGCTGAGGAGCTGGGCATTATCAGCTCTTCAGCCGGCAAGTTCGAACCGGACCGCGGTATTACGCGGGAAGAAGCGGCGGATATGGTAACCAAAGCTGCCCGGTTGTCTACGTACGGCAGCCCGGACCGTGTGAAGTTTGCCGATACTTCCAGTTTGTCAGAGGCGAGCCGCCAGGCGATTCAGGCCGTGAATGAACATGAAGTAATGACCGGCAGCGGGAGCCGTTTCGATCCTAAGCAGATTCTGGTGCGTGAGCAGGCAGCGGCAATTTTAGTCAGACTGCAGAAATTAATCCCGGAAGCCTTCTATTAATGGAATAAACGTCCAGGGATATGATAAGCTTCAGATAGAGTTATCACATCCAGTGCAGAGGAGGCAAATCTATGAGCCGCTTGATCACAGGCAACATATATTATGGATTTCAGGTCGTTAATGAGGAATTTATCCGGGAGATCGATTCCGCCGTATTCACGATGGAACATCTGAAGAGCGGCGCCAGGCTGCTTTTCGTGCAGAATCAGGATGACAACAAGGTATTCAGCGTGAGCTTCAGGACCCCTCCTGAAGATAGTACAGGGGTCTTTCATATTTTGGAGCATTCTGTATTATGTGGTTCGGAGAAATATCCGGTGAAGGAACCTTTTGTAGAATTGCTAAAGGGCTCGATGCAGACATTCCTGAACGCATTTACGTTTGGGGATAAGACGATGTATCCGGTGGCGAGCCGGAATGAGCAGGATTTCTCCAATCTGATGGAGGTCTACCTGGATAGTGTCTTTCAGCCGAATATTTATAAGCAAAAGGAGATTTTTGAGCAAGAGGGCTGGCATTACGAGCTTCAGCAAACAGAAGACGAGTTGATCTATAAAGGCGTGGTTTACAACGAGATGAAGGGTTCCTATTCCTCGCCGTTTACGGTACTGATGGACAGGATCAAAAAGTCGTTGTATCCAGACACGATTTACCGCCATTCTTCAGGTGGAGATCCGCAGGAGATTCCTGCGCTTACGTATGAGCAATTCCTTAAGGCGCACAGCAACTATTATCATCCGTCCAACAGTTATTTTTATCTGTACGGAGACGTCTCTATTGAAGAGAAGCTGCAATTTATAGACCAGGAATACCTTAGCCGTTATGAAAAGAACAGCTTTGATACCACCATTCCCCTACAACAGCCTACCGGAATGACGGAGCTGGTAGCGGATTATCCGATTCTGGAAGCAGAAACGGCCGACGACAAAACTTATTTGAGTCTGAACTATGTAATTGGAACCTCTACGGATCGGGAACTGAATCTGGCTTTTGATATTTTGAAAAGCATGCTGATGGACAGCAACGCAGCTCCGCTTAAGCAAGCCCTGCTGGAAAGCGGTCTGGGTAAAGATGCCTTTGCTTTTTATTCCGACAGTATGGTTCAGCCGCTGCTTGGCATTACCCTGACACATTCGAACGCCTCCGCCAAAGATGCCTTCGTGGAGCTGGTGAAGACCACATTAAGCAGCTTGGTTAAGAACGGGCTGGATGAGAAGCTGGTGCTGGCGGCGGTCAACAGCAAGGGATTTGAACTGCGGGAAGCGGACTTTAGCCGATATCCAAAGGGACTTACTTACAATATCGAAGTGATGAAGTCCTGGCTCTATGACGGTCAGCCGTCTACTCATATGCTTTATGAAGAGGTATTCACTACCATTCGGGAAAAAATAACGGATCGTTATTTTGAGAAGCTGATTGAGGTCTACTTACTGAATAGTGATCATTGCAGTCTGGTGGTGCTGAACCCGTCCAAGACGATTGCAGCCGACAAGGAAGCGAGCACCCAGCGTCAATTAAGTGAATACAAATTATCACAGCAACCAGACCAGCTGGAGCAGCTTGTGCAGAGTACACAGCATCTTCTGGCGCGGCAAGGTCGTGCAGATGCAGCCGAGGATTTGCAGAAGCTGCCGAGTTTATCTCTACAGGACATTAACCGCAGTGCTGAACCTCAGGTGCCATCCCATGAATATAACCTTGAGGGTCTAAAGCTGATCCACCATGACGTATCTACTCAAAAGATTGCGTACTGCAAGTTTTATTGGGATACGAGTGTTGTGGCTCCTGAGCAAATTCCTTATCTTGTACTGCTGGCAGAGGTATTGGGCCAAATGGAGACAGCTTCTTACAGCATTGAAGAGCTCACTAGTGAAATTGGGATCAAAACCGGAGGCATTCATTTCAAAAATGAGATCTTTGGCGCTGCAAAAGATACTGGAGCCAGTTATCAGCCTAAATTCACTGCGCAGGTTAAGGTGATGGCGGGGCATATTGGCGAATCGCTGGATCTGCTGCGCGAGCTGCTCTATACCAGCGCGCTCGATAACCTGACGAAGCTACAGGAAATCGTGCGCCGGGAAGCTTCGCAGATGGAATCGGTTCTGAACCAAAAAGGCAATGAAATCGCGGCCAGCCGCCTGATGTCTTATTTTTCGGACATGGGAGCGTATCAGGAACAACAGGGTGGCGTGGCCTATTACCGCTTTATCCGTGAGCTTGCCGAGAAGATCGATCAGCAGGGAGCTGAGGTGGCAGACACGCTGAAGGATATCTGTACGGTTTTATTCAATAAACAGAATTTGATCATCAGCGTGACGGGTACCCCTGATTTGTATGAAGAATTCGCCGCTAATGTAGCGAAGCTGGATATTCAGGATCGGCCAGTGGTGAATAAACCTAAGATTACAGCGCAGGGCCATGCGGATAATGAAGGTTTTATGTCTTCCAGCCAGGTGCAATATGTGGTTAAAGGCTACGACTTCAACAAGCTGGGATTTACGTATTCCGGCAAAATGCAGGTGCTCAAAAAAATCATGAGCCTCACCTATCTGTGGAATGCCGTGCGCGTGAAGGGCGGAGCTTATGGCGGAAGCCTGATGCTGCGCAGAGATGGGATATTGATGTTCACTTCCTACCGTGATCCCAATTTGCAGGAGACGCTGGAGGTTTATGATCAGGCGTACCGATTCACCGAAGGATATGAAGCGGATGCCGACGAGATGACCAAAGCAATTATCGGCACCCTGTCCATGCTGGACCAGCCGCTGAGCCCAAGCGCTCAGGGACGGCGGGCGGACCGGCATTATTTTGAGCAGGTAACCGGGGCCGAGCTGCAGCAGGAACGGGATGAAATCTTGTCGACCACACCGGAAGACATCAGACAGTACACCGATTTGCTTAAGGCTGTGACGGAACAAAATTATTTCACTGTTGTCGGCAATGAATCCAAGCTGAAATCAACAAAAGGCTTATTCGGAAACCTAGAAGAACTTGTGATGTAATTCTCTCTATAAACTCCTCTTCAGTACCTGTCTGCCGACAAGTGCTGGAGAGGAGTTTTTTGTATTTAGTTAGAACCTTGACAGTTAGAGTTCTATCTATTATGATAATGATGTTACTTAGAGTTCTAACTAATTCAAAAGAGGAGGAAATAACAATGAACAAACCCGTTGTAGACACACCATTTTCTAATTTAATACGAGAGATTGGGATGAAAATAAAAGGTACAGCTGACACCAGGTTAAATGAGTTAGGTCTGAATTCACAACAAGGCCGCATGATCGGCTATATTTTTGAGAATCAAGCAGAAGGGGTTATTCAGAAGGATTTAGCGGAGGTCTTTAACAGGAAGGGGGCGAGCATCACCAGTATGCTTCAGGGGTTGGAGAAGAAAGGGTATATCCAGCGTGTCACTCCTGAAAATGATGAACGTCAAAAGAGTATTTTTGTATTGGAAAAAGGTGCTCTTTTAGTGGAAGAGTTCAATGAGATTTTCTCTGAGGTAGAAGCAAGCATTACTAAGACGCTTAGTCCGGAAGAAACTGCAACCCTAAAGTCTTTACTTCAAAAAGTTAGTTCAAGTTTATAAACGTTCGGAGGTTCACTTATGACAAATGAGTTCTCAAATCAATATTATTTAGAGTCGGCGCCCATGAAAAAAGCGATCGCTCATTTATCGATTCCCATGATGATTGGGATGTCTGTGGGTACTATTTATAATGTAATCAATGCTTACTTCATCGGCTTATTGCACAATACAAGTATGCTGACCGCAATCACGCTGGGCCTGCCTATTTTTACCGTTTTAATGGCTTTTGGAAATGTATTGGGGGTAGGCGGAGGAACATTTGTAACCCGCTTGGCGGGGCAAAAAGAGACGGAAAAAGGGAAAAAGGTTGCCGGATATACTTTTTACGGGAGTATTGTAGTGGGGCTTCTTATCGCGCTCATCGCTTGGTTAGCTATTAATCCGATCACGCGCATGCTTGGTGCAGATGCTGCTACCTTAGACTTTACGAAGTCTTACGCGCTCACTCTTTTTGCAGGCGGATTTGCTGTTGTGCTTAATTTTGCATTGGAACAACTGGTCCGTTCGGAAGGGGCCTCGAAGGAATCAATGTATGGTATTTTTATCAGTACGGCTTTAAGTTTGATTTTTGATCCTATATTTATTCTCGTGCTGAATTGGCATGTTGCCGGGGCTGCTTTGGCTATGGTTTTAGCAAATTTGGGCTCTGCTATTTATTATATTTACTTTTTGGAAACGAAAAGTGAGCATTTAAGAGGATTTTTGAAGCATTTTAAGATATCTGTACGAGATCAGCTTGAGGTTTATAAAATAGGTACAGCCGAGCTATTGCAAGCCAGTTTTTTAATTGTCAGCACGCTTTTGTTAAATAACTATTCCATTCAATATGGGGAGAGTGTGGTCGCCGGATTTGGTGTGGCTTTAAGAATTGTGCAGATTCCAGAATTTTTATCGATGGGTTTATTTTTGGGATTGATTCCGCTATTTGCTTTTAACTTTGCTAGTAAAAATACGGAGAGACTTAAATCCAGCATCAAATACGCTTTTGCATATATAGGCGGCATTGCAGTTGTTTTTGTGAGTCTAGTATATGTGTTTAGAGGAACGATTCTTCATTGGTTCTCAGGCGATCCTTCTGTGTTAAGCATGGGAACTTATATTTTGGCAGCTATGCTGATTTCGGCTTTATTTAATGGATTTACCGGATTATTTATGAGCATTTTTCAAGCAACGGGGCAAGGCACACCCACTACTATTATGGCAATAAGCCAAGGTGTATTATTTATACCGATGATTATCGTATTGCATTCTATTTTTGGCCTGCACGGTGTGATTTGGTCGATGACTGTGACTGAGGTAATAACGAGTGTGATGGGTGTGGTTTTGTTTATGATTTTTCGGAAAAAACTGAATAGTGCGGGCGGGGATGGAAAAGGCGCTGTAGAGGTTACGCCGGTATAACGCGATTGCTTTATGTAAAACTTAATATGGATTTTGTTTGCTGCGGGAGCTTAGCTCGCGCTTTTTTTGCGTTGTGCAAAAGGAATATAAAACTGCTGGATCGGTAAAATTCGTTCCAAAATGAACAATTCTAGTTCTTATGATGACCGCTTACTTTTTCTACAATTATGGATAAGTAAAGGAGGAGAACTATGATACGCAAAAAAAGGTTTCATCTTAACATGGACACACGCGAAGCGATGGCGGGATATCTATTCGTTGCTCCGCTTATGCTTGGGCTGATCATCTTGACCTTGATCCCGGTGCTGGGCTCACTGCTGTTAAGCTTCACGGACTGGAACTTTGTGGCTGGGTTAGGGGGGATTAAGTTCGCGGGCGTGGATAATTTCATCAGGCTGTTTCATGATGATGCTTTTATGAAAAGCTTGCTGAACAATTTGCTCTTTATTATCACAGTACCGGTTACGATCATCGTTGCCCTGCTGCTGGCTATCCTGATTGATAAACAGGTTTTTCTGAAGGATTTGTTTAAAGTGATTTATTTCCTTCCTTATATCTCCAGTGTAGTAGCCATCGCTATGGTTTGGCAGGTTATGTTTCACCCTTCGCTGGGACCCGTCAATCAATTCCTGATGTCACTGGGGTGGAACAACCCACCCAAATGGTTAGCTGATATCCATTATGCTCTGCCGTCGCTGATGCTGATTCAAGTCTGGATTCAGCTCGGTTACAACATTATTATTTTTATCGCAGGTTTACAGAGTATTCCAAAGGATCTTTATGAAGCGGCTGATATTGATGGTGCCAACGTCTGGCGCAAATTCCGCAACATCACGGTTCCCTGCATTTCGCCCACTACCTTTTTCCTGCTGGTAACAGGGGTTATCGGCTCATTTAAAATCTTTGATCTGATACAAGTATTGACCCAGGGTGGACCGGCTAACTCCACGACCGTTATCGTCTACGAGTTATATGATACAGCCTTCAATCAGCTGAAGACAGGTTACGCCTCTAGCATGGCACTCGTTCTGTTCCTTATTTGCCTGATCATTACAGCCTTGCAGATGTTGGCGCAAAAAAAATGGGTCAACTATTAAAGGCGGAAAGGAGAAATTACAGTGAAAAAAGAGCTTCTATCCAGAACCTTCTGGACCATCGCCATGGGACTGCTAGGTATCGCATTTCTTTTACCGTTCCTATGGATGTTATCCACTTCCTTTAAGCTGGAGAAAGATGTGTTTAACTTTCCGATTCAATGGTTGCCACAGCAGTGGAACCTCATTGAAAATTATAAACAGGTATGGTCGGGTGACTTCGCTCGCTATTATGGAAATTCCATTTATATTACGCTGGCTACGACTATAATTAATGTGCTGATATGCGCACTTGCTGCTTATGGGTTCTCCAAGCTGCGTTTTCCGGGCAGGGATGCGATGTTTATAGTTGTATTGGCACTTTATATGGTTCCTCCGCAGGCTTCGTTGGTTCCACAGTTTCTACTGTTTAACTGGCTGAATTTAATTGACACACATTTGGGATTGATCCTGATTAACAGCTTTAGTATTATTGGAGCGTTTATGCTCAAGCAATTTTTTATGGGGGTAAACAACGAGTATCTTGAATCGGCGCGGATGGATGGAGCAGGGCATTTTCGCTCTTTCCTACAGATTGCCTTTCCGCTGATCCGTCCCGCTGTAGCTACTTATGCTATTTTGCGCTTTATTTGGACCTGGAACGACTATCAATACCCACTCATTTTTTTGAAATCTAAAGAGTTGTTTACGATTCAGCTGGGGATCCGGTTGTTCGGGGATCAATACGGGGATGTCTATTCACTCATGATGGCTGGTGCGGTATCTGCAATTCTGCCGTTGCTCATCATTTTTGCACTCGGACAGAAGCAGGTTATTGAGGGAATTGCCCTCGGAGGTGTGAAAGGATAATAAAAGTCAAAATAGTTTCTCTTCGGTAGAATATGAGAACTTTCCTCGTCAATCCTGCATGTTAGGATGTTCTTGTAAGCAGTTACATAGTCACTGGTTATTAAGCGAGTGATGCCCAACACATTTATAGGAGGGTCTAAATGAAAAAGAAATTATTATCTGCATTCATCATCACATCGATGGCGTTATCATTGGCCGCTTGCGGCGGAAATGCGAAAACCAATAATGCAGGAGCGACTAATGCACCCGATGCTGGTGGAAATTCAAAGCCTGCAGCAGAGAAGGTTACCCTGAAGCTGAGCACCTGGCAGACAGAAGCCAAAGCGAAATGGAGCACGATTATCGCGGAGTTTGAGAAGACGCATCCCGATATTCATGTGGAAGTAGATTTGCTGAATGAAAAAGGTGATTCGGTAGCCTCTATGCAGAAGCTGGATTTGATGGCGGCTGCAAGCGATCCGCTGGATATTGTCGAACTGCCTTATACCAACTATTCACAGCGTGCAGATATCGGGTTATTGGAACCGATGGATGACTATATTCAGAAGGAAGGTTATAAGCTCGCAGATGAATATCTGGTGGACACTACGGTCAATGGCAAAATCTATGCGTTACCGTCTTCCATGCAGCGCTGGTTCGTGCTCCTTAACAAAGAAATGTTAGATGAAGCAGGCCTTCCGGTTCCGACAGATTGGACATGGGCGGATTTCGAAGAGTATGCCAAGAAATTGACCAAGGGCGAGGGCGCAACGAAACGTTTTGGCGCGTATCTACATAATTGGCCGGATTATTTCCAGCTCCAGCTGATGAGCAAGTCTACGGATAATACTTTTCTAAAAGCTGATGGAACCTCCAATGCACTTGACCCGCAATTTAAGGCTAATCTGCAGATGATGAAGAAAATGATGTACGAAGATAAGAGTGCCACTCCTTATGAGGATATTATTTCGCAAAAACTAGCTTACCGGAATCAGTATTTTAACGGTTTAGCAGCGATGCTTCCGATGGGCGACTGGATGGTTGCGGAATCGGGTGGAACGGATGCCATTCCGGCAACCTTTGTTACCGCGTTTGCGCCGATTCCCCGACTTGAGAGTGAGAGCAAACACTACTCACCCGTACAGCCGACCTACATGGGAATAGCCGCTAAATCCAAGCATAAGGAGGCTGCCTATACCTTTGTGCGCTGGTATACCTCAGAAGGACTGGAAATCGGTGGACGCGTTTTCTCTGGCTGGGCCAAATCGGATACGAACAAATTAGTGGATACAATTGTGAGTGGTTCTAAGGATGCCTCTAAGATTGATGTCGATTCTCTGAAATATACGATGGAGAACTCGACACCTGGTGCAACGCAAGTTCCGGCTAAATATGCGGATGAAGCTAAGAACAACGTTATTCCAGAAGCGGAGATGTATCTCCTTGGCCAACAGGATCTGGATGTCACGGTTGCCAATATCGATAAAAAAATAACGGAAGTTGTTCAGAACAATAGCGGAAAGTAAGCGGAGACTGATTGTACGCTTTTCAAAGGGGGCTTATAATGTGGGGGCAGGTAAGCATTTCTGCCTCCTGCTCCAAATTCAAACAGATGTGGGGCCTGTAATCCGTGTTTAGAAAGCATCAATCCCTCCGTAAGAAACTTGTCTGGTCATCGCTGATCTGCGTCCTGATCCCGCTGATCTGCATTTACATGGTTACTGATTATTTGACCCGGGATCTCATTCTGGAGAAAGCGGTTGGTAGCGCAAGAGAATCTTTAAATGCAGCCAGCGCCAATATGAATGCCATATTTGAACAGACACTGGAACAGTCCAACTTTGTGCTCCAGAACAGCGAGATCAGGCAGATGATGTCTGCCGATTCAGAGTCGCTCCGTGCACCAAAGCAGATCATTCAGTATAACCGTATGTCGCGGATGCTGGATGATATGTTTGTTTTAACAGAATATTTGAAGGTGACGTTAATCGGAAAAAATGGTCTTATTTATACCAGCTATCCTTACAGTGACTTTAACCCGAAAAATTTCTACAACAAGAATTGGACATCGTTGCTGAAACAAATTCAACCCATCTCGACTTATTGGAGAGCGGAGCACGATACTTACTACAATTATTCTGATAAAGGCTCAGCTGATTGGGTAACCATTGCAAGGCCGATTCAATCGACCTCTAGCAGTACCATCGGATATTTAATTATTAATATCAATGAGCGCAAGCTCCGTCCTTATCTAAATAACGATAATGATAAAGAGATGATGCTTTTGGATGACAAGGGAACTGTAGTTTCCCATGCTGATAAGGCCCGAATCGGAGAGACGATGACGTGGTTGAAAAAGGATGGCGAGCTTGACACTGTGGAAATCGACGGAGAGAAGTTTTTATATGTTGATCAGGAGCTGAGCAGCAACAAATGGCGGATGGTCAGCATTATCCCGCTGAAGGCAGCCTTGTCAAAAAATAAGCAGATTTTATTTATCAGCCTGGCGGTGCAGATTCTTTTCTTTACTTTGTTTTCCGTTCTCTTAACCGTTCTAATCTCAAAGCTGACTCAGCCTATCGTAAAATTAAGCGCTTTTGTAAAGCGAATAGGTCGTGGTCAGTTAGATGAACGTTCGTTCATTCGAGGGAATAATGAGGCAGCACAGCTCGCCCGCACCATTGACCAGATGCTGGATCGGATCGAGTCTATGATTGAACAAATCACTTATGAACAGACGGGAAAAAGAAAAGCCGAACTAGAGATGCTACAAGCGCAGATCAATCCACATTTTATGTTTAATCTGCTGAATTCGATTCGCTTAAATATTCTGATGCAAGGCGATCGGGAGAATGCTGAGTTGATTGGTTCGCTGTCGTCTTTGCTCCGTATGACCTTTAACAGGGACAATGAGTTTATCCCGCTTCGTGAGGAGACAGATACGATATCGCATTATGTCACTTTAATGAATTTCCGCCATGCCAATCAGGTCAGGCTGGAAATGAATTTAGAGGACGGGAGCGCTGAAGCACTGGTGCCTCGATTTATGATTCAACCCATGATCGAGAATGCCATCATCCATGGCTTCGAGCAGTTTGGTGGCGAGATTTTTATTGAAGCTCGTATTGTTGCAACTACGGGAAGCTTGGTTATCACCATTAAGGATAATGGGATCGGGATGTCACCGGAAACTTTAACAAGACTTCGTGAAACCGCATACAGTAGCGAACAAATTACAGAGGAGGACAGAAAAGGGTTCTCCGGCATAGGTTTACGCAATGTGGCCCAACGCCTCAGTATGATTTATGGCGCTTCTTTTAAGCTGAATATTCAAAGTGAACCTGATGTGGGCACGGAGATTTGTCTGGAGTTTCCTCTGAATTACGGAAAGGTGGGTGTGGAGAATGCTGACGGCAATATTGGTGGATGATGACTATCCGGTTATCCGTTATTTGTCGCAGGCCGTACCTTGGAGCGAGCTCGGTATTGAACTCACCGGATGTTATTATAGCGGTCTCGAGGCTTGGGAAAAAGCACAGCAGAGTCCACCAGATCTCATTATTACCGATATTGGCATGCCCAAGATGAACGGGCTGGAGATGCTGGAGCTATTCAGAGCTGTGCAGCCCGGAATCCGTGCGATTATTCTCTCCTGCCACAACGAATTCAAATACGCCCAGCAAGCGCTGAAATTAAACGTAGGAGAATATATTTTAAAGGAATCACTGGATATTGAGCAGTTACAGCAAGCGATTAGAACCCTTGTGGCGGAAGTGGGACTGAATAGGCAGCAGCATACGGAGATGCTGGTTTATAAGCAAAAGCAGTCTCAAAATCGCGCCGCGCTGAAGGAAAAGTTTCTAAAAGATACCTTGTATCAATCCTGGGACAAGGGGGCTTGGATCGAGCAGGCCCGATCAAACGGAATTATGATCCATGCCAAAAACTATATCCCGCTGGTTATTGTAATTGACCGTCCAGAGGAAGCTTCAAGGGTGCGCCGGATGAGTGAATATACGATTTCTTTTGCGGTTGAGAATATTATGCAGGAAGTGCTTGAGGCTGATCACAGTCTGTTTATTTCGAGATACAGCCATAAGGAGATAGTCATTCTCTTTTGTAGCGACCAGCCTTCCAAAGATCACCAGGCAATCTATCACTCCATTCAAAATGCAGCCTCTGCGGTTCAGAAATATCTTAAACTTTCTGTCTCTTGCTTATTTGGCGCTGAGGCGCGCAGTCCTGAGGAAATTCGCGGAACATTGCAGCGGATGCTGAAGGAGAAAATACAGCGCTTTTATCTCCCTGCGGCGGGAATTCACCGTTTTGAAGAAGTCTGCTTTTCCGGAGAAGATATTTATGCTGAATATGGAACCTTGTACGCTGTTATCAATGATGATATTGCCTTGAACAGGAACACGGAGCTTCGCGTTCATGTAAAGGAATGGAGGGAATGGGTGGCCTCGCAAAAATTCCATCCGAATGAAGTCAAGGAATGTGTGCTTCGCTTGCTGATGGACTTGCAGATGAAGACGAAACAGCTTCTGCAATCTCCATTGCCTATAACCGAAGAAAAGCTATTTAGCGTGGTTGGTGACATTGAAACTCTGGAGCATTTGGAACAATGGCTGGTGCAGTACTTGGAGGAATTAGCGCGGAAAATAAGTATGTTCTCCATCAAGTCTAAACGGAGTGAAGTCATCAAAGCCCAGCAGTTCGTGATTAGTCATGTGACGGAGAAAATAACGCTGGAGGACATGGCAGGCCGCCTTAACTTAAATGCCAGTTATTTCAGCCGCTTATTCAAACGGGAAACAAACCAGAACTTCATTGAATATGTAAATATGCTAAAGCTTCAGAAGGCAAAGGAGCTGCTTAACCAATCTGAAAAGACAGTGGAAGAGATCTCCGAGTATTTGGGATATGCCAACAAAAGTTATTTCATCAAGCTGTTTAAACGGGAAATGGGCATGAGACCTAGCGAATATGCGGCTTGGCATTAAGTGTGGACAGGAGGAAACATTGCTGTGGAAATAAAGGCCACTAAAAATGAATTACAGATGTTCCTAAATGAACTATATACTCCACTGGAGAGCAGATTTACTTCTGGTTGTGCAGGAATTAATATGGGCGCTACAGGATCGATTTACAATGAAGCTACAGCGCTTATGGAAGCTTTCGCCCGTCCTTTATGGGGCCTTGTTCCTCATGCCAGCGGTGGAGGGGAAAGTGCACTCTGGCCGATGTTTCTGGAAGGGATCATCAACGGAACAGACCCGGAGCATGAAGAATATTGGGGGCAATTTACTACCAAAGATCAGCGTATGGTAGAACAGGCCGTGTTGGGATTGGGGCTTGCTCTTGCACCACATAAAATGTGGGAGCCACTGAGCGACACGCAGAAAATGAATGTATATAACTGGCTAAATCAGATTAATCATGTGGATCGTTCCAATCCGAATAACTGGCTGATGTTCACGGTTCTTGTGAATGTGGGCTTCAAGAAAGTCGGATTGCCTTATGATCAGAGCATAATGGATGATTATCTAGCGAAGATCGATACTTACTATCTTGGTGATGGTTGGTATTCCGATGGATTGACCGATCAGAGGGACTATTATATTGCTTTTGCTATGCATTATTATACGCTGATATACGCTAAGCTGATGGCGGATGATGATCCTCAGAGAGCTGCTGTTTATCGGGAAAGATCCGCACGATTTGCCGAGGATTTCATTTATTGGTTCGCTGAGGACGGAAGCGCACTTCCTTTTGGTCGTAGCCTGACCTATCGTTTTGCACAGGTTTCTTTCTGGAGCGCGCTGGTGTATGCAGAAGTGGTTCCTTTTTCATATGGCGTTCTTAAGGGAATCATTATGCGCCATTTTCGTTGGTGGTTTGAACAACCTATTATGGGATTAGACGGACTGCTTAGCATCGGATATGCTTATCCGAATCTAGTTATGACAGAGAGCTACAACGCCCCCGGATCTCCGTATTGGGCCTTTAAAGCTATGCTTATTCTTGCCTTGCCAGATGATCATCCTTTTTGGCAGGCGGAGGAAGAGCCACTGCCTATTTTGAAAGAGGTACGGGCTCTCCAAGAGGCGCGAATGCTTGTGAGTCATCCGGAAGGAAATCGGCATGTTATTGCCTATACCTCTGGCCAGATGGCTAATTTTGATATGGCCCATAGTGCAGCCAAATATTCTAAATTTGCATATTCCACTCTGTTTGGCTTTAGTGTCCCGAAAGCGGGTTACGGGTTGGTTCAAGGCGCTTACGATTCTACACTCGCACTATGCGAATGTGATGAACACTATCGGGTACGCAGATTCTGCGAGACCTGGGAAATCGGAGACAGCTATGTATATTCCCGCTGGCATCCCTGGAGTGATGTACATGTGGAGACATGGATTATTCCGGCAGGTCTATGGCATGTTCGTGTTCACAGCATTCATACTGCCCGGCGGCTGGATGTAGCGGAGGGTGGATTTGCCATTGGCCAGTCAGCTGGCTTCTCTCACAGTGAACGGGAAACCATTAAGGTATCAAACACTGCTGTTTCGGTGCAGCTGCCCTGGGGAATCAGTGCCATACATAGGCTAAGCGGCTTTGATCGGGGAGAGTGCGTACATCCCGAGCCGAATACCAATCTGCTGAAGCCGCGGACACTTCTTCCGAGCTTGTGCTCCAGACTGGAACCGGGAGATCAAGTATTGATATCTGCTGTCTTCGGAGCGACGAATACTCCGGAGAACCAGGCAAGTCTTGCTTCACCACCGCTTATTCAATGGCACTCGGACGGAAGGGTTGCTGTATACGAACCTAGTAACGATACACTTTTGCATACTGTTGATTTAAGGGAAGGGAGAAACAAAGATGTGGAATAAGGCTATTGAGGATGCGATTCACAAAGTTGGGAGCAATATTGCTAACCATCCGGGCAAACTGCCTCATATCGCTGAGGGGCAACAGTACGAATGGGGAGACAACGACGACTGGATAGAGGGTTTCTATGTTGGGATGATGTGGCTTGCTTATGAATATAGTAAGGATTCATGCTATAAGGAGGCGGCAGCCTCTTGGTTAGGGGACTTCAAGCATCGTCTGGATCAGCACATTGCCCTGGACCATCATGATATTGGTTTCTTGTATACACTGACTGCAGTAGCGGAGTGGAAAATAACGGGCAGCGAAGCGGCGCGAGCTGTCGGCCTGCAAGCTGCGGACACGCTGTGCAAGCGCTGGCGTGAACCAGCAGGGATTCTTCAGGCCTGGGGACTGGAGAGTGACCCGGAGAATGCGGGACGTATCATTATTGACTGCTTGATGAATTTACCTCTATTGTTCTGGGCAGCGGAGGAAACAGGAGATAAGCGCTATTATGAAATAGCGCTCGAACATGCGTTTAAGAGCCGGAAATTTCTTGTGCGTGGGGATGCCTCCTCTTACCATACTTTTTATTTTGATCCGGCTACCGGAAATGCAATTCGTGGGGGAACACATCAAGGTTATGAGGACGGATCGACCTGGACACGGGGTCAAGCTTGGGGAATATACGGTTTTGCTCTGGCGTATCGCTATACGCAGAATGAGGATTTTCTTAATACCTCTAAGAGCCTAGCGGATTATTTTATCAGTCATCTACCGGAGGACGGTGTGGCTTATTGGGATTTCGATGTGCCAGTGGGAGCGGACACCCCTCGCGACAGCTCGGCTTCGGCGATTGCTGCAGCCGGTCTTTTGGAACTGCTCGATCACCTAGGTGTAGATGATCCGGACCGGGCCATTTATGAAGTTGCTTTACACCGTAGCATGAAATCCCTAGTGGAACATTATGCGACATCTGGAAATCCGGAAGCAGAGGGACTTCTAAAGCATGGTTCTTATCATGTGAGAGGTGGACGTGTGCCTGATGGTCATATGATTTGGGGAGATTATTATTATTTGGAAGCGTTGATCCGCTTGCAGACTGGCATCCGAGGCTATTGGTAGTGGGATGTTAGAATGTGGAAAGGTTTAGCCTATAGAAAAAGGAAACTGCTAAGACTAATCTCTTAGCGGTTTTCTTTTTTTTTGTGGCTACTATACAAGAATTTTAAAACGTAGTTATTTACTTGGAATAGTATGAATAAAATCATATCACCACACGTAAGGTTTAATGTAAGATTTTGATAATTATTAGAAATTAAGAAAAGGGGATCGGGTTACTCAGATATGAATTTAGACTGGGAGTTTATCTACGAGAGTTTGCCGCTTTATGGTGAGGCGATGTGGCTGACAGTGAAGCTAGCGTTGTTAGCTATTGTCTTCTCACTCCTTATTGGCTTACTGTTTAGTACCGTCTTGTACTATAAGGTCAAAATCGTCAGTGATGTTATTAAGATCTACATTGAGCTTTCACGGAACACCCCTTTACTTGTGCAGCTCTTTTTTCTTTACTATGGCTTACCTAAGATCGGAATTCACTTTAGTGAGATGACCTGTGCGATTGTAGGCATGACATTTTTGGGCGGGAGCTATATGACGGAGGCTTTTCGTGGTGGGTTCGAGGCAGTTAGCCAATCGCAGATTGAAGCAGGTCAAAGCATTGGACTGTCTAAGCTGCAGCTGGTCAGATATGTTATTTTTCCCCAAGCCTTTGCGATAAGTATTCCTTCTTTAGGGGCAAATGCGATCTTTCTGCTGAAGGAGACCTCTATTGTAGGTGCCATTGCTTTAATGGATTTAATGAATGTGGCAAAAGACTTGATCGGCATGCATTACAAAACAGCGGAGTCTCTGCTCCTTCTGGTACTCGCCTATTTGGTGTTAGTCCTGCCCTTATCGCTTTTATTGACTTGGGTAGAAAGGAAGGTGAGATATGCAGAATTCGGGGATTGAGGTGCTTTTTGAAGGTTCTAATTTCGAACGATTATTAGGGGGCTTACTTGTAACGATTGAAATTTCATTCCTCTCTATTGGAATCGGTACGTTATTAGGTATCCTTATGGGATTGCTCCGGACGCTGGGATCGAGGCCTTTAAGGTTTATATTACGTCTTTATTTGGAGACCTTTAGAATTATTCCGATTCTAGTGTGGCTGTATGTAGTACATTTCAGTTTCTCTCCATTACTTCATATCGATATCAGCGGGGAGGCTACCTCTATATTGGTGTTCAGCTTATGGGGAGCTGCGGAGATTGGGGATCTTGTTCGTGGAGCTTTGCAATCTATGCCAAAACATCAGGTGGAATCTGCCAGGGCGCTAGGTCTGAGCAGCAGTCAACTTTATCGGCATATTTTGATCCCGCAGGCTGTACGCAGAATGCTGCCGGGAATGATTAATCTTGCCACACGAATGATCAAAACAACATCACTGGTGGTGCTGATTGGAGTGATTGAGGTGGTAAAGATCGGGCAGCAGATTATTGAACTCGGCGTGATAAAAGCGCCCACCGCTTCATTCTGGGTATACGGCTTTATCTTTATATTATATTTTTCTGTATGTTTTCCGTTATCCAGACTTTCGAAAAAAGTTGAAAGCAGATGGCAAAATTAAGGCTTAGGAAGGAACGGTTGTAATGGCAGATTCCGGAGAACTCCTGCTGGAGGTTACACAATTACACAAATATTTTGGAGAGCGAAAGGTTCTGGACGGCATTGAATTGCAGGTGGCAAAAGGAGAAGTAATCGTTATTCTCGGTCCCTCTGGCTGTGGAAAAAGTACGTTCCTGCGTTGTCTTAACGGTTTGGAGCCGGTTCAGGAAGGGGCGATACAATATCGTGGGCAGAACCTTGCGGGGGCTGCTGTAGATTGGCGTGAAGTTAGGCAGCATATCGGAATGGTCTTTCAAAATTATGAGTTATTCCCGCATATGACGGTTATGGATAACATTCTTTTAGGTCCTCTGAAAGTACAAAAGAGAGAGCTCAAAGAAGCAACTCAGCAAGCGGAACAGCTCTTAGAGCGGGTTGGGCTGCTTGAGCGTAAACTTGACTATCCACGGCAGCTTTCCGGTGGACAAAAGCAGAGAATAGCTATAGTAAGAGCTTTATGTATGAATCCGGAGATTATGTTATTTGATGAAGTGACGGCATCCTTGGATCCGGAAATGGTTCGGGAAGTGCTTGATGTGATCTTAGGGCTTGCTCAGCAAGGAATGACGATGATCATCGTGACTCATGAAATGGGGTTTGCCAGATCGGTTGGGGATCGGATCGTGTTTATGGATCAAGGCAAGATATGTGAGATCGCTGCCCCGCAACAATTTTTTACCCACCCTGCGACAGAACGTGCCCAGCATTTTCTGGATATATTTCAGTACGAAAAATTATAGAAATAGGAGAGGAAGAGAAATGAAGAAAAGTTTGAAATGGCTAACGATGCTGGTAGGTGTAAGTATATTATTGATGGGATTGGCTGCTTGCGGCAATAGTTCGGATAACAACGGAAACTCAGCATCTTCTAAATTCACTTCTATTGAACAGCTAAAGAAGAAAGGGAAGATTAAGATCGGCGTATTTGCAGACAAACCACCTTTTGGTTATGTGGACGCTGAGGGTAAAAACCAAGGTTTTGATGTGTATATTGCCAAACGCTTTGCCAAGGATCTGCTAGGGGATGAATCGAAGGTTGAATTTGTGTTAGTTGATGCTGCCAGCCGTGTGGCTTATCTTGAATCGGGTAAGGTTGATATCATTATGGCTAACTTTACGGTCACCGAGGAAAGAAAAGAAAAAGTGGATTTTGCTAATCCGTACATGAAATTGTCCTTTGGGATCGTATCCCCAGACAGTGCTCCAATCACTTCCATTGATCAATTAAAAGGGAACAAGCAAAAGCTCATTGTAGCTAAAGGTACGACAGCGGAAACCTATTTTACCAAAGAATATCCGGATATTGAATTGCTCAAATTCGATCAGTACACAGAGATTTTTGCAGCGCTTAAAGATGGTCGGGGGGCGGCAATCGCTAACGATAATACAGAACTCATTGCCTGGGCTAAATCAAATCCTGGATTTACGGTCAGCATTCCTGCTTTCGGGGGTCAGGATACAATTGCTCCAGCAGTGGCAAAGGGGAATAAGGAATTATTGGACTGGATTAATACAGAACTTGATACCCTTGGTAAAGAACAATTTATCCATCAAGCCTATAAAGAAACCTTAAATGAAATTTACGGTGAAGGATATACCGATGAGCTTGTTGTTGAAGGTGGGAAAATCCAGTAACAGATTAGGAATAACATTGCGGGGGCATCTGAGAAGATGCCTTTTCTGCAGATAGACTATTGCAATTTCTATAATGCCGAGTATAATACTGGGTATACACAGAATAAGGAGTCGGTGAAAATGTCTGTCGATGATTATCTGGATCTTCTAAACTACGCCAAAGCAATTAACGATGGACAGTGGCAAGCTGACATCATAGACCGTTTGAATAAGCTGAGTAAGGCTTCTCATGCTGAGACAACAGAACAAAGTGTGAACGAGCTGTGGATTCAATTCGACGATATAAATGCAATATTAATGGATTTATTTAATAAGCTGAGGGAAAGTGTGGATCCAGTAGAGCAGTATCGGTGGAAAGAGAAAATCTGGGAGTTAAAGCAGGAACGGATTAATCTATCGAAGAAGATTCAGAGTAGATATATCAGGATATAATTTAAGCCCACATTGTGATAAAAAAGAAATAAAAAAAGGCATGCAGTTAGTCTGCTCTGCCAAACTTACGATGGTCTATAGGCTACTTAGACATTTGCATTCCTTCGCGCATCATTGTCATACACATAGTCATCATTTCATCGCAGTCCTGCATTTTTTTCATCATCATATCCATGTTCATATCCATCATGCCCATTTCAGACATTTTTTCCATGCCCATCTTCATACAGTTCATCTTAGACATCATATCATCCATACACATGTTCATCATCATTTCCATACACATCTTGTCCATTTTTAATTCCTCCCTTCTTTTAAATTACCTTTCTTCCATAAAATACTATACAATTTAGGAACAATCAACGCTAGATTTGATATTTTACTAACTTATTTTTCTTATTTGTCGTAATTATGTATATCCTTACCATGTGGATGTTATTAATCAGAATACTTAATTGCGGATCGGTGACTATTGGCTAGATTGCCTCAGGTCAGCGTTTTTTTGCGTTCTACAGAGTGAGGAATTAACGAGCCGGATCATCACTCTGGGATAAACGAGAAGACACTGCCATAGGTCCCTGTAAATACGGGCTGACCGAATTTTTGTGTCCATTCCTTGAGTAGCTTATATGAGACCTTTTTGCTCGTAATAACATAATCGGGATGATCGTAATTAACGATCTCGGGAAGGTATTCAGAGAATCCGTGCATCGAGCGTTCAAAAGCAGTCCAACCCAATACGCCAAGAGAATCTTTTGTCACGAAGGGATCTTGTCTGCCATCACATAACACATCTCCCCCTCGGAACATGACATAGCCGGATGAACCGTAGTGGGCGAGAACTTTGGGACGTGTACCTTCAGGTGTATGCTGCAGAATATAGTCCATTTCATCTACAGGATATTTTTTAGCGTCAATAACTGGTGGTACAAGGAACAGATAAGCAATGTTTAGCAGCAGACCAACTGCCAGTAACCCTCGTAATGTACTTTGTCGGACTAGAATACCTGTTTTGGTGAACTCAGGAAGCGCATCAAAAAATACAGCCGCAAAATAGGGAATGAACAGCCACATAAACAGGTTTTGCTTGAAGTTTGATACACCGAGGTATAGAATCCCAAGCATAAGAAAAAAACGGAACGGTTTACGCTGGAGTGCAAAAGGAAGTGTGCAGGCAAAGAACAAAAGCAACAGTAGAATGGGCAAATTATCCAAGCTATTGAACCGAATCGGCTGCCATTCATTAATCAGCAGGTTAAAGTTCTTTTTCGTTACTGTCAAAATAAACAAGAGGCTTTTTACGCCGCCTGGATTTAGAATGCCAACTAACCAGATGAGACCGAAGACTATAATTTTACGCTCATTCAGCGTTTTTTGGATCAATGATTCAAGCAAGGCCATCCCTGTAAATACAGCAATTACAAGCCATACTCCTGCATGGAAATTGGCAATGCCAATAGAAAGGGCAATCATCGCAGCGGCATATTTCTTTTGAGCACTCATTTGATATTCACGCAAATATACGAAAAACCAGACAATCATAAACGAAGAGATCATCTGTGGACGGCCTTTGAAATAATTATAATAAATCCAGCAAGAAATTAGCAGCACAAAAGGGAGCAGGAGAACATGGTCTTCCGGAAGTCCCAGTTCTTTGCGTGAAACCTTACCCAGCCGAAGCAATCCGAGCACTAAAAAGAACAAGCATACAGCGGTCAAAATATACACACCCGGCCATCCAAACGCTGCATAAAGCGGGGCAACGAGCAGCTGGAATCCGAATTCATGAGGGACGTAGGGCAGCTTATTTCCGTAAAAAGTATGTATGGCATGATGTAGAACTTGTCCGTGCTCGATCATATATTGTCCTAGCTCTATATGCCAGAAGGTATCGGGATCATTGTAAGAAAATTTAGGGAACATCAGCAAGATAGCGGCTATAACGAATATGCCGTACAAAAATTTGTGTATATTGAATTTCACCATTATTTTGTTTCCTTTCTTATATAATAGAAAATTTATGAAGCGGAGTGAACACTCATGCATCAACTATTTACGTGGATATCTGAATCCGCGCTTCACCTTGTTAATTCTATGGGCATTTGGGGCATATGGTTAGGGATGATTCTAGAGAGTGCCTGTATTCCCATTCCCAGCGAAGTGATTATGCTCAGCGGTGGCTGGCTGATTGCGCAAGGCTCGCTTACTTTTATGGAAGTTGCTGTTGCTGGGATATTCGGAAACCTACTGGGTTCCATCATTGCCTATTATATTGGTAAGGCTGGTGGACGCCGGTTATTAGAGAAATACGGAAAATATATTCTCCTGAATGAGCATCATTTGGAGCAATCGGAGCGTTGGTTCGAGCGTTATGGCGAGAGTACCGTATTTTTTACTCGTATGTTGCCCTTTATTCGTACTTTTATCTCACTGCCCGCAGGGATTGCTGGAATGAAAGCTTGGAGATTCATAACATTTACAGCACTCGGCTGTATCCCGTGGAACTTAGCTTTGATCTATCTGGGATACCGCTTAGGTGACAACTGGGGTATCGTGGAGCAATTTATTCGCCCAATCAGTTATACCATTTGCGGAATCGTGGTGCTTCTTGTGTTGAGATGGTTAGTACGGAGATTTCGTAACCAGACTTAATGCCAACTCTTCGGGTGTTTTCTGCTCGGTGAGCCTCACAGCTTATTATGGATAAATTAAGGTTAGGAACGTCGGTGCTAGAATTAACTGCTATATGTTGAATGTATTCTATATTCAAGATTAATCTACTTATGTCTGGGAGGTTTGAAATGAAGGTCAAACGAATCGTCGCCAATATAAACACGAAGGATATCACGGCAGCTAAATGCTTCTATGAGGATGTGCTCGGTCTTGATTTAATGATGGATCATGGTTGGATTAGAACTTATGGTTTAGACGAGGAGATGAGCATTCAGATTAGTTTTGCCTCACAGGGTGGCTCAGAAACGCCTACGCCTGATCTATCAATTGAAGTCGATGATGTCGATGCTACATTTGAAAGCATGAAGAAAGCTGGATTTCCGATAGAATATGGGCCTGTTGATGAGCCTTGGGGCGTTCGGCGATTCTATGTCCGCGACCCGTTTGGCAAACTTATTAATATTCTTGCACATAGACATTAGAAGAGTGGTCACGGCGTGCAGAAATCTTGATTGTTAAACTGTCGAATAGCGATAGCTAAATGATGACATAGGGGCAGCCGGTCAGGGGATCGGCTGCCTTTGTTCAACTAACGGGCAGTAGAGCGTAATGTCGCTGATACAAAAAACTAACATTACATAGAGTGTTGCTACGAATTGTATGTCTTGGGTAGAGATAGGGCAACCTAATTAATGGAAAATAAGATAACGGAGGAAAAGAGCGCGTGGATTTTTTTAAGAGCCAAGAGTCATTGTCGGCAATAGGGTGGATTTTACGCTCGATTGTCGGATTTGTATTCCTTATAATTGCTGCCAAAATGATGGGTCAGCGTTCAATATCGCAGCTTAGGTTTCTTGATTTCATCATCGCGTTGACGCTGGGAAATATTATTGCGCATCCACTGTCGGACGAGCAACTTGGCCTGAAGGGTTCCATGATTACGACTCTTTCGCTCGTGATCCTATACATAGTCGCGATCTGGCTCAGTTTAAAGATCCCACTGTTAAAACAATTTTTCGATCCTCCAGCGATTACTCTTATTCAGGAAGGGAAGCTTAATTACCGGAACCTATCGAAGGCAAAGTTACCTATTGATTTTTTGTATGCAGAGCTGAGAAAGTCGAGCGTAGAGGATATCTCGAAGGTTGCCTTTGCTTCATGGGAGCCAGGCGGTACTCTTTCTGTCTTCGTAAATACGGCTTATCAGCCTGTAACTCCGGCTGATCTGAAGTTGGCCACACAACCATTTAACCTGACCAAACCGATTATTGTGGATGGCCACATTGAACATGCACTGTTACGCGAAATCGGCAAAAACCGCGAATGGCTGGAAACGGTAATACAGCCCCACTTATTGAACAATGTCATCTTGGCAACCGTAGATAGTAAGCTTACAGTGCAGGTACATGTGGTTGAGGGTCCATAAACGTATGTTTCCTCCGAAAGTGTAATCGCGTAGCCATGAAATTTGAATATATAATACGGTTCACCGTAATGCTTCCAAATACAAAGTACAGTTTGACCACAAAATGTATATCAGTATATAAAGCAAAAAACACTCCTGACAATGGAGTGTTTTTTGTTATTCAAATTTATTTGAGGTCCATGTAGCAATTCCATTCATTGGACATGCAACAACCAGCCAATTATCAAATTCTACTCCCACCTGCCAACATTCATACTTCTCATGAAAACCATTAACAAATAATATGCTTCCTGATTCCAAGTTTATAATTAAATGTGGAGTAACGTCTCCCAATTTTATATCTGTAATTTTTTCACGTCTCAGCTTTATTATTTGACTGTACTTTTCTTCCTCTGAGACATCTGCAATTTGACTTTCATTACTAGGGTATTGAGAGGGAACTGAATCAAATATAGTCCACTTTGATTCAATGTTCAGGTACAGTTGACCAGCTAAATCATCGAACTCGTTCAGCGAAGTCCCTATTTTCTTTATTCATTCCGTTCCCAGCTCTTTTCATCAACGTATAAGCAAAATTTTTACACCATATCTTGGATTTGTCGGTGTTGGCTTTTCGCTTCAAATTTCACTCCTAAAAAACTCAATTACGACACAAAGGCAGCCAGTCAATGGAGCGGCTGCCTTTGTTTAGCTAACGGAAGGTTAGTTCAAATATGCAGGTGACCTGCGTTTTTATATTAGCGTTTTGGCATTTTGCTCTCATCCATGTACAGCAGATTCCAGCGGTGACCGTCCAGGTCGGCAAATCCTGCGCCGTACATCCAGCCGTCAGTTTCACTTGGCTTGCCAAAGATGTTTCCTCCGGCAGACTCTGCTTTTTGGATAAAGGCATCTACTTCTTCTCTGCTTTCAGCACCAATGGAGAATATTACTTCAGCGCTATGGGAAGTATCTGCGGTCTTTGAACCTGTGAATTTCTCAAACGCCGCATCCGGAAACAGCAGAATTGTTGTTTGGCCTATAACAAGCTTGGCTCTCTCGTTACCAACACTCACCGCTTGGAATCCAATCTCATTGAAAAAGGCAGTTGACCTCTCAACATCTTTGACTGGCAGGTTAATCCAAATCTCCTGTGACATGGCTGTAGCCTCCTAATATATTTTCAACTATTCCTACTATACTCTACTTCTGGCAGCAGAAGCGATCTCTTTCGCAACTCACCTTTAATTGAAATACTCGATAGTTTTCTCAATAAATGCCTTGGCCGATTTTGTCAGAAAACGGTCGGAACGATGAATGATCTCAAAGTGACGATATGGCGGATCGTCTGTAATTCGGATGCAGTGTAGTGTTGGTTCATTCATCGCTTGGATCAGAGGATAAGGCAGCAATGTTCCTCCGACGTTGGCTTTAACCAAGCTAATAATGGAAGTTGCCGAACTGGTCTCCATGATCGTATTTAAGCTGAAGCCATATTTACGGCAATAGCCATCAACCAATTCTCTGCCTGTAAATCCTTCGGGGAACATTACAGTTTGGATATTACGCAGTTCCTGGATTCCAATTGTGCTTCGTTCAGCCCAATCATGTTTCTCGGAAACGACAAGTACATATTCTTCACTGCACAAAGGAATGCGTACAAGCCGGTCATCAGGAGCGGAAATGATCTCGATCCCGATGTCTACTTCATTATCCAGTACTTGATTCAAGACGTAGATCGAAGAGATAACCTTCAGCTGCACCTTAGGGAATCGCGTATGAAAATTCACGAGTAATGGGGTGAGCCGATAGTCCAGATCGGAAGGGAGAACACCAATTACCAACCGCCCTCGTTGATCATTGCGTAATTCAGCTAACGCATCCTGGGTATTCTGTAAATGCCGAATCATCTGTACACAGTGCTCCAGAAAGAGATTTCCGGCCTGAGTCATCACAATCTTTTTGCCGACTCGGTCAAATAAGGGAACTCCGAGTTCATCCTCGAGCGCGCGTATTTGTTGACTCAACGTAGGCTGAGATATGCCAAGCTTCTCAGCTGCTCGTGTAAAATGAAGCTCCTCACACACAGCAATGAAGTTTTCCATCTGACGAATCTCCATATGAATGACCTCTAATCATTGGTTTTTGTAATCATTTTAATAGAAACTATTGTATTGTTCAATCATTCTAATGATTCTATACTTAATCGTGCACCATCCAAAGATCTGTTATTAACAAATAGGATCATGGGTGATTGCATCGATACTACTACCATGAGGTGATTCATAATGAAACTTTTTTATATCGTCTTGGCGCTTATTCTGGCTTCACTGAATTTACGGCCACCCATTACATCCATTTCTCCTCTCATGAGCACCATTCAGAATGATCTGGGTATAAGCGGGATTACAGCCAGTCTGTTAACCACACTTCCGGTATTATGTATGGGTATATTTGCTCCGTTCTCCGTACGATTAAGCAGAAGGTGGGGAAATGAGGGTGCAATTGTTCTGGCTTTAATCCTCATTGGGTTAGGTACGGGATTACGATGGTTTGTTGGTACAACTCCTTTGATGATGTTCACTTCTTTTCTGTCCGGTGTAGGGATTGCATTGGCAGGGCCGCTGTTGTCCAGCTTCATTAAGCAGTACTTCCCTGACCGAGTGGCATCCATGGTGGGTATTTACTCTACAGCGATGGTGATGGGGGCCAGCATTAGTGTGGGACTATCGGTTCCGCTACAGCATACGCTGGGTGGTTCGTGGAGAGGCTCGTTGGCTGTATGGGCATTACTCGCAGCCATTGCATTGCCGATATGGTTGAGATTAGCCTGGTCTGCGCACGCAGATCGACAATCCGGTAAAATCTCCAGTGTACTTAATGCACCACTTCCGGTGAACAACAAACGTGCCTGGGTGCTGACATTATTCTTCGGGCTGATGGCAGCGATCTTCTATTCATTGACCGCTTGGCTTGCACCAGCAATCCAAAGCCAGGGGTATAGTCAAGAGACGGCCGGCAAAATCCAAACTTTATTTACATTGATATCACTGCCCTCTACGTTGTTCATTCCCATGCTTGTACATCGTTACCAAAGACGTGTATTCTGGCTTGTCGGGTGTGCATTATTGGAGTTGATGGGTGTCCTGATGCTGAACCTAACCGTTAGCCCCTGGCTCGCGGCGATTCCGCTCGGTATTGGAGCGGGTGGGCTGTTCCCGATTGCACTGATGTTGCCCATTGATGAAACAAGCAGTGCTCAAGAAGCCAGTAGCTGGTCCGCAATGACCCAATCTGGTGGCTACATTCTCGGAGCGCTTGGGCCGCTAGCCATTGGCTGGCTGCACGATGCAACAGGCAGCTTCGTTCAAGCATTTTATGGATTGGCTGTAATCATCGTGCTTCAGATTATCGTTCAAATGGCTATAGGAAATAAAAAAAAGTTCTCCAGCGAGTTATGATAAACCGCAACCTGGTGTATAAAGAAATCTATCAATATGATGAAATCTCCTATTTCTGTTCCGTCTCTTTTTCTAGAGCGTGAGCAATGCTAAGCTCCACAAAGTTCAGCGCTTCGTCGGAAACGGGATATAGTCCTGACTCTGATGTAGGGAGCTTCCTCACTTCCCAAAACTTCTCCATCAATTCCTCGTCTCCATTAAAGGTTTCGTGTGATAGCTTTATTAACTCACAGGCAATGGAATAACCTTCATCAGATTCAGGTGGAACAGATTGTTGTATGCACCACTCAATCCGGCGCAGCAAAGAGGCATATTGCTGAGTGGTCTGGTCATTACTGCTGAGATTGGGTAGTGCATTTTGTAGAAAGGTACTTTCGTCATCGTTGAAGTAATCGATCCATTGTTTAGAAATGGGTTGTACGTTCTGGACCAGATGAGAAACCCGATCCCAGGAGAGTGTACCTTCTAGATCAATCATGTTGATCAAAGAAGTAGTATTTGCAATACTGCCCTGAAGAGAAGCAAGCTGCTCCTGAAGATGATTATGATGTGCGATTAGAATATGACGAAAGGATAGCTTGTCCATTACATTTATAATGTCTTCAAGCGGTAGTGATAGTGATTTAAGCAACGTTATCTTTTCGAGAGTGAATAAATCTTCTTCTGAATAATAACGGCGGCCGTTATCTTCCTTATAACTCGGTGTAAGTAGACCGATCTGATCGTAATAACGTAGGGTTCGAACCGAAATGTTCCGCTTTTTGGATATTTGTCCTGTTGTCCATCTATTCATGGTTCTTTTTCCTCCCAAAAATAATGCTTGCAGGTAACGTAACGTCACCTATTATCATTAAATTATATCACAGAGGATTGAGGGATTAAGGATGACCAGCACGGAAATGTGGAAGAAGATGGATCAGTGGACATGGCGTGAGTTTACTGCTTTACTTGCGCTTGAATTTGTATTCGTTATATTCGTTATCAAATATGCGGTACAGTCAATGTATGAGCAATGGTTGGGGAATACTCTTTATTCAGGGACTCTTACAGGGCTTACCATAGCAATTGTACTTTTGTTAGGTTTATATTTTATTGCTTTACGACCGAAGAAAATGCCTTGGACTGAGGTAGGAGTAAAGAGATTTTCTGCGAAAGATTGGTGGAGGATTGCGCTGTGGACACTTATTCTTATCGTATTCAGTGTGGTGACTCTCTATCTCACTAGTTTTCTTGGGAATACGGTGGACAATAGCAAAACAGAGAGTCTGAAGCAAAATGTCACTCTATTTACTATAATTATTGGTATTGTGTCGGCAGGGATCGTGTCACCATTTTATGAGGAGATATTTTACCGTGGATTTGTATATCGTTGGTTACGGACTCGTGTTAGTATGAGCTGGGCGATTGTGATTAGTTCGCTAATCTTTACGCTTGCACATTTTCCCACTATGAATGCCATGCCCGTGAATTTTATTAGTGGAGTTGTCCTTGCATGGACCTATGAACGTACGGGATCGGTCGTGCCTGGTATGATCGTTCACGGTGTGTTTAATACGATTGCCGTGTTGTTAACAGCGATGAGTTAGAGTGATGATTATATTATGTATAAACGATGAGCGCTGATGAGCCTCAGGGTTTCTGCATTAATTGGACGAGAGAGCAACGTATTTAAGACTTCGGTACTGACCAAAGGCCTGGGTGTAATTCAACTAGCGGGTAGGATAATGGAAATGATTTGTAGAAAAAAACCTATAAATGAAAGTGACAAAAGTGGACGATTCTACCGGCAGTTGAATAAAGCGCCTGTGAAAATTCAACCACCGCTTGATAGGATTGCGTTTGAGGAAATGCTATGCTGTTTTCGACAGTGCGCACTGTACATTTTGTTTTATTGGAGGTATACAATGCTCGACTTGCGTAAAATTGGAGCTTATATTTCAAAGCTTCGCAAAGACCAGGATTTGACCCAATTAGAACTTGCCGACCAACTGAATGTAAGTCATCAAGCGGTATCGAAATGGGAACGGGGCGACTCGCTACCGGATATCGGAACGCTTCCGCAGTTTGCGAGGTTATTCGGCAAAACGGTAGACGACATTTTAAATGCAGGAGACAACGCAGAAAATCGGGAGCACCCGCACCTAGGAACGATCGTTGAGGAGATCGCAGAGAACAGGCCGGACCAAGTTGCAGAGATGGTCAATACCGGTGAGGTGGAGGTGGAAGAACTTGTAGAAGTAGCGCCGTTTGTAAAAGCGAGTGCTCTGCATAAGGTTACAGAACGATTAGACAGCAGCGTCCTTAAGTTAGACGTGATCATGCGGCTGGCTCCGTTCCTTGGAACAGATACATTGGATGAACTGGTTCGTCAGGCAGAAGAGGGCGAAATTGTGTGGAATACCATTACTGGACTCGCTCCGTTCGTCAGCAGCGACACATTAAGCCGACTGGTAGATAAATCAATTGACGGTTCCTTAGAAGTGCACAATCTTGTTGGAATTGCCCCATTTCTTGAAAAAGAACATGTAGATCGGTTGGTACAACAAGCAGAAGAGGGTAGCTTGAGCTGGAATTCCGTTCAAGGGTTGGCACCCTTTATTAGCAGAGAAACGTTAAGCCGCTTGGTAGACCGGGTTGCAGATGGCACTATTGATGCGAACCGGATCATTAGCCTCGTACCTTTTCTGGACAGGGAAAATCTCGAGAAGTTAATTAGTGGAGTTGAAGCTGAACATCTTAGCCCAGATCTGCTGGCAAGCCTTGCTCCTTTCGTCGATCAAGGGACATTGAGCAGAATGGTGACAAACTTATTAAATAAAGTAAAGTAGACACGTATATCGGAGATTGGTGATGCATAGGCAATGGCGTTAAGCTCCCTCGAAATGATTCAGTTTCCTCACTCAGACTCATGAATTCGCAGGATTTCATCCTGTAGTTAAAGTGATGAAGAGGATGATGAAGGAGCCGGTGGCTGGGAGATGGGGAATTGGGCATGCGTAAATAAGGGTGAATAAGGATCACCCATATTGTTCCATTATATGCACGTCTCCACTTCGCCCTAGCGATTCTCACTCCCATGTCTCAACGGGTCATAGCCCTTTCATTCCTTCGTCACATCTAACTAAGGGGTGGAGGTCGGTCTTTCTAACGGAACGGGTCCGAGCCCTTTTGCGTAACGTCTCCCGATACTCCGTGCTTCTTGTTATCCTGCGAATGCATGAGTCGATGAGGATTAATTGGTTTTATGCTGCTTGTGGGAATACCTTGATCGGTTCGTAAGCGGTACTGCTTTTAGCCAATGCGACTAGCATTCTCGCTACTTTACCGATTAATTTCATAATGGATTTCATCTTCTTCAGTTTCTTTTCCTCTACATTATAACGATGTGCCGCTCGTATCTCCGGATTTGTCATAACCATACTCATTGTCATGAGATAAAGAAAATGACGTAAACGTGGCCGGCCTCGTTTGCTGAGCACCATCTTTCCTCGCCATTTCCCGGAGCTAGCTTCAGCTAGATTTAACCCAGCATGACGCAGTAAAGCATTTCCGTGCGTATATCCGCTTAGATCACCAGCCTCACCGAGTACACCAGCTAGATTCGTAACATAGATGCCTCGTATTTCAAGGAGCTTCTGTGCATAAGGAATACGCTTAAGAATGAGGCGGAGCTCATGCTCAATTTGTTCAAGCTGGCGCTGGGCCAGGTCATATTCTTCGAGCAATTGCCCAAGATGGAGCTTGTATGCGTGGAGTGCCTGAGTGGCACCCACACTGGATTTCGCAAGTGAAATGAGTAGCTCAGCACGTTTAACTCCAGCATGACGCTTTACATATTGCTTCCAACCGGCAAGGACCTGTTCCGTATTTAACAGACGGATCTCTTTTGGCAAGGGGAAGAGTCGGAGTGTTGCGATTGCACTGGTGCAAGTGAGGATTTTAAAAACCTGACGAAGTTCAGGGAAAACAATGTCTACCCAGCGATGAATCTGATTAACCGCAGCGTTGAGGCGCTTGGTAACCGTCTCTCGGTTCGCCATTAGAATACGTAGTTCCTCGTAATCTTCGGGATGAAAACGAACAGGGGAGTAGTACCCGTTTTTGACCATGTCTGCTATGACAAGCGCATCTTTATGGTCACTTTTAGACGGTGTATTATCTCGGTTTTCCTTGTTCTTTTTGACGAGATGAGGATTAACCAGAACGGGCTCCATGCCTTGATCGAGGAGCCAACGTGCCAGGCTAAACCAGTAGTGGCCAGTGGGTTCCATACCAACTATGACGCTGCTAAGTTTGTAGGATTTGAGTAGATCTTGGATCCAGCGTTCGAACAGATCGAACCCTTCACGATGGTTACCGAATTCGAGCGGAGTTCCCAAAGCAATCCCACGAAAGCTGACCGCGCGGGCCACATGGACTTCTTGGGCGATGTCTACGCCAATGACCAAATGATGAACGGTAATGTTTTCAATGAGTTGATTTTGCTTGTCTTGAGCTTTAAACTTCATAGTAGAGCGACCTCCTAAATGGTGAGATTAAAAGGGCTGTAGACCCGTATCCAACTCCCATGTTACCGAGGCGCTCGTTTTTGTTCAAACTCCAAATTATTCAGTTTACAGGAATTCTAACGGGAAACGTTAATTTAATAAAAACATGTAAGCAGCCGACTCGATTCCAAAAGGAACTGCTAAACCTTTTAAGTCAGATGCAGACTTTACTATTGTATGTGTAAATCCCAAAGATATTGATTACGAAAGATTGTCAAAAATTAAAGACAGGCTTTTGGAAGAATATCCAATAGTAACTAAGATTGATACGATAATTTGCTCGATTGACGATGTATTAAGTAAACCAAATGAGTGGGGTTTTTGGGTAAAGATAATTTGTGTTTGCATATATGGTCATGACGTTGGTGAAAAAGTACCACCGATAATTATTTCTCCAGAGTTCATTTTAGACTTAAATACAGAGACCAAGGAGGAAATAGATCGTATACATAGTTTACTTTCTAATGCTAGTGATAATACAATGAAAACTAGATATATTAAAGGTTACTCTAAGAGATTAATTCGTGCATTATACTCTTTGGTTTTAGAAGATACAGGTGTATGGCAAGATGACATTATTAAGATGAAGAATGCCCTATTAAACTATTGTGAGATTGACTCCGCTTTAGTTGATTATCTGTATGCTTGTTACTTGGATAGTAATGTACTTGTTGAAGAGTTTCTGGGAATTGCAGATGAAGTATGTAGCTATTTTGAGAACGTCTTAAATGCAATGGCTGCTTCCAGAACTTCCTTCGGCTAACACCATATTGACGCTCCGGGTCACTCTGAGAAGCGAGTGACCACATCCAGCCCCCTAAGCCCGTCGGGACGTCACTGCGTTAGGTGTTTGGCAAGCCTCACAACTATAAGCAGCGACTCTAATTAAAACATATGACTATCGAGCTAACGGGAACTTTAGTTGAATAATACACATTAATGAGCAGGCGCTACGGTAGCCTGCTGTTTTTATTGAAGTAACGGGCAGATTTGCACAATAGTCACCGCAGTTTAATGCGACTTCAAAATAAAAAGGAGAGAAAAGACCCATGAATACTACACTTGGCAGATTAACAGGTCGAATCGCAATAGTAACAGGTGCAAGTCGCAGCACAGGAATCGGTGCTGCAGTGTGCAAAGAGTTGGCCTATCTAGGCGCTGATGTATTTTTTACACACTGGGTTAGTTACGATCAACAGATGCCCTGGGGTAGCAATAACGAGGAGCAAAAGCAACTTTGTGAGGAAATACGTTCCATGGGCGTTCGTTGCGAACACCTAATGATGGATCTTTCTGTACCTGAAAGCTTTGTGGATTTAATAAATAACGTTGAGCAGAAGCTAGGAGAACCTTCCATTCTTGTTAACAATGCTTGTTATTCGGTTAACGATGACTTAACCACGATTACCCCAGAGTCTTTGGATGCACACTACGCAATTAATGTTAGGGCGGTAACTATGCTTAGTGTGGAATTCGTTAGACGGTTTACGCAATCGGCAGGTGGTCGAGTTATTAATATGACATCGGGCCAATCACTAGGTCCCATGGCTGGTGAAATCTCTTATGCCACAACGAAAGGGGCAATAGATGCTTTCACACGAACTTTTGCAGCAGAGGTGGGACCGAAAGGCATCACCGTAAATGCGATAAATCCTGGACCCACAGACACCGGCTGGATGACTCCTGACCTACGACAGCAGTTATCTAAGCAATTTGTAACAGGTAGAGTAGGATTGCCTAAGGATGCAGCTCGTCTGGTTGCATTCTTAGCCACCGATGATGGGGAGTGGATTACCGGCCAAGTTTTACATTCCACGGGTGGATTCAACTAACGGAGAACGATAGTTGAATAATACATTACATTGATAAGCAGGTGCTTCGGTATCCTGCTCTTTTTATTAAGCTAACAGGCAGGATTGTTTAGAAAGTCCCTGATTGTATTTACCTATGCTTACTGTTAATCTAAACAATAGAGATGCAAACAAAGGAGCATAAACTTATCATGTGGAATACTCTGTAAAGATTAACAATTTGAAAGGATGCCTGAAATAGTGACTACACTATTTTATTAGGTATGCTTTTCTTTAATCTTATAGGGTATGCAGGAAAAGGTGTATCATATACCCATCCTGCGGATACCTGATGGTATCCGCTTTTATTCGTGGGAAACAGCATAACAGCATCTCTATTGATTCCTACCTGTTTATCCTTCTACTAGCGAGTGGAGGAACTTTGTTATGCGATCGAAGTTAGTCTTGATTGAGGGAATGCCAGGATCTGGTAAAACAACAACTGCTCAGCAAGTTCATGAAATTCTTACGGAAGTGAACATTACATCCCAGCTTTTTTTAGAAGGAAATCTGGAACATCCTGCTGATTATGATGGAGTCGCTTTCTTTAAGAAAACCGAATGCGATGAATTATTGAATACCCGTAAAAAGTTTAAAGATTTGTTGAGTAATCTAATGATTAAACAAGGTAACGATTACTTCCTGGAATATCGGAAAATAAAAAATGAAGTCTGGTCAAGTTTTCCAGATGAATTGCATCACGCAGTTTTTAAACATGATATTTATGAATTGCCGCTAGATCAAAATAGGAAACTGATAACAGAAAGATGGAAGAAGTTTGCGGATCGTGTTTTGTATGGCACAGACACCTTTGTTTTTGATTGTTGTTTTATACAAAACCCTGTAACTATAGGCATGATTAAACATGGTGCGAAGAAGGAAGACGTTATAAGTTATGTTATTGAACTGGCAACAATTGTAGAGCGATTGAATCCATTGTTGATATATGTACAGCAGAATGATCTTGATCATTCTTTCAGAAAGGCTGTAAAGGAAAGACCTCAGGAATGGTCAGAGGGATTTATTGAATATTACACGAACCAAGGGTATGGAAAAGAACAAAATTATAAAGGGTTAGATGGAACACTGCAGGTTCTTAAAGCAAGAAGGGAACTGGAAGAAGAAATTTTTAACAGATTAAACATTACCAAGATAAAAGTTGATAACTCTTCTTATAATAAAAATGATTATAAGCAAGTTTTAGAGGGCATTTTATCAGAATATTATAAAACAACAAACTAATGAGAGAATGGATTCTAATGATTGCAGGCTGAAAAAGAGGCAATCTATAAAGCTTACGGGAAACGATAGCTGAGGAGCATTGCCATGACAATGCTCCTCTTTTATTTGTTAAAGTTACGGGCAGGATTGCTTCATCAATTGTCGAATCCTTTGCTTGAATATTTCTATAAAGGGGGGGATGGAAATTAAAATACGAGAAGTTGTAGCAAATGATTATACTGAAGTTGTTTTTTTATGGAATGATGTACTTGGCGTTCGCAATGTTAATATTGAAAACTTTCGAGTTACTATGGAAAACATGAATAAGGCTGGAAATTACAAAACATTCGTTGCATTATTTGAAAATGATGTGGTTGGTTTTGTCACTATAGTTCAGGCGTTATCCGTAGGGTCTTCGAATGGTTATCTACATATTCAAGGGCTTGCTGTTAAAAAGGAATTACAGCATAGTGGGATAGGTACAGAACTACTAAGATACACTGAAAATTACGCTAAAGAAATGGAAATATCAAGTATTATTTTATGTAGCGGATTTAAGCGAACCGACGCCCATGCTTTCTATGTGCATAGTGGCTATGACAAAGATTCATACTGCTTTGATAAGATTATTAAACTTGACTAATTTTGAATATGTAATAGCCGAGCAGCCATTTTGTATTAAGTTAACGGATAACGATAACTCAATAACGACACACGGGCAGGTCAGCTTGGGATTTATGTTTTTATTCAGGAGGATTTTTAATTGTGGGTTTTGAACAGGATTTTAAAAAAAGGGTACATGAAGTTATTACACAGAAACAATTATGTTCAGTTATGAATGACACTAAGTGGGGAAACTTACAAAGTGATGTACTAAATAAACTACCTTTTACCCCTCCATATCAAGCTAAGTATGTATTAGACGATATACTTTATCCAGAGAACTTCGAAAACGACGTCTGGTATTTAGGGGATTGGATAGAAGGACTTTCACCTTTTTTTTCTGTAGAATGGATACGGGTTAGACCAAGGTATCAGAAGCACAAGGGGAATCTGCTTCCTCCTGAATTAATTGACATAAGTAAAGAATTTCTTTCGATTTTACATGAATTAAGAATTCCGTATAGAGAAGAAAATAATACATTTTTCATTTATGGATATATATCAAATACAGACTCACTTTTCAAAGGTAATCAATTGAGCTAACGGGACACGTTAGTTCAATAAACCAGCGGCAGTCTAAAACTTTATTTACTCAGACACCAACTTTCATTTAATTTGATCATATTACACGTTCGAAGATGCTTTCGGACACAGTTTGCCTTTAACTAAACACAGAACATTAATCCTATCGTTACTGGAGGTTGATGCACTGTGTTTTTTTCTGCGGATTTCTTCGTTTGCTTCGCTCTATAGAAAATCATGAAGTTAATATTCAGTTGAGGATCTCATCACTATCTGTTTACGATTCAGAGTTAGAGTTAGAGAAGGCCAAGCGAAAAAGGAGCTTTCTCATGAACACAGATCCTAAAGTACTTATTGTAACTTCGGCATTTGGAGACGGGCATATCAAAGTAGCAGAAGCAATTGATCATTCTTTTAGACGTAGAGGGATCAGCCGGATTGTTACCTTGGATCTTTTCGCTGCAGTCTACCCTAGTCTGAATGAGCTGTCCCGCAGATTCTATCTGAACAGCACAGGTTATACTCAAGAATTTTATGGATTAGTGTACAAGTTGACGAGCAAGATTAAACCAGACCAGTTCATGGGTAAATGGATTCATTCTATGGGCAAGCGGAAAGTGCAAAGGATCATCGACGAGATTGGACCGGATATTATCATTCATACCTTTCCCTATTTGGCCGCTGCTGAGCTTGCATCAACAAAGGGAAGACGAATCCCCCTTTTCACTGTCATGACGGATTATGTGGTTCATGGCAGGTGGCTTCATCCACAAACCTCGAAGTATTTTATTGCTACGGAAAGTATGAAAGCAGAACTGATGTCATTAGGTATTGCTGAAGAAAAGCTTGTGGTTAGCGGGATTCCGATTCGTGAAGCTTTTGAACAGACTCAGGAACGTGAAGGCCTTTTACGTAAGCATGGACTAGATGGAAATCGACATTATCTATTACTTGCGGCAGGGGCTTACGGCGTGTTGAGTGATATTAACCATTTAATAATAAGGGCGCTGCAGCAATCAAACTTCGATGTAATGGTATTGTGCGGGAATAATCATAAGCTCCAGATGGCTACGGAAGAGCTTTTTCAAGAGAATCCTCGGGTTCACATACGGGGTTATACAGAAGAAATGCAGGAGCTAATGTGCATATCCTCCTGTCTGTTGACCAAAGCAGGGGGGATTACCTTGACTGAGGCGATGGCTCTAGCACTTCCTGTAATTGTCTATCGTCCGCTCCCCGGTCAGGAGGCAGGCAATGCAGAATGGTTGTCTGAGCACAATTTAATAGAGATTGCCCGAAACGAGGAGCAGTTAGTAGAGCAGCTTCAGAGATTGGAGCATCTGGGGTACAGGGATGGAAAGGTGCAGGATATGAAGAACTTTTCCCGGAAATCAGCCGCGGATGCTATCGTTACTGAGGCTTTAGAGGTTATCAAGCTGCGGCAGCCGTCTGTTTCAGCCGTAAAATCTATGGTTGTTGAAGGGCAGGCGAAGACGATTCATGGATATTATTAGCAAGGTAGAAAGACCACGCGTTGTGGGTCCTCTAATTGGAGGCTGGCTCGGAAGCTCGGAAAATGAATTGCTGCCTTTTCAAGTAAGCGACTGTTTATTTGATTATAATTATTTATTACCAGATAAAGGGTCGATAAGATGTTATTATTTGTATGGGTGAATTTATTGAAAATGGTGCTTTATTGTCATTGGGGAGGACAAAATGTACAAGAATCAGAAGATAGAGGATATTTTGCATGAAATGCTAATCAAGTTTGTGGAAAATGAAAAGTTTCCGGGATTAGCGACCGGAATCGTAAAGGACAACCAAGTTCTGTTTACTGGTGAATATGGGACGGCAAATTTATCGACGGGTGATCCTGTAGTTCGTGGCACTTTGTTTCACCAAGCCTCTGTCTCCAAAACCTTCGTAGCAACCGCCATTATGCAATTAGTTGAGCGTGGTAAGGTAGAATTGGATGCCCCCATCACTAAATACCTGTCATATTTTAAGTTAGAGGATGAGCGGTATCAAAATATAACAATAAGACAGCTTATGAATCATACCTCCGGTATGCCTGATGAGGAAGATTATGCGTGGGATCGCCCTGAATACGACGAGCAAAGTCTTGAACGATATGTAAAAGGGATAGGTCACCACAAGCTGTTAAGCCAACCGGGAGAGAAATTTGCCTATAGTAATATAGGATATGAGATATTGGGAGATATGATAGCAAAAGTCAGCGATATGAGCTTCGAGCAGTATATGGAAAAAAATATTCTTGAACCAACAGGAATGCAGTCCAGTTCTTTTCTTAAACAGGAGGTTGAAGCTTATATTGCTGCACCTCATGTGCTTGGAGCTACCCATGAATGTGGTGGCTGCGTTAGTAGTGTTTTTCCATATAACAGGGCCCATGCCCCTAGCTCCACTTTATATACCCATGCCGAAGATATGTGCCAATATCTGTTGATGCATCTCAACGGTGGAACAGCCGGGAACGGCAATGAAATCCTCCAGCCAGGTAGCTATGATGAAATGTGGAAACCTCATGCACAAACGGGCTATGATCCGGAAAATGCACAGATAGGATTGGGCTGGTTTCTAGGAGAATATAAAGGTTCTCGTATTCTCTCACATTCCGGCTGGGATACTGGATTCTTAAGCAATCTGTTCCTGCTTCCCGATGAAAAAATCGCTATTTCTGTTATGAGTAATTGTGACTATGTCAACATGGGCAGTGCATGCTTCCCAATCCTTGATCTGTTGCTTGGCTCCAATATTTAGAACGAGTCTGTAACTGATTTTACAACTTCATAACAAGGGGCTTCGTACTTTATAACATTCGTAACTTAAAGTACATGTAAGTCAAGCCCACTTACACTATGGAGGTTATGAGAAATGAAGAGTAAAAATGTGAAATCAGCCCTTGGGGTGATCGCGATATCCGGTGGTCTGCTGGCCCTGACTGCTTTGGCAGTGCCCAAAATCGTCGCTTACACTACAGTGAACCAGAATGTGTCTCAAGCGAACGTTTCCTACACGCAAGAACTCAACCAGAAGCCTGCTGTTCAACTGGCGAGCAGCCAGATCCCGGTACTTAAGGTTGCAACCAAAACACCAGTCTCGACGATCAAGTCGTATTTTGAGCGCACAGTCACCGCTGAAGAAATTAAGCAGATTAATGAGTATGCAGAGAAGGCCAGGCTCACCGGCAAGGATGAACAGCTTACGCGGCAATTTACGGATCAGGAGAATAAGCGGCGGATGTTATTGGATGATCAATACAAGTACGATGGTTTACGGCCCAAGCAGAAGCTACCTTTGAAATCAGGGAGCTCCGAATTTTATCTGGATCAAAGCAAATTTACCTATGTATTTCCTAAGCGCGAACTGACCGATGAAGAAATGCTGCAATTGATCGACTGGAATTACCGTTTTAATTATGTGGTAAGCCTCAATCTTGTCGTGGCACAGCCAGATAAGAAGGACATCAGTCAGGATGAAGCCCTACGCAGAGCAAAAGAGAGCGTAAGCCGTCTATTCGGTGTCGATCTCTCAAAGTTGCAGGCTCAGACCTCATATCATAAGCCTTTTCCTGATTCGAAAGGGCAATGGTTCGTTAATTTTCTACCTTACCGGGCAGAGACACTGCGGGCTCAGGATAAGTCTTATTTCATGTATAATACTTTCGTGGATGCAAAGAGCGGGACCGTACTTGATACCACGATAGTGGATCTGTCCTACAAGAGAACTCCGATTACAGCAGCTATAAATAAAAAGATTAGCCAGGATTCCAGCTGGCTTCAAGCCGCTAAATCCATTGTGGTGGACAAGCAGGGCGAGACCCGTGCGATAACCAGCTCCTCTATCATTAAAGACAGTGCATATGACAAAAGCGGAGTGGTAGCGGTCTTGGTCAAACTGAAAGACGGTAGCACCTACACGGCAGAGCTGCGCTATCCCGAGAAGACGCTGCGCTGCCTGATCTATACACCGGTTTCCAAGTAATGAAGTGAACCAGCGTTATAACCTACTTTAGTATTTACAACCTACAGCAAGCCCCACTCGGGGCTTGCTGCTATGCATTTTGAGAGCTGGTGGATGACTATTGTGAGAGCAGACATGGGTATAGGAATTTCTTTTTACAAGAAGGGATGGTTAGATGCTAGATATTAAATCCTTACAAGAATGTCCTCTTCGTCAAAATGAGCTTATTGAGTATGTCAAAGAACGGTGGCCAAAAGTACAACAAGTTGTGCTCCCCAATATACAAGAAAGTTTAATCTCAAAAGATGAGGAGTTTCCTTTTACATTTTTGCTGTTGAAACATGATGTAATCATCGGGTTTTATCAATTAATTGAGCAGGAATTTATAACTCGAAAAGATTTATCACCTTGGATTGCGCCATTGTTTATTGACGAAAGTGAGAGAGGCAAAGCACTAGGATCCGTTTTGTTGGAGCATGCCAGAAAAATAGCTGGACAACTAGGTTATGCAAAAGTCTACTTGGCGACGGATCATATTCTTTATTATGAGAAATATGGATTTAAGGAGATAGGTCTGGATAACTTCGAGTGGGGACGGCCCACCAAAATATATGAACATGACACTATTACATAAATGACCCAAATGGAAAGCAGGAGTTATCATGGAGCATATCTTCGAATTAGCAAAAATAAAGAGTGAAGAAATAACGATACTCGAACTGCAGGATGCAATGGATAGAGGGGATGTTAGTTCTAGGGAACTTGTTATGTATTACATGTATCGGATAGCAACGTTTGACCAGAGTGGTCCCATGATAAACTCTATTATGGAAATGAATCCAGATGCGATTTTTATTGCCGAGGCATTAGATCAGGAGAGAAAATTAAGCGGAGCACGAAGTCTTTTACATGGTGTGCCTGTATTATTGAAAGGAAATATTGAAACGAATGATAAAATGCATACAACCGCTGGCGCATTAGCTTTGGAAAACCATGTTAGCTCAAACGATGCTTTTCTTGTCCAAAAACTAAGGGATGCTGGGGCAATTATACTTGCAAAAACAAATATGACGGAATGGGCAAATGGGATGTCATCATCCATGTGGGCTGGGTATAGCTCAATAGGAGGACAAACCAAAAATCCATACGGGGATCATTTTCCGGGGGGTTCCAGTACGGGTTCTGCCGCTTCTGTTGCAGCCAATTTTTCAACAGTAGCCGTGGGGACAGAGACGTCTGGCTCTATTTTAAGTCCAGCTGTGCAAAACGCAATTGTTGGTTTAAAGCCAACTGTAGGTCTAATAAGTAGATCAGGCATAATTCCATGGTCATATTCTCAGGATACAGCTGGACCTATGGCAAGGAATGTGACAGATGTTGCGATCTTATTAAATGCACTTACGGGAAAAGATGAAAGTGATCCTGCTACTTGTAAAAATGAATATTCTACTATGGACTACACAGCATTTTTGGATAAAGACGGATTAAATAAAGCGACCATAGGCGTTTTTAGAAATGCTCTACCTAAGAATTATTGTGACATGGGTGAATATGATGAACATTTATTTAATGATGCTGTGGCTAAATTAAAAGATTCTGGAGCCAACATAATAGAAGATATAGATATTCCATCGTTCCATAGAGAGTGGAAATATAACAAAATGAATCTTGAATTTAAGCATTCCGTTGAAAATTACTTATATAACCTTCCGGCTCAACTTCCTGTCCATAACCTAAATGAATTGATTGAATGGAACGAGCGGAATTCGGAAAAGGCTTTGAAATATGGACAAGATATGCTGAACTATCGATCACAGCTAGATAAACCGTTGAATCATTCGGAATATATTGTAGAGTCTATCTCTGACTTATATTATTCGCAAAATATAGGGATCGATCATGCTTTAGAAAAGTATGGATTGGATGCAATCCTGTTTCCTGCTTATGTCGGAGCTGATTTAAGTGCTAGAGCAGGTTATCCAACTATAGCAGTGCCCGCAGGCTTTCAAGAGAATGGAAGAGCCTTTGGGATCACATTTGCAGGAACGGCATTTAGTGAACCGACACTCATTCGGATTGCATTTGCATTCGAACAACAAACGAAACACAGAAAAATGCCGGCTCTAAAGAAATGAAAGATGATTTGAAAATTAGAAAAAGGTGCATTTACAAACGAACGTATGTTTGCTAAAATGTTGATGTGGATAAAAATACCAAAGTGAAGAAAAGAGCGTTTGAGATTAGCAATCCATAAGAAACAACCCAAGTTGAATTCTGCTAAAATGTAGTTAATGTCTAATGTAGATATCCCTCATGAACAAAGGAGAACTGAAAATGAGAAAACTCGTTCTATTTCTTCACGCATCGCTTGACGGTTTTGTAGAAGGGCCGAATGGTGAAATGGACATTGGCTGGGTTTCCTACGATGCTGATTTGGAGAACCATGCGAAAGAAATTCTGAGTACTGCCGACACTGTCATTTGGGGACGTGGGACTTATCAGATGATGCACAGTTACTGGTACCATCTGTCCCTTCGAACCCATCAGCTTCGCAGCATGAACGGAATCATGCCGAGTGGATCGAAAAGACAGCTAAGATCGTTTTTTCCACGACGCTGGAGAAAGTCGAATGGAATAATTCCAGACTCGTGAAAGAAGCTGTCGAGGAAGAGATCAATAACCTCAAACAGCAGCCCGGCAAGGATATGGTCATCCTCGGCAGTCCTAGATTCGCACACCACCTTATGCAGCTTGATTTAATTGATGAGTATAAAATTACGGTTTCTCCCGTCCTGATCGGTAAGGGATTGCCATTATTCCAAGGTCTCAAGGAGAAGAGAAATCTTAAGCTAATCGAAAACAAGACCTTTGATTCTGGAGCCATAGGTCTCGTTTACCAGACGGTAAGATGACCTTGTCACTTAAGGTGATTACGCTCACGAGGAACGTTATTGGAACGACAACAGCGGCAGTCTAAGACTTTATTTATCAAGTCTTGGTCCGCCGCTGCTTGTTTTAATGGATCCAGTCTAATACTTTATTTTTACCAAACACTAATCAGATGTTGGTTCTTTCATAAACCATGAAATATGGGTGCATCGCTTACAAATAAGGATGGCAGCGTTTTTGTTCGCCCAGTCAAAGCCTAAAAATGATGCGCCGCTTGTGTTAAGCAGTTTATAATCCAGATCAAAGGTATCGTTTTGACAGCAAGGACAGGTTATTGGTGCGCCTGCAGCACTGTATCTCATTATAAAAACCTCCTGTAGATTTGTATATTACTTTAACGTATTTAAGGTTATTCAGGTTTCGTGCACTTGAAAGGATTACTCACGAGTTCATTTTGCCAAGGGCAAGAGTGTTAGGTTTATTTCAGTTATAATATTTGATATAAGGTATACAGGATTCGTTTTAATGAAGAAGGTGAGGGACTGATTTTGACCCATAATATTATCGAATACTGTTTACAAAAGAATGGAGCAACAAAGGATTTTCCTTTCGGCTTCGATCCAATGGTGATCAAAATTGCCGGTAAAATGTTCGCGCTTATATTTGAGAATAAGGGGAATTATGCTTACATAAATCTAAAATGTGATCCGGTGATTGCAGGGAACTTGCGAGAGCAGCATGAGAGCGTTCGGCCAGGATACCACATGAACAAAAAACACTGGAATACGATTGTTTTGGATGGCTCCTTACCAGAGTCGGATATCTATTTAATGATTGATCATTCTTACGATATGGTTGTCAAAAATCTCCCTAAGAGCCTCCGACAAACGATATATTGAAGGTGGCATTAAGTTGTCGTTAAAATGGCAATGAACTGGTATAATATGGTTTATATTCATGGGAAGGAGTTGTATTTATGTCTGACTTTTTTAATTCAGGACCTAATCCCAATTTGTCGGACCCTGCAGGCCATAAAGCAAACCATGATGTAAATGCGCAAAAATATCATACTGAAGGCGTTCCAGGATTCTGGAGTGAGGTAACCAATCTGTTGATCGTTGTGGCTATAATTGCTATCATTTTTTTAGTTATAAGGTTTGTTTTATGATTACCCTGGTTTAGAGTGAAGACATTGACTTTTAGGAGGCGGTTCCATTGGTAACTATCATTAGGTGGACAGAATTTAGAAGGATAACGCCTACTCGTCCATAAACTGCGTATTTCCTTCTTAATGAGGGTACTAGATGCAAGAATATAAAATTAGTACAATGAAAGACTATTCAAAGCAATCGATTGATCAAATCCGCATATTAGAACATCTTTGCAAGACGTCCGACAGATCAAGTTTGAGGGTGGGTATAGAAAGCCTTAAGGAGATAGACGGAGATGAGGCATTCTTGTGCCAGATCGATAACCAATTAGTCGGATTTCTCAGTTGGTATACTTCGGATGGCATCGAAGCTAATATTAACGGAATGGTTCACCCGGACTTTCGTCGCCAAGGTGTATTCCACGACTTACTGAAAAGTGCCGCATCAGATATGCAAATGCAAGGCATACAAACTTGCCGTTTTAGGATACCTTCTAATTCTGAATCAGGGATGGATTATATACGGTATTTAGGGGCAAGTGCTGCACCGTCTGAATTCCTCATGGTTTTTAATCGGGCACAAATCGCTGGATCAAGCCACTCCGGTTTAGCTGTGCGATTAGAAGAAGATCAGGATTTAGAGTTCATGGTTAAATGTTCATCACAAGCTTTTGGTGATTCAGAGTCCTGGACTAGGAATTATTTAACTCGTACAAGAGAACCGGCACGGATTACTTACATTGCTGTGGACAACATGATTCCGGTTGGGATGATCAGAGTCAATTATTTAGATACAAATACAGCGGTTATACATGATTTTTGTGTGCTTCCTTCGTGTCAAGGCAGAGGATACGGACGTGAAATTCTTTCAGAGGTAGTTAAAATCTTGCGAGATCAGAGGGATTTCCAGATTCGTCTTGGCGTGGTCACTCAAAATAGAAAGGCATTATCCCTCTATCAGTCGATTGGGTTTGAGGTGACTGCGGAGTCTAATTACTATGTAATATCCGTCGATATGATTTATTAAGAAAGAGGCGCTACTCATGCGCCTCTTCTTTTTTTATCATGCCCTTCTAATTATCACGCTGAATCTAGCTATAGTTAATACTTATAACCTGTCATAGCTCATTGGTAGATCGGTTTAGTCAGTCGGTTATGCTATATTTATTCTAATAATTTGTTTACGAGGAGATTAATATATGAGCATTCAAACCGTACCCCAAAAACGAACCGTTACTCCATTTCGATATGATATCGTGGGCAGCTTCCTGCGCCCCCAAGCGTTGAAAGATGCTAGATTAAAATTCAAGAATGGTGAAATTACTGCCGAGCAGTTGAAGGAAGTAGAGAACGACGAAATCGTTAAGCTCGTGCAGAAACAAAAAGAGGTGGGTCTTCAAGCAGTAACCGATGGCGAATTCCGCCGCTCTTGGTGGCACCTCGACTTCTTCTGGGGACTTGACGGTGTAGATCGGACAATTATTGACCAAGGTTACCAATTTAACGGTGCAGAGTCCAGACCAGAAACAGCCCGACTGACCGGGAAAATAAGCTACAGCAGCCATCCTTTTGTTTCGCATTATGAATTTTTAAAAGGTGCTGCTGGTGAGGACGTTGTTGCGCGTCAATCGATTCCTGCGGCTGCACAATTCCTGTTCGAGCTAGATCGGGCGGAAAACAAGGAAAGCACAAATGAATTATACCCGAATCGCGAAGAGCTTATCTCGGATATTGCCAAAGCATACAAAGCATCGATTCTGGCCTTCTATGCAGCGGGCTGCCGCAGTATTCAGATCGACGATTGTACGTGGGGAGCGCTTTGCGACGAACAGTTTATAGCATTTATGAATCAGATTGGCGTGAACGTAGCTGAATATGCAAGCGAACTTGCAAAATTGAATGAGGAAGTTGTAACTGGTCTGCCGGAAGACCTTGTTGTAACGACCCATGTATGCCGGGGCAATTATGTTTCGACTTATGCTGGAGTAGGTGGAGGCTACGAGCCTATCGCGCAAACGCTTCTTAATATCAATAACTACTCGGGTTATTATCTGGAGTTTGATACCGAACGTGCAGGTGACTTCAAGCCATTGCGTTTCTTGAAAGACAATCAGCAGGTTGTGTTAGGTCTGTTCTCATCCAAATTTGGTGAGCTTGAAAGCAAGGAAGATATTCTGAAGCGTATTGAGGAAGCGAAGCAATACGTTGATCTAAACCGGATTTGCCTTAGCCCGCAATGTGGCTTTGCTTCTACGGAAGAAGGCAACCACCTGACAGAAGAGCAGCAATGGCGTAAGCTTGCTTATATTAAAGAAATTGCTGAAGAGATCTGGAACTAACTCTAATTAAAAAGTAGACAGAGACAATACACCTTTAGCCATTCGGATGTTCATCCGTTCGGTTAAAGGTGTATTTTGTTCTACAGTGAGCATACCGATATACTTGGCCAGTTCTATCTATACCGTGACGGAGGATTAGGGAAAACCTCCCTAATAAAAGCCGATAATTGCTCTAAATGAATGAAATTAGGGAATAACTCCCTAAAAAACAGAGCAATATCAAGAATTACCGCCAAATCAGTTAAATTTCAGGGAAGAATTCCCTGATTATTAGTCTGATGACCAGAATCCTCTGGTAATAAGGGAGGAATCCCCTAATTATCTCCAGGGCGAGCATATGATTGAGCTTTACGGAGTTTTTTTGCCACGCTCAGTATAAAAGAAATCACCCCCGTTTAATAAACGAGGGTGATTTAGCCTAAGAAGTAAGAGTGTCAGCTTTTAATTGTCTTTAGAGTGTCTTTCGCCAACCTGGAATTCATCGGCATGTTCAAACATATATTTCACGGTCAGAGGGTCATGACCAGTAAGTTGTTTGAAGTCGTCTGTATAAACATCCATTTTTCCTTCACGAATAGCTTGTCCGAAAGTAACCATACCTTCTGAAGAAAAGGGTGCTTCGGAGCCTTCTTTAAATGCACCGTCGGTGGTTCTAGGCACGCCCATTGCTTCGAATACGGCATAATTTTCTTCATCCGTGTTTTCTTTGTAGGTGATATGATTGCCCGTTACTTCATTACCAATCTTAATGAAATCGGTAATTGTCATCAATTCAAGTCCGTTGATATTTAGAATCGCTTCCTGATAATTATTGGAGGCTAGGGCATACGCAACGGCTTTTGCGCAATCCTTCCGCGAGATATAAGCCATTTTACCGTCACCTTGATTGTTTGTTAATACCCCGTCACCCTTCACATACGTGAAGTAATTGGTAATCATGGCTTCCGCGTATTGGGAATTCCGAAGGAAGATATAATCTAGCCCAACGCTTTGAATATAACGTTCGGTATACACATGGTCGATTTTTTCTACGCTTGGATTGCTTTCATCGGCTGCGTTTACTAGAGAAGTATAAATGATCTGTTTGACTCCAGCTTCTTTGGCAGCATCGATCACATTTTTTTGTGCATTTTGGCGTTTTTCTCCAACAAAAGGCATGGAGATTAGAGCGAGTTTATCGGCATGAGCAAAAGCTTCGGCAAGGCCGTCCTTGTTATTAAAGTTGGTCACATGTGTTTCAATCCCTTGTTCCGCATATTCTTTCAAACATGCTGGATCGTAAGCGCAAAAAATGATTTGGTCTTTATCTACCAGCTCCAACAAATATTCCGCAGCTTGCTTCCCTAGATTTCCATCGACACCAGTCAACAATAATTTACCCATGATCGTTGTCACTCCTTGTTGAAATGAATTATACTCTTATAGTATGTGAAAAAAGTAACATAGTCTAACACATAAAACTTATGGTCGATTGCTAAATCCAATTTGGATTTGTTGCAGGAAGGAAGGCAAGGCCGGGTTTGTATTATTTTTGAGATAACCTGCTTCGATTGCAAAGGTATGGTGTGAATCATCTAAGGGAATTAGCCGGACTTCATCTTGAAGATAAGCGAGCTGATAGTTATCCGGGAAAAAGCCAATCAAATTCTCCGTGATGATATAAAACAATTCTGTCTCCACATCGTCTGCGGTTCGAAGAATGTTCGGCTGATAGCCGTCTTCAATTGCATGCTGGATCATTAGATGATAAGAGTTTCCAATAGCTGTTGGATTCAGCATGACTAGTGGATGTTCATATAACTCCTCTTTGGCGATCGATTCATGATGAAACAGGGGATGGTGGTGACTCACAGCCGCACAATAACGTCCCTTATACAAGGGATAGGTTACAATGTCCTCTTTTCCCTGAAACTCGGAATCAAAGGCAATAGCCACGTCGTAAATCCCTTTTTGCAAGTATTCTGCAATATCTTTTAGCAATACTTTATTCAGTTCCAGCTTAATATTCGGATGATGATCCTGAAACGAGGGAATCAATTTCAACAAACTTTGGATATCCGTCATCGCCGCATATTCGATACTCAAGGATTGCGTATTATACTTTTGAAAGTTTTCCATGCTCATCTTCATAAGGTTATATTGCTTCCAGAGGATGAGGGCTTCGCCATAGAAAAGCCATCCGGCTTTGGTTGGCTCAATAGGGATCTGCTTTCTGTCAATCAATTGAATGTTGAATTCCTCTTCAAGCGCGGCGATTTGTTGGCTAATGGTGGTCTGCGATACATAGTTCTTTTTAGCTGTTTCCGTAAAATTTCTGCATTCCACGAGATCTATAAAATATTTAATCCTTCTTATGTTCATAGTATCCTCCGCATGCCGCTGTTTGCTTTTATTATAACCCAGAAAGTAAAAAAGAGAGCCTCGTTTAGAGACTCCCTTTGTTGTACTACTCTTATTTTGTGTAGTTATCGAAATAACCTTGGATATAAATCATTGGTGTTCCTTTATCGCCACTACCAGAAGTCAAATCAGATAATGATCCAATCAGGTCAGTTAATCTACGAGGTGTAGTCCCTTGGGCTTCCATCGCACCAACTAGATCATCATTTTTATTCTGGATGTATTTAGAAATAGCTTGTTTTAACTCTTCACCACGAAGATGAGAGAAGTTGTTATCGGCCAAGTATTTCAATTTTACTTCATTTGGTGTTCCATCAAGTCCGGCGGTGTAAGCAGGGGAGACAACTGGATCTGCCAGCTCCCAGATTTTTCCGACTGGATCTTTGAATGCTCCATCGCCATAAACCATAACTTCTACAGTTTTACCTGTCATTTCTTTGATTTTTGCTTGGATACCATCCACGATAGGCTGGCAGTTATTTGGAAATAGCTTTACACTTTCTTCTGTTGCTTTATTTGATCCTAGCAGACCATAGGCTTCGTTAAAGCCGCTGCCATCGATTGATTGTGTAAGAATATCATCCAAGCCAAATACTTTTTCAGCACCGTTGTTTGTGAGAATACGTTTGGTTCTGAAGCGAGTGTGAATATCGCAAGTTAATACATTTTTTGTATAGTTTAAAATGGTTTTTGGGTTGTTGGAGAAGATGACTTCACAAGCCACACCTTCAGCTTCAATTAAACCTTTATAATATTCAATATAGTCAACCCCTGTGAATGGGTGCTTAATATAGCCGAAAAACTCACGGAACTGAGCTTCTGTTAATACATCCGTCCATGGATTGATACCTTTAGCATCTAGTTCGTCGATGTCTACAAGGTGGTTGCCTACTTCATCAGCTGGATAGCTTAACATTAGGACTACTTTTTGTGCCCCTTTGGCAATACCGCGTAAGCAGTTAGCAAACCGGTTACGGCTAAGGATTGGAAAAATAACACCTACGGTTTCTTCGCCGAATTTCCCCTTTATATCAGCAGCAATATTGTCAATCGTCGCATAGTTTCCTTGTGCCCGAGCAACAATGGATTCAGTTACGGTCACAATGTCACGATCTTCGATCGAAAAACCCTCGACTGTTGCTGCATTCAATACCGTCTGAACTACGATTTCTTCAATGTTATCCCCATTGTTAATGATAGGTCCGCGAAGTCCACGTACAACTGTTCCAACTACTCTTTCCAATATGATCTCTCCTCTAATAAGGGTATACTCTATATTATTAAAATGGTTTTAAAGCCTATATTACTATACCCTTTTAGAGCGATATAAGTAAAATTAATGTTTATAATATCTAATATAAAAATGATTTATAGTTAAGGAGGATTACAATTGGCGCGTGTGTTATTTATTAATGGTGGATCAGAGGGACATATCAATCCCACGATTGGCGTTGTGGAAGAGCTTATTTCGCGTGGCGAAGAGGTAGTGTACTTTTGTATAGAAGCTTACAGAGAGCGTATGGAAATGACGGGGGCTACAGTACGAACATTTGACGATCAGAAATTTATACAAGCTTTTATCTCAGGTGGAAGAAATTATGTACTGGAAAGAATCAACGGCCTTTTACTTACGGCAGATATAGTTATTCCAAGCGTTCTTGAACAGATCAAAGGGGAGCATTTTGATTACATCATCCATGATTCTATGTTTGGTTGTGGACGTTTGCTAGCTCAAATTCTTAAGCTTCCGGCCATTAGCTCCTGTACTTCTTTTGCGCAGACAAAAGCAGCATTCGATGACATGTTAGAACGATTTTATACTACAGTCCCTGCAGAAGTAACTAATCCTATAAAGGATAAATTCCAAAGCTTGACGCAAATGGTGAAGGGCAAATATGATGTGGACATCCAATCCCCTTATGAAGTGTTTTGTAATCCTGCCCCACTTACTATCGTTTATACAACTAGGGAGTTTCAACCTGAGGGAGAAGCTTTTGACCCGTCTTATATCTTTGTAGGACCCTCCATCTCTTCACGATTAGCTCCAGAAAAATTCGATCTCATGGCAATTAAGGGGAAAAGTCTAATTTACATTTCACTTGGCACAGTTTTTAACCAAGCCATTGAATACTATAAACTTTGTTTTGAAGCATTGGGGAACACGGAGCACACTATTGTGATGTCAATTGGAGATAAAGTCCAAATCACTGATTTAGGGGAAATTCCGCAAAACTTTTTCGTGAAAAATTATGTTCCACAAACGGATATACTGCAATACACAAAGTTATTTATTACACATGGTGGAATGAACAGTATCAATGAAGGGCTTTATTACGGGGTTCCGCTAATTGTAATTCCACAAAGTGCGGATCAGCCAATAATTGCGAAGCAAGTCGTCCATGTCGGAGCAGGCATTAAGTTACAAATGCAAAGTTTAACTGCAAATCACCTACGAGAAGCCGTAGATCATGTATTAAGCGATTTATCTTATAAAAAAGCTGTCTCCAATATCAGTGAATCGTTTCGGAACTCGGGTGGGTATCGACGAGCTGTTGATGAGATTGTTCGGGGAGGGGGAGTCGTATGAACAAAATGGACCGGTTGTTAGCTATAGTGCTTGAACTGCAGCGTAACAAAATGTTGCGGGCGGAGGATTTGGCTGCTAGGTTTGAAACGAGCGTAAGAACGATCTATCGGGATATTCAGGCACTGAGTGAAGCGGGCGTATCCATTATAGGAGCGCCAGGGCAGGGTTACTCCTTAATCGAGGGGTATTTCCTGCCACCCGTTAGTTTCACGCTGGATGAAGCAGTGACATTGCTTATCGGAACTGATTTTATCGAGCAGCGGTTTGATGCACACTATGGTAATAAGGCTAGAAGTTCTAAAGCAAAGATAGAAGCTATCCTGCCGGAAGCCATCCGCAGTGAAGCATCACAGATTCGCAAAAGTTTTCGTTTATTTGCATCCGTAGAAGATATAGCACCCATACAAGAGAAGGCATGTTTGGAAGCCATTCGTGGAGCGATATTGGAGGGAAGGAAAATAAGATTTCGTTATTCCAAAAGAATCGCCGAAGCCGATGGGAACCGTCAAAGTGTTCGTACGGTTGCTCCTTATGGACTTGTGCTTCATCACGGGTCATGGGTACTCATCGCCTGGTGTGAATTGCGTCAAGACATCCGTCATTTCCGGTTATCCCGAATGAGGGAGCTTATTAATCTGGAAGATGAATTTATACTGCCAGCAGATTTTCATCTGGAGGTATACCAACCTCCTGATGATCGCAACGTTCATGTGCTTATCTTAGTCCAAGCTGACATAGCCGATAAGGTAAGGGAATCAAATAATTTCTATATGGAAACTATTGAGGAGCATGCGGAGGGGTTACTTGTTACTTTTCGCGTTCGCGAGCCAGGGGAATTGCTGCAATGGGTGCTTGGCTGGGGAGGCGGTATGGTTGTGCTGGAGCCCGAATCTTTCCGTGATCAGGTTAGAAATGAAATAGAAATAATGTTAAAACGCTACTGACATAACGCTGTCAGTAGCGTTTTTGTATACTTGGACCATCAATGACTACAGGAGCTGATATATGATGATTACAACAAAAGAAGCCTTACAACGATTTGAAGAAACTGCGACATACTATATTCAAGAATTGGAGCGATTCAATCTGGAGCAGCTGAAGCAAAAGCCGAGTGAAAACGAGTGGTCCATCGGACAGATGTTTCAGCATCTCATTAACTCGGCGCTGTATATGCAGCTTCGTAATATTGATCAATGCCTTGTGCTCGACCAAGATCCCTTAGTAGCTCATGTGGGGAAAACTGAGGATGGTGCGGCTATATTTGCGCAAGGAAGCTTTCCGCCCATTCGTATTCAGGTTCCGCCTTCCGCCCAATATACGCCGGAGCAGCCGGAGAGCAAAGAACAATTAATTCAAGGGTTACGTACAGTCATCCAAAGAATGAGAGAGATCGAACCCTCTCTTGAGAAAGCATCCAAACAAAATACCGTTTCTCACCCGCGATTCGGTGGATTATGCGCGGAGGAATGGTTCCTACTTATTGAAATGCACTATCGTCATCATCTTCTGCAGCTGGAGCGGTTAAACAAAAGAATTGTTGTTTAATTCCATATTTGCACCTAAAGAAGGGTTCATTCAGGTTGTGAAAGGATCATAAAATCAGGAACCGCATTCCAATAAAAAGAGTTGGAATGGTCTTAATTTCCTGAGCCAAGCGTGACCTGAACGTGATTCTTATATTCACTAGGATTAACACCAAAGTGTTTTTTGAATAACCGGGTGAAATAAAATTGATCGTGTATACCGATTTGCGTGGAAATTTCTTTAATGTATGGATTCCCTTTAAGTATTAAATCTGCGGCTTTTTCCATTTTCACAGTATTAATGTAGTGAATGATGCTTTGCCCCACTTCTTCTTTGAAGATTCTGGACAGATAGTTCTCACTTAAGTTGACATGCTTGGCAATCAGAGATAAGGTCAGCTTCTTCTGATAATGTGTGTTGATATAGTCAATCGCTTGTTTAACATCTCTATTGTGTGTAGTTACGATCTGTTGCTTTTGATGGGAGAATAGTTGGAACACAAGCTCCATTATAGATAGAACGTCAGTGGTACGTTTACTGCTGGCGATATTTTCTATATAGTTCTTTAAAAGCTTTGGATCCTCGACAATGAGATGGGCATCGCATAAGGGAAGATAATGCAGACAATTTACAATGAACTTTTTGGTTTCAGCAGGATTAATTTGCTTGGATTTACAGATGTCAAGAAATTGCTGAGTTGCTTGAGTAACGGCTTCAACCCCTGAAAGCTTCCAGTTCTGAATTAATTGCGTCGAGAAATCATGTACATCCTCGAAGTCCAGCGTATCCTTTAAATGGACATCCTTTGGATCTATAATCGTTATTTCGTTGTAAAATTGGATTTGCAAGGATTCTTTACATTGCTCTAGGGTTCGTTTTGCTTCAGCATATCCCCGTACAGGATCAGAAAAAACAATAGTAGGGGTGATAGAAATATACATTTTGATTAAACGAATGACCCTCTGGATAAAGTCTGTGCGGATAATTTGATGATCGTCTAAGGTATCACAGGAGATTAGAAGCAGCAGCCCATTAGATTCTAGCTGAATAATTTCTAACTGATCTACGGTCTCCAAGATATCCAAGATGATGTTTTCAATAAAGGATACGGAGATGTGATTTTGTCTTTCGTTTTGAGTGGCGTTATTCTGCTCAAAAGTAATGTAGAATAAATAACAGCTGCTTTCGCTGAAAGCGAACGTTATAGCATCATGCTGATCAAGCTGCTGCACATCGTAATAAGGATCGGTGAAATAATCTTTTAAAAGCGCATTTTTCACGCTTTTTAAGTTATGTTGTAATAACTGTGTTTGGGTCTCCTGCTGCTGCCTAGATTGAAGCTGTTCTTGAATTAGCTTCGTAGATTTCTCCAGCAAATGGATCAAATCCCCCGTTTTCATACTAATCTTCAGCATATAATCTACAGCACCAAGCACTAAGGCTTCACGAACTAACTCATACTCCCCGTGGTTGCTGGCCACCAGAATTTTTCCTGCAAACCCTCTGTTATTCAGTTCTTTTATCAGCTGCAGACCATCCATATTAGGCATTTTGAGATCTGTAATGATGATATGGGGATTAAACTTGTCTACAAGTGTTAAGGCTTCAACTCCGTCAGAGGCAGTAGCACAGATCATGTATCCAAGCTCTTCCCATGGAATCATGGTTCTGAGCGCAACTTTAACAATAGGTTCGTCATCCACTAGCATTACATTATACATAGGATACATAGTATCACCCCTTAAGTTCGTATGTTTGTATAGGGATAATCAGGCGGCAGCAGGTTCCATGACCCATAGAGCTTGTGATGAACAGCCCGTAACTCTCACCGTATTGAAGTTTAATGCGATCGGCCACATTTGAAATTCCGATACCCGACAGATTGTCAGCCTTTTCTGATTTGGTGGTGTCAAACCCTTTTCCGTTATCGATGATTTCAATAATAAGGGTATATTCATTTTTTGCGTATACCTTAATTTGGATTAGAACTTTTCCTCCTATATCTGTAACTCCATGAAGAATCGCGTTCTCTGCGATCGGCTGCAGGATGAGCTTGGGGATCATGCTCTGTAATAAAGACTCATCCAAGTCATATTCAATGTCAAACCTGTCGGCATAACGTATTTTTTGAATGGCAAAATAATGATCCAGATTGTTCAGCTCCTGCTTGATGGTGATTTGCTCATCTTGATCGATAATGGTACTACGCAGCAATTCAGCTAGTGAGGAGATGCCGTCGCTAAGGACGGGAACCTGGTTAATCATCGCCAGCCATCGTAAGGAGTTAAGTGTATTAAAAAGAAAGTGAGGATTAATTTGCGATTGCAGCATTTGCAATTCGAGCGAACGTCTTCTTTTCAGATCTTTCTTTTGATCCTTCATCAGCTGTTCCATTCTACTGACCATGCTGTTAATTCTATTGGCCAACACGCCCATTTCATCGTTGCTGTGATCTTCGATCCGACTCGATAGATCACCATAAAAAATTTGGTTGCAGAAGACGATGATTTGTTTGATTGGTTTCAGGATGCTTTTATACAATACGATAATAATTAGAATACACACGACTACAATGATGCTGACAACAATAAGTAGTCCAGTGGTGATTTTACTTGTCTCTGAATTGATATAAGAGAAGGGGACGGTAGAAATCATGTACCAGCCTAATTGATTATTGTTAATATAAGAGATTTGCTGCATTTTTCCATTGACCATGCCTTGGAAGGAATGGTTTTTCTTTGCCTCTTGTGTCTTGATTTGCTTAAAAAGCTCATCTTTATAATAGGGTTCTCCTAGCGGAGTATCCTTTTGATTCGAGGACATTACTTTTCCCTCCCTATTCATAATAAGGAGACTGGAACCTGTACCTAAATCCACACTGGAAAGAATGACTTTTGAAAATAACTCCCCACCAATAAAAACAAACACATGACCTAAGGGAACGCCAATGTCATCTTGATCAAAAATTTTCCGGCCCAGGACAATGGTATTGTAAGCGCGATAGCTTTTTACGTAGTTAAGACTGTCATAAGGGGCATTCAGCTCTACTTGTTTCATAATTTCTTCATACTTAGGATTGGGGATGCCGTCGTAGCCTAATTCATAGATAGGTTGGTTCTTGGCGTCGATGACCCGAACGTTCTGGACATATCCGGGGTAGATGGTTCTATATAAATTGTCCATGGCATGATTAATGGCAGCATTGCTAGGAGCGGGTTCATTTGGTGCTGCCGATAAACGCTCCTGAATAATACTATTGGTAGAAACAGAGCCTGCAAGATATTGATAGTTGTTAAGTTCACTTAACATCGTTCGATTAAGCAGCGTTAAAGCCTGAAATGTGGATTTACTTAATTTATTGTTAATGGATTTGGAGTAAATGGTGTAGGAGTAGAAACCTATAAAGATGATTGGGATCACAGAAACGATTAAGAAAATGACGGTTAAGCGATTTTGAATTTTAACCTTGCGCATGATTTGCGGAGGATTAGGAAAATGCAGCTTCCCTTTACGTCGACTCAGGTGGATGACCTCCCATTCACTATCTTTTACTTACAAGTTAACATAAAAAGAACAATGGAATATATATGCAGCGGCGAAAAGTGAGAATAATCTATGGAATGGATAATATTATCCATTCCGTTAACGGCTAAGTTTACAGGTTATGTGACCCTGATGAATAAGCTTATACGAGCTTGCATTGGAAGATGGATAAGATAATACATAGGTAGGTTTGTATTGTAAATGTAAATATAGCGTAAATCCTTTTATACTTAAATTATTAAAAAAGCGTTTACAAGAATATCTTAAGGAGGGCGTTTATGAAAAAGACTATGAGTACATTATTAGCAGTAATGCTGCTAGGTGTGGGGTTGCTCGGCTGCGGGAACAGCAATAATAAACCTGCTGCCTCTAATGAATCGGATCCAACGAAAGCTGCGAGCACAGCGCAAGCTACAAGTACAACGAACGCCGAGAATACTAAAGAAGAACCTGCTAAAGATTTTGATAACAAGGAACTTAGTATTGCTGTATTCCAAGGGGGATATGGTGCGGATTATTGGAATGAAATTGTCAGCAAATTCGAAAGTACTTATCCAGGTGTGAAAGTGAACATGACGATTAATCCAAAAGTTGGTGAAGTAATCCGGCCGCAGATTGTTGCGGGTAATCCTCCCGACTTCCTTTCTGTTACAGATACAGAGCAAAGTGGCATCGTGCTTTCATTAATTAAAGAAAAAGGACTGCTAGATATCAGCGATGTATTTGAAAGCAAAGCGCTTGATAAAGAGGAGACGCTTAAGGATATGATTCTACCGGGGATGCTGGACAGTACAAGATTTCAGCCCTATCAAGATGGAAAGACGTATCTCGCACCTTTTAATGCTGGACCGATGGGCTTGATTTACAATAAAACACTGTTCGCAGAAAAAGGCTGGAGTGTTCCTGAGACTTGGGAGGAGTTCTTTGCTTTAGGTGATGAGCTGAACAAAGAGGAGAACTACCTGGTTAATGCAGATGGAACTAAAACGAAGCGGGCTTTATTCACTTATCAAGGCATCTATCCGGATTATTTGGAGGAAATTCTCTACCCGGCCATTGCCAGTGCGGGGGGAAAAGAAACGCTGGATAAAGTCTTTGCATATGAAGAAGGTTCATTTAAGAACGACACGATCAAAAAAGTACTGGATATCTTCTATAAAATCTCTAAAGACGGTTATCTGATGGATGGCACGGTTGCCTTGAACCATACACAGTCGCAGACCGATATGATGATGGGTAAAGCTTTGTTTATCGTAAACGGCAACTGGATGGAAAATGAAATGAAGGATTCACCTAGAGAAAATGGGTTTGAATTTGGGATGACAACAGTACCTGTGTTCAATAAAGGCGATCAGAAGTATGTGCTTTCCAGCTACGAGCAATTCTCCATCCCTGCTAAGGCTAAAAATCCTGAGCTCGCTAAGGAATTCTTGAAGTTCCTATATACCGATGAGTCTGTGAAACTATTCGCGGAAAAAGCGAATGGGGCGTATGCGCTTAACGATGCGAAGGAGCTGTCTAAGCCATTTTTGACTAAAGGTGTCTATGACATGTTTGAGGCTTATAATGGTTCCATTTCTATTCTACAGGGCTGGCAATCGTTACCGAAGGGTTCCAAGGTTAGTGTAGTCACTGAAATGTTCAAGAATACGGTCACACCAGTGATGACAGGCCAGATGACCACGGATCAATGGATGGATAATGTGGAAAAAGCTTTTGCACAGATTCGTAAAGAGAAAGCAGCTAGTAAATAATCTATAGTATCTCATGCAAATGCATCCTGTTAGGAATGGATAAGGTTATCTATGAACGGGATGCATTTTGTATGAAGAGGAGTGAGAAAGATGTCTGAAATGCAGCTGGCAGAAGTAGCTCCTAGACAGAGAAAATCAAAGATTAGGACAGCGAAAACCAGAAATCCTAAGCTATTCATAGCGGTATGCACGATTCCTACGCTCCTGTTAACCCTCGTATTTATGATTATTCCAACCTTTCGGGCATTTTTTATGTCTTTTACGGATGCCACCGGGATGAGTGATGAGAACAAGTTTATCTTTTTGGATAACTATAAATATATGTTTCAAGATGAGATGTTCCTCAAAGCTCTGAGAAATACATTTAAACTGATGCTGGTTGTGCCAGTAATTACATTGATTTTTGGGCTGGTGCTTGCTTTTCTATTAACGCAGACGAAGCTGAAGGAAAGAGGATTTTACCGAACCGTATTCTTTTTCCCTAGTATCATCTCTTTGACGGTAGTCGGAATTATCTGGTCCTTTGTGTTTCATCCCAACATGGGCATTTTGAATAATATTCTGGGGAGCATCGGATTAGATCAACTGAGCAGACCCTGGCTTGGAGATAGCCGAACAGCATTGTGGTGTGTAGCCGTTACACTGATCTGGCAAGCGGTTGGTTATTATATGGTCATGTATATCGCTGCGATTGACGGGATTTCTGCGGATGTGTTTGAATCGGCGACTATTGATGGTGCGGGATATCTCCGGAAGCTTACCAGCATTACGATCCCTCTGCTAAAAGATATTATTGGCATTACGTTTGTGTTGTCCCTGGCAGGTACGATCAATTTAAGTTTTATAGTTGTAACTGTAATGACTGGCGGGGGTCCGGCAGGTGGAACTACTGTTTTACTCCACTACATGTACACGCAAGCTTTCCAAAATGCGAACTTTGGTTATGCCATGGCTATTGCTATTTTTACGCTGGTGTTCGCCTTTGTGCTTTCTTTTCTGTCCAGACTACTTACAAATCGAGCAGAAGGGTAGGGGAGAAGGATGACGAGCAATCAACAGAGTCTTATAAAAATGAATATTGCCAACTGGATCACGCGGCTGTTTCTGATTGTAGCCACCATTGTTTTGTTATATCCGTTTGTATGGAATCTCTTAGCTTCATTTAAAAGCAATACGGAATTTCTAACCGACCCCTTCTCCTTACCACAAGCCTTACACTTTGATAACTATGTACGCGCTTTTCAGAAATCCAAGATGGGGAGTTATTTCCTGAACTCTATCTTTCTTGTAATGTTATCCACGGCGATTCTAGTTATTTTTGTAGTTCCTATGGCTTATGTCTTAACGAGATTTAAGTTTTGGGGCTCCAAACTAATCCTTAACCTTTATATGGCCTGTATCTTTCTGCAAGCCTCCTACATTATGGTTCCTTTATTTCTGCAGGTGAATTCATTCGGGATGTTGGACAATCGCGGGATGCTCAGTTTAATCTATGCTGTTCTGCAGTTTCCCTTTGCCATCTTTGTATTAAGTGGATTTCTGCGGTCCGTCCCTAGAGATTATGAAGAAGCCGCTAAGATTGACGGTTGTGGCAACACAGGAGTGCTCGTCAGAATTGTTGCGCCGCTTGCTAAACCGGGGATTGTGACGGTCTGTATGCTGGCAGCGATGGGCTTTTGGAATGAGTATCCGCTGGCATTGGTCTTAATTCAAAGTGATAGCAAAAAAACATTGCCAGTAGGTTTAGCCAATCTTTTTGAGGTTCAACGTTATGCTACAGATTGGAGTGCACTATTTGCCGCGCTGATCCTAGTGCTGATTCCAACAATTCTTTTATATGTGATAGGACAAAAGCAATTGCTCCAAGGAATAAGCGCAGGCGGAATTAAGGGCTGAACAACAAAGACATGGAGGGAAGTTACGTGGACAAAGGAAGATTTACACTGCCTGGTGAAACAGGGATGGAAGAGGTCATAGCCGATCTCGTCGAAAGATGGGGTGTAGATGCCGTACGTGACAGTGATGGCACGAATCTATCGCAGGACATTCTCGACATGGGTCTGCAAATTTATTCAACGCTTTGTCTCGTCCGTGAGGACAACGAGTGGGCGAAGCAGCATCCGCAATATAGACAGCAGATTTATCTGATGTCTGCTCCAGTAATAGTAACTTCAAAGGTGAAGACCATCGATATTATGGCTGATTATTTTGTCGATCAATTTAGTCCTAACACAGATGTGAATATAAAAAAATATTGGCAGGTTGTAAACCGGACTACAGGAGAAGTATTACCTTCTGAATGTTGGAGTTATGCAGAGGGGATTGACACACTTGAGCAGGCGGTACAATTTCACAAATATACGGTCAGTTTCTTGGCCTACCAGAAATGGGAGCCAGTCTCCATGTACAATCACATCACGAATGATTGGGATGAGGAGCATCGTTTACCGTTGGATGTTCGTTATCCCGAGGCTCAAGAGCATGTTTTGAAGGTGCTGGAGGATTGGCTGAAGAAACATCCCAAGACAGATATCGTACGTTTTACGACCTTCTTTTATAATTTTGATTTGATTTTTAACAAGGAAGGTAAGGAGAAACAAGTGAATTGGTTTGGCTATCTCAGTTGTGTAAGTCCACTTGCGTTAGAGCAATTCGAACAAGCTTATGGGTACCGATTGACTGCAGAAGATTTTGTGGATCAGGGGCGATATAACACACCATTTAAGAACCCGACCCAAAGATATCTGGACTGGATGGACTTCAATCAGAAATTCATCGCAGGTTATGCGAAACAATGTGTAGATATGGTGCATGATTTCGGGAAGAAAGCGATTATGTTTTTTGGGGATCACTGGGCGGGCACAGAGCCTTATGGCAAATATTTTCCGGAGATCGGGCTCGACGCAGTGGTTGGGGCAGCAGGAGATGGCGTTACAACCCGTATGATTGCGGATATACCTATTAAGGATACCGAGGCACGTTTCTATCCTTATTTCTTTCCAGATGTCTTTTTTGAAGGGGGAGACCCTGTCGGAGAGTCCATGCCGATCTGGATCAAATGCCGGCGTGCGCTCATGCGCAAACCAGTTGGCAGGATGGGGTATGGCGGATATTTAAGTCTAGCGCATCAATTCCCGGATTTTATAGATCATGTGACAGAGATTGCAACGCAGTTCAAAGGGATTCATGCCAATGCAGAAGGGACACAGCCTTTTAAAGCTCCTTTTAAAGTGGCGGTTCTGAATACTTGGGGCTCCCTTCGAAGCTGGCAGACACATCAAGTGGCTCATTCATTATGGAATCAAAGATGTTACTCCTACATAGGGGCATTAGAGTCACTGGCAGGCTTGCCGTTCGACATTGAGTTTATAAGCTTTGATGACATCAGGTTAAGTGGGATTGATCCTAGTATCGGTGTGATTATTAACGCGGGTGATGTCCATACCTCTTGGAGCGGTGGAGATCAATGGAGCGATCCGCAAGTTGTGGCAACACTCCGTGAGTGGGTGGATCAAGGGGGCGGTTTTATTGGGATTGGTGATCCATCAGCTTATGAACATCAAGGGGTTCTTTTTCAACTAGCGGATATTCTAGGGGTTCAGAAGGAGATTGGATTTACAGCAAGCATCAATAAGGCCAAGGTAACGCCTGTGCAGGATCATTTCATAACGGAAGATCTGGAAGGTGAGATCGATTATGGTGAAGGGATGACCATGGTTTATCAAGCGGAGGCCGGAGCAGAAATATTGGACGTGCACCAAGGCAGCTGCAATCTTGCCGTGAACTCATTTGGTCAGGGGCGGGGCGTTTATATCGCGGGGCTTCCCTATAGTATTCAGAATACCAGACTACTCAGCCGAGCGATCTTTTGGGCTGCACATCAAGAGGAGCAGTTGTATTCATGGTTCTCAGTGAATCCGAATGTTGAATGTCATGCGTATCCTGAGACGGGTCGATATTGTGCCGTAAATAACACTTCCGAGATCCAAAAGACGACGATCCTGATGGATAACGCTGTGATCCAAGAAATAGAGTTGGGTGGGATGGAAAGTGTGTGGTTTCAATTTGAGATCACACATTAGGAGTCAGCCGTAACTACGGCGAATAATTAGACTTCCGGCTGCTGTTATCTCCAACTTTCCTGAATTGTACCGCTTCGATGGAGTGATTGGGGAATTTCTCCCTGAAATTCCGGGATTTTTGGTCATCAGACTAATAATCAGGGAAAATCTCCCTAAAGTTTAGCTGATTTGATAGCAATTATAGAAATTCCTCTTATTATTAGGGAGGAATTCCCTGATTTCGTTCATTTAGAGCGAATATTGATTATTTTCAGGGAGTTTTTCCCTGCTATGAACGAATTAGTCAATTCCCCTGTTTTCCCCTTTAAACTAGAGGGTTTTCAATCCCTTGGGCACAGAGACAAAATGCGAGTCGTCGGCTGGCAATCTGCTATCCGTGGGTTGGTTACCACATATTATGCCTACGTCGAAGGAGCTTCCGTAAACTAATTTCGCACGTTAGATCAGGGATCCTGTGCACAGGGAATTCACGGATTCTCCTCGAACCTTTCTCTTTGTCTCCATGCCCCAAGGATTCAAATCTTTTGGGTATGTTTTTATTTTTTTTCGTTTCACCTACGCCATTTTTCGTTCTGCCTCTACCGCAATCGACCAGATAAATCCAATTAACTCACGACCCACTGCTGCCATGGTTAAATTTCGGTGTTTCCCGCGTCTGACTAATTTTAAATACTTGCTGTGTAACCGTTCTTGGGCTTTCCACGACGTTTCATGGACATGAATACTCTGGCCCTCAAGACGCACTGCTAAATCTCCCTTGACGGCAGGGCGGTGACGGTAACTCCATGCGGACTCCACCAGTGCGCGCCGCACTCCGGAATTTCCGACTTTTGTAAGACTCCCTCTTTTGGTACTTGCTCCCGAGGAATATTCCCGTGGCACGAGTCCCAGGTAACTCATGAGCTGAGCCGGTGAACGAAAACGTTCGAAATTTCCAATCTCGACAACTAAAGTCATAGCTGTCAGCAGGGCGATTCCCCTCAGGCCTTGCAACGCTTGAATGACAGGTGCGTAAGGGCAGATCTGTGCTTCTTCTCGCATTGCGGCTTCAAGTCGCTTGATTCGCTCCTCCACTTCCCGGAGCTGTTGCAGGGATTCGGTAAATACCCGTTCTTGAGCTACATTATTAAACTTCAGCATAGAGAGCCATTCCCGGTACCTTTTGGTCCAGCGTTTTTTCATACCCTCTGGCTTGTGAATTTGGTGGCGCAATAGAAAATGAATGAGCCGTTGCCGAGCCCGATGTAGGTCTTGCCTAGCATCTTCTCGTGCACGAATGAGATCTCGTAAAGCTTCGAGTTCTGGCGTTGGCACATAGATCGCAGTCAATTCTCCAGCCCGGTGTAACTGAGCCAGTTTTTCTGCATCCCGTCGGTCGGTTTTTATGGCATCTCCGGGACGCTGTGGCATACGCGAAGGTGCAATTACCACACAGGAAATTCCCATCTTCGTCAACCAGCGGTATAAGTCGTACCCCGTAGGCCCGGCTTCATAGCAGACCTCCAGTGTAATCCCTGAACCTTTGAGTTTCCGAATCATTCGAGCCACTGCATCTGGGGTATGGGGGATGGCTCCATAATATCGTGCGGGTTCCCGACCCTCATCTGCAATCGCCACCGCAATTTTTTCTTTAGACACATCCAAACCGACGTATTTTATGGTATTCTTCATAGTAACAGCTCCTTTCGCATGTAGCTCTGTAATGGTTGTCCTTTTAACTTCCATTTTAACCTACGGTGTGCGAAACAGGGGCTGCCTTTCGTTCATCATAACTAATTAGTTTTAGAGCCGTCCCCGCATACTGCATTAACGCAGAAAACACGAACGTTCGCCGCCCCGCATATTGCACATCTCACCGTACAATGTATATTGTTTATCGGCCCCCACAGGTATCATACAAAGCAGATGATCCACCACCCTCAATGTTTTTAGCGAGTTCTTCTAACTTGGATTGAGATATTCTGGGGTTTCCGTATCTAGAGTATCCGGGACAACTTGCGATAAGCCCGCGGAGAAATCCCCTCATTCGCGGTAAATACCCTGCTGAAATAATGGATATCAGGATAACCAACCTTATCACCGACCTGTTCAATCGGCCAATCCGTTTCGCGCAGCAGCTTGCGTGCTTCCCGATGCCGGATGGAACGGAGATATTCACCAGGAGGCATGCCAGCCACCTCACGAAATAGCTTGGAGAAATGGTCTTCATGCATATTCATGGCACCAGCCATGAATTTATTACTCCAGCGGTCTGCTAGCTTTGAATCCATCTCGTCGATTAAAGCTCTGATCCGCCCGGTATGAACGGAAGATTTGGCTGCATTTCGGGAGCTTTGTGTTCGGAGCAGCGAGGTTAGGATGCCGAGCAGTAACCCCCGACAGACCCATTCATAACCGGCAGGCCGCATCGTAAATTCATGCACGAGCTGTTCCATCGCATGAATACATTCGGGTGGCGGGGTATAAATGGGCTCCTGTGACAATGGCATAAAAGGAGCGGTCACAGCTTCCAAGGCAAACTTCTCGGCCATAACCTCCTCCTCATTGACCAGCATGTCTTCATCGCTTGTAATAATCGATTCCCCAAAAAAATCAAAATGGATCCCAATGAGTTTGGTTTCCGAATCTGACACAATCGCATTCTGATGATATACCCCGGAAGAAAGGAATATCAGTTGTCCTGAATTCAGGATATATTCCTCCGTATCCATTTTTGTTGATAATTTCCCCTGGCGAACGTATAGCAGCTCGAAATCATACAATCTTCTTCTTGGAAAGAGGCAAGGTGAGAGGGTTTGGAATTGTGCGTAGTGAATGCCAGGTGACCACTCCCGGGAAGGGACCTGTTTTCTCAGGGGATAACGGGGTTCTTTTTCAGCCACGAATAAACCTCCCATACAGTATAAAATGATTTACTAAATAGACCGGAATCGTGCAAAAAATCTCTTGTTCACCTAAATAAATCTAACTTACAATCTATTATAATATAAATAAATCAAGGATATAAGGGTATTTAGGGCAGGATCTTAAAAGACGGAAAATAACAAATTTGAGGAGGATTCAGATGAAAAAGGGAATAAACATTTGGTCGTTTCGCGAAGGTACTGAGATCGAAGAATGTGCACGTCTGGCTAAAGCGGCGGGGTTCGATGGAATTGAATTGTCTTTGAATGAATCGGGTGAACTTGGCCTGCAAACCACTGAGAAAGAAGCTATTAAGATCAGAAATTCCATTCAGGAGATGGGGTTAGAAATTGCAGGACTGGCGACAGGACTATATTGGTCATATGCCATGACAAGTGAATCCGCGGCGAACCGGACGAAGGCTATCGATGTATGTAAAAAACAATTGGAGCTGGCAGCAACACTTGGCGTAGATACGATTCTTGTCATTCCTGGTGCGGTTGGTGTCGATTTTATTGAGGGCTGTGAAGTAGTCGATTATGAAAAAGCTTATGATCGAGCCTTGAAGGCGATCAGTGATCTAGCTCAGGATGCAAAAATGGCGGGTGTTTCTATTGGGATTGAAAATGTGTGGAATAAATTCCTGCTGTCTCCGCTTGAATTACGTTCTTTTATAGATGCTGTAGGCTCCAATTATGTAGGTTCCTATCTGGATGTAGGGAATATCGTTCATTCTGGTTATCCAGAGCAGTGGATACGGATTCTAGGCCATAGAATCAAGAAGGTGCATTTCAAAGATTACCGCCGGGCAGCCGGAGGACTTCATGGATTTGTTGATCTACTTGCTGGGGATGTGGATTATCCTGCTGTTATGGAAGCACTGCAAGAGATCGGCTACAGCAATTATGTTACTGGTGAAATGATACCGCCATATACGCATTATTCGGAGCAAATCATTTTTAATACTTCTGCAGCGATGGATGCTATTTTAGGACGCACTAGTTACTAAGTTTAAGAGAGGTGAAGGCTGTGCTCAGAGTGGGGCTGGTGGGCTTTGGATTTATGGGCCGAATGAACTTTGATCAGTATGTTCAATTGCAGGAAGACGGCCATCCGATTTCTCTGATTGCCATTTGTGACCCCCAGATTGAAGTCCTTAAACATACTAAATCCGCGGGAAATATGGACACGGCCCACGAGGTATATGATTTATCCCCTTACAACCTTTATGAGAATTTGGAGCATATGCTCGAAAAAGAAGAACTAGATGTTATTAGCCTTGCAGTACCTACGTACTTGCATGCTGAAATGGCTTGTTCGCTGCTGGAACGAGGGTATCATGTGTTCTGTGAAAAGCCGATGGCGAGACATTCCGCAGAAGCTTGGAAGATGGTAGCGGCGGCGCAAAGCAGCGGAAAAAAATTGCTGATTGGCCATTGTCTTCGCTTCTGGCCGGGATATGAATATTTGAAGGGGATCATAGCTAGCGGTGAGTTCGGTGAAGTGACAGAGGCTTATTTTTACCGGGGTTCCGGTGCTCCTAAAGGGTGGCTGGTCAATGATGAGCTAAGTGGTGGCTGTATGCTGGATATGCATGTACACGATACGGACATCATCCATCACTTATTCGGAAAACCGGATAAAGTATCAACGCTTGGGCGGAAGGTTTTACCGGGAAGTGGCTATGATATCGTCTCCACTCATTATTTTTATCAGGATGGAAAAGTGGTCAATGCCCAAGCGGACTGGACACTGGAAGGCGACTTTGGTTTTTACATGGGCTATCGGATTAATTTTGAACGGGGGAATGTAGTCTTCGATGGCGCGGAAGTTAAGGTGAATCCTAATTGTCAACCGGGGTTCATTGCGAAGCTTTCTTCGCATACCGGATATTACAGAGAGTTGGTATATTTCTTAAAAGTCATTCAGAACGATGAGCCAGTGACCCTATGTATGCCTGAAAGTGCGGCTCAGTCCATAGAAATCATTGAGGCTGAAATCCAATCGGCTGATCAGGAAGGTACCTGGATACGGATACGTTAAGTGCCATATTTTTAGTAAAGGAGACTTCACGATGTTGAAAATAGGTTTGATCGGTTTTGGATTTATGGGCCGGATGCATTTTGATAATTATGTGCGCTTAACGGAAGAGGGGCAGCCCATTGCCCTTAAAGCCATCTGTGATTTGCGAATTGAGGAATTAAAGGATGGAAAAGCAGCCGGGAATATGAGCACTGCCCAGGAAGTCTATGATTTGTCAGCTTACAATCTATACGATGATCTGGAGAAAATGATAGCCAGTGAGGAACTGGATATGATCGACATTGCGGTTCCTACTTATCTGCATGCGGAAATGACTTGTTCGCTGCTGGAACGTGGATATCATGTATTTTGTGAGAAACCGATGGCCAGAACTTCCGCACAAGCGCTGAAAATGGTGGAGACGGCAGTCCGCTGTGGGAAAAAACTGATGATCGGACATTGTCTCCGTTTTTGGCCGGGGTATGAATATTTAAAAGAAGTGATAGAGAGCGGGCAGTTCGGTCAGGTCACGGAAGGGTGTTTTTACAGGGGATCTGGTGCTCCTAAGGATTGGTTTCTTGATGAGACACTAAGCGGTGGAGGCATTATGGATATGCATATTCACGATACGGATATGATTAACTATCTGTTCGGCAGACCGGATAAAGTATCATCCTTAGGACGTAATGTCCTTCCGGGAAGCGGATATGATATCGCATCGACTCACTATTTTTATAAGGATGCAAAAGTAATTAATGCTCAGGTGGATTGGACGCTGGAAGGTGATTTTGGGTTTTACATGGGGTATCGGGTTAATTTTGAACGAGGAAATATAGTGTTTGACGGCAGCGAGGTCAAGGTCAATCCGAATGACAGGGCAGGCTATATAGCGGAACTTTCGCCGGATGTTGGCTACTATAGAGAGCTTGTATATTTTCTGAATGTCATTATCCAGGATAAGCCTATCATTATTTGTACGCCAGAGAGTACAGCGGAGTCTCTAAGAATCGTGGAAGCAGAAATGAAGTCAGCGGATGCTGAAGGCGAATGGATCGTGCTAGATTAGTTGTGTGCAGAGTGAGTAAGGACGTGAGCTGGAAGAGGATCATTCACAATGACCTTTTTCCAGTTCACGTCCTTTTGTCATCGCTGAAATTTGGTATTGTCTCTTGCATAATGGGATACTGATCCGTCATATCTTCTCAGCCGTACTTGTTCATCAGAGAACAGTTCAACAATTCCTGAAGCAACCTCTGAATACATTCCATCAGGATCAAGCTGTAGCGCAGAAATATAGGTTTGGGATAAGGCAGCTATAAAAAAATCAATGTTTTTCACTAGTGTTTGTGGCATGTTATTCCCTCCGGTGACATCTTGTACATGATGATATATTAAACCATAGGAGTTATTTTACCATGATTTATCGTTGAGTTTTAGGAAGAATTCTTTGGTAAAAGTCGAAAATATGAGAAATTTGGTTGAAAATGTATTTAAGATCATCTTTAATGAAACAAAGAGGGTAATTTTACCACTCTAAATAAATTAAGGGGATTACATAATGAAAGACTATGAAGTGCTGGAAATTAACAAAAAGAGTTTTTTTAAAACGACTATCTATTTTATGATCATTCCTACACTGCTATTGTTTATAGTAGGTTTAGGGATGGTGGTGGTCGGGCTTATCATTAAAGAGACGTTTATGGTTGTTATGGGTATCCCTTATTTGATTATGCCGGTTATTTTGATACTCATTTATGGTTTGGTGGGTATGCTGGTAGCGCTGGTATATAACAAGCTGGCGAAGAGATTCGGAGGACTAGAACTGAAAATAGTGGAGAAAACCCCTCCGGTTGAAGCAAACTATTTACCATAACCCAAAGTTATTAAAGGGCAGGTATTGCGATGATTTCGCTACCTGTCTTTTTTTATCTTTTTAATTTGAAAAGAAACCGGGGAATGGATATGATTTGGATAATGAAAGGATGATTGCCAGATGACGGAACAGACACAAAGAGCCAAGGAGCTGTACATTCAGTTTTTGGGTCATTTTTTAAATATGCATAAAGCAGGAGTGCTTAAGGAGTACAAGAGTTTTGAAATTCCAAGAGAAGTGGAGCTGGAATGGCTGCAGGAATGGGCCACGGAGCACGTCAAGCAGTTGTCGATACGGGACTGGGATGCGATTACGATACTGGAATCCATTTCGCGGAATTATCAGGATAGCTGGATTGTGGAAAAAGTGGCTTCTTTTGCTTCGCGGAATATTATGAGCGCCGATAGTTTGGTTAGACTGATTTATGCGGAAAAAATGCTTGAAATCATTCGTTCTCATAATCAAGTGATCACAAAAGAACTGTTATTTCAAGGATGTAAGGTTGCTGTTCAAATCCTCGAGGATGTAATCTCACAGCCGCTGGTCATTGATCCTGGACACGAACTTAAAGAACATAACCTTAAAGATAAACGTGCGTTAAACAGTCGAGCCCAACAAGGGATTGAAGAGGTAAAGGTACTAATTAATTCTTAGCTGCCAAAGTTGACATACTGTTGTCAAATTGGGTGTGCTACGATTTCCTGATAGAATCACGTTTGCTGATCTAAAGATGAAAATGAGGGATTATCGAATGGCTGAACCTTTAAAAGCAATGTACAATGAACAATTTCTGCGTGAGTTCGGCGAAAAGATTCGTGGCGTACATAGTGTCTTCGATACTGAGGCATTTGTAAGCTCAGCCATGACTGAACCGTGGGATACGCTTGAGCTGAAGGCAAGAATGCGGCGGATCACCGAGACGTTGGGCAGCCACTTACAGCTTCCTTATGAGGAAGCGCTGGCTATCCTATTCGCCATTGCTGAGGAATGTGTAGGATTTCCTTATTTAATTTTTCCGGATTTCGTTGAGGTATATGGCCAAGGAGACGAACATTGGGCGTTGTCTATGCAGGCGCTGGAAAGATTCACAGCGAAATCATCGGCTGAATTTGCAGTTAGGCCGTTTCTTTTGCGGGAACCAGAGCGGATGATGGCTCAAATGCAGATATGGGCGAAGCACCCTGATGAGCATGTACGTAGGCTGGCTAGTGAAGGCTGTCGGCCTCGTCTGCCTTGGGGACAGGCGCTCCCCATGTTCAAGCTTGACCCGGCTCCGGTATTACCTGTACTTGAGCAGCTTAAGGCGGATACATCCCTGTATGTGCGTAAAAGTGTCGCTAATAATTTGAATGATATTGCGAAGGATCATCCGGAAGTGGTGCTCGATACCGCTCGGCGCTGGAAGGGAACACATCCCGATACAGACTGGATTGTGCGGCACGGCTGCCGTTCTTTGATTCGTAAGGCTGAGCCAGAGATTATGGCTTTATTCGGATACGCAGAGCAGACAGACGAAGCTACTCCACTTATAACGAGTGCTTCAATTCTATTGGAACCTTCTATCCTGACCATTGGCGAAAGCTCTGAATTACAGTATAAGCTTCAAGTTCGTGAGGGAGCTCCGGCACGGATTCGGATTGAATACGGAATCTATTTCGTGAAAGCGGCAGGTCGAACCTCTCGTAAATCTTTTTTGTTATCGGATAAGACCGTACCTGGAGGTACAATTCTGTCAGGTAAACGGACACATCGTTGGGCTGATTTAACAACTCGGCGTCATTATCCAGGAGAGCACCGGATTGTGCTGCTGGTAAATGGGCGAGAAGTGGCGGAAGTGGCGTTAGAACTTAAAGGGAGTGCTAATATATGAAAAAAGAAGTTTTGATGTTTCTATCCAATGGCTACGCTGATTGGGAAAGCGGATATATTAGTGCCGAACTAAATAAGCCGGAGAGTGAATTTAAAGTAAGCACAGTTGCTTTAACTAGCGACAATGTCAAATCTATGGGTGGATTTACTGTTGTACCTGACTATACTTTAGACAGTTTACCTGTTCAGTATGAAATGTTAATTTTAATCGGGGGCACAGGCTGGAAAGATAATTCAGCTATTACTCCAGTGATTGAAAAATGTTTGCAGGAGAGTGTACCTATTGCCGCTATATGTGACGCTACAACTTTTTTGGCTGAACATGGCTATTTAGACAACATACCGCATACCGGAAATTCATTGGATTATTTAAAACAAAACGCTCCTAATTATAAAGGAGATGCAAATTATATAGAAAAACAGGCAGTTTCGAGTGAACATATCATTACTGCTAATGGTACGGCTGCTTTAGAATTTGCAAGGGAAGTTATGAAGAAGTTAGAGGGTTTCCCAATCGAAACCGTCGAGGGATGGTACAATTTTTTCAAAGATGGTTTTTATCAAGAATAAAAATGTATATAAAAAAGGTGGTCTCAAGTCTTAACGACTTCAGATCACCTTTTTGGGGTTGAAGCTTATTTTTTCACTTCTGTAACACCAGTTACTTTTCCTTGATCGGATGAATTAAAGGTGGATTTATATTGATCGTTTGCGAAGTAGACATTGCCTTCAACGGTTGCGTTCACCAGGGTAAAACCATCCGCTTCTACGTATACATCTCCAATAAAAGTGCCGCCTTGAATACGGGCGTTTTTACTCTTGATGGTCAATTTTGGAGCAGTCAGTTTGAAGGAGTTGGTGATGTTGTGATCCGCATCTTGTGTGTATAGAGCAATTTTTCTGGCGGGTTCCTCTTTATTCATGAATTCTCCATCCACGACGAGATCTTCGGTGAAGGTTAAGTCTTTAAGTGTGGCAGCAATCCAGGTTCCCTCTGGACTGATGGCGCGTTTGAAGGCTTCTTCATTATCTACTACGGAAGCTGAGGTTACAGCATCTGTGGTGTTATTTTGATTATTAGCGGTGCCTGCATTATTAGTGGTACCCGCGTTATTTGTGTTCTCAGGAGTGCTTGTTGCAGTAGCATTATTAGCATTATCTGTTGCATTTCCACATCCGACCATTAACACAAAAGCAAATACCGCAGCAACACTTGCTATCTTTCTCATCTGTATAACCTCCCTAAGTAATTGTACCGATATCCTTCGAGCTTACTATAGAGTGATTAGTTAGTAATTTACCAATCAATCTACAAATGGTAATATAGGCCTGGACATCTCTGGCGTATAGTATGACCTGAAAAATGTGATTTATCCGATGAATTCACGAGCAATATGGATTACAATAAGTACAGGCAGTAGAAAAGGAGCATTATCCATGGCCAAGCAGAAATATTATGTAGTCTGGGAAGGTAAACAACCGGGAGTCTATAGCACTTGGGCAGAATGCCAGGCACAGACAGATCATTATACCGGTGCAAAATATAAATCCTATGAATCCAAAGCAGCAGCTGATGCGGCATATAAAGCGGGCTGGAAGGGGAATTGGGGAACAGGGGCAGCTGGTGCAGCAAAGTCTAAGGGGACAAGTTCTTTTAAACGCAGTGCTACAGTAGAGACCTCTGAGGAGATTGATTACAACAGTATTTCAGTAGATGTGGGGACTCGTGGTAATCCGGGGCCTGTTGAATATAAGGGTGTAGATACACAAACGGGAGATATCATTTTCTCCTGTGGTCCGATCAAAAAGGGCACTAATAATTTAGGTGAATTTTTAGCGATTGTCCATGCCTTGGCGTTGTTGAAGAAAGAGGGAAGCGATAAAACGGTTTACAGTGATTCTGTAAATGCAATGAAGTGGGTGAAGCAGAAGAAGGTGGCAACAACCTTGCCGCGCGATTCTTCAACAGAGGAAATTTGGGTGCTTATTGATCGGGCAGAGCGTTGGTTGCAAACCAATACATATGACAATAAGGTGCTCAAGTGGCACACAAAAGAGTGGGGCGAGATCAAAGCGGATTATGGTCGGAAATAAAAAACTATATCGCTATGGTTTCGGTTAAAGGAGGAGTTTGGGGATGTTTGGCAACGATTGGGATGAGGTATTGCAGGATGAAATGCAAAAGCCTTATTTTTTAAAATTAATGGATGTACTAACAGAAGAATATAAGGAACATACCGTTTATCCGCCAAAAGAATTATTGTTCACAGCATTAAAACTAACGCCTTATAAGGAGACTCGTGTAGTTATTTTAGGTCAAGATCCTTATCATGGTCCCGGACAAGCTCACGGACTAAGCTTCTCTGTCAATCCGGGGGTACGTATCCCTCCGTCACTGCGCAATATTTATGCAGAGCTGAAGGAGGACGTCGGTGTGCCTGTTCCAAACCACGGCTCTTTATTGCACTTAGCAGAGCAGGGAGTGTTGTTGCTGAACACCGTACTGACGGTACGTGAGGGTGAGGCGGGTTCACATAAAGGTCTGGGCTGGGAGACATTCACAGACACCATAATGCAAAAGCTGAATGAAAGAACTACGCCCATGGTATTTATATTATGGGGGAGTCATGCGCAGAAAAAAGGTGCTTTCATCGACCAAAGCCGGCATAAGGTGCTGCAATCACCTCATCCAAGCCCTCTCTCGTCGCATCGTGGATTCTTTGGCAGTCGTCCGTTTTCGAAGGCCAATCAATTTCTAGAGTCGCAGGGTATGGAAGGAATAGATTGGTTCATTCCGGACTTATAATTTATGGAGTGATGCGAAGGGGAGGTAGCTATGAAGCATTGGGTAGGTAAACCCGTTATAATGTACTGCGGAGAGAAACCTTATACCATTATGAAGGGAATCCTGCGCAAATGGGACCTTTCCGCATCGGTGGCGGTCATTGGCCATCAGGAAATTGCTGTGCCGTTTCGGGATATTGTTGTTATTAAGGCTCTGGCTCCAAAAGAAAGAGCGCTGCCTCCAGTTCTCCATTCCGTGGGTTATGTGATGAGGGATCGGCAGCAATTTGACAATGCAGTGTATTTTAAATCGGCGGTCAGCGTCTGGAAAGAGGATCAGCTTATTGCCTTTAATACGATTATTACCTCACATACGAAAGGTTCAGTTACACTTCAGAACGGCCAAAACCTGATGAAGGGCAATCACATCTTTGTAGTTCGTTCTTTACGAGGGTGATTTCAGGAACCTGTAAAGAATAAAAAAGGGTACGACTCCGAGTGATTGGAGACGTACCCTTTTTTATTTTATAGTTAAGCTCCGCCCGTTCACGAAGTAGATCACAACCGTTATAGCTCCTCTTTTTTGATAGGCTCAGCTTCATCTTTACGGTCTGCAATAATAATCTCATACACACGCAGGAAAACAATTTTTATAATCATATAAACAGGGAGCGCAATAAGAACTCCGATAATACCGTAGAAGTCTCCACCTATAAGGACAAGGATGACCGTAGTCAGTGGATGAACATCCAATGATTTTCCGTAAATAATCGGTGAGAGTACATTATCCTGGATCTGCTGGGCAATGAAAATTATGACTAGAGACCATATGGCCATCGTCGGTGATTCAATGAAACCTACTATTATTACCGGAATCGCTGCTAAGAATGAACCCACATATGGAATGAAGTTAAGAGGCACTGAAATTACGGCGAGCAACAGGGAGTAAGGCAGTCCGATGATAAGGAATCCTATATATAACATAATACCGAGTACGACATTTAGCACCACACGTGTGACGATGAAGCTGCTTAAGGCGCTGTCGATATCTCCAAGCATCTCTTGGCCTTCCTTCCGATATTTTCTCGGAATTAAGCCTTGAAGTTTAGGCGATAGCTTATAGTCATCTTTTAGCATGTAGTACAGAATGATGGGCAAAGTGGCGATTAACACTACAATGCTGGAAACAACGCCAATCAAATTGGACATGGAATTGGTAACCCAGGTAATAGTATCGCTAAGAAATTCTGATAAACGGGCCGCGACGTCAGAATCCCCTTTGAAAAAACGGGACAGTGTCGGATTCTCCCTCAATGCATTGAACTGATCCTGCAAACCTTGCACGAGGTAGGGAGTGTTATCAATAAAGTTCTGAATTTGTTCTTGCAGTGTCGGCCAGACTAGAATCCAGAAGAGAACGAACAAGCCCGCAATCAGAAAATAAATGAGCAGGATGGAGAACGCCCGGTTTAATTTTCTTTTCTCTAGGATTCTTACTAACGGACGCAGCAGGTAGTACATAAACCCTGATAACATCATGGGAACAAGTAATAATTTGAAAATGGCACCTAGTGGCGCGAAGAGAAACATTACTTTGGAGCCTAAGTACAAAATCAGTAAAAAGGCGATAATAGCAAGGCTTGTCCGAAAATACTTCTGTTGTGGCAATAAAAACATCCCCCAAAATTCAAATTTATATCTATGTAGTTTAATAACCCTAATTTACAAGTATTGATTCAAAAGCGTGTAATTCCTTATAGGTAGTTCTTGGCATACCCATATAGAGGTTCTAGTTACAAAGGTTACGCCAAGTAAAAAGATCGCAATATAACAAGGGTATATCACTACTTCGCTGCTTTTTTCGTGGATTATCTTGACTTTCGTTTATGAGATTTTCTAGTGGATAAAGTGAAGATTTCAGGAACTACCTCCTCGCCTCCAGTTTCTTTGGTAACTTGTCTTGCTTTAACAAGAGATAAAAAGGAAAAAATCTCACCTAATGCTACAAGTCCAGCTGCGATGATCTCATAATCCTCAGCGCTAAGTTCTGCGGATTCCACTGGATTAGTGTTATTGGTGGTCCCATTCTTATTAGCATTGCTGTTACCGTTATTTCTCCCACGGTTTCTTCCATTGGCCATTTCTGATCACCCGCTTTTCCCGGTATGTATTATTAATATGTTATAAATGCCGTATATGAGATAGGCAATTGGGATGTAATTTTGCACTGTCTCTTTTTAGCACTTTACATAGGATGAAAACGCTGTTAAAATCATAAACGAGCACAAACGATCAATAACGGTCACATATAATCAATTAACGGTCAAGAAAATTCATAGATGAGCGCAAGGAATTGCACAGGTCGCGCTCTCACATAAAGGAGCGAGCCACGATGATGTTTGAGGAAGAGAGAAAACAAAAAATCGTGCTTTTTGTGGAAAAAAACTCAAGAGCTTCTGTACAGGAGCTAAGTCAGGAAATGGGCGTATCCGAGTCTACTGTGCGCCGTGATCTGAAGGAGCTGGAAGAAGCCAAGCTATTAAAGCGTACTCATGGCGGAGCGGTTTCCTTGCAGAGTGTCAATTTTGAGGCGGCTTATCCTGATAAGGAAGATCATTTATTGGATGAGAAGCAACGGATTGCCCGCAAGGCAGTGGAGATGATTCAGGAGGGTGACGCTATACTGCTTGATGCAGGAACAACAACACTGCAGATTGCCAGAGAGCTGAAGAACTTTTCGAATATCAAAGTCATTACGAACTCGATTATGGCGCTGAATGAGCTGCGGGATTGCCGCAATATCGAAGTCTCAATTACAGGTGGTATGCTTCGCCCGGATACGATGGCTTTTGTTGGACCGATGACAGAACGTTCCTTAGATATGGTGAGAGTGGATAAAACTTTTCTTGCTACTAATGGACTGGATTTGCGGGAAGGCATCACAACCCCGAACATGTTAGAGGCAGCTACAAAACGCAAAATGATCGCAGTCGCCAAGCAAGTTATTCTACTGGCAGATCACAGTAAGCTGGGGCAGGTATCCTTTAGCAAAGTTGCTGATGTGACGGAAATGGATCATTGCATTATAGATTCAGGAGCGTCTGACAAATTCATCCGTGAGATCACGCAATTGGGTGTGGATTTCACGCTGGTATAAATTCTATATAGGATAAGCAATTATGAATTACCGTGTGATCGTTTGGAGAAATTACAGATGCCGTATTTTTGATCGGTAATCTATGGCTTAGAAAACCAACATAATTGAGGGATAATCATGATCTATACTGTAACGCTTAATCCTTCCATTGATTATATCGTGGAAGTGGAAGATTTGAGACTGGGTGACTTGAACCGGATGAAACGTGATTTGAAGCTTCCCGGAGGGAAGGGGATTAACGTATCCCGAGTGCTTAAACAGCTTGGGGTTCAGAATAAGGCTATGGGATTCCTTGGCGGCTTCACCGGCCGATATATTGAGGATTGGTTACACGAAGAATCAATTTCAAGCGATTTCGTGTTTGTTTCTGATGATACGCGGATTAACATCAAGCTCAAGCATGGAGAAGAAACGGAGATTAACGGTGTTGGACCCGCCATTCTTGATCCGGAAGCCGATGCACTATTGCAAAAGCTGGCTGCTCTGAACGCGGAGGATGTAGTGATTTTGTCGGGAAGCGTTCCCCCATCACTGGGTGCAGATTTCTATGACAAGCTTATATCTGTGTGCAAACAGAGTGGAGCGGAATTCGTCATTGACACTACTGGTGCTGCACTTCAAAAAGCGCTGGCGTATCAGCCATTGCTGGTTAAACCGAACCATCATGAGCTTGCAGAGCTATTCGGCGTAACAATAGACACGAGGGAAGAGATTATTACTTATGGACGCAAGCTGCTGGATGCAGGAGCGAAACATGTACTGGTTTCCATGGCGGGTGAAGGGGCTTTGTTCATTACGGAGCAAGGGGTATACCACGCCAACGCACCAAAAGGTAAAGTGAAAAATTCTGTAGGTGCAGGGGATTCCATGATCGCTGGTTTTGTAGGGACACTGTCTTTGACAGGAGACTTGTTGGAGGCGTTCCGTGCAGGCGTTGCCTCGGGTAGTGCAACCGCATTCTCTGATGATTTAGCGGACAGAGAATTCATTGAACAGCTGAGACCGCTGATCCAAATCTCAGAAGTGTAAGCCGACAGCATTCAAAGTACTTAAGGGAGTTGAACATGATGAAAATAACGGATTTAATGATAAAAGAAACTATGATCATGGATCTAAAAGCTACAACTAAGGAAGCTGCAATTGATGAATTGATTGCAAGTCTTGCTGCTAGTGGCCGAATTAATGATCCGATCCTTTTTAAAGAGATGATTCTGAAGCGCGAAGAGCAATCCAGTACTGGGATTGGTGGCGGTATCGCGATGCCGCACGCTAAGACTAAAGCGGTAAATGAAGCGACGGTTGTATTTGCTAAGAGCGCAAAGGGAGTGGAGTTTGAATCCCTTGATGATGAGCCAGCACGTATCTTCTTTATGATTGCCGCTCCAGAAGGAGCAGGCAATATGCATCTTCGTACACTGGCCTCATTGTCCAGACTACTGATCGATAGCGAGTTCATTGAACAGCTTATGAATACTCAGACTCCGGATGAGGTATCAGCTTTGTTTGATGCCAAGCAGGCGGAAGGCGAAGCTAAGGAGAAAGAGAACGAAGCCGCTGAAACTGCCGCAAAGTCAGAGCCTGAACGTGTAATCGTGGGCAACCCGGATTCCCAAGCTTTTGTCGTAGCTGTAACTGCTTGTCCTACAGGCATTGCGCACACTTTTATGGCTGAAGATGCCCTTAAGAAAAAAGCTCTAGAAATGGGAGTTAATATCCGTGTAGAGACGAATGGTTCAGAAGGGGCCAAAAACGTACTCACCCCTGATGAGATTCGGCGTGCAAGCGGTGTAATTGTTGCAGCTGATAAAAAGGTGGAAATGGCCCGTTTTGACGGTAAACCTGTACTGCAAAGACCGGTAAGTGATGGCATCCGTAAGTCGGAAGAGCTTATTCGTAAAGCTATGAATGGGGAAGCGCCGATCTATCACAATGAAGGTCGCGGTGGCAATGACGAAGGGTCTAAAGAGAAATCTGGCAGTATCGGCAGTAAAATATATAAGGACTTAATGAATGGGATCTCCCACATGCTTCCGTTTGTAGTCGGTGGCGGTATTCTGCTAGCAATCTCCTTCCTGATTGAACAAGTAGGTGGAGCAGATCATCCGCTGTTCCAGTTACTGCAGACAATCGGTGGCGGAGATGGTGCCTTCCATTTCCTAATTCCAGTCCTTGCTGGATTTATAGCGCTTAGCATTGGTGATCGTCCGGCTCTGATGCCAGGTATGGTTGGGGGCTACATGGCCTTGAATTCCAATGCTGGGTTCCTCGGCGGGCTGGCTGCTGGTTTCTTGGCGGGTTATGTAATTATCGGACTACGTAAAGTATTTGCAGGTCTGCCTAAAACACTTGACGGACTGAAGCCGATCCTGTTATACCCGGTATTCGGGCTTCTAATTACCGGTGGATTGATGTATTACCTGTTCGATCCGGTCTTTAGCTGGATCAATGTCGGACTGATCGATTGGCTTAATGATCTTGGAACTGTTAATGCTGTTATTCTGGGCCTGGTTCTCGGTGGCATGATGGCCATAGATATGGGTGGACCTTTCAATAAAGCTGCTTATACTTTTGCCATCGGTGTATTCACTACCAGTGGCAATACCAACGGCTTCATGATGGCTGCTGTAATGGCGGGGGGGATGGTACCTCCACTTGCAATAGCACTGGCTTCTACTTTCTTTAAGAATAAATTCACGGAAGAAGAACGTAAATCAGGCTTAACGAACTATGTGCTGGGCTTATCGTTCATTACAGAAGGGGCCATTCCATTCGCCGCAGCCGATCCGCTTCGTGTCCTAACCTCTTGTATTCTTGGTTCGGCCGTTGCTGGAGGTCTTACACAGCTTTGGAATATCAACGTGCCGGCTCCGCATGGCGGGATCTTTGTAGCTGCCCTTTCAAGCCACGCGCTGTTGTTCCTGTTGGCTGTTCTGATCGGTTCGGTCATCTCCGGATTGATGCTCGGATTATGGAAGAAACCGCTTGAAGCAAAGTAACTTTATAAGTAAATTGAACTGCTGGGTGCCAGAATTTTCATTCTGGTGTCCAGCAGTTTTTGCATGGACTTTAATCTACCCCTTTCCTCGCCCATAGGTAGATTTATCTCCATAAATGAGGTTTAATTTTATATAATTGAAAATATATATAATCAGAAGGAAAAGGAGCGAGCGAGATGATATTACATAAGGGGGAAGTCTTGTTCCGCCAAGGAGACAGCTGTGATTTTTTATTTAAAGTAAAAAGCGGGCTGTTCAAGGTCACAAGACTTCATGAGAATGGGAACATGGTGTTATTTAACATCCTGTATCCTGGTGAGATGGTTCCCCATCATTCACTCATTTCGCCAAAGGAGGCGCATGGAACGGCAGTTGCGATGATGAAGAGCGAGGTGGAGGCAGTTCCATCAGCAGAATGGTATCAACAGCTGCGGGATGATCCTGGTCAAGCGATGGAAATCGCCAGACTGCTTCAGGAGAAGGTACGGTTTATGCAAACACGGCTGGATCATCTTACTGTAGGTACACCTGCAGAACGTATGGAATTGCTAACCCGCTGGTTTAATGACTATTCTCATGGCGCAGCGCTAACAGAGTTATTGACCCAGGAAGAAATAGGGCAATTGATCGGTGTAAGACGTGAAACAATCAACCGTTTGCTGCGGAGTACAGAGTGATTCCTGCTTTTTTCTGGCAAACTGTTTAGAGTAGGGTGGCTCCGTGGTATAATGTAAACAGAACTTATCAAATTAGAGAAAGGATCAGGATACCATGTGTCCCCGAAGGACGATTCCCCAAAGGACGATTTGGAAACGTTATGATCTGTCTTATACTTAGCTTCCCTGTAGAAGGTGCGTAAACCGTTGTTACTTGACGAACCGCCTCTGCGAGGGGAAGGAGTATATATATGCGAAGGAGCAATACCTCCGGTTTTACCCGTCGTAGAGGTTGGTGGGACGTCTAGCCGCCATATACGATAAGGGGAGACCTGTATGAGGAACCACAATTACGGAGTGAATGTACTGCTCCGATTGACAGTCATTTTGTTTGGAACATTTTTGCTTGCATTTACTTATTATCACATCAATTTTCAGAATCATTTGTCAGAGGGCGGATTCGTAGGATTATCGCTGCTCGGCAAATACGTATTAGGAATTTCACCTTCGATTTCAACTCTGCTTCTAGACGTTCCAGTACTCTTGATAGCATGGATGTTCAAAGGGAAAGCGTTCGTGTGCAACACTTTTGTTTCTGTAGGAGCTTTTACAATCTTCTATGGTCTCATGGAACGTTATTCCGGTTTGGTCATCAACTTGCAGGACAATTTGGCATTAGCAGCTCTTTTGTCCGGCGTACTGACAGGTTTAGGAGCGGGAATTATCCTGCGGAGTGGCGGGGCTAGCGGTGGAGACGATATTTTGTCGCTGCTGGTTAGTGAATGGAAGGGAATCAAAGTAGGTACGGTATTCATCATGATGGATGTAATCGTTCTGGCACTATCACTCTTTTATATGCCTGTTAAAGAAACGATGTATACAGTGATGGCTGTAGTCGTAGCTGGCTATGTAATCACTTTTACAACCTCTTTAGGCAAACCAAAGCTAGTGAAGTCGCCAAAGATTCAATCTACTTTGCGTAAACCTCATGATGGTACGGTAATGTGAATAAGGCTGTATAAACAGCTTATTTCGGGGATATACTACATTTAAGGTCAGCCAGAATTTCTGGTTGACTTTTTTTTGTTGGATATGACGTATTTTTAAAGGGTGCAGTCCCTAGGGGCGTTGTTCGGACGTTTCGCTCATAACAAAAGGTGGCGTACAGTGAAAATCCTGTACGCCACCTTTTAGTTAACTTAAGACTCACTTGTGCTCGTCTTTGAATCGTGTAGAGACATTTGCAACCAGCTTGTCTTTTATTTAGCCCACGGTATTCGTGATAGCTTCGCATTCGTCCGAACAATGACCACTGTGCTGTGTTTCACAGTCCTCACAGCAAATATGCTGAAGATGACAAGCATCATTGGCGCAATTGATAAATTGGTCAGCTGGCTGACCGCAGTGATGGCAACGTCCGACAACGATATCCTCATCGGTATGATTAATCTGTACGGAGATCCGCTCATCGAAAACATAACATTTTCCATCAAACAGTTGGCCCTGCACCTCAGGGTCTTTACCATAAGTCACAATGCCGCCATCCAACTGGTACACCTGCTCAAAGCCTTCCTTCATCATAAACCCGCTTAATTTCTCGCAGCGGATCCCGCCTGTACAGTAGGTCAGGATTGGTTTATCCTTAAGGTCGCTCATATTCTCGCGAATCCAGTCCGGGAATTCTTTGAAGCTGTCTACTTCGGGGCGGATGGAGCCGCGGAAATGACCAAGATCGAATTCGTAGCCGGTACGACCATCCAGAATCACCACATCGTCGCGCTGCATCATTTCGTAGAAATCTTTAGGCGCCAGATGCTCTCCGGTAATCACGTTAGGGTCCAGTTCATCCTCGACCCGGAACGTCACGAGTTCCTTTTTATAACGAACGAAGATCTTTTTGAAGGCATGAGCATCAGCCTCATCGATCTTGAAGACGATATCGCTAAACAGAGGGTTTGCGCGCAAATCCTTCATGTATTGCTCGGTTTGGGCAACCGTACCTGATAGTGTTCCGTTAATGCCTTCATCAGAAATGAGAATTCGTCCCTTTACATCAAGCTCTTTGCAGTAAGCCAAATGCTCCTGGGCGAATAGTTCTGCATCCGGCACTTTTACAAATTTATAGTATAGCAGAATTGCATATTCCGATTGTGGATTCATTCATTTCACCTTTATCATTAGAATTAGACTACTAAATAAACATTTAAGTATAAAAAGTATTGTAACATATTATCAAGTATTGACAAGAGATGTGGTACAGTAACCTGAAGAAAGCTGGTATAAATATCATTTTTCAGGGATACCAGGATTAAGGTCAGCCAGAACCTCTGGTTGATTTTTTCTGCAGGATATAGGCGGTTTTCATGGATAGTTATGATTAGCGAAACCGTGAATCGCAACGCACGTATATATTTTCATTCATAAGTCACATGATGACTTTAATTATAAGGAGGAACTGCGGGATGAGTGCTCATGAGATTGATTATGCCATTATGGGTGAGGAAATACAGTGTGTAGAGGTGCAGCTTGACCCAGGAGAGAGTGTAATTGCCGAAGCCGGGAGCTTCATGATGATGGATCAGGAAATAACAATGGAGACGATATTTGGTGACGGCAGCGGAGGCTCGCGTGGAAGTGGCTTGATGGGGAAGCTGATGGGCGCGGGCAAACGTCTGTTGACAGGTGAAAGCTTGTTTATGACTGTCTTCACACACAGTGGTTCTTATGGGCGTAAAAGTGTTACCTTTGCTGCTCCGTACCCAGGCAAAATCATCCCGCTCGACTTGCAGCAATACGGTGGAAAAATCATCTGTCAAAAGGATTCGTTCCTTTGCGCGGCAAAGGGCGTTTCAATCGGTATTGAATTTCAGCGTAAGCTGGGTACTGGCTTTTTTGGTGGGGAAGGTTTTATTATGCAAAAGCTGGAGGGTGATGGACTTTCATTTGTACACTCTGGCGGTTATGTTATGGAACGCACACTTCAACCGGGAGAGACGCTTAAGCTGGACACTGGCTGTCTAGTCGCTATGACGTCTTCGGTGGATTACAATATTGAGTTTGTAAAAGGGGTCAAAACCGCGCTGTTCGGCGGTGAAGGCCTGTTCTTCGCAACGTTGCGCGGACCCGGCAAGGTGTGGGTACAATCGCTGCCATTCAGCCGAATGGCCGATCGCATCCTGTCCGCTGCCGGCAACAGCGGTCGGAAAGAAGAAGGAAGCGTGCTTGGTGGGCTTGGTAATTTGCTGGATGGCAGATAAGTCTGCGTGAGCGCATTGCATAGTGTGGAAGTAGAGGATATATGGAATGTGGAGTGAGCGTGGAATTGCTGAGCATATGAGGCAAAGAGCGTATGAGATGTGGAGTGAGCGTGGAATTGCTGAGCATATGAGGCAAAGAGCGCGCGAAATGTGGAGTGAGCGTGGAAATGCTGAACATATGAGGCAAAGAGCGCGCGGAATATGGTGAGCGTGGAAAGCATATGAAGCAAAGAACGTACGAAATGTGGAGTGAGCGTGGAAATACTGAGTATATGAGGCAAAGAGCGCGCGAAATGTGGAGTGAGCGTGGAAATAGTGAGCATATGAGGCAAAGAGCGTACGAAATGTGGAGTGAGCGTGGAATTGCTGAACATATGTAGCAAAGAGCGTACGAAATGTGGAGCATACGAGGTATACAACATTACAAGAGGACGCATCGTTTCAGCGGTGGTGCTATATTGGGATGGTGAAACAAGGGCAGAAATGCCCTTGTTTTGCTGTAAAGGTTTAGTATCGCGCGAAAGAAGGGCAAAATTGCCCTTGATTTACTTCGAATTAGCTAGTGTGGCACGAAAGAAGGGCGAAAGTACCTTTGATTTGCTCGAATGAGCTAGTGTGACGCGAAAGAAGGGTAAAAGTGCCTTTGATTTACTCGATACTGCCAAATGAACGGTATAAATCCCGTAGAATAGAGCCGATCGAGCACCTATAGCCAAATGTACGGTATAAATCCCGTAGAATGGAGCCGATTGAGCACATATAGCCAAATGAACGGTATAAATCCCGTAGAATGGAGCCGACGGAGCACCTATAGCCAAATGAACGGTATAAATCCCGTAGAATGGAGCCGATGGAGCACATATATCCAAATGTACGGTATAAATCCCGCAGAATGGAGCCGACGGAGCACCTACGGCTATATGAACGGTATAAATCCCGTAGAATGGAGCCGATGGAGCACATATAGCCAAAAGAGCGGCACAAATCCCGTAGAATGGAGCTGACGGAGCACCTATAGCCAAATGAACGGTATAAATCCCGTAGAATGGAGCCGATGGAGCGTATACGGTCAGATGTACGGTATAAATCCCGTAGAATGGAGCCGATGGAGCGTATACGGTCAGATGTACGGTATAAATCCCGTAGAATGGAACCGACGGAGCACATTAAGCCAAATGTACGGTATAAATCCCGTAGAATGGAGCCGACGGAGCACATATAGCCAAATGTACGGTATAAATCCCGTAGAATGGAGCCGTTGGAGCACATATAGCCAAATGTACGGTATAAATCCCGTAGAATGGAGCCGACGGAGCACATATAGCCAAATGAACGGTATAAATCCCGTAGAATGGAGCCGACGGAGCACATATAGCCAAATGTACGGTATAAATCCCGTAGAATAGAGCCGATCGAGCGTATACGGTCAAATGTACGGTATAAATCCCGTAGAATGGAGCGGATGGAGTAGTTGCGGCCAAAGGAGCGGTATAATCCCATAGAATAGAGCCGATCGAGCGTATACATCTCTATAAGCGCTATATATCCACAGATAAGTTACTTCAACAAGCAATAAGTTACTTATGTTCGATGGGATATCAACGTTCGGCGTCTGCAATATCAACTCTAAATTGTCCTCCACTACCGTTATCGCTACCACCGCTGCCACCACCACTACCGTTATCGCTGCCACCGCTACCTCGCTACCACCACTGCCACCACCACTACTGTATTCTTAAACCAATTTATAGTTTGTTAAAGCCGTAATGGGCTATGCTCATTTACGGTTTTTTATGTTTTTGTAAGTAATGGTTGGCCGAAGTAGATGACCACTCAGGTAGGATTGGGATAGTTTAATTAATAACTATATAATACCAGTTCATGAGTAGCTGGTTCAGGTATGATGTGTTCAACACTAAATCGTACTTTGGAGGAATGTATATTGGTAATGGACGTGGAATTTGGCAAGGAAATTGGGAATGCTATTAGTTGGGCTAAAGAGCGGATGGGGTCGCAGGAGTATCCGCTGCGTTGTCTTGCTTTTGTTGAAGATGCATATGAAAGAAGCAATGGGATCGAAATGTGGGGAGGCAGCGATGCACGTGAATCCGCTGAGCTGTACGATGCGCACAAGAACACCGGGGCTCCGCCAGCTGGCGCGTTTGTTTTTTATGCTTGCTCAGGTTTGGTGGACGGTGAGCTTAAGGATTGGGGGCATGTAGCTTTGGCCCTTGGGAATGGCGAGGCCATTCATGCCTGGGATAAAGTAAGGATAGATCACTACATGGAAATTTGCCATCTGCAAGCTGCTCCAGGCTGGAGCCAACCAGAACTTATCGGCTGGGCACCTGTAGAGCGAGTTCTTGCCGGGATTCAGAAGAAACAATGGGACTAGTTGATATCCTCAAACATAACTTATCCAAGAACCTAGAAGGTGCCGTAAATAGGTGCTTCATGGGTTCTTTTTTCTTCCTTCTGATTTGACTAACCCTATGCACGGTGTATATATTATTTGGCAGACCCCCTTATATTGTTAAGGCTGGACCGGAGGTATGATATGTTTAAAATATTTATTATAGAAGATGACCGTGGACTTGTGGCTTTGCTGCAGGATTATTTACATAAGTTTGGATATGAAACGCAGGCGGTGAGTGATTTTGAGCGGGTCCGCACTCAGTTTGAAGCGTTCACGCCACATCTGGTGCTTCTTGATGTTAATTTACCAAAATACGATGGTTATTATTGGTGCCGCCAAATTCGCGGAATTTCAACCTGCCCTATTCTTTTTATATCTGCCCGCGATGGCAAAATGGACCAAGTAATGGCGCTGGAAAATGGAGCCGACGATTATATCACTAAGCCTTTTGATTACGAAATCGCGATGGCCAAAATCAAAAGTCAGCTGCGGCGCGCCTACGGCACCTATGCCGGAGGGAATAATGAACGCACACTGAACGTTGCGGGAATGACGCTGGATGTAGAGCGGCTAATCCTTACCCGAGGCGAAGCTAAAGTGGACTTAAGCCACACGGAAGCCAAAATACTAGATGAGCTGATGCAAAAGTCCGGAGTCATCGTTACCCGGGACAGGCTGCTCGAAAAAATCTGGGATGATCAAGCCTTCGTGGATGAAAATACATTAAATGTATATGTTACCCGTGTACGCAAAAAACTTGCTGCTCTCGCTATCACAGATGGACTACAAACCGTGCGCGGTCAAGGCTACCGTTTGATTCCGAATTGGGGGGATGAGGAATGAAGTTGTTTTTAAGGGAACAGTTCCCCCTGATCGTGGTTTATCTAGCCCAGCTAGTCCTGATCACATTAGTGTATCGGCTGGATGGAGGCAGCGGTCTGAATGTAAGTTTATATGCCGCGCTGCTCAGCACTTGTCTACTGATTGGCTACCTCGCTTACCGTTATGTCACCAATCGCACGTTCTACGAACGTTTGGAGACTACGCCCTCCTCTCTCGATGAGGCAGGTGGCCCTGCACAGGATTCTCCGCTAGCCGTAAGCTTGCGAGGTTTACTGGGGTCGCAATTCCGCCTCTACAAAAATGATTTGCACAGCTACCGCCACAAATTAGAAGAACATATTCACTTTATTAATCAATGGGTACATGGCATGAAGACGCCGTTGTCTGTCATTCATCTGATCATTCAGGATAAGGATGGCCCTCCTTTTACGGCAATTGGTGATGAACTGGATCGTCTGAAAAAAGGACTGGATACCGTGCTTTATACGGCCCGTCTGGATACTTTTGAACACGATTTCTATGTGGAACGGCTGAATTTGGAGACAATCGTGCGTGGTGTGACCTCTGAGCAGAAGCGGCTTTTTATTCGAAAAAGAGTTTTTCCAGCTATACAAATAGATGAGCAGATTACCGTAACTACGGATGAAAAATGGCTCACTTTTGTCCTTACGCAGCTGATTACGAACGCTGTACGTTATACGACTGAAGAGGGCAAACATGTTTTTTTTCAAGGGATGGTCACGGAAGATAAGCAGACTGTGCTTGAGATCCGGGATGAAGGAGTGGGCATACCAGCAGGAGATCTGCCGCGCGTGTTCGATGCATATTTTACCGGGGTGAATGGACGAACCTTCCAGGAATCTACGGGGATGGGTTTATATCTCGTGAAGCAGATCTGCGGCAAGCTTGGACATGAGGTGAGTATCCGTTCCGAAGAAGGAAGCGGGACCACCGTGCGGATTGTATTTAGGGAGCAGCATATAACAAACCTTACAAATGTGTAAGGGCATTGTAAGTTTCAGAAATAGCAGCCCATGTGTACACTTTGTATAATGAAGGCAATCCAGTCGAAAGAAGGAGAGGTAACACTTGCCCATTCTAGATGTTCATAATTTATCAAAAATATATGAGGGTAAAGTGTCCACTCAGGCGCTGAATCATATCCGCTTTTCTGTAGAAAAGGGGGAGTTCGTTGGCATAATGGGCCCATCAGGGAGCGGGAAAACAACGCTGCTCAACACGATTGCCACCATCGACCAACCGACCTCCGGTCAGATTCTGATCAACGGCCGAGATCCTAATCTGCTTAGCAGAAAAGAAAAGGCACTTTTTCGCCGTCATGAGCTAGGCTTCGTCTTTCAGCATTTTAATCTACTGGATACGCTCACTGTAGAGGAGAACATCGTATTACCTTTAACGCTTGCAGGTGCCCGTGTCCCAGAGATGGAGAGCAGGCTAAAAGAGGTCACTACCTTGCTTGGTATCGAACATTTACTGAAGAAGCGCACGTATGAGGTCTCAGGCGGACAAATGCAGCGGGCGGCTATCGCCCGGGCGATGATTCATCGTCCAGCGTTAATTTTGGCGGATGAGCCCACAGGCAATCTGGATTCCAAAGCCTCAGGGGAAGTCATGAATATGTTGACAGAGGTGAATAAGGAAGAAGGAGCTACGGTGCTGATGGTCACGCATGACGCAGTGGCTGCAAGCTTTTGCAACCGGGTCATCTTTATTAAAGACGGACGTTTCTATAGTGAAATGTACAAAGGCAGTAATAGAGGCGCTTTCTTCCAAAGTATTATTGATATGTTGTCTCTGCTTGGGGGAACCAGCCATGACCTTTCGGCAATTCGCTTATAGGAATGTAACACGTAATAAACGCAAATATGCCGCTTATTTTGTCGTCAGTGCTTTTTCGGTGATGATCTTTTTCGTGTGCGCTTTGTTTATTTACCATCCGGATATTTCAAAGAGCTTAATTTATAGTACGGCGGCTCATACGATGATGGTGGCAGAGGCAATTATTTATGTCTTTTGTTCTTTGTTCGTGCTCGTATCCGTTGGATCCTTCCTGCAGTCGCGGAAGATGGAGTTCGGAATTTTATTGATGCATGGAATGACGAAGAGACAGCTAAACACCATGGTTTTTCTGGAAAATATGATGATCGGCACCTCTGCCATCCTGACGGGTACCCTTCTCGGGTTACTTCTGGGCAAATTATTTCTGATGATCGGATCCACTTTTTTGGGAATTCCCCTGTTAACCTTTCATCTCCCATGGCAGGCACTTGTGCTTACGATCTGCAGCTTCGTGTTATTGTTTTTTCTGATATCGCTTTGCACCTTTGTTTTTATCGGCAATGAGTCACTGATGCGTCTGTTTCAGGGAGAGCGTAAGGCAGAAGAAGAACCCAAAGTATCCTTTGTATTATCTATTATTACTGCTGTATTGCTGATTAGTGGTTATTATTTGGCGGCTACTGCAAAAGCTGCTTCCGTAGAGAAAGTCATGTTTCCGGTCGTTGCAATTACGGTTATCGGGACGTATCTCTTTTATACCCAGCTAAGTATTTGTGTGGTTAAGCTGCTTAAGGACATTCGGCGCTTGTATTGGCATCGTACGAATATCATCACTTTATCGGGCTTGTCCTACCGCTGGAAAGAGAATGGCCGAATGTTTTTTATGGTGACGATTGTATCCGCAGTCTCCTTCACTTCAGTAGGGGTATTTGCATCGATACATACACTTTCCAGAGAGCTGAAATTGGATTATCCTGCAGCAGTGGGTTATGTAGCTAAAGGAAATCAGGCGGATGAACCCTTTGATCAGCATCTGAACGAAATTAAGGAAGAGCTCAAGACGCACGGACTCCCTTATGAAGCGCTTAGTATCCCGATTAAATATGCTGAGGTCGAAGCTCAGACTGGACCCGATCGCACTTTACGCCTTCCCTTGATTGCTTTTAGTGATTATAATCTCGCCCTGCAGCGTGCAGGTTTCACAACGGCTGAGCGTGCTCTGGTGGGCAACGAAGGTCTGGTGATGATTGGTTCACAGCGGGATCGCAGTTTAACAGAAGGCAGAGTAAAAGCGGTCTATTCCTTGCAGCAAGGACTTGCCATTAAAGAAATAGGTTATACCGCGCAAGTCCCCATTGCTGAATATTTATTGCCGGAGCTGGATGGTAGAGATGGCGGGGATTTTAGTGGTGTCGTGATCAGTGATGAGCTCTACAGCGCTATTGATCCCGTGCAGACGGATCTTTATACAGGTTTTTATGTAGAGGATTTTCCACAGACGGTAGGTATCGCAGATGATCTTGCCCATAAAGGCAAACAGTCCTATGAAAGTGATTCTCCGTATGCGATTGTGATCAGCGGCACGCTGTTTGAGCTTCAGAAAACATTGTATAACACAATGCTTTTTGCTTCATTGCTGGTGGGTACTGTCTTTTTTATCGCGGCAGGCAGCTTTCTTTACTTCCGGTTATATACCGATCTTGATCATGATCGCAATCAATATTCCACTTTGTCCAAGATGGGGCTTACGGATAAAGAACTCAATCGAATAGTCACAATTCAGCTCGCTCTATTGTTTTTTGTGCCGGTCGGAATAGCTATTTTACACAGTGTGTTTGCCTTTATTGCGCTTCAACGGTTGTTCTACTTATCTATCGCAACGGAGACAGGCGCGGTGTTACTCGGATATTTGGCTGTTCAAGGACTATACTTCTTTTTTATTCGCAGCCGCTATTTACGCAACCTGAAGAAGAACTTGATATGAGAAATGGGGGTAACAAGAATGCAAGCATGGATTACAGATTTTATGGAGCAGTTTGGTTACTTCGGTATTTTTCTGATGCTGGCCTTTGAAAATATATTTCCACCAATTCCTTCAGAAGTGATCCTGCCCTTTGGAGGATTTATGACCACTACGACGAGCTTAACGATCCCTGGTGTAATCATTGCTGCCACTGCTGGATCACTACTGGGTGCAGTAATTCTCTATTATATTGGCCGATTATTGGATGTGAGCCGGTTAGAGAAACTGGTTGAACGCTGGGGGGGCCTAATTCGCGTCACTAAAAAAGATATCCACAAGGCTGACGCCTGGTTTGATAAATATGGCTATTGGACTGTATTGTTTTGTCGGATGGTTCCTCTGGTCCGCAGTCTGATTTCGATTCCGGCGGGAATGTCAGGTATGAAATTTGGAGTATTTATGATCTTCACAACGATTGGCACATTGGGATGGAATTTGCTGCTTGTGCTTATTGGCGCGGCTTTGGGCGAATCCTGGGAAGACATTGCCATGTACATGGATGTGTACTCCAATGTGGTCTATGTACTAATTGCTGGCGGATTAGTTATTCTTGGGTTTCTGTACTTCCGCAAACGCAGCCGGAGAATGAACACTGAGGGCTAAGCGGGTGGAGGACTGATAATAGAAATGACTATTAAAAAGGAGGGAAACACATGGAGCTATTAACGATTATTAAAGCCATTATTTTGGGGCTTGTTGAAGGTTTAACCGAATTTGCTCCAGTATCCTCCACGGGTCATATGATTATTGTTGATGATATGTGGCTGAAATCACAGGAGTTATTTGGACAATATACGGCAAATACCTTCAAAATAGTTATTCAACTGGGTTCTATATTAGCGGTTGTTGTGATTTTTAGAAATCGATTCATTGATCTGTTGGGCTTAAGGCGTTTCAGCCGTAAGCAGTTGGATCCTGTAACAGAGAAGCTACCGCAGTTAGAGCAGGGCGGGCACCTCAAGCTGACACAGGTTCTGGTAGGGTTAGTGCCTGCAGGTGTGTTAGGTGTTCTGTTTAATGATTATATTGATGAGCATTTATTCTCTACCTCAACGGTGTTAATTGGTCTAGTGATCGGGGCTATATTAATGATTATTGCGGATCTGTTTGGGCCGAAGAAGATCAGAACTGAGAGTGTAGATCAGATTACATACAAACAGGCACTTGGTGTAGGTCTTGTACAGTGTTTTTCGTTATGGCCTGGATTTTCACGCTCGGGCTCGACGATTTCTGGTGGCGTAATCCTCGGGATGAGCCATCGTGCCGCTGCTGATTTTACGTTTATTATGGCAGTACCCATCATGGCAGGTGCCAGTCTGTTGTCACTGATGAAGAACTGGCAATATTTCACCATGGACGCGCTGCCGTTTTTTATTGCAGGCTTTATTAGTGCCTTCCTATTTGCGCTGTTATCGATGCGTTTCTTCTTAAAACTGATCAATCGTATCAAGCTCTTACCGTTTGCTATATACCGTATAATTCTTGCTGCTGTAGTATATTTCGTATTTTTCTAAGTCCGTTATAAGGAATCGATATAACAGAAGCCCCAGTAATCTATTGCAGATTGCTGGGGCTTTCACGTATGATGACATCAGATTAAGACACTCAAATGATGAATGATATCGGAGACAGGTGCTGACCGGAAAATAGTAATTCGGTAGGCTTAATAGGGAAATTCGGTTCGAAGCCGATGCGGTCCCGCCACTGTAACGGAAGAATCTCGAGCAACAGAGGTCACTGGCAATTTACTACTGCTGGGAAGACTGCTCAAGATGTTGACGCCGCTAGCCAGGAGACCTGCCTGTTTCAACAGCACTGCTTCACCTACGGAAGATAGGGAGGTGTTAGACGTTAACCATGGGTATATCATGGGCGTCTTTCCCTTTGACTTTTTTAGGGAAGGGCGCTCTTTTTTATAGGAAAGCAAGTAGTTTTGGAGTTTGAAATAAGAGATTGAAGAGGGAGTGTATCGAAATGACGAATAAGGTAAAAGTAAGCAATCTTGGATATCCGAGAATCGGAAAGAACCGCGAATGGAAAAAGGCACTGGAGGCATTCTGGCAGGGGAAAATAAATGAGGAGCAATTCCGCTCCGAAATGGCAGCAATCCAGCTGCAGCATTTGAAGACCCAGCAAGAAGCAGGAATTGAGCTTATTCCGGTAAATGATTTTACATTTTATGATCATGTGTTGGATGCGGCTGTTATGTTTGGAATCGTACCTCCACGGTATGCGTATGATGGCGGCGACATCGGGCTTGATCTTTATTTTGCAATGGCCCGTGGTAATGCTGAGGCTACTGCCTGCGAGATGACCAAATGGTTCAATACGAACTATCACTATATCGTTCCAGAGATCGGCACACAAACACCACGCCTGACTGAAAACAAACCTCTAGCGGCTTATCGTTTTGCTAAATCGCAGGCAGGGATTGAAGGTAAACCGGTACTTTTAGGTCTGTATACCTTCCTTAAGCTGTCCAAAGGTTACGCAGCGGCAGATATCGCCAAGATTGCTGCACGTTTTGTTCCAGTCTATGTTCAACTGCTACAGGAACTGAAGCAAGAAGGGGTAAGCTGGGTACAAATCGATGAGCCAGCGATTGTTACAGGCATAAGTAAAGAAGAATTAACACTGCTTAACTCGATATACACAGACATTGCCGGCTCCGTGCCGGGCTTGAATATTATTTTACAGACGTATTTTGAAGCTGCTGAGCCGCTGGAGGCACTGCTAGAGCTGCCTGTTCAAGGCTTGGGTCTTGACTTTGTGCACGATGGTGGAACGAATCTGGCTTCCATCGAACGTCTTGGCTGGCCGAAGGACAAATGGCTGGGTGCCGGAATTATTGATGGACGGAACATTTGGCGTTCCGATTTAGACGCCAAGCTGCAACTGGTAGAAAAGCTCAGCGTTCATGTACCGCTTGATCGTCTTATTCTTCAGCCTTCTTGCAGTCTGCTGCATGTCCCAGTCACCGTTCAAGGTGAAGTGAAGCTGAAGGCGACAGTTAAGAATGCGTTAGCCTTTGCCGATGAGAAGCTTAAAGAGCTTAGTCTGCTCGGAGCAGCCGTCGCAGATAAAGGAGAAGCTTCTCAAGCAGCGCTGGCCGCTAGTCGTGAAGCTATTGCAGCGTTCCGCGCACTACCTGAGCGTGGCCGTAAGGATGTGGCGGAGCAAGTGCTTGCACTTGCAGCTCTACCAGACCAACGCAGTCTGCCTTTTGCTGAGCGCTTAAAGGTGCAGCAAGAGAAATGGCAGCTTCCACTTCTGCCAACCACTACAATTGGTAGCTTTCCGCAGACAGTCGAAGTGCGCCAGGCGAGATTGAAATGGCGTAAAGGGGTCTGGAATCAGGAGCGTTATGATGGATTTGTTCGTGAGCAGATCGCGGATGCAATTACCTTCCAAGAAAAGCTAGGTCTGGATGTTCTGGTCCACGGCGAGTTCGAGCGTACAGATATGGTGGAGTTTTTCGGAGAAAAGCTGGATGGATACTTGTTTACTAGTAATGGCTGGGTTCAATCCTACGGTTCCCGTTGCGTTAAGCCGCCGGTGATCTACGCGGATATTGCATTTATACAGCCTATGACTGTTAAAGAAAGCGTCTATGCACAATCGTTGACGAAGCTTCCGGTTAAAGGAATGTTGACGGGCCCTGTTACTATCCTCAATTGGTCATTTGTACGTGATGATCTCAGCCGGGAAGAGGTAGCCAATCAAATTGCTCTTGCCCTTCGCCATGAAGTAAAAGCGTTGGAAGATGCAGGCATCGAAATGATTCAAGTGGATGAGCCGGCTATTCGTGAAGGACTTCCGCTAAAGGCAGAAGACCGTGAGCATTACCTGAACTGGGCAGTGAAGTCGTTCCGTGTTGCCACGAACCATGTGAAGGCTACGACACAAATTCATACGCATATGTGCTACAGCGAATTTAATGACATGATCGATTCAATATCGGCTATGGATGCTGATGTAATCTCCATTGAGACTTCACGTAGCCATGGTGAGCTGATTATCAGCTTTGAGGAGCAAGCCTATGATAAAGGAATCGGTCTTGGAGTGTACGACATCCATAGCCCGCGGGTTCCAGCTGTCGAAGAAATGACTGCGAATATCGATCGTGCGCTGCGGGTGCTTGACCCTGAACAGTTCTGGATTAATCCGGATTGCGGTCTGAAAACGCGTGGCTGGCAGGAGACAGAGGATGCACTACGTAACATGGTAAGAGCTGCTGCTATTGCGAGGGAAAAGACAGGGGTTATTGCTTCTAAATAGACTTAAATAAATTAGAGCCAGGGTAATTTACCCTGGCTTTTTAGTTCAATTATTTTTTTGTAATCAGCTACTTGATAATAATTCTCAATCTTGTTAGAATGAAAAAGAAAAAGAAGGAACCGTGGAGGGTCCCTTTAGGCATTTACTTATTTACTTTCGAAAGTTTTGCAATCTGTTTCTTCTGCGCGTTTTGGTTCTTGGGAGCTGTGGAAAGCTACGAAGATCGATTCAGCGCTGCATTTGTTCTCTTCTGCCCAGTGGGTGCAGGAGTTAACTTCACAAACTACGTCTTTTGCCATGAGGGTTCACCTCCCCTTTTAGTAATTGACAGTATCATTCAAAGAACGGCTCTGTTCAGCAAGGTGGAGCTTGTCTCAGCAAAGCCGTGTCACGCCCTCATTCATTATGAATAGAGGGTATTTGGATTTTTTTACTAGGTTAGACGTGGTAATTGTACCAAATAATGAGTTTGTAAGCAAATGAGTTCTTTAACTTTCAGGACCCCTCCCACATAAAAAATATGTCCAATAAGAGCCGCAGAAATGCGGCTTTTTGTGTATTTCAACATGAAAAACCAAAAGAAATTTACCGAAATTCCATATTCCAGTGCAACCTTCCAAGTTTTGGGGCGTCAAAGAAATGAGAGACGGAAGAGATCTGTATAGAACATGACATTCCGTAACGTTACAATGCTAGGGATTACCACTACATTTTTGGAGGAATGAGAATGCGCAAATGGGGTCTGCATTACTTATGTTTATTAATTCTTGCGGTGGTATTGGCAGGTTGTGGCTCGGGTGATAACAATTCGGCAGCTGACAAATTAGCTAGTGACGGCGGAAATACGAGTAATTCTGCTGCAGCAACCACTGAGCAATCTTCAAAAGCTACATTAGCGGATAAGAACACCTCAGCAGAGGCTGAGACAGCAGCGGGAGGCAACGAAGCCCCAGTTGAAAAAGGTTTGACACCAGAGAACACGGATCAAGCAAACGCGGGATTCACGGGCAGTGATGTCGTGGAAGGATTGAACAAGAAGCTTATCTATCATGCCAATCTGACTATGGAAGTAGAAGACTACGGTAAAGCTCAGACTGAAATTCGAAACATGGTAACGATGGCTAAAGGATATATTATAGAGTTTAACGAGAACATGTCGCAATATGAGCAAGGGGGGACGTTTATCCTTAAGGTGCCAGCCTCCGGATTCTCTCCTTTTCTGAATAATTTGGAAAAAGTAAAACACGAATCGCTACAGCGCAGCATTCAAGGTCAGGATGTCTCGGAGGAGTATGTTGATCTAGAGTCGCGTCTGAAGGCAAAGCAGTTAATGGAAGCTCAATATACTGAGTTTATGAAAAAAGCAACGAAATCAAGTGATCTGGTCGCCTTTGCAAACGAGCTTGGTTCGATTCAAGAAACGATTGAGCAGATCAAAGGCAGAATGCGATATATAGATCAGAACGTATCCTTTTCAACGGTAGAGCTTAGAGTGTACCAGACGGATGAGAGCTTAGCTGTGAAGGAAAAGGCAGAGCAAGGTCCATTGCTGGAACGCGCATCAGATGCTTTAAAAGGAAGCCTGAACGCACTATCTGTTATGTTTCAGTGGATTTTTGTAATTCTTGCAGGCGCATTGCCGATTCTAATCGGTGTGGGCATTATTTTAGCCATCGTTTGGTTTGCCCGCAAAAATATCCGCGTACGACGGGAGCAGCAGACCCAGCGGATACGGCAGGGAAATCGGGAGCTGAACAAGGAGGTACTCCCTGCACCAGCAGAGCCAAAGGTGAAAACCTCAATAAAGGATAAGAAAGCGAACGAGGACGAGAATAAAGAATAAGCTCCTATGAATTAAAAAGCCTCCAATTCATGGTATACCGTGAATTGGAGGCTTTTCTATAAGACAGTACAGTTTCGCACGTTATCGAAGATTAGGCATGCTGGAAGAGTACACGATACTCGCCATAGCCCTCTTTCTCCAGATCCTCTTTCGGTATAAATCGCAGTGCCGCTGAATTAATGCAGTAGCGCAGGCCGTTTTCCCCTGGACCATCGTCGAAGACATGACCTAGATGGGAATCTGCTACTTTGCTGCGCACTTCTGTGCGAACCATCAAATGGCTGAGGTCCGTCTTTTCCTTCACGACGTAATCGCGGATTGGACGTGTAAAGCTGGGCCAGCCACAACCGGAATCGTATTTATCCTGCGAACTGAATAATGCTTCACCAGATACGATATCTACATAAATGCCTTCTCCGTGGTGATCCCAAAAATCATTTCGGAAAGGTGACTCTGTAGCGCTATTCTGAGTGACTTCATATTGAAGTGGCGTCAGACGTTCTTTCAAGCTTAGTTTATCTTCTTTATGTGTCCAGTGGGTTTCGATAAAATCCTCTCGGCCGGAACCCTTACGGTAACGTTTGTAGTGGCCCGGGTTCTTACGATGGTAGCCCTGATGATATTCTTCGGCAGGATAGAAGGTTGCTGCCGGGAGGATCGGGGTAACAATCGGGTTAGCGAATCGTCCGCTTTCTTGCAAAGCTGCCTTGGAAGCCTCTGCTTGTTGCTTTTGCTCTTCAGAATGGGTGAAGATAGCCGTTCCGTAAGAGGTGCCGCGATCATGGAATTGTCCACCCGCATCGGTTGGGTCAATTTGCTGCCAGAATAACTCAAGCAGCTTGCTATAAGGGAAAATTTCTGGGTTGAACGTAATTTGTACCGCTTCAACATGTCCTGTGGTTTCGGAGCATACCTCTTCATAGGTAGGATTCACTGTATGCCCGCCAGTATAGCCGGAGACGACACTAATAATGCCTGGCAATTCCTCGAACGGCGAGACCATGCACCAGAAGCATCCACCTGCAAAGGTTGCTTTTTCCGCCTTGGAATTTATATGGTTAGTCTGATGTTCACTCATTAATATCCCTCCATTCATGTAATGCAATTAAATAGATCACAATCTAATTATAAAGCAAATAACCACAGCCTGCCAGCTTCCGCCAAATAAGCTCTCTGTTACCTAGTGTTTTTTTACTTCCTGTGAACTGTAACGAAAGCTTAGTCCGGCTATAATAAGCACAATGGCATAAACAACGATGGCTATAATCGCATTTCCAGGGTTCTGGAACAGTTGATCCCCAAGGAAGGCATACAAGGCGATGCCTGGGATTTTTCCAATAGCTGAGGCAGCTAGATAACTCCAGAAGGGCAGCCCGGCTGCTCCGGCATAGATGTTAACTGCGGTCTGCGGGATAATCGGCAAGAGACGTGCTAAGACAATAGAAGCAAAGGGCCGCCGTTCTATGCCTTTTGTGAATTTTTCAAGTAGGGGAATAGAAGTCAGATAAGCTCTCGCTTGATCTTGAAATAAGAACTTCACTACGCCGAAAAGGAATGCGGCAGCAAGGGTTGTAGCTACCCAGCAAATTAAAGCACCAGCCAAACTTCCGCATGCATAACCAAAAAATCCGATGACCGCTTTGTACGGTACAACTGGAAAGAGAGCCAGTAAAGTTGCGATCCCTATAGAGCCAAAAAGATTATGATCCTCTTTCATCCAGCTAAGGATGTCATATCTGTAGATAAACGCAAGGATTGTGCCCGAAACATAAAGAATAATCGAGAACCATTTTCTCATAGCTAATATACCCTTTCTTCCACTCATTCATCTCATCATACGGGATAAAAAGTAAATATTGAAGTGAAGATCATTGTCGGCGAACGCCAAGCAGGTATAATAGCATTTATAGAGAACAAAGAGAGAGATAAATTCTTGAATTATAAAGAGGGGAGTTAGATCAGTGATCGTTTCTGTACGCAAAAGAGTCGCCATCATCGGGATTGGCAATATCGCCCGCAAAGTATATTTGCCACTGCTCTCTCAGCATGGACAAGTTGAGGTAGTGGGGGTTCTCAGTCACTCGTCCACAACAGTAGAGCAAGCTGTTAATGCCTATCGCTTTCCTAAAGGTACGACAAATTTGGACGAGCTGTTGTCTTGGGATCTGGATGCAGTATTTGTGCATAGCCCAACGACGACCCATTATGATATAGTAACAAAATGTCTCGAACAGGGGATTTCGGTGTATGTAGATAAGCCGCTGTCCTATGATCTGGAAGAATCCATAAGGATGGCAGAGCTGGCAGAAAATAAAGGGCTGCTGCTAGGAGTGGGCTTTAATCGGCGTTTTGCCCCAATGTATGTCACCGCCAAGAGTTGGCTCGAGGAAGCTGGAGGCATTAGCCATTGCCACGCGATTAAACATCGCACGAAGCTGCAATTAGGCAGCAGCCGTGAGACTGTACATGACGACTTGATTCATATGCTTGATCTGCTGTTATGGTTATGTGGAGATCAGTATGAGCTGCTTCGCAGTAATCTTCAATCCAATGGAGAGGGGCGACTTGTCCAGGCATCTGGAATGCTGGGTTGGGAGCAAGGCTCAGTGGGGATGTATAGCATGGTTCGTGAGGCTGGTGTTGATTTGGAGAAGCTGGAGCTGCACGGTAATGGCCGTTCGGTGGAAGTGGCAGATCTGGACCAAGCCATCCTATATGAAAAAAATGCTTTGCCACGGACCCAGAGCTTTGGAAGCTGGGATACGGTGCTGGATAGAAGAGGTTTCGGTGGAGTGGTAGATCATTTCCTGAACAATATAAATACACCAGAGTTATGCAGTATTGCTGCTTCAGCAGTTCTGCCTAGTCATAGATTGGCAGCTCAGCTTGCTGAATGAGGTCTCTAAGAAAGGAGTAAAATATGGAAGACAACCGTAAATTAGTGGAGGAACAAATCATCGAAAGCTATAAGCGGGAGGAAGAGATGATGATCCTTGTATTCGCCCAGTGGTGCGTGAATCAAGGACTCGACCCGCACAGTTTATATTTGCAGGCTTATCCACAGCAAGAAGGGAATGAAGCCTTGCGAAAAGCGCTTGCCCTAACGGTTTCTGCGGAGGAAGCAGGGGATATTTCCGATGACACAGTTCTCGGCGTACTCTCCTTATTCGGAAATGATGACTTGGCGCAAATCGTGACAGAAGCGATTGCTCAAAGGGAATCTAAAGCACATACAGGGGATTGACAACGAGGATATAATGATAATGTCAGATGAACTTTTTTTAGTAAACGATGTTCATCAGGGATGAAATGTGTTAATATTATATATACTAACTAATAGTAAGTTTCGCTAGTGAGAGGTGAGAACAATGGAAGAACATCAAATTTCGATGTGTCCCAGATTTGAGACAGCCTTCTCTTTCTTAGGCAAACGTTGGAATGGACTTATTATTCAGACATTGATGAGTGGACCGAAGCGGTTTAAAGATATTTCCGGCCTCATTCCTTCAATGAGCGATAAGATGCTGTCCGAGCGGATGAAGGATTTGGAAGGTGAGGGTATTCTGGTTAGACATGTATACCCGGAAACACCTGTACGTATTGAATATGAACTAACAGACAAAGGCCGTGCGCTGGAGCCTGTTATGCAGCAGATTCAGTCTTGGGCTGAGAGCTGGGTAGAGTAGAAATCAAAGTCGTGTTTTGGCCCTTTTTCCTGAAGAACGGAGGAGGGCTTTTCAATTTTTAAATAAAAACCTTGCACAGATCGAAAAAATCTGTAATATAATAGAAAAAACGTTGTATGTTCCTTGAATGGAAACGCTTGCAATATTGGTTTTTGCTCAAATCTACTCAGCTGGAGTACAGGCATAGCAAAACTATTAGGAGGCGAGGGAGATGAAGACCACCCTGTATTCCCGGGAAATAACGTATGGAAAAAAGGATGTTACTGAGCTGGAGAACGCTTCGATCAAAGTACAGCTCATCTATGACAAGACGTTGTTCATGCTGCATAGCCATCTTCCAGATTCCTTATGGGATGCGTGGATTGGTGTGCCTTACAGCATTATCTCTTCACTCTACAAAGGCAACAATGATAGCGGGACTATTTTTCAAAAATGGATTCAAAGTCCTTCTGGCTGGAAATGTATCGGCTGTGAACGGCATTGTCTGGAGTCGACGGAACCTCTTCAAGAAGTGAATGTGGCGAGTAATCAACGACAATATAAGTTCCATAATGGCATTCGCCAAAGCATGGTGCTACAAGCCCTAATTTGGTCCATGTACGAGAATACCGTATTATTCAAACCCTTTTTAGGGGATGAGCCCTTTTTTGATGAAGATGATTTGCATACGATATCCTCTTATTTCGTGCCAACTTATCTTAACGATCTACGTCTACTGGAGCAGTCTAAGCCTTGTAAAGAGTACAAAGATCAGAATATACAGATTTATCAGGAATGGATATCCGCCCCTGACCTTGTCCTCAAATGGAATGGTGGCCTGACAGAAGGCAGATGGATGACCGGTGTTTATATGGATCACTCCCGCTTTGCTGGTTTAGGACCTTATTTAAAGGACGCAAAGGGTAAGCGAACGTATATGCAGGCTTATGTTCAATAAAAGATACAGATTTGGTGTGACCGAATAGATAAATGTAAGACAAATAACATTACTGATGCCCGTGTGGTAAACAAAAGACAGGTCGATTGTGGGGATATATCTCCATGATTGACCTTTTTCGTTCAACAAAGAGATACAATTTTCGTGAGTACAATCACAAGTCAAAACTCCTTTCAGGGTTAAGGTGAACAGGTAGAAAAGATTTTTTCAGAACCTGATCACATATCCCGAGGAGGAACTATTATGGAAACTAAACAACCTAATGATAGAATTTCAGATTTACAGCATAAGCAATCGGTGCAACCTGGATTTACTCCAGATGCCCTTGTAAAAGATATTGTGCTGCAATTCCCAAAAGCTGCGGATTATTTCAAGTCCAAACGGATTGATTTCTGCTGTGGAGGCGCCAAACCTCTTGCTGAAGCAGCTGTAGAGCGTGGACTAGATCAAGAGATGATCATTAGTGATCTCAACAAGCTATTCGAGGAATATCCGGTACCACAAGAAGAACTCGCATGGAACACAGCACCTTCTGCAGAGTTAATCGACCATATAGTGAGTAAACATCACCATTACCTGCGGGAAGAGCTGCCCCTAATTAGCCAAAATGTAACTAAGGTATACCGGGTTCATGGCGGAGATTCACCTCATTTAGAAGAGTTATATAGCTTGTTTAATACACTTAAGGAAGATCTGCTTCAGCATACAGCTAAAGAAGAGGAAGACGAGTTTCCAAAATTATTAGCGTATGATGCCAATCCAAGTGAAGAAGGGCTGACCATACTTCGTGAGGCATTAATTGACCTTGAGAGTGAACATGACACAGCAGGCGATATATTGAGACAAATACGCAAAATAACAGATGATTTCACCCCACCGGCTCATGCTTGTACAACCTATCGTTTGACTTATGCCCGGCTAGAGGAGCTGGAGAGCATGACTTTTGAACATGTTCATCTGGAGAATAATATATTGTTCCCTAGATTCCAGTAGAAAAAATGAGTTTTCAAAGAGTCCCTTAGGGGACTTTTTTTATATTTGAGAACAAAGCTTATTTACGTTATTCTTAAATAGACAGTATGCATAACTTACTACAAGCCTGAGACGCTGTGTGGTCATTAGGCGGGACAAGGCGGTGTCACTATGCCCACGAAATATATGTGGAGGTTGTTACTAGGATTAGTCATCGTATTCATAATAGGTGGATGTTCGACTCTTGCTGACGTTAATAATGAAGGGAATAATGGCTTAGCAGGATCAGACGGGCCTACGCTTTCGCTTATCGTTGCGGGAAATGACTTGCTGACCAACCCTTTGGACAAGCAGCTTAGCGAGAGCTACAGAAAAGGGATAACGATCTTTGACCTACTGAAAGGTAGTGGGAAGGCCACCTTTTCTGAGGATAACACAAGCATTCTAACGGTAAATAATATTTCACTCAGTCCAGGAATGAATTGGGAGCTGCAAATGGATGGGGAGACCATTGGATCTGAGGATTGGGGTCGAACCGTCGGGCATGAATCAAAATTAGTAATTACGGCGATGTCTAAGGAACAAGAGGAACCCCTTCAAATTGTGTTGTTGACCGTGAATGGCGGAAGTGAGCAAGTGAATTTGAATCATTCATATGTTATGGGATTTACTGAAGATTTAACAGTGAGAGGTTTGTTGAAGAACAGCAGTGTGGTGCAGTTGACCGAAGACAACAAAAAGGTGTTATCCATTGGTGATTATACTCCTCTTAGCAATGAAGTTTGGAAGATGAAGGTGAATGGGAAGCAGCTGCTTGAGAATGGAATGGACATGAAGCTTAGAGTGCAGGATGAATTGGAGATTTTATTGGCTATACGTTAAAAAAAGTACATAAATGCCAGATCTACGGTTATTCAGAACCTGTGATCTGGCTTTTTTTATTAGAATTTAGAACCTAACAAAATTGTCTTATTTTTTATGTGAAAACATTCACATTTAATGTGACTGTAATCACAATCTCTCTTAAATTTTGAAATGTATAATTTCATTATGTAGAAGATAAGTTGAAGCAAAGTTCAACAAGAACGGATAAGACTGAGGAGGCACCTAACTATGGCAGCGAAGAGAGAAAAATTAGTATTAGTCGGCAACGGTATGGCAGGCATAGGTACGCTAGAGCAAATATTGAAGCTAGGTGGAGCTTATGACATTACGGTCTTTGGAAGCGAACCTCACCCCAATTATAATCGGATCATGTTGTCCTATGTTCTCGAAGGCAGTAAAACCATCAACGATATCATCCTAAACGACTGGAACTGGTATGAAGATAACAACATTACCTTGCATACAGGAACAACAGTTACGCGAATTGACGAGCATTCCAAGCAAGTAATTGCGGATAACGGTATGGCTGTTTCTTACGATAAAGTGATTATTGCAACGGGTTCGAATTCATTTATTTTACCTGTACCTGGTTGTGATAAGGAAGGCGTAGTGGGTTTCCGGGATATTGCAGATTGTGATGCGATGCTAGCTGCGGCTAAACAATACAACAAAGCGGCGGTAATCGGCGGGGGCTTACTTGGATTGGAAGCGGCAAAGGGTCTTGTGAACCTTGGCATGGACGTTACTGTAGTGCATCTGATGGAAGATCTAATGGAGCGCCAGCTTGATCGTAATGCCTCCTCTATGTTGCAAGCTGAGCTAGAGCGTCAAGGCGTGAAATTTGCCATGGGCAAACAAACAGTAGAATTGACTGGGGAACAGAGAGTAAGTGGTTTACAATTTAGTGATGGCACTACACTTGCAGCTGATTTTGTAGTTATGGCTGTAGGCATCAAACCGAATATAACTGTGGCAAAAGAAAGCGGAATTGCTGTTAATCGTGGAATTGTAGTGGACGATTATTTGCAGACCTCTATGCAGAATGTATATTCCATTGGCGAATGTGCCGAACATCGCGGAGTTTGTTACGGATTAGTAGCGCCGCTCTTCGAGCAGGGTATGGTTCTAGCTAAACATCTCTGCGGAAGCGATACAAATCCATATGAAGGTTCTGTTGTCTCCACCAAATTAAAAATTTCCGGTGTGGATGTATTTTCTGCAGGTGAGTTTATGGATTCCCCTGAGCACACTGTAATCTCAAGCAAAGATGAATGGAAGCGAACCTATAAGAAAATTCTGCTCAAAGACAATGTCATTGTTGGTGCAGTCCTGTTCGGGGATGTGACGGAATCGGCTAACCTGCAAAAGTTAGTAAAACAAGGTGCTGTAATGACTGATGAGATTTATACAGAGGTCATGGGTACGGGCTGCTGCGGAAGCGGAGCCAAAAAGAGCACATCTGTAGAAGCTATGGCGGACGAAGAAATCGTTTGTGGCTGTAATGGGGTTACGAAAAAAGCGATTGTGGATGCGGTCATAGAAAATGGTTTTACTACTGTGGACGAGATCAAAGCATGTACAGGAGCGACGCGTTCTTGCGGAGGTTGTAAACCGGTTGTAGAACAAATTTTACAATTTGTCCTGGGTGATAGTTTTGAGCAGTCTGCCAAGCAAGGTATCTGTAGCTGTACAACGCTTAGCCGGGATGAGATTGTTGCTGAGATTACAGCTAAAGGTCTTAGTACTACTAAAGAGGTTATGCATGTACTGGGTTGGAAACAAGAGGAAGGCTGCTCTAAATGCCGTCCGGCGATTAACTATTATCTGGGGATGCTAAATCCGGATACACATCAAGATGAGAAGGAATCACGTTTTGTTAATGAACGTATGGGAGCCAATATTCAGAAAGACGGAACCTATACCGTTATTCCACGCATGTACGGCGGGGTAACGACACCAGAGGATTTGAAGAAAATCGCTGATGTCTCCCTTAAATATGATGTAAAAGTTGTGAAGGTGACTGGTGGGCAACGCCTGGATCTAATCGGGGTGAAAAAAGAGGATCTGCCGAAGGTATGGGAAGAGCTCGATATGCCATCAGGTTATGGTTATGCCAAATCGCTACGTACGGTTAAGACTTGTGTGGGTTCACAGTTCTGCCGTTTCGGTACACAGGATTCGCTGGGAATGGGCGCGCTCATAGAACGTAAGTATGAACGTCTTGATTTTCCTGCCAAGTTTAAAATAGCTGTCAACGGCTGCCCACGTAACTGTGCGGAATCCTGCACGAAGGATATTGGCATCGTCGGTAATGACGGCGGTTGGGAAGTATTTATCGGTGGTAACGGTGGGATCAAACCACGGATTGCTGATTCCTTCTGCAAAATTAAGACCGATGAAGAGTTGATCGAAGTGTGCTCCGCTGTGATGCAATATTATCGTGAGACCGGTAATTATTTGGAGAGAACCTCCGAGTGGGTTGAGCGTATGGGACTTGAGCAGATTCAAATGGTCATTTTGAATAATGAAGATAACCGCAAAGAGCTGGCCGCACGGATTGACTTTGCTCTGACTCAGGTGACGGATCCTTGGAAAAAAATGCTTAATGACAGTAGCACTCGTACTGCGCTTTTTGAAGAAACAAGAGTCTAGCGGATATAACGCACACAGAAGGGGAGAGACCAATGAATAAGACCACACAAACGTATGCAATAGGCTCAGTACAGGATTTCCTGCTGCAGATTGGCCGTGTAGTGATTGCTGGAGCTGTTGAACTGGCTGTATTTCGTGCCTCTGACGGAGCCATCTATGCAGTAGAGAATCGTAGTCCTCATCCTAAGGGTGGCCCGCTTGCGGAAGGGATCGTGTCAGGTCACTATCTGTACGATCCGCTGTACGATTGGAAAATCGATCTGCGCACGGGTGAGGTGCAGGCTCCAGACCAAGGTAGTGTTGTGACTTATCCAGTCACACTGGACGGAGAGAAAGTTACAGTGAGCGTGTAGACACCGAAGAGTGTAGTAATAGATTTAATAGAAAACGGTGGGGTGGAGTATTATGTTTACGCAAAGTGTGGAGAGCATCGTAGAGACGGCAGTCAGTAAGCGGGACAAAATGAATGAAAGCTTGCTAAGATATTTTCTAGCAGCCCTGTTGGCAGGTGCTTATGTAGGCATTGGGATTATCCTTATTTTCTCTCTAGGAGCACCGCTAGCAGCTGCTAAATCACCTTTCCAACCGCTTATTATGGGTACATCCTTCGGCATCGCCTTGACGCTTGTAGTATTTGCAGGCTCAGAACTGTTTACTGGGAATAATATGTTTTTTACTGTAAGTACACTGGCAGGCAGAACCAGTATCTGGGATACCGTTAAGAACTGGATCCTTGTATTCATCGGGAATGTGGTGGGTGCAGTGATTTTAGCGCTTTTAATTCGTGGGACTGGGTTATTCAGTGCTGCGCCGCCAGAGCATTTGATCTTTACAGCCGCTGCTAAAAAAATGAGTCTCCCGTTCTCTGAGCTGTTTTTTCGTGGAATCCTATGTAACTGGCTGGTCTGTTTAGCGCTATGGATGTCCTCACGTGCTAAAAGTGAATCTGCTAAGCTAATTTTAATCTGGTGGTGTCTGTTCGCCTTTATCGCAAGCGGATATGAGCATAGTGTGGCTAATATGACTCTGCTTAGTGTTGCTGTGTTGCTTCCGAATCATCCGGAAACCATTACGATAGCTGGATGGCTGCATAATATGATCCCTGTAACTTTGGGGAATATCATTGGTGGGGGCGTATTTGTCGGCATGGCCTATTGGCTGATCTCACCAGTGCGTGGTACTCGCAATAACCGTTAAATCCATTTTTAATTAACTATATTAGAGCTGAACCGATCTTGGGTTTAGCTCTTTTTTTGTTGAATATAAAAAAAAGACACCTGCATTAGGCGCCTTGGACCACTCTATTTTATATTATGCAGAATAATTGGGTCATGTATGTTTCATTGAGGTGAATAGAGGGTATATTATAACGGAATTAGATCCGGCAGATTTCGTTCGGACACAGTTCGCAGTGGCAAATTTCTTGCAGCATGCCAAGGTCCTTGATGACAATCATACCGTTCTCATACTCAACAGCATCTTTTTTACGCAGGTCGCTCAGCATCCGGTTAACACTTTCACGAGTGGCACCGATCATGTTGGACAAATCTGTATGCGTAATTTTTTTGTTGATAAGGATATTCTCACCATCGCTGCTCTTCTCACCATAGGTATTGCCAAGACGAATGAGCGTGGAGCATAGTGCACCAGGTTTGCCGTACATCATTAGATCACGGAATTTAGTTTGGGTGAGACGGTGATGAATACCCATCCATTTCATAAAGTCGATAGCAAAATCACAATGTTGGCAAATGAGAATTTCTAGATCCTTTTGTTCGATGACGCCAACTTCACTTTCTTCAATCACTTCGGCTGTAAAGCTATGCTTAGTGCTGAAGAATGGATCTGCTTGACCTACCATATCGCCAGCTTGATACATATAAAGAATGAGTTCTTTACCTTCATCAGTAGATTTAGTTAATTTCACACGTCCACGTTTGATATAAAACAATTTATCCGAGTAGTCGCCTTCCCAGAATAGATGTGAACCCTCTGGAACTATGCGCTCTTTCATTGTAACTAGAAGTCTGTTGAAATTCTGTTCGGAGAAACAGTTTGTATTTCCGTGGGCTTCGATAACATTGTAATGTTCTTTTAGCATAATCGACATCCCCTTTATTCCCTCAGTTTTTCAGTAAATTTTAAATTAATTATACCTTGAAAATCCCTCGAATTGGTTATAAAAAATCGTTTAAAAGTGTCGAATTTTCAACATTGTGATAAATTTCACTTCTAAAGTGTTCGATGTAATATTCTTTTTAACTAAAAAAGAGTAAGTGATCTCACGTTTATGATATATGAACAGCGGCTATCCATTATTCTCAAATACTGGGTTAATCGCTGTTTTTTTGCGTCCCCGTTAGATTGTAACATATAACACAGTTGAAATTCATGTTAAAGAAATTAGTTTTATCTCAACTCCGTATAAATGCACACATCTTCATTACGGTCGGACATTGGCTCTATTGCTATGCAGCGATATCCTGAAATTGGAGCAAAAATCAGGAGAAGGAGAAATCATATATGGCTAAAGTAGCAGACAAATATCTTAAGGTTGATCCGTGGGCAATTATTGAAGAGGGCTTTGATCCAGAAAGAAATCGGACTTCGGAATCTATTTTTTCATTGGGTAATGAATACATGGGTGTACGCGGATATGCAGAGGAAGGGTATTCAGGTGACACCCTGCAAGGAAGTTATTTTAATGGATTAAATGAACAATTGGATATTGGCAATCACTATAAAGGGATTATTCGCTCGCTGAGATATATGGTGAATGCGGTGGACTGGCTGTATACACGTCTATCTATAGATGGTGAACAGCTTGATTTAGCAAAAAGCAACGTAACAGATTATGTGCGCAAGCTGGATCTTCGTAAGGGTACGTATCGGAGAGAGCTAATCTGGCATCTAAACGATGGCAAGTCGCTAAAAGTAGTCTTTACACGTCTGGTCAGCATGACTATGTCTCATTTGGGGTTGCAGCGGGTGGAGTTTGAACCCCTTAATTTCTCAGGGAGCGTGGACATTTGTGCAGGTCTTAATTTCGGCATTATTCATGAAGAACGCGGCGAATGTATGTGGAACAGTCTCCGCAGCGGAGTAAGTGGAGCGTCCTCTGCTATTATGGCCAGTACAGTGAATACTGGGAATAAGCTGTTCTCAAGCTTTACCTTACAATCCTCGCAGCCGTTGCAGCTCACTGCTACTGAGAGTGATAAGTTTATTGGACAAAATTTCACTCTGGACCTTACGGAAGGAGAAGTTTCCTATTTTACCAAACTGGTTATGAACTATTCGGATAGTGATTCTGCCCATACAGCTGAAGAGCTGTGGAACAAAGGTCTGTCTCTTGCTGAAACAGCAAGCCAATTGACAGATACCCAAATAATCGCTGATCAGACAGCTTATTGGAAGGGCATCTGGGAGACAAGTGATATCCGAATTGAGGGCGATCCTGAGAATCAGCAGGGTATTCGTTTCTGTATCTTCCAGCTTTATCAGACCTATCATGGCGATCATCCCGGATTTAATATTGGTGCCAAAGGGCTGACGGGTGAAGTATATCGTGGGTTGGCTTTTTGGGATACAGAATCCTATTGCTTACCGTTCTATATGTTCAATAATCCAAAGGCTGCCCGGAGCTTATTGGAATTCAGATATAAAACATTGCCGCAGGCTATGCAGCGCGCTAAAGAGGTGGATTGTGAGGGAGCCTGCTATCCAATTGCTACTATAGATGGAACAGAAAGCTGTGATCTCTGGCAGCACTCTAATCTTCAGCTTCATGTAGGGACTGCTGTTTCTTATGGCATTTGGCATTATGTCAAAAATACCGGTGATAAAAGCTTCCTGCACAGTAAAGGGGCTGAGATGCTGATTCAGATCAGCAGATTCTATGCTACACGTGGCCAATGGGGGCAACGCAGCGGGGAATATGGTTATTTTGGCGTTATGGGCCCTGATGAGTTCCAATTGATGGTCAATAACAACTGCTACATTAATCTGATGGCTCAACAATCTTTTGAATACACCCTAGAGACTCTTCGGGAGATGAAAGAACAGGCTCCTGCTGCTTTTGCAGCTGTGGTAGAGAAAACAGAACTTCATGACGAGGAACTCACCGATTGGGAAAACAAGGCGCAGCATATGCGGATTCCGGTTGACGAAGTGACAGGAGTTTATGAAGAGCATGATGGGTTCTTCGATATGCCACATATTGATATTCATTCGATTCCTGTTACAGAATTCCCGTTATATTCGAACTGGTCATATGATCGTTTGTATCGCTATGACATGATTAAGCAGCCGGATGTACTTATGTTTATGTTCTTGTACAGCGGACAATTCTCTAAAGAAGCGAAGCTGGCGAACTATGAATATTACGAGCCTAGATGTATTCATGAGTCTTCGCTGTCACCTTCGATCCACTCCATTTTGGCGAGTGAAATCGGCAAACCCGAGGAAGCATATTCGTTTTTTGAATTTGCTACTCGACTGGATTTAGACAACTATAACCGTAATACCCGTGAAGGGCTGCATACTACCTCAATTGCAGCTGCTTGGATGAATATTGTTTACGGCTTTGGTGGAATGCGTTCGGATGGAGCACGTCTGTCCTTTCAGCCAACCCTGCCAGAACGCTGGGATAAATATAGCTTCCAAGTATTGTATGAAGGAGTGCTTCTGAGAATTGTGGTCGACAAAAATTCAGTAACAATCACTGCGGTTAATGGTGGAAGTACCGAAATTATAGTGTACGGACAGTCGATTACAGTGGATGCTTCCGGGAAGACGCTTCCGCTAGGCGAAGGGATGCTGGCAGGATGAACTGGATCGTAAAGGAGAGTTGTTTTGATAAACAGCTTGTGACGACGAACGGTAACAAATATATGTTAGGCAACGGCTACATGGGGTATCGCGGCACACTGGAGGAATTCAGTAAAACTGAGCTAGTAGCTGTCACCCTCGCAGGACTATATGACAAAGAGGGGGACAAATGGAGAGAACCAGTTAATGCCCCTAATGGATTGTTGACCAAAGTTTTCTGTAATGATCAGCTCTTAAGTGTGCTTGACTGTGAACCGGTCGCTCATACTCAGGAGCTGAATATCCGAAATGCCATTCATCATCGGAGCACTGAATATGCTGTATCTGACGGTGGGGCGTTGACGTTTACCGCAGATCGTTTCGTAAGCCAGGATAATCTTCACTTGCTCGTTAGTAAATACTCTATTCGCAGTACTCAAGACTGCCGAGTAGCGATTGAGACGGGAATTGACGTAGATGTGTGGGATATCAATGGGCCTCATCTTTACGGACAAAAGGTACAGCTCAAGGACGAGGTGCTGATCTCTTCTTCTGTTAGCGGAGAATTGAAGATTCCGGTTGTTGTGGCGGAGAGGGCGGTATTCAGTTTTGGTGAGGAGCTACTGGAAGATGGGGCTGCTGTTCGCCGGATTTCTTTTGATGCCCGTGCGGGTGAGACGTATGAATGGTTTAAGTATGTAGCAGTCTATACTGGACTTGATGCTGATCAGCCGGAGTCGGAAGCTGTTAAATCTGTCCATGCTGCTGAGGCGCTGGGTTTTGAGGGGTTATTTAAGGCTCATCGTCTGTTATGGGACGAGAGATGGTCACACAGCGATGTAATCATCGAAGGTGATGAAGCTGCCCAATTTGCCTTGAGATATAGTATCTATCAGCTGTTAATCATTGCCCCTACAGTTTCGGAGAAGGTGTCTATTCCAGCCCGGGGATTATCGGGTCAGGTATATAAGGGAGCTGTATTCTGGGATACGGAAATGTTTATGTTGTCGTTTTTCCTGCACAGTGATCCTAAGGTAGCGCGGAACTTGATGATGTACCGGATTCATACATTGGATGGTGCTCGCCGTAAGGCAGCGGAATATGGATTTTTGGGCGCATTTTATGCTTGGGAAAGTCAGGATACGGGAGACGATGCCTGTACGCTGTTTAATGTGAACGATGTATTTACAGGCCGGCCGATGCGGACCTATTTCCGCGATAAGCAGGTTCATATCAGTGGTGACGTTGTGCATGGGATCTGGAAGTATGTTCAATTCACAGGCGATGAAAGTCTGCTTACTAGTGGAGGAGCTGAGGTGATCTGGGAATGCGCTCGCTTTTTCTACTCTTACGCTTACTATAATTCGGTTAAACAGCGGTTTGAGATTCTGGATGTAACAGGTCCGGATGAATATCATGAGCGTGTGAACAATAATGCTTTTACCAATGCACTGGTTAAAGAGACGCTGGAGATTGCCTTGCATACGGCAGCTTTGCTGCAAGAGAAGTATCCTGAGGCCTACGGTCAATTGTCCGCTCCGTTTAGCTCAGGGCCATTCCTGAAGGAGTTCAAAACGATGCTGGATAGCTTTTATGTTCCACAGCCTGATCCTGCCAGTCTTGTTATTGAACAATTCGACCGGTACCTCACCTTGGAGGATGTAGAACTAACAGAACTGAAATCACGTGTGCTTAATAAAAATGAGTATTTTGGCGGCGGCAATGGCTTAGCTACCACCACAACCATACTTAAACAAGCAGACGTTGTGTTGATGCTGAATCTGTTTAAACACTCCTTTAGCAAGGAAGTGAAACAAGCGAACTGGGGATTTTACGAACCGCGTACGGAACATGGATCAAGCTTAAGCCCTTGTATCTACGCTTTGGTAGCTGCTGATATTGGTTCACCGGATTGGGGCTATCCGTATTTTATGCGTACGGCTACCGTCGATCTCACCGGCGAATCTAAGCAATATGTAGGGGATCTCTACATCGGAGGGACTCATCCAGCTGCGAATGGTGGTGCTTGGATGGCTGCGGTTCTTGGCTTTGCTGGGCTGGACTACGACGGAGGGGTTGTGCACATCAATCCATCTCTGCCGCAACATTGGCAGTCCGTTCAGCTTCCGGTTACACTGCGCGGCGATACCATCCAACTGCGGATCAGTAAGGATGAAGTCACTGTGATCACAGCTGCTGATTACAGTGGAGACTTAGTATTCTCGGTGCAAGGCGGAGAAGGCAAGTCGTGCTCTGCTGGTGAGAACCTTCGACTGGCTTTGTCGAAACGGGAGTATAAATATTAATACACAACGGAGAGGAAGCAAATCAATGTTGGAAAATATGAAAGGCGCCATCTTTGATCTGGACGGCGTGATCGTAGATACAGCCAAATATCATTATTTGGCGTGGGCGAGTCTTGCAGATGAGCTTGGCTTTAAATTCACGGAGGAGGATAATGAACGGCTTAAAGGTGTGAGCCGGATGAGATCGCTTGATATCCTGCTGGAAGTGGGTGGCCTGGAATTTGAGGAAGCAGAGAGGCAGGCAATGGCGGAGAAGAAAAACCGCCTGTACGTAGAATACATTTCTCGACTCGAGGAATCGGAGCTGCTGCCTGGAGTGAAAGAATACCTAACAGGATTGAGATCACGTGAGATTGGGATTGCGCTAGGATCAGCCAGTAAGAACGCTGAGTTTATTTTGAATAAGCTGAACATTACAGACTTATTTGATGCAGTTGTTGACGGCAACAAAGTGTCACTAGCCAAACCTGACCCAGAGGTGTTCCTGATCGCGGCTCAAGAGATAGGCTTGCAGCCGGATGAATGTGTTGTGTTTGAAGATGCTGAGGCGGGCGTTCAAGCAGGTAAAGCTGCTGGGATGAAGGTTGTAGGTATCGGCAAACATGAGGTGCTGAAGGAAGCTGATCTGGTCGTAAAAGGGTTGTATGAGCTGCTGACAGACTGAAGTTCTAAATAAACAAGGGACCGACTCCAAAGTAGCGGATGACTTTGGGGGCGGTCTTTTGTTGTGCAAAGTCTCTGTATTTAGCTAGCTCAGACTGTCTATCGGACCTCATAGTCGCTATTGGCCATAATACGGCTCATTTGCGAACCTATCGGACTCCATGAAGCTAGAATAAAAAGTGGACAGTAGTTAACAGACTGGCGATAATGAGTCCACGGAGGTGTGTTCACATGGGAGAACATCGACAACGGTATAACGAAGAATTTAAAAAACAGACAGTGCAGTTCATTCAAGAGCAAACAAAGACAGTGGGCGACTTGGCGGAAGAGCTCAACATCCCAAAAAGTACCCTGCATCAATGGATGAGTCAGTATCGAGAACTAAAGAATGAACCGGCAGCTAGCGTGGATCGAGTACGGGAACTCGAGGCACAGTTGAAAGAAATGAGCCGACAACTTCAAGAAAAAGATAACAAGATTGCTGATGTGGAAGAGGAATTAGCGATCGTAAAAAAAGCAGTGCACATCTTCAGCAAACCAAGGAACTGAGATTCCAGTTTATTGAAAAACATCGCTCCGAGTTTCTCTTGGAGAAGATGTGCATGACCCTACATGTGTCACGGAGCGGGTACTACAAGTGGCGGACAGAAAAAACCAGTACGCATATGCTTCGTAAGGCTGCGATAATGAAGCGAATTCAGTATCATTTTGCAGACCATCAAAAGCGGTATGGGAGTCCGAAGATCACCCGCCTGTTGCATCAAGAAGGTTATACCGTTACCGAACGCACGGTGAGTGTGTACATGCGACATATGAAGCTTCGCTCCATTGTCTCCAAAACGTATCGCGTACAGACCACCGACTCCAATCATGACCATCCGATTGCCCCGAATACGCTGAACCAGCAATTTAAAATACTCAAACCCAATTCAGTATGGGTTACCGACATTACGTACATTCCTTGCCGGGGAGGGCGCTTGTACCTGGCTAGTGTGATGGACCTTTGCACGCGTGAAATCGTGGGGTGGCGCTTGGAGGACCATATGGAAACTAGCTTAATTTCGGGCGCCTTACAAGATGCTTACGAAGCTAAACAACCGGAAAAGGGTCTATTACATCACTCCGATAGAGGTTCTCAATATACTTCTCATGAATATACGAAGCAGTTGAAAGCGTATGGCATGGAGTCCAGCATGAGCCGCAGAGGTAACTGTTATGATAACGCCTGTATCGAGTCGTGGCACAGCATTTTGAAAAAGGAGCTCATTTATTGTAATCCACGATTCAAAACTAAGGAGCAAGCCTACCAGACACTTTTTCAATATATTGAGTTTTATTATAACCGCAAGCGAATGCATGGCGCGCTGGGGTATCTTTCTCCAGTTCGTTTTGCTGAGCAATTGACTAGAATGTCTATTGCGTGACTGTCCACTTTCTTGACAGAGGTCCACCATAGTCGCTATTGGCTCGAAAAGCCCTCATATCGCGCATGTTTGGAACGAATAACGCCTCTGGAGTCCGAAACTCCCCGTAAAAGCCAAAAATCAGCCAAATAGCAGCATCTGAGTCCGATCGCTCATCGTGAAGGGGTGTGTGGGAATGTAAAACGCCGAATAAGTAGTTAGCTACACATTAAGTAATCCAAAAGTTAGTATTAAGCTCAGACGGTGATCGGACCCCATAGTCGCTATTAGCCGTATAGTAAATAATTCAGAAGGTTAGTCAAAAAGCTCAACAGTTTATCGGACCTCATAGTCTCTATAAGTAATAATACGGCTCATTTGCGAACCTATCGGACTCCATAGTCGCTATTGGCTCGAAAAGCCCTCATATCGCGCATGTTTGGAACGAATAACGCCTCTGGAGTCCGAAACTCCCCGTAAAAGCTGAAATTTGACCAAATAGCTGCATCTGAGTCCGATCGCTCATCGTGAAGGGGTGTGTGGGAATGTAAAACGCTCAACAAGCAGCAAAGCCGCACATCCGGTAATCCAAACGCACAACAAGCAGCAAAGCCGCACATCAAGTAATCCAGACGCCCAACAGCAAAGCACATTCAAGTATTGAAGTACTTGAGTGTTCAAGTGTTCAAGAACATACATCGCACTTCTTCCATATAGAGTTCATTCCTCCTAGCCCCACGCAGTGGTCTTTACGCCGTCCGCCCCTTTTTCTGTTTGCGGTTTTTAAGAGTTCGTTGATAGAGTTGCGAAGTGGAGGTTTGGAGCTGGAGAAACGCCAGTGGTCGCCTTTATCCTCGGATTTCTACCGCTCAGCGGTATAAAATCAGGAAATCTGAGGATAACAGAGATCGTAAGCCCAAACGCTCCACGTATGGCGAACATATCATCGTGCTCTTTTTATCCGTCCAACAGAAAAAACTACATACAAATGAACATAAAAAACTTTAAAATAAACATATGTAAGCGTTTATCACTTTGATATAGTTATTGAACCCGGAGGTGCATCTCGATGTTGTCTAGGCTGATTCGGCCGATTCTGAAGCTGAACGTCAAACAGCAGCTTATCCTGCTGTTTCTGATTATGATCTCGCCCATTCTGTTTTTGAACATTTACGGGAATATGAAGGCTGAGCAAATTCTGAAGCGCCATGTGACGAATGCTTATGTAGAGCTGAACAAGCAAAACTTCACCATCATTAACCGAGATATTGATACCGTAAATAAAATTACTACCACTGTAATTCAAAACCCTCTGATTCAGCAGATTAATATGACGGGTTCGGATACCATCCTGGAGCGGGTTAAACGCTATGAGACGATAGAGAAGCTGTTGGTCAGTTACTCGCAGGGAGCTGAGCGTGGGGACGGCATCTATTATTCCCTTTATATATACGATCCCGAGGATTATTATTTTTTTGCACCCAATTTCCCACAGGTTAAGAAGGCGGGAGTATATTTCTTTTCCAAAGCGGAAGAGCCATATTGGTTCGAGGAGGTTGTCCAGAAAAAGGGCCGCGGATCTCTAAAATTCACAGGGAAGCTAAGTGCGCAAGCGGAAAACTTGAAGACTCTTACCTATATGAGAGCTGTCAATAACATCTCCAGGAAAGCTGAGACTATTGGGGTCTTAGTCATTACCAAGATGGACGCGAAAATCGGAGAATCCCTCAAATCCATATCGTTGCCTGATGGTGATATTTACTTAACGGATCTGGATAATCGTGTACTCGCTTCTACTACGAATAATACTGGTGAGATCATTACATTGCCGGAAACGGTCATTGCTGAGGATTTGGAAGGTACCGTGGATGTTATTACCTCGGATTTTATTTATGTGGTCAATAATAACCACGCCTTAGGACAGAAGCTAGTCTACAAAATCGCCGTAAAAGCACTGCTGCAGCAACAAAACGAAATGAAAAGTGTGATTCAATACATAACTGTGGCCTATGCTGTTTTTGGATTAATCATGATTACTTATTTCTGGCGTTCATTAATGACGCCTTTGCAAAAGTTAGCCTTTTTCGTCCGAAAGTTTGAGCCAGGCAATCGTGTCCCTGAGACGCCAAAAAGAGGGAGCAACGATGAGGTCAGTGTGCTGATTGGATCTACCTATGACATGGCCCGCAGGCTTAATGGACTAATTACTTATAAATATCAGATGGAGCTAAAACAGAAGGAATCACAGCTTCAACTGCTCTATCAACAGATCAATCCGCATTTGCTCTACAACACTTTGGAGAGTATTTACTGGAAAAGCTCGCTGGAAGGTAACGTTGAATCCGCCGAGATGATCAAGGAATTATCCAAGCTTATGAAGATTAGCCTCAGTCGGGGAAGGGAGCTGATTAGCCTTGAAGAAGAGCTGGAGCATGCAACGGCCTATATCAAGCTGCAGCAGCACCGGTATGATTATATATTTCGTGTTGTAATGGAGATTCACCCAGATACGAAAAGAAATCTAATTCCTAAAATTACCCTGCAGCCGTTAATTGAGAATGCTATTATTCATGGTGTCAAAAATATGGGCGAGGATGGGGAAATCATCATTAGCGCAGTTTGTGTGGACGATACCGTCGAGATCACTATTGAAGATAACGGATATAAGTCTGTTGATTATCAGGCCATTGAAGCTGTGCTGAATGACGACAGTCCAAATCCGGCCAGCGGTTACGGGATTCGCAACATTAACCAGCGCATACATTTACACTTTGGCTCTGATTATGGCATCAGCTATACGCCTCGTAAAGAGGGCGGTACATTGGTGACGGTTAAGCTTCCGAAATCAGAGAATCAGGACTAAGGAAGGGGAGCATACAGATATGTTCAATATATTAGTTGTGGATGACGAACCCTTGATTTGTAAAGGGCTGAGCAATTTATTAGCTTCTTCGGGGTTAAACATAGACCATATTTATACAGCAAACAGTGGTTTTGAAGCGCTGGACTGCATTCGGATGGAGGAAATAGACCTGCTCGTTACTGATATTCAGATGGGCGCAATGAGCGGGATTGATCTGATGCAGCATGCAAAATTGGCCAAACCCTGGGTACAGACCATCGTGATTTCTGCACACGAGACGTTTCAATATGCGCAAATGGCGGTTAGGCTTGGCGCGAAGGATTATTTGATCAAACCTTTGAACAGTGAGCAATTTCTGGATTCGGTGCGAAATGTGCTGCTTAAGATGGGGAAACCATCACCAGAATTGGACATTTTCATGTCAGGAATTAATGAAAGCTTTCGGCTGGAAGAGCCGCTTCCGGAATACAGCAAGTTATTAAATGAGCTGCTCAATGAGCCTGAAGGTGTACTGTGTGATGCAGAACGCTTACAAAAGCTGGATAACCTGAAGCTGCAAGGGCCGTATTTTTCCGTCTTAAAAATTAAGGTGCCTCTGGCTGGAATGAATCAGGAGAAGCACTACACCCTGCGGGACAGACGGCTTCTTTGTTATGCCGCGCTGAATATCGCCAAAGAGCTGATGGATCAGGAGTGGAACTCGACAGCCTTTTACGCAGAGGATGAAGAAATAACGATCATTATTCAATGGGATGAAAAAAGCTATGAAGATTCGTCTGCCAGTCAAATCAATAGGCTAGATATTCTTGGCCGCAGTCTTCATTTTAATATTCAAAAATATCTGCACTTAAATGCAGTCATCGGCATCAGCCAGATTCTCAAGGGTCTATCATTTATGGCTGTATTGAACCGTCAAGCCTCCAAAGCCATTCTTTGGAATAATGAACATAATGACCATTATGTGTTTTACTACGGGGATTTTAATTGGAACAGCTACACAACCGATCCTTCAGTAGAAGAGCTTCATACACGCAGCAATCTGATTGTAGAGAAAGCGAGAGAGTATATTGACGAGAACTATGCGCAAAAAGGATTAACCATCCATGAAGTGGCTAAGAAAAACCATGTCAGTCCCAATTATTTGAGCTATCTGTTTAAGAAAAATACAGGTTACAACCTGTGGGAATATGTAATTAAGCTGCGGATGGAAGAAAGCCGGGAGATGATTTTGAACACAGATCTTCGCAGATACGAAATCGCCGAGCGTGTAGGTTATGAATCACCGGAGCATTTTAGTAAAATTTTCAAAAAATATTATGGGATTAGCCCCAGTGAATTGAAGAAGTAAAAACACATACTACTTCGGTAGATTTAGACATGTTCAGTACAACCCTCATTTTCTACAATTTAAGGTAGGAAGCATTTTGCGAAAAATGCTGAAAGAAAAATGGAATGAGGGAGCCTGATGAATCAAACCGCAGTTGTATCCGAAAATCCGCCGGCGCTGAAGGGTACACCTTACAAGCAAAACCGCTGGAAGAAAAACTTTTGGGGATATATGTTCCTCGTACCTGCTGTGATTATTTTTGTAATGTTCCTGTGGGTGCCAATTTTTAAAGGCTTGTTGTACAGCTTCTACCATGTTGATTTTGTAAAAGGGAATAGCTTTGTTGGCTTTGAGAACTACGCTAGAGCCCTTAGTGATCCAGATGTTTTGACCGCGTTAAAAAATACGGGGTATTACATGCTTCTATGTCTTATTATCGGGTTCTGGGTTCCGATTGCTTTTGCCATTATGATCTCGGAGCTGAGAAGGTTTGGGGGCTTTGTACGGGTAGCGGCTTACCTTCCTTTCGTTATGCCTGGTGTGGTTCTATATGGACTCTGGAGATGGATTTATGATCCGGTGGGCCCAATCAATGCGGTATTAAGCTCGCTTGGTGTGGACCAGGTTGCCTTCCTGACAGATACAAGGTGGTCGATGATTTCTCTTGTTTTTATGGAGACGTGGCAGCAGTTTGGATCAGGGATGTTAATATACTTGGCTGCTGTACTCAGCATTCCGCGGGATTGGTATGAAGCAGCTGAGATTGATGGGGCGGGTGTGTGGGCACGTATAAAGTACATCACATTGCCTTCGCTACGTAATTTGATCATTTTGATGTTGATATTACAGATTATCGGGACTTCACAAGGGTATCAGTCACAAATGGCGCTGCTTGATGGTGGACCGAATAATACTACGCTTACCTATGCGCTGCTGATCGTAAAATATGCTTTTACGCGACTCGATTATGGAACGGCGACTGCGCTTGGCATGCTAATGTTCATTGTCCTAGGTGGTTTGGGCATTTTACAGTTCAAGCTTAACAAGGAGGACAACTAAGATGAAGAGCGCAGACAGAGGGATTCTCTCAGAACATGATTTGAAAAAAACAAGCAATAAGATCGTTTATGGCTTGATGTGCGTGGTTATTTTGATTATGGTGTTCAGCATGCTGTATCCGATCTGTATGACGTTATTTAACGGACTGAAATCGAATCAAGAGGTGAACTCATTCCCACCGCATTTTTTCCCGCAGGAATGGCACTTCAGCAACCTTAAGGAAGCGATGAATTACATTGATCTGCTGATGTTCCTTAAAAACACCATTTATATTTTTGTGGGGAATATGGTCGTGACACTAGTAGTATTGGGAATGTCTGCTTTCAGCATTTCTCGTATGAATGTCCCTTACAGAAAGGCAATTTATTTCTTTTTCCTGATGACATTGTTTATTCCGGCGACCAGCTATATGATTCCCAACTTTGTCAATCTAAAAGAGCTTGGATTACTGAATCAGTACGCTGCTTTTTGGCTGCCTGCTGGTGCGAATACATTCTATTTTCTACTCTTAAAGAACTTTTTTGATGGGATACACCCTGAAATTTTTGAAGCAGCGCGGATTGACGGTTCCTCTGAGCCGAGAAGCTTTTTCTCCATTGCAGTGCCATTGTCGGTTCCGATTTTTGCTACGCTGGCGATCTTTATCTTTTCTACCGCATGGAATGACTGGTTCTGGCCATCTCTGGTTATGCACAGTGAAGAGAAATATACGCTCGCGACAGCAATCTATAAATACGTTATTAATGTAAAGGCACTTAATACGAATATTAAATTCGCCATCCTATTTATCGTATCGTTGCCGCCGATCCTTGTCTTCCTGATCTTCCAAAAGTTCATTATGCGTGGCGTCGCATTATCAGCAGTTAAGGGATAAGCGCGGATCGACGGATTTAGTCACGGATCGTAAACATGCACATGAAAGGAATATAAATGCACCTCGTTTGTAAACGATTTCTCTTTTATGATCGATATGTAAGATAACTATGAATTGAAAAGGGGAGTTTCAATGCGTAAGTACTCTAGCGTGCTACTAAGCCTCCTTGTGGCCGGATCGTTGTTAACCGCTTGCGGCGGTAATAACAATAACGGAAACACGACAGGAAACAAGGAAGGGGAAGCGACTACTGCGCCAACGAATGCTGCAACAGATAATGCTGGCAGTGCTACAGCAGCGCCAACTGATGATATCACACAAAGAAAAGTGACCATCAAAATTCACTATCCAACCCCTGACCTAACCGAAGTTAGAGCACAGGAAGATGACAAGATCAAACGTTTCCAAGAGGAATATCCGAATGTTGAAATCGTCAAAGACGATTGGCAGTACAATGTAAGTGAAATCGGCATCAAAATGGCAGCGAATGAAGCTCCAACCTTCTTTAACACCTACGCTACAGAAGCAAAATTCCTAGTTGAAAAAGGCTGGGTAGCTGACATTACGGATCTGTGGAATAAATACGAATTTAAGGATCAAATTAACCCGGTTCTCCAAAATCAATTTATCATTGACGGTAAAGTCTTCGGCGTAACTCAAAAGGGTTATGTAACAACCACAATGATCAACAAAAAAATGCTGGACGAAAAAGGTGTTGCTGTTCCACCTATGGATTGGACTTGGGATGATATGCTGAATACCGCCAAAGGCGTAGCTGATACCAAAAAAGGGATTTCCGGTATTGCTCCAATGGGTAAAGGGAATGAAGCAGGCTGGAACTGGACCAACTTCCTGTTCGAAGCTGGCGGTGAAATTCAGAAGATTGAAGGCGGTAAGGTTGTAGCTACTTTTAATTCTGAGGCTGGGATTAAAGCGCTGGATTTCTACAAGAAACTTAGATGGGAAGCAAACGCGATTCCTCAGGACTGGGCACTGGGCTGGGGTGATGCTGTAGGCGCATTCCAACAAAGTCGTACAGCAATGGTAATGGCTGGATCTGACGGTGTTATTGAGCAAGCGTTGAATCAGGGCGGTCTGAAACCAGAAGATGTACTTACGTATCCAATGCCTGCAATGGAAAAAGGCGGAAAACACACCGGGGTACTTGGTGGTGACTACCTTGTAATCAATCCAAATGCAACACCAGACGAGCAAGAAATGGCATTCCGTTATATTACATTTGATTACTTCTCCGATAAAGGTCTAGAAGCACTGGATGCGGTTCTGCAACAACGTACAACGGATGGTAAATACTTTATTCCGCCGCTCTTAGATTACTATTCTGCAGATTCTGACTTCGGCAAGAAAACGAAAGCTGTGTATGATAAATATACAAATGTATATCAATACAGCCCTGATATTTTAGGTTTGCTGGACGGTAAACCGGAAGCGCAATACAATACACAGGACTACTACGCAACCATGTCCAATGTAATTCAAGAGCTGTTCTCCAAAAAAGGAACAGATTCCAAGACACAGCTTGAAGCTGCTGCCAAAACAGTGCAAGAGAAATTCTTCGACACAATTAAAGTAGAATAGCTAGGAAGAACAGAACCGGCTCCTTAGGAGTCGGTTTTTTTATGTTTATATTATTGATATTTTTATAAATCAACACGACGGGGGGCATCCCACTATTTTTTAGAGGGTCATGAGAAAAATAGAGTGTCAACAAAATTAGGTTTGCTTTTTTAAAATATTTTTGCGAGCGGAAAGGTAGAAAATGGGTATCAGTTCTTGTCTTTTTAAACATAAACTTTAAATTTAAGAAATAATAAATCATAAATAATGGTAAAAAAGCTATAATATGATCGAATGAAAGCGCTTTGAAAACAAATCAAAAAAACTTTATACTTTGTGAAAGATTTCACTATACAAGGTGGAAATGATGTGATAAGATAAATGTGTAGAGAAAAACAACCTAAAAATTGACAGGAGGACGAGGGAGATGGCAGTTAAGAACGAAGTCGCCGCCCAAGTTAAACAAACTACCGCTGAAGAGTATATTCAGACTTTAGTGGATAAAGCGAAAAAAGCACATGAGGCATTCATGGCGCTGGATCAAGAGCAAGTTGACACAATCGTTCATGCAATGGCGTTGGCTGGACTCGACAAACATATGTACCTCGCTAAATTGGCTGTAGAAGAAACTGGCCGCGGGGTTTACGAAGACAAAATTACTAAAAACATCTTCTCGACAGAATATATCTGGCACGGAATTAAATACGATAAAACAGTAGGCGTTATTGAAGACAATGCTTATGAAAGCTTCCAAAAAATTGCTGAGCCCGTCGGAATTGTAATGGGTATCACACCGGTAACCAACCCTACATCCACCACGATGTTTAAAGCGTTGATTTCGATTAAGACACGGAACCCTATTATATTCGGTTTCCACCCATCTGCGCAAGAGTGTAGTGCAGCAGCTGCTAGAATTCTTCATGATGCGGCTGTAAAAGCTGGCGCACCTGAGAATTGTATCCAATGGATTGAAATGCCAACGATGGACAAAACAAACGCTTTGATGAACAACCCTGACGTTGCACTTATTCTCGCAACAGGCGGTTCTGCAATGGTAAAAGCAGCTTATAGCTGTGGTAAACCAGCTCTTGGCGTAGGTCCTGGTAACGTACCTGCATTCATCGAAAAGAGCGCGGATATCGATCAAGCCGTAACGGACATCATTCTTTCCAAAACATTTGATAATGGTATGATCTGTGCTTCCGAGCAAGCTGTTATTATCGAAGAACCAATCTTTGATCAAGTGAAAAAGAAAATGATCGCTAATGGCTGCTACTTTGTTAACAAAGAAGAAGCTGCCAAACTTACTAGCGGCGCTATGAACGTTGATAAATGTGCGGTTAACCCAGCAATCGTTGGACAATCCGCAGTGAAAATTGCTGAAATGTGCGGCATTCAAGTTCCTGCCGGCACTAAGATTCTGGTAGCAGAACTTGAAGGTGTAGGCACTAAATATCCATTGTCCGCTGAAAAATTGAGTCCTGTGCTTGCTTGCTACAAAGTTAAAAACGCAGATCAAGGTATCGAACGCGCAGCACAAGTTGTTGAATTTGGTGGTATGGGCCATAGTTCGGCTATCCACTCCAACAACGAAGAAGTAATCATGAAGTTCTCCAACCGTCTGCAAACAGGACGTATTCTCGTTAACTCGCCTTCCACTCATGGTGCGATCGGCGATATCTATAACACTAACATCCCTTCGTTGACGCTGGGCTGCGGATCTTATGGTCGTAACTCCGTGTCGCAAAACGTTACAGCAATTAATTTGATCAACGTGAAAAGGGTGAATCGTCGTACCGTGAATATGCAATGGTTTAAAGTACCTGACAAGATCTATTTCGAAAAAGGCGCTACTCAGTACCTGACCAAAATGCCTGATATCACACGTGTCGCAATTATCACTGACCCAATGATGGTTAAGCTCGGATATGTTGAGAGAGTTGAACATTACCTGCGTCAACGCCAAACTCCTGTAGCGATCGAAGTGTTCTCGGAAGTTGAACCAGATCCATCGACAACTACAGTTGAAAAAGGTACAGCAATGATGAACAGATTCCAACCGGACTGCATCATCGCACTTGGTGGTGGTTCCCCAATGGATGCTGCAAAAGGAATGTGGTTATTCTATGAACATCCAGACGCAGACTTTAACGGTCTGAAACAAAAATTCATGGATATCCGTAAACGGGTTTACAAATTCCCTAAACTTGGAAACAAAGCTAAGTTTGTAGCGATTCCTACTACTTCGGGTACGGGTTCGGAAGTAACATCTTTCGCAGTTATTACCGATAAAACAACTGAACAACACACTAAATATCCTTTGGCTGACTACGAGCTAACTCCAGACGTAGCTATCATTGATCCAGAGTTCGTATATAGCTTGCCAAAAACTGCTGTTGCTGATACAGGTATGGACGTATTGACACATGCCATCGAAGCTTATGTATCTGTTATGGCGAGTGACTACACTGATGGTCTGGCAATTAAAGCAATCCAATTGGTATTCCAATACCTTGAAAAATCGGCGCTTGAAGGCGACAGAGTTGCCCGTGAGAAAATGCATAACGCATCAACACTTGCTGGTATGGCCTTTGCTAATGCTTTCCTGGGTATTAACCACAGTTTGGCGCATAAATGGGGCGGTCAATATCACACTGCTCACGGTCGTACTAATGCGATCCTTATGCCACACGTTATTCGTTACAATGCTAAGAAACCTACGAAGTTCGCTTCGTTCCCTAAATATTCACACTTCGTAGCTGACGAGCGTTATGCAGAAATCGCCCGTATTCTGGGATTGCCAGCTCGCACAACTGAAGAAGGTGTAACTAGCCTGATCAATGCTATTCGCGATATGAACAAAAAACTGGGTATCGAAGAATCCTTCCAACAACTGGGCTTTGATCCTAAGGATTTTGAATCCCGTGTAGATTACTTGGCTGACCGTGCATTTGAAGATCAATGTACAACTGCCAATCCTAAGCTGCCACTGGTATCTGAACTTGCAGATGTGTACCGTAATGCTTTCTACGGAAGATTTGATAATTAATATTTGGTTAAGTAGATAATAGGATGGTTGTGGACTAGATATAAGTGACAAATATCACCGGAAAGGTGATATTTGTCACAGTCTATTTATAGAAAATAAACTAAAATGTTTATATAAACAACGGTCCCATACATGGAACAATGATTGTGAATTTTCGAACAACCATATCTTTCTTGGGATCACGAGACACGGGATCAACCTTCAAGCCCGCGATCTCTACAAATATTATAAATATAGATGGAGGGATTTAGCATGTCGGTGATTGAAAAAGATGTACAAGAAGTGAAATCCGGTTGGAGAAGTTTTACAAAAGGTAAATGGTCCAGAAAAGTTGACGTTAACAACTTTATCGCAAGTAACATTAAGCCTTATGAAGGAAACGAAGAATTCCTCGTAGGACCTACTAGTAACACAACTGAACTATGGAAGATTATTTCCCAATTGAGCAAGGAAGAAAGAGAAAGAGGCGGCGTATGGGATGTTTCCCTAGATACTGTCTCCACAATCACTTCACATGCTCCAGGCTACATTGACAAAGACAAGGAACAAATTGTAGGCGTACAGACTGACGCTCCTTTCAAACGTTCCATCCAGCCATTTGGCGGGATCAAGATGATGGTTGATGCTACGAAGGCTTACGGCTTCGAGCTTCCACAAAACATCGTTGACATGTTTACGAACATTCGCAAAACGCATAACCAAGGCGTATTTGATGCATATACACCAGACATGAGAGCTGTGCGTAAATCCGGCGTAATTACAGGTCTTCCTGATGCTTACGGCCGCGGACGCATCATCGGCGACTACCGCCGCATTGCTCTGTACGGTATTGATTTCCTCATTAAAGACAAAAAACAACAACAAACTGAGCTTGAAGTTGATTCCATGACTGAAGATATTATTCGTTTGCGTGAAGAGCTGTCCGAGCAAATTCGTGCACTTGGCGAATTGAAAGAAATGGCAGCCGCTCATGGTATGGATATTTCCAGACCAGCGACCAACTTCAAAGAAGCTACTCAATGGGTATACTTCGGGTATCTGGCAGCAGTTAAAGAGCAAAATGGTGCAGCGATGTCCCTAGGCCGTGTGTCCTCTTTCTTGGACATCTATGCAGAACGCGATATTGCTGAAGGTACTTTGACTGAAGAACAAGTACAAGAAATCGTCGATCATTTCGTAATGAAACTGCGTATCGTGAAATTCTTGCGTACACCTGACTATAATGATCTGTTCTCCGGTGACCCAACATGGGTAACTGAATCCATCGGTGGTATGGCTGAAGACGGAACAACTCGTGTTACCAAGAACAGCTTCCGTTTCTTGAACACCCTGTACAACTTGGGTCCAGCTCCGGAACCAAACTTAACTGTACTGTGGTCCGAAAAATTGCCTGAAGCCTTCAAAAAATATTGTGCTAAGGTTTCCATTGAAACTAGTGCAATTCAGTATGAAAATGACGATGTAATGCGTCCATACTGGGGTGAAGATTATGCGATTGCTTGCTGCGTATCTCCAATGCGTATCGGTAAACAAATGCAGTTCTTCGGCGCTCGTGCCAACCTGGCAAAAGCATTGCTGTATGCTATCAATGGTGGTATAGACGAAAAATCCGGAGCACAAGTTGGACCGGAATTCCCAGCGATCACTTCTGAATATCTGGATTATGACGAAGTAATGAAACGTTTCAAACCGATGATGGAGTGGTTGGCTAAAACTTATGTTAACACTTTGAACATCATTCACTATATGCATGACAAATATTCTTACGAACGTATCGAAATGGCGCTGCATGACCGTGACATTCTGCGTACGATGGCTTGTGGTATTGCTGGGCTGTCCGTTGCAGCTGACTCACTAAGCGCAATTAAATACGCCAAAGTAAAACCTATTCGTAACGAACAAGGTATTGCGATCGACTTCGAAACCGAAGGCGAATTCCCTTGCTACGGTAACAATGACGATGCTGTAGACAGCATCGCAGTAGAATTGGTTGAAACCTTCATGACTATGATCCGTAAAAACAAAACATATCGTGATTCTGTGCCAACTCAATCGGTACTGACCATTACTTCGAATGTAGTGTACGGTAAGAAGACAGGGACTACACCTGACGGACGTAAGAAAGGTGAACCTTTCGCACCGGGTGCTAACCCAATGCACGGACGTGACAAGAAAGGCGCCTTGGCTTCCCTGAACTCTGTAGCTAAACTGCCTTACTCCGATGCACAAGATGGTATCTCTAACACGTTCTCCATCGTACCTAAGGCACTTGGTAAAGACGAGGATTCCCGTAAGTCTAACCTGGTACACATGATGGATGGATACTTCCATAACAACGCTCAGCATTTGAATGTTAACGTATTTAACCGTGAACAGCTGATGGACGCTATGGAGCACCCAGAGAACTATCCACAATTGACTATTCGTGTATCCGGCTATGCAGTTAACTTCATCAAGCTGACTCGCGAACAACAAATGGATGTAATCAACCGTACATTCCACGGTTCGATGTAATTTGTTTCTGTCATGAAGATCTTTGAATTAGTACTACATTGAAATAATTGCAAGGAAGATACCGCCCTTGTCTCAAGGGCGGTAATATCTTGTTCGAGAATTGTTAAAATTTTAAATTTTATAGCCGCGATTTAGGGATATGACAGTCTCAAAGACAGGAAGCTTCATCGTTGAAAGAGGGACTGTTAGTCTGTCGTGGCGAAAGGATGACATCCTATGATTAAAGGTCGCATACACTCTTTGGAAACCTTTGGAACCGTTGATGGACCTGGTATTCGATTTGTCTTGTTTATGCAAGGCTGCTTGCTGAAATGTCAGTATTGCCATAACCCTGATACTTGGGCTTTAGATGAAGGTAAAGAAATGACTCTAGAAGAAGTGCTTTCGGAGATCGAGCCATATATAAACTACTATCGTTCATCCGGTGGCGGGTTAACTGTATCCGGTGGAGAACCAACCTTGCAGGCGCAATTTGTAAAGCAGTTATTCACGGAAGTGAAAAAACGTTGGAATCTGCATACCACATTAGATAGTAATGGCTACAACGAAGGTGACAAGATTAATGACTTATTGGACGTTACAGATTTGGTTATGCTTGATCTGAAGCATATTGATGAAGAAGCGCATATCAAGTTAACTGGTAAATCCAATGATCGAACTTTGAAGCTTGCACGCTGGCTCTCAGACCATAATCGTAAGATGTGGATCCGACATGTGTATGTACCTGGTATTCATGATCGTGAAGAGGATCTCATTAACTTAGGTCGTTATATTGGAACCTTAAATGGCGTCGAGAAATTCGAAATCTTACCTTATCATCAGATGGGTATCTATAAATGGGAAATGCTCGGCAAAGCTTATGAACTGGATGGAGTACCTTCTCCAACAGAAGAAGAAGTGCAACGGGCATATCGCTTGGTAGAAGAAGGTCGTAAGCAAACGGCATTGGTATAATAGATATATATTTTTAAGAGAGACCGTACCCTCAGTGGTTGATCACTGAAGGTGCGGTTTTTTGTTATGAGGAAGTAAAAAGGGAGGGGATAAAGCTCCTCTGAGGGGGTAGTTTTATACTATTCCTAATAAAGACATGCTATAGTTACACGTGGTTAATGGGATGGATAATAAATGAATATGTCAGGTAATGTGACTATTTGGATGTTTTATTAATTGTTTCTAGAGTGAAAACAAAGTTTTGTGATGAGAAAAACAAATAAATTAAGCGATTTAACATTTTTGTGTTATGTAATATAACTTATAATGTAGTTGATTCCGCTTACATTAGAGATTTTTATCCCTATAGTGGATGAATCTTAACCTTACGATAATGAAGTCTGTTTTCTATAATAAGAAGTGTAAAGCACATCAATATATAGGGAGGGTCACAAGAAATGAAAAAAAGTATGACTTTGCTATTGTCCCTGATTTTCGTATCATCAGCTTTACTGACTGGTTGCGGAGGCAACAACAATGAGTCTTCTAACAAAGGAGATGGAAACGCTACCGCGACTAATTCAGCCGCTACAAATGCTCCTGCAACAGAAGAACCGGTAAATAACGAGCCATTTGAAATGACGATTCGTCACACTCAAATCGGTGCAGACAAGCAGAAACGTCTGGCTATTCTCGAAGAAGTAGTTAACAAGGTACAAGAGGATGTACCGGGTCTGACCTTTAAACTCGATGGGGTAGATTCAGATGTAAACCGTAAAGAAAAATTGCGTGGTGAAATGGCTGCGGGTAATCCGCCGGAAATCTTCGATCTGTTCGGTAGTCCTGACTCCAAGATCTATGCTAAAGAAGGTAAATTACTTGACCTGACTCCAATTCTTGAGGAACTTGGAATTAAGGATAAATTCTCAAATCTTGATCCTTTCACTTATGAAGGAAAAATCTATGGATTGCCTATCGGTGGTTCTGGAGAAGGCTTCTTCTATAACAAAGAATACTATACAAGCAAGGGCTGGAAGGCTCCAACAACGTTTGCCGAATTGGAACAACAATTGGCTGATATCAAGGCTGATGGAAAAGTACCTTTGGCTGGTGCATCCAAAGCTGGTTGGGTACCACTTATGTTAGCTAACCACTTGTGGTCACGTTATGCAGGTCCAGATGTAACTGCTAAATTTGCAACAGGCGAAGCTAAATGGTCTGATCCAAATGTAGTAAAAGGATTTGCGAAATATAAAGAATGGGTTGATAAAGGCTACTTCAAAAAAGGCGAACTTGGCTTTGAATATGCTGAATACACAACACAATTTACTAGTGGTGAAGCGATCCTGCTGTATGATGGTACTTGGAAATCCTCCGTATTTAAAACTGGCCAATCTGGCGAAGGTTTGATCGGTAAAGTTGGCTTCTTCAATATCCCAGCAGTTGAAGGCGGAGCGGGCGACCAAACTGCATTGATGCGCGATGTGAACAATGGTTATGGTTTCTCTGCATCTGCTGAGAAAGATCCACGTCAATTGGCTGCTGTGAAATCTTTTATTAAAAACTTATTTAATGAAGAAATGCAATTGCGTGGACTTGTTGAAGATGGTGTATTGCCAGCAATGAAGATTGACCAAAACGTATTGAATGAGAATATTACTGATGATCTGATGAGCGAAATCGTAGGTGTACTTAACAACTCACAATCTTCGTTCCCAGCATTTGACTCTCTTGTTCAAGCTGATGTAACTACAGAAATCAGTAACATTCAAATTCAAAAACTGATTGGCGATCAGACGACTCCTGAGAAAATGGGCGAAGCTTTGCAAAAGGTACAAGAAGAAGCAAACGCAGCAGTTGAATAAATAGCTGCAAACTGAATGTACCCTGGTGCTAAATCCAGGGTACATTTTTAAAATCAAAGAAAATATGTGTTTGCACTTGATCTGAAGCATTCACTATTCGCCAGATGTCAAAGCAACCGGAGGTAGTCATGAATAAAGCATTAAGAAATCCAGTGGTATTTTTCCTTTTCGTTCTTCCAGCATTGATATTGTTCACGATGTTTTTCATTTACCCCATTTTCAGTTCTATTTATTACAGTTTTACCAGTTGGAACGGTGTATCGGAGACGGTTAAATCAGCCGGATTAAGTAATTATGAGAAAGCATTAGGAGATGAACGATTCTGGATATCCGTTAAAAACAACGGTTGGTTTATTCTTTTCTCCGTATGTATCCAGGTACCGTTGATCGTATTCTTCTCGTTATTGATTTCTAATGTGAAGAAGTTAAAAGGCTTATATAAGACAGCAGTCTTTATGCCTTCCATTATGTCTACAGCAGTTATCGGTATTCTCTGGGGGTTTATCTATGAGCCCAACATTGGACTTTTTAATAAGCTCCTTAGTCTAGTAGGAATTAATCCTATTTACTGGCTGTCAGATGAGAGATTTGCAATGCTTTCTATTTTGTTGACGAATGCTTGGCAGTGGACTGGATTTTATATCGTTATGGTCCTAGCGGCGATTCTAGCTATTCCTGGTGAATTGGATGAAGCTGCAGCCATTGACGGCGCAACCGGATTTCAACGCGCTACCCGTATCACGCTCCCACTAATCGTACCGATCATCTCGGTTGTAATTATGCTATCCATTGCTGGAGCAATGAAAGCGGCGGATATTGTCATCGTTATGACTAAGGGGGGACCTGCAGGTTCAACCGATGTAATGGCAACATACATGATTAAATATGCGATCACGAACTTTAAGTATGGATACGGAAATGCCATCGCTGTCCTGATCTTTGCGTTTACACTGGTGGTTACAGTCCTTTATCAGCTGCTGATTGCACGTCGTACAGAAAGGATTGAATACTGATGCCACGCGCCCTGAAAAAGAGTCTGCCACATATTGCCCTTTTATTCTATTTGTTAGTGATCCTGTTTCCTTTCCTATTCGTATTATTCTCTTCTGTGAAAAAGGATAATAATGAGATTGCGCTTAATCCTTTTGGCATTCCAAAGGAATTCGTCTTCAATAACTACGTCGAAGCTTGGGTAAATGCCAAGATCAGTACTTACTTTTTCAACAGTTTGTACATTTCGATACTTGCTTCTGTAGTGTCCATTCTGCTTGCGTCTATGTTTGCTTTTGCGGTTACGCGGATGCGTCAGGGGAAATGGAATACTATTTTGTTCTCACTGGTTTTAGTAGGAATGCTCATTCCGAATAATGCTTTAATGCTGCCGATTTATACGATTGTACGTAAGTTAGGAATACTGAACACCCACTGGGCGTTGATCATTCCTTATATCGCCAATGCGATTCCATTTACCATAATTATTTTAGCAGCATTTATGCGAAATTTACCTAGAGAAATAGAAGAAGCTGCGGTCATGGATGGCTTGAAGGCACCGGGTATCTTTGCTAGAATTATTGTACCTCTAACGGTTCCGGCTATGGTTACTGTATTCATTGTTAATTTCCTGGGAAATTGGAACGAGTTCTTGCTAGCTAACTACTTCCTGTCGAATGACGAGCTGCGAACGCTTCCAGTAGGTATGGTCCAATTCCGTGATCAATACCAAATGAACTATGCACAAATGTCAGCCGGTATCGTCTTCAGCGTCCTGCCGGTAATTATCATTTATGCTATTCTGCAGGAGAAGATTATTGAAGGTGTAACAGCGGGCGGCGTAAAAGGATAACTTTATTCTCAGTCAGGAGCACTAGCCGATGAATTTGCGCTATAAATTATTTACGGCATTTTTGGGCCTGATTATCATTCCTTTATTTATTCTAGGCATGCTTATGTTTTTTGTGACTTATAATTCTATTGAGAAAAAGTACAGCCAGCAGTCGGAATACTCACTTAAAGCGATTAGCTACAGTATTTCTAATGTACTAAAAGATATGGATAACGTTACAGACAACGGAATTGCTACCTCGGTATTTCATATGGCCCTTAGTGCAGATGATCCTACCAATCAGGATTTGACTGATGCTGAGCAACTGAATCTGAATGCGAGCCAGCGCAATTTCCGTAGTCTGTTGTTTAATCATCCATCGATCAGTTATGCGTTTTTGTACAATTTTAACGGTAGAGGTAACTCTGAAATCGTGTCGCTTTTTAACAAGGAAAATTTCCGAACGCTACCCTATGATACATTCAAAAAAAGTGATCTGTACCAGGAAGTTATGGACTTGAATGGTGTGCCGAAATGGCTGGCTCCTCACGAGTATCCCGAGCTTACGGGTACTGAACCTGTGTTTACACAAATTCGCTTAGTGAAGGAATTGAGCTTCTTTCAGAACATAGGTATCCTAGTTGTGCAGATCAAGAATTGGGAGTTCGAATCCATATTTCGCAATCTAAAAATTGGGGATAGCAATCAGGATGTTTCCTTTATGCTTGTAAATGATGATGGAATGATTCTTTTTGACCCAGATCAAAAGCTGGATGGACAGGACTTCCAGTCTTTCGCGGATAAAGAGATTACCTTTAAAAAAGGGTTTCAGAGTTTCAAAACAGAGTACAACGGGGAGAAAAGCATTCTTTCCATGTATCACTTGAAGGACTATCCATGGAGTCTGGTATCTGTGACTTCTTGGAATACGTTGTCTCACGAAGTTACAGTATTTGCTCGCTGGTTCGTCGCTGTGATTTTCCTTTGCTTATTGGCAGCTGTGATCTTCAATTTATTTTTTATGAACCGGATTACCGGCGGCATCGCCGTCATTGTTCGTTTTATGCGCCGGGTTGAAGACGGAGATCTGACCACTAGGGTAGAAGTTAAAGGAAATGATGAGTTAACGCTGCTTGCTAAGGGATTTAATGATCTTATGGATAAAATTAATGGGTTATTTAACAGAATTCATGTGGAGCAGCGTCGCAAGAATCAAGCTGAGATGCGTGTTCTGCAGGCACAGATTAAACCACATTTTTTATTCAATACATTAGAATCAATCAATGTTCTCGCTATACAGAATGAAGGTAAAAAAGTTAGTGAGATGGTCTACAGGCTGGCCAGTATTTTGCGAATAAGCATTCAGGATCGGGAAGAGATTACGCTGGATGAAGAAGTTAAACATTTGCGCAATTATTTGGATATACAAAAATTCCGCTTTGAAGATTTGTTCGAATATGAGATCGATATTCCGAATGAATTGATGAGTTGCGGTATCCTTAAACTCACTTTACAACCGCTTGTAGAGAACAGCATTCAACATGGATTTGAGGGCATTGATTACAAAGGTCATGTTTCTGTGAAAGTTTGGGAGAAGCAGGGGGATTTGATTTTACGTATTGAAGATAATGGTATTGGTATTACACCGTCTCAGTTAGCTATTTTTCAATATATTGTGAATGATCCTGTGGAGCAAGAAGTTAAGGTTGAACGGGATAACCGGATGAATCTTGAACGCAGAGGTCTTGGTATTCGCAGTGTAGCAGATCGCATCCGCATTGAATACGGTGACAGGTACGGAATATTTATCTGTTCTAGTCCAGGTCATGGTACTATTATCCAATGTGTCATACCTAAATACGAGCAGGGGGAAGATCATTATGCTAAAAGTATTATTGGTTGATGACGAAGCCCCAATTCTGAATAATCTGAACAGGGTGTTGCCTTGGCAGGAGATGGGGATGGAGGTTGTCGGTATGGCGCGAAGTGGAATGGATGCTTTGCGTATTGCCGAGGAGAAACAGCCTGATCTTGTGTTATGTGACATCCGTATGCCAGTGATGGACGGGTTAACTTTTATCGGTAAGTTGCGGGAGATGGGATTGGATAGCGAGGTGCTGCTTCTTACCGGATATCAGGAGTTTGATTATGCACGGGAAGCGATTCGGCTAGGTGTTAAAGAGTATATTTGTAAGCCGATACATTATGAAGAGCTTGGCAATAAGGTACGGGAAATTGGGGCTAAGATCCGTAGTAAGCAGTTTAAGAATAAACTGTATAATAGCATTCCAATTTTTCAGGAAATCCCTGAAGGTGAAGATGATTCTGGCAAAAAAACACCGGATCAGCTGATGAACCAAGCAGCTAAGTACATCACAGAACATCTCCATTCTGATATTGGGATTGAGGAAGTGGCGAATAAGATCGGGATTAGTGGCAGTTATTTCTGTCTCTTATTTAAGAATCGTTTTGCTATGACTTTTGTGGAATACGTGACCCTACAACGAATTGAAGCTGCTAAGTTTATGCTAACTAACAGCGATAAGAGTATTACGATGATTGGCTCGGGAGTTGGTTATCAGGAGCGGCGTTATTTTACCAAGGTATTTCAGAAGCAGACGGGGATGTCGCCTAAGGAGTATCGCGACCGATGCCGGACCGAAGTGCAGTGAGGTCGGCGTCGCTCTGAGGAATGTTTGTTGCTGAGTGGTGAGTGGTGAGGTTAGCGTCGCTCCAAGGAATGTTTGTTGCTGAGTGGCGAGGTTAGCGTCGCTACAAGGAATGTTTGGACTTCCGGTCGCTGTTATCCTCAGATTTCTTGATTAGAAACCGCTATTAGCGGTTGAAATCCGAGGATAAAGGCGAACGCTACGCTCCTACAGTTCCAAACTTCCTCTCCGTTCCTTCTCCCTCACCCCTCTTCGTAGTAGTATAGGGGCCGGCCCACACCTACGGATGTGGGCCTCTCTGAGAACACAAGGGCTGATTGCCTAGTTAATCTAAGACAGGAATTATCGACCATAAAGTACGAAGATTATCAACCAGCCTTGGCTGTGCTGAAGAGAAAAGATTATCGACCAGCCCTTGGCTGTGATAAAGAGTAAAGATTATCAACCAGCCCTTGGCTGTGATAAAGTACGAAGATTATCAACCAGCCCTTGGCTGTGATGAAGTACAAAGATTATCGACCAGCCCTTGGCTGTGATGAAGTACAAAGATTATCGATCAGCCTTTGGCTGTGATAAAGTACGAAGATTATCAACCAGCCTTTGGCTGTGATAAAGAGCAAAGATTATCGATCAGTTCTTGGCTGTGATAAATGCGATTAAGGTACATAAGCTATGATTAATTAAATTTTTTGCCTCTATTTAGAGGCTGAAGAGATGGTTTTCCTTGATTTTCGAGGATAATCGTCTCTTTTTTTATAGAAATATAATATGTTCCCTATACTCCCATAAATTATCATATGTTTTAATTAGAGTGTAAGGAGGATACGCAAAACGTTAGGCAAGCAAGAGTATTTGGGACTTAAGAATGGGATGATGGAGAATGGGGGAACCAAAAATGAGTGTGACGAATCCTTCCGTCAGCTTGTCAGAAGTAAAGAAACCAGGCAGGGGAAGAACGCCGAATTTTCTTAGAGTAATGAAGAAATATTGGGTGTTCTATTTGATGATGTTACCTGCGATAGTGATTTTAATCATCAATAACTACATACCGATGTTAGGAACGGTAATTGCATTTAAGGATATCAATTACCAAAAAGGGATTCTAGGTAGTGATTGGGTCGGGTTAGCAAACTTCAAATATTTAATCTCGACGGAGACGGCCTGGATCATTACGAGGAATACGTTATTGTATAATACGGCGTTTATTATACTGACGCTATTTTTTTCGCTAGCTTTCGCAATTATGTTTAATGAAATGCGTAGCAGATGGCTATCGAAATTCCATCAAAGCGCTATGTTTCTCCCTTATTTTCTCTCTTGGGTCGTCGTAAGTTACTTAGTATACGGCTTTCTGAGTGCAGAGCATGGGTTCATGAACAAGACATTACTCCCGTTCTTTGGGGTAGATCCTATCGAATGGTATTCACAGTCTAAATATTGGCCTGGGATTCTTGTAATTGTGAAGATATGGAAAGAGATTGGGTATACAACGGTTATTTATATGGCCGCTATCATTGGAATAGATAATGAATATTATGAGGCGGCACTTATTGATGGAGCTTCTAAATGGAAGCAGATTCGAAAAATCACGCTGCCCCTGATCAGTCCAGTTATTATAGTAATGACGCTGCTGCAGATAGGTAGGATTTTTAACGCAGACTTCGGATTATTCTTTCAGGTTACGAGAAATGCAGGAGCGTTATACTCGACGACGCAGGTTATCGACACTTATGTATATCAGACCTTCCTTGCAATCGGTGATATAGGAATGTCTTCAGCCGCGGGTCTCGTTCAATCTGTTGTAGGATTTCTATTGATTTTCTTGGCGAATCTAGCAGTGCGACGAATCAGTAAAGATGATGCTTTATTTTAAAGGGAGGTGGGAGTGTTGAGCCAGACAGAAACAGCAATAGGGTCGTCACGGCGTACAGGAAAGCGCACAAAACGGCAAAGACAACCCAATGAAATATCTAATATATCTAATTTGCTAATTAATATATTCTTTTGGATATACACAGCGATTTGTGTGGTGCCGCTGATCCTCGTAGTTATTGTATCGTTTTCGGACGAGAATTCCGTTATTCAGAACGGGTACAGCTTTTTTCCTAACAAGTGGGATATTTCTTCTTATGAATTTCTGTTAAAAGATTATTGGCAAATTATCGATGCAGCTTCCGTTTCGTTATTTGTGACTGTGGTGGGCACGATTCTGAGTCTTATCATTATGGCTATGTACGCTTACCCTATCTCACGTGGAGATTTTCCACATCGTAATTTCTTCTCATTTTTTATGTTTTTTACAATGTTGTTTAATGGTGGCCTTGTGCCTTGGTATCTGGTCTACACGCGAATGATGCATATGAAGGATACGTTATGGATTCTAATTATGCCGCTGCTGGTTTCTGCTTTCTTTGTTATCATCTTACGGACCTTTTTTGCCAATACCATACCGCCAGCTTTAATCGAATCTGCTAAGATCGATGGGGCACCAGAATTCCGGATCTTCGTTCAAATTATTTTGCCTTTGTCTATGCCAGTGTTAGCTACAGTAGGTTTGTTTCAGACCCTGGCCTATTGGAATGATTGGTACCTTAGTTTGATCTTTATCTCACCCGAAGGTCATGTCAATTTACAATACCTAATGTATAAGACGATGCTGAATGTTCAGTTCCTGACTGCAAGTCCTCAGGCGATGGCTGCCTTAGCTGCACAAGGTGTAGAGATCAATATTCCGACAGAAACGGTAAGAATGGCGATGGCTGTTATTGGTATTGGACCTATCGTGTTTGTATATTCCTTCTTCCAGAAGTATTTTATTAAAGGGCTTACCGTGGGTGCTGTCAAAGGTTAAGGACGATTGTCATGGCTTAATTCGGCCGCTTTATGCTAAGGTGTGAACGGCCGATTCAGCATATATAAATATTTTGAGGGAGGTTATGGTGTATATGAAAGCTGTTAGAAAAAGCGCACTAATGACACTATTGCTAACGATGGTACTGAGTCTTAGTTTAGCAGGCTGCGGTGGGAATAACGGGAATAATGAAGCAGCTTCACCTGCTCCAAGCGAAAATGCAACCGCTACCAATGCTGCTGCTACGGATGAGCCGGCTGCAGATCCTACTGCCGAACCGGCAAAAGAATTGGAGCCTTATACCGTCAAGTTAATCTATGTCGGCGCAGTGCAAAAGGATGAAAAAGCAGTAGAAGATGAAATCAATAAGTTATTGGAACCTAAAATCAACGCCAAATTGGATATCGCACCGATCGATTGGGGTCCATGGGACAATGATGTCAATCTGAAAATTGCGAGTCAGGAAAAATTCGATATCATCTTTACAGCTCAATGGAAGAACTACGTAACGAATGCAGCTAAAGGCGCTTATCTCCCGATTAATGACGATAGCGGCAAATATGGTAATCTCCTAAATGAATACGGCCAAGGGATTCTAAAAAATCTGGATCCACAATTCTTAAAAGGTTCAGCGATCAATGGTGTGAATTATGCTGTTCCTACAAACAAGGAGCTGGCTGCACAAGGTGGGGTAGTCTATCGCTCCGATATTGCGGATGAACTGGGCATCGATATGTCGAATGTGAAATCCATTCAAGATCTGGATGCAGTTCTCAAAGTAGTGAAGGAGAAAAGACCTGACCTGACTCCATTGTATTTCAAACAAGGTGAGACCTTTAACTCACAGTACATGGCACAATACGATACCCTTGGTGATGCTGCCATTCCTGGTGTTCTGCTTAAAGATTCCTCAGATACTAAGATTCAATCGATGATTGAGATGGATCGTTATAAAGAAATCATTAAACTTACTCGTGAGTATATGAAAAAGGGTTACATTAACAAAGACGCCGCAGTTGCTACGAATTCGACTCAGGATGCAATGAAGGCTGGCAATGTCTTTATGACAGTGCAATCGCTTAAACCAGGTAAAGATAGTGAGCTGGCGAATGCTACCGGCTTGGTTGGCAAGCTGAAACAAATTGCATTCAATGATCCAACGATTTCTACAAGTGATGCTGCTGGATCTATGCTTGCGATCTCTGCTTCCTCTGGTGATCCGGCCCGGGCTATGATGGTGCTAGATATTCTGCACACAGATAAAGATATCAACAATCTGCTTGTTTTCGGTATAAAAGGTGTTCACTATGAAGTCGTAAGTGGTGATACGATCAAAGCTACAGACAAAACAGCTGATTATAATACGGCTGCAGCTTGGATGCTTGGAAGTCAATTCCTGAACCCCGTGTGGGAAAGTGAAGCTCCAGACAAATGGGAACAATTCAAAGCCTTTAACTCTAAAGGTAAAGCTTCTGTAGCGCTTGGTTTCAACTTCGACGCCTCCGCGATGAAGACTGAAATGGCTGCTTGTAAAGCTGTAATGGATGAATACGACATCAGTTTGGATACGGGTTCTGTTGATCCTGATACCGTACTGACTAAGTATGCTGATAAGCTGAAAAAGGCAGGGCTCGATAAGATTATTGCAGAGAAACAAAAACAGCTGGATGCTTTCCTGGCTGCGCAAAAATAAAGCGAAAATGATTTAAAAAAAGGCTCTCCCCAGCAGGCTAATTTAGCCGGGGAGAGCCTTTTTTATGATATTACTTAGCGGAAGGAGCTGTCTATTTGCTTTGCGGCTTGAACAGCAAGGGTCCAAGCCAGTTCAGGAGTTAGCTCGCCTTTTTCAGCTTTGGTCAAGTATTCGAGCATGCTTGTCTCCACGTCAGCGTGATGAGGGCCGTAATAGGTCGGAATTACTGCTTTTGCTGCTGACGAAAGGGTCAGACCAAGCTCTGAATTAGGAAAATAAGGATCATGCAGATCGTGGATCTCTGGGTCATCATAGATTTCGGGGGTGGAAGGGAAAGCCCCTTGTACCTTGAACGAAACCAATTGCTGCGTTGGTTCGGTTAGCCATTTAATAAGAGCAAAGGATTCATCAGGATGATTACCTGTCTTTGGTAAGGTCAGAACGGAGCCTCCGCGATTAGCGCTGTTTTCTGGGATTTGTGTTACATTCCATAAACCGCTGGCAGTTGGAGCACTGCTCTTGATATGACCAATCATCCAAGCCGGACAGAGCATGACTGCAAAATCTCCGTTGAGCAGGCCAGCACCCCAGCGTTGCGTATCCACTGCAATACTGGCGGACAGATTTAGCTTAAGGGCTTGAATTGAGAAGTCCCAGGCTCGTTTGACCGCTGGATTATTGTCGAGGATCAATTCTTGCGTTGTGGGACTGTAATATTGAAGCTTGGATTGACGTAGAAGGGTGAGATAGAGGTTCTCCAAGTCATTTACAAAAGCTTTTCCTGTTCTCTCCTGTACTTTGCTGCCCGCTTCAAGGAATTGCTCCCAAGTTTGGATTTCTTTAGCCACTTCCTCTGGTTTAGTAGGGAGACCTGATAATGCGAATATATCCGTTCGATATAACATGGCATAGGGTCCAATTTCCGTTGGTAATCCGAAAATAAAATCATTACCCAGCACCTCCTGCCACTTCCAATTCAGAAATTGGTCCTTCAGATTGTCAGCTTCAAAAGTTTTTAGGTTATAAAAATAATCAGGGAACTGTTTGAAGCGATCCAAATAGCTAATATCAATGGCAGCCACGTCCGGGGAACTATAACCTGCTGCGAATGAAGTCTGTAGCTTGGCTGGAAGCTGCGTGGAGGTGGAGGTCTGAATATGAATCTCTAGCTCGGGATGTTGAGATTGATATTGGTCAATGAGCAACTCAAGACCTGATCCGGCAGTGAGCCAGATGTTCAGCTGTATCGGGTCTTGTAAAGCGGTATCTTCCTTGGAAGGGGAGAGCTGACAACCACTTGTATTAAGTAACAAGCCAAATGTTAATAGGACAGTAATCAACTTACCATTTACATTCAAGAGAAACACACCTCTACTTTATTTGTTGTGCTTCTGAAATTCCTGAGGAGTCATCCCCATGTATTTCTTAAAAATAAGGCTGAAATATGCAGGATCCTTAAAGCCTACTAATTCGCTAACCTCATATACCTTGAGAGTAACATTCTCTAATAATTCAGTAGCTTTTTGAATACGAAGTTTGGTAAGGAAGCTAGAGAAAGGTTCCCCTACATCATCTTTAAACAATCGGCCGAGATAGGTAGGATTCATATACAGTTCATCTGCGATCATTTTGAGGGAGAGATTCTCTTGGAGCCGGGAATTCATAACCTCAATCATCATAGAGATTACCCTGCGCGTTGCCTTTACTTGTAATTGTTCAGCGAGCTGTGGAGAAGCCGAATGTATGGTGAGGTCTCTGAAAAAGATAACGGATGGCGTACTCTCTTTTTTGACCTGCTGACAAGCTTCCAGACTCTCGTGATAGGCGGTCGCGAGTGCCCCCAATTGATAGTGAGGGTTGGAGACCCCTGCACAGAATGGCGATTTCAGAATACCCGACAGCTTATGCAGCAGTTCTTGTGTCAATACCTCATCCACGCCGTTAGGCTGCTCAAGAGGATAGAATAATAGCATGATGGCTTCCTGCTCCTCTTGAATACCAACAACATTGGCGTATAGCGCAAAACATTCTTCTAATATATTAACGACCGCTGCATACATGGCTTGTTCCGACCAGTTCTGCGGCATGCCTACTCCAAGATGGTTTACGGTTATGACTACAAAGGAATGAAAAGGAGGAATAAGTTGTTCTTCAAAATAGGGTAACGGGATACCGTAAAGAAGATCAGATAAGCGTTTCTCCCGAAGGTTTTTTTCTCTCAGCTGCGTTAATTGCCTCTGCTGTTTCTTCAATTGAAGACGTTCATATACGCCTGTTGCGACTTCAAGAATATGTTCTACTGAATTTGGTTTAACCAAATATTCCTTTACACCATAACGGATGGCTTGACTAGCATAGGTGAAATCCTGATAACCTGTGAGCAGCACGGTTTCAGTGTCTGGATAACATTCATGGATATGCTTTGCAAGTTCCAGTCCATCCATGCCGGGCATTCGTATATCGGATATCACCAGATCAACCATATGCTCTTTTAACAGTTGCACAGCTTCTAAACCGTTCTCTGCCGAGCCAATAATGCTAAAGTTATGATTCGCACTTCCCAGCATTTCTGACAGAGAACGGCGAACAAAACTTTCGTCGTCCACGATTAACACATTCATCGTTGTGCCTCCTTAACTTTGATCATACTGTAATGGAACAGTGACTTTCACAAATAAGCCACCAAGCTCGCTTGTTGATAGCTGTAGACCAAATTCCTGTCCGTAGATCAGCTCTATGCGATGATTTAGATTGGATAGTCCAATTCCGGTATGAAGCAGCTTCTCCGGATTAACCTCACCGCCGACTAATGCGTCTGCCATACTTTCCTCGCTCATGCCGTCCCCGTTGTCTTCTACAGTTAACACCAGAGATGTTCCTTCACTATAGGCACGTATGCGAATTAGCCATACTTCCCGAAGTGTGGGTTCAAGTCCATGAGTAATGGCATTTTCGACAAGTGGCTGAAGGGTTAATTTCATAAGCTGGCCATTCATAACCTCAGGATTTACAAAAAGATCAATCTGCAATTTGTCCTCGTAGCGCAGCTTCTGGAGAAAAATGAACCGTTCTAATTGCTTTAAATCCTCCTCAACTGTAACGAATTCGGATCCGCGGTCAATGCTATAGCGGAGCAGGTCACTTAGAGCGAGTACCATTTGGGACTCTTCCTGCATGCGTTTGTTGGCGAGCGACCAATAGATTGTATTCAAAGTGTTATAAAGGAAATGCGGGCGGAATTGCGCTTTGAGTGCTACGATCTGAGCTTGCTTTTCACTGATCTGCTTGCTGGATAGGTCAGCGATAGTATGATCCAGGTTTTGGAGCATCGAATTATAGCTTGAATAAAGGATAGCCATTTCTTTGTTCATGGTTGTTTTTACAAAAGGTAAAGTAGTTCCCCGTTCGACATTGCTCAGCTTGGTTGCCAGATTACGAAGGGGCTTGGATAGGGTCCAAGAGAAAAAGAAAGTGAATAGTAGGGCAGCGCCCATCCCCAGCAGGCCAATTAAAATAATATTCCGGCGAATCGTATTTAAATCTTTGACAGCGTCTTTAGAATCAATGTAAGCAAAAACGCTCCACTCGCTATAGTCGGAATAGGCATAGGATACGAATAGATTGCGTGAGTTTATTTTTTGTGGAATGATTCTGGCTTTATGATTGCTGAATTGTTTTAGAAGCCCGTCGTTCATATAGAGTCCAATTTCTTTTGGATCTGTGGAATAGACAATGGTATTAAATGAATCAACAACTTGGATTTTCTCATTTTTGCCGAGGTGAAATTGGCTGACAGCGTTATGGATAACCTCGACAGGGAGGACAAGAAACAGGGTTCCTAACCGGTTTAGATCATTCCAATCATTAATTTGTCTGGCACCCATCACCACAGGGATATTACCGTTCTGCCATACATCTACACCGAACCAGACCATTCGGCCTTTATTCTGTGCTATAGCCGGAAACCAATAAGCATCACGGATTTCCTTTTCGCTGTCCCAGATGACCTTTAAGGAACTGCTGTTGGTATACACCTGATCATCGGACAGCCCGAGCAGCTTGAACTGGATGTCAGAGTTTATGGAACGTGTCTGTTGATCTATGTAACGAGTAATTTCCATGGCGTCTGTACGAGGTGAACGTGACAACGCTAAGTCTCCCAAGGTTTCTTGAATCAAGGGACTGAACATGATCGTAGAAGAAAGCTTATCGTTATCCTGAAGAATTGCGTCCATTTTACCTTGAAGTTGCTTGACGGATTCCAGGATATATTGGTTGGAGCGGTTTAAAACAGCTTGAGAGGAAGAGCGGTAGGACAAAAAAATGGTGAATCCTACGATGGTGAAGATGATTAGAGAGAAGCCCATGATTAATTGAACGAGGATGGAGATTTTTTTGGACATGTTATCCCTCGCATGTAAAAGATATTCTTCCATACATTGTAACAAAAGCAAATGAAAGCGAATATAGTCAGACGAAAAATAAACATATTTATAGAAAAAATCTCATTTTTTTCAGGGGAAACAGCGTGGTTGTAGAATGTTATTTAATACAGCGTTAATCTTTCTTTACTTAATAATGAAACTTTTTATAGTGGCATGCGTCTAATACTATGTTTGTTATGACGATCGTGGCAAAAGCTTTTTGCCGCCCTATCGTGGGTGGTAGCATTTTGCGGGGAATATAAGAGGAGTATGAAAAAGATAGAGTCCTACTTATATTTACAAATAGGAGCAGAGGAGTTATATCATGGATTTGAAAAAGTTAACGTTAGTTGCTGTTTTGGCTGTATCTCAGGCCGCATCGGCAGTGCCGGCTTTTGCTGAAGCTGTCAATAATACCCCAAGTAATACTACTGTAATAGGGACAGTTGTTTCAGCTGCGCCGGAGGTAATGCCAGAATCTACCGATCCATTGCCGCCATTGCCGACGGAGACGCCAGGAGGAGTAGTGTCACCAACACCAACTCCTATTCCTGCAGAGACAGTTGATCCTACGACTACTGTTGAACCTACAGCAACAATTGAACCTACTGCAACACCGCTTCCAACTGCAACACCTGGAGTTACTACAGAACCTACTACAACAACAGATGGTGCTCGTGCTGCGGCTAGCAATCAGCTTATCCTTATGATGAACAGCAACAAAATGTATCAGAACGGCCAGGAATATTTAGCTAATCAGCCTATGGCAGTGAAAAACGGCGTGTCCTACGTTTCGATCCGGGCTATGGTAGAACGTGTAGGTGTGAAATACGTTTATGATTATAAAACGAAAGAAACCATTGTTACCAAGGGAAGCGACGTTATGCGCTTTAAGACCGACAGCAAGGTCTATACAGTTAATGGTGAAAAGAAGACAATGAAAGGTCCAGCTTACCAATACAAGGGTACTTTCATGGTTCCATTGACATCCATAACTGGGGCACTGGGCATTCCTTACACCGTTGATAATGTACAAAAGCGGGTAATCCTTACATTAAACAACAAACCTAAAGCTTCTTTCACAGTGCCAACTGAAATTTACGCCGGCGAACCAGTGACCTTCGTTACCTCCAGCTCGTCACCAAATGGTGTAGCTATTGTGGATGAAAGCTGGGGAGGTAACAAGCAGGATATCTATGATCAACCAGGATATTATGTAGTAACCTATTCCGTAATGGATGCGAATCAACAGTGGAGTGATCCTTACTCCATGACCATCACAGTGCTTAAACCTAATACACCTCCAGTTGCTAATTTCACTACAGACAAGGATTCATATAAGATGGGTGAAATGATTACTTATACCGATCTAAGTAACGATCCTGATGGTGATGAAATTACCGTAACTTGGACGAACAAAGCAGAAGCTTTCTTTACTCCGGGTCCAGCGACAATTGCTGTCCAAGTAAAAGATTCACATGGCGCGATCAGTACCTTTGAGAAAACCGTTAATATTTCGGATGAAATCTTGTACAGTAAAGAAGATTTCAACAGATTATTTGCATCTCCGGGCAGTGTGTTTAGCATCGATGGATCGATGGTTCCTACTTGGCAGCAAGTAGCTTATAATCTTTCTTCCGAGCCTTATAAACTAATTCGCAGCAACAGCCCAGAAACGGTGTATACAGAAGGTGTTACTTACCGTGAGACTTCATTAGGTAAAACCCGCTTCTTGATTCACCACAAGAATAACCTGAATATTAAAGCTAAAGTGTATGTGATTGCTACGAATAACAATCTTTACCCAACTACGCTTACAACAGAATATGTTGGCTTTGCAGGCCCAAGCACATATCCTGAAGGTACAGGTAAAATGTCTGTAGAACGTTATTGGAAATCTATGCTTACAAATGAGCATTATAAAACGATTGTTCTGCAACCCGGGGAAAGCGTCTCAATTCTGACGGATCTAAACCAAATTGCGATGAAACCAAGTGAAATTGTTTCACTGCAAGCGGACTTATTTAGTGATTATCCAATCGATTATAATGTCATGTTAATTGATGCGAATAAAGATCCACTGACTACACTTCCAACACTTCCAGTTCTGGATCAAGACGGAGTGCATAATCGGGGAACTTACGAAGATTCTACTCGTATTATCACGGTTACCGATGAGGTAGGAAAAACCCCTGCAAAACTTCTGCTAGGCGATAATTCCAGTGATAAGAACCTGGCTGGCGTAGACCCAATGGCAGGTAAGGAAGCATCCAATGCCGGTAATTTCGGGGTATTATACAAGATCAGATTCGAAAATGTTGCACCAAACTCCTTGATTACGTTTAATCCACGTGGCGGTAACTATATGGGGCCGGTTATGGTTAATAATCAAATCGTGCATATGCCAAGCGTGGGAAGTCTTGCTAATGCTGATATGAACAGTGTGGTTTATCGTAGTGGTGAGTATGGCGGCAGTGTGGAGATTTTGTTCACAGCAGCTTCAGGCAGTAACTTGCCGGTCAATTTCCTCATCACTCCACTTCCAGCAAAGAAATAACAGAATAGGAATATCCCTATAAGCTCTATTGGGGAATTATCTACAATAAAGGCCCGGCTGAATATTCCGTAAAGGAATACGCAGCCGGGCTTTTGTTTAAATATAATAATTCATTGGTTATGTAGGGGTGCTTCATTGTGCTTCATTGACGGGGCATTTATTTTGGGGCATTATTAAGAGAGTGAAATATAAATGAACTGATCTTATGGGAGATGAGCGTATGCTGTCGACAGAACAAATATTAGAAGTCATGTCGGGGCAAGGACTGCGAATCACCGACCAACGCAAAACGCTTGCCCAGTTATTCGGCGAGAATAAGGGATATTTGTCAGCGAAGGATGTATATGAGCATATGGGCCGCAAGTATAGCGGGCTTAGCTTTGATACGGTGTACCGCAATCTTCGTGTAATGGAAGAGCTTGGTGTGCTTGAACAGATTGTCTTTGAAGACGGAGTGAAGTTCAAGGGAAGCTGCAATCATCAGGATCATCACCATCATATGATCTGCCTTCAATGCCAAAAGACCTACCCGATTAATTTCTGCCCGATGAATTTAACGGATACACCCGATCAATTCCGGGTAGTCAAGCATAAATTTGAGGTGTTCGGTTATTGCAAAGAATGTGAAGAGAACCGGGAAGAAGAACTAGTTGCAGCATCAGATAAACAAAAGGGACTTTAGAAATGGTGACCCTACGCAGAACGATTCAGGCGCCTATTCGGGTGTACCGCAGGTACATTTCCCCTATTAAACCAGCAACCTGTCGCTTCTATCCAACCTGCTCTGCCTATGCCTTGGAAGCCATTGAAGTCCATGGTCCACTGAAAGGCTCATGGCTTGCAGCTAAGCGGATTGCCAGATGTCATCCCTTTCATCCTGGAGGACTTGATCCTGTGCCGCCGCTTCAAGATGAATCTGCTGAGAAGGATTCTGCCCCTGCGACTTGACATGGTGCCTTACCTTTGGGTATATTCACAAGTAATAGTATGAATTCCGAAGAACGGATAAGTAAATCGTTACGTCCAATACAGAGAGCCGGAATGTGCTGAAAGCCGGTATGGAGCGTTAGATTGAATATGGTCCGGGAGGAACTGTGTTCGAGCGGGGACTGCAATTGAGGTTCACGTAAGATAACAGCGTGATCCAGCGTTAATGGACAGTTCCCGCGAGGGAACTGGCGAAGCCTGTGCTCTGTGAAGAGACAGGAAATTTGGGTGGTATCGCGTGAGTTATACTCTCGCCCCATTATGGGGACGGGAGTTTTTTGTTTTTTAATAAGAAAGGATGATTACCGAATGAGTGAGAAAAAAACGTTTTACCTAACGACACCAATTTATTATCCGAGTGACAAGCTACATATCGGACATGCTTATTCAACCGTGGCAGGAGACGCAATGGCCCGTTACAAACGTCTGCGCGGCTACGAAGTGCGTTATCTAACCGGTACAGACGAACATGGACAAAAGATTGAGCGGAAGGCAGAGGAAGCAGGAAAGACCCCTCAGCAGTTCGTAGACGACATTGTTGTTGGTATTAAGGAGCTATGGCGCAAGCTGGACATTTCGAACGATGACTTCATCCGTACTACGGAAGAGCGTCATAAAAAAGTGGTACAGGATATTTTTGATCGGTTGCTGCAGCAAGGAGATATCTATAAAGGTGAATATGAGGGCTGGTATAGTATCCCAGATGAAACCTTTTACACAGAAACGCAATTAGTTGATATTGTGCGTGATGATAACGGTGTGATTACTGGTGCAAAAAGCCCAGATAGCGGCCACCCGGTTGAGCTGGTGAAGGAAGCAAGTTATTTCTTCCGGATGAGTAAATATGCGGATCGGTTACTGCAATTTTACGAGGAGAATCCAGAGTTTATTTTGCCGGAATCCCGTAAGAACGAAATGATTAACAATTTCATCAAGCCCGGACTGGAAGACCTGGCAGTTTCCCGCACAACCTTTGATTGGGGTGTGAAAGTTAAGGGCGACGAGAAGCATGTCGTGTACGTGTGGATTGATGCTTTGACTAACTATATTACTGCTCTGGGTTATGGTTCCGAGGATCGCACCTTGTATGACAAGTTCTGGCCCGCGGATGTACACATCGTTGGTAAAGAAATTGTTCGTTTCCATACAATTTACTGGCCGATCATTCTGATGGCGCTTGGTGAACCCCTTCCGAAAAAGGTATTTGCCCATGGCTGGTTGCTCATGAAAGATGGAAAAATGTCGAAATCCAAAGGTAACGTAGTTGATCCTGTGACACTGATTGATCGTTATGGCTTGGATGCATTACGTTATTACCTGCTGCGCGAGGTACCATTTGGTTCTGATGGCACGTTTACACCGGAAAGTTTTGTAGACCGGGTTAACTATGATCTTGCCAACGACCTGGGTAACTTGTTGAATCGTACAGGGGCTATGGTTGAAAAGTATTTTGCAGGCGAGATTCCGGCATATGAAGGAAATGTAACAGCATTTGATGGTGAGCTTCAAGCTGCAGCTGAGAATACTTATGCCAAAGTAGAAGAAGCTATGGAAAAAATGGAGTTCTCCGTGGCGCTGACAGCTATCGGAACATTCATTAGCCGCACCAACAAATATATCGATGAGACCCAACCTTGGGTACTTGCCAAAGATGAAAATAGAACTGCCGAGTTGGCTTCTGTGATGAGACATCTTGTGGAAGGTCTGCGTACTGCTTCAATCCTGCTGCAGCCGTTCTTGACACAAACACCAGCGAAGATCTGGGAACAGCTGGGTATTGAGCCTGATGAGTTAACGACTTGGGATAGCGGTAAGACTTTTGGCCTGATTCCGGCGGGAACAAAGCTGGTGAAAGGCAATCCAATCTTCCCGCGTCTGGATGTGGAGCAAGAGGTAGCTTATATTGCCGAGGCTATGGGCGCTGGCAAAGCTGCGGCTGAAGTGGCGGAAGCGGCTGCTCCTGCTGCTGCGGACTCCGAGCCAGTGGAAGAGCATAAAGAGGAAATCGGCATTGACGATTTCGCTAAAGCAGAGCTGCGTGTTGCTCAAGTTATTGCTGCAGAGCCAGTGAAAAAAGCTGACAAGCTGCTGAAGCTGCAACTGGATCTGGGTTATGAACAACGTCAAGTGGTTTCTGGTATCGCGAAATTCTATACACCGGAAGAGCTGGTGGGACGTAAAGTGATTTGTATCGTAAACCTTAAACCGGTGAAGCTGCGTGGGGAGTTGTCCCAAGGGATGATTTTGGCGGCTTCTAAAGGTGACCAGCTAACGATCGCTACCGTGCCGGACAGCATGCCAAACGGAGCAGTAGTGAAATAAGACAATACTGTTGTAGAAATTTTTTAATGAGGTTGCTTGAACAAGAGAATGCTCCTTCAGCCGGGTTGGTTGTGGGAGCATTCCTTTTTTATTAAAGGCGATATTGCCGTTTCTTTTTGGATACTTTGTTGACTTATCGTAACGATTACTATTATACTACTAATAGTAAAATTTACGATTTGAGGGGTAGATCAATATAATGGCAGCAATGAAATCGCGTATAATTTTGCTCGTCCTTGCACTGGTACTGGTATTTACACTAAGTGCATGCGGACCTAAGAGCAGTGGAAGTATAGTTGAAGGGAAAGTAAATGTAGTTACAACCTTTTATCCTATTTACGAGTTTGCTAAGGAGATTGGCGGGGAAGATATCAATGCTATTAACCTGCTTCCAGTGGGTGTGGAGCCACATGATTGGACACCGCGCAGTCAAGACATTATCAACACTTCTAAGGCACAGCTATTTCTATATAACGGTGCAGGCTTAGAAGGCTGGGTCCCTAACTTTTTAAAAGGCCTTGATAGCAGCAGTAAAGTTAAGGCGGTTGAAGTAAGCCAAGGTATTGATTATATCATGACCGATGAAGATGACGGGCATGATCATGGGGCAAGTGAGGAAGAGTCTCATCAAAATGAGGATACGGATCATAACAGTAACGCCTCAGGAGACAGCCTGCATACGGACCCGCATACTTGGGTAAGTCCAAAATCAGCCATTACTATGGCTCAGAATATTAAAGAAAGCCTTCAGTCCGTGGATCCTGAGCATAAAGAAGGTTATGAAGAGCGTTACAATAAGCTTGCTGAACGTCTGCAGGCATTAGATAGTAAATTCAAAGAGGAGCTTGCTAAGCTGCCCAACCATAAGATCGTAGTATCACATCAGGCTTTCTCTTACCTTGCCCGTGATTATGGATTGGATCAGCATGCGATTATGGGACTTTCGCCGGACGCCGAGCCGCGCGGACAGGATTTAGTGAAGCTTGCGAAAATGGTAAAAGATGAAGGTATTAAGTATATCTTTTTTGAAGAGCTTGTCTCCGATAAACTGGCTAAGACACTTGCAGCCGAAGCGGGCGTTTCCACTATGGTGCTTAATCCGGTAGAGGGACTTACTGCAGAGCAAGAGAAGAACGGAGATAATTACTTCACTCTGATGGAGAAAAATTTGCAAAATCTGATTATGGCCTTACAATAATAAGGAAAGTATAAGGGAAAGGCGGTACTTAAGCATGCAATCGGTATCCTTGGACTGCCATCAGCATATCATCGATATACAGGATCTTTCTTTTTCATATGGGGAACAGAAGGTGATATCGAATCTTAACTATAGTGTAAGAGAACGAGATTTCCTTGGTATCATTGGTTCTAATGGTGCTGGTAAAACAACATTGATGAAAATGATCGTCGGCTTGCTTCCGGCGAGCAGTGGTGAAATTAAATTATTCGGAACGCCTGTCCGCAAGTTTAAAGACTGGGAACGGATCGGATATGTTCCGCAAAAAAATGCCTTCAACCCATTGTTTCCAGCAACGGTGCGTGAAGTAGTTCTGTCAGGTCTATATAATAACAAGAATCTGATCCGCAGAGTATCTAAGGCTCAGCATCGTCAATGTGAGGATGCACTTGAAGTCATGCGGATACAAGATATTGCGGAGAAAAGAGTAGGCCAGCTGTCAGGCGGTCAGCAGCAGCGTGTTTTTCTGGCTCGGGCGCTGATTAACCATCCTGACCTGCTGATTTTGGACGAACCTACCGTGGGTATTGATGCCGAATCACAAGCGGGATTCTTTGAATTAATTACGCATATGCATGCTCATCATCATATGACCTTCCTGATGGTGTCGCATGATATCGACATGATTAAAAATTATTTAGGTCATGAGCCCGTGCAGACAAATGGTAAAATCAACTTTTACTCCCGCCACTCACATGATCTCCAGAATTGCACAGAAGAGAACCTGCAGCACACGCTCTCTTAAGTCATAATTGAACTCTGAACAGGGGTGCCTCTGTTCTCAGGGCATACATAACTTGCGTGTGGAAGTTAGTCAGTAGACATGGTTTTATTAAGAGGTATTTTAACCTTGTTCCTATTTCTTATTTTCTCTTACCTAAGCACCACCAAAGTACAAGCGTGTCCCTTTAGGGACGAAAGCGATCTTTCCCCGACCTATCTATGTTCAGTAACACTAACTCCTACGCTAGTTGCACTTAACGGGTGTCCAGAGGGCAGAGCCCTTGGGGCCCTCCCTTGGAAGGGAGGGTTTGGGAGGGATCGAAAAGGTTTGAAAAAGGTTTTAAAATGGTTTGAGTTTTGTATGAAGGAGAGTTTAAGTTGGAAATACTATTTAGCGATTTTTTTCAGCGGGCGCTTGCGGGCGGACTGCTGATTGGTATAACGGCGCCGCTTATAGGCGTTTTTCTTGTGCTTAGACGATTATCCATGATTGGTGATACGCTGGCTCATGTTACTATAGCGGGGGTAGCACTCGGTTTTCTAACAGGATTTTATCCGCTGGGCGCAGGCCTTATCTTTGCAGTGGTAGCGTCCTTCGCGATTGAAAAGCTTCGCAAGGCTTATAAGAGTTATGCGGAGCTGTCGATTGCCATTATAATGTCGGGCGGAGTGGCGTTGGCTTCACTCTTTTTCACCTTAGGAAAAGGGTATAATGCGGACGTAATGAGTTATTTGTTCGGCAGCATTTATACGCTCGATAATACTGATTTGATCGTGGTAGGCATAGTGACTATAGCTGTTGTAGTAGTAGTATCGATGTTCTTTAAAGAGTTCTTTTTGCTTAGCTTTGAAGAGGATGCAGCAAGTGTAAGTGGGCTGCCGGTGAAGCTGCTTAACATGCTGATCACCATCCTGACAGCACTTGTGATTAGCACAGCGATCAAGATTGTGGGCTCGCTATTAGTATCTGCTTTGTTGACTATTCCGGTCGCAATCAGCTTATTGCTATCTCGTAGCTTTAAATCCTCGGTCATCCTGGCGGTTATCATTTCGGAGATTGCCGTTGTAGGAGGACTAGTAGTAGCTGGAGTGTGGAATTTGGCTCCCGGTGCAACTATTGTGCTTTTGCTCATATCATTATTGGTATTAACCTTGATCGGTAAAAAGGGATTGCCAGCATAAACAGCGAATTAAGTAATCGGTATCGCATTAGGCAAGCGTAAACGCCTTCGGTGTCCTTGTAAGGACGATAAGCGTTTAGGTGTGAATATAAGAAAAGTAATAATGAGAAATTAATCCTTTCTTATATTAAAAAAAGGAGCCATAAGCAGCTCCATGAAGTGACTCGAATGCCGGAAGGAGAGCCGCTATTTTGTCTAATATCAATGCAGGAATTGCTTTAGCCGCAGGGGTGGCATCGTTTATATCGCCATGCTGCTTACCGCTGTACCCCTCTTATTTATCGTACATTACCGGGTTATCCGTTCAACAATTAAAATCAGGCAGCAACTCTAAAGAGGTTCGTGTACGCACCCTGACTCATACATTGGCATTTATATTAGGTTTTTCTGCTGTTTTTTACACACTTGGTTTTGGGGCTGGGTTATTCGGGCAATTCTTTAATGGCCAGCGTGATCTGATCCGGCAATTGTCGGCGATTCTAATTATTGTAATGGGTTTATTTTTGATTGGGATTTTTCAGCCCCAGTTTCTACTTCGCGAACGGAAGCTTGATTTAAAATGGAAACCGGCGGGTTATGTGGGCTCCTTTATTTTCGGAATTGGTTTTTCTGCTGGTTGGTCACCTTGTATCGGACCGATTTTGACGGCAATTATTGCACTGTCGGCAAGCGATCCAGGCACTTGGTTTACATTGATTACCGCGTATAGCATCGGATTTGCTTTGCCATTTTTTCTTTTAGCCTTTTTCCTTGGCGGAGTGAAGCGTATCCTCAAGTATTCGAATCTGCTGATGAAGATTGGCGGCGTCCTAATGGTATTTATGGGTGTTTTGCTGTTCACGGATCAAATGTTCCGGATAACAGTGTGGCTACAAGGAATAACGCCGGATTGGCTAATTTTTTAAAATACAAGAATTTTTAGAGCTTAGGTGAAGTAATCAATACCTGCTTCAGGAAAATGCTCGAAAATCCGCTCTGTGATAAATTCTCGCAGGGCGGTTTGCTGTTCATCCGGATAGACATATTTGTTCTGTCCCCAGCGGCCCCATTTCTTTTTACGTTTCTCCATGTCCATTTCTAGTTTAGATTTCGGATAACGTTTCTCAATTACAGTTTTGGCTGTTTTGGTGAATCGGTGCTGAATCATTTCAAAGGTTAGACCTTTTCCTATTTCCGGCGGGAGGGTCTTGGCTAATTTGGCCAGCAGCTCCGCGTAGCCTTCCTGCCAGCCGTCATACCAAATAATTGGGGCAATGATGAAGCCCAGTGGATAGCCGGCACGTGCGACCTTTCCAGCCGCTTCAATTCGCTCTTCAAACCGCGAGGTAGCAGGCTCGAAATTTTTGATCACATAGTCAGCATTTACGCTAAAACGAATTCTGGTATGTCCGTTATGCTGCAAATCGAGTAGAGGTTCAACATGTTGGTATTTGGTCACAAAGCGCAGGCGGCCAAGGGGCTCCGCTGCCATGAATGTGATGAGTTCTGACAGAGATCCGGTAATATGCTCCAGTCCTAATGGATCTGAGGTACAGGCTGCTTCAAAAGTCGTGATTTCAGGGCTACGTTCCTCGATATATTTTTTGGCGGCGTCAATGATGTCTTCGGTGTTTACATATACACGAATGTAAGGCTTTGCACCTAAAGTAGTCTGCAAATAACAATAATGGCAGTGGCCCATGCAGCCAGTTGCGATCGGAATTGCATAATCTGCGGAGGGTTTGGATTGGTCAAACTTTAAGGTTTTGCGCAGGCCGACTACAAGTGTTCTTTTGGCAATTTTATATTGCTCGACCTCTGTGTCACCCGGGAAATTCATTATGCGGTTATGCGATGTAGTCATGCGATAGGGAATATTGTTAGCCTTCACCCATTCCATGATCCGTTCACCTTTCGGGTAATTTAAAGCATCCGGCTCGAAGAAAACAAGCTCGGGGACAAAAAGGGCTGTAGCTTTTCTGGTTCTCTTTACGGGAGGGGTCTCAGGTGTCACTATAGTCATGAATTCACGCTCCTTCTGAAAGATGAGTAAGTTTATTATGCCTAACTGAGTCTCATTAGAAGCATGGCAATCATGGGTAACTCCTCAGCATGTTCTCTTGAAGGACTTGCCAAGGGGCGTTAGAAACATGTATCATTGTTAGAGCAAGGTTTGGCTCGGCGCCAGGTTCATTATAGAAAAGAGGTAAATTTTAATGCCAACACCCAGCATGGAGGATTATTTGGAGCGCATATATAAGCTCATTGATGAGAAAGGTTATGCGCGGGTCTCGGATATTGCCGAGGGACTGGAAGTACATCCCTCCTCTGTGACCAAGATGATCCAAAAACTGGATAAGGACGAATATCTCATCTATGAGAAATATCGTGGGCTTGTCCTAACCAACAAAGGGAAAAAAGTAGGGAAACGTCTTGTTGATCGTCATCAACTATTGGAAGAATTCCTCGGTTTGATCGGAGTACAGCAGGAATTTATCTATAATGATGTTGAAGGGATCGAGCACCACCTAAGTTGGGATTCGATTACACGTATCGAAACGTTGGTGGAATATTTCCGCCGCGATGAAGAACGTCTGCAGACTTTATATGCTATTCACAATGAACTGGCAAGCGATTCTTGAAATGTTTTTTCCCGAAACGGATACCGTCCTTAAAGTTATGCCCAGCAAGGCTTTGGTGAGCATAAACTACTTGATGGTATAGCCGTTTCTATTTTGTTTAGTGCAACCTTTCCCAGTTTTTAGCGTCAAAACGGATAAGTCCTTTTTCTGGCTGAGATTGATACCGCTCTTTTGAAGGGTGGAATCGGTACATCAACTTGGAGGATTGATCCGTTTTTTCTTTTTTTATTGGATACATATTATTTTAGATTTGGGGAGGAATTATGAATTATCGTAAATGGATGTTGGGATTGCTAGTATTAGTATTGTTTCTGCCTTTATGGTCTCCTGGGGCACGTGCGGCAGCTGTGCAGATTACCATTGAACTGGATGGCGAGGCGCTGGCAAGCGATGTGCCGCCGTATATCACAGCTTCGAATGTAACGATGGTGCCAATTAGCGTCATTAGTAAAGGGTTGAGTGCTGGAGTAGTTTGGAATCAAAGCAGTAAGACAGTTACAATCACGCAAGGAGATACAGAGATCAAGCTGACCAGTGGCCAGAAAAGTGCATTAGTTAATAATGCTTCTGTAGCCCTCGACACCTCAGTACAGATTAAGCAGGGACGGGTTATGGTGCCGCTTCGTTTTGTAAGTGAGCAATTGGGGTTACAGGTTATCTGGGATCAGACTACCAAACATATTTCTTTGTACTCTAATACAGAGCCGCCGCAGGCTGCTGATCCGGAAACGCCAGCAGTACCTACAGCGACTCCAGTCGTTACGCCAACGCCGACCCCAGCCCCTACAGCGACTCCAAAACCGACCTCGCCAACAGTTCCAAGTATCCCTGGTGCGTCGGCTAACAAGGAGATGAAGGGAGCCTGGATCTCTACAGTATTTAATCTGGACTGGCCTTCAGTAGCTTCTGCAGGTAACGAAGCGAAACAAAAACAAGAATTTGATAATCTGCTGGACAAGCTAAAAGCTGTTGGTTTTAATGCTGTTTTTGTACAGGTTAGAACCTCAGCAGACAGCCTGTACCCTTCTGTTCTAGTTCCTTGGTCTAAGGTGCTGACCGGCACCCAAGGAAAAAATCCGGGTTATGACCCGTTGAGCTATATGGTCAGCGCTGCACATTCACGCGGTATGCAGTTCCATGCATGGTTCAACCCATTCCGCGCGACAACGGATGCTTCTACATCCGCATTAGCAAGTAATCATGTGGCTAAGTCAAATCCGGAATGGATTGTAGACGCAGGAGGTAAAAAATACATCAATCCAGGGATCCCAGCAGCCCGCCAGCATATTATCGATACAGTGTTGGAGGTCGTCAAAGGCTATGATGTAGATGGTGTCCATTTGGATGATTATTTCTATCCTTCAGGTGTATCTTTTGCTGATGATACTGCTTATAAGACTTATAACACGAAGAACCTGTCCTCTAAGGTGGATTGGCGCCGCGATAATATTAATGAATTCGTCCGTCAATTGGGAGAACAGATTCATAAGGTGAAACCGAAGGTTTCTTATGGAATTAGTCCGTTTGGTGTATGGCGTAATATCAAAAAAGACAGCACAGGTTCGGATACCACAGCTGGAGTTACCGCTTATGACGATATGTACGCCGATGTTCGGACATGGATCAAGCAAGGCTGGATTGACTATGTCGCACCGCAAATTTATTGGAGTCTGTCCTTTAGCACTGCCCGCTACGATAAGCTAGTAGATTGGTGGGTTAAAGAGGTAGAGAATACGAATGTTAAGCTCTATATTGGGCAAGCTGCTTATAAGGTTGGAGCAAGTGACCAGAAAGCAGAATGGCAAAGTGGCGACCAAATCATCAACCAGCTTAAATATAATGAGAAATATAAAGAGGTTGCAGGCAGTATTATGTTCAGAGCAAATGACATTGTAGTCCGCAATCCGTTTGGATTATCAAATTTGCTGACCTTTTATTTTCAGTCCAAATAAGATAACTGTTCTAGATAAGGAGTCATGAATACTCCCCCGTGCTCATAGATAAGCAATAGAATCTATGGGAAACGGGGGATTTTTGTGTATGGAGATTAACGCTGTGTTTGAAGGAGGGGGAGTAAAAGGGATTTCTCTCGCTGGAGCAGTTGAAGCCACGGAAAGGGCGGGGCGAACTTTTGAAAGGGTCGCTGGAACCTCCTCAGGCGCGATTGTAGCGACTTTACTGGCTGCGGGTTATGAAGGTGAGGAAATGAGTCGGATTATCCAAGGAACTTCTTTTTCATCGTTTATGAAGCGAGCTCCCATTTATAATACGGCTTGGGTAGGTCCTGCACTGCGAGTGTTATTGAAGAAGGGATTGTATTCGGGTGAAGCCTTGGAATCGTGGATGAGATCGCTTTTGCTTAAAAAGGGAATTATCACTTTTCGTGATCTGCCTCCTGGCAAACTATCTATAATTGCTTCTGACATTACCAATGGCCGGATATTGGTCTTACCAGATGGGTTGGAACAGTATGGAATCTCTCCTGAACATTTTGAGGTGGCTAAGGCTGTCCGTATGAGCTGCAGTATTCCTTATTTTTTTGATCCAGTGATGCTCAGGTTAAATGGACAGTCCGCTAGAGGGAAGTCTTTTATTGAGCAATTTGTATACGTTGTGGACGGAGGATTATTAAGCAATTTTCCTTTATGGCTATTTGACGGGATGAATGAGAATAGTAAAGTGCCGGGGAAAAGAATCCCTACGGTAGGGTATCAAACAGTAGGTAAAACCGACCCGCAGCCCCACAGGATTAGGGGACCATTCAGTATGCTGCAAGCTATGGTCAGTACCATGCTGTCTGGTCATGATGAGAAATATATTGAAAATGATAAATATGTCCGCACAGTAACCATCCCAACGCTTGGTATCGGCACGACCCAATTTAATATTACGAAGATGCAAAGCGACGAATTGTATGCCGCCGGACTGAAAGCAGGGGAAGACTTCTTTAAGGAATGGCGCCCCCGATAACAAGCAAGCTTCATAATATCAGAAAAAAAGCATCCCGCACGTTATTTTGAAACGTGGGGATGCTTTTTGGTGTTTGTCATAATTTAGTTAATGGTACTTCGGAAGCTGATCATCGTTTTTCCCTTTATTTCCTTCGATGACTTGGAAGGGATAACTTTTGCGTTTGCCTGGTGCTGCTTGTGTCTTGCGAATCCCAGCTACCTTGGTCATGGTTTTCTGCGAAGGTTTGACTTTGATTCTAGATCCATTACTGCTGCGAGCGTATTTCCCTGGTCCCATTTTGTAAGCATAATAGATAATCGCTAACAATACTAAGGGGAGAATCAGCTTCGACAGCGTGTAGAAAGGCTCAGTCAAGACTCCAATCACAAAACCGAATATTGCAAGAATTACTGAAATCCAAAAAATTAAAGCATGCCTGATCATAGGACACTCATCCTTTCGCAGGATCCAATATGCCGCCTGACACACTTGCCTCCGTATATCCTCTGGCTTCAATCTCTGCATCAAGCTCACGCATACGATTGAAAGAGGCGATGGATACTTCTACCTGATCATCCTTTGGTTCTTTGGTAGTGAGCAGCTGCAGCCATAGTCCAGGATATCCCAAGTATTTGAGACCTGGAATTTCTCTTACTGCGTTGGTACCCTTCAGAACCTCAAACGAAACACCGATTACGACAGGCAACAGAATAATCCGTTGGATCACACGTTCCCAAAGATTATCCCATGGTACTACGGAGTAAATAATAACGCCGAGGATAATCGTCAGCATCATAAAACTGCTTCCGCAGCGGTAATGCAGACGGCTGTATTTCTGAACGTTCTGGACAGTCAGCTCTTCGCCTGCTTCAAAGGCGCTGATGACTTTGTGTTCCGCACCGTGATACTGGAATAGCCGCTTGATCACAGGTGTTTGCGAAATCGCCCATAAATAGACCAGCAAGAGGACCATTTTAATGCCGCCTTCTATGAGGTTGTGCAGTACATAGTTATCAAATGCATTCTTGAATAAAAAATCTTCGACAAATACTGGGACAAGCGTAAAAATGAGCTTTCCGAATAAGAAGGAGAGAATACCCATTACAGCAACGCCAAAAATCATTCCGAGGCTCCAGCCTTCGTCCTTTTTCTTCGGCTTAGCTTTCTCTTTCGCCAGTTCTTCGGGTTCCAATTCATCTTCGGCATAGGATTCAGCTGAATAGTTCAAGTGCTTAGAGCCTTTGGCGCTGGCATCTATAATACTGACAAGGCCGCGAAGCAGCGGAATCTTGCGCAGTTTAGTGACCCAGCTCTTATCGCTTCTTGGCACCTCCAAAAATGTAATCTCCTGATTCTTTCGTCGCACGGCTGTTACATTAATATGCTTGCCGCCGAACATGACGCCTTCAATGACGGCTTGGCCGCCATAGCTGGGAGTTTCCTGGGACAACCAATTCACCTTCCCGTAATTAATATGATTTATATAATACATTGTAACTAATTTTTGAAGACATTACTAGTTGGATCGCCTTTTGCTGCACATACTACCTTATAGGGACAAGGAGAGACAAATCGGTATTAAAATACGGAAAGCGAGGCAATTCTATGAGCAAATCACATCAACAACAATCAGATCATACTAATATTTGGTTTTTTGCGCTCGAATTAGGTTTTTTCGCAGGTTTGATTTGGGGAGGGCTGCACTGGTTAATCTACTGGTTCAGCTTTACCAAGGTTAGTCCTGGTTATTTAGCAGAGCCGTTTTTTAAACATACTTTTCTGACAACAATGTATGGACATCTCGTGGGTTATTTGTTTTTCATCTTATTTTCAGTGATAGCCTCACTGCTATATGTGCTTATTCTGCGCAAGCTGAAGGGACCTTGGCCAGGATTGGTTTATGGTGTTTTGTGGTGGGTAGTTATATTTATTCCCGGCTCGCAAATGTTTCTTATGCAGCCGCCTTTTAAGCTGCCGTGGAACACTGTGATTAGTGAGTTCTGCCTTTTTTTACTTTGGGGGATGTTCATTGGATACACAGCGGCGATTGAGTATACCGACGAACGAAAGCGTGAGCAAGCGACTGCACTTGCCTAACGGCTCGAAAAAACTTCTCAAGGGGATATCCCTATGTTAAAATACAATGTGGCTATTTCGAGAGGAGAATGAAAATGGGTAACGAGCGCGTCTCCAAGCTGCGTAAGGTTTTGCAGGATAAAGGATTGGAAGCAATGTTGATAACCAGCGGTTATAACCGCCGCTATTTAAGTGGATTTACCGGATCGTCCGGTTATGTATTGGTGACAAGCGATGATTGTTATCTGCTAACTGACTTCAGGTACATGACACAGGCTGCGGATCAAGCGGTAGGAGTTAAGGTTGTAGAGCATGGTCCTAAATTTATTGATACAGTACGCGAGTTGCTGCCAACAGGCAGTGAGGTACGTGTTGGTTTCGAACAGGATGATGTCTCATTCAGCGCTTATACCTCATATGCGGAAGCCCTTAAGCCGGCAGTGTTAGTTCCAGTTTCCAAAGCCGTGGAAGACCTCCGTATGTTCAAGGATGCTGAAGAGCTTGCTGTTATGCAACGTGCAGCTGATCTGGCTGATGCTACATTCAATCATATTCTGAATGTGATCAAACCAGGCATGACTGAAAGAGACGTCGATTTGGAAATGGAATTCTATATGCGTACCCACGGGGCAACTGCGTCATCTTTTGATACGATTGTTGCTTCAGGTGAACGTTCGTCCATGCCGCATGGCGTAGCAAGCAGCCGTGTAATTCAAGGTAATGAATTTATTACGCTTGATTTCGGCGCATTACTCGATGGATACTGCTCAGATGTGACTCGTACCATTGCACTCGGAGCTCCAGATCCGAAGCTGAAAGAAATCTATGATATTGTGCTGGAAGCTCAGCTACATACGTTGGCACATATCAAACCGGGTATGACTGGACGGGAATGTGATGCACTGGCACGTGATATCATCGCTAGCTACGGATATGGTGATCAATTTGGACATAGTACGGGTCATGGACTTGGAATGGAAGTTCATGAATGGCCGCGTTTGTCCAAGCTGAGTGACGATATAATGCAGCCGGGAATGGTGGTTACTGTGGAACCAGGTATCTATTTGCCGGGGATTGGCGGAGTACGTATTGAAGACGATATTGTGATCACCGAGAGCGGAATATCGCTGCTGACCCATTCGTCCAAAGAATATACAGTACTGTAAGTATGAAAAAGTAGTGGTTTAATTATCGAATTCAGGAGGGATTTTTAGTGATTTCAGTAAACGATTTTAAGACAGGCTTGACCGTAGAGGTGGACGGTGATATTTTTACCGTTCTTGATTTCCAGCACGTTAAACCAGGTAAAGGTGCAGCGTTCGTTCGCTCTAAGCTGAAAAACCTGCGCAATGGTAACACTGTAGAGCGTACTTTCCGTGCAGGTGAAACTATTGGCCGTGCTATTATTGAGAACCGTGGCGTGCAATATTTGTATGCAAGCGGATCTGAGCATGCTTTCATGGACAACGAAACCTATGACCAATTCGAATTGTCCAGCAAGCAGCTTGAATGGGAATTGAACTTCCTTAAAGAGAACATGACTGTAAACATCATCAGTTACCAAGGTGAAATCCTTGGGATCAACCTGCCTACCAGTGTAGAGCTGAAGGTTGTTGAAACTGAGCCAGGTGTGAAGGGAAATACAGCTCAAGGCGCTACTAAATCGGCCAAGCTTGAAACAGGTCATTCTGTACAAGTTCCTTTGTTCATCAATGAAGGAGATGTGCTGCTTATTGATACTCGCGAAGGTAAATATATCTCCCGCGCGTAGGAAGCATCATACTTGCTGAACTTATAACCAATCAGCCTCCCCCGTTATTACGGTGGGGGGTTTTTGGTATATAAACGAGGATGCATGAGGAACAGTATAGGTGTGGGATATTATACTTACGAATTAAAGGATTAGAAGGAGGCGCATATGAGAAAATTAATTATATCTGAGTTCATATCCCTTGATGGTGTTATGGAAAATCCACAATGGACCTTCTCATTCGGAAGTGAAGAACAGGAGCATTTCAAATTTGCTGAACTGAAAGCTGCTGACGCTCTAATGTTAGGACGGACAACCTACGAAGGTTTTGCAGAGGCTTGGCCAAATATGGTTGAGCAGACGGGTGAGTACGGTGAAATGATGAATGGATACGCTAAGTACGTAGTCTCCACAACTCTCGAAGAAACAACATGGAGCAATTCAAGCTTGATCAAGGGCGATCTTGTTCAGGAGGTGTCCAAGCTGAAGGAGCAGCCGGGGAGAGATATTCTCGTTTTTGGCAGTCGTACGCTTGCGCAGAGCCTCATGCAGCTTGGCCTTGTCGATAAATATCAGCTTCTGGTCTTCCCGATTCTGCTGGGTAGCGGTCAGCGACTGTTCGATAACGTTGGTGAAGAGAAGACGTTGGAGCTAGTGGACTCCAAAAGATTCAGTTCTGGAGTGATGGCCTTGACTTATCGACCAGCTTCCCATTGAAATATTGGAAGACGAGTGAAATGAGGTCAGCTAGTGTGTTGAAGCTGACCTTATCTTTTTGTTAGCTTCTGGAAAATCAATAATTTTTTAATGAAATCATTAACGCATTACGCTATTTTCGTATTATACTGGTTTAAAGCGGGAAACCGATTAGAAGCAACTACATAGACCGATATGGGGAGTGAGTGGGACTTTGTCACTTTATGTTATGAAATTCGGAGGCAGCTCCGTCGGCGACACAGAACGCATGCAACGTGTTGCCAAGCGCATCGCAGACAAGCAGGATGAGGGACATCGCTGCGTTGTAGTTGTATCTGCTATGGGGGATACAACAGATGATTTGATCGATACGGCGAAGCAATTAAACGGGCAGCCGCCTGCACGTGAAATGGATATGCTGATGACAACAGGAGAGCAGATTTCCGTTGCTCTTTTGTCCATAGCTCTTCATGGGATCGGGCGGAATGCAGTATCTTATACAGGATGGCAGGCCGGGTTCCGTACAGACGAAACCCACGGTAGAGCTCGTATCAATGATATTGATCCACACCGTGTAGTAGCGTCTTTGGAACGCGAACAGATCGTTATCGTTGCCGGTTTCCAAGGTATGACTTTGGATGGTGAGATCACTACCCTGGGCCGCGGAGGATCGGACACGACAGCTGTAGCCCTTGCGGCTGCTATTCAAGCAGATGTATGTGAGATTTATACCGACGTTGATGGTATCTATTCTACAGATCCACGCATTGTGAAAACAGCCCGTAAGCTGAACGAAATCTCTTACGATGAGATGCTAGAGCTTGCCAATCTGGGAGCGGCCGTACTACATCCGCGTGCAGTGGAGTATGCTAAGCGTCATCAAGTTAAGCTGGTCGTTAGATCGAGCTTTAATCATAATGAAGGTACTGTTGTGAAGGAGGAAGCAAGCATGGAGCAAGGTGTCGTAGTTAGTGGGATTGCTTATGATAAGAATGTAGCGCGTGTCAGTATTCTAGGAGTACCTGATGTACCGGGTGTACTCGCTCAAGTCTTCGGCAAGCTGGCTGAAGAAGGCGTAAACGTAGATATCATTGTACAAAGTGGTGTGCAGAATGAGCAGGCTGACTTCTCATTTACAGTTTCACTTGATGAACTGGATCGTGCGAAGGAAGTAATTAAAGAAATCCATAAAACTTTACCTTACCGTGAAGTGACGTCCGAGGATAACCTCGTGAAGGTTTCTATTGTTGGCGCGGGTATGGTTAGCCATCCTGGTGTTGCAGCTCAAATGTTTGATGTACTCTCCCAAGAGGGCGTAAGCATTAAGATGGTCAGCACGTCAGAGATTAAGGTTTCTTGTGTAATCGAATCCGGCAATTTGCCATCGATCATTCAGGCGCTTCACACCGCTTATAATCTGGATACAACTGAGCAGGCCTTTGTTGGTGGTCCTAAGGATCGTCGTTAAGAGCCGTTTAATCAATAAAAAGGGAGATCCTACAGCTACTTAGCTACGGGGTCTCCTTTTTGGGCATCAGCTATAAATGAAAAGGAACGCTGCAGGTTTGAATGCAGCGTTCCTTTTTACATCTATATGGGTATTTATCCTAAACGTCTAAATCGGCCTAGAATTTCAACAGTCTCAAGTACATTGACGAAAGAGCTTGGATCCGTCTCAAGGATAGTCTTACGCAGCTCTGACAGCTCATAGCGGGTCGTTACGGTCATCAGCATTGTATTGCCCTCGTGACTGTAACCGCCCTCTGCGTTGACTACTGTGATGCCATGAGGCAGCTCTCTAAGACGATTCAGCATTTTATCCCGTTCCTTGGTAACAATGAAGCAGGTTAGCTTGACATGACGAATATGAATCATATCAACCACTCTGCTTTTCACAAAAATACAGAGCATAGCGTATAAGGCTGAGTCCCAGCTTTTAAAGAAGCCTAAACTCAGAATAACGATCCCATCCATTACGAAGAGTACATTCCCAATAGGAATATCCCGCTTACGTGTAATAATCGAGCCTAATATATCAAATCCTCCAGATGAGCCCCCGGCACGGAGAGAAAATCCAACCCCGCCAGCAATAATTACGCCGCCAAAAATACTAGCCAAAATCGGGTCTTTGGTCACTTTCACCGCAGGAATAATTGTCATGAACCAGGTGGTAGCTAAAACGGAAAGCATGCTTAGTAAGATGTACTTTTTCCCCACTGCAATAAATCCCCAGATCAGAACAGGAAGGTTTATCGCAAAATAAATGATTGAGATGTACTTCGGATTAGTTACATACCCGATGACTGAAGCCACCCCCGCTACCCCGCCGCTTAGCAGTTGATGAGGAATTAGAAATAATCTCATCCCTGCGGCGACTAAAAAAGCTGAAAAAATAATGATTGCCGCTTCTCTTACTGGTCTGACTACGGACCGCATGCTGAGCGGTAGCTCGTAATTTCGAACGTGCATGACACAAATCCCCTCTTTTTCTTATGTCTTTTTAGTTTGCCTTTTTTTGAAAATATAAACTCACTATATTTCCAATTAAAAAGGATACCACAGATGAAGGCGTTCGTAAAAATTATTTTATCGTACTGATTATATTTATTTATGAACCCACTCACTATGAATTCTTTCACAGTCTGATCTGTAAATCTGTCATTTCTCATTGTCTAAAGTGAAAAAGCCACGCATATCCATGAATAATAGAAAGCTAAACAAGCCTCAGATGTCTTTTGGTATGAATGAATTAGTAAAAGGAGTTGAGTTGATTGGACAAGTATGTGAGTTGGATGGCGACTCTGCGGTTGTTCTCGGGCAGTGCAGAGATTATAGCTGCCCTGATAATGCTCAGATTAAATCAGGTCGATAAGGCACTCGCTGTCAATTCTGGACTGGCTTTGGTAGGCCCGACCATATTGATATTGACGACAGCAATTGGCCTGACTGGGATGGCGCAGCAGCTGTCATGGAGCAAATTAGGCTGGGTGGGCTGCGGTGTAGCCTTTCTCTTAATCGGGATTTTGAAAAAATGATAGATGATAGGCATATTGGGCGCGTACAAGCATAAATATGGAATAAAGCAATTAAGTAGAGGACAGCTTGGGGGTACTTTGTATGGCAGATGACTGGCTGCAATTGTTTCCTGAAAAAGTAAGAGCACTGTTAAAGTGCCTTCCCCTTCCGCTGCTAGGAATGGTGGAGGAGATTCGTGTCCGTGAAGGTCGTCCGCTGGAAATTAACTACTCTGGTAAATATCACTTTCTAAGAGTGAATGGCAGTTTGACGCAGAGGCCTGAAGAAGCTTACAAGCCGGATCGGGAAGACACTCATCGACTGCTAGATCTGATCAGCAACCATTCGCTATATACGATGGAAGAAGAGCTGAGAAAAGGATTTATTACGATTCCCGGCGGTCATCGGATAGGACTTGCTGGTCGGACAGTACTGAGTGGCGGAGGTGTAGAACATCTTCGTGATATCACTGGCTTTAATGTCCGTATTGCTCGTGAAGTACCTGGAATCGCAGATGGAGTGCTGCCTTATTTACTGGACAAGGGGCGGCAGCGAATGATGCACACCTTGATTCTCTCCCCTCCACAACATGGCAAGACTACCCTACTCCGCGATCTCGCAAGACAAATCTCCTTAGGGGAATTGGGCAAGCGCGAAGGGAATAGACCGGGGCTGAAGGTGGGAATTGTTGACGAACGGTCTGAAATTGCTGGCAGCCGGCGTGGTGTTCCGGCCTTTGACGTGGGTCCGCGGACAGACGTTCTTGATGGGTGTCCCAAGGCAGAAGGCATGATGATGATGATCCGGTCGCTATCTCCAGATGTATTAATCGCGGATGAGATTGGCCGTCCTGAAGATGCCGAAGCGGTTACCGAGGCACTGCATGCCGGAATATCTGTCATTGCTTCCGCTCACGGAAAAGATGTAACAGAGTTGGCTCGTAGGCCGGGTCTTGGAGGACTGCTGGAACAAAAGATGTTCGAGAGATATGTCATACTCCATCGTTCAGAAGCAGGCCTCACGTTTCGTATTCTGGATGGCCAGAAAAGAGGAATGCTGCTTATCTCTCCCGGGGATCGACTAGGTGGTGATTTGCATGCTTAAGCTGTTCGGTGCTGTGCTCATTGTGGTGGCTGGTACGCTTGCAGGTCTCCAGTTTGCTCGTCAATATGCAGACAGGCCCAGACATATCAGAGGTTTAATAGCAGCACTACAGCGGTTGGAAACAGAGATCATGTACGGCTTCACCCCACTGCCGGAAGCCATGCGGCGGATTGGGAATCAGTCTAAGGACCCGCTGAAATCGTTGTTTGTCAAAACAGCGGAGGAGATGAGCCCTCCCTATGACAGAAGCGCCCAGGATGCCATCCAGCGGGCGATGGAAGCATATTGGAAGTCTACCGCTATGAAGGGGACAGAAAAAGAGATTCTTCGCCAGCTCAGCTGTACTCTCGGCACAAGCGATAGGTCGAATCAGAGCACTCATATCGCGTTAGCATTGCAGCAATTGAAGCAGGAGGAGTCGGTGGCCAGAGAGGATCAAGGCAAATATGAAAAGTTAAGTAAAAGCCTGGGTCTGCTGCTTGGAGTACTGATCGTCATTTTGATCTTTTAGCGAGGTGCCAGGAATGAATATTGAAGTCAATGCGATTTTTCAAATTGCCGGCATTGGCATAATTATCGCCATGATACACACGGTGCTCAAACAGATGGGAAAAGAGGATTTTGCACATTGGGTAACCGTGATCGGGTTCGTAGTCGTGCTGTTCATGGTGATTCGTATGCTGGACGGGTTGCTGCAGGAAATAAAAACGATCTTTCTTTTTCAATAGGCGTGCTATGGAGATTATTCAAGTTGTTGGGATTGGGCTGATATCGACCATATTGATTCTCGTACTGAAGGAACAAAAACCGATGTTCGCCTTTCTTCTTGCTACTACAACAGGAATTCTAATTTTTATGTTTCTGATCGGCAAGATCGGAATGATCCTCTCTACACTGGAGCGGGTGGCTGAGTCATCGGGGATGGAAATGATTTATTTGAAGACTGTTTTCAAAATCATCGGCATTTCCTATATCGCGGAGTTTGGTGCACAGATTGTACGAGATGCCGGTCAGGAATCGATTGCTTCCAAAATAGAACTCGCTGGCAAAGTGCTAATTATGGTACTAGCCGTACCCATTATCAGCATCATTATCGAAACCGTCATGAAACTACTGCCTGCTTAAAGCAATCGTAAAGAGAGCTGAGCAACGAATCGGGAGGAGAAATTATGCAAGAGCGCAGTGTTTTCCGTCCTCCAAAACTAAAAATAATACTGCTGCTGCTTCCATTCTTTTTCATTCTATGGTTTGCAGGTACAGCTCAGAGTGTGCAAGCTTCCTCAACACCAGAATCCGGCAGTTCTTCCCCGGTAGACCAGTGGGTCAAGAGCCAGGTGAATAATTTGCCAAAAGATAAAGTGGAGTCGTATTGGGATCAGCTGATGAAGGATTATGGTGGTTTTTTCCCGGACGGGGCCACACCTACGCTAATGGACATGCTGCTTCCAGGAGATAAGGGGCTCAGCTTGAAGGGTGTGTTATCTGGGCTTCTAGGCTTTATGTGGCATGAGGTGCTGTACAACGGAAAGCTGCTCGTGACGATTGTGATGATCAGTGTGCTCAGCATGATTCTGGAGACGCTGCAAACCGCTTTTGAGCGAAAAACGGTCAGTAAGGTCGCTTATACGCTCTGTTATATGGTGGTGCTGGTAATTGCCGTGAACAGCTTCAATATCGCTATTGGTTATGCAAAGGATGCTATCGACCGGATGATCGATTTCATGATGGCGATGATTCCACTGCTGTTCGCGCTGCTGGCTTCGATGGGGAATATCGTTACGGTCTCTGTCACCCATCCGTTAATTGTTTTTATGATTCATACGGTTGGCACCATGATCCACACCCTTGTTTTTCCGCTTCTGTTCTTCTCGGCTGTGCTGCATCTGGTCAGCGCATTGTCGGAGAAATATAAACTAACCCAGCTGGCTAACCTGCTGCGAAACATCGGTGCTGGACTGTTAGGTGTACTGCTAACTGTGTTCCTAGGTGTAATTTCCGTTCGAGGGATAACAAGCTCAGTAACGGATGGAGTCACCATTCGGGCCGCTAAATATATTACAGGGAATTTTGTTCCGGTCATCGGCAAAATGTTCGCGGATGCCACAGACACAGTAATCTCAGCTTCACTGCTGGTGAAGAATGCGATCGGGTTATCGGGTGTCATTATCATATTGTTCCTGTGTGCTTTTCCGGCAATCAAAATCCTGGTGCTTGCCCTTATCTACAACATAGCCGCCGCTGTGATGCAGCCGCTGGGAGAGACACCGATTGTAGTCTGTCTCCAGACGATTGGAAAAAGCATGGTGTACGTATTCGCTGCTTTGGCTGCTGTTTCCTTAATGTTTTTTATGGCGGTTACGATCATGCTGACTGCGGGCAACTTGACCGTAATGATGAGGTGAAGCAACAAAACCTTTAGGAGGGAAACCATGAGCTGGTTGGGCGGTTGGCTGCGGGAGATCATCCTGGTTGTGCTGTTGGCGTCATTTGTTGAATTGCTGCTCCCAAGCAAATCCATGGAGCGTTATGCAAGATTGGTGCTAAGTCTCCTAATCCTGCTCACGATGCTCAGCCCTATCGTCTCTCTCCTGAAAGGTGATGCAATCTCCGAACTGAGTGTCGCTATGGGACAGCAAGAGAAAGAAGGCGGTTTGTTCACTGGCGGAGGGAAGGGAGACCCATCCTTGGAACAGATTCTGGCAGATGGGCAAAAGCTTGCACAAGGCCGTCAGGAACAGAGTCTGCAGCTCGCTGCCGAAGAGGTGGCGGGTCAGATGAAAGAGCAGATTATCAGCGAGACCGGCAAACGCGGGGTTAATGTCACCGTAACGCTGGGCATGGGGAAGTCTGGCGGCACCGGTAACGAAGATGTTCCTGTCATTTCTAATGTAAAGGTCTCTATGCCTCAGACATCGGCTAACTCCCCGGGTACTTCCGGAGCTTCCTGCACAGCGACTACAGCACCCATTACAATCACTCCTGTAGCACCTGTAGAAGTTAAAATTGGCGCTAATCCGGCAGATAACGTAGAGAGTGAAGCAACATCATCAGATGAACCTAATAAAGCAGTGAACGGAACTGTGGCGGAAGACAGCGCGTCCTCGAGTGAAATGGAGTCCATTGTAAAGCTGCTGGAACTGAAGTGGGATTTGGATCCCAAAGTCATTCAGGTGGATGGCAGCGTGGCTAGTAACGTCAAATCATGAGCTTGCAGTTTCTAAATAACTATAATTTTTAGGAGGGATGGGAGTGGGCAATTGGCTGAAAAAGCTTGAGCAGTGGGCTGGGGGTGGGGCCGGCAGTCCAAAGAGAAGCCATACCTTTCGCTGGCTGATCATTCTGGGTCTGCTGGGCGCAGCGATCATGCTATTCAATTCCTTCGTCAATGTGAAGAGGATTGATAACGAGAATACAGGGCGCGAGCCGCCGCTGAATCAGTCCTCACAAACGGCGCTGGTGCAGAGTGATCCAACCACAACAACCAATTCGTTCGACAGCATCGAACTAGCGATGGAGAACCGGATGAAGGAGATTTTGGAGAAAATCGTTGGCGTCGGTACGGTCGATATCATGGTTACAGTGGAGTCTACAGAAGAAATTGTCGTGGTGCGTAATATGAATGACTCCCAGCAGCTTAGTGAAGAGACGGATGCCAGTGGGGGGAAACGTCATACGACACAATATACGAGGGATGGCGAAATCGTAACCTACTCGCAATCAGGGGACGAAACACCCATTGTGACGAAGCGGATTAAACCTCAGGTACGCGGCGTACTGGTGGTTGCCAAAGGGGCAGAGAACAAGGTTGTTCGTGGACTCGTCGAGCAGGCTATAGAAAAAGGCTTGAACGTCCCGATCCAGCGCATTTCAGTAGTACCACGCAAACAAGAGTAGCAGGAGAAAGTCAATAAGTGAGTGCTTCCGAAGCAGCCACTAGATTAAATTTTAGGAGGAATATGGAATGAACGGCAAAAGACAAACGATATGGTTGGTTTCTATGCTCAGCTTGATGGTGGTCCTCTCTGCATACTATTTATTCACTGAAGACTCAGGTGCTTCGATTCCAAAAGACACGGCTGGCACAATGCAGGTTGATTCCCTGAAAGACACAGCAGGTGCAGCGTTGCCCACGGTTGGTGACAAAGGTGTTGTTGTGAACGAAGTTGTTAGTCAAGGCGATGTTGTTGCTGATGAAGGCGTTGTAGATAGCACTACTGGCGCCGCTACTACGGACGACAGCGCTACTGCCGCCAAAACGGATGACAGTGCTGCTACCGCTAAAACGGATGATAGCACTACTACTGCTAAAACGGACGACAGTACAACTACAGCTGCTAAGGACGATAGCAGTAAAGCTGCCGCAAATAGCAGTGACTCAGAGAAGGCAACAACCGACACTGCTGCTAAAGATGCCGCGAAAACAGATACATCTGCTAAAGATACAGCCGCAAATACAACCACCAAGACTCCAGCCAAAAATGACAAAGAAATTCTCGATGAAGTAGCTTCTCAAAGTGTATCGGCGAGCAGCATGTTCACTAACTACCTTTATGAACGTGAGCAAAAGAATCTTAAGAACCAACAAGACTTGCTTGCTTTGATTAATGACATGGATAAAACACCTGCTGATAACGCAGTCGCTCAAGAACAACTTCTCAATCTTGAAGAAAAAGAATCCAAAATTACCGGTATCGAAGAACAGCTTCAACAAAAATATGGAGAAGCGATTGTAAAGGAAGAAGCTGGAGACAGCTACAAAGTAGTCGTTCTCAGCGACAAACTGGATGTAAAACAAGCGGTTAGTATCGTGGATCTCGTAATGAAGGAACTGAGCGTGTCTCAAGATAAAATTAGTGTACAATACGTTTCCGAGCAATAATAAGCTGTAAAATTAAAAGAAAAATGACGAAAGAGCTCGGGTTGCCCCGGGCTCTTTCCATTTTTACCGATTGTGATATAATACATAAAGTTATCTTGTCCGCTTAAGAAGTGGCTTCGAGAGAAAGCTGAAGGAGTGAACTGATATATGTTCAAGTTGAGCGAAATTAAGGAATTGATTAAATTGCTGGACCAGACCTCCTCTGTACATGAGTTGGAGATCGAAAGCGAAGGAATGAAGCTTGCAATTCGCAAACCGGATCGCCCTGAAGCTGATGGAACAGCAGTACAGGCGACTCCTTATGCTGCCTATCCCTTTACGCCTGCCCCGCAGCCGCAGAGCGTACCGCAAGTATCCTATCCGGTAGTTGGTGAAGTTCCTCCAGCGCAGCAGCCACAAGCAGCTGATGAAGGCAAACTACATAAAATTGTGTCTCCAATGGTGGGGACCTTTTATAGTGCCGCTTCTCCGGAAACGCCTTCGTTTGTTAATGTTGGAGACCGTGTAAGTGAAAAATCAACGGTTTGCATTATCGAGGCGATGAAACTGATGAATGAGCTGGAAGCGGAGATCAAAGGTGAAATCGTGTCTGTACTTGCTGAGAACGGTCAGCTTGTAGAATATGGTCAACCACTATTCTTGGTTAAACCGGAATAAATACCGCAGACTACTTAAGGAGCGGAAGCTTCGCAAAACTTTGGGAGGAAACGCATGAACATTCAAAAAGTGTTGATTGCCAACCGCGGCGAAATCGCGGTCCGCATTATTAGGGCCTGCCGTGAACTGGGCATTTCCACCGTCGCGGTCTATTCGGAACCCGACCGGGATTCACTGCATGTCCGGTTGGCTGATGAAGCTTACTGCATCGGTCCGATGCCGGCCAAGGACAGCTATCTGAACTTTACAAATATTATGAGTGTAGCCACCTTAACGGAATGTGATGCCATCCATCCTGGCTATGGATTTTTAGCTGAAAATGCGGATTTTGCAGAGATTTGTGAATCTTGCAATATTATCTTCATAGGACCTTCTCCAGATGCCATAAACCGTATGGGTGACAAGGCTGTAGCGAAGGAAACCATGAAACTGGCTGGAGTTCCGATTATCCCGGGCTCAGATGGTCTTGTAGGCGATGTAGAGGAAGCTGTCATGCTGGGCCGCGATATTGGTTACCCAATCATCGTTAAGGCTACTGCAGGTGGCGGAGGTAAGGGAATACGGATTGCTGAGGACGAGGAATCTTTGGTGAAGCAGATCACTGCTGCACAACAGGAAGCACAAAAGGCGTTTGGTAACGCTGGTGTATATCTGGAGAAATTCCTAACAGGCATGAAGCATGTGGAGATTCAGATTATTGCAGATAAACATGGCAATGTAGTGCACTTAGGTGAACGGGACTGCTCCGTGCAGCGTCGTCGCCAAAAGCTGATTGAAGAGGCACCTTGTTCAGTGCTCACACCTGAAATTCGTGAAGCAATGGGTAAAGCAGCTGTTCGAGCAGCGCTTGCCGTGAATTATTCGGGAGCCGGAACACTTGAATTCCTGCTTGGACCGGATGGACAGTTTTACTTCATGGAGATGAATACTCGTATTCAGGTCGAACATCCAGTAACGGAAATGGTTACAGGCGTGGATTTGATTAAGGAAATGATTTCTGTAGCAGAAGGCAATCCGCTGTCATTCACTCAGGAAGATATCGTGATTAATGGCTGGTCGATTGAATGCCGTATAAATGCTGAAGATCCAGAGCGTAATTTCATGCCTTCACCAGGAAAAATCGGCTTTTATTTGCCACCCGGAGGCCTTGGCGTTCGTGTAGATAGTGCGGCGTACCCAGGATATACGATTTCCCCTTTCTATGATTCTATGATTGCAAAACTGATTGTATGGGCTCCTACACGTCAGGAAGCGATTGCGAAGATGAAGCGCGCCTTGGCTGAATTCGCCGTGGAAGGGATTCATACTACCATCCCTTTCCATCAGAAACTGTTGGAGCATCCTGTATTTTTGGATGGTAACTTTGACATTAAGTTTCTTGAAGAGTATGAAATTTAGGACGACTTCGGTTTGTTTGTCATAAAGTTCGTCAAATGATATAGTATGTTTAATAAGAGACGTGCTTTACGCTTGAAATCATGAACAATCTTTCTTGAAAGGTGTGAAGTCTAAAATGAGTACATTGCCGACAGAATACGAACGGACGGAAATCGGTGAAATCCAGATTGCTCCTGAAGTAATCGAGGTTATTGCAGGTCTGGCGACCGTTGAGGTTAAAGGTGTAGCAGGTATGAGCGGCGGATTCGCCGGTGGTATTGTTGAACTTCTTGGACGTAAGAATCTGTCCAAAGGAGTTAAAGTAGAGGTTGGACAACGTGAAGCTGCGGTGGATGTTTCTGTAATTATTGAATATGGCAATCGCCTTCCTGAAGTGGCTGCTGAAATTCAACGTAATGTTAAGCGCTCCATCGAGACTATGACTGGTCTGACTGTTGTGGAAGTGAATGTGCATATTCATGATGTGCAATTCAAGAACAACAACACTGTAGACAAGAACGAAGAAACTGAAACGATTCTTCGTGTGAAATAGCAGTCATCGTTCTTCCATAAACCCCCGACAGCAAAGTCGAGGGTTTACTCTAATTTAAGGAGGTTATGAGACTCGTGGCAAAAATTTTGGACAGACTTTTGCTGTTTGTCTACAGTTTAAGTATCGGAATACTATCTGTTATTGCCATCCTCCTCTTAAGCGGTGCGATTCCTAGAACTTTGGAGATTGAGAATGGACCAGCAGCTTATATTACAGCAATAATAGTAGCAGTTGTCTTGTTCCTTCTGAGTATCCGATTTTTCTACATCTCTCTGCGCCGTGATCGCGCTTCATTGCCTTCGGTCGATCAGCGTACAGAGTATGGGGATATCCAGATTTCAATGGAAACTATTGAGAATCTGAGTCTTAAGGCTGCTGGTAAAGTGAAGGGAATCAGAGATCTCAAGTCACGTATTCGTGTCTCTCAGGCTGGCCTTGAAATTACAATTCGTGCAGTAGTGGACGGTGAGCATTCATTACCGCTGCTTACGACAGAAGTACAACGTCAGGTGCATGATTTCGTGCAGGAGACAACCGGCATTCCGGTTGCTGATGTGTCTGTATATATTGCTAACCTCACGCAGTCTCCAAGCTTCAAAAGTCGAGTGGAATAGAGGTGAGTTTCCCTTATGTCTTGGAAAGAAGTATGGGAAAGTCACGGGGGTAGAATCGCCGGAGTGACTTTCGGCATTGGTCTGGGTTTGATTTATTTAATTTGCGGTTTTTGGGATATGCTGTTCTTTGCACTGGTAGTGTTCATCGGATATACGCTCGGCAAAAGAAAGGATACCGCGCAAGCGCCCCTGTTTCAATGGCAGGAGTTGGTTTCGCGATTATCCGGACGCTGGCGTCCCTTTAAGTGAACCGCGATAGTCTTTTTCCCGGAGCAGGAAACCGTAAGTTTGTGTTGTCCGTTGCCCCCGGAAGAAAGGCATTGCGGTTTTTTTGCGACAAGGGACAGGTATATTTGCGAGCTTCCTCTGAAGGTATCTTCGCTTTGTGCAATAATCCTCACAGGATTAGGGAAAGAATGAATAAGTGTGAAGCGATATTTAGGTCGTAGACGTTGTTGCAGTACAAGTGAATATTTTAATGCGATATAAGATTTTAGGAGGAACACATGAAAAGACGTATAGCTAGAGAGATTATTGTCCAAAGCCTGTATCAGATGGAAATGAACGATGTGGAAAGCGCGGAAGCCGTAGAAATGCTGCTCGAGGAAGCTTCAGAAGAGAATGAAACCGAACGTGTAATCACGGACGAGATTCAGCTTAAACACTATGTGGTAGAGCATGTGAATGGGGTATGGGAGCACAAGGTAGCGATCGACGATATACTTGAACATTACCTGAAGGGCTGGCAAATGAGCCGTCTGTCACGTGTGGATCGTCAGATTCTACGTTTAGCAGCGTATGAAATGGTGTTCGCTAATGATGTGCCTGCGAAGGTTGCGGTGAATGAAGCGATCGATTTGGCCAAGCATTTTGGAACGGATGATTCCGGGAAGTTTGTTAACGGAGTACTCGGCAAGATGATCCAAGAGATAGATGCTATTAAAGCTGACCATTCTTAATTTATAAACCATAGTAAAGTATATAAAAGGGGAGAGACTAACATGACAGCAGCAATCATCAGTGGTAAACAAGTATCCGAGGAAATTCGTATTAGCATTGCCCAAGAGGTTGCTGAACTGGCGAAACGCGGCGTAAAGCCCGGTTTGGCTGTTATTCTAGTAGGTGAAGACCCGGGATCTCAGGTTTATGTTCGCAATAAGGAGAAATCTTGTATCAGCTTAGGATTCCATTCGGAAGTGCATAAATTGGATGAATCCACTTCTCAAGAAGAACTTCTGGCACTGGTAGCAGAGCTAAACGGACGCGATGATATCGACGGAATTCTGGTTCAACTCCCATTGCCTAAGCATATCGAGGAGAAGGCTGTTATTGATGCAATCTCCGTGGAAAAGGATGTAGACGGCTTTCACCCTGTCAATGTAGGCAACCTGGTCATCGGTGCCGACAGTCTTCTTCCATGTACTCCTGCAGGAGTAATCGAACTGATTAAACGTACAGGAACAGGTATGGCAGGTAAACATGCCGTTGTAATTGGTCGTAGCAATATTGTAGGAAAGCCAGTTTCCCTCTTGTTGCAACGCGAAAATGCTACCGTAACTATGTGCCATTCCCGTACAGCTAATATGCAAGAGATTAGCCGTCAAGCGGATATTTTGGTTGTAGCGATCGGACGAGCTAATTTCATTGATGCTTCCTATGTGAAGCCGGGTGCTGTTGTCATCGATGTGGGCATGAACCGTCTGGATAACGGTAAACTCGCAGGTGACGTTGATTATGAAAGTGCAAAAGAAGTTGCCGGATACATCACGCCTGTTCCAGGCGGGGTTGGACCGATGACTATTACAATGCTGATGAGCAACACGCTGATTGCGGCTAAACGCCGTCACGGCCTGGAATAGGGGTAAGATTCATGGCGGCAGAGCGGCAGGTTTATTCGATAAAAGAACTCAACCGTTATATCCGCATGAAGCTAGACTCGGATAATTTACTTTCGGATGTGTGGATTCGCGGAGAGATTTCCAACTTTACACATCATGGCAGCGGGCATATGTACTTCACACTTAAGGACGAGAGCAGCCGTATTAAAACGATTATGTTCGCTTCTCATAACCAGCGGCTGCCCTTTATTCCGAAAGAAGGCGCTCGGGTAATTGCCAGAGGCAATGTGACCGTTTATGAACGGGATGGGCAATACCAGTTCTATGCCACACATATGCAGCCTGATGGGATTGGCAGTTTATATCTGGCCTATGAGCAGCTGAAGAGCAAGCTTGAAAAAGAAGGCCTTTTTGCAGAAGCTCGCAAGCGTTCGTTGCCGCGGTTCCCGAAGTGTATTGGTGTGATTACATCCCCAACAGGAGCAGCTGTACGAGATATTGTGATTACGCTTCAGCGGCGGTTTCCGCAGGTAGTTATTGTAATCTATCCCGTACTGGTGCAAGGCAAAGGCGCTGCGCCTTCGATAGTGAAGGCGATTGGCGCGCTGAACGCCATGGGTGAAGCCGACGTGCTTATCGTCGGCCGCGGCGGCGGTTCGCTGGAGGAGCTGTGGGCGTTCAACGAGGAGGAAGTCGCACGAGCGATATCGGCATCAAGGATTCCGGTCATCTCGGCCGTCGGCCACGAGACCGATTTCACGATTGCCGATTTCGCCGCCGACCTCCGCGCGGCTACGCCCACAGCGGCCGCTGAGCTGGCCGTGCCTCACGCCGGCGAGCTAGCTGCGCAGCTTCGCCAGCTGCAGCAGCGGCTGCGCCAAGCGCTGCAACAACGCGCCCAGCGTGGACGCGAGCGCCACTCGGTGCTGCAGCGCTCGCTGGCGCTGGCAGGCCCGCGCCGGACGCTGATTCAGCACACGCAGCGGCTGGACATGCTGCGTGAGCGGCTCCAGCGCTCAGCGGATGCACGGCTCAGCCGTTCCCGCGAGCGTAAGGCGGTGCTGCATCACAGTCTGCAGCGGTTCCATCCGCGCGACAGTGTTGCCGCAGCACGTCAGCGCACGGACAGCATGCGCCGTGAGTTAATGGGCGCTATGCAGGCTCGTTTGCAGGAGAAGCGATCTCGCTATGTGGCAGAGATTCGTCACCTGGATGCGCTGAGCCCGCTAAAAGTAATGTCGCGCGGCTACAGCTTAGTGTATGACGAGGCGGAAGAACATTTAATCAAATCGCTGACCGAAGTGCAGCTTGGCGATCTTGTGGTGATAAAGATGAATGACGGACAGCTGAACTGCCAAGTATGGGGGATGAAGGAGGATGGCAAAGACGATGACGAAGGAAGCGGAACTTGATTTTGAAGGCGCTATGGACCGACTGGAGGAAATCGTTCGTGAGCTTGAACACGGCGACGTTCCTCTGGAGAAGGCCATCGATTTATTTCAGCAGGGCATGAAGCTGTCGCAGCTTTGCGGCAGCAAGCTGGAACAAGTAGAGCGTAAGATCGAAATGATTACCCAAGAGGACGGAGAACTGCGCAAAAAGCCGTTTGGTGCACGTCTGGAAGGGGACGCCGATGAATCGCTTTGAGAATGATCTGGAGGGAAGGTCCGCAAGTGAAAGCATGCGGCAGCCGCTGGAGGATTACATCGCATCGATAAGTGATTTGCTCTCACAGGAGCTTGAGACTATTCTTCCCGCAGCATGGACGGTTCCGGAAAATTTACAGCAAGCGATGAAGTATTCGCTAATGGCAGGGGGCAAACGCCTCCGGCCGCTGCTTGTGATCGCTGCTTGTGAATCACTGGGAGGCAGCCGTGAAGCAGCCTTGCCTATTGCTGCTGCTATTGAGATGGTACATACCTACTCGTTGATTCATGATGATCTGCCTGCCATGGATAATGATGATTATCGGCGCGGCAAGCTGACGAATCATAAAGTCTTTGGTGAAGCGTCAGCTATTCTTGCGGGTGATGCGCTTTTGACCCATGCTTTTTACAGTGTGGTACAAGCCTCCCGTAAATTTGGCATCCCTGCTGATAATGTTTTATCCATAGTGGAGGATCTGGCGGAAATGGCGGGTCCACGCGGCATGGTCGGCGGTCAGATAGCAGATATGGAAGGCGAGCAAGGACTAACAGATCTTGCACAGCTGAAGTATATTCATCTGCATAAAACCGGAGATTTAATTATCTTTTCGTTGTTAGCCGGCGGACGTATCGCAGGGGCAACAGAGAAGCAGCTTGAAGCTCTGCGTGATTTTGGCACAAGCATCGGACTCGCTTTTCAAATTCAGGATGATATTCTTGATTTGGTTGGAGATGAAGGCAAGCTTGGTAAAAAAACAGGCAGCGATATCAAACAGCAGAAGGTAACCTACCCTTATTTTATTGGGTTAGAGGAATCTCGTGCTGAGGTGAAGCAGCTTACAGAAGCAGCTCAAAATGCTGTGCTGAATGGCGGTTTTTACGACAACCAGCGCCTGCTGGAAATTGCAGATTATTTAATGGCACGTGATCACTAAGTATGAACTTTCGAAGCGGCTGTATTTCGACAGCCGTTTCGTTTGTGTTATAATGGTTTTTATATATTTTACAACATCTAGGAAAGCGGGGAACTATTCGTGCTGCTTCCACAAATAAATGATCCACAACAACTGAAATCACTGTCAGTCGAAGAATTAACTACTCTTGCAGAGGAAATTCGACGATTTCTGATTGAGAAGCTTACAGCAACCGGCGGGCACCTCGGTTCTAATCTGGGGGTGGTGGAGCTCACGCTGGCCTTACATTATTGCTACAACAGTCCTCGTGACAAAATGATCTACGACGTTGGCCACCAAGCCTATGTCCACAAAATACTGACCGGCCGTCAAGATCGCTTTGATACCCTGCGCAAATATCAGGGATTGTGCGGCTTTGTTAAGCGCTCTGAAAGCGAACATGATGTGTGGGAAGCTGGACATAGCAGCACCTCTTTGTCGGCAGCGATGGGGATGGCTATGGCTCGTGATCTTAAAGGCGAAGACAACAAGGTAATTGCCGTGATTGGTGACGGTGCGCTTACCGGCGGGATGGCTTTTGAAGCGCTTAACCACATTGGCCATGAGAAGCGTAAGCTGATGGTTATTTTGAACGATAATGAAATGTCGATTGCTCCGAATGTAGGGGCGATGCACAATTATTTAAGCAAAATTCGTTCGGACCGTCATTATTTGCGTGCTAAAGACGAGGTTGAAGGGCTGCTTAAGAAGATTCCGGCCATCGGTGGACGATTAGCGAAAACCGCTGAACAGTTAAAAAACAGTCTTAAATATATGATGGTACCCGGAGTATTGTTTGAAGAGCTTGGCTTTACGTATCTTGGGCCAGTGGATGGACATGATCTGGAGAAAATGATCGACACCTTCCATCAAGCAGATAACGTGGCGGGTCCTGTGCTTGTGCATGTGCTGACGACCAAAGGCAAGGGCTACAAACCGGCTGAGACTGATTTCTATAAATCGCATGCCATTTCCCCTTACAAAATTGAGTCGGGTCAGGCACTTAAAGCTGTAGGTCCTCCAATGTATACCGAAGTATTTGGCAGTACGCTGATTGAGCTGGGACGTGAAGATTCGCGCCTGATTGCAGTTACCCCTGCGATGCCAGGCGGTTCAGGGTTGTTTCCTTTTGCGAAGGAATTTCCGGATCGCATGATTGACGTCGGTATTGCCGAGCAGCATGCAGCAACCCTGTGTGCAGCTTTGGCTATGGAAGGGATGAAGCCGGTATACGCCGTGTATTCTACCTTCATGCAGCGTGCCTATGATCAGATCGTCCATGATATTTGCCGCCATAACGCCAATGTTATGTTCGCCATTGACCGTGCTGGATTTGTGGGTGCGGATGGTGAGACTCATCAGGGTGTGTACGATGTTGCTTTTATGCGCCATATCCCTAATATGGTGATGATGATGCCGAAAGACGAAAATGAGCTGCGTCATATGATGAAGACGGCACTTGAATATAATGACGGTCCAATTGCTTACCGCTATCCGCGTATTAACGGAACAGGCGTGGCAATGGATGCTGAACTGCATACCCTTCCTATAGGATCATGGGAACGACTGCGTACAGGAGAAGGATATGCTGTGGTGGCATGTGGTCCTATGGTTCAAGTGGCTGAAGAAGCCGCTGATTTGCTGAAGCGGGAAGGGATTCAGGTGGGTATTGTGAATGCGCGTTTCCTGAAGCCGCTTGATAACTCCATGCTTCTTGATTTGGCTCATGCTGGAACCAATATGGTTGTTATTGAAGAGGCTTGCCAAGCGGGAAGTCTCGGCAGTGCGGTATTGGAATTCTACGCGGAGCATGAAATTTATGACGCTCGTGTACATCTGATGGGTGTGCCCGACATCTTCGTGGAGCATGGCTCCATTAAAGAACAACGTCAGCAAACAGGCCTTACCGTAGAAGCGTTATGTGCACGTATCAAGTCCATGATGGCTCTAAGTGCTTATAATTACAAAACGACTTCGTCTTCCTAAGTGGAAGCCGGAAATTAGTAACCCTTGAACGATCGGGAGATGACCATGGAACACCGTAAAGAACGGATTGATGTACTGCTTGTGGAGCAAGGTTTTTATGAAAGCCGGGAGAAAGCTAAAGCTGCTATTATGGCAGGGTTGGTGCTCGCGGATGAGGAACGTATTGAAAAAGCTGGCATGAAGGTCTCGCGGGAGTCTACCCTTAAGGTTAAAGGCTCTGTGCATCCGTATGTCAGTCGTGGAGGCCTAAAGCTGGAGAAGGCTCTTCGCCAATTTAATATTGATCTTACCGGACGGAACATGCTGGACATTGGTGCTTCCACTGGCGGCTTCACAGATTGTGCGCTTCAGAATGGTGTAAGCCATGTGTATGCCATTGATGTTGGCTATAACCAGCTGGATTGGTCACTGCGTAATGATGAGCGAGTGAGCGTCATGGAGCGTACGAACTTCCGGTATATGACACCTTCAGATTTGCAGGGTCCTGTTCCGGACTTTGCCAGTATTGATGTTTCTTTTATATCCTTAAAAATAATTCTCCCACCCCTCAAAGCCTTGCTGCAACGTCCAGCAGATATCGCTGCACTCATCAAGCCGCAATTTGAGGCTGGGCGTGAGAAGGTTGGAAAATCAGGTGTGATTCGTGATTCCGCGGTCCATAAAGAGGTATTGATTAATGTACTGACTATGGCTGCAGAGTTAGGATTCGGTCTACATGGATTAACCTTTTCACCAATTACAGGCGGAGAAGGCAATATTGAGTTTCTTGCTCACTGGAGACTGACGCCAGAAGTGGTGGAAGGCGAAGAAGTATCCGTACAGCCGGCAGCTGCTGTTGCAGCAGTCATTCCAGTGGAGGACTTCGCTTCCCTTGCTGATGAAGTGATTAAGCAGGCTACGAGTACTTTTAATGTGAGTTCTACTCATGGAAACTCCCCGCGCCGCTAGAGCTTTATGAACACCCCGTCAACCTCAAATGGTCAGCGGGGTGTTTTGCAGATTTGCTCAAATGGATTGAATTTATTAAAATAAAGACCCGGTATAAAATCCGGGTCTTTATATTTTGAATCTTTTTTGGATTTACTGTGCTCGTTGTAATTGTAAAATGCTGAATTAGCGAATAATATCAATTATGCGGAAAGCTCGTAAAAAAACAGCTTAGAAGCAGGATTTACCAGGGCTTCACGCGAATAAATCACCGAGGTGATTGATAGTGGCGGGTAGCTCTGACAAGGTCGTTATGGCGTTTATTGGGGTAGCATTATCGATTTTTATAATATATCGGGTATATGTATGGCTGCAGAGTTCTCCGCGTTCTTTTATGAAGGATCAGATTCCGTTCAATAAAGTGATTATTCCACATCCCTCTATTGATATACTTGAGGATGAAGGATATGAGGTCGTTGGAGGGAAATTAAAAATCCCCTTGTCTTTCAACGTAAATGGGGCGCAGATGTATAGCCGGTTATTTATAGATTATGTGGCGACAAAAGAGGAAGGATCGTTATATTTAGTTATCCTTTCCAGACCACGCAAGCCTTTGGATTTCACTGGCAGCGGCTTACGTGATACCTTGCTTCCCTACCTGCTGATCTATCCGGAATGCAGCGGCGTTCTATATGTTAATGTAGCAACAGCATCGATCCATGTAATTAAGCTTGGCAAAGACGATGGAGAATCAAACTGAGTCCATATTTTTTATATACCAGGAGGCAACAATGAAGGGACAACGACATATTAAGATTCGTGAAATTATTACACAAAAGGATATCGAGACACAGGACGAGCTTGTGGAAGCCTTGCGTGAATCAGGTTTTCAAGTTACTCAAGCCACAGTATCTCGAGATATAAAAGAGCTGTTGCTCATCAAGGTACCCATGGATGATGGAAGATATAAATATTCACTTCCAACGGATCAACGGTACAATCCCATTCAGAAGCTTAAGCGCGTTCTTGTGGATAATTTTGTGCAGATCGATTCCTCGGCTAATCTTGTGGTGATGAAATGTTTACCAGGTACGGCTAACTCTGTCGCTGCTTTGATTGATAATATTGACTGGCCGCAAATTATGGGAACCCTTTCTGGTGATGATACAATCCTTATTATTTGCCGTTTACCTGAGGACAGTAAGACTGTAATTTCACAAATCATGGGTTATATTTCTTAATTATAATTAATCAGATGCCTGTCATCTTCTCGGAGGTGCTCTATTAGTGTTAGAAACCTTGTCTATACGCAATCTTGCCGTCGTTGAGGCGGTTGATGTGCATTTTTATCCTGGCTTCCACGTGCTTACGGGAGAGACCGGGGCAGGTAAATCCATTATTATTGATGCGCTTGGATTGATTGTTGGAGGCCGCGGTTCAGCGGATTCCATTCGTTATGGTTGTGAAAAAGCGGAGATGGAGGCGCTCTTCAGTCTTCCCAGCGGTCATCCCGTTTGGGAGACTTTGGAGCGTCTTGGCATTGAGGCCCAGCGCGAGGAGCATCTTATTATACGACGCGAGCTTACCTCTCAAGGTAAAAGTACATCACGTGTAAATGGACAGATGGTCAATCTTACCATGCTTCGCGAGATCGGCGAGCAGCTGGTTAATATACACGGCCAGCATGAGCACCAGAACTTGCTGAAGGCGGAACGGCATCTGGGACTGCTGGATACATACGGAGAACCGATTATTGGTCCGCTAAAGGCAGTTTTTCAGGAAAGGTATTCTGCCTTCGCGAAGGTGGAGAAAGAGCTGCGAGAGCTGCAGGAATCCAGCCAGAAGGCATACCAAATGCTCGACTTATATCGTTTTCAGCTTGAAGAAATTTCATCCGCCGGATTAAAACCGGGAGAAGATGAATTACTTACCGAAGAACGGGTCAAACTATCCCACAGTGAGAAAATGATGGATTCCGTATCGGGTGCATATGAGCTGCTTTACGACAGACAAGGCTTGGAATCGATCGGTAATGTCATTTCCAGACTTGAGGATGCAGTTCGTTACGATGAGAAGGGTCTGCGAACAGTGCTCGAACAGCTGCAGTCCTCATATTACCAGCTAGAGGATGCTGCTTTTCAGCTTCGTGATTACCGGGAAAATATCGAGTTCAATCCGATGCGACTTGAAGAAATCGAGAATCGTCTGGATTTGATCACTGGACTCCGACGTAAATATGGAGAGAGTGTAGAACAGATTTTGGCTTATTATGAACAAATTCACCGGGAAACTGATTTGCTTGAGAATAAAGATGAATATCTGGAGAAACTGACGGCGAAGCGCGATTCGCTGCTGTCTGTATTAATGGAAGCAGCTACGGAATTAAGTGAAGCACGCAAGCTTTGTGCTGCTGATCTGGCCACCCAAGTGGAGGGTGAGCTTAAAGACCTTCAAATGGAAAGAACCTCGTTGCAGGTCAAATTAGACACGCTGGAGGACCCCCGTGGAGTGGAATACAATGGTCGGCGTATTCGCCTCACAAGACAAGGGATAGACAGCGCAGAATTTATGATATCCCCTAACCCGGGCGAACCCCTGAGACCTCTTGGCAAAATCGCCTCTGGTGGTGAGCTGTCGCGTATTATGCTGGCAATGAAAAGTATTTTTGCGCGCCATGATGCAATTCCAGTTCTGATTTTTGACGAAGTGGATACCGGTGTCAGCGGCAGAGCCGCTCAGTCCATCGCAGATAAGCTGTTTAAGCTATCCTCTACCTGTCAGGTGTTCTCCATTACTCACTTGCCGCAGGTGGCTTGTATGGCTGACCATCAGTACTTAATCCGCAAAAAGGTTGAGGATGGAAGAACCATGACTGAAGTGGAATCCCTAACAAACGATGGACGTGTAATGGAGCTGGCCCGGATGCTGGGTGGCGTAGAAATTACCGAAAAAACATTGCATCACTCGCAGGAAATGCTTAATCTGGCCGAGGCAAGTAAGGCTGCAACAAGCTAAGCGGAGCAATGATTGACAGTAATAAAAGCCTGGGGGCAAGGTTATCTTATAGGTACGCAATTGGCGACCACCTTTTTCGTCAAGCGAAAGAAGCAAAAGGGAGCGTGACAGCCATTGAAGCCTAACCTCAGGAAGTTAATGCCAGGCCTTTTATTTGCCTTCTTTCTTAGTTTATCGGGCATAACGGGAACAAATCTAAGTTCTGCTGCACCACTGCATGGTGAACCAGCCAAGGTGACTGCACAAGGAATTCATTCCGAGCTTAAGGTGATCCCGGGAGGTCAAACGATCGGTGTGAAAGTGAAATCAGCAGGTGTTTTGGTTGTTGGTCATCATCTGATTGAAGTATCAGAGAAATCTAAGCTTTCCCCAGGAGAGGTCAGCGGTTTAGTGCCGGGTGATCTGATGATCTCCATGAATGGTGAGAAATTGGATGAGTTGTCCAAGGTGGCCAAGCTGGTGGATCGTGCTGGTAAAGCGAATAACCCCTTGACCATTGTCTTCAAACGCGGGGGTAAAGAGCATACAGCTAAGCTAAAGCCCGCGTATGACATTCATGACAAAGTGTGGCGGTTAGGCCTGTACATTCGTGATTCAGCAGCGGGTGTCGGCACATTAACTTTTTATGCTCCCGAGCAAGGTGTATATGGAGCTTTGGGACATGTGATTACAGACATGAATACCGGTACCCCAATTGTTGTAGGCAGTGGTCATATTGTTCAGTCCAGTGTAACCTCCATATCCAAAAGCCAGGATGGCGATCCGGGCGAGAAACGAGCGCATTTTTTGAAAGAAAGCCAAGTGCTTGGAAATGTGGAGAGTAATACTGACTTCGGCATCTTCGGTAAAATGAGCTCCAATCCCGAGCACAGTCTTTACAAAGAACCGATTCCCGTGGCGATGAGTGATCAAGTCAAGGAAGGTCCTGCTGAGATCCTAACTGTAGTTGACGGACAGCAGGTGGAGCGGTTTAAGGTTGAGATCATTCATGTAGCACATCAGCAAACGCCAGCCACTAAAGGAATGGTGCTGCGAATCACCGATCCACGTCTTATCGATAAGACAGGCGGTATCGTTCAAGGCATGAGCGGAAGTCCTATCGTACAGGATGGCCGTCTCATAGGGGCGGTAACTCATGTATTTGTAAATGATCCTAAGTCCGGTTATGGGTGCTTCATCGAATGGATGCTTCAAGATTCAGGTGTGACCAAACAGGAGAATAGGTATTCATTAAATCTTAAGGCGGTTTAGCCTTAAGATTTTTTGTCGAACGATTACGAAGAACCTCGAACATTGAGATAAAATATTTAATTATAATCCAACGCAGAAAAAAAATAAAGAAAAATAATTTTCGACAGAAGGGAATTCGATCTCCATGTCGAAAACGTAAGAGACAAGAAAAAAATGTTATTTTCGAATAGCAGATATAATTAAGGAGGAAGCAGCCAGTGCAGAATATTGAAGTGTTGTTGGCCGATGATAACAGGGAATTTACGAATTTGCTTTCCGAGTACATTTCTGAGCAAGAAGATATGACCGTAACGGGTATCGCCTACAATGGTGAAGAAGTGCTTCAAATGCTTAGCGAAGCGCGTAAAATTCCCGATGTTCTTATTCTTGATATCATCATGCCGCATTTAGACGGCCTAGGTGTATTGGAACGTCTACGTGATATGGATCTGAATCCTCAACCGAAGATCATCATGCTGACTGCTTTTGGTCAGGAGAACATCACTCAAAGAGCTGTACAGCTTGGTGCATCCTATTATATTTTGAAACCGTTCGATATGGAGGTCCTGGCAAATCGTGTACGTCAGCTTGTCGGCTCTCAAGGCAGCATGAGCTCCTCCTCCAACATGTACAATTATTCGTCGACGTCCAGATCGAATGTAGTGCCGCTCTCTAAGGGCAAGAACCTCGACGCTAACATTACCTCGATCATCCATGAAATCGGTGTCCCAGCGCATATCAAGGGCTATCAGTACCTGCGTGAAGCGATCACCATGGTATATAACAATATCGAGATCCTTGGTGCGATTACGAAGACGCTCTACCCAGCAATCGCTGAGAAGTTCAAAACCACGCCTTCACGCGTAGAACGCGCGATCCGCCATGCGATTGAAGTGGCTTGGACACGTGGCAACATTGACTCCATTAGCCATTTATTCGGCTACACCATTAATATCTCCAAATCTAAGCCTACTAACTCGGAATTTATTGCCATGGTAGCGGACAAGCTGCGGATTGAGCATAAGGTTAGTTGAAACGCTGGTGTTACGCGGAATAAGGACGTTTGATAGAACGTTTGTTCACGTCAACTTGTACGTTCGTTGATCGGAGATTCCGATAAACTATCGGTGTGCGACTCCGTTAAACTTTCCGTATTCGCCTAATGTAGAAGCGCTAATTTATCGGACGTTTAGCTAAAGTAAATCTTAACGTAAGTTCAGGGTATATACAAACATGCGTCAATCTCTCCGGAGGTTGGCGCTGTATTTATGTTAGGGGTTGTCGTCAAATTTAACGACATCTTTAAATATCAGAAGGCGGAGGTGGGGATACTAATGTCACCTATAAAACGTTCAAATCCAAAAAGTAATCGTCCGTTGCTTGAGCTTCTCGATGAGTTTATGCAGACAAAGAAGTTACAAGGAATTAGTCCACATACATACGATGACTACGTACGTAATGTTAATTTGTTTATTAAACGATACCCTAGCGCATGGAGTTCTCATATCGCTCTTAAGGCGTCTTTAATAGAACACCTTTCTCAAGAAGGAATTGCCCCCTCAACATTTAATAACCGACTTGTCTATTTAAGGACATTCTTTAAGTGGTGTGTTGGTGAAGGGTACCTTAAAGAAAATCCTTTAGGTAATATAAAAAAGCGTAAAGAATGCTCTCGAATTGTAGCTATCGATTTAGAGGTCTTACAGGAACTTCTGAGTGTGCCTGATCAATCTACTTTTGTAGGTATGAGAGACTACACTCTTATATTGTTAACTTTGGATACAGGAATAAGGCCTTCTGAAGCACTCGGATTGTTACCAGACAACCTTAATTTAATGACGGGGAGTATTTATATACCTGCAGCAAAAGCTAAAACGAGGGTAGCGCGCACATTAAGCATTTCCGAAGTAACAAAAAATGCACTAATAAGACTCGTTCAATTACGTCCGAGGTTTTGGGCAAATAAAGTACCCGTATTTTGCACCGAGTCAGGAAACAAGCTTAACCGTCACGTGTGGGGTGATCGTCTTGAGCAGCATAGTAAGAGTCTTGGTGTTCATATCCGCCCTTATGACTTAAGACATGCATTTTCACTAGAGTTTATACGTAATGGTGCGTCAGCCTTTTCGCTACAAAGAACGCTCGGGCATGTTGATATTACAATGACTAAACGATATGTAGCATTAGTAGACGATGATTTGAAGATAGAGCACGCAAAGGCAAGTCCCGTTATGAAACTAGTGGATACGAATAAACGGAATTCTAAGGTTAAAAAGTAGGATGAGCGCTGGTCTCTTTGGAGGTCAGCGTTTTTGCCGATATCATCGAGCATTATACGAAGCGAGAGTGTAGTTAATGGGGCAGTTAACTAACGAAGATATATCCGTGGGTTTAATCTGTAGTTAAATGATAATCCACGTTATCAAGTGTTAAGCTGGCGTGATGCAGTCATGGTATTTCAAGAAAAGTGTAAAAATGAAAATGTGCGTGCGGCGTAGTATTCGGGAGTAAACGGGAGAAGAACGGTATTTCGTACACTGCGGAATTGTACGGAAATATTAGATTAAATAGAACGAAAGGAACATTGAGATGACAAAAATGTACAGTGAATCGTACAAATACGCGGTTTTTCGTACTCTACGTAAATCATGTATAGAACACTTAATCGCCGAATTTGGCGTTTTACGATTCGCAATCTATCAATTTATAATCGGAGGTGCCTAGCGGAATGACGAAACGATTGCCATTCTTTATCGGTTATCGACCACAGTTTTATTTCCGGACTACTCAGGAGAAAGCAAAAAGCGACGAGTTGCGTGCGTGGTTTGACGAAGAGGCATGCGCACGATGTGGGCTCAATGCTCCCGTTGCTGGATACGACTGGTGCGTAGAGTGTCGCCCGGAGTTACTACCTAAAAGTAAGGAACAAAGAGGTAACACACAGCTACGTAAAATCGTGTTAGTCTTGAAAAGAGGGTGCAAAGAGGGTGCACACGGTTTGGTTGCTGGGTGGTATTATATTTTTATCGACGACACTACGAGGCTGCGAAAGAGAGTACAAAGATAGTACACAAGGCAAAGTTTTAACATGATAATATTGTGAGGTGAACTACAAATGGTGACGAAGAAAGCGCCGCCTAAACCGAAGATTACCGCAGAGCAACGTAAAGACTGGCGCAATCTACCTCTCGCGGATTGGAATACGCTGACCTGCCATACGATGATTATCGAATTGAACGCGGAGAAGTTCGGTGTGGAGAAATACGTACCGATGTGCGGCTGGCAGTTCGAGCAAGGCGTCCTCAAGCGCGCACTTACGCTGTACGGTGCGGAGGCTCTGCGTGAAACGATCGAACGTGCCTTCGCAGAACATCGCGTAACAGCGCAGTATCCGCAGTTGACGGCGGGATTTTTGATAACGTACATGTTACCAAGAATAATGCCGCAAGTCCTGGCGGAAAGGGCAAAGACGCAGCAACGTAAGGAACGGACGGAGCAAGCGGTAGTAAATGGCGGGATGACTGCGGAGGAATTGGCGGAGTTTTTGTAAAAATACGCAATAGGAAGTTAATTCTATGACACATTATTTGGTAAATATGGTTGTGATAGAGCTCATTTTATTCGATTTAAGCCTAAAAGCGCTAAAAATAGCTTAAATATGGGCTTGTCAAGCTACAATTTCAAACCATATTTGTTGAATGACAGTTGTTTATATCTGAGATAAAGTAAATACAGAAGGAGGCCGCGTAATGATACACGGGTTGAAACTCGTACAACCGCATTTCGACGCTGTATGGGATCGCCGCAAGACATTCGAAGTACGCAGGAATGACCGCGATTATAACGTAGGTGATGAACTTTCGCTTAGCGAATATGACCCGGAAACTCAAACGTATGGTGAGCGGACGGCTATCCGCGAGATTACGTATATTCTTAGCGATCCAGCGTACGTAAAAGAAGGCTACGTTATTTTAGGAATGGCGTAATAAGGCGCATGAACGAGCATCAGAGAGATTTTTCCACACTGGGGCTTGCCCCGATGTAAGAAAATCGGCGTATTTTGAAGGATGCATATGCCAGATCGAAATGATATATTATGGCTACGAAAAGGAGGAACGCTATGTCACACGCTAAAAACTGCATACTATCCGCGCAGTGTACGTTGCGGATACCGCCGGAGTAATTAACTCGTATATTATCCGCCATTATATCGGATTTCACCAATGAAAAGGGGCAACCGTTGGAACGTCCGGCTTACTTTTTCGATGTGAATGCGCTCCTGGAGTTATATACAGAGTTATCCTACCAAAACCGTACCATCGCGGTTCTTGATGAGATCGGAGTTCGCGTAGCTTCGGACAGATTCCACACAGCGGAATTAGTTATCGTGTGATGAACAACGTGCCGGCTGTATGCTTTCGAATATAGCGGTCGAAGATTTAACGGAGGTATTCGACGCGAGTTTAGCGGATCGTATACCTTCCGAATTGGGGCATCGTACAGGAAACGGATTTAGCGGATGAGGCTGCGAAGTTTACGGAGGCTAGTGGATTTTGATTATTTCTGTGTCCTTGACGAAACAATGTGTTTACAAATGACACAAACCGGTGTATTCTGTGTTCATGAGGAAACACGATTGTTAGGGAGGACACAGAGCGATGGGCAACCAGTTCGGGGAATATATCAGATTGACGCGTAGTATGAGAGGATATACACTCCGGGAATTAGCGGAAAAGTCAGACATCAGCTTCTCGCAACTAAGCAAGATAGAGCGGGGAGAAAGCGCACCTTCTCCGGCTACTGTAGAGAAGATAGCTTACGCATTTAACGAAAATAAGTACGAGCTGCTCACGATTGCCGGTTACCTGGACGCAGAGGTTTTGGAAGACATATCTCAGCCCAACGTCAGGCCGTCAGTCCTCGTCCCTATTCGTAGGAGTAAGGAACAAAACGGGAGTAAGCAGTTTTTTGAGGCAAAGCGCGTCAGTCTGACGGAAGCGTTATTTGAGTGGGCGATAATCAATGAGGATGATCTTGATCCCGGCCAATTGGCCGACCTTTTACAAGAGCTCGAAACTTATTATGAGGTTCGAAAAAAGTTTATGCTCTCAAGGAAAAATGAAAGTTAAAACCGAGTTTAACCGCTACTTATTTTAGCGCAGTGGAGGTGAATTTATGATCGTAATTAATCACGAACTTTTTCTCGCAGCCGTCAAACGCTATCCCTGGCGCAATCTCCTTTACGCCGACGACCGTCTAACTTCTGTCAGAGCGTAACATCAAGTATTACAGTATCGTCGGATTATGTTGCTGAAACAAGCGTAGGATTCTTTATGGGATTCAATTAACAACGAAGATTCGTGCTAATTAAAGGGGGTGAGGAAGATGTTGACTATAAACGAGGCTCTAACGTTAATGATATCATTCGCTTCATTGGTATTAGTTATTGACAGAAAAAAGCGGAGTTAAGATAACCGACCATCCGACCAAAGATTCCGGTAATCACTCCACTATTTAATACTTAAAGCCATTTTACGCTTATTTCTCGTCACACACAACAGGGAGCGTCAGGAAAACGGAGAGATAGTCCGTGAAACTGGCGCTCTTTTAACAATCCTTACAGATGCTGAATACGTGTGAAAATACGAAATTGGACTCGCGCAGGTATGTTGCGGAGTCCGGTATTACGGAGTTTATCGTTTAGCTGGCGTATTTAAACGTGCAGGTATCGCGCATATAATACTCGCCGCGTACCCTAACGGAGGCTGACGTAATATCTTCGATTACTCCGCTGCACATAAGTTCGTTGTCGACGAACACGACGATCGGTACGCGCTCAAGCTGCGCGGTATAAAGTTGAACGTTAGAGGTTAGCGGCTTCATAAATCGGCTCATAAGCGCAGTCCTTTCGTAGGTTAGTCCGTACACTTTCGACAAAATAGCGCCATTTCCTTCCGGGGAGGTGGCGTTTTTATTTGCGAAAAGGGGATCGTTTGTGGGTGTGTTCGTTTCTCAGGGGAGAGCATTGTAATTTCGTAGATTGTTACTAGGACGCATGCTAACATGGTGAGAGTTGGACATATCGAAGCAACATGAATGTTAGGCTATCCAGTTAATACAATCTTCAACTAATGAAATCAGGCCGGAAAGCCTACGCAGGCCAACCGGCTTTTTTCGTTCTAAGAATCTCTACGCAGGCTGACGCGAATACTCGCAGTCACAGAGCGTTACTTCTTGCGCTGTCGGGGCACATACAAAAAATCGCGTTAATATCCTCGCTTATTTTATGCGATTTCGTATTCCTTACCATCTTTGAAGTTTAAGAAAACTACATGGTATCCATCCTTTTTAACTTGGTTAGATATTTGTTTCTTATTAGGCATGTCAATGAAATCATAGCAACGCACACCCTCAGAGTTCGTTGCGTAATAAACGCCGTCACGCCCACTCAAAAACTCTATGGCTTCATCAAATGAAAAATGCTTGGAATAGTAAGGGCTTTTTGAAGATACGAGTAGAGCTTGGCCCATTCGATGGCGGCTGCTTTCGCTCATATCTAAAGCAAATATCAATCGGCTTTCTCCGTGTGTATCTAAAAGATGGCGTACATGTTTAATTTCATCATCGGACGGAACTATTTTATATAGCGTTTCGAGTATATTTACTACGGTTTGAAGCTCCTCTTCGGAGAACAGGTGTGGATAACACTCATTTATAAGGAGAATAACTCCATGCTTAGCATACAATGCTGTTAAAATACTATCTTTATCTGCTTCTGAAACGTAGTTACTTGCAACTGCTTCACCTTGTTCGTTTAGAATTTCTATTGAAATTCTCTTATTTAAAAATTGTTGGGGGAGCCCGCCTGTGTTTACGTCTACCCAGCCGTACGTTGCCCCTCTTATGTAACTGTGCATATGTTATCCTCCTAATCGTTATCAATCCGTCTGTAATTTCTACAGTAAAGGTAATATTCGCCAGATTGGTTCAGTTTCCTTCCAGGAAGAAGTGAGTTTTACGTTATGTGCGTACGTTCATTAGCTCCCCTTGGTTACGTTTTGGTTTGGTAGAGTAAAAGAAAGACCGCAACCTCTATCCGGCGCGGTCTGCAAAACATCATATTTCATTCACCGTTAGAACTTGCTTCTTCTTCATCCACATATTGGATCAATTCTCCAGGCAGTACCTTTAGTGAGCGGCATAGTTTGTCTAGCGTCGGAAAGTCGATCCGGTTATTCGCGTTATTAGCGAGCGCCTTAATAGTATTGCGATTTATGCCAGAAATTTCGACGACGTCTTTCTGTTCGAGTCCCCGTTCTTTCATGAGCTTATCCAAAGAAAATTTAATCACAAAAATTCCTCCAATAAATTCCTGTAAACTAGTTGACTTCATTACCGATAAGGGGTAATATGAGTACAAGTTAACAAGTAATCTAGTTTACATGATATCTAGTTAAGTATTTATACGCAGAGTATAACACAAACGTTCCAAAAATATAAAGGAGGATTCAAAATGTCTACTAATATCATTGAAGTTTACCCATACCCAAGCCGTGCACTTTCTAGGAGTGCCATTCGAAGCCGTCGCTCGATGCTTAAGTACGCTATTTGGCCGTTCGTAAAAGCCTTCGTTACTCTCAGCGCAATTATTATAAAAGAAATATTCCTATAACAACGGAGGGAATGCGCAGATGAATAAAGTAACTATTGTCACCCAAATGTGCGATGCACACGAAGGATCAATCCGATATGAATATCCCGGTATTCTAGTTGATGCTTGCCACGCGTTTTATCTCGACGCTGAATACAACACTGTTATCCTTGAGCGCGTTAACCGTGTCTATGGCGAGTACCACACAACCGGTGGTCCTGGTGCAGTCGGATTTGATCTAATCGTTGACGACGCTACCTTTTTCGAACGGATTACGGAAATGTCAGCCGTTGAGCTCTTGTCTGCGCTGATTCGTCGTAACATCTCCGCTTGATAAGCTGCCGGAGGGATACCGGCCGAAACGTGTAACGGCGTCGTTACACTTCGCGGAAATCCGCAAAGCAATAATACAAACCATATTAGGGAGGCTTCATCGAATGAACGAAATCGGATACTGCATCTGTGCCCGTAGCGGCAATTACATCGCAACATGGATCAACGCCCCACGGCGTCCCCAACAAATCGTAGTCCTCACACGTGTTTTTCTCCGCAATTTCCCCACAACAGACCGCCGCGTCATCAGCGGCAGGCATCTTGCAAAAACATCTCAACTTGAAGACCTGGGATTCCTTGTTCCACCAGTAGAAACGGAGGCAACTGCCTATGAATACGCCGTTTCAGCATAAACCGATTAAAATTCTCTGGGAAGCGGAGCCAGATAGCGGATGGGATGACGAATACTTTGACGGTATCCTCGTACGCGATAACGGAGCGCTATATCACTATAAAGGTAACGCCTGTCTCGCGATCGTTGCACCGACGGAGACTGACGGCCTATATCGTATTGATGGTGCTGACTTGCCACTATTCTCAAAGAAACCGCTTAAGGAGATATTCCGGATGCTAAGCGAAATGTCTGCGTTGGATTTCCTACTGAAAGTGATGCCTTACGTTATGTTGCCGGATGAAATGCCAATATGATCGGAGGTGAATGTAGATGAAGTATTCGCGTAGACTCGCCCGTAAAGACCGCCGCCGACTGTACATCCGCGAAGTTAACGATAAGTGGGCGGAGATTAAACTCAATCCCGTAGGTGTACGCCTCGGATAACGCTTATGTACTTGCCTTCGATGAAACTCGGGATCCCGTAATCCCAAAGGCGCGTCAACGCCATATGTGGAGAAGATGTTCGATAATTTGATTGCGCCAACGCTATGTGAACGTCCGTGTCCTGCGACTTGAAACGTGGGAACCGTCACTCGGACAACTGTTTTACCCCGTACTGTCAGCGCTAACTGACGGACCGTCATGCGGGTTGCTTTGCCGAACTGCGCTAACAGTTCGTGTAACGACCGTACGTAGCGCCAACTACTGCGGAACACTTGCGGATAGCTCCTTTTATCGGGCGGGGGCTGTCCGTTTTGGTTTATACAGGGTTATACGGAATGAGGGGAACATACGTTTCATAATAAACTTAAGTTCACAATTTGTACACAAATATCGAGAAAAGCACGCTCCAACTTATGTAATTAACGTCCCTATATACAGTATAGGTTTTTATTTTCCGTAGAAGGTGCGGGAAGCCTCATAGACTACGAATAATATAGTATAAGCATTTTATTCTCCGTAATAGGTGCGCGGCGGTGTGCAGCCTTTCTATATTAACGAAGAAGGTGCGCGAGGCCGAAGTCATTACGGATATTTTCGCAGAGTGCGTGCGGATCGCTTGAGTACGTCGGCTGTATATATATGACGTCTGTACGGAATGCGGTCGACCCACCTTATATCAATTATATGGATAGTGTGCGAAAAAGTAGTCTGCGGCACCAAGTATAGTAAGGGCGCGATTTTCTCCGAAGGGTGCGGGAGGGTCGGCGTTTACATTGATAATCATAGGTAGAGGTTATCCGCTATCTATAAAACTAACGAGAAGGGAGGACGCTACTTTGAACAATAATCATTGCGTTGTTGGACGTTTTGGCTCGGCGACGTTTACGTTAGGACAAGCTGCACTAGTGCTCGGATGGGACGAGCGTACCATGCGCGAGTTTCTGTATAGACGCAAGGTGCTGCGTAAAAAAGGTCTGCCACTAAACCGTTACGTTCCTAAGTACTTCGTAATCCACGAGTTTGAAGTAACGGAGACGCCAGAACCTCCGTTCATTATGCGTTACACGGGCGTGACTCCTGACGGCGTCCTTCTAATACGGAAAGTACGCGAGGGCGAGGACGTTAACGTGCGAGATGATAGTGGGGAGATTCGGGTTGTGGCGGATCAAATACCGATTCGGCTACCTTCCGTGGCTTAGTCGTTTATATACAACCAAACAAAAGGAGGCGTCGTAATGGAGCAATTGGCGAAATTATTTACGCATGAGAGATTTGGGAACGTTCAGCTATTAATTATCGAAGGGAAGGAGCTGTTTGCAGCGTCGCAGGTTGCATCCGCACTTGGATACTCAAACCCACGTGATGCACTTGCAAGACATTGCCGTGAGGAGGGCGTCGTGATTCACGACATCCTTACAGATGGCGGTGTTCAGAAAACGAAGTTCATAAACGAGGGTAACGTCTACCGCTTAATTGTTCGCTCAAAACTACCGGAAGCCGAGCAGTTCGAGCGTTGGTTATTCGACGAAATACTCCCGACGATACGCAAAACAGGCGGTGCGGTGGTAAATGACGCGCTCTTTATCGACACTTACCTGCCTTTCGCAGATGCGGCTACTCGCGCGATGTTCGCGGCGACACTCGAGACTGTCCGGAAACAGACCGAACATATTGCGGTTATACAGCCGAAAGCGGACAAGTATACGGAGTTTCTCGATTCCGAGGGATTAACGGCGTTTACAACGATCGGTAAACACTTCATGGGCGGGGCAGTTGGTGCGGAGGAAATCACGACTTTTCTACAGAAGCACGGCGTTCTTTACTCACGTAAAATTGACAGATGCTTTCCGCCGCGTAAAGGTTACGAGAAGTTTTTTCGTGTAGTTCCTTATTTCAAGGGCGGGTTTCTACTTAATAACACCGTGAAGGCTACTGCAGAGGGAATAGACTTAATTGTTGATATGTATCAACGTGTTCGGGACGGGTCACCCGCGGTATCCAAACCGCCAATCTCACACATATCACGGCCTATGAAGGTTAGCCTGCGCTTGAATGCGTAACTAATAAGAGAGGTATCGGCTACTTTGCGGTGCCTCTATTTCATAAACAAACGGAGGAGGAATACGGATGGAATTTGTCCAGGCAGTAACCGCGTACCAAATGACCGGCGATCGCCACATAATCGACGTAATACTAGAAGATGTCGAAAAGGATTTCTTAGCGAACACTTCACGTAGATATAAAACGAACTTCACGCACGACATTTCGATTAATCTGACAAGCCCGGAGGAATATATCGCTTATCGGATAAAGGCGATCCGCGAGAAAGCCGTCAAGCGCGTGTTCTATATCCGTAAAGATTCCGGATGGGCTCACTCGGAGATTAACCGTTATTTATCCATAATGGTACTAGATTTACGTATGCGTATCCCATTCAAACCAGTGCGCCATAACGATTTCGGCTATGAGTACACGTTAACTCCCGAAGTTACCGCCTGGCTAAGAGAAAAGAACGACCGCATAGAGCGAAGATTCCGCGAAGAAGGATTCGGCAGTTCATTTACGCAGTACCAACGCGCCCTAGACGTTGCGGAACGTACTGAACGCGAAGCCGTGATTGAAGAAACGCGTATACGGGCGGAAGTTATGACGGACATGGTCGGCGCACTAGAATACGCGATAAAACACGTCGATGTTAGCCGCAGTCCGAGGGAGATCGTCACTTACGTAAATAAGGCGCTGTTAACGCGTTACTATGAAGCCCAAGCGCGCCGAAATGGGATGCGGAGAGTCACCGTAGACGGACGCCGTAGAATGATCGCGCCTTATTATGAGGGGGCTATTCGAACGATATTGGGCGTTAACTCTACGGAAGATTACGTATATAGACGCGTATCCAGTAAACAGGCGGAATTCATGCGTGAGCTCATCAGTATTGTCGAAACGGACATGGCTGCGGGGGATTGCTCGGCATATCACGTACTTCCAAACGGGGAGTACCGTCTCTCACGAAAATACGCGGCGGAGAAGCTCGGATTACCTTACTTAACCGTGAAAATGCGGCTATTAAGAATCCGAAAATTAATTACGGAAAGGGTCGCGTAAATGTATCTGTAAGGATGTATATTTTGATACTTTGCAGGAAGAAATAAGGGAGATCGCTGCCGCAAAACCCCCGCATAAACCAAAGGGATAAAAGGCGAACGAGTCATGCGGCGGATTACGTTTAAGTTTATTTCTTCCGAAGGTTGCTTTTATGTGATTTCTTATCGGGAGACATAGAAAGGCACATTTATTTTTTTGATACCTGTATTTTGCGCGCACAGTTACACACATATATGAAAGGACTGCTTTCGAGCGGTCTAATTCCGTTTGGATTACGAATGTTGCGGATATGCTCCGCACGTCCTTACGTTATTTTAACGATGGAGGGGATGGTAGAGTGGGAGCTTTAGAGAAGACGATAGAGGTGAGTCTAGTGTTCAACAACAGACAGTACTACATAGACAAAGGGTACTTTATAGGACCTGGCGTAAAGAAGCTAGAGGTATTGGTAGAAGACTTACCGCGAGGGTGCGAAAAGTTAGTTACACCTATATGTGATGCTTGCGGTATGGTAGGGAGACCTCGGAAATGGTCTTTTGTTAGAAGAGATCGCATGTACGGCACCGATCTATGTGCAAAGTGTATGTACGATATAAATGTCATCATTGATCATGGCGATAGTGAGTCTGTCGGTGAGAAAACAGTAAAATACTGGTTAGACTATTACCAGTTAGAATATAGAACGCAAGTGCGCAGAAAAGGTGTTACTGGAGTTTGTAGGAGACCTCTACTATTCGACTTCGCAGTGCTTGGCCTCTCCGGAGAGCCTATCGCGTTTATAGAATACGATGGGGAACAACATTACCGTCCGGCGGTATTTGACGGGGGAGACCCAAGTAAGGCCTGCTATAACTTTGCGTTCCAGCAGGAGTATGATCGGATAAAAAACAGATATTGTGCAAAGGCGGGCGTCCCCATGATTCGCATAAAATACGCACTGTCTGTACAAGAGATCGGAGAAGTTATAAGAAGTTTGAAAGGGGAGTTGCGCGCTGCCTAGTAATTACCTTTATTGTTATTCGCCTGCTATGTTCCATTTCTTACGTTCTGAAGGACACCGTTATATCTGCGTAGGGATTAACGAAAAGACTGGTGGACGCTTCTGGCTATACGCAAAGGATGACGCGGTTAAGCGTACGCTCGACGAATATGACGCAATTAAGTAAGTGCAAGTGATCGCAAATAAACGTAGCAAATGGAGGTTATACAAATGACTGAACAGGTGAAGCCGCTACCCAACGATAAGCGCGATCTATTAGACGGACCGGGCGGATACGAGACGTACAACCGAGAGCTCATTCGTAAAGTTTTTCCGCGCATCATTAACGAGGCGTACGACGAAGTGTTTGCGTCCTCTAGACGTAAGCCGGAAATACGCGATATTGTTGCGCTATACTTTCTACTACAATCGTACATTGACGGAAATCACATGCGCGCAGACGGGACGTATAACGACCGTTTTGGCGCGTGTTTCCTTTCGTATGAGGCGATTATGAGTGCGCTGCGTATCGACAGACCACGCGTTAAGTTGTTGGCGGATATCCTTGATACTAACGGGATTATACGGACGGCGAGCCACTACGAGGGTACGCGGCGGTTTAAGTGGTACTTTCCGAGTTACTGTCCGCGGATTACAGAGGACGGGTATATTGTGGACGAGGACGGGGTTATTATACGGCCGGATTTATCCGTGTATAAGCCGAGACGTAGAGCAAAAGAAGATGCCGCTTAAGTAAGGGTAAATCACAGTAGTATGTCCAGGACACACGACCGGTAGTATGCGCAGGACACATCACGGTTAGTATGTCCTAGACACACGGTAAAGATAGAAAGGTGTAAGAGAGAAAGCTGTAAAAGAGAAACAAAACATTACCGCATCGGATTAATTTGCTACGCTCATGAATCCTCGCGGAGCTTATATAATTAATAGATTAATCGCGTATAAAGATAGTTTCGAGGGAACATTAGTGACTGAGATAGGTTTTGCAAAGGACTGAACTCTTACCTATTCATGATGATTAATCAAAGCAGAATCTCATGTAGGCAAAGACATGGAATAGCGCGGATGTTAAGAAACGTAGTTTACTTCGCATGTATAGCGCTATGTATCGAACTATTAAGCGCTAGTATTACGTTAAGAATCGGATATGCAACGCACATAGATAGCGCTATTCTTACGCTTTGCTCGGGCGTAGGAATAGCGCTATTTAAGTGCATATTTTTATCGTTAGATATACGTTCATATAGGCGCTTAGGTGGCGCAAGAGTACAAAGACAAGGACGCGCTTTAGAGGCGCTAATATATGGGAGGGATTAAGGTACAATGGCGAACACATTATCGGCGGAACAGTTAATCGCGATCGACTGGTTAGCGCAACCAAAGAAGGGCGGTAAGACGTACGAGGAAATTGCAGAGTTATGCGGTGTAACAGCGCGTACGCTGGAGAACTGGCGTAAGAATGCAATGTTTGATGCGGAGTTTAGACGCGCACTGCGGCGTAACAATGACGTAAGGCTGCCGGAGTTGCTTCAATCATTGGCGGACATTGCTATCCGCGACGGAAACGCAGCAATGGCTAAGCTGGCACTGCAGGTTGGCGGAGTGTTGACGGAGAGCATCGAGGTAACGAACAAGGACGGAGAAGGAACGGATATCGAAGCGTTGAGACTTCGGGTAGCATCGCTATCACAGCGTCAATCCGAAATGAGCGAGTAATTGGCGCTATTATATGAAGGAAGACGCGGAAGGGATTGCGGAAACCTTCGGATTAGGTGCGAATTTCCTGCACGGCGGACCTGGCGCGTGACCCTCCGAGAATTTTCGGAGCGGCGAAAAAGGTACGCATTATCTACGTACCCTACGCTTCCTATAGCTTAAAACCTTCGAGAGACTCGTCGATCTCGTCTTGACGGATGCCTATGTAACGCTTCGTTATCGATGGCGCAGAGTGGTTGAATATCTCTTGCAGCGCGGCTACATCCTTATTGCGTTTGTAGTGGTGATAACCGAAAGTCTTGCGCATTGTATGCGTGCCGATATCCGTACGGCCGATCATCTCGCCAGCCTTTACGAGCGCTCTATACGCTTGTGTTGGCGTGATGTGGCCGCTGCCTTTACGGGAAGGGAACAACCAGTCTTCTGGGCTCATACCACGTATATACACTGTAATCTCCGGCTGTATCGACTTGAGGTTGACGTTGCGAACCTTACCGCTTTTCTGTTCGACGATTCGTACGTGCGTCTTTTCTTTGACGTCCGCAACCTGGAGCGTAACTATATCCGATACGCGAAGGCCCGTATTGATTCCAAGAACAAACATGAGTAGATCGCGCTCACTACACCATCGACGGAGTGACTGTTTCATATCTTCAATTTCACCGCGTGTTCTGAGAGGTTGGACATCGTATATAGCTTTTTTATCGCTCATTTTGTCACGTCCTTTTTATACATAATAGTACTTTTAATGTACGATTACGTTATCGTATGATGATCGTATCACATAAACCTAGGTAAATCAACGTTTTGAATGTACGAAAACATACAAAATCGTACATTCATATGAAAAATAGCAGCCTACCCCCAAGTGGTTACTAAAAGTAAGTGAAATCTGGTGCTACTTCAATCCGGATACAAAAATAAACATTTGGGTTTCGGTAACCAAACGCAGCAACACGTAATTTACACGTAGAATCACCGTTAATTTAGCGCGTTTCGTCCCTGCAGAGTATTAGCGCTAGGGTAACGCACTAAACACGCTAATTTCACGGTGAAAATCAACCAAACGGAAAGGGGGCGGTATCTATCGCATGGATTAACGGTAAGTGGATCACACGAGAAGCGCGTGCGGATATACTGTCTCCTTACCGCGAGATATACGAAACTGTTAGGTGCGCTGACTTCGATTGGGGTAGTATCACTGAGGCAGAGGCTCCGGAGATTGATCGTGCAGTGAGCGAGTATGAACGGTTAGCACGGATACAGCGTTGCGAAACGGACCTACTCGAATTTGCGCTCGAATATTTCAGTGAAACGCGCAACCCCGGCAACTCCGGTAATTGGGACGGATTCGATATCGCAGACATTGCGGATGCGCCCGCGTTTCACCGTGAAATCTGCGACGTTATGGACGATGTATCTAACGTTAATGTAAATGATAAGGTCGCGGTCGCAGCGCCCCGTTCTCACGCGAAATCAACGTATTTATCGAAGGCGTTCCCGTTGCGCGAACTTGTTTATCGTAAACGTAAATACGGAATTATCATATCGGAGACTCCGGCGGTATCAAGCGGCAACCTCGATTGGATATCGCTGCAGCTCAAACACAACGCAAAGCTCCGGCGGGATTTTGGTCCGCTGTTATCGCCGAAGCAGCAAGAGAATCCGAAGGATAATAGTTCGGAGTTTATCGCCTGGGAACGCAACGAGGACGGAACGCAGCACTTACTCGCAAAGTTCGAAGCTGCCTCCGCTAATCAAGCGTTGCGCGGACGTAACTGGAACGGTGTGCGACCGGATATACTCGTTTGTGACGACTTGGAAGACGTAAAGTCTAATGCGGCGACTCCGGAATTACGGAAGAAGATGCGCGACTGGTTTGCGCAGACCGTTGTACCACTCGGAGATCCGAAGGGGAAACGGACAGCGCTCGTATATATGGGAACAACGGTCCATCACGAAGCGCTACTCGTTAACGTGCTTACGAAACGCTCAGACTTTAAAACGCGTGTTTATCGCGCGATTATCGAATGGCCCGAGCGTATGGATTTATGGGAAGCGTGTCGACTCGTATATGTTGACCGCGATAATCCTAATAGGGCTGCGGACGCAAAGGCGTTATACGAAATGAATCGCGCGGAAATGGATCGCGGTGCTATCGTGTTGTGGCCGGAAGTTCAACCGTTGTGGAAGTTGATGACGTGGAAATGGGATAACGGATCGAAGGCGTTTAACACGGAGTATATGAATAATCCGGTCGATGAGGAATCGATGATATTCAATCCGGAGTCATTTACGTATTGGGATAGCAGTGCGCTTGCTGATACGTTAACTAGGTATGCACGACCTTCACATGTTGCGGATTTTGATATTTACATGGGCGTAGACTTCGCGATGGGTAAGACGCGCGGCGACTATTCGGCGCTTGTAACGATCGCACGCCATAAGAAGAGCGGAACTGTCTACGTGATTGATGCTTATGGCGAGCGTGTTAAGCCGGATGAATTTATGCGCGTGATCGTCGAGAAGACGCTACGTTATCAGCCCTCAGGAATTGCGGCAGAGGCGCAGGCAGCGCAGGAGTTTTTCGTAATGAAGTTAAAAGAAGCGTTGAGAGCAGCGGGATACCCTGCGCAGACTCGCGTTAAAGAAATACACCAGAGATCGCGTAAAGACTTACGCATAGAAGCGCTGCTCCCGGATATCGAGAGCGGCGCTATTCAATTTACGCGTAAACATGCGTTGCTGATCGAGCAATTCGAGCTCTACGGAAGTGGTAGCCACGACGATTTACCGGACGCGTTAGAGATGGCGGTCAGCATTTCGAAGAGTGGACGGAAAAAGGTACGGAACAAGCCGAGTGGTATGTAAATATCCACTCAGGCAAGCTGTTCTAGTTTTTCTATGACCGTGTCTAATAATAAGGCCCTGTAATCTGTATGTTCTTGACGTGTGCCTTCGATTTTTTCAAGCAGCTCACGCATCAGGATAGTTACTTTCGTATACTTAAGGTCAAATACGATAAGTAGTCCATCAGGGGATTCAAGTACCTCGCCTGTGAGGTGTAGCGAACCTTGAGCCTCAGTATTTACGTTTATAAGTGCTTTGCGTATAGATTGGATGTGTTCGTGTTGTTTTTCAAGTCTTTCACTTTCAATTATAGCATTTGCTGCCCGCGCGTCCTCTAAGTTTCTTACAAGGGATGCGATAGTAGAAAACTGTTTCATTTCACTTCTACCTCCATGTTTTATTTTTTCAAAGAGTAAATACGTAGATAAAGAGAGGAGGGTTCAAACTTTGACGAAATTATTCGAAACTGGCGAATATTATCCACCACCTGCACACATACCGCGCCTCGCCAACTATAAACGCGGCAAGACGATATTTGATGGACGCCATCCGGAAATCTACGATCGCGCCTCGTCTCTACTAAAAGATACGCCACACGCCGCGCAGCTTAAAACGCTGTTCATCGCGGTTAACTTGATGGATATATTGTTGACGAAGCCGGCGGATTTGCTGACCGGAGAGCCTCCGACATACGAAGCAGGAACCGGCGCAGGCACGCGCGAACAAGAGCGCCTTGACTCGATCGTCGAAGAAAACGACTTGACGCAGATGGTTCACGAAATGGTAATCGGCGCGGGCTATCGGGGCGATTCGTTTATTAAGACGTATTATGACGCGCGAGCTGACGTCAGTGAAACGGAGGCACTCGGATTAGAACCGCCGAAGCCCATACTCGAACCAATTATCGAATCTGTACGCGCGGATATTGTATTTCCGGAATTATCGACCGGCTCGCGGAAGAAGTTTAAGGCGATTAATATCGCATGGGTTGATTGGGTTGAAGAACCTGGCGGAAAAGTTGTACGCTGGCTCTACGGTAAGGCAGCGTCATACGTACCATATCTCGTAGTCGAGCGCCATATTCCAGGTTATATCGTACATGAGCGTTATGAGCTTTCAGAGGCTGGCGTTAACGGCGAATGGGGGGTTCCGATCTCAACGTATTTAATCGGCGATAAAATTGCGACAGGACGCGAGGAAGACATAGAGCCTACCGGAACTGACCGATTACTCGTGCATCATATTCCGTATAAAAGCGTTGATGACCGTTGGGAAGGGATTAACGGAGTCGAGAAGCTGGAAAGCGTATTGAGCGCGATTAATGAACGCTTAGCGCAGATCGACTATATCCTCTGGAAGCACAGCGACCCTTGGATGTACGGACCGGAAGACATCGGGGAAGATGGCGAAGATAATGCGGGAACAATGCGCGGGGGCGGTCGTTATATTCCGGTTGCAAAAGAAGACGCGACTCCCGGCTACATGGTGTGGGAGGGCCAACTCAACGCGGCATTTACGGAGCTTGACGTATTACTCGGACTCGTATACCAAATGAGCGAAACGCCGCAATGGTTATTTGGTACGACGCTCGCCTCGGATAAGGGCGGAACCGGCACGTCACATACGGACAGCGGCGCAATCAAAGCGCGATTCATGCCGATACTGGCGAAAGTTAACCGTATCCGTTCGCACGTTGACCGCGCTTTACGAGACGCGATATGGACCGCGATGCAACTTGAAAACTACGCGAATAAGGACGTAACTAGCTTCGTAAAGTACGAGCCCGTTTATCCGCGCATTAACTGGCGCGATGGCGTTCCAATCGACGAAAAAGAAGCCGCAGAAGTGGCGCAGATTCGAACCGGTAATAAGCCGACGCTCTCTGTACAGGACGCAATTAAGACGCTTGACGGAGTAGACGACGCAATAGCAGCCGAGATTATAGCGCGGATCGATGCGGATGAGACGCGGACGCTCGGAACGGTCGACTCTACGATATTTAACGGAGATGCAGCATAATGGAGGCGCCAACGTACGATTATAGCGTCAACCTTCTCGTCCGCGCATATAAAAACGCACTATTGGCGATATCCGCCGAACTTTCACGTTTAGATTTATCCGCAATGTCTCGCGCTAATTCGAAAGCCGCCCTCGCCGAGGTTGCGGCTATTTTGCGTGGGCTAAATGCGGAGTCGGCTGCGTGGGTTGATCGTTATATTCCGCTGGCGGCTACGGACGGCGTGGCGCTCGCTATCGTTCAGCTCGGCGCGGCGGATACGTTAGAGGATGCGCAGAAGATCGTTAAGTTTAACCGGATCAATCGCGAGTTTGTAGCGTCAGCCGTTGCGGATACCCAAGCGGATTTACTCGCGGTAACAAATAACGTTAGTCGACGCGTTAAGCAAGTCGTCCGCCAGGTAACCGCCGATTCGATGCGTGCGAACCTGACGCGCGGAATTAACGGTAATCGCACGCTCAATGCCGATATACTGGCGCGAATGAAGAAGACGCTCGGCAGCGCGGTTGATACCGGAATAGTGGATAGCGTGGGACGCAGGTGGTTGCCGGAAAATTATGTGAAGATGCTTACCCGTACGAAGATGGCGGCAACACAGCGCGAGTCTACGATTAACGAAGCAGTAGGACGCGGTGCTTATTACGGAGTCATATCGAAGCATAACGCGGTTGATAAATGCCGCGGATACGAGGGAATGATCGTTAAACTTACGCCGGATGCGCCGGGGAATTACCGTTATATTGGCGACTTACCGCGCAACGAAATTTTCCATCCTTGTTGTGCCCATGTTGTAACCGCGATACGAGATCCGAAACTACTGACCGCCGAATAGGGCGGTTTTTCCTTTGCCGCGATAGGCTGATCACCGAAAAGGCGTGACCTTGACGCTCTGCGCGGCTTTTACTCAAGGAATCGAGCCGAAGGGGTTTGGTAATTTGGGGGATTTAATACGCAAGATACACAGTGTTAATGAGGATTTCTTTAAGGTGTGGAATAGAGAAAACGCTTGGGTGTTTGGGTGGTTAGTTACAGACGGCTCTGTTAATGAGAAGAGTGGGCAGATTCGCCTAATGCTTAAATCGCATGATATTGACGTGCTCGAAAAGATAAAAAAAGCAATGCGATTTACTGGCCCTGTTTTCCAGGGAGAGCATGAAGATGGTAGACAGTTCGCTTATCTTCGGATTTGTCGCAAGAGTATGACTGAGGACTTATTCACACATGGAATGGCGAGGAACGATAAGACGTTCAATACCTCCGTACCCAATCTTCCCGATTTTCTATTCTGGGACTTTACGCGGGGCGTGTTCGAAGGTGACGGAAATATAAAACACGGAAAACAGTGGAATGACCTTCAACTCTCGATATGTGGTGCGACAAAGAACTTCTTTGAGGAGATGCAGGAGGCGCTTCTAAAGAGAGGGATTAATACAACGCTTAAAGAGCACCCCTCCGGTCAGTCAGGTCGTAAAAGCCCACTATTTACGTTAACTACCAAATCAAACGCCGACGCTTTACGTTGGTGTCTTTTTATGTACGCAGATACTCCGAAATACTTACGCCTGGATCGTAAGTTCCAAGTATTCACGAATTACGTGCACGGATACTACGATCGAAACCGTAGATCGCGTCCCTGCATTGAAGCTATCGAACTCATCCGCAACTCAATTCCGGAATGCGCCGTAACTACGCAAACACCGGAACTACTCGCAGCTTAATAGGAGCGCTAGGCTCCGCGTCCAGACGTGAATTGACGCGATAAACTTTACGGTTATTGACGCAACCTGCGTCAGACATACGATAGCCGACGGGCTTTAAGCGGACGGAGGACATGCGATGGAAACCGAATTTAAACGAATTAAACGCTCACGATATCCGATGAATCTGCAGTTATTTGCGGAAGGCGACGCGGATCCCGATCCGAACCCAACGTCAGACCCAACGCCCGATAAGACTTTCACTCAAGCGGATCTAGACCGCATTGTTGCCGACCGTCTCGCGCGTGATCGCAAAGGCCGCGAAGATTACGACGATATCAAGACGAAGCTGACAACGCTCGAACAAGCGGACGCTGCTCGGGACGCGGCGCTTAATACCGCAAATCAACGTTTAATTGCCGCGGAATTTAGGTCGCTGGCGCGCGATGCTAATATTCCTACTGACCGAATGGCCGCTGCGTTAAAATTGGCTGATTTGACAGGTGTTACGTTGGACGGTGAGGGGAATGCAATCGGCGTTAAGGAAGCTGTCGAAGCGCTGATAGTTGCAAACGCCTATTTAGTTGAAAAGACCCAGCCGAAACCGATCGGTGGTGCCAGTGGGGCGAAAACTGACCCACCGGACAAGACAAAGGAGCACCTTCTTAGGGAAGCCGCAGACAAGGCGCGGAAGACGGGGCGGATTGAAGACCGGATGGCATATGCGGCACTTAAAGAAGAGTTACAAAAATAACCACATTTAATTACAGAGATAAAGTCGCGAGTAGTTGGCGGCTTATTTTATTGCGCGGATTTATCCGTAGCACTCAAATTACAGGGGGAAATACAACATGCCTAAAGTTTACAATTCTTCAATTGTGGGAAAACGCGAGTCCGTAGTAGACGAAATCCTGCTGCTGAATCAGCATCAAACTCCGCTATTGAACTTACTAGGATTTGCTGAGCCAATTAATGCGGTAGAACACGTATGGTACGAGGATGAAATGTTCCCGGACGAAACCTCAACTACTGAATCCGCTCTAGTAGGCGCGACCTCAATCGTAGTCGCCGACGTTACGCCTTTCCGGGTTGATTCCGTAATCAAAATTGCGGACGAAATGCTGAAAGTTACCGCAATCGATGCGGGCATAAAAACGCTGACAGTTACCCGTGGATATGCTTCAACAACCGCTGCTGCGGTAGCTTCTGGTGCACGTGTAGAGTTCCAGTTTGACGAGGGTGTAGAAGGCGCCGACGCACGTGCTGCTCGCTACAAAGCACGCGTTCGTAAGTCCAACCTAACACAGATTTTCACAGATACGGTAGACCTTTCAGGTACTGCACAGGCAATCGCACAATACGGAATCGACAACCTGTACGAGCATGAGAAGCAGAAGAAGCAGCTCGAGCTCGCGTTACAGCTCGAAAAGGCCGCAATCAACGGTATTGCGTACGAAAACGGCCAGGTTCGCCAAATGCGGGGTATCCGTCAGTTCATTAAATCCAACGTTACTAACGTGGGTGGCGCACTCACTCTTGGCGCTATTAATACCCTAGCTCAGACGATTTATGAAGCTGGCGGGTTTGCTAACGGTGGCGATTACAAGGTAATGGTGGCTGCTAAGCAGAAAATGGCGCTTTCCGGAACCGACAGCAACAAAATTACGCTGACTCGCGGCGAAAACACACGAGGACAGTCCGTAGAAAAAATCGTTACTGACTTCGGAGAGTTTGAGGTTGCACTGAATCAAAACCTTGCGCCTGACGAACTACTTCTTGTTGATGCCAATCGTATCAAGATTCATCCGCTGGCAACTCGCGAGTTCGGACATACTTATCTCGGTCTAGTCGGCGACTCGATGAAAGGCCAAATCGTCGGAGAGTACACGTTGGCTCTCGAACAAGAAAAAGCTCACGGCCGTCTGAAAGGTCTGTCGTAAGAACGGAGGTATACGATGGTAACTTACGAATCACCACGCTATCCGCAGCTCGGATTTTACGTAGACGGAGGCTTTCGCAGATTTAGCGGAGGCCTTTTTCATACGGACGATCCCGCTGAGATAGCCGTACTCGACACGATAACTGACGTTGCACGGATCGACGAAGAAGTACCGGAGGAACCCGTTAAGCCAGCGCCTAAGCCGCGAAAGGCTGCGAATACCTCCGCAAAATAACGGGAGGTGGGCGTATGGTTTCGGTAGAAGACGCAACAGCGTATATAAACGTGAACTGTATTAGCGTTGAGGATTGGGAATCAGCAGACGACGCCAAAAAACTACGGATAGTTAACGTGGCAGGACGGACGCTTACGAACAAATACGCTCAATATACGATACCGGACGCGGCTGTATACGAATATGCGAACGAACTCGCGATCGCGTTTAACGATACGAACGCGCTGCAGCAACAAGGCGTAGCGAGCTTCGGATTAACGGGCGTCGCGAATTTTACGTTTAAGGATTGGGCGAAAACGGGCCTCGACGCATGGATACCGGACATCGCGCTCGAACTCATTAGCGCGGAAAATGGCGGCGTTAAACTCGGACGTAAGACCGCGAAGTGGGTGACGATGTAATGGCGCTCATACCGCTGAGACAAACGGTCACAATTACGCCGTTTACCGGATATGATCCGGATTATAACGAGCCGTCATACGGTACTCCTTACGCGCAGAAATGCCGCTTTAGTGAGGCGGTTAAACTCGTACGCAATCAACATGGCGCGGAAGTCGTAAGCGTCGGCACGTTTTACTTCGATAAGCTCGCGGACATTTCGCTCGACGATCGCCTTACGTACACCAACGAACTATTAGCGGACATAACGTACACGCCACTCGCAATCAGCGTTAAACGGGCGCTCAACGGTAAGCCGCTAATAACGGAGGTGGACGTATAATGGCGCTAACTTTGACGGGTTTAACCGCAGCGGTGCGCGTGGCAATGCCGGGGATCACCGTAGTCGGCAACGACTTTATTGCAGATAATCCGGATGAATGTGCGTATGTGCGAATAACAGGCGGACCGCCTCCGAAAGAGTGGTCGTCCGTTGCATATCCGTCATTTCAAGTCGTGATTCGCGCGAAGTCATCCGCAACGGCTGAAACGAAGGCTAACGCTATATTCGAAGCGCTACACGGTAAGGCGGAATTTATGATCGGGACTACGCGCGCCGTTAAGTGCCTGGCGGATCAGTCGGCGCCGTGGTATCTCGGTCCTGACGCGAATAACCGAGCGCTATATTCCGTTAATTTTACGTTAACAACATCGCTATAAACGCAGGGCTGTCCGTTACTGGGCGGCTCTTTTTGTTGTGCAAATATAAACATAAGGGGACCTGTGAGAATGTCACAAAACTTTAGCAAGATCGAGGTAGGCCCGGCGATAGTCGAATACGGCACAGGACTAACGGCGGTCAAATTCGAAACGACCATCGGCGGCGTCGTCTTCACAACGGAGACTACTTATCGCGAACAGAAGACGGACCAAACCGGTGAGACCATCGTCGGTAAGCGCGTAACCGGACGTAATGTAAGCGTGACGGTACCGTTCGGCGAGTATGATCTGCCAACTATTCCGAAGATTATGGCGGGCGCGGAAGTTGTAACAGGCGCAGGTGGTTCGAAGGTTGTTGTTAAGACTGGCGTAGGCCTTAACTTGATTGACACCGCAAAGCAAGCCGTCATTAAGCCATTGGCGAAACTGACTGATCCGGACTTTTGGATTACGATTCCGCTGGCGTACAGCGAGACGGATTTATCTTATTCGTTCAACAACGAAAATGAGCGCATCACAAACGTAACACTCCGGTCAACTCCGGATGAAGACGGAGTTATTGCGATTCTCGGTGACGAAACAATCACTGCAACACCGTAAATATCACGTTGAAAGGGGCGCTTAATTGCGCCTCTATTTCTTTATAAGGAGCGAATATAATGCAGATTTTTAAGCGTTCAGATAAAGCGGAAGTACCCGCGCCAAATATCGTAATTGACCCCAACGTAATCCAGCTCGGAGACAGAACGGTAAAGGTGCGGAAGGTAGCGGTCGGACAATGGCGCGAACTATTTGCCGCTGTTAATATGCTACCGGAATTGATTATGGGCGTTATGTCAGCGCCAGCCGAGAACCGCGTAGCTTACTTATTCGCGTTCATCGAGCACGCGCTAAATGACGTCGTTCAAGTGGTCAGCGTATTGACCGGATTCGAACCGGAGTGGATCGAGGCAAACGTAGCGCCGGACGAATTGATGGAGTATTTTACCGCCGTTGCGCGCGTTAACAACTTCGGCGGCCTCTTAAAAAACGTGCAAGGCGCTCTGCAACTCGCGAACCTGCAGACGGGAGTAGCGGAAGCGAGCGCCGAGTAACGATAGACGAATTTTTTATTGACGCAGCCGTACGCCTCGGTAAAACGCAAGTTGAGTTCGAGCGCGGTTATTACGTTATGGATTTACTCGACGTGTTGGATGCGGACAAGCGACGTAAGGCTGGCGAAACACTCGACGCGCTAAACGTTAACGTTATGTCGCACACGACTAACGTAGAGGATTATCGCAAGTTTACGACGGGATTACAGCGTGAAGCCGGATTCACAACGCAGAGCAAGCCGAAGTTTGACGAAGCCGGATTTAAACTATTACGCGATCAGATGAGCGCGGGGAGGGTGTGACGGACGTATGGATTTTCGAATGGAAACGGCGGCGCTACGTCAGTTTTTAGAGCGCCAGAAAACGCGCGTACTTGACGGAGCGACAATCGGATTACACGACGCTACCGACCACCTACTCGCGGCATCACGTAATGAGGCTCCGTTAAAGTCGGGTACGTTGCGGATGACGGCAGGCAAGGAAGTCGTAAATAGGGACGGACGAATATACGGTGAGGTATTTTACTCCGCAACGGAAACGGGTCCCTCTGGTGCGCGCTTTAATTATGCGCTACGTGTACACGAGATGGGCGAGTATAAGAATCCGACCACTCCCGGCACTCGTCCGAAGTTCTTATCGCGACCACTCCGAACGAATGAACGGATATATAAACAGTTTATCGCGGATGCAGTAAGGAGGGCGCTAAGATGAGTACGGGCGGCACAAACGTAGGTGAAATTCAAGCGCGGATCACGCTTGATATAGCGGAGTTTCGGCGTAACTTAGACGAAGCAAGGCGCCGGATACAGGAACTCGAAGATCAAAGCAGACGCGGTGCGGACGGCATGAAGAACTTTGGCTCCGCGCTTGCTGGGCTCGGTGCTGGCGCTGCTCTAACGAAACTTGTACGCGAGATGCAATCGGTAGTTGCGGAAGCCGCGAAGTTGTATAACGCGTTCCAGGGACTTAACGCGGTAGCAAAGGGATTCGGAATTCAGACGAAAGACGCACAACAAGCCGCGCAGGATTTAGCCAAGCGCGGTTTTTTATCGTTGACTGAGGCGGTATTAGCTTATAAAACCGCCATGTCAACCGGACTCGATCTTGAAGAGTCAACGAATCTTATCAACTCACTCGCGGACTCAGCCGCATACGGAAGGCAATCTTTTTATACGATGGGCGGCGCTATCCAAGCGTCACTTGACGGTATCAAGAACGGTAACTCGGTACTGTCCGATGCGGTCGGCGTAACGAAGAATCTATCCGTTATGCAAAAGGAATACGCGGCATCGATCGGAACAACGGTCGGAAGATTAACGGACGCACAAAAGATCGAAGCGGCTTACTACGGGTTTATGCGTGAGGGTGCGATCTTTACCGGAAACGCAGACGAAGCGATGCAGGGATTCACCGGTACGCAGAACCGTTTCGCACAAGCTACGAACGAAGCGCGCGTTGCACTCGGAGAGTCGTTTACTCCTGTTGTACAGAAAACGCTTGAATCGCTGACTCCAACGATAATCGCACTCGCGGATTTTGTAACGGAAAATAAGGCGCTTGTAGCTGGTCTCGCAACAGGAACAGCCGGAATGCTTGCATTTGTGTCCGTGCTCACAATGTTACCGCCGTTATTCGCGCTGATTAAGACCGGGATGATGGCGCTAGGAGCTTCCGCAGGTCCTATCGGATTAGCGATCGTTGCTATCGGAGCGCTGGCGGGCGGAATCGGAGCGTTGGTTGCGAAAAAGGGAGAAGACGCAAGAGCAACGCAGGACATGATGAAGGCGCAAAAGGAACTTAACGCGCTACTCGATAAAGCGCCAGTCGACCAATCGGCCGCAGATATCGAAACGCTCACAGCCAAAACGAAGGAGCTTACGGAGGCTCTTAATGAACGAGCGTCGATGGAAAAGCGACTCAGCGAAATACAAGCGGCAGGCGAACAAGGGCTTGGAAATCCCGCGATGATGTCGGAAGCGATGGACATTAACGAAGCGCTCGGCGAGATGGATGATAAGCTGCGCAATATGGGATTCGACGGCGTAGAGGCTGCAACGTCTAAACTCGAAGAGATGAATAAAGCGCTCAAGTATTCGGTAGACTCAATATCCTCGCAAGATAAAGCGGAGTTTGCCGCACTGGCAACGAAGAAGGCAACGCTCGTACAAATGAGCGCATTAGCGACGCAATTTAAAGAGCTATCCGGACACCAAACGCTGGACGCCACGCAAAAAGGGCGTCTCGTTGACGTAACGGAGAAGTTGATCGAACAGTATCCGGAGCTCAATGCGCGCCAAGGCGAAGACGGGCGTATACGTGCGGATAATATCGACGTAATCATCGATCAAATCGCCGCGGATAAGAAATTTACGGATCTCGCCGCCGACCAAGCTGCGCAACGGATTCGTAACTTTGCGAAGGAAAACAAGGCGCAAGAGGAATCGGTTAAGACGCAGATTAAGAACTATACGCTGCTAATCGAAGCTATGGCGAAAGTGTCCGGAGCAAAGGCGGATACATTTGCGGAGTCTGTAGCGCAAGGCGAAGAACGTATGAACGGTAAAACGCCGAACGTTATGGACATCGTAAACAACGATTACCTTACGAATAAAGTTACGGAGGAAGCGAAACAGGGGCGTGACTTAGCGCTCGCACAACAGCAGAAATACTCGGACGCAGCGCGCGAGATGGAGAAGTTAGCGGCGGAGGTTGAATCCGGAGCTCAGACGTTTACGAAGGATATTATTCCGCAGGATGCCCCGAAAGCGGCGAAGGAAAAGAAAGCGACGGGCAAGACAGCCGCAGAACTTGCCGCCGAAGCACGCAAGGCAGCGTATGACGCCGATATGAAAACCGTCCAGTTCCAAGCGGACTTTTACGATATGACGGCTGATGCGCAGATTAAGAAATATGAAGAGTTGCGCAAGAAGCACGCTACTTTCCTCAAAGAGTCCGTAGATGATGCGCGCACACTAGCGCTACAGCTTAAACGACTCGGAGAAGACAGCGCCCAATCACGCTATGACTTTTCGGTTACGTGGATTGATGCGGAGTCGAAACGGATGGAGGACAGCGGTAAGTCGGAATTAAAGATCGCGGAAATGAAGCTCGCTAGCTGGACGCGATTACGTAATCGTTACGCGAAGGACAGCGCAGAGTACATCGCCGCCGACGATCAAGTCCGCCAATCACGCAAGAACGTAGCCACCGCAACCGAAGCGGAAGCGCGCGCTCAGTACAACGCATCGTCGAAGTGGATTAGCGCAGAGGAACGCCGCATGTCTGACGCCGGCAAATCGGAGACAGAGATCGCACAAATGAAGATCGACGCGTGGACTCGTGTACGTAATCGCTACGCCAAGGACTCGGAGTATTATGCGCAAGCTGACGAACAACTGTACAACCTCCGCAAGTCACTAACGAAGCTTACGCAGGATCTCGCAACCGACCTCGTTAAGACGCAGAAAGCCGCAATTAAGGACGCGAAGGACGCGGAACTCAAGGCGATCGAGGAACGTAAGGACGCCGCGTTAGCTGATTATGACGCGCGAATTGACGCTATTCAGCGTTTACGTGACGCCAACAAAGAGCTTAATGTTGACGCCGATTACGCAACGCAATTAGCGGAGAAGCAAACGCGCTTAGCGGAGTTATCGAGCGCGGTCGGTCCGGAAGGAATAGCGGAGCGTGACGCGCTGCTTAAAGAGATCGCGCGCATGCAACTCGAACACGACCGCGAATTAACCGACCGTACACTCGCGGATCAGCAAGACGCGCTCAAGGAAGAAAAGGACGCGCAGACGAAAGCGTACGAAGCGGAGAAGACCGCAGCCGAAGCGCAGTACGACGCATTAACGGCGGCATTTGATGCGTACTCAGGCGATATCAAGTCGATAGAGGACGGAATCGCAGCGTATCGTGTTAGCGCAAGTGGCAGCGCGAATACTACGATCCTTACGGAGCTTGACGGCTTTCTTACGCAATATCGCGCGAAAATGGCGTCGATTACGCAGATTAATGCGGAGTCGAAGAAGGCGTCCGACCTCGCTGAATACAACGCGAATAAAAACGCATGGACAGCGGCGAAGGCGAGCGGTAACACGGCGGAAATGGCGCGGCTTAACGCGCGTAACGAGGAGCTGCGGAAACTGTACGGAGTATCTTCGGATACTGGCGTTTTGCAGGCGTTTAAGGACGGCGGCATCGTTAAGGGCGCACCTGGCGCGGCAGTTCCGGTTATAGCGCATGCTAGCGAGATGTACCTTAATCCGCAGCAACAAGCGACGCTATTCGATATGATCGCAAGCCCGCGTATGACGCCGCAAGCGCCGGCGTCAGTTACGAATATTACGAATAATATCGACATGGGAGCGGAGAATGTTACGCTGACTGACCGAGCCGACGTGGAAATGTACTACGACGAGAAGGCGCGGGCGTTTGCGCGGATTCAAGCGGCGGGGGTGAAGATCGGTTGAAATACGATGTTAACGTAAACGGAATATGGTTATCTACGGTAGGGGCGGCGCTTTATGAGCGTCGTCTTCCCGTTTTACCGGAGACCGAAGATAACACACTTAAACTCGCGAATAGGGACGGCGTGCTCGACTTTGGGTTTACGTACGGACCGCGAACGCTGACGCTAACCTTCGAGATTACGTCGAGCGCGGCAGAGTTTAACGGGACGGTGGCGCAATTAGCGCACATCTTTAACGCAAGGCGCGGTGTGCTGGCGTTAGAGTTTGCGGATATGCCGGATAAGAAATGGCGTTGTGTCTACGCAGGTACACTTCAACTCGGCGCTACTGGCTCGCGCTTAATTGACGTGCAATTGCGGATGAACGATCCGTGGCCTGAAAGCACGCAGTCAACGGAATTACACGAATACGGTGAAGGGCTAACGTTCGGCGAGGGTTATTTTTATACGGATCACAGCGTTGAGATCAGCGCAAGTGGTCAGGTATTAACGATTAATAATGCGGGTTATAACGAAGTCGGGCCGTTAATCCGGATATATGGCGCGTTTACAAACCTATCGCTATCCGATGGTTACGAAACGCTGACGCTTACGGGATCGACCGGAGTTAATGACATAATCGAAATCGACTGCGCGGTGAATAAGCAGACGGTGCATAAGAACGGCGCGAATGCATACGCGATGAGTAACCGTGTGTTTCCGTTGTTGCAGCCGGGCGATACGGAATTTACAGTGACGGGTGCGTCGGTTAATGTGCGGATTGAATTCGTATTCCGCTATAAATATCTATACTAACGGAGGTAGTTGCGGATGGGATTTGTAAGACGCGTAATATCAGGCGCGCTGGACCTCGCGAATCTAGCGAATCATAACGCAAACTTTGCGGATATTGAAACGGATTTAACTGAACATCGCGGACGGTTTGTGGAAGTGGAGACGAGCCTCGCAGATCAGGACGTTCGGATCACTAATCTGATTGTTAATGCGGGCGATAGTGGTCCGGAGGCAAGGGACGCCAGGGTGAGCAGCGCAACGGGAACTGCCTACCCAACTCTCAAAGATCGCCTTGACATAGAAATGACGAGTTTGATGGCTTTTCTAAACTACATGCCCATCAATGGGGGCTCCTTTGATGGTAATGATCCGACAGGGCCTATCATTGACGGTGGGACATATTAACAAAGGGGGCAACATCCATGGCAGTCATTAAGATTAAACGTGGTCTATCCGCAAATGTCTCTGGTCTCGTTCTTGAGGCCGGAGAATTAGCGTTGGCTACAGATACTGGAAAATTATACGCAGGCAACGGGACAGGTCGTGTACTGCTCAATCCGGACCAAGCTGCTGCTGAGACGGCGGTTAAACTCCAAACTCCGCGCACAATTGCGATCACCGGAGATGGAGCAGGAACAAGTTCTGGTTTTGACGGGTCCGCCAATGCTTCTATTTCGCTGATCCTCGCAAATAGCGGAGTAACAGCGGGGTCTTATACAAAGGTGACTGTCGATGCTAAGGGCCGCGTAACTGCAGCCTCGCAAATGACAGCGGCGGATATTGCGCTGGGAAACGTTACAAACGAGAGCAAGACTACAATGTTTATTAGTCCTGCGTTTACAGGGACTCCGACAGCACCGACAGCCGCAGCCGGTACGAACTCTACCCAACTCGCGACCACCGCGTTTGTCGAAGCAGTCCGTGTAATTCTAGCGGCGGCAGATGCGCTCAAGGCTCCGTTAGCGTCACCGGCCTTTACCGGAAACCCAACAGTACCAACACAGGCCACCGCAGATAACAGCACAAAGGTAGCGTCTACGGCATTTGTTAAGTCGCAGGGATATCTATCAGCATCCGACACCATCGATGGCGGTACATTTTAAGGAGGTGCGTTATGGCAAATAAAATACAGTTACGACGTGGGACTAAAGCGCAATTAACGTCGCTCGGTCCGTTGGCAGTGGGTGAGCCGGGATTTACTACGGATACGAGAGAATTGTTTGTAGGTTCCTCGAGTGGGAACGTCCAAATCGCCACAAGTGACGAGGTCAGTGTCCGAGCACAGAAAGGCACAATGGCTGCCGATAGATTCCGTCGGGCAGCACGTGATATAACTAAAGAACAAGCATTTTACGTCATCGGAGATTCAATAGCAGTCGGAGCCACCGCCACAGATTACCAGAATGATGCGTTTGTTGGGATTGTACGCAAGGCATTAAATATCGATTATGCTAACAAAAACTTCGGCTTCGAAAGTATTGGTATTACTACTGGAAAAAATCATTACCATGTCCTGGGAACATTTAACTTCAACCTGGAAATGAATGCTGCTTATTATGGGGGACAGGTGGCTCGTAGCACGGCATCTGGGGGTTATATCACGGTTGATTATGTGGGAAAGGACTGTAAACTTGTTTATGGGGGCAGGGCAGACGGCGGTAAGTTGAATGTAAGTGTTGATGGGGCAGCTTGGGGAACGATCGATACTAGCGTAATTGGAGCGTATACAAATGGCTCTATATCGTTACCGATAATTACATCTGGATGGGGAGCCCATCAGATCATTTTCCAAAAAGTTGATACAAAAAACACTGACATCTGCGGATTGATGTATGCAGACTATTCCGCAGGGACTCCGCAGCCTATCTTGCATAATGCAAGCAGATCCGGTATCTACCTTACACAAATACCAGATACTGTGCTAGATCAATACACCGACAGCGGTATGGTTATTTTGGCGATGGGTGTCAATGATAACCTACAGAGTACCCCGATTGCGACTTTTAAAAGTAAAGTTGAATATATTGCGTCTCGGGTAGATTCCCGTGGTGGGTCAATGCTTATTTTAGACTTTATGTATAATACCCTCAGCAATACCTACAAGACCGTACTCAAAGATGTAGCAATTAAGTATCCTCAGTTTGGATACGCCGATTTTGGGGCCATTTGGTTTGGTGATTCTACAAAAAATATAGCGGCGGGATTACTTAACTCAGACGGGCTGCATCCGACTGACTATGGACATGAGCAGATAGCCCAAGTGATACTCCGGCATTTAAATTTACCATACTCGAAGCAAACGGTTAATTTCGTACCGGATAGTGCTTGGATGCCGTTGGAGTTTGCAAATGGGTGGTCTGCATTTGGAGTGGCAGGGGATATACCGTCCTACAAACTGTATCATAATGGTACTGTCAGATTAAGAGGTATATTAAAGGGTGGAACAATATCTGTGGGTGTGGTAATGGCGAAATTACCTGTAGGACGTCGCCCGAAAATGTTGAAGGTTATGAGCACAACTGCAAACGGCCTTCCAACAGAAATAAAAATAAATCCAGACGGCACAATTGTCTTATCAGGCTCCAATGGTGCCGGATTTGTCACATTAGACAATATAAGTTTTGAACTGGACTAATTTTCATTTAATAGATGCGCATACTTAAATGCAAGCCTTGACGATCCTACTCACGGGGCTTTACGCTTTCCCCAACGAAAGGAGGAATCCACTATATCGACGCTACTCGCACTCGACCGCCACTTCACGCCAATCGGCGCACTCGTATCCGCAGACGACGTCGCACGTACTCGCCGTACCAACGCTGACTATTCGCTCGGCTTCACGGTCCCGATGTCATCCGCTGATTATCGCGAAAAGTTACCGCTAAAAGGCCACATTATGGATGAACGCGGTCAGTATTACGTTATCAACAAGCGCCAGCGTAACCGCGATAATCGCAAACTAACCGCGCAGATTACATGTAACCACGTCATGTTCAAACTTGCGGATTATAAATTTCCGTACGCGTCATATATACGCGAAGCTTACGGAATCCATATTACGCAATTAACAGCGCTCATCTCGGTGGCAACCGGGGGGCGCTTTTCTATTGCGGTCGATGACACGTTTGACCTCGCGGATGTTAAAGCGTTCGGCGGCGGCAACTGTCTCGAAGCGCTCAACGCGGTTATAAATCTGTACGGCGCGGAGGTCAATCCGGATAACTTTACGCTTCATTTGCGCAAAAAGATCGGCGACGTTAACTCCGCGCTTCAATACCGCATCGGCAAAAATATCGTAAGCTCAACGTTTACAGACGACGGTGCTTCATTATGTACGCGGTTATTTGCGGAAATGAAGGACTCGCGGACTTGGATCGGTCAGCCTGCATCGATATTAACAGCGGATGAGCGTGCACGATTATTGGCGGCGGACCCGAACGCAATTACTGACGGTATTATCCGCGTCAACTATCTCGTGTCTCCGTATGCCTCTGCGTGGGCTTCAGACAGTGTTCCGTTTTACGACGATCTACTAACGGAGCAAGACGTAACCGATCCTCTTAAATTGCTCGAAGCTGCGCGAATCCGTTTAGCTGAGCGTGATGTTCCGGCGCTTGAAGTTAGCGTATCGGCAGCGGATTTGCACAAACTCGACAGTATGGAACCTCAACCTGGACTCGGCGATACAGTTACGCTGGTCGATCCGGACATGGAGCTTACGCACATAACCGCACGCATTACAGAGTTAACGGAGTATCCGTTCGCAAAAGATAAGCATACGCAAGTTACGGTTGCCAATGTAATGCGGCGTGATTATGCGCAGATTATTGCGGACTTAGAGAGCGGACGGCGCGCGGTTGAGAATATATTTAGCGGCGGACGGATTCGTGCGGAAGTATTTGAGGAGTTCGCGCGGCTGGCGGTTAACGAGATCAACGCGAGTAAAACGGAGATCAAATACGATGAGCGCGGAATCGTCCTGCAGTCGAAAACGGACCCATCCGATCAAGTTATACTAACGTCAAACGGACTTATCTTAACGACGGATGCCGGAGCTACAGCACGTATAGCGATGACGGCGACCGGAATAGCAGCGGAAGTAATCGCGGGGCAACTCGGTAGTTTCGTATCGATGGTTATCGGCAGCGGCAATAACGTAGTCAAGATTAATACGAACGGAATTAGCGCAGGGCACGACGATTTCAACTCCGCGCCTTTCCGTTTGGATATGGCGGGCAACGTCGTACTCAATAAGCTGACCGCAAACTCCGCGAATATCTTATCGTCCAATTTTACGAATGGCGCGATTGTCGGTTCGTCAATTAACGTCGGTAACGGGGTATTCACGGTAGACACCGCCGGTAATATGCGAGCGACGAGCGGTGACTTTAGCGGATTTATTAGCGCATCCTCCATTAGCGGTACGACTATTACGGGCGGTACGATAACGGGTGCTAAGATACAGACGTCCGCATCTGTTTATCCGCGTGTCGTGATCGATCCGACAAGCGTTGCGTTCGGTGTATATGCAGGGCCTAACGATGGGATACTGATTCCCGCGTATGATGGCGGGGTTAGTAAGATCCGTTTTATGGCGAATGGTAACGAGTCTACGATATATAACTCACCTAGCGTCGGGCTTGCGTTGAGTGCGTACGGGAACCTTACCTTAGCGGGAACTAACGTTGATTTACAGCCTAGCGGTAGTGTAAGGTTGAGCTCGTGGTCTAAGCTTCGAATAGATAACGGGACAACGCTGCAGGGAGAAATCGACGCTCTCTGGAACGCAATCGCTACAAAAGCCAGCGTATCTCACTCGCATTCTGTAACGTTGCCTTCTCATAATCATGGGAACCCTGCTAACACGAATAGTGGAGGCGGAACCTATTCAGTAGCCTAACGTAATGGTATGATAGGGTAAATATACCAAACGGAGGTTATTCTCGTGAAAAAGTTTATTTCTGGAATAATTGTCGGAGTGCTATTATTTACGGGCGCTTCTGCATTTGCGGACTCAGTGGGTCTAATAGGACAAAAAGTACAAGGGATATTTACGGTTGAAAAAGGCGGAAAAAAAGTAGCTGACGCCATTATTATAAACGGAACAGCATACGCTCCAGTTCGCGCGGTATCTGAGGCGACGGGTGCGATACTAACCGTGGAGGGGAAAAAGATCATTATGGGTGACGTGGTAGTAGGAGGAGTCTTACCTAGTAGTGACGTGAGCGTTTCCAGTGAGTTGAGTACGAAGCGCGATGAAGTGGTCGCTGAGATTGAAAAGAAAGCACAACAAATCGCTAATCACAAAGAACTTCGAATAAAGGTGTGGGAGACCTTTATAAAAGAAAATCCAAACTCGACAACTATACCGCAGTGGCAGGCTTCTTTAGACGAAGCGAATACTCAGTTAGTACAATTTGAAAAGGAACTCGCATTCTATCAAGCAGAGTTAGCGCAGATCAACGCCGCACTCGGCGAATAATATACGCAAAATAACGAAGAGTCTCGTGCTACGGACGTAACGTCCTACGCATCGGGGCTCTTTTTTAATTAACGGAGGGATACGAATGAGTGTCGGAGAAATCAAAGTTAGGATCGAGCTTCCATGGTTACACGAACTCACCGCAGCGATAGTCGAAACCGGAGAAATGCGAGCAGACCGCCGCGAGAGAGAGGCGCATGTAGTTAGATTCATTGAACATAACGCAGGCAGGGCGCAGATAACTCAAATTAACTAAAGTCCTAACTGACGAGCAACTTGTTCCGCGACAGCCTTCGTCTGGAATTCGTTCCAGTTTGAGAACTTAGTGTGCTCAGAAATGTAGGCGTTAAACCTAGGGCCGATTATCTTTTCGATGTCCTCAAGACTGGCGACTGCATACCCGCCCTTATCGAATAACTCATCAATAGATTGAAAGTCAGTATACTTGCGCATAAATGAAGAATTAAAAAGTTCATCTAAAGTAACATGCTGCCCTTCGGATAGCTTGTCCGCTTTACGTTGGATATTATCGAACAAATTTGAACTAGTAAATTTAGCTTTTACCAATCACTTTACCTCCCATGTATCTGCGCCCTACCTTATTTTAACATCTAACTCAATCAAAAGGGGTTTTACTATGAAAGTACGCGCATTACTCGAATGTACGATAGATACCGCTAATCCCGCGCCAGAACTCGCCGCAACTATTAGCGCAGTCCTAGCCGCACTACCTAACGCTGAATCCCGCTTATCTGTACTCCAAACGCTCGACGACGAGATCGGCCGCGCGCTAGCGGATTATCTTGCGCCTGAAACGGAGGCGACCGCTTGATGGACGGAACACTATGGGCGGAGGTCGCCAAGAACGGAATATTTGCGGTAGCAGCCGCAGTTATCGCGTGGACACTATGGAAAGAGATGCGCCGAATGTCCGACGAAGCTCGAGCACGTGAAGAACGTATCAGCACGGAAGCCAAGACGGAACGCGAACGGATGCACACGGAGTCCCTTGCGCGTGAAGACCGCTTGATGAAGCTGGCGGAAGGACTTACGGATCGATTCGAAGCGCTGGCCGGTCAATACGAGAACCTGGCGCTCGATGTCCGCGATATTAAAACGATAGTACACGGAAAGGATGCTGCGTAAATATGGGCGATTTTAATTACCGGAAGGATTATATACCGAAGACAACCGCGTGCAATCGGCGGCCTGGATACGCTATGAGCGCGACGACTATTACGATTCACAATACGGGTAATCCGGCGTCCTCGGCAGCGAATGAACGCGCATGGCTAACGAACCCAACGAACGCGCGCCAAGCTTCATTCCATATCGTAGTCGATGAGCGCGAGGCAATCGAATGTTTACCCCTGAATGAAAACGCATGGCACAGCGGAGACGGCAGCGCAGCAAAGTCCGGCAACCGTACGTCGATCGGCGTAGAGATATGCGAAAGTGGTAACTACGCAAAGACGCTTGATAACGCGGCGGTCCTCGTAGCATCGATGTTAAAGGAACGCGGATGGGGCGTGGATAGACTGCGCCGGCATTACGATTGGTCCGGTAAAATATGTCCGCGGCTTATGTATGATAGCGGAAAATGGACCGGATGGACAGCGTTTAAAGCACTAGTAGAGGCGAAGTTAAATCCGATTAAGCAGGAGGTCAACGACATGATCGTATATAAAGCGAACGTTGTAGTGAACGGATGCAAGGCGAAGGACGGCGTTTTGATTGACGGAGCGGTGTACGTTCCCTTGCGCGAGATGTCCGATCAGTTTGGCGCGGCCATCGCGTGGGATAACGTAACGAAGACGGCAACTATAACAGCTAACGCGCAAGCTAAGGAGGGCGCATAGTATGAATAAGAACGATATCCTACGCAAATTATCATCGCGGAAGTTTTGGGCGTTACTCGCTGCGTTGGCTACTTCGGTACTTACGGCTTCGGGTGCGGGTGATAATACGGTGCTGCACGTAACCGGCGTTATCGGCGCGGTTGGTGCGTGCGTTGCGTATATGTTGGCGGAGGGAATTTCTGACGCAGCGCGAGGTACAGGCGGAGATAAGGCGGAGGATTAACGATTTAAAAGGCGCAGTTCTTACGGGAGTGACTCCGTAGGGGCTGCGCCTTTTTTTGCGTTTAAAATTTCAATAGCCTCCGCATTAATTCCGCTGCTTCTTCCGCGACCTCCGTATCTGGTAACGCAAGATCTCCGAAGAAACCCCGGCATTGATAACGCACCAAAAGCCCGCCGTCTATGCGCTGTTTACTCGTCATTCTTATACCGCGCCGAAACGCTTCGTTTTTAATCTTGCGCGCCTCACTAGCTAACCGTTCACGAGCTTGCGCTAACCAATCTACGTAAGGGTCCGGTGTTTTTAAGTTAAGGAACACGTTAGAATCACGCTCGAATGCGGCCTGCACCATCGGTAAGATAACATAGGGCTTAATGAGCGTGCGGTCCTGTTCGGTAATACTTGCGGGTACTGTGGGCATTCGATTTCCTCCGTTCATATGCGAATGTATGTTCGTATTATATAACGCTAGATTTATAAACGCAACAATAAGCCCGCCAATTAATGACGGGCCTATTACTTTATGTGTTTATTTAAATACTCTCTTTCCGCGCTTTTTCTCATTCCCACTGTCTATTAATTGCATAACTGGCGATGCCTTATCGTGCTGCTCCTGTAAGTCAGTACCTGTAAAGCGAACATAGACTTGAGTCATATCTAACGAGACATGCCCAAGGATGCGGGATAAGGCTATTGTGTCGCCACTACCTCGTAAAAATTTCACGGCAAAATAATGACGAAATGTGTGAGGGGAGACCCGCGGTCCAATAACACCCACCCTCTTAGCGTATAACTTAAGCATCTTTCCGAACGTATCCCCTAAATACCTTTCTCCAAATTGGGTCAGCCAGAGGTAATCTGAACCTTCAACGTCCATGTACGAAATCAACTTTTCTAGTTCTTTTAATGTCCGCTGTGAAACTGGTACGACACGTGTCGTATTGGACTTAGCAATCTCCGCACGAACTACAATTTGGCGGAGTTTGAAGTCTACGTCTGAGACACGCAGACCGGTTAGTTCTTTTATACGCAGACCGCAGTCGACAAGAACGAGCATCATGCAGTAATCACGACGGCCGGTGTAGACCTTCCGATTAGGTGCGCTGAGAAGCCTGATTACGTCCTCGTCTGAGAAGACTTCAAACCTACCTTTTTCCTCACGCTGATAACTTACTGAGTCCATTGGTGAGTGCGTTATGACATGCTCTTTAATGAAGTAATTAAAAAAGATACGCAAAATTCTAATAACGTTGTTTACCGTTCGAGGCGATAATCCCACACTTCCGCTAGGACTTGTAGGATGGTCGTCCCATTTCGTTTTACTAAACGTGAGATATTCGATATATTCACGCAGAATTTCCGTAGTGAAGTCGTTATACTCTGTAGCATCGTACCATTTACGGAATTGATCAAGCACCTGTTTATATGCTAGTATCGTCTTAGGTGAGCGATTTTCTAACCGTTTGGAATCGAGAAATTGCGTAATATGCTTAGGGAGCGATAGTTTAACGCCCTTACCCCCTCTCGATACAAACGTAAATTTAGGATCTTTTCGTACCATTTGTCTGCGTCTCCTTTAGCGATAAGTTTTCGCTAAACGTTCCGATAAAGGTGCGCAGTATTTAACGCAATAGCGAAGTGTTCACGCCCAACTTTCCGCGTCGTTGTGCGTTTTGTGAGCGAGCTTGTCCGGAGTGAACTCGGAATTTATTGCCATGGTAGCGGACAAGCTGCGGATTGAGCATAAGGTTAGTTGAAAGGGTTAGGGGCAGTGCGGGGTAAGGGATTGTGGGTTGCTGGAAGGTGTTTACAGACAGTATATAAAAACCGATAGACTTGTTTTGAATCCGATAAACTTTTTCCATCTCACCCGATAAACCTTTTTGGTTTATTGGGTTTTGTTTTTGTAGGAAAAGAGATGGAGGATTTGTATGGAGTTATCGGATTTGGAGTTTTTTTTAGAAGACTTTTTAGATTGTCAAAACAAGAATTTATCACGTAAGACCGTTAACTCTTATGAACAATTTTTAAAGTTAATTCTTAAAGAATCAGCATGATGTGAATAAGGAGAATTATTTAAAAATCCTGTTGAGAATATCTCACAAATAAAAACTGTAAGAGGATAGAAAAGGGGATATGTTAAGAAGAGTTTAATTGATTATTTAAGCACTGTTTCTTATAGAGGAAGCGAGATTGCGATAAAACCACTTAATGATTCAAAATATCTGCTGAGTTTTCACCCGAAGCAATCTGCAAAGTAGCTCTGATTTCACTGATTTCTTTACGATGAAATTGGGCTTTTATTATATAGCGAATTAAGAAAAAAATTTAGGATTTAATATATTGACTATTAGATAATAATATAGCGAAAATCGCATTATTATAGTCAAAAATACAAAATATTACAAGGAAATATATTCTATTTTATTTATCTGATATGACATACAATTATCTCATTCCAAAAGGAGGTAATTATATGAATTATAGTAAAAAAATATTAACTAGTCTTCTTATTTCAAGTTTTGCGGTTTTCCCTGTTTCAGCTTTTGCTGACGACACATTACCAACTTCAAGTCTGGAGTTGGCAGAGATTAATGTGGTGCATCAAGAGACTCAAAAGGTTGCCGATTATCAACTTGCTGCCGTACTACAAATTGCTAAAAATGCTGTTGAAGAAGAAAGAGATAGTAAAGTAGCTTTTGCAAAAAGTGCTGACCAAACTACTTATGATTACATTACTTTCGATGAACAATATACTTATTTTTATGAAGAGTCGGCTAATGCTGCCCCAGAATTATGGGTAGTAGATAAGACAGATACTAATGTGGAAAGTCTTCTAGCGGGAAATGTTAATGAATTTAATGAGGCTAACAGTATTAACGTCGCTCCTAGAGCTGGATTTATTGGGGATGGTGTAGGCGGTAGAATGAATGTTAATACTACTGGTAGCTATCTTATGGCACTAATGCAACTACCATTAGCGGACAGTAATATAGTGAGTCTGGATAGACCGAATCATATTGCTTTTAACTATGGTGGATTTGAATATACTACGACTGTTACCGATGGTATTGGTTCTTGGGCAGCTGACATGGGTGTGGAACTTTATAATAATTTAGGGCCAAGTGCTACGTCTTATGGATGGAAACCAGTAATAATTCTCAAGAAAAAAAATCGTCCATATGTAAGTGAGACAAATACAGGTTGGGATCAATATCAAAGCGCTACTTTCGATCCTAGCTATAATCAAGTACAAACAAAAAATGGTTATAAACCTGGCACAGCTCCATTAATGTATTTTTGGTACAATTATAATGGAAAAGTAAGAATCAAAATTGATGGAACATCTATTTGTCCAACACTCGGGGGCTATTCTCTTCAAGACACACCAAATATAACAATAATGGAATCAAATGCAAGCTGGAATATTGCCTCAATAAGCAGATGGAAACTGTTATCAACTGTTTGGTCTAAAACTGATACAGGAAAAAATAGAACGACTTTTTCTAATATCAAAGTTGACGGAACACCTATTTCTAGCAGTGCATTATCAGGCCCACTGAACGATCATTCGAATGTCACTGTCAGTGGAAATAATGTAATTACAATTGTTGTAAATAGTGACATTTACAATTAAAATAATGGACAGTAGATACTTTTGTGTCTATTGTCCATTATTATTTAAAGGAGGAATCGTATGAAGGTAGTTTTTAAAGCAATCTTACTTACATCTGTTATTACGTTAATGCTAGGAGGGACTGGCGTAAACGCTTCACGCAGCAAGCCAGTCATTTACATTAATGATGAAAAGTTAGACATTTATGCAAATGTCACTTATCTTGGAACAACTCTTGTCCCTATGCGACCCATTTTTGAAAAGTATGGAATGTCGATTGAATGGGATAATAACACAAAAACTGTGACAGCATCAAAAGATAATAAAGTTATAGTGTTAACAAATAATTCTTATGATGCATTATTAAATGGAGAAAAAGTTGTATTAAATCAAGCACCATCACTTGAACCTACGAGTAATATCTTTTATGTAAATCTGAGATTTATTTCTGAAGCATTGGGGGCAAAAGTGAATTGGGAAAAAACAGAGAATGATGCTAAGATTCACATTGATTTTGCAAAGTAGTTTTTATTTATTATCATAAATATCAAATAATAAATGCCTACCGTTGATATGGAATGGCGTTTATTATTTGCGTTATATTATAAATTTGGTAGTAATTTAAAATGATTAGTTAGAAAATATCTCCTGCTTAAAGAACGTATGCTCGGTATATAATGCATATACAAAAAAAAATATTCTATAAGGGGGATGTTGGCATAGATTTCTAATGATAAGTGAACCACTGTCCGCGGCAAGAGCTATCAACAAATCAATGCAGCAAAAAGACACTGAGAATCTGAAGTGCTCCCTGTCAAGTGGACAGTGTAAAAAACAAAAATAGTTAGTTTAGATACCTCAGTTCGTATTGCCAGAACTGAGGTATCTTCGTTATGCAGCTCGTCGGTATTCGCTAGGTGACAAGCCATCCAAACACTCTGTGTAGCGGTAATTATTGTAGTAGTGAATATATTTGCTAACCTCTGTAAGGACATCATCATAGGTGTCATACTTTGTAAGATAATAGCTTTCTGACTTGTATGTACCCCAAAAACGCTCAATAGGTTGGTTGTCCAAACACCGACTCACACGAGACATGCTTTTCTTAAATCCGTATTTTATATGAAGTCGGTTGTACTCATGAGACGTGTACTGGAAGCCTCTGTCGCTTTGTAAAAGAGGGGATACGCCAGGATTCTTTGCGTAAGCCCTCTTCAACGTATCCATCACGAGTTTATTGTTGTTGGAATGGCTTAATACCCATGAGACAATGGAATTATCATATACATCAATAATAGCGCTCAAATAGGCTTTGCGTCCATTCCCGTACTTCAGTTCAGTCACATCTGTACACCATTTTGAATTAGGAGAATTGGCATCAAAGTTACGGTTCATTACATTTTCAACTACATGGATCTCCGTAGCTTTCACATAACTCGCTCGTTTTCTGCGAATGACTGCTTTAAGCCCAAGAGCACACATAATTCGGTAATAACGCTTTTTGTTGTACTGCTTTTTGAGCTTTCGGTTTAATTGCGTGCGCATTTGACGATAGCCAAGAATCCCTTTTCGCTTGTCATATCGTAGCTTTACTTCTTTCGCTAACGCACGAGTTTCAAGTTCTATGCAAGAGGGTTTCCATTTTAACCACTTGTAATAGGCAGATCGAGCAACCCCAGCTAACGCACACAACTTCGTAATTGCGTGACCTTTTTCTTTGTTCAGTTCTTGAATCGCTTGATACAAGTTTACTTGTCGAACGAGGGTTAGCGTGTATTTCGTCGCTTGATCTCCGCCAACTTTTTTGCGAAGTCATTCTCCATCTCTAGGTATTCATTTCGCGCTTCTAGCTCTTTAATCCGTAGTTTAAGGCGGTCATGCTCATCTAGTTCTTCTACAGGCTTTTTGCGACCGCGATTGTCCTGAAGAGCCTCCTCGCGGCCAACTTGATATTTCCGGACCCATGCGTAAACTTGCTGATAAGATACTCCGTACTTTTCAATCGCTTTCTGATAATCCAATCCATTAGCGATGGTATATTGTGCAATTTCAATGCGTTCTTCGAAAGTTGTTTTACGTCCTTGGTTCATATGAGATAGTCCTTTTCCTGTATGTGTAGGTTTCAATTCTATCTCATTAGTATACTTGGTAATCCATTTTGTCAAAACACTTCTGCTTGAAATATAATGCTTGTTTGTCACCTCTTCAACGGAGCAACGACCAGACAACACTTCGTTAACAGCAGCAAGCTTCAATTCCTTTGGGTATGATTTCCATGTTCTCGATTCCCTCAACCCGTCCAAACCATCTGCTTTATATTTCCTAATCCATTCTCTAACTGTGTGTGAACTAAGACCTAGCTGCTTTGCCTCATAGTTTGGATTTGACTTGTGCTCAAGGCACAGCCCTACGACATGTAATTTTACTTTTAAAGATGTTGGACTTCTATTAGACATTAGAAAAACTCCCATCATTGTAGCAGTAGAAGTTTTTGTTTTTTCTACTGTCTACTATGATGGGAGCTTATCAATCTATTCATCAGTGTCTTTTTTGTGGATACTTTTCCACCAACATTTTATTTCATCGTTCTTGTAATCATTTCATTCAGAAGGTTGGAATTTAAAGTAACTTAATCAGCTCTTCTAGCTCGTCAACCATACCTTTCGCAAGTTCAAAATTATTGTCTTTTAAAGCTAATTCTATTTTCATTTCAACTGCTTTTTTATTTTGTTCATTTTCTAAATAATCTTTATCAAAATGACTGGCATAAATCATCTTTCTGAATTTTCGCATACTCATTTTTCTAATCGTCTTCTCGTCAATGATTAGTACATAATCCATACCATTTACTACGGAATAGAAATCATGAGAAATCATGAGAATCGCACCTTTATAGTCTTCAATGGCTTTCTCCAGTGCGATTTGTGTATAGGTGTCTAAATGGCTTGTCGGTTCATCAAGAAGCAATAAGTTTGCTTTGCTAGCAGAAACTTTTGCCAATTGCAGTATATTTTTTTCGCCACCAGATAAAGATTCTATCTTTTGATTAAGAATTTCTCCTTCAAAGCCATAGTTTGAAAGATGTGCTCTAATCTCGTCATAAGTTGCAAACCCGGCATCGATGAAGTCTTCTAGTATGGTATTAGAATCCTTTAGCACTTCGTCTTGAAGCTGAGAAAGATAAGCCACTTTAATATCAGAATTCATTTTAATTGAATCATGATTATTTTTAAAGATATCTCGGAGTAAAGTCGTTTTCCCGGTACCGTTTGGACCGATAAGGGCTACTTTATCTGTAGGTTTCATCTCAAAGTTAACATTTTCTAAAATCAACTCATCAAAGGAAACACTATAATTATTCACATTTAAAACAGTGATGTCTTCTTCAAATTCATTGTCCACACCAAAACTGATTTTTGGTTGCTTAATATCAACGAATGGCGCTTTAATTTTTCGCGCTTCCAATCTTTCTTGAAACTTAACCCTAGCTTTTAACGCTCTCCCTCTAGATGCTTCTGAATTATAGGTTGCGATCGCTCTAAGATTATCAATAATGTTATCGTATCTCTCTATCTCTTCTTGTTCAGCGACTGCGATTTCTTGTAACTCAATTTTCGTCTGAAGTAATGAGAAGTTATACTCAATATATCGCCCATCGAACTCTTGGATCTCCATATTTTCAAGGTGTATAATTTTGTTAAAACAATGATTCAATAGATAACGGTTATGCGTAACCACTAGCAATATTCCTTTGTGAGCATTAATAAGATTTTTAAGTGCATTTAGGTTTTCAAAATCTAAAAATACATCGGGCTCATCCATAATCATTAAGTCTGGATTAGTCAGCATTTCCTTCATCACTTGAATAAGCTTAAATTCCCCACCACTTAGGTCGGATACCCTAGCATCTTTTAGCTTCAAGAGGTTGGCTAAATTTAGTTTCTTATTAATATTGCTTTCAAAATCATTTCCATCCATTAAATCAAAGGCATCTAGAGCTAATTGATACTTTTCGAGTAATGAATCAATATCTGATGATGTTTCCATTTCAGTGAGGATAGCTGTTATTTCATTTTGTATCTTAATAAATTCTTCTCCTATATATTCAAAAACGGTTGTTTCTTTAGATTTGTCTAGTTGCGAAAACTGACTTACATACCCAATTTTGCAGGTTGGGTCCATCTCTAGCTTGCCTTCGAACAAATATTTTTCTGGATCCATTAGTATATCGATCAGTGTACTTTTACCACTGCCGCTTGTTCCTATAAAAGCGCAATGTTGTGCCTCTTCAAGCGTAAATGAAATGTTTTTATATAGGTCTTTTTGCGGGAATGCGAAGGATAAGTTATCAACTTTTATCATAGTGTTACCTTTCTTAACTAAAAATAGTGACTATTATAAGATGTATTGAAGAGCACAGATTTTGAGTTTACCGTTGATAGAGTAACACTGTTTACAAGCAACTTCAATCATTTCGCATTAAAGGTGTTAAAATCATCTGATAATACAATCTTACAGACTATTAAATTATGGTCATAAAACCTATAAATACCTTATGGCTACAACTCGGAATTTATTGCCTTGGTAGAAGATAAGCTGCGGAAAATATTCCATTTAATGTTATAGTGGATTTAGTAAGAATAAATCCTTTGTTTTTTTTAAGATACGTACATGCTTGAATTTATTAAGGAGAATCATAGCTACAGATGTAAATAACTTAAGTGTAATATTAAAATTATGGAGGGAATATGAAATTTCATTTGAGATATGTAATTCTATCTTTTTGTGTATTCTTCTTTTTGTCAGGATGTAGCTGGAATGCAATCACTGAAAAAGAATTAGATCAATTTATCGAAAATGAAAATTTGGATTATGTTTCTATACAAAAGTTAAACGACGAGGAATATTACATTTTTAGCTTGCCCTATATTTATATTTATCGTAGTGCTTCTGACTATACTAAATCTACGGGTATGATACGAGATGAGATCGTTATTGGTGGTTTGGAGAAAGGTTCAATTGGCCTTGTAATTAATAATACGCAAGTTTTAAAAGATGCTAAAACATTTTCAGTAGTGATTGACAGTAAAACTCGTGAGTATGAATATACAGGTGGAAAATATCTAATTATAAAAGATAGTAGAATTTGGAATCCGACTGCTCAATTAAAAATTATTTTCTCAAATGATAAAAACGAAACAATATTTGAATCAGATTATTAAAGAAGATTTATTAGTTTTTTACAACTATTTTCATGTTCTTATTTTGCTGATTTTCTATTACATGAGTATCACTTGAAAATACATATAAGAACCCTCTTTGCTGCTCCAACATTACCATTAACGGATGATGAAAAGAATGGGTAGAAGATTATGAAAATATTAATTTGTCGTATTAGTGAATGTAACGTATTGAAGGTATAAACCTCATGCGTAAACCACAAAGTGATTTCGTAGATTCTGATGATACCTATCTTCAAAATTAAATTGGTAATCAAATAAGGAGAACTCTTTATGACAATCCCATCAGGAATAACATGTGAACACGTAATCAGTGGTAAAATATTCCTTGATTATCTTTGGTTTATGTTTATAAGAGCAAGAGTCATATAAACTGAATTTGAAAGTGGGAGAATAGTTTATGGATTTAAAGAAAATTAATTCTTTAACAAAGTACCCTAGCATTCTTACATATCATCAACTAGGTGAACGAGGTCGGTTAAATGATGTTTTAACGGAGTCAAGAGGCTTCGCAGAATTAGACGATATTTTTGTTTACGAAAAAGTTGATGGTGAAAATTCAAGGATCATTTTATTAAAAAATGATGTTAATGAAGTTGATTATCTAATTGGTTCCAGAGAAGAATTGTTATATGCAAAAGGAGATAGAATCGGTAATCCTTATGGGAACATTGCGGAATTTCTTAAGCCGTTAGCAGAAAAAGTAATTGCAGATATCTTTCCTAAGGCTGACTGGGCATTAACCGTAATTTATCAGGAATCTTATGGAGGAAAAACTAAAGCATCCAAGAACTATTCTGACAGAAAAACTCAAGGGTATCGTGTATTTGATATGTTCTCCTTGAATAAGGATGAATTATATAGACTTCTTGAGTTATCGCAGGAGAAAATTGCGGTGTGGCGTGATCACGGAAATCAACCATTTTATGATGAAATTGAGAAGAAGAGATTTATTGAAAGCATGGATTTGCAGTCCGCACCACTTCTTGAAACCATAAAGGGTTCCGAGTTTCCAACTTCTCTTGAGAGTACATATTCTTATTTAAAAAGATTCGAGAATACTCAAGTAGGAATCGACGCAACAGGCAAATCAGAAGGAATCATTGTTAGAACAACGGATCGTAAACAAATTAGAAAAATACGGCTTGAAGATTATGAAAGAACGTTTAGAAAGTAATAGAAAAATAAACATTTTGCCAAAAATTGAGGTTCGATATGATAAATGTTTATCTTGATGACTTACGAGACTGTCCAGAAGGATTCACCTTGGCAAGGACATTTGAAGATGCTGTTAAACTATTTGAAAATAATGAAGTGAATATCCTAACTCTTGACCATGATTTAGGTGAAGGCGCCGATGGAATTGAACTAAAGAATGGGTATGATTTCGTAAAATACTTTTGTGAGCATGGTTTAAGGGCGAATAAGATATATCATCATACGGATAATCCTGTAGGAAGAAGGAATATGTACGAGACCTTATTGGCTGCTCAACGTAGAGGTTTTATAAATGAAGATATAGAAATTTACTATTATCCCGTAACCGTTAATAAATATAGTGGAGATTAATAAGAGGATTCTTTATTATGGAATGAAGCTATTAGTACGAAACAATAAAAAAACGGAGTGGAATAATATTATTAGTTCTTTTAGCAACGATGGATATGATAATAGTTCTGACCAGTAAATGCAATTCTGTGAGGCTCTTCTACATGGTTTAGGATTTAATCGGCAATCAACCTGCTTACGGTACCACATTCCCTCCAAGTTACTGTCTTTGGCAGGAAAATTTGTTCCATGGTATATTCAGTGTACTAAGAAATCGCTCTTTTGGAATAGCTGCCGCACGTTCGATACAGCATTGGACAACGGTCCGTTCCAGTATGGATGCCAGGAGGGAGACTACATGTTGGAGAATACCTGCCGCAATTTAGATGAACATCAGTACTCTATATGTCTGAAGCGGATTTATGAGCCGGCGGCTCCGGAGGACGGGTACCGGATACTGGTGGACAGGCTGTGGGCACGCGGAATTACGAAACCGCAGGCGGCATTAGACGAATGGATGAAGGAGATTGCTCCAAGCCCGGAGCTGCGCAAATGGTTTGACCACATGCCGGAGCGTTTTGCGGCATTTAGTGACCGTTATATCCGGGAACTGGAGGAAGATCCGACGCGCGTGAGACTTGCAGCGACAATCCGTGAACGGGTGCTGAAACAGGATGTTACGTTGGTATATGCCGCGAAAGACCCAATACATAATCATGCGAATGTATTATATAAATGGCTGCTTTCCAGATAAAAAGCACACGGATCTCCCCCGAATCGTTAAGGATTTCGAGGGAGGCCCGTGTGCTTTTTTTAATAAATAAAATTAGATGCTGGGTGAATAGATTCATAATTAAATTGTTGTTCAATTGGAGTGCCGGTCCGAAAAACTCATAATGAATTTGCTCTTCTTTCATCCCGAGCCTGGGCAGTTCGCCAATCATCGCTTCCATTGTTGGGCGAATACACGCTGCAAGAATTACTGATTAACAAAGCTGATTTGCGTGCCATCCTGCAAGCTAGAAATGAGGTCACGCCTCCTCAAACAGAAGACGTTCTTCATCCCGGCTATGAATCGCGTTCACAACCAGCAGCGCGTGGAACTGGTGAAGCACCTCCGGAGTGAGGCCTTCTTCCGCAAGCAATGCTTTGACATCTTTTACTATAATCCGCAATAATTCATGATCACGTGTAAGCCCGAGAACTGCGTCTTGCAGGTTAGGATTCTTCCCGGCCATTTCCTGGTAGAACCCGTCTTCCTCCGCGTCAGCATGGCTGATAATCCGCGTCTCCCAGTACTCAATTAGATGTTCGGCGGCCTGATGCGCCACTTCAAATTCCTTCGCTTCCAGCAGTTCTTCCACTTCTTCGGTCTTGGCTACAGCGCCGGAGAGCCCGCCCTGATGAATGGCATGGTGGGCATGCAACTGGCGTAGTGAGGGTCCTGGCATGTTGCTTCATCCTCCCGTTTTTCGAAAATATAAAATCTATATGTTTCATATGATAATGATCATTCTACTTCTCGCTGAAACGGTACCGTCTTCAGAAAAGGACGGTAAAGCCGTTTCCACTTGCCAGTATAGCACACGAATTTGCAGAGGAATTCCCGCTAAGGAATTCCCCGGACCAAAAAGAGGGAAGTCCCTAATGGCATCCTCTGCCCGGGAAGTAAACGGCAGGAACACAGCTTTTCTCCTCAGTGGGAAAGGCTATTTGCTTTTTATTCAGATCGAGGGAATTCCCGAGGTTCAATAGGTGTTTCCCTAATGGGAAGCACGGCCGGGTAGATCCATAATGGTATTAATTGAATAAATTTTGAAGGGAGTGTTCTGGATCGATGAAGAAGAAATTCGGACTTAACTTTTTTAAACCGGTTGAAAGCTATTCCGGAAACTGGTCCATTCTTGAAGAGAAAAATAGAGATTGGGAGAATATGTACCGCCAGCGCTGGTCTCACGATAAAGTAGTGCGTACCACTCACGGAGTCAACTGTACAGGCTCCTGCAGCTGGAAGGTGTTTGTGAAGAACGGAATCATTACTTGGGAAAATCAGCAGATCGATTATCCTTCCTGCGGACCGGATATGCCGGAGTTTGAACCGCGCGGTTGTCCCCGCGGAGCTACCTTCTCGTGGTACGAATATAGTCCATTGCGCGTGAAATACCCGTATATCAGAGGGAAACTGTGGCGGCTGTGGCAAACGGCGTTGAAGGAGCATGACAATTACATCGATGCCTGGGCCAGTATTGTTGAAGACCCCGAGAAGGCTAGCCAGTACAAAAAGGCGCGCGGTAAAGGTGGACATATACGTGTAGCCTGGGACGACGCGCTGCGGCTGATCTCGGCCCAGCTGATCTACACGATCCGGAAATACGGTCCCGACCGCATCGCCGGCTTCACACCGATTCCGGCCATGTCCATGGTCAGCTACGCATCGGGGGCGCGATTCATATCACTACTAGGCGGTCAAATGCTCAGTTTCTATGACTGGTATGCTGATCTTCCTCCGGCTTCCCCGCAAATTTGGGGCGAGCAGACGGATGTTCCAGAATCTTCGGATTGGTACAACGCCGGTTACCTGATGATGTGGGGCTCTAACGTACCGCTAACTCGGACGCCGGATGCCCACTTTATGACTGAAGTACGCTATAAGGGAACCAAAGTCGTGTCGGTGGCACCGGATCTCGCAGAGAACGTCAAATTCGCCGACAACTGGCTGGCCCCGAATCCAGGGTCGGACGCTGCGCTTGCCCAGGCCATGACGCATGTCATCCTGCAAGAGTTCTACCAGGAACGCCAGGAGCCGATGTTCCTGAATTATGCGAAGCAATATACAGATATGCCTTTCCTGATTCTGCTTGACCCTCATGAGGATGCCCTTAAAGGCGGACGTTTCTTGCGGGCGAGTGATCTTGGAGATAACTCCCAGCACTCAGACTGGAAACCGGTAATCTTTGACGAGGTGGCTGGTGAGATGATGGTTCCGAACGGTACCATGGGGCAGCGCTGGGAGGAAGGAAAGAAATGGAATCTGATCCTCGAGCGGGAAGACGGCAGTAAAGTAGAACCCGCCTTGACCATCGAAGGCCACGGAGAAGAGTGGACGGAAATCGTGTTCCCGTACTTCGATAATGCCGGCAACGGCACCTTCAGACGGGTGATTCCGGCCCGCAAAATACGGCTTGCCGACGGTGCAGAACGTTATGCCGCCACAGTCTATGATCTGATGATGAGCCAGTATGGCGTCGCACGTACAGAAAGTCCGCTTAACGCAAAGGGATATGAGGATCAATCCTCTTATTACACCCCGGCATGGCAAGAGAAGATTACGACGGTAAAGGCGAGTGTCGTAGTTCAGATTGCCCGCGAATTTGCCCAGAATGCGATTGATACGGGTGGACGCTCTATGATCATCATGGGCGCAGGGATTAATCACTGGTTCAACAGCGATACCATCTATCGTTCCATTCTGAATCTAGTGGTGCTGACCGCTTCCCAAGGTGTTAACGGCGGCGGCTGGGCGCATTATGTTGGTCAGGAGAAATGCCGTCCGATTGAAGGCTGGTCAACGGTTGCTTTTGCCAAGGACTGGCAGGGTCCGGCACGTCAGCAGAACGCGACTTCGTTCTTCTATTTCGCAACAGAGCAATGGCGTTATGAGGAGAGCGGCACTGATTCACTGAAATCGCCGACTGGAGGGGATGTAGCTTACCAACATCCGGCTGACTATAACGTATTGGCTGCCCGTCTCGGATGGCTGCCATCCTTCCCGCAATTCAACAAGAACAGTCTTCTGTTCGCCGAGGAAGCCGCACAGCAAGGCAAGAAGACTAACAGCGAGATTATCAGTCACACCGTGGAAGAGATTAAATCACGGAAAACACGGTTTGCCGTGGAAGATCCCGGCGCACCGGAGAACTTTCCCCGTTCATTATTTATCTGGCGCTCGAACCTGATTTCAAGCTCTGCCAAAGGGCAGGAATACTTCATGAAGCATTTGCTCGGAGCTTCCGACGGTCTGCTGGCCGAGCCGAATGAAGAACAGAAACCGGAAGAGATTATCTGGCGTGAGGATGTCGAAGGTAAGCTCGATCTGATGGTTGCCCTGGATTTCCGGATGACGACAACACCCCTCTATGCAGATATCGTGCTGCCGGCCGCAACCTGGTATGAGAAAACAGATCTGTCGTCGACTGACATGCATCCGTTTGTTCATCCGTTCAATCCGGCAGTTAACCCGCTGTGGGAATCCCGGTCGGATTGGGATATTTACCGCCAGCTGGCTGAGGTATTCTCCGAAATGGCAAAATCGCATCTGCCTGGCGTTTATAAGGATGTTGTGATGTCACCGCTCGGCCATGATTCGGTAAGCGAGATCTCACAGCCGATGGGTCTTGTCAAAGACTGGACCAAAGGCGAAGTTCCGGCTATCCCGGGCAAAACAATGCCGAACTTTACTATTGTAGAGCGTGATTATACTAAAATTCATGACAAATACATTTCACTCGGACCTAACCTCGCAATCGGCAAAGCAGGCGCGCACGGCATCAGCTTCTCTGTCGCCGAAGAATATGAGGAATTGAAGAAGCTCAGCGGTGTTTATTTCGATGAAACGATTAAAAACGGACTGCCGAAGCTGCAGACTGCCCGCCAGGCCGCAGATACGATTCTTCACCTGTCTTCGGCTACCAACGGGCGCGTGTCCCAGAAGGCTTACGCTGCAGCGGAGAAGGATTCAGGAGTAGAGCTGCGAGATATCTCGGCGGACCGGGCCGCAGAAAAGATTACGTTCCAGAGCATCACCGCACAGCCGCGGGAAGTCATTCCGACACCGGTATTCAGCGGGTCGAACAAGCAGGGACGGCGCTATTCACCGTTCACCACGAACATTGAACGTCTCGTTCCGTTCCGGACGCTGACCGGAAGACAGCATTTCTACATTGACCATGAAATCTTCCAGCAGTTCGGCGAAGCGCTGCCGGTTTACAAGCCAACGTTGCCTCCGATGGTCTTCGGGCCGCGTGACAAGGAAGTGAAGGGTGGACAGGATTCTCTGGTTCTGAGATATCTGACACCGCACGGGAAATGGAATATCCATTCGACCTATCAGGATAACCAGCACATGCTGACGTTGTTCCGGGGCGGTCCAACCGTGTGGATCAATAATGAGGATGCTGCGGCACATCACATTGAGGATAATGACTGGCTCGAAGTCTACAACCGTAACGGTGTCGTAACTGCACGCGCGGTTGTCAGTCACCGGATGCCGAGAGGCACCATGTTTATGTACCATGCCCAGGACAAGCACATTCAAGTACCGGGCTCTGAAATTACGGATACGCGCGGCGGAAGCCACAATGCGCCTACCCGGATTCATCTGAAGCCTACCCAGATGGTCGGCGGATACGCACAGCTCAGCTACGGTTTTAACTACTATGGTCCGATCGGCAACCAGCGTGATGTCTACGTAGCCGTCCGCAAAATGAAGGAGGTCAACTGGCTTGAAAATTAAAGCGCAAGTTGCAATGGTAATGAATCTGGATAAATGCATCGGCTGCCACACCTGCAGCGTGACCTGCAAGACGACCTGGACGAACCGTAAAGGTGCGGAATATATGTGGTTCAATAACGTGGAAACGAAACCGGGGATTGGTTATCCGAAACGCTGGGAAGACCAGGAGCTCTACAAGGGCGGCTGGCAGCTGCGCAAGGGGAAGCTGGAGCTGAAATCCGGCAATAAGCTGTCCAAGATTGCGCTCGGCAAAATCTTCTACAACCCCGACATGCCGGAGATGAAGGATTATTATGAACCGTGGACTTACAATTATGAGCATCTGACGAATGCAGGAGAGCAAAAGCATTCCCCGGTGGCGCGGGCTCATTCTGCTGTAACAGGCGAGAAGATGGATCTGGAATGGGGGCCTAACTGGGAGGATGATCTGGCGGGAGCGCATGTAACCGGCCCGCTTGACCCGAATATCCAGAAGATCGAGGAAGAAATTAAATTCAACTTCGAGAAATCGTTTATGATCTATCTGCCGCGCCTCTGTGAACACTGCCTCAACCCAAGCTGTGTCGCCTCCTGCCCTTCAGGTGCGATGTACAAACGGGATGAAGACGGGATTGTTCTGGTCGACCAGGAAGCCTGCCGAGGCTGGAGATATTGCATGACTGGCTGTCCGTATAAAAAAGTGTATTTCAACTGGCAGACCAACAAAGCGGAGAAGTGCACCTTCTGTTTCCCGCGTGTGGAAGCAGGACTGCCTACGGTATGCTCCGAGACCTGTACAGGCCGAATCCGCTATCTCGGGGTTCTGCTGTATGATGCCGACAAGGTTCTTGATGCCGCATCCACCCCGGACGAGAAAGATTTGTACAAAGCACAATGTGATCTGTTCATGAATCCGCATGATCCGGAAGTCATTGCCCAGGCGAGAAAAGATGGTATCTCTGAGGATTGGCTGGAGGCAGCCCAGAACTCACCGGTCTATAAGCTGGCGATTGAGCACAAGCTTGCCTTCCCGCTTCACCCGGAATACCGCACACTGCCTATGGTGTGGTATGTGCCGCCGCTTAGCCCGATCATGAATTATTTTGAAGGTAAAGATTCGCTGAAGAATCCCGATATGATTTTCCCGGCTATCGAAGAGATGCGCACACCGATCCAGTATCTGGCGAACATGCTGACCGCAGGCGATACGGAGACCGTCAAAGAAGCCCTGCAGCGGATGGCCATGATGCGTTCCTACATGCGCGCTAAATCCTCAGGCCAAGGGTTTGACGCTAGCCGTCTTGAACGTGTCGGTATGACAGCACAGCAGACAGAGGAAATGTACCGGCTGCTCGCGATTGCCAAATATGAAGACCGTTTCGTGATCCCAACCTCCCACAAGGAGCAGCACATGAACCCTTACCGTGCCCAGGGCTCGACCGGTTTCGGAAACGGGATGGGCGATATGGGCTCCGGCTCCGGTTGTGACGGCTGCGGACCTGCCAGCTCTGCCGGCGACACGATGAAGACCGGCAAGGAAATGTATGAAGAGAATTTCTACGGGGGGATTTGGCGTGATTGATCTGATCAAACTGCATGATTACAAGGAATCCTTCGGTTATTTCGCCCTGCAGCTCATGTACCCGGAGAAGCTGGACTTTCATCCGGCTTTTCTGGAAGAGGCGTTTGACAGCACTCATCCGGGTTATGCCCATGTGCATACCTATTGGAAGCAAATGCAGAGCTTCAGTCTGGATGAGATTCAGGAGAGTTATGCCGCTACATTTGATTTTCAGAAGGACTGCGCCTTGTATATGACCTATTTCAAATTTGAGGAGGCCAAGGAACGGGGGCAAATGCTCGCCAAGTTGAAGCTTCTGTACGAAATGTTCGGTCTGGAAATGCCGGAGGAAGAACTACCTGATTATTTGCCGCTTATGTGTGAATTTCTATATGCCGCGCAGTGGTTGGAAGTCCCGGGAGCGCCGGAGAATTTCCGGATGCTGATAGCGATTCTTGAGGATGGTACGTATCATCTGCTCAAGGCTCTGGAACGAAATGAAAGTCCCTATTTCCATCTGGTTAAGGGATTGCGCGAAACATTAAAAGCTTGTGCTGAACAGGAGGCCCTGAGTCAATGAATATGCTGGGTCAGTTTTTATGGGTCATTTTTCCCTACATGTGTATGGTGATCTTTATCGGCGGACATATTTTTCGTTATCGTAAGGATCAGTTTAACTGGACGGCCAAATCAAGTGAGTTTATTGAAAAGAAACAACTGAAATTCGGCAGCATTCTGTTCCACCTCGGAATTATGCCGGTTATCCTGGGCCATATTGGCGGGCTCGCTGTTCCGAAATCATGGCTGGAATCCATCGGCGTAAGTGATCATCTTTACCATATCGGCGCGGTATACATCGGGGGCATCTTCGGTGCAGCCACACTGCTCGGGATGCTGATTCTGACTTCGCGGCGCTTTACGCTTAAGAATGTCCGCCGTCTCAGCAGTGCATCGGACCTGATAGTCAACTCACTCCTCCTGTTTATCGTGTTTATGGGGATGTACTCTACCATTGTAACGAATGCCGTACAACCTGAGTTTGACTACCGCGATACGATTTCTGTCTGGTTCCGCGGCCTGTTCATGTTCCGTCCGGACCCGTCACTGATGAGTGATGTGCCGTTTTCCTTCAAGCTTCACATCTTGTCGGGGTTTGCCATCTTTGCCTTTTGGCCGTTCACCCGGTTGGTCCATGTATGGAGTGTTCCGTTGAATTATATAGGCAGAAGTTATATCCTATACAGAAGAAATAAATCGAATTAACGGAAAGAGTTGCGTGGACTTCTTTTCCTGTTCTAATCGAGGAGAGAAAACGATGAACAATAAGGTGGATTATCAAATCGAACTTGACCGGATCCGCGCAGCTCTAGGATATGACTTCATGTCGCTGGCTCTTGCTGAACCTGCGGAATATGACTATGTAATCCGGTGGAAATACGCCTCAGGGAACACTAATGACCGTTACAAACGGATTGTACTTCAATCCGGCAGAGGGATTGCAGGGATCGTGTTCAAGACCGGAAAACCGTTCTTAATCCCTTCTGTGCAGACAGATGTGAAGCCTGATACCTTGTTTAATTATCCCATTACTAAGATGGAGAATTTGAACAGTATTGGTGCTGTACCGGTGTGGAATGATGCCCGCGTCGCAGGCGTGCTTCTAGGCGGTTTCAGGGGTGAACGGCAGGTAACCGCTGAAATGCTGAGAGACCTGGACAGGGTAGCACGTAAGGGGATTGGAGACTTGAACGGGAAGGAATTGTTGCTCAGTTGATGACACCCGGAATGGATCTGCGGAGCCTGCTCATGACGAAGCTGTTCGAGAACAGCTCGGAGGCGATGTTCTTTTTTGACCGGCAAGGGAAAGCCCTGGCGATGAATCCGGCTGCCGAGAACATCGTTGACCAGGATATCCTGAAGCAGTTGTATCAGGGAAATCCGGAGGCACTATGCGGGACCTGCCGGGGATACACTAGTGAGACGGAGCTCCGCACATGCCTTAATTGTTACTTTCATACACCGGACTCAGAGGATTTTACCTCTTATCAAGTCTATCTGGAGACGAAAGATAAGGGTATTGTCCCTTATGCCGCCACCTTTCACACGATAGATGACGAGAATGGTATCAGAGTGTTTATGCTCAGGGATCTGAGCAGACAGTTCACGACACAAGAGAAGTTCTACCAGAACAAGATGATGAAGCATATCATTGAGGCGCAGGAGAATGAACGCAAGCGGATATCCCGTGAACTGCATGACAGCGTTGCCCAAGAGCTGATGAGTGCCGTGATTGATCTGCGTGTGCTCAAATATATGACAGCTGATGAACAGCTGCTGAAGAAGGTGAAGCAGACCGAAGTATCCATGACAAGACTTCTGAATGATATCCGCAACCTTTCCGTGGAGCTCAGGCCGGCTGCACTTGATGATTTCGGGCTGGAGGCTGCATTCCGGTCACACTTCAAGCGGATGGAACAAAGCTACGGACTTATAATTGAATATGAGTCCCGGCTTTTGGAGAAACGGTATGAGAGTGAGATTGAAACCGTCATGTACCGTGTATGCCAGGAAGCTGTGTTGAACGCCCTGAAGTATGCCCAGATAGACAGCGTCAAAGTATCTCTTACAGAAAATGACGGCGTGCTGCGGCTTCTGATTAAGGATGAGGGAACAGGCTTCATTCAGGGAGACGAACCCAATGGAACCGGACTTGGTCTTTTTGGCATGCAGGAACGGGCGGAGCTGGTGGGTGGCACCTTCACCGTAGATTCAGGGATAGGTAGGGGCACAACCATTATTTTACAGGTGCCAGTAGGATTATCCAGAGGAAAGGAATGAGCTTCTGATGAAGATCGTCATTGCAGACGACCATGCGATCGTACGGAGCGGATTCTCCATGATTCTCAATTTTCAGGATGACATAGAAGTGATCGGAGCGGCGGCAGACGGGAGGGAAGCTTATATAATGGTTGCCAAATTCCGGCCGGATATTCTGATTATGGATTTAAGCATGCCTCCGGGCGAAAGTGGGCTGGTTGCAACCGGGAAGATTAAAGAGGATTATCCCGATACCAAAATCCTGATTCTGACGATGCATGACGATGATGAATATCTTTTTCATGTATTGAAGAACGGGGCCTCCGGTTATGTTCTCAAAAGCGCTCCGGACGAGGAGCTTTTGCTGGCCATCCGGACCATTTATGAAGGCGGCACTTATATCCATCCTAAGATGGCGACCTCACTGGTCCGTGAATTTATTAAGCAGGACAAATCCGGCGGTACAGAGGATCTGTTTGAGCTGTTGTCCAAACGTGAACTGGAGATCCTGCCGCTTATCGCCAAGGGATACGGGAACAAGGAAATCGCAGAGAAGCTGTTTATTTCGGTAAAAACGGTGGAAGCCCACAAAGCGAAAATTATGGAGAAGTTAAACCTTAGAAGCAGACCGGAGCTGGTCGAGTATGCTTTAAGGAAAAAAATGCTGGATTTCTGATTTGCAAATGGAGGGTTAGCAGGATGCCGGAAAATACAGGGCTCAAGTTTACGATGCCCGCCATGCGTATTCTTGAGAATGAACACCGCTATTTATCATTTCTGATGGAAGAATGGCATGCCCTTGTACTCTGGTTTGAACACGATCAGCCCGCTCTGGAAGAATCTAGGACACAGCTGCATAAGCTGCGTAAGGCGATTCTGGAGTTTACTGGTCCGTTGAAGAAGCATACAGTGAAGGAAGAAACGTTTTTTTTTCCGCTGCTTGGCAGTTATATCGGCTTTGAACAAGGACCACTGGTCGGCATCCAGGAGGAGCACCGCGAGATTGACGGATATATAGGGCATTTCCTGCATTACACAGAGGGCAATATAGATATGCTGCCGCTTGAGGATATCCGCGCAGCTGTTAAGGATGCAGGGGAGGCTTTTGAGGTTCTGACGGTACACTTTGTCAAAGAAGAGACTGTCATTTACCCGATGGCCGAGCATCAGCTGAGTGCGAAAGACAAAGAACGGTTAAGCCAGCAATTGAATACGCTCATTACGTGATAATGAACAGGCTGCTCCTACTTGGGGCGGCTTTTTTGGGTCTTATTAAGAGAGTAGATAAGGTATTATGTTTCATTTGTGATAGGAGTGAATAAGTTCTGGAGCAAGGCCCCACTATGTGGGGTTATTTTATTTTTAGGGTTTCCCCTGTCAGGGAAAGGGGACTCCCCTATATCTGAGCCGGGGGATCGGCGGATACAATGAGTACAGGAAGTATTGGTATGAATAATCAAGAGAATAAACGGCGAAAAGGTGAGTCGAATGATTAAAAAAATGCAATTGCCGCTACAAACATTAAACTTGATTACTGGATTCATGGTGTGGGTGATCATCTCTTCCCTGATGCCCTTTATTTCCGAGGATATCAGCATTCCTCCGGGGCGGCTAGCGATGGTCACGGCTATTCCGGTGGTGCTCGGCTCTATTCTAAGGATTCCTTTAGGCTATTATGCAAACATTCTGGGAGCACGCATTATTTTTATGTTCAGCTTTATCCTGCTTTTGTTTCCGGTATATTTCATCAGTGAAGCATCCTCGGTCACTCATTTAATTATCGGAGGTTTGTTCCTGGGAATCGGCGGAGCCGTTTTTTCGGTAGGTGTAACCTCTTTGCCGAAGTATTTCCCCAAAGATAAGCATGGTCTGGTCAACGGAATCTACGGGATCGGGAATATCGGAACAGCTGTCACTACCTTCTCGGCTCCGATTGTGGCAGCACAGATTGGCTGGGCACCCGCGGTTAAAATGTATCTGATCCTGTTACTGGTATTTATCGCATTAAATTTCTTCTTTGGGGATCGTCATGAGCCTAAACTCAAAACGCCGATTATTGAACAGATCAAGGGCGTGTCCAAAAATGAAAAGCTCTGGCTTTTCTCCTTGTTCTATTTCATTACCTTTGGCTCCTTCGTTGCCTTCACTATTTATCTGCCGAACTTTCTAGTTTCGAACTTCGATCTGGAAAAAGTGGATGCCGGGATGCGCACAGCCGGCTTCATTGCCGTTGCGACCTTCTTCCGGCCGATAGGCGGCTGGCTTGCCGACAAGTTCCAGCCTTTGTTTCTGCTTACCGGCACATTTAGTATTTATACGGTTGCAGCAATCATCCTGGCATTTATGCCTGACATGGGCTTATATACAGTAGGTTGCCTTGCTATTGCGTTCAGTGCGGGAATCGGTAACGGAGTCATATTCAAATTAGTCCCACTGTACTTCAATAAGCAGGCGGGTGTCGCCAACGGGATCGTATCGATGATGGGCGGTCTGGGCGGTTTTTTCCCTCCCATTATGCTGTCGGTGATTTATTCGGCTACAGGGCAATATTCCATCGGGTTCATGCTGCTCTCTCAGGTAGCGCTGGCCAGTCTGGTGCTGGTAGTGTGGATCTATTTTCAGGACCGGCTTGCGCTTACCTCTGAAGTGTTCAATTCTACCGGACAGGGGATTCTGGTTACGGATGTCTCCGGTCTGATCAAGACCGTCAATCCGGCGTTCACGAAGCTCACCGGCTATACGGAAGACGAAGTTCTTGGCAGACAGCCCAGCATTCTGAAGTCAGGCCGCCAATCCAAGGAGTTCTACCGCTTAATGTGGAGCGAGGTCAGGGAGAAGGGGATGTGGCAGGGTGAAATCTGGAACAAGCGCAAGGGCGGGGAAGAGTATTTGCAGTGGCTGAATATCAGCGCTGTAAAGGATGAGACCGGCGAAGATGTCCGGTATGTAGGCACATTCAGCGATATTACGGAGAAATAACCGGATGAACCGTTTTTTAGTACGGCACTAAGTTAGGAGCAGATGAAGGTGGAAAAGACCAGAACTCCGGTTACCGTTGCCGAAGCTGTATTCCGGGTAACTGAAAGAGCATGTTGCATAGGTACAGAAAGGATTCCACTTGCTGAAAGCTATGGACGGATCCTGGCGGAGCCGCTGACGGCAACCCATGATGTTCCGCATTTTACCCGATCACCCTATGACGGATATGCAATTTCTTCGGCAGATTCTGCCGGTGCTTCCGGTAATAACAGGATCAGCTTTACTGTAGTAGATCATATCGGCGCAGGGGCAGTATCTCAGATTGCAATTGGGCCATGCGAAGCTGTCCGTCTGATGACGGGAGCGGCGCTGCCGTCAGGAGCGGATGCTGTAGTTATGTTTGAACAGGCCACAGCAGCAGGTCATACGTTTACAATCCGTAAAGCTTTTGCGCCACAGGAGAATCTGTCCCTGAAGGGTGAAGATATGCGGTCAGGAGAAATGATCGTTCCGGCCGGCAGCTTCATTCATCCCGGGATTGTAGCGCTGCTGGCTACATTCGGTTATGGGTATGTTCAGGTCGGTAAGCGGCCGGTAGTAGGGATATTGTCTACGGGAACCGAACTGCTGGAGGTGACAGCACAGCTTGCACCCGGCAAAATCCGCAACAGTAACGGACCGATGATCGCAGCCCAGCTCGCCCGGATGGGTATTCCTTACCGGATGTATGATACAGCCGCAGACCAACTGGAAGCATGCCTGCTGACGGTGCGGAAGGCAATGACAGAAACAGACTGCCTGATCACAACGGGAGGTGTGTCCGTCGGTGATTATGACTACCTGCCGGAAATATATAACCGTCTCGGGGCTGATGTGCTGTTCAACAAGGTGGCGATGCGTCCGGGCAGCGTGACCACAGTTGCGGTTGCCGGGGATACGTACTTGTTCGGACTGTCCGGCAATCCTTCTGCCTGCTTCACAGGCTTCGAGCTGTTTGTTAGACCCGCCCTGCTCAAAATGATGGGAGCGGATAAAATTTATCTGCCGCGCACGACGGCGGTACTGGCAGAGGATTACCCAAAGGCCAATCCGTTCACCCGGTTTATCCGGGCTGTTCATGACCGCACCTCGGTGCGTCCTGCCGGTTTCAATAAATCTAATGCCGTATCTTCCATCGCACGCGGGAATTCGCTGATTGTGCTGCCGGGCGGGACAAGAGGTTACGCCGCAGGTGATCTTGTTGATGTACTGCTTCTGGGTGTTGAAGAAGGTACGGATAAATGGGTACTGTAAGCCTACCGGAAGGGAGATAAGAGTCATGAATGCACATCCACTACAGGATCAATTGCGACGGCCTATCCATGATTTGCGGATTTCGGTAACAGACCGGTGCAATTTCCGCTGTTCCTACTGCATGCCGAAGGAAGTGTTCGGTGATGATTATGCATTCCTCCCCGCAAGCGAGCTGTTAACCTTTGAGGAAATCTACCGGCTGACGAAGCTGTTCGTATCCCTTGGAGTAAGCAAAATCCGGTTGACCGGTGGCGAGCCGCTTATGCGGCGTAATCTGCCTGAGCTTGTTGCGGGAATCCGCGCTATCGGCGGTGTAAAAGATATGGGACTGACGACGAATGGGGTACTGCTCGGTGCGCAGGCAGCGCCACTGTATGCTGCGGGACTCCGCAGACTGAACGTCAGCTTGGATGCTTTGGAGCATAAGCGGTTTGGAAAAATGAACGGACGGGGCTTTACGTCTGGATTAATTCTGCATCATATTGATCATGCCGTAGAAGCCGGGTTTGAGGTCAAAGTAAACATGGTGGTACAAAGAGGTGTGAACGAATCGGAGATTGTACCGATGGCTGCCTATTTCAAGGATAAGAATATAACTTTGCGGTTCATCGAGTTTATGGATGCCGGCAACGATAACGGCTGGAGCTATGAGAAGGTTGTAACCAAACGGGAAATACTGGAGCGCCTCCAAGGCTCATTTGAAATGGAAGCACAGGACCATAATTATTTTGGCGAGGTAGCCAAAAGGTACCGGTACAAGGGTAGCTGTACCGAGGTCGGTTTTATTACTTCCGTATCTGAATCGTTCTGCTCTTCCTGTACACGTGCCCGGCTGTCTTCCGACGGCAAATTATACACTTGCCTGTTCGCATCAGACGGTTTTGATCTCAGGGAAATGCTCCGCAGCGGGGCGAGTGACCAAAGCCTGCTGCTAGCCATTAGGGATGTATGGGAGCAGCGGACAGACCGTTACTCCGATGAGCGGACAGAACAAACCGTGAAGAACAGAACAAAGATCGGCATGTCCTATATTGGAGGTTAAAGAGCAGAATGCAATTTCAGCTGTTGATCGAGCCGGATGGCAGATCATTTTTGGCTGAGCAATGTATCCTTATTGTACCTCCAGGATCGAGCAATCCGGAAATGATCGCAGAATAGACTAACGCAACAACAAGGAAGCTCCTCTACCCGGATTACCGGCAGATGAGCTTTCTGGTTTTTTACAACTGTATACTAGAAGTACAACACGAGCACAGACACATATAACATAAAGGAGAAGCCAATTTCGATGATTCCGGTACGTTTTACTGTGATGCCCGTCTTTGGCAGGACAGCTGCCCGCACAAGCAGGATGAGCAGCGGAACAAGCAGAGATGGAAACAGGAACAGCCCGGCTGCTGCAACCAGCAGGTGATATAGAACAGATCCGTAATAGAAGCTAATATTATTTCGTTCACGGATGATGGTTTTGACATACAAAGCGGTTCCGACAAAGTACAGGACAGCCAGCAGGAACAACTCGGTCGCTGTCCGCCAGCTTTCTCCCTGACCGACGTAGAAGACCGGATAAATGATCAGGCAAAATGCCAAAATGGCCGAGATGTCATTGAGCAGGGCACGTTCATTTTTAGTTTTTGCATAATAGAGATTTACAGCGAACAAAGGCACGAGCGGTAGAACAAACCATAACAACTTAGGTTCGGCTACTACCAGATAGACGATCAAAGGGAGTAGCAGAATTCCATATACCTTCAAGGGCTGGGCATAGCGTTTAAATCTTCCTGTCTTCACCCCCTGCAGTAAAGGAAAACTGAACAAATAGATCAGAAGCCAGCAAGCAAACAGCGGAATATGTATCGGTTGCTCCTGGGATGCGGCTACCCCGAACAGAAAGGGAAGGACGAGCATCGCCCAGGCGCCGTGCTGGTTAGGGATATACTTCTTCATAGTAAACATCCTCCTACCCTGAAATATCATGGCATGCGAGGATGCCATACTCTTTAACTATACGTTTTTCCTTGAGGGGACCCGGGTGATTTGAAGCACTAATCATTTTAAGAAAAGGAGTAAACATCGTGAGTATGGAATCTCATCATGCAACAGTACAGGGTCCGGTTCCTGTATTACAAATTGTCGGGTACAAGAATAGCGGAAAAACAACACTTGCCTGCCGTTTAATTCGCGCTCTATCTACTCAAGGTATACGCGTCGGGTCTGCTAAACACGATGCTCACCATTTTCAATTAGATGATCCGGGTACAGACAGCAGCAGGCATCTGCTGCACGGTGCGATTGAAACCGTACTGACATCGTCTGAGGCTACAAGAATAATGCGGAAGTCCGAGACTTCATTAGAAGAAATCGTACAGTCTATGTATGGTAAGGTTGATCTGCTGATTGCTGAAGGGTTCAAATCTGCAGATTATCCCAAAATCGCCTTGATCCGCAATGTAAATGAAATGATAAATCTGCGAAGTCAAGCAACGAATATTTATATGTGGTTAAGCTGGGAGGAGGACGCTAATATGAAAAGTGTAACGTCTGTGGTAAGCAAGAATACTACCCCTGTACTACTTTTAAGGGATCAAGCTCTTATAGATCAGGAGGTCCTCAACCTGGCTTTGTCGCTGCTTCAATCTAATATAGGAATCCCTGACATAAGAGAAGGAGATTCCCTTACAGGAGGTGCACATTGTGCTGACTGGAATAATACTGGCAGGGGGACAGAATTCCCGGATGAAGGGTCGGAATAAAGCGCTCCTGACCTATCACGGGGAGCATTTTATTGTTAGACAGGTGAAGGAGATGCGTACCCTTTGCTCCAAGATCATTATTGTTACGAAAGATGCATCCCTGTATGAGGATTGTCTTCCATCCGGTCTCATTTTTCTACCGGACATCTATGAAGGGCATGGACCCTTAAGCGGGTTTCATGCCGCTTTTGTCAGGGTGGAAACGGATTATGCTTGGGTTGTCGGATGCGATAGTCCTAATATTTCAGCCCCTGCAGCTTCGTGGATGCTCACCCGGTTCAAGGAAGGCGACTATGATGCTGTTCTTCCCATCATTAACGGTAAGCATCAGATGCTCCATGGGGTATATCGGCCGCACCTGATTTTGCCAAGTATCATTGATAGACTGGAAACACGACAGTACCAGCTATCAGGATTATTAGATTCGATGCATTGGTTAGGGGTAGATAAGGGCGACCTTGCTGGTGCTGGTATATATGAGGATTTCACTGTAGATGTAGATACACCTGAGCAATATAAGGATTTGCTGCATCTATCGAAAGGGAGTGATCACATGGGCAGTTCATTATTTGAAATTACAGACGGACCGATCACACCAGCGGAGGTATCTGATAAAGTCCTGCGTAGAGAAGCGGGAGCGATTACCTTATTCCTAGGCACTGTACGGGAGTTCACGCAGGGTAAGCGGACATTATATCTTGAATATGAAGCTTATCCGCTCATGGCTGTAGCGCAATTGGAACGAATCGGGCAGGAAGTGAATGAGCGTTGGCCAAATACTATGGTTGCTGTAACCCATAGGATAGGAAAACTTGAAATCACTGATATCGCCGTTGTGATCGCTGTATCCTCGCCGCACCGTAAGGCCGCTTACGAAGCGAATGAATATGTGATTGACCGGATTAAAGAAATCGTGCCTATTTGGAAAAAAGAAATGGGCGAAGACGGCGAAGCATGGGTTGGCGATCAGCTGAATCAATTAACCTATCCGGAAGGGCGGCCATTTTTTCCGGATGTTTCTGCAGAAGATAAGAAGTAGAGGCGGCTATTAATGAAGCAGGGGAGGAAGCAAAGAACATAAATGAGTACTGCTCGAATTGCCTTGTAGTATAATATTAATCAATTCAAGCCATCTAAACCTAAGGCAGCAATAGAACATAGGGATTTTTACCCAAAAAGCGAGGCGTAAGGAAATGAATGCAGCAGAGTTTCAACAGTATGTTAAGGAGTTCAGTGAAATCAAAGGGTTTGATACCAGCACCATTGAGCAGAGAATGCTGTACTTAATGACTGAGGTTGGGGAGTTGTCCAAAGAAGTTTTGTCCGTATCTTTTCATCCAGATGCAGAGCGGAAAGAAAACTTGGGATACGAGATGTACGATGTGGTGTGGAATATTTTTGATCTGGCCAATAAACTTGGCATTGATCTGGAGCAGGCTTTTAAACGTAAGCTGGAGATTAATGAACAGAGGACTTGGGAGTAAGGTGTATCTATTGAATACTATAAAAAAAAATCCAAGGACCTCCCCTGTGGGAAGCCTTGGATTTTTTTCACCCGAAATTTTATTTAAATGAAGCATAACCTTCATCAGCCATTACAACACTACCGTTAATTGCACTAGCTTCTGGTAAGGAGAGCAAGTATACAGTGTCTGCAACTTGTTCAGGCAATGTTAATTTGTTACCCATTACTTTACTCTTCATTTGGTCGACCATTCCTTGATCTTTATATCCTTGGATAATTGGCGTATCCACAGCGCCTGGAGCAACGGCAAGCACGCGGATACCATGGACGGAAAGTTCTAGTGCTGCGGATTTAGTCATCATAATGACCGCACCTTTGGAAGCGTGATATGCGAATGTACCTGGGGAAGCTAGGAATCCAAATACAGAAGCTGTATTGATGATCACACCTTTAATGCCGAGCTCACGCATTTTTTTACCAGCAGCGATAATCCCATGGGCTACGCCATGCTGATTGACATTAATGACACTATGATAATCCTTAAGGTCTTGGTCTAGTACAGGAGTGACGCGGCCGATGCCGGCATTGTTGAACATTACGTCAATTCTTCCATAAGTATCTACAGTTTTCTGAACGAGTGCTTCAACTTCTTCGTATTTTGAGACGTCAGTTTTGACGAAAATAGCTTCGCCACCATCTTTAATAATTTGTGCTACCGTTTCTTCACCTAATTGTTGATTGAAATCGGCAACGACAACTTGATCACCTTTACTTGCAAATTTAATGGCGGTTTGTTTCCCGATTCCACTGGCTCCACCTGTTATTACGGCTACTCTTTTGTCTGTCATTTGAGTTTCCTCCTCGAGAAATATAGTTATACTAGAAATGAAAGTTGATATAGTAAAAATGGTTACTTACTAACTTATTTACATTGTAGCACTTGTCTAAATTAATTAAAATTTAAGTAAATTTAATAGTTATTAAGTAAAGATTAACTTAAGGGGTGATTCAAATGAATTTGGAGCAGTGCGAGAATATCGTAGAAGTCGCAAAGATTGGTTCTTTAACCAAAGCAGCTCAGAATCGTCATATCACTCTATCCGCAATGAGCCAGTCCATTACCATGCTGGAGGCTGAGCTGGGAGTTACTTTGTTCATCCGTTCGCGCGGGCAAAAGGCGGTTCCCACAGCAGAAGGAAATGCCATTATTAGCAAAGCAAATGAAGTCCTGATGAAAGTAAATGAATTAAAAGAAGAAGCACAGATTTACAGCGATACGTTAAGTGGTCATTTGAAAATTGCTACGATACCTGGACCCATGCATTTGATGGTGAAGGTAATCTCTAGCTTTAAGGCAGATTTTCCAAATGTGAAAATAGAGATTTTTGAAAAGGGACCTAAAGAAATTCTGGATAATGTACTGCAGGATGAAATGGACATTGGACTTATGGTCTCGCCGGAGGGAATGCCTGACAAATATAAAGGGGTTAAGTTTGAACGGTTAGTGGAAGGAAAGATTGTAGTCGGTGTACATCCTCACTCACCGCTTGCCCTGAATTCCATCCTTACACCTGCTCAGTTAGTGGGGCAGACGTTGGTTTTATACGATGATTCTTACATTAAGGACTATGTAGAGCGATATTTATCTGGCTATGGGCCGATCAATTTGCTTTTTGTAAGTAACAACACACGGGCGATTGAGAATGCAGTTGCAGAAGGACTGGCCATCACAATTGGTCTGGATTATTCGTTTCTGAAAATATCAGAGGGTTCTCCAGCCTTCATGAAAACCATCGAGTTACGATCACCAGATACCCGTGCGAAATATTCAGGAGCTATTGTCTCTGCTTCAAAACAGACCTCCCAGACCGCCCGGAGATTTATCAACAGGCTAAAGCATGAATTTGATGAAATGATTAGACGAAGTTAACAGTATGCCTTGGTAAATTTTATCTAACCTTTACGCTTCCTAGTTAATATTAACCCTATGATGTTGTCCAAGCTCAGATCGATATTAGGACAGCCAAGTGGGGAGGATGTCAACATAGTGAGATGGTATCTTAGGCAAATTAATGTTGTTATTATCTTTGTTTTGTTGATTTCGTTGTTACAACCGGGAGCAATTGTTCGCGCTTCCATTTCTGATTTATATTTACCAGCAACAGATTACGGAACCGTTATTGATGTTCGCCAAACAGAGCTTGCACCCGGGGCGATGTATACCTGGATAGATCTCCAGAATGAACGTGGTTTACAAAAGATACATGCAGTGGAGTTCAACCCGCAACAAGGAAATTTGGAGCTGCGGGCAGGTACGAAGGATGGAAAGGTATACGGTATGAAGGGCGTTACCGAAATGGCCATGTATGCGGATTCGCCTGGAAACCGAGTGATCGCAGGGATCAACGGTGATTTCTATGAAATCCCCGGTTTTGCTACGGGTGTTCCCAATGGACTTTAAGCTTACACCAAGAGTAGTGTATCTGTAGCTAGCCGTAACATTTCGGCATTCAATGATATTGGTCTTGCTCCACAGTGGGCTCAAGAGGCAATCAGTGAAGTGTACAGACTTGGTTTGATGCAAGGACGTGCTGAAGGGCAATTTGCACCGGACCAAAACGGAACACGTGCTGAAAGTGCACAGATGATCCTCAACCTGCTGAGTGTTATGGAGTAATGATTATGGCCAGTCTCAGGTTTATAGGGACTGGCTGTTTTTTTGATAATTGGATTAGTGGGATATACGCAGGATACGCACGCATGAATACACTGAGGGGGAAGCGGAGTAAAAGTAAAAATAAGGGTGTGACACAAAAGGTAAGTGTATATGGAGAACAGAGAACTAAGGCACGCTCGCTAAGGTACAATAAAGCTGAGGCACGCTCGCTGAGGTGTGCTAAAGCTAAAGTACGCTCACTGAGGTACGCTAAAGCTAAAGTGCGCCAACAGCGACGCACACTTGGTAAGTTTGGCTCGGACGAGCTACTTTTATCAAGAAAGTTTGTTTTAACAGATAGCCTCGATGGTTTGGGATCGTAACGGACTGTATTGCCGCTATTTGAACTTTTTGGTCTATTTTTCCAATTTTTCGGACTCCATAGCTCTTATTGTCATACTTTTGCACGGAATCGTAATATATTTTAATGAATAGCTGCATTTGAGTCCGATAGCTGAGCAGAATGGCAGAAATCAGCTTAATAAGGTCTCCTCGGTCCGATGAAGTAGAATTGAGTTAATAAGGTGAGTAAGGTGAGTAAGGTGAGCTATGTGAGCCAAGTGAGCTAGGTAAGTCAAGTGAGTAAAGTGAGCAAGTTGAGAAGGTGAGCTAGATGAGTAAAGTAAGTAAACTGAGTCAGTAAACGGAAGATAAGATGCAGAATACAGATGGGGTTTAAGCGTATAGTAAAACTGAGGCGAGTATCGAGCATATTCCAAATCCTTACAGACGAGCGCTGAGTCTTTTTCCGGTATTTTGTAAAGATAGGGTTATATTGGGCGTGGAATACTGGGAATTGCTCTTCAGAGGCAAGTAAAAACAAGGAATAATTGTTATTAGCCAACACAAATTGTTATGTTGTGTTATGATAGTAGGGAGGTGACTCCCATGAATGATTTTGAGAACTATCCCGATGAGCTGGGTAATTTCATTCGGCACATCAGAAAGACGAGAGGGTTAACCTTAAGAGGACTGGAAGAAAAGAGCGGTATAAGTTACTCACAGCTCAGCAAAATCGAACGTGGAGAGAGCATTCCGCTTAAAGACAATCTGGACAAGATCATTGAAGCGCTTGGAACGGATCTGAAGAATCGGATGTACCATTTGGCAGATTATATGCCAGATATTGAATATATCAAGACCTTGAAGCAAGGATATGAGCTGCCACAGCTCAAACAGTCTCAAGATTATATCTACGAGACAGCCTTTAACAAGCTTAAGGAATTCAGAGCGAAGGAAGGGAAAGAAACATCGTACGTTTCCTTTGATTCGAATGAAGTTATAGTTTACGAAACGGAATATGGGGCAGGAATGGTAATAGAGAAGATTGAGAAATACAATCTGACCGATGTCCTGAACGATAAGTTTGAGGGTAACCTCGACTCCTTAAGAAAGAGCCCCCGTAAAGGGCGTCAAGCCTTTCTATTTGGCGAGTGGCTACGGGAGTGCGTTTATGAACTGAAGGAAGAGGAACAGGATCAGGTCATACAAGCACTTAAAGAATTTACTCAGTTTAAAGTACAACAAATAAAGGGTGCTTATAAATAATGTATGCCTTTTGCTAATGATCTCAAAAATGAATGAATGTTGCCCTTTCTTGCAGCCATCTATTCATCTTGATCCATAAACTAACAACTAAAAATGGTTTGACAGAAAAGGGGATATTAATAATGAAAATTAACATGAAGTTTACCAGCAAGGGCAAAGTCGCTATAGAGAATTTTAATAACGAGGAATTGCTGGAGATCTTCGCACGTTACATCAAGACATTATCCAAAAAGTATGACATCGAAGTTGATGTTCCTCTTGAAGCGAATCAAAACATTGTTGGTGATGGTGCGGTAATCGCAACTGCAAAAAATGTGAAATGTGATGTTGAAACTTTCTTTAAAGAATTGGGCAGAGATATTAAAGTTCCTTTGAAGAAAAGACTCGGCGGCAAATTGGAGAATGTTTTCAAAACAGAAATTACAGAATAGAGCATTATTTTTATCTGAGATTAACCATCATATGTGCATATAAAAAAGGTAGGGCCGCGGAGGCTCTACCTTTTTTATGTTTATGTACTTAACTTAAGGCGACCTAAGGAGCTTATTGTTGGTTGAAGCTGGAGAAAAATGTGTACCATGCGTCAGTGTGAATTTAATGGGGAAGGGGATGTTATATATTTTCAGAATCTATGAGATTTCTACTTCTCATGATATCTTTAATAATTTCAATGAAATCCGGTAATGCATGGGCATCAACCGCTAGCTCATAGATTCTTAGTAAATCCTCGTCAGATATCGATTCCAGGGATGAGGGGCGTGGAGAGGGATGAAAATAGTAATTCATTATGATCCTCCATCATTAATTGTTTTTATTATAGGTTTATCTATATGGTATCATTTGGAATAGGATCCGTCTCCTGTCATTCATCCTACGAATTTATCTTTACATTTGAGGATTATTATGGCATAATGTGCGATTTTGAGGAAAATGCTAAAAAGTTTCAATTTTTAATAAAATAATCCCGGCATGTGTGAACATGCCGGGATTATTAAAAACTGAATTTTATTCTGACGGTTTTTTCTTTTGTGAAGCAAGATACTTCTTAAGGCGAGGTTCATTGGATTCCGAAACAGTAGTGAACTGCGTACCTTGATTAAAGCATACAATCTTCCGCCCGGGATCATAGCCTTCTATGTTGTTGATATTGACGACATTGCTGCGGTCAAGGCGTTCGAATCCCTTACCCTCATACGCTACGGAAAGATCGGAAAGCGTGGTGGGGAGAATAAATTCGCCTTCTTTCGTATGGACGAATATTGTATTTTTATAATTCGAGAAATACAATATATCTTCCTCTAGAATATCACTAGAGGAACCGTCTTTCTGTAAGACACGCATCTTTTCCCCATCCTTGTTTAATTACTTGCGCAGTTCTTTTGGAATTTCAGGGCTGTAAGCTGCTGGTTTTAGAATTTTTGTAAAAACTTGAGCAGAAGTACCCAGTAGGTTAGAAGCATAACGAGCTAAGGTTTTTTTCATCTGATTGACCTCCTTTGTAATGGGATTATAACTGTAAAGGATTGAACTAAAAATGCCAATCCAATGACAGACGAATGGATCCAAAAATTCAAAGAAACCAGAATTATGGAAATGATCTTTAAACCCAAATACCATTCTTTGGGGATTTGAGCATTAACATCAGGATTCGGAGCACATAAGATCATTACAAGTAAAGAAAAAAGATTAATCCAAATCAAATGGTTATGTATTAGATAGGTAATATGAGGGATAAGTGAACAGATAAAGATAGATACAATATTGCAGGACCTTGCGGATTTTAAATGCACACCACCAGATGACATTCTTAGGAGTATGAAACTGAATAAGGCTAAGAATGTTTCTTTTAGCTGTCCAGTGAGCCCGCCAATGCATAATGAAGTCATAATAATTAATAAAGTATTCAGAATAATGCTAAGGGCATAATGCATGATTTCAATAGAATGCGTTTGCTCTGGATTACTTTTCTTAATGAACTCAACAATTTTAAGAGATAAATGATTCATAATTATTTCTGTCCTTTTTGTATGAGAAATATAGATATCCCCATAATAGTATTCCATAGAGAAATGGGATTATGAAAAAGAAACGAGATTCAAAAAAGTAGTTGAGTGAAGTAACGACAATTATTGTAGGAAGATTAAGAGCGAATAATATTTTTTCATTAGTCGTTGGTTTAATTTTTACATCGGGTTTATCAGGTACAAAGTCATATCCAATACGTTTATGACCTACATACATACCAATGAGAATCGCGGTTAATGCTGATAAAACCTGCATTGTGATCATGTTTTTGGTAATCGGGTTCAAGATATTTAGAGGCATGATGATTACAGAGTTTAATAGATACATAAGACTGGTCTGAATCACCAAGTATGCTTGATAGGTCATCCCGGTTAATATAGAAGCGTAGAAGGGATGAATCCGGAATAACATCCACATAAAACAAAACATTAGTGCATATTGTGAGAAAATATCTAATGGAAACATCCCATAGTTGATCCTAATTGTATAAGAAGAAAAGCCCATAATAAAACTAGCAAACACCATCTCTTTATGATATAGATCAATTTTGAAGATTTTGAAAGCCAGAAAAAACATTGCATAAGTCTCTAGTATTGAAAATATCATAAAAAGAATAAAATCTAGCATGCCGACACTCCCGATGACTTCTAGTTTAACCAACCCTATTATTGCAAGTATCGTATAAAATGAGCTAAAATACAACAACTACAGTATAATTTTCCTCCTATTTTTTCAAAAAAATTCAAAATGAGAGGGGTTTAGACATGGGTCGACGTCCAGAAAGCAGTGAGTATCTCGAAGAATTATCAAAATATGTCGATTTAGTGCCAGCTGAAGGAGACATCATTACTATTTTTAGAGAGCAGACGGATGAGATTTGCACTTTTATTTCGAATCTAACGGAAGAACAAGGGGACTATCGTTACGCTCCGGAGAAATGGAGTATCAAGGAAATGGTCGGACATCTGGCTGATACCGGAAGAATCATGTCCTACCGTTTATTGTGCATCGCCAGAGGGGATACGACTCCACTGCCGGGTTTTGAAGAGAAAGACTACGTACTTACCGCCAATTTCGAAGCGCACACTTTAAAAGTATTGCTGGCCCATTACAAGCTTGTTCGAGAATCGACATTACTCCTAATGGAAACTCTGCCGGAGGAAGCATGGATCCGGAAGGGAACGGTTAACGAGACTACTCTTTCTGCGAGAGCTCAGGCCTGCATTATGATTGGACATGACCATCATCATTTGAATATTCTTAAAGAAAGATATTTAGGGTAATATCTTCTTAATCAAAAAAGCATTCCATCAGCCTTTATGGCTTTGGGATGCTTTTTATACACGGCTATAGCGGTGGATTCTTGTGACATTTACGGCATACCGGATAGTAAGCTTCATTGCCACCAATCTGGATTTGCTTGCCGCTATATACGGGCTTGCCGTTTTCTACTCTTAGAGCCATAGTAGCTTTGCGCTCGCAGAACCAGCAGATCGTCTTCATTTCCTCGATTTTATCAGCGTAGATCAGCATATATTTGCTGCCTTCAAATAACTGATTCTGAAAATCATTTTTAAGTCCGAAGGCCATTACCGGAATGCCCAGCTCATCAACGATACGCACTAGCTGGAGAATACATTCCTTGCTTAGAAATTGACATTCATCAATAAGTACACAGTGTGGTTTAGGTTGGTTACTGCTGACGATATTATAAATATCTGTGTTCTCATCGATGGGGATCGCTTGTTTCCGAAGCCCAATACGAGAAGAAATAAAACCAACCTCGTCCCGGTCGTCTATGGATGGAGTGAAAATAAGCACCGATTTCCCCTGCTCTTCATAATTATGTGCAACCTTGAGTATCTCAATAGATTTACCACTGTTCATTGCTCCGTATTTGAAAAACAATTGTGCCACTTCCATCTATCCTTTCGTAAAAACCATTGATTATATCTTAAAAATGCGACCATATTAGAGTATCATATTCGGATCGGATGTATCCAGTGAAAACATTGCGATTGATTGGATGTGGTATGATAAGAGGTAATAAGAGATGGGAAAGGAAGTAATAAGTGTGACTGAAAGATTAGACGAATATAAGGAACGGTTAGCTCTTTTGCAGCAGAATGGAGATTTATCCAGTGACACTGAAAGCTTGCTGGAAGAAATGATGGCGGATTTGGTGGAATTGAATCGGAGTAATAAAGCACTGCGTCGAGCAATTCTGAAAACTGGACAGGCTTCCACGATGTCAACTCGGTTAAGGGATGCACTGTACGAATAGAAAAAGAGGGTATGCGAATGGCTTTGATTTTCTCTTTTCTCAAAAAATATAAGGTAGCTGCAATAGCTGCCCTTGTAATGATGCTCATTGAATTGACGGTAGAATTATCACAGCCTTTGATCATTTCCAAAATCATTGACTTAGGGATCCGAGAAAAAGATACCTCTGTAGTATGGCTGTGGGGCAGTATATTGATCGGCAGCGCGGTAGTTGCGTTTACAGCCGGGGTACTCAGTTCTTTTTTTGCTGCCCATGCAAGTCAGAGCTTTGCGTTCGATCTTAGGGACAAATTGTACGAAAAGGTACAGTCTTTTACGTATGAAGTATTCAATCGTTTTGCTACCTCGTCACTGATTACCCGTCTGACTGGTGATGTATCACAGCTGCAGGATACTATTTTTATGAGCTTGCGCTTTATGACACGGGTGCCACTTGTTGTGGTAGGCAGTGTGATTATGGCGTTAGTTGTTCATGTGAAGCTGGGATTACTGCTGACGGTGGCGTTACCTTTGTTGATTTTTTTCCTCTACTGGATTATGAGAAAAGCTTCCTTGTTATTTCGTACGGTCCAGCAGCGTTTAGACGGAGTTAATGGCGTGATTCAGGAGAATCTTACGGGTATTCGCTTGATCCGCGTATTTGTGCGTATGGGGTATGAGATTGAACGTTTCACGGTATTTAGCGGGAATTTGATGAGATCAACGGTGTCTGCCTTGCGTTTGACTGAGACGACGATGCCTTTTGTTATGCTTATTGTGAATGCGGCGATTTTGGCGATTTTATGGTTTGGACGGATAGCCATTTCCAATGGGGATGCTACTTTGGGTCAGACTGTTGCTGTTATTAATTACTCCTTGCGAACGATTGGAGCACTATCAGCGATATCTGGTCTTGTTGTAACGTTTTCCCGCGCTCGGGCCTCCTCTCAGCGTGTTTCAGAAGTTATGGAAGCGGGAGCTGGAGTTCATGAAGGCGGGACTTTGCAAGGCGAACCGATTCAGGGCCACGTTAAATTTGAAGGCGTTTGCTTTAAGTATCCTAATAGTGATATCTCTGTCCTGGAGGACATTCATTTTGAAGTAGCTGCTGGTGAGCGAGTAGCGATTATGGGGGCGACCGGATCTGGAAAATCCTCACTCGTGAGTCTGATTCCGCGCTTGTATGAAGAGACTGACGGCACCATTTGGATTGACGGTGAAAAAAGTGCTGATATTGATATTTTCAGACTGCGGAGATCGATAGGTTATGTGCCTCAGGAATTGCAGCTTTTCAGCGGATCAATCCGCAATAATATTGCATGGGGCAATGAACACGCCACACTGGAACAAATCCAACAAGCAGCGGCGGCTGCACAAATTCACGAGACGGTAAAAGGGTTGCCGGATGGCTATGACACGATGCTTGGTCAACGAGGGGTTAATCTCTCCGGCGGACAAAAGCAGCGGTTAACGATTGCCCGCGCACTTGTTAGGAAACCGGCTATGTTGATCCTTGATGACAGCACCAGTGCACTTGATGCGGTTACGGAAGGGCTTTTGCTGGAGGCGCTAAAGGATATCTCCTGTACAACCTTTTTGATTACTCAGAAAATCAGTTCAACGGCATCAGCCGATTTGATCCTGTTGCTGGATGAGGGACGATTAATTGGCAAAGGCTCGCATAAGGAGCTTATGGCAAGCTCCGAGCTGTACCGCAAGATTTATGAATCACAGGTAGAGGAGGCGAAGCAGCATGTTCAAAGCATTAATTGAACCTTTTCGTCATCCTAAACCGAACTTTGAACTTGGCGTGGGACGAAGTCTAGGGACAGCATCTGGCGGCAAACCCAAAGCAAAGGCGAAGGATTGGTCAGGGACGCTGATCCGGATCTGGAGTTATCTAGCTGAGCGTAAAGCCAAGCTTATTCTTGTACTGATCATGGTTGTCTTCAGCTCAGCGCTAGCGCTGCTGGGGCCATACATGATTGGCAGAGCGGTGGATAATTATCTGGAAGGTACCGGCGGGCGCTCATGGGTTGTTTTTCTGACAAGCCTTGCTTGTGTGTACATTTTTTATTCTCTGACTTCTTGGCTGCAAAACATATGGATGATCGAAATTGCTCAAGAAACTGTATTACGGATGCGTACGGAGCTATTCTCCCATTTACACCGTCTGCCCATTTCCTTTTTTAATCGGAGACAGCAGGGAGAAATTATGAGCCGTCTTACCAATGATATCGAGAACGTCAGCTCTACGTTGAATAGCTCGGCTATTCAGATATTTTCAAGTGTCTTAACCTTGCTGGGAACCGTAGGGGTTATGCTGTGGCTTAGTCCCTTGTTGACGCTGCTCACATTCCTCGTCGTGCCTTTGATGTTGTTAGGCATGCGCTGGATTACACGCCGTACAGGTCCACTATTTAAAGAACGTCAGCGCAATGTAGGGGAGCTTAACGGTTATATTGAGGAGACCTTATCCGGACAACGGATTATCAAGGCTTTTTCACAAGAGGAACGGGTCATCTCCGGTTTTCATGAACGCAACAAGCGAATTATGCTGTCAGGTTACTGGGCGCAGTCCATTTCTGGTTTCATCCCCAAGCTTATGAATGGTCTTAATAATCTCAGCTTCGCCATTGTTGCAGGAATTGGTGGTCTGCTTGCGATCCGTGGGTCGATTACAGTGGGTGTGATCATCGTATTCGTTGAATATACCCGCCAGTTTACTCGTCCGCTTAATGATTTAGCGAATCAGTGGAATACCTTGCTTTCAGCGGTGGCAGGGGCAGAACGGGTGTTTGAAGTGCTGGACGAAGAGACCGAGGCTAAAGATGAAGGTGCAGCCATATCACTTGAAACTGTACAGGGTGCGGTGAAGTTTGAAAATGTAGCTTTTTCTTATGATGGAGGTTCTAACACGCTGCAGGATATCAGCTTTGAAGCGAAGCCTGGTGAGATGATCGCTTTAGTTGGACCTACCGGTGCAGGCAAAACAACGCTAATAGGGCTGTTATCCCGTTTTTATGATCCTAATCAGGGGAAAATCACGCTGGATGGCTTAGATATCACTTCGATTCGGCGGGAAAGCTTGAGAAGTCATATGGCCTTTGTATTGCAGGATTCCTTTTTGTTCAAAGGGAGTATCCGCGATAACATCCGGTACGGGAGGCTGGATGCGTCCGATGAAAAGGTTGAAGAGGCGGCTAAGCTGGCCAATGCCCATTCTTTTATTATGCGAATGCCCGAAGGTTATGAACGGATGCTCTCGGCGGATGGCAGCGGTATAAGCCAAGGGCAGAAGCAGCTGCTCTCCATTGCGAGAGCGATTCTTGCTAACCCCTCTATGCTTGTGCTTGATGAAGCAACCAGCAGTATTGATACAGTGACCGAGATCAAGATTCAGGAAGGGCTGCAGGCGCTGATGAAAGGGCGAACGAGCTTCGTCATCGCTCATAGACTTGGCACGATTCGTGCGGCTGATCGAATTCTTGTGCTTCAGGGCGGCAGATTATTGCAGCAAGGCTCTCATGAAGAGCTGCTGAAGCAAAGCGGACTGTACAGTGAGTTGGTACAGGGGCGGCGGAAAGAGGCGCTTGATAAGGCGGGTATTTAAGAAAAAGGCGAGAATTTTCAGGGAGCGCAGATTGCGTCCATGAAGTTCTCGCCTTTATGTTATTTGTGATAGATAACGAGCACCAGATCGGGTGAGCTGGGAGGGTTTGAATGTGGGGAAATCTATTGTACAAATTACAATCAGCAGGGTAATAAGGCTTGATTGTGTGCGATTCGAGATTCATATGATCAGATGAACAAATGATGAGATGAAAATGCTGATTCTAAGTTTAGTATAGCATCTTAAGAGATCGTTTCCTGCGTTCCGGCTTGTTTCGCCTTTTGCTTCTCCTTGAACCTTGGACCTACGTAATTCTTCTTACGGTCCCTAGCCAGAATCCAGCCACCAAGGAAAGTCATGCCAGCTGCGAAGAGCAGCAATCCACCACCGAAATGCAGCCAAGCAAAGTGGGGCACAACGGTATCATCACCATGCATGGATATGTAATCAAAAATATCATCCTTCATCATAAGGAAGCCCTTCATTGCTATTAAGCCCGGAAACACAAGAATAAGGATGGCAATGAAGCGTGAAATTAACAGTTTCATAAGTGTCTCCTACCCCTCTTAGCCCTTTAGATTCACCCATATGATAACGCTTTAGCAAGAAAAAGTCCATTTGCATATGACGTTTATAAGTTTTGTAATAGAGCAAAAAGAGAGTACAATATACTAAGTAAAATGAACTTACGTGTAATGACTGGAGGATACATATCATGACAATTTCATGTGACGTGGCCATACTTGGCGGAGGTACTGGAGGGTATGTGGCGGCTATTCGCGCTGCACAGCTTGGAAAGTCCGTTGTCGTCATCGAAATGGACAAACTGGGAGGAACCTGTCTGCATCGGGGCTGCATTCCTAGTAAATCACTGCTCCGTAGTGCAGAGGTATATGCTGAAATCAATGAGAGTGAGAGCTATGGCATTGAGACAAGCGGTGTACAGCTGGTATTCCCAAAGGTACAGAAACGCAAAGAAGCTGTAGTTGAGCAACTTCATCAAGGCGTACAATATTTGATGCGCAAAAATAAAATACAAGTTGTCAAAGGTAAAGGGCGCGTAACGGGTCCTTCTATTTTTTCTCCGCGCAGCGGTGCTGTAGCTGTGGAACTGGAAGATGGGGAGATGGAAACAGTAGTTTCCAGCCATCTTATTATCGCTACGGGCTCACGCCCACGAGTATTGCCTGGTCTCGAACCAGACGGGAAAGTGATTCTTAGCAGTGATGAAGCGCTCACGCTCGAAGAGCTGCCATCTTCTATCATTATTGTGGGCGGCGGTGTAATTGGTGTCGAATGGGCTTCAATGCTGGCTGATTTTGGAGTGCAGGTGACTGTGGTTGAAGCGGCAGGTCAGTTACTGCCTCAAGAGGATGAAGAGATAGCTAAGGAACTGCAACGGTTGTTGAAAAAGCGTGGTGTTAAGGTACTGACTGAAACTACAGTGGATGCTGCAACCTGCCAGGTAACGGAGGATGGAATTTCGATCGAAGCCCGTAAGGGAGAGCAAAGTCAAAGCCTATCCGCAGAAAAATTGCTTGTATCCGTAGGCAGAGTGGCCAACATCGAGAATATTGGTCTTGAAAACACAGATATTCGCTTTGACAAAGGGATTATTGCTGTAAACGCTAGTATGCAGACGGCAGAACCGCATATTTATGCGATTGGTGACTGCATCGGCGGGCTTCAATTGGCTCATGCAGCCAGTCATGAAGGGATTATGGCGGTTAACCATCTATCTGGTGAGAAGCTACATCCTTACCATACACATTTAGTACCACGTTGTGTCTATACTCGGCCTGAGGTAGCAAGTGTGGGCTACACCGTGAAGGAAGCTAAAGAGCTTGGACATGATGTAGTGATTGGCAAGTTCCCATTTTCGGCCATTGGCAAGGCAATTGTATATGGCCAGAAGGACGGATTTGTCAAAGTTGTTGCCGATCGTAGCAGTGGAGATATTCTTGGTGTGCAGATGATTGGTCCTCATGTGACCGATTTAATTGGAGAAGCGGCCTTGGCACAGCTTCTGGATGCAACACCTTGGGAGATTGGTGAAGCTATACATGCTCACCCTACCCTTTCGGAGATTATCGGAGAAGCAATGTTAGCTGTGGATGGAAGATCTATTGGATTTTAGTTTTTCTTAGCTTTTCTTTTTGGGTAGAAAGGGATTATAATATACTCAAGCCAAGTCTTAGTACCAGGTTTTAAGATCAGGGCACAATTGGTCTTAATTCCTGTAAGACTTCAGGCTTTATGAATAAGGAGGTATCTCTTTATGGAATCCCAAGGTACTGTAGAAACGATTAACAGACATAAGCAGCTTGGACTTAGTGACGGCCAGGTCATCGATATGTACAGATATATGTCGCTCGCTCGTAAATACGATGAGCGCAGTCTGCTGCTTCAGCGCGCTGGCAAGATCAACTTTCATGTCTCCGGCATAGGCCAGGAGGCGGGTCAGGTGGCGGCGGCGTTCGCGCTGGACCGGCAAAATGATTATTTTTTACCGTATTACCGCGATTATGCTTTCGTGCTCTCAGTGGGTATGACTACACGCGAACTTATGTTGTCCGTATTCGCAAAGGCAGAAGATCCAAACAGTGGTGGGCGGCAAATGCCAGGTCACTTTGGCAGCAAACGTCTGCGTATTGTGACAGGGTCAAGCCCTGTAACCACGCAGGTCCCTCATGCGGTTGGCTTTGCTCTGGCGGCCAAAATGCAGAAGAAGAAATTCGTCTCATTTGTAACCTTCGGTGAAGGTTCCAGCAATCAGGGGGATTTTCATGAAGCTTGTAACTTTGCCGGAGTGAATAAGCTGCCGGTTATTATCATGTGCCAGAACAATCAGTACGCAATCTCTGTTCCTGTTCATAAACAGTTAGGCGGCAAGGTTAGCGACCGTGCGCTGGGTTATGGATTTCCTGGTGTGCGTGTAGACGGAAACGATCCGCTTGAGGTTTATCGTGTCGTTAAGGAAGCGCGGGAAAGAGCCCTCGCGGGTGAAGGTCCTACGCTGATTGAAGCGATGATGTACCGTTTGTCTCCACACTCCACCTCAGATAATGATCTGGCTTACCGGACCAAAGAAGAGGTTGATGAGAACTGGAAGAAGGACGGCGTAGCAGGATTCCGTAATTACTTGATCGGTCTGGGATTGTGGAGTGACGAGCAAGAACAAGATCTTGCTGCTGAATGCAATCTTGAGCTTAAAGCGGCTATCGAATATGCCGATAATGCTCCGTTCCCGAAACCGGAAGACACACTGCTGCATGTATACAGTGATTCCGACCTCAAAGGAGGGGCATAAACCATGGCTATAATGGAATATATCGATGCCATCAGGCTCGCGATGAAGGAAGAAATGGAGCGCGATGATTCCGTGTTCGTGCTTGGTGAGGACGTTGGTCTCAAAGGTGGCGTATTTACCACAACTAAAGGTCTACAGGAACAGTTTGGCGAAGAGCGGGTTATGGATACACCCCTCGCTGAATCAGCGATTGCTGGTGTAGCCATCGGAGCAGCTATGTACGGAATGAAACCAATTGCTGAAATGCAATACTCCGACTTTATGCTTCCAGCGACGAATCAAATCATTAGTGAAGCGGCTAAAATCCGTTATCGTTCAAATAACGATTGGAGTTGCCCGGTTGTCATTCGTGCCCCTATTGGCGGCGGGGTGTTCGGCGGTTTGTATCATTCACAGTGTCCAGAATCGATTTTCTTTGGTACACCTGGATTGAAGATTGTAGCGCCTTACTCCGCTTATGATGCTAAAGGTTTGTTGAAGGCAGCCGTACGTGATCCTGATCCGGTTCTTTTCTTTGAGAACAAAAAGTGTTACAAGCTGATCAAGGAAGAAGTGCCGGAAGGGGATTACACCGTTCCAATTGGCGAAGCTAATCTGTTGCGTGAGGGAACGGATATTACGGTGATTGGCTACAGTCTTCCGCTGCATTTTGCTATGCAGGCTGCGGAAGAATTGGAACGCGAGGAAGGAATTACAGCACATATTCTTGATCTGCGTACCTTGCAACCGCTGGATCGTGATGCGATTATTGCTGCTGCCCGTCAGACCGGTAAGGTATTGATTGTGCATGAAGATAATAAAACAGGCGGAATTGGCGGCGAAGTGGCGGCCATTATCGCTGAGCATTGTCTGTTCGAGCTGGATGCACCGATCTTCCGTCTCTGTGGTCCCGATGTTCCGGCGATGCCAATCAGCCCGCCAATGGAGAAGTTTTTCATGCTAAGTAAAGAAAAAGTGAAGGCGGAAATGCTCCGGCTAGCACAATATTAATTTGTTAAGTAGATGCGAAGCTTCCTAAAACTCAGGTGATGCTTACGAAGCTTCGTAAAACTTTAAGAATATGCTTACGAAGCAAGTTTTACTATGTAGTCTTTCTAAGAGTCAATGCTTCGTAAAACTTTTAAGGAGTGAAAAGATGTCTGACAACCAAAAGTTGACTGACGTGATCATGCCGCAGCTGGCGGAATCGCTAGTATCGGCGACGATCGGCAAATGGCTGAAGAAACCGGGCGATCCGGTAGAGCAATACGAACCAATATGTGAGCTTATTACTGATAAAGTAAATGCGGAATTGCCTTCGACTGTAGATGGAGTTATGGGTGAGCTTTTGGCGGAAGAAGGTCAGGTTGTTAATGTCGGCGAAGTGATTTGCCGTATTGCAGTTCCTGTGGCTGCCTCTGCTGCTGCTCCAAGTACGAATCAGACGACAATTGCATCGAATGCTTCTAATGATGTTGCAGGGCAGAAGTCCACTGCAAATGCTGGCGATTCGATGCGTGCTCGTTATTCTCCTGCAGTACAGACACTGGCTGCTGAGCATAACATTGATCTATCGTTGGTTACTGGTACAGGTATGGGTGGCAGAATTACCCGTAAAGATGTGCTAACCTTCTTAGAAAAAGGTGGAGCTACATCCGCAGCTTCAACTCCTGCTAGTCAGCCTGCCCCGTCTGTATCACAACCACCAGCTCCACAGTTTGTTCAAACCGAAGTGAAGAAAGCGGAAGAGCCTCTTCGCCATTCCGGGCTACATTTGAGCGAATCTCCGCGTATTCCAACGATAGAGGTTGAGGGTGGACGAGGAAGCAGTTCGGAATATCTGATTGATGTAACACCAATCCGAAACACAATTGCAACAAGAATGCGCCAGAGTGTCTCGGAGATTCCACATGCTTGGACGATGATTGAGGTGGACGTGACTAATCTGGTAGCGCTGCGCAATAAACATAAGGAAGAATTCAAGCGCAAGGAAGGCATCAATCTAACCTATCTGGCTTTCATGATGAAGGCTGTTGTGAGTGCGATTAAGGATTACCCGATTATGAACTCTGTCTGGGCTGTAGACAAAATTATTGTCAAACGTGATATCAATATCTCGTTAGCGGTAGGTACAGAAGATTCGGTTATCACTCCTGTGATTAAGAAGGCTGATCAGAAAAATGTCGCTGGGTTGGCTCGTGAGATTGATGAATTGGCACAAAAAACACGCGAAGGCAAACTTAGTCTGGAAGATTTGCAGGGAGGGACTTTCACTGTAAATAATACAGGCTCGTTTGGCTCCATTCTTTCTTATCCAATCATTAACTATCCACAAGCAGCGATTCTGACCTTTGAATCGATTGTGAAAAAGCCTGTGGTCATCAATGATATGATCGCTGTTCGCTCAATGGCTAATATTTGTCTGTCCCTGGATCACCGGATTCTGGACGGAGTCATTTGTGGCCGTTTCTTGCAACGCGTCAAGGATAATATAGAAGGATATACACCGGACACTAAGCTCTATTAATGAATAACTAGCCAAACTGTGCAGGCAGGAGACTGGAAAAGGGGACCTGACGGTATGAAAAATACGGATTTTCGTAAGCTGCAGATTTCATATGACCCCATTATGGAGTATGGGACTGCCTGGGAGCTGCAAAAAGAAAGTGTGCATGCCATTGATTCTGGCGAGCAGCCGGAGCGACTTATTCTTTTGCAGCATCCGCCTACCTATACTATCGGTTCACAAAATCATCCTGAACATCTTCTCTTGGATCAAGAGCAGCTCGAAGAAAAAGGAATCGCGCTGTTTGAAATCGATCGCGGAGGAGATATTACATATCACGGACCAGGTCAGCTTGTAGGTTATCCGATCCTTAAGCTCGGAGAGGATGGCAAAGTGGATTTGCATGGGTACTTGCGCAGTCTGGAGGCTGTTATTATTGATTATTTGGCATCCTACGGAATTGTCGGAGATCGTAAACCGGAGTATACCGGAGTATGGGTTGGCGATGAGAAGATCTGTGCTATTGGTGTGAAGTTTAATAAGAGTAAATTTCGAAGAGGTTTTATTACCAGTCATGGTTTTGCTTTTAACATTTCTGAGGGGATTGCGGCGCGCGGGTTTCAAGGGATTATTCCATGCGGGATCACCGATTTTGGAATAACTTCTCTAGAGGAATGTGCAGGTCGTCGATTTGAGCTTCAAGAGGTGGCTAGAGAGCTGGTCCCATATTTCTTGAAACATTTTCCATATGAAGAGCTGATGGATACTTTCTGTGATATGGCAAAGGCTGATTAAGAACAAACGTGCAGGCCAAATAGCGGCAAGGTGTTCCTAGCCGCTATTATTAATGCTTCCTGAGCAATGTTTAACCTGCAAGGAACGGCTCGATAACCATAAATAGCGTAGAGGCAATCATGGCAAACAACATGACGTAGATGAAGATCTTGAACCATTTATTACGTTGCATGGGTAACTCCTTTAGATTTAGTTTAAGTTATTAACATGAAGATGGTAATGCCGTACAACCATTGTACCGTATTCACGAAAGAGAGGGAAGTCCAGTGATTTCACAAGACCGATTGATTCAGGAGTTTATGGAACTTGTCCAAGTTGATAGCGAAACAAGAAATGAACGGCAGATTGCCGATGTCCTTAAGAGTAAGTTTAACGCACTGGGTTTAGAAGTGCTCGAAGACGATTCCCAGGAAAGAACCGGACATGGAGCAGGTAATCTATTCATTACCTGGCCAGCTGAGAATGGAGGAGCTGCTCCAAAGCTTCTGTTCACTTGCCATATGGATACGGTTGTTCCCGGACAAAATATCAAGCCTACACTTGGTTCAGATGGATGGATTACAAGTGATGGCACTACGATTCTTGGAGCCGATGACAAAGCAGGGCTTGCTGCGTTGTTCGAAGCCATTCGTGTTATCCAAGAGCAAAAGCTTCCGCATGGTCAGATTCAATTCGTGATTACAGCGGGTGAAGAATCTGGATTGCTGGGCGCACGTTCGATGGATCCAAGTAACTTGGATGCTGACTTCGGCTTTGCACTTGATTCCAATGGTGAAGTTGGAGCGATTGCGGTGGCAGCACCGACACAGGCTAAAATCACGATGCAAATCTTTGGGAAATCGGCTCATGCTGGCGTGAACCCTGAGGACGGCATCAGCGCAATTCAAGTCGCTAGCAAAGCGATTGCAGCCATGAAGCTGGGTCGTATTGATAATGAAACCACAGCGAATATTGGAAAGTTCGCTGGCGGCGGCCCAACGAATGTAGTGTGTGATCACGTTCAGTTGGATGCAGAAGCACGCAGTATTGTGCAGGAGAAGGTAGGCGATCAAATCGCTTCGATGCGCGAAGCACTCGAGACAACTGTGCGGGAATACGGCGCAGAATGCGAATTCCGCAGTGAAATCATCTACCCTGCTTTTAGCTTTAATGAGCATGATGCAGTAGTGCAGCTTGCACAGCGGGCCATTACTTCTATGGGGCTTACTCCACGTCTGTTCCACTCTGGCGGAGGTAGTGACGCTAATGTATTCAACGGTCTAGATGTTCCGACTGTTAACCTTGCAGTGGGTTATGAACATATCCATACTACCAAGGAACGGATTAAAGCCGAAGATATCGTTAAAGTGGCTGAACTCGTTGTGAATATTGTAAAAGAGAGCGCAAAGGGCTAATTGCCTTATAAAACAGCAGAGCAGCGATCTTACCGTAACGGAGGATTGCTGCTCTGCATTTTTTTATGGGGAGTTTAGTGTAGCACTATCAAGGTAAATCCAAAAAAAGTCATGCGACCTCTAACGCCGCTTTTGGCGAGTCTCGAAGTAGAAATTTTCGGAATGCTCCGATGAAGTCTTCATGCCAGTAGCTACACTGGGGTCATAGGCATATCGATGTACAGAGAGCGATAGTGCCAAGTCCGCCCCCTCTCTTGAGACTAAAGGACCCAGATGACGCTATAAGCAATATTATCGCCATTTGAGCAGAATTTCGGACACCAGTGCAGCTATTCCTTAGGAAGAGGAGCATATAGTGTGTTTTTCATGCTGATAGCGGCAATGGAGTCCGATAGCATAGCAAAAGTGGGGAAAACGTGTGTTTAAGGGCAGCTGTGTCCGATAGCGTCAAGTCCGCCCCCTCTCTTGAGGCTAAAGGACCCAGATGACGCTATAAGTAATATTATCGCCATTTGAGCAGAGTTTCGGACACCAGCGCAGCTAATCCTTATAAAGAGGAGTATATAGTGTGTTTTTTGTGCTGATAGCTGCACTGGGGTCCGATAGCATCGCAAAAGTACGAGAAAGGTGTGTTTAAGGTCAACTGAGTCCGATAGCACGAGTCACATCCGATAGTGCGAGACACATCCGACAGCGCGAGTCACATCACATAGTGCCGAGACACATCACACAGCAACGAGTCACATTCGATAGCACCGAGACACAACAGATAGCGTCAAGTCCGCCCCCTCTCTTGAGGCTAAAGGACTCAGATGACGCTAAAAGCAAATTTATCGCCATTTGAGCAGAGTTTCGGACACCAGCGCAGCTATTCCTTAGGAAGAGGAGCATATAGTGTGTTTTTCGTGCCGATAGCGTCACTGGGGTCCGATAGCATAGCATAAGTGGGGAAAAGGTGTGTTTAAGTGCAGCTGAGTCCGACAGCGTACAAAGGTAGGCGCAATAGCGACCTAATCAAACAACTTGTGCTAGATATCAGCATCGTGAGCGATCAACAAGTTGTGTCTGATATCAGCATCGTAAGCGCGATAGTCGCTTAATCAAACAACTTGTGCCCAATACCAGCATCGTAAGCACAAAAGTCCCTCTAATCGGGGAGGACGCAAAAAGACTGGGGTGCCCCAGCAGCCATTTCATGGCTTTTGAGACACCCCTATAGTTGTGTGAACATGTATGGCTAAGTCCCAAAGGAGAGGATGAATTCATCCTGCCTTGGACGGAAGGATTGTAGATTGATCGTGCAGGGAAAGAATGTATGCCAGGGGCATATCGCGCCCATACTGCTGGATCCATCCAGCCAAGATGGCCTTTATTTCCTCCGGCTTACCTACCATCATAACTGCGGATGAGCTTGTACGGCTGAAGATTTCGTTCATCTGAAATTCCTTCTTTCCCTTTAAGTTTGCTATAATACACCGTATGCACAATAGAGAAAAAGGAGACCAGAAACTTTATGGGAGAACAACATTTGCACAGCAAACCCGAGCTTGATGAAGTGACATTGTCTACACAGCCTGTTTTTGATGGGAAGATTATATCTTTGCAGGTGGACACAGTGAGACTGCCTGATGGAAATACTGCGACACGTGAAGTTGTGAAGCATCCCGGCGCTGTAGCGGTGCTTGCTTTAAACAACAACAAAATGCTTGTTGTAGAGCAATACCGTCAGCCCATGCAACGCACTGAGGTAGAAATTCCGGCTGGGAAGCTGGATAAAGGTGAAGATCCATTAGTTGCGGCTGGTCGTGAACTTCAGGAAGAGACTGGATTTCACAGTGGAGATCTGAAATTGCTTAAATCCTTCTATACTTCTCCCGGCTTCGCCGATGAGATTATTCATTTGTATGTGACTACTAACGCTCAACCAGGGGACATGTCACTGGACGAGGATGAATTTCTAGAGGTTTCGGAGCTTACCCTGGAGGAAGCGTATCAATATATGGCTGACGGGCGCATCGCGGATGCAAAAACGATGATGGCAGTGTACGCTTGGCATCTATACACGCTGACAGGCCAATGGAATTAACAACTGAACTGAAGAGTTTCTATTGCGATTTGCATGTTCATATTGGACGAACGTCGGAAGGTCAGGCTGTCAAAATTAGCGGCAGCCGCGAGCTTACCTTTGCGGGCATTGCCAAAGAAGCTGCAGAGCGCAAGGGACTAGAAATGATCGGTATTATAGACAGTCATTCACCTGGCGTACTGCGGGATATTCAGCGCTCTTTGGAATCTGGAGAGATGACGTTAGCTGAAGGTGGAGGGATTGCTTACCGAGGGACTACGATCATTCTGGGGACAGAGATTGAAATCCGCGAGCCTGGGCGAAAAGAGTGCCATGTGCTCGCTTACATGCCGGACGTGGAACGCATGACCGACTTTAGTGCGTGGATGAGCCGCTATATGCGGAATGTGAATCTAAGTTCCCAGCGCCTGTATGCTCCGGCTAGGGAGCTTCAGGATGAGATTTACGGGCGGGGAGGCATTCTTATTCCTGCACATATTTTCACGCCTCACAAGGGCTTGTACGGCTGTGCAGCCGAGCGTATGGCGGACATCTTTGATCTGGACCGCATAGCTGCGGTTGAACTTGGGCTGAGTGCAGATTCCGAAATGGCTGGATATCTCTCTGAACTGGATGATTTCACGTTTCTAACCAACTCAGATGCGCATTCACTGGGTAAGTTAGGGCGTGAGTATAATGTGATGGAGCTGGCACGGCCTTCGTTCGCTGAACTGCGGCTTGCACTGGAACGTAAAGATGGACGGAAGGTAATTGCAAATTTCGGACTTAATCCACGGCTTGGCAAATACCACCGGAGCTATTGCGGGGGCTGCGGCAGTATTATTGATGAGGCTTATGTCAACGCGGATCGTTGCCAATATTGCGGCAGTCTTAAGCTGGTTAGAGGTGTCTTCGACCGGATCCTAGATATTGCTGACCGCAAGACGCCGATAGTGCCTGCTGACCGTCCACCCTATCATTATCAGGTTCCGCTTGAATTTATCCCGGGGTTAGGGAAGGCGAAGATGAACGCGTTACTGCAAGCATTTGGAACTGAGATGAACATTTTACATGGTTGTGGTGAAGCGGAAATTGCCAGCGTTGTAGGTGCGGATCTGGCGTCGATGATCGTCCAGGCCCGCTCTGGCATTTTGGAGCTATCAGCAGGCGGTGGCGGGACGTACGGTAAAGTGGTACAGCCCAGAAAGTAGAGTCATTACCTAAAGGACAAGTCATATCGCGGGACGTTTTCTCATATGGTGTAACATGTAACCGGAAAGGGGAACGTCCCAAATGCGTAATTTACGGCTGATGATGAAGGAACAGACGCCTCTGTATATTTTTGTCGGCGTATTATTTCTGGTAGGTGTTGTATTTGGAGCTCTTATCGTTAGTGCGCTTACGATGGATCAGCAGCAGGAGCTGGGGGATTATCTGGGGAATTTCTTTGTTACGGTTGATCAGCAAGGTCTGCCAGCCGCACCTGATTCGTACTGGAGTATAGCAGCCTTGAATCTGAAATGGATCGGACTGATCTGGATTCTTGGGTTGTCGGTCATTGGGCTGCCGGGAATTTTGATTCTTGATTTTTTAAAAGGGGTACTGATCGGTTTTACGGTTGGCTGTCTGGTCAGTCAATATTCTTGGCATGGGATGTTGTTCGCGTTAGTTTCTGTGGCTCCACATAATCTGGTGCTGATCCCTGTGCTGCTGGTTAGCAGTGCAGCTGCGATAGCTTTTTCCTTGCAGATGATCCGCAGCCGGGTGATGGGACAACGCCGGACGCCAGTGACTCGTCCTTTTACCATGTACACTATATTGTCATTTGTGATGGCGCTTTTGATCCTGGGTATTTCATGTTTTGAGACCTGGGTTACACCAACCATGATGCGTTGGGTCACGCCTTCACTTGTACAAGCGGTGACGACCTTGACTGTGCAGTAAAAGCGTTTGACTTCTGAAAGCGACACCCCCTATAATGGAAGAAGTGGTTTGAAGACCGGTGCGGTAATTATCCAAGGGGGAGGGAGACAGGTGGAAGCACGGATAGACAAGATTAAGCAACAGTTACAATCCCAAGGATACAAGCTTACACCCCAACGGGAAGCGACCTTAAGAGTGCTGCTGGAGAATGAGGAAGATCATCTTAGCGCGGAAGACGTATTTATGCTCGTGAAGGAGAAAGCTCCCGAGATTGGTCTTGCGACTGTGTATCGTACCCTCGAACTTCTCAGTGAGCTACATGTCGTAGAAAAGATCAATTTCGGCGACGGTGTAGCCCGGTATGATTTGCGAACAGATACTGCGAAGCATCATCATCATCACTTAATTTGTGTGCAATGCGGCAGTATGGATGAGATTCGCGAGGATTGGCTCGGTCCGCTGGAAGAGCGACTGGAGAAAGAGTTTAATTTCACAGTGCTTGATCATAGACTTGATTTCCATGGGATTTGCTACCGCTGTACTGATAAGAACAATACAGACGGAAATCCATCCTAAGTTATCTTATATTAAGAATTAACTTCACAAGTCCTCCCCGGTTCCTATACCGGAGGGGGCTTTTTAAATGATTAGTCTATTAGAGCCATACATATCAGCCTTTTTTGGAGCATAAAATGAAGGACGAGCAGAATTCATTTATATGTAATAGGAGGCGTCCTTATGATTGTTTCTGTGCCCAAAACAGTGCGTAAGCTGTATTTTATGATCATGTTTGTGGCTCTAAGCTATTTACTCTACTATGCTGTGAGCTGGCTAGGGGAATGGCTTAGTCCGATAGAGAACTATGGAATTCCTGAAGGCACTGCTGTTCGGGCATTTGATCACGCCGAGGTTGGTGATGATGGTCTGGATGCAAGGCAGCGCTTACGTTTCTATTACTGGTTCGGAGAATGAAAGCTCCGCAGGAAGCAGGAACAAGCGAGAAGAATGTCGAAGAAAGCTAGGGTGGATTTATGCAGAGTAAGAGTTGTGTACACATCTGCTGAAGCCTCATGCTGAATGTGCTGCAGGAAGACACTAAGAGTAGCTGCGCCAGGACAGGAGCGTGAAATAATGAAGTCACACTTGCAGCCTTTTTTACATTATTTGTCCGGAGATAAAGGCTTGTCCCCGAATACACTGGAATCTTACGGTAGGGATGTATCGCAGTTTCTAGAGTTTGCTGAAGAGCGGGGGGCTGAACAGCCTGAAGAAATCCGAAGATCTCATGTGATGTTATATCTTGGCTCCTTACGCGGAGCGGGAAGAGCCACTGCAACGCTCAACAGAAACGCGGTGTCCCTGCGGGCCTTTTTTCATTATTTGTTGAAGGAACGTTTAATTGAGCAGGATCCAACACTGGACATGGAAACCATGAAGCCTGATAAGAAGCCACCTATGGTGCTTGCGGTTTCGGAGGTTGAGCGGCTGCTGGCTGCTCCAGATGTGAGTACAGCACAAGGGATGCGCGATAAGGCAATGCTGGAATTGCTCTACGCAACGGGAATAAAGGTTTCTGAATTGATTTCTCTTAACGTAGACGATGTGCATACGGACATGAAGTTTGCGCGCTGTACAGGGACTTCGGGCAAGGAACGAGTGGTTCCCATTGGAACCATTGCTGCTGAGAGTGTAGCAGCTTACACTTCTCTTATGCGGGACAAGCTGCTTCGTGGTCATCAGGAGGAGCCGGCCATGTTCCTGAATAGCCTAGGTGGGCGATTAACCCGCCAGGGGTTCTGGAAAATCATAAAGAAATACGCACGGGAAGCAAACATTGAGCAGGATATTACACCGCATACGCTTAGGCATTCCTTCGCCGCCCATTTACTGGAAGGTGGAGCAGATTTGCGTTCCGTACAACAAATGCTGGGTCATGCTGATATTTCGACGACTCAGATTTATAACGGTATCGCCCGTAAGAATATGAAGGAAGTATATGAGAGCCATCATCCCAGAGCTCGCTGATCATGCTTCAAAGATGCTTTTTGTGAGTAAGATAGTTATGATGGAATCATACTTATAGGATAGACTGGGGAATGGGTAATTTTCCACAGGTTATCCTTTGGCAGAAACGGATACCTGACAGGCGATACATTGTATCGCTAGCTACGGAAGCATCTGACTTCCGGGAGAAGGTACAGCCGTTTCTTCTTGTTGGTGCAAACGAATGAACTAACGATCTATATTAAAAAAGGAGTGAAGACAATATGTCCTCATTTAAACGAATTGGTTTTATTGTTCTGGATAGTGTAGGTATCGGAGAAGCTCCAGATGCTGCGAATTTTGGTGATGCGGGTTCACATACGCTTGGTCATATTTTGAACCGTGTTCCCGGATTGAAACTCCCTAACCTACAGCAGTTAGGATTAGCTAATATTGCTCCGCTGCCGCCGCTTGAACCTGTAGCTTCACCAACAGGATATTATGGCAAGATGCAGGAAGTATCTGTCGGTAAGGATACGATGACCGGGCACTGGGAGCTGATGGGGCTGAAGATCGAGGTTCCATTCAATACGTATCCGGATGGATTTCCGGCAGAATTGATTGAGAAATTCGAAGCAGCAACTGGCCGGAAAGTGATCGGTAATAAACCAGCTTCCGGTACGGAAATTCTAGTTGAATATGGCGAAGAGCAGATGAAGACCGGAGCTTGGATTGTCTACACCTCTGCGGACAGTGTATTCCAGCTTGCGGCACATGAAGATATCATTCCACTGGAAGAGCTATACAGCGCATGTAAAATCGCCCGTGAGCTAACTATGGCTCCAGAATTCTCCGTAGGGCGTGTTATTGCTCGTCCTTATGTTGGCGAACCAGGAAAGTTCGTACGGACCTCAAATCGCCATGATTATGCCGTGAAACCACCGGAACCAACGGTAATGAATTCGCTGGCTGATATCGGAAAAGATGTTATTGCGGTAGGAAAGATCAACGATATTTTCACAGGTGAAGGGGTTACAGCTTCTTACCCTACGAAGAGCAATGAACATGGTATCGAAGTTACCATACAGCAGCTTCGCCAACCGTTCAATGGCTTGCTGTTCACGAATCTGGTGGATTTTGACTCTTTATATGGCCACCGTCGCGATCCGGAAGGATATGGTCATGCACTGGAAGTATTCGATCAGGCGCTGCCTGAAATTCTATCCACGCTTGGTGAAGATGACCTGTTGATTATTTCAGCAGATCATGGGAATGATCCAATCCATAGCGGAACAGATCATACTCGTGAATATGTGCCACTGCTTATTTACAGCCCACGCCTTAAGCATCCAGATAGCTTAGGTATTCGTGAGACCTTCTCGGATGTTGCCGCAACCATTGCTGATAATTTCGGTGCGAAGGCGCCGCAGTATGGGACAAGCTTTTTAGCGAAACTGCAATAAAAGGATGTGGGTTGCGCCACAACATTCATTAAGGAGGATCATCCATAGCATGTTAACTCAAAAAGAAATTCAAGAAGCAGCCATTTATATAAAAGACAAATGTCCGGTGGCTCCGGAAATTGGATTGATCCTTGGTTCAGGACTCGGTGTGTTGGCAGACCTGATCACCGATGGAATCAGCATTCCATATGATGAGATTCCTCACTTCCCTGTGTCCACTGTAGAAGGGCATGAGGGAGAACTGCTGATCGGTATGATTGAAGGACGCCGTGTCGTGATGATGAAGGGCCGCTTTCATATGTATGAAGGATATGGACCGGAGGTAACGGCATTCCCTGTTCGGGTTATGAAAGAACTTGGTATAGCCAGCCTATTAGTAACTAATGCTGCTGGTGGAGTGAACACAGATTTCACGCCGGGCGATCTTATGCTCCTTACGGATCATCTGAATATGACGGGTCGGAACCCGTTAATAGGACCTAATGATCCTGCACTGGGCGTGCGCTTCCCGGATATGTCAACCGCTTATAGTCGCCGCCTAATTAAGGTAGCGAAGGAAACGGCAGCGCAGCAGAATTTCGAATTCAAAGAAGGCGTATATGCAGGTCTGCTGGGACCTTGCTACGAAACACCTGCTGAAATCGTAATGCTTCGTCATCTAGGGGCTGACGCTGTGGGCATGTCTACTGTGTCGGAAACCATTGTTGCCCGTCATGCAGGTATCGAGGTATTGGGTATCTCCTGTATTACTAACATGGCTGCGGGAATTCTGGATCAACCTCTCAACCATGAAGAGGTTATGGAAACTGCAGACCGTGTGCGTGAGCGTTTCCTGAAGCTAGTGTTGGGCTTTATTCCGAAAATGTAATTTCGGGTACTGCATTTTGAATTTTTGGGAGGTCCAATCTATGACACAAGTGAATGAACTTGAGCCATTGACGTTTGAACAGATAATGAAGGTAACTAATTTGACTAGACCAAAATTTATCGGACTTGCTCGCGCAATTGTCCGTGAAGTGCAGGTGTAATATGAGAGCTGTCGATATTATTCAGAAAAAAAGAGATGGTGGAGAGCTGAGTCGTGAGGAAATTTCCTTTCTAATTCAGGGCTACAGTAAAGGTGAAGTGCCTGATTATCAGCTCTCTGCTTGGGCAATGGCTGTTTATTTTCAAGGCATGAACGCGCGGGAAACCGGCGATCTAACGATGGAAATGGCGATGTCCGGCGATCAAGTAGATCTTAGCCCAATCGCAGGTATTAAAGTCGATAAACACTCCACAGGTGGAGTGGGCGATAAAACAACTGTAGTATTGGCACCCTTGGTAGCTTCTGCTGGAGTACCGGTAGCGAAGATGTCCGGTCGTGGACTTGGGCACACTGGAGGCACGCTCGATAAGCTGGAGTCAATCAGTGGTTTCTCTATCGAGATGGCTCGTGAGCGTTTCTTTGACCAAGTAGGGGAGATCGGGGCTGCCGTGATCGGTCAGTCGGGCAACATTACACCCGCAGACAAAAAGCTGTATGCCCTTCGGGATGTAACTGCAACAGTTGAATCCATCCCCCTTATTGCAAGCTCTGTGATGAGCAAGAAGATTGCAGCAGGTGCGGATGCGATCGTGTTGGATGTCAAAACAGGCAGCGGTGCTTTTATGAAGACGCTGGATGATTCTATAGCACTCGCTCAGGCGATGGTTGACATTGGAACGCATCTGGGTCGCAATACCGTTGCAATCATCAGTGATATGGACCAGCCGCTTGGTTACGGGATCGGAAATGCGTTGGAAATTAAGGAAGGAATCGAGACCTTGAAGGGTCATGGTCCAAAGGATCTACAGGAGGTCTGTCTTATTCTGGGCAGCCAGATGCTTGTTCTTGGCGGCAAAGCCAAGGATGAAGCGGAGGCACGTTCGATTCTTATGACGCATATTGAAGATGGCAGTGCGCTAGAGAAGTTCAAACAAATCGTGAAGGCACAAGGTGGAGATGTATCGCAAATTGATTCTCCGGAGAAGCTCCCTACTGCTAAGCGATTCATTGAAGTGAAGGCGAAAACGAAGGGGTTCATAGAAGGTATTCAGGCCGAGGAAATTGGCGTTGCGGCTATGCTGCTTGGAGCTGGACGTGAAACTAAGGAATCCGTAATCGATCTGGCTGTGGGGATTCAACTTTCCAAAAAGGTTGGAGATGCTGTAGAGATCGGCGAGACGCTTGCAGTCTTGCATATCAACGATGCCAGCGAGAAGAAAGTAGAGGAAGCTGAAGGTAAGGTGTTAGAAGCCTACCGTATCACTTCTGAACCTGTTCCTGCCCAACCTTTGGTATTTGCACTTGTTACTAAAGATGGGGTAACACGGTACTAGTCAAGGTAATATAATTATTGTCATGGTTAAGGCTGTAAACAGACAACAAAGCAGCGATCCTCCCATAACGGGAAGATCGCTGCTTTGCGTTTTGTTCAATGGGTACATATTTATAACTGGTTATTGATCTTATTGAAAATCTGCGAAGCCCCGCTGCTTGTATTACATAATACGACCACAGTCTCGCCACTAGCTGGATAGATAGCCGACCGGTAGGAAACACCGGGATCATAGCCCATAATGTGAAATTTGAACACTTTTTCTTCGTGGAGGGTAATCCATACACCATAACCATAATAGCCTTCGCCCTCCACATGTACATGAGGAGTAAGCAATAATGAAGTGAGTACTGGACTCAATAATGTATGGTTCATTAACCCGCTCCAGAATAGCTGCAGGTCGGGGGCAGTGACAAAAGCTCCACCGTCAGCGCCTCCTTTTACCGGGATTGAATAGATGTTGGTTCTCCAGTTCCCGTTCTCTTCCTCTATGTATCCTAGTGCACAGTTGGCAGGTAAGGCATCTAACGTAAAGTAACCGGATTGCTCCATTCCGCAAGGCTTAAAGATGTGATGCTCTATATAATCGGAAAAAGACATTTCACTCAGTTCCTCCACCAGAAGGCCTAGCACGATATAGCCGGCATTGTTGTAGTGGAAACGTTCGCCCGGGGTCCACATCATGGGAAGGGTTCGGAACATCGGCACAAAATCCTCAAGCTGTCGCAAGGTGTACATAGGCCGTGCCTTCCACAGGTCCTCGAAATCATCCATAATTGTTTCATCAAAATAATCCGGAATACCAGAGCTATGCGTAAGTAGCTGATGAATGGTGATGTCAGGACTAAAGAGAGGGAACTCTACCTTTTTAAGATAATCTATTAGTTTACTTTCAAAAGAAATCAATCCCTGATCGACCAGCTGGCAGACAGCAATCGCGGTAAATATTTTACATCCGGAAGCAATGCCGAACCGGGTATGAATATTGTTTTCGCGCTTATCCGACTTATTGGCATAACCGTAACAGCTGCTGCTGACTTCTTTATCATGTTGTTGTACCAGCACTACACCAGAGAAATTGTTCTGTGTAGCTTCTGCTTCAATACAATCTGCAAGGTGGTTCATCTGTATATTCACTCCTCTATAAGCAGTTAAGTTCTTAAATAGCATTCGTTAAAATCTTCCATTTTCCTTTAAAGTGGATCAAATGAATACGAAAAAATTGGAAATACTTAAAATTTGAAATAATTTTTGATCTCCCCTATAATAAAAATGCTCTGCAACTACTGCTGGGCTTTTTTTAATTGACAACAACATTACTTCTTGGGATAAATTATTATAGTTATTTACTTAGAAATGGAATAATTTCCACCCTTTCTGACGAAACTGGAACACAGTACCTGTGATATGAAGGTTAACGTTCAGGAGGGGAACCATTGTGAGAAAAATGCGTTTTGCTGTGCTTGTGCTCTGTATCGTTGTGTCGGTTCTAGGACCGATGTCAGGTGCTTATGCTGAGGAAAAAAGCAAGGATTCTGGCAGTAATGCTGCCGCTGTAGATCTTGCGCCTGGTGCGCGTTCTGCGATTTTGATGGATGCAGGCACCGGCACTATTATTTATGAAAAGAACAGCCATGATAAGCTGCCTCCCGCAAGTATTACGAAGATTATGACGATGCTGCTTACGGTGGAAGCACTGGATGAAGGAAGACTGCAACTGACGGATAAGGTGCGCACGAGTGAATATGCCGCATCGATGGGCGGATCGCAAATTTTCCTGGAGCCTGGTGAAGAAATGTCGGTGGATGAGATGCTTAAAGGCATCGCTATGGCCTCCGGTAATGATGCATCTGTGGCGATGGCAGAGAAAATAGCGGGTTCGGAGAGCGCTTTTGTCGATCTGATGAATAAAAGAGCGGAAGAGCTGGGTCTGAAAGATACCCACTTTGCCAATTGCAACGGTCTTCCAGCTGCTAATCACTATTCCTCAGCCTACGATATTGCGGTAATTAGCCGGGAGCTTTTAAAGCATGATAGAATTATCAAATATACCGGCTCCTATCAGGATTATCTGCGTAAGGATTCCACCAAACCATTCTGGTTGGTAAACACGAACAAGCTTGTACGTTTCTATACAGGCGCTGATGGACTGAAAACAGGATATACCGCTGAAGCAAAATTCTGCTTATCCGCTACGGCTGCAAGAGACGGTCTGCGTGCTGTTGCTGTTGTGCTGGGTGAGCCGAACACGAAGACACGTAACAGTGAAGTGTCGGGCATGTTTGACTATCTCTTTTCGCAATATAAGATCCACACTATTCACAAAGAAGGGGACGCTATTGGTACCCTTAAGATTGAGAAGGGTGTGAAGTCCGAGCTGCCGATTACGGCGAAAGAGACGTATAGTGTTCTTTTGAAAAAAGGTGTGACGCAAGAAGGCATTCGTCACGAACTAGTACTTCCAGAAAGCGTGAAGGCACCAGTGGCTGAAGGCCAGTCCATAGGCAAGCTGGTTGTCTACCAAGGAACCCAAGTGATTAAAGAGTATGAACTTAAAGCAGGGGAAGCTGTGGCAAAAGCAGGCTGGTGGAAGCTCTTTAAACGTACAACAGGCTCGATGTTCGGCATGGATTAAAAAGAGCTTTTTTGTAGATTGCGCCCATGTGCTTTGTAGATTCATAGGGGTTTTCTTCTAGTTTTGTCGTGAGGCAGGATTCCTGATTTGCCACGTAGAAACCTTGTCCTTGAAGAGAATGGGTACTGTCTCTTAAGGCCAAGTTTTCAAAGCAACGAAGAGGAGAGTGGCAAGCATGAATTCTAATGTGGAAATGGAGCATCACAGGGGTGTGCTGATTGTCCGTTTATCTGGGGAACTCGATCATCATGCCGCCGATTTTGTAAGAATGGATATGGATGAAGCGATTATGCGGGGTCAGGTATCGCATTTGATCCTTAGTCTTAAGCATCTGCAGTTTATGGACAGTTCGGGTCTCGGCGTAATTCTGGGAAGGTATAAACTGATCCATAGTAAAGGCGGCAAAATGGTGGTGTGTGATGCAACGGCACCTGTGAAGCGACTTCTGGAAATGTCAGGCCTGTTCAAGATCATGCCCCTATATGACGACGAGAGTACTGCACTCTCGGATTTGGAGGTTGCGTTATGACAAATGGTAAGGCTGGTAACTTCATGAACGTGCAGTTCGCTGCACTCTCGGAGAACGAATCATTCGCGCGTGTAGTTGTAGCGGCGTTCGTTTCTAGGCTTGATCCTACAATGGACGAGCTGAATGATCTGAAGACAGTCGTGTCGGAGGCGGTCACCAATTGTATTATTCATGGGTATGATAGTGATCCGGAAGGTATTGTGACTATTTCAGCTTCGCTGGACAACGAAACGGTACATTTAACCATTGAGGATCAGGGACGGGGCATTGAGGATTTGGAGCTGGCACAACAGCCGCTATATACCTCAAAGCCAGAGCTGGAGCGGTCGGGCATGGGCTTTACCATTATGGAGAATTTCATGGATGAATTTGAGGTCACTAGTGAACCGGGACACGGCACTTCGATCTCAATGAAGAAAACCATCGTTTCGAAAAAAGCTTTATACAATTAGGGGTTGGAGCCATGGATGCAGAGTCAAAAAAAGCTCCGCCGACCTATTTGGACGATGCGGAGGTCAAACGTCTTATCGCGCTCAGTCAGGCCGGAGATAATCTTGCCCGGGACACACTAGTTAGCTGCAATATCCGGTTGGTCTGGTCGGTAGTGCAGCGGTTTATGAACCGCGGGTATGAACCTGACGATTTGTTCCAGATCGGTTGCATCGGGCTCTTGAAGTCCGTTGATAAGTTCGACCTCAGCTATGAGGTCAAATTCTCCACTTATGCCGTGCCGATGATCATTGGCGAGATTCAGCGTTTCCTTCGCGACGATGGAACCTTGAAAGTTAGCCGTTCTCTTAAGGAGATGGCTAATAAGGTCCGCAAGATGAAGGATGAAATGTCTAAGACGCTGGACCGTCTGCCTACCATCGGTGAAGTTGCTGAGGCACTGGGAGTTACGCCTGAAGAAGTGGTATTTGCTCAGGAAGCTAACAAGCCACCGACCTCGATTCATGAGACTGTGTTCGAGAATGATGGTGACCCGATCACGCTGATTGATCAAATCGCTGACGAATCACAGGAACGCTGGTTTGATAAGCTGGCACTGAATGAGGCTATCGGAGGTCTCAGCGAGCGTGAACGGCTGATTGTTTATCTTCGATATTACCGTGACCAAACGCAGTCAGAGGTTGCTAGTCGCCTTGGGATTTCTCAAGTGCAGGTATCCCGGCTGGAGAAGAAAATATTGCAGAATATCCGCGAGCAGATTGCTCAGTAGATAATGGCTAAAATGTAAAGACGCTTGCGAAATAGCGAATAGGAAGAAAAAGCCGCCCCGAAAAGGGGGGGCTTTTTATGTGGAGGGAATCTCAATATGCATTCACTTGGCGACAAGGATATGACCTCATGGTCTATTGACATGGAAGCAAATTTGCTGACAATGTCGAATGTTTTGGAGAATTGGGTGGACTGTTCAGATCATGCTTTACCGCATAACCCCAATTTTTTACGTGAATATGTGTACGGTGAGGATCTTGAACGGTTTGATGCGTATATAGATAAATTATACTCTGGTCACCTATGTAATCTTGAGTATCGTATGCAGTTACCTGCAAAAGCGCTGAAGTGGGTTCAAAGTATAGGCACGCCCGTTTTTAATCAAGAGCATAAGGTTTGTAGAATAGATGGCGTAATCATAGATATCACGGAACAAAAAAATGCTCAAGCCCAGTTAGAGAGTAGCTTTTCTCTGTATCAGCAGATGTTTGCTACGATCGATGTGGCGATTTGGTCTTACGATTACGTATCACGGAAAATGTTATTCATATCGGATGCCATTTTCAATATCACGGGATATTCACCAGAACAGGCGAAGGAAGATGACTTTTGGCTAAGAATTGCTCCTAAAGAAGAGCGGCCTTTAATTCAAGAGATTATAACTACAGTGGGGCAAGGAATAAGCAATCTTAGTGAATATCGGATCATCCATGCCAGCGGTGAACTCCGATGGGTCCAAGTCAGGATCATTCCCAGTATGGATGAGACAGGGGCAGTGGTACGGCTCAATGGGATCTTAATCGACCATACGGAAAAAAAGCAGATGCAAGAGGTTCTATTAAAAAGCGAGCAGCGCTACAAATCCCTGTTTGACCATAACCCAGATATCGTGTGTGAATTGGATCTGCAGGGCAGCATTGTAGCTATCAATCCAGCGGCAGATCAAATTACTGGAGAAGCTTTTAATAGATTCGGAGAAAACTTATCCATTGTGAATTTATTTGGTGCAGAGAATTCGCATATGATGTCTGATTATTTTGAGAAAACGGTTGGCGGAGTTCTGCAGCATTACACGGTTACTTCTGTCCGCGAGAATGGATTAGTTAACCATTGGTCGATGAAAAACATCCCTGTACATGAAAACAATCAAATTGTGGGTACCTTTGTTATCGCAAGAGATATCACTGCATCTGTGGAGGTGGAAAAGCGGCTGGCTCAGCGGGAGGCGGAGTACAGGCTTATTACAGAGAATATGGAGGATATGATTGGGGTTCTGGATCAGCAAGGGAACTTCATTATTGCTTCGTCCTCTTGTGAGAAAATTATTGGTCTTCCTGTTGGTTCAATAAAGAACACAACCATTTTGGAGTATATTCATCCTGATGAACAAGAAGTGTTGCGGGAACAGATCTTGGATATTTTTCGGACAAAAGTATGTAAGATGTTTTACAATCGGTTTATTCACATCAAAGGTCACATTATAGATCTGGAATGCTTGGGTACACCTGTTCTTGGTGAGGATGGAGAAGTAGTTAGTATTGTGATTGTAGCGAGAGACATTACAAAAAGGGTCCAGATGGAGAGTGAACTTAGAGAAAGCGAGGAACTCAATCGGCTGCTTATTGATATGTCACCTGAAGCGGTAGTACTCCATAGTGAATATAAATTCCTTTATGTGAATTTTTCCTGTTTAGGATTGTTTGGAGTTTGCAGTGAGGATCAATTGATTGGCACCTCTATTTTTAATTGGGCCCACCCAGACTATATAACGCTGGCTAGAGATCGGATGCGTGAAATCTATTATGGACCCAATCGGATATTAGCTCCTATTGAACAAAAGGTCGTGCGGTCAGATGGATCTATTATCGATGTAGAAGTAACAGCTAGCTCAATTCTATATAAGGGTAAGGTTGCATGTATCTCTATCTTTAGGGATATCAGTGATCGGAAAAAAATTGAGGTGGAAAGACAGCTTACAGAGCAGATCATTCGGAACAGCGAGGAAAGGTATTTCAACTTACAGATGAGTCTTGATCAATTCTCGCAAGATTTGTTTGGTGCGATGAAGATCAGTCACATGGAACAACGATTACTAAAAGAAGTTAGAGAAGTCTTGCGGGTTACCAATATTTGTATGGTTGAAGTTGAAGATAACCATGATAAAATATGCGAGATTATTGAGACAGAGCGGGGCTATTCACTTAAGATCGGAGAGTTCCGAAGAAAAAGCTATATTCTATCCATTAATGAGAAGTCTATTTTATTAGAAATAAGTTCTGTTCGAGTGTGGCTGAAGACGATTACCCGTTATGTTAGTGTGTTATTTGATAATTTTTTGCTCATAGAAGATCTAACTAAGGACCTTGAGTTAGCGGCTTCCGAGCAAGCTCCGACATGGTTATTACGCTTTATGTTTAATTTATCCGAGAATGAACGCAAACGGCTTGCTCAAGATTTACATGATTCAGCACTTCAAGAACAGATCATCTGGTATCGTAAGCTTGATAATTTTTTAAGTGATAAATCCGTTACGGGGGAACTAAAGGAGCAGTTAGAACAGATCACAGAAGGTTTACTCGATGTTATCTATGAACTGCGGATTATCTGCAATGAGCTTAGGCCACCAGCATTAATCAATGAGGGGCTTGCTTCCTCACTTGAGACATTGTTTGAATTTGCTCAGTTGCGGAACGACTATCAGATATATTTTGAGTCAAACGCTTTCAGGCATAAGTTAAAAGACGAGATTCTAATAGGTCTGTACCGTATTGTGCAGGAACTTTTGGCTAATGCAGCTAAACATTCCTGTGCCACAGAAGTACGTATCTCCTTAGCTAGTGAAGGGCAACAGGTGCTTTTGGATTATGAAGATAACGGAATTGGAATGAGCCTTTTAGGAGAGGATTCTATTAAGAGTATGGGGATTTATGGGATGAAAGAAAGGGTTCGCAGTATGGATGGGACCATACGATTTCTTTCGCCAGAGAATAAGGGATTAGCTGTCTTTATATCCATACCTGCAGATTAATCATGGGGCATAATAAGGGGATAGGGGTGTATTAGGCATGATTCAAATTTTGTTAGTGGACGACCATCCCTCTGTCATGGAAGGGACTAAGATGATACTGGAACAAGAGGGAGATATGAAGGTTACCCTAGCCAATTCAGCCCATGAGGCGCTTAACATGGTGGGTAGCCATACGTTTGACGTGATGTTGTTTGATCTTCATATCGCTGATGGGAATGGGATTGATTTGGCGAAGGAAGTCTTAAAAATAAACGCAGACGCGATTATCTTAATCTATACCGGATACGAAATTACTAACAAATTTAACTTGATGATTGAATCGGGTCTGTTTGGGTTTATTTCAAAAACGACCAATAGAGAGCAGTTGGTTGCAGCAGTGCGTTGTGCTTTAAGGGGAGATGTCATTTTGCCTCATACCCTAGTTAAACAGTTAAGAAAAGTATCATCTAAAGGAATGGAGATTAATGTTGACCAAGCAAACCCGAAGATAAGCAAAAAAGAGCATGAAATGCTGACAGAGATTGCAAAAGGAAAAAGCAACAAGGAAATAGCAGAGATTGTACTTATGAGTCAACGATCGCTGGAATACAGTTTAACGAGTCTGTTCCAGAAGCTAAATGTGAAATCAAGAATTGAAGCGGCAATAAAAGCTAAACGACTGGGCATATTGAAGGAGTCCGATTTCAACAATTCACTATGAAAATTCGTAACAAACAAATAGATCAAAATCCCATTCACGGTTCTGTGAGGCGGGATTTTTTGGTCTGCGCTTTTTTTGCGGGATGACGCAATATTTTTGCGTGGTCGCGCTATTTTTTTTCGGTTACCTTAATCTGCTTACCGTATATGATGAAATAGTTCCTAAGAATTACTAAAAAATGACTAACGCCAATGAGGGGCTGAAGAAAATGAAGTGGTTTTATAATTTAAGAACAGCAGTGAAGTTAATCTCCGCATTTCTGTTAGTATCCGCAATATTGTGCTTTGTAGGATTCTATGGAATTACGAATTTGAGTAAGATGGACCGCTCTATCGTGGACATGTATGAAAACCGCTTAACACCTATAGCTTATCTGGGAGAAGCGAATGAACTATTTTTAACAAATAGAATCAATATCCGTGATATAAACACGATGGCTAAAACAGTGGCAGAAAAGAAAGAATACGAAGATAAAATACATAAAAACGTTCAAAGTATTGAAGAGATCATGGGTAAATATAGCAAGACTGCGTTGAGAGCTGAAGAATTAGCCATAATGAAGGATTATCCTGAGATCTGGAAACGGTATATCACAAGCCTGGATGAGGCTATTGAATTAAATAATACAAATATTAGTAATGAGAAATATACAAATTTTTTGCTTGTAAGTGATTTGCAAACAGCTACAACAGAGCTGACTGACTTTCTGCAAAATTTAATAGACATCAATATGAAGCAGGCTCAAGGTTCGATTGTTAATGCCAATGACCTTTATCAGTCCTCTCGTTTGATTACGTTTAGCGTTACTATTGTTGCGCTGCTCATCAGTATTGGTCTGGGTCTTCTAATATCGCAGATCATAGCACGGCCTCTAAATCAAGTAATGCGCCTGCTAGGTAAAGTGGCTAATGGTGATTTAAGCGAAACGTCGAATCTGGAATCTAAGGACGAGATTGGAATGCTAGCTTATTCTGTTAATGAAATGGTTCTGAACCTAAGACGAACTGTGAGCGGCATTTCTTCTTCTGCGGAAAGTGTCTCAGCTGCTGCACAGCAAATCTCAGCAAGTACAGAGGAAGTAGCTAGTGGAAGTATGAGTCAAGCTAGTGCAGCACAAACGATGAATGAGTTGTTCCGAGAATTATCTGCGGCGATTAATTCAGTAGCCCAGAGTGCTGAACAGGCCTCTGAGCTTTCAGATCAAACGATGCGTATCGCTCAAGATGGAGGGATCGTGGTTAAGAACTCCGTACAAGGAATGGCAGTACTGGATACTCAAATGTCTAGACTTGCGGAAGATTCCGATAAGATTGGTGAGATTATTGCGGTGATTGAAGATATTGCCCAACAGACAAATCTGCTAGCCCTGAACGCAGCGATAGAAGCGGCCCGCGCAGGTGAACAAGGTCGAGGTTTTGCCGTTGTTGCGAATGAAGTAAGAAAGTTAGCTGAGCGGAGCAGTGGGGCTACGAAACAAATCACGGGCATTATCAAAGAAATGCAGAAGAATACGCAGCATAGTGTAAATGCTGTAGTAGAAGGAGTAGCTTTTTCACAAAAAAATGGAGAAGCCTTTGAACATATCCTTACGATGGTGAACGATACCGCTCATAAAGTAACAGAAATTGCGGCTGCCAGTGAAGAACAGGCGGCACAATCATCTGAGGTGATGTTCTCAATTGAGAGCATATCCGCCGCAACTGAAGAAATGGCGGCAAGCAGCAGTGAAACGGCAACGACGGCCAATGCTTTGGCTCAGCTAGCAGAAGAGTTAAATAGTCTGGTATCAATTTTTAAAGTTAAATAAACAGTGTCAGGGGTATTATCATTGATAGGAGAGGAGAAGTAGTGCAAAAAATAAAGGTGCTCGTTGTAGCTGCTTCAGTAACCATGCGTAAACAGATCTCGAACCTAATTTCGGAGGACTCAACCCTCGAGGTCATTGGAGTAGCTCGAAATGCATCCGAAGCGATCAGCATGGTTCAAAAACTCAGGCCCGATGTCGTGGCTATAGATATAGAAATGCCGGAATTGAACGGTTTGGTAGCACTCACAAGCATAATGTCACAGCGGCCAACACCTATACTTATCCTGAGCTCAGCTACAAAGGAAGGTATAACTGCAACCATTACTGCTCTACAAAATGGTGCAGTAGATTTCATCTCCAAGCCAGCTCAATCTTATGGACCTGGTCTATACAGCATAAAAGATGAGTTATTATTCAAAATTAAGAAAGCCGCTGAAATTCCTTTAAGAACTCTTATTCTTAACAATATAAACATCTCCAAAGTGAAAGCTCGACAAGAGAAACAAAAAAACGATAAGAGTGGATGTACAGAAGTCATTGAGCAGATCGTGGGAATTGGATGTGGAGTAGGAGGGCCGAAGGCATTAGAAATCTTAATTACCTCACTTCCAGCGAGCTTCCCGTATCCCCTGCTAATTGTGCAACATATGCCGCCTAAGTACACAAAAGCATTGGCGGAACGACTGAATCGGTTCTCAAGTGTACGGGTGGTGGAAGCCAAGGACAAGCAATCGGTGCTCGGGGGAACCGTCTATATCGCTCCAGGTAATTTTCATATGACCATCATTCAGGAGGGGCAAGATCTCAGAATAAAACTTATGAAAAAGCCTGCAGTGAATGGGCACTGTCCTTCGGTCGATGTCTTGTTTGGGTCTATATCTGCATTAACTGGTCTACAGCAGCATTTAATCCTAATGACCGGAATGGGAAATGATGGCGCTAAAGGGATGCTAGCTGCCAAACATGCTGGTGCCCAATCAACGCTTGTAGAATCGCAAGAAACTTCTATTGAAAGTGAAATGCCTGAAGCAGCGGCGAAGCTGGGTTGTGTGGATTACGAGCTGCCCTCGCATTTGTTAGCCTCGAAGATTATGGAGGTTACGGGGGAGCTGAGATACCGAAGGGACACATTTCCATCAGTTTGAACGGTCTTATTTTACTTCTGAAAAAGCGTTGGCAGGATAAAATCCGCCAATGCTTTTTTGTATTTCAGGTTGACACTTTCAAGTGATAACAATTATCATTTACGGAGCTAGAGTAGAGATTATGTAACTCATCGTATACAAGGAGCGAAGAAGGAGAGGTTTGCGATGACTTTAAATATATTGAATATGGAAATTCATGATCTTTTTGATCAATTTACAGAACGGATAGAGGGGCATGTTGAGCATAACCAATGGGAACAACGGCTTACTATTCCTTCACATATTGGTAAGGGAACTGTCACCCGTACACGGATTCGTCCAGGTATGGAGATTATGTATACGGACATAACTTACGAACAAGATATGAAGCTCTACATTCAAGAAGCTTGTCCGTTGTTTGAACTAAGCTATAATCTAAGCGGAGAAATCTATTGCGAATGGAACGGCAAGGAAAGTTACACGGATAAACAAATGGGCAACGTCCTTTTTCTAGAGGATGTTCAGGTGTATGAAGAGAAAAAAGCAGGTGTCCCCAATCAATTGCTGGAAATACGGTTAGCTCCTAGTGAACTGCTGAATTACGCCGGAGATTTATCGGAGACACAGCAAATGGAAACCTGGCTTAGACATCATCGTGGCAATATTGATCGTTATCCAGATACTGCGGCAATCCGAAAATGTGTCTCCGAAATAATCCACTGTACCTATCATGGAACATTGAGACGTTTATATATGGAGAGCAAAGCCCTTGAATTTATTGCTTTGTTTGGTGAGTCTGATGGTTACGGTTCTATTAGCGATAGTATGACGCTGCGGCACGATGATATTACCAATCTGAAGCGGGTACATGAATTGGTGCAAATCCATTTCGAACAACCGTTATCTATACGTGAGTTGGCTAAGCGGGTAGGTATCAACGAATTCAAGCTGAAAAAAGGCTTCCGCGAATTATTTGGCATGACGATCTTCGAGCTAGTACGTATAAAAAGGATGGAGAAAGCGCTCTGGTATATGGAGGTTGAAGGTTTGAATATAGGGAAAACAGCTGTTTCGGTCGGATATAGCAATGTCAGCAATTTCACGACGACCTTTCGTAAGCATTATGGCTGCAATCCAAGCGAATACTTAAAACGTATCGAACAACAGAGTTTGGAACGAAACAGGCTGTAGGAAGATTTGTAAATGCAGAAAGCTTAAAGCTTCAAGTGTTAGAACATAGGGTTCGGAATCGAACGTTATATTCTGTCTGCTTGAGGTTTTTTTGTGTTTGCTCCCTTATCAAGGAGTGCACCTCCCTTAACAGGTAGAGAAAAAGACCACTCTAAATGATAATAATTACATAGATTGCAGATAAAAAGGTGGTTATACAATGGAACAACAACAAGTAGATTCGCGCCGGTGGTATGCGCTGGGGGTTATTTTACTGCCAACATTACTTATTTCATTAAATACTTATATGATTCAAGTTGCGCTTCCATCTATGCAATATAGCTTGAACGCAAGCTTTTCGGAAGCACAGCTTATCGTTACCGGATTTTCGCTAGGATTAGCTGTGGCGTTGATTATTAGTGGAAAGCTTGGAGATATATACGGCAGGAAACGGATGTTGCTGATCGGGGTAAGCGGGTTTACGGTCATGGCAGTATTGGGCGGAGTGACCTCAGATCCGGCTCTTCTGATTGTTATTCGGATTGTGCAGGGATTGGCTGCGGCGCTTATTCAACCTCAGGTTCTATCTACGCTGCAGGTCAGCTTTCTGCCAAAGGAAAAAGGGCTTGTTTTCGGCATTTACGGCGCCATGATTGGTTTTGGATTTGCATTCGGATTCATCCTCGGAGGCACTATTGTGAATTGGAATCCGTTCGATCTCGGTTGGCGGACGGTGTTTTTTTTCAATGTGCCATTTGGACTTCTCGTCCTGCTGTTAATGCCGATTGTACCTGAAACACGGGCTGAGCAGGCGCACAGTATTGATTGGACTGGAAGCTTCCTTCTGCTGATCGGTTTGTTCCTGCTGATCTATCCGTTGTCAGAGGGACAAAAACAAGGGTGGCCGTTGTGGATTTTTGGCTGTCTAATGTTAGCTCTTTTCGTGTTGTTTACTTTTATCTGGGTTGAAAATCGAAAGGGAAAGCAGGGGGCGTTACCGTTAGTCGATCTGTCTATTTTCAGAGATCGAACATTTAGCGCAGGTCTGGCAACCGTTCTTGTCCTTTATCTAAGTATGTTCTCTTTCTTTTTTATTTTGAGCTATTATATGCAATTTGGTTTGCACTATAGTGTTCAAGATACGAGTATGGTTTTCTTGCCTATAGGGATAGGCTTTTTTCTGACTTCCTTAATCTCGTCTCGAATGGTCAAAAGATGGGGGATGAGTGTACTTAAGATAGGAGCGCTGATGATGGGTAGCTGTAGCCTGCTGCTTATGTTAGAGCTAAATGTGGACGTTACGAATCTGCTGGACCCCCGTAATATCCTAATATTATTGATATATGGTTTCGGTCTCGGAATGGCTACTACGCCCCTAGTTAACGTCACGCTTAGTTCAGTACCCCCAAAGATCACGGGCACGGGTTCAGGCTTGATCACTACCTTTATGTATTTTGCGAATTCGTTAGGAGTGGCGTTAATCGGTATTTTATTCTCCGCTTCGCTAAAGCATTCTCTTTTGGAAGCAGATCTAGCGGATTATGTAAGGGCGTTTTCCTTCTCATTAGCAGCAATCGGAGGACTTGCTTTTACTGGTTTTCTTTGCCTTTGTTTTTTGCGGGAGCGGAAATTATAGAGGAGGTATCCTGCTTTTTTTGCGCTGTGAGCAATCTAACAAAAGAACGCCCTTCTTAGCTTTATAGTAATACCGAGTGATTGAATTCCATTTAATGTAACTCAATCCAAACCTATCAATGAGAAGGTGCCAGGATGTCCATACTGCAAGTAGAGAATCTCTCAAAAGAATACAAAGGAAAAGGCAAAACGAATCGGTATCGAGCGCTGAACGGGATTAGTCTTACTGTGGACAGTGGCGAGTTTGTGGCGATTATGGGACCCTCGGGGAGCGGAAAAACGACATTTTTAAATATACTAAGCGGAATCGATACGGAGTATAGTGGGGTTGTAAGAATTGCAGAGACTAGTATAAGTGAGATGTCCAAGAACGAGCTTGCGCTTTTTCGCCGGCAGCGTATGGGATTCGTTTTTCAGGATTACAATCTGCTGGATAGTCTGACCCTACGGGAAAATATCATGGTGCCCATGGTGCTGGATGATCAAGAGGTAGAAGATATCAATGCCAAGACAGATGAGACGTTATCGCTATTTGATCTGGATGAGGTGAAGGACAAATATCCTTATATGGTTTCAGGGGGGCAACAGCAGCGTGCGGCGATCAGCAGGGCGATTATTAATCATCCAGATGTGATTTTTGCGGACGAGCCGACGGGGAATTTGGATTCCAAATCCTCGAGTACGGTGATGGCGACCTTCGCCAAGCTCAACACTCTAAAAGGAGCAACGATAGTGATGGTCACGCATGATCCTTTTGCGGCCAGCTATTGTAATCGCGTGCTTTTTATCAAAGATGGGAAGGCTCTACTAGAGATTGCTAGAGAGAATAAAGAGCGCAGAGCATTTTTTGATCTGATTCTGGAGAACCTGGCCTTTATTGGAGGGGGAGAAGATGACCTTTAGGAGAATGGCATTTCAGATATTTAAGGCGAATCTTAGAAGATATTTGTTGTTTTTCTTATGCAGCAGCTTTACAGTCATGATCTTTTTTACATTTTATTCGCTGTACAGTAATCCTGATTTTAATGACCCTTATCAAGTGAATGGGATGGTGTCGGGTAATTTATATGCTCCTTTTTTGGTGATAAGAGTGTTTGCTGTTCTGTTTATTGTATATGCGCAAATGGCCTTTTTGAAATTTAGAAAAAGCGACTTCGGGCTATTAATGGTACTTGGAATGACAAGCCACAATATCCGCAAAATCATTTTGTTCGAGAATAGTATGATCGCTTTAGCCTCGATTCTCACTGGTTTAGGTGCAGGGACGGTTTTCTCCGGTATTTTTTTCTTCATTGTTTCGTTGTTTGTAAATATTGGGGACAGTGCTTTTATACTGACGCCGGATAGTTATCTGTATACCATTAAATTCTTCGCGGTGATTTACATAGTTGTGATTGCAATCAATTTCCTATTCACTTTGAGATACAGCATTTTACGTCTTTTAAAAGAATCCAGAACCGCAGAACGCAACCTGATTCATGGGAAAATCACCGGAGTCATCGGAGTTTTACTGTTGGGAATCTCCGTTTATAATATGCTCACTCATTACAACCCTTCCGATGCTCGCATGATGTTAATAAATCTGGGAATTAGTATGTTAGGCGTTTATTTGCTGTTGTCAGGACTTGGGGACTGGTTGAAACTTTTTATATCGCGATCAAGCAGAGCATATCACAAGCACCTGCTGTTTAGTTCCAATTTGATCTATACCCTTGGTCGCTCCAAAATAGTGCTTTCTCTTATCACCTTCCTCGTCTTCATCACGATTTCTCTAAGCGGGATTATTTTTTATTTGACCTGGAATGCTGAGGATATTCCGGTTGCAAACAATCCATATGATATTGCCTATTCAGAAGTATTCGGAAAAAATAGCATCTCACCAAAAATACTAAGCGAGATCACGGATCATGGCGCCACGCCGCTGCTTTCACACCAAAAGCTGGAGTATATCGACTTGTTTAATTTTAAAATATTTCTGGACCAGAATATAAACGCATTAATCGGCTCTGATTATCATGTGGAGAAAGATCACTTTCTAAATCTGGCCACAGTTGCACAAGGAGAAGAGTGGAAGAATCAAAGACCGGAAATGCCGACCTTTGACCTGACGCTTGCTTCCGGGAAGTATACGCTGTATTCACAAGGTATCCTATTTCACATGGTATTTAACCCTGTGCCGAATTTAATGAATGGTCTTCATATCATTGTAAACGAAGAGGATTATATGGCGCTGAAAGCGGAAAATAGAAAAGGGATCGGTATCCTTCAGCTCCTGAATTTTAAGGATTGGAAAAAAACTGCGGATATAGATGCTAAGTTAAATGCCGCTTTAGCCAAATATAACAAAGACAATACAGAGTCCTGGTATGGCAATGAGCGGCAAGAGGCCCTCGTATTTTCTACGAAGTCTAGAATAAGTGACTATCTACAGTTACAGGAGTCTGGCCGATTTGGAATCTTCGTAATTTCATTTGTTGGTTTAATATTTTTCGGCGCCTCCGGGATAGTGCTGCATTTCAGTATTCAGACCGATTTAGAGCGTGAGCGGATCAAATTCAGGAAGCTGAACAAGATTGGAATTACTACTAAGGACGTGGCTCGTATTATAGGCGGCCCTTTAAAAGTGCTGTTTTTTCTCCCTTATGCATTAGGTATTGCATTGTCTTCTTTTTATGTTGTCAGTTCTTCCAGGGTTGAAATGTCTACAGCTCTGGAGCCGATGTGGTTTTGTTTGTTGGTGGGCGGAGCATATCTTTTATTTCAAGTCCTTTTTTATCGTATATACACCAAAATATACACTCACAATATGCTGGCACATATTAAGCTACTCGATATTCCCTTAATAGAACAAAATGAGATTTCAATTTAATCCCAAATATGATAATATTGGTGCACAAAACGTGGGGGGATTCCATTTGAAAAAGATTTTTTCCAGAATTGCAGTCGCATTAATGATCTTGACCCTTGTTGCGATAGTCACTTGCTTTTATATTGGTGAATTCACCTATGCGTATGGATTAATTTTGGTGCTGTTTTTCGTATTTGCGGGGATGGGGCAGCTCTATAAGCTTAAAAATGATGAGTATATGTACAAAAAATTAAATAACACCGATGAGTATAATGAATATACTAGATGATATAAATTTAACAGAAGCTTATTATGTATAGCCAAACACCCCACTTTAGACAGTGCCTAAAGTAGGGTGTTTTTGTATGTGCCTATGTTTATTTCTTACCGTTGCGTTCAAGAATCATATCTACGAACAGATCAATCTGTGCGGTAATCGCAATCGGATCATAGCGGTAGTAGGTATCAAAATCATTGTAGAATAGATGATCGTTCTTCGCAGCATCAAGTCCGTTCCAAACTGGAGATTCCTTCAGTTCTTTCAGCTTATCTCCTTTTTTGTCAGGATCATAAGTGGTGAGGAACATGTAGTCAGCTGCATATTCTGGCAATAGCTCCATGGACAGCTGCAACGTTTGGTTGTCATTGCTGTTCTTAGTAGGCATTTTTAGCTTAAGTGCGTTATAAAGGGCTTGTCCACCCCGGCCAGCATTATTTCCGAAGGTCCATAGCTCACCTTTATCAGTCAGCTCATAGATTCCAAAAGTATCATTTTCATTTACGACACCTTTAAGCTTCTCGCGGCCTTCAGCAGCCTTTTTCTCAAAGTCAGCAATAAATTGTTCAGCTTTGTCAGGCACACCTACAATGTCACCGAACAGTTTAACAGTTTCATAGATATTTGTAGCAGTTCCGTATGGAATATGAATGGTTGGAGCAATTTTGGATAAAGCATCGTAGTTATCATCATACATAACGACGATTAGATCAGGTGTAAGTTCCAGAGCTTTCTCGGCGTTAACTGGAGCACCGACATCTTGTGTGTTTGTGAGCAGGTCTTTCAAGAAGGGATTATCAAAGGTACTAGGTTCGACACCTACAACATTTGCTCCTACGGAGAGCAACTCTCCACCATAATAATCTGTAATAATCCGCTGTGGTTTTACAGGTATTTGCACAGTACCTTTAGTGGTTTCATAGCTACGCATTTCAGCAGCTGAAGCCTCAGGAGCAGTCGTTGGCTCTGTGCTCGGTGCTGTAGTTGCTTCTGTTGTTTCTGTTGGTTTATTAGATGAAGCATTGTTTGTTCCCCCGCAAGCTGTCACAAATACAGACAATAACATTATGAGTGCCAGGATGGGGAAGAGGGTCTTTCTTTTTAGCATGATAAACCTCCCTATATATGTGTACCAACAAATAATAATGAGAATCATTATCATTATTATTATCAATTTGAACTTTATCAAATCCTAGAATTCCTGTCAATGCAATAAAATAAATGCCTCCTATTAAATCTATCTATTGCCAAACCTAGGAAGGCTCATTTACAATAGCATAGTGATAATGAGAATCAATTTCATAGAAATAGGGTGGCATTCATGAATCAACAGATATCTTCCAAGATTAGACCTAATAAAGGGTCAGCCATACAAGAGTTCCGTTCACGTCCTTGGGCTGCCACGTTAATCTTGGTTGGCGGTCTGGTACTATTAGCACTAGGTATCGCTGTTTCAGTCTCCTTTGGAGCGGCTGATATTAAACTTTCTGTGGTGTGGGCAGCTGTGTTTCACTTTGATCCGGAGATCATGGATCATCAGATTATTAGAGAATTACGATTACCCCGTGTACTTGGCGGGGCCATGATAGGGGCCAGCTTTGCAGTTGCGGGTGCCATTATGCAGGGAATGACCCGAAATCCACTCGCAGATTCAGGTTTGATGGGCATCAACTCAGGCGCAGGATTTGCGCTGGCGCTTTGTTTTGCATTTTTCCCGAATCTATCGTTTATGTATTTAATCCTATATTCCTTCATTGGTGCCGGAGTAGGGGCTGGGGTTGTGTATGGGGTCGGATCATTGGCCAAGGGAGGGCTGACTCCTGCTCGTCTGGTGCTGGCAGGTGCTGCTTTTAGTGCACTGCTGTCAGCGCTGAGTGAAGGGGTAGCTTTATATTTTCACATTGGGCAAGATTTGGCTTTCTGGTATGCGGGAGGCGTGGCTGGGACGAAATGGATTCAGCTTAAAGTCATGTTCCCTTGGATAGGAGCAGCGTTAATTGGGGCTATGGTAATATCCCGATCGATTACAATGCTCAGCCTAGGTGACGATGTTGCTAAAGGGCTAGGCCAGCGCACAGGGCTTGTTAAGCTGGCAGGGACTTTAATCGTATTGATTCTGGCTGGATCATCAGTTGCAGTAGTAGGAGCCGTTGGGTTCATTGGACTAATTATTCCCCATTTGACCCGTTTTTTTGTAGGTGTGGATTACAGATGGATCATTCCATGTTCAGCTATTCTTGGCAGTCTGCTTGCAGTATTTGCAGATTTAACAGCACGGATGATTAATCCCCCTAATGAAACGCCGCTTGGAGCAATTATTGCACTGATCGGTGTACCTTTCTTCCTTTATCTTGCACGTAAAGAAAGGAGGGAACTGTAATGATAGAGAAAACTTCATTCGATTCCTTCCAAGCCGCCAAAAATAAACGTGGCTTAGTTATAATGATTATTTTAGCTGTACTGATTGTTATTGCTTTTATTATTAGTATGAATACAGGATACATACGTTTGACACCTATGGAGCTGCTTAATACGTTATTCGGTAAAGGGACGGATAAGCAAGAGTTAATCTTGTTTCAATTTCGGCTACCGCGTATTGTGATCTCCGTTCTGATAGGCGCAGGTTTGGCTGTATCCGGAGCTGTGATGCAGGGCGTCTTTCGTAATGCTTTGGCCGACCCCGGCATCTTAGGGATTAACGCTGGTGCAGGAATTATGGTTATGCTGTTAATATCTTTTTATCCGACGGCAACCGCGGCTCCGGTGTATCTGTTGCCTATGGTGGCGTTTGTTGGTGCGGGAATTACTGCTGCCTTGATCTATGTCTTAGCTTATAAACGGCATGAAGGAATAAAACCCATGCGACTGTTGCTGACCGGTGTAGCGGTTGCAGCTGGAATGAGTGCAGCGATGATCGTGCTGACTCTTCGGCTGGATCCGGAGAAGTATCAGTTTGTGGCTACTTGGCTTGCAGGAAGTATTTGGGGCACAAGCTGGAAGTTTGTACTTTCTTTACTACCGTGGATCGTAATTCTCGTGCCGTATGTCATCTATAAAGCAAGGGTAATGAACGTCCTTAATTTGGGTGAACAGACAGCTGTAGGACTTGGGGCTGCTGTAACGAAAGAACAATTCCGGCTTCTTGCGGCTGCGGTTGGTCTAGCTGCGGCAAGTGTTGCTGTGAGTGGTGGGATTGGCTTTGTCGGCCTTGTCGGCCCCCATTTGGCGAGACGACTAGTTGGACCCAAACATCAGCTCATGCTGCCAACCTCAGCGCTGCTCGGCTCACTGCTAGTTATTATAGCGGATACCATTGGGCGCTGGATCTTACAGCCATCTGAGATCCCCACTGGAATTGTTGTTGCTGTAATTGGAGCGCCATACTTTTTGTATTTGCTAGCCCGTACTAAATCTTGATGAAAGAGGATGGTCAATCACCGGAAGGAGCGAATTTTTACAATGTTGCGTCGTTTTTTTTCTTACTATAGACCCTATAAGGGATTGTTTATTCTTGATTTCTCCTGTGCTATTGCTGCTGCACTGCTGGAACTAGTCTTCCCGCTGGCGGTTAACCGGGTAGTGGATGATATGCTGCCAAGTGGGAATTGGAAATGGATTCTCTATTCTTGCCTCGGTTTGCTGGGGATATATATCGTCAGCGCCTTTATGCATTTTGTCGTTACTTATTGGGGGCATAAGCTGGGGATCAATATCGAGTCGGATATGAGAAAAAAGCTATTTGATCGTGTGCAGAAGCTCTCTTTCAACTTCTTCGATAATAACAAAACAGGCCATTTGGTCTCGCGGATGACAAATGATCTGATGGACATCGGTGAGATTGCCCACCATGGTCCTGAAGATTTATTCATAGCAGTGATGACGCTGCTTGGTGTATTCGGTATCATGCTTAGCATCAATTGGCAATTAGCTATTCTAACCTTTGTAATTGTCCCGCTGATGATTTATTTATCCATGTACTTCAGTCGCAAAATGTCCAAAGCGTTCCACATCATGTTCGCGGACATTGCTGACTATAACGCACGCGTAGAAAACAATGTAAGTGGGATCCGTGTTGTGCAAGCTTTTGCTAATGAGAATCATGAAATTTCCCGTTTTGCAGTTAATAACGAACGCTTCCGTATTACGAAGCTTATGACCTATCGAATTATGGCTTGGAATTCATCCTTTAGCTTCGTGCTTATGAAACTGGTCTCATTATTCGTACTCGTGTGCGGAACCTATTTTGTAATCCAGAAGCAAATGACTTACGGTGAATTTATTGCTTTTGTGATGTTGTCTAATGTCTTCTTAGGACCTTTGCAACAGATTAACTCGGTCATTGAGACCTATCCTAAAGGGATCGCTGGTTTCAAACGTTATCTTGAACTGCTGGAGACGGAGCCAGATGTTGATGACGCAAAAGACGCTAAGCCAGTGTCTCATCTGTCAGGGAATATAACCTTCCAGGATGTAGCTTTTGCTTATAGTGATAAAGAAAAGGTGCTAACCAATGTGAACTTATCGATTTCGGCAGGAGAGACGGTTGCACTTGTGGGTCCATCCGGTGCTGGTAAGACAACACTTTGCAGCTTGCTGCCACGCTTTTACGATGTAAGCGAAGGCAACATCTCTATTGATGGAATAGATATTCGCTCCATGACGTTAGAATCACTTCGTTCCCATATCGGGATTGTACAACAAGATGTATTTCTGTTTGACGGAACCATCCGTGAGAACATTGCTTACGGCAGATTGGGAGCTTCCGATGAAGAAATCTGGGAGGCTGCGGGACGCGCTCAGCTGGAAGAACTGATCAAATCTCAGCCTGCTGGGCTGGATACAATGATCGGTGAGAGAGGCGTCAAGCTTTCTGGCGGCCAGAAGCAGAGGTTGTCCATCGCCCGGATGTTCTTGAAGAATCCGACGATTCTCATTTTGGACGAAGCAACCTCTGCATTGGATACTGAAACGGAGTCCGCTATACAAGAGGCTCTCGCCGAGTTGTCTGAAGGACGCACAACACTTGTTATTGCTCATCGCCTTGCAACGATCAGAAATGCGGACCGTATTGTTGTCGTTGCGGAAGGCGGCATCGCAGAACAAGGTAAGCATGAGGAACTGCTGCAGACTGCCGGAATTTACAGCCGATTGCATGAAGCGCAGTTTGGAGCTTAAGTAGCTGAAGGGATCACTAGAATATAATTTTGGAGGGACACGATGAATAAGCAACTGGAATTATACGATGTAACCATTATTGGTGGCGGACCTGCTGGGATGTATACAGCTTTTTATAGTGGAATGAGAGACTTGAAGACAAAGTTAATTGAAGCGAAGGATGAGCTCGGAGGAAGAATGCTTATTTATCCCGAAAAAATGATCTGGGATGTAGGAGGCGTAACCCCAACTCTTTGCCATCAACTGATCGGTCAGCTCAAGGAGCAAGCTCAAACCTTCGATCCGACTATTGTGCTGGGTCAGCAAATTATGAATCAAGAGAGACAAGAAGATGGGACGTACATCTTGACCTCTTCTACTGGGGAACAACATTGGACCCGCACAGTCATTTTGGCAATTGGTTACGGAATTCTACAGATGGCAAAGCTTGAAATTGAAGGTGCAGATCGTTATGAGGTGACGAATCTTCATTATACCGTTCAAGAGCTGGAGCCGTTCCGCGGTAAAAGAGTGCTAATCTCCGGTGGAGGCAACTCCGCAGTAGATTGGGCGAATGAATTGGAGCCCATCGCTGCAAGTGTGACGATTGCGCATCGCCGCGAACAGTTTGGCGGACATGAGAAAAACATTGTGCGGATGAAGGAATCCTCAGTCAATGTCCGTGCGCCATATGCAGTAAGCCAATTACACAGCAGTAATGGTGAAACGATAGATCAGGTTACGATCAGCCATATAGAGACAGGTGAAACAGAGCAGTTTGAAGTGGATGCTGTCATTGTGAATCATGGTCTGAAGAGCGATTTTGGTCCGTTAAAAGAATGGGGCCTTGATATGGGCGAGTGGTGTGCGAATGTAACTGATAAGCTGGAGACCAATCTTCCGGGTATATTCGCAGCAGGTGACTTTGTGGATTATGCGAGCAAGGTTCGTTTGATCGCAGGCGCTTTCACTGATGCGGCTCTGGCGCTTAATAGCGCAAAGCTGTACATTGACCCGACCGCGGCCAAAGTCGCTTACGTATCTTCTCACAATGAACGGTTCAAAGAGAAGAATAAAGCGCTTGGAGTCGTTGACGACCACTAAGGATAGAGGCTTCTCAAACCATAAAATCTGAAGTTTTATATAAAGCGTATAGGGGATCTTATCCATTTCGAGCGGAGAGAACCCTTATACGCTTGCTTTCTATTTTATGGGTTATTAAGTCTAGCAGTCTGGAAGGGAGCAGGAATGAAGCTATCAAATAATAACCCGGTTCATAGAATTTATCTGTTAAAAGAGGCAGGGAAACGCCAATGCGGCGGCGGTCACATCAATAAACCCCAGATTGCCCAGTCCCCACTCTTCCTGACACCAATAGAAGCTATCGTTCAAATAACCATAGAAGGAGAGACAGTAGCTCTGAAAAATGGTGAAATTCTTTTTCTAAGCACAGGTGCGACTTATCAAATTAATGCTCCATTAGAGACTGTTATCTCTGTTCTAGCAATTTCCTATGAGGTATATGGGCTAAGCAATAGCACGGAGCAAGAATTGGTCTATGGACTTTGCCGTGAAATTTTTCCGGTCAATGGGATTTTACCTATACGTACGACGAATAAAATAACCCGTTTATTCAGCGAATTGGAAGATGTTGCTGCCAATAATTTAGAAGCACAGGCAGATAGAATTCAATCCTTGCTGTATCAGCTACATCAACTGGTCGTAGAGGCTGACGCTGAAGCAGACATTACGGATAGTTCATATTTCAGAATGCTCTCTTATATCCACCAGAATTTCCAAAGGGAGATTACGCGGGAGATGATGTCTCGAATGATGGGCTTCAATCCTCGTTATTTCTCAGTATGGTTCGCAAGCAGACGGGTTGGAGCTTCACCGAATATGTAACTCATTTAAGAGTAAATAAAGCGAAAAAACACTTGATGTCCAGCAAAGCAACAATACAGGAAATTTCGCAAAAAGTAGGCTATACAGATGGACTATATCTGAGCCGCAAATTCAAGCAAGTCACCGGGATGACCCCAACAGAATTCCGTTTACGTCCCAAACCGAAGCGGATAGTAGCGTTACAATTTTTAGGGGATTTACTTGCGCTGGGAGTGAAGCCTGTCGCGGTTGAAGAAGATGTGATGAACTACTCCTTGCTTTTGCTGCCGGAACTGGCGGGTGTGCGATCATTTGAGTTGCAGGGATGTCCGGCGGAAGCGGACTGGTCTGGGCTAGATGCCGATCTAGTTATTGCACCGACCTATCTGAGCCCTCGTCAGCTTAAATGCATGGAAAAGTTGGGTCCACTAGTTACTGTGGAGTGTGATAAAATGGACCGCCTGGAACAGATTCGTTTATTCGGCAGACTGCTGGGAGAAGAGGAGCGGGCAGAGGCATGGATAAGGCACTATCATTTGAAAATAGATTTGGCCAAGCAGCGCTTGTCCTCATTAATTGAATCTGGTGAAACGGTAGCGGTGTATGAGATTAGGCAAGATAACAGTATTTATATCTGGAATTATACAGCCCGAGGGGTGTACAATCTGTATCCAATGCTGGGGGTAACTCCACCGGACAAGGTAAGGTCAGATGTTCTGGAGCGGAATGATCATTTATGCATCTCACTGTCGGAATTGCCAATATACGCGGCTGACCATATGTTTGTGGTTGTATCAGGACAAGAGGACTGGATGTCGAGAACACGTAAACGCATTAGTAAAAGCGCGGTTTGGCGCAATCTTCCAGCATTCAGGAATGAATGCATATATTACCTGAAGCTTGAGGAATTTTGGGGCAGCGAAGGGCTTGCGCTCGAACGCCAGCTGGAAATACAGACAGATTTGTTAACCGGCCATAAATTAAGCTGACAATCGTCCATAGCTTAATTGATGTATTAGCGTGTATATATGTTTTCCCGCGGAGACGGTATATTAAACAAAGATCTTAATGATATTGATTATCAATATCATAATAATATAAAGTCTCAAGGGGGATTTACATTGTACAGAATTATATCGTTAGGAAAAACAAGCATGATAGCTGTTATGCTTACGCTGGTGCTGCTGTTGAGCGCATGCGGACAAGCTGCTAATCAGGGGAATGCTCCAGCTAGCACGTCGGCTGAAGTGGCTAAAAGCACTAATGATTCTGTAGTTGCCAGCACGGAGCCGGCTGCTGATGCAGAGTATTGGACGTACGAAAGCGACAAAGGCCCGGTGCAGATCCCACGCAATCCACAAAGAGTTGTGATTCCGGTACAAGACTTTATTGGTGATCTTCTGACGCTTGGCGTGACGCCCATTGCCGTTGCCGGGAATGACATCTTGAACCATCCATATTTCAAAGAGGCGCTGACAGGTGTAGAAGTAGTAGGCGATGACATGACGGTGTCCCTGGAGAAAATAACGAGCCTCGAACCGGACTTGATTATCACTTATCAGGAAGATACCTATGAGCAAATCTCTAAGATTGCTCCGACTGTCTTTATTCCTTGGGGCAAATACGACTATAAGGAACGATTGATCGAGATCGGGAAAATCTTGAACAAGGAGCAGCAGGCTGTAAAGTGGGTGGCGGATTTCAATCAGAAGCTGGAAGCGAAAAAAGCGGAATTGGCTGATCTGATCGCAGCTGACAAAAAGGTGGCGATCTTTGAAATTGCCGGTAAAGAGCTGTATTTATACGGTTCGTCATATGGGCGCGGTGGAGAGATTATATATAACGGATTGGGGCTGCATGCACCTGATCTTGTCCAAGAGGCAGCCTTTAAAGAAGGCTGGGCTTCCCTCTCACTTGAAGCGTTGCCCGAGTACTTAGGTGAAGCTGATTATATCTTCCAAGGCTTCAGCCGTGGTGTGGAGCAGGATAAGCTGGACATTCTGGACAGTGTCTTCTGGCAGAACCTACCTGCTGTCAAGTCGGGTCATGTATTCACCTACGATCTAAAAACTTATTATCTATCCGATGCTTATGCGCTGGACAAGCAGCTGGATGAGATAGTTACGTTGCTGAAGTCTCTTCAATAAGTTAATTTCAAAAGAGTAAAAGGGGATGTTCGCTGAGCTATAGTAGCTCAAGGACATCCCTTTTGCGTATTTATATTCCAAGTTAAGGGAGGTTATAGATTCCATTTGTTGCATAAAAAAGCGGTGTAGAACAAATAGTATGAGCAGGAGGTGTTAATGATGGACCCCTTTAACTCTACTATTTTGGACGATAATCTTAAAGAGCTTCAAGAAAGGCTTGGCCATAGCCCTGATATTGTTATTCGTAGAATTAAATCCACTACCACACAGGTTGAGGTAGCTGCTGTATATATTGAGGGATTAATAGAAAAATTAATGGTCAACGAGTTTGTGGAGCATGCGATGTCGTTCGATAAGCTAAGTGAAGAAAACCCGGTGGTAACATCCGCTGAAGATATCTTTTTGTATATGAAAGAAGTGGCGAGAGGGATCGGAGAAGAACAGACACTTGAAGATTGGGATGTGCTTTTTGAGGCTTTATTCTCTGGTGATACCATTCTTTGGGTCAACGGGATAAGGGCAGCTATCAGAGGGAATACAAGCGGCGGTGAGGTTAGAGCGGTATCGGACGCTACAACTCAAGTAGCCATTCGTGGCTCCAAGGAAGGCTTCACAGAATCTATTGGGACGAATATCTCTCTGGTGCGCAGGAAAATAAAAAGCCCTAATCTCTGGGTGGAGTCGATGAAGATAGGTGACGTCACGCAAACGAATGTATCTATTATGTATATTCATGGAATCGTCAATGATAATACCTTAAAGGAGCTCAGAACTAAGCTGCAAAGCATTGATATAGACGGGATTCTGGAATCTGGATACATTGAGCAATTTTTAGAAGATACTCCCTTTTCTCCATTCCCAACATTATATAATACGGAACGTCCTGACAGTGTTGCAGGAAATCTTTTAGAAGGTCGAGTTGCTATTTTTGTGGACGGGACCCCGTTTGTGCTGATTGCACCTACAACCTTTTTTATGTTTTTACATGCCGTAGAAGATTATTACCAGCGTTATGATATCACGACTTTGATCCGATTATTGAGATTTATTTGCCTTGTTATTTCGTTATTTGGCCCAGCGTTATTTATTGCAATTCTAACCTTTCATCAAGAAATGATCCCAACGGCCTTACTTATTAATTTTGCTTCACAAAGGGAGGGGGTTCCATTTCCGGCTTTTATTGAGGCTATGCTGATGGAATTTACCTTTGAGATTATACGTGAAGCAGGAATTCGTATGCCATCCCCTATAGGCCAAACTGTGTCGATCATTGGGGGCTTAGTGTTAGGACAGGCAGCCGTACAAGCCGGTATTGTCTCTCCTGCAATGGTTATTGTAGTTTCACTTACAGGAATATCCAGCTTTGCTACTCCCGCTTTTAATATGGCTCTTTCCATACGTATCTTGCGTTTCATCATTATGTTTATCGCAGCCTTTATGGGGCTTTATGGAATAACGATCTTTACTTTTATTTTGGTTGCTCATATGTGTAGCTTGAAATCGTTGGGTTTTCCGTATATGTCTCCATTTGGTCCTTTTATCGCTGAGAATCAGAAGGACTCGATCTTGCGTGTGCCCTTGAAATATATGAAAACTCGGCCGCGTCTTGTTAGCCAAAAAAATAATACTCGACTTAAGGTGAATGATGGGAAGCCGGGGAGTGGCAAATGAAGGTCGGATGGATGATGCGTTCATTTATTTGTATATGCTGCTTAATGTTGCTGACAAGCTGCTGGAACAGTCGGGAATTAAACAATTTAGGCATTGTGACTGGTATAGGTGTGGATAAGGTGCCGAATAAAGAGGAATATCATGTTACTTTTCAGATTGTGAATCCATCCTCAACAGCCACAAGTGCAGGAGCTAGCACCGGACAACCCACGGTCACTATTTATTCTTCTACGGACCGTACGATCTTTGGCGCTTTTCGCAAGACTTCAAAAAAGGCGGCAAGACAGATGTTTTTTGCACACACGCAGCTATTAGTTTTAGGCGAATCTACAGTGAAGAGCGGTATTGATGGGATTTTTGACATCTTTGAAAGGTCCCATGAGCTGCGGCTCAACACGAATGTTATTGTAGCCAGAGATACGGAAGCATCCTCTATTCTGAAACTATTGCTTCCCGTAGAAAGCCTGCCTGCAATTGGGATTATTAAAAAGAGTAAAAATACCGCTAGAATATATGGAGAAAGCCGGGATATCAATGTTTTTGAGCTAATTAATGGTCTCAGTGGAGAAGGGTCAGTGGTGATATCCGGAGCCAGAATTCTTGGAGACGCTGAAGAAGGAACTAAAAAATCCGGGATGGAGCAAACTAAAGTAAAAGCACTTGTCACAATGAGCGGGCTTAGCGTATTGAAAAAAGGGGTTTTTCAGGGGTGGCTGGATGGCCCTCTTGCTCGGGGGGCACTATGGGTACAGAACGAGATTAATGAAACCAGTATTAATGTAGATTCAAATGAGGTTAAAGATTCGATAGCCGTTAACATTAATTATTCAAAAACAAAAATTAAGATTGAACTCCGCAATAAAGTACCCGTCATTCATGTAAATGTTGTGGAAGAGGGGACGCTTAGTGAGGCACAGAGTTATATTGAGCTAAGTGATAGAGAGGTAATCGTTCAGTTGGAACAACAAGTGGCTCTTAAAACTAAACAGGAAATAACCCAAGCCTTACAGGCTGCTCAAACTATGAAATGCGATATTTTCAATTTCGGGAATGAACTGAAGCGCACAAATCCAAAAGCATGGGAGACTGTTAAGGACGATTGGGAGTCAGTGTTCGCGGAAGCGGAAGTGGATGTTTCTGTAGAGGCCTATATTCGCAGTGTTGGAATGAGATTAGAGCCGAAATTGTTAAAGGAAAAATGAAAGTGTTCAGTGAGAAAGGTGGGAGAAGGCCACTTTATGAAAAAAGAAACCATCAGCGCGAGTCAATTATTTGCTTTGATTTTTTTGTTTGAATTGGGAACGGCCCTTGTGGTACCGATTGGACTTGAAAGTGGCCATGCTGTCTGGATTGCTATTCTGTTAGCTTTGCCCGGTGGACTTCTTTTGTATTTGATTTATGTTTATTTATACCGGCAATATCCGGGCATGATTATTAGCGGTTATACAAGAAAGATACTGGGCAATGTTATAGGCTGGCCGTTAAGCTTAACATATATTCCAATCCTTCTCTTCAATGGCTCCCGAAATCTGCATGAATCAGGTGAGTTGTTAATAGCTGCTTCTTACGACAGAACACCCGTGTTCATCATTTATGCAATGATGGTTGTTGCGGTAATTTACATCTTAAATAAGGGGATTGAGGTGTTTGCGCGGGCGGCTGAGATTTATATGCTGATTATAATATTGTTGGGCTTGACCAGTTGCTTTTTGGTTATTGCCGCCGGACTTGTAAAACTAGATAACTTGTTTCCGTTACAGGCCTCGGATTGGAAGAATGCATTGAAATCAGCCTATCTGAATATATGGCTATTTCCGTTCGGGGAGATGGTATGTTTCACTACGATTTTACCTCATATCAAAAAAACCAAGGTAGCAAAAAGAACCGGAATCATCGCAATTACTTTATGCGGATTATTACTCAGTTTTACCCATGCCATCGAAATATCCGTTCTAGGAACAGAAATCTACAGTAGAGCCAATTTTCCGATGTTCACTACGATAACGTTAGTAAACCTGGCCAATTTCATTCAACGTTTGGACGCGCTTGTGCTCTTAACCTTAATCATTGGAGTCTTTTTTAAAATGTCAGTATATTGCTACGCTGCAATGGTAGTCACCGCGGATCTATTCAAGGTGCAAGACAGCAGAAAGCTCGCCGTTCCCGTTGGTATTGTTGTTTTGTTCGGGGCTTTTATTAGTTCAGCGAATTATCCGATACATATGGACGAAGGAAGGATATTTCTGAAATATATTTTGCCGTATTTCTGTGCCGCTGTACCTATTCTCTTGTGCATCGTTCATTACATCCGCAGAAAATTAGGGAGCATAGGTTAGTTTATTTTATTTGATGGATTTATTGCTTCTATTTCGGATAGAGGATGTAATTGTAATAACAAAAGGTAAGGAGATAAAAACGAGCATAGTTATTGATTCCTGTATGCTTGTAGCTGCAAAGGAGTCATAGATCGTCCGCATTGAAGCGGTGAGGTTTTCTCCTGATAAAAGGTCGATGATTACTGCCATCAGCAACCCCATAAAAGCAAGCATGAAATATAGTAATAGTAATTTCATATTGATCAACTCCATTTGCTAGATTAACCTTAGGCTAAATGTATTATTACCTCTTGAGTGTTTTTGTAGTCAAAAGAAATAACAAATCCCCTACTGCTCCAACGTTGTTGGAAGCAGTAGGGGATTCTAATTTAAGCGCATTTTATTGTGTAAGCCAAGCAGCCAGTTCTTCGGTCTGGGATAACACGGCAATTGGATCATAGTACCAGGACCGTTCTTCTTTCCATACATATAGATGGCCATTTTTTACAGCGGGTAGGCTACTCCAGATTGGATCAGCTTTGTAATCAGCTTCTGTACGGTTATTGGAAGTTAAGATAATATAATCTCCTGCGTATTTAGCGAGTGCCTCTGTAGAGATTTCCGCCCATTGCTTCTCCATAATTTCTGCGGCCACAGCTGTAGGGGGCTTACGACCCAGCGCCTGATAGACAGGCTGTCCGCCTCGGCCAAAGTTATCGCCATAGGCCCAAATGGATTTTCCGCCGTCTTCCATGATGGAAAATGTTGCATCTGCAGGGATTACTTTGTCTACTTTGGCTTTAGCTTCAGCTATCCGTTTGTCGTAATCTGCAAGCCAGCTTTTGGCTGCCTCTTCCTTACCAAGGAGTTCTCCGAAATAGGTTAATTCGGCATGAGCATCTTTCAGATCACCATATGGCACAACGATGGTTGGAGCAATTTTGCTTAGTGCTTCATAGCTTTCAGCTTGTCCAGAAATAATCAAATCAGGATTAAGTGCGATGATTTTTTCAGGTGACATTTTGCCGTAAGTTCCAGTGTCTGCAACTCCAGTAAGTGCCTCCTTAAAATACATATTCTCCAGTGTTAATCCGGGAGCACCAACAGGAATGGTATCTAGCGCAATCAGACTGCCCAGATATTCCTCAGCGACAATCCTTTTAGGTTGAACAGGGATTTCAATATCACCATTTATAGTAGTGACCTTTTTAAGAGCAGCTGCTTCAGTAGTTTCTGTTGGTTGACTAGTTTTGGTAGGTACTGCAGTTGCCGATGATGTGTTGCTGGTGTTACTGCCTGTATTCCCCACAGAATTATTGGAATTCCCGCAAGCTGATATGACTAGAATTAATGCCAGCATGAAGGGAAAAAGAAACCAATGGGTTTGTTTGGAGCTATTTTTTCCTGGATTATGCAATTTGTTGTTCCCCCTATGTATATTGATTATCATTCTCAATAAGAACTTTACAAGCTTCACCGGGTATTTACTATGGACGGATATGATCTCAGCTTATGCAAATTTATGATGTCATTACCCGTAGCAATTCTTGAAGCTGTGCCTGTGAGGACAGTGGGTCAAATCCGTAGAACATATCAGCCTGGTTCAGAATATATACCCGTCCGTTTCGGACTGCATCTAATTGCTTCCAAGCTTTAGAATGTAGTAGGCGAGTAAAACGTTGTCTTCCCTCAGATGATGAAGGGATGCTAGTGATAATAATATGGTCAGCAGGAAACGATACGATATCCTCAATAGATGCCTCTAAGTACCCGGAATCTGTGATCCCCTTTTCAATAATTACGGAGGGGGGCTTGAAGCCAAGATCACCGTATAGAATTTGGCAACCTCTGCCGAAGCTGCTACTGAAACAGTAGGCGGATCGGGAGCTAACCTCCCATACGATAGCCGTACCTCTCTCCATTCCTATTGCATGGTTTAATAACCCGTTGGCGGTAAGACAAAGTCTGTCATAATGACTTAGCCACTGTTCAGCACGCTGTCGTCGATTCACAACCTCGGCAATCAGAGCAAATTGCTCTCGCCAACTCATTTGCATAAAGGGCAGCTCAATAACCGGAGCAACAGGAGTCAGAATCTTATTGTCGGGTAGACTGTAGCCGATAATGACGTCTGGTTTTACCGCAGCTACTGAGTCATAGAGTAATGAAAATTTACCTTCGCTCATTTGAAGCTGTTTGGAAGCGGGAACTTGTTCCAAGCTATGCTGCCATTCGGAATAAACCCCGAGTTGAGGCATGATTTCCAGTACTCGCAGGCTAGCGGTGTGATTATAGTTCAGGGCAACGACCCGTTTATTCTTATTCTGGTAGGCTGTAGGTGAAACGCCAACAAGCTGCTTGAATTTTCGGCTCAAATAAGTTCCCTCTTCGTAACCAACCTCATGTGCCAATGTTGTCAGATTGGGAGAACTGGTGAGGATTCGTTGCTGGGCTTTACGGATTCTTAGTAGTGTAATATAAGCACTGAAGGATAGACCTATTGATTTGCGAAAGGTTCTCGAAAAGTGCTCGGGGCTCACTTCAGCTAAAGCAGCCATTTGATCCCGCGTGATATCTTCATTGTAATGAGCTTCTATATACTCAGTCACCCGTTCCATCCAACTGCTTGATCTTTCTTTATGGGATGTCAGTTCACCATGAAGCTCCACGATGAACTGGGTGAATAGCTGCTGGACCCTAAACGGCTTTTGTTTATCAGCGTCTATCCAGGCACTGTAAAGCTCACCTGCCAAGGCTATCAAACGAGTGGAGGCATGGTGGACAGGGGAGTTGTCATTTATAAAAATGTCCTCATTTTTACTCTGGAGTATACAGGAATACTCAATCCATATCCCCTTTAACTGTAATTCAGGTTCCATCTTCAATAAAGAAGAACTACTAAGGGCTATTAAGCTTCCGGCCATGACCTTGTGTATCTTACCGTCTATTTCAAGAAAACCTTTCCCATCCCAGATCATCATAAGGCTGGAATTAGTAGAAGAAATGTTTGAGGCTGTGTAGTTGGTTATTCCCGATAAGCTGATGACCCGAAGGGGCATATAAAAAGGATGGGATGGATAAGGCATCCCGTCGGATTGGATCTGCATGTAGTAATCCCCTTCTTTTCATTGATAATCATTCTCATTTATAGTATAACAGTCTTTCTTACTATTGACTATAATGATGCTTATGATAGTGTTTAAAATAATCCACGAACGGAATAGGGTTAGCTGATAAGAAGGGGTTGAAGTCATCCATGACGACCTGGAATTTACAAGGAACTGTAAGTCACTTATTAATATGTAACGGTAGCAGCTGCAAGAAACACAAAGGTGAAGAGGTAGCTGAAGCGATAGAAGACGAGATTGAGAAGCAGGGCGCACAAAGTCTTATACATACGACTGTGACCCGTTGTAATGGAAGATGTTCAGATGCTTGTGTGGTGATCGCTTATCCCGAAGGTGTGTGGTACAAAGAGATTACACCTAAGCTGGCGAAATCATTAGTGCGGAAACATTTGCAGGGGGAGAAGCTTGAAGATCACTTGTTATACACCTATGATGGACAATTGATTGCTTCAAATGAAAAGGGCGCTAAAGGGAAAAAGAAAAAATAGCAAGGCTTGTAAGTACCTTTTAGCTGCGCTTCTAACCCTGTACAGATGAATATCTCGTGCAGGGTTATTTATTTATAAACAGGGGAGGATTATGATTGAATTGGATTATAACCAGACTCGTAATAGGACTGTGTGCTTAATTAAGGACATCAAATTTGACTTGCAGGGCTAACGTTGACTATGCTATTAAAAAGTGAATGAAATAACACAGTATATATGATGGTTTATAGGGGAGAGGGTACGATGGAGAGGCTGCAGGTGTGGCCAGAGAAGTTCAAAAAATTTTTTCTGAATAATAAATTTGTAGTAGTGCTGCTCATTATGCTGCTGGTTGGAATTAATATTCTGGTATTCTCCAAAATACCGTTTATTTTTAAGCCGATATCAGTATTGCTGCACACCGTGGCCGCACCATTATTACTGGCAGGTATAGCTTATTATTTGCTGAATCCGTTGGTAGATCGGATGGAGAAAAGATCCCGAATAAAACGTGTATATGCAATAATCATCCTATATTTGTTGATTGCTGGTCTCATCACGCTGGTTTTGTTTATGGTCATTCCAATTATACGGACTCAGCTATCAGGTTTGATCGACAATTTTCCAAGGTATAGTGAATTAATTCAAGAACGGTTTATGGATCTGACCGGAACGGAGTTCTTTGGGCAAGTTCAAGATAGTATCGGAACGAACCTTAGTGAGATAACATCTAAGATTACGGCGTGGGGCAGTTCTTTTCTGAATAATGCCTTGACGGGTGTTGGCAGCTTTGTAGGAGCCCTTACAGAGATTGTCTTGGCGGTTGTAACGACGCCATTTATTTTGTTCTACTTGCTTCGCGATGGAAAAAAATTGCCGGATTATATTCTGAAGTTTGTACCTACTTCTCTGCAGCCGCAGACTCGTATGGTCATGTCGGAGATGAACAGTCAGGTATCCTCTTACATACGCGGGCAAATTATTGTCAGCTGCTGTATTGGTCTGCTGCTCTATATTGGCTATTTAATCATTGGTTTGGAATACTCTCTCGTTCTGGCTATTGCTGCTGCTTGTACAGCAGTTGTTCCTTATCTGGGCCCGGCAATCGCAATTACACCTGCCTTAATTGTTGCGATGGTTACTTCTCCATTTATGCTGTTGAAGATGATTATCGTGTGGACAGCTGTTCAGCTGATTGAAGGGAAATTTATCTCACCACAGATCATGGGCAAGACGTTGAAGATTCATCCAATAACCATTATTTTTGTAATTATATTCGCAGGTAAAATGTTTGGAATTCTGGGGATTATCCTTGCAGTTCCGGGTTATGCGGTACTTAAGGTGGTATTTACACATCTTTTTGAATGGTTCCGGTTTCGATCCGGCTTATATAAACAGATTGAAGAGAATAAGGAATAATGTGGAAGGGTGAAATGTAATGGGAGCACCAATAGCAGTAACCTCTTATGGTAAGCTTCAAGGAATACAGGAGGGCGATGTGAACATTTGGCGTGGGGTCCCTTTTGCAGCTCCACCTGTTGGAGAACTTCGGTTTCGTGCACCACAGCCACCAGAAGCCTGGGATGGGGTTAGAGATGCTTCTGAATTTGGTCCAGTTAGTCATCAGCCAGCGGATACGAGAGGTACTCGGTTCGGTGGCAAGACGCCGCTTCATTCCGAGGATTGTCTGTATTTAAATATTTGGGCGCCAGCAGTTCATGATGAGCCCCTGCCGGTTATGTTCTGGATTCACGGGGGGACGTTTGTGACCGGGGCTGGAAGTCAGCCGCAGTTTGACGGCACAAGCTTCGCTGAACGCGGCAAAGTAATCTTAGTGACCATTAACTATCGGCTGGGTCCATTTGGATTCATGAATTTGTCTCCATTTGGCCATGGGCTTGCTTCTAATCAAGGTTTATTGGATCAAATCGCCGCACTGGAATGGGTAAAGCTGAATATTGCTGCTTTTGGTGGGGACCCGCAGCGGGTAACTGTATTCGGGGAGTCAGCAGGGAGTATGAGTATCGCAGCCCTTTTGGCCATGCCAGCAGCGAAGGGGTTGTTCGCTGGTGCGATTATGCAAAGCGGGGCTGCTCAGACGCTGCCTTCCGAGCAGGGGAAGTACATTGCAGCTGCACTACTAGCTGAATTAGGGATTGCTCCAGATGGAGATGCCAGTCTTCTGCAAACATTTTCTTCTGAACAAATTATCGATGCAGCCGCAAGAATGACTAAAAAATTAACAGGTGGCTCAATAGGTATGTTATTTCAGCCTGTCATTGATGGGGATACACTTCCTGTAGAACCTGCACAGGCTGTGGCAGAAGGATCGGCACAGGGTATTCCGCTATTGATCGGAACCAATCGTGATGAGGGCAACTTGTTCTTCAGAGAAGAATCGCCTGAGGCAGACTTTGACGATTCACTCAAGGCGCTGGAGCAGATGATGGGTACTGGGAGTCTGAAGGAGATTGCGAACCATTATTCATCCTCATGGGAGGGACAAGCCGAAATTCTAACGGATCTTTACTTCTGGGGAACCTCGGTGTCCCTGGCAGAGAACCAACTGAAATATGCACCTGTCTGGATGTACCGTTTTGACGGCACGATCCCAGGTCATCCATTGTTAAATAAAGCTGTGCATAGTGCAGAAATCGTCTATGCCTTTAATAATCTATCTCATCTAACCCATCTTAGGGCAGAAATTAATCCAACGATGCAGAAGTTGGCTGAAGTTATGCATGATGCTTGGATTGCTTTCGCTCATCAAGGAAATCCGGCTACAGCAGAGAGGTTATGGCCGAAATACAATCTGGAGGAACGGGCTACCTTGATCTTTGATGAAGATACGCATGTAGCTTATGATCCTGAGTCAGAGAAACGCAAAAGAATTGTCACTATGCTGGCTTAAGAAGATTGAGAGGCTGAATAAAGATGCAGGTAGAAGGCTTTAACCATGTGACCGTAAATGTCAGTAATTTAGCGAATTCCCTGAATTTCTACACAGGAGTTCTGGGCCTTCAGCTAGTTCATAGAGGTAAAACTGATGCTTATCTGGAATGGGGAAGTGCCTGGATATGTCTTCTTGAAAAGCCTGATTATATGGCGATTGCAGATAAAGTAGTTGGGGTAGACCATATCGCTTTTAGTATTGCAGAGGAACATTTTGAGGAAGCCGTCCAAGTATTGCAAACCCAGAATGTGCCCATAATTAGAGGGCCAATCAAACGGGGAATAGGCTGGACGGTCAATTTTCTAGATCCGGATGGTATACAGCTAGAGCTACATACCTCGAATCTGCGGGAACGAATGAGTGTTTGGAACACAACTACCGAATAAAAGATGGGTGTCCTATCAGCCTGCATGGCTAATGGGACACCCATTTTTTTAACGACCTAAATATTCTTTGATTCCTAAAACTACTGCTTCGGCTATTTTATTCTGGATGTCCGGGGTAAAGAGTAATGCTTCATCCTTGGTATTGCTTAAGTAACCACATTCTAATAATATTGCAGGCATTTTGGTTTCTCTTGTTACATGATAGTTAGCTTGACGAACCCCTCGGTCCTGCAGTCCTGTAGCAACTGCGAGGTATTTGTGAACGGTTTGAGCGAATAATAAGCTATCGTTACGTGTGTAATAGGTCTCTGTGCCACTAGGATTACTTTTACTGCCCGCCGGAATACTATTGGCATGAACAGAGATAAATAGATCGGCTTTTACATTGTTGGCGAGGTTAGATCTGTCCTGTAGAGTTGGGTATGTATCGCCACTGCGCGTGAGTATAACCTCGATATTTGGTTCTTTCTTTAGTAATTCTGCAATTTTCAGTGCTGTCGGCAAGGTGAAATCTTTCTCTTTAAGCTTGTTAACACTTGAACTCCCTGGATCTTTCCCTCCATGTCCTGCATCAATGACGATTATCTTCTTGTCTGTGTTGCCGGTAGAAGGTGGAGGAGTTGTAACCGGTACTTCTGGTAAGGTGGTTTCAGGAAGCGTAACGCTAGTCCCATTAAGATCCACAATAATAAGTCCATCATTAGCATTTATCAGACTGTAGCTATTAGCGCTGTTTAGATCAATGACGATCCGAATGGTCGATGGGGAACTGCTGAACAATGAATAGCGAACGGCAGAGACATTAGGATAGTCGGTAACCGTTAACTGTCCGCTTTGGTTCTTTCCTACGGAAAGATTCTGATGGAAGTCGGTTCCAAAGCCAGTATTCGGTAAATCCACGACAATTCGGTCTTTGTCTGTCATAGTGAACAGGGTAGGTTTTATACTGCCGTTCACTGCAATAACCAGCTGGTTATTGATGAAGCTAAGATTGGTGACTGCAGTCACTGAGCTATTCCCTTCAGTTGCTGTATTCCCGGTTGATCCGTTCTCCGAAGGTGCTGTTGGAGTGGGTTCTGGAACCGTAACTTCCGGATCGCTTCCCCCAACCTCAGGCACTGGAGAGGTTAAATATACGGTTTTGGTTACATTGTCCCAACCGACAGTAGTTCCTGTCTGTTCCCCAACAAATCTTAAAGGAACAAGGGTTGTGCTGCCACTGAGAAACGGAGGGTTGTCCAGTTTGACCTGTTTCCCTGAAGCTTCTGCCATCGTATTATCCACGATCAGTTTTAAAGTAGTTCCCTTTTGCTCAATGATCGCTGTCTTGGCCACATTATCCCATTTCACGGTATAACCAAGCTGTTCCGCAACAACGCGAAGAGGAACCATTACACTGCCATTTACAATTTGTACCTGTGCTTCTTTGGAAATCTTAAGATCGTTGCCGTCTAGGTTGATGTGTGTTTCCGTAGAGCCGGCATAACCAGTTCCTGGATGAACCAGCACCAACAAAAGCAGCAGTAACGCCAAAAAACCAAACTTTTTCATCTGCAATCCCTACCATCCCCGTTTATTGGTCTCTAGCAATTCTTACTTTTTCTTCCTTTGATGCCGTTTAAGGCTCGTATAAAGTATAAACGACAATAGTTTCCAAAAGTTGCGCTCTACAAGCGATAAAAAGGAAAATTTTCGGTATAAAAATAGAAAAAGAGCCTTCCCAAACATTTGGGATAGCTCTCATTCGCTAGAGATATGTTATTTTAACGATGTATAACCTGTTTTCTCTACCAATTTCTGACCTTGAGAAGATTGAATCCAATCCAGAAAGGGTTGAATATTAGGGTTGTCGCTTCCCGCGGTCACTGCATAAAATTCTGTTGCCAATGGGTACTGTCCACTACGAATACTTTCCTTGTCTGGTTGGATACCATCGATGGCCAGCAGGGCTATTTCCCCGTTCCGATTCATTTCTGAGGCGTAAAATAAGAAGCTGTAGCCCAGTGCATTTTTATAGTTTCGATAGCTGGAGGTTTGTTGAATGATACCGCTCATAATATCCGCTACGTCTTCTTGAGGCGGCTTCATGAGTGGAGTGTCCTTCATAAACTTTTGCAACATCGTCTGGCTTCCACTATCTTCAGGCAGTTGAAAAGCACGGATTCGGTTATTAGCTCCGCCTAAATCTTTCCAATTTGTGATCTTGCCTGCGTAAATATCTTTAAGTTGAGCGGTGGAAAGTCCGGTTACGTCGTTTCGTTTGTTTACAAAAAATACGAAGGCCTCGCGGCCGATCGGCGTAAGCTTCAGTTCGACACCTTTGCGCTTAGCTTCTTTTTGTTGTGCGATTGACGGAGCCGCTACAAATATAATATCGGTTTCTCCTTCAATTAATCTCTTGTAAGCTTCAGGTGTGCTGCTGCAAATTACTTGACTTGTTTGAAAATCATACGGATTATAATAACCCTCAGGATAAGTAGTTTGAACGAAAGCTGAATACAGTGGATAAAGTGCGGTTGCACCGTCCAATCTTGGAAGATTGCTAGCGATATGATAGGAAGAAGGTTCATCCAGATTCACTGCTTTGGTCTTCTCAGCAAAGGGTTCATATTGTAGCAGATTAACCTCCCGATCATCGACCATGGCAATTCTGTTGACGTACGCTTGCTTGATCTCATATCCTGCGGTCGCGAGCAGACTAAGTCCGAGGATAGATAACAATACAATATAGCTTGTTTTTCGTGACAACACATTAAATATGATAAGTACAACATAGATGGCTAATACGATCGCTAAGATTGCCACAAGTGGGGTATAAAACAGCAGTCCTCCGTAAAGCGCAGTAATTATAGCACCTATGAATCCTAAAAAAGCTATTCCTCCAACGGCAAAGATGGAGAACAATAACTTCGTCCAGAATGCTTCTTTCATAACAACCTCCTCGACATGATTACTAAACTATGGAAAAATCAACATATTTTCATTATACAGAAGTTTTTTGGATGAAGCAGTAGAACAATTACGAACAAACATGTAATAAAATGCTGCGAAACATGAAAGTAATGTGTACATTTTCATAAAGTACTGGACGAATGGCAAGAAGAGGTTTATTCTGAGATTGTGAAAAAAACAACGGAATACAAGATTCTCGGGGTAGGGTGAAATTCCCGACCGGCGGTAATGTTCAAAGTGAACTGAGCCCGCGACTCACTTGTTCTGCTTGCAGAGAAGTGACTGATCTGGTGTAAATCCAGAGCCGACGGTAAAGTCCGGATGGGAGAGGATCATAAGATAAAGACGCTAGGAGTCTATCCTTGTACGTCTTTATTGATAATGCCCCCGAGTTTACCTTTATGGTAATTCGGGGGTTTTTGGTCTCTTATCGAGGGTTTGTATCGACAAGGAGAATGAAATTATGAGTAATGTTACAGCTTCATCATCAACTAAGGTTGGCAGTACATCAGCGCTACGCAGTGGATTTTGGCTCGTTGTGATTGGTGCAGCATTATGGGGCGTTGATCCGCTCTTTCGTATCATCCTGTTAAAATCTTTGACCTCATCGCAAATTGTTCTTCTGGAGCATGTGGTGCTTTTCTTGGCTGCTTCACCTGTTCTTTGGCGTCACCGGGCGGAGCTTAAAGGAATTGGATTTCGCCAGATTGGTGCTTTATTGATTGTTTCATGGGGAGGTTCTGCCGGGGCGACGATCCTATTTACGATGGCACTTTCCAGTGGGGATTTGAATGCGGTGCTGTTACTGCAAAAGCTTCAGCCAATATTCGCGATCGGTCTCGCTGCTTTAATTCTTAAAGAACGTTTGCCTAAAAATTTCGGACCACTCATTGTGTTGGCACTGGTAGGAACCTATCTGCTGACCTTTGGCTGGAGTATCCCTTTCGGACATGTGAATAACTTTATTGGGGTTAGCAGTCTGATGGCCTTGGGAGCAGCTGCACTGTGGGGGGGATCGACAGTCATGGGACGTTATCTGCTCGGTTCTATGAAATATGAGACAGTGACTTCGCTGCGGTTTATCCTTGCGCTTCCTTTACTGTTCGTTATCACTACGCTAGAAGGTGCACCGTGGCAGATTCATGGCGGGTTTGGTGCATCGGCAGCCATTGCGATTAATCTATTGCTGCAAGCTTTGCTGCCAGGACTTCTTAGTATGTTGTTGTATTACAAAGGACTTAGCACGACCAAAGCTTCCTTCGCCACATTAGCTGAACTCAGCTTTCCTATGACGGGAGTAATCATCAACTGGATCGTGTTCCAACAGCTGGTCACTATCCCGCAGATTCTCGGATTTGCCTTGATCTGGGTCGCTTTATTCTTTTTATCTAATCAACAGTCCAAACCACAAACGCTCTGATCAGATTGAAGTGGAATGGTTCTACCTATATAAAGATGATTCGAAGCCGTATGGCTTTCGGATCATCTTTTTTTGTATGTGATTTTACTCCTTGCTTTGATCATATCGACTGCAAAAACTGCTGAAATGTTTCTAACGTAACATATAGCGGAATTAATAAAGCGTTTACAATAAGGAAGGGCACAAAATGACTGTGCCACTGAGTACATAATCCATGATTAAATTATTTAGGAGGAAACAGACATTGAAGAAATCATTTATATTATTTATGATTCTGACCTTTCTTATTTCCCCTTTTACGTTTGGGCCGTCTGCTCAAGCGGCAGGAGATGAGAATATTGCCCTAGGTAAGCCTGCAATATCAGATAGTGAGCTTGCAGGGTATGAAGCGGGTAACGCATTAGATTCCGATGAATGGAACACACATTGGACGGCGAATGACGGGAGCTTTCCTCATTGGCTGGAAGTAGATTTGCAAGGTGCATATGATTTGTCAGGTGCAACCGTCATCTGGAATGCATGGAGTTACATTAATCAATATACGATTGAAGTATCACGTGATCATAAGGTATGGACAACAGTTGTGGACAAAAGTCAGAGCAGCAGTGTAGAGCAAACTCAGTACAATGCTTTCAAGCTGCAAAATGTTTCTTATGTAAGGGTCAACCTGACCGGCATCAACGGCGGAAAATGGGCAGCCATTAATGATCTGAAGGTCTGGGGTGTTCCCGCAGCCGGCACGCCGCATGAGCCGGTACAGGGTGAAATACAAACTGTACTGCCAGTACGGTTGGACACGGAAATTGGGCAAGCCCCTGAGCTTCCAAGTGTTGTAACTGTGGTATATAGCAATTCTGACACGGAGGATGCTCAGGTTGCTTGGGATGTGATCCTGCCAGCAGAGTATTCCCGTCCCGGAACCTTTACAGTAAGCGGTTCTATCTCAGGTACTGTGCAGAAGGCAGTGGCGAAGGTAACAGTAGTAGGTGACAGCAGCACGCCTATTGTCGGATTTGAGAGCATAAATGTCAGCACAATTACGGATGTGCCTGCTTTATTGCCATCAGCGGTAACGGCTATATACGAAGATGGGTCAAGCAAACAGCTGCCTGTAACCTGGGATGACCTTATTGAGGCGGAGTACGCGGTTGAAGGAACTTACAGCGTAATGGGGAAAGTTGCAGGGACAGACCTACAACCCACAGCTGATATTCAGGTTACTCCGCTTGTGCTGCAATCCGGGTTCATAAAAGGTGCGGACATTTCCACACTGGAAGCGATTGAGGATGCCGGTGGAAAGTATTACGACAATGGAGTAGAAAAGGATTTGATGGATATTCTTAAAAGCCGGGGTGTAAATTACATTCGGCTACGTTTATGGAATGATCCTCAGGAAGCTGGCGGCTATAATGACCGTGAGGATGTTGTGGAAATGGCGCAGCGCGTCAAAGCCAAAGGGTTTAAGCTGTTGCTTGATTTCCATTATTCTGATTTCTGGGCTGACCCCGGAAAGCAAAACAAGCCGGGAGCATGGGCGGATTACTCCTATGATGAATTGAAGCAAGCGGTATATGACTATACCAAAGATGTTATGGATGAGCTAAAGGAAAAGGGAGCTTCACCCGATATGGTCCAAATCGGAAATGAGATTAATGGTGGCTTGTTATGGCCTGACGGCAAATCCTATGATCAAGAGAATGCTTTTGAGAAGGTTGTTCCGCTTCTAGAGAGTGGAGTGAAGGGAGTTAGAGACAGCCAGAGTGCAGATCAGGATATCAAAATTATGATCCATCTTGCTGAAGGTGGCAAAAATGATATGTTTCGTTGGTTCTTTGACGAATTAACGAAGCGGAATCTTGATTATGACGTGATCGGCGCGTCCTTTTATCCGTATTGGAGCGGAACGATGGATAGCCTGCAGTTTAACTTGGACGATATCTCTAAACGATATGGTAAAGAAGTGATTGTGACGGAAACCGCATATCCTTACACGTTGCAGGACGGCGACAACTTTGAGAATAACATCGCCCGCCAAGATCAGCTAGACGGCAGTGGCTTCCCAGCTACGGTTGCAGGTCAAATGGCTGAGGTCAAAACAGTAATGAATGTATTGTCCAAAGTACCCGATGGTAAAGGAACAGGCTTGTTCTATTGGGAACCAGCTTGGATTCCAGTGCAAGGTGTAGGCTGGAAGGTAGGCGAAGGAAATGCTTGGGAGAATCAGGCAATGTTCGATTTTGCAGGGAATGCACTCTCTTCATTAAATGTCTTCAAAACCCCGGTGGCCGGTGAGGGGGGCGAAGAGGAACCCGGAACGGGAGGGAATCCCGGCACTGGCGGGGAACCCGGAACGGGAGGAAATCCTGACACTGGCGAGGAACCCGGAACGGGAGTTAATCCTGATCCTGTCATCACGGTCAGAGATTCAAGCGTTGTAAATTCAGCAAATAAAGCAGTGGTCGAACATACAGCGGCAGGACAACTTCAGGTGAAGGCACAAGCAGGAATTTCCGGCATAGCTGATATCACGCTAAGTATAGAGGATATCAATAAGGCGCTGTCGACGCTTCCGGCGGATGAAAAACTGATTATTTCTGTTCTGCCATCGACGGGAGAGCTTAAGGGAGCAGTCGTTCATCTTCCGTTGAGTTCTATACTAGAGCAGGGCAAACATCCTCAAATAGTAATTGTATATGGTGCGGCATCTGTTACGGTTTCTACGGAAGCTAGTGCAGGAATTATAAAGACGGGAGCTAAGGAACTAACGCTCTCACTGGTTCAGGTAGCTGCGCCAACCTTGCCTGCACCATTGGCAACTGGAGCAAAAGACTACCCGGCCTATAACATCCAAGTGTCAGTAGACGGGACTTCTATCGATGTTTTCAAAAAAGGAGCAATATCGGTAGCCTGCCACTACAAGCTGAAGCTCGGGGAGCAGAGCCAGCGGATTGCTGTTTATTCGATACTTGCTGATGGAAAACTTGAAGTTATCAAAGCTGTGCGGTACAACCCAACCGCGGAACAGATTGTGTTTAATCCAAGTCATTTCAGCATTTATGCTGCGGGGTACGCAGAGGTGGGGTACACAGATTTAAAAGCAGCAGATTGGGCCACGTTAGCGATTGAATCCTTGACGGCTAAAGGGATCGTGCAAGGAATAGGAAACGGGATCTTTAATCCGCAAGGGGAGGTTACACGCGCTGAATTTGTCAGCATGCTGCTGTCCGCGCTGGAGCTAAAAGCAGAAAGAGGAACAGGCAGTTTTAAAGATGTGAACCTTGATGCGTGGTATAGCTCTGTTGTGATTACTGCTGGGAAATTGGGTGTTGTACAAGGACATGCGGATGGCACTTTTGGCCCGAATGATAAATTGTCCCGTGAAGAAATGGCAGCTATTTCGTATCGTGCGCTTAAGTTGGTGGAGAAAGTGAACGATCAGACGGATGTGAACGTTATTTCTTTTAAAGATAAAGACCTGATCTCGATGTATGCCAGTGAAGGGATAACAGCGCTTGCGCAGACTGGGATTATCAATGGATTCGAAGATGGCAATTTCCGCCCGCAAGCCCATACAACACGCGCTGAAGCAGCTTACATCATACTCAATCTTTTGCAGCAATAATAGGCAGACAGGCAATAACTGTGCTCGAAAAGGCAGTTAGGGCCTGTCTTTACCACATTTTTTAGATATTTATCTTTTCGCAAGTAGGGATTGTTTGTACAATAGGGGCTATGACATTTGAGCCGGAGAGTGAAGGAACGTGTATAGATATAATTTATTTACCAAAATCGTGAGTATCATGGTCATTATGCTGATCCCGATAACCATCCTTTACTTCTATTCCAATAAAACGACCACGGATGTGCTGCGTACGGAGTTAAATACTTCGAATAATAATCAGCTTAGTTTTTTTCAGAATCAGGTAGAAAGTAATATGGAGTTATTGTCCTCGTGGCCGATTCTGCTGATCCATGATCCTGATATCCTCAGCCTTAAGGATACTTATCTGGAAAAAGGGCGTTTGAATCTGGATACGATAAACCTGATCAAACGGATTCAGACCAAAATCAGCATTCAAGAAAGCTCCTCCAATTGGAAAAGTAAGCTGTATTTATACTCCCCATCCATTCACCGTATGGTATCTGAAAATGATGCGAAATTATACGAAGATGAGGATCTGAAGCGGGAAGTGAAGTCGGGCTGGCATGTGGAGAAGATTGAAGGGCAGGAGGGTGACCGCTTCGTATTCTCGTGGTTCTCTTTTACACCTTTTATGTCAGAATTCGCTCCGGAAAAAGTCAAAACGATTATGAAGGTAGAGTTCGACAGCCGGAACATAGAAGATATGCTGGATAAATTCAAGAGTGATGGCAGAAGAGATCCTTTTTATTATAAGCAGGGAACAGGACTTATTTTTAACCGCAGTGCCGACAAGGTGTTAGCCAAAGAATTGGTAGACAGGCTGGAAGAGACCCAACTGAAGCCTAGTGAGAATCGCACGGTCAAAATAGAAGGTGAATCCTACAGTGTAAATATCGTCTATTCGGACAAAATGGGCTGGTATTTGATCGACTATATGCCGCTAACTGAAATCTTACATCCGATCCTGACCTCTAATCGTTTATTTTATTTTGCGATCAGTGCTTTGTTGTTAATGAGCTGTCTCGTAGCTTATCTGTTATATGTTCAAGTGCAGGTACCTATAAGGTTATTGGTTGGAGGCTTTCAACGGTTGAAGCAAGGGGACTATTCTACGCGAGTGGAGATTAAAGGGAAGAATGAATTCAGCTTCCTGTCCGGCCGGTTTAACAGTATGGTAGAACAGATTCAGATGCTGATCGAGAATGTGCTGATGGAGAAAATCCACGTTCGCGAAGCCCGCTTAAAGCAGCTTCAATCACAGATTAATCCACATTTTTTCTATAATTGCTTCTCCTTTATTACAAGTATGGCGAAGCTCGATAATATGGGTGCGGTCGTTGGAATGTCGCATAATTTGTCCCGATATTACAGATACACCACTCGTCAGGAACGTGATTTGGTTGCGCTGTCTGAAGAGGTGGAATTTGTGAATCATTATCTGGAGATCCAGAAGATGAGGATGAGCAGACTTCGTTATGAGATCAATATCCCACCGCAAATGCGCAAAAGAGAGCTTCCGCCGCTCGTACTGCAGCCTCTGGTGGAGAATGCGGTTATACATGGAATTGAGCCCATCGCCAAAGAGGGACTGGTGCGGATTACGGGTTCATGTGTAGGCAGAGAAATGACGCTTACGGTTGAGGACGATGGTCAGGGAATGACGACAGAGGGAATTATAGAACTGGAAAATAAACTAAGCAGGGCGATGGATGAAGAAATGGGCTGCGGTTTATGGAATGTGCATCAGAGAATGCGGCTGCGTTTTGGGGAGACGTCTGGTTTGCGCATCTCGCCTTCTCCACTCGGAGGGTTACAGGTGACACTGCAGTGGTTGCTGCCCTACACAGACAATGAAATGGAATGACATCTAGGAGGGGAAAGAATGATAGAGCTGTTGTTAGTTGATGATGAGCCCTATGTTACGGAAAGTTTAGCTCGTACTATTCCATGGGCTGAAATCGGGGTGAAGCAGGTGCATCAAGCGGCATCGGGTGCTGAAGCTCTGCAAATTATGGAACAGCAGGCTATAGATATTATGGTTACTGATATTTCAATGCCAGGAATGACTGGCCTGCAATTAATTGAAGCCGTAGGCGAGAAATGGCCAAATATTCGGTCCATTTTATTGACGGGTTATTCCGATTTTCAATATGCGAAAAAAGCTATTCAACTGCAGGCATTTGATTATATTTTGAAGCCGGTAAGTGATGACGAGTTTATCAAAAGCGTATCCGGTGCGATTGAATCTTTGAAAGATGAATGGGAAGCCCATGATAGATATCATTTGCTGCTGTATAATCGCAAAGCCGATTACAGTGTTTTGCGGGCTAATCTGATGCACGAATTGCTTCTTGGCAGGGTGCTGTCCGAGCGGACGCTGGCCATTAAGCTGAAGGAATATGAAATCTCCTTCCAGCCGGACGCTGAAGCGGCGATGCTGCTGATTCAGCTTGGTAAACATTATGCCGCCATGGATCACCATTCGGTTTCTCTAATGGAATATGCGATCGGTAACATTGCCGAGGAGCTTTTTAAGGAGCAGTTCCATGTCTGGTTCTGCAAAGCGCCGCATGATTGCTTGATTCTGCTTGTTGAATTAAAGCCGGCAGTTCAGCAGGAATTGGAGCAAATGGCTAACTATGAAGCTGCAAGGCAGCAAGTCCTAAAAGCGGTGATCGCGAATTTCCAAATTAGTGTAAGCAATTACCTCAAGGGTGAGATTTCACTGATTGTAACGGAGTGGTTCACCTTTCCAGAGGGGATGACGGCTGCCTATCGAAGCGGTCTTAGCTCGATGTATTTGGCAGCACATGATGAATCCAGTTCCGTGCTGTTTTTGGATGATCGCCAGCATCAGGAGACGATGAGCATCAAATCGCTCGAATGTCTTTATCGTCCACCTACACTCATTCATCTGTTGGAATCCAAACAATGGGATACAGCAAGGCAAAAAATTGCTGACGTGTTCCGGGATATGGAGAATGCACGGTTTTCTAGTGAACATCTGTACGAGGTCTTTCTATCTATAACGAATGCATTTATGTATATAGCGCATAAGAGTGGCCAGTTCATCTCCAAGATTGACCAATACGCTTTAGATCCGTTGTTGACGCAGAGTATTATTGTTTCTTTTGATAAGCTTAAAGAATGGGCGTTTGATATGCTCGATAAGCTTCAGAAGGAGCTATCCGAAAGCGATCAGAATACGAAAAGTTATATTATCAAGCAGGTCCATGAGCTGGTAGGAAACCATTCGGGTCATGAGCTGTCCGTCAAAACCATTGCCGATCATGTATATTTGCATCCTGTCTACTTGTCCAAGATTTATAAGGCTGAGACTGGGGAAGGGCTTGGGGACTATATTATTCGGATGCGGATGGAACGGGCACTTTATCTGCTTAAAAATACGAATAAAAAAATCTATGAAATCACCTCTGAGCTTGGATATCAAAATCCGCAATATTTCAGTAAGATGTTCAAAAAACACTACCATATGACACCAAATGAATTCCGGGACGGATAGAGGTTGAGAAAGGTGCAGAAACCTTGTTTAAATGACGTATTCGGGCTTAGAATCGTTCCCTATAATTAAATTGTAACCAACACTTATGGAATCCAAGGGGGAACAAAATGAGCGCGATGAAGAGAAAAAGATGGCTGCCGCTCCTGTGTATGAGCATGCTTTTGGCGGGTAGCCTTGCGGGCTGTTCAGGCAATAACGCTGCTAATAGTAAAGACACTGCTGGAGATAAAACAGCTGGTGAAGCGACTGCAAATACAGCTTCCAATTCTGAAAACGCCTACAAGGATAAATACGATCCTGAGGTGACATTTACAACCGCATGGGGCGTGGACCCTGAGCTTAAATTCAAAAACGGTGAAAGCATTGAGAATAACGTGGCTACAAAATGGGCTAAAGAAAAATTCGGCATCAACATTAAGTCCCTTTGGTCCATCACAGATACGAACGGCGCATTTGGTACGAAGCTGCGTTTATCCATGTCTTCAGGTCAGGACATGCCTGATGTCGTAACCATCGGTACAGCCGACAACACGATTGCACAGGATTTGATCGATTCCGGCATGTATGCTGATGTAGGAACTTTGTTTGATAAATATGCTTCAGATACTTGGAAAGAAGCGATGGCACAGGATCCTAACGTTTGGAACCAATACAGCCGTGATGGAAAAAGAATGGGTCTGCCTGTTCTCGATTATGCATATAACCATGATTACATTCTGTGGATCCGCCAAGATTGGCTGGATAAGCTGAATATGCAAGCACCGAAGACGATCGATGAGCTGGAAAAAGTGATGGATGCGTTCAAGAATCAGAACCCTGATGGCTTGGCACCAGACAAGGTAACTCCACTTAGTATCGGCTTTAAAACAACGATGAACACTTGGATGGGCGACCCTTCTTGGATCTTTGGTGCTTACGGAACCTTGCCACAGCAATGGAATCTAGATGCTGATGGTAAATTAGAATACGGCTCTGTAAATGCTGGCATGAAGCAAGGGCTCGAAAAACTGAAGGAATGGTTGGCTAAAGGTTATATTCCTCAGGAAGCGGCTCTTTGGGATGAGAACAAAACTGCCGAACCAGCAGTTGCGGGTACAGCAGGTATTCTCCCGGGTCCTTACTGGATGAGCGGCTGGCCGCTTCAGGATACCGTGAAGAACTCTCCAGATGCAGTATGGGCTCCAATTGAAATTCCAGCGGGTCCAGATGGAAAGGTTATGCGTCATGGTACACAATTCACTAACGGTGTAACTTTGATCAGCACGAAAATGAAAAATCCTGAAGCCTTCTTTACTTATCAAAACTACCTGTTCGATAACTTTGCTAACCCAACGCCAGGCAGTGAACTGGATAACGGCCTTTTTGCAGGATACGACTATGAGCTAGATGCGAACGGTAAGATGATCGAAAATGATAAAATTGCTGGCGGTTATGTGAATAGCGTTCGTTATATGCTGGTTCGTGACGGTGCCCGGATTCCGGATGCCCAAATGAAAGCACTCCTTAACCTGGCAGATGGCGCAGAGCCAACAACCCGCCTGGAGAAAGACGTAGCTGTGAATTATGGTAAAGATACCCCAGCTGCTGCAAAAGTTCTGCTGGCGCAAGAGGATAAATCCTTTAAGAATATGTTCACAGGTCCTACGACCGAAACTATGAAATCGAAGATGGACTATCTGAACAAAATTGAGAACCAAACGTTTAATGAAATCATCTATGGCAACAAACCGCTGGATGCATTTGATTCCTTTGTAGCAACCTGGAAATCAGGTGGTGGCGATCAAATCACTAAAGAAGTTAACGAATGGTATGACAGCGTAAAATAAGGTTTGGATTTAGTTTGACTAGGTAAAAGCAGCAAACGGGACCGTCTCTTCAGCCGTAGTATTAGGCTTTAGGGAGGGTCCCTGTTTGCGTTTGGAGTCCTCTTTTTTCTATGTGATAAAGAGATTGCTTTTGTACCATATATATTGGTTTTGCTCGCTATTTGAGGAATTCGGGCGTTGCTATAATTTGAGTATGGTTACAGAAGAACTTGACACGATATGGGGGACCAAGGATGAGAACACTAAAAAAAACATGGCCTTTTCACTTGATGTTATTGCCGGCGATGATATTCCTGATCATCTTCAGCTTTATTCCAATGGGCGGAATTGTGATGGCATTTCAGGATTATAAGCCATGGCTGAAAATTTCAGGCTCGGCATGGGTTGGATTGGACAATTTCCGTTATCTGTTTGAACGTAATGACAGTATGCAGGTCATTTGGAATACATTGATTATTGCTGTTCTAAAAATGATTTTCAATCTGGCTGTACCGTTTGTGTTCGCCATTTTGTTAAATGAGATTCGCAAGGTATACATACAGCGCACTATTCAGACGCTGGTTTACTTGCCTCACTTTTTATCTTGGGTTATTCTCGGCGGGATATTGCTGGATTTGCTTGCTACAGATGGTTTTGTCAATCAGATCTTAGGCAGCATGGGCTTCAAACCCATCTTTTTCTTAGGGGATAACAACTGGTTCCGGTTCACAGTTATTCTCACAGATGTGTGGAAGGAATTTGGTTATAATACGATCGTCTTCCTAGCTGCTCTAGCAGGAATCAATCCTTCATTATATGAGGCTGCTGAAATAGACGGCGCTAACCGCTGGAAGCAGACACGTTTTATCACAATGCCATCTCTATTGCCAATGGTTGTGGTGGTAGGTACCTTGGCTCTCGGAAATGTATTGAACGCAGGGTTTGACCAGATTTTTAACCTCTACAATCCACTGGTCTATCAGAAAGGCGATATTATTGATACCTTCGTGTACCGCACGGCTATTCTGAATGGTGAGATGGGCTTTGGTACGGCAATCGGACTGTTTAAGTCGGCCATTAGTATGATCCTAATTCTCGTCTCGTACAGTTTGGCTAAGAAGTGGGCAGGATATCGCATTTTCTAATTTACCAAAGGAAGAGGGAGACAACTTATGTATTACAAAACAAGAGGTTATCGTATATTCAATGTGTTTAATACTTGCTTTCTAATCCTGCTCGCACTGATGTGTATTGTACCTTTGATTCACGTGCTGGCTGTATCCTTTAGCGCGAAGTCGGCAGCTGATGCCAATTTGGTAGGATTATGGCCAAAGCAATTCTCTCTGGAAGCTTATAAAAAGACAGTAAACAATCCAATCTTCCTACACTCCATCTGGGTATCTGTACAAAGAACCATACTCGGGACTGGACTTACACTATTAATTACTTTTCTGGCAGCCTACCCGTTGTCCAAAGAAAACTCAGCCTTCAAGGGCCGTAATGTCTACTCTTGGTTGTTCGTTTTCAGTATGGTGTTCAACGGCGGATTGATTCCATTTTACATTGTGATTCAAAAGATTGGTTTGATGGATTCCTTCTGGGTACTTGTTCTGCCAGGTGCGGTAAATACGTTCTTGGTGATTCTGATGCTGAACTTCTTCCGTGGTATTCCAAAAGATCTGGAGGAGGCCTCGCTTATAGACGGAGCCGGACATTTCCGTACGTTGTTTAGCATTTACTTGCCGATTTCTTTACCATCGATCGCTACGATTGCCTTGTTCAGCATGGTATTTCATTGGAACTCCTGGTTCGATGGACTATTGTATTTGAATAATTCCAAACAATTTCCACTGGCGACATTCCTGCAGACGGTTATCATTCAACGGGATATGAGCTCCATGAGCATCAATCCAAAGGAAATGGAGCTGATCTCGCAGACGACGGTGAGAGCCGCGCAAATATTTATCGGAGCCGCTCCAATTTTGATCGTATATCCTTTCCTGCAAAAATATTTTGTTAAAGGGATGACACTTGGTTCTGTAAAGGAGTAGCAATGATGACAACTACATTTATCAATGGAATGGATATCTCGTTTCTGGATGAAATTGAACAGGCACGGTATGTTGGATTACTTGCGATCTAACTGATGAATTGGCAGAAACAAGAAGACAGCTTAAGGTTAATTACCTTGAGCTGTCTTCTTTTTAATTTCCAGAAGAAGGATTGGCCTTTCCTGATACCTATAAACAAGCAACATTTCAGTATTTCAGGAAATTGATTCAGAGCAGCAAGAGTAAAAATAAGGCTTTACTCCCATACTACCGTTATCTTGGACCTGAGCTTCACCATAACCTTTAGGAGGAATGCGGATGAAACAACATTCTGCTCCCACCATCTATATACAGCTTAAAAATCGGGTGATGGTTCCCAAGGGTAAAGGTGTCACATTGGGTGATATTGCTTTTTTGATAGCGGAGCCTGAGCTGAAAGAGTCGTTGGAGACAATTCTCTTAATGAAGCCGGAGCAAAGTGACGGCAATCTGATTTTGATTGATCTGTTGATGGTTATCCCCCGGATATATGAACTTATACCGAATGCAGACATTGAACCGATCGGTGAAGGGAGGACGATTGTACAGATTGAGAGTCAGGTGGAGAGACGGAAACCTTCGGTGGCGATGTTTGTTTTAGTGTGGCTGCTGCTTTTCTTTGGGTCTGCTCTGACGATTATGAACTTTCATGCTGATGTAAATATGCTGGAGGTACAAATTCGAATTGTGGAGATGCTAACGGGTCATCGGGATGAGCATCCCTATATATTTCAGATTGCTTATTCTCTGGGCATCGGGTTTGGGATGGTCATTTTTTTCAACCATTTATTTAAAAAGAAGTGGAACGAGGAGCCTACTCCGCTGGAAGTGGAAATGTATCTGTATCAGAAGAACATCGACCAATATGTCATCAATGAGGAATACAGCAAGATGAGGCGCCGTAGTGAAAACCAATCTGAGAATACGGAGGACTGAAGATGACGGCACCCATAGCACTGGGACTAAATTTGCTGCTGGGCATTGCGGGTGGTATTGCTGTAGGCGGTGGAGTGATCGCTCTATTTGTTGTGCTGGATATGGTGCCGCGTCTGGCGCAATTAACCTCTTCTTACGATAAAGTTCATTGGTATGAAGGCGCGATGGTAGGTGGATCTTTAGTAGGTACTGTTAGTGATTTTTGGAATTGGAAAATTACCTCAGGTCCTCTAGTTGAACTTGGTGTAGGACTATTTGATGGGATTTTTGTCGGGATGCTCGCTGCAGCATTGACCGAGGTATTAAATGTGCTGCCGATACTCGCTAAACGCTTAAATATGACACATTATCTATTCGGTCTGTTAATGGCGATGGTGAGTGGGAAGGTCGCGGGTTCTTTGTTCGACTGGTTTGTATACCGACAGTAAACAGGGGGTTATGAAATGAGCAAGTTTATTCACAGCGGTGATTCTGCACCGGAAGATGACCATCTGGAAGATAATGCTGCAGCTGCTGCAGCAATGAAGACAACTGCAGCGGATCTAGTTGCAGATCACACAGAACCTGTAGGAGCTTCAGCTATCGGGGAAAGTGAAGATTCAGCGGAAAATTCTACAACATCTGAAACTAGCCAAGACCAGCAGGATGCAGAGGCGTCAGCCGAATTAGGCACTGAGCTGCAAGACGCAGATGCAACTGCGGAGCAGGGAACAGAGCAGCAGGATGCGGAAGCGACTGCCGAGCAGGGAACAGGGCAACAAGATGCAGAAGCATCGGATGAGCTCGGCAATCAGGAGCCCAATGAGCCGAGTAAAGGTTTTTTTGCCAGGTTATTTGGTATGGATTCAGAGGATTCGGAATCAGATGATGAGGCACAGGATCAGAATGCTCAGGCAGCAGGAGGCACAGATAACGGTACCGGAACCGGGGAGGGTTCTCAAGCTCAACCGAAGCCTTCGAAGAAGCAGGCGAAGCAGCAGACTCAGAACAAAGGGAAAAATAAGCTGCAAGACAAACGCGATAGTGAGCATTCTAACTCATTAAAGGAATCCGTTATTTATTGGCAAGGCAATGATCATATCCCAGGTTCTCTACAAGAAACAAAAAACACGCTGACCGAAGTGATGGGACTGGGATCAAGTTTTGATGTGACGTTTAGAGAAATGTCCTTTGGGGGACATAAGACAGCTTTACTCTGTTTAAGCGGATTCACCAACGAAGATGTAACGGATGAAATTCTGAAACGACTAACCTACCTTTCTTCAGAAAATTTGTCCGCAGGTGTGTTAGGTAGCTTTATGAACGAATACATCCCTCATATTCAAGTTGAAGAGGGTAGTGTATTAAGTGAATGTTTCGATAAAGTATTAAAAGGAATGAGCGCACTATTTATTGAGGGTGAGAACAAAGTTATCCTAATGGATACTCGATCTTACCCAATGCGAAGTCCGGATGAACCCTCGATTGATCGGGTGGTACGTGGTGCGCGTGATGGTTTTACAGAAACCCTGCTTAGTAATATTTCACTTGTAAGAAGACGGATACGTGATCCGGGGCTGAAGCTTGAAATGTTTCAAGTGGGACGGCGGACACGGACAGATGTCTGTGTGGCTTACATCGATGATATCGTTGATAAAACTCAGGTTACGTCTGTCATCGATAAAATCAACAGCATCGATATCGATGGTATTCCACTGGCGGATAAGCAATTGGAGGAAGCGATTATCGGCGGAGGGTGGAACCCTTATCCTATGGTGCGTTATTCTGAACGTCCTGACGTTGTAGCCTCCAATTTATTAGAGGGACGGGTCATATTATTCGTGGATACCTCGCCCATTGTAATTGTTCTTCCGACCACCTTTTTTGATCTTTGCCAGCATGCGGAGGAGAATCGCCAGACTCCTTTTATGGGGACATATCTGCGGTGGGTCCGTTTCATCGGCATCTTCGCTTCCATGTTCCTGCTGCCGTTATGGATGCTGCTTGTTATCCATCCTGAGTTAAAGCCTGCTATGCTGGATTTTATCGGGCCGCAAAAGACAGCCAGAATTCCTATTCTCGCTCAGTTTCTGATTGTAGAGCTTGGGGTTGATTTGCTGCGGATGGCCGCCGTGCATACCCCAACACCTTTAGGCTCAGCGATGGGTCTGATTGCAGCCATATTGATCGGTGATATAGCGGTGCAGAGCGGTCTGTTTGTAAACGAAGTAGTACTGTATATGGCGGTAGCCTCAATCGGTATGTTCGCGACTCCGAGTTATGAGCTGGGTCTGGCGAATCGTATAGTCAGGCTTGTGTTATTAATTGCCGTAGCGGCGTTCCAGGTACCAGGCTTTATGATTGGCACGACGTTACTGACTATCTTCTTAACCACTCATCGGTCCTATAACTCCTCATATATGTGGCCGTTTATACCCTTTAATGCAAAGGCAATGAGTGAAATTCTATTGCGTAAACCGGTCTTAAGTTCGAAGGAAAGGCCGTCTTTTAACAAAACCAGAGACAATACCAGAATGCCGCCATCTCAAGAGAATGAGTAACAATCGTAGGAAAATACAAAACTACTGCAAATTAGTCCATTCAATGGAGTTCCCACTGTCTGTTATACTGAATACACTAAGACAGGGTGGAACCTTGATATTCCACAGAAATTGGAGGACTAAAGAATGTTTCTACACGGTACTAGCCGCATTAACGATGCTGGGCATTTGGAGATCGGCGGATGTGATGTAACTGAATTGAAGGCGGAATATGGAACCCCGCTATATATATTGGACGAGCAATTGGTTAGACAACGTTGCCGGGAATATATGGATGCTTTTAAAGCCTCCGGCCTTGGTTTCCAAGTAGCTTACGCAAGCAAGGCGTTTTCAGTAATGGCAATGGTTCGTTTGGCTGATGAAGAAGGTTTGTCACTGGATGTTGTATCTGACGGCGAACTATATACAGCTTTGCAAGCTGGCTTCCCGGCAGAACGTATTCATTTTCATGGTAACAATAAGACATCTGAAGAGATTGAAATGGCGATTGATGCCAAAATCGGCTGCTTTGTAGTCGATAATCTGGTAGAGCTTAACCTTTTGCAGTCCATTGCCGCACGTAAAGAAGTTAATGTGAACATCTTATTGCGGGTGACACCAGGTGTAGAAGCGCATACTCATGAATATACCGCAACTGGCCAGACGGATTCCAAATTCGGTTTTGATATCGGTAATGGATCGGCCTATGAAGCAGTGAAAGCAGCAGTCAGCAAAAAGAATATCACGCTGCTTGGTGTGCATTCCCATATTGGTTCGCAGATCTTTGAAACCGATGGTTTCCAGCTGGCTGTTGAGCGTGTGGCAACTTTTGCCCGCAGTGTTAAAGAAGGCTTGGAAGTGGACTTCCGTGTAGTCAATCTTGGCGGAGGTTTCGGCATTCGTTATGTTGAGGGAGATACCCCACTACATGTTTCTGAATATGTTGCAGCGATTACGGATGCAGTGAAGACTCATTTTGCGGGAATTTATAGTGCTTTGCCGGAAATTTGGGTGGAGCCGGGCCGTAGTATTGTTGGAGATGCAGGTACTACATTGTACACTGTAGGATCTAACAAGGACATTCCTGGCGTGCGTAAGTACGTTGCTGTTGATGGTGGAATGACCGACAATCCACGCCCTGCTTTGTATCAGTCTAAATACGAGGCATTGCTTGCTAACCGTGCTAACGAAGACGCAACTGAGACCGTCTCCATCGCTGGTAAATGCTGCGAGAGCGGAGATATGTTGATCTGGGATGTAGAGCTGCCGAAGGCTGAAAGCGGCGACTTGTTGGCTGTAGCCTGCACAGGCGCGTACAATTACTCCATGGCCAGCAACTATAACCGTCTTCGCCGTCCGGCTTTAGTATTCGTACAGAACGGACAAAGCGATCTTGTAGTGCGTCGTGAAAGCTATACTGATCTTATTGCCAACGATATTGTTCCAGAGCGTATCGCCAAACAGACAGTTGTTGCTAAGTAATAGCCTGCTGCTGTAAGGTGGGTAAGGTTGAGCAGCATACAGAGCAAGCAGGAAAGTCTCCTGCTTGCTTTGCTTTGTGCGTGGTTTCATAGTAATATAATTGAGGTATTCTAAATTTGTTAATTTTGAAAGGGGTCATTTACATATGGCAAAGCAAGCGAAAATCACTCTAGAAAATGGCGGCGTAGTGCTGCTGGACTTGTTCGATCAAGATGCACCTAACACTGTAGCCAACTTTGAAAAGCTGGCAAAAGAAGGTTTCTACAACGGATTAACATTCCACCGTGTTATCCCTGGTTTCGTTGCTCAAGGCGGATGCCCTAACGGAACTGGATCTGGCGGTCCAGGATACACAATCAACTGCGAAATTAACCCAAACAAACACGAACGCGGAACACTTGCTATGGCACATGCGGGTAAGAACACAGGCGGAAGCCAGTTCTACATCTGCTACGCTCCACAACCACACTTGGATGGAGTACACACTGTGTTTGGTAAAGTAGTAGAAGGCATGGATCTTGTTGATGCTTTCAAAGGACGCGACAAAATGACTTCGGTAGAAATCATCGAAGCTTAAGATTTAATAGTTAAAAAGCCAGTCTCCGAATATCGGGGCTGGCTTTTTAGTGTTGTTAAAGAATCCGCCTAACCTGTGTACGCCGCGAATTGCGCCGTTCTGGCAGCCAGAAGAATATCAAATACATGGCAAGAAACACAGTGAAGGCAAACAGCTCTTCAACAAGCAGGTAATAAGGATAAGGTCCAAAATAATCCAATACGGAATAGGTGCTAGGCTTCTGGGATAGGAACATGTAGTTTGAGCCTAGGAAGTAATTAGCAGTCCAGATGCAGGCAGCCACAATATTGAGGCCAAGCATGGTGATGAGTAAGGATCTCCAAGTCGGCTTGTAGCCCTCAATCCAGGTCATATAAAGAGACGCCAGAATAATAGAACCATGAGCTATAAAAAACAGGAGAAAGCGGAAATGAGGGAACGGATAAACTAGGTTAGGGGTAAGCAACGCAATAAATGCTCCGCCGATCCCGGCAAAGTAGAGAAAGGAATAAAGGGTTCGACTGCGTGAAATTAACATGATAATAGACAGCAGTAGAGTGATTCCACAGAGCTCGAACGGTAATGAGGAGCTGGAGCGCCAGATGTTCTGAGAGATGTACCACATTTGCAGCCCGGCTTCTGAGACTACAAGTAGAATGATTAGCAGCAAACGCACACTTTGCCGAAGTCTTGAATCTGCACGAATTTCAAACCGTAAGCCATAGAGCAGTAGACAACTTAACGTAATGATAGACAGCGCAACCCAATGCGAAGATGAGAACATGATGAAATCCTCCGCGTGCTGGCGATCAAAAAAAGATGAAAGCTGCATAGACAAACCTCCTTTGAACGTGAAAACATCCATCAAAAATAAAGTTTGAGAATTTTAATAATATTGATTCTAGATATCCATAAATTGGGTATATATGTATATGTTCTGTCAACTCCACCACATAAGGAAGACTTTTCATTATATTAACATAAGATGGGGCGCTGGGTGCGGAATTACATATGAAGCTTTTGAACAAACAGGGGTGGAGAACAATTAGAAGAAGAAAATGGAGGCAAAAAGAACATGTTTAAGAAAAAAATAAGTGTAATGGTCATTATTTTGATGCTTGTGGCACAATATGCCTATGGCATCGGATTTGCTCCGCAAGTAAAAGCGGCTGCGATTGATGACGAAAGAAATATCATCACCAGTGTTTCGATGGCTGTTTACGGGCCAGATGGAATCACAGTCACGAATAGCGTATACGAACAAGATGCTAATGTTACCTTGGATTATAATTGGTCTCTTCCTAAAAATCATAATTACAAGCAAGGTGACACTTTTACTTTTCAGCTTCCAGAACAGTTCCAGCTATTTAATGATTTTAACGGACCGTTGGTCTCTGAGGATGGAGATGTAGGGAGCTTTGAAGTCAGGCAAATTTCACATGAAGTGATAATGACTTTTAATGACTACATAGAAACGCATGATGACGTGCAGGGAACGCTGCGGTTAAATACTAAATTCGATAAACAGAAAATCTCGGGCAGTACTATTCAGAATATTTTATTTCCCGTGAGCGGCGGTATTCAGACAGTGACAGTGAATTTTAAACCAAGTGTTGGATCGACTATAGAGAAGAGAGGTATTCCCGGAGGCTTCAATGCGAACCAAATATTATGGACTGTTGATGTCAATAAGTCTTTGGAAGCCGTGGGGAATGCCATTGTGACGGACCCCATCCCTTCAGGCTTATCATTAAATACTCCAGTCACTGTGAGCGTGTATCAACTGAGCATTCAATTGGATGGTTCAGTAACGGAAGGAGCATTGCTCGACACAAGCAAATACTCTGCAGAGCTCTCCGGAGGGTCACTGATTGTCCGTTTTACGGAGCCTGTGATTAAAGAGGCTTACCGTATTGTATATTCCACAGGGATTACTAATGACCATCAGCTAAGCTTCACCAATACTGCAACTTTTTCAGGAGATGGGCAAGAGCCTGCCAGCTCCTCTGCCACAGTGAATGTAGAACGTGGAGGAAGCTTGAAAAAGTATTCCACAAGCTATGATGGGGGCAAGCAGATCATTTCCTGGGCAATTGAATATAACTACAGTGAAAAGAACATCCCGCAAGGAAACGCTGTGTTAACAGATTTGTTCGATGATTCTCAAGAGCTGGTAGCCGATTCATTAAAAGTATATGCTGTGCAGCTGGATTCTTCCGGTGGTGCAACGTTAGGCAATGTTTTGACAAAGGATGTTGACTACACGGTTGTTTCCACCTCAGACGTTCATAAGGCTGGATTTGTATTGCAATTTGTACACGATGTTACTTCACCATATCGAATCGAATATAAGACAAAAGCGATAAAGCGCGTGTTTGAGGATGTCACCATAACTAATACAGTCTCCGATAGTACGTATAGTAATCAGGCTACCCGATTAATCCGGTCTTCCATTCTTTATAAGACTTTATCAACCGTAGATTATCAGAATAAAACATTGGGCTGGAAGGTCACATTGAATAGTGACAATTACCCGATGAGCCATGTTGCAGTTACCGAATCCTTCCCATTTGGCGGCCTAAAGTTTATTCCGGAATCACTGGTGATTAGAAATCTGAATGGAAATGTTTTAAATCCGAATAACTATAATCTAGTATACAACTCACCTGTCGAGCCTAATAAAGGCTTCAAGGTAGTGTTTAATTCACCGATATCTGGTCTTTACACGATTAGCTATTTTACAGAATTTAACAAGGATTGGATTTGGGCTAAAACTGAAAATTTCAACAACAAAGTTCGCTTAGACTGGATGGACTCTACTGAAGCCTTACGCACGATAGAAGCAGAAGGGTTATTCATTCCTAGACCTGAAGCGAAAAACAATGGATTTAAAGGGGGAGCCTACGATGCTTCAACTAAAGAAATTACTTGGACGATAGGCGCCAATTATAACGGCAAAACCCTCGAAGCTCCGGCGCTTGCAGATATTTTAAAATCAGGCCAGACCTTGGTTCCTGGTTCACTTAAAGTTTACACTATGAATATTGCAAAGAATGGTGATCCTACCAAGGGTGGAGAAGTGAATCGTAATAAATATACCTATAGCTTAAATAACGATAATGAATTAAAGGTCATTTTTACAGATACGATTAACTCCGCTTTCTACATTGAATTTAACACAAGTCTTGAAGGGCAAATAATAGGCACTACTATTGATAATAAAGCTAATCTCTATGATGGAACAAAAGTGGTTTCCAAAGATTTGACCGCCTCCGTAAATATTCCTTTTGGAGAGGATTATGTGCTGAAGGACGGCACACAAAACGGGGATAAAATCGACTGGAGCCTGCAAATTAACCGGGGGCAGTCTACTGTAAAGGATGCTTTAATCAAAGATACTCCTAGTGCTAATCAAATTTTGCTGCAGAATTCATTCCATCTATATCCTACGGCTGTAGCTGTGAACGGAGATATCACGAAAAGCGGCCCTGAATTGATTCAGGGTATTGATTATAGCGTAGTTATTACAACGGATGCCGATGGAAAACAATCCTTTGAGTTAAGCTTTGCCAAGGAAATCAGCAGGGCTTACATTCTCGAATATCAATCCCTGATTGTGGCTAACACTGGAGACAAAGTAATAAATACTGTACATTTCAGTGGTTTTAACGGCAGCGAAATAAGTAAAGAGACCTCCAAAGAAATTATTGTCGGGGTCTCCAGCGGTTCTGGCACAGGCAGCGGGGTTAGAGGCACCCTCAATATTAAGAAGCTAGATGCTGAAGATAACTTAAAAGCGCTTGGTGATGCGACTTTTGCATTGTATCGACTAAATGGAGCGGAACGTGTATTGATTAACAGTCTAACTACAGATGCAGAGGGTACAGCTACATTCAATAAAATATGGCTGGGTAGCTATGTATTGGTGGAGACAGCAGCTCCAAATGGTTACGTGCTCGATACATCCGAGCATCCAGTGGAGATTCGTTCCTCGTCAGCGATTCAACTGGTGATTACGAATCAAAAAGCAGTGGAGCCAACGCCTACGGCAACACCAGAACCAACCGATGCTCCAACAACAACACCAGAGCCAACCGTAACACCTGCACCATCAACAACGCCAGAACCGACGGTTTCTCCATCACCAGAAGCGACTGCTGCACCTACACCAATCCCTACAAGCAGCACATCTGGAGGTTCGGTGGTACCCACGTCTACAAGTTCGCCCGTACCAGGGGTAATTATTAATGATCCAGCTGTTCCTGCTGGTCCTAGAATTGCCGCCGATCTAGGATCCGCGACATCAACCGATGAGGGAATTCCTGAGCAAGAGATAACCGAAGATGAAATTCCTTTAGGAGAAGTTGATATCGCCGATGAAGAAGTACCAAAGGGTACGGTGAACAATAGCACTTCGGTTGCTCCTCAGCTGCCGAAGACAGGTGAGAATAGTCCAATGCCACTGTATCTGTCGGGAATTGGGTTGATAACGATAGGCTTTGTTTTGAACCGAGTATTTAGACGTAGGGGTAAGACGGAGTGATTGAGACTAGTGTGATTTAAGATTTTATGCAAAAGCACCCAGCATGATAAATGCCGGGTGCTTTTATGCTTTTTTTGAAAAATTTATGGCTGATTCTTATGTGTACCGGGACTGAAACTTTTCTTCCTGGCAGTAGTGGCGCAGCATCAATGGTGAGAGCTTTCCCGTTCACGAGTGCTTTGACACTGCCCACAGTCATAGTAACGGTGTTCTCGGCGTGCTTAAGCTAAAGATCAGTAGCGGTCGGCGATGCTTAGCTGTCGCGGTATGAATGAAATGGCCCCTAGCATAGTTAAATAAGATGGATAATAATATTAGAGGAATTCCTCACTTATAGCAGAGTTGGTATGAAATGATCTTAAGGCTTTATGTTATGAAATCTTATCATTTTCTTAATGGATGAGATTGTACAAAAAATCCCTGCAAGCATCATTCGCTCACAGGGAAAGAGGTTTCAAATTCAGTTTGTTTGCGTGTGCTTTTGGCTGTAATGGTTCCGCCGTGAAGTTCTGCAATACTCTTGGCTATGGCGAGCCCTAAGCCACTTCCGCCTGTCTCTCGGGAGCGGGATTTATCGACACGATAAAAGCGTTTAAATAAGTGGGGGAGGTCGGATGCAGGGATAGGAGTACCATAATTCGTACATACAGCAACTATTCTACCGTCTTTTCTAACAACAGAAATGTCTAGAATTTTTCCTTCCTTTCCGTATCTTACGGCATTGGTAAATAGGTTCTCATACAATCGCACCAGCTCGTCCGCATCTCCGTTGATGATCAGAGGAGCTGTATCCGTATGAATGCGGTAGATCATATCTGCTTGTTCCAGTACGGGTGCAAATTCCTCAATCAGCTGTTCGAGCAGCTTGCCGAGATCTACAGGCTCAATATTTAGCGGTAATCCGCTGCTGCTGACGCGTGTGTATTCAAATAAATCGTCGATTAGCTTTTTAAGAGTCAGAGATTTCTCATAGGCAATATTCACATAATAACGCAGCTCAACCTCGTTTTTATAACGATCCTTCTCCACATATTCAAGGAATCCGAGAACAGAGGTTAGTGGGGTTCGGAGGTCATGGGACACACCTGTGATTAGGTCATTTTTGGCTTTTGCAGCGGCTCGTTCTTCCTCTATAGCAGATTTTAGCTTGCCAGCCATTGTGTTCATATTTTCAGCGAGCTTTCCGAGTTCATCCGTACCTAATACCGGCACCTTGAAAGACAAATTGCCATCCGCAATGGCCTGAACTCCGCTCGTAATGTTATGAAGATTCTTAGTTGTATTTCTGGACAGTTTTAGGATGAAAAAAATAAATAAAGGAATCCCTATAAGAATTACAACTGGCGTCGATCCAATTGTATTGATCACCCAGAGAATGAGTCTGACTCCCCAAAAGGAGCGCGAAGGATTTAACCACAGCAATAGTGAAGTGCCATAATAGCTGCCCATTAAGATTAAAGCGGTGAGTGCTAGGCTTGTTAAGCTGAAGCCAACTATTTTCCAGGATAGGGTATCGAATCGTTTAAAGTTCAACTAGAAGGACCTCCTTTTTCCAGTTTGTAGCCAACGCCCCATACCGTTTTTAAGTATTGTGGTTTACGCGGATCTTCTTCTATTTTTTCTCTGATTTTACGAATATGCACCATGAGTGTATTGGTGCTTTCCAGGAATTGTTCTTTCCATACTTTGGCGTAGATCTGCTCCATGCTTAGGACTTGTCCTCTATTACGGGCGAGCAGCTCTAGAATCGCAAATTCTCGAGGGGTAAGTTTAACTGGCTGATCATCCACACTAACTTCATGCGTAACCGAATTAATAACCAAGCCATCAATGATGATTTCATCCTGTTTGGCGTTTAGATCTGCCATGTAATTTCGAGTTCTGCGCAGCTGGGATTTAACACGGGCAACTAACTCCAGCGGACTAAAAGGTTTCGTAACATAATCATCTGCACCTACGCTAAGTCCGGTGATTTTATCAAGTTCCTGCCCTTTAGCAGATAACATGATGATCGGAAATTTTTGCGTTTCACGAATTTTAATACAAGCCTCAATGCCGTCCATATTAGGCATCATGATATCAAGAACCATTAGGTCTATAGTCTCTCTATTGATAATTTCGAGTGCTTCCAGCCCGTCTCTGGCAGTTAACAGCCGATAGCCCTCGTTCTCCAGATAGATCTGCATTAGTTTAATAATCTCGGCTTCGTCGTCCACCAATAGCAGCGTTCCGTTGTGCATTTCTCAGCGTCCTTTCTTGCTTGTAAAGCAATCTTGCTATAAGAAGTATACAACATTTTCTTGTTTGGAAGCCTCATTTGAAGACCAGTGAAGGCAAAGGAACTGTATAGCAGCTAATAAATTAGTGGAATAAAAGACCAAATCCCCCACAGCATTATGCCAGTTTGTTTTTTCTTTTAGCTTGCTCTGATCGCTGTGCCTCAATCCATGTTTTGATCTGTGGATAATACATTCCCAGCCATGCCCCTAACATGCAGTTCTGGAATCTTTTTTAAGAGTTGTCATGATAGAAATCTTCCTTTCTTGTAGTGCTTAAACTCTATTTAACAGGAGACTTCTTAACAACGCTGGCAGATAAAAGTAAAGGGAAACTTAATAGTTTCTTAACAAGTCTTAAGAATTAGGAAGCTACTATGCTATAATAATTTCAAATTAAATATGTTGGGGGTAATTTGGAATATGTGGAAGGAATTTAAAGCTTTTGCCTTGAAAGGAAATGTTCTTGATTTAGCGGTTGCGGTCATTATTGGAGCTGCATTTGGAAAGATTGTAACTTCATTAGTAAATGACATTATTATGCCAATTGCAGGTTTGCTTACTGGTGGGATAGATTTGAAGGATCGGGTGCTTGAAGTCAGTACGGACCTGAAAATACCTTATGGACTATTTTTACAATCGGTTGTGGATTTCTTTATTATTTCATTTTCCATTTTTCTGGTTATCAAGCTGGCCAATAAATTTCAGCGCAAAGAAGCCGTTAAAGTTGAAGTGGTAGAGACTCCAGCACCTGCAGAGGATATCGTGCTGCTTACGGAAATTCGTGATCTTTTGAAACAACAAGAACGTGGTTTGTAATCATGGAATATAACCAAGAAGCGCCAGGAGTCCTTGTCCTGGCGCTTCTTGGTTTCCTTTTATAAACTCAGTACAATCTATAATCTAGTTACAAATTTTAAGTAAATATAATAAACGCACTTGCATTTCGCTGGTGTAAGTGATAATTTTGTTAGTAAGGAAAACTTGAACCTCAATTAAATAAAGGATCAATCCTTCAGGGCAGGGTGTAATTCCCTACCGGCGGTGATGCTGTTGTAGAAGTAACTTATTAAGTTCATCTACAGTGCTCAGTCCGCTACCCGGCTCGCGTTGTTGACGCGAACGGTGGACCTGGTGAAATTCCGGGACCGACAGTATAGTCTGGATGGAAGAAGGAGAGGTTGACCGCTTGTCTGCAATGGACTGGCGGATCGCAGTGTTTCCATATAATTATGTGCGATATTTCACAATACCCGTCGATTGACGGCTATTTAAGCACACTTTTATTTGGACTGCCGATTAACTCTCGCATAACCCATCTTGAACTCCTCCTGGAGAATGAGATGGGTTTTTCTGTTTTTTTAGCTTAAGAATAGACAGCAGTGGATAGGAGGAAGAGATGGACAACATGAATGATGATTTTTATATGTCGCTAGCACTGGACATGGCCGAACGTGCCCAAGGACAGACGGGAATTAACCCTGTTGTTGGCTGCGTTGTGGTGAAGAATGGAGCAATGATTGGACTCGGAACTCATTTACAGCGAGGTACGGGGCATGCCGAGGTGCACGCTTTGAATATGGCAGCTGGGCAGGCACAGGGCAGTACGGCATATGTCACACTAGAACCGTGTAGCCACTATGGAAAGACTCCACCTTGCAGCCAAAGGCTGATCGATGAAGGGGTAGCTAGAGTTGTGGTTGCTTGTGAAGACCCCAACCCACAGGTGGCAGGAAGAGGAATCCAAATGCTGCGTGACCAAGGGATTGAGGTCGAAGTTGGTTTGCTGCGTGATCGCGCGCTTCGATTGAATGAGCGTTTTATCAAATATATTTTGACAAAACAACCTTTTGTTACGCTGAAGAGTGCTAGCACGCTTGATGGCAATCTGGCTACCAAATCTGGTGACAGTAAATGGATTTCGAATGGGGAAGCGCGGGAGATCGTACATACGCTGCGGCATCGGCATCAGGGCATCATGGTCGGTGTGAATACAGTGATTGCTGATAATCCCTCTCTGACAACAAGAACAGAAGTGCCTGGCATTAACCCGACGCGGATCATCATTGATTCCGGGCTACGTATTCCTCTGGATTCGGCAGTTGTATGTGATGGCCTAGCGCCTACTCTTATTGTAACAACCGATGCTGCAGATCCTGCTAAGAAGGCTGCACTGCTGAAAGCAGGTGTTCAAATCGTTGTGTGCGGAGCAGGTCCAAGAGTGGATCTGAAGGCGGCCATGATATCCCTTGGCGAAATGGAAATTGGCTCTATTTTGCTTGAAGGCGGGGGAACGCTGAACGGTGCGATGCTGGAAAGCGGGCTAGTGGATCGTGTGATTCTCTTCTTCGCTCCAAAAATTGTCGGTGGTGGTGCAGAAGCGAAAGGGACTTTCGTATTCCCGGGTGTAGAGCTGATGAAGGATGCGATCTCACTTGAAGGATTGGAAGTAAAAGTGCTAGGAGATAATGTATGTATCAGCGGTACTCCGGTACGCTAAAAAAGTTTTAAACGAAGTGAATTTGAGGAAGTAATGCTTTTTAGGAGGGATATCATGTTCACCGGATTAATTGAAGAGGTTGGTGTTTTGCGCAGTGTCTCCGCCGGTGGGGAAATGATGGTGCTGAATATTGCCGCTTCGGTCATCATGGATGATCTAAAAATCGGTGACAGTGTGTCCGTCAATGGGGTTTGCCTTACGGCGACAACTTTGGGCGATCATTCCTTTACAGTGGATGTAATGCCACAGACCTACCGGAATAGCAACCTGAAGGAACTGAAGCCCGGCAGCCGGATGAATCTGGAACGAGCGATGGCAGCTGGCGGGCGTTTTGGAGGACATATTGTTCAAGGACATGTTGATGGCACTGGCATTATTAAGAGTGTAAAACGTGATCAAAATGCTGTCGTATTCGAGATTGCATCGGATCGTAAATCACTATTTAAATATATTATCCCTAAGGGATCGATCACGATCGACGGCATTAGTTTAACTGTAGTGAAGACTACGGCCTCATCGCTGGCAGTGTCCATTATTCCGCATACGTTAGGGGAAACAGTACTGACGCACAAACGGGCCGGGGATAGTGTGAATATCGAGTGTGATGTACTTGGCAAATATGTAGATCATCTGTTGCATTATGGCTCAGCCGCCCAGGATGAGGAAGGCGAGAGCAGCTCCGGGATTAGTCATGATTTCTTGGCGGCGAACGGGTTTGTTTAAATAAAGAGTTTGCTTACGAAGAAGGGAATAATCTTTCGTAAAGCTTTTAGGAGGATAGGATCATGAGCGAGCAATCGAAAAAGGAAAGTGTCTTGGATCCGATTGAAGATGCAATATATGACTTAATGCGCGGTAAAGTCATCATTGTAGTGGATGATGAAGATCGTGAGAATGAAGGGGATTTTATAGCCCTTGCTGAACAGGCGACACCAGAGGTCATCAATTTTATGATTACTGAGGGACGTGGATTGGTTTGTATGCCTATTACCCAGGAGCGTGCGGCAGAACTTGAACTGCAAGCCATGGTAACCCACAATACCGATAATCACGGTACGGCTTTTACCGTATCTGTTGACCATATTGATACAACCACTGGGATCTCTGCGGGGGAAAGATCTTTGACCGTTAAGGCCATGATCGATCCAAAAGCGAAACCTGCTGATTTCCGCAGACCGGGACATATGTTCCCGCTGATTGCGAAAAAAGGTGGCGTTCTGCGCCGCTCCGGACATACGGAGGCTGCTGTTGATCTAGCGCGGATGTGTGGCGCTTATCCAGCCAGTGTCATTTGCGAGATTATCAAGGAAGATGGCTCAATGGCCCGCTTACCTGATCTAATCGAAATTGCCCGCAAGCATGATCTTAAGCTGATCAGCATCAAGGATCTTATTCATTATCGCAATGAAAAAGAACAACTCGTCACGCGAGAAGTGTCTGTACGACTTCCTACCGACTTTGGGGATTTTCAGACCATAGCTTATACAAATGAAGTGGATGATAAAGAGCATGTAGCTTTGGTAAAAGGAGATATTTCCGGCGATGAGCCAGTACTTGTACGTGTTCATTCCGAATGCCTGACGGGTGATGTATTCCACTCCCATCGTTGCGATTGCGGCCCGCAATTTGAAGCTGCACTGCGGCAGATCGAAACTGCCGGCAGGGGCGTGTTGCTCTATATGCGCCAAGAAGGCAGAGGCATTGGCCTTATCAATAAGCTTCGGGCTTACAAGCTGCAAGAGGAAGGTCTTGACACTGTAGATGCGAATCTAAAGCTTGGTTTTCCAGCAGATCTGCGTGATTATGGAATTGGAGCACAAATTCTGAAGGATCTGGGTGTGCGCCAAATCCGTCTGCTCACGAACAACCCGCGTAAGATCAAAGGGCTGGAGGGTTATGGATTGGAAGTCGTTGAGCGCGTGCCGATACAAATGCCGGAGAACAAGGACAACACCAACTATCTCCACACGAAGCAAGCGAAGCTTGGACATATGCTGTCTTTTGACGATATTGAACAAAATGAGGATTCGAAAGCTTAACCATACATTATAAAAAACGAAGGGTAGATGATGGATATGCCGAAATATTTAGAAGGACACTTAGTTTCTGAGGGGTTAAAATACGGAGTTGTTGTAGGACGTTTTAATGAATTTATTACCAGCAAGCTTTTGTCAGGTGCACTCGATGCCTTTAAACGCCATGGTGCCGGTGATGATGAAGTGGATGTTGCTTGGGTTCCAGGGGTATTTGAAATTCCATTGATCGCGCAAAAAATGGCTGAAAGCGGCAAATACGACGCTGTAATTACCTTAGGAACGGTTATCCGTGGTTCCACTACACACTATGATTATGTATGTAATGAAGTTGCCAAAGGAGTAGCCGCTATCAATCTTAAGACCGGCGTGCCAACCATTTTTGGCGTAGTTACTACTGAAAATATTGAACAGGCCATCGAGCGTTCAGGAACTAAAGCAGGCAATAAAGGTTGGGATGCTGCGACTGCTGCGATTGAAATGGCGAATCTTAACAAACTGTTTAAGTAAGTCAGCTATTGACGAATCAGTCGAATTCGTGCTTATTTATAGTATAAGAAGAAAGCATGGATTATAAGAGCCCTTTCTACTTGTGTAGCGTCCAGACGGGCGCTGCACTTTACTTTTTTTGGCGGGAGGATGCTTCGTGACTGTATTGTACAAGCTGGAGACGTTTGAAGGTCCGCTGGATCTGCTCTTGCATTTAATTGATAAGGCGGAAATCGACATCCAGGACATTCCGGTCGCCGAGATCACCGAACAGTATATGGAATACCTGCGTAGCATGCAGGAGCTTGAATTGGATATTACGAGTGAATTTCTCGTGATGGCCGCTACCCTTTTATCTATAAAGAGCAAGCTATTGCTGCCCAAACCACCGGTCATTGAGATCGATGATTTTGAATATTACGAAGAGGATGAATTTGATCCACGAGCTGAACTTGTTCAGCGACTGATTGAGTATCGTAAGTTCAAGAGTATTGCTGTACATCTAATGGATATGGAGAGCGAGCGGAGCTTGATTTTTACGAAGGAGCCTGAGGATTTGGGTCCATTCGTGCCAGAAGAGATTGATCAAACGCTAAAAGGACTACATACCTCAGACTTAATAGCCGCTTTTCGTAAAGCGCTAAGTAAGGCTGCCAGAAGGTCTTCTTACCAGCGGATCACCCGGGATGAAATATCGGTAAAAGATCGTATACGTGATGTATCAGATGCGCTGCAGCGCAGAGGAACAGGCGGTAAGCTGCATTTCTCCGCACTGCTTCACGATGAAATGGCACGGCACGAAATCGTAGTTACTTTTCTTGCGATTCTGGAACTGATGAAAATGAAGGCGATTTTTTGCTACCAAGAGAAATTGTTTGATGACATCGTAATGGAGTGGAGAGGAGGAGAACACTTCAATGGATTACAAAACGCTGAAATCGATTATTGAGGGTCTGCTGTTTCTATCAGGGGATGAAGGAATCTCTGTGCGCCAAGTGGCTGAAATTACGGAACAGCGCCCAGAGCTTGCGGCCGGAGCATTAGAGGAACTGAAAGAAGATTATGTAGCACAGGAGCGGGGCTTACAGGTAGTGCAAATTGCCGGGAACTATCGGCTGGCTACATTGCCTGATCATGCCCACTATTTTGAGCGTCTGGCCTATTCACCATCCAGATCAACCTTGTCTCAGGCTGCCTTAGAGACTCTCGCAATCGTGGCTTATCGCCAACCGATTACGCGGGTGGAGATTGAAGAGATCCGGGGTGTGAAGTCGGAACGTGCAATTCACACGCTGAATAACAAGGATTTGATTCATGAGGTTGGTCGTGCGGAAGCGGTAGGCCGGCCAATTCTGTACGGGACGACTAAATCCTTCTTGGAGAGCTTTGGTCTTGCCAGTCTAAAGGATCTGCCGGAACCAACAAACTTTGAGTCCACGGATAATTTGGAAGAAGAGACGCAGCTATTGTTCAATAAGCTGGATACTCAAATGACGTTTGAGGATGTCGAGCTGCCTTAGTTCGTACGAGAACGCTAATAATTGTATTGAAGGGACTGCCCTTAAACCATTTATGTGGTTTGGGATAGTCCCTATTTTTATTTAAGCTCATATTTTTTATGCAAACCCCGAATTTTTTCCAGCTTAAATTGCCATACTAAACCAAAGGTTCCCATTATTAAGGTTTCTTGGAGGTAAATACGTGACGTTATGGCTTGCAATTCCCCTCGTTTTGCTTGTGCTGGCACTGATCCTGGTCCTGTCTTCATCTATCGATTTCCGCATACGGTGTTATAAACATGGAAAAAATGACCTGCTCGAATTAGATATTACCTCTCTTTTTGGTCTGATAAAGCTTCACTATGAACTTCCCCAATTGGTTTTTAAGGGATTGGAGCAGGGTGTGTGGGGAAAGTTTAAAGAGACAGGGACTGCGACGACAGGTGTAGATACCGTAAAAGAAGAGATATTCGATAAAGAAAGAGTAATGCACTGGCGCGACAATGTTAACCAAGCTGTAAAATCTACACGCGGGTTGAAGGAATGGTTAAAAGAGACTGTAGCTCATGTGAAAATATCAAAGCTCGATTGGTCCACCGATTTCTCTCTTGGTGATGCAGCAGATACTGCGACCGCATCGGGAGCGGTTTGGGGCCTGAAGTGGAGTATTGTTGGTTTTATTTCGCAGTGGGTGAAATTGCAGCAGCACCCTCGAATTTTTGTTAAGCCTGTTTTTGAAGATGAGCTTTGTTTTGCAATGGAGTTTGTCTGTAAGGGGAAAATCTCAGTCGGCTATACTTTGTATGCCTTAATGCGGCTATCTCGGCGTGTCTTGCGTGAAAAAGGTGGGATCGGCCATTGGAGAAATCTGCTGAAACAGATGCGTCAGGAGCCACATGGGAAAGTTTAAAATGAAAGTTACATACAAATGGGCGGAAGTGGGGATGATATACGCTGTAGAAGAAAGAGAAATCGTACTCAATTAAAGGAGGAAACAATATGAGCGACCATCCTATTCAAGGCCTAATGCAAACAGCGATGGAAAATATCAAGGGCATGGTAGATGTGAATACCATTGTCGGAGATCCAGTACAAACTCCTGACGGCAGCATCATCCTGCCTATCAGTAAAGTTGCCTTTGGATTTGCTGCTGGTGGTAGTGATTATCGAGTAGAAGATTCTATAAGTGGTTCAAGCTCCCAAGGTGGAGTCAAAATGCTTCCATTTGGTGGAGGTAGCGGGGGAGGCGTCTCCATTCGACCGATCGCTTTTTTAGTGGTAGGTAAGGATGGAGTGAATATTGTCCCTCTGGACAATCAAACTCACCTATTCGAAAAAATCATCGACGCAACACCAGGGCTCATCGACAAAATTCAAACCATGTTCCAAACCAGCAATGCTGCAGCTCAAACGCCGCCAACACCTGCCACACCAGCAGCAGCACCTGTTAAAACCGATCCAAGTACATCTCAATCTTCAACTCATTAGGTACACATAATTCTACAAATAGCCTCGGGGATATCGCCATACATCAGGCGGTGTCCCTTTTTTGACGTATCAGAAAGTATATTTTGGTCCCCGCAAATTACCTGAAAAAATATCGAAGCAAGGCCTCACATTGTGGGGATATTTTGTGTGGAACATCCCAAGGAGTGGACATACCCTAAGGCTGGTCCGCATACACTTGTACAACATAAACACTTTTACTTAAGATCCGATAAGAAGCCGGAGGATGAACATGAAGACAATAACCCGTAAATGGCCATTCGCCTTAATATTCTGCCTTTCGCTGCTGCTTCTGGCGCCGCTATCTTCAATTCAGGCCGAGAACAGCTCTATCTCTACACATGCAAGAGCAGCGGCACTGATTGATGTGGAATCCGGGCGTATTTTGTACAGCAGCCGTGGGGATGAGCCTATGCTTATTGCCAGCTTGACCAAAATTATGACCGCCCTCGTCGCCATTGAGAATGGTGATTTAGCCTCTAAAGTCAAAGTAGGAAAAAATGCCTATGCGAAAGAAGGCTCTTCTATTTACTTGCAGCAGGGGGAAGAGATGACGCTGGAAAATATGCTGTATGGCCTGATGCTGCGCTCAGGGAATGATGCAGCAACGGCGATCGCTGAGCATATCGGTGGTTCTGAAGAAGGTTTTGTATACCTGATGAACGCTAAGGCTGAGGAGCTAGGGCTAACCCATACTCATTTTGCTAATCCCCATGGTCTTGACGCTGAAGGGCATTATTCAAGTGCCAACGACTTGGCTGTTCTGACCGCTTATGCTCTTCATAATCCTGTATTTAAAGAAATTGTGAAGACGCAGGAGAAAACTGCAGACAATCCAAATGAGAAATGGGATTACAAATGGAGAAACAAAAATAAGATGCTGTATTTATACGAGGGAGCGGACGGTGTAAAGACAGGTTATACCAAAAAAGCACTGCGCTGCCTTGTCAGCTCTGCCACCAGAAACGGCCAGCAGCTTGTTGCAGTTACTATAAATGACGGCGATGACTGGAATGATCATGCTTCCCTGCTAAACTTCGGGTTTAATCACTATCCGCTCAAAACACTGATCGAACGTGGTGATGCCGTGACGGGCTATAACTTTGTAACCTCCAAAACCTTTGCTTATCCACTTGGACAAGGTGAACAAAATAGAGTGATCACGAAACTTGTTTTGAATCAGAAGGAAACGGTCTCAGCCGAAGCTACGCGAGCAAATTTTGGATTGCAAGGGGCGCTTGTGCTGGAGCTGGGCGGAAAAGAAATAGGCCGCGTGCCGGTGTATACTCCTGAGAATCTGCCTCCTGAGCAATCTGCTTATATGAAAAAGTATAGTCCCACACTAGCCCAGTCTTATCCGGCAAACAATTGGTTCCAGGCGCTGGGCAGTGCGCTGAAAGCTCTATTTGAAATGGGAGCGAGTTCGAAATAAGAAAATGGGCTGATGAATGAAGAAGGAGGCGTATCCATGATTAACGGGATTTGGCTAGGAATGATCATCATCGGTTTTCTGTTCGCCGCCGTTAACGGCAGAATGGATGAGTTTACAGCCGCCGTATTCGACGGAGCCAAGAGTGGGGTAACGGTTAGTTTTGGCTTAATCAGTGTGCTTGTGTTCTGGCTTGGAATCATGAAGATAGCAGAAGATGCAGGTTTGCTTAAAAAGATTGCCAAGGTGCTTGGCCCTGTCGTAGCTTTTTTATTCCCTGATGTGCCGAAAGGGCATCCTGCCATTGGATATATTCTCTCCAATATGAGTGCTAATCTGCTGGGACTAGGCAATGCCGCAACGCCAATGGGCATCAAGGCGATGCAGGAGCTGCAAAAGCTTAACCCTGATAAAGAGACCGCCACACCAGCCATGTGTACTCTTCTAGCACTTAACACAGCAAGCATTACGCTTATCCCAGCCACACTGATTGCCATCCGGTTAAACTATGGTTCAGCCGATCCCGCAGGCATAGTAGGTACAACACTTGCAGCAACGGCCGTGGCGACACTTGCAGCGATTGCGGCAGACCGGTTTTTCCGAAGGCTGACTTTACTGCGCAAACCGCCGAAGCCCCCTTCAGCAAAGTCTGGGGTTCCTCCTTTGACGAAGACAACACTCCCTAATTCCTCATTGAAAGGGTGAACGTGATTTGTACCAGTTCATCAGTCTCATATCGGCATGGGCGATTCCGGTCATGATCACGTTCATCCCGCTCTATGCTTTTACGCGCAAAGTGCCAGTCTACGAATCCTTTGTTGAAGGCGCGAAAGATGGGTTTGGCACGGCCATTGCGATTATTCCCCATCTTGTGGGGATGCTGGTTGCGATCAGTGTTTTTCGCGCTTCTGGTGCGCTGGACTTTTTCATGGGTTTCATTTCCCCTGCCCTGCGTGGGCTTGGTGTTCCTGCCGAAGTATTGCCGCTTGGTCTTCTGCGGCCGCTTACGGGGACAGGGTCGCTTGCCTACACTACGGATCTGATCCGTGTGCATGGCCCGGATTCTTTAATTGGTATGATTGCTTCCACCATACAGGGGAGCACAGATACAACGCTGTATGTTTTGACCGTTTACTTTGGAGCTGTAGGCGTACGGAATGGCCGTTATGCGCTTAAGGTTGGCCTGTTCTCCGATGTTGTCGGCTTTGTCGCTGCGATCGCTGTGTGTCTGCTATTATTTGGATAGTCACCCCATTGCCCCCCTGAACATATGCTATTGCAGCAATGTGGAGGGGGGCATTCCGCAATGAACTATAAAGGTTTTATTCTGCATCATTCTAGCTGTACATCCATTAACGGTAAAGGTTTTGACTTCTGGGTAGGAGTGGATGGCGCAATTTATGCAGCACCGCTACTGACAGATCCAGAGTATATTCATATTTGTTTGGAAGGTGATTTTGGAAAGGAAGTGGGCGATCCTCCAATATCCGGAAGGAAGGAGCAGCTTTTTGCAACGGCTAAACTCGTTTTAGAATTAGTAGAACGCTACCAAATCTCCCCTTTAATCATCGAACCCCACAATAATTCCTGCCCAGGAGCATTTTTTCCTTGGAATGAACTTGTGATTTATCCCTCTGATGGTTATCATTGATCTGAGGTGACTAGTCGAATATGGAAAGATTACAGAAAATTTTGGCGCAGGCCGGTGTGGCGTCCAGACGTAAGTGTGAAGAAATGATTTTGGCCGGTAAAGTGGAAGTCAACGGGGAACTCGTAACTACGCTTGGCACGAAGGTGGACCCCGCAACAGATATTATTAAAGTTTCCGGTAGACTGATCCGGGGCGAGAACAAAATCTATATTATGTTCAACAAACCTAAGGGAGTTATCACAAGCGCTTCCGATCCAAAGGGTCGTAAGGTTGTAACTGACTACCTAAAAGGAATTACTGAACGGGTTTACCCTGTAGGCCGGCTCGATTACGATACGGAAGGTTTGCTGCTGCTGACAAATGATGGGGACTTTGCTAACTTGCTAACCCATCCGAAGCACCATGTACCTAAGACGTATCATGCTACGGTCAAGGGTATACCGCATGGTACTGCATTGGACAAGCTGAAAGCTGGCATTAAGCTGGAAGATGGCATGACAGCGCCTGCGGAAGTAGAGTACAAGGATATTGATGAAGCAAATAAAGAAGCGGTAATCAGCATCACGATTCACGAAGGACGTAATCGTCAGGTACGACGCATGTTTGATGCGATTTCACACCCCGTACTCCGTCTGAAACGGATTTCATTCGGGGATATTATGCTGCAAAATCTCAAACGTGGCTCATACCGTCATTTGACCAAGGATGAAATTAACCATCTGCAGCAAATTGCCAAAGCAGGATTGCTTAAAGAAAGAACTCCACGTAAAGAGTCATAAAGACACAGAATATTCACAATTAAACCCCCTAAAGCTGTGACGAAATTCGCTATAATGTTCATAGGATGTTCACACCTTACAACATAAGTATGAGTTGCGTCACAGAAGGGGGCTTTACGTGTGGGTAAAGCAAGAAAACCAATTCAAATCGTGATTCTGTTTCTAATTGTTATAGTGGGCGGTTATGCCATCGGTTCCTCTGTATTTGGGGGAAGCGGCAAACCAGAGGAAGGGAGCAAAGCACCTTCCTTTGATTTGCTTGGGCTTGACGGTCTGGCTCATACCCTAGACGAATATAAGGGCAAGACTATTGTGCTTAATTTCTGGGGCTCTTGGTGTGCACCTTGTGTCAAAGAAATGCCGGCTCTCCAAGCGCAATGGGAGAAATGGAAGGACAAGGACGTAGTGGTCTTAGGCATTAATGTGGGCGAAGACCGGATGACTGTCGAGAATTTTGTGAAGCAAGTAAACATCGATTTTCCGATTTTGATGGACACTGGACGTGATGCTGTACGAAGTTATGGTATTTCTCCGCTGCCAACTACCTTATTCATTAATTCCAAGGGTAAAATTGACAACATTCATATCGGCCAGCTTGATTTGAATTCACTTGATGATCAAATTGGGAAGCTGGTGGATTGATGAGTGAACGCGAGGCATTTATAACCAATACCAAATGTGAATGTGGTCACCAGAACCCTGTAGGCACTGTTTTATGCGAAGCATGCGGGAAGCCGTTGGGTAAAGAATCAGACTGGGGCGAGAATTTGGAAATGCGTTACGATGGCGTAGCTCGCCGTTCTCAGCGCGTTAACCCGGGGATTATTGATCGGGTGTGGAACTTTTTCTCTTCCGTCAAAATAGCGATCTATCTGATCGTGTTGACACTTATAGGCTCTATGTTAGGGACGATTTTCCCGCAGGAGAGTACTTTTCTTAATATTGATGCCTCAATTTATTACAAGCAAGAGTACGGAACAGCCGGATATATTTATCACAAACTTGGACTTTCACATACATACGAATCCTGGTGGTTTGTAACTCTACTCGTAATGATCGGCGCTTCACTTGTGATCTGTAGCTTGGACCGAGTACTTCCGCTCTATAAGGCCTTAACCAGGCAGAAGATTCGGAAACATCGTCAGTTCTTAACTCGGCAAAAAGCTGTGTTAGTAACTGAAGTACAAGAGGAACCAGAAGCTTGGGTAGCCCGGGTAATTCAGCCAATGCGTAAAAAGGGCTATCGCGTGAAGACGGATGGAGGAGCTCTGCTGGCAGAGAAACATCGCTTCAGCCGCTGGGGACCTTATGTAATACATATTGGCTTAATTATTTTTTTACTTGCTGTATTAGCAAGAGGATTGCCGGGACTGAACATGGATCAGCATCTTGCTTTCCCGCAAGGGGAGATCACACAGATTCCGGACACCACCTATTATTTGAAAAATGAGAAATTCACCGTGGAGTTTTATACGGAGGAAGAGATGCCTGAGGAATTTCGAGGCAAAAAAATACTTCCAAAGCTATTCCAGACCCAAGCTGTGCTTTATGAATGCACCGCGGATTGTGGAGACCCTTCGAAGGAACCACAGCTATCCGAGGTGACGAAACATGATATCCAAGTAAATTCACCTTTGGATTATAAAGGATTGAAAGCGTATCAGTTTGATTATGATCTGACCCCGGTGCTGCGTTCGGTACAGCCTGAGCTTAAGAATTCCACCACTGGCGAGGCGTTCGGCAAATTTAAGCTGGACATGAAGAATCCTCCGCGGGCAATTCAGGCGGGTCCTTATACTTTAACTTTGAAAGAAAAGTATATGGATTTTGGTCTAAATGAGGATGGACAGCCGATTTCCAAATCACCTTATCCGAATGCACCTGCTTTTTTGTTCCTGATACAAGGTCCGGATCTCCCGGCGGAAGGGCAGCAGTATTTCTATTTTCCTAAACAGGTGGATAAGGCGCAGTTTCAACAGGCTGCCATTAACGATAAGCTTGGCGGGAGCAATAGATTTCTTGAGCTTGAAGTGGACAACATGAGCGACGTTGATTTTTCGGAATCGACTACTTACTTGAATATACGTATTGATCGTGCAATGCCGTTTGTATGGCTAGGTGCAGCAATCGTGATGCTGGGTTTAGTGCTTGGCTTCTACTGGCAGCATAGACGTATCTGGCTTACCGTTGCTAACGGGGAGCTCATCCTCGGAGGACATACGAACAAGAACTGGTTCGGTTTCCGCCGTGAGATCGTTTCTATTTTAGAAAAAGTAGATCTGGTAGTCGATGAAAAATCATTAGATAATGGAGGAGGCCTTTCATGAGCTTGCTCGACATCAGCAGCGCTGTCTTTATTGCCGCATTTTTATTATACAGCGGTTCGTTTATGTTATTCACTATCGCCATCATGGGTCGCAAGTGGTCAGGCCGCAAGCCGGAGGAACATACCGCACGTTGGGGCAAAATTGCTTTTATTTTCTCTTCAATAGGTCTTATCTTTCATCTTATTTATTTCTTTACACGTTGGGCGGGCTCAGGGCATATTCCGGTCAGCAACATGTACGAGTTCATGACTTTTTTATCGATGATGGTCATGGTTGCCTTTACCGTGATGTACGCTATTTATCGTAAGGTAATCCTGGGTCTCTTTGCAGTTCCAATCAGTATTATTGTGATGGCTTATGCTGCAGTGTTTCCACAGGAAGTACAGCCGCTGATTCCATCTCTTCAATCAAACTACTTAAAGATACACGTAACACTGGCTGCACTAGGTGAATCCTTCTTCGCAGTAGGGTTTGCGGCGGGACTGATGTATCTGCTGCGAACAGTCAATTTTTCCAGTAAAGAGAAGGCGGATCGCAAGCAACAGAGGCTGGTCGAATTTACTCTCTTTTCAATCATTGTTATAATTGGGTTTCTGGGTTCTGTTTTTGCATTCCGCGGAGCAGGCTACGAAACTGTTTTTGTCCGTCCGAACGTTACGATTGACAGCCCCGGGCAGGAAAATAGTACAATAGAGAAAGTGAGTTATCGAATGCCGCCGATTGTGGCACCTCACAATAGCGAAATTGAGAGCTTCCAGTCGTTTCTTGGCATAAAAGAACCACTCTTTGAGGCACCATCTTGGATGAATGGTGTAAATGCTGGACGGAAGTTTAATACTGTAATTTGGTCACTCCTTTCCGGATTAATCCTCTACGGAGTTCTTCGCTTGATCGTACGTAAACCGCTGGGCACTGCTTTACACCCAGTGATGGACGGAATTGATGAGGGCGATCTAGATGAGATTACGTATAGGGCGATAGCCATTGGCTTTCCTATTTTCACATTAGGCGCTTTGATCTTTGCAATGATATGGGCGCAAATCGCTTGGGGAAGATTCTGGGGATGGGATCCTAAGGAAGTCTGGGCGCTTGTCACTTGGCTCTTCTATAGCGCTTATCTTCATTTACGTTTGGCTCGTGGATGGCAAGGAAGAAAATCTGCCTGGCTGGCTGTGCTTGGCTTCCTGGTCGTAATGTTTACTCTGGTTGGCGTTAATTTAGTCATCGCCGGACTTCATTCTTACGCGGGGACGGACTGAGCATAGTTTACCTGTTAACGTTGCACAATGGTTTAAAGATTACGTTCTACTGTATTGATGAAGGGGTTGTAGTGAAATGGCAGATCATTTAAACAGAATTCTGGTAGTGGATGATGAGGAACGTATTCGCCGCCTGCTAAAGATGTATCTTGAAAAAGAAGGTTATGAAATCGATGAAGCGGAAGACGGAGAAATCGCTCTTCGTAAAGCAACAGCAAATGACTACGGTCTAATATTGCTGGATGTTATGCTGCCTGGCATCGATGGGATGGAAGTGCTGACAAGACTCAGAGGAGTGAAGTCAACACCGGTGTTAATGCTTACAGCTAAAGGCGAAGAGATCAACCGTGTTCAGGGCTTTGAGATGGGCGCAGACGATTACGTTGTGAAGCCCTTCAGTCCACGTGAAGTCATTTACCGGGTGAAGGCTATTATGCGCCGTTCTTCGGCAACTGCTTTCTTGTCCAAGGAGAGCAATTCCAGCAATAACATTGTATTTACTCATCTTATTATTGAGCATGATGCTCACCGTGTGACTGCTGGTGGTGAAGAAGTGAGTTTGACACCTAAAGAATATGAACTTCTGCATTATTTGGCTATTTCGCCGGATAAAGTATTTTCTCGTGAAGAACTGCTTAAGGATGTCTGGAATTATGAATTTTTCGGAGATTTGCGTACTGTAGATACTCACGTAAAACGCCTTCGTGAAAAACTGAATAAAGTATCACCGGAATCCGCAGCGATGATTACGACCGTATGGGGCGTAGGCTACAAACTAGAGGTACCTAAATAAGTGAACTTCTGGAGAAGTCTTGTCGGCAAACTGTGGGTTACGATCATCTGCCTGGTCGCTGTCGTACTTATTACCTTGGGGTTATTTTTGCTTCCCTACATAGACAGTAACTTTGCCAATTCCGGAGATATCAAACGTTTATTTATGTATACTTGTATGATCGGATTTTCTTTGACTACATTTTTTGCGTTATTTTTGTTTACCAAAATCACCCAGCCGATGCAGCGTGTCATTGAAGCTGCGAATAACATTCGCCGGGGAGAATACGGAACAAGGCTTACGCTGGTCACAAGTGATGAAATTGGCCAGTTGGCGACTTCCTTTAACCATATGGCTGAGGAGCTTGAAGAGAATATTCGCAGTCTGCATCATGAGAAGGGGCATTTATCTAGCGTACTGCGCAGTATGAGCGATGCTGTGATCACCTTTGATATTGAAGGGCAGATTATTTTGACCAATCCGCACGGCCAAGCTCTGCTAGAGAGCTGGAGCGATTTGCAGTGGGAACATGCGAGTGATGCTGAGCTCCATCCCGAAACGGCTGAGAGCAGTGTTCCGCCTCCCCTGCGTCCTTTATTTTTAAGCACCCTGAAACAAGGTGGCGATGACCGCTCCAATGTACATGTGCGGCAGGGCGTCTGGTCTGTTCATATGGCACCATTATATTCTGAAGGCAGCATCCGGGGAGTAGTTGCTGTACTGCGGGATGTGACGGAAGAGGTGCGTCTGGAAAAGATGCGCAGAGACTTCGTTGCTAACGTCTCCCATGAAATACGCACTCCGTTGTCGATGATGCAAGGGTACAGTGAGGCTTTATTGGACGGGATGGCTTCATCCCCCGAAGAAAGCAGTGAGCTGATCCAGGTCATTCATGACGAATCACTGCGTATGGGGCGTCTGGTTAAGGATTTGCTTGATCTTGCCCGAATGGAAGCCGGACATACGGATATGATGAAAGCTCAGGTGGACATGAATGAACTGCTGGAACGAGTCTACCGTAAATTTTCTGTACGTGCCAAAGAGCGCGATATCCATCTTCACTTGCAGCAACAGAGCGATATTGCTGTTCTGAAGGCAGCGGATGAGGATAAACTGGAACAAGTCCTAACCAATTTACTCGATAATGCTTTCCGCCACACACAGGGTGGCAAAAAAATCACAGTTCATACAGGAACTTGTGTATTAGAAGGTCGTCGTTATCTTGAGATTAAAATTCAGGATGAAGGGGTGGGAATTCCACCAGAGGATCTGCCGTATATATTCGACCGCTTCTACAAAGCTGATAAGGCGCGTGTACGGGGAGAATCAGGTGGAACAGGACTTGGGCTTGCGATTGTTAAAAATATTGTAGAGTCGCATCACGGGACCATCTCCGCTTCAAGCAAACTAGGCGAAAGTACAACCTTTACGCTAAGACTTCCTGTCGAAAAACAGTAATTCCAAACACAATGTGTGATAGCGCCTCTGACAGCAGAGGTGCTTTTTGTTGAAACAAACACATTAATCTTGTTCATCGTGGAACATTTCTTGTAGGTTTTGCTTGGGAGGGCATAGAATGATTTTATCTTTAGACCAAGGTACTACCAGCTCACGAGCCATATTGTTCGATACGGAGGCTAAATGGGTCTCACAAGGTCAATATGATGTTAAGCAATCCTTCCCCCATCCAGGCTGGGTAGAGCATGACCCTGAGCAAATCTGGGAGTCACAGCTCGCAGCGGCAAGAGACGCGATTGCGCGGGGTGGCATAGCGGTTGAGGAGATCTCTGCCATCGGAATAACCAATCAGAGAGAAACGGCTTTAATCTGGGATAAAACAACGGGCAAACCGATATACCCTGCGATCGTGTGGCAGGACAGGCGTACTGCAGAGCAATGTGAAGAACTTAAAAGTAAAGGGCTGGAGCAAGTTATTGCGAGCAAGACGGGCCTTGTTGTAGATGCTTATTTCTCAGCTACCAAAATCTCCTGGATACTGGATCACGTGGATGGTGCCCGAGAGCGGGCGAATCGAGGGGAGCTTCTGGCAGGTACGATCGACAGCTGGCTAATTTGGAGACTTACTTGCGGAGCCGTACATGTCACTGATGTTACCAATGCCTCACGTACGATGCTGTTCAATCTTCATGAACGGTGCTGGGATGAAGAGCTAATGCAAGAGCTTCGTATTCCGCGTACCATTCTGCCAGAAGTAAGAATGTCTGGCGGCGAATTTGGAATAGCAGACAAACAGTGGTTTGGGGCGGATATTCCAATTCGCTCTGTACTTGGAGATCAACAGGCTGCATTGTTTGGACATACTTGTCTAGAACCCGGCAGTGCCAAAAACACCTATGGTACAGGCTGCTTTATACTTATGAACACAGGCACAGAAGCTGTAGCCTCCAGCCATGGCTTGTTGACCACTGTAGCTTGGGGTATGGGAGATGAACTCTATTATGCCCTCGAGGGCAGTGTGTTCGTAGCCGGAGCGGCTGTTCAGTGGCTGCAGGAGGGGCTTGGTCTTATAGAGGAGCCAGCAGGCTCAGAAGTTAAAGCAAGGGAAGTAGAGGACAGCGAAGGGGTTATCGTTGTGCCTGCGTTTACCGGACTGGGGGCACCCTATTGGGATATGTACGCCCGTGGAGCCATATTTGGCCTCACCAGGGGCACTACCTCAGGACATCTGGTACGAGCTACATTGGAGTCCTTAGCCTTTCAATCTAGAGATGTAATAGGAGCTATGGAAAAAGACGCAGGCATGCCATTGACCGGCCTTCGTGTGGATGGCGGAGCTGTGCGTAACGATTTGCTGATGCAGTTCCAGTCTGATATCCTGGGCAGTGAGGTTACTAGAACCACATATGCGGAGACAACAGCGCTAGGTGCAGCGCTTCTGGCCGGGTTAACGTCCGGAGTCTGGACACGTGCCCAGCTAGAGAGCTTCAACAAGGCTGAGAGGGTCTTCTCGCCTGAGATGGGTATTACTGAGCGGGAAGGTCGTTACAACGCCTGGAAGGACGCTGTAGCGCGTACCATGGGTTGGGAGAAGCATGAAGGATATCAGTGATAAAGGGGCTGTATATGTCTATGGTTAACGGAAACGAATCTGATCTGCCGGGCGGACTATCTAAGCCGGCGCTTCGAGCCCTGCATGGGGCTGGATATGTTCAGCTTCAACAATTCAGCAAGCTTACGGAGGCAGAGCTTCTGCAGCTACATGGATTGGGGCCAAAGGCGATCGTTCTACTGCGGAGTGCTCTCGCGGAAAAGGGGCTCACCTTTGCAAGTAAGTCCTGATGTTGCGTTCATATTTATAACAAAAAGCGGCAAGCTTAGGTGAATCCCTAGCTTGCCGCTTTTTGTTATATAGCTCCTAATATTCAATAACAAATGCTACATTTTGCCAACCGGCGCCCACTGTCCAGAACAGGACTTTATCACCACGTTCGATCTTTCCAGTAGTTACAGCTTTATGTAGAGCAATAAATGGGCTGCTGGTAGAGGTATATCCGAATTCATCCCCTATGTATACCGCTACATTGCGATCAATACCGACTTTCTCACACATCTCTAAGATATTAGGCAATGAAAACTGTGAGAAGCAGGCTGCTTTAATGGCTTCAGGCGCGATATTGTTGTTAGATAGTAGAGTACGAATAGACTCAGAAGCAGCATCTATGCAAATGGAATCATCAAAAGGAATAAACTTCACATTAAACTCTCCAGCCGCTACACCTTGTTTACCCAGTTTAGCCAGGCCTGCGCACGGGAACTTGGATTTATCGCAAACACAAGGATCCGTTTGGTAGATAGAGTCAATGAAACCGACTACATCCTCAGCTTGTTCAAGAATGACTGCCGCCGCTGCATCACCGAAGTTAGCGTAGTAGACTGGATCATTCTTATCGGCATGAGGGGTTACATAATCGGAGCCGATTATCAACGCTCGTTTAATCCTAGGATTCGCTTGCATCTGACGGCTAACCTGTTCCACTGAAGCCGTCATACCCGCACAATTAGCGTTGCTGTCAATGCAGATTGTATGGGATGCGCCTTTGATCAAACGGTGAATCATTAATGAGTTGGTAGGAAAGATATACTCAGGAGTTTGACTTGCATAGGCAATAAGGTCGATATCGGCACCTGTGAGACCACTTTTCTCCAGAACATTCCGGGCAGCCTCAAAAGCCATCGTAAGGGAATTCTCATCCGCATCCTTAATACTATACCGTGTAATACGACCTAATGCGGATAATAGACCTCGAATATCAATGCCTTTTTCGTCAAAATGCTTAATGAAAAAGTCGTTACCAACTATATTGCTGGGATGATAGATATCAATGCCTTTAATACGAATTCCGGTCATAATACGCCTCCAGGAAAGCAGTAAAATGTGGCCTACATATTAAGATTAAAAGATCTAGACTGTAACCGCAGAAATGATCTCGATGTTATCGAGTCCAGCTTTACGGCCAAGACGGGAAAGCTGCATTTTGAGGATCGGGTTATTTTCAAGCGTTAGATTTACTTTTACAAACCCATCATTCTTAAACATTACAAAGCAGCTTTCTAAAAGAGGTACCACATCTGGTGCAGTTACATTTAGCTTTCTGCAGTCGATTTTTAGTTCATAGTCAGCTGGAGTAATTGGATTGATAGTTTGTTGATAAGCTTGAATAGATTTTAGACCATCTTCTTCAGAAAATGTTCCATCTAACTCAATGTTAATAACCTTGTTTGTAGTGTCTGTCTTCAAAACGAAACTTCCCATGCCTAAATCTCTCCCATAGATTGAATTTGTCCAAAACAGTTCGACTGCAATATCCAGCCATGTATATCCATTTAGCTGTTTTATAAAAGTCAAAATTCGACACTATACAGCAAGTAATGGGATATTCCGACTCTATTATAGGCATATTTTTCAAGTGTATGCAATAATAAAGTCGAATTTTGTATATTGTTGTCGAACTGTTGGGTTATTGGATTTCTTCTATGGTTGCAAGCAGGATATTAAAAGCTGTAATGATTCTAGGTGCCCCTATAACGGGTACTAAGTGTAATAGAATACCTTTAAGCTGTTCTACGGTAACTCCAACACGAAGGGCCATGACATAATGAACGCCCAACTGTTCGAATTGACCCATTGAAATTAAAGATGAAATGACTGCGATTTCCTTCCAGTCAGGGGCTATAGTATTACGTTGAAAAATATCGCCATAGGCATTCCCCATAATAAATTCAGCCAAGTCAGGGAAGTGGTCTTTAATTGGAGCTAGTGCTTTTGCGCCATAGTCTCCTGATAGATTCGTGAAGTGGTTGAGACCACTGTTGATATTTTCCTTCATGGTTAGCCTCCTAGTTTAGGTTCAAAGTACGGTGTGCAGTCGGAGGGACTTCATCACGGTCTGTTAGTAGTTCAATAACGGCAACATGGTTTAGAGCTACCGCATCTTTAATTGCAGCTGTGAATTCATCCGCATTCTCACATTTGTAGCCTTTAGCACCTAGAGATTCAGCGAATTTTACGGCGTCCATTGGTACTTCATATAGAGTTCCATCGATACGACCTGTGGTTTTCTCCATACCCTTAAGAGCCATATCTAGTTGCTTATTATTGACCACGATAAAGATGACAGGGATATCTTTGCAGACAGCGGTGTTAATCTCAGCGCCGAGCATCATGAAACAACCATCACCTGTAATGCAGAGGATAGTTTCTTCAGGAGCAGCAACTTTTGCACCAATAGCCATGCCGATCGAATTACCCATGCAAGCAAAATACGCATCAAAAACAAAGCTGCCCGGTTTCTTAACCTTGTACCATTTTGCAGCGTGGAATCCATGACTTCCATCATCAACGAAAATTGAATTATTATAAGGGATCAAATCACTTAAAGTGCTCATTACCGAAGCAAGGGAAAGATTCTTGAGGGTTGGAAGCTCTTCTGAATAATCCGCATCGGCCAAAGCCTCACGTTTGGTGATTGTGTTTGGGTCAATATGATTTAGGCAGTGCACCAAATTATCGCGCAGGTCCCCAGTGACCGGTATCGTTTTGGACAATAGTATTTTTCCGACAAAGGTTGGATCAATATCAAATTGAATTAAAGTTGCTGGATGATTCTCCCGTTTAAGATTACAGATGGTCATATCACTTAAACGTGATCCAAGCACTATAAATAAATCGCTTTTATTCAATAAATCGTCCCCGTGGGTCGAACCGCCAACGCCAATAGGACCATGATAGAGTGGGTGATCCCAGACTATAGCCCCTTTTCCACCTGGAGATGTTACTACAGGAATATTAAAAGTTTCTGCGAGTTGAACAAGCTCTTTATGTGCTCCGGAGCGGTTAATTCCTTTACCCGCAATAATCAAAGGATTCTTAGCAGCTTGAATAGCATCGATGACTCTATCGATATTAGCTTGACTAATTAGAGATTCTCTTTCTGGGATTACTATATTGCATTCTTCCAATACTTCAGTTTGTACATCAAAAGGAATACAAAGATGAACAGGACCCCGTTTGGTCAGGGCCACAGAAATCGCATGATTAAAAATAGTACCAAAGTGATCCCCACGTTCAACCAATTTACTGAACAAGGTGGCAGGTTTGAACATATCAGCTAAATCAGCCAGAAAAGAGGTGGAGTCCTGACATTGAGGAATTCCAAGCTCTGTAATGGATTGGTGGCCGGTAATAAATAGGACAGGTAGGTTGTTAGCTTTCGCATGTGCTGCTGCTGTAAGCAGGTTAGTTCCCCCAGGACCCGAAGTACCAAATGCTACGCCTAGGTTACCCGTTTTCAGCGCATACCCTGCTGCTTCGAATCCGGAGCTTGCTTCATGTCTGCCGGGAATAAATTCAATACCGTAATCCACCATCTTTAGAACTATTGGACAAATGGATTTGCCAATGATCCCAAAAGAATGGGTGACTCCAAGGTTACGTAGTGCTTCCGCCATGTAATCTGCGACTGTCTTCAAAAGAAACACCTCACAAGTTTTTTGATATATATTAGTTATTAATCTACCGAATAGATACGATAGATCAATATACTCAAAAAGTAAAAACCTGTGCTCTATAGTAAGCACAGGTTGGTGGCATAAGGCACCGCTAAGACTGAACAATAGTTCAGCCGTCCTGGTTCCTCTGCAACCTGGCAATCATGGCCTCAAACGAAAAAATGAGGCTGTAGATCCATGGTTTTGCGTCATCCTCTTTCGAGGATTTTGCCAATATTAATTTATAGTTGATAAGAATAATTTTCCTTTACAATATATTCCTCATTAATTTTTGTCAACATAATCCGCTAAAAAAACTCGAAATTTGACGAAAGTCTTGTCCAAGAGATGAAGTTTTGCCTCGCGAAAAAAACTGCCACCTAAGACTCAGCTTAGGTGGCAGTTGATAGTTTTGAACTAGAATTTAAAGATATGAATGGTTTTTTGCAGATTAAATACGGCCTGGGTCATTTTTTCCGTTTCTTCTGCAACAGACTGCAGGGCATTAATCTGTTCATTCATAGCCGCCGATACCTCTTCCGTGCCAGCAGCAGTTTCTTCGGTGATTGCTGAGATATTCTCAATTGCACTGGAAATTTTCAAGGCACTTTCTAGCATAAGATCACTCTCCGCAGAGAATGAAGAGATTTGCTCGGTAATGTACTGCACGCTTTGTACAATTTGTGCGAAAATATGGGCAGATTGAGTGATCATTTCATTCTGAACCTGCACAACCTCTTCATTGATGGCAATATTATCGATGGCTTGTTTAATATCTGACTCAATGCTGCGGACCAAGCCGAATACTTCTTTTGTGGATGCCGTAGATTCTTCAGCAAGCTTGCGAACCTCTTGAGCTACAACGGCAAAACCCCGACCATGCTCTCCGGCACGAGCAGCTTCGATGGAGGCATTCAGTGACAGCAGGTTGGTCTGCTCAGCGATCTCTGTGATGGTCTTGGTGATCATCGTAATCCCGCGGGCATTTTGTGAGAGAGCTTCAATAGTATCAGCCACTTTTTGTGTAGCCTCTATGTTTTTGCGCATGCCTTCAGCCTGTGTATCTACGGATTGGCGCCCTTGCTCAACAAGTTCTAAGGTATGTATTGAACGTCTGTTCATTTCTTTGGTGGAGTTCGTATAATTGGATACTTTGGTCTCAATGTCTTTAATGGATTCTGTCATATCAGCGATATCCGTAGATATTTCATTTGCACCAAGAGCGAGCTCAGTAGAAGAAGAGGCTACTTGTGCCATGACAATCTTCAGGTTCTGGTTCTTATCTTCGATTCCGCGGCTTGCATCCATAACTTGACGGGTGATCTGCGATGCATCGGTCAGAATCTTCTTGAGCTTATCAATCATTGTGTTAAAGGAGCGGCTTACGTCACCCATTGAGCCATTTTCGTCCGCTCTGCTAGTGAAATCGCCCTTCGAAATACTGTGAGATACATTAGCAATATCATCAAAAGATGATGTAAGCGTTCTCTCCACGAAGCGAGCAACAGGTAAAGTCAGACCTGCAAGAACAACTACTAGTATAATTCCTACGAGAAATTGACCTAGAATCATTAACGTAACTAAGACAGGAATAGCAAACAGTGCGGCAACGAGGTAACATCCGGCAACAATTCTTTGTTTTAACGGAAGTTTGTGCATCCAGCTCATTGGTAAAATGTCCCCCTTATTAAATTTTATGTAATGGTGTTATTATAGGGGATTTATAGGTCATTGGTCTATAGAGAAGTGTCATAAATCTTCTTTAAGTAGTAGATATTTAGAATTCATGTCAAAATTCCTCATATATTGTGGAAATTGTTTTAATAGCAGACTTTACCATCCCTACTAGTTCGATAGGAGCTAAAACAATAACTGAAGGAGAGAAAGAGAGTACGATACGACAGGCAGATTCTATAGCATTAAACTCGGCCTCCACGTTCATCCACCCAGTATTAGCAGAGGGTTCTACTAAAGTTATAGTTACATATCTTTCACGTTGTAATTCTTTAAGAATAGACTCATTCACCTTTAAGTTCACTACATATTTTGGCAGTGCTGCTTTAAAAGCTAAAGTCGATTGTTCCCAGTAGCTTTTTAAATCAAAAGCCTCAGGTCTGACAAATGATTCATAAGTTGCGTCAGCTTGTATTAATCTCGACACGCGAAAAGTCCGCATTTCACCCTCGGTTCGTGCCACTACATACCAAACTCCACGTTTTGCGACTAACCCGAGAGGTTCAATGAAACGCTCCTTCATCTCGTCATTCCGTGGGTAAGTGATCTTCACTTTACGGTCTTCCCAAACAGCTTCCTGCAAGACAGATAGGAACGGGTACGTCTCGTCGGAAGGGTGCCAGCTGGCACCATCAATATGAATGCGCTGGCTCAGGTAACTGGCTGGATTATTCGGCCTGGATGGGGAAGCAGCCTCCAGCTTAAGCACGGCAGAAGAGAAGTCGTTTTGTATACCCAGATCTTTTAAGATTGAGGAGTCTGCGGACAGCAGCAGTGTAGCAATTTCTGAGGGCTTCATACCCGTTAAGGAGGTCCGGTATCCTTCTGTGAGTATCCAACCTCCTTCGCGTCCCCGTTCGGCAAGAATCGGTATTCCCGCTGTACATAAGGCTTCCATATCTCTAAACACAGTTCGTTCAGACACTTCTAAGGTCTGGGCTAGCTCACGGGACGTCATCTTTCCACGATTTTGCAGCAAAAGTAAGATGGATAACAAACGATCGGCTCTCATTAAGGGAACATTCCTCCTCCTAATAAATGTTAGTTAGTTCTTAATTAATTATTATATTATATATGTCAGTTGATGTCATATTAAAGAATTATACTTATATAAGGTAAGGATTAAATACAGAACATTTTGAGAAAAACAAGTGTAGAAAGGATTGAGGACATGACTTTAAAAGGAAAAGTAGCATTGGTTACCGGAGGCAGCAGAGGTGCTGGTAGAGGAATTGCATTGGAGCTGGCAAGGAAAGGTGCATTCGTTTATATTACGGGCAGAACGACAGAGGCTTCTGGCACAGAGCATAGCAAGCGGAGCATTGATAACGTACTTAGGGAAATAAAAGCGGAGGGAGGGTCCGGCAGCGCCATACGATGTGATCATACAAAAGATCAGGAGACAGAGGCGGTCATTCGCCAGATTGCTTCAGAGCAAGGGCGGCTTGATATTTTAGTCAACAATGTATGGGGCGGCAACGATTTACCTATTGAGCAGAAGTCTTTCTGGGAGCTTCCTACAGCGCATTGGGATAATATGTTTAATGCGGGTGTGAGGGCACAGTTGATAACAAATTATTATGCAATTCCATTAATGCGTGAGGCAAAAGCTGGCGGTCTAATCATCCACACAACCTTTTGGGATCATTACAAATATCTTGGAAACTTCTATTATGATCTTTCTAAAAACTCCCTAGTCCGCATGGCCTACGGGTTATCGAATGAGCTTAAAGAGGACAACATTGCAGTTATTCCGCTTACTCCGGGCTGGATGAGGACAGAGGCGGTGTTGGAGAGCATGAACACGGATGAGGAGCATTGGCATGAGGTTGAAGCATTGCAGATGACTGAATCCACAACCTATATCGGTAGAGCAGCCGCTGCTCTAGCAGCCGATCCTAAGGTCATGTCTATGACCGGACAACCGCAGCAGGTTGCTACGCTGGCTGAAAAGTATGGATTTACAGACATCGATGGTCGGACTGTTCCCGCATTCTTAGTCTAAACAGCAAACTTGATCTGTTTGATCCCATTTGTGCGTACGAAGCAGTGTAGGACACAGCTGATCTTAAATGCAGCATTTTCGTATATTAAGAACGCTATCGGTCCCCATAGACGCTATTGATAGGCAAAACACCTGATTTAGCTCTCTTTTTGAGGAATAGTGGCACTGGAGAAACCCTGCTTCAAAGGCGAAATTATTGCATATAGGGTCATCTGGGTCCGTAACCTCAAGGGTGTCCGTAAGCCCCCACTAGGGAACTCGATTCGATATTGTAAATGAAGCCGAAACGGGTCGACGATCAACAACAAAAGCAGCGAAACTCCTATAAGGGGAGGATCGCTGCTCTGTTGTTTGATTTCTATCGTATTGCTTACAGAAGAATGATTTCTTCGGCAGTGTTGATTTCTGGCAGGCCAGCAAGCTTCACAAGCACATGAGTAGGTACAGCTTTATCAACGGTCAGCAGCATGATTGCTTCGCCACCAACGATTTTACGTCCCACTTGCATGGAGGCGATGTTGACATCATTTTCGCCTAGCAATGTGCCCACAAGTCCGATAATCCCTGGTTTGTCGTTATGGGATACTACAATTTGATGTCCTTCAGGAGCGATATCAACTGGGAACTTGTTCACTTGAACAATTCTTTCTCCATAACCTTGCAGCAATGTTCCGGCTACGAGACGTTCTTGGTCGTGATCTGTTTTAAGGGTCACGGTAATCAGATTAGTGAAGCCTTTAGTTTTGGAAGCTTTAGTTATTACTACATTAACGTCGCGTGTTTTTGCCAAATGCATGGAGTTAACGATGTTAACATCCTCAGCGAAGTGACGGGAGAGCACGCCTTTCACAATATAGCGGGTAAGTGGTTGGGTATCGACATCTGACAGATCACCCGCATACTCAACATGGATTTCACGAATAGCACTATCTGTAATCTGGGTAACAAAGCTGCCCAGCTTCTCACCAAGTGTGAAGTAAGGCTGGAGTTTGTTCATTACGCTTGGAGCAACTGGAGGAATATTTACAGCATTGATGAACGGTTCATTACGCAGAATATGCAGTACTTGTTCCGATACATCGATCGCTACATTCTCCTGAGCTTCAATTGTAGAAGCGCCCAAGTGAGGAGTCACGATAATTTTTGGATGCGACAAGAATGGGTGATCTGCTTGTGGCGGTTCTTTTTCGAATACGTCAAATGCAGCGCCAGCAACAATACCGCTATCAATAGCTTCTACTAACGCCATTTCATCAATTACACCACCACGGGCACAGTTGATGATGCGCATTCCCTTTTTCATCACTTCAAATTGCGGGCGGGAAATCATATGGCGTGTTTCCGGAGTAAGTGGAGTGTGAACAGTAATGAAGTCTGCTCCGCGGACTACATCGTCAACGGAAGCTAATTTTACTTCCAGTTTCTCAGCACGCTCAGCAGTTAAGAAAGGATCAAAAGCAAGGATTTCCATGCCGAAAGCTTTGGCACGTTTTGCCACTTCGCTACCGATTCTGCCCATTCCCAGTACACCTAAAGTTTTGCCGCGAAGTTCTACACCCACGAAGGTTTTTCTATCCCAGGTTCCACCAATTGTTTTTGCATAAGCTTGTGGAATGTGACGGGCCAAAGCCATCATCATTGCAAAAGCATGCTCACAAGTTGTAATGGTATTTCCATCAGGAGCGTTGATAACAACAACCCCACGTTGAGTAGCAGCTTCCAGCTTGATATTATCTACACCCACACCTGCACGACCAATGACCTTTAAGTTTTTTCCAGCTTCGATAATTTTTTCAGTTACTGTAGTTTGACTGCGGACGAGTAGACCATCATATTCACCGATGATTGCAACGAGCTCATCTTCACTGAGACCTGTTTTTTTGTCTACAACTACATCTGTTGCGTCCATCAATTGCTGAATGCCCAAATCACTGATTGGATCCGATACTAATACTTTAAACATGGTTTCTTATCCCCCTTAAAGTTGAAAAGCTTTATATGTCGAGGACGCCCTGATGGGCAGTCCACAATACCAGAAGGTTCACGAACTAGTAGAGAAAAACATGTAATAATAGTAGATCAACGCGGTGTCGCACAAAAGAAACAGCGTGCAAGAGTACCGCGAAATCGGTAACTTTGGGCATAAGGTAGTATTTATGGGGGATTAGGGAATTAAAAAAACTCCCAACCCCATACTACTGCCGTAGTAAGGGACGAGAGTTATCTTCGTGGTACCACCCTAATTCACTGCAACTTGGAAGAAGCAGCCTCATTGGCCTGCATAGGCCACACTGTTAACGGAGTTGATCCGATTGTACCTACTTTAAGGTTCGATACAATATCTCAGGAGCGCTAAAGATAGCTGTTCGTCACCGGTTTGCACCAACCACCGGCTCTCTGAAGACTTCCAGGATCTTTGTTCCATCATCGGTTTTGAATGATTAATTTTTTCATAATGTAACACGGTATGCAAGTTGTGTCAATAGGCTTTGCAAGCAGCGTTTCTTGAAGTGAACTTCATTTTTCGTTATGATTCAATAACTGGTTCTATTCAAAAAAGAACGGAAGCTGTGGAAGTGTCTCCCTGTTATAATACTGTTCCCGCCATTTTACAAAATCCTGTTCCTGCACAGCACCTGTAGAAATCAACAAGGTTACTGAGGACTGGATATCCGAAAGATTTAATGAGCTCGCAGTGCCTGAGTAAATCATATCGTCTATTTTAGCAGTGATGTCCTGAGGATCATAACCTGCAAAAATTCCGCGATTCAGCATCATGTCAGCGATAGAAGCATTCTTCAAAAGCAGCGGCATTTTTTTCCACTGGATGAAAGACATCGTTTTTAGTTCGCCAGGTGCAGAAGGTATTTTCTGGTTTGTCTTAGAGCCCCATTTTAGCATAGAATCATAGAAGTTCTTTTGAGCTAACAGACCGTACTTCACGGCGCCGGTTGTAAATTCATCATTTTTCAATAACTTGGCTGTCTCTGCACCAGAGGCACTAGTAGAGACTTTGCCGGAGGCCTTAGAAAATAAAGTTAAGCTTTTGAGTACATTGACCTGTGACTGATGTAATAGAGGAGAGTTAGTGAAAATTGAATCTTGATTAACTCTTTCATATTGCTGGTCTGCTAGAATACTTAGATTCTTCATTACTGCCGCATTCATACGAGCATCTGTGCTGCGCGCTAACTTATCTACTTGAATGTTCCAATTCCGCTTGAATTCCCGATAGGGCAAAAATACGTTATGATAGAAAGTAACAAGATCCTGCTGTTGATACGAGCCCGTGAATTCTACTAATCCATTCATGCTTGATTGATTGTCATATTTGGCTTCAGTTTTGTCTGCGCCAACCTTGACGCCAGTAAAAAATGCGGCGAAGGCGCAAACTAAGAAAAACAAAAAAACTAGCGTGTATAACATTTGATTGCGGGACTTACGTTTGCTCATAATAAATGCTCCTTTTTCTGGGGGGATTATCCTATGTATTATGTATTGATAGCAACACTATGGACGGTTTCTCTCTCGGAGCGGCCCGAAAAAAATAAAGAACAGGCAGGTCACGATGAAAAAATTCAAATTTGGCGAGATTAAGGTTAAAAAGGTAGAACCAGGCCAGTTGACAGACCGTCTTCTGCTGCTCAATCTCTATATCACTCAGGGGCTCACATTAATTATCGGTTTGATATGGATATTATTTCAGAAAAGAAATCCTTTTCAGCTATTAATTATTCCAGAAAAAGTACATTTTGTGGCATGGGGCCTCGGTCTTGCTGCTGCAATGCTAATTGTTGACTATTTATTGACACATATTGTCCCTGAGGAAAGCATGGATGATGGTGGAATAAACGACCTTTTATTTCGAAATCGCCCTGTGTGGCATATTATCGTCATAGCAGCAATTGTATCGGTATGTGAGGAGCTCTTATTCCGCGGAGCCATCCAATATTCCATTGGCCCTTATTGGACGAGTATAGTATTTGCTCTTATTCATGTCCGTTATTTACGTCACTTTGTACCTACCGGCTGGGTATTCTTAAGCAGTTATGGTCTTGGATATATTTACATTCAATCGGGCAGCCTCTGGGCCCCTATACTATGTCACTTCTTCATCGACCTGATCTCAGGTCTGGTGATCCGCTATAGGAGGGAATCATGAGTGAGGAATTAAGCCGGGTAAAGTCTCGACAAAAACAACATAAAAGTGAAAGCAAACATCCTGGCAAAAGTAAAAAAGAGAAGCGGACTTCGGAGGCTGTAAAAAAGGCTACTCCTGAAAAGAAGTCTACTCCTATAAAGAAAAATGCTACCGCTCGGGTTTCTACGGCAACTTTATCAAGAAAAGCTCGCCGCCCAGCAGGTTCTGCAAAGCGCTCTTCCACAGGAAGTAAAGAGAAGGACGAAGAATCTGTTCCTTCTCGTTCAGATACTTATTCTTCAGAAAAAGTTCGTTTAAGCAAGATGTTTGTGAATTCTTTGATTTTTATCTTTGTTATTTTGCTAATCGGGCTGCTTTGGTGGGGAATTGAAGGAGCGCCTCCGCTGAGTACATTATGGTGAGCACAGGGGTATGGGGAATGGCTCTGGTCATTCTATTGATAGCTGCGGCTGTTGTCATAATCATGGTGATTAATGCTTTTAGAAACAGAATTATTACCGAGGAAATAATGCTAGATTCGTTACCTGAAGAGTTCGATGGATTTCGTATTTTGTTTATAACAGATATCCATCGCCGCCGCCTTCCTTCCGCGCTTCTGACACCATTAAAGGGTGGGGTAGATGTTGTCTTTCTGGGAGGAGATCTAACGGAAAAAGATAGCCCTTTAAATCGTCTTGTCGATAATATGACTCTAGTTACTTCTATTGCATCTACCTATGTAGTGCATGGAAATCATGATTACCGGGCTAATATTTCAAGGGTAGATGAGATTATTCAGGACAGTGGTGCAAAACTGTTAATGGATGAAAATGTGGCTTTTGAACGTGAGGGAGCTAAACTTTGGTTAACCGGAATTGATTTTCCGAAAAATGGGGGCAAAACTCCATACGGTCCTTTTCCGCCATTAACCACAAACACTTCTGCTGAAGGTACCTGTCGTATTATTCTTGTACATGATCCGCTTTGGTTATCCAAGCGCCAGAGTGTGCCAGCGGACCTGATTCTCGCAGGTCATACGCATGGGGGGCAGGTGATCCTTCCATTTGTGGGTCAAAGACATGTAGAGCATTTCTATCATAAATATGACGCTGGAAAGTTTAGTTGGCCAAGAGGGGACGGTTCCGCAAAAAATGCCCTGCTGCTGATCAGCAGAGGGTTTGGAACAGCACATCTGCCACTTCGCTGGGGCAGTCCTGCTGAAATGCATGTGCTGACACTGCGTAAATCAACCCAATAGTGCTTACTCTTTCCAGTAAGAAAAACTGGTAGCGTAAAAAGGGGGTTCCAAAGCCATGCAAATGGCTTTTGGAACCCCCTTCTATTTTTGTTTGATTCGAAAACAATTGCGCTGACGAAGCAACTATCGGACATGTAAAGATGAGAAGATCAACGCATTTTTAGCTCAATGCTGCGCGGATCAACAAAGCTGTAGCCTTTACCCTCAAGTGTAGTGAGCAAGGTATCCAGTCCCTCAACGGTCCATGGTAGCTCATGCATCAGGATATTACTGCCGGAATGCAGCTGATCGGTAACATTACTGATCAATTTTTCTGTCTTACCCGTTTCCTTTTCTTTCATTTCCCAGTCAAGTGAGCCTACAGACCAGGTCATGTATAACATTCCATTCTCAGCCGCGACCTTCTTGCCAACATCCCCGCCGGCACCATGTGGCGGACGGAAAAAGTGAGGAGCTTCTCCCAATGTTTCTTTGACAATATTTTGAACATCTTCGATTTGCTTTTTAACCTCAGTATAGGACTTGTCTTTCAATACAATATGATCCCAGCTGTGGTTGCCGATAATTCCACCGCGGTTATGTATTAACTCCAGAAGCTCAGGATGCTCCTTAACACGATAACCATTTACGAAAAAGATGGCTTTAGCTTGATGTTTGTCCAGAATATCCATCAAAGGGTTAATCATTGCAGCATCTTTAGGACCGTCGTCAAAAGTGAGCAGAACCACTTTTTTATTTGTAGCTTCCTCATTAGGGACGATGTCGTAATTTTTGTTCATATGGTACAGCAGTGGAATTTCAGCGGATGCTTCACCCTTACTGGCTGTACTATTTCCTGTAGTACCTCCATCTGCTGTTGCTTCAGGGGTAGGACTGGCTGTTGCTTCAGGTGCTGGCGCCGTAGTTTCTGCGCTTTGTGTAGCTGCCGCCGTGGGCGGATTGTTTGTGGTGTTTGTTTCCTTGGCTGTATTTCCATTTGCACCGCTGTTGCCACAGGCTGTAAGCAGCAAGGTAGCCAATAGGAGCACTGATGTCATTTTACCCACTTTTTTCAACTCGCTTTCTTGTTATTAGGTTGTATGAGCCGGAATCTTTCCGCGAACACTAAACATGATTTTACCATACAAGGAGGCTGGAAATATGAATACTTCGTCATTTTTATGCGGGGTGCTGATGGGCGCCGCAGCCAGTATGATTATGTCCAAAAAGCGGAATTCTTTAATGTCTTCGCTAGGGCAATCGGGTGGTTCCATGAGTGGGGCTGCAGATAAAGCAAAAGAAAAAATAATCGGTATGGCCACGACTGGTTTTGGTAACACTGCTGTTTCAAGCAGTAATGCTCAAAGTAACGGTTCAAGCAGCGCAACCTCTGAGCATAAGACTGAATCACCAGTGAAGTCGAAGGAATCCAATCTTAAATTGTTAAAGGAATTCATTCGCAGCAATCCTGAAGTAAAGAGCGAAGTAGAGCAGATTCTTAAAGAAACGCATACAACCATACCGGGATTGTAACCGTAAAGGACTCCATCAGAATCATTTTGGGGATGAAATATTCCGCAGAATGATTCTTTTTTATTATTCAGGGCCTTGAAAATGGTTTATTCAATAGAGAGGATTTTATATATTTATTTACGTGCATTTATCTCGGCAAAATGATAACATACTTACATAGTAACCATTTTTGGCTCATTACTCGGGACTCATCATACATTATAATAAATGAGCTTGCAAAAGGAGGATCCTGTCATGAGAATAGAGCGATTAAGTCAAGATAAGATACGGATTTTCCTCACTTTTGACGACCTGAGCGAGCGGGGCATCCAGAAGGAAGACATGTGGCAGGAAGTTCCTAAGGTTCATGACCTGTTTACGGAGATGATGGATCAAGCATATAGTGAACTAGGTTTTGATGCCACGGGTCCGCTTGCCGTAGAAGTTTTCGCATTGCCCGCGCAAGGCATGGTCGTTATAGTGACCCGAGGAAAATATGATCACCATCAGTACGGTGCGTCCGGGGAAGAAGAATTGCCAGAAGAGATTTATGAAATGGAAGTTACTCTTGAACAAAGCGACTCCATTGTATATGCATTCCGCGATTTCGAGGTTCTGGTTGAAGCGGCTCATGTGCTCATCGGTAATATTACTTCCCAGGGGAAACTGTATTCTTATAACAATAAATGGTATCTGTATTTCGATCCAAAGGAATTTGAAGAAACGGCGTTGTCAGGTCTTGTTGGCGTACTTGCTGAGTTTGGAGATTCCTCACCGGTCACAGAAGCTGTTCTCGATGAATACGGGAAAACAGTGATGCCGGAGAATGCGGTCCAGTTATTGTGCACTCATTTTAAGCGTCAGGAGTAATTAAGCAAGATCTAGGGGCTGATGACCATTGTTTAGGCCGATCAGCCCTAGTCTTGTTGTTGGTGATATGTCGGTCATTCTTGTATCAAAGTTATCATCTACCTTGCTGTGTAACGGCAGTAATAGGGTTTAGGGGTGTAGGGAGGTTATTCGGTGCTCGTGTTATCGGTCATTACGTCGGCAGTAGCGCCGGGACTTGCTCTGTTGACCTTTTTTTATCTGAAAGACAAGTATGATCAAGAACCGCTTCATGTAGTCATTAAAGTATTCTTGCTCGGCCTTCTGATTGTGTTTCCAGTAATGATCATTCAGAGAGGGCTGATGCTGGGACTAAATGGTGGTCCCTACGTGGAGTCGTTTCTCATATCCGCTGGCGTGGAAGAATGTCTAAAGTGGTTTGTGCTGTACCATATGATTTACAATCATACCGAATTTGACGAGCCATATGATGGGATACTATACGCTGTGGCGATTTCGCTCGGCTTCGCAACAATAGAAAATGTAATGTACGCTTGGTATAGCAACGCTTCAATCGGATCAATGTTTCTAAGAGCACTTCTTCCGGTTTCTGGACACGCTATGTTTGGTGTGATCATGGGCTACCATATGGGAAGGGCGAAGTTCTCAAAAGGAGTTCATACCCGCAGAATTCTGGTGTTTTCTCTCCTGTTGCCATGGATGTGGCATGGGATATATGACTTTATTTTGAGTACGACAGCCAACTATTGGATATGGTTTATTGTGCCTCTGATGGCTATCCTATGGTATGGAGGTATGGGAAAGGTTGCTAGGGCCAACAGCCGTTCTCCTTTCCGCTTTCTGAAACGTGAAGAAGAGGTTAACCTATAATCGAGATGGGCACACTTATATTCGAAGGGCAGTTCCTAGTAAGGAATTCCAGAGAGGAGAGAGGTGTCTTTTTTTGCGTATAAAAGTACGTATCGTTTGCAAACAGTGCGGTGAGACCTACATATTAAGAGGGATTAAAGAGCATGGTGTCATTCAAACCGGCTTTAAACAATGCCTTTGCAGTAATAGCAGTGGCTTTGAGATTGAAGAGAGAGCATGAACGGACGTTATAGTCACATTGTGTAGCAACTTCAGTGCATAAGACTCCTAGTTTATTGTCAAACTAACGCCAATAAGCTATCGAAAGGAGTCTTGTAGCCCTATGTACAAAAGATTAAGTGCTGTAATGTTCCCGCTGACCGCGCTGCTGCTGATTGGTGCGCTTGTGTGGGGTTATCAGGAGAATCAGGAGAAGAATTCAATACTAATTAAGGCGGAGAACCAATATCAACGCGCCTTTCATGATTTGTCCTATCATGTGGACCGTCTTCATGGTGAGCTTGGAAATACGCTTGCGGTTAACTCTGCTTCTAATGGGATGCACCGCAAAGGACTTGTGAATGTGTGGCGGATGACTAGTGAGGCCCAAAATGAGATTAACCAGCTGCCGCTGACCTTGCTGCCATTTAGCAAAACAGAGGAGTTTCTGTCCAAAATCTCCAACTTTTCTTATAAAGCCGGGATTCGTGACTTCACTAAAAAACCTCTGACAGATGGAGAGCTGAGCAATCTAAAAGCATTGTACAAGAACTCAGGAGAAATCTCTAAGGATTTGCAAGAGGTACAAAATAAAGTCATTGGCAATCGGCTGCGCTGGATGGATGTTGAAACGGCGTTGGCGACAGAAAATAAAGCGGAGGACAACACGATTATTGACGGCTTCAAAACGGTAGATAAACGTGTAGGGGCATACCCTGAGCTAGACTGGGGTCCTTCAGTAGCAAGCATCTACGATAAACGTTCCGTCAAAATGCTCGGAGGTACCCCCGTGACTGCCGAAGACATCAAACGTAAGGCGTTGAAGTTCGCGGATGCGGGTTCCAATGCTAAAGTGGATGTTAAAGAAAATGGGAAGAACACCGAATGGCCATCCTATACAGCAACTGTTAGCGCTTCGAATAAGAAGCACACCATTAGTATGGATTTCACCAAAAATGGCGGGTTGCTGATCTCTTATTATGACAACCGTGAGGTTGGCCCTGCCAAAGTTTCTATTAAAGAAGCAGTTACCAAAGCAGAGCAGTTTCTTGAGAAAAAAGGATATCCCCATATGACTGCAGTCAGCGCTGATCGTTACGATAATATCGGGAATTTGACCTTTGTAACCAAACAGAATGATGTATTGATTTATCCTGAAAAGATGACCATTCGTATGGGGCTGGATACAGGTGATACCATCGGTTTTGAGGCCAGCGAATACGTCAATGAGCACAAGGACAACCGGAAGCTTCCAAAACCAAAGCTTACCCTTGCAGAGGCGAGAAAATTTCTGAATTCTGATTTCAAGGAGCAATACAATCGCTTGTCCTGGATTAAAAATGATGATTCCGTCGAGGTCTTGACTTACGAGTTCGGTGGAGGAGTTAATGGCTCAAAGTATCGTATTTACATTAACGCCGAGGATGGCATTGAAGAGTCTGTGGAAGAAATCAGACCTTCTTCGGGGTCTGAGGCAAAATAAAGGGAGGGCGCATCCAGCAGTTGGGTGCGTCCCTTTTTTTTGCAATATCTATAAAATATATCTGACTGGCTGATATTCCCATGCTATAATCAGGGGTAGTGATAATTACTAAACTGATGTGGCGGTGACATCTTTGTATCCTAAAATTAACGAATATCTATACATACAGGTTGCTTCCAGTGACGCTGCTGAAGCAGAAGTTGAATATAGATCAAGAATTGCAGAGACGGAAGAAGACGCATTCCTGATTGAAATTCCTATGCAGGAGAGCAATGGTCGTCTAAAAAGGCTCTTTATGGGGGACGAGCTTTCGGTTTATTTTTTAACTGAGGGTGGCATCAAAAATTACTTTAATACTTATGTACTGGGCTTTAAAGAAGATGTAATTCGTATGGTCCGGATTCAAAAGCCGGAGACAGATTCGATTTTTAAGATCCAGAGAAGAAGCTTTTTCCGAGTGAATGCAGATCTAGAGCTTGCTGTGAAGGATAGCCTTGGCAAACGGTTCCTAGTTCGTACAGATGATATTGGTGGTGGAGGAATCTCCTTTTTAGTGGATAACCAGGTTAAGCTGGAGGTTGGTAATAAATTGTCCTGCTGGGTACTGGTGCCTTATCGAAACGGAAGCACGGAGCATGTCAATTTTGAAGGTGAAGTAGTGCGCATTAAAAAGCTAGAGAATGGACGGCTTTTAGCGATGTTGAAATTTGTCGCTATTTCAGATTTGGAACGCCAGAAAATTATCCGTTATTGCTTCGAACGTCAGTTTGATTTCCGCAACAGATAAGCATTTTTTACAGCTCTATTAAGCTGTCTGATTTTGCACTGAAGTATAAACTGTGGTATAATTTTATAAGTCGCAGGCAATGCCTGCTTTTTTCTTGATAATATCATCAAGCATAACAATTTATGTGTGCTCCTTGATATTGCAGGAATAGTTTTCGTAACGCTAGATGCTTTTTTTATGAAAGAGTGTTTGAGGAGGAATGCCCCGTTGGATAGGCAGGGTACACATACTTATGACAGAATAAACGTCGCCATCGACGGACCTGCCGGGGCAGGCAAGAGCACTGTAGCCCGATTGGTAGCCCAGAAGTTGTCTTATATCTATGTCGATACTGGTGCAATGTACCGGGCAATCACCTGGTATATGATCCAAGAAGGCATTGAACCGGAAGATCAGCATCGAGTGAACGAGAAGGTTCGCGACATGGTGATTGAACTTATTCCGGAACGAGACATTCAGAAGGTGCTGATTAATGGGGAAGACGTGACCCCACATATTCGGAGCCTTCAGGTTAGCGGCCTTGTGTCGCAGTATGCGAAGATCGAGGATGTAAGATCCAGACTGAGTCAATTGCAGCGTCAGATGGCGCTTCGCAAAGGCGTGGTAATGGATGGCCGCGATATCGGTACAACCGTGCTGCCGGATGCCGAGGTAAAGATTTTTATGACGGCAAGTGTGGAAGAACGAGCTCTCCGTCGTTATAAGGAACTGAGAGACGCGGAATCGGTGACGCTTCAGCAGCTTGAACACGATATTGCAAAGCGGGACCGTCTGGATGAAGGACGGGAGATTTCACCGCTGCGCCGTGCAGAGGATGCTATTCTTCTGGATACGACCTTAATGAATATCGATCAAGTTGTGGAGGCCATTGTATCCCACTGTAGATCTCATGTTGACGGGGAGAGAAATCATTTATGATTTATGCAATTTGTGTTGGATTGCTTCGCTTGATTTACGCAATCCTTTTCCCACTTAAGATTGTGGGGAAAGAAAATGTGCCAAAGGAGGGCGGGGTACTGCTCTGCGCTAACCACATTAGTCTGCTTGATCCAATGACTATTGGAATTAAGCTGGACCGTCAGGTAAAGTATATGGCTAAGGCTGAACTGTTTGAGGTTCCGGTGCTTGGCTGGCTCATTAATAAATTGGGTGCTTTTCCGGTGAAACGTGGCGGCGTAAGCAAAGAATCCATAAAAACGGCCCTTAACACACTTCGTAATGGTAATGTCATGGGTATCTTCCCGGAGGGTACGCGTAACTCTGATGCCGGAGTGGCCAAGAAGGGTGCTGCTAGCTTTGCACTTCGAAGTGGCGCAGCAGTTATTCCAGCGGCTATTATCGGCCAGTATAAACCCTTTCGACGCATGGTCGTTGTCTACGGTGCTCCTGTAGACCTTAGTCAATTTGCCGGTGCGGGGAGCGAATCTCTCGAGGCTGTTACCGATGTCATTATGGATCGCATCCGTGAGATGAAAGAGACAGGTAAACCAAGTGCTAGTTAAGGGATGAGCAGAACAACAAATTTTGCTCAATGTTTTGATTAAATAACGGCATAGCCGCTATTTTTTGGAACATACTATCATCAAGTGTAAGTGAAATATTATGCATTGCTTGTTTTGAACTCTGCTATACGCAGGTTTAAATAAATGGGGTTTTGAATCGAGGAGGCTAATCACATGTCTGAAGAAATTAAAAATCAGGAAGCTGCGGAAAAGAATGAATCCGTAGAAGCGGTGGATTCCGCTGTGACAGAAAATAACGGAGCTGTAGAAGAAGTTGCTGCCGTTAACGAAGAAGAAGTGACTAACCAAGCTGACTTGGAAATCATTTCTCTGAAAAAAGGCGATACCGTGAAAGGAACAATCGTCAAAATCGAAGATAACCAAGCTTATGTAAGCATTGGATATAAATACGACGGTGTGATTCCAATTCGCGAATTGTCCGCAGTACAACTGGACAACGCTGCTGCAGCAGTAGAAGTTGGACAGGAAGTAGAATGTAAAGTTGTCAGCATCAACGACAACAAGGAAAGCCTTGTTCTTTCCAAACGTGCTGTTGATAGTGAAAAATCATGGGAAGATCTTGAGAAATACTTCGCTTCCCAAGAAGCTTTCGAAGTTACTGTGGCTGACGTTGTTAAAGGCGGCCTCGTAGCTGATGTTGGAGCTCGCGGATTTATCCCAGCTTCCATGGTAGAGCGTCACTTCGTTGAAGATTTCAGCGATTACAAAGGCCGTACCTTGCGCGTTAAAGTGAAAGAACTTGACCGTGAGAACAGCAAAGTAATCTTGTCTGCTAAAGAAGTTCTTGAAGAAGAATTCGAAGCTAACAAGCTGAAAATTATGGCTGAACTATCTGAAGGCCAAATCATCGAAGGTACAGTACAACGTCTGACTCAATTCGGCGCATTTGTTGATGTGGGCGGAGTTGACGGTCTTGTACACGTATCTGAAATCGCTTGGAGTCACGTAGAGAAACCTTCTGATGTAGTATCTGAAGGTGATAAAGTACGTGTTAAAGTATTGAAGGTTGATCCTGAAAAAGGAAAAATCAGCCTGAGCATCAAAGCTGCTGCTCCAGGTCCTTGGGACTCTGCTGCTGGCGAAATCAACATCGGTGATGTTGTAACAGGCGTTGTAAAACGTCTTGTGAACTTCGGAGCATTCGTAGAATTGCTTCCGGGTGTGGAAGGTCTTGTGCATATCTCACAAATCTCCCACAAACACATCGCTACTCCACACGAAGTATTGAAAGAAGGACAAGAAGTTCAAGTGAAAGTTCTGGACTTCAATCCATCCGAGAAACGTGTTAGCCTGAGCATCAAAGAAACTGAAGAAGCTCCAGCTCCATCTGCTAGACCTGAACGCAGCAATAGCAGAGACAGAGCTCCTAAAGAAGTTCTGAACAACCCTAACGTTTCCCTTAGCAACGAAGGCCTTAGCTTTACGCTTGCTGAACGTTTTGGTGACAAGCTGGACAAATTTAAGGGTAATAACTAATCCCTAAACGAGCTTTTGAATATACGGGTAAAGTAATCGGCGAGCCCTCGATACGGGGGTTCGCCGATTGTCTTTTTTTCGGAACTGGTCGGATTATTGAGAGTTAACATGATTGTTAGCCAATTTAAATGTTTTTTGCTATGATGAGTAACGTAAGGATGACAGGAGGAATGAATATGGCAAGACCCGTTGTGGCAATTGTTGGGAGGCCTAACGTCGGAAAATCGACGATATTTAATCGGCTGATTGGCGATAGATTAGCCATTGTAGAAGATAAGCCGGGGATTACACGTGACCGGATTTATGGTATTTCAGATTGGAACGGTAAGTCGTTCAGTGTGATTGATACCGGAGGTATTGAAATTGATGGAGAAGATACAATTCTGAAATCAATCCGTGTTCAAGCGGAGCTGGCGATTGAAGAAGCGGATGTTATTGTATTTATGTGTGAGGCGAAGAGTGGTGTGACGAATTCAGATGAAGAGGTAGCTCAGATTCTGTTCCGTTCAGGTAAACCGGTCGTTCTTGCCATCAACAAAGTGGATAATATGAAGCGTGCGGATGATATTTATGAGTTCTATAGCCTTGGTTTTGGCGATCCAATCGGAATTTCTGGTAGTCACGGAACCGGACTCGGCGATTTGCTAGATGCTGTAGTTGAACGCCTACCTGAGAAAATAGATGATGAATACGATGAGGATGTCATTCGTGTAGCTTTGATTGGCCGTCCGAATGTAGGTAAATCCTCTCTGGTTAACGCGATTTTGGGCGAAGAACGTGTTATCGTCAGCGATATTGCAGGGACTACAAGAGATGCTATCGATACTCCTTTTGAACGTGATGGGCAACGTTATGTGCTTATCGATACGGCAGGTATGCGTAAAAAAGGCAAGGTATACGAGAACATTGAAAAATACAGTGTTATGCGAGCTATGCGTGCGATTGAACGGGCTGATGTGGTCCTCGTTGTAATTAACGGCGAAGAGGGCATCATCGATCAGGACAAGCATATTGCTGGTTATGCACATGAAGCTGGTAAAGCATCTATTTTTGTTGTCAACAAATGGGATGCCATTGTGAAAGACGATAAGACTATGCAGAACTTCGAGACTAAGATTCGTGACCATTTCTTGTTTATGAGTTACGCACCGGTTGTCTTTTTGTCGGCTTTAACCAAACAGCGTTTGCAAAAACTGCTGCCTGTTGTACAGCATGTATCTCAACAGCACGCACTGCGCATTACTACACATTTGGTGAACGACGTTGTATCTGATGCAATCGCGATTAACCCTCCACCAACTGACAAAGGCCGTCGCTTGCGTATTAACTATGTAACGCAGGTTGCGGTTAAGCCGCCTACGATTGTGGTGTTCGTGAATGATCCGTCGCTGATGCACTTCTCCTATGAACGTTATCTGGAGAATAAAATTCGCGCAGCATTTAATTTCGAAGGAACACCAATCCGTCTCTTTACACGGCGCAAATCCGAAAACGAAGGTTAGGGGAGAAGAAGTGTGGCGCTTGAACTTCTGGTTATCGTTGTAAGCTATTTGCTTGGTTCTGTCAGCTTTAGTGTACTGCTTGCAAAGTTGCTAAAGGGAATTGATATCCGTCAATACGGAAGCGGAAATGCGGGGGCTACCAATACACTGCGTGTATTGGGTAAAGGTCCTGCAATACTAGTGCTGTTGCTGGATGTGTTGAAAGGGGTGGCCGCTGTATGGTTAGGAACCTGGGTCGGCGGTTGGGGAACCTGGGTTCCGGCTCTTTGCGGAATCGCGGCCATCATCGGACATAATTGGCCGCTCTATTTTCGTTTTCGTGGGGGGAAAGGCATTGCTACTACGATCGGTGTTATGGCTACGCTTTGTTTATGGCCAGCGCTGCTCGCCGGTATCATCGCCATCCTGTCTATCTTTATCACACGTTACGTGTCCCTTGGCTCATTAATTTTTGTAGCACTGACACCAGTGGCTTTATTGTTGACAGGATTTACACAACCTGTGCTCTGGACCAGTATTATTATTGCGGTCTTCGCCTTCTGGCGGCACCGGACGAATATTGTAAAGATTGTAGAAGGCCGTGAGAACAAGATAGGCTCAAAAGTTAAAGGAGGGAATCGTGTTGTCTGATAAAGTTACCGTACTTGTAGCGGGGAGCTGGGGAACTGCGCTGGCTAGTGTGCTGGCTGCAAACCACTCGGAAGTTTATCTGTGGACACGCAACTCTGATCAAGCTGCCGAGATCAATGGCTCTCATACGAATAATAAGTATCTGCCTGGCATCGCACTGCCAGCTAACATTATTGCAACTACGGATATGGAAACGGCAGTGTCCGGTTCTAAGGCGGTTGTAATTGTAGCTCCGTCTTCAGGAATGCGGCAGGTTGCTCGCAGTCTGAAGCCATTCTGGAAGGATGACATGTTATGTGTTCATGCTACGAAGGGCTTTGAGTCGGAAAGCAATAAGCGGATGTCCATCGTAATTGCAGAGGAACTAGGCTGTGACGAAGGGCAGATCGTCGTCCTCTCCGGTCCAAGTCATGCAGAGGAAGTTGTACGCCGGTGTCCTACAACCGTTGTAGTTGCTTCACCTGATGACAAACGTAGCGCCGAAGCGCAGGAATTGTTCATCAACAACGATTTCCGTGTATATACGAATCGTGATCAGGTAGGGGTAGAGCTTGCCGGAGCTCTTAAGAATATTATTGCCCTTGGTGCAGGTCTATCCGATGGCCTTGGATATGGGGACAATGCTAAAGCAGCCCTTTTGACCCGTGGACTCGCCGAGATATCTCGGGTGGGAGTTGAGCTTGGAGCCAATCCTTTGACCTTTGCCGGCCTTGCCGGAATTGGCGACCTTGTTGTGACGGCTACTAGTCAGCACAGCCGTAACTGGCGCGCTGGGTCCATGCTTGGTCAAGGCAAGCCGCTGGCCGAGGTGCTGGAATCCATGGGGATGGTAGTCGAAGGTATTCGTACTACCGAAGCAGCTTATGCAATTTCGCTCAAGCTGGGTGTGCAGATGCCGATTACGGATCAGATTTATCATGTGCTCTTTCAAGGAAGAAGCCCACGCAGTGCGGTTGAAGCCTTGATGGGGCGTGATCGTAAGCCTGAGCTTGAGTCGATCTCCCAGGAAACTTGGGAGCAGTGGCATTCCTGATCCTGTTCACCTTTTTCCGCAAATTCTCATATGTTGTAATGGGGATTGACGGAGGAGGGATGAAAAGTGAGCAGAGATTTTTCCAAGGATGCATTGAACGCCATTAACAAAAAGGCGGGCAAGAACATTACGGAAAGTGCCGTCAAAAAGCTAGCCAGTACGGTAAAGCCAGGAACTACGCAGAATGAAGCCCAGCTCCGCCAGTTAATTAAGCAGGTGTCATCAATGGCGAAAGTGCCGGTCAGTGAAGCTACTGTGCAGGAGATTATCAATGCCGTTAAAAAAGGCGGCGCAGGTTCCAGCACAATGGAGTCTTTAATGAAAATGATGCTTAAAAAATAGCTTTATGTTGGGTGAGCAAAAGAAAACGGATCAATGAATGATTCCGTCGTCTTTTGCTTTTTTTTTTATATTCCTGATAATTTTCACGAAGCGTAATCTATTTAAAATAATACATAAAAAATGATGTTTTTTTACAGAAAAGGATAAGGTCATGATATAATAGTCCCTAATAAATTACAGGCGAATGGGGGCTTTGACCATGGATCCGATGACAAAAATGTGGTTATCCCTGATTGCGATGCTGATTATGGGATTATCAGTATTTCTTATAACTTTTGCTCGGAGCAAAACCAAGGGATTGCTTAAGGCTGTACTGTCTATACTTGCTTTTGTCATTATGTTAGTGGGCCTATTGGGCGGAGTTGTTTCAATTATGTAAGCAGTTACATAGTGTTGAGGAAGGAAGTAACATCATGAAATCACAAAAAGGAGTTACCGTTGTATTTCAACCAGAAGGTCGTAAAGCTGTTGTGAACCGTGGCATTTCGTTATTAGAGGCTGCTCGTAAAGCAGGAGTGCCAATAACAACTAGATGCGGAGGCAAAGCAGGCTGTCTGATGTGCAAGGTTACAGTCGCGAAGGAAGAGGCTGCTGCAGTAAGGCCTCCCGGTGATATTGAGCGGCGTAAGCTTGGATCGGCCTTAGAAGAAGGAACGCGTTTGGCCTGTCAGGCTGCCGTATGGAGCGACGTAACCGTTCAGGTGCCGGAAGATCCACTGAAGGCTGCGGTGCGCCGTAAGCTTGAAGCAGCGCGGCGTGGGGAAGAAGATGAGCTGTGGTAGCGTAAGAATGTCACCGTGGGAGGGACTCGGTTGGAGTTTATAGGATATAAAATGAAACTGAAGGCAGAGGCCAAGATTTTGCTAGGGATGGTATCGCTCGCGCTTACGCTTTCGGGCTGTCTATACCCAGGTGAAGAGAAGCGGGCTAGTGTTAATTATCGGGAAAGTGTTAAACGGATACAAGCAGCCGTTGATGATTATCAACAGGAGGAAGAGGTACTGCCCATTCTTAATGCGGATGAAACTACTCCAAGGTATGAGAAGTTTCGTATCGACTTGGGGAAGCTGAATAATAAGGGATATTTGGATGATATACCGGCTACCGCTTTTGAGCAGGGTGGAAGTGCTTATTTTCTTATTTTGAATGAGGAAATTGATCCTGTGGTGAAGGTGATGGACCTTGTTACGGTTCAAAAGGTGAATGACGTGCAACGACAGGTTAACCGCTATAAATCAGCTCATGGCGGCAACCTGCCTGTGCTTGATGAGCTATACCCCGGATTGTATACTATTGATCATAAGCAGGCGGGTACAAGCTCTATAACGTTAACTAGTGTCTATTCCGGTCAAGTTCTTGACTTTATCATGGATAAGGATGGAACTGTCTACGTAGATTATGTTTTTGATATCATGGCTGCCGTCGATAAGAAGGGTGGAGAGCGCGACAAGAATCAGGACTTGCGACTGGATCTGGAGGAAGCTTCATATTACGTTCCCGTAAAGTCTTTGCCGTATCTATGGATTAATAATCAGCCGATCCCACAGCCTCCAAGTTAGAGTTATAGTTTAAAAGCGTCTAAGCTTCGGTTTTATCCGGGGCATTAGGCGTTTTTTGTTTATAACCTTTTAATCTCAGCATCCACTAAAAATAGTTCTATCAAAGAATCCTAGCTCATAAGATGGATGAGTAAGCTTCCGGGCGTCAGACGCCTTGCGGCGCGCAGACTTAACTTTTTTGAAATTACATTGGGAAATGCGCGAATACGGGTCATAAATTCGTTCCGGATACATATGATGATACTAGTCCAAATGCATGTCCGAGCATTCGGAGTTTAGCGCGGGGCAAGTACGTCCCGGTCGAAAGCAGCTAGGCTTCGGGCGGGCATACGATAAGTCCGGTTGATGTCCTGCAAGGGTCAGATTACCGGCGGAACGCGAAGTCGATGCTCTTCAGGCATTTTTTCTTCGGAGTAATATGAGGAGGGGATCTCTTTTGGAAAAAGTGGATATTTTCAAGGACATTGCCGAGCGTACCGGCGGAGACATTTATCTTGGCGTCGTCGGCGCGGTTCGCACGGGGAAATCGACATTTATCAAGCGCTTCATGGAAACAATTGTCCTGCCAAACATCACGAATGAGGCTGATCGAGTAAGAGCTGTGGATGAGCTTCCGCAAAGCGCAGCAGGCAAAACGATTATGACGACAGAACCGAAGTTTGTGCCTAACAACGCAGTCCAAATCAAGGTTGCGGAAGGGCTTGAGGTTAATGTTCGTCTGGTAGACTGTGTGGGTTACGCTGTAGAAGGTGCAAAAGGCTACGAGGATGAAAATGGACCACGAATGATCTCTACACCTTGGTTTGAAGAGCCTATTCCTTTTCAGGAAGCGGCAGAAATCGGGACACGTAAGGTTATTCAGGAGCATTCAACGCTAGGTGTAGTGGTAACAACAGATGGTACGATTGCAGAAATTCCGCGGAACTCGTACGTGGACTCTGAAGAGCGCGTCATTGCAGAGCTGAAGGAAGTGGGTAAGCCATTTGTGCTTGTCATTAACTCCACCCGGCCACGCAGTGAGGAAGCGCAGCAGCTCCGTAACGAGCTAGCCATCAAATACGATATCCCAGTTATGACGCTAAGCGCCGCAAACATGAGCGAAGATGACGTAACTGGTGTGCTGCGGGAAGTGCTTTATGAATTCCCAGTGCATGAAGTAAATGTAAACCTGCCAAGCTGGGTTATGGTGCTTGGAGAAAACCACTGGCTGCGTAGTAGTTATGAGAACTCCGTTCGCGATACGGTAAAAGACATTCGCCGCTTGCGGGATGTTGACCGCCTCGTATCTCAGTTCACCGAATATGACTTTATTGATAAAGCTGGCCTAAGTGGTATGAACATGGGTCAGGGCGTAGCAGAGATCGACCTGTATGCTCCAGAAGAGCTGTACGATCAAGTTCTGATGGAAGTGGTCGGGGTTGAGATCCGCGGTAAAGATCATTTGCTCCAGCTTATGCAGGAGTTCTCGCATGCGAAACGAGAATACGACCGATTCTCAGAAGCATTGGAAATGGTCAAGACTACAGGTTATGGTATCGCGGCTCCATCCTTAGCCGAAATGGCGCTCGACGAGCCAGAACTGATACGTCAGGGCTCTCGCTTCGGGGTTCGCTTAAAGGCTACTGCACCGTCCATTCATATGATTCGGGTGGATGTGGAGTCTGAATTCTCGCCAATCATCGGAACGGAAAAGCAAAGCGAAGAGCTGGTTCGTTATCTGATGCAGGACTTTGAGAATGATCCTATTAAGATTTGGGAATCCGATATTTTTGGCCGCTCCCTGCACTCCATTGTTAGAGAAGGCATTCAAGGCAAGATAGCTATGATGCCGGATAATGCACGCTACAAGCTGCAAGAAACGCTTGGCCGCATTATTAACGAGGGTTCCGGCGGACTTATTGCAATTATTCTCTAAGCTGAATATAAATAAATTCAAAGAGTGGGAGAAATCCTGCTCTTTTTATTTGTATATATCCTAAAACTTGATTCCTAGTTCCTATAATAACGGTGAATCTGACTCAATTATTCTGATGAAATAAAGACCTAAACTGCTCCTATAGGTCTAACAAATTAGATCGAATTTAGATAAATATGCACGGATAGATGATAATTTCTGCTCCTTTTTTGAGTAACAGCTTGAATTTATGGATGGGCTGTATTACTATAAGTTTGTTGCGCTTCAAGGTCTAAGGGCGCCAAAGTTAAGTTTTAAACGGGATTATCACGTATATTTTACGTTGAAACGGAAACAGTGTATGATACCGGAGAATTTACTCAGGGAGGTGAGAAAACATGAATAAATCAGATTTGATCAATGTAGTTACAGAAGCAACTGAACTTCCCAAGAAGGATGCTACTAAAGCTGTAGATGCGGTTTTCGAAGCAATTACAGAAGCACTGCAAAGCGGTGATAAAGTACAACTGGTTGGATTCGGAAACTTTGAAGTGCGTGAGCGTTCTGCACGTAAAGGCCGTAACCCGCAAACTGGTGAAGAAATCGAAATTCCTGCAAGCAAGGTACCGGCATTCAAACCCGGTAAGGCGCTGAAAGACGGAATCAAATAAAGATTTCTACATACCTATCCCATAGTCTTTTAAGAACAACTATGCCGCCCTCCAAGGCGGCATTTGTTTTTTGAAATACTATGAACTGTATAATAGGTTTAGAGGAGGATGAGTGATGATGGATAAAAATACGGGTACTACTCCGCTTCCAACGGGCAGCGACTATATTGTGGTTAAAGCTAAAGATAATGGCGTTCAGGTCATTGGGCTAACCAGAGGTACAGATACACGTTTTCATCATACAGAGAAGCTGGATAAGGGCGAGGTATTGATTGCCCAGTTTACTGATCATACCTCAGCGATGAAGATTCGCGGTAAGGCTGAAATATGGACAAAGCACGGACAATTGGAAAGTGAAAGCTGAAAAGCAGGCATAGCCTGCTTTTTTTCAAAATATAGTAAAGATAAATGATCGTATTAGCTAAGAGTGGGAATTATGGATAAGGAGGCGTGTTCATGAACAAGGTCTGGTGGGTCGGAGCCGTATTACTCTTGACTGCAACCTCTGCTGTAATATTGCCCAAAGTGGCAGATATGGATTCTACCTTACAGCAACGCAATGGTGCAGTAGAGACTTTTACTGGCGGCCATAACACAGTGCTAGACAATGATAATCTTGTTGATGTTCTTGGCGCACTTCCATTGACCTTATCCATTGATAGCGTAGGCTGGGAGGATCACGTTCTGTCACTGGATTTAAAAGTGAGCGGAAATGATCATGAACCCCAGGAGCTTTATCGAAATATGGCGCAGGCTATTTCTTTTGCTTTTCAAGAAACCTCGAATGTGGATCAGCTTTTGCTGCGCATCGTGGTCATGGATAAATGGCTGGATAGCCGCCGGCTGCTGCTAGCAGGGGATATCAGACGCACGGAGTGGTCGGCTGAACTCCAGAATGAACTTCAGTCTGCGGGTAATCTCCCCATATCCGAGCGACTCAAGACGGGCTTCCGTATTAGTGAGACTGAGCTCTGGAAGAAGCAGTTCATTTATCCTTGAGAAGAATAAAAGAAACTCAGTCGTACCACAGTGCGTGACAAAAAAACATGTGATATAATAGACAAGATTGTGAACAAAGGAATTATTATTAATGTCAATGGCTTCGGAGGCTGAAATGAAACCGTACTGCATACCGCAACTGGCAAAACCCTACACCGACTACGACATGATTCAGAAGCATACGGATTTGCCACCGTTTTCTGATGGCCGGGGTCATTTGTTATATATTTTTCTAAACCATGGATCTTCTGTTAAAGGAAATGCTGGTGAGTTGTATACGCTCGTAACAGCACTTATTCAACTTGGACTAGATACACATGAGGTAATTGACCGCTCGAATGATAGACGCGGTGGAGATCCTATGCGTTCCCGTCAATTAAAGGTATTGGCTGGCGATTATTTCAGTAGCTGGTTTTACCATCTGCTTGCAAAGAGTGATCAAATTGAGATGGTTGGAATCTTGAGTAAGGCGATTGCTGATTTCAATGTCTTGAAAGCGAACCTCTATGTGAAGATGAGAGGAATCCGTCTTTCGGCTGAACAATACTTGCGGCACATGGTACAGCTCAATATGCGGCTGTTCCTTTCTTTTACGCCCATGATCGAGAATTCCTTAGTGGAGTTGTGGGAGAAGTTATTGACAGAATTCAGTCAGTGCGAAACTGTTGCCATAGAGCTTCAGCGTTGTGATAACCTTGAGAATGCTAGCAATGGTTATTGCTACTGGAAGATGCTGGAGTCAGCGACAGAGGAAGAACGCAAACAGCTTCAAGACCAGAACCTTGATCAGAAGGACTGGAAGATGCTGAAGATGAAATATAAATGTGATTCTCTGCTGACGGACAAGCTCCATCAGTCGATTCAGTCGATTCAGGGACTATTACAAAGCGTTAAAGACGAAAGCCTGCTTAGAGAGCTTGAGATAGCGCTGGATCGTATTCTCCTGCAGATGAAAGTCTCAGGACAAGCAGCCGTGGAGGGTTAGTGGATGACTATGGACAAAACTACAACTGCTGTGGGTGATAACAGCAAGCCGAAGGAACAGTTTGTGCACTCGGTGTTTGAGAGTATTGCAGGTAAATATGATTTGATGAATGATATCTTAAGCTTTCGCCGCCATAAGGCTTGGCGCAAGTTCACGATGAAGAAGATGGGCATGAAGCGCGGGGATTCAGCTGTAGACTTATGCTGCGGCACTTGCGATTGGAGCATTGCCTTGGCAGAAGCCACACAGACAGGGAATGTGATAGGACTTGACTTTAGTGCTGGCATGCTTGAAGTGGGGCGCCGTAAGGTGGAGGAGCGCAAGCTTCAGGACCGGATCTCTCTCGTACAGGGCAATGCTATGGAGTTGCCTTTTGAAGACAACGCATTCGATTATGCAACGATTGGTTTTGGACTCCGCAACGTACCGGATCTTGTTCAAGTGCTGAACGAGATGAAACGCGTGGTAAAACCCGGAGGAATGGTGGTCTGCCTGGAGCTTTCCAAGCCGATGAAACAACCGTTTAAAGGTATCTATTTCTTTTATTTTCAGCGTGTACTTCCATTGCTGGGCAAGTTATTCGCTAAAAGGTATGAGCAATACAAATGGCTGCCAGAATCGCTGGCGCTGTTCCCTGACCGGGAGCAATTAGCTGCTATTTTCCGTGAAACCGGACTGCAAAAAGTGGAATCCTTCCCCTTGACCGGAGGCATCGCGGCATTACATATTGGGCTCAAGGAGAACGGGAATGTTTAAGAAAATCGGTATCTTTTTACAAATGATCAAGTTTGAACATACGGTATTTGCTTTACCTTTTGCTTTTATGGGCGCTTTACTTGGTTCCGTTGTCATGTCTGGCACGCTACCTTCCTGGAGCCAGATTGGTTGGATCGTAGTGGCTATGTTTGGGGCACGGAGCGCTGCTATGGGGCTGAATCGACTGATTGACCGGATAAGTGATGCTAAGAATCCTCGCACAGCGGGAAGGGCTATTCCTGCAGGATTATTGAAGATCGGTGAAGTCGTCATTTTTATCGGCATTTCGTTTTTCTTACTCTTTTGGGCAGCCTTTAAGCTGAATCCTTTGTCGGCCAAGCTCTTGCCAATCGCAGTTTTCCTTCTTGTTATTTATTCATTTACGAAGCGCTTTACATGGGCTTGCCATCTTATCCTCGGTCTGACCATTGCGCTTGCACCTTTAGGCGGTTGGGTAGCTGTGACCGGTAGCGTGAATTGGACTTCAATGGTATTTTACTTCACTATTGTGTTTTGGACTGCAGGTTTTGATGTAATTTATTCTTGTCAGGATGTTGAGTTTGATCTAAAAGAGGGCTTGAAGTCCATTCCGGTTCGGTTCGGGGTTCAAGGTGCACTCATTATTGCCCGCGTATTTCACATTCTCACGGCGATTGGATTCGTATCGTTGCTGTTTATGACGGATTTAAGCTGGTGGTATGTAGCAGGCATGATCATCGCATATATTATTCTCTTTTATGAGCATTACATTGTATCTCCGAGTGACCTGAGCCGTCTGCAGACTGCTTTTTTCACTATGAACGGCGTATTGAGCATCGTAGTGTTCTCTTTCACTTTGATTGACTTGGTGGTGCAGTTCTACTAATGACGCTTACTAAACCGAAAAACATCGTGGTTGGAATTACAGGAGCAAGCGGTGCGATATATGGTGTTCGTCTAACTGAAACCTTGCTGTCACTAGGCTACTCCGTGCATTTGGTAGTTAGCAATGCGGGCTGGCGCGTATTTAAAGAAGAACTTGGCTATATCGCATCAGACCGGGAGGGCTTTTTGAACGAAAGGTTCAAAGGCTATCCCGGTTCTCTGCTTTATCATCCTGTTGCGGATATCGGCGCATCCATTGCAAGTGGTTCGTTTCGTGTGGAAGGGATGATTATTATGCCTTGCTCTATGGGAACATTGTCCGCGGTAGCGAATGGGACCTCTGATAATCTGATGACACGTGCTGCTGACGTTATGCTCAAGGAAGGACGCCCACTGGTGCTTGTTCCTCGTGAGACTCCACTGCATGCCATTCATCTAGAGAATATGTTGAAGCTGTCCCGTCTGGGAGTTCGGATGATTCCCGCAATGCCGGCTTTTTATTTCGGGCCGCAAAGTATGGATGATCTGATTAATTTCATGGTGGGCAAAGTGCTTGACAGCTTTAATATTGAACACAATTTATTTCGAAGATGGGGGGATTGAAAGGATGGACAATAACAGCCACACCATCATCGGCAAAATCAGCTATACCAACTCATGGCCGGTATTTCACAATTTTCATCCCTCTGCATTAAAATATCCTGCAGAGATGGTGAGTGAGGTACCTGCCATTCTTAATCAGGGGATGAGCCGTGGAACTATTCATGTAGGTGCTTTATCCTCTTTTGCTTATGCTGAGGCCAGTGACAAATTATTACTACTACCTGATTTATCGGTTAGCGCGGACGGTCCTGTGAGATCAATATTCCTTTTTTCCAGGGTGCCATTTGCTCAGATTGGTAGCGGTAAGATTGCTGTTACGAATACTTCTGCAACCTCGGTAAATTTGCTGAAAATTTTAATGGAAAAAGCTTTTGGCAATAAACCGGAATATATTAGCGCTAATCCTGATTTGGATGCCATGATGCATGAAGCGGATGCCTGCTTATTAATTGGTGATAATGCTATTAAAGCCTCATGGCAGGATCAAGGTTATATCGTTACAGATCTAGCTGAGGTTTGGAAGAAATGGACGGGCTTAGGGATGACCTTTGCGGTCTGGGCAGTGAACCGAAAGGCTGCTGAGGACAAACCGGAGGCTATTTCTGAGATTGCAGAGGCTTTTGCCGAGAGTAAAATGCGGGGATTGAGAGATTTAGATCCTATTGTACAAGCAGCTTGTTCTAACATTGGAGGAACAAAGTCTTATTGGGAAGGGTACTTCCGCAATTTATGTTATGATTTTGGAGAAAGGCAGCAGCAAGGTTTGAACCTCTATTTCCGCTATGCCTATGAGATGGGCCTGCTGCCGCAGGAAGTGAAGATGGAGATTTGGAGCCATAAACTGTTGACACGGGTGAAAGAATGAAACGACTGCAAATATTCGGATTACTGAACAGAGATATGGATCAGATTGAAAAAGAGCTGTACCGTAGTGTACAGGGGGATGACGATCTGCTTACAGAAACCTCCCTGCATTTATTAAAGGCAGGCGGCAAAAGATTACGTCCCGTATTTGTCCTGATGGGCGGGAAATTCGGTAAGTATGATCTGGAAAAGCTGAAACGGGTGGCGATACCGTTAGAGTTGATCCATAGCGCTTCACTGGTCCATGATGATGTGATCGACGATGCAGAATTGCGCCGTGGTGAACTCACCGTGAAAGCAAAATGGGGCGATAAAATTGCCATGTACACTGGTGACTACATATATGCAAAAGCGCTGGTTATGACTACGGAGCTGAAGAATCCACGAATTCATCAAATTCTGTCTAAGGCGATGATCGAAATGTCGATCGGAGAGATGGAGCAGATTCGTGACTTTTTCAACAGTGAGCAAAGTGTACGTCATTATCTACGGCGTATCCGCCGCAAAACAGCCCTGCTGATTGCAGTTAGCTGCCAACTCGGCGCACTTGCTGCTGAGGCAGATCCAGAAGTAGCTCGCCTGCTTTATAATTATGGATATAACGTGGGTATGGCGTTCCAGATTCGTGATGATTTACTGGATCTCTCAGGCACAGAGAAACAGATCGGTAAACCTCCGGGCAGTGATATGCGTCAAGGAAACATTACACTTCCAGTGATTTATAGTCTTGAGGATGAGCGGCTGCGCGAGTCATTGCTTGAGGAACTGAAGTCTATACGTGAGGGCCATAGCACGGTAGGACGTGCGATTGATCTTATACTTTCCGGAGACGGAATCGCCCGCTCTGAGGAGCTCGCTTCACGTTATATTGACAAGGCGCTGGCGGCGCTGGAACAATTGCCTAATAATAAGACTAAGCGCAATCTGCGTGATATTGCTTATTTTATAACAGGAAGAAGTTATTGATCTTCTGGTGAGATTGAAATTAAACGTTTCCAGAAAGCAATGTTTCTGTTAAGATAGCGTCAAAACAACCCTTCAAATGGGAAAATGGAGAGTGCTTCTATGGAAAAGACGTATCTGATGGTCAAGCCTGATGGAGTTCAACGTGGATTAATAGGGCGTATTGTTACCCGCTTTGAGGATAAGGGGTTTAAATTGGTCGCTGCTAAGCTGATTACAGTTAGTGAGGATCAAGCGAAAAGACATTATGCTGAGCATGCAGGCAAAGACTTTTTTTCGGAGCTGGTCTCTTTCATCACTTCAGGTCCAGTGTTTGCAATGGTATGGGAAGGCGATGATGTTGTTACGTTATCCCGGACACTCATAGGCAAGACAAAAGTTGGAGAAGCTCTGCCAGGCACGATTCGTGGCGACTTTGCCAGCCATACACCACTTAATCTAATTCATGGATCAGACTCGCCTGAAAGTGCAGAACGGGAAATTGCTAATTTCTTTGCTCCAGATGAACTGAATCAGTATAACAAAGACATCGCAGTCTGGATGTAAGGTCCAGGTGGGAGGCAGGGGATTAACATGTCTGATCGTAATGTTGCAGCATTAACAACAGATCCGGATTATAGCGGATTTATTCACAACGTTAAACAAAGCACCGGAATTGATCTGGCTCAATATAAAGAAGCGCAGATGAAGCGGCGTTTGACGACTCTTCGGATGAAGAATGGGTATCATACCTTCAGTGATTTTTTTGCAGCGATGATGAAAAATAAGGACTTATTTTATGAATTTTTAGATCGAATGACGATCAATGTCTCTGAGTTCTGGCGGAATCCGAATCGCTGGGAAGTTTTGCGGGATATTATCCTACCTGACCTCCAGCAGTCAGGCCGCAAATTAAAGCTGTGGAGCGCGGCGTGTTCCACTGGCGAAGAGCCTTACACGCTGGCTATGATTTTGTCGGACAAGAATATATTGGCGCAGACAGGCATTCTTGCCACTGACATTGATGATGGCGCTTTATCTAAAGCAAAGCAAGGTCTTTATTTGGAACGTTCTTTAAAGGATGTGCCGAAAGACGTGGCAGCACGTTACTTTACACCGGAAGGCCCTGTTTTCAAGGTCAGCGATTCACTTAAGAAAAACATAGATTTCCGCAAACAGAATCTGCTCTTGGACAAGTTCGACGAAGGTTTTGATCTTATTATTTGTCGCAATGTAATGATCTATTTTACTGAAGAGGCGAAGAACAAGCTCTATCATAAGTTTTCGGCTAGCTTACGTCCGGGTGGTTATTTGTTTGTGGGTAGCACAGAGCAAATCTTTACACCGGCTCAATACGGTTTTGAATCGACGGAAACTTTTTTCTATCGTAAAAAATAAATATTTTTTGCTCCTTCGCCATTAACTTCAAAGGTATACTTTCGCAAAAGTTCAGTGATACTGGATAGTAGAATCTGTACGCTAAGTGAAAGGAAAGTTAAACCGATGGACAAAAGCAAGGTCATTGCCGCGTACAAACGAGGCTTTATCACCGTTCGTGAGTGCGGGCAAATTCTCGGTGTGGAAGAAATGCAATTGGAGCGCCTTCTGCAGCTGGAAGAGCGTAAGTCTACATTCCCTCCACCAAGTCAGCGGCTCGGCAGCTAACAAGCTGAGGACCCAGCCGAGGAGCGCCATTCATACTCTTAAGGGTATGGATGGCGCTTTTTATTTCGATATACATAGAGTGTTTCTAGGGAGAGCCCTTTCTTGTCAAAGCGGATTCCCTATACTATAATGAGCAAAGATCATAGGATTTTAGCGGTTTACAGTTTAAAAGTATAAAAGGGGGAAGACATCATGAGTTTACGCTATTTAACAGCGGGGGAAACGCACGGCCCCCAGCTAACGGCTATTATTGAGGGATTGCCAAGTAATTTAACTTTGGATTTTGAAGAGCTTAACTTTCAATTGCATCGTCGACAAAAGGGATACGGACGTGGACGCCGCATGCAGATTGAGAAAGATACGGCACAAATAGTCGGTGGAGTACGTCACGGCTATACTACAGGTGCTCCGGTAGCCTTGGTAGTAGAGAACAAGGATTGGACTCACTGGAAGAACATAATGAATATTGAACCTATTCCAGGCAGTGATGAAGAAAAACGCCGGGTAAATCGGCCGCGTCCTGGACATGCAGATTTGAATGGTGGATTGAAGTACAATCATACGGATCTTCGCAATGTTCTGGAGCGCTCCAGTGCCCGCGAAACAGCAGCCAGAGTTGCATGTGGCGCTGTAGCCAGACAGCTGCTGGCAGCTTTTGGTGTGAAAGTAGCAGGTCAAGTCATTCGTATTGGTGAAATTGAGGCACCTGCTAATGATCTGCCTATCGATGAGCTGATTGAACGCACAGAACAGTCCTCTGTCAGAGTTGTCGACAAAGAAACGGAACAGAAAATGGAGGCTTACATAGATCAAATCAAGGAAGAGGGCGACTCCATCGGTGGAATCGTTGAATGTATCGTCGAAGGACTGCCCATCGGACTTGGCAGCTATGTACAGTCAGACCGGAAGCTGGACGGGGCGATCGCTGGGGCAGTGATGTCGATTAATGCCTTCAAAGGCGTTGAAATCGGCATTGGGTTTGAAGCAGGTAAATTGCGTGGATCGCAAGTCCATGATGAAATTATGTATGAAGCTTCTAAAGGATACTATCGCGCAAGCAATCGTTTAGGCGGTTTTGAAGGCGGGATGACGAATGGTATGCCGATAGTGGTTCGTGGTGTTATGAAGCCTATTCCTACCTTGTATAAGCCACTTCAAAGTGTAGATATCGATACGAAAGAACCTTTTACAGCTCAAGTAGAACGTTCGGATGCATGTGCAGTTCCAGCGGCATGTGTGGTTCTGGAAAGCGTAGTGGCATGGGAAGTTGCCAAAGCTTTTCTTGATAAATTCGGCGGGGATTCTCTCGAAGAAATTAAAGCGAACTATGAAAACTATCTTGCACAATTGGAGAGTTATTAATCATGCGTACGATCAATGTAGATTTAGGAGATCGTTCTTATCCAATTCACATCGGTAGTGGTCTGCTGCAGAACATTGGCCAGTACTGTGCTGAGGCTGGACTGTCCACTCGCAGCCCAATACTGGTTGTGAGTGATAGTGAAGTAGCTCCACTGTATTTACCGTCGCTTGAAGAAGCTCTACGTCAGCAAGGCTATACCGTAGTCAGCCACATTATGCCGGCAGGGGAAGCATCCAAATCATTAACCGTGTATGAAGAGGTTATGACGACCGCGATTCAAGCGGGACTGGATCGCAACTCAGCGGTGTTGGCTTTAGGTGGCGGGGTTGTTGGTGATTTAGCTGGTTTTGTAGCAGCTACCTACATGCGCGGAATAGGATTTCTACAAATTCCAACGACGATTCTAGCCCATGACAGCAGCGTAGGCGGCAAAGTGGCTGTCAATCATCCACTAGCCAAAAATATGGTTGGTGCGTTCTATCAACCTTCGCTGGTGCTTTACGATTTGGATACCCTTCGCACGCTTCCGCCACGCCAAGTCTCTTCTGGCCTGGCTGAAGTAGTGAAGCATGGTCTGATTATGGACAAAGAATTCGCATATTGGTGCCGTGAACATGCTGATGAGCTGCTTGCTCTGAATGCTGAAGCACTCGGCTATGCCCTTGAGCGCGGTTGTGCAATCAAGGCTCATGTCGTAGCGAACGATGAACGTGAGCATGGACTTCGGGCGATTCTGAATTTAGGACATACGATCGGACATGCTATTGAAGCGGTTGGCGGATATGGCGTATTTTTGCACGGTGAAGCGATTGCGATTGGTATGGCGGGTTCGGCGCTGCTGGCTGTAAAGCTTGGACATGATCGATCCATTTATGAGGATACAGTATCTATGTTATCTGCACTTTCATTGCCTATACAGCTTCCTTCTGAATATGATGAAGAGGAGCTAATGGAAGCAATGATGCATGATAAGAAATTCAAAGAAGGCAGAATGACTTTTATTGTACCTGATGCCATAGGAGCCGTAAGCATTGTAAACGATGTACAGGAATCGCTTGTGCGAGAGGTTCTCGCAGAGCTTAAAAAGGAGGGGAAACCGTGGTAAATCGAGGGATTCGCGGAGCAACTACCGTGATTAATAACGAAGAAACAGAGATTTTGCGTGAAACCGTTGTGCTGCTGCGGGAGATCGTAGAACGTAATGATGTTATAGCTGAGGATATTAGCAATGTATGGATTACGATGACCAATGATCTGGATGCTACTTTTCCGGCAAGAGCCATTCGTGAGATTGAGGGCTGGGAAATGGTGCCACTTATGTGTTCAACGGAGATCCCTGTTAAAGGCAGTCTGCCGATGTGTATCCGGTTAATGGTGCAGTTTAATACGGATAAATCACAGCGTGAGATCCGCCATGTATATCTGAATGAAGCTCAGAAGCTTCGTCCGGATTTGTCGCAGAGTAAGTCTTAAATTTGAGTTGTGGGTTGTCAATGACCCTTGTCATCATGTATAGTGTAATTAGCCGAGTATAGAAGAGTTTAGTTGAGTTGAGATGAGTATAGTTGAGCAGAGTGCAAGAAATTTTTGCGAATATAAGAAAGTATAAGCTTTGTTCTATACATTCTTATATTTCACGCATATACGCTTACCGTCCTTATAAGGACGCTGAAGACGTTTATGCCTGATTAGCAGTTTTTGTGTACGCAGAGTCTTTATTTTGATATGTACTGGAGTGTTATTTCACATCCGTGATGTATCTTATTTAGAGATAAGTCTGTAGGCACAACATAACGATGCTGATCATTGCTCAAAAACATATACTTACTTACACAAACCCTCTACTTTGGTAGAGGGTTTTTCTGTTTTTCGGAAAGATTTATATAACTAAGGGGGCATCTAAAAATGACGAATCCGAGTGTTCAAGAGGTGGTAAAGCTGTCGCAGGATTATAATCTGATTCCTGTTGTGAAGCGGCTGCTGGCTGATATGGAAACACCTATCCGGTTATTCCAACGTTTTGCTGAACGTGACCGCGCGTTCTTACTAGAAAGTGTAGAGGGCGGCAAACAATGGGCCCGGTACTCGTTCATCGGCAGCGATCCCTTTTTAATGATATCGGGAAAAAAGGGTGCAATTAACGTAGAGATCGACGGTAAGAAAAAACAGCTGCATGGAAAGCCGATTGAGGAGCTTAAAGCACTGCTTCGTTCATACCGTAGCCCTAAGCTGGATGAGATGCCGCCATTTACTGGAGGAGCTATCGGATTTTTTGGATATGATCTGCTGCAATATTATGAGAAGCTGCCTGAGCATCCAGTAGATGATCTCCAAATGGATGATATCCGGTTTATGTTCTGTGATCGCATCATTGTTTTTGATCATGTGAAACAACAAATTCTCCTAGTTGGCAACCTGCATGTTAAAGACGGTGATACGGACTCAGATATCAAATCCAATTACGAAAGCTTAAGTCGTAAGCTTGAGGATATGGCCGAAGAGCTGCAAAAGGAAGGGCCAAAGGAAAATGTGAACCGCCGCAGCATTCCGCAGGATATTGAGCTGGGTGAGATTCATTCCAACCTGACTAAAGAACAATATATCAACAACGTAGAACAAGCGAAGGAATACATTCGGGCTGGCGATGTTTTTCAAGTGGTGTTGTCGCAGCGCCTGCATATTGAAACGGAGGTTTCTCCACTGCATGTATACCGGATGCTCAGGACGCTTAACCCATCTCCATATATGTATTATTTGAAAATGGATGAAGAGATTATTGTTGGAACCTCACCGGAAGCGCTCGTAAAGGTAGATGGAAACCGTGTGGAGACACGGCCGATTGCCGGAACAAGACCAAGAGGTGAAAGTGAAGCTTCGGATCGTGCTTACGCCGCGGAGCTGCTGGAGGATGAAAAAGAACGTGCAGAGCATTTGATGCTAGTTGATCTAGGTCGTAATGATCTAGGAAGAGTGTCCAAATTCGGTTCTGTAAAATGCGATTCCTTTATGGAAATTGAAAGATACTCTCATGTCATGCATATGGTATCGAATGTGTCAGGCACGCTTAGCGAGGATAAAGATTTCTTTGATGCCTTTCTCTCCTGTCTGCCAGCCGGTACTGTCTCAGGAGCACCTAAGCTACGGGCAATGGAGATTATTGCTGAATTGGAGCGAGAAGCCCGTGGTGCTTATGCGGGGGCGATTGGATATTTGGGATTCTCGGGAAATATGGATTCTTGTATCACCATCCGTACAATTATCTTCCGTAAGGGCAGAGCATATGTGCAGGCTGGGGCGGGTATCGTTTGGGACTCGGTTCCGGAGAAAGAGTATGAAGAGACGGTGAATAAAGCGAAGGGCATGCTAAAAGCTATTCGTATGGCAGAGGCTATGTTCCCACCCGAGATAAAAGAGAAACAAGTCATCAATCAAGATTACATGTACACATATACCCCTGAACAGGTGGTTTGATTAATATAAAAGATTACATTAAGGCTGGGAGGATGAACATTATGGATGCAACAAAATTGATACAATCAGGAATCGCTGGACTAATCGAAGGCAAAAGTCTGACACGTGGAGAAGCACGGGATATAATGGGTGCAATCATGCTGGGAGAGGCTTCTCAGGCGCAAATCGGATCACTGCTGACCGCTTTACGGATTAAGGGAGAGACCGTGGAGGAAATTACGGGGTTTGCGGAAGCCATGAGAGGTTTCGGCACACCTGTCCTTACTGAAAAAGCGCGTCTGCTAGATACATGTGGTACGGGCGGTTCCGGCATCCATAAGTTTAATATTTCTACCGCCTCAGCGATTATTTCATCAGCGGCTTCTGTACGAGTTGCCAAACATGGCAACCGCTCAGCTTCCGGTAGAGCAGGAAGTGCAGATGTACTTGAAGCTTTGGGCGTCAACATTCATCTGAATGCGGATCAGGCTCGGGAATGCTTGGATCGAATCGGCATTTGTTTTTTATTCGCGCAAATCTATCATCCTTCGATGCGGCATGCGGCGGCACCGCGTAAAGAGCTTGGAGTGCGGACGATTTTTAATATGCTTGGTCCGCTTACGAATCCCGCGGGTGCTGACCGTCAGCTGCTGGGGATTTATGATCGGAATAAGACAGAGACGGTGGCTAATGTACTGAAGGAGCTGGGGTCCAAGCGTGCGATGGTTGTCAGCAGCTTGGATGGTCTGGATGAAATCAGCATCTCGGCCCCTACATTAGTGTCTGAGCTAAAAGAGGGCATCGTAACCACGTATGAGGTAACGCCAGAGGCATTAGGTCTTAACAGACATCCACTGGAAGCTGTGCTGGGTGGAGATGCAGCTGAAAATGCAGCGATTATTACCTCGGTCCTTCAAGGGCAGATTAATCCTTATCGCGATATCGTTCTTGCTAACGCCGGAGCCTGTATATATGTTGCTGGTCTGGCAGATACCATGGCCGGAGGCGTAGAGAGAGCAAAAGATGTAGTGGATTCAGGCAAGGCATTATCCAAGCTTAATCAGCTTGTAGCTATGACGGAGGAACTTAATTATGTATCTTGATAAAATTGTCGCGACTAAGATTAAAGAGGTTGAATTGCTCAGTAAAAACTTTTCGTTGGCACAAGCAGAGCGTGATATTGCGCTTCTTCCGGCAACAAGAGGCTTTCGTAAGGCTCTGACCCAAGGGAAGAACAGAGATATGGGCTTGATCGCTGAGGTGAAGAAGGCTTCTCCTTCCAAAGGGTTGATCCGTGAAGATTTTGATCCTGTTTCCATTGCAAAAGGATATGAAGCTGGAGGCGCTGATTGTTTATCTGTTCTGACGGACACAGAATATTTCCAGGGCAGCGCAGCTTATCTGCAGCAAGTGAAGGAAGCTGTAAATCTGCCGCTGCTTCGCAAAGATTTTATTATCGATGAGAAGCAAATCTACGAAGCACGTCTTCTCGGAGCGGATGCCGTGTTGTTGATCGTCGCTATTTTGACACCGGCACAACTGTCTCATTTTATAGATATAGCTTCAGGGCTTGGATTGGATATCTTGATTGAGGTGCATGACCGAAATGAACTGGCGGTTGTACTGAGCACAGAAAAGATAACCCAACCTAACGTCCTGCTAGGAATTAATAACCGTAATCTACGTACCTTCGAGACCTCTTTGGAGACAACAGCCGAGCTGGCAGCTCTTGTGCCGCAAGGTGTTCCAGTGATCAGCGAAAGTGGAATTTCCGGGTCAAAAGACATCGGCTACCTAAGAACTACTGGTGCTCACGGAGTGCTCGTTGGGGAGTATCTAATGCGTCAAGCTAACGTAGAGGATGCGGTTAACGGTTTGCTCGGTGAGCTTCCTAACGGAAAGGACCGTGTCCGGCATGGCTGAGACATTAGTAAAAATCTGTGGACTTCAGGACGTTGAAGTGCTAAAATCTATGTTACACTTACCACTAGATTATATCGGATTTGTTTTTGCACCTAGCCGCCGGAAGGTATCCATAGAGCGTGCTGCCGAACTGATTGCAGAACTTCCAAATTGGAAGACTGGTGAAATTCCTAAGGCTGCAGGAGTTTTTGTTAATCCGGAGCTGGATGAGTTGAACGAATTGTTGTCTGTGGTGCATTTAGATGTAATTCAGCTCCATGGACAGGAGAGCCCGGCTTTTTGCCAGCAGGTTCGCCAAGCTTATCCACAGGTTCAGGTATGGAAGGCACTGTCCGTTGCTGATCAAGAGCGGGATAAAGCTGAAAATGAATATACCTTGGAAGATTACGCAGCTGCAGTAGATGCGGTTTTATTAGATACGTATGATCCATTGCAGAGCGGCGGCTCTGGCCGAACCTTCGCATGGAACAAATTACCTGAGTACCAAGAAATTGCAGTACGACATGGCTTGCCCTTGTTTGTGGCTGGAGGGCTTCATTCAGATAATGTTGGTGAATTGCTTGATACCTATGTCCCGTATGGGGTAGACGTATCGAGTGGAGTAGAGACTGACGGCATTAAGGATATTCAAAAAATGACAGCTTTTGTGGAAAGGGTGAAGCAATCATGATACAAGTACCGGACCAGCATGGACGTTTCGGTTCATTCGGAGGCCGCTTCGTGCCCGAGACTTTGATGAATGCATTGATTGAGTTGGAGGAGGCCTACCGTAAGTTTTCGGCAGATCCAGCTTTTCAGGAAGAAATAGATTATCTATTAAAGCAGTATTCCGGACGGGAGACCCCGCTGTATTATGCGGAACGTCTGAGCAAACATCTGGGAGAAGCTAAAATATATTTGAAGCGTGAAGATTTGAATCATACAGGTGCCCATAAGATTAACAACGCGATTGGTCAAGGGATTTTGGCCAAAATGATGGGAAAAACGAAGGTGATCGCTGAGACTGGCGCGGGTCAACATGGTGTAGCCACAGCTACAGTTGCAGCTCTGCTAGGTATGGAATGTAAGGTGTTTATGGGGGAAGAGGATACGCGCCGCCAGGCCCTTAATGTATTCCGGATGAAGCTGCTTGGTGCAGAAGTGATTCCCGTTACTTCCGGATCGCGCACTTTAAAAGATGCCGGCAACGAAGCGCTTCGCTACTGGGTTAGCAATGTAGACGATACCTTCTATATATTGGGTTCAGCTGTAGGACCGCATCCTTATCCGATGATGGTCCGTAACTTTCAGCGGGTTATTGGGGATGAAACACGGCGCCAGATTCTGGAGGCTGAAGGAAGGCTGCCGGATCTGCTCGTAGCTGCTGTAGGCGGTGGCAGTAATGCCATCGGTATGTTCTATCCATTCGTTGAGGATGAAAGTGTCGGTATGATTGGTGTAGAGGCGGCTGGTAAAGGCATTGATACCCCTTTTCATGCGGCAACAATGAGTAAAGGAACTCATGGCGTATTCCAGGGTTCGATGAGTTATCTCCTGCAGGATGAGCATGGACAAGTAACAGAAGCACATTCCATCTCCGCAGGCCTGGATTATCCTGGTGTGGGTCCTGAACACTCCTATCTAAAAGATATCGAACGCGCAAAATATGTACCGATTACAGATGCAGAGGCGCTAGATGCATTGAAGCTGCTATGCGTAACGGAAGGCATTATTCCAGCGTTAGAATCGGCGCATGCGATAGCACATGTTGTAAAAATGGGTCCAACCCTTACTAAGGATGATATTGTTGTCATCTGCCTGTCAGGCCGGGGAGACAAAGATGTAGAATCCATTATGGCGTATACAGAAGGGAAGGGAACTGAATGACAACCCAAACTACAAACCGGATGGATTTGGTATTCCGGAAGCTTAAAGCTGAGAACCGAACCGCATTGATTCCTTTTCTGACTGTTGGAGATCCAGATTTGGAGACTACTCTTGCCATCATTACTGAACTGGAGACAGCAGGTGCAGATATTCTGGAGCTGGGAGTACCTTACTCTGATCCGCTTGCAGACGGCCCTGTAATTCAGAGAGCATCTGCCCGGGCACTGCGGGGTGAAGTTCACCTGCGCACTTGCATGGAGACCGCGCTAAAGGCTCGTCAAGCCGGCAGCAGTTTGCCATTTATCTTGTTTTCTTATTACAATCCTATCCTGCAAATGGGTCTTGATACGTTTTTTGCTGATCTGAACAAGCATGAAATTAGCGGACTTATTATCCCGGATCTTCCCGTTGAGGAATCAGCGGAGATGCGGCGCCGTAGTGATGAAGTTGGAGTCAACCTCATTCCTTTAGTTGCACCAACCTCAAGCGAACGTATTGCAAAGATTGTATCCGGTGCGAGCGGGTTTATCTATTGTGTATCTTCATTAGGGGTGACTGGAGAAAGATCCTCTTTCCATGCGGATGTAGAAGCCTTTATTGCTTCCGTTCGTCAAGCTACGGATCTGCCAGTGGCTGTAGGATTTGGGATCTCTACTGGCGAACAGGTTGCCCGTTTTGCTCAGATTTGCGATGGTGTTGTAGTAGGGAGTGCCATTGTCCGCAAAATAGAAGAAGTAATTCCGCTGCTCGGTCATCCTGCTACGCGGAATGAGGGGCTGTTGCAAATTCGAGAATTTGTGGCACAATTAAAAAGACCATAACAGTGTCATTCTGACCTGTGTATAGTGGAGTAATCAACTATGGAGAGCGAGGACTATTCAATGAATCCAAAACCGAATATAGTTAATCTCCCTGTCTACAAACCAGGGAAACCTATAGACGAAGTCAAGAAGGAGCTTGGCTTAAGTGAGGTTATTAAGCTTGCATCCAATGAGAACCCGTATGGAGCTTCACCGAGTGCAAAAGAGGCAATTCTAGCAGAACTTGAGAATCTTTATCTTTATCCGGACGGCTCAGCCGTTGAATTGACTTCAGCACTTTCCAGCCGTCTTGGCGTGAATAACGACAATATTATTTTTGGCTGTGGCTCAGATGAGATTATTGCACTTATTGCTCGTGCCTTTTTCTTGCCAGGTGATGAGACCATCATGGCGGACCAGACCTTCTCCGTGTATAAGAGTAACGCAGACATCGAAAGTGCGGTATCTATTGAGGTGCCACTTGTAAAAGGGACACATGATCTGGATGGAATGCTGGCCCGTATAACAGACCGTACTAAGGTTATCTGGATCTGTAATCCGAATAACCCAACAGGTACGATTGTACCAGAGGAAGCTTTGGTTTCTTTCCTGGATGCTGTGCCTTCCAATGTAATGGTTGTCCTTGATGAGGCATACTGTGAGTATGTAACAGATCTTTCATACTCCAATGGCATCCAGTTACTGACTCGTTACAAGAATTTGGTTGTGCTTCGCACATTCTCCAAAATTTATGGCTTAGCTGCATTGCGTATTGGATACGGTGTTGCGAGTCCTGAGATCATTTCGTTGATCAACAAGGTACGCGAGCCATTTAATACCTCTCGTCTTGCTCAAGCTGCAGCTCTTGCTGCTTTGATTGACCAAGATTATGTGCAGGAATGCCGTCGTCTTAATAGCGCGGGTATTGTCCAATTGCAAGGTGAATTCAAACGCCTGGGCCTAGAATCCTTCCCGGCACACGGTAACTTCATTATGGTAGATGTTCGTAAGCCTGCTGCAGAGGTCTTTGATGCTTTGATGCGTAAAGGAATCATCGTAAGAGCAGGTCATCAGGTTTATCCGACTTATATTCGGGTTACTGTGGGCTCGGCTGAGCAGAATACAGCTTTTATCACCGCGCTGGAACAAACTCTTATAGAGAGTGGAGTACGCGCCTAGTAATAACAGCAAGTCAAGACTAAAGAAGGCAGGTAGTTCAAAGAACATGACGACAAAAATAGCAATATTCGGTGTCGGTCTGATCGGAGGCTCACTGGCCCTTTGCTTTAAAGGCAAGGAGGGCCTGACCGTCGTTGGCCATGCCCACCGTCCTGAATCCGCGAGTAAGTATATTAGCAGAGGTGTGGTCGATAGTGCCACATTGTCTGTGGAGGAAGCGGCAATCGATGCCGATTTCATTTTTTTATGTGTGCCGGTGGGTATGCTAGAGGATTATTTGCAGCAGTTAAGCAAATTGCCGCTCAAGCCCGGCTGCATCATTACAGATGTTGGAAGTACGAAGGCTAGTATAGCCGCATGCGCGGTCTCTTTGGATATTCCTGGAGTACATTTTATCGGCGGTCACCCTATGGCAGGATCAGAGCGTTCAGGTGTTGAGGCAGCTTCATCGCTGTTGTTTGAGAATGCCTATTACGTATTAACGCCTCCACCGGGAGTGCCAGACGAGGCTTATCACGCGTTGGAGTCCTTACTCCACCTTACTAGAGCGCAGATTGTACGCCTTAATCCAGAACGTCATGATGAGATTGTAGGTGCCATTAGTCATTTGCCACATATTATTGCGGTTGCGCTGGTAAATCAGATTAAAGCTTATGATGATACTGACTCCTTGTATAGTACGTTAGCTGCAGGGGGCTTTCGGGATATTACACGGATTGCGTCCAGTGATCCAATTATTTGGCGTGATATCTTGTTAAACAATCGTTCAGTGATGCTTCGTTTGTTGAAGGATTGGAACGAGGAAGTTTCTTCTTTTGTTCGTTTGCTGGAAAGTGAAGATGGTGTAGGGATTGAAGAGGCATTTCATGAAGCCAATGGCTTCCGTAGTCAATTGCCTGAACGGCGTAAAGGTATGATAGCACCTTTATTTGACCTACATATTGATGTACCCGATCATCCGGGGATTATCGGTCGTATTGCTACAGAGCTGGGGGATCAAGGAATTAACCTTAGCAACGTACAAATTATCGAAAGCCGTGAAGATGTTCCGGGGATTATGCGTCTCTCTTTCCGTCAGGAGAACGATATGGAGCGGGCGAAGATCCTGTTGCAGCATCATGATTATACGGTATACGTGTAGTATTAAGGTTCGCTCAGGTTCATTTTCAAATCGTAATAAACAGCAAAACAGCGATTCTCATGTTGATAGAGAATCGCTGTTTTTTTGTTGGCTGCTTACTTCAACATGCCGCCGTCAGTATCGTCATCGGTATCGCCATCGCCATCGGTATCACTATAAGTACCAGTATAAGTACCACTATAAGTACCACTATAAGTACCACCTAGTACTTACGGACCCTAATGACGTTATTTGCTCGTTTTTTGCCTTTGAAGCAGTCTTTCGGACTCCACTGACACTATTTCATATGAAGAGGCTTATATTGTGTGTTTTTCGTGACAATAGCTGCTATGGGGTCCGTTAGCATCCCAAATGTGGATTAATGCTGCATTTAAGGTCATCTGTGTCCGATAGCGTCTTCGTACAAGCTAAATGTTTATTGGATCAACGAAGAAAAGAAAGGAGTGCCGCAAAATGCTTCCGGATTTATACCCGCAGACTCTAATTTAGGTTTGGTTTGTTGCAACTGTTCCCAAACTCGCTTTCTTCATTTCGATCAGTATTTCTTCCAAGAAATTCTCTGGTACTTGAATTTTCTTCGTCGTAACTAGCTTGGCTACCTACAAAACGATTTCTTGCTGCTCCTAGACCGACAATAAAGAGTAAAACCGAAGCGCCAAGCAGTATGAAAAGTGGCAGGTTCCAACTATTTGTCGTGTCATGCAAATATCCTATAAGGGCAGGACCAATTGCGGCAAGCAGATATCCGATCGATTGCGCCATACCAGACAGTTCCGCTGCTTGATGCGCACTTTTAGTACGTAAACCGAAAAACATCATGGACAAGCTAAAGGCGCAGCCTCCACCAATTCCGAGTATGATAATCCACAACAGAATGATATTGGAGCTTCCGTAAAGCAGTCCGAGCGTTCCCGTCAAAAGCAAAATGGTTGTGATGAACACTAACGAACGTTGATTTGACATTCGCCCTGCAATAACGGGGACAATAAAGGTAAATGGAAGCAGCGCTAACTGCATTATTGAGAGGTACCATCCTGATTGGCTTGAGTCAATGCCTTGCTGTTTTAAAATTTCAGGCAACCATGCGATTAGCACATAGAAAATCATGGACTGCATCCCCATAAACAAGGTTACTTGCCAGGCAAGAGGGGAACGCCAAACATTCACATCATTGCCGGCCATCTGTTGACTCGTCGAGGCTGTTTGCTTCGTATGCTTTCTTAATTGAGGCAACCAGCAGAGGATCGATATAAAGCTTAGGATCGCCCAAATTCCCAATGCACCCTGCCATTTTAAACCTGCGTTTGCAGCTAGCGGTACACTGATTCCCGAGGCGATCGCTCCAGATAAACTCATTGAAATTGCAAATACACCAGTCATGGCACCGATTTTATTAGGGAAATCGCGTTTGATTAAACTTGGCATTAATACATTACAAACGGCAATTGCAAATCCAAGAATTGCAGTTCCAATATACAGATTTGCAGCCCCAGATAAAGAACGTATTACAATACCAACAGTCAAAAAGATCAGGGCAAACAAAATTAAAAGTTCTACTCCATACCTACGTCCTAGTTTTGGTACTAGAGGCGATAATAAAGCAAAGGTAAGTAAAGGTACCGTTGTTATCAGGCCTGCTAAAGTATTGGAAATATGAACGTCACCCCTTATGAGACCCACTAAAGGACCGACCGAGGTTAAGGGAGCACGTAAATTTGCGGCAATAATAATAATGCCGAGTAGTAGCAGCCCTAAAGATGATGTTACAAATTTTTTATTCGGCATTCTTCATTTTCCCTCCCAGAATTAATGCGTACTAATATCCGCGCGGACAATGAAAGTATAGTATAATATATTTAATTTAACAATAAGTATTTCAAAGTTTACTTTTGTTGAGATAGTTCTATAACTTGAAATGCTTATATTAGTTAAAAAAAATACAACTCAGAGTATCCATATAGAATGGAATACTGAGTTGCATTTTATAGGTGAAATTTTCGACTTTTAGAAACCATATTTTAAGGAGATATGGAGCACTGTTTCGCTATTTGTATGATTGGTATAAGAGTGAGGGCGATCTGCACGAAAACTGATCGTATCATATTGATTCAATGTGTACATTTCTCCATCGACTCGAATTTCAATGGAACCAGTCATTACTGTCGCAATTTCAGTTGTATTCACATGATGACCTTCAGGGTGATACGAACTATTTGGCTGTAAGTAAGCCCGACACATTTCAATATCGTTGCTTACGTTTTTAAAGACGGGTTCAATGATCCAATTCTTTTGATCATTAGAAAACCGGAGACCTTCACCTGCTCGATACAGACTAACAGGGTCTTCAGATTTGAACAAAGCTAATAGGGGCAAAGATATGCCTTTTGAAATTTTCCATATTATCGCCAAAGTTGGATTTGTCTCGCCACGTTCGATATTCCCCAGAGTAAGTTTGCTTACGCCTGTTAATTCCGCTAAGTCATCTAAGCTCATGTTTTTTTCTTTTCTGTACTTTTTCAAGGCACCGCCGATTTGTAGTACCAGTTGTTTTGATTCATCGATTTCATCCATTTCAAATTCACCTCAATAAATAACTTTATAGCTAGTATATTGTTTATTTTGACTCTTTTCCATACGATTAGGATTAGAGGGTGGATAACACACGCAGCTAAACAAAATCTGACGTCTATGTAACGAACCTGCCCGTAGGTTTATCACCGTCCCCGGTTTAATCCTTTATTTTTGAAAAAGGAAGGATACCAATGGGGTGAGCGCAGAGGAGGCTATATTTGTAGTTGATCATCCAATGAATGACGTACAAGCGAGCCGTAACGCAGGGCTGCAAGGCATTTGGAAACGTAATGAGCATATACCTCTTCAAGTGGACGCAGACGGGGTAATAGATGATTGTGGGGATTTGTGGAAGTTAATTCGCTCGCTATAGTAAAATAATCTGATATTGACCATCTAAAAAAGGTAGAGCGCTTTCAGGACAAAAAAAGACCGCTTACAAAGTAAGCGGCTACAGTTCACAATAAATTGGAACCGTTAAGTATTGGATAGGAGTGGAGAGAAACCATACTGTACTTTTATTATATGTATACGTTTACATTTTGTCAACAGTTTTTAAAAATTGATAAATGTGTTATTTTTAAAGCCGGAATCTATGTCAGAAATCCAATGTCGGGTCTTGTTGGCGAGAGGACCTATCTTAAGTCTATTAATGTCATCCTATGAGAATATGTGGTACAATAGAGCAGGTATGTTTCTAGATTCGTTTCTATATTTATTTAAAATTAGAAGTATGCCTTATTTCTTTTTGTCTTCTTCATATACATCATGCCTTAATTATCGGGTAGTTGAATATACATAGGTGTATTTCATAAAAAAACTAAAAATTTGCAGTAACACCGCAACTTTTAAAGCCCAAACCGGTATAATAAGTACGGACCGGATGGGAAAAGACGTGCAAGGGCGAGGAGGGCCAATCTCACCATGACGGATTCCCAGTTGATCCAGCAAATCAAACAAGGAAACACAGAATTATATTCAGAATTAATGCGTCGTTATCAACGTAAAATACTAGCATTTGTATATCATATGCTTAGAAATTCACATATGGAGCTTATCGCAGAGGACCTTTGTTCGGAGACCTTCTACAAGGCATTTCGTAGCTTGCATTCCTTTCGAGAGGTAGATGCTTCATTCTCAACATGGCTGTACACTATCGCCCGCAACACTGTGCTAAGTGAGCTTCGCAAGAACCGTGCCGGTAATGTATCTCTGGAAGAGAGTGGATATACACCAGTAGCACCGTTTGAAGTTGCACCCGAGCAGGCTGCATTGCGCAATGAACGGATGAATTTGGTCCGTGAGGCGATAAATAATCTTCCCGAAAAACAACGCTCTGCACTTATCCTACGTGAATATGATCAAATGGACTATCAAGAAATCGCAGAAATTTTAGATCAGAGTGTAAGCTCAGTGAAATCATTATTGTTTCGTGCCAGGAGTAGTGTGAAGCTTCAACTCGAATCCTATTTCAATGAGCCTGAAGTTGAAGAGCAGGTTGAGAGGGTGTAAGGCGAATGAATTGCAGGGAAGCGCAAGAATGTATTCCGCTCTTGTGGGACGCTCCCCCCACACATCCTAGGCGGATTTTACTTGAAAGACATATTGAAACTTGTCCTTACTGCGCTGCAGAATGGGCTCTATGGCAAGAGAGCAGCCTGCTTATGCAAGATTTGAGGGAAGAGATCAGTGAAGAGCGTGCTGAAGCCATAAATGTTAAAGTCATGGAGCGGATTTATTTAGAGAGTCCATGGTTGATGCCCGGTGACGGGAAATCTGCTGGGACCTCTGCTATTGTTCGCCATCGGCTTAGCTTATGGATCGCATGCTTTCTGGCAATATTTCTGTCCAGCGTTCTTTATTTTACGATGTTCAGAACTCCAGGTGATGCAGTTGTTGCTCAGAGTGGAATTGTGGAGACAGGTGTCGCTGGATCCTCGATGGAATGGCAATCAACGTATCCAATCTTGGGCTCTGAAGGTGGGATCATTGAACCCCTTGTTGTAAGTATGGGACCCACTCATCCTCAATACTGGATGATGTTATCGATGTTAGGTGTAGGCTTTGCAGTATTTTCATTAACTAGGCTGAATCGTTATCGCCGATCATAGAGGGTTATTAGACGTATGTCTTTGCTTCCGTTGTTTATAATATTCAGAACATTGAAGGAGTCCCTTTACTTAATGTAATGAGGGGCTTTTTGCATTGTAAAACTCATAAAAAGAAGACTTTTTATTTCATCCATGTTACATTAAGAGACAAATACTTTGCTGAAAAGGGGGAGGCAACATGCTAATCGGCTTGATACGCCATGGATTGACGGACTGGAACGCGATAGGGAAAATACAGGGACAAAGTGATATTCCACTTAATGATGAAGGACGGATGCAAGCTGCAATGCTTGCTGACCGCTTATTACAGGAACCGTACAGCTGGGACTACTGCGTTACTAGTAATCTTTCCCGCGCTGCTGAGACCGGTAAGATTATTGCTGACAAGTTAGGAATTCCGCTATTAGAACCTGATCAGCGTATCCGGGAACGTGCTTATGGGCAGGTAGAAGGGCTTACTGCCGCAGAACGTGAAGAGAAGTGGGGTAAGGAATGGAGCCAGCTCTCCCTCGGTCAAGAAACCGACGAACAGCTTCAGGCTCGGGCTCTTGCTTTTATGGAAGATATTTCTGCACTGCATCCCAATCGGAATATACTCGTCATATCCCATGGAGGATTTCTTGCTCAGCTGTATACTGCTCTTTACAAGGATAAGTATTCTGAACGAATTGGCAATCTATCCTTGACGATTCTGGAGAAGAAAGAGCGGGAATGGAATCCTATTTTATATAATTGTACTCGCCATATCCTGCAAAATCAGCATTAACCCGGGCTTCGGGTTATTTTTTTTGCAATAAAGGGAATAAAATAGGCAGTATTCCCCATAATGGTAGTAAAACGGTGAGGCGATAAAACATGAATCTGGCGGATATGCTTACTTATGCAGATATTGGACAGCTGACCGCCATAGCGGGCCGCTACCGGTGTGAATGCAAACAGAATTCCAAACACGACTTGATCCAAAGTATTTTGATTATGCTTGGAAGCAGAAGTTTTATGGAGTCTCATATCCGGGAATGCGCTCCGGAGGATTTACGGTTTTTGAATACATTGCTTTTTGATGAACGCACCTACTTTAGTCTTGAGGATTTGTTGGCCGTGGCAAGGCAAGCGTCCTTTGATGCACCTGAAGGGAAAACTGGAGGTTTCCGGGAGATGGTCTCTCGTTTCAAAAGTGGAGGCTGGCTTTTTAGTGGTTCCTCACAGCAGACCAGATATTTGTACCAGGTACCCAAGGATTTAAAAGAACGTTTTCGGGAGACGATGAGTGCACATATCAAAGAGAGCATCGCAACTAGCCCTGAACCTGTTATGTATCGCAGTGAAGGAGAATTAATGATCAGTGATCTGGTAATGCTGCTGAGATATATTAAGGACAATGAGCCAGAACTGAATCAGGAAGGGGCAATGTATAGGCGGTACCAGCAAGGTGTGATGAACGCGCTTCATATTCCGGAGGAGCTTCTTAGCAAAGGCGGTTGGAGATTTGGTTATGGGAGAGCTTGTGAGCATTATCCTCCAAGATTTGCGCTTTTGTATGACTATATTCGTCACCGCCGCTGGATCTCTGAGGAAGGCTTCCGGCTAAGGCTTACTGCGACCGGTGAGGCTGTGTTAAACGATGGAAAATGTGATTCGTTGATGCAGATATTCTCTTTTTGGTTAAGACTATATAAAGGGGCTGTGCCAAATCTACCTTCACTTGTGTATTGGATAAGCATCAGCGCCAGTAATTGGGTGACAGTACCTTCTTTAGTGGATGGTGTGGGGTGGCTAATTAAACCGTTTTATTATGACAGTGCTGCTTCTATTCTAGAGCAACGAATAATACGGATGATGGTGCACCTAGGGATGCTTAAATTGGGCGAGACTTCTGGTGGACTCGCTGTGATGATGACGCCATGGGGGATAGAGACAGCCGTACCTAAGTATCTTCGGTAGAGGTGCGCATGCGAAAAGGCTTATGGGGATTACATACGCAGATGTAGGAATCCGTTAATGCTGCTGATGGGTACAATAGAAGAAGTATTGAGCGTAATGGGCAAATATGTAGAACGAAGACAGGATTGATGAATATGCTTTAGTAGGTGCCGCTTCTCTTGAAACCGAAAACATAATCATCTTGATGGATATCAAAATATCAAATAACAAGAAAAAAGGATCTCTTAAACAGCGGAGGTGTATCGAATGGACAAAATGAAGGCTACGTATGAAGTGATGCTAGGACTTGCGGCAGAAATGGTGTGGGATGAAGCGCTGCGAAAGCGTCGCTCCGACATCTTGCACCGTGAGATTGACACGGCGCTGGCTACCGGAGATGAGATGGCTTTCCGAAATCTTACTGAGGAACTTAAAAGTTTGGCATAAAGAAATGCGCTTAGCGCATTTCTTTTTTTGCTTATAATCTACTCACTTTGCTTAAACGAACGAAAATAAAAAATCTAAATCTGGACGTTCATCCTCCTCCTTCAATATAATGGGTTCTATAACTTCAGGAAGATCTGCGAAAGATCAAAAAGATTAACAATTATACATAGGGAGATGAATGGAAATGAAATTCAGCGATTTTGAAGTGGACACTTGGGAAGAAAATCGAAAATTCTATGATACATGTCTCATACCTTTTACAGGATTAACTGGACTTGAGAGTCCTCCTGAGACCGTTCAGGCACTCGAAAGATTACGTAATTTCATGGATATGGTGGAAATACCGTTCAAGGGGCGGATCGTGACTTACCCAGCCATTCAGTATGCTGGAGAGGGTTATGTGAATTTAATTAATGAGATTTGCCAAAAAGTCAAATCCAGTGGTTTCCAGCATGTTGTGGTGTTGACAGCGGATGTACCTCTCCAAGGAAGCCAAATCTATGAAAGCGATTTAGTTCTCTCTCTGCCTATCATTGAGGCTTCTCCAGAAGGGGAGAATAACAGTGGAATTAGTATCAAAATTCAAGAGATGTGGCGGAGATGAACTCCTTATAAATGTGACAGAAAATCAACAATTACAGGTTGAAACCGCTTTTTAGCCTGTCACAAATTAGACAATATTCTTGACGGGTTTTGGAGCCTAAGCTATTATTAGGTTGAATCCAAATGGTATGTGATGTATTTCATTGAAAAGATTTGAAAACGGATTATTTATATTGAGACATCTCTGATCGGACACCACAGATACTTTCTTATATCTTGAGAAGGGGGTTATATAACAGTATGAGCAGCCATAATGAACAACAGGAGACATGGCCTGAACAACCACCCAGCCGTAAAGAGATGTCGCGCAGGCAATTTTTGACCTACACGCTTGGTGGCGCCACTGCTTTTATGGGGGCGGGTACAATTCTTCCAATGGTCCGTTTTGTCGTAGATCCGATATTACATAAGAAGGGTGCTGGAGATTTTATCAAGGTTGCTGAGATAAGCAAAATCACCGAAGAGCCCCAGGAATTTACTTTTGAATTGAAACAGAAGGACGGATGGTACGACAGTACAGCGACACTCACTGCGTGGATCCGGAAAGACGCGAAGGGTGATATTTATGCGCTTTCACCGATTTGTAAACATTTGGGATGTACGGTCGGGTGGAACAACAATAAAGCTCATCCGGACGAATATCACTGCCCTTGCCATGGTGCACGTTATACAAAGCTTGGCAAAAATCTCGAGGTTGCTCCTAAGCCGCTTGATCAGTATAAAACGAAATTCGATAACGGGTGGGTGCTTTTGGGAGACATTGTGCCAAATACAGTAGCTCGTGAGGAGGCGTAGTTCTGATGTTTAAAAATGTCTATAACTGGATTGACGAACGTCTGGATGTTACGCCAATTTGGAGAGACGTGGCCGATCACGAGGTTCCTGAGCATGTTAATCCGGCCCATCATTTCTCTGCGTTCGTGTATTGCTTTGGCGGACTGACCTTTTTTATTACAGTCATTCAGATTTTATCAGGTATGTTCTTAACGATGTATTATGTTCCGGACATTATTAATGCTTATGCTAGTGTTGAGTATTTACAGACAAGTGTTGCATTTGGACAGATTGTCCGCGGGATGCATCACTGGGGTGCAAGTCTAGTAATTGTTATGATGTTCCTTCATACGATGCGCGTCTTCTTTACAGGCTCTTACAAAGCGCCGCGTGAGATGAACTGGGTAGTTGGAATGCTGATTTTCTTCGTAATGTTGGGACTTGGTTTAACAGGTTACTTGTTGCCTTGGGATAATAAAGCTTATTTCGCAACAAAGGTAACTCTTGAAATAGCCAATTCTGTTCCAGTAATGGGGCCGGTGCTGAAGGAACTGATGCAAGGCGGAACGATTGTTGGCGCCGAAACCTTAACTCGGTTTTTCGCACTACATGTATTCTTCCTCCCAGCGGTGCTTCTTAGTCTGCTCGTAGGACACTTTATTATGATCCGCAGACAAGGGATTTCCGGGCCGTTGTAAGTTAATCTGAGAGAGGAGGAATACGGATGGCGCATGGAAACAATTCTAAGGAAAAGGTTGTATATGTCGGTGATTCCAGAGTTCGCAAAGGGAACGGATTTATCACACCTCCGGACTACACGGCTTACCCCGGCAAATCGGAAGCCTTTATCCCTAACTTTCTATTGAAGGAATGGATGGTCGGAGTCGTTGTACTTGTAGGAATATTAGTACTTACTATTTCAGAGCCAGCTCCGCTAGGGTTTCCAGCAAATGCTAGTGCTACGGTTATCCCGATTCCTGACTGGTATTTCTTGTTTCTCTATCAGTATTTGAAGCTCCCTTATGCTTCGGGCGATTATATCGTTCTGGGTACACTAGGAGTTACTGGTGTGGCTTTTGGTTCACTTCTGTTGGCTCCTTTTCTGGATACGGGTAGAGAGCGTCGCTTTTACCGTAGGCCGATTGCTTCATCTTTGATGTTCTTGTCCCTAGCAGCAATTGTTTATTTGACCAATACAGCCTGGACTGAATATAAACATGAAATGGCTGAAACGGGTCAGATTCCTGAAGATGTTCAACGGGAAGAAAAGGCGGCGGAGAACAGGGCAAAAGGTCTTCCAACCTCCAGCGCCGTTAAGGCAAAAGAAGTAGCAATTGTGGACAAGGATGATCCAGCTATGGGGCTCTACAAACAAGCCACTTGTATCACCTGTCACGCAGCGGATTTGAAAGGGGCAGGCGGACCTTCGCTTCGCGGAGTTGGGGACACTCATGACAAAGAAGCAATCCTTACTATTATAAAAGAGGGTCAAGGGCAGATGCCAAAAATGTACGATACCGCGTTGGGAGCAGGTCTGTCAGAAGCGGATATCGATACTTTGGCCGGCTGGCTTGCCAAACAAAAAAGCGAACAGTAAAATAATGATAACGCAACCTGATCGTGCATGCGGTCAGGTTTTTGTATGTCTAAATGTAAAGTGCCACTACTTGGGGAGGTTAATAATCTGTATGCCAGTTCATTGGTTTAACAAACTGTTTAAGAACCGGGGAATTATTTGGTTGTTATTTATCGTAAATTTCCTGGGCACAATTTATGGCTACATATGGTATGGCAATCAACTGGAGTTCACTGCGGCTAATTATCCACACTGGCTGCTTCCATTTGTTCCGGATAGCCCAACCGCAAGTTTGTTTTTTACCTTAGCTCTGTTGCTGATGCTCTTCCCTCCAAAAAGCTACACAGGAAACAATGTAAGGGAACTTATTGAGGCTTTGGCGGTCGTTACGTCAGTGAAGTACGGGATATGGGCAGTGAGCATTATTTTTGCCGGGGGTTATCACGGTGATGTTTTGGTTTGGAAAGATTGGATGCTGGTAATCTCCCATACGGGGATGGCAGTTGAAGCGTTGATTTATGCAAGGTTTTTTTCTTTCCGCAAAATGATTCCATTAGCCTTACTATGGACACTCGCCAACGATATGCTGGATTATTCTTACGGAATCTATCCGTGGTTACCTTCTGTTTTGAACGATTATGTAATTCAGGTACAGTACTTTACTATGGCGCTTACGCTGCTTAGTGTTGCAGCTGCTTGGTTGTTTAGTAGAAGACAAAGACCGGTAGAGTCAATCTATCAGTTCAAGAATAGACGTTAGTAAGCAGTTCTATCCCTTGTCCCCCTGCCATACATTTAGAATTATAAGAAGTATAAGTTTTATACTATACTTTATCCTTATAATTTTACGAGAAACGAATATCGTCTTTAAAAGACGACAACGTCGTTTCTTCTTGGGTAGGAGGGGAGTTTCATGCTCCGCGGGAGATATTATGTAGTGGTTGTGCTAGTATTCTGCTGGCTACTGACCAGTATGGATGTTGTAAAGGCTTCAGCAGTGCTAGGGGATGATGGCGAAGGGTCTGGCAATGCTTCGAAGCAAAGCGCCGACGTTAGTTCGGGTAACGGTTTGGCAGTAATGAGCGGAAAGACTGGAGCACAGCAGCTGGAACAAGCCGCTGAGGCGTTGTATGGGTATGTTTTGGAAGGGGATGTAATGAAGGTCCGACAGGAGACCGAAGCGATCTCCAAGATCTTTGTGTCCACATCCTTTGAGGGAATGACCTCTGTGGAGGGGATTAATGCGTTGTCAGGGGCCATTATGGACCTGAAGGCTACAGTGGCAGGCGCGAAAATAAATCCACAGCAATGGGAAGCGGCAGCCGCCAAGCTACGTCTAGCTGCCAACAGTCTTAATCATCCGCGTCAGCCTATCTGGCTTCAGTACTACAAGCTGATTCGTGAGGATCTAAATGCGATGGAGCAAAGTGCGGTTGCAAATGATTTGGCGGGCTGGAAAACAGCTCTGGAAAGACTGCAGGGCAGGTATGATAACATCCGTCCGGCAGTGATTGTCTCCCGCCAGCCTGAAGTTGTGAGTGCTTTTGATTCTTGGCTCTCATATGCGGCCGGCATTCCTTCGTCCTCACAAAAAGTTGAACGTGCCCGCCTGCTTGAAATTGTATCTTATGGTCAGGATGCGGTAAGAGTGATGTTCGGAAAAGAGAAGGATGAACCCGCATTGTCCTTGCCGCTGACATCGCAAGAATTTGGGATTTGGGGAGGGTTAGCAGCAAGCTTCATTATAGCTGCGTTAGCCTATGTAGCTTATCGCAAGTACCGTGGTCAGAATCAGAATTGGAAGCCGATTCCGTAGGGTGAAATTATAAACAGCAAAAAGGAGTGTGGGCTTGAAATGGCCTACACTCCTTTTTATTTAGGTTTCTCGAAAGCCTTCTCCATGTACGTCGTGTACATCGCTAATAATTACGAAGGCGCGTGGATCAACGGATTTGACCAGCAGACTTAGCCGGCGAATTTCTTGCCTTGAGACTACACAGTACACCATATATTTAGCTTGCTTGGAATAAGCACCAATGGCAGGGATGAGGGTTACACCACGATCCATTTCCGCTGTAATCAGATCGGCAATTTGCGGTGCATCATCACTGATAATTGTAAATGCCTTGGCAGCATAGGCACCTTCTTGGATAAAATCTATAACTCGTGATGAGATGAAAACTGCGACAAGTGTGTAAAGTATTTTTTCTTTAGGAATGTAGAGGATGGAAGAGCCAATAATAATAATGTCGATGGCCAAAATAATCTGCCCCATGCTCCAGCCAAAATTCCGTCCCAGAATTCTTGCGACAATATCAACACCACCTGTTGTACCCCCAAAACGGAATACTAGCCCAAGCCCCGTTCCAAGCGTTACTCCTGCGTAAAGTGCCGCAAGAATAAAGTCGTGTTCGGTACTGAAGGGGATAATCCATCCCGCAGTAATCATTCGTTCGAAAACCCACAGGAAAAAGGTCAACGCCCCGATCCCTACACCTGTATACACAATTTGCCGCCCGCCTAGGACTTTCCAGCCCAGCAGAAACAAAGGAAGGTTGATCAGCAGTGTGGATAAAAAGATGGGAATACTAAAGGCATAATTAAGGAGAAGTGTGATCCCGGTTACGCCGCCTTCCATCAACTGATTTGGAATGATGAAATACAGTAGCCCGAAGGCATATACTGCGGCTCCGAGCAAGATGGGAGCGACTGTCTTGCTGATTGTAATTACCTTTTTTGAATTCATGAAATCCCTCGTTAGGCCTTTTGTAGGCAGTTTTTCTTTTCCTATAATAACTATACCTTTTCTTGCGTGTGTTAAAATATTCAAAAAAGATTGTCTTCAAAACGTCTTTACGATAACATAGGGGCAAACAGAAGGCAAGATATACAGAGGGGGAGAAGTTACATTTTATGGACAAAAGTCTTGGTGACATACAGCGTGAAGTAGACGCTTATATATCGCAGTTTAAGGAAGGGTACTTCAGTCCACTCTCTATGCTGGCCCGCATGTCCGAGGAAGTCGGAGAACTGGCTAGAGAGGTCAATCATGAGTTCGGTGAGAAGCCTAAGAAGTCTGATGAAGCTGAGAATTCCATTGAACTTGAACTGGGAGATATTCTGTTTATTACCGTTTGTTTTGCAAATTCTCTCGGGATAGACCTGACGGAAGCGCATAATAAGGTAATGCATAAATTTAATACCCGTGATGCGGGACGTTGGACACCGAAAGACACCGATTAGGCCTCTATAACATATGCTGTACCAAACGAACGGGATTTAGCCGTGAGGATGGTGAGTATATGGATCATAAGGATTATGTAAGAGAGGCTTACCGCTCGATATTGCGCAGTGACTTTGCCGAAGCTATTGTTTGCTTCGAGTCTGCAATTGCGGCAAGCCCTGCTGATGCCGAGGTTAGATATCGTTGTTCCATAACGTATGCCCGCAGTGGTATGCTAGATAAAGCTTTAGTTCATGCTCAGGCTGCTGTAAAGCTGGACACCAGCAAACCTGAGTATAGTCTGCATCTGCAGCATTTGCAGGCTATGATGCATGTACAGGAAGCCAAACGGTTGATAGAAGATGAAGACAACAAAACTCGCAACCCTTATCATCCGATTACACTGCTCAAAGAGGCGATTACCCTTGATCCATTATATGGGGATGCTTATGTATGGCTTGCTATCGCGCATAGTCGAGTGAATGAACATTTACAGGCTATGACTGCCTTAAAAGAAGTGATTTCGTTACATCCGGATGATTCTGGCTTGCGGGAATTGATGAGAGACCTTCAGAAATCCATACAATCGTATATGCAATAACTATATAACTAGTGAGAGCGAGGATGGAAAAAATATGAATAACAAGATCAGGGTCGTTGTATCCGGCGCAGGCGGAAGAATGGGTAAAGAGGTTGTTAAACTTGTATTGCAGGACGAAGAGCTGGAGTTAGCAGCAGCAGTAGATCGTTCTTCGGGCGATATTGATGCAGGGCGTCTGGTAGGTCTGGAAGACTCAGGCGTTATTGTAACTTCTGATCTTGAGGCCGCCCTCGCGGGAAGCAACGGAGATGTCCTTGTGGATTTCACTACACCACAGTCAGCGTATACGAATACAGCGCTAGCTATTAAGTACGGAGTGCGTCCGGTTATCGGTACAACCGGATTCACACCGGAGCAGATGGTGGAACTGGACAAGCAGTGTCAAGAACAGGGGATAGGCGGACTTATTGCTCCGAATTTCTCCATTGGGGCTATTCTATTGATGAAATTTGCGGCGCAAGCTTCAAAGTACTTCCCGCATCTGGAAATTATAGAGTATCATGGTGACCAGAAACTGGATGCTCCATCTGGAACTGCGGTCAAAACCGCAGAGATGATTTCGGAAGTTCGTGAGGAACTTCGTCAAGGTAATCCTAAAGAGGAAGAAACCATTGAAGGTGCCCGTGGTGGTTACTATAACGGATTCCGGATACATAGTGTCCGTCTTCCTGGTGTGTTTGCTCAAGAAGAAGTGATTTTTGGCGGATTCGGACAATCCTTGAAGATTCGCCATGATTCTTATGAGCGTGCGGGATATATGCCAGGCGTTAAGATGGGTATTGAAAAGGTAATGGGATATACAGGCTTGATCTATGGATTCGAGCACTTTATAGAATAGACAGGAGAGAACACCATGTTAAAGATCGCATTTATTGCCCACGATCGTAAAAAAGATGAAATCGTAAATTTTGTATTAGCTTATGAACATGTATTTGAAGGTCATGAACTTTTTTCTACAGGGACTACTGGCCAACGGATTATGGATGTAACTAACTTAGAAATTCATCGTTACATGTCTGGTCCATTAGGTGGAGATCAGCAAATCGGTGCAATGGTAGCACAGGATGAACTGGATCTTATTATTTTCATGCGTGATCCATTAATGGCGCAGCCACATGAACCTGATATTTCAGCTCTACTTCGTCTATGTGACGTATACGGGATACCAGTAGCTACGAATATTGCCACAGCGGAGGTTCTTGTGAAGGCGATTGATCGTGGTGATTTTGCTTGGCGTGCACTGGTTCATAAATACAAACCAGGTGTTGATGAATGAAGCTGGACATTCTTGTATTTGGTGCGCATGCAGATGATGCGGAGATCGGTATGGCAGGAACAATTGCAAAACATACCGCTGCGGGACTTAAGGTGGGACTTTGCGATTTAACAGCCGCGGAAATGTCATCGAACGGTACAGTAGAACTTCGCAAGCAAGAAGCGCAGCAAGCTGCAGACCTTCTCGGAGCATCCGTGCGGACAAACCTGGGTCTGCCAGATAGAGGGCTTTTTATTACAGCAGAGCATGTGGCGGCTGTGACTGCTGAAATTCGCCGCTTTTCTCCTACGATAGTTTTTGCTCCTTATTGGGAGGATCGTCATCCCGATCATATCGCCTGTAGCAAGCTGGTGGAAGAGGCTGTTTTTAATGCCAAGCTACGTAAATATATGCCGGACAAGCCGGCAATTCCTGCTCCACAGCTGTACTTCTATTTTATCAATGATTTAGGACGTACCGATCTTATTGTTGATGTTACTGAGCAATATGGCTTGAAGGAGCAGGCGTTGTCCTGCTATCGCTCCCAGTTCACCAAACCTCCGGGTGAGGATGCTGTATCCACACCGTTAACGGAAGGCTACATTGAACGAGTCCGTTCGAGAGATATGCTGCTTGGCCAGCGCAGGCTGATTCCTTATGCAGAAGGGTTTGCAACGAAGGTACCTCATACGGTGGAATTGTTTACTTAAGGAACGGATATAACGAAGTTTGTATGATAATATAATAAGCTGATTATGATTGATCCAGGAGTGCTTGGAATTAATACGCCATTGCGCTCCTGAGAGCTTTTTTTGAACAGCTTAGAGAAATGAAGTCCTGTGATTTTGAAAGAAACGGTGTTCGCTTCGCTTTTTTGAAAGCGGCCGACAAACAATAGATGATTCATTAGACGAATCAATACTGGAGAAGAAGGAGACAGGAAGATGGATCGTATGCTGAAAATAGGAATTACCTGTTATCCGTCTCTTGGCGGTTCAGGCGTAGTTGCGACTGAATTAGGTAAACTCTTGGCCGAGAAGGGTCATGAAGTTCATTTTATTACACATAGTATCCCGTTCCGGTTGGGAACGTTTCAGAAAAATATTTTTTACCATGAGGTAGAAGTAAACGATTATTATGTATTCCGCTATCCCCCGTACGATCTAGCGCTTGCTACGAAGATGGCTCAGGTTGCCAAAATGCAAAATCTGGATCTTCTCCATGTTCACTATGCAGTGCCACACGCAGTGTGTGCTTTCCTTGCAAAGCAAATGCTTGGGAACGATATGAAGGTTGTAACGACTTTGCATGGCACGGATATAACGGTGCTTGGTCAGGATGAATCGCTTAAAGATTTGATTCGCCTGGGGATTAATGAAAGTGATGCCGTTACGGCGGTCTCTCAGGATCTTATTAGAGAAACAAGGGATGTCCTCGATATTACCCGCGACATTGATCTCACTTATAACTTCGTGGATCATCGGGTCTATTATCCGCGTGATGTAACGGATCTGCGGGGAGATTTCGCAGCGCCTGATGAGAAGATTCTGATGCATATCAGTAATTTCCGTCCTGTAAAAAGAGTCAGCGATGTTGTTGACGTTTTTGCCAAAGTGAATCGTGAACTGCCTTCCCGCCTGCTGCTTGTAGGGGAAGGTCCGGATCTTCCCAAAATTCAAGCCAAAATTAGCGAAATGGGTCTGGAAGATAAAGTTCGTTTTCTGGGAAGGCAGGATGAAATCGCTCAGGTGATCTCTTTAGCTGATCTGCTTCTGCTTCCTTCCGAGAAGGAAAGCTTTGGTCTGGTTGCTCTGGAAGCAATGGCTTGCGGCGTACCGACGATTGGCTCGCAAACCGGAGGCATTCCTGAGCTTATAGAGCATGGAAAGACTGGATTCCTTGCACCGATTGGCGATACAACGGCTATGGCTAAATATGCAGTTAAGCTCCTGTCGGATGAACGTATGGTGCAACAGTTCAGAGAAGCTTGTTTACAAACAGCCTGCAAAGATTTCTGTAAGGATTCGATAACGAAACAATATGAAGATATTTATTACCGGGTGCTGGGGCGCAAGGTACTTGGACTGGACCCAGTTCGGGGGTAAGGAGTCACATATGGAATGGACAATGGCACCTTCTGCGATGGCAATTGCAGCGGAGATTGTAATTTCCGAGTTAACCCAAAATGGCCACGAGGCTTATTGGGTTGGAGGATGTATTCGCGATGAGCTATTAGGTAGGCCAGTGCACGATATGGATATTACAACCTCAGCACTGCCGGAGGAAGTGATAGCTATCTTTGCGCGCAGTGTGCCAACAGGATTAGCTCATGGTACGGTCACCGTGATACAGGATGGTTGCGGGTTTGAAGTGACGACATACCGGACAGAAAGTGGTTATGTAGACCATCGTCGTCCTGAACATGTTTTTTTCGTGAACGATGTGAAGGAGGATCTTCGTCGTCGTGATTTCACGATCAACGCGATTTGCTGTGGATTAAATGGGGAACTTATTGATCCATTCGCAGGTGAGAAGGATCTACAGCTACAGGTGATTCGCTGTGTAGGCGATGCGGAGGAGCGGTTTGACGAAGATGCGCTTCGCATGCTTCGCTGCATTCGTTTTGCATCGGTGCTGGATTTCTCCATCGCGAAGAACACGTGGAGGGGCCTGATGCGCCAGCGGGATAAGCTGGCGCATATTGCTGTGGAGCGTGTCCGCGCGGAGCTGGACCGCATCGTCGAGGGGCCGCATCCTCTGCGCGGCCTAGGCATGCTAGCGCGCTGCGAGCTGCTGGCGCGCGGCAAAGCCCCGTTCCCCTGGACCGGAACCGATATGGCGGCTGCTGCCGCCTTAACGGCCGGGATCGGGGAACTGGAGAGCGCCCGCCTGCGGTGGGCGCTTCTCCTCCATGCCCTGAAGCAGTCGGCCCAAGAGGCCGATGTGCTGCTGCGGGCATGGACGTTCTCGGGGACGACGCGGAGCGGCGTCGTCCAGGTGCTGCGGGTCCGCGAAGCTTGGACCGCTGCGCTAGAGGCCATGCCGCCGGATATGGGCGGCATGGAAGGTCTGCGGCGGCAATGGATCGCCGCTGTGCTGGCCTTCGGCGTGGAAGCCGCCGAAGGGTGGCTTTCGCTGCTGGCGATACTGCCAGCAGCCGCACCTACTCTTCCCACTGCTGCTTCTTCTGTCTTTTCCGTCGTGGAATCGTCAGAGGCCTCAACCTCACCTGCCGCTGTAAATGTACAAGCGGCAAGAGAATGGATCGCGCAAATGCCGCTAACCAGCCTTTCGGAGCTTGAGATTACAGGCAATGAGCTGCTGGAGTCTTTGGACAAACGTCCGGGGCCATGGCTCGGCAAAATGTTAAATGGACTCCTGCAAGCGGTCGCTTCAGGTGATTTACCTAATGATAAACAATTATTGCTGCTTGAAGCAAAAAGGATGGATGGACATGAGCGATGATAAAGCGCTGTCGCTAACTGAGCTGAAGCGAGAGACCTCCGCTTCGAATTGGATAGGCAACGTTCAGTTGCTGGAATCTGTGGTGTCCACACAAGAAGAAGCTAAGTTTTTAGCGGAAAACGGCGCGCCGGAAGGAACAACCGTCATCGCAGAAGAACAGACGGGTGCCCGAGGCCGAATGGGAAGAAAGTGGTTCTCTCCCCGTGGCAAGGGCATTTGGATGAGTATTGTGTTACGGCCCCAATTACCCTTGTCGGAGACTCCGCAGCTGACATTGCTGGCTGGAGTTGCCGTCTGCAAGGCAATTCGACGGGTGACCGGTGTAGATGCCGGCATCAAATGGCCGAATGATCTGCTCGCAGGCGGTCGTAAGATTTGTGGGATTTTACTCGAATCTTCTCTAAGAGAAGGGGAGCTTCATTATTGCATTGCTGGAATTGGCATTTCCGCGAACATGACAGAGGAAGATTATCCTGATCATCTGCAGGAGGTCGCCACTTCACTTCGGATTGAGCGGGGGGGTGCTCCAGTTGACCGTTCTGAGCTGGTAAGGGCGGTTTTGGACGAACTGGATATGCATTACAATCTGTACATGAAGCAAGGTTTTAAACCTATAAAGGAGCTTTGGGAGTCCATGTCTGTGACTTTGGGGCGCCAGATCGCACTGAACAGCCCTCAGGGGCGTTCTGAAGGTGTGGTAGTGGGTTTGGATGAAATAGGTGGTCTACTGCTTAAAAACAGCTCAGGAGAGATCTCTAACGTATGCTCAGGTGAAATTGAACTTTTATAAGATTTATTTATATGACAGGGGTATCATCCCTTGTCATATTTTTTTCGTGTAATTCCGCGCTCTTTTTGATATACTATGGGTCGGAGGCGGTATCGTTTATCGAACTGTACTCTTGAATTGTAGAACTTTTTATATTTTTTATTACTGAAAGTACCTTCATAACTGCGTTTGACGGTTACGTTGGATTCTGCTCTGAGCCGTAAGGACCGAGACAGAAGGGACGATCGCAAGTGACTCTTTTTTGCCCTTCGGACCTTTTTAGCAAATGATTGCTAAAAGGTTTTTTTGTTGCGATTTTTACGGGCAGGTTACTTAAAAAAGGAGGACGAAAAGAGAAATGGCAAACAAACAAGCACTAAATATTGTAAAAATGAAAAAAATGAAAGCAGAAGGTGTGCCACTGAGCATGCTGACCGCTTATGATTATCCATCTGCAGTTCTTGCAGAAGAAGCAGGTATCGACCTTATTTTGGTTGGTGACTCTCTTGGGAATGTAGTCCTTGGATACAATACAACTTTACCGGTAACGATTGAAGATATGGTGTACCATACCCGCTCGGTAACTCGAGGAGCACAAAGTACATTTATCGTGGCTGATATGCCATTTATGACGTATCACGGGAGTATAGATGAAACCCTGCGGGGTGTGCGCAGATTGATGCAGGAAGGGCGGGCTCATGCCGTCAAAATGGAAGGTGGACTTGAGATTTGTGAGACTGTAGCTACGGTTGTGGCTGCGGGAGTCCCTGTGCTGGGACACATCGGGCTTACTCCTCAATCCGTGAATATGATTGGTGGCTACCGGATTCAAGGCAAAGACGCCAAGGATGCCCAACGCCTGATGGATGAAGCTAAGGCGCTTGAGGCAGCAGGTGCTTTTGCAATCGTTTTGGAGCTGGTAACGGAAGAAGTAGCCCAGGCAATCTCTGAAGCGCTTAGCATCCCAACCATTGGGATTGGTGCAGGCCGTTACTGTGATGGACAGGTATTGGTTTTCCATGATTTGCTGCGTTATGCCTCACCTTATCGTGAGAAACGTTTTGTCAAAACCTATGCGGATGTGGGTAATGTGATCCGTGAGGGCATAAGCCAGTATGTGAAGGAAGTGAAGGAACGTTCCTTCCCAGATGAAGGCCACGTTTTTAATGCAGATGAAACAGTCTTGGAATCTTTATATGGCGCTGCCAGAAAGGAAGGGAAATAAATGAGAGTCGTCAGAAGCATTGAGCAGCTGCGCGAAGCTTTGGAGTATATGAGACAAGGCGGGCACGCCCCGATTGGGTTCGTTCCTACGATGGGATACTTGCATGACGGACATGCCAGTCTGCTTCGCCGGGCTGGAGAAATGAGCAACACAGTGGTAATGAGCATTTTTGTGAATCCTTTGCAATTCGGGCCAAACGAGGATTATGATTCCTATCCGCGTGACGAGCGTCGTGATTTGGAACTCGCTGAACGTGAGGGAGTAGATATTGTATTTATCCCCAGTGTGGAAGAAATGTATCCGCAGCCTACTCGGACTACTGTCTCGGTATCGGAGCTTACTACCCGGCTATGTGGGGCTTCCCGCCCTGGGCATTTTGATGGTGTAACCACAGTGGTTAATAAATTCTTCAATATTGTACAGCCGGATTATGCTTTCTTTGGGCTGAAGGATGCTCAACAAGTTGCTGTCCTTCGCCGAATGGTGTCCGATCTTAATATGAATGTCGAAATTATCCCTTGTCCGATCGTTCGTGAAGGGGATGGACTTGCGCTCAGCTCACGTAACGTATTCTTGTCTCCAGAGGAGCGTAGTCAGGCATTGGTGTTATCTCGTTCCTTACGTGAAGCACGTCAGTCTATTGAAGAAGGAAAAGTAAGAACCGTTGCTGAAGTGCGGGAATTGTTGACATCGGTTATTTCCAGCTCTCCTCTAGCGGTGATTGATTATGCGGAGATCCTAACATTCCCTGATCTTGAAGGATTAGAGGATGAAGCTCTTTTATCAGAAGTGGATGGGGAAATTATTATAGCGCTTGCCGTGAAGTTTGGCAGAACACGCTTGATTGATAATAATGTATTTATTCCAAAGGAGGTTGCTGCACTTGTTTAGACATATGATGAAATCCAAAATTCACCGCGCAACAGTAACGGAAGCGAATTTAAACTATGTGGGCAGTATTACCATTGATGAGAGCTTGATGGAAGCCGCGGACATTCTTGAGAATGAAAAAGTTCAAATTGTGGATAACAATAATGGTTCGCGACTGGAGACCTATGTAATCCCTGGACCGCGTGGAAGCGGAGTGATCTGTCTTAATGGTGCCGCAGCTCGTCTTGTTCAGCCGGGCGATACAGTAATTATCATTTCGTATGCGATGTTGTCCTCGGAAGAACTGGAGTCACATAAGCCAACGGTGGTATTCGTGGATGAGAATAACAAACCAGTGAAGCTGGCTGATCATGAATTGCATGCTACAATCGCTTAATGTATGGACTTACGCCATGTAATGAATGGCAGGGATGAAAGACCCCGATCTCGCAGAAAATGAAGTCAGGCAAGCTGAACTGATTTCATCTTCAGTAAGGGGGGATAGCCCATGTTTCAACATTTGTTTGCTGAAATGAACAAGGTGCTTCAGGAGATCATAACAGATTACCCTACAGCGGAGGGTGCCCGCCGGAACGAGCTTTTATGCAATTATAATATGCTGCATAGACTGAGCGATAAAGTGATGGATGAATGGCTCGCTTTTGCTGAGAAGCTAAGTCACTTTCGCGAAAGTGCGGATTTTACAGCAGTGGTCGAAGAGGAAGTGCCGGAACAGGAAGCACCAGAGCTGTGTATGGATTCCTTTGTAAGAGGTCAGGGATATTATAAGCTGCTGATGTATGGAAAGTGTATTGATCAGTTTAAAGAAGTTATTGCGCAATACCCGGATAGCTTGGCTGCTCGATTATATTTAGCCATCTCTTATCTGCAGGAAGGTGACGGTGAAGCCGCTTGGAGTCATCTGAACCATATGCTGGGCTTGATACGGGAGACCAAGCTGAAAGCCATGGTATATAATGCTTTAGGCTGCATACGAGCCTCACAGGAACGTTTTAATGAAGCGCAGGAATTGTTTGACCTTGCCTTGCAGCATGACCCGGCGCTTCCGGAGCCAAACGTTAACTTAGAGGTATGCCGCCGTCGTGGAGGGAAGCTGCATTTTGGAAATCAGCTGGTTTCCCTTTTGTAAAAGAATAACGGTTTTGGAAATTTCTATTCAAGCGATGCATCCCCTGAACCAGTGGTGTGCATCGCCTTTTTTCGCAACTTCTGTTATGCTGATTAAGAGTCTCAATTGAAAGGGAATAGAATTATAATGAAATTTGCCGTGCTTGATTTTGAAACAACAGGAACCCAATCCGTGGGTGAAATTATCCAGGTTGGCCTTGCAATTATAGAAGAAGACCGGTCCATCTCCCGGGTATATGGTTCCTATGTCAAGCCCGGAACGCCGATTCCTCCTTTTATAACAGGTCTGACGGGGATTACCGATGATGATGTGAAGGATGCGCCTGAGCTGGATGAGATGATGATGGAGCTTGTTCCGCTCTTGGATGATGTTGTGCTTGTAGGGCATAATGTCGCTTTCGACTTCCATTTTTTACAAAATGCTTTAGATCGTTGTGGTTATTTGCCATTTCAAGGGCGGATTTTGGATACGATTGATTTTCTGAAAATTTGCTTTCCTTCGCTCACATCTTATCAGCTAGGCTCTGTCAGTGCTCATTTTGGAGTGACACATGATCGTCCGCATCAGGCAGATAGTGATGCACTTGCGACTGCTTTAGTGCTGTTGAAATGTCTGGAGGAGCTCTACGAGCTGCCGCTGCTTACGATCCAGAGACTCTGTGAGCTGTTTACCGAAGAGGATAGTGATCTGGGCTGGTACTTTGATGGTCTGCTGCGAGAGCGGGAAGCGGAGACGCTACAGCCCGAAGGTGATCTGACTTTCTATCGTCAATTAGCGCTTGCAGTAGGAGACTGGACGGAGTTAGCGCCACCTAGAGATGAGCATGCTGAGAATCCGCTAGCGAATTTATCTTTTACTGATTATATGGACGAAGTAACCAAACGACTTAAAGACACATTACCGCAGTATGAAAGCCGGGAAGCTCAGGATATTATGATCAATGAGGTGATGACGGCACTTGCCGAAGACAAACACCTACTGATCGAAGCGGGCACAGGAACCGGTAAATCGCTCGGTTATTTGTTGCCTGCCATTTATCAAAGCGTTCGCACCAATGAAAAAGTCATGGTCAGCACTCATACCATTAATCTGCAGGACCAATTGCGCGAGCGGGATATCCCTTTGTTAACGCAGGTAGTTCCTTTTCCGTTTAAAGCTGCTATTTTTAAGGGAAGAGGACATTATTTGTGTCTGCGTAAGTTTGAGCATAAAATTAATAAAAAGGACTTTATAAGCCCAAGGGAAGATGCGCTTACTGCAGCTCAGATGATCGTATGGCTCACTCAAAGTGAATCAGGGGATGATGAAGAGCTGAATTTAAGCGGCCGGGGCGGTGATTTCTGGGAGACGGTGGCAAGCGATACCGATTCCTGTCTGGGACGTTCCTGTCCTTGGTTCCGCAAATGCTATTATCATAGGGCCAAGCATGAAGCTGGGATTGCTGACGTGGTCATTACGAACCACTCCAAGCTATTCGCAGATGTTAAAGCTGGGCACCAGCTGCTTCCAGCTTACGAGCATCTTGTAATTGATGAAGCACATCATTTAGAAGATGTGGCTGGTAAACATCTTGGCATGCATATGAAGCATTTCACTGTGGCACACACGTTATCGCGACTGTATAAAGATAGCCGAAACGGACAGCTTCCTGCTCTGCGCCAGATCTTACAGTCGTCAGGCAGTGAAGAGGCTTCAGAATGGAGCGGAGTCATCGATCGGATCTACCCGGATCTGCTTACTGTCAAAGAAACCTGGGATGCACTCAGCGACAAGCTGTTCAGCCTTTTGCCGGAACGCAGTGATGCAGCAGCAGGGGAAGCGGGACAACTGGTTATGCGTTTGCTTCCCGCCCGTAAGCCGAAGGATTGGGATGAATTAGTTGCGCTTGAGAACACTATGAATCTGACGTTAAGCGACATCATCCGTAAGGGTGATAAAATGCTTAATGAGATGCGTGACCAGGAAAGCCAATCCTCAGCAGACAGTCTTGTTACTGATATTAGCGGTTTATTTAAGGATTTGGCTTCCATACGTGAGCAAGTAAGATTCTTTATGGGGCTGAATGACGATAATGTAGTATATTGGCTGGAGGCAAATGGAAATTACCGCAGCAAATCACTGCAGATGTATGCCGTCCCTGTGGATGTTAGCAGCCAGCTTAAAGAGTTGTTCTTCGATAAGAAAAAAAGCATCGTGCTTACCTCGGCGACGCTGTCTGTAGATAAATCTTTTCAGTTTATGATTGATAATCTCGGACTTAACGAAGCTGCGGAAGAGGGACGTCTAATGACTTCACTCCTTCCTTCTCCCTTTAAGTATCGCGAGCAGGCGCTGCTAGTTATACCGCGTGATTTTCCTAGTGTGAAGGGCAGTGTGGGCGATGCTCGATTTGTCGATACACTCGTACAGTCGTTAGCAGAAGCTGCCAAAACAACACGTGGGCGGATGCTGGTTCTGTTTACTTCTTATAAAATGCTGCGTCAGGTATATGATCCGCTTAAAGAGGCTTTGGCCTCACAAGAGATTACGGTGCTTGGTCAAGGCGTGGAAGGTGGCAGCCGGAGCAAGCTGATCCGCCGCTTTCAGGACAGTGCAGCATCCGTTCTGCTGGGGACGAGCAGCTTCTGGGAAGGTGTAGATATTCCAGGTGAAGCACTGACTTGCCTGGCCATCGTGAGACTTCCGTTTCAACCGCCGAATCACCCGTTGGCGGAAGCGAAGTCGGAGTTATTGCAGGCTCAGAAGAAGAATCCGTTCATGAAATTGTCTGTTCCTCAAGCGGTTATTCGCTTTAAGCAGGGATTCGGAAGACTGGTTCGCACGGCGCAGGATCGCGGAATAGTTATTGTTTATGATACAAGGGTTATTGAATCTCATTACGGGAAGTATTTCCTTTATTCATTGCCTGGTCCCAAAATGGAGCATATGCTGACTGATCAAATGGTCCCCCGCATAGCGGAATGGCTAGAGGATGGCGGCGCTTCTTAAAATGCTCGTCTTCAGTTTAGCTCCTCCTTATCCTTAAGGGCGGTAAGTTACAGTACCGCCCTTAATAAGGAGAGGTATACGTTTGAATATGGATTTTCACAAGAACATTACTATTTTTAGGAGGAAAAATATGAAATCGGATAAAATATCAGAAGCCGTTGTTCGCAGACTACCTGTGTATTTGCGTTTTTTGAATGATCTCCAGAATCGCGAAATATTAACAGTTTCCTCTCAGGAACTTGGACAAAAGCTGGATCTTAATCCCGCACAGATTCGTAAGGATTTAGCGTATTTTGGTGACTTCGGCAGAAAAGGTATCGGCTATGATGTAACGTATCTTATTGAGAAAATCCGTCATATTCTGAAGCTGGATCAACAGCTTAATGTAGCTTTAGTAGGGGCAGGTAATCTCGGACATGCCTTGTCTAATTACAATGCATATCTTAAAGATACAATGAAAATCACCGCTATATTTGATTCGTACGCTCCTAAGGTTGGACGTAAGATCAACTCCCTTACTGTGCAACCAATGGATGAACTAGGCAGCACGATTCGTGAGCAAGGTATTCGCATTGCCATTATTACCGTACCTGATTCAGAAGCTCAAAATGTAGCAGATATTCTCATTTCTTCTGGGATTGAAGCGATTTTGAACTTTGCCCCTGTGATTCTGAAGACACCACCGAATATCCGGGTGCATGCAGCTGATTTTACAACTGATCTGCAAAGTCTTGCTTATTACTTGCGGGATGGAAAGGAAGAAAGCGAACATGAACAGCAATAAAACGATAATTAAGGGCGGGTATTTTCTGACTCCGGGAACGGATGAGCCGGTTCTGAGTGGATATATGACTATTGAAGATGATTTAATCACTTACATAGGAAAAGAAGAGCCTCAGATGGAAGCTGGAGTGCAAGTGGTTGATGGCAGTCGTCTGCTGTTCATGCCTGGACTTGTAAACACACATGGTCATGCGGCGATGTCTTTGCTGCGTGGATATGGAGATGATTTAGCGCTACAAGTGTGGCTTCAGGAGAAAATGTGGCCGATGGAGGAAAAGTTCACCGGTGATGATGTATACTGGGGAACCTCCTTATCTGTATTGGAAATGCTGAAGGGTGGAACTACGACCTTCCTCGATATGTATGATCATATGGACCGAGTAGCTGAGGTAGCTGAGTTATCAGGTATCCGTTCCGTATTGATGCGTGGTGTGATCGGGTTATGTCCAGAGGATGTACAGAATCACAAGCTTGCGGAAGCGATTTCTTTTGCCCGTAACTGGCATGGAAAGGCGGACGGTAGAATTACTACTATGATCTCGCCGCACGCCCCTTATACTTGCCCTCCGGACTTCCTGGTTAAGTTCGTGCAGGCAGCGCATGATCTGGATTTACCGATGCATACGCATATGTCCGAAACGAAACGTGAAGTGGAACAAAATGTGGCGGATTACGGGTTGCGTCCTGTAGCTCACTTAGAGAAGCTTGGAATGTTCACACGTCCCTCGATAGTTGCACATGGTGTTCATTTAAATGATGAAGAGATTGAGATCTTGGCTCGCCATAATGTGGGTGTCTCTCATAATCCGGGCAGTAATTTGAAGCTGGCTAGCGGAGTGGCTCGGGTTACTGATCTTCTAAAAGCTGGTGTGAAGGTGTCTCTTGGCACGGATGGCGCGGCAAGCAACAATAACTTGGATATGTTTGAAGAGATGCGGCTTGCAGCTCTCATTCATAAGGGTGTCAGCGGTGATCCAACGGCTGTTCCAGCTCCAGAAGCTCTACGTATGGCTACAGAATATGGCGCCCAGTCCATCTTTTTAAATAATGTAGGTAGACTTGCTGTTGGGATGAAAGCTGATTTCATTGCAATTGATATAGATCAGCCGCATTTGCTGCCACACACAGATCTGTTGTCTCATGCAGTTTACTCTGCTAGCGCTAAGGATGTTGAGCATGTGTGGGTGAATGGTAAACAGGTCATCAAGCATGGACAATGCTTAACCCTGGATGAGGAAGCTATCCGGCGTAAAGCGCAAGAAGCCTTCGAAGGTTTATTGAAGCGTTAAGTCTGGATAATAACGAATAAATAATAGGCTGCGACTTTTTGCTTTTAGCAAAAGTTGCGGCCTTTTGTACATTTTAAAGGCTGGGAAAGCTAGAAAATTATGAAATTTTGGATAAACACGCGGGTGTGTTATATAATCAAAAAAGATATATTACTAGAAAGGGAGCTGTACCTTGAAGAAAAGGAAAAAATGGATCCTCCTGGGGTCAGTTCTGATTCTGCTCCTGGGGTTTGGACTTATCCAGTTCTATGCCTATATTATGAAAGATCAATGGAACGAGCGGGATATCGCCAAGGATGTTGCCAAAACCAGAGCGGGTCTAACAGAGGTAACCAAAGCACAAAAATCGGTTTGGGATGAAAATGCAGTGTACTGGGTTTTAACAGGAAAAAATGAAGCCGGGACTGCTCTTATGGTCTGGGTCCGCTTTACGGTAGATGGAAAATATGCTGAAGGCGACGACGCAGTGTTTGCTGAGGAACTAAGTAAAGGAACCTCAGAAGCCCAAATACGCGGCATTATCAAAGCTGATCTTCCGGACATAACGATTGAACGCTTGCTGCCGGGAGTATATAACGGAGAGTATGCTTGGCAGCTTTTTTATAAACAGAGCGGTCGGTATTATTATCAATTTTATCGGTTTTCGGATGGGTCCCGAATGGGTGAAGGTTACAGTTTACCTAAAAGTTAAGCCGAACATAAGGAAATTAAGGGTGGCAATGTAAACAAGCGAACTTATTATAAGTTCGCTTGTTTACATTTATTTGATGTACAAAAGTGATATACTAAGTGATATACTGAATGGGTGGTTATCACCGAATATTCTCTTAAATTCACATACAAAAATAGGCCGATTGATTAAAAATCAAGGCCGATTTTGTCGAAAACGAGGAATATATTTGGTATTGATGGAAATATTTAAAAAATTAAATTTTAAATATATTCACATTTATTTTGAAATTAGTATATACACCTGTGATATACTACTACTTGTAATTAGAACAGCAATAAGAGACTTCAGTCTCTCTGATGAGCTCTCAAGTAGCTATAAATTATTATACTGAGCTTTATATTTTGTCATCTTTGAGAGGAGGACGTTTCTTGAAATTACGTCTTGTACCTGTGCTGATAACGTCTCTACTGTCGGCTACTCTATTGTTTGGTGGCTTCTTTTTGTATCGTCAGTTTGCAATGCAGGAACCACTTCAGAAGATTGTATCTCAATATGAGGGCGTCAATGATTCTCATATCAGTATTAACCGCAATGAGGTCACTTTGAAACTTGATCTCCAGCCAGGCACGAAATTACGTGAACTGGTTCAGTACGTCTCTAAAGAAGGAAAATCGATGATTGATGGACGTACACTGAAACTTGATGTAGAACAGAACTCCAGTGAACTGCTGGATGAATACTGGGATAAAGCGATGTTCTCTGTAGCTGAAGCCATGGAGAGCCGTAAATATACACTTATACCCACAGAACTTGATGGACTCAAAGCGCAATATCCGCAATATAAAAATGTGATAGCCTCAACAGAAATTGACGACAATAATGTCTATGTAAGCTTGAGTAATGGAAAAGAAAGCAAATTTATTATTTTGCCGCGCAAACCTGCGACATTGGGGGTATGGAATAATGCCTAAATACCTTAAAGAAATTCTAATCGGATTTGTTCCTGTCTTGTTTATTTTTATGGCTTTTCTAGGCATTAATATATTCCCGATCGTTATTGCTGCTGGGATGCTCACGGCTTTACTTATCATTGCTCATTTAAGAGGCGGACTTGCGGTGAATGCAGGTGCCGGGAAGAAACGCAAGAAGGATGGACCTTCAAAGCTTACTTTTGAAGAAATTGGCGGGCAAGACAATGCAAAGCAGGAGCTTCGTGAAGCGTTGGATTTTCTGATCCGGCATGAGGAAATCAGCAAATTCGGGATTCGGCCTTTGAAAGGGATTCTGCTTACAGGCCCTCCAGGAACAGGTAAGACCCTTATGGCTAGAGCAGCAGCACATTATACGAACTCTGTATTTGTGGCAGCATCAGGCAGTGAGTTTGTAGAAATGTACGTAGGTGTCGGTGCCGGCCGTATCCGCGATTTGTTTAAGGATGCCCGTACCCGCGCCCTTAAGGAAAACAAGCAAAGCGCTATTATTTTCATAGATGAAATTGACGTAATTGGCGGTAAGCGTGAAGGCGGACAGCAGCGAGAATATGATCAGACCTTGAATCAGCTGTTGACCGAGATGGACGGGATCTATAACAACGAAACGCCGCGCATTCTGCTGGTAGCAGCCACTAACCGTAAAGAAATGCTTGATTCAGCATTGCTGCGTCCTGGCCGGTTTGACCGTCATATTCAAGTGGACATGCCTGATAAAAAAGGCCGCAAATCGATTCTCGAATTGCATGCCAAAAATAAGCCGCTTCATGCAAATGTGAACCTCGACAAAATTTCCGAAGAAGCCTATGGTTTTTCCGGTGCTCAGCTCGAAAGTGTTATGAATGAGGCAGCAATTTATATGATGCGTGAGGAATTGACAGAGGTTGAGCAGCGGCATCTGTCGATGGCGATTGACAAGGTTATGATGGGGGAAAAAACGGACAGAGAAACTAACCACGAAGAGAAAAAACGGGTGGCAATCCACGAATTGGGACATGCCATTATGGCAGAGCTGCTTCGTCCGGGAAGTGTTAGTCAGGTTACGCTGACTCCGCGGGGGCAAGCCCTTGGTTATGTACGTCACAATCCTCAGCAAGAGCAGTATTTGTACACCAAAGATTATCTCGAAGATCAGATTATGATCGCACTTGGTGGAGCGGCTGCAGAAGAAATGTATTATGGCGGACGAAGCACTGGTTCGCGTGGCGATTTTGATCAAGCCCTGAATATTGTCGAAACCATGATGAAATCCGGATTAACTTCGTTGGGTATCGCCAAGCTGGAAATGGTTACCACTGAAGAGCTTATGAAGGAAAACAGTAAAATATTGGATGAATTGATGGTGCGTACTCACGACCACCTTGAAAAGCAACGAAATGTATTTGATTACTCCCTTGACATTTTAATGAAGGAAGAAGTGCTCTCTGGAGAGCAATTTCGATGTCAATTTCGTGACAGCGTGCGTTTACCAGCATAAATATTTATGCTGGTTATTTTTTTTTACTTTTCAGGCATGCTAAGATATCATTATATGTCGGGCTTTATAAATTTTTGCGACAGACAAGGTACAATACAAAAGTATAGATACCTGAAAGGATGGAGACTTTTTTATGAATTTCAAGAAAATTGGTGTCATCGGCGGTGGCACAATGGGACAAGGGATTGCCGAAATGCTGGCAGCCAAGGGCCTGGATGTATTGCTGGTGGAGAAAACCCCTGAGAAACTGGACTACTCCTACGAAATGATCGAGACAAGTCTAGATAAGCAACTGGAGAAATGGGCGATCACTCAAGCTGAGAAGAAGCTGATTCTTAGCCGCATTCAAAAAGTGACACATTTCGCAGAGCTGAGCTCTTGTGACATGGTTATCGAAACAATCGTTGAGGATTTAGAAGAAAAGAAAAAAATATTAAATCAACTGGATCAAGTATGTCCAAACCACATTATTCTTGCCAGCAATACGTCAACACTTAGCTTGACTGAACTTGCAAGTTCTACAATGTATCCGGAACGCGTGATCGGAATGCATTTCATATACCCTGTAGCTAAAGTGGATCTTGTTGAAATTGTACGCGGTCTGAAAACTTCAGATGCTACTTTTGAAGATACAAAATCCTTTGTTGATGAAATTGTTGAGAAAAAAGGTGTAATGATTTATGAATCCCCAGGATTTGTAACATCACGCCTCATTTGCTTGTTTATCAATGAAGCTATGCACGTGCTGCAAGAAGGCGTTGCCTCCGCACAGGATATTGACGATGCTATGCGTATTGGTTATCAATTCCAATATGGACCGCTTGAAATGGCTGACAGATTCGGTCTGGATTCGGTTCTTGCTGCACTTGAAAATATGTTCCGTGAATATGGTGAGCTGAAATATCGTCCTTCCACGATCCTTAAGAAGATGGTGCGTGCAGGACAATTGGGTATGAAATCAGGCGAAGGCTTCTTCCAGTACGACAAGGATGGTGACCGTATATGAATATTCTAGTAATTAACTCCGGTAGTTCTTCTTTAAAATATCAATTGTACAATATGGCTGATGAATCCGTTTTGGCTAAAGGTTTGGTGGAACGTATCGGGATGGATTCCTCCATTCTGAACCATAAACCTACTGGTAAAGCTGAAGTAACAGAAGTAAGTGAAATTTTGGAGCATAACACAGCGATTCGTAAAGTTCTAGCTTGCCTAACGGATAAAGAGCATGGCGTTATTGAATCCATTAAAGAAATCAATGCTGTGGGTCACCGTGTAGTACATGGTGGTGAATTCTTCAAAGCTTCCGCACTCGTGGACGCTGATGCCAAGACTAAAATTCGTCAATTGTTTGACCTTGCACCACTGCATAACCCAGCAGCAATGATGGGGATTACGGCTTCTGAAGTAAATATGCCGGGTGTACCGCAGGTTGTTGTATTCGATACTGCATTCCACCAAACAATGCCTGAAAAAGCTTATATGTACGCGATTCCTAGAGTACTGTACAATAAATATAAAGTTCGTCGGTATGGCGCACACGGTACATCACACGACTTCGTAAGCAAAGCTGCTGCGGAGTACTTGGAGCGTCCGTTGGAAGATCTGAAGATCATTACTTGTCATATCGGTAACGGAGGTAGTGTAACTGCTGTTCAAGATGGAGTGTCTGTGGATACTTCCATGGGTATGACTCCTCTGGAAGGTTTGATGATGGGTACTCGCAGTGGTGATCTTGATCCAGCAATTGTTCCTTACGTGATGAACAAGGAAGAATTGTCCGTAGGCGAAGTTAACTCCATGTTGAACAAACATAGTGGACTCCTAGCAATTTCGGGCGTAAGCAGTGATATGCGTGATATTATTGAGGGTATGGAAAAAGGTGAGCCTAATTCCACGCTAGCTTTTGAAATGTATGAGTACCGCTTGCGCAAGTATATCGGTTCTTATGCGGCTGCTATGAACGGTGTAGATGCTATCGTATTCACTGCTGGTGTTGGTGAAAATGCTTCATTGCTACGTGAGAAACTGCTAAATAACCTTACGTTCCTGGGTATTGAGTTGGATGTTGAAGCTAACAAAGTTCGCTCCGGCGACCCGCGTCGTATCTCTACGGTAGATTCCAAAGTGCAGGTGCTTGTAGTTCCGACTAACGAAGAACTTGTCATCGCACGTGATACAAACCGTATTGTGCAAGGAATTAACGGCTAAATTAGAGGAGAGATTGAAGGCATGGCTAACAAGAGTGTAATCAAGAACGTGAATGAACATGTTGGAGAAAGTGTTGTTATCGGTTGTTGGGTAAACAACAAGCGCTCCAGTGGTAAAATTCAGTTCCTGCAGCTTCGCGATGGTACAGGTTATATTCAGGGAGTTGTAGTGAAATCAGAAGTGCCTGAAGAGGTATGGGACGCAGCTAAGAGCCTCACGCAGGAAAGCTCATTGTATGTGACTGGTATTATTCGTGAGGAGCCTCGCAGTCAATCCGGTTTTGAAATGACTGTTACCGGAATTGAAGTTCTGCACCTTACAGAGAATTATCCAATTACTCCGAAAGAGCATGGCGTTGATTTCTTGATGGATCACCGTCACCTCTGGCTCCGTGCCTCGAAGCAGCGGGCTGTTCTGGTTATTCGTGCGGAGATTATCCGGGCAATCCAACAGTTCTTCAACGAGAGCGGATTTACAAAGGTGGATCCTCCGATTCTGACGCCAACGTCAGCAGAGGGAACTACTAACTTGTTCCACACGAAATACTTCGATGAGGATGCTTACCTGACCCAAAGCGGACAGTTATACATGGAAGCTGCAGCTATGGCACTGGGCCGTGTATATTCCTTTGGACCAACCTTCCGTGCGGAGAAATCTAAGACTCGTCGCCACTTGATCGAGTTCTGGATGATCGAGCCGGAAATGGCCTTCACAGATCATGAAGAAAGCTTGAAGGTTCAGGAAGAGTTTATTAGCTTCGTAGTGCAATCCGTATTGAAGAATTGCCGTGCGGAGTTGGAAGCGGTAGGCCGCGATATTTCCAAGCTGGAGAATATCAAAGCACCATTCCCACGCATTACTTATGACGATGCGATCAAGTTCTTGAATGATAAAGGCTTTGAAGATATTGCTTGGGGTGATGATTTCGGTGCACCTCATGAAACAGCAATCGCTGAAGCATACGATAAACCTGTATTTATTACTCATTATCCTGCTTCATTCAAAGCGTTCTACATGAAGCCGGATCCAAATCGTCCTGAAGTCGTACTGTGTGCTGATATGATCGCTCCTGAAGGTTATGGAGAGATTATTGGGGGTTCACAGCGGATCGATGATCCTGCGCTGCTTGAAGAGCGTTATAAAGAGCACAATCTTTCGATGGATTCTTATAAATGGTACATGGATCTGCGTACTTACGGATCTGTACCTCACTCCGGTTTTGGACTTGGGCTTGAGCGTACTGTAGCTTGGATCTGTGGTCTTGACCATGTACGTGAGACTATTCCATTCCCACGTACACTGTACCGCCTCTACCCATAAGTTCTTAGGATTTGAACAAAGGGGGAAGCACATGGACGGCAAGACATGGAGTACCTGGAGCGAAGGCGTCTCCTTCGGTCTGGAGAACGGAATGGCCGTCATACCTTACGCTTTACTGAAGTATTACCGGAAGCTGAATTTAAGCGGAAGTGAAGCCATGCTGCTGATTCATCTGCTCTCCTTCAGGCAAGTAGAAGGGATTGAGTTCCCTTCTCTGGAGGAGCTTCAGGTTGTAACTGGTCGTAGCATTTCCGTTCTCGCCGGAGAATTGCAGAAGCTCATGAAGGAAGGTTTCATTAGCATCGATGGAGACAACGATGAGCTAAGAGATATCCATTATGAACGCTACAATTTCTCAGGGCTATATGGAAAGCTAGGTGCTTATCTTGCGACAGCTGTACAAGAAAATGAGCAAGATAAGGACAAGGGAGCATATGGAACATCAGCTCCCCGGGCTGCTGCGTCAGGTGGAGGATTCGGAACTCCCCCCACATCTCCTTCTTCACTTGGAGATAAAGAGGAGAGCCGGAATCTATTCAGTATTTTCGAGAAGGAATTCGGGCGCCCGCTGTCTCCAATGGAATGTGAGACGATTTCCAGCTGGGTGGATCAAGACCGATATCCTGAGGAGCTGATTCTGTTAGCACTCAAGGAATCCGTATTTGCGGGGAAGGTTCATTTTCGTTATATCGACCGGATATTGCTGGAATGGGCCCGTAACCGGGTCAAGAACGCTCAGGATGTTAAGACGTATACACAAAAATTCCGCAATGGTGGAAGATAGATCGTTTAGGAGAGAACCGTATTGCTTTAGCTATTGCTAGAGTCTGTACGGTTCTTTTTTTATTTTTTTAGATAAGTGCAGGGGTAGGCGAAGAACTCAGCGTCTATTGCTGTGGGAAGGAGGGGAGAGTCATTGAGGAAGAGCTATTAATCAAGCGGATTTGCCAAGGAGACGAAGATGCGTTTCGCCAGTTTGTAAATACATACAGTCAGCATATATACAAAATCACCTATTCTGTATTACGTGAAGTTAAAGCGGCTGAAGACGCTGCTCAGGAAGCTTTTCTCCAGATGTATAAATCTCTCCCTGACTACCGTTATCAAGGCTTAAAATCATGGATTACGCGGATCGCCTTAAATAAGGCTATTGATGCCAAACGTAAACGTGATCGGCTACGAGAGTTACCTGTTGACTATGAGCTTGTGCTGAGCCAGACACCTTCTAATGAGGAGGATGTACTAGCCACTGTTGTCCGTCGTGACCGGATGAATCGTCTGTCGGGTGAGATCAACAATTTACCGGAGGGTCATCGGGAAATTATGGTGGCTTATTATCTGGAAAATAAAAAATATGAGCAAATTGCTGCTGAAAATGAAATTACTCTGAAGACGGTGGAGTCCAGACTATATAGGGCGAGACAATGGATGCGAAAACATTGGAAGGAGGACGAATGGCTATGATGAAGAGTGGAGAAAACCTAATTCGCCGCGAGCAGGCAAAAGCTTATCTTGAAGGGCAAGAAGATAGTATAGAGCGAGAAGAATGGGAACTAATGCTGCTCAAGGATGAAGACACATTTGTTTCATACATGGAGATGCTGGATGAGCTAAAGGAGGATCTGCCTTCATTGGAGAATTCGTCTGCTTTTACAGAGAGAGTTATGGGAGATTGGGTTGCTACGGTGAGATCTTCAGTAGTCATAGAAGAAGTAGCGGGGAAAGAAGAAGGATCACGGCGTTATCGCTGGTATGAAAAAACAATCTTTCATTATGCCGTTGCTGCTTCGTTAACGCTGTTGATTATGTCTTCCGGGATGTTTGATAAGTTACTCACGGGTGAAATGGAGCTTATTGTCCCTAAGAAAGATAATTCGCCATCTTATAGCGAACAATTCATGCAAGCCACCAGCGGATGGTTGAGCCGGATTATGGACGGAAGACAGAAATGAGAGGAGAAATGAACAATGCAACAGCAGCGTAATAAAATTAAGGGTCTTTTTCTTAATATGATTCCTGGAGCAGGTCATTATTATATGGGAAGACGCCCACAAGGGATTGTTTATTTTTTGCTAAGCTTTGGTGTGTTATTTATGTCATTCTTAATCGCTATGGCTGAAGGGGATGAGGGAATTCTGGCATTGGGAGTGATCGGATTCTTACTTCTATGGATCCTTTCGATGATTCATCTGGTAATTAAATTACTGCAAATGCCCACTCCAATTGTAGCGCCTGATGGATCAATGCTGGATTTTAGTTCTACTATGCCCGTAAAGACGGAGGATAATGAACGTGTGCATGTCATCTTATTGTCTTTCATTCCTGGATTGGGTCATTTTCATATGGGGCTGATGCAGCGTGGACTATCCTTTCTGATTTCTTTTTTCGGATTCATGACCGTTATGTTGTTCTTGGCCGGAATTACTTCGAGTGATGCATTTTTGCTGCTGTTTGGAGTATTGCCAGTAATTTGGCTGTATTGCATGTTTGATGCAGTTCAGTTGATCCATCGTAAACAAGCAGGAGAAATGCTTGTTGACCGCACATTATTCGAAGAGATGGAGGCTGGACGTGAGGAAGGACGACGCAGCAAAGTATTAGCGACATTACTATCCGCATTTCCTGGTGCTGGACAGATGTATCTGGGACTGCAAAAAAGAGGGCTCCAGCTCATGCTTCTTTTCTTAGGAAGTATCTATGTCATGGATCTTTTGCGGTTAACATTGCTGTTTTTCCTCATCCCGGTCATTTGGTTCTATAGCTTATTCGATGGCTTACAGTTAGTTAGCCGATATGGACGTGAACCTTTGCAGGATAAGCCGGTTATCGAAGGTTTCTTAAATCATCAAGGTTGGCTCGGTGCAGTCCTGATGTGTCTCGGATTATACTTTATTGTTGTGAATGTCGCAGTTCCTGCCATCGATATCAGATTTCCAGAATGGCGGCTGGAATATCGCGTAAATGAATATTTTAAGACCATTGTCGTCTCCGTGTTATTGATTGGTGGTGGGGTGAAGCTGATGACTGGAAGTAAGAATAATAAGAGTAGAAAAGGGGCGGGGGGTCAATCTTGAATAATCCAGTAGAAGTAGAGCCGGGAGTCATGGTAACTAGCGAGTTTCCAGTGAACGAAGGGAAATCTAGAAGTTGGCGTGTAGGTACGTTGTCGATGGGACTGAGCCTTTTATTTCTCGGGGCATTAATAATGGTCTCGCAGTGGAAAGGAGCGGATGTGTTCGAGACAACACTTGCTTGGTGGCCGCTCATTTTTATCTTACTTGGTTTAGAAATTGTAATTTACACCTTATGGTTCCGTGGTAAAGGGAAAATGTACTATGATGTGCTAAGTGTTCTGTTCGTCGGATTTCTGGCAGTGTGCTGTTTAGTATTCGCAGGAGTCAGCTCTTTAGGATTAACACAAGAACTTAGACATGTGATCTCATCTACGGAGGAGAATTATTCCTTGCCGGAATGGAAGGGGAATGTTCCACAGGGTGTAGGCACACTTATAATCCAGGCTGCTGAACCTTATGGAATTATGGTTGATCGAACGGCTGGGAACGAGTTGAATGTATTTGGGAGTTATTCCACGGCAGAAGGGCAACTCAAGCAAGAGCAAGAGAAGCGGCTGTTGCAAACTAAACAAGTCGGAGACACATTTTACGTCATTTTAGGAGACATACCTAGACATCTAGTATTCGATAACTCCAGGAATGCATTGAACGTGACCATTGCGGCTCCTGTAAATCTAAAGGTAATCGTAAGAGATAATTATGGAAATGTTGTAACAAGATAAAAAAAAGATCGCTTCCCACCCGATGAGGGGATGGGCTGCGATCTTTTTTTGGTTAAGAACGAAGCTCTTTCTCTAGGGCAGCACCCATTTCACGTGAGCGCTCGGCACATCGGTTAACTGCAGCAATCACAGTTTCAAAGAATTCCCCTCGTTCAAGCACTTCTATAGCTGCTTGTGTTGAACCGTTAGGGGAAGTAACCTTCTTACGGAGTGCTGCGGGTTCTTCTCCCGTCTGTTGTACCATTCGGGCAGCACCCAGCACTGTTTGAACAGTTAATTCGGTGCTTTGATCAAGTGGCAGCCCACCACGGATACCAGCGGCGATCATGGCTTCCATCATGTAATAGATATACGCAGGCCCGCTGCCTGAAATTCCGGTCAAGGTTTCCATACGTTCCTCATCAATGACTGTTGTAAGCCCGACAGCCTCAAAGATATTAAGAGCAAGGCGACGGCCTCTTTCGTCTACTTCTTTGGAGAAGGCTAGACCAGTGGCACCCAGACCGATGGAACTGGAAGTGTTAGGCATTGTGCGAACAATAGGCTGGGCTTTGCCAAGTAGACCTTGCATGGTGCGAATAGATAGACCTGCAATGACAGAAACTACGATCTGATCCGGAGAAAGAATTGGACCTAGTCCGCGTAAGGATTCTGCGGCATCTTTAGGTTTCATTGCCAGTACTATTACTGGTGCGTTCCGTAAGTATTCTATTTTTTGTTCGGGATCATTTGTGCCTATTACACCATAACGGCTTTTTAGTTCTGCCAGACGTTCACTGCTGCTGCGATTGAGCATGATGACATTATCGGACTTCACGATATTGCGGCTAATCATCCCGCGAACGATGGCTTCTGCCATGGAGCCTGCGCCATAAAAAACAATATTATGATTCATGAGTGGAACTGAAGGTTGCTGACACATGGCTAAAATCCTCCTAAAAGTTGTGTGATAGAATACTTAAACGTGCATACTAACCCCGAATTTGTCCCGTTCCGTAGATCTTATATTTGGTTGAAGTTAGTGCAGGCAGACCCATCGGGCCACGAGCGTGGAGTTTCTGGGTACTGATACCAATCTCTGCACCGAATCCAAATTCAAAGCCATCCGTGAAGCGGGTTGAGGCATTGTGATAAACAGCGGCAGCATCCACTTCTTGTAAAAAGCGTGTGGCGTTCTCCTGATCTTCTGTTACGATACATTCCGAATGTTTCGTACCATACTGCGCGATATGCTGCATAGCTTCTTCCAAATCACTGACGATTCTAATATTAAGGATATAATCGTTGTATTCTGTAGCATAGTCTTCTACGGTTGCAGGTAATACCCATGGGACAAGAGAGATGGTTTGTTGACAGCCACGAAGTTCTACATGAACCTCACGAAATGCTTCGGCTAAGGATAACAGATATTTGCTCGCGTAATCCTGATGAACGAGTAGTGTTTCCATAGAGTTACATACCGAAGGGCGCTGAGCTTTGGCATTTAAACTAATGTCCCGTGCCATTTCTGGCAAGGCAGTTGTGTCGAGATAAGTATGGCAGATGCCTGCTCCAGTTTCAATTACAGGAACGGTTGCGTTAAGGACTACATTTTGAATAAGAGAGCTGCCTCCGCGCGGGATAATCACATCTAAAAGTCCGTTCAGCTTTAGCATTTCATCTACTGAAGAACGATTAGGATCTTCAATCAGCTGAAGCGCGTTAGGCGGCATTGAGGTTTCAGCAAGAGCATTGTGCAGGACCTCGACAATTTTACGGTTGGAGGACAGGGCAGAGGAGCCCCCGCGCAACACAACAGCGTTGCCGGTTTTGAGACATAGACCTGCAGCATCAACAGTTACATTGGGACGTGCCTCGTAGATGATGCCGATCACACCAAGCGGAACACGCAGCTTCTGGATGTTGAGGCCGTTAGGACGTTCAATGCTTTCTAGCGTGTCACCGATAGGATCCGGTAATACAGCGATTTGTTGCAGGCCTTCGGCAATGCTGTTAATCCGGCCCACATCTAACGCCAACCGGTCGAGCATGGATTCCGGAGTTCCATTAAGTCTTCCTCGTTCCAAATCCTCCGCGTTGGCGGCGATAATGGCGGGAGCTTCGCGGCGAAGCGCATCGGCCATGACCAGCAGTGCTTCATTCTTCTGGCCAGTTGTTAAGCTTGCTAGAACTCCTGTAGTCTCCTTGGCTAATTTACTCTTATTAATTACTTCACTCATGACGATTCCTCCCTATATTTGAATTGAAAAAAATGTTTATCTCAGTGTAATCCATTCGTCACGGTGAATGACCTCAAGCCGGTGTACTTCTCCCAGCTTTGGTACAATCTCACGGCTTGGCAGACCTTGAATGCTGCGCAGCTGAGCATCATCGTAATTTACAATCCCACGTCCAAGCAATTTGGAGTCGGGTCCAAGTACTTCTACAACATCTCCTGCGTGAAAGCTACCCTCTGTCTGTTTGACGCCTACAGGCAACAGGCTGTGACCGCCATGAAGCAAAGCTTCTACAGCCCCTTCGTCCACGTATAGGGAGCCGAGAGGGGTAGACATAAAGCCAAGCCATTGCTTTTTGACGGGAAGAGAGGATAGCTTCGTTGCAAAATAAGTGCCCCTGCCTTCTCCTGTTGCAGCAAGCTGTAAATCTCCAGGTTCGGTGGCTCTTCCGACAAAGACAGGAACACCACCCCGAGTAGCGATCTTGGCCGCATCGATTTTTGATCGCATACCGCCTGTTCCAACACTAGAGCCAGCTCCACCAGCAATAGCATATATCTCCGGTGTAATGTCATCTACGAACTGATAGCGGACAGCATCCGGATGCTTGCGGGGATCTCCACTGTATAAACCATCCATGTCGGTTAAGACAAGTAGTCTAGAGGCTTTTAACAGGTTGGCTACTAGCGCAGAGAGGGTATCGTTATCGCCAAATTTCAGTTCATCTACGGAGACAGTGTCATTTTCGTTAAATACGGGCACCGCTCCTTGGCGAAGTAGCTCTTCTACAGTCATCATAGCGTTATTCATGGCTCTGCGGCTGCAGAAATCGGTGCGAGTCAGCAATATTTGCGCGGTAGTAATTCCATGCTGGGCAAAAGCTTCCTGATAGGCTTGCATCAGCAGCACCTGGCCAACAGCCGCAGCGGCCTGCTTCTCATGCAGCAGCTTCGGACGTGCTGGATAACCGATACTGCGGAAGCCTGCGGCTACCGCACCAGAGGTTACTAACAACACCTCACAGCCGTTTTTCTTCAACTCGGCAATCTCTGAGGCAAAAAAGGAGACTGCTTCACGATTCAAACCGCCCTCGGGTCCGGTCAGCGAGCTGCTGCCTATTTTGACCACGATTCGCGTCGTCATTTCTGTCCACATCCTCTTCGTTTATTAAGTCCTGAAAACAACAAAAAGCCCCCATCCTTAGACTTAGCAAAGGACGAAAGCTTATAAACTTCCGCGGTACCACCTTCATTGATGAGGGATCATCCGACTTCATTCTCATAACGGGAGGATCCGTCCTGTTAGACACAGGCCGCTCGGGGGTAGGATTCGGAACGAAAACCGCGGTAAATTCTTTCAGCCTGTCGGAATCTACTCTCTAGGCGCGGTTAGACTCATTCTTACTGGTCCCGTCTGCACGTTTCACTTATTTTCAATAGAATACCATGGAGCTGGTTGCATTGCAAAGGGAAAACGTAGGATATATTTCTTCATGCAGAAAGCTCTATATATTATGTTTAACCTCAAAGAGAAGGGGTAAAGAACTTATAATCTGTTACCAGGAGGTGGATTAAATTGACTAAAGACAACAATGCCGAGCAGGGACAGAATCAAGATTCAAACGAAGTTGCAGAGCTTCAGAATAGTGTGACTCGTGAATTTGTGGAAGAGCACACCGGGGCTCCAGTTGATAAGGGATTGGCTGATTCAAGTAAAGCACGTGTGTCGGATGATCAGAACCGCCTGATTACACAGCGTAATTTGCGTAAATAATCTAGTACTGTTACAAGAGGTTCACCTGAAAAGTGCCCCGACAACCACACGAATGGTTACTGGGGCACTTTATTTGTATATATTCTATTCTTCCGTTAATTCAGACACGGTTGATTTGAATGTTTCTACAAAAGCCTTTGCGGCTTTGGACAAATATCGTCCGCGTCGATATGCTACAACTAGCGTACGACTAGGCACTGGATCAGCAAGCGGTAAGTAGACTGGAACAAATTCACTCCGCGGTGCACGAGCGATAAAACGAGGAACAAGAGTCACGCCCATACCTGTTGCCACTAGGGATTGAACGGTTTCCATATTATTGCTCTCGAAAACGATTCGTGGCTCGAATCCGGCTTTCCGGCATAGTTCCACAGTCATTTTGCGGAAGCCCTGACCTTCCTTAAGTACGATAAAAGGTTCGTCCTTAAGCTCTTCAAGTGAGGTCCGTGTTCCATCTAGGATTCGTTTAGCGAGTGGATGTTCAGGAGGAACAGCGAGATCGATTCTTTCCTCTCCAAGCTCTTCATAAGCTAGTGCAGGAATTTCGAGGGGTAAGGAGAGCAGGCTTAAATCGGTTTGGCCACTTGCCGTGAGCTTCTCTAGGTTCATTGACGAGTCTTCGAGCAGCGTTATTTCTACCTCAGGATAATTTTGTTTAAAAACTGGAAGTACATGCGGCAGAAGATGTGCACCTGTAATCGGCATACTACCCACAACTACACGTCCAGTACGCAGTTCTGATATGTCGGACATTTCTTGCCGCAGCAGCTCCACTGCGTCAATGATAATCTGGGCTTGTTCAACGAATTTAGAACCTGCGTAGGTCAGCTCAACGGAGCTGGTATTACGCTGAAACAGCATTACGCCGAGCTCTTTTTCCAGTTTGGAAAGCTGCTGGCTGAGCGAGGGCTGGGCAATATGCAGCTTGTCCGCTGCACGAGAGAAGTTTTTTTCGGCTGCGATTTGCAGCACATACTGCAGTTGTCTCAGTTCCATGTATGAACTCCTTAGGAAAATGATTTACTTATAAGTATATCCTATTGGATTATAGTTTTGTATAGGCAACCCGAAAGAGCCTTCACTTCATCGCTCCTCAGGATTTGCGGGCCTGATTTCAAGAGATTAACCCTCCAACACTGACCGAAGTATCCGATATCCTCTAACAGTATATTTTTAGCGCCGGATCTTGAGAGTATCTATGAAATAACTGTATTTTGTACAGCTATTTCGTATGCAAAAGGGATCATTTTGGTTTTAAGTGTATTCTATACAACTAAAAACTAGAGTTCCCAGCTATAAGGCGATAATTCAAGAAAATAGCTGTACACAATACACTTATATTCATTAACGAATGATTCACAGGAATATAGCTGTACAAAATACAACTAAACGCACCTACACATCACACTTGCACATCTCTCCTACATATAGCGCTTGCGCATCGCTTCTACACACTACGCTTGCGAATCGCACCTACACATCACACTTGCGCATCGCTTCTACACATTACACTTGCGAATCGCACCTACACATCACACTTGCGCATCGCTTCTACACACTACGCTTGCGCATCGCTTCTACACACTGCGCTTGCGCATCGCTTCTACACACTATGCTTGTGCATCGCTTCTACACACTATGCTTGCGCATCGCTGCTACATATCCCGCTTGTGCAACGCTGCTACACACCCCGCTTGCGCAACGCTGCTACATACCCCGCTTGCTCATCGCTCCTACATATTGCGCCTCAACATACCCTAACTCAGCTTATAGGTTCAGGCTATCACTTTTATAGATATCATATCTTGGAATTATAAAGACAGGGGTGTTATATTTAGATCATTCAAGAGAGACTCCACGCTCTCTTCCAATGAACGATTCTATTAATGAGGTGAAATTATGAGCAACAAGACAATGTTTGAGAAGATTTGGGAGAATCACGTTATTCATCAAGAGGAAGGTAAACCTAGCATTATTTATATTGATCTGCATTTGGTTCATGAAGTAACTTCTCCACAGGCTTTTGAAGGGCTTCGTCTCAGCAACCGGAAGGTTCGCCGTCCTGAGCTGACCTTCGCAACGATGGATCATAACGTACCAACTAAAGATCGTTTTAACATTAAAGATCCAATCTCCAAGCAACAAATTGATACCCTTTCTAAGAACTGTGCTGATTTTGGTGTAAGACTGTTCGATCTGAATGATATTGATCAAGGCGTTGTACACGTAATGGGTCCTGAAATCGGCTTGACACATCCTGGCAAAACTATCGTTTGCGGCGACAGCCATACCTCCACGCATGGTGCATTCGGCGCACTGGCATTCGGTATCGGAACTAGTGAAGTTGAACATGTAATGGCTACGCAATGTTTGCAGCAATCCAAAGCTAAGACAATGGAAGTACGCTTTACAGGCAAACGTAACCCTGGCGTAACAGCAAAAGATATGATCCTAGGTGTTATTGCTAAGTACGGTACTGATTTTGCCACAGGTTATGTAATTGAGTATACAGGCGAAGCTATTCGTGAATTGTCGATGGAAGAACGTATGACTGTCTGCAATATGTCGATCGAAGGTGGAGCAAGAGCTGGCTTGATTGCCCCTGATGAAACTACTTTTAATTATCTGCGTGGACGTCAATACGTACCGCAAGGCGAGGCTTATGATGCTGCTGTAGAAGCATGGAAGAGTCTTGTAAGCGACGAGGGCGCTCAGTACGATACGGTTGTTGAATTTGATGTGGAAACATTGATTCCACAAGTGACCTGGGGTACTAGCCCGGGCATGGGTACTGACATCAACTCCAGCGTACCGAATCCGGCTGACTTCACCACTGAAAATGAACGTAAAGCTGCTGAAAAAGCGCTTGAATATATGGATTTGACTCCTGGAACACCTATTTCTGAAATTCCGATTGATTATGTATTTATTGGTTCCTGCACTAACGGACGGATCGAAGATTTGAGAGCTGCAGCAGTGGTAGCTAAAGGTCATAAGGTGTCTGAAAAGGTTACTGCCATTGTTGTTCCAGGCTCGGGCCGTGTTAAGATGCAGGCTGAGAAAGAAGGACTTGATAAAGTCTTTACTGAAGCTGGCTTTGAATGGCGTGAAGCGGGATGCAGCATGTGCTTGGCCATGAACCCGGATGTTCTGCAGCCTGGACAACGCTGTGCATCTACCTCGAACCGTAACTTTGAAGGACGCCAAGGACGCGGAGGACGTACACATCTGGTATCTCCAGCTATGGCAGCCGCAGCTGCGATCAAAGGTCGTTTCACTGATGTACGTGATTGGAATTATAAGACGGAAGCCGTCAGCTCATAGAACTAGAGAGAACACGGGAGGATAAAACTATGGATGCTTTTAAAAAATTAACAGGAATTGTTGCACCAGTTGACCGGGTAAATGTAGATACGGATGCGATTATTCCGAAACAGTTTTTGAAACGGATTGAACGGACGGGATTTGGACAGTTTTTGTTCTATGAATGGCGTTTTGATGAAGAAGGTAACGATAATCCAGCCTTCGAAATGAATAAACCACGTTATCAAGGGGCTTCTGTTCTGATCTCACGCGCTAACTTTGGTTGTGGATCCTCTCGGGAGCATGCACCATGGGCGATTATGGATTACGGGTTCAGAGTTGTAATTGCACCTTCTTATGCGGATATCTTCTACAATAACTGCTTTAAGAACGGCATTCTGCCGATTAAGCTTTCGGAAGAGCAAGTGGATGAATTGTTCAAACGGACAGCTGAGCATGAGGACTACAAGCTGACAGTTGATCTTGAGAACAACGCTTTACAAGATGAATTCGGACTGAGCATCAACTTTGATCTGGATGAGCACCGTCGTCAATTCCTGCTGCAAGGCTTGGATGATATCGGTTTGACCCTTCAACATGCGGATGAAATTGCTGCTTATGAAGAGCGTCATGCTGCAAAGCTATTCTCTTAAAAAGAGGATATAACTGGTCTGATTCTTAAACTTTACAAAAAATACGCAAAACTTCTATTTCCGGGTGTCGGAAATGGAAGTTTTTTTGCTATAATCGATATATTCATTGGTCATTAAGGAAACATTTGGTGATTTCTGTCGTCTAAATACTTATCTAGGATCTATTACTTGCAGAAGGAGCGGAAAATGAGAATGAGAAGAGCTGGGCTTCGTATATTGCTGCTTTTGTTACTGCCATTATTATTATCATCCACCGGACAAGAAGCTGCCGCAGCTGGTAGCAGCGCAGGCAGAATTATTATGGACAATCAGGAACTTGCTTTGCCAAAAGGAATTAAGCTCGAAAACGTAAATGGTAGCGTTATGATTCCGGTCAGAGTGGTAGTAGAGAATCTTGGATTCGAGGTGTTATGGGAGCAGCAGACCCGGAAAGTAACCGTTCACCAGGATGGTAAAAGCATTGAGCTGGCGGTAGGACGGAAAACAGCTGATGCAGATGGGGTGACGTTTGATTTAAATGCAGCTCCTAAGCAGAGTGGCGGCACAGTACTCGTTCCAATTCGTTTCGTAAGCGAGCAGTTCGGCTTAAAGGTGGGCTGGGATAATGTTGATAAAACCGTCTATTTGACAGGTGGACAAGTTAGCAATTCTGCAATGACACCTGAGGGGAATACTACCAATCCAACAGCAACTATTACACCTGTCCCAACTCCAAGTGCTACGCCGGGAAGTGACAACGGGACAACTGCTGGCAGTGTAGTAACTTCACCCAGCCCGACACCAGTTCCACAAACAACTACGGCACCGGGAAGCACAGCAGGAATTCCAATAGGCCCTCTAGTAAACGGGGCAGTATTCACTGAGAACCGACTTATTATCGCTGTGTCGGGGGCTACTAAGCCAAACGTTACAAAAATGAGCAACCCTGATCGAATCGTCGTAGATTTTCCGGGTGCTGCGTTCGATCCGGATTTCATTGGAAGTCTTACGGGTGTTACCACCACTGGCGGTCCACAAGGTAAGCTGGACGTTGCCGGCTACCCGCTCGTTTCTGAGATCCGTTATGCACTGTTCAGTGTGAGTCCGTCCACTGTCAGATTCGTAATTCAAACGGTTGGAAATCAACCGTACCAGCTTAGTACGGATGAAAGCACCGGGCTGGTTACGATTGATTTGAATGTAACTAGCAGCGGAGGCAACACCCCAGGGGCTAATGGAACGTTAGGTAAACCCATTGTAGTTCTAGATGCGGGGCATGGCGGAACTCAATCTGGAGCTGTCAGTCTCACAGGCAAGCTGGAAAAAGACTTCAATCTGGCCGTCATCCGCAAAGTACAAACGCTATTAACGCAGGAAGCATTAGTTGACGTGGTCTTTACTCGAACGGATGATGCTACCTTGGGGCTTCAGGATCGCGTGAAAATTGCGGAGGCTGCTAAAGCGAATCTCTTTATTTCAGTGCACGCGAATTCGCTAGATGTTGGATATCCAAATAGAGATAAAATAAATGGCAGTGAAACCTATTATTCTCGCAGTGATAGTCTGCCTCTTGCTCAGATTATGCATAAGCATTTATTAGCCGCTACTGGTTTTAAAGACAACGGGATTCGTACGAAAAGCCTACATGTTACACGAGAAACTACTATGCCGGCAGTCTTGCTGGAGGTAGGATATCTTACAAATTCAGGGAATGAGTCGGCGATGTATAGTGAGCAGCTTCAAGAGAAATTAGCGAGAGAAATTGTTGCCGGGATTAAGGAATATCTGGGGCTTTAAGACTTGAGGTTGGTGAGATTTCTCAATTTTTATGGAATATATTCGCAACCTTTATAGATTACCAGCGTCTAATAGAGGTCTGAGGTTGACGGAGACAGGGCACCACGATCGCCATTCACAGGCGAATACTAGATTCTTAGAGGTGAAGAATGAAGAAATTCAGTTTGATGTTGTTTTTGTTGCTCTTTGTGTTGGTTTTGCCTGAGCATGGACATGCTGCTGCCGCGAATAGCAAGATTTATCTGGACGGCAAAGAGATTACTGCAGGGCAAAAAGGACCGGTTGAAAATGTGAATGATACTATCATGGTACCGTTGAGATTGATCTCCGAGAGTCTTGGTTATACCGTGGGCTGGGATCAAAAAAGCAAAACGGTGACGATTGAACAGCAAGGTAAGGTCATCAAACTTATTGTTAATCAAAAGACAGCTTCGGTTGATGACAAAACAGTACAGCTTACCACTGCACCTGTCCTGCGGAGTGATACGACACTTGTACCTATACGGTTCATAAGTGAGCAGTTTGGTCTCACCGTCACTTGGGATAATGCAAAGAAGATCGTGTACCTTATTACCCCAGGATCCTCAAATGAAAACGGAAGTTCAGATGGAAACTCTGGAAATGGTGGATCTGAGGTTGTTCCGCCGGTAGATCCTACTAAGAATTTAACCATGATAAATGGTTTGAGCTTTAGTGAGAATCGTTTGAGCATTGCGATGGAAGGTAATTCAGCGCCAAAAGTAAGTGTAATGACAGGGCCGGATCGGTTAGTTATTGATTTTCCTAATGCCACTTTCTCAGATCTGTTTGGTACGGGACAAGTTCTTGATCCTGATCTGAATGGCAAACTGGAAGTGAAGGATTATCCTGATGTATCAGGCGTACGGTATTCGCTTTATAGCTCCAACCCTTATACTGTACGTTTTGTAATTGATTTGAATTATCCTAAGAATTATAACATCAGCGTATCTGGAACTGATTCTAAGTTGGTCATCATTGACCTGAATGCAGAAAGTACGGATGATACTTCAACACAGCCAGGTAATGATGGCAAGAAGCTCGTAGTACTGGATGCAGGGCACGGAGCTAAAGATTCTGGTGCAGTAGGAGTAACAGGAAAATACGAAAAGAATTTTAATTTAGCTATAGTACTTAAGACAGCAGCATTGCTGAAAAAAGAAAGTAATATCGACGTCGTACTGACACGCAGTGACGATACATTCTTGGAGCTCAAGGATAGGGCGGCTATGGCTAATAATTTAAAAGCAGATCTATTCATTTCTGTACATGCCAACAGTTCCGCATCTTCTGCGGCAAGCGGGACAGAAACGTATTATCAGCGGGAAGCCAGTAAGGCCTTAGCGAAAGTGATGCATAAGTATCTAGTTGAGGCTACAGGACTTAGTGATCGCGGTGTACGATACGGGAATTTCCATGTCATTCGTGAAACGAAAATGCCTGCTGTTCTACTTGAAGTAGGATACCTTAGCAATAAGAAGGATGAGACATTGCTATTTACGGAAGCATTACAAAACAAAGTTGCTGCTTCAATAGTGAGTGGAATCAAGGAATATTTGGGTATAAAATAACAGACCAGTGGCAGACGAGCGCCGCAAAGTCAGCTTTCTGCTTTTATCTATAAAAAGGCAAGAAGTGGTTTTGCGGTACCTGTCTGCCCGTATTCATCTAGAGGAGGCGTTTATTAATGTTTAAACAAAAATGGACTATGGTTGGGGTTGCTGCGCTGCTTCTACTAGTGATTGCTGGCTGTGGAGATAAGCCTACTGCAGCTCCTGCTAATGGAGTGGAGCAAGATACTACAAACGTTGTAAGTGGTGCGGGAGAAAGTACCCCAGCTCCGTCTGATGATCAGGAAAGCGAAGTGGCTAGCACTCCGCATCCGACAGCAGATAATACTAATGCAGAAACACAGCCGTCATCGAAGCCGGTAGAAAATGAGACACAAAAGCAAAGCCAGAGTATTGAAGTTTATTACACAGATTCGCAAATTATGGATTTAGTGCCTGCTAAGACTACGATTAACTACTCTGACGATGTTGAGAAATATACAGAGACGTTCAAAGCACTGCAAAGTAATGAGAATACAGATCTTGTACCTTTATGGGGTAAAATTGAGCTGAAATCATTGAAATTCGTAGAGGGTCAAATCGTAATGGATATTCATAAACCAGATGAAGCTCAGCTTGGTGCGGGTGGAGAATCCTTTGCCATTACTTCACTTGCCAAAACTTATTTTCAATTTGCGGAAGTAAAGAGTATCGAAGTTTTAGTTGATGGTGAAAAGGTAGAAAGTCTGATGGGCCATGTGGACCTATTGCATCCTATGACTAGAGATAATTCTTAATTGGTCATGCAACAAAGGAATTAGGCATCTAGCTGACGAATTTTTAAACATACTATTTATTTGAGTCATAGAGAGGGGAATAATCTATTGTCCGCGCAAAAAAGGTCAAAACGTCCATTGAAGGCTTATTCTAATAAAGCAGTGTCGGCTGTTATGGCTGGTGTTATGGTTTTTGGTGGTGCAAGTGCAGTGTTTGCAGACACAGCTGCCACTACACCGACATCAACCACTACTCAATCTGTAGGGATTTTTAGCGATGTGAAGACAGGCTTCTGGGCTGAAAAACATATTTACAAACTCGCTTCACAAGGAATTGTGGTTGGGAATAATGGATTGTTCCGTCCTGGAGATTCTGTAACTCAACAGGAAGCAGTGCTTATGGCCCTGCGGTTTATGAAGTTGCAGGATAAAGTGGATGCTTCTTCTGCGGTAGCATTGCCTACCGATTTTAAGGTTACGAATTATTACAAGGATTATGTTGTGTTGGCTTTTCAACAAGGATTACTCGATAAAGCAACCGAAATGGCTCCAGATAATCTGAAGACTTCTTGGGGAGAGCGTAAAGCATCCCGGGAATGGATTGCGGAGCTGTTAATCCGCTCCCTTGGAAAAAGCGCAGATGCAGCAGGGGCTGCTAGTGAGCCAACTGGCTTTGCAGATGATACCAAAGTGTCTGCCAACAAACGTGGTTACATCAACGTTGCCGTTGATTTAGGCCTAGCCAATGGACTTGATGGCAATCGTTTTGATCCGCAAGGCGCTGTAACACGTGCGCAATTGGCGACTTTTTTCAGTCGCGCTGAAGCTCACAATACGGTTGAATACGACAACACGGTATCAGGAACGATCAGTCAATTAGCAGATGGGAAACTATCCGTCTATAACAACGGAAAGACTTCTACATATACCCTGGGAGCAAGCACTGCTTATTACACAAGTGCTTCTGAAAGCAGAATCAATCTAAGTGATGTCCAACCCTACACTAAGGTTACTGTAATTGGCGCGACATATAACGCGGCTTATGTTGAAGTGACTGACCCTACACAACAAGTAGAGACTCTGTCAGGAAACTTCGCCATGGTAGCTCCAGGTAATAAGCTTTGGTTAAAGTCACCAACAGGGTTCACAGAATACTACTACGATGAGACTACTTCCTTTGTGGATGTAAATGGAGCTGGAATTGAACCTGCTTCGCTGGTAACAGATAGTGTAGTTTCACTGCAACGTGAAACGTATAGTGGTTCACATAAAGTAGTAAAGGTTCAAGTGACTTCAGGGGTTGTTAACAAAACAACAACAGGCACTATTCAAAGTGTAGATCTTACTGGTAAAAGCATTACTTTCAAAAATACTGCGGGTACTGTAGAAACTTTTAAATGGGAAGATGGGACTTCATTATTCAGCTCTCAAGCATCAGTGCTGAAACCTGCAGATTTGAAGACAGGTAATGCGGTCAAATATACGATTCAAGATAATGTGATCCGCACTGTAGAAGTGACAGAAGGTGTTGAACGGACAGTTGACGGGGTACTTACCGAGCTGACTAGTTCCACAGTTGTTTACAAAAAAGCAGACGGAAATCGTGAGGTTAAACTGCTTGGCACTAAACCGACGATTGTTATTCCGAACATGAGTGGAGCAGTAGCTGATGATCTTATTGCTGATGCAGTAGGTGGGGACAAGATTCAGGTTACCTTAAACAGTAGCGATCAAGTCACCAAAATTGAAGTGTTAAGCCGCCAAATTGAGCAGTATAGTGGAGCAACAATTGTGGATTATAATAGCAAAACACAGCTCCTTACAGTTATGGACAGCAGCAAAAAAGCCCATGTGGTTCAGTTGGATGAGAAAACAAAGCTGATTTATGAAGGTGCATTGCCTAACTTAACTAATATGGGTGCGAAACTTATCGAGAACCGCAAAGTTAATCTGAAGGCAATAGGACAGCGGGCTTTGTCTTTGGAAATTGTCACAAAGTACGAAGGAACTTTAACAGCTGTTAATTCTACGTCGAAAACTCTTGTTTTGAAGCTTAATGATGGACAAAGTTTAACGATGCCTTATCCGCAACTTGTTGATCTCTTTGGTAAGACTAGTCCTTCCCTAAGTGATATTCCTATTGGAAGCAATGTAACGGCTTCACTGACTACAGGTCAGGATCTGATAGCGGTATTGAAAGTGAAGACTGTGCTGCAAGTTGAAGCGGCAACCGTGAATTCTGGAACCAACCGTTTGGGCATCAAATGGAATGGGGGAACCAGTGATATTAATACTTTGGCAATCCCGTTGACCAATGAAGCTGGTGAGAGCATTAAGCTAACGGATTTAAAAGCGGGAGATTATCTTAATGTGACTTTTGATGGTAGCTCACCGCTGGCTATTCAAGCAGTTAAGCTCACAACAGGCCAGGTAAGTTCTGTAGATGCCGCGGGGAATAGTGTAGTCGTGAAGGATTATGCTGGAGCTGCACAGACCTTAGCGGTAAGTGGAGGAGTCAAAATCATTCGTGACGGCTCGACAACGACTGCTCTTAGCAACTTGACGGCAGGGGACAGAGTAGAGATTCGCAAGGATCCGGATGGATCTACAACGATTCGTATTATGTCTCAGCTCAGTAGAACATTCTCACGTTATGAGAGTGCAACAAACTCATTGGTGACGAAGAGACCTAATTTGAACGATAAATATCAATTCTTTGTTCCTGCTAATGTTTATATTCATCAGGGAGATTCGACTTTATCCGTGCAATCTTTGAAAGAAAATGATAATATTATAATGTATTTCAATAATGATATTTTGGTTGAAATTGTGAAACAATAGTTGCAATGGTGGATTTCTGAGTGAATCACCGTCTTGACACAGGGGGCTTTACCTGCGTCAAGACGTTTTTTTTGAAATATAAGAAAGTATAAGTATTGCTCTTATACTGTATGTCTTATATTTCTCTCTTAAACGCTTACTGTTCTTATTAGGACAATCAAGGCGTTAATACTTGAAATATAATGCCAGTATCGTATGTGTTGAAATGTATGAATCCATACGTTATAATACATACTTTGCTTATATTTCTAACATTTGAGGTGAGACGCTCGATAGAATTTTCTGAGCGTTTTTGCTCCGTGGAGGGGACACTATGAAAGCTGCAGACGTCCGCCACATTTTGGATACGATTGGAGATTTGTTTCCGGATGCACATTGCGAGCTGAATCACAGTAACGCTTTTGAATTGACAATAGCGGTGCTGCTGTCAGCCCAATGTACGGATGCAACGGTGAACAAAGTGACCGAGGACCTGTTCCAAAAGTACAAAGCCCCCATCGATTATATTTCTGTGCCGCTGGAGGAATTGGAGGGGGATATCCGGCGCATCGGCTTATATCGTAACAAAGCTAAGCATATCCAAAGCCTGTGCTCTATACTCATAGAACAGTATGGCGGAGAAGTGCCTGAGGCACATGACTTGCTTGTAACGTTGCCAGGAGTAGGTCGTAAAACCGCTAACGTAGTAGTATCCAACGCATTTGGAGTTCCTGCCATTGCTGTGGACACTCATGTGGAGCGGGTTGCTAAACGACTTGCATTGGCAGGCTGGAAAGATTCTGTGCTGGAAGTGGAGAAAAAGCTGATGAAGGCTGTGCCACGTGATGAATGGACGCTCACGCATCACCGGCTAATCTTTTTCGGACGATATCACTGTAAGGCTCAGAATCCAAAATGTCAGGTTTGTCCGCTCCTTGATGTATGTCGAGAGGGCAAAAAACGTATGAAAACGGCTGTCGTCAGGAAAGCTAAAGATCATACGCCAAAAAGTTAAAAGTTAGAGTTGAAGAAGAGGATGGGATAGAGATGAAATGCATTTCTGTATACACAGATAATTTTGAGGTATTCTCGGATATTTTTGACCGCGTAGTGGAAAGCCCGCTGGAAGAAAATGAAGAGCAAGAAGTAGAGGGCATTACGATCAGTCATTCCGGTGACGTGCCTGAGCACTATCTGGAGCGTATGTCTGTAAAACCAGAGGTTGTCGTAATGAGAGACAAATCTCGTGGATTGACTATTCTGCAGCACGGGAAAGTATTCGAAATTCTGTTGCCTGTTTTGGAAACTGCATAATTGAGAAGTGACCTGAAATGGAGTCAGCCCTTGGGGCTGGCTCCTTTTTTTATTGAATATCCTTATATTTCTACGAGAAACGACTGTTGGCTTTACAGGACGACAACGTCGCTTCTTTTTTTATATCATTTCGTAGGAGATGATAGGTTATTTTGTAAGTAGTGTGTATTTAATTTGTGTCAAACTGGTGATAAACTGTAATTATTATTTATAAAAATGTTCCGCGCTAAATTTCAGAAATTGCACCTATATAAGTTTTGCATAAAAAAGAGCTTAAATCAGTATTCATGAATGGATTAAGATCAGTGCATGATTAGAAGGTAACTGTGGAGGTGGAATGTCTGTGGGAGCGGAACGGGTTAGAATTCAGAGAGAGACATTAAGTGAAACAGCATCGCTGCTTTCCCAACTGAAAGATTTAATGCGCCACTGGCGCGATGAGAGCGCTGAACGAATATATGAAGATTTACAAAATAAAGAGGGTGGGAATGAACTGACCCTTGCTTTTTGTGGGCATTTTTCGGCAGGGAAATCCAGCATGATTAATCTTTTATGCGGCAGCTCAGTGTTGCCCTCCGGACCTGTGCCGACTAGTGCCAATATTGTTTCAATCCGCAGCGGGGCTCCACGAGTGCTTATCTATCCAAGGGTTGAGGGAAGTGAAAATGAACCTGACCCTGTAGAGACAACACCAGAAAGATTACAGGAATATTGTCGAAATGGCGGAGAATATTCCGCTATTGAAGTCTGGAATGAGATTCCTCTTCTAGGGAAGCATGGTGTTCTATTGGATACACCTGGCGTGGATTCGACGGATGATGGCCACCAGGCGGCCACTCGTTCCGCGCTGCATTTAGCTGATGTCGTCTTTTATGTTATGGATTATAACCATGTACAGTCAGAGAATAATTTAGCATTTGCCAAAAATCTTAGTGACTGGGGCAAACCGCTCTATCTTATTGTTAATCAGATAGACAAGCACAGAGAACAAGAAATTTCCATTGAAGAATATAAACGCCAGCTTGAAAATGCTTTTGAGCAGTGGGGGATTCATTGTGCGGGGATTCTGTTTACCTCACTCAAAATGAAAGAGCACCCATTGAATCATTGGGATAATCTGCTGAACCTTATAACAGAGCTGTTGGAGCACAGGGAACAATTGCTTCAATATAGCTTGTCACGTTCCATTCATCATACAGCAGATTCTTCGTTAACCGCGTTCCGTGAAGACCAGCAGGAGGAACGGGAAACTCTTTTAGCTGAGCTAGAGGGTGCAGAGATTACAGTTGTGATGGATGAGCTGAAATCGCTGGAAGAAGAGAAGGCACTGCTTGAGGAGCTGCCTCAGCAATCACGAGCGAGCCTGCGAAGTGATCTTGATGCCTTACTCAATAATGCTAACTTAATGCCTGCGGATGTTAGAGAGGCGGCAGGGAGCTATGTGGAGAGTGTCAGTCCAGGCTTCCGCTTAGGTTTGTTCTCTACAGCCGGACGGCGGGAGAAGGAACAAGACAAACGACTGGATGCCTGGCAAGGATTACTGGCCCGAGAGGTTTCCGCTCAGCTGGAATGGCATCTGATTCAGCTGGTACGTCAATGGGCGGAGAATCTCGGACTGTGGGCAGAGGAGGCAGAGACGACTCTGAAGCAAGGGTTCCCGGCGGTGAGCCAGGAATGGCTGGCGGCTGCAGTTAAGCCGGGAACGGGGTATAGCGGCGAGGCGCTGCTCAATTTTTGCCGCACACTTGCGGCAGATCTGAAGAGCCAATTCCGCCGCGCTGCGCTGTTAGTTGGCGATGAGCTGCTGGCGAAGCTGCCATCGCTTATCGAGGAGCAGCGCGCGGAACTCCAGCGCCGCGAACAGGCCCTTACGCTGCAGGCGAGCGCTGCCCGCGCGCTAGCCGCCCTGGACCGCGCGGCTGACGCCCGCGCGCACGAGCTAGCGGCGCTGCTGCCGCCGCGCCGGACCCTCACCCCCGGCATCCTGCCGGAGGTGAGGGTCACCCCGCATGCGGCAACGCAGAGCGCCGCACCGCGGGAGACCCAGCCGCGCGAACGCGCCGCGGCTGGAAGTGCCGCCGCCGCAAGCTGGGCGGCGGGAACGGCTTCGCCGGCGGGCGGACGCCGCCGGCTCTCGGCAGCCGCTGACGCGCTGGCGGCTGCGGCAGAGCTGCTGCGCCGCGAGCCAGCGATGGCATCGGCGGCGCGCAGTCTGGCCGCACGGGCGGAGGATCTCGCCGGCGGCCGCTTTACCCTTGCGCTGTTCGGTGCGTTCAGCGCAGGCAAATCTTCCTTCGCCAACGCTTTACTCGGCGAAGAAGTGCTGCCCGTGTCGCCACACCCTGCCACGGCCGCAGTTAACCGCATATTGGCGCCGGAAGGAGACTTCCGCCATGCCAGCGCGGTTGTAACGATGAAGAGCATGGCGGATTTCTGGGATGACATCTGCCATTCCTTCAGCGTGCTGCAGCTTGGAGAGCCGCAACAGGATACGTGGACAGCAGTACTTGCGAACCTGCCAACACGGGGAATCCACCCCTCTGCGCTGCCGCATGCAGGATTTCTAAGAGCCGCAGCATCCGGTTGGGCTGAAGCGGAGCCGTTGCTAGGAACGGTGCGGACGGTTGATTTGGAAGAATATCGAAACCTAGTTGCGGAAGAGACCCGAGCTTGCTTTGTGCAAGGGATTGACCTCTATTATGCCTGTCCTTTGACTGAGAGCGGGATTGTGCTCGTAGATACACCAGGAGCAGATTCACTGCATGCACGTCACACTGGCGTAACCTTTAGTTACATGAAAAATGCGGATGCGATCTGTTTTGTGACCTATTATAACCACGCTTTTTCGAAGGCGGATCGCGGCCTCTTGGCCCAGCTGGGCCGCATTAAAGACAGCTTTGCTCTCGATAAAATGTTCTTTATTATTAATGCCTCCGATCTCGCTTCAAGCGAAGAAGAACTAGATGAGGTTAAAGCACATGTCGTTCAAAATCTGCGTGCCGGAGGTTTGCGGTCTCCGAGAATCTATGCTTTGTCCAGCTTGCTTGCTCTAGAAGCTAAAACTCAACATAATCACGATCTTTATGGAACCTCCCGCTTCAATGAATTTGAGCAAGCACTATCCAGCTTTGCTGGTGATGAGCTTCCTCAGCTTTCACTTAACGCAGCTGCTGAGAGTATCGCATCGGTTCGGCGCCGGGCTGAGGAATGGCAGAATCTGGCTTCCAAGGCGGCGGGCGAGCGTGAAGCCGGGTTAAAAGAACTGCAGGAACGGCGTCAGTTCGCCATGAAGCGGTTGTCTCTTTTGGAGACTGAGGAACGTCCTAGCAGAGATCTTATTCACGAAAGTGAAGAACTGATCTATCATGTGTGCCAGCGGATTAGCTTCTCCTTCAATAGAAATTTTCAGGAATCTTTTCATCCCTCCTTACTGCGTGAGGATGCAGGGAATTTAAAAGCCATTTTCTCTGCCTGTGGTGCCGAACTAATGCGTACTACTCAGCGCGAGCTTGAGCAAGAGCTATGGGCAACAACGCTGCGGCTAGAGAGCACGGGACGCAGGCTTGTTCATGAAGCTGCTGAAGCGGCAGCTACAGAGCTACTCTTTTCCACGGAGGAATTTCATCTTATGGAGAATGAGGAGCAGGCTTGGCCATCTCCTAAGGATCTGGAATGCCAGCTTCAGCCTGTGCAGTGGTCCGCTTTATGGGGCCATTTCAAATCCCCGCGTTATTTCTTTGAGGGAACTGGGCGGGAATTGGTCAAAGGTGCGGCAGAGCCGCTTTTGAAAGAAGCGGTTAATCTTGCAGCGGCAGTGCAGAAGGAAAAATTAATTGCTCATTACGTCGAGAATATCAGCAGAGAATTAAAATCTGCTGCCGAAAGCCTGCAAGAAGGGCTTGCGGAGCAAGAGAAAGCGATGTTAGATCTCCTTAAAGGGGGTGAGACTGCAGATCATTGGGGCCAAATAAGCCACCAATTATCACGTCTAGAACAAACTTTCGTTGATAAAGTCGACAAAGTTCTGTGAAGTTTGTAGGAAAATGTCGAAGAACACTTGCAATCTGGCGTATGATGGATGAAAATAAAGAAGCCTGAAAATATACAATGAAACTGTTACGTTTTCTGAAATTCATAAAAACGAGACAGTCAATTTGCCGAAAGAGGTTGGAATCGACAATGTGGGGAGCTCCTTTTTCAGCTCAAAGCCGCAAGCTGTTGCTGCTGGGCAGCGGGGAACTGGGTAAGGAAGTCATAATTGAAGCTCAACGCCTTGGCGTAGAGACCGTAGCTGTAGACCGTTATACCGATGCACCGGCGATGGGTGTAGCTCATCGTTCACATGTAATTGATATGCTGGATGCAGAGGCGCTGAAAGCGCTGATTCGCTCTGAGAAACCGGATGTCATTGTTCCGGAGATTGAGGCAATTGCCACTCATGCTCTTCAAGAGCTTGAAGAAGAAGGCTTTTTCGTTGTTCCGACGGCGCGGGCGGCTCGGCTGACCATGGACAGAGAAGGGATTCGTCGTCTTGCGGCTGAAGACCTTAGACTGCCAACCGCTGATTACCGTTTTGCGGATAGTCTGGAAGAGCTGCAACAAGCTATAGCCGAGCTAGGCACTCCTTGTGTCATTAAGCCGATTATGAGTTCTTCTGGCAAGGGTCAGAGCGTATGCAAAAGCCCTGAGGATGCAGAAAACTGCTGGAACACTGCTTTGGATGGAGCGAGAGCTAAAGGAACGCGAGTTATCGTGGAGGCTTTTGTTACTTTTGAGAGCGAGATTACTCTTTTGACGGTGCGTTCTGTATCTGGAACGGTATTTTGTCCACCTATTGGACATATTCAGAAGGATGGAGATTACGTGGAATCCTGGCAGCCTCACTTTATGAAGCCAGAGCTGCTTGAAGAAGCGCAATCTATTGCAAAAGCAGTAACGGATCAGCTCGGAGGTTTCGGTATTTTTGGAGTGGAACTTTTTTTGACAGATCGAGGCGTATTGTTCAGTGAAGTGTCACCTAGACCCCATGATACGGGGATGGTCACGATGGTGACGCAGGATTTATCTCAATTTGCAGTGCATGTCAGAGCTATTCTTGGTTTTCCTGTCCAGTCAGTACAATTGCTGACACCTGGTGCCTCAGCTACGCTGAAGGCTGATGGAGAAGGACGAGCCTTTGCTGTGACCGGAATTGGAGGAGCTTTGGAACTGCCCAGGACTCAGGTTCGCGTATTTGGTAAACCGGAAGTTCGTCCTGGCCGGCGGATGGCAGTAGCGTTAAGTGCGGCGGAAGATGTGGAAATCGCGCGGACGATAGCCAAGCAGGCGGCGTCTATGCTAAAAGTGGAGGTATATGAGGATGAACAGTAGTACCATGGCACCTGTACTGGAAATTCGCAAATGCGGCTTGAATGATCTGGAGAGAGTTACAGCGCTTCTGCGGGAATTCGGCTATCCAACAACGCTAAGCGTGATGAAAGAGAGACTGGAAAGCATGGAGAACAGCAATCTCCAATGCACACTTGTAGCAGAGCTGAACAATGAAGTTGTGGGTATGATCGGCCTTAGACAGGTAAGCTCGTATTACAAACAGACAGATTGTATCACTGAGATTACTGCACTTATCGTATCAGAAGAACTCAGAGGAAACGGACTCGGTAAAAGACTTGTGGCCGCAGCAGAAGAATGGGCACGTGAGCAAGGTTGCTGTCAGCTTTTCCTTAGAAGTGGCAACCGCGTAGAACGCGCACCGGCACATGCTTTTTATCGTCATATCGGTTTCGAAAAGACAGCAGGCTATCGCTTTAACAAAGCGTTGCTATAATACTTATAGGTTACCGATCATCCCCATCCCAGCTACGGCGGGATGGTTTTTTTTTGCTCTGGAACTCTTTTTTTATATGTATTTAATATATTAATACCTAAAACTATTTAAATAACTTAACCATAGATGGATTGGTTTGAATCATATACAATAAAATTTATGACATCTAAAACGTTTCCAAAGAGGGATGAGACATGTATAAGCTAGTTCTTGCTGAAGATGAAGAAGACGTTAGGGAAGGCGTTATCGGGCAGATTGACTGGGAGCGTTACGGATTTGAGATTGTTGAGCAGGCGGAGAATGGACGGGAAGCTGCGGATGCCATAGACCGTTTGCTGCCGGATGTGGTAGTTACCGATATCCAAATGCCTTTTATGAATGGACTTCAGCTGGCTGAATGGATTCGTAGTCATCATCCTAACACTAAGATTATCATTTTGACTGGGTATGATGAATTTGAATATGCTCAGAAGGCGATAAAATTGCAAATTGATGAGTATATTTTGAAACCGTTCTCTTCGCAGGAATTAATTGAAGTATTGCTTAAGGTTAGAGCCACTATCGAGGCTGAAATTGCAGAAAAAGAAAATGTATTTGTACTCAGTGAGCATTACCGGAAAAGTCTGCCTGTGTTAAGGGAGCAATTTTTATCGTCCCTTATTTCGCGTAGATTGCGTACGGATGAAATTGCTGAGAAAAGCTCTGAATATGGCATAAAATTAACGGGACGGTGGTTTCAGGCTTCGGTAATTAGTGTGGATTATATTCGTCCTGAGCGGGAATCGGCTGGGGGTGCAGCAGGCAGGCAAATTTCTTTACGAGACACTGGTGAAAAGAATTTACAGCTATTCGCTGTGCTGAATATTGCTGAAGAAATATGCTCGAAGCATGGTTTTGGAAGGGTGTTTATTCATCGTGATGAGGTCGTATTGCTCACAATCCATGAAGAAGGGGAAGAAACTGATATCACTGGAAAGACTTTTGAGCTTCTTGAAGAAATCCGCCAGAACGTACAGCGTTTTCTGAAGCTGACGGTAACGGCAGGCTCCGGAACGGTCTGTTCATCGCCTGCTTTGTTATTTAATTCATTTGGGGATGCCATGCAGGCATTAGATTATCGGCTTATTCTCGGCAATAACCGGGTGATCTGGATTGAGGACGTTGAGTCACGTTCCAGCACACTGCTAACCTATGATGAACTAACCCAGCAATCCTTAATCCGGACGATTAAACTAGGTACGGTGCAAGAACTTAAAGAGGTTGTTGAGGAGTTATTTGCTGGTCTTGACGCAGAGCAGGTGTCTACACAGGATTATCAGATTTTTTTGCTGGAGATTTTTACATCTATCCTGCGAGTGGCTAAAGAATCCGGCAGTGAGGCTGCAAAGTATATTGGTTCTGGCATTTCGTCGCTAACTGCCATTAATAAATTTAATAGTATGGCCGAAGCCAAGCAATGGATTATTGCAGTCTGTAGCGGTTTAATGGATACGATTGCATTAGAACGTCAATCTTCCTATAAGCTGCTTATTGATGAAGCTAAAGAATATATACGCAGCCACTATGTTGAATCTGATATTTCCATCGGCAAGGTTTGTCAGCATTTACATATAAGTACCGGCTATTTTAGCAGTATTTTTAAGAAGGAAATGAAAATGACATTCGTTAGTTATCTTTTGCAAATTAGGTTAGAGGCAGCCAAGGAACTTTTGCGGTCCACAGAGCTAAAGGCTTTTGAAATCGCAGAAAAAATAGGTTTTGCCGATCCTAACTATTTCAGCTTTTGTTTCCGCAAAAAATATGGCCAATCTCCTAAAGAGTATAAAAACAGCTCCAGAGGAGGGTAAAGATGCTGAAGGATAAACCATATTCCTTTCCTCTAAGACCGCAGCATCCCAAAGGCGGAAAACGTCGGTTGTCCTCCAAGCTCCGAAGCATTCAAGTTACGATTACACTCACTTTTACATCTGTTGCCGTGCTGGTAGCTGTCGTTGTCAGTCTTATGCTGTACAACAAGTTTGCCAAGACCGCAGAAGAGAATGCCAATATGAATATGCAGCAGATCATTGAGCAAGTGAATTACAATCTGGGTCTTTATGTTAAGGGAATGCGCAATATTTTTGAGACAGCGGAGGAGCAGATTACGAATAGCCCTTCCGTGGATTCCGCTTTATTGACGGAAAGAATGGCTATGCTAATGGGGAGCAGAGAGGATCTGGTCTCGGCGGCTGTTTTTACACCACAGGGGAAATATGTCGTGGGTACACCCGGTCAGAAGCTGCGCAGCAACACACAGCTGGAGACTCAGAGCTGGTTTACGACGGCGCAAAGAACATCAGAGCTCTCCTATTCCGCACCTCATATTCAGAATTTATTCAAAGGTCAATATATCTGGGTCGTGTCTATCAGCAAATTAATTCAATATAAGGAGAACGGAGTCTTAAAAACCGGCATCCTGCTGATGGATTTTAACTTTCGAACCATTGATGAGCTGAGCAAGCAGGTTAAGCTTGGCAAAAGAGGATACGCTTACATCCTCGATCAGCTAGGAAATATTGTGTACCATCCCCAGCAGCAGCTGATTTACGCTGGCTTAAAATATGAGAATGTGGAGCCAGTACTGGAATATGCTTTTCGTAGCTATTTGGATGAGTCTACGGGTGAAAAACGTTTTATCACCGTAAGGACACTGGAACAGACAGGCTGGAAGATCGTGGGCGTGGCTTATTACGATGAGATTGTAACCACCAAACGTGATCTAAACACTTTTTTATCCTGGTTTTTAGCGGTAGTCATTTTATGCGTAATTATTGTATCCGTCTTTTTGTCTGCACGTATTGCCCGCCCTATCCGCAAGCTGGAACGGACGCTTCAGCAGGTGGGCGAAGGGGATCTCAACACTCGAATAGATGTCAGCGGGGCGTATGAGGTGGAACAGCTGTCCAAACGGTTTAACCTTATGCTGCAACGTATCCGCCAACTGATGGATCAGATTATTTATGAACAGGAAACCAAACGTAAAGGTGAGCTTGAAGTGCTGCAATCCCAGATCAATCCGCACTTTCTGTACAATACCCTGAATTCTGTGATCCGGCTCGCTGAACGCGGCAAGACTGAGGAGGTAGTCACGATGATTCAGTCCTTATCAAAGTTTTTCCGGATTAGCCTTAGTAAAGGGAATAATATGATTACCGTGCAGGAAGAGCTTGATCATGTTCGTCATTACCTTGTGATTCAGAGCTTTCGGTTCAAAAATAAGTTCCGCTACGAGATCGAGGCTCAGGATGAAGTGCTGCAGTGTCAGACTATTAAGCTAATTTTACAACCTATTGTGGAGAATGCCCTGTATCACGGGATTGAAATGATGCCTGATGAAGGTTTTATTTCGATCCAAGCGGAGCTGAAGGATGATCTTGTCATCATCCGCATTCGTGATAATGGACTGGGTATGTCCGAGGAGACTATGAAGGTTCTTTTAACTGGCGGCAGTAAGAGTATGCATGGCTCCGGGGTAGGCGTTAGAAATGTTAACGAGCGTATTGAGCTGTATTATGGGCGTGATTATGGTCTTTCTTTTGAAAGTGAAATTGAAGAAGGCACTACGGTTACTCTTATCTTCCCGGCACTCGCAGCAGGCGAGGGCAATCCTGGACATGAGGAGGATGAGACATCGGTATGAAAATCGTTCGTTTTTGGCTAACCCTGCTGGTATGTGTGGTGTTATGGACCACGATCACGTCTTGTTTTAATTCGGCACCTAATTATATCAATACGAACAAAACCCGCAATATTCATCTTATTGTGAAAATGAACAAAGGCGACTATTGGAATACAGTTAGATTGGGTGCAGAAGCCGCGGCACAGGAATTTAATGTGAAATTAACGTTCAAAGCTCCGAATGCGGAGAGTGATATTGCGGAACAGGTCAGAATGGTTGAGGACTCCATTAAAGAGAAGGCGGACGTAATTATTTTAGCTGCCAGTAGCTACATGGGACTTGCACAAGTAGTCGATCGGGCGGCATATTCCAAGATTCCCGTATTGTCTGTGGATGCAGAAGTCGGTTCGGCCAGAGTAAGAGCCTATGTGGGTTCAAACGGCTATGAAGCGGGACAAAAGTCTGCAGAAAGACTCATTCAGCTGCTAAATGGATACGGGGAGGTCGGCATCATTAACTTCACAAATTCATCTTTGGGGGCGGAGCAGGAGTCTTCAAACGGCATTGAATATGGTGCAAGAGATGCAGAGGAACGGGAAAAGGGATTTTTAAATTACGCTGCCCGATATCCGAACATACAGGTAGTAGAGATTTCTTATACCACTTCGAGTATTAGTGATGCTGAAGAGCTGACACGGTTAATGCTGCTGAAACATCCAAATCTTCGCGGGATCGCCAGCTTGAATGAGACAGCTTCACAAGGGGCGGCAAAAGCTATCCAGAGCCGAGGGCTGCATAATATTAAAATGGTTGCGTTCGACAGCTCCCCGTCAATGATGGAGTTGCTGCAGGAGGGGACGGTTCAAGCGACCGTAATCCAAAATCCTTTTAGTAACGGGTATTTAGCCGTAAAACATGCCGTTGAGGTAATCGAAGGAATGGATGTTCCTGAACGTGTCGATACGGGCACTAAACTCATTGATTTGGACAATATGCTGTGGCCTGAGAATCAAAAATTGTTATTTCCCTTCGTCAGATAGTGGACGGGTTATTTTTGAAAAGACGAATGCCATCCTTAAAATGGGAGGTATTCGTTTTTTGGGTTCAGTAGAATTTTTATAAAAGTGAGTAGGATTTTATATTCGAAACCGTTTTCACCTAAGGCATAATATTGATGTGCCCGAGAGAATTCGGGGTTAAACCAAAAAAAAGAAGTATAAACAGGAGGTCAATGAATAATGAAAAAAATCACTTCCGTTCTTTTAGCAAGCGCAATACTGGGTGCCGCTCTGGCAGGCTGTGGCAATAGCAACAATAATGCAGACAGTGGTAAAGCTACCAATGCTCCAAAAACTGAAAATGCGGGTTCTTCCACTGAAACGCCAAAAGTAGGGGTAGCCATTTACAAATTTGACGATACCTTCATGACGGGTGTTCGTAACGCAATCGACACTGCTGCCAAAGGCATTGCTACTGTAGATATCGTAGATAGCCAAAATTCTCAACCCACACAAAATGACAAAGTTGACTTGTTCATCACCAAAAAATATAAAGGCATGCTGATCAATCCGGTTGACCGTACTGCGGCTGGCGTTATTATCGAAAAAGCAAAAGCGGCAAATATTCCGGTGGTCTTCCTGAACCGCGAGCCGCTGCCAGAAGATATGAAGAAATGGGATAAGGTTTATTATGTAGGCGCTAAAGCGGAAGAATCCGGAACTATGTCCGGTCAACTGATCGTGGACTACTGGAAGGCACATCCTGAAGCGGATAAAAACGGCGACGGTGTCCTCCAATACGTAATGCTAAAAGGCGAACCGGGGCACCAAGACGCTGAGCTTCGTACTACGTACTCCATCCAAGCAATTGAAGATGCCGGCATCAAGGTAGAAAAGCTGGCTGAAGATACTGCGATGTGGGACCGCGTAAAAGGGCAAGAAAAAATGGCAGCCTTCCTTGGCTCCCATGGTGACAAAATTGAAGCTGTGCTTGCGAACAATGACGATATGGCTCTCGGTGCAATCGAAGCTCTGAAAGCTTCAGGTTACTTCACGGGTGATAAATTTATGCCGGTAGTAGGTGTAGATGCTACTGCTCCTGCGATTCAAGCGCTGCAAGATGGAACGATGCTTGGTACCGTGCTGAATGATGCGAACAACCAAGGTAAAGCTGCGATCACAGTTGCTGCTCTGCTTGCTAAAGGAGAAACACCTACAAAAGATAACGTAGGCTTTGATATCACAGACAACCAATACGTGTGGATTTCCTATAAAAAGATCACCAAAGATAATATCGATGACGCCAAATAATAACGCTCTAATCTAGATGGAATTCATGATCATATAGCAGCAACGGGGAGCGGATATTCGCTCCTCGGATTTCTTTCAGGCAGGGAACAGGATGAAACCGCTGTGCCTCTCATGAAAAAAGAAAAAAGCGTAGGGGGCGTAACAACATGGAAAAAGCTGAGTTTTTGCTAGAAATGAATGACATTACTAAAGAATTCCCCGGCGTCAAAGCGCTGGATGCAGTTAGTTTAAAGGTCAGACCAGGTTCGGTGCATGCCCTTATGGGCGAGAATGGTGCGGGTAAGTCCACTTTAATGAAATGTCTCTTTGGTATTTATTCACCGGATGCCGGTGAGATTTTTTTGGAGGGTGAGAAGACCTCTATCGGAAGCTCAAATGACGCTTTGAAAAATGGGATATCCATGATTCACCAGGAGCTGCATCCCGTGCCGTTCCGAAGTGTGATGGAGAATATCTGGTTAGGACGTTTCCCAACCAAAGGGATTGGACCTTTTCAGTTTATTGATCATAAGAAAATGTACACTGACACGGAGAATTTGTTTAAAGATCTGGATATCGATCTGAATCCCGAGACATTAGTGGGTAAGCTGTCTGTATCCAAAATCCAATCCATTGAAATTGCGAAGGCTGTCTCTTTTCACTCCCGCGTTATTGTAATGGATGAACCTACTTCCTCCCTGACCAGTGTGGAGGTGGAGCATTTATTTCGGATCATACGGGATCTTAGGAGTAGAGGCGTAGCTATTATTTATATATCTCACAAAATGGAAGAGATTCTCGAAATTTCTGACGAGGTTACCATTATGCGGGACGGGAAAAAAATCGGAACCTGGCCAGCGGCGGAATTGACCACAGACCTTATCATTTCCAAAATGGTTGGCCGCGACTTGACCAATCGTTTCCCAGAACGCTTTAACGTACCTGGCGAAGTATATATGAAGGTGGAAGGATTAACCTCCCCTGAAGAAAGATCGTTTAAAGATGTTTCTTTTGAATTAAGACGAGGTGAGGTTTTAGGGATTGGTGGTCTGGTAGGCGCTCAGAGAACAGAGGTTATTGAAGCATTATTCGGCCTGCGGGCTATTAAATCGGGGACGATTTCTATCGATGGTAAGCGCATTCATATCCAATCTCCCAAGGATGCTAAGAAACACGGAATGGCCTTGCTTACCGAGGAACGGCGTGTCACTGGTATTTTTCCAGTCTTGTCTGTTCATGAAAATGGCGCAATCGCTAATCTGCATCGATACCAGAAACTACTACTTTTACTAGATGGAAAAAAGAAAAAAGAAGAAGTCGATAAAATGATTGAAAAATTACGGACCAAAACTCCAACAACCAAAACGCTGATCATGAATCTTTCTGGTGGTAATCAGCAAAAGGTGCTGCTCGCCAGATGGCTTCTAACCGAGCCCGAAATCCTGCTTCTGGACGAGCCGACTCGCGGTATCGACGTAGGGGCTAAATTCGAGATTTATTCGATTATTGCCGACTTGGCGCAGCAAGGGAAAAGCATCATTATGATCTCCTCAGAAATGCCGGAGCTGCTCGGAATGTCTGACCGTGTAATGGTCATGTCGGAAGGTAAGCTTACCGGAATACTAGAAGGCGGGCAAGCTACGGAAACCGAAGTTATGCGGCTCGCTGCACAGCATTAGATAGGATTTCAATGATAGTTTTGCTGGGCGAAACTAGATTGGTTTACGAAGAGAATTACTCTTCGCGTAACTTTAAGGAGGAACACTACTAATGAACGCTAAAAGAGCCCAATCTTTTATTACTCAAAATGCCATTTATATTGTCTTGGTAATTCTGATTATGGGTATTGCCTTATATGAGCCGGCCTTTATCTCTGTAAATACTTTACGGGACATTCTTATTCAATCGTCAACACGGATTATCATCGCGCTTGGTGTTGCCTTCATCCTTATCACAGCTGGGACGGACTTGTCTGCTGGACGTGTGGTTGGTTTTACGGCGGTAATCTCTGCTTCGATGCTGCAAATTCCGGATTATTCCCGGCGGTTTTTTCCTGATCTGCCGCAGGTGCAAGTGTGGCTTCCGATCCTTATAGCTATCATCGCTGGTCTTCTCTGCGGACTCGTCAATGGTATTGTCGTCTCCAAGCTGAACGTCCCGCCGTTTATCGCAACACTGGGTACGATGGTTATCGTCTACGGCTTGAATTCCTTGTACTTTGACATGGATCCGAACCAATCGCAGCCGATTGGCGGTCTGCGTCCAGATTTCACTACAATCGGTTCCGGGTTTATTGGCAAGGGGCAATATTCAATCCCGTATATTGTGCTGATAGCCTTGGGTGTCGCCGCCATCGTATGGGTGGTGTTCAATAAAACCAAGCTGGGTAAGAACATGTACGCTATCGGCGGTAACATACAGGCAGCTAAAGTATCTGGCATCGATGTTTCCAAGAACTTGATCTATATCTATGCCATTGCTGGAGCCCTTTATGGTCTGGCGGGTGTGCTAGAGGCTGCAAGAACAGGTGGCGCAACCAATAACTACGGGAACATGTATGAGCTTGATGCGATTGCTGCTTGTGTAGTGGGCGGGGTGTCTACAACCGGTGGTATCGGAACGGTGCCAGGTGTCCTGGTCGGTGTTATTATCTTTACCTTAATCAACTACGGCCTGACCTTCATTGGCATCAGCCCTTACTATCAGTTGATTATCAAAGGTCTAATCATCATTGCCGCCGTCGCGTTTGATATGCGGAAGTATTCTTCGAAGAAATAGTTGCGTGTTGGATGTATGGTGATCATAGCGTTTGCTATTTATGGCAAACGCTTTTTGGTTTGTCCATTTCGCTTGCTGAGATTAAGCAATTCATAAGAAGCAATTCATAAGAAGCAATTCATAAGATGCAATTCATATGAACCAATTTAAAGTACCAATTCATAAGATGCAATTTAAAAGTACCAATTCATAAAAAGCAATTTAAAAGTACAATTTCACAAGTACCAATTCACAAGTACTTAACGTCGCCCCCTTGCTCCTCGCATAGAAAAACTACGCACGAGCACGAAAACTACCCACCATAACTATGTATGAAAAACTACCCACAAAAACTGGTTTAATTAGTTGGGGATAAACCACTTCCGCTCCCACTAGTACCATTGGCACCACCATCAACTACGCCAATAATATCAATTACACCAATAATATTAATTACACCAATAATGCCACTAGCAGCACTGCTAACTACAGCGCTGCTAACTAAAGTACTACTAACTACGGTACTGCCAACCACAGCACTGTCAACCAAAACACCACTAACTAAAGTACTACCAACTACACACAACACCAAAAATACCCACTAAGATGACACCACGACCAAATAGCGTCAACACCACCAACACACAGATTAACAATGGCTACTACCAACATGAAACAAACACACCACAAAAACTACCCGCGAAAATGTAACCACAACTAAACAGCGCCAGCAACACTAAAATCAACATCAACATCAACATCAACATCAACATTATTTACCACCACAAACTTCAATCAACATTGCCACCCTTGCTCCATCAAATCTAATATTCCACCAATAGGATTTACTCGACCCAATAGTTGCACCTTCACCGCCACGGAACATCTACAGCATCATTACCATCACCAATTAATGTCATCAACACAAACACGGCTATCACACTCCACTCAATATTATCAGCATGAACACAGCAATCACGGCCACAAATCAATATCAGCAGCAATAACACGACCATCGCCATCAGGAGCACCACGAAAACACATCATATTCATCATAGCTCCCCAACAATATCAACAAACTAATATTAGTAACAGAACAGAAGCACCATGAGGCTAAAGAACGGTATAAATCCCGTAGGATTGGCTGAAATGAGCTATGTGGGACGATAGAACGGTAAAAATCCCGTAGAATTGGCTGAAACGAGCTACGTGGGGCGAAAGAACGGTATAAATCCCGTAGAATTGGCTGAACCGAGCTATGTGGGACGAAAGAACGGTATAAATCCCGCAGAATTGACTGAAACGAGCTATGTGAGGCGAATGAACGGTATAAATCCCGTAGAATTGGCTGAAACGAGCTACGTGTGGCGAATGAACGGTAAAAATCCCGCAGAATTGGCTGAAACGAGCTATGTATGGCGAATGAACGGTAAAAATCCCGCAGAACTATCCGACCTGAGCTATGTGTGGCGAATGAACGGTAAAAATCCCGTAGAATTGGCTGAAACGAGCTACGTGAGGCGAATGAAAGGTACAAATCCCGCAGAATTGACTAAAACGAGCGACGTGGGGCGAATGAACGGTAAAAATCCCGCAGAATTGGCTGAAACGAGCTACGTGATGCGAATGAAAGAAAGGTAAAAATCCCGCAGAATTAGCTGAAATGATATACAGAGGAGGAAAGAGAGGCAAAAATGCCCTAGAATACGCCTACCCCCTCTGCGGATTCCCCACCAAAGCTCCTCTCCCCCCAACCCCAAAGATCAAAAAGCACATAAACCAACGTTCTCCCATATTCTATAGGCAAATGCCTTTGTTAAAGGGGAGCGACTGGATGTTAAGGATTAGGTTGAATGAGCTAGGGAAAGGGAATGACAATGGTCTGATACAGGCGGATGTATGGAAATGGGATGGCATTGGCTGGAACGAATATATTACTCAGCAGGATGAGGATTTCATACGCACGGAAGAGGAGTTATTTGTCACGATTCCGGCAGAAGCGGGATTATATCGTGTAGATTACTCTAATAAGCCTTTTGAGGCGCCATACTTATTGCCGGAGTGGGTGGGGGACGATCTGCGGACCACGGGTCTGCATCCGGCGCCGTTTAATCTCAAAGAGGGCACACTTTGGGGATATATTAATGACGAAGGCCGTGTTCAGATTGAACCTCGGTACGAATATGCTGAGGATTTTCAAAAGAACGGTCTTGCCGTAGTTCAGCGAAAAAATAGCAGCGGGCTCATTGACAGCACTGGAAGAGAACGAGTGAAGCCGATCTATTCTTTTATTGCGCCTTTTTCGGAAGAGCGCGCGGTAGTGTCGGATGCCAAGGGGTACACTTTTATTGATGAAAAAGGCAAAGAAGTGACGTCCGCCCGGTATGATTATCTGAACTCATTACATGAGGGGCGTGCACTATTTTCAAAACAAAATACAACCGGTGGCCAATCGCTATATGGATATGTGGACGCGCAAGGTAAAGAGGTGCTGCCCGCGATTTATGTGGATGCCAATGATTTTATGAACGGCGTGGCTTTGGTTAAAATCAAAGAAGGAGAGTATGCGCTCATCGATCCGGCTGGGAACATCCTGCATACTTATAACCATCCTTTTGTAGGAAGTCCGGGAGAAGGTTTACTCGCCTATCAAGCGACTGAAAACGGTAAATATGGCTATTTAAATACGGATGGTTCTGTAGCTATTCAGCCGCAATTCACCTCTGCTTTACCTTTTTCAGAGGGACGTGCGGTGGTGAATACCGCTGAGAATTATGGCAACGCCTACGGGCTGATTGATAAACAAGGGAAAATGATCATCCCGGCAAAATATTATGAAGTATTGCAGCTAGGTGAAGGCAGAGTAGCCATAGGAACCATAGGAACGCCTGTATTCCCCAGCCAGCCTTATCGCGGATCACGTTATGTAATTGCAGATGCGGAAACGGGAGCGGTCCTGAGCAATCACACCCTGCTTGGCGTGAACAATTATCAGGAAGGCTTGGCGTCTGTATTTGATGCTAAAGATACCTATTTTATCGATAGAAGTGGAAAAAAGGCAGCCCAGCCTCCAGTTATTCCAGGTACAGGAACACTCACCCTTAGCGGACGTTTGATAAGAGCAGATGTAGATCAGCGCACATCTTATTATGATCGGCAGGGAAAGCAGGTTTGGCGCCAAAATGGAGTCATTCCGCTGAGACCTCCCTATTCCGTAGTGGAGAAGAAATACAAACCGAACAGGGATTATCTGGTGTATTATCTGGTCGTTGAAGGGATTGCCAGTGCGGAAGTTTCGCGAGAGGTTAACGATAAGCTGCGCAAGCTATCCCTTGCTGAAGACGTTGGGAGTGGAGGGGTTTCCCAGGACTTTAGTTATAATGGTGATTTTTCAGTCTCTTTCTTCCGTAAAAACCTGCTGGTGCTGGAGCTGACCGGATATCGTTTTCCTTTTGGAGCAGCACATGGAATGCCTACCAAAATCTATCCGCATATTAATTTGCGCAGCGGCAGGTTCTATAAGCTGGGAGATTTGTTCAAGCCGGGCAGCAGATATGTGGAGAAGCTCAGTAAAATTGTGGGCAAACAGATCGAGAACGATCCACAATATTCATATGTTTTTCCGGATACGTATAAAGGAATTACCTCGGATCAACCCTTCTTTGTGGATAATGAAGCGTTGTATCTGTATTTCGCACCTTATGAGATCGCTCCGTATTCTGCAGGTTTTCCAACCTTCCGGATTCCTTATGCGGAGATCATGGGATTGATCTCTACGGAGGGCGAGTTCTGGCAGTCGTTTCATTAATTGACAGGTATCCATAGGTTTGCTGAAGTTGCCGTCCTTTCGGGGAGGGCGACTTTTTTTGTGCTTTCTTTCGCGAATAATAGATGAATTGGTATTTTTAGGCAGGAAAACAGCGAAAGAAAGCGAATGTATCTAGGAATCAGAAATCTTACAGTCAAGACTATTATATGTAAAAAATTAGAAGCGCACATTTGAGAGATTTATGCTACAATGACTGAGGAACAAATTACAACTTTGTAACATTTGTAGATGGTCACTCTAGGCACAAGCATATATTACACGCAAGAAAAAAGGAGATGGCAGATTGAAGAACAAGACATTAAAAGCAATCATCGGTGGTAGTGTGGCAGCTGTTATGGCACTTAGTATTTCTCTTCCATTGGAAGCAAATGCGGCATCGAATGAATCGACAGTAACAATAAAAGGCACAAGTTATGAGCAAATATTACAATATTTTAAACAAGCTAATCTTGAGGGATTCCCTTTTTCGAATAGCACAATCGTGGTGACTAAGCCGCAAACTGGAACAGTACCAAACAAAGACAACACGACCACAACTACAACTACAAAACCGGTTACAAAGCCAGCAGACACAACTACTGTAACTAAGCCGACAGATAATACAACTACAACAGGTGCTGTGAGCAATAAAGGAACCTATGTTCAGCAAATCGTAACGCTGGTAAACAAAGAACGTGCAGCAGCTGGTTTGTCACCTGTAGCTGGATTGGACAGCCTGCACAAAGTTGCCGCTACAAAAGCTACGGATATGCGTTCGAATAACTATTTTTCACATACTTCACCTACGTATGGTTCACCATTTGATATGATGAAATCCTTTGGCATCACTTATAAAGCCGCAGGCGAGAACATCGCAATGGGACAAAAAACACCAGAAGAAGTTATGAAGGCATGGATGAATAGTCCAGGTCACCGCGCTAATATTTTGAATGCTAACTTCAATTATATCGGTGTAGGTTATGATAATAATTACTGGGTTCAAGAGTTTATTGGTAAATAATACGAGTAGATGCTTCAGGAAGAAATCGTTCTCCGATGTAAGTCGGGGAGCGGTTTTTTTTGTGTGGTGAAGATCAAAAATGCAACAAAAAAAGAAGCAAGGAACTTGTCCTTACTTCTTCTGTCTAGCTCTATGGGTTATGCAGGGGTCGAACCTGCGACCTGCCGATTAAGAGTCGGCTGCTCTACCAGCTAAGCTAATAACCCGTAATGTCTAAAGAGTCAACGGGAAATATTATATAATGGCATTAATTAAAAAGCCAGTATTTTTTTATTTTCAAAAAAGTCCACACTCGCTCCTCGGCATAAACACTGTAACAGCGGGATTTATTTCTTTGCTAGACATTTGCAAAACTTCTATGGAAGAATTATGTTTATGTAACATAGTTAAGATCTTTGTAAATTGTGGAACAATACATAATAGAACGGCATACGGAGGGATAGCTTTGAAGGATTCGAAATGGACATGGCGCAGCGTCAGCTTGATTTCCATAGTAACAACTATAGTTTTGATGGTTGGTTTAGTTTATGCGGTTAAAGATATTATCTATCCGGTCGGAGAGGTTACCGAGAGCAGCTTGCCTCAGCAAACAGCCGCACCGGTGACGGAGACTGTCAAGCTCCTCAAAATTGTTGCGCTCGGGGATTCGCTTACCAAGGGGACTGGTGATAACACCGGAGAAGGGTTTGTTAAGCGTACGGTTACTGGTTTATCTGCAAAAGGTGTCACAGTAGACTTTTTAGGTAATATGGGGATTAACGGGTTGACTACTGCCGGGCTGTTAAGCAAACTGAACGAAGATGGTGTGGAGTATGCCTTGCGCATGTCGAATGTTGTTTTGCTATCCGTCGGAGGAAATGATCTGTTTAAGGATTCGGATATTCTTGAGAATAATGGGGCGCAGCAAGGAAACACAACTTCATCAACCTCTGAGCAGGAGCTGACTCCAGAGTCTTTATTAGCCGCTCTGCCAGAAGCAGCAGCTAGGCTGGAGAAGATTCTCGATAAAATCTCACAGATCAATCCAAATGCGCAAATTTACTATATGGGGCTGTATAATCCCTTTGGCGATATTCCAGAATTACTGGTACCAGGCAATCAAGCGGTAACGAAGTGGAATAATACGGCAATGGATATTATTAATAAGCATAGCAACATGACCTTGGTTCCTACGTTTGACTTGTTTAACAGACATTTGGACAAGTATCTATCCACCGATCATTTTCATCCTAATGGTGATGGCTATCAGCGAATCGGAGAACGGTTCATACAGGCTGTGCAGTAGTATATAGGTGAGTGTTAAATTTTGCAGTAAGATCATGTAGGTAAATGCCCTTTGAGCAAGTACAAACCGAGAAAATGACAGTCACAAGGAGCTAAATTAAATATGACAAAAGCGAATAGTGAAGACTCCGGCACAGTCGTCTTGTCTGTGGACGGGGTACGTAAAAAAATAGGACGGAAATGGATAATAGATGATGTTACTTTCGATGTGAGAAAAGGGGAGATTTTCGGCTTTCTCGGCCCTAACGGCGCTGGGAAGACGACCACGATCCGCATGCTTGTGGATTTGATTCGTCCTACTGAGGGCAAGATTACAGTATGTGGGTACAATGTGAACCGAAATCCGGAAAAAGCATTGCAATATGTAGGCTCTATCGTTGAGAATCCTGAGGTATATACCTATTTGACCGGGTGGGAGAATTTGCAGCATTTTGCCCGGATGCAGCCTGGTGTAGACAATGAACGTATTAGCGAAGTGGTAGATATTGTTCGATTAGATCAGCGGATACATGATAAGGTAAGTACATACTCGCTTGGGATGAGACAACGATTAGGCATTGCGCAGGCACTGTTGGGACGTCCACGGCTGCTTATTTTGGACGAGCCGACGAATGGACTTGACCCTAAAGGTATTAAGGAGCTGCGAGAATTCATTCGCAAGCTGGCGGATGAAGGGCTGGCGGTGTTCGTATCGAGCCATTTGCTAAGCGAAATTCAACTTCTTTGCGACCGTGTAGCGATAATTAGTAAAGGGCGTGTATTGGCTGTTGGTGCGGTAGATGAGCTGATCGCTCGTAATTCGCCGTATGTACTTTGGGAGCTGGAGCCTTTTGCTGAGGCTCGGGAAATGCTGGCTGATCGTTCAGATATTCAGATTCAAAAACTGGAAGACGTCACATTAGATGACTCAATTATTGCAGGGATGGGCCCCAATTCTTTAATAACGATCATGGATCAGGATCTGATCCCCGAGATTGTGGCCGTAATGGTTACTGCTGAAATCGAGGTGAGGGCTGTGCATAAAATTAATCCGACACTGGAACAGCTATTCTTGAAACTAACGGAGGGTGAGAATGTTGAGTAACTTGCTTCCGCTAATCCGTAATGAGTGCTTGAAGATTATAAAAAAGAAACGGTTTTATGTTATACTGCTGATTCTGATTGTACTGGTGCCTATGTTCACCTATGCACAGATGCGTTCAGCCGAACGGAGCCGGGAGAAGTTTAATTCCGATTGGCGGCTTGAGATCCAGCAGCAGATTATCGATAATCAAAATTCACTGGGAAGTGACCGGATTCCAGAGGAATGGAAGACTTATCGGCGAATATTTGTACAACAGCTTCAGTATTATCTTCACCATGACGTTAATCCGAATGAACCTAGCGGGGTTACCTTTACCCGTGAATTTATGGATAATTCGGTTACATTATTTATTCCGTTGCTTATTATGGCGGTGGCCTCAGATTTGGTCTCGGCCGAAAGGACAACTGGAACTATCAAAATGCTGTTGACTAGGCCGGTCAAGCGCTGGAAGGTGCTTTTTAGCAAAATGACAGCACTGCTAATGTTTGTCTCGCTTATCGTACTTTCCACATTTGCAATCAGCTACTTTATCTCTGGTCTCGCCTTTGGTTTTAAAGGCTTTAACATTCCTGTTTTCACAGGCTTTAAAATAAGTGGTGATTCGCTAGATATGTCTACTGTACATGCAGTGCCTCAGTGGAAATATATGCTTATGCAAGGTGGTTTGATTTGGTTCGTCAGCGTAGTGGTTGCACTGCTCGCATTCATGATCTCGGTGCTTGTTCGCAGTACTGCCGCGAGTATAGTAGTTATGATGGCCGCTCTGATTGCAGGTAGTATACTGACCAATATGGCCTCTGCCTGGACAACAGCGAAATATTTATTTATGGTAAATCTTGGACTGACCAGCTATTTGTCTGGTACTCCCGCCCCCATTGAAGGGATGTCCTTGTCATTTTCCATGGCTGTGCTGGCTGTATGGGGAGCCGCTTCGGTGATCATTTCATTCGCCGTCTTTACGAAAAGGGATATTTTGAATTAGAATGAACAAAGTGACCAAAACGTTTGTTTGCATTTCTTAGAAATATAGGAGAGTATAATTTCACGTTATATTCTATCCTTAGGTTTTTGGCAGTAACGGATACCGTTCTTAACAAAAAGGACGGCCAAGCCGTTTCTTCTTAGTATAGAGAAAAGAAGGAGGAGCATGAATGCTCGAACAGATCGATATGTTTGCTGAAGTTTCTAATAACGGCGAGAATGGCCGTACTGGATACGATGCTGACGACATTCAAGTGCTCGAGGGTCTGGTTGCAGTACGCAAACGACCTGGCATGTATATCGGCAGTACGAGTTCTTCAGGACTACATCATTTAGTATGGGAAATCGTAGATAATGCCGTAGATGAGCATTTAGCCAAGTATTGTACAAAGATTGACATACTGCTTCGCAAGGATGGCTCGGTAACCGTTAGCGATAATGGACGGGGGATCCCGACTGGAATGCATAAGACAGGGGTACCTACACCGCAAGTTGTATTTACAATTTTGCATGCGGGCGGTAAGTTCGGTGGATCGGGTTATAAAAAATCAGGCGGTTTGCATGGCGTAGGGGCTTCTGTCACAAACGCTTTGTCTGAATGGCTCGAAGTAGAAATTTATCGTGAGGGCAAAATCCATCGTCAGCGGTTTGAGTACTGGGTGGACAAGAAGGGCAAAGAGCATGTCGGCGAACCTGTAACTGGTCTTGAAATCTTGGGTAACACCAATAAAACTGGTTCGAAAATTACTTTCAAGCCAGATATTCGTGTCTTCCCAAATGGAATTGCTCTGAATTATGACACGCTGGCAGAGCGGGTTCAGGAGATTGCTTTTCTGAATTCCGGTCTGCGTATTACACTGCAAGATGAGCGGAGCAACCGTCAGGATGAATTCTTTTATGAAGGTGGAGCCAGTCAATTTGTGCAGTTCCTCAACGAAGGTAAGGATGTTCTCCATGATGTTATTCATTTCAGTGCAGAAAAGGATGATATCGAGGTAGAAGTAGCTCTTCAATACAACGGAGGCTACACAGAAACCTTGGCTTCCTTCGTAAACTCCATTCCAACTCGCAGCGGGGGCACACATGAGACCGGCTTTAAAACTGCGTACACTCGTGTATTAAATGAATATGCCCGCCGCACGCAATTGCTTAAAGAAAAGGATAAAAACCTGGAAGGTAATGATCTGCGGGAAGGCATGATGGCTGTCATTAGTGTAAAAATGTCCGAGGTTGAATTTGTTGGACAGACAAAGGATCAGCTTGGCAGTGCTTCCGCCCGTAGTGCAGTAGATTATATTGTTTCTGAAAATATGGCGCGTTTCTTGGAAGAAAATCCACAAGTTGCGCAGAGCCTGCTGAAGAAATCGATTCAAGCGTCGAAAGCCCGGGAAGCGGCACGTAAAGCCCGCGATGAGATCCGCACAGGCAAGAAACGCAGCGAAAGCTCGAATCTTGGCGGTAAGCTGTCTCCTGCACAATCAAAGGACGTTACACGTACGGAGCTGTTCATCGTGGAAGGTGATTCCGCGGGTGGTTCGGCTAAGCAAGGCCGTGACTCTAAGATTCAAGCGATATTGCCGCTAAAAGGTAAACCGATGAATCCGGAGAAGGCTAAGCTGCTGGACATCCTGAAGAACGACGAGTATAAAGCAATTATTTCTACGATAGGCGCTGGAATTGGTCCGGATTTCACTGTCGAAGACAGCAATTATTCCAAAATTATCATTATGACCGATGCCGATACCGATGGAGCGCATATTCAGGTGCTGCTGCTGACATTTTTCTATCGTTATATGAAGCCTTTATTAGATGCAGGTAAGGTCTTTATTGCTCAGCCTCCACTTTATAAGTTGACCCGCAAAACGGGTAAGCTGGAGACCGTAAGGTATGCATGGAGTGATGAAGAGCTGCAAAATTACTTAAAGGAATTCGGCAAAAACTTCGAGCTTCAGCGTTATAAAGGGTTGGGTGAGATGAACCCCGATCAGCTGTGGGAGACAACGATGAATCCAGAGTCGCGTACGCTGCTTCAGGTACAGATTGAGGATGCCGCTAAGGCGGAGCGCCGTGTTTCAACACTTATGGGTGACAAAGTCGATCCACGTAAACGCTGGATTGTTGAAAATGTCGATTTCACCGAAATTGTAGAGTAATGTCAGTGCTGCAAGTGACGATAATCCCGATTTTCTAAGAGTTTGGTGATTTATGGGACCTAGAAGATTTTTGGAACTGTAGGAGCGATAGTGCCCGGAATTCCAAAAATCCCTGAAGTACCCGAGAATCACCACACTATTTTAAAACGGGCAGTTTGAGGAACAGAAGGTGAGCAAAGTGAGTAGTTTATCAGAACAATTTTTGCCGGCATTTCTGGAAGAGGTCGTCGGTGACCGCTTTGGTCGGTATTCCAAATATATTATTCAGGACCGGGCAATCCCCGATGTCCGTGATGGACTTAAACCCGTGCAGCGCCGGATTCTTTACGCGATGTACGACTCCGGCAACACACCTGACAAGCCATACCGCAAGTCAGCCAAAACCGTCGGAGATGTAATGGGTAATTACCATCCACATGGTGACTCCTCTATTTACGATGGTATGGTACGTATGGCACAGCCTTGGAAGATGGGGCATGTGCTAGTTGACGGTCACGGCAACTGGGGCTCCATGGACGATGACCCAGCTGCGGCAATGCGTTATACAGAAGCACGGCTGTCTCCCATTGCAATGGAGATGATGCGTGATATCGAGAAGCGGACCGTCTTGTTTAAAGATAACTTTGACAATACCGCCAAAGAGCCTGTTGTGGTTCCTTCCCGGTATCCGAATCTGCTCGTAAATGGCACGAGTGGGATTTCTGCGGGTTTTGCTACTGAAATTCCGCCACATAATCTGCGTGAAGTAATTGACGCTTGTATCGCAGTGATGCAGAAGCCAAATATTGAGCTGGAGGAAATTATGACCTTTATGAAAGGTCCGGATTTCCCTACAGGCGGCACGATCATGGGCGGAGACGGCATCATGGATGCTTACCGCACAGGTAAAGGGCGTATTTACCTGCGCTCCAAGACAGAGATTGAGAATATGCGGGGCGGCAAGCAGCAAATCGTGATTACGGAAGTTCCATTCCAGATTGTAAAATCACGGCTGGTTACTTCCATGGAGAATATTCGGCTGGAGAAAAAGATCGATGGCATTGCCGAGGTTCGTGATGAGAGCGGCCGTGAGGGATTGCGGATTGTAGTCGAACTCAAAAAAGAGGCTGATGCTCAAGGCGTGTTGGCCTATCTGCTCAAAAAAACCGATCTTCAAATCACCTATAACTTCAATATGGTTGCTATTGTTAACAAAGCGCCTCAGCAGCTTGGTCTAAAAGCCATCCTAGAAGCTTATATCGCGCATCAGCGTGAAGTTGTGACTCATCGCACCCAGTTCGATCTGGAACGCGCTGAAGACCGTGCTCATGTCTTAGAGGGTTTAGTTAAAGCACTAAATATCCTGGATGAGGTTATCGCTGCGATCAAAGCATCGAAAAACCGTCAGGATGCTCAGAACAATCTCGTATGGATGTTCGGCTTCAGTGAACGCCAAGCCGATTCGATCCTTACTTTGCAATTGTATCGTCTGACCAATCTGGAGATCACTTCACTCCAGAAAGAGTTAGATGAAATGATGGCAAAGATTACACATCTGCGCGGCATTTTGGAAAGCGACAAAAAGCTAGTTTCTGTAATCCGTAAGGAACTGCTGGAGATTCGCGACAAATACGGCATTGATCGCCGTTCTCTGATCCAAGGCGAAGTAGAGGAGCTCAAGGTTAGCCTTGAAGCGCTGGTCAACGCGGAGGATGTGCTAGTTGCTCTTTCAGCAGATGGTTATATTAAGCGGACTGGTATGCTTTCCTTCACCCGTTCAGGTGGGGAGCGTCATACCTCAGGCGTCAAAGAAGGTGACCATATCGTCAGGCTGCTGGATGTGAATACCCGTGACAGTCTGCTGGTATTTACCCGCAAGGGGCAATACTTCTTGCTTCCTGTGCACCAGATTCCGGAGTTTAAATGGAAAGAGCCTGGTACAGCGATTGTGAATGTCATTGGATTGTCTAAAGGAGATGGAATCGTTAGTGTGATTCCGGTTAATAATCTAGATGATCCGCAGCAAAGTCTTGTGTTCGTCACCCGTCGGGGTCAGGTGAAGCGTACAGAGCTCAAGGAATACTCTACAAGCCGTTCTGGAGCGGTAGCGGCCTGTAAGGTAGCCGAGGGTGATGAGATCATTACAGTGGCTTCCAGTACGAATGACAAGGACATTGTGCTGGTTACCCGTGAGGGAATGAGTATCCGATTCCATGAGAATGAGGTTAACCCTATGGGTCGCGTTGCATCTGGTGTAAGAGGAATTCAGCTGCGCGAGGGCGACGAGGTGATTTCCTGCTTCTGGGTCAGCGAAGATGAAGGCGAAATCCTTGCTATTTCTGATATTGGTTATGCGAAACGTTCATTACTTGTGGATTATCCATCACAAAGCCGTGGTGGCAAAGGAATGCCAACCTTCGAATTCAAGGAAGGCAAACGAATACGTCCAAATGGCAGCAGGTTAGCAGGGGCTTTCTATTGCAAGGAGCCATTAGAACTGAATGCCGTTACTCGTGAGAATGCCCACCATACGTTCTCCTCTGAATCAGCGCCGCTGGGCGAGCGTCGTTCTACAGGCAAACAGATTGTAGCTGTGGAGAAAAAGGATGAGATCATAAATCTTTTCCCATCAGTTCATTAAAACTAGCGATTAACAAGTGATTTTATAACGGCGTTTAGTCCGCTCTTTTGGAGGGTTGACTAAGCGTCGTTTTTTATTTTTTTATGCTGAAGGTCCGGCAGATTTATTTTTTCTTCTTTTGCAGGAAATGGAAGTTGTTTCGCGAAAATGTAGATATACCGGATAGAACCGCGAGGAAAGGAAGGAATAAGTGTGCATGCTTCTGAATTCAGTAAAATTTGGCATAAGATTTTAAAAGATTATAAATTACATATGGACAGTAATCTTGCTCCAACGCTGACGGATGCCCAACTTACTGTACTTGAACTGCTTCAGGAACGCGACGCGATGAAGCCTTCTGATCTGGCTCCACATTTGGCGACCAGTCCTGCAGCGGTTACGATGTTACTTGATCGGATGGAGAAGCATGAGCTTATTGTGCGGGAAAGAGATGCTTCGGACCGGCGGATTGTATGGGTGAGCATAACGGAGACTGGAAAGGAAGAAACTGCACGTGGTCTAAAGATCCGCAGTGATTTTTTTGCGGAAGCGCTTGATCCGATCTCCTCTCATAACCAACAGTTACTGCTCTACTTAATGGGCAAAATGGTTGTTACAACCACACCGGAGGGCTCAACACCTTGAAGCAAATAGCTTTGCTGTATCACTAGTGCATTTAGAGGATGTAGAAGCATTTAGAGTGTTTTAGAGCAATTAGAGGCACCTAGATGCATTTAGTTGTATTTTGTACAGCTATTATTTGCTAATTACTCGATTGATGAAATTTAACTGTATTTTATACAACTATTTTCTTGATTTACTTCTCTTTTTGCAGTTTCCCTGATTTTTAATTGTAAAAAGTACACTTAAAATCCGATCTACTGCTTTTTTATTCGGAATAAGTGTATAGAATGCAGTTATCTTACTTTTCATTTCAGATTCCATCTAGGATCCACTGCTGAACCACTGCTGAACCACTGCTGAACCACTACTGATCCTCAGCTAAACTGAGCGGGTTACCGTTAGCTAAGTTCAGGCTGGAAGGGATGTTTAATCTCGAAAGGATGTTTAATCTCAAAGGGATATTCAATGCCCGGCTGGAATAATCGGACTAAGCATATCCTGCGGAGCTAGGAAGAACACTTCAGCATGCGTGGACCCTCTTCCCATAGTCTGTTCAAGTAGCAGACGCAGAACCAAAAACGAGGCAGTGATTCTCCACTAACCGGAGAATCACTGCCTCGTTTTTTATCGTTTCAATGCCTAGAAACGGCTGCTTTAGAACAGCCCTTTTTTTAGTGTTTCCCGCGGCCACAGATCCCAAGGATGGGTTTGTGGGGGCAGAGAGATGAGTTCCACTTCTTCTTTAGTAACAGGGTGAGGGAATCCTACAAGTGCTGACCATAACGCAATTTGTTGCCCCGGTCTGTTCACTGAAGCCCCGTACTTCTGATCACCGTATAATGGGCAGCCGATCGAACTTAGCTGCACCCGAATTTGGTGGGAACGGCCTGTAAGTAAATCAATCTTAAGCAGGCTGTATCCTTCTGCACTGTCAAGAACTGTGTAATCCAGAATTGCTTCCTTGCCGCCGGGAGTTCCTTTTCGAACCACAGTGACGGTGTTACTCTTTGCGTCTTTAAGCAGCGTATCTGTAAGACGGCCACGAGTGGCTGGCGGTTTACCATGCACGACTGTTAAATACACCTTATGAAAGCCGTGAGTACGGACACTCTCGGATAGTCTTGAAGCCGCTTTGGAAGTCTTGGCAAAAATCATTGCTCCCCCAACCGGTCGATCCAAACGGTGGACCAGACCGATATAGACGTTGCCGGGTTTGTTGAAACGTTCCTTCACATCTTCTTTCAGCAGGTTCAGCAGGTCAGGATCGCCTGTTGCATCCTCCTGAACAGGAATATTCACGGGTTTTACAATCCCCAGAAGATGGTTGTCTTCGTACAACACTTCAAAGCGTTGTGATCCGCCGCTTACAGCCTCATTGTTGCCGGAACTATGCTGTGTCATGGCTTACGCCTCCCAGCGACCCAGGATACCACATGGCAGATTCATGCCGGAGGAGGTGATCGGAAGACCGATTTCGCCGGAGGTAAGCTTTCCGCCATAACGTTTGCCCATGGTCATGGACAACATGTTGCGCAGTACAGTTGGAGAAATTCCTGTGGTGTAGGAATTAATGAGCATGAACAAAGGGTTGTCGCTCATAATCTCCATACAGCTCTCAAGGAAAGGATACAAGCTTGATTCAAGCTTCCACATTTCTCCACCAGGTCCTCTTCCGTAAGAAGGAGGGTCCATAATAATCGCATCATATTTACTTCCGCGGCGTTGTTCACGTTGTACGAACTTGAATACATCATCCGTGATAAAGCGGACTGGACGTTCTCCAAGACCAGACAGCTGAACGTTTTCTTTCGCCCACTGCACCATACCTTTGGCTGCATCTACGTGAACGACAGACGCACCGGCACTCGCCGCTGCCACAGTAGCTCCACCTGTGTAAGCAAAAAGATTCAGCACTGAGATTGGACGGTTAGCCGCTGCAATCTTGTCCATCATCCAGCTCCAGTTGGCTGCTTGTTCCGGGAATAGTCCTGTATGCTTGAAGTTTGTAGGACGTAAGTGGAATTTTAATTTACCATAGCTAATCTTCCAATCGTCCGGAATGGTTTTTTTCATTTCCCATTGTCCGCCACCAGCGGAGGAACGGTGATAATGTCCGTGCACATCACGCCATTTAGCGGTCTCATTATTTAGAGGCCAAATAATCTGTGGATCAGGACGACGCAAGATAATATCGCCCCAGCGTTCGAGCTTCTCTCCACCGCCTGTATCAATTACTTCATAGTCTTTCCAATCGCTCGCTATATACATGATTTAATCCATCCTTCAAAAAAATTCATTTAGCCTTTATTGTACAACATTTCACCTGATTGCTACAAACAAATTACGCCTCAGCCAGCTTCACCAATTATTTTGTCCAATGCTAATGAGGTGTATAATATTCCCATGCTTATGCGGCTATTCAACTGGTGCTGCAAGACTTGATTGTGTATGATCAGATAGTAGAGTTCTTACCCTATTTACGATCGGAGAACTAAAGCTATGTTCAATCTCTCACCGCTGTATTTCCCTATAACTGCAAAACCCAACCACACTAGTGAGTTTCTGCCCAGCCATGCCTTGCAGCCGTTTATTCGCTGTTTTTGGGGTTCTGTAGATGTGGAGTCTATACAACAACCTGAGACGGAGACAATAATTCCGGATACCTGTATGGATATTATTTGGGATTTGGATAGAGAATCAGGCAATACAAACACTTTTTTCTCCGGTATCAATGACACTCCATTTGAAGTCTCTTCAGACGGAAAGCCAGGGGGGAGTTCAACCTTTGGTATCCGGTTTCATTTCTGGGCGGTTCATTTTTTTGCAGATGATCATCTGCGGAATGTCTTGAATGCACATGTCGATGTAGAACATTATTTTGGCACTTTTAAAAAAGAGCTTGGTCATCTATTGGAGAAAGTAAACTCGATGGACGAAAGGATTGCAGCCGCTGAAGCCTATCTGCTTCGTCGTCTTGAGCGTAGAGGGCGGACTAACAATCGGATGATGAACGCAGTCTATACTATGGTTAAACAAAAAGGGATTGTGACCGCAGAGGATTTGGAGACCAGTTCTAATTTAAGCAGACGACAACTTGAACGGCTTTTTCAAGAATATATAGGTGTATCGCCCAAAAAAACAGCAGATCTCGTGCGGTTTCAGAATGTATGGCGGGAGATGTGTCATTTACCTGGGCAGACAAAGAATATGCAGGATCTTATTTTCGCGTATGGTTACAGTCACCAGTCCCATTTTATCAATAATTTCAAAAAATATGCAGGAAGAACCCCACTTGAAGCCTTGGTCTATGCAGGCCGAAGAATGTCGTAATTTTGCAATACAAAGCGTGTTAACCTTGTTAGACTAAACCCATGTAAGAAATGAGACATATTATGAAAATGAGAGGGGACAAGTTATGATTTCGTCTTTTGAAGGGACTAACATTTACACTAAAGATACTGCGGTGTCAGCTAAATTTTATACGGAGGTACTAGGAATTCCTATGCCTTTCGAAGGCTACGGTAATTTCGACGGGGCAAAGCTTGGTTTTGACAAGAAACAGCCGGGAATTATTATTTGGGATGCTGCAAAGTGGGAAAATCTTACGACAGGTTTTGTTAATTTAGTATTCGGCTGTGATAATCTTGATGAGACATACGAGCAGTTGAAAGCTAAGGGACTGGATTGTCAGCCACCTGTTACGATGGAATATGGCGGTAAAGAAATGAATTTTCGTGATCCTGATGGGAATCACATAACCTTGCTGGAAGGTGCTTATTAAGCTTCTTTTTAAGAAAAATGAGACGGTGCGCAAACTTCAACCGTGTGTAATAACGGGGAGTTTGCGTTTTTTTAACTTTATTTATTGACAATGATAATCATTATCAAATAGAATGAGGTGAAGCGTATATGATTTAAATTTAAGGTGTTAGTAGGGGAGGAACAGGAGTTTATGGCTAAAGTGCTTGTGGCATATGCTAGTTTAACTGGCAACACTGAAGAAATGGCTGAATTGATTGTAGAAGGAATACGCCAAGCAGGCGGTGAGGCTGTTTTGAAGTCGGTCACTGAATGTAATGCGATTGAGATAAAATCATATGAAGGCGTTCTGCTAGGGGCATATACTTGGGGAGACGGAGAGTTGCCGGATGAATCTCTTGATTTCTATGAGGAGATGGATGAACTTGATTTGACTGCCATGAAGTCAGCAGTTTTTGGTAGTGGGGATACAGGCTACGCCATTTATTGTGGGGCAGTGGATGTTATCGAGGAGAAGTTAAAGGAGCGTGGAGCAGTCATTTTGCAAGATAGCCTAAAGATTGAGTATGGCCCTAATGCTGCCGAAAAAGAAGCCTGCCGTCAATTCGGCCGTCAATTTATCGAAGTCTGTATGGCGGTAACCTAAGATGGGTGGGCCAGTGGGAAGTTGGTTTAACAAACCAAGGGATGTACATACCCCTCCGTATAAACGGCTGCACGATTATCGCATGGAGCATATTATGCTGGGCGGGACTGAGAATTTAGCTAGCGGAGCTCCAGCGACGGGTCTCCCACGCTGGCGCCAGCAGGTTCAATATGCTGTGGGGCATACACTTAATGACTTCTATAGTCTGCTGCCGGAAGTGCGAAGAGAGACACCTATACAATTTCTGTTAGAACGCCGGTGGCCTCCTAGGGGAGATGCTTTTCCCTCCCTTTTGCAATATTGGGATATCAAAACGAGTGTAGCTGATGAGCTTATGCGTATCGTTTCAAGCAATCATCTACAGGAGATTCCAGTGATGTTATATGAACAGTGGCATGTCCCAGTTCCAGCGCTGAATTTGGAGTTATCGATGATTACGCAGCTGGCTTGGAACTCTTCAAAAAGTGGCCGAAGCGTGAACATTCAGAAGTTTATGGTTAATGGCAATGAGGATATCATCACTGGATTTATGCATATGGCCAATGTTTTTTGCCATCATGCTTATGGTGAGCCAGCGGAGACCGTGGAAGTTTTCTCACTGCTGGATGGACGTAAATACTGCTTTGCTGGAGAGGCAATCTCGCTTATGGAGTCACTGGATTATGTTCGTTTGTTATCCGTATTTCTTGAGCGTGAAGTGTTAGCTGACGGTTCCTTAAGCTGCAGCGATCGTAGAAATGAGAGAGGCGAAGCGAATTATTTACTATAATAAATATAGACCTCCTTATCTGCAGGTTAGAACACCAGCAAGTAAGGAGGTCTTATTGTTACTGCTTTATTAAAATCTCAAGAGTTAGGTCGGGGGATTAGCCGATAAATCGGTAATAATCCTGTTTATTCTGAATGACAAAGCCGCAGCTCTCATACAGCTTAAGTGCATCGGGATTATCCAGTGCGACCTCCAGATTTACACCATTATAATTTTGGCGCTCTCGTTCGATGGTCTGAAGAAGGGCGCTGCGGCCAATGCCAAGCCCACGTAGCTTTTTGTCGACTGTAAATCCATAGATCCAGGATTCATTATCTTCAGTCCACACTCGCATTTTCCCAACAGGCCTGCCGTCCATCTCGATCATAATATTCTCTTGCATACCTTCCTGTTTGTGCAACTCATACTGCTCGGCAGCATCTTCTGTCTTCATATCAAAACCTCCACAATCCAGTTCGACCAGAATGTGTGCCTCTTCTTCACGAGCTGGCCGTAAGACCACAGTCCCTGTTGCTGAGCTAACATCAGAAGAAACCATGGAATTGCCATCCCATTTCATTTGATATTCAGCGTGATTGAACTGTAGAGGCAAGGTTTGCAGGAAAGCAGTTCCAGATGAAGAAGCGGCGGGTGCATTTAGAAGAAGAGTAGAGACTTTATTGCGTTTGATTATGGTTTGTGCTCGGTTCCACAGAGAGGTGAAGATTCCGCGTCGACGGTAGCCTGGCTGAACCATGCCACAGACCTCCATATCGCTTCCAAAACCATAGAGTCCCAAGAAACCGACCAGTAATTCGTCCTCATAAGTCACAAGCCATTCCGTATCACCTGCGCTTGATGGCTGGCGGAGCATATCCCAATTCAGTTTTAATGAGATTCCTTCATATTGCTCACAGCGTTGTTGCAATTCCTCAATATTCTTAAAAGTGTCGGCAGTCGTCAAACCCGTTTCCCCCTAAAGTGTATTTGAACTATTATAAGTTCGCATAGTTACTAAAAAAGCTTCGCGGAAACGGGAGCAGGTTTTAAGCTCTCCCGCCAGTATTCCCGCTCAGCACGTCTTTGTACTCCGGGTGCTTCTCAAATTGATGCGCAGCATAGGAGCACACGGGTACAATTTTTAAATTCTCATTCCGAGCCTTGTCCACAACAGCACGTACAAGCTCTTGTCCAGTACCTTGCCCGCGCAGTTCTTCGGAGACACGAGTGTGGTCAATGACCAATTCCCCGGTTTCTTTATCCAAACTGTATGTGATTTCGGCAAGGACCTTACCGTCATTAGCAACAAAAAAACGTCCGTTTTCATTTTGAATTTGCATCTTATGGCTTCACTCCTAATTAGTTATTGCCTATATTTTACTACCATGAATTGCAAAAAGCGAGGAGCGAACCAGATTGATTGTTCTTCGGGCTGAATGTTGCTTTCCTTGTTACCCGTGGATCGCTGCGCTGTATTTTTTGTTCATGTGGGCAACTTGGTCAAGCAGAATATAGCAAGTGAGAGTTAACTAACCTCGAGTATTTGTTTTGGTAAGCTGAAAACTGGGAACGCTGGGAACGCTGGGAACGCTGGGAACGCTGGGAACCCCCGGAACCCCCGGAACCCCCGGAACCCCCGGAACCCCGAAATGCCAGAACCCCGTAACCCCGTAACCCCGTAACCCCGTAACCCCGTAACCCCGTAACCCCGTAACCCCGTAACCCCGTAACCCCGTAACCCCGTAACCCCGTAACCCCGTAACCCCGTAACCCCGTAACCACGAACTTCCGAACCCTTGGTTTTCCTATCAGCAGAACCTTTCGGACCCAGCAGACGCTATTTGCACATATTTAGCCGTTTGAGCAAAGTTTCGGACACCAGTGCAGCTATTCCTTATGAATAGGCACGAAATAGGCATTTATAGTGTCAATAGCGCCTATGGAGTCCGATTGCACACAAAAAATGGGATAATACTGCGAATAACGTCAACTGTGTCCGAGAGCGTAGGATACTAATCCTCAGCAGAAGCTTACGGACCAGAGTCCTAATTCCCCACTGATGCTTTCGGACCCAGCAGACGCTATTTGCACATTTTTAGCCTTTTGAGCAAATTTTCGGACCCCAGTGCAGCTATTCCTTTGGAATAGGAGCGAAATAGGCATTTTTAATGCCCATAGAGCCTATGGAGTCCGATCGCACACAAAAAATGGGATAATACTGCGAATAACGTCAACTGTGTCCGATAGCGTAGGATCCTAATTCTCCGCAAAAGCTTACGGACCAGAATCCTAATTCCTCACTGATGCTTTCGGACCCAGCTGACGCTATTTGCACATTTTTAGTCTTTTGAGTAAATTTTCGGACATCATAGCAGCTAATCCTTTGGAATAGGCACGAAATAGGCATTTATAGTGTCAATAGCGCCTATGGAGTCCGATAGCATGCTGAAAAGGGGATAATACTGCGAATAAGGAAAACTGAGTCCGATAGCGTAGGATCCTAATCCTCCGTAGAACCTTTCGGACCAGAGTTCTAATTTCCCACTGATGCTTTCGGACCCAGCTGACGCTATCTGCACATATTTAGCCGTTTGAGCAAAGTTTCGGACACCAGTGCAGCTATTCCTGTGGAATAGGCACGAAATAGGCATTTATAGTGTCAATAGCGCCTATGGAGTCCGATCGCACACAAAAAATGGGATAATACTACGAATAACGTCAACTGTGTCCGATAGCGTAGGATACTAATCCTCAGCAGAAGCTTACTGACCAGAGTCCTAATTCCCCACTGATGCTTTCGGACTCAGCAGACGCTATTTGCACATTTTTAGCCGTTTTAGCAAATTTTCGGACCCCAGTGCAGCTATTCCTTTGGAATAGGAGCGAAATAGGCAGCCTATGGAGTTCGATAGCATGCTGAAAAGGAGATAATACTGCGAATTAGGTCAACTGAGTCCGATAGAGCTGAGTCCTGATCTCCCGCTGAAGCCTGCGGACCCAGCAGACGCTATTAGCACAAGGTCAACTGAGTCCGATAGAGCTGAGTCCTGATCTTCCGCTGAAGCCTGCGGATCGAGCAGACGCTATTAGAATAAGGTCAACTATGTCCGATAGCGCAGAGTCCTGATCTCCCGCTGAAGCCAGCGGATCGAGCAGACGCTATTAGCACAAGCTCAGCTGTGTCCGATAGCGCCCACGCTCGCGGAAATGACAGCTAAACCAGCGTGCAATGCAGAAAATTCGGTGCTGAAACAGCAGCTAATGAATTTTTATGCACTCCCGTTTATAGAGTAGCTTGCGTATTCTCAGGATAATACAATAAGATTAAGAGAATATCTCACTACTGAAAAGAACCACTAGCAGGAGGAATCATTGTGGAATACAAGGTTGAGGTTGAATTTGGATCGATTTATGAATTGTTGAACAGCTTACATACTTATCTCTGCAAAAAATCCTATAAGAAGATTGATTTAGGGGTAGCGTGGGCTAATGAAATTGAAAGCACGCTCAGTGAAGAGCTGTTATCCCGTCTGAAAGAAACCGAACTAAACAATGAGTGGAAAATGTTGAATCTGCTCATTTACTGTTGTCCATTTAAAGATGATGTAGACAGTGTGTTGAACTGGATTGAAGGGTTATCGGTTGGTGAGTTATATGAGACCTTATCAAAGTATGTAAAGGTATTTCCAAGCCATATGGAGGATTACCGTAACCGCGTAGTATTTTTACTTTCCGAGTGGAACCGCCAGTACTTTAGCCAATTCAATCCTGCGATTTTGAGCAAACTGCAGCAGCATGCGGATTCGAAGAACACGGAGCTTAATGAACTGGACACTGCGGATTTCGTGAACAAGACGACCAACGGATTTTACTTCATGCCTACGGATGGGCTTAAGAAGCTCGTACTGATTCCACAGTATCATTTTCAGCCTGCTAATATTATCTATTGCTATGGGGAATTAACGATCTGCCATTATGCGGCGTGGATATCGATGGAGAATGAGGAAATCTCCCCTTTTATGTACAGAGCGATCCGTAGTCTGAGTGAAAAAAGCCGGCTAAAAATCCTCCAAGCCCTTAGTGATGGCCGTAAGACGTTTACCGAAATTGTTAAGCATGCGGGGATCTCGAAGGGGATTGTGCATGATCATATTTTTAATCTTCGTTGTGCAGGTTTGCTTCATGCCTATATTGAAGGAGAGAATGTCACCGGATACAGTCTGCGTCTTGAAGGTATTCATCGGATGAATGAGCAGCTATTCGAGTATTTGAAATAATGATTTTGAAAAAAAATAACCGTCTGAAAGCCAGGGCTTCTCTTATGCAGAGAGGGGTTTTGGCTTTTTTATTTGTTTTAATTATCGCCTAATTCTGTTTATGGAGAATTTATTTGAAGTTCTCTCTTTACAGAACTCGAAAACCTTTCTATAATGAACATCAGATGTTATTCATACTTAACGGGTAGGAATTATAGTTATTATTCTATCAGAGAGAAAAGGGAGATAGGTACATGAGAAAAAATGCGATTGTAATCACTTCATTACTGCTTACGGGGTCACTGTTACTTTCTGCTTGCGCTAACAACAGTAATAACGAATCCTCATCCGCAAACAATGCGGCTGCAGGCTCCAATTCAACCAACGTGGAAGCAACCACTGCACCAGAGATTGTTCCTGCGGGTGCTCTAAGCGAACCTTTTACTGCCACGGATTTATCCAAACTTCCAGCGGTGGCCCAGAAACGTACAGATACCATTATCGTTGGGCTTACGGACCCAAGCGGAGCGTTCACTCCTTATTTTCAACAAAGTGGTTATGATGGCAATGTCTCTTCACTGCTATACGCTTCTCTCGTAACTGTTGATGACAAAGGCGTTCCAACGCCGGAGCTTGCGGAGAGCTGGGATGTTTCGGATGATCAGCTTACATACACGTTCCACTTGAGAAAAGATTTGAAATTCAGCGACGGTTCACCGTTAACAGCGGATGATGTGGCATTTACATGGACGATCCAATACGACAAATCGTATGACGGTAGCTCCCAGCTTCCATCGCTAAATGTTAAAGGCGGCAAAGCCTATAAGGAAGGTACATCCCCTACAGTTGAGGGCATTAAAGTAATTGATCCACAGACGATCTCAGCAACCCTTGAGCAACCAAACGCAACGGCGCTGGTACAGCTCGGCTCGAATGTACTATCGAAAGCTTACTATGGCAAGGACTATAAAATTGGAAATCTTGAATACATTAAAAAGCTGCATGAGAAGCCACTTGGCGATGGACCTTACAAGCTGGAAAAATTTATTCCAGGTCAAGAAGTGCGTTTTGTAGCGAATGAGAATTATTTCAAAGGTAAACCAAAGACGGAGCATTTCATCTACAAAACTACGGAAGGCGACGTATGGCAGTTCGTAGAAACTGGTGAAGTGGACTACGCTTCCTTTAGTGCGACAGACGAGAATATCGAGAAGCTGAAAGCACTTGGTTTTGTGAATATTATTCCATACACTCCAAGTACCTATGGTTACTTGCAAGTTAACCTCAAGCATGAGCAGCTCAAGGATAAGCTTGTACGTCAAGCTATTGTGTACGGTTTGGATCGTCAGAGTATTTATGTGGATGCAGCACAAGGTGCAGGTTCTATTGCCAACATCCCGGCATCGCCGATTTCCTGGTCTTACACTGAGGAAGGTATTAATCCTTACAAATATGATCCGGAAAAAGCAAAACAATTGCTCGATGAAGCTGGCTGGACGGTAGGCGCGGGGGGGATCCGTGAAAAAGATGGCAAACCGCTGAGCATCCATTACCTCGGTTCGAAGAGCAAAAACACAGATATTTTCATCGCTGTAGCTAAAGAGAATTTTGAAGCGCTGGGTATCGAATTCCAGCCTGAGGTTTTCGCAGACTTTAACTCACTGGTATCGAAAGTAGAAGGTGGGGACTATGATCTCGTATCCTTCTCCACAAGCATGTTGACTGATCCGTCTGACGGGTTCATGCAATTCTTCGATGGAGAAATCACGGATTATGACAATCCGAAATTCCTAGAGCTGTACAACAAAGCCTTGGCCACTACTGATATTGAGGCACGCAAAGCGGTATATAAAGAGCTGTATCAGCTTTTCAATGATGAACTGCCTATTATTTTTACAAGTTATAAAAAGACAGTATACGCCTATAACGGACGTATTGAGAATCTCTCGGTCAGCCCGTTCATCGGTCTTGCTGGCAGTCTGCCAACTTGGAGCCTGAAATAAATAAACCAGTGTCCCCTGCCCTGACTGGATTCAAGGGCAGGGGACGAATCATAAGGAGTCTGTCATGAGCGCTTATTTATCGAAAAGACTGTTGTACATGGTCATCATCTTATTTGCGGCATCATTATTGATCTTCTGTCTGTATGCTTCAACTCCCGGTGATTTCATAACCGGAAATATTAAATTGACCGCTGAACGCAAAGCTGAGCTTCGTGAAATCTACGGCTTAAACAAGCCTGTGCTTGAACGGTATGGGATCTGGATGAAGAATGCGCTGCATGGTGATTTCGGGTATTCCTTAGCTCAACAAAAGCCTGTGCTGCAGCTTTTTAATGATTATATTTGGAATTCCTTTTTGCTGGCTGCCGTATCTACGTTTCTAACGTGGGTGATTGCGGTCATTATTGGCGTCATCTCTGCCTATAAGCAATATTCCTGGTTCGATACACTAGTGATGATCGCTATATTTGCAGCAATGTCGCTGCCGTCATTTTTTATAGGCTTATTCCTGATCAAAATCCTGGCCGTCGATCTCAAGTGGCTGCCTCCAGGTGGAATAATCACCACGGGTAGTAATGCTACGGGTTTGGCTTACTTTAAGGAGATCGTAATGCATATGACCCTTCCGGTTGTAGTTATGACCCTTCTGGGATTAGGTTCGCTCACCCGTTATTTCCGCAGCAATATGATTGATGTCTTAAAACAGGATTATATCCGTACGGCACGCGCCAAAGGCCTAAAAGAACGCAAGGTGCTCTTTACACACGCCTTACGTAATGCCTTGCTGCCCGCAATTACACTGGTTGGTTTTGAGCTTCCAGCACTATTTGGCGGATCACTTATTATTGAGAAAATATTCAATTGGCCTGGGATTGGCCAACTGTATATGCAGTCCTTCGGACTAAGGGATTATCCTTTGCTGATGGGCTTTACGATGTTTATTGCCATACTTACCGTCATAGGAACGTTGCTTTCGGATGTTTTGTACCGGATTGCCGATCCTAGAGTTCGGCTATAGAGAGGAGGAAGCTGACGTGGCAGTTCAAAGTAATGTAGCTGGGATCGCGAAGCCGCAGACCACCAAAGGAAAATCCTCTTTATTCCGGCAATCCATGCGGAGGTTGCTGAAGAACAAGCTGGCGGTATCCGGATTTGTGGTGGTGATCTTTATGTTTGCGCTTTGTTTTATTGGTCCGCTGTTCTCACCTTATACGGATAACAAAATTAATATGGCTATGATGAACAAGGCACCCAATATGAAGCATTGGCTGGGCACTGATGCATTGGGCAGAGATATTCTGACCCGGGTAATGCAGGCGGGGCGCATTTCACTGACCGTAGGACTAGCATCAATGGTTCTTTCGGTGTTTATCGGTGCTCTTTTGGGGGCTATTGCTGGGTATTACCGCGGTATTGCCGATCAAATCATTATGCGGATTGCGGATCTTTTATTGACGGTCCCGAGTCTGCCACTGCTCTTTATTTTTGGTGCGTTATTATCGGAGTGGAAGATTCCAACGGATTATCGGATGTATATCGTTATGCTGATGCTTAGTATTGTTAGCTGGCCGGGTATGGCACGTATGGTACGGGGGCAAATGCTTAGCCTGCGTGAACGTGAGTTTATGCAGGCGGCGGTAGTATTAGGCCTCCGTGATCGGCGTAAATTATTTAATCATTTGCTGCCGAATATCGTTCCGTTGCTGATCGTTATGGCTACCCTTAACATCGGTGGCGCTATATTGAGTGAATCGGTTCTTAGCTTTTTTGGGCTAGGTGTTATGCCGCCAACTCCAACCTGGGGCAATATGATTGATGCTGCGAATAATATGATCGACTTTCAGGATCGGCCGTGGCTGTGGATTCCACCAGGGTTATCGATTTTTGCGACAGTGATCGCGATCAATATCTTTGGAGACGGACTCCGGGACGTGCTTGATCCTAAACAGAAGAGGTAGGTGACCCTCAGATGAGTGATTTAATGAATATAGACGGTCTAAGTACATACTTCTTCACGGAAGAAGGAAAAGTGAAAGCCGTTGATGATGTAAGCTTCCGTGTTCGCGAGGGAGAGACGGTATGTATCGTTGGAGAATCAGGCTGCGGCAAAAGCGTGACTGCGATGTCCATCATGGGACTTGTCGAGGAACCAGGGGGCAAGGTAGCCCAAGGGAAAATTGATTTTCAGGGTGAGGATTTGTTGAAAATGGACAAAAACACACTGCGGACCATCCGCGGGAATGAGATCGCGATGATCTTTCAGGAGCCCATGTCCTCCCTTAATCCTGTAATCAAGATCGGTGAGCAAATCATGGAGCCGCTGATTGTACATCTGAAGATGAACAAGAAACAGGCGCGTATCCGGGCGATTGAACTGATTAAGCAGGTAGGCATATCACGACCAGAGCAAATTGCTGATAGTTACCCGCATGAATTAAGTGGAGGTATGCTGCAGCGGATCATGATTGCTATTGCCATTGCCTGCAGTCCAAAACTTTTGATTGCTGATGAACCGACTACGGCGCTGGATGTAACGATTCAAGCGCAAATTCTGGATATGCTGCGTGAAATTAAAGATAGCTCGGGCATGTCCATTCTACTAATCACCCATGATCTTGGCGTAGTGGCAGAGATGGCCGATTATGTGATTGTTATGTATTCCGGAAAGATTGTGGAGGAGGGGGAGGTTGTTGAATTGTTCAACAACCCCAAACATCCCTATACAAAAGGGCTGCTCAAATCGAAGCCGGTAATCAATCAGCGACAGGATGAGCTGTATTCCATACCAGGTCAAGTGCCAAATCCGCTTGAGCTGGTGCCCTCTTGTTATTTTCATGACCGCTGTGAGCATTGCATGCCTGTATGTGTCAGCCAGCAGCCCCGGCTTAAAGAGGTAGCTAGCAGACAAAAGGTAGCTTGCTGGTTGTATGAGGAGGCGGTTGTTCATGCCTGAGGCACTGCTTGAGGTCAATCATTTAAAGAAATATTTCCCTGTTACTAAGGGGCTGCTTAATCGAACCGTTGGGCATGTGAAGGCTGTTGATGATATTAGCATCACACTTCAACCTGGGGAGACGTTTGGGCTTGTAGGGGAATCTGGGAGCGGCAAAAGTACAGTCGGACGGACGATTTTACGGCTAACGGATAAAACGGCAGGTGAGATCAAATTCAAAGGGATAGACATTCACTCCCTGTCTCCCGCTGAATTGCGCAATATTAGACCCCAAATGCAGTTGATCTTCCAAGATCCTTATAGCTCTCTTAACCCACGGGTTCGTATAGGTGATGCCATTGGTGAAGCTTTACTAGATCATGGTTTATGCTCAAGGTCCGAGGTGCGAGATCTGGTGCTTGAAGCGCTAGCGGCTTGCGGTTTATCTTCTTATCATATTGATCGCTTTCCGCATGAATTCTCCGGGGGGCAGCGGCAGCGGATCGGGATCGCCCGTGCGCTTGTTTTGAATCCTGAGCTGATTATTGCAGACGAACCAGTTTCAGCACTGGATGTTTCCATCCAAGCACAGATTATTAATTTATTCAGTAAGCTCCAGCAGAGTCGAGGGTTAACGTATTTGTTCATCTCCCATGACCTGAGTGTTGTGGAGCATTTGTGTTCAAGAATCGGTGTCATGTACCTGGGCTCTATGATGGAGACGGCATCAAGAGATGAACTGTTTAAGAATCCGCTCCACCCGTATACCAAAGCGCTGCTGTCGGCTGTTCCGATTCCTATTCCAAAGCTGAAAAGGGAAAGGATTGTACTTAAGGGAGATATTCCGAGTCCGGTAAACCCGCCTTCTGGCTGTAAATTCCATACCCGTTGTCCCTTTGCGCAAGAGGTTTGCAGATCTGAAATCCCGGTATTTCGTGATGTTGGCAGTAACCATTTTGTAGCTTGTCATTTAGTTTGATAGTTGTCACAAATATAGCAATGATTTACTCCTAAGACATGAATAATTAATGTTGAATTGTATAATAATACAATTTGACCTTATTTTTACCTAGGCTCAAAAGTCTTGAGAGGTTTCAAAGCCAGGTCAATGGGGTAATTAGAGAGTGGTTAGGTTAGGCGTACATATCTAATCGGTCTAGTATAAAATCCCTACTTAGGAGGAATCATCGTGAATACAACAGTACGTTTGACAGAAAGATCCGGCTCGACTTCTTCACAGCGCAGAAAAGGCTTTGTACCGGTAGTCGTGTACGGTGCAGGTTCAGATAGCCAGTCCTTTACAGCGGATGCTAAGACAATTTCAGGTATTTTAGCCAGCAACCCACGGGCTGTTCTTACTTTGGAATTGCCAGACTCGGGCAAAAAGAACGTGGTTATTCAAGAAATCCAACGTCAGCCAATCTCTAAACAACTGCTGCACATTGATTTTCAGCAGATTGATATGAAGGCCAAATTGGATACAAAAGTAGCGTTCCACTTTACAGGTGAACCAGTAGGTGTGAAGAGCGGCGGCGTGCAACAAATTGAATTGCATGAGCTGGATATTCGCACACTTCCAGATAAAATAGCTGCATCCTTTGAAGTGGATATCAGTGGACTAGATATTGGTGATCAATTGCTGGTATCTGATTTGCCGAAGCATGAAGGCTGGGAAGTATTAACGCCTGAGGACACTTTGATTGTCCGTATTTCACCTCCAGCAGCGCAAGAGCCAACAGAAGAAGATACTGCTGAACCCGCTGCAGCTGAAACTGCTGGCGAAGATAAAGCAGAATAGTATAGAGATAAATAGTAAAGAGCAGATAGAATCCTTATAAAGGAGCTGTCTGCTCTTTTTGTTTTGCCTTCATAAATATGAATTCATAAAAAAGATGCTGGTCTTTCGTATGGTTTCTCAAATGGCAATTTTGGTTGTTTCGCCTCATTTAGTTAAAAATTTACATAAAATCGTTGACGAACGGGTTTCTAAGCCTGAAAATGAGGACAATTACCATGGTGAAATATTCAAAAGTCCCTGTTGTTGCTGTTTGAAAACGCTTTAGTTTTTATGCTTCAAAGAACTCTCATTGCCTAGTTCATCATGATTAAGAGGAGGAAAGTTATGAAGATGAGGAAGCTGTTTTCGATCTTAATGACAAGTTTGCTGGTGCTTGGGGTAGCTCTGCCCTTTGGTGGAAAAGCGAATGCAGATGCTGCAAGTGACGCTTCAAATCGTGCTTTAATCTGGTTGAAAGCCCAGCAGGATGCAACAGCGGGGTATGCTTTTGAGGGACTGGTAGATAGCTTTGAAGATTTCTGGGGACCGAACAACCCCAAACAGATTGTATACACGTATGATCAAGCGGTTGCAGCTATCGCCTTTATTGTAAAGGGTGAACGGACGCGGGCAGAGCAGGTTTTGAACAAAATGCGGGACATTCAAGATCCTTCCGGCTTCTGGCTGAATTCTTATTGGTATAACAACGGCTTCGGAGAAGAAATCCGTAAACATGTAGGACCCGTTGTATGGATGGCAATGGCTGCTATGGCTTATGAGAAGCAATATAATGATACACGGTATCGTCCGATGGCACTTAAAGCACTCGATTGGAGTTTACAGTATAAAAAGGCTAATGGCAGTATTGCAGGAGGATGGAGTGGTTGGAGTAATTCCGATGAGCCTTGGAGCTCAACCGAGCACAATATCGATATTTACCGGGTATTGCAGTATTATGCTTCGGTGGATTCCTCAAAGGCAGCGACTTATAACAGTGCAGCTTCTGGAGTCAAAACCTTCCTGGATAATTATGTGTGGGATGACACTGTCAAACGTTTCAAGGGGGGCTGGAAAAACGATACAAATCTGATCGACCCCAAAATACCTTTAGACGTGAACCCTTGGGGAGTGTTAGCTTTAGGCGTATCCGGGGCCCATAACTACGGCGCAAGCTTAACCTATGTGGAAAATGCCTCCGGCACCCCGGGAACACTAGCAAATCCGCGTTACAAGCAGACGCTTACTTACAATGATGCTGGGAATACGCTCACCGGATACGACTTTGACTGGACAGACGAAGTATTGCCGGCGTATGACGATAACGGAAATCAAATTGGCAATACGGGTGCTGACGTATGGTTTGAAGGAAGCGCATTCATGTCACTCGCTTATTATCTGCAAGGCAATGCCTCAAAGGCAGACGCCATTAATACAGAGATTATTAAAAAACAAGGCACAAGCGGTGCTTCGCTCGGGGGTATTCCCTACTCGCTGAAAGGGTCCAGCAACAGTTATTGGGTGATGGCGCAGCAAAACTGTGTTTCCAGCACAGGCTGGTTAATAATGTCCCTGCACCGGTTTAATCCATTCACAGGTCAATATTTGACGGGTGGTGGTAATACTGGGGATACAACCGCGCCAACCGCTCCCGCTAATCTAACGGTAACCAGTAAGACGGATACAGGAGTTAGCTTAACCTGGTCCGCTTCTACCGATAATGTTGGCGTTACAGGTTATATTGTTTATCGCGGAACACAGCAGGTGTCCACTGTGGGGGGAACTACAGCTACTGTTAGTGGACTTACTCCAAGCACAGCCTATACGTTTACAGTAAAAGCTACGGATGCAGCAGGTAATTTATCCTCCGCTAGTAATACCGCAACAGTTACTACTAATTCCACTGGAGGCAGCGGTGGCGGTGATCATGTGACGGCTGACTTTACAGCAGGGGTAACGAGACTTTCTGCTACAGAGGCGAGTATCTATATTACACCTGTAACCAGTGCTCTTTATGTAGATGTACATTACAAGATTAGCGGTGGTTCCCAGCTTAATTACCGGATGACTAATAACTCAGGAACATGGAAGCAGACGGTGAGTGGATTAAGCGCTGGCAGCAGTATTGAGTACTGGTTCACTTATGAGAAATCCGGCCCGCAATATGATTCAGCACATTATACTTTTGTTCAGTAAGATTAGCAGTTCGTAAAAATCATTCTAAGAGAAGGCTGTTCCATGCTGCCATTTATAAGCGGCGGGGGCAGTCTTTTTTTTGTGGGAAAAATAGTGAATAACCGTTAAATCCTTCTCAAGACGGAGGTCTGCTCTTAAGGTATGCTTTAAAATCTTTGGGGGAGACGTTAGGACTCGATGGTTACTAGCGTAGGTAGGTATGAGGTGAGTTTATTTTATTGGTTTTACAACGTAACAGTGTTATGTTACGATGGCTTCAAGGAGTGATAAGCATGGAAGAGGATTTGATCTCGAAGAAGCAGCTATTGGAATTAACCGGTATATCCTATGGGCAATTGTACCGCTGGAAGCGGAAGCAGTTGATTCCAGAGGAATGGTTTATCCGTAAATCTACGTTTACTGGACAGGAGACTTTTTTTCCAAAAGACATGATCTTGTCCCGTATCGATAATATTGTGAATATGAAAGATGGACTTTCTTTGGATGAAATGGCTGATAAGCTATCAGATAAGGCTTCTTTTGACAGAGTAAGTGTATCTTCTGCGGAAATTATAGAACGTAACATTGTTTCGTCAGTGACACTGGGGAAATTTGGAGAGAGGCTTGGTGTCAAGAATGGATATAGCTTCGATCAGCTCACTTATTTATTGGCTGTAGACCGCCTGCTTAGTGCAGGGGAGATGAATATGGAGGAAGCAGAGCTCCTGTTTCGAACCTTAATGAATAAAGCCTCCAATCTTGAGAGTGAAAGCTGGGAGTTGTTTTTTATCCGCAAAATGGGGGTGTCATCCTTTATTCTGGCTCAGGCACCAGCGGAGTTATGGTTCGATGAAGGGGTAAAGCTGGTCAGTAAAATACTCAGTGCAGATGTAATAGAACAATTGAAAGGTAAGCTTGCTTTTAAGCTTGTTGAATAGGGGGTTACTGTAATGGACAAACGACAGCTGCCGGATCTGATTATAAACGGAGTCAGCGGGGGGGCAGGAGGTACTTATAACAGTGTGCAAATCGATGGTGTAGGCAAAGTAACGGGACCCATCGTGACGCGAATTTTTAAAGGAAATGGGCATATGAATTTGAAGAATGATCTCTCGGCGGAAGAAGCGGAATGCAATGGGACGATGAAAGTGCTGGGACATTTGCGTTTTAACTCCCTAAAGGTGGATGGAATGATTACTGTCGGTGAGAGCTTTCGGGGAGAAAGTTGCACTCTTCATGGAATGCTGAATATCAAGGGTGATTGTGAGCTTGAGGATTTTGCGGGGGAAGGAAGCTTTAGTGTCGGAGGTTTACTTAGTGCAGGACATGTAGACTTCAAACTGCAAGGGCAGGGAAAGGCGCATGAAATTGGTGTGGAGAGTCTAGTGATCCGGCAAACGAATAGTGGAGTCTGGAGCAAAATGTTAAGTGGAATCATCCCTAAATTAAGATCGGAGCTGCGGGCTCGGACTATTGAAGGAGATTTTATTGATTTAGAGTATACAATAGCGGATGTTATCAGGGGCAATATTGTGATTGTAGGGCCAGGCTGTACTATCGAACGGATAGAGTATCGTGATCAGATCACAGTACATCCAGAAGCAAAGGTTGGAAAGGTGGAGAAGATCGGTGAGTGAAGAAACAACTCGGAGTAATTTGAAAATAATAGGCACAACGACCTCAGCGGGAGGCTTCTTTCGGGACATTAAAGTTACTGGGGAAGGTCATTTTGCAGGTGATGTAGATTGTGAGAAGCTGAGCCTGACTGGAAATGCCAGAGTAGATGGAAACCTGCTAATGACCAAAATGAAAATAACCGGTGAGATGACACTTTTGGGTAATCTTGAAGGGGATTCCTTGCGGGGTCAGGGTGAAATTAAAGCAACCTCCGTAAAAATCGACGATATTCATCTTAATGGTAATTTGGAGGTCAATGGTGATTGTGAAGGTGAACATCTGCGTATTTCGGGCGCTCTCAATGTGGCAGGACTGCTAAGTGCGGAGCAACTGGAGATCAATTTATATGGAATAAGTAGAGCGAAAGAGGTTGGAGGCAGTGCTTTAACGATCAAAAAAAGCAAGACCGGAAAATTCCTGCATTTGATGAAGCAGAATCCTAAAGTGCTTTTTGAGGCTGGGCTCATTGAAGGCGATACGATAGAGCTGAATAATACAAAAGCAAATATTGTCAGAGGAGATCGGGTAATCATCGGTGTGGACTGTGAGATTGATACTGTGGAATACCGTAGTGATTTGGAGATTCACAAGAATGCAATAGTGAGGCATCAAGTGAAGTTGTAACACATAGTTATAGATCTTTTTACAATGGGGAGTGGAACAAATGAGTGCTGCCAAAGCGCCCAATCTGGGCATTGTTATCGCAGGTCTGCTGTTAGGAATACTGATGGCCTCCATGGACAGCACCATCGTTGCTACAGCAATGGGCAATATTGTTGGGGAACTAGGCGGTATGGACAAATTTGTCTGGGTAACATCAGCTTATCTCGTAGCTGAGATGGCGGGGATGCCTATCTTTGGCAAGCTGTCTGATATGTATGGGCGTAAAAAGTTTTTTATTTTTGGGATTTTTGTATTTATGGCAGGTTCGGCGCTTTGCGGGACGGCAGATACAATTACTCAGCTGGCTGCTTATCGGGCGGTTCAGGGAATTGGAGGCGGCGCGCTAGTGCCGATTGCTTTTGCCATAATGTTCGACGCCGTACCACTGGAGACACGGGGCAAGCTGGGCGGTGCATTTGGTGCGGTGTTTGGATTATCAAGTATTTTTGGTCCATTGCTAGGCGCGTATATCACCGATCATATTGCTTGGCAGTGGATATTTTATATTAACTTGCCGCTTGGACTGTTGGCTTTTGTGATGGTCGTATTCTTTTATAAAGAATCACACGAGCATTCTAAACAACCTATTGATTGGCTGGGTGCGGGCACACTGCTGGGCTCTGTCATTTGCTTAATGTTTGCGTTGGAGCTGGGTGGAAAAGAGTACGCTTGGAGCTCATCGATGATCCTCGGCTTATTTGCAGCTTTTGCTATATTGGCGGCAGTGTTCCTTTTTGTAGAGACGAGAGCGAAAGAGCCGATCATTTCCTTTGCTTTATTCAAAAAAAGACTGTACGCCGTCAGCATTCTGTGTGCGCTATTTAGCGGTGCTGCATTTATCGTGGCTTCCGTATATATCCCGATCTTTATCCAAGGTGTATTAGGGGGTTCGGCTACCAATTCAGGACTTGTCCTGCTGCCGATGATGGTCGGCTCAGTAATTACCGCCACAACGGGAGGATTCCTGATGGCAAAAACCAGTTACCGCAATCTGCTGATACCTACGTTTGTACTTTTGGTGATCGGCACAGGACTGGTAGCAACGCTTACTCCGGAAGCTTCACGTCTCTTGGTTACCTTGTACATGATTTTAATCGGATTGGGCATCGGCGCTTCCTTTTCTGTGTTAAGCACAGCAGCTATTCATGGTCTGACTGCGCAGCAACGCGGCTCCGCCAGCGCAACACTGAATTTCATTCGTTCGCTTGGCATGACCATTGGAATTACTACATTTGGCATTATTCAAAGCCATTATTTCTCGGGCAGTCTAACTAAGTTGCTCACAGCAAATGGAGGAGGAGCTGCTTCTGCGGGGGCTGTGGGGGCTGTGGGGGCTATGGATTTTAAAGATCCGCATTCCCTGCTGTCGCCTGAGACTAGAGCACTCATTCCACCGGAAATTTTGAGCAAAATTACAGAGGGACTTTCCTCTTCCATTGCGAACACCTTCGCTTGGGCGGTTATTCCAGCTGCATTAGCTTTGCTGGCTTCCTTTTTTATGGGGCGTCAGAAAATGGATGCCTCCGCGGAGGGGGAAGTTCAGACGCCCGGGCATTAGGCTGTGGCGGAAGACGTTGGGCATTCGAATAATGAGCGGAAAATAGTGCGTATTATACGGAATGCAGTGATTTGGTGTAAACAAACTATGGTTGTAAAGTGATGGAGCAGCTTCTCATTTGAGAGGCTGCTTTTTTATGTGTGGTTGGGAGTACAAATGAGCATGAACCCTCGAAGTAAGGGAGCTGCGTTGAAGGATGAGTAAATGCGATGAATCCTGGAAATAAGTGCATCTGAGTCCGATAGATGAGGGAATGCGATGGATTCAAGAATGAGTCCGATAGCATGAGCAAATGTCATGGATTCAAGAATGAGTCCGATAGCTTGAGCAAATGTGATGGATTCTTGATAGAAGTGCGCCTAAGAATGATGCGTGGAGTGTTGCGGACCGTATAGTCGCTATTGCTGATTTTTTAGCTACTTTGCGGTAGTTTCGGACTGTATTGTTCTTATGGGCATGAATTTGCTCATATTTGGACTATATTTGTGTGAATAGCTGCACCTGAGTCCGATAGCACGAGGAAAAACGCTGAATCCCGGAAATAAGTGCATCTGGGTCCGATAGCATGAGGGAATGCGGTGGATCCAAGAATGAGTCAGACTGTATGAGTGAATGCGATGAATTCTCGATAGACGTGTGCCTGATTTCGCTGCATGAAGTGTGTTGCGGACCGTATAGTCGCTATTGCTGATTTTTTAGCTACTTTGCGGTAGTTTCGGACTGTATTGCTCTTATGGGCATGAATTTGCTGATATTTGGACTATATTTGTGTGAATAGCTGCACCTGAGTCCGATAGTACGAGAAAATGTGTTGAATCCCGGAAATAAGTGCATCTGGGTCCGATGCAAGATCTATGAAGTGTGAAAGACCATAACGGACGAAGAGGACAAAGCGCACCATAGTTGATGTATCGGAAGAAGAGAACATAGCGCACCATAGTTGATGTAGCAGATGAAGAGGACAAAGCGTGCCATAGTTGATGAGCGGACGAGGAGGACATAACGTACCTTAGTTTGATGTAGCAGACGAAGAGAACATAGCGCACCATAGTTGATGTAGCAGAAGAAGAGGACAAAGCGCACCATAGTTGATGTAGCGGACGAAGAGGACAAAGCGCACCATAGTTGATGTAGCGGACGAAGAGGACAAAGCGCACCATAGTTGATGTAGCAGATGAAGAGGACAAAGCGCACCATAGTTGATGTAGGGAACGAGGAGGGTCTAGTTGCCCATAGCTCCCAAGCGCCCCTTAGAAACCATTTCTTTCAGCGGCAGGATGAGGGGAATTCCCGTCATCCTACCGCTTTTTATAAGCCAAAAGGCATGTAGGCTCTCCATCACTAGACCCACAGTGATTAGGTAGAAAATGGTCGAAATATATGCGAATTTGGTTCACAAGCATCAGACGGTTCTCCAGTGAGGCCGTTCTGTGTTCTATCTCGCCATACATAAAGGTTCTGATACTATGAAAACGTAATCAAAATCTGGGTATAGGAGATTCCGACATGGGGGTACCTTCTGGTGAATTACTTCCCAGCGTCGATCCGGTTCATCGATCCCGCTGGAAGATGAAGAACAAACATAAATTGTTCTTCATGGCTTTTCCGTTTCTTATTGTCACCTTTATTTTCTATTATCTGCCGATCAGCGGATGGATTTATGCATTTTATGATTTCATTCCCGGAATACCGTTGTCTGACACGCCATATGTCGGGTTGAAATGGTTCAAGACGATTGTATCCAATCCAACACAGACCGCAGAGGTTGTGCGCGTGCTGAAGAACACTCTTGCCATGAGTTCACTTGGACTAATTACCTCGATATTTCCAGTGATCTTTGCGATTTTTCTGACCGAGATTAAGTCAGGCTGGTATCGCAAGATGGTGCAGACGCTAACCACGATTCCGAACTTTATCAGCTGGATTCTGGTATATGCATTGGCTTTCTCGTTGTTCTCCGTTGATAACGGGGTCATCACGCACATTTTAGTGCAGCTTGGAATCGTTGATGAAGGTTATAACTTTTTAGCCTCCAGCTCGAATATTTGGGTCACGATGATTATTTGGTATTGGTGGAAATCGTTAGGCTGGGGTGCCATTCTCTATCTTGCTGCAATCGCAGGCATTGATCAAGAATTGTACGAGGCCGTTGAGGTGGATGGTGCAAGCCGGTTCCGTAAAATCTGGCATATTACCATTCCGGGTCTTGTCCCAACCTTCTTTGTCTTACTGCTGCTCTCCATAGGTAACCTAGTCAATAACGGGATGGAGCAGTACTTTGCCTTTCAAAATGCGATGAATAAAGATTCCATAGAAGTGCTGGATCTTTATGTATACAATATTGCGTTCGCTAACAACTTTCCGTTTGCCACTGCTGTCAGTATGCTGAAGTCGGTCGTCAGTGTAATTCTACTGTTCGCGGCAAACACATTATCCAAGATGGTGCGTGACGAATCTATCATTTAAGGCAGGGGTGATCCCATTTGAGAAAGAAAAAACTAACTTCTGGAGAATTAATCTTTCAAATTATTATCTACACACTCTTTGGATTGTTCACCCTGTCATGCATTTATCCATTCTACTATTTGTTCATTAATACGATCAGTTCGAATGATCTTAGCGCAGCGGGGTATATCAAATTTTATCCAAGGCAGATCCATTTTGATAACTATAGTAAGGTTCTAAGAATCAGTGGTTTAGGTCATGCGGCGACAGTCTCTATTTATAGAACAGTTGTTGGTACTTTGCTCACCGTTGGATCTTCGGCATTTCTTGGGTACTTGTTCACCAAAAAGGAAATGTGGGGCCGGAGTATTTGGTACCGCAGTGTTGTAGTCACGATGTATTTCAGCGCAGGGCTGATCCCATGGTATATCACCATGCATAACTTGCATCTGACTAATAATTACCTGGCTTATATTTTGCCAACTATTATTACTCCTTTTAATATCATTTTGGTCAAAACCTTCGTCGAGGCTATTCCGCCCTCACTTGAGGAGTCGGCGTCAATGGATGGAGCAGGTTACTTCCGGGTGTTCTGGAGTATCATTGTTCCTCTTACAACACCTATCTTGGCTACGATTACGATTTTCTCAGCGGTGAATCAGTGGAATGCCTTTATTGATACGGCGTTTCTAATGACAGATACGAAATACTTTACGCTCCAGTTCTTATTATGGCGTTATTTGAACGAATCCAGCTCGCTCGCAGCCTTAATTCGTAATTCACCAGATATGGCCGCTAGTGCAGCGAATATGCAGACTCCAACCTCTGTGCGGATGACTGTAACGATGATCGTCGTATTGCCGATTTTGATCGTATATCCGTTCTTCCAACGCTTTTTCGTCAAAGGAATTATGATCGGTGCGGTTAAAGGCTGATGGGTGGCCGCTCTGGACCAGAACTGGGTTTTCCTCTGCTATAAGCAGAGTTGAACTATAAGTGAAGAGATGAAAGGGAGGGTATAAAGCAATGAGATTAAGAAGAGCATCGCTTGTCATGCTATCCGTAATCCTGGTCTTCGTTCTTGCAGCATGTGGCGGGGGGAATAATACGGCTAATTCGGGCAAAAACACGAGCACAGAGAAACCTACGTCGGCTGCCACAAATGCCCCGGCGGAGGAGACAGCAGCACCGGATGACGGAGCGCTTGATCATTCCAAGCCGCTGAAGCTGACTGTATTCTCAACAACCGCTAACTATGCCGGTCCACAGACCGGATGGTTTGCAAAAATCATCAAGGATAAGTTCAACATTGAAATGGACATTGTAGCTTCAAACCTGACTGGTGGAGATACCAAAATCTCTGCAATGATGGCTTCCGGTGATCTTGGAGATATCATTATTTTCGGTGACGACAAGAACCACTATCCAAATGCCATCAAAGGAAAGCTGCTCTTGGACTGGACACAGGACGGTCTTTTGGACAAATACGGAAAAGACATTTCTAGCACTTTCCCAAAAGCTATTGAGAAAGCAAAGGTAGCTTTTGGCGGTGGATCATCAGTCTTTGGTATGGGGAACAGCGTAGCTTCTAACCCATCCGGACCTTCTGAAGGAAAAGATATGACTTGGGGTCCAGACCTGCGCTTTGATCTTTACCAACAAATTGGAGCGCCAGAAATTACAAAGATTGAAGATTATCTGCCTGTGCTGAAAAAAATGCAAGAGCTCGAGCCTAAGAACGAACAAGGCAAAAAAACCTATGCTTTCTCGATGTGGTCTGATTGGGATGGCAACTATAAAATGACATTGGCTAAACAGTTCGCAAACATGATGGGCTATGACGAAATTCCTGATACTGCTGTGTATGTTAAGGCAGATGAAGAAAAGTATTATGACTTTTTATCCGAAGATAGCTGGTACATGAAATCGCTCAAACTGTATTTTGAAGCTAACCAAATGGGGCTGGTTGATCCGGACTCTATGACGCAAAAATTCGACGATGTTGTAGCGAAATACAAAGATGGTCGTCTATTGTTCTCTTGGTTCCCATGGCTAGGAGCTGCTAACTACAATACACCAGAAAGAACAGCCGAAGGTAAAGGTTTTGCGCTAGTTCCGTTCAAAGATGAATTGATGTATTCCACAGGCTTCAATGTTTACGGTGGTAACGGTATTATTGCAATCGGCGCAAAAGCTAAGGAACCTGCTAGAATTATGGAATTCATTAACTGGATGTACACACCGGAAGGTGCAATGATTTCTGCAGGAAGTGGTACAGCAGTACCTAACGGACCTCAAGGTCTGACTTGGGATATTGATGCAAACGGCAAACCTGCAGTGACTGATTTTGGTTGGAAAGCTTATACTGATCAACAGAATACTCAAGTTCCTGCTGAATACGGCGGTGGTGACTACTACTATGGCTCCAATCAAATGAACTTCTCGTTTGTGGTTCCGGCGATGGTGAATCCAGAGAATAGTGAGCCATTCGATCATAATCTGTGGACAACAACCCTAGAGCGTAACCCTTCCAAGCTTGATAGTGACTGGAGAGCGAAAATGGGCGTTCTGACTCCTAAGGAGTATTTTGAGAAAAATAATCTATTGGCTGTAGCACCACAAGGTTTCACTGGCAAAGAGCCATTAACCATGGATAAAACAGTGGAACAAAAGAATAAACAAATCGGTACGGTTATTCAACAGATTTCCTGGAAAATGGTCTTTGCTAAAGATCAAGCGGAATACGATAAGTTGAATAAAGAAATGCATGATAAGGTAAATGGTCTTGGGTATTCCGAAGTTATGGATTTCTCGATTAAAAAGGCTGAGGAATTGTTTGAGGCCCGTAAAAGCGTTAAATAAACACGGCTAGTTAACTATAAAATAAGGCGGGGCGGCGTGGAGGCTGTTCTGCCTTATTCTATTCAATTAAGGATAAATGTGGTATTCTCACATTAATATAAAACGCTTTCAGATAGAAAGAAGAGGATAATCCAGATGGTAAGAGTACCCCTGCGGAGTCATACTCCAGCTGTCAAATCCTTACGCAATACCTTATTTATCTATCTAGTAATCGGAACACTACTTCCGCTTCTCTTAGTAGGATTCGTAACCTACACCTCTATTTACTCCATCCTTTCAGGTAAAATTGGCAACGGGATCAGCGCAAGTCTGAGACAGGAAGCCTCAAGCCTGGAGAATGCCATCGACAATATGGATTTTGCCTCCAAACAGTTTGCTTTGGACGGTCAGATTGTGCAGGAGATGTCCTCATTTATTCAGGAAAAACAAATTTTTCGCAAATCGCAAATGATGAATTCCATCAACCAGAAGATCAATCTAGTCAATTTTACGAACCCTTATATTGGACTTACAGCCTACATTATGCCGGACAGCGATGATCCCGTTCTGTTCACCAACATGAGCGCACGCAGAAATTTTGATATCAGTACATTGCCGTCCTTTATGCGATATAACGGGGCTGACTATTATGGACCACATCCCACTATGTACGCTGTTGGTGATAATCTCGTGTTCTCTGAGCAGCGGATTGTCCGTGTGCCGGGCCAGCATAAGCTATATATTTATTTGGAGACGAATTATAGTTTGTTTCGAAAAATCTTTAATCAGGAGTCCTACGGGATGAAAGTAAATCATCTGCTGGTCAATCAGCAAGGTAATAGTACAAAAGTGATCGATGGCAAACTTCCGCTAAGTATTATTAAAGCTGCGGGAAGCAACTCCAATCTCACCCATGAAACGCTAAGCGGATATCATCTGTTTCGTTACGCGAGTCCTCAGGGCTGGAAACTTATTGCCGTTGTGAAAAAATCCGAATTCAACAGTGAAATTTATTCTTGGTTTTTTAAAATGATCTTACTTGCCTTTTCCACCCTTCTTTTTGCCGGATTTCTGGCTTGGATCATCTGGAGGAAAATTTATGGTCCGTTGCGTAAGGTCAACCTTGAAATCAACCGAATGGCGGAAAATGTTACCGCTCCGGTAGCCTATACGAATGTGGAAGAATTTGATTTCGTGCTTACCAACTTTCAGCAGATGAAAAAACAGGTGAATGAGCTGATTGTTGCGGTTGCCCATAATGAGAAACAGAAAAGCCAATTTGAGATTGAGAAGTTGCTCAGCCAGATCAATCCTCATTTTTTGCATAATACCTTAAATACGGTACAGTGGATGGCCCGGCTAAACGGCCAGAAGGAGATCGACAAGCTGGTCACTCTTCTTGTAAAGGTGCTGCATTATAATCTGGGCAAGCAAAGCATCATTGTTACCATTGGCGAGGAAATTGAAGCGATTCGAAATTATATGGAGCTGCAGCGTATCCGTTATGATTATGAATTTGAATTTAACGTTGAAGCTGATGAGGATGTATTGTCTGTGGCTGTCCCGAGATTTTTGCTTCAGCCTCTGGTGGAGAACTCGATTTATCATGGATTAAGCGATAATGGCAAGGTAGATGTTGAGATAATGAAACATGGTGAAGGAGAAGTTCAGTTATGTGTAAAAGATAACGGCGCTGGGATGGATGCAGATACATTAGATCAGCTGTTGTCTGATGATGGAGCGAAAAAACGGGGACTTGGAATTGGTTTTTCATATGTGAACCGGATGCTTAGAACCTATTATGGAGAACAAATGAAGCTAGAGATGTTCAGTAAGCCAGGAGAAGGTACGGTTGTATCTATTGTGATTCCGAGGAAAGGTAAGGAGGACTTCGATGATTAAGGCTGTAGTTGTCGATGACGAGAGACTCGTGCGAAAAGGCTTCATATCCCTGATTGATTGGTCATCCTTAGGGATTGTTATAGTTGGGGAGGCAGGTGATGGTAAATCTGCTTTGGAGCTGCTTCAACAGCAGGAAGTAGATTTATTATTTGTGGATTTGACCATGCCTGGCATTTCAGGCTTCGAGCTTATTAAAATGGTTAGACAACGGTTCGCAGGTATTCGCTGTGTTGTCCTTACTTGTCATCATGAATTTGACTATGTTCAGGAGGCTATGCGTTTAGGTGCCGTTGACTATATTGTAAAAACACTGCTTGAGATGGAAAATGCGGATGAAACTATCAGACGTCTTGTCGATCGTATTAAATGGGAGGACAATACGCGGGATGCTCTGGTTCGTGGGGAAAGTAAACGTATGGCTGCTGATAAGGCTCTGCTATATTTGCCATTAAATCATCAATGCAATGAAGAAGAATTATTTCAGCTGTCCAGCGTGAAAAATAATCCGCTTATTACTTTTCATGAGATGTGGATGTCGCCCTTATTGCATCGTTTCTCAATAGATGAGAGCAAGCGTGAACTAAAGATCCAGCTATCCGGACGATGGCAGACCGCGCTGATCAGTGGATTGAGAGATCAACCGTTACAGGAATTAGAGGAACAGCTCACTGCGAAATTACGCCGTATTCTATTTTATCATCCTGAACCTGAGGATTTGACCTCATTGAAATATGAAGACATAAAGAAGGAACCAGGGGCTCCTTATTCAAAACAAGAGGCGGATAATTTGCTGGAGCAAGCACAGAATTTGAAGTGGACAATTGATGGAAATGAGTGGGAGAAATTTGTAGCAAACATACTTCAGCAGAAACCCCGTTCTGATCAGTTTCTGGCGTTTGCACACTCTCTAATACAAAGTTGGAGTTCTTTACTTTTAAAGCCTGAAGATGCTGCTCAACTGGAAAAGGACATTTCCCATAATCTGAACTGGTGTCATTGGAAGAACTGGCTGCGGCGATTTTCTGATCATGTGGGACGAAGAATGCTGGAGCTTGGATTAACTAAAGAGGTTATGTCCTGTCTTATTCGCGCAGTTCGTTATATGCAGTGCCATGCAGGTGACAAAATCAATCAGAGCGACGTAGCAGCCGTCATTAATATGAGCCGTGGTTATTTCAGCCAGTGTTTCGCTCGTTTTGCCGGAGAGACATTTGGTGAATGTTTACGGGGAATGCGGCTGGAGCTTGCCAAATCACTGCTGCTGGAGACTACACTTCCCGTCTGTGAGATTGCTTCGCGGTCCGGTTTTGAGGATGATCGTTATTTCAGCAGATTGTTTAGAGAACGTATTGGTAAATTACCAAGTGAATTCCGTGCGGAGGGGAAAAACCAAATATGAAATTTTGGAAATCTATCCTCCTAGTGTTTATGGTCATTGGAATGACATCATGTCGTGACAATATCGGTACTGTAGATTCAGTTGCAAGCCCTCAGGCAGGGGATGAAGATACTTCTATCGCTTATAGTAAATATGAGGATCCGATTGTGATCCGGGTGGGATTTAAGGTTCCCGACTCGCGACTTAATACAGGTGACAGCAACGATAACAATCCAATCACCCGTTATTTAGAGAGCATTACGAATATCAAAGTGGTTCACTCCTGGGAAGCGAAGGGTGAGGATGCTTTTACGCAAAAGGTGCAGCTTGCCATTGATAGCAACGATTTGCCTGATGCCATGGTTGTGGATCGGGATCAATTGAAGAAATTAATTGATAATGACATGATTGAAGATTTGACAGAGACATATAAAATATATGGATCTGAACTTATCAAGGATATGTACAATTCTACAAAGGGAGAGGCATTAGAGGACGCTTCCCGCGACGGTAAATTATATGGATTACCGAATGTAGCTATTGATGCAGACTCTCCCGTGCTGCTCTGGGTACGTCAGGATTGGCTGGAGAAGCTGGAGCTGCGACCTCCACAAACTTTTGAAGACATCGAGAAAATTGCCAAAGCTTTTATTGAAAAAGACCCTGACGGGAATGGAAAAAGAGATACCGTCGGTCTAAGCGGCTACAAAAATATCGTATATGGAACTAAACCATTAGTTAATGGTCTGGATGCTGTTTTTAGTGCATTTCATGCTTTCCCCACGAATTGGATTAAGGATAACAACGGAAATATCGTGTATGGCTCCATTACACCAGAAACCAAACAAGCGCTTGCTAAACTTGCTGATTGGTATAAACACGGGTTGCTGGATCCGGACTTTGCACTATATAAGGAAACTCAGGAGCCTATTATTACAGGTAAATCAGGGATGTTTTTTGGTCCTTGGTGGATGCCTTATTATCCTTTGTCAGAGGCAGTGGCTTTGGATACGAAGGCAGAATGGAGAGCATATGCAGCTCCAGTTGATGATTCCGGTAAGTTTGTCGCTCATTTGGCTCCGGTAACAGATCGATATCTTGTTGTGCGTAAAGGGTTTGAACATCCAGAGGCTGTAATCAAGCAATTGAACGTGTTTACAAGACTCGAAAGAAGACAAGATCCTAATCAAGAGGAGGTAAAAAAGCTGGGTGATTTCTCTGCGCAGACAGGCATTCAGCTGCGTGCTTATTATCCGTTCGATCTTTTGATAGATTATAGGGATGCGATTGAGAAACATTATGCTGATATCCAGCAGGCTTTGCACGGAAAGATAGACCCGGATACATTAAATTCTGATACCCGGCTCATTTATGATCAATGGGTAGCGGAAACAGAGCAGCCCAAAAAAGATCTTGAAGGCTGGAAAGCAGCGAATGCGTATAAATATGGAGTAGCTGTGTTAACCTCAACTGCTATAGAGGGAGTGCGTGGGGTCTTTTATGGAAACACCCGACTTATGAAGACCAAATGGCCGGAACTGCAGAATCTGGAGAATGAGACGTTCTTAAATATTATTGTGGGTGATTCACCGCTTAGTGATTTTGATGTGTTTGTAGCTAAATGGAAGAGTATGGGCGGGGAAGAGATTACGGAAGAAGTTGCTGAAATTGTAAAGCAAAAGTAAACGTAAAAGTGGGATGCCTCAACAGCCGAGTGGCTTTGGGACATCCTTTTTCTTATGTTCTATTCTTCGTTTGTACTGATTTTTTGCAGCAGGAAATGTAGTTGCTCTACTTCTTCATCGGTTAAATGGCCCACAAGGCTTTTATTAAATTCATCTAAGATGGACTGTAAAACTGGGAAGAAATCGATGGCTTTCGGGGTAGGATATAGAAGGTGGGAGCGTCGATCATTAGGATCGTCTTTGCGCTCGATATACCCCGAATTCTCTAATTGCTTCACAGAACGTGCTGTAGTTGCTTTATCGAACTTCAATTCGGCAGTTAACTGATCCTGAGTAATGCCTGGCCGAGAAAGAATCAATTTAAGAAAGCTATGCTGTCCACCACTACCGATTCCATAAGGGACAAACTGCTTAACCAGTTTCTTTTGATTTTGACGGTGAAGATGGGAAATTAGCTTCCCGATAGGCTCTCTTGCCAATATAGACACCTCTTTGGGTTATAAGTTCGCTCATTTTTTGCCTTGAAATAAAGTGTACAATAAAGTCGTTGCGCACGCAACTAAATTGTTGTACACTGGGTATGGCGAGTTTGGTTGCGTGCGCAACTAAACGGTGATTATTAATATTTAATGAGGTGTTAGTTATGAGTTCTGTAAGTGCAACCTACCAGGAGGATAAAGAAATTCAGAAGAAGCGCTGGATGATTTTAATTGTTCTGAATATTTTTACGTTTATGTCCACTCTTGATGGTAGTATTGTCAATATTGCTCTGCCTGAGCTATCCAAACAACTGAAGTTGCCCATGGCGCAAATCGAATGGGTAACTACAGGTTATTTAATGGCGATCTGTGCAGCGATACTTTTCTTCGGCAAGCTTGGAGATATCGTAGGAAAGATTCGAATCTTTAAGATTGGCACCATTATATTTGTTATTGGATCTATGCTGTGTGGGCTTAGTGTAAGTTTACCAGCCTTGATCGCTTCGCGTGTTATTCAAGCCTTGGGTGCTTCGATGACCATGGCGAACAGTCAGGGAATTGTTACGGATATCTTTCCTGCCACGGAGCGTGGTAAAGCCCTTGGTTTCATTGGTACATTCGTGTCTCTGGGAAGTATAGCTGGTCCAAGTTTAGGCGGGATTATGGTTTCCACCTTAGGCTGGGAGTATATCTTTTGGGTTAACGTGCCTATTGGTCTGATCGCTATATTTTTTGGCTGGAAGGTATTGCCTAAGGATTTAACGAGAGTGAAATCTTCGATTGATGTGCCGGGCAGTTTACTGTTCGCTGTTTTTATTATTACTTTGTTCGCAGGATTATTACTAGGACAACAGCTAGGGTATGGTAACAGCTTAATTGTTACATCAATAATTGTTGCTGTCGTCAGCTTCATTGCTTTCATATGGACGGAGCTTCGTAGAAAAGAACCGTTGTTGCAGCTGTCATTATTTAAGAATCCGTTGTTTTCTTTAAGTATATTATGTGGTTTTCTCGTATTTACAGCGAATTTCTGCTTCAATATTATCGCGCCGTTTTATGCACAGAACATGCTTAATTTATCGCCATTCTATGCAGGCTTCTTGTTAATGTTGTTGCCGATATGTATGGTAGTCGTGGCTCCAATGAGTGGTGCGCTATCGGATAAAATAGGCTCTGAATTTTTGACTTTTGCGGGGCTGGTGGTCATGGTTATTGCACAGTTCGGATTAGCACAGCTTCATGTAGGAAGTTCTGTTGTGCTGGTAGGTGTGTGGATCGCTATGCTGGGTATAGGAAGTGGCCTGTTTCAATCGCCGAACAACTCGCTTGTTATGTCTAAGGTACCAAGAACACAGCTTGGTTCTGCGGGTAGTGTCAATTCGTTAGTTCGTAATGTCGGTATGGTTGTCGGCATTACAATTGCTACTACAATTCTTTTTCAAGTGATGAGCAGTAAAGCCGGCTATAGAGTGACAGGGTTAGTTCCCGGCCGACCAGAGTTATTTATCGAGGGTATGCATGTAGTGTTTGTAACCTCGGCATCCATATGTCTAGTGGCTGCTTTATTAACTGGCTGGAGATTGGTGAGTGCAAGAAGCGCCAGAGTGCAGTCATCGGAAAGATAACATAAAATGAAAAAGATCCTTCTGGCGCTACGGCTAAGAAGGATCTTCTTTGTGATGAAATTGTAGGGCTTCCTTAACGGCTTGCAAGTATTGATATTGATAACGCTCATCCGGTTCCAGATAGGCGCCTTCAGCCCATTCATTCCAGGCGTTGATATAAATATATTCACTTTTGAACATTTTTTTGGCGCGCTCAATTTGTCGTGAAAGGTATTGGCCGAATTTTTGAGGATTAGCACCTAAGGTGCTTTGTCCGGCAGGGCCTTTCCGTGGTGTGTTATCCCAGTTGACAAAGGCTCCCGGATATATGATTTCTCCGTCCCTATGGGGTGTCCGCTCCAACATGGATTCCCATAACTCATCATAATCAATTACGATATGCCTCTGATCCTCCACCTGCTTTGAGCTCCATAAATGCTTAACCCCGCCATGTGCGAATGTGTAATGCGGCTCAAATTCCAGACTGGCATCGAATCCTCGCTCTTTCTGTAGGGGGAAACCGCCCAGTGTCCGGACCAGATGAAGTCCTTTAAGTCCGTTCTGCAGAGCCAATTCGCGCCAATATTGAAGCATTTCTTCACAGCGCGGGATACTAGCAGATCTATAAATGATAAAGACAGGCTTATCTTCCACTCGGATATAACGATCATCTTTGAAGGCTTCCAGCAATGCAAAAAAGTGCATTCGCCAATCCCGTTCTTCTCCGTATTCCTGTGGCATCAGTACATCCTCTTCGGTGCCATCCCAGCTACGTGTCCATGGTTCGTTAGCCCAAGAAAGGCAAAAGGGGAAGTCAGGCTCTTTGCTCGCAAGAATCTGCTGAACCGGTTGTTCCAGTAGTCGCCTGCCATTAAACCAATAGTGATAATAACAAAAACCGTAAATGCCATGAGCCCTTGCAGTCTCTGCCTGCCATTGTTTCACTTTAGGATCCGTTAAATCATAGTAGTTATTATTTAATGGCTTCTTGGGCTGATCATGTTCAGGATAAAGGGCTGCAGCCTTCCTGACATTTGTCCATTCTGTAAAACCCTCACCCCACCAAGAATCGTTCTCTGTGATCTGATGAAACTGAGGCAATACAAAAGCAATGCATCTCAAGTCATGCCACCCCCTATGGTTCCTTGAATATTTTTCTCAGCAGTAACTTTCCTTGCTGGATATAAGAATGGTTATATTTAAGTTCCTTTAGAGCACGAGAGGCAGAAATTCTCCTTTCTTCACTATGTGAAAAATAGTGCTTAAAGCTTTCGGAGAGCTCTTTGAAGTTCTGGAAACGAATGAGATCTTCTTCTGCAATTCGGTAATTATGAAGATGGGGATGATCCTCCACTAACTGAAATACACCGCAAGCGGTGACCTCCATAATCTGCTGCATAGAACCAGTGCAATTGATGACGATTTTTGCTCCATTATAATAACTGGACATATCTTTACTATGGGTGATATCCAGGAAATTTCTGGGGGGGTCCCAACCACGCCCGGCGATCATTACCTTAAGGCCTTGAAGCAGGTCTGAATACGCCAACGTGTAAAGCACACTATCGATTTGAAAATCGCCGAGAATGAGTACGTCACTCTGATAACAGTCCTCCACACGTCTTGGATAATAGAGATCCGTATCCGCAGCATATGGGAGATAACTGGAATGTTTGCCCCATAAACCCTGATAATAGATCAGATTAGCTATGTTCTGTGTGAAAATATAATCGAATAACAATGCCAGATTACGTTCTGTTGGAGTAAGACAAGCTGCATCTGCCATCCATACCGCTTTGGGAACGTTGGAAGTTTTCAGAGCAGGGAGGTTCTCCTCCGGAAATAGGGTCTCCGATCCTAGAGCTAATATTAGATCAGGTTGAAAATGGGCTAAATATTCCTCCAGATTATGCTGGAATTTAATAGCAAGTACTTCTTTGACCAAATGCCTTAGTTGATCTTTAAAAAGTCGTACATTAGGCATTTTATCGCTGGCCTCTGTAGGAACCAGCAGCAATATTCTTAATTGCTTGAGTTCCCGTTGCAGCGGCTCTGCTCTATAAGAGTTCATCTCAAGGATGAGGTTATGGTGTTGCGATGGATTAACTTGGCTGATGGTGACTTCGTGACTTGAAGGCCTTTCAGGAGTGAGCCTATTAGCTGTCTTCTTCATAATTCCTCCTGTATTCTGTGGAGCCAGTCGTCCGCTCTAGCACCGAGTCTTGCTAATCATTATATGTGTAGGGGGTTATTTTGACTTTAGGTATAAGACCATTAATCAGAGCCCTGAAGATAAAAAGCGGATTTAGTGAAAGCTGTATATCTATCTATGACAGGGCTGGCTTGTTTAACATAAGATATGCTATAAAACCTGAAAGGGATGATCGCCTTGCCAACCTTCGATAACGTTCTAGTTACAGGAAGTCAGACCATTCAAAATGATCTGCACGTTAATGGAAATGAGACTATCGATTCGAATCTGCATTTGAATGGTAGTCAGACCATAATGGGAAGCCTAAATGTGAACGGCAGTGAATCCATACTTGGTCATCTGGGGGTAACCGGTGAAATTAGCGGGGCAGGCACCATTAGAGCTGCAACCCGGTTGATCGCTACGAACCAAGCAACATTGCCACCAGGCGCTCCTACCAGCCTGCAACAGGTTCGATACTTTTCTGTAGGTGCTGTAGGTCAGACTGGTCTCGTGCTGAAGGGCACGGATGGAAATGATTATGTATTATTTATCGATTTGACCGGCGGAACACCTAATATCGGTATCCAACGGGCTTAATCAAGACAAACAAACATTCTCAGCATCAGATTAATAAAAAAACAGCAAGTCTCCTAAGTACAAATAGGGACTTGCTGTTTGAGGTTTCTATTAATTCTTAAAGCTATGAATTGGAGCTGGGATTCGTCCGCCACGATTAACGAAGTTTGCGCAGTTGAAGCCGTTTACTGCCATAACTGGTGCATATCCGAGCAGACCGCCAAATTCGACCATTTCACCAACGTCCTTGCCGATTACTGGAATCACGCGAACCGCAGTGGTTTTGTTATTCACCATGCCGATAGCCGCTTCATCGGCGATGATGCCGGAAATAGTCTCCTTGGTGGTGCTTCCTGGGATAGCTATCATATCCAGTCCTACGGAACACACACAGGTCATAGCTTCCAGCTTCTCTAGTGTAAGGGCACCCCGCTGAACCGCTTGAATCATGCCGTGATCTTCACTGACCGGAATAAAGGCTCCACTAAGCCCACCTACATAGGAGGAGGCCATTACGCCACCTTTTTTAACATTGTCATTTAGGATCGCCAGAGCAGCGGTTGTTCCCGGAGCGCCAGCTTCCTCCAGACCCATGACTTGAAAGATTTCGGCAATGGAATCACCGATTTCTGGAGTAGGAGCTAAGGATAGATCGATAATCCCAAAAGGAACATTCATCCGTTTGGAAGCCTCTTGAGCAACTAGCTGACCGACACGTGTGACTTTGAAGGCTGTCCGTTTAATGGTTTCACATAAGGTTTCAAAATCCTGCCCTCTAACCTCTTCAAGCGCACGTTTGATTACACCAGGACCGCTGACGCCAACGTTGATGACACATTCCCGCTCTCCAACCCCGTGAAATGCTCCGGCCATAAAAGGGTTGTCCTCAACTGCATTACAGAAGACTACCAGCTTGGCGCAGCCGATGGAATCCCGATCCTTGGTGCGTTCCGCAGTTTGGATAATGATGTCGCCCATTAATTTCACAGCGTCCATGTTGATTCCACTTCTGGAGGAACCGACATTGACCGAGGAGCAGACTCGTTCAGTGACTGCCAATGCTTCAGGAATACTGTCAATCAAAATACGATCGCCTTTGGTGCAGCCTTTTTGTACAAGTGCAGAGAAACCGCCGATAAAGTTAACGCCTACCTCTTTTGCAGCCTTGTCCAGGATTTCAGCAACAGGTACATAGGTATCTGTCTTCACCGCACCAGCGGCAATAGCGATGGGTGTGACAGAGATCCGTTTGTTAACAATAGGAACCCCAAATTGTCTTTCCAGATCTTCACCCGTCTTTACGAGCTTTTCAGCGGATCTGGTGATTTTGTCATATACATTTTGATTAAAGGTGCGCATATCCGTGTGGGCACAATCCATGAGGCTGATCCCCATCGTTATGGTACGCACATCCAGATTCATTTCACGAATCATCTTATTCGTTTCTTGTACTTCCACTAGTGATATCATGGTCAGCCATCCTCCTAGATTCGGTGCATAATATTAAAAATATCCTCATGCTGAAGCTTGATTTCCACGCCAATCGATTCGCCAAGCAAATGTAATTCCTCTACAATATTCTCAAAAGCTTTAGTTGAGCTAGAAATGTCTACAATCATCATCATGTTAAAATAATCTTGAACAATCGTCTGCGAAATATCCAGAATGTTCAAATTGTGTTCGGCTAGATATGTACATACTTTAGCAATAATCCCTACTTTATCTTTTCCCAATACAGTAATAATTCCCTTCATGAATACAGCCTCCCTTTGTATTTATTGATTTCACCGTGTATACGGAAATGAACCATTCCAACTATTATTGCAAATGATGAAACAAGCTTCAACCAAAGGTTTTTTGTCAGTTTGATTAAATATTTATTTTGACAGCTGAAATTATAGAAAATTCATTTGACAGCCTATAAAAAATGTGATGAACTGAGAGTTTGATATGATAGTCTGAAGGAGTAAATATGACTACACAAAAATATAAAGACATGGTTGAGCAAAGAACGAAGATGACCCTCCAGGAATGGACGGAACAGGCGGAAGTGAAGGAAAAGGACATTTATCGTTTTTTGCATAATTTAAAAGGCACTGCTGGAACTGTCGGATTACCAGATGTCGAACAATTTGCCGAGGATACGCTGCCCTATTTCATGGAAAGCAGTCTTAAGAGTTGGTCGGTCGAGGAATGGGGGGATTATTTATATCCACTGATTCCATTGTTTAATGTCCATTCATTGGCAGCTTCAAGCTCTGTTAAAGCATTGGATAAAAAGGGACCCGCTGAGACGCTCACGCAGAATGATATTCTTCTTATCGATGACGATGTAGAGCTAGTTGCTTATCTGAAAGAGTCGTTGGAGAGGCAGAATTACTATGTAAGCATTGCCTTATCTGCTGAACGGGGACTCAAAATCTTTTATGAAACGAAACCAGATCTCATTCTGCTGGATATTCTTTTACCGGATAAAAGCGGGATTGAGGTGTTGAACCAAATTATCGGCAAGGCCAAAAAAGAACGAATTCCCATTATCATTATTAGCGGGGAGTACTCCAAAGCGACGCAAATGCAGGCGTATTCGTTGGGGGTGATGGATTTTTTACCGAAGCCTGTAGATATTGATTTATTTCTGGTATTGATCAAAAATCGCTTTCAGCTCAAGAGAGAATGGCAGGAGTCCATCATCGTGGATGATTTGACCGGCGCATTCAATCGCAAACACTTTAATCAAGTTATGAAGCAGCTGATTGGTGATTTTAAGCGGACCAACCGCGTATTTTCGTTAGCGCTGATTGATTTGGATTATTTTAAAAACGTTAATGATACATATGGTCACCTAATCGGAGACGAAGTTCTGCAGGGCTTTTCAGAGCTTGTGAAGAATTCCATCCGTCTGGAGGATACCTTTTGCCGTTATGGGGGAGAAGAGTTTGCAGTGTTCTTACCTCACACGGATGCGGAATCTGCAATGTTGGTTATACAGCGTATTCAAGAGCGGTTTGCGGCGACTGACTTTTTTGCAAAAAATGAAATCTTTCATGTGACTATCTCTAGCGGGATTTCTGAGGTAACAGATGCCGAGAATATAGCCGATAAATTGATTGAGGAAGCAGATCAGGCTCTTTATGCCAGTAAGCATGCTGGAAGGAATCAGACAACGCTTTATTCGGATCATTTATCCACTACTAAAAAGCATTCGGTTCTGAATGTGATTGTTGTAGATGATGATACGCTAATTCGGAGAATTGTGACGAGTCAGTTCGCCATTTGGGAGCCGGATAATATTGCTGAGGTGAAGGTCAGCAGCTATGCGAATGGGCTTGATTTCCTGCAATCGGATTGGTATGCCGTGGATGAGAAGTATATTATTTTGCTGGATGGTGTGATGCCTGATCTGGATGGAGTAGAAGTTCTGGAAAGAATCCGCAAAACGTATCCGGAAGTAAATATATTAGTGATCATGCTGACGGGAAGAAATAATCAGGCGGATATTGTACATGCCCTGCAGATGGGTGCCGATGATTATGTAGTGAAACCGGTTCATATGCCTGAGTTATTGTCGAGAATAGAGCGGTTGGCTCATAGATTTTTGTTCTAATTGGTTTCTGAATATGTTGTGAGCACCAGGAGAGATCTAAAGCGGAGGGAATTAGGCAGCTATGCAAAAGGTAATGGTAGTGGATGATGAAGAAGTATTACGAATGTTAATTGTAGACACCTTAGAAGATTTGGAAGACGTGGAGATCCATACTGCCGAGAACGGATTAGAGGCGCTTTCAAAATTGTCACAGGATCATTATGATTTGGTGATATTGGATTATATGATGCCTGAAATGACAGGGATTGAAGTCCTAGGCCAACTGGATGATGAGAAAAAGAAGGCTACAGCTATTTTAATGTTAACAGCCAAAGCCCAAGATGTAGATCGTCTTCGAGCGGTAGATGCAGGCGCACGTTATTTTATGCCAAAACCTTTTAGTCCGATGGAACTCTTGCAGATTGTGGAGGGGATCCTAAGTGACAAAGGGAAGCAGCTCTAATCACAGTATTAAAAATAGATATTTTCGTATCATTGCCTTGGTTTTTTCGTTAATCATTATTATGGGATCTGTATTTTTATTTTTCATAAATAATGAGCAGAACAAATTAAGTAGAGACCGTGAAGTTCTGCAGAATAAGGCGGACACGATTAACGAATTGGCGACTGCATTAAATGAGGTTTTTTTCCGAGCGAGGGGATTCAGCGCACTTAAGAGTGCCAATGAATTAGATCTCCTAAACCTAGGACTTGTTAACTTTGATAAGATTCTGGATACCTATTCTAATCTCAATTTATCTCCGGAAGAAGCCTTGTTTAGAGATGGTTTGAAAGCATTTTATGTTCAGTACAAAACTAAAGTTTTACCTGAAGCGATTCGGTTTGTCGAGGCAGACGATTATGTGTCTTTGAGAGCTCTATCCGCAGATGGCAACACGAAATCAGTGAATGATTTTTTAATGTATACAAAAGAGTACAAGCAACGATCCGATGCCGCATTAAATACTATGGCTATGGATTACATCAAACGTGCCAATGAATTTACCTTTATCGCATTCTTTTTCAGCACGATTATTCTGCTAATCTTCACCTTTATGATCTGGCGGATTCTGAAGAACCTTATAGATCCTATTCTGAAGCTGGAAGGGGCAACCCATTCCCTGGCTGCAGGAGAAGAAATTCTTCTGGGCAAGCTTAAGAATCAAGATGAAATTGGCCGACTTTATGATGCTTTTCTTAATATGGCTAGAAGTATTCAAGATAAAGAAGAAGAATTAATGATGCAGAATGAAGAGCTGCATGCGCAGCAGGATGAACTTCAGGATCAGCAATATAGGCTGCAACGCTCGCTTAGTGAAATTGAAAGTATGATGAAAGCTTTGGATCAATCGTCTGCGGTCGGGATCCTTACTGCTAAAGGTGTCTTTACCTACGCGAATGATAATTTAAGTGGATATACCCGCTATAAAAAGTCTGAGATTATCGGTTACACCTATAAGTTATTTGAACTTTATAATATCTCTGACGAGGGTTATCAGAAAATCTTTAACAAATTAAATACAGGCGGAGTGTGGAACAATGAGCTGCAGATTCTAGCCAAAGACGGATTGCCCATCTGGCTGCAACTAACGATTGTGCCGTACCTGAATGAAGAGGGTGTGATTTATCAATACATCCTTATTGCGAACGATATCACCTCAATGAAGAGCGTACAGCAGGAGCTAGCCGAAACGTTAAAAAATACAGAACAGACCAAGATGATGCTTGAGCTTAATAATCAGCTGAATCATGATATTACTTATACCTTGGATAAGCATGAATTTGCTGATAAGTTTATTGAGTTTATGCATCGCTTGTATGCCTTTGATTCGAGTTTCTTCCTGCTTGTGAAAGATAATATCGCAGCTGTGAAAGGCATTCCGCAGGAGAATGTGGAGCGTTATCTTGATCATGAGAACAATGAGATGTTATATCGCTTGCAAGCGGAAAAAACGTACCTAATCAAGCGTTTGGCCACACAACCAGAGCAAGGGATTTCTGCGAGTGAGGTCTATGTTTACGACTTCTACACTACTGTTGTGAACGCAGAGGATGAGATTCTTGCAGTGTTCTGTGGCAGCCGGATTGGTCATTCCTTCAGCAAAGAAGAGATTAATGAGGTTCAGGGGATGATGAACCGCGTAGCGCTGGCGATTGAACGTTTATTCATGTATGAAGAGATTGAACATGGACGAAAGCTGAATCGGGACATCGTAAATAATGTGAACGAGGGCATACAATTTGTGAATACAGAAGGTATGCTCCTGCAGATGAATAAAGCGTTGAGCAACATTTTTAATTATGAGTGGACAGAAGGAACTTTGATTCCCCGACAGAAATGGATGGATTATTTCATCGAGCACTCGAATGAGAACCATGAACTTCGGATGTTTTTTGAAAAAGCGATTGCTGAGGATGCTCTGGAATCCAGCAGCATGCAATACTCCATTGGAACTGAATCGATGAAGCATATTGATGTGTATGCGATCCCTGTATTCCGTCGCGAGCTGCGTATTGGTACATTGTTTGTCTACAGAGATATCACTAGAGAATATGAGCTGGACCTTATGAAATCTGATCTTGTCAGTACGGTAAGTCATGAGCTAAGAACACCGCTATCGAGTGTGCTTGGTTTCACAGAACTGCTATTGTCTAAGACCATGAAGCCTGAGAAGCAGCTTAAATATCTGGAGACGATTCATAAAGAAGCTAAACGACTGACGGAGCTCATAAATGATTTTCTTGATTTGCAGAGAATGGAGTCAGGTAAGCAGCAATATATCACGGAGCATTTGAATCTCAGTGAAATTGTATTAGGCGTAATTGATCAATATAAACTGAGCAGTACCCATCATGTGCTCCTAGTGGATGAGGCTTTGAATGCGGATGTTGATGTGGACAAGGATAAGATTGTCCAAGTTCTGACGAATCTGTTAAGTAATGCGATTAAGTTCTCGCCTGATAACAATGAAGTTAAAGTACTGCTGCATAACGAGTCGGATAGGATTATTGTACGTATCCAGGATAATGGTCTTGGCATTCCTAAGGATCAAATAGGACAGCTATTCCAAAAATTCAGAAGAGTGGATAATAGCGCCTCTAAAAGAATTGGAGGAACAGGACTTGGACTTGCTATCTGTAAGGAGATCATTGAGAAGCAAAAGGGAAATATCGGTATAGATTCCGTAGAAGGAGAAGGCACTACCGTCTGGTTTAGCCTCCCTATCCTCCATGCGGAAGCGAGCCGGCAACAGGATGAGCTTAATAAATGGAGCACCGATAAAGAGCTCAAGCCTAATGTAATGATCGTTGAAGATGATTACAGTCTTTCGTTGCTTTTATCAGAAGAGCTTAAAGGGAAGGGCTTCCGTGTTACCCATCATTACCATCCACAGCAAGCTTTTGATCAGGCCTTGAAAACACCATTTGTGGCGATAGTGGTAGATTTGATGTTGGGTGAAGAGCTGGATGGCTGGGATTTGATCCGAATGCTTAAAGAAGATCCAAGAACTGAAAATATCCCTATCGTTATTTCTTCTGCTCTGGATCAATCGGATAAGAATCAATTAAACGATGTAATTCAAAAATATTTAACTAAACCTTATCCGCCCGGCGAGCTATCGAATACGCTTGAGGAGATAGTGAAGATTAAGACGGGGATCGGCGAGGTGTTATTTCCCGAAAGTAAGCAAAAATTATAGCTTTTATTTATCACAATATTTTATAAATAGTATCACTTTTTATAATGAAACCGATCAAAACAGGTTAAATCATACTGTTTTGATCGGTTTTTACGTACTATATAGATACTTTTTCAATAAATTACAATTATTAGGTTAAATCGACATCATTGATCGTTTACAATTATTGTGATAGCCTGATTTCATGAGGTACGGATCATCAGAAGATTTCATGTTTAGGAGAGGTGGATATTGTTGCAACTACAGGTAACGAACAGTCCTTTTAACGAGAGCCAAGTCGAGCTACTCAATCGTCTTCTACCATCCTTAACGGAGACACAGCAAATATGGCTTAGCGGTTATTTGTCGGCCATGGGCCTTACTACTGCACCATCGGCAGGTGCCGGGGTTCAAGCAGTGCAATCAAATACGATAGGAAATGCGGAAGGTAGTGCCGTTAGTCAACCTGTAGCTTCACGTGAAGTGACCGTGTTGTTTGGGTCCCAGACAGGGAATTGCCAACGGCTGGCTGGGAGCTTGTCCCGCAAGCTGGAGGAGCAAGGATTTCAGGTCACGATCACTGCGATGAACAGCTTTAAGCCCAATGCACTTAAGAAGGTTGAGAACCTCCTATTGCTGGTCAGTACTCACGGTGAAGGCGAGCCGCCAGATAATGCACGGATGTTCCATGAATTTCTCTATAGCAAAAGAGCCCCTCAATTAGAGAATCTGAAGTTCTCAGTGTTGGCACTGGGGGATACCTCTTACGAATTCTTTTGTCAGACCGGCAAAGACTTCGATCAGCGGCTTGAGGAACTTGGCGGCAAGCGGTTAAGTCCGCGTGTGGATTGTGATCTTGATTATGATGATTCGGTTACCGAATGGTTTGAAGGCGTGATTGGTGCCTTAAATGCACATTTAAATGCTCCGGCCATTGCGGCAAAAGCGGTTCAAGCTGCGGAAGACACAGATTCTCAGGAGCCTTTGTATACCCGCAACAATCCTTTTAAAGCGGAAGTATTAGAAAATCTAAATCTGAACGGACGCGGTTCCGACCGGGAGACCCGCCATTTGGAGCTATCACTAGAAGGCTCTAACATACAATTTGAGCCAGGGGATGCGCTGGGTGTCTACCCGGAGAATCATCCTGAATTGGTAGACGCTATTATTCATACTATGGGCTGGAATCCTAATGATATTGTTCCATTTAATAAAAAAGGGGAAGAAGGTTCCTTACGTGAGGCACTTCTTCACCACTATGAAATCACTGTATTAACCAAACCGTTGCTTGAGCAAGCGGCGAAGTTATCTTCTTCTAACAAACTAAAGGATTTATTGGCGCCAGAACGTGCGCAACAGCTTAAGGAATATATTCAAGGCCGCGATCTGCTCGATTTGGTTCAGGACTTCTCTCCATGGGAAGGTTCAGCCAGTAACTTTGTGACTATTTTGCGCAAGCTTCCAGCACGACTCTATTCAATTGCTAGCAGCTATAAAGCTAATCCAGATGAGGTTCATTTAACGGTTAGAGCTGTACGTTATGAGGCACATGGCCGTGAGCGTTATGGGGTCTGCTCGGTACATTGTGCTGAAAGAGTCCAGCCGGGAGATACGTTGCCCATCTACATTCAACATAATCCTAACTTTAAGCTTCCAACAAATCCTGATGCGCCGATCATTATGATTGGACCGGGGACAGGCGTTGCACCCTTCCGCTCTTTCTTGGAGGAACGTGGCGAGCTTGGGGTGGAAGGTAAATCATGGCTGTTCTACGGAGATCGGCATTTCGTGACGGACTTCCTCTATCAGACGGACTGGCAGAGAATGCTAAAAGACGGCTTGTTAACTAAGCTGGATGTTGCTTTCTCCCGTGATACCGAAGAGAAAGTATATGTTCAGCATCGCATTCTGGAAAAGAGCCGCGAGGTCTACGAATGGCTGCAAGCGGGAGCTCATATTTACATTTGCGGTGACGAGAAGCATATGGCACATGATGTTCATTCTGCTCTGATTACTGTCATCCAGCATGAGGGTGGGCTGAGTCCTGAAGAAGCGGCAGCTTATTTGGATAATATGCAGCAGGCGCAGCGCTACCAACGTGATGTTTACTAATGGATAGAGGAAAGTTATCGAATGACTTCGGGGGGAGATAACAACAATGGCAAACAATGAAAAGGTTAAGCCGATCGGCGGGCCTCCAAGTGATGTTGAACACATTAAGCAAGAGAGTAACTATCTGCGGGGCGCGCTTGTTGAGACATTAAGCAATCCGATTACCGGAGGTTTGCCGGAAGATGATAATCGGCTGCTGAAATTTCACGGAAGTTATATGCAGGACGATCGGGATTTACGCAATGAGCGTGAACGGCAAAAGCTGGAGCCTGCATTTCAGTTCATGCTTCGTGTAGTTGCCCCAGGCGGGGTAGCGACACCAGAGCAGTGGCTAGTGATGGATGATCTGGCACAAAAATACGGTAATGGGACCTTACGTCTGACTACCAGACAGGCGTTTCAAATGCACGGGGTACTCAAATGGAATCTTAAGAAAACCATTCGCAGCATTAATGATACGCTGATGACGACGCTGGCAGCTTGCGGCGATGTTAACCGTAACGTAATGAGTAATCCGAATCCTTACCAGTCAGAGGTGCATGCAGAGGTCTATGAATGGGCGCGCAAAGTGAGTGATCACTTATCCCCACGTACTCCCGCCTACCATGAGATTTGGCTAGACGGTGAAAAGGTAGTAGATAGCTTAGGCGAACGTGCGGAAGTAGAACCAATCTATGGTCCGGTATATTTACCTCGTAAATTTAAGATTGGTTTAGCGGTGCCACCTTCTAATGATGTGGATGTATTCTCGCAAGATCTGGGTTTTATCGCTATTCTGGAAAATGAGAAGCTAGTAGGCTTTAACGTTTCTGTAGGCGGCGGTATGGGGATGACTCATGGGGATACCAGTACTTATCCTCAGTTGGGACGTATTATTGGTTTTTGCCGTCCCGAACAGTTGATTGATGTGGCAGAAAAGACCGTAACGATCCAGCGGGATTATGGCAATCGCTCTGTCCGCAAAAATGCAAGGTTCAAATATACGATTGACCGCCACGGTCTGGAATGGTTCGTTGACGAACTGCATGAAAGACTCGGATGGCAGCTTGAAGCGGCACATGATTATCATTTTGATCACAACGGAGACCGTTACGGCTGGGTGAAGGGTACCAATGGAAAATGGAATCTGACACTTTATATCCAAAGCGGACGGATTCATGACCAAGAAGGATACACCTTGATGACTGGCTTGCGGGAGATTGCTAAAATCCATACTGGAGATTTCCGGCTAACGCCGAATCAGAATCTAACGATTGCCAACGTCACTACTGCCAAAAAACGAAAAGTAGCTGAGCTGGCTAAACAGCATGGACTTACAGATGGAGCACATCTTTCTGCATTGCGGCGCAGCTCCATGTCCTGTGTAGCACTGCCAACCTGCGGACTTGCGATGGCTGAAGCGGAACGTTATCTGCCTTCGTTGATAGATAAGCTGGAGCTTGTTATAGATAAAGCTGGTTTGCGCGACGAGGAAATTGTAATCCGGATGACCGGCTGCCCTAATGGATGTGCTAGACCGGCGCTGGGTGAAATCTCGTTTATCGGCAAGGCTCCAGGCAGATATAATATGTATTTAGGAGCAGGCTTTACGGGTGATCGCCTCAATAAAATGTATAAAGAAAACATAGATGAGAAGGAGATCCTAGAGACGCTTGAACCTATTCTTCACCGATATGCCAAAGAACGTCAACAAGGTGAGCATTTTGGAGATTTCGTGATCCGTGCAGATTATGTTAAAGCCGTTACCTCTGGACTTAATTTCCATGACTAAATGAAAGTAGATTTAAAAATGTCCCGGGGCCAGTTGGATGGCTGCCGGGGTATTTTTTGTGGTTTGGGCGTAGTTAGGTGCGCGAGGTGTCGTGTCGTACACAAAATGCTCCAGAGGTAAAGACGGTAGACAAGAGTAAATGAGCAGCAGATAAGCAGCAGATAAGCGCATACGAGTAGTAGATGAGCGGAAGATGAGTAGTAGATGAGCGATAGTAGAGCAGTAGATGAGCGCGACGAGCGGCAGTAGACTAACAAGGTGACGGACTCAGGAGCCCTTATTTTCTGAAACCTTGCCAATTTGCAGAGTATTCGGACACCAGCGCTGTTATGGGTATGAAAAGAGGCCGAAATAGGCCTTTTTCAGAGGAATAGCGTCTCTCCAGTCCGAAAGTTGCTCAAAACGGCTTAAATTGCACAAATAGCGTCATCTGAGTCCGAAAACCACAACCGAGTGTTCAAAAAGTAAAGAACGGCAGATGAGCAGCAGATGAGCGGCAGATGAGCGATAGTAGATTAACGTCAGAGTAATGAAAGAGTCGAATTAGATCGTGTGAAAGAGTGAAATCAGATCAGTAGGAGCAACAGTAGAGTAGTACGCAGAATAGCCAAACAAAAGAGCAGCAACCGACTAGCGGAACAATAGACGAGCAATAGTAAACTAACATCAAAGTAGTAACAGTCCAGCAGCAGACTAACAGCAGTAGATCACCGTTGACTGACAAATCTAGCAGCAGCCTTTATTTGATCTACAATAATCTAGTAAGATCCCAACATTTGCGCTACAACAGATCCATCAAAGTAGTAACAGTCCGACAGTAGACTAACATCAAAGTAACAACAGTCCGGGAGCAGACTAACAGCAGTAGATCACTGTTGACTGACAAATCTAGCAACAGTCATCTTTTGAGCTACTATAAGTAAGCATTATCCTAACATCTGCGCTACAACAGATCTAATTTTAAAAACCAGCAAGTCCCCAATCTTGGGAGGCTCGCTGGTTTATGTTTTTAAGGAGCGATGCCGGAGAGCAGTACATCGTTTTGATACAAGGTTACTTTGTTCCAAGTGCTGAAGGAAACTTTGGTTGGGTCGAACGAATAGTCATTTGCTTCATTGAAGTTAGACCAGTCGCTTTTATGCACTCGTAATTGGATTTCTCCTGACTGTCCACCGGCAGGTATGGAGCCCGCGCTAGCGTTGAAAGTAAGCTCAACATAAGAGTCGGCGTTCGTTCCACTAGTGGACCCAAGGGCAACTGATATATTAGAAGCACCGATCTGCGCCCAATCGATCACACCATTGAGGGAGGCGCTTCCATCTTTAGTAAAGTAATAACGAATTTTCAGTCCATTTAGATTGACTGCCGTTGTTCCGTTGTTATAAATGTTGAAGTAAGGTTTGATTGAGTTATCTGTAGCATTGGTATCTGCTGCACGGTAGTAAAGTGCCAGATTACTGGATGGCGAGCCGGTAGGAGTGGCTGTAGGTGTTGCTGTTGGCGTTGGTGTTGGTGTTGGCGTTGGTGTTGGCGTAGGTGTAGGTGTAGGTGTAGGTGTAGGAGTTGTGCCACCATCCGGCACAGGTTGGTAACCAGGCGTTGTATAAATTTTATTAAGCACGGAGGTTGCTAAGGTTCCGTTTGCTCCATTAACGACTGTATTTCCCCAGTTGCTGAGTGTTCCTGCTGGACCGCTGGCTAGATCCAGATATTCGACGCCTCCGCCATTACCATACCAGGACCAGGCGAGCCATCCTACCTTTTTTTCCTTAGTGTAGCTCATAATGGTGGCTTCATCGACATCTCCACCCGTGTGCTTGTCACCGAATTCGCCGATAATCACGGGGGCTCCAATGGCCAAGGCACTATCGATATTGCTCTTAACGGTAGCAGCATTACCTCCGGCATATTCGTACATATGAATCGAGAAAATAGTATTTTTTAAGGTATCTGAATTAAATACAGCCTGACCACTAGTGAAAATGGATTGTGGGTATTGACCCCATCCCGCTGCATCTACAACTAAAGTGTTCTTAATGCCCGCATTTCTTAACGCAGGAATTGCCGCTTGGTAACCACTGGCCCATGTTGCAGTGTTCCAAGAACCGTACCATTCATTAGCAATATTCACAATGACACGATCTTCTTTACCAATCAAAGCATCCTTGATGCTGATCCAATAGTTGACTGCAGCGTTAAGATCAGATGTGTTGTCTGAGCCAGTAGCATCATGCACTTCCAGCATGGCAATCAATTTATACTGATCACAAAGCTTAAGAATATTTTGGACATCCGCCAAGGTATCGAGAGACCACTTGCTGCCATTAGAAAGTACAATTCTGACGGTATTGGAGCCAGTGGCTGCAATGGCCGGTATTGCAGTAGCCAGATCGTTTTTGTACCAAGTGTGTGCATGATTAACCCCACGCATTACAAAAGGACTGCCGGTGGCATCATACAAAGTGGTACCGCTTACATAAAAGCCCTTAACAGAAGTGTTTGCTGCCGCTGCCTGCTGTTGAGGTAAAGAAATAGAAAGAGTAAGGATACTAATTAATACTAACAAACTGATTTTCCGGAACGAAAAATGCTTACTGAATTTCATCAACATTTCCTCCTTAATCAAATAGGGTTGCTTCTTAGATTATGCGTATCCTTCAGGTGGTTGCAGTAAATGCACTCAATTACAGGCATGTATCACCTCCTCAGTTATTTTGAATATAACATATAAAGGAATTTTTAGGAATAATAAATAATTTAACGATAACAATAATTTTATGTTTTATTAGAAAATAAGACGAAGTGCTGATCAGGCACTCGTCTTTCATCTAACATTATCATAAAAAATGATGTTATTTTTAGATTCAGGAAGGAAAATATAATTTTTTTTGACTAATGATTTGGATTTCTCGCGATTTTCTTTCATAATATAAAGGGTAAACTAAATACAAAAGAAGAACCGTTGCCCGAGAGCGATGAGTTCTGTACAGAAGAGGCGATATTATGATTATCATGAAAACGATGGAAGAGATCGAAAAAATGCGTGCGGCGGGAAAAATTCTCGCTGAATGTCATCGTCAAATTGCGCAAATTTTGCAGCCTGGTATTACGACCTGGGAAATTGATGAATTTGCAGAAAAATTTATATTGTCTCAAGGAGCTACTCCTGAGCAAAAAGGATATAATGGGTACCCGTACGCAACCTGTGCATCTGTAAATGATGTAATATGCCACGGATTCCCGAAAAAAGAGCCGCTAAAAGACGGGGATATCGTAACCATTGACATGGTTGTTAACTTAAACGGCTGGTTGGCAGATTCGGCCTGGTCTTACGGCATTGGCAATATTAGTGAACAGGCGACCAAACTTCTAGACACTACTAAGGAATCGTTATTCCGTGGAATCGAGCAGGCGGTTGCAGGCAACCGTATCGGGGATGTTGCGCATGCCATCCAAGTTTATGCAGAGTCTAACGGATTTTCTGTAGTACGTGATTTTATTGGCCACGGGATCGGTTCAGAAATGCATGAAGCTCCGGAAGTGCCTCACTATGGTCCAGCAGGGAGAGGGCCTCGTCTTAAAGAGGGGATGGTATTTACCATTGAGCCCATGCTGAACACAGGCAGTTACAGAACAAAAATTGATGCGGATGGTTGGACTGCGCGTACCATTGACGGCGGATTGTCAGCACAATATGAGCATACTTTAGCGATTACCCCACAAGGAACGATTATCCTGACTGAACTGTAATTTTGATGAAAAATAAAATGACCAGTCTCCGTAATGGAGATTGGTCATTTTTTATTAATCCGTAATGTTGCGAGTGTAATATTCAATGATATCTTTTCTCCTAATAATTCCAACAAATACACCCTCATTATCAATCACAGGAACGAAATTCTGATCCGCAGCGAGCGTCAGCATATCTTCCATTTCTGCATTAATGAGAACACTTTCGTTATGAACATGCTTTTGGATGTCGCTTACTTGAACTTCCCCTATATTGTCAAAGGTTAAGTCTGCTGTGTTTTTTAGCTTCCACAATAGATCACCCTCCGAAAGTGTTCCTACATATTTTCCTTCATTATCAATAATAGGGATAGCCGTGTAATGGTGCTGTTCTAATTGTTCTAAGGCTTCCAGCATGGATAGTGAGTTAGTGATATAGGCAACTTGATCTTTTGGCAACAAAAAAGAGGATATTTCCATCGGCATGAACTCCTTTGTATTATGTTTTTTTGATTAGGCTACTTTTATTTAAACATACTTTTGGAATGGATAGAATTTTAAATTTTCATCCCTTAAATTATAGGTAATAAGTCCTATTGAATAGAGGTCGTATTTTGTCGATTAAAGATATATTATCCTAGAGTGGAGTTGTTCAGATGGCATTGTATCGAAGGCTTTCTTTAACGTTTAAGTTTGTTATGGTGGTAAGTTTAGTAATTATTGTGATCTTTTTCTTTAGTTTAGTCGCAAACCTGGCTAATCTGCGTAGTGTGAGCATATCCAACGGTGAACTTCAGGCAGAGATCGCAGGGAAAAGTTATGCGGAGACCATTCAGAATAGAATGATAGACATTCAGTCGACGGGTGAAGCGCTCGCTGAGGTACTGATTGAATCAAGAGAACGTCAAACCTTGGACCGTGAAGATGTTGTTTCTACAATGAAAACTATGCTGGAGCACAGACCAGAAATTTTTGGGATGAGCATATTATGGGAACCCAATGCTTTTGATCAGAACGATCAGGCTAATATAAATAAGATGCCATATGATGACGGTACGGGGCGTTTTATTCCTTATGTCTTTAGAAATCAAGGTGCAATTAAGGTTGAACCCTTAAAAAATTACGATGTAGAAGGTGCGGGTGATTATTACCTTTTACCTAAAAAAGAGAAAAAACCGGTCTATATTGAACCCTATTCCTATGAGACGACTGGTGGAGCAATAGAGATGATTTCGGTCATGCTGCCGATTTTGGATAAAACGGGTGCATTTCTTGGGACTGTAGGGTTCGATGTTTCGTTAACCCAATTGCAGGAAGAAGCTGTTAACTATAAACCTCTGGGAGGTTATGTTTCTTTAATCACTGGTAATGGCAAATATGCAGCCAATCCAAATGATCCTCAAAGTGTACTCAAAGAGTTCGGTGATACAGAAGATAAAACATTACTGTGGAAGCGTGTGAAGAATGGGGAGGCCACACTGGGATACACGATAAATTCCAAGGGAGAAGACGTGCTGCGGACTTTTGTTCCGATACCAATGCCTGGAAGTGACCAGGTCTGGTACACACAGACAGCGATTTCTAAGGATGTAATCATGGCTGATTATGAACAAGCCAAAACAGAATTTTTTATCATTATGATTATTGGTATTTTGATTTTAGCTGTTATTGTTGGTCTTCAGCTATGGTTGATGGTAGTTAAACCGCTTCGCTTGTTATCTGATAAATTGCAGCTGATGTCTCAGGGTGATTTGACTCAAACCCTGCAGGTTCGAAATGATGATGAATTCGGCAAGATGGCTACACATTTTAATCATATGACCCATAAGCTTCGAGAAATGTTTGGACTTGTTGCTGATTTATCAATGTCTGTGGGAGCTACCTCTGAAGAGCTGACAGCTAACGCTGAGCAGACTGGGAAAGCTGCTGAACAAATTGCTGTGGCAATTGGACGAGTAGCCGAAGGAGCGCAGCTGCAGAGTGATTATGCGGGTGATTCTTCAATGGCGATGAGCGAGCTGAATGTTGGAGTGCAACGGATCGCTGACTCTTCGTCATCGGTGTCTGCGTCTGCAGATGAAGTTACCGATCAGACGAAAAAGGGCAGTGCGCAGCTTCAAATGGCAGTGAACCAAATGTCAGAGTTAAAGCTGTCTGTGGATGAGACGAGTCTGGCAATCGAACGTTTAGGCGAACGATCTGCTCAGATCAGCGGGATTATAGGCCTGATTTCGAACATAAGTAAACAGACCAATCTGTTGGCACTAAATGCGGCTATTGAGGCGTCCAGAGTGGGTGAACATGGCCGAGGTTTTGCTGTAGTGGCCTCAGAAATTCGTATGCTGGCAGATCAGACTAAAAAAGCTGCCGAACAAGTTACTGCTTTGGTTGAAGATGTGGTGCAAGATACTAATCAAGCTTCAAAAGCAATGGCTGTCGGCAATGAAAAAGTAATTCTTGGTGTGCAAAGTGTATCTGATAGTGATCTTTTATTTACTTCGATTCTGACAGAGATGACGCAGGTGACTGATCAAATCCAAGAGGTGTCCGCAGCTGCACAGCAGATGACCGCGGGTACGGAGCAAATTTCAGTTACAGTTAAACAATTAGCCGATCTTGCTTCGGAAGCTTCATCTGACTCCCAAAGTGTGGCAGCAGCCTCAGAGGAGCAGCTTGCTTCTATGGAAGAGATCTCAGCTTCGTCGGAGTCACTTAGCTCAATGGTGCAAGACCTGTTGGATAAATTGTCCTATTTTAAAATTTAAATTCCCTTTTCAAATTTTAGAAAAAGGGCTATCCCCTAAGCTATGAAAATGACTGCTGTGTCGAAAGCACATGCTTAGTCACTGGAAAATACGCTTAGTAACCTGCTAAGGGACACAGTGATCCTTAAACGTAGGATTATCCGATATTTGGAATGTTATCGGACTCCAGTGCAGCTATTGGCCCAAAAAATGCTTAATATGAGCCTCTTTCCAAGGAATAACGTCGCTGGTGTCCGAATTCTAGCTGTAAAGGATAAAAACATGTAAATAACGTCAACTGAGTCCGAAAGCCCCGCAGGATAATGAAAGTGTAGTTGAAGCAGACCGCGAATGACCAAAAAACGCCGAACAGCGATTCTTCGAGAACAGAAGAATCGCTGTTTTGTTGATTTTAAGATTTTGAAAGTGAGGAGGTCAGTCTCCACTCGTAGAATCACTTATGACACAGCTCCTTCTTTCTTCCCATTTTGTTCATAATGCAGAAGAGTATCTATTTGGTGTTAGCTGTGCTATAATCAATCTATCGAAAGTATTTACCTGGCGAATTCACATAGCGTAGAGGGTTATTCTTTAGACGTTAATAACCTTGTACCATATGTGAATTTTTATTTTTTTAGAGATTTTGTAAGAGATTTTTTGAGGATAAGAATAACATGTAAATAAAAATAAGGTGGTAATTATATTATGCAAACAGGAACAGTGAAATGGTTTAACGCAGACAAAGGTTTTGGTTTTATCGAGGTTGAAGGTGGAGAAGATGTATTCGTACATTTCAGTGCAATTACTGGTGACGGATTTAAGTCCCTGGATGAAGGACAACGTGTAGAATTTAACGTAGTTCAAGGCAATCGTGGTCAACAAGCTGAGAATGTTGTAAAACTGTAAGTAGTAAAATGAATCCCCAAACGTATCGTTTGGGGATTTTTTTATAGAAAGGTGGCGGATGTAAATGCAGGTGTTTGAAGACTGGAATTTAAAAGTTAAGAAAACCTTTAACGCTACAAGTAACAAGGAAGTATTGACGGTATCTGAAGCGGGAAGCTTGCTTGGGCTGTCTAAAGATCAAATGAAAAGTTATGTAGATCAGCATAAGTTGACTAAAGTTCCGATCATGAGAAGTGTCGTCAGATATCTTTTACTGAAGAGCGAGATCGATATGATTGTGAAAAAAATCTAAGATCAGCATTAATAAATAGGGTAGACCAATCCTTGATAGGATATGGTCTTTTTTTGTCTCACAAATTTCTTATAAATAGAAACTTATCGACCCGAAGATCGTCTATAATAATGGGATATTTTAGGTAACAGTGTCATCCAGCAAAAAATATCCTCACATACTGGTGGTTATCTATCAAAACATTACGTGATATCTAAGGAGAAAATTATGAAACGACTAGAGAGTAAAGATTATTACAAAGCTATTGAGCCTTTAGGAAAAGTGAAAATAAATACGATGTTCGCTGAGTCAGTGGTGAAGCAAGTCATACCTGGCAGCTTATATGTTGACGATATCGTTAACCCGCGTGCTTTTTACATTGCACACCCTTGTGGAATGTCTTTATTAATTGGTGAGTCGGATAATGAAGAGTTTAAGCGCGACCTTTTTGATTACATAACCAATAAAAATATGATTCGGCATCATCAAGAGTTGCTGCAGGCTGATCCAGCGGGAGGTTGGCCGGAAGTTATCGCTCATTGGAGTGAACAGGAAATGCTCCATAGAAATACAAGGGTCAACTTCAGCTTTAACCGCGAGAGATATCTGAACCAGAAAGCTTCTTATCTTAACCAAGACCTTGAAGTGGTGCGAATGAACAAAGAACGGTTTATGGCGGCAACAGGAGGTGTCAATCCTAAGGATTTTTGGAGGAATGAAGAGCAATTTCTTGCTGAGGGGCTGGGCTTCAATATTCTTGATGCTGGGGAAATTGCCTCTACGGCATTTTCGGGTTTTGTTAATGAGTATCAACTGGAAATTGGCATAGAAACCTCAGAAGCACATCGGGGGAAGGGCTATGCCTACGCTGTCTGTTCAGCCTTAATCGAATACTGTCTAGAACATCAGCTTGAGCCGGTGTGGGCGTGTCGTCTGGATAACGAAGGTTCTTTCAACTTAGCGCATAGATTAGGCTTTGAGACAACCTACATGATTCCCTATTACCGGCTGGTAGAATCCGTCATCAGGAAGGGTTAAGGATCCGAATGAAAAATAAACAGATTACCCATTCAGCTTCTTCTTTTTCTTTAAGTAGAATTGAGAAAAAGAAGGTGAAGAAGAAAACTAAGACCAGCAGGAAAAAAAAGATCTGGCTATTTATGCTTGCTATCGTACTTATTGCTGGGCTAGGATCTTATGTTTTTCGTAAAGAACTGCTGATTTTCGGATTTAATAATGTTGTGGCTCCAACTATAGAACACACGCTTGATGGGTCATACGTTCCTTTAAAAAATAATGAAAATGCTGAAGCTCCTGGATTCCAACCCACGACGGATAATAAGGATCGTCCATTTTCTATCCTCCTATTGGGTACTGATCAGCGGGGAAAAGAGAACGGGCTTTCTGATTCGATTATATATACTGTGATTCGGCCAGTTGATCATAAAGTATTGTTCGTGTCGATCCCTCGTGATTCCTATGCAGAAATTATCGGAGCGGAAAATGTTAAAGGAGCTAGGAAAGAAACCAAGATTAATGCAGCACATTCCTATGGCGGTCCTCAGATGAGTGTAGACACCGTTAAAAATTTATTAAACGCGCCTATCGAATATTACGCTACTATTAATTTCAACGGTCTTGTGGGCGTTACAGATGCTCTAGGGGGTGTTGAACTTCCGATTACCAAGGTGATTGAGAACAAGAGCCCGGATCATGAGAAATTAAGAATTGAACCGAACAAACCAATTTATTCTGGCGCTGAAGCATTAATGTATGTAAGATACCGTGAGGATTCTGATTTTAAACGAACGGAGCGGCAGCGGATCTTTTTGAAATCTGCGCTTGAACGGATGAAGAGAGTAGATAATATCCTTAATATACAGAAAATCATCGAAATAGCAGGCAGTAATTTCCAAACCAATATGAAGTCAGACTTTATTCTTGATTTGGCGAAAAGAGTAATTCTCGAGGGGGGTACTCCTGAGATCACAAGCCATATGTTGCAGGGTGAAGGCAGACGGAAGGATCAATGGTATTATATGCTTGACGAAAATGATGTGAAGCGTACCCATGAGTTGATTGAGATTTGGCTGAATCCTGACTCTACCGATATGGATCTGGCCGCAGCTTCTGCGGATGACGCAGCATAGATGTTGTGACTGAATTATTTTATTTTTCATGTGGAGGTTGATCTCTCTGGCTGCAAAAACAAATGAGCAAATGTTACTCGAATTTAAGTCCCTCATCCCGTTCGTAGAATCTTTAGGGGAAGTATCAGACAAACATTGGAATCAGCCTATTGCAGCTGGTAAATGGACTGTAAAGGATATCATCTGTCATCTCATGTTATGGGATAAATATTTTTATGAAGGTGCGATTAAGAAAATAATTCTCCGGGAACCGATCACAACTAAGCATTTGGATTTTAACGAGTTTAATGCTAACGCTGTAGAATATGCTAAATTATTATCTGAACAAACATTAATTGAACAATTTGTACGTTATAGAACTAAAATCATAGATGCAGCTGCAGGGTTAACGGAAGATGAATTCAATCAGGAATATAAGGACGGAGATCGCAAAAAATTCAGCGTTCGCAAGTATTTGAGAAGTTTTATCCCACATGATAAGCATCATAAAAAACAGATTGAGCAGTTCTTAAAACCTTAAACCTTGGCGCGGTTTTGAACTAACTTCATGGATTGGCGTATGAGGATAGGACCAAACATGCTTCCGGCAGAGGCGGCAATTAAGGAATGGAAGGGGAATTTTATAGCAAAATAAAAGACCCATCCAGCAACAATATCAATAAGGATGAACTTCTTGATCTCGGATAATGGAATGGTCACGAAGACAATGGATTGTTTGTTTCTCACAGCAATGACCTCCTAATTTTAAGAAAACATCTTATAAATCCACTGTTCATTCTATTTTGGAACTAAGATGTCCCATTCCGTCTAAATCTACAATCGAATCGTAAAAAAAGGAAGTATGCCTTGCGGATCTTTTTCGCAAAGTGTACTTCCTTTTTTGTATGTGAGGATATTATCTGACTAATATTTGGCAGGGTATGGAAAGTCACAGAAGATATATTCAATCACTAGTACAATGTAAGCGTTATCTTTTTGTGAAAATATATCCTAAAGGAGCTAAGCTATGAGAGTGAAGAGACTATCTTTTAACCAGCTTGTGTTTATCTGTTTAGGTTTTCAATACTTGTTAATGCGTTTGTTCTCTGCCGGCGAGGCGATCGTTATCACATCGATAGAGCTAGTAATATATATTGTTTATACTGTCGCCACCCTTGCCGGATTGTTTCTCCGGAGCAGACGAATTGATAGTGAAGCTGTATCTGGGTTGTCGTCGTTATTTTTCAGCGTGTTATGGACGGTATCTTTGTTCTCACAGTTTCGGAAAGAAAGTTATCCAAATGCTTTAACAATCATTAATTCGCTGGGGGTGTCTTCAGCGGTAATCGTGATGCTCACACAATTTATTATTTTGGCCAAGGCTTAGGCTTTAGCTGAAAAAAAAGGCGGGTGCCCCAGCAGCCATTTCATGGCTTATGCGGCACTCGTTTGTTTTTTTTCATCCCCAGAAATGAAAGCTCACCCTGTTCATTCCGTTTAAATTCAAATTCACTGTCATGCTTGGTATGATGGAATCTTGTTTCTGAGATAGGATAGAACGGTGTAACCTCTTCATCATTCCAGACAAAATAATAGTCCTGGCCCCTACGCTCTACGCTCGCTTTGCAGCCAAATCCCTCATAGGTCCCCATATATTCAGCATACATGCTATCATCAAGTGGGAAGGCTTGCGGGAATATCGGCATCTCGGCAGGCTCACCGAATACTAATCCAGATAGAGATTCCGTTAACTTGGTAATGGGGACACAATCATAATTGGTCAACATGATGACGGTCGTCTGCTCTTCTGGATATCTGTGCATTTCACTTCGGAAGCCGCGATAAGCGCCGCCGTGATACATTCTTTTGCGATCATAACGTTCGTCCAAAAACCAACCAAAACGATATTTGAGATTACTTGAATGAAAAGCCATCTCCAAAGTATCGTGGGATACTAATTGATCGGAGTATAACGCTTGATCCCACAGGAAAAGATCAGCAGCCGTCGAATACATAGCACCCGCTGATAGGATAGAGCTCATATTTATGTATTCACCCTGAGTATACTCACCCCATGAGGAATGATAAGGTGAGGCTAATTTTGAAATGATTTGCTGATTGTTATAAACTCCTGTATTTACCATGCCAAGAGGCTGTAATATAAAAGTAGTGATATAATCTTCAAATGTCATGCCTGTAATCTTCTCAATAATCATTCCTAATAAATAATAACCTGAATTATTATAGGAAAACGATGTGCCAGGCATAAATGCAGGCGGTTGACTCACAAATAGCTGTAACATCTCCAGTGGAGTCAGCTTCAGCTTATTTAATTTTTGATTATATTCGGGTAGAGAAGTGTAGTTGGCTATACCCGAGGTATGTCCCAGCAGATGAAGGACGGTAATCCCCTCGAATGCATGCTGTTCAGGAAGATACTTAAGGATCGGATCTTCCAGTCGCAGACGTTTTTGTTCTTTTAGCATCAGAATTGCCATGCCAGTGAATGACTTGGTTAATGACCAGATCCGGAATTTGGTATCTATAGTGTTCGGAACCTGATGTTCAAGATTCGCATATCCGTATGCTTTTTGTAGCTTGATTTCTCCATGCTGAGCTATTAAGACTGTGCCGCTCAGTGGCCAGCTTTGTTCGTATTTTTCTAAATATTGCTCCAGACGCTGGGATTGTTTATCCACAGGTAACCCCTCCTTAAAGGCATATTCTAACATAATACTAAATTCTGTTGAAGCGGAGAGAAATCCATGAGATATGATTGTTTAATTATTGATGATGAAACTGAACTTGCGGAGAGCACCTGCGAATATTTTAATTTGTTTGATGTTCAAACCGCGTTTGTTACAAGCGCTGCTGCCTGCCGGAGCTTTTTGCGTGAGCATCAAGTCTCAATGTTACTGCTTGATATTAATTTAGGCGGTGAATCCGGCTTCCAGTTATGCAAAGAGCTGCGTCAGACGATGGGGATTCCTATCTTGTTTATTAGTGCCCGCTCCAGTGAAGATGATGTATTGATTGCTCTTGATATCGGAGGAGATGACTATATTCATAAGCCGTATACCCTGAGAGTGCTGCTCGCAAAAGTGAAGGCGGTGCTTAAACGCCACAATAACGAAGTTATAGCTGAGGCAGCGGTCCTTCAAGCCGGCTCTATCCAGATAGACCCTGAACTTAGGAGGGCAAGCCTTAATGGCTTAGCTCTCAAGCTGAAAACGATGGAATATAAACTGCTCAGCTATTTGATTCAGCATAAAAATAGGGTAATCCCCAAAGAGGAGTTATTTACAGAGGTATGGGGAGATGTTTTTGCGGGGGATGGCACCTTAAATGTACATATTCGCCATCTACGCGAGAAGATTGAGCAGAATCCTAATGATCCTCAGTACATCCGTACAGTATGGGGCATCGGTTATGCTTTTGAGGACAAATAGTTATGACTAAAAAACTGCTGTTGGCTCTTCTACTTACTATATTTGCCGCAAGTTTAACGCTCACATTCCTAATTCTTAATTTGCAGGAGGAGACAGGAACAGATAGAGTGGCTATCAATACCATTGTGAAGCTCACGGAACAGAACTGGGACAAGCTTGATCCGAACCTGTACAAGGAAGGTCCTTATGAATTTTCCATTATCGATACCGCGGGAGTACATAAATATCAGACGGGAAATGCGATTTCCGTTACCGTTAACGAAGCCATCAACAATCGGGATACTCTAGTGGACGTTTTTGTTCAGGATAAGATGGTGGGTAAGGTGATTATTAATAATGATTACCATGCGATTTTTATACATATGAAAAAACAATTTATACAAGTTTCTATTGTGATGCTGCTACTGCTTACGGTTCTAGGCATTCTCTATATTTGGTTCCTGAATCGATCGGTTCTCCGTCCGTTTCGCAAAATGCAGCTATTCGCGAAGCATATCGCGAGAGGTGATCTGGAAGTTCCGCTGGAGATGGATCGTAATCATCTGTTTGGTGCTTTTACCGAAAGCTTTGATATGATGCGGGAAGAGCTTGCAGCGGCTAGACACAGCGAATATTTGGCGAATAAAAGTAAAAAGGAACTGGTTGCTAGTCTCAGTCATGATATTAAAACACCAGTTGCTTCGTTAAAGGCGATTACGGAACTGATGTTATTAAGCGCAAGGGATGAGAAGACCAGCAGACAGCTTAACACTTTGTATTCAAAAGCGGATCAGATTGATCGTCTGGTGACCGATATGTTCCATTCGACCTTAGAGGAACTAAATGAACTTAAAGTCAGCTTAACGGAGGAGCAAAGCCACCTGCTGATCCAAATTATAAATAATGTAAATTTCTATGAACGGATTTCAGCAGCAGCAGTGCCTGACTGTATCATTACGGTGGACTCCTTGCGGCTGCAGCAGGTGATTGATAATGTTGTGAATAATTCCTACAAATATGCCTACATAGACACACCTATTGATATTAGGTTCGAGATTACGGATCATTATCTGGAGGTAGATATTCTGGATTATGGCCCCGGGGTTCCGGAGGAGGAGCTGCCTTTAGTTTTTAATAAATTTTTTCGGGGCAGTCTGGCCGTGAGCCAGAATGGTGCGGGTCTAGGCCTGTACATTTCCCGTTATATGATGCAAAAAATGCAAGGCGACATTGTGTGCTCCAATCGGGAGGATGGATTTACAGTCAAACTGCTAATTCCTTTAGCAGGACAGAATTAAGAATTAGCTAAGGATTGCACAAAGACATGTTAAGAACATTTAACGTACGATAAGGTTGCAATTACGAATGAGCTTGTGATTGCAGCCATTATATTTCGCGTAGAGCAATGATTTTCTTTTAGCGCAATTAATGAGCATGAATGTAAATGGAGTGTTCAACATGAGCGAAGTGAATAATAAAGTGCTGATGCAGACTAATAAGCTTGGAAAAACCTTCTCCCATGGAGGAACTCAGCAGCATGTTTTGAAAAATCTGGATCTGACCTTATATCATGGTGATTTCACGATTATCATGGGCAGCTCTGGTTCTGGTAAATCAACACTGCTGTATGCCATTTCGGGTATGGATAAGCCAACGCTTGGAGAGGTTCTATTTGAAGGTCAGGATATCACAGCCATGAGTAATGATCAGCTTGCGATATTCCGGCGGAAGAATTGTGGGTTCGTGTTTCAGCAGATTCATCTGCTGGATACGATGAGTGTCCTCGACAATGTATTATCTAGTGCTTTTCTTGTACAAAAGGATAGAGCAGGGGCTGTGAAAAAAGCCAAAAAGCTACTCTCAGATGTAGGTCTGGATGACTCTGTCTGGGGCAAGTTTCCGGCGCAAATCTCAGGTGGCGAAGCTCAGCGGGCGGGTATTATCCGGGCATTGATCAACAGTCCAAAAGCGGTTTTCGCTGATGAGCCGACAGGTGCGTTAAACAGTTCAGCAGGAATAGGTGTATTGCGCGTCCTCACTGAGGTGAATAGGCAAGGGCAAAGCATAATTATGGTTACACATGATCTTAAAACCGCGTTGCGTGGTAATCGGATATTGTATCTGCGGGACGGAGTCATCGTTGGTGATTTGCGTCTTACCCCTTATAGCGAAGATAACGGACCTGAACGGCAGCAGCAAGTACAGTCCTTTCTAACCGAATTGGGGTGGTAGGGATGAGCAGCCTAATAGGAAAACTAGCTTGGTCAAATATTCGTAAAAGAAAAAGCGCCACGTTTACGCTCTTCATTTTGATCATGATAGCTGTGCTGCTGCTGAACATTGGCCTTACGGTCAGTTTAAAGCTCAATTCTTTTCAGCAAGAAAAAATGACTGAATTAAGGACTCCAGAAATAAGTGCATTTTTCCCAAAAGATGATCATCTAGAAGAGTATGAGGAGCTTGTGGATAGTTATTCATATACAGAAACCTGGGAGAATGAAGCAGCAATTCTGTTAGCAGACGCTAAAATGAAGTACGGACAAACGGACACTACGGTAGCTTTTATAATTCTTAACATGGATACACCGCGGACCAAGGGACTATTCAAGACAACGACTCCGCTAGGATCTAAGGATGCGGATATGATCTATTTGCCTTATTTGTTCCATGTTGGATCGGGGTATAACCTTGGCGATACCTTTTCTTTTGTATACGATAATAAGCCATTCTCTTATACCATAGGTGGATTTATTGAGGAGCCGTTGCTAGGGACGTTAACTAATGGAGCTTTAAAAGTATTTTTGAATGATGAAGGTTATAAGCAGTTGGAGAAACGTCTTGGAACAGAAGCTCAGTACAGCTTTCTATCAGCAGATTTAACCGATCCTTCAAAGGATGTAAAGCTGGAACAAATGCTAAGTGAGCGGATTTTTGCCTCAGGAAGTACGGATCAATTTCAAGTCATGCGGGCAGAGGTTGGTCTCCAAGGGAACCGTGTTTTTGTTAATCTTTTAGCGGCCATTCTGATCGTATTTGCCCTGATTATGGTTCTAATCTCGCTTATTGTCATCAGGTTTCAAATATTGGGACATATTGAAGACAATTTGACGAATATCGGTATTTTAAAAGCCAACGGTTATACTTCATGGCAGATTAAAAACGCGCTTCTGCTACAGTTCACCTCAGTGTCAATCATCGCAGCTATACCGGGAGGTGGGTTATCTGGGTTTGTTATGCCGTTGGTAGGAAATATGATTTCGTCTTCAATCGGACTTCTGTGGCCAATATCCTTTGAAGGGGTCAGTGCAGTACTTAGTTTGGTTATTGTCTCTGGACTAGTGCTACTTGTTACCTATCTGTCGAGCCGGCGAATTCGGAACATTACTCCGATTACAGCTCTGCAGAGCGGAATCCTCACTCACAATTTTAAGCGGAACCCAATTCCACTCGAAACATCCCGAATGAATCTGCAATTCAGCTTAAGCCTTAAAGCTTTAGTAAGGCAAATGAAGCAGAATATGATGATCGTATTGATCGTTGCCGGATTAACCTTTTCTAGTATTTTTTGCTCTATATTGAATTTCAACTTTAAGGGAGACACCTCAGCAGTTATAAAACTGGTAGGTATAGAACGCAGCGACTTTTTGTTGTTGCCGAAAAACGGTGACCTACAGCAGGGGAAGTTTACAGAATTAGAAGCCATGCCAGGGGTTGAAAAGTTGACTGTATTGGATAGCATGGTCGCTTCGATTAAAAATACCAGCTTTATGCTCCGGGTATCTGACGATTATAGCAAGCTGGAGACACAAACCATATACAAAGGGCGAGAGCCTATTTATGATAATGAAATTGTGATTTCCGGTGTTATTGCAAAGTTGAAAAATACAGAAATAGGGGACGAGGTACCTATCACTTTTAATGGTGTGACGGAGAATTATTTGGTCACTGGCTTAAGCCAGCAGATTAGCCAACTTGGAATGGTGGCGAGTATGACCGGTGATGGAATGAGAAGACTTCAACCGGAGTACACCCCTCTGTCCATCAATGTGTATCTGAAAGAGGGGGGAGATGCGCAAGCTTTTGTGAAGGATCTGGAAGCACATTTCCCCGGAAAATGGAATATTACTAACATTCGAGAAACGGTTGATAGTACGCTCAGTACATTCACTGCCGCAGTATCTTCTATGACAGCAGTCATCACTGTGGTGACGATTATAGTAGTAAGCCTGATTTTATATTTAGTGATTAAGACTTTGATTCTGAAGCGGAAGCGTGAGTTCGGCATTCTTAAAGGAATGGGTTATACCACTTTTAATCTGATGACGCAGATTACCTTTAGTCTGTTTCCGGTGATTGTGGTGGGAGTAGCTTTGGGGAGTATAGGCGGTTATTTTTTCTCGGACTCTGCGTTTGTACTATTGCTCTCGAGTTTAGGGATTTATAACGTCCAACTGGCGGTTAGTTTGCCACAAGTATTGCTATTGTGTGCAGCCATTCTAGTAGTCGCTTATGCGGTGTCTATGCTTGTTGCCCGGCGAATTCGGAAGGTTAGTGTTTACGATTTGATTATGGACTAAGCAAAAGACAAAAAAACAACGAGCAGGAGGTTTGTTACTCCATACTCGTTGTTTTTTTTACATATTCATTCGTCCGTCATCATAATTGAATTGCCAATCAATGCCGAATTTATCTTTTAGACTACCATAACAAGAGCTCCAGAAGGTTTCTTGCAGTTCCATAACTACTTTACCGCCCTCTTGAAGTTTATTGAAATATTTCTTTATGTTATCTAAATCCTTACTAACTACGGAAAGACTAATATTGTTTCCTTCGATAAAAGGCATGCCTGGAAAAACATCAGAAAACATTACATTACTGCCTTCGATATTCAAGCGGGTGTGCATAACCAAATCTTTAGCTTCCTCAGGAAGAGTGAAATTGGGATCGGGTGGTGTTTCACCAAAGGTCATGATTTGTGGACGTTCAGTGCCAAACACCTCTGCGTAAAACTCTGCTGCGTCACGACAATTCCCGTTGAAATTAAGATAAACATCGATAGACATTTTTTTCACTCCTTAAAGGTTTGTTAGCGGCACATCAAAAGTTCTTAAAATTCAAAATACCTTATCACATCCACATTGTATCATTTACCAGTTTATAAACAAATATACTTTTAGTCTCATTATTAAACTTTTATTTCATCTACTATCTTCTAATTAAAAATAGGATATGGTAGTATTCAAGAAAAGGGATAATTTTCTATAAATTAAATAAAATTATATTTATGATAAATAGTTGGGGTGGATTTGGGCTCGTGTTTGATCTTTACCACTGAGAGGAGGTGATGGTGAGTGCGGGTAAGGCATAGAGGAGGTGACAATTCTTTAAAGGAGTGAATACTGCAATTGTAGCATCGCGTGGCTATTAATAAATTATTTACGAATTTATTTAATTGTCGAAAGGAGAATAATAAATGACAAAAGCACTAAGGAAGCAAATGTTGTTATTGCTTACGATCATGGCTTTAGTTATCACCGGATATGCTCCTTCTACCACGTATGCCAGTGAGGCACATGTTGACAATCCGTTTGTAGGAGCTACAGCATATGTGAATCCTGATTATGCCGCACTGATTGATACCTCTATTGCTCAGGTTACCGATAGTACTTTAGTTTCCAAGATGGAGACCATTAAAAAATATCCGACAGCCGTATGGCTGGATCGAATTGCTGCAATTTATGGCGGAGAGGACAATGGAGGTAGAAAAAGTCTGGAACAGACTTTAGATGCCGTACTCGCGCAAAAGCAACCCAATACGCCGATTACAGCCACGTTCGTAATTTATGACATGCCTGGGCGGGATTGCCACGCTCTTGCCTCCAATGGCGAGCTGCCACTGACAGCTGCGGGTCTTACAACCTATAAGTCAGATTATGTTGACGTAATCGCCAGTATTTTTGCAAAGCCCAAATATAGTGACATTCGTATAGTGACTATCGTAGAGCCGGACTCGCTTCCGAATCTAGTCACCAATCTCAGCACACCACAGTGTGCTCAAGCTAACTCCACGAATATTTACCGTGATGCTACGCGTTACACTTTAAATGCTCTCCATGCCATTCCGAATGTATATACTTACATGGATATTGGCCACTCCGGCTGGCTCGGATGGGATACTAACCGTGGCCCCGCTATCGACCTCTTTACTTCGGTTGTGTCAGGCACTACAGCTGGACTTGCTAGTGTCGATGGATTTATTACGAATACAGCCAATACCACTCCACTAGTAGAACCTAATCTTCCAGATCCGAATCTTACGATAGGCAGCCAGCAGCTTCGCTCCGCAAGTTATTATGAATGGAATCCGTATTTTGATGAAGCCGATTTCACAGCAGCTTTGTATTCAGGTTTTGTAGCAAAAGGTTGGCCTTCCACGATCGGCTTCCTTATTGATACCTCCCGTAACGGGTGGGGTGGACCTAATCGCCCGACTAGTGCAAGCGGAACAACCGTTAACGCTTATGCAGATTCCGGTCGGATTGATAAACGTCTCCATCGCGGCAATTGGTGTAATGCCAGCGGCGCTGGAATTGGAGAAGTTCCACAAGCAGCCCCTGCAGGTTATGCAGCCTCACATTTGGACGCATTTGTCTGGGTGAAACCTCCGGGAGAATCTGATGGTTCCAGCAGTGCCATTCCAAATAATGAAGGCAAGGGCTTTGACAGAATGTGTGATCCGACTTATACCAGCTCAAGCGGCACACTGACCGGTGCATTACCTAATGCGCCTGTATCAGGTCACTGGTTCCATGATCAATTTGTTCAGCTGGTACAGAATGCTTACCCTGTAATTCCTCTGAGCAACGGAGGGGGCACTGTAGTTCCAGAGGCACCCACTAACTTGGTAGCGACAGCGGGAGATGCAAAGGTAAGCCTGAGCTGGAGCGCATCCAGTGGTGCGACTAGTTACACGGTAAAACGAGCGACCACAAGCGGAGGGCCGTATACCACAGTAGCGACAGGATTAACAGCTACGAGCTACTCCAACACCGCCTTAACGAACGGAACAACTTATTACTATGTTGTAAGCGCAACCAATAGTGTGGGAGAGAGTGTGGATTCTACACAAGCGAGTGCGACTCCAGCAGCAGTGGCGACTGTTCCCGCGGCACCAACCAATTTGGTAGCGACAGCAGGTGAGGCGAAAGTAAGCCTGAGCTGGAGCGCATCCAGTGGAGCGACTAGTTACACTGTGAAAAGTGCAACCACAAGCGGAGGACCGTACACTACTGTAGCGACAGGGCTAACGGCAACGAGCTACACCAACACGGGCCTAACGAACGGAACAACCTATTACTATGTTGTAAGCGCAAACAATAGTGTAGGAGAGAGTGTGAATTCGGGACAAGCAAGTGCGATCCCAGCAGCGGTGGCAACTGTTCCAGTGGCACCAACTAACTTGGTAGCGACAGCAGGAGATGCGAAAGTGAGCCTGAGCTGGAGCGCATCCAGTGGTGCGACGAGTTACACTGTGAAAAGTGCAACCACAAGCGGAGGACCGTACACCACTGTAGCAACAGGGCTAACGGCAACGAGCTACATCAACACGGGCTTAACGAACGGAACAACCTATTACTATGTTGTAAGCGCAACCAATAGTGCGGGAGAGAGTGTGAATTCGGCACAAGCGAGTGCTGTTCCACAAGTTCCGGCAGCAACTAGTCTGACGTTGCAGTATCGGGCGGGAGATACTAATGCGACAGACAATCAGATCAAACCTTATTTTAATATTAAAAATAACGGCACAGCCGCAGTGAACTTAAGCGATCTTAAAATCCGTTATTATTTCACTAAAGATAGTAATCAGACGTTAAACAGCGCAATTGACTGGGCACAAGTTGGCAACAATAATATTCAAGTCGCCTTTGCAGACTACACAGGCACGAATGCAGACACTTACGTTGAACTTTCGTTTACTTCTGCAGCTGGTTCCATTCCAGCTGGAGGCCAGTCCGGAGATATTCAGCTCAGAATATATAAATTCGATTGGACTAATTTTAACGAAGCCAATGACTACTCCTTTGATGCTACTAAAACTGCTTATACTAACTGGGATAAAGTGACACTTTATCAAAGTGATGCTCTCGTATGGGGGATTGCTCCGTAACGGATAGCAGGGGATATTTAAAAGAGCCGCTGGAGTGTGATAAGCTCCCATCATAGTAGACAGTAGAAAAAACAAAAACTTCTACTGCTACAATGATGGGAGTTTTTCTAATGTCTAATAGAAGTCCAACATCTTTAAAAGTAAAATTACATGTCGTAGGGCTGTGCCTTGAGCACAAGTCAAATCCAAACTATGAGGCAAAGCAGCTAGGTCTTAGTTCACACACAGTTAGAGAATGGATTAGGAAATATAAAGCAGATGGTTTGGACGGGTTGAGGGAATCGAGAACATGGAAATCATACCCAAAGGAATTGAAGCTTGCTGCTGTTAACGAAGTGTTGTCTGGTCGTTGCTCCGTTGAAGAGGTGACAAACAAGCATTATATTTCAAGCAGAAGTGTTTTGACAAAATGGATTACCAAGTATACTAATGAGATAGAATTGAAACCTACACATACAGGAAAAGGACTATCTCATATGAACCAAGGACGTAAAACAACTTTCGAAGAACGCATTGAAATTGCACAATATACCATCGCTAATGGATTGGATTATCAGAAAGCGATTGAAAAGTACGGAGTATCTTATCAGCAAGTTTACGCATGGGTCCGGAAATATCAAGTTGGCCGCGAGGAGGCTCTTCAGGACAATCGCGGTCGCAAAAAGCCTGTAGAAGAACTAGATGAGCATGACCGCCTTAAACTACGGATTAAAGAGCTAGAAGCGCGAAATGAATACCTAGAGATGGAGAATGACTTCGCAAAAAAGTTGGCGGAGATCAAGCGACGAAATACACGCTAACCCTCGTTCGACAAGTAAACTTGTATCAAGCGATTCAAGAACTGAACAAAGAAAAAGGTCACGCAATTACGAAGTTGTGTGCGTTAGCTGGGGTTGCTCGATCTGCCTATTACAAGTGGTTAAAATGGAAACCCTCTTGCATAGAACTTGAAACTCGTGCGTTAGCGAAAGAAGTAAAGCTACGATATGACAAGCGAAAAGGGATTCTTGGCTATCGTCAAATGCGCACGCAATTAAACCGAAAGCTCAAAAAGCAGTACAACAAAAAGCGTTATTACCGAATTATGTGTGCTCTTGGGCTTAAAGCAGTCATTCGCAGAAAACGAGCGAGTTATGTGAAAGCTACGGAGATCCATGTAGTTGAAAATGTAATGAACCGTAACTTTGATGCCAATTCTCCTAATTCAAAATGGTGTACAGATGTGACTGAACTGAAGTACGGGAATGGACGCAAAGCCTATTTGAGCGCTATTATTGATGTATATGATAATTCCATTGTCTCATGGGTATTAAGCCATTCCAACAACAATAAACTCGTGATGGATACGTTGAAGAGGGCTTACGCAAAGAATCCTGGCGTATCCCCTCTTTTACAAAGCGACAGAGGCTTCCAGTACACGTCTCATGAGTACAACCGACTTCATATAAAATACGGATTTAAGAAAAGCATGTCTCGTGTGAGTCGGTGTTTGGACAACCAACCTATTGAGCGTTTTTGGGGTACATACAAGTCAGAAAGCTATTATCTTACAAAGTATGACACCTATGATGATGTCCTTACAGAGGTTAGCAAATATATTCACTACTACAATAATTACCGCTACACAGAGTGTTTGGATGGCTTGTCACCTAGCGAATACCGACGAGCTGCATAACGAAGATACCTCAGTTCTGGCAATACGAACTGAGGTATCTAAACTAACTATTTTTGTTTTTTACACTGTCCACTTGACAGGGAGCACTTCAGTGATCCTGGCGGCTCTTTCTGTATTATTTAATTCGTTTACCGAGTAGCACAAGCAGCCAGATGATTCCAGCCCCAACAATGGCGTGACCAAGCCCCGCAATATGGGGCAGGAAGCTAATATCACTGCCGTTAATTTGCAGCATTCCACGTGTAGCCATTGCACCAATCGTGATTAGAAGACCAATGTTATAGACAATGTACCATGCACCAAAAGATTTAGCCTCATGGATATTAAATAACTTATCTAAGATCATAGCAATAATAAAGAAAAAGAATCCTAAGATTAGAATGTGGGTGTGAAGCGCAACTAATATAGTATCTCCTGTGAAATCATTCATTTTAGTAATTTCGCGATAGGCCACTCCGGCTATCAAACCAAGAATTGCATAGAAAAAAGACGTGTAATACAATTTTTTCATAAGAATATCTCCTTTGTAGTTATCGTTATGATTGAAGTGTATCAAGCAATTAAGAACGCAATATGAACAAATGATTACAAGGTGAAATAAATCACTAGTTTATAAATACATTATATCCTAAAGGAAGTTTCACTTTCCACGACGAACTGTACTACTAGAGAAATGAGAGGAGACTTAAGGAAAATATGAATGATAACGTTGAAGTATTTCCGGTGCTCGAAACTGACCGCTTTATTTTGAGAAGAATTACACTGGATGATGCTAAAGAAATATATGATTATTTTTCAAAAGATGAAGTGACCCAGTATTATGATCTGGATAGCTTCACCGATATACAGCAAGCGATCAACCTTATCGAAAGATGGGATGAACGTTTCAAAGGCAAACAAAGCATTCGCTGGGGAATAGCCAGGCGTGAGGATAATATAATGATTGGTTCATGCGGATATCATAACTGGGCGCACAGAAATTTCAAAGCAGAGATTGGGTATGAATTATCTCCACTTTATTGGCGGCAGGGTGTGATGACGGAAGTTCTGACAGCTATTATTGCGTATGGCTTTGAGCATATGAAGCTCCATCGAATTGAGGCGTTTTATGATCCGGCTAATATTGCCTCCAAGAAGTCGCTTTTGAAAGCGGGCTTTAAGTATGAGGGGTTGTTACGCGAATCTTTTTTTGAAAAAGGTAGATTTGTAGATGCGGAGATTTGCTCTTGGTTAGCTTCCGATACGAACTAAGAAGTGTAAAATTAATAAAAGCAAGTTAACCATAATGCGAGAGGACGTATTATGGTTTTTTGTTTGTGATACAATAAATAGATTATCGAATTTATCCTACGTGGTACTAATCCAACATACATATCATGATGAAAGAAGGTGAAGGTATGGAGTTTGAGTATTTGCTTCGTGTAATTGGCGCGGGAATTTGTGGCGTATTAGTTGGATATGAACGCAAAAGCCGGATGAAAGAAGCTGGAGTTAGAACACATTTTGTTGTAGCCTTAGGTGCTGCACTCATGATGGTCATCTCCAAATATGGGTTTCAGGACCAAGCGGATTGGCCTAATCTTTCTCTTGATCCCGCTCGGATAGCTGCTCAGGTAGTAAGCGGAGTAGGTTTTTTGGGAGCAGGGATGATTTTTATGCAAAGACACACAGTCAAAGGGCTCACTACTGCTGCAGGGATTTGGGCAACAGCCGGAGTGGGCATGGCTATAGGGTCTGGTCTTTATATTCTTGGCGTAGGAGCAACGATAATCATTTTACTTGGGCAAAAGATCTTACACAGTCGTAACAGCTGGCTGGCCGCACCAAAAACCCAACAGCTCGTTATAAGTCTAGCTAACACAGAAGGCACTATGGGCCGAATTCAAGAGTTACTTAAAGAACACAAAATTGCTGTTCTAAGTTTTCATGCTGAAAATAACAGTGTAGAATCCGAATTAAACGTAGAAATCGTTGTAAGATTGCCTGAATCATTTAATCCAGTGCAATTGTTATCGATGATCCAAGAGGACGCAGCCGTTAAGACCGTTGAGTTTCAATGATTTTTTAGCACCCTCGATGTAACTAACTCACTTCGCATCAAAGGTTACCTCCCTTTAGAGAGCTTCCTTTTGATGCGAGTGTTACCTTCCATTTTACAATCGATTCACACACCTCACATTAATCCAAACAAAATACTTCTTTCAGTCTTTCTATCCCAATTAATAGGTTCAAGATTCAAATTAAATGCTAATTCATGGGTATGTGTGTTATGTCTGTGTTATATATTTAATGGTTTTTGTGTTGGTTATCTTTAGTTAACCGCTTACATTTATTTTTAAATAAAAAATATGTCATTTATATTGACACATAAACCATGACCCTTTATTATTAATCCCATCACTGGAGAAACTAAATTAAAATTTAAATCAAACAATACATTATCAGCGCTTTATTTGCAAATATTTTCTTGTTTTTGTGGTTTATTAATCCAGTTAATGCACTGGAGAAAATAATTAGGAGAATGCCCGTGAAAAAGCACGATCAGGATTTCATGAAGCGACAAAATCGTTTAACGGTTTTCGAAATTATAAAAAATCAACAACCGATTTCTCGCGCTTCTATTGCTAAACAGACTGGTATGAGCCCTACGACTGTAAGTCGAATCGTCGGAGAGTTGACGGAGGAAGGATATTTACTCGACTCTGAGCAAGTATCATCAGGATTAGGTCGGAAATCAACGTTAATAGGTATGATTGACACTTCTGTATTATCGGTTGGCGTTGAACTAGATCGCAGTCTTATGTCTATTGGAATTGTGGACTTACAAGGACAGCTTATCTGCAGTAGTCAATTTCCCCGTACACCAGACGAAAGTCCAGATCGAACGCTGGAACGAATTAAGGATGCCATCGATCAATTGTTCCAGCAGCATGTGATTGACAGAACACGTATCGTGGGTATTGGCGTTGGACTTCCCGGCATTGTGAATAACGAAGAAGGAATTGTTGTCTTCTCTGTTCAGCTAGGATGGAAAAATGTGCCGTTAGCCAAACGCTTGAAGGAACTGACAGGTTTTGAAATCGCTGTGGACAATGAGCTGAAAGTAAGGGCTCTTGCAGAACATCTTAAAGGAGCCGCAGTCGGCTCCAGCCGTACGGCATTATTGGGGTTCGGTCAAGGCGTGGGTTCTGCGATGATTCTCGAGGGAGAGATTTACCGAGGGGTGATGAACAGTGCGGGTGAAATTGGGCATACGACAGTGGATCCTAACGGAATGATGTGTGAGTGCGGCAAAGCGGGCTGTTTACAGACTTATATAAATATCAGTTCTTTATTATCTGAAGCTAATCGGATTCGCCCGATCCGTACGATTGAGGAGTTATTCGCAGCAAAACATGCAGGAGAACAATGGGCGATTCACTTGATCGACCGTGCACTCATGTATATGGCGATCACCATTAATAATGTCGTATGCATGTATAACCCCGACAGCGTGATTTTGAGTGGAGAACTCGTGGACAAATTCCCGGATATATACGAAGAAGTTGAGCAGCTGTACCTCTCGCGCTTTACATGGGAGCCGCTTCGGGGTTCCTTTACGATTCATCGTTCGTTGCTGAATGAGAAGGGTGTAATTATCGGATCGGGACTTTTATCGCAGAACCGATTTTTCGCCTTAGATTAAATTAACTACTGCTAGGGAGGGTGTACAGATGGGATTTACAACATTGGTAGAAGAATATCGTGGAGGCCTGCTGGAGAATGTGCATTATGGTGCAGTTAGTGTAGTTGATGAGAAGGGCAGCATTTTGTACAAAGCAGGTGATCCGGAGCATATGACTTATCTTCGCTCTGCTGCTAAGCCATTCCAAGCTTTGCCGGTAATGAAACGCCGGATCGATGAAGTATATGGTTTGACAAGTAAAGAAGCATCGCTGTTTACCGCTTCACACCGGGGAGAAGCCTTCCATATTGAAGCGCTTGAAGCTCTTTTTCAGAAAATGGGATTAAAAGAAGAGTCACTTCATTGCTGCTCTACATACCCGCTGAATGAAGAAGCCAAAGCAGAACGTCACCGGGCAAATGAGCCAACTCGTAAAATCTTTCATAACTGCTCAGGCAAACATGCAGGTTTAATGGGCCTTAGCAAATATATGGGTTGGGATATAGACACTTATTACGATCCTAACCATCCTGTACAACAGGAGATTCTTGAGATGATGGCTTATATCGCTGAAGTTCCCAAAGCGTCCATCCCGCAAGGTATTGATGGCTGTGGACTTCCTATCTTCGCACTTCCGCTTCATAAAATCGCTTATTCCTATCTAAAGCTAGCGTGTCCCGATTTGATTGAGGATACGGATATACGTAAGGCAGCCGCTGCCATTGCAAAACTTATGAACGATAACCCGGTTATGATTGCTGACACGAAATTTGTATGCTCAGAGCTCCTGAAGGATGACAATCTGACAGCTAAAGGTGGAGCAAAAGGGGTATACGGTATCGGACTCCGTAAAGAACGAATGGGGATATCACTGAAAGTATCCGACGGATCAGAACAAGTCTGGCCATGTATTATCGCATCGATTCTAGAACGTATTGGTTACAGCAATCAAGACACAATTGATCGCTTATATGCACTTGTGCCTAACACGATTGTTAATGATGGCGGTACTGTGGTCGGCGAACGCCGTGCTGTATTTCAATGGGAGATCTAGAGCATAAGGTCAAGAATAATCTTCAAGTTTGGTGATTAATCGGACTAGAAGCTTTTCTAATACATCGTTTGAATAGGGGAGTGTAAAAAATGAAAGCAAAAGGAAAAGTATGGTCAATGTTCATGCTGCTGCTTATTACAGTAGTAGTGACTGCAGGGTGCGGCAACAAAGCGAGCAACGAGGGACAAAAAGGCAATACTGCTGGTGGAACTGAAACTAGCACCCCAACTACAAAGAATGATAAAGACATTGTAATTGCCATCAATTCTAACTTTATTACGCTGGACCCTCATAACGCAAGCGATACGCATTCAATCAGCGCTGCCAGAACGATGTACGAAGGTCTGATGGGTTTTGACGAGAATATGAACGTAGTTCCTGTTCTTGCCGCAAGCCATTCCATAAGTGAAGACGGGTTGGTCTACACGTTCACACTGCAAGAGAATGTTAAATTCCAAGACGGTACTGACTTTAATGCTGAAGCGGTTAAAGTAAACATCGCCCGTATTCAAGATGAGAAGAACAATCTGAGACTGCGCAAAAGCTTCGCAAAGGTAGCGAAAGTGGAGACTCCTGATGCTAAAACCGTGGTTATTACACTCAGCGAGCCGTACAACGCATTTTTAAATAAAGTAGCTATGGCACCTATTATTAGTCCGAAAGCTTTAGAAGAAAATGGCGCCGATATTTCGAAAAATCCTGTAGGAACGGGACCATTTAAGTTCAAAGAATGGGTGCAAGGCGACCGCTTGGTTGTCGTTAAGAACCCTGACTACTGGCAAGCTGGGTTGCCAAAAGTAGATAGTGTGACCTTTAGACCTGTTCCAGAGAATGGATCACGGATAGCCATGCTAAAAACCGGCGAGGCGGATTTTATTTATCCAATGCCAACTGAGCAAGTATCTGAGGTTGAAGGTCTTGAAGGAATTACTGTAGATACCATCGATTCGACAATTGTTCGTTATGTAACGTTAAATACGATGAAAAAACCTTTTGATGATGTGAAGGTTCGTCAAGCCATTAACTATGCTATCAATAAAGAAGCTTATATCAAAGTTGTGAAATCGGGTCTTGGCGCTAAGCTTGATTCCACGATGTCTTCCAAAACACAATACTATTCCCCACAAACAGGTTATGACTATGACATTGAAAAAGCTAAACAATTGCTTGCTGAGGCAGGATATCCTGATGGATTCGAAACCGAAATTTGGGGTGAAAATGAATCCGAAACTATGAAGGGTATGCAATTTATTCAGCAACAGCTAGCACTTGTAGGGATTAAGGTAGACGTGAAATCCATGGAAGGCGGCACATTGTCCGACCAAATTAACTCTGCTAAGACGCCAGAAGAAGCAAAAATTCAAATGTGGTATGTCAGCTGGTCTCCGTCTTCAGGTGATGCAGATGGTGCAACCAGAGGGTTGTTCAGTAGTGAAATGTTCCCGCCTGCTGGCTCAAATACAGCTTATTATAAAAATGAAAATGTAGACAAGTGGATCGCTGAGGCGAATAAATCTGTTGATCCAGAAGCGGCTAAATCCATTTATGGCAATATTCAAAAAACAATATGGGAAGATGCTCCATGGGCATTCATGGGCGTCGACCAAATCATCTCAGGCAAAAGATCGTATCTGGAAGGAGTTAAGGTCTTCCCGGATGGTTCCATTAATGTCCTGAATGCAGAAGTGAAATAATGCTAAACAAACGTTAGGTTTAATATCCCAAGAAATGAACGAGGCCGCTTCTGTAGTATGGTGGGAAGCGGCCTCACTAAATCATTTGTCGATACTGAAGGGGGCTTATGAGTTGGGTAGATATGCTTTACAAAGACTCCTCGGGGTTATTCCGCTGTTGTTCATTGTATCGGTGCTTGTCTTTTTGTTTATTCACTTAATCCCAGGCGATCCAGCCCGACTTATTGCCGGTAAAGATGCCACACTTGAAGAGATTCGTGGAATTCAGGAGCAGCTGGGTCTCAATCTGCCTTTGTGGAAGCAATACATAAACTACATGGGTGATCTGCTAAGTGGGAATCTGGGCAATTCGATCCGTTCAGGGATCCCGGTTACCGACATGCTAGAAAGCAGAGTAATGCCAACGTTGTGGCTGACTTTTCTCAGTATGGCCTGGGCTCTAATTATTGGTCTTCTAATTGGCGTGGTTTCAGCCGTTTATCGCAATCGGTGGCCAGATCATTTAGGGACGTTGACAGCCATTTCAGGGATGTCTATTCCTGGATTTTGGTTAGGCTTGGTACTCATTCAAATTTTCTCGGTAGAGCTTGGTTGGTTTCCAACAGGTGGTGTTGATTCCTGGAAGTCCTATATTCTTCCTTCCATTACACTTGGGATGGGAATTATGTCTATGTTGGCCCGTTATTCTAGGTCATCTATGCTGGAGACCCTTCGGGAGGATTATATCCGTACAGGACGTGCAAAAGGCTTACGCGAGTATGTTGTTATCGGCAGGCATGCGCTGCGCAACTCTTTGATTCAGGTGGTTACCGTAGCTGGACTTCAGTTTGGGTTCCTGCTCGGCGGCTCTGTAATGGTTGAGACGGTATTCAGTATTCCGGGTCTTGGCAGGCTGCTAGTAGACTCCATTTTGTTCCGGGATTATACAGTCATTCAAGCCTTACTGCTTCTGTTTGCTACACAATTTATTCTTATCAATCTATTAGTAGATTTATTGTATGGCGTACTTAATCCGAAAATAAGGTTTTCTCAGTAGCTAATGCGACTAAGAAGCAGAATTTCAATAGATTTATAGGGTGAATTTAGGATCAGGAGGGATATCATGAGTGACAATTCGGCGGTGATGGGAGCAAAATCTCCATTACCCGGAGAGGTACTGGCCCCGGGGAAAACAAAAGGCCGTATGGGTGTTTTTTTACGTAAGTTCAGTAAACAAAAGATGCCCCTTGTGGCCGCATTTTTTATTATATTGCTATTCCTAATTGCAATTTTCGGGCCATTTCTGACCCCGTATAATCCTGATGAACCAAACTACGATGCCCTTATGGCGGGTCCTTCTGCTGCACATTGGGCCGGGACAGACGAATATGGCCGTGATATTCTAAGCCGTTTGATTGATGGTACTCGCTTAACCTTAGCGGTCAGTCTCAGTTCTGTCTTCATCGCAGGCGTACTTGGAACCATCCTAGGTCTGTTAAGTGGATATTATGGCGGTTGGCTAGATCGGATTATTATGCGTGGCAGTGATGTACTATTTTCATTTCCTGACTTGCTGCTTGCCATTGGAATCGTCGCCATCCTCGGTCCGGGTCTATCCAACGTTGTTATCGCAGTTGCAGTCTTTGGGACTCCATCGTTCGCCCGGATTATTCGGAGCGTAACGCTATCTGCGAAAGAAACATTGTTTGTCGAAGCGGCTCGTTCCATGGGAGCGAAGCATCGCCGGATTATTTGGCGTCATATTTTTCCTGAGACCGTGCCCAGTATTATCGTTAATCTATCCATGAAGATTGGCGGAGCGATCTTGGCTGCTGCATCACTAAGCTTTCTCGGAATGGGTGCAAAAACAACGGAGCCTGATTGGGGCGCAATGTTAAGTATGGGACGTGATTATTTAAGTATTGCTCCACATATCGTTTATTTTCCGGGGATAGCCATCTTTTTAACTGTACTTGCATTTAACCTGGTCGGGGACGGACTGCGTGATGCTCTTGATCCCAAAATGAAAAACTAAGGAGGGACAAGACATGACTCAACATTTGCTGGATGTACAAGGGCTGAAAACGGAGTTCAAACGCGGCGATGGAAGTATTACTGCGGTTGCGGGGGTAGACTTTGCCATTAAGAAAGGTGAAGTGCTAGGCCTGGTTGGTGAATCTGGTTGTGGCAAAAGTGTAACCTCATTATCGATCATGCGGTTGCTTAAAGATACGCCGGGTAGAATTTCTGAAGGTTCTGTGCGTTTTGAAGGAAAGGATTTGACGAAGATTTCTGAGAAGGAGATGCGCCAAATCCGGGGAAATGATCTGGCAATGATTTTTCAGGAGCCGATGACCTCTCTTAATCCAGTGCTGCGGATTGGGCTGCAATTAACAGAGCCGATTAGACTGCATTTGGGTTATGGACGCAAGAAGGCTCGTGAGCATGCGATTCATATGTTGCGGCTTGTAGGTATCCCTCGCGCAGAGGAATTAATCGATGAATATCCGCATCAACTATCCGGCGGGATGAGACAGCGGGTCATGATTGCAATGGCCATGTCTTGTCATCCTAAGCTGTTGATTGCCGATGAACCCACGACCGCACTCGATGTAACGATTCAAGCGCAAATTCTTGATCTGATGAAGCAGTTGAAAGATGAACAGGATATGGGAATGCTGCTCATTACCCATGATCTTGGAGTAGTTGCCGAATTATGTGACCGGGTAGTTGTAATGTATGCAGGTCGTGTGGTGGAGGAAGCCTCTGTTCAGGAGCTGTTTGCCAGACCGCAGCATCCGTATACCAAGGGATTGATTCAATCGGTACCTAAGCTGCGCCAGAATGTACATCGCTTGGAGTCTATAAAAGGGAATGTGCCAGACCTTTCACAAATGCCTGCCGGCTGTAAGTTTGCGCCTCGCTGCGAATTTGCCATGGAGCGTTGTCTGTCGCACGAACCTGAGCTACTTCCGATTGAGGGACTAGAGCGCAAGAGCCGTTGTTGGCTTACACAGCAGGAGGACACGGAAGGAGCGGGATGTTTATGAAAGAGACTCCACTAATTGAAGTTAAGGGTTTGAAGAAGTTGTTTTCTGTGAAGAAGGGCTTCTTCGGAACGACTAAATATTTGCACGCCGTTGATGGGATTTCATTCGCCATTCGTAAAGGAGAAACGTTCAGCCTTGTAGGTGAAAGTGGCTGTGGGAAATCGACTACGGGCAGGCTAGTGACTCGCTTACTGGAACCCAATCATGGAGAAGTGTGGTTTAAGGGGCAAAATATTAGCCATATCTCAGATAACCAAATGCGGCCTCTGCGCAAAGATATGCAGATGGTGTTTCAAGACCCTTACGCTTCACTTAATCCACGCATGAAGGTGAAGGATCTTGTCGCCGAACCCCTGCTTATTCATACAAAGCTGTCCTCCAAAGAGCGGGATAAGCTAGCTTGCGAACTGCTGGAGACCGTTGGATTGAACAGTTTGCACGCTGAGCGATTTGCGTTTGAGTTCAGCGGTGGACAGCGGCAACGGATTGGGATTGCCCGGGCTTTGTCAGTGCGCCCTAGTCTAATCGTGGCGGATGAACCCGTGTCAGCACTGGATGTATCGATTCAGTCCCAAGTGTTGAATCTGTTACAGGACTTGCAGGAGGAATATGGCCTGACCTATTTATTCATCTCTCATGATCTTAGTGTGGTCGAGCATATTAGTGATCGAATTGGGGTCATGTATCTGGGTTCCCTTGTGGAGACGGCTGATAAGGATACATTGTATGACCGTCCCTTGCATCCTTACACCCAAGCGCTGCTATCTTCAGTTCCCGTGCCCGATCCAAGCTTGAAGAAGGAACGCATTATTCTAAAAGGTGACCTTCCAAGTCCCGTTGATCCGCCGACGGGCTGTCGCTTTCATACAAGATGCCCTTCCTGTATGGAGATCTGTAAGCAACATGTGCCTGTATTCCGGGAAGTTGAACCAGGTCATGAGCTCGCTTGTCATCTGTTTGATGAAGAAATGTTGAAACTAGAACGATAATTTTAAATGTGAGTACACTTTACGGAAAAGAAGGGACAGCTATGAATATCTTGTTCGATTCTGCTAATGGGGCGGATATGCTTATCTACTTAGCCTATGAAGAGGAGCCTTTTCCTCTTCGGCTGGGAGAAGCTCACAAACAGAGTGGCAGTGTGACATGGTTATATGCTCGTTCTGAGGAAGAGTCCGATGTGTTAGCTGTTGGAATGGGAAAACGCAAGGCTCTTACGCTTGAGAAAATTCGTCGAGCAGCGGGATCTGCCGCCCGCTTAGCTCTAAGAGAAGGGCTGAATTTCGCTTCATTTGTTCGTAGGACAGCAGAAAGTGATATTTCCGCTGCGGATGAGCTGCAAGCATGGATTGAAGGCTGGCTTCTCGGATTATATCGTTTCCAAACCTATCGTGGCGTTACTAAAATAGACAATTCAGTTGATTTGCTGCTCCAGACAGCCGATTGGCCTGAGCTGACTAAGCTTGAACTGGAAGTTGTACTAAGTACTGGCCGCATACGCGCTGAAGGAGCAGTGGTTGCTCGCGATCTGGTGAATGAGGTGCCCGGGACTCTAAATCCGGATCGGTTCGCAGAATGGATGGTCGAATATTTCGAGCGTGATAACGCAGCAGTGAAAGTTCATGTTTACCGGGGGCAGGAGCTGGTTGACCTACAGATGAATGGGTTGCTGGCGGTTGGAGCAGGCAGTAAACACTCCCCGGCCCTCGTTGAAATTCGCTATGAGAGTAACCCTGAATTGCCAATGCTGGCATTGGTGGGTAAAGGTGTTACCTTCGATTTGGGTGGGATGAATGTTAAGACCGCAAGTGATATCAGCGATGCACGTATGGATATGGGTGGCGCAGCAGCTGTTATTGGGGCGCTGGATATTTTAGTACGGAATCAAGCTCATGTAAATGTGACCGCATTGATCCCAGTTGTTGATAACGTACCAGATGCTGAAGCGATGCTGCCATCGTCTGTTATACGCTATCCTAATGGGCTGACGGTTCAGGTTGCAAATACGGATGGCGAGGGGCGGCTTATTATCGCGGATGCGCTTATTCATGCAGCAAATATCGGGGCAACTAAGGTCATCGATATTGCAACACTTACTGGAAATGTTGGCGCAGCGCTAGGATTAGGTATCGCCGGCATATGGGGTGATGGAGAGATGACGCAGAACCTCGTCGAAATCGGTGAGCGCAATGGTGAGCGACTGTGGCCCATGCCGCTTATGGATGAATATGAAGTCGATCTTCGAAGCAATTACGCTGATCTACGTAATGTTAGTACTTCACCTTTTGCAGGTGCGATTACAGCAGCGCTTTTTATACGGCGTTTTGTAGCGGAATCGCTGAGCTGGGTTCATATTGATATGGCTGGGACGGTTCAGTACAAGCAGGATGTGGGGTATTCAGAAGCTGGAGCAACGGGCTATGGTGCTCGACTGCTCGCTGATTATGTCATGAAACAGGCACAACAATAACAACCGGAAGAGTGGGGGAAAGTTATGAGATTGGAAGTCATCGCTACCTGTATGGACGATGCTCTTACAGCCGAAGCGAACGGGGCTGACCGCCTGGAGCTCATTACTGCGATTACGGAAGGCGGTCTAACACCAGGGATAGGATTGGTGCAACAAGTTGCTAAATCGGTTAGCATTCCTGCGTTTGTTATGGTTCGCCCGCACAGCCGTTCTTTTTGCTATTCAAAGTATGACATTTTGACCATGGCAGCAGAGATAAAGCAAATTGCAGCCAGCGGAGCGGCGGGGATTGTGATTGGTGCGTTAACACCGGAAGGGACTATCGACGAGCGAGCGCTTGAAACATTATTGCCGTTGACCGATGGATTGCAAGTAACCTTCCACCGTGCTTTTGATGAGTTGAAGGATCAAATAGAAGGTTATCGAACGCTTTGTAAGTATCCGCAAATTACGCGTGTACTCACTTCTGCTGGGCCAGGTCCGGCACCAGAAGCTATTCCTGCTATGCGGAAGCTAGTCGAGGAATCAAGAGGTAAAACGGTAAGTATACTGGCTGGAAGCGGTTTGAAGCCGGAAGGTATTACTTCATTTATACATCAGACTGGAGTAACAGAAGTGCATTTTGGGTCGGCTGTTCGTTATGATAAAGACGCTTTGTCGCCAATCGATCCAGCAGCCTTACGGGCGTTAGCAGAGAGTATTCATTCTAACGGCTAATAATAGATAGTGAAAAGGTGAATGGGTTATGCAGAAGGTTGAGAGCTACGTAGTTGGAATCGATTTAGGAGGCACAAAAATTGCCGCAGCATTGTTCGATTCAAAGGGGACCGTGTTGAAACGGGAACTGATGGAAACGGCTGGGGCACGTACCGCTAAAGAAGTGGTGCAGCGAATGATCGATATGATCCGCTCCGTATCCGAAGGACGACCACTCACTGGAGTGGGGCTGGCTTCTCCCGGAGCTGTAAATAGCCAGGACGGGATCGTTATTCACGGCACCAATCTTCCGGAATGGGATAATGTTCCGCTGAAGCACTGGATGGAGTCGGAGCTAGGCGTTGAAGTAAAGGTAGTGAATGATGCGAACGCTGCGGCTTGGGGTGAGTATGTCCGAGGAGCTGGCAAAGGTGCAGACAACATGGTTTATGTTACCTTTAGCACAGGGATTGGAGCAGGTATCGTCATTGACGGCAAGCTGCTTCTTGGCAAAAATTCATTTGCTGGTGAACTAGGTCATAATATTATTGACCCGAACGGAACGGAATGTAGCTGTGGAAGATTCGGCTGCTGGGAAGTTTTCGCTTCGGGCACAGCGATTCGGGATATGGCGCTGCGAAGTATGGAGAGCAGACCGTCGATGATTACGGAACTGGCTAATATAAATGGAGAAAAAATTACTTCGCGGCACGTATTTGAAGCCATGGCACTTAACGATGCCGTGGCCGTCGAGGTTATTGACCGCAGTATTCATTATATGGCACTAGGTCTAGCCAATGCAGTTCATACGTTCAATCCTGATCGGATCGTGATCGGTGGAGGCGTGAGTAAGGCTGGAGATTTGTTATTCCCTGCACTGGTGGAGAAGACGGAGCAATTTGTCATGGATCCATATAAGGGTACTTTTACAATTGAACCTGCCGCTCTCAAAGACGATGTAGGTTTAATTGGAGCCGCAGCATTATTTCATACCGCTTAGGTGGAGTGAAAGATTGATTATAGCTTTCATTAACGAGGAGTTGGAGAGATGGGTGCAAGAGAAGAAAGAACGAAATGGTTCTTACAGGATAGGTTCGGGATGTTTATCCATTGGGGATTATATTCAATTCCTGCTAGAGGGGAATGGATACGCGGTAACGAGCGGATGAGTAGAGAGCATTACATGACGTATTTCGATGAATTTGACGCCTCTCGATATGATCCGAAGAAATGGGCAAGTGCAGCAAAAGCTGCGGGTCAGAAATACGCTGTTCTTACGACCAAACATCATGACGGGTTCTGTCTGTTCGATAGTAAGCTGACTGATTTCAAAGCCACTAATACGCCCGCTGGGCGTGATCTAGTGCGGGAATATGTAGACGCTTTCCGGGCTGAAGGGATTGCAGTAGGTCTATATTACTCTATCATAGACTGGCACCATGAGGATTATCCCGGATATGGAGATAAGGCACATCCTGATCGGGATAACGAAGCGGCTAAAGATAAGCCGATTGATTTCGATAGATACTTGGAGTATATGCATGGGCAAGTAAAGGAACTGCTCACCAATTACGGTAAAATCGACATTATGTGGTTTGACTTCTCCTACGATAATATGACAGGGGAGAAGTGGAAGGCGACGGAGCTTATCCGGATGATTCGTTCCATACAACCTGATATTATTATCGACAATCGATTAGGTGGCAATATTCGTGCGGCAGAACCTGAGGAATATGCTGGAGATTTCTTCTCCCCCGAGCAGATCATTCCACCTGGCGGCATTGTTGACGTAAACGGCCAATCCATCCCTTGGGAAGCCTGCATTACCCTTAATGACAACTGGGGTTATCATTCCGAGGATAAGAATTATAAATCAACCAAGCAAGTCATCCGTACGATGGTCGAATGTATCAGTAAGAATGGTAACCTGCTCCTCAATGTTGGACCAGATGCTAAAGGTGAAATGACACGGGAATCACTGGTTATCCTTGACGAAGTTGGGGAGTGGATGCGCCTTAATGGAGACAGTATTTATGGATGCGGGAAGTCTTTGTTACCTAAGCCAGAGTGGGGACGTTATACGCAAAAGGGCAATAAGTTATATGCGCACGTTTACGACCGTGGAATTGGCCCGATCTATTTCCAAGGCTTGAAAGGGAAGATTAAAAAGGCCAGATTACTACGTGATGGTACCGAGCTAAAGGTGGAGGCGCCGTGGATGGCTGAGGAATATTCGGATGTTGACGGTGGAGCGTTTATTACATTAAAAGGCGCGATGTTACCTGATGAGATGGATACGGTTATCGAGCTTGAACTATTTAATTAAATCAGAAGGAGTTGTCCTAGCAGCCATTCATGGCTTATGGGACAACTCCTTTTTTTCGTATTCTTCGCTAACATTTGCACATACGAAACACCTATCGGACACAGATGACACTAAACCCAGAAATATCGCACGTTTGGGATGCCAACGGACCGCATAGCCGCTATTGCCTTGAAACACCCCGATATGGAGCTCTTTCGAGGGAATAACGTCATTGGAGTCCGAAGCCCTGTTCCAAAGGCAGAAAATGTGCAAATTAAGTCATCTGGGTCCGTAACTCTTAGAGGGTGACAATACTGTTGAAGCATTTGAAGCAGGCATTCAACGAGTCAGAAAACAAAGCGGCAATTCTCCAAATAACAGGAGAATCACCGCTCTGCGAATACTAGAGGCGAGCCTTGCGGAAGCCTTCATATATATTGAGGACCGCAACTAAAATCAAGACTGCTATACCTCCACCTACTAGCCCCGTTTCAAATTGGTTAGCTGTAGTAGTTAATAAATTAGACATGTAGTTAATGAATTCTTGGTTAAATACATTCGGATTTATAAGGATAACAGCGAATACAATAAGTACAATGAGCTCGAGGACCGTATTACATAATGCTAATTCTCTAGTCCATTGTCTCTTGATTAATTTATATATAGTTAATGCGACTTCTAATCCGATCACAATAAGAATAATAGGCCAATAATCAAGTAACACATGCTGATTAAAAGCTGGGGCTACGAAGTTAAGTGCGCCTTCACCGCCTCTATAGACTCTGATCAGGTGTTCAGCATTAAAATAAACAGTAGCCCAAATGGCAGTCCACAGTAAACTTCCGAACACTTCGAAGCTTGTAATTGCTTTTTTCTTATGGACAAGCGCGATATCCTTCAAATCATCAGGAGTCCATTTCCTTAATTTTGTAGTAAGCGGATGCCCTTCCTTTCCTTTATCCGCCCGTTCGATAATAGCGAACACAACAGTTATCCAAAAAAAGACTTGGATTCCTACTTCAAGGAAGGTTCCAATTCCTGTACTTATAACTGCAGTAACAATATCCGCAACTGTTTTATCGCCGCTGTAGCCAATCAAGTAATCAGCAACCAGAGCGATTAAAGAAACAACTACAGCGATTGGTATAATCATTTTTAATAACGTAACATATAAATCGAAATAGCGTGGGCCGATGAGATACATGGGCTGATCGCGGTACTCACTAGCTAAAATAGCTGGATTGCCCAATTTTTCAAGGACGGCCTTTACCTCTTTTTCGTCATAATCATCCGGTAACATATCCTCGATGGTTGATCGTAATTCTAATGCGATGTCTTCCCGATTTTGTTCCGGTAACCTCCGAGTAACTTCATGAATGTAAATCTCAATTAGCTTCATGGTCATCCTCCCCTTGTAATAGGCCGTAGAGTTCTTTCGAATTCTTAAGCCATTCTTCCTTTAGCTGTAAAAAAATCTCTACGCCATAGTCACTTAGAACATAATACTTACGGGGTCTGCTCTCGGATGTGTCCCAGCTGCTCGTCACTAATTCCTGTTTCTCTAATCGGCGAAGTAATGGATATAAGGTGCTTTGATCGATGATGATGCTGGATTCCTCCAACAATTGAACGAGCGAATATCCATACTGGGGTGTTCGTAATTGACTTAAAACGGCTAGCGTTAACGTACCTCTTCTAAGCTCTGTGATTAAAGAATTTAATAAAGTACTCATTCACCCACCTCATTATTTAAAATATAAGGATTTATAATCTCTTATAAATTGTTCTTATATTTTTGGTTTAAACGCTTGTTGTCCTTGAGAGGACGTCGAAGCCGCTTATACTTACTATGTGTCATACAGTATTCAATCTATACTATGCATCATACACTATTGTTGTTCCAACATCAATTGAATAAAATAATCTTCTAAGAAATAAATAAGAAAATTTTTCTATTTTGTGAAGCAGTTTGATTAAAAGGAGGTTGTGAAATGACCTCTTCAGTTTGGGGTGGAAGATCGATAAGTACATCACGAAATATCAAACATTCGGCATTGTTCTAAAGGGAGCAGAGCAGGTCATTGAGTTTGTGGAGGCGAATCGTTACTTATTGGAGGGGCGGCCGCAGACTTTTCAACACGGCGACTATCATGTAGGGAATATGATCATTACGAAGTCGAGGGAACTTGGAATTATTGATTTTAATAGATTTGATTATGGTGATCCTTGGGAGGAATTTAATCGCATTTCTTGGTGTGCACTAACGAGTCCAGAGTTCGCACCGGGCCGAATCCATGGGTATTTTAATCATGATGTTCCAGATCTTTTCTTTAGGCTTTTTATACCGAAGTGGTATTTGGCAAGTTATACTGAGTGAAAAGACTCAGCTATTTGAGATTAGTTAGGGGAATTGAGCGATGAATATACTGATTGCTGAAGATGAAACTGATATAAGAAAACTAGTGAAAATACATTTAGAAGATCGATTCTATCGAGTATTCGAAGCCAAGGATGGCATTGAGGCTTTAGAGGTTGTTAATCAACATGAAATAAATCTTGCCATTCTGGATATTGTAATGCCCAAGCTTGATGGGCTTAATCTGTTGCGACAGATAAGAGAGAAAAGCCATATTCCGGTTATCTTGTTAACTGCCCGCGGTGAAGAAATTGATAAGGTTGTTGGTTTAGGTCTTGGAGCGGACGATTATATGGTGAAGCCATTTAGTGCTTCAGAGCTTGTGGCTAGGGTTGAGGCGCAGCTGAGACGAAGAAATGTATACGATCTTAGCCAATCGATAACTGAAGAAACAATCCAACATAGAGAATTGAAGCTGAATTTAAAGGAATGTATGTTGTACATAAATGAAAGTCCGGTTCTTTTAAATGCCAAGGAATATAAGGTATTACAATGTCTGATGCAGAGTCCTAATCAAATTTTTACGCCCAAAAAGTTATATGCAGCGGCGTGGGAAGAGGATTTCTATAGTGATAATAATACGATTATGGTTACTATCAGCCGTCTAAGGAATAAGATTGAACGGGACCCACACCATCCCGAATTTATCGTCACAGTGCGTGGACTAGGTTACAAATTCTACAATCCAGGTAAATAAGATGAAAAAACATAATATATCCTATCAATTGTTAAAAAACTATATCGCGATCTTTCTTATAACAACGGTTATCACGATATTGGTGATTGTTGCTTTGTTTAGCATGAACAGGCTGGGATCTAAGGACATTATTTATAATCAGTTAACGGCTGCTAAACTTATGCAAAATGACTATCAAAGAATTGACACTAGTGTTATTAATGATGTCGGGGGCAGTTTACAGGTTGTGAATTCCAATTACGAAGTCATACACTCCATTGGCAACAATCCATTTACGTCCAAGCAGATTAGTGTCAAAGAATTTACGGATTTTCTAATGAATACTGGAGCTAACAAAGATATGATCACTGTTGAATATAATGAGCAGGAACATTTTTGGCTGATCGTCTTTTTACCTATACAAGTGAAGATGACAGGCAGTTTCCATTGGAATTCAGATTCACCTATGCAGGATCATACCCTTCAAATGCTTGGGTTTATTGGGTTAGGTTATTTGTTGATTTTGATTCTAAGCACGATGATTTATGCGAGAATTACAGCGGTTAGTTTCATTAAACCCTTAGACCAGTTGTCCGCTGCTGTTGAAAAGGTTAAGAATGGGGATTATTCAGCAAGAGTACAGGTAGGCGGAAATCGGGAGTTTAGTCAACTGGAGCAGGCTTTTAATCATATGGCAGAAGTGATTCAGATCCAGACCTCGTTAAAAGAACAGAGTGAAATCAATCGAAAAAATCTAATATTGGATATATCCCATGATTTAAAAAATCCATTAACAAGTATTATGGGTTACGCAGAGCTTGAACTAAAAGAACAGGTGAGCGGTCGGATAGAACATTTGGAATTTGCCAAAATAATATACGAAAATAGTATCCGTGCCAATGTATTGATTCAGGATTTGTTTGAATTATCGAGAATGGAAAGTCCCGAATTTCGTTTGGATGTTACAACAGATGATTTCTCAGAATATTTGAGAGAAGAAATGATACATATGTTGCCCGAGCTTGAGGCTGCGGGTCTGATTCCTGATTTTGTAATCGAGCCAGAAGAAATAATTCTACAGTTTGATAAAAAAAGAATGAACCGTGTATTCTCAAACCTGCTTTATAATGCCATCGCTTATCAGGAGCGAGGTTCTAAGTTTCAAGTTGTGCTGGAAAAGGTGAGTGATGGAGCCAAGCTTACTTTTGTTAATTACGGTCAACCATCAGCCTTGAACCCGGCAGGTTCTGGATTAGGGCTACTCATTGTTCAGAAAATAATAACTGCTCATGGAGGAACTGTTCAGCTGAATACGCAGGATAACCAGTTTGAAATTATAATTGGGCTGAACTGGAAAATTTAAGGTCTATGTAAGATTACATTAAGTCGTATGAAATTTCCCAATGCTAAAATGGTTGATATTCAGTCTATTAACAATTTTACATGGGGGATTAGATTATAATGATTGATGAGAAATTAAGTAAAAGGCAATTGATCTTGGGCGTTATATTAGCAGTAATGTACTTTTTAGGATTGTTCTCTATTCTCTTGATCCGGCCGATTATGGAGATTCTTAACCATGTTTTTATTTGGCAGCCAGAACAACAAAATCGAATGGCCTTACTGTTGAATAGTCTGATCTACATAGGAGTGATTATAGGTATTAGAGGGTTCTATAAACAAGCTGTTCATGATTTCACACAACACTGGGTGCGTAATATGGTATGGATGGTTTGGGGACTTTGTTTGATTATTATCATCGGAAGTATGTTGATTCCCACACTAATTTCCATCTTTCATCCCATTACAAAGTCTGTTAATGAGGTGGATTTACGGGCAATGTTGTCTTCGTATCCATTTATTTTTACAGTGAATGTGGTATGGATTGGTCCCGTGATTGAAGAATTAGTGTATCGGGCGACCATTTACAGAACGATCCGCAGGAAGAGTCGTCTTCTGGCTTATCTGATATCTTGCTTTTTATTTGGCTTCCAGCATGTCTATAGAGCCGTGGTTTTTCAGGGTAACTATAACGAAATGTGGAATATCTTCTCCTATATGACTGCTGGATTAATCTTTGCCTACCTATATGAGAAAAGAAAAAATATATTAGTGCCTATAGTTGCACACATGGCTAGTAATGGTTTATCTGTGCTTCTCTATTTCTTAAGTTAATACGAAACTTGACTCCACATCAGATTACTAGTAAACTGATAATCAAATAGATCCAATTCCAAAGCAATGGATGTGGCATAATGCGAAACAATGGATTCACTGAAGACAACAAACTAAGCTTGTTGATCTGGCTGCGGCTGGTAAGAGTTTATGACAATAGTAACGATCTTTCCAATGAGTTCTTGAAGCAGTTTGATTTAACGGTTAGCCAGTTTGATGCGTTAGTACAAATACTATTACATCAGCCTGTGACACAGATGGATATTGCAGAGCATTTAACCATTACTAAAGGTGGAGTATCACATATGCTTGGCAGATTAGAAAAAGAAGGATGGATTGAGCGTAAGCAGGATTGGAAGGTGAAGTATATTTCTTTAACTGAAAAGGGCCAGGCGCTTATCGAGAAAGTTCTTCCTTTGCAATCGGATTTCCAAGCTTCGTTATTCGATCCACTGACGGACGAGGAGAAAAAGGTATTTTACAGCATGCTTAAGAAGATTCACCGCCATATCCAGAATGAGAATCGAATTCCACGAGGAGTTTAGTAGTATTGTAAAAGCTTTATTCTGAATAAAGCTTCCTTTTTTCAGCATCAGTTTACTAGTAAACCATAATCATATTAGGAGGAAATTAAAATGAGCCAACAACAAATAACCGGACAACATCATGTATCAATGATTACTAAAGACGCTAAACAAAACCTATGGTTTTATACAAAAGTTCTGGGACTAAGACTTGTCAAAAAAACCGTAAATCAGGACGATCCAACCATGTACCATTTATTCTATGGCAACCCTAATGGCGCTCCAGGCACCGAGGTATCCTTTTTTGAAATGCCAAATGCAGGCCGGACCCGGAAAGGAACGAACAGCATTTCTGCAATCTCTCTTCTCGTTCCTAGCGATGAGGCCTTAGTATATTGGGCTAACAGATTAGATACATTTGAAATCGCTCATGAAGCTATCGTAAGTATAGAGGAGCGTAATTCGCTTACTTTTCAGGATAGTGATGAATTAACGGTTCATCTGGTGTCCGCAGAAAAAGATAATGTGACTCAGCTGGTAGAACCTTGGATTACTGATGATATTCCACCACAATATGCCATTGTTGGTTTGGGTCCCGTTGAATTGACTGTCCGTGAGGCTAGCCGTACAAAGGCTGTTTTAGAGGATATTTTAGGCTATACACAAGTTCGTAGAGTGCCATCCATGGGTGACCCGAAGGTAATGGTGGATATTTATGAAACAGCTAAAGGCGGCTTGTACACTGAACTTCAGCTCAAAGAAGTTAATGATCAAGACCGGGAAAGACCGGGAAAAGGCAGTATTCATCATGTGGCTATAAGAGTGAAGGATCTGGAAGAGTTAACCGCATGGGCTGCTAAAATCACAGCTGAAGGGTTCAAGAACACAGGGGTCATTGATCGTTATTACTTCCATTCCTTGTATTTCCGTGATCCGAACCATATTCTTTTTGAGCTTGCTACAGATGGTCCAGGGTTTGAGATTGATGAATCTTTTGATGCGCTGGGCGAGAATTTGACCTTACCTTCTTTTCTGGAAGAACGCCGGGAAGAGATTGAATCGAAACTTCATCCTATCCAATAATATAGCTAAGAAATAAGAAAAACTATGAGATTGGAAAAAATTATATTAAAATCATTCCTATAAGGTTAGACGATGGTTTGATAAGGTTCACTTAAGGAGGTAAAGTGTGACGAATAAAATGATAGCTACTCAGCGTTTATATAATCAGAAGATCGTTGATTCCAAGCTAATCAAGCCCGAACAGGTCGTTAAAGAATTAGGGGCAATACAGGCGCAGGATTACATGCAGGCGATGTGGGCGATCGGATTACGTACTCCATCTTCGAATTTAGCTGATATAGAGTGTGCTATCGTTGATCGCAAGATGATTCTGAATTGGACGCTGCGTGGTACGCTTCATTTTGTCCCACCGGAAGATGTAAAGTGGATGCATCAGCTATCTGTGCCGCGTTTAACGGGACAAACAAAGCGACGAAATGCAGAGCTTGGGCTAGATGATCAGACACTAGAACGTTGTAGACATATTATAGTTAATGCTTTACAAGGTGGAAAGCAGCTAGATCGTGCTCTTTTACTTCAGCTAATAGAAGAAGAAGGTATTCACACAGGGAACCAGCGTGGTTATCATATGTTGTGGAATGTTGCGTACCAAGGGCTGATTTGTTTCGGGCCGATGAATGGTAAGCAGCAAACGATTGTTTTGCTAGAGGAATGGGTGCCTCATTTTCGCGATCTTACTTACGAAGAGTCATTGTATGAACTCGCTCGGAGATATTTCACTGGACATGGTTTAGCAACTGTTCAAGATTTTGCTTGGTGGGCAGGCATAACCCTTACAGATGCCAGACGAGGACTGGAAGCGGCCAAAAGTCAACTGCAATCAGAGGTTATTGATGGCACTGAGTATTGGATGTCTGCTGATCGGCTAGAGTCAACTGCTGAGGAATCGGGCGTTCATCTGCTTCCGGGTTTTGATGAGTACATTCTTGGTTATAAAGACCGAAGTGCCGTTCTAGAGCCCGACGTTGCTCCTTTGATAGTTCCGGGGAATAATGGTGTTTTTCTTCCAACGATTGTTGTGGAGGGTCAGGTTGTGGGTACATGGAAAAGAACCCTAAAGACCAAGGGGATTGAGATTATGATCCATCCTTTTGCCGATCTGGGCGATACGGAAAAGTTGGTACTTAAAGAAGCTGAGCGATATGCGGCATTTATTGGGCTGCCGATACTCAAAATGAATGTGAGTGGTTCATTGATATGAGTATTTCACTATTCTCATCATTCTCACCGTTTTCATCTTTCTTACCATACTTTTGTGCGCACCTTTAACGCTAACGGACACCAGTGCACTTATTAGCTCCTAAATGCTGATTTGCTGAGCTTTTCGGACTCCAATACAGTTATTCCCGTCGCAGCACCACTTTTGCCCCCTGTTTTTGCGGAATAGCGGCATCTGGGTCCGATAGATTCGTAAAAAGACTACTTTTAGCTCAATAGCGCCTCCTGAGTCCGAACGACAGAACGGCATAATGGTTGAATGGATACCGATTACCGGATAACCGCTCACGAATGCACTCTGAGTAAAAAATAACCCGGCAGGGCGACCTGCCGGGTTTATTTCATAAATCTTATAGCTAGCTTAATTAGATTCGTCTAGCTAATTCAGCGCCTTCCCAAATCGCATTAAGCGCTCTACGCGCTTGCACCGCATCGCCAATTATATGATAAGGGATGGAGCTTTCCTCCAAGAAATCCTGAAGAGGTTGTTTGTTGAGGGCGCGTGAACCTACGGCGATTACTACATAATCAGCAGGTAGGCTGTGAGATTCGCCGTCTTTTTCAACAATTACGCTATCCCCTTGAATCGCCATACATTTGCTGTTGGTTATTAATTCAACGCCATGTCCATATAGACTTTCCATGACACAGATTTTACGCAAAAGTCCTAGATCATTAGCAACATCGGCTTGCATTTCAACTACAGTGATTTGATGTCCGCGTTCTACAAGCAGCTCTGCGACCTCAAGCCCCACTAAACCGCCACCGATAATAACGACTCTTCCTTCTGGATGAACCGTTCCCCACAACACATCATGTGAATTGACCACATGTGAACTGTCGACGCCTTCCACAGGCGGAATAATAGGAGAAGATCCGATTGCAAGAATGACCTCATCTGGACCAATTCCTTGGATTAATTCAGGTGTAACCTCTGTATTCAATCGAATGTCTACACCTTCACGTTTAGCGGTTTCTCCCATATTCAGAGCGGCTGCAGCCATTTCCTCTTTACGTGGTGCGGCGCCGGCAATATAAAGCTGTCCGCCTAGAATGTCATTTTTTTCGCATAATATTGGATGATGCCCACGTCGTTTCAGTGTGACAGCTGCTTCTAATCCACCAGGGCCACCACCAGCAATAAGTATTTTCTTGGGGATATTCGTTTGCTGCAATTCATATTCACTTTCACGGCCGGTTGCAGGATTAAACACACAGCTGATAAATGGCACATTAGGATTCACGAATCCATCGAAGCAGCCTTGGTCGCAACCCACACATTTAACGATGGTGTCTGCACGTCCGGCTAAAGCTTTATTGCAGAATTCCGGATCAGCCAGCTGCGCACGCCCAATGGCTACAAAATCAGCCAAACCCTCCGCGATTATCCGGTCTGCAATTGCTGGATCATTAATACGGCCTACGGCAATAACAGGGATGTTAACCACAGATTTAATTTGTGCTGCGTTATCTACATTGAAGCCCACAGGTAAATCGATTGGCGGAACTTCATATTTAATTGCAGCGCCAGCAGGGACCCCACGAGATACATTAATAGCATCAATTCCAGCTTCTTCAGCGAGCTTCGAGAAGAGCTTCATATCTTCCAGCGTAAGTCCGCCCGGTAGATCCTCAATTGCAGAAATTCTCATCAAGATAGGGAACCCAGGTCCAACCGCTTCCCGGATAGCGCGGATACAAGCCAAGGGGAAGCGGCAACGATTCTCCCAAGAACCGCCGTATTCATCCTGACGAAAATTCATTGCAGGACTTAGAAATTGTTGGGGCAAATAACCATGGCCGGCATGGAATTCCACGCTGTCAAATCCGGCTTTCTTCGCACGTGAGGCTGTATCTGCGTAAGCTTGAACCATCTCGCCGACTTCATGATGCGCAAGTTCACGTGGTATATGACTTACGCCTTCAAATGGAACAGGTGAAGAGGAGACCTGAATTAGGTTGGGAGTTACTTTACCTCCATGCCATAACTGTAGACAGCTTTTGCCTCCTGCCTCTCGAATAGCTAATGCTAATTGAGCCATACCTGGAATAAATTTATCATCATAAAGGGCAGGAGCATCATCGGAGGCCGCCGTTGGGTGAATAGTTGTTACTTCTACAGTATTTAAGCCGTTGCCGCCTTTAGCTCGTGCTACATGGTAATCAATCAGACGATCACTGACGTATCCACCCGGCGCATTCATTTTCGTGCCCATCGCTGGTAAAATGACCCGGTTCTTAAGCTCCATATTTCCGATTGTGCCCTTGCTAAATAAATGTGTGAATTCCATATGATAACTTCCTCTCTACATATAGGTTAAAAATAAATAGGTTATTTTAACCTATATTAGCGAAAGGGTAGGGTGAAAGTATGTGCAAAAAATCACGAGTGATTTGGCAGAAATGTAGTAATTGAGGTAATATAAGAAAATGATGAACCGGATACGTATTCCGGAAGCCCGGAGGATGATTATGGATATTGAAGTTTTGATTCTGGCCCAATTAATGAAAGGGGCCAAACATGGTTATGAAATTAAAAAAAACATTATTTTTGTAATGGGCAATGATAAAATCGTAAACAATAACTCGCTTTATCCAAAGCTGAAATTATTTGAAAAGCGAAAATGGGTAATCAAAAAAACGGAAATTCAGGAACGCCGGCCTAAACGTTATGTATATTCTATAACTACTGAGGGTGAGGAGCGGTTTAACACCTGCTTAACAGAATTTACGCTGGAGACTATTCGAATTGATAATGAATGGTCTATTCGTCTTGCTTATTATGAGCTTTTGGATCAGGAGACACGTAGAAGATTGCTTGATTACAGAGAGACTTATATGAACGAAAAGCTGGACCATTTACAGCAATTATCCAAGGTAGTAGGCAATAGTGAGGATATGGATTACTCTGAGGAGCTCTATTTTTACACCCGAAGTATGGTTTTACGAGAGATCGAGTTAATTAAGGAGCTGTCACGTAAATTAGAAGCATAAGGAAACAGTTTAGCACCCTATGAACCAATCATTTTTTAAAATATGAGGAGGTACAATAGAATATAAGATTGGAGAGTCAAGCTTATGACTGTGAAGAAATACTTAAGTATGATACAAAAGTAGCAAACGATAATGAGTATAATTTGATGATTACTAATAACAGTCCGTTATTTTTGAAAAGCGTAGTTGTAACAGAAGAAGAAGAAGAAGAAGATAACAAGCACAAAAATGCTTTAATTGATGCTAATATCAACCGAGGTAATCAGAAGTGAGGATGCCCCCTGCTCAATAGAGAGCAGGGGGCATCCTCCTTAATTTGGCTAGTCTTTTATTGTTCGCCTTTATTTTTTGGCTTTAAAACCTGATGCTTGCATAAGCTTGGTGAATACTTCGGTGTTTTCGTAGATTCCAGTAAATAATTGTGCATTTTTGCCCATAGCTGTGATTGGAATATCAACCGCAGTATGGCCTGAGGTCGTCCAGTCCACTACAAAATTGTGTTTGGAATTGGCGATGGCGAATGGACCGTCTTCTTTGGATATGCCGTCACCGGACTCATCATCTGCGTCAACTGCTTCAATAGAAAATCCGCCGGTCTCATGGTCGGCAAGAACTAGAACCAGTGTATCTGGATTCTTTTTGGCGAAGTCTTTGGCTACTTGCACGGATTTATCCAGTTCTTGACCTGATTTAATCGTCATTTTAGCGTTGTTTTGGTGTGCAAATTCGTCAGTGCCTTCTTCTTCCACCATAAGGAAAAATCCCTTTTTATTTGTTGCTAGCGTATCTATAGCTTTCTTAGTCATCTCGGGCAGCGATACCACCGGATTATAAATATCCCCTTCACCCTCAGGATTTTGCTGGAACATTTCCTCGTTTGCGAATATTCCCAGCAGCTTGCCGTCTTTTGCTTTTTGCATATCCGCTTTGTTCGTTACATAGGTGTAGCCCAATTGTTTAGCTTTATCAACAAGGTTACCTTGTGTTCCTTTGCTTTTCTCTGAAGGATCTTCAGCGGGTTCATCTGGGAATTTCCCGGGATTGCCTGCAGGGTACCAGAAATCCTCACCCCCACCAAGCAGAACATCAACCTTGCTCTTAGTCAGAAGCTGGAGGGCGATATCACTTTGCTTTGAGCGGTCTTCGACGTGAGCACCAAATGCGGCGCCAGTCGCGTCTGTAATCTGACTAGTAGTAACGACACCTGTTGATTTTCCGGCATCTTTAGCATATTCCATAATGGTTTTAACACTTTTTTTATCGGCATCCATTCCGATAGCTCCATTATAAGTTTTCACACCGCTGGCATAGGCTGAAGCAGAAGCAGCCGAATCTGTAACAGGGACAGTGGAGCTTGTATGAATTAATCCAACGTATGGCATCGAATCCATTGCTAGATTTCCTTTTTCACCTACGGTGGCAAGCCGGATGGCATCACGCTGAGCAGCACCCATTCCGTCTCCAATAAACAGAATTACATTTCTTGTGTTCGAAGATGCTGCGTCTGCTTGATTAGGTGCATGAGTAGTGACTATGCTGGATACAAAAAGAGCCGTTGCCGCTGTCGCTACAATTGCTGTTTTGACGCCATGCTTTTTCGGTGATTTCATAATTTCCCTCCTAATGTATGTTTACAGTCTCATATTATAGTAGTTACATTAAGAGAATGTTTTCTTGTCTTGTAAAAAATGTAAAATGATATAGCGAATATAAATTATCCGAGCTGTGATAAAAGATTTTAAAATAGAAAATATCTAGGTGTATTATTGGCATATTGGATATATTCATCTCTGAATACGGACTTTAAATGTTGCTCTTCTTGAAGAATTAGTAAATGAATCGCGGCAATGTTAAGAAAGAATATTAGGAGTGTTAACAGATTGGGGTACATCAGATACAATCCCAGAAACATGAGATCAAACCCGACAAATGCAGCGTTTCTACTATATTTATAAATACCGTGTGTGATGAGTTTGGTTAAAGTAGTCTTATCAATCCCAACTCTCCATGAAGTGCGCATAGCAATCATAGCTTGAATGAAAATGAAACATCCGAGCGCAGCTATAACAACACCGCTAAAGTGCAGTACAGGAATATCAAACGTTTTGCCTACAAGTGTAACCATAAAAGACTCTGCTAAGGAAAAAACAAACCATGCTGCGCCCCATAAAAAAGTAGAGGTTTTTACCAATAGCTCGGTATAATAGATTTTAGATAGTTTAGAGCCTTTAGCCAGAACGTTTCCTTTAATGTGGTTTTTCTTGTAAAGTATAAGGAGCTTTAATAGATAAGAAATTAGGAAGATGCAGAAAAGAAGTAGAGATAGGATATTTTTAAGATCGCTCATTATAATTTCCTCCTCAGCAATACATATGAATGATTGCTCATATGTTTGTTTATATCTTATTTCCTAATATTGTACATGTCAACTAATTATTGATTTAGGGGGATATCGTGAAAACAAATGTATACAAAAAACGGTGGCTTTGGGTGTTGGTTATCGTGGTTATTGCACTTGCAGGTACTGTAATCGGTATGCTGCTTACGCAAACTGGGCTTGCAACCTTTACTTCCAATGCTTATGGAGTCTCTTTGAAGTATCCAACGGAATGGGTCGTCGATTCAGCAGATGATGAGAAGGGTCAGGGGGAGGATGGTTTTTTTCAATTATCCGCTATGTCTGGAGAGGGACAATCAATAGATGAAGTAGCTGAAATTATTGCCTCCCATCAGCTGAAGCCTTATGGCTCCAATCCGCAAATCACTGAACTGACATTAGAGAGGTTAAAAGAGGAAGAGAAGGCAAAGTTGATTATGCCTTCTGCTGACCAAGGGGAGGAATGGAATCATCAAGCGGCGCTTATAATTAAATATCCCGAAGCGGTGAAAATAGGAGATGATGTATACTATTATTTTATTTTGCAGGGCGATAAGGAACATGTGGAGGAGATAGGTCAGACCGTAAGATTTACAGGTAAACCGTAAAGTGCTTGTGCACGAAGGTAGTCTACGGGTTTATTTACAGGGATATCCAAGAAATATTCCGACTGCCATGTTTGCGTTTTTTGAGCTTGGCGACTCGTGGGATTGTCCCAAGGCGGGTAGACTCGAAAAGCTCTTTTTCCACCTTCACCTTTAGCAGATAGAATATCTTGTTCTCCTAGGACAGCTTTTGGAAAAATAAATTGGCCAAAGTGATTCCCATTTCGTGTACTTATAACGAAGAGATCAGCAGGATTTGAGATGTCATAGGGTTGGATGGGATGATCTCCAATTCGCTCCCATAGTGTCACAAATTGCCCGACTTTAGTGGGTGTGATTTTAGCCACCCGGAATCTAATGGCCAGCGCATTTAAGGTAAAGATATATGCTCCGTATTCCGCATTTTGCGGTTCAAGAATTGGTTCGGAGCAATCAAACCTGCAAGGATTATATACTTCTTCCATGGTAGCAAGTAAGTCACTATGTAGGGTATCTAAAAAGCTCATCTTCTTATCATTCATCTGTTATTCTCCCATTTGAGTTCGTAATGTTCACTATCTTAATGCAAGTGAACCGAGTTCACAAGTCTAGGAATAATAGAGAAATTGGGCTTATGCTAAACTAGGGATCTTCAGAAGTGGTTATGGCGGAAACCTATTCGGGGAGTTGTTTGTTTTACTTACTGACGTATTGTCATTTGTTGGATTTTTTTATTAATATGGTTTTCCAAAGAAAAATAGTTTGTGATTTTTGGGGGAGTAGAAATTTTGGATATGATGAACATACTGGTTGAAGAACGCCATTGTCCTTTATGTAAAGAATTGAATCGTTGTGGCGCTGAAAGCGGTGACTGTTGGTGTTTCCATACAGAAATTCCACTCGAATTGCAGGAACAGATCCCGGAAGAACTGAGAGGGAAAGCTTGTATCTGCCAAAAATGCGTAGAAGCATTTAATAAACATTAACCGGGATATTAATTAATTCTCGACGAAAACCGTAATTTCATTGTATATAATTAAAGTGTAATCTAAAAAAATAATGGAGGCGCAGATGAGGAAGCCAATAATTGCAGTAGATATGGATGATACAATTTGCCATCTAGTGAAGCGAGCCATATACCATAATAATAATGATTTTCCCACGCATCTGCTACGGTATGAGGAAATGCTTGATTGGAATACGGATCATTTACGTCATCCGGATTGTACACAAGAGATTTTCTATGGGCGGCCCGGTCTGTATGAAGAGCTTGAACTGTTTGACGAACATGTCGTAGGAGAAATGGAGAAACTGCATAACGCTTATGATGTAATTATTGTTACGGCAGCCCAACCCCAGTCGGTGGTGGAAAAATGGAACTGGTTGCAGAAGCATATGCCGTTTATTCCGATTGAAAATTTCTTTACCTGTAAGCGAAAAAATCTTATTAACTACGATCTATTGATCGATGACGGGGTGCATAACCTGGTTCCGGCATTGCAGGGGGGAAGAAAAGTGCTTTGTATTCCGCATCCATGGAATTTGCGGGCCCGTGAACAATATGCTTTTCCATTATTGACCTCATGGGAAGGTGCAAAAGAGAAGATAGATCAGATGTTAGGACGTCCAAAGAGCGAATGAGACTGTTTTTTATAGATGATGTACAGAAAAATATCCTCCACCAAAAAATGAAGGTATCCCATTAGCCAGTGTGGCTTTTGAGATACCTTTTTTATATCTATTGCAGAAGGACAATTTCATTTTTATGCTCTGGATGTAAATATGTTGAATTAGTGACATTTCGATTCTTGGACTCTTTTCTTTGTATATTATTGTATATAAAAGGAGTGGAGATAGTAGTGAGAACAATCGGAATTGATTTAGGAACGACCTATAGTCTTGCTGCTTATTGGGACGGCAGTCAGGCTGTAATTATTCCCAATGTACTTGGGGAGCATGTAACACCCTCGATTGTTAGTGTAGATGCAGAGGGAGAAGTATTAGTTGGAAGAATCGCACAGGAACGACTGATTACACATCCACAGTTAACCGCCTCGACTTTTAAGCGCTTTATGGGATCAGCAAAAAAATACAAACTAGGTACGATGACTTTTACTCCTGAAGAGTTATCTTCTTTTGTTCTGCGGTCACTGAAAGAGGATGCGGAAAATCATCTAGGTGAGTCCGTAACGAAAGCTATAATCAGTGTTCCGGCTTATTTCAATGATGTTCAGCGGAAAGCAACTAAGAAAGCGGCTGAGCTGGCCGGTTTACAAGTAGAGCGGCTTATTAGTGAACCTACGGCGGCAGCACTCGCTTATGGTCTGCATCAGAATCAGGAGACTTCATTTCTTGTTTTTGATCTGGGTGGAGGAACCTTTGATGTGTCAATTCTGGAGCTTTTCGAAGGGGTAATGGATGTTAAGTCGATTGCCGGAGATAACTATCTTGGCGGGGAAGATTTCACAGAGATACTAGTGGCCTACTTTATCCAAAAGAATAAGCTGGACGCGGAATCGTTAACACCAATAACGAGGTCGATGTTGTATAAGCAGGCAGAGCAGAGTAAACGAATTCTTGGTACAGAGTCTGCTGCGACTATGCGGATAGTTATTAAAGAGGAAGAATACGTGCTGACTATAGATCGCTTAGAGCTTGAGCAATTGGTGCAACCGTTACTAATACGTCTAAGGCAGCCGATAGAAAGAGCATTACGGGATGCTTCTTTGCAGCCTTCCGATCTGGATGGGATTGTGATGATTGGGGGTGCGACTAAAATGCCTCTGATTAAGCAAATTATCAGCCGTATGTTCGGGAAAATGCCTTATGCGAATATCAGCCCAGATGAGACCGTCGCACTTGGAGCTGCGGTTCAGGTAGCTCTGAAGCAGCGTGATCAAGCGCTGGATGAAATGATTTTGACGGACGTTTGCCCCTATACATTAGGGACCAGTGTTTTGCGTAGAGGTTCAAGCGGACAAACGTCATCTGGACATTACTTTCCGATCATTGAACGTAACACTCCGATTCCTGTTAGCCGGGTAGAACGTCTATATACAGCCGCAGATAATCAGAAGATCATAAGTGTGGATGTGTATCAGGGGGAGAGTCCTCGCGTTGAAAATAATCTTTTCCTAGGAGAAATGGAGTTTCAGATTCCGCAAGCACCTCGGGGAGAAGAAAGTATTGATGTCAGATATACATATGATGTGAATGGGATTCTTGAGGTGGAGGTTACAACAGTTTCAACAGGTCAGAAGCATCAGATGATCATCGAGCAAAATGCTGGTGCAATGACGAAAAAGCAAATTGAAGCTCGTTTACTGGAACTGCGGAGTATCAAAATTCATCCGCGTGAGCGTACCGAGAACAGGCTTCTGCTTGCTAGAGGTGAGCGTTTATATGAAGAGGTGCTTGGGGACCAACGGAAGTTTATCGCACAGTGTCTGAAAGTATTCGAAGATGCTTTATATACTCAGAACGAGAAAGTGATTGAAAAAGCGGCACAAGCTTTCAATGAGCAATTGGCGGAAATTGAAGGGTGGTCATACTTCACATGACAATCTGGAGTATGTTGGAGATTGAACCCACAGATGAACTAGCTATCATCAAAAAGGCCTATGCCAAAAAACTGAAATCGCATCACCCCGAAGATGACCCTGAAGGATACCAGCAGCTTAGAGAAGCTTATGATACAGCTGTGAAATGGGCCCGCTCCGGGCAGCGTATAGCAAGCACTGTCCCTTCATTTGTAGGTGAGGATAAGAAAGAAATAGCGGAAGCAATATCAAAAGAAATAGAAGAAATGGTGATACAAGCAGAAAAAGTAATACGAGTAGATGAAGCTGAGGAGGAAGAAGGCGAGGAGGAAGAACAAGAAGTTGAGGAGGTAGACACCGAGGAAGAAGTAGAAGGGGCAACTTCTATACCGCATGAAAACGAGTGGGCGCTGGTTCGCCCTCTTCCCATCCAACTTGATGCTGATCTTCAAGAACAGCCAGCAGATATTTTTGACAGACAAATTAGGGAACTGTATGCGGATTTCTCGCGCCGGATTAAACAAGCTTCGTGGCATTCACTTTTGAATGAAGATTTCATGTGGAGTATAGAGCATCGTGATCGGCTAAGGGATAAGCTTATGTTGTTCCTTGATCAGCATCGGAATTTGCCTCATGCCGTATGGGAGGCTTTGGATTCATTTTTTCATTTTCGTGAGGACAAGGAAATATTTCTTCAACGTTATGATAATAAGTTAGTCGAGTACATACTAGGGCAGGTCGACGGAAGTTTGGAGATGCGTTATGAGTGTTTCCTTTTGCAGGCGTCTCTTGAGTTTGACATAGAACACTATCTAAATTTGAGGCGATCCGCTCAATTCATGCTGATGGAGGATAAACATACTGAAGCTGGTCAACTGCTCGACGAAGCAAATAAGCTGTTTCAGAATGATCCGGATCTGCAATTAATGCGAGCTAAGTATTGTCTGGATACTGCTGATTATATGGAAGCGCTGGTGTGTTTAAACCAAGTAACCACTATGTGGCCTAACGAAAGAGACGGTTACTTATTAAGAGGGCGGCTTCTCTACTATTTGCAGCGTTATGAGGAAGCGATGAAGGATTGTGAATATCTGTTGCAGGAGGATGCTGGAAATAGAGATGTGCAATGTTTAATTCTGGAATGTAAGATTGCACGTTCTCAAATTGAGGAAGCTCTTACACAAACGGAGACAAATGAGCCTAAAAAAGACGAGTTCGTTCATTTTCGTTATCTTGCGAATAAGTACATGTTGAAGAACAAAAAACTGTATCCACAACGTCTTCGTATCTCTTCGCTAGTAACCATTGGAAAGAACATTATAGGGCCTATATTATTCTATCTATTGGTTTTCCTGAAATTAAGCTGGTTCTATATTTTGGTATATACCATATGTTATTTTTCAGTTTCTGAGCTTCCCCCGCTTGTCAATGCGGTGTTCATTCTTATTATTCTATGGAAAATCAGGAACATTTGCAAAACAGCATACTTATTCTCGAACTAATATCAGGAGGCTCTACATGCTGAAGGAATACAATGTTAAGCAAAGAAAACGATTGGAAATGTATTTCCGCTGTCTTTCCTCTACCTGCATACGTGGTCTCTTAGGGAGATACTATGTGGTTTATGAGTTTGATTTCAGTAATGTCTTCTTCAAAAGAGGATTAATCAAAAATGCTTGTGAAAGATGGAATATCGAGGATGCTAACTCCTTTCATCGCCAAATTCGCTGGCTTTTAGAAGATGGCAACCGTGCAGAATATAGATCTTTACATGCTCGTTTAGCCACACTTTCCGAAACCTCACGCAGTAAATATCTTGAGGCACATAAGGATCATGAGGATTTTGTTAATCTGAAGGTTGTTGCACAAGGAATACATCAGTTGCCTTCTGGTGACATTTCTGCTTTTGGGTTAGCTTGGGTAATTTATCTGAGCCGGATTGGTTATGTTGAGGATTATTTGAAGAAGGAAGAAGCCTGGGAATACAAAATAGAAGCAGCAAGGCAGCTACAAGAACGTTATAGCAGTTGGGCGGATTATTATATAGCCTATTCCTTGGGCAGCAAATTTTCATTAGTACAATCCGGCGGATTAGATAATCTTTTTGAGACGGGATTGCAGAAGCTCATGCGAAATAGCAGCATTCTATACAGGGAAGCCGTTTGGGGGCAAAATCTGCAGCCGGAAGCCACTTAGTCCGTACTTAGGTAATTAATACCTATTGAATACCTATAGAATACCTATCCCGTGTAGCTTAAGGACCCAAAGGACGCTATTTGCAAATTTATAGCCCTTTGAGCCGGTTTTCGGACTCCAGTGCAGCTATTCCTTGAGGAAGGGGTCTTTTGTGGTGTTTTTCATGTCAATAGTGGCTATGCGGTCCGTTAGGATTCCAAATGGGGGATAATGCAGCATATAAGGTCAGCTGTGTCCGATAGGCTATTATGTCGTAAGTGTAAATGTGATATAAGCAAACGAAGTTTAGTGTTACAACACGAGCAAAGGTTTCGCTCAACGGATCAGATCAAAGAGCAAGCTAAAAGTAAAACGCAGCCGGAAGACCAAACAGTAAAACCCAACAGTAAAACCAAACAGTAAAACCAAACAGTAAAATCCAACAATAAACAATAAGACCCAACAGTAAAACCTAACAGTAAAATCCAACAGTAAACAATTAGACTAAACAGAAAATAGTAAGACTAAAACCAACAGTAAAACTCAAAAGTGAATCACAAAAAAAGAGGGAGTTCCAGCTGCTATAACATAGCTTTTGTAATTCTCTCTTTTTGTGATGCCGGATTAATCTTGACAGGATCTGATATTTGTATATAATTGGAATAGACCGACGGTCGGTCAATAGAATGGAGGACGTTTCAGATGAGAATTTCCAAAGAAGCGGAAGAACGTAGAAATGAAATATTGGATACAGCAGAAATGCTGTTTTTTACGAAAGGGTATACCAAAACGACAGTGAATGATGTCTTGCAGGCTATAGGTATTGCGAAGGGAACCTTTTACTATTATTTTAAATCGAAGGAAGAGGTCATGGATGCTGTAGTGCTGCGATTTATTGATGTTGGTGTAGCAACCGCTAAGCAAATTGCTGCAGATCCTAAGCTGACCGTTCATGAAAAGCTGCTGCAAATCATTATGGTGCAAAAGCCGGATACGGACAGAAAAAGCCAAATGATTGAGCAGTTCCATCAGGCTGATAATGCACAGCTGCACCAGAAAAGCTTGGTGGAAACCATTTTGCGGCTAACTCCTGTTTTGACGGAGGTCATTGAGCAGGGCATAGAGGAGGGACTGTTTCACAATCCGTATCCCCGGGAGACGATGGAATTTCTATTGATCACCTCTCAATTTCTTTTTGATGAAGGTATATTCAAGTGGCAGCCTGAGGAAATCATCCAGAAGATAAGAGCTTTTATCTATACGATGGAAATTACGCTAGGGGCGGAGAAAGGTAGCTTCGACTATGTGTTTCAAATGTTTGAGTAGGGGAGAGGGAATATTCTGAACAACAAATCCTTCGGAAATTTTATGATCATTTGGATGGGGGAGTGGATATCCAGTATTGGCAGCGGGTTGACGGCTTTCACCTTAGGGGTTTATGTGTTCCAGATGACGCAGACTGCCTCTAGCGTGGCACTTTTAACCTTATGTGCTTTTCTCCCTTCCATTGTGCTCAGTCCTTTTGGCGGCGTGTTAGCGGATCGGTTTGATCGTCGATTGATGATGATAGCAGGGGATTTGTTATCTGCTTTTGGACTAGTATATGTTCTCATCATCATGCTGCTGGGTGAACCTCATTTATGGCAGATTTGTCTGGGTGTGACGTTTAGTTCGATTTTTGTATCCTTGCTTGAACCTGCCTACAAGGCTACCATTACAGATTTATTAACAGAGAAGCAATTTGCCAAGGCCAGTGGTTTAGTTCAGCTTGCTGCGTCCTCAAAATATCTTCTTTCCCCTATCCTTGCCGGGATTTTGCTTAGCTTTATGGATATAACAACTATCCTGCTTATAGATATCTCAACCTTTCTAGTTACAGTTCTTGCAGTGATGGCTGTTCGCAGGAATCTACAGACTGAACACAGAGTCCCAACGAATCAGTCGTTTGTAAAAGATTTGAAGGAGGGCTGGGATGCTCTTATTTACACGAAAGGTGTACTGCAGCTTACGATCATTTTGTCTGTCGTTACTTTTTATGTGGGTTTTCTCCAAACCTTATATACGCCTATGCTTCTACCCTTTACGGATACGAAAACTCTAGGCACGGTATTGTCTGTAAGTGCTATAGGGATGTTGCTCGGCAGTCTGATTATTGGAGTTTTTAGCATCGATCGTAAATATATTAAAGTATTAGCGCTCGGCCTAGGATTCGCCGGTTTGTTTTTTTCATTGGTGGGTCTGACCACGAATGTTGCTTTTATTACAGCTGCTGGCTTTTTATTTTTTGCAACGTTGCCTTTTGTTAATACCAGTGCTGACGTTATGATTCGCAACCATATCCCAAATGACACACAGGGGCGGGCATGGGGGATCATTGGCATTTTATCACAACTCGGTTATGTGGCTGCGTATGCTTTTGCTGGCATATTGGCTGATCAAGTGTTTAATCCTCTTTTGCGAGAGGGAGGTCTGCTTACTTCATCAGTAGGTAAGGTGATAGGCACAGGGGAAGGACGGGGAATCGGTTTATTATTTATCATCTCTGGTTTGCTCATCATTATTATGGCATTTGTGATCCCCCGAATGAAATCCATTCGCTGCCTTGAACATGAATAATTAAACGAATTAAAAACCATAAAGGAAAGAAACGAAGAGAAAGTTTGGAACTGTAGGAGCGATAGCGACCGCCTTTGTCTCCGGAAGTCCAAATTTTCGCGCAGTGACACTAATTCTAGTGATTATCTGTAGGTGGATTCAACTAAGGAGAGGAGAAGGCCCGTCAATGCTGCTACGAATTGTAAAAAGAGACCTTCAACGCAATAAAATCATTACCTTCGGATTATTTGTGTTTATCATGTTATCGGCTTTGCTTGTTGCTTCTGCGTCGCAAGTGATTATGGAGTTGTCGGGGTCCTTGAATCAGCTATTGATTAAATCCAAAGCCCCTCATTTCGTGCAGATGCACGCAGGACAAATCGACAGCTCAGCAATCGAGAGCTTTACAGCTACTAATCCACTGGTGAAAGATCAACAAACCGTAGAGATGCTTAACTTGGATGGATCTAACGTTTATCTAGGCAGTAACCAAGGCTCGGAAGCAAACAGCGTGATGGATATCGGCTTTGTAGAGCAGAATCCTTCGTTTGATTTGCTGCTGAATTTAGAGAACAAGGTGATTGAGGTATCGGCAGGAGAAATCGCTGTCCCCATTTATTATATGAAGCAAAAGAATCTGAAAATCGGCGACGTAGTTAGCGTTTTAGGTGAACAGTTCGATAAAAAGTTTGTGATTACTGATTTTGTAAGGGATGTCCAAATGAATCCAGCCATGGTCAGCTCCAAACGTTTTGTCGTAAACGCTGCTGACTTTACAGCGCTTAAACAAAAGCTCGGCGAACCTGAATACCTGATTGAATTTCAGCTTACGGATCTATCCAAGCTCAATGATTTCCGCAATGAGTATCAATCCTCAAATCTGCCCAATAAAGGCCCCTCTATTGACTATCCTTTATTTAAAACGCTGAATGCACTGACGGATGGGATTATCGCAGTTGTTATTATTTTGGTAAGTGTTCTGCTGATGCTGATTGCTATTTTATGTCTCAGATTTACGATGATCGCTACCTTGGAAGAGGATTACAGAGAGATAGGTGTCATGAAAGCGATTGGGATCACGCAGCAAGATATTCGCAGCATTTATTTAGCAAAATATATCGTGATGGCAGCCGTCGCCTCTGTATGTGGATATTTACTATCTTTAGGTGTGGTGCGTTTGTTTACAGCCAATATTACTTTGTATTTGGGCGTTGCTCCTGCCAGTATCCTTCAATATTTTGTTCCTGTCCTGGCGGTAGGTTTGATCTTTGGAGTTGTTGTATTCTTTTGCCGGATGATTCTTAGACGCTTTAATCGCATCACGGTTGTAGAAGCTTTACGGTCAGGTACGAGGGGTGAAGCAAGGATTAACACAAGCAGATTTTCACTTAGTAAGCGTAAATTTGTTAACGTGAATGCTTTTCTCGGGGTAAAAGATGTTTACGGGCGCTTCACCATGTACGGATTATTGTTCTTCGTATTTGTGATCAGTTTGTTTATCGTTCTAGTGCCAGTGAATATATTGAATACCCTTCAGTCTCCCCGGTTTGTTTCTTATATGGGCGTCGGTCAGAGCGATATTCGTATAGATTTGCAGCAATCGAACCAAATAGAGAAGCGTTTTAATGAGATGATAACCAAGCTTGAAAATGACCCGGACATCTCTAAATTATCTCCACTGATTACTTCTAGATTTAAGGTATTAGGTAGTGATGGTGTATGGGAATCGCTAAATGTTGAAACCGGTGACTTTACTATTTTTCCGCTCTCGTATGTTAATGGAGGAACTCCTAGCAGTGCAAGTGAGATCGCTCTTTCTGACCTGAACGCCAAGGAACTGAATAAAAAGGTGGGGGATACCGTTCTTTTAGAAGTTGCTGGGGTGGCAAAAAAATTGACTGTTAGCGGGATCTATCAGGATATAACTAATGGTGGCCGAACCGCAAAAGCGCAATTGTCATATGATCCGAAGACGGTTCTCTGGTATGTCGTAGCTTTGGATGTGAACCCGGGAATTTCCGTCCAGGCAAAAATGGATCAGTACACCAAATTATTTTATCCAGCAAAAATCACTCATCTGCAAAGCTATTTAGCTCAGACATTAGGAAATACAATTCGCCAATTGAAGCTGGTTACAGGCTTATCCATCGTTATCGCATTTTCGATTTCGATATTGATTACCTCTTTATTTCTGAAAATGCTGCTTGCCAAGGATTCTTCGCAAACCGCTATTTTGAGAAGTGTTGGCTTTACGTTAGGAGATATTCGTAGGCAGTATCTGGTAAGGATGCTGATAATATCAGGGCTGGGCGTCATTCTTGGTACTTTTGCGGCTAACACTCTCGGGCAAAAAATTGCACAAATGCTAGGCTCTTTTATGGGTGCTTCTAAGATACAGTTTGTAATCAATCCGGCGGTAGCCTATCTTATTCTTCCGCTACTTTTCATGCTGATTGTAGCGCTCACCACCGTAACAAGCACGATCTCAATGAGAAAATCCAGTATAGCCAAACTAATTGTCGAATGATAGGAGGTGGCAGAATGTTCATATTAGAGACGAAGGGGTTAAAAAAAAGTTATTCAACAGGGCAAGGAACTCCGCAGTCGATATTAAAGGATGTTCAGCTTCAGGTGTCACAGGGGGAATTCATAGCTGTCATGGGACCTTCTGGTTCAGGAAAATCAACATTGCTGTATACGATCAGCGGGATGGATAAGTTGACAGCGGGAAGTGTTATTTTTAAAGGGCAGGAGATCAGCGGAGTTTCAGAGAACGAATTAGCCGGACTGCGCTTAAAGCATATGGGCTTTATTTTTCAGCAAATGCATCTGTTAAAAAACTTGAATATCCGCGACAATATCATCCTGTCTGCTTATCGGGCGAGAACCAGCAGCCGTAGAACTATCAATAAAAGAGCAGCCGAGTTAATGAACAAAACAGGAATTGCTACGCTGGCTGAACGTGATATTACACAGGTGTCAGGAGGACAATTGCAAAGAGCAGCAATCTGCAGAGCACTCATTAATCAGCCAGATATATTGTTTGGCGATGAGCCAACCGGGGCGCTTAACTCAAAAGCAGCTAGTGAAATCATGGACATATTAGCAGATATTAATCAATCAGGAACAACGCTTATAATCGCCACACATGATGCTAAAGTCGCTGCTCAAGCTGAGCGTGTCTTATATATGCTAGATGGCAGCATTGCAGCTGAGCAACAGCTTGGAAAATATAATCGCGTAGATGGTGAATTGAAAAGGCGGGAGGAGAAGCTTGCGGCCTGGCTATTAAAGCTGGGATTCTGATTGGGAATCTAGGATCATACCCATAACGTTTCTCATACACTATCCAGAAAGGAGTTATGAACCTTATGGATAGAAACTGCAAACTAAGCAATGTGACACAAGCTTATCTGAATGCTTATTATAATATTCTAAATACCATGATTAGAAGAATGACATGTGTTCCGCTATCGTGTAGTATATCAGACACCTTTATTCAACAGATGATACCGCATCATATCGCAGCTATTGAGATGTCTCGTAATATTCTTAAATACACGACCAATCTTGAAATACAGCGTATTGCTACAAATATCATTTCAGCACAAACCAAAAGTATCTCCAATATGCAAGCTATCCAGTGCAAATGTAGAATGCTGACGAATACAGATTTTGAACGATCTCAATACATGAAGAAATTCGAGCAAATAACGCAAACGATGTTCTCAGAAATGGGATCGGCAACTGTAACCAACGGAGTGAATGCGAATTTTGTACGAGAGATGATACCCCATCATGAGGGCGCTGTACGAATGTCAAACAACGTTTTACAGTTTAATATCTGCCCAGCACTAAAACCTATTTTATATGCAATAATAACCACTCAATGCGAAGGCATTAAACAATTAAAAAAACTATTAACGCACCTCGATCATTGCTGATATAAACCGAACAAAAAAGCAATTGCCCCGGCACATCCGGATAACTGCAATTGCTTTTTTATTCACTTACTAATTCTTTAGAAAGCTTACGGCACTACGTAGATATTGGGTTTAGACACAGTGGGCATACCGTTGCCTAGGAAAAATCCTGTGTGCGGAGGTTGATTGTAAGCTGTATTCTGCCAGGCAATGCTCAACCGATATACTGGATCATGCATTAAGGTATATATTTTATTAGTGGTGATGTTCGTAGTTGTATAGATTCGTAGAGCCGAGTTATCGGACTTTCTCCAGATAGCCTCTTCGCGCCAGTCTCCAAGCAGGTCGGCCTGTAGGCTTGGCGTTGCTTTGGTACTATTGTTGGATGCTACGCTCGCTCCGGTTAATAAATTGGTAACGGAGTTGCTTGCAGGGTTCCATTTGTCAATCTTGACACCATCCAGCAGTTCGCGGGACAAGTCGCCATCCCACCAGATTCCAAAATTCACAGAAGGCATTGTGCTGCTTATTTTGGTGCCTGTAATGGAGTATAGGCCAACGCCGTGAGCCCATACCTCTTCCCCGGGATAATTGGGATCAATATCGGCAGCCATCCCCCGGCCGGTATCTTTTCCCGTGTATACACCCCATAAGACCGTCCCGTTTGCAGCATCCCATACCGCAGCGCCATAGGGAGAACTAGTATTTTCCATGACTTTAAAAACTTCGAGACCGGGGCGGTTCGGATTTAAATCGCCTACATGCAGCGCGTCTCCATGACCCAGCCCTGTATTGTATAAGGTCGCACCGTTATTATCAATGTTTAAGGCACCATAAATGATCTCATCCTTACCATCGTTATCCACATCGGCTACACTTAAGCTATGATTACCTTGACCGGCGGTTCCAGCATTGGTGGAGCTATTGCTATCAAAGGTCCATTTACGGGTCAAAGCACTGCCATTCCAGTCAAAAGCTACAACGACTGTGCGTGTATAATAACCACGTGCCATAATGATGCTTGGATGTACTCCATCCAGATAGGCTACTCCTGCTAAAAAGCGGTCTACTCGATTGCCGTAATTGTCACCCCAACTGGATACCGTTCCTCTGGCAGGAACATAATCAATTGTGCTTAAGGCTTTCCCCGTTTGTCCGGAAAATACACTCAGATATTCAGGTCCGGTCAGGATATATCCACTGGAATTGCGATAATCTGCACTTGCGTTTCCAATGGTTACGCCAACTCCGTCAACCGTACCGTCTGCTGTTTTGCAGACTACTTCGGCTTTACCATCACCATTGAAATCATAGACTAGAAATTGAGTATAATGTGCGCCAGCCCGAATATTTTTACCCAGATCAATTCGCCATAGCCGAGTTCCATTCAGCTTATAGGCATCCAGATAGACGTTGCCTGTATAGCCACTTTGCGAGTTGTCTTTGGAATTGGAAGGATCCCACTTCAACACGATTTCATATTCCCCGTCACCGTCTAAGTCGCCTACGCTGGCATCATTGGCACTATAGGTATAACTTACGCCATCTGGTGTAGTGCCGCCAGCCGGAATCTGAATTGGAACGTCCAAATAATTGTTGGCCCATACATTTGCTGCTGGAGAATCAGATTGCTCAATACCGCCAACGATTGCTCGAACTGTATAGCTAGACGAAGCTGTGCCGGCGTTATCCTGATAATTCGTGCTGTCCGTGATTGGGGTAACGTTTACTTTTGTGCCATTGCGGTATAAATTAAAAGAAACCGACAGTTCTTCTGTTCCGAGTAGCCGCCAGCTCACAAATACACCGCTGGATACCTTCACTGCTACTAGTCCCCGATTTAGCTTTTCCGCTTGCCGGGCAGCTGCTGCCGACACAGAGGAAAGAGAGCCAAAAGCTGCCGTCCCTAAGGTAAAGACTAAAAACCAAATGATTACAAGATACCCTGATTGATGTAACCGCTTACTCATTAACGAAGCCTCCTTTTCATTTTTGGTTCACGAGGGTTACACAGGATGTCATAGTGAACAGTACATAATATTTCATAAAGATAAAAATATGTTTTAAATTTACTTGAACCATTTTATATGAGTACGGCTTCACTCACACGGAAAGGAATACATAACATGGAAAATATGAGCTATAATTTAAAATTCGCAACACTTTGTGCCAAATATAATCTGGGTCTGTTGATGAATGAACCTGAACCGATAACAGGTGGACTCTTGCACAGAATGTATCGCCTGCAAACGGATAAAGCGCAATACGCAGTAAAGGCCTTAAATCCTCAAATTATGCAACGAGATACAGCTATGTCCAATTATATTTTTTCTGAAATGGTTGCGAATCTGGCTTATCAAAAGGGGATCCATGCTGTTCCGGCAATCGTATCTAATGGCAGTAGTATGCACGAGGTTGAGGGGCAATTTTATTTATTGTTTCCATGGGTTCAGGGGAAGGCATTACCTTTAGGTGAAATAGATTTAGATTGTTGTAAAAAGATTGGGGCAATTCTTGTGCAGCTCCACATCATCGATTTCTCACAGGGAACGGATGATCATCACTTTGAAACGCTTATAGCGTCTAATGCTGCAGTTGCCAATTGGAAAGAGCTTGCTCTCAAAGGAGAGCAGCAGCGTGCAGAATGGTCAAGCTTGCTGGCAGATCACCTGCATAAGATAGAGAATTGGGAGGCATTGATTCATTCTTCAGCGAGTCTATTGACGAATCATTATGTTATCAGCCATCGGGATTTAGACCCCAAAAATGTCTTGTGGGATGAGCAGAAAGTTCCGATAATAATCGATTGGGAAGCAGCAGGACCTATTCATCCGACAGTAGAGCTGATAGATGTAGCTTTATATTGGTCAGGTTCTGAATCGGGAGATTTAAGCAAAAAGGCATTCTCAAATTTGATTAACAGCTATCTGGAGCATGGCGGAGAGATTTATGCGGATTGGCAGGTTGTGCTCAACTATGGCTTTTTGGGAAAATTAGAATGGTTAGCTTACAATATCAGACGTTCGCTAGGACTGGAGAGCTCGGATGACGCAGAACGGGAGCTGGGTACTTGTGAGGTAATCCGTACGATTAATGCATTACAGAACTATGCAGATTTTATTCCACAATGTTTATTATGGTTGGGAGATTTAGATAACCGTCACTACCTTTGGTGAGGATCATTTAGCAGGCCAACCTGCCAGGGAGTTTTATCGGAAATTAGGATTTAGTCCTTTGCAGGAATATGTTCCCGATGGACCGGATGGGGGTTCACGCCAAAAGTTTAAACTGACTGTAAGTTAAAAAGGAGGACTTATGAAGAAGTTTATAGTTATATCTGGCGTCTCGCTATTTTTGCTGGCGATTTCTTTTAACCCATTGTTCAACTATATACGTGAAAACAGGCAGGAAAGCAGATATGACTCCATGGGATGAAGAGGAGAAGGCCCCGCCTGGTGATATTGTCAAAGTTCAGTTCTTATTAAATGATCAAAAAATCTCCACCCCTGATGAAATATGGCTATCCAATCGGGACAGAGGCAGCAGATATTTTTCGTGGATAGATATTCTCACAGTAAAGGACCGAAAGACTGGTGAGGAACAAGTAAGTATAGTCCAAAGACTGACCGATGATAGTCAACCCATGGAAACAAGAAAATGGAAAATCATCACGATTGCACAAAACGGAGAAGTAGACGAAGAGGTTCTCAGCTATGCGCAAAGAAGCATCAATCATTTAGGTGTCAAGCTAATCGAGTTCTCCGGTACCTCCCTTATGGGTATGGGGTATTATTCAGATGTTACTAAGGCCTATCCTAGTATTTTCTTCCCACTCCTATTTCCGTTTCTAACTGGAATAGCGGGTCTCCTGTTATTGATTTTTCTGGTTGTTCTATTACTGTTTGAGCTTTATCTTAGACGCGTTATTAGAAAAAGAAGGCGATAAAGAACACAGGGTACATTCTGAAATTACTTGTAGTTTCGAATTACCTTTAATTTAGTGATAGTTGATAAGGCAAACAGCAGCAGTAAGACTCCGATTGAACCCATGACAGGACCAGGGCTGAAGAGATCAGACAAGAACGAGACAGCAGTAAGACCAATGGATGGGGCTACACTAATGATAGAACCTAATACACCGAACACCCTACCCTGGATGTCTTCTGAAACTTCCAGCCTAAGGATTGTATTAATCAGCAACGTGGAGAATGAGAACATGAAGCCAATCACAAGAATGATAGGAATGGCAATCGCAGCGGAAGTGACGAATGATAACAGGAGGTACAGGGGACCGAGACATAGCAGTCCAGTCATAATAAGGAAACCTCTGTTTTTCAATTTGGAGCCAAGCAGCAAGATCAGTCCGGACCCGATCATATAACCAAGTGGAATACAGGCTTCAATAAGTCCAAACTGAAAGGGAGTGGAATCCCACGCTTTGACGGCCATAACCTGCGTCAACATCAGGGAGGGGACAAAAAATAAGGTTAAGGTAGGAAGCATAATCATAACGGCGCGTGCGAAAGGATACCTCCAAATATAGCGAATTCCATCAACCAGATCCTGTGTGAATTTCCGTTCTTTCTTGGGTGCGTTATTTAATTGAGTTGGCAAAGGAAGGGAGCGAACTGCTAAAACGAGCAGAAAGGAGAGGAAAAATGTAGCTCCATCAAATAAAATAGCGTCGGCTGCTCCAAAACTCGCTACGAAAATACCACCGGCTGAATAACCAATAGTCCGGCAGATGTTTTCAGACAAGTTCAACAATCCTACCGCTTTTTGTAGATGTTCTTTACCAACAACAGTAGTGATAGAAGCTTGGTATGCCGGGGACTGGAATAAAGCTGAAACGGTCGTAAGACCCGTCAGTATAGCGACTATAATGAACGATGTAGAGGGCAGGGAAATGGCTAAAGCAAGTGTCACTACGAGTCCGCAACTTATCAGATCGGTGATCAGCATGAGGGTTCGACGATTGACCCTATCCGCAAAAGTTCCCCCTATCGATCCAAGTAAAGAACTGAGCACTAAATTGATTATCGTGATGATGGCAATCATTTTGGCGCTGCCGGTCGTTTGCAGTACCCATAAACTTAAAGCAATACTATGAAAAGTGTTACCGAATAAGGAAATGGAGTACGAACTGAGTAGCAGCAGGAATCTCCGATTTCCCCAAAGAGAGGGATGAGCTTGAACAGCAGGGGGAACTTGTTTCACTAATAAAGGACCAGACATAAGTTATGCTCCCTTCAACTTAAACGCTTAAGTGAATAGCCAAAAAAATTATTCTACAAAATAACAATTATTTTCTTGTGCGGAGTAGTCAGAATGATGCAATAATTTGTCCATTAGTTCAAATGCAGTAGCCGCTTTATCCCCTGTGAAAATGAATTTATGAACGTCATCGCCTAATATTTCCGGACAATTGCAGGTACAAAGAACAGAGAGTTGTTCGAACCTCCCGTTTTTTTCAACGTAACTTCCAATAAACTCATTAATGACAATGGCCTCTTTATAGCCCCCCTCCTGTAAGAATGTATTTAATTTCTCCAAATTGACAACGGTGAATATCGCTTCTTCAGGTAATGGAATACTGTCCTGAATAAAACGGGTGAGGAAAGAGTTATTGAAGCTCTCCATAATTAAACATACCTGTGAAAGGTCCTGTGGTTTTACCTTTTGCAGAGCTGCTCGATAGTTGAAAAGGACCTGCTTAAAGAGTTTATCTTCAATCATGCTGTCGATCAGAATCAAAGGAATTCCTTCTACAAAATGCTTGGAGATCGAATAAAAGGCTTCCTCGCGCACATCGATCAGAAATACAGCCTCCAGCTTTCTTTCTACGATAATATCCAAAGAAGGCTGGTCAACATCAAGTGAATATAGCAGCGTATGGTAACCAGCATTTGTTAACCGTTGTTCCAAGGCATGTATAAATGAGAACTGGGCATGGAGCTTCCAGTGTGGGGTATGGGCTGAGGTGTTAACGAGCACACCTACCAATCCTGTTTTCTGATTCGCAAGTGAACGTGCCGCCAGATTGGGTATGTAGTGTAGTTCCTCGGCAAGCTGAAGAATCTGCTGGCGCGTTTTCTCAGGAATGGTTTGGTTGCCGACACGATTCAGAACATAGCTCACTGTTGCGACGGAGACATTGGCACGAAGTGCGATGTCCTTCATGGTTGTCTTTTTCACCAGTAAATAGCTCCCTTATCCTTGTGATATTTTCTAAAGATTAACATTCTGATCCCAAAGCGTCAATGGGAAGTGAGTGTGCAGTTAGATGACCCTGCTAGGTTCTAGAAATGGAAGAATTGCGGTGAAATTAATCTATCGGAATCAATAGATTCCATGTTATTCTAGTTAATAAAAATAATAGAAATAGGGGGAGTGTCGATGAAAAAATTGCTCCATGTTCTCTTTGTTTTAGTATTACTAATAGGTTTAAATGTAAGTGAAGGGAACACTGCATCTGCTGTACAGGCTAAACAGGTGTTGCGTATTGGTTTTGATTATATTCCTGTAGATCTAGATCCTGCCTCTTCCACAGATAGTAGTACGACTACGGTCATTAAAGGGATATTTGAGGGATTGGTGCGTTTGAATGATGCGGGAGAGGCGGTTCCCGGGATAGCCAAGTCGTGGACAGTCTCCAAGGATGGGAAAACATACACGTTCTCCTTGCGGCCGAGCGCAAAATGGAGTAATCAGCAGCAGGTTAAGGCTTCAGATTTTGAGTATGCATGGAAACAAGCGCTTGCACCTCAGTCTATGAATAGCTATGCATTCAAAATGTTCATAATTGCTAACGCAGAGAATTATCATAAAGGGAAGCTAAAGGAGTCTTCGAAAGTGGGTGTGAAAGCGTTAAATAACGATACACTCCAAGTGACTTTGAATGAAAAAACTTCACATTTCCCGCAGCTTCTCGCGGAAAGTATTTACATGCCAATTAATGCGCAAGTCGCGAAAGCAGATAAGAATTGGGCGTACAATATTAAAACTATGGTTACTAATGGCCCTTTTAAACTGCAACAGTGGGATGAAAATTCGATTCATCTAATTAAAAATCCAAACTATTATGCGGCGCAAGAAATTCGTTTCTCAGAGGTGCATCTACTTCGGCCTAAAGCTGGAACACCTTCGCCAACTATGGCCTACTTAAACAATGAAGTTGACTGGGTAGGGGCAAAAGATGAGCTGATAGATAAGGCTTCTTTAAATTCTGTATTCCCTCAGGAGTTATATGCTTTGCCGTATGCTTCTACATATTATTATCAGTATAATCTAAGCAAAGCACCTTTCAAAAATCTGAAGATACGTAAAGCATTAGCCATGGCAGCTAACCGAGAATCTATCGGCTATGGTACACCTGCTTACGGTTTTATTCCTCGGAGTATTCGTGGTTCCAAGTTGAATTTTAGATCAGAGATTATTGATACACGGTATTTCAAAGAGGATGTAATACAGGCTAAGAAATTACTTCAGGAAGGTTTGAAGGAAGAGGGCTTAACTCAGCTTCCTAGTTTTTCGATTATTATAAATGAAGGGCATGAAGAAATTGCAGAAGCCGTTATTAACAGCTGGAACAAAAATCTGGGCATTACAGTAGGCTTTGAGGTTCAACCCTGGGAAGATCTGCTTGATAATCGTCTTAAGCTGAATTATACAATGGCAAAAGCGGCTTGGGCAGCCGACTATAACGATCCATCGACTTTTTTAGATTATTTCACATCTTGGAGCAGCGATAATGATTCGGGCTGGAGCAGTGCACTTTATGATAGTTATATTAAACAAGCTAGGCTTACATTAGACACTAGCGAACGAAACAAGCTTTATGCAAAAGCTGAAAAAATGCTCATTGACCAAATGGTCATCCTTCCGCTGTATTATTTTTATGCTGATGTTTTGCATAAACCTAACATTAAAAAAGTAAGTGTAGAGTATGATGGTTCCATATCTTTTTCAAGAGGGTATTTAATCTAAAAAATTATAGTAATAAAGACTATGAGGATACTTCCGCAGTTATTGGGAGTGTCCTTTTTGTATGGAATTAATCACCTTTGTGAAACCGCTTCAGATAACGACACAATATTGTGAAAATTTTCACCTATTTATTAAAAATTTTAATATATAATTAATTTATAATCAAAAACAAGGGGGATTTAAAATGAAGTTATTTAAAATGATGTTAGTAGCAGGCGTCTCGGTTGCAGTCTTGTCTGGTTGTGGTGCGAATAATAATAATGCGACTAATTTGGCGGCTACTACGGCTCCAGCTACAGAGCAAACGGATGCAGTTACTACAGCTTCAATCGTAAATCAAGCAGATGCGTTTACCAAGGCTGTAAGTAAAGATGGAAACTGGATTATTGCCATTCTAAATGATGTGACCATTGCCCAAGATGTTGTTGTTGAAGGCGAATTCCATGATAAAGGGGCCGCAGACGGCGACATCTACCGTAAGATTGCTCTTTATGCCCAAGACGCTGATCACAAAGTTACTGCCAATTACACACTCACTGTACCTAAGTTAACTGTACAAAGTGAAAATTTACGAGTTCAAGGCGGAACCATTAAAGGTGATGTTTATGTAGATGCGAACGGATTTAATCTGCATGAAACTTCGACTATTGATGGAAATCTTTACTTCGCAAACGAAGATGTGAAAGCAACTGCAGGGATTGAAGGTAAAGTGACTGGGGCAACTGAAGTTAAATAAGTTAGTGATGATTTCGATTAGGTAGAAGTAGAAGGACTAACTATATAGATAGAATTATCCGGATAGGTTCAGGAAAAAGGAATCAGTATGAATGGGCTGACTCATAATGGACTACACCCCATCTAGTTACCATATGAGAGCCAACGGCTTCGAAGTAACAAGTAATGGAGTATTGAAGCAGTGAATTATTGGAGTATGAAGTAATGGAGTATGAAGTAATGGAGTATGAAACATTGAAGTGTACAGTAGATGGTTTTAACTGTATTTTGTACAACTAAAATGCTCAAAACGCCCGGCCAATGCAAATAGCTGTATTTTGTACATCTATTTTCCTGATTTAATACTCTATAGGCTATTTCTCTAGTTTTTAATTGTATAGAATACACTTAAAGTTAGAATTAGCCCTTGTGGATATCGAATAAGTGTATAGATTGCAGTTATCTTACAGATATATCAAGATAGTGCGCTACAACGGAGTGGTTATCCGAAAGCTACGAATGATTAAGCTTAGCTCATAACCTATCAAGCAAATCACAACAGACCCAAAACACCAGTCAGCGAACCTCCAATAACGGAGAATTGCTGCCTGGTTGTTTTTTTGTGGATGATGAATATATGAACTATTGTTGATTTTCTTCCTATTGACTTATAATATTACTATCACTACTAGGAGGAACACATATGTCTAAGGAGTATTCGCGCACATATATTGAGAGCGTAAAGCTTGAAATGTTAAATAGGTTGGGATTAAAGCAGGTGTTCTTCAAGGAGCAAATAGGGGACAGCCTAATTTTTGAAGCTGTGGGCTTTGATAAAGGGGCAAAACACCGTTTTTGCGTTAGACCAAAGACGAAAACGATTGATGAATTCATTTCAGGCAAATGGATGAAGGTACGCAGTTTTATAATCAAAAGTGTGGATATTTAATGTTGAACGCTAAAAAGGTAGCCCCGTTAATCGGAGTTACCTTTTTATTTTTTTAATACATAGTCATTGATAATGTGAAGTATCTCCATACAGATCGATGGTTGTATTGTTATCAGTTAGGGTTACTTTACATAATGCAGTAGAGAGAATATCCGGTAACTCCCCTATTTCCTGCAATGATTTATTAAGAAAATAAGCCATAATGACTTTTAAAGTCATCCGATGGGTGACGATGAGCACCTCTAGCCCTACGTTATCGTTTATGATGCGCTCCATTGTCGGCACTACTCTTCCTTCAAGCTGCTTATAAGTCTCACCTGAGGTTAGAGGAATATATAGATCGGGTCTGGTGAAAAAATGGGAATATTGTAAAGGGGATTCTAGTTGTATCTGATCCGTATTCATTCCTTCCCAGCTCCCCATGTTTATTTCCATTAAAGAAACTTGCTGTTGAATAGGTAAACTCCGCTTTCCCCGTAAAATCTGCGCAGTATGCAATGCTCTTGGACTAGTACTAGAATAAATTGCGCCTAAGTTTTCTACTTGCAAACGATCCCTTAACCATTCGGCCTGCTGTTCGCCCAAGGCTGTAAGCGCAGAATTTTGATGCCCTTGCATTCGTTTTTGTAAATTCCATTCTGTTTGCCCGTGGCGGGTTAAGTATAATACTGTCTTTGTCATTAACAAAACCTCCCTTATGAATAGTTGTAAGTATAAAAGAAATAAATATAAATAAACAATATATAATAGTTAACATCCATAATGTATAGTTATAGTAAAATGACTGAGGATAAGCGGCGAATACAGATATTATTTTATGAAGTGAGGAAGAGATCACGATGAACTATCATGTATTAAAATTGTTTTATTACGTTGCGATCACAGGTAGTGTGACCAAAGCCTCTGAACGTTTGCATATCAGTCAACCCGCTATATCAGCGCAAATCCGTAAGTTTGAACGGGAGAATCATATTTTGTTATTTGAAATTAAAGGAAAGAGGATGGTGCTCACCCCTTTAGGAAAAAGGTTAATCGAACCTCTTGAGAAGTTTTTTGCCATGGGTGATCAAGTCCAGCAAATCATTGAAGACTATCACAAATTTCCTGAGGGGAATCTGCGGATTGCAGGTAATTATTTGGCAACAAGCATCCTCATTCCCCGGTGGGCGTCATTATTCAAACAATCTTTTCCGGAAGTTAACATTCAGATCACTACTACTAATTCTCATGGTGTTATGAAAAAATTAAATAATTTTGAAGCAGACGTAGCGATTTACAGTGATATGGAGTTTCCTACGCATAATACAGGAGTGTTCGAACATCGGGAGTTATATAGGGACGAGTATGTATTCGTGGTTTCTTCCCAGCACCCTTATGCCAATCAGCAGGTAAGCTTTGAAGAAGTGATGTCTGAAGCATTTATTATGAGAGAAGAGGGCAGTGCAGCCAGAGAGCGGCTTGTCCGGTTGTGTGAAGAAAGAAGTGTACAGCAGCCAACGATTGGGCTTCAATTTAATGGAGTGAATGAAGTTATTCAAGCTGTGATTGCCGGTTATGGAATTAGTTATGTATCTGCTTTGTTGGCGAAACCTTATCTTGATCAGGGAACATTAGCTAATGTAGCAGTAGAAAATGTAGTCTCCAAGCATTCGATATGGATGGGCTACAGAAAGAAGGAACTTCAAGAAAGTTATATGCAGTCGTTTATTACGTTCGTTATGAAACAATTAAGTTTAAAATAATATTAGGAAATTAAAGATAAGCTTATGGTAAACTATGGATAAAAGTTAGGAGGGGTTATAATGGATCAAATTATATTCAAACAAATTAAGTTTGTGCGTAGTGTTACTGTGCGTGCTGTCGAGGGACTATCTGAGGGAATTTTAGATAGTATTCCAGAAGGTTTTAATAACAATATCCGCTGGAACTTGGGACATATTTATTTGGTGCAAGAGAAGTTTGCCTTTCATTCTGCTAGGGAGCTTATACAATTGCCGGCAAGCTTTGAACGCTTATTTGCGAAAGGGACTAAACCAGCCGAGTGGAATGAGGAACCGCCAACGCTTGAAGTTTTACTTGAGATGCTTACGGAGCAACCCAAACGGATCCAGGAAGCTTTTCACAATCGCTTAAGTGAGCAAGTAACCCCTCTTACAACAGGAAGTGGATTAACCTTAAATTCAATCGGTGAATTCATAAATTTCACACTTTACCATGAAGGTATGCACTTCAATACAATAAAATTATTAAATCGCTTTGCAGATAAATAAATTCAAATAACAAAAGATATCGATATATAATTGGTATCTTTTGTTAGCTTTATGATCAAAAAAAAGATTTGTAAATGAAAAGGTTATGTGATAATCTAATTTATGTAATACATGTAACCGGTTACACATTGGGGGATGAATTAAAGAATGATGACGATCAAAGATGTCGCAAAAATAGCTGGAGTTTCGGTAGCAACAGTCTCACGGGTTATAAATGAATCTGGATATGTGAATATCGATACTCGCAAAAAGGTTGAGGCAGCGATCAAAGAAATGAATTATACCCCTAATGAGGTTGCAAGATCATTGTACAAGCGGAAATCTAAATTAATCGGGCTGCTCTTGCCTGATATTACTAACCCGTTCTTCCCGCAGTTAGCGCGGGGGATAGAGGATCGGATGCAGGAGCAAGGTTATCGGATCATCTTTGGCAATAGTGATGAGAACGAGGACAAAGAGATGGATTATATTCAAACCTTTATCCAAAATAATGTCATTGGCATGATATCGTCAACCAACTTCCCTGAGAGCGACGTTTATTCTAACTTGAAAATTCCGGTCGTATTTCTGGACCGTACTTCTAACGATAGCCCTTCCGTATACGCAGATGGCAAAAAGGGCGGACGTCTTGCAGCACAAGAGATTATCGCACGGGGAAGCAAAAAAATCACAGTAATACAAGGACCGGCGCATATCAAACCTGCACAAGATCGATTTCTTGGGGCGATTGAAGTACTTAATGAAATGGGAATCAGCTATAATGTGATCCAAACTTCATCCTTCTCCCATACAGTAGCAGAACAATGGGCTGTGGAGTTATTTGCTAAATATATAGATACAGATGGCGTAATTGCCAGTAATGATATTGTCGCGACGGCAGTCATTCATGAAGCACATCGTTTAGGTAAAAGAGTGCCGCAGGATCTGCAAATCATCGGATTTGATGATATCCCGCTTAGCAGCTTGTTGTCACCTGCTTTATCCACCATTCGCCAGCCGGCACATGATATGGGTAGAGAAGCGGCGGGTTTACTTATTAAGCTAATTGAGCAAGATAAGGTGGAAGAGAAGATTATTCAACTACCCGTTAGCTTTGTGGAGCGGGAAACTACAAGAAGTAAAGAATAAATGACAACATGAGAAAGGTTGATGAAAATGGCTAAGATTTGTGTAATTGGCAGCTGTTCAATGGATTTAGTAGTGACTTCGAATAAGCGACCTCACGCGGGTGAGACTGTGCTTGGAGAACAATTCTCCACCGTTCCGGGCGGTAAGGGCGCGAACCAAGCAGTCGCTGCTGCCCGTCTTGGAGCAGAAGTTACGATGGTTGGTTGTGTAGGTGATGATTTCTATGGTACCGCTATCATGGATAATCTGAAAAAGAATCGCGTTTTTACCGCCAATGTGGAACCGGTTACACATGCCGAAAGTGGCACAGCCCACATCATTTTAGCGGAAGGCGATAACAGCATTATCGTTGTAAAAGGAGCCAATGATTTAGTTACTCCTGCATTGGTTGAACGGGCACTTGAGAATATTAAAGGCTCTGACATGGTATTAATCCAACAAGAAATTCCGGAAGAAACGGTGTCTTTTGTAAGTGAGATTTGCCACAAATTCAATGTGCCTATGTTGCTTAACCCAGCACCTGCTCGTCCTATCAGTGAAACGATTATAAACAATGCCACCTATTTAACACCCAATGAACATGAATGTGCAATATTATTTCCTGAGATGAGTACTGCTGAAGCTTTACGCAAATATCCCAATAAGTTATTTATAACCGAGGGCAGCAATGGTGTGCGTTATTACGATGGTAAGCAGGAAGTTTTAGTTCCCACCTATAAAGTGAATGCTATAGATACCACTGGAGCAGGAGATACTTTTAATGCGGCATTTGCTGTTGCTCTAGCTGAAGGCAAGTCTATTCGAACTAGTGTAAAGTTTGCCAATCGCGCGGCTTCTTTATCCGTCACAAAATTTGGTGCCCAAGGTGGCATGCCAACAAGAGTAGAGGTGGAGGTGAGTCTTTAATTATGAAAAAACAAGGAATCTTAAACAGTCATATTTCCAAAGTGCTTACTGATTTAGGCCACACCGATACGATTGTCATTGCTGATATTGGATTACCCGTTCCACCTGGTGTTCCAAAGATTGATTTAGCACTTAAATTGGGAGTTCCCAGCTTCCAAGAGCTTGTCGAAATCATTTCAGAGGATATGGTCATTGAGAAAGTTATCGTAGCAGAGGAATTAGCTGAAAAAAATAAAGATACCTCTGAATACTTGAATGACAAATTTAAGGAAATACCTATAGAGGCGATTTCACATGAACAATTTAAATGGTTAACCCAGCATGCGAAGGTCATCATTCGTACGGGGGAAGCTAAGCCTTATGCAAATTGTATTTTACAAGCCGGGGTCTATTTTTGATAAAAAGGGGGTTCAAAGCGTATGCACATTACGATGAAAGATATTTATAAATCTTTTGGGGCTAACCGTGTGTTGACGGGTGTGGATTTTGAACTGAAGGATGGCGAAGTTCATGCCCTAATGGGAGAAAATGGCGCAGGCAAGTCTACTCTGATGAACATTCTGATTGGACTGCATCAGCGTGATCAAGGGACCATTACTATAGATGGTCAGGAAACATACTTTAATAATCCCAAAGAGGCTGAACGTTATGGGATCGCTTTTATCCATCAGGAGCTGAACGTGTGGCCGGATATGACGGTTCTAGATAATCTGTTTATTGGTAAGGAACGAACCTCCAAACTAGGGATCTTAAATATGAAAGAGATGAAAGCGTTAGCAAATGAACAATTTCGTAAGCTCTCCGTAACGATTCCCTTAAATCAAGAGGCGGGGGAATGTTCGGTAGGTGAGAAACAGATGATTGAGATTGCAAAAGCGCTTATGACTCATGCAAAAGTTATCGTCATGGACGAACCGACAGCGGCATTAACCGAACGGGAAATCCAAAAATTGTTCGAAGTCATAACTTCCCTTAAAAAGGAAGGCGTCTCCATCGTGTATATTTCGCACCGGATGGAAGAGATCTTTACGATATGTGACCGAATAACGGTCATGCGAGATGGGAAAACAGTAGACACGAAGCCTATTCCAGAGACTAACTTCGATGATGTAGTTCGGAAGATGGTAGGGCGTGAATTAACTGACCGGTTTCCTGAGCGTACCTCCAAACCCGGAGAGGTTGTTCTTGAAGTCAAAAATGCCACGAAAAAAGGGCAATTTAAAGATGTTAATTTCTCCGTTCGTTCTGGTGAGATCTTAGGCTTCTCAGGATTAATGGGATCTGGACGAACAGAAATGATGAGAACCTTATTCGGATTGGAATCGTTAGACCGTGGTGAGATTATGGTACGGGGAGAAAAGGTCACGATTCGAAATCCCAATGATGCGATGAAGGTGGGGATAGGATTCGTTACGGAGGATCGGAAAGATGAAGGGTTAGTGCTTGATTTCTCTATTCGAGACAATATGGTCCTTACAAATTTATATAGCTTCGCTCCTAAGGGTGTAATCATTGATAAAAAAGAACAAGAATTTGTAGACATACTTATCAAACGGCTGCACATCAAGACACAGTCTTCCTCCACTTTGGTCCGGAATTTATCCGGGGGGAATCAACAAAAAGTGGTCATCGCCAAATGGATTGGGATTGGCTTAAGTGTGCTTATCCTCGATGAACCTACCCGTGGAGTGGACGTAGGAGCTAAACGGGAGATCTACCAGCTCATGAACGAATTAACGGAACGTGGAGTCGCCATTATCATGGTATCGTCAGAGCTTCCTGAAGTTTTAGGAATGAGCGACCGGATCGTAGTGGTTCATGAAGGGGAAATTAGTGGAGAGCTATCACAACAAGAAGCTACGCAAGAAAAAATCATGACGTTAGCTACAGGGGGGCAATAGTAATGACAACTATCAAAGGTGAGAGAGAAAATAAAGGTTTTCAAATCGGGCAAATTACACAGAAGCTAGGTCCATTACTAGGGCTGATTATTCTAATTGTTATCGTTACGGTGTTGAACCCAAGCTTTATGGAGCCCCTTAATATCCTGAACTTGCTTAGACAAGTTGCCATAAATGCGCTTATCGCTTTTGGGATGACCTTTGTTATTCTAACGGGTGGTATCGATTTATCGGTGGGTTCTATTCTAGCCCTATCCAGTGCCTTCACAGCTAACCTGATGTTGTCAGGTTGGGATCCTGTCTTAGCTATTATTGTAGGTTGTTTAGCGGGTGGTGTGATGGGGATGGTCAACGGACTGATGATTACCAAAGGTAAAATGGCACCATTTATCGCTACGTTGGCGACCATGACGATTTTCCGGGGATTAACTCTTGTATACACAGACGGTAATCCAATCACAGGTCTTGGAGACAGCATGACCTTCCAATTGTTTGGTCGTGGATATTTACTGGGAATACCTGTACCTGCTATAACAATGCTCATCGTCTTCGCAGTCTTATGGGTTGTATTGCACAAAACTCCATTTGGTCGTAAAACCTATGCCATTGGTGGTAATGAAAAAGCATCAATTATTTCAGGGATTAAAGTAGACCGCATTAAAATTATGATCTATTCATTGACCGGTATGTTGTCCGCATTGGCAGGAGCTATCCTGACTTCCAGATTGAACTCAGCACAACCCACAGCAGGCACATCCTATGAGCTGGATGCTATCGCAGCTGTAGTATTAGGCGGTACGAGCTTAACTGGTGGTCGTGGACGTATCGTAGGCACATTGATTGGTGCACTGATTATCGGGATTTTGAACAATGGTTTGAACTTGCTCGGCGTATCCTCTTTTTACCAAATGGTGGTCAAAGGGATCGTTATTGCCATTGCCGTACTCATAGACCGTAAGAAAGCCGTATAAGGGGGATTCCAACATGAAAAAGTTAACTTTGATTCTTACTTCCTTACTATTAATTCTCATGACAGGTTGTTCCTTGGAGCCTCCAGAGTGGGCTAAGCCTAGCAGTGGTGGAAGCATGGAGAATATGAAGATTGGATTATCCATATCTACTTTAAATAACCCCTTCTTTGTATCCGTTAAAGATGGTGTTTTGGCCGAGGCTAAGAAGCAAGGCTTGGAAGTCCTTGTCATTGATGCCCAAAATGATTCTGCTAAACAAAGTAATGACGTCGAAGATTTGATGCAAAAAGGTGTGAATGCGTTATTGATCAATCCTGTAGATTCATCAGCGATCTCGACGGTAGTGCAAACAGCTAACAGTTTAAATATTCCCGTCGTTACTTTGGACCGTTCCGCAGATCAAGGGGATATCAAAGCTCTTGTTGCCTCTGACAATGTAAAGGGTGGCTCTATGGCGGCAGAATATATTGTAGAGCAGCTTGGGAAAGGTGCAAAGGTCATCGAGCTAGAAGGATCCCCAGGAGCGTCAGCGACTCGGGAACGCGGTAAGGGATTCCATGAAATTGCGGACAGCCAGCTAGATGTCATTGCTAAGCAAACGGCTGATTTCGACCGTACGAAAGGCCTGACCGTTATGGAGAACCTTCTACAAGGAAATCCTGGTGTACAAGCAGTTTTCGCTCATAATGATGAAATGGCGCTAGGTGCCATTGAAGCCATTCAAAGTTCAGGCAAGAATATCCCTGTGATTGGTTTTGATGGAAATGAAGATGCACTTAAATCCATCGAAGCTGGTAAATTAACAGGAACCGTTGCTCAGCAGCCTGAATTAATTGGCCAGCTAGCCATTCAAGCCGCTAAGGATGTATTAGAAGGCAAAACCGTAGAAAAGCTGATTGCGGCACCGCTTAAACTAGTTGTTAAAGAGTCAAAATAATAACCATTATAGAAAGAGACTGCGCTCGCCGATTTGGCGAGCACAGTCTTTTTTGCTGTACATTGCAGCTTATTCTTCAATAACTCTATCCGGTAGCTGTGTAACATAGCTGTCTGACAAATGGAGCAGTTGTAAGGCACGCTCGAATTCGTCTTCTGTGGATTGCAGAGGTTGATCGCCGTTACCAGATAAAGTATAATGCTGGCCATCCTCGAAGCCACTGCCGGATAAGAAGAGCTCTTCGTTATTTACGAAAGATCCTGTAGGCAAATAATACCGTTGTGGAAGTAAGTTATATGTTGATTGATTCAAGAGATCTTGTCCGAAATGAATATGATCTGTAAGAGAGACACCCAATAAATTAGATACGGTAGGTAAAATATCCACTTGCCCGCCCAGCTGTTCTTTTACACTAGGTGTTGTAATCCCTGTCGCTGACATGATCAACGGAATATTAATCAATTCACGTTCCGAATATTCATGGCCGAGAATCTCTTCCAGTAGGAGATGATCATCCTCTTTTAGAGAGAAGATAGGCAGCCCACGATGATCCCCGTACAATACGATCAAGCTGTTATCCCACACTCCGTTTTGTTTGAGCTCATCAATAAAAAGTCCTAGCGCATAATCAGCATAATTCTGAGCCCGAATATAATCGCCAACAAGCGTTCCTTCGAATCGCACTGGAAGTGTCATTTTGTATTTATCCTCTGGGATGGAGAACGGGTTATGAGATGACATCGAAATTACATGGGAGTAGAAGGGCTGGTCATCCTGATCCATTCTTGCCAGCTCTGCAGCGGTTTTTTCATACAAAACTTCATCAGAAGCGCCATAAAATACTGTGTCTTCTTCCCCGAAGTAAGTTTTATCATAATAACGATTGAATCCCAAAGCACTATAAAGCTCACCACGGTTCCAAAAGTCGACTTCGTTCGTATGGAATGTTGCCGTATCGTAACCTTGTGCTTGCAGCAGCTTGGGTAAGCTTGGAAGCTCTTTAGGAGCGTACATTTGGGTAGCTGGACCATCAGGTGGTACATAAAAAGAAGTGTTTACAATAAACTCTGCGTCAGAAGTGTTGCCTTGTCCAACCTGCTGGTAGAAACGCGGGAAGTAGAAGCTGCTGGCCGCAAGCTTGTTCATATTTGGTGTGATTTCTTGTCCATCAATCTTTAGATTGATTAAGAAGTTCTGGAAAGACTCCATTTGCAGAATGATTAGATTTTTTCCTTTGGCGGCTCCAAATAAAACCGGGTTAGAGATCGCTTGAATTCCTTTGGTTTTATCAATAGTGGATTGCGTAATCTCAGAGACGTCAATTTGTTCTTCCTCTTGATCAGCTAGCAGAGAGTAGGCTTCATAATTAAGAATGCCCATTTGCTCCGCTTTAATCGTTTCGTTCATACTGGCACGGTTTGGAAAAATATTCATTGCACAAATGATGATGGAAATACAGAACAGGACTGCCACCGCTTTACGGTTACTTTTGCGCGACATGGCTTTTTTCCAATCCAGTGCTTTCTGTTTTCTAAACATCACCAAGCTGATGACAATGATATCCACAAAGATAAGCATATATTGAGGACGAAGGACCGAAAATATACTTTTCTTTACGGCTCCCACTTGTTTGACCTGATCTAATACTTGCGAAGTAGCAATGATGCCAAAATGATTATGATATACAATTAATGAGAAAAATAGAGTAGTAATCAACACATTGACAAGCATGTAAATTGCAATTTTTCGTTTCGTAGCGAACCATTCAATCAAGCAAAAGACTAGAAGTACAAAAGGGATTTCTTTAAGCCAAGTGGTCCAAGTAGGGCCATCTTCAAATAGAAAATACCAGGCAAAATAGCTTTTTACAAGCATAATGAGAGAGAAGAATAGCAGGGATCTTTTACTGAGGGTACGAGGTTCTTTAAACGGCATTGCTTATGCCCATCCTTTTCTTTTTAGATTAGTTCATTCTATTACATTGAAGCGTTTAAAATCAACTAGATTTGGGTATGTCTGAGTGAAATTTTCCTGAATATTACAGTTTAGGTGGATTGAATAGTTCGCGATATATAAAAATTTTTTATGAAGATGAACTTTTTACAGTGCTCCTGACTCATATAGGGGAGAGAGGTGAAGGCATGGATGTTATGCGATTGGTGAAAAAAGCCAAAAAAGGAAATAAAGAAGTTTTGCTGCAATTAATTATGTCTGAAAAAGATGTTTTTTATAGGCTTGCGTACAGCTATATGGGAAATGCGCAAGATGCAATGGATGCCATGGAGGAAATGATAGTTACGTTATACGAGAAGATTGATCAACTTAAGAAAGAGGAGTCTTTTTACAGCTGGAGTAAAACGATTTTGGTAAATGGCTGCAAAAGGCAGCTTCATAAGCGAAGCAAACTGGTGTTATTAGAGGATTGGAGCTCCAATGATAAGATGGAAAGCGTCCATGTTGCACCAGGCGATCCTTATCATAAAAGTGAACAGCAAATGGATATGCAGACGTTATTGTTACATGTGAACGAGCAGCAAAGAGAAGCAATTCAATTAAAGTATTTTCATGATCTCGATTATCAAACGATAGCTGACATTACACAGGTCTCGATCGGAACTGTTAAATCAAGAATCTACAATGGATTACAAACGCTAAAAAATCATTACAGAGGTGATGTTGATGAACGATAACGTCGAACAACGATTAGTGGATGAGAAGAGGAATTTAGAGTCCATAACTGCACCTGTGGGTTTAGAAATGAGATTAAGAAATGCTTTAGACTCGGCACCCCCAAAAAGAATAAAAAGAAAAAGCTCCCCCCTCTGGAAGATTGCAGTCGTCATCTTATTAGTGATAGTGGTTTCTGGAAACAGCTATAATGCCTTCGCTTATTATGGAAAAAAGTTATTTGGTTTTGATGAGGTGTTAGAGGGAACTTTGCAACAACTCAATGAACAAGGAATGGGACAAAGCATAGACAAAAAGACGACGTTAGCAGATGGCACAGAACTTACGATTAACGGAATTATGGCTGATGCCAATCAATTTATTGTGTATTATACGTTAATCAATCCTAAGGGACTAGAGGAGACGGGAGATCATTTTAGTCCTTCTAAAATAGAAGGGTTTCTCACGAATTCTAACATAAGAAGTGGCGTATCTTTAATCAACGACGAACATACAGAAATAAAAGGCACGATGACATTTGATAGCGTAAACCCATTTTCGAAAAAACTATCACTTCGTTACTGGGAACCTCTACAGAAAGGGCAGATGAGTGAAGGGAGCATAACGTTTTCTTATAATCCAAATCAAGCGATGGGGACTCAGATCAAGCAATCGATTAATAAAAAGGTCAAAGCCGACAGAGGATCAATTACCTTCAAGTCGATCACGGCCACACCAACCATGACTGTGATTAAAGGGAGTATGAATGTCGAGAATTTCGATCGAATAAGATTAGGGCTAGAAGGCATTCAATTAATTGCCAATGGAAAGCCTGTAGAAATATTAGGTAGTAGCAATAAAACCTCGCTGGGTGGGAGATCATTTGATATTCGTTATGACACCTTGCCAAAAGAACTACATTCATTGCAGCTGGTTGTTAAAGAGTTTGTTGGATATCAGAAGCTGGAAGAGAAGTATCCTCTAAATGCTGATAGTAATGAGCCGATTCTACTGGGGGATAAAGAATTATGGATTAAGGATGTGTCCAATACCGCTCAAGGGATTGAAGTAACTATTGCTACAGATGAGGATGTAATGCTGGATGGTGTGTCTATAGAAAATGCTGGCGAAAACACGGCTTTAAAAACAACAATTAATCAAAAAGAGTCAGAACAAACGAACGGTAAACTCATGAAGGAACGCACCTTATTATTTGATACACAAACGAAACCTGAAAATATTCTGATAGAAGGAATACATTATATGAAGGAATATAACAAGGTGATTGAGATTCCAGTGGATTAAAAAGAGGTGCCATATCCATAATTTATGAAATATAGTAAGCTATAATAGTCTGAGAAAGTGAGGGGGTTATGGAAAATATAGGAGCTTATAAAGTGAGTCGTCCATCGTTAATGTCGCTTCTGTTTTCTATGATTTTTTCAAGTAGCATACTACTGTTAAATGCCAGAAATAATATGGAGTATAAAGTATTACTTTATTTTGGTTATATATGGTTGACCTTCTGTCTGATTGTTGTAATCATATTGCTCTATAGGATCATTACGATTAGAAAGTTCATTGAGGTTCGGATTCTTCCAGACTCTATACTAGTAGATAACAAAGAAATTCAAGCGAAAAAAATTGAGAATATTTATGTAAAGGGCTATTTCATACCCGTAATAGGCATTAAACCTGTAGATCACAAATTTCCTCCCTATAGATTATGTTTTAGTTTTCTTGACGAAGAATACAAGGGAATGAAAGAACTAACCGCATGGGCCGAACATAATCAGATTAAACTATCTAAAAAAAGATTTATGAGATGGCTTTAACCGGGCTCTGACCAGTCCACCATACCGCGCTATATGCGCACTGCGGAGAGGATGGGTGTCCCAAAAGCCGAAAATGGCTACTGGGGCACCTCATTTTTTTTGCTCCATCATCGAACCCCAAAACGTCGCTCGTTTCCTCTATCTGCGAATCCAGAAACGTCGTTCGCTTCCTCCATCCGCAAATCCAGAAACGTCGTTTGCTGCTATCACCGATTTCCCAAACCTCGCGCACATTCTCCATCATCGAACACTCTAATTTTGTCACCTCCGCTATCCCCCAAAAACTACTCTTTCTTCGATCACATTTGCGCACCCGGAAGTGGCTAACGGACTCAGATGACCCTTAGACGCGTCATATCCCACTTTTGGAATCCTAACGGACCGCATAGTCGCTATTGGCCTGAAAAACACCCCAAATGATGCCTTTTCGACGGAATAACTGCGCTGGAGTCCGAAACCTTGCTCCAAAGCCGAAATATTCGCAAATAACGTCATCTGGGTCCGAAAAGCAACCGTCATCCATCATCGAATCCCCAAACGTCGTTCGCTTCCTCCATCCGCGATTTCTCATACTTCGTTTGTTACCGCTATCACCGATTTCCCAAACCTCGCTCACATTCTCCATCATTCAACCCCAAACCTCGCTCACATTCTTCATCACCGAATCCTCAAATTTTGTTCTCTTCCGCTATCACACTCCCAAGCCACACTTTCTTCGATCACATTTGCGCGTCCGGAAGCATCTATCGGACTCAGATGACCCTTAGACGCGTCATATCCCACTTTTGGAATTCTAACGGACCGCATAGTCGCTATTGGCCTGAAAAACACCCCGAAAGCAGCCTTTTCAGGGGAATAACTGCACTGGAGTCCGAACCCTTGCTCCAAAGCCGAAATATTCGCAAATAACGTCATCTGGGTCTGAAAGTAACCGCCATCCATCATCGAACCCCAAAAACCTCGTTCGCTTCCACTTTTGGAGTCCTGACTGCCGCATAGAGACTGATTACGCCAATACGCTAATAGGTGGGATGAATGGAAAACACTTAGTTTTTGTTGCAAATACAACAATTATGGTATACTATTTTCCTGTCACATCTGCATAACACCATATAAATAGAGCTCAAAATAAGAGTTTATTTGTAAATTGATATTTTAAAAGGAGAAAACACAATGGCTATAAATATAAAAAAGTGCACGTTCGAAGATTTAGGTTCACTTCAAGGAATTAGTGTTGAAACATTTAATGAGACATTTAGTAATCAGAATTCACCTGAAAATATGAAAGCCTACTTGGATAGAGCATTTAACTTAAAGCAATTAGAAAAAGAATTGTCGGATAGCTCATCAGAATTCTATTTTATTTATTTTAATGAAGAAATAGCCGGGTATTTAAAGGTTAACACCGATGATGCTCAATCTGAAGTAATGGGCAATGATTCGCTTGAAATCGAGAGGATTTATATTAGGAAAAAATTTCATAAACAGGGGCTTGGGCAATATCTAATATATAAAGCTATAGAAATAGCGATACAATGTAATAAAGAGAAGATTTGGCTGGGGGTTTGGGAAAAAAATAAGAACGCCATTAGCTTTTATGAAAAAATGAAGTTTGTTCATACAGGAACTCATTCTTTTTATATGGGTGATGAGGAACAAATAGACTTTATTATGACAAAACAACTATAACATTTCTCTAAAATGATGTTAACTAAGGAGCGATAGGAGGCTTAGAATGAAGCAACTTTATATAAAACAAAAGGTATTCAGTCTAAGTGGTAAATTCACGGTAAAGAATCAGCAGGAGCAAGATGTCTATTACGTAGAGGGCAGTTTTATGCAAATTCCCAAGACTTTCTCTATTATGAATACAACAAGAGAAGAAGTCGCACTAATTACGAAAAAGGTGTTCAGTTTTTTACCAAAGTTTTTTGTTGAAGTAGATGGTCGAGAGGTGTTAACGATTAAGAAGGAGTTTTCTTTCTTTAAAGCACGTTATACGATTGATGCGGCTGACATTGAGGTACATGGTAACTGGTGGGACATGGATTTTCAGGTTTTACAGCATGGTGTAGTCATCGGTAAAGTGAACAAGGAGTGGTTCACTTGGGGTGATAGCTATAAGGTTCAAATATTGAATGATGAGATGGAGACGCTCATGATTGCGTTCGTTGTCGCTATTGATTGTGTGAAGGCTGACCAAGCATCTGCATCTCATCAGTGACGATTTAACATTAAAGCTGAAAACTTAACAAGGTGACGTGGACGGAATTAATTCAGCAGGTGCTGATGAGTGTAATTGGCTTAGTTTATTTATGATGCGTTGAACCGTAGTATAAGTAGGAGCAAGTTTAGTTTTTTGATATTGCCTATGTTAGATCTTATTGTTGATTTTCATTTTTTGGAAAAACGCCCATTGCGCCCAAGCGCCCTTTCCACGAATGCATATGATGATTATGCCTACTCATTGAAAGGAGCGATCACATATGGGATTTTTTCCAACACCGGGAGCCGGCGGAGGATTTCCAGGATTCCCGGGCGGACCTGGCGGACCTGGCATACCGGGAGGACCCGGAGGACCTGGAGGACCCGGGGGACCAGGGTTTCCGGGAACCCCCGGACAATTTCCGGGGGGTGCACCAGGAGGCGTTCAAGCGCCGACGGCTCCTCCACCGCAATTCGTGCCGCAAATGTCGACTACCACATTTGCCATTGATCCCGGCGGGATCAGACGCTGCCTGTTCCGCAACACATACATTTGGCTGAACAACGGCGAGCAATTTTGGTTCTTTCCAGTATTCGTCGGGCGTAATTCTATTGCAGGGTTCAGATGGAACGGTTTTTTCTGGTCGTACTTTGGTATTGATTTGAATCGGATCGCTTCGTTCACGTGCTTCTAAAGCAGACAGCGATAGAGAACAGCCAGCAGGCTGTTCTCTATGTTGTACAAATTATCGTGTCCCGGGAGTTGTGAATTACGCAAAAGATAGATAGTAAAGAATCGTTTCCCCTGACGCTAACGTCAATGCTGGATAAAAAAAAGGACCACTCTGCGAAGGATAACCTTAAAGCTTGCCGTTACAGACAGCGCGTTGAGTCATATCATTAATCACGGTAATGCGGAGGGTTGGGCACGTTGGGTGATCCATTCTGTTATGAATTCAATTAGTTTTTTTGCCGCTGGAGAGGCATTTTTAATGGAGGCGGCTGCAATGCCAATAGAACGATAATGCTCTCCTTCTAATGGGCGATAACATACATTGTCGGGGAGATGTGACAGAATCATTTCGGGGAGTATACTTACTAGGCAGATTTACAAATCCCAAGTCAGCGGTTCCATCGGCAATCCATTCTTCTATTTCAGAGTAGTTACCATCAAGTAGTTTTATTTCAATATGTGGAAACTGATTTTGAAATTGTTTAATGATTTGGGGCATCCATTGGATCGATACACTAGAGAAAGTACCTATTTTCACAGTGCCAATCTCAACTACCTTACTGAAAATCTGATATTTTAAAAGATTCATAATGATTTCTCTCCTCAATAATATATGAAAAAAATTCATTAAACTAATAATTAATATTCATTATTTTTATCTTAATTATAATAGTATAATCTGTTTTATATAAAAACATCTACGATTAAAGGGGAGTTTGAGCGGAATGGTTCATGAATCAAACGGATCTTATTATGCAGTCATATTTTCAAGTCAACGTACGGAGGGGGATAACGGATATAACATTATGGCTGAAAAAATGGAGCAGCTTGCGTCCGGGCAACCAGGGTTTTTAGGAGTGGAAAGTGTCCGGAATTCTTCAGGAGCGGGTATTACGATTTCTTATTGGGAGAGCTTAGAGGCGATTAGTAACTGGAAACAGCATCAATCTCACAAAGTTGCTCAGGAGAAAGGTAAGAAAGAATGGTACCAAAATTACAAAGTAAAAATTTGTAAAGTTGAAAGAGAGTATTCTTGAGTGGTAACATATCACTGCAAAGTAATTGGGAATCAATCCATTGAAGCGTACAACAACAATCATTTTATTTCAAAAGGATGCGAAGAAACTTATCCGAGAAAATAGAAGATTCCGTTACTAATTAGATAAAATATAGATATGGGATGATTATTAAATGAACTATCAAATTAAAAGGGCGACCCTTGAAGAAAAAGAAATCCTCAACAACCTAATGCAATTTTATATGTATGATTTCTCCGAGTATATGGATTTGCACCTTGAAGAAAACGGAAAATTTAATGATTATCCTCTCAACGATTACTGGACAGAAGCCTCGAATTTCCCATATCTGTTAACTCTGAATGAGAAAAATGCTGGATTCGTTTTAGTCAAATTAAAAAATAGAGATGATGATTTATACTTTTCCATTGCAGAGTTTTTTATTATAAAAAAGTATCGGAGAGTAGGATTAGGTAGACTAGTTGCAAAAGATATTTTTAATTTACATAAGGGGCAATGGGAAGTTTATCAAAAAGATAATAATGAGCCCGCACAACGCTTTTGGAAAAAGGTAATAGAGGAATACACTGGCGGAAAATTCACTGAACGAATTGAAGCAGGGAGAAAGACACAGGTGTTTGTTAATTGAGTTTGAATCTTAAGCTAACAGGATACAGTAGATCAATAAAAAGCGGCAGTCGTGGACTTTATTTACTAGTTCAGGGCTGCCGTTGTTTTTTAGGTTCTCCAGAAGTGATGTTATAAGCCAGTTGCTTTGGTATTTTTGAGTAGTACAAAATCTCTTCTGGTGTTAAAATTACCCAAAAAGTATTTTAGGAGGCTAAGACGGGAATTATGCTAAATATACAGCAGATTGTAGAACTTATTCCTCATCGGTATCCGTTTATTTTAGTGGACAGAATTATAGAGTTGGAGGAGAACAAGAGAGCAGTAGGTATAAAAAAAGTATCCATTAATGAACCGTTTTTTAGCGGCCATTTTCCTGAGCATCCTGTAATGCCAGGTGTTTTAATTGTGGAGGCATTAGCCCAGGTAGGAGGAATCACAATGTGCAAAAACGAAAAGCTGATGGGCAAGATAGGGTTATTAGTTGGCATTGATAATGCCCGTTTTAAGCGCCAAGTAACGCCTGGGGATCAGCTTCTTCTCGAATTCGAAGTCAATCGGATGAAAGGTGAGATTGTAAAAGGCAAAGGCATCGCAACAGTAAATAGTGAGCTGGTATGTGAAGCTGAGATTTCTTTTGCATTTGTGCAAAAAGGAGGTTCAAAATGAAAAGGATGCCGTTTGTACGACCAACTGAACATTACGATCTGCAAATTAAGGATATCGACGAGCAAATATGTGCATTGATCAAGCAACGAAAGGAAATCTCGAATAATAATCCAGGATTCCCACCGTTTGAATCTATCTCTAAATGGGCAGAAAATTATGAGCTCTATGAGGATTTTTTGAAAGCGGTATTTGGGACATTGCTAAGTGAAGAGCATTTTAAACCGATGGTTGAGCCAATTGATTTTAGAAAACATATTGCAGTTCTTAAATCAATTGAGAAAGATGAATTATTTTATACACTGACCTCTATACGTCAATACAGTAATGCTAGTGTGGTCACCCTTAATATAGATTGGGACATGACAACTGAGCTTCCAGCAAATTCTCATAGCCATAGCTTTTTCGAGCTGTTTATAGGAGAAGAATATGATAGTCGAATGACGAATGGCGGAAGTTCAACCGGACAAGCTTCTTATAATTACGTGATTTCTCCACCGCTTTCTGACGATCCTTCTGGCGTTACATTAGAGTTCAGGAAATATGGTAAACCCTTCAAGAACAATGAGACAGGAGATCAAATTGTTTTTAGGCTGTAGTACTTATTTATTCATCGGAAAATATTGCTTATAGCTGTCTCCATTGCTATGATCAAAAGTGGAGATCCGAGCGAAGTTAAATTAGGCGCCGCTCCATATCACAGTTAACGGATTTTTAGTGAAATAAAAACCGGCCATCCTGAGGGGATGGCTGTTTTCTGTGTAAAACAAATTCAATGATTCATTTCCAGCCATAAAAACTACGAAGGTACAGTTTATAATGTGGATATTCAGGAATACGAAAATTGATGACCCCATACAGACTTCAGATGTCTGTATTTTTTTGCTAATTGTGGTTCTATAGTATGATTTTTTGGGATTATTTGAAAAATGGTTGAGAAATACTTAGTGTATAGTCAATACTGTGACTTATAATGTTAGCTTAGGTAATGATCTAAAACCCTTAATATAACCTTGAATATATTCATTTACGCAGCAAAAGGCTGAAAGGAAGTCATCTCTTGTTTGAAACCCTACTTTTGAATTTTTTGTTTTTGCTTTTTCCAGTATTAACATTTCTGATATTTTTTGAGAATCGGGCCTATTCCTACAATAGATTGATTCTCGTTTTTATGTCAGCAGTGACCATGAGTCTCTGTATCGCTAAACCTATCAGACTAGAAATTGGCTATATTTTTGATTTAAGGTACATTCCGTTTATTATTGTGGCACTCTTTGGAGGATATAGGAATGTTTTTCCTCTATATATTATTTTGAATGCGTACAGATTCTATGTGGGTGGAGATGGCGTATTTTATTCGTTTCTATTTGCGACGGCGATTCTGATTTTGGTGCCGTTATATAAAAACAGATTTTTAAAATTACCATCGAAAGGTCGTGTGATTGCGGCAAATCTGATTGCTTTGCTAATTATGGGGGTTTATCTGTTTATTTTAGGTTTGGTTCAGGATTCTTTAGACAGGCAATTTTGGATTCTTTCATTAAATGCTTTGACGACTCATGTTGGGGTGATGAGTGTCATTATGATTTTGATTGAAAAAATTATATCTAATATTAAAAATCGGGAACGGATTGTCCAATCGGAAAGATTAAATGTCGTCAGCGAGCTAGCGGCAAGTGTATCCCATGAAATCAGAAATCCACTTACAGTGACTAGTGGTTTTTTGCAGCTATTAAATAAATCTAAAACAATGACGCCAGAGGAAAAGGGATTTGTAGAGTTGTCTTTACAAGAGCTACAGCGAGCAGAAAAAATTGTAAGTGATTATCTCTCCTTTGCCAAGCCACAATCTGAAAACATGGTTTACTCCAATATGAAGGCAGAATCAGAATATACTAAAAATATCATAATGCCTTATGCCACCATGCACAAAGTAGATGTTCAATTCAATTTTAATAATTCCTTAAATAAAAATTATGACCGGAACCAGATTCAGCAGTGTCTAATTAATTTATATAAAAACGGTATAGAAGCGATGAAGGAAACCGATGGCGGAACGCTATTTATCGATATATTTGAAAAAAAGCAAAATATTATGATCAGTATCAAAGATAACGGAGTCGGCATGACTAAAGATGAAATATCGCGACTCGGTAAACCGTATTATTCTACTAAAGCAGAAGGGACGGGGCTGGGTATGCTTATGGTCTACAGTACCGTCGATAAAGTGAAAGGAAATATTGAAGTCGATAGTGAAAAAGGCAAAGGGACAACATTCCTTATAACCATCCCAACATAGGCAAGTTGCAGAGAGTATCTTTTGCTGTTTATACCCCACTAGGAGTGTGTAATACCTTTCATGAATGGATTTCGTGTAAAAAGGGCAACGTGCCTGCGCGAGTCCCATCTGGAGGTGCAGCAGTGGAGATATTTGTAACTATAGGCGTCAAATTGGTCATCAGCTTTTTTGGTTTGTGGATCATTACCTTTATTACCGGCCGCAAGACGCTTAGTCAATTGACACCACTTGATTTTCTGTCTTCATTGATTTTAAGTGAAATTGTCGGCAATACGATATATGATGATGAGGTGAAGATCTGGCATCTGCTGTTTGCTCTTTTTATTTGGACCGCATTATCTTATCTGTTCGAAAAGGTGACTACCCATTTTGTGAAATTCGGGAACATGGCGGAAGGCCGGACAGTGCTGCTAATTGACGATGGCATAGTGAATCAGGATTTGTTGGAGAAATATGATATTGAGTATACCCAACTGCTGTTCATGCTGAGGCAACAAAATATCTTTTCCCTAAGTGAAGTACGGTATGCTCTGCTCGAAACGAACGGTTCTCTATCGGTAATGCGCAAGTCTGAAGATGAGCAATCTTCTGCTTTTTCCGTTACAGTTATTGATAAAGGCAGGGTACTGGAAGAGTCTATGCGTGGCAGAGCGATGAACAAGGAGCAGATTAAGGAACGCGTCAGAGAGCAGGGCTATAATTGCATTGAGGATATTGCCTATGCTGAATATAAAGAAGACGGAACGCTCTATATCCTTCCCAAAAACAAACCATAAATCCACATGATGAGACGCTGGAGCCGGGAGGCTCAAGTGTCTTTTTTCAAATCAGGAGTGCCTAGTGAATAATAAATCTTAATGGAGGTAAGGATGATTAGTTTAGGATTATGGATCTTAACCGCTCTAATTGTGCTAGTTGTTGTAATGTTTCACGCAGGAGCATTATTAGATTTTATCCGGCCTAGTGTCCTACAAACTCAGCTTTTTGGTCTTCACATTACATTGTTTGGAGTAGTTGTGATATTAGCCTATGAGGGTGGCCGCGGGATAGGCGTTTTTATTGGATTAATTGGGCTGTTTACGGGTATCTTGGGCTCTTTTAGAGATTCCTCTAAATCGGAGGATAAAAAGAATATCTGACAGCTTATATATTTACTAACTTTCGGAGGGGTATAACTTTATGGAGATTTCTATATGTAAAGCAGACGCGAGTGACGCAGCGTTTATTCATGAAATGCAAGTCAAAGCCTTTATGCCATTGCTGGAGAAATATAAAGATTATGAAACCAGCCCAGCCAATGAATCTGTGGAACAAATAAGGGATCGAATTAATCAGTCTTTTGCAGATTATTACATGATTAAGAGTTTTGATATTGTTGTGGGTGGTGTCCGCATCGTTAAAAAGGAAAATAAAACTTATCGGGTCAGTATCAAAGAAATGGGAGCTGGATAGTATTATACAAGAGCAAAGGAATTGCTATTTATATGAAAAGTTAGGGTATAGAAGCACGGGGGAAACCAAAAAAATAAATGACAACTTAATATTAGTTTTTTATGAAAAACATATGAGTTAAAGCCTTAGGATTATACTTGAAAAAAAAGACAGCGGGCAGTTCATGTCCACTGTCTTTTTAACATACAAATCAATACACTCGAATACGCTTCACAAATAACGATATAATCAATCCTATACCTGCAATTGCTGCGATAAATAAGTAAGCATGTGTAATTCCAGCGGTTAATATTTCAGGCTGTGCAGCGGTTGGATGTGTGTTTGCGAATCGTGTTTGTCCACTAGACATTAGCGTAACAGCGAACGTTGTACCAAGAGCACCTGCAATTTGCTGAAGTGTACTCATAACAGCAGCCCCATCCGGATAGTATTTCACAGGTAATTGATTTAACCCATTGGTTTGAGCGGGCATAATGACCATTGCTAATCCGATAAACATTGCGCAGTGTATTAAAATAAAGGTTAGGCTACTGGTTTCAGTTGAGTTTCTTGTAAATAGAAAACCAGCAATGGTTGTGATGGAAAATCCAAGCGGCAGCAATAATTTCGGACCGTATTTATCGAATACTCTACCCGTAACTGGAGCCATAGCCCCGTTAATAACACTGCCTGGAAGAAGTAGAGAACCAGCCATTGTGGCCGATAACAACAAACCTCCTTTTAAATATAAAGGTAATAAAATTGCAGAAGATAAAATGATCATCATTCCTAAAAAGAGCATTATAAGACCTATCGTAAACATGGGATATTTAAATACCCGTAAATTCAACATTGGGGTTTCCAATTTAAATTGCCGTAATACAAACAAGATTAAGCTGATGAAACCAATAATAAGAGGCAACAAAACAATGATTTCACTCAAAGAATGATCAGCAAAGTTACTAAAACCAAAGACGATTCCACCAAATCCAAGCGTAGAAAGCAAGATGGATAAAATATCTATTTTAGGTTTTGTGATGTTGGCTACATTTTTGATGAATGTTAATCCGAAACCTAATGTAAATAACAATAAAGGTAAGCTTATCCAAAAGATATACTCCCAGCCAAAATGATCTACAATTAAACCAGATAGAGTAGGTCCAAGGGCCGGTGCACACATAATAACGAGCCCCATCATTCCCATGACAGTTCCGCGTTTATGTGCAGGGAAAATAATAAGAATAATATTGGTCATTAATGGAAGCAATAAGCCTGTCCCTAAGGCTTGCACTAAACGTGCAATTAATAATGAGCTGAAATTAGGGGAGAGGGCAGCAATTAAAGTACCGATAATAGAAAATAGCAAGGAAGCTGTGAATAATTGTCTAGTGGTAAACCATTGCATTAATAGGGCGGATATTGGAACGAGGATTCCTAATACAAGTAAATATCCTGTGGTTAGCCATTGAACCGTTGAGGCGTTGATTGAAAATTCATCCATTAAATTTGTAAAAGCCATGTTTAAGGCGGTTTCACTAAATAGCCCGACGAATGCACCTAGCATAAGCGAGAAGGCCATAAGGGCGGGACGTTTAACTTGAACAGTTGATGTTGATTCCATGATTATGATGAACCTCTTTTCAGAATTGTGATTCGGATTATTTATGCTGGATAGATGATATATCAACTATGAGGAGGAGAGAAATGCTCTAAGCACCTCTTACATTATCCTGCACACGAGTTAACAAAGTCTTAAGTGTTGAGTAATCTGAAGCAGATAATCCTGACTCGATAATTTCGTTTAAATTGACCGTCACCTCATTTATAGTATTCTCTAATTTCCGTCCTTCTTCTGTTACATATACATTTACCGCTCGGCGATCTTGCGCACTTGTTACTTTGCGTATGTAACCTTTGCTCTCTAAGCTGGCGATCATTCTGGCAACACTGGCTTTGTCCTTACCAAGATTAGCAGCAATCTCGTTCTGAGATAGACCTTCTTTCTCAAGCATCAGAGCCATAAGTAGATGCTGTTCAGGTGCAAGTCGAAAAGGAGCAAGTAACTTTGTTAAATAATTTGCTATTTCTAAATGCAAATCTCGAATGACCAAACCTAAAGGTTCTCTTGAATCCATATGATCTCTCCTAATTGAAGAATAGATGATATATCAACGTTATTGATTTGTCTATATTAGCATAAAGTTATGGATGCTTGTCAAGTTAAAGAAAATGAATAGAATCATAGAATTAAATACAAGCGGTAAAGTTGTTTAATGCCCAATCACTTGATGATACATAGTCATATGCTGTTGTGAAATTAAAATAAAATAATTAGGGAGGGATTTAAATGGGGTATAACTGTGTTGGGGGCGTTCAAGAACAAAAAAAGGCTCCAGTTTGTATTAATCCTTGGACATCAACGGGTACGATTCTTGTGCTTTACATTCTCCTCGTCATTATCCTTAAAACTTGTTGGATCTAGAATTTATGTAAATTGACGCCCCGAAGTTTTTTTCTTCGGGGCGTTTCTTTGTTTTCTTTAGCAGGATAGACTTAACGGGAATAATCGGGTTGTGTCATAGAAATGGGCTGAGGATTGGCAAGTACCCATTGCACCGCCAGCTCGCATAATCTGGCTGGTTGCTCATTGCCAGCAATGTTGCGGAACCGCTTGGCGAGTGCAGCTGCCTCTTGAAGAAGGGCGGGCGTTAAAGGCGTGCCCGTGCTAAAATGCCGTATCAGTGCATCCAGCATTTTACGGTAATCGGCATCCCAGTTTCCTCCGCCATTATTAAGTATTTCATGAGACACCCGCCCTGTGATGCGGATAACCTCACCCTGCACCGTTGTCGCATGTCCTGAAGCAGGGACAAGAAAATCCCACAGCTCTTGGTGCTGTGCGGGCCATGCGGCTGCCGTTACCTTGATGGGAGAAATTCCGTCATGTCTCTCCAGTTTCGCTATAGGCTCGACATCAAATTGCCGGTACAGCTCCAGGAGAGCATTTGCAGTTTCATCCAGTCGATCTTTATTGTAATTTGTTCTGACGAATTCAAAATCCTTGCCGATACGCCGCACGGATTCCTTCATCTCCGGCGTAATTGCTGCACCTGCATCCAGCATAATTCGCGAGATTTCTGCCATGTGAACTATATCGATATTCCGGCATTGTAATAATCCTTTGGCGAGAGGTGTGTTTTTTCGCTTATTTTCTGCATGGACATTTGCACCGCGTTCCACCAGATCCCGCACTACTTTTGTTTTGTAAGAAGCTGCTGCTGAGTGCAGCGGTGTCTCATTCTGGTAATCCAGAGCTTCCATATCTGCACCTAGCTCAAGGAGTAAGGGGACATTTCCGGACCAGGTTGCAGCCTGAGCATGAAGAGGGGTACGCTTATAGTTGTCGGCAGCGTTGATGTCAGCACCCTGCTCCACAAGCCAGGAAACCATTTCATCCGGTATTTGCCGGAAGCTGAGGGCGGTACCTTTGCTGTAACCCCCACGGGCATCCCATTCGCATAGCTCAAATACCTCTTTTAAGGCAGATATATCATTCGTTTTAACCAGCTCGGCAAAATTGGCGGGTAATGTTTTTTTCTTTTTGCCCATCTCATTTTTCCGCTCCTTTATTAATAGATAAATAGCAGATAACTTCTTGCAAGTTTATCATATAGGAGAATTGAACACTAATTCATGCAGGACGAAAAGGTTGAAGATATAAACGTAACTTTATTGGAAAAGAGTGGAATATCGTTTATATGTCGATTTCGAATCATAGACTAATAGAAAATAAAAACATTAAGCTTGTGTCTTGGAAATATATTCGAGATTTACGAAGGACATCGAAATTACGCTAACACTAGGCAGTCAGACAAAGCGATCGACTCTGCTTTTGTTGTTTTTTAAGTTCGTTCATTTCTAATTTTTCTGAACTCCTTAGGAGTTATGTTTAAGTGTTTTTTAAAAGACTGGATAAAGTGATTGGCGTTATTGAAACCAACTCGCTGTGCGATTTCAGTTATCGTGTAGTCAGTTGCTATTAACAAATCACAGCTTTTATTAATGCGATATTTAATTAAGTAGAAATACGGAGTCATAAGGATACCTTTCTTAAAACCTCGAGTGCACTCCGATACACTTAGATGTGCTGTGTCTGCTATTTCCTTCAATGTCAAATTATTAGAATAGTTTTTGTGAATAAAACTAAGCATTAATTGTAGTCTCTCTTGCTGGAGTCTGTTATATTTAGACGATTCCTCAGAGGATAGAGAAAAATTTGATATAAGGATTAACCATAACTGGACAGTTTTGATAGAAACTTCGTACTCCCATCCCCATTTTTTTTTCGATTCAAATTCTTTTTTCATATCCCAAAGAATTTGTAGGATTTGATTATGCCAGTCCTTATCTCCTTTGATTTCTAAACTTAACAAGAATGAATTGGTATACGGAAGTACATACTTTTTTTCCATTGCACTTTCAGAATAAAAAGCGAGTAACTTCTCTGGGAAGTTAAAACTAACATATTCACCCTCTTGGTTAAGGTACGTAACAATATGAAGTACGCTCTTATTAATAAAGATGGCCTGACCTGCTTCTAAATCATAATTGATTCCGTTGACTTGTATGGTTAGTTTCCCTTTGGTCACTAAAGTAATTTGTAGTTCTTGGTGCCAATGTAGATCGTTAACCCCTCTGCCATTAGGAATAGATTCATAATTGGTATGAGTGTACATGATGTATGGAAATGCATCATCAGGAAATTGAATGGCTTCGTGCAATTGCTTTTTCAAAGTGCTTATTCTCCTTATTTGACGATATTTCTATATAAATTAAAGATATAGTTGCACAATATAGACCCTGACGGTGATATTATTATATCCAGCCTAGACTTATCATACAATTCTGTGCACAGGGATTGTCACACATTTTGGAGGAACTATGGTTAGTTCAAATAAACCGCCTATACTATTTCATCCGTTTATTCTGTTATTTATCAGTATTTTGTCCGTTTCTATCTCTTCAATCATGATTAAACTATCAGATACACCTACTTCAGTGGCCGGGATGTATAGATTGTTTATTTCTGTAATCATCATGCTCTGTTTTACATCTGGGAAAATGGCTCGTTCTGCTGAGATGAATAAAAAAGATTGGGCCATCGTTGTTTTATCCGGCCTATTTCTAGGGTTACACTTTTTATTCTGGATGGAATCATTGGTCTATACTTCAGTTGCAAGCTCCATGGTGATCTTATCGTTACAGCCGCTATTTGTTATGATGGGGTCTTACTTTTTATTCAAAGAACATGTTAACCTGCTAACCGTTTTTTGCCTGATTGTTGCTCTTTTAGGTTCGATTGTTATTGCATGGGGAGACATATGGGTTTCGAAAGATGCACTAATCGGCGATGCTTTATCGTTAATTGGCACATTCTGCGCTTCAGTCTATCTGTTGGCCGGGCAAAAAGTAAGCGGCAAAATCAATGCAAATATATACAGCATTTTCGTCTTTTTTATTGGTGGTACTGTTATGCTCGTGTACAATTTGATAGATAATGTCTCATTAATTAATTATGCTTCATCAGATTGGATTTATTTTTTGCTTCTTGCAATAATTCCAACTATTTTTGGTCAATACATCTTTAACCTTTTGTTAAAGTCGATTGGAGCAACTACTGTCTCGGTTGGGATTATTGGTGAGCCTGTTCTTGCCATTGTCCTTGCATACCTATTATTAGGGGAAACTATGTCATTATTCCAGCTTTTAGGCGGCATAATAACCTTACTCGGTATGGGAATGTATTTTTGGTCGAAATCTTTAAAGTACAACATTCAAAATAAGTAAATGAGTAGTCGGAAATATGTATAGGGGGATGGAAAATGGTAACTATTGATGATTTTTTGAAACTTGATGTTCGTGTTGGAACGATTATTAAAGCGGAGTTTTTTGCAAAAGCAAAAATACCTGCGATTAAACTCCAAATTGATTTTGGACCAGATATCGGAAGCAAAACATCAAGTGCACAGATTACTAAACGATATAGGCCTGAAGAGATTGTAGGGCAACAAATCATTGGGGTAGTTAACTTCCCTGCTCGAAATATAGCGGGTTTCCTATCAGAAGTATTAGTTCTTGGAGGAATACCGGATAAAGGGGATGTGGTTCTCTTGAAGCCAGATATTAAATTACCTAATGGGACACCTATTGGGTAATATAGGGTAATTGTAGTATACAAAAATTGATAGTAATCGGAGAGAAGACCATGGAAGAATTAACAAGCTTAGTATCTGAAAGTATTGAGGCAAGTAAAACGGCGCTAGTCGTGATCGACCTGCAACAAGGAATTGTCCTCAGTCCAAAGCAGGGGCCGCATACAAGTGCTCAGGTGGTTGAGAATGCCTGCAAATTAGCTCAATCCTTTACGGAGAAAGGAGGATTTGTTGTTCTAGTGAGGGTGTCATGGCTAGATGGGCAAGATATGCTTAAACCTAAAACTGATTTACAAATGAATTCTGTCACCTATCCAGAAGGTTGGGACAACATCGTGCCAGAATTAGCGAATATCAAAAATGCACATCTGATTTCCAAACGTCAGTGGGGGGCATTTTTCGGTACAGATCTTGATTTGCAGTTACGGCGCCGCGGAATAGATACGATCGTATTATGTGGTATTTCTACCTCGATTGGTGTGGATACTACTGCTAGAGAAGCTTATCAGCTTGGTTATCATCAAGTTTTAGTAGAAGACGCTATGACCGCGATGACTAAAGAAGAGCATGATTATGTATGCAAAACTATCTTCCCTCGTATAGGTAAGATCCGGTCGAGCGATGAAGTAATATCCATGTTGAAATAGTATGAAAAAAACCTCAGGCTTTCTCTGTAATCTCAGAGATTGTCATGAGGTTTTTTGCTTGAAATTATGTGCTTACATAAAGATGAGGAGAAGTATCCCAGCTAAGAAGCAGTAATAAGAGAAATACTTCAAATTACCTTTAGCCATAATCCCCATAAACCAGCGCATGGAGAAATAAGTAACGATAAGTGTAGTAATAAATGCAATCAAGTATGGAATTGCTAGCTGCGAGCGGTTAGGATCGTGGGCAATATCAGATGCGCCCATAACAAGTCCGCCCAAACTGACAGGAATATAAAGCATAAAAGAAAAGCGTAAAGCAGTTTCTTGCTTCATTCCCACAGCGATGGAAGAGATGACAGTTGCACCAGAGCGGCTTATCCCAGGAATAAGGGCGACTGCTTGGGCAAGTCCGACTATAACTGCATCCTTCGCTTTTAAGTCACCATCTTGTTTACGGCCGCGAAGGTTACGGATCAACCATAAAGCTACCCCCGTAACCAGCAAGGCGATGGATACGGTATGAACTGACGAGAAGATATCCTCAATCTGATCCTTGAAGAGTAAAGCAACGATTACCGCAGGCAAGGTACCGATGATGATGTACAAAGAGAACAGGAAATCTGACTTATATTCCTCTTTGCGGGTCAGAATAAATTGAACGAATCCAGTGATCAATCTTCCGATATCTTTACGGAAAATAAAACAAATCGCGATTAGTGAAGCCGTATTTGTTAAGATTTCAAATGATAGCCCATTTTGTTTTAAGCCTAGCAATTTCTGTGCGATGATCAAATGGCCGCTCGAAGAGACGGGGATTGGCTCAGTTGCCCCTTGAACAAACCCTAGAAACAAGTATTTAAGCCACAGTATAATATCTTCCATTTTACCTCCCAGTATTTTTGTAATCTTTTCAATCATATCGTATTCAATAAAGAAATGACAATAGAACCATCGTGCCATATTCAATTGGACGAGTTATACTAATTCGTAAGACTATTAAATGAGGTGGAACTATTTGTAGTACATTACTAAAAATTCAGAAGCATGATATTCCGAGAGCAGCCAGTGTTCTGGCCGAAGCATTTGCTAAAAATGATCCTTTATATCAGCATATCTTGCCTGATGAATCAACCAGATTACGCGTGTTGAATATTTTTTTTCATCGTTACATTGAGATGTTGTATCCATATTCGGATTTACTAACGACTTCTACTAACTTTGAAGCAGTGGCTTTAGTGTTCCATTTGGAGCGTCAGACAGGGACATTGATTTCGAACGTCAGGTATATGAAACAGATAGTCCTTGCGATCATCAAGTCATTACCGATCTGCCGAATCATTGGGGTGCGAGGATTTATACGTGGTTTATCTATTTTGCGTAGTATGAGTTCTTTATGGTTATCAATGTTTGGGGATCAGAAGGTTAAACATTTGGATATGCTTGCAGTGCAAGAACAATATCGAGGCCAAGGATATGTATCAAAAATCATGACACCGCTGCTCGCGGAATGTCGTGTGAACAATACATTATGCACGTTAGAGACACAGACGCCGAGCAACTTGCCCATTTATGAGCATTATCATTTCCGTACGGTTAAAGTCATTCCTCTACCTAATAGCCCACTTGAGCAGTATTGTATGGCGTTTACGCAAGGAGTTGCTGAGTAGTTAATAAAAAAGGGCCGTCTCATTCAGCCAATTCATGGTTTTTGGGGCAGCCTTTTTTTGCTTAGTCCATAAGGGTTAATGAAGCTTCAAGAGAAAAATCAGGGGATTTCTCCCTGTAATTCTGCGATCTTTTGTCATCCGGCTAGAATCTATTATTTTGTTTAACAAAAATAGCATAAGCTTCGAAGGATTGTTATAATAGAAACATATATTCCCGTGTTTCAGAACCCTATACAGGATGTATAGGGGTTTTATTTCTTTTAGTGAGGGTGATCGAGAATAAGTATGGCGTTGTCCGTACAGGGAGAAGAGGACCGGAGAGTTCCGCAGGAAATTTTAAATTATGAAGTGATGGCGAGGTTAGCAGAAAGATGAATTGGTCGGATTTTGGCGAACGAAACAAACGATTGAATCCCCTGTGGAATTTGGGGGCTGGCATGAACCTTGGCGAAATCCAACCTTACAAAGAAATGGTATCTTTAAGCGTTCTGCTGCAAGTCTATTATCTGGAGTTAGAATCGAATGAGAGAAGATCCAAAGAGGATATTATAGAACTTACTTGGACTGCACTGGAACGTTTTAATATCGCCAATCTTGGGACTACCGAATCCGTAGAGCGTCTCGTGGACGGTTTATTGTGGAGCGGGAATGGTGGAGATTTCGAATCCTTTTTCTATGATGATGTGACCCGGCAAATGTCCGTGCAGAAATATAAGTATTTCACGGTGGACGAGGATGCGACCCGCAGCAGTTGGGAAGAGAATGGAAGAACCATCTATCGTCTCTCCGAATATGCAATGGAGCTTATTTTTATGAGCCATGAGATTATTGATGAATTTCAGATCAGCATCAAACTGCTCGAGATTCAAATGCATATTAAACATGGGCGCGTAACTCGGGCTCTTCAGGATGTTAATGAACTGATCTCCCGTGTCCGTAAGATGACCCAGCAACAGCAAGAATACCGCAATGCGTTACGCCGCAATCCGAAGCATATTTTTAGTGAATTCGGAGTGGCTCGGCATCAGCGACTCGAAGAGATTCATCATCAGTTCGAGGAGGAACGCAAACATTTTGATAGTATTCACCGTTCTCTGGCCAGGCTGGCCAATGATGAGAAAGACGTAATCGACTTCAATGAGATCCGTATTCTCTCTGAACGAGTCGAGCTTTCTAGGCGTGTACACGATGAGCTGGCTGAGGTAGTGTTGAATATTTTTGAGATGGAGACCAATTTAAGATTGAACTTTCCTGAATTATTCTGGGGAGCAGCCGGGTTTAACTTCCGTACTCACGTATGGGAGGAATGGGTGAAAGAAGAGGGTCTGCCAAGTGGTGACAGTCTTGAACTGCTGCTCAGCGGATTATTCGCTCCGAATCAGGACTTCGTTTATCCGCTTCCTTGGGCTTGGGAGGAACAAGAGGTAGGGTTTATCCCTGACTTAGTGATGGATGATTTCGAAGATGAGGTGGACGCAGAGCCTGTTCAATATATTCCTAAAGGTATCCCATGGGCAAAAGTAGTGGATCTGTGGAAGCCGGTTTTTACTGCCTTGGCTGAGCAGGGAAGCTTTACCTTTACTGCAGACGCTTTTTCCGCCGAAGAACTGACAGGGTGGGCAAACACACCGGATGCTGTTGATCTGTGGGTGCAGTTTTTTCATACAGATTTTTTAGTGCAGGAACAGGCACCAGAAGGTGGTAGCGGCGTTTCTGATGAATGCCAACAGCTAATCCAATATGTGCTTGCAGAAGATCTTCTGTTGGAGAGTTTACGCGGCAAAACGCTGCGGACGAGCATTGCTCCAGAACCAGCCTCAAGGGTACGGTGTCCTGGTCTGGATATGAGTCCATATATGATTACGATTGTGGAGAGGTGAGAAGTTACTAACATGAGTTATACATTAGAACAGGTACAGCAAGCTTCGCGGCTATTTTTTGAATTGCTCCGTAAAAAAGTAATTCCTCTTGATGACCCTGCAGCGGCAGAATGCCTTCAGGATGCAGGAACTTATGATGCACTTCAGTATGTTGCCAAAGAAGGGGGCTGTCGGGTGATGAATTCCGGGCACCGTCTCCATCTGCTAGTTAATCCGCTGGGGTCAGTGTTTGCAACCAATTTCACCCAGTTAAAGAACAAATATTCACGTGTTGAGCGTAAAACACACTTACATATTATCAATATTATTATTCTGGTTTTTCTGGCCGAAATGGATCAGGATGAGACTCATTTTAAGTCGGGGCAGGACAGTATGTCCTATATTCAAATTGCTGATCAGGTGTCCTCGCTCTTTCAGACGTGGATTCAGATGGATGAGGATGGGCGATTTAGCCAGCAGTGGCAGCTTGATATCCAAGCGATGTCTAAGGTATGGACCAGTCTGTACATGCAGACTAAGAGTCAGGAAGAAAGCGATCTTCTGACCAGAGGCGCAGGCTCACGAATTGGACTGATCCATGAAGGCATGAAACTTCTGGAAGAGGAGAAGCTCGTATTCATCTCTGAGACAGAGAAGCGTATCTTTCCTCGGGAAGAGCTGTATGAGAGAATGCGTTATTTATATCATGATGTCGATCGATACCAGGAATTAAAGAGCCTCATTGGAAGAACTTTAGCTGAGAAAGACGGTGCTACCTATGCCGCGGATTGAACGCATACGAATTACAGGACTTAAATACGAGAAGATGCTCAAGAAATACGACGATATGATTCTGGACCTCTGCAACGAAGAGGGACCCGCTAATACGCTTATTACGCTCATGAATGGCGGTGGAAAGGGAGTACTGCTGCAATCCATTTTTCAGCTGTTAATGCCCAAAACACCATGGGGCAAAGACAGTGAGAACCAGGTTGAGGCTTTTTTTCATAATCATAAAAAACAACTTAAACCGTACACTTTTCACGTAGCTATCGAATGGCATCTCGACAACAATGAGCGCAATGAGTATATGACTACGGGAATCGCTATGACGGCACATAATTCGCTTGATCAGCAGGATATCAAAGTGGATTACTTGCTGTACGCGCTTACAGATTACGGTGAAGCGGCTGAACTTACGCTATCAACGTTGCCGTTATTTGACGAAGTGACTGCTGAACCTACGAGTTTTGAAACGATCCAGCAATTTGTACGCGATCGGCGGGGGGAGATTGTACCTTTTGGCAGCCATAGCTCGGATTTGAAAAGATATTATGACTTCCTGGCTATCCGGGATATCCATATCGCCGAGTGGCGTAATATGCGGCGGATCAATGGTGAAGAGGGCGGTATCAAAGGTTATTTTAAAAAGAATGATGCCTTCACCAATCATAACTTGTTCGAAAAGCTGATTATTCCTGAAATCGGATCTAGTCTGAATGAAGGATTAAAGGAAGACGACAATACGCTGCAGCGGATGTTTATCGATACAGCAACAGTGGCTCAGCGCTTGCCGATGCTTGAACAGCGGGAGCAGGTCTATTCAGAGTTTCTTGGTATGGCCGCACCGCTTTATGAGCTGGTGAAACTTGGCGTGGAGGCGGAAAACGTAGTACAAGAAACTGAACTACGTGGACGCCAAATCTATACGGTTATCTATGAAGAGCAGAGAAATGCAGAAGTTGAGCGAAGTAAGATTGCTGATGAACTGGCTGGACGTTATCAGGATGCGAAGCAACTGCGCTTTGAGACAGACAATCTTAAATACTTACGCAGCAAGGAAGAAACGGAACTGAAGCAAGAAGAGTTTAAGAAGCTCAGTGATGATCAGAGCCGTGCGCGTGGTCGGTTGGAGGATTCCAAAGCGCAAGAGAAGAAGCTTGAAGTAGCTTATTTTCTGGCTAAACGTTTGCTCCATACCCGGCAAATTGAGCAGTGGCAAAAAGAAATTCAAGCTATCGAAGGTTCTCTGGAGATGAAAGAACGGCAAGAGGTCATTCAGGCAGCCAAGGAACAGCTGCGGAAACAGTGGGATGTGGTGTTTAATCTCTGGCAGCAAACGATTAGAGAGTTTGAGACAGCGCAGCAAGACCTGACGGCGGAAGAAAGGGAATTGCGCAAGGAAAGGGAAAGTTTCTTGGTAGAGCTGGCGGGGCTGGATAATCAGATCAATGAATTGACCTTATCTATTCGGCAATATACGGAAGAACTCGGAGCATTCGCAGCCCAATATGGGCAGGATGCCGCCCATTCTCCGGCAGCTGCGCTGCAGCGTACGGTCTCAGCGGCCAAAACGATTCTTCAAGACATTGGAGACTTGGAAGAACAGCACAAGCAGGAAGAGATTCGGAAGCTGGCACTGCATAAGAGTCATGCTGAGCTGAGTGAGAAACGGCGTTCTTATGAGCGTGAAGCGGACGAGCTTGGGGTTCTGCTTGAGTCACAGACTCAGAAAGAATCCCAATTATGGTCACAGCTCGTTGTACTGCTGGAAATGTATGAAGAGCATAATCGTTTAGGAGCTACTGGCCTTTTTGAAGAACAAGATGTTATCCCGGCACGTTTTATCCGAAAAATAGATGAAGTAGAGCAACAGACTAAACGTTCCAGAAGGGATTACTATAATCAGCTCATGGATGTGGAACTACAGAACCAATCCTACTGGCTACCCAATTCAGATATTCTGACGGTCAAAGATACACTCGATTCGTTAAAGATTCAATCAACGCTAGGTAGTTCCTACTTAAATGACCGTCCGTATCTTGAACGTGAGGAAGAACTGGAGCAATATCCGTTACTTCCATATAGTTTGATTTTGACCCGGCGCGAAGCTGATAAAATTCAGCCGGAACTGATGAAGGACACCTTGCTGAAATCAGCGGTGCCGATCTTTATCCGTGAAGAGATGGCAGCTTCGCATCAAGCATCCTTCATGCTTTTTGCGAATCAAGGGCCGCAAATGGTCTTGCAGCCGGATCGTTTCCAGGATTGGAAGAGTAGTATTCAGGGGAAGCTCAAAGAACAGGAGCAGATCCTTCAGGACTCTGAAGCTTATTTATCTAAGTTAAAATCGGTGCGTCAGGAATATGAACGTTTATTCCAAAACGAGAATACCATGACGCTTACAACCAAGCATGAGGCCCTTATTAAACTGCAGGCTGAACTTCAGCAGAGCATTATCAATCTGAGCAATGAGATGAATGAGAACGAAGGGACGCTTACCCGGATCGGACGGGAGCTCGCGGAGAACAAAGCTCTAAGTGTGGAGCATGAGCAGAGAGCGGGGGTTCTGCAAGCTTGGATTGAACGGACGAAGAAACAGGAACAAGATTATAAGGAAAAACAAAAAATAATCGAACGAAAGAATCTGGTGAGTAAAGAGTTAGCAGGTAAAGATCAGCAGCTTGAACACCTAAAGGTGCAAATGGAAAGCTTGAGCGGACAACGCAATAAATGGACGAGAGAAACCGAATATGCGATGTTCCCTAGACTGCAACGATGGTTTCCTGAGATTGTTTTCCCAACAGATCGCCAGCTTTCTGATGAAGGAGAAGTCATACCTGTAGATCCTGTAGAGCAGAATCTTCTCTTGCAGCAGCTCAGTACCGTTGAAAGCCTGCAGCAATCACTTACCGAAAATGAGCTGGAAGTTCGGACAAGAGCTGCACAGATTAAGGCAGCAAGCGAGAATCTGGCTGAGCTTGAATCCAGCCTGAATCAAGTAGATGTGAATTGGCGGAAGGCGACTGAACCTACGGAAACGTCCGAGTCTATTATGGCTGCAAGAAATCGCCAAAAGACGGATACTACTTCGTTAGAGGAAGACTATCAGATTGTTCACGACGGTTACATCCGCTGCCAGACTGAATTGGAGAACTTGCAGAAAGAGTTGCGCAAAGTAGAGAAGGGTATCAAGGAGAAACATGAACGTGCCGTGGAGCTTTGGAATGAGGCGCTAGAGGATAAGGAGACAGAAATTCAGGAGCGCTGCCAAGCGAATGAGCTTATGCTTAACCAGTGTAAAAGATCCTTGGATCGAATGGATGTCCTCATCCAGACTTTATCCAATCAAATCAAAATAATGAATGCGCATATTGAGGATCGCGTCAACCTACGGAGTGTACCAGAAGAAATAACGCTGAGGGTTAGAGAAAGCTGCGAGCCTCTAGTAGCCGACTGGCTTCTCCGCATCAAGGATAGCCGGATTAGACAGGATGAAATCTCCAAAAAGGTGAAGGAAGAGAAAAATTCATTAACCGAAAAACTTGCGAAAAATGAACGGAACTCCGAACTGGAGACCAAGATTCTAGATCGATTGAATACGGTCCATTGGGATAATTTCTCTATTGCACTGCAAGTCCTAGATTCCATGCTACGCAGTTCGCGTGATCAGATCGAGAGCATTCAAAGCGATAAGGAAGGCATGGATCTCTCCCGCAAGATGTGGGTAGGCCGGGCTTCTCTACGTGTGGTACAAATCATTGATATTATGAAGCGAATGGAACGCCGGATGATTATTCATAACGAGAATAATTATGCCTTCCCGCTGGTACGTCTGAATTACAAGAATATCAATGTGCCAAGAACAAGCGATGAGGTAGAGCCGATGGTGAGTGACTACTTCAATCAATGTATCAATGAATTGCTCAAAAAGTATCCAAAGATAGAACAAGTGCCGGCACTGGTAATCAAAGAGGTTATTAATGACGGACGAATTGTCTATGCGGCGCTGCAGAACCGCTTTCCAGTTCTTCAGGTGTATAAACCGGTAACGGAGAATTATTTCCTCTACGCCGCACCGGAAGATTATCATTATTCGGACTGGGAGATTATTAATCGCGGCGCACTGGATGAAGCTGTCGGCAGTGGGGGGCAACGTCAATCTGTACAGCTGCTGGTCGCAATGATGATCATGACGCATAAACGGGTGAATCGTGAGAATAAAGGCTGGACGGTCTTTTTATATGACAATCCTTTCGGAGAAATGGTCTCCAATAACGTGCTTGACCCCGTCTTCGAAATTTCCAAGGCACTCAAATTCCAATGGCTGATTGTTACGCCGCCGGAGCTTGTCAAGAATGATGTCAGCGTGCGTTTTGGCGTGTATTGGCAGCTTTATTTTGGAGGCGTCAAAGGGGACATGCTGGAATCAACCCTGATCAAGGGAGGAAGAAAGCTTATTCCTGTCTCGTTGTTCTGAGTATGGAATGAAACTTAAAGAAGCTCCAGTATGCATCACGCTGCTGGGGCTTCTTTTTATTAAATGTTAAAGATATTTTGTTTATTTAGGTTTGCGTTCGGAAATATAAGAACCGGTGAGCGTTAAAAAAGTTCCCGTTAGGATTGCCCAGGTGATCTTTTCATTCAGAACAAGGGCGGAAGCTGCCACTGTAATTACAGGAACAATATAGATATATACACTTGTTTTTACAGCCCCTAGAATCCCTACAGCTTTATTCCAAGTCAAAAAACACAGTGCCGAGGCACCCAGACCTAAGAAAAGCAGGTGAGCTACATTTGAAATTTCTTTAAATCTACTCGGACCTAGCTGAAAATCAAACAGAAACAGAGCAGGCAGCATAAACAGCAGACCATAGAAAAATACTCTGCGGGTAGCCCCTATAGTATGAACCTTTAATACGCTTATTTTTCTCATCAACACTGAATAAATTGCCCAAACCACAGGTGCCAGCAATGCCAGCAAGTCACCGATGGGGTTCAGCTGCAGAAGAAAACTCCCGTTCAGCCCAATTAATATAATTCCTGCCAAGGCTATCAAAAATCCTATAATAAACTGCCTACGAAATTTCTCTTCTTCTAAAAAGAAATGAGCGATCACCGCCGTGAAAAATGGAGCGATGGAGACAATCACACCTACATTGGATGCAAGGGTATAGACTAGGGCAATATTTTCTATAAGAAAATATAACGTGACCCCACAAAGACCTGCTGAGATAAAGAGTAATTCCTCTTTAAAGGATGTAGTTCGGATTGGACGTGAATAGATCAGTAACAGTACAAAGTACCCAATAAGAAAACGGAAGAACAGAATTTCCACAGGCGTAAAGTCTTTTAACAGTATTTTAGTGGAGATAAAGGTGGTTCCCCAGATTAAAATCGTAAGTAATGCCAGCAGATGTCCTGTGTTAATCTTGCGTTGATTTATCATATCGTAAGTTCCGTTGATGACTTTACTCCCGTTTGCTGAACAAATATACGCATATATTGCTTAGGGGTTAAGCCTATGAGTCTTTTGAAAAAATTTGTGAAATGGCTCTGATCACTGAAACCGGTTAGAGAGGCCACTTCTATTGGCAATATTCCTTGTTCTAAAAGTTTTTTTGCGTGGTTAATGCGAATGGTTTCCAAGTAACGGTAAGGTGATATTCCTTTCTGTCTGGTAAATAAACGCAGCAAGTGATATTTACTTAAGCCGCTCAATTCACTTAGCTGGTTCAGCGTAATGTTCTGCGCATAATGTAACTCTATGTATTCGCAAATGATTTTAATTTCAGAAGTAGGCTCTTGAGCGGGACAGAGGGTTTCTGTCTCCGTGTATTCTCTCAGAAGCTGCTCCAGGAGAAATAGAAACAACTCTTCTTTTTGAAAATCGGATTGATCCTCTAATATCATTTGGTGCAGATCGTGTAAAGGGCTCGACAGTTCACTTTGGTAGAGAACATTGTGTGTGAACCGCGGTAAGTAGTCTATGCCGGTAATTTCTAGCACATACTCACGCATGACTTCCGGCTGAATATTGATGCAGCGATAGTCAAGCGTTCTCCCGTCTATCTGTTCACAGGCATGGGGATCCGCCGGATTAAAGATGACCACATCTCCGCTGTTAAGAATATGCTCTTCTTGGTTACATAGCAGATGTCTCTTTCCTTGTTCAATAAAACCTATGACATAATAGTCATGAAAATGGTTGGGAAACTTCTGCATAATACCTTCGAATCGATACGCCTCAAATTTTAAGTCATGATCGAAAACTACAGTTCGAACTTCACGAGTCATTGCTGCACCTTCTTTTCCAATTATGTATAACCATTATATTGTGAAAATTAGGGGCATTCTTGCATGATGTTGCGATACCACATCTTCTACATGATAGGTTCCTCAGGTGTAATGATCGTTGGAATACTCACAGTAAAAGTTGTTCCTTGCTCCAGAATACTTTCTACAGAGATCGCTCCGCCATGATTATGTATAATATTTTGTGTGATCATATAACCTAAGCCTGTTCCTGTTTCTTTGGTCGTATAAAATGGTTTGCCGAGGGCATTGATCTGTTCCTCTGTCATCCCACAGCCTTCATCCTGCACACTGATTCGGGCTTCTCTGTCATAGGTTTGCACATGAATATAGATGTTTCCCCCATGATTCATTGCTTCCATCGCATTTTTAAGTAAGTTAATAAATACCTGCTTCATCTGATAAGCCTCACCATTAATCCAAATGGATTGATCAGTACAGACAGGGAGGATCTTGAGATTTTTTAGGGCAGCTTGTCCATTCATTAGTGTGGTGACTTGTTCCAGCAAAGACAATAAATCCACTGGTTTACTAATATGAGTGGTTTGGGGTTTAGATAAGACAAGCAGTTCGTTGACGATGAACTCGATGCGTTTCAATTCTGACTCAATAATGGAAATATATTTATCATTCATCCGCTCGGAAGAGCGCAGTAGCTTCATAAAGCCATTAATGGCTGTAAGAGGATTCCGTATTTCATGAGCGATTCCAGCGGCTAACTGTCCTGCTGTAGATAATTTCTCGGACTGTATCAGTCGTTCATCTTCCAATACTTGCTCGGATATATCTTTGAATATGCCAATGTACGCTTCGTTTCCCTCATAAATGATTGGCAATGTAATTCCATCCACATATTTCTGCTGGTTATTTAAACAATTAATCAGGTAGCAGACAGAACCTGTTGTTCTATCAGTGTTGAATTTCTTTCTTCGTTCTGAGAGAATTTCATAATTAGAGTAGTCTACAATATCCATAGTCGATAGACCAAGCACTTGATCTAGGCTTTCTGCATGGATTAATTGTAAACCTGCCGAATTTGCATATAGAACAATCCCTCCCCTAGTGATAAGCACGGGCTGAGGCAGTTCCTCCAGCAGCTGTAGAAAAGAGCTCTCTTTTTCAAGTAGATGGGTCTTCACAACCTGAAGCTGAGTCTCCATCTCCCTGATCAGGGTCTTATTCTCGAATTGAGTAAGATAAAATATGGGTTCACCATTGTCATCCGGAAGGATAGATATGGAGACGTTTAAAGATAACCGGTGTCCGGTTGGATGGAAATAATCTAATTCGAGTCTCTGCGGATCAGTACTCGTAGATGGAAGAGAGCTTCCTAATGAAATGAATTTATGAATCTGATCTAGAAGGGTACGGACGGTTGGAGAGGGTGTCGTTAACTCGTTTTCATCATACCCCAAGAGGTCGCATAATGCTGAATTCAGTTTTAGGAACGTTCCATCAAGCGAAATAAGGGCCATACCCATCACGGCTTGGGTAAAAACAAAGTCAAAACCTTGAAAATCATTTGTCCGCACAGCAGGTTACCTCTCTTCTTTATAGGGGAGTGAGTGTTATCTCAAAATGCAATATATCCAACAGTCATAGTATAAAACATATAACTCAATAAAACATATAAAATTTCTGGGTTATTAGATATTCATACAACAGTTAAATAAAATCAGGTAGAATGGGAAGATACGTTGCATTTTAAGACAAGTGGAGGCGTTGTATCATGTTATCAGTTGTTGGTGAAATTCAAGGAATTAATCGTTACCCGGTCAAGTCATTTGCGGGTGAGAATTTAGAAAGCTGTATGATTGAACCGTATGGAATGCTTGGTGACCGTTTTTGCTCCTTTTACGATGAGTCAAAAGAGGGCTGGCGAAAATATATCACCGCTAGAAATATTCCGAATATGCTTACCTATCAAGCGCAATTTATAGATGGACAAATCCATGTAACGGCATCAGACGGGCGAACCTTTGGATGGGATGATAATCTATTGGAAGAAATCCAAAGCCAAACCAAAACTCCAATCACTATGTCTGGTCTAAAAGCTGCACATCCTCAGCCAGAACATCCGCAGCTCCTATCCGTGGATGGCGCTAGTATTCTACTCATTACGGATGCCAGCTTAAAAAAAATGGAAGCAACCTGGGGGCATTCCTTGGATCCACGGCGTTTTCGCGGGAATTTTGTTATTGCGCTGAATGATGATTCTCTTTTTGAAGGAGATTGGATTGGACGCCGGCTTAACATTGGGGACGCACAGCTACAGGTAGATAGTTTTTGTGAGAGATGTGTTGTGATTACGATGGACCCGGATAGTCTCCAGAAGGACCCAGTGCTTTTGAAAAAACTGCATAAAGAGTTTGATTTGCATTTTGGAGTTTATGCTTCAGTAATCAAAACTGGGCAAATTCGAATCGGAGATAAAGTAGAATTAGTAGATTAGATACATGGTCCCAATATTGCAAACTTCCTTTACATTACTCCATGGATAAATTATCCTTTAAAGGATGACGATTTCATATCGGGAGGTTATGTATGAAGAAGAATTTGGCATCCCTATTAGTTGCATTGCTTCTACTGGTAATGTATGTCCCTACGAGTGCATTAGCAGCAGATAGCGGCAAAGGGCAAACGTATGTGAACACTCAGAAGGTGGCAGCAGAGAAGGCAGCATTCTTAACGGAAAAGCTGGGAACGACTAGTCTCCAATATGCTCTTATTGATGGCGATAATATCGTTGTGAGCGGTCAATCTGGATATAGTCATGTGGAGAGTAAGACAGCACCAAGCGCTACAACGATGTATGGAATTGGCTCAACGAGTAAAATGTATACAACAGCTTCTATTATGAAGCTTGTTGAGCAAGGGAAAGTAGACTTGGACGGTTCAGTCGTATCTTATTTGAATAATTTTACGATGGAAGATCCTCGGTATAAGCAAATCACTGTACGGATGCTGTTGAATCATTCCTCAGGTCTTGCTGGCTCGAACTTATCCAATTCTTTTTTATTTAATGATTCTGATCCTATTGCAAAAGATAGTTTACTAGAAACGTTGTCAACACAACGTCTGAAGGCCGATCCAGGTGCCTACTCAGTATATTGTAATGATGGATTTACGCTGGCTGAGTTGATTGTTGAAAAGGTCAGCGGTACGGACTTTACCACATTCATTCATCAAAATTTCACAGAACCTCTAGGGCTTGAACATACGAAAACGCCTGTAGATTCTGTAGCTTCTTCTCAGCTGGCTAGTGTCTACAATGCTACCTACTCAGCAGCTTTACCCAAAGAAACCATTAACGTGATTGGAACAGGTGGTATCTATTCCACTGCAGAGGATTTGGTGCGCTTTGCAACTATTTTTACGGGCCAATCGACTGGCATTTTGTCAGAAAAGTCTGTGAAAGCGATGGAACAAGAGGAATATAAGCGTGGAATATGGCCTAAGGGAACAGATAATTCGTTAGCTTATGGATTAGGCTGGGACAGTGTGAACTTATATCCATTTAACCAGTACGAAATCAAGGCTTTGACAAAGGGGGGAGATACGGGTCTGTATCATACCTCATTAGTTGTATTGCCCGAACAACGGATGGCAGCAGCAGTAATATCTTCTGGCGGAGCAAGTACAACGGACCAGATGCTTGCCAACGAAATTTTACTCAGTGCCTTACAGGAAAAGGGAGTTATTAAGGAACTGAAAGCTACACCTACCTTTAAAGCTTCGAACAAAGAGGATATGCCGCAAGAATTGGTAAACTATGCGGGTGTCTATGGTGATTCTACGCAACTAATGAAGATAGAAGTTAGTAAAGCTGGGGAATTGAGTATATCTTCGATTATAGCTCCTACAATGCCAGCGCAGAAATTTTCATATAATTCGAACGGTGAATTTTTAGATGCCGAGGGTACAAGTAAAGTTAGCTTTGTGAAGGAGAGCAATGGCCGTATCTATCTTTGGAGTCAAGGGTATGGGGTAATTCCAGGACTTGGTGAAACTGCCGTTATCCAATATGCAGCTGAGAAGCTTGAACCTAATGCCCTATCTCAAGAGGTCACTACTGCTTGGCAGCAGCGTCAAGGGAAATTGTATTTTGATGTCAGCGAGAAGTACAGCTCCCAATATTACATGAGTATGCCGGTAGCTGGAATCGCTATGTTCCCTGACGCACCTGGTTATATGGGCTCGAATAAAATAACTGGGCCTAATAAAGCAGAAATGACCGTGCAAATTCCAACCATCGCTGGACGCGATCTTGCGGATCTTATTTTTGAAGAGAAAAATGGTGTGGAGTATTTAAAGATTGGCAATCAATTATTTATACATCAAGATGCGGTTAAACCGATTTATGCAGGCCCGCAATCTATGGTAACGATCCAATCAGATGGATATGCTAGATGGTATGGAGTTCCTGAAACCGCAACAGGTAAGATAATGACAGTAGAGCTGCCAACCAAGAGTTCCTTTGCCGTCTATGATGAGAATGGTGTATGTGTGAATTACTTTACCATTAGCGGTCTTAAGCAAGTCAAACTTCCTAGCAACGGCAAAATTGTATTTGTAGGTGATGTCGGTGCGAAGTTTGAAGTGACCCTCAAGGCGCAATAAACGTATATAAAAAAAGAATCCTGTTATCAAGATTTTCGTCTTGGTAACAGGATTTTTTATTTGAAATTTTGTGAGAATTCTTTTATTTTATCTACCAATATCCCTTTGAGCTGATCAGTACCTTCCTTTGGAGCCTTATAGGCCTTATAACCTCCAAAAGATTCAATACAAATCGCAGCTTCTTTCAGATCATCAGGGAAATTTTTCTCTATTAATTCTTCGGTTTTCTTGGGTTTCTCGTTACAAATGTAGTAGCCCATCTTCTTAGTCAGTAACTCATCTTTATTTTTTTTGATAAAGTCACGAATGGCTTTATATATTTTTTCATCTCTTACTCCTGCCCCTAAAATAATGCTATCAAATGCCTCGATATTTGGCTTCTCTAATTCTATATTGCAAATTTTGCTCTGAGGTAGCTCTTCTGATAATACTTTTGCACATTGTTCTGTTGCTCCAGATTTTGTAGCGTATAGAATAAGTACTGCCATTGTGTTCCCTCTTTTCAGTTAAGATTAATCGCGTTCCCTCATGGAAAAAATCTCGTAAATCAATTATCTTGATTATCAAGATATAGTATATTTTAGCGAATATGCTGATCATTTGTCAAGCCAACGGCAAGCTCCTGAGTGTTAATTAGATATCCTTATTATGGTATCATGGGAATAATATTAATCTAATGCTAACAATATCTTTAAGGAAATAAACAAAAAAAGAGGAGTGAACATAAATTGGGGATCATCGTAATGCTAATCATCTATTTGTTGCTTGGAATATTTGTGATTAAAGTAGGCATCGATAACTCTAGAAGTACGCAACTATCAAAAGAAATATTAAATGAGTTAAAAGAAATCAAAGAACTAATGATCAGAAATAAATACGAATGAATTCTATATAAGGGTGGAGGTGAACGAAAGTGAAAATTGGACTTATACTTATAATCCTTGCTTTTTCTAACCTGTTTCTAAGGATATGGATTGTTAGCCCGGACAAAGAAAAACTTCCGGAAGAAGGTTATGAGCTTAATATAAAAGTGAAGCTTATACTTGCACTTGTGGGATTAATTACGGGGGTTGTGATCATAATTGCCGATGGCCCAGAGGGTGTGGTTATGAAGTGGTTTTGGATTGTAGTTATAATAGTTGCAATAGGGTTTCAGTCGTTTATCGACTGGAAGTTTCTAAAACATACGAAACAGCACATAGTTTCACTTATTCTGTTAGTCCTGGGTGTGGTATTAGTTTATTTTATATTCTGACCTAGTCTCATTCGTACCGGTTTCTAACCCATATGACGTTAATTGCTGAATAATCGCTTTTTTACAGCATTTCGGACTCCAGTGCAGCTATTCGTTAGAAAGTGACTTATATTAGGTGTTTTTTATACCAATAGTGGCCATGGAGTCCGCTGGGATTTTTAAAGTGGAAATATACTGCTGTTAGTGTCAATGGAGTCTGTTAGTGACTTTGTAACTGCTGATGGCATCGAATCATACGAAGAAAAGAGGTGTTTCGGCAGCCAGCATATGGCTTGTTGGGCACCTCCTTTTTGGGTTCACATTATACTTCTGCTTTCGTAGCCACGAGAGGACAGAATCCAGGGTTCGTTATACATAATTCTTGAGCGAATTCCGGTTGGAGCTTGGAGAGCTCGGCGAAATAGCTGCTGATTACGTGATTACCACTTGCAGATCCATTTTGGAAAGACAGTGAGTTAAAAGTATGGACATGATTGTAATAATACTTTTTTTCCCGTTTGGGGAGCTTATAGACATGCGGAGGTGCGTAGGTTACAACATCAAAAAGATTGGCATACCGGTAACTCTTCTGCACATATTGTTTGAAAATATTAACGAAGTCCGGATCGCCTACCCGTGGGGAACCATAAGTATAGAGGTTAGGTGAGGTGTAAGAGGTATTTGCCGCAATATCTAAGGTACATAAGGTGGCGAGCGCTGCACCGAGGCTGTGGCCCGTAATGTATAAGGTCTTGTCGGGAGATAGCTTGGAGAGCGTAGAGAAGATGCCATCCCGAGCTGAAGAATAAATGTTGGTGAAGCCACGATGGGTGAGAGAGTCTTCTTTAAGATATTTGAACCGTTCCTGTGAAGCGAGGACGTTGGATATCCAATTGGTCGTCGTACTGGTTCCCCGAAAGGCAATAATAATCTCTTGTGGAGACTCCAAAATAAAGCCGAAACGTTCCCATACATTATTGAAGGATTGTGCTTCAATGGGATGACATAGCTGATAATCTAATGGAATGACGAAAACTCCATCTATATTTGAAAATTGTGTATAGGTCTGCCCGCAGACTGCAGCTAGAAAGATCGCCCTTTGCCCTTGCTCATTCCTCTTACTCACGTGCATCCCGCCTTTCTTTCCTACACTATATTAGGGGGATGAAGGAGTGATTCCTAAGAAAAAGGATTCCCTGAAACTTCTCTCTGAGTTACTATATATAAATAACTCCAACAGGAGAGAGAAGGGGGAAATGCATACATGAGCAACTTATTGGAAATTTTACACAAGGAAGTCGTACCGGCAGAAGGCTGTACGGAGCCGATTGCAGTTGCGTATGCCGTCTCCTTGGCGGCAGAGCTTCTCGAGGAAGAAATTACGGGGATTCAGCTGCATCTCAGCGGTAATATTATCAAAAATGCAATGGGAGTGGGCATTCCCGGGACAGGCCAGACAGGCCTGCCCATCGCAGCAGCCCTTGGAGCGGTGGTCGGCCGTTCTCACAAGGAACTGGAAATTCTGTCAGGTCTGACACAGGCTGAGTTGAAGATGGCAAATGACCTGCTGGATAGAAAGCTGCTAAAAGTGGAGATAAAGGACACTCCTGAGAAATTATATATTGAAGCCCAGTTGTTTACGCAGAACCATACGGCGACTGCCATTATTGCCAGAGAGCACACCCATATAGAATATTTGGCTCTGGACGGGGAGAAAATAACACCCCGGAATTCAAAAGCCGACTGTGGCAAGCCTGGTCTTTCCGACACGGAAGAGTATGCGGGCTCAGTTGATCAGATATTCGAGTTTATCTGTACCGCTCCTTTTTCAGAGCTTAGCTTTCTCTTGGAAGGAGCGCGGATGAACAAAGCGATCTCTGATGAGGGATTGCGAGGCGATTATGGCTTGCAGGTAGGTAAGAAAATGAATCAGCAATCTGCGGTGAATCTGTTCGGCAATGATGTAGCGAACAGAATTATCGCGGCTACCGCAGCGGCTTCAGATGCTCGAATGGATGGCAGTGCAATGCCTGTGATGACAACTGCGGGCAGTGGTAATCAAGGCATCGCCTGTACGCTTCCCGTTATAGCTCTGGCGGAATTGCTGGGCAAAGATGAAGAAATGCTAGCTCGGGCGCTTGCACTGAGCAATCTGGTCACTGTGCACATCAAACATTATATCGGGCGGTTGTCCCCATTATGTGGTTCAGGGATTGCAGGGGGAGTAGGAGCAAATAGCGGGATCATTTATCTCATGGGCGGCAGTCTTGAGCAGATCAAGCATGGGATACAGAATACGATAGCTTCTTTGTCAGGTATGATCTGTGACGGTGCGAATTCTACCTGTGCGCTGAAGATTTCCACCTCCACCAATACGGCGATCCAGGCAGCCACACTAGCTATGAACAACATTGCTCCTACAACCAAGGATGGTGTGATTTTCGAAGAGGTGGAAGATACCATCCGCAACATGGAGCGTTTGGTTCAGGAAGGGCTGGCGGATACTGACAAGACCATTCTCAATATTATGCTCTCCAAAGGCGGAGCGAATTAGCTTCCAAATAAGTTGAAAACAAGATAGAACATCATAATTAAGACCGCCCGGTTTCCTGCATAAAATGGCAGGAAGCCGGGCGGTCTTTGTAACACTTCGGCAAAACATAGGTCTGCGAGAAGATTTGCATTAAATTTTAACATAACTTATTCTGAGTTAATAAAGGCATAGAGACTGAGGGTATAAAAAGGAGATAATATGACAGAGAAAATAGATATAGGCTGGAATTTTGCGAATAGTTATATTCATCTGCCGGAATCAATGTTTACAAGAATTAAGCCAACGCCTGTGCGTAAACCGGAACTGATTATTTTTAATGAACCATTGGCTGCTACTCTAGGGCTGAATAGCACAGCACTACAGAGCAAGGAGGGTCTTGGAATTCTTGCCGGCAACGAAGTTCCTGAAGGTACCGTGTCGCTTGCGCAAGCTTATGCTGGACATCAATTCGGACATTTTACCATGTTGGGAGACGGTCGAGCAGTGCTGCTGGGCGAACAGATCACCCCTCAAGGTGATCGTGTAGATATTCAGTTGAAGGGTGCGGGAAGAACCCCATACTCTCGTGGTGGCGATGGCCGGGCAGCGCTTGGACCGATGTTACGCGAATATATCATCAGTGAAGCTATGAATGGACTCGGGATTCCTACGACTCGCAGCTTGGCGGTGGTAGCTACAGGGGAGTCGCTAATCCGGGAAACGGAACAGCCGGGGGCGGTTTTGACCCGGATCGCGGCGAGTCATTTGCGTGTTGGAACTTTCCAATATGCTGCTGCATGGGGGACTGTGGAGGATCTGCGTATTCTGGCTGATTACACATTGCAAAGACATTATCCAGAAGCTCCTGTGGAAGATAATCCATATCTTGTTCTGCTTCGGGAAGTAATGGAACGTCAAGCAGCGCTAATTGCCAAATGGCAGCTTGTAGGTTTTATTCACGGAGTGATGAATACCGATAATATGGCCCTTAGCGGAGAAACGATTGATTATGGTCCATGTGCCTTCATGGATGTGTACAATCCTGAGACAGTATTTAGTTCCATAGACCAGCAAGGTCGTTATGCCTACCACAATCAACCCGGGATTGGCGCATGGAATCTCGCCAGATTTGCCGAGACTCTCTTGCCATTGCTGGCTGACGATCAGGCACAGGCAATTAAGCTGGCTGAGGAGGCAATTTCAGATTTTTCGGAGCGGTCCTATCAATATTGGCTAACGGGAATGAGAGCGAAGCTGGGAATCTTTAACGAAGAGTTAGAGGATGTTGCTCTGATTGATACCCTCCTTGAACTGATGCAAAAATATCGGTCTGACTACACTAATACATTTCGGTCTTTAACTTTAGGCGTAATGGAAGATGCTGATCTGTTTGGCACTCCTGAATTTAAGCAATGGAATGAGCTGTGGCAGGCGCGCCTTAGCAGGCAGCAGGAATCACAATCCTCTTCACAGGAGCTGATGCGTACCAGTAATCCTGCGATTATTCCGCGGAATCATCGTGTGGAAGAAGCGCTTGAGGCGGCGGTAGAGCGGAAAGATTACGATGTGATGGAGAGGTTACTTCAAGCATTGTCTAACCCATACGCCTACTCCCCTGAACAAGAGGAATACTCGGCACTTCCTGAGGAATCCGCATGTCCATATCGTACATTCTGCGGTACTTAAATTGCTTATAATCTATCTGGAAAATGGGGGAAGGAAGAATGTTTCATGCTTATGATGTTCTAGCCAACCAGTTGCTGGCCAATGCAAATGATCCGAGTTGGTATGTGCCCTTTGAAGTGGCGGTTAAAGACTTAAGTGAAGAAGAAGCTTTTTGGAAGGTAACGGAAGAAAGCAATAGTATTGCTGAGATTGTGCAGCATCTGCTTTACTGGAATGAAACTTGGCAAACAAGGTATAAAGAAGCCAGTGTTCATGCGGTTCCTTCAGTGGATAATAATAATACCTTTGTCGTTGCAGAAGGGAAAACGTTCGAAGCGTTGCAAAAACAACTTTTAGAGGTTCTTTTACATTGGCAGGAATTGATTAAGAAAGAACAATTGGAAGCTGATGTTCAAGGATTCCCAGACAGTAAATGGTGGGAAGTACTCGGAAATGTAACAACCCATAATGCTTATCATGTGGGCCAGATTGTTTTTATTCGAAAAATACAAAAAAGCTGGAACCGCAAGGTGAAGTGACATTGTGAAGTAAATCCTAAAAAAATAAAATTAAAAAGGCGTTAGCGGATGCACATTCATCTGGCTTTCGTCTTTTTTTACGTATTAATACTTACATATGCTTAATCATATACTCATAAACGCTTGTAAATACTTATTAAATGACTTATGATGACTTTAGGAGGTGGATTACCTTATGTATCAAGAGGAACGATTATTAAAAATACTCGAATATTTGAAACAACACCAAGCAATGAGTGTTCAAGATATCTGTACGCAATTTGAAGTCTCAAGAGATACTGCCCGACGGGATATTGTTAGGTTAGTACAAGAGGGCGTCGTTGTTCGGACGCATGGCGGTCTAGCGTTACCAGAATTACAAAAAGAATTATTATCTTACCAGGATCGTTTGATCGATGAATCCGAGAGTAAGCAGAGAATAGGGAAGATCGGAGCCGCGCTTATCCAAGATCGTGAGACTGTGATTTTAGACGTATCGACCACTGTACAGTTTGTTGCTGAACAAATTAGTGCACAGGATATTACGGTTGTCACGCATTCAATAGATAATGTAGGGATTTTATCCCATCGTGAGGATCTGCAAATTTATGTACTTGGTGGTTACTTGAATGTGAAAAACCGCTTGTTATATGGTTCTTCCATTATCGATAAACTTAGTGAAATTCGTGCGGATAAAGCCTTTATTGGAGCGTCGGCGATCTGTGCTGATGGGCTCTATTATCCTTATGAAGAAGATGCGCGGGTAAAAAGAGAAATGGCTCGAAGATCTGATCAAGTGATTTTAGTAGCCGATCACACCAAATTTAATGCCAAATCCTTTTATCGGCTAGACTTTGACTTCATTGATATTTTAATTACAAATCGAGAGCTTCCAATCGAGATCAGAGAAGTTCTAGATCAGAAGAACATCACAGTTATTGAGTGTCAAGATGAAGCTGAAGAGGTTCGAAATCAAGAGTGATAACGAAATGGAGGAGAACGTTTATGACTTATATTTTGCAAAATGTACAAGTAGTGCTTCAGAATAGTATAGTTTCAGCGGCCAATGTATGGATTTCTGAAGGAAAAGTGATGAGGATAGACTCAGGAGATACCTCTATTCCAGAGGGTGAGTATGAACGGATTGATGGCGGAGGGCATTTGTTAGTGCCCGGAATGATAGATGTGCATATTCATGGTGCTAACGGGTTTGATATGATGGACGGTACTGAAGAGAGTATTCAAGAAGTATCGAAGGCTTGCGCAGCATCTGGTTGCACCTCATTTCTGGCTACCTCTGTGAGTTCTACGATGGAAGATCTTTTAGAGATGATTCGTAGTGTCAAACGTGTAATTGGGCATGAAGTGGGAGCAAAGATCGCAGGCATTCACTTAGAGGGACCTTATCTAAACCCCAAGAGAAAAGGAATGCAAAATGAAAAGTATCTGCGGCATCCTAACTTAGAGGAAATGAAGCTCATTTTCCAAGAAGCTGGATCACTCATTAAAATGGTTACGATTGCTCCTGAGCTGCCGGGAGGCATGGAGCTTCTTTCCTTTTTGAAGGAACGGGGAGTGGTGATAGCAATTGCTCATTCGGATGCCACATATGAGGAATCCAAACAAGCTTTTGCCGCTGGGGCAAGTCATGTTACGCATTGTTTTAATGGCATGCGGCCGATCCATCATCGAGATCCGGGGATTGTGGTTGCCGCTTTCGAAGAGAAACATGTAAGCCTGCAAGCTATTGTGGATAATGTCCATCTGCATCCTGCAATTATCCGATTGATGCATACCATGAAAGGACCAGAAGGAATGGTCTTGATCACAGATGCGTTACAAGCAATGGGGTTAGGGGATGGGAACTATATATTTGGAGGACATCAGGTTACGGTATCTGGGGGCATAGCGCGATTGGAAGATGGCACGCTGGCCTCCAGTACAGTTACCATGAATGAAGCCTTACGTTATACTGTCGAAACTGGAATTTCGCTGACAGATGCCGTACAAATGGCTTCAACTACACCTGCTAATATTCTTGAACTTCAACAAAAGGGGACGATAATCACTGGCTTAGATGCTGACCTGGTCCTCATGGATGATGAATTTAAAGTGCTCTGGACAATGGTAGGAGGGCAAATCTTACAGCTGTGACCGATATTCATGTGCGGTTATTCCGAACACGCTCTTAAAATGCCTGTTCAGATGAGTTAGATCCACAAATCCGCAATCTACAACAGCTGCATAGATATCCTTGGTTCTCTCAATGGACTGCTTGGCACGCTCTACCTTGCAATTTAAGAAAAATTGATAGGGCGATATTCCTGTATGTGTCTTAAACTCGCGAATAAACTGATATTTGGACAGACCAAATTCTGTGCAGAGATCGTCCAGCTTCAGCACATGGTCTAAACTGCAGTACATCATTTCCTTTGCTTTTTTGAGAAATTTATTATTCGTTCTACGATCGGTAACTATTTCAGTATTAGATACTAAATGAACCAGAGTGAATAACAGTTCACTGCACAAAGACTCCTCTTTGCCATTCTGGATGGCATGGTTTAGGGCTAATATGCACTGCGCCAATTTGTCATCGTATAAGATAGGAGTGGCGAAGCGGAGTTCTTTTTTATCTAGTATCTCTCGCATTAGGGTTGGCTTAATATAAAGCATGACATAATCAATGCCACCTTTATCATACGCATTGCCATCATGTGTTTGTTCTGGATTAAACAACATTACGCCATTTTTATGTGAGGATTGCAAACTACCGTCAAGATTATATTGCTGAATGCCACGAAGGGTCACACCGAGTGCATATTCCTCATGGCAATGTTTTTTATAGGTGAAATCAGTAAGGCTGGCGGATAAGGACAGGATCTCTGCTGACTTTTTATAGTTAAATCTCTCCACGTTCTTAACCTCCGCGACTTTATAGGATTCCCGATATCATAATGGCTGAGTATACTAAAAACAGTGCCATCACGGTATTTAGAACTTTTTGATGATTTTTCATAAATGTTCTGAAGATTGTCCCAAATACAACCCATGTCGTAAATGCAAAAAATCCGATCACAGTTATAATTATAACAAACATAAACAAGGCAAGCGAAGAGGTATAGAATGGCATTACGTAGTTGGGAATGACCGTTAGTGTAAATACTAGCACTTTAGGATTCACAAGCTGCATAAGCACGCCTGAGCGGAAATTGGCATTGGGGTCAGGCTGGTCTTCCATTGAACCCATTTTAAAGATTTTATAAGCAAGGTAGAGCATATATAAACTCCCAATGACTTGCATAATGATCAGGATATTTGGGATGATTTCTACTAGAACACGGTTCAGCAGAGTAGAAATGATAAGTAATAAGCCAAAAGCCAGCGTGGATCCGTATACATACCCCATTGATTTTTTAGCCCCGGAATGTTGCACGGAAGAAAGAATAACAATATTGGTAGGACCGGGTGTAAATGTAGCGACAACGCAATAGATCAGAAAGGACAATATATTCATGATGACCTCCAGTAAAGTAGTTCTATGAATATAAACCTTTCAGTCTGAATGCTGATAGTATATTATTGCAGGATTTTTAAGAATTCCGGCCGGGAATAGAAGAGGTGTACGAATCAATGAATAAGAGTAATCAAATGGCCATAAGCACACTTTCTCCAGCTGATTTTGAATCCACATGCTCTGTTTTTGAAATTTCAATCCCAGATGCTTTTGAAAAAGAAGGGCTTGATCATTTACAAGACGATATCCAAAGTGAAATAGATCATAAAAAGCAAATGGTGATGACTTCACTGGATACTACAACTGCGGAGCCTTACTTCCTTCTTGCAAAAATAGAAGAGCAGGTGGTCGGTACGATTTCCTTTGGAGCTTGTGGCGAAGATATTCAAACCTGCACGGATCATCAGTTAGATGAAATAGGGGAATTGGGCAGTCTATACATTATGCCAAGTTATCAGGGTCAAGGTGTGGGTTCAGCCTTAATTAAGGAAATGATGATATTTCTAAAAAAGCAAGGGGTAGAGCGGTTTTGTCTGGACAGCGGGTATAAACGTGCACAAATCAGGTGGCAACGTAAATTTGGGAAACCTTATAAAGTAGTGGAAGACTATTGGGGACCTGATTCCGTCCATATGGTTTGGTTGTGTAATGTGAGTGATCATTTAAGCTAGAGATATATTTTTCATAAAAATAACAGTCCCTTTGCTGCGCGCAGAGGGATTTTTTGTTTTGTTGGATAAAACGGGTGTAATGTCGTTTGACAGATGATCTTTTGCCGGGTAATATGAATCTTAGATTTAGTAAATTAGTAATTTAGTAAATGAGTAAATTAGTAAATCATAAAATGGAGAGTGACTAATCATGAAAATTCCAACAACTCTAAAACATAAACCTGTAATCGTGTCAGAAAATTACGAGCAGGTTGATGGCCGCTACGCCGGGGACACAGATGCAAAAGGTCTGTCCCTAGGATTAGCACAATGGAACGATAGAGGAAAAGTCGACATCTCAGCAAAGGTATGGAGACATACAGGGGACAAATGGTCGAGACAGTCCGAAGAGCTGCCAATGCACAGAGTGCTTGACCTGGCAATTTTGATTTGCAGAAGTAGTTTGTATTTTCAAGAGGCCTATCGTTTTCCGAAAATGTATGATCCCGAGAGCCCTATGATTGATCGTGTTGGGCTGCAAGGAGATGCAATGAGTGTATCTGTCTGTGCAGACAATCCCATGATTGATAATGATATTAAGCTGTTCGCCCAGGCGCTTAGTGATGATGGTGAAATGATTGGAGAACGACTTTCGGTATTGTCCCGTTTATTAAAAGAAATGGGGTACTGAAATTTAGCAGAATTGTTTGTGGAAGGAGAATCATGAATCATAATGGACAAAAGCAAACGTAAAGAACTTCAGGAGCAATATAAGCAGCTCAAGACTTACATGGGTGCTATTCAAATTACAAACAAAATAAGCGGAAAAATATTCGTTGACAGCTATCCCAACCTGAAGAATAAATGGATGACTATACAGATGCAATTAGATATGGGCAGATTTGCGAATGCAGAGCTGCAAAAGGACTGGAAGGAACTTGGAGCAGAAGCTTTCAGCTATGAGGTATTAGAGCAGAAGGAGTCAGAAGACTTAACCGACGTGCGCTGGGAGCTTAAACTATTGAAAAAGAAGTGGTTCGAGAAATTGCAACCCTTTGATGACAAAGGATATAATAAGCCACTTACCCATTAAGCCAAGTATAAAGAAACCTTTAGCTTTCATAGCAAGGGTTTCTTTTTTTTGGATCGTATTTCACTCCGGATTTTATGTGTCGTAATATTATATATGTTTTGTCGCATTTTCCTACTAAAAAAGCTGTTTATTATGTGTTATTTTTATAGCAGATGTCAGAATAACATATATACGGGAGGCACAAGTAAATGACCATTAGAATTGGTAAGCTCAGCTATTGGCATGTGCATGCATGGGATTATACCAAGCAAGCTCAGGAGCATGAAGATACCGTATTAGCTGCAGTTTGGGACGAAAACGTAGAGCGTGGGAACAAAGCTGCGGAAAGCTTGAATATTCCTTATTTTGAATCACTGGATGATCTGCTTGCGCAAGAGGATATAGATGCCGTTATCGTGGATGCACCAACGAATATGCATAGAGACGTAATCATGGCTGCGGCCAAAGCGGGTAAACATATTTTCACAGAAAAAGTTATTGCCCCAACGTTAAAAGAAGTTAACGCAATCATCGCAGAAGTTAACGAGAACAAAGTGAAGCTAACGGTCTCCTTGCCTCGTTTAAATGACGGCTATACATTAACTATTCAAGAGATTCTAAGTCAGGAACTGCTCGGCAAGATTACTTACGTTAGAGTTCGCTTATCCCATAACGGAGCAACGGAAAGCTGGCTTCCTGATCATTTCTTTAGCTTGGAGCAATGTGGAGGCGGAGCTTTGATTGATCTGGGCTGTCATCCCATGTATTTGGCGAAGCTTTTCTTAGATCAAGATGTGACTGGGGTAAGTGCTAATTTTGGTTATGTAACCGGTAAAGAAGTGGAAGATAATGCCGTAGTGACACTATTTACGGATTCAGGAGCAATTGGTGTGGTGGAGGCTGGTTTCGTGAATAGTCATTCGCCGTTTACTATCGAGGTGCATGGAACTGAAGGAACGCTGCTTTACGGAACACCAGAGAATAAGCTTCTTCTTAGAACGAACAAATCCACGGATAAAGAAGAAGGCTGGAAAGAAGTAGCCCTGCAAAGCAATCGTGAAAGCGCCTTCCATCAATGGGTTGATCATATTCAAAATAATACACTTGGCACTCAAAATGTTGAAATGGCAGTTGAGCTTACCAGATTAATGGAGGCGGCGAACCGCTCGGCTAAAGAAGGCTGTGTAATTCCGATTGGGAGGACTTAACGTTGAGCAGCTTTCCCTATGAGATGATGTTTGAGAAGCAGGATATGCTTGAAAGATTGGATATCACGATTCTATGGGGACATTACGAGATTACAGTGTTTAGATTTCATTTGACATCTTTTCCACCGGGCAGAGTAGTCGAGTTCCATAATCATTCTGAATTTGAATTTCATTTCATTCCGCGCGGGAAGGGAGAAGTCATTCTTGGGGATCAAAAATATCCTCTTTCAGAAGGAATGTTCTATCTAACCGGACCAGGTGTTATGCATCGTCAAGAGGCGGATGCTGATGAATCTATGGAAGAGCTATGTCTGCATGTTGACATCAAAAAGAGGATCAGGGATGATGCTGATCTTTGGGAGGTTGCGGAAGCTGAAACCTGTGTGGAGAAGCTGAAGTGTTTACCCTTGGTTCCAGCACAAGACTATCACGGGGCTATGAAGTGTTTTCGAGAAGCGTACGAAGCATGCGATGGGAAGTTGACCGGATATTATACTTCAATTAAGCATCTTGTGATCAGTATTTTACTAAAGGCCGTTAGAGCGTATGATTCAGGCGGGATCCGCACGGAGGCGCCGGTTAGAGATATGCTGACTTACCGGTATCAATACGCAATGCAATATATGGAAGCGAATTATTCAGGAACGGTTACCTTAGAAAATGTTGCGGAAAAGCTAAATATTAGTTCAAGGCAGCTGCAGCGGGTGTTTAAGCAAGTAAATGCAGAACAATCATTCAGTAGGGCGCTTGAGGATATTCGATTGCAAGCGGTCTGCCGCAAGCTTGAAGAAAGCAATTATCCGATAGAACAAATCGCACAGTCGGAAGGGTTTACCAATGCTACCTATTTGCATATTGTCTTCCGCAAGCGGTTAGGTATGACACCGGCAACTTATCGAAACAGCAAACAAATCCATTAGAGGTGAGGGTGAAGGATATGAGTAAGGTTTTTCGTGTAGGGATTATTGGATGTGGTGGTATTGCGAATGGCAAACATCTTCCAAGCTTGAGCAGACAAAGTAAGGTTGAAATCGTGGCTTTTTGTGACATTATTAAAGAACGTGCTGAAGAAGCAGCGGAGAAATACGGAAATAATAAAGCTACTGTCTATACGGATTACACTGAACTATTAAAAGATCAATCCATTGATATTATTCATGTGCTTACGCCTAATGATGTCCATGCGGAAATATCAATCGCTGCTCTAGAAGCCGGAAAACATGTGATGTGCGAAAAACCAATGGCTAAGACGGCGGCAGATGCCAAACGAATGGTTGAAGCAGCGAAACGTACAGGCAAGAAGCTGACCATTGGATATGACAACCGGTACAGAGAAGACAGCTTATATTTGAAAAAAGCTTGTGAGTCCGGAGAGCTTGGTCATATTTATTTTGCAAAAGCACATGCCATCAGACGGAGAGCCGTACCGACCTGGGGAGTATTTCTTGATGAAGAGAAACAAGGCGGCGGTCCGCTTATCGATATCGGAACCCATGCGCTGGATCTAACCCTTTGGATGATGGATAACTATAAACCAAAAGTTGTGCTGGGCACTAAATATCATGAACTTTCACAAAAAGAAGAAGCCGCCAACGCATGGGGACCGTGGGACCCTAAAAAGTTCACCGTAGAGGATTCAGCCTTTGGAATGGTCGTAATGGAGAATGGTGCAACAATCATGCTGGAAGCGAGCTGGGCTCTGAATTCACTAGACATACATGAAGCGAAATGCAGCTTAAGTGGGACGGAAGCAGGCGCAGATATGAAGGACGGACTTAGAATTAACGGAGAGAAATTCAGCAAGCTGTACACCAATAAAATTGAGCTTGGGGCAGGCGGTGTTGCCTATTATGAAGGAAAAGCTGAAAGTGCTCCGGATATAGAATTAAGAAAGTGGATTGAAGCGATTGAACAGGATAAAGACCCGGTTGTAACTCCTGAACAGGCTTTTGTCGTTTCGCAAATATTGGAAGCTATTTATGAATCGGCGCAGACCGGCAAGGCTGTGTATCTGGATTAGATTTTTGACAACTATAGCGATTTAGAGTAATATCCACTTGTGATTTAATTATAGGGATCCGAGACAAGACTCTCTCTTTACCGGGAGAGTTTTTTTGTTTTTTTACTTGTTTAGACTCTGGGTAATAGGGGTGGAAATCGTGGATACTGTTGATCGCAATCATGTGCTTATTGTGGAAGATGACGATAATATTAGACGTTTTATATCTATAAATTTAACGAATAATGGGTTTGTGGTTAGTGAAGCTGCTTGTGGAGAAGAAGCATTGCAGAGCTTTGAGGTGAGCCGTCCAGATGTTATGGTTCTGGATATCATGTTGCCTGATTCTAATGGGTTCGAAATATGCCGAAAGCTAAGAGAGAAAGACGCTGGGGTCATCATCATTTTCTTAACCGCACGTGGACAGGATTTGGACAAAATCAATGGCCTTGAAATGGGTGCTGACGATTACATTGTTAAACCTTTTAATCCATTAGAATTGGTAGCACGTATTAAAGCTATTTTGCGCCGTACAGAATCCGCTCTAAAGCCGCAAAGAACTATACTTCAAGCTGGACCGATCCGGCTGGATTTGAACGCGAACAAGATGTTTAAGCAGGATGACAGCATTGAATTAACTCCGAAGGAATTTCAGTTGATGAAAACCTTTCTGGAGCATCCGGATACAGCACTCTCTAGAAATGAATTAATGAATCTTGTCTGGGGAGAGGATTATATTGGAGATCCCAAAACGGTGGATGTTCATGTGCGTAAGTTAAGAGAGAAAATTGAGGTTGATGCTTCTAATCCGCATTGGCTTGAGACGGTATGGGGGCTCGGTTACCGCTTTAGAAAGGATGGTTGAAGAATGGGGATTCAGAAAAGATTAGTAGGAAGCTATTTTATACTCATTTGTCTTACTGTGCTCATTCTTGAAATCATTCTTAATGTATCTTTGCGATATTATTATTTTCATAACATAGAGGAAACCTTGATGAATCAAGCAGAGCTATCGGCTTCTTTTTTTCAGCAATACTTTGGGGACCAGGATCTGGTGGAACAATCGGATAGGTTACTGAAGGGTTTTGCGAGTCATTCTGATGCACAGGTGCAGATTATTAATGTTGAAGGCTGGCTGTTGCAGGACTCAAATGGACTTCAAGGCGATCTAACTATGACTGAGTACATAGATGTACAAGCAGCAATAAAAGGGCAGCCCGGCAGTTGGAAAGGTGCGGACCCTAACACAGAGGAAGCAATTTACGCGGTATCTTATCCCTTGCAGGCTAATGGAAACATAGTGGGGGGAGTCAGATTTATCACGTCCTTAACGGAAACTATACATACAGTTAAACATATTACGGTTTTACTGATCGGGGTGGGGATAATCGTTATTGGCATTGTCACCTTACTTGGATTATTGCTGTCTTGGACCATAACCAGATCAATTAAAGATCTGAAGCAGGCAGCAGACCAGATGACCGAAGGAGATTTCAGCATCAGAGTGCATAAGCGCTATCAAGATGAGCTTGGTTCATTGGCGGATACGTTAAATATGATGGCAAGCCGAATCTCCAAGAGTGAACAGCTTAAGAATGATTTTATCGCTTCCGTATCCCATGAACTGCGAACACCCTTGACCTCGATCAAAGGTTGGGCAATTACCTTAAAGGCGAGTGAGGTGAGTAATCAACCTCTATTTTATGATGGGCTTGATATTATTGAATCCGAAAGTGACAGGTTAACTCATATGGTGGATGAATTGTTGGATTTCTCTAAGTTGGATAACGGAAGAATCGCCGTTCACTTCACATCAGTGGATCTAACAGAACTGCTGCAGCATATCGGCAGACAACTTACCCCTAGAGCGACCCGACAAGGCATCTCACTAGAAGTGAAAATAGAAGAACATCTGCCAGTGATTCAAGCTGACGAGAATCGTGTGAAGCAAGTCATGATTAATCTCATTGATAATTCACTCAAATTTACTGGTTCATCAGATCGGATTTTAATCAGCGCCCATACGGTTCCAGGGAAAGTCGTGATTTCTGTAGAGGATACAGGCTCAGGTATCGCAGAGACGGATTTAGAGAATGTGCGGCAAAAATTCTACAAAGGGGATCAACAGGCTTCGGGCAGTGGCTTGGGTTTATCCATCTCGGAACAGATCATTAAATTGCATCATGGAGAGCTGCGAATAAGCAGCACTTTAGGCAAAGGAACGATTGTCCAATTTGACTTACCGATAGAATAAGAATTCAAATTTAACTATTTCATAACCACTTTCACCTCTTTCAAAGATAAAATACTATATATGCGGACAAGCGAGGAGTCGATGATCCAAATGCCGGGCAAATTCATAAAAATTGGTACCCTGTTTACAACTTTATTTTTGCTCGGAGGATGCGGAGTCCCGGCAACACCCGGAGAGCTGATTAAACCTCCATCATCAGAAGCAAGCCTAGAGCGAGACAAAACGAGCCAGGAATTTATTAAGTGGCTTCCAGACAAAGCTCAATTGATAACTCCGATGAAGGGACAAGAGGATAATGCCATCTCTTTTGGCGATATGGATGGAGACGGAATTGACGAAGCCGTAGTTGTGTATGAGTACAGTAAAAACAAAGGATATACTATAAAAGCAATGTTGTTGAGGCAGGAAAATGAAGCTTGGCAGAAGATTTCCGAGGTTGAGGGGTTTGGGTATGGTCTAGATTATGCCGGATTCTTTGATGTTGATGAAGATGGCCATAAGGAGCTCGCGCTGGGCTGGTCATTGGGTGAGGCTGGGAATGGTCTGGATATCTATACGCTAAGTGAAGATAAACTGAAGCTGTTATCGAAGAAAGCGTATCAGGGCAAATTTGATCTGAGGTAATCATTCAATTTAATCATCCGTAGCGCTTCAATGTGAAAAAAAGAAGTAAAAGTGCTCAGCACAACAAGAAAACTACAGAAATTAAATAGAGGTTGTTTTATGCTCATCTCTACCAAAATTGCAAAGCTGGACAGATCCGTACTTTTTCTCACCACCTGCTTAGTTGGCGTGGGTACTGTTGCTATTTATGAAGCGACTACGGATACGCGGTTAGACGGTCTTTACATAAGTTATTTGTATTTATTTGCTTTATTTTGCCTACCCATGTTATTCATTGCTTTGGTAGATTATAAGATTCTATTAGGCAGGTTAGCGTATCTCTTTTATGGCGTGGGCATAGGTTTACTCGTACTAGTCAAGCTGGTTGGAGAAAATCTCAATGGTGCCGTGCGTTGGTTAAGCATTGGGAGCTTTCAGCTTCAGCCCTCCGAGCTGGCTAAAATATGTACGGTGCTGCTCATTGCTCATCTATTAGGTACACGAGAGGGCCAGCAGCTGCGGTTTTTTCAAGATTTAGTACCGGTTTGTTTCGTTTTTTTAATTCCTTTCATTTTAATAATGGAGCAGCCCGATTTGGGTACAGCACTCGTATTTGTTGGCATATTACTTAGTATGCTGTGGATTGGCAACATCCGTGCTCTATATATGATTCTGATCCTTAGTGTTGTGATTATTTCGATCGGCACGATACTATGGCTGTATTATGCCAACTTCGACTTGTTATCCAAGATTGTCGAGCCCCATCAACTGTCACGAATCCAATCCTTTTTGGACCCGCAGAGCGATCCTGATAAATCTTGGCATGTGAAAAACGCAATGATAGCCATTGGCTCCGGAGGATTATCGGGCAATGAAGGTATTTTTTTGCGAAAAGGATATATTCCATATGCGTATTCCGATTCGATCTATGTAGTCATCGGGGGGAAATACGGTTTTATAGGTTCATCCGTGCTGCTGATGCTTTATTTACTGCTCGTGTACCGAATGATCTTTATTGCGCTGGATAGTAGGGACCGTGCGGGTACCTATATTGTCACCGGGTTTATCGCCATGTTCATCTTTCAAGTTTCCGTTAATCTTGGGATGCATATTGGGTTGCTGCCCCTGACGGGGATTTCATTGCCTTTTATTAGTTATGGAGGCAGCTCATTGCTAACTAATATGATTGCGATTGGCATGGTGTTAAGTGTTAAAGTTCATAAGGATGAAAGCACTGATTGAATTAGCTATTGGAACTGAGTGGAGGAAATTATGTCTAACAAACGCAAGTGGACAACAACCCGTAAAATTCTGACGAGCATTGGTCTTGTCTTAGGCGCAGCTATTATAGGGATTGGAGTATATGCAGGGTATTTATATAAAAAGACGGATGATGCGATACAGCGTATGGCAGCTCCAGTCACCATCCAGCCCACAGCTGCTCCAGAGGAAAAAAAGGAGACGGTATCGGTTGAACCTATGATTTTTCTGCTAGCCGGGGTAGATAGTCGGGATGGCGGTGGTGGAGTAATGAATACCGATGTTCTGATGCTTGTCAGCTTCAATCCGGACACGAAGTCGACGAGTTTCTTATCATTACCACGGGATTTGTTGCTAAAACCTAAATCGTTGCCTTCCCGCAAAGCCAATTATTATTATGCTTATCATTACATAAAAGACAAAACAGAGGCTATTCCAAATACAAAAGAGTTCTTCAGCAATTTGCTCGGTCTGCCGATAGAGCACATGGTTGTGGTGAATTTTGATGTGTTGCAGAAGACCGTGGATTTGCTTGGCGGACTGACTATAGATGTCGATATGGATATGAAATATACCGATACGGCAGATGGTACACACATCGATTTAAAGAAAGGCTTGCAGAAGCTGGATGGCAAACAAGTTCTTGATTTTGTACGGTACCGTAAATCGAATCAAGGAACGGCTGAATCCTCCGATTTCCAGCGCAATGATCGGCAGCAGCAAGTAATCAAGCAGATTCTGGATAAGCTAGGAAATTTCCAAGGCGTGTCCCAATGGGGAAATGTATTGGATATCATTGGTGAAAATGTGAAGACGGATATTCCTCAAGCAGATCTGCAGCAGTGGTTATTCAACTTCCCTAAACTTAAACCAGAGCATATTAATTCCTTACATGTGGAATCTCTTTGGAAGAGTCCGTATGTCTATGTGAATAAAGAGGATCTAAAACAAGCACTTACTACTCTGAGTACGGAAGCAGGCGTCAGCTCCGAAAGCTCATTACACTTGGAGAATGTTGGGACGGTGGATTAACATCAAAAAACTGCTCTTAGGAGCAGTTTTTTTGTAGCTTTCTGCCGGCTGTGAGTTTATGTAGAAAATAAGGTGAAAGAGTTTTTTACCTCGTATTGAGCTTCCAATTAATAGTATAATAAGAACTCGTAGGAGTTATTTCAATATGTTGTAGAGAGCTTATCCACAATAACTTTATGCGAATACATACTCATATTTTTTTGAGGAATAAGGAGATGAGAGCATGACTGTAAAAACTACAGCGGAACAAATCCGCATTATCGAATACGATTCTTCTTATGCTGGGGCGGTCGCAGAAATGTGGAACCGCAGCAACGAAAGCTGGGGCGGAGGCACTAATCAGAGAACTGAGGACAGTGTGCGCCGTGAGATGGAGATCTCGTCCAATCTTAATGCCTTTCTTGCCGTTGATGGCAAAGAGGTAGTCGGCTTCTGCAGCTTCGCCCACTACCGTCAAGATGAAGGGGCTTTGTATGTCCCGCTATTAAATGTGCGCCCCGATTATCACGGATACAAGGTTGGCCGCAATCTGATTCTGAACGCTGTTCGCCAAACAATAGAAGCGGGCTGGCCACGTCTTGATCTGTTCACTTGGGCAGGTAATACGAAAGCCGTACCGATGTATAAGAAATGCGGATTTTTTTGGGAGAAAAATGAAGATTACGTCCATCTGATGAACTTCATTCCAACTGTATTGCAAACGGAAGCACTTGCTCCTTATTTTGAAGAACTGGATTGGTATGCAGACAGTACCCGTGAACTTCCCATCCAGCCAGATGGCCGCCAGGAGCGTGGCTTTGATTTCTTTGATTATACTTGGCAAAAGGGAGAACTCTCCTTGCGGGCGGAATTCGAGAAGACTGGCCGCGGTCTGACCGCTCTTGATACACCAGACTATGAAATCTCCACGGAGATTGATGATCATGATCTTGTGTTCGGTTCGACCTACAAGATTCGCTATCGCATCAAGAATCGTTCGGCGTCTGAGCTGGCCATTGAGATCGAAGGCCAGAACGATAAAAATATCCGTTTTACTCTATCTGCTGCGCGAACACTAGCACCAGGTGAAACGGTTATCGTGGAAGGTGATTTTGAGCTTGATTCGGTTCGGGAAGAGCAGAACGATAAGAAGACACACCCCGTTGTTTTGAGCAAGTGGATCATCGGTGGCAAGCGTGCTGAATTCCGCATTGGCGTTGCTCCTAAATTCCCACTCAAAATGAAGATAGCGCTGCCACACCGGGAACTATATCTGGGTCTTCCTTCGGAACTGTACCTTAATGTGGAGAATAATTTTGCTTCAGAAGCAGAATTTTCTTTTGATTTGCCCGAAGACGAATTCCTGATGTGGGCGGACCGTACAGTAAGCTTTACTGTTCCAGCTAAGAGTAAGGCTTCTATTCAAGTACCCTTTACCCTAAAGTCATACGGTCTTTATTCACAGGCTATTGAGGTAACGGCCGTTCCGGTTGGAGAGAAGGCAGTCACCTTTATCAGCAAGCTATCCGTTCTAATGAAGGGAACGCATGGCCGCTTTGGTGGGGAAAACGGGGATCAGTGGGTGGCTGTAAATGGCGCCTACTCCATTCATCTTAATAATACCGACAATGGAATGTGGATTGAATATCCCGGCTCGAGCCATAATTTCTGGTTGACCCATCCGAAGTTAGGCAAGCCATTCGCAGAAGAATTCTCTAAGAAACAGGCCAAAGAAGTAAAGATCTATTCTGAAGGGGAGAGTCAGGTGCTCGAAGCCCTTTACGAGTCGGAAGAATTTCCGGGTCTTGAGATAAAAAGAGTGGCTAAGCTATTTGCTAACGGAATCGCTGAGTTTTATAGCGAGGTCTGCAATACCAATAGTGACATCCTGGAAGAAGACATGTATCTGTTGACGAATTTCGGCTTTTTCGGTAAACAGCTTATCTTGCCATATCAGGGCCAATACGTGGACATGGGCGATGCTTACTCAGGCGATCCAAGTCTTTGGGACAGTGCACAAATTACGGAGAACTGGTTGTTCTGCAAGGAAGAGAACGTCACATGCGGAATCTGCTGGGATCCTTCGCTAAAATTACTTCGCCCGGAATACCCGCTTGGGCTGGAGCATAATCTTGGCCGAATCTCCGCTGGAGATGTCGTACGGACAAAAACTATGATGTTTGCTCTTAACACCTTCCTTAAGTGGTCGGAATTTCGCGCCTTTGCCCTAAAACAGCAGAATTCGGTCATACCGGTGTTGGATGACCATCTTGAGCTAACGCTCGGCGGTGGAAATCCGTTTGCGGCAGGGGCACTTCATGCCGAGCTAATCGAACGAAAGGTGACACCGCTTGATGGAAGCCTTGAATTGTATGTACAGGCTGATGGAGAAGAGGAGCGAAGTGTCGCTGAGATGGAGTTGCAAAGAGGACAAAATTTGCACTCCGCAGGTTTTGAGCTCTCTACTGAGGATACAGAATCACCAGAACACAACGAATCTGGCCGTAAGGTCCGGGTCGTCTATCGCGGTGAGGACCGCATTCAAGAGCGAACAGGCCTCTGGTTTCCACAAACGGAAACAAGCGTTGTTTGTGGGATAGAAGAAGGACCTGCGGGTCCCATTTACACAGTGACCAACGGAGTTCTATCTATTGCAGCTGCTCCTGATTTCGGCAGTGTTGTGCATTCCTTGAAGCACCGAGGAGAAGAGTGGTTGGACAGCACCTTTCCGAAAGCAGAACCACGCTCCTGGTGGAATCCTTGGCATGGTGGACTCGGTGTGGGTATTTCTGGAATAGGCGGATTTAGCCGGTTGCAGGAGCCAAGAAGCGCAGCTTGGACGGAGCAGATGGATGATCACGGCAACGTCTGGAAGGGTTTGAGACTGACCACTTCGATGGAGAAGCAGGAAGCAAACCGGGGGATCACGATCAATCAGCATTACCTCATGCTGCCCGGAGTTCCTGTGCTCTGTGTGTTGATTTCAGTAACCAATGAAAGTGGAATGACGCTGCCGCATTATTCGCTATCCGAGGATAGTTACTTTAAGCCTTCACCAATCTATTCGGAAGGCTGGATGGAGCTCCCAGAGGAAGGCAACTTCCCTATCGGGAAGGTCGAAGCCCATCTGGAATCCAAGGGGCTTATCCGAATCGGTGCAACTTCGCGTAAAGACATGCTGCATGTGGTGCATAGTTATCCTAATCAGAGAGCTATGTCTTACGTGAACAATAAGGTATTCACATATGGTGTGAATCACCATCTACTACTTCTGAACGGAGAAACCGCTTGGACACAGCCGACCTTCATGATCATGGGAGAGCTCGCTCTGGATCCAGAGGTAATTCGTAATCTTATGAAGGTGACCTTTGCTAGTGCTTCTGACAAAAAGGAGACTATAAATGCCAATCATTGATATTCACATACATCTGTCGGACATCGATAGCTTTCATCAGACAGCACAGGACCTCTCCAAAGTTGATTACACAGCTGCTGGGCTCAAAGCGGAGTTTGACAAGAACGACGTTGTTCTCGGCATTGGAATGGGGGTCACGGAGCAGACGAAGGGTGCCTTTCCTGACTCTGCCTCTCCCAATCCGATGGGGCTTGACTTGGAAGATAGTGTGCCGCCATTCTTAATGGAATGCGTGGGCATTAATCCGAATATGCTCGGAGGAAAGGATGCTTTGGATGAGCTGGACCGAATTGAGGCACGGCTGCAAGCTCCTGAGGTAGCTGGTATTAAGCTTTATGCCGGGTACTATCATCATTACGTTTATGACAAAATCTACTCGCCGATCTATGAGCTGGCGGCCAAGTATGGCACGCCTGTGGTTATTCATACCGGTGATACGTATTCGATGAATGGATTGCTTAAGTATGCGCATCCGCTTACCGTGGACGAACTAGCGTTCCAACGGCGCGACGTGAACTTTATGATCTGCCATTTAGGCGATCCATGGGTGATGGATGCTGCCGAAGTGGTCGCCAAGAATCCGAACGTCTATGCCGATTTGTCCGGTCTCGTTGTTGGTGATCGGCCTCATTTTCAGCGGTTCATGAATGAACCCCTGTTTATGGATCATTTTCGCCGGGCGCTGGTATACTCTGATCACTATGAAAAAATGTTGTTCGGTACCGATTGGCCACTCGCGCCTATTGACCTGTATGCGGAGTTCGTCCGCCGACTTGTGCCTGAGCAGCACCACGAGAAAGTATTTTATGAGAATGCCTTTGCATTATTCCCACGCATCCAGCAGAGAATTGCAGCGCTCTGAGCGGAGCGGGACAGTATATTTTAAGCGCAGGAAAATAATATAATTACGAACAAGCCATCCTTAGTTAGTACTAAAGGGTGGCTTATTTTTGCATTTGTATGAAACCATGCCTATTTTTAGATTGAGTTTCCAAATTTTAATCTTCCTTTTCTTTACTTAACAGATCAGCTAGCTCAACCGAATTCTTATTTCTTAAATCCAGCATCTTTTCGCTATTGCTAGCTTTAATCAGGAAACCATCTTTCGTTTTAAAATCCATATAAAGGCTGAATCCGACCACCTTTGAATTAGCGTAAGTAACAGTCATTCGATAAGTTGGTTGACCGACATCAACAGACCCGCGTACTTTTTTTACAGTTCTTATAGCATCTTCGAAGATTTGAAGGCTTTCACGGTCAGTATAAGTGATTTCTGTTGTTTCGGATACAAGATTGACACTTAAGATCTTTTGCGTGGGTCTGACTAATACAAATAATAAAATCAGTAAAATTATCAGTGAAAATGATAGAATACTAAATTTTTTCATAACCTGCCCTCCTTACTTAAGAATAATGCAGACCAATCACTTAGTTTCCAAAATAGTTATAAATTTCAGCTGAGTGTGCGTTGGTTATCTCATTGTTGGAATCTTATAAAAGTTCCTAGGGTTCTATTTATTATTTGCTACTGGACTGGTGAAACCTTTATTAAAATAATAAACGTCTAAGAATGTATACATATTTTAGAAATAATGTGCTTGCTTTTTAATTATACGTTTGTATAATGAATGTATTACACAAATGTATAACAAGGAGAAATAGGGATGAATATCAAAATCAAACGCTTGCCAGATGCTGAACTGGAAATTATGCTGGTGATTTGGCGAGCCGAGAGTTGGGTTAGCTCCTCTTACATTTTGAATCAACTGGGGGATAAACGTAAGTGGGCGCTTGCAACTTTGATGACAGTGCTGTCACGGCTGGTTGAAAAGGGCTTTCTATCTTGCGAAAAAGAAGGGCGGAGCAACCGTTATCTCGCTGCAATTTCTGAGACAGATTATAAAGAGAGCGAAGGGAAGTCTACCCTTGAAAAGCTTTTTGGCAACTCTGTGCAGGATATGGTGATGTCCTTATACAATGGGAAGGCGATTGATAAAAGCGATCTTGCTGAGTTGCGGGAAATGCTCGATAGAGTAGATAAGGAGGAATCCTGATGATAACAGGTCTTTTTACAGATTTTCTGGTTATCTCTGTGACCATAAGTTTAGTTATTATCGGCTTAATCACATTAACTCCCTTGTTAAGAAAACATTATTCGGCTAAGTTGAGCTATTGGATATGGTTGATCCTAACCCTGCGATTATTGTTGCCATTCAACTTTTCCTTTACCAATCCTCCTGTGGCGATTCAGCTACCCGAAGGTCAGGCCATAGCAACTGTCTTTCAAAGCTCAGTGTCCCAGAATTTGCAGGCGGATACGTCAGTAATCTCTCAGCCGGTCCAGACAGGGGATGTAAGCCATATCCCTTCTATAACTAATATCTTAGCGTACATCTGGGTTACTGGAGCTGTGCTTTTTTTAGGGTATCATTTGCTTAGTTATTTCTTTTTCAGAAAACAGGTATTACGTTGGAGCAGCCCTCTTCAGAGAGAGGATATGTTCTCCAAGCTCAAACAAGTCGCTAAAGAAATGCATGTAACACCCGCCATTCCGGTTCTGATAAGCAGTAAAGTTCCGAATCCGATGCTAATGGGTTTTTACAAGCCAACACTATTCTTGCCGCATGATCAATATAGTGAGGAAGAGCTGGAGTTTATCTTAAAACATGAGCTGGTCCATTACAAAAGGCATGACATCATATATAAGCTGTTGCTACTGATTGTGCAGGCAGTGCATTGGTTTAATCCATTGGTCTGGTTCATGGCACGCGAAGCTGTCCGCGAAATTGAAATTTATTGTGATGACACCGTTGTACGTAAGCAAAATGCAGCATATCGAAAGAAATACTGCGAAGCTATTTTATCGGTTATGCAAAGTAATGCTACTCGGCATGTAGCTTTATCAACGAATTTTGCAGGAGGAAAACACTCGATGAAGCAGCGATTCGGCAGTATTTTAAATATGAAAGAAAAACGAAATGGAGTAGGTGCATTTCTTGCGGTCTTAATGGTGGTTGGTATAACTGCAGTGCTAGCAGCCTGTACGAACCTAACCGGACAATCTACAGATACGGCGCTCAAACCAGGTACTATTTATTCCTACAGCTCTAGTGGTGAACAAGTTGTTGTGCGTGACGCTGGGAATACGTATTCCATGGACGAGGATGGTAATGTCTCTGTCTCCTATCGGAAAGGGGAGATCCAAGCGCAAACGCCTTTAAAACTTGATACGACTGGAACTGAAATGGGGATGGGGAGAGCGGATACCGGATTTTATATCTCCGAGGACAAAACCGCAATTGTATATGGATTTGCGGATGGTAAAGAATCCCCTCTACATGTATTAATCAGCGATGACATGGGGAAATCGTGGAATAACTACAACATTGAAGGTGCTAAGGGTTATGATGCCAAGTTCATCGGGTTTACTGACAAGCAAAATGGTTGGATCGTCTCCGGAGGTTCTGTAGGTGTGGGACGTTCGCTAAATTATGTATATCAGACCTCTGACGGCGGGAAGACATGGACGGAGCTTGGAAATCCTAACGATTTATACGCGGAAAGTTTAGCCGGGGCAGGGTTTTCTAACAAGGATATCGGATTCTTGGGGTTCAGATATTATGAAGATAATGGGCCTGTTATTTATTGGACTAAAGGTAAGGGTAAGTCATGGGAAAAGCTCGTGGTATCCCTGCCGGAAACCTTTGATGAATATCAAAAAACGCCGCTTTCACCTATTTTTAATGGAAAAGAGGGATTGTATCCTATTCTGCTCAGCAAAGAGGGCAACACTGTAGGTACCATCTATCTGTCGAGTAAGGACAACGGCCTGAAGTGGACGTATGATTCAGCATATGATCAAATGGGCGATTCTAAATAGGAGCAAGTGGAGCAGGGGGTGGTCTACAAAGATCCCGCCCCTTTTTTATATGGAGGGCTGACGATTTTAATATGTAGTGGCTTTTAATTGTATTTCGTACAGCTATTTTCGCTCGAAAAACTCGCTCCTGAAGATAGTTGTATTTTGTACACCTATTTTTTAGTTTTTTGCCGCTAAAGCTGATAACTGTGATTTTTAATTGTATAGAATACAGTTAAAGTGAGAAGTTAGCCTTTTACAGACGAAATAAGTGTATAGAGTGCAGTTATCTCATAGGTTGCATAAAGTTACAGCGATTTTTCTCCGAGGGTTGCCCAAAGGAGACCTTAAAGTCGGATAGCTACGATTTATCATTATCTGCTTAAACTTCCGCTACAAACCAAAAACACCAGGCAGAGCTTCTCCAATAATCGGATAGTCAATGCCTGGTTGTCTTTTTACTATTTTTTTAATAACGAGACTTTATTTGAATCTATCATCATCTGCTTTAGTATAACGCCTCGTCACCGATAAAAGAGGAATAAATTACTTTTTCCAGCCTCCACCGCTATGTGAGGAGGACTCTACATAGTCTACGTTGATTTTGCCAGTGCTCGTTCCTACCTCAGTGTTGAAATTATATTGTCGCAGGTTCCAATCATCGAAGGTTCCCTGCCAGTCATTATCTACGATGAAGGTGTAACGTGTTGTGGCGGAATTAGTGCCTCGAATATGAGAGCAGACTGCTCGTGATCCGTAGATACCCATTTTATAGCCTTTGGAATTTTTAGTACTGCTGTCTAGCACTGATTTTATGCCTTGAAAATAAGGTACTATATTGTTTGTGATTTCGGTAGAGGTCATATCGCGGTCTATGGCAAAATAAATCGGAGTGCTGCTGGTTTGTCCCAAATCACTTGCTAAGCCTACAGCCGTTTCAGCATCTTTAACACCATTGGCTTTCGTAAAATGATCGAGCGATTTGCTGATTTGATAAAGGGATATGATATATAATCCCCCATCTGAAATCCGTGTAATCTCAGCTGAGGTGAGACCATCCTGATATCCTTCCACGCGATTTAAATAGCGGCAAACGAATGTGAATTTATTATTTTTAAGTGTAGTTAATCTTGCTGCTGTTACATTTGTAGCTGTATCACAACCTAAAGCCATTGTAATTGCCTTCTTTCAATTATTTTGTTTAAGGTTTGGCGCCAACCTCCCTATCAATATATGAGAAAACTTTCACAGATTCTTGGGGGAACCACGAAATGAGAGAAAAAGAGGCAGATTGAGAGGATTAATAGAAGGAGAGACTTTGATCGCTTATTTTACTTTCATTATGGATGGAGGCGGGAAAGGTAGGAGCGCTGCACTAGTAAAGGATGGGATTACTTATGTATCAGCTAGTCACTGGGAAGCGGCAGGGTTGAAGGTTGTATGGGATAAATCGCATCAAAGAGCGAAGTTTACTGGATGGGGAAAAAAGATAGCCGTTCGTATTGGAAGTAAACAGGGAGTTTATATCTAACAGATTCCGCAGGACAAACTCGCTTGCTAACGAACCTTGGTTCGCAGTTATTCGATGCTGTTCAATTCGATTTTCAGAAGACGCCGAAAGGTCTAATCTATCTAACCGTAACAGATGTTTACGGAGAACCACATATCAATAATAAATGGTATACGATGATTATTAAGGATGGAATGGTCATTCGCCAGGAATGGACGAGGATTTTCTGCTGATTCGGTCCAATCAACAAGGTTTCCTCATGATGATAGATCGCAAAACAAGTGCCAAAACATTGTTGTACAAGGCACTTCTTGACGTAGAGCAGCAAAAATATGCCGAAACAAACGACCTTCCTTTTTTTGGAGATAATCTGAAGTTCCTGAAAAGAGAAGGGGATGCCCTGCTTTTTAATAATGAATATGTACAAGACGGTAAGGTTTATAAGTTTATGCTGGACGATTCATAATGGGGAGGCTGAGTGGCGTCTCCGCAGGTTATCATAGTAAGATTTGATCCCAAGGTTTAAGAACCTTGGTTTTTTTGCTAACTAGAATAGTATAAGATCATGCTTAAACGGGTCAATGATTCTCCTGGATTATAATATACATGGGGTTTGTCTGCGTTAAACGTGATAGAATCACCAGATTTTAATAGATATTCATTATCATTGACACGCAAAGACAATTCACCATCAAATACAGTGATTAATTCTTCAGTTCCTTCCATATGTGGATTGGCATCAAGGTATCCACCTTCGTCTATCTCGACTGTATAACCCTCAAATCGTTTGCTTTCATCAAATGGGAAAGATGGATACACTCGATATTTTCCGTTGTCTTCAAGCAGTGGTTGAATTTCATTTCTTAATATCACTCTTGTGTCAGGCTTTGGGTAATCTATTAGCGTAGAAAATGAAGTTTTTAATCCATTAGCGATCTTCCAAATGGTTGTAATGGTAGGTGTTGATTCGCCTCTTTCGATTTGACCAATCATTGTTTTGCTTACTCCTGTTAATTCTGCCACCTTTTCCAGGCTTAAATCTTTACTTCTTCTAATCTTTTTTATATTCTCCGCAATGATTTGATTTATCTCTTCCACGGTAATTCTCCACTCCCTATTTACTTTATAACGACCAAGATATACAATAAAACGCACATGAGGACGTTATAACGTTCGATAAATACATTATAACATACAAAAAGGGAAGGGGAGAAATGAGTTAGTGATTGTTTCTTTGTTTTTATATGCATTTGTTGCTAGCTTTACTCCGGGACCCAATAACATTATGGCAATGACTTTTGCAAACCAGTTTGGTTTACGAAAAACAATGAAATTCTGTTTAGGAGTGGGCACAGGTTTTTTCGTGATCATATTGTTATGTTGCTATTTTAATATACTTCTGATTAATCTTATCCCAAAGATTGAATCTATTATGGCTGTGATAGGCGGAGTCTACATGTTTTATTTAGCATTTAAAATTATTACAAGTAAACATCAAGAAAATGATGGAAGTGGCGATAAACACAACAGCTTTATTCCGGGTATGCTTTTACAATTTATTAATCCAAAAGGGATATTATATGGAATCACAGTTACATCTACATTTATTCTTACCTCTCATTCTTCCTATTTTAGTTTATTGAGTTACTCTATAGTCTTAGCTCTCATAGGTTTTATGGGCACTTTTAGTTGGTGTTTATGTGGTTCTCTTTTCAAAAAAATGATATCTAAATATAGAAGTCAATTTAATATACTGATGGGATTGTTGTTAGTGTATTGTGGAGTTTCGATAGTGATAGGATGAATAAATGAAGCCTCATGTCAATAACGCCATAACATTGAACCGGCTTGATAACCTGATCCCAATGTCCAAAATAACAAGTTATCGCCACGTTTGATCAAACCATGTTCAATTGCACAATATAAGGCCAGAAAGGGACTGCTTGTGCCAGTATAGCCATATTCGTCGGCTACATAAATTATTTTATGCTGATCCAGGTTCAGCTTAGCCTGAAGTAATTTAATATTAGCCAATGTAAATTGTGAAAAACAAAAAACTTGTATATCCTCGAATGTTAGGTGATGTTTGTTCAATAATTCAACAATAGATGTTTCCGCAAATCGTACACTGTCTATTCCGCTGAATCTCCCCCAGTGTAAGTAGCGGTGTTCAGCCCCATCACGCAAAGACTTAGCCAATCCTTGAGCGGGGTACACAATTTCTTCTGTAAAACGGCTGTCCGAAAGATACCTTACGTCAATTAATCCACTCTCTGAATGGTCTTTTTCTAAAATGAGGGCTACGGCGGCATCGCCAAAAATTGAATATGTTATTGGATGTGATGGATCAGCCCATAAATTTAAAAAATCCGAACCGATAACCAACGCTCTATCTTTATCAGGATCATCGTATAAAGTACGAGCAGCCTGTTCAACCGCAATAAACATTCCTATACAATTACCATTCAAGTCATAGCAAAGCGTATCATCTTTACCTTTGATAGCTTTGTGAATAAGCAATGAATTCGTAGGTGATAAATATTCCGGAGTTGAGCTGGAAAAAAGAATCAGGTCTATATCTGCAGATTTCAATGAAGCAGCATCAATTGCTTGTTGAGCGGCATTAATCGCCATCGTCAACGAGTTCTCCTTCGTTCCTTCAATAACATGGCGGTTTTTTCTGCCTGTCTTTTTAAGAATCCGCTTAATATCTATGCCTTGCTTTTGAAAATGGTCAATAAAATATTGGTTGTTAATCACTCTTTCAGGACAATAAATGGAGACTTGTTTTATCGAGATACCTTCTAACATAGCATGATCACCCCTTGTAATAATTTTGCAATCACATTACATTAAGTAATCTAAAAGTATCTGTTTACCTAACAACGCCTGCTCATTTCTATAAGCTTGTTTGTCCAAAAAAATTTGTGATGTTATAGTTTATTATCTTAATAAAGCATAACACTAATTAGTAAAAAATTCTATAAATTCCTAAAAGTGTAACAAAATCAACGAATCTAATATATCCACTAAGATTAAGTCCACAGCAACCATGTTGCGGGTGGACTTTTTTGCTTTTTATATTTTTGAATTAGGGATGAATAAATCAGTGGTACTTTACAAAAACTTTATTCGATTAAGTCACTACTTTGCCAAATCAGGAGGGGTTCTTATTAAACCATTTATCGTTATAGTAGCGCTATTACTCGTTACTGCTTGTTCGGGTAATAACTCGGCCAACAACCAAATGACTACTCAACAAACGAAGGTTGACAATCATGCTCGTAAAACTACCTCAACGTCAACTTTAACGCAAGCATCTTCCATTTCCACGGAGAATGCAGGGAATTCAACAATTAAGACTAAACAAGTTCCTGGCGATGTAACGAAATGGCTGGATGGGTTCATCCGCACCAATCCACCTACAGGAGGCACAACAGACCAAACAACGTATCCGCAGCAGTCGGCCAAACCACAATATTCTGCAAATCCGCAACATTCTGCTGTCCCGCAGAAGTCTGCAAATCCACAACCATCCGCCAATACATCCCAATCAGTACAGCAAGTATTGGATCTTGTGAATAAAGAAAGAACGAATGCAGGCTTGAAGCCCCTTAGTTTAAATAGCGAACTTTCGAAAATGGCTTTGGCTAAAGCGCAGGATATGTATGACAACAATTATTTTGACCATCAGTCTCCTACGTATGGATCTCCGTTTGATATGATGAAAGCCTTCGGGATCTCATACAATTCAGCAGGGGAAAACATCGCCAAAGGTCAGTCGAGTGCAGAAGAAGTAATGAACCAATGGATGAACAGTCCTGGTCATCGTGCCAACATCCTGAATAGCAGCTTCACAGAAATTGGAATAGGTTACTATAACAGCGAGTGGGTTCAAGAATTTATTGGTTAGTGCGATTAAAGTAATAAACTTAACAGGGGTGTCCTAATAAGCTAAAAGTGGCTGTAGGGCATCCCTACTTTTCTGAAGTCTGCAAAATGAGATAGGGGATATTGAATCCGTATAGAACGGGTTATTTTTTGTGTTTTTTTATATGATAACGAATGAAAGTGACCAATAGAATCAGAAGAAATGGCAGGGTGTAAGCTAGGTTAGTGATCAAGGGCCATGTAATATTCACGATTTCCTCAAGCTCAGACTCTTGTGTGTAAGTCGTTACAGATAACAGCAGGCAAACAAAAGCAAGAGGGAAAACAATTAAACGTTCATCCTTCAATCTCAGAAGCTCCTTTAGTACTTTAATAAGAATAAGCAGCAGGATAGAAGCCTTGAAATAGAAGCCGATAATGAGTGAAAAACCAATCACGGATTCGATTCTTTCAATGGTTTCCTGAAAATAAATGAGTCTCGCCAACTGATATAATGAATATTTTAAGCTGCCGGACAGTGGTCCCAGTACCATAATACTGCTAATGACAGAAGCAATTAACGTCAGGGCATTGATGATGAGTGCAAGATACATTTGTTTTCCCAGTTTAGAATTGTCTTCTTTACGCACGAACGGTAAAATCATCGAAAAAACGATAAGCTCGGAATAGGGAAAGCCATAGACTACATATGCAGCGCTTAGGATAGGCCTAAATCCATCAGGCATGATGGGCAGTAGGTATTCGGGATGATATAACCCTGCTACGAGTATCCAGACTAAGATGATAAATCCGAACATTAGTGACATTAGGACGGCTGCCATGCGGGCAATCACTTCGATTCCAGCTAGAGCTGTCATCGCAATCGTTATAAAAAACATGGTATTTACCGCGTAAGTGGGCGTTTCTTTTAACATCGTACTTTTGAAAAAGGTTCCGATCTCAATTACAATTCCTGCGACATTCCAAAACAGCACACAAGTGAAAGGAATTAGGAGGACAAGGGTCAGTCCGTTTCCAAGTACGGAGCGGCTTTGTTCCACAAGCGAAAGATCTGGCGCTCGTCGGTTCAAATATAGAATGCCGGAAAGCAGAAGCATTCCTATGGCCGAGGCGATTAAGAGGGATATCCAGGCTCCGTTGCCGGCAAAGTTAGTTAATGATGCAGGGACGATGACGATTGAGGAACCGGTCATAAAGAAGAGAAACAGCATGGACATTTGGATCGAGCTAACACGTTCTTGCTTATTCATACGCTCCTCCTCATTCTTTAAGCTTATGAAATGGTTGGGTTGATCCAATGGACGATGTGCTCAGCTGGAGCCGTAAGTAAATTGAAGATGGAGTCTAAATTGGGCCATGGCTTAGCTGCAATAAAGATAAATCCGAGATAAAGTACGGGTAGTAATAATACTCCATAAACTACTCGATCGCGGATGGAGGCTTGCCTAAACCTTGGAATGTCATGGGCTAGCATAGCGGAAGCTAATAAGAGGACGCAGATTATTTTTCCCACCATAGCTACTTCTCCTTTGTTCCGAATATTGTACCTGAGTTCATTCCAGTGCTTAACACTTTGACATCAACGTTGATATCGAACTGAGTCTGGGCGAATGTATCCTTCCATTGAGGCTCTAGTTGTTTCCACAGCTGCGGATTTTTCCGGTAAATCTGATTGCCAATTCCGAGTGCGTCGATCTTTTTTGTTTTCAAAAACTTGGTTGCATGCTCAACCTGTTGTTCAACCTGAGTTATGACACGCTGCTCAAAAAGCTTCATGTCCTTATTGTTTTTTATATGTGAGCAACGTAATTCTCCGATCATCCCTTCAATAGCAATTTTTACACCGACGGATACAGAACCATTTTTCACGGTTGGAGTAAGCGTACTGTTGAAGGTAAGCACTTCAAGCGTTTCTTTTTTTCGCAGCGGTTCTTCGGTCTCATCCGGGCAAGGAAATTCTAGTACTCCATAGATATATCTATCCGTCAGCATCATGAATGCTTCTGTATCCTTTTCCTTTAGGATGTCAATCATTTTCCCGTCATGGATTACAGCCAGCCCAGATATCAATGGTTTATGATCCAAACTGGTCTTATGCAGGTAAGGGATGATGGAAGTATTGGAGGGGCTACACATTTGTATAGCCAGCTCATAGAGAGGAATCTTGGAAGTTTTTGCGGCATATAGAGCACCGCTCGTCTCCATTCTCTTATACTGTTGACCAATGGTCTGCTCGATAAACGGGTTGATATCTAAAAATGGTGCCGCAGATTGCTCAGCGATGAGAGGAAGAACGGTACCACGCGGTTCTTGATCTCTGGAGAAAAAATCAAGCACCTCCCGGATGTTCGAGGTTCTGGCTAGTTGCTCCCCGATTAATATGACACGCATATGATCCCATTTGGCTTTTCGACCAAATTTTGCCGGGATCTCCCTTATTGCTTCAAAAAAGGTTTCTCCACTTGTAACAATATTAATTCCCTTCGACGCTGGATCCCCTGCTTGTCCCATTTCTATTTTGGTGGAAGGATTATAGAAATGTGTCGTGATCACAATCCGATTGTCTTCGCTTTGGTCAATGGCGACCGCCTGCACATACCCATACTCGTCCAATTCTTTATTATCCCAGCATCCGCTAGTTAGAGTGAGTACAAGAAGGGAAATTAGTATGGTAGTAAGTCGCTTCACTATATCTACTTCCTTCCTGAAGTCTTTTTATATAGGTGTCGATTCCGTGGTGAATGAAGCAGCAGTCTTCTCGGAAGTAGAAAAATAGAATCACGTACTCTTTTGAGATCTAGCGGAGCTAACGAGTCTAAATACGGTTCTCCTAAAGAGCGCAAGGTAGCCAGATGGAGGTAAATTAGAATAAAACCGACCATGATGCCAAGTCCTCCGAACGTTGCCGCGAGAATCATTAAGGGAAACCGTAAAATCCGCAGCGCAATTGCCATATTGTATTGAGGTAGCGCAAATGAGGCAATGCCCGTCAAAGCGACGACAATGACCATGACCGGAGAGGCAATCTGCGATTGAATAGCCGCTTGTCCAATGACCAATGCTCCAACGATACTGACGGCCGATCCAATCGGTCTGGGTAAGCGTATGCCCGCCTCTCTCAAAAGCTCAAAGAAAAACTCCATGATCAAAGCTTCAACCATAGCCGGAAAGGGGATTCCTTCGCGTGTGTTTAGAATGGCAAGCAGCAGAACCGTGGGAATTAGTTCGGAATGGAAGTTGGATAAGGCAATATAGGTACTGGGTAACAGCAGGGCGATGATGAAGGCAGCGACCCTAATCAATCTTATCAATGATGAAAAAATGGTTCGGTAGTAATAATCTTCGCTATTCGTAAAAAACTCCATGAAATTCCCGGGACAGATCAGAATGGAAGGACTTCCGTTAACCATAGCAATAATCTTCCCGTCTAGCAGAGCTGTTATAGCTGTATCCGGTCGTTCTGTGTAGCGGACTTGTGGAAATGGTGAGTAGAGAGAATCACCGATCCACTCTTCGAGATAGGAGACGTCAAGAATTTCTTCCTGATCAATACTTGCTATACGTTGTTTGAATTGATTTAATGCTTCTGGTTTCACCACTCCATCCAGATAACCATAGGACAACGTTCTTTGAACCTGCTTACCAGAGGTAAAGAACTCGAACTTAAGATTAGTAGATTTTAGCAAACTACGAATAACACCTATATTACGCTCTAAGCTTTCTATAAAGCTGACGTGGGGACCTTGAACAGTAGGCTCTGAAATGGGCTCAGAGGTTTGGCGCTGTTCTACATCAAAGGCATAATAGGCAACGGCTTTTTGCCAACCTGTAAAGAAAAGGACAACTTTCCCATCAAGAATCCCCTTAATGGCTTGACCGATATTGTCCATTAATTCAAGCAGCGGTGATGAAACACCATTTTTTTCAAAATAAGAGATGACATCTTCAACGGTTACGTCCAAGGTGGGCCCCAGCTCATGCGGAACTATATTTTGCAAGACATCTTTAAAATAATTTGTAGGGTCAGACTTAGTAAGTGTATTGAAATAGACGGATGAGGCTTCATACTTAAGATCCGGGCCATAATGCCATGGAATAACCTTTAGGTCTGAGCAATTGGCAAAACAGTCATTAATAATCTGCAAGTTGTCTTCGAGAGACGCAGAGATAGCATGGGAAAAAAGATCCTTCATTGAAAGCTCATTTTCGGCTTCGATTTGAGGGGGCACCTTAGGATTAGACGGAGGCGTCTTGGCGATAAAAAATTTCCGCATGCAATTCTCCTTAAATAAATTAGATGTTAAGTGTGATTTTTATCTTCTCCCTTATTTAGGAATTTATTCGGAAGATAGAGATAGATCAAATTCTTCGCAAAATGAACAATTGGAACTGGCTCATGGAGGAGTTGCGATGTTATAATGAACATAATTTTTTCAGGAGGTGCTCCTTGTGACCCATTCCATTCGTTTATGGTAGTCCGTGGTGCAAGACAAGTGGACTCATTCATTTTTTTGAGATAAGGAAATGAGTTTATTTGTGATGTGCCTGTTTCAGTGTGCCTATGCTCATGGAATGAGTTTATTTAAGTATTTAATCAAAGGAGATGACCTTATGCAAATACAATGGAAAAAAGCCTTCGCCCTTATTTTTAGCGGACAGATTTTCTCGATTCTCACGAGTTCGATGGTTCAATTCGCGGTGATCTGGCACTTGACGGAATCGACAGGGTCAGCGGCAGTTTTGATGATTGCTGGGTTGGCAGCGTTTTTGCCGCAAGCGGTCTTGGGTCCTTTCGTAGGGGTTTGGCTGGACCGTTGGAATCGTAAAATAACAATGATTATTGCTGATAGCGCAATAGCGCTTTTCAGTCTGATATTAGGTATTTATTTCATGTGGGGGGAACCGGGACTTGGTTTTGTGTATGTCATTCTGAGCTTGCGTTCAGCGGCTTCGGCCTTTCATGCCCCGGCTTTTCAGGCGGCTGTTCCGTTGATTGCACCTGAAGAAGAATTGACAAGAGTCGCGGGCTGGCAGCAGATGGTGTTCTCTTTCTCGAATGTAATTGGTCCTGCACTTGGGATAGCGGTTTACTCGGCAACTTCGCTTGGGGCGGTATTGCTACTCGATGTGGCCGGGGCTTTGATTGCGAATCTGATGCTGTTCATGGTGAAGATCCATCAGCCTAAAGTGCAGGCTACAGCTGCGCCGTCTTTCGTTCAAGAATTCCGATTGGGCTGGAACGCACTCATTCAAGCGAAACCCATTGTGTTGATTACGGGGGCTACTGCGGTGTTTAGTATCGCATTTATGCCGCTGGCGACACTGTTTCCTTATATGACTTTGTCTCATTTTGGCCGTGGAGGATACAGTGCCAGCCTGGTGGAAGCGGTGTTCAGCATCGGGATGATTTTAGGTGGTCTGCTATTGTCGATGTTCTCATCAAAATGGAGCGACATTAGCTATATGAGCGTAGGTCTGCTAGTCATCGGTCTTACCTGTGTGATCAGTGGTTTGATTGGTCCGAATGCATTTGTGATCTTTGCCATTCTCTCGTTCTTCATGGGCAGTGCGGCACCCTTCTTCAATGGTCCCTTCATGGCGATGATCCAGCGTTCTTTTGAACCCGAGATGCTTGGGCGTGTCATTTCACTTGTGACCAGCATTATGATGTTGTCTTCGCCAATTGGACTGCTGTTGGCAGGACCTGTAGTGGATCGATACGGAGTGCAGCTATGGTTCCTCGGTTCAGGAATTGTGGTGATGCTGACCGCTCTGTTTATTTTCATCCAGTTTCGGCGGCTGGCGTCCGCGATTCCGATGAATTGATTAGGGTAAAAACTTTCCTATGAAAAGAGTTTATTGGCCGGTCCGAGAGGATCGGCTTTTTGGCGGTTCTTCATATTTTTCCAAATTATAATATGATAGAATTACGTTCACTTGGAGGGATACATAATATGAATCTTAACATTGCTATCTGTGACGATCAGAGGCAAGATGCCTCGCGGTTGGAAGAATTACTCAAGAAGCAGATGACTAGCCTGCAAGGGATGACCGCCTCTATTGAGATTTATGAATCAGGCCAAACCCTGCTTCAGACAATGACGTCTACCGCATACGATATAGTTTATCTGGATATGGAGATGCCCGAGTATAACGGTATAGAAGTCGCTGAGAAGATCCGGCTCAAAGATGCCAGGGTATTAATTATTTATGTCACCATTCATACAAGTTATATGAGAAGAAGCTTTGCGGTTCATCCCTTTCGCTATTTGCTGAAACCTATTGATGAACATGAACTGCAGACCGCCACAGTCAAAGCCATTCAGCAATGCTTGCAAAGAAACAATGTGCTGACATTCTCAATCCATCATATGAGCTATAATTTAAGGGTAGATGATATTATGTATATCACGGTAGAACGAGGTAAAAAGTTGGTCCTTTATACTGAACAAGAGACTTACTCGTATTATGGTAAACTGGGAGAGTTGGAAGGACAGCTGGGATCACATGATTTCTGTCGCGTACATACGGGATTCCTGGTAAATTGGCTGCATGTTCGTTCTTTAAGCAAGGAACTTATTCAGCTGAAGAACGGGGTGGAACTTCCAGTCAGCCGCAGTAAAAGCTCTGATTCTTTACGGTCTTACCATGCCTTTATAGAAAAGAGGCTCTTAAGATAAATGTCTTTCATCCGGGAGATTAGTCCTTACTTTTTTGGTGTATTTATGCTCATCCTTATATATGTTCCGCAAGGGGTCACATTTTATATTTTTCTCAAGAAATTTCTAATCCTGAACAGGAGCAAAAAGTCATTTATAGGCTGTCTTATTATCTTTTATATGGTTAAATCGCTTACTGCTGCTAGCTTATCTCTAGTTGATTCGGTCATCCTTCACCTGATTGTGTATAGTCTGATTACTATTATTTATTTCCGCGGCAGTGTGCTACAAAAGCTGTTCTTTAGCAGTTTCTATACAGTGTTTACGGTTGTTATTGAAATGTTGGTATGGTATGGGATTCAGCATATCCCGCTCAATACCGGTGGAATAAATGAAGCTAATTTTTGGTGGTTATCTTTTTCTTTCCTATTTGTTATCTTGCTAAGCATCATGTTATGTCTGCTATTGTTGCGGTTATTCAAAGTGGACACCACTACGTTATTGTCGAATCAGGATTGGGCTGTGTTGAATCTTGTTTCGGCGGGTTCTTTGCTTATTATTATTGTGAATCTGAGACATTCCAGTGATAAACCTTTTAATATTCCGCTTGATTTTGTATTCATCCTGCTTGGGATTCTTGTAATTAATGTGGCTGTAATGTTTATATATCAAAAGTTAATGAAACGGATGCAGATCGAATTCCATAATCATGTGCTTCAGCAGCAAGTGAAGGATTACACGAGTAAACTGAAAGATAATCAGGAAGCACAGCGTTTGCGGCATGATCTGAATCATGTGCTGATCCTTATTCATTCTCTGCTGGATGAAGGCGCTTTAGAAGAAGCCAAGCGATATATTGCAGAGGTTGCTTCGACACAGGAGGCGGGAGAAAAGTTTATTTCTTCTGGAAATATCGCTATTGATGCCATTTATAATGAGAAATTCGCAAAAGCTGAGCTACATCAAGTTACAATGCAATCTCATTTTCGCATCCCGCAGGACCTGTCACTTGCAGGCAAAGAGGTTGATATTGCAATTATTCTAGGCAATGCATTAGATAATGCAATTGAAGGGGTTCAGAGATTACCAGAGTCAGAGCAGAATGTTATTGAGCTGGAAGTAATTTATACCGAAGGGTTATTGGTGATTTCTTTAAAGAATCCTGCATCTCTGCTTACAGAGGACGGGCAGGGCTCTTTTTTGTCCAGCAAGCGGAACTTTGGGAGTAGAGGGTTCGGAATCGAAAGCATTGAGTATGCGGTTCAACAGCTTCAAGGAAGCGTCAGTTTCAGATATGAGAATGGGCAGTTCATGATGTTGGCGGTATTACCACTGCCTGAGTAGCAATCCGAAACCAACTACTCCACCTAACCTGCAAGTTACGGTCTCTTCCCGCGGGCAAGCAGCGGTCCATGATATATTGAGGCTGTTCTTATTAAAGGGAGGGTATTCCGTTGACATTGTCATTGCTCATCAGTGCAGTCCTTCAGCTCATCTTATTCAGCATCATTCCCTATACATACTGGTTTTTTACAAGCAGAACAACATCATCCTTTGCCATGTGGATTGGCTGGAAGAAACCCCAATTGATTTCTAGGAAGCAGTTCATACTATGTTTTATACTTACGATGACTATATTCACCAGTCTGGGAATGCTTACAGCAATCTACATGCTGGATAGGAATACTTTGGCCAGCTCACAGTTTTATGGTACAGGTCTTAAAGGTTTGATTCCGGCATTGATTTATTCTTGGTTGCAGACTAGCTTGTCCGAAGAGATTCTGTTCCGCGGCTTCATTGGAAAACGGTTAAGTTCGAAATTCGGATTCGGAATTGGAAACTGTGCTCAAGCTTTATTATTTGGTGTCGTACATGCTGTGCTGTTATACAGTAGTGCCGGATTTTTGAATTCTGCTGTTGTAATGCTTCTTACGGGTCTTGTGGGTTGGAGTATCGGAATATTGAATGAGAAGTTATCCGGCGGTTCGATCATTCCAGGTTGGGTCCTGCACGGGCTGACTAATCTGATTTCCTCCATTTTTATGATGTATCAATGGATGTAGCGATCAAAGTTTTTAGAGAGTACATTTTAAAAATATGGTAAACTAAAAAAGTCTTAAATTATAAGATTAAAGTTTATATACCATTTTTATTGGGAGGTAGATATTATGAAAAACAATGTCAGCTTGCAAAATTATATGGGGAAAACGTTTAACTGATCAAGCGTGTTAGCGTTCCCCACCATTCGAAAGGGGAAAATCATTTGAATCAGGTATTATTAATCATCGATGCACAACAAGAATTAATGGATGGAAACGAAAAGGAAAGTGCGGTATTCAATAAAGAGCAGCTTATCCGGAATATTAATAAAGTGATTGAACAAGCAAAAGAAGCCAATGTCGAAGTTGTGTTTGTTAGGGATCTTGATGTCGCTGAAGGAACAGGTGCAGGCTTTCAAGTGCACAATGAAATCAATAGGTCTGTAAATGCCAAAATCTTTGATAAGCTGGCAACGAATTCTTTTCACGGAACTGAACTGCTACAATATCTGAAAGATCAGCAGATTGAGCATGTGGTCATTATGGGATGTAAAACTCAACACTGCATCGATACTGCGGTTCGGACGGCTACGGTTAGCGGCATGGATGTTACATTGGTCGGAGATGGTCATTCTACAACGGGCAATGATGTTTTAAGTGCAGAACAAATCATCAAGCATCACAATAAAACATTACATGGGCACTACAATGTCGAACATTTTTCTATGGTCAGAAGTTCCGAAGAAGATTTGTTTCGCCCAACGCATGACTCTTATAGATAATAATTCAGAGGCGGCACTTAAATGTGCCGCTTTTTGCTGTTTTGCATTACCTCTGATTTTCCTCACCTATTCTGATAGACATATTCGCCTAAACCATTTCCATCCCATCTTTATGGGATTGTTCTTGCAAGGGATCTACTTATAATTGTTAGTAATTCTTAAACAATATGAGTAGGGACGGGATCAACATGATAGCAGCAAAAGATATAGAGTTTAAAAGCAGACACGGGCAGCGGCTGGGGATGATGGCGGCTATTTGTATGGGGGCGTTTATTTCCCATTTTACAGCCGGAATTGTGAATGTGTCGCTTCCTTTTATTGTGGATTATTTTCAGACAGAGCTTGGGAAGGGATTATGGATCACAACAGGGTATCTGCTAGTGATTACGGCACTTCTTCCTGTTATGGGGAAACTGGGCGACCGTTATGGTTTTCGCCGGATTCACAATCTTGGATTTGTGATCTTTACTGTGGGTTCCATCCTGGTCGCTTTTTCACCTAATTTACCAATATTGCTAACGCTCAGAGTTATACAGGGAGTAGGAGCTGCGATTTTCCAAGCAACTAATATTGCGCTCATCACCATTCATATGCCGAAAGAGCAAAGAGGACGTGCACTCGGAATTTTAAGTACAGCTGTCGCACTGGGCGGGATGACGGGACCTATAGCGGGAGGTTTGATTGCAGAGTGGCTGAGCTGGAAATGGTTATTTTTAATCCATGTTCCTGTGGCGATTGTGGCTACAATTATGGCATATCGGTACATACCCAACCGTGTGCAAGAGCGCAAACCGGGTGCTATCAGCTTCGTGGGGGCCAGCTTGTTTATGGCATTCATCACCTTGGTTCTTCTCGTAATAACAAATGGGAGCAAATGGGGCTGGGTGTCCGTGTGGACGATGACAAGTTTGGTGGGGGGGTTCTTGTTACTGATTACTTTTCTATTCTGGGAACGGAAGCAAAAGAATCCTTTTCTACCCTTACAAGCTTTGAAAATTCCAACTGTAGCGGGAGGCTTGATCGTTAGCTGTGCCTCTTTTATTCTGTCTAATACATTGCTTGTCCTTATTCCATTTTATTTGATGGGGGCGGCGGTTCCGTTCTCGTCATCTACGACAGGATATATTATGGCGGCTTATCCCATTGCCTTGGCGTTTGCAGGTCCTCTCGCAGGCTACTGTTCCGACCGTTATGGCTCTCATCGTCTGATGCTTATGGGACTGAGCTGTATGGGAAGCGGGTTTATCTTGTTGCTGGTGTATTTAGACCATATACCGGTTTATGGAATCGCGGCGATTCTATCTCTTATAGGCCTTGGTATGGGGCTCATTGCCTCTCCTAATAATAGCTTTATTATGCAGCAGACGCCTCGGGAACACGTAGGTTCGATTGGCGGATTAATTGCTTTAACAAGAAATGCGGGGATGGTCTTTGGCTCAGCACTTGGACTTGGTGTGATGAGTGGAGGGACAGGACAAGGGAGTCAGTTGCAGGCGTACAAATTGGTTTTTGAGATTAATATTTTCATTTGTTTAGGCGTTATTGTACTAATGATTGTTATAAATAGAAGGTCATTTAAATCTGCTTGATCTAAAAAAATGTGTGTGTAATCACAACTCAAGGTTTGGTGTTCTGTTACGTTGGAAGTAACGAATGATTATCTAGATATGGAGGATAACGATATGTTTTGTTACCAATGTGAACAGACACCGAATGGCGGATGCACCGTTGTAGGGGTATGTGGCAAAAATGAAACCATTGCGAGTTTACAAGATACGATGATTTTTGCATTAAAAGGAATTGCAGCTTATGCGACACATGCCCGGCAGCTAGGATATAGCGACCCCGAGGTGGATCGTATCACCCACGAAGCTTTGTATATGACGTTGACCAATTCCAACTTTAATACGCAGGAACATTTGGAGATGGCGATGAAGGTCGGAGATGCGGCGGTGCGCATCATGGATGTACTGGATCGTGCGCATACGGACCGCTTTGGCATTCCGCAACCAATCACAGTCAGTCAGAACAAAATTGAAGGTCAATGTATTGTTGTGACTGGACATAATTTATATGCGTTGGAGGAATTACTGCGGCAGACAGAGGGGAAAGGCATCAACATTTATACTCACTCAGAAATGCTGCCTGCGCATGGATATCCTGCACTCAAAAAGTATAAGCATCTTAAAGGCAACATCGGCAAAGCGTGGTATGATCAGCGTAGATTGTTTGAGCAGTTTCCCGGTGCAATTCTTGCTACCACAAACTGTGTAATGCCGATTAAAGGCACTTATGCAGACCGCTTTTTCTCATATGAAGTAGCGGGGCTGGAAGGTGTAGAGAAAATAACGGGCGACGACTTCTCCCCACTAATTAATCGAGCGTTGTCCCTACCTGCGGCTGATGTAGAGTCAGATCTGGTACTCACGACCGGATATCATCATGAAACTGTAATCGGGTTAGCACCAGAGATCATTCAAGCAGTCAAAGACGGGCATATCCGCCGGTTTTTCGTCATTGCAGGCTGTGATGCGCCAGGTACGGGCGGGAATTACTACCGTGAGTTGGCGACTTCCTTACCGAACGATACCGTCATTTTAACTACTTCTTGCGGAAAGTTCCGCTTTAATGACGTAGATTATGGCACCGTTGGAGACACCGGTATTCCGCGTTACATTGACCTTGGGCAATGTAATAATTCCGGTTCTACAGTGAAGATTGCCATGGCTCTGGCTGAGGCATTTGAGTGTACGGTGAACGAGCTGCCTGTCAGCATCGTGCTGTCTTGGTTTGAGCAAAAAGCAGTGGCTATTCTGCTAGGCTTGTTCAGTCTCGGCATTCAGGACATCCGCATCGGACCAAAGCCACCCGAGTTCATCTCGCCAGGTGTACTGGATGTGTTGGTAGAGCTTTTTGGGTTGAAGCTAATTACTACTGCTGAGGAAGATATGAACGCGATGTTGGCGTTGTCGTAGAGTAAAAATCAAAGGTTGCCGCCCATAAGGGATTGGCAGCCTTTTTTTGATAGGGGATTTAGGAGTTACATCATTGTCGAAGCACGGCGATCCGTAAAGGATGATCATGCTTCTTAACTTGCCATTACGAGATGAACTTATCGCGTGCTCGCCACATAATTATAGAGGGTATCTCTCAACTCGAACTCGTACGTCAAACCATTAACAATCCCCACAACATGATCGTTGTCATACAGATCAAGCATGAATACAGCCATTTCCTTCGCGGTATGATATTTCGGCACAGTCCCATGATATTCGAATTCGGGGACATCGAAAGAAAGCTTCGCGAATTCTGTTTCTGTTGCGGCAGGTGCCAGCACTTTAGCCTGCATAAGTGCACCTTGACTCTTCAACTCATGAGAGAGTCCTTCAGTAAAGGCACTCACATAGAACTTAGTCGCACAGTACGTAATGGCATTTCCCACAATCGTATAGCCGCCACCGGATGAAACGTTGATTAATTGTGTTCCTTCAACATTGGAGTAATCACGAACGAATAGAGAGGAAAGGATCGTCAACGATTCAATGTTCAGATGCAGCATTGCAGAAATTTTATCTAAATCTTGCTTGGCCACTGAAGCGAAATTTCCAAATCCCGCATTGTTGATCCAAGTTTCGATTTCGAACCCTTGTAGATCCTCATAAAGCTTATAAGCATTACTAGAAACGGATAAGTCAGTCACTCGAATAACGACAACTACATCGGGGTAGTTATGATTGATTTCAGATTTTAGCTCCTCCAGTTGCTCCCTTCTGCGGGCTGTAACAATTAAGTTTTTACCGCGAGCCGCAAAGGCTAGAGCGGTTTCATAACCTATACCTGAACTGGCGCCTGTAACTACAGTATATTTCATGTGAATTCCTCCGTTTTTACAAGAATATTTAGTGTTTCAACAACGATGTAATCATAAAGCTTAGAGTTTACTCTAAGTCAAATGTTTTTTATAATTATGGGGACTCTTAAAATCAACATAGATTCGGGGGCTTGTATGTATACGATCAGCGATGTAGCCAAATTACTAGGGATTACCGCATATACACTGAGATATTATGAAAAGGAAAAGATTATTGCTCCGATACGGAATGCGAATGGAGAAAGAATATATGATGACTCCAATCTTGCTTGGCTGCGATTTGTGATGAGGTTGAAACAAACCCAAATGCCGATCTCACAAATTAGAGAATATGCGCAGTTATATTTAGAAGGAGAGCATACGGCCCAAGCCCGCTTGAACCTTCTTGAGAATCATAGTAACTCTATACAGAGCCAAATCAGAAACTTAACAGCCACAGAGAAGATGTTGAAAGACAAAATTGCAGCCTACAAAAATTCCCTTACGAAAGAGACAGGCATTCACTAAGCAGGCAACATAAAAGTATGCTAATGATTAAGATAATTGAGAGTTCAAAGAAAGGGCCCTCACGATTCATTGATAGACGCTAGTTCCGCACGTATGTTTGCGGAACTAGCGTCTTTTGCTTTTGGGCTAGACTCCGGAAAAATAGCCGTATGCCTAGCTATTCGCATCCTCGTCTCATTCGGCAATACCTTATTGACAGCGCTAGATGTATTCGTTATTGTGTTTAGAAACATGATTCAATTGAGAATGATTATCTCTTGAGAATTTAAAGGGAGTTTGCGAATCAGCTATGGACGTTCTGAAACTTATACAAATATGGAACCAGGTGATTATGAGTGTGCTGGACGTAAGGCTAAAGCAGGCCGGAACCGAGAACGATTTGAATCAATACCGTTTGCCAGCAAGCGCATTTATATTCGCTTTCCAAGGACAAGGCGAGTTGTGGGTTGATGATGAGGTGTGGCTGTGCGATCGTTTTCATGTACTGCACGCCGGCAAAGGCTCTTTGGTGACGGTTCGGAGCCGAGAAGCGCTGAATGTATATATCGTACTCTACAAAGCGTCTCTCCCCGCTTCGGCCTCGCGCGAATTTCATATGATGATGGAGGAATCCGACCCGTTTCTGGAAAGCTGGGGGTTCCCGCCTGGCGAACCGCTGGCCATGCTCGAGCTGCTTCAAACGATACGCGACGGTTGGCTTAATTCTGACGACGGATTGACCCGGCTGTCGGCCAAGGGAGACTTTATCCGCTTCGTTCACGCTGTCCTGAGGGAGCGTCTGTTCGGAGCCGGTGAGCCATCTTTATCGGAGCAAGTTATTCGGCATTTGTCCAGGAATTACCGCCAGCCGATCTCGTTTGAGGAGCTTGCTCGGCAATTGAATTACAGCCAACAATACATTTCGCGAAAATTTAAAGAACAGACGGGGCTCAGTCCGCTGGACTACGTCATTCGTTTCCGAATGGAAGATGCGAAGGCTCTGCTGGCCGGCACGATAGCAACGCAACAGGAAATAGCATCACATGTCGGTTATCCGGACCTCATTTATTTCAGCCGCATGTTCAAAAAGTATGCCGGCATGACGCCAGGCCAATATCGTAAACGATACGGCCAGTTCGTTTCAGATTATGCAAGGAATATGTCACAATCGTCCGTTGTTCTAAGCCGGTCATTAAGCTATCCTTTTTATGTGAGTGATATTGATTATCAATTTCAACAGGATGGGGCGAATAAAATGACTAGAGCAACCAGAAGTTTTTATGCAGTGATGCTGTTATGTTTGACCGTGATGTTAACAGCTTGTGGTGGGGCGGTGAACAACGGAGGCGCAACGAACAGCCAGGTTGCCGTCAGCGCTTCTCCAACCATGGTCACCCAAGAGTCAGAGGTTTTGACATCTTCGGAGATCAAGGTAGTTAAGACTGCTTTCGGCGATGTCGAGGTTCCTGCACATCCTCAGCGCGTAGCGGCAATTTCTTATCTCGGCACCGTACTTGCGCTGGAAGTCCAGCCGATCGCAGCCGAATCGTTCTTGATGTCGAGTCCTTATCTTGAGGGAATGCTGGACGTCGTGACGGATGTTGGTGACTCATTAGAGAAGCTGCTGGAGCTCAATCCGGATTTAATCATAACGCATAATCCACAGCCTGAGGTAGTCGATAAATATCAGATGATCGCACCTACGGTATCTGTTCCTTACAATCAGTTTGCATCCATTCAGGAGGAAATGATGTATTTCGGCGACTTGCTGGATAAACGCGAGGAAGCGGAGAAATGGAACGAACAATTCGAGAAGGACATTGCAGACATTCGGGAGAAAGTCCAACAAGCCGTTCCCGAAGGAGAGACGCTTTCAATTATGCAAGAGTACGATGGAAACGTGAGCCTTTTTGGTCCGAAGTCGGGACGAGGCGGCCGGCTAATGTATGAAATAATGGGGCTGAAACCGCCGACGACGGTTCCAGAATTTATGCTGAAAGAATCCTACTATGAATTTTCGCTGGAGAAACTTTCGGAGTACATGGGTGATTATTTGATTCTGACGACAGAAGCCAGCTTGGAATCGCTGCAGGCTGATCCGATCTGGGGGACGCTCGAGCCGATTCGCAACAATCGGGTATTTTTATGGACGGAGAACCAATCCTGGTACCGCGACCCAATCGCCGTGAAAAGACAAATCAACGAATTGACCGACTGGATCATGGAGGCAGCGAGTCGGTAACTGCCCAAAGTATGGATTGATCGAACAACGGTAAGTTAAAATCAGAACTTGCCGTTACAGCCAGCGCGCTGATCCGTACCATTAGGGACGACAGGGAATTTTTGAGCGGAAAGTTGGAGAGTGCTGTAATAAGGATGTGGAATAGTTCGACAGAGGGTGTCCCAAACGTCATAAATTGACGTAGGGATACCCTCCTTTTTTAATGAGTGAGCGAAGCGAGAAGGAGGGAAGGAGCTAGAGATTGTGCTGAACGGGCAAGGTTATATCTCTTCCTTTGCGAAGGTTATTTCCAAAATTCAGGTGAAAAGTAGGTAGACTCAGGACAAGCGATCACTATAATGGAAATATGAGACATTCATAGAACCGATCAATAGGATATAAATAGAATCTGGCTGAGTAAAAAAAGCGATTAGAGGAGGCCATCTCGTGGGAAGATCATTCGCAAATTTGCATATCAAGTCGAACAACCTTGAGAAGACTGTCGAAGCATTAAGAGAGCTAAGCGAAGGGCATGCCAAAGTATTAGGCAAGTCCAATCATGAGGCTCCAGAGAGCAAAGTTGTCATGTACGTAAGCAAAAGCAACGAGAACTGGATCAGCGTGCTCCACGATTACTTTGTATGGGGTACGGTGAAGGAGGCCGGCAAAACGTTGTCCCAGCTTATCGGGGAGCCAGTGATGACCGCCGGATATATGAATGAGGAAATATTCGAGTTGTCGTTGTTCGAGAATGGAGACATTCAAGCCGAAAAGATCTTTTGTGAACAGTGGACGAGGGATGAATATGAACAACTCCGGGAAGAGCGTCTCAATGATGACTACCTGCGAAAAGCGTTGGATATCCGTAATGAGGATTTTGACGGCTTCATTGACATAACGAGTCCGGGACAAGCCGTAGATAAGCTGTCAGAACTCGTAAGTATGTCTTTATGGAGTGATTGGGAGTGGATCCCGTACGAAGAAACTCTCAGAAAACGATTTGTGAAATATGAATTTTGAAAATACACGAGCAAATGGCTAAGGACAGCTGAGATGACATTTTAGTACATGGCGGTGAGCGAAAAGAAATGGATAGATTAAAGAACAGCGGATTTTATAAGCTTAGATTCTTCATAAGGCCGGAAGAGTTTGAAAGCGTTTTGAAGCTTTTTGAACATAAGCAAGCGCAATTTCATCTAACCAATTATGCCCAGACAGAGCATGATCTGAATCAGGTGTATGAGGCGTATAAGACCTTTTATGATTATTTTAGGGCAGAAGAAAAAAGGAATGAGGGTTTCCCTTTCTTTGTTTATTCTATTTCTGTTGCGTCTGATAATGAAAGCTCTGGATTTTTCGCGAGAAATGAAGGTGTCTATTTTCCATATTACGGACAATGGGCAGAGGATGAACTGCCGTGTATCTTGCTATCATTTCCTAAAGGCTTTCAAATAGATTTGGAAGATGAAAAAGGGAAGTATTATATCTATGAGGATATTCGGGACCATAAGCCATTAACATATACGTTTTTCGATGAAATAACGGGTACTATTAAAAAAATGACAAGGCCGCTTCGCTTCTCGGCGCATGATGCAGATGCTATGAAGGAGCAAAAGCCTTCTGTGCGTATAAGCCATGGTGCGATGCAAGATTTGAGCAAATCGTGGATTTTCAATAAATATGGGCTTGTGATGGGTGGAAAATAGTTCAGGGCAAATGACACCGAAGCACTGGCCAAGCTGGAGAATTCAAAAATTGGGGATTGATATGTTGCACTCTCTAAAATTTCAGTATTATCTTGGATAAAAAAGCTCCTCAACCTGCAATATTTTAAAGAATTCTCTTATTTGGAAGAGTTGCATGTTGGGGGCAGCAGGAGGAGTATTTATGTACATCGTATCTCGGCCAAAACCGCTGTCTGATGACCAAAACCAAGCACTTGCGAAGGAAGATGCCGCTGTTTATCCACCGGGCTACCTCCGGTTTTTGCGGCGATTCGGCGAAGGAACTTACAGAGGGTGGTTGAATGTTCAGCTTCCGGATGCGGAGGTGCTCAAACCTTTTGCAGAGTACGGATTATGGGAGCATGACGAAAACAGCCCCATTACTGAGCAACAGATCGGGGAGTGTATCGTTATAGGTACAACGGTTGACGGTGATTTTCTGGCAGTGTATCCACAGACAGCTGGGCTGCTCTGGCTACCTCGGCATGCGGAGCACGTGAAGGCGATTTTCCTGCAGGTACCGGAGCAGGAAGACGAGGGGATGTACGCTTTGGTGCTGGACGAAATATATCGTCAGGTGTATGGAATCATTCAAGGGGAGAGCGTCTATTATGAACCGTGGACGGGCACTCGCAGCCATCGCTTTTTGCGTTTGCCACAAGGGCAGGACCAGCTTACGCTACCCGAACTGGCTGGATTGTGCCAACATGAATTTCCGCCGGATTTGTTTTATGAGAATGCCTATGCTTGTTTCCTGTTCTACCGGCAGCTGGGAGGCTATGTACGATTGAATTATGCCTACCAGCAAGAGGTGGCCGTCTTCTATGAACAGGATACGGGGCAGGCGTTTGCCGATATGGAGCAGTGGCTCTTGTCGAAAGGCTGCGAAGCGATTTCAGAAAATAACAGCTGATCTGGGTGCTCCTTACGTATGGGAGAGGGAGGTAGGCATGAAACTAGTTTTTACTTTGGATACACATGGAACGTGTGTGGGTCAATTTGTCAGAGTCAGTTGCTAAATATAATAAGCATGCAGATAAGGAAACCCAAAATCAACTACTGGACCTAGTGAAAAAATGGATGCTCGAAAACAATTGGCTAAATGGAAAGTTAAATCAAGCACGGAAACTACTTTCGCAAGACATGGAGCTTTATGAAGTCAGCCAGAAATTGCAGATGCCATTAGAAGAGATTGAGTATATCCTTCTCCGTATGAATGACTATGAGCCAACTGATATTCATCCTGATAACCTTGTAGTAGAAAAAGCGCCGCCATATCATTTGTAGAAGGCTGGAGCTAATAGAAGACATCCTGCCTGAGCGGATCCACTAACGGAAAGGAGGAAGCCGATGCAAGAAATAGAGACGCTGGCGATAGAGATCGCCGATGCTGCTAGAACGTCTTTTCGCACTCTTTTTGAAAATGGCGAACGTTACTATTACTGTACTCTATACACTACTGGCGAGGGACATGCGCCAAGTATCTCCGCCTGGTCGTGGGAAGCTTTGGAGATGGAAGCAGCCAGGCAAGGAGTGGAAAGTGACACACCGGCATCGACGATTGCGGAACTTATCAAATGGTCTTATGCGGATTCGCCCTATTGTTGTTTCGGCGATGAGAACTTCGATAACGTTAAACAACGATTTACCGAGCGTCCTTTCATTGCGGATCTTGAGAATGACGAAGGGAATCGTGAGTTTGATTTGAGGCTGAAGGCCATGGAGCTGGCGATGAAAATGCTCGATGATGAAGGTGTGTTTGCCTTGAATCAACTGCGAGAGTCAGTATGCGTCCTTGTCGAAGTCATGCCGCCGGATGAGATCAATACTGAGATCGCCCTCCGTTTGAATCGGGCAGAATCTTCGGCTATGCAAGTATGGTTGGCGGAAGCGGCGGAGTAGAAGCATCCGCTTTCGGGAACCGTCTACTATATTCGGATTTAATAAAATGGTCGAGATTAAGCAGGGCGTAAGCCTTGGGGCATGTGAGGAAATAATGGAAATTTCAAAATGAAGGGAAAATAATGTATGAGCAATCTTTTCCGATTCATTCCTATTAGCCAGCTAGCAGATAAATTTCCCGAAGGATCTTGGTGGGCGAAGTTTTACCAAGATTTTAGTGACGAGCAACTTGCCGCTTACTATGAAGGGGATTTGACGCTGCCTTCTCTTAATCTAGATTGGGAGCAACCTTTCCCGCAACAAAAAGAGGTAATCATCATTTTTATAGAAGGAAATTTTACTGTAGACAATCTTTATAATAAAGAAACTGATGGCGCCATAGGGCTTTTGGTGACCGGTAATTTGAGTGCAAAAAATATAGCTGTAGGAGGTCAGGAAATTTATGTTTCGGGCAACCTGATGATTGAGGAAATATTATGCGGCTCCTACAATCATGGGGAAACGATTGTTAAAGGTGATCTCAGCGCTGCGGTTTTAGTTCAGGATGACGAGTACAGTTTCAAAGTGGTCGGACATAAATCGATCGCCTGCTTAGTAAATGTGTGGGAGGGGGACGGCGTATTTCAGGAGCTTCCGGTGGACATTCATGAGGTGTTGATTGATGAAGTTTTTTTGGATATGGATGAGGATGAGGAGGACTTTTCCTTTGCCACACTGGTGAACGTAATTAAAGAAGGCCGTTCTGCTCTAAAAAAAATAAATGAATCCCCCGCTAGCAAGAACGCAGTTCATTTATATTTCACCCATAACACGATCAATGAAGAAAATATATTGAAGTTGACGCAGTGTATTTTAATGCCAAGTGACAAGCCTTCTTTTAATTTTCGCGAGCAAGACGTTTTTTTCAAAGTTCAACTGGAGCATATTGATGCTGACGGGGATGAGCGGGATCTTAGCGTTTATATGAATGATAACCGGCATCACTATTATATTTGGCTGGAGCAAGATCATTCTGTCGGTTTGTTGAAGAGAACCATAGAAGAAGGGTCTGAGTGGGAGGACATTACAGAAGAGACTCAGGAACAACTAGCAGAGATTAGCGATTGCTGGACGATGTTGCTGACCTGCGTTAATATGGCTGAGCTTTATTTACCAAACATTGAGGTACAGTATGTGCAAGACATTTTGCAACACACTGTAATTCAGGAATTAAATTCGGAAGTGGAGGAGAATGGCGGGTTCTGGGACGGCTCCAAATGTTACAGCTTCCGTCAAACGCATACGGACGAGGACGGAGACCTCCTACATGGTCGGATTGAAATCAGGACTCCAGATGAAACGTATTATTTTTATACACTGGACAATGGAACTTATGTTTCCCGGCATTATCAGCCGCCCGATCAATATGGCAAGCAGGACATGCCCTATTTGGATCTTAGGCGCTGGGAAGCATCAGAGCGGTATTTTACAAGATTTAAACAATTTATTACTGAGAAGATAGAGTCAGGTGTGAATAGTTAGATCTTGATATGCTTTAGAGGAAAGGATGATAGAAATGCCAAATGATAGCCAAGCTGGTCCTTCAGCTGGTTCTGTTAGAGAAGTTGGTAGTTATCCTATCAACCTGACAGGTCCACGTAGTCATACTCTTGTCCTTAAGCCCGGTGTGGGCAGTCTATCAATGGGTCCGTCGCAATTGGGGAAAAAGGTTGACCTTCATGTCGCGTCTGATGCGCCTATCGATTGGACCGTATTCGATGTCTTTGCCACACCGGCCGGCTCTCCCTGGCCGAGATTTCTGCATTATACAGGCAGTGATTTAGGCTTCTTTGACTGGGCACAGAAACGTCCCATTGAAGAGATGACATGGACTCCGATCCTGTCTGCAGACACGGTGGCGGACGCCAGTCAGTCCAATTTGCATGGCTTGCATGTCAAGTTGGAACCATCCGGGAGGTCCCTTAGCCTAATACTTCCGAAGCAGCCTTTCCGCCTGAGTGTGTCTGGCGATCTATCACGCTTCTCGGCCACAGGTGATATGCCATCTTCTCTTACACTAGCACCGCGCACCGGCCGACGTAAGAATGATTCCCCTTTTTTGCTGCCCGATATGGGGGAGCTGCACCAGGTAACGAGCTTGACGCTACATAACGCACCGCTGGGACAGCCCATCTCGCTAGAGTGTCTAAACCGGTACCCAAACCTTAAATCACTGAGTTTGTGGGGAAACTTCTGCGATTTGAATCTATTGGCTCATCATACCGAGTTAACGAATCTGGAGCTGCGCTTCATGCCTGATCTGGAGGATTTGCCGACCTTGAACGCGTGGCCGTTGCTTGACAGATTTATCGCCTACAATGTGGAAGAGAGCGCTGGCAAGCATCTAAAAAAGCAAATGAAAACTCGCGCTGAAACCCGTCCTTGGACCGACCATGCTTCAGTGAGCCAATTACGAAAGCCAGAGTGGTGGACGACCGAGTTTGGCCGCCCATTCTCCTCCTGGACTAAACGTCTAGCCAAGCTGGCTAATGAAGCTTACAACGTTGCACAGGTAACCTTGTCCGAGGCCCATAGCTTTGCTGAAGCAGAGGCCGCCATTACCGCTTTCACCGTGCGCTTCAACAATCTTAAGGGCATCGAAACCACCGAACGAGAAGATCTTGGTGAAGCGGTATGGCAACTTAGCCAGTCTGACCACCTGATTGGCCAGCCTATCACAGAGGAGATGGCTCAACGCTGGTTCGATGCAGCGCGCGATTACTAAATGAATTGAAAGTCACACCCCTAGAATAGAAATCGGATTGACCCAGGGGTTTATCCAATGTCTATTCTAAGGGGTGCACTTTACTATACTGGCGGGGTTTTTTTATACGATCATCCCCATTTCTCGGAGTCTATCTTTAATTTTCTTTAAACGAGCTTCTTTTTCGCTGTCTTCAGTTAATACCTCTACAGATGTTTCGTTATACTTCTTAATGATCCTCTTTAAAGTTAATTCTTTCATTTCCTTTTTACTGTGGATGGTAACAGGAGGGACAGTTGTATAGTTTTCTATGGTCTTGGGATCTGCAGAAATTCGTTCTAGTAAACTAAGTAGAAGCACCAGTCTTTGCTGGCCCAACCTCGGAACTTGGTATAGTTTTTTCCATGTGGAATTTAATAGATGATCAAGGTCTGTATATCCCTTTGAGTATAAAGCGTTTATGAGGCCTGTTAAATTTGGACCCCGTTCTTCTTCATGAGCCACAGCAACAATACAAGCAATATTCTTAGAATAAAGATGCGCCGGAAGTGGAAAAAAATGTATTAATGCCGCATTTCCGTCGATGATGTCAATCATGATGATATACCTCCATTAAAATATGTGTTCACTATACATGTTTAGTATTCTGGCAAGGTTGTAAGTCAGTAGGGTGAATTTCCCTGACTTGGTACAATAGATTGATACACTCTGCATTATTAAACCCCAAGCTACTGATCATTTTCTGAACACCAGCAAAACCCATTACATAAGCTCTTAGAATATGTAGCAGATATGATTCGTTGCGCTTCATAATCATTGCTAAGTAATGATATGATATAGGCATCAATTTTGTGGGGTGCACTGATATGGATTTCCGAATCAAAGAACTAGTTAATGCTACACAGCAAACCTATGGATTGGACAACTACTACTTACATACAAATGAAATTTATCGCGAAGTTACGATGCTGGGAGAAACCGACTATTTGCTTAGTATGGAATGGTTTCCTTCTCACATTAAGGAATGGAAGGAGGATTATAATCCGGAAGGAACTGCAGTCATTACGCTTGACTTACTATCCCGCAACTATAAAAGTGTTATTTTTGTTGGAGGGAAATCTTATGCAAATCGAACACCATTCCAAAACATTGAAATAAACGGCGTTATTCAGTGGATGGAAGCTGAAGTAGGGCTTGAATATGGTAAACAATTCTACCTATTGAAGGAAGAAAGAGGAGAATATCATTTTGCCGAATGTATAGACGGTATCCCCATCTCCCCCGGCGGGCGAATGGAATTACGCTTCGATGCGGAAGGTAGGATTATTTTTTATAGTGTATATGGCCAGTTTCCTTCTAGCTCCCTTGTGCACAAAGAGCATTATTCTCTCACGCTTCAAGCGGTAGAGCCACTGGCGAAAAAACAACTACAGCTTATCGAATATCCAGTGTACGAGATGAAGCATCTCCTGCCGATCTATGGGATAGAAGAAATCTACATTACAAATGATGGAACAACCACAATTCCATTTGAGATGATATCAGGTACGAGAGCACGACTGAATATTGATCAAGTAATACATTGGGAGCAAGTGGACACGGAACAGTTCGCAAGGACGGAGATCCGTCTGCAAGAAGTAGTTACAATCGAACAGGCAGTAGCACGTGAGCCGCATCCAGATTCATTTTCAATCACAGACGTAGAACAAGCCCAATGTATAGCCGCAGTCGAAGCTGGTTTAAGCCAGCTCTATCCGGATGAATCCGGACAATGGATTCTGAAGACTTTACATCGGGAAAGAGGACATATTCAAGCGACATTGAGGAGGAATGCGCCAAGTAATCGTATTTTTCAGCGTAAGATCCTCCTGTTTATCGATACGAAAAATTATAAGGTTATAGATTATATGGATAACAAGTTAATGCTCGATACGTTTGATGAGTTCCAGAGCGAAGGGGAAATTGCTGTGAGCCATGACGAAGCTTATGACAAGCTCAGGGGATGGTTCGAATTAACACCCGTCTATGTGTATAATCCTGGGCAGAAGAAGTATGTGCTGTGCGGGAAGCTGGATTGTGATTTTGCAGTGAAGGCTACTAGCGGAGATGTGGTGGAGTTGGGTAGTTTGGATTGATAGTGAAACCAGATTGATTTAGTCAAAAAGATAACTTCCGAAACTCATGTCCAAGAGACATGGGTTTTTCTTTATGTAGTTGGATGCCAAAAATTTAGACTTAATGAAAATAATTGTATAAAAATTTGATTTACTCGCAGAGAAATTCTAGTGTATAGCGTCAAATATAAGTAGACGTTAGAAAAAAAGAAAGTTCCGTTAGGTACAAGTATGAAATGAGAGACAATAACCGTTTTAAGGATGGTGAATGAGTTGGGTTTCAAAATACGTAAAAACACGGTGCAGTCCGTCTGGATGATGTGGGAAAAAGCTTTTGCGTTGCTTTCACATTTTCGCGGATCGCATAAGTCACGCTTTGGAATATGTACCGTGATGCTAAAAAAGCATCGGGGACAGCCTATTGTATGCCAAGACGCCACGGTCATCAATCAGGGAGAGTGGGTGGGAGAACTCCACCTCGACAATGAAAGAATCCTGAAGTTGATCCGGTCCGAAGGATCGGATCGTGCCGCATTGCAAACGGCTCGCATGCTGCGCAAATCAATGCAGCAAATCAACGAAGCCTTCGAATCGCAGTCCGAGTTCAGGCAGGTCAAGGCTTTATTGGGGATTACACTGCTCCATCGGGGATTAACACACGGTCTTGGCTTTGAACAACAAAATATAAAGTCCGGCGTTTTCGAACGCATCACCACCATCTATCTTCGATTGCTGCTGTCTGCCATGCATCCTGAAGGGAGACAAAGAATCAATCGGCGAACAGAGCAACTGGTCCCGATGTTACTGATCCATTCACGCGCCTCACTGAAAAATCGATTCTCACCCGGACAGAACTACTCTGGATAGGTCTAAAGCTTGTTATATGGAGGTGTAATCATGCTTACATATCTGATAGGAGGAATACTATGTGCCGCCACTCTTTACATGTTTATTCCGAGTTTGATTACGCGAGTGAGCGGCTTTGGTGTCTTTCGCAAAGGAACGGTGAAAAAACAGGTGGCATTCACTTTTGATGATGGGCCACATCCGAAATATACGCCGGAATTGCTGGATTTATTGAAGTTACATCAAGTGAAGGCTACTTTTTTCGTGCTTGGATCGCGAGCGGAGCAGTATCCAGATCTGATCAGAAGAATGGATCGGGAAGGCCATCAGATTGGCATCCATAATTATTGCCATACATCTAACTGGCTGATGCTGCCCAGTACTGTTAGGCGAGAACATCTGGACCGCTCCGCTGATATTATAGAGTCTATTGTCGGAATCAGACCCAATCATTACCGTCCACCCTGGGGATTAATCAATCTATTTGATTTCTTTCGGCACAAGCAGTATCGAATTGTTTTATGGTCCCTGAAGGCGGGCGACTGGAACATCCGGGCCTGTCAAACCCGGATGCAGGCCATTCTATTAGGTGGAATCACCGATGGCTCCGTTGTTTTACTTCACGACAGCGGTGAGACTGCGGGCGCGGACCGGCATGCTCCTTATTTTATGCTGCAAGCTCTAGAAGAAGTGCTAAACCAACTGCAGGCAAGAAACCTGCAATTTGTTCGGCTTGACGAAATGTCTTGACGTTGCTATTTAGACTTAAATTGTTTGCGGAAGCAGAGCGGCGAGATGCCCATTATTAATTTGAAGGTTCGTCCAAAATGGGAGGTGTTATCAAACCCAACCATTCCCGCAATTTCAGTAACATTAAACGAAGAGCCAACCAGCAAATCACGCGCTTTTTTGATGCGGATATTATTGATATATTCAATGAAGCTGAACCCGGTGGATTCTTTAAAAGTTCGGCAAAGGTAGGAGGAGCTTATGTCGAATTGCCGTGAAATCTCACAGAGCTTAAGTGGTTCCATATAATGTTGATTTACATAATTAACGATGTCCAGGACTTTCTTATGTGTACGATTGGATTCCACAAATGAAGCTGTGCGGCTGTCAAATAGTTTACGATTAAGATAGAGGAGCAGCTCCACCAATAATATTTGTTGGTACTGTTCGTATCCGCGGGCTTGCTTCTTTCCCTCCTGGATCATCTTCTGAAAAAGCTGTTCGATGAAATATTGATCCATCCCGGTCATCTTCAAAGCGCGGTAATCACTTTTGAACAATTCGAGCAGTTCCTCACATTGACTGCCGGTGCAGAAATGCTGCAGGAATTCTTTTTTAAACAGGAGTGTTACCCGCTCATACATATTGCAGCCTGAATTGACCAGTTTGTGCATTTCGTGAATATCCATAAATAGCAGTGTTCCGCCCGCAACCTGATAGGTTCTGTCCCCTATAAAATAATAAAAATCCCCGGATATTAAATACAGAATCTCATATGCATCATGATAGTGTCTTGCAGGCATGCTGGTGTATACCTGTTTCTTGCGGCTGATGTCAAAAAGAGTAGACTCATAAAATACCGGCTTCATTCAGCACCTCCTAAGAGGATTGTAGACTTAATCTATGGTTTGTAGCAACATATGTATAAAAATTAATAAATACAAGAAAATACGTGCTGTTTGGACAAACTTTTTGAGATAAGCTTGAACTGAATTACCAAGTGTTGGTAAAAGGAGGGCTGTCATGCTCAGATGGGTTGGGGATAAGGTTCACTGCCGCTAAAAGTTAAAGCGCTTAAACTATTCAATTAAAGGAGAGATTGCGGTGCTAAATTCAACGAAGAGTAAGGTTTCCAAGAAGATGAAATTTTCATTGATGATTCTGCTCAGTTTTTCAATGATTTTTTCTTATGGCTGTCTGTCCAAAACATCTCAACAGAAAAGTTATGCGGCAGGGAACCCTGATTCTAACTTCTCACCGGCAACACTTCAATTCTTGCGTGACAACACAGGACTGGATGGTGAGCAGTGGAACAATATTATGATGCTTGTCAACAAACCGGAGCAGGACGATCTGAACTGGATCGATTTTTACGGATATTGTGAAGATATTGATGATGACCGCGGGTATACGATTGGAATATTTGGTGCAACTACAGGCGGCTCAAATGATACCGGTCCTGACGGTCCGGATCTGTTCAAGGCATATGACGCTGCTAAAGGCGCGAGTAATCCTTCGGTTAAAGGTGCATTGGCCCGGATCGGTGTTAAGGGTTCGATGAAAGGGAAGATCCTCGAGATCAATGAAAGCGAAGAGAGCTTCTGTAGAAAAATCGGCAATTTGCAAGATGATCCCGAGTGGAGAGAGGCTATGTGGAAAACGTTCTACAATATCTATATTAAATACAGTGTGGAGCAGGCCCGCAAACGCGGCTTTAACTCGGCATTAACTATTGGTTCCTTCGTGGATGCAGCGCTGAACCATGGAGCTACCGGCGGCTCCGAGACCCTTCAAGGGCTTTTGGGTAAATCCGGAAGCAGCACGGATGAGAAGACTTTCATGACCAAATTTTATAAAGAACGGACCAAGATTGTGGATACTAATGAGTACAACTCTCCGCCTAACGGCAAGAACCGTGTGAAGCAGTGGAGCAATTTGCTGAACATGGGAGAGACAGACCTGAAAGGTGCAGATTCGGCAATTCTTCAAGTCACCGACTGGGAACTCCAATAACAGGAATGTAAGGGCAGTAGAACCACCGTTCTTCTCGGTGACTGCGGTTCGATGATAAGTGAGATTAAGGAAGAGGGAGATGGGCTGAATGGATAACAACCAATCTTATCTCAAAAATAGATTTTACAAGGTAATCAGTCTAATGGTTATAGGTTTGCTGCTTGCCATGGAGTTGACCGGGTTTGTCTCAGCAGGAAGAGAGGGAAATGAGGAAGATCTTGCAAGCGAAGCAACTGCAGTTCAGGAAACGATTGCCCAGTGGATTTTTAAAGACAAAGGCGAGAACGGTGTATTTCCGGCTACAGGCGGGGTATATCAGACGGCTTCATCCATTCGTGATGTAGGAACTAATACGAATGCGTACACCTATGAGTCAGGTGAGAACAGCGTACGCAACCAGGGGTGGCATGAAGGAACGGGCCTGAAATACTGGCTTGCCACGCTTTCTACCAAAGGTTTCGAAGGTATCTTCCTCTCTTCACAGCAAACTTCTTCAAGTACAGGACCCAGGGATTTTAAGGTGCAATACAGTATAGATCAACAGGAATGGACAGATGTTACGGGCGGCAACCTTGTTTTAGCCCAGAACAATTTTAATTGTTCCAATAATTCCTGCAAATTAACTAACCTCGCTTTGCCTGCGGGAACAAACAATCAAGATGTACTCTATATCCGCTGGGTGGTAAACTCTGCGAAAAGTGTAAGCGGGGGAACGGTGTCCAGCTCAGGCTCAAGCAGAATCAAAGATGTGATAATTAAAGGAACACGCAGCAGCGGCGAACCTGGGGACACTCCCACACTTGAGGTAAGCAAAACTCCCGCTTCAGGGGCTGCAGATGTTTCCCTTAACGCAGAGATCACAGTGAAGTTTAACAAAGCGATCAGTCTCGACAGTGGTTATCAAGTTGTAATCACGGAAAACAATCTCCCTCTTAATAACATTTCTGCTTCGCTCCTCGGTCAAGACACAGTCAGAGTCAGCCACCCTAATTTTACTGCCGGCAAAACTTACAACGTGACCGTCCCTAAAGAGCTTGTTAAGGGGACTGCGGATGGCCGGACACCTGAGAACGATATTACCTGGAGCTTTAAGACAAAGTCTCCGGATACCGGCATCAAAACACCAACGCTGCTGAACATGACTTTTAACGGGGACCCAAAGACAAGTATCGCCTTTGACTGGTATACAGCCGAAACCGTCAGAGGTACAGTAGTGCAAGTAGTGGAGGCCTCCAATGCGGGAGGAAGCGAGTTTCCGGAACAACTGGCAGCTTCTTATGAGGGCAGCTCAACAGTTATTGAAACCTTAATGACATCAGGAGACAGAAGTTCTCAAAAGTATAAAAAGTTCGCCAGCCACAAGGTTATTGCAAGCGGTCTTAAGCCTGGAACCCAATATATCTACCGGGCCGGTAACGGTGATGCGGACGGCTGGAGCGAGGCGGGTTCTTTTACCACGGACAAGGCGGATAATCAGGATTTCCATTTCCTCTATGTAACCGACACCCAAGGCTCAAGTAAATCGAATTTTGATCTGTGGCAGGATACTTTTAAGAGAGCTATTGAGAAAACGGTAGATCCCAAGTTTGTTCTTCTTACAGGGGATCTAACGGATGACGGTGATCTGGAGCAGCTGTGGCAGTGGTTCTTGGGTGTGCCGAAAAAGGAATTTGCCAATGTGCCATTTGCACCGATTATCGGCAACCATGAGATAGAAGATTATCCGAATAACAACTTCTATAACCATTTTAATCTTCCAAAAGATGTCGGGACGGGTGCTCATGACGGTTCGGTATATGCTTTCGAATACGGCGATGCCCTGTTTATGCAGATCAATTCCCAGTACGAAGGGGAGGTCAAGCCATACAAAGCGGATATTCAGTTCACCAAACAATTGGAATGGATGCGGAATCAGGTGGCAAAGACCGATAAAAAGTGGAAATTCGTCTCGATGCATAAGGGAGCGTATTCTTCAGGGGATAATGCTTCGGCAGAAAGCGACCGGGTAGAATTTTACCGGAAATATCTGATTCCTGTATTGGATGAGCTGGGTGTGGACATGGTTTTTGAAGGTCATGACCATATGTATATGAGGTCTTTTCAAATGCTGAACAACGTTCCGATTAAGAATGTCATTACCGATGAGCAAGGAAATGTGCTGAATCCCAAAGGGACCGTATATCTAATGGGCAACTCGGCAGCTTCGAAATTCTATGCTATTAATCCAGATGCAGACACTTTTTTTGCAGCAAAAAACGATCAGCCCAACAAGAAAATGTTCGTGGATGTTTCCATTACAAGCGACGTGCTGAAATTCACATCCTACACAGCAGTTAAAGATAAACCCCTTGCCGTCTATGATGCTTACAGTATTAAACGGACTGATGTCAAACCCGGCATTGTCCAAAATCCAAGCGCAGTAAGACAGTCAGGGAACCGTGCAGTTCTTTCTTGGAAAGCGCCAGCAAATAGTTCTGAGCCGGTGCGAGGTTACCGGATTTACGAGAAAAATGATAAAGTCAGCACAAACTGGAGCGTGTATGTACCGACGGTAAGCGGTCAGACGAGTTACAGCTATACATTAAACGGCATAGATTCTGCTAAAGCCTACAATTTCGTTATTAAAGCAGTGGGGACAAGAAATAACTCGCTTCCAGCAGAGGCAGGAATACAATGAAAGGATAGAGGAAGCGTTGACGGAGCTTAGGCATCCGTTAACGCCTTTTTTTAGTTGTTGAAGCTGTCCATTCCTCCTACGGTAACTCCTCAGAAAGATAGCCTCACTTTTTACCAGATCATGATTCATTGCGCATTGGCGTGACTTTTGTTCCTTTTAACGGCATAACCTCTGCATTGGTACCTTCAAAATATAACGGCAGTCCTTCTGCCAGGATAGTCAAGAGGGTTTGGGTTGGGTCCTACGAAACCTAGAATGGGGATGATAAATTTAAGTGCCATCCATTCATAGACACCAGGTAAGCCGTGAATCAAAAATACGCAGATCCATGACAGTAAAGCTGCAGCCAAAATTGTACTACCTAAATACCCGAATGCTTGAATTATTCTTTTCATATTCGCACCTAACGTATAAGAAAGTGTCTAATAGTTAGAAGAATATAACTGTAAAAATCACTTCAATTGCTAACATATCCGAGGCTCGATACGGTTATTTGGATAATACCACCATAGGGAAATCTGAAAAACAAACATTTGTACAACTGTATTTGTCTTGTACCGTTCTTTGAAGTTAGTAATAAACTATATCAATCTCAGAAAAGGAGTTGATTTAGTTGGCTAACAGTGATATACGTCTTACTCTTTGGTCGGGTACTAATTTTACCAATCGTCGGATTCGATTCAGACGTGGAGGAGTTGCGGTTCGTGATCTTGGAGCGTTTCGGTTTAACAACGTTCTCTCGAGTTTCCGTCTCAGAAATGTTGTGGAAAGCTCTCAAGTAACGCTTGTGCTTTTTTCGCGAATTAACTTTCAGGGATCGTTCCGTGTGTTCCGTGGCAGCCAAAACGTAGCGAACTTGAATAATTTTAACTTTAACAATGTCACATCTTCGTTGATATTGGTAGGACGTATCCTTACAAGCTCCGAAATTTCCCAAATTCAAAGTACCGGTAGAGCGCCTCGAGATGTCCTCGTAATAAGACAATAATAATGCAAAGGGGGCCCCTAGGGCGCCCCTTTTTTACAAATATCAGTAGCACAGGTCAAGACAAAATATGCATAGAATTTAATATAAAATAAGAGAATAGGTGCTGCTCCCGCAAACAATCCTCCTTTAAACTAGTAACGTACTTAACAAAATCTGCTAGAGGAGGATTCAAATGCGCAAAAAGGTTATCGGGAGAATTTGCAGTACAGTTATGATTTGCAGTCTGCTTGCAGCAGGCAACGGAACGACCTACGCCGATGGCGCCAATAACTCTGATGCTCCTACCAACAAATCGGTCAAAAACGTAATCCTGTTTATTACGGATGGGATGAGCTTATCCGATGTGAACTTGGCCAGATGGTATCAGGGAGGGCAGGCGCTTGCGATGGATAAGTATTTCAGCGGGCTGGTGAGAACATATTCTACGGATTCACTGACCACAGATTCCGCTGCGGGAGCTACGGCTTATGCTACAGGCCATAAGGTTAAGAGTGAGACGGTATCCATACTTCCAGACCGAATAACGATGCCTTTCATAAGCGCAGTTAAGCCAGAGGACGTGAACAAACCTCTGCCTACCCTTATGGATGCAGCGAGAATGGCAGGGAAAAGTACAGGAACGGTATTCACTTGTGAATTAACGGATGCGACGCCGGCTACATTTTTAAGTCATGCATACACGCGTGACAATGCGCAGTCTATTGCAGAACAGATGGTCTATAGTGGTGTAGATGTTCTACTTGGGGGTGGTTCCGGGTATTTGGTACCCGGCAAAGAAGACATTAACCGCAAGGACGGAGAAGATTTAACCAAAGTTCTGAAATCAAATGGGTATGAATACGTAACGGATAAAGCAGGGTTAATGAATTCTAAAACGAATAAAATCTGGGGTCTCTTCAACCCCGAAGCACTGGATGCTGATTTTGACCTGAACCCGCAAAAGCAACCGAGCCTTGCTGAAATGACCAAAGTAGCGATAGAGAAGTTGTCGCAGAACGAGAACGGTTTTATTCTGATGGTCGAAGCAAGCCAGATTGACTGGTATGGTCATGATAACGATCCAGTGGGTATTATGAGTGAGACCTTAGCGTTTGATAAAGCCTTTAAAGCCGCTGTTGACTTTGCAGAAAAAGATGGCAATACAGCAGTCTTATCGGTTTCGGATCATGCTACCGGCGGGCTCAATATGACGAACTATGATTCTACCAAAGACCTAATCTCCGTGCTGAAGAAAGCGAAGCATACCAGTTATTACATTGAAGGCAGTATTAATGAGAGCAATTTCAAAAAGGTCCTTGCAGATCATTATGGACTTAGTGATCTAACCAAAGAAGAAGCAGATCAAGTCAGATTGGGAATGCAGGATAACCTTTCGCCGGTCATCGGTAAAATTTTGGGGGATAAAATAGGTGTAACCTTCTCTACGGATGATCACACATCGGAAGAAGTTGGCTTATTCGCGTACCATCCGGCTAATTTTAAACCGACTGATTTCGTGAACAGCGGTGTAATCCAGAATACGGATGTGAATAAGTATATTCAAGAAGTGACCGGACTCAATCTGGCGCAGCTTCAGGATACACTGTACGTATCCAGTGATAAATTCAAGGCCAAAGGAGCTACGATTACCCTAGATAAGACTGATAAGAATAATCCGGTGGTTGTAGTGAAAAAAGCAGGCCAAGTTCTCAAGCTGCCTATAGATAAAAATATCGCCATACAGGATGGCAAAACAACGAAACTAAATGTGCTGACGGTAATGATTAAAGATAAAGTGTGGATTTCGCAGGATGCTTTGGACTTGATTCTCTGATTCTTAATGTTCATGTTGTGATCTGTCGGATAAAAGTTAAAGCGCTTAAACTTGAGAACCCCTTTTTATAAGGGGTTTTTGGGTTGGAAAAATAAATTCCGACTTGCATTAAGAGGAGGAAAGTGAAGTTTTTATCGTTTTGTTGCAGGCTTTTTTCCATAGGTCATCAAGCGCCAAACCTTTTCTAAGGGTCCCATGGAAAAGAACTTGAACCAGATGGTACTAAAAATGATTTGAATAAAATAAATCAGAACTGCGATGTAGAGAATATCTTTCGGTGAAACGACTTCGAGACCTATCATTGAAATGATTGCCGTCCCTATAATGCTTTGTGCTACATAATTTGTAAACGCCATTTGACCCACCCGTGATATGGGTTTCAGGAATTTCACCATTTGTTTATTTTCTAATAGTAGAAATAATGTTGTTAAGTAGAACAAAGTGGTTGGGAGAGATCCTAAGCCCGTAACTGAATCTACATTGCTGCTCCCACTTTGAGAAGCGTTCCAAATCCATAGTGAAAAACCAATGAACAACAGAAATGATACCATTTGAATTCCTCTAATTGGTTTAGACAATTCTTGTATGTGTGTCAGCCAACCTGACTTTGCGGTTAAAAAACCAGCTAAAAACATAATAAAGATTTGTATAGCATCATTAGAAAAAATATCAAGGATAGATGATATAACCCCTAGAGTGGGTAGAAATATTTTTGCCACCAAGGAAATGATGTAAATGGATGTCATACCTATCAGCCATTTTTTAAGTGTAGAAACCGTTGAGTGATAAAAAGGGATCAGAAACAATCCGATAATGGCGTATGCGGGCAGAATGGTTCCCCAAAAGATAAATACATGAATGATTCCCAGCAGCAAAAGGATTAGTAAACGTCTAGCCATACGCCATCTGGGTTTATCTCCCCGGCTTTCGGCTCTTGAGGCGAAAATGTATAGACCTACACCAAATAGAAAGGAAAAAATAGAAAAGAACTTTTTTTGTACGAAGATGATTATCAAGCTATGGATGATTCCATTAATGCCACTATAGTCTGGTAAGGGATCTCCTTCCATAATAACTTTAAAGGCTCCAACATTTATAAGCAGAATGCCGAAAAGAGCAAGTCCGCGAATGATGTCGAGTGAAATGATTCTTTCTTTTTGCGAAATGGAGGGATTCATTAATAGTGCTCCTTTGAAAATATTTTTATTTGCTTAGGAGTTAGTATAAGTTGCGAACCTTACATTAAATTGATGCCAACATTACAGGATCCTTAAATTTGATGAAATGTTCCAACTCCAGTTGAATTAGAATCAGTTTTATGGTTAATATGAATACTAAATCATTTTGGGGTGTGAACTAGAAATGTCAGCATATACTCAACCGATCTTTGTGGCAGCGATCTTTTTTGTGGTTTTAGCATTTGCCTTATTTATCCCATGGCTCATTTATACCTATAGAAAATATAATTACCTTCCCTTTTCTACCACGTTAGTTTCGTTTTCGTTTATCTTTTACTTTCTAGCAGCGTTATTTTTAGTATTGTTGCCGTTGCCGGAAATACGTAATACTTGTTCTCTTCAAAAACCGGGCACACAACATTATTCACTTATGCCATTTCAATTTATAGTGGGCACCTTTGGCAATAGTGGCATCGTGTTATCACAGCCAGCTACTTATAGACTGTTATTTAGCCAACCCTCATTCTATCAAGCTTTTTTTAATTTCTTGCTATTATTACCTTTTGGTGTTTATCTGCGTTACTTTTTTCATGATAAAAAATATTGGAAGAAAGCTCTAGGCTTCACGTTCCTATTAACTTTATTTTATGAGATAACACAGGTAACCGGTATTTACGGGATTTATAATTGCCCTTATCGTATTTTTGATGTGGATGATTTATTGTTAAATACTTCTGGCGGAGTACTGGGGTTCTTTATTGCTCCAGCCGTGTTGGCGTTATTCCCATCAAAAAAGAAAATTAAGGAGAAAGCAGAAAGATTATTAGCTCTTGATGAAGTAAGAGGGATGTCTGTGTTACTGGCTGTTATTATTGATCTATTTATCAGCAACCTAGTAGTTAAAGTTGTGTTGAGTATGACCAACGTTAATATGGTTAGTGAATTTATTGCGAGCACAATTACACTTTCTGTAACCTTTTTTATTATTCCGATAATTTGGAATGGATCGACAATCGGTACGAAAATAATGCGTTATCGCTATGACAGTAAAATAAGTCGAGTGGAAACTAACAAGCGATTATTTAAACGCTTTGGTGCCATTTACGCGATGTACTTCATAACAGTCATTGCGAATATTTTGAATAATGTGGAACTATCAATGGATTCTCCATTTTATAAGGCATCTATATTCTTAACGCTAGGTGCTGGATTGACCTCCATTATTTTAACGATCGTGTTGTTCATCCATATTGTCTTAGTCGTGTTTGGCAAACAAAAACGCCGCTTTTACTTTGATGAAGCTTCTGATTTATATACAACCAGAAAAAAATGAATGCTATTCAATAGCAAAGGGATACTCCGTAGTCTTAAATGGCTACAGGGTATCCCTTTTTTTGTAGATTTAAGCTTGTTGTAAGGTTGGCATGAATTTGCTGTAAGGTTCGGTGCCTATAGTATAAGTATCAGCAAATTATGAGGTGAAATGAATGGAACCATTATTAAAAGTAGAAAACGTAAAAAAAGTGTACGGGAAGTTAAGTGCTGCTTACACAGCGTTGGAAAACGTGTCTTTTGACATTCATGAAGGTGAGTTTGTAGGGATTATGGGACCTTCCGGAGCGGGAAAATCAACCTTGCTAAATTTGTTAGCAACCATAGATTCTCCAACAGAAGGAAAGATATATATGAAGAACAAGAGTATTCATGATCTGAAGGAAGCAGCTTTGTCAGACTTCCGGCGTGAACATCTCGGGTTCATCTTTCAAGATTACAATTTACTCGATTCCTTGACGGTAAAGGAGAACATATTGCTTCCCCTGGCGATTGCTAAAATTCCAGCGAAGAAAATTAATCACCTCGTGACTCAGATCTCTAAAGTATTTGGGATTGAAGATTTACTGGGGAAATATCCTTACCAAATCTCTGGGGGTCAAAAGCAAAGAACCGCTGCGGCTAGAGCGCTCGTGACAGAGCCAGCACTGATTTTGGCTGATGAACCAACAGGTGCACTTGACTCTAAATCAGCAACAGATTTATTGGAAAGCTTAAGTACTTTAAATGAAAATAACAATTCGACCATTATGATGGTAACCCATGATGCCTTTGCCGCAAGCTTCTGCCGCCGGATTATTTTCATCAAAGATGGTTCGTTTTCAACAGAAATCTATCGTCGTGATCAGACACGCAAAGCCTTCTTCCAAGAGATCTTAGATGTTCATGCGGCCATTGGGGGTGAGGTAGATGACGTTATTTAGTCTAGCAAGAAAAAATATAGCCAGAAATTTCTCGCAATATTTTTTATACATTGCATCGATGGTGTTTAGTATCATCATTTACTTTACATTTGTGACCTTAAAATATAGTGATACGATAGCAGAACAGACGGCTTCATCCCAAAAACTGGGTTCCCTAATGAGTGGCGCGGCAGTCATTCTTATCTTTTTCGTGTTCATATTTATAGCTTATTCCAATTCATTTTTTATGAAAAAACGTAAAAAAGAAGTCGCACTGTATGCGTTGCTGGGGGTACGTAATCGTCAAATAGGTTTTATGCTCTTTTTTGAAAATTTGTTATTAGGATTATTCTCTTTAATAGTAGGGATTGTATTTGGCTTCCTCTGTTCAAAAGGATTTATGACGATTTTGATTCATTTAATGGGTTATGACGTTGTAGCACCCTTTACATTTTCAATGGCGGCAGCGATGAACACGGCTATCGTATTTCTAGTTATATTCTTAGTGACATCATTTCAAGGCTACCGCTTGATCTATCAATTTAAGCTGATTGATTTATTTCATGCTTCCAAAAAGGGAGAAGTGGCGCCTAAACCATCTATGATAGTAGCTGTTCTTGGAGTGTTACTTATTGTCTTGGGCTATTGGCTTGCAATGCAGGACCTTTTCACTTCTAAGGTATGGGCAAAAATCGGATTTCTCATGACCGTATTAATTATTTTAACAACGGTAATTGTGGGTACATTTTTATTGTTCCACAGTGTGACTGGCTTTGTGTTAGCAATGATTAAGAAAAATGAAAAGTGGCTGTGGAAAGGCCTTCATGTAATAACCATATCGCAGCTGCTCTATCGTATCCGTGGGAATGCACGTACATTAACTGTGATTGCTGTGTTGAGTGCTACAACAGTAACTGCCGGTGGAGCGGTCTATAGCCTGTATTACAATACGAATGACTCGGCAAAAACGATTAATCCGAATACCTTTATGTATCAATCAACAGATGCAGAAATGGATAAACAAGTAAATGCTGTACTGCCAGCTACAAAATATGATGAAAATATCGATGCGCTATCCATTACGTTTCATACAAAAGAATTAAACTCACCATCCTCGTTCGATAGCTCTGATAAAAGAGGGTATACAGTTATCGATGAAAAAACATACAACAACTTAGCAAATGTACAGCATAGAGAAAAATTAAATGTAAAGGATGGTTACGCGGTTATTTTAGATATCGGATATGACAAAAGGTTCTCACCTATGTATACAGGAAAAACTATAACAACAGGCAACGGCCATCCACTCACATTCCAAAGCTTTAAAACACAAACCGTATTGAATGCAGGCACAGCAGGTATAACAGTTGTAGTCTCGGATGAACAGTATAAAGTATTACGGAATGATGGAGAAGTGCTACGCTATCGTGTTCTTGGGATAGAGGATGCCTCTGTGGATTTATCTGCAAAAATCGCAAACCATTTGCCTGAAGAAGCGCCATTTTCCAGTAGGCCTCAAGATTACCAAACAAGCTTGGAAAGTGTGGGTTCTCTACTTTTTATAGGAAGTTTCCTTGGGCTCGTATTTCTGGCTGCAACAGGCAGTATCATTTACTTTAAAGTTTTAACAGAGGCAGAAGAGGATAAAGCACAGTACAATATGCTGCATAAAATGGGTGTCAGTGCAAAAGAAATGCAGAAATCCATTGCGTCACAGGTATTCGTTATCTTTGTTGTACCGCTTATAGTAGGGTTATTGCATAGTGTAGTGGCTTTAAAAGCATTCTCTAGTCTACTGATGATAGATTTAGCAAAGCCAGTGTTGCTCTGGATGATTGCTTATACCGTAATTTACGGGTTGTATTATTTCTTAACCGTAGCTTCATACAATCGTATTATCACACTAAATAATAGAACAGAAGGATGATTGAGATGAAAAAATTTCTAACCACTATGGGTATTTTGTTTGTTATTGGGGTTGTAGGTGTCTTTGCTCTAGCAAAGATTGATTTCAATCGCATGAATGCCGAAAATTACTATTTACAAATTACAGAGGATGGGGAACCCCATGAATATAAACTGAGTGATGGTACAGTGATGACTTCCTATTCGTATACACTAGAGGCTACAAATGCTAAAGGTAATACAATTCCACTGGAATTTAATGCACAAAAAAATCTTCGTAAAGGCGCCTACTTAAAAATGTATGTAAAAAAAGGTGATCAAGTCTCCTCATATGATGAAGTGAAAGTAGAGGATATTCCGCTAAAAGCAATAAAAAACTAATAAATTGAAGAAGGGCTGTCTCCAATAAAGGTAATGGAGCACAGCCCTTTTCTCTGCCTAATGAGTAAGTAAGGCATTTGTATTATAAAAGTATAGTAATGGTGGTTCCGGTATTTTCAATGCTCGTCATATCGAGGTTCCCCTCATGAGCCCAAATAATGTCTCTTGCGATGGCCATTCCTAAACCAGTACCATGCTTGCTGGTTGTATTTGTACCCCGATAGTAGCGTTCGAAAACCTGTTCCAGATCTTTAGTTGGAATACCCTGACCATTATCAGAAATCGAAATTTGGGTATGACATTCGGGACCTGTATCCACTCGAATCTTCACCACGACATTTTCATCGTTATGCACCAGCGCGTTGTAGATCAAGTTAAGGATCGCTCGTTTTAGTAACTTTTTATCTACTTTATGCATTGCTTTAGCCACATTCGCCTCAAACTCTATCTGCCGTTCACCAAAGGTCGGGTCATTTAAAAGTTCAATCGTCATTTCTCGTAGAAACTGAACGAGATTCACCTCTTCAAATTGCAGGGATAGCTGGTGATTACGTAAACGTGTTGTTAAATTGAGGTCATCTAACAGATCTTTCATATACATCGATTTACTTTTGATAATTGACGTGTATTCCTGTAATTCTTGGGCTGTTAAATCTGTGGCACTGTCGTTAATAAATTCTGCATAACCTTGAATAGAAGCAAGTGGTGTTTTCATGTCATGTGAAACATTGCTAATCCATTCCTCACGCATTTGATCGAGACGTTTACGCTCCTCTTCATGCCGATCGAGCTTTTCAGATAGTTCATTCATATTACGAAAAACATCTTCATAAACACCTTTGGGAGTAGGCATTTTCTTAAAACGTCGTTCCCTGAGCTGTTGAATACCCTCTATTAATGTATGAAGGGGTGCAGTTAACTTTTTCCCAAATAGAAATCCAATGATGATTACAATAAGCACATCAACGATTAAAAAAATGGAAAGAAAAACATTAACATCTTTGAAAATTTTAGCGTAGTCATAGGTCATTACGTAGCGGCCTATTTTAGGATTATTAATCCCTAAAAAGTAACTGAAATTTTGGGCTTCGCTGACAAAAACCGTCGTGCGTGCATCTAATTCTTTATATTTATACATTTGGACAATTTCAATAGGAGAATACTCTGTTTTCAATTCTTCAGGGGTATAAAAGGCTGCTGCTTGCTCCCCTTGGTCATTCAAGAATTGTACCCAGGCGCTCATTTCTTGTAGTTTTTTGAGACCTTCTTCGTTCACAACAGGTTTGCCAGCCTGTAGTTCTACGTATTGTGAAAAGGTTCGGCTAAAGGTTTCTGCAGATGCTTCTTCAGTGCCAAAGTTATTATTATTTACCTTTATAAAGAATAGGGAAAGGAACAAAATCGCGTTTACAATACCAACGATCACAACAATAGTCATAACCGATCTTAGAAAGCGGAGTGTCAATTTCCATTTCAACTAGGCTCACTCCTTGGTATTTAATTTATAACCTAACCCTTTAACCGTCAAAATAAAGGTAGGATTTGAAGGGTCGGCCTCAATTTTTTCGCGTAATCGCCGAATATGTACCATCACTGTATTATCGGAACCAAAAAAGTCCTCACCCCACACCTGTCCAAACAAGGTTTCTTTGCTTAGAATCTGATTGGGATGATGCATAAAACAGCTCATTAAACCGACTTCTTTGGCGGTTAGCACGAGGACCTCGCCATTCTTTTTTAATTCTGTCTCATTGGCACTAAGCTCAAAGGGGCCAGCTTGTAAGCTTTTCGGAGCCTTTTTTTCTTCTGTAAAGCCAGCTCTTCTCAGTTGTGCCTTTACCCGATAAGCGACTTCTTTCGGACTGAACGGTTTAGTAATATAATCATCGCCACCTATCGCCAGTCCTAACAGCTTATTAATTTCCTCGTCTTTTGCAGACATAAATAAGATGGGTGCATTTGATGTTTCCCGAATTTTTCTGCATAAGTCATATCCTTCTCCATCTGGGAGCATAATATCTAGCAATATAAGCTCAGGATTATACTCCTGGAACTTGTCCCAACCCTCTGCAACGGTCCCGGCAGTTACAACGTCTGGAACACCTTCTTTATGTAAAACAGCCTTCATTAGACGCGCTAAATCATCTTCATCGTCTATGATTAATACCCATTTACGACTTGCCATTTATTTCCCTCCAAATCCGTCTTTATGTACATTATTACATTATAAAGGACTCTTTATTTCTTGCGCAAAAAAATCGCAAAAGAAAGGCTTGCATGAAGATGGGGATTACATAGACGAACATAGCAAAGCAATATTCGGTGATTTATTAAAAATTCATTCTAGATATAGCCAAATCAGGTAAGGAGGAGAAATTGTTACGCCCCCTGCCTTCCATGGCATTGATCTGCACTGTATATAGCCCTTTGAAGAAGTTCGCTAAAATGATGGAAGAAGGTGAGTTACTGTATTCGCTTGAGCTCGAAGAAGAACTTGCAGACAGCTTTTGGAATGCCATTAGATGGCAGCGACTTGCAGGTGCAAGCAGCCTTAACAGGAACAACTGCAACCAATGCTGATTTGCAGAATATTTCACAGGATGACTTTGTACGTACAGCCGTGATTATGCTGGTCGGAATCATAATTGTGCCAATAGTCATTACGCGCTCTGTGTCCAGCTCTCTGTTCATTATTGCTTCCTTGGTGCTAGAGTACTTACTTCTCTTGGAATCAGTGAAATCTTGAGCTGGATCGTTCCATTTTTCAGCTTCATTATGATTACAGCCCTAGGCGTTGATTACAGCATATTCCTGATGATGCGGTATAACGAACTTGAAGGGGATGTTGGATCGAGAATTGAGTGGCATCACGTTATATGGTTGGTGTAGTATTGTCTGCTGCCTTTATTCTAGGAGGTACCTGCGCCGCGTTGATTCCTTCGGGCGTAATGACACTTTTACAGGTAGCATTCGTAATAATCATTGCACTATGATTACTAAGTGTAGCGGCCATGCCGGTGTTCTTGACTGCATTAAAGCAGCTTGCTAGCAAATTAAATGGTTCAAGCAACGGTGCTACATCAAAGAATGTAGTTGACAAATCGAGTCATATTTAGAGGGCAGTAAAATTTAAAAATACATGCGTATTACGTATGCTGAGAACAATAGAAAGAATCTTCGGGGACCTTTGTGGTCCCTTGTTTCACCATATCAGAAAGTATATAATTATCGACTATACCTTACAACTTTATTACGCTATAATCAACGTAAAGTCACCAGATGACCTAAGAGTAGGATGATTTTAATAGATTAATTAATATTAGCTTTTGATATGCCGAAACGTATTTTGTTATTGTAATAGGTTGTTTATATTGTTTATGATATTAATAAAGGTGTTAATTAAATCTAGAGTAGGTAGATTATGAGTCTAAATGACAACGTATTAATTAAAATTCGTGATATGCGAGAGAGTTATACACCAGTTGAACGATTGGTCGGAGATTACATTTTAGAAAATACGGAAGAGATCCCTCATTTGTCGATTAAGGAATTGGCTCAATCGAGTAAGACAAGTGATGCATCTGTCCTTCGTTTCTGTAAGACGATGGGTTACAGCGGATACCGCAATTTTATTGTGAGTATATCGGCATCTTTGGGTTCTCGTGATGAGGATTCAAAGGCTCAATATACTGATATTCAGCCAGGTGATGATCTCTCGACAATTATATCAAATATTTCATTGAATAATTGCAAGTCCATTGAGGATACGCTTAGCGTTATTGATCGAAAAGAAATTACAAGAGCTGTAGAATTACTATGTCATAGTAAGCGAATTGTTTTCTTTGGAATAGGTGCTTCGGGACTCGTTTGTATGGACGGGGAACAGAAGTTCTCGCGAATTAATAAGATGTGTCATGCCTATACAGATGGTCATAGTCAGCTCACGGCAGCAACTTTACTTGAGAAAGATGATGTTGCCATTTTCATTTCTAACTCTGGAGCAACTAGTGATATTATTGATGCACTGGAAATTGCCCAAAAGAATAGAGCGAAATGTATTGCGATTACGAAGTACAATAAAAGTGAGCTTGCGGAGCGGGCGGATATTGTATTGAGCATATCCACACCTGAAATAACAATCCGCAGTGGGGCTATGGGCTCGCGTATTGCGATGCTTACGATCATCGACATATTATTTGCTGGTGTCGCAAGTGCTGAATATGAAGAAGTAAAAACCTACTTAACAAAAACGCATAATATATTAAAGAAAAAACTTAGAAATTAGGTTCTGATAGAATGAATGTGGAGGAAAGCATTGATCATGGATCAATGCTTTCTTTTTTTGTATTTCATTCACTTATTCGTGTACTAAAATGTACTACTTATCAATCTATGTCAGATTATCTACATGATGAATACGTTGATCTAATGAATATAATAAGTAGTTTAATTCAATAATTAATAGCTTGGCACACAATTATGAGGAAGAAAATGAATGGAATCGAAGACGAAACATCATCCGGTTGAACACGGATGATGTAACTTTATGTTTCGTTTGGAGCAATAATCAGCAAATAATACATTTTTTTAAATCGCTTTAACCTTAGAGCCATAGCGATCAAAGCAATTGTTAAAAATTTAAATTGCATCTTGTAAGCGCTTTATAAATGTGGTATAACATAGTATGTAAGAAATGAAATAAAACATCAGAAATTAATTTCTTAGTGAAATTATATTTCAAAATCTATTGACGAAGCGATGGTGTTGTATTAGTATAAGAACATAATAATTGTAAGTTAATCTAACACGTTTTGTTAATTAAATGACAGATTAAGGCTGGGAAGAAGGAGGATGGCTATGAATGACTACCTTGCGGGATTGACAACAGAGGCTGTGAATCCAGACACATTAATGATTGATGAATGTACTACGGAAGAAATGATCCAGTTAATGAATCAACAAGATGCACTGGTCCCCAGAGCTATAGCTGAGGAGATTCCGCAGATTGCAAAGGCGGTAGATATTCTACATCATAGGTTGTCTAATGGTGGAAGAATGTTTTACATAGGAGCTGGCTCATCAGGAAGATTAGGTGTTCTGGATGCTTCCGAATGTCCTCCTACCTTTGGTACAGATCCTTCCTTGGTGCAGGGCTATATTGCTGGTGGTGATATTGCTTTGCGTACTGCGGTTGAAGGCTGTGAAGACGATATGGATGAAGGGATCGCATTAATCGAAAGCATTGGTGTAACAAACAAAGATGTACTTATTGGGATTTCGGCAAGCGGTAGTGCAAACTACGTTATTGCAGCTTTAGCGAAAGCAAAGGAACTTGGAGCAGCCACTATCGGTGTTTGTAACAACAGAGGCTCAAAGTTCGAACCCATTGTAGATGTTTGTATAACACCTGTTGTAGGACCTGAGGTCATTAGCGGTTCGACTCGATTAAAAGCAGGAACTGCTCAAAAGTTGGTGCTTAATATGCTGACAACATGCACAATGGTCAAGTTAGGAAAAACGTACAACAACTTGATGGTTGATCTGAAGGCTAGTAATTTTAAGCTCGTAGATCGCTCGATTCGTATCATCATGAACACGACTGGTGTAGATACATCAACCGCCGAAGAAACACTTGAAAAAGCATCTATGAACTGTAAGCTGGCAATTATGATGATTAAATCGGGGTTAGATGCAAAAGAAGCAGAACAAGTACTTAACGCAAACGGAGGACGCTTGAAACAGGCAATCGCATCATTGGTCTAGGTGAGAAAAGTGAAATAACAGGATGGATGCTATTAATAATTGAGGAGGCTGTTTTCGATGAAAAAAAGATCACGTGGATTAACTCTGTTTTTGTCAGGAATCATGATGGTATCACTATTATCGGCTTGCGGAGGAAACGGAAATAACGCTCCAGCTTCTACAGATTCCGGTAACACAGGAACTAGTAACGGTGGTTCTGAGCCTAAAAAGGATACGATTACAGCGCTTTTACCTCCGATATCAGCGAACTATCAAACACGTTTTGCTGATATGGAAAAAGAATTTAATACACTACATCCTAACTTGACTTTGAAAATCGAGCCAGCGAGCTGGGAAGATATGACGCAAAAACTTGATACTCAAGTAAATGCAGGTTCTCCTCCAGATATTGCTTTTATCGGTGCTTCAGGAATTTCGAAATATGCAGCACTTAATGTACTAATCGACCTTAACGGTGCCCTTTCTGATGAAGCCAAGGCAGATTATGACGAAGTTCCATTGAAATATTTCCAACTAGGTGACGCTCAATACGGCCTACCAGCGTATATGGAAATCCACACTATCGGTGGTAACAAACAATTCCTTGAAGAAGCCGGAATTGATTGGAAAAGCATTCAACAAAACGGTTGGACTTATGAAGAGTTCCGTAATGCAATTTCTAAAGGCGTAGTGAAAAATGATAAAGGTGAAACTACTCGTTATGGTTTCGTGTTCGCAACATCTGGTGTAGCATCTAAAGACTATCTAGCTATTCTTGCTAAAACTGCTGGTTTACCAGATTACTTCGATAAAGATCTTAAATATACGTATACAAGCAAAAACTTCTTGGGGCTACTTACATCTATTCGCGAAATGATCAACGATGGTTCTATGCCTAAAGAGCTAAGCTCTATCGATGCTGGTAAACGGTGGAACATGTTCCTAACGGGTCAAACGATGATTACAGGTAAAGGTTTATCTGCATTTGAAAACTCTGCTCGTCTAAACAATGAGAAGATTAAAGCGAACGATGGTTCAGCTGTTGCAGATTCTATTGAAGTTGATTATATTTCACTTCCAGTCCCAACATTCAACGGTGCCGATTATGTCCCTACTTCAATCGTTGATGGTTATATCGCACTTCGTGGTAAAAAAGCTCCATCTGAAGAGCACATCAAAAATATTGCCCTAGCAACGAATTTCTTGTCTTCTGGTTCAATTGCTGCTAACTACAGTAATGAGCTGTTCTTATCACCAATTACTGAATCTGCACGTAATGCAGAAGTACTTGAAAAATTCCCTCGTAACGAAGATAACGTTGCTGCAGGTAAAGCTATGATGGCAAAAGCGCTTCCGGCTCGTACAGATATTCCTACTGATCTGGCTGCTGAAGCATTAAAAATTGAAACAGAAGTTATTATTCCTAAACTACAAGCCTTACTTGCAAATGAGATTGCTCCACAAGAAATGTATGATGCAGTTAAAGCAGCTGCAATTAAATCTTTCGGTAAAGATGGTATTGTAGTTGACTAGTCTGTCGTAGGCTGACATGTGAAAGCTGTGCGTAGCTAGAACGTACAGCTTTCCTTCTAAATTAGCTAGAGCTTGTACTGTTTTTAGAAGAGAGGTGCGACCCAATGAATCAAACGTTGACTAAAAGAAAAAAATTGAAACTCGAAAGTGACTCAGGTTGGGGATACGCGTTTATCGCAGTAGCACTTATTGCGTTTTCTTTATTTACCGCATATCCAGTCATCAATGCTTTTATTATCAGCTTACAAAAATATGGTCCATTAGGATCCACTTTTGTCGGCGTGGATAACTTCGTTAACTCTTTTTCAGATGAACTTTTCTGGAAAGCGCTGAAAAATACGTTAGTATATACGCTATTAACTGTTCCGTTTAATATTCTTCTATCATTTTTAATTTCAATTTTGATTATTCCTTTCAAGAAAAAAACACAAACGATCTTTAAAGCACTATATTACTTGCCAGCCGTAGCATCTGGTGTAGCGCTTTCTGTTGTGTGGCTGTGGATCTTCGATCCGTTAAAATCAGGTATTGCCAATAAGCTCGTGAGTTTTTTAGGTATTGAAAATCAAAACTGGCTTGGTTCCAGTGCAACTGCAATGTTCTCACTTGTATTAATGTCATGGTTATCAAGTCATGGTACAGCAATTATTATTTATATAGCCGCATTACTCGCTATTGATAACAGCTATTATGAAGCAGCTGAAATTGATGGCGCGTCTTTCCTGCAAAAGCTTTGGTTTATCGTTGTCCCTTTCCTTAAGCCAACAACGCTATTCCTACTTGTTACTGGTGTTATCGGTTCCTTCCAAGTATTCCAAAACGCTTATCTTATGACAGGCGGTGGACCAGACCATGCAACAACAATGGTAGGTTTGTTAATCTTTAACAATGCGTTCACATATTTTGAGTTTGGTGAGGCAGCGGCACAATCATTAGTTCTAGCAGCGATTATCGGATTTATCTCATTCCTTCAATTCAAGTTTATAGGTAAAGATGTAGAATACTAGGAAAAGGAGCAGAATACTATGGGTTTGTACAACAATAGCTTAAGAAGCAAAGGGTATCTGTTTATACGTAATGGTGCAAACATTACGTTCCTTATCCTATTTGCCGCAGCTACCATATTCCCGATATACTTTATGGTCATCTCCTCGTTCGGTGATCCGGTAGAAGCTGGTGCAATGAGCTATTCTATCCTACCATCGAAGATTTCATTTGAATCTTATAAATTCTTCTTTAACTTCAGCCCACATACATGGGACTGGTTATTGAACTCCTTTATAGTGGCAGCGTGTATCACGGTATCTAACGTATTTTTTGCTACACTTGCTGGATATGCTTTTGCAAAAATGAAATTTAAAGGGAAAAACATTTTGTTCGCTATTTTGCTGGGATCTATGATGATTCCTGTTCAAGTCACTCAGGTTCCACTATATATTTTGATCGTAAACATTTTTGAATTACAAAATACGTACACAGCGTTGATTATGCCGAGCATAGTAACGGTATACAATATCTTCTTGGTTAAGCAGTTCATGTCCTCCATTCCAGGTGAAATTATTGAATCTGCTAAAATCGAAGGTTGTTCCCAGCCTAAAATCTTCTGGTATATCATTATGCCTCTATCTAAAACAATTATGGCAGTACTAGCAATCCTAACGTTCATGGCGGCATGGAATGACTTTTTCTGGCCGTTCCTAGTAACGAATACGATGGATATGCAAACCATTCAGGTCGGCTTGAAAAACTTTCGCTTTGCGAATACAACTTACTTTGCACCGATGATGGCGGGGGCAACCATTTCAGCAGTTCCAATGTTTATTTTGTTCTTCAGTTTACAAAAATACTTCCTTGAAGGGGTAACAGTTGGAGCGGTGAAAGGTTAATGGACAAACAATCAAAAGTTGATGCAACATACTTAGTTGGCTTGATGTCAGGTACATCAGTAGATGGTATTGATGCAGCAGTAGTTAAGCTTTTCCCATCAGCCGAAAAAGAGCATGGAGTAGAGATTGAATTACTGGCTTTTGAAAACACACCTTTTGAGGTGCAAGTTAGAAACTCCATATTTGAGCTTTTTGATCCCGCTAGCGCTACGATTGATAAGGTTGGCGCAATGAATATGTGGCTTGGCGAATTATACGCCCAAGCCACATTATCCGTTATAGGGAAATGCGGCCTTTCGCACTCGCAAATATTCGCAGTAGGATCACATGGTCAAACAATCTATCATGCTCCGGAAGAGAATGTTATGGGCGGCTATAATCTGCATTGTACTGTTCAGATTGGGGATGGTGCAGTTATCGCCAATCGCACAGGAATTCCTTGCGTATCAGACTTTCGAGTTGCTGACATGGCAATGGGTGGACAAGGAGCTCCGTTAGTACCATTTACCGAATACTTATTGTTTAACAATCCAGAGAAAACAATTCTGATGCAAAATATTGGCGGAATAGGCAATGTGACTGTTTTGCCTGTAAATGCCTCACCGGATGAGGTATTTGCTTTTGATACGGGTCCTGGAAATATGATTATCGATGGCCTTGTATCGCAATTATTTGCACCAATGACCATGGATGTTGATGGCGAAATTGGTGCGGGCGGTCAAGTGATTGATGAGCTATTGAAATGGATGCAGCAGGATAAATATTATACGATGCCGTTACCAAAATCGACAGGCAGAGAACGGTTTGGCCAACAATACGTGGCACAAATTATTGAAATGATGAAGGTTAATCACTGGAAAGCGGAAGATGTTGTTGCAACAGCTACGTACTTAACTGCCTGGAGCATCGTCGATAGCTATGAACGGTATATTGCACCGCAGCATCAGGCTGAGCAATTGTTAATTGGCGGCGGTGGAAGCTATAACAAGACGCTTTTGCGTGATTTACAACACTTATTTGCACCGCATAACGTGCAGGTGCTGACGCAGGAGGATATCGGTGGTAATAGTGATGCTAAGGAAGCAATTGCTTTTGCTCTGCTAGCGTATTACACGATGGAGCGCTTACCAAACAATATCCCGCTAGTAACTGGAGCTTCACAGCCAGTAGTAATGGGCAAAATTTCCTGGCCCTATATTGGACGTTCACAGGAGGCTTAAATGATGCAAATCAGAACCTTTTCAATTGAAGATCACTCTGCAGTTGTAGAGCTTTGGAATCGTGAGGCTACAAAATATGATTATAAGCCATTTACAGAGCGAGAGTTTCAAGATACATTCATCGACCATCCTTATTTTGACGCTGACTGTATATGGGTAGGCTGTGACGAAAAAGGGATTGTTGGTTTTGCAGCTGGCTGCTGCGGTGACGATCTCCCTCTTGGAGATGTGGCGGGTTATATTACGAGTGTTATTATAGATACCCATGTGGCTTCTCTGGAGTTTTACGATGCTTTTCTATTGCGTTTAGAAAAAAGATTCCAAGAACTTGGGAAAAGACAAGCGGATGTATTGTTTTTCAACCCTGTTAAGCTGAAGTGGAGTATACCAAGTGCACCTCAGCATGAGCATAATAATGCCCCGGGCATCAGTAAGGACCAGCCATTATATGAAGCTTTAATTGCTAGAGGCTACGAAGATCGAGCGAGGCAATGCGGCATGTATTTAAGACTCGGAAGCTTTATAGTTCCCGAAGATATTTTAGATAAGGAAACCAATGCAAATAGCAAGGACTATTACATTACTTCCTATGTCCCTGATTTACATACAGGGCTTGAAGCAACGCTTGCTGCCCTGCAAAATCCGCAGTGGAAGAAGGATGTTGTTACTTATGTGAAGGTTGGCGCACCACTTGTAGTAGCTGTGTACGGCAACGAGGTTGTGGGCTTTGCGGGTCCAATTATTTCGCAGCCTGATGGAAGAGCATTTTTTTGCGGTATCGGAGTGCACCCAGAGCATGAGGGTCATGGCCTTGGCAGTGTATTATTTTTCAGAATGGTTGAAGCTTTTCAAAATGTGGGCTGTCAATATATCTCTCTATTCACTGGAAATAATAATCCGGCTCTTCGAATCTATCAAAAAGCGGGCTTTACTATTGAAAAACAATTTTCTATATTGCGGAGGGAACTTTAAAGATGAGCGAAAAATTCACAGTATTAGCAATTGGAGCGCATGTTGGTGATGTGGAGCTAGCTTCTGGTGGTGTGCTCGCTAGTCATAGTTTAAAGGGAGATCGCATTGTGACACTAGCGTTAACTGCGGGTGAACGAGGGGTCCCGGCAGGACAGGATATGAAGGAATATCGTCAGCAAAAAGTGAAAGAGGCACAGGTTTTTGCGGATATGCTAGGCGGTGAAGCCATTGTATTCGATGATTATTGTGACGGAGAGTTGGCTGACAATCAAGAAATTCGTATGGAGGTTTGTGATGTAATTCGTCGCGTGAAGCCTAATATTATTATTACACACTGGAAAAACAGTATGCATAAGGATCACGCGCTAACGCATCATATCGTAAATGATGCCCGTTTCTTCGCAAGTCTATCATCCTTTGAACGAGCGCTCCCCGCGCACTTTGCAGCAAGATTATATTACTCCGAAAACTGGGAGGATGCGGTTGATTATGTCCCTTACGTATATGTGGATTTCGATCAAGCGGCATTTGATCTATGGATAGATGCATTAAGCAAGCATTGGTTTGTGACGAATAGCAAATCTTTCAAATACATGGATTATTATAAAGCACTAGCAGTTGTTCGCGGCTGTGAAGCAAGAAAGACATATGCAGAAGCATTTATGGTGCCTGCTGAAACGGTGAAGGTTAGGCAGTCTAGTCTTTGGTAACTATTAAACTAGCTAAGAGGGAGTGTTTCTATGTATAGCAGGAAACATTCCCTTGTTCTATCCATTTATGCGAAAAAGCAGCTAGGAGGCAGCTTCATATGGTGTTAAATGGGATTGATTCTATAACGAATTATCGTTATTTGTTCGAAGGTAAGCGCGTAGGATTGATTACAGCGCCGACAGGTCTTACGAAGGATTTTGCATCAACGATTACTATATTACATGAAAATTTTAATCTTGCTGCGATGTTTTCACCTGAGCATGGCGTTCGCGGAGATTTGGATGCAGGGGCAGTAGTAGACACTTACATGGATCCTTTTACGAATGTTCCAGTCTATAGCTTGTACCGTAAAGACTCCAAGCGTTTAACAAAAGAAATGCTGAATGAAGTAGACATCATTGTATACGATATTCAAGATGTTGGTGTACGCTATTACACATTTATTTATACGATGCTTTATGCACTTGAAGATTGTGCAAATGCAGGTGTAGAATTTGTTGTTCTTGATCGTGTTAATCCGCTTAACGGGGTAACGGTAGAAGGGAATGTCTTGAAGCCCGGCTTCAAATCATTTGTTGGAAATTACGAGCTAGCCGTGCGATACGGCTTAACAGCAGGTGAGGTAGCAACGATGGCAAATGATCAAATGAATTGGAATGCATCGCTGCATGTCGTTCGTTTGGAAGGCTGGGAACGGAGCATGTCCTTCCCGGATACAGGATTAACTTGGGTTCATCCTTCACTTGGAATGCCACGATATGAAACAGCGTTATTATATACAGGAACATGTTTATTTGAAGGCACGAACTGCTCGGAAGGACGAGGCACAACGTTCCCGTTTGAAATGATTGGTGCTCCGTTCATTCAAGCGCAGCAATTGGCAGATGAGATGAATGCAAAAGGTATCCCGGGTGTGCTTTTTCGTCCAGTTCATTTCAAGCCAACGTCATCTAAACATTGTGGCGAGCTATGCGGCGGGGTACAAATTTACATTACAGATCTCCAAGTGCTGAGGCCTTTAGAAGTTGGGGTAACCTTATTATTTACGATAAGAGATTTGTACGAGCAATTTTCATTCCTGCCTCCTGTGAAGGAGGGCTCTCGTCCATTTATCGATTTGCTGGGGGGAGACAACATGTATCGTACGGAAAATATGCAAGCCAAGCAGCTGCTTGAACAGTTTGCAGCGGAAAGCAAGCAATTTGCAGAAATAACACAGCAGTATCATTTGTATCGCTAGAGGAAGGTGAATAATTGATGAGAACAATAGAACATATGAGCTTGCGCGAAAAGATTGGACAAATGTTCGTAACAGGCTTCCCTTCAACCGAGATCACTCCTGAGCTGAAGGAAGTTATTGAGCATTATAAAGTCGGCAATATTATTTTATTCTCACATAATATCGACAATAAATATCAATTAGGCGAGCTTGTTACTGAGCTGCAGCAATGGTACACGACACATACTGGTATCCCGGGTTTTATTACGATCGACCAAGAAGGAGGTCGAGTCACTCGTATGCCTAAAGACGCGACCAATGTTGCTGGAGCCATGGCAATTGCTTCTTCAGGAAGACCTGAAAATGCGTATGCAGCAGGCAGAATGACTGCCAGAGAATTGAAAGCATTAGGTATTAATTTTAATCTAGCTCCAGTTATGGACGTTAACAATAATGCATTGAATCCAGTCATAAATGTTCGTTCATATGGTGATTCTGTTGCAACAGTATCCCAGTATGGAATTCAAATGATGAAGGGATTGCTCGATGGAGGCGTCATGTCCTCACTTAAGCATTTTCCAGGTCATGGTGATACAAATGTCGATTCACATATTGGCTTGCCTACCATTGAAAAAACACTTGAGGAATTAGAGCAGCTTGAGCTGCTGCCGTTTAAGGCCGCAATTGAGCAAGGCGCTCAAGCGATTATGAGTGCACATATTTTATTTCCGAAAATTGAAAAATCCGGTGTGCCCGGAACTATGTCTCATACCATTATTACAGAGATATTAAAAGGAAAATTAGGATATAAAGGGTTAGTTGTATCGGATTGTTTAGAAATGGACGCGATCAAACGATACTATGGTACGGCAAAAGGAGCGTTAGGAGCTGTTAAAGCAGGTATTGATTTGGTATTCATTAGTCATACTCCTGAGACAGTGAAGGAAGCGATTCATTTGATCGAAGAAGCTGTAGCCACCGGTGATTTGGATGAAGCGCTGATTGATGCAGCTGTTACAAAAATTTTAGCTTATAAAGCACAATATGCGACGATTGAGGAGCTAGATTATGAACTAGTTGGCTGCGATGTACATCGCCGAGCAAATGAGCTAATGCGTACGGAAACGATCTGCCTCATTAAAGGTGAGCTCCAGCCCATTCATACCGGTGACGAGCAAGTGTTATTTATGGGTTCCTATTCATACCGCACCGATCTTGCGTCCAGCAGCTTGAATCAAGCTCTTAGCTTTCCGCAATATATGGGGGAGCATTTTAATACAGCTTATGAGATTATCGACATTGACCCGAGCGAGGAGCAAAACAACGCTGCGCTGCCAAAGGTACAAGGCTACAAGCATATTGTTATCGGCTTGTTCAATGCGCGTGAAAACAAAGGTCAGCTTGCGCTTGTTCAGAAGCTGCTGGCAGCAGGCTGCAAAGTAACGGCCATTACATTAGGTCGCCCGTATGATTTACCGTTAATCGAAGGCGAGTTCTGCGGAATTGCGGCATTTGAGTATACACTTGATGCATTCAAATCACTCCTTCCAATCCTAAATGGTGAGGTTGTACCCACCGCCAAGATTACGATACAGATGTAGATAAAAAGTACAACAAGGGGACATAGGTATGGCATTTATCGTTGGAATTGATGGGGGTGGCACGAAAACAGCTGTCACCATTACGCATGACCAGGAAGACTCTTTATTCACCTTTACTGTAGGGCCTATTAATTATAACGGTGGTGATGCTGATGCTATTGCCGCCTCCTTTGAGGAAATTTTTAGTCAAACGAAGCTCTACTGCGGTAATTTACAAGAAGTTGCTCATATATGTATAGGTGCGGCAGGAATAAGTAATCCGCTGGTCATCAATTTTTTGGAGCAGCATGTGAGAAATAACGGTTATATCGGGCCATTAACGATTACAGGCGATCAAGAAACCGCATTATACGGGGCACAAAATGCGATGCAAGGCATCATTCTCATTGCCGGTACAGGATCGATTTGCTTTGGGGTCAATGAAAAAGGAGAGCAGCATCGCACAGGAGGTTTTGGTCATCTGATTGATGACGAGGGAAGCGGTTATAGTATTGGGCGCGATCTATTATCCGGATTAGTTCAAGTGGAGGACGGAAGAATAACCGATACGGTCATCCCAGCGATGGTATATGAGCAGCTTGGATTAAGCACTGTGAAAGAGATTATTGGCTTTGTTTATGATAAAAATACGACGAAAAAAGATATTGCGCAGCTCGCACCGATTATGACGACCGCATGCGAGAAGGGCGATGCACATGCAATAGCGTTAGCGGAGAAATGTGCAGCCAATCTATATGAGCTTGTTGTGCCTGTTATTGAACGGCTTAAGCTATATGAAAGTCCGATTGCGATTGCAGGAAGTGTGCTGCAAAAGTCTCGCTTTGTGAAAGAAGCCTTGGAGCGAAAGCTCGCACAGAGCTACCCGCAAACAAAGTTGATTTTGCCGATTAAGGATGCAGCCTACGGTGCTGTCCTGTTAGGAAGATCAAAAAAGAACAACGACTAGTTTTTGTCGCTATGGAAAAATAAGGGTGTGTCATAAGTCCGAGCAGTTGGACTTGCGACACACCCTTATTTTAAAATGGTAGGAATCAAAAATGGCTTAAAATTTATCAGTCAAATAAAACACGGCTTGTTGTTTCGGAAATAGAGCTTGAAGGATGTTAGCGTGCTCAGTACTGTCCTTTGCTGCGCCTGCTTCATTATAGCCGAACATGATATAAGTCATTAGCTCGCGTTCATCTACTTCTATTGAAGTATAGGGATTGGTATGATTACTAGCATCGGAAACAGAAAGCTGCTTTTGCTTATAATCCAAGTAGATACAGTCCTCATTACTGCGAAGTGCAATATGCAGCTCCTGGTCTGCAATTATGTTGCTACGGTTTAGGCGATCTTCTAATTCAGGCTGAAGCTTATGGAAAGTTGAACTGAGATTGATCATTTTCCACATCGCCATATTGATTTGAATTGAATTAGCTTGATGCTGTTGGTAATAGGAATATAGCTTATGGTCCTCTGGGAGCATCGCTAATATTTGCTTTGCATTTTGACGCAGCTGACATAAGGCATGAAACAAAGCTTCAACGCCGTTTTCGGCTTCGTTCAAATACAATAATTCATTAATAAATACTTGTTCAGTATCTTTCTTTTCAATGATGCCATAAGCGACGATTTTTCCATTTCTGCGAAGGAGCAAGCAGTCAACTTTCTTCCATTCCGGCCAGGTCAATAAATCATTCCAATACGTTCTACTTCGGATCACGGTGTAGGTACGATTCTTATTGAATTGTTCATAGATGAAACGGATATCATCGAGATAACAGGCTTCAAAAGGAATGATTTCATCACTGTTTTGCTGCTGCTCCAAACTTGCTGGTTTTTCAATTGCGAAAGCAGTCTCCGGAATAAGTCTCCAGCCAGCCTTTTCATAAAACGCATGCTTGCTAGCCAAAAGCAAGCTTATATCATAATCGGTTTCTTTCATATAGTTGGTCTGCGCATGAAGAATTTTGTGTGCAAGCCCCAGCCCGCGGTAATTTAGATCTGTTCCGACACTCCCCATTGCACCTGTTTTCAAGATCGCTTGACCGACTCTAATATGAAACGGGAAAATTTGTACATTGGATGCAATCTTACCGTCTACCATCGCAAACCATGTTGTATCTGGATCATATGTGGTGTCGAGGTCTAATCTTTCTTGGAAAAAAGCTCGGCCTACGGAAAAGCATTCATCTAAAATATCGTAAATCTTTTCAAGCTGCTCTCTAGTTGGATGGTTCATTACGATGATGTTTGGTGTCGTCGTCATCTTTCATTTCCTCCTGCGCCGTAATGTTGGGATAAATTTAATAAATGAAAAAAAACGGTTTTTTTTGAAATTTAATTTCTTAACTTATAGTTTAATGTTGAAAAAAAAATTCGTCAATAATGGAACGTGTGGAATCATAGATAAACCGTTCAAGAAATTTTTGCGAAAAATCGGAAATATTTTCATACCATTGATTCCTGCATTTGTTGGAGCGGGTTTAATTGCGGGGAAGTATGATTTCGCAAATTGAGCTAGACTTAAATGAATTGCCAGAATCAGAGAAAAAGTAGCGGAGTACATTCTTGCAAATGCTAAAGAAGTGCTGCATATGACCATACATGAGTTAATGGAACAAACCTGAGCAAGTACTATATTAAGCATGGACGGACTTATTTATACTCTGACGCAGTAATCCGCACCATTGCAGATACGAGGCGAGTCCTTTACCTACACAGAATTTCAAACAGATGTACTTGCCATAATTCAGTTGTCAGATGAGTAGCTCTGCGTAGCAAAAAAACTGGATAAATTGTTAATTTTACCCCTATATTCACTAAAATCGATTATAATAAAATTTATGTTCAAGCCGATTACCTATCCTAAGTTAATAGGATAATCATACGCAAAAAGGCATAGTGATGAATCGCCTATGCTATAAGGGTTATAGAGTTTTCAAATACACACTTATGTATAAGAGGAGGCGAATGATATGACGATAATGCCTGTTATAGTAATGATCTTAGTATTTGTACCTGCCATTGTACTCATGGTAAGCATGCCTTATTTAACAAGAGAGACGATTAGTTTTGGGGTCACCGTCAGCCCTGTACAATTCCATAGTGAGCCTCTGCGCCAGATGCGGAAGTCATATGCTAGGATTAGTGCTACCTTACATACCATCCTATTCATTATTTGTATCCTCTGTCTAATATACGGTGATGAACATTCCAAGCAACCAAGTTGGATCATTGTCACTTATTCACTCGCCATGGTCGTAATCTCCCTAGTCATAAACATTAGCTATTATTTCAAAATGAAAAGTTTACTACCTATGCTGCCTATTGCTCTGGAACCATCGATCATGGCAGTGGACACTGGATTTCGGAAAAGAAACATTGGCTTGTCTAATAAATGGTTCCTCATTCATGTTTTAATTATTGTTGTTACTATTGTAAATGTGCTACGCAACTACGATCTGATTCCTGATCAGATTCCGATCCATTACAACAGCAGTTGGAACGTAGACGGCTATGCAGCTAAATCTTATAGTTCTGTGTTTATGCCTACGATCATGCAAGTGTTCATAACACTTTTGTTCATATTTGAGAATTGGAGTATTCGCAGAGTGAAGCAGCAGGTTCAACCCAATGATCCTAACCGTTCCATCAGACAAGACGCAACTTACCGCCGTACTTGGTCATATTTTATGCTTACAGCAAGCTTCTTAATAGTTATCCTGTTTTCCGTCGTGCAACTAAATATGATATCTCAGCTTAACATGAATTTCGCTATCCCTATTATCCTAATCATAATAGCCCTTATCATCCTATACGCCTTGGCCTTAACGTTCTGGGCTGGTCAGGGTGAAAGCCGCTTGGAGCGATCTGCCGATAGCTCCAATGTCAGACCTGTCCATGATGATGAAAAATGGCTATTAGGTATGGTTTATTTCAATCGCAAAGATCCAAACCTAATCGTCAAGAAAAGGCTCGGAGTCGGCTGGGGATTAAATTTCGGTCACCCAGTAAGCTGGCTGTTTTGGCTCGGAATTATTGTACTGTTAGTTGTGGTGCGGTAACAAAGCTTGGAGGTTAATACTCACCGGAGTATAGGCGAAGTTAGAGTTTCGAAACAGAATATTTACCGAAAAAAACGCCTAAAGGGCGTTTTTTTATTATCTTTAAGTGTCTCAGTAATATCTATTTTGAATTAAACTGCATATTAAAGAGTATTTCTCGTATTAATATCTCTTTGTTACAATCAGATTGTTATCTAAAGGAGGGTATAAAATGAACTATCGCAAATTAGGAACTAGTGGCTTACATCTAAGTGAGATTGCTTATGGTAATTGGATTACACATGGTGCTCAAGTGGACAATGATACTGCCCATGCTTGTGTTCGCGCTGCATTGGATGTAGGGATCACAACATTTGATACTGCAGATGTATATTCCGATACGAAAGCTGAGATGGTGCTGGGCCAAGCATTAAAAGGAGTGCACAGAGCTGATATCGAATTGTGTACCAAGGTGTGCCATCCCACAGGGACGGGACGTAACGCAAGAGGTCTGTCTCGCAAGCATATTATGGAGGCGTGCCATGCTTCACTGAACAGATTACAGACCGATTATATTGATATCTATTATGCGCATCGCTTTGACGCAACAGTATCCCTTGAAGAGACCTTTTTGGCTTTTTCGGATCTGGTGCGTCAAGGTAAGGTTCTCTATGTCGGGATAAGTGAGTGGACGGCGGATCAGATAGCAGAAGGTGCTAGTTTGGCGAGGGAATTGAAGGTGCCATTGGTGGCTAGTCAACCTCAATATTCGATGTTATGGCGCGTGATGGAGACGGAGGTAGTTCAAGCTTGTGAGCGGGAAGGGATTGGACAGGTGGTCTGGTCACCGCTTGCTCAAGGGATTCTTTCAGGTAAATATATGCCAGGGCAACCATTGCCAGAGGGTTCTCGTGCTTCAACCGCTGCGGGCTCACCATTTATGAATAAATTGGCGGGTCAGTGGCTTCGGACTGAGGTGCTTGAGGCGGTCTCGAATCTCTCTTCCATCGCCAGTGAAGTTGGGTTGACGCTTCCGCAGTTGGCTATAGCATGGGTGTTGCAAAATACACAAGTCTCCTCTGCAATTATTGGGGCATCCAAGCCTGAGCAGGTTATAGAAAATGCCAAAGCTGCGGGAGTTCGTCTGGATAGGGAAGTGATGTTGGAAATCGATAGGGTGCTAGAAGGACTCGTTGAACGTGATCCTAGAAAAACGGGCTGAATATTATATTATTCACCATTAATAGCTTCTGAACTCATTTGTCCTATGATCTCTAGTAACGCGGATAAGGAGGCACGATCGCAATCGGTTCTCCAAGCGGCATAAAGGGGAATCGATGGTGTGCTTTCTTCAAAGGGACGAAATGCGACACCTTCACGCTGAAAAATAGCAACTGAAGAGGGCACAATGGAAACTCCAAGATTAGCAGCTACCAAATTTACAATGGTGTACATCTGAATGGCTTCCTGTACAACATTCGGATACATGTCGTGTTGGGCGCAGAAGCTCATAATGAGGTCATGAAAAGGAGCTCCTAAATGACGCGGGAACGATATAAACGGCTCTAAAGCTAAAGAGCGAATGGATAACACCGGTAATTGAGATAGGTGATGCTGCTCTGGCAAAACGGCAATAAGCGATTCATTGACTAAGGGACGATGGTCGATATGTTTGCCCGACTCTGTATAACGTACAAATCCAATGTGAATCGTTCCTTCATGTAAAGCCTGCCATTGCTGAGCAGACGTCATCTCATGTAATCTGAGTTGTACTTGTGGATAACGTTCCCGAAACATTTTTAACATATTAACCAATACTCCACCAGCTGCAGAATCTATAAATCCAATGTTCAAATGTCCGATAATTCCTTGATCGACTAATTGTGTTGTTTTAATAGAGCGTTCCAGTTGAGATAAAATGGATTTAGCCTCTTCTAGAAATACCGCCCCCGCTGGCGTGAGACGAACTTGTCTTTTGTTCCGTTCTAATAGTTTCACACCAATCTCATTCTCCAGAGCTTGAATTTGCTGGCTTAAGGGAGGCTGTGTCATATTTAGCTTCTCTGCTGCACGGTTAAAATGCAGTTCCTCTGCTACTGCGATAAAGTATTGCAATTTTTTTATGTCCATACTTTTCATTCTCCCTTGAAATGCTTCTTCAAGCAAGTATAAGGATCTTTGAAGAAAAATGAAAGGAATGACATGTCCTTTGAGGTGTTTTATTCGAGTGCCAAATGCGCTAGACTTGGAATGGGTACCCAGAACAATGATGTACTGTTTGATTGGTCATAAAGGGGGAGATCTACGATGATAAGAGGATTAACAACAGCAGGTTTGGGTGAGATTAGTTCCAATGAAGAATACATCAGACTTGCGAGCCAATTCGGGTTTCGGTCCATAGACGTCAATCCATTAGAGTTGGTACAGCAATATGGCAAGGATGGGGCAGTTCAATTGTTGGAAAGTCATGGCGTCATGCTAGGATCTTTTGGTTTAGAGGTAGATTGGCGCACGACAGAGGATAGCTTTAGGGAGAGTCTGAAATCGCTTACCCAGATGGCTGAGGCCGCTGCTGACTTAAAGTGCACCACATGCTGCACATATATTTTACCTTCGACTGATCTTCCGGTCGCACCGTTTATGATTGCAGCCACTAGACGTTTAAGACTATGTGCAGAAATATTAGGCGCTTATGGTATTTCGCTAGCCTTAGAGTTCGTTGGCCCTCATCACTTACGTAAACAATGGGCAAATCCGCTGATCTGGACGATGCATGATACGTTGAACTGGATAGACACCATTCAAGTGAGAAATATCGGCTTGTTGCTGGATTCCTATCATTGGCATACAAATGGATTAACAAGTGAGGATCTGCTGAAATTACAACCGCATCAAATCGCGTATGTCCATATCAATGATGCTAAACCTCTGCCCATAGAAGAATTGCTTGATTTTGATCGATTGTATCCAGGGGAAGGGGCTATTGATCTTACAGGCTTCCTGGGAAGCCTTACAAAGATCGGGTATACCGGCGTTATCGCCCAAGAAGTGCTGGCACCAGCCTCCGCACACAGTTCATCTGAATTATTTTCCCGTTCCAAAGCAGGTTTCGATAAAGTATTCTCATTGCTAGAAATCTAAACACATCGAACTCTACATTAGAAGAAGCGTTAAGGAAGGAATCAACTATCTGCTCTATGGGATAGTTGATTTTTTTCCTCTAAACATAGGATTACATACGTCTATAGGCCTCTTAATATAGTATAATCATACTGTATTGCTCAAAGTTGGAGATAGGGATATAGCACTATTAAATACTATTGACGAATGAGGAGTCTATGAGAACTTCGGAGAATAAAATTAAGTTAAGTCATATGTTGTACATAGTAGTATTCATCTGCCTGCTGATTGCAATACGCTGGAGCTGGTACAATCATTTTACTCTGTCTAATCCTCCTGTAGTGGAGCAAGGTGTGCTCGATTTGCGGGGAGTGGACCTTGAATCACTAAGCTCTTTTCCATTGGATGGAGAATGGGAGTTTTATCCTCAACAATGGGTGAATGCCGCCAATGTGGATAGCGTTTTAAAAGGCCAAATGCTTCAGGTGCCGGGTAACTGGAGTACCGCATTTAATCCTTCAGAGCAAAAAAAGGCATATGGATACGGAACTTATCATATGCGTATTTTGCTAGATCAACCCTTGTCTGAGCCGCTAAGCTTTTGGTTCCAGTCCATCTATACTTCTTCTGAAGTGGAGATCAATGGAACAGTGCTCGCACGGTTTGGTGTGTTATCTGACGAGAAGGAAGAGCATGTTTATGTGACGAAAGCATTCTTAATCAGTTATACACCTACAGATCAGAAGCATCTGGATCTATTTGTTCGGACGTCAAACTATGAGTCTCCACTAAAAGGGGGCATAATTCGGTCCGTGGAGTTTGGCATTCAACATGAAGTAGACACTATATACTGGAATTCCATTGGCTTGCAGCTAGTCGTAGGGGTCATGCTTCTTCTACATGGGTTGTATTTATTGATTATCTATCTGATGGATGTACGAAAAACAGAGCTGATTATTTTTTTCCTCATGATGGTCGCTGCGGCTGTATCCATTGGGGTTGAACATAATGGACTAATGTTCCGGTTTCTTCATGTTGATTTTGCCTGGATGTTGAGGTTAAAGGTTCTTTCGTATATAGGGTTTTGTCTATTCCTTTTATTGATGGGAAGAGAACTATTGGGGAATCGACGGAAAGGCAAGGCGTTTTATAGTTACATCCTGTCAGTTCTCATTTTTACTTTATTTATTATTGTAGGTCCTGAAGAGGCAGTGTTATATATCATCGGAAAAGGGTATTACATGATCCTGTATTACGTTCCAGTGTGTTGGACGGTATATTATTTTTGGAAGATGGTATCCTTACGAGCTGAAGGTGCTCTATTTTTATTGTTTTCAGTGTTAGCAGTACTAAATAATATGTTGTGGGGGGCTGTCTACTATGCCAGTAGCTCACAATTTATGTTTTATCCCGTAGATTTAATAGCTGCCCTTGCCGCATTTTCCGCCTATTGGTTTAGGAGATATTTTCATCAATCCCATCAAAATGTGTTACTGAACGCTCAATTGGCGGAATCCAATAAATTAAAGGACCGTTTTCTAGCCAATACATCACATGAGCTGCGCACTCCACTGCATGGGATTATGAATATTGCCCAAAGTGTGTTAACAAGAAAAAAACATGTGCTGGATGAAGAGAGCCAGCGTGACATGGAATTGCTAATTATGGTCAGTCGCCGGATGTCGCTTATGCTGAATGACTTGCTTGATGTTGTGCGATTGCAGGATAAGCGGATTGTGATGAATATAAAGGTCTTGCAAGTGAGGTCATTGGCTGAAGGTGTACTGGATATGTTACGCTTCTTAACCGGTGGGACGAAGGTAGAGCTTCGAATGTCTATAGATGAGAAACTGCCTCGTGTTTATGCGGATGAGGAGCGATTGGTGCAGATTCTGATTAATTTAGTTCATAACGCACTAAAGTACACCGAACAGGGAAGTGTTGAACTGGCCGCAGAACAAGTAGGTGGGGATGTATGGATACATGTTACGGATACAGGAGTAGGTATGGATGAAGCTTTGAAAAAGCGTGTTTTTATGCGCTATGAACAAGGGGCTTACGGTCAAGGCGGCATTGGGCTGGGACTTAGCATCTGTAAGGAGCTGGTCGAACTGCATGGCAGTGAATTATTGCTGCAATCGCAGCCGGGTCAGGGAAGTAAGTTCAGCTTCAAATTACCTGTAGCCAAAGGGAGCTTGCAGTCATCCATTCCGGATGTCTATGCAGAAAAAGATTCGGATCCATTGTCACCATTCAGCACGTGGATAACTGCTGAGAAATCAGCTATGGTGGCTGCCACCTATAATACAAAGGAAGTAGAGCCACTCTCGAAGCTCGATACAGACGCTGATATCATACATGTGCTGGCAGTTGATGATGATTCGGTCAATTTAAAAGTTTTGCAAAATATTTTATCAGATGGAGCTTATCGGATTGATACAACGACTTCAGCCCGTGAGGCGCTGGATATGTTGCATCATGAGCAGTTTGATTTGGTTATCGCTGATGTGATGATGCCGGGCATGTCTGGTTATGAATTGACAAGATTGATACGCGAGCGGTTTACGATGTATGAACTTCCTATTATTCTATTGACCGCTCGCAGTGAGCAGGAGGATGTCTACGCAGGTTTCTTGGCTGGCGCTAATGACTATGTAACCAAGCCAGTAGATGCCATAGAATTGAAGTATCGTGCTTCGTCGCTCACTTCTATGAAGCAAGCAGTCAATGATCGTTTGAGAATGGAGGCTGCTTATTTACAAGCGCAGATCCATCCACATTTTCTCTTTAATACATTAAATTCGATTATGTCCTTGAGTGATTTTGACACTGTCAAAATGAAAGATCTTTCAGATGCGTTCACTACTTATCTGCGGATCAGCTTTGACTTCTTAAATGCAGGCAAACTTGTTTCGCTGTCGCAAGAGCTGGAGCTGGTCGAGAATTATGTATATATCCAGCAGCAGCGTTTTGAGGAGAGGCTGCAAGTTGAATGGGAAGTAGACGCGAATCTCCAGCTTCTAATTCCTCCGCTGACGATTCAGCCACTGGTCGAGAACGCCGTCCGGCATGGGATCTTAAGTCGGGCAAAAGGTGGAACCTTGCGTATTCACATCGAGACACATGCGGAGGCTGTTCATTTTATCATTGCAGATACGGGGATTGGAATGGATGAAGCTCAAGTCAGCAAGTTATTACAGCCCAAAAGTCTTAAGGATCAAGGAATTGGTCTCCTTAATACAGATCGGAGATTAACACAATTATATGGACAAGGCTTGAAGATTCAAAGTATTCCTGGGGTGGGAACTACAGTGTCTTTCATTATTCCTGATTAGGATGGTTGTAAAACCATCCTTTTCTGTCCAGCTGTAATTGAGTGGATGTGATTTGGATGATCAATTCTTCCACGGCGGATAAGGTTGCAATTATACAGACAATGGTTGTCCAAATGGTGTGGGTACTATGGGAAAGCCATAAAGGAGTTATAAATAAGAGGAGCCCGGTGAGTTTATTGCCGTAGGTATGGATGCTTGCGTAAGTTTTGAATCTCCGGAGGGCGATCCCTATCGATGTTATGCGGATGACCGCGATCAAGAAGATCCATAAGATGAATTCGAGTGTAAGACCCAGAAACGGATACAAAGTAAATAAGCAGATCCCGATTAGTATCGTGTCGGCAGCAGAATCCAGCTTTGCTCCGAGATGACTTGTTGTGCCTGATTTTCGGGCAATTGGACCATCTATCAGATCGGTGACTCCGCAAAGGATATAAATTGCAAGAAAGGGCGAACTTAGGGGCTCGAAGAATAACAGCATGATTGCCAAAATAATTCTGCCAAGTGTAATACAGTTAGGTATAACTTTCAACTTCAATCCCACCTTTGTTCATGACCTCATTTAATTCTATTGTACCAGAGGCAGAGTATATGCTATATGCTATTTGGAAAAGGATTATAAGATAGTATTGAAGAAGTAGTGAAGTAGAAGTATAGATTAGGATTCTAGTAGTAATTCAGGAGGGATTTTATGAAGCAGAATACAAACTTAAAGGTACATACATTAGCTGATATCGAACATCTGAAAATTCACGGCAGAACAACAGGTTTACTTTCTCCACTAACGTTATTTTGGACAGGCAGTGCGGTCGAATTAAATGTTAAAAGTTCTGAGCTATGGCTTGAAGTAGAAGCAGATTATGATGTTTATGAACCTTGGATTAGCATCCTGATCAACTCCGTTCCTGTAAGCAGACAAATGTTAGTAACAGGCCGGTATTGGATTTGTGTATTTAGAGGCATGAATGATCGTGTTGTGAAAAATGTCCGTATTGTAAAAGATGTGCAGGCAATGAGTGGAGACCCTGGCTGCTCTTTGCAGATACATGCGGTGAAGATGGATGGGAAATTTCTGCCGGTTGCGGACAAACCCCACAAGATAGAGTTCATAGGTGACAGTATAACATCCGGTGAAGGAAGTATAGGTGCCAAGGCTGAAGAAGACTGGATACCAATGTGGTTTAGTGCCATTAACAACTATACTAGCATGACGGCAGATGCTTTAAATGCAGAATATAGAGTTATTTCTCAAAGTGGCTGGGGCGTCCTTACTAGCTGGGATAATAATCCGCACGGTAATATCCCTGATTGTTATGAACAGGTTTGTGGTCTTCTAACTGGAGCAAAAAACGAAGCTTTAGGAGCTTTTCAAGAACACTCTTTTGAATCCTGGCAGCCAGATGTTGTGGTAGTTAATCTAGGAACAAATGATGGGGGCGCTTTTCAATCGCCAGAATGGAAAGATGAGGTAACAGGGGAAAGCCATAAACAACGCTTAAATGAAGACGGGACCTATCATGAGGATGATATACAAGCTTTTGTCGATGCCGCCGAGAAATTTCTGATGAAGCTTAGAAAAAATAATCAACATGCACATCTCGTATGGGCATACGGGATGCTTGGTATCCCCATGATGCCGGCGATCTACCGAGCGGTCGATGTTTATAGCAAGAAAACAGGGGACAAGCAGGTTTCAGTGTTGCAGCTTCCAAATATGACGGATGAGACCATAGGGGCAAGAAGTCATCCGGGAGCATTAGCTCATGAACAAGCGGCAAAAGAGTTGACGGGGTATTTGAAAGGGATTCTAGCGGGCGAAAGTTAATGATGAATTCATAAAAAAACAAGCCGGAGCGTAAGGAACACGCTCCGGCTTGTTTTATTTACTTTAGTCTATTTGGTGGATACAGACTTGAACCATTCGTTAACTTCTTTGGTGATTTGGTCACCACCATTTGCTTTCCAGTTGGAAACAAAGGAGTCAAAGGCATCTACTGGAAGCTTGCCGTAAATGATTTTGTTGAAGGTTTCCATTTCGGATTGACGAAGCAGATTCCATTTGGATACCATCGTTGGTGTCGCAGCACCAGTGAAATAGTTCTGTCTACGAATGTCTATTTGCGACATAACAACTTTTGCAGCGGCCCAGTTTTCCGGTTTACGGAACTCAGCCATTTGTTTTTCATAAGGAGTTACAGGTGTTTCACCATCAGCAAGTTTAACCAATGTCTTCATGAACAGATCAGGAATACGAGCCGGTCCAGTTAAGAAAGGAAACTCATTGGAGAAGTCTTTAATCTTCTCTTTATCACTAGTAGGCTTTCCATCAATCATGTCCCAATCGTAGCCTTTAGCAAAGCCGTATTCAAATTCACTACCAGCTGCAGGATTAGCTAGGTTATCAAGCAAGTAGTTGTAGTATAAGAAAATTGCTTCAGGGTGCTTAGCATCTTTGTTAATCATGATACTAGCGTTTACCCCAGAGTTCTGCCATTTGGTACCGATGAGTCCGTCTGGACCTGCTGGAACCGGATAAGCTTTGATCTTCGCTCCAGGTACATTTTTCATAAGATCGGGAGCCGGCCAGTCTGGAACCCAGTTTGCTCCTGGTAGAATACCTGCGGCGCCTTTTGTCCAGCTTTCAGCAGATTTACCTTCATCCCAAAGTGCGGAGTCTGTGTGAATATAACCTTTTTCCATCCACTCACTAAGCTTAGCAAGGGCTTGTTTAGCACCAGGATTAATGGAACCGTATTCTAGATTGCCATCGGCATCTTTATTCCATTGTTCCTCAATCGTACCATAAGCACCGAATAACCAGTCGAGTTGGCCCATCCAGGTGTTTGTATTGTTTTTCAAAGAAATCGCAAGTGGGAAAACATCTTTAGGTGCTAGACCGTCAGGGTTTTCGTTCTTGAATTTGTCCATAATGATCTCAAGATCGGCGATTGTTTTTGGAGCTTGAAGGTTCAGCTTTTCCATCCAATCTTCCCGTAACCAGAGAAGGGTATCGTCATTATCGGTATATTCAAGGATCGGCATATTGTATTTCTTACCGTCTTTTGTGAATGGATACCAAAGTTCTGGGTGTGCTGCAGCATGATCTTTTAGAATTTTATTAGCATACTTGTCAAACAACTCATCGATAGCAATGAACTGACCGGAATCAATCAGTTGATTGGTCAACACTGCATTGGTTGGTACAGAAACGAAGTCAGGCAGCTTTTCGCCAGAAGCAATGGCAAGCTGAAGCTTTTGTCTGTATTGATCGTCATTGGCAGGATACCAAGTATCTTTATGCTTCATGCCCAGTGTTTCCAGCATCCAGCGATCGTGAACATTGTTTTCTTTTGTATCGCCTTGAACATATTTCTTCGGCATCAATACCGAACTGAACTCGATGGGTGGATCGTATTTACCTTTTTCAAAAGCAGCATCTGCTTCAGATAAACTAGTCTCAGACGATGTGGTATTGTTTTGTTTGGCGTTTTCATTATTTCCGCCGCCACTGCCACAGGCTGTGAGTGTGATAAGTGCTGTGACCGTTAACAACGACCACATTTTTTTGAACTTGATCATTCTTTAATTCCCCCTACTGTGTATGATCTTTACAAGTGTAACTTTAACAACTAGTCGGGGATGGCATCTATATGAGATTTTTAGTTTCGATAGGACTCTATCATGCTATTTATTATTGTCTCGATATTCCTGCGGTGTTACTCCGAACTGTCGTTTGAATACTTTTATAAAATAAGCAGGGTCCATATAGCCAATCTCCATGCTGATTTCATAGACTTTTTTAGAAGTGTTTTTCAGCTTATGGCAGGCCCGATCCATGCGCAGGCGCGAGATATAATCGCTTATTCCTTCACCCGTTTCAATCTTATAAATTTTTGATAAATGAGTCGGATGGAGGTTTACATGGTCAGCCAGAACCCGTAATGAAACATCTAAATGCAGGTTTTTGTCTGTGAAATCTTGAATCTTTTTCACATATTCAGACCTGATGTCCTTAATTTCGTTAGACGTTCCTTCTTTCAATTTGCTCAGGATGCTGAGGGACCATTTTCTAAGTTTACCGATGGTCGAGAACGCTTCACCGCTTTGCAACCAACCGAGATCGTCTCCCACTAAGTTAGCTAGAGTATGTCCATTTCGGTGTGCGAGATTCGTGAAGGATGCAGTGATTAAAAAACCGGCCTCCATGCAATGCTCCCACGATTCAGACCATTTCTCATCCAGCTCCGCGCAGACAGCGAGTAGTTTCTCTTCCGCAGCATCCCAATGCCCACTTTCAAGCAGGTGAATTAGTGTCGGCGGGGTGTAAAGGGCATCCAAAGGTCCTTGGGTGGTGGAAGGTTCAAATTCGCTGACCCGCATTACGAATTCGCGCTCGTCTCCCACGATCTGCCGGAAATAAGCTGTAGCCTGACGGAAACGGCTCGACACCTTCTCGGGAAACTGGAACCACTCGGTGATTACTATGGACAGGGAACCTTTCAGAAATTGCTTAACCTTATACTGAAGCTGTAAAGAAAGCTTTTCTAGGATGGTTTCTTTGCCGATGTCGGATCCTTTCTCTTTAAGCTGAAGCAGAAACACAAGATATCCATGTTCTTCTTTAACGCCCCAGACCTGCATGAATTCACCCATAATCTCTTCAGCCATATTGATGATGGCATATTCAATTAAGGTTTGATCATTATTGTTATAATGGCTAAATTCTTCTTCCATGCGTACAAGCATCAAAGCGCAATCGCCAGAATGGAAGGGCAAATCATAATTTACGAGCTTCCGTTCCCATTCGCCAGCTTGAAATTGATGACCTTGCAAGGCATCAAGCAGCAGTTGACCACGTAAAAGCGGCAGATTTTCCCGTAGGGTAAACTGGGTTCGTTTAAGCGAACTGATAAGTTCCCATTCTGTGTTCAATTGCTCGATGGCAGTTTTGACTGCACCGATGATTTCATCATCGGTAGGTGGCTTAAGCAAATAATCGACAGCATTATGCTGGAGTGCTTTTTTGGCGTAATCGAACTCCGAATGGCCTGATAAAATAATGCATTTAATCTTTTTATCACGTTTTCTTATCCGCTCTATTAATTCAATTCCCGTCATTTCGGGCATTTGGATATCCGAGATCACAATATCAATCGGGTTGGTATCGATAATTTGTAGCGCCTCACGTGCCGAATACGCTTTATGCACCTGTTCAATTCCTAGCGTATGCCAGGGTTTAGTCATGGCAAGATTATCTACCCAGTGCGCTTCATCGTCTACTATAATCATTTGCATGTTGTTATTCTCCTTGATGATTCTTAAATTTAGAATATTCATCCTCAGTAGGGATTTCCCAGATAATCTCTGTTCGGAAACCTCCAAGAGGGGATGGTTTAAAGGTTAGACAGGATTGATTACCGAACAGGTGCATGATCCGCTGATTCGTATTCCAGAGCCCACAGCCCATTTCTTCCTGCAATGGCTCCTGCATTTTACGATTCAAAGCTTCTAACTGCTCCGGATTCAAGCCAGGCCCGTCGTCATCAATATAAATCTTGCAGAAGCCGTTCGAAATCTCACCACTAATGCTAATCTCACCCGATGAATACGATTTGGCCACTCCGTGAATGACTGAGTTCTCCACAATAGGCTGAAGCATTAGACGTGGCACAGACTGGCTTAACATGTTCTCAGGGATTTCGATATGATAATCAATTCTGGCATTGCGCAGCTTTTGAATATCCAAATAGTTGACGAGCAGCTTGATTTCTTCATCCAGTGACGCGGTTTCCCGTTCCATTCGGGTAGTATAACGATAGTAAGCACTTAAATTATAAGCCATTGAGACGACAGCGTCCTCATCCTTCATTTGGGCCATATTGATAATATAACCAAGGCAGTTATAGAGAAAATGTGGATTGATTTGCGCCTGCAGTTGCTTAAGTGTAGCTTCGCGGGCACGGATTTTCTCATTGAACACATTCTCTATCAGGTCTTGAATTTGATGGGACATATCATTAAAGCGATGGAATAGAAACGAAAACTCGTTCCGGCCCTCGTTATGAAGACGTACAGAATAATCTCCACGCTGCACGCGCCGTAAGCCTTTAATTAGCTTTTTGATAGGATATTGAACATTTCTGTATAGTAATATGGAAGCGGAAATTCCCATAACAAACAGCAAAATCATCGAGATATAGAACAAATCCTGACTGAGCGAAATGGGTTTTAGGATTTGATATAGAGGGACAACATCTATTAAATTCCAATCCAAATAGGAGGACTTCACAGAGCTGACCAGGTAGTTCTTGCCATTGAGTTTGACTACATCCTGGGTAGTGTTCTCAGGTGAGTGTTTATCCAGGTAAAGAATGAGTTCTTCAGATAACTGCTTGTCCGCACTGCGATTCAGAATTGGCGAGTTCCCTTTATGATAGAAAAAAGGATCACCTTGTCCACCTTCCTTGTACGTATCCAGCATGTTCTGAATATTCTCATAACTGAAGCTGGCTTCAATCACCAAGTTGCTTCCCGTCAACATCCCCGGCTGAGCTAAGGAATCCGTATAGAACCAGTAAAAGGATTTTAGCTCGTCTTTAGATTCCAAGCTATGATCGCCATACGTCCATTTTCCACTCATATTTCTTTTTAAGTAATCCTCATCATACCCAAATGTCCGGTTGTAGTTGGAGATGACATCTTTATTTTGCTGTGAATGTACGGCATATCTGGCAGGCCAAATATCTGCAACCCCGGATTGAAGCACCATCTTTTCCTGAATGACATACCGGGTCTGCATCTGATCATATCGATCCGCCCAAATGTTTAATCCGTTGAAGGCTCTGACATTGGGATCTCTAGAAAGGATAAGGGCGAAGTCCATCATCTGATTAATACGCGAATCAATTTGACTGGACAGAAAAGTGAGCTGCTTCGTATTGGACACCTGCAGCTCTTTGCTTACAACATCGTATGTGACGTTATTTGAAAAGGTATACATGATAATGATGGGGATGAACAAGAGTATGATCAGGCAGTTTATTTTGGCAAACAAACTAAACCGGGATTGTGTTAATTCTCTCAGGGATGTAAAGCGCTTCCAAATATTCATAAATGTACCCTCCAGATGATGTCCTAATAAAACCATATCAAGCCTAACAATGTTATATAGTCAAACCTGAGAAACGCCTGATACTATTTATAGCAGAGATCCCCATCACACACAAAATATTTTTTTTGGGAACAGGAGAGAGCTATGGAGGCTAATTCAATACAGCAGGTAGGCCTGGAAAATAAACCAAGTATAAAAAGAAAAAGAAAAAAAGGCTATAAACAACCATGGGTGCTCCACTTCATGGTATTACCAGCGGCAATTATGGTTTTTATTTTTTCTTATATCCCCATGTCAGGAATACTCATGGCATTTCAGGATTATAAGCCTGCATTAGGATTTTTTGATTCCGAATGGGTCGGACTTAAGCATTTTAGGTACATGTGGGAGAACGATTATTTCCTGCAAATCACCTGGAATACACTGTTTTTTGCTTGCTCCAAAATTGTTTTGAACCTGATTATTCCTTTTATATTCGCTTTGTTGCTCAATGAGGTAAGGAATATGGGTCTTAAAAGATCTATTCAAACACTCGTCTATCTACCGCATTTCTTGTCTTGGGTTACCCTTTCAGGAATTCTGATCGATATCCTAGCACAAACAGGGATCGTCAATCAGTTTATTTCGTCCGTTTTCGGCATAAAACCGATCTTTTTTCTAGGGGACGGCAATTGGTTCCGATTTACCATCATAGCCAGTGATGTTTGGAAAGAATTTGGTTTCAACACGATCATTTTCCTAGCTGCGCTATCCGGCATTAATCCATCACTTTATGAAGCTGCTGAAGTGGATGGGGCAGGTCGCTGGAAGCAAACGATGTATATTACCATACCAGCACTTATTCCAATTGCTATTGTAATTGCGACCTTGGCACTGGGCAATGTATTGAACGCCAACTTTGACCAGGTATTTAATCTATATAGTCCTTTGATCTATCAACAAGGGGATATCATTGATACCTTTGTGTACAGAGAAGGTCTTCTCAGCGGACAATTCAGCTTTGCGACCGCAGTTAATCTTTTTAAATCGGCAATTAGTTTAATTCTAATCGTTATTTCATACCGACTTGCCTATAGATTTGCAGGGTACAGAATTTTCTAGAAAGGATGACAACAAATGTACCATAAAACCCTTCCATATCGAATATTTAGCATATTCAACAATGTGCTCCTAACTATCCTTTCGGTGCTCTGCTTGCTGCCATTGTATCACTTACTCATGGTATCTCTTAGTGCGTCCGCCCCAGCCAATGCTGGTTTGGTCACCTTTTGGCCAATTGGCTTCACTTTGGAGGCCTATGCAAAAACTTTTAACAACACTAATTTTCTTACATCCCTGTGGGTGTCGGTAGAGCGGACAATCCTAGGAACAGCACTTGCACTGGTAGTAAATACGGTTGCAGCCTATGCTCTTTCTAAGGAAACTAGAGTTTTCCGGGCGCGTAATATCTACCTTTGGTATTTTGTCGTAACCATGCTGTTCAGTGGGGGTCTGATTCCGGGATATATCCTGATTCTAAAGCTCGGGCTGATGAATTCTTTGATGGCACTTATCCTACCTGGATTGGTAGCCGTATTTAACATCATTTTGCTGCTGAACTTCTTCCGTGGTGTACCTAAGGACCTTGAGGAAGCGGCCTTTATTGATGGGGCAGGACATTTTAAGACCTTTTTGAAAATATATTTACCAGTCTCCTTACCAGTCATTGCAACGGTTTCTCTATTCATGATGGTGGGTCATTGGAACTCTTATTTTGACGGTATAATCTATATCAGAGATTCGGATAAGCTGCCGCTGGCGACGTTTATGCAGACCATTATCGTTCAGGCAGATATGTCCAAGCTTGATCCGTCAGCCGTAGCTAACTTGTCTCAACGGACCATACGGGCTTCACAGATTTTCATAAGTGCGCTACCGATATTGTTGGTTTATCCATTCCTGCAACGTTATTTTGTGACAGGGATCGTAGTCGGCGCTGTAAAAGAATAGTCAAAAAAGAGGGAGTTACTGGACTAGTCCATGTAGCTCCCTTTTTTTGTAGGTATGGCATGAAAAATAGACACCCGAGATGAATTGCGCCTTCTAAAATACGGTGCTATACTTTTGGCATGAAATATGCTCGGAGGTGGTACAGTGCTAATGTTGAAATGCCCATTAGCTAGAAGTTCCTCACGCAAAGCCTAATATAGGGCGATACTTTGCGTGAGGTGCGATGGATGGATATATCGCCCAACTTAATTTTATCGTTTCTATAAATGGGCTTTGCACCTTATGAACTTTTAATATAAATAAGGGGCTGAAAAGCGATGTGTACACCATTTATTAGAAACCATCAATATAACTTAATTAAGAAACAAACGAAATTTGTTCTGCATACCCTGCGAACCGTTGCGGATCGCAGAGTCTTGGAGACTGTAAGATATAGTGCTGCTACGAACATTATTGAGGCATTTCCTTCTCTTACGGAGAATCACAAGCAGATGCTGGAACAAATATCGACCTTCGAAACTGCAGAAGATTTCCAGAGATATCTTAGTGAATTAGAACCATACCTAGAGTCATATCCGACGATTACGCTGAAGCAGATTCAGAAGCTATTCCCTAAGAATAAGAAACTGAAAGTACCTGATCTACAACTCATCGACTATCGCAACATAACGTATTTGAGTTGGATAGATATTGCCAGTAATAAATTATTCATTATCTATCCGTACGAAGGACAGTTCATTGGTATAGAGGGTAGAATTACACCAACGCACAAAAAAGGGTACTGCATGTTCTGCAATCGGCATCAAGAGCTTGCATTCTTTTATGTTAAGACCAAGAATGTGAACGTTTCGCCGGATAATATTTCTGCTGTGGGTCAATACGTATGTTTGGATAATCAGGAATGTAATCGGAGCATAACCGATACAGCTAAGCTTGAGAGGTTCATTCTCTCTGTCCGCAAATAATGTTTAGAAAAGGCTCCCTTAGTGGGAGCCTTTTTTGTTAAAAGATATCGTCAGGATATAGACAATTCGTTTCATTGAAGCAATGAGGCACGACATTAGTGGATATAATGAGAAAGGGGAGTTAGTAGTATAATTCTTCGTAAGATTCAGTGACTGAATAAACAATATAAGCGTTTACAAACAGAAAATTTGAGTAGTTATAAGAATAGTCAGAAAATTTCCATATGACGTGCTTTGTTACTTAAGCTATAATGAGGTCTAAAAAAGAAAACGGGGCGTTATAATGAATCAAATTAAGGGTAACAAAAATCTTCTCTCGGAGAAGGAGGAACGCTTCTCTTCCGCGGGCTTTATTTTTGCCGCCATTGGCAGCTCGGTTGGGCTAGGGAATATGTGGAAGTTTCCTTATATTACAGGGGAAAATGGGGGGGCAGCTTTTTTCCTTCTTTTCATCGTCTGTTTGGTGCTGATAGGGTTACCGGTGCTGTTGGCAGAACTGGCTATCGGACGCAGTGGGCGTGGTAGTGCGGCGACCTCTTTTATGCGGGCTGGAGGCGGGAAGAGTTGGTTTGCAGCTGGAATGTTGCAGGTGCTTGCGCCGTTTCTAATTCTCTCCTTTTATATTATTGTTGCTGGCTGGACGCTGAACTATTCGATGATTGCTTTTAATGGACAACTATTCAGCACTACTGATTATGCAGGCGAATTCAATTCGTTTGTCTCTGGATATATGCCAATCGTTTGGCAGGGGATAGCCATTCTGATTACGGCGGGTGTAGTCATCCTTGGTGTATCAGGCGGGATTGAGAAATTTAACAAAGTATTAATTCCTGGTATGGTCGTACTCCTTGTAGTGTTAATGATTCGCGCGGTAACCTTACCGGGTGCATCCGCAGGGGTATCCTTTTTCCTAAAACCGGACTTTTCAGTGTTGACAGCGGAATCTGCGCTAGTTGCATTGGGACATGCCTTCTTTTCATTATCGCTCGGGATGGGGATTCTCCTGACTTACGGATCTTATGTTGATAAAAAACAATCGCTGGGTACCGCTGCCATCGCAATCGGTGCAGGAGATTTGTTATATGCTTTTATCGCAGGCTTGATTATTTTTCCGACGACGTTCTCATTTGGTATTGCTCCTGATCAGGGGCCTTCGCTGATTTTTATCGCTTTGCCAGCCGCTTTCTCGGCTATGCCTTTTGGTGCGCTCTTCGGCGGTTTGTTCTTTATCTTGCTGGCGATTGCTGCTCTAACCTCAGCTGTATCGCTGCTTGAAGTGCCTGTATCCTTCACAATGGAGCGCTGGAATTGGAGCCGGAAACGTTCGGTTTGGATTTTGACGCTGATCTGTTTCCTTCTTAGTATTCCTTTAGCGATGTCACTGGGAATGTTCCCGGAGCTAACGATTGGTGGCAAATCTCTATTTGATGGGCTGGATTTTATCACCTCTAACATTATGCTGCCGCTTGGAGGTCTGCTGATTACCATCTTCGCCGGTTATTTCTGGAAAGGTGCAGCGGAAGCCGCTGGACTACAGGCGCGCTGGTTCCGTGTTTGGCTGTTTATGCTCCGTTATGTGGCGCCGATCCTAGTGTTCCTAGTGCTGCTCCATACCTCGGGAATTATTTCTTTCTAATTCTGAAATTTATTTATTCAAAAATAGCTCTACGACCCTTGTTGGTTGTAGGGTTTTTTTGTGTTGAAAAGAGGGGATTAGATTGATTTTTAATTCCTACTTGACTAGGTGGAATAATTGGAATATAGTATAAAAAAGCTTGAACGGTATGGAAGGGAATGTAACTAACTAATCAATCCTTAACTAATAATTGTATACAATTATACAAATATATTATTGGGGTTCGGACCCCATAGATTATCGATGAGGAGCAGTATAGAAATGGCGATACGATCACGAAGGTTATCAAAGGATAATACCTACTATGAATTAAAACAAAAAATTATTGATAGCGAGTTTGAACCGAATCAACCTGTAAATGAAGAAAATTTGGCGGCCTTGCTCGGAGTCAGCCGCACACCTCTAAGAGAGGCGATACAGAGACTGGAGAACGAGGATTTTCTGGTTCGACAGCCAAATGGAAGACTGCGGGTAGCTTCAGTAACCCGTAAAGAGGTTGAAGAAATATTTCTTATTCGCAGCATGCTTGAAGGCTATATTGCAAGAAGTGCAGCTAAGCATGCCACAGAGAAAGATATTGTTAACTTAACGACGATGATTACAAAAATGAAACACTCGTTCCAGCTTGGTGATAATCAGAATTTTGTTACTTATGGATTTGAGTTCCATGATTATTTATCAGAAATCAGTGAACTTAAAACCTTCGAGAAGGTTCTGAATCAATTAAGAGATCATTCGCTTCGTTATTGTCGATTCGTCTCTATGCATGGGGATTGGAACACACAAGCGGATGAAGAACATGATCTTATTTTACAAATGATCGCTGCTAAAAATGAAGATGGTGCTGAAAAAGCCATGCAAGATCATATTTTAAGCAGTCTATCGACTGCGCTTGATCGCATCAAAGGGATTGAAGAAAAGCTGGAAGCATAACGAAAGGGGAGTACATCAGCTATGAAACCACTAAATGAGGTTGAGCAAGCTTTAGCTAATCAATTAATAGAGGTTCGCAGAAACCTGCATCGTGAGCCTGAATTAGCGTATGAAGAGTTTAAAACCACAACAAAATTACGGGAATGGCTGACCCAAGCCAATATTCACATCCTTGACTTGCCTTTACAAACAGGACTCATCGCAGAGATCGGGCAGGGTCACGGACCCATAGTGGCCATTCGTTGTGATATTGATGCACTTCCCATAGAGGAACAAACTGAATTGTCCTTTGCCTCAGAGATCCCAGGAAAGATGCATGCCTGTGGTCACGATTTTCACACGGCTACTATTTTAGGTGCTGCATTATTATTAAAGGCTCGTGAAAGTGAATTACCTGGAAAGGTTAGAGTATTGTTTCAACCCGCGGAAGAAACAGGGCATGGGGCGGAAAGTGTCTTAGCCTCGGGAGGACTCCAGGATGTGGCGGCTATATTTGGTCTCCATAATTCACCTGACTTGCCTACAGGAGCTTTTGGAACAAGAACAGGAGCTTTAACAGCCGGTGTTGACCGGTTTGAAATTACAATAAAAGGTGTCGGCGCTCATGCTGCTTATCCTGAAAAAGGTGTGGATACGATTGTAACTGCGGCTCAAATCATTACCGCTCTACAAACCATCGTAAGTCGTCAAAACAGCACCACGGAACCAGTAGTGTTAAGTGTTACCCGAATTAATGGAGGCTTCACATGGAATGTATTGCCGGAAAAAGTCGAATTAGAAGGTACAGTAAGAACTTACAATGAAGAGATTCGCCGCAATATTCCGATACAAATGACTCGTCTTATCGAAGGGATTGCTGCGGGAGCTGGGGCAGAGGCACAGTTACATTGGTATCCAGGTCCACCCGCAACGATAAATCATGGGGAATGGGCGGACTTTACCAAAAAGATCGCCTCAGATTTCGGCTATGAAGTACATGATATTCCTCCACAGATGGGTGGAGAAGATTTCTCTTTTTATTTACAACAGATACCGGGTGCTTTTGTGAATATAGGATCAGGTCCAGCCTATCCCTTACATCACCCTCGTTTCGATGTTGATGAAGCTGCGATATTACCAGCTGCTAAGTATTTCGCTTTATTGGCAGAACAAGCGCTGGTGAAGCAGCAAGAGGAAGCTTAATCCTATATATGATTGAGGGGAATGGAAATGATTGAATTAAAGAATGTTTACAAATCGTTCACTCGGAAAGGGACCACTATTGATGCTCTTAAAGGGATTGATTTAAAGGTCGAAAAAGGCGATATATTTGGGGTTATCGGCTATAGCGGTGCTGGGAAAAGTACATTAATTCGTTTAGTCAATTATTTGGAAAGACCCACCAAAGGACAAGTTATGGTCGCTGGACGTGATTTGGGAACATACAACGATAAAGAGTTGCGTACCGCTAAGAAAAATATCGGAATGATTTTTCAACATTTTAATCTATTAGAATCTAAAAAAGTTTTTGATAATGTGGCGATCCCTCTAGTTCTCCTAAAAAAGAATAAAAATGAAATCCGCCAACGGGTAATGGAGCTGCTAGAGTTTGTTGGATTAAGTGACAAAGCGGGGAGTTACCCGAGTGAGTTATCAGGTGGTCAGAAGCAACGTGTCGGGATTGCCAGAGCGCTTGCCTCGAATCCGTCTATCCTTTTATGTGACGAAGCGACCTCTGCCTTAGATCCACAGACCACACATTCTATCTTACAGCTATTAAAAAAAATCAATGCTGAATACAACATTACCGTGATGATCATTACACATGAAATGTCCGTGATTCAAGAGATTTGTAACAAGGTAGCGGTCATGGAAGAAGGCCGGATTATTGAGCAAGGAAGCGTTCTAGATGTATTCGGAAGTCCAAAACATCTGACCACGCAAAATTTCGTGAAGACGGTTATTCAAAATAGCATGACCTCTAGCGTGCGGAAATCTATCAAAACAGAACCCGGAAGTCAGCTGTACAAGCTTAATTTTGTGGGAGCAAGTGCCTCCGAGCCTATCCTGTTTGAAATGATTCGCTCCTGCGATATAAAGGTCAATATTTTATTTGCGAATACGACGGAAATTCAAGAAACAACACTGGGAACAGTGATCATTCAATTCGATGGTGAGGCAGCAGAGATTAACAATGCATTATCTTTCTTAACAAGAAATGGAGTCGGTGTAGAGGAGGTAGAATCTAATGTTTTCGACCACAGTAACAGGTGATCAATTTCTGCAGGCGATTATAGAAACCATTCAAATGGTAGGGTTCTCCTTGTTTGTTGGCTCCCTGATTGGGATCCCATTTGGGATATTGCTTGTCATCACTCGTCCGGGTGGGGTTTTGGAGAACAAAGCGCTTTACGCCGTACTAAATCCGATTATCAACATCATTCGCTCATTGCCTTTTATTATTTTACTGGTTGCGATTGTGCCTTTCACACGATTGATTGTTCATACTTCAATTGGGACAAGCGCAGCGATCGTACCCTTGATTATCTATATCGCACCTTATATAGGGCGGTTGGTAGAGAACTCACTGCTTGAAGTGAATCCGGGAATCCTTGAAGCCGCTGAGGCGATGGGAGCCACTCCTTTTCAAGTCATTTGGTACTTTTTATTGCCAGAGGCGGTTGGATCCTTAATCCTGTCTCTTACAACAGCGACGATTGGTCTGATAGGTGCAACTGCAATGGCTGGAACGGTAGGGGGAGGCGGCGTGGGAGACTTGGCGATCGTATATGGATACCAACGCTTTGACACTGTTGTCGTAGTAGCCACCGTGATTATCCTCATTATTTTAGTGCAAGGGATTCAATCTTTAGGCAACACGCTAGCAAGAAAAATTCGCCGTTACTAGTTACTACATATTCTGGGAGGGACTCGACAGATGAGTGAATGGAGTAAGCAAGATCGTTTTAACGCATTATTATCAGGAGAACGGGCGGATCGTCCAATCGGAAGTGGTTGGCGCCATTTTATCGACAAAGAACAAACTGCGGATGATTTAGCAGAAACTACGATTTCTTTTACGAAAAAATATGATTGGGATTGGGTCAAGATTAATCCAAGAGCGACTTATCTGGCGGAAGCTTGGGGGAATCAATACGATTTTACGGATTATCAGACCGTATTTCCGAGACAGCAAACGACGGCTATTCCAACAGCGGCTAGTCTGTGGGATATCGATGTTAAAAAGGCAGTCCAGTCAGCCCCTTTGGCAGAGCATTTAGATGCGGTTAGAAAAATTCGCCAAGGGTTACCAGATACCCCACTAATCCAGACGGTATTTTCACCATTAACAGTGCTGCTATTTATTGTAGGACGTTCTGCTTACGTTACTAAAACGGTGTTTGGTATTGAGCACCCGGTAACTTTGGAATCCTTGTTTAAAGAACATCGAGCGGCAGCACACCATGCGCTACATGCGATTTCCTTAACTTTAGCCGATTATGTACAAGAGTTACAGCAAGCGGGCTCTGACGGTTTGTTCTACGCAGTGACGGGCACAGCTCACCCAGGATTATTTGATGAAGCAATGTTTGATGAGCTGTCCAGACCTTATGATTCTATTGTGTTAGAAGCAGCAAGCTATGGAAAAAACATTCTTCATACTTGTGGAGCTTACGCCCAGCCTGAGAAGTTCAACGATTATCGGATTGATGGGATCAGTTGGGATACGATAGCCGAGGGGAATCCAGGGTTAGAGGCAAATCTCAAAGCTACTAAAGTGGGGGGAGTCGATCATGGGTTGTTTGCGGTAAACGATATTGCCCAAATCAAGCAGCAGGCTGAAGATGCATTAAAGTTAATGAAAGACCAGCCGTTTATTCTATCTCCAAACTGCGCAATCCCACTCAATGTGACGGATGAGGCGTTGGCACAATTTAAAAAATCTATATTGGAATAGGGGAAGTAAGTATGAAAAAGTTAATGTTAGTGATGATGATAGGTGTTCTTGCAGTGTTGACGGCTTGTGGCAATAAAGAGGCGGGGGATTCTGGAGATAAGAAAAAGCTTACCGTTGGATTTGGTGTTGGAACCTATGAGGAACAATTCCGCCAATCGATTCTACCGATTTTAGAGAAACAAGGGTATTCCGTTGACATTAAAACCTTCTCGCAAAATATGCAGGTCAATCCAGCAATGAAAGAAGGCTCCATTGACGCAAGTATATTCCAAAGTACAGCCTATATGGAGGCCATTAACGAAGAAATCAATGCAGATATGGTCGGAATTGCTTATGTTCCAGGTGCTCCACAAGGTCTTTATTCTGTAAATCATACCACGCTAGACGATGTTAAAGACGGTACAACCGTAGCTGTTCCGAACGATCCGGTAAACCAAGAGCGTGCACTACGTATTCTGGAAGAATTGGGTTGGGTCAAAATTAAAGAAGGGGCGGGCGTAGCGGATTTCAATATTAATAGTATGGAACCGGATAAATATAATATTGATATTAAAATACTGGACCCCGCTCAAATCCTTGTCTCCCTTCAAGATGTTGATTATGGCGTTGTAAACGGTAATTATATTGCCAATTCGGACAGAAAGATTACGGATGCTTTGAAAATAGAAAACACACCTATGGAACACAGAATTATCGTATCGGTTAATAAAAAGGATGAAAATTCTCAGTGGGCTAAAGATTTGAAAGCTGCTTATGAATCCAAAGAGTTTGAAGAATATATTCTTGGATTAGAAAAATATGATGGTTTCATTCTACCTGAAGCTTGGGACAACAATTAATTAAGGAAGTGAACGGAGTGACCAAAGAAAAGATTCATTTTATTGGTGGCGGACAGATGGCGGAAGCGATCATCCGCGCATGTATAGCGAATAACACCTTGTCTGTAAATCAAATTAGTGTATCGGATATTAATGAAGCGCGTCTGCAGTTTTTGAATACCAAATACGGTGTGGATACGGAGAGTTCGCAAGAGCATAACCTGTCTACAGCAGATGTGATTGTAGTGGCAGTTCGCCCACAGGATGATTTAACTACACTTGGTCAAAACGTACAACAATTCGCTACAGCTTCTGCCGCAATCGTATCGATTGTGGCGGGTGTGACAAATGATCAATTAGCTGGGTATTTTGGAGCTGAACGGTCCATTATCCGGGTTATCCCCAATACTTTAACCGATACAGGATATGGCTATAGTGGTGTAGCGTTAAATGCTTATGCTACTCGTGATCAAGTGGAGCATTTTTTACTTGGCTTTGGAAAAGTACAATATCTGGATGAGGCGTTAATGGATGTTTTCACTGGATTTGGTGTGGCGGGTCCTAACTATATCTATTATTTCATTGAATCTCTCGTGGATGCAGGTGTACTTGCCGGACTGCCGCGTGAGCAAGCCTGGAAGGTTGCATTGGAGAATCTGATGGGATCGGTAGCAATGCTGCAACAGACAGGGCTGCATCCACGACAGCTGCTGGATATTAATAATTCACCTGGCGGTGTCGGCATGCATGGCTTGTACGAATTAAACAACAGTGATTTCGCAGCGGGCCTGCAAAGAAGTGTTCTGGCAGCCGTAAAACGTACTACTGAGCTGGGAGTGAAGTAATCATGACAACGATGAAATGGGATCATTTAGTTCACTATGTCAATGATTTGGCCAAACCGGTTGAGATCTTTGGAGCTCATGGATTGGTTGCTTTTAAAGGAGGATCTCATAAAGATTGGGGAACCTATAATGCCTTAAGTTACTTTGGGCTAACCTATCTCGAGTTTCTGGGCATTGAGAATCTTGAGCTGGCAAAGGCAACTGAACATAATCTAGTGGTGAAAGATGCAGTTGAACTTTTACCAGAACATGAAGTTCTAAGTAGAGTAGTCATCCGGACGGATGATATTGAAGAAGTAGCGGCTTCCCTGAAAGCAGCAGGCTTATCATTATCTCCAATTATCGATGGTAAGCGACTAGATAACGAGGGCAGATTAATAGAGTGGCGGATGATGACCATTGCTGGTGACTTTGGGGGACTGGTCTATCCGTTCATCATTCAATGGAGCGGAACGGATACAGAGCGAGTGGAAAGATTAACATCATCTGGAGTCATTAAGCCTCATCCTGCGGGAGAAGTCGAAATCGTCCGTGCTGTATTTCATGTCTCCGATCCTGAAGCTGCAGCCAACCATTGGGGAACCATATTCGGACTGCCTGTTACGAAGTCAGAGGATGATACCTTCAGCCTTAAGATTGGCGATAGATCATTTGCTTTCGTGCAAGGAGACGAGAACCAATTCAAGCAGGTGGTTTTTGAAACGGATTCGTTAGAGCTGAAAGGGAAGACGATTCGGATTGGTGATGGGGAGTATGTTTTCGTTTAAGGGACTAGTATCTTTATAACTTTAGAAATAAAGACTTACTTGAAGGGATCGATACCTCGAGTAAGTCTTTTTGCTATTCACCGAAGGTACTAATGATGCTGGCATTTTTTTGTTTTAATCAATTTGTAAGATTTATTGAATTCCATTATATGGTACGATATCCATGGTATAAAAGGAATGAAGATAATTTCTCTTGCTTGGCACTATGGATTTTGATAAACATAATGGATAATTTAAATATTACATATGGAGGTAATTACGGATGAAAACTCACTATTACTTGGATTGGTTTTATGATAAGGGTTTTTCTGAGAAGTTAGTCAATGTGTTGCATGAGGATATAACAGACAGAAAATCGCTGGTTATGATTAGCGCTGAATCGTCTGATTTTAGTGATGAACAAGTTAATATTGATAGTGTTTTTGAAAGGACATGGTTTAATCAGGCTAACATTTATTTTGATGAATATCATTTCATTGATGACCGCACGCAGAAGGAAGATGCCCAGCGATTAATTCAAAACGCCTCTGTCGTTTTTTTATGTGGTGGAACCGCTCGGAACCAAAAGCACCTTTTGACGGAATATGAATTATCGGATTTGATTAAAAAAAGCAATGCTGTTGTAATGGGAACAAGTGCTGGTGGGATGAACATGTCTGATGAATATGTGGATGAATGCACTGTTTGTGAAGGTATGGCTCTTAATCACTTTTCTTTTGAAGCTCATTTTGATCATGATAACACCGCGATGATTGAGGAGCGTTTCCCTTTATCGAATAAAATGGATATTTATGTGGCGGCAGACAAAGATGGTGCTGTACGTGTGAAGGGCAGCAAAATCGACATTATAGGCAATGTATATTTAATTTCCCACTCAAAGATTCAGAAATTGGCTGAGACGCTCTAATAATGGTTGAGTGGTTGTGACACTGACGGTTAACTGAATGGTATTTGTTTTGAGTCCCTATTTGACAGCACCTTACGAGCAAATCGAGTTGATTACTATTTTGAATTTATATCATTCCAGATCCACGTAAAGTTATCGGATTCCGCGATTGTAAGGATATGAAGTTTCAAGTGAAGAAGCGTTTGATACAGTGAGAGGAGAACTCAAGTCTCTTTTCTTATGGACTGGGTCTAGAAAGGAGTGAATAAGCAATGGAGTGGAAAGGCGATGCAAATGCCAATAAAATAAGAGAGTCTCAGTTCACTGAGGAACTATCGGAGTCACAATTATCGGCTTTAGAATATGTTACGAATTACGCGCGAACTCGAAAAAGTGAAGCAGTTCAGACTATCCATGAAATTCTTCAAATGTCTAATGTGGATCGGGAAGAGTTTGAAGATGCTGTGGTCAAAATAAAGTCACAGGCGAAGATTGCTCTACATTTCCATCCAGATCGACTAGATCCGGTAAAGAAAAGTGTTGCAGAGGCGCTATTGGAGCAAGGCGTGTACAAGAGCCAATTTGAGACCTTGTTATCCAGTGGTAGTGTATCAGCCTATTCTGGCGGTCCACGTGATTTGTGGGAGGAAAGACTATTTGGAGGGGCATACCAACAAGAGGGTGCTTCGAATAGCGAACGCCCTAAATATGGCGCTCTTGATTTGATGCTTCATTCGGATGGGCCAGCTCCGCGCTTTGGCTCCTGCTATTTCCTCCTGTCCCCTGAGGTTTCTTATCGCAGTACATACACCTATATGGATTCGCATCAAAACCCTGTACAGAAAGGGACATATGCAGAATTTGATGATATGATGGCGGCATTACTAGAGGAGATTTTCTTAAGAGATTCCGCTCTAGGGGAAAAAGATCTTCGATCACAAAAATTAGTTGACCATCTTCGGGACAACCTCACAATGCCGTTTTCAGACTCTTCAAAATGTGAAGCTAAACGTAATCTTAACCACTATATTGAAGCGCAAGTTCATGGAAACATCCGTCTAAAGGAAGATGTGGAAATCTTAGTAGCCGATCCTTCATTCAAGGGTACTCCAACAGGGCAAGTCCTGGAGCAAATATGTTTACAGTATGCCATCCAACTCTATTGGCACATGGGATTCGCGATGTGGGTAGACGAAGTGCCTTCGGATTTTAGAGGGCCTACGATGCCCTCCTTGGCTAAGCGTATTGCTCATCACGGTTATATCGATACGAGCATGATTGGATCTGCTGCTATGCACTTAAAGCATGATCCTGCAGCATGGCGGGACCGAGGAACCGAAAAAGAAGTACTTCAAGAATTAAAACTCTTATGGCATGTTTTGGTACGGTACGGAAAGCCGCTCCGAAACTTTAAGTTGTAAGAAGCCTTGGTACGCTTGAAGTTAAGGCATTTAAGTAAACAAACAAACAAATAAATAAATAAATAAGCAAGCGAATTTCCCTCCGTATGGGATATTTGACTTGTCATTGATGGGATGTTCGCGTGAATCAATGTTATTTAACTCCTCCTAATAAATATTGGTGGGAGTTTTTTTTGCATGTGGAAATTTTCTCGATTAGGTAGATTTACAAAATATGGAATATATGCTATCTTATCTATGAAAGCGCATCCAAGAGATGGTATATTGAACTTTTATTTACCATATTTAACATAGGGAGGAAAGGTGGAAATGAAAAATTTGCTCAAGAAGGCAATCACAATGATGCTGGCATTTACTCTGCTACTTGGATTGATGACAGCGCCGCCCGTTCATGCAGACAACGCACTTTTCACAATTGAAAGCGAAAACGCTCAGCTCACCTCCGATCTTCAAGTGACGACCCAAATTTACGGACAGCCCAAACCCGGATACTCTGGAAGCGGATTTGTCTGGATGCAGAATTCCGGTACAATTTCCTTCACAGTGACTGTCCCAGAAACCGGCATGTATACGATCTCCACACGTTATATGCAGGAGCTCAGTGCTGACGGCAGGCTTCAATCTTTAGCCGTTAACGGCGTTACGAAAGGGTCGTATATGCTGCCCTATACGACCACATGGTCGAATTTCGATTTTGGCTATCACAAGCTGAATCAAGGCAGCAACACTATTCAACTGAAGGCTGGCTGGGGTTTCGCTTATTTTGATACCTTCACTGTGGATTATGCCGATCTTGATCCCCTGGATGTGCAACCTGTCCTCAGCGATACTCAAGCGACTCCGGAAACTCAGCTTCTGATGAATTATTTAACGGAGGTTTACGGCAATCATATGATCTCCGGCCAGCAGGAGATTTACGGAGGCGGAAATGACGGCAATTCCGAGCTGGAGTTTGATTGGATTCACAATTTAACGGGAAAGTATCCGGCGATCCGCGGATTTGATCTGATGAATTACAATCCGCTTTACGGCTGGGAGGATGGTACGACCGCCCGGATGATCGATTGGGTGAATAACCGGGGCGGGATCGCGACAAACAGCTGGCATATCACTGTGCCCCGAGATTTCACCGCCTATCAGCTCGGGGAATTTGTAGATTGGAAGAAAGCCACCTACAAGCCGACAGAAACCAATTTTAATACAGCCAATGCGGTAGTTCCAGGTACGAAAGAATACCAATATGTACAACTGGCCATTGGGGATTTGGCGGAGCAACTGCAGATTCTGCAAAATAACAATGTGCCGGTTATCTTCAGACCCTTCCATGAGGCGGAGGGCAACGGCGGATTGAATGGAGAAGGTGCATGGTTCTGGTGGGCTTCGGCAGGCTCGGAGGTATACAAGCAGTTGTGGGATCTGCTCTATACTGAACTTACAGAAACGTACGGTCTGCACAATTTGATCTGGACCTACAACAGCTATGTCTACAGCACTTCTCCCGCATGGTATCCCGGCGATGATCAGGTGGATATTGTAGGCTATGATAAATACAACACGATCTATAACCGCTATGACGGTTTGTCTGGTGTTCCCAATGAGGACGCGATTACCTCGATTTTCTATCAGCTTGTTGATTTAACCGGCGGTAAGAAAATGGTAGCCATGACGGAGAACGACACCGTTCCAAGCGTTCAGAATCTGACAGAGGAAAAATCGGGCTGGCTCTATTTCTTACCGTGGTATGGTGAGCATCTCATGAGTTCCGCCTTTAATTATCCGGCCACCTTAACAACGCTGTACCAAAGCAATTATGTAATCACGCTCGATGAGCTGCCTGATTTGAAGGTTAACAATCCAATTCCAAGTGCGTCTATCACACCTGCGAACGTCGAATTTGATAAAAATGCCTCCAATGAGAATGACAAAGCCATCACCGTGAATTCAAACGGCAATACGTTAACCGCTCTCCGGGCAGGCGCAAATACATTAATAGAGACTCAGAATTATACCTTGAGTGGAAATACGCTGCTGCTCAAAAAAGCATTTCTGGCGACACTGCCGGTTGGCGAGCATTCGATCATCTTTGATTTTAATAAAGGACAAGATCCCGTGTTAAAAGTGAAAATTGTCGATTCCACGCCAAGCGCATCCATTGCGCCCGTGAGCGCTGCATTTGATAAAGCGGCGAATCTAACCCAGGATATTTCCGTAGTCCTTACCTTAAATGGACACCAGCTTGCAAGTATCACAAATGGAAATTCCACACTTTTAGCGAGTCAGGATTATACGGCATCAAGCGCTGCTGTTGTTCTGAAAAAATCCTATCTTTCCACGCTTCCGCTGGGACAGAATACCATAACCTTTCATTTTAATGGAGGAAATAATGCTGTTCTTACAGTGAACGTAGCGGATAGCAGTGTTCCAGTACCCACTGGAGATTTGACGGTCCAAGCTTTTAATGGCAACACAAGTGCCTCCACCAACGGGATTTCACCCAAAATCAAAGTTGTCAATACCGGTGATTCAGCGATTCAACTAAGTGATGTGAAGGTCCGGTATTACTATACGATTGATGGCGAGAAAGATCAGAGTTTCTGGATCGACTGGGCCAGCATCGGAAATGCGAATGTAACCGGAAATTTCGTTAAGCTGGCGACTCCTGTTGCCAGTGCCGATTATGTTTTGGAAATTGGTTTCACGAGTTCGGCTGGAACACTTAATCCAGGTCAGAGCGCAGAAATTCAAACCCGTTTCTCCAAAAACGACTGGTCCAATTACAACCAGGCTAATGATTATTCGTTCAAGGCATCCAGCAGTCAGTTCATCAACAATGAACAGGTCACCGGGTATATGAATGGTCAGCTTGTGTGGGGGATTGAGCCGTAAGCTTTTAATGAAAAAAGGTATCTTTGTGTAATACAAAGATACCTTTTTTCATTTGGGAAGAAGCAGGGACTGCAATGGGAGAACCATTTCTGAAGTAGCCAGATTGCTCGATGATCAGTTTCTGGAGAAGGAAAAGCTTGAATTGAGCAATGTTACCATCGATTGTGTTGACATATTTGCAGAGCTGGAGCAAAGAAATTTTGTTGAAATTAGGGAATTGGGTGCTTGTGTGGAATTTTTGTAGTCAGTCACGATTCTCCTGAGTCGTTCCTATGGTGTGCAATGTCGCATTAATCCGGCTGTAATGTCGCAAAAGTACATGGAAATAGAGTATGAAGATAGATTATACTCGCTTTATTGATCTGATAATGAAAATCATTATCATACATAAGGGGGAGTCAGCATGAAAAGAACAAAGAAGAGGCAAGCAACCGGTAGAAAGGTAGATGCTGCCCAAAAAGCAGGACTATTAATGATATGGATGATGGCGCTGGTACTTGTGCTAACGGCTTGCGGTACTGGAGGGGGAGCAAATGCGGGCACTGCCGCACTGCCATCTGCTTCAGCCGAGCCGTCACCTACATCTGAGACACAGGCTCAGACTGCAGCCTTCCCGGTTACCATCTCGCATATGAAGGGCGAATATACGCTGACTGAGAAGCCGAAGGTCATCGCCGCGCTTGATGTGAAATTCATCGATCAATTGTTAGCGATAGGCGAGCATCCGGCAGGCAGCGTTGTAGCTGGAGCGAAAGATGCAAAGTTTCCAGAATATTTAAGTGAACAATTGGGTGATGTGAAGGTCCTGGGCACACGCGATGAGCCCAATCTTGAAGCTATTGTAGCGATGAATCCGGATCTTATATTGATGACCGACTTTCAGGAGCAGGTGTATGACAGCGTCAGTAAAATAGCGCCCACAATAGTACTCGACTTCTATGAAGATTGGCGGGATACATCGGCTACCATCGGTATGATAACGGGCAAGCAGGCGGAGGCGAAGGTAGTGCGTCAAGCCTACGAGGACAAAATCGTCGGACTGCGGGAACAGCTGTCGGCGAAGCTGGGTGACGAAACGGTAGCTCTGATTCGCCCAAGACCGGAAGGTATTCGCGTACACGGTCCCGAACATCGGACCGGAAGCATTCTTTATGAGGATTTGGGATTGAATATCCCTGCATTCGTTCAGGAGATCAAAGATGATACCTCCGTTGAAATTTCGATGGAGACCATCGCTGATATCGGAGCAGATCACTATTTCCTGTTATCGGATGAATTGTTTGCCAAAGAGGCAGAGGCAATGGCGAACAGTCCGGTCTGGAAATCTCATGATGCCGTTAAAAATAACCGCGTATACAATGTGAATTCAACGCTATGGATCGCTTATTATGGGCCAATTGCCCTCAACATTATTGTAGATCAAACCGCGGAAGCGCTGTTGGGATCGCATTAAAATGGACAACTATCTGTCGTCGGCCACCTGGAAACAAATGGCGGAGGAATACCGTCTGTGGGTAGGTGAACCGCCTGAAGGCAACGTTCGTACAATTGCCCTTAGCCATTTGCACGAAGAAGCTGCATGCCGCGAATATGTAAGCTGGCTTAAGGGTTATATCGGTGCGCCTGATATGCAGGTTGCCGCTTCCATGCTGGCCAAGCGGATCGGTTATCTGTGGATCGCACCGATGCTGACCGCTATGACCCTTCATAACCGGGAAGTCTCCATCCCGCTGGAGAACTGCTTCCTCTATCATCCGGCTTCCCCAGCTTTTAAAGGGGATACGCGTTTTCCTTTCCTTGCGCTGAACGGGCTTCGAGCGACGGCGGCACCGGAAGACAGGGAAGCCTGGCGAGAAGAGATCGTAGAGGAAATTTTCGCGGTACGTCTTGCGCCGATGCTGCACACGCTTGCTGCAATTGGTCCCGTCTCCATGGCAGTACTTTGGGAGAATATTATGGTACGCATTGCCCCGTTGTATTCTCCTGGAACAGATGAATTTGGGCAAGAAAGGCAACGAATGCAAGCCGATTTTGCCTTCCTGACCCGGATAGCTCCCGGACAATTGTTCGGCGCAAGACGCAATCCGTTTACCCGGTTCACAGAGAACAATGACCTGGCTCCGGTTGCAAAAAACAAGCGTATCACCTGCTGTTTTTATTACAGGATGTCGGCGGAATATTGCGGAAAATGTCCGAAAATTGACAATGAGAATGAATCTCAATTAAAATGACAACAGCAACGCACTCACTTATGTTGCGGACGCGCTTTCACTAAAGCATGTAATCCTATTCAGTGCGCCCGTTAAACAGAGGATGCTATTGTCAGGAGATGAGAGAAATGCCGCTCAAAGAACAGGCAAGTTTATGGAGTGATACAACGATCAAGATGCTTGATGTGCGCAGCGGTACTTTGCCACCCGGCGGCGTTATGAGCGAAACCGGATTAACAGCCAATGTGTTGCTGCTGGCAGGCGGCGGGGAAGGTAGGCTTGTGATGAATGGCGAAATTTGCCATATCCAGGCCTATTTCGCTTGTCACGCAGTCAAGGGATCAGCATTTACTTTGACTGCTGGATCAGAAACCATTCATTATACCGTTATTATGTACAAGGCTTTTCCAATGTTGGGGGCTGCCCATGTTCTGTTTCCGCAGCGCAATCACCCATTACGAACTTCATTTGTTCACCGTCCTGTGCTCCTGGCTGAACTGCATCAGACTGCGGAACAAATCGAAGCCAAATGGAGCCGGGGCGAAGGGCTGGAGCGTTTCCATGCGAATGCGCTACTGCAAGGAATGCTTTACGAGCTTATTATGGAGTATGAATGTGGTCAGAAAGGCACAGAGGCGGATATGGTGGATGTTGTCGCTGCCTATATAGCGGGGCATTATCGTCAGGAGCTGGAGCTTAAGGAGCTGGCAGCGCTTGCCGGATGCAGTACAAGACAGTTACAGCGGCGATTCAAACAGGAGAAGTTACTAGGACCGATGGAATATGTAATCCAGCTGCGGATGGAGAGTGCCGAGCGGATGTTGCGTCATACGGATGCTCCCATCGGCGAAATTGCAGAAAAAACGGGCTATCGCGACATGTATTACTTTAGCAGGGCATTTAAGAAATATCATGGAGTTCCCCCGCAGATCTACAGGCGCACTGCCGCTTCAGGGATCGGTGCTCTCTCAGCATATTCTGGGCTGCCGGATCGCCTGGCCTCATCGTACGAGTCGCTGCAAGGCCCGGTAATTTGTCATATGCGAGGCGAATATTGCGTCACCGCTATTCCGAGGCGTATCGCCGTACTCGACGTTCAATATGCAGACCATTTGCTTGCGCTTGAGATATCCCCGGCAGGAAGTGTAGGAACGGGCAGTGCAGCGTTAAAATTCCCTCAATATATCAGGGAAAGGCTTAAGACAACGGAAATGCTCGGAACTTATGAGTACCCGGACCTGCAAGCTGTCGAACGGCTGCGGCCGGATTTGATTGTCTGTACTGAGGTGCATGCCCAGCATTATGAACGGTTAAACCGGATTGCGCCAACCCTAATGTTTCAACGGAATGAGAGCTGGCAGACGATTTTGAGCCTGTTCGGTGAATTGACGGACAAGCGGACAGAGGTGGAGCGTATTATTGCGGATTACCTGCGCCGAACAGCATTGCTGTCTGAGCAGCTTGCAACGGCGCTGGCGGGTCAGAGCGTGGCCTTGATCCGTCCGCGTGAGTCGCTGGTACGGGTACATACTGCCTCCCATCGCACAGGTGCCGTGCTGTACCGGGATCTTGGTCTGCCAGCTCCTCTATTTGTCGCAGACACTTCCGACACGGCTTATCATATTACAGTTGATAGACTGCCGGCTGTGCATGCCAGCCATTATTTTTTACTTAGTAATGAGATGATGCAGGAGGGGATATCTGCGACAGAGCAAAGCGTGCGAGGGATGTTGGATTCCGATGAGCGGCCGTATATATACCCGGTAGATGCCGCTACATGGATCGGCTGCTACGGACCGACAGGTATCAATTACATTGTGGATCAGGTAGCCCGTACCTTGCTGGCCTGAGCGGTATCTAAGAGCATCCGCTAATTTTAGGCTAAGTTTTAGCCTAAACGTGAACAAGCTCCGGTGATTATCACAGGAGCTTGTTTGTGCTGCGGATTATTTTTTGTTGGGATAGCGCTTAGAACTATCTGTTGGCTCATGCAGGTGCTAAGGGCAGGGCTTTCTTTACGTTATTCCAGATCATTGACAATTATTGTAATGATGGTGTATTGTAAGTGATAAGTAGTAAGTAGTAAGTAGTAAGTAAATCAAACGCTCACCATACGGAATAAATATCATCCTGTAAATACGAATTAATGGATAGGGGTGGATGGTTATGATGGATCTTAAATTAGTACCAAGTTTTTCATTGATTGCGCTTAATGCACAGAGAAGTCTTCAGATGACTACTGTCAAGAAAGTGTCTTTGCGCTGCATGGCAGCAGCGGTTATATTGGAGCTTTACTTAGAGGGATGTTTTACACAATCTGAGAACAAGTTAACTTTGCACAAGGAAGCACTTGATCAATCTCATTCAACACTCTATAGAGAAACTGTTCTACAATCCTTACTTCATAATAGTGCTGAGGTGAAGGGTGACCTAAATTGGTGGTTAAAGAAGGCTTCGAGGAAGTCTAACCATCAATTAAAAAAGTTCGAAACCGCGATTTCAGATGATCTTCAAGCCATGAATTTGCTTGAAGATATACCAAGCCTGATAGGGAGCGACATGTATTTTGATTCTGCTGAAGTTGAAATTAGAGCCTATCGCAGTAATATGGAGGCGTACACGAGCATTACAGAGAATATGCGGGCAGAGATTTTGGAAGAGGGCCCAGTTACGGATGAGGTCATTTGTATGCTATGGCTACTTCGTGAAAGTGGATGTATGCAAGATTTCTTCTCGCTGAACGAATTAGAACAGGTGAATATCAAATTACATGATCTATACCAAAGTAACTTATGGGCAAAGGCATTGTTTCCTATACAAATCCGCCAGGGAATTGAGTTAGGCATCAAACGTTTTTTAGCATTGAAGACAAAGTTTGCGAAGACATTTATCGGCAGTAGTCTCAATCTTATCTTCCCTGCCCTAGAGCGATCACGAGCTGTCTTTATAGAAACAGAGTCTTGGTTTGATAATTCTAATCAAAGGTTAGACGCAGTTATTACAAGATTAATGTCCTATGGACATGAAGTTAAGGTGCTGGAGAGAGGATCAATTGCGACCCTTAAAATTGATAATTTGCTCTACGATGCGATCCCACATTTTGTAATGATGAAAGTGCCAATTCAAGGTGTGCGTCTTATTCCGAAGCGCCCGCTGTAAAGGAGTTGGTTATCAATGTCTAGACAACGATCCATGGAGAATATTATGGCGTCAGAATATGTATCGATAGGGGAATTAGTAAGAATCACAAATGCTCGTTATAGTACACTCAAACATTACACAGAAGAAGGCATGCTGCCCTTTGAACAGGCAGAGGAGAACTTAACACGCAGATATAAAAGAGAAGAAACCGTCGCGCGCATTCTTTGGATCAAAGAAATGAAAGCAAACGGTTTATCTATCCCACAAATTAAAGAAGCTTTAGGAATGAATTAAATATTTCTTCACCTTGCAGTCAAATCTAAACCTAACTCCGCGGGAGCTTCCCCCCATACTGCGCGCGCAATTGCTGCAATTTATCCAGCTTGCTTAGACTACTGTCCCTGTTTGCTAATCCCACTCCAAGGATCAGATTCTCAATAATATAGGTGGGGCCAACCATGGAGTGGAACTCCCAAACCTCACCTCTCCCGGCATAAAGCACGATATCTGCATCTTGCGATCGCGGGTAGACGAGTCTATCTGTGATCAGGATGACTTGGTAATTTACTTCACGTGCATGGTTCAGTATGACTTCAATCTCAGGCAGTATTTGCACAAATCCAAAGACAAGCAAGACATCTTGTTTGTCAGCATGCATTAAGGTCTCTAGCAGCTCATGGCCGCTGGGGGCCATTTTTTTCATTTGAAGACCAAAACGCGCCATTCGATAGATCATTAGCTCGGCTAATCCGGCGCAAGGGCCAGGGCTGTATACATAAATAATCCGAGCTGTTGATATTGCATCTACTGCACGCTTTAGTACATCGTCACTTAAATAGCGGCGTGTTTCTTGCAAATGATGTGAACAATTGTCCAGCAGCAGTTGAGGGAGTGAGGTATCGTCTGATCGCTGCATGGCATCACGCATTTTTACAGAAGGTGTGGATTCAAAGCGGAAACGGAGCCGGTTTTTAAAATCTTTGGCATGTTTATACCCCGCAGCTTTCCAGAACCGTGAAACGGAGGCAATGCTCAAATGCAGCTCGTCTGCCATTTCTTGTTCGGTCATATAGACCACACGTTGCTCATTTTTCTGAATAAAGTCGGCAATTATCCGTTGATTAGGCGAAAAAGCGCGATGGTTCCAATCTTTATACAATCTCTCAATCCTCCTATGATGATGCGATAGATAGAATATAACGTGCGAATATGTTGTAAATATTTTTACAACGTTAAAAATATTGAAAAAAATATTACTCTCATTTAACAAATGAAAAAAGCTGTGATGACATGGCCTTCTTATAATGAAGATAAATTCTTATTGGGAGGCCAAATATTTCATGAGCACGATAAAAACGCGTTACACACTGACTCAGTCACAAAAAATGATGATTTTTGTACTGTCGATGTCGCTTTACGGGTTGTCCAATATGTTTACCGAGCTAGTGCCTGGGATCAAACTGGGCCCGATTGAATTATCCATTGAATATTTCGCTTTCATTCCTTTGACATTATGTATGTTGTTTCACCCCTTATATGCGGCGGTCGGAGCAGCTGTTGGTGAGGTAATCTTCGGGGAATTGATGTTAGGTCAATTTGGTGGTTTAGGGGAGCTGGAGAAATTTATTACCTTCTCACTGGCGATGTATACCGCAGGCCGCATGGTATCTGATCCGAAGAATCGTAGACAGGTTGGAGTGGCTGCGATTACCGGCGTGGTGATTCACCAGTTTTTTAGCTCCGTTATAGATATTGTGAAGGTATGGGTAGGGGTAGAAGAGCTAGAGGCTGTTAAAGGGCTGGCAGAAAGTATCGTTGTAATTGAGGGAGTAGGGTTCCTGAATGATGTACTCTTCTCCGGCATTTTGTTCGCGCTGATTCCTACTATGTATCTGGTTCCGCGTTTATATGGAAAAATTGAACCATTGATCGGCATGAAGCCACGTGAGCGGAATATGAAATATGCAACAGGAGCATGGCTATCTCCTAAGCTGGTCATTGCCGGAACCTTTCTAGTGATGGTAGCGGTGGGTTCGGAATTGTTATCGGAATCGGGCTGGAACTTCGGTGATTTTGAGCTTGCAGGAGCGGAATCGAATGAAAAGACCTTGATTTGGCTCAGTATGTTGGTAGCGGCTGTAGTAGCGGCAACGGCGATTATTACACTGCTTCGGCGTTCGGCACGAAAAAGACAGGAAGCGGGTCAAGCAGATGCGTAATACAATTCTTGAATTGAACAAAATTAACTTTACGTATCCGGGAGCTGAACAACCAGTACTGCAAGACGTAGACTTACGACTGGGAGAAGGAGATTTTATTGCGATCATCGGCAGTAATGGCTCCGGGAAATCTACTCTCTGCAAATGCTTTAACGGCTTAATTCCTCATTATTACACTGGTGATTTCAGTGGAGAGGTGACAGTTTGCAGCCAATCTGCGGATGGAAAAAGTGTAGCAGAGCTGTCCAAACGTATCGGTTATGTTTATCAGGATTTCGAGAATCAATTGGTACGGCCGACGGTACTTGATGATGTGTCTTTTACACCTCTGAATTATGGGTTTACGGATTACAAGGAACGGGGAGAGCGTGCGCTGGCGTTAACCGGACTTAGTGACTTGAGGCATGAATTTATTTGGCAGTTAAGTGGTGGGCAAAAACACCTGCTCGCTCTGGCCGGAGCATTAGCTATGGATCCGGAAATTCTGGTTATCGACGAACCCGTAGCCCAGCTGGATCCGCAGCATGCCCGTCATATCTATGATATTTTGCAGCGTTTGAATGAAGAGCATGGAAAGACCATTGTAGTGATTGAGCATCATGCGGAATTTATTGCGGATTATTGTAAAAATGTTGTCCTGATGGATCAGGGTAAAATGCGCTGGCAGAAGCCTGTGCGTGAAGCTTTGTCATCTGTAGAAGAATTGCTAGAGCTGGGCATTTACCCACCGGATGTGACCCGGGCGGCTTGGCTGCTACAGCCTGATGATCAGAAGTCAAAGCTGCTTCCCTTAAATGCTGAGGAAGGCAGTACCCGCATGATGCTTCGTCAAGGTGCCAATGTGGAGACACTTCCAATCGGACGTATTCAAGATCAGCTCCCCATAGCTGCAAAAGAAGAAAATTCTATTGCTCAGCTGGAGAATGTTCACCTCTCTTACCGTACGATTCATAAGGTGCTGCATCCTGTACTGAATGGAATTCAGCTAGAACTGCGGCAGGGAGAGTCCATTGCTCTTATTGGCAACAACGGAGCAGGTAAATCTTCATTAATGAAGCTGATTGCTGGTATTGTCAGACCTACAGCTGGAACCGTAAAGGTTAAAGAAATGACGGTGAACGGGTTGCCGCCTGAACGTCTCTCCGGTACGGTAGCTTACGTATTCCAGAATCCGGAGGAAATGTTTATCGAGGATTCTGTGCGTAAGGAAATCGCTTATTATCTGAAGGCGCGGATATTACCAGATACGGATGAAAGAGTGGATGAGATGCTAAAGGCGTTTCGCTTAAGCGAGCTGGCTGAACGGGATGCCCGACTGCTAAGTGGCGGGCAGCAGCGCCGGGTATCCTTGGCGATTGGTGCCGCGGTTAAACCCGCCATCATGCTGCTTGATGAACCGACAGCTAATCTGGACATTTCGACCAAACAAGAAATGGTACATGTGCTGGAGACGCTTCGTAATCATGTGAAGACGGTCGTCATCGCAACTCATGATATGCAGCTTGTCTCAGAATGGGCCAGCAGAATAATTGTAATGCATCAAGGGCGGATAATCGCGGATGGGACGAAGGATGAAATTTTCGCTGACGGCCCTCTTTTACGGCGTGCGGGTCTGGCTCAGACCCAATTGATGGAGCTAAGTCGTATGCTCGGTCTCCCTAGAATTTGCAGTAGCTTAGAAGAGTTTGTGAGTTTAGTGGAAAAGAAGGAGGTAGCTGCAATCCATGGAAGCCGTTAAACGGGCACTTGACCGTATATCTGTAGAACAAATCAAATTGGAGTTACTCGGGACCGCATATAACAGCAGCAGCACTTTTCTGGGCAGGCTGGACCCGCGAACCCTGCTGCTCTGGTATCTCTTTTTTGCCATCGTGCCTTGGTTTGTACATAACCGGACAATCCTGTTAGGGATGTTCGTGCTTATGGTTTTAACGACCGTCCTCTCCCGGGTCAGCCCTTATATTATTTTTATATTATGTCTCGGCTTAATCAGCCAGATTGGCTGGATGTTTATATTGTCGCTCTTTTTCGGCGGGGGGATTGAATCCTTGCTGCCTATGCTGACACTGACGCTTAAGCTTTCGGTGATTTCGCTGGCAAGTATTACGGTTTTCTCAAGTCTTGATCCGGAACGACTTAGTGACGGCTTACTATCTTTAGGAATCCCTGATACCTTTGCGTTCAGCTTATCTTATGGCTATCGTATTTTGCCTACTTTACTGGAGGAATTCCATCAAATTCTACTTTCCTTTAGATTGAGAGGGCAACGACCGCTTCAACATGGAATTTTCTACTGGCGAACAATAACGTATTATTTGCGAATCGTCATTCTGGCATTTTACCCGCTCATGTTGAACACAGCTAAACGTTCTCGAACAACGATTGAAGCTCTTGAGACTCGGGGATTTAGCTACGGGCTTAATAATAAGAAAGTGAAGAAGATCAAGTTATCTTATTTGAAAATGAAGCGGTCCGACTGGTACTTTTTATCCGGATCCATTGCTTATGTCATCTTGATATTCTGTATTGGTTATCTCTACCCTGAACTGGTGTATTAACATAACTTACAAGCTCAAAGGAGACGAATTAGACATGATGAATATTGATCTGCATACCCATGGTAAATTATCTAAGAAATCTACGTTTTCCCCCGAATATTTTGCGGAGATGATGTTCGAAGCCAAGGCAAATGGATTACAGGCTGTAGCATTGACCGAGCATTTTAATACTTCTAATTTCTTTGCGATGTATGATGCGCTGGATCAGACTTATCCCTATAACGGGCATTATTACGATGTGAACGGACTTAAACTGTTTCCAGGCATGGAAGTGGATATCGCGGAGACAGGTCACATCCTGTTGATCGGACTGAAGGAGAATGTTCTAGCTGTCCGCGCTTTACTAGATGAACATACACAGGAGGGGAATTTCATACCTTTTAAGCAGTTGCTTGATATGGCCGACGAACATAATCTTTGGAAAATCGGAGCCCACCCCTTCCGAACTTCTACGCCTTTACATCAACTGGATCCGGCATTGCTTCAGCGATTAGACGCTTTTGATTTCAACGCTAAGGATATTTACATGCAGGGGGTGGAGACTTATAAAAACTTGATCACGCCCTTTGCTGAGAAGCTGGGTATGCCTGTGATTGCTGGCAGTGACAGTCATCAGTGTTTGCAGTATGGCAGTGTTGTGAATCGACTGCAAGACTCCTGCTCAACTGTGGAAGAATTGAAGGAAGCTATCAAACAAGGAAACTATGTAATAGAGGTTTCTCCGTGTCTTCATACCAAAGTAAAAGCTTCGGTAATGATGAAAAAACTATTGAAGCAGTTAATTGGCGAAGCCCCCTCCAGAGATGAAGCGGAGTTAGGATATATGGCGTAGAAAGTAGAAGAGGGTTGTTCCATAAGCCATGAAATGATGAAATGGCTACTGGGACAACCCTTTTTGTTGTTCGCTGGATTTCATTACTTTTGCATGTACAAAGATAACTATCGGACACAGATGACTCTAAACGCAGTTTTATTCCAGATTTGGGATGCTAACGGACCGCATAGTCACTAATGGCACGAAAAACACCATATATGAACCTCTTTCAACGGAATAACGGCTCTGGAGTCCGAAACTCTGCTCAGAAGGCTGGGAATTTGCCAATAACGTCATCTGGGTCCTCAAATCTTAGAATGTATGAATTATCGTTTGTCTTTCGAATCTTTATTGCTGACTCGGGTGGGTCTGGTCACCCAATTCGTGCGATTCATCGGTTTTACAGTATCAATTCTTGAATTGGAAGGTTCCTTCGAAGGTTCTGTGGATTCAGTTTCAGTAGAAGCTGTACCCTCTTGATCTACGGTTTTTTTTCTCGATAGTCCTGTACCATCATGTTTGCCTCTGTTCCATACTCTTCCCTTACTCATACATACACTCCATTTCTATACGCTTATTTATAAACCATATCATATAAGGACAAGTTAAGGAAGAAAGACATAGCACAGATCGAAGAATTTTTCAAGTTATAAAGGTTACTGGAGATTTCATTTTATGGTGGCTATAATAGTACTGATATTGAAAGGAGAGTACTTATATTATGGCAATCAAGATCATAACAGACAGCGGTTCAGACCTGCCCCTTGACTACATGGAGAAGTATAATGTTTCCGTGATCCACCTACCGGTTCATTTTGGGCATGAGTTAATGCCGGCAGATACGGACACGAAAAGCTTTTATGCTCAAATGCGCGAATCCAAGGAGCTGCCTACCACAGCTAGTCCAAGTCCCAACGAATTCCTTGAGAAGTTCAAGCAAGTGGAGGAGGGAACTGACATTATGGTCATTTGTATGTCCTCTAATATTAGTAGCACTTATCAGACGGCTATGATTGCTATGGAAATGTATAAGGATGAAGGACATACCAATGCAATAGAGGTTATAGATTCCAAAAACTTCTCAGGCGGGCTGTCATTGATTGTCGGCCTGGCGGCGCAGTGGTCCTTAACTTGTTCAAGCTTGCAAGAGCTCAAGGAAAAGGTACTTCAGCAGATAGAGGAAGTTAACGCTTATTTTACGCTGGACACTCTGGAGAATGTAATGAAGGGCGGACGTCTAAGTCGGCTCTCGGGAGCCGTAGCGTCTGTACTCAATATAAAGTTGCTGCTCAAAATCAGCGAAGAAGGCACTGTCGAAGTAGTGGAGAAGACCCGGGGTCTTCCAAAAGCACTGAATCGTCTGCTTGCGCATTTGGATGAGAAGCAGCATGATTACGAGAAAGCGGTTATCGCTATTGTACACAGTAATTGTGAGAAGCTGGCACTCGAGATTAAAGAACGCATTTTACTAAAGCATCCCTTCAAAGAAGTCTTACTCTCAAGCATGGGTCCGGTAATGGGAACCTATGCTGGGGAAGGCGGAATTGGCGTAGCTTTTTAAAGTAGTGATCCTCACAATCCAGACAAATTACGATCGTACATGGGACGGTTTCCCGTGTGCGATTTTTATTTTATTCCTATGTGATAATTTAGCTATTCTTTAGATTGTGTTTAGGCTCTGTTAATAATCACAGAATATAGTTAGATGGGGGGATTATCATGTATACAATATTGATCGCTGATGATGAAGCAGAAATTGTGGAATTGCTAAGATTATATTTAGAGAAAGAGTACAACATTTTGGAAGCGAACAGTGGAACTGAAGCCTTAACGCAGGTGCAGAACCATAAGGTTGATTTGGCAATACTAGATATTATGATGCCGGGTCTGGATGGACTGCAATTATTGAAAAAGATACGCGAGGTGCATCATTTTCCAGTGTTATTTTTATCCGCCAAAAGTGAACATCATGACAAGATTCTGGGTCTTGAACTAGGAGCTGACGATTATATTTCGAAACCGTTTAATCCATTAGAAATAGTAGCCCGTGTTGGAGCACTGCTGCGGCGTGTACATCATTTCGATGCGCAAGTCGTTGAGGAAAAAGAAGCTGAACAGATCGTATTAGGTGAATTAATGCTGGATCAAAGCCAGTGTCTGCTCTATCGATCAGGTGAACCTGTGGTGCTTACTTCTACCGAGTACAAAATTTTGGAACTAATGATGAAGCAGCCTGGACGAGTCTTTACACGCAAAAAAATATATGAGGCCGTGTGGGAAGATTTCTATGTGTACGAAGATAATAGTATCATGGTACATATCAGCAATATCCGGGAAAAAATTGAGGAAGACTCCAAAAAGCCAGTATATTTAAAGACTATTAGAGGGCTGGGATACAAAATTGAAGCGCCTATGGAGCAATAGAGATCAACGACCTTTACAATCATCGCTGACGCTGGATTTTTTGTTGTTTATCTGTATTTTGTTTTTTCTCGTGATTGTATATTATTTGTTTATTAATCTTGATGTGACCCATATTTTTGAAAAAAATAAAATCGCTGATCCTGATTTGAAGGTGGAAGCTAGTGCTTATCGAGATAATCTGGAGCATGGGATAGAAACCAAACGTCTTCTGCGTAGCGGGGGATGGATCGAGGTCTTGGATCAAGACATGAAGGTCACCAAGGTTGTTGGAGAAAAAAAAGACGGTGTAACCCAATATACCAGTAACCAGCTTTTAAAAAGTTTGGAAAATGGAGAAGATCAAGCTTACTATTACTCGTTGACCACGCTAAATGCTCAGAGCGAATCGGAGTGGCTGCTGCTGAAGCTGCCGCGGGAAGCTATCACCATCACCATAAATAGTGATCCCTTCGTCGCCTACTTTAATCATTCGCTTTCATACTATGTCTTTTTGGGTGTGGGAATGATTCTTTTGCTAATTATCGTGTACAGCTATTGGGTGGCGCGGCGAATCAGGAAACCACTGCGTATCATCACGCTTGGATTGAAGCAGATGATTCAGGGGAATTATGATACTCGAATCGCTTTATATGCAGAGAAGGAATTTTCGCAAATTGGAGAGACTTTTAATTATATGGCAGATGTAATTGAAAAGACGACCAAAGAAAAACGCCAGGCAGAAGAAAGTAAGAAACGGATGATGGTTGATCTGTCCCATGATCTAAAGACGCCGATAACGAGTATACAGGGCTTTGCACAGGCGCTTGTAGAGGGCAGAGGCGAGGATGAAGAACGCCAAAAAAGATATTTAAGCTATATTTATAATAAATCCTCACAAGTTACTAAGCTGATTCAGAACATGCTGGAGCTGTTAAAAATAGATTCACCGGATTTCTTGCTACGAATGGAGCGTCAAGAACTGGGCGAATTTATTCGTGAAATCATTGCAGATACCTACGGAGAGATTGAACAAAAGAATTTTGTTTTGCATCTAAATGTTCCCGAAGAGGATGTGTTCTTGAACTTTGATGCGGAGCTGCTCTCGAGTGTGGTTCATAATTTGATCTCCAATGCACTGATCTATAATCCTCCAGGTACACATTTGCGTGTGGAGGTGATCCCTTTGGAGAAAGAAGTCACGATTGAAATCGCTGATACTGGAGTGGGTATTCCAGAAGAGCTGTGGTCCACAATGTTTGATCCGTTTGTTCGGGGAGATAAAGCGCGGACAGCTTCGGGAGGAACAGGGCTAGGTCTCTCGATAGCTATGAAAAATACAGAGAAAATGGGGGGTACGCTTCATCTCAGTCGCCGAAAGAAGGAACCTACGGTGTTCACCATCCGGATTCCGAAATAACGAGCTGGAAGACATCCAAATCAGAAGACGGGAGAGAAACTATGGCTAAACTGAACAATTTCATCAGAGTTTGTCTAGCGATCCTTTTAGTGTTAGGCATTGTATTTTTAGGCTCACGCGTAGATTTTTTATTCACACCGATCCTGTCTTTGTTCAGTGTCATTATAGTGCCTTTAATGCTGGCGGGTTTCTTTTATTACCTGCTGCGGCCACTGATCGATACCTTGGAGAAATATAAGCTGAATCGTTCTTTGGCGATTATCATCGTATATGTAGTTATTTTAGTGCTTCTGTTTGCTTTTATTATCGGTGTTTGGCCTTCACTTCGCACACAATTAGTTAATTTCGTCGATAATATGCCGAATCTCATTGCCTCCTTGAATCAACAGCTGTTGAAACTAGAAGATAATGAATTTCTGTCTGCGTTGATCCCTGCTGATGCGAATCCAGCCTCCACATTGACGGATTATTTGAATAAAGGGTTTACGCTGTTAACGAATTACGTTTCAGGACTGTTCTCTTTTGTTTCGAATTTCGCGATCATTTTGTTCACCTTTCCGATTATGTTATTCTACATGCTTAAGGAAGGTGGGAAATTCGGACGTAAGATTGTAAGTTTCTTCCCAAAGAAGTATCGTGAAGAAGGAACTACAATGATGACTGAAATCGACAGTGCGCTTAGTGGCTTTATCGTGGGCCGGGTGCTTGTTAATTTAGCCTTAGGCGTTCTGATGTATATTGGTTTCCTTATTATCGGCCTGCAATATGCATTGCTGTTGACTGTAATCGCAGTTGTGATGAACTTCGTGCCTTTTATTGGTGCGATACTGTCTAGTATCCCTATTTTCATCATCGGATTCATTCAATCGCCGTCTATAGCCGTCTGGTCCATCATCATTGTTCTGGTAGCGCAGCAGATACAGGATAATTTAATCGCTCCCTACATCTTTGGGAAAAAGCTCGATATTCATCCACTGACAACGATTATCCTGGTATTGGTTGGCGGGGATTTAGGCGGGATCATAGCGATATTGCTGATTATTCCGCTGTATATGATTGTTAAAATCGTCTTGACCAAGGCCTATTATTTGTTTGTCAAGCAACGACGGGTAGAGATAGAGGTAGAGGAGAGTCCTGATATCTCTTAAGGTAATAAAACATTATGGAGGGATTTCTATGAATGAAGGAACGGAGCAAGGACTAATTCATATTTCAGATGATGTGGTGACTTCGATCGTCGGGCAAGTGGTTCTGGACACACCGGGTATTGCCGGCATGTCAGGAAGCAGTATCTCGGACAACTGGGCTAAACGTCTAAGCGGTAAAAATGTAAAAAAAGGAATGTCCGTTGAAGTAAAAGAAGTGGATGTTGCCATCGATCTTCAGGTCATAGTTAATTACGGATGTGTGATTCAAGAGGTCTGCTATATGCTGCAGCAAAATGTAAGAAATGCTGTTGAAAATATGATGGGACTGTCTCTAGTTTCCGTAAATGTTAAGGTTGAGAAGGTCGCACTGCCATTCTAAGAATAGCCCATTTAATAGGCACCGTAATCTAGGCTTCTGCATAGAATGGAGCAAATCCATTTACGGAGGTCAGAACATCCATGTCGACATTTAACACTGGGCAGCAACAGAATGTGATTTATCAGGCCGATCCTGCTGTGATCCGGCACCTGCACGGTGTCCGTGATTCCCTACATCAATCTTGCAAGCCATACCTTAACCATAAGGTGAACGTACAGACAATAGATGGCTTTGTACATGAAGGCGTTATAGCCGGAGTAGATAATAAACACTTGTATCTGAATGTTGCAGCTAATGGGCAAATGCCCCGCGGGTTTTACAACCCTCATCAGCCTTATCATCCTCATCCGGGCCCGGGACCTGGCCCATATCCAGGACCTTATCCAGGTCCCCCATACAATAATAATGTGATTTTACCGCTTGTGTTGTTTGAACTGCTTGCTATCTCTTTAATCTAGTGCTTGGGTTTAATTGAAGAAGGACATGTGCAGGATTTGTGGTCATACGTTGACGCATCCCGCCAGGTCCTTTTTTTGTAGGCGTAAAGTATGTGTTAGAAGGAGGTGTTCTCATTATCACTTTAGGGATATAATGGGTACAAACTCTGGGAGGTGGCATATGATTAGATACCCTTTTTTGAAAAAAAATGCGACGATAGGCGTTACAGCACCTTCATCTGGAGTAGGCATTCAAAATGCAGAACTTCTTACACTGGCCTCCAGCCGGTTGAAGTCGCAAGGATTTAATGTCATTATCGGCGAAACGGCATGGAAGCAAGATAAGGCTAAATCTGCACCAGCCAATGTTCGTGGTCATGAGTTTAATGAGATGATCAATGATGACGGAATCGATGCCCTTATTCCGCCTTGGGGCGGGGAATTGTTAATTGAAGCTCTGGAATATATTGATTTTGATGCTTTGCAGGACAAATGGATCGTGGGATATTCAGATATAAGCGTCTTGCTGCTTGCGGTCACGCTGACAACCGGTCTGGCTACTGCTCACGGAGCGAATCTCATTGATTTACGGGGAGAGTATTCAGATGATACTACAGCCCTCTGGCAGGCGGTTCTAGAGACATCAGTGGGTGAGTCCATTGTCCAGCATTCATCTCTTAAATATCAGCGGGAATGGCAGCATGATGTGCCTTCGCCATGCGTTTTTCATTTGACAGAGGAGACCTATTGGAAGTCTCTAACTACAGATGCTGTAACGATGAAAGGACGTCTGTTGGGTGGTTGTATAGATGTAATTAGGCATTTAATCGGCACGCCCTATGGAAAGCTCCAGCATTTTCAGCAAGAAATGATTCATGACGAACCTATAGTTTGGTATTTGGAAAATTGTGAATTGAACACAGCGGATTTACGCAGATCTTTAGTGCAGATGAAGCTGGCAGGGTGGTTTGAGAATTGTTCGGGGATTATGTTTGGCAGAAGTCCAGCTAATCGGCCTGTGGATAACTATACTGCCGAGGATATCTATGCTGAACTTTCTGAAGAGCTTAAGGTACCGATCGTTTATGATATCGATTGTGGTCATGTCCCGCCGCAGGTTACTTTTATTAATGGAGCTTATGCAGAAATTGAAGTGGCAGATGGAGTAGGGACGGTAAAGCAATATTTCTATGAATAGCGTTATATCAAAAAGGACAACCCCTTGGGTTGTCCCTTTTACTATCATTAGTTCCCTGTATTTACAATCGCTGTGATTTCCTCATCCAGGTCCAGTCTTACATCTTCACGATAGGCGCGAACACCATATTCGCTGAGCATGTAACGCAGGATCGCTTCAATCATATTGGACTCCACTAGAAATTGACTGCGGCCCTGTACCCAAACCTCTGCAGAGTAACCGGTATCTTCTTCCCAGCTCAGTTCCACCTGAACATCCTCTGGGCGAACAGCCTTTCGTTCCGCCATGTGCAGACAGAGGGCATTGATGATCTCATCCATGCTTAGAACGATTGTAGACATTAGTAACGACCATTCTGTTCTTCTAAGCGGCGACGTTCTTTTCTACGACGGAAGAAGGACATCACGAGCATAACCAGTACATAGATAGCTAGCATATTAACGGCAAAGCCTAGGAAGTCACCAAAAGCTCCCATTCCACCAAACATTCCACCGAATAATAATCCGGCCAAACCACCGATCATCATGCCCTTCATTAAGCTGCCGCCGCTGAAGAATCCACGTTTCGTATTAGCGGCAGATCCTGCTGTGGAGCTTTTAGTGCTGTCACTTTTTTTGATGTTATTTGTTGTTGTTGATTTTTTTGGAGTTGTTGAATAGCTGCGAGTGCCGGATTTGAAACCGCCGCCACCTCGACGTGCATCGGCAAAGTCTGGAGCAGCCACTGCAAAAAATAGAGTGAAGGCCATTAGAATCATCATTACGCGTTTCATTGGTTTCATTTAGTACGAAAACCCTCCTGTGAGCATGAATTTTTGTGTATGGTCGGTAATACGCAGACATGCCCCACAAGGTTTCAATTTTATTTATCATAATTTATACTTTTATGCACAAAAAAAGCGTGGATCCAGGATCCACGCAAACAGCAGTTAGAGAGTCGTCATTCGTTACTTATACCCATCAGCGACAAGCTCAAGCGCTCCGGTTGCCGGATCGATGATCATGCCATGGATAGGTACATTAGGGGGAAGCAGTGGATGACGTTTAATCAGGTCCACAGTCTGAATTACCCCTTCTTCGACATTGTCAAACCCACGCAGCCATTTTGTTAGTTTGATTCCGGAATTCTCCAGTGTAGACAGCACTTCTTCAGATACGCCACGTTCTTTAATGGAATTGATCATATGGTCTGCATTGAGGGAGGCCATACCGCATTCATAGTGTCCAACCACGATTACTTCTTCAGCATCTAGTTCATATAGAGCTACCATTACACTACGCATAACACTACCGAAAGGCTGAGAAATAACCGCACCAGCATTTTTGATAATTTTGACATCACCGTTTTTGAAATTCATGGCTTTCGGCAATAATTCAACGAGTCTAGTGTCCATACAGGTGATGATCAGCATTTTTTTGTCAGGATAACGACTGGTTAAATAAGCTTCATAGTCCTTATTCTCTACAAAACTTTTATTAAAGTTAATAATTTCTGATACGTGGCTCATATTAGCTTCCTCCCTTAAAATCCTTGAATTGTACTTACGTTGCGCATATCTCTTACCATGATATTGTTGCCATAAATCTGAGAATCACTGACCAGCTTATAGGAAGAGAAACGTTCCTCTGCATCGAGTCGCATCTTGTCTTCATAAAAGATTTCCTGTTGCCGGCTTACGATAAAGGGAAGAGAATTCGTCTCTATCCTAGAATCGCCTTGCTCCACTTCTGAAACAATCAGTAACACATTAATTCCGTCACACCCGCAGCCTACCGTATCATAAAAGAGCTTGAAAAATCCTGGCTGATCTCCAAGCCTTTCCTTCAACTTCCTTTCTGCGAGAGGTGTAACTTGAATCATCATAGCCCTGTTCACGCTCCTTGATTTTTGTTCGAAGCATGCTCTGCTTCTTATGTAACTCATTAAATATTTAAAATTAGAGATGTAATCTCTGAAGTTGATTATACTCATTCAAAAAAGTATCATCAAGAGGAGTCTGTAAAACAGAGAAAGCAGGTGGAGTAGAATGGAACAACAAGTAAAGGAACGATGGGAACAATTCAGCGAGTTATTGGCAAAAATTAGTGGATATTCAGAGGCCATAGAATTAATGCACTGGGATTTGCGCACAGGTGCACCGCGTAAGGGAGTAGAAGTTCGTTCCGGTACGATTGGGATGCTGAGTGGAGAATTGTTCAGACTCGAGATTTCACAGGAGATGGGTGACTTCACAGCATTTTTCAGTCGTCCAGAAGTGTTGAGCCAGCTTACAGCTAATCAACAAAAGATCGTCAACGATTGCCGCAAAGAGTATGAGCGCAGTAAGAGTATTCCTTCCAAAAGATTTGAAGAGTACGCTGTCCTGTCTGCTCATTCCCAAACGATCTGGGAAGAAGCTAAGGAGAACAATGACTTTGCTACATTTGAACCTTATTTGAGCAAAATCGTAGCTCTGAAACAAGAGTTCATCGATTATTGGGGTGTAAATGGCACACGTTACGATACGCTACTAGATATGTATGAGCCTGATCTCACGGTAGAGAAGGTGGATGAAGTGTTCAGTCGCCTCCGCAGCCGCTTGGTTCCGTTAGTGGAAGCTATCGCTGCTTCACCTAATAAACCTGATACCAGCTTCTTGCAGCAGATTTTCCCTAAAGAGCAGCAACAAAAGTTTGGTAACTTTATTCTGAAGCAAATGGGCTATGACTTCGACGCAGGCCGCTTGGATGAGAGTGTGCATCCTTTTGCTACAGGGCTGAATCCAGGTGACGTTCGTATTACGACCGCTTATTTACTTGATAACGTGACTAGTGCCGTCTTCAGTTCACTGCATGAAGGTGGACATGCGCTTTACGAACAAAATATCAGCCAAGATTTAGTGGGAACACCACTGGCTCAAGGCGCATCGATGGGGATTCATGAATCTCAGTCGAGACTATGGGAGAATATGATCGGCCGCAGCCGTGCGTTCTGGCAACGTTATTACGGTGATCTACAGCAGCATTTCCCAGAGCAGCTTGCTAATGTAGATGTAGAGGATTTCTACCGGGCTATTAACAGTGTGGAAAATTCATTCATCCGAATTGAAGCAGATGAGCTTACATACAATCTGCACATTATTGTGCGTTACGAGATCGAAAAGCTTATTTTTAATGAAGGTCTATCTGTCAAAGATCTGCCTCAGGTATGGAATGCTAAATATCAAGAATATTTAGGTATTACACCGCCTAATGATGCACTTGGTGTATTGCAGGATGTGCACTGGTCCGGTGGAGACTTCGGATATTTTGCATCCTACTCTTTGGGGAATATGTACGCTGCCCAAATCTTGAATACACTCCGCAAGGAGCTGCCGAACTACGATGAATTGATTGCTGCGGGAAATCTTTTGCCGATTAAAGAATGGTTAACAGAAAAAATCTACCGTTTCGGAAAAAGCCTGACCCCTTCGCAAATTATCGAACAAGTAACAGGTGAGCCGCTGAGCCCAGATTATCTGGCTGATTATTTGGAGGAGAAATACACGGAGATTTACAAACTGTGATCCAGTGAGGTCCGCGTGGTATAATAGAAAGAAAGCTTAGACGGAAGGATATGGATATGGCAAATACTCACACCTACACCCGGAGAGAAGAAGTCGCGAATGCGATTACGCACGGGATCGGAGCTGTATTAAGCGTCGCTGCACTTGTCCTGCTTGTTGTTTTTGCAAGTCTGAAAGGAACGGCATGGCATGTGGTCAGCTTCTCCATTTATGGAACGACAATGCTGCTTCTGTATCTCAATTCAACACTTGTGCATAGTCTCAAAGAGGGCAAGGCGAAGGATTTGTTCGAATTTTTCGATCACTCCTCTATTTATCTGTTTATCGCAGGCACGTACACTCCCTTTTTGCTAGTAGCTATTCGGGGAACACTTGGCTGGAGTTTATTTGGAGTCATTTGGGGGATCGCAGTATTTGGCGTTTTCTTCAAAGCATTTTTTGTTAAAAAGTTTCTGTTCATGTCTACGGTATTCTACATTGCTATGGGGTGGCTGATTGTTATCGCCTGGAATCCTCTTTCGGCAGTTGTAGCGGACGGTGGTATGATTCTGCTGATGGCTGGCGGAGTGCTTTATACTTTAGGTACAGTTTTTTATGTATGGAGAGGGTTTCCGTTCCATCACGCGATCTGGCATGTATTTGTTCTTGCAGGCAGTGTCACACATTTCTTCGCCATATTGATTTATGTACTGCCAATCCAATAATTTCAAGCGGATTTATCGCGGAAAATATGGATTTTTAATAAAGAAAGAGATGACAAGCAAAAGTGCTTGACATCTCTCTTTCTTTTAGGTATCATAAGGGACGTTGTGAAGGTGTAAAGTGTTTTTCCTTGACGAAGGGGTTGTCCTTAATGAGTCAGGAGAATAGGCTCGAGAAAACGAATCGTATCAATTTGCTTTTTGCCTTCTATGAACGACTGCTTACAGATAAGCAGCAAACATTTCTTAAATATTATTTTCACGATGATTTTTCCTTGGGAGAAATCGCCGCTGAATTTGAAATCAGCCGCCAAGCTGTTTATGAGCATATTAAACGGGCTGAGCAAGTCCTTGAGAATTATGAAGAAAAACTTGGACTATTAGTGAAACATGAGAGTCGTACTAAATATTTAGAAGAGCTGCGCAGACTGCCGGAGAATGGGATGCTGCCTGAGCAATATAAACTTCGGTTCGCGGAGATCGTGGATCGCTTGCAGAGGTTAGAGTAGCACGAAGGGAGAAATCTGCATATGGCGTTTGAGGGTTTAACCGGAAGATTGCAGAATGTGTTCAGCAAGCTACGCGGTAAAGGTAAGGTATCCGAAGAAGACGTAAACGAAGCTATGCGTGAAGTGCGGTTAGCCCTTCTGGAAGCCGATGTTAACTTCAAGGTAGTTAAAGAATTCGTAGCTAAGGTGAAAGAAAAGTCCATCGGCAAGGAAGTCATGGACAGCTTTACGCCTGGCATGGTAATTATCGACATCGTCAACAAGGAACTAACCGAGCTGATGGGCGGAAGCCAAGCGAAGCTGGCCAAGTCGAACAAGCCACCGACCGTCATTATGATGGCGGGTCTACAAGGGGCTGGTAAGACAACCACTTCGGGTAAGCTAGCTAAGCTGTTACAGAAGGGCAATCATCGTCCGCTCCTCGTTGCGGGAGATATTTACCGGCCTGCTGCTATCAAGCAGCTGCAAGTGCTGGGAGAACAGATCAAGGTTCCTGTATTCTCGCTGGGTGATCAGACTAGTCCGGTAGAAATTGCCAGACAAGCTGTACAACATGCGAAAGATAACGGACTGGATTATGTTATTATCGATACTGCAGGCCGCCTGCATATTGATGAAGAACTAATGGAAGAACTCAAGCAGATTCACAATGTTGTAAATCCTGATGAAGTACTTCTTGTAGTAGATGCTATGACGGGTCAAGACGCCGTGAATGTAGCCGAGAGCTTTAATAAGCAGCTTGAGCTTACAGGGGTCGTATTGACGAAACTCGACGGCGACAGCCGTGGTGGTGCTGCACTGTCAGTAAAAGCTGTTACCGGTTGCCCGATCAAATTCGCCGCTTTAGGGGAGAAGATCGACGCGCTGGAGCCGTTCCATCCGGAACGTATGGCTTCGCGGATTCTGGGTATGGGCGACATGCTGTCGCTGATTGAGAAAGCCCAGGCGAACATTGATACTGACAAGGCTAAAGAAATGGAACGTAAGATGCGTAATGCAGAGTTTACGTTCGATGATTTCCTTGAGCAAATGGATCAGGTGAAGAAGCTAGGCCCTATCGATCAAATTCTTGATATGCTTCCGGGTATGAACAAAGCCAAGGGTATTAAAGATTTAAAGGTCGACGATAAGCAAATGGGACGCGTTGAAGCCATAGTTCATTCTATGACTAAGGCGGAGAAGCAACAGCCTGAGATCATTAACCATAACCGCCGCAAGCGTATCGCAACCGGCAGCGGAACCTCAGTCGCTGAGGTCAACCGCCTCATCAAACAATTTGATGAGATGCGTAAGATGATGAAGCAATTCTCCGGCATGATGGGCGGAGGCGGCAAAGCCTCCAAGAAAAATGCCATGAAGCAGCTTAAAGGTCTTGGTGGTGGAAAAGGGCTGAAATTCCCTTTTAAATGATCTTGAATGTCTGTCCAACTAATGTTGGAAACTATTATAAGGAGGTGATTTTTCGTGGCAGTACGTATTCGTCTAAAAAGAATGGGAGCGCATAAAGCGCCTTTCTATCGTGTAGTGGTTTCCGATTCCCGGTCCCCTCGTGACGGTCGTTTTATCGAGGAAATCGGTTATTATAATCCGATTGAACAACCGGCAGTAGTTAAGATCGATGAGGAAAAAGCTCTTAAATGGCTTCAAACAGGTGCGCAAGCATCTGATACCGTCCGCAACTTGCTTTCCAAAGCAGGCGTGATGAAGAAGTTTCATGAGCTTAAGCAACAGAAATAATGACTGATTGCGAGGGTCCTCTATGGAAGAATTAGTTGGAGTAATTGCTAAGGCTTTAGTGGATCATCCAGAAGATGTGACGGTACGGGCTGTGGAGAAAGAACACTTGATTGTCTATGAGCTGTCCGTACATCCAGATGATGTAGGAAAGGTCATCGGCAAGCAAGGCAGGATCGCCAAGGCGCTCCGTACAGTAGTCACATCTGCAGCAGTCAAGAGCGATAAACGCGTAACTGTAGATATTTTATCTTAAATAATGCGTACAATGAGGGGCTAGGGATAGTATATCCCGGCTCCTTTTTGTTCAAATATATAGATGAAGCTTGTAAAGGAGAGGGTTATATGACGGAAGAATTAACCGTAGGCCGGCTTGTGAATACGCATGGAATTCGCGGGGAGATTAAAGTATTATCCCATACCGATTTTCCTGAGGTTCGTTTCGCTAAAGACAAGAAACTGTTCGTCATCCCTGCGGATGGCAGTGCAAAATTTGAAGTGACTGTAGAATCCGCTCGAGAGCATAAGGGTATGTTTATCGTTAAGCTTAAGGGATATACCAATATTAACGAAGTGGAAAAGTATAAGGGAAGTTTGCTTAAGGTACCAAGTAATGATCTGGTTGATCTGCCAGAGAACGAATATTACTTCCACCAAATCGTTGGCTGTGAAGTTTATACGGATGATGCTGGAAATGAACCGCTTGGCACAATTACGGAAATTTTACAGCCAGGTGCAAATGACGTGTGGGTTGTTAAGCCTGCTAAAGGGCAAGACATCCTTATCCCTGTAATTAACGATGTAGTGCTGAACGTGGACATTGAGGCCAAACGAATTACGGTTCACTTAATGGAAGGACTATTGCCATGATCAGAATTGATGTGCTAACGCTCTTTCCGGAGATGTGCGAAGGCGTATTTAGCACAAGCATTCTTGGTAAGGCACGCGAAAAAGGGATTGTATCTTTGAATGCTGTGAACTTTCGTGATTTCTCAGGAAATAAGCACAACAGTGTAGATGATACACCGTATGGCGGGGGCGGGGGCATGGTACTGAAGCCTGACCCGATCTTTGCAGCGGTAGAACATGTATTGGGGATCGAGGCTAGTCCTTTGGAGAATGGTTCTGAATCTGCAGTCCCGACGCCTTCCTCTGTGAAGCCGCGCATCATTCTTATGTGCCCGCAAGGAAAGACGTATAATCAGAAGATTGCTGAGGAACTGGCACAAGAGCAGCATCTAATCTTTATATGTGGTCATTATGAGGGCTACGATGAGCGGATACGGGAGCATCTGGTTACAGATGAACTGTCGATTGGCGATTACGTGTTAACGGGTGGAGAACTACCGGCACTGACGGTTATTGATTCAGTAGTTCGGCTACAGCCAGGAGCGCTTGGAAATGAAACCTCTGCGATCACGGATTCGTTCAGTACAGGGCTGTTGGAATATCCCCACTACACTCGGCCAGCTGAATTTCGGGGCTGGAAGGTACCAGATATGTTGCTGAGTGGCCATCATGCCAACATCGAAGTATGGCGAAGAGAGCAAGCGTTACAGCGTACATTTGAACGTAGACCTGATTTGCTCGAAAGTGCAGAACTAACGTTGAAAGACAAGAAAACACTGGAACGTCTGAAAAATGAAATCAAGCCGGAGTAAAATTTTAATAAAACAGGCATATTTTACGTCTTTTTAACGTATCTTACGTTAAGGAGGCGTTTTTGTTATGTTTACTTAAATATAAGAAGGGCTATAATCTCGTATTTTTTTTTGCGTAATTTCCAAAACAAATGAGCATATGTGCGTTGAACTCTTCTATTTGGGGTAATAGATAGAGGTGGCGTAATACTATATGCAGCTTACGATGCAGCAAGCTTAACTATTGAAAGGAATGAACTGAAGTGACTACGAAGACGCGTGAAGAATTCAAGCCTAGCGTGGACACGATCCACAAAGAAGCGGAGCCGCTCCGCACCGTGAATGATATTATCGATTATTATACAAATCGCAAATCGTAATTCCCATTCGCCCTTTAAAGCTTGAACATATAAGATTAATAATTAAGTATGAATAAGCAAGTCCAATAAAACCATTAGAGTATAGCGAACGAAAGTTCACTACATCTAATGGTTTTATTGTTCCTGCTAAGAGAGGTCAAACCCTGTGACTCTGATCAGAATGTAAACACCCCCTCTTCAAGGAAAATTAAAAACTCTTTGGAAAGGGGGTGTTTGGTTAACTATAAAAATTCGTGGAGGCGCATTCTACTCTTTGCGAAAGAGGCGATATACTCCTGTAAGTAGAGCGTAAAGCGCAAAACATACGAGAACAGTAACTGCCCATGCATAGTTGCGAACGGTATAGGTAAGCGATGATAAAATAATAAAGATGGTAATACGCAGTACGCCTTCCTTAATAAACTGTTTACGTGCTACATTCATTCGATTGGCCTCCTTGAATGGATAGGATGGTACGGATAACAAGCCGAAAATATGTCTTTCCTTATATATAACCTTTGGGAATACAAAAAATGCAGAGAACGGAAAGTAAATATCGATGCAAACAAATGACCTATGTAACTTAGCCGTTACCGACCTGTACTCCTCACCATAGAGTATATCATTACGAATGAGGAGGAGTACACTAGTGGAGGCTTATTATAATTGCTTACGTTGTAAGAATAGAAGGGTACGTATCCTGACTACTGATGGCAGACAGCATGAAGGTGTGATTACAGATGTGGACAGATATAATGTTTACTTAAGAACAGGATCAAATGGACCTGTGCAGACTTCTGCATTTTTTGGTTACCCTTATGCTGCAGACAATATTTTAACTCTCAGCTTGTTCACGCTGTTGGCTATTGCATTAATTTAATCATGATGATGCAAAAACAGACCGTCCGCTCATCCGGACGGTCTGTTTATTAGTGGTTGGTTACTCTACTGTAATTGCGCCTATATCAGAGCTTAAGGACAACAATGGACCTCCTCCGTTAACATCACGTTTGCCACCCTCAACCCCGGTGATCTGGCCTAGATCACTTTTAGCCACCAAGCTACATTTCACGCCATCGGCTAGAACAGCATTGAGGCTACCCACATTTGTTGTCGCTTTAAGGCGGCTATCACTCTTCATTCCGGCTATATCCATGCGTATGCTTCCTGTATTAGACTCTAGAGTGGACTTACCGGTGATGTTCGCTCCTTCGATATCAATAGCTCCAACGTTGCTGACGATGCGGTAGTTTCCGTCCAGATTGCGGAGATGAATTTGTCCGACATTATTGGTGATTTGATATTCATCCATACTGGTGGGGATCTCTATAGTATAGTTAATACTAAAATCCGAATAGCCGTATTTATCTTGAGCCCAAGTCCATAAATCCTTCTTCGGATTTGATTTGGAATTTGTAGATACCTTCAAAGTATCGCCACTAACGTCTATTGAAATCTCAGCGTCATCCAAGATTTTCTGACGGTCAGCTTTATGGGCAGAGCCGTTATGCGCTAAGATTGTTGCACTTACATTAATTTGATCACCCGTAGTTGATGTAACTTCAATTTCTCCCACTGCATTGTTCATGCTAAGCACTGAAGCAGAGCCGATCTCTTTTGATAAGGATAGTTCTTTGCTAATGCTGTTTGCTTTAACTTCGTCGACCACCTTGGTAGCTGTATCCTGAACGGCTTGCTCCACGCTTGCAGCGGCTTTACCTAACTCTTGCTTCACAGCCTCACCAATATTTTGCTGCACATCTTCAGTAATATTCTTTCCTAGTTCGTTATTAGCGGATTGCCTACCCGGTAACTCTGTGCATCCTGCCAGAAGTACGATGGACAAGACGGCTACAGCTGCCATTACGCTAGTTGTATTACTCTTTTTCATTGAATAAAATCCTCCTTATTTTAGGGTATATGTGTTTTTCCCTAAGCGCTACGTTATGTACGTACTTCTGTAAGTATAGCCTACGGGGATTTATTGTAAAAACGGCTGTAGACGGGTTAATATACTGGACCAAAGACTAGGTATTTAAAAAGTGTTCACTACACTTCAAATTTCAATTGTGCTAAAATGTAATATAGATCTTACGCTGACATTAAAATGGGTAAGGATACATATAAAAAGAGCGAAGATGCTCTCATATATAATCTTCAGCAGCTACTGAAAAGCGCTTTTTAAAGTGAGATGTGCTAGGGCTAGTTTGCGAATACGATATAGACCGTTGCCTTACTTGCATCACAGGGCGGTCTTTTTATTTTCTTACCTCAATTAAATCATGAAGAGCGGAGGGAGCCAGATGCAATATGTAGTTATTTTGCTTGCCTTGCTAGCGCTGGGTGTTGTGTATTATATAGCTCAGAAAAAGAAAACAAGCAGCTCAAGCAATCCTTTGCGCACCACTAGCAGTAATGTGATCTCAATGGATAGTCATCGCAAAGCCAAACAGAGTCCAGGGGAGCAGCCTTGCTCTTCTTGCAAGAAGAAGAATGGAAAGTTGATCTTCTATGCTCAAGACAACGGAACCGTGGTCGGCTTGTGTAAAGACTGCCAGTCTAAGGCAAAAAAAAGAGATATGTTGCCGTTATAAAATAGAAAAATAAGTTGTATTAGCCCGTCCTTTATGATATTATTAACTCTGTTGTGTGGAATACGGTGGTCCGCTGCGGATAATGAGGGAGAGCTTAGATCTCTCCGGAAGAGGCAAGAACACCTGTACGGAAGGAGGAAGTCCTTAATGAATATCCTACAAGCTATTACGCAAGAGCAACTTCGTAAAGATATCCCTAGTTTTCGTCCGGGTGACACTTTGAAGGTGCATGTAAAAGTTATCGAGGGAACTCGTGAGCGTATCCAGTTGTTCGAAGGCGTTGTAATCAAACGTCGTGGCGGTGGAATCAGTGAGACTTTTACGGTTCGTAAAATTTCTTACGGTGTTGGTGTGGAAAGAACATTCCCAATCAACTCGCCTAAACTCGAAAAAATCGAAGTGGCTCGTCGTGGTAAAGTGCGTCGTGCTAAGCTTTATTACCTTCGTGAACTACGTGGTAAAGCAGCGAGAATTAAAGAAATTCGTCGCTAGAATAGTGACAGAGGAGAGGGGCTTGAGTTCAAGCCCCTTTCGCTTTATTTTTTTTTGAAAATATAAGAAAAGCATAAGTTTTACGTTATACATTATTCTTAAATTTCTCGCATAAACGCTTACCGTCCTTAAAAGGACGCTGAGGGCGTTTTAGCTTGGTATACAATGCGTGTGACATATACGCTTGGGGATAAGCTTCTCCGAAAAGGCCTCCTGAAGGAGTATCTGTGGAGGGGTTTTTGGCAGGAGTTTTTTTGTGTTGTATAGTAAGAGTAGTATTAAGAGAGGACGGTGAACTATGCAGCAGGAACAAAGCGAAACTTTGGAATCAAGCGAGCAGAACCCACGTAAACAGAAAAATGAAGTGCTGGAATGGGTCAAGGCCATTGCGATTGCTTTAGTTCTGGTTATACTGATTCGCTGGCTTTTATTCAAGCCTTTTATTGTAGATGGACCTTCCATGCAGCCTAATTTCCATACGGGAGAACGTGTTATCGTTAATGAAATTTTATACGATATAAGATCACCGCAGCGGGGTGAGGTTATTGTATTCCACGTGCCATCTGAAGGCAGAGATTTTATTAAACGTGTAATTGGTGTGGCTGGAGATACTGTGAAAGTAGAAGGAGATGTAGTTACAGTTAACGGTGAGGTTGTTAACGAGACTTACATCCAAGGCGCTATTGATGCTGCGCATAGTAACAACGCTCTGTATAATAATAAAGATTTCCCAAATGAAAAATTCACGGATGGTACTGTACCAGAAGGACATATTTTCGTTATGGGGGATAATCGCTCGGATAGTACAGACAGCCGGATGATTGGCTATGTGCCGCTGGGTGATATTGTGGGTCGTGCAGATTTAATCTTCTGGCCGATAAAAGATATTACACTGATTAACCATTAAGTTGACAGAAGTCAAAGGAGGTGACGGCAATGGCCATTCATTGGTTTCCTGGTCATATGACGAAGGCTAGGCGGCAAATCGAGGATAAGCTGAAGCTGATTGATGTTGTTATAGAGTTGCTCGATTCCCGTCTGCCGCTTTCCAGCCGCAATCCGATGATTGACGATATTTTGCGGGACAAGCCGAGATTAATTATTTTGAACAAAGCGGATCTGGCGGATCCGGAAATTACTCGGAAGTGGCTGGCTTACTTTAAGGAACAAGGGCATGTTGCCCATCCTGTGGATGCATCTACTGGAACAGGCGTCAAGGAGATTCCGGAGCAGGTCAAGCTGCTGCTGAAGGAAAAAATTGATCGGCAGATCGCAAGAGGAATGAACCCACGAGCTATGCGCGCATTGATCGTCGGTATTCCTAACGTCGGTAAATCAACGCTGATTAATCGAATGGCTGGTAAGAGTATCGCTGCTACGGGTGACCGCCCGGGGGTTACTAAGGGCCAGCAGTGGATTAAAACAGGAGGTAATCTGGAGCTTCTGGATACTCCTGGTATCTTATGGCCGAAGTTTGAGGATCAAGACGTGGGTTACCGCTTGGCAGTGACGGGTGCGATCAAAGAAGAAATCCTGAACATTGAGGACATTGCTTTTTATGCAGTGAAGTATTTGGTGAAGGATTATGGTTCCAGATTTCAAGAACGCTTTGGTATTGAGAAGCTTCCTGAGGATCTTGAGAACCCTGATGAGATCGTCGCAGTTATGGAAGCCGTGGGCCGCAAACGCGGTTGTCTGATTAGCGGTGGACGTGTTGATCTGGAAAAAGCTTCACGTGCTTTGCTGCATGAGCTGCGGGCAGGTAAGCTTGGTCGTTTTACGCTGGAAACACCTTAAAGGCGTTTAAATGAATGGGTATGGAAGAGCCATCCGGAATTTTTCGGGGGCTCTTTTTTTTGCCGATTTGGATCAAATTGGAGTGGTTATTTGTACATGACCATGTGAGCTTTACTATGGTAAGCTGACTTATGTAGTTTATAGAATAAATTATAATTGGCGGTGACAGATTCGTGAGTACGATAGATATGTTGAGCTATGAAAAAGAGGGCTGGGAACAGTCTTATCGCCGTATAGCCGGCGTAGATGAAGTAGGCAGAGGTTGTTTGTTTGGGGATGTTGTTGCAGCAGCGGTGATTTTGCCGGAAGGGCTTATTATTGATGGCGTCAACGACTCTAAGAAGCTTACAGCGAAAAAAAGAGATGCCTTATTCGAGATTATTATGGAGCAGGCGATAGCTATTGGTGTAGGTTATGTGGATTCCCGCATGATTGATGAAATTAATATTAAGCAGGCTTCTCGTCTGGCGATGAAAAAAGCGGTAGAAGGTCTTAGTCATACCCCGGACTATATGTTAATCGATGCTGAAAAAGTAGATCTTCCGTTGCCGCAGCAGGCGATCATAAAAGGGGATGCTAACAGCCAGTCCATTGCGGCAGCTTCGATTATAGCTAAAGTAACAAGAGATAGACTGTGTGAAGGGGTGTGGGAGGAATTATACCCTGATTATGGGATTGCGATACATAAAGGTTATGCGACCAAGCTTCACAGGGAACAAATTACGGCGTTAGGTCCGACACCTATGCATCGGCGCAGCTTTATTGGGAAGATTCTTGCTGAACAGCAAACCCTTTTTTAAAATATCAGAATATAAAAGACGCCAAAGGCGCTTGAGCTTGGATAAATTCACCGCTCAAAAAAGTCGGATTAATACCGATATAGTAAGAAGAGAGAAAATGGAGGGAGGAGAAACGGTATGAATATCGGAACATTGATCCGCGGATTGCTCGGGGATAATAAACCGGGAGCGGCCAAGTCTTTGGAATTAAAAGAAGGGCAAGTTGTACGTGGTGTTGTTTTGTCTGTATCGGATTCGGGAAAAGAAGCCGTTGTGCAGATTCAAGGTACACCTGTTCGTGCGGAGTTGGAAACACCACTACTGCCAGGAGAGACCCTGAACTTGCAGGTTGGAGCACCCGGAGAAGGCGGATTGCCCGTATTGAAGCCGGTCTCCCTCGGCGAAATGGTGTTAGCTACGCCGCAAAACATGGGCGAGGCGTTGGAATCGCTTGGGCTTACTGACTCCAAAGCGGGTCGGGAAATTGTGTTGGCGATGCAGTCGGGTGGTATTCCGCTTACCAAAGAGACAGCGGCGATTCTGGATGCTGTAATGAGTGCGAAACCTGCGGGCGTGCCGACCTCAGAGTGGCTTGATGCAGCTGTCATTTCTGTAAAGCGGGGCCTGCCGGTTACCCCTGAAAGTGTGAAAGGATTGCAGCAGGCGGTTTTTGGTCCGCAGCTTCATCAGCTTTTGTCAGCGCTCGAAGAACAGATTACGATTTGGGCAGGTCAAGTCGCCGGTGAAGAAACAACAACAGCTGAAGCTAAAGCTGAAATGGGTACCCAAACCGGAAAGCTGAATGCTCCTGTAACGACAGGTACAGGCGCTGTGATTAACGGGGAAGCGGTATCAGCAGGTGATGCTGATGCGGAAATGGACCAGGTGGCGGTTAAAGGGACTGGACAACCTGTAAGTAAACCTGCTGAAGGTAGCACTGGTGTTACTACTACAAGCGGAAGTGCTGCTGCAACGGGAGGGGCAATGGGAGCCGGAGTTATTTCTGACGAACCTGCAATTCCTTTGAATTCAGTGAAATCAGAAATATCGGGAAGTGCAGCTGCGAGTACAGCTGAAGCTCCTGAGAATGAAACCGGTATTGTAACTGCCAAGCCACTGGTGCCCGAAGAGGCTGGTGAGGTTGTTCAGCTCTTGAAGAGTGGAAATACTGGTGAACCTTTGGCTGGGAAGACAACTTCTACGATTGCTGCCGGGACTCAGAGTAGTGCCGCTAACACGCAAGGGGACGGGATTGTAAACAATCAAAATAGTTCTAATGGGAGCGAAACTCATGGCAATGAAATGAGTCTAAATAAAGATAGAGCGCAGGGCAGTGTCAGTGGCGCGAATACAAGCGCCACTGGATCAGCTGGTGCAGATAGCCAAGCTGCTGCGGCAAACCAAGCTGGTGCAGCAAGCCAAGCTGCTGCGCCTAGCGGGGCTGCCCTGCTCGCGAAGCTGCAGGGCGTGCTCACCGAGCTGCGCGGCAGCATGCCGCAGCTCGCGAACGTCCCGCCCGCTGACGCGGCGGGACAAGATCCTGCCCCCGCGCCGGCAGCGCCGCGCGGGGAGACCACGGCTGCTGCGGCTTCGCCGGTGCAGCCAGACACCGCCCCACCCGCGGATGCGGAGTCGTGGGTGGGGCGGGTGTTGAAGCTGCTCGGTGCGGAGCACGAGCAGCAGGCCGTGCGCGGCGGCGCTTTGCCGGCCGCGGAGACGGCGCGAGCGGCAGCGGGGACAGCTGCAGCCGCGCTAGGCAGTGTCGGCGGGGAGCAAGCTGCCGACACGTTGAAGGGCGTGCTGCTGCAGCTTATGAGCAGCAGCGAGGTGCCGCCCGCGGTAAAAGATGCCGCGAGCGGGCTAGTGCAGCAGCTGACAGGCCAACAGCTGCTGCTGAATACAGACCGGACTGCTCCCTTCGCGCAGGTTACACTGTTCTTGCCGCTGCAAGGTCCAGATGGGCAGGAAACTGCATCGGTTCATATCCAGTCCAGGCGGGGCCGCAAAGGGGAGTTGGATGCAGCTAACTGTCGATTATGGTTCGATTTGGACATGAAGCAGCTAGGGCAGACATTGGTAGACGTGCAGGTTGTAGATCGAATCGTTAGTCTTAAGCTTCATAATGATCATCCGTGGGTGCTTGAGCTGCTGGAGACGCGGCGTGATGATATAAAAACTGCAGTAGAATCCATCGGTTATCAATTATCAGGTTTAAGAACCGAACCCTTGCCAGAATTGAATTTACCTAAAGAGCTTGCTGGTTCCAATACTAATAAGTTTGTTGATTATGTTCCTGAGGCTTACAAAGGAGTGGATTACCGTATATGAATGAGCCTGTACAGCCAATTTCACAAGGGCTCAAAAAAGCGGTCGCTCTCAAATATAGTCCCGGACAAAACGAGGCTCCTGTCGTAGTAGCCAAGGGACAAGGCGCGATAGCAGACCTTATTCTGCAAAAGGCTAAGGAGAGCGGGGTTGCTGTTCAGGAAGATGCAGCCCTCGTGGAGGTTCTTTCAAAGCTTGATCTGGACCAACAGATTCCGTCTGAGCTCTATCAGCTGGTGGCAGAAATCCTTAGCTTTGTGTATCAGAGCGATCGTTCCGCTGGTGAACGGGGGCGAGAATGAAAGAGCCATATGTAAGAAAACACTATAACCGCAAAGAGAAAGGAACTGCTGCAGAGAACGGAGCTGTGCAGTACCTATCTTCTAGCGGGTATATGATATTGGAACGGAATTGGCGTTGTCGTACTGGAGAGCTTGATATCATTGCGGAGCGTGAAGACTGTATTGTTGTTGTCGAAGTTCGTAGCCGCAGTGGAGAGCTGCTTCAGGGAACTCCAGAAGAATCGGTGAATGCTCGCAAAATAAACCAGGTTCGGAATACAACACAGGTTTATTTGCATATGAAGGGTTATGAGGAACGGCGGGTTTCTTTTGATGTAATTAGCGTCTTGTTAAATGACGATCTTAGCCTAGCTTCACTTAGTCATATTCGCGAGGCGTTTTAAGAGTAACTCACTTTTCTCATGCGATTCTTTATGAATTTACTGCTGATCTGATAAAAAAGTCTTTACATACCTTCCGCACTGTGGGTCATTTCTCAAAAGAAATGGGTAAACATTAGGAGTAACTTTTTAATGTCATCATGAGGAGGGCTGTCTAGTGAAGAATAAACCTTCTGAAATGCAGGTTAGTTTTACATGCCAATATTGCCAGCAGAAGATTGAAGTGAAATTTAAAGCAGAGCCAATATCTGTCGTCTGTTGCGATAATTGCAATAAGACCTTCACGGTAATGCGGCCCACTATAGCGGAGGAAATATTAATAGATTGGGAAAATGAAGCGTTATTTCAAAAAATCCGGGCTGAAAAGTCGCAAAACAGCAATAGCAGTCTCTTAGCGCTTGTAATTAGAGTTATTGAACTGCTTACATGGCGTGACAAAGGCAATGGACAGGTGGAAGCGATCAAGGAGATGCGTGGCTGGCTTATTGACAATGAGGAGGCGCCTCCTTTAGCTGAACTGATTCAGAGTGATGTTAATAAACGTTCGAGTAAGCGGCGCGACTGGGAAAAGTAACATTAACAATAAAGAGGTATTCCGTCATCGCCTCATGACATAGAATGATACGTATAATTTCGTGAGAAATTAGGCGGAAAAGTCCTCGGGGCTCCGAATTTCCTAGGGTTTATGGGTAGTCGGAGCTTTTTTCATACATACTGTCATTAGAATAGGAACAAAGGGAGGGTGCAAATGGCTAAGGTTTTTTTCACATCAGATCATCATTTTGGGCATAAGTTGATCATTGATTTTGAATCCAGACCCTTCAACGATGTAGAGCAAATGAATGAAGTTATGATTGAAAGTTGGAATTCGGTAGTGAATCCGGACGATAAAGTATTTCATTTGGGAGACTTTTCTTTTTTTAATAAGGAGGCGACTCGTGCGATTGTGGCCAGGCTGCATGGATACAAAATCCTGATCCTTGGCAATCATGATCGCGGCCGCAGCCGAAGCTGGTGGCTTGAGGCAGGTTTTGATGAGGTTAGTGAATATCCTTTGATTTATAAGGATTTCTTTTTCCTCTCACATGAGCCTATGTACATGAATAAACATATGCCTTACGTAAATGTGCACGGCCATATTCATGGGCAAAAATATGAGGGAAACAATCATTTTAACATTTGTGTAGAGCATTGGAACTATAAACCGTTGACTTTTGAGCAGATTAGGGACTCGGTCGTAGTTAAAGAAGGAGATTGATGTAGGTCTTTAGAGATGCGCTTTCGCTTTTATGTAAAACTTGAATTTCTTATTCTAGAGATAAATTGCTCACAGATTGCGTTAGGACACAACTTCTATAATGTACTTAACAGCTAATATATATTTGGAAAATAAGGAAGCACCTTTTTTCTTGAAGCTATGACACCCCAAATTAGGGTGTATTTCAGGAGATGAGGTGTTTTTATTATGTATGGGAAAATGTTTAGCGCGTGTCTGTATGGGATTGAAGGGGTAATGATTGGTGTGGAAATCGATCTTGCAAATGGATTGCCGCAGACGAATATCATTGGCTTACCAGATTCAGCAATTCGCGAGGCTGTTGAACGAGTTAGGGCTGCCGTTAAAAATTGCGGTTACCGCTATCCACAGCAGCGTATTACGATCAATCTTGCCCCAGCTGACCTGCGTAAAGAAGGTTCCGCTTTTGATCTAGCGATTGCTTTAGGCATACTGATAACTAGTGGCCAGTTGATTATGCCTTCAGCTCAAGAGATGCTTTTAATTGGAGAGCTTGCGCTCGACGGCAGTCTGCGTCCGGTATCGGGTGTGCTGCCGATGGTTGAAGCAGCGCGTAAAAGCGGGTTTAAAGCCGTTCTGCTCCCGCAGGGCAATGCGGCAGAAGCCGCTTTAATCAGTGGCATGAATGTTTACACCCTCAACCATTTGCAAGCGTTAGTGAATGCTGCTGAACCTGTGGCCAGCTTTGGTCCGATTATAGATAAGCTAGTTCCTAAAGAAGAATCTGAAGGATCACCACTTCCTTTTCCTGTATCCGTGAGTATGGGGGCGGGGGCAAAAGAACAACCTCCGGTGCTTGTTCTTTCTGTAGAGCATCTCAAATATAACCCTATATATTCTGATTCTGAGGCTGCTTCTTCCGAAGCTAATGAGATTATGGATGATTACAGTGATGTGCTTGGACAGCAACATGTGAAAAGAGCACTAACTATCGCGGCTGCAGGAATGCATAATATTATGCTCATCGGTCCACCTGGCACAGGCAAGACGATGCTGATCAAACGCCTTCCCAGTATCCTTCCGCAATTGTCGGACAGTGAGGCGCTGGAGGTAACCAAAATTTTTAGTGCGGCTGGAAATTTGAAGGATGCACACAACGGTTTGCTGCGAAGTCGTCCATTTCGTTCTCCACACCACACGATATCTTCTGCCGGATTAATTGGAGGGGGCGGTATTCCCAAGCCAGGTGAGGTAAGTCTTGCACATCGAGGTATTCTGTTTCTGGATGAATTGCCAGAATTCTCTCGGAATGTACTTGAAGTGCTGCGACAGCCCCTCGAAGATGGGGTGGTTACTATAAGTCGTGCCCGAGCTTCCTTTACTTTTCCTGCCAAATTCATGCTCGCTGCATCGATGAATCCGTGCAGCTGCGGCTTTTTTGGAAGCGGTATCTCCCAGCAAAATTGTACCTGTAGTCCTGCCAGGATTGCCCAATATCGGGCAAAAATATCTGGTCCTTTATTGGATCGGATCGACTTACAGGTTGATGTTCCCCGCCCGAAGGAATGGGATCGGCAGGGGCATGTTTTATCGTCAGCAGATATGCGTGCGGAGGTGTTGGCTGCTCAGGCCATCCAAGCTAAACGTTACAAACGACTGGCGATTTCATGGAACAGTGAACTTTCCGGTGCTTCCCTTCGGAAATATGCGAGCCTAAACCGAGAGAGTGCTCAAATGCTGTATGACATTTTGGAGAATTTAGGTCTAAGCATGCGAGCGCATGATCGGATTATTAAGCTATCCCGTACCATAGCTGATCTAGAGGGTGCACAGGATATTTCTTCTGCACATCTCGCGGAAGCTGTGCAATACCGTAATCTGGATCGGCAGGTAATAGCGGAGGAATAAAGATAAAAGAGCAGCGATTCCCGTTATGGGAGAATCGCTGCTCTATATTATGGACCGTTAGTTACGAACACCGCCGAATCATTATTATCCTCTGATGTTTACGGAACGGACCTAGAGGACGTTATTTGCAAGTTTTTAGCCCTTGGAGCGTAGGTTCGGACTCTGGAGACGCTATTCCTTCGGAAGAAGGTTATATTGGGTGATTTTCATTCCAATAGCTTCCATGAGGTCCGATAGCATTCCAAATATGGGATTAAGTTGCGTTTAAGATCAACTGTGTCCGTTAGCTACTTCGAATGCGAAATGCCACGTATTCAAACGAAGGTTAGATCGTTTAGTGAATTTCACATACATTTTTCTCTATAATTTCTTACAGTACATTCAATTCTACTTCGATATTGCCACGAGTAGCACGGGAGTAAGGACATGCGCCATGGGCAGCTTCTACCAAAGATGCTGCGGTTTCTCTGTCAACGCCTTTAACCAGCACGTCAAGCTTAACCGCAATGCCGAACCCGCCATCTTCAACTTTACCAAAGCTAACAGTAGCCGTAACTTCACTGCCTTCAATCTTCACTTTGCCAAGTCGAGCAACCATGTTTAGGGCACTGTCAAAACAAGCGGAGTAGCCAGCTGCAAATAATTGTTCAGGATTAGTACCTTCACCACCGGCACCACCCATTTCGCGTGGTGTACTGATCGTAAGGTTGAGTTTAGGACTTTCTGATTCTATATAACCGTTTCTTCCCCCAACCGCTTTAACTGTTGTTTCATACATCTTTTGTTGAATTGTCATCATAATAAATCTCTCCTATTCATTAATTAGTTTGTGTACAATCTAATTTATCACAATTAATATAAAAGTCAAATTAATTTTTTGCTATTATTATGATGTGTGAGTGAATTATGATAAAATAAAGAGATAAGGCAGGTGAATAAATATGAAAATGAGTGAAGAAGATATGCAGAAAATGACTACAACCCCAGAGCTGCTGATCGAGAATCAGCTCTGTTTTACCATTTATGCTTGCTCGCGTGAGATTACAAAGCTGTACCAACCGTATTTGGATAAGATCGGTTTAACTTACTCCCAATACCTAGTAATGCTTGTGTTATGGGAACGGCAGCAATGTACAGTGAAAGAGATTGGTGAGGCGTTATTTTTGGATTCAGGAACGCTGACTCCGCTATTGAAGCGCTTGCAAGCCGCAGGCCTGATTATACGTGAACGCTCGATGCAGGATGAGCGAAAAGTATTAATCTCACTAACGAAACAAGGCTGGGCACTCCAAAGTGATGCCGTGTGTATTCCCGGCAAAATGATGGAAGAAACGACACTGACTAATAATGAATCCATAGAGCTACTTGATCAGTTTAAAGACTTATTGAATCGTGTTCACGAAGCTAATATCCAAGATAGTAAAAAGTAAGCGTAGTAAGGAGTCAATGCGATCGTTCGCATTTCGGCATGAAATCAAGCGAAAAAATGTGTACAAATCATGAATATATTTAAGGTAAGCGTTTTAAAAACATGTTACACTATTCTGGGTTCCTTTGTATGGCATATAGGTAAATATAAGCTTAGTCTTATAGATTTACACAATGTCTCTTGCAGAAATAGTGCCATTCTTTTTACGAGTGGTAGATCAGTTTCTGCTGGTTCCGGAATAGTGCTGCATGTATAACATCAGCCTATCCCTAACCCCGCGGCAATCAAAACGGAAAGCGAGATGACGACAGGCTGCCTGTTTAGTCACCACGCTACTTTAGGAGGCTACCGCTATGAATATCCACGAGTATCAGGGAAAAGAAGTGCTTAAGAAGTACGGTGTAGCCGTACCGAATGGAAAAGTAGCTTATACAGTGGAGGAAGCGGTAGAAGCCGCAGAGTCACTGAGCACACCAGTTGTTGTAGTTAAAGCTCAGATTCACGCAGGTGGACGCGGTAAAGCTGGAGGAGTAAAGGTTGCTAAGAATATCGATGAGGTGCGTAGTTACGCAACTGAGATTCTTGGAAAGACTCTAGTAACTCACCAGACTGGACCGGAGGGTAAGGTAGTAAAAAGACTGCTCATTGAAGAGGGTTGTCAAATTGTTAAGGAGTATTACATTGGTATCGTAGTTGACAGAGGAACTGGCCGAGTGGTCATGATGGCTTCTGAAGAAGGCGGTACTGAGATTGAAGAAGTAGCTGCAACACATCCGGAGAAAATTTTTAAAGAGATCATTGATCCGGCAGTGGGTTTGCAGACTTTCCAGGCGCGCAAGCTGGCTTACAGCATCTCTATTCCCAATGAGCTGGTAGGCAAAACTGTGAAATTCATGCAAGCGCTATATTTAGCTTTCGTGGATAAAGATTGCTCTATTGCCGAAATTAACCCATTGGTAGTGACTGCGGATGGGAATGTGATGGCACTGGATGCCAAACTGAATTTTGATTCCAATGCCTTGTTCCGTCATAAGGATATTCTAGAGCTGCGGGATTTGGATGAAGAGGATTTAAAGGAAATCGAAGCCTCGAAGTATGACCTTAGCTATATTGCGCTTGATGGCAATATTGGGTGCATGGTAAACGGTGCAGGTCTCGCGATGGCGACTATGGATATTATTAAGTATTATGGGGGCGAACCCGCCAACTTCCTGGATGTAGGGGGCGGTGCAACGACCGAGAAGGTAACAGAAGCCTTTAAAATCATTTTATCGGATGAAAAGGTGAACGGGATTTTTGTTAATATTTTCGGCGGTATTATGCGCTGTGATGTTATCGCTAACGGTGTTGTAGAAGCGGCTAGTCAACTGGGTTTGACCAAACCGCTGGTTGTGCGTCTTGAGGGAACAAATGTTGGATTAGGCAAGCAGATTTTGGCTGGATCGGGACTTAATATTGTTGCTGCTGATTCTATGGCGGACGGTGCCCGTAAGATTGTGTCTCTTGTGCAATAATGGCCTGATTTAGGAAGCCAGTTATCGTATTTGACAATATAAGTAGGGATGTGACTTAAGGCATGAGCATTCTTGTAGATAAAAATACGAAAGTTATCACGCAAGGAATTACAGGATCAACGGGTTTGTTCCATACTAAAGGTGCGCTGGATTATGGAACACAGATGGTTGGAGGGGTAACACCGGGTAAAGGTGGAACATCTGTCAATATCACGCTTGAAAATGGCAGTGAGGTTAGCCTTCCGGTATTCGATACTGTTGTAGCTGCTAAGGCGGCTACAGGCGCAACCGCTAGTGTAATCTATGTACCGCCAGCATTCGCAGCAGACTCCATAATGGAAGCCGTGGACGCAGAACTCGACTTGGTGATTTGTATTACCGAAGGGATTCCAGTGCTTGATATGGTAAAGGTGTCCCGTTATATGGAGGGGCGCTCTACTGTATTGATCGGACCCAACTGTCCGGGAGTTATCACTCCTGGGGAATGCAAAATAGGAATTATGCCGGGTTATATTCATATGCCAGGGTATGTAGGTGTTGTCTCGCGCAGCGGAACTCTAACCTATGAGGCTGTTCATCAGCTGACCACGCGTGGAATCGGGCAATCTTCAGCTGTAGGTATTGGCGGAGACCCTGTTAAAGGCTCGGAGTTTATTGATATTCTGAAGCTTTTTAATGAGGATCCGGGTACAAAGGCAGTCATCATGATTGGTGAAATTGGCGGAACCGCAGAGGAAGAAGCAGCAGAGTGGATTCGTGAGCATATGACTAAGCCGGTTGTAGGGTTTATTGGCGGTGCTACTGCCCCTCCTGGCAAACGTATGGGGCATGCGGGTGCTATTATTTCCGGAGGCAAAGGAACAGCGAGTGAGAAAATTGCCGTACTTGAATCGTGCGGAATCAAGGTCGCTCCTACACCTGCCGAAATGGGCTCAACGCTTGTGAGTGTGCTTGAAGAACGCGGTATTCTTAGCGCATTTACAACGCATTAATTATTTTATATAATTGAAGGAATTCACTCTACGCGAGTGGGCTTCTTTCGTGTATAATTATTTCAGAGGTAAGCAACCTTTTGTTCCTATCCAAGGGATGAAAGGTTGCTTTTTTTGTTTTTTAATATAGAAAAATATTGAATTAAAAGAAAATATTGCATTCGTCAAATTCATGTTACAAATAGGGAAGGCTAACCCTTCCATTAAAGGAGAGTAAACTTATATGGAAGAAAAAGATCTGCTGTTTGGTTTTAATGAAGTGGAGGGGATTGGCTGGAAGAGTATCGACAAGATCCGCAGAGCCGGCTTAATGTCAGAACGAGCATTTTCCTGTAGTGCAAAAGATTGGGAAACGATCGGATTGAACAGAAAGCTGTCGAATTATCTTGCTTCCATATATACGTTAGAGTGGATCGCCAAAAGGCGCTTATTAATGGAAGAATGTGCAGTGAAGATGGTAACTGTGTTTGATGCGGCTTATCCTGTTTTGTTGAAGGAGACGACACAGCCACCGTGGATCCTTTATTATCGAGGTCGATTGGAACTGTTATCAACTCCTAGTGTGGCGATGGTTGGCACTCGTGTGCCAACAGCATATGGACGAAAGGTAGGGGAGATTCTCGCGGAGGAGCTTAGTGCAGCAGGTCTAACGGTGGTTAGCGGACTTGCGAGGGGGATCGATAGCATTTGTCATGAAGCGGCGCTAAGAAGCGGTGGAGGGACGATAGCGGTAGTGGCAACAGGGTTGGACAAAGTCTATCCAACTGAGAATATTGAGCTGGAGCGGCGTATCTCTCAAAAAGGGCTTGTCATCACAGAGTATCCTCTTGGAACTAAAAGTCATCCTGGATTATTTCCACAGCGTAATCGGATCATAGCAGGTTTATCACGGGGGACAGTGGTCGTGGAGGCTGACAGTCGCAGTGGATCACTTATTACAGCCGATGCTGCCTTGGAAGCTGGAAGGGATGTCTTCGCAGTTCCCGGACCTATCACATCACCTAAGAGCAGAGGGGCGTTAGAGCTTATCAAACAGGGTGCAAAGCTGGTAACCAGTGGATTAGATATTATAGAAGAATATACTTCTTATTTGCCGACAAACGTAATAAAAACAGGGAATAATAGCACTACCGAACAGACAGCAGACGACTTTATGATTGAAAAGAAATTGACAAATGAGGAGTCTCACCTATACCATATACTGCATCAAGGCCCTTTTATATTGGACGATCTGCTTGTAAGAACAGGATGGGATTTTGGACATTTGCATTCAGTTCTGTTATCTTTAATCATAAAAAAAGCGGTAACACAATTACCAGGAGCTATTTATAAGGTAATTTAATATAGAGGTGCGAGTGTTAACGAGGAGGAAGAGTCTATGGCAGATGCATTAGTTATTGTCGAGTCGCCTGCAAAAGCGAAGACAATTGGCAAATATCTAGGTAGTAAATATATTGTAAAGGCATCAATGGGACATATTAGAGATCTACCGAAGAGTCAAATTGGTGTTGAGGTGGAGAATGATTTCAGTCCCAAATATATTACTATCCGCGGTAAAGGATCTATATTGAAGGAATTGAAAGACGCTAGTAAAAAAGTTAAAAAAGTTTATCTCGCAGCTGACCCCGACCGCGAAGGGGAAGCAATTGCTTGGCATTTGGCGCATGCGCTGGATTTAGATAATACACAAGAATGCAGAGTTGTTTTTAATGAGATCACCAAACAAGCGGTAAAAGATGCTTTTAAGACACCGCGTAAGATTAATATGGATCTCGTGAATGCACAGCAGGCTAGACGTATTCTGGATCGACTGGTAGGGTACAAGATTAGCCCTCTATTATGGAAGAAAGTCAAAAAAGGTTTATCTGCTGGACGTGTACAATCCGTTGCCGTGAAGATCATTATGGATCGTGAGAATGAAATCTCCGCTTTTGTACCCACCGAATATTGGAGCATAACAGCCAAGCTTGGAATACGGGATTCCGTCTTTGAAGCTAAGTTTCATAAGCTGAATGGTGTGAAAAAAGAACTGAACCAGGAAAGTGATGTTCAGGAGGTTCTTGAAGCCATTAAGAACGCATCTTTTAAGGTGAGTGATGTGAAGGAGAAGGAAAGACAACGTCATCCTTCGGCTCCTTTTACCACCAGCTCCCTACAACAGGAAGCAGCCCGTAAGCTTGGATTCCGTGCCGCTAAGACAATGTCTGTTGCACAGCAGCTATACGAAGGTGTGGAACTCGGTAAAGAAGGTACCGTAGGTTTGATCACTTATATGCGTACAGACTCCACGCGTCTCTCTGTCACCGCTCAGGATGAAGCTAAAGAGCTTATAACAGCTAAGTATGGTGAGAAGTTCTTGCCAGAATCCCCACGGCAGTATTCTAAAAAGGCAGCTGGAGCACAGGAAGCGCATGAAGCGATTCGTCCTACCTCGGCATTACGCGAACCTGAAATGGTCAAAGAGTTCTTGAGCCGTGATCAATTCCGTCTCTACAAGCTAGTGTGGGAGCGGTTCGTATCAAGTCAGATGTCTTCTGCCCTGCTGGATACGCTTTCGGTCGATATTGCTGCAGGTACTGCTACATTCAGAGCTGTTGGTTCGAAGGTTTCATTCCCCGGGTTCATGAAGGTTTATGTAGAAGGCAACGATGACGGAACTACAGATGAAGACAAGTATTTGCCGCCGCTTCAAGCGGGAGATGCTTTAAATAAGCAGGAGATCGAGCCTAAGCAGCACTTTACACAACCGCCTCCACGATATACGGAAGCAAGACTTGTAAAGACGCTTGAGGAGCTGGGTATAGGCCGTCCAAGTACATATGCCCCAACGCTGGAAACCATCCAGAAGCGTGGGTATGTGGCTATTGAAGAGAAAAAATTCATGCCAACCGAACTTGGCGAGCTTGTTATAGAGCAGATGGAGCAATTTTTCCCGGAAATCCTAAACGTTGAGTTCACGGCGAACATGGAAGGGGATCTTGACCATGTGGAAGAGGGCTCAGAAGACTGGGTAAAGGTTCTTGCAGAGTTTTACGAATCGTTTGAGAAGCGTTTGGTGTTCGCGGAAGAAGAGATGAAAGAAATTGAGATTGAAGATGAAGTCTCTGATGAGATCTGTGAGAAATGCGGCAAACCTCTCGTGTATAAGCTGGGTCGCTTTGGAAAATTCCTAGCATGCTCTGGCTTTCCTGATTGCCGAAACACAAAACCGATTATCAAGGATATTGGCGTAACTTGTCCTAAATGTCATGAAGGTAAGGTTGTGGAGCGACGCAGTAAAAAAGGGCGTGTTTTCTATGGCTGCGATCAGTACCCTGGTTGTGATTTCGTTTCATGGGATAGACCTTCTATAAAACCATGTCCATCATGTGGATCTTGGATGATTGAGAAACGTAATAAGCAAGGAACCAAGCTACAATGTACGTCTTGTGATCATACAGAGGCGGTTCTAGACAACGAAGAAGAATTAGCAGATTAATAGTCTCTATGGGAGGAAAAAAGACAGTGTCAGATACAGCAAAAGTAACAGTAATTGGAGCGGGTCTCGCAGGAAGCGAAGCCGCTTGGCAAATAGCATCACTAGGAGTACCGGTAAGATTATATGAGATGAGACCCGTAGTAAAGACACCAGCCCATCACACGAATCAATTTGCTGAACTGGTATGCAGCAACTCCTTGCGTGCGAATGGACTAGGAAATGCTGTAGGTGTATTGAAGGAAGAAATGCGGCGTTTGAACTCTCTTGTATTAGGTGCTGCTGACCGACACGCGGTACCCGCAGGAGGAGCACTCGCCGTAGATCGTGACGGATTCTCAGGTGAGATCACCCATACTTTGCATAATCATCCGCTCGTTGAAGTCATAAATGAAGAACTTACGCATATACCGGAGGAAGGGATTGTTGTTATTGCAACGGGCCCTCTAACTTCACCGGCATTATCTGCTGAAATAAAAGGGCTGCTGGGTGAAGAGTATTTCTACTTCTATGATGCAGCAGCACCGATTGTTGAGAAAGACACCATTGATATGAACAAGGTGTATTTGGCTTCCCGTTATGATAAGGGAGAAGCGGCTTATCTGAACTGTCCGATGACAGAAGAGGAGTTCGACGTGTTTTATGATGCGTTGATTTCTGCTGAAACAGCAGCTCTCAAGGATTTTGAGAAAGAGATATACTTTGAAGGCTGTATGCCTATTGAAATCATGATGAAACGCGGTAAGCAAACAGCGTTATTTGGCCCAATGAAGCCAGTAGGACTTATCAATCCGCATACAGGTAAACTTCCTTACGCGGTTGTGCAACTCCGTCAGGATAACGCTGCCGGCACACTTTACAATCTTGTTGGTTTTCAGACCCATTTGAAATGGGGCGAGCAGAAGCGTGTATTCTCGCTGATCCCAGGTCTTGAGAATGCTGAATATGTTCGTTATGGTGTGATGCACAGAAATACATTTATTAATTCTCCTAAACTTCTGCACCCTACCTATCAGATGAAAGGCAAGGAAAGACTCTTTTTTGCTGGACAGATGACAGGTGTAGAAGGTTATGTTGAATCAGCTGCTTCCGGGCTCATAGCTGGTATTAATGCTGCACGGGCAGCACTCGGACAGGAAGGACTGATCTTCCCGCAGGATACTGTTCTAGGCAGCATGCCAGCTTATATTACTTCAGCCGATCCAGAGCATTTTCAGCCTATGAATGCCAATTTTGGTCTGTTGCCGAAGGTAGAGAAGAAGATCCGCAATAAGAAGGAAAAGAATGAAATGTTAGCTCATCGCGCTCTGGACAGTCTTGCCGAGTATGCCAACCGTACAGGACTCGCTTATTCGGAGCCGGAGGTTGTCGATATCGAACAAAGCCCATCTTAAGGAGGTAACTTACAATCATGGTACCCAGCTTTCATGCGACTACAATTTGTGCTGTAAGACATAACGGACAGGCAGCTATAGCAGGTGATGGACAGGTTACATTCGGAGAGAGTGTTATTATGAAGACGACGGCCAGAAAAGTCCGTCGCCTGTACAGAGGACAAGTAATAGCAGGTTTTGCGGGGTCCGTTGCGGATGCTATTACCCTATTCGAAAAATTCGAGGGCAAGCTGGAGGAGCATCATGGGAACCTGCAGCGGGCTGCAGTTGAATTAGCGAAGGACTGGCGTCAAGATCGTATTCTTCGGAAGCTTGAAGCTTTGATGATTGTTATGGATAAGGAAGGAATGCTCCTGATCTCCGGAAATGGTGAAATTATCGAACCGGATGATGACGTTCTTGCGATTGGTTCCGGTGGTAATTTTGCGCTGGCTTCAGGTCGAGCACTCAAACGTCATGCACCCAATCTTTCCGCTGCGGATATTGCTAGAGAATCGCTTCAGGTAGCATCTGAAATTTGTGTGTACACTAATTCCAACATTATTGTTGAACAATTATAGACTCAGTGCCATAGAGACAAGGAGGAATTCACGATGGTGAATCAATCGCTTACACCCCGTCAAATTGTAGCCGAATTGGATAAATATATCGTAGGTCAGAAGCAAGCCAAGAAATCGGTAGCTGTTGCGCTCCGTAATCGGTATCGGCGCAGTCTGCTAACAGAGGAACTGCGTGATGAAGTCGTCCCTAAGAACATCCTGATGATCGGACCTACAGGTGTGGGTAAGACAGAGATCGCCCGGCGTCTAGCAAAGCTTGTTAATGCACCGTTCATCAAAGTGGAGGCTACTAAATTCACTGAGGTCGGTTATGTAGGTCGAGATGTGGAATCTATGGTTCGTGATCTGGTAGAGACTTCTATTCGTATGGTCAAGCTTGAGCGTACGGAGAAGGTTAAGGATCGTGCGGAAGAACTGGCTAATGAGCGGATCGTTTCTATATTGGTCCCTTCCTCTTCCAAAAATAAATCACAAAAGAATCCTTTCGAGATGATTTTTGGAGGGAATTCTGCACAAGAGGACTCTAAAGAAGACACTGAGCAGGATGGAAGTTTAAGTGAACGCCGCCGTGGGGTTAGATTTAAGCTGTTAGCTGGTCAGCTGGAAGATGACATCATTGAAATTGATGTTGAGGATACAGCGCCAACTATGATGGATATGTTTGCAGGTCAAGGTAACGACCAAATGGGTATGAATATGCAAGAGATGTTCGGCAGTTTGCTGCCTAAGCGGACGAAGAAACGTAAGCTTCCTATTCGCGAAGCGCGCAAGGTACTCATTCAGGATGAGGCGGCTAAGCTGATTGATATGGATGATGTGATCCAGGAATCCGTGACTCGGGCTGAACAATCAGGCATTATTTTTATCGATGAAATCGATAAAGTAGCAAGTCAGGGAAAAGGGTCTGGACCGGATGTGTCGCGTGAAGGCGTGCAACGGGATATTTTGCCGATTGTAGAGGGTTCAACCATTATGACGAAATACGGTCCTGTGAAGACGGACTATGTACTCTTTATGGCTGCCGGAGCTTTCCATATTGCTAAGCCTTCAGATTTGATTCCAGAACTTCAAGGCCGTTTTCCGATTCGCGTAGAGCTGAGCAGTCTAACGTTAGAGGATTTCGTTTCTATTTTGACGGAACCAGAGAATGCTTTAACTAAACAATATGTGAATCTGCTTAAAACAGAAAATTTAGAAGTGGAATTCCAGAAGGATGCTATACATGAGATCGCCAAAATAGCGGCTTCAGTGAATCAAAATATGGAGAATATAGGTGCACGGCGTCTTCATACTATTTTGGAGAAGCTGTTAGAGGATCTTTCTTTTGAAGCCCCTGAGCTGACTTTGGAGAAAATGGTTATTACCCCAGAGTATGTGCGCGAGAAATTGGCAAGTATAGCTCAGGATCGTGATTTAAGTCAGTATATTCTTTAAAGCGACAAAAAAACAAAAAATCTATGTATTTTGAATTTGGGCATAACGGATTAGATAAATTACAAATTGGTGTCGTGGAAACGTAAAAATATGTCAAAACATGCAATTAAAAAGAAAATAATGAGTTAAAAATGTAAATAAATAGTAATAAAGTGCTAAAAGCCCTGTCTTTTCTAAAAAGATAGGGCTTATTTCTTATTGTAATAATATACAAATTAAATGAAAATCAATGTATGTGAAAATGCTAAGTGTTGTTCATTGCGACAGCGTTCGACGGAATACCGTAAATTTTGAGTATTTTTCTTCTTTATTTGTCGAAAGCAAGCAGGTTTTTTGATGGAAGTTGTGGAATTCTTTTCATTATGATAGCTTTGAAAGGAGGAATTGTCTTGGGATTGCTGAATAGTGTCAGTTTTCAACGATTGCAGGGAGGCATTGATGCTGCCTATAAACGACAAAGTGCTCTAGCAAATAACGTGGCTAATCAAGATACGCCCAATTTCAAACGTTCTGATGTTTCATTCGAAAGTATCCTGCAACAACAGGAAAGTGGAATCCAATCTACACTTAGAGCGAAAGTTTCGGATACCCGGCATTATCAATTTGGCAGCAACACAATTGTTCCCGCTGCTGTTGAAAATACTGATGAAACTACCTCTATGAACAATAACGACAATAATGTGGATGTAGATCGCGAAATGGCGTTAAGCGCAGAGAACCAGCTTAGGTATAGTTCTTATGTTGAACAGATTAACAGCCAGATTTCGATGATGCGAGCCGTAATTCAAGGAGGATAAGAGAGTATGAACTTTGGTAGTAGTTTTGGGATCAGCGCATCTGCATTAACGGCTCAACGGTTGCGGATGGATGTAATTTCTTCCAACGTAGCCAACGCTGAAACTACAAGAGCATCCGTGGTTGATGGCAAGGCTGTTCCTTACCGACGTAAGTTGGTGGTTTTGGAAACGAACGAAAGTAATAAATTCTCGAATATACTAAATTCGAAAATGAACAATAGCAATGAAGGGGTTAAGGTGCAGTCGATCATAGAAGACACTTCACCATTGAAACCGGTATACAATCCGAGCCATCCTGATGCGGATGCTGAAGGATATGTCTATATGCCAAACGTAGACATTACCAAAGAAATGGTTGATATGTTATCTGCATCTCGTTCTTATGATGCCAATGTCACGATGCTTAATGCATCCAAGGCTATGGTAAGCAAGGCACTCGAAATTGGTAGATAAATGAATGTTAATTAACTTAAGGGGGGGAAACAGTTGATACAGAATATATCTAATGGGGTTCAGGCTGTACAGCAGCTTGCTATGAAACCGACATCTTCCGAAGTTTCATCCACTCCTGCTAATTCGATGGAGAGCTTTGGCTCTTATCTTGAGGATGCGCTCAATAAAGTGGCTGATCAGGAACAACAAGCTAAGGATATGAGTAATAAATTTGTATTGGGAGAAGTGAACATTGACGAAGTGATGATTTCTTCCCAACAGGCTCTACTGAGTTTACAGTTGACTACACAAGTCCGGAACAAAGTGATTGAAGCCTATCAAGAAATTATGAGAACTCAAATATAATAAATCCTAGCTTAGTTTCGGATGGGGTGACACTGTGAATGAAAGATTTGCCCAATATCGGGAGAAGGTTCTCTTGTATTGGAACAGATTTAGTGGTAAACAGAAGATTTTATTCTTTTCAACATTGTTTATCATTCTAATAATAATCGTAGTTATGACCATGCAGCTTTCAAAAACAGAATATGAAGTAGCATTTCAAGATTTGGACAGTACGGATTCGGCTGGAGTAATGAAAGCCTTAGATTCAGCAGGTGTTTCATACCGATTAAGTCAAGATGGAAAGAGTATTTCTGTACCAAGTACAGAAGCAGCTCGGGTCAAGGTGGATATCGGTTCTCAGGGGATTGTTCAAGGTGGTTCTATCGGATATAAAGTCTTTGATGAAAACTCATCGATGATTGGTACAACAGATAGCGAGTTTAACGTGAAGTACAATAATGCATTAAACGGTGAAGTTGAACAGTTAATGAGACGCATGCAAGGGATTAAAGATGCAAAAGTGCTGATTAATTTGCCTAAAGAGACAGTTTTTGCCTCACAGGCTGATCAGGAGCAGGCATCTGCATCCGTTGTGCTTTCATTTGATCCAGGATTTAGACCTACTCAAGACAATATTGACGGGTATTTCAATCTTGTGAAAACTGCTGTGCCCAATTTGCCAATTGACAACATTACCATTGCAAATAATGAAATTGAATTAATGCCAACAGCTAAAGGTGGACAGGCTGGAGTCACAAACCAAGTTGAAGAAAACTTCGCTCTTCAGAAAAAATTCGAAGAAGAAGTAAAGAAAAATGTGAAACAATTCCTTAGCACTCTTACCGGTCCTGATAAAGTGGATGTTCTTGTGTTCTCAAAGTTGAACTTTGACAAGGAAAACCGGAAGGAAGATCTTGTTACCCCTGTGGATACAGAGAACATGAAGGGGATTGAGATCAGTTCACAGATAATTAGTAATTCGTATTCGGGTCAAGGAAACACGACTGGCGGAGTGGCTGGCACTGGTTCTCAAGATGTTACGGGCTATCCTTCTGATGCGGGTGCGGATACTTCTACCTCGGAGGAATCTTCTGAAACGAGGAACTACGAAGTTAACCGAATTACTAAAGATGTTATTGCTAGTCCGTATACTGTTAAAGACTTAACCATAAATGTTGCAGTTGAACCACCTTCAGGAGAAAAAACTTTAGATGATGCAACATCAGCTGCAATTCAAAATATTTTGGTGAATATTGTTCGCGCTTCTCTTGCAGATTCAGGTACTACATATACAGACGCTGATTTGACCAAAAAGGTTTCGGTCTACTCGCAACAATTTGGTGGCACCGATGCCAACACCGTTAAAGGTGGTCTCGCTTCTTGGATGATATGGGCTATCGGAGCAGCAGCATTGCTGGTTGGAGCAGGTGGAGGATATCTAATCTACCGGAGTCGTAAACAGACTGTGGAAGAGGAAGATGAAGACATTCCATTGCAGGTTCCTACTGAATTTCCTTCTATTAACTTGGAGAGCGTGACGAATGAAAGTCAAGTTCGTAAGCAATTGGAAAGTTTGGCCAAGAAGAAGCCAGACGAATTCGTAAATCTGCTGCGTACATGGCTTGCAGACGAACAGAGGTGAACTAATGGCAAAGGCTAGCCAGCAGGGACTTAGTGGCCGTCAAAAAGCTGCGATCCTGCTTATCACACTAGGGCCCGAGGTATCGGCGCAAATTTTCAAACATTTAAGAGACGAGGAAATTGAACAGCTGACTCTTGAAATTGCCAATGTTCGCAAAGTGGACAGCAGTGAAAAAGAGTCGATCATGTCTGAATTCCATCAGATATGCCTCGCCCAGGAATATATATCACAAGGCGGTATTAACTACGCTAAAGAAATTCTGGAGAAAGCGCTTGGGTCAACAAAAGCAATGGAGGTCATTAATCGTCTGACTGCAACATTGCAAGTAAGACCTTTCGATTTTGCACGAAAAGCGGATCCTAATCAGATTCTCAACTTTATCCAGAATGAAAATGTACAGACTATTGCACTTGTATTGTCTTATCTGCAATTTGAACAAGCTGCCGCAATCCTCTCCTCGCTTCCTCAAGAGAAGCAGGCAGAGGTGGCGAGAAGAATTGCTGTTATGGACAGCACCTCTCCGGAGGTAATTACGCAAATTGAACGTGTGCTGGAGCAGAAGCTTTCCGCTACAGTAACTCAGGATTATACAAATGCTGGTGGTATCGAATCGATTGTACAAATCTTGAATGGGGTTGACCGGGGGACAGAACGTACGATTCTGGATTCTCTCGAAATTCAAGATCCAGAACTTGCCGAAGAGATCAAGAAACGGATGTTCGTATTCGAAGATATTGTCAATGTGGACAATCGTTCGATCCAACGCATTATCCGTGATATTGATAATGCGGATCTACAGCTTGCTCTCAAGGTTGCCAGCGAAGAAGTACGGGATGTTATTTTCAGAAATATGTCCAAGCGTATGGCAGAAACGTTCCGAGAAGAAATGGAATACATGGGTCCTGTGCGGCTGCGTGATGTTGAAGAAGCACAGACTCGTATTGTAGGCACGATCCGCAGACTCGAAGAGTCTGGTGAAATTATCATCGCTCGTGGCGGAGGAGATGACATCATTGTCTAAGCTGATCAAACACTCCCAGTATGTTCCGGTTGATGTCTTTAAAAGATTGGAACAGGCCCGGCAATATGCGGGCCTAACTGAGGAGCCCGTTCCCGAGGAGACTTTAAGCGAGACTGACTATCATGATCCCGCACGTGAAGAGGCAGAAGAGACGCGTAAGCAAATGCTTAAGGACGCTCAGGATTTTGCTGAAGAGCAGGTTCGGAATGCATCTCTTGAAGCGGAACAGATTGTAGAGTCCTCGAAAGCGGAGGCTGAAGAGTGGTGGAAACAACGGCGTGAGCAGGATGAACATCTGATCGAAGCTATCAAAGCTGAAGCTCATCAGCAAGGTTATGAGGAAGGTGTTTCTCAGGCTGAGGAAGAGATGAAGCATAAGATTGCAGAGATGATGGAAGAAGCGCGTGCTGTTTTGACTGAGGCTTATAAAGCTAGAGAAGTTATTATTCAGGAAGCGGAGCCTTTTTTAGTAGAGTTAAGCTGTGATATTGCAGAAAAAATTGTGGACAAGCAATTAACAGTAGAGCCACAATTCGCAATGGACTTAATTCGCAAAAATCTGGCTCGTAAGCGAGAACAGGGTTTGATCTCACTTTGTGTATCCCCAGCGCAGTTCGCTTTTGTGAATGCTGCTCGGGAAGAATTATCACTAGCTGTTGATTCACAGGCTGAACTGCAAATCTTGCCCGACTCAACGGTAAAAGACCAAGGATGTGTTATCCGCTCTTCCTTTGGCAGCATAGATGCTCGAATCGACACTCAGCTCGCAGAGATCAAAAAAGAGCTGGTAAGAATTGCGCTGGACACCGATGAGCAGAGAAATGGGGAAGACGATGCTTAATAGCAACCGTTATAAGGAGCAACTTCGTAATCTCGATCCGGTGAGGATCAATGGGAAAGTGACGCAGGTAATCGGTCTAATGGTTGAATCGGAAGGTCCTGACGCAAGTATAGGTGATGTATGCTACATCTACCCTTCTAAAGGAAACAAACCGCTGCAAGCTGAGGTCGTTGGTTTCCGTGATAACAAGGTACTATTGATGCCACTTGGTGAACTGCAGGCGATTGGACCTGGTTGTGATGTAGTGGGCACTGGTAAGCCGCTTAGCGTGCAAGTAGGTTCTGAATTATTAGGAAAAGTACTGGATGGTCTGGGGCAGCCGCTTGATGGCTCTCTCATTCCAGCACGAATGCCACATAGCTCTACCTTTAATATTCCTTCCAATCCACTTAATAGACCGCGGGTGCAGGAGCCCATTAGTATCGGTGTGAGAGCGATTGACGGTTTGCTAACGATTGGCAAGGGACAACGGGTCGGTATTTTTGCTGGCTCGGGGGTCGGTAAGAGTACTTTGATGGGGATGATTGCCCGGAATACATCAGCTGACGTAAATGTTATTGCTCTGATTGGTGAGCGTGGCAGAGAAGTATTGGATTTCATTGAACGAGATTTGGGACCAGAGGGCTTGCAGCGATCCGTAGTAATTGTTGCTACCTCAGACCAACCTGCATTGATTCGCATAAAAGGTGCGCTTATCGCTACAACGATTGCCGAGTATTTCCGCGATCGAGGCCTTAATGTAATGCTGATGATGGATTCGGTCACCCGTTATGCTATGGCCCAACGTGAAGTTGGACTTGCAGTTGGAGAGCCGCCAGCCATGCGGGGATATACACCTTCGGTGTTTGCAAGCTTACCCAAACTGCTGGAACGTGCTGGTACAGGTCCTACAGGCTCTATAACAGCCTTCTACACGGTACTAGTTGATGGTGATGACATGAACGAGCCAATCGCAGATGCAGTCAGAGGAATACTTGACGGACATATCGTACTCAATCGAAACATTGCTAACAAAGGACACTTTCCAGCAATAGATGTTCTTTCCAGCATAAGTCGAGTAATGAAGGATATTGCTCCAGAAGAACAGATTGCAGCAGCGGAGAATGTGAAGCGCCTTATGGCCGTTTACAAGGATTCAGAGGATTTGATTAATATTGGAGCTTATCAGAGAGGCTCTAATGCTCAAATCGACGAGTCGATGGAATTTATCGACAGTATATGGGATTTCACCAAACAAAAGGTGAATGAAAAAGTTACGCTGGCTGAAGTTCAACAGTCTTTAATTTCACAGTTCTCAAGGAGTTGATTCGGTATTATGAGGTTTCATTATACTTTTCAAAAAGTCGTTGACTTGAAGGGCAATGAGAAGACACAGGCAGAATGGATGCTCTCAAGCGCGCTTGGAGAATTGCAGGCACAGGAAAGAAGCCTGGATGAACTCATCTTTCAGCGGAGTGCTATCATGCTATCCTTACAAAATGCCGCAGAGCAAAAGACACCTATGGTTAAGATTCGTGAAATGCAGGAGTATGTGGAATATCTGGATAAATGCATTGCCCGTAAGCATACGGACATTAGCCGTGCACATCAAGAAGTCCAGAAGAAACAAGATCAGTTAAGCACTAAGGTTTTAGATGAAAAAGTATGGTTGAAGGCAAAAGACAAGGCTGAGACATTGTTTCAGCAAAGTATGATTTTACGGGAACAAAACGAACTGGATGAGATGGCAACCGTCCGCTTCGCGATGAAATCCCTCTAACCCGGGAGGTTTCCGCTAGTGGCTAATATTGATAATGATATGGAACTTGAAAATGAAGGGTCAGCGGGGAAATTTGAGCGGTTCTTATTCTTAATGATACCGATTATATTCACGCTAGTACTGCTTGGAGTACTGTTGACGCTTTTTAATATGGACATTCGTAATAATGTACTTGAAGTTGCGAATAAAATTCCTATCCTGGAAAAATGGGTTCCTGATCCGCCTGCAGATCCTTCTAAACCGAAGGAAGAAAGCAAAAAGCAGGAAGTGAGCTCAGCGACAACGATTAAGGAGCTTAAAGCTCAGCTCGCCCAGCAGGAAGAAAACCTGAAGAAGGTTACAGATGAAAAAACTGCCCAGGATACCAAGGTTCAGGCGCTAGAGTCACAGATTGAAGGAATGAAGAAGGAAGCTGAAACCGCAGAGGCAAGCACAGAAGAAGCTGAGGATCCTTATCAGAAACAGGTTTCTGATTTGGCTAAGCTGTATGCGGGCATGAAAGCTTCAAAGGCTGCACCGATCATGGAGAATTTAACTACAGAAGAAATGGTGCAGATCTTCAGTGTCATGAGTAAAGCGAGTAAAACTGCGATTTTGGAAAAAATGGATCCGCAAAAAGCTGCAGATGTAACGATAAAGTTAAAAGAAACTACATCTTCGAGTGACATGGCGATTGCAGCTCTTCAATCTAGATTGAAGAAAGACGCCGGTACAACAGCAACTGCGACAACCAGTACGAATTTGGATAAGGAAAAGTTGAATCAGACCTTCAGTTCAATGACTCCTGCTAATGCAGCATCGTTACTAGGAGAAATGTACAAGATTAGCCCTGATAAGGTTGTGACGATTATGAATACCGTAAGTGATAGTGTTCGTTCATCTATTTTGGGAGAAATGACTAAAAATGATAGCGCGCAAACTGCGAAAATTGTTAATCGTCTGATGGGTGCTAAATAGATAGGGAAAGGAGGTGAAAAATAAATGAGTTTAGTCGTTCAATCGCTTGTGAGTGCAAACACAACTGCAGTAAATGGGAGTACATCGACTACAACGGGCACAACAACGACAGCTGCACCATTTGCTCAAACCCTGGTACAAACCATGGGAGGCAATGCCAACACCTCGTCGACTCCAGCTGAACCCCTATTGGCAAATCTAGCTTCTTTGCTGCAAGGCCTGTTAAAGGAAGTGCAGCCGACTGGAGAAGAGCAAGCAGGGCAAGACACTCAGAAGGGTGATCTCCTTGAAAAACTTGCTGCTGATGTTGAGAAGCTGGATGAAAGTATCAGTAGTGATCCTGCTCTGTTGGTAGCCTTACAGGCTTGGATTCTTCAGGTATCTGCACTTTTATCTGGAAGCCATGCCACAGAGGATGGCACTGCTACAACGGAAGCAGAAGTGGCTGGAAGCTTGTCCCCATTGGCACAGAATGCTGATACATTGAGATTTGCAGTTCAAGACGACCTGCAAAGTTTAGTTTCTATGATTCAGGAAGCTGCAGTGAGTGGCAATGAGGAAGTAGCAACTAAGGGAATCAGTTTATTGAATAATTTCACAGCGCTTTTAGAAGAGTCCTCCTCTAACACTAATAAAGGGAAGGGAAAGACGAGCAATGTGAATGCTGCTTCTGTTTCTTCCGTAGAACAGCCCGCTATCACTGAAAGCAAAAATAATCCAACGGATAAAACACTTCAGAATGTGAGCAATCGTTCCGGAGAAGCTGTTGTAGTGAAAAATGATACGGTTGTCAGCTCGCCAGTGACCTCAGGAACTGTGCAAGAAGCTGAAGCAGAGACTGCGAACACGCCGTTAATCAAGACAGGTGTAACCGGGGAAACGAAGTCAACAGAATCCACTCTAGATTCCACGCTAGGAATTACAGCTAACGAAGGGGATCATGAGGTTGTTACTGCGGGTCAGTTATCTCTGCGCGGAGGAATTACAGCACCGCTGAAGGCTGAAGTGCCAGCAGCGCCTGTTCCGGTTCAGCAATTTGCTCAAGAAATGACAGGTTTCATTACAGGCAAATTAGAGATTGTGCAAAAAGGTGGGATCGCTGAAGCGACTATATCCCTTTTTCCAGAAAATCTCGGACAAGTTGATGTTAAGATCACAATGCAAAATGGTCATTTAGTTGCCCAGTTCATGACTGAACATACCGGTGCTAAAGATATGCTGGAGCAACAAATGAACCAGCTTCGCGCTGCATTGCAATCTCAGGGTCTTCAAGTGGAGAAGCTGGAAGTTACGCAAAATAATACCCCACTTAATTCGCAATGGGGGCAGGAAGGACGCCAACCTAATTCCGGAAGTGGACAGCAGGGTAGACGTTCCAAAGAAAGCAGAGAGGAAGCCAGTGATGCCGTTCTTGCCGCAGAGCTGAATGGTGAATGGAAGGACTGGGTTTCAAATGCGGGACAAGAAGATCAGTCCCAAGGTGGATCTTTTTCTGCTAAGGCTTAACTCTAATAACAAACGAAAGAGAGGTGAGTGGTTATGGCGACAACAGTTCCGGTCTCTACTAAAGATCAGTGGAATTATACAACTCCCGACTCTAGTGCACGGACAACGGGTAATTCTACTTTAGGTAAGGATCAGTTTTTGAAGATTTTGATTACTCAGCTGCAAAATCAAGATCCGATGCAACCGATGGAAGATAAAGAATTTATTGCGCAAATGGCCCAGTTTACATCCGTGGAGCAATTGATGAATATCTCTACTCAGCTTAATGCTATGAATCAGTCCCTTGGATCTGTATCCGGGTTGATTGGTAAAGATATTACTTGGACAGACACCGCCACAAAGCTGCCTAAGACAGGTAATGTTGAATCTATCGTTGTTAGCAATGGTATTCAATATGCGGTTGTGGGAAAAGACAGAATTGCTTTAACCGATATTACACAAATTCAGAATGCCGCAGCAACGCCAGAAAGCGGTTCTGGTACAGATAGTAATACTCCGGAGAATAGCGGAGGAAGCGGGGCGAGCATATGAGTGACAGGCTTACTATAGGCCAGCTGTATCCTGCGTCCCTGCATTCTACAACGTTACAACGATCTTCGCTGCCTAAGCAGTCTGTGGCGGGGGAAGCTTCTTTTGAGAGTTTGCTGCAACAGAAACTATTAAAATTCAGCAATCATGCTGCTAAGCGCCTAGAACAAAGAGGGATAGAGCTTGGTAGCGGTCAGCTGGATCAAATTTCATCTGCTGTGGACAAAGCTGCTGCTAAAGGAAGTAAAGAATCCTTGATATTAATGAAGGATTTGGCGTTTATCGTTAGCGTTCCTAATCGCACAGTAGTTACTGCTATGGATGGTAACTCGATCAAAGATAATGTATTTACACAAATCGATAGTGCAATAGTGATTTCATAATAGGCTGGTCCTAACGGAAAGCCGAGGCGGCCGCTGACCGACTGACGCGGTCCCAATTCACTTGGAAAGTTATTAGGACTCTATAATCTGGGAGGACATTAAACATGTTAAGATCAATGTATTCAGGGGTTTCAGGAATGAGAGGCTTTCAAACTAAGCTTGATGTAATCGGTAATAATATTGCTAACGTCAACACTATCGGGTTTAAATCCGGACGTGTTATGTTCAAGGATATTATGAGCCAAACCGTTTCTGGTGTTACTGCACCGGGTGAGGATGGTCAAGGTGGGGTAAATGCGAAACAAGTTGGACTAGGTGTTAGTATTGCTTCTATAGATACCCTACATTTGGCTGGTAGTGCTCAAACCACCAACAACCCAACAGATTTACGTATCGATGGAGATGGTTTTTTTCTGGTTAAGCTTACTGAGGATCAAGATACTGCATTTTTGACCCGCGCCGGAGATTTCCACATTGACGCTGCGCGTAATCTTGTTACCGCTGACGGACTTCATGTTTTAGATTCCGACGGTGGGATCATTCAATTAGGTGACGATGTAACGGCGTTTTCTATCTCTAATGATGGAACAATTGTTCAGACCATGGAAGATGGAACGACTGGAGCTGGGGTGAAGATTGGTGTAGCCAAGGTTACTAACCCATCTGGTCTGGAGAAAATCGGAGGCAATCTGTATCGTATGACACTTAATGCGAATGCAGAAGGCGAACTAGTTCCGACTACAGCGAACAATACAGAAGATGGCACCGGGGCAATCATCTCTGGACAGCTGGAAATGTCCAATGTGGATCTTACCAATGAATTTACAGAAATGATCGTATCACAGCGTGGATTCCAGGCGAATTCCCGTATCATCACAACTTCTGATGAAGTGCTGCAGGAAGTAGTAAACCTGAAGCGTTAATTTAATCAATAAATTCTATATTTTCTTAAATGGTTCATGCGGAGTCGTGGGGGAGTTACTCCTCCCCCTATTTTGTTAGGAGGCCTGTTATGATATCGGTAACAAGATTAAATGGAACACCGATGTGGATCAATGCCCTACTGGTCGAAATGGTAGAAGAAAGCCCGGATACATACATTACGCTCGTAACCGGAAAAAGACTGATCGTTCTCGAAAAAGCCGATGAGGTTATTACGAAGATCCGGGATTATAACAGGGACATAGGCACATATGCTGCCACCATTAAAATCCAGTCAATGGAGGAGCTAACATGAAAAAGATGATGCCGTGGCTCATCACGATATTACTAGCGATTACTCTGATCGTGGTCGCCGCATTTTTACTATTGGACAGGATCTTTCCGAAAGATACGAACGAGGTAAGTGCTGCTGTTCAAAATGTGGAAACAAAACATTTAACTGCAGATGAAATCGTCGAATTGACGGCAGAGATCATTGATATCAAAACAAATCTTGCTGATCCCGATTTTATCCTTCAAGTAGATTTCGCCTTCCAACTGAGTTCTGCGAAATCAAAGGAAGAATTCGAAAAAATAAAAGAGATCAAAATCAAACCAATAATTATCAAGACGCTTGCAGATACCAAACCTGAGGACCTTAATGGAGCGAATGGAAAAGATCAGCTTAGCAGTAAGCTTATTAATCTGATCAATAAGACATTGACTGAGGGCCAAATTACTCAGATCGAAATCACCAAATTCCTTTTGGCTTCTGTGTAGCTTTATTCCTGATAATTCTTTGATAGGGGGGTGATTGAATTGGTTGATGTACTATCACAAAACGAAATTGATGCTCTGCTTGCTGCACTTTCTTCAGGTGAGATGGACGCCGATGAACTTAAAAAGGAAGAAACTCAGAAGAAAATCCGCTCTTATGACTTTAAACGGGCTGTCCGCTTTTCCAAAGATCATATCCGCAGTCTTACACGGATACATGACAATTTCGCCCGTTATCTTACAACGTATTTTTCAGCCCAATTGCGCACCTTCGTTCAGATTAATGTCGTTCAAGTAGAGCAGCTCCCTTATGATGAATTTATTCGCTCCATACCGAAAATGACGATATTGAACATTTTTGAAGCTGAACCTTTAGAGGGCCGCATGGTAATGGAAGTTCATCCAAACATTGCTTTTGCTATGCTGGACAGGTTGCTTGGGGGCTTTGGAACTGCACCTTCTAAGATTAATGCTCTAACTGAGATCGAAACAACGATTATGGAGCGTATCTTTAGTAGATGTTTTGAGAGTCTGCAGGAGGCTTGGAAAACGGTGCTGGATATTCATCCGCGGATGGAAGCTCTTGAGACGAACCCGCAGTTCATGCAGATTGTATCGCCCAATGAGACCATTGCATTAATCTCTCTAAGTACCAAAATTGGAGATACAACAGGCATGATCAATCTTTGTATACCGCATGTCGTTCTAGAGCCTATCATGTCCAGACTTTCTGTTCACCAATGGTTTGTGACAGAGAAGAAGACGCGGGATGAAGATGAGCTACTGGCCATTAGAGCTAGAGTTCATAAAGCGAAGCTGCCGATTGTTGCTGAACTTGGAGAATCGAGCTTATCCATATCTGAATTCCTAGGGCTTAGTGTCGGTGACGTGATTTCTCTCAACAGAAACGTAGATTCTGGACTGTCAATTAAGGTAGGGGAGAAGCTTAAGTTCATCGGAAGTCCCGGAATGGTTAAAGATCGGGTAGCCGTGCAAATAGACGAAATTGTCAATGAAGGAGTTGAAGAATTTGACGAGTAAAGATTATTTATCCCAAGAAGAAATCGACGCCCTTCTGAGACAATCTGCGGAGGGCTCATTAGCTCCTACGGAGAAAACGGTAGATGACTATCTAACACCGTTTGAACAGGATGCTTTGGGCGAAATTGGTAATATAACGTTTGGCAGTGCAGCAACAGCACTTTCCACTTTACTAGGGAAAAAAGTAGATATTACAACCCCTCAAGTTTCGATCATTACACGCGGGGAGTTTGAAATTGCTTTTCCTAAACCGCATGTAGCTGTTCACGTTCAATATGTGGATGGGTTTCAAGGGATTAACTCACTTGTTATTAAGATTAGGGATGCACAGGTCATTGCCGATCTGATGCTTGGCGGTGCCGGCGAACCTAAGGATGAAGAGTTGAATGAAATTCATATTAGCGCTGTGCAAGAAGCTATGAATCAAATGATGGGTTCTTCTGCTACATCGATGTCTACGATTTTTAATCGTTTTGTTAATATCTCGCCTCCGGGTATCGACATTTTGAATATGTCCAGCGGAGAAGGAGTAGGCAGTCTGCCAGACGATGAAACCCTAATTCGTATTTCGTTCCGGCTTAAAATTGGTGATTTGATAGATTCTACTATTATGCAGCTCTTGCCTGTTCAGTTCGCAAAAGATATGGTATCCATGCTACTTGGTGATGTTAGTCCGGCAGAGGAGGAGGCAGCGGTCACAATGGCTGAAACACCTGCTATGACTAATTCTGCGGAGACACCACCTCCAGCACCTCCGGTGCAACAGGCGCCCTCACAGCCCGCAGGAGGAACGCAACCACCATATCCACCGCAGGGTATGCCAGCGTATCCAGGGATGCCAGAAGGCGGGTATTATTATCCTCCAGCGGGTATGCCAGCGTACGGAATGCCTGGGATGCCACCATACGGTATGCCACCGCAAGGGATGCCATATGGACAGACACCACCGCTTAATTCTGAGGCAAATCGCAATGTAAATGTACAGCCTGTGCAATTTGCAAATCTGAATGGTGGGGCCTTTGGTCATATTGATGAAAATAATTTAAATTTATTGATGGACATACCGCTTAGAGTAACCGTAGAATTAGGAAGGACCCAGAAGCAGATCAAAGATATTTTAGAAATGTCACAAGGCTCAATTATTGAGCTGGACAAGCTCGCAGGTGAGCCTGTAGATATTTTGGTTAACAACAAGCTTATTGCCAAAGGTGAAGTCGTTGTTATCGACGAAAACTTTGGCGTACGCGTTACGGATATCGTCAGCCAGTGGGACCGAATTCAGAAATTACAATAAGCATACTTAGGGAGGATTTTGTAAAAATGGCTAACCGAATTCTAATCGTGGACGATGCAGCATTTATGAGAATGATGATCCGTGACATTTTGTCGAAAAACGGATTTGAAGTAGTGGGCGAAGCTCAGGACGGTTCTCAAGCGATAGAAAAATTCAAGGAACTGCGTCCGGACCTCATCACGATGGATATTACTATGCCTGAGATGGACGGAATCGCCGCCCTGAAAGAAATCAAAAAAGTAGATCCGGCTGCAAAGGTTATTATGTGTTCAGCCATGGGCCAGCAGGCTATGGTTATCGATGCAATCCAAGCAGGAGCTAAAGACTTTATAGTGAAGCCTTTCCAAGCTGACCGGGTTATCGAAGCTATTAACAAAACGTTGGGCGTGTAGGATAAAGTCATGTTATATTCCGAAACGCTCGGAAGCAGTAACACCCTGCTGAATTTGTTTAAAGTTATTATTGTCCTGGCGATAATCATTGTACTTATAGTGGTACTGATTCGTTTTCTTGGACGACGTAATCAGACCTTTATGAGCAACCGTTCTATAAGAACGCTTGGTGCAATAGGGCTTGGACCTAATAAGTCGATGCAGGTTATCGAACTGGGAAGCAGTCTTTACTTAATCGGGATTGGTGAAAATATATCCATTTTGGATAAAGTCACCGATCCGGATGAGGTAGCATTGATCATTGCGGCATTTGAGGATCAGTCCTCTAACCAGAATAATTTCCTCGCACCGCTTATTGCCAAGGTAAAGGTAAAGCTGCGTGGGGAGGTTCCATCTCAGGAAATTGAACTTAGTGAAACATCATCTTTTTACGAGACTCTGCAATCCAAGCTTCGTTCTGCACCAGAGCGTAAAGAGAAAATGGAAGAGCTGCTTCGGGATGATGTTACTAAGGATGAGTCGAGGAATATATGAAAAAGAAGCTAATTCTTGCTATTCTGCTGTTCGGTATTATCAGTGTGGTTATGATGACGCCGATACATGCTGATCCTATACCTAATGTTAATATTCAGGTCGGTAATGAAGGTTCAAGCAGTGGTACCAGTTCCATATCAATTCTTCTTCTTGTAACGGTTCTGAGTATTGCTCCGGCGTTTCTGGTTCTTATGACTAGCTTTACTAGAATTGTAATCGTATTAGGCTTTGTGAGAACCTCGCTGGGTACTCAGGCTATGCCTCCAAACCAGGTGCTGGTAGGACTTGCTCTGTTTCTGACCCTGTTCATTATGTCACCAACGCTGGCCACAGTGAATGAAAATGCGTTGCAGCCGTATATGAAGGGGACAATCACACAAACTGAGGCTTTTGATAAAGCTGCTGATCCGATGAAAGAATTTATGTTTAAACAGACGAACACCAAAGATCTTCTGTTATTTATGAAATACACCGGTTATACCGGATCTACTAAACCGGCTACATACAGTGATATTCCACTGACGGTGATGGTGCCAGCTTTTGCAATTGGCGAATTGAAAAAGGCTTTTACAATGGGCTTCTTAATTTTCATACCATTCCTGATTATTGATATTGTTGTGGCGAGCACACTGATGGCCATGGGGATGATGATGCTTCCCCCGGTTATGATTTCATTACCTTTTAAAATAATGCTCTTCGTACTGGTAGACGGCTGGTACTTAGTCATTAAATCACTACTTCTTAGTTTTAACACCTGACCTAAAGAGGAGGCATGAGGGATGAGTACGGAGTTTATAATCGGGCTAGCAAGCCAAGCCGTATATTTAGTGCTGGAAGTCAGCGCACCCATGCTGATTCTTGGTCTGGTGGTAGGGCTAATAATCAGTATTTTTCAGGCTACGACACAGATTCAGGAACAGACGCTAGCGTTTGTTCCCAAAATCGTCGCAGTGCTATTGGCTTTATTGCTATTTGGTCCGTGGATCATCACGAAGCTGATTGACTTTACAAGCCAAATTTTGGGTAATCTCTATATGTATATTGGTTAATCAATGAACATGGAGACCATACTGCAAAGTTTACCCGTCTTTTTGCTTATTTTTTGTCGAATAACCGCTTTTTTTGTTGTCGTTCCTGTATTTTCTTCACAAGGAGTCCCGACAACCTTTAAGATTGGCATTTCTTTTTTTGTAGCATTGGTTGTCTTTAGTGCTAACGGAACAGGGCTTACGATCCCGCAGGATTTCAGTTATATTTTGCTGATTGCCAGAGAGGTATTAATAGGATTATTGCTAGGTTTCGTTGGATATTTGATGTTTATGGCGATTCAGACAGCAGGTTCATTTATTGATATTCAGATTGGCTTCGGTATTGCTAATGTTATCGATCCTATGACTGGAACGTCTGCACCAATTCTTGGTAATTTCAAATATATGATAGCCCTGCTAATGTTTCTGAGCATGAATGGTCATCACCATCTGCTAGATGCTATTGTGTACAGTTATAAATGGGTTCCTATGAATAACGATTTATTTCTAGGCATGATTGACGGTAGTTTATCAGAGTTTCTGGTTCGAACATTTGCTCAGTCCTTTGTACTCGCTTTTCAAATGTCGGCTCCTTTAGTAACTGCGCTGTTTCTGACTGATGTTGGCCTTGCTTTCTTGGCGAGAACGGCTCCGCAATATAATGTATTTGTTATTGGGGTTCCGCTCAAAATCATTATAGGTCTTGCACTGCTTTTAGTGCTGATGCCTGGTCTGGCTGTGCTGTTTCAGAATCTCTTCGATATCATGTTCGAATCCATGGAGAATTTATTGAATCTCATGGGGAAGAGTCCGTAGGTGACCGTAAGGGGAGCGTATTATGCCTAAGACGAAGCGGTATAGACTGGATCTTCAACAATTCGCCGGTGAAAAGACGGAAAAAGCAACCCCGAAGAAACGGCAAGATGCTCGTAAAAAGGGTCAAGTAGCCAAAAGTGCTGAGCTATCCGGTGCAGTTGTATTGTTATCAGCAGTAGTTAGCTTGATGATGTTTGGTGGTTTTATGAAAGAACGCTTCATGAAGCTATATATGGATGTATTTCAGAATCAAATGACACTGGAGGTTACTCCTGAGAATATAACGCTGCTATTTAATCAATATGGACTACAAATACTGATTTTGCTAGCTCCATTACTTGGAATAGTTTTTGTTATGGCGCTGGTAAGCAATCTGGCGCAGGTGGGCTTTATGACCACGGGAGAGGGGATCACCCCTAAATTCAGCAAGCTTAATCCGATAAAAGGGTTCAAAAATATTTTCTCCATGCGTTCGTTTGTCGAGTTCCTGAAATCCATATTTAAGCTTCTAATTATTGCTTATCTGGTATATAGCACTTTATGGGGAGAAAAGAAGAACTTTGCATCCCTGTCGCATATCAGTGCGGAGGGGATTTTTAAATTTGCGGCCAAGCTGACGATGAGTCTTGGTTTGAAAATCGGGGCTGCACTATTGGCTATGGCTTTTCTGGACTACATGTATCAGAAGTACGAGCATGAAAAAAGCCTGAAAATGTCCAAGCAGGATATCAAGGATGAATACAAAAAAATGGAGGGTGACCCTCTAATCAAAGGTAAGATCAGGGAACGCCAACGTAGAATGGCCATGCAGCGTATGATGCAGGAAGTTCCAAATGCGGATGTAATCATTACGAATCCTACGCACTTTGCTGTTGCGCTTAAATATGACGGTACCAAGATGGAAGCGCCGCAGATTATAGCAAAGGGTCAGGATTATGTAGCACTTCGCATCCGGGAGCTGGCTAAAGAGCACGGCGTCGTGACTATGGAAAACAAACCGCTGGCACGGGCATTATTCCAAAGGGCAGAGATTGGAGATGTCGTTCCAAATGATCTGTTCCAGGCTGTGGCTGAAGTGCTGGCATATGTATATAAGCTTAAAGGTAAGAGGAGATAAGGCGGGGGGGTTAGGACATTGAAAGCTAAAGATTTAACAGTTTTGCTAGGCATCATCGGGATCGTGCTTATGATGATTCTGCCTATCCCGTCCTGGCTATTGGACGTTTTGCTTGTTATTAACATCTCAATCGCATTAATTATCATTCTGGTTGCTATGAATACGAAAAATGCACTCGAATTTTCAATTTTTCCTTCACTGCTCCTAGTAACCACACTTTTTCGTCTGTCACTTAACATCTCGACTACAAAACTGATCCTGACTTACGGAGATGCCGGTTCAGTGGTATCTACTTTCGGTAGCTGGATCGCTGGCGGACAGATTGCGGTTGGATTTATCGTGTTTCTGATTTTGGTAGTAGTACAGTTTATTGTTATTACCAAAGGTTCAGAGCGCGTAGCTGAGGTAGGCGCTAGATTTACCTTGGATGCGATGCCCGGTAAACAAATGAGTATTGATGCCGATCTTAACGCAGGCATGATTAACGAAACCCAGGCACGTGAGCGCCGGCGTAACGTAGAACGCGAAGCGGATTTTTTCGGAGCCATGGACGGTGCAAGTAAATTCGTTAAAGGAGACGCGATTGCGAGTATTATCATCTTGCTGATCAATCTCATCGGTGGATTTATTATCGGTATGATGGTTCACGGGATGGACTTTGCTACTGCGTTATCCACTTATTCTGTATTGACCATCGGGGACGGTCTTGTCAGTCAAATTCCAGCTTTGCTTATTTCGACAGCAGCCGGCTTGATTGTTACTAGAGCTTCTTCGGAAGGTAATCTTGCAGAAGAGCTGACAGGACAGTTGTTGTCCTATCCGAAATTGTTGTATATTGTCGCAGTTACGGTAGCTTTTCTTGGACTCTTTACACCCATACATATGATTACAACGCTCCCATTGGCCGGATTGCTGGCTTTTGCAGCCTACCGTATGGGACAAAATTTAAATAAGAAACAGATTGCCGAAGAGCAACTTGTTGAAGAGAAGCAGATTGAAGAGGTACGAAGTCCGGAAAGTGTCATTAATTTGCTGTCAGTTGATCCCATTGAATTCGAGTTTGGTTATGGTCTTATTCCTTTGGCGGATACAGGTCAGGGAGGCGATCTGCTAGATCGTATCATCATGATTCGACGGCAATGTGCCCTAGAAATGGGTCTTGTAGTACCTGTTATTCGCATTCGCGACAATATTCAACTAAAACCGAATGAATATGTCATAAAAATTAAAGGAAATACAGTTGGCGGTGGTGAATTATTACTTAATCATTACCTTGCAATGAGTCCAGGATATGATGATGAATCTATAAACGGTATTGAGACCATCGAACCATCCTTTGGGCTTCCAGCATTATGGATTGATGAATCGGTTAAAGAGCGGGCTGAATTGTCCGGCTATACTGTAGTAGACCCTCCATCTGTTGTCGCAACACATCTGACGGAGTTAATCAAACGTCATGGACATGAGCTGATAGGAAGACAAGAAACTAAGATGCTGGTGGACAACCTTAGGGATAATTATCCAGTGCTCGTCGACGATCTTATTCCTTCCGTATTGGCGATTGGGGATGTGCAGAAGGTTCTTGCTAAGCTGCTTCGTGAAAAAATATCGATCAGAGATTTGGTTACGATTTTTGAGACATTGGCGGATTATGGGACATACACCAAGGATCCTGATATTCTCACTGAATATGTTCGTCAGTCCTTGTCCAGACAGATTACCCAGCAATTCTCACAAGTAGGAGAGACGCTGAAAGTCATCACGGTGGGGCCTAATCTTGAAAAGAAAATTTCCGAGAGTGTGCAGCAATCTGAACAGGGAAGTTATTTGGCACTAGATCCAACTTCGACACAAACGATCTATCAGCGGTTAAGTGAACAGATTAATCGATTGCTGCAGACAGGGCAACAGCCAATAGTGCTCACATCACCAACCATTCGTATGTATTTGCGGCAGGTGATTGAACGAACGATGCAGGATATTCCTGTACTGTCTTATAGCGAGCTAGAGCCTAACATTGAAATACAAAGCGTCGGAGTGGTGAATTTATGAGAGTGAAGCGTTACGTGGTCGATTCGATGCCTGACGCCATGCTTTCCATTCGCAACGAGCTTGGGAGCGAGGCCGTCATTTTAAGTACAAAGGAAATCAAAATCGGCGGATTTTTAGGGTTATTTAAGAAGAAAAAAATAGAAGTTGTAGCAGCAGTAGAAAAGGCAGAGAAGAATAATGTTCCAAAAAAGCCGGCTGCGCCAGCGATGAACATTCCACGGAGTGCAGTACCACAGGCTTATCAAAAAGCTTCATCTGCTTCCACTACACCTTCTATACCTTCCGTACCTTCTGTTTCATTAGAAAAGCCAGAAGAGTCACGGACGTTTGCAGAGATTGCTGCAGCCTTATCGGAAGCTATCAATGTACAAGAATCGATAGCCAAGCATCCGGAGCCAGAACCTGAGCAAAAACTTCCTGAATTAAATCTGGAAGATGCACCTTCTATATCAGCGTTGTATGAATCATTAGGATTAGAACAATCGCCAGAGGTTGCCACTGCTCTCGAAAATGATGTTCTTCGTGAGATTAGAGATATGAAGCTCTGGATGGAGCGAATTGCCAGACAATCCTCAGGTGGAAGAGAACTGCCAGACAGTCTGCAGGAGCTACGGGATCTTTTATTAGAGCAAGAAATGGATGCTGTGCTTGTTGAGGAATGGATCAGTAACATCTCGGAACGTTGGGTGGATGAAGGGCGTACTTGGGGACCAGAGAAATTTATGGGATCTCTTAAAGAACAGATTGATGGTTTCCTGACGGGACGAATTGCTGATGGAATTGCCCGGGATACTCAAATTGTATATATTGCCGGACCCACTGGAGTTGGAAAGACCACAACCATAGCTAAGCTTGCGGCAGAACAGCTATTTAAGCACGGACGCAAGGTAGGTTTTATCACCTCCGATACGTATAGAATCTCAGCTGTGGAACAGTTGCGAACCTACGCTGCTATTCTCAATGTTCCATTGGAGGTTGTCCAATCGCCAGGAGATTTGCAAAGAGCACTCTTTCGCTTGGAGAGTTGTGATCTAGTATTAATGGATACAGCTGGCCGAAATTATCGTAATGATATGCTAGTAGCCGAACTGCAAAGCTTGCTTGCGAAGGAATTGAGAAGTGAAACTTATCTTGTGCTTAGCTTGACCTCGAAAAGCCGTGATATGAAACTTATTGCAGAGCATTTCGGCAGATATAGGCTGGATAAGGTTATTTTCACAAAGCTGGATGAGACGGGGAGTTACGGCCCGCTCTTTAATGTCCTGAATGACTTCCCGCTTACCTTGTCTTATATGACCGATGGTCAAAATGTTCCTGATGACCTGCTTATGGCTACCAAAGGACAGCTGAGTGAGTTGCTTCTTGGAACAGGTGAAACATGATGGATCAGGCACAATCCTTAAGACAGCTTGTATCCAGTCAGGATTCTAAAGTAGCTGTAAGAGGGGGATCATCCGCCAGGATCATTACGGTGTGTAGTGGTAAAGGGGGCGTTGGTAAGTCGAATTTTACACTTAACTTCGCTCTAACTTTAAAGGCTATGGGCAAACGGGTTTTGCTGTTCGATGCAGATATCGGCATGGCTAATATAGACGTGTTGATGGGCGTATCGGCGAGATATAATCTTTATCATTTGTTAAAAAGAGAAGCGGATATCGAGCAGATTATTCAATACGGTCCGAATTCGCTCCCTTTTATAGCAGGTGGCTCTGGAATGGATGAGCTATTCACGCTTTCAGAGTCTGATCTTGATTATTTCACAAATCAGATAACACTTATCGCGGACAGCATGGATTTTATTTTGTTCGATACAGGCGCTGGTTTATCTAAGGAAACGATGAAGTTTATAACTTCTGCCGACGATTGCCTAGTGGTTACTACACCAGAACCAACAGCTATCACAGATGCATACGCATTAATGAAGGTTGTGAATCGTTCCTATCCTGAGACTTCCTTTAAATTGATTGTGAACCAGGCAGGTGATGAAAGGGAAGCCATAGCGACAAGCGACAAGATCCGAATGGCCGCCAGTCGTTTTTTGCAATTAGATATTTCTTATCTTGGTCATATAAGCTCAGATGCCCATGTAGTGCAAGCTGTCAAAAGGCAAACGCCATTCACATTGGCTTTTCCAAACAGTATTGCTGCAAAAGATATACATCGGCTTGCCCTAAGTTATTTGACCATTGATTCTAAAAAGAGCACAAAAGTCCAAGGGATTAAAGGCTTTATCCATAAATGGTTAAAGCGGAGTAAATAGTTGTTCTGAATTTGGGACAGAGGTGGAAATGATATGAAGCCATATAAAGTATTGGTTGTTGATGATTCGGCATTTATGCGCAAGATCATTTCCGATTTAATTGAAAATGACGCTGACTTTCAGGTGACGGCAACAGCAAAAAACGGTCGTGAGGCTATCGAAAAAATCAATGAGCTTCGTCCAGATCTGGTTACTATGGATGTAGAAATGCCAGAAATGAACGGCCTGGAAGCGCTGAAAATAATAATGGCCTCAGACCCTCTGCCAGTGATTATGCTGTCAGGGATCAATGAAGAGGGTATGAAGGAAACCATTCTTGCACTGGAATGGGGCGCTTTTGACTTTATTCGTAAACCTTCGATTACCAACTCTCAGGATATCATGGGAGTGGGAGAATCCTTAAGGGAACAAATGAAAGAGGCTATGATGGCCCGGGAGCAGCGCGAAGCACGTGCTTCTGCATTTAAGTTGCCAGACATACCGCCAGTAGAAGTCGCACCGCCAACTGTACCGAGAGTGATGCCCGGCAAACCCAAGGTAGAACCTAAAGCTTCACTCAAAAATGAAGTGATCAAAAAACCGCGGGTGAAGCAGCCGTTAGATCATACTGTTCCTAAAAGAGCAGCCAAACCATTAATCTCTACTCCACCACCTTTATCAGAAAAGAGTAATGCAAGGTCAAGAGTAGAGAATAACGCTACCCCACCAAAACCGTTGCCTAAACCTAAAGTGGAAGTGTCTTCTGACGCTCCTGCAAATCCTCAGGTCCGGAAGTATGGGAGTAATGATCTGCAAAAGTTGGTTGCCGTGGGGTGCTCTACAGGTGGACCACGTGCTCTAAAGGTATTTCTGGAGAAGATTCCTGCGGATTTTCCAGCGCCTATTGTTATCGTGCAGCATATGCCGCCTAACTTTACCAAATCACTAGCCCAGCGACTGAATACCTTTAGCCCGCTAGAAGTGATTGAAGCTGAGCAGGGGATGATATTGCAAAAAGGAACTGCTTATATAGCACCTGGAGGCTATCATTTACAAGTTGTCCCATCCTCTAGAGGGCAATATGTGGTTGTACTCACAAAGGAGGAGGCACGTAATGGCCATCGACCTTCTGTGGATGTTTTATTTGAATCATTGCTGCCGCTCACATCGTTAGAACGTCATTTGTTACTAATGACAGGGATGGGTAGTGATGGGGCAAGAATGATGAAAACCTTATACGACTCTGGGGTAACCTCAACCTTTGCTGAAAGCGAAGAAACATGTGTCGTATATGGAATGCCGCGATCTGCGGTGGAATTACAGTGCGTCCAGCACGTACTGCCTTTGCAAGAAATTGCTCCAAGGCTGGTGCAAGCTGTTAAATAACAGAAAAGCGAACTCAAAGGGGAGGTGCTCACTGATGGACATGAACCAATATTTATCCATGTTTATTGATGAGTCGAACGATCATCTGCAGTCATTGAACGAGAGCATGATGGGGCTGGAAGCGAATCCTGAGGACATTAGTATTGTACAGGTAATATTCCGCTCTGCGCATACCTTAAAAGGTATGGCAGCAACTATGGGCTTTGAAGATTTGGCTTCACTCACACACCAAATGGAAAATGTTCTTGATTTGGTACGCAACAACAAACTGCGCATGCAGGATTTCATTTTTGATACGTTGTTCAAAAGTTTGGATGCCTTGGAGTCTATGGTTGAGGATATTACGGGAGGAGGCGAGGGTAAAGCGGATGTTTCGTCTATCGTCTCCTCCTTACAGGCTATAGTCCGGGGAGAGATTCCTGTTGCGGGTGGTGAGGCAGCTTCTGTCTCAGGACCTGCTGCACAAGCGGTTGAAACCCCGATTCATTTAGATGAGTTTCAATTTTCTGTTCTAGAACAGTCGATTCAAGAAGGACATCAAGTATTATATGTGGACGTAACCATTCGCAAGGATTGTCAGCTTAAGGCAGTACGTGCATATATGGTGTTTGATCTTTTGGAGCGTTCAGGTGAAGTGGTTAAATCCTTCCCATCCGTTCAGGATATTGAACAAGAGAAATTTGATCAAAGCTTCTCTCTATATTACATAACTCAAAAAAGTGCTGATCAAATTCAGGCTATGATTCTAAATCTGTCTGAGATTGACAAGGTATCGGCAGTAGCATTGGATCAAGATTCTCTGCAACAGCTGGGTCAGGAAGCAGCAGCAGCCTCTGAAGTGGCAGCCACGACTACTGAGGCTCCAGCTGCACCTGCGGCTTCTGCCGCTAAACCCCTGCCAACCAAAGAAGAGGGCAACAAACCGGCAGCTCACAAAACAGGTGGTGCACCATCACGTACCATTCGTGTAGATATTGAACGTTTGGACGTGTTGATGAATTTATTCAGTGAACTTCTTATCGACCGTGTCCGATTGGAACAGCTGGCTTCTGAGGTTCAAAATGGTGATCTTACAGAAACGGTTGAGCATATGGGCCGGGTAAGCGGAGATCTCCAGAATATTGTAATGAAGCTGCGGATGGTTCCAGTAGATACAGTATTTAACCGATTCCCACGTATGATTCGTGATCTAGCCAAGTCACTAGACAAAAAAGTAGATCTTATCATCACAGGAGCAGAAACTGAGCTAGACCGAACGGTCATTGACGAAATCGGGGATCCGCTGGTGCATTTATTGCGTAATGCAGTTGACCATGGTATCGAATCCATTGCGGATCGTGTTGCTGCTGGTAAGCCGGAGACCGGAACGGTCTATTTGCGGGCTTTCCACAGTGGTAATCACGTCTTCATTGAGATCGAAGAAGATGGAACAGGGATTTATCCGGAGAAGGTTCTGAAATCTGCTGTGAAGAAGGGTGTTATAACACAAGAGCAGGCAGCCAGTATGTCAGACGACGAAGCTTTTCAGTTGTTATTTGCCCCAGGCTTCAGTACAGCAGAGGTCATTTCTGATGTTTCAGGGCGCGGGGTAGGGCTAGATGTTGTGAAATCTAAGATTTCTTCTTTGGGCGGCAATGTAACGATTTATTCTGCTCCAGGTAAAGGAACAAATTTCTCAGTACAACTGCCTCTAACTCTATCTATCATTGCTGCAATGCTTATCCGTTTAGGTTCTGAGAAGTATGCCATTCCTTTGACTTCTATAGTGGAAACCGGAATCGTGAAGCAATCTCAGATCCGTACAATCCATGGCAATAAAATGGTAGAATTCCGTGATTCACATATTCCTCTGGTTTCGCTAAGTCGTCTCTTTTCAGTACCAGATTATGATGAGAGTACCGAAGAAGAAACAGAAATCGTAGTTGTGCGCAAGGGAGAAAGATTAGTTGCCTTAGCAGTACAGGATTTTATTGGCCAGAACGAGGTTGTGATTAAGAATCTGGGTAAATATTTGCCTGATGTACAAGGAATATCTGGCGCAACCATTCTTGGTGATGGTCAAGTAGCACTTATTATTGATCCCAACGCTTTTATTAAATAACTAGGATAGAACAGGGAGGTTCATTCCATGGCTGAAGATATTAAAGTGATAGTGTTCAAATTAGGCGTAGAGGAATATGGAATTGAAGTTGAGAAGGTACAAACTATTGAGCGCATGATGCCCATTACTCGTGTACCTAAGACCTATTCATTTATCAAAGGTGTAATTAATTTACGTGGTGTTGTTATTCCTGTAATTGATTTACGGGGCCGTTTCGGCATCGAAGAGGCTGAACACACCGATCAGACAAGAATCATCATCGTATCTGTTAATGAAATGGAAGTAGGCTTCATTGTAGACTCTGCAAATGATGTTATAGATCTGAACAGAGATTCTATTGATACACCTCCTGATGTTGTTGGCGGCATCAAGGCGAAGTATTTGGATGGGGTGGCCAAGATTGGAGACGAGCGCTTACTGATTATGCTCAACTTGTCAGAAGTGCTTAACAAAAGCGAAATCGTTCAATTAGAAAGCCTAGAGGGCTAACCTGTGGAACTATTTAAGCACTATAAGGATTTCAAAATGGATGTGCTTAAGGAAGTTGGGAACATTGGAGCTGGAAATGCAGCCACCGCATTATCACAGCTCTTGAACAAGCCGATAGATATGGCTGTTCCTAAGGTACAGCTCCTTAACTTTGAAGAAATTACTGATAAAGTTGGCGGAGCCGAAGAACTAGTATATGCGGTGTTTCTACGTGTGGAGGGTGAAGCTCCAGGTAACCTGTTTTTCATTCTGTCACCAGAAGCGGCAATGAACTTGCTTAGTCGTATTGCAGGCATTGAGCTGTCGAGTGATGAAGAGCTTGGAGAAATGGAACTTTCTGCGCTAAGCGAAATTGGCAATATTTTGGCAGGTTCGTATCTTTCTTCTCTAGCAGACTTCACCTCACTTTCTATGTATCCAACGGTTCCGGCCCTTGCTATGGACATGGCTGGCGCCATCCTTAGCTACGGTCTGCTGCAATTCGGGCAGATGGGGGACGATGCATTGTTGATCGACACTACCTTCTTTGAGGGGAAAAACGAAATTGAAGGGCAATTTTTCCTTATTCCCGATCCGGAATCATTCCCGAAAATCTTCAAATCGCTAGGAGTTCCTTTTGAAAATGATTGAAGAACAAAGCATTATTAAAGTAGGGATGGCGGATCTTAACGTTGGCAGCCAAGATAGTTTAATTCGTACCACAGGTCTTGGCTCCTGCGTGGGATTAACATTGTTTGACCCTGGAAAAAAGCTCGCAGGGATGGCGCATGTGATGCTCCCATCATCTGAGATTGCTAGGGAAGGGCAGCTAAACATCGCTAAGTTTGCAGATACCGCAGTGCCGGAGCTCTTATCCCGTCTGCTAGAGCTTGGGGCGGTTCGGAGCCGGATCGTAGCCAAGATGGCCGGAGGTTCACAAATGTTTGCCTTTGCCGGGGGGAGCGACACCATGAGGATCGGGCCTCGTAATGTTGAATCTTGTAAACTAGCACTTGAAAATTTAAAAATTCCGTTAATCGCAGAAGACACAGGCGGCAATTATGGCCGTACGATAGAAATAGCCTGCAACACTGGTATATTGTTTATTCGCAGTGTGCAAAAAGGCGCTAAGGAACTATAATTATGAATATGATTGGAAACATTTTGATAAACTTGGTGTCGGGTTTGGTAGGTTTCATATTTACCTTTTTTGTAACCTACAGTAACAATGTATTGGGTACTAGTTTATTAAGAAGCCTAATTGCATTTATCATCTGGTTTCTGCTTGCTTTTCTCTTAAGATGGGTATTGGGTTTTATTATGATTCAAACATCGCCTCCGGATGAAGTGGACACTGGCGGTGAAGAACTTGGGGCGAAGCTGGACATCAGCACCCCTAATGAGGATGAAGAATTAATCAATCTACTAAAACCGAAGCCAGGACAAGGAAACGAAAATAGCGAGGGATTTAAGCCTCTTACACCTCCTAAGCTAGTTTCGATGAAGGATCCTGAAGAATTGGCCAAGGCCGTTCGTCACCTGAAAGAAGAATAAGTGAGGGCTGAGGCGGAATCGGTGATCTTATTGGAAGGTACATTTCGCCGCGAATGCTCGCTGACTAAACTTTGGGAAGGGTGAAAGCTATTGAACGAGCGTAAAGCTTCTCAATTGGAAACTGACGAGCTATGGGAACAGTGGAAAGAACACAGAGACCCTGAAGCCAAAAAGAAGCTGATAGAGAGTTATCTCCATATTGTTGATTATGTATCCAGTCGTTTGGCTGTGGGATTACCCAAAAATGTATCCAAAGATGATTTAGCCAGCAATGGGGTTATGGGACTAATTGATGCGATTGAGAAATTCGACTACAAACGAGGATTGCAATTTCAGACCTATGCGTCCTGGCGTGTGCGTGGTGCGATATTAGATTCATTACGCCAAAGTGATTGGGTACCTAGATCCGTTCGGGAAAAAGCTAAAAAAATCGAGGACGCTTATCAGCAGCTGGAGCAGAAGCACTTAAGGTCAGTTAGTGACGAGGAAATGAGCCAATACCTTAATATTAGTGAACTGGAATTTCAAAATATGTTGCAGGATGTGGCTGTGATGTCACTTTGCTCACTGGAAGACCCGATTCGTGAAGAGGAATCAGAGACCCGAATGTCCATACTGGTGGACGATAAAGCTAAGAATCCGGATAGCAAGGTAAATGAATTCTACTTGCGCGAAGCGCTCACCAAAGGTATTGAGAAATTAACGGTGAAAGAAAGGACCGTTGTGTCCCTTTTATATTATGAAGATTTATCTTTAAGTGAGATTGCAGAGGTCATGTCGTTATCTCCTTCAAGAATTTCGCAGTTGCATTCCAAAGCTATTTTGCGGCTGAGGGGAACGCTCGAGAAGAACCGTGATCTCCTTATGCAGAACGATTAACCGTTAGCGGTGACAAGGGGGAGCAAAATTTGATCGGTCAATATGCTTTGAATCAGTACTTGAGTATAACTTTTTCGGAGGACAAAGGGATCGCGTATTTGCAGTTCTCCAAAAAGGATGAGAATTTTTCCTGCTCATCTACAGAACTGGAAGCCTTCCTGCACAGTCACAATATTCGCTACGGTATCAAGAGTGATGTTGTCGAACGTATTTGTAGTCATCCTGAGGAGTTTTTTTGGAGTAAAGTTCCGATTGCTGCAGGTTATCCTGCTGTGCATGGCACGGATGGACGAGTTATGCTTACAGTAGATCTGGAAGAGGACCGCAAACCGCTTGAGAAAGCGGATGGTAAGGTCGACTATAAGGACTTGGTCCGGCTTCGTAATGTACTTAAAGGAAAGTTAATAGCTAAAATTATCCCTGCCCAGCCTGGAAAGCTAGGGATGACTGTAACTGGTGATGAGCTTGCTTTCAAGGCTGGAAAGGAAGCTCATTTTAAAATCGGGAAAAATGTACTCATTGATAATGACGGCACTTCGATGTATGCAGCGATTGATGGACTGGTAACGTTAACTGATAACGGGAAAATCAATGTGTTTCCTGTATATGAAGTGAATGGTGATGTGGATTACAGCACTGGAAATATTGATTTTGTAGGTACGGTCGTCATACGCGGGAATGTCCTTTCAGGCTTCACTGTAAAGTCTGCCGGTGATATTCGGGTTGTAGGCGGCGTTGAAGGTGCAGAGTTAATCTCTGGGGGCTCCATTGAAATTACTGGTGGAATTATCGGATATAACAAAGGCCAAGTTACCGCTGGAAAAAGTGTGAAGGTTTCTTTCATTCAAGATGGAAACGTAACCGCTGGGGAAGATGTAATTGTTTCTCAGAGTATTATGCACTCCAATATACGTGCTGGTAGAGATGTTATCTGTAACGGCTCTAAAGGTTTGATTGTGGGTGGAATCGTTCAGTCTGGAGAAAGAGTTGTAGCAAGAACTATAGGTAACACCATGTCCACTGCGACTGTGATTGAGGTAGGCGTGGTTCCAGAGCTTAGAAATGAGATTAACGAGCTTCGTCAAGAGTTGCGGCAGCTGCTGGAGAACGAGGATAAAACCTCTAAAGCTTTGTATCTATTAAATCAATTGGCTACTAACGGTCAGCTCCCTGCGGATAAAGTGGCGCTTCGCGTCAAATTAAATGCTACTAAACAATCCCATCAACGTGAAGAAAAAAGAATTAAAGAACGAGTGCTAGAGATAGAAAGAATGTTAGAAGATACAGGTAGAGCGAGAGTTGAGGTTATCAAAACCATTTATGGCGGTTCAAAGATCATGATCGGCAGATATACCCGATTTGTTAAGGATGCTACGGAGCGGGTTGTGTTTATTTACAGTGATGGGGATATATCTTTAACGCCGTACAATTAATCGGGCGGGCAGCATTTGCGGCCGGCCATTACTTGTGAGAGAAGGGTTAAGATGAGCCTAAAACCGGTAGAACTGCAAATTGCTTTGCCTCGCACCACGGAGGCGGGCAAGCTTCAGAATGAATCTCAGCAACGTCCTGCTATCGACCAACATCAATTGGCTGGGCAAAATGTAAAACAAAGTCAGGAATTGGCCATGCGGAGCACTGAAGTGGATGAGTCTTCTGAATCAGCTTTACGGGATGGCGGTGGAAAAGGCAATCCTCATTCAGGTGGAAATTCTTCTTCAGATAAACACTCGAACTCGCCTGCAACCCGTGATGCCGAGCATCCTTACAAAGGCCAACGCATTGATCTAAGTCTTTAATAAGAATCCACATGAATCTACATCTGAAATGTAAAAGGAGATAAGGCACTTGCAACCATGGGTTTATATTGTGCTAGTAGGTGTCGCTGCTATTCTTTATGCCCTTTTACTTCCCGCACGTGTAAAGGAAGGAAAAGCTAATCAGCAAAGCCTCAAGGAAACAGAGGCTGCGCTTGAGCTATATATGGCAGACATAGAGCGCGAGAATGAGGAACTGGTACAATTAGTTAGTAGTATTAAACAACAATCGCAAACTAATCATAATTTACTGCAGGGACAGGTTAATGAATTACAGAGTCAAGTGGTAGAGTTGCAGAACAGCTCTTTAAAGCTAGAAGCACGAGTGGCCGAGGAAGAGAAGGGTTTGAAAGAACTTGCAGTGACGGTTGAACAAGGTTCGAAGGTTAAAGTTGGTGTTAACGAAGATACGTCTCTGCCAGCAGAGATGAGTTCAGTGTCGCCAGATGTGAAAGCGAAACCTATTAGTTCGATAAAATTACGTTACCCAAGATTGTTTGAACTGCATGAGCAGGGCAAATCGATAGACTCCATTGCCAAGACGGCTGGACTTCAGCGAGGGGAAGTGCAACTGATTCTGCAACTTGCCAAACAGGAGGAATCGGTATGATTAAGAACCGTTCATTCTTGTTCGGACTAGGCACAGGACTAATTACTGGCGCTTTATTACTTCAGTTAATGATCTCCGGTGGAGCGGCTCCACTTACCAAAGAACAAGTTCTACAGGGTGCTGAAAAATTGAATATGAAAGTCATCGATGAAGCTGCAGAATCTGCCTCGGGGGAAGCTGAGAATGATAATAAAGAGGAAATCACAGAGACTGAGGGATCGACAGTAGTAAGCAAGGAGAACGTCAGCCCCTCTGCGCCGGCTGCTGCAGCCTCCCCCACGCCGGTAGTGTCACCTACAGTACCTGAGAGCTCTGATAAAGCCATTGCGCCAAACAAGCCATCTACGCCTACTGACGGGAAGGTTGAGCAGCCAAAGATCACTCCAAAGGCTAGTGCCGCTCCAACCGCTGTAGCACCTGTAACGCCTAAAGTCACAGCAAATGCTAGTGTTTCTGTTCGAATTCCATCTGGAAGCACATTGACCGCAACAACAGATATTTTAGCGAAGGCTGGCGTCATTAAGGATAAGTCTACTTTTCTAGAGGCTGCAAACAAACGAAAGATTAATACGAAAATTCAATCCGGTTCTTATAGCTTTAATAAGGGAGAGAGTATTGACTCCATAATAGAGAAGTTAATAACTTTAAAGTGATCGTTGCATACACTGAGATAATATGGTATAGTAATTGACGGTGTTAAAACACACGCCGGTTGATTTCGACAAGGGGTGCTTTCTTCTGAAGAAAGTCTTGCTGAAAGATGACGCATGGCGGAGGAGACACACAATAAACCAAACTTAGGAGGTGTGTGAAGATGGCAGTAATCTCCATGAAACAGCTTCTAGAAGCTGGGGTACACTTCGGTCACCAGACTCGTCGTTGGAACCCAAAGATGGATCGTTATATCTTCACTGAAAGAAACGGAATTTACATTATTGACTTGCAAAAAACAGTCAAAAAGGTAGAGGAAGCTTACAACTTTGTAAAAAGCGTCGCTGGTGACAACGGCACAATCCTATTCGTAGGAACAAAGAAACAAGCTCAAGATTCCGTAAAAGAAGAAGCAGAACGTTCCGGTATGTTCTTCATTAACCAACGTTGGTTGGGCGGAACGCTTACTAACTTCCAAACTATTCAAAAGCGTATTGATCGCTTGAAGAAATTGGAATCTTGGGAAGAAGACGGTACTTTTGAAGTACTACCTAAGAAAGAAGTTATCCTTCTTCGCAAAGAGAAAGATCGTCTTGAAAAATTCTTGGGCGGTATCAAGAACATGAAAGGTCTTCCAAGCGCGTTGTTCATCATTGACCCGCGTAAAGAGCGTATTGCAGTTGCAGAAGCTCGCAAATTGGGTATTCCAATCGTAGCTATCGTTGATACTAACTGTGATCCAGACGAAATCGACTACGTAATTCCAGGTAACGACGACGCTATCCGCGCTGTTAAATTGTTGACTGGTAAAATGGCAGACGCTGTTGTTGAAGCTCACCAAGGCGAAGACACAACTACTGCTTAAGTAGCGGCTAGCACATACAAGAACTTAAATGAAAAGGGTGGTTGGCAGGTGGATAACCTCTCACTGCCCTTTTTTTAGGATAAAGGCCTTGAATAATGTAAGAAAACGACAATTACCTGGAGGGAATAAACAATGGCAGTTGATGCAAAAGCAGTAAAAGAACTTCGTGAAAGAACAGGCGCTGGTATGCTTGATTGTAAAAAAGCGCTTGAAGAAGCTAATAACGATATTACTAAAGCAGCAGAATTGCTTCGTGAAAAAGGTCTGTCCGCAGCAGCAAACAAAGCAGGACGTATTGCTACTGAAGGCGTTGTAGAATCTTACATCCACGCTGGCGGCCGCATTGGTGTACTTGTAGAAATCAACTGCGAAACTGACTTTGTTGGTAAAACAGATTCCTTCAAGGAATTTGCTCGCGATATCGCTATGCAAATCGCTGCAGCAAACCCTCGTTATGTTCGTCGTGAAGAAGTACCACAAGAAGATGTTGAAAAAGAAAAAGAAATCCTGAAAGCTCAAGCTTTGAACGAAGGTAAGCCTGAGAAAATCATTGAAAAAATGGTTGAAGGACGTATTGGTAAATATTACGAAGAATATTGCTTGCTTGAGCAAACTTTCGTTAAAGACCCAGACAAAACAATCTCCCAATTGTTGAATGAAAAAATCAGCACCATCGGAGAAAACATCTCGATCCGTCGTTTTGCTCGTTTTGAACTAGGCGAAGGTTTGGAAAAGAAAGTGGATAACTTTGTTGAAGAAGTTATGGCACAAGTTAATCAATAATAGCTTCATCATAAATATGAAGAATTGAATAAAGGCAAGCATCAGAAGAGCGGAACACGTACACGTAGTGTTCCGTCTTTTGCAGAAAGTGAGGGTATACATTTGGAACAGCCGGTATTTAAGAGAGTAGTCCTTAAGGTAAGTGGAGAGTCTTTGGCAGGACAAAACGGATATGGTATTGATGCCGACATGATTATTTCCATCGCTGAACAGATCAAGGAAGTTGTAGAACTTGGCGTTCAGGTTGCAATTGTTTGTGGCGGGGGTAACATTTGGCGCGGGATCGCGGGCAGCGCAAGCGGCATAGATCGCGCTACTGCAGATTATATGGGCATGCTGGCAACAGTAATGAACTCACTTGCTCTTCAGGACGCATTAGAGCAAATTGATGTGCCAACAAGAGTGCAGACTTCGATCTCGATGCAGCAAATTGCTGAACCATATATTCGTCGTCGTGCGATTCGCCACTTGGAGAAGGGCCGGGTTGTTATTTTTGCAGCAGGCACAGGTAACCCATTCTTCTCAACAGATACTACTGCAGCACTTAGAGCGGCAGAGATCGAAGCAGAAGTTATTCTGATGGCGAAAAATAAGGTTGACGGAGTATATTCTGCTGATCCGTTCAAAGATAGTACAGCTGAGAAATTCGAACAGCTTACTTATATGGATGTTCTGAATAAAAACCTCGGTGTTATGGATTCAACAGCTTCATCTTTATGCATGGATAACAATATACCGCTCATTGTATTCGCCATTACAGAACAAGGCAATATCAAACGTGTCGTTCTCGGTGAGAAGATCGGAACGATTGTTAAAGGGAGTGTAGATTAATGCCACAATCGGTCAAAAAAAATGCTGAAGAGCGTATGGACAAAGCGATTTCATCGCTGAAACGTGACTTGGCAACATTACGTGCAGGACGTGCAACAACATCGCTTCTCGATCGTATTCAAGTTGAATATTACGGAGCACCTACTCCAATTAATCAGCTGGCCAACATAAGTACTCCGGATTCCCGGACACTGTTGATTCAGCCGTGGGACAAAACATCGATGTCTGATATTGAACGGGCGATCATGAAATCCGATATCGGATTGACGCCTGCCAATGACGGCACCATTATTCGTCTTTCTATCCCTCCGCTGACTGAAGAGCGTCGGACGGACTTGGTTAAGCTGACTAAGAAGTTTGGTGAAGAAGCGAAAGTAGCGATCCGCAACATTCGCCGTGATGCCAACGATGATATTAAAAAGATGGAGAAAAACGGTATCTCTGAAGATGAGTCCCGTGGCCATCAGGAAGACATTCAAAAAACAACGGATAAGTTCATAGCCGAAGTTGACAAAGTGCTTGTCTCCAAAGAAAAAGAGATTATGGAAGTTTAATGATATTCAAGAGACTTAAGGCCCCTCCGTTAATGGTGGGGTTTGTCTCTTTCTGATAAGAGCTTGGAGGAAACGGAAATGATCAAACGGATTCAAGCGTGGCTGAGCCGTAAAGACAGGCAACAGTCAGTCGAGATTTCACCGGATAACATTCCCCGGCATGTGGCTGTGATTATGGATGGTAATGGACGCTGGGCTAAACGGCGCGGCTTACCGCGCGTTATGGGTCATCAGAACGGCATGAAGGCTGTCAAACGTGCTACGATCGCTGCAGACGAATTAGGTATTAAATACTTAACGATGTATGCGTTCTCGACAGAAAACTGGATACGCCCGAAAGAAGAAGTCGATTACTTGATGCGTTTGCCTGGGGAGTTTCTGGCGATTGAGCTTGATGAGCTAATCGAGAAGAATGTTCAAGTACGCATGATGGGTGACGCTGACGCTTTACCTTCATATACCCGTAAGGCTATGGAAGAGGCGGTAGCTCGAACAAAAGAGAATACTGGATTGATCTTAAATTTTGCTCTTAACTATGGTGGACGCAATGAAATAGAAGGCTGTATGCGCAGTTTAGGGAAAGATATCCAAGCTGGTATATTGTCGCCAGAAGAAATTACATCAGAGTTGATTAACAACAGACTATTAACTGCTGGTTTACCCGATCCTGATTTGTTGATACGAACAAGTGGAGAAATTCGGCTTAGCAATTTTATGTTATGGCAGATTGCCTATAGTGAATTGTGGTTTACTGATGTGTACTGGCCTGAGTTCGACAAAGAGCATTTGCATCAGGCCGTTGCTGAATATCAACGACGAACACGCCGTTATGGTGGACTGAAGTAGCTTGTTAGGAGATGGAACCTTTGAAGCAGCGATTGATTACCGGAATTGTTGCCGGAGTATTATTTTTAGGGTTATGTGTACTGGGAAACTGGCCGTATCAGGTTCTGCTTATTGCTATGGCTCTTATAGGTTTTTATGAATTTGTCAAAATGATAGGTATTCCTACGCTTTCCGGTACTACTTTTCTGGGTTACGCAGCTATTCTAAGCTTCATGATCCCATGGAATTTGCTTGGTGTTTCTGAGCCGCTGTCCTGGGAGCAAGGGATTTGGATTCTGCTGTTATTGTTCCTTCTGGTCACCGTTTTCACTAAAAATAAATTAGATATTCGAGTAACAGCCTTGCTGTTTACTGGTATTGTATACATTGGAATGGGCTTCTCTTATATGGCCGAGGCTCGTGCATCGGATGACGGACATGGTTTGTTCTGGACTTTTTTGCTCCTGTTCTGCATTTGGGGCAGTGATGCGGGGGCATATTTTGTAGGCAGAAGCTTTGGCAAGAACAAGCTCTGGCCGGCCATCAGTCCTAACAAAACGGTGGAAGGTGCTGTTGGCGGGGTACTGATCTCGATGCTTATTTCTATCGTGTTTGCGCTGCTTGCTCCTGAACACTTGGCGATAGGACGAGCATTGCTTATTGGGCTTTCTTGTGCGATATTAGGACAGCTTGGAGATCTTGTGCAGTCAGCTTATAAACGTGCGTATGGCATTAAAGACTCAGGTACACTTTTGCCAGGGCATGGCGGTATTCTTGATCGATGTGACAGCTGGATTATCGTATTTCCATTCGTACATATTGTAATGCTTATGCCTTACTATTAAACGAAGGGAGAGAGAGTATAACTATGAAAAAAATAAGTGTTCTAGGTTCGACGGGTTCGATCGGCACTCAGACTCTAGATGTCATCGCAATGCACCCAGACTCTTTTGAAGTAGATGGCTTGGCGGCCGGAACAAATACAGCATTATTACTGGAACAAGTTCGTCGTTTTAACCCGCGTAGAGTCTCTGTGGCAACGAAAGAGCTGGCAGATGAGATTAGATCCAGCCTACCTTCTGGTATAGAGCTTTACAGCGGGAATGAAGGGCTTGTTGAAGTGGCGGCTGGCGGCGATGCCGAAATGGTCGTAACGGCTGTTATGGGAAGCGTAGGGCTTCAATCAACACTAGCGGCAATTGAAGCCGGCAAACATATTGGACTCGCCAATAAGGAGACATTAGTAACGGCCGGACATTTGGTCACTGATCTTGCTAATCGTAAGGGAGTTAAGCTGTTGCCGATTGATAGTGAGCATTCAGCTATATATCAATGTCTCAATGGCGAGAATATCTCAGATATTGCCTACATCACTTTAACAGCATCCGGCGGCTCATTCCGTGACTTTACGCGTGATCAGCTTAAGGATGTGACGGTAGAAGATGCGCTTCGTCATCCGAATTGGAGCATGGGCGCGAAAATAACGATAGATTCTGCTACAATGGTGAACAAGGGCTTAGAGGTTATTGAAGCGCATTGGTTATTCGGTCTTCCGTATGAACAAGTGAATGTGCTGCTTCACCCGGAGAGCATCATTCACTCTTATGTTGAATTCCGTGACAGCAGTATTATTGCCCAGCTTGGCAATCCCGATATGCGTGTCCCGATTCAATATGCACTTACTTATCCAGATCGTTGGGAATCTCCGGCACAGCGTTTGTCGTTAGCTGAGATAGGACGTTTGACCTTCCGTGAAATGGACTTTGAACGTTACCCTGCACTGAAGCTAGCGATAGATTGCGGAAAAGCTGGTGGAACGGCGACTACTGCTTTCAACGCTGCGAACGAAATAGCAGTTGCTCGATTCTTAAGTCATGAGATCTCGTTCCTGCGTATTGAGGAGATTATCGGAGAAGTGCTAGATTGTCATAATAACGAGCATAATCCGAATCTGGAACAAATTGAATCCTGTGATAGACGTGTTCGAGAGCTGGCAGCTACGCTGTAGAACGTAGAAAGATCTCCTTTTAAAAATATAAGAAAGTATAAGTTTCACTTTATACATTATCCTTATATTTCTCGCGTAAACGCGTACCGTCTCCTTAAGGAACACTGATGGCGTTATTGCTTGACTGGAAATACTTACTTTGCCCTAAAAATAGGTTGGGACAGTTGATTCTCTTGTGCCTGATCGGAGAATAATGATAAATTAAGAGGACATACTTCGGTCTTACACCTAAAGGGGGATGATACGTTTGGAAATGGTTCAGGTCGTTTTTTTAACGGTGCTCATGTTTTTTGTACTTGTGACTGTACACGAATGGGGTCACTATTATTTTGCCAAACGCGCCGGTATTCTCGTGAGGGAATTTGCTATCGGTTTCGGTCCGAAACTGTTTTCTTATAAACGGAATGAGACTCAGTTCACTCTTCGCTTACTGCCTTTTGGCGGTTATGCCCGCATGGCTGGTGAAGATCCTGAGATTGTCGAGATTGGTTCTGGACAGACCATTGCGGTAAGGCTCGGACAAGACAATAAAGTTAAAAACATTTATCTGGATGCACTAGATACCCGTAGAAATGTTATCCGTGGTGAGGCGCTGAGTACCGATCTCGAAGATAAATTGCAGATTACCTTAGATGTGGACGGAGAAGTTACTACTTATGATGTCCATCCGCAAGCGATGATGATTAAAGGGACGCAACAGACACAAATTGCACCTAAAGATCGTCAATTCGGCAGCAAGACCGTGGGTCAGCGTGCGTTGGCTATCGTTGCGGGTCCTGTGATGAACTTTCTGTTAGCTTTTGTACTCTTCGCCATTCATTTGCAAATGGTCGGGATTCAAGTTGAAAATCCTACTTTTGTTAAGATTGGCGACGTCTCCGAAGGAATGCCGGCGCAAGAAGCAGGACTCCAAAAGGGCGACATCATTGTCTCCATCAATGGTGAGAAAATCGGTGCTGATTACCAAAAAATGATTAGCTTGACCTCGGAGTCCAAAGGTAAAGAAATGAACTGGACGCTGCAACGGGGAGAAGAAACCCTTAACGTTAAGCTAGTTCCTCGTAGTATGGAAGGACAAGAAGGCGGTAAAATAGGCATCACTCCTGAGCTACCTACTCGTAAAGCTGGTTTTGGCGAGACGATAACAGGTTCAGGAAAAGCTATGGTCGATACGACAGAAGCTATCTTTTTGGGCTTTAAACAATTGATCAATAAATTCAATATGGATGATATTGGAGGTCCGGTTCGTACGTTTGAGGTAACCGGTCAAATTGCTCAACAAGGTATTCAGTATCTTACATACTGGGCCGCTATTTTGAGTCTATATCTGGGGATATTTAACCTCTTGCCGATACCGGCACTCGATGGAAGCCGTCTGGCATTCCTAGGTGTTGAGGCACTGCGTGGCAAACCTGTGGATCCGGGTCATGAAGGCATGGTTCACTTTGTAGGTTTTGCACTGCTATTTTTATTAATGATTGCTGTTACGTATAATGATATTTTACGTTTGATCAGCGGCTAATTTTCTTCGGGAGGCATTCCATTACATGGCTAAAGATAAACAATTCGTTACGGAAATCACGCCGCAAAGCGAGGATTTCTCACGCTGGTATATTGATGTTATTAAAAAAGGAGACTTGATGGATTACTCTCCTGTTCGTGGCTGTATTGTATTTAAGCCAGAAGGCTATGAAATATGGGAGCATATTCAGGAGGAAATGAACCGTCGCCTCAAGGAAACTGGGCATCGAAACGCTTATTTTCCAGTGTTCATTCCAGAGAGTTTCTTTCAGAAGGAAAAGGATCATATTGAAGGCTTTAATCCAGAGCTGCCATGGGTAACAGAAGCGGGTGGTGACGTACTTGAGGAACGTCTCGCAGTTCGTCCTACTTCAGAGACCATGTTCGGCCACATGTACTCTAAATGGATTCAATCTTATCGTGACCTTCCTGTACTTATCAATCAATGGGCGAACGTGGTTCGTTGGGAGAAACGTACATTACCATTTATCCGCACGACTGAGTTTCTTTGGCAAGAAGGGCATACCGCGCATGAGAATGAAGCGGAAGCTCGTGAAGAAACTATGCGGATGCTGGATAACTACCGTGATTTTGTCGAGACCTATCTTGCCATTCCGGTTATTACTGGACAAAAGACACCTTCCGAGCGTTTTGCCGGTGCGGTAGATACGTATTCTATTGAAGCGATGATGAAGGATGGACGCGCTGTTCAGGCTGCTACTTCACATTACCTCGGCACCAAGTTTGCCACAGCTTTTGAGATTCAATATTTAAGCCGTGACAATAATTTGGAGTATGTACACACTACTTCATGGGGCTCAACCACTCGCTTGATTGGCTCCTTGATTATGGTACATGGAGATGACCGCGGTCTTGTTCTGCCGCCTAAGGTAGCTCCAACGCAAGTTATTATGATTCCTATCGGACCTCCTAAGACCCGCGAAGCTGTGATTGGGCGGACGGACGAGCTGTTCAAGGAATTGAAGAATGCTGGCGTTCGTGTACGTGTGGATGATCGTTCAGATGTTACTCCAGGCTGGAAGTTTAATGAATATGAAATGCGTGGAGTGCCAGTACGTTTGGAGCTTGGACCACGCGACATGGAGAATGGCGTCTGCGTTCTCGTCTCACGTGTCACCGGTGAGAAGAAGGTTATTCAACAGGAAAACCTCGTAGAAGAGGTTCAAACAATGCTTGAACAGGTTCACAACGAAATGTTCGAACGTGCCCTGAAATTCCGCGAGGACCACTTCTATTCTGTGGATTCCTTGGAGGAAATGAAGGCTTCGATGGATGAAAAACGTGGATTTGCTCTAGCTGGATGGTGTGGTTCCGAAGAATGCGAGTCCAAAGTTAAGGAAGAGACAGGTGCGGGTAGCCGCAATATTCCTTTTGATCCAGCGGAGACTAAGCAAGTCTGCATTTGCTGTGGCCAACCAGCCAAGCATACTGTGGTTTTTGCAAAGGCATATTAATCTTTAGGCACCGATCAACAGTCTTGTAGTATTTTAATTTAGCTTCTGGAGAGAGGAGTCGGCGGGCCGTAAGAACCCAATGCTTTTTGAAACCAGAAGCTTTTTAAAATATAAGAATTTATAGGAATTCGCTATAAATTATCCTTATATTTTTACGAGAAACAGTTATCGTCTTTAAAAGGCGACAACATCGTTTCTTCTTATCATATTGTACTTTCACTGTATATCATGGATAGTTTTAACTGGGTTATTAAAGGTGGGAGGAAAGCATGGAACAAAACCAGGAGAGAAGAAAAAGGTTCGAGCTCTTGATGAAGCAGGGTGAAATTCCGCCTGCAATCATGGATCCCTACTTTTTAGACGGGTATATAGAACGTGTTGAGATCAGTCGCGGCAACCGGGACTGGCAAATCGTTATTACGAAAGAAAGTCTGGTTCCAGCACAGGTATATCGGACATTTAGCCTTAGAATGCGGGAGAAGCTACAGCATATAGCTAAAGTAAGCTTTTTGTTCCTATATGATGAGAAGGTTAGTAGAGCGGAGCTTGTCCAAGAATATTGGGGACTGTTTCTGGAGTGGGTGCATCGGGAGATTCCATCGGTAAACGGCTGGCTGACCCGCTCCTCACAGGAGCTTAAAGAGGATACTTTAATGTTAACGATGAGTGATTCCACTTCGATGGAGCTGGCTCGCAAAAAAGGCATCGATGGAGCAATTATTAAATTTTATGATAAGTATTTCGGTCTCTCCTTAAAAGTTAAATTACTAATGGCGGAGAACGAAAATAATAATGTTGAAGCATTCGAAGAATTTCAGCAAAAGCTTCAGCAAGAACAACGCGAGATTGTTGAGCAGATGATGACTGCTGTGGAAACAGAAGCTCCTGCTGATGATAGCGATCCTAATGAAGTAATTAAGCTTCAAGTGGGGTATGAAATTAAGGAACAGGCTGTGCCGATTCTTGAAATTCAAGATGAAGAGAAGAAAATTACAATTCAGGGTACCATTTTTGGTCTGGATCGTAAGGAGCTTCGCAATGGCAGTACCTTGTTCACTTTCAGTCTGACCGATTTTACGGATTCTCTACAAATGAAGATGTTCGCGAAGACTAAAGATGATCTGAAGGTTATGAGTCAGCTAGCTAATGGCAAATGGGTAAGAGCACGCGGAAAAGTAGAATATGACCGTTTTATGCAGATTCCTGAGCTCGTGATGATCCCTTCGGATTTAACGGAAGTTAAGGCACCGCCTGCACGTAAAGATACTGCTCCTAAGAAACGGGTGGAATTCCACCTTCACACTACGATGAGTACGATGGATGCGGTCACTCCGATCACTACCTATGTCAAAACAGCTGCCCAGTGGGGTCATCCTGCGATTGCTATTTCTGATCATGGTGGCGTTCAGGCTTTTCCTGATGCAAACCATGCAGCTCATAAGCATAAGATAAAAATGATTTATGGTGTGGAAGCTAATGTTGTGAATGACTCTGTGAATATTGTCGAGAATGCTCAGCCTTTGGACTTGAAGACAGCTACCTATGTAGTGTTTGATATAGAAACCACGGGTTTATCGATTACCCGCAATAATATTACGGAGCTGGCGGCCATTAAAATGTGCGAAGGCAAAGAAGTAGACCGTTATTCTACTTTTGTTAATCCGCATGAGAAAATCCCTTATCATATTCAGCAATTGACCAATATTACGGATGAAATGGTAAAAGATGCTCCTGATCTTGAACCAGTACTGCGTAAGTTTGTTGAATTTGTGGGTGACAGTATCCTTGTAGCTCATAACGCCAGGTTTGATATGGGTTTTATTCAGGCCTCGTTACGTAAAATAGGTGAACCTGATCTTCCGAATCCATCTCTTGATACGCTTGAGCTCGCTCGCTTACTATATCCAAGCATGAAGAATCACAGGCTGAACACATTAGCCGATAAATATAAAGTTCTTCTGGAAAGCCATCACCGTGCGATTGATGATACCATAGCACTCGGCGGTATATTAACAGGATTGCTCGCAGATGCTGAAAAGATGAAGGGCATGACCCGCCTTGATCGACTAAACGATTATGTGGGTAATGATCTTTCGAACACAAGACCGTTCCACTGTAATATTTATGCACTTAATCAAATAGGCAAAAAAAATCTTTATAAGCTCATTTCCATGTCACATACGGAATATTTCAAACGTGTACCTTGTATTCCAAAATCCAAGCTGGAAGAGCATAGAGATGGACTGCTAGTGATTTCCGGTTGTGAACGTGGAGAGTTTTTTGAAGCAGTACTCAACAAAACGACTGAGGAAGCCATGGAGGTTGCTCATTTTTATGATGTGCTGGAGATTCAGCCATTGACCATGTACATGCACTTGGTGGACAAGGGTTTTGTAGCAGGCCCTGATGAGCTTCGCGATGTAGTCCGCAAGGTTTGCGAAATAGGGGAACAGTTAAATAAACCTGTTATCGCAACGGGGAATGTGCATTATCTTGAACCCCGGGACAAGCTGTATCGTGATATTACGATTAATGGGATCACAGGCTTTAGTCCGCTTAAAGACCAACGCAAACCGGATGCACACTTCCGCACAACGGATGAAATGCTGTCTGAATTCGAATTTCTCGGTGCTGAAAAAGCGATGGAAGTCGTTGTCACAAATACAGTTGAGCTGGCGGAGCGTTTTGAAGAACTGGAGCTATTTCCAGATAAGCTATTTACACCAATTATTGACGGGGCGGACGAAGAAATTCGCGAGACCTGCTACAATACAGCCAAATCCATTTACGGTGAAGAGCTGCCTGAAGTAGTTATTGCCCGTTTGGAGAAAGAGCTTGCACCGATTATTAAATACGGGTTCTCTGCCAACTATTTGATTTCTGAACGTCTCGTAAAAAAATCAAATCAGGATGGGTATCTCGTAGGCTCGCGGGGTTCCGTAGGTTCTTCTGTAGTCGCTACATTTCTTGGGATTTCAGAAGTTAATCCGTTGCCTGCGCATTATATTTGCCTAGATCCCGAGTGTCGCCATAGTGAATGGTTCCTGGACGGTAGTGTGCGGAGCGGATTCGATTTACCAGATAAAGTCTGTCCGGATTGCGGTCAGAAGCTCAAAGGTGAAGGCCAGGATATTCCGTTCGAGACCTTCCTTGGATTTAAAGGGGATAAAGTTCCCGATATCGACTTGAACTTCTCAGGGGAATATCAGCCGAATGCACATAACTTTACCAAAGAAATGTTTGGTGAGAAAAATGTATTCCGTGCCGGAACGATTGGTACCGTAGCTGAGAAGACAGCCTTCGGATTTGCAAAAAAATACGAAGAACTTCACCAGAAACGTTGGCGTGGAGCTGAAGTTGGCCGTCTGGCGGCTGGCTGTACAGGTGTTAAACGTAGTACGGGACAGCATCCGGGTGGTATAGTCGTTGTTCCAGACTATATGGAGGTAGAAGATATTACGCCAGTACAATTCCCGGCGGATGATGTCAATGCTGAATGGAAGACCACGCACTTTGATTATCACGCCTTTGACGCGAATTTGCTGAAGCTTGATATTCTGGGTCATGATGATCCGACGATGATGCGGATGCTTCAGGATTTGACAGGTGTGGATCCAACTTCTATCCCGATGAATGATCCGAAAGTTATGAGCATGTTTAACTCTACAGATGCACTTGGAGTGAGACCTGACGAAATCAGATCACCGGTTGCGACCTATGGTGTGCCCGAAATGGGGACCAAGTTCGTACGTCAAATGCTTATTGAGTCGAAACCGTCCAGCTTTGCTGACTTACTGCAAATATCAGGTTTGTCTCATGGTACTGGAGTTTGGCTTGGTAACGCTCAAGAGCTTATAAAGAATAACACGTGTAACATTAAGACCGTTATCGGTTGTCGTGATGACATCATGCTCTTCTTAATTTATAAAGCGGGAATGGATGCGAGCTTGGCCTTTAAAATTACCGAGAGTGTTCGTAAAGGTAAAGGTTTGTCTGACGAATGGATCGAGGAAATGAAAAAGTGCAAGGTCCCACAATGGTATATTGATTCTTGTCTGAAGATTCAATACATGTTCCCGAAGGCGCATGCTGCTGCATACGTAATTTCTGCAGTACGTACCGCCTACTTCAAGCTGTATCATCCTATTGAATATTATGCGACTTATTTCTCTGTACGTGCAGCAGATTTTGATATTGAATTGTGCTGTAAGGGGTATGAAGCCATCAACCGTCAGATCGTAGAAATCGAGCAAAAAGGATTTCAGGCTTTGCCTAAGGAAAAGGCTATGTTGCCTGTCCTTGAGATGGCTTTGGAGATGACGGCACGTGGGTTTACATTCAAAAACATTGATCTTTACCGCTCAGAAGCGAATAAGTTTATTGTTGATGACAAGAGTTTGATTCCTCCGTTTTCCGCATTAGCGGGAATTGGTGAGAATGCTGCTATCAACATAGCTGCTGCGAAAGATGCTGGAGAGTTCCTGTCTATTGAAGATTTCCAGCAGAAATCAAAGGCAAGTAAGACGGTTATTGAGCTGCTGACTGGCATGGGCTGCTTCCGCGGCTTACCGGAAAGCAATCAACTTTCCCTATTTTAAAGGCTTTAACAACACTTATTTCATGGCTAGAAAAGAGTGCTCCAAAGGGGGAGTCAAGGGCTAGCACTTGTCAGTCCAGTTTCCCTATGGTATAATTTCTTTGGTAATAATGAGATAAGTCCGTTGTGTAAAGAGTGGGGAAACCCACTCTTTATCTTTGGTATATAGCAAAAGACAAGTTCGTGGAGGTAATTTTCTTTTGAGCACACCCAAATCTAAAATTAAACAAACGGTAGAGCAGATGCTCGGGCCCTATCTCGACGACAATGGTTTCGAACTGGTGGACGTTGAATACGTGAAGGAAGGCTCCAATTGGTTTCTGCGTATATTCGTAGATAAAGAAGGCGGCATTGATATTGATGACTGCGGGATCATTAGCGAATATTTCAGTCAGAAGTTAGATGAGAATGATCCTATTCCTGAGGCATATTTCCTTGAGGTTTCCTCGCCGGGAGCAGAGCGTCCTCTCAAAAAAGCTGCGGATGTAGCTAAAGCGGTAGGTAAGGACGTGTATGTGACTGTTTATGAGCCGATTCAAGGACTCAAAGAATTTGAAGGTCGTTTGCTCTCGTTCGAGAACGAGGAACTGCTCATCTCCGCGGGCAAAAAAGAACATGTAGTACCGTACGCCAAGGTCGCAAGTGCGAGATTGGCCATTATTTTTTAACGTCTTGAAAGGGGGGCCGGAAATTCATGAGTATGGAGTTTATTGAAGCAATGAATGAGCTGGAGAGGGAGAGAGGCATCAGTAAAGATGTGCTGTTTGAAGCGATTGAAGCGGCGCTGATCTCTAGTTATAAACGTAATTTCAATGCAGCACAGAACGTGCGTGTTGACATGAATCGCAATACAGGTGTCATTAAAGTGTTTGCCCGCAAGTTAATTGTTGAGGAGGTCCTGGATACAAGGACTGAAATCTCATTGCCGGCAGCCAGAGAAATTAACCCGCATTTCCAGCTGGAAGATATCGCTGAGCTTGAAGTGACACCGCGTGATTTTGGACGTATTGCCGCACAGACTGCTAAGCAGGTTGTAACTCAACGGATTCGCGAAGCAGAGCGTGGACTTATCTATAATGCTTTTATCGACAAAGAAGATGATATCGTTACTGGACTAGTTCAACGTCAAGATATGCGGAACATATACATTGATCTTGGTAAAATCGAAGCGGTTCTTCCGCTTAGCGAATTGATGCCAGGTGAAAAGTTCAAACAAAGCGAACGCATCAAGGCTTATATCACAAAAGTTGAGAATACAACAAAAGGTCCGCAGATTATGCTCTCCCGCAGTCATCCTGGATTACTGAAGCGTCTGTTCGAGCTTGAAGTTCCTGAAATATTTGACGGTGTAGTTGAGATTCGTTCTGTAGCTCGTGAAGCTGGCTTCCGCTCGAAGATTGCTGTGTATTCCCGCAATCCAGAAGTAGATCCCGTTGGTTCTTGCGTAGGTCCAAGAGGCACACGCGTTCAGACCATCGTTACTGAGCTTCGCGGTGAGAAGATCGATATCGTCCGTTATTCTGATCTGGTGCAGGAATATGTTGCGAATGCACTAAGCCCTTCCAAGGTTCTTGAAGTTCAAGTCTTTGAAGCGGAGAAGATGGCGAGAGTTATCGTTCCTGACTATCAATTATCACTGGCTATCGGTATTAAAGGGCAAAATGCACGTCTTGCCGCTAAACTTACCGGCTGGAAGATTGATATCAAGAGTGAAACTCAAGCGGAGCAGGAATACGGCAGACCGAAATCTTCTATTGATGAAATGCATCAGGATTCCGTCTCCATAGATTAATTAACCTGCTTGACGGGAGGCGTTTGGTATGAAACAAAAAAAGGTGCCGCTGCGTAAATGCGTTGCTACCCAAGAGATGATGCCTAAAAAAGAGCTGATTCGTGTGGTAAGAACGCCTGAAGGTGAAGTGCTGATTGATCTGACGGGTAAGAAGTCAGGCCGTGGTGCTTACATATGCGGCAAGCTTGAATGCTTTCAGCTGGCACAAAAGAACAAAGCACTTGACCGTGCATTGAAATGTCAAGTGAGTCCTGAAATCTACGCCCAGCTAGCCCGGGAGTTTACATCCGTGGAAGAGCAGTTTCTAGCAGCAAAGGATAGTGAGGATAATGAGTAAGGCGCTTTCTTATTTAGGGCTTGCCATGAGAGCAGGCAAGATAGTCACCGGTGACGAGGCTGTACTCAAAGCTGTACGGTCTTCAGAGGCGAAGCTGGTCGTTCTGGCAGGTGACGCTTCAGATAATACCCAAAAAAAGTTCCGTGATAAATGCGGAACTTACGATATTCCACTAGTAATCGCATTTCACCGGGATGAACTCGGTGCAAGTATTGGTAAAGACCAGCGTGTAGTACTGGCCATTACGGATAAAGGATTCGCGGAAATGATCTCCAAGCAACTCGGAGATACTGTCGGAGGTGGATTTATTGACTAAAGAAGAGAACAAAGATAAATTGCGCGTGTACGAATACGCAAAGTCACTAAACATGAGCAGTAAAGAAATTATTACTATTCTGAAGCGTTTGAATGTCCCCGTGAATAATCATATGAGTGTCATGGAGAATGGATCCGTGAACAAAGTTGAACAGTTCTTTAAGGATATCAAATCAAACGCTGCAGCCAAGCGGGATACCGGCACCAGCAGCCGGCCGGTAACAACCGGTGCGGTAACAGCCGAACCTCAAAGTGCTCAGAATGCCAACAAAAATCAACAGGAAAAGCAGGTAGGTATGAACAGTAACCAAAACAACAACCAATCGACGACGTCCCCAAGGCCCCAAAGCGGACAAGATTCCCGCAGAACACAAACAGGTTCAACGCAGAATGCACGTCCGCAACAAAGCGGTGCTCCACGTACTAACAGTACTAACAGTACTAGTAGCAGCCGCCCGCAAAGCAGCACTACCGGCGGCAATCGCCCACAAGGTAGCAATACCGGTGGCAGCCGTCCGCAAGGCAGTAATACTGGCGGCAACCGTCCACAAGGTAGCAATACCGGTGGCAGCCGTCCGCAAGGCAGCAATACTGGTGGTAGCCGCCCACAAGGCAGCAACACCGGTGGAAGCCGTCCACAAGGAAGCAACACAAGTGGCAGCCGTCCGCAAGGACAAAACAGTGCACCACGCACTGACAGCCGTCCACAAGGTCAATCTGGCACAGGCGGAGGTTTCACACGCGGTGATGACAGAGGTCCTAAAAAGAACACAACTGGTGGCAGACCAAATAATAATCAAAGACGTTTTGATGATGGTAAAGGTGGTAACTACCGCGGTCGTGGTGGTAAGAATGGTCGTGGCAAGAACCAGCCAATGGTACACCGCGAGAAGATCGATAACACACCTAAGAAAATCATCGTTCGTGGCAGCATGACCGTTGGTGAAACAGCGAAATTGCTTCACAAGGATGCTTCTGAAGTAATCAAAAAGCTGATTTCAATGGGTGTTATGGCTACCATCAACCAAGAACTTGATATCGACACCATTTTGCTACTCGCTGCTGAATTTGGCGTAGAAGTAGAAGTGAAGATTCCTGTTGATGAGGACAGCTTCGAAACAGTGGAAGAGAATGACAATGAAGAGGATCTTCAGACTCGTCCTCCAGTAGTTACTATTATGGGTCACGTTGACCATGGTAAAACTACACTGCTTGATGCTATTCGTTCGACAAATGTGACTCTAGGCGAAGCCGGCGGAATCACTCAGCACATCGGTGCTTATCAAGTCGAAATCAATCAAAAGAAAATCACGTTCCTTGATACACCTGGTCACGAAGCATTTACTGCTATGCGTGCTCGTGGTGCACAGGTTACGGATATGACAATTATCGTAGTTGCTGCTGATGACGGTGTTATGCCTCAGACCGTTGAAGCTATTGCACACGCTAAGGCTGCTGGACTTCCGATTATTGTCGCTGTTAATAAAATCGACAAGCCGGGCGCAGATCCTGATAAGGTGAAGCAAGAGCTTACAAGTTATGAACTTGTTCCTGAAGAGTGGGGTGGAGATACCATCTTCGTTAACCTCTCTGCGAAACAACGTATTAACTTGGAAGAACTGCTGGAAATGATCCTGCTCGTAGCTGAAGTTAATGAGTACAAAGCGAACCCTGACAAACGGGCACGCGGTACTGTTATAGAAGCTGAGCTTGATAAATCCCGTGGACCAGTTGCTCGTATACTCGTTCAGAACGGTACGTTGAAAGTCGGCGATGCCTTTGTAGCAGGTAACTGCTTCGGACGTGTACGTGCGATGGTCAATGATAAAGGTCGTAAGATTAAAGAAGCTGGACCATCTACTCCAGTAGAAATTACTGGTTTGACTGAGGTGCCACAAGCTGGCGATCCGTTTATGGCATTCGAAGACGAGCGTAAAGCCCGTGCGATTGCTGATAGACGTTCCACTTCCCAACGTCAATCTGAGCTGAATACGAACACCCGTGTAACTTTGGATGATCTGTTCCAGCACATTAAAGATGGCGAGATCAAAGACCTTAACGTGATTATCAAAGCTGACGTACAAGGTTCAGTCGAGGCGCTTAAAGGATCCTTGGCTAAGATCGAAGTGGAAGGCGTACGCGTGAAGATCATTCACAGCGGTGCTGGTGCGATTACTGAATCCGATATTACGCTTGCAGCAGCATCTAATGCTATCGTTATCGGCTTTAACGTTCGTCCAGACGCACAGACCAAAGCAGCTGCTGAGCAAGAAAAAGTAGATGTTCGTCTGCACAACATTATCTACAACGTAATTGAAGAAATCGAAAGTGCCATGAAAGGTATGCTCGATCCTATCTATAAAGAGAATGTTATCGGTCACGCTGAAGTTCGCAGCGTGTTCAAAATCAGCAAAGTGGGTACCATTGCAGGATGTATGGTTACTTCTGGTAAAATTACCCGTAATGCTGAAATGCGCTTGATCCGTAGCGGAATCGTAGTGTTCACAGGTAAGGTTGATACTTTGAAACGTTTCAAAGATGATGCCAAAGAAGTGGCGCAAGGTTATGAATGTGGCATAACTTTGGAACGCTATAATGACGTCCAAGAGGGCGACATTATCGAAGCGTTTCTTATGGAAACTGTAGAGCGCTAAGCGAAGAGGTGAATATAGATGTCTAAAATTAGAGCAGGACGAGTGGGCGAGCAGATCAAGAAAGAGCTTAGTCAACTTATCCAAAGCGGTCTGAAAGACCCTCGAATCGGTTTTGTAACTGTAACTGGCGTAGATGTGACTAACGATCTATCGCAAGCCAAGGTATACTTAAGCGTGTTCGGGGATGAAGAGCAGAAGGCAGACTCGCTTAAAGCGATTGAGAAAGCCAATGGTTTTCTTCGCTCAGAGCTTGGCAAGGCCATTCGCCTTCGGCATACACCGGAGCTGATCTTCAAGATCGACGAATCTGTCGCTTATGGCAGTCATATTGAGAAGCTTCTTGGAGAGCTTCATAAGAACGATTAGAAATAAGTGATTAAAGTGGGGTTCAAAATAGCGTTATGCTATTTTGAACAACCTTTAAAAAGGAGACGGCGAATGCAGAGCTATGAACAAAGTCTCCAGCAGACCCGTGAGTTTCTGCTGGAACACGACGATTACCTTGTAGTGTCGCATGTTCAGCCGGACGGAGATGCAGTCAGCTCCACCCTTGCGGTGGGCTGGCTTCTCTCATGTCTGGGCAAAAAGTACACTATGCTGAATGAAGGACCGATCCCGAAGCGAATGGAATACCTATGGCATTCGGATGAAATCATCAATATGGCCTCTAGTGAACCGCCCCGTCAATACAGCAACGTCATCTGTGTGGATTGTGCGGATTTTCAGCGAGTAGGGCTGACAAACCGCTATTTTGCGAATGAGGCTCTTATCCTGAACATTGATCACCATCCAACAAATAACGGTTATGGATTCGTTAATTTAATCAAACCGGATGCAGCTGCGACAGCGGAAATATTGTTCGACCTGCTGAAGACATTCGAGATCGAATGGGATATTGATATCGCCACAGCTATATATACGGGTCTGTTAACAGATACCGGTGGTTTTCGTTATACCAACACATCACCAAAAGTAATGGCAGCTGTATCTGAGCTATTATCCCTTGGAGTTAACGGTCCTGAACTCGCTGAGACATTGCTTGAAGAAATGACGCTGCCACAGGTTAAAATATTAAATAAAGCCTTAAATACGCTGGAATTATCTCCTGAAGGGGATATTGCCTGGCTATATGTTACACCCGAGCATATGATCGAATGTGCTGCTGCTAATGAAGATTTGGAAGGAATCGTAAACTACCCTCGTAATATACGGGGCGTGGAAGTAGGCATTCTTTTTAAAGTTATTCATGAACATGCGGTCAAGGTTAGCCTACGTTCTGCCGGTAAAGTAGACGTGGCTGCATTGGCGCAAACGTTTGGCGGCGGCGGTCATACCCGTGCTGCAGGTGCGCGTATAGAAGCTACGCTTGAAGAGGCAATAACTCAGGTGCTTGAGGAGGTAAGACGTCATTTATGAGTGAATTAGAAGGTGTTCTGGCGGTTTATAAACCGGCAGGCTTCACTTCACATGATGTTGTAGCCAAGGCACGCCGTATTCTCGGCATGAAACGGATTGGTCATACGGGGACACTAGATCCCCAAGTGACTGGTGTATTGCCGCTTTGTCTGGGACGTGCGACTCGCGTTGTGGAGTATATTCAGGAGCTGCCCAAAGAATATGTGGCAACACTGAGACTGGGGATGTCCAGTGATACTGAAGACTTAACTGGAACCATTACGGAAACTGTAGATGAGGTTCATGTATCTGAGGAAGAGATTCTTGCAGTGCTTGCCTCTTTCAAAGGTGTAATTTCTCAGGTTCCTCCCATGTACTCTGCGGTGAAAGTGGATGGCAAACGTCTTTATGAATTGGCTAGAGAAGGCAAGACCGTTGAACGAAAAAGTCGTGAAGTAGAGATTTATGAAATCGAAATGACGGATATGACTTGGGAAGGTAATCATCCCGACATCACTTTCCGGGTATTATGCTCCAAAGGCACGTATATTCGAACACTTTGTGTTGATATCGGTCGTGCGCTTGGACTGCCGGGTGTAATGGTGAAGCTGGAGAGAACAATGTCGGCAGGAATTTCTGCCAGCCATTGTTTATCCCTTGAGGATATTGCCGCGCACAAGGAAGCCGGAACATTAGAAGATCATTTAATCGCTGCTGATGAGGCAATTTCGCATTTGCCTAAGCATACCGTTATGGATGAGAAGAAGAAGGCAGCACTGCAGGGTCAACGTTTGTCTTCGCGGTTCATTGCTCCAGAAGTGAAGACAGCAGGTCAAATTCGGCTATACGATCTTCAGGGATTGTTTCTTGGCATTTATGAGCTGGAAGAGACAGGTGCTATTGCCCCAGTAAAAGTGTTTGCACAAGCTTAAATCAATTTTACCAAGTGAATTGTAGGTGAGAAACAGCGTGAGAACCGTAACGTTAACCTATCCGATGTCGCCGGAGACTGCTGCCGAATGGGCACAACCTCAAGTGGCTGCTCTAGGGCAGTTTGACGGCCTGCATCGTGGACATGCCAGTGTCATTACATCCGCTGTGGCCTTAGCCCGTAAACAAGGTGTGCCGGCTGCAGTCCTTACATTTCATCCTCATCCCAAAGATGTTATGGGTAAGGGGGATTATGAAGGGTACTTGACGCCACCCTTTGAAAAGCAAGAGATTCTTGCCAGCATGGGTGTAGATATCCTGTATGTTATTGAATTTAATGAGCAGCTTTCCCGGGTTAGTCCACAGAATTTTGTCTCTGTTATGCTTTTGCCGCTACATATTGTAACTGCAGTTGTTGGCTTTGACTTTCGCTTTGGCTACCAAGGTGAAGGCGATGTTGAGATGCTTCGTAAGCTGGGTGAAGGTGTTATGAATGTGGAAGTTGCTCCTCCTTTTCTGCTTGAAGGCGAAAAGGTTAGCAGCTCCGGCATTCGCAAAAGTCTCCAAAATGGAGATCTGGGACTGGCAAACTCCTGGTTCGGACGTTGCTATCATCTGCGTGGTGAAGTGGGGCATGGTGAGAAGAGAGGCCGCACAATTGGTTTTCCAACTGCCAATTTGAAGCTCAGTGATCATTTTGTCATTCCGACCAAAGGTGTATATGCGGTTCGAGTCTTTTATAAGGATAAAGTTCTGTACGGGGTTATGAATGTGGGCGTTAAACCAACCTTTCATGAGGGTGTGTTGACTCCGAGCTTTGAGGTACATCTGTTTGACTTCGAGGGTGACCTGTATGATCAAGAGCTTAAGGTAGAATTGGTATCTTACATTCGTCCAGAACGGAAGTTTGACTCCATTGGGGCATTGATTACTCAGATTGGCGAGGATGCAGAAACCGCGAAGAAGATTCTGGAGTATAATTTATAGTCATCCCGGACAAGCCGTTTACTTTTGTTAATGGAGATGCTATACTAAGTAACGTTGCTGGCTTACAGCATCATAACCTTAGCTTGGTTGCACGTTCTCACCGACGGTGACGAGGCTAGTGGCGATTATATTGAAGGAGGTGAACAGGATGGCATTAACTCAAGAACGTAAACATCAATTGATCGACGAGCACAAAACTCACGAATCCGATACTGGATCCCCTGAGGTGCAAGTTGCTATCCTAACGGAGAACATCGTTAATTTGACTGACCACTTGCGTACGCACAAGAAAGATCATCACTCCCGTCGCGGATTGTTGAAAATGGTTGGACAACGTCGTAAACTTCTGGCGTATTTGAAAAACAAAGACATCAGACGTTACAGCGCCCTGATCGAAAGACTGGGATTGCGTCGTTAATTTTCCATAAGATTACTCTTAAAGCAGCCTGGTTGTATACCGTATGTCCTTCTCGGAGCGACAGCGGGACAGCTGGGTTGCTTTTTGAAAATTTAGGGAAAACTTAATATTAGGATCGATGAGATTATTCGCAAAAACGGCGACTTTACTTTTCAGTAAGGCCCAGCCGTTTCTTCTTATATGCATACAGAATAGGTAGCCTCCCTTTGGGACAAGCCTTTCCAATTCATTTAGATCGATATGTGAACCTGCTATTTTAGACTGCGGGTCTACTACTATTCAAGGAGGTATTTATGGAAAAACGTGTAGAAATGCAGCTGGGTGGAAGACGCCTTGTGCTGGAAACGGGCCGCCTGGCTAAACAAGCAAATGCAGCTGTTATGGTGCGTTACGGGGATACTTCGGTATTATGTACCGTTACGGCTTCGAAAGAGCCTAAGGATCTGGATTTTTTCCCGCTTACAGTTAACTATGAGGAAAGATTATATGCGGTAGGTAAAATTCCTGGCGGATTTATTAAACGGGAAGGTAGACCGAGTGAGAAAGCGATTCTGTCAAGTCGTTTGACAGACCGTCCAATCAGACCACTATTCCCTGAAGGATTTCGTAACGATGTTCAGGTATTGAACATGGTAATGAGTGTGGATCAGGACTGCGCACCAGATATTGCTGCTATGATCGGTACTTCAGCTGCACTTAGTATTTCCGATGTGCCTTTTGATGGACCCATCGGCGGCGTTGCTGTAGGTCGGATTAATGGAGAGTTTGTGATCAATCCGGATATGTCTCAGCAAGCAATCAGTGATGTTTATGTAGTGGTTGCTGGAACGAAGGATGCAATCATGATGGTTGAAGCAGAAGCGAACGAAGTGACGGAAGATGTGATGCTCGAAGCGATTATGTTCGGTCATGATGAAATCCGCAAGATCGTTGCAACCATTGAAGAACTGGTTAAAGTGGCTGGTAAAGAAAAAATGGCTGTGAAGCTGCATACAGTGAATGCTGACGTGAATACTGAGGTCCGTGCATTTGCTGAGGCTCGTCTGGTGGAAGCCGTTAAAATAGCTGAAAAACATGCGCGTCAGGAAGCGATTGATGTCGTTAATGATGAAGCGGTTGCGTATTTCGTAGAGAAGTACATAGAAGCACCGGAGCTTCTGAAAGATGTTAAAGAAGTCCTACATGATATCGTGAAGGATGAAGTAAGACGTCTAATCACACATGATAAGGTTCGTCCAGATGGACGTAAACTTGATGAAATCCGTCCGATTGAATGTGATACAAGTCTGTTACCGCGTACACACGGTTCCGGTCTGTTTACACGTGGACAAACACAAATCCTTAGCGTTTGTACCCTTGGAGCACTAGGTGATGTACAAATTCTCGACGGAATCGATCCTACTGAAACAAAACGTTTCATGCACCATTACAACTTCCCGCCGTTCAGCGTAGGGGAAGCTCGTCCGCTTAGAGCACCAGGACGCCGTGAAATCGGTCATGGAGCACTTGGAGAACGTGCATTATCCAAGGTTATTCCTAGTGAAACTGAATTCCCGTACACGATTCGTCTAGTATCAGAAGCGATTGAATCTAACGGTTCTACTTCCCAGGCAAGTATCTGTGCCAGCATTCTGGCTATGATGGACGCTGGTGTGCCAATCAAAGCACCGGTAGCCGGAGTAGCAATGGGTCTGATCAAAGACGGAGAGCATGTCTCCATCCTGACGGATATTCAAGGTATGGAAGATCATCTCGGAGATATGGACTTCAAGGTAGCTGGTACAGCAGAAGGTGTTACAGCTATTCAAATGGACATTAAGATTGCCGGTATCGACCGCAACATTCTTCAGGATGCACTTCAGCAGGCTAAAGAAGGCCGTCTGTTCATCTTGGACAAAATGAATGAAGCGATCTCTGCGCCAAGACCTAATCTGTCCAAATATGCTCCAAAAATCATTATTATCAACATCAATCCGGACAAAATCCGTGATGTTATCGGTGCTGGTGGTAAGATTATCAATAAAATTATTGAAGAAACCGGCGTAAAAATCGACATCGAACAAGATGGCCGTGTCTTTATCGGTTCTTCAGATGAAGAGATGATCCAAAAGGCACGTTCGATTATCGAAGGACTAGTGCGTGAAGTACAAGTCGGAGAAATCTATGTGGGTACAGTTAGACGTATTGAGAAATTCGGAGCATTTGTTGAACTAATTCCGGGTAAAGACGGATTGGTACACATTTCCCAATTGTCCACTGAGCGCGTAGCTAAGGTTGAAGATGTTGTAGCTGTCGGGGATACAATTACCGTTAAAGTTACCGAAATCGACCAACAAGGCCGGGTTAACCTGTCGCGTAAAGCGGTATTGACTTCGGAAACTGGAGCTAAAGCTTAAGTTTCAATTGTAGAGGTACCTTTTCTAAAGTACCTAATAGCATAATAAAAGGAGACAGAAGCGATTGCGTTCTGGCTCTTTTTTTATATGAAATAAAGTAAAGTGCATCACTATCACGCCTCTTGCCTCTGTTCTTATGACATAAATTCCTCTCTTGTCTCATAGATTGGGACAAAGTGTCTTTGTATTCGTGTGGAACGGACTACAAGTCGTTTCTGCCGGGGAGGAAGTCGTCATGAAGACGGAAAAAGTGGCTTTAGTGGTTGCTTGTATTGCGATCGTGATAGGAATTGGCAGCACTCAGGGACCGGTAAAGGACATGCTTGCGCAATTGAAGCCGCAGGATGACCTAGCTGTGTGGAAGGATATTTCTAAGCCGGAGAACAATGATCTTCGGACACGGATTGAGACCGCCGCAGCCAAACTTAATGCCCCTCCAGTGAATGCCGTGGTTGATCGGGTATGGAAGGCGATTCCGGGTTATAACGGACTTGAGATTGATGTAGAGAGTACATATCGGAATGCTCTTTTGGCGCCAAAAGAACCTATAAAATTTATGTATCGGCAGATTGAACCACAGATATCACTGAATCAACTGGGAGCTGAACCCATATATCGTGGGAATCCGGCCAAACCGATGGTATCGTTGATGATTAATGTGGCGTGGGGAAATGAGTACATTGTGCCAATGTTGGATGTTTTGGATGAAGAGAACGTTAAAGTTACGTTTTTTCTGGATGGGAGCTGGCTGAGTAAAAATCCGGAGCTGGCTAAAGAAATGCTAAAACGTGGTCATGAGATGGAGAATCATGCTTATACCCACCCTAATATGAGTACTTTAAGTCGTGCGCGAGCTACTGTAGAAATTGAGAAGACACAAAAGCTGTTAAAGGAATCGCTTGGAGTCACTAATAAATGGTTCGCACCCCCTTCTGGTGATTTCGATCAGGAGACAGTAGAAATTGCCAGCAGTTTAGGGCTCAAGACCGTACTATGGACCGTGGATACCGTGGATTGGCGTAATCCTTCTCCTGAATCTGTAGTTGCCAAAATCACAAGCAAAGCGGAACCAGGCACTCTAGTCTTAATGCATCCCACAGCCTCATCCTCCAAAGCTCTGAGGGCCATGATACGTGGAATCAAAGCAAAAGGGTTGCAGTTAGGTACAGTTAGTCAAACGCTCTCAGCAGAGCGGCTGATCCCCTCTAATGTTGAGTGAGAGCTGTATTTCTGGTAGGATTATAGGCACGTGTAATTAAATTAGATAGAACATGGCTATTTGCCAGGAGGACTTGAAGTGGAAAAAATAGTGTTATCCAATGGTTTACGAGTGGTAATGGAGAAAATCCCGACTGGCCGGTCCGTTTCTTTCGGAATCTGGGTAAAGACAGGCTCTCGGAATGAACACCCTGGAAACAACGGGATATCCCATTTTGTAGAACATATGCTTTTTAAAGGTACGGATCGGTACAGCGCCAAGGATATTGCTGAGCAGTTTGACGCCATCGGGGGCAATGTAAATGCGTTTACCTCAAAGGAATATACATGTTATTATGCTAAAGTACTGGATGAGCATCTGCCCATCGCTGTAGATGTATTAGCGGATATGTTCTTCCGTTCACGGATGGACGCTGAAGAGCTGGAGAAAGAAAAGAATGTCATCCTTGAGGAAATCTCCATGTGCGAAGACACGCCGGATGATCTTGTACATGATTTGATGTGTGCTGCTGCCTACAAGGACCATCCGCTAGCGTATTCCATCCTTGGCTTGAAGGAACGGCTGATGGAGATGAAGCCGGATGATCTTCGGGCGTATATGAAGGAACAATACACGATTGAGAATACGGTTATAAGTGTAGCCGGCAACATTAGTGATGGATTGATCGAACTGCTGGAACAGCATTTTGGTTCTTTTGATAATCATGGTACAAGTGCGCCGCTGACTCCACCAGATTACTATGGAGAACTCTTATTTCACCGCAAGAAAACAGAGCAGAATCACATCTGTCTTTCCTTGCCTGGCGTACGTTCTGGCGATCCCTTGCAATATGCTATGGTGCTGATCAATAATGCCGTAGGCGGAGGGATGAGCTCCCGTATGTTCCAGGAAATTCGTGAAAAACGCGGATTAGCTTATTCGGTGTATTCCTATCACAGCTCCCAGGCAGATTCTGGTCTGTTTACGGTCTATGCCGGTACAGCGCCCAAGCAAACAAAAGATGTCATGGAGTTAATCAAGGAAATGATGTACGAACTTGCTACCAACGGCCTCAGTGAAGATGAGCTGAGAAAAGGCAAGGAGCAGCTTAAAGGCAGTCTCATTCTTAGTCTCGAAAGCACTAGCAGCCGAATGAACCGTATCGGAAAAAATGAACTTATGCTCGGAAGACATAATACATTGGACGATATGATCGCCAAAATTCAGCTAGTGACGATGGACAATATCAACAGTGTGCTGGACCATATGTTCGCGGAGCCGCTTTCTTTAGCGATGGTAGGCTCATCAGATAAAGCTATTGCAAATGTTAGGAGAGATGATCTTGTCTTATTACGTACAAATCAATAAACTTACTGGAAACGAGGATGTAAATCTTCCTTGTAAAATGTCGGAGCAAGCTTCCGGTTATGATCTTTATGCTGCAGTTGCGGGTGAAATTGTACTTGCACCAGGAGAGCGTGCTTTAATTCCAACAGGGATTTCACTGGCTATGCCAGAGGGGCTTGAAGCGCAGATCCGTCCGCGTAGTGGACTGGCCTTGAAGCACGGGATTACCTGCTTGAATACACCTGGAACTATAGACGCTGATTACCGCGGAGAGATCAAAGTACTCTTGATCAATCTGGGGCAGGAGCCGTTTGCTATCGCTCGCAATGAGCGGATTGCCCAAATGGTATTTCAAGCTGTTCCAGTGGTTAATTTGGTGGAAGTGGAAGAGTTGTCCGAAACACAACGCGGAGCCGGAGGCTTTGGTCATACTGGCAAATAAGATTGTTGATATAATTCATTTAAAAAGCTTACGAATTCATGCCCAAGGCATGATTCGTGAGCTTTTTTTGTTATACAGAGTTAATTATCAAAAACATTATTTTCTTCGATTGTTATGCAGATAGCATTTTATAAAGTGCTATCTGCTACTCCAACTACATCCGATTTCCCCATCGAATAAACTCAGCATTTTCATTGGCGCTCTGCCACAACTCTAACCCTACCGTCAAATTAAAAACGAAGCCCCTATCGGACCTCAGCGCTCTTATTAACAACAAATCTTCTTAATTTGGCTGTTTTCGGACCCCAGTGTCACTATTGGATCAAAAACACCTGATATCGAACCTGTTTATGTCGAATAAGAGCTCTCCAGTCCGAAACTCCTCCTAAAAGACAAAAAATACACAAATAGTTGCATCTCGGTCCGTAACTCATCAGCCGTAAGCCATCTGCTCATCAGCCATCAGCCATGCGTGCCGGGGATTTCATTTCCGCTCTTCACCCATTAACTATGCCCAGCATAAGATGCTTTATAGTCGATAGTGTATGTTGAAAGGAGCGTCATCCCTATGCTTACTGGCGTCAGGATCGTGTTCCTGGGCGGGGACGCGAGACAGCTTGAAGTGATTCGGAAATGTGTGGAATTGGATGCGACGGTAAGCGCTGCCGGGTTCGATAAGTGGGAGACCCCTAGCCCAGGGGTGAGCCTGGAACAATTGACGGTAGAGCTGCTAAGTAATGCAGATGTATTAGTGTTGCCTACGGTAGGCTGTGATGATGAAGGAAATATTAGTGCTCTATTTTCTTCTGAGCGTTTAACGATTCTGGAGGAGCATTTCACTGCGCTGCCATCCGATTGTTTAGTGTATACCGGTATGGCTAAAAGTTACTTGCGCGGGATGTGTACCAAGCACTCACTAAAGTTAATCGAACTGCTTAATCGTGATGATGTGGCTATTTACAACTCTATCCCGACAGCGGAGGGAGCGCTGGTAATGGCCATTCAGAACACGGATTTTACGATTCACAGCTCGAAATCAATGGTGCTTGGTTTAGGTAGAACTGGATTTACAATGGCTCGAAGTCTACAGGGACTGGGGGCTAGTGTAAAGGTTGGTGTCAGAAAACAAGAACATTATGCACGTGCTGAGGAAATGGGCTGGAAGCCTTTTATGACCAGTGAGCTGCTGCTTCACGTACCGGATGTGGATCTTATATTTAATACGATACCAAGTATGATCATCACCGCTCAGGTGCTCTCGCGGCTTGCGCCGCATTGCGTAATTATTGATCTGGCATCTGCACCAGGCGGTTGTGACTTTCGTTATGCTGAAAAACGTGGGATTAAGGCGATGCTGGCTCCAGGACTCCCTGGCATTGTAGCTCCAAAAAGCGCTGGGATTATTATGGCAAATGCGCTGGTACAGTCGATTTCGGACGAGGCTTTAATCAAGGGGGACGAATAAAATGGATTGGCACGGAAAAACAGTAGGGTATGCGATCACTGGATCTCATTGCACTTTTGCTGAGGTAATGCCACAAATTCAGCGCTTCGTAGACGGGGGAGCAAACGTAGTACCTATAGTTTCAGCATCTGTACTAGGAACAGACACCCGCTTTGGGACATCGCAAAATTGGTTAAAACAGTTGAAAGATATAACAGGGAATGATATCATTTCTACAATTGTTGAAGCGGAGCCGCTGGGTCCTTCCAAGCTGCTGGATGTGCTGACAATAGCACCTTGCACAGGAAATACAACGAGTAAACTGGCTAATGCCATGACGGATAGTCCCGTGCTAATGGCAGCTAAATCGCAGATGCGCAACGGACGTCCACTAGTTCTAGCGATATCTACAAATGATGGATTGGGCCTAAATGCCGCAAATATTGCTAAGCTTCTGGTGGCTAAACATATTTATTTTGTACCATTCGGTCAAGATAACCCTGAGGGTAAACCTAACTCGCTCGTGGCACGCATGGATCTTATCCCGGAAGCTTGCTATGCCGCTTTGCAAGGTAAACAACTACAGCCGATGATCATCGAACGGTTTCATTCAGCATAGAAAATTAACAGAGCTCGGCTGATTTTGTTGTGGACAATAAAAGGGGAGATGCACCAAATGAGCAATGAGAAGTGCCAAGATAACGTAGTGGAAACAGCTAAGTTCATTGCTATCAAAAAAATATAAGCAATATTGCTACCGTCCTCAGGTTCGAGGGCGGTACAGCCATTTAACAACTTACTTAACGAATAAGCTCACGTACCGTAATCTTTTCACGAATGATTAGTGTGTTTGCTTTGATAATAATGGGGGAATTATACATGGGTATTCTGGTACAAAAATTCGGAGGAACATCGCTATCCACACCGCAAGCTAGAGAACACGTAATCCGCAATGTCAAAAGAGAGCTGGCAAGTGGCTACAGTCTTGTTATTGTTGTATCGGCCATGGGCCGTCGCGGAGAGCCTTACGCAACAGACACTTTGCTGGATTGGGCCGTGCAGAACGGAGATGCACTTCCTGACCGGGAAAAAGATCTCCTGATGTGCTGCGGTGAAATTATTTCAGCTACTACTCTATGTGGGCTGTTGGAGAATGAAGGTATCGCTTCTACAGTATTAACGGGAGCTCAGGCAGGATTTCTGACAGACAGCAACTATGGCAATGCCAGAATTCTGGATGTACGTCCGGAACGCATTCTCCGTGAGCTGCGTGAGGATAAAGTGGTTATTGTTACCGGGTTCCAGGGCCAGACTGAAGCGGGTGATTTAACAACTTTAGGCCGTGGCGGTAGTGATACCTCTGCTACAGCACTTGGTGCTGCTCTTCATGCTGATATGGTGGATATTTATACGGATGTTAACGGGATACTTACAGCTGATCCACGGATCGTTGAAGATGCTAAGCCATTAACTTACGTTAGTTATACAGAAATTTGCAATATGGCTCATCAGGGAGCAAAAGTCATTCATCCACGTGCGGTTGAGATTGCTATGCAGGCACAGATTCCAGTTCGTGTTCGTTCAACCTTTTCAGAAGCTGAAGGTACGCTGGTTACGAATCCAGAAGGATTTAACGATATCCAAGCAGGGGGTATTGTGGATCGATTCGTTACAGGGATTGCTTATGTCAGCAACGTTACACAGATTTCTGTGGAATGCCCGGACGGTAACGGAACCGGAGTGCAATTGCAAATCTTTAAGAGTATGGCAGATAACGGGATAAGCGTTGATTTTATTAATGTAACACCTACGGAAGCTCTTTATACGGTTTTTGATGACAAATCAGAGAAGGCTATTTCTGCTCTGCAACAGCTGGGTTTGCGACCTAAGAGTTTATCGGGTTGTGCCAAAGTTTCTGTTATCGGGGGAGGAATTAACGGTGTGCCTGGTATTATGGCGCGCATCGTTGAGGCGCTTAGCTCGCAAAACATTCAAATTCTACAATCCGCAGATTCGAATACAACGATATGGGTGCTTGTGAAAAAAGAAGATATGGTGCAGTCCTTGCGTTCGCTGCATGCTATGTTTGAATTGCACCGCTGACAAGGAGGAATTCAAAGTGGATTTCGGAAGATTAATAACAGCCATGGTAACCCCTTTTGATGGGGATGGAGAAATCAACTGGGATGTAACTTCACAGCTTGTCGATTATTTAATTGAGGTACAGAAATCAGAGGCTTTGGTTGTCTGCGGAACGACAGGGGAATCGCCTACGTTAAGCGATGAGGAAAAGCTGCAGCTGTTTTCTTTTGTGCTGGAAAAGGCGAATGGACGTTGTAAAGTTATTGCTGGAACTGGCAGCAATAACACGAAACATTCCATTCATCTGACGAAGGAAGCAGAGAAAATAGGTGTAGATGGAGTGCTTTTGGTCGTTCCTTATTATAATAAACCGAATCAGGAAGGTCTTTATCAGCATTTTTCCACGATTGCTTCAGAGACTTCATTACCAGTGATTCTATATAATGTTCCAGGTCGAACAGGTGTAAGTATGAGCGTGGCCACTACCCTGCGACTTGCTGAGATTCCGAACATCATTGCTACGAAAGAATGCGCGTCTGTGGATCAGGTAACACTTATTGCCTCTGCTTGTTCAGATGATTTCCGTGTATATACAGGTGATGATGCCTCGGGTCTTGCCAGTCTGGCTGTTGGTGGATACGGAATTATAAGTGTATCTAGCCATGTGGTTGGTGCGCAGATGTCAGAAATGATTTACGCTTATACCTCCGGCAATGTTCAGCTTGCTGGAGAGATTCATCGCCAGCTGTTCCCGATTTTTAAAGGAATGTTTGAATGCCCACAACCGCTGCCCAATCCATCAGCAGTAAAATATGCTTTAGGACTCAAGGGGATCCCTGTGGGCGGAGTCAGATTGCCACTTATTTCGCCAACGGAAGCGGAAGCGGCTTTTATTGAAGGTCTATTTCACTAAGAATTAATCATTGATGATGAACGTTCTAAACCGGCTACTCTATTGGGGGAGCCGGTTTTTGCATTTATATTTTTTTTCTGAAATATTGAGGCGAATTTAAGGAAAGAATTTGGATACGAGGCGGATGACTTGTCTTTTGCCAAAAAAATCATGTATAATGATCTTAAGTGACTGGGTGCGGTTAAAATTAAATATGCGGTAATCTTCCGTCAATGTAATACATTGTGAGACAGGATAGGTCCCAAGATGAGTCTGTTTAAATAAATGACATGTCTTCGCGCGAGGGGCGCGACGGTGAATTTTGACGGCGTTTGTCCGCTTCAATATGAACTTTACTGCCCGGAATCGGGAGCTTTCGCATTGCGCATTTTACAGATTTCAGGAATTTCCTTGTTGATTGGAAGTTATTAGCTGTTTGAAGAATGTGTTCAGCGCCGCTGAAATAATCGAAGTTCGATATTTACCAATAAAAGTATGACGTCCAACATCATAGGAGGGTTAGATTCATTTGTCCAAAAAAAACAACAACGATAAATTGACGATTTTCGCATTGGGCGGAGTCGGAGAAATCGGGAAAAACATGTATGTTATTCAATACGGAGCTGACATTGTAGTCGTGGATTCGGGACTCAAGTTTCCGGAAGAGGATATGCTCGGTATTGACATCGTAATTCCTGATATCTCGTATTTGACAGAGAACCGTGACAAGGTAAGAGGTATTGTGCTTACTCACGGACACGAGGATCACATCGGTGGTCTGCCTTATGTCCTGAAGAATTTGAATGTTCCAGTCTATGGAACAAGATTAACTTTAGGCCTTGTAGAGAACAAATTGAAGGAAGCGAACCTGCTGGGTGACACCAAACGGATTCTGATCAACGAAGATTCAGAAATTCAATTGGGGAACTCACTTAAGGTAACTTTCTTTAGAACCAATCACAGCATTCCTGATTCCGTGGGTGTATGCATTGAGACTCCGGAAGGAAATGTTGTTCATACGGGCGATTTCAAATTTGACCACACCCCAGTCAACGGTCAATTTGCAAATCTGCATCGGATGGCAGAGATTGGCCAAAAGGGCGTGCTTGCTCTTTTGTCGGATAGTACGAATGCTGAGAAACCAGGCTTTACCCCTTCTGAGAAGAATGTCGGTATTGTGCTGGAAGATATTTTCCGCAAAGCTGAGCAACGTGTCGTTGTAGCAACTTTTGCTTCCAATGTGCACCGTATTCAGCAAGTGGTTAATGCAGCAGAATCCACGGGTCGTAAGATTACAGTAATTGGCCGTAGTATGGTTAACGTTGTATCTATCGCTTCTGAGCTTGGGTATCTGAACGTACCTGACGGTATGCTGATCGAACCAGAAGAAATGAATAGAATGGCAGCTAATCGTGTCGTTGTTCTTTGCACAGGCAGCCAAGGCGAGCCAATGTCTGCATTGACACGTATGGCGCGTTCCAGTCATCGTAAAGTAGATATCCTGCCAGGCGATACCGTTATTATTGCGGCAACACCTGTACCAGGTAATGAGAAATATGTAGGCCGTACCATCGATGAATTGTTCCGTCTTGGTGCTGATGTGATTTACAGCGGTTCCAACTCCGGCGTTCACGTATCCGGTCACGGTAGCCAAGAAGAACTTAAGCTTATGCTCAACCTCATGAAGCCGAAATTCTTCATTCCGATCCACGGTGAATTCCGCATGCAACGCAAACATGCTTTGCTGGCAGAATCCGTTGGCGTAGATCCACAGAACATTTTCATCACTGAAATCGGTGAAATTGTTGAGATCCAAGGCGGTGCCGCTCGTAAAGCTGGTAAAGTAACGGCTGGTAACGTATTGATTGACGGACTAGGTGTAGGCGATGTGGGTAACATTGTATTGCGTGACCGTAAGCTGCTGTCTCAAGACGGTATCTTGGTTGTCGTGGTTACACTTAGCAAACAGAATGGTGCCATTGTTTCTGGACCTGACATCATTTCACGTGGTTTCGTTTATGTTCGGGAGTCCGAAGGACTGCTCGACGAAGCTAACCGAATTGTATCCAGTACATTGCAACGCCTGATGAGTGAAAAAGTAAATGAGTGGGCTTCCCTAAAAACAAGCGTAAAAGATTCGCTGGGCCGTTTCTTATATGAACAAACGCGCCGCAGACCGATGATTTTGCCAATTATCATGGAAGTGTAAGGAGAGTTTCTCCTTCAAAGAATATATAGCTAGGGCTGAGCCCCTTTTCCCCGGAAATATTGGACGGTTTCCTCGGGAGAAGGGGTTTTTGCATGTCATAATTACTTCATAAGCTGAAAATTGCATAAGGCAGCACCCTGAAATGTCATACTAAGGATTGTTAGTAAGGCAACAGCAGACTAGAGCTGCATATGACAAGGGAGAGCTGCGAAGATGAACTACATCGAAGGATCAAATGGAGCAAAAAATGAGGAAGTTGTCCCAGGAGAAACTAATCCGAATCCTAATGAAAATATGCCGCCCACTGCAATGGGAGCGATTAAGGAGCTTGGACAAACGGTAGTCCCAAGTGGAGAGCCTGATATTTTTTGCTTAACGATTATTGGTCAGATTGAAGGACATATTGTAATGCCTCCACAGAACAAAACAACAAAGTATGAGCATATCATTCCACAGCTGGTGGCTGCTGAGCAGAATAAAAACATCAAAGGTCTGCTTATCATTTTAAATACGGTAGGTGGAGATGTAGAAGCGGGATTAGCAATTGCGGAAATGATTGCATCCCTCTCCAAGCCAACGGTAACCGTGGTCATTGGAGGCGGGCATAGTATCGGGGTGCCGATTGCAGTTTCCTCCACTTATTCGATCATTGCCGAAAGTGCAACGATGACGATTCATCCGATTCGTATGAATGGTTTAGTGATCGGAGTGCCGCAAACGTTCGAGTATATGGAGAAAATGCAGGAACGTGTCGTTAAATTTGTGACTTCCCATTCGCGTATTTCTGAAGAACAGTTCCGTGATCTCATGTTTAAGACAGGTGAGCTCAATCGTGATATCGGGACGGCTGTGGGGGGCTTGGATGCCGTTAAATATGGCCTTATGGATGAGGTCGGCGGGATCGGAGCGGCTCTAGCGCATCTCAACCGAATGATCGGCGGAGATTTCTCTGCATCGACTCCAGGAGGGATTACGCAATGACACTGTACACAGTAGTTGCAATGGAACAGGTGTGGGAGGGGGCATTTAACAATTATGCAACAACCCGAGAAGTGAGTGTGCAGGGCATGCTGATGCAGGTAGAACCGATGGAGGAAGGGCGTGCGCGGATCGTGAGATTATTGGATTGTCCACTGAACCGTTATCTAGATCCGGCGTTCTCTCCAGGTGCGATAATTACATTAACATAAAGATTCAATTTCTGACAAAAGAGAACATAGGTACGCCACGCCATTATATGGTATAATGTTGTTCCGGGGGTGGCTGGCGTGGCTAAACGAAAAAAGAAGAAGAAAAAAGCGCTGCTCGGCAGCGTTTTAAAATATGAAATATATGGAATTTTATTAATAACTATTTCCGTCATTGCACTGTCTGGTGAAGCAGCCGTAGGGCGCTCACTTTCAAGTATGGCGGGTTACTTATTAGGGAGATTTTATTTTGTGTTGCCGCTTGTCGGCATTTTTTATGGACTTATGGTTATGATCCATCGAAGATGGCCTTCCTCGTGGAACAGCAGGCATACTGGCGTGCTTCTGCTTCTGTTGTCTATGTGCCTTATGAGCACAATATCTGCAATGGAGCAGAAGCTTGGCCCGTTGTCTTTGTTACATCCTGGCAATGTAATGACACAAATACATAATGATCTTTCGGGATCACTTTCACCTGGCTCGAACGACAGCAATGTCTATATGCTGGGTAAGGATATAAGCGGAGGTTACATCGGCGGGTTGGAGTATGCAGCGCTGTTATGGCTTTTTGGCAGTCTGGGCGCTAAGCTGCTTATGATCGTCATGCTGGCGATCAGCTTTATGCTAATTACCAACTTGTCATATGTGGAGATTTTTACGCTTTTGCGAGTGCGATCGGTTAAGTTTGTGGAGGGGATTCGTCTCCATGCTGCAAATCGCCCGAAGGCGGTCCCAGTAGCGGCGAGACCATCTAGAGCCGCTGCTCCAGCTAAAGCTCGGCAGGTGAAGCAGCCTGTCTATGATGACGAGGATGAAGAAGACGAAGACGATCGGTATCTGCCTAATCGCAAACAACCTGTCCTTTTGAAAAAAATATCTGGCTGGTTCTCAGGTTCCACGCGTTCACAGGTGGAAGCAGATCCTGAGGATGACGATCAGGGTCCAATTGTGACAAGTGCTTCGAGCGGTCCGATTATTTCGGGATTAACACCAGATAGCCGTGTAATTCCATTAGAGGATATCGATCATGATTTTGACGATGCGGATCTGGATATTGAACCTGTGACGCCTATTATTCGAGATTTCTTTGAACATATCCGTTCAGAAGGTTTAAACGAAGAAGATCGGGAAGAGTGGAGTGAATTCTCACCCGCAGCTCGTGGTGAAGCAGCTAAACCTGCTGTAGCCGGAGCTAATGCCGCTAAGCAGCAGCCTACGGATGAGTCTGAGGAGAATGTAAGTATTGACTTGGAAGGCCTGCTAGGTGCTTCTCCAGATGGAGAGATTATTCCCGCTCCTCCAGCACCACCGCCACCGAAGCCATATAAGCTGCCATCGTTCCGTCTTTTAGCCAAACCTAACAATGGTGGCAAAGCTGGAGATCAGAATGATTATATGCAGACAGCCCGTAAATTAGAAGCAACACTTGAAAGCTTTGGGGTACGAGCTAAAGTGCTGGAGGTAGTAAGAGGCCCAGCTGTTACAAGATATGAGATACAACCGGATATTGGGGTTAAGGTTAGCCGTATTGTAAATCTGACGGATGACATTGCCCTTGCACTTGCAGCCAAAGACATTCGGATGGAAGCACCGATTCCGGGTAAATCTGCGATCGGGATAGAAGTTCCGAACTCTGAAGTGTCTATTGTTACCATGCGCGAAGTTATGGAAACACAGATTTTTCAGGAGGCTGAATCCAGATTATCGATTGCTTTTGGCCGTGATATTTCCGGCCAGACCATTATCGGCAATCTGGCTAAGATGCCCCATTTATTGGTGGCCGGTGCAACTGGCTCCGGTAAATCAGTCTGTATCAACGGGATTATAACAAGCATCTTATACAAAGCTAAACCTGATGAGGTCAAATTCCTCATGGTCGATCCTAAGATGGTCGAGCTGAATGTGTATAACGGAATTCCCCATCTTTTGGCTCCGGTTGTCACAGATCCAAAGCGGGCAAGCCTAGCCTTGAAGAAGATCGTAGTCGAAATGGAGAAGCGTTATGAGCTATTCTCCAAATCGGGAACACGGAATATGGAAGGTTATAATAAGCTAATGGCTGAGAATCCAGCGGCTATTCTACCGTATATCGTTGTTATTGTGGACGAGCTTGCGGATTTGATGATGGTTGCAGCCAATGATGTTGAGGATGCGATTTGCCGACTTGCACAAATGGCGCGGGCGGCAGGGATTCATCTAATTATCGCTACACAACGTCCTTCAGTAGATGTCATCACAGGTTTAATTAAAGCTAATATTCCATCCCGGATCGCTTTTGGCGTATCGTCCAATGTGGATTCACGTACCATTCTGGATATGCCCGGTGCAGAGAAGTTGTTAGGCCGAGGTGATATGTTGTTCTTACCAATGGGCGCATCTAAGCCTATTCGTGTACAGGGAGCTTTTATGAGTGACCAAGAAGTAGAGACTATTGTTCAATATGTCAGCAGTCAAGGTGAAGCCGAATACGATGAGTCCATCGTTCCTGAAGTGGATGATACAATCACTGAGGATCAGGAGCCACAGGATGAATTATACGAGCAAGCCGTACAAATTGTACTAGAGGCTAAGCAGGCTTCAGTGTCGCTGCTGCAGCGACGTATGCGGGTCGGTTATACCCGTGCAGCCCGGTTGATTGACTCTATGGAGGCTCGTGGGGTCATCGGTCCTTACGAGGGCAGCAAGCCGCGTGAGGTGCTGATGTCACTTGAGCAATATCAGCATAACAAGATCAGCTCCTAAGCTGTAGAAGCCCGTTGAAACCTTCAATAGACAGTAAAAGAGATGGCCACTTTATGAAGTGGACCATCTCTTTTTTTGTATCCTGAGTACTTATTTGACTCTTGGCGCAGCAAGCAAAGCTTCAACAATATAATCCAGTTGCACATTTAGAGAATAGATATCACTGTAATAACCTAAGCCAAAATCGATCTCCATCAAACGGCCTTCTTTCACGGCAGGGATATTGTTCCAAATTGGGTTTTGGGTCAGATCAGCCATACCATCATAAGAGGAGCGGAAGATATAGTCACCACTGTATTTGCCAAGGACTTCAAAGGATACGGATTCCCCATCCGCACCAGTCGCCGTATCTATTTTCTGTTGAATGATGTCCGGCGCCTTCATGCCTAAATATTCATAAATGATTTGTGAACCACGTCCGAATTGTTTGCTCGCCACAACAGCCATGCTGTTGTCTTTTCCACCTTCCATGATGGATATTGTGTGATCAAGAATACCAGCTTCTTGCAGCTTTTGTTTGCTGACCTCAACTTTTTTATGGAAATCAGTAAATAATTCTTTTGCTTGATCTTCTTTGCCTACGACTTGTCCAATAAAGGACACCCGTTCTTCTGTTGACATTTTTTCATACGGAACTAAGACTGTTGGCGCAATTTGGTGAAGGGCTTCATAAGTTTCCTCTGACGGCACAATGATAAGATCGGGATTAAGAGCAAGGATTGCTTCAGGGCTAGCCTCAAACCAGGTGCCAAGCTTTTGCACATCTTTTAGCTCATCTTCAAATGCTGCACCCTCGGATACATCGGATACACCTATAGGTTTAATGCCGAGAGCCAGTACATCACCGAGCAAATAAAGAACTACAACTCTTTGTGGACTAGCGGGAACGGCAATGTCTCCTTTAACTGTGGAAATTATCCGGGTTTGTGCTTCGACAGCAGCTTTGTCTGTATTTGCCCCTGTACTTGTTTCTGCTGAGGGGGTGGGTTTCCTATTGCTTGATGCATTTGAATTTGTGGTTCCCGTGGAACAAGCGCTTAACACTATGGTAAAGCATAATAACAGGGTGAGCAGTAATGATGGTTTGGCATTTCTAAACATTGGTAATTCCCCTTCTCCGTTATATTGATAATGATTATCATAATCAATATAACGGAGAGGTTGTGTTCGGGCAATGTCAATTTGTGCACCTTGAGATGGCATATCACGCCAACTGGAGTGGGTGATAACTTTATTTTTGTATCGGACAGGGGAGATTCCGTAATATTTTTTAAACATTTTTCCTAGATAATAGCCATCAGGATAACCTACTGCAATTGCGATGTCATGCAAGCTAGCCTCTGTGTTCAGGAGCAATATTTTCGATTTTTCCATGCGGATGTTGATTAAGTACTGAGCAGGGCTAGTCTGCAGCTGTGTTCTGAATAATCTGGATAATGTTCTAGGACTGCTGTTTACCGCTTTAGCTAATTTTTCAAGAGAGAAGGTTTCCTTATAATAAGTCTGCATATAGCGAATTGCTTGATCTAGCGGATCAGGTTGAATTAACTGTGTTTCCAGCGTATGCAGCTGCCTAAGCATCTCATAAATCCATTGATAAAAAAGTGTTTTGACATACAGCCGATCCAAAATCCCTGTTTTGCTCCAATCAGTAAACATGTTCTCCATCTTATCAAATAAGGGCAGTGGACTAGTAGGCGTAAATCCATATTGGAGATTAAAGGGATTATTGTGTTCCATGATTGCTTTTAGATTGTTGCGTGAGGCGAGTGAAAGGTTTGCTTTATATAAAATTAAGTAATACTCCAGTAGTTCATCCATGCGTAAAAATTGAATGTTCATTCCTTTTCCACCATGAAGGATATGAAAGTTGCTGATCTCGTGCGGGACCTCGTCAATTAGTATTTCGGCCTTGCCGTTTATGATCAACAAGAATGCACTTGAGGGCAGCTGATAATGTGAATTCAGATCACCTGATCGTTGAAAAGTATGGCGTATATCAATAATTTCTATTAATGCGTGGTTCCACAATAACATGTGGTCCTTTAAATTCATGATTAATATCAACTCCAACGTTTTCTTATTTCGATTATAGTTGATAATCATTCTCAATTACAATGAAATGCTATTACTTCTTTTTTAGTAATGCATAGGATGTCCTGACAGTCGTCATAATAACTTTAGCCATTCATGCAGAACTCACAAAAGAAAGGTAGAGCGAACCCCTATGAAGAAACATAAGTTGTGGATCTTTGCTTCTTTAACCCTTGCACTTGCTGCCGCACCGTTTGCAGGAATGTTGCTCCAGGGTAATGGCATAGTACAGACCAAGCAAAGTGCTGCTGCGTCATTTGTCCATGAACTAAATCATCCTGAAGAAGAGGCCTTGCCTGCCTTCAGCACGACTCCGATTAAACTCGGTTCTTCTGGTCAGGATGTTTATGAGTTGCAAGGACGTTTAAAACATCTGGGCTTTTATGAAGGGAAAATAGACAGTCAGTTTGGTCCGAAAACGAAAAATTCAGTAACGTGGTTTCAATGGAAGTTTGGAATGAAGTCTGATGGCATCGTAGGCGCTAAGACTAAGTTGAAATTGTATAACGCAACTAAGAACTGGAAGCCGACAGAGTCGGCTTCAGCAACCGGAAATAATACAGCAAACAACAACACCGGTAACAAAACAAATACAACCAATAATTCGGATTCAGCGTCTCTGTCTTCAGGGAATACGATGGGATTATCAGAAAATGATCTCAAAATTATGGCTAATGCCGTCTATGGTGAATCAAGAGGTGAACCTTTCGAAGGTCAAGTTGCTGTTGCTGCAGTAATCTTGAACCGGGTAAAATCTCCGAGCTTTCCTAATACACCGTCTGGCGTTATTTTTCAGCCGGGAGCTTTTACAGCTGTAGCTGACGGGCAGATTTATTTAGAGCCAAATGAGCAGGCACGAAAAGCAGTGCAGCAAGCGCTGAATGGCTGGGACCCTTCGGGTGGATGTTTGTATTATTTCAACCCTAAAACGGCGACCTCCAAATGGATTTGGACTCGTCCACAGGTCAAGACTATCGGCCAGCATATTTTCTGTATGTAGATAAGTAAAGAAGTAAATCCAGAGAGCAACCGGGAAGAGGCATCCGGTTGCTTCCTTACTTTGGAATGGTTTAGAATGGTTATTAATTCATAAACATGTTAATGAGCAACTATCCACGCGGTAAAGGAGTTTTGGACTTGACTAATAATGTATTTCAGCATGGCAACGTTGCAGGTATGCGTATTCACGTGATGCCTACCAAGGCGTTCAAGACCTACGCCATCTCACTTTATGCCGGCGTCCCACTTAATGAGGATATGGTCACCCCTACAGCACTTGCTCCATTTGTGCTCCGCAGAGGTACCGCTTCTTATCCAGAGACTACTCAATTCCGCGAGCGTTTGGAGGAGCTGTATGGCGCTGGATTTGGTTTTGATATTTATAAAAGAGGCGATTATCAGATTGTTCAGTTTCGCATGGACACCATTAATGACTCCTTCGTGCAGAGTCAGGAGAGCTTGCTTGAACAATCCTTTGCTTTTCTAGGAGAAGTCCTGACCCGTCCATTGGTCGAGGATGGAAGCTTCCGTCCTTCCTATGTTGCAACAGAGCGTGAAACAGTGCGCAAGAAGCTGGAATCTATCGTAAATGATAAGATTCGTTATGCAGCGGAGCGCTGTATCGAAGAAATGTGCCGTAACGAGCCCTATCGTCTTCATCCACTGGGTCAAAGAGCGGATTTGGACCGGATTACCCCAAAAAGTTTGTACGAATCCTATAATTCATGGCTGGATGGAGCTATTTTGGATCTCTATGTAGTGGGAGATACGACTACTGAGGAAGTTGAAAAGCTTGTGCAGCATCACTTCGGACGCATTCAGTCGGAGGTGGGCTTATATAGCTCCAAGTTTGTCCCAGTATCCGTTAGCGAGGTAAGGACGGTAGAGGAGAAGCTGGATGTCAGTCAGGGCAAGTTGAACATGGGTCTGCGCACATCAATTACGTATAAGGACGATACATATGCGTCCGCACTTATGTACAACGGAATATTAGGAGGGTATCCACACTCCAAACTCTTCGTCAATGTACGGGAGAAGGCCAGTCTTGCATATTATGCTTCTTCACGCTATGACGGTCACAAGGGGATTGGAACGATACAATCAGGCATCGAAACGCAAAATTACAACAAAGCTGTTGAAATTATAGAGAAACAACTGGAAGAGATGAAAGCTGGCAACATCAGTGATCTGGAGTTAAGCCAGACCAAAGCCATGATCCGCAATCAGCTTTCCGAGATTCCGGATTCTGCTTTTGAGATGATCTCTTACGACTTCAACCGCCAGTTGTCAGGAAAAGAACGGACAGCGGATCAGCTGCTAGAAGAGGTGGAACAAATCGGTGCAGGGGAAGTAAAAGCCGCAGCGGAGACCTTTCAGCTGGATACGATTTATTTCTTGACAGGGAAGGAGGAATAGAGATGGAACAGATTCAATACGACAGACTTCAAGAGACCCTTTATCATGAGGTGATGGATAATGGGCTTCAGGTTTATGTATTGCCAAAACCAACATTCAAAAAAACTTACGCCACATTTGCAACTAAATACGGTTCTGTAGATAACCATTTTCATGTCGCAGGTGGAGAAGAGACCACTGTTCCTGATGGTATAGCTCACTTTTTGGAGCACAAAATGTTTGAAGAGCCAGAAGGCGATATTTTTGCCACTTTTGCCTCAAATGGAGCTTCAGCTAACGCTTTTACAAGTTTCGATCAGACGGTTTATCTTTTCTCGGCAACAGAAAACATAGAGACCAACCTTAGTACACTCGTTGATTTTGTGCAACGACCTTATTTTACGGATGAGAATGTAGAAAAGGAAAAAGGGATCATTGGTCAAGAAATCAATATGTATGCAGATAATCCAGACTGGCGTGTGTACTTTGGCCTTATTGAGGCGATGTATTCGAAACATCCGGTTCGGATTGATATTGCCGGAACTATAGAGTCGATTAGTACGATTACGAAAGAAACACTGTACACTTGTTACAATTCTTTTTATCATCCCAGCAATATGCTGTTGTTCGTAGTGGGTGGTGTGGATCCGGAGAAGGTATTCTCCTTGATTCGCAGCAATCAGCAGGGGAAATCTTATGGTAAACAAGGTGAGATTAAGCGTATTTTTGAAGAGGAGCCGGAACAAGTCGCTACGAAGCGCTTAGAAAGCAAACTGGCTGTTTCGATGCCTAAGATTATGTTTGGATTTAAGGAAAAAGTTGATGGTCTTACAGGTGAAGCTGCGCTTAAGCGTGATTTGGCCACTAAGCTTATGCTTGATTTGCTGGTTGGCAGCAGCACAGCGTTGTACCAAAAGCTCTATGATGAAGAACTGATCTCAGACAGCTTTGGCCATGAATTTAATAGTTCAGAACAATATACTTTTTCAGCTATGGGTGGAGATACCAAGGACCCTGATTTGCTTCTAAAACGAATAAAAGAAGAAGTGGATCAGATCTTAAAGTCTGGCTTTGCTGAGAAGGATTTCGAGCGGGCACGGAAAAAGAAAATAGGCGGATATTTGCGCATGCTGAACTCCCCTGAAAGTATCGCACATGAATTTACACGTTACCAATTCCGCGGTGGTGACCTGTTTGAAGTTCTGCCTATTTACGAATCGATTACTTTAGCTGAAGTGAATGAGCGTTTACATGCCCATGTAAATTGGGAGCAGCTCGCTGTTTCACTAGTGGTGAGTCCTTAAATGGCGCTTTTGGGAGAGAGCAACAAACCATTAGGAGAAATGACAGTTCTGGTGACAGGGGGCAGCGGGGGAATCGGTGGCGCCATTGCAGAACGGTTTGCCTCTGTGGGCATGAATATTGTTATACACTACAAGCACTCACATGAAGCTGCTAATGATGTCGCTCGGCGTTGTATGGCCCTTGGAGCAAAGGTAATGACTGTAAATGCGGATATGAAGGATCGCAGTCAGATTGTACGAATGGCGGAGAAGCTTGAAAGCAATGGAATGCAGCCGGATATCCTTGTTAACAATGCCGGTAAATCTCATTACGGGATGCTCGCTGATGTGAGCGAAGAGGAATGGGACGATATTATGGCCATTAACTTGAAAGGTACCTTTATGTGCAGCCAGATTTTTATGCCGTACATGGTATCCCAGCGTTATGGTCGAATCATCAACGTTTCTTCCGTGTGGGGAATATCGGGAGCCTCTTGTGAGGTCGCTTATTCAGCTAGTAAAGGCGGAGTAAATGCTTTTACTAAGGCGTTAGCCAAAGAATTAGCACCTTCTGGCGTAACTGTGAACGCGGTAGCTCCAGGAGCGGTTAATACGAATATGTTGTCTAACCTACAGGAGGATGAGGTCCGGATGCTGGAGGATGAGATTCCGGCGGGACGTTTGGCTACTCCGAACGAAATCTCCTCATTGATTTACTTTTTGGCACTGCCAGAATCCGGGTATATTACTGGGCAGATCATTAGCCCTAACGGTGGCTGGATTACGTAATGCTTAACTTGGAGAAAAGCTCCAGCATAAGAAGCTATCGTCTGAGACATATTATAAGTGTTGTTTTTTAATCTCTCGTAAGGCGGCTTACAGCCTGTATGCAGGTGTTCGACCGTAAACATGAAGGAGGATTTAAGATGACACAAGACGATAGCGTAATCAAAAATTTTGACACCTGGAAGAAATTCTTAGGTAAACGGGTTGTACAGGCAGAGAAACTTGGGATGAGTCAAGACACAATCTCAAAGCTGGCTTTTGAAATCGGGGAATTCCTTGATGAAAAAGTGGATCCAGCAAACACTCAAAACCGTGCGATCAAAGAGCTATGGGATGTCGGCAACGATGAAGAAAAGCAAACGATTGCTAAACTCATGGTCAAGTTGGCGAAAGACAACGCCTAAGCTTGCGGAAAAGCTCCCCCTGTGGGAGCTTTTCTGCAATTATTACAGGACTGACCTTGCCTTTCATTTTTATTTTATATATCATTAACATGACCCGTGTAAAAGACCGCTTTGCCGGGGCAGCTTTTTTTGCTGTATTGGCAAAGGGTAGGGAAAAGGAATCTATGAGGTGTACAAGTGGAATATAAACAGTGGTATATGGAATACAAGATTCACAAGAACAGACCCGGTCTGCTTGGTGATATCGCTTCAATGTTAGGGATGCTGGAAGTTAACATTCTGACGATTAATGGAGTTGAAGGAAAAACTCGCGGAATGTTGCTGGAGACCAATGATGATGAGAAAATTATGCTGATGGGCGAAATGCTCAAAAAAGTTGATAATATTACAGTTTCAGCTCTGCGGTCTCCTAGGCTCGTGGACAAGCTGGCTGTGCGCCATGGGCGATATATTGAACGGGATTCAGATGATCGGAAGACGTTTCGTTTCACCCGCGATGAGTTAGGTCTATTGGTTGATTTTCTCGGTGAGCTGTTTAAAAAAGATGGGAATCAGGTTGTAGGACTGCGTGGTATGCCCCGTGTAGGAAAGACGGAATCCATTATAGCTGGCAGTGTCTGTGCTATGAAACGCTGGACATTTGTCTCGTCCACACTGTTGCGGCAGACGGTGCGGAGTCAATTGGCTGAAGATGAGATGAACCCACATAATGTATTTATTATTGATGGTATAGTTAGTACGATCCGCTCTAATGAGAAACATTATAATTTATTACAAAATGTTATGAGCATGCCAAGCACAAAGGTTATAGAGCATCCAGATATTTTCGTACGCGAATCTGAGTACAGTTATGATGACTTTGATATTATTATTGAGCTGCGGAATAATCCAACTGAAGAAATCTTGTACGAGTCGTTTACGACGAGCTACAGTGATGATTTATAGAACACAAACAATGAAGAATACACTTCCGAGCATGTTTATTTATAAAGCTGGTTAAGGAAGTTTACATTCATAGAACTTACAGGAGGTGATGGTATGTCGGAACTGGGCCGGCAATTGAAAGAGGCACGTCTGCAAAAAGGGATGAGTCTTGACGATGTCCAGGAAGTAACAAAAATTCGCAAAAAGTATTTGGAAGCCATCGAGTCTGGAGACTACAAGGTGCTTCCAGGAAGTTTTTATGTGAGGGCGTTTATCAAAACGTATGCAGAAGCAGTAGGCATGAGTCCTGACGAACTGCTCGAGGAGCATGGGAACGTACCTGCACCACCCGCAGACACGACCATGGAGACGGTGATTCAAAAGCGCAGCCGTAGACCCGAAACCGAACGGAATGCAAAATGGCTGCCAACGGTGCTAATGTGGACATTCCCTATATTGATTATTGTAGTGATTTACATTTATGCTTCTAGTTTAAACAAAGCAGACCCTGATCAAGTTGATCAAACAAATATCACCAATAATGTGCAGGATCCTAATACAGCACAAACTTCTCCACCCGCATCAGGAGGCGGTGTTGTAGCGCCTACTTCCTCGGCAGGTGCTGAAGCAACTACAGAGCCAACTACGGAGCCTACGCCAACACCGACGCCAACGCCGACTCCTCAATCTATCACGGTTACACCAGATGGGAAGTCAGGCAAAACAACGAAATTTAAGGTCACAGCTCCTGCCGGAAGCGAAGTTAAGGTTGAGATTGTTGCATCCGGAGTAAGCTGGCTTGAAGTTTACAAAGGCGAGAACTCTAAAGGTGAAAAACTCTCCTTCGGAAATACAGCTGCAGGAGAAACTATGAGCTTCGTTCTTGGTAGTGAGGGCATGTATATTAAGTCTGGGTATTCCCCAGCAACTGAGATTACCGTAAATGGTCAAGTAATCACGGATGAGAAGACTTCTTCACGTCTCCTGCTTAATCTTGACGACGGTTCTGGAAGTGAAGGTACCCAAAGTGAAGGGACAGGCGAATAACAAATAGGATGTATAGACTTTGGCTTTAGGGAGAACATAAGACTGTTTTCAGTTTTAGCCAAAGTGAGGTGTACATCTTATGACAGTTAGCTGGATTGTAGCTGGCCTTGGGGTTGTTGTCAGTCTCATCGGATACTATTTGACACCAGGTGCTTGGGGATACGGAATTCTCGGATTCGGTATTGCACATATTGTGCTAGGAATTCTGGATATGTTTCGTAATCCGGTCCGAAGCAGATAGAAGCTGTAGAAATGAACGTCTCCAACGGCGTACTTCCGGTGGAGACGTGTTTCTACCCTTTGAATCAAACTCACTCGAAGGAAAAGCTCCACTTAGTGGGGCTGTTTTCTATGTCGGGTGAGCTACATAATGATTTATCCAAAATTAGACTTAATAGTACCATTCTCTTATAATAGTAGCAGACTAATTGTATAAAGGACGTGGAGTTTAATGAGTTCAGAATGTTCATTTGATATTGTATCCAAAATGGATATGCAGGAGTTAACGAATGCTATTCACCAAACAGAGAAAGAGATCGACAACCGCTTTGATTTTAAGAACAGCAAAAGCAGTCTGAAGATGGAGAAAGACGCACTTATAATCGCCTCTGAAGACGAATATAAGCTAAACGCTGTTATTGATATTTTACAATCAAAGATGGTGAAAAGAGGCATCACCCTAAAGAATCTGGACTTTGGTAAAGTAGAACCGGCTTCCCTGGGATCTGTACGTCAACGTTTAGGGCTTAAGCAAGGCATTGATCAGGAGAATGCGAAAAAGATTAATATTCTGATCCGTGATTCAAAATTAAAGGTGAAGAGCCAGATCCAAGGGGATCAAATTCGTGTAACCGGCAAGAGCCGCGATGATTTGCAGCAGATTATTCAGATTTTGCGTAAAGCTGATTTGCCGCTGGATCTACAATTCATGAACATGAAATAGAATTTTGTGCCCCGCAGTGCTTATTAGCACTAACAACGCGGGGTGCTTTCTGTTTTTTTGACACCTATTTATTGCTATAATATACTTGCTTAAGTAGAAATGGATTAGCCTGATTTAGGCAATTTGTATGAACGATTTAGGGGAGGAAAACTTCAGTGAATTTGCCCAACCGCATCACGCTAGCTCGTATTTGCCTGATCCCGATTATGATGTTTTTTTTACTGGTGGATTTCAGTTTTTATCCAGAACCGATACATTGGGGCTCGTTTCAGCTATCTGTTAATCATTTGGTAGCAGCTGTAATCTTTTTGCTTGCGGCCAGCACGGATGGAATAGACGGCTACATTGCTAGGAAATATAATATGGTCACCAATCTCGGTAAACTCCTTGATCCACTTGCGGACAAACTGCTGGTATCTGCAGTTCTGATTTCACTTGTGGAGCTGGGCAGATGCGATTCATGGATTGCTATTGTAATCATCAGTCGTGAGTTTGCAGTCACCGGACTTCGCCAGATTGCATTGCTAGAGGGAAAAGTGGTTGCCGCCAGCAAATGGGGCAAGATAAAGACGGTTGTACAAATTGTTGCGATCTCACTGCTGTTGTTGAATAATTTCCCATTTCAATTTGTCAGTATTCCTGTAGACGATATTGCTATTTGGGCCGCAGCGCTGATCACTATTTATTCTGGAATTGATTATTTTGTGAAGAATAAGGATCTGCTACAGCTGCATAATGCGTAAGAATGTAAGCTGGACATACAAGGAAAGGTAATAGGTGAAGCACCTATTACCTTTTTTGAAATCTAAAAGCAGTGTACCTACATTATAACTAGGAGGCGAAAGCCAGGTATGAAAGCGGAGATTATTGCAGTAGGGACAGAGCTTTTGCTCGGTCAAATCGTGAATAGTAATGCCCAGTTTTTGTCTATAGAGCTAGCTGCCATCGGGATCGATGTATACTTTCAAACTGTTGTCGGTGATAACAGCAGCCGCCTGCAGCAAGCCATCGAGATCGCTCAGAGTCGGGCCGACGTTATTATCTTTACAGGCGGAATTGGCCCCACTGAGGATGATCTGACTAAAGACGCACTGGCTGCATCGCTAGGTAGAACGCTCCACATTGATCGTTTGGCGATGGATCATGTACAACGTTTCTTTGATGATCGTAAGATCGTTATGACCGAAAATAACCGCAAACAGGCACTTATAATTGAAGGAACTACACCGTTGCCGAATGAAATCGGTCTTGCGGTTGGGATTGCTTTTGAGCATGAGAAGAAATATTATATTGTGCTTCCAGGTCCACCTCGTGAGATGAAACCGATGTTCGTAGATAAAGCAGTACCGTGGCTACAGCAGCACGCCTTGACGAACGAAACACCGCTTTATTCAAAAATGCTCAAATTTGCCGGCATCGGAGAATCACTGCTGGAGGACAAGCTCATTGAGCTGATTCGCAGTCAGACTGATCCAACGATTGCTCCGTATGCCAAAGAGGGAGAGGTAACTGTTCGTATTTCGACAAAGGCCCCTTCTGAGCATGAAGCTACAAAAAAGCTGGAGATACTGGAACAACAAATCAAGGAGATTTTGCCGGAACATTTGTATGCGAACATTGATGTGCCGCTAGAGCAATTGATAGTGGATTGGATGGCGGATGCCGGCCTGACCTTAAGTGCGGCAGAGAGCTGCACCGGAGGTTTGCTGATGGAGAGTATAACAAATATTCCAGGCAGTGCTTCGATGTTTGCCGGCGGAATCGTCTGCTATTCAAATGACTTAAAGAAAAAGCTGCTGAATGTGCCAAGTGCTTATTTGGAGGGACCCAATGCCCCTGGAGCCGTAAGCCGAGAAGTTGCCGAGGTGTTGGCTGACCAAGTGAGAATGATTGCAGACAGCGATTTCGGCTTATCTGTTACAGGTGTAGCTGGACCGGGTTATTCTGAACGAAAGCCTGTTGGACTTGTATTTATCGGCTTGGCTGAACGGGGACGTAAGACAGAGGTTTATGAGCTTAATCTTAAAGGTACGCGGGAAAATATCCGCTTACGAACAGTTAAGGCTTTGCTGTATCGTCTCTGGCGGAGACTTGAGGAACGCAAGGTGGAGACACCTCTTGAGGGTTCAGACTTGTAATGGGAGATTAGCCCAGTTATAATAAACACATACGGAAGAACCGTGGCACTGAGATTTCTTTGCTGCGGTTTTTTGTATATTTGCAGAGATTTTGATCACGATGCTTTCTCATGATCATAAGTCGTTGATGTCCGGTGAAGTGGAGAATTTAATTAACTTCTATCTCCGGAGGGAGGCTTACAATAAAAGGGATAAATAACGCCCAAGACAAAAAAAACGAATGTATGTTCGAAAAAAAGCTTGGCAAGACCTTAAAAACACGTTATTATATTACTATAAACAGTGAAGGAAGTGGTCTGATTGTCAGATCGTCGTGCAGCGCTTGATATGGCGCTTCGTCAAATAGAAAAACAATTTGGTAAAGGTTCGGTAATGAAACTGGGAGAATCCACGCATATGCAAGTGGAAGTTGTACCTAGCGGATCTTTGGCACTTGATATTGCGTTAGGTATAGGCGGACTTCCAAAGGGACGTATTATTGAAGTATATGGACCGGAATCTTCAGGTAAAACAACAGTTGCTCTTCATGCTATTGCAGAAGTGCAAAGACAAGGCGGACAAGCTGCTTTTATCGATGCCGAGCATGCGCTTGATCCGAAATATGCACGTAACTTGGGCGTAAATATCGATGAATTGCTGCTTTCTCAGCCAGATACGGGTGAACAAGCGCTGGAAATCGCCGAAGCACTTGTTCGTAGTGGAGCCGTTGACATTATTGTCGTTGACTCCGTTGCTGCTTTGGTACCTAAGGCTGAAATTGAAGGCGATATGGGTGATTCCCACGTCGGACTGCAAGCTCGCTTGATGTCTCAAGCACTTCGTAAGCTTTCTGGTGCCATTAGCAAATCGAATACGATTGCTATCTTTATCAACCAGCTTCGTGAGAAGATCGGTGTTATGTTCGGTAACCCTGAGACAACTCCGGGTGGTCGTGCATTGAAATTCTACTCCTCTGTACGTTTAGATGTACGTCGCGTAGAGAGCATCAAGATGGGGAACGATGTGGTTGGTAACCGTACTAAGATCAAGATTGTGAAGAATAAAGTAGCCCCTCCATTTAAACAGGCTGATGTTGATATCATGTATGGTGAAGGGATTTCCAAAGAGGGAAGTCTTGTAGATATCGGTACTGAAATGGATATCGTGAATAAGAGTGGTGCATGGTATTCCTACGAAGGCGAGCGTCTCGGCCAAGGTCGTGAGAATGCTAAGCAGTTTTTGAAGGAACATCAGGATATTGCCCTTATTATTGAGAATAAGATCCGTGAAGCAAGTAATTTATCCACTATTGTTGCTGCGCCGAATAATGATGAGATTGTTGCAGAGCAAGAGGAAGAAGAAAAATTGCTCCTCGAAATCGAATAGTATATTAAACAATAGGACGCCCTGTGATTGATTGTTGCAGGGTGTCTTTTCTTAACAAGTATTGAAAGTAAGACGATAACTGATCTATTGCTATGAGGTGACAAACAACTATGGTAATACAACTGGATTTTGAAGCAGAAGAACAAGATGAGCAGGTGTTATCTGATTTTCCTGAAGGAGAACTCTTAGAGATCACTAAAGTAGAACGTCAAAAGAAATCTGACCACCGTTATATCATACATTTCGGAGCATATAACATGACTGTGCACGAGGACGTCATGATTAAATATCGAATGATTACTGGTAATTCTTTTATGAAGGCTGATTTGGAAGAAATTGTTGTAGCTGATGAGCGTCAACGAGCTTATGTGGAAGGCCTCCGTTATCTTGAACGTAAACCACGCACCGCTATGGAAATGACTCGCCGTTTACGCCAGAAGGAAATAGGAGAGACTATTATTGCGGAAGTGGTGCAGCGGCTACAGCAGGAAAGATTTCTTGATGACCCTTTATATGCTAAGCAATGGGCGGAGCAACGAATAGCGAACCAGCGGAAAGGGAAGATGTGGATTCGACAAGAGCTACGTGAGAAGGGGATTGACAAAACCCTTATATCGGAAGCTTTGGAGAATATTACTCCTGAACAAGAGCTGGAGAGTGCACTCGAAACAGGGCGCAAGAAATGGAATCTCATCCGTGGAGACGCTTCAGATAAGCGAAGAAAGACTGGAGCCTTCCTTATGCGCCGTGGATTCTCGGGCGATATGGTTCGCCAAGTGATCAATACTTTACTTGCGGAAGACAATTATGAAGGTGAAGATGAGGAGTTTTACTAGAATCACTGATTCTCTTGACATTAATGCGTATATCGACTCTCTTGACAATGTCTTTTTATAAATAATAAAATATAACATGAATCGGCATAAAATTAGAATCCTTTTTCCTTCCCAAAAAGGAGACTGTTTTAAACGGTTCACGTACAACTCATATGAAATGTAATCGCCGGATAAGGCGGGCAGTGTGCATGTGCAGCATGTGCAGTATGGCAATCGGTTGTTTACCGGTTTTTTGTATGGTGATGAACGGATAGTTAAACAACTGCACAATTCCCAGGGATATACCTTGGAGAGGAACCAACGAGGAGGTGAACAGATGCTGGAATCATGGATCTGGGTCATTATCGTTCTCGTTGTAGCTGCAATATTCTTTGGGTTCGGTTATTTTATTCGTAAATCCCTTGCAGAAGCTAAAATCCAAAGCGCAGAAAGAGAAGCCGTTGTCATCGTTGAGAATGCGAAGAAGGACGCTGAGGCGCTGAAGAAAGAAACAGTATTGGAAGCTAAGGACGAAGTCCATAGAATCCGTACTGAAGCTGAGAAAGAAACTCGTGAACGTCGGAATGAAATCCAACGGCAAGAGAGACGTTTGCTGCAAAAGGAAGAATCTCTGGATAAAAAAATGGAATCGCTTGAAAGAAAAGAAGAACAAGTAGCTAACAAAGAGAAACGAATTGATGAAACCCAACAGCAAATTGATGTTATTTACAAAAACCAAGTCACTGAATTGGAACGTATCTCCAATTTAAGCATCGAAGATGCAAGAAGTATCATTCTTAGCAATGTTGAGCAAGAAGTTCGCCATGAAACGGCACAAATGATCAAAGAAATTGAACAGCAGGCGAAAGAAGAAGCGGATAAGAAATCCCGTGAAATCATTACACTCGCTATCCAACGCTGTGCAGCTGATCACGTGGCGGAAACAACGGTTTCAGTTGTTACGTTGCCGAATGAAGAGATGAAGGGTCGGATTATCGGTCGTGAAGGCCGTAATATTCGTGCGTTGGAAACTCTTACAGGTATCGACCTCATTATTGATGATACGCCGGAAGCAGTTATTTTGTCGGGATTTGATCCAATCCGCCGTGAAGTGGCCCGTACGGCACTTGAGAAATTGGTGGCTGATGGACGTATTCACCCCGCTCGTATTGAAGAGATGGTGGAGAAATCCCGCAAAGAAGTGGACGAACGGATTCGGGAATATGGTGAGCAAGCTACTTTCGAAGTGGGCGTTCACGGTTTGCATCCAGATTTGATCAAGATTCTGGGGCGTCTGAAATTCCGTACAAGCTATGGTCAAAATGTATTGAAGCACTCCATGGAGGTTGCTTATTTAACAGGACTGATGGCCGGTGAGCTTGGGGAAGACATCGTGCTTGCAAAACGTGCAGGATTACTTCATGATATCGGCAAAGCGCTGGATCATGAAGTGGAAGGTTCGCACGTTGAGATCGGCGTTGAACTAGCGAAGAAATATAAGGAACATCCGGTTGTTATCAACAGTATCGCATCTCATCATGGAGACTGCGAAGCTACCTCGGTTATTGCTATGTTGGTTGGTGCCGCTGACGCATTGTCGGCTGCTAGACCTGGTGCTCGCCGTGAAACACTGGAAACGTATATTAAACGTCTAGAGAAGCTGGAAGAAATCTCAGAGTCGTTCGAAGGCGTTGAGAAATCATTTGCTATTCAAGCGGGCCGTGAGGTGCGCGTGATGGTACAGCCAGAGAAGATTGACGATGCAGAGGCATTCCGTCTTGCTCGCGATATTACGAAGATGATTGAAAGTGAACTGGATTATCCAGGACATATCAAGGTTACCGTTATTCGTGAGACACGGGCTGTTGAATACGCTAAATAGGCAATAAGTAGATAACATACGCTTCGGAAATAACGATATTTATGATCGTTTCCTGGTACATGTTTCTGCTAGGAATATAAGGTTAAAGGATAAGATATAACTTATACTTTCTTATATTTGATGAAAATTGGCCCCTAAGCGGGGCCTTTTTTCTTTTAAATATGAAGACTTATCCGTTAGATGAAGAGGTTAAGATTAGGAGGAGAGAAACATTAAAGTACTATTCATTGGAGATATCGTAGGTAGTGTAGGTAGGAAGGCACTTCGGGAGATGTTGCCCTCATTAAAAAGCAAATATCAACCACATATAATCATAGTTAACGGTGAAAATTCTGCTGCCGGTAGAGGGATTACTAAAGCGATCGCAAATGAATTTTTTAACTGGGGCATTCACGGAATCACCATGGGTAATCACACATGGGACAACAAGGATATCTTCGAGTTTATCGACGATGAGGCCCGGATTATCCGTCCTGCTAATTTTCCTCCAGGAACACCAGGAAGAGGATATACGGTTGTTAAAGGTAACGGGAAAGAGCTGGCTATAGTTAACCTGCAAGGCCGTACATTTTTGCCTGCGATTGATTGCCCTTTCCGTGTGGGTGAAGAAATTGTGGAAGAGCTACGTAGAGATCATAAATGCATTCTCGTTGATTTCCATGCAGAGGTTACCTCCGAAAAAATCGCCATGGGCTATTTCATGGATGGTCGCGCATCAATTGTAGTTGGGACCCACACTCACGTGCAGACGAATGATGATGTGATTTTGCCAGGTGGAACGGCTTACTTGACCGATGCGGGTATGGTTGGTTCAAGCGAAGGGATTCTGGGTATGGAAAGAGATGCAGTACTTTATAAGTTCACTACACAGCTTCCAGCACGATTTGTTGTTGATGAAGGCAAATGGCAGCTTCACGGTTTATTTGCAGAATTAGACGAGAATACTGGCGCGGCTACCCGTCTGGAGAAAATACGGCTACGTGAAGATGAATGGGTAATGAGCTAGTAGTAGGATAAGATAAGTGATTTTCTGGGTAATTTCGCCGAATAAGGGTAAAGTGTGATATTTATTATATCGAAAAAGAGTATCTATTGTACCATTTTCTCCAGAGTAGTCCGCAAAAAGAAGGAATTATTTCTTCTCTCGCGAATAACATCTAAAGTAGTGGAAGAACACCATTATTTTCCCAGGGGAGGTACTTACTATGGATGTATTAAAAGTATCAGCTAAATCCAATCCAAATTCCGTCGCCGGCGCTTTAGCAGGTGTTCTTCGTGAACGTGGATCGGCCGAATTACAAGCTATTGGAGCTGGAGCACTGAATCAAGCAGTCAAAGCAGTTGCCATTGCCCGGGGATTTGTTGCACCAAGCGGAGTAGATTTGATCTGCATTCCGGCATTTACAGACATTGTGATTGATGGAGAGGATCGAACCGCGATTAAATTGATTGTAGAACCCAGATAATAGAAGCATAGAACGATGAACCTGTTTACTTATGTAAACAGGTTTTTTGCTTTTGGTATATAGTCTGGCGTTTTTAAGCATAGAATCTGGAATAGGGCTGCATGAAAGCGAGGGCTTGGGATGAGAACCGATAAGCTACAGGTTGCGGATTTTCATTGTGATGTGCTGAGTAAAATGCAAGCATCACCGGATATGGATTTTAAGAATGATCCCCGGTTGGATGTTACCGGAGAGCGGTTGGTAGCGGGCGGTGTAGAATTGCAGATTTTTGCGATATACCTTTCGGCAAGTAGAGGTAGACCTAGCTTTGAGAATGTTTTAGGACAAATTGATTTGTTCCGGAAAAAAATATTAGGCGCAGAGAGCCTTCAGTGGCTGCGTTGGAAGGAGGAGGTAGGTAAACGAGCAGTTGGAGCACCTCCATGGGGAATGCTCTCTCTGGAGGGTGTAGACGGTCTAGAAGGGAACCTATTTTATGCACAGCTCTGCTTTGAGCTTGGCGTGCGGTTTTTGGGGATCACTTGGAATTATGCCAATTGGGCAGCGGACGGAGTATTGGAGCAGCGCAACGGCGGATTTACGGAAAAAGGGCGAAAGCTGATCGAATGGTGCAACGACAGTGGAATGTTGCTTGATGTGTCACATTTGTCTCAAGCAGGTTTTTGGGAGCTAGCCGACTTAAGCACACGTCCGTTTATAGCTTCCCATTCGAACGCCGCAAAGATCTGCGGGCATGTTAGAAATTTAAATGATGAACAGATTAAAGCATTAATTGCAATGGACGGAAGAATGGGCCTGACCTTTTATCCGTGGTTTGTATGTGATGATGGAAAAGCTCGTATAGATGATTTGTTTAAGCATATTGATCATGTATGTAGTCTGGGTGGGGAGAAACATATGATGTTTGGTTCGGACTTTGACGGCATTGACACTTGGGTAGAGAATATGGAACATCCGGGAAAATACCCTGAGCTTGCCGAGCACCTGCTTCGTTACTATCCAGAAGCTTCCGTTAAAGGTTGGTTATATGAGAATGCGGTCTCCTACTTGCGTACAAACTTACCTTCACAGGTGTCTAAATCATGACAATCCTGTTCTAAAAGTATGAATTGTCGAAAAAAAGGCCCTCGTTATGATGTGGGGCTTTTTATTTTTGGTTAAGAAGATGTATAATGGTTAATGGCTTGTACAGATACTAGAGAAAATACAAGGAGTGACTTTACTATGAGTAAGACTGTACCCGTAGGTGTGTCGGCTAGACATATTCACCTTACGCAAGAGCATGTGGAGGCTTTGTTTGGCCCAGGATATCAACTAACGGAGTTCAAACCCCTCTCTCAACCAGGACAGTTTGCAGCAAATGAGCAAGTAGCAGTTATCGGCAGCAAAGGTAAATTTGACAAAGTAAGAATTTTGGGACCTGCTCGTCCGGCTTCCCAATTAGAAATTTCCCGTACTGACTCCTTCGCACTTGGCGTGAAAGCTCCAGTTCGCGAATCTGGAAATATTGATGGAACACCTGGCATTACGCTTAAAGGACCTGCTGGCGAAGTAGAATTGGAACAAGGCGTTATCATCGCCGCTCGTCACATTCACTTCCATACTTCTGAAGCTGAAGCTTGGGGCATTGCTGATAAGCAATTGCTTAAAGTTCGTCTCGGAGGCGATCGTGGTCTCGTATTGGAGAACGTAATTGCACGCGTATCAGACAGCTTTAAACTGGATATGCATATTGACACTGACGAAGCTAACGCTGCAGGTGCCAACAACGGCGATACTGCTGAAATCGTAGAATAGTCATCATAGTTATAGCAAAGATAAGGAGCGGGGGAGAAATCCTCCGCTTTTTTGTGCGTGTCTGATCCGCGTGCTGTAAGGATTGCGTGTCTGATCCGCGTGCTGTAAGGATTGCGTGTCTGATCCGCGTGCTGTAAGGATTGCGTGTCTGATCCGCGTGCTGTAAAGATTGTGTGTCTGATCTGAGTGCTGTAAGGATTGTGTGTCTGATCCGCGTGCTGTAAGGATTGCGTGTCTGATCCGCGTGCTGTAAGGATTGCGTGTCTGATCTGCGTGCTGTAAAGATTGCGTGTCTGATCCGCGTGCTGTAAGGATTGCGTGTCTGATCCGAGTGCTGTAAGGATTGCGTGTCTGATCCGCGTGCTGTAAGGATTGCGTGTCTGATCTGCGTGCTGTAAGGATTGTGTGTCTGATCTGCGTGCTGTAAGGATTGTGTGTCTGATCCGCGTGCTGTAAAGTTTGCGTGGTTTACCCGACCGCTTGTACATATCGGACTGTATCGCAGCTATTTCAGCATTTTGATCTATTTTGCCAAGGTATCGGACCGCATAGCTCTTATTGCCTTATATTTGTACTGAATTGGGCTTCGAAGGTGTGAATAAGTGCATCTGAGTCCGATAGCATCGCCAAAAACCATGAATCTTCAAAATAAGGGCGTCTGAGTCCGATGGATCAACAGGATCAACAGGATCAACAGGATCAACAGGATCAACAAATGATACGCCCCAGGATAAATTGAGGAGGAGTATTTTACGGTTAGCAAAATATTTCTGTACGAGCAGAACGAATAGTATCCTGAAATGGATTTTTAATGAAAATTGGTGTGATGATAAAGAAAATCTATTATTATGTAACTTATTGTGTTATGATTATGGTTTATGACGTGACAAAAGGATTTATTGTTAAGAATATATGTATTAGAAATTAAGGAGACCCAATGACATTTAATGAACTGAATATTGTGCCTGCAATTTTGAAGGCTTTAAGCAAAGAAAACTATACATCACCTACACCAATACAGGAGCAGTCGATTCCAGCTGTATTAGCGGGTAGAGATTTACTTGGATGCGCACAAACGGGAACAGGAAAAACAGCTGCATTTTCCGTGCCTATTATTCAATTGTTAAGCGAACAATCCAACCCAAACAAATCCAATAATGTGCGACGCATTCGCTCGTTGATTTTAACACCGACAAGAGAACTAGCGATTCAAATTGCTGATAACATAAAAGCGTATAGCCAATATACAGATATCCGCTCTGCTGCCATTGTTGGCGGTGTGTCACAGAAAGTGCAAGAACGCGCACTGAATCAAGGTGCCGATATTCTTATTGCTACCCCTGGTAGACTTATCGACCTGATCAATCAGAAACGTGTAGATCTGCAATATGTACAAATTTTAGTTCTGGATGAAGCTGACCGGATGCTGGATATGGGCTTTATTCATGATGTGAAACGAATCATCGCCAAAATGCCTACGAAGAAGCAAACTCTGTTTTTCTCGGCAACGATGCCAACTGAAATTTCTAAATTGATCAAAACATTGCTTGTGAATCCAGTGAAGGTAGAAATCACACCCGTGTCATCTACTGCGGATAGAATCAATCAATCGATCTATTTATTAGAGAACGGAAATAAGCAAAACCAGTTGAACCTGCTATTACAGGATAAATCCATCGTTTCAGCTTTGGTGTTTACTCGTACCAAACGTGGTGCGGACCGTGTTACCCGCGATCTGGCTAAAGTGAACATTGCTGCTCAAGCCATACACGGCAATAAATCTCAAAATGATCGCCAGAACGCCTTGCGGAATTTTAAAAGCGGTGCGACTCGTGTTCTCGTAGCTACGGATATAGCTGCCCGGGGAATTGATATTGATGAGCTGTCTCACGTAATTAACTTCAACTTACCGAACATTCCGGAAACCTATGTGCACCGGATCGGTCGTACAGGCAGAGCGGGATTGAGCGGAACGGCAATTTCTTTTTGCGAAGCTGAAGAGCTTCCTTTCCTTAAAGATATTGAAAAATTGATTGGAAAATCGATTCCGGAAGTTAAGGATCATCCTTATCCGATGTCTCGTAAAACGCAAATGAAGACAGATCGTTCGGCGAAACCGTCAGGTTCGAAAGCAGCAGCTTCGAGACCATCGTCTTCCAGACCGTCGAATTCCAAACCAGCAACTGCTAAACCTGCGGCAACAAAACCGGCAGCAACAAAATCAGCGGCATCCAAACCAGCTAAAGCAAAACCTAAGTCTAACCCTCCATTGAAGCCAAAGTCCGAGTGGTTCACAAAAGGAAGACAAAAAACGAGCAGCAGATAAGTAAGTTTGAATGCGTATCGTTTCTATAGCAAAATAAAAAAACGTCAGAGTAAATTGAACTGCACCCCAATTGTTAGCACAACTAACATTTGGAGGTGCAGTTTTTTATGTTTTATGTCCTGATGATTTACAACAAAAAACAGCCGCTAAACAGTTCCTCACTGTACAACGGCTGTTGTTATTTCATTTATGCGGTTGCTTCAATTGTATTGTCCTGAACATAGGGGCTCAGTTCTTGCTGAAGTCCTGTGCTGATGGAAGTCATAGGGAGGCGAAGCGTATCCGAGGATAGTAGGCCGTTTTGGTTAAGCATCCATTTAATTGGAGCGGGATTCGATTCCTTGAACAATAGGCGGATGATCGGCAGTAGTTGTTCAAAGCTTTCTTTAGCGAAGTCCACTTGACCAGATGTAAAGGCTTCAAAGATACGAAGGCATTCTGCCGGATAAACGTTGGCAGTAGCGAGCATACCCCCAGCTGCTCCGCAGCTAAGCATTTCATAAAAGAGGGAATCATCGCCGCCAAGCACAGGTTTGGCACCTGTACGGACTAACTCTGTAACCATTTTTGTACTGCCTGAGCAGTCTTTTAAACCGACAACATTATTCATTTCTAGGATTGTACGTGCAGTATCTACCGTCATGGCGGTACCTGTACGACTTGGAATATCATAAGCCATGATTGGTATGCCTACTTCTGCAGCTTTGCGGAAATGGGCAATGATACCCTCTTGTGAAGGACGACTATAATAAGGTACGACTACTAGTGCACAATCAGCACCAAGGTTTGCAGCAATTTCCGTGCGTGCAACCGTAGAGGCTGTATCATTGGTACCTGTACCAACTACTAAGGGGATTGATGTGGATTGTAGAAGCTCACGGGAAGTGTTTACTAGAAGCTGCATTTCATTTACGGTTACAGTGGGCGATTCTCCGGTGGTTCCATTAACGACCAGACCTTGTATGCTGTTGTTAATAATGTTCTTTACATAACGCTGATACGAATCCAAATCAACTTCACCAGCAGCATTGAACGGGGTGACCACGGGGACATAAACTCCATAAATCTGTTGTTCTGTAAGCATAAATTATCGGCCTCCAAAATATTTTAATTCCTCTACATACACTTTACCATGGAAAGTAGCATCGTCGTTAGCTATAATAAATGATATGGATCATCAAAAATATTGATGTTAGGGTGAGGTAATGGATTTAACCTATTTACGAACCTTCCGCGAGGTGGCTAAACGTCAGAGCTTTACGCGAGCTGCTGAAGAATTGGGATATGCACAATCAAGTGTGACGATGCAGATACAGAAGATAGAGAAGGAATATGGAGTACCTTTAATAGAGAGGCATGGCCGTCAGCTGCGGCTTACCCCGCCAGGAGAAGAGTTATTGAAGCTGTTCGTGGAGATTTTGGATTTGTATGATCGTTCAAAAGAAACCATCGCCCAGCAAATCGGAGGAACGATAACTATTGGGACGATAGATTCTTTAGCGGCCTTTTATTTACCTCCTTACCTGCAGCAGCTAAGGACTAAATTTCCGAAGCTGGATATTCATCTGCAAACGATGCAGGAAGCTAATCTTCTTGCCAAAATAAAAGATGGCGAAGTAGATCTAGGCTTAATGTTGGATCGCACCACTGCGGATTCCATCCTTGAGCGTACGATCGTCAGAGATGAGCCGCTTGTATTGATAGCCCCCATTCATCATCCGCTTGCCCAGATGGATACGGTAACCCTAAACGATCTGAATAACTGTGAGCTAATAGTCTCGGAGGAAAGCTGTATTTACCGCAGTCTGTTCGAGAATTTGTTAAAAGAGCACGGGATCATATTCCGCATAGGTTTTGAGCTTTCGAATCTGGAGGCCATCAAACGTTGTGTAATGAATGGTCTTGGAATTGCTTTGTTACCAAAAATCGTGGCAGAGGAAGAAATTGAACGAGGAAGCTTGGCGGAGCTGTCCTTTATTCATCCCGAAATTCACTTTGATCTGCAGCTTCTGATGCACCCTAAGAAGTGGAAATCACAACCGCTGCAATTTTTAATCCAAATGTTGCTTGCAAATCATTAATTTATTCCCATCAGGATCTTTCACAACAAACCAATGCTCATCTTGAATTTCAGTTACTAGCTCTACACCGAGAGCCTTCACATAATTGAAAGAGGCTTGCAAATCATCGGTCAGTAACAAAAAAGCTGGTGTTGTAATGGGCGGTGTTCCTTCAGGTTCTAAGCCGCCCCACAACGGCATGGTATCCAGTATGATTCCAGTGTTTCCCTGCATAGGCAGCGGGCATAAATGACCGTTCATGATCTTACAATCTGTCTCTGGAAGCCCCAGGACTTGGCAATACCAGCGACGGGATTTTTCAATATCATGTACGGGAATGAATACACTGCCAATTAAGTTCTTTACGGGGCTTTTTATTGTGGAATTTAAAGCGGACATTGCTTGTTCATTCATTTAAAGACCTCCCAAATCCGAAATGGATAAACCTTTATTTGGAAATTATGTATCTAATCTATTTAAATCATACAATCAATAGGACTCCAAGGGAATTGTAAAGGGTTATATTTTCATATGAAAGTAGCCAAAAAATTTGACATTGAAAATGAGTTTATGTTATATAAAAAGAAGAATTAGCACTCATCTAAGAAGAGTGCTAATCACGGAATGATGAATAATAAGGTTATTTTGAAAGGAGATTTATTTATTCATGGCCAAAAAAGAGTTTAAAGCCGAATCGAAAAGATTGCTGGAAATGATGATTAACTCCATTTATACTCAACGGGAAATTTTCCTGCGTGAACTGATTTCCAATGCAAGTGATGCGATTGATAAGATCTATTACAAAGCCTTAGCTGATGAAGGCCTGGTCTTCAATAAAGAGGATTATTATATTAAAGTGACCGCCGATAAGGCGAACAGAACCTTGACGATTTCCGATACAGGTATCGGGATGACACAAGAAGAGCTGGAGAATAACTTAGGAATTATCGCGAAGAGTGGATCTCTTGCTTTTAAGAAAGAGAACGAAGCTAAAGATGGCCACAACATCATCGGACAGTTCGGGGTGGGCTTCTACGCTGCGTTTATGGTGGCTGATGACGTTATAGTGATCAGTAAGGCATTAGGAAGCGACGAGGCCTTTAAATGGGAGTCTAAGGGCGCTGACGGCTATACCATCGAGACTGTTGAGAAGGATTCTGTCGGCACTGATGTGATTTTGAAGATTAAAGAGAATACTGAAGAAGATCAATATGATGAATATTTGGAAGAATATCGCCTGAAATCCATCATTAAAAAATACTCCGACTTCATCCGTTTCCCAATCAAAATGGACTTGAAGGAACAAAAGCCAAAAGAAGGCACGGAGAATGAGTTCGAAGAAGTTGTTCAAGAACAAACCGTAAACAGCATGGTGCCAATCTGGCGCAAGAACAAAAGCGAGCTGACTACAGAAGATTACGATAACTTCTATGCAGAGAAACGTTACGGCTTCGATAAGCCGCTTAAACATATTCATATCAGTGCTGATGGTGCTGTAGTGTACAATGCGATTTTGTTCATCCCAGAAAATACACCGTTTGACTATTACACAAAGGAATATGAAAAAGGTCTTGAGCTCTATTCCAACGGTGTGTTGATCATGAACAAATGTGCGGATCTGCTGCCTGATTACTTCAGTTTTGTAAAAGGTATGGTGGACTCAGAGGATCTTTCCTTGAACATTTCCAGAGAGATGCTCCAGCATGACCGTCAGCTGACTTTGATCGCTAAGAATATTAAGAATAAAGTGAAAAGCCAACTGCAAAGCCTGCTGAAGGATGAAAGAGAGAAATATGAGCAGTTCTATAATGCTTTTGGCAGACAGCTTAAGTTTGGTGTTTATAACGATTATGGGATGCACAAAGACACCCTCCAAGATTTACTGATGTTCTACTCCTCCAAGGAGAAGAAGCTGGTTACGCTGGACGAATACGTCTCAAGAATGCCAGAAGATCAGAAGTATATCTACTATGCTTCCGGAGAGTCGATCGACAGAATCGAGAAGCTCCCGCAAACCGAGCTTGTATCGGATAAAGGGTATGAAATTCTCTACTTCACTGATGATATTGATGAATTTGCGATCAAGATGATTCAGTCTTATAAGGAAAAAGAATTTAAATCCGTATCCAGCGGAGATCTGGGGATCGAAGCCGACGAAGCGGACAAGCCAACGGAAGCGGAAGAGAACGAAAACAAGGAGCTTTTTGAAGCGATGAAGGACATCCTGTCCGGCAAAGTGAAAAATGTTAAAGCTTCCAAACGTTTAAAGACTCATCCGGTATGTCTCTCTGCAGAAGGTGAGCTGACGATCGAGATGGAGAAAATTCTGAAATCGATGCCGAATGGCCAAGAGGTGCAAGCGGATAAGGTACTTGAAATCAACATCCATCACGAAGTATTCCAGTCCTTGAAGGCGGCAGCAGAGAACGACAAAGAAAAGCTCGGTTTATACACGAACCTGCTGTACAACCAAGCGCTGTTGATCGAAGGTCTACAGGTTAGTGATCCTGTTCAATTCACCAATGATATTTGCAAAATCATGAAATAATATGAAGTACAGAGACCATCCAATTGTATTATGATTGGGTGGTCTTTTTTATTTCAGCATTTCATTTTGTTGTGCGAAAAAGGTAGTAATCAATTTCAGAGTCATTATTTGTGCAACCGCTGATCGAATAGATAATTTCACCTTGTGTGCTTTTTTTACTCGTCACTTCGGAGCAGGTATCGGTTCTGACTCCTGTGTTGCTTCCACCGAATGCATCATTAGAGGTATCATAGCTATAATTAATCACGTTACCGTCAAATTTCAAATCCTTAAATATAGGATCGCCTTCATCTGTGTAACTTGTAACGCGTATATTGTCTGCTTTTTTGCTGGAGAGATTCGTTATAAATTGCTCGAATTTATCGAGGTTGTACACTTTTTCCCAAGAAACAATATCCCCTCTACTGATGGCTTCTTTGGAAGTATAGGGCTCACTTTTAGGTACAGAATTGACTTGATTATCGGAGCAACCCCATACCCCTGCTAGTAAAAGAACAGAGAGTGTAAGCAAATTTACCTTTTTCACTGAGGGACCTCCTTGTAACGTATTTATATAAAAGACGGAGATTAACTGGAAAAGTTACAGTGAGCTTGATTTTTCACATTGACAATAAACAACAAATTGATTATTATTTTCTCTAACTTGAATATGTAAAAGCAAAGAAGAGAAAGAGTACCACGGCAATTCTTTCAACAGAGAGCTCCGGTCGCTGAAAAGGAGTAAAGAAAACCCTTGGGAATATGGTCTCAGAGCTGCGCATCGAAACCTTATGGGTTGTAGGCTGCGCCGGAACCTGCATCCGTTACAGTGCTAGGGTATAAACGTTAATTAACGTCGTACCTGAAGAGGTAAATGTCATGAGGCATTTATAAAATTAGGTGGTAACACGTGAGTAGAACTCTCGTCCTTTGTGGATGGGAGTTTTTTTGTTGTCAAAAAAAGGAGGAGAAGGTTAATGAGTAATGTGTTTATAGGTGGTGCTTGGCCGTATGCGAATGGATCTTTACATCTTGGGAGATTATCAAGTGTGTTGCCTGGGGATGTGCTGGCACGATATTTTCGCTCCAAAGGGGATAACGTATTATATGTATCAGGCAGTGATTGCCATGGCACACCCGTAGCGGTTCAGGCTGCGAATGAAGGGATTACACCCGGAGCTTTTGCAAGCAGATATCATGAGGAGTTTCTGAAGTGTTTTAAACAGCTGGGATTTAGTTATGATCTATATACTCGAACGGATCAACCGCAGCATCATAAGGTCGTGCAAGAGTTGTTTACAAAGCTACTAGAGAATGGTCATTTACATAAAAAAACCATTGCGCAATGTTACTGCGAGGTGGATCAGCGCTTTTTGCCAGACAGATATGTGGAAGGGACTTGTCCGGTATGTGGCCAGCGGGCGCGAGGGGATCAATGTGATTATTGTTCTACGATTCTAGATCCTGCCGATTTGTTAGACAGAGTCTGCAAATTATGTGGTAATACACCATCAGAAAGGCCGACAGAACATTATTATCTTAGCTTATCTAATTTTCAGTCTGAATTAACGGAATATGTAGAGGAAGCACAATTTTGGAGAGATAACGCTATAAAACTGACCAAACGTTATTTACAAGAAGAGCTGCAGGACCGCGCGGTAACAAGAGACTTGTCTTGGGGTGTAGATGTTCCTGTGGCTGGATTTGAAGATAAAAAGATTTATGTTTGGATTGAGGCGGTAAGTGGTTATTTATCAGCCAGTAAGCAGTGGGCTGCACAGTCCGGAGGAAGCTGGGAGGATTTTTGGTTAGAGGAAAAAGGGGAGATTACTGCTTATTATGTGCATGGTAAAGACAATATTCCTTTTCACACTTTAATATGGCCGGCTGTGTTATTAGGAGCTGGAGGTCTGCATTTACCGGACAGGATTATATCTAGCGAATATTTAACCCTTGAAGGGCAGAAGTTCTCCACTAGCCGAAACTGGGCGGTCTGGGTACCTGATATTTTAGAGCGGTATCAGCCAGATTCTATTCGTTATTTCTTAATTGCTAATGGACCCGAGAAGCGGGACACGGATTTTTCCTGGAGAGAGTTTATTTATAGCCATAATGGAGAGCTGCTTGGAGCATTTGGTAACTTTGTGAACCGTTCATTGGCTTTTGTAGATAAGTTTTATGAAGGGAAAGTGCCGAATGGGCAATTGGATAAGGGGTGGAATGACAACATTGACCTCTTGTATCTCGAATCAGGGCGGCTTATTGAGGCTGGGAATCTAAAAGATGCGCTGGAGTATATTTTTTCTTATGTGCGCAAGGCAAACCAGTATTTCGACCTGCAAAAACCATGGATACAGATAAAAGAGGATCAGGTTTCTTGTGATTCTGCAATATACACATGTGTGCAGATTATTGCGAACCTAGCGAATTTGTTACATCCGTTTCTGCCGTTCTCTTGTGACAAGATCAGGGGGTTCCTGTCGTTAGAACTACCGAATTGGCAGCCTTGCTCGGTACCCCCTTACCAACAGGTTACTGATTTACAATTATTGTTTGAACGAATTGATATTAACCGTATTAAAGAAGAAGAGGATAGGCTCGTTCAACAGCAAGTGAATAAATAGAGCTGGTATTATCCATTCTTGAAACTCTCAATAAACTTTGAAGCCAATGATGACAAGTATTTATCCTTAATCCAGACGGCGGCGACCCGCGTGCGTAGTGATTCACTACTAATTTCTTTATAGATCAAATTACTATTACTCGTTAATTCGAAAGCGGATTTGGGGATGATTCCGATGCCAAGACCAGCGTTTGCCCAGAGCAGTGTTGTTCTAGCATCATCATTCATACAGAAAATCAGCGGATCAAAGCCGTTCTCAAGACATGTTTCCCGGATAAGCTGCTCAAAACGGCGGTAGATAATAAGCGGCTTATCCTTTAGCTCACCGATCTCAATAAAGTTTTCATCCGTTTTCCAGTCATACTCAGGTGTCATTACGGCAATCATAGGTTCAGCTTGTGTGTAAAGACATTCTAAATTTGTACCATTAAAGGGTGTCCTAACAATCCCGACTTCGACAATGCCTTTATTCAAGAGGTCAATGATTCTAAAGGTATTTCCTTCATGAATCTCAAACTTCACACCTTTATAGGTTTTGTGAAATTCACATAGCCGATCTTGAAGCAACGTAGCTCCAGAGGAAGAAACTGTACCAATGGCTAGGGTTCCTTTTAAACCTTTGACAAAATCAGTGAGCTCACGGGCAGTGGAATCTGCCAGCTCCAGAATTTGTTGGGCACGGTCCCGCAAAATGGCTCCAGCTTCAGTGAGCTGCACGCTGCGTGGACCTCGTTCCACTAGCTTTACACCGAGTTCTTCCTCCAGGAGCTTTAGCTGCTGGCTCAGTGGAGGCTGGGCCATTTGCAGTTTTTTGGCTGCAGATGTGATCTGTCCTTCCTCAGCTATCGCCATAAAATATTTAAGCTGTCTAATATCCATATAAAAATCCTCCGAACTTGAGATATGCTAATCGTATGGGAGCGATACGAATCCAATATTATTAATATGTGAGTAGATATGCCATAATCATAACTGTTCTTATACATATTTCAAGTGGTTAAATACTTCTTATGTTGGGTGTGGATAAATTTGTTCAAAATTGCAGTATATTTAAAGCCGTACAAAAAAGAAGCGATCATTGGACCGATCTTCAAACTGATGGAAGCGATTCTGGAGCTGATTTTGCCTACCATTGTCGCATTGATCATCAACAACGGGGTTGGCAATCATGACAGCGCCTATGTTTACCGCATGGGTGGCCTAATGGTTCTGATGTCACTGCTTGGCTTCGGCTGCTCCATGGTATGCCAATACTATGCAGCCCGGGCTTCACAGGGATTCGGTACGACACTACGCAATAAGATGTTTAGACATATTACATCCTTGTCGTATGCTGAACTGGATACCTTAGGTACGCCTACACTGATTAATCGGATTACCAATGACGTAAACCAGCTGCAAATTGCTGTGGCCATGCTGATTCGTCTAGTTATTCGTGCACCGTTTATCTGCATCGGGGCTATCCTAATGTCCATGATTTTGGATTTTAGATTATCGCTGATTCTAATAGCGGCAACACCGGTTTTTGGCATTATTTTATATTTTATTATCACCCGCAGTGCTCCTTTGTACCGAAAATACCAGCAGAAGCTGGATGCCCTTGCGCTCGTACTGAGTGAGAATTTATCGGGGATTCGAGTGATTCGTGCTTTTGCCAAAAGACGTACAGAAAAAGAACGTTTTGATGCCTCATCTGATGATTTGACTACTACGGCGATCCGGGTTTCGCGGATTTCTGCTTTGCTTGGGCCGATGACTACACTTGTAGTAAATGCGGCGATCATAGCTATTTTGTGGGTAGGCGGAATTCATATCGATGGGGGCCGATTGTCTCAAGGGGAGATCATTGCCTTCATCAATTACATCACTCAGATCTTGCTGGCGCTGATAGTGGTCTCCAACTTGGTTATTATTTTTACAAAAGCCTCATCCTCAGCGAATCGTGTGAATGAAGTGCTTGGTGTTAAGGTATCCGTGTCCGAGGAAGGAAATGCATTGATTGCAGAACCTGCCCCTGCTGCCCCTGCTATACAATTCGATCACGTATCCTTTGGGTATAATACGACAGGTGAATCGGCATTAGAGGATATATCTTTAGTAATTAATCGCGGAGAGACCGTGGGCCTGATTGGCAGTACGGGTTCAGGTAAGTCTACTTTTGTGAATTTGATCCCTCGTTTTTATGATGTGGTGCAAGGTGAAGTGAAAGTGGATGGTGTGGATGTCAGAGATTACAAGCTGCACCAGCTTCGTGAGAAAATAGGGATTGTACCGCAAAAAGCTGTGCTGTTTACAGGAACAATCGCTGAGAATATACGTTGGGGTAAGGAAGATGCAACTGAGGAAGAAATCATGCAGGCAGCCTCTATCGCTCAAGCGGAGGAGTTTATACGTAAATTACCCGAAGGCTTGAATACGCAAGTATCTCGTGGTGGATTAAATTTATCCGGTGGACAAAAGCAGCGCTTAACCATAGCTCGTGCAGTAGTAGGTAAGCCATCGATTCTTATTTTGGATGACTCCTCCAGTGCGCTGGATTTCTCCACAGATGCGGCACTTCGAAAGGCTCTTAAAGAGAGCAGCCAGGAAATGACCGTGCTCCTTGTCTCGCAGAGGGTAAGCACTGTAAGACAAGCGGATAAAATAATGGTATTTGAGGAAGGGCGGATCGCCGGTGTCGGAACCCATGAGGAGCTGATGCGGGGTTGTGAAGAGTATAAAGAAATCTGCCTGTCCCAGCTATCAAGTGAGGAGTCGGGCCAATGAACAAAAACAACATTTGGAAAAGACTTATTGTATACACAGGGCATTATAAAAAAATAGCTATAGGCGCAGTAATCTGCGCAATACTCAGTGTGATTGCCAGTCTAATTGGCCCGTTGCTTATCGGCAGCGCCATCGATTTTATGATCGGGCCGGGAGAGGTTGATTTTGACGCCGTACTTAGACTGCTTTTGATTCTGGCAGGGGTGTATATTGTCGGCAGCTTTTTCGGATGGCTTCTTACCTACCTGACTAATCGAATTGCCTACCGGACTGTATATGACTTACGGCGGGAGCTTTTTGATAAATTAAATGTTTTGCCGTTAAAATTTCATGATAACCACCCGCAAGGGGACAGCATCAGCCGGTTTGTTAATGACATGGATGCGGTCTCTGATGGACTGCTGCAAGGCTTCTCAACACTGCTCACGGGGATCATCACCATCGTGGGGGCAATTGCACTCATGTTGTACATTAGTCCTTTAATGACCTTAGTTGTTCTTCTGTCAGCACCCGTTACATTTTTTGTGGCAAGATTCATTACGATGCGCTCCCAGAAGATGTTTAAGGAGCAGGCTAAAATTCTGGGCGGTCTCAACGGATACGTGGAGGAAATGATCGGCGGACAAAAAGTGGTCACTGCTTATCATTATGAAGACCGTGCACTGACCCAGTTTGAAGAACGAAACGAGACTTTGTACCAGACTGGCGTGAAATCACAATTTTACGGTTCTTTGTCTAATCCGACAACACGGTTAGTAAATAATATTACCTTCTCTGTTATCGCGATGATCGGAAGTGTTATGGTGATTCGCGGGCTTATGACGGTAGGGGATTTGTCCAGCTTTTTGATCTTCTCCAACTTGTTCGCTAAGCCGTTTAATGAAATTACAGGTGTGATTACGCAGCTTCAATCGGCAACAGCATCAGCGCAGCGGATTTTCGCCATTCTAGACCTATCGCCAGAACCAGCTGATGCAACAGACGCCAAAATTATGAATACAAGCCAAGGAACAATTACCTTTGAAAAAGTATCCTTTGCTTATAATCCTGAACGTCCTCTGATTAATGATTTCAGTCTGGAAGTGAAACCAGGTACCCGGGTTGCAATTGTAGGGCAGACGGGAGCGGGGAAGACGACACTGGTTAATCTGCTTATGCGTTTTTATGATGTGGATAGGGGTTCCATCAAGATTGACGGCGTGGATATCAAGACGATTACCCGGGACAGTCTGCGGCGTAATTTCGGGATGGTGTTGCAGGACACTTGGCTGTTTGGCGGCACAATTAGAGAAAATATTGCCTACGGTAAACCTGAGGCTACCGAAGAAGAGGTCATCGCTGCTGCTAAGGCTGCTAATGCTCATAGCTTCATTAAACGCCTGCCTGAGGGATATGATACGAAGATCAGTGGCTCAGGAGATAATTTGTCGCAAGGACAAAAGCAGCTGCTAACCATAGCACGAGTGATGCTCGTAGATACACCTATGCTCATTTTGGATGAAGCCACCAGCAGTATTGATACGCTGACTGAGGTACGGATTCAGAAGGCTTTTCTAAAAATGATCGCAGGCCGGACCAGCTTTGTAATTGCCCACCGTTTGTCAACGATTCGAGAATCGGATCTCATTCTTTTCATGAAGGACGGAGACATTGTGGAGAGTGGTACGCATGACCAACTCCTAGCTAGCGGTGGATATTACGCCAGATTATATAACAGTCAGTTCGCATCAGCGTAGACTTTGCATTTAGAAAAAAGAGCATTCAATCCCGAATTTGGGGGTGAATGCTCTTTTTGTCGGGTGGATAGTTAGTTTGGCTAAGCTTAGCTTGGCTTGGCTTGGCTTGGCTTACCTTACCTTACCTTACCTTACCTTACCTTACCTTACCTTACCTTACCTTACCTTACCTTACCTTACCCTTGCGGACCGTATTGCAGCTAAATTGTGTTTTTGGCGCCTTTTTTCAAAGTAACGGACTGCATAGCACTTATTCGGCTGATTTTGCAGCAAAAAGGAGCGGATATGGCACAATAGCTGCATCTGAGTCCGAACGAAGTGGAAAAAGGCATGATTTTGTGAAATTAGGGCGCCTCGGTCCAATACGTAGGAATGGCAGCCATCGCCAAAGGTAAATTGCTTCTGTTCCAGTGTAGAATGCTTAGAAAGTAGTTCGCTTACGTGCCAAGGTAGTTAGCTCATCGTCCCCAAAGTAGTTTGCTTAGCGTTCAAAGTAGTTAGCTCATCGTCCCCAAAGTAGTTTGGATAGCGTTCCAAAGTTAGTTATCTCACCGTCCCCAAAGTAATTTGCTTAGCGTTCCAAAGTAGCTATCACATCGTCAGCAAAGTAGTTTGTTTACCCTTGCGGACCGTATTGCAGCTAAATAGTGTTTTTGGCGCCTTATTTCAAAGTAACGGACTGCATAGCACTTATTCGGCTGATTTTGCAGCAAAAAGGAGCAGAAATGGCACAATAGCTGCATCTGAGTCCGAACGGAGTGGAAAAAGGCATGATTTTGTGAAATAAGGGCGCCTCGGTCCTATACATCGTGGCACCAACGAAGTCGATTGTTTAGCGTTCAAAAGTAAATTGCTTACCCTTACGGACCCGGTTACTATTCACCTCGCGCGCTATAGGGTGGGAATTTCCGATAAAAATATTTGTGAACGAATGAACTATCTGGACGGGCTAAACGTATTATAAGAAACGTATATTGAAGACGACGAAGCTATAGTAAATATGACTTCTCGAGAGTGTTATGAGATTGGAAGGGGAGTGGCAAGATGTTGACAATCAAACATTTTACCAAGAGCTACAAGGGTGGCAAGAAGGCGGTAAATGATCTGAATTTGGTGGTCGAAAAAGGTGACATCTATGGCTTTATCGGTCATAACGGTGCGGGGAAAACAACAACTATCCGAGCAGTGGTCGGAGTTTTAGATTTTGAGGAGGGAGATATCGAGATTGGTGGGTACTCCATTAAAAAAGATCCCTTAGCCTGCAAAGCGATTACTGCGTATATTCCAGATAATCCGGATCTATACGATCATCTGACGGGCATTCAGTACTTGAATTTTATTGGTGATCTTTTTAGTGTATCGAAAGCGGATCGGGAGTTATTGATAAAGAAGTATAGCGATGAATTTGAGATTACCTCTAATCTGGGGGATTTAATCTCCGCATATTCTCATGGTATGAAACAGAAACTCGCGATTATCTCCGCGCTTATTCATAAACCGAAGCTACTCGTTCTGGATGAACCCTTTGTGGGACTTGATCCAAAAGCGGCACACACGCTCAAGAAAATCATGGCGGAGATTTGCAGCCAGGGCAGTGCGATCTTTTTTTCGACGCATGTACTGGATGTGGCCGAGAAGCTCTGTAATAAGATTGCCATTATCAAAGCGGGTGAATTGATCACTCATGGGAAAACAGAAGAGGTGAAAGGTGACAGTAGCCTTGAAGATGTGTTTTTGGAGTTGATTAAACATGATTAATATCTGGCGATTGACGAAAATTCAGCTGATCTCATCGTTTGGGTTAAATAAAGCTTTGCATACAAGGGATATGAAAGAAAGACGAAAAATGCTTTTGCTGAGCATCGGTATCTTAATAGGGATTGTCATGATGGCAGTAGTTTCATTTGGATATAGCTTCATGATAGCAGAGACCCTTGAACAGATAGGCCGGCCAGAGCTGCTGCTTGCGATTATGATGGCTGTTACTTGCTTGATTGGATTTTTTACAACGATCTATAAGGCGAGTGGGGTATTATTTGGCTCCAAAGATTACGATCTCGTAATGTCGTTGCCTATCAAAACGAGCCATATCGTAGCAAGCCGTGTAGTTCAGCTCTATGTGCTGAATATACTGTTCTCATTGATGGTGATGGTGCCAGCAGGTGTAGTTTATGCTATAAAGGTAAATCCGGCAGTAGTATATTATTTATTTTTCATGATAACGCTGCTATTTATCCCATTAGTGCCAATCATTGCTGCAACAATTATAGGGGCATTGATTAGTTGGATTTCCTCACGTTTTAAAGGAAGTCGTTTAATAAGTCTCATTCTGACTTTTGCCGTAATCATTGTTATTATTTTGGGTTCAGGCCAAATGAATGGGAATGACCCGCAGTTACTTGCGGATATGAGCACACAAATTGCCGATCAAATCTTCAACTTATATCCTTTGACGGTTATGTATGTAGATGCTGTCTGCTCGTATCAGGTAGCTCCTTTGCTATTATTTATAGGGATTTCGTTACTTTCTTTTATGTCGTTTACCCTTATTCTTGGCAGCAAATATAAAGCAATACACACAGGCCTTACGACTTCTTACTCAAAGAATAAGTATCAAATGAGGTCACTTGCAGTCTCTTCACCGCTTTACACATTGTATAAAAAAGAGCTGCGCCGCTATTTCAGTTCTTCTATATATGTGCTAAATACGAGTATCGGTATGGTTATGTTACTTGTCATGGCGATTACCTTACTGTTTGTTAGCTCAGAGCAATTAGGACAAATTATTGAGATACCTGAACTCTCTAACTATCTAAGCAGATTGGCGCCACTATTTGTTTCCCTCTTTGTAGCATTAAGCTGCACGACATCGAGTTCGATTTCGCTTGAAGGTAACCATATTTGGATTTTAAAAAGCGCCCCCGTTCCGACAAAAACCATATTATTAAGTAAAATCGCAGTGAATCTCACCATTACAGTACCGATTGTGATTGTTAGTAGTGTGCTTCTTATGATTTCTCTGGGCACAGGCTGGATGGAGAGCTTGTTATTGCTAATAATCCCCGTCCTATACGCTTGTCTTACCGCAATGGTAGGTGTGATCGTTAACTTGAAGCTTCCTAAACTGGAGTGGACCAATGAAGTCTCTGTAATTAAACAAAGTGCTTCGGTCCTTGTAGCGATGATTATAGGATTTATCAGCTTGCTGATTCCATTTGGTTTGAGTTTTCTTTTATCCGATCTAAATGGTAATCTCGTTATGTTAGGTATTGGTGTGGTGATATTTGTGGCATGTGGAGTGATGTATAGATACATTCAGTCCAAAGGAGAACTTTTATTTCGGGCTCTTTAAAAAAGGGCATTCCAAAAGCCGAAATCGGCTGCTGGGATGCCCTTTATTTGTGCCAAGATTTATTGTCGTGAAAAATCCCCTAAGCTCTACTGTCGCTCATTAGCTAACTGTTCAATTCCACTCACCATTATTTTTAGACCTGTATAGAACATCTTATCGGAGCCAATTTCATTAAAGATATTGTTTTCGTACATTCGTTTTATAACATTAGGTCCATCCCCTGATAAGTGCTCAAGCGATTGTTTAAATACCTCTCTAGCATCTCCATTAGGTTCATTTTTCATGGCTAAGTCAATTCGATCCTGCTCATATTTGTCCAATTCGAAAGAGATTACATAGTTTAACACGCAAGCAATTAAGGAGAATTTGTCACTATCGCTTAAAGGAAGATGATCCACGATCTGAAGCAAAGTATTCAGTAAAGATAGATAATTAGGTTCAGAAGGCAAGGTTCTCATCATCAGCTGAGCCGAGCAAGGATACTTATGTAAAACCCCGCGGATTCGATCTGCAAAATGAAAAAGCTGTTCTTGCCAATCACCTTCGAGATTCGCAGTTTCGAGGGCTTCTTTGGCGATCTCATTAGCCAGTGTCTGGAAAATACTCTGTTTACTCTTAAAATGCCAATAGAGAGAGGCGGCTTGTATATTTAATAGTTCTGCTAATTTACGCATACTAAATGCCTCTATGCCGATATCATCTAGCAGCTCCCAAGAAGCTTTTATTATATCTTGTTCAGTGATTTGCAGATTTTTGATTCTCATCGAAACGACCTCCTGTTACTGTCTTCTTTTATCATAAGCGAAGATGGATGGCTGGTCTACCATCGTTAGATTACCGGTTTATCTTACACTGTTAGATATTTTTATTTACAAGCAAATAAACGGGTGCTATATTAATCTTACACTGTTAGTTTAACGGTGCGATTTTTTAAAAAGGAGGCAGCGGTTAGCTATTTTATTAGTAAAAATTAAAAAGGATGTGTATAGACCCATGAGTAATCTACAAGTGGAACAATCCCAACCAGTCACCAAAGAATTTTCTATAAAAGCAATACTTCCCGTAATACTGGCACTTATAACAGGAATGTTGCTGGTTATGCTCGACAGTACAATTATGAATGTAGCGATCCCGCAGCTTGAAAAAACCTTTGATGCCAGCCTAAAAACAATACAGTGGGCCATCACGGGTTATACGCTGGCTTTATCCGTAATTATCCCATTGGCCGGATGGTTCTCGGATAAGTTTACTGCCAAACGTGTTTTTTTAGCTTCGATCGTATTGTTTACCATAGGTTCTTTATTATGCTCAATGGCACAATCCACAACAGAGCTGATAATCTTTCGTATTTTGCAGGGATTAGGCGGAGGGATGATTGCTCCAATTGGTATGGCTATGTCATTCAAAATCGCACCTCCCGATAAAAGAGGTTCAATCATGGGATTGCTTGGCCTACCGATGTTAATTGCGCCTGTTCTTGGTCCTGTACTGTCAGGATGGCTGTTGGAATATGCAAGCTGGCACTGGATTTTTCTGATTAATGTCCCCATTGGTATTATTGCAATGATTGTTGGAGTGAAATTTCTTCCGGTAATAGAGAAGGGGAATAAAGCTAAATTGGATATTTGGGGTGTGATTTTATCACCACTCGCTTTCTCCAGCTTGGTATTTGGGGTGCATAGAGGGGGAGTGGACGGCTGGGGGGATCGTATAACGATTATATCTCTTGCGTTCAGCTTCATTGCTTTAGCCTTGTTTATTTTCGTGGAATTGCGCCAAAAAGAACCGTTATTGGAACTTCGCTCTTTTCGATCTCTAGAATTTAGTAAAGGTATGATTTTGACCTGGATTAATCAGTTCGCCTTATTTGGTTCGATTCTGTTAATTCCAATTTTTTTGCAGCAGGTCAGAGGTTTTTCTTCCTTTGAATCGGGACTTTTAGTTATTCCTCAAGCTTTAATATCCTTTGCTGGCATGATTATTGGAGGAAAATTATTTGATAAGTATGGAGCTCGGCCCGTTGTGTTCTCTGGACTTGTGCTGCTGTCCACCGGACTCTTTCTTTTGTCACGTTTACAAAATGATACAAGTGTATACGTTATGATCAGTTATTTTGCCATTATGGGACTTGGCCAAGGATTAACTACTATGCAGCTCGGTACACATGTGCTTAAGGCCGCTCCGAAGGATTTGATCAGCCGTGTGACCCCACTTACTGCCTCTGCACAACAAATTGTGGGTTCCTTTGCTGTCGCTATAATGTCGGGCTTATTGACTTCGAATATAGCTACTCAAATGAGTCAAGGAAATCAGAAGCTACCTTTAGAGGCTATGGTTGCAGGATTCCACGACACGTTCCTAGTTTCATTGGGCTTGGTGCTGTGTGGTGTGGTTCTTAGTCTCTTTTTGCATAATCCGAAGAGCTGATCCTATCGTACTCTACCAATATTTTAGCGATGTTTATGGATTGTATCCTTGGTATAATTCAAAGATTGATAACCAAGGGGGAATCTCTTAACCCGTGAAGAATATATTTGCTAGATTTACTATAATGACCCTCGCTGTCGTGCTATACGCCGGAGTATTTATTCAGCATATATCGGCCGATAACGGGGTTCCTTTTGAGGATATAAACACTAGTTATGCAAAAAAAGAAATCATAGATTTATATAACCGGAATATATTAACTGGCACCTCGAATACTAAATTTTCACCTACTCAATCGATTACTAGAGCTGAATTTATTACAGTTCTTGATCGTCTGTTGAAGCTTGATCCAGCGTTGAGTCCGGTATCTCCTTATACCGACGTAGCCAAAAGCGCTTGGTATTACGGCTGGATACAGGCAGCAATTCAGCTTGAACTGGCGAACGGCACTTCGGCAACTACTTTTGCACCCGCAAAAGCAGTTACTCGGCAGGAAGCGGCTGTGTGGATAGCCAAAGCGCTAAAGCAAACAAACACTGCAACTACCGCACAAACCAATTTTAAAGATCGGCAACAAATTGCTAGCTGGGCAAGTGCTGCTGTAGCCAAGGTTAATGATCGCGGATTAATGAAGGGCGATAATAGCGGAAATTTTCGACCCACGGACCCGATAACCAGGCAAGAGACGGCAGTGCTGATGGATCGGGTGCTGCAACATACAAGCTGGGCGGCAGAGCTGGAAAGTGATCCGGACAAACGTATTGTTATAGGCTGGCAGTATGGTCTCACGACGTCACAATTTGAGAATCATGTTTTGCAATCGAACGTCAACACACTCTCACCACGTTGGTATTATGTTGGAAAAACAGGGACAGTAACGGATTCGACAGATGTCTCGCTGGTAACTTGGGCAAAAAAGAATAAAAGGCAAGTCTGGGCGATGGTTGGCAATCGATCGGATCAAGAAGCGACGCATCAAATGCTGTTGAGTACAACCGCAAGGAATACGGCAGTCAAACAATTAGCTGCTTTAGTGAGTAAATATGGATTAGATGGACTAAATATAGATTTTGAAAATGTAGCGGCCGAAGATCGTGTGTATTTGACTTCGTTTATTACTTTATTGGCCGAGAAAATGCATTCGCTCAATGTTATTCTGTCGATGGATGTATCCCCTGATCTTGGAACGGATTGGACAGAAGCTTTTGACTATGCTGCCCTAGGCAAGCAAGTGAATTACATGGTGATGATGGGGTATGATGAGCATTATGACGGGAGTCAAGTTCCGGGGTCCAATGCTTCGCTTTCTTATGATCAAAAGGCTGTGAATACAATCCTAAAAGTTGTACCTAGTCAAAAAGTTATATTGGCATTGCCCTTATATAATCGGGATTGGACACTGAACCAGAAGGGAACGGTTTTATCCTCTGAATATATTACGCTTCCGGAGCAAAATCAGATCATCAGCAGCTATGCATCGAAACCTGTGTGGAATTCTACTCTGGGACAATATGTCGCGAGCTACTCGAAACAAGCTATAAAACATACGATTTGGATTGAGGATGGGCGTTCATTAATAACTAAATACAACTTAGCGGTTACTAAAAAACTAGCTGGAGTAGCTTATTGGTATATAGGCGGAGAAAGCTCTGATATATGGGCTAGTTTAAGGAATGCAGAGAAATTTTTCGATTACACTTTTTAAAAATATGAAAGACTGGATGCGAATAGCCGCTTAGCTAATTGCTGTCCAGTCTTTTTATTGGGTTACTAAGTCGCAACTGCTAGAATGAGTTTGATTAAATCAGCCTCGAGTTACGTATTTTTTGAAGTTTTTTACCTTTAGAACTTTAACATTTTGAGCTAGAAGTTTCTTGTCACTAACGATCCATGTGTGATCTTTGGAGTTTTTTCTACGAACCGCAGCGAAGTTATACTTATTTCCTGCATAAATCTTAAAGCCCTGTGCAGCGCAATCCGCACAAAACTTAACACATTCACCTTTATTCCAATCTGGAAAAGAAATCTGCTGGAAGACATTTCGTTTTACGAGTAGGGTGGCACCCTGAACATTGGTTACCTGTTTATTTTCCATATGAAGATAACGAAGCAAAAGTAGCTTCTTATCATTTAAATACATATAGTGAGCTCGTTTTCCAACGATATCAGCTTTAGTTTTATGGAGGATGTTCATACTATCCGTTAAATAGTTGGCAGAGTAATAATCGTCGTCATCAAATTTAGCGATACAACTATAATTCGCTAAGTGCACACCAAAATTCAGACAAAACCCGAGTGAACGATATTCTGGTAGTTTATAGATCCGTACGTTTTTATGTTTTTTTGCAGCTTGTATATAATCTTCTATTCTCAAGCTATCATTATTTATGATCACGATAAGTTCTTTAGATTTGAAATTCTGTCGTTGATAGTTATCAAACATGGTTTTAATACAATCAATTCGTTTCGTACAAGTTAGAATAGACACAGCAGATGAAGTAGATTCAGCAGTTAACTTCATAACGGAATCTTTGGACTGCGTCCAACAAAATTCCTGTAGTTTTTAATATTCCGGATGATCTTATGGTTAGCTATTAACGTACTATCACTGATAATCCATGTATGTTTTGAAGAGTTTTTTCTACGTATGGCAACGAAGTTATTTTTACTCGCAGAATAAACCTTATAACCTTTCTTTCTGCTTCTGCTGCAAAAGAGATCATCCTCACCTACGTTTTTATTAGGAAATTTCACATGATCGAATACTTTTCGTTTGAAGACGAGCGTAGCGCCAGGGAGATGGGTAACCGTCCGGTGTTCATCATTTGCAAAACGAAGAATCAAAGTCTTTGAACCTAGTAAATACATATAGTGAGCCCGTTTTCCAAGGATATCAGCTTTAGTTCTTTGTAAGGTCAGATTACTTTCCGTCAAATAATGAGGGGCATAATAATCGTCGTCATCAAATTTGGCGATGGTATGATATTTGCATTTTGTTACGGCATAGTTTAAGCATGAACCGAGAGATTGATGTTCAGGTTTACGAAATATCTTAATATTTTTGTGTTTTTTAGCTAAGGTTAGGTAGGGGGATAGTGGAATTTTATTATTATTGATAATAATGATAAGTTCTTTATTTGCATATTTTTGTCTGCTGTAATTTTGAAATAGGTTGTTTAAATAATTATGGCGATTGGTACAGGTAATAATGGAAATACCTTGTTGGTTCGCCTTGTAGTGAGGTACAGCACTCATTTAACCAACCCCTCATATGCATTTTTGGGAAAAGTCTCATTTATACGATATGTCCAAGTTAGGATAGAGTCACGGCATATCAACCTCTTAAAAGCAAAATGGACTTGTTTAGAGAACACAAAACCCACAGTGATAGCTGTGGGTTTTGTAAGAGAGACACATCATATGAAACGCTTTGGATGTTTGTTCAGAAATAAGACTCAATGATGGAAATACCATTCTCAATTCTCGCCTTACTCTGCGTTAAATAATCTTTGGTCCAATCATCTAGGTTAGACATATCAAAACTCCGGTACATCCCTGTATAAACAATAATCTCTCTTAATCGAAGAAAAAGAGGAATTAGCTTCAGCTCATTTTCTGAAATACTGTTCTCTTTAACGTAGCCTTTTAGAAAGTGCTCCATAAAACGCTGACATTGAAGCTGCCTGTCCTCCATACTATCATCCCCGTAAACGTAGACTAGATAATACAGTTGAATGGCGATATCTTCTACAAACCAGCTGTACTGAGCTTCATCAAAATCAAACAAGGTCAGCTTACCATTGTCGACCAAAAAGTTGCCTACATTGATATCCCCATGGATGAGACCATAGGTATTTATATCAGCGTCGAGATGCTTTAGCCGATCCATAAGCGCCTTACAGCTTTCTAAAACGCCACTTTGGGATGAAGGAATAAACCTGGTTACATTCTGCAGGTAGTAGTTCTGATGCCACGCATGTCTTTTGGTGTGTGGTTTATAAGATTTTGCTAATCTGTGCATTTGTCCAGTGATCATGCCACACTGCTCATAGAGCTCTACATCTTTCAGGCAGTCTGGGTAACCTATTCGTTTCCCTTGTGCTTTTTCAAAGGAAGATACCCTAAAGCACGAATCACCGATCTCTATTTGCTCAACTAAATTACCCTGAAGAGAACATACGGGTCTTGATACTGAAACGCCATGATCTGCTATGTATAGAATCCATTCAAGTTCAGCCGCCAACAAATCCTTACTACGTAGCGAGCTATGAGTAAATCTTAGAATATATTGATGGTTACTAAGTTGGTATTCATAAACAAAATTTTGAAATCCGCCAATGAACGTTAGCTCATCTATGGGGATACCATATTTCGTACAGGCGGCACTTACAATCTGGTCATTAAATAAGGACTTAATCTTTTGTTCCAAGGGTTCTACTCCGTTCTACATTACAATGATTTTATCGAAATCGTTCTGGAGCTTTCCTGGATCTCAATAAGCAGCGGCCGTTCTTGTGGGTTGAGATTTGGGGCATGAATAGCCAGCATAAGTCTGCCCGTCAAATCACGAAACAACATCCCAGGTCCGCCATCTTTGGCATAAAGAGGCTCAGGATCATGTTGCCAAGGTCCACTAATGTCACCGCTGATGGATCGGGCTAAACCCATGGCATAACCACCGGCTCCACTGCTAGACCACAACATAAGCAGCTCACCACTGCTAGTCTGATGCATAAAAGGACCGTCAGTTACGTACTGCCCTTCTTTGCCACCTACCGTCCAAGGAGCTTGTGAAGCCTGGAAAAGCAGCACGGGTTCACCAATACTAGCGCTTAAATCCTCCTTCAGCCGAACGGCATACATTTCTCCATCCGTCACTTCAATCCATTCACGGCAAAAGATCATCCAAGGTTTGTCTTCTTTATCTACATATAACGTTCCGTCAAGGCACTCCCAAGAAGCAGGGGTAATCGGATGATTGCTGATAGGGAGATAAGGACCCTCAGGTGTTTCCGCGCTTAATATTTGTGTCCCCCGTGGAACCCCATGTCTTTTAAAAGAAGCGAACATATAATATTTTCCGTTGTAGCGGTGAACCTCTGGTGCCCAGAAATGATGATCAGCCCAAAAATTAGGATCTGGACGAAAGGCAGCAATGGGTTCGGACCATTCCTGAAGATCTGAGCTGATATATACATCGAAGCCGTGAGGTGTGCCACTCCAAGCTGTTAGGCCATCTGTGGTGCCCCCAATTCACAAGCTATCATCTGCTTAATTTTACAATATCTTCATTAGGCTTGGAAGCGTTACTTCATTTGCTCGCCTAGTAGCAAACGTATTTTCATTACTCCTGGTGTACAGCCGTAGTTTTTTCGGAAGACACGTATAAAATAATTAGTCTCCATGCCCAGCTGAAGCGCAATATCTTGAACGGGGATCTCCACATCCTCCGTCATTAATTGCAGCGCCCGCTCCAGCCGCAGATTCTGCAAATACTTATGCGGAGTGACCCCGTATTCCTGCACGAATAAACGCTGGAAATGCTGCACGGAGTAGCCGACTGCTGCTGCAAGATTGGAGATCAGAAGCGGTTCTGTGTAATGCTCGTTGATCAGCCCGACGGCTGTAGTTAGGGCTTCATTTCGGACAGACTCGAAGGCTAGACGATTAGCGGAGCTTTGTGAACTCTTGGCAGGGCGCAGCATTAAGAGCAGTCTATAGAGCGTGATAGACAACTCCTGCATCCACATCTCGTCTTGCCGATTGGAGGCAGGAGAATTCACCGTATGCCAAATTTGGCCGATTTCTTCCCAGCATTGTTCAAAACGCTCCGGTCGATAAGGAGCAGAAGGGAGCAGTTCAAGCGCTTCCAGCAATCCTTGAGCTTGACTGCCTTGAAAACCGATAAAGCCAACATGCCACGGTTCATGAGAGGTAGGATAATATTCATGACCTCGATCTGGTGGGAAGGCAAAAGCCATCCCCGGTTCCAGTATGATTTCTGTGCCATTTTCCAGATCACGAAATAAACCGGTTCCGGTCCGGATCAAAAAGATTTGATACACAGGAAATCCTGCTGGGCGCACATGATGGAATTGGATATGACGACCTACAGAGTAGGGGGATAGGGGTAACGTTCCAGAGTCGCGTGGTAATTCAATCAGAGAAAAAGGCAGCAGGTTTATCACCTCATCTTCATTTTGTGCTATCACTTCGAGACTATATTCCTACTGATTGAAATGACTTTTCTTATATTATAAATAGTATAAATGATGATTCCTGAATTAGATAGCTTACGCTTCTAGCCTGTCATCAGAGAATAGTCCCATTCCATAAATGGGCAGAATTGAGAGGATGATCGTACACAATGAATAAAAAACATTCCCCGATAAGCAGTAAAGCTGGTGTCATGCTGCACGGTGCTGATTATAATCCTGAACAATGGCTTAAATATCCGGAAGTATTGCGTGAGGATATCCGATTAATGAAGCTGGCGGGCTGCAATGTCATGTCCGTAGGCATTTTCTCGTGGGTATCTCTTGAACCAGAAGAGGGTGTGTTCACTTTCGAATGGTTGGATGGTGTACTTGATTCTTTTGCAGAGAATGGGATTTACGCTATCTTGGCAACGCCAAGTGGTGCCCGCCCAGCATGGATGTCGCAAAAATATCCAGAAGTCTTAAGAGTGGAGCGTAACCGTGTTCACAATTTGCATGGCTTCCGTCATAACCATTGCTATACCTCACCAGTGTACCGTGAGAAAACTGCAATTCTAAATGCAAAGCTAGCGGAACGGTACAGCCAGCATCCAGCCATTATCGGGTGGCATATTTCGAATGAGTTCGGTGGGGAGTGTCACTGTGAGCTCTGCCAGGATGCTTTTAGAGAATGGCTGAAGGTGAAATATAATAACAGTTTGGATGAGGTGAATCATGCTTGGTGGGCTACTTTTTGGAGCCATACCTATACTTCATGGTCACAGATTGAATCCCCAGCTCCACATGGTGAGACACAAGTACACGGCTTGAATCTTGACTGGCGGCGTTTTGTTAGTGAACGGACAATTGATTTCTGCCAGCACGAGATCAATACGGTTCGTCCTTACAATCCAGAGCTGCCTATCACGACGAATATGCATATGATCGATGGCATTGATTACCGCGAGCTGGCCAAAATCCTGGATGTGGTCTCATGGGACGCTTATCCAGACTGGCATTATACCGAAGACGGTGATGATACTAGATTGGCAGCATGGACGGCGATGCACTACGACTTAATGCGCTCTTTTAAAAAGAAACCGTTCCTGCTGATGGAAAGCACGCCATCCCTTACGAACTGGCAATCGGTCAGTAAGCTGAAACGTCCTGGTATGCACAAGCTGTCTTCCTTGCAAGCGGTAGCGCATGGTTCGGATTCTGTGCAGTATTTTCAATGGCGCAAAAGCCGCGGATCAAGTGAGAAGTTCCACGGTGCAGTTGTAGACCACAGTGGCCACTCCGAGACTCGAGTATTCCAAGATGTAGCGGAAGTAGGCAAGACGCTGGCGGGAATGACGGAAGTAGTGGGTACGTCCACTCCGGCGCAGACGGCGATTATTTTCGATTGGGACAACCGCTGGGCGATAAAGGATGCGCAAGGCATCCGTAATTCCGGATTACGTTATGAGGAGACGGTGCTGCAGCATTATCGTGCCCTTTGGGAGCTGGGCATTCCAGTTGATATTATAGGCTCTGGAGATGATCTGTCTGCTTACAAGCTGGTTGTTGCCCCTATGTTATATCTGATTAGTGAAGAGAATGGAAAGCGTATCGAGAAATATGTGGAGCAAGGCGGCACATTCCTCGCAACCTATTGGTCAGGCGTAGTTAACGAAACGGATTTATGTCATCTGGGAGGATTCCCTGGTCCACTGCGCAGAACACTGGGGATTTGGGCAGAGGAGACAGAAGGGCTGCACAGCCGTGATCTGAATGGGTTAGTAATGGAGGCAGGTAATAAACTTAAGCTAAGCGGTGACTACGATGCGCATGAGATTGCCGAGCTGATTCATTTGGAAGGTGCAGAGGCTTTGGGGCATTATCGCAACGATTTCTATGCGGGCCGTCCAGCGCTTACAGTCAATCGTTTTGGTGAAGGAAATGCGTACCATCTTGCTACCCGTGTGAAAGACACTTCGTTCTATGTTGAGCTATACGCAGCGATCACATCTAAGGCAGGAATTACCCGTGCGATGGAGAGTGAACTTCCAGCAGGTGTGACTGCACAACTTCGCACAGATGGCGAAAGTGATTATGTTTTTGTGCAAAATTTCAGCGGCAGTCCGCAAACGGTAGAGCTGGATGGAGCGGAATACACAGACTTGGAAACAGGTCTTTCAGCTCCGGCCCTATTGAATCTAGCGGTGAATGGACTTGCGATGTTGAAGCGTAAAGCATTAGTATAATAAAAAGGCAGGACCTGAGTTTCAGGTTCTGCCTTTTTTTTGAATAGAATCAATTCTTAACTCTTCCCATCATAATGGTGTTATACAATTTGCCGTCCGATAGAAGTTTATCTTTCTTTAAAATCCCTTCGATTTCAAAGCCAAGCTTTTGATATAGCTTAATAGCGTTGGTGTTCGTTTCCAGCACATTTAGGGTGATCTTTTGAATACCGTTAGTGTCAGCCCAGGCAATCGATTCGGCGAGAAGATTTTTTCCAATACCATATCCCCAATAATCCTGCAGCACACATACTCCAAATTCTACTTTATGAGCAAATCTTTTTAAGGAATAACCTTCGCATCTGGAGAACGCAACGATTTGATTATCAACTACTGCGACTAGAAAAAGGTTATTATTTTTCTCTGAATCGGCTTGAATAAGCTGTTCAAACCCTTTTTCGTCAATAAAGGCTTCGCCTGGTTCCCGATCTAAATTCTCGGTTTCTCCATCGATCCGCACTCTTAATTCAGATAACACTTTAGCGTCTTTAGAGGCAGCAGATCTAATGCTATATTGGATTCCATTCACTGTAAATGTTTGAGGATTAATGATCATATGTCCTCCGTGACGATGGGTGATGTTAGAATTATTGCTTCGATGCCCTCAATGATCCGAGTGAAATAAGCTGCTTCATGAGGCACAAAATGAGTCCGATCCACTCTCTGTTGAATGTTGATTTTTTGCCCGTTTGAATCGACTTTGAAACCATTGATTTGTAGACTATGTATTTCTCCCTGCCAAAAGCTTCGGAAGTCCGCAAACTTTGTGATAACTATTCCTGCAACCTCTTCTTCTTGCAGCTTAAAATCGTCCAGAGGATAAGGATTGTTATAAACAAAAACATGCGCTCGTTCTTTATCGATAAGATTTTCTTTGATCATACAGTAAGGAATTGTATCTAAGGGAATCAGCTCATCAAAAGCTAGCTCCAAACCGAGTTCTTCTTGGACCTCGCGAATCCCGTCCTCTACCGTTTCGTGTGTCAGCAAATGTCCAGCGGCCGTGATGTCCAGCAATCCTGCATAATCTTGTTTCTGCTCACTACGAAGCTGTAAATAAATATAGGGGATTTCTTGGGTTTTGCTTATAAACCAGCAGTGGAAGGTCTCGTGCCAATGTCCTAACCGATGTACTTCTGCCCGTGGAGCTGTACCGATTCGGTGACCCGCTTCATCAAATATAGTAAGTATCTCATTATGCATAGAAAAGCTCCTTTGTGAAAATATCTACTGCTTAAAGCCTATCATAAAAACGATCGAATTGCTTAATGTCCCCAAGTGATTTTTATTGACATCGTTAAGAAATATATGTATATTTTTGGATGTTAATCAAAGGAGGAGTTAAATGAATTTAGTAGCCATGAAGCGGGAAGACTTGGACACTTTAAGTGATGAAAGGTTAGGATGGGCCTGTATGGAGCCTACCTTTCAGCTGATTCGCGGAAAATCGCCATCGACCAAATCAGAAGTGATCTCGAAGCTCACAGAGGGGCAACAAGCCTTATGTATGTTCAGAGTGCTATATGGTCACAGCTGTAATTCCGAAGGAGAATATTATGCTTGGATTTCCTACATGCAAGACCTGCCAGGGTATTGGACAGGGGTGATAGGAGGCATACGATTTTTTGACGAATCACCCATGATTCTTTTGCTTCAGGAAACAAAGACATTTCTCGAGGAAAGAAATCATCGACTGGGTAAAGAGTGGGCGGATGCTGCCATCACGGATTTGGATCGAGACCCTCAGCTGTTAGAAGTAATTACTGGGTTATTCGAACGATATAAGAACCTGACACCAAATACGCATAGAATAATTGGCGAATATATTCGCACTCATCCAGAGGAGTTTGTAGAACTAGGGAGTTCATAATTATGAATATGAAGAAACGTTATATATTTCTCGTACTTATTTTTTTATTGATCGAAATCCCAGTAATCATTAATCTCTACCATAGTTATAATTCATTTGAGAATTTAGTGTTGGATCAAATCGACGAAACAGAAATCACCTCTATCGAGATTGAGAAATACTCAGTGGATGAAAAGGTAGTGATTGAAGATCCGAAGGAAATTGAAAAGATCATTTATGCTTTTTCAGATGTAAAATTGAGAAGAAGTAGTGCTTTGGACAAATCTACGGAGACCTACTGGATAAGTATTATTGTGAATAACAGCTTGAGGTTTGGCATGAATCTTACGGATACTAACTTCCTGTATGTGACGGATCTTGATAAGAAGGACAAATACAGTTCGGGAAACTTTAGAATGACTAGTGATTTTGATGTGAATTCCATTGCAAGCTTATTTAAATGACGCAGAAGGATCAACCACCACTGGTACTGTGATTTTCGGACCCAGATGCCCCTATTTGCGAATTTACCGCCTTTTGAGCAGGTTTTCGGACTCCAGCGTCGCTAATGGTCATGAAAGAGCTTATAATTGGTGTTTTTTGCGCCAATAGCGGCTATGATCCAAATAGCGGATAAAACGGTGTATAAGGTCAGCTGAGTCCTTTAGGTGCTGCATGTGCAGATCGCTCAGTTGAGTCTTTTAGCTGCTGCGTATGGAGATCGGTCAACTGTGTCCTCTAGCTGCTGCATGTGCAGATCGGTCAGCTGAGTCCTTTAGCTGCTGCGTGTGCAGATCGGTTAGTTGAATCCTTTAAGCTACTGCGTATGTAGATGGGTCAGCTGAGTCAAAAAAAATGGGTGCCCCTATGGGACACCCATTTTTGTATGGATTATCTAGCCATCCATCCGCCATCCACATTAAGAACGTGACCGTTCAAGTAGTCAGATGCTGCGGAAGCCAAGAATACGGCAGGACCTTTAACATCATCAGGCGTTCCCCAACGTGCTGCAGGGATACGGTCTAAGATAGAGTCCGAACGACTTTGGTCGGCACGGATTGGTGCGGTATTTTCAGTAGCCATATAACCTGGTGCAATTGCATTGATGTTCAGACCGGAGCCTGCCCATTCATTTGCAAAAGCTTTAGTAAGACCAGCAACCCCGTGTTTACTCGCAGTGTAACCAGGGACATTGATTCCGCCTTGATAGGAGAGCATGGAGGCGATGTTAATGATTTTGCCGGATCCTCTTTCCAGGAAGTGGCGGCCTGCAATTTGCGACAGAAGGAACACTGTGTTCAGGTTCAAATTGATTACATCAAACCAGTCTTTTTCACTATGATCTTTTGCCGGTGCACGGCGGATCATTCCGGCGCAGTTTACGAGAATGTCAACATGTCCGGTCAGCTCTAGCGCTTGGTCAAAAGTGCTTTGCAGCTTGCTATGATCACTTAAGTCAGATTCGATACTAACTGCTTTTACTCCAAAAGCTTTTGCTGCATTTACAGTTTCTTCACTCGAATTAAGGGAGACTGATGCAACATCTGCACCGGCTTCTGCAAATGCAAGCGCGATTCCTTGTCCAAGACCTTGAGCTGCGCCTGTTACAATAGCTGTTTTACCTGCCAAGCTGAATAATGATGACATATAAATTACGCCCCTTTATTGTAAATGGATTGTTATTCCGGGTTTACCCGCATTCAATTGTAACGCCTGCACTGCGGAACTGTTCTGCCGTTTCGGGGGAGAGCCCATTGTCCGTCAGGATCACGTCAACTTCTTGTAGGGAAGCGAAGGTACGCAGTGCAGTATGGCCGAATTTATGATGATCTACAACCGCGAATACCTTACGGGCTGTAGATACAAGGGCTTGCTTGAACTCAATTAAATCTCCGGTATAAATGGAGAGTCCATGCTCTATATGAATAGCAGTCGATGAAAGGAATGCTTTTTGAATATTAAGCTTTTGTACATAGGAGACGGCTTCAGGACCAGCCAACATATTACGGACACGATAACCACCGGGAACGACCAGACGGATGTTATCTTTGGGAACCAGTTCGCTGATGATGTATACATCATTGGTGACTACCGTTAGTGGCATATTGTCCAGACGCCGAGCAATTTCAAGCGTAGTGCTACCGCCGTCAAGAGCGATAATATCGTCCGGTTCAATATGAGCAAGCGCACGCAAGGCAATCTCCGTCTTTTCGTCAGAGTATTTATCCAGCGGGTCTTTGGAGGGCAAAATACCAAACTGGTCGCTTTGTGCCAGCACAGCTCCGCCATGTACACGTACGATCAGCCCTTGTTCCTCCAGCCTGCTTAAATCCTCGCGTATTGTTTTTCCAGTAACCTGAAGCTTATCGCTCAGTTCATTCACCGTTACATCTTTTTGGTTCAGCATAACTTCCATAATCATCTCGTGTCGTCGTATCGGGTTCATCCGCCTGCCTCATCTTTCCGTAGTTGATTTATCTCTATTGTAATTCTTTCATGGATACGGGGTCCATATCATCATATCTTTTATTATCGCCAGCCATACTCCAGATAAAAGTATAGTTATGAGTGCCGACACCACTGTGGATGGACCAGCTTGGAGAAATAACCGCTTGTTCGTTATGCATTACGATATGGCGGGTTTCATCAGGTTCTCCCATCAAGTGGAATACAACGGAATCGTCCGGAAGATCAAAATAGAAATAGGCTTCCATCCGGCGTGGATGGGTATGTGCTGGCATTGTGTTCCACATGCTGCCTGGTTTCAGTTGGGTCATACCCATAACCAGTTGGGCACTTTGCACACCATTTGTGTGAATGAAGCGGTGGATTGTCCGCTCGTTAGAGTTCTCCAGACCACCCATCGCACCGGATTCAGAATCGGCCAGTGTGGTTTTGGTAGTAGGGTAGGACTGATGAGCTGGAGCAGAATTCAAATAGAATTTAGCAGGCTTGGAAGCGTCTGCACTTTTGAAGACTACATCTTTAGAGCCTTGACCTACATAAAGACATTCTTTGAAATCTACTTCATATTCTGTGCCATCTACAACCACGGAGCCTTTACCACCGACATTGATGATGCCCAGTTCACGGCGTTCCAAGAAATAAGTAACCCCAAGTTCTTTAAGGTCAGTAGTTAGCGCAACCTCTTCTTTTACAGGATTAGCTCCACCAACGATCATACGATCTTCATGAGTTAGGACAAGCTTTAGCTCATCAGGTGCAAAAATAACGGGAATGTGGAATTCCTTACGGAGGCGCTCAGTGTCAAATTGTTTTACTTCATTAGGATGGGATGCGAAACGTCTTTCCATTGAATGTTCAATCTCCTTTGTGTACATATTATCGTTCGTATAGGTACACTTTAGTACATTTATGTTCATTTTACAAGTACTAATCTTTTTTATTTCGTTTATTTATGTTTATTTATTGGTTTTTCCAATTGCAAAATGAACGGAAAGTGTGCACAATAGAGCTATTATGCTCGATTTTCATGAATGCCGGAAGATGATATAAAACTGAAATGATGGAGGTTGAAAAGTAATGCCGGGGTTGAAAAATATCCAGAGTACTTATAAGGAACGTCAGAAAGAAATTATTTTTAATATAGCACTGGAAGCGGAGCAACGCTCTTTATTGGAAAGTGGACTCTGGTTCCATGATGATGTGCGAAATAACTTTTATTATGCTTCGTATCTTTTTGCAGCGGCTGTTGATGATTCTTTTGAGCTGCCTTTTGATCGTGAGCAAGCGAAACAGAAAGCACAGGATGTGCTGCTGGAGATCTTAATGCTTCAGAACCGGCAGCCTGGCACGGAGTTATACGGCCATTGGCCACTCGGATTAAATCCAGTGCCGCGAGATGCGTCACCGCATGAGTTACCAGTGGAGCTTATGGGCAACCTGCTGGCGTATTTTTGCAAAAGATACGGAGGAGCATTAAACGCTCAACTTCGCATAGTTCTGAATACAGCGTTTGGACATATTTATCGCAGTGATTTCTACCGTAAGCCGGTGGTTACTTTTGGGCATCATGAAGCTAAATATACAGCTGCTAAGCTGATTTTTGGCACCATGTTTGCGGATGAAATATTGCTTGAGGATGGCCGGCAGAGTCTGAAGGATACACTGGCTTATATTCGTACTAAAGGGATGCCGGAATACGGCAGTCTTCCGTGGTTTTGGCATTGGGTGCAGGCATTCACCTGTGCGTTGGAACTTGTCCCGCCTGAGGATACGGAGCTTACTACAAGCCTTAAAGAAATGCTTGACCATTTATGGAATGTACGAGCTGAATTCTATCTGCGTGGCGCTTGGGTTGGTGCGCATTCTAGAGGCTGGCCGCATGATGTTCCCGGCGATGCTAATGTGCTTCATGATTATGTTCAGTTTGGAGATTTCCAGCTGCCTGAGATGATGCCGCGCACGGAGTATGCCGGTTTATTATTCTATCAAGCATCCGATGAAATATTAGCCGCAGCCATGAATCACCAGTCACCAGTGGAAGTAAGGAAGATTACTCAGAAGGTTGTCCCAACGGATCCACAGCCGCAGCCTTTGCTTCATTCCTATGCTTATATTACAGAAGAGTTTGCAGCAGGCGGGATGTGGGAGCGGGTTGAGGAATTCGATAATGAGCAGCTTCGCTGGGCTTTTTCGTTACCTGTGAGTGGAGAGGGAGGCGCAAATCAGCTGTATTTCTTCCACCCGGGACAAGGCTACAATGAGGGAGATCCCCGCCATCAAAGCCGTTATATGGAGGTTCTCTATCACAAGAATGTCATCATTTCTCTATTCCCAATCCCCCAGGGTGAAAAGAATACGATCATCGGTGTACTTCCCCAAGGGGAATGGAAACAAGAGCCTAACACATTGTACGGGCAGGTTGGTGAGACGTATGTTGTTATTTATTTATCTCACTCTTATCAGCTGCAGGAACGGTCCAGATTCATAGAGGTATCAGTCGCAGGGATGCCGGGTGGTGTGATCGTTGAAGCATTGGGCATTAAGAAAGCGGCTGAATGTGGTATTATTGGTTTAGAGGCTTTTGCCGCAGCTATGGCTCATAAAGAAAGGAATTTCGAAGTGGGAGAGGGATTAGCAGCGAATTATACCAACATGGATGGTGAAAGCTTAGTTCTGAGTATTAGTAGGGAGTCAGAATTACCGCAAGCTCAGCTTAATGGAATCCAGATCTCATTAGATCATTATTCAGTATAAAAAATACACAATTGCTGTGATAAATAGTAATCCAAGTCGGCCTTTTTGGCCGGCTTCTTTAATAAGGAGGTACATGAAAGGATGTGATGCCCCATTGCACAGCCCGCAATAGATACCTAAGTATCCGTAAACGTGATTTTGTCCAAAATACTTATAATTGGGGTGAGCGACAATTTATCTGGATAAACTAGACCTAACGATTTGGTAATTCAATCCTCCCTAAGCACATTTCCCTTTAGAATAGCGGTGTTAGGTTACTAAATAGTAATTAATTACATTAAACCCTATTTTTCTGAGAGACATTTGTCACAATAAAGGTTAATATCTAAGTGAGATAGAAATGATTGCGCTTACTTATTTTCTAATAAACCTAATCATAATGAATGCGAGGGATATAACAGTGATTGAAACTGAATTTCGTGTAGAAAATGACTTTCTAGGCAGTAAACAGGTAGATAAGAACGCTTATTATGGGATTCAGACACTACGCGCAGTCGAGAACTTTCCTATTACGGGCTATCGGGTTCACAAAGAGTTAATCAAAGCGATGGGGATTGTAAAAAAAGCCGCTGCGCTTGCAAATATGGAAGTTGGCCGTCTCTATCGAGGGCTTGGAGAGGTTGTAGTGAAAGCAGCAGAAGAAATCATCGAGGGTCAATGGCATGAGCAATTTATTGTAGATCCTATTCAGGGTGGTGCGGGTACCTCGTTAAATATGAATGCGAATGAGGTTATTGCTAACCGTGCTTTAGAACTGCTTGGCCATGAAAAAGGAGACTATCGTCACTTAAGCCCCAATTCACATGTAAATATGGCGCAGTCTACAAATGATGCGTTCCCGACGGCAATTCATATTGCCACACTTTCACTGCTGGAGCAGCTGCTTGTAACGATGCACAGAATGCATGATGTGTTTGCGGTAAAAGCGGATGAATTCGATCCTGTGATAAAAATGGGTCGGACACATCTTCAAGATGCAGTGCCGATTCGTCTGGGTCAAGAATTCGAGGCTTATCGCAGAGTGCTGGAAAGAGATATCAAACGTATTGAACATACACGCCATCATCTGTATGAAGTCAATATGGGGGCAACAGCAGTAGGTACAGGATTAAATGCTGATCCTCGTTATATTGAATTGGTGGTAGAGCACTTAGCTGAGATCAGTGAATTGCCACTCGTAACGGCAGATCATCTCGTCGATGCCACCCAAAATACAGACGCCTATACAGAAGTGTCTGCTGCCCTAAAAGTATGCATGATGAACATGTCCAAGATCGCTAATGATCTGCGATTGATGGCCTCCGGTCCGCGTACTGGGTTTAATGAGATTTCATTGCCTGCACGCCAGCCTGGATCTTCAATTATGCCGGGTAAAGTTAACCCGGTTATGGCAGAGGTCATCAATCAGGTGGCTTTTCAAGTCATAGGGAACGATCATACGATCTGTCTGGCTTCCCAAGCGGGTCAACTGGAGCTGAATGTTATGGAGCCTGTGCTTGTGTTCAATCTCATTCAGTCCATCAGCATCATGAACAATTCCTTCCAAGTCTTCACAGACTTCTGTCTGGCTGGGATTGAAGCCAATAAGGAAAAGCTTGAGCGGGATGTGGAGCGGAGTGTCGGAATCATTACGGCTGTGAACCCGCATCTGGGGTATGAAGTGGTATCGCGGATCGCTAGAGAGGCGATTTTGACTGGGGAATCTGTACGGGAATTGTGCATTAAATATAATGTACTAACCGAAGAAGAGCTTAATCTGATTCTGGACCCTTACGAAATGACACATCCGGGAATTGCAGGAGCAGCTTTATTGCATAAAGAGTAGAATGTTCCGGAGGATCGAGCTTTTTGCTAGGAAAAAGCAAACCCCCGCCACCGTTTAGGGTGACAGGGGGAGATCCTAAATATGTTTATACTTATATGAATCTACTTCGCGATTGTCTGAAGTAGGTTCTTTTTTTTACATTTCAGGCTTAAAAGAAAAATAAAGAACGTAATAGACCGCGTTTTCTTGGCGGAGCCGTTAGCCTGGTAGTGGCAGTGGACTGGGAATTTTCATAAGAGGTGAGCGGTTTGCCGTTAGACACTTGCAACGGTTCTATGGATGCCGCTATTTGCTTGATCATTATTCGTAGATCCTCAAGCTCCTCACGCTGCTGTAGCAGTTGTATCAATACTACTTCGTCGGCTTTTTGATCGAGTGCACGTTCAACATTGTTGATGCGAGACAAGATATCCTTCATAGGCTCAGCATCTGTGTGCTGTAGTGGATTTTCCTGTTGTGATGTGGAAATTTGCTGCTCATTCGTGAGTGTGAGTTGTATACATTCCAAGGCTTCTCCGTGATTAATACGGTCTTTAATATGATTGAGCAGGCCGATTTGCTGCTCTGAGAACACATAATGGCCAAATCGGTCTTTTGGAAAAAAATCAGGGAACATGGCAGCCCAACGTTTAATTGTGGTTATACTAACTGACATCAGCTCTGCGGCATCTTTTGTTTTTAGAATATCCATTTCGATTCCTCCAGTTCACGTAGTCATGTTATGAGTAATATTCGTTGTCCAGCAGCGGCTCCCTGCACGGTTGACAAAGGTAGTGCGTATTCGCTAAACAAAGTGTAATTACGAGCAATCTCACTCTTTTGAATTTCACTATCTTGCTTTTCCATTCCAAATTGAGTACAGATGAGCCTGCTCAGGGGTATAATTGCATTAGAGGTGAAGGCGATGAACAGGATTGAAGATGAGGAACAAATGACTGAGGAGCAATGGCAGGCTATTTTGCAAAACGATGTTGCTTATAACGACATATTTTTTTATGCGGTGAAGACTACAGGAATTTTTTGTCGACCCTCCTGCAAATCCAAAGCACCCAATCGGGAGAATGCGTGTATTTTTCAGAATGCTGAACAAGCGCTGGCAGCCGGATTTCGTCCTTGTAAAAGATGTAAACCGACAGGTGAGCGTCTTCCTGATAAGGAATGGGTAGCTTTGATGACTGAATACATTGATCATAATTATATGGCCCCCCTCACCCTTGAAACGTTAGCTGAGGTATGTCATGGCAGTCCTTATCATTTACATCGAACCTTTAAGAAAGTAAAGGGAATCACTCCTGTGGATTATATACAGCAAAAGAGAATCGCTAAGGCATCTGAGTATTTGCTTACTACAGAGCAGGCAGTTGCTGAGATTGCATTACGCGTGGGTCTGCCCAATACGTCATATTTTATTACTTTATATAAGAAAAAAACGGGGTATACGCCTACACAGTTTCGTCAGCTTAACAAACAGAAAGTAACGTTGGCTTCTGATTTTATTTTGGAGGGACCGAATCATGGAGAATAAAACAAATGCTATTCTATACTGGACATTATTAACCGATAAGGACTGGAGTTTTTATATTGCTGCCACAGAGAATGGGTTAAGTTATGTGGGTTCGCAGCAGCAACCCTTTGAGGAATTAAGTGAATGGGTTAGACGTCGTTTTCCGGGGAGTGAACTGGTGCAGGACGATGAGAAGATGGCGCCTTATGTGAGGGAGCTTAGTGAATATTTGCAAGGGAACCGGCAGAGCTTCGGCATTCCTTTTGATTATCAGGGTACTCCTTTTCAGCTTGCGGTATGGAAGGCGTTATGTGAAATTCCATATGGGCAAACCTGGTCCTATTCGGATATTGCCACACATATACAAAAACCAGCTGCGGTGCGCGCGGTAGGGACTGCCATTGGTGCGAATCCGATTCTGATTACGGTGCCCTGCCACCGGGTTATTGGTAAGAATGGGACATTAACAGGATACCGGGGTGGTTTGGATATGAAGACCAAACTACTTCAGTTGGAGAGAGGAGAGTATACAGCAGATATATGAAAATAGAGTCCAATTACACCTCCCCAAAAACCTTGCTGAATAAAGGAACAGGTTATCTGTCAGGCTACAGTCATTCCTTAAATCCATATACGGGCTGCACTTACGGCTGTTCCTATTGTTATGTGCGCCAGATGCCTGTCTCGCTGTTCCGCAAAGAGGAGTGGGGGACGTGGGTAGATGTTAAACAAGAAGCGGCTGTGATTTTACAAAAAGAACTGCACAAAGCGAAGGCGAAAGGTCCCGTCTCTATTTTTATGTCGTCAAGCACAGATCCCTATCAACCGGTAGAGCACAAGGAACAGGTGACGAGATCTTTACTGGAGGTTATGGTACAAGACCCGCCCGATTTCCTATTCGTGCAGACCCGTAGTCCGCTGGTTCGCAGAGATATAGATTTATTATTACGTTTAGAGGATAAGGTTCGAGTAAGTATAACTGTAGAAACAGACCGTGAAGATATTCGGCAAAAATTCACACCAAGCGCTCCACCCATTGCGGCAAGACTGAAGACGTTACAGCTTCTACGTGAAGCTGGCATCCCTGTTCAAGCTACTATAGCGCCAGTACTGCCAAGCAGTCCAGCTTTTCCAGCGACCTTAAGGGCTTTGGTGGATAGAGTCTGTGTGGATGACTATTTTATGGGCGACGGCAGCGGCGGCAAACGCACACGGAGATTAGGGATTTATTCCCTATATGAAGAGCTGCAACTGGAAGATTGGTATGATCCTGCAGCATATCGCAGAGTGTATGAAGGACTTCAGCAAGTTTTTTCCGAAGAGGAGCTATTCTTGAGCCAGAAGGGGTTCGAGCCTTAATCTGAAACATGGTATAATAAATGAGAGCATTCATACTTAGTATTTAATATACTTAATATCCGTAATAGCTTATTGGAGGATTAGTGTGGCAAAAGCAAAGGTGGCCAAGCGGCCCACAAGAGATGAATTTGTGCTTGAGGAGTTAGGTAATCAGTTAGTTGAAGCTAAGCAAGAAGGTTCTGAGATTTTATTGACCGTATGGGGAAAAGAAGAAGAGGTACGCGGCATGATCGTGGAAATGGATTCGCGAACCGGGAAAGTACACCTCAGTAATCATGAAGAAATCATAAAAGTTCCTTTTATGGATATCATGCAGGTTAATTATCCCAGAGATTAATGGGCACGGCAGCAACAGGAGGTCCTGAAAGCTATATTAGCTTTGGGGCCTCTTTGATCATAAAGTTAACGAATAGAGGATATTGAAAGGTAGGTCAACAATGCAAGTAACCAAAACCAACGCAATGCGAATGCTGGATGCCAAAAAAATCGGCTATAAAGTGTTCGCTTATGACAATGAAGATGGACTCATCCATGGCACGGCTGTGGCTGAGAAGATTGGAAAGGCGGCAGAGACGGTTTTTAAAACGTTGGTCGCTCATAGCGGTGCGAATCTTTATGTATTTGTTATCCCGGTTGCCGAAGAGCTGGATCTCAAAAAGGCGGCCAAAGCCGCCGGAGAGAAAAAAATTGAGATGCTGCCAGTGAAGGATCTGCAGAAATGGACAGGCTATATCCGCGGTGGTTGTTCACCTGTTGGAATGAAAAAGCTGTACCCCACGTTCATTGACAGCAGTGCAGAAGGGCTGGACACGATGGCTGTCAGCGCTGGGAAGATTGGCCAGCAAATGGACGTAGCCCCACAGTTACTCGCTGAGGTTGTGCATGCGAAGTTTACAGAACTAATCAAATAGCCGAGCAGCAAGCTGGCCTAAATATTCCTTCAATGCTAACCCTGTTGTGGAGATCGCTCCTGGGGAGGGACTGAACTTGGCGGGCTGCAGTGCAATATCAGCGCTGGCGATATAATCCGTAGGATAGGCTTGCGCTGTTAGCCCCGCATTCTTAAAGTGCAACATCGCACGGGACATATGAAAACCTGAAGTAACTAGTATAGGCTTTTTAAGTCCGGTTTGTTGCAGGATGGCTGCGGTATTTATAGCGTTTTGCTCCGTGTTGAGGGATTGATTCTCGATCAGGATATCCTCTTCGGGTATGCCGAGACCCAGTAGTTGTCTTTGCGCGATATCCGCTTCATTACCACTGTCGGAGAATACTTGTCCGCCAGAAAATAAGATTGGCAGACCTGTCTGCCGATGGAGGCGAACAGCAGTAAGCAGGCGATTTGCTGCTGATCCGTATAAATTGCCCTCGCCATCTATATCCGGTGTGCCAGAGCTGGCGCCCCCGCCGAGTACGACGATGACATCTCCTTGCAAAGTATCCGGCTGCGGATATTTCCGTTCTAGACTGCCGATCAGCGCATCGCTGACTAAGGGTGTCATGGAGAAATACATTAATAGTGTAACCCCGAGTAGAACTAGTGCTGGCCGGCGGTTTTTTTTCCATAACCAAATGACTAGACCTAGCAGAAGCACGATAAACAGACCGGGAGGAAGCACAAAGCTGTATACAAATTTGATGATGTAAATCAACAGTATCAACCGCCTTCTAAAAATATAAGTTCAGGTTGTATTGTAACATGAGATTGCAAGATTACATATTTACACGCGTATCCTTATACAAAACGGATATTGCCGCAGCTATCAGGATCATCCCCATAAAAGCGGGTGCGGCATGACCAAGTGATACATAAATTTGACCTCCAATGACAGGTCCAATCATTCTGGCTAAAGCCTGAATAGATTGGCTACCTCCTTGAATCCTTCCTTGTTCACTAGAATCGACAGACTTGGAGAGCATCCCATTGAATGAAGGCCCAAAAATCGAATCCCCAAAACCAAATATAAACATTCCAGCGATAAAAAGCGGATAGTATGAGAACAAAGCAGATAGCGCAATGAGACTGTAGCCTATAATCTCCGAAACCATTCCAAGAATTGCGATCTGTTTATCACTAAGTTTCAGCAAAAGCTTAGGCATGATGAAACCCTGTGAAAGGATGTCTTGGAAGCCCATAATTGAAAACATCAGTCCGATTAGTGCAGGCTTCCAGCTGAAAGTATCCATTGTGAATTGTGAAAAAACAGCCTGTAAAGATCCGTTGGGTATCCAAAGTAAGAATGCTGAGACCAGTAGCCTTTTTAAGTTTTTTATGGACAATATGCTTGCAAGCTGTGTAAATGGATTCAGTCTTACCAAGGTAATTTCTTTCAGTCTATTGTTCTTGTCAAGGCTCTCAGGCATAAAAAAGAATCCGTAAAGAACATTCAATAAGGTTATTATGGCTCCAAAATACATGGGTACAGAATAACCAAACTTGGCAAGTAATCCGCCTAGCGTTGGACCAATGACGGTACCTACACCTACTACCGCACTCACCCAGCCAAAGTATTTAGTTCTCTGTTCTGGAGGAATGATATCAGCAAAATAGGCGAAGATAGTACCTATGCTTCCGCCTGTTATACCTTCTATTATGCGTCCAACAAAAAGTACCCATAACGCTCCTCCTATCCCAAAAACAAAGTACCCAATTGCGGAACCTAAAAGGCATACCAAAAGTAATGGACGACGCCCGTATTTGTCACTCAAAGCTCCAAGTGCAGGGGCTGCAAAAAATACGCAGACTGCATAAACAGAGGTCAGCAGTGTGACAACTATAGCCTGTTCTCCCGGATTGCTTATATAAGGCTGCACTAAAAAGGGGACAACGGGCATGATGATACTGAAGCCTATTCCGCACAGAAACACAGAGATCAAACCGAAGATTAGAGCGTGTTTATCTACGGATTGATCTATGTTCTGTTTATTATGTGATCTGAATTTGAACATTAAATTCTCTCCTCAAAAGTTGATGTTTTGATTCCTTGGAAACAAATTTGGTACATCACCATTTTTATCACGTCTTTGTTTCCGTGTCAACAAAATAATGACCATAAAAATGCAGCCTTACTCATAAGAGCCCGGCTGCATGGAGTTTCATTTTCATTATTCGAATTTATTCGGATTAAAATCTATACCCTGTTTCTTTATTTCTGCATCCAAATGCCTACTATACTTTTCTACGAAGGTAAGCATACTGTCAAATTGCTCCTCAGTTACCTGCTCAAATACGGCTTTATCCCGCTCTTGGAACTCTTTGTGCAGGTCCTCATGGACGTTATAAATTACTTTCCCTTGTTCAGTAAGCTTAAAATAGATTTCTTTTTTGTTATCCGATTTTTGGTAGCTTTCGATGAGGCCCTTTTGGATGAGCTTCTTAGTTAATTTACTTATGGCACCGCGAGTCATATAAAAGGACTCTGCAAGTTTTGTGACGTTGGAATCTGCATTTTTTTCAATGTATTCGATGCAATGTACTTCAGAAGGTTTATAACCCTTAAGACTGTCTTCCATCTTATCCTTATTAAGCCAAACCATCTTGTTATATACGTCCCTGAAACCCATCATGACCTGATCTTCTTTGTTCATGGCCTGTCCTCCCAGCGCTCTTACATTAACAAATTATATTGATTTTTTGTTTCTATTTCAACAATATTAAAGTAGAGGATAGTTTGTTTTATTGAACTTTAGATAAAAATAACAGGTGAGCAGTAACGGAGGAAGTTCAAACATTCCCCGCAGTTACGCCCACCACCTTTTTAAGCTTAGATAAATTAATCTTAAGAAACTGCGGTTTCTTCTTAAGAAAGTTCATCCGCTTGAAGCTGCACCAAAGATTGTTTGTCTGTTATCATAAGATTAAGATGATTGGACAGCTGTGGGATGATTTCTCGAAGGTAGGAGGACTGCATAATGAAGAGTATCCGGGTACTGCTCGCAGATGATGAACCGGTGATTTTGCGAGGCCTAAAAAAACTGATTTCATGGGAGAAGCTTGGACTGACCATTGTTGGAGAGGCCAGTGATGGAATCGAGCTGAAACAACAGATCGAGGATTGTGATCCTGATCTGATTATTAGTGATATAAGCATGCCAGGATATACAGGGATTGATATTATCCGTGAAATTCATGAAGCTGGCAGAGCAGTGAAGGTTATTTTTATAAGCGCTTATCAAGAGTTTACGTATGCCCGTCAAGCACTGCAATATGGTGCGCTGGATTATTTGGTGAAGCCCGTGAACAAAAACCAGCTGGAACAGGTTGTGAGCAAAGCCGTTTCCCTTATTCGTCAAGAAACAGAAGGCGAGCGCAACAAAGAGAAGCTGAACCATTATGAACAGAGAAACCGCAGATTAACGATCGAAGAATTGCTCGACAAGCTGACGGACGGCAATAAGGGGACAGCAGACACCTTGCTTGATATGGAGATTATTGCGCTAAGTCGCTACGTCAGTATTTGTTTGGTAGAGACGGACGAATCGTCGGGGCAGCCTTCCAGATGGGAAGAACGCGAACGTAAGCTGATTGATTTTGCACTGTCTAACATTATTAAAGAAACCGTGGAGCAAAGCGATAATAGTTATATGTTCCGTAAAGGGGAACGTTTTTGTATCCTGCTCCAGCATGAGCATGCTGAGGAACCAGCGGGAATTGCCTTAGATCTCCATGACAAAATCACAAGTTTTCTGAAATTAAAGGTGACCCTTGGAGTAGGCAATCCTGTTGACGGTATGGATGATGCTGATGAATCTTATCGTCAAGCTTTGAAAGCGCTAAATTATAAATATTTTACAGGGCCTAATCGTGTGATTTCTGTTAAAGAGAGCAGGTATGAGAGTGAATCATTGATTCAAACTCCGCTGCATGAAATCCAGTCCGCCCTTGGGATTGCCATGAAATCACAACATAAAGAGCAAATTGAGCAGGAGTGCCTGCGATTATTTCAGACGATCCGGCAGATGGCAGACGGAAATAGAAACCAAGCCGTTTCTACCGTATACAATACATTTTTGCAGCTTGAACAGGAGCTTATTCAATTTGGTGTGGAGGCAGGGCCCTCACTTCAGGATACAAATCCGATTCTTGAACGATTGGCTAATTATTCTACCTTTCAAGAGGTGGAGGAAGATTTCCGTGTGCTTTTGAGCAAAATGTCTGGGCAAATTGCCAGTCGCATGGGCAATAAGGAACTGAAGCAGCTTTCCCAGGTGAAGGCTTATATTGAGGAGCATTATCCAGAAAATATTACACTGGAATCTATGGCAGGGATGATGTTTATGAATTCCTATTATTTCAGCAGCTTTTTCAAAAAACATACCGGACAGAACTTTAAGAATTATGTCACTGAGGTGAGGATGAATCATGCCCTTCGTTTATTGCTGCAAAGCGATATGATGGTTTATGAGATTGCCGATAGTGTAGGCTACAACAATGCCCGGCATTTTAGCGATATGTTTAAGAAGAAATATGGCAAGCTGCCACAAGAATATAAGCAATCCTTCAAAAGCCAATAGTCAGATGGATAGCAAAGGGGATGCCTTCATTCATGTTTATCTGGGGCCGAAGATCCAAAAGTATATTTGTTAAATTCTCCGCTTCCTTTTTATTAGTCGGCTTAATTCCGCTTTTTGCACTTAGTTACATTTCTGTGCAGACTTTTTCCGGATATGTCGAGCGTTACACAACAAGTAATTTGCAGCAAATGGTACTATATATGAGCTATAATCTGAATTCTGCCTTCAATCAGTACAATGAGGTCTCTAAGCTGATGTATACGGGACGATATGAAGGTTTTATCGAGAGTTATTCACAGAATCAAACCTATAATGTAAATGAGCTGGAGCAGATCAATACGATTCCTATTGAAACCTTTCTAAAAACAGTTCTCTACAGTGATTCCTACATCACCAGTGTTTATTTTCATAGGGAGTCAGACGATAAGCTCTACTATCAGGAAAAAGAAAACAGAGGGGTCAACTTTGATCTGCTGCCTTATCAAGAGTGGTTAACTAAAATGGCTCCAAATCCTTCACAAGTGGCAATTTTCCCTACCCATTCCGAAGAATATTACACAGGTTCAAAGCGCAGTGTGTTCACTATCGGCCGTACTTTAATTGATATTTCTGGGCGTGTCACCAAAGATCCCAAGATAGTAGGGACCTTATTTATGGACGTGGATGTTTCGTTATTTAATCAGTTCTTCAGAGAATTAAATCTGGGGGGACAGGATGAATTATTTCTGCTGGATGGCGACGGAAATGTATATTTCACGAATGAGACAAGGTCAGCGAATGGAGAGGCTTTTCGGGCTAAAAAGGACGAGGAGATGATCGTTCTCAGTGAAGAGATTCCTTTTCTTAAAGGCACGGTGACTGCCAGAATTCATCGGGCGAATTTATTCGATCAGCTTTTTTCAGCCCGTACGACGGTGTTTATAGCGATGTTTATTTGTGCGATTGCAATGATCATCATGGGTGTCTGGTTCTCAAGGCGGCTGGCTGCTCCGATTCGGAACTTAATTAAGCAAATGGCTATCGTAGAATCCGGTAATTTGGATACCCAGATGGTCGTGAACAGCAATGATGAAATGGGTAGACTTAGCCATGGTTTTAACCGAATGGTCGAGCGTTTACAAGCCTATATCGATGAAGCTTACGTTGCCCAGATCAAGCAGAAGCAAACGGAGTTAAATGCTCTGAAAAGCCAGATTCGTCCGCATTATTTATACAACACCCTGGAAGTCATTCGAATGAATGCGGTGGATAAAGATAATGATGAGGTCGCAGATATGATTTTATCGCTCTCTAACCAGTTGAAATATGTAATCGACTATGGAGAGGATAGGGTAAGCATACGACAGGAGCTGGAGCATCTACGGGATTATTTCTATATTATCTCTGTGCGGTATGAGAATAAATTTGAGCTTGTAGTCGATCTCTCACCCGAAGTGGATCTGAACTGGTACATTCTGAAATTGTCACTTCAGCCGATAGTTGAAAATGCTATCCAGCATGGCTTGCGCAGTCAAGGCAGAGGGACAGTTGGATTGACGATCGAAAAGAAAGATGAAATGTTGTTGGTTACGATCTATGATGATGGAATCGGTATGAGCAAGGAAAAGGTACAGCAGTTGGCTGAAACCTTGGAAGAGCCTAGTTCGCCTAGCAAAAATGTTGGACTAAAAAATGTACATGAACGAATTCGTACAGTGCACGGTGCAGAATACGGATTATCCATCAGCAGCCGGGAGCATATTGGGACATCGATTCTATTGTTGCTTCCGATTGTAGAGGACCCTTATAAAATCTCAGATTCGGAGAATGCGTAAAGGATGGACGATGAACGGAAGACTGCGGTCTTTCGTTCTTTTTTTACTTATTCTTAAATTCACCGCATATCCCGCTTAAAAAAGTTCATTCTAACTATTTATAAGGAATGCTATTCTATTAGCAACGGAAACGCTTTCGAGAGATGATGCGCACATCTTGCTTCAGTTTCCACGGTTCACTAAAAGGGGAGGCTATTATGATATGTACAAAAAAACAATGATGAAACTATCCGTATTGTTACTCGCCACTACAACAGTTTTGACTGCTTGCGGTGGAAATAATAATAATGCAGGGAGTAAGGCAACCGATACGCCAGCATCCGAAACGCCTTCAAATACACCACAAGAGACCAAAAAAGAGGTTAGCTTTACGATAGGTTACGCCTCCGGAGATCCGGCCACTAAAAAGGCTATCTCAGATACGGTCAAAAAGTTTACAACAGCTAATCCGAATGTCACTATTAAAGATTTGAGCGAAACTTCATCCGCTGCCTATCTTGATTGGCTTAAAACAAAGGATGCTGTGGGTGAATTCCCGGACCTGGTGGAAATGCGTGATACAGAAGTTTTTGCCGATGCGGGTAAGATTGTAGAGCTGCCTTCCGATCTGCTAGATTTGTTCGAAGCCCCACCACAAGTGGATGGTAAGGTGTGGAACGCACCGCTGCAAGTGAACGCTCCCCAAGGGATTATCTACAGCAAAAAAGCATATGCGGATGCAGGGATCACCGAGCTTCCAAAAACCTATGACGAATTCATCGCCATCCAAGAAAAATTGAAAACATCGGGCATTACTCCGATTGTAGTAGGTGGAAAAGATATTTTCCATATGGGTTTCTGGGTTAACAAATTCCTGATTGATGAGGTCTACTCGAAAGATGCAGATTGGAATTCCAAACGTACCGCTAAAACGGTCAGCTTCACAGATGCTAATGTAGTTCAAGGCATAACGGACTTCAAAGAATTGTTCAAGAATTATGTAGATAAAGGTTGGCTCAGCACGGGCGACAATCAGACCGCTTCGATTCTTGTTTCTGGCAAAGCAGCACAATTGTACTCCGGTACGTGGATGTTTACACAAATCGCTGAAGCGGACCCGAACTTTGAATTTGGCTTCTATGCTCTTCCTGACCGTGAAGGGAAAATCAATGTCATAGGTCTTCCGTCACCTGCAGGCTGGTCTTTATCGGCTGAAGCCGCTAAGGATGCAGACAAAACAGAAGCCATCAAAGACTTTATCCGTTTCTTCTTCGCCCCAGAACAGTATTCGAACTATTTAGCAACCATAAATGCGATTCCTTCAACAAAAGAGAAAGTAACCTATGACACAAGTGAACAAATGCAAGTGGCTTTGGATCTTATTGCTGACCCGAATGTAGTGAAATCCTTGGCGATCAATAACTGGTGGGGAGACAATCTAATCCCTCCACAGTTCCGTAACTGGTACTACAAACTGTTGCAGGATCTCGTGGTAAAAGATGGAGATGTAGCGAAGTACATGAAAGATGCGGATACAGAGTATGACAACCAAGTGAAAGCTAATCAGATGTAAGAGCAGCGCCTGATCGAGCAACCTCTGCTGCTGCAGAGGTTCTCTTTTTAACAAGCACGGTCTTTAAGGGAGGGAGAGTAGCCATGGCTACATCCGCAGTAAATGCTGACAAGTCATTGATAGGCACTGTGCAGCAGAAAAAGAAAAAGAAAAAATGGCAGTCCTACGCTCTGCTGTTCATATTACCATCATTTATTTTGTACACCTTGTTCGTTATCGTCCCAACGGTTGGGAGTGTCTATTTAAGCTTCACCTCATGGGATGGCATTAGCGACAACGTAAGGTATATCGGCTTCGCTAACTTTGTGGAAATTTGGAATAGTCCAAGGGTGCATAACGCACTGAAAAATACGATGATCATGACCATTTCACTTGTTGTTCTAGAGAATATTGCAGCAATTGCAATGGCTATGATGGTCGATAAGGTACGCTGGTTCCGGAATTTATTCAGAAGTGTATTTTATTTCCCTACGTTGCTTAGTGGGATCGTAATGGGTTTCGTCTGGGCGATGATCCTGAATTACAACTTTGGTGTATTTAATCAGATCCTGGAGTCTGTTGGACTCGGAAGCTGGATTGTGGATTGGTTGGGCAATCCTAAATATGCGATGCTGTCGATTATTTTGTCTACCGTTTGGAAAGGCGCGGGTTATTATATGATCATTTACCTCGCTGGATTGCAAGGCATTCCGCAGGAATTAAATGAGGCGGCCAGTATTGATGGGGCAGGGGGCTGGCAACAGTTCCGGCATATTACCTTTCCGCTGCTTGCGGGGTCAATGACTGTATGTATGGTATTATCGATGATCAGCGCCTTGAAGATTTTTGATCAGATTGCCGTCATGACCGATGGTGGTCCGGGCTTTGAGACGGAGACATTAACTTATATTATTTATAAAGTCGGGTTTGGTGAATTAAGACAAGGTTTTGGTACTGCACTGGCGATGGTCTTGTTCTTAATCATACTCATCATTACAGTCTTCCAAGTGAAGGTTCTCCAGAAGCGGGAGGTGCAGCTCTAAGATGACGATGCAGACACGCAAAAGAGTTGGGCAAATCGCACTTTTCATTGTTACATTATTAGTGGCTATTATCTTTTTCTTTCCTATTTTCTTTAATTTAATGTCAGCCTTCAAGAGTAATGCAGAGATTATGAAGGATGCAATCGCTTTTCCGAAAACCCTTTATCTGGACAGCTTTAAATATCTGTTAACCGAAACAGAGTTTCCACGGGCTATTCTGAATAGTCTGATTTTGACAGCAGTTTCTATTGCGGCACAGGTCTTGATTATTCCGATGGCGGGCTACGCAATTGAACGCAGAAATGCCAGATGGACTCGGTTCATGTTCGTTTACTTTTTAGCAGGAATGATGATCCCTTTTCAGGCGTATATGATTCCTCTGTTTAAAGAGCTTAGAATGCTGGGGTTATACGGCAGCCTTGCCGGCCCAATTCTAATTTATGTAGCCGGTGCGGTGGGCTTTGGATGCCTGCTGTATACAAGCTTTGTCAAAGGCATTCCTAGAGAAATTGAAGAAGCGGCGGAGATCGACGGATGTTCTCGTTATGGGATATTCTGGAAAATTGTTTTCCCGCTGCTAGGACCCGTCACAGCCAGTATGGTGGTCTTAAACGGACTTGGAATCTGGAATGATTTCCTGATGCCGATGCTGGTATTGCCTTCAGGACAGGCTAAAACTATGGTCGTGGAAATTTACCGTTATATCGGAGAATTCTCCTCACGTTGGGATATGATTTTTGCAGGAACAGCAATGTCGGTTGTACCTGTGCTGATTGTGTTTATCGCCTTGCAGAAGTATTTTGTTAAGGGGATTGCGTCTGGTGCAACGAAGGGTTAATTCATAAAAGGGATATATCCTGTAACCACTTAGTGGGCTGCGGGGTACATCCCTTTTTTTGTAAGCGAAACAATCACTAAAGCGTATTTGGATTCGCGGTTAAACGGCGGTAGCCCATTGGCGGGAGACCTGTCCAGCGTTTGAATTGCTTGCTGAAATGGGACACATCCCGATACCCCAGCCGGTGGGCGACCGATTCGACAGATAGGTTATTATCCATTAGCAGCAGTTTGGCGTGACGAATGATCAAGCGGGATAAATATTGTCTTGGCGACATGCCATAAATTTGGTGGAAAACACGATTGCAGTGAGTTGTACTGTATCCAAGCTTTGCCGCAATGTGCTCAATACCGCCGCCTCTTTCGCCTGTGCTTGCAGCGGTGGAGACAGATTCTTGCAGCAGTCCTTCGATCGCGTTAGCTAGAGCGACGGTATTTTCCGTAGCCTCTGTATCTGTCAGAAGGGGCATTTCCGAAAGTACCCAGCCGCTGAGCGCGGTTAGAAGTTGCAGCGAAGCATGCAATGTAATCAGACGATTTCTGTGTGTGTCCTTTGACTCTGACAGAATGGAAGAATTAATGATCACATCTAGAGCGGAACGAATGGCTCGCAGCTCCGGGGTATTCCCACTTAGACTAACAGCGTCTGCTGTTAATAATGCTCGCCGTAAAATCAGATCATCAATATCAAAATGCAGGCAGTAATAAGTCATGTCACGACTAGCATTCGAACCGAGGCTGCTATGTTCTACACCGGGACGAATGAATAAAATATCACCGCTTTGCTGGATAAAAGATTTATTGCCGACCGTCATATGTTGCTCACCCTGCAGTACAACGTTAATCTCAAACATGGGATGAGTGTGTACGGGATATTGCCAATCCGGATTTACTTTTCTCCAATGCGCGGCGAAGATATGGAAAGCCGCTTGAATGTCTGGAGCCATCTGGCCATCAATAGAATTATGAAAAGCGGGATCATTCGAGATCATTTCAATCCTCTTTTACTGTAAAGTTTGGCTTCATTATAACATAGGTTTTTGTTGATGTTTGATTTGCCCAAATAATAGAAGGCTTTAACCCTGTTGCACTTCCGGAAAGATCGATAACATGGAGATATAGCCCGGTAGTATCCGGGACCATGCTGGAAGGAGTGTTATTATTAATGTCGCATAATCAATTTTTTAATGCCCATCATTCACCGATCGGTGCATTTGCGAGTTTCACTTTAGGATTCAAAGGAGCTAGTGGAGGTTTCGATCTGGAGATTGGAAAACCACCTAGACAAAATATATTCATAGGATTAGAACGTGCTGATGGGAAGGGATATGACACACTGCCATTTCATGAGATCGGAGGAGAGGACGAGAGCAAACGCTATGATATCGAGAATCCGGATCCTAATCCTGACAAGGAGAATATTCTGTTCCCTTTTCAAGAGCGTGAGATTTCTAGAGATTTTCATGTAGCCACAGACGGCTGGAGTGCGGGTGATTTGACCTTCCGGATTCTGTCCCCCGTTCGTTCTGTACCCGATCCAGAAACTGCCTCTATAGAAGAAATGAAGGATGTACTGCTGCCTGCAGTGCTGGTTGAACTCGAAGTGGACAACACCTCATCCGCAACCTCGCGCCGTGCATTCTTTGGTTTTCAGGGAACAGATGTGTATAGCGGAATGAGAAGACTGGATGATGTATCATCGGAGATTACTGGCGTTGGCCAAGGAAGATTTATTGCAATTGCTGCGGAAAAAGGAACTGCAAAGTCCGCACTGCACTTCACAATGGAGGATATTCTAACGGAGGAGCTGCAGGAGAATTGGACCTTTGGGCTGGGACGAGTCGGTGCTTTGCTCATGGATGTTCCAGCCAGAGTAAAAGAAACTTACCGCTTTGCTATCTGTTTTCACCGTTCAGGTTATGTCACCTCAGGAATTGATGCTTCCTATTATTATAATCATTTTTTCAACAATATAGAGGCAGTGGCTGCATATGCATTAGCTAGATTTGATATCCTTAAGCAAGAAGCGGAGCAAGCTAACGATAGATTTACTCATGATGACCTATCCGCAGATCAAACCTTTATGTTAGCGCATGCGATACGTAGTTATTATGGCTCCACACAATTGCTGGACTACAAGAATAAGCCATTTTGGATCGTCAACGAAGGCGAATACCGGATGATGAATACCTTTGATCTTACCGTCGATCAGTTATTTTATGAGCTGCGTTTGAATCCTTGGACTGTACGTAATGAACTGGATATGTTCGTGGAAAGATTCAGCTACGAAGATACGGTGCGTTTCCCGGGTGAGGATACAGAGTATCCAGGTGGAATTAGCTTCACACATGATATGGGTGTAGCCAACGTAGTTTCACGTCCGGGATATTCTGCTTATGAGGTCTATGGCATTGATGGTTGTTTCTCACATATGACACATGAACAATTGGTTAACTGGGTGCTGAGTGCAGCAACTTATGTAGAGCATACAGGCGACCGGGGCTGGATGGAACGTAATCTCAGTATTATGGAGAAATGCCTGAATAGCATGGTAAATCGCGATCATCCAGATCCTGAACAAAGAAATGGTGTCATGGGGCTTGATAGCTCACGTACGATGGGCGGAGCAGAAATTACTACGTATGACAGTCTGGATGTGTCTTTAGGTCAGGCTCGTAACAATATTTATCTGGCAGGAAAATGCTGGGCTGCTTACTTGGCTATGGAGAAAATATTTGCAGAGCATGGGCGTGCGGAACAGTCCAAAACAGCAGGTGATCAGGCTGAAAAATGCGCCGCAACAATGGTGGCAAGTGTTACAGCAGACGGGTATATTCCGGCTGTCATTGGAGAAGGCAATGACTCTAAGATCATTCCGGCTATCGAAGGTCTTGTGTTCCCTTACTTTACAGGCTGCAAAGAAGCTCTTGATCGTAATGGACGGTTCGCCGCCTATATTGGCGCACTCGACAAGCATCTGCATGCGGTGTTACAGCCGGGAGTATGCTTATTCGAAGACGGAGGCTGGAAAATCTCCTCAACTAGCAACAATAGCTGGCTCAGCAAAATCTATCTCTCCCAGTTCATCGCCCGCAGCATTCTGGGATTGGAATGGGAGGAACGGGGAGCGGCAGCGGATCGTGCTCACGTAGCTTGGCTTACCCATCCGGAGTTGTCGATTTGGAGCTGGAGCGATCAGATTATTTCCGGTGAGATCACGGGCAGTAAATATTATCCGCGTGGCGTTACAGCGATTTTGTGGTTAGATGAGAAATAAGAGTAGATAGTTTCAATAAGTAGAAACGGAATATGCAAAAATACTAAGAGGGGGCTACCCCTCTTTTTTGCTGTGTCGACGCTCCCTCCTTGATTCAATCTACCCCCTACTGAAGGGTCTTCATTCAAGAATTAACTTGTCGATAGATCTAATTGCTGCTATAGTCATACTGACTTATTAAATGCGTTTAATAAGTCAGTATGACTATAGGTGGGAGAGCCATGGCGAGTGAGAAACGACTTCCTTCACTGCAAATGAAATCTGAAATTATCCGAAATATTCGAACAGCATTATTAGAACTAGGAAAAGCAACGAAGGCAGAGTTAAGCCATAAATTACAATATAGTTTCCCGACGATAAGTAAATTTCTAATGCAGATGGAAGAGGCAGGGGAAATAACGATCAGCGGTCTGGATGAGTCAAGTGGTGGAAGAAGGGCAATAAGATATGCCTACAATCCGAATTATCGGTTAGGTATGGCTATTTTTTTGGAAAAAAATGAAACGAATTATACCATCTATAATTGCATTGGTGAGGTAATCAAAGAAGGGAGTTTGCCCAGTATTCTTGAGGAAGATGTTAGTAAACTGGTCACGCTTATTGAAGATGAAAAAAAGGCCAATCCTAAAATCCATTCTGTGGCTATTGGAGTTCCAGGTGCGGTGAATCATGGGCAGATTTTTCTGATTCCGGGTTATGAGAAATATCAGAATTTAGATTTGAGAAAACACATAGAAGATCAACTATCCATTCCGACAATCGTGGAAAATGATATGAATGCGGCTGTAATCGGCTATATGACGCAACGAAATTTGAAAGAGAATACTTCTCTAATGTATCTGTATTTAGGGAAAAATGGTCCGGGAGCTGGGATCGCGGTCAATGGTGAAATTGTGCGAGGAAAGACGTTTTTTTCAGGGGAAGTTCAATTCTTGCCCCAGTATGACAATAGAAATTTCATAGAGGCATTAACTGGAGATCCTGGTGGATCAAATATGCAATCGAATCAAAGCGTGGATGCGATTAGTCGATTAGTGGCTACTATGACTTCTATTTTGAATCCGCATTATATTATTTTTTGTGAGGATGAATTAGCTCCAGCTATGCTTAATCAAATCGCTGAGCGAAGTGCCACATACGTTCCGAAGGAGCATCTTCCTGCGTTAGCGGTGAGTAACTTGAAGCGTGATTATCTGAATGGATTACAAAGTCTTGGATTAGGATTATTAGTTTCACAACAAATAGATGAGAACAATTAAGGAGATAACTATGGCAACTTTTTTTCTTATTATTATTTATTTAGCCTTTATTAGTTTAGGCTTGCCAGATTCATTGCTTGGATCCGCTTGGCCAGTGATGAGAATGGACTTAAATGCTTCATTAGGTACGGCTGGAATTCTTTCGATGGTCATTGCAGTAGGCACAATAGTGTCCAGTTTGATGAGTGGCATTATCCTTAAACGTTTTGGTACGGGGAAAGTGACTCTTGTTAGCTGCATCATGACTGCTGTAGCGTTGCTTGGTTTTGCATGGTCACCTTCGTTAGTGTGGTTAATTGTTGCTGCGATTCCACTCGGTTTAGGTGCGGGATCTGTAGATGCCGGATTAAATAGTTATGTTGCTACGCACTATAAAGCCCATCATATGAGTTGGTTACATTGTTTCTGGGGAGTGGGCGCCACGCTGGGTCCTATTATTATGGGCTCTTTTATCTCTGGTGAAGGTCTATGGCGGCAAGGTTATCTTACGGTTGCTTACATACAATTGAGCTTAGTCATTATTCTATTCGTTACACTGCCTTTATGGGATAGAGTGGCTGGGAGTAATAACCACCCGAATGCTGAAAGTGATCCCGAGTTCAATCATCCGGAGCTAGAGCATGCCGGAGAGAACACAAAACCTTGGAAATTAAGAGGGGTGAAGCTAGCGATGTTAACCTTTTTATTTTATTCTGCCATAGAAACGAGTATGGGGTTATGGGGGAGCAGCTTTCTTGTAAACATTAAAGATATTCCTGCATCAACTGCAGCGACATGGGTATCGTTTTTTTATCTAGGGATTACTTTTGGTAGAATGGTGACGGGTTTCATTACTTTTAAAATGAGTAATAAACAGCTTATTCGATATGGTCAACTCATTGCTTTAATCGGTACGGTGCTGTTAGTATTGCCGCTTCCAACTATAGTTTCACTTGTAGGATTTATGATTATAGGTTTAGGGTTAGCCCCCATTTTTCCGTGTATGCTACATGAAACCCCTGAACGATTCGGGAAGAGACATGCTCAGTCAATTATGGGCTTTCAGATGGCAACAGCTTATACCGGCACCACGCTGATGCCGCCTTTTATCGGCTTATTAGCTTCGAAATTCACGCTGGGTATTTTTCCTGCGATGATCGTTTTTTTTGCCATCGTTATGCTCTTGTGTACAGAAAAGCTTAATCATTACTCAGCAAAAGTAAATGTCGGTTAAATTTGAATTGAATATATTACGGACTAACCCTTCATATATATAGCTATAGGAGGGGGGAGCTGTACATGTGGTTGTTAATTATTATAGGTGTTGGATGTCTCTCCGGTTTTATATTGTTTAGAAAGAATATATTGGCCGCTGATCAAGAATATTTTCAAGGACCGGAGAAATTGTCCATCATCATCCCCGCAAGGAATGAAGAATATAATTTGCGTCTTCTGCTCGACTCACTCCAGCTCCAAACCATTACCCCCTATGAAATTATTGTTGTGGATGACTTCTCGGAGGATCGGACCAAGGAAATTGCCGAAAGCTGTGGAGTTAAGGTTATTGCAAATAGCAGTCTCCCTGAGGGATGGACGGGCAAGAGCTGGGCAGTATGGAATGGATATTTGCAAGCCTCGGGCGATATTTTTGCTTTTCTGGATGCAGATATCCGGTTAAAGCCTAACGCTCTGGCCTCATTATTAAAAGCAAGGGAGCTATCGAAAGGTGTCATTTCGGTAGTTCCTTTTCATCATACAGAAAAGCTGTTTGAGAAACTTGCCTTAATTATGAATATGCTGGGGATCTTCACATTCACCTCCGTTTTTGAAAAGAATAACGCCAAAAAAGGATTATACGGTTCGTGTATTCTAGCTTTAAGGCAGGATTATGAAAAGGTTAATGGCCATCAAAGCATTAGATCTGAAGTGCTGGATGATTTGTCTTTAGGAGAGAAGTTTATCGCGGCAGGTGTTCCCATTAGAAATTTTATCGGTTATGGCTTAGTATCTTTTCGTATGTATCCGAAGGGGATAAAAAGTGAAATTGAAGGCTTCAGTAAAGGGGCTGTCTTAAGCACCTCAACGTTAAGCCCGCGGACGATTATTCCAATTGCACTTTGGGTGGTCGGGCTCATCATCTCAGAAACTGTGTTTATTTTTGCGAATACTTCTTGGGGATTGCCGTTACTTTTTGGTTATCTCCTTTATATGTTCCAGCTCTTTTATTTTATTAAATATGTAGGGGTTTTTGGCATCGTCATTCCAGTATTTCACGTGGTTGCTACTCTTTTCTTTATCTTGATTATGCTTTATTCGATATATCAGGTCGTTTTTCTGAGGCATGTAAGCTGGAAAGGAAGGCATATCCAGGTGGGAGGCCATAGGGACTAATGATCATATTGTGGGTTGCGGGTTTATTTTTGTCGGGATCTCTTATGTTTTCCTATTGGCTTGGGCTGGCGCGTAAAAAGAATTTAAAGGTCATAGGCGACGGTAATCCGGGGGCTTTGAATCTCTGGAAGTCATCTGGGTATAAATTCGGAATTTTTGGGGTGTTGTTGGATTTTTTAAAAGGATATCTGCCTCTTTTATGGGTAATGGGAAGCCATTATAGTCAGGGTTATTTCATTATTCCGCTTGCCTTAGCTCCTATTGCCGGTCATGCCTTCTCTCCATTTCTTAAAGGAAAAGGAGGGAAGGCGATTGCCGTAACCTTTGGGGTATGGAGTGCATTGACAGGATTCAAAGCCTCTTTAGCGTTAGCGGTCATCCTGGCAGTGTTGAAAGTGCTCGGCAGCGGGTACAAAAGCAGAGGAAATTCACCTGTCTCGGATGGTGTGCAAGTGGTTAGCGGAATGCTGCTCCTTTTTGTCTATTTGTGCATCAGTAAGTGGTCTGCTCCTATCCTATGGGTATGGCTTGGGAGCTTTGTAATCCTTGTGTATACGCACAGGTTAGAATGGATTGCATGGGTGAAGGAATATTTAAAAAGGGAGCGGGGGCATTGAAGTTACTTTTATCTCGTATAGGTTAATAAACAGGTTTCCAGCGATTAATTTCGGGGAAGCCTGTTTTTTTCGGTTTTATAAAGATGCGTTATCTTTAAACAGAAGATTTTATAATGGCTAAAGTTGGTGCATTTTAGTATCTTTAATTATAAATGCTTTCAATTTAGAAAGTTACAGAGATAGGGTTATGAACTAAAGGGGGGCTTGTGATGAAGATCGGCGGCAGACTAAGAAATGGAGGCACATTGTTTACCCATCTGATTTTTTCATTCACATTATTAGCCGTTGTTTTAATCGGACTTGTGGGCAGTTATCTGTATGTTCAGGCTAATCGCTTAATGGTGGATGAGATTGCCAGAGACAGCAAGCAACGACTGATGACTTCAAGTGATTTTGTGGAAAATACACTGCTGCAAAAATACGAAAACAGTATCCGCAACCGAGCAGTGTCTACCTTGTCGTTAGAGAATCAATCTATGCTGAATTATTTACTGGACAGTGAATGGGAAGGTAATACGAGCAGAATATTAGCTTTTCGCAAGGATCTCGAAATTTTCAAGCTTACTAATGAAGGCGTTTACAAAATATCCACATACTTCGAGAAAGGTAATTATATCATCGATAACAGCCAGTTTTATTCGAAGCTGGACAATTCTCCAGATGCTTCCTTCTTAAAAACATCAGTTACACCAGCCTTAAACCGCTGGACTTATAGAACGTTATCGGATGAAGAAGAGGTGTTGACTTACGCAATCGCCCTTCCCTACGGTGCTTTATCAAAAACATCAACCGGAACCATGTATATTGACGTTAGCTTAGAATACATCAATAAAATGATCTCCAGCACGATGAGCTCGCCGATGGAAAAGCTATATGCTTTTGATGAAAAGGGCAGCCCTATTATCCATACGGGCTCGAACGTCGAAGAGGGGCTTAAGACTGCTAAGCAATGGATGGAGTCAGCGGGGAATAATAAGGAAATTCATTATAATAAACGCGACAAATATGTGCTGTCTTTTAAAAATGACCAAACCTCGAATAATCAATGGAAATACGTATTAATACGGCCTATGAATTCATTTGTATCCTCATCAAAGCAGCTGAAGAGTCAAATATTTGTCAGCTGTATCCTGGTATTGTTAATTGGGCTTCTATTCGCTTATTTGATCTCCAAACGTGTATATGTTCCTATGAAGAAGCTTGTAAACAATGTTCGCAGCTTTTATCATCCAGGCACCGTAAACTATTCGCAAAATGAGTTTGCTATTATTGGTAGTACAATCTCAAAGCTAGGTCAAAAAATCGAAACCTTAGAATCTAAAGCTAAAGTGAATGAACTAAAAAATCTGGTATTAGGTGCAGGTGCTGGCTCGGATTACTACGATTATTTACCTTTGCAATGTTATTACATGACTAGCTATATTCGTATAACCAAGGGAGATTGCGAGGAATTCAGGGCTTTTTATGAACAGCATGCTGCCTATAGCTTTTATAAATTCGTCAGCTTGAATACCCAGGAAGCGGCGCTTATCTATTTCAGTGAGTTGAATAAGGATCCCGAAGAGCTGGAGCTTTTATTATTGAAGGAGCTGGAGCTTATAAAAAATGGATTGCCCGAGCAACTACACTTTGGAGCAGCGCTTGGATCGAAGGTTCAGGCACCTGAAGAAATCCCCTTTTCGTATCAAAATGCCTTACATGCCTATCGTTATCGGTTTATCTATGGTTCGGAAGCTATTGTGCGGTATTCACATATCCCGCTCAACGATGTTACGCCACACTTATTCTCTTTTGATCTTTATAAAAATGCATTAAAGGCAGGCAATGACGTTACGATGAATAGGTTTATGGACGATTTCCAGAGGGTCCTGGAGAAAGGTGATGTCCAATTGGAGACGGTTGAGTTAGGCTTGCTTCAGTTGGTTACGGTTCTGTATCAGACCATTATTGAGCTTGATCTGCAACAAATCGTTTCGCCTTCCAGTCTGTTCGATGAGTTCAAAAAGGAAACGTTGGCCGAAACACTTGATTCCATTCGTGATTTATCAGCACAAATTACAGCTTATATTCAAGAGTCAGGTAATCACGCACATACGGAGATCATTCATAAATTAAAAATCTTTATCGATGATAATATTCAAGAGGATTTATCGCTAAATAAATTATCTGAGGTTGCTTCGTTGGCGCCATCGTATATTTCTACCTTGTTCGGAACCGTTATGAATGAATCATTCACTGAATATGTAACCCGAGTGCGGTTGGAGAAGGCGGCTGATTTATTAAGAGAAAAAAAGCAGCTGTCCGTGGCTGAGATTTCTGCTCAGGTGGGTTATCGTAACCCGCAATATTTTCACAACAAATTCAAAACACGTTACGGAGTTACACCGGTCCAGTATAGGAATGCAGGCAATGCAAACCATTCGAGCCATTCAAGTGCATAATTCTCTAATCCATGTGGAAAAGGCAATCGTCTCGCGATTGTCTTTTCTTTTGTTTGAAAAATTATAGCCCCAATACGAAGATAATTTACTGATTTTAATGAATTTACAATAGAAAAAGCGCTTACAATACCCTAACGTAAGGGGTGTTCAGACACAGTCTTAACGCAAAATCGTATTCGGAAGGAGAAAACAACTATGAACCCGGCAAGCACTGCTGGCATTCAAAAACAGGGAGAGAATCTTAAGCCGAAAGTCTCGAGGTGGACACATACTTGGCGCCAATACAAAAAAAACAAATATTTATTCTTATTACTAGCTCCCGTGATCATCTGGTATACCGTATTTGCTTATGGCCCGATGTATGGCATTCAACTGGCTTTTAAAGATTATTTTATTCGTGATGGAATTTGGGGAAGTCCTTGGGTCGGCTTTAAGCATTTCGAATATTTGTTCACAGCTTCACCCGACTTTTGGAAAATTATTAAGAACACGCTTATTATCAGTTTTTACCATATCATCTTTGGTTTTCCTGCACCGATTATATTGGCGCTGTTATTTAACGAACTTAGGTTTTCCTTCTTCAAGAAGGTTGCACAGACGATTTCCTATTTACCCCATTTTTTATCCTGGATCGTTATTGGGGGGATATTGATCACTCTGTTATCTCCGAATTCGGGTGTGGTCAATTATATTATTCAGTGGCTCGGCTTTGATCCCATTTACTTTTTAGGCAGCGAGAAATATTTCCGCTTTACGCTCGTTATGTCAGGAATATGGAAGGAAATCGGCTGGGGAACGATTATATACTTAGCTGCATTAGCAAGCATTGATTCCCAAATGTACGAAGCTGCAGTTCTGGACGGAGCCAATCGCTGGAAACAAACGTTATTTATCACCATTCCTTCGATCCTGCCGGTGATTGCTATTCTGCTTATTCTTCGGGTAGGGAGTGTGCTGGATGCTGGCTTCGATCAAGTCTTAACACTTTATTCACCAGCTGTATATGGGGTGGCGGATACGTTAGATACTTATGTGTACCGGATAGGTCTGCAAAACTTTCAGTTCAGTCTAACGACGGCTGTTGGATTATTTAAAAATGTGGTGGGTCTTATCCTGGTGTTATTTGCAAACTTCATAACGAAAAAAATGGGGCAGGAAGGTCTTTATTAATGAATGAATGTAAGGAAGGAGTAACTACAATTGAAGCTATCCACTGGTGAAAAAGTATTCCAAGTCTTTCTAATCCTATTTGTAATCATTCTTTGTATTACGATGATTTATCCCTTCTTGCATGTGCTCTCTATATCATTTAGCACACCTGCGGAAGCCCTTCGGCCGGGAATTCATTTCTATCCTAAAGAAGTTTCCTTCTTTGCTTGGAAGCGTGTACTGACAACTGATACGGTCTGGCAAACGATGGGAAATACGGTTTTTCGCACAGTTGTAGGAACGGCTCTGACACTGGTGTTTCTGTCACTGGGAGCATATCCGCTGTCTCGCAAATATTTGCCGCACCGGGGATTTTATACAATGTTCATTGTTGTAACGATGTTTTTTGGCGGCGGGCTTATCCCTACCTATCTGCTAATCAAAAGTCTGGGACTTATAAATTCGTTATGGGTTTATATTGTCCCCGGCCTGCTCAGCACGTTTAATCTTCTGCTCCTGCGAAATTTCTTTATGGGTATACCGGAGGAACTGGAGGATTCAGCTAAAATAGATGGGGCTAATGATATGCGGATCTTATTTACGATTGTTATTCCGCTGTCGAAGCCTGTTCTAGTAACATTAGCCCTATGGACTGCAGTAGGGCACTGGAACGCTTGGTTTGATGCAATGTTATATATGCAGGATCAATCAAAGATTGTACTGCAGCTCTTCTTAAGACGGCTTGTTATTTCAGCCGAAGGAGATCCGATGTTACCACTTCCTACTAATGAGCAGGCTCCTGAAATGGTCAAAGCAGCTATTATTATGTTTACAGCGCTGCCTATATTAATGATCTATCCATTCCTGCAACGTTTCTTCGTCAAAGGAATTATGGTTGGATCACTTAAGGGTTAGAAGACTCAGAATGGTTTAAACAGTCCGCTATATCCGCGAGCTGTCTAAATATATAGATGAACAAGAAAAGGGAGGAAATAAAAGAATATGAGGCATACATCCAAGAAATGGTTGGAAATTGCTGCGATAGCCCTATCGGCTTCACTTGTCATGAGTGGTTGTGGCGGGAATGCGGCGAATAATAGCACTAACGAAGCTAAGCCGACGAATCAAGGTCAAGGGGGGACATCAGCAGCTGAAGCTCCGATTGAAATTATTTGGGCGAACAACTTTAATACGCCAGAAGAAGACGGTAACTATGTGCAAACCGAGCTAGAGAAGAAATTTAATGTAAAAATCAAAAATATTAAATTGGAACGTGGAACTTGGAAAGAACAATTTTCGGTGCTTCTAGCTTCTGGAGATATTCCTGATATCTTCCCGGTCGATGCAAACGAAACGGATATGGTGCAATGGGCAGATCAAGGGATCATTGCGACAATTGATAAGGCTGAAATTGAATCCCTGATGCCGAAATATGCAGCAGCATTGGATTCCGTTGATTCCGGGGCATGGGGCGTAGGCTTATACAACGAAAAAAACTGGGGGATCCCGAAAATTTGGCCAGGTGGTCTTGATGGATTTATTCCGGGCTATAATGAAGCCTGGCTGAAAAATATTGGCTACTCAGAACCACCCAAGACATTGGAAGAGCTTGAAGATGTACTCACCAAATTTGTTAATGAAGATCCGGACAAAAATGGGAAGAAAGATACTTACGGCTTAATCGGCCGCGGCAAGCTTCCAGAACAATTGTTCACAAGTGTGTTCTCAGCCTATGCTGTTTCCCCTTATCAATTCAAGAAGGATGCTTCCGGGAACGTAGTTTATGGAGGCGTTACAGAAGAGACACGATCAGCATTGGCGTTATTGAGCAAATGGTACAAAGCGGGTCTGATTGATCCTGAATTCATAACTAGTGATAATAACGAAATCAATATTAAATTTGCTGATCAAAAAGTGGGTATGGTGGATAACGGGAAGTGGGGCAATTTTTATAAAGAATCTGGGTTTGTCGCAAAACCTGGTCTAGAGAAAGGTCAAATATTCGTGCCTGGCAAGCCGTTTACAGCTCCAGATGGCGTTGCTTATTCATTCGCGTATGGTGCAAGACAGGCGCCAGTATTGTTCGGTGTTCAACTCGAAAAGGATGAGAAAAAACGCCATAAAATTATGGAAATTCTTGAATATGTGTCTACGGATTCCGAAGGTTTTCTGCTGACAGGTTTCGGTCAATTGGGGGTGAGCTATGATATGGAAGGGGACCTTGCCATTCCAAAAGCGGATGAAGAGGTTAGTGCTCCGAAGATGGGAGCGGGCAATTTCTATAATCCACTTAGCTCCACAGACACTTCAATGGAAAAACATACGGTAAAACAAGAATTGCTAGATTTGAGAGACAAGATCACTCCAGGTGTTACACCATTGCTTGATGTACTAGGCCCAGCGGTATTGACAAGCAAACCCAAGTATTGGGGCAATCTGAAGACGTTACAAGATACGTTTGTTATCAAGGCGATTACAGGAGAAGCGAACACGGGTAAAGATTTTGATAATTTCAAGGATAGCTGGCTAAAAGCCGGAGGTCAGGAAGTAACGGATGAAGTAAATAAAGTGTTGGCGGATCGTAAATAGAGCGGTTGTCCGCTGATTAGTACTGGATGATAGGCTGGAGCAAAAGCTTGCTCCAGCCTATTTATTAAACCCTTAAGAGAGTTGATTCTAAGATAACGGAGGTAGAAATGAGCGAATTAATTATTTATGAGCAGCCGAATGAAGCCCTGGGGAAAGACGATTTTACAGTAAGCGTAAGAGAGCCTGGTGGGGTATGGCAATCTCTGTTTGTTTTTGAAGCAAAGGTGGATATGCATCAGGTTCGGTCGACATCGATGGTTTATTTTGATATGGATGGCACGGTGGAGGTCTCTGTTCATTGTAAAAAACAACAGATTGAACAAGCGGTTATTCGCCCTTTGGCATCCCAAATCTCCTTTCAAATCGAAGAGAATACCCTTTTGTTCACATTGGAGCACCCGTGTAAGCTTTCCATTGAAATCAATGGAGAACGTTTTAGTAACTTGCATCTTTTTGCCAACCCCTTGGAGACAGCCCCTCCTAGACATGACGATGATAATGTAGTGCTTGTCCAACCAGGAATACATCAATTTGCGGCTATCGCAGAACAAGTTCAGCGTTTGTCAGAAAGGGCTAACGGGGAGCGTCAGACGATATATTTTATGCCCGGGCTTCATCAATTCGAGAATCCAATGCTGCATATCCCTTCTGGGACCACCGTTTATATTGCCGGAGGCGCGATCCTTTGTGGATCCATAATGATTGACCATGCTGAGAATGTTGTTGTTCGCGGCAGAGGTGTTCTGTATTTGGCGGATATGGAGAAAACGACTTATTTAAGAGGCGTTCAAATCCAGCATTCTGAACAGATTGAGATCGAAGGGATCATCACGCTTGATCCTCCGCATTACAGTATATATATCGGAGCGTCTAAGCATATTCGCATTCATAACTTCAAAGCTTTCAGTACACGCGGCTGGTGTGATGGAATTGATATGATGGCTAGCTCAAATGTGGATATTAAAGATGTGTTCTTGAGAACTTCTGATGATTGCATTGCCATTTACGGCAGTCGTGGAGAGTATTACGGAGACTCACGCCATATCACGGTTAAAGATTCCATACTCTGGGCGGACGTCGCTCATGCCATACATGTCGGTATTCATGGTGATCACCAACATAATGGCGATTTTATAGAAAATATTTGGTTCGAAAATATCGATGTGCTTGAACATCACGAGCCGCAGGAAAATTATTGGGGCGTTATGGCAATTTGTGCAGGGGACAACAATACCATTCGTAAGGTTACTTTCAAAAATATCCGGGTGGAGGATTTCGAACTAGGTCAGCTGTTTGATGTCCGCGTGGTGTGGAATAAAACCTATAATCCGGTGCCAGGACGCTGTATCGAAAATATTGAATTTAGCGATATCCACTACAATGGGAAGAATACCCATCCTTCCCGTATATTCGGCTATGACGAGGAAAGAGGTGTGAAGGACATTTATTTTTATAATCTCCAGATTAATGGAGAGGTTATTGTCGACCTGAATAACAAACATTTTGTAGTGAATGAATTTGCCAGCGGTATTTATTTGCATTAAATCAGAGGATGTAAATGAATGGAGGAGAACAATGAATTCACTTAGAGGGCTACTCTTTGGAAAATCGCTTAAACGTATTTTTAGGATCACAGTTTCCTTAAGTTTGTTGGTAACGCTAGTGCCTTTATCAGCAGAAGGAGCCGCAGTAGAATCGACAGAGCTGTCGATAATTACGGATTACCAACCTGCCATTAATGAGGTTATAGATGAAAGCGGATTCAAACATCCGGGTGTTGGCCTGACCAAGGATATTCTTGAGAATATTAGGACACAGGTACGGGCGCAAAAAGAACCCTGGATCACTTATTATAATCAGATGCTTCTCTCTCCGGCAGCTTCAAGAACGGTCACTTCCAACAATCAGAGTGGTGCGAATCCGTTGAAACCAGCGAGCGATGCTTTTAATAGCCAAGGCTTTAATTCAAGATTTATAGCGGATGGGTTGAAGGCTTATACACAAGCTCTATTGTATGTAATATCAGGTGATGAGGTTTACAGAGCTAATGCCATGCATATTATCCGGATTTGGTCACAGATGGACCCTGAGAAATACGTGTATTTTAATGATGCACATATTCATACAGGAATTCCGCTTAATCGAATGGTTACTGCGGCGGAAATCTTAAGGTACACAAGTACTCAAACTGAAGAGCTGAAATGGACGGAACAAGATGTCGCTGATTTTACGAATAATCTTATTAATCCGGTTATTGAAACATTCCAACACACCAATGATCGTTTTATGAACCAGCATCTTTATCCGCTGCTTGGAGCTATGTCAGGTTATATTTTTACAGGAAATAAAGATAGGTACAATGAGGGAGTTGAATGGTTTACCGTCAATAAAACTGCTGTCGATCAGGGGCAAAATGGCGCGATAAAAGCATTATTCAGATGGGTTGATACAAATATTGTAACAGGGAAAAAAGTTAATCCTCCCGTAGTTCAGCATGTTGAAATGGGCAGAGATCAGGCGCATGGCGCTGGGGATATAACGAATGTAGAGATTTTATCACGTTTATTATTGGCTCAGGAAACAAAGGTAGATCCGGTAGAGGGGACTGTTTCTAATACGCCAAATGCGGTGGGTCCGTATGAGTTTCTAGATCAACGGATTTTAAAAGCTGCCGACTACTTTGCGCAGTATATGATTGGCTATGATACACCATGGTTTCCAGTGGCGGCACATACAGATGTAAATGGAAATCCAACGATTATCTATAAACACTTGGCTGGCGGTTACAGGGGGAGAATTGGCGGTAATGTCTATGACCTTTATTATTATTATAAATATTCAGCTGGAATAAATATGGAGGTTGAAGCTCCTTACTTTAGCGAGATGTTTACTAAGAGATTGCCTTTCTATTGGGAGTCTCCGGATGGAGGCGGGGATTATTGGCTGTACATCCCTAAAGAAGCAGAGGGCGAGGGTACGCTCAATCTGCCGAAGGGGATAACGAATCCAGATTTGAGAGAACTAGAAGACCGGTATACGAAGCTTGATAGTCACTCCACCACAAAACAAGAAGGAGACACTACTTACGTTGAGATTACCGCAACAGATGAGGGCAGTAAAATTGCTTATGTGGGTGCAAGCAGCGGCGAACGAACCATTGCTTTTAAGATTCGGACTACTGGCATAGCAACCATGGAGGTGTTTGGCGATACCGTTACGCTGCCTGATACAAAGGGGCAATGGAGGTATATTCAGTATGCGTTCAATGAGTTCCAAGGCTTCAGCGATCTTGTCTATTTTAATGTGAAAGGAAATGGGACAACAGTCGATATTGACCATATTAATTTAAAAGCTGGGGCACAGCTTACCCCTCCAGTATTTACATCAGGGAAGGCACCGGTATCTTTATTTACCTATGAGGGTTCTACAGCGGCAATTCAATTTGATTTCTCTGCGACAGACGCAGGTGCAACGGATGTTGTTGCCTATCAAGCGGATCAATTACCTGAGGGCGCACTGTTCAATGAAACTTCAGGTGTGTTCTCTTGGTCTGGAGCACATGCGGGAACGTATTCCTTTGTAGTGATTGCCTCAGACGGAACTTCGGTTACAACCAAGGATGTTACTGTTGTAGTAGCGAATGATCGGCAATCTGCCGTCAACGCTGTCATTTCTCCTTATCATGCTGATGTGCCTTACATTTCGGCAACGTTAGCTCACTATAAGCAAGTGCATGCTGAGGTAATGGATGTAATTACTAATGTCACTGACGAGGTCTTCTATCAGAAGTTATTTGACCTGAATCTTGCAGTGCAAAGTCTTAAAGAATTGACGCCTTTAATGAAAGATGGAAGTGTTAATTTTACGAATATGTTTGTCAGCTCAACCTTTGGTAATGCAGTCCCGAACCTGCTGGACAACACAAATGATAGTTTTGTGGGGTATTATACAGCGCAGGATCGGGCGCATTACATGGATTTAGGACCGGATTTTCAAATATCAGCAGAAAGCTTTGAGCTTCAGGTAAGAGCTAGTTTTCCGGAGAGAATTGGCGGCGTTGCAATGTTCGGATCGAATGACAAAGAAAATTGGACCCGCTTAACTCCCGGTTTGACAACAGTTACTGAAGAGATGCAGAGACTAGAGGTTCAAGCAGGCCTGGAGCATGAAAAATTCCGATTTTTGAAAATGGAAATGATAAAGCCTTCGAGTACTATGCTGGAAATTGCTGAATTTAGAATCTTTGGCCAGCGGTATGAGACAGTAAATCAATTAGAGTCCGTGTCCATTCACTCAGATCAAAGCTTAAAAAATCGGATTATTCCAGGGGATACGATTCAATTATCCTTTAAGTCTACAGAAATGATCCATAATGTCACGGCCAATATACAGGGTCAACCTGTTGCAGTCAGTTCTGTGGACAATATCAACTGGACAGCTAAGCTTGTGGTGAATGAAAATGTTCCATCAGGTACTGTGAAATTTAAGATCAATTATAAAACGGCAGCTGGAGAGGATGCTGTAGAGACTATTTTTACAACAGATGGTTCTACTTTATTCATTGCAGATCAGACAGGGCTTGTCGCTAATGTGCTTGAGATAGCAAATCTAATCGATTCCAGTGGAAGGAATCCGGCTGATCTTTTGGCAACAGCAAAAGTTTTATTTGATAATCATTTAGGTTCTATCACGGATTTTCGTTTAAATGGCAGTGGTTATGGTGCCTATCTAACCTTTGACTTTAAAGAAGGTGGCCAGGCATTGCTGTCTAGGGTAGAAGTAATCGGAAGGCAAGATAATTATGCGGGCAGAATTAATGGAACAGTGGTGCAAGGCTCCAACGACAATGTGACGTGGACTACGATCTCTAATGCAGCCTGGAATACGCCGGAATGGCAGACGTTGACGATTAACAGCACAGAACCCTATCGTTATATCCGCATCACCAATGGAAACAACTGGTATGGAAACATGGCTGAACTACGTTTGTATGGTGATGTTAAAATCAATTCAAAGCTTGATGCGGTGTCCATTAGCTCCGACCAAAGTATCCAGAAACGAATTGTGTCTGGGAACACGGTGAAATTGTCTTTTAAAGCAAGCGATGCAATAAACCAAGTGAATGTCAATATTCAGGGTCAAGTCGCAACCATTGCTACTGTCGATAAGATCAATTGGACGGCTGAAGCGGTGATGGGCAATAACGTACAACCTGGACCTGTGAACTTTAGTATTAAATACAAGACAAAGGAGGGAATCGAGGGGCCGGAAAAAACATCAACTACAGATGGTTCATCTCTGTACATTCCCGATGAGACCGAGTTGATTAGTAATGTGCTTGCGATTACTAATTTAAGTGATTCCAGTGGGAGAACATCCACTGATCTCAGGAATGTTGCGGGATCATTATTCGATGGAAATGCAGGCTCAATTACGGATTTTCGGGTAAATGGCAGTGGATATGGAGGATTTATAACGTTTGATTTTAAAGAAGGGAATAGGGTTCAGCTGTCCAAGGCAGAGGTGCTTTCCAGGCAAGATAATTATTTTACACGAATCAATGGGACTGTGGTTCAGGGTTCGAATGATAATACAAGCTGGACGACAATCTCCTCTCCTGCAGGAAAAACGATGGATTGGCAGACCTTAAGTATTAGTAATGCAGAAGCCTATCGTTATATCCGGATCTATAATAGTAGTAATTGGTTTGGAAACATGGCAGAATTACGCTTTTATGGTGTAGTAAAAGGGGCAGATCATACAGCTCCGGTGACAATGGATGATGCGCCACAAGGTTGGACTAACAAGGATACGTTGGTAACCTTCACAGCTACAGATGCGGGCTCTGGTGTTGCGGTAACCTATTTCACAGTAAACGATGGCGAACAGCAAACCGGGAATTCAGTTATTTTGTCCAATGAAGGAACACATAAGTTAGTTTATTGGAGCGTTGATAGAGAGGGTAATGTGGAACAGCCGCAGAAGACTGCTGTGGTGAAGATTGATCGGACCGCACCACAGGTGGTAATTAACGGAGAGATTTCCTATACCATAGAGCAGACATTAAACATCACCTGTAGTGCAGCTGATACTGTATCAGGCATCACTTATTCGCCATGTGATTCAACGCTCGCAGATGTAAAGGCGTATACGCTGGAACCGGGAACTCATAGTGTAACTGCGAAAGCCGAGGATGCGGCGGGCAATGTCGGGTTGGCAGAGCATTCGTTTAGTGTATATGCGACATTTGACAGCTTGTCGGCATTAACCGAAACTTTTGCAGCTGAGACGGGTGCTCCAGATTTAGAAAACGTAACCAACTCACTTTTGCAGCAGCTGGCTAACGCAAAAGAAAAAGCTGAGCAGTATGCTGGCGCAGAAGTTCACAGCTTGCTGGAAGCTTTTAATAGTGAAGTGAACCTCCAGAGCAATCAGGTGTTCACTTCTGAGCAGGCAGAGGTTCTAGTCCGTTGGTCACAATGGCTCCAGAATACAACTCCGCTTGCTGGTGGAGCCCCTGGAAAGCCAGTGTTGTCTGACAATAATGGGCACGACACCGGGCTTCGAGATGGCAGATATACCGTCACCATGAATCTTTGGTGGGGGAACAACGGTACCGAATTTAAGCTCTATGAAAACGATGTGCTGATCAGTAACCAGATGCTGACGGACAGCTCACCGAATGCGCAAGCCATGAGTACGGATATTGTGGGCAAATCAAATGGAACCTACACGTACACGTGCGAGCTGGTCAACAGCTTCGGTTCGACAACCTGCGATCCGCTTATCCTTACTGTTACCGATGCAGTGCCGGGCAAACCATTAGTATCCCACGACAACTGGAGCGGGGATGGAACTTATGACGTTGTGATGAATATGTGGTGGGGAACCAATGGTACTGAGTACCGTTTGTATGAGAATGGAGAAGTGATCGACACCCAGACACTAAACACGGCTACCCCTGCGGCTCAGATGACAGTTACGAAACTTAAAGATAAAGCACCAGGTGTATATGAATATTACGCAGTATTAGTCAATGCATCAGGCGAGACATCTAGTGAGAAAATCACAGTAACTGTCAAGCCAAGAAACTGATCATAGAGCTGATGAAATAGGAAGGCCCTTTCTTCGGGATGACCGAGGGAGGGGCTTTTTTATAGCTGTAAAGGATACTATTGAGGGATTGAGACGTTGAATAACGAACGGAGAATTAGGGAATTCTGTAAATTGACATAACACCTATAGGTGTTATAATCAAAAGTGAACCCAAAAGGTGTTATATTAATTGAATGCTGGAGGCTATTTATTATGCAAACTCAAGAACCCTTACAAGAAATTCGTCAAACGATTTTACTAGATGCGCCAATAGAAAAGGTTTGGAAAGCTGTTGCCACGGCAGAAGGAATGGCAGCCTGGTGGATGCCTAGTACATTCGAGCCTGTTGTTGGGCATGAATTCATCCTGCATGCTGGACAATTCGGAGATTCTCCTTGTAAAGTAACCGAAGTTGATCCTCCGAATCGTGTTGGTTTTAATTGGGGGAAGGATTGGCATCTTGCTTTTGAACTGAAAGAAATCGAAGGGAAAACTGAATTTACCTTGATTCATTCTGGATGGGACCCTGAAAAAGTTACTGAATTTGGACAACCACATCCAATCGTACGCGGCTTTATGAACAGCGGCTGGGAAAAAATCGTCCAAGAAAAACTTCCTGCTTATATCGAGGCTTAATATGCCGGTTGCTGAAGCAGGACATGATGTATTTCAGGCGATAGCAGATCCTACCCGCCGCAGTCTGCTAAAGCTGCTCGCTAATAAGGAAATGTCTATAGCATCTATTACGGATTGTTACCCGATCAGCCGAACCGCTGTTAATAAGCATTTACAGGTATTGTCCGATGCGCAGCTTGTTAGCAGTCAGAAAGTCGGACGGGAGACCCGGTATAAGCTTCAGCCAGAACCTTTGCTGGAGCTGCAAGATTGGCTTGCCTTTTTTGAAGGTTATTGGGCTAATAAATTGTTTGCGCTTAAAGAATATGTTGAGGCTGACTCAGAGGAGAAGTAATAAACCGGGAGGCGTGAGATCGCGCTCCCCGGTTTTTTGTGTTGTTTAAATTCAGTTTATAAAAGGGAGTTACCATCACAATACAAACTAAAACGTTGGAGGAATTGTAATGGTAAATGAACGCAAAAAAATAATTGAGCCCAACCCTGGAGATTGGGCCGTCGAAGCGCGTGGGCTCGTCAAAACGTTTGGTGACAATCGCGCAGTTGATGAAGTAAATCTAAACGTTAAGGCAGGCACAATTTACGGTGTTCTTGGTCCCAATGGGGCTGGAAAGACGACGGTAATTCGGATGCTGGCAACGTTACTTCGTCCGGATGCGGGGTCGGCGCGAATCTTCGGGCATGATGTGGTAAAGGAGTCGCAGATTGTTCGGCAATTGATAGGGGTTACGGGACAATATGCTTCTGTGGATGAGTCACTTAGTGCTACAGAGAATCTGATTATCTTTTCACGTCTTTTAGGGTTAGGGCGGGTAGAGGCGCGGCAAAAGGCAGCGGAGTTGTTAGAAGAGTTTGGTCTGACGGAGGCGGCGAAACGGCCACTTCGAAATTTCTCTGGCGGTATGCGCCGACGTCTGGATCTTGCAGCGAGTCTGATTGCCCAGCCTCCGCTTATCTTTTTGGATGAACCAACAACAGGCCTGGACCCACGGACACGTTCGCAAATGTGGGATACCATTCGTCGGTTGGTGAACACAGGATCAACAGTGCTGTTAACTACACAGTATCTTGAAGAAGCCGATCAGCTGGCCGATCGCATTGCAGTTATTGATCATGGCCATGTCGTTGCAGAAGGCACCGTGGATGAGCTAAAAGCTTCAGTGGGCACCACCTCGCTGCACTTAAAAGTCCAAAATCTTAAAGATATCGCTCAAGCGCGCCGGATTGTGGAACATGTGCTGCATATCCAGTCTATTGTGCCGAATGAGGCTGGGAAAATTACTGCACCGATGGCGAACGCTGATTTAGTCACTGATTTGCTTATTGCACTCCGCGAAGCGGGGATTCCACTTGCGGAGATGAGTGTGCAGAAACCGACGCTTGATGAAGTGTTTTTGACGATCACTGGCCATGGAGTTACGGATGAGGCGTCCCAAGCGTCACAAGAATCAATTAATAAGGAGGCAGCAAGAGCATGAGTATGAGAACTTCTACTATTAGTCCAGGTGCGACCCGACAATTGAAAAACCATACGAGCTTCAAACAATCTGTTCGTAACTCGTTAACGATGGCTTATCGCGGGATATTGAAAATCCGCCGCACACCCGAGCAATTGTTCGACGTAACGCTGCAGCCAATTATTTTCACACTAATGTTTACTTATATTTTTGGTGGAGCCATATCAGGAGATGTAGTGAGCTATTTGCCCGTTATTATTCCTGGTATTCTAGTGCAGACTGTAATCACGACCTCCATCGTCACTGGGGTCCAACTGCGGGAAGACATGGATAAAGGGGTGTTTGACCGCTTTAAGTCATTGCCGATTGCCCGAATAGCCCCATTAGCCGGAGCTTTGTTGGCAGATACAATTCGATATACGATCGCAACTGTGCTTACTTTTGTCATGGGCTATATTATGGGTTACCGACCTGATGGCGGTCTGGAGCATGTCGCAATTGCTGCGCTTTTGGTTATCGTCTGCTCCTGGTCGATTAGCTGGATTTTCGCTTTCTTTGGTGTGATTGCCCGAACCGCTTCCAGCGTACAAGGGATATCAATGATTGTGCTGTTCCCACTCACTTTTCTATCCAACGCCTTCGTGCCTGTAGATACGATGCCTAACTGGCTGCAATGGTTTGTCAAAGTAAATCCAATCTCGCATCTTGTGTCAGCTGTCCGTCAGCTTGCTAACTCTGGAACCGTAGGCTGGGATTTCGCTATCTCACTTATCGGAGCCGCTGTGATTGTTGCGATTTTTGCACCTATTACTGTGCGTGCATATATGCGCCGGACATAATTAGAGATGAAGAAACAGCAGAAATGCCGTTTTTTTTGTGTTTATTATTATGTTGAAAAAGCCGTGATCAAAGGATATCCCAAGATTACGGCTTAAATTTGTTGAGGGGGGACTTGCAAAGAGGCTTTTTAGAATTACTTATCTTTTTTAAAAAAGGTATGAATTAAATTGGAGACCGATCTATCATACAATATTTTAGCAGTTTCCTCATTTTGAATATGTCCACCCAAATGCAGATGAATGACGCCATGCAATGACGCCCAAACCAGGTTAACAACAAGGAGAGGGTCTTTCTCATTAATAAACCCTTGTTCGATCGCTTCTGTAATAAGGGCTATCACTTGTTGTAGTGCCGTAAAGATAGCATGTAAGCTTTCCTCCTCCGGTTTGAATTCACTAAAGGCCCCTCCGAACATAACCATATAATAGCTGGTATGATTCCGTGAGAAATCCCAATAAGCTTGTCCAAGCCCGCGAAGATATAAATTTAGATTATCTTGTTTTGGAACCGCTTGAAAGGCAGCAGCTAATAATTTACACCCTTGCAAAAAAAGCTCCTTCGCTAAACCTTCCTTGTTTCCAAACAAGTTATAAATGATCTTTGTGGGACATTCCATTTTTTCAGCAACCTTGCGAATAGTTACACCTTCGGGTCCGGATTCATGCATGATGGCCGCAGCGGCTTCGATAATGTTCAGTCTTAATGTTTCCGCATGCTGTTGTTTTGCTTTTGGGTAGGTTGTAACAGATTGAGCATCTATAGAAGATATTTCGGACGATTTTTGCATGTAGTTTCACTTCCTTAGAACTTTACTTTAGCTTTTTAGATAGCCGTTATTTCTAAACCTTATTTTACTGATGTAGAAGAGAAATAGCCAATAATTAAATGTGTAGAACTTTATTTGACAACGCAACCTCACTTGGATACAATGATTCATATTGAAACAGTGTTTCTAGATGGTCATTAAAGGGAGAGATGATAGCAATGATTACAATTCAAAATAAATGGGCGTTGATTACCGGAGCTTCTTCGGGTATAGGTGAAGCGTTTGCTCGAGAACTTGCAGCCAAAGGAAGTCACTTAATTTTAGTCGCCCGTTCTGAAGATAAATTGATTGCTTTAGCGGGAAAATTACAACGAGAATTTCAAATTCAAGCGGAGGTTCTAGTTGCTGATTTATCTCAAGAAGGTTCCCCTGACAGGCTCTATCAACAATGTGTAGAACGTGGCTTGAACGTTGATATTCTTATTAATAATGCAGGTTTTGCTACGCATGGGCTTTTTGAACAACTATCTGGTTCGAGACAACATGAAGAAGTGATGCTAAATGTATTGGCGGTTGTAGATCTGACCCATTTGTTTTTGCCAGAGATGTTAAAAAGAAAAAGCGGAGTGATTATAAACGTTGCATCAACAGCAGCATTTCAACCTCTTCCTAATATGGCTGTATATGGAGCGACAAAAGCTTTTGTATTATCATTTACACAAGCGCTATGGGAGGAAAATCGGAAACGGGGCGTACAATTTCTTGCGTTATGTCCGGGGTCTACGGAAACAGAATTTTTTAATGTTGTAGGAGCCGATGAAGCTTCGGTCGGGAAACGAGATACTCCAGAAAATGTGGTTCAAGTGGCTATTCGTTCGCTTCAAGCTAAAAAAGTGTTTGCTGTCCCAGGATTTACAAACTATATTTCAGCTCAAATGTCACGTTTTTTCACACGTAAACAAATGCTTTATTTTGTTGGACGCATGCTCCGTACGCGACATTAATGGGTCAACGTATTCAAGCTGGTGTATTCCTTAGCAATGATTAACTATTTTAATTATAAAAAAACAACAAAACAGCGGTTCTCCCCAATATGGGAGAACCGCTGTTTTGTGTTTTGACTTGCTGACTTTGACTCCGTTCGCTTGAATTTACATCAACATCAGTAACATCACCAACACCAACACCAACAACAACATCAACGTCAACGTCAACGTCACCATCAACATCACCATCAACGTCAACGTCAACATCAACGTCACCATCACCATCAACATCAACATCACCAACATCATCAACATCTACAACAACAACATCAACAAAATTACCAATCGACTTCTAAATCACATCGCCGACTCATAATTGTCCACTGTGGTACGGACCCCAATGGTGTTATTAGTATGTTTTTCGCAGTTCCAGCGTAGTTTCGGACTCCAGTGCAGCTATTCCCTAGAAGGGGTTCTAAATATGATGTTTTGTGCGCCAATAGGTGCATTGAGGTCCCATAGGATCAGAAAAGTGGGGGATTTCTGCGAATAAGGTCAACTGAGTCCGATTGTACCTCGTTCGTCAAAGTAAGGCGAGGTAAACACTTATGTTCTTGCAGTCAACCTTATTGTATTAAGGTTCAATAAAAAGGACAAAAAACCAGCGTTGGTTGCTTCAACAAAAATTTAGGCAAGCAAGGCTGGCTAACGGACCCCAATGACGTTATTAGCATATTTTTCGCAGTTCCAGCGCAGTTTCGGACTCCAGTGCAGCTATTCCCTAGAAAGGGTTCTAAATATGGTGATTTGTGCGCCAATAGGTGCATTGAGGTCCGATAGGATCAGAAAAGTGGGGAAGTTCTACGAATAAGGTCAACTGAGTCCGATAGTACCTCGTCCGCCAAAGTAAGGGGAGGTAAACACCCTCGCCCTCGCAAATAGCCTACTAGTAATTATCTAAGTCTACGCAAATAGCCTACTAGTAAACACCCCCGTCCTCGCAAACAACCTACTAGTAAACACCATCGTCCCCGCAAATACTACTGGCATGAACCTTCGTACACGTAACTCCGTATTGGAAGCTACGTCATGCGCAGAAAGCAATTGGATTTAATCAAAGAAGGTTCGGTCCTCAAATTATTTTGGCCTATTTTTCCATTAACTACTTCATCTGTCGTAGTAATTATGTTATACTGCAACTACTACGACAGATGAAGTAATCATGGGGGGATATTCTTGATCAGCAGTGATGTTATACGCGGCTACAATGATACGATGATCCTCTACATGCTGCTGGACGGGGAATCTTACGGGTACGAGATTTCCAAAAATATCAGGCAGTTAACGCAGGAGAAATATGTCATGAAAGAGACAACGTTATATTCTGCCTTCACCCGACTGGAGAAAAACGGGTATATAGAATCCTTTTATCTGGATGAGAGTCTTGGCAAGCGGCGTACGTATTACCGGATTACCTCGTTGGGTCTCGCCTATTACCGAGAAAAATGTGAGGAATGGAAGGTTACGCAGCAAGTTGTAAACCAATTTATCAAGGAGTGGTGATAGAGCATGGAGACGATCATAGTATATCTGGATAATATGTTTGCGGGTCTGCCAAAGACTCAGGAACTGGAACATCTGAAGCAAGAGCTGCTATCCGGGATGGAGGAGAAGTACCTAGAGCTGAAGCTTGCTGGCAAGTCGGAGAATGAGGCGATTGGTATCGTCATATCGGAATTCGGCAATATTGAAGAGCTGACAGCGGAGCTTGGCATCGATCCAGTTGCGCCGGAACAGGCTATTCCGGTGCTGACGGAAGAAGAGGTTTACGCTTATGCGGCGGCCAGACGAAGCGCTGGATTATGGACGGGTATCGGCGTTTTTCTCTGCGCATGCGGAGTGGCGTTTTTGATCACTCTGGATACAATATTTGAAAATAAGGCTGTTATGAGTGATAAAGGTTCTATGCTGGGGCTGGTCGGAATGTTCTTGCTGGTCGCTATCGCGGTCGGGATGTTTATACACAGCGGAATGAAGCTGGATCGCTTTAAGAGTCTGGAGCAAGGTTTTCAGCTGCCTTACGCTCTAAAGATGGCGCTTCAACGGAGCCAAAGTCTTTATGCTCCGACTTACCGTCTTTCTCTGATTACAGGAGTCTGCCTGTGTGTGCTGTCGCCGGCTTTTATCTTCACCACTAGCTATGTCAACGATGACTATGCTCCCTATGGAGTCGCTGCTTTTCTGTTTATTGCGGCTGTAGCGGTGTTTCTGTTCATCTATTACGGGAATATCCAGGGTACTTATACGAAGTTGCTGGAGGAGCCGAATATCATTGCAGAGAAGCAGGAAGAGAACCGATTTGTTGGAGTTGTTGGGGCTGTGTTATGGCCTTTGGCGACGGCGATTTTTCTGTTCACGGGTTTTGTCTATGGGCGCTGGGACATCAATTGGGCAGTATTCCCAATTGCGGGTATCCTGTCCGGCATGTTAAGCAATGTTAATCATGTTCTGAACCGTAAAGATATCTCCTGATGGTGTTGACTACACTTGTACATTCCTGAACTAGATAGATTATATGTAAGGTATTCTACCAGTAGATTTGGCTGGAGAATGCCTTTTTTTGTTGGATTTTAACAGGTGAGCTAAATGAGCTCTTTAATATTTTGACATTTAAATTTTAAGTACGGACTTGGACATATGTTGAGAGAAAGAGAATATGAATATACAACAATAATCTTGTTAAAGAAGCGACAATACATTAACTAGTTAGGAGAAATGATCGATGGAATTCGAACTGGGCAGCATTTTGAAACTAGTAAAACGTAGGCTGCTGTTCATTATTGTATTATGTATCGCTGCAGTCGGGCTCGCTGGTAGTGTTAGCTATTACGTTTTACAGCCGAAATACGAAGCGACAGCTTCTATACTTATTCAAGGGGACAGGCAGCAGAAAGCAATTAATGACATTATGGCCGGACAAAAGCTGGTCACTACTTACGGGGAGATCATTCGAAGCAGCAGGATAGCGGAAGAGGTCGTCAGAAAGCTGCAGCTAAAAATGACAGCAGAAGAGTTACTCAAAAATGTTAAGACAAGAACCAATAGCGAGTCACTCGTAACAACGGTAATTGTGACTGATTCAAAAGCTCAACGGGCAACAGATATCGCGAATGGCTTCGGAGAGGCCTTTAATGCGAATATTCAATCGATTATGGGAGTGGAGAATGTTGTATTTCTCGACCGTGCCAAGGTTCCTTCTGATCCTGTCTCACCTAAGCCCGTCTTCAATATGGCTGTTGCCTTCGGATTGGCGCTGATTACCGGGATTGCAATCTCTATCCTCCGGGAATTGATGGAGAAACCCGTGAGAAGTGCCAAAGATATTCAGCTTGATTTGCAGCTTCCGCTTCTGGGAACCGTGGGCAAATTAAAGCCACACAAACGACGGAATAAAGCGAAAACCAAATCAGCAGAAGGAGCCATCAGTTATGAAGAAGAAAACGCCAAAATTATATTGCCTGGAACAACCGAAGTCATCTAGCGGAGATCAATTCCGAAGCATACGCTCCAATATTCGTTATACCCGCGTTGGTGGAGAGATCCGCTCTTTATTAGTCACAAGCTCGCTTCCGGATGAAGGAAAATCAACGGTAGCCATAAACCTGGCGATTGCCATGGCGGAAGCTGGTAAGACAGTTCTACTCATTGATGGGGATCTACGTACGCCAACGGTGCATAAGGCATTTGATCTGCCTAATTGGATCGGGCTTAGCAGTATCTTAGTGGATCATACCCGCTTAGAGGATTGCATTATTTCTATTGAGGAAGCAGAAGGTTTGTCTGTATTGACCTCTGGTCCGATTTCACCAAATCCCGCTGAATTACTAGGCTCTGAAGGAATGAAGCGATTGTTTGCAGAGCTGAGCGTGCGTTTTGATACGATTGTCATCGACTCATCCTCTGTATTAATGCCATTTTCGGATGCCCTTATTTTGGCAACGATGACTGAGGGGGTATTGCTAGTTGTGAAATCCGGAAAAGTGCTCTTAAAGCACACGAGTTCTGCCAAGCACTTGTTAGAGCAGCAGGGAGCACATTTACTGGGAGCCGTATTGAATTATCGGAAAAAGAGCAGGCGTTCCAAGATTCGTGGTGAAGATTTTGCCGAGTGGGCCTCTTCTTCAGGAATGGTCTGACGTCTATGTCATTTGCTTCTCTTCGTTATTTGCTCGGGAATATCACTTACGCTGGTGCTCAGTTTGTGATTGTGATCCTGCTGAATAAATTCGGGTCTTCGGCAATCGTGGGGCAATATTCGCTAGGGCTTGCAGTTACTGCTCCGATCTTTATGCTGTCGCATCTACATCTTCGTTCCGTATTAATCGTTGATTCATCGGGGAAATACAGTTTTGGAGACTTTCTGGGCTTACGGCTGATAACAACCGCCCTTGCGTTTACGATTACCGCAGGTTTTTGCATAATGAGTGGTTTGGATTGGAATACAGCATTGGTTATTTTCTTCATCGGTCTGTATAGAATCGTTGAATCAATCAGTGATATTTTATTAGGCATCGTTCAAAAGGAGGAGAGATTAGATCAAATCTCAATCTCCAGAATGGCAAAAGGGTTATTCTCCATTCTAATCTTCATCCTCGTATTTATCCCTACACAGAGCCTTGTTCTTGCCTTGTTAGTCATGATAATCGGATGGTTAGCGATAACGATTGGATATGATGCTCGTAAAGCGAGAATATACACTTCTCTCAGGCCACTCTTCAACAAAAGAAGCCTATGGAGTTTACTGATCGTCAGTTCACCGCTAGGCGTGGTATTGGCGTTGATGTCGTTAAATACGAATATCCCATTATACGCGATTTCCTATTTTAAAGGGGAGCATGACTTAGGTATTTATGCTTCACTCTCATATATGATTGTTGCCTGCAATGTTGTCGTCACCGCACTTGGTGAAGCCATAACACCACGTCTTGCCAGGTGGCACGCAGGCGGGAGACACAAGGAGTTTGTCACTTTACTCAGCCGAATGATAGCGATGGGTTTGGGTTTTAGTGCGGTCGCTTGTTTGATAGGGTGGTTGTTTGGACACAAGCTGTTAACCGTATTATTCAGTTCAGACGTGGCAGGAGAGTTAGGGTTGTTTCATTGGCTGCTGGCGTCCACCATGCTGGTATTTATTTCATCCTACCTGTGGTACGCCATAACGGCTACCGGAAGGTACAAAGCCCAGATTCCATTGTTTTTGTGCACAGCATTCACTAATGGCTTGTGTTGTCTGATCTTCGTACCTCATTACGGGGTAGTAGGTGCTGCGATGGGAGCTAGTTCGTCGTTATTTGTACAGATGATTGGCAGTGTAGTTGTGCTGTATCGTGTCATCGGAAAGGCAAGAAATCGGGAACAGTCGGAAGCGGCAGCATAAGTTCTTGTTTTATAGGAAAGTAGGAAAGTAGGGACTTGTATGACATCTGTATCTGTTGTAGGGAAGCCCTACACCATGCACAATTTATTTCTGTTTGCGGTCATGGGGTACATCATATGCCTTCCGGCGCAGATTGATTTTGGGGGAGCCTTCCGTATCGCCCCGTCGGATCTCTTCTTAATGTTAGGTTTATTTGCCGCTGGATTCCATCTCAAATTGGACCGGAGGATATTCAGTTCATGGCATTGGGGCATGCTGTTCATTTTTGTTTTAGCTTCCTTTGTATCCATTTGGCGCAACGGCTTCATTACTCAATACGCCCTGCTGCAAAAAGATATTGGATTTATTCTCCTTTTGTTGACCTACATCATGCTTGTGCAAGCAGCAGATAGCTGGGAACGGTTATATAAAATGCTCCGATTTTTCCTGATCAGTGTGCTGCTCTTAAATGGTGTTGCCCTATTCGCTTTTTTCAGCGGAGTAAAGGTTCCGTTCATGGTGCAAGACGGGCGGTTGTCCGGCATGTTAATTGATCCCAATGCATACGGGGGATTGCTGGTGACGGCTTTTGCCATTCATATCATGACGAGTGGGGAGAAGATAAAGCTGCTGCGGGGATGGGTCAGCGTACTAGCGACGATAAGCTTAGCCGGGGGCATTATAATGACCTTCTCGCGCTCGTCTTGGATTGGTCTGTTCCTAGTATTACTTACACTTCTGATTACCAAACCGTCCAGACTGATCAAGATCGGTATGGGGTTTGGGGTGGCTTTTATAGCTCTGCTGCTGTATAAAGGCACCGCTTATCTAAATGTGCTGGAGTCTATGTCCAGCAGACCTTCCCAGATCCAGTCGCGTCTTGACATCATTGACAAAGCGGTGGATTGGATCGCACAAAGTCCGTTATTAGGCATTGGGCTTGGTTCCTATAATTACGAACTGCGCATTATTATCCACAACACCCCTATATGGTTTTTGACTGAATTCGGCTTATTGGGCTTGATTGTATATGGCGGATTTATGATTTGGTTCTTTATTGTGGGTATCCGTTCTTATCGTGCAGCAGATCCGATTCATAGACCGATTATTATGGCATTGCTGCTGTCCCATGCGGCGATGATTGGGTTATCGATGGGCATTGAGGCGTTATTCCAGCGGTATTGGTGGTTCATGATGGCGATGAACGGAGCTTGCATCCGGTTAACAGACAAAAACCTGAAAGGAGAGATGCCCTATCGAACCCAACACGTTGAAAGGCCAACTGGGCGCAAGCTTCGACAACGAGCAGAGCAACCTCAATAAAAGCTCAAGTAAGGACATCGGGAGTGTTCCAGCTGAGGAAGGCTTACAAGCAAAGGTTGCTTTTGTAGCCTCCATATATGGGCATTTCGAGAGTTTTCATTTACCTTACATGGTGTTATTGCAGCAAAAAGGGTGTGAAGTCCATGCTTACGCTCAGCCGGGCGAAGCCAGACAGCGCTTGGAACAGCGGGGAATTGTATGTCACGATGTACCTATACAACGAAGTCCTTTACAGTTGAAGAATTGGACGGCTCTGCGGATCTTAACTAAAAGCTTCCAAGCGGAAAAATTTCAGTTCGTCCATGTACATACACCAGTGGCTTCGATTCTCGGACGGATTGCAGCCCATAGAACAGGTGTCCCCAGCCTATTGTATACAGCTCATGGTTTTCATTTTTTTAAAGGTGCTCCTCTTCTGAACTGGATGCTTTATTATCCGTTGGAGTATTTGATGGCCCGTTGGACGGATGTGCTGATCACTATCAATAGTGAAGATTATGAGCGCGCTCAAAAATTCCCTGTGCGAAAAAAAGTAACTTATGTGAGTGGAGTCGGGCTTGATCTTCAGGTATACGGTAGCGGTGAGAGGGATAATGAAGTTGCAAAAATGAAGGGGGAAAGTCGTCGCCAGCTATTTGATTTACCTAAGAGATACAATGATAATCCTTCATTCGTTGTTCTCTGCGTCGCTGAGTTAAATGCTAACAAGAACCAAAAACAGTTGATCCAAGCACTACATCATTTGGGTGATCAAGCAAGCGATATTCATCTAGCATTCGCAGGTACAGGTCCTTTCGAGCAAACTCTTATAGAACTTGCTACTCGGTTAGGGGTTAGGGATCAGGTGCATTTTCTGGGGTTTCGAAGAGATATACCGGATTTGCTACAAGCGTGTGATGTTGCGGCACTCGTGTCCTATCGCGAGGGGTTACCCCGGGCGATTATGGAGGCGATGGCAGCAGGTAAACCCGTGATCGGCACACATATTCGGGGCATTCGCGATTTGATTGAGCATGAGTCAACGGGCATGTTGGTTCCAGTAGATGATATTGCTGCTACGGCAAAAGCACTGGTTCAACTGCGAGCGGATGCAGCTTTGACCGCAGCAATGGGGAAAGCGAATAAGGACAGGATTATTCGCTATGGATTGCCTGCGGTGCTTTGTGAAATGGACTCGATTTATATAGAAGCGCTGAAAGAACCAGGGATAAAGGCATTTCCGACTGAATTGCAACCGGGTCTGACAGCAGATAGATAATTCATTCTCGCATATACGACAACAAACGAATAAACGAATAATTAGTTAATTAGGGAGAAAGAAGTGATGAAAATGCGGATCGTACGTTTAGTCATGTTGGATGCGGGAATTATAGCGGCTTCAGTGTGGCTTGTGTTTTTACTTCGGTTTGATTTTCAAATCCCTGAGCAGTACATGTGGATGCTTCCGTGGGCGATACTCATTCACATTACGGTGTACGCAGCGTTCTCTTTTGGATTTAAGGTGTATAACAATATCTGGCGATACACCGGTATAGGTGAGTTATTGCAGCTGCTAAAAGTGAGTGCTTTAACACTTTGCGGAGTGGTCGCTGTCAATGTATCTACGCATGTATTCGTCCCTTCTTATCGATTGCCGATTTCGATTTATTTTGCAGCGGGATACGTATTTCTCGGCATTGCCGGCTTACGTTTAGTAAACCGTCTCATCAACGATAGATTTGAAACAGCGGGGGCAAAGGGTTCATCCGAAGGCAATCTGCTAATCGTAGGGGCAGGGAAAGCAGGCATCCTCGTTACCAAAGATATCAAGCATTCAAGATTTAAATTCATGAACCCAGTCGCCTTCATAGATGATGATATCTCAAAGCGCAAGCTGGAGCTTATGGGGTTACCGATTGTCGGTAACCGTAACTTCATTCCCCAGGCAGTCGAGCAGCTGGATATTTCGTTCATTATCATCGCTTTGCCTACGGCTCCACAAAAGGAATTACTGGAGATCATCGAAATCTGCAAATCTACCAAAGCTCAGATCAAGTTAATGCCCAGTATGACCGATATTTTGGACGGGAAAATGGCCATTAACATGATCCGTGAAGTATCCGTAAATGATTTGCTGGGGAGAAGCCCAATAGAAATTAATACGGAAGAGATTCGTGAGAATTTGGGAAGCGAGTGTATTCTCATCACCGGTGCAGGCGGTTCAATTGGTTCGGAGTTATGCCGGCAATTGGCTGCGTACCGTCCGAAGGAAATGCTGCTTTTGGGGCATGGAGAAAATAGCATTTATCTTATTGAACAAGAATTGCGGCAGTTATATCCCGATCAGATCATTCATCCCATTATAGCGGACATTCAGGATGTATCGCGGATTGATAACGTTTTTCAAAAATTCCGCCCCTCCATTGTGTATCATGCCGCTGCTCACAAGCATGTTCCTCTTATGGAGATGAATCCAGTAGAGGCAGTTAAAAATAATGTGATCGGCACAAGGAATGTAGCGGAAGCGAGTGCTAAATATGGCGCTAAACGGTTCATCCTCATCTCATCGGATAAGGCGGTTAATCCTACCAGTGTTATGGGGGCCACGAAACGAGCCGCGGAAATGATCATTAATGATCAGAATTCCTTAAGCAAGACGGTTTTTGCTGCTGTACGTTTTGGTAATGTGCTGGGCAGTAGGGGAAGTGTCATTCCGTTATTCAAAAGACAAATCGAAAACGGCGGCCCGGTGACGGTTACACATATGGATATGGTGCGTTACTTCATGACGATACCCGAAGCGGTACAGTTGGTTATTCAAGCAAGTGTGCTGGCACAAGGGGGAGAAGTGTTTGTGCTGGATATGGGTAAGCCAGTTCGTATATACGATCTAGCGAGGGATTTAATCCGCTTGTCGGGTCTCGAGCCTGACAAAGATATTCCCATTGTGGTCACTGGCATTCGTCCTGGAGAAAAATTGTTTGAGGAGCTTTTGACTGAAGAAGAAGGGTTATTGGTCACTAACAACTACCGTATTATGATTAGCCGCCCGCAAAGTGTCTCCAGATCTGAACTGAATTTGGTGTTGGGGGTTCTGGAGAACTTGTGCAAACGGTATGAACTGATGCCAAGCAGTCATCAGATCAAAAAACTGCTAAAGCAGCTAATTCCAAGCTATTCGGGTTTTCAGGAAGAAACGCAGGTGGGCACACATGATCTTGAACGCATTAAATCCGAAGTTCATGCGGGAATCTGACCTATGAAGTCGACTAAGTATTCATGGATGACAAGATTATGGGGCAAGCGCGACAAGCCAATTACAGGTAAACGTTCACGCATGCGGCGGGTGGGACGATACAGCCTGATTGTTATTCTTGTTGTGGTTGTAGTTGGGGGGATCTGGATTGGAGGGATATTGAATCCAGAGCATCGTTTTAACAAGGCGATTCTTAACCCCTTGACGATCCCTAGCTCTAATGTGGTTACGGACAATGAAGAGATGGTACAGTCGCTCAGCACACCAGCCCCACAAGCGCAAACGGATGAGCTTATCCTAACAACGCCTACACAAACTCCAGCTGCGGCGATTTCCCCAGCAGACAAGAAAAGCTCATCCTTTAATGTAGTGCTGATTGGAACAGACACTTGGGGCGGAGAAAGCTCGCGGGCAGATACGATCATGGTTGCCCATGTGATGCCGGATCAACGGAAGGTGAATATCGTATCTGTGCCGCGGGACACGCGGGTTTATGTGCAGAATGTCGGTTATACCAAGATCAATCATGCACATATCGTTGGTGAGACAAAGGGTGGGAATCAGCAGGGTACGCTGACACTGATTCAAGCCGTTAGTGATTTTATGAATATTCCTATTCATTACTACATCAAGACGAACTTCTCCGGTGTTCGTGATTTCATCGATTCGATTGGCGGGATCGATATGCTAATTGATCAGGATGTGACCATCACTCCGGAGATCACCATCAAGAAAGGTGAGCAGCATCTGGATGGTGCCCACACGCTTTATTTAGCAAGGGAGCGCTACTCGACTCCGGAGGGTGACTTTAGCCGCCAACGGGAGCAATTCAATATCGTTCGGGCTGTAGCCAAAAAGCTATTAAGTCCGGAGCATATTCCTGATCTAGCTGGACTGCTACTGCGTGAAAAGAAAGACATTATTGATACGAGTTTTAGTGACAGTGATTTGATGAGCTTAGCTTGGCTATTCAAGGGAATGGATTCCGCGGATTTTGCTTACGAACAGATTCCTGGCCATAACAGCTCTGCTCTAGATCCGCTCGTCCGAACTAAAGTGTATTACTGGAGTGCTAATTCGGAAGAGGTAAAGTCACTCACAGAACGTCTTTTTACGGAATAAGAGAAAGGCGGGGGGATGACTACCATGTATCGCCATATGAAGCGGGGCTTCGATTTGGTGGGAGCGATCTTTATGTTAGGTGTGTTTAGTCCGGTCATGGCTGTAGTGGCGTTGCTGATTCGGATAAAGTTGGGAAGTCCTATTTTGTTCAAGCAGCAGCGGCCGGGAATGGGAGAAAGACCCTTCTACATCTACAAGTTTCGAACCATGGCTGAAATGTATGATGCGCAGGGCCAGCCGTTATCGGATGCTCGGCGTTATATCAAATTCGGCGGATTGATTCGAAAGCTGAGTCTGGATGAGCTGCCGCAATTAGTGAATGTTGTGAAGGGAGAAATGAGTCTGATCGGACCAAGACCTTTGCTCATCCGTTACAGCCCGCATTACTCTGAACGGGAGCGGCTGCGATTCACTGTAAGACCCGGAATCACGGGATTGGCGCAGGTATCTGGACGTAATACTTCGGAATGGAAACAGCGGCTTTCCTATGACGTTACCTATGTTGAGAAGCTGAGCTTTAGATTAGATGCGTTGATCTTATGTAAAACTGTGCTGAAGGTTATCCGCCAAGATGACGTTGTGGCCAATCCGGGTGAGCATAGTCTGCCGCTCGATGAGTACAGAATGAACCAAAAGGAGGGGTCGGCATGAATTTGCGGTTTAGTCCGCTTCAGGAAGATGATATTCACCTTGCATGCCGGCTCTTACAGAGCAACTTGCCAGAGTCGGTCTACAATCAAACCATATTCGCCTGTGGCGGTTATCCCGAATATTTGAAAGCAGCATGTAAATGCGGAAGCCATTCAGCAACACTGCTGATTGGTGCCTATTCTGAAAATCTTCTTATTGGATTCGCTGAATGGCGAAGAATGGAACAGATGCTGGTTCTGAATAACTTGAATGTGGACGCAGCTTATCGAAAAGACGGCATCGGCGGCAAGCTTATGGCGTACGGGGAGACGTTAGCCCAAAAGGATGGCATTTCGAAGCTGGTACTTGATGTATTTTCGTGGAATGAGCAAGCTCATGCTTGGTATTTGCGGCTTGGTTTTGCAGAGGAAGGCCGGACTTACTGGTATGTAAGAGATTTGGCTCCATCGATTGATAGGGATAGAGAAGTATTGGCGTACATCATAGATGATTACCCGATGGCAGAGGCACATCATCAAAAGTATGGATTCTCTGCTCTTAGGATTAGAACAAAAAAAGAGACTTCAGTAGTGGGCCGGCTAGGTGAACAGTATTATCGTATCCAACTGCAAAATGGAGGGTGGAGTGGCTGCAATCTTTTGACAGACGTATTAATGGATTTAGACCGGGAGAAAAGGCTGCTGTTGCTTTCTTCAGATGCTTATTTGCGTGAGCGAGACCCCGAGCTAATCTTAAGCACTGAAAGTATACGTATGATCAAAATATTGGAGAATCAAGAGGTGCTGTATGAGTAACTTTATCGTGCTAGGCAGCTCTAGTTCAGAGGAATGGGATGCCTATTTGAACCAGTTAGAGACGAAGGATATCTATTTCTCCTCAGCGTTTTTTCGGCTGTTTGAGGACGGAGAGCACCAGCAGGCAGAGCTGTTTGTATTCAAGCAAGGAGACCAGCTCATAATGTATCCTTACTTGCTTCGCTCCATAAGCCATCTTCCTGCCGTAATCCAACTGGGGCTTGATGGTGATTGGTACGATATTAGTACACCTTATGGATACGGGGGACCGATATCGAATCTCCCTCCAGGAGCCGAACGAAGTGAGCTGTACCGGCAATTCAGTGAAACGTTCACGGATTACTGTAGAGAGAAAAAGATCATGACCGAGTTTGTAAGATTTCATCCCTTGATTGGCAACGCTACGGAATATCAAAGCGGTCTGACCACCGAGTGGAATAGAAATACAATATATATTGATTTGACTGTGGGTTCGGAGGCAGAGCTCATCCGGCATTATGGCAGCAATCATAAACGGAATATTCACAAAATAAAGTCTGCGCCCTTTACAATTCGGAATTCCAATCTGAAAGATCGTATTGAGTCCTTCAGTGAATTGTATTACGGAACACTAAATGATTTACAGGCGGATTCTTTTTATTATTTCCCCAAAAAATTTATAGAAGATACTAGTTATCTACTTGAGGGGAGAGTAGAGCTATTCGAAGCTATGGTTGGGGAGAAAACGGTGGCAACCAGCATCGTGTTACATGAACGACCGTGGATGCATTATCACCTATGTGGTTGGGATCGCGCCTATCTGCAGTGGTCACCTACCAAATTGCTAATTCACGCAGCAGCCAAGTGGGGGATGGAAAATGGCTTTGAACGTTTTCATCTTGGCGGGGGATATAAGGGGAATGACGACTTATTTCAATTCAAGCATAGATTCGCGACACAACTGGAACCCCTTGACTATTACTTAGGTAAACGAATTTTTTTTCCAGAGTTGTATGAGCGGATCATATCCTTTTGTGACACTAGAGTATCAGGAAGTTACTTTCCGCTCTATCGGCATCCAGAACTCGATATGATATGTATTCCATCTGGAGAAATCGGTCCAAATGGAGAAAGGAGCTTCGCATGAGCATTCGTCAAACGAGCATTTTGCCACGAATCTTGTTATCCCCGCCGCATATTAGTGGACGTGAGCAGGTCTACATGGAGGACGCTATACACTCTGGTTGGATTGCTCCTATTGGTCCGCAAGTCGATGCGTTCGAGCGGGAGATGGCCGCCTACACAGGATCAAAGGGTGCACTAGCGTTAAGCTCTGGCACGGCGGCGATTCATCTCGCACTTCGTCTAGCCGGTGTCACACAAGGAGATTACGTGATCTGTTCAACGCTCACGTTCGTAGCTAGCGCCAATCCTATTTTATATTTGGGGGCCACCCCCGTATTTGTCGATTCAGAGCCTGAGACCTGGAACATGTGTCCGCTAGCTTTTCAGCGGGCCTGCCAAGATTTGAATGACAAAGGGCTGCTGCCAAAAGCGGCTGTTGTCGTCAATTTATACGGACAAAGCGCAGACATGGAGCCCATTGTAGAAATAGCTAACCGATATGGAATTACCTTGATTGAGGATGCTGCCGAATCACTGGGTGCTTTCTACCAAGGCAAGGCCAGCGGAACCTGGGGCCAATTCGGAATCTATTCTTTCAACGGAAATAAGATTATTACGACCTCAGGTGGGGGCATGCTCGTATCTGACGATACCGAAGCCCTAGAGCAAGCGCGCTTCTGGTCTACGCAAGCCCGAGACACTGCCCCTCATTATCAACATTCCGAAATGGGATACAACTATCGGTTAAGCAACCTGTTGGCAGCCATAGGACGCGGTCAATTAGAACTGCTTGAAGAGCGAGTAGAGCGTCGCAGATCTATTGGCCGGCGATATAGGGAACGTTTAGGTTCCATACCGGGTCTTCATTTTATGCCGGAAGCGCGCAATTGTCGCAGCACGCACTGGTTGAGTGCGCTGACCATTGATGAAGAAGTGGCAGGGTTCTCTTCACAACAACTTCTGTCATGTCTGGAACATCACAATATAGAAGCTAGACCTGTATGGAAACCGCTGCATTTACAACCGTTGTTCGAGAGCAATTACTACTATCCTTACAGTGAGGAATACAGTGTATCGGATAAATTATTTTCAACAGGTGTCTGTCTGCCTTCTGGAAGCTCTTTATCGGATGAGGATTTGGAACGTGTCATTTATGCGATAGAGACATGTAACCAATACCGTTGATTCATCTTATTTAGCCTTCCATCCACTCGCAGCTGATCCGCTTTCCTTCACATACAAAGTGGCTTGTGCGGTGCCATCCGTTCGCATAGCCAGACTGCCAACTGGGGCGGTTACGACTCCCTCGGGCGAACCTTCCACTATGAACACTGCGGGCAACACTGCCCCGCCAGTGAGGCGAATGGCCCGTTTGAAGTTACCGTAGGTCGAGAACCATTCAAGAAGCGAATAAGGATTATACAAGGTGCCTAGTGATGTGCCTTGCATGCCGATTAGTGTTTCGAATTCTAGAATTCGCTTTACCTTCACTGCTCGGGTATCAAACACCGCTACATTATTGAGGCGCAGAGACGGTTTAGCTGCACCGTAAGAAGAGACTAGCACTACCTGATTGGTTCCGCTATTGCGGACGATCATATTGTCGACAGTAGCCATTGCGTCAGACTCCGTTGTGAATAAATGCAAGGTATTGCCCGTTAAATCCTGTGCATCTATCGTCCCCACATAAAGATCTCCTCCGTCGATTCGGACACCACTTGCTAAGGTGGAACCCGAGCCGTACATTCCTAACGAACCGATATGCAATCTTGGTTTACCTCCGGCAGCATTAAACGCTGCATAGATCGCAGGGCCTCCGATGCCATCGAACTTGGCGCTAGCGATATCAATAAATTGTGAATAGATCGTCTGTAGGCCGAAGCTAGCTTTGTGATCGGTGGAGCGGATAGCCAAATGATTGATTTTCAGCGTCAATCCATAGGACAGTAAGGCTGGACTTACCGATCCGCTTACACGCATATCTAGTGAACCGATGTCGAGTGTCCAGAGTCTAGCGATAGCATCTGTAAGCCCTGCTGATAGATCGTTACCGAAACCAATGGTTGTCAAGGAGTCGAATCGCTGATAAAAGCTGCGCGTTCCTTTAAAGACATCGGGTTCAAGATCGAGAGAGTTAGCACCAGTAAATCCAGGCGCGCCACCGCGGCTATTATTCAGAACCGCTCTGTTGACATGAAGCTGGTCTACAAAATGGACCACAAAGTTCTTTCGTCCAGCAGTCTCACAGCGGGCATATCCGATGTGCACATTAACGGAGGGGATTTCTTCTGTCCCTCCAATGAAGATATTATCCCCATAGCAATCGTGAGAGTACACTGACTCTATCGTTATATTTTGCGAAGAAGAAATGAACAGGCCGTGAAGCTGATCGTTGACGGCTGTTTTAACAGTCGATGCACTTCCATCAATTTCAAGGGTGCCCGCGATTGTGATATTTGAGGCATTTAAGATGACTAGAACCCTAGTGTCTGAGGGTGGATTCGGGGCAAGCACAAGTTTGGAGCCGGCTTCAAAACTTAAATTAGTTTTGGCTGGAATTCGAAGACACCACCAGTCGAGGACGGAGGGGTTACGCATGCGTCCCGAAGATACCTTATATATACCAGGAGGAAAGATTACTACTTTGTTTTTGGCGTTTCCCGCATTGATAGCATTTTGAATCGCTACTGTATCGTCCTTGATACCGTTTCCTACAGCGCCGTACGATCGGACGTTCACATAACCGTTAGTCTCAGGGTCTAATTTAATAGATGTGACCGCACCGTCAGAAAGGATGGACGTAGTCACCGAGCTGTCTGGAATAGGGGCAGTAGCCATATACTTCACTCCTTTATACTTTGATTTTGTATTTTATGTGAATTTTTCGGGGAATGCACGGTACAAAGATCACTCTTAGCGGGCGAAAGGAGTTTTTTATTTTGAAGGTATTGGTAACTGGGGGGTTAGGCTTTATTGGGTCCCATGTGGTTGATCGGCTAATAAAAAAGGGCATAGAAACTGTGATTGTTGATAATGTATCCGGAGCCTCCGGTCTGACTTATATGAATCCTGCTGCGGTTTTGTATAAGTACGATATTCGGGATGAGACTTTGCATGAGGTTTTTAGCCTTGAAAAGCCAAATGCAGTCATTCATCTGGCTGCACAGATCGACGTCAGAGAATCACAGCGGAACCCGTTATTTGATGCAAATGTGAATATTGTTGGCACGCTGAATGTACTGCGCATGTGCGAGATCCATCAGGTTCAAAAGCTAGTTTATGCCTCGTCGGCAGCGGTTTATGGGAACCCGGAATATTTGAGCATTGATGAGCAGCATCCCATAAATCCCGAGTCCTGCTATGGTCTATCCAAAAGTGTACCAGAGTCATATATTCGGATGTTTGCCAGCTTACATGGGCTTAAATATACGATTTTGCGTCTCGCTAATGTATATGGGCCAAGGCAAAGTTCGCATGGAGAAGCTGGCGTTGTTTCCGTTTTTCTGGATCGTATAAAGCAAGGGAAGGATCTCGTTATCTATGGGGACGGTGAGCAGACAAGAGATTTCGTCTATGTGGAGGATGTGGCGCAGGCGTTCGTTGATGCGGTTCAGACCGACGGCAGAGTGAATAATGAGACGATGAATATTAGCTGTGGAATACCAACCTCGATAAATACGATGGTTCGGATGTTAGGGGACATCACAGGTCGGGATTTCCTGACAACCTATGCGGAGCCTCGTCCGGGGGATATTCTCCATAGCTATTTAAATAATCAAAAAGCCCAGGAATTATTGTCTTGGTTCCCTAACCATAACTTTCATACCGGGCTCGAAAAAACAATTACTGTCCGCTTAAGTGTAGGAAGTGCAGTAGATCATTAAAAGCACCCATTGAAAGGGGGCACTCCGCATGGAACGCAAAATGAACTCGGAAATGTTCGTTCTTCGTAGTGTAGCCTGCTTAAGTATAGCCCTGCTGCATGCTCTTTATCGGGTTTATGACGATGGAAATACACCCTGGGTAGAGTCGGTGGGTTTACTGCTAACGTTTGGCACACCTGTATTCGTATTTATCTCTCAATTCGTGTTGTCATTTGCCTATCCCAATGAAATTCCAGCGAGATTTTGGGAGAAAAGAATCAAGTATATTTTATTGCCTTACTTTTTTTTCGGGACCTTGTATGCAGGACTAAAAGGATTGGAGATGTCGGGTAGTGACGGCATTCCTTTGCTGCAGGCTTTTTGGTATTACCTCTGGCGTCATTTGCTGATTGGAGATTTCCATGGCTATTTTATACTGATTATCTTTCAGTTTTATGCTTTATTCCTCTGGTTTCAGACGTATGCGAAGCGGCTTAACCCCCGCACTATTCTAATCGTATCGTTCCTTATTAACGTTATCTATTTGGGTTTCTTCAACTTTACTACGCCCGCAGATACGGCTGCCGCCCATTATTTCTGGGATAAAATGTACTGGATTTTCGCACCAGGTTGGATTTTTTACTTTACAGTAGCCTATTACTTGGGACGAAATGAGCTGTGGTTCCGGGAAAAATTAAAAAAGTTCCGCATAGCGGTATACACGCTCCCGGTTCTGACAGGTGCGCTTGTGCTGTTCGTGAATAGTCAAGGCTGGATAACGGCGCATAGCTCCAAAAGAATTGATATGCTTCTATTCGCCTTAAGCATGATTTTGCTGCTCTTCTCCGTGGCATCGAAAATGAAGAAAGTGCCACGTGTACTGGAATGGAGCAGCAGATACTCTTTTGGCATATACTTGCTTCATCCTTTGCTATTGGCTATATTCGTCAAGCTTCCAGCTTCATTTGGGTTGCAAAACCTTGGACTATTTAGTGTTCTGCTGCAATTTGTCGGTTGTGTGGTAGGCTCGGCACTTATAATGAATTTAGCGAATCGAATTCCTGGCGGAGCGTATGTATTCGGTCGGATCGGCGTAGGGATAAACCCAAGCAAACCACCGAAATCGCTGGATAAGCCGATAACTCCGAGTATTGGGAATGCAAACTAGCTTGGATTTGACCGGCCGCTAATCGTCTGTGTTTAGGTGATTAGTGGTCTTTTTTTTGTTTTTGCATTTATTGCGATTACTTCGCTAATTACATTGCTAATTACATTGCTAATTACATTGCTATTACATCGCGATTACATCGCACTAGCAGCATCCTCTCAATTCTCATTAAAAAAGCAAAATAGTTGTAAAAAGTACAATTAAGCTCTTATGCTCGCAGCTTTGGGGCAGTTTAATTGCATATTTTACAACTATTATTCTAGAATCCCGCCATATTGAGGCAAATGCTCGTATTTAAGTGTACAGAGTGCAACTAAATCCACAAAGGCTACCTTCAAAGCGTATATAGTTGCACAAAATACAATTAAACAAACTTCGTCGTAACCTCGCATTAGCTACACTGTGCGTTTGCGGTAGATGCAATTAAACTAACTTCGTCGTTACCTAACATTAGCTACACTCTTGCACATTGGCGGCAAAGTCCCAGTATAATTGTTGTATTGTAGTCAGTTCACACGAGGTTTTGTTTGTTCGGACCGTATTGCAGCTATTTTCACTTTTTAGTTGATTTTACGATAGTTTCGGACTGTATTGCGCTTATTTCCATAAAAACACACATTATGGAAGCTACTTTACACGAATAGCTGCATCTAAGTCCGATAATTTAGCAAAATGAATGAAATTATTAAAATAACGGCTCCTCAGTCCGATCTATAGTGAGGGGGATCTAATTAGATGAACTTCGATTATAGTCGAAGGGAACTAAATTAGTTAGAATAATTAGGTAGTCCCTTTATGGTTTTTTACATCCAGAGAATAATGCATCGTGCAGAATATTAGGAGGAAATGAATAGTGGAACTTGGAGTAAGCACATTTGTCGAGACCACACCTGATGTCCAAACGGGTGAGACAATAAGTCATGCAGAACGACTACGTGAAGTAGTGGAGGAAATTGTACTTGCCGAAGAGGTGGGATTAGATGTATACGGAGTAGGTGAGCATCATCGGCATGATTATGCGGCATCTTCACCTGCGGTTGTACTGGCTGCAGCTGCTTCGTTGACTACTAAGATCCGGTTGAGCAGTGCTGTAATGATCCTGTCTTCAGCCGATCCGGTGCGTGTGTTTCAGGACTTTGCAACGCTGGACGGAATTTCGAACGGACGTGCGGAGATTATGATCGGCCGGGGTTCGTTTACAGAGTCTTTTCCTCTATTCGGATATGATCTGAAGGATTATGAAGAACTGTTTAATGAGAAGCTGGAATTGTTATTAGCCATCCAAAAGTCAGAAAAAGTGACCTGGAAAGGCAAACACCGAGCAGCTATAGAAAATTTGGGGATTTATCCGCGTCCGGTTCAAGATCCTTTACCGATTTGGATCGGGAGTGCAGGAAGTCCAGAGTCTGCGATCCGCACAGGATCACTAGGTTTGCCTTTTGTTTTAGCGATTATAGGGAATGTTCTACCGCTGGATTATGCGTCACATGTACAGCTTTACAAAAAAGCAGCAGCTGAAGCCGGGCATGATATTTCAAAATTTCCAATCGCTTCGCATTCACACGGGTTTATAGCGGAGACTAATCAGTTAGCGCTGGAGAAATTTTTCCCTTCAACGCATGCCCGGACCAATGTGCGGGCGAAGGAAAAAGGAACACCTCCGTACCATCGTGCAGATTATGATGCAGCGTGCAGCTTAGATGGCGCCCTTTACGTAGGTGATCCAGAAACTGTTGCTAATAAAATCATTCATCTGCGCAAGCATGTGGGAATTACGCGATTCTTTTTACATGTGCCGCACGGCACGATGCCGCATGAGGATGTTATGCAGGCGATTAGACTGCTGGGCACCGAAGTGGCCCCACGTGTTCGGGAAGAAGTAGCGCGCTGGGAAGCAAGTAATCGGTAATTTAGTAAGCTGCGTCCTTAGGACGTGGCTTTTTTTGTAAGGTATACTGAAGAAATGAATAACGTTTTATACAGGAGGGGCAATGGATAAAATTCATTATTTATCTCAATTCAATTTGCTTCAATCGTTAGGACTGGAAGATCTAATTGAAATGGAAGAATTAACGCGAATAACAGTAGTCCCCAAAAATACATATATCCAAACACCGTCAACCTTTTCTGAAGGACTGTTTTTTGTGAAAAAAGGGAAGGTTCGTTTATACCAATTAAATGCAAACGGTAAGCAATTTACATCGGATATCCTTAATGAAGGCAATGTTTTTGGTGAAATGGGTGTGATTTCTTTTGGAACGAAGGAACATTATATTGAAACGATTGAGGAAAGCCATATCTGCACAATTGATCCTGGAAGGTTTGAAGAATTCATCTCTCACCGGCCTAGGTTTATGATGTCATTATTGCAAGTATTGAGCGACCGCATAAAAAGTATGAGTCAGTTAACTCAAAATCTAGCCATTGGAAATCTGCATGATAAAATATTGTGTGTTCTTTTAAAGCTGGCGGATCAGCATGGGGTTGAGCATAAGGATAATTGTTACAAAATTAATGTTCCTCTATCGCATCAAGAAATCGCTAATTTAATTGGAGCCAGCAGAGAAGCTGTAACAGTGGCATTACAAGAATTGGTGAAAGCGGAAGTTATTCGGACAGGGTTCAGAACTATCTATATCCAGCGAGACAAGATTTTGGAAAGAAATATAACATAGCTATCGAGTTGTAAACGAGATTACAGCTTCATTTTTAGAAACAACGGTATCCTAGCTATGACATGAAGGTGATTTAAGCTTTCAAATCATAGTGAAGGGACGATTTCCATGGAACGCAGGAAGGGCGCTCGGAAGGTTACTGAAATTCCCGTTGAGATTGTAGAACTGCTGAATAAAGGATATTTACAGAGCGTGAATTTAACGGAATGGCTTGCTGTGGATCATCTTATATTGCTGGAAAATGTACTGAATGAGCTAGGTTTTGAACAGGAAGCTAAACCAATTTTACAAAGGCTGAATGCGTTATCGGAAAAGAAAATCATGAAGCTCATCCCGGTGATTTCACGTGAGTGGCAGCTTCTATTTGACTGTAAATCAGAGCTGGAACGTTCCCGACTATTTGCTGTGTTAGCTCATCATAACTCCGATAGTGTTCGCTGCTGGGCTGCTTATATCGTGGGGCAGAATCATCAATGGAGTCTAGTTCAAAAACTAACAGCAATCCGTCCTTTTGCAGCGGATGGTCATTTTGGGGTGCGTGAGATTTCTTGGATGGCTTTGAGGGAATCAGTCATTGCCGAGCTGGAAGCGTCCATTGAATCGTTAAAGGCTTGGGTTCATGACCAGGACGCGAATATTAGGAGATTTGCGGTCGAATTGACGCGCCCACATGGGGTATGGGCAAAGCATATTACAGCGCTCAAAGAAAATCCAGCGATTGCCCTACCGCTATTAGAACCGCTTAACTCTGATCCGGCAAAATACGTTCAGGATTCTGTAAGCAATTGGTTAAATGATGCTAGCAAAATCAATCCGGCATGGGTACAGCAAATTTGTGATGAATGGTTGAACCTATCAGGTACCAAGGAAACAAAGCGGATTGTAACCCGGGCTACAAGAAGTATTACTGATCAAAAATAAAATTAGTGCATCACTTTAGACTGGATAATCAAACGTCAAACACTATGGGCTAATAAGTGTTGGCGTTTTTTTATTATGGAGTTAACTTGGATAATTCAAGAGAAAGACTACTTCCTATTTATTATTTAAACCAAACTTCGTGAAAATATTTATATTGTTAATCCTCAGGTCATCTGTTATACTCAGAAACACCGAATGTTACAAAAACTAACACTAATTAAAGGAATGGAGGATTTTCGTATGAAAAAACAAATAATTCGTAATGTAGGCGTCACGTTATCCATGTTTTTAGTGGTGAATTCGTTATCCAGTGTCATGTATGCTAACACAACGAATGATGCGTATAAGCCAAAAACCCATGTTCTGAAGGCGAATTCGGAGACTGTTCGATGGGGGAATATTGGTAAGGGAGATCCAGCTCTGACTGTACATTCGGGAGACATCGTAACGGTTGAGGCTATTACACATCACTCTGGTGATGATTACGAGCGGATGATTAAAGGAGATGCGGGAGTGGAGGATATTTTCCACTGGATTGAAGGGGAGAAGAACGAAGCGCTCCGCGGGCCAGGCGTACATATTATGACGGGTCCCATCGCAGTAGAAGGTGCTGAACCAGGGGATGTGCTGGAAGTGAAGATTCTGGACATGAAGCTGAGACCTAATGGAAATGAACAATACGCTGGAAAAACATATGGCGTGAATGCCGCGGCGAACTGGGGTTATCTATACGGAGATATGGTGGAGGAGCCGAAAAAGCGTGAGGTAGTAACCATCTATGAGATGGATACGGAGGGTGGAACAGATTATGCAACAGCTGTATATAACTACAAATGGTCTGTGCAAACCGATCCGGATGGTCAAGTGCACCCGACAATTGACTACCCGGGTGTTATCGTTGACCATAAAACGATTGATAAGAATTTCGGTGTGCTAAAAGGTGTGAAAATTCCGGTGCGTCTCCACTTTGGTACAATGGGTGTGGCGCCGAAAGAAGCGGATGTTGTTGACTCCGTTCCACCTTCTTACAACGGCGGTAACGTAGATGATTGGCGGATTACCGAAGGTGCAACGATGTATTATCCTGTATCCGTAGCTGGTGCACTACTGTCGATCGGTGACCCGCATGCCGGTCAAGGCGATTCGGAGATTAACGGTACTGCGATTGAGACATCGGTCACTGGGGATATACAAGTTATTCTTCATAAAAAAACATCGCTTAACAACAAGCTGAAAGGTTTAAACTTCCCATTACTTGAAAATGAGAACGAGTGGGTCGTGCATGGATTCAGCTACGCTAATTATTTGGAGGAGCTGGGGGCTAGTGCTCAGACGGATATCTTTAAAAACTCATCCATCGACAAAGCAATGAAGGATGCCGCTCATAAAACAAAAGATTTTTTAATGGCTGGAATGGAATTGAGCGAAGATGAAGCATACTCTCTGATGTCGGTGTCAGCTGATTTTGGAATTACACAAGTGGTGGATGGAAACTGGGGCGTTCACGCCTTAATTGATAAAGGTCAATTCGGCGATTCCGAGCGCAAGCCCGTGGTTTTACGGAGCAGCTTTGAGAACTTTGGAGCAAAGGTTGGCTGGCAGCCAGCCACTAAGACAGTTACGCTGAGCTACAATGGCAATGTACTGGAGATGAAGGTTGGAGCGACAACGGGAATTTACAACGGAGAGACAGTGAAGCTTGTAGCCCCATTAAGTGTTGTGAATGAGAAGGTTGTGGTCAGCGAATATTTCGTGAACTTTTATAAAGCTAAGCTGGCTAAGACAGAGTAGGACGAAATAGCAATTATTTGATAATTCTAATAAAAATCCAGATGAGAAAAGAACCGTCTTTATAGGCGGTTCTTTTTCTTATATATTTAAGCCGTCTTGATTTTTGTGGCGTTTCAATAAAATTTGGTTTTCTACACGTACCAGTCCATCCAGACAATAGATTGATTCATGCATAAACCGTTCCATCTCTTCAAGATTCTCAACTAAGATGTGAATATGCAGAATACAAGGTCCTGTCATTTCGTATAATACAGCTACACGTTCGTTTTCTTTTAATACGTCGACGATATGATTCAAATGAGCAGGTTCTACTTCAAGTTCCAGGTAGGCGGAGATTTTCTTTCCTAACTTTTCGGCACTGATGACAATCGAGAACTGTTCAATAATCCCTTGATTGACTAGCCGATCAATACGGTCTTTCACCGCGACACTTGATAAACTGACTTCTTTAGCTAGATCAGTATAGGAAATTCTGCTGTTTTGGGCCAGCCGCATCAAAATATGGTTATCGATAGGATCTAGCATGCGGATTCGTTCACCTCTTTTTTCGTAATTGTATCAGAAAAAAAGTGGAAATGCCTAGTAGCGCTTTACAGTAGAAGTGTGTGACGGCATTCTCTGCTGAAGATAGTTGACATAAAAGAATTATTTCACTATACTGGCTGTAATCTTATATACGATATACGTTGAAGGAGCCCAGTAGTAACTTAGTCCCTGTTCCAGAAAGCCGGGGGTTGATGAAACCCGGTACACACTAAGCTTGCGAATTACACTTTGGAGTATCTCGGGTAACACCGAGCGGAATGGCGAACGATATCTCGTCAAGAGTGGTATCAATGGTATGCTTGAGCATAAGCGTTTCATGGGTGCAATCTGGGTGGTAACACGGTTATTCAATCGTCCCTATGTCTACAATAGACAAGGGGACGATTTTTTTGTTTTTAAATATAAGGATTTATAGGGTTCACTTCATCAATGATCCTTATATTTCTCGCTGAAACGGTACCGTCCTAATCAGGAGGGCAAAGCCGTTTCCGCTTGGCGGACTGATGTTTCATTATAGGATAACTACTAATTTTGAGGGGTGTAAGGCAATGAATATTATCGACGAACTAGAATGGCGCGATGCCATCAATCAACAAACAGATGCCGAAGGGCTTAGAGAACTGACCAATCAAAAATCGGTATCCCTGTACTGCGGTGTAGATCCAACTGGTGACAGTATGCATATTGGCCACTTGATTCCGTTCATGGTGCTCAAAAGATTCCAGCTGGCAGGACATCGTCCGGTTATTCTAATTGGTGGGGCTACGGGAACGATCGGTGATCCAAGTGGACGTCAATCCGAGCGCTCTTTGCAAACGCTGGAGCAAGTCCAAGCCAACGTTGATGCACTTACAGCACAAATGAAAAAATTGTTCGTGACTGATGGCGACAATCAAATCCGCATGGTGAACAACTACGATTGGACGCATAAAATCAATGTTATCGAATTTTTGCGTGACTATGGTAAAAACTTCAGTATCAATTCGATGCTTGCCAAGGATGTTGTAGCGAGCAGATTGGACAGCGGAATTTCCTTTACGGAATTCTCCTACCAAATCCTGCAATCCCTGGACTACCTGCACCTGTTCCAGCATGAAGATGTGCAGCTGCAAATCGGTGGTTCTGACCAATGGGGGAACATCACAAGTGGCTTAGATCTGATTCGTAAAAAAGAAGGTTCTGAAGCGGTGGCATTCGGACTTACCATCCCGCTTATGCTGAAAGCCGATGGTACAAAATTCGGTAAAACAGCTGGTGGAGCCATTTGGTTGGATCCGAACAAAACGACAGCTTTTGAATTCTACCAGTTCTGGGCAAATACAGATGACCGTGATGTTGTGAAATACCTGAAGTACTTTACATTCCTCTCTAAAGAGCAAATTGATGCACTAGCAGAAAAGGTGCAAACCGAACCGCATAAACGTGAAGCGCAAATAACACTGGCTGAAGAAATGACCAGATTCGTGCATGGTGAGGAATTGCTGGAGCAGGCTAAACGCATTACTGCCGCTCTGTTCAGTGGAGATATTAAATCTCTGACCGCTGACGAGATCGAGCAAGGCTTCAAGGAAATGCCGACCTACGAAACGACATTGGAGTCCAAAAATATCGTGGAGTGGCTGGTAGATCTAGGAATTGAGCCATCCAAACGTCAAGCGCGTGAAGACATCACCAAAGGCGCAATTTCCATGAACGGTGAAAAAGTTAGCGATGTAGCATTTGAAGTTACAGCCAGCGAAGCCATCGGCGGACGTTTTATCATTATCCGTAAGGGTAAGAAAAACTACAGCCTGGTGAAATTGTCCTAATAATAAGAAGCCTTCCTTATGAATAAGGAAGGTTTTTTGTTGTATTTTAAGTATAGAGGCAGACTATTTGCATATTAAGTGAAATTTGAAAGGTGAAATCGTCAAAATTATGGTAAGCTTAGGATTCGTGTGATTTATGGATTAACATGATATTCTACAACTATAACAGAAAATTAGGAGTGGTAATTTGAGAAGACAAAAACCAATGACCATGGAAGAATTGATGAATGAGTTACAAGGACAGAAAACGTATCAAGAAGATCCCAATCACATCTCTTTCGAGAAATTGTTTAATGAAGCGTTTATGAGTAAGTATTCCAATTACAAAAGTTTCGATGAGTTTGTAACCAAAGGGAACTTTCAAGTAAAGACAGAAGAAGATGTTGCTGACATACCTGATGAACTCTTTGATCGTCATGTTGTTAGGGAGACGAAGTTTGCGGATTGGAAATCCATGTTGGAAACAGCAAATAGAGAATACGTCCGTAATTAATAAGACTTAGTCTCTAACTACCGTTAGTTAGACTCATCCACAAAGAAACTGCACACCCTTATTGCTTTGTTCCAACGGACAATGGGGAGTGCAGCTTTTTTATGCCCAGTTATTCGACCAGCTATGATGTTTTACTCATCGTTGACTTGCAGATCTATGATTTAATTGAACAAATAGGAATTAGGTTCTACAAAGATAGTATTACATAGGAGGGGCAGAATCGTATGACTGCATGTATACAAACCTCTAAGCAGGAGACCCTTCATGTCATGTGGAAAACCGTCTCAGAGGATTGTAATCTAGCCTGTGATTATTGCTATTACAGTACAGCCGGGGGACATCCTCAGCAACCGATCCGGGTGATGGATACGGAGCTTCTGGAGCGGTTTATCGCTCAGTACATGAAAAGATCATCAGGGATAGCGAATTTCTCTTGGCAGGGTGGGGAGCCATTATTGGCCGGACTTTCGTATTTTGAACAAGTGATTTCATTTCAAGCTAAGTACGCTCCGCCTCATACGATGATCAGTAATGCACTGCAGACCAATGGAACGCTTATCCATGAGAAATGGGCGAAATTTTTTAAACGGTATAACTTTTTGGTTGGGATTAGTCTGGATGGCCCAGAGCCTATTCATGATGCTCATCGTGTAACGGGTTCGGGGAAAGGCAGTTATAGTCTAGTTATGCGTGGGATTCGTCATTTACAGAATGAGGGTGTGGAGTATAGTATTCTGACGGTGATTCATGAAGATAACGTGACGAAACCAGAGGAGTTGATGGCATTTTATCTAGAACATACCTTTCCGAATATTCAGTTTATCCCCTGCATGGATTTTGTTTCTCAGAAAAGTGATGTAGCGGGACGTTTCCGAATTACACCTGAACAATACGGAGTCTTTTTATGCCGTACATTTGACCTTTGGTACAACGGTGGGTATCCAGAGCTTCCTATTCGTATTTTTGAGAATATGCTTCTTGTATTCATGCATCGTGAGGCAGAGTTATGCGTTCACAACTCATGTTGCCCGAAGATGATGGTGCTTGAAACGAACGGGGATGCCTACCCTTGCGATTTCTTTATTGATGAAGAGCATAGGTTAGGAAATATCGGCCAAACTGACCTGAAAGCGCTGCTAACCAGCCCAGTATATGATGATTTTTTGTTAATGAAGCCCAATATGAATGAATCATGCTATAAGTGTGAGTACCTTAGCTTTTGCAATGGGGGATGTCCGCGCAACCGGAATTGGCTTGATGTTAATGATCGGACTGAGGTTGATTATTTCTGCCATAGTTACAAAATGTTCTACTCACACGCCTATGAACGCATGTTATTACTGGCGAACCGACTTAGATCGGAGCGGATGCTGGAGTACAGGAAAAGTGCAAAACCACTTCCAGGTCGAAATGATCCATGTCTCTGCGGAAGCGGGAAGAAATTCAAAAATTGCTGTCAGGCATTATAGCTTTGACTAGATAAGGTTGTCCCAACAGTCATGCAAAGGATTGGGAACAACCTTTTTGTTATGCTATAGAACCATATGATTTCTCGCCATTATTGCCGCACCAGTCACCACAGCTTCTTCTTTTAATATACCTAGGGAGAAGTGAGGTTGGTATTCAGGATAACGGTAAGTGTTTCTCTGTGCCACCTCCACCGCTGTTTGGAAAAACAACTCGTGAGAGTGAATGAGCGCACCGCCTAGAATGATGGTCTCTGGATGAAACAGGTTGATAACGTTAGCGAGCCCGATCCCGAAATGGCTGGCAGCTTGGGTAAATAATTCACGCGCATGTGGATTACCGTCTCTAAAGGCTTGTACCAATACATCATAAGTCAGCTTCTCAGGCGCCACTTTATATCTTTGGAGGATCAGATCGTTGTCCATTTTCGCCTCCGAGCGTGCACTTTGTTCTATGGCCTGCACAGATACAAATGCTTCCAGAGCCCCGTAGTTCCCGTCATGATTTAATCGGGGTCCATCTGTCTGGATGATCATTTGACCAATGGCATCTTCCATATCCATTGTGCCATGAACAATACTTCCATGCGACATCATCGCATAGCGGAGTCCTGCTCCAGCATGTACATAAAGCATATGCTGAATGTTTGCGTGACGGATAGACCATCGTTCCCCAAGCAATGCGGAATTGGCACCGTTGTCCAACCAAGCTTTGAACCCCGTCCGTTCCTCCACCAATTTGCAAATCGGAAGATTGTTCCAGCCCGAAGAAGGGAAGTGCAGCGGCTTTAGGATCAAGCCATGTTCCCGATCAAGTGGCCCCACAGCCCCTATTCCTATCCCGATGATTTGACTGTCCACTAACTGATGGTCCCGAAGGAAAGCGCGTATTTGATTACTGATATGATCTATAAATCTTTCAGGTGTGAATGCCTGATCCATTCGCCAGTGAACAATTGATTTTGGGTTCATTTGCATATCAAATAAACCAAGAGAAGAATACACCCTGGAAATCTCTAAACCGATTATATAACCGTAGAAAGGATTGATCTGGTATAAAATAGGTCTTCTGCCTCCGCTAGATTCTCCAAATCCGCTTTCTATCAGCAAGCTTTCTTCGGTCATCTCATCCAATATCCGCGTCATTGTGCTTTTGGTAAGTGAAAATGTCTGTAGAAGATCCAACTTGGAAACAGTGCCTTGTTCGGCGATTCGGTCGTATAGAAGTTTTTTTGGTGATGGAATTTGTGTCGAGCGCTTTTCCACGATATACCTCCAAGCTATATATAGGATGAACTTGTAAGATCGTTTTTTATATAGTTTGTATTTATTAACATGAATATAGTATAACTCATAAACCCTTGGTTGTATTTTACCGTTCAAAAAACTTAATTCCATTTTGGGAAAAAGTGATATAATGAAATTACGACAGATTATAAAAGGGTGGATTCCATGAGAACAACTATGAAAACAAATATGATACCGAATACAGACCTGAGGATAAGTCTACTGTTTCAGTTGTTTTGGGTATTTGTTCGAATTGGTCCAGTAACCTTCGGGGGAGGTTATGCGATGATCCCTATGATCGAACGGGAAATTTCCGCTAAACGAAAATGGCTGGGTGAAGAAGAGATGGATGAAATTCTATCTTTAGCTGGTGCTGCACCTGGTGGTGTAGGTGTAAATGCAGCGGCATTCATTGGTTATCGTCTTGCTGGTGTGACGGGGGCGATTGCTGCAATCGCAGGGATAACGATTCCGACCTTTATCATTGTTTGTTTGCTTAGCGCCGTGTACTCCCAACTGGCCGACCAACCAAAAGTCATTGCCGCTATGAAAGGGATTAATGGTGCAGTTATTGCTTTGATCCTAGTAGCTGCATATCGAATGGCCAAGAACGCTATAATTGACAAGACTACCGCAGTTACGGCGTTAGTTATACCGGTTGTTTTACTGGTTTTCGGAATTAATCCCATTTACGTGATTGCAGTTGGTTTATGTATTGGGTTTGTATATCTGCAAATTAAACAGCTCTTAGGGCTCCAAGTTCGAACGGAGAAGGAGTCCTTGAAAGCTTCTGATGAAGAATCGAATTATCCGGAGTATTACATCTAGGGGGAAGCGATGTGATTTGGAATTTATTTTTCACTTTTATAAAAATAGGTCTTCTGTCTTTTGGAGGAGGGTACGCCATCATTCCGATGATTCAGCATGAAGCCATGGCTGGGGGTTGGTTATCCGAAGGGGAATTTCAAGAGGTAGTTTCCATCGCAGGGATGTCACCTGGTCCTGTTGCGACGAACAGTGCAACCTTAATCGGATATCGTATAGCCGGAATGGAAGGAGCGATTGTGTCAACATTAGGCATGGTTCTGCCCTCATTTTTAATCATCATTGTTATTTCTGTCTTCTTTTATCGGGTGAGGGATAGTCAATGGATTAAAACGTTATTTTATGGTTTGCGGCCAGTGATTACAGGCTTGATTGCCTATGCTGTGATTCGTTTTGGCTTAAATAGCGTGGAACATGCTTTTATTACTTGGCAGACCCTTGGCATGTTGATCATTGTATTCGCTGCACTTTATGGTTTAATGAAATATAAGCTGCATCCGCTCACCATTATCGTTGCTTCTGGCATTCTTGGGGTAGCTTTTTTTTAGACAGAGCCGGGACGATCCCAGATTGGAGGTAAATCATGTCAGAGAATATAAGGGCATGTTGTTCAGCTAGTCGAAATCAAGTCGCGAAACAAGAATCTATTGATGTTTGTAAGGAGAACACAACGGTTCAAGGAGTAACAGGGGAAAAAGATTTCTCGGACATGATCCTTATCCCTGGAGGCACTTTTCTTATGGGGACGGATGATAAGGAAGGGTTCCCCGCAGATGGAGAAGGGCCGACTAGGAAGGTTACCTTATCTTCCTTTTTGATGGATGCAACGGCGGTTACGAACAAGCAGTTTGCTGCTTTTATCCAGGAAACAAACTACGTTACAGATGCGGAACGTTTTGGATGGTCTTACGTGTTTCATTCTTTTGTATCCATGGAAACTGGGAAAAAGGTGACCCAAGTAGCCACTCAAACCCCCTGGTGGTGGGTGGTGGAGGGAGCGGATTGGTGTCATCCTGAAGGTCCGGATTCCCATGTAGATGAACGACTTGATCATCCGGCTATTCACCTATCATGGCATGATGCGGATGCATATTGTCGCTGGGCTGGTAAACGTCTGCCTACGGAAGCGGAGTGGGAGTATGCCGCACGAGGAGGACTGGTTCAGAAACGGTATCCTTGGGGGGATGAATTAAAACCAGGCGGAGAGCATCGCTGTAATATATGGCAGGGAAAGTTTCCCGATAAAAATCATGCCAGTGATGGTTTTGCAGGTACCGCACCTGTAAGTTCCTATCTGCCTAACGGCTATGGTCTTTATAATATGTCAGGAAACGTGTGGGAATGGTGCGCGGATTGGTTTACTAAGGACTATCATTTATCTTCCGAATCCGTGAATCCGAAAGGTCCAGTAAGTGGTGTCGCAAGATCGATGCGCGGAGGATCATATTTGTGCCATAAATCTTACTGCAACCGTTATCGGGTGGCGGCTAGAAGCAAAAATACTCCAGACAGCTCTGCCGGAAATATTGGCTTTCGATGTACGGCTGATTATACAAGTTAAAGCACTTTTACGACTACTACATAAGAAGGAGGAACTTCCTTGTCCTCTATCATCCATAGTCAGTTTGACATCAACGTGCTGGACGTCCTAAAGATTCAATATCAGAAGCGGATCCTGTTCGATTATGTCCAGTCTTGTTATACCGTCTCTTATATCCAAAAAGGTGAGGTATTGACGACATCCTCCGAAGGAGAATATGTTGCTTCTGCCGGAGATGTGATGATCCACCGTCCTAACGAGCCTTTTAATGTGATCTCCAAAACGGATGGCGTACATTATCTGTTTAATATTAACGCTAAAGTTAAAGACGGAGATGACTTCTTTAAGTTATTCCCTTTAGGCAAGGTGATTCGGGTCCGGGATCGAAGCGAATATGAGCGGAGGTTTGACGAGTTGCGAAGCCTGTGGTTGCAGGAGGAAGATGATTTCAGGAATGTTCAGGTCGGTTCATTGGCATTTTTTCTTCTTTATGAAATTATGGAGAGTACCAAGCTTGGCGGGCGACGTTCTTCACGAGATCCCTTTATCACGGACCGCTTTAATGAAGCGTTGCAATATATGGAGGAGAGGCTTGATCAGGAGATTAGTAGAGAGGAGCTTTCCAAGCTCTATCATATGAATCCTGTTTATTTTAGCCGGGCATTTCAGAAAATATATAAACTGACACCCATGCAAATGCTGCGAAAATTGCGGCTGCAGCAAGCTAAACAAATGCTGGAATATACGGATTTTACAATCGAGCATATCTCCCAGAGATGTGGTTATTATGATGCTTCACACTTCAGCAAGGTATTTCGTGGCGAATACGGCAAGGGGCCGGCAGAGTACCGGAAAAGTATCGAATTTACAAAAACAAACATCGCTACTCCATAGCGGAGCTTTCCATATTCATTTACTCTTATGAGCATGAGCAGATCATTCTAAGCTGCCCGAATCGAGCGTAACCATTTCGATGAAAAGGAAAGGCAGGGAATAAACTCATGAGAATCTTGTATTTGGATTTGGATTCGCTTCGCCCGGACCATCTGGGATGTTATGGCTATCATCGGAATACCTCCCCGAATATCGATTCAATCGCAAAAGAAGGTGTCACCTTTACCAACTACTATTGTTCAGATGCTCCTTGCCTGCCGTCTCGTTCTGCTTTAATGTCGGGGCGATTTGGCATTCATAATGGGATTATAGGGCATGGCGGAACCGCTGCTGATATGCGTAGAGAAGGAGCAAAACGTGAATTCAATGACCGGTTGGGGAGGGAGAGCCTTCCGGCTATATTAAGGCAAGCTGCGATGAAAACTGCATCGATCAGCACCTTCTCCGAACGACACTCGGCTTGGACCTTTAACGCCGGGTTCCAAGAAGTGTTTAATGTTGGTGGCAGAGGGCATGAGACGGCAGAGCAGGTGCTTCCAGTGGCACTTAAATGGCTTGAGGATAATGGGGAGTCCGAAAATTGGTTTCTGCATCTGAATTTCTGGGATCCGCATACACCTTATCGTACACCTGAGAGCTACGGTAATCCGTTCGAGAAGGAGCCTTTACCCGATTGGATCACGGAAGACGTGTTTGAGCTTCACCGAAATAAGAAGGGGCAGCATAGTATTGAAGATATGAATGTGCTCGCGAAATCGCATTATCAGCTGCATTTCAGGCATCAGCAGGAGATAGAGAACCGTGATGACCTGCGTGTTATCTTTGACAACTATGATGCTGGAGTTAAGTATCTGGACGAGCATCTCGGAAAAGTTTTTTCTAAGCTGAGAGAACTTGGCGTGATGGAAGATACGGCTATCTTGATCTCTGCGGATCATGGAGAGAGTCTGGGTGAACTAGGAATTTACTCCGAACATGGCACAGCAGACGAGGCGACTTGCCGTATTCCGATGATTGTTCGCTGGCCAGGGGGCAAGAAGGGAATCGTGGAGGAGGGGCTACATTATCACCTTGATCTAGGACCTACATTAGCAAGCCTTTTGAATTTGAAAGCGGCTGCTTCTTGGGATGGTGAAAGTTATGCAGGTACCATTCTGGAGGGGGATTTGGGAGGGCGTGAGTATCTCGTAATCTCACAATGTGCGCATGTGTGTCAACGCAGTGTTCGGTTTGCGGATTGGTTATATATACGTACCTATCATGACGGACACCATGGATTCCCGCAAGAAATGCTGTTTGATTTGAAGCATGATCCTTATGAACAACATAATCTTGCCGAAGTGCGTAAAGACGTTTGTATGGAGGCTGTCTATCTGTTGAATGAATGGCATGATAATATGATGGGCTCCATGGATTGTGATATCGATCCATTATGGACGGTACTTATGGAAGGTGGACCCTACCATGCCAAAGAGTATCTGAGCTCATCCTTATAGGATGCTTAATAATATCCTAGTAAATGCGGCGAATGAAAGACATATGAAATGGAGGTTGCCCTGAATGGGCAACCTCCCTATTTATGTTCTCGCTTTTTGTGGATCTATTAAAGATCCGGGAAGCCTCAAAACGGTCTTCGTCCCGCTACCCTCCTTACTATACAGCAGAACGCCGCAAGGATCGCCATACTTAAGATTTAGACGATTATTGACATTTAGGAGACCGATATGATCTCCTGATTCTATATTCTTACCAGCCAGCAACTCCGTAAGTTGTTCCAGTCTTGTTGTATCGATGCCTACACCATTATCTTCTACCACGATTTCAAGTAGCCCCGCTTCGTTTTTCTCTACGGAGATCAGCAAAATTCCTTGTCCTTGTGCCTCAAGCCCATGACCAAGCGCATTTTCAACAATAGGTTGAAGGATCATTTTAGGCACGGGAATGTGTAACCATTCCTGGGGACACAATAGCTTGTAAGTAAATTTGTCCGGGAAACGGCCTTGGTAAATCCTCACACAAGATTCCGCGATTTTCAGCTCTTCCCCAAGAGTTACCTCCTCTTTGCCTTTGATGCTGTACTTGAGCATTGTGCTTAAGGCGGTAGTCATCTCGAAGATATCCCGATTTCCTTTTACGATCGCAACGCCCTTGATTGTATCTAAAGTATTGCTTAAGAAATGCGGATTAATTTGACTTTGTAAATACGAATATTCCGCCCGCTGCTTTTCCAGATCGGTCAGATAAAGTTGAGTTGAAGCATCGATTAATTGGTCCGTCAAATCGTGGATCCGTGTGGTCATATCGTTGAACTGTCGAGAGATGATTTCAATCTCAGCATAGCCCTTTAAATCGACCTTGTTGTTCAATATCCCCAGACTTCCGCCCTTTAATTGATTCATATAGCGCATAAGCCTAGACAACGGTCTTAAGAGATTCATCATAAGCACAGAATAGGGGATAGAGACGACCAGCAAGATTAAGGCTAGAAGAGCATAGCTGACCTTCTTCAATTTCTCCAGTTCTTTCATTAAATTATGGACAGGAACAGCGGTTATGATTTTTCCAGAGATCTCCGGTAAGCTAAAGGACTGAATTGCATATTTCTTTCCATGAACGGTCTCGACGATGGACTCTCCATCCCTTCCAGTTGCCCGAGTTTGAAACTGCTGGAGCATATCCTCCGGCTCATTGCTATTAGAGTAGATCATGCCTTTATCATCCATCATAAAAAAGCTGGTTCCGACCAATCGGGGATACTCAGAAATTTCAGTTTGAATGGCCTTCATATCTACAATAACTGCGAGATAGCCAATTTTTTCACCATATAGGGACGTGTCACCTGAAGCGAAGATGTTCATCCCGAAAAGCAGTTTTCTCTTGTCGATGACTTTGTCTGGAGGACTGTATCCGCGATAATGAACGATTCCATCCTCCTCAGCTGTTTTCATAAGATCGATAGCATATTTTGTTCTTCCTGCTAAGGAAATACGTGTGTTTGAGCTGCCGATAACAATAATATCTAAGATATCCGTGTTCATATTTCGGGCGATGCTCAACAATCCTTCAACTTTTTGGGATAGATCGTAGACTCGAAGCTTATCATTCTCGACTAGGAACTTTTGGACGGTCGAATCGTAACCCACATTCATCATCATGGAAGAAACGTTGGCATAGTTGTCAGAAATCCGTTGCTTGAGGAGGGAGACCAGCTCTGTATTGTATTGCGTATTTTGATTAATGATAGTTTCGCTTGATAGTTGGTAGACTCGTGAAACGATGATTGGGATAATGGCAACAATAAATAACCCGAATAGCAAAACCTGAGTTCGGATGGATAGTCTCTTAAATGTCTTCATTGTTTTGTTCCCTATATTGTGTAGGTGTCATTTTGAGATGCCGTTTAAAAATTCGTGTGAAATAGAAATAATCCTGAAAACCGCATTTCTCACCGATTTGGTAAATGGAAAGGTTGGTTTTGATCAGCGTTTTACAAGCGTATTCAATTCGTAAACGACTGATATGTTCGATGATGGTCTCGCCGACCTCTTTTTTGAATAATTGGCATAAATAATTTGGACTTAAAAAAAACTGATTGGCTAAATGCTGGATCGAAATTTCTTGATTGAAATGGTTGCGGATGTATAACATGATTTCTTTGACTTTGTGGTTTGAGATTCGTGAAATATCAGTTTCGTTTCTGTTCATAAAAATATCAAGTGTCATAAGAATCAGATCATCAATCATAGCTTCAGCCGTGCCGTACCGATAATAGAGCTGTTCATATCCTTCAAAAAAACGGCCGCTAACCCGAGTCCCTTCCCGAGGAAATAAGTAGAGGATCGATGTATAGAGCAAATAGGCTTCTTTAATGGTGAACGTTCCCTCTTTGAATAATTTCTTTATCGATTCCATGGCTGCTATGAAACCGAGCCGGTCTTTATTATGAAGAATCCGGGAAATCTCTTTGAGTTTCTCGTCGATCGTTATTTCCTGCTGTGGATTCACCCGGTAACATCCGGGCATCCCCGTTGCGAACATACTGAAAGCAGCATGAGAGGCGGACTCTAAAGACGCATCCAATTGGTGTATATCCGAAATAGGAGGACCGATCCCGACTCCGCATTCTTGTACAACTTCTGTTTGTTCAAGACCCTGGAGGAAGACTTCGTATTGGCACTCTTCCAATAAGTAACCATACCGACGGCGGCTCATTGGGAAACACAGGGAAGAGAACTGCCTGACATCTACAGGTGAACTTAACCCTTGGATAACAATGGGGATATGAGGGGTATCTTTCGACAAGGGTATTTTCTTCTCATCCAACCATAAGTTAATTCGTTCAAGATCTCCGGAACAAACCGCTTCATAAAGTTCGAAGTCGTGGATAGGTTGTTCTTTAACTGTCTTGGAATCGTGTTGCTGGGCTATTCGGTTGAGCATACCTTCAATTTCTTCGATTTCAAAGGGTTTGAGACAATATCCGAAAGTACCATAATTCATTGCTTTTTGTGCATAAGCGAACTCGGCATGTCCGCTGAGTACGATAAAGATCGTATCAGGCGCGATGGCCTTGCCACGTTGAATGAGCTCTAGTCCATTCATAACAGGCATCTTGATATCTGTTAGAACAAGGGTGGGGCGAAGCGATTGAATTAATTGAAGGGCTTCTTGCCCGTTTTCGGCATCGTCGATCACTTCAAAGCCGTATTTCTTCCAATTCACTCCTGCTTTAATTCCTTCTACAATCCACTTCTCATCATCTGCAATAATTACTGAACGCATAAGTGAATCCCCCTCTCTTTATAGAGCTCTTAGATTTATCCTAGCGATTGTGGACCATGGGGGGTATGGACTATCTTACGCTCACTATGTCCGATATTACGTGCTACAGGAAGGTCTCCCGCAAAGGTGTGAAAAATCCACATGACCGGAGTTGTATTCTCTATACAAGAGAATTTACACTCCCGATATAATTTACCATATAAATCGCTTACAAGCATAACAATCTCATACAGAAAGGTGGGGAGAAGATTGGCTGATTCTGTAACCACTCGAACGCCTAAGCGAAGCTTAAAAACTCTTGCTCCAAAGCAAAGTTTAGGGAAAACGATTTTACAGTACAAGTATTTTTACCTTATGGTTCTACCGGTGTTAATCTGGTACGCCCTCTTCAGCTATGCTCCCATGTACGGTGTAACGCTAGCGTTCAAAACATTTAATTACAGTGAGGGGATTCTGGGCAGTCCTTGGGTTGGATTGGAGAATTTTCAAACGCTGCTGACCGACCCCGATTTTCGCAAGGCGTTTTGGAATACGGTCATTATCAGCTTGATGAAGCTGGTCACTCATTTCCCGATGCCCATTATCCTGGCGATTGTTTTATATGAGTTTTCCAGGACAAAAATGAAGCGGTTTTTTCAGACGATCCTGACGTTCCCGCATTTTATATCGTGGGTTGTACTGTCGGGGATTATTATCAATATTTTAAGCAAGGACGGGATTTATAACCAGATCATCATGCTGTTTGGTGGAGATCCGAATTCTCCTCTTGTCGATGAAAGTGCATTCAGACCCGTTCTGTATATCACGCATGTGTGGCGAGAGATCGGTTGGGATTCAATCATTTACCTGGCGGCTCTGGCAGGGATCAATCCTGAGCTGTTTGAAGCGGCTGAAGTGGACGGAGCGAACCGGTTTCGCCGTTTGCTAAACATCGCATGGCCGGGTTTGAAGAGTACAGTCGCAGTTCTGTTAATCCTTCAAGTTGGACAACTACTAACCCAAGGTTCGAGCTTCGAGCAAATTTTCAACCTGTATAGTTCGCCGGTATATTCGGTTGCCGACACGATCGATACTTACATTTATCGGACTTCCTTCACGATTGGAGGAGACTTTGGATATATGACCGCCGTGGGTGTCGTCAAGTCCATTATCAGCCTAATCCTTTTATGGGCGGCCAATACGTTCGCTAAGAAGATGGGCGAGGAAGGACTGTATTAATCTGCAGGAAAAGGGGAGAAGCAAGTGACCGACATAACGGTTAAAAAGAGAAAAAAGTGGAGTGTTTTCGATATCGTCGCATTCGTGGTGCTGGGGCTCCTAGCAATAGTAACATTTTTTCCCTTCTATAATGTTCTTATTATCTCTGTGGCAAAGTTCGAAGCGATTAGTAAAAGCGACTTTTATATTTTTCCGCTTTCGTTTGACCTGTCCGCTTACAAGCTTTTGCTTCAGGATATGAAGTTTTGGACTTCCATCTTTAATTCTGTCATCGTAACAGTGGTTGGCGTGTTGTTCAGCATGACAATCTCTGTGGCGGGAGCTTACGCATTATCCAAGCGGGGTATGCCCGGCAGAAACATAATGCTTAGCTTGATCTTGTTCACTATGTTTTTCAATGGCGGTTTAATTCCTTTTTACTTAGTCGTTAAAGATCTAGGATTCGTAAACAATATACTCGTCATGATCATCCCTGCGGGTCTCAATACGTTTTATCTAATCATTATGAAAAACTATTTCAATACCATTCCAGAAAGCTTGGAAGAATCGGCTAAGCTGGATGGGGCGAATGATCTGTACATTCTTTTCAAAATCATTATTCCAATTTCTGCTCCATTCATGGCGACTTTTGCTTTGTTCTATGCTGTGGAAAGATGGAATGAATGGTGGTATGCATTAATTTTTATCAGTGACGCGGCAAAAGCACCCCTTCAGATTTATCTACGGGAGACACTTATTACTTCGAATTCCTTGCTAAGCCAAATGGCACAAACGATGGCCGAGCAGGAGCAGACGGGAAAGGTCTACACACCTGCACTTCAAATGGCAGCGATTGTAGTTTCGAGTATTCCGATTATTGTTGTTTATCCGTTCCTGCAGAAGCATTTTAATAAAGGCATTATGGTGGGTTCAATAAAAGGATAAGAAAGATTTTAAATAGATTGATTCTATCCTAAAATAGTATAAAGGGAGGTTTCAAGCATGCATAGAAAGAAAATAATGACATTGGCATTATGTATAACTTTGTTGGCTTCAGTACTCACGGCTTGCGGTGGAGGCAATAACGGCAAAGGGCAGGCTGGTTCAAACGGTGAAACATCTCCGAATTCTTCTAACTCCACTGATAATCCTTACAAGGATCCAATGACTATTTCTCTTGGGTTTTGGGATGCGGATGCCGAGATTGCTAACCTCGAAAAGGACCCGATCGCTAAACAAGTGTTGGAGAAATTCAACATCACACTAAAACCTGTCAATTTGTCTTGGGATGACTATACCCAGAAGATTCAAATGTGGGCCGCCTCCGGCCAATTGCCAGACATTTTCGCGATCGACGCCGTCGGTACACAATATCAGCGCAAATGGGTGAATCAAGGCGTTGTTAAAGCGCTCCCGGATCTTTCAAAGTATCCGAATCTTGCAAAATACTTCGAATCGCCAGATATTAAAGGATTAGGAGTAGATGGAAAGTATTATACTGTACCTCGCCGGATGTTCCCGAGTGTCGATTGGAGTGCACTGGACCGTATGGTTTTCTATCGTTGGGATCTTGCTCAAAAGGCTGGGATCACCAAAGAACCAGAGACATGGCAAGAGTTTGAAGCCATGCTTGATGCAATCGTAAAGTCGGATCCGGAAGGCAAGCATGTTACTGGTCTTACGACGACAACTACCAAGATGCTGGGCGGATTCTTCTGGTTGTATGGCAACCCGGTTGCTACTAGTGATGGAAGCGGCAGTGATTTTAAATGGATCAAAGAGGATGGAAAGTTTATCCCTGCTGTATTCTCTAAAAATGCGCTGCCAGCGCTGCAAAACATGAAGAATATGTACGAAAAAGGATTGATCGATCCAGACATCGCGCTTGTTAAACCAGCAGAGTCCTATGACAATTTCGTAGCAGGCAAAGCAGCTGCTCTCCTGAGCGGTGGAGGTTTCATAAATTTAAATAGCGATATGTATGAAAAACGCTGGAAAACAGCTTATCCGGATAAGGATATGACGGAGAGCGTGAAGGCGCTCAAACCGCTTATCGGTCCTGATGGTGAACGTTCACATTCCATCTTTAAAACATACTGGTCAGAAAGCTATTTCAGCAATAAGATTGACGATAAAAAGATGGATCGCATCATGGCACTCTATGATTATGTGTTGTCTCCTGAAGGCAAGGATCTGTTGACTTATGGCATCGAAGGTGTAGATTACAAGCTCGAAAATGGGCAGAAGGTTGTCATTGAAAAGGGTTCGTTAAATGAGAAGTATCCAGCTAGCAGATTTCTGAAGAATTTGGTAGCTTATGAAACTTCAGATAGCTATAACATGGATAACCCGACGATTGCTAACGAAGGAATCCGCAAAGAAGCTGTCGATTACATCGACTGGATTCAGAACAATACAAAGGTGCCAGAATACGACATTCGGTTAACTTATATGTCCACCCCAACAAAGGATAAATTTACTGTGCTTGACCATGATGATTTGCTTAAGATCATGCTTTCCAAAGAACCTGTTGAGAGTTACTGGAATAGCATTGTGAACGATTATAAGGCTAAAGGCCTTGATAAAATGATTGAGGAAGTAAATGAGAAGGCCAAGGAACAAGGTATTGAATAATGGATAAATAGAGAAGATCCGGGCGGAAGTAGCCCGGATCTTCCGTTTAATTATTTGAAGTATGGCTTAGACGGTGCGGCGCTACTGACCGCATACTTATAAGATTGGGAGGGTAAAGTTTATGAACCTTAGCATTCACTTGACAGGGTTAACTGAGAAACAGCTAGCAGCTGTTTCAGAAGTAGCGGGAATATTGAGAATTCGAATGGAACGCTCAGGGATACCAGTGAATTGTAAGAAGCAAGGGAAGGGCATTCGAATATCTTACGATGAGGCTCAGGTCACCATTGTGTATGAAGAGGAACATCAGTTGATCCGGGCACTCAGCCGATTTCTTGAGAACATACGCCGTGGAGAACGAGTTGAAATTAATGAACGACCGGTTTATGAACAGTTAGGCTTCATGGTAGACTGTTCGCGAAATGCGGTTCTTAACTATGAAGGATATAAGGAATTGATCCGGCGTTTAGCGCTTATGGGATATTCAACGGTTCAGTTGTATACGGAAGACACCTACGAACTGGAGGGATACCCTTATTTCGGCTATTTGCGAGGCCGATATACAGGAGATCAAATTCGGGAGCTGGATCAGTATGCCGCGTTATTTGGCATAGAACTGGTTCCTTGTATTCAGACCCTGGCCCATCTCGGACAAGCATTGAAATGGCAGGCACATGCACCGCTTGTGGATTTCCAGGATATTCTCCTTATTGATGATTCCAGAACTTACAAGTTAATTGATCGAATGTTTGCTTTTATGTCGGCTCATGTAAGCAGTCGCCGCATAAATATCGGGATGGACGAAGCTCATATGATGGGACTTGGTAAATACCTGGATAAGCATGGGTATCAGGATCGATCCTCATTAATGTTAAAACACTTTAGCACTGTTATGGAGATCGCCAGAAAATATGCTTTCCAGACGATGATGTGGAGCGACATGTTTTTCCGTCTGGCCAGTGCCGGAGAATATTACGATGCCGAAAGTCCAATTAGCCCTGATATTGTAAAGCTGATTCCTGAAGATGTTACCTTGATCTACTGGGATTATTATTCGGAAACGCAGGAGAAATACGACGGGATGTTAAGCAAACATAAGCAGCTGAATGATCATATTGGATTTGCAGGTGGTGCTTGGAAATGGATGGGCTTCGCGCCAAACAATGAATTCAGTCGCCATGTCAGTCTGCTGGCTCATGATAGCTGTGTTAAGCATGGAATTCAAGAAGTGTTGATTACCGCATGGGGAGATAATGGCGCTGAAGCTTCCGTTTTCTCGGTTCTTCCTACCCTTCAACTTTGGGCGGAGCTGAGCTACACGGGATGTTTCGTGGAGAACCATGTCAAAGAAAGATTCAGCAGCTGTGTGCAAGGCAATTATGATGACTTTATGGCACTTGATGCGGCCAACCTGGTTCCGGGTAATTCGGCTCCGGGGGGATGTTCTATCAATCCGGCTAAATACTTGCTTTATCAAGATATTTTGTGTGGTTTGTTTGATCGACATGTTATTCCTAACGCGTATTCGAAGCATTATCAGCAAAGTGCAGAAAAGCTCGAACAGGCGATCACTCGCAATTCGCCTTGGCAATCCTTATTCTCTGTACAAGCCAGCTTGTGTCGCTTGCTCGAAATAAAGAGCGAAATCGGGATTTCTATACGCGACGCTTATCATCGGGGGAATTTAGAGGAATTGGCTCACTTTGCCAAGGTGACTTTGCCACAATTATCTGATTTGGCCAGACAATTCATGGACGACTATCGAGTGCAATGGGAGCTGGAAAATAAGGTATTTGGTCTTGATGTTTTTGATCTTCGTATGGGAGGAATGCTTGAGAGAATCAGAACGGCGATTCATCGAATCAATCGTTATGTCGAAGGGAACGTGGAGCAGATTGCTGAATTAGAAGAGGAGCTTCTGACGTTCGACGGTCTTGTTGACGAGGGCGACCCCAGGACGATAAGTGCGAATTTATGGCACACGATTGCAACACCATCCGTGATCGCTGGGGTTTAAGAAGGGGGTGAGGTTATGATTGATACTAATCTGGACCATCAAAAGGGCACAAAGCAGCCCAACCTTTTGCTTATCACCGTAGATCAGATGCGTTTTGATTGCCTGAGCATTATGGGACATCCCGTCGTTGAGACACCCAACCTGGACGCTCTGGCATCAAGGGGGATCTTATTTGAGCACGCTTACTCGGCTACCCCCAGTTGTATTCCCGCCAGGGCTGCTATCATGACAGGAATGGGGCAGAGATCACATGGGCGGGTTGGTTATCAGGATAGGGTTGAATGGAATTACGCCCATACGATTGCCGGAGAGCTTGCTCAAGCTGGTTATCATACGCAGTGTGTTGGCAAGATGCATGTGTATCCTGCACGTAATCTATGTGGATTCCATAATGTGGTGCTTCATGATGGATATCTTCACTACAATCGGGATAAGAGCAAAACGTTACAGGATGAACACTATGATCAAGTGGATGATTATTTGCAGTGGCTGCGAAGACAAACTAATGCTAACTCGGATATCACTGATTTAGGCCTTGATTGCAACGCCTCAACGGTTGCCCGCCCCTGGCACTTGCCGGAAGCGATGCATCCCACGAATTGGTGCGTGACCGAGTCGCTAGAATTTTTGCGAAGAAGGGACCCTGGAAAACCATTTTTCTTATGGTCTTCCTTCGTTCGCCCGCATTCCCCATTGGATCCGCCACAATGTTATCTAGATATGTACAAGGACTTGGAATTTCCCGATCCTCCAATCGGAGACTGGGTGGACGAGAGTGCGGCCTTAAACGGAGCTAAGGATCCAACTTCTTCGTTCACTAATTTGCCAAAGCGCAGATTGGATCGTGCCCGTGCGGCGTATTACGCGCTAATTACGCATCTTGACGACCAAATTGGGAGGTTGATCAATGGGCTGCAGGAGTATGGAGTTTTAAATGAAACTTTGATTCTATTTACTTCTGATCATGGTGAAATGATGGGGGATCACCATTACTTCCGCAAATCTCTTCCTTATGAAGGAAGTGCTAAGATTCCTTTCATAGTGTTTGATCCGGGAGAAACGCTTGGACTTCTTGCAGGCTCCCGGCCTGATTCCATTGTAGAGCTTCGCGATATTATGCCCACATTTCTTGAAGCTGCTGGCGTCCAAATACCAGTTCCAGTAGAAGGGCAAAGTGTGTTGCCGCTGTGCAGGGGAGATCAGACATTATGGCGATCTTATATTCATGGGGAACAAGCCTATGGAGAAAAGTCCCACCACTTCTTAACGGATGGAAGAGAGAAATTTATTTGGTATTCTCAGACAGGGGAAGAGCAGTATTTTGATCTAGCGGCAGACCCCTCAGAGAAGATTAATGCGATAGGCTGTACTGATAAATTTGAGCGTATAAAAGAGTGGAGAGAGCGTCTTATTCACGAGCTGGAGGGACGAGAGGAAGGGTTTGTAAACAACGGCGAATGGATTGCCGGACGCCCAATATCTCATATTCTAAAGGCATCCCAATTGGGGAAATAATCATAACATAGGGCAACCAGAACTCACAGGTTGCCCTACGTCTGTTACGGATATAAAGAAAGGTTAGTGAATTTACCAGCTACTCCGGCGTTCAGGCAAAGGGTCCTGATCTTGAATCATTCGATGGACGAGCAATTCAACCATCGAATGGCGAATATCACTATAATCGGGATCTTCAAAACGATTGGAGTTTTCATGAGGATCCTCTTTCAAATCATACAATTCGCCGTAGGTCTCACCTGCGAAAATCACCAGCTTATAACGTGTTGTACGCAAACACTTAGCGTTAATGCCGCGGTCATGAGCAATATAAGCGGTCAGGGCAGAATTGCGCACATGGGACTCTCTTCCAGCCAGCACCTCCATCTGTGACACACCTTGAATTCCGTAGGGAGTTTTGAGACCTGCGGCTGCAAGCAGTGTGGGGACAATATCAACATGTTCCATCAAAGCAGGGACCCGTTGCCCGGAAGCAATCCCAGGACCGCGTACGATCATCGGGATTCGTGTTAACCCTTCATAAAACCACGGCCCCTTGTAAATTAGTCCATGGTCACCGAGCAGTTCTCCATGATCGCTGGTAAAGAGGATGACTACATCATCGTACATTTCTTTTTGACGCCAAGCTTTTATAATACGTCCGATCTGCGCATCAATGAAGGTAATCATCGCATAATAATTTCGGGTGAGCCGTTTCATATGCGCTTCATCAAGAGAATGCTCCTCACCGCCACCAGGCCAATATCCTCCCTGACTCTGACGCAGCAGATGTGGAGGACGAAGATGCACGTCATCTGCTTCTCTGGCTGGAGATGGAATGTCAGTGTCAGCGTACATATCCGCGTAAGCTTTTGGAGGGTCAAAGGGGTGATGTGGATCGACGAAACTGGTCCATAAAAATAGCGGTTGCTCGGTTTTGTGGGCGAGGATAGCATCGATACTCCGTTCAGCAATCCAATAAGTCTGATGCAGCTCCGGAGGGAGTTCGCTCTCCCACACATCGTTTTGAGCATTAGAAGCTCTGTAATGATCCTTGCTGAAACGCTCTGCCACTTCAGGGTTACGCTGTCTAAGCCACTCCATATATTCCCCGATACAATTGTCTTCCGTAATATGATGTTCATCAAATCCGTAGTACGTTCCATCGGAAGCTCTTCCGCGGTCACGATAAGCAGGCTCTTCATATTCTTGTGAAAAGTTCCCCTTCATCTGAGGGCGGAAATGCATCTTTCCTATACCGATGGTTTTATAATCCGCTTTCTTTAAATGATCGCATAAGGTAAGTTCGTCTTCTCTGAGTGTGGTACCGATGTTCCAGGCACCATGAACATGCGGATACCTGCCTGTAAAAATGGAAGAACGTGAAGGCGTGCAAACGGGACTAGCGCAGTAAGCGCCAGTGAAGAGTGTGCCTTCCGAAGCAAGCTGGTCAAGTTCAGGTGTCAGTACGGAAGCGTTTTCGATACCTAGTGCGTCCGCGCGCATTTGATCTGTGGTAATTAACCAAATATGAGTTCTTTTTGACATCCGTAATAACCCCCTATGAATATAGTGTATAGCATCACAAAAGCCCCTAGCAACCAATGAATTCTCCATATATTTCATTAGAATCGTCCATATGGGTTGATATTTTTATTACCTATAATTAAATAGTCTATCTCAATGTTGGAGGAGAAATTATATGCGGAAGTTATCCATATCAGGGGATCATTTTATATTGGACGAACAACCCATCCGGTTGCTTTCTGGTGCGCTTCATTATTTCCGGATCGTTCCGGAATATTGGCAGGATCGTTTGCTGAAGCTGAAGGCTTGTGGATTGAATACTGTTGAAACCTATATTCCTTGGAATTTACACGAACCAGAGGAGGGGAACTTCAATTTTGCTGGATTTGCTGACATCGAGGCTTTCGTTAGACTTGCCGGAGAGCTTGGTTTGCACGTGATTTTGCGGCCAAGTCCTTATATTTGTGCGGAATGGGAATTCGGTGGATTGCCAGCTTGGTTACTTGCGGACAATAACATACAACTGCGTTGTAATGATAACGTCTATTTATCTAAGTTGGATGCCTATTTCGATGAGTTGCTTCCACGTCTGCGGCCCTTGTTAAGCACTAACGGTGGGCCTGTGCTTGCCCTTCAAGTAGAGAACGAATATGGAAGCTTTGGTAGTGATAAGACTTACCTGAATGATCTAAAAGCAGGAATGATCGCCCGCGGCATGGACGTTCTGCTGTTTACTTCAGATGGAGCTGAAGATCATATGCTCCAAGGCGGTATGATTGACGGAGTGTTCGCCACTGTGAATTTTGGTTCACGGGCAAAGGAAGCCTTTGCTAAACTACGTGAATATCAGCCTACGGGACCGTTGATGTGTATGGAATTCTGGAATGGATGGTTTGACCACTGGATGAAACCGCATAATACACGCCCCGAATCTGAAGTAGCGGAGACTTTGGATGAAATGCTGGCTTTAGGAGCCTCTGTTAACTTCTATATGTTCCATGGGGGGACGAATTTTGGATTTATGAATGGGGCAAATCTTTTTGACAAATATGAGCCCATCGTAACCAGCTACGATTATGATACGCTGCTGGACGAATCCGGTAAGCCAACTGCAAAATTCTATGCAGCACGAAAAATAATTGAGAAATACGTAACGTTACCGCCACTGGAATTACCGCCGTTATTAAAGTCACAAGCTTATGGTAAAGTGTTGATGACAGAAGCAGCACCACTGTTCACTCAGTTAGACGTTTTGTCTACCCCAGAACATAGAGCATGTCCCGAGCCAATGGAGAAACTGGGTCAGAATCATGGGTTCATCTTATATTCGACGAGGATCAGTGGACCCCGCAGCAGTATGGAGCTCGTCCTTCAAGAAGTACGTGATCGTGCGCTTGTATTCGCGAATGGGGCCTTTGTCGGTACAGTTGAACGCTGGGATCCGCGAGGAATTCCATTAGAGGTTCCAACGGAGGGACTGCAGATCGACATCCTTGTGGAGAATATGGGGCGTGTAAATTATGGCCCGCTGCTTTGTGATCCAAAAGGCATAACCTGTGGCGTTAGACTCGGCTATCAATTCCTGCATGATTGGACCATTCATTCTTTGCCTTTAACCAATCTTAAGGGATTATCATTCACACCGATAGATTGCGAGCAACGTCAGCAGCCTACTTTTTACCGGGGGAGCTTTCAAGTCAGTAAGTCTGAGGATACTTTTTTGCGGCTGGACGGATGGAGTAAAGGTCAGGTTTTCATAAACGGCTTTAATTTAGGGCGCTACTGGGAGCAGGGTCCAACTAAAACACTATACTTACCAGCGCCGCTTCTGCGTCAAGGTGATAACGAGCTTATCTTATTCGAACTACATGGCGTAATGGAGCCAGTGGTTACTTTTGTAGATACACCGGAGCTCACATGATATTTAACGGTTGAGTAAGTATCATGATTCTATAGTACGGGTCTGATGATTTTTAATATATAATCAAGACAGCCCAACAATTTATAGGAACTGAAAATGCACGATTAGGGTGGGTTAGAGGAGGATTTTAAATGAGCTATGATTTGATGGCATTTGAGACGTCTAAAGCACCGCAAGAGAGAGCAACGTTTATGGAGTGGTATGAGCAGCAAGTGCAGTGGTCGGAAGACCATGCCTATAACGATCCATCGGTTTTATCGGAGGCGCTGCAACGCTTTTATAGTGAGTTGTCTGAGCAATTTCCTAATATGAATGTAGAGGACGAGATTTTTGAGGCGATGGAGGAAGCCGGAACGGATAACCGGTTAACTGACTACTCGCTTGGCTCATCCGTCATCTATGCGGCTTTTGCGTATTCCGTAGCTGACGAAGCTTATACGGCGATGCGGGAGTTGGCTATAAAACATAAAGTTGGATTTTTTGATGTAAGCAGCAACGAAGGTGATATTATTTTTCCTTGAAGCAATATGATTTAGAGTGTAGACAGCTGGTTGCTCTCCTAGTTGTGAATGAAGGGGCAACCAGCATGTTTTTTATCTTCTTTACTCTACTACAGACGGAATAATACACTCCTTAATCAGAGGCCAGCGGTCACGAGGCTGAAGTGTGAATTCTGAGGCGATGGTTACGACAAGATCCTTTTCTGGAATGCAGCAAATGACATTACCACCATCACCTAACGCTGAGTAGGTGTAAACCCCGTCTTCTTCGCGTAGCCACCACAAGTAACCGTAATGATTAGGGTTCATCGCTGTTGATTCCTCAATCCATGTCTCCGAAATGATCTGATTTTGCTCCCATTGTCCACGGTTCAAATATAATAAACCAAAACGCGCCATATCGCGTGGAGACAACGTAAGTCCCCATCCTCCTGTGGTGATACGATTTGGGTCTTCCACCCACCCCTTCACATTTACCCCAAACAAATCATCGAACCCAAATGAGCTCATCTCATAATCCGGGATTTCATTCATTCCGATAGGTTTAAATAAACGTTCGTTGGCGAACTCACGGGCACTTTGTCCAGTGCTGCGCGTGATGATGGCAGAAAGCAGATGTGCTCCAGCGGTAGAATATTTGAAATCCCCAATTGTTCCTTGTTGGCCTAGCATATCCAGCGTATATTTTACCCAGTCAGGCTGCATACACATTTGCTCCAGCGGTTCGTGCCAATCTGCAAAAGCATAAGGTGCGGTCATCGTAAGGAGATGGTGCAAGGTGATTTCTTGTTTTTGCGGATCTTGAGCAGCGTTTGGAACATAGTCCGGGAAAAACTCCAGTACCTTTTGATCTGCATTGTTAATAAAGCCAGCATCTATGGCAATGCCTATGAGCGCGGATATGATACTTTTTGTTACAGAGGCCACATGATGTGTGTCATTCGGGCCAGCGCCATTATAATATTTTTCATAAGCGATAGTTCCACTTCTTATCACAACAATCCCGTTGATATTGCTATACTCGGATTTGATCCTTGATTCTAGTTCTGAAAGCATATCAGCATCCATTCCCAAGTTTGCGGGGGCTGAGATTTGCCAATCTGAAGTTGGATAATTGTTTTTGAGCATGAAAGTATCTCCTTTATGAATTTTTTTTCTTTACTGGAAAATAGACCTGGGTAACCAGATCCTCAGGCACAGCGGCTTGTATCGGGTCCGTTACATATATTTCATAGGGCGAATTCACCATTTCATAACCTTCATTTTCTATCCATTCTCTCAGCTTTGCATAGACCGAGGTCAATTCTGAATAGGCGCCTTTAAGAACAGATCTCGCACAAAGAGCATCAGGCAAATCTCTTGTACCTTTTACAACCTCTTTTATGGGGAGAGCAAACTCTGTATCATTTCCGGCTGGATTATATTCATGGCTGTGATAAATTGTTATTGGCGTACCGAGCAAAGTGAGTTTTTCAGTGGCGATTTTTTCATATAGCCCGCTAAAATAATGTCCATAACCTAGCGCATAGTCATCACTGCTCAACATCTGACGCGTAAAAAGAATATTCATAGGCTGAGTTTCAACAAGCTCTACTTTTATCTCATTCAGGTAGGACATCATGGGGATACCTTTCTCCAAATTTAATACATCACTATTGATTTGTTTTAAGGTGTATTCATAAGTACTTATTTTCTCCTGTATTTCTTTTTTCTTGAGATTAAGGGCTGAGTAGAGCTTCTCTTCTGAATGATCCTGTTCCCATTGCAAAATGTCTCTGATTTCTTCCAGCGAGAAATAATAAGCTTTTAGACGATTGATAAAAAGCATTTTTTTAAGTTGTTTGATGGAGTAATACCTATAACCGTTCTCAGGGTTAATCTCATCGGGATGAATTAATCCGATCTCATCATAATATCGAAGCGTCTTCGTAGAAACTTCGCATATCTTCGAGAATTCTCCAATCGACAGCAAAAAGTCATCTCCCTTTTTCGTTTGAATTAAGCTTCCAAGCTAAAACATCGATGTTTGGTTCTAGCTCTACTTAACACCTTACCCTAAGGTCAAAGTCAACAGCAAAATAGTGAACCGATTCCAAGGTTACGACAATATATAGGTAAATGGCCATTCAGAAAGGAGTAGCCAACGGGGCTACCCTTATTTATTAGAGTGTATCATTTTAGCTAAAGCCTTCAAATATTTCCCATAAAACTTCTAGAACATGTTAAGATTTTCACAAGAAAAGATTATAGGAATGGAGAGGAGAACATTTTGTCTAGAAAAAAATACGTATCTTTATTCGTTTTGTTTATCGTCCTGTTATCGGGTTGCGAAAAAAACAATGCCGATATATCCAATAATACAGATGTAGATGTAACTGATGATCAAGAATATAACTTGCTGATTACGAATAACAGTCCGTTATTTTTAAAAAGTGTAGTTGTTACCGTTGATGAAGGAAATGACGTTCAAATTAACTCTTTGATCGACAGTAATATTAAGCATGGTGGGGTAGCAAAGTTCCCCATAGATAATGGAAAGCATTTATTTAAGGTTACACTCAATCCGAAAGATAATTACTCGGTCAGTAAAGAATTTAAGGAAGAATTTAAAGCAGGAGAGATTGTTGAATATCAGATCCTAATAGAACAAAACGAAGTATCTATTCAAAAGATTAAGGATATTAAATAGCAGACTCAATTATAGCAATGAAAAAGCAGGTGGACTAGCCACCTGCTTTACCGATCACCACACTTTAATATAATTTTTGCCCTTATTCAAAAGTGTAAGAGGTCCTAAAGTGCTTTTATTCTCTTTCTTGTTATCCAGAAAATCTGTATCCAGAATTATATTGCTGCCATCCGGATTCTCAAACTCGGCATCCACGATGCGCACCCGCGGCAAAGTCTCAGTTGAATGTACCTCACCTAAGAAGTTAACGAAGCTTTCAGGCAGATCAATGGAAAGGAGTCCCTCATCTCCTTGATCTACAATAAAGAAGTCTGGATCAAAGCTTTCCTCAACCAGCTTTACATTCTCTCTTTCGAAAGGCTCAGCACTGTTTAAATAAGCGTTGTTATTAATGAACATAGGCTGTTCAACGAGTTCAAACTCCTCAAGATCACCGTGTAACTTATGGACATTCTCGATATACTCCGCCAAAGAGGTGGTGTAGTTATTGAAATGTGATGTTCCCACGCCTGTCCATCCATCTTTTCCAACAATGATATTGTTATAGAATCGATCGTCCCCACCATAAATAAGTGAGAAACCGGCAATTTTTGTACTATGCGGAAGATGATATTGCGTGGACCGGTTTAGTACCTTTCGATGAACCATCCTGCCGCCGATCAGATTGTTGATATAGGCTCCACCTTGGGCTACATTCTCTAAAGCATGTTTAGCTGTCAAGATATTATGGTCAACAATGTAAGGGCCATGGCTTACTTCTATAAACAAATCCCGGTGATTTTGATAGAACAGATTTTTACTGATTCTTGTCCCTTGGGTCTGCCAATCCAGCCATAAACCTAAAGTACAATCGTGAATCCGGTTATGGTGGATGTGAGTATCGATCGGTGCGTGAAGCTTGATCCCGGCAATTTCGTGGCCCCAGAATTCCCGTTTTATCGCAATGTTGTAAATATGGTTATGATGAATTTCGCTGAAAATACAACCTAAGTGGCCGACGATGGCATTTTGGCCGCAATCATAAATGGTATTATGGCGGATAAGATGTGAACCGATCGATTCTTTGCTCCAGCCCTGACGCTCAGCAGTAAAGACGGATTCAAGCTGATATTGATATCCGGGTTTGTCTTTTCGAATGGTACGGTAATTATGGCCTGTGGAAGCTTCTTTGCCGATACTGATAGCGCTGCATTTGGCATCGTGAATGATATTATTTTCAATAATCCAGCCTTTGCTCCAGTTAGTGCCTAGCAGTCCGGGCTGGTCTGCCGTTGGAGGTGCCCAAGGTGTTGCAGCATGCGCCATTTCAAAACCTTTTACAGTAATATAATCAATCCCGGTTTCTTCAGGGTAGAAACAAGATCTGCGTACATTGATTTCTACCAGTTCTTTGTTCGGGTTGGCACCTTGGAAATTAGCGTAAATCGTGGTGTGGTCAGGGCTTACTTTGGCAAACCAAACATAGGTTGTCTGTTTTGGATTTTGGACCGGAACCATCTCATGTGTCCAGAGATCCTTGAACTCCAGCTTTTCGACGGGAGCTGCCAGTTGATCATACTGACTGACCTCATAAAAAGACATGCCATTTAGATATACATCGCCTAAGTGTCTTGTCTCCTCTATAGTGACGAGCCAATCGCCAGACACTTCCTCAACATACGGATTAAAGCTGCCAAAAAACGTGTTCGGCAAGATCACTTTCCAAATATGATTCTCAACCTGCTGCCAATCTTGTATATGTTCAGAGCCTTTTATGACAACCTGCTCGTCTTCAGCGGCTTGATAAATAATTCTTCTTTGTTCGCTTAATCCTTTGTATCTCGGTTTTACCCATTCGCGATATATCCCTTCATGAACGATAATCTTGTCCCCAGCCACAGCTGCTGAAGCCGCTTTATTGATGGTTAAAAAGGGATCATGTTGAGTACCTTGACCTTGATCTGCACCAGTTTTTGATACGTGATATTCCATTGTCCTATAACCTCCGCTTGGTTGACTTTATCCAATATTATAGGAAATAACGTTGTTAGTTCTATACTTTATATAGTACACTTTAAGACAAAATTAGTGTTTTCGTGAAGGAGAATCTACTTGTGGCCCTTTTTTGAAAAACATGGTGTCAGCGAAAAAGATTACTTTAAACTCATTCCCTTGAAAAACTATCATTTTCCACTTCATTTTCATCGGGCATTTGAGATTATTTATGTCAACGACGGGCAGTTATCTATCACCATTGATGGGAAAAGCTATCAGGTGCAGAAAAATGATCTGGTTTTTATTTTTCCTAATCAGATGCATGAATTTGAGACGATTGATTTTTCGGAGATTATGGTGATCCTTTTTTCCACAGAATTGATAGGTGATTTTCACATGAATTATAAAAGCTTTATTCCAACTGACAATGTCCTCCATGCTGTGAATGAACCTGATTGTTCAAAGCTGGATTCGATTTATAGCCAGAAAAGTTTCCTGTATGGTGTATGCGCGGGGTTGATCTGTCAGACATCATTTGCTCCGGTCAAACAGTCCCCGCAAACAAAGGTGCTCTATAAAATCCTGCTTTTTGTAGAACAAAATTATTCTGCCGATTGCACATTAAAAGCTGTAGCAAAACATCTGCAATATGATTACCCGTATTTATCAAAGCTGTTTGTCCAGCTGATGAAAATACCCTTCACAGATTACTTGAATCACTATCGGATCTCACACGCATGTTATATATTAAAAAACTCGAATGTGACTATTGGTGAAGTCGCCAACCTTTGCGGCTATAGCAACTTACGGTCATTTCATCGGAATTTTCAGAAAATCACCCATCAATCGCCGAAAGGGTATCGGGTTTCCAATCCGCCTGATAAGAAAATGAACTAGAAGACTTTAAGACGGTAGGGAAGAGGATAAAAAGAACTCCAAAACCACGAGTATAGTGGTCTTGGAGTTCTTCTTTTTTTATTGTTGCATCATAATTCTGTAAATCAGCATGGCTGCTTCGGCACGTGTGGAATGGGCAGTTGGTGTAAGCTGCTGCTGAGAGTCTCCTTTAATGAGACCTGCTGATACCAGCGCCGCAATATCATTTGCCGCATAATTAGAAATTTGATTATGGTCAGTGTAGCCGTCTAATGCAGAGGAAGAGGTCGTATTCGATTTCCATACCTCTGCAGCCTTCAATGCCCTAGCTGCCATAACAAACATCTCTTGTCTGGAGATGGAATCATGAGGGTGGTAAAGACCGTCGGTTTGGCCCGTAACGACCCCTAATTTCTGAGCAGTCATAAGTCCCTCATAAAAATAATCGTTAGGTGACACATCAGCAAAGCTATTTCCTTCTGCTGCGGATAGACCTATAGCTCTAACTAATAAAAGTGCGAAATCTGCACGTGTAATAGTCTGTTCGGGTCTAAACTCTGTTTCCGTTACACCATTAATGACACCTTTTGATGTTAGTACTTCTACAATAAACTTCGCCCAATGAGAATCTGTTATATCCCTGAACGTTTTGTGATTGTAAACGGCGGCGTATTGTCCAGATGAATTTGTTGTTGAGAAAATAGCTTGCTTCTTATCTGAATCATAATTCCCGCCTAATACCGGTTGGATGACTCCGTACTCATTGACGTTCCACACTACAATAAAGGTGTTGCTCAATGGAGGTACAGCTTCTAGATAAGGAAGCCCAATTTGTATGGCTGAATTTAAGCTCTCTAATTGAACTGTTGTACCATCCAAAAGTAGCTCGTAATCAATAAGCAAACGTTCACCCAATCGCTTCTTTAAACTTCCTGTTGTATCGACAGATTTGAGGAGCAAAGTAACTGTCTTCACATTGTCCAGTGTCTTCGCCGGGAATAGATTATCCGGAAGTACAAAGGTAGCTAGTGTTGTATTGATCTCAAGCTGCAATGTGGAAGTTCCAACAAGAAATGCAGCGGCAGGGAGAGTGACTTCAAATGAGCTATCATCTGACGATTGTTCCTCTGCAAGCTGAATTCTTAGGATATTATGGCCTGCAGAATTAGGTTTGGCTAAAGCGATAATCTTTTGTAAGGAAGATTCAGTCAATATCGCACTAGTTTTTCCTCCATTCATAGTAGTAGGTATCTCAATCCTTACGCTACCGTCCAAATGGAGTATAGTAGTGGCCGAATCTCCAACCGATGATCCGGGACTGCCTGAGCTCGGGGCAGCCGTCGGACTTGGAGAAGCCGTCGGACTCGGAGAAACAGTCGGACTCGGAGAAGCCGCCGGGCTCGGAGAAGCCGTCGGACTCGGAGAAGCCGTCGGGCTCGGAGAAGCGGTCGGACTCGGAGAAGCCGTCGGACTTGGAGAAGCCGTCGGACTTGGTTCCGGTCCATCAAAAGGAATGAACTTCAAGAAATCGCCCCAGATTATATTCCCGTCAGCATCCCGAGAGTAATTGACTACAGGATTTAAGCTGACAAAGTTAGAATCGGTCAGTTCTAAACCTGATTTATTCGCCGATCGCGTACCGTCAAACATGAAATTATTGTCCGCAGCTAAAGAAGCTGGATATTGGTCTTTTGCAATGTTGGCAGTTCGGTAAGATAAGAAACCGTCAATCGTAAAGTCAGCAGTAATGTGATCATAAGTGGTGAAGCTTATATTACCACGCATATTGTTAAATCCGATGTTGTTGATGGCGATCACACCTGGATTACTATTGCTTGTAAAACCATAAGCGCCATTACCAAAGGCGATTGAATCGCGAATGGTATGTGTGACATGAATGCCTTCGCCACCAAGCTTGAAGCCATTTTTATCACCGGCACCTACGGTTCCGTCTGTTAAGAACCCATTGTTGAAGGTGGCGCTGTGCTCAATCAGCACTGAACCTATCGCTCCTGAGCCTGCTTTCGTATATAAGTCCCAGCCATCGTCGATATTGTTATGCGCCAGACAACCTCTAAAAATATTACCAACACCCGCAGTCAATTTTGCCGCAAAGCCATCGGCATTATTGTCGGATGGATCACGGTTGTCGAAAGAGGTACTGTTGAGAATTAAGTTGTAGGAAGGCCATTCACTGAGTTCTATCGCGGTACCATCTGTTCGGCTGATTTGTAGACCAGTGTCACCATTCGCATAGAAACGGCTATTTTCAACGATGTTATAATTGCCTCCCACTGTAAAGCCCTTGGTATTCCCAGCTGAGCGAGTGAAATCAAGTCCCTTCACATGCCAATAGTTTCCGCTCAAGAGAACGCCTTCTGTTTTTTTGTCAAAATCAAAGATAGGTCTTGCTCCTGGTGCTGCTTCTATATACTTTTTGGCGGAGGCTTTACCATCATTGTACTTTTTAATCTCAAGTGGTGATTTCCGCACATAACGACCCTCAAGCACAATAATATGCTGACCTGGTTTAACGAAATCAATCGCAGTATCGATATCAAGTGGGAGATTGATCGTTCCATCTCCGGAGCTTGATCCGGTGGGCGATACGTAGATCTCATCATCTTCGTTATAACTTTTTAGGGTGACGGTAAAGTTGCTGATAATCTTCTCATAAGAGGTCAAATACTGAGTATCATCTGGTAAAAAAGTAATACTAAAGTTCGTATCTCCTTGATCAAGAAGTCTCGTGGGAATAGAAAGACGTTTACCAGCTATTGCCTCGATATCCTGAGCGATGATCGTAGAACCTTGCTTCAACGTCACCGTTCCGTTGACATTAGAGCGTACAATCATTTGGTAAGCTGGATCTGAAGTTTTACTTAGTGAAAGAATATTTAAGCTAGGTGTGACGGGAATCGCAGGTGGTTCTATTTTAGGAGAATCTGTAGCTGCTGAAGTGACTGTTAATTGAATATTGCTTACATTAATTGTGGCTAAACGAGCGGCATAGAATCCGACGTACATTTTTGAATCCTGTACGCTAAGAATGTCTGGTGTGAAATGAATAGCTTGCTGGCCATTATTGAGCTGTCCTGTAAAACCACTATTCGTCTTTGCTAACGTTAAATGGTAAGGTGCTGCAGGAACAGTATTGGCAGGTGCCGGACGTTCTTTTTGAAGCATGATGGTTTGAATCCCTTTACTGCCAGTCCCATCCGTTTTTTCAACTCCAGTGCGGACAAAAAGCTGTGTGCCCAGATCGCTTTTCGTCCCACCGCTATAACCACCGAGGGCAGCTATATTGGATGCAAAGACGCTAGAATTTCCTTGTGTGCCGATGACGTCACGTGCCATAATGCCAAAAGATTCTTGCCCGTCATATGGATTTTTTGCAAAAGCCAACACTTGGACATCCGCAGACAGCACGAAATTATCTTCCGAAGCATCTAGCTCGGTGTAATAGAAGGTAATGCCGTCATGATCTTCGGTGACTTTACCGCCGCCTTCCAAAGCGATCAGCTGGGCGGATCCATCCTCGTTGACAATCGTCTGATTGTTAGCAGCTGAAGTGGACTGACCGAATTGAATGCTTTTCCAAATGGGATCCATCTTTTCTTTTACTGTAACGGAATACGTAATGGGCTTAATAGAAGAATCGGTAGGGAGTATACCAATTTCATACAATCCAGCTGCCTGATTGTCGAACTTGGAAGTGTCGAGCGTATAGCTGTTTAGCTTCTCTCTATCTGAATTATCATACACTTTGGATACGAGCAGATTTTTGCTGTCAAAGTTGTCGTTAATAAAAAAGGTAGTTTTAGGATAGCTGGTGACTTCGATGCCTACTAGTTTTTTAACGTTGACCTTAACTTGAAAAGAGGTTATTAAGCCTTTATGCGCAATTGTGATTTTTTTATCGCCAGATGTCGTGGTGTCGAGAGGAGAGACTTTGTATTCATTGTTCAACAGCCGAATCTGTGTACCATCACTGTAATGAGCATAAACCACAAGTCCTTCTAGTTTGAGGGAGTCACCGATATAGTAGAGTGTTTGTTTAGGTTCATTTCGAATTTCTAAAGCGGATAACGTCGCTGCTTTTACTTCCACATTAAAGGTCGTTGTGATTGCCGGCGCCTCTGTTGAAGTAACGGATACCGCTGTGGAGCCTGATTGCGTAAATAGATACGGTAATAAATCGCTGACCGGTTGTCCGTTAATGGAGAGGGAATAAAGATCACTGGTCAGTTCTTTGGTCAAGAAGCCGTCATTATAATTGGCAACAAGAACAAGACCTTCTGGATCGAACGTATCCCCTGGATAATATACGGTTTTAGCTGGATAATACTTCACTGATAATGAGGTCATAGATAATGGAACGATTTGCAAAGGAATGCTCACGAAAGCACCGTTGTAGTTAATGGTTATGATATTTTCTCCAACCTTGCTGCTATCAAAGCCTGTAACAATATAATCCGTAGAAGACAAAACTGCCTCACTCTCATCAGAAAAAATAGCCTTAACGACTAATCCAGTCAAATCAAGGGATTCACCAACCAGATAAGTGGTTTTCGTCATTGCGCTGGTATCAGCGGTTAAGCTGGTTACGATTTTGGATTCAAGCTGGATGTCTATGTCACTGAAAGTAACAGTTGCATCTCTAGCTACATAGATTCCGGCAAAAAGAGTATCTGTGAACGTATCGTCCAGTGTTATGATTTCGGTCTGATCACCCACACTTAATCGATAAGTATCTCCTGTTTTTTTAATACTTAGCGAATATACAGCTCCTGCGGACGGGGCCTGGATATCGCTAAAAGGATTTAACTTCACTTGGGTGTCTTTTTTATAAAAACCTTTCATTACCTGATCCAAAGCACCCACCGCCGCATAGTTAGAAGTGGTTGTGTTTGTATCTCCGTTCGTCCCAACACTGTCGCGGAGCATAAGACCGAAGGATTTCTGGTTAGGTGTGCTGACAGTGCTATTGCTATTAAAAGCAATCACTGAAGCGGTCGCTTTCAGTTCAAAGTTCGCATCCACCGGAATCTCTTTCGAATAAAAAGATAATCCCTCATCGCTGCTGGAGATTTTGCCGCCGTAGGTCGTCATCGTTACAGAGGTTGGACTTTCAATTATAGGCTCGGGGTTCTTAGTTGGACTAGTGTTGCCTCCGAAGGCGCTGAAGCCCCAAGGTCCTAACTCGATTTGACCTTCTTGACTGAATTGAATATTACGGAACGTAACCGTAGTATTTCTAGCGGTATAAAGGCCCGCATATTGAATGGAGCCGTCAAAGCTTTCGATCGTTTTGATTTCATTACCGATGCGGACAATATACAGATTTCCGGTCTTTTTGATGCTTAATTCGTAATTCTCTCCTTGGGCAGGGCGATTAACGTTATCAAACACGTACCCAAGTTTCTGTAGGCTTGTATTTTGCGATTTGTGAAACGTTTTCATTTCTTGATCCAAAGCACCCACGGCGACATAATCTCCAGAGTAGGCTCCGAATTGGTTATCCCACACATTGCCGCGCAGCATTATTCCGAAGGAAACTTGGTTATTGGCTGTCCAAGCATCCACGTGAGCCGTTGCCTTCAACTCAAAATTAACACTTGGATCAACCTCTTTAAAGTAATAAGCGATACCTTCCGTGCTGCCCGATACTTTGCCTCTATCGTTCGAGCTTCGCAGTGTAGCTGATCCATCCGTGTTCTCCGTAATGCCAAAGTTGGCTGCAGTAATCTTGTCTTGCCCCCCAACATCACCAAATACGCTGCCTTGCCATTCACTTTGAATGTTAATCATTCCTTCATAAGGATCAGGTGCTTCCTCTGCAAACATCGATAACGGAAAAGAGGAACACAAAAGCAGGAAGGTTACGAGCATGGCTAACAAACGTTGTTGTTTTCTCAATGATTAAAACCTCTCCTTATATGATCGATTTTGACCAAAGCTAAGCTTGATCATCCGAAATTATACGTTATCACTAAAGCGTACAGCTATAATCAATACGCCATATAACGCTGTTTATGCAGTAGGAGAGGGAGAATCTGAGTTAATGACACCCGGTTTATGCCTTTGCTTCTGCTACTTATGTGGAGTTTTCGGAGCTTGGTGTTGGTGGTTAGCACGCTGGCGTGGTGGTTACGGGCGCCGAAACTGCCGATAAGTACGTTCGCAGTGGAAGTCCGCGATCGTTTGAGCGAAAATTACGCCCGCCATTGGAGTTACGGACCGTAATGCAGCTATTTCAGCTAATTCGCTCATTTTCCCTGAGTTTCGGACTGCATAGCTCTTAATGAGCTGAAAAAGTGGATCAGAGCAGTGTTTTTGAGTAAATAGCTGCAACGGAGTCCGATAGCGTGGCGAAAACGAGGAAATTCAGCAAATAAGGGCTATACGGTCCGAACGTAGGGAGTGCATTGGTGATAGTCGTAGGTATTCTATAAGATACGTAGATTCTGGGGAAATCAAAGCCAATACACGGGCTTGGGCTGTCGGTAATTCCTTCCGCGGTTGTCGTTACGGACCGTAAGGCAGCTATTTCAGCTAATTCGCTCATTTTCCCTGAGTTTCGGACTGCATAGCTCTTAATGAACTGAAAAAGGGGATCTGAGGGGTGCTTTTGAGTAAATAGCTGCAACTGAGTCCGATAGTGTGGTGAAAACGAAGAAAATTGGCAGATAGGGGCTATACGGTCCGAACGTAGGGAGTTCAACTGGCGAGAGTGCATTAATGGATGGCAAACAGATTAAAACTGGCTTACAAAGTGAACCAAATCATCTAAATATTGCTCAACAACAATATGTCGTGGGAAAAAGACTGCGGTCAAATATGTTCTTAATGGTGATGAGGCATTCTTTTTTGAGAGCATAGAGTGATCAGCATCAGGAAGATAGAAGACGGAGAGTAGGTTTTTAGGAATTTTTTCACGGTAAACACGTTCGGTTTCCTCAACATCTACATTTATATCTTGCCCGCCAAGAACTAAGTGGACAGGAGTAGTGAAGTTTTTTAAATCCTCGCTCGCATCTGACTGATAATTTTTAGAGAAAAAACCCCATTTTTCTTTGGAAATTAAATCGTCCGATTGTGCAATTCGCAAGTAACTTTCATATGACGCCTGTTCCTTAAGTAGCAGTAGGATTTGCGCGTTATAATCTTCTCTCTTTTTTATCTCCTTTTCCGAAAAACCTTCTAAAATCATCTCTTGTCTGGTATTGTATTGTCCTTGAGAAATCCATTGAATGGCGGGGGATACAAGAATACTGAAGGCGAGATCAGGCACTTTTTTAACAATCTTGGGAATCACCCAGCCCGCCTGACTTGCTCCCCACAAACCAATAGCTTGAGCATCAATCATAGGTAAGGCTTTAGCCCAGTTAATCGCATATATAGTTTCTTGTGCTCTATCCTCCATGCTTTGCTCTAGCCAGTTCCCTGAGGAACCCCCAATACCTGGTTTGTTAAGAGATAAGGAAGCATATCCGGCAGAGGCGAGCTTTTCCCACAAAGGTTTATATCCATCATCGTAAGTATCATTAACTGGGCCATCCCCATGAACAAAAACTACCAGTCCGACGGTTCCAGAGTAGCTTTCGGGCAGAACTAAGGTTCCTGTTAGTTGACCTTGAGGCGTATCAATTTCAATTTTTTGCTCAGTCATTGAGAAAGAATGTTGCTGTAGTACGAACAAGACCGCTGCAATTAACAACGAAATGGTAATCATCCAGACAGTTAGCTTAATTTTCTTTTTCATTCATTGATCCCCCAGATTGTAGCGATGTTTTTCTTGTCATGTAATGCCAAATAGGCTCTTTAAAAAGTAAATGTCTTACCGCGCTATAGTTAGATTTATGGATCTCAAAGTTCAACTGCTGGTACATATTAATGGCTCGTTTATTCTTGTTAGCAACATGTAGCGTTAATTTTTCAACCTTAGAATGACTGTTTACAAAATCCGCCGCCCAACCCAGCAACTCTTTGCCAATTCCCTTATTGCGGTGACTGGACCGAACAGCCAAATGAGCCACATAACACTCTTTTGCTCTAGGTTGATAATCCAAAAAATATAACCCAAGGATTAACTTACAAACATTTAAGTATCCAAATTTCTTGAATAGCTGCAAAAAGGGAGCCCGATTTAGTGGTTTAATTGATCCTTTTTTAAGGGAGAGCGTATCCTGCCATTTTAAGTAGATAGTGCCAACCACTTCTCCGTTTTCATAAGCGATTATTTGTTTAGATGATAAGGAAGAAGAATCTTGTTCCCAAAGTCTTATAAGTAGATCAGCAATTTCATTGTCCTCGAGAGAGAGGAGAGAGTGAAATTTCCCGTGAAATGCATCTACCAATAGCCTGCTTACAGCCTCACGATCTTGTTCCTGGTAATGGGCGATGATAACCTCGTTTGTACTCATTTAGTAGTATCAGCTAGGGCATGCTCGATTTGAATTTGAAGCTCATAATGAAGCTTGTCGTTGTTAAACATGGATAGGTACGATTTTTCCAGAATGATGATTGGTCCCAATACCATGTAGTGATGCCCATTTAAAAAGTGTTCCAGCTTGGCAATTTCATGATCTACATCCTGATCGTCTGTTACAAAAAATGCTTTATAGAGATAGCACCCTTTTTCTAAAAAAATGTCAGGGGCGGGAGTGGTTTCAATGGTTTCAAAGCATAAGGTTACTTGTTCAGAATCGTATACATAATGCAAATCTGTTTCAAATAAATGATGGTTCTGCGGTCTTTTTTCATATAAACTTCGTGCAGTTAGTGTTTCGTTATCCTCTAGCACCAACCACTTTTTCAGATAACGATTGTCCACATGTTTAATTTGATAATCCCCCTCCATGTTGCCATAATCTGCATGTTCTTTTAGTACCTTTTGTATAAATTGTTGCAGCATTATTAATTGGTTTATTTCTGAGTTGATTTTGTTTAGCGATTTCTCTAACAGCTGTTGGTAGTCATTCGTTGCGGATTTATTCATACTTTGGTTAATGGTACTGACAGGGATGTTTAATTTGCGGAGCAACAGGATATGTGCCAATTGATAGATCTCATCGATGCCGTACATCCGGTACTGATTATTGTCTATATAGGATGGAAACAGGATTTCTTTTTCTTCAAAATATCGAATCTGGTGGATAGATACATTCATAAGTTTTGATAGTTCTCCAATTGTAAGGTACGGATTCAAGGGCGGTGCTCCTAACTGTAAGTTATTTGATAAAATAACTATAAACCTTAGGTCAGACCTAAGGTCAAGCGTCGATTAAAATACGGGATAAGCAGAGCACTTTTTTTCTAAATAATGATTAGTAATAGTAATGGGTGGTATTGAAAAAGACTTAGATTTTGGAAGGACAATGCGGGGGTACAACGGATTAGATTCATGATCATTTTTTTTGTATGAGCCTTGTTGGTATGACCTTAGAGTTGCCATTACGGACCGTAATGCAGCTATTCGTACATTTCCGCTCGTATTCCAAAAGTTAGGGACTGCATAGCTCTTATTAGCTGCAAATCGACTCAAAATGGGGTGGTTATGAGCATATAGTTGCAACTGAGTCCGATAGCGTGGCGAAAACGAAGATAATTGGGAAATAAGAGCTATACGGTCCGAACGTAACTTTGTTAATCAAACCAAACTAATCAAAACAAACTAATCAAATCAAATCATCACATTCTAAGCTGATAGGTTCGATTGCGTTCTTTTCCACCAACGATCTCTAGTAGCTGCTGTTCAACTAACTCATGTAAAACACGTCGGGCATGACGATTAGTGACTCTAAGATGATGGGTGAGTTCAACAGGTGTGAAAGGACGCAGAAGACGTCTTGCGAAACGAAGTGTTTCAGCTTCTAACCATGTTAATGAAGAGGGCACGTCTGAAGCCATGAATTTGCCGATGAATGCGAGTACTAGTTGTTGACATAGCTGAGGCTCGTCCGTGATTGAGGGATAGGCGATGGATAGGAAGGTCCAACCGTCTAGCGATAATAAGGAATGGCGTCTACATAAATCTTTGAATCGTCGTACATCAAGATCTCTAGCATGCGGACCGTAGCCTTGAATCTCAATTCCGCCCTTTGCTCCACCTGGCATATAGGCCAGATCAAGATAACGATAACCATTGTTGAAATCGCGCACTTCCCATTCCGGGAACAAGTAGTTGAAGTTTCCTACAGCAGGAAACCATACCGCACGTAGAAATTCGACTGTTCCATAGCCCAACCCTTTTGCAAGAAGCTCCTGTCTGCGGGGATTGTTCTCCTTATCCAAGTTGATCTGTAACCATTCCTCTAGTTGCTGTTCGAATCTGAACATTTTGTGTATCCTCCTTAAGTAATTTTTTTTGAAAAAAGAAAAAGCCGCTCCCATACAATTCCTCCTGAGCTCAGCCCAGGATAGAGATTGTATAAAAGCGGCGTGTTCTTCACGACCTATAGTTGCTATTATAACGAGTGCTGAAGATTTCTTCAATGAGTTACTGTGTATAAAGATGACGAATCTGATTAGGTTTTAGTTGAAGGAAGCTAGCAGGGTGAACGAGCTAAATTTGCTGAAGTTAATAGTTACTCTAAAAGCGGATTCTTCCCTCAGCGCGGCCGCATGGCTTTTCTAGGACGATCATCATGTGGTTACTGATCCGCAAAAATGGATTACGTGCTCTGCGCAATATCATTATTCATTTTCGAACGTTGCGGACCGTATTGCAGCTATTCGTACATTTTCGCTCGTATTCCAAAAGTTACGGACTGCATAGCTCTTATTAGCTGCAAATCGACTCAAAATGGGGTAGTTATGAGCGAATAGTTGCAACTGAGTCCGATAGCGTGGCAAAACCCTCATTTTTCAGCAAATAAGGTCTCCTGAGTCCGCATGCGCGCGGTGTAAGTATTCAGAGTTCCCAACGACGTCAGAATTGTCTATCTAGTCCAAGTCGTCAGATTATCATTGTGTCCATGTCTTCCATGTCCCAAAGTCGTGTAACTCCAGCATGAACGGACCGTATTGCAGCTATTCGTACATTTTCGCTCGTATTCCAAAAGTTACGGACTGCATAGCTCTTACTAGCTGCAAATCGACTCAAAATGCGGTAGTTATGAGCGAATAGTTGCAACTGAGTCCGATAGCGTGGCAAAAACCTCATTTTTCAGCAAATAAGGTCTCCTGATTCCGCATGCGCGCGGTGTAAGTATTCAGAGTTCCCAACGACGTCGGATTTATCTATCTAGTCCAAGATGTCAGATATCATTGTGTTCATGTCTTCCATGTCACCAAAGTCATGTAACTCCAGCATGAACGGACCGTATTGCAGCTATTCGTACATTTTCGCTCGTATTCCAAAAGTTACGGACTGCAAAGCTCTTATTAGCTGCAAATCGACTCAAAATGGGGTAGTTATGAGCGAATAGTTGCAACTGAGTCCGATAGCGTGGCAAAACCCTCATTTTTCAGCAAATAAGGTCTCCTGAGTCCGCATGCGCGCGGTGTAAGTATTCAGAGTTCCCAACGACGTCAGAATTGTCTATCTAGTCCAAGTCGTCAGATTATCATTGTGTCCATGTCTTCCATGTCCCAAAGTCGTGTAACTCCAGCATGAACGGACCGTATTGCAGCTATTCGTACATTTTCGCTCGTATTCCAAAAGTTACGGACTGCATAGCTCTTATTAGCTGCAAATCGACTCAAAATGGGGTAGTTATGTGCAAATAGCTGCAACTGAGTCCGATAGCGTGGCAAAACCCTCATTTTTCAGCAAATAAGGTCTCCTGAGTCCGCATGCGCGCGGCAGATACATTCGAGTTGCCAAAGTAGCATAAGTCGCCCAACTGGTCCTTTCATTTCGTCATTAAACTCATCAAGCTCATACCGTCGTCCTACTCATCGTGCTCATTTCGTCGTCCTACTCATCATGCTCATATCGTCATCATCCTCACACCGTCATCCTACTCATCATGGTCATATCAGACCATCTTTTCATACAAGTCCCGCTTTTTCAGAAAAAAATCCTAATAAAGGCCCATTACTTTGTCGAATTGTGAAGGAAATTAGAAAATTTTATAGAATTATCTATGTTCATCTAAACTTTTTACTCTTCAACACGTGTTGCAGGATGGCCCTGGTGATTGCTGCAGCTTTACTCTTCCATAAAAGGGGCCGATACGATGCTCAAAAGGACATTACTTATCTATCTGATTGGTTTAATTTTATTATCTGCGATTCCTCTATCCATTCTTATGGGTCACGATAAACAAGGGAGTCACCTGCAAGTGCAGCATGGAGTCATGGATCTCGCAGCTTGGGATTACGAACAGGATAAGATTATCAAGTTAGACGGTGAATGGGAGTTTTATTGGAATCACTTATTAACTCCTGAGCATTTTAGGGCGGGTAGCGCAGATATACCTGCTTCTTCAGCTTGGATGGAGGTGCCCTCCCGGTGGAACGGCAACATCGTTAATGGAAGCCCTTTACCCGCCTTCGGTTCTGCCACCTATCGGATGGTTCTAAAAAACCTGCCCGTAAGTGGGGTATTCGCCTTGAAAAAAACAAATATCCGCTTTTCAAGCAGGATTTTTGTTAATGGACAGTCAGTTATTGAGGATGGTAATCCTGCTGCTAATGAAGCTGATTATCGGTCAGGAAATATCCCGCAGATTGGGCTTTTTTCGTCTGATAAGGGAGATGTAGAAATCATAATTCAAGTCTCCAACTTCGATTATGTAAATGGGGGCATTCCGGTTTCTTTATCCTTTGGTGAGGAAGCAGCAATGATGGAGGTTCAGCAGAAGAGTACGGCCCGTGAATTTAGCACCGTTGCTATTTTAGGCACACTTGCCCTTATCTTTTTTATCTGCTTTGGGGCAGCGTCCTTATACCGTAAGCAGGATTACTCTTTACTTGTGTTTGCGACTATTTGTTTGCTGTTTGCGATATATCATGGGTTGATCGGTGAGCGTTCACTCTTACTCTTTTTCCCTAAACTTTCGTTCATAATGCTCTACAAAGTAAAGGATATAAGCTCCATCTCCTGCTTTATTGTGCTCGCAATATTTTTTTACCAAATGCACAAAAGCATAATATCTTTAAAATTTACTCAAGCCATAACGATTGTTTTAGGCAGCTTTATAATTCTGGTCGCCATCCTGCCGATTCGTTCTTACACGGTCATTTATCCGTATGTGATTATTTTATATGAGCTGATGTTAATTTGGATGTTATGTAGAGTGGCCACCCTGTATATCAGAAGCGCAGAAGTAAATAGAATCAAATTGCTGCTGATGTTTATGGCGATTCTAGCTATTAATCTATATTCCATAGATATTATTCTGTTTGCTCTATCTATAAAAGAGAACCTTTGGCTCGGACAGTTTTACATTGTGGCTTTTAATATCATCATGATCGTGCTGATTGTTCTACGTTTTTTTGAAGCCTACCATACCATAGACGAGATGAAAAACCAGTTGATTGGGCTGGATAAAATTAAAGATGAATTCCTTTCCAACACCTCACATGAACTAAAAACACCTCTAAATGCCATAGTGAACATTACAGCTACGCTGCTGGATGGGGTTGAGGGTCCAGTTAATGAAAAACAAGCGCAGAATCTAGCGATCGTAATCGGGAGCGGCAGAAGATTAACACATATGGTAAATGAACTACTCGATTATTCCAAAATGAAGTACGGAGACATCACATTATACAAAAGCAAACTGGATTTGAAAGCCGTTGTTGATTCCGTCATTGGCATTCATTCTTTTCTGCTCGGAGAAAAGTCGATCCTGCTCGTTAACAGAGTCGCTTCGAATTTCCCTATGGTGAATGCAGATGGCAATCGCCTGATTCAAATTTTCCACAACTTGGTTGATAATGCGATTAAATTTACGGAACAGGGTGAAATAGAGATTAGTGCCAGAGTTATTCAGGAGTGGGTGGAAGTACGTGTGGCAGACACAGGTTTGGGAATCTCACCGGAAATGCAGGAGCGTATTTTCAAAGCTTTTGAGCAGGTGGATGAGGCGGAGATTCATAGTCATGGTGGAACAGGACTCGGATTAAGTATTACTAAGAAGCTAGTAGAACTGCATGGCGGGAACATAGCTGTGGAATCTACAGTGGGAAAAGGTTCGGTGTTTATTTTTACACTTCCACGGTGGGATAAAGCGGTTAAGCCAATCACGAGACCTACCCTTAAGGCGGTACATTCTTATAAAGAATTAAGTTTCTCCCATGGTGGTTATCCCCTTTATATCAAAGGCGAGATCGATGAGCCCATTTTAGTAGTGGACGATGATTTTGCCAATCTGCAATCTATGATCAATCTGTTTAAGCTAGAGAAATATTCTATTGTGGTTGTTAATCGCGGGCAGATGGCACTTGAGGAGCTAGCGAAAAACACAGATTTTTTTCTGGTGGTACTGGATATTACCATGCCGGACATTTCGGGTTACGAGGTTCTGCAAAAGATTAGAGAGAGATTTACTCCTTTTGAGCTGCCTGTGTTAATGTTGACGGCCAAGAACAGGGTGAGCGATATGAAGATGTCCATGGATAACGGTGCAAATGACTATGTGGGAAAACCTTTTGAAGCTGAAGAGCTAATGGCACGTGTTAAAAGTCTGACCCGATTGAGAGCTTCCGTGAAGACTGCCAAAGACGCCGAAATAGCTTTTTTACGATCCCAGATCAAACCTCATTTCTTATACAATGCTCTGAATTCAATTGCTGAACTATGTGTGGAAGAACCTGAGAAGGCCGAAGAGTTGACACTGCAGCTGTCACAGTATTCGCGAAGCAGCTTTGATTTCAAACAACTGGATTCACTAACGAGTCTGGAGAATGAGATTGAGCTGGTAGAGGCTTATATCAATATTGAAAAAGCACGCTTCGGTGCCAGATTAAATGTGGAATATGATGTGAGAGTTAATACGGATTACCGGATTCCTCCGCTGATTCTACAGCCTTTGGTCGAAAATGCAATAAGGCATGGCCTAATGTCCAATTTGCGGGGTGGCACGGTAAATATATCTGTAAAAGAATTAGAGAATTCGGTGATTAGCTTTATTGTGGAGGATAATGGATCTGGAATGAGTGAGCATAAATTGAAAGAAGTAATGAAGTCAGATGTAGATAAAAGAGGGGTGGGGCTGTGGAATATCAGTCAGCGCATCAAGCTATTATATGGAAAAAATATTCATATTCAAAGTGCTGAAGGATTAGGCACAACGGTATCTTTTGAAATTCCAATACAGCAGCTTAAGCGGATGGGAGGTTAAGGCATGCTGCGAGCGATTATTGTAGATGATGAGGAGTTATCGGTAAAACGCCTGAAGCGGATCTTATCGCAGAGCGGAGAGATTGAAGTCTATGAGACGTTTTTGGATCCAGCGGAAGCCTATGCTTTTGCGAAGGCCAATCCGATAGATGTAGCTTTTTTGGATATTTCTATGCCTGAGACGAATGGGATGAAGCTTTCTAGCCTTTTGCATGAATTGGATGAATCGATAGATGTGGTTTTTGTAACCGGATTTGATGAGTATGCGCTGCAGGCTTTTGACCTAAGTGCAGTGGATTATCTTTTGAAGCCTGTAACTGCGGAGCGGTTGTCTAAGACGTTAGAGAAACTCAAAAAAATGAATCGAAATACAACGGCTGAGCCTACGTTAGAAGTTTTTTTGTTTAATGGTTTAAAAGTGTATCGCAGAACGCAGAACAGAGAGCTAATCAAGCTGAGAAGTCCAAAAACAGAAGAATTATTTGCTTTTCTGGTTAGTAAAGGAACGGTTAGCCGGGAGGAAATTATCGACACGTTGTGGAGCGGATTGGAGCCTGAAAAAGCATGGAAGAATCTGAACTCGACGCTGTATTATATTCGAAAAGCAATCGGCGCCAATTATATAAAAGCAAGCAGGAACGAAATTCATGTAGTAGAGAGCAGCATTTATTGTGATCTGTATGAATTTGAGCGATTGTTAAAGCAAATCAGGCAAACCTCTGAAAGACATGTTGAATGGATGATTCAAGCAGAAGTTTTATACTCAGGAGCATTACTCAAAGGAAAAGCCTATGAATGGGCTAGTAGCAGGACCCGGAGACTCGAGCATGAATATATAGGATTGCTGGAGCTGGCTGCAAGATTTCATTTAGAGCAGAATCAGCAGCATCAAGCACTACATTATTTTGGAGAAATATTAAAATTAGATTCCTTGCGAGAGGACATCTATCATGAAATCATCAACTTATTAATTGAATTAGGGCGAATGAATGAAGCACAGCGGAAATTTGGCCAATTGGAAGAGATGTTGCAGCAAGAGCTCGGAACAACACCTGATCCTAAACTCAAAGCGTTAATGAAACAGAAGTTATTGTAATGGAAGGAACCTTCGAATGGATGGTTATCGAGGGTTCTTTTTTTGTTTATTTTTTGTTTATCTTAATTTTGTATAATACTCTCGATTATTGTCGAATTAATGACATGATTTATGCTAGAGGGGGAAATAGAGTTTGAAGCCATCATTTATGAAAATAGGCATTAGTATTTCTTTATGTACTGGACTTGTGGTGCAGGGGGTGGGTCCTATGCAAACTCCAATCATAAGTGCAAAAGCTAGTTTCGGTTGGATCGAGAATAGCCCAGCTATAATAACGTCCATCAATGAAGATGACTATTCCAACGCAGGGGTTGAGGTAGCCAGCTTTTTGACAGGAAAAGTATCGGATCCAGCGTCAACAGGGATTGCTGTAGTAGCTTTAGATAATACCAAAGGGGCCTGGCAGTATTACAACACGGTGGGAAGAATTTGGTATAATATCGAGCCGGTGTCGAACAGTAATGCTTTTCTGCTGCTGAAATCGGAGAAAATCCGTTTTGTCCCGGCTAAAGACTGGAACGGAACTGCTTCCATTAGCTTTAAGCTATGGGATACAACAGCATCAGGTTATCAAAATTATCAAAAAAATGCGAATACCACAGTATCTGCCGCGTTCAGCTCAGATCCGGGTATAGCCGTAATTACTGTAAATCCAGTGAACGATGCACCTTATCTGACAGAACTAAATGGTGGGGACTATCTTAGTTTTGACGGCAACGGGGATTATGTGACCTTCCCGGATCAACGGATTTATGGGAATTCTTTTACAGTTGAAGGATTTTTGAAGGTAGATGCTTTTCAGACCTGGATGAGATTTTTTGAATCATCGATCGCAGAGCAGAACCACAATATTTTTGTGGGTTTTAACGGCAAACGGATGAATTTCACTGCCTACACTAATAAGGGAGATATTAATGTCACTGAGGATTTCCCGATTTCTAAATGGGTTCATGTCGCGATTGTTTATGATCACAGTCAGAAAAAGGGACGGATTTATTGGGATGGTGTACTTAAGGCAGAAGGGGCTATGGATTTAAGTACTGTAGGCAACGTTGCACGTCCGAATAACTGGCTTGGAAAAAGCACGTGGAGACAGGACGGAGATTATAACGGTGGAATGAGAGACGTGAGGTTCTGGAGTAAAGCCAAGACCCAAAGTGATATTGTTCGAGAAATGAATGTCGACTTGACAGGCTCGGAGCCTAATCTGGCTTTAAACTATAAATTAGCGAATAGCAATGATGGGAATGTCGCTATTAATACTTCTGGTCTTCCCCTTAAGAACGGTACAATTACTGGGGCAACCTGGAAGCAGGACACAGGTTTTATGGGGAATACTACAACCGATAAAAACAAGTCGGTCTCACGATCCTTTAAGGTCCTCGATGTGGATGGAGATGACCTACAAGTATCAGCTACTTCCTCGAATACGCTCTTAATTCCGAATAATGGACTGAAAATAAGTGGAAGTGGTGAGCAACGAACTTTAGAAATAACACCCGCAGCGAATGCTTTTGGCACCAGTGTGATTTCAGTCAAAGTAAGTGATGGAACATTAAACAACACCTACACTTTTAATGTGACGGTAAACAATACGGGGGATGTAATCGTAACCGGAGTGTCTTTGGATAAACCATCACTGAGTTTAACACAAGGAGAAGCAGGGGACACACTTAGTGCCGTAATAACACCTGCTGATGCCACGAACAAAACAGTAAATTGGAGCACTAGTGATGAAACTGTTGCAACCGTTGTAAACGGAGTGGTAACTCCAGTTGGCGTTGGAACAGCGATCATCACGGTAACGACTACTGATGGAAGTTTTACTGCTTCGTCTGTAGTAAATGTAAGTTCTCCAATCCCGCCGGTTGTGAACGTAACTGGTGTGAAGCTAGATCAGGAGACACTGGAATTAACAGCTGGAGAAGCTGATGGACTCCTAAAAGCAACAATAGAGCCTGCCAATGCAACGGATAAAGACGTGATCTGGAGCTCCAGCGATGAGACAGTTGCGACCGTTGTAAACGGAGTGGTAACTCCGGTTGGTGAGGGTACAGCTGTTATTACGGTAACGACGAAAGATGGAAGTTTTAAGGCTTCAACCACAGTAAATGTAAGTGCTCCAATCCCGTCGGTTGTGGACGTAACTGGAGTGAAGCTAGATCAGGAGACACTGGAATTAACAGCTGGAGAAGCTGATGGACTCCTAAAAGCAACAATAGAGCCTGCCAATGCAACGGATAAAGACGTGATCTGGAGCTCTAGCGATGAGACAGTCGCGACCGTTGTGAACGGAGTAGTAACTCCGGTTGGTGAGGGTACAGCAGTTATTACGGTAACGACCAAAGATGGAAGTTTTACGGCTTCAACCACAGTTAGTGTGAGTGCCCCAATCCCTCCCATTGTGGACGTAACTGGAGTGAAGCTAGATCAGGAGACACTGGAATTAACAGCTGGAGAAGCTGATGGAATCCTAAAAGCAACAATAGAGCCTGCCAATGCAACGGATAAAGACGTGATCTGGAGCTCCAGCGATGAGACAGTCGCGACCGTTATAAACGGAGTGGTAACTCCGGTTGGTGAGGGTACAGCTGTTATTACGGTAACGACCAAAGATGGAAGTTTTAAGGCTTCAACCACAGTAAATGTAGCCGCTCCTAAGCCACCTAGCGTTATCGTAACTGGGGTGACTTTAGACCAGACAGAACTTAACTTAACGGTGGGTGAAGGCGACGGTAATCTACAAGTTACAGTAGCACCTGCTAATGCGACAAATAAAGGTGTGATCTGGAGCTCCAGCGATGAGACAGTAGCTAAGGTTGTTTATGGAGTAGTAACTCCGATTGGTGAGGGAACAGCCATCATTACGGTAACGACGAAAGATGGAAGTTATACGGCTTCTACAACCGTCACTGTGAAGGCTCCTGTTAAGCCAGTTACAGCACCAGGAATTCCAACATCTGTAACTGCAACTGCAGAGAATGGTCAAGCAATCATCACCTTTATACCGCCGGTGAACGATGGAGGCAGCGAAATCATAGGATATATTGTAACTGCTAATCCGGGAGGTTTGACGGTTATGGGAACTGGAAGTCCGCTGACAATCAGTGGTTTGACGAATGGAACAAGCTATACCTTCACGATACAGGCAATCAATAAAGCTGGCATCAGCGAATCCTCTGCTGAGTCCAATGCAGTTGTTCCTAGCACTTCATCTGGTGGTGATGTTGTTGTTCCGTGGCAACCAACCCCATCAGCAACTCCGGCACCTGTGGTAAATGATGCTTCCATCCTAATCAATGGTAAAGCGGAAACAGTGGGAACCGCAACGAATGGTAAACGGAATGAGCAAACGTTAACCACCATTGTGTTAGATCAGAAGAAGCTAGAGGACAAGCTCGCCACTGAAGGTAAAGGTACGGTAGTTTCTATCGCTGCAAATAGTAAATCTGATGTTATAGTTGGCGAACTAAACGGACAAATGGTTAAAAATATGCAGGGTAATCAGGCAATTCTTGAGATCAAAACAGGAAATGCGACATTTACACTGCCTGCTCAGCAAATTAATATTGACGCTTTGAACGAGCAAATCGGCAAGTCGGTAGCTTTGCAAGATATTAAGATACAGATTGAAATTAGCGCCCCTACAGCCGATAAAGTTAAAGCTTTAGAAGCAGCTGCGCAAAAAGGATCCTTTTCATTAGTTTCCGCGCCAGTTAATTTTACGGCCAGAGGTATCTACGGAGATAAGAGTATTGAACTTTCCCAATTCAATACGTATGTTAAACGTACCATAGCCATTCCTGAGGGGATGGACCCGAACAAGATTACAACTGGAGTGTATGTTGATTCCGAAGGTTCGGTACACCATGTACCTACTAAAGTGGTTGTAATTGATGGCAAATATTTTGCTACTATCAACAGCTTAAGCGGAGGTACTTACTCCGTAATCTGGCATCCGCTTGAATTTAGTGATGTGGCTAATCACTGGGCAAAAGAGGCAGTGAACGATATGGGCTCTCGATTAGTCATTGAGGGAACAGGTAATGGTCAATTTACTCCGGATCAAGCCATTACCCGTGCAGAGTTTGCGGCGATTGTTGTACGCGGTCTGGGACTTGAGATGGAACAAGCTGCAACACCATTCTCAGATGTAAAGACCACGGATTGGTATAACAGTGCGATCAACACAGCATTTGCTTATCAATTAATCAATGGTTTTGAAGATGGTATGTTCCGCCCTGATGAACATATTACCCGCGAACAAGCGATGTTAATTATCGCCAAAGCGATGAAAATTACAGCGCTACAGACTAAGCTTTCTGTTCAATCGGCTGACGTTTTGTTAGCTCCATTTACAGATAGTAGTGAGGTTTCTAACTGGGCGATCAGTGGAGTTACTGACACTTTGCAGGCAGGCATTATCATGGGAAGAAGCAGTAAAGGGCTTGCTCCAAAAGATGATATGACAAGAGCTGAGGTTGCAGAGATCGTGAAGCGGCTACTTGAAAAGTCAGATTTAATTTAATCTACTAAGCTCCAGAATTGTGATGAAGAAAGAGGATTCGTTCAAAGAACATTGAACGAGTCCTCTTTTCTTTTTATGGTTAGCCAAGCAGGAGAATGGCTAGTTATCCAGAAAAAATAACTTAGATCGTTTATACGATAATTAGAAAAGAGGCGAAATCTATGGAAATAAATCCACTCATTAATGATGTATTTCAGGCAGCAGAATCAGGCCATGTAGAACGGCTGAAAGAAATCCTGGAAGCTCATCCGTACCTTGCGAATATGGAGAATAACGAGGGTCTTACACCGCTTGGTTATGCCGCGCATTTTGGTAAAGTGGAAGCTGTTCAGGTTTTGTTAGACTATGGTGCTGACATTGATGCAATGTCACATTCCCAAATCAGCTATATTCCATCCAACACAGCATTACATGCGGCAATTGCTGGTGAGCGAAATATGGAGGTGATCCGGGTTCTTTTGCAACATCAGGCCAAGACCAATATATTTGATAGTGATGGTTATACTTCCTTACATTCTGCTGCTTTTCATACGGATAATGTAGAACTAATAGAGTTGTTAATCGAACATGGCGCCGACATTTCTGCTAAAATTAAAAGTGGTGAATCTGCATGGTCGGTTGCGATTAAGCAGAGTAATCATAATGTTGCAGAATTTCTCCGCGGAAAAGGAGTAGTCTTGAATGAAAATCACAGTGGATGATAAGAATGATTCAACGGTAGCTATAATCTCTGGAGAAGAGATCATTATCAATAATGTAAGGGATGCCTTAGACTTAATGATGAATGTGAAATACCAAGGATGCGATAAAATGCTTCTGAGGAAGGAACAGATTACGGATGATTTTTTCGAGCTAAAGTCTGGAATTGCTGGTGAGATTGCTCAAAAATATACAAACTATCAGATGAGAGTTGCTATCGTAGGAGAATTTACAAGCTATAACAGCAAAAGTCTGAATGATTTTTTTTACGAATGCAATCAAGGCGATAAGATGTTGTTCAAAAGTACTGAAGCTGAGGCTTTAGCAGCCCTTCATTTATGCAAATCGTGGAGATGATCTTGAGAGGAGATATATCATGGATGAAAGTAAAATCACATATGAATCGATCGATGCCTATATTTCCGGGTTTTCGCTTGAGGTTCAGGAAATCCTTAATACGTTAAGAAAGGTGATAAAAGAGGCGGCACCGGAAGCAGAGGAAAAAATAAGCTATCAGATGCCTACTTTTGCATTACACGGAAATTTGGTGCATTTCGCTGCTTATCCCAAGCATATTGGATTCTACCCCACACCAAGTGGAATTAATGCTTTTAAAGATGAATTATCAGGCTATAAAGGTGCTAAAGGTTCCGTTCAATTCCCCATTGATAAGCCTATGCCTTATGAATTAATTAGCAAGATTGTAACCTTCAGAGTCTCTGAGAATCTAAAAAAAGTTGAAGCAAAATAAGGCGTCTACTGGTATGAAATAGAGTTGTACGTCTGGCTAGGGCTGGAAGTGTGTATCCATTGTTGATCTTCTTCTTGAAGCTAGTGAACATTTGGATCCTCTTACGAGGCACTTCTTGCCTTTCTATCCTCATTGCGGACGTCGTACGAATGCCAGTATAATATCCTGGGCATAGTCCCCAAACCCACTTCCGAACAGATTTAATCCTCTTTTATTGAGTGCATCCTCCCGAATTTCAAAACGTACACGAATAGGTTCATTAAACGCCAGCTTTAAAGAGCTGATTGTAGTGGAAGATGAGAGAGAACCATTACAACTGCTGCCCGATTTAGAGACACTCCATGTAGTAAGAGCTCCATATTCAGTTCCACTTCTCCAACGTTCAGGGGTCAGCTTCCCTTTGCGGTTACCGAAATCGGAGGGGCAAGTCCAAGTCCCGACTAACTGGTCATTGATGGATAAGCTGATATCACTGGCCCAATCCTCTCGGAACGAAGGGGCTTCTGAGCATACTTCTGCCGAAATGCGGATTTCATCCAACTCGACGCCTGGAGGCAGGGGGTTGGCAAAATAGTATTCGACATAACCCGCTTCCGCGAACCATAAGAGTGAGGCATCGACTCGTTCAGGCATGTAGAATGCTCTTGGATCATCCTGGGAGCCAATGACGCCACCATCTTTTCCAGCCATCCCACAGGACGGTTGTATGGAGCAGCGGGAGAACATGCCGATGGGCATATGTATTTCCTCGGTTTGATGCAGGCCATCCCCTAGTTTCGAAGGGAGATCGAGATGAATAGAGCGACAGGTAACCGCACAGATTTTTTCGCGATTTGCTCCTTGCGTAGACGAGATAAGATTAACCTGTTCTAATGTCTGCACATTGATAGATATGGTTGGCTGAGCTACACCTAACGTCTCAGCTAATTGACTGACACTCATAGGCTTTTCGCCAAGGGCTTCAAGAATGCGGACGCGGACGTCACCAGACAGTGCTTTAGCTACATCTAAAATGCGTGACGCGGGATAACGTATCGTTTCTTGTGAAATATCATTCATCATATTTGTTCCTTTTCGTTTAGGATGGGTTGAGGTTATTGTACAATGAAGAGTGAGTATTGTAAAATCATAATAAACATTGCGAAAATAATATACTGGTGCTAAAATGGGCTCAACTTCTTATTTTGAAAGGCTGTGCTCGCCAAATGACAACTTCTATATTAGCTTCTGAGACACTTGAGATTCCTCGATCTGAACACCCTCATCCACATTGGCAACGTCAGGAATGGATGAATTTGAATGGGCAATGGTCATTTAACTTTGATCCGAACAACGAAGGTATGAAGGCGTTATGGTACTCCAATCCTGAAATCGCTTACGATTCAATGATCACTGTACCTTTTTCTTGGGTAAGTCCCTTATCCGGAATTGGCTGCGATCAACAAGGAATCGGCTGGTATCGACGCACCGTGAATGGGCAGGCTATCGACCAACAAACACGATTGTTTTTACGTTTTGGGGCAGTAGATTATTCATGTGATGTGTGGATAAATGGAGAACATGTAGGTTCACATCAAGGTGGATATGGTTCATTTGAATTTGATGTTACACCTTACTGGGCAGCTAACAGTGAGAATAATATTGTCGTAAGAGCTGAGGATTCCGATCATGCTTATCAAGCGCGGGGCAAACAAGGATATGGAGAAATCCGTGGAATTTGGCAGCCAGTATGGCTTGAAGCACGCCCCGAAACTTATATGAAAGATGCAAAGTTTGTGACCAGTATAGATGGACAGGTGATTATAACTACAAGAATAAATTCGCATGAAACGGGTTCGGCAGATTTTACGCTGCAATTCGCTGATCATTCCGTTGTTCATACAGAGAAGCTGCAGCTTATAGCAGGGGAGAACGAATGTAAGCTGTCTATCGATATTCCCAATCCGCATTTGTGGAGTCCAGAAACTCCTTATTTATACGAAGGTGAACTGCAGCTTAGTGGATCGTTTGGTACAGATACAGTCAGCACTTATTTCGGAATTCGCGAAATTCAGACTGCCCGCTTTGACGATCGTGATTATCGGTGGATCACCTTAAATGGCAAGCCGATATATTTGAACGGCACTCTTGATCAGTCCTATCACAAGACAGGTTATTTCACCTATCCAACGGATGAAGACATGCGGGATGAAATTTATCTAATGAAACGTTTGGGACTAAACATGGTGCGAATTCATATCAAGCCCGAAGAACCCCGTAAGCTGTATTGGGCGGATAAGCTTGGCATTCTTGTTATGGAAGATATGCCTTGTTTCTGGGGTAATCCAGATGACAAAGCCAGAGCCTCCTATGAGAGTGAAGCCCTTGAGGTGATTGAACGAGATTATAATCATCCATCTATTTTTTCGTGGGTTATGTTCAATGAGACCTGGGGTTTGAAGACAGATGCTCAGAAGGCTGGCCTCACAAGTGATGTACAGCAGCAGAGTAGTTATCTTAAAGAGACACAGGAATGGGTGCGGGAGAAATATCGCTGGGCGAAGCAGCTTGATCCGACTAGAATTGTTGAGGATAACTCGCCTTGTAATTATGATCATGTGGAATCGGATATTAATACATGGCACTTTTACATTAATGGTTACGAGCAGCTGCAAGCCCACATGAATGAGGTTGTAGATAAAACATTCCCAGGGTCGGAGTTTAACTGTATTGGCGGCAACGTACAGTCTGATGCACCTCTAATGAACAGCGAATGCGGCAACGTGTGGGGGATCGAAGGTGGTGCAGGGGACAGTGATTTGGCATGGCATTACCGCTATATGATGAATGAATTCCGGCGGCATGATAAGCTATGTGGATTCGTATTTACAGAATTCCGTGATGTTACGAATGAGTTCAATGGTTATTACCGGCTAGACGGGAGCGATAAGGATTTTGGATATGGGGATTTTGTTCCCGGGATGACGATTGCGGATCTGCATTCCCCAGATTTTATCGTGATAGATGCTCCTCCATGCCAGACAGTAGAAGCAGGGCAGAGTGTTAAAGTACCTTTGCTAGGTTCCAGCTTCGCGGACAGCTATCACGGTCATAATTTGAAGCTGAAATGGGAACTGTGGTACGACAATTTGGGGATTCGGGTCACTGCGCAAAGTGGACATATGTCTGTGAAATGGGATAACTTTGGAAACACTATACTTCCTTCTTTGAACATTACAATGCCTGGTCAGGAGGCGGCTGCAATACTTGCTGTTTCTCTGATTAATGAGAAGGGTGAAGTGATCACGCGGAATTTCATTACTTTCGATGTAAGAGGCGGTAATAACACTGTATTGTTTAAAGGTGAAGGAGAATTTATAAAAATTCCAGTGGGAGCTTATACCGAACATAACTTTAAGCATCAATGGGATGCTATCCAAGGATCTAAGATTAATGGTGCTGGGCAAGGTCATTATGTATATGAGGTTACACTGCCAGATGCAGCAGATAAATCGATGATTGGTGAGATTGAGATCATGTTCGAAGCAAGTGCTAAACGATTGCTGGCGCGGCATGTTGAAGGTACGAAGCTTAATGATATGGGCCTTGATCTTATGCATGGGGCAGATGCGAGGGTGGAATATAATCCGAATACGTATTATATGACGGATGAAGAGCGTCATCCTTCCCGAGTGAACGTTCTGGTGGATGGGCAGCGGATTGGTTCTTTCTATTTACCGGATGATCCGGCTGATAGCAGAGGGATTTTGTCTTGGCATTATCAGCCAATAGCGAATAAGCTGGATGAGGCTGGATCTTACGGCTACCTATGCAAGGCAAGTGTACCGGGGCAGTTAGCAGCGAAGCTGGATCGCAATCGTGTTTTTCGTTTGGAGCTGCAAGCAGAGGACGGCGGGCTAGCTTTGTATGGCCGTAATGCAGGTCGTTATCCACTGGACTTGTTGATTCGTTATCGCTAAATAACCTCGATGTGCAAAAAAAAGCAATCCCAGCTAAGAAGCAGGGATTGCTTTTTTATCGGTACTGCAAGGTATTATTAAAGTTCTTTATCATTAATGCTGTTTAACCAGCTTTCAATCTCCCCAATGACCGAGCTAATGCAGCCATCTTCAAAAGGTGAAGTCAGGCCCGCAAGTTCAACTAGCTTGATAAAGGATTTGCTTCCTCCGGCTTGACATAACTCCAAATAATCACTCCAAGCGGATTTGAAATCTTCATTTGAGCGTTTCCAGAACTGGAAGGCACATAGCTGTGCTAGTGTATAGTCAATGTAATAGAACGGGGAAGCGAAGATATGGCCTTGCTTATGCCAAAATCCACCCTGTTCCAGATAAGCATTACCTTCATAATTGCGGTGCGGCAAATATTTTTTCTCGATTTCTCGCCATGCTTGCTTACGTTCAGCAGGGGTTGCTTCAGGATTGCTGTAAACAAAATGCTGGAATTCATCTACAGTAACTCCGTAAGGAATAAACTGAAGGCTATCTGCCAAATGATTGAAACGGTATTTGTCTGCATCCTCTTCAAAGAACAATTCCATCCATGGCCAAGCAAAAAACTCCATGCTCATGGAATGGATCTCACAGGCTTCATAAGTAGGAAAAGCATATTCGGGTACATTAATATTTCGGCTTTCATACACCTGGAAGGCATGCCCCACTTCATGGGTCAAGACATCAATATCCCCTGAGGTTCCATTGAAATTCGAGAAAATAAAAGGTGCCTGGTATTGGCTGAAGTAAGTACAATAGCCGCCGCCTTGCTTTCCTTTTTTACTTACTAAATCCACTAGATTGTTATCCAACATAAAAGTAAAAAATTCATCAGTTTCCGGAGAGAGCTCTTTGTACATCTTTGATCCGTTAGCTACAATCCAGTCAGGATCTCCTTTAGGAGTGGCGTTGCCAGTCTTGAAGCTGAAGTTCTCGTCATAAAATTTCAAGGCATCCAGGCCTAGACGTTCAGTCTGCCGTTTCTTAAGCTGTTGGGAGACGGGTACGATATGCTCCAGAACTTGTTTGCGGAAGTTGGCTACCATGTCGGCGTTATAATCGGTCCGCATCATCCGGTCATAACCTAGCTCCACAAAGTTGCTGTAACCAAGCTTTTTAGCAATGCGGTCACGGACTTTAACTAGCTCGTCATAGATTCGATCAAATTCACTTTCATGTTCAGACATAAAATCATATCTGGCTTGTGAAGCACGTTTACGCATATCACGGTCCGTGGACAATTCAAAAGGAGTAAGCTGAGTCAGTGTGCGTTCTTCGCCTTCGAATGGAATCTTAGCGGACGCGATAAGCTGAGCGTATTCTGTAGAGAGTTTGTTCTCCAATTGTAAATCTTCGATGATTTCTGGACTAAAAGTACGCAGAGCTACTTCTGCAAGCTGAAGCAGCTGTGTGCCCCATTCTTGTTCGAATTCGGCTCTGTATTTGGAATTGACGAGTGCTTTGTAATAGTCCGTTATGTATTCCTGAACGATAGGCCCAATTTCGTCCATGAATTCCTGTTCAGCCTTGTAGAATTCATCTGTTGTATTGATCGAATGGCGAACGCTAACCAATGTCTGCAGCGTGTCAAACTCATTGCGAAGCTTGTTAATAGCGGTAACGGAAGCCTTTTGCACTTCTAATGGCTCGGTGTCATTGAGATCTTTAAGCAGGTTGTTAAAATCCTGTTTGAACTTCTCTACATCCGGGCGCTCATAGCGATAATCATTAAATTTCATTAACTATTCAACTTCCTTTCTATACCAGATAGTCTCTATTATATATTCTGAACAGCAATTTACGATAGACCTGTGTTAGCTGTTTTTGAATAAAAAAAGAACAAATGGACAAAAGTGTAAAAACTTGTTAGATGAAATACGGTTTGATATTATCTAAGAATATAGTAAAAATGCAATTTATGAGCGCATCCGTACAATGTAATGAAACGAAAATAGGAGGCTCGATATAGATGAAACCCCGGATTACAGTAATAACACTAGGTGTGGACGATCTGGAGAAGGCTTTTATTTTTTACAAGGATGGATTAGGATTCCCGACCAAAGGGATCATTGGGAACGAATTTGAACATGGAGCAGTTGCCTTTCAACAGCTTATCGATTACTTAGCCTTTATTTAACCCGCATTCGCTGAATACGGGTTATCTCTGTTTATATATGAATATTTGTATTTTTCCACTTTACACTTTACACCATACATCCTTCCTCCCTCTTTTTTTGCAGCAGCAGTACAAATGTCGACAAACTTAATATATCATGATATATTATTATGTATAAGATGAAAAAATTAGAGTCAGGAGATAACGAAAGTCATGAGTGAGACAACATCATCCAAACCGATGTATGAAAAAATATTTGATGAAGTGAAGCAGCTTATCGTTAATAAATCTTATGGACAAGGGGAACGGGTTCCCTCTGAGAAAGAACTGGCTGAAGCCTATAATGTTAGTCGGATTACGAGTAAAAAAGCTCTGGAAATGCTCGCCGCGGAACAATTAATTGTGAGAAAACCTGGAAGAGGTTCATTTGTGGCTGATCCAGCAGTCGATTACATGGAATCAGCAATATCTCCGGGGACGGTCTCCGACGGAACTGTTTTCAATTCCTTTAACCATGAGGAAAAGACGATCGGTCTGGTTATTACCGACTTTGGCAACAGCTATGGCACAGGCTTGATTTATGGCATGGAGCAGGCTTCACGTGATAATGATTGTTTTCTGGTTTTAAGAAGAACCTTTGGGGTCCCGGAGAACGAAGAGAAGTCTATTCAGAAGTTGCTCAGCTTAGGTGTAGATGGTCTGATCATTTTTCCGGCTCAAGGCGAATTTTTTAATGCTGAGATTCTAAAATTGGTGATAGGGCGCTTCCCGCTAGTTCTGGTAGATCGCCATTTAAAAGGAGTGGCAGCAGCATCGATCAGTACTGATAATATGCAGGCTGCACTCAAAGGTACGGAGTATTTATTTGATCTCGGGCATACTCACATCTCCTTTCTCTCTCCACCTCCAGCGGATACCACAGCTCTTGAAGAGCGGGTAGAAGGATTTATTCAAGCGCATGCGGAGCGGGGGATAGCTGTAGACAAGGGATTGTGGGTCAGCGATTTGACCTCAACACTACCGGATTCCTTCAACGATGAGAATATTGAACATGACATTTCACGGCTTATTTCTCATTTGCAAAAGAATCCAACAATAACAGCGCTTTTTGCTGTGGAATATAATATTGCGCTGCTGGCTAGAACTGCGGTCCAACGACTTGGGCTACGGATTCCAGAAGATATTTCGATCATTTGCTTTGATAGTCCGCCAACTCCACTCGGTTCGGGTTATGCATTTACCCATTTACGGCAAAATGAAGAAGAGATGGGGCGACTCGCAGTAGAAAATGTATTGCGAATTATGAACGGGCAAAGTGTGTCCAATAAGATAATGCTGGAAGCTGAGTTGATTTCTGGTGAATCAACAAGCTCTGCTAAACAATCCATCTCTAAATAGAAATTTGGGTTATTATCCAAATTAAACATATATTAGTTGTTATGAAAACCTATCTTTATGGATGGGTTTTTTTATTTATTTTAGAAATATATTTATCTTTATAGATGTATTGATATATTATTATAATAAATAAACATATTGACATACCAATTACATGACAATATACTAATCAATGAAAGCGCTTCAAAGCTCAAAAGAAAAAGGGGGTATTATAACTGAAAGCAACTAGAGAAATACCCGAGTCGATGCAAAAACTGGCATCTAGCGTAAAAGCACAGCTGAGTGATCGTCCGAAATTAGCCGACATGTTCGAGAAATGTATGGCTAACACCTGGAACACAACCTTAAAACGAATGCCAAACGGAAGCACTTTTGTTATTACCGGGGATATTCCAGCGATGTGGCTACGGGATTCCGCCGCACAGGTCAGACCTTTCCTAATCCTTGCCTCCGAAGATGAAGAAATTGCAGACATGATTGAGGGACTTGTACGTAGACAATTTACTTACATCCAGCTTGATCCTTATGCTAACGCATTCAATGAAGAAGAAAGTGGGCATGGTCACCAAGAGGATCTGACAGAGATGAGCCCGGGAGTCTGGGAAAGAAAATATGAAATTGATTCGTTATGTTATCCAATCCAACTGAGTTATCTGCTCTGGAAGAATTCGGGTCGCACAAGTCAGTTTAATGAGTCATTTGTAACGGGCATAGAAAGAATCATAACATTATGGACTACCGAACAGAACCATGAGCGCGATTCAAAATATCTTTTTCAACGGATGAACTGTCCGCCCACGGATACGTTAGCTCGAGAAGGCAAAGGGACGTTGACGGCTTATACCGGAATGACTTGGTCTGGATTTCGTCCTAGTGACGATGCCTGTGAATATGGGTATTTGGTTCCAGCCAATATGTTCGCGGTGGTTGTTTTACGATATGTGTGTGAAATTGCCCGTGAGATTTTAGGTGATCAGGAGCTGGAAAAGAAAGCTAGAAAACTATCTGACCAGCTCAATAAGGGAATAAGTGAGTATGGAATTGTAGAACATCCAGAGTTTGGGACGGTCTATGCCTATGAAGTAGATGGTCTGGGACAGGTGAATATTATGGATGATGCAAATGTACCGAGTCTTCTCTCCATCCCTTATTTGGGTTATGTGACTGCTGATGATCCTATCTATAAAAATACCCGTGAACTTATTTTAAGTAGCACTAATCCCTATTTTTTCGCTGGAAAAGCGGCTGCTGGCATTGGAAGTCCGCATACGTCAAATCGGTACATCTGGCCCATAGCTTTAGCGATGCAGGGAATGACATCTACCCGCTTTGAGGAACAGGAAGCCTTACTTCAGCTGCTGGAGAAGACGGATGCTGGAACTGGATTTATGCATGAAGGGTTTCATGTGGATAATCCTGATGAATTTACACGTCCATGGTTCTCTTGGGCAAACATGATGTTCTGTGAGCTTGTACTCATGCGCTGTGGTAGGCAAATTAAGCGCGGTTGAGACCAACAAGGTTTTTATAATCGACTCTAAAGGGGATAGAGAACATGAAAAAATGGCTGGTTACCTCAATTGTTTTGGTAATGACTACTGCTCTTGCTGCGGGCTGCGGTGGTAATAACGGATCTGCGGACAAAGAGACCGGAAACACAAGCAAAGCTGGGAGCAGTACCGGGAAAAAGACAGAGCTTACCTTCTGGGGAGATTGGGGCGGTGAGGGGCAGAAGCAATTCGAGACCATGGTGGATGCTTTTAATAAATCGCAGGAAAAAATTCACGTAAAATATGTGCTGCAACAGGATATGATTACGAAATTCCTAACTTCTGCGACCAATGGCGGCACTCCTGATGTACTGTTTTGGGACCGTTGGAGAACTTCGCTGTATGCCCCGAAAAATGTACTGCATCCGGTGGATGAATACTTAACGCGTGACGGCATTTCCGAAGATGATTTCTACAGTGAATCCCTACGGGAGCTTTCATACGATGACAAATTATATGGGCTGCCGCTTACAGTAGATGCACGTGCTCTTTTCTATAATAAGAAGCTGCTCGCAGAGGCAGGACTTCAGCCTCCAACAACTTGGGATGAGCTAGAGGCAGCGGCTACGAAGCTAACGAAATGGAATGGCAATAAACTGGAGACTGCAGGTTTTTCCATGGGAGATTTGGGACTTTTTAATATGTATCTCCAACAGGCTGGCGGCACCATGCTTACAGAGGATGGAAAGACCAATTTTAATAATGAGCAGGGCAAGCAAGTGCTTGAGTTCTGGGATCGCCTAATGAATAAGGACAAAGTGTATAAAGTAGGTTTCGAACTTGGACTTGGTGAAGGGCAAGATGCTTTTGTCACAGGTAAAGTGGCTATGCTGTATTCCGGTCCATGGATGCTCAGCACCTATAACAAATATGGTAAAGATCTGGATTATGGAATCGTTCCTCCTCCGGCCGGACCAAATGGTGATAAAGGCAGTGTCATGGGGGGATTTGGTCTAGTGATTCCAGAAGGCTCCAAACATAAAGAAGAGGCATGGGAGTTCATCAAATGGTGGACAGCGAACAAGGATAACGCGTTGCTCTGGGCTAAGACGAGTCTAAATCTGCCGGGTTATAAGCCATCGATGGAAGATCCATTTTTCAAGGATGATCCAAAGTGGCAGCCGTTTCTGGAAACGCTGGAGTTCGCTAAGGTTCGTCCGAACCACCCTGGTTATTCCGTGATGGAGACTGATGCTTTGGCCCCTAATTTGCAGCTTAACCAGCAAAACAAGATGAGCATTGATGAGACCTTAAAGAAATCGCAAGAAGAGGGCGACAAAATGCTGAAGGATAATGAAGTAGTGAAGTAATAAGTAAGACATTTGAAGTGAAGGGAGGTTTCGCCTCCCTTTTGCTTAGGAGGGGGGAGCTGAAATGGCTTCCATCAGAAAGCTAGAGAAACATCAGGCGCGGACGGCTTATCTGTTTATTACACCCACGGTATTGCTGTTTACAGTTTTCACGGTCATCCCCGTGGTAATGGCGCTATATTTAAGCTTTACCAACTACGATGTACTTAGTAGAAACGATTGGATCGGTTTTGATAACTATCGCCGTTTGATAGAGGACAGTTTGTTATGGAAAACATTCCGAAATGTATTTCTGTATTCCATCATTTTCGTTCCATTTAATATTCTGATTTCGCTTCTCCTCGGGATTCTACTTAGTCGATCCTGGCGTGGGGTAAAGTTGTTCCGCACACTGAATTATCTGCCTACCCTTACATCCGCTGTTGCTGCAGCTACGGTATGGATCTGGCTTTTGCATCCTGAATTTGGTTTGGTTAACGGATTGTTGTCTTATGTTGGGATTACAGGTCCGGCTTGGTTATCCGAGACACGAACGGCGATGTTGTCCATTATTATGCTTACCCTCTGGCAGTCGGTAGGTTCTAATATGATTATCTACTTGGCAGGTCTGCAAGGCGTGCCTGACTATTTGTACGAATCTGCACGGCTGGACGGTGCTAATAAGCTGGCTTGTTTCCGGTTTATTACTTGGCCGCAGCTGCGACCAACGACCTTTCTTGTCAGTACGATGTCAATCATTGGTGCGTTGCAGTTGTTCGACCAAGCTTTTGTGCTGACGCAGGGTGGTCCGGCGAATATGACAAAGACCCCGGTTTATCTGATCTATCAGCAGGGCTTTAATCAATTGCAAATGGGGTATGCGTCTGCACAAGCATTTGTGCTTGCTGTGGCGATTCTCATATTCTCACTTATAAACATGCGGATCACAAAGGCGGAGGAGTCCATTGTATAAGCCGGGCTTGCCATGCAGAAGGGGGATAGAGGTATGGATACTAGCGGAAGTTCGTTATTAAAAAGAAGCTTAAGTAAATCTATCTATTATATAGTGTGCATTGTTATTGCCATCGTAATGTTTCTACCTTTTTATTGGAGTGTTCTTACATCCTTGAAGCCTGACGAAGAGATATTCGCCATGCCCATCCGGTGGTTTCCTTCACATTTGACCTTAGAACACTATCGTAAGGCATTTACTACGGTTCCGTTTGCGCTCTATTTCTGGAATTCGCTTGTACTTGCAGTAGCGGGTGTACTGGCGAATCTGTTCTTTGGTTCCATCAGTGGATACGCGTTTGCAAAGTTGAATTTTAAGCTCAATAAGCCAATATTCCGCGTGCTGCTTGCGGCGATGATGATACCAGGCATTGTGACGATGATCCCCACGGTTTATGTTATGCGCCATATTCCTCTTTTTGGAGGCAATGATATTTTTGGTAGCGGGGGTAACGGGCTGATGAACTCATTCTGGGGGATTATTCTTCCGGGCGCTTCAGGAACCTTTGCTGTGTTCTTTATGCGGCAATTCTTTCTCACCTTGCCTAGTGACATGATGGAAATGGCCCGGATCGAAGGCTGTGGAGAGTTTAAAATATTTTGGCGGATTTATTTGCCGTTGACTAAACCAGCGTTGGCTACTTTAAGTATCTTTACCTTCCAAGCGGGCTGGAACAGTTTCTTATGGCCAATGATTGTGCTGAATGATCCCGACAAAGCAACGATTCAAATGGGACTTCAAGCTTTTTCTTATAATTTTCAAACAGACTACGGTCCAATGATGGCTGGTGCACTAGTAGCGATCTTGCCGATATTGGTGTTGTTTTTAGCGCTTCAGCGTTATTTTGTACAGGGAATAGCCTTTAGTGGTATTAAGGGTTAATGCAACAAAAATCGAACCAGGGAGAGAGTCTATATGAACCAATTGGAGATAGGGATTTGGGAGGCACGGGCGAATCAAGCACAAGCTGCGCTGGATTCATTCTTCTGGAATGAAGCGATCAAAATGTACAATATAGAAACACCTTGTCCAAATGGAGAATGCAACACGATTTTTCATTATTGGTGGATGGCTCATGCTGTGGATGTATTGGTAGATGGACTACAGCGGACTAGAGAGAACTGGTATGCCGAAAGGCTTTCCGCACTTCATGAAGGTCTGCTTCAGCGAAATGGTGGAGTATGGCCAAACGAGTTGTATGATGATATGGAATGGATGGCTCTCGCGTGGCTTCGTGCATATCAAGCAACAGGAGTGGAAGGTTATAAAGATACAGCCCTTCTTTTATGGAATGACATTCAGACAGGTTGGAACGAGCATATGGGCGGTGGGATTGCTTGGCAGAAGTCACAGTTGGATTATAAAAATACACCAGCCAACGCACCGGCAGCTATACTTGCGGCACGCTTGTATCAAGCTTTTGGTGAAGCTAGCAATCTTGAATGGGCGTTAAAAATATACAGATGGCAAAAAGAGCATCTGGTAGATCCGGCAACGGGTTTTGTATGGGATGGCATGAATCGCACTGGCAATGGCCAGATCGATAAGGATTGGAAATACTCCTACAATCAAGGCGTCTTCATTGGCGCAGCAGTTGAACTGTACCGTATTACTAAAGAGCAAGAATATTTAGAAGATGCTCACCTAACCTTTGCCGCCGCAGCACATGAACTTGCTGACTCTCAGGGAGGTGTGCTGCCAGATGAAGGGAATGGTGATGCGGGACTGTTTAAAGGGATCCTGATTCGCTATACAGCTGAATGGGTTAAAGCTGATTCTGCAGCAGTTGATGCTGTTGATTTCCTGCGTGCGAATGCAGAATGTCTCTGGGAACAAGGAAAGTCAGAGGACACAGTGTTGTTTGGCACAGATTGGACTTCGTCCACTGCTGGTGTAATTCAGCTCAGCTCCCAGCTTAGTGCGATCAAACTGCTGGAGAAGATGGCTGAATTAACTAAGGAACAGGTTTGAGGTGAGTTCTTAATGACACAAGCAAAGGAAGCCATAGAAGGGGTCAGTTGGCAGGAAAAGTCCGAGTGGTTCCAACAATGTCTACTACGTAATTATTATAATGCTGAGACTGGGATCATGAACCAATGGTATCCCAGAGAGTACAACGTTGCGGGGGAAAACTTTTATTATTGGTGGCAGGCTCATGTCATTGATATTTTAGTAGATGGTTATGAGCGTAGTGGAGATCCTGTGTATTCCTTGAGAATTAAGGAGCTAAGTCAAAGTCTGCAAACTTATAACGGGGGGACTTTCAGGCATAATTACTATGATGATATGGAATGGACAGCATTGGCGTTGCTGCGTGCTTATCGGGTTACAGGATATGAAGCCTATTTAAGTGCTGTGCTTGATCTATGGGAGGATATTAAGACGGCTTGGAATGAACAGTTGGGTGGAGGTCTGGCGTGGAAGAAGGATCAGCTCGATTATAAAAACACTCCTGCCAATGCACCTGCCGTTATCCTTGCAGCCCGGTTATATGAACTTTTTCATAAGCAAGAGGATCTGGAGTGGGCACTCCGTATCTATGAATGGAACAAGACATATTTAGTGGATTCTGCGACTGGTTTTGTGTGGGATGGGATGAATAGACGCGGGGATGGCCAGATCGATTACGATTGGGAGTTTACGTACTGTCAGGGAGTGTTTCTAGGCGCTGGCCTAGAGCTTTACAAGAATACGGGTAATGTTCATTACTTAGAAGATGCGAATCGAACGGCTAATACTTGTATTGATCGGTTATGTGATCCGGTTAATCTGATACTGCCTGATGAAGGCATTGATGATACGGGTTTGTTCAAGGGTATTCTGATTCGTTATTTGGTTCAGCTCTGTAAAGAATCTCCTGAAAATATCCGTATTCGCGAGGTCGTATTGGCCGATGCAATGCAGTTATGGGAAAAAGGTCTGGATAAACAACTGGGTCTGTGCAGTTCATCGTGGGAAGTGAAACCGGAGCTTCCGGTTCAGCTGAGCATTCAACTCAGCGGCTTGATGCTGCTGGAGGGTGCGGCGGCACTGGCGAACGAGTAGCATATAAAATATAAAGACACCTCAAGAGAGGTGTCTTTTTGTTGTTTGAATAACTATCTACAATTAGAAGATTCGACGCTTCCAGCCATTTAATTTAGCGATAGCCTCAATATAATAGTAGTCTCCATAGATCAGGGATACATCAATGAAGGAATCGCCACTGCCAGTTCCGTGCAATAAAATCGCTTCATGCTCCGGCTGCTCCCAGGTTGCGTAATTTTCAGTCAGTGAGCGCAGAATTCGCTCCGCTGCATTTGCATATAGACTTTTTTCGCCTAATGGTACGATATCTGCAAGCTCTAATAATCCTGAAGCGGCTATAGAGGCTGCAGAGCTATCTCGAAACATCCGTGTGTCATCCTCTAGGCGGAAATCCCAAAAAGGGACTTGATCCTCGGGTAAAGCAGAGATGAAATAATGTGCGATCCGTTTAGCAGTGTTCAGGAAACGTTCATCTCCAGTGTGGCGATAAGTATTGATGAAGCCGTACAGTCCCCAAGCCGTTCCACGGCTCCAAGAGGATTCAGCCGAGTAGCCTTGACCGCCAAAATTCTCAATATAAGCACCTGTCTCTGCATCAAAAGAAATAATATGTTTGGTGGATCCATCCTCACGTATGCCATATTGCATCGTCGTCTCGGCGTGGTTAATTGCAATATGCTTATAGCGGGGATCACCTGTCACTTTGCTGGCCCAGAACAGCAGGGAGATATTTAACATACAGTCGATAATTACCCAGCCGTATTTATCTTCATTCCATGCGCGGATGAATTTACCTACAGGATTATAGCGGGCAGCGAGGAAATTCGCCGCTTCAATTCCTCTGCGCAGGGCATCTTCGTCACCTGTAATTGTATGTTTGATTACAGCTGTCGGTAGGAATTGGAATCCCACATCGTGATGCATCTCAACCGTTGGTTTAATAAACCATTCCTCCAAGGTACCGTCCCAATGCCAAGCGGCCTCCTTGTAAAGGTCTTTTCCGGTCATATCATGCATGATCCAGAGGAGTCCAGGCCAGAACCCTGTAGTCCACCAGTCTGAACCAATATCATCAAATTTGCCATCTTTTCCGGCGAAATGCGGGCACTTATCACCGATCTGCTCTATCATACGTTCTACTTTTGTATCGAGTCTACCCATGATCTCTTGCCAATAAGGGTTTGTCATTGTTACTGCCTCCAGTGTATTTAGGATGTTATGAGTATAGCTTTCTAAAGCTCAGGAAAGTTGTGTTTTGATATAAGGAAATGTTTGATTATTGTCATGTTGTAACAGGCTTTTAATCTATAACTGACAAAATACAAACATTTCTGCATAACACATTAAAACTTTATCGGTGTTAGAAGCGATACAATCTAAATGAACAGGAGGATGGTAAAGTGGATGATTTACAAGTATATAAAGCACCTAAAGATTTCCCGGGACGTGAGGATTATAAGGTCAGAGTACGGCAGCCTGAAGGAGAATGGCATAGCTTGTTTATTTACGAGGTTAAGGTAGATATGCATGAGGTACGTCCTGCATCCATGGCTTATTTTGATCTGGAAGGTACAGTAGAAGTTGAAGTCACCTGTCTTTATACGGAGATTGATTGTGTGAACATTGCTCCGGCTTCGCGAGGGATCACTTACGAACATCATGGAAATACCATTTTGTTTAAACTAACGGGTCCGCAAAAGTTATCGATTGAGATCAACGGTGATATTTTTCGGAATCTGCATTTATTTACTAACCCTAAGGAGAAGGATGCCCCTCAACCAGAGGATGCTAATGTCTTAGTAGTCCAACCGGGTATACACCGGAAACCTGATCTTTTACGTCTGCTGGATAATACCGCTGCTGATCCTCGTGAAAAGAGGAAGGTGCTTTATTTCGCTCCGGGCACACATTATATAGAAGAAACAGTATTGCCGGTCCCTTCGGAAACCACGGTGTATCTTGCCGGAGGTTCAGTGCTTGTAGGTTCCTTGGTATGCGAGGGAGTTCATGATGTATCCATTCGTGGTCGCGGTGTAATTTATCTTGCGGATTTTCATCGATTCTCGGCCTTTCGAGGGATACGAATTGTTTTTTCACGATCTATAAATGTGGAAGGTATTACCGTGATTGATCCGCCACATTATAGCATTTTCATCGGGCAGTCTGAGCAGATTGTGATTGATAATTTCAAATCGTTTAGCACTCGCGGTTGGTCTGATGGCATTGATATCATGTCTAGTTCTGAGATTAGAATCCGGGATGTTTTTATGCGTAATTCTGATGATTGTATTGCTATCTATGGCTCAAGATGGGATTTTTATGGGGATACCCGCAATATTAGCGTTCGTGATTCTATTCTGTGGGCGGATGTTGCTCATCCATTGATGATTGGCACTCATGGTGACCATGAACGGAATGGTGACGTAATTGAGTCTATTGTTTTTGCGAATATTGATATCTTGAATCATCACGAACCGCAAGAGAATTATTGGGGGGCACTGGCGATTAATGCCGGGGATCGAAATAAGGTATGTAATGTTCTATATGAGAATATACGTGTGGAACGTATTGAGCAGGGGCAGCTAATTGATGTGCGAGTGGTCTATAACAAGGACTACAATCCAGAGCCGGGGACAAGCATCCGGGACATTACATTTCGAGACATCAGCTATAGCGGGACGGCCAACCCTTCACGAATTTATGGATATGACGAAGAGAGAGCTGTTGAAAATGTGACCTTTGTCAATTTAAGGTTCAATGGTGAACTGATGGACGCCCCCCGCCCAGAGCTGATAGATATTAATCATTTTGCTAAAAATATACTCTTCGTTACTGAAAAAAATACGGTTGTGTAGATTAGATCTAATTACTTTTTCTATATTTTAATGGAGTCGTCCCTAGGACTCTTTTGAACAGTTGATTGAAATAAGAGGCATTTGGAAAACCAACAGTGATTCCGATTTGCTCCACAGGCAGGTCTGTCGTTCCTAACAAGCGGCAGGCCTGTTTGATCCGGCGGGCAGTCAGATAATCAACAAGCCTTCCTCCGGTTTCCTGATGAAAGATTCTGGAGATATAGGATTTGGACAAGTGAATCTCCTCAGCCAACTGATTCAGATTAACCTCCTCATGATAATGCTCTTCGATAAAACTCATGATTTTCTCAGAATAGCGCAAGGTTCGCCGTTCTCCTGATTGGAATACATGCTGATCTTCAGTTCCTATACTGCTCAATAATTGAAGAATTAACAGTGAAATGTCTTCGGTATCCTCAGTCAGACTGACTTTTTTATTGTGATTATAATGCTCCAGAATCCACTCCACAGACTCAACGTGGTCCTTAAGATCAAAGGCACAATGTGTATTTTTTCCTTGCCAAAGCGCTGTGAATAAAGCCTTTCTTTTCGCAAAACCCTCCAGCAGGTGCTCAGCAACATGTGGATCAATGTAGAAGATGGTTCGTTCAAAAGGACACTCGGGAGAAACCTCAGAATAGATCCGGTGCAGCTGATAGGGCTGGAAAAAGAATAACATTCCCCTGCGAATATCGTACATCTGCTGATTCACAACAACGTTTCCCTGTCCGCCATACACGAACATGACTTCGCAGCATTGATGCCAGTGATAATAACCTTTGTAATAGTCGTCGGTATATATTTTATAATCCCAAATCAAGGTCTTGTGTTCTTCAAAAACAACAGGTTCGAACAGCTGCTTCATAGGCCCTCCAAGATGACAAAATATAAACATTTTCTTATATCCCATTATAACTTTAATTATTATGAAAGCGATACAATAAATACGTTAAACTATGAAAAATCCGGTAGTGGAGGGTAACATTATGACGCGAAAAATTGTTAATCCGGTGTTGGCAGGTTTTCATCCAGATCCGTCTTTTATTAGAGTAGGGGATGATTATTATATCGCAACATCTACTTTTGAATGGTTTCCAGGTGTAGAAATCCATCATTCCAAGGATCTAGTCCATTGGCATTCCATTTCACGTGTTCTGACAGAAGCCTCACAAGTAGATCTGCGTGGTAACGTAAGTTCTGGTTCCATTTGGGCACCAGCGCTTTCTTATGATCAAGGCGTGTTCTATCTGCTATTTACAGATGTGAAATCTCGCAAAAGTGTATATAAAGATCTGCATAACTATTTAATTACAGCGACTGATATCATGGGTCCGTGGAGTGAGCCGGTTAGACTTAATGGCAGCGGGTTTGATCCATTTTTGTTCCATGATCTGGACGGGACCAAATGGCTGCTTAATATGCGTTGGGATTTCCGTAAAAATCACAATAACTTCTCTGGCATCATTATGCAGGAATATGACCCGGAGACTGGCAAATTAACGGGACCTATCCATGAAATTTATAAAGGGACACCTATCGGAGTGACCGAAGGTCCGCAATTGTACCAGAAGGATGGGTACTATTACTTACTGACAGCTGAAGGGGGCACCGGCATCAACCATATGGTTACCTTAGCTAGAAGCCGAAGCCTCACAGGTCCTTATGAGACTGATCCGGATTTCCCGATTATGACCACGGCGCATGATCTGACCTACCCGTTTCAGCAAGCAGGTCATGGATCGCTCGTAGAGACTCAGAATGGGGACTGGTACATGGCACATTTATGCACACGTCCGATTCCGGGAACGTCAACGATGAATCCGTTAGGCCGGGAAACTGCTATTCAACGCTGTGAATGGACAGAGGATGGCTGGTTGCGATTGGCTCACGGAGGGAAGCTGCCTGCATTGGAGACAATGGCTCCTGAACTGCCTATATTCACTTTTGAGGAGCTGCCATACAGAGATGATTTTGATGGAGAGGTTCTTGGATTTCCATACCAAAGCTTGCGTGTGCCCTTTGATGAATCTTGGGTTAGCTTGAAGGAACGCCCAGGGTTTCTTCGTCTGCGCGGTAGAGAGTCGTTAGCTTCACTGCATGATCAGAGCTTAATTGCCCGGCCGATTCAACATTTTGAATGCTCAGCTACAACCTGTCTGGAATTCGAGCCGGATAGCTTCCTGCAAATGGCTGGACTAGTCCTCTATTATGATGACAGTGATTACTATTATTTGCGTGTTACCGCAGATGAGATCCGTGGAACTAGTTTGGGCGTTGTGCTGTGTAGAGGTGGCAAATACGATGAGATTTCCTCTATGCAGCTATCTGTGAAGAATTGGGATCGTTATTATCTAAAGGCGGAAATTCATGGACGTGATCTGTTGTTTTATGCCTCTCCAGATGGGGTGAATTGGACAGCTGTCTGTACTCCCTTAGATTTTGGCACGCTTTCGGATGAATATGGCGGTAAGCTCGGCTTTACCGGTTCCTATGTCGGGGTATGTGCTCAGGATTTGGATCAGCAAGCGAAGCCGGCTTATTTTGACTATTTTGAATATAAAGCTTTATAGGTGTTCAAAAAAACCATAACATTCTTCATATTCTATTTTAGGATAAAATGTTAATTTTTACTTATCTTACATAGAAAGGGATGTTTGTGATTTTGAAAAAGACTTATAAAGTCGTATTAACCTGCACACTCTTGCTGAATCTGGCCCTGTCCTCTGCTGCAATGGCCGCACCCATCGACGTCGACGTGAGTAATTTGAAAGAAGTCCAAACTTCTGGACCGGAAAAGGCTTGGGTTGGAGAATGGAAAGGCGACGATACGATTATTGTGGACACACAAGGAAATGTTACTACTGTTGGAGAACTCAAAGAGTCTTCAAGCTTTGTGCCCCCAGCAGATGACAACCTTATAAATAATGAATTGTTGGCACCGGAGCTAATAACACCTACTTTTGAACCTGATTCTCCGCAAGCAACCCTATCTTCCGCTTATGGTCATGCATGGCCGTATACAGCCGAAAATAGCTATGGAATTAACTGTTATGGTTATGCCTTAAGATTTCCAGGGGCAATCAACCCTGGTGATGGAGACGGGGTCTCAAATGTCAGAGATCCTGCCTATTTTACTAATGTGTATTATACTGCTGGTCTTGTGGTTCAAGATGGCAATACGAATCCTTTATATTTTAAGCCAGGTTGGCGGATACTTCCGGGCCGAACTGCAGCGATTAATTCCGATGAACATCGTATTGCACTTAGAGTGGGGTGGATCGACTCAAATGGGAATGGTAAAGTCGATATTCCTGAGGATAACGTTGATTACCACTTCATGCTTCAAAATAGCTCAGGTCTATGGTCAGAGAAACATGGACATCAACCTTCTCAAAACACAGCAATTTCAGATCCTAGCAATTTCGTCTGGAGCAATGGCTCTCATTATGGTTTTTACAATAGCGTGACCGTTTATATTGCTGCAAAAATATTTTAGAATTTCATAAACATTACGTATGGAATAGCGATAGTCTTTTTTTTGAAGATTATGGCTATTCTTTTTTAGTTTCGAATTGTTTATGGGATGATGTATACACTTTTTAACTTTGGTATGATAAAATTAAATTGTACACAAATTAAATAAAGGTGGTTATTTTGATGGTATGGGTAGCTAATATTATGGTCGGTGTTGTTGCGTTAATACATATCTATATTGTTTATTTAGAAATGTTCGCTTGGTCAAAGCCAAAAGGGCTTCGAGTCTTTGGAATGACACAGGAAGTTGCGGATGCTTCTAAAACTCTGGCCGCGAATCAAGGGTTATACAATGGATTTTTGGCGGCAGGTTTAATTTGGGGATTGGTTCATCCGAATGTAAATTTCGGCCATCAAATTGAAATCTTCTTCTTGGCAACAGTTATTGTGGCGGCATTATATGGCGGACTGACGGTGAAAAAGTCTATTTTGTTTATGCAAGGTCTTCCAGCCTTAGTTGCATTAATCCTCGTGGTTTCGATTTAAGATAACTTAGAAGTAGTGGACTTTAGTAGGGTTTCTACTCGCATACATGCGTGGTGGAAGCCTTTTTTGCGTAAGATCAAGAAATTATTGGGTAAGGAAATATGCTGGATTAAAAACAGGAATTATGGATGGTGTACCGAGAAACAACAGAGAAGTGGTAGATTAATATGTTTTAGGTAAAGGTATGGCCTTTAGATAAGATGAAAGGGGGACTTTAGCAAACCTATTGCATGATTGTGTGGGCTAAAAGAGTAGACGAAATGGCGTTTAATCTGAAAGTTCTAGACTTTAAAAGTAAAACCTTATCATAAAAAAGAGCTGCTTCCCAGCAGGGATCACCTGTCAGGGAAACAGCTCTTTTTATGTGCTGGTTAAATGGGGATCTTATTTAATAGATGCTGTATAAATCGCTTCTACAGATTTGGAGAGGAGCGCGTTAAACTCTTCTTCTGATTGTCCAGCGCTTAGTCCCTGCGATAACGCACGTGAGAAGCTGGCAATCAGTCCTTGATTATGGGCGAGCTTATCGTTTGCTTCTGCTTGTGTGTAACCGCCTGATAAAGCGACAATTCGCAAAACGTGAGGATCATCCATTAATTCGCGGTAGAAATTATTCTCCGTTGGAATGGAGAGCTTAAGCATGACCTTCACGTCTTTGCCCAGCGTAGACAATTGGGCCGATAGTTCTTCTTTTAGCAGCTTCTCTGAAGCTGTTTTATCAGCAGTGTGGATATCAACTTCCGGTTCGATAATAGGAACGAGTCCCGCTGCTAAAATCTGCTTGCCGATTTCAAACTGCTGTTCTACCACCTTTTTTATACCGGCAGGGTTAGCCTCTTTAATCACCGAGCGCATTTTTGTACCGAAGATGTTACGTTCGTTGGCCCGCTTCAGAAGATCATTCAAGCCGGGAATAGGCTTCATTAGTTGTACTCCGTCCTCAGGGTCGGCAAGCCCTTTATCGATTTTCAGGAAAGGCACAATACCTTTTTTCTCCCATAGAAAATCGGCAGTATATTGACCGTCTATAGAACGATCCATTGTGTTCTCAAATAAGATTGCACCCAGTATATGCTTAGAATCAAATGCAGGGCTCTTGATAATGCGCGTTCTCATCTCGTGAACCAACCCATACATTTGATCTTCATTAGAGTAACTGTCCTCTGCAACACCATATTGCAGCAGCGCTTTTGGTGTACTGCCACCACTTTGATCCAAGGCAGCTATAAATCCCTGTCCCGTCCGAATTCGTTCCCATTGCTCCATATTCATGAAAATTCTCCTTCCTTTCGTGAACTGAATGAAAATTCTTATGTTCATTAACTATAACACTTAATGTAGCGGCTCTAAACAAATGGTATTGTAAACTCGGCTGGTAACTAGTCTATTGTGAGGGGATTTGAATCTGCGATATAAGGACTTCTGGGTCCGGCTGTTCTATGAGGATGACGTGGTATCGACGTGTGTGGTCTTCTGAGTCCGGATTAGCCAAGATAGACGATACTACATCATCGTTCGGACTGTATTGCAGCTATTTGGCGTTTTTGGAGCATTATTCAGAAGTATCGGACCGCAAAGCTCTTATTGCCAAGTTTTTGCTCCAAAGAAGAGTGGATTTGATCGAATAGCTGCATCCGAGTCCGATAGCAGGGCAACATGGCCTAAATCTGCGAAATAGCGTCTCCTGAGTCCGGACCGTCGATGGCGAGGACGAGTAGCCTCAGCAGACGATTAAGAATCGACATATAGCGTCATCTGAGTCCGAACCCATAGTTAGTGTGGACATAAAGCCTCAACTGACGAGTACGAATCGACGTTTGAGGTCATCTGAGTCCGGACTAGCCAAGATTGACGATAATACACACCGTAACGGACTGTATTGCAGCTATTTAGTGTTTTTGGAGCATTTTTCAGGAGTATCGGACCGCATAGCTCTTATTGCCAAGTTTTTGCTCCAAAGAAGAGTATATTTGGTCGAATAGCTGCATCTGGGTCCGATAGCATGGCGAAATGGGCTAAATCTGCGAAATAGCGTCTCCTGAGTCCGGACTTTCGATGGCGAGGACGGTAGCCTCAGCAGACGATTAAGATCGACGTATAGCGTCATCTGAGTCCGAACCCATAGTTAGTGTGGACATAAAGCCTCAACTGAAGAGTACGAATCGACGTTTGAGGTCATCTGAGTCCGGACTAGCCAAGATTGACGATAATACACACTGTAACGGACTGTATTGCAGCTATTTAGTGTTATTGGAACATTTTTCAGAAGTTTCGGACCGCATAGCTCTTATTGGCAAGTTCTTGCTCCAAAGAGGCGTACATTTGGTCGAATAGCTGCATCTGAGTCCGATAGTATGGCGAAATGACCAAAATCTGTGAAATAGCGTCTCCTGAGTCCGGACCATACATGGTGTGGAGATAAAGCCTCGGCAGACGCGTGCGAATCGACGTTTGAGGTCAACTAAGTCCGACTAGCCACTATTGACGATAATACACGCCGTAACGGACTGTATTGCAGCTATTTGGTGTTTTTGGAGCATTTTTCAGGAGTATCGGACCGCATAGCTCTTATTGCCAAGTTTTTGCTCCAAAGAGGCGTACATTTGGTCGAATAGCTGCATCTGAGTCCGATAGTATGGCGAAATGACCTAAATCTGCGAAATAGCGTCTCCTGAGTCCGGACCATACATGGTGTGGAGATAAAGCCTCGGCAGATGAGTAAGCATCGACGTATAATGTCACCTGAGTCCGAACCCATAGTTAGTGTGGGCATACAGCCTCGGTTGATGAGAACGAATCGACGTTTGAGGCCACCTGAGTCCGTCCCCTCCATAGTGTGGACATGCAGCCAACGCAGACGAGTGAGAATCGACGAATAAGGTCTTGTTAGGTCCGATCTCGCAGCAGTCGGAGATGCGGGCAAACATAAATGTTACTCCAAGCAGAAACTAAAGACGCTCTATGCGAACTTTAAAGTGATCCCCCAAAGCGCACACCTAGCAAACTTCAAGACATCCACAGGGTTCACCTAGCAAACCTCAACTCGTTCCCAAAGGTACTCTTTACAACATATTATCCTCTGGGGAGACTCCAAGTCATTCCGAAATGCTGAGTGAAAATTCCTTCGAAGTATTCTCTGATAATATTCCTCGAAGTAGTCACTTTTTATGCTTAATTCCCAAACTTGGAATCAAATCGCATAGTCTTCTTCGAGGCGCGACAGACCAATCCAGTCAATTACTTAAAGTTAGTTTGAAACACAGTGGAAGGATGATCACATTTAGGCGACTGGGAATTTTGATCATGTTATAAACAGCTTTGTATGAAGAATTTTAAATCAGAGTGTGTAAAGTTAGAGCACCTAAACCCATGCTGGGAGCGGGTTGTTAACTTGCTCGCGGATTATTTCCTAGTAATTTAATATGAATAATCCAATAAGATAATTGGTGTGACATTAATCATAATTACCAATTCGAAGCTTTGTGAAAATAATAACTTTTCGTAAATGTCGAAATGAGGTTGACGAATAAAAATATCAGTCGTATGATTGATTCTACTGAGTATGCTAGTAATTAAAAGTAAGTTAATAAATAATATATAATAGCAGGAGGAATGAAAGTGGAATCATCAACATTTGTGCTTTTTGGCGCTACAGGAGATTTAGCAAAACGTAAAATCTATCCTGCACTATATAACCTCTTTTTAGATGGTCAAATTTCAGGTCCTCTCTCAGTGATTGGATTAGGAAGAAGAGAAGTTTCAACCGAAGCTTTCCGTAAGCAAGTCCTGCAATCTTTGCAGACATTTTCTAGACAACCGGCAGTAGAATCTCCACAGTTGCAGGTTTTCTTGGAAGCTTTTGAATATAGCGTTCTAGATGTAGGTAATACAGAAGATTATTTTAAGCTACTGGAGCACGTTAAACGTCGTGAGCAATTGCTTAACATTCCGGAGAATCGGATGTTCTATTTATCGGTAGGTCCTGAGTTTTTCAAGGAAATTGCCGCCAATATTCACTCCAGTGGTCTGGGATCGACGAAGGGCTGGAAGCGTCTGATTATTGAGAAGCCTTTTGGTACAGACTTGCAAACAGCAAGAGAGTTAAATGACAGCTTGAATGCCGTATTTGCAGAAGAAGAGATTTTCCGAATTGACCATTTCTTGGGTAAACCAATGGTTCAGAATCTGGAAGTTCTAAAATATTCAAATCCTGTACTTAGAGCACTGTGGAAAAATCGTTATATCGCAAATGTGCAAATTACGGCGAGTGAGATTGTCGGCGTTGAAGAACGGGCAGGCTATTATGATAAAGCTGGGGCACTTCGTGATATGTTCCAGAACCATATGCTGCAATTGCTCATGATGATGGCGATGCAGCTTCCAAAAGGCAGTACACCTGAAGAGATCCGCGGGAAGAAAAGATATGTCATGGAGCGCCTCATTCCGTTAAGTAAAGACGAGGTTAATCAATACGTTATCCGCGGACAATATGCTGAAGGTGAAATTAAAGGTAAATCTGTTGCAGGATACTTAGATGAACCAGGAATTAGCCAATCCTCACAAAATGAGACGTTTATTGCAGCGCGATTGTTTATAGATGATCCATTGTGGAATGAAGTTCCGTTCTATATCCGTACCGGCAAGAGAATGAAAGAGAAATCAACAAGAATTGTTATAGAATTTAAAGAACCGTTTAATGATAACAATAACAAAAATAAAGGGAATGACGTTCCAAATCTACTCATCATCGAGATCGGTCCGAATGAAGCCATTACGCTTCAGTTGAATACGAAGGATCAGTTGCAGAAAGGGAAACTTGAACCTGTCCTCGCTACTTATGAAGCCGGAACTTCAGACGTACCAGAAGCTTACGAAAATCTGATCTTTGATGCGCTTCGTGGTGACGCCACTTTCTTCGCTCACTGGAAAGAAGTCGAGCTGTCATGGCAATGGGTTACACCAATCCAGGAAGCTATGGAGGAGGGGCTAATGCCACTTCATACCTATGCTTCAGGTTCTTATGGTCCAAATGCGGCTATGGAGCTTTTGGGTGAAGACCGCTGGTGGTTTGATGATGCAGATCAGGAGTCAGATGTTCTCGACGCTCAAGCAGAAGTTGCAGCAGCGCAGGAATCTATACGGCCAGGGGCTTAAGCCCCTGCCTGTTTTTTTTGCCAATTTAGCTAAAATACATCATAAGAATCTATAAATCGGAGGGAATTTACATGAAAGTAGGATTAGTTGGGTTAGGAAAAATGGGTTTTAATTTGGGTCAAAATTTGCTGGATCATGGACATGAGGTTGTTGCTTTTGATCTGAATGCACCTGCTGTAGAAGAAATGAAAGCTAAAGGCGCTAGTGGAGCAGTTACGCTTCCTGAATTGGTGCAGCAATTGGAAACGCCAAGAATCATTTGGATCATGGTTCCGCATCAGGTCGTTGATTCTGTAATCGCTGAACTCACTCCACAATTGTCTAAAGGTGATATCGTTATTGAAGCAGGAAACTCGCACTACAAGGAATCTATTCGCCGGTATGAGGAATTGAAGGAGCACGGAATTCACTTTATGGATGCAGGCACCTCTGGTGGTATGGAAGGGGCGCGTAATGGCGCTTGTTACATGGTTGGCGGAGATCCCGAAGCTTGGGAAGTTGTGGAGCCGATTTTCCGTGATACAGCTGTAGAAAGCGGCTTTTTATATGCTGGTAAAGCAGGTAGCGGCCATTTTCTAAAAATGGTGCATAACGGTATCGAATACGGCATGATGGCTGCGATCGGTGAAGGTTTTGAGGTTCTGGAAAAGAGTGAATTTGACTACAACTTTGAGGAAGTAGCTCGGGTGTGGAATCACGGCTCTGTAATCCGTTCATGGCTGATGGAACTTGTGGAACGCGCCTTCTCGAAGGACGCTAAACTAGATGAGATCAAGGGCATTATGCATTCGTCTGGTGAAGGCAGATGGACGCTTGAAACCGCCTTTGATTTACAAGCGGCGACTCCGGTTATCGCAATGGCGTTATTGATGCGTTACCGTTCCCTAGAGACTGACACATTTACTGGTAAAGTAGTAGCTGCACTGCGGAACGAATTCGGTGGACACGCTGTGGAAACTAAATAAGATTGGCCGACTCTGAAATGAGTGTTTACAAGCTCGAATTTCCCGCAATTTATGTTGCGGAGAAATTTGGGCTTTTTATTTTAAGGGGAATAGATAATGGGAAGTATAGATGGAGTACGAATTTAATGCAGTTTACATATTTTAGGGGTAGAAGGGTAAGTTAGGAAGCAAGGGGGAGATTTCATGCAAAGTGGAATTCGTGAGCGACTTAATTTTCTATATAAATTTCTGCATGCGCCCCGACAATATGGTAGTGTGACTCCCAGTTCACATTGGCTGGCCCAGACGTTGCTTGATCCAGTGCCTTGGAACCAAGTGCATTCTATGGCTGAGTTGGGTGCGGGGACTGGTGCAATCACAAGGTTTATTCCGCGTGGAGAAAAGACCGGTATGAATGTTTTTCTATTTGAAATAGATCCTGATTTTCGCAGTCAATTAAGAGAGGAATTCCCCGGATGTTTCTGCAACAACGATTGTCTCCGGCTGCGTCTTGCGCTTCATAACAGTAGTCTGGAGAAGCTGGATTGTATCGTGAGTAGTTTGTCTTTGATGAATTTCTCGAAGCCAGACCGCACTAGGTTTATGGAACAGATCATTTCTTCTTTAAAAGAAGGAGGGTGGTTTATAACCTATGAATATTTTCCGCGGATGAAAACAGAGTTGAGCCAGCATTTTGAGATCCTACACACGAAGTGGGTGCTGCTGAATTTTCCGCCAGCGCTTGTATATATTTGCAGGAAAAAAACCACAACGCAAGTGAAGCGCGAAAATCCCAAATCAACCGTCGACGTGGTCCCAATCTCTCAGGTTTATACAAAAAGATAATCATCTCCATACAACAAATGCCGTCACCCATTACTCATTGGGGAACGGCATTTTTAATTGGGACCGAAGGCATTTGAGCCCGATCAATAGAGAAGCTCAATATTCTCTTTGTTCAGGCGCTTCAACCAAACCTCAGAAGGCTGGCGGTCTGTGATCAAAAAGTCGATTTGGCCAAGCTCGATCAGCTTCGTAAAGGCGGTCTTATCGAATTTGGTGTGATCGGCCAGGAGTATGACCTTGTTAGCTTGACGTAGCATATATTTCTTGAGCTCACACTCCGGTTCATTAGAATCTGTGATGCCTCGCTCCATATCAATTCCTTTACAACTGATAACCGCAGTGTCCACATTGTATCTTTGAATGGTGTCATGTGCTACAGGACCCACGAGTGACATGGATCGGTAACGTAAAGAACCACCGGTAGAGATGATATCCATCCCTGAATTCGAGAACTCATGCAAAATATTAATCGAGTTCGTGATAATGGTCAGATTGTTTTTATTGCCAAGCAGTTTTAGAAACTCAAAGGCTGTGGAGCTAGGATCCACCATTAACGTATCTCCATCATTGATTAAATCGAGCGCCTTGAGGGCGATTCCCCGTTTGATATCTGTATTCAGCGCATTGCGTGTAACAAAAGGCAAATCCTCGTTCGTGTGACGATTCAGCATGGCCCCGCCATAGGTTCGGCTCAGAATGCCATCCTTCTCCAGCTTCTCCAAATCTCTGCGTATCGTCTCTTCTGTAACTTCAAACATCCGGCTTAGATCAGAGACTAATACTCGTTTATCCTGATGAACAAGATCTATTATTTTTTTTCGTCTTTCAGCTGCAAGCATAGGGATCACCTTTCCGAAATCTGTATATTCCTTAATCATAGCTCCAAATATCTGTGTTTTGCAATAAAATCAACGTAGAATCATGTTTGTTTTCCAATAATATTCACAAAACGGATATAAAACAAATAAAAACAACATAAATAATATTTAAAATGTTGACAACAAAGATTTACAGGCATACGATGAAGGAGAAAAGAAGTCCTGTAGTGGTAATTAGATTTGAAAGATACCAGAGCCGGCCCAGTTGCGATTCAGAGGCCAGCCTGAGGCGCTGCAGCCGGAATACTACGCTCTAGCTTGCAGAGTTGTGTGTAAAACTTTGGTGTTGATAAATTAACTTTAGGAGGCTGGTCAAGCAATGAGCACGCATGTGTATTATGTTCCATCGATCAATATTATGGGCAAGGGATGCTTGCAGGAGATTGGTCCATACATCCAAGAACTTAAATTAAAAAAGGCGCTAGTAGTTACGGACAAATTCCTTATGAAAAGTAGCATTGCTGGTAAATTGCTGGCGGTATTGGACGAAGCGGGGATTGAATATGCCATCTATGATGAAGTGAAACCCAATCCGACCTGTAAAAATGTCCACGATGGCGTTGATTATCTCAAGTCGCAGAATTGTGATTATCTGATTTCCATCGGCGGTGGATCACCACAGGATACTGCCAAAGCCATTGGTATCATTGCCACAAATGGCGGTCATATCAAAGAATATGAAGGTGTACACAAGTCTAAGCATAAATCACTGCCGATTGTCGCCGTGAATACCACTGCTGGTACTTCGGCTGAAGTGACCATTAACTATGTAATCACAGACGAAGATCGCAAAGTGAAGATGGTTATGGTAGATAAAAACAGCCTTGCGACGATTTCAGTCAACGATCCTGAGCTTATGGTTGATAAACCAGCTGCACTTACCGCGGCCACGGGTATGGATGCACTGACTCATGCGATTGAAGCGTTGGTGACGCCAGGAGCTTATCCGGTAACTGATGCTACGGCACTAGCCGCAGTGGAGCTAATTTTTGCTAACCTGGCTCGTACTGTGAAGAATGGCCATGATATCGAAGCGCGTGAACAGATGGTATACGCGATATTCCTTGGCGGATTGGCTTTCAATAATGCGGGGCTTGGTTATGTGCATGCGATGGCGCATCAGCTGGGCGGCGTATACGATCTGCCGCACGGCGTATGTAACGCGATGCTGCTGCCTTTTGTGGAAGAAGAAAATGCCAAATATGTGCCTGAGAAATTCAGATCCATTGCTAAAGCGATTGGACTTAATGTAGAGAACCAAACGGATAAACAATGCGCGGATTTCGTAATTGAGTCGATCAAGGCGTTGTCTAAAGAAGTAGGGATTCCAGCCAAATTATCCGAGCTTGGTGTAGAAGAAGTAGATCTTGATCTTCTGGCTGAAAATTCGATGAAGGATGCTTGTGCACCAGGTAACCCTTTTATTCCTACTAAAGAAGAAGTTATTACACTGTTCAAAAAAATATTATAAATCACCCCTTATCATAGGAGATTGTTTATGAATAATCACATCGCCGTTGACATCGGTGCCTCAAGTGGGCGGTTGGTGCGCGGAATATTGCAAGAAGGTATTCTTTCCTTAGAAGAGCTTCATCGCTTTAGCAATAGCTTTACGGAACAAGAGGGTTCCTGTTTCTGGGACATTGATTATTTAGTAGAGCAGATTATGATCGGGCTTCAGAAGGCTAAAACCGATGGAATTACTACCTGTACGCTCGGTATTGATACATGGGGTGTAGATTATGTGCTGGTAGATGCGGACGGGAATCGTGTTCAGGAAGTATACGCCTACCGGGACCGCAGAACGGATCTGGCTGTGGATCTGGTGGCAAAGCAGCTTTCACCACAAACCGTCTATGAAAAGACAGGAATCCAGCAGTTATCCATCAATACCTTGAATCAGTTATATGTTCATAATGAAGAAGAGTTAGCGCAAGCGGATCAAATTTTACTTGTACCAGATTATCTATATTACCGACTGACTGGCCGCAAGATCAATGAGGTTACTATTGCATCTACAACACAGCTGTTGAATCTGGAAAGCCGGGATTTTGACGATGACCTATTAGAATTCTTGAATATCAGGAAAGATCAATTTTCAAAATTAACTGAGCCTGGTGTAGTGGTTGGTCCTCTTGACGAAGCTTTAATCCAACAATATGACCTGCCAGAATGCCAACTGATCTGTGTGGCTTCCCATGATACGGCCTCAGCAGTGCTAGGTGCTCCACTTCAAGAAGGCTCAGCTTATATCAGCAGTGGAACTTGGTCTTTACTCGGTGTAGAAAGAACGGAGCCTCTAAATTCTCTACAAGCCATGCAGGCCAACTACACCAATGAGTGGGGAGCCTACGGAACTTATAGATTCCTCAAAAATGTAATGGGCTTATGGCTTATTCAAGAGGTTCGCAGATTACTGAACAATTGTTATAGTTTTGCGGAGCTTGCAGAGCTTGCGCAGGGAGAAGAGGGGTTTCGTAGCCTCATCCCTTGTAATGCACCAAGGTTTCTAAATCCATCCAACATGATAGAAGAAATCCGCAGTGCCTGTATGGAGAGTGGGCAGCCCGTTCCGGAGACACCTGGACAGTTAGCACGTTGTGTTTTTGACAGCTTGGCGTTATCCTATCTAACTTATTTGGAAGAGTTGGAGGAGCTGACAGAAGGTCGGATCGAGGGGTTGCAAATTGTCGGCGGAGGGGCGAACAACCGGCTTTTATGCCAACTAACAGCTGACGTTATCGGCAGGGAAGTAAAGGCTGGACCAACGGAAGCGACTGCTCTAGGAAATATAGTAGTGCAGATGATTAGCACAGATTCCATTGCAGACATAACTGAGGCAAGAGCTATTATCGAACAATCTTTTGAAATAACATCATACATTCCGCAGCCGATCAAGCATTTTGATAACATTCTAAATCGCTGGAGAAGCCTTCATCTGTCCAGAGTGAATGAGCTTATCTAAGCGAAACAGACATTGCACTATTTTAGGAGGATAAACAGCATGGATCAGAGCATTATCACTAGCTATAACGAAGCCAAAAAACTATACGCCGCCCACGGTATTGATGTGGATAAAGTGCTGGAGCGACTCGCGCAAATTAAAATTTCCATACATTGCTGGCAGGGTGATGATGTAAAAGGTTTTCTTTTTAAGGAAAAAGAACTAAGCGGGGGCATTGCGGTAACGGGAAGTTATCCGGGCCGGGCGGGTACACCAGATGAACTACGTCAAGATTTAGAAAAGGCGTTATCTCTTATTCCTGGTAAACATAAGGTTAACCTGCATGCTATTTACGCAGATACAGATGAACCTGTAGATTTGGATGAACTAGAGCCACGACATTTTCAATCCTGGGTGGATTGGGCGAAGGAGCAGGGCTTAGGGCTTGATTTTAACCCTACTTGTTTCTCACATCCGAAAGCAGCCGATGGATTCACTCTCAGTCATTCGGACGCGGAGATTCGGGATTTCTGGATCAGACACTGTAAAGCTTCACGTACGATCGCTGAGCATTTTGGGCGGGAGCTGGGTCAGCCTTGTGTGACGAATTTTTGGATTCCAGACGGTTATAAAGATACGCCAGTAGATCGGCTAGCTCCAAGAGTACGTTTAAAAGAGTCGCTGGATGAGATTTTTAGTCAGGAAATAGATCCGCTTTATAATATGGATGCCTTGGAAAGTAAACTGTTTGGAATTGGCTCTGAAAGTTATGTGGTTGGCTCTCATGAATTCTATATGGGTTATGGTTTAACAAATGGAAAAGCAATCTGTCTGGATGCGGGACATTTTCATCCTACAGAAGTGATTTCGAATAAATTATCTTCGATTCTGATGTTCAGTGAGCAGCTGCTGCTGCATGTTAGCAGACCTGTCCGCTGGGACAGTGACCATGTGGTAACGATGGATGATGAGCTGCTGGAAATCGCCCGTGAATTAGTTCGCGGGGATTTACTTCCTCGTACAAATATTGGATTGGATTTCTTTGATGGCAGTATCAATCATCTCGCGGCATGGGTCATTGGCACCCGCAACACTATTAAGGCGTTGCTGCGTGCGATGCTGGAACCAGTGGAAGAACTTAAGCAAATCGAGCAGTCCGGGGATTATACTTCACGTCTTGCTCTGGTAGAAGAGTTCAAATCGTATCCGTTTGGAGCGGTCTGGGATTACTACTGTGCATCACAAGGTACACCGGTGCGTGAGCAATGGCTTACTGAAGTCAAAAATTATGAACAGGACGTTTTGTCTTTAAGATAAAAGTGGATACGGAGAGCAGCAAATACAAAGGAGAGAATAGACTATGAGTACATCCTTGTTAGAGTCAAAAGGTTATATTGCCAGCAGTGAAGCTCCATTTATTCAGGAAATGTCAGAGATCACCCGTCATATGTGGGAGCTTGGCTGGGATGAACTGAATGGTGGGAATGTCAGCTATTTGCTGGATGAGAATGAGGTGGCTAAGTATATTAATGTACTGGAGCCGTTGCGCACGATCAAACTCACCTTTCCGGTAAAAGAATTAGCAGGCAAGTATTTTATCGTAACAGGTTCGGGCAAATATTTCAGAAATGTGATTAAAGACCCTGAAGCGAATCTGGGTGTGTTAAGGGTTAGCGGCAATGGCGAAAGTGTGGAAGTATTGTGGGGATTGCGGAATGGTGCAGTTCCTACGAGTGAGCTCGCTTCGCATTTTATGAGTCATATTGAACGCTTGAAAGTAGATCCCACACACCGTATCGTGCTGCATACACATGCTACAAATGTTATCGCGATGACCTTCACGCATGATCTGGACGAACTGAAGTTTACCAAAACACTATGGGAAATGTGCACAGAGTGTCTTGTTGTTTTCCCTGATGGGGTCAGCGTTATTCCGTGGATTGTTCCGGGCAGCAGTGAGATCGGCCGTGAGACTGCCAAAAAAATGAAGGATCACCGTTTAGTCATCTGGCCGCAGCATGGGATTTTTGGCACGGGCTCCACCATGGATGCTACCTTTGGTCTAGTAGAAACGGTTGAAAAGGCTGCAACGATCTACAACTTGATTGGCGGTAGAGAGATCAAACAAAAGATCACAGACCAACAGCTATGGGATTTAGCTAAAGCATTTGGAGTTACACCTAAAGCGGGGATTCTTGAAGTCTAGAGAGTCATTATAATTTGGTGAAAACCGGGCATTCGTAGATTCTGCGAGGTCCGTTTTTTTTGTCTTTTTCTTAAAATTTGCATTTCCCATCTTTTGGGTAGATAATAAGCTTACTTAAAGTAATCAATTAATAAATTGGAGGTAACATATGAATACAGAGCAACTATTTTCACCTTTTCAAGTGGGGAATCTTTCGCTGTCGAACCGATTTGTAATGGCGCCGATGACACGCGCGCAGTCTCCGAATGGTGTGCCGGGAAGCAATGTTGCCGCTTATTATCGTAGACGTGCAGAGGGTGGAGTGGGATTAATTGTTACTGAGGGTACTGCGGTAAATCATCCAGCGGCTGTCAGTCACCAAGATATTCCTAATATACATGAAGAAGCATCTTTAGAAGGCTGGAAGAAGGTTGTGGAAGAGGTTCACGCAGCTGGGGGCAAGATCATCCCGCAGCTTTGGCATGTGGGGATGGCGCGTACAATCGGCGAGTATCCTAACGTAGAAGCCCTTCCTGTAGGCCCTTCGGGACTGAATTTAGCAGGTGAGCCGGTGACAGAGCCGCTGACCACAGAAGAGGTTGAAAGCTTAGTAACAGCCTTCGCTCAAGCGGCGGCAAATGCCAAAAGCGTTGGCTTTGATGGCATCGAGCTGCATGGCGCTCATGGGTATCTGATAGACCAGTTCTTCTGGGATAGAACGAATAAACGTACCGATCGTTACGGTGGCGATTTGGTAGGAAGAACAACATTCGCAGTCGAGATCATTAAAGCATGCCGTCAAGCGGTTGGACCAGACTTCCCAATCGTGCTGCGCTTTTCCCAGTGGAAGTTGGGGGCGTATGATGAGAAGCTGGCGAAGACTTCAGAAGAACTTGCGAGTTTCCTGGCACCGCTTAGCGAAGCGGGTGTAGATATTTTTCATTGCTCGACCCGACGCTTCAGTCAACCTGAATTTGCTGGCTCTGATCTTAATTTAGCTGGATGGACTAAGAAACTTACCGGGAAGCCGTGTATTACAGTGGGCTCTATTGGCCTGCAAAGCGATTTCTTCGCAGAAGATAAAGCTCAGAAGCCTGCGGATAATATCGATGAGTTAACTGAAAGGTTCGGTCGGGAGGAGTTTGATTTGGTTGCAGTGGGCAGAGCGCTTATTAGCGATCCGGCTTGGCCCGCTAAAGTACAAAGTGGAGCGATAGACGAAATCATCCCATTTACTCCTGAAGCGACGAACACTCTTTACTAAAACTAGCAGAATATACAATGACTATTTTTTTAGGTAAGAGGTTGTATAACTGTTTCAAGAGTAGTGTATCTGCTTATAATAGTAGCATACCCCCCCTTAATATGATAGAACTTGACCCTGCCAAACGTTGGCGGGGTATTTTTTTGTCGATATGCAACGCTCCTTTACATCATTAATAGATCGGGCACTTCTATGTTAGGCCAGCATTATGTTATAATTTTAAATTAGCAAAGTATAAAAATAATTGTTGAACAATAGAGGACGTGAAAACAGCATGACAAAGGGGAACCACAACTCACCGGACTTAAAATCCGGCAAGGGTTCTAAGGATTATTCGAAATATTTTGATTTTAGTGATGCAAAGGTAATTAGTGAAGAAGAAGGTAAGGTTACTTACCGGATTAAAGGAAGAAATGTGCAAATTAATAGCCAGCCTGACTATAAAGAAGGAAAACGGCGCGGCAAGGAAGAAATAGAAGTGCATTATGATTTCGAGATTCCTGAAGAGATGCAGAATTTCGGAGTGGGCAAATATTATCATATAACGACTTATGGCTGCCAAATGAATGAGCATGACACGGAAACGATGAAGGGCCTATTGGAACAGATGGGCTACCGCAGTGTCGCTGACCGTAATGACGCGGATCTCATTTTGCTGAATACTTGTGCGATTCGGGAGAACGCCGAGGATAAGGTATTTGGAGAGCTAGGACATCTTAAGAACCTGAAGATCGAGAAGCCGGGTCTGTTGTTAGGGGTATGCGGTTGCATGTCCCAAGAGGAAGGCGTAGTCAACCGGATTATGTCAAAGCATGGCTTCGTGGATATGATCTTCGGTACGCATAATATTCACAGATTGCCACACCTCATTAAAGAAGCGGTATTTAGTAAAGAGCTTGTGGTTGAGGTATGGTCTAAAGAAGGCGACATTATTGAGAACTTGCCGAAGAAGCGGGAAGGCATGCGCGCTTGGGTGAACATTATGTATGGCTGTGATAAGTTCTGCACGTATTGCATCGTACCGTTTACACGCGGTAAAGAACGCAGTCGTCGTCCAGAGGACGTTATCGCTGAGGTGAGAGAGCTTGCCCGCCAAGGCTTCAAGGAAGTAACGTTGCTGGGGCAGAACGTAAATGCTTACGGTAAAGATTTTACAGACATTGATTACACTTTCGGTAACCTGATGGATGATATGCGCCTGATTGATATTCCGCGCATTCGCTTCATGACATCGCATCCGCGGGATTTTGACGATAAATTGATTGAGGTTCTAGGCAAAGGCGGCAACTTGGTGGAGCATATCCATCTGCCGGTACAATCGGGAAGTACTGCCGTTCTTAAGAAAATGAGCCGTAAATATACCCGGGAAGCTTACCTGGAATTAGTGCGTAAGATTAAGATAAGTGTGCCGAATGCTGTATTAAGTACCGATATTATCGTTGGTTTCCCTGGGGAGACTGATGAGCAATTTGAAGATACCCTATCGCTTGTGCGTGAGGTTGGGTATGATATGGCATATACGTTTATTTATTCTCCACGGGAGGGTACACCAGCAGCGGCCATGGAAGATAATGTACCGATGTCGGTGAAAAGTGAACGTCTGCAAAGATTAAATGATCTCATCAAGGAGAACAGCCGGATCATTAATGACCGGATGCTGGGTGAAGTTGTAGAGGTGCTGGTAGAAGGGGAGAGTAAGAATAACTCCGAAGTCCTTTCTGGCCGTTCCCGCGCTAACAAGCTGGTCCATTTTGAAGGTCCGAAGGAGCTTATCGGCACATTTGTAAACGTGAGAATTACAGATACCAAAACATGGTACATTAAAGGGGATATTGTGGTTGAGGCCGCAGCTGTTCATTAATCACATACGAATGGGGAGATGACTAATGAGTACAGAAGAACAACGGTTGAATAAATATGGAATGAAGACTTATAATACTCGTGATCTGATCGTTCGCGAGGATATTATGGGCAAAGCTAAAGAATTAGCATCATTAATCTCAACCAGCGAAGAGGTTCGCCATTTTCAGCAGGCGGAGCAAAAAATTCTTAATCACGAGCGTGTGCAAGGACTGATTGCAACCATTAAGAAAAAACAAAAAGAAATCGTGGCCTTCGAAAGCTTCAATAATAAAGATATGGTCGCCAAAATTGAACGTGAAATTGAAGTGCTGCAAGATGAGATCGACGGTATTCCTGTCGTCAATGAATTTCAGCAAAGCCAGAGCGATATTAATTATTTGCTCCAGCTGGTAATTTCCGTGATTAGAGATACCGTTTCGGAAAAAATAAATGTGGAAGCCGGCACCGAAGCGCCTCCGACCACATGCGGATAACCCACACTCAGTTCAGGGGGCGGATGCAGATCCGTCCCTTTATTTCAATATAAGAGGTAGAAGTAAGATTCAAGAATATACATAATCCTTATAATTCAACGACAAGGTCGTTTCTCATATAGTCTTTTTTGTAGGATAATGTAAAATAATGGAATTTAGCTGTTGATTTATGAAGAACATGTTTGGTACATTTAAAGATACGAATAAGTAAAACTACAGCTTCGGAAAAGGATGGGGCAATTATGAGCGACAATGGGGAATTAACCTATAACGCCAAAAAATATCGTACACCGGATGGTGTTCCGGCCGACATTGTAATGTTTACACTGACCAAACGCGAACGGAAGACGGTCACTAAGACGCTGCCTTTACGTGAATTGAAGGTAATGTTAATTAGACGGAAAAAATGGCCATGTGCAGGCATGTGGGCTCTACCAGGCGGATTCTGTCAGGAAGATGAGTCTATTTATGATGCTGCAACTCGTGAGCTGAAAGAAGAGACCGGTGTCGATGGAGGTCACTTAGAATATCTTGGAGTTTATAGTACACCTGGCCGCGACCCTCGGGGATGGATAATCAGCCATGCCTTTTTCGCCTTAGTAGAAGAGTGGATGCTGGAACAAAGACAAGCTTCCGACGATGCGGGTGAAGTGGGTTTATTTACGTTGCAGGAAGCGTTAGAAGAACTGGAGCTCGCTTTTGACCACCATGAAATCATCAAGGATGCATACGTACGTATCCAACAGCAAATGCTGCAGACAACGATAGCAAGACAGTTTTTGCCTAGGCATTTTACGCTAAGTGAGCTTTATCAGGTGATTCAGACAGTAGTGCCGGAATTTAAAGAGCCAAATTTTATTCGTAAAATCACGTCAACACGCAGCCGTCAGGGTATATTAAAAGAAGTGAGAGATGAAGAGGGCAATGCACTCAGCTCCAATCAATACTCACAACGCCCGGCTCAGCTGTATATGTTTACAGATCACGAGCCATTGTTGTCCATTTATACGTAGTGTCTTAAATCAGGGGAGGGACGATTCTCATGAGAGCACTAATAGTAATTGACTTTACCAATGATTTTGTCAATGGGAATTTACCGGTTGGGCAGCCTGCAATCGACATCGAGCCAAGAATCAGCCAATTAACATCTGAGTTTGTCCAAAATGGCGATTATGTTGTAATGGCTGTAGATTTACATGAAGACAATGATCCTTATCATCCTGAGAGTAAACTGTTTCCACCTCACAATGTACGAGGGACTGAGGGGCGGGAGCTTTATGGAAGTCTGAAAACTGTTTATGAAGCTGACCAGGATTCCATCTATTGGATGGACAAAACTCGATATAGCGCTTTTAGTGGAACCGATCTAGAGATCAAGCTGCGGGAACGTGGCATTACTGACCTTCATTTGATTGGTGTATGTACAGATATATGTGTTTTGCACACTGCGGTGGATGCATATAACAAAGGTTTTACTATTACTGTGCACGAAGATGCGGTCGCCAGCTTCAACGCGGATGGACATAAATGGGCACTAAATCATTTCCGGGGAAGTTTAGGAGCAGACGTTGTTAAGGCATAATACTATAAAAAACATACACATACAGCAACGTGGATATTAGGAGATGAGGACTTGAAGAGAGAACTTGCGCTACATACAGATAAATATCAGATCAATATGATGTATGCTCACTGGGTGAATGGAAGCCATAAGCGAAAAGCTGTATTTGAAGCTTATTTCCGCAAGTTACCTTTCGGAAACGGCTATGCCGTGTTCGCAGGATTAGAGCGTATCGTTGGGTACATCGGCGGTTTGCGTTTCACCGAAGATGATATCCGTTACTTGTCGGAGCAAGAAGAAAATTACGCTCCCGCTTTTTTGGAAGAATTGCTGCAATTTCATTTTCAGGGCAATGTTTATTCGATGAAAGAAGGGGCGTTGATTTTTCCGGATGAGCCACTAATCCGTGTGGAAGGGACGATCATGGAAGCGCAGCTGGTGGAGACCGCCATTCTGAACTTCATGAACTACCAGACGCTGATCGCTACGAAGGCTTCCCGAATTAAGCAGGTGGCTCCGAATGATATTCTGCTGGAGTTTGGTACCCGACGGGCACAAGAAGCGGATGCGGCGGTCTGGGGCGCTAGAGCGGCTTATATCGGCGGCTTTGATGCAACCTCTAACATGCTGGCAGGTAAAATGTTTGGCATCCCTACCAAAGGTACACATGCGCATTCTTGGGTTCAGAGCTTCAGCAGCGAGCAGGAAGCTTTTGATGCTTATGCCAAGGTGATGCCGGATGAAGTTACACTATTAGTTGATACCTTCGATACGTTGCGCAGTGGTGTGCCGAATGCGATTAGAACCGCCAAAAAGCTTGAAGCTCAAGGTAAAAAGATGATCGGTATCCGCTTAGACAGCGGTGACTTAGCCTATCTATCCCGGCAGGCGCGGAACATGCTGGATGAAGCTGGGCTCGATTATGTGAAGATTGTGGCATCCAATGATTTGGATGAGAATACAATCATGGATCTGAAGCTGCAAGGTGCAGCCATCGACACGTGGGGCGTAGGCACCCAATTGATTACGGCTTCGGATCAACCCTCTTTGGGTGGGGTCTATAAGCTAGTAGAAATTGAGTCCGCAACGGGAGAAATGGTACCGACGATCAAGATTTCTTCTAACCCTGAAAAAGTATCCACGCCAGGCAGCAAGGACGTATTCCGGATTATCGGGAAAAATGGCAAAGCGCTAGCAGATTATATCTGCTTCCCGGAAGAGGAAGCTCCGCGCAACGGCGGTCGGGTGAAGCTGTTTAATCCGCTGCATCCATACATGCACAAGTATGTGGAGCGCTATGAAGCGCTGCCTATGCTTGAGCCGATCTATGTGAACGGCTTCCAGGTCTATACTTTGCCGGATCTGAATGAAGTTCGCCGTTACCATCGGGAGCAGAAGGATCTGTTCTGGCCGGAATATCTGCGTAAGCTCAATCCTGAGGTGTACCGGGTGAATCTGAGTGAGAAGGTCTGGACCAACAAGCAACAATTGATCGCGGAGCATATTCAGCCGGAGATCGAGTAGATTTTGTAGTTTCGATGGAAAGAAGCATGGGAGGATTAGATTCCCGTGCTTTTTTGCGTTTGGGTGAAGCCGATGTTTGGGTGAAGCTTGCGTTTGTTAACTTCGAACGCCGCGAGTTTATTTTCTGAGAGTATATTAAGCCAGCTTGTCTGCGTATATCTGATTTGGATTTCGTTGCATTTTGTGCAGCAGAACACTAGTTAAAGTATATCGACAAATTACCATAAACCCAAAAGAATAAGTAATTCCCGCAGAATGGGGCGCATCCGGTGCGAGTAGGCGAATCAACGGTATAAATCCCGCAGAATGAGGCGCATCCGTTGCGAGTAGGCGAATCAACGGTATAAATCCCGTAGAATGAGGCGAATCCGGTGTGAGGAGGTAAATCAACGGTATAAATCCCGCAGAATGGGGCGAATCCGGTGCGAGTGGGCGAATCAACGGTATATCTCCCGCAGAATGAGGCGAACCCGGTGCGAGTGAGCAAATCTACGGTATAAATCCCGTAGAATGAGCCGAATCCGTGTGAGTAGGCAAATCAACGGTATAAATCCCGCAGAATGTGGCGAATCCGGTACGAGTGGGCAAATCTACGGTATAAATCCCGTAGAATGAGCCGAATCCGTTGCGAGTAGGCGAATCAACGGTATATATACCGCAGAATGTGGCGAATCCGGTGCGAGTAGGCGAATCAACGGTATAAATCCCGTAGAATGAGCCGAATCCGTTGCGAGTAGGTAAATCAACGGTATAAATCCCGTAGAATGAGGCGCATCCGGTGTGAGGAGGTAAATCAACGGTATAAATCCCGTAGAATGAGGCGCATCCGGTGTGAGGAGGTAAATCAACGGTATATATACCGCAGAACGGGACGAATCCGGTGCGAGTAGGCAAATCAACGGTCCCATAAGAAAAGGTGTATCCCCGTTCTACGCTATCGCGTGGAACAATGGATACACCTTCTTACATGTCAATGCGAGCAATTTAGTTTAGTTCTTCTTCCGGAATTTCGCGAATGACCAGATGGTAAGCATCAGCAGGAAGCCCAGACATGTGCCTATGCTGATCCGGTTCTGAGTGTCGAAAAGGAAGGAAATCGTAATAACCGACAAACAGATAAGTGTCAAAATCGTTATATAAGGAAAGCCCCAGACTTTAAAGCTTGGCTCTTTAGGATAGGTTTTCCGCAGCTTCAGCTGTGATAGACAGATGCTGATCCATACCAAGCTTACTACGAAGCCGGGAACAGCCATCAGCAGCCGGAAAAGTCCATCCTGTGCGAAGTACGCTAACATAGAACCAACAAAAAGAACTATAGCGCAAAGTTTAAGACTGTTGATCGGCACACCTTTTGCTGAGGTCTTTGCTAAGCTACGTGGAGCTTCACCCTGTGAAGCCAAAGAGTGCAACATCCGTGTGGCGCCATAGATACCGGAGTTAGCAGCAGAGAGCACAGCTGTAATCAGTATGAAGTTCATAACATGGTCAGCACCCTTAAGTCCTGTAGCTGCTAAAACCTGCACAAAGGGGCTGGTATGCTCGTTAAGCTGATTCCAAGGAATTAACCCACAGATGATCAGAATTGGAATCGTATAGAACAGAATAACGCGCAAAATGAAGCTTTTGACAACTCTAGGCAACACTTTTTCTGCATCTTGAGTTTCTGTTAAAGTTAGTCCAATCAGCTCAGATCCGCCATATGAGAACATGACGACCAGAAGGGCAGAGAAGATAGGTGTCCAGCCTTGTGGGAATAATCCGCCATAATCCGTAAAATTACTTAAATAGGGTGTCCCTTCAGACATAGGCAATAGCCCAAACAATAATGCAGCTCCCAGAATAATAAAGATGATAATCATAGCTATTTTGATTCCTGCTAACCAAAACTCCGTCTCTCCATAACCGCTTACACTCATCATATTGATGCCAATAATTAAAGCACCACTTGCTAGACTCAGTAGCCATAACGGAACATCCGGTAACCAGTATTGCAAGAAGCTTCCTGCCGCCAGCACTTCGATCACGCAGACAGTCAACCACATGAAGCAATAGAGCCAACCCACGATAAAGGAAAGCCGTTCTCCAAAAGCTTCGCGAATGAATTCCTTCATATTTTTGTTCGGGTATACCGTGGCCATTTCGGCAATTGCACCCATAACGACTAGTAGCAGCAAGCCTGCCAATACATAGGAGAGAACAACCCCTGGTCCAGCAATGCTTATCGTCTCAGAGCTTCCTTTAAAAATCCCCGTACCGATTACGCCGCCCATCGCCATAAAGCTGATATGCCGTGGAAGCAATTTTTTCTGTAATGATGCTTCGTTTGACTTCACATTTAATGCCTCCTAAGTAGGTTCAAAAAATTACACCAAGAATCAGTTTATCCTGAAATGGACTAGTTGAAAAGTATAAATGATACACATTTGTAGAAATAGAGGTGATTTTTCATCGGTGTGTGATATTTATCATGAACAATGTGATGAATTTAACATCTTAATTTTTAATTTTATTGCTAAATGAAAGTAGATAAATAAGCTTAGGCAACACTTGGAAAATGCAAGATTTGTCACTTCGCGTCTTGCGAAATCAAGTTACAATCGTTGAAAAAGTCAAAAGGATATTATACTAGATGACATTCTGAAAGGGGCTATGTCGGTGGTACAGTTACCAAAAGTGAACGAGCTCGGATTTTTTGAGATTCGTCTGGAGTCAATTGGAGGGTTGGGTGCGAACCTGGCTGGTAAAATGCTTGCGGAAGCAGGTGTTGTCGGTGCTGGAATGAATGGGGTCAGCTTTTCGTCATATGGTTCGGAGAAGAAGGGATCAGCGGTAAAAGCGCATATCCGGTTTTGTGATTTGAACACACCTATTCGTGACACGTCTCCGGTTGAGCGTCCGCATGTTGTTGGGGTATTTCACGAAGCACTAGCAAAGACAGTTAACGTAATTAGCGGAATTTATGAACATAGCACAGTATTGGTAAACTCAGCAAAATCGCCGGAGGAATTGAAATCCTCCCTGAATATGATGGCAGGAACTATTGCAGTAGTTGATGCTACAACTATCGCCTTAAATGAGAAAAACCGCGTTAATATGGCGATGCTGGGCGCGTTGTTCCGGATGTGTGATTTCTTGGACCCTGAAATTATGAAAGGCGTTATAGAGAAATCACTAGGCAAAAAGTATCCACAGGCAGTACAGTCAGCGCTGACTACTTTCGACCGTGGATTTAATGAAGTTAAGTTTATGCATTTTCCACTGCCTGCGGGCGTGACAATGCCTGAATTCGTGCGGTCTGATATTTCCGCATTGGGTTATGAAACACAGCCTATCGGCGGTACCATTACGAATCCTGGGAGCAGCTTTTTAAAGAACTTGAGCATTTCTCGCTCCGGTTTGCTGCCTCATTTTAAGCAGGAGGATTGTATTCATTGTGCGCAGTGCGATACGGTGTGTCCTGATCTGTGTTTTGTTTGGGATGAGCAGCCTGATAAGAAGGGGCGTCCACAAATGTTCCTGCAAGGTATTGATTACCAATACTGTAAAGGCTGTTTAAAATGTGTAGAAGCTTGTCCTACAACTGCCTTGTCTGGCGAACGTGAGGAAGAAGGCTACGCAGAGAGTCATACGGTCCGGCATATTTTTGATCTCGTTACTGAGGCCTAATTAACGGAGGAAAGGTGGAATACACGTGGCAATAGATTATGAAAAAGAAGTAGGCTCTGCTAAAGTAGAGCAGAAATTCCTATATGAATCCGGCAATGAAATGGCAGCTTATGCTGCTCATCAGATTAATTATCATGTAATGGGGTATTTTCCGATTTCTCCATCGACAGAAGTAGCGCAATTTCTTGATACGATGAAAGCGAACGGACAGCATGATATTATGCTGATTCCGTCAGATGGCGAGCATAGCTCTGCTGGAATCTGTTATGGCGCTTCAACGGCTGGCGGACGTGTATTTAATGCTACCAGTGCCCAAGGTTATATGTTCATGCTTGAGCAATTGCCTGTACAAGCTGGTACGCGTATGCCTATGGTTATGAATCTAATCTGCCGTTCGATCTCTGGACCGCTGAATATTCACGGGGATCATTCTGATTTGTATTTTGCCCTGAATACAGGTTGGCCAATTTTAATGTGCCGGGATCCACAATCTGTTTATGATATGAATCTAATGGCATTGAAGCTTGCTGAACATGCTAAAGTTCGTCTTCCGGTAATGGTGGCCTCAGATGGATATTTCACTTCCCACCAGAAGCGCCGCGTACAGGCCTTTACTCATCGGGAGGATGTTCATAAATTTGTTGGAGCACAACCTCCAACAGGTTTCACCGATACTTTAGACCGCAATAATCCGGTAACCGTTGGCCCTTATATGAACGAACCTGACTATATTAACAACCGTTATCAACAGTCCGTAGCTATGTACAATGCGGGTGAAGTTTTTGAAGAAATCGCGAAGGAATTTGCTGAGTTAACCGGACGTTATTATCCAATGATCGAGGAATATCGGATGGAAGATGCTGAAGTAGCCGTATTCTTGATGAATTCTGCCTCTGAGATTATTAAGGATGTTGTAGATCAGCTTCGTTTGCAAGGAATCAAAGCCGGTGCAATCTCGCCGAATATGATCCGTCCTTTCCCACAGAAGCAAATTGCTGAAGCGCTGAAAAACGTTAAAGCAATCACCGTTGGTGACCGCGCAGATTCTGTTGGCGGACACGGTGGTAACATGGTCAATGAAATTAAGGCAGCCCTGTTCACATATGGCAACACTACGACTAAAGTAATAAGCCGTATTTACGGTTTGGGTGGTAAGGACTTCTACGCAGAAGATGGTCATGCATTTTTCCAATTAGCAATTGATGCTGTTGCTGCAGATCGAGTAGACATACCATTTGATTATTACGGCCACAATCCGGGTACACCAGATAAAGCTCCACAACGTCTTCTGAAGCCAATGGACTTTGACTCACTGAAGACAGGCTTGATCACTGTGAAACAGGATGAAGCAACGGGCAAATTAAGCGTACGGATTCCGCCGCTACGTAGCTTGACGAAGAAACCTAAACGGCTCTCCCCAGGGCATGGTGCGTGTCCGGGTTGTGGGATTTTCTCAGGACTAGAGACTTTCTTCAAAGGGATTGAAGGGGATATCGTCGCACTTTATCATACAGGCTGTGCCATGGTAACGACTACGGGGTACCCGTATTCCTCCCATAAATCAACATTTATCCATAATCTTTTCCAAAATGGAGCGGCTACCTTGTCCGGTGTCGTAGAGATGTTCTGGGAACGCAAACGTCGCGGTGAGCTGGATGGACTAGGGCTTAAAGAGGACTTTACGTTTGTTATGGTAACCGGAGATGGCGGCATGGACATCGGGATGGGACCGGCAATTGGAGCTGCACTGCGTGGTCACAAAATGATTATTGTAGAGTACGATAACGAGGGTTACATGAATACTGGAGCACAGCAGTCCTATTCGACACCACTGGGTCACCGTACTTCAACCTCCAGTATCGGCAAGCAGCAGCAAGGTAAAGTGACTCAGCATAAAGATACAGCACAAATTATGGCGGCTACTAACATTCCTTATGTCTTCACGGGTTCGGAGGCTTATCCGCAGGATCTGGTGAAAAAAGCGGCAAAAGCACAGTGGTACGCACAAAACGAAGGTTTGGTGTATGGTAAAATCCTGATCGCATGTCCGCTAAACTGGATGTCTGATGATAAGGAAGGCACTAACATCGTTTCATTAGCTGTTGAGTCTTGCTTCTTCCCGTTATATGAAGTAGAGCATGGTTCTACGAATATCACATATAATCCCGAAGACAAGGGCAAACGTGTCGAGCTCTCAGCATGGCTGAAGACAATGGGTAAAACTCGTCACTTGTTGAAACCTGAGAATGAGCCAGCTTTGCACAGCTTCGAAGAAGAAGTTGAGCGCCGTTGGAATCGTCTCAAGGCAAAACACGAACATCCTGACTTATAAGATGTGTTTATCTCCAGCATATAAAATATGAAAAAACCCGGCAGATTTGTCTGCCGGGTTTTTTGTGGTTAGGGAGCATTTGCGCGTAAGAAACAGTTTTCGGACACCACTGACCTTAAACACAGTCTTCTTTCCCATTTGGAATTCTAACGGACTGCATAGCAGTTATCTGCCCTAAAAACTCCCAATATGAACCCTTTTTGAAGGAATAGTGTCACTGGAGTCCGCGAAACTTCTGAAAAAGCTAAGAACCGGCAAATAACGTCATTTAGGTCCTATGTGTTAAAGACTTGGTCATTTACAATTAGAATAAAGTCCAATTCCCTTTTACTCTTGCATGTTGTTCTGCCCTAACCAGAAGATAGCGGGTACAAATGACAAGACAAGAACTACCTACGATTAAAGCGCCGAGAGCCCACCACCAGCTAATCCCGATATTATCGTATAACGCCCCGCGCACGAGAACCAGACTATATGTGAGTGGAAACAGAAGGGATAGGCCCGTTGCCCATGCTGGGAATACCGCTGGTGGAATACGAACCCCACCAAACAGCTCCATTGGTGCTTGAAAGATGTAATAGAGTAGCCCTGAATCCCTTGAGAATAGAGATATCGCACACAGCAAAGCTCCCCATATAACCGCTGATATCATGATAAGTACTAATACAGGCAATAAGGCGCCCCAGTTAACAGTCGTTGCATCCGCAAGAAAAATGAAAGTCAGGATGGAGAAACAAGCGAACATCCATATTCCGTGAAATAGTGAATATATGGAACGTCCATACAGGAAGGCCATTTTTGACGCTGGGGTTAGGAACACTACCTCAAGTGTGCCCCCTTTGCGTTCTTGTTCGAATAACCATGCGGCTTGCACAACCGTCCAGTATAACTGAAAGACGAGATATCCGCTCAGCAGAAAAAGGGGAATCCGTCCATCTGGTATTACTTTTGAGAGTGCTGATCCTGCTCCTGTTCTAAAGGGCTGCATAGTAAAGTAGGTGGTTAAAAAGGTGAGCGCCGGCCAGAGTAGAAGTGAAAAAAACACTGCGCGTCCCTTAACTCTATTTCGATGCTGCTTAGTGATCTCCGCGCTAAGGGTAAACCATAAGCTATGTAAGTTCATGATACCCTTCCTTCCGAAAGGAGGATAATCGCATCCTCCAAATTAGGTTTTTCGGATGCGAAGCTTTTAATGCTAAGTCCATGCTCCGTAGTCCATGGCAGCAGCTCTGTAATGATCCTATCAGCCGAAGGTGTCTTTACAGAAATGCGCTGCAGTCCATCATTTCGAAGTTCAAGTTTTTCTGTTGCGCAGACACCCATTAATTCCGCAGGCTGAGTATATGTTCGTAGATGCTCTAGTAGCTTGGGACGAAGTGATTCATGCCAGCCTGTAACCTCTAAATGAGCAGTTTGCGAGCCTGCAACCTGATGGACAATCCGCTCAGGTTTGTCACAGAGCAGAAGCTCGCCTCGATTCAGTACATAAACCCGGTCACAGAGTTCTTCGACCTCCTGCAAATAATGGCTGGTCAGAAGGATACCCTTTCCACTGTCCAGTGCAAGCTTTCTTATCGTACCGCGAAGCTGCCTGGCAATGGGGGCATCAAGGCCAAGTGTGGGCTCATCTAGAAATAAGTATTGTGGATCGTTGATAAGTCCGCGGGCGATTTGCAGCCGTTGCTTCATCCCTTTAGAATATTGCTCAACGGGTTGGTCAGCAGCTTGGGTCAAACCTACTTCCTCCAGAAGACGTTCTGCTTCTCTAGCGATTTGAGGGCTGTTCATTCCATAGAGTTTACCGAAGTATTGAAGATTCTCTCTACCAGTGAGTCGCCAGTACAACATTCGTTCTCCTCCGGCGATCATATTTACTTTTTGCTGAATGGCCTGTCGATTCTTGTGCAGTGACATTCCATCGACTTCAATACTGCCTGAGGTTGGCTCTAGGAGAGTAGAGAGCATACGTATTGTAGTGGTTTTTCCAGCGCCATTTAGACCGAGAAGACCTACGATTTCCCCCGCAGCGATATCTAAAGATAGTGATTTCACTGCAGTCACTGATCTTTTTTCCGAACGGAACCAGCCCAGTCTATGTTTGCTTTCGTAAATTTTAGTAACTTCATGCATGTTTATCAATGGTTTTCACCCTCCAAGGTTTTAGAAACGTTCGAACAACCCGCGCTCTATGCGCCGATTTGTCCATTGACCAACCGTTATGTATACAACACTAAGTAGTATGATAGGCAATGCATCAATTAATCGTATTGATTCTCCAGTTAGCAGCGTGCCTCGTAGCAGTTGTAGCGCATAGGTCAATGGGAAAATCTCACCTATAGCCTGCAAGTAGTCAGGCAAGTATTGCCTTGGAAACTGAAATCCACATAGTAGAGCAGTTATCGTAAATAGAGTATTTTGAACAATGAAGGTGTCCCTTGTATAAAGCATAATGCTTCCTAGCACCAGCGCCATCGCATAACATGATAGTAAAAACAGCAAAATTCCCACGAGGAGAGATATAAAGTGAACAGAGGGGAACCGAAGTCCTGCCAAAAGGCCAAAGAAGAGAACCACCAGCAATTCCGCCCCGCTTCGATACAACTGCTGGACTGCGTTTCCTAGAAAATAACCGCTCCGGCTTGAAGGGGAGAGCAACAGTGCCTCAAGTGTACCTTCTCTCCATTCGGTAATAAGTGCCCTGGATACATTCATCATCATACTGACGGAAAATATACTGAGCATACCTCCAATAATTACATAGGTCAGATAGTCATCACTGCCACTATAGATAGCGAATTTTGAATCTATATCCCCATTGATTAGATACACATAAGAAAAATAAGAGATGATGACTAGATAAACTCCATCAATAATGTGCCCGAATGTAAAGGTCCAGGGAAAGGCTCTAAGATTAGATTTTTGGTTTCTTTTTAGGGTTGCGATAGCGATATGCCACAACTGTACTCACACCTTTCATTAACCTTATTGTTCAAGGTACTGCCTCTGCAGAACGAGAAGATTATCAAAGACTTCTTTGTTCACTGAATAAAATAAATAATTCCCTTTTCGCTGTGATTGGGTAAATCCTGCTTCACTTAGTTGTTTTAGCTGTTTAGAGACCGCAGCTTCAGAAATACCCAATATTGGCGCAAGCTGCTTGGTACAATGTGGACTTTTCCACAGTAGTTTCAGAATTCGCATCCGCGTATCATCACTTAAAGCTTTGAGTTGGCGCAACAGGTCACTCGGCGGTCCTTCACTAAAGGCAAGACCGGGAACATCCACCGTGAGTGGTAAAAATAAAGTATCTTCGTACCAGCCAACAAGCAGATGCGGAAATATGAATGTAGAGGGAAAAACGTACACTTGTCCAAACTGTTCATAAGAAAAGTAATACGTTACTGCCTTTTGAACTGTTAGAGTCCCGTTCTCTGCGAGGAGGCGTGGGTGGAGCGTATTTAGTGCCTTTTCCGGGGAACGACTGGCTAAGTCTTGAAACTGAGCGGCTGAGATGTTCATAAATGGTTCAATATAGTCCCATTCCTGCCCGAAATAATCATGTTCGTATGTAATTAATGTTGAGATTAACAGCTTGCGAACACTAGCCAGATTGTTTATCAGGTACTTCACGTTTCCACTCAACTTCATCAGCGAACGCTTGCTTTCAGATTCATTCAGCCATTCGACTAGGGTACTTAGTGCAATTTCTTGATTCATAAATAGATACACTAGCTCTGCATCCGGAAGTTTTTTGAGTAGGGTGATTCCTTGATTGCAAGAAATAGGGACACCCATACGGTCCGGTAAATCTAGCAGAGCGATCCAACGGTCTGACAACTGCCCAAGTGTGTGGATGTTCTCCTGTAGAGCAAGAGGCATCCTTTTCTTGAGCTCCAGAGCCCATTGTAATCTTGTTGGATGGTGTTCTGGTTGATGGAAGACATGCAGACTGCATAATAACTCATGAAAAGGACTGACGACCGTTTTGATCTTTCGATTTAAAGTTTGGAGTGAGCTCATCTCTTTCCTCTCCGATTAACTGTTTGGTTAATCAAAAACCACTTTCGCGTAAAGTGTTCAAAATTATAGGGGGATTGGTCAGGATTGTCAAATCTTTTATGCAGAAAAAAGCGAGAGCACATCCCCATGCGATGGACATGGATGATGTTTCTCTCACTTATAGGATTCTTTTGATAGAGTTATGAAGTAGAGTTATCTTCTGCCTCTAGGCATCATGGAGTTATCGCACATGATATCTTTAACAGAATAGGTGTAGCAATGACGAGGAACTGGGACACAGTGATGGCGTCTAACGATTTCTACCGGGTGAATAACATTCACAACTTGAGGGTGGTAGTAATCTTGATAAACCACCTTAGGTGGGTCAGTGACAGTTTGGGCCGGGCATTTTGGACATCCTTCTGACATTTCCTTCAGCTCCTTTGTGTGTGAACTTACCGTATTATACGCACAGAACAAAGGCATGCTTGGTTATTTGTCTAGTTTATAAAAAAAATGGGTGGGATTATTGTTTGTATATCTCTCGCATTACATGACGAAGCTCCGGGATAATGAGCCGTTCCATAGCCAATTTAACGGCTCCAGTGGAGCCAGGCATAGAAAAAACAGCTGTGTTGCCAATCGTACCTGCAATTGCCCGGCTAAGGATTGCCGCCGAACCAATGTCCTCTGTGTAGCTTAACATTCGAAAAATCTCACCGAAGCCCGGTAGCGTTTTATCAAGCAAGGATGAAACTGCTTCGTAGGTGGTATCACGGGGAGAGATTCCTGTTCCACCTGTCAGCAACACGGCCTCAACTTCAGTGTGATCAGCGTTTTTATAGAGTAGTTCACGAATGTCCTGATAGTTGTCTTTGATAATGGTATGACCAATAACTTCATACCCGGCAGCCTCGAGCATGGATTTGATTAATGCTCCACCGGTATCTGTTTCAGTAGTTCTGGTGTCTGAGACGGTAATGATGTAGCAGGAAACGGATTGTGGTGCTTCCTTCCGATGTTCTTCAACGGATGACAATGAGATCAGCTCCTAAATTAGAGATGTTCTCATGATAGGGTATGGGGAAGGCAAAGACAAGTTTTGTTATCAATCGCTATTCTTTTGAGGTTATAGGTGTGCCGCTTGCGTGCTTTGGCATCATGTAGTAAACTCGCTACCATACCCGTAATTTGCAAGGAGCGATGAATCATGGAACAGGTTGTACCTGTGTATATATTGTCAGGATTTCTGGGAAGCGGCAAAACTACCCTGCTGCAGCGCCTGCTGGAACATTGGAAAGATCAGGGCTTGCGCCCGGCCGTAGTGATGAATGAGCTGGGTGAAGTGAACCTGGATGGGCTGCTGGTTGAGCAAACCGTTCCTATGGCAGAGCTGCTCGGCGGCTGTATCTGTTGTTCTATCCGAGGGGATCTTAGCACAGAGCTAACTACTCTTATCAAGAAGGAATCACCTGATGTGGTTGTTATTGAGGCCACAGGTGCGGCGAACCCGTTGGAAATTGTAGATGGTGTAACCGAAACTTCACTGTATCAAAAAGTCGAGCTAAAAAGCTTGATCACCGTCGTTGACGCCGCGCATCTGCTCGAATTGTACCGTGCGCAGCAGGGGGCAACCTATCGACTGATGCAGGAGCAAATTCGCTGCGCATCTGTTTTGATTCTGAATAAAAATGACCGTGTCTCAGCAGATGAAGCGGAAGAGATCACAACTGTTCTGCGAAAATGGAATTCTTATGCACCGATTATGCCAGCGGAGCGTTGTGAGATTGACATAGAGGAGCTCCTGCGTAGCGCAGGTGGAGTTCTTACGGATACACAGCTTGAAGAGAGCGACAGCGAAAGCCATGTGCATGAGGAAGCTCTGCAACCTTCAGGAGGCACCCATGCTTCCCACGATCACGTGATGGCATACACACATTACTTCAAACGACCTGTCAACAGCGAGACCTTTGAACAGTTCGTCAAGGAGCTTCCGCGTGATGTTTATAGGGCTAAAGGCATTGTGACCTTTAATGACACCTCCAGTCGTTTTCTTTTTCAATATGCTTACCGTGAAGCTGATTTTATGAAAATCACACCTCAAGGCGAAGTCCCAGACGTAGCTGTATTTATCGGGGAACACTTCTCATCCAGTGAGTTACGCACGAAGCTGCTGGAGATGGAAGGACGTATTTTAGTTCGGCCTGGCACGATCAAAAGAAGCCTGTAATCCGTTCTGCTTCAGAAGAAGCTGTGGTTCATTCCTAATCTTGTAGGTTAATAGTAAGGCATACCCATTAAAAATGCAGGAGGTTGAAGGCTATGACCCGAATTCAATATCAGGAGTGCATTGACGCTTGTCTCGAAAGTATGAATGCCTGTAACTACAGCTATGTCTCAAGCCTAAAAGAATATGATCTTGCATCACTTCGTGAGAGCATGCGACTCGATCGTGAATGTGCGGATATTTGTTCTTATGCCATTCAAGCAATGACCCGTCAAAGTCCGTTTGTATCTGGAATTCTAAAACTATGTGCAGAAATATGTGAAGCATGCGCAGATGAGAGCAGCAAGCATATACATAATCACTGCCAAGAATGTATTAATGCCTGCCGTAAAGCTGCAGAGGCATGCCGTTTGATTAGCGATGCTGTTGAGGTATATGCGTAAGATCGTATAGCTTAACTCTCATATATGAACTAATAGCCAGACTGTTGCTGTAGAAATATAGCAATAGTCTGGTTTTTTATATTCGGGTCTGTTTGATTAATGCTACTGGTAGAAAAAAAGGGGAGGAATACTGGATAGAAAGGAAGTTTTAGAAAGGGCTGCTATAGCAGTTCTTTCATTTTTTTGATTCCTAGAAGAGGAAATTCGTAGGGAACCGGAGAATTAACAGTAGATATGAAGGGAGAATGTTAAGTGGCGAACTTAGTAGATCGTAACTTTGCCAGCGGTAGTATAGATGTTGCTATTCCCCTGATAGAATTAGAACAGATCAGTAAACAGTATGGACGCCGACCCGTATTGGAAGATGTATCGTTTACTATTGAAAAGGGGACTGCAACTGCTCTGATCGGACGGAACGGATCCGGCAAAAGTACGCTGTTGTCAATCTTAGCTGGACTGGTCCATATTTCCTCTGGAAAGCTGAGTTGTAAGGATTCAAATCTGAGAATTGGTTATGCACCTGAGATGTTTCCAGGGTTGAAGCTGACCCCAGAACAGTACTTGCGAAGTATGGGACAGATTAGCGGCCTTGCGCCAGTCCTGATCGAGCAGGAGCTAACAACGTTATTTCAACTTTTTAAGCTGGAGCACTTTCGCAAGCAGTCTATGCTAAACTTCTCCAAAGGAATGCTGCAAAAAATTAATTTGATTCAAAGCTTGCTGGGGAGTCCCTCGTTGCTGCTTCTTGATGAACCTATGTCGGGCCTTGATCTCCCCTCAATGAATAAGTTAGCTGAGCTTCTCATCGGTTTGAGAAATAAGGGTACTGCTATAGTCTTCTCTGTACATGAACCCCAATGGATTGAATTGCTTGCGGATCAGGTTCATGTGATACATGAAGGGAAAATTGTAAAGTCAATTCAGGGGTCAGAGAAGCTGAACTTTAAACCCTCTACATACATACTATTGTCTAATCTGTCGATTCAGAAACTGCAGCAATTGAAGGAAATGGCAGGTTTCATTGCAATAAATACGTTTAAGGATAGTTGTAACATAGAACGTACGGCATTGACAGTAACAAGTTCAGAATCAGATGCTTTTTTGCGGGTTATCTTGGAGTCGGGTGGTTCAATACAATCGGTAGAACCTCGCGGAGGATCGCATGACTTAGAAAAATGGATGAATCCTAGAAGTTGAACAGGGGGTCTTACGTGTATCCGTTTATCGTTTACATGCTGCGAAGTTATACTCGATCTCAGCGTTATTTCGGCCCGTTAGCAGGGATTGTGATTGCAGTCTTGATATTGTATTCTTATAAGCCCAATCCAGTTATGAATAGCTATGCCGCTACAGCAGTAATGTTCTTTATAAGCTGCGCTTGGATGAGTCTTAGTTTTTTGAATCATGAGCACGCTGTTCATCGGCAGATTGCAGTTGTTCACATGCGAAGTGCGGCAAAACATAGTGCAGGTGGTATCTTAACGCTTGCATTTCTAACGTTGCTGATAGATCTATTGATTGTCCTTTATCCTTGGGTAACAGGTCATTTCGCAGAATCACCTGGGGCATATCGGTTAATTCTAGCGCTTATAGGACATGGATTGTTGGGTATGCTTGGTGTGGCTATTGCCCTATTCTTTCAATCTTCTTGGATTCAAAAAGGCAGTCACGCAACAGGTATGTTATTAGCTATCGTTGTATTATCACTGGGTGGAGCACAAATCAGCGAAAGTTTGCCTGGTATATTTCATTTTTTGATCTGGTTGTTGCCGCCAGTAACTCCTGTAATGGAGGCCATGATGAAAGCTGATACATTGTCATTAGCGGAGTTGTTAGGTTCATTTGCACAAGCATTAGTATATATAACACTGCTTATCGGTTTTTATTTGTACAGATCAAGACAGAGGGATTACAACAAAACATAACTTGTATAGATAAAAGGAACAAGGATACAGAAGTGGGGGAAAAGATGAAGGATACATATGTACCTGAGAGTGAACAATCGAAAGAGTTATTCGCCTATTTTGGACTGGCAGTTTATTATGGACAGGCCCTCGAGCAGCAGCTTACCAACTTGCTATTGCTTACTAAGCTATCACAAGGAAAAACGCCAACAGAAGCAGATCTGACAGACCTTTATCAGCGAAAACTCAGCAATTCACTCGGCCAACTCATCAAAGAAATCCAACATCATTTTCCTTTCTCGGAGCAAGAAACCGCTCAGTTGGAGGAAGTGTGGAAACAACGTAATTACATCGTTCATGATTACTTTAAAGAGCGTATACAGGAAACCTTTACGCCTGCCGGAAGAGCTAAAATGATTCGGGAGCTGAAACGTTTTAAAAATAAAGCAAGTAGACTTGAAGTTAAACTGCAAGGCTACTGCACAGAAATGTTCACGAAGCTTGGATTAGAGGAGGAAAACTTATTGTAATAATCCTTCTAAGCCGCAAGCTGTTACAACCTCTGGTCTAAAATGAACCGAAGAAGCTCTAACACAGCGAGAGAGTGCAGTTAAAGCTTCGCCTAATGCCGGAATCATCTCCGGTGTTAGGCTTTCTCCAGGTTCCCACCACCAATTGTTAATATTCAATGTTTGCTTCTTCTTATCCATCACCGGTTCAAATCTGCCAACAAAACGATCATTATATAATATTGGCAGTACATAGTAACCATATTCTCGTTCTATTGCCGGCTTATAGACCTCCCAGCGGTAATGAAATCCGAATAATTGCCGAACCAGCTCGCGTTCCCACAACAAATTATCCAGCGGAGCCAAAACAGCCGCAAATGAATCACGTGGTTGAAGCCCAATCTCTTCAGATTCTTGCAGCATCACAGACTCCAAGGTTGGAGCATCTATACTGCGGATATAAAGCGGAACCTTAATCCCCTCGACCCAAACTTCTCTGAGACTATCCTTCTCCAGCAATCTCTGAACCGCCGCCGCACGCTCTTTGCTCTTCAGTCCGGATATGCCCAGCCATCCGTCTCCAGATTTATTCCATAACAAGCCGATACTTCCTATTCTACGTAACACATACCAATCGTGAAATTGTTCTTCCGTGACATTTGGATCGGCTGAACTCAGCAGCTCTGAGGGTAACAAACGTTCAACGAAATCATAATATCGCCGAGTATGTACACGATGGTGGACAACAATCTCTCCCCAAAAGTACATGCTTTCCATTGCAGCTCGTGATAATCTTGTCGGAGCCCAAGCCCAATCTACTTTCTCCTTTCCGTCTAAATCCAAAGAGGAGAGGGGACCGCGCTTCTGAAGCTCTTCACGAACCTGTGCTACAGCGACCATTACAGGCTCATTAGCCTGATGGTGGGAGGCAGCAGCTGTTCTTCTCCGCTTAAAATAAGGCCAATCCTCTGTACAATAAATAGACATGTTCTTGTCCCAGCCATCAACGAGCAACCTGTCTTTATACAGAAGCTCTTGGACCAGTTCTGGCGTAAATCCCGGAATCCGTGCTTGGAGGACCAGCTCATGATTATGGCCGGCAATATTAAGGGGGTCATATTGGATGCAGCCTACGTGACGAACATAGTCATAAATACTAAGTTTTCCGGAAGGGATAGCTCCGGCAGTTAACTTTTGATGAGATAGCAGAAAAAGCCTGGCTTGTTTCTTAGTCAGATTATAAGTAAGCATCGTTTACTCCTCCAAGGATATGTATTAATTTCCATAATACAGAACATCTGTTCTAAGATCAAGCAGGAAAAAACCCTGAATCACAATGAAGTGACTCAGGGTTGTAAATTACATTTTCTCAAGAGAGGGTTGCAAGTTTCCGAGTGCTGGACGGTTGCTTGCGCCAGCGTTATCGTCAGAGCTGTTAGCAGCGGCACCTACTTGCAGCTGGTACATACGGAAGTATCTTCCGCCAAGCGCCATCAGTTCATCGTGGCTACCGCGTTCTACGATCTCTCCGTGATGTAGGACTAGAATCTGATCTGCACTGCGAATCGTGGATAAGCGGTGAGCGATGATGAAAGTGGTGCGTCCTTTTTTGAGAACTTCCAGCGCATCCTGAATGACGCTTTCCGTTTCTGTATCGATGTTGGAGGTAGCTTCATCTAGAATAAGAATAGCTGGGTCAAAGGAGAGAGCTCTCGCAAAAGAAATCAATTGCCGCTGACCCGCAGATAAAGTACTTCCTTTCTCAATTACCGGTTCATCAAATCCTTGTGGAAGATGAGCGAGCAACTTATCCGCACCAACCTCACGCAATGCACGTTCTACACGTTCACGTGAAATTCGTTCATCCCCTAGGCTGACGTTCGAAGCAATGGTGCCCATGAAGAGGTACGGATCCTGCAGCACGATGCCCATGTGATTCCGCAGCCACTGCTTCGGAATATCCGTAACCTTTTGACCGTCAATCGTAATATCGCCTTTTTGTGGATCATAGAACCGGAACAGCAGATTGATGATTGAGCTTTTGCCGGAACCCGTATGACCTACAAGAGCGACAGTTTCACCCGGGCGTGCTTCAAAGGAGATATCGCGAAGGACGTAGTCTTTTTTATAAGCAAAAGATACATTCTTAAATTCCACTTTTCCTTTGTAGCGTGGCATGGAGCCGTCCGTAACATTCTCTCCAGGTTCATCCATAAGCGTAAACACACGTCCCGCAGATACCATAGAAGTATCCAGGTTCGCCAACTGGTTCACCATACCCGTGATAGGCTGGAACAAACGTCCGAGCACATCGACAAAGGCATATAGAACGCCTAAGGATACAAAGGTTGAACCAGTAATACTGCCATGTCCGAAATACCAAAGCACCATCACAAAAGAGAGAGAACGAAGTGAGTTCACCAGATTGTGGGACGTGAAAGCATTCAGATTTAACATTTTATTCTGATATTTCAAGTAATCATCGTTCAGGTTCTCAAATTCTGCACTAAGCTGCTTCTGACGGCGGAATATCCGGACGATTGACATCCCCTGAATCGATTCATTAATAATGGCGTTAATTTCACTTAGACGTGAGCGAATGATCGTATTGTATTTGGTCGCAATTTTGCGATAGAGCACGATCCACAGCACAAGAATAGGTACAATGAACAAGCTGATCAGACCCAGACGGACATCAAGTAAGAACAGAGCGATATATACGCCAGTTATATTGATAATACCGGTGCTGAAATTGGAAAGGACGGCAATGAATAGATCCTTAATCGCCTCGGTATCATTTGTAACCCGCGACACTACCTTACCAGCAGGCAAATTGTCAAAAAAATGAACGGGTAGTCGCTGGATATGTGCGTATACATCTGTCCGCAGCTTCCGGATTACCTGATTCGCCGAAGATTGCAGCCAGTAGGTTTTTCCGAATTCAGCAAAGATGGAGATTACAAGAAAAATAGCATACATTCCGACCAACTGATAGATTCCAGGAAGCTCAGGTTTGTAAAAAGCGAACAGCTCATCGGCCGATAGCTTAACCGCCGGATAGATAACTTCGTTATCACCACGGGTGATATGCATCTCTCCATCGATGAACTTTCGTTCACCGTCAGGCTGTGTTACAGCTTCGTTAATAAAATAAAAACTTCTCCCTGCTTGAAGAACACGAATTTCTTGGCCTTTAGTTTCACCAGGCTCAAAGCGATCGCCGCGTTTGTATAAACTATTGTTATATTCAGCCGCCTTATCGGGAGACGTGGTGCTGAAATAGGGCTTCTCGATGGCCAGCATGTGATTGTCGATCATGCTTTTGGCTATAAATGGACCTGCCAGCTCTGCCGCTACCCCGATTGAAAGCAGCAGAAGGGCTGCGATAAAGGTTTTCTTTGCGGTCAATGCATATTCCAGCAGGCGTTTGCCTGTACTTTGTGTCAACCGTGACACCTCCTAAAATGTTTTGCGTAGTCGTAGCTCGTTTATTTATGGTTGTAGTTTAATCATTCGACAAGTTATTTTCGACTTGCTGCCGATCATATTGTTCACGGTACCAGCCATTCAAATCCAACAGCTCCTGATGTGTACCTCGCTCAACGATTTGTCCGTTATCCAGTACAACAATCATATCGGCATGTTGGACGGCGGAGAGACGGTGAGTAGAGATTAATGTGGTTTTTCCGGCACGTTCATTCCGGATATTGTCGATAATCTGAGCTTCCGTACGAGCGTCAACGGCTGATAAGGCATCGTCCAGAATAAGAATATCAGGATTAGCGATAAAAGCTCTGGACAGAGAGACACGTTGCTTTTGTCCACCGGAGAGAGATACACCACGTTCACCCACCAGAGTATCCAGACCATCGGACAATGTGCCCAGGTCGTTCTGGAAAGCGGCAGCTGTAATGGCTTGCATAATCGTATCGTCATCGGCGTTGTCTAGACCAAATTGAATGTTTTGCCGAACGGATTTGGAGAAAAGAATTTGCTCTTGCGGAACATAACCCATCCAGCTATGCAGCTGATCCAGGGAAATCTGTTGAATAGGCACGCCAGAGATAAGGATCTCTCCATTACCTGTCGGATATTCGCGGAGCAATTGTTTGAGCAGTGTAGATTTCCCGCTTCCTGTACGCCCGACTACACCTAATGTCTGCCCTTGGTTCAGGGTTAAGTTGACATGGCTTAGATTGTCAATCGTCGAAGAAGGATAACGGAAAGTCACATCGTTAAGCTCGATTCGAGTAGGATGGGGAACTTGAACAGGATGGGCAGCATTTTGAACATCGGGTTTGGAGTTTAACGTCTCGTCGATACGTTCGAGGGAAGCTCCGCCACGCTGCATAATGTTGATCAATTCTCCAATAGCGAACATCGGCCATACAATCATACCGAGGTACATATTAAAGGAGACTAGATCACCCAGTGTGATCTGATTGCGGAATACAAGGTAAATCCCATAAGTAAGACCAATAATGTAGCTGAGTCCAACGCAGAAGCGGATAGTTGGTTCGAAGAAAGCATCGACACGAGCTACGGCCATATTTTTGTTGTAAACATCTTCAGTAATATCCGAGAAACGTTTTTCATCAAGACGCTCTTGGACATAAGCACGGATTACGCGCACACCAGAGACAGATTCGAGCACTTGGTCATTCATATCTCCGAATGCATCCTGCGCTAAGCTGTATCGATCATGAATAGCTTTACCATAAAAAATCATAGCTATTGCAATTAGGGGTAATGGTAATACTGCTGCAAGGGTCAATTTCCAACTCACGAGAAAGCCCATCGCAAACAGCACAACCGTGAGGTAGATTGTAGAATCCACCAGTGTAAGCATCCCGAATCCTACGGTAGCTGAGACGGCTCTGATATCATTGGTTGCCCGGGCCATGAGGTCACCAGTTCTATTTTTTTCGAAGAACGAGGGTGTCATAGTCATAAGATGATTCATAAATCGGGAGCGCAGCAGGCGCTCAACAAGGTTGGAACCTCCGAAAAGTTTGTGCATCCATATGTAGGTAATCCAATAAATAACTAGCAGCAAAATAAAGATCATGCCGATATATTTGGCAAGCGAAGCTGTAGTAATCGAACCGCGTACTATGTCGTCAATGGCATTGCCTAGCAGACGTGGAGGGAGTAATTCAAGAACGCCTACACCTATGAGTAATATGAGTCCAATCAGGTAACGCCTTTTTTCTCGGCGAAAAAACCAGCCGAGATCGCGAAGAACAGAGAACAAGTAAATCCCTTCCTTTCAGGTTGTAATGATTGCTTGTGATGCTGATAAAAGCGCAAGTGATTATCTCTTCAGCAAACAAAAAAGGCATATCATCCGAAAACGGACGATATGCCTGTAATTTACAGCTATCATGCGCACGGTGCGTTACAGCACCAAGCATGTGAGAGACCTTCAAGAACTAAAGTTATACGGTCCATAAGACTCGCAAAAACTTCAGGATGGCTTAATCACTTGGGCTGCTTCGGTATTCGGTTGAGTAAAAATTCCAACAATAGTAAAATAATATGGCTGTAACTTCGTAAACACCGCGCTCACCCCTTTCATTAATTTGGTAATAACTAGAAGACGTTTAGTTATGTTCAGAGTTTATCATCCGGTTCGCGAATTTGTCAAACTTAATTTTAAATGGATTGGGAAATCATTAATTGCATAAAGTTGTTTGAATATCGACTTATTTTCGTTATGATTAGAATATACAAAGGAGCTGAGAGAAATGAACATGGAAATTAGTCAAGCAGCGGCAGCTTGGTTTAAGAGAGAATTGGACCTTAAGAATGGAGACTATATTCGTTTATTTCCCCGTTATAGCTCGGGAGGTGGACTTCACCCCGGTTTTTCGCTGGGCATTGCTACAGAAGCGCCTGGGCGTCCAGCTATTCAGGTCAAACAGGATGATATTGTGTTCTACATGGAGGAGCAGGACTTGTGGTATATGGAAGGTTATGACCTATCTATCGTATACTCTGAGTCAGAGGATGACATTGAATATAAGTACGAACCAAAGCCGGTATCCGGCGAAGTGCAGGTATTGTTGTCTTAATGATTGTTTATTTTAATCAGGAAAAGCCCTTGCCAAAAGGCAGGGGCTTTTCAAATGCTGTCTTTAAAAATGAGGGTATTCCAGTTGGAAATACATAGGTGTTATCAGTGCAAATTGCGAGAGGTTTCTTCCTCCAGAGCGAAGTCGAAGTCGTCAATATCGTACACCTGAACTGGAACTCCACCCTCGATGATCCGTTGAATCAATTCAAATTGATCCGTTAGGATAGGTACTTTCTCACGTTGTGAGGACAGCAGAAGCTCTGTTTCGATGGGATCGAACATCTCACCGTAGACAGCGGTATCCATACTGTTAATGATGGTGATTTTGGATTGCCCGCCAAGGAGAATACCTGAGCTTTTCGCCCATGGCACTGCTAAACAGCGGTTGATCTTCTTCGCGTTGAGCGGTTCTTCAAAATAAGCAATGAGCTCACTAATCTTCAACTTAACATGCTTGTCGTCGTCCGGACGGTTCATCAACGGATCATCGCTGTCTCGCAGTTCGTATAGTTCCATCACAGTAGTATAAGGCACTATATATTCTACAGGGCTGCTCGATACGAGAAGCTGGCCGTAAATCGCCATCATGACGGCTTCCGTCACAAATTGTCTAGACATCGTTATCCTCCTGAAGTTCGGTACTGCAATTGTACTTATGATCTAAAATTATAAAAACACTGTAGAGAGCAAAAGTCAACTGTACTTAGCAACTCACTAAAGAGAAGGGAAAGAATATTCCTGTGAAGCAATGGAAATCATATTTTACTTTTGTACGACCTTATATGAAATTGATTGTGTTTACGCTGTTTATCGGCATGATCAAATTCAGTATTCCGCTAACACTGCCAATGATTCTGAAATACGTGGTTGATGACCTCCTAATGAACCCGAGCATGGGGATTGAGGAACGGGTATCGCATTTGATGCTTATTCTGGGTGGTGCCTTAATTTTATTTGTTATCGTAAGAGGACCCGTGGAGTATTATCGCCAATACTTTGCTCAGCTTATCACAAGTAAAGTGTTGTTCGATATGCGAAATAAGCTTTACAGTCATTTACAGCGGCTGTCACTGCGGTATTATCAGAATACCAAGGTGGGAGAAGCCATCTCCAGATTTATTAACGATGTTGAGCAGACCAAAAATTTGGTCGAAGTCGGCATGATGAATGTATGGCTCGACACGTTTACGCTAGTTTTTGCTTTGGGATTTATGTTTTATTTAAATCCGGTGCTGGCGCTCGTGTCTATCTCGGTATTGCCTTTTTACGCAATTGCTGTTAACAAATTGTATAAGCGGCTTAAGCTTTTAACGAAAGATCGTTCCCAAGCTCTGGCTGGCATTCAAGGTTATCTCCATGAACGGATTCAAGGGATATCAATTATCCGCAGCTTTACGATGGAAAAAGTGGATCAGAAGCAGTTTGAAGACATCAACGGTAACTTTCTTAAAAAAGCGATGGCGCAAACCCGCTGGAACGCTATGACCTTCGCAATTATTAATACATTAACGGATATAGCACCTCTTTTGGTCATCGGATATGGTGGTTATCAGGTCATTCATGGCAATTTGACAGTAGGTACCTTTGTAGCTTTCTTTGGCTATCTGGACCGGATGTATTCTCCGCTGCGAAGATTGATTAATTCCTCGACGGTGCTTACACAAGCCTCTGCTTCTCTTGAACGGGTGCTTGAGCTGCTGAATGAGCCTTACGATATTGTAGACAAGCCGGGAGCAAAAGTGCTAAAGGATGCACGTGGTGAGATTGCTTTTCAGAATGTATGGTTTAAATATAACGAAGAGAATGATTGGGTCTTAAAAGATATTAATCTGAGTATTCAGCCCGGACAGACCATTGCGTTCGTCGGAATGAGCGGTGGAGGAAAGTCCTCCCTTATAAGCTTGATCCCGAGATTCTATGACATCAGTAAAGGCAGCCTCCAAATGGATGGTTATGATATACAGGAATTAACACAGGAAAGCTTGCGCAGGTCTGTCGGTATGGTCTTACAAGATAATTTCTTATTCAGCGGATCTGTGCGTGAGAATATTTTATTCGGTAATCCTAACGCCACGGAAGAAGAGGTCATTTCAGCAGCGAAAGCTGCCAATGCGCATGATTTTATTGAGCAGCTGCCACTGGGTTATGAGACAGAAGTGGGAGAACGTGGTGTTAAGCTATCCGGAGGACAGAAGCAGCGGGTTGCTATCGCAAGGGTATTTCTCAAGGATCCGAAGGTTCTTATATTAGACGAGGCTACTTCGGCGCTGGATCTGGAATCGGAGCATTTAATTCAACAAGCGCTGCAGTCCCTTTCTTCGCAACGTACTACACTAATTGTAGCGCATAGACTGTCAACGATTACTCATGCAGATCAGATTGTCGTACTTGAGAATGGTGAAATTACTGAACGGGGTACGCATGAACAGCTGATGTCGATAGAGGGTAGTTATGCGCGATTATTTAACGTACAGCATTTAGACGCTTAATATGTTTTGAATAATTAAACACTTTAGTGGTCCTCTCGAAAGAGAAGGCCACTTTTTTTGAATTCCAATCAGGCTTGTGGCACACAGTAACTTATACTATGGCAAAAATTCTACAGGGGACTTGAGTCTTTTCGGTGATCATGTGCGTCTAAAGCTTATAAACATCATGAAAGGAAGTGAGGAACGTGAATAAAACCACGCTTGAGGAAAAGGCGATAGATGGTGATGAAGACAGCTTTACTGTTCTTATTGACGGCATGCAGGAGCGTTTATACCGAATGGCCTACTCCTATGTGCGGAATCAAGAGGATGCGCTGGAGATTGTGCAGGAGACCGTCTTCAAAGCCTATATCTCCATTCATAAATTGAAGCAACCGCAATATTTTAAAACTTGGCTCACCAAGATCGCTGTCAACTGTGCGCTGGACTTTATCCGTAAATCTAAAAAAATCGTGTATATAGATCAAGAGCTAGGAGGCAGCTATGCTCCGAAATCTAGGGAAGAAGTTATGGACTTGCATGAAGCGCTCAGCGGCCTTGATGAAAAATCAAGAATGGTGATTGTGATGAGATATTTGGAGGACTTGCCCATAAAGGAAATTGCAGAGGTTCTTGATATGCCCCTGAGCAGCGTCAAAACCGTTATTTATAGAGGTTTGGAAAAATTAAAAATAAGTATGGAGGAGAGTGAGAACTTTGGATAAGCAACTAGAACGTCTACAACAAGCCTATAATGAGATTGAAATTCCTAAAGAACTATCATTCGCTTCTCGTAAAGGAATTGAAAGAGGGAAAATCTATAAACAGAAAAACAGTTCTTCAAAACGTGCCTTGAAATGGACAGGATCAGTAGCTGCTGCTGTATTGATTTCTTTTACGGTGGGTGTAAATACGGTTCCTGCTTTTGCGAGTAGTATGGATCAAATACCGGTTCTAGGTAAGCTGGTCAGTGTTCTGCAATTTACGGAGGGAAGCGCAGGAGGGGGAACCATTCAGGATGGAGTAGATGTGAATTTTATTTCGGTCAAACAACTGAAGAATAGTGATCAATTGATTTTGAATTTTGCAAATCCGGATGAAACTCAACAGATGGCAAGCTCATATAACGTAAAGTTTACGGAAAATCCGGCAACAATGACGATTACAGTAAGTGGGGCCAGAAAATTCTCAGCAGTCAAAGATCTGGAGACATTAAAACAAAGCCGATATGTTCAGGATGCTTATCCACTAATTACACTAGATGATTCGGCCATTCGGTTCAATGTCACACTTACGGACTCGGTTGCTTATGAGGTGAAAGAATATAAAGAGCCAGCACAGGTAGTGATTACGTTAAAAGAGAAAGGAGACGAAGCAAAAGGGGGCTCTGTATATTCCTTAAGAACGGTCTCACAGCCTTCTGGTGAGGCGCTGGGTATGGCTGAAGAAATGTTATATGGGTTAGAGGATGTGCGGATGTTAAAGGATCAGAAAGGCTTATATCTCGTGGAAGCAGGATATTTTAATTCAGAAGAAGAGGCTTTGAAGCAGTTGCAGAAAATTAAGACAGAGTATGGCGTTGAAGATTTATTAGTCGTTGAAAAAAGAGCGGCGCAGCAAATTCCGCAGTCCATTTCTCAGGTGGAGGAATAGTGAAGAAGATGGTTGTATAAAAGGCACAATAAAAAAGACCGCCAAAAGCGGTCTTTTTTGTGCTGTTCTATTACATTTTGCCGATCATAAGTGATAAAATGCCGGCTGCGATCAGCGGTCCGACCGGAACGCCTTTAAATAACGCAACCCCGATCACCGTGCCAATCAGCAGACCTGCAACAACTGTGGGTTGGTTGGTCATGAGCGTAGCACCGCGGCCTCCAAGAAAAGCGACGAGAATGCCAATAGCGATAGCAAGCAAGGACTTCCAGTGCAAGAAGGATTGACCGACTGTCTGCAGCGATATTTTGCCGCTGGCTAATGGGGTCATGACCCCGATGGTCAGGATGATAATCCCGATGGTTAAACCGTATTTTTCTAGCCAAGGAAAGGTTTGCTGCAGGCCAAGTACTCTTAGCAGTAATAGGACGACCATTGCTATTGTTACAGGGGAATTGCTGCTGATAATTCCCAGCGCTGCAAGTCCAAGCAAAAGCAAAGAGGTCATGTCCATCTTAATGTTTCAACTCCTTAGGATTAGAACTTTCTTTTGACACAATGTGATCTGCGATAAGCTTACCATGCCCTCTTCCGGTCTCAATAAACACTTCGTTAGCATTGCGGCCGGAGGCGATTACTCCAGCAACATACAACCCTGGAACATTACTTTCCATGGTAGAGGTGTTAAAAGCAGGCTTATCCATGTCGTCATCCATGATCACACCCGCTGAAGTGAGGAGGGTACGGCTAGGACGGAAGCCAGTCAAGGCAAGAACGAAATCATTATCCAATGCTTTCTTGTCCCCCTTATGATCCGTAACAATTACTGAGCTTGCAGTAATTTCAGTGACACGCGAGCCTAAGTGCAGAGTGATTTTCCCTTTTTGCACCATGCCTTCAAAGATTGGCCGAACCCAAGGTTTAATATTCTCTGAGATGCTTTCACCACGATATACCATATCTACCGTAGCTCCTACACGCATAAGCTCCAGCGCTGCATCTACTGCGGAATTACTGCCGCCAATTACAGTTACCTTCATTCCCGTGTAAGGATGAGCTTCACCGAAATAATGAGTAACTTTAGGTAGTTCTTCACCTGGAATGCCAATCATATTCGGCTGATCAAAATAACCTGTTGCTATAACTACATTAGCAGTGATACGTTTCTGATGCTCACCACGCATATTTGACGTATGTACGGCAAAGGTTCCATCTTCAAGCGGCTCAATGGATAAAGCTTCTTCATAAGCGGCGATCTCTAGACCATATTGCTCAGCGGCTCGGCGATAATAGACAAGCGCTTCGTGACGGTAAGGTTTGTCGTTGGTCGAAGTGAACGGAACATCCCCGATTTCTAATAACTGAGCCGTACTGAAAAATTGCATATTTGTTGGATACAAATAAATGGAGTGTACAATAAAGCTTTTTTCAATGATAAGGCTGGACAGGCCTTGGCGTTGGCATTCGATAGCTGCCGAGAGGCCGCAAGGACCTGCACCGATAATAATGACATCTTTCATAAAGCGGGTTACCTCCTGATTGTTACTATCTTTTCTTTAAATCCTACCCTAAATTCATGAATTTTTCCATAAGAGCAGATTGAGTATAATAACCATTGCAAGAATAACGTTGATTATTATATAATTAGATATATATCTAATGTTTCAATTTATTGTGAAATTCTAGGAGCGTGAACCCAGTGCAGTTGGAGAAAATCGTGAGTTATCATAAAGCTTTAGCTGATCCAACGCGTCTTCGCTTATTGTTGCTTCTGTCCCAAGGAGAAATGCACGGGCAAGCGCTGGCTGAGAAGTTGAATTTATCGCAGCCTACAGTCACTCATCATGCGGCTAAATTACGTGAAGCGGCTCTAATAAAAGAAAGACGCGACAAAAATACAGTTTATTTTAAGTTGAATCCGGAGTTTATCAATAATGGTGCTGAGGCTTCACTGCAGTTTATTTTTTCGAAAGGAGCTGAGAATATGGAAGAGCAATTACCTGAGAATAGTCTTCAGGATACTGTAATTCGTAATTTTTTCTCTAAAGATGGCCGGCTGCGGCAAATTCCAGCACAATACAAGAAGAAATTGATAGCGCTTCAATACATGGTTGAGAAGCTGGAGCCAGGAGTTGTTTATACGGAAAAGGAAATCAATGAGTTTATTAAGCAGTTTCATGAAGATTTCGCCACTATTCGTCGTGAATTCATCATGCATCAGTTTATGTATCGTGAGAAGGACAAGTATGAACTAAATCCTCGAGAAGTATGGACTCGGTGGGAATATGTCAAATAATGATCTTTTAAATATTAACATTCTGTGTCGATTTGAAATGTACTGATTAATTATTCGAATTTCGAATAAAATGGAATTGTAAGCGTTATCTGAGACATATTTAGAAAGGAGACTTTCGTTATGTTATTTAAACGCACAAAAAAGCAACCCAAATCAGATCATGTAACCGTCACATTACCCCAAGTGAAACAGGCGATTCGAAAGTTCGAAGAAGATATGCCTGGACCTATTAATAGAACAGCATTAATCTTAGAGGACAAAAGAATCGATATGAGTCGCCTGAAACGTTATTTGGGTGGAATACCCGAACGGAATTTCTATATGTCACGAGAGACCTATGAAATTTTCGAGGAAGAAGACAAGTTAGTGCCGTATTATCTGGATTTAGTTCAGGCTGCTGTAGACAGTTATATTAGTGATACAGGCAAGCTACCGTTGCTTGAAGACACCTGGTTGCCAGAGGTTCATTATCGATTGTTATCTACAGAAAGTTATCTAAAAGAAACACCTCCTTTTCCGCTGTATATTACGGATGAAGAAATGATGCTGACCCATCGGGCAGAGCATTTCGAGTAAAGGAATGACGCAGATACGAATCTTCATAAAGACTGTTCAGTAAAAGGGAAGCCATAAATCCTTTTTGTTGAATAGTCTTTTCTTTGTCTCTTAAGGCATAGTACAATTACATTCTGTAGGTTAGGTTTGAAAATTAACAGCATGTAAGGGGAATCGCTTGATGAAGGAAGTACAAGCTATTTTATTTGATCTGGACAATACTTTAATGGATCGCGACTATACATTTCGCAGCTTTAGCACTCAGTTCGTGCAGGATTTTCTTGGGCATCTGAAACCTGCGGAAGCGCAGGCCGTGATTGAGGATATGATCCACAGAGACGCTGATGGCTATCGTGATAAAGACGGATTTTTCTTAGAACTTAGTGAGATCCTGCCTTGGGAAAAGCCTGTGACGGCTGAACATATCCGGGCGTATTATGATGCGAGCTACATCAATCATGGCGCAGTCATGGAGCATGCTTTGGAGGTTCTGGAGTATTGCGTGGAGCGTGGATATACTTTGGGGCTGGTCACCAACGGTAAAAAAGAAATCCAGAACACCAAAATCGATATTCTCGGCCTGCGAGAGTACTTCAAGGCTATAGTTATATCTGGAGAAGTTGGCATTGCGAAGCCTGATCCTGCGATTTATCAATTGGCACTAGACAAGCTGGGTGCCTCTGCGGATCAAACCTTGTTTATAGGGGATCATCCGGTAAATGATATCTGGGGTGCAGGTAAGGCTGGCCTTGAAGGAATTTGGCTGCAAAGGAAACATCCTTGGGACGATCAGCTGGACATCCGACCTTGGAAAATGATCCGTGAGCTGAAAGAATTAAAGGCTATTTTGTAATCCGGAAAATTTGGGGTTGACATTTTACTGCTGCACCAATTATGATAACAGCATCTTAAATTTCGGAAGGAGACGATGTTTTATGACAGTTTTAAATGTAATGAACTCAACTGTTGTGGATACGTGTCTTCCGGGAACAGCTGCTGCCGAATAATTGATTCGTGCAGTTTAGCAGGTAAGCTCAATTACGCTTATTAGAGCCGCCGGGAACCGTATAGGGTCCGGTGGCTTTTTTGCGTGTGTAGAAAGATTGGATTTGGTGTAATAAATCCACATGTCTATATACCGCCGCCGGAGTCTTTATTTCCGGCGGCTTTTTGTGTTCTCGGAAAACGCCAAGGGGCAAGAAAAAACATAAACATATCTTTTAGGAGGAAATGAATGAATAGCATAAAGCAATATGGTTGGAATGAAAACTGGAGTACAAAATGGAATGAAAAGTGGAGTCATGCAGAGGATAAACAATTTATACCCGGGAGAATCGTTGGTGATTTCGGCAGTAAGTACAAAGTGTTAACTGATGTAGGAGAGACGTGGGGAGAGCTTGCCGGGAAGCTGAGACACACATTTGTAGCCTCGGGTGATTTTCCTGCCATTGGAGACTGGGTAGCATTAGCAATGCAAGATGGCGGCGAGCATGGAATTATACATGGCGTATTGCCCCGGCAGAGTGTGATCTCACGCAAGGTCGCAGGAAATACACAAGATGAGCAAATTGTTGCCTCCAATGTAGACACGTTATTTCTGGTCAGCGCGTTGAATGATGACTTTAATGTTCGCCGGATGGAGAGATATCTGATCATGGCTTGGAATAGTGGGGCAAATCCAGTTATTCTACTCACTAAAGCGGATCTTTGTCCGGATGCAGACAGTAAAATCGCTGAAATGGAGAGCGCGGCTCCCGGAGTATCAGTACATGCTGTTAGTGCATTACAAGATGAAGGGCGCGAGAAGCTGCTGCCTTACATTGGTGAGGGTCAAACAGTAGCTCTAACGGGCTCCTCCGGTTGTGGGAAGTCGACAATGGTCAACTGGCTATGCGGGAAGAACCTTCAGATTACTCAGGATGTTAGAGAAGGGGATAGCCGCGGACGTCATACTACTACCCACCGTGAACTGTTTGTTTTGCCGGATGGGGGGATTATCGTAGATACACCGGGGATGCGGGAGCTGCAGTTCTGGGAAGATGAAGGTGGTCTTGATCTAGCCTTTAGTGATATCAGCGGCCTAGCTATTAAGTGCCGGTTTAGTAACTGTAGTCATGAACGCGAAGAGGGCTGTGCTGTACTTGAAGCAGTCCAAACAGGTGAACTGGAAGAGAAGAGACTAATCAACTACCGAAAAACACAACGAGAAGTATTGTACCAAAATAATAAAGAAGCCAAGCTTAAGAGAAAAAGCGCAGCTTCCACTAAAGTGAGTTCATCCAGAACCAGAGGATACGGATGGCGTAAAGAGCTGGATGAATATTAAAAAGAATTGATATAACGGCATAGACATTGGAAAAGGGCGCCCCTTAGCTTTTGACAGCTAAGGGGCGCCCTTAATTATTGAATTGAATCTAAACGGTTATGGTTTAGAAGGATGCAGCAGTTTCCTTAGCCAGTTGCAATCCGTTTTCAATGATTTCAGCGGATTGTGCTGGAAGTTGGTTGTGGCCTTCGATGATTACTTGTGTAATATCTTTAATTCCCCACAGGTTAAGGTTACCAACGATGAAGTTTACTGCCATTTCAGCACTTGCTGCAGGACCTTCAGAGTAGATACCGCCTCTTGCATTCAGAACGATTGCTTTTTTACCTGTCAAAAGACCAACTGGACCTTCAGCAGTGTAAGAGAATGTTTTACCAGCTTGGCAAAGGTAATCTACATAAGTGTGCAATACAGCAGGTACAGTCATGTTCCACAGTGGGAAACCGAATACTACCTTATCTGCAGCGATGAACTGGTTAAGATATTTATTAACGATAGCGGCACCAGCTGCTTCATCAGGTGTTGCTTCGTATCCTTGAGCGGCTTTATACATACCAGTGATCAGGGTATTGTCGTAGTATGGAAGTTGCTCTGCGAACAGATCAAGCTCAGTGATTTCATCTTCTGGGTTGTTGAGCTTGTAGCTCTCCAAGAATTCATTGTAAAGCTTAACACTTACGGATTGTTCTGCTGGACGGTTGTTTGCTTTAATAAATAGAACTTTAGACATTATGATTTCTCCCTTGCATGTGTGTATTTAATATTAACTATATTTAATATAGCATGTAATCTTTTGTTTGTAAATTATTTTTTTGTCATTGAAATTTGTTTATGCTCAAGGAGTTTGAAAAAATGAAAACAAGGTTAATAGGTGATACAAGAGAAACAGGAAATAATTTCCTGTCTCTATAAGTTCCAGAATGATCTAAAAGGAGCGATTGACATGTCCATCGATCGGTTTATCATTAAAAAATTGGACAGCTGTCACGAAGAGCATACGCGTCAGAATTTAGTGAAGCTATTTAGACTTCGAATCCAAAAAGCTGAAAAAGCAGAGCAGAAGAATTACAAGATCAGCTGATAATTGCTTAGCTCTTCCTAATAGTAGATTTTTCGCTGAATGAGACAGAGTCCTTGGGTTAAAAAAGTCCGTAAATATAGCAGAGCAGTGATCCTCCCGTTAAGGGGGGATCACTGCTCTGCGTTTTTAGTCTTGGGCAGATTGTTTCAGCTTAGAATCAGCAAAGGAAGCTGACCGACCACAAACGTTACTTTGGCAAGTGACATTGTAGCGTCAGGTAAACCGCTACCTCTAATCTGCTGACAAATGCAAAGTCATTTGTTGAGTTACACACTAAGTGACCTTCCAAGTTATCCTCAGCGGCCAACGGACTCAGATGACGTTATATGCGAAATTATGGGCATTAGAGCAGAGTTTCGGACTCCAACGCAGCTATTTAGCTTTTTGAGGTCGTTAATTAGTGTTTTTCGTGCCAATAGTGACTCTGGGGTCCGATAGGATTCTAAATGAGCCAAAAAGCTGCGATTAAGGTCAACTGAGTCCGAAAGCATCCAACAATGAGTCCAATAGCAGTCAGCTATGTGACTAGTCAGTAAACAGCAATTCAATTTTGCTATATAGCAGTCCCAAGTCGAACCAAAGCAAACCATGCAGAACTCAAGCAGAACCAGACAGAACTAAGGTCGCATACTTTAATAGTTGAAGCTATGTATGTGTAAATGGTATCTAATACAAATGATGGCTCGGATTTAGATCAAGATGCTAGAGGGAGCTCCAAAATGGTCAAGAGGTCCCAGCGGTTATTATAGTGTTAAGTGACAACTCCCTGGAATTTCATGTAACCCGCTATACATACATCTGCACCACCGAGTAATAAACATCCATCGCAGGCAACGGACTCAGATGACGTTATATGCGAAATTATGGGCATTAGAGCAGAGTTTCGGACTCCAGCGCAGCTATTCAGCTTTTTGAGGTCGATAATTAGTGTTTTTCGTACCAATAGCGACTCTGGGGTCCAATAGGATTCCAAATGAGTCAAAAAGCTGCGATTAAGGTCTTCTGGGTCCGATAGCAGTCGGCTATGGGGATGGCCGGCAAGCAGCAATCTAAAATGTGCTATGAAATAGCACAAAGCAGTACAAAATAGCACCAAGCAGAACCAAGGTCGCTGATTTTGATAGTAGAAGCTATGTATGCGCAAATGGTATCTAAATCAAACGGAGTGTCATTTTGGATCAAGTTTAGCTTCAAAAAGAAAACGAGTCTAAGCAGCAATTCTTAGTTGCTTAGGACGCTCTTTATTAGAAGCGTAGGACTGCAATGTTGTGACAAAAAAACTACCCCTCCATTAATAGAGGGATAGCGCCAATGAATCATTTTCACTGTAACTGTGCAATATAGCTTCAGAGCCTTTAATTTCGATACTAATCAGAGAATTGAGGCATTTCTGGAGGGCACTTTTGCCCTTTTGAATTTTGAGCTCCAGCGTACTGTTAAGTAATCTAAGTACTTTTTGAGTGGGCTGTTTATTTTCTGTTGTGAAATACACAGGTACAAGTTTGTTCTGAAATGTGATGAGCATTCTCATTTTGAAATCACCTCGCTACAAGTATTTCATGTTAATGATCATACCCCTTGTTTCTTAATTTTACCTTAAAATTAGCTTATGATAACATAAAGATTGCTAGTTTAATATACATTTATATGTAATACAGGAAGGATACAATAATGTGAATGAGAAAGAACGAACGGATTTAACGGATTTAACGGAATTTTTATTTCCAGATCGGGTAACCGACCAAGTAGTATTAAATGAATTGTTAAATACTGCGCCTACAGCAGAAAGGATAGGTAGATTCAAATATAGAGAGAAGGAGAAAACTAAAGATCTGTGTTTGCAAATACATAAGGATAAAATACTAGCCTACTGCAATAATACACCGGACTCTCCTCCGTGTGTGCTGAAGAGCAGAGATGAAACAGAGAGCTTTTGTCTCGAGTTGTTCGAATGTGAGAGAGCGATGGAGCCCTTTGCTCACGGGATTCCGGCGTTGCTAATGTCAAAAAAAAGGTTTGAGGAGCTGAAAAAAGGCTCAGATTCCTCTACGGTTCACAGACTCTCAGAGTGTTTAGCTGCAGAGACAGGGGATGACGTCCATTCCAACCATCTTGCACGAGTGATGAAATGCTTCGACGCAGAGGGAGAATTACGACTTTGCATTTCTAGTGATAATGGCTGGAAGTTTCAGTATGCTAGCTTCATAAGCGATCATTCAAGTGGCTGGTTGCTGCGAATGAGCAGCGATCCTTCCCAAGACTGGATTGTAGCTCTTCCTATATCGAAAGCACAATTATGTAGTTCAGTGGCAGAGTGGGTATTAGATTCCTCCTCTTTTCCTACTTCACAATAACCGTTGAATAGGGAGGAAGAGTAAGCTGATCTGAATTTAAGGTCACTTTGTCAGCAGTTGTCTTTTGGATCTTGGTGTAAGAGATACCTTCGACATTTGGATGAAGCGTAATGATTTGTTCATCTCCAGTTAGGTTATGAACAACGAGGACTTGATCCTTTGTTGTTATACGTTCGTAGGCCATTACCCCTACATTGCCAGAAGTGTAGTCTCGAATTCCGCCATCACGGAGCGCAGGGACTTCGTTTCTTAACGCAATGAATTCGCGGTATCTTTTAAGCAGTGAGCTGCTGTCGTTAGTCTGGCTTTCGACATTAATGCTAACATCATCAGCGTTATTGCTGCCGACCTCCCAAGTAGTCTGCCCCTCACCCTGATCCGCTGTCATCCATCTCATGGGCTCACGAATTCCTTCATCTGGTTTTACACCAAGCATTCCTATTTCTTCACCATAATAAATAAAAGGATTTCCAGGCAAGGTTAACAGCAGGGCTGCTGCCATTTTTGCATGATCCAGATTGCCGTCTAATTGACTCATGACTCTGTTTTGATCATGATTTGTCAAAAAAATCGCATCGGTAAAATGGCTCTCAGATATTTTGGAGTACAGATTATACGTACGTTCCAGCGTAAAGGCAGTCCCGCTGTCTTTTTCAGTTTTCACGGAATTAATAAGAGTTTCCGCTAAACCAAAGTTAAAGCTGGAGTCAAAGGCTTGATCCAAATAAGCCCCTACGGTGACTGCAGAATTCTCCCATACTTCACCAACAATATAAGCTTGAGGATTCACTTCATTCATCGCTTTGCGGAAATCCTGCCACCAAGATACATTTTTATGGGTTGTGGCTTGGCTTTTGTCGGTTAGAAGGTCTTCGTAAATATGTTTAGCAGCGTCTAAACGGAATCCATCAACCCCTTGTTCCAGCCAAAACTTGCCGATATCCTTCATTTCATTACGAACTTCCGTATGATCAAAATTTAGATCAGGCATGCCTTCCCAAAAGCCACCTAGATAATGACTACCCAGTAAAGAGTGCCATGCATTTCCACTACCAGCGGCACTGGCTCCATTCGCAGGACGTCCTTGATCTTCAGCCCATATGTACCAGTCGCGATATTTGCTGTCCTTATTTTTAGCGGAATCTACGAACCAAGGATGTTCTTTGGAGGTGTGATTCACGACCAAATCCATAATTACTTTAATCCCACGTTTATGCGCCTCCGTAACGAGCTCCTGTAAATCCTCAATCGTCCCATAATCTGGATTGATTGCACGATAATCAGTCACATCGTAACCATGATAGCTTGGTGAAGGGTTGATAGGCATAAGCCAAATCCCACCGATCCCCAGATCGTCTGTGGTGTCAGGATTTCCGTCATTTAAGTAATCTAATTTTTTGGAAATCCCTTTGAGGTCACCGATGCCATCCCCGTCAGAGTCATAGAATGAACGAACAAAAATCTCATAATAAACCGTTGAGGGTTGTTCGTCAGTAGTTATCGTTTTTGCAGCGGGAGGTGTTGTAGTATCCTGAACAGTATTTGCTTTTGGCGATGGAAAAGGGGAGGCAGAGGAAGAAATATTGTTATTATTTCCTGAACACCCGGAGAGCAGAAAGGCAGTTAAGCTAAGACCCAAAAGTCCGTTTATTGTGTGTTTTTTGGTGATAGGTGTTGCTTGTTTATCCATATAAAATAACCCCTTCTGCTGCAATTTTCCTATAAAGGAAATGGTAAGCGCTTTAATTCTTATAGTACTGTAATCATATCCTCAGGTAAAACGTTTGCACAGATATAAAAACAGCAAATCCAGTGATATTTATCCATAAATTCAATAAAAACTGCTGATATCATGGATATTCTTTTAATTCCCCACGATATTCGGGATTTTAACCTTTCAGTAGGCATGTGCATATGCTTTAAGCAAGGGCGAAGGACCCGGTAAGAAAGGAGAATGAAGAATGAAGATTCGGAAAAAGCTGTCATTGTCGCTCATGATCATTACTTTATGCTTTTCAGTACTTGCCGGTTGCGGCGGAAAGTCAGAGACGGTAAAGGTGAAGATTGGGGAGGTTACCCGCTCTGTCTTTTATGCACCCGAGTATGTTGCCTTGACTCAAGGTTTCTTCAAAGATGAAGGGCTGGATGTAGAACTGCAGACGATTCCCGGTGGCGATAAAACGATGACTGCATTGCTCTCAGGAGCTATTGATGTGGCGTTGGTTGGTTCAGAAACCTCCATTTACGTGTATCAGCAGGGCTCGGATGATCCGGTCATTAATTTTGCACAGCTGACTCAAAGGGATGGAACATTCCTGTTCGCCCGGAAGGCTGATGGAGATTTTAATTGGGATAAAGTGAAGGGCTCTACCTTCCTTGGTCAAAGAAAAGGCGGAATGCCACAAATGGCAGGCGCGTTTACTTTATCTAAAAAAGGAATTGATCCTGCGAAGGATATTACCTTGATCCAAAATATCGATTTTGCTAATATTGCCGGTGCATTTGCTTCAGGTACTGGTGATTATGTGCAGCTGTTTGAGCCGCAGGCCTCTATCTTCGAACGAGAAGACCGGGGAGCTGTAGTGGCATCGTTTGGGGTAGAGAGCGGTTATTTACCTTACACAGTATTTATGTCAAAGAACAGCTATATAAGCAAAAATGGGGACACCGTGCAAAAGTTCACTAATGCCATCCAGCGTGCTCAGCTTTGGGTGAAGGAACATAGTCCTGAAGAAATTACGGATGCCATAATAACTTATTTTGATAAAACGGATCGTGACATTGTGATTTCTGCTGTAAAACGTTACAAGGAGCAAGACACCTACGCCATTAATCCGGTTGTTGATAATGAAGAATGGAATAATCTGCTAGATGTTATGGATAACGCAGGTGAACTTAAAGAACGTGTTCCAGCAGAAAAAATCGTGAACAATACTTTTGCTGAAAAAGCTGAAAAGACCATAAAGAGCAGTGGCTCTAAATAAGAGAGATAAGATCCTAAAAGGATTTTGTTAACTATAAGGAGGGGATGACCTTGCTTCCAGTAGTGCAATTAAAGGGAGTAACGCATGCCTATCTCGGCGATCGGGAAGCTTCACTGGCCGTTGAGGATCTAAATCTTAATGTCGAGCAAGGAGAGTTCGTCAGCTTAGTAGGCCCAAGTGGCTGTGGCAAGACGACTCTCCTGTCGATTATTGCCGGACTGCTGCAGCCCTCTGAGGGTGAAGTATTCGTAAATGGCCAACCCATTCTAGGCCCTTCACCTGAGGTTGGATATATGCTGCAGCAGGATTATCTTTTTCCTTGGCGGAGTATTCTTGACAATGCTGTGCTTGGACTGGAGCTGACCGGAAGCTTAAACGAGGAGAGCCATAAACGGACTTTGGAGCTGCTTCGCGAGATGGGATTAGAAGGGAAAGAACATGCCTATCCTTCTCAGCTATCCGGAGGGATGCGGCAACGGGTGGCTCTTGTACGAACATTAGCTACCAATCCAGGACTGCTGCTGCTAGACGAGCCGTTCTCGGCACTTGATTATCAGATCAAACTTCAGCTGGAGGATTTAGTCTCAGAGACCTTACGCAGCCGGGGAACCACGGCTATTTTGGTCACGCATGATCTGTCAGAAGCGATTGCGGTCAGCAGTAGGGTTATTTTATTGCAGCGAAATCCAGGGAAGATTCGTAAAGTTTTTCCTGTTCCGGAGCTAATCCGCTCAGCCCCACCGCTGTATGCGCGTGATCAGCCAGGGTTTGCGGAGCTTTTTCATGAAGTATGGACAGAGATGGAGATCGCAGGGAGGGAAAGCTAATGAAACGAACAGAGCAAGCGGGAGTTTTAGCTTCCCGTGAACTGTGGCTGCAGCAAATGCATGTGGATTTCAAAAAAAGAAAGCAGCGCCGGCGTAATCAGGTAATCGCTGTAAGAAGCAGTCTGTTGCTGCTGTTCTTTGTGCTGTGGGAAGCGGGAGCAAGAATGGGCTGGATTGATGAGTTATTGTTCAGCTACCCGACAAAAATCTTCAAGCAGATTTGGCAGGATATGATCAGTGGAAGCTTGTGGCCTCATTTGGGGATGACGGTAGGAGAGACTGCGGTAGGGTTTGTTCTGGGAACCTTGTTAGGAACGCTGCTGGCAGTGATTATTTGGTGGTCTCCGTTTTTATCAGCGGTGCTTGATCCGTTTATGGTTGTCTTTAACAGTATGCCGAAGGTGGCCTTGGGGCCGATTTTTATCGTAATGTTCGGGGCGGGTTTCACCGCTATCGTTGTAACAACCTTATCGATTACGGTGATCATTACTACACTTGTTGTTTACAATAGCTTTTGTAGTGTGGATCCTAATCTTGTGAAGGTGGTTCGTTCTTTTGGAGCTTCTAAAGTTCAGGTGTTTTTTAAAGTGATTCTTCCGGCATCTTTTCCAACGGTTGTCTCTACCCTAAAGGTGAATGTGGGTATGTCATGGGTCGGGGTTATCGTGGGAGAGTTTCTAGTAGCAAAATCCGGTCTTGGGTACCTGATCATATATGGATTCCAGGTGTTTAATTTCACGCTTGTGATGTCCAGTCTGCTGATTATCGCAGCCGTAGCAACGGCAATGTATCAACTGGTAGTGTATCTGGAGAAGCGCTTGTTATACCGGCGGTAAGTCTAATGTAACGTTGTGTCCGTACACAAAATCTTGTAACATGTCTATATCTTTACCTATTAACGGTTAGTGCTTTTAAGGAGAGATAGGGTTATGGGATTTCGTGTGATTAAAACAGCTGCTGCGACGTTAATGTCCGTTCTTCTCGCGTCTGCAGTAGGCATACCCAATGCACAAAGTGCAGGGCTTTTAGCCATTTTGGGTGTGGAGGTTACCTTGAAAAGGAGTTTCCGGACGATAACGGCGCGTTTTTTGGCCTCGCTCGTGGGACTCTTTTTTGGGTGTATTTTATTTTGGATATTAGGGTTTCATTACTGGGTGCTTGGACTATACGTTCTGGTTGGCTTTCCGATGATTGTGAAGTCTGGCTACAAGGAAGGGATTGTCACTAGCTCTGTTATTGTGTTTCGTGTTTTTGGACAAGCTGAGTTATCGCTTCATGTGTTGTTGCAGCAAGTAGAGCTTCTGGCCATAGGTCTCGGTTCAGCGGGGGTGGTTAACTTGATTTACATGCCACAGACCGGGGGAGTTATTTATGGAATCCGCAAGGAAGTGGATCGATACTTTTCAGTTATTTTTACTCAGATGGCCCGTACTTTGCGTGAACCTGCGTATATGTGGGATGGCAAAGAATTAATTGATGCGGATAATGCAGTGCAGCGGGGACTGACTGCCGCTACTCGTGAGATGGAGAATCATGTGATTCATCCTGATGAAGCTTGGAATGTCTATTTCTATATGCGTAAGGAGCAGCTGGAATCGATTCAAAGCATGATGCAGCTGATTTCTCAAGTATATCGCCATTTACCGCATGGAGAGATGGTAGCTGAATTGTTCGACCAGCTTAGCGGAGATGTTTTGGCTGAAGAATATACAGGCCGCACGGAACATTTGCTGGAAGAGCTTGAACAAGAATTTGAAAGCATGGATTTGCCGGAGACACGTGAGGAATTCGAAGTGCGATCAGCGATTCTGCAGCTTTGCAGAGAATTGGCACTTTATTTGAAAATTGCGAAACGCCATAAAATACCGGTCAGCTATAAGCCTGAGAAACGTTTGCTCACCCGGAAAAAAGCTTAAAATTAGGCTTTAATAAAGTGAAGTATTAACATTCGCCCCTGAAATCACGATAAAATATGTATGAACTAAAAGTTGATCTCCGAAAGGGATTAACAATTATAGGGTGAGTTCAAATTCAAGCAGGAAATTCATATACGAATTTTCCGCATTGGCAGGTGAGGCGTATGGACAAAGATATGGAATCATTTATCGGAAAACAACTTGTAGCTAACCTCTTTAATGACAAAGGAGTATTTGTTTTACCCGCATTGACTTTATTGAGTGCTGAACATATTAGATTAATTCGACAACATAAGATCACTCTGGAATCTCATGACGTCGTCCAGCTGGATAGCGCGGAATTTTTCCAGCTTGCAATTGATGATTGTACAGCTGCGATTGAGAATATTTTTGAACAGATTCGTCATAACAAAAATAAAAGAATTCCTATGCTGGAAGTTAGAAATGAAGTGATTCCGTTTATCCAGCAGGTAAGCGAAAAGAATGACTTCTACGGAGTATTGGCTGCTTTGCAGACCAAAGATGATTATACATACAGACATAATGTAGCCGTGGGCATAATATCTACCTTGCTAGGCAAATGGCTGAAGCTAAAGTCTGAGGATTTGAGCATGTTGACCATTGCAGCGACTCTTCATGATATCGGCAAAATGAGAATCCCGGATGACATATTAACCAAGCCCGGTCCATTATCCGACGAAGAGTTTCAGCTGATGAAAAAGCATACGACCTTTGGGTATGAGATGATCAGGGATACGGTAGGCACAAACCATACCCAAGCGCTAGTAGCCTTACAGCATCATGAAAGAATGGACGGCAGTGGTTATCCATTTGGTGTGCTTGGGAACCGGATTACTGATTTCAGTAAAATCGTTGCTGTGGCTGATGTGTTTCACGCGATGACCTCCGACCGTTTTTATCGCAAAGCGGCTCCTTTATACGAAGTATTACTGCAAATGGAGGAGAGTGTGTTCGGTAAGCTCGACCCTTATATTTGCAGAGTGTTTATTAATAAGTTAATGCAGTCAATGCTAGGGAACGAAGTGGAATTGACAGATGGGCGAAAAGGAAAAATTGTTATGATTCTTGCTACAGACCCTTTGCGGCCACTGGTGAATATTGATGAGGATTTTATTGACTTAAGCAAACATAGATCGCTTGGAATTGTGCGGGTAATCCCGCAATAGCTGGTGTTTTAAGGTTTTTTGAGGGGTCAGGAATGGCTCTGGAACAGGTTGGACCATTTTTGGAATCTACTCATATATGTACAAATTTTGAAATAAAATGAACTATGAGTCTCCTGAAAAAGCCTTCTTGAGGGCTTACTCAAATTTATTTATAGTCTAACAATCAACAAATGCCTAGAACCTGCATACACTTGATAGTGAATGATTGTATGGAGGAGGTTCAAAGATGTCATTAAGCCATAAACGTCAAACAAGGGAGATCATTACGAAGGCAATTTGCGGCAAAGGTCGTAAGTTCTCTACAGCAACCCATACCGTGACTCCGCCACATCATCCGACTAGTATTTTGGGGGCTTGGATTATCAACCACCAATACGAAGCGGTTGCCGCCGGGAACGGAATCGAAGTAATTGGTACTTATGATGTAAACATCTGGTACTCGTACGACAAGAACAAGCAGACCGAGGTAGCAAAGGAAACAGTCTCTTATGTGGAGCTCATCCCGCTTTCCTACCTGGACACGAGACACCGCACTTCAACAGTTGAGGTCTCTGCGGAGGCAACGCAGGAACCCAACTGTGTAGAAGCGGGCGTATCGCCAGGCGGAGGCAGTGTGACACTTCGCGTAGAGCGCGAATTCGAAGTGGAGTTGGTGGCTGAGACCAAAGTCCGTGTGTATGTCACTGAGCAAAGTGATGATCCAGAAGACAAGGATTATGATTTTGAAGGTGATAGCTTCGATTACGATGATCTGGACCCTGACAATCTGGATGATGAGCTGTAAGGAAGGATACGCCGCCGTTAACTGAGTATCAATGGGTTATGGTCCATTATATGTAGGGAGTGCGGCGGCGTAGAGGGCGAATGCCCTCCTTTTTTTTATTTATTTTTAGGATGAAAAAAGGTTCACGCTCGGATGGAGGCGCTAAAGAGTATGAATGAAGGTCTTAAGGTGTATTCAGAATTGTCTGTGGCAGAGAGAGAGTCTAGATTGCTTAGAAGCGGAGTTGAAGCAACGCTGACGCCATCTGTAAAACGTTTTGTCGATACATATGCTTTACACGCTACTGAGAAGGGGCACAGGCAGTGTTATAAGATATTGGTTTATCATTTGACTGTGCTCCACATCTCTTTGCTTGGAGCGGGTCTTGGAATGCGTGCGGCCACCGATAATTATAGCGAAGCTGTGAGCTTTGCTAATGCCGAGAGCAATACCACGGGAGGCCGAGTGCGGGGAGAGCTTCGCGGGGTGATGAAATTGCTCCAGCGGATTGCTGTCCGCACGCTGTACAGCTTGGGGCTGGATAGCGGTGAGGTACTGCTGAGGGCAATGGGGAACCGGAGGTATGTGGTGGAGGGAGTCACTCCACTAGTAAAGACCTCCGGGCAACGATTGCCCGAGCCTTATCGTTCCGCAGCGTTAGCGCTGGAACGAAAGCTGGATCTGGAGCAGCCGGGCCGCAGCGGCTTGCTGATGGGTATGGACCCGGAGTTCATCATCCTCCGGGAATCCACCGGCCGCGTCGTGCCTGCGTCGCGGTACCTGCCCACGGACGGCGTCGCAGGCTGCGACGCCGGACCTCCGGGAACGCGCGGCGCGTTCCCGGTCGCCGAGCTGCGCCCTCAGCCGCGCGGGGAACCGCGCGCACTGCTGGCGCAGCTGATGTCCGCCGCGGCGCTGGCGGACCGGCTCATCGCCGACCGCTCGCTGCGCTGGCGGGCGGGAGGCATGCCGCTGACGGGCTGGGCCCTCGGCGGCCATCTGCACTTCAGCGGCGTGACGCTGACGGCGCCGCTGCTGCGCGCGCTCGATAACTATCTCGCGCTGCCCATGCTTCTACTCGAAGACGTCCGCGCAGGGGCGCGTCGTCCCCGATACGGCGTGCTCGGCGATTTCCGGACTCAGCCGCATGGCGGCTTCGAGTACCGGACCTTGCCGAGCTTCCTGGTATCCCCGGTCATCGCTAAAGGCGCGGTCTATCTGGCTCATCTGATCGTGAGCCATTATGAGGACCTGACGCAACGCCCGCTAGACCGGGAAGACCTGCATATCGCCTACTACAGCGGCGATAAACCTCCGCTGCGCGCCGCAATCCCCCCATTGCTGGCGCAGCTGCGTTCCCTAGGCGGCTACGAGATTGCCGCCCCCTATATCGAGCCTTTATTCGAATATATTGCCGCTGAGCGGACGTGGGATGAGTCGCGTGATATACGTGAGTTATGGTGCAGCAAAGTAAAAATGTGATATTTTACTATTTGGTCTACATGTTAACGATGGTCCATGAACCGATATCTTGAAAGCCAAGTCGTTTATAAATAACTCCGGCATGTGGGTTGTCATAAAAGAGGCATAATGACTTTCCTTCATGAAGCAGGTCTGCACATAGCTGTGCCATTACGCGCGAAGCAAGGCCTTGCTCTCTGAATGCTTGATGTGTGGCAACCCCGACAATCATCGCTGACATGGAATTTTCCGCTGAAGTTGAAGCTGTGACAATGACCTTATCTTCCCGTTCCATATAATACGTGCGGCCGGTGTTGCTTTCCAGCGTTTTACGCAGGCTGGTTCTTGAACCATTCCGGCTGCTTTCAAATTCTTCAATGGTATCGGTGAGTGCGCAAATCGCTTCTACATCCTGAACTGTAGCTTTTTTGATAGGCTCAGCTGAAGAGAAGGACTCACTTATTTTATTGTTCATATCTTTTAATTCAGCAAAATACAGCTGTTTTACTTGTTTGAAATTAATTTCCCCGTCAAAAGCCTTCACCACCTCTGAGGCTCCGGAGATCATATGCATGTCATTATCCTTTCGGATAATCTCAGCGAACCCCTCGACATCAAAAGGGCCATCTGCATAAGGAAGGTAGCTTCTATAGAAGCGCAGCAGAACGGCTTTTATCCGCCCGTCAGCTGGATCAATCTCTCCCCACAAATCCATGAAATCCTGTTCAAACCCAAAATTCTCCACATCGCCAATGATAAATAAATTAAGCGCCGGCTCTTTCCGCAGCAATGCCATCAGCAGCTCTTGATCATCCTTCGTTAGCTTTCGTATCATATTGTATTCTCCTTTGATTTTCATATGGGCTGATGCTCTGTGTTAATATTTTACAATATTTAAAAGCAGAAGAATATACCTCCTGTAAGTGTTTGTCTGATAAGTATTCTAGTCTTTCGTTGTACTAATGTGAGGTTTCAGGGTAACTTTGTCCACCAATTTTCTGTTATAATGGGGGACAGCATTAAATAGGCATGGAGGTTGACCATGGCACAATATACGCCGATGATAGAGCAATATTTAAAGGTAAAGGAAGGGGCTAAGGATGCCTTCCTATTTTTTAGACTGGGCGATTTCTATGAAATGTTCTTTGAAGATGCCATTTTGGCTTCCAAGGAGCTTGAGATTACGTTGACAGGCCGCGAAGGCGGGGGCGAGGAGAAAATCCCTATGTGTGGAGTGCCTTACCACGCCGCCGAGGGATATATTCAACGCCTGATAGAAAAAGGATATAAAGTCGCCATTTGTGAGCAGTTAGAGGATGCTTCAGTCACGAAAGGCATGGTGAAGCGGGATATTGTACGCGTCGTGACACCAGGAACCGTGATGGATGGAAAAATCATTGCTGACAAGAGCAACAACTACCTCGTTTGCGTTACCGAAAGTGACGGAATGATGGCATTAGCTGCCTGCGATTTAACAACTGGTGAGCTATATGTTACTTCGGTATTATCTGGAGCCGAATGGCTGCGTGATGAGATTGGCATCTATGAACCGGCTGAGATCATCGGAGACGCTGCACTGTTGGAGATTCTGCGAAGCGAAACGCCGCTGTTAGCCAAACCTGTAGTTTACACCCCTTGGGAGAAACGCGAGGAGGAGCTGGCACGTCGTCAGTTCGGTGAAGCGGCATGGGTACGTCTAGAGAAGGAACGTGGACAATGTCTGGCGCTTCTGATCTCTTATCTGAATGAGACCCAGCGGCGTTCGTTAGGGCAGCTTAGTCAGATTTCTCCTTATGAACCAGGCAATTATATGATTCTAGATCCATTTACACGCCGGAACCTTGAACTAACCGAAACGGTTCGCGAACGCTCCAAAAAAGGATCCTTGCTCTGGCTGCTGGATCGAACGGAAACGTCGATGGGCGCCCGTCTGTTGCGCCGTAGAATTGATAAGCCGCTATTGCAGCGAGCTCCGATCGAACGGCGCCTAGAGGCTGTCGATTATTTGTACAATCAGTTTATCGTTCGCGAGGACCTGCGTTTAGCGCTTAAAGAAATTTATGATTTGGAGCGGTTGGTGGGTCGTATTGCTTTTGGCAGCGCCAATGGCCGTGATATGAATGCCCTGAAATTATCGCTGGCGCAAATTCCTGCATTGAAGGAATTATGTATGACCTCCGGTTCAGCTACTTTACGAGAGATCGGTGCAAGCATGGATGAATGCGCCGAGCTGCGAGAGGACATTGACCGTGCAATCGTCGAGGATGCCCCGGTGTCTGTGCGCGACGGTGGAATTATCCGTTCCGGTTATCATGAACGTTTAGACGAGCTTAGGGAAGCTAGCAGTAACGGTAAACGTTGGATCGCTGAACTGGAGGCTAAGGAAAGACAGGCCACTGGCATTAAGTCACTGAAGATCGGCTATAACAAAATCTTCGGTTATTTCATAGAGATCACCAAATCCAATCTGGCTGCATTGCCGGAAGGACGTTATGAACGCAAACAGACGCTTGCTAACGCAGAGCGTTTTGTCACACCTGAGCTTAAAGAGAAGGAAGCACTTATTCTTGAAGCTCAGGATAAAATGACGGATTTGGAATACAGCCTCTTTACCGAGCTGCGTAATCGCATCAACGGGCAAATCCCCCGCCTGCAAAATCTTGCAGAAAAGGTTGCCGAGATTGATGTGTATCAATGCTTGGCGGCAGTTAGTGCCGAACATCGTTTTGTGAAGCCAGTCCTTTCGGATGGTTATGATCTTCGGCTTGAAGGGGGCCGTCATCCTGTTGTGGAGGCGGTGCTTAAAGATTCCGCGTTTATTGCAAATGGAAGCACGCTGAGTAAGGAAGAAGGTAACATTCTTCTAATTACAGGTCCTAATATGGCGGGCAAAAGCACCTACATGCGTCAGGTGGCGCTGATCTGCATCATGGCTCAGATTGGATGTTTTGTTCCAGCAAACAGTGCTGAAGTTCCGCTTATAGACCGGATCTTTACTCGTATTGGAGCAGCTGATGATTTGATCGGTGGTCAAAGTACATTTATGGTGGAAATGGCTGACATCCAGGTTATGACAGAGAAAGCAACAGCTCGCAGCTTGATTATTATTGATGAGCTGGGAAGAGGTACCTCGACCAGTGAAGGTATGGCCATCGCTCAGGCGGTTATTGAATATGTACATGATGTTATTTCTTGCAAAGCTCTAGTTTCGACCCATTTTCATGAATTGGCTCATTTGGAAGGGAGTCTTAAAGGACTGCGGAATTACTCTATGGCTGTTCAAGAGAGCGGCGATAAAGTAAACTTCCTGCGCAAGCTAGTTCCTGGAGCGGCTGACAGCAGCTATGGGATCTATTGTGCACGTCTTGCGGGTCTTCCTGAAGGGATTATTGACCGAGCTTATGGTCTCTTACAGAGCATTGAGCAGGCAGCCCATCCTGGTGGTACTGAACTTCATTACGGGGGAAGCCTCGAAAGACAGGCGGCTGTAAGAGAAGTTGCTAGCACATCTTCCGTGGCGCAAGCCGTAAGTGTCATCACTGAGGCACCTGTAGAAAATGAGGTTGTTCAGTTGTCTATCTTTGGTGAGGAAGAACCACCCAAGAACCGCAAAGGTAGTGCACATCAAGTAGCGGTAACTGAAATCCATGAGAATCCCGCGCTAAAAGAGTTCATTTCTTCTGTGCGTGACGCTGATCTTATGAATATGACGCCGCTGCAGGCGATGAGTCTGTTGAACGAGCTGAAGATGAAGGTTAAGGATCTGCAATAAAGATTTTATAATAATTGATTGCCTAAATAAGAGGTGAATGAAATGGCCAAAATTCATATATTGGACGAGCATATTGCCAACCAGATTGCTGCGGGTGAAGTAGTAGAGCGGCCAGCTTCTGTTGTAAAGGAGCTTGTCGAGAATGCGATTGACGCTGGCAGTACAAGAATTGAGGTATCGGTAGAAGAGGGGGGCTTGCAGAGCATCCGCGTTAAAGATAATGGCTCTGGGATTGATCCTGAAGATTGTGAGACCGCCTTTTACCGGCATGCTACAAGTAAAATTCTGAATGGCCGTGATCTATTTCAAATCACAAGCTTAGGCTTCCGCGGAGAGGCACTTCCCAGTATTGCCGCGGTATCCAAGGTATCGCTTCTAACTGCAACTGCCGATGACGGCAAAGGGCGCCTAGTAGACATTGAGGGTGGCAATCTCATACGAAATGAGGACGCTCCTTCCGGCCGGGGAAGTGATCTTGCCGTTCGTGAATTATTTTTTAATACGCCGGCAAGGCTGAAATATATGAAGAGTATTCAGACGGAGCTGGGCCATATCTCAGATGCCATGTACCGCATGGCGCTCGCTCATCCGGGGATCTCTTTTACCTTGCATCATAATGGCAATCAGCTGCTGCATACGCTCGGAAATGGTGATCTGCTGCAGGTCATCGCAGCTGTTTACGGAACCAATGCCGCCAAAGCAATGCTGCCGATTACGGCAGAAGACTTGGATTACCGGATTTCCGGATATATTAGTCGTCCAGAATGGACTCGTTCCAATCGAAATGCAATCACTACTATTGTCGGTGGACGTTATATTCGCAGTAATGGTCTGAACGCAGCAATCATGCGCGCTTATCATACCTTGCTTCCGATTAACCGTTATCCGCTATTAGTTCTTGAACTGGATATGCACCCCTCTTTGGTAGATGTCAATGTACATCCAGCAAAACTGGAGGTTCGATTTAGTAAAGAGAATGAGCTTTACACCTTTGTTGAGCAGGAGATCCGCAAAATACTGCTGGGGCAAAGTCTGATTCCACGTCCAAGCAAGGAAACAATCGGACCCAAGGGCAGCAACTCCTTTATTCAGGAGCAATTTGCTTTTTCCAAAGGGGCCGTTCCACCGTCATCTTCGACTGGTGATGTGAAGGATACAGCTCCCACGGGATCTGCCAACTTCTTAAGTGGACTACAGTCATCGAGCCTTGACCGTAATACCCGTGATTTTAGCAAGGAAGGTCAGGCGGATCATCAGGTGGCTCGCGAGGTGGCTCCAGCTTACGGGTCAGGCTATCCGTCTTCATCTTCGCAGGGGCGCCAAACTAGTGCGAATACTAGTTATTCCAATAGCTATCGCCCGCAAGAAACCTCAATGTCGCAGAAGCAGCTCCTTTCGGTTGAGAAGCTATGGGCTCCACCACAACAAGAAGAGCCTGGACTTCCGGCCTTTCCTGAGCTTAATTATATAGGTCAGCATCATGGGACGTATATTATTGCTCAGAATGATGGAGGGCTTTATTTAATCGATCAGCATGCGGCACATGAACGAATTAATTACGAATACTTCTATGAGAAATTTGGTCGGCCGGAGGATGCCTCACAGGAGCTGCTACTGCCGATTACGCTGGAGTTCACGCCTTCTGAAAGTCGCCAGCTTAGTGAACGTCTACATTGGTTTCAGCAGGCCGGGGTATACCTTGAGCACTTTGGCGGACAAACCTTTCTCGTTCGTTCCTTGCCCTATTGGTTTCCTGAAGGGGATGAGAAGGCGGTCGTTGAAGAAATGGCGGAGTGGGTCTTAAGTGAGCGTATGATTGATCTTGCGAAGCTAAGAGAAAAGTCATCGATTCTGTGTTCATGTAAAGCCTCGATTAAGGCCAACCATAAACTAACAGAACAGGAAGTGGAAGCTCTGTTATCCCGACTTGCAGAGTGCAAGCAACCGTATACTTGCCCACATGGACGGCCGATTGTGATCTCTTTTTCATCCTATGATTTAGAGAAATTGTTCAAGCGGGTTATGTAATTATACATTTTTTGAAATTTGTTGAGAGCAAGACTGGAGGCACCATGATTATAACTACGGGGTATAGCCCGATAATGGAAATAGTAGAACGCGCGCAAAGCCTTGCGGAGAGAACGGGTTGTAGTTATGCTTCACGTGAGAAACTCTCAATTACAAGGATGGTTGAACATTACGGAGATGAGGATATTCTGATTCTATCTCAGGACGCTGTTCGACTACACCGCTTAGGAATGGAGCCTATGGAGTTTCATCCAAGCATGGGCTTCGTTCGCGCTAAACGAATCCTAAAGGGTGAGATCGAGCCGATGCTTGTTGCTGCTCGAATGCTTCCCGGAGATAGCGTATTGGATTGTACAGCCGGATTAGGAGCCGACTCCTTACTGTTTGCTGTGCATGGTGGTGAGTCCTCGGAGGTTACCGCTTTGGAGAGCTCATTACCGCTGTACGCACTGCTCAGTGAAGGGATGTCTCATTACACCTCTGGGCAAGTAAAGGTCAATGAGGCTTTACGCAGAGTTAATGTCGTGCATAGTGAACATTTGGATTATTTACGGTCTCAACCAGATCGAAGTGTGGATATTGTCTACTTCGATCCTATGTTTCGCGTGCCTCTGACGGGTTCTGCCTCGATTTCCCCGCTGCGGCAATTCGCTAACCGTGCAGCCTTATCGACAGAGAGTGTAGCAGAGGCGGTTAGGGTCGCCCGTAAGACTGTTCTTTTAAAAGAAAAGGCTTTGAGTGGCGAATTTGAACGCCTAGGGTTTACTGAGCTGCTCCGAAGCAACTCCAAAACATCGTACGGGGTGATACACATTGACAACTAAAGAAAGGCATAAGGTTCTAGTGCTGTTAGGACCAACTGCCGTAGGCAAAACCCGGTTAAGTCTGGAGCTGGCAGCAGCTTATAACGCTGAGATTATTTCCGGCGATTCGATGCAGGTTTATTGTGGTATGGATATTGGTACAGCTAAGATTACAACCGCTGAAATGAAGGGAATTCCCCATCACCTGATCGATATTCATGATCCGCAGGATGCGTATTCTGCCGCTGAATTTCAAGAGCAGGGCACTAGACTTATCGAGGAGATAAGCGCTAGAGGGAAGCTTCCCTTTATCGTAGGGGGGACTGGACTGTATATTGAGTCTTTATGTTACGGCTTTCAGTTCTCGGAAGCAGTGGCTGATGAAGCCTTCCGTAAAGAGCAGGATCAATTTGCGGAAGAATATGGAGCGCTTGCACTGCATGCCAGACTCGAGGCGGTTGATCCAGTCAGCGCAGCCAAACTTCATCCTAACGACCGTCGCAGAATTATCCGTGCACTGGAAATTCAACACCAGACAAACACTACACTTTCCGCTTCTCATGCTGCTCAAAAGAAGGAATCACCCTATGACTTATGTCTCATAGGTTTGACAATGGACCGGAAAATACTATATAAACGTATTGAGGACCGAATTGATAGCATGCTGGCGGATGGTCTCGTTGCTGAGGTGAAGGGACTGCTGGATAACGGTTACAGCAGAAGCCTTGTGTCCATGCAGGGATTGGGTTACAAGGAAATTGCCGCTTACCTGGCGGGAGAACTGACGCTGGAAGAAGCTGTGATACTGCTTAAACGCGATACTCGCCGATTCGCCAAAAGACAGTTGTCATGGTTTCGCCACATGAAGGAAATCGAGTGGATCGATGTCGAAGGTGAACAAAACTTTTCTGAGAATTTCTCAAAAATACGTGGTATAATAGCAGGAAAGTTTCTCTCAGGTCTTGAATATACTTCTGAACAATCTAATTGAACCATTGGGGGTACGTCATATGAACAAGTCCATTAACATCCAAGATACATTCTTGAACCAACTACGCAAAGAAAATATCCCTGCTACGGTATATCTGACCAACGGTTTTCAAATCCGGGGAATAATTAAAGCATTCGACAATTTTACAATCGTCATTGACAGTGATGGACGCCAGCAAATGGTGTATAAACACGCAATTTCCACGTTCACACCACAGCGTAGTGTATCACTGATGCAAGACAGCAGTAGTGAAGAATAATATTTATCAAAAATGAATTGAAACCTTTCTTGTTTATAAATCGTTTGAATAGAGTGTGAGAGAGCAACCTGTGAAGGTTGTTCTTTTCATTCATGGCAGACCATTTATGTTTATTTCCGAAAGGGAGTCAGGAGGCATTATGTCTAGAGACGATACATCCAGGACGAATCACAATAGAGATAGAGGATCGTCCAGTTCCAAATCAAAACCAAAATCAAAACCAAAAAAGAAAAAGAAATTTTTGACGAAGAAGCGTGTGCTGTGGAGCTTGTTCTTCGCTACGGCATTAGCCATTTTTTGTGCATTAGGTGGATATCTGTTCATTATGCTAAATGGTCAAAAGCTTCTGCTTGAGAACCAAGATAAGCTAACAGTGAATGAAACTACTAAGGTATATGACCGCAATGCTAATTTAATCGGCGAATTATCACTGGAGAAAAGTGATCCAGTAGAGTATGAAGAAATTCCACCGTTATTGGTTAATGCTTTTGTAGCCACAGAGGATAAACGTTTCTTCGAACATTCTGGTGTGGATTTATGGTCGATTGGCCGGGCAGCAGTAAAGGATATCGCCGCACGAAGTATGGTAGAGGGCGGTAGTACCATTACTCAACAGCTCGCCAAAAACATCTTCCTGACACGGGACAAGACGTTTTTCCGTAAAGCAACTGAAGTGTCTATTGCCGTAGCCCTTGAGAATCAGAAATCTAAAGAAGAGATCATTACGATGTATCTGAACCGGATTAACTTCGGGGGTACAATTTACGGAATTAAAGCAGCATCAGTAAGATATTTTGGTAAAAGTGATTTGAGTCAGCTTAAGGTCTGGGAAATCGCGACATTGGCGGCAATGCCAAAAGGCCCGTCTCGTTACAACCCGCTGCGTAACCCAGATCTTTCGAAGGAACGGCGCGCAGTAGTGCTTCAGCTTATGTATGAGCAAGGGTACATAACGGAGCAGGAAAGAGACGAAGCAAAAGCCGTAGATTATAACTATAAGCCGCCAGAAAAGAAACAGCGTTATCAAGCATTTATTGATTTTGCAGTAGATGAGGCGGAAGAAAAATTTGGATTGTCAGAAGATGATCTGAATATCGGCGGATACAAAATTTACACTACCATGGATAAGCATGCTCAAGAAACGGTTGAAGATGCTTTTGCAGATAGTGATAATTTTGAAAAGAGTGTAGATGAAGAGCTGGTACAAGGCTCAATGACGATTGTGAATCAGGAGAATGGCAGCATTGTCGCACTCCTTGGCGGACGGAATTATGAGAAAAAAGGCTACAGTCGTGTAACTGGCAGCCGTCGTTCTCCAGGTTCTGCTTTCAAACCAATTGTCTCTTATGCTCCAGCGCTGGAATCTGGGAAATTCACCATGAATTCAACGCTAAGCAATGAGAAGCAATGTTTCGCGAACTATTGTCCAACCAACCTGCACGGATATTCTAAGAGCATCAACATGAGTGATGCCATTCAGAAATCAGAGAATATTCCTGCTGTTTGGCTGCTCAATGAAATTGGTGTGAATACCGGATTTAAATTTGCCAAGAAACTAGGCATTGGATTGGAAGACGAGGATAAGAACCTCTCGCTGGCTCTTGGAGGCATGAGCAAAGGAACCAATACGCTGGAAATGGCGCAAGCCTACAGCGCTTTTGCAAATGGCGGCGAACTAAGAGAGGCTTATTCCATTAAATCCATCTCTGACAGCAGTGGTGAGACGGTCTACAAAGCGAATACAACGCCTGAGCGTGTGATGAGTAAGGAAACGGCTTATCAAATGACTGAGATGATGCAGAAGGTCGTGGAGAGCGGTACGGGTAGAAAAGCTAGGATTGACCGTCCTGTGGCGGGTAAGACCGGTACGACGCAAAGTGGATATTCTGGAATCAGCTCGAACCGTGATGTGTGGTTTGTAGGCTACACGCCGGAATGGACAGCAGCAGTCTGGATGGGTTATGACAAGCCAAGTAAAAAGCATCTGCTTAAGAACAGCAGTCCGCTTGCCGCTGCTTTCTGGGGTAAGGTCATGGAGGAAGCGCTGAAGGATGTTCCTAAGAAATCCTTCCCGCAGATCGATAACGAGATTGCCCCTGAGCCTACAGAAACACCAGAAACAGCTCAGACCGTTACTGGACTATCAGCAGCATATGATCCTTCTACGATGACTGTAAATCTCAATTGGGAGGCAGTTCCTATTTCCGGAGTTGAGTATCGTATTTATCGTAGAGAGACATCGGAAGCTGAGTTTGGCTCACTGTTAAATACAGTGACTACCAGCGCAGGGGATTTTAGTGCACTGCCTGGTTTGGTTTACGAGTATTATGTAACTTCTTATGACCCTGCGCTGAAAGTGGAGAGCGAACCATCCAATGTGGTTAGTGTATCCGTGCAGGATGAAATGCCAACCCCTGAACCAACCATAGATCCTAATCTTCCGACCCCGACCCCAGAGGAAGGTGGCAACAACGGAGAGAATGGAAATGGTGGCAATAACGGAGGCGGCAACGAGGGTGGCGGAAATGACGGAGGTACAGGGACGATCCCTGAAATCACCCCGCCACCGCCAACACCAGTGCCGACTCCAACTCCAGAACCCACTATCGGTGGAGAAGGTTCCGGCGATGAGAGCGGGAATGTGTCCACAAACCCTGATCCAGAGGCGGGGTTTGTGAACGGAGATTCTTCCGCTCAATAAACGAGTTTGAATTTCAAATAATAAGCTTTATCCATGGCAGCCCAGCTTCGCTTTATTTAAAAAGCGAAGCTAGGCTGCCGTTTTTGTTAGGTTTAGAAGAAAATTTCTTGTATTTTGCGGGATGTTTTGAGTGTATCCTCTAAATGTGTTAAGCTGAATAGACCATACTGGAGAGGGTAATTTCTATGAAACGTAAATTCGGAGACCGGGCCAACTGGCGCCGGATTACGCGTCGCCATTTTGCCTGCCGCTATGTGGAGAGCCGGGAATTCAGCGGATATATTACGCTTTATACCATCTACGGGCTGAAAGAACCACTGTGGAAGAGCTATGGACGACATACATATCGTATTGCAGATAAAGGTTATTCCTGGCTGCAATATTTTCCGAAAGACAGTCACTATATTGTGACGGCTATGTTCGACGAAAAACAAAATATTGTTCAATGGTACATAGACACCTGTAAGGTGCAAGGCGTCACTGACCAAGGTGTGCCTTGGTTTGACGATTTGTATCTGGACGTGGTAGTACTTTGGAACGGCGAGGTGTTTTTGCTCGATGAGGATGAACTGGAGGAAGCACTGGAGAGGCAAGATATCTCAGAAAGCGATTATAAGCTAGCCTGGGAGACTGCCCATACTATTTTACGTGGCATCGATGCTCATGCTTTCCCTTATTTCTCTCTCTCTTTGAAACATCGTGCCGAATTATTTCATCATGGAGAATTCAGGAGGAAATAAAGATGGAATGGTACGTTTATGGAAGAGACTCTTCCCCGATTCGGATTGTTCCCAAAAAACGCCGGATTTGGTCTAAACGAACGTTGCTTATTGCTTTAATGCTTATTGTTGTAGTTGGATTGTTGTGGTGTGCGTACGCATTGAGGAATATCAATAAAGCCGCAACGACAGATCCTATGCTCAAAGCCGATACAGGGATCATTCTTGGCATGTCGATGTGGGGAGATGAACCTAGCCCGGGATTGAAGGAACGATTGGATTACGGGCTTAAGCTTTATCAAGAGGGGATGTTCTCGCATTTCATAGTTTCTGGAGGTTTGGATAAACCTGATCTTAAATATACCGAAGGTCAAGGCATGCGCAATTATTTAGTAGCTCATGGAGTTCCGGATAGCGCCATTTCTGTTGAAAATAAAGCTACCAGCACTTACGAGAATCTTCTGTATAGCAAAGCCATTATGACAAGTGAGGGATTGTCTTCAGCAATTATTATTACGCATACATATCATGGATGGCGTTCACACGAAATCGCGGACGAGCTCGGTTATGTGAATCCTGAACTGGGACTTACAGAATCCACTGTTCTGTCGATGACAAGGCATAAGTCGCGTGAAATTCTAGCCTATACGAAATGGAAAATCCAGCAGTTGTTCCTGTAATTGTTCCCGAATATCAGAATCTTCTAATAACGCCTCCTATTCCGGAAGAGACTTGATTAGAAAAGCCAGCCCCCAAATGGATTAAACTCTAACTGGGGGCTATTTGTTATTTGTATATCAAAAATAATGGGAGTGTAAAATGATAAAAAAATAAGCGTTTGCTTATGGCTTTTATGTATTTCGGTCATTCTATCCTCGTGTACCATCGTAGAAGATGCGAGAGATAGCAGGGAATCCAATGTCGAAACCCCATTCTTTAAAACAAGTGCATGATGTCATTCAGTTATTGCATATAATGCTCTAACGAGGTGATTACAATGGGTGAAGAAAATTTAAGAAAGATAACCATTAATGATTCCAGAATGAATATAACTTTCAAAAATCAAGACCCAACAAATATTACGAATGAAACATTGGAGAGCGCGCTGGCTCAAAATAATCATTTAGAATCTACAAAAGAAATCCTGCAAGAGCTTCATGAGCTTATCGGTCTTGAAAAGGTGAAGGATCTTATATATGAAATTCATGCGCTTATCCAAGTGGAAAAAATGAGACAAGAACTGGGGTTAAATGTAGTTAATCAGGTTTATCATATGCTGTTTAAAGGCAACCCCGGGACTGGAAAAACAACTGTAGCAAGAATCGTTGCCAAGCTGTTAAAGAATATGGGCATATTAAGTAAAGGTCAATTAATCGAAGTAGAGAGAGCGGATTTAGTGGGGGAATACATAGGGCATACAGCTCAAAAGACCAGAGACCTTGTTAAGAAGGCTATGGGTGGCGTATTATTCATTGACGAGGCTTATAGCTTGGCTAGAGGCGGAGATAAAGATTTTGGGAAAGAGGCAATCGACTGTCTTGTAAAGGTTATGGAGGACAGGAATGATGATCTCATCATTATCTTAGCGGGTTATCCAAATGAAATGGAGATGTTCATGGAGGCTAATACCGGACTTCCCTCACGATTTCCAATTCAACTTGATTTTCAGGACTACACAACAGATGAACTGATATTGATTGCACATAAAATGGCAGCTGAAAGAGACTATATAATTACTCCAGAAACAAATGGGAAACTAAAAGAGTTAATCCTTAATGAGAAAATTATTGAAGAAAATTTTAGTAATGCGCGGTATGTACGCAATATCCTCGAGCAGGCAATTCGCCATCAAGCGGTTAGATTAATAAGCAGACATGTCAAAATATCCAAGCAATCTTTGATGGAGATCTTACCGAGAGACCTTGTTCTTCCGGTCGATGATTATTCAAAAGGGGAGAGTATAATCTCATAAATAAATTGACACCGGCTAAGTTTATACGTGCTTAGTCGGTTTATCTTTTATAAAAGATTGAAGATTATCATAATGAAAATGCTGACAGCATGGGGAGCCGTTCCATTATCAGCCTATATTACCAATGAAACTTATGATAAAATGTTTTGAAGTGCTGTGAATGAACAGTTTCATCTGTATAACATCAGCAAGAAGTGAAAAACTGATTAAATGGTACACAAAGATTCTATTACCGTCATAAGGAGCATGAATAAATGGCAATAACTACGCATGATACAGAAACGGATATTCAAGATCGGGCGATATTGGTCACTCTCGTCACAGATAAAATTAAACGTACCGGTATTGACCCAGAGCTTTCTCTGCAGGAATTAGTACAGTTAGCAGAAACAGCAGGTGTTGAAGTCCTGGATGTGTTGCGTCAGAATAAGGAAACACCGGATTCAAAATGGTTTATCGGGAAAGGTAAGGTAGAAGAGCTCCGCATGGCCGCTGATGGTCTTGGAGCTAATACGGCTATTTTTGATCAGGAATTATCTGGAGCGCAGGTACGGAACCTTGAAGAGTCTTTGGATCTGAAGATTATTGATCGGACGCAACTCATTTTGGATATTTTTGCTGGGCGGGCCAAAACGAGAGAGGGTATTATTCAAGTAGAGCTGGCACAGCTGTCCTATCTTTTGCCGCGGTTATCCGGTCAAGGCAAAAACTTATCCAGATTAGGCGGGGGGATAGGAACCAGAGGTCCAGGTGAAAGTAAGCTTGAGACCGATCGCCGGCATATTCGCAATCGGATTACGGAGTTGAAACGCCAGTTGGATGAGGTAGTTAAAACCCGTGAATTGCACCGTGAACGCCGTCGTAAGGCAGGGGCAGTGCAGGTTGCTCTAGTCGGCTACACAAATGCTGGTAAATCGACGCTGCTTAAGCAGCTTACGGATGCGGATGTTTATATTGAAAATCAATTGTTTGCTACGCTTGACCCTACTTCACGTGTGCTTCAGCTAACGGGTGGCAAAGAGGTAGTGCTTACGGATACTGTAGGCTTCATTCAGAATCTTCCGCATGATCTTGTGGCATCTTTCCGCGCAACGCTGGAGGAAGTCAATGAGGCCAATCTGGTGTTGCATGTAGTGGATGCCTCATCTCCAATGCGTGAGGAGCAGATGGAGATTGTGCAAACTATTTTGCAGGACTTAGGGGCAGCCAGCAAACCGCAAATAGTGCTTTTTAATAAAATCGATCTATGTGAGCCTGAGCAACTGGAAATGCTGCCAACAGGCACAGGGTTTTTGAAGATCAGTGCGTTTAACCCTGAGGATTTAACCCGGATTATTGAAATTATCTCTGATGAGTTGGCCGGAGATACGCTGAACTTTCGCATTCCTGGAGACCGAGGCGATATTTCTTCCTTGCTTTACAGAGTAGGTGAGGTGCTGGAAACCACCTATGATGAGAACGATGTTATCTATAACGTCCGTCTTAATAAAGAGGATTATGATAAATGGGGTTACATGCTTGCTGATTTTGTGGACCAGCCGTAATCTTCTCTGTTCCCCTAAAGTGGAAATGCTTGTTGTATAGGTATAAAATAATAGCTAATGACAAAAAGCGTCAGGCAACTGTCGCTTTCTGTCATTATGATGGCAAGTAAATGTAAGGAGCGAATAAGAACTAATGGCAGTTTTTGCAGAAGATATTTTAGGAGCGGCAGAGTCCGCAGAAGTTGAAATCGAAGGTGCAGTCAAAGCTCTTGATCGAATTGTCGATAAGAATCAATGGAAGGTTATAGAAGCGTTTCAACGTCATCAGGTCAGTGATTATCATTTTGCGGGTTCAACGGGGTATGCTTACAACGACCGTGGACGCGAAGTGCTGGATCTTGTCTATGCTGACGTTTTTGGTGCGGAATCAGCTTTGGTGCGTCCGCATTTTGCTTCAGGAACACATACCATTTCAACAGCCCTCTTTGGTGTGCTGCGACCAGGAGACGAGCTTTTATACATCACAGGTCGTCCGTACGATACCTTACACAAGGTGATTGGCCAAGCAGGAGATGGGACAGGCTCACTCGCAGACTTCGGAATTACATATCGGGAGGTTGCCCTTACCGCAGAGGGTAAGATTGATTGGGAAGAGGTAACTCTCTCTATCAATGAGAAGACTAAAGTAATTGGAATTCAAAGATCGCGTGGTTATGATTGGCGTGCTTCCTTCACAGTAGCCGAAATAGGTGACATGACAGCGAGAGTGAAGTCATTGAAACCGGATGTTATTGTGTTCGTTGATAATTGCTATGGTGAGTTTACTGAAGAGCTTGAGCCTCCGCAGGTTGGAGTGGATCTAGTAGCGGGTTCATTAATTAAAAATCCTGGTGGTGGAATTGCTGAGACGGGTGGATACATCTGTGGGCGCAGAGATCTAGTAGAGCTTACAGCGTACCGTCTTACAGCTCCTGGTATCGGTGGCGAGGTAGGCGCAATGTTAGGAACTACCCGCGGGTTATACCAAGGTCTGTTCATGGCTCCGCATACAGTTGGACAAGCCCTTAAAGGCAGTATTTTTGCGGCAGCTGTATTTCAGCGCTGCGGGTTTGAGACGAAACCAGCGTGGAATGAACCTCGTACAGATTTGATTCAGGCGGTTTCCTTTGATGGACCGGATCACTTGATTGCCTTCGTGCAGGGAATTCAACGTGCTGCGGCGGTAGACAGCCATGTAGTTCCAGAACCATGGGATATGCCGGGATATGAACATCCTGTCATCATGGCGGCAGGTACGTTTATACAAGGTGGTAGCTTAGAGTTATCGGCAGATGCGCCTATCCGTGCGCCTTATATTGGCTATATGCAAGGGGGATTAACCTACTCCCATGTCAAATATGGCGTTTTGATGGCACTCCAAAGTATGCGTGATCGAAAATTACTGTCAGAAAATCTTACACACCATTGACACGCTGTATTAGGAAATGTACAATGAGATCAGAAAAAGATCATTGGAAGGTTGGATGAGTCATGGGTGATGAAATCCGCAGAAATATGGCATTATTTCCTATTGGAATTGTAATGAAGTTAACTGATTTATCTGCAAGACAAATTCGTTATTATGAACAGCATAGTCTAATCGTACCTGCACGTACCTCTGGGAATCAACGTTTGTTCTCTTTTAATGATGTTGAGCGCCTATTAGAAATTAAGGCCTTGATTGAAAAGGGTGTTAACATTGCTGGCATCAAGCAAGTAATGAACCCAGTCTCGAAGGAATCCGAAGAAGCTACTGTGATTACCCCTGACACAGAGGTTAGACGTAGAGAGCTATCAGATTCGCAGCTTCACCGTTTGCTGAAGCAAGAACTAGTTTCCGGTAAAAGACCGGGACAGGTATCGCTTATTCAAGGTGAGTTATCCCGGTTTTTTAATAAATAATAATATACAGAGTTTTGAAAGGGAGAGGATCACGTGAGCTTTTCTAAAGAGGATATTTTACGCATTGCCAAGGAAGAGAATGTTCGTTTCATTCGTCTGCAATTTACAGATCTGTTAGGTACTATCAAGAATGTAGAGATTCCGGTTAGCCAATTGGAAAAAGCACTCGACAACAAAATGATGTTTGATGGTTCCTCCATCGAAGGTTATGTACGGATTGAAGAATCCGATATGTATCTCTTCCCAGACCTTGATACTTGGGTAATCTTCCCTTGGGTGACTGATAGCCGTGTTGCACGTCTGATTTGTGACGTGTATATGCCGGATGGTACTCCATTTGCTGGAGACCCACGTGGTATCCTGAAGCGTTGTCTGAAGGAAGCCGAAGAAATGGGCTTTACAGCGATGAATGTTGGACCTGAACCTGAATTCTTCTTGTTCAAAACAGACGAAAGAGGTAACCCAACTACAGAATTGAATGACCAAGGTGGTTATTTCGACTTAGCTCCTACAGACTTAGGGGAAAACTGTCGTCGTGAAATCGTGTTGACCCTTGAAGAAATGGGCTTTGAAATCGAAGCTTCCCACCATGAAGTGGCTTCCGGCCAGCATGAAATTGATTTCAAATATGCTGACGCGATCACTTCTGCTGACCAAATTCAAACCTTTAAGCTCGTTGTGAAGACGGTTGCCCGTCAACATGGCTTGCATGCAACTTTTATGCCTAAACCATTGTTTGGTATTAACGGATCTGGTATGCACGCTCACCAATCCTTGTTTAATGGCAAAGAAAACATGTTCTACGATGAAAGTGACAAGCTAGGTCTGAGTAAAACTGCACGTTATTATATGGCTGGTATTTTGAAGCACGCTCGTGCTTTTGCAGCGATTACTAACCCAACAGTGAACTCTTACAAACGCCTTGTTCCTGGTTATGAAGCACCTTGTTACGTAGCTTGGTCTGCAAGTAACCGTAGCCCGATGATTCGTATCCCGGCTTCGAGAGGGCTTAGCACACGTGTTGAAGTTCGTAACCCGGACCCGGCAGCTAACCCATACCTCGCACTTGCTGTTATGTTGAAAGCAGGGCTAGACGGAATTAAGCGTAAGCTTGATCTTCCAGCTCCAATTGACCGTAACATCTATGTGATGTCTGAGGAAGAGCGTATTGAAGAAGGCATCCCGAGCTTGCCATCCGATTTGAAAGAAGCGCTAAGCGAAATGATCCGCAGCCATGTAATTACCGAAGCTCTCGGCGAACATGCGCTGGCTCACTTCTACGAGCTGAAAGAAATCGAATGGGATATCTATCGTACTCAGGTTCACGAGTGGGAAAGAAACCAATACATGACTTTGTACTAGAACCTTTAAACCCTTGACACCTTTGGTGTTGAGGGTTTTTTTGTTTGGGCAAAATAGTGGTTTTGTAACCATCAATGATATGTCTACGAAAAATGCCCGCGAAATGCCCACAAATAGCTGAGGTTAAGGTTATTCGAGGATGTTTTACAGGTGAATATCAAAATTGGCATATTGTTGATTAACAATTTTAACGTGTAAGAAGTTGTTCATTTATCATAAATAATGGGATATGATTTGATATAGAAGAATTAAATGCAGAGACGGAGGAGTGAATTTGGATATAGTTTGGTCAAACTTAATATTAACTTTGATAATTTTCGGGATATTAGTGGTTTTGATTTTTAAAGGTATAAGTTTATTAGTAAGAAGTTATAAATCAAAAAAATAACTCTTCAGACGAGTCTGCATAGTCATGACAGATATTGGTTATATTCCCGCATCGCTCTGACTTTAAAAGGATTTATCAAAGAGTGTTGACACAAATCTGAGTTACAGATCATTAAGGATGGCGATTTACAGAACCACCCCGCGGTTGGCTGTGAGTCGCTATTTTATTATTTTTGTATATTCTAAAAGTGTTAAAGTAAAAGTGATTGTAAATTTTTTTCACTTTAATTGATTTATCGTCTACCTTGCTCTTGCTCAGTCCAATTAACCTTATAAAACCGAGAAGAACTAAGATCTCATGGGTCACTTTATGGAATCTGGTGGCATTAATTAAGATAGTAGGTGCCCGAATCGTCCGGGAACAATTTGAATTTCGAGCACAACTCCATAGCTGTCAATAAGAGTGAGTCGATTGAATGAAATTTTTCAATCCGTAGCAATAAAAATGAAGAAAAGATTTTGAAGAATAAGAGGACACGTTAGTCATGTGGGTAATAACTATTATAGTAATAAGGAGGTGCGTAATGAAAAAAATATTATTAACTACAGCTACTAGTATTCTTCTGTCTGCCTCAATTCTCGGTGCATGTAGTAACAATAAAACAACAAACGAGGCAGAGCCTACAGCGTCAAGTGCAGCGCCTACGCCAGTTGTCGAAGCTACAACCACTCCCGAACCTTCTGCTACTCCTTCTATGGAGGCGCAGGAGTCCGCCAGTCCGGAGGCCACTGATCCTCTAGCATCCGATCGACCAAAGACCAAAGCATTTGGTGAACAGGAGGGAGGGGTCTCAGGGCAAGAAGGTACACTTGGGCAAGGTGATGGATATTCCCTGTATGTTTTTCAGGGTTTCACACTAGACTCACAGTCTGGTCGTTTATCATTAACTGAGGATCCAACCTATTATGCCGAAATTGAACACTTGCCTGCCGGTTACGATCTCACAGCTTTGAAGCAACAGGGACAAACCGAGCTTTCTGCAATTGGTAAAGCAAACGACCATAGCGGGGAACTAATTGAACATCCTCTAGGTTTTGCAGAATTATATCTGCAGGCTACCAGTGATAAGGGGATAGAAGATTATATGGTCTGGAAAAATCAGGCGGGGGAAGCTTTTCTTTTTCGGATACACAATCCTAAGGGTGATTCGTCGAATAACTTTGCACCTTGGGTGATGGTTTCACTGGCAACACTTGAACTTGAAAGGAATTAAGTGTAAACAGAACCGAAGGGGTTGTATGGAGTAGAAGAAGTGTGCCATAACCATAATCAAAAAATGGTTGTTGGCACACTTCCTCTTCTTCTTCTTTTTGGTACCTTACTTCATTTGAACGCCAATTTCCGTTTGCTGAGGTTGCAAATTTCGCGTATGAGCCCGCTATAAGACCCAGCAGACCTTATATGAAGCTTTATCCCACATTTTGGATACTAAAGGACCCCATAGTCGCTATTGGCATTAAAAACACTCAATATGAGCCTCATTCTTAGGAATAACGTCACTGGAGTCCGAAACCATGCTCCAAAGGCTGAAAATAAGCAAATAGCGTCATCTGGGTCCGAAAGTCATGGCGCGTAGCAGAGGAATTTAATGTTAAAATATCTTATATATAGATAACTAATTCTTACCTGCGAAGGAGTAAGTTCATGCAAATTTTTATTTACATAGGCTTGGGATTTTTTATAATTTCAGGTATATGTGTTGGAGCCTTCACGACAGGTACACAACAAAGAGGTAACTTTTATTCGGAATCTAAGCAAGACCGTAAAGCTAAAAACAAAGTAGCGAATGGGTCCGCTTTAGGTGGTCTTATTTCATTAGCTATAGCTGGGATTCTTTATTTGTTGTAATTGAACGCAAAATATAAGGAGGAGGAGTGTGCAGATGGTAAAGATTTTTAATGAAAATACGGTCTCATTTACTCAAAAACAGTCCCCGATCCCAGAGTTTGCTTGGCATACGAGTGAAAGATTAGCTGAAATGGTGGGCTCCAAGCATTTAGTTTTTGATATCAGATCTTTAGATCCTGATAAATATTCTTATCCTTATCATTTTCATAGAAATGCTGAAGAAATATTTGTGATTTTAGCGGGAAAAGCGATGTTAAGAACACCGGAGGGTTTTACGGAGGTTACTGAAGGGGATGTAATATTTTTTGAAATGGGACCGGAAGGGGCGCACCAGCTTTATAATCATACGGATGCACCATGCAGGTATCTGGATCTCCGAACGAATCAGGGAATAGATGTTTGCGAATATCCAGACTCTGGAAAAATCAACATTTTGCCTTATCAAGAAATCTATCAAGCGGATGAACAGGCGGATTATTATAAGGGTGAAGAGCATGTAAGGGAAAAATGGAATGGGGGAGCGTAATTGATTAAAGATCGTTGGTTTACAGTAACGGAAATTGATCCGACCACCTATGCAATCAGTGAATATGGACATTGGGAAAAGGTGCATTCTTTTTTACTCTTGGGGCAAAAACAAGCCGCGTTAATTGATACGGGATTAGGTATTGATAATATAAAAAGAATAACGGATCAGTTAACGGATTTACCTATCGCTGTCATAACTACACATGTGCATGCAGATCATATTGGCAGTCACGGACAATTCGAGACAATCTATGTTCATAAAGAGGATGAGGATTGGCTGATTAACGGAATAAAAGGCTTGTCCCTTGCCCAGATTCGAAAGGATATGAGTCGAGACATCACTCTTCCTGTTCCTGAAACCTTTGATCCTAACAGCTACATACCTTTTCAAGGGAAACCAACGGCTCTTTTACAAGAGGGGGATGTGCTCGACATAGGTGGGCGCGAAATAGAAATTTACCACACACCAGGTCATTCGCCAGGTCATATCAGCCTATTTGATCATGCCAACGGATATCTGTTTACAGGTGATTTATTATATGACGTTACGCCAATCTATGCTTTTTACCCTTCGACTAGTCCGGTTGATTTAGTGGCATCCTTAGAGAAGATTACAGAAATTCCAGGGGTTACCCAAGTATATGGCTCTCATAATACGCTGGGTTTAGATCCATCTATTTTACAAGAGGTCAAAAAGGCAGTTCGTGAGTTACGTGAGCAAAAAGTAGTGGCACATGGTACGGGTATTCACCAGTTTGATGGGTTTAGTGTGCAATTTTAGGTTCTTTCTATTTCGAAATCAAATGAGAGGTATGGCGATAACAACTTAATTATTCAGATACGATTGACCTGAAGAGTGCATGCAATTGTTGTACTTGGGAGTAAGCTTCCTTGTACTGGTTGTCGGATTGTCGAATAGGCAATAAACCCGGCAAGAAGGAAATACAATACACAGGCGTTTCTTTGCTGTTCATATATATTTTAAGCGTGAGTTCTTCTATCACATTAGCTTCTTCATCAGGTTCCTTAAGGACGTTAATATCTGCACTAGTTGCAGTTGTTTTGCTGTTTTGTTGTCTTTTGGAGACTTTTGAAAGGGTAAGTGCGTTAACCACAATCTCGGATCCCATTACATTATCGAAAGAGTATAGCTTTGCTACTGCTTTTTTGTTGCTCTTCGGATTTCTGGTGCCTATTGCTAATTTTTTATTAGGTTCGTTAAGTGCGATCAAGTGAGATTGATTGGGGGGAATGAATGTTTTGGTGAAAATGATGTTAAAGGATGCAGCCGCATTAACTAGCATAGAAATATCAGATGAAGTGGATAGCGTTTTCAATTTTATAATGGCGGCACTTAGAATTAAAACAACTCCTAAAATAGCAAATAAGTACACTAAGATAATCAGCATATAATCACCTCCCAGTTATCTCATTAGACTCAAATTGTTGCTTATTGAAAGATATGCCTGAATGATCCCCACTAGTATCTTTTAAAAGGGAAATTCGTGGAATTATAGGATCGGCTTCGGAATTAGCCCAAAAAAAGCACCCGGAGAAACCTGCCGATTCTGCAAATGGCGCAAAATTGGGGGTTGCTGCAAGGGTGCTTTTTAAGGTAAGTATGTAACCTATAGAAAATTGAAGGCAGTGATATGATCGGTATAAACAATCAGCTGTTTGTATTCGATCGGAGTCCCATAACTAGCATAAGGTCTTAAAGTAACGTCATTGAGGACAACAAAGTTATAGCTGAAATTTTTATCAGGGTGTTCTGCTCCCAAATAAGATATGTATTCGTCTACTATTACATCATCCATCAAAGATTTTAAATCAAATACATCCTCTTTGTTGGAGACGGCTGGAGAGACGATTCCCTGAATGCTGCCAAAAGAGGTGAGCAAATTCACTTTTTTTCCACTAGCTTGTTCATCATTTAAAAGTAAACCGGACAGCTTACCCAGTGCATCGACTTTAAAATCGACGAGGGTTCTAATTTTTGAGTTATTCAAAACTAAACACATCCTTTTCAATTTGCAATCCTGTTAACAATATTCGACATATAATCACCAAACTCCTAGTATGCTAATGAAAAAATACTTACTTATGTAATGACCCCCATTCTGTATATGGTGATTTGGGGGTTGTGACGTCCTCAGCGAATTCAATTCCTTATCGTTACTCGTGTTCCTATAGGGACGATAGCTGCGAGTGTTAACACATCCTCGTTGTACATCCGGATACAGCCGTGGGATACCTCTTTCCCAATGGAGGAAGGATCATTCGTTCCATGAATCCCGTAGTGTGGTTTAGACAGTCCCATCCAAAAGGCACCAAAGGGACCGCCTGGATTGGGTTGTTTGTTAATAATCGTGAATTCTCCCACTGGGGATTGGGTTAACATCTTACCAATGCCGACAGGGAAACCTCTAATCACAATATCATTGTCCAGAAGATATAACATTCGTTGGGTCAGATCTACAATAATTCGGTAATTTGGCATTATGCACAACACTCCTTTCTAATTAGGATATGAGCAGAACGCCTAAACGGTTATTCATAGAAAATGCCCATTTTAGCGAACGAGAACAAATGTTCGTTAGTGGTTGAGAAAGCAAAATACACAGAAAAAAGGCTGTTCCGCATTTGCGGAACAGCCTTTTATGGTAGGAGTGCATACTTAGTGGATATCTCGAAACAATCCGATGACTCTTCCGAGAATAGTTACGCGATTAAGGCGAAGAGGCTCATAAGCTGGATTCTCCGGCTGAAGCCGTATATGATCACGTTCCTTGTAAAAGGTCTTAACGGTTGCTTCATCTTCTTCAGTCATGGCTACAACGATATCTCCGTTGTCCGCTGTTTGTTGTTGGCGAACAATTACATAATCACCATTCATAATGCCAGCATCCACCATACTATCACCCATAACTGACAGCATAAATACTTTGTTGTCACCTACATAGTGAGTAGGAAGTGGGAAGTAGTCCTCGATATTCTCTGTAGCAGTGATAGGTACCCCGGCGGTAACTTTACCTACGACAGGAATCCGTGAGATGGTCTGGGCGAATTGGTGAACATTCTCTGAATCCTCTTGGCCTAGTAATTCTATTGCACGTGGCTTCGTTGGATCTCGACGAATAAGTCCCTTCTTCTCAAGCCGGTCCAAATGACCGTGAACTGTGGAGCTGGAAGCAAGGCCAACAGCTTCTCCAATTTCCCGGACGGAAGGTGGATAACCCTTGCTGCGGACTTCGCTTCGTATAAATTCCAGGATCGCCAGCTGGCGACTTGAAATCTTTGACATTGGAATCAACCCCATATAGTAATGTTTGGGAAAATTATAACATAGAACTACCGTTCGCACAAACATAAGTTCTAACTATTATAAATATTAATCTGCTAGAGTTAAAAAATGGTAGACAAATGATAATAAAATGTACCACTTGAGTCTCTCGAAAAAAAGAGAACAATTGTTCTGAAATAGTATTGAACAAAACACATGTTCGTGTTATTATGAATTCGAAAGTAAGAACAAGTGTTTGGAGGATGATAATTATGCTAAAATACAGTACATATCGCAGCATCTACGATAAGGCCCCAGTGGTTGAATCTTTAGGACATAATGACGTTGCCCGTAATTCCGCTAAGGTGAAAGAGATAACGGAACGTTTGCTAGGAGGGATGATTTCGTTGTTCCGTCAGGACTTCTTTATTAAGTTAATATTGATTATCGTGCTAGTATTTTCTGGCCTAACAGTAGTGGGAAATGTATTTGCAGGATCGACGACTATAATGAAGGAAGAGAAGCGGATTGTGGTTGAACGTGGAGATACACTATGGAGTATTGCCCTTAAGAATAAACCGGCTGATATGAAGACAGTTGTTTATATAGAAGGAATTAAACGTTCAAGTGGGATTAAGAGTAGTCAAATTAACGCTGGAGACATACTTACTTTACCTATTTATTAATTTTCTGAGAACATAATAGAATGACCAGTAGAGCTTGCAGGGAGTAGACCTTGACAAGCTCTTTTTCTCATGGCAGAGTTAGAATTAATTTATAGGGGGAGGGAAAGTATTGAATATTGATGAGTTGGTCGCGCGAATTAACGAATTGGCACGCAAACAGAAGAGCGTAGGCCTTAATCAAGAGGAAGTGGCGGAACGCGCCAAGCTTCGTGAAATTTACCTGGGGAATATCCGCAATAACTTCCGAGCACAATTAAATACTATTGAAGTAGTAGATAACGATGAGCATGAACAAGGTAACAAGGGGCTTTAACATTAGCTCGCTGTTCCTTTTCATAGATATTTCAGGATGACTAGGGGGAACGCACATGGCCCGTTCTTGGGAAAGAATGGTTCAACGCAACACACAGCAAATCAACAAGCAAAGAAAGAAACAAGGCAAGGATACGATTTATGCCTCTAAATCTCCTACCCAGAATGCCGAAGTCTTTAAAGGTCGCAACATTGCATTTCCGGTAGTGTTAGTGATACTTGGCACTATGTTTTGGGTAGTTGGTTCTATTGATCAGGCCAAAGGAAACGGCATGCTGGCTAATTGGTTGGGAGTAGTACTGTACTATTTGCTGGCAGCGCTATTGTTCTTCCGTCGTCCGTACTTGAAGGTGGAAAAAGCAAGACTGTCTACTATTAAATTCAATCGCGAACGCGGGCTTCCAGCTGCAGATATTGAGAAAATCACCCTTTCGCGTGGAGCTGTAGTCATTAAGCACAAAGGGAAACGTACGAAATGGATTTTCACAAGACTTATGAATCGCTATGATACTAATGCGATGAGTACACGATTAGAAGCATTTGCTAAAGCTCACAACATTGAAGTAGTTCACGAATAGAACTAGACCAGTTAAAGGGAGAGGGAGACCTGTAATGCCAATTTCTGCTGTACTATTTGACCTTGATGATACATTGCTGTGGGATGATCGGAGCGTCGAAGAAGCATTTCGTTCTGCTTGTGAAGCCGCCGGGGATACGATTGATCCACAAGAACTAGAAGTTGCAGTTCGTAAGGAAGCAAGTAGCTTGTATGAATCTTATGAGACGTTCCCATTTACAAAGATGATCGGAATTAATCCATATGAAGCACTCTGGGCTAACTTTACGGCAGGTGAACAGCCAGAATTCCGTCAATTGGAGCAGCTTGCACCGGTTTATCGTAAAGAGTCTTGGCGTCGCGGACTTGCAACCTTAGGGGTGGAAGACGAAGCACTAGCTGAGACCTTGGCAACTAAATTCGCAGCAGAGCGCAGAAAACGTCCATACATCTATGAAGAAACAATGCATGTACTGGAGCAGTTACGGGGTCAAGTGAAGCTTTTGCTACTTACGAACGGTTGTCCTGCACTGCAACAAGAAAAACTAGATGGTGTGCCAGAGTTAATTCCTTTCTTTGATCATATTGTGATTTCCGGAAGCTTTGGTAAAGGCAAACCGGATAAGGAAATTTTCCTGCATGCTTTAGAGCTTCTTGATGTAACTCCTGAGCAAGCGGTTATGGTCGGCGATAAGCTTACAACGGATATCCGTGGGGGGCTGGCAGCAGGGTTGACCACGGTCTGGATTAATAGAAAAGGTAGAGCACCTAGTCTTGATATTCATCCGGATCATGAAATCAATCACCTTGAGGAGCTTCTTCCACTAGTTCAATCCTTGTAAGATATACAGAGCTATTAGCTCCAACATAAAGACTTTATAAAAGCAGCGAGTTTCTGAGATCCTAAGAAACTCGCTGCTTTTCTGTACATACATACTAACATAAGGATTTCATTAGATTTTTAAGTAAATGATTTAAGTCACAAGTCTAATGCGGAATTGATGCAAAATACTGAAAAACCAATAATAATGTGTATAATAGATGGAGATGTATAACATGAATTGGTAGATTTTTATTATTCGATAATGATTGGGAGGGCTCCAAATGATGAGATCGAAGAAATTAGTCGCTGTATTATTAGGTGCAACACTTCTAGTACTAGGTGGATGTTCTTCAAATGGAACCAAGCATTCAGAAATACATAACATGAATATGAACATGTCTATGGAACCTATCAAAGTCGAACTACAATGGAGTCCTGAAGAAGTTGTTGTAAATCAAAAGGTAACCTTTGAAGCTGTGGTGACCCAAGATAACGAGGCAGTAGATGATGCAAAAGAGGTTCTGTTCGAAATTGTGAATAAAAATGATGAGGGACAGAAAATAGAGCTTAAGGGAAAGCTAATAGGTAAAGGAGTCTATCAAGCAGAAGGGACCCTTGAAAAGGAAGGACAATATAATGTCACTTCACATGTGACAGCCCGGACACAGCACTCTATGCCTAGCAAAGAGCTGTCTGTGAAACCATGATTCAAAGGTTCACAACGGTTGCTGAGCAATAACAGATAAAGCAGAGTGGAAAGGAAGGCTTTTCGAAATTCCTTTATTCTGCTAAACTTACTCTAATGTTTTACTGGGGGGACTATTAGTTGGCTAAATATACACTTGAGGAAAGCTTACAACAAAGGATTTTGATCCTTGATGGCGCAATGGGCACAATGATCCAACAGGTGCCTCTTACTGGAGAAGATTTTGGTGGCGATGAGCTGGATGGCTGTAATGAAATGCTGGTATTAACACGTCCAGAAGTCATTCAGACGATTCATGAGCAGTATCTCGAAGCAGGGGCTGATCTCATTGAGACTAACACATTTGGTGCAACCTCTGTTGTACTAGCTGAATATGATATTCCTCAGCGCGCACGTGAGATCAATCTAGCGGCAGCAGAGTTGGCCCGCAGAGCAGTAGACAAATATGACACACCTGACCGTCCGCGATACGTCGTGGGGGCTATGGGTCCAACAACAAAAACGCTCTCAGTAACTGGAGGCGTTACTTTCCAAGAGCTAGTTGATAGCTATGAGGAACAAGCAGTGGCATTGATCGACGGTAAAGTAGATGTTTTGCTGCTGGAGACCTCTCAAGATACACTTAACGTTAAAGCTGGAAGTATTGGTATTCGTAATGCTTTTGAAAAGACTGGCATCACATTACCGGTTATGATTTCAGGAACAATTGAACCAATGGGTACTACACTGGCGGGTCAGAATATTGAAGCATTTTATATCTCATTAGAACATCTGAAGCCTATCTCTATGGGCCTCAACTGTGCGACTGGTCCAGAGTTCATGCGGGATCATATTCGTTCGCTTTCGGAGATCTCCTCGGCAGCCGTGAGCTGTTATCCAAACGCAGGATTGCCGGATGAGAATGGACATTATCATGAATCTCCAGATTCTTTAGCTCGCAAGATTGCAGCCTTTGCTGAAAAAGGCTGGCTGAATATTGCGGGGGGCTGCTGTGGAACGACACCAGAGCATATCCGTGCGATGAAGGAAGCACTTTCCGAATATCCTCCACGCCCGCTGGCAGGTAATCATCCACCTGCACTTTCAGGTATTGAGCCAATCTATATTGAGAACGACAACCGTCCTTACATGGTTGGTGAACGTACGAATGTACTTGGCTCTCGTAAATTCAAACGTCTTATCGTCGAAGGTAAATATGAGGAAGCCTCAGAAATTGCCCGAGCTCAGGTAAAGAGTGGGGCACAGGTTATTGACGTGTGTGTACAAGACCCTGACCGCGATGAGATTGAAGATATTAAGCTTTTCTTAGAACTGGTTGTAAAAAAGGTTAAAGTACCTCTGATGATCGATACTACCGATCCTAAGGTTATTGATTTAGCTTTGCAGTACTGCCAAGGTAAGGCGATAATTAACTCTATTAACCTTGAAGATGGTGAAGAGAAATTCGAGCTGGTGACGCCGATCATTCATAAATATGGCGCAGCTATTGTTGTGGGTACCATCGATGAGACGGGACAAGCAATTAAGGCGACAGATAAACTGGAAGTGGCTAAACGCTCCTATGACTTGCTAGTGAACAAGTATGGTTTAGCAGGAGAAGATCTTATTTTTGACACGCTGGTGTTCCCTGTAGGAACCGGAGATGAACAATATATCGGTTCAGCAAAAGAAACGATTGACGGCATTCGTTTGATCAAGGAAGCACTTCCAGGTGTTCATACGATCTTGGGCATCAGCAACGTCTCCTTTGGATTGCCGGAAGCGGGACGTGAAGTGTTGAATTCAGTATTCCTTTATGAATGTACAAAAGCTGGATTAGATTATGCGATCGTAAATACAGAGAAAGTGGAGCGGTATGCTTCCATTCCTGCCGTAGAACGTCATCTTGCTGAGGAACTGATTTATAATACGAATGATGAGACGCTTTCTGCTTTTGTAGCTGCTTTCCGTGGTAAAAAAGTAGAGAAAAAAGAGAAGATTTCCAACCTGTCACTTGAAGAACGTTTAGCCTCCTATGTGGTTGAAGGTACGAAGGAAGGACTCATTCCTGATCTAAATGAAGCATTGACTAAATCTGGTCCGCTGGAGATCATCAATGGACCGCTGATGGCAGGGATGTCGGAAGTCGGCCGGTTATTTAATAATAATGAATTGATTGTTGCTGAAGTGCTACAAAGCGCTGAAGTGATGAAGGCTTCTGTGAATCACCTAGAGCAGTTTATGCAGAAGGATGAGACAGCGGTTAAAGGAAAAATTATGCTGGCGACCGTAAAAGGGGACGTACATGATATTGGTAAGAATCTAGTGGAGATCATCCTCTCCAACAATGGTTATCAGATCATTAATTTGGGTATAAAAGTACCACCAGAGACCATTATCGAAGCCTTCCGTCGAGAAAAAGCTGATGCGATAGGATTGTCCGGGCTGCTTGTAAAATCTGCTCAGCAGATGGTGCTCACCGCTCAGGATTTACGTACAGCTGGGATCGATGTTCCGATTATGGTTGGCGGCGCAGCTTTGACCCGTAAATTTACGAAGACCCGTATTCGTCCAGAATATGACGGCCTAGTATTGTATGCTAAGGACGCTATGGACGGGCTGGATATTGCCAATCGGCTTATGAACCCTGAAGAACGGGAGAAGATTGCCGAGGAAATTCGTGTGGAGGCAGAAGCAGCGGTTGCGGTTGCGCCTAAGCAAGAACTGCCGAAACTAACCAGAGCAGTGCGTTCCAAAATATCTCCAGATGCACCTGTTTTTGTTCCACCGGATTTAGAACGCCACGTACTGCGTAACTATCCATTGGGGCATATTATCCCCTATGTGAATATGCAAATGCTGCTGGGTCATCATTTGGGGTTACGGGGTTCTGTAGAAGCCCAATTAGCTGCTGGAGATCAGCGGACTGTTGAACTGAAGGGTACCGCAGACGATATTCTCCATCAAGCGATGCTAGAGGGTACCATTACTCCACATGCTATGTATCAATTCTTCCCTGCACAATCGCAAGGGAATGATATTATAGTGTATAATCCACAGAATACGTCCGAGATCCTGCATACCTTTACTTTCCCAAGACAAGGGGTAGAGCCTCATCTGTGCTTGGCGGACTTCTTGAAACCTGTTGACAGTGGTATTATGGACTATGTTGGATTCCTAGTTGTAACAGCAGGTCACGGTGTACGTGAATTGTCTACTCAGCTGAAAGAAAGCGGAGATTATCTGCGTTCACACGCCTTGCAGTCGGTTGCACTTGAAGTGGCAGAAGGACTGGCAGAACGTGTCCATCATATGATGCGCGATACTTGGGGTTTCCCAGATCCGGCGGATATGACGATGAAGCAAAGACATGGGGCAAGATACCAAGGGATCCGTGTTTCATTTGGTTATCCTGCATGCCCGGATTTAGAAGATCAAGGTCCACTGTTTAAGTTGTTATCTCCGGAGGATATCGGTGTTCACCTTACAGAAGGCTTTATGATGGAGCCCGAAGCTTCCGTTTCGGCTATGGTATTTGCCCATCCAGAAGCGCAGTATTTTAATGTAGAGAAGCTGTAATTCTTTCATTTATATACCTGGTCTGTAGGGGATTGTATCCCTTTCAGCGGAACCTCCCGTAACTGGGGGGTTTTTTGCTGGAAGAAGGTCGTTTAGAATTGAAAAGAGATGGTTGAGCCAATAAGTAGAAGGGAGGAAAAAGAATGGATTTATATTTTTTAGGTACTAATGCAGGTGTGCCAACGCTACAACGCAATGTAACGTCCGTTACATTAAGACTGCTGGAAGAACGTCGCAGTATTTGGATGTTTGATTGTGGGGAAGGTACACAACATCAGGTTCTTAGTTCGCCGATTCGGTTAGGAAAGCTGGAAAAGCTATTCATTACCCACTTGCATGGTGATCACCTATTTGGTCTTCCAGGTCTATTATCAAGTCGTGGCTATCAGGGAGGTACAGCGCCGTTAACGGTGTACGGACCCCCTGGATTAAAAGCATACCTAGAGATCTCCTTAGCTGTGAGCCAATCCCGAATTCCTTACAAGATTGAGATTGTAGAGCATACAGGAGGAATTATATTCGAGGATGATGGCTTTAAAGTTGAGGCGGCATTACTTGAGCATCGCATTGACAGCTATGGCTACCGGGTAACGGAAAAGGATAGTCCCGGAAGCCTCAATACGGAATTGCTTAAGAGTTATGGTTTAAAACCGGGACCGATTTATGGGAAATTAAAAAAAGGTGAAGATGTTGTTACGGATGAAGGTGTACGAATCTGTGCTGCTGATGTTGTCAGGGAACCTAAACGAGGACGTATTGTTACTATCCTTGGGGATACAAGACCTTGTTCGGGAGCCTTAGAACTCTCTCTTAATGCAGACCTTGTTGTTCATGAAGCAACCTTCGCCCATGATCTGGCTGACATGGCGTATCAATATCATCACAGTACAGCGCGTCAGGCTGCAGAGTTAGCAAAAGAAGCCAAAGCAGGTCAGCTGTTGCTGACTCATTTCAGTTCTCGTTACAGCTCGCATGAAGAGTTAATTCCTTTGCTTGAGGAAGCTGAACTCATATTCCCTGAGACATTATTAGCTGAGGAATTTAATGCATATCCGGTACCTCGCAGACTAAATGGGCAATAGGGGGAATGATTATTTTCCGGGAAAGCGCAGGAAATGACAGTGCTATGCTAAAAAATGCTGGATGGGACGCTTGTTCGATTTCATTCGACGAAGTGTGTTAGATTTAAAGTAATCACGGAGTAAAAGACGAACGAATGGCTGGACATATTGCCGAAAATCAGTAGGTGATATCTTCCACCTAAAGGGATTGAGTATGCTTGTAAATCCAAGCAGGGCAAAGGCTGCGAGTTTGTTAATACTATTATTTATTTATTATATTAATTAAATTTATTATGGAAACTGAGGGGTTAGTGATGGAACAAATTGAAGGATTATTGATTGATCTAGACGGTACATTGTACCATGGGCATAAAATGATTCCCGGTGCTGATCTGCTGATAAAAGCTCTTCGTGAAGCGGATATCCCTTTTTTATTTGTTACCAATAACTCATCGCGTACGGCAGCTAACGTTGCTGCCCACTTAAGTGGAATGGGAATTGAGGCGAAAGCTGAGGAGGTATGTACCTCTTCTATGGCAGCCGCACGTTACATAGCTGAGGAATCACCTGGGGCTACAGTGGCGATACTTGGAGAAGAGGGACTGCGTATGGCTTGCATTGAGGCAGGGCTCCAAATCGTCACAGAATCCCCTGATTATGTGGTGCAAGGTATCGATCGTTCTTTTAATTATGCTTCGCTAGCTCAAGCTTCGCGTTGGATTTTGAGCGGGGCAAAGTTTGTGCTCACCAATCCAGATTTAATGTTACCATCAGATGATGGGGTTATGCCGGGTGCGGGTACGATCGGTGCAGCAATTGAGGCTGCCAGTGGTGTGAAGCCAGTAGTGATCGGTAAGCCTGAATCGCATCTGATCAAATATGCGACAGATCTTCTGAAAATTCAACCTGAACATGCTGCTGTTGTTGGGGATAATATGCGTACGGATATCGCTGCCGGTGTTAATGCGGGCTGTCGTACAATCCTTGTTCTTACCGGTTTAACCACTACAGAGAATCTGGAGCACTATAAAAGTATCACAGGGATCACTCCCGATGAAATATGTGCCGATTTAGCTGAACTTAAAATGTTTCTCGGTGTATAATAGCTAGGGTCTTATTACTTCACCAACTTAGAGGGGACGATGAGTATGCCAGAATTGCCGGAAATGGAGAATTATAGACAGCTGCTTAGCCAGCGTATTATAAATGTTCCGATAACTAATGTAATTGTGAACAGAGAAAAAACAATTAACATGGAAACAGAAGCTTTCATTGATGCCTTGATCGGTGCGCGTGTTGTTTTTGTAGAGCGGCGCGCCAAGTACATTTTGTTTCATCTCCATGATGGACGAAGATTACTATTGCATTTAATGCTGGGTGGATTGCTTTTTTATGGTTCAGAAGAAGAGCGGCCGGATCGTAATACGCAAGTAGAAATCGCATTTGGTGATCAGATCCTTTATTTTATGGGCCTGCGGTTAGGGTTCTTACATTTAGTATCCGTGAAGGAAAGCGAAGCAACGATGGGTAAGCTTGGACCTGAGCTGCTGGATCGACGGATGACGCCGGAACGTTTTGCAGGAATATTAAAAGGGCGGCGTGGTGCGTTAAAAAGTCTGTTAGTGAATCAGCATGTAATGGCGGGTATTGGAAATTGTTATGCGGATGAGATTGCTTTTGACGCTGGGCTTCTGCCTTCAGTTTTAGTACAAAATTTATCACCTGAAGCCATTTCCCGTCTGTATCAAAGCATTCAAAAAGTATTAACTGATGCGACAGAGATCGGCGGATACATGGAAATGCCGTTTATGACAGGTGACATGGTTACGGGTTCCTATAATGATCAATGTAAAGTCTATGACCGTGAGGGCGAGCCTTGCCTACGCGATGGGGGAACGATTATCAAAACAGAGCTGTCTGGACGCAAAGTATTTTATTGTCCAGACTGTCAGCATGAAGCCTAAACCCAAAATAGGGGCTCATGTTAGCATTCGTGGTGGATATGGGAGAGCTGCCCGATTGGCTTGGGAGAGCGGTGCAACAAGTTTTCAATATTTTCCGAAAAATCCGCGCAGTCTGAAGCTAAAGACGGTTGATATTCGAGATACAAGGGATTGTGCACTCTTTTGCCAAGAAAAAGGAATCACCTCTATCGCCCACACCCCTTATGCAATCAATATGGCTGCGAATAGGGATGACGCAACCCCTCGAAAGGTGTATGTAGACTCCCTTCTTAATGATCTGGAAATTGCTGAAGCCTGCGGTTCCTTAGGTATTGTTGTTCATTTTGGACATTTTGCTGGAATGGAGCCGTTACAAGGCTATCAAAATATTATACAATGTATGAATGAGACGCTGCAGTCCTGGGAAGGTAACGCCAAGCTGCTAATTGAGAATCAAGCGGGCAACCATGGTACCGAAGGGATTACACTTGAAGAATTGGTGAAGGTTCGTGAGCTTAGCCAGTTTCCCGAGAAGATTGGATTTTGTCTGGATACCTGTCATGCTTTTGCAGCAGGAATTTGGAATCCTGAGCATACGGAAGACTTGCTTGAACGAGGAAACCAGCTTGGATTTTGGCCGCATCTTGTAGCTGTTCATCTTAATGATTCTAAGTTTCCCTTTGGTTCAAGACGGGACCGGCATGCTGGAATAGGAAAAGGTTTTATCGGCGAAAAGGGTCTTGAAAGCTTAATAACTTCTGATCGATTACGTAAAACATCTGTTGTTTTGGAAACTGAAAAGGGTCCAGATGGCAGTCATCGGAATGAAATAGCTACTGTTCGCAGTTGGTTTGAAGCGGGGGCTAGAAAGTGATTCATATCTATATGGACGATCTCCGTAAAGGTCCGCTTGGATTTGCTTTAGCCCGGACAACAGAAGAATGTCTTCTGATGCTGCGTGAGTGTGAGGTCGGTATTTTATCGTTAGATTATGATATGGGACCGGATGATTATTCAGGTGGGGAAGTGGCTAGACGGATTGTTCTGGAAGGACTGTACCCCTGTGAAATCTATCTACACACCTCCAGCGTTTTAGGGAGAAAAGAAATGTATGAAATCTTATACGCGGCTAAACCTGAGGGGATGCGCTTGTTTAATGGTCCCCTGAGTTCTGATAAGCTTCATGATATCGCTGGGGAGACGGGACTAAAATGAAGGAAATGAACGAAGCGGATTTACTGGAGATACTCACGAGACCGGGAGAACCGCTGGTAGTGTTTTTGCATACTCCGCTGTGTGGTACCTGTAAGGCAACAGAACGCATGTTGGAAGTGGCGGCACATCTGTTGCCTGCTGAACTCCAAATGGTTGCTGGAAATGTGAACATGTTGCCTAATCTGGTACAACAATACCGTATTACCAGTGTTCCTGCTCTACTAGTGGCTTCTGCTGACCGGATAGAGGATCCGCTTATTTATTATTCAATGGTTTCAGTTGAGCGGATTCTGGAATACATAAGGAGTATTATATCATGATCATTTCATTACAACATTTATCTCTGCGCAGAGAAGAAAGCCTAATCTTGGACGATGTGTCCTTAGAAGTTAAGGAAGGCGAAAACTGGGTCATTTTGGGACGGAATGGTTCTGGCAAAACAACAATTTTGGAGATTATGACAGGTTATTTATTCCCTAGCAAAGGAACTGTTGAGGTATTGGGGAATAAATATGGTCAATGTGATTTACGCGAGGTTCGTAAAGAAATTGGTTATATTGGTCCTTCCTTAATGGAGAAGATGTCTTTAAATGATCCGGTGTGGGAGGTTGTCGCTACAGGAGCTTACGCTTATTTGCGTTTCTACGAGAGCATTCCACACGAAGTGAAGGAGAAGGCAATCCGCTTGCTAGAGGATATGAATCTGGGCAATATGGCACTTCATCCTTTTGGAACCTTGTCACAGGGAGAGCGAAAAAAAGCAATGCTGGCAAGATGTCTTATGGCTGACCCCAAACTACTGATTATGGACGAGCCTTGTGCAGGTCTTGATCTGTACGAAAGAGAAAAAATGCTGGCTGAAGTAGATAAGCTAAGACAACGTAATGTCTCCGTTGTTTATGTAACTCATCATGTGGAAGAAATTGTCCCGCTTTTTACACATGTTGCTTTAATTCGCGACGGTAAGCTAGCTGGTTCCGGACCGAAAGAAGAAGTATTAACCAAAGAAATGATCTTGGCCACCTATGATATTCCTGTTGATGTAGAATGGGATAGCGGTCGTCCCTGGATTAAAATTAGACCTGGAGGCAAAACGATTTGAACGAATTAAGACATGATAACGAAGAGCAGACCACTGCTCCGGAAGAAATAGTGTACTCCCGATATATTTGTACAGCTAATCACGGCTTTGCGCCATATGCTCAGGAAGAGCTTCGGCGCTTGTTCGGCGCAGTGAAGAGTACGCTGCTGTTGCCGGGAGAAATCTTTCTCGCCACCTTGCAGTCTGAACCCGAGGAAGTATCACGATTGCTCACACAGAATCTGCCCATTTTCCTTCGTCATATACAGCCTGTGCAGTTTCAGGATGAAGGAACCATGGAAGCACTACAGCGTTTGGCTGTGTATTTAAGCCGCCGCAGTGAGCTAGAGGGGGAGAAAGTATCCCTAAATGTTCGTAAAGGGGATCCTTCCTTCTGGCAGGAAAGTCCGGGCGAACTTCGTGAATGGCTGCAGGAGCAATTACAAAGCTTGGGTGCAGAATTTACAGTACAAGATCCGGCATGGGTCATTTCTGTCTACGCAGACGGGAATGCCTTATATGCAGGAGTTTCCAGACCAGAAGAGAATCTATCCGGCTGGAATGGCGGTGCAATCCGCTTCCGCAAAGAAGACGGACAAATCTCACGTGCTAAGTTCAAGCTGATGGAAGCGGAGAAGGAGTTCGCTATTCCTTTTTACAGCTTCCGTAATGCGCTTGATATTGGCGCCTCTCCAGGGGGCTGGACTTCTTTCTTGCTGGAGCGTGGAATGAAGGTAACAGCGGTTGACCCTGCTTTGATGCATGAATCGCTGCGTAATTACCCGGGTCTGAAGATCCTGCGCAAAAATGCCGGAGAAGTGAAATTCCGCGATAATGAATTTGATCTGCTTGTATGTGATATGAGCTGGAGTCCTAAGCTGATGGCAAAGCTTGTAACCGGGCTGCTGCACAGCCTGTCACCAGGCGGAACAGCGATTGTGACCGTAAAGCTGATGCATAAGAAACCTCTAGCGATGATCAAAGAGATCATTGCAATGTTTGAGGGCGAACGTATGCAGATTCAGCGGGCTAAGCAGCTGTTTCATAATCGTGACGAGATCACGCTTTATATGATTAAATACTAGGTAAGATCCTAATTTAAAAATCTTAAGGGAAAGCATCCCGTTATTAACGTTATCGTAATCTGCGGTAACAACGTTAATGGCGGAAGCTTTCTCTTTTTTTTATGTGAAAAAGGGGGAAGTTCAGTGAATTTTGCATCGAAGCTTGGGGTAGGGCAGATAATGGACGCCAGATACAGAATTATTGACCAGATTGGAACAGGTGGAATGAGTATTGTTTATCTTGCGGAGGATCTGCGTTTAAAGGGGAAACGTTGGGCTGTAAAAGAAAGTGTTAGCTCAGCAACGCTGCATTCGGACATTGAAGCGGAAGCGGAGATGCTAATGGGGCTGGATCACCCGCGGCTTCCACGTATTGTTGATTACTATCTTTCGGATAAAGAAGGGTATTCTTATTTAGTCATGGATTATATTGAAGGGATAACTTTAAGTCAGCTGATGAGGGATAATCCCGGACCTTTGCCTTGTGAATTCATCCTACAAATTGCTAAACAGCTTTTAGAAGTCCTGCAATATTTGCATGGTCATCATCCGCCCATTGTTTATCGTGATTTAAAGCCCTCCAATCTTATGTTAACTAAGCAAAAAGAATTAATGTTAATCGACTTCGGAATCGCTCGAAATTTTAGAAAAGGCATCGCTGAAGATACGGTGAAGCTTGGTACGGTAGGATTCGCGGCTCCTGAGCAGTATGGGAATGGGCAGAGTCAACCGGTTTCTGACTTATATGGTCTTGGTGCGTTGCTTTTATATATGGCTACCGGAGGATTATGCAGCCACTGGGAGTCAGGAATGGAAAATAAGTTGCGTGACCAAGTTCCCGCAGCTTTTATTCCGATAATTAGACGTTTATTACGGCCACATCCGGAGGAAAGATATCAGGAGGCAACAGCTGTTATTCAAGCACTGGTTCATGTGGAGGCTGATATGGATGAAGGTAATCATTCAGCAGTGTCTGTACCCCTAGCAGTTGATAAACGGAAAGCTAAAGTGATTGCCTTACTTGGAGTAGGGCCGGGGCTTGGAACAACACATACTTCATTTGCGATTAGCAGTTATCTGGCACAGATTGGTTCAACAGCTTGGGTTGATCTATCACCGGATTCATCGGTTTATGATCGCATGCACAATTTGCTTGATGTGCAGAGCGCTTCAGTTCCTGCTGAGAGCTCTGAGTCTGTATTTTCCTGGAGGAAGGTTCATTACTGGAAGCGACCTCACCATGGGGATGTAGCAGAGCTTATGAGAGGGGCTTATCAATTTGTGGTATTAGATCTGGGCACGGGTGGATTTGATGGAGCGCTGGAAGAAATCAAACATAGCGATATTCCCATTCTAATTGCTTCTGGCGCAGATTGGCGACTGGAGGAAACTTTATTATGGATTAGGAGGAAGGGGCTGCAGCCTGAACGGGATTGGAGAGTGGGTTTACCACTTGCTGAACAGCAATCTGTTGAACTGTTGCGAAATTCTTTAGGTATAGATAGGGTTTATAATTTACCGTGTCAGCAAGATCCATTTTTACAAAAAGGGAAGTTGGCAGATGTAATTGCTGAGCTATTAGGGGACATTAAGGGCGAACGAAACGATGGAAAACGCCGTGGTTTTTTCTTAAGATAGGCTATTGGGACTAACATTTAATTCAGTGTTCCGCTAAAGTGTGATAAAATATATATTTATACGTGATTTGATTTACGCATTATTTAAGTATAGACAGGAGCTTGCGGAGAATTTATGAGTTTACTTACTGTAGAAGACGTTTCCCACAATTTTGGGGATCGGACGTTGTTCAAGAACGTGTCTTTCCGGTTGTTACCAGGAGAACATGTTGGAATTGTTGGAGCAAATGGCGTTGGTAAATCGACGCTAATGAATATTTTGACAGGAAAGCTTTTGAAGGATAATGGTAAAGTAGAATGGACCCCTCGGGTGCGTTACGGTTATTTGGACCAACATACGATTCTTACACCAGGAAAAACGATTCGCGATGTTCTAAAGGACGCTTTTCTGCCACTGCTTGAGTTAGAGCAGGAAATGCTGAAGATCACAGAGCAGATGGGTGATGCTTCGCCTGAGGAACTAGAAGTACTACTGGAGCAGATGGGGGACATTCAGGAACAACTGGACATCGGAGATTTCTATCTGATTGATGTAAAAGTGGAGGAAATGGCAAATGGTTTAGGCCTGTCCGTGATTGGGCTTGATCGTGATGTAGCTTCTCTTAGCGGTGGTCAAAGAACCAAAGTACTGCTGGCAAAGCTTTTGCTTGAGAAACCCAATGTACTATTGCTTGATGAGCCTACCAACTATTTGGATGTTGAGCATATCGATTGGCTGACCAACTATTTGAAACAGTACCCATATGCATTTATATTGATTTCCCATGACACTGAGTTCATGAATAAAGTCGTTAATGTCGTTTATCACTTGGAGTTTGGTAAATTGACCCGTTACACGGCGAACTATGAGAAATTCCTTGATATGGCGGAGATGAACAAAAACCAGCATATCGATGCCTATGAGAAACAACAAGATTTTATCAAAAAACAAGAGGACTTCATCCAACGGAATAAAGCGCGTGCTTCAACCTCAGGCCGGGCAAAAAGCCGTGAGAAGCAGCTTGATCGTATGGACCGAATTGATCGTCCTGAAGAAGCTGCTAAGCCGACCTTTAAGTTTAAAGAGAGCCGGGCAAGCGGCAAAACCGTATTCGAAGGAATTGATTTCGAGATTGGTTATGATCGTCCGCTGCTGCCACAGCTAAATATGGTCATTGAACGTGGGGAGAAGATTGCTATTGTTGGCTGCAATGGTGTAGGTAAATCTACACTGCTGAAGACTATTCTGGGAGTGATCCCAACATACAGCGGCAAAACCTATCTTGGGGATTATCTGAACCCTGCATATTTCCAACAAGAAGTGAAAGCAGCTAGTCTTACGCCTATTGAGGATGTCTGGAATGAATTCTCCAGTTTAACTCAGAACGAAGTTCGTGGGCATCTGGCTCGCTGTGGTCTAAAAAATGAACATATTACACGTCCGCTTAGTATGCTGAGCGGTGGGGAGCAAGCGAAGGTGCGTCTTTGTAAGCTTTTGATGCGTGAAAGCAACTGGGTACTGTTCGATGAACCTACCAATCACCTTGACGTTATTGCTAAAGCAGAGCTGAAGCGCGCTTTGCAAGAATATAAAGGCACAGTCCTGCTTGTATCCCATGAACCTGATTTCTATGAAGATTGGGTTACGAAAATTTGGGATGTTGAGCAGTGGTCAGCTGTACAAGTATAGAATAATCATAAATCCGGAGAATAGCAGACATCCTGCTGTTCTCCGCTTTTTGGATATGGGGAGGAGATAATGTATGTTTCATAACGCCGGGCGAGAAGATCGATACTCACGACAGATACGTTTCGCGCCATTTGGTACTGAAGGACAGCAGGGGCTCGCAAAATCAAAAGTGCTTGTGGTTGGTGCGGGTGCGTTAGGTACAGGGATTGCAGAGACATTGGTCCGCTGTGGTGTTGGGCATGTCCTTATCGTTGATCGCGATTATGTAGAGTGGAGTAACCTGCAGCGGCAACAGCTGTATACCGAGATAGATGCACAGGAGCGAGCTCCGAAAGCCATAGCAGCCCAGAACAGACTGCAGCAGATTAATTCTGAGGTTGTCATAGAAGCGCATGTTATGGATGTGCGGAAGGAAGAACTGGAAGGACTCATCTCAGGGGTGGATCTGATTATGGATGGGACCGATAATTTCGATACACGTCTCATCATTAATGATATTGCCCAAAAGAATAATATCCCTTGGATTTATGGAGCTTGTGTAGGAAGCTATGGAATTACATATACGATTTTGCCTGGAGAAACGCCATGTCTTCATTGTCTTTTAGGTACAGTCCCACTAGGGGGAGATACCTGTGATACAGCGGGTATTCTTCCACAGGCCGTGCAATTGGTTACTGCAAATGCTACAGCTGAGGCGTTAAAGCTTCTCGGTAACCGTAAGGACCAATTAAGAAATAAACTGCTCACTTTCGATGTATGGCGTAATGAACATCAAGAAATTGGAGTGAAAAGTGCCAAAAAGGAGAATTGCCCTTCTTGTGGGACTCATCCGATCTACCCTTATCTAACAGCCTTGAATACGGAACGAAGTGATGTGCTTTGTGGTAGGGATACCGTACAAATCCGCCCTGCCCGGCCGCAGAGCCTTAACCTGCAGGAAACAGCCAGCCGCTTGTCTCGTTTAGGAGACGGTGAGGTAGAGAGCAATCCTTATCTAATTTCCTTTAAAGAAGGTCCTTACCGGATGGTGATCTTCGCAGATGGCCGGGCATTGATTCATGGGACGAAGGATATTGCCGCCGCCCGTAGCTTTTATCATCGATATTTCGGTTAAAAAGCAAGATAAACTGATCTTCAGACCATTTCCTAGGAATGGTCTCTTTGCTTTCCGGGGATTCTATATCTATTAATGGGATGCTGATGCATGTCTGATGGATACGGGGGATCTTTGTGAGTGAGCAACTGATATGGTATATGTCTGAGGGAAACGAAAGAGGAGTAGAAGAGCGAATCGCTATAGAAAAAGTGTTTAATGATATCGGTCTGCAAATAACAAAAAGCGAAGATCCCGAAGATCTTCGCTTATCCATTTCTGAAGTAGAACCGGTATTGCTGCTTGCTGATTTAGGCGAGGTGGGAACATGGGAAGGATGGAAAATCATTTCCGCAGTAAGAGATGAGGGAATGATTCTTCCGGTCATGGTGATTTCCGAAGAGTTATCGGGTAACGGAGCGGTTGCGGCCTTTTTAGCCGGGGGGAATGATTTTATGTCAAAACCACTACATACCGGTGAATTCAAATGTAGAATTCTAAATTTATTAACCCTCACGGGTCGGCGTCGAAATTTAAAACATCTGTTAAAGGTGGATGGTTTAATGCTCGATCCCAGCCGCAGGCTGGTCACCCGTGAAGGGATCGAGCTTAAGATGACGCATAAAGAATTCGATCTTTTATATTATCTCGCTGCGAATCGAGGGATTATATGTTCCCGCGAGGAAATACTCAAACAAGTATGGGGATATCAATTCCATGCAGATACCAATGTTGTAGATGTATACATCAGGCATATCCGCTTAAAGATTGATAAAGGGTACCGGAACAAGTTAATTCACACTGTTCGCGGAACAGGATATGTAATGAGGGTGCCCGAAGGCAGCACCACATCCTGAGACTTATTCTCTTTTATAGAAAAGACTCTACTATAGAGCTGTTGTTTACAGTACGCGGCGAGCCTTTAGATAAGTCTTTTTCCATGTACCAGAATTAAGATCAGAAACCGTAACACCTGGTTTACCGTAAGTGTGCAGAATTTTACCGTTTCCGGCGTAAACAGCTACGTGAGTTACATTTTTACCAGTTGCTCTGCTGCCGCTAGAGAAGAATACAAGATCGCCCACACGAAGGTTTGCTTTGGAAACAGAAGTTCCTACTTTTGATTGAGCTGCAGCTGTACGGGGTAATGATACATTATACTTTTTAAAGATATGTTTCATAAATGAAGAGCAATCAAAAACCTTAGTAGTAGAAGTAGATGCTCCGAATTTGTATGGAGTTCCCATATAGTTTTTCCCAAAATTGACAACGCTTTGTCCTTTGGACACCGTAGCGGCTTCGACTTTAGTTGCGCCTACGCCTGTTGCCATCATTGTTCCTAAGCCCATCGTAGTAACCATTCCTATGACAATCGCTTTTTTTATCCATTGTTGTTTATTCATGTTGTAAGTACCTCCAAAGTTAGTATATCAATCTGTCTTGCTGTGTCTTGTCTTGCTTGCCTGATTCGTAGTATAGCAGGTTATCTATGTCATAAAATTTGGTAGAGCAGCAATAAAGTGAGGCTGGGCCTAGGTTGTAAACGTTTTATTAAAAATTCATTAAAAGTTACAAAAAATTAATAACTTGATATTTTGGACAATAAAATAAGCCGTAAACCCCTTGATATATAAAGGATTTATCGGCTTTTTGATTTTAAAACAAAAGTTACAAGGATGTTTCTATATCACTATGTATTTAGTCTTTGCTCTGGATAATCAGCAATAATCCACTACGTATTCTAACTGTTCCAGTGGAGGAAATCAGTTTGTTGCTTACACCTAGAGATTGGCCTAGCTTTAAAGTGGCGTCATTCAAAGGATATTGAAATCCTTCTAATGTAATCCCTGTTACTTCAGGAGTTAATGGAAGCAAAGATACATAGGTGTAGCCCAAATCTTCAATGACTGTTTGGGATCCGGTAAGTGTCACATAGTTATTAGAATCCATGACGTAGCAATTGATTTGACGTTGCAGAGCCCTTGTCATCATTTGAATGCTGGCTAAGGAGTGGTCAATTCGAGTGCCTGTAACTCCTAATAGTAAAATAGAATCAGGTTGCTGATTCATCGCAATATCGAGCGCCATCTCACTGTCGGTTAAATCCTTGTTTACGGCATCACAAGTGATGGTTTTTTTACTTTTGGATTGAATATCCTGAAAAGCTTCAGGCGATACAGAATCAAAATCACCTACTGCAATATCTGGTATATATCCATGTGAGATTAGGAATAATGCACCCCGGTCCGCACCGATAATAAAATCTTCTTCATCTAATAGAGCGAAATAATCCGGAGATAGTTCTCCACCGGCAAAAATAACGACACGTTTGGATGGCATAACATCCATTCCTCCTCTAAAACTCTAGTTGGTTATCCTGTCCCAGTATAATGCAGATTGAAAAGTTGCACAATTGACCAAGACAACGCTAAAATGATAGTGTGCGATTTTTTATGTGCATAAATTCATATTTACTTATGTTTTAATAATTGGGAGGTGAATGAAATCGTAAACGTGCTATTTGTATGTCTGGGTAATATTTGTCGCTCACCAATGGCGGAGGCAGTTCTGCGCCATAAGATTGATGAACAAGAGCTTTCACATAAGATTCTGGTTGACAGTGCGGGAACTGGAGATTGGCATATTGGTAAGGAACCGCATGAAGGGACTAGACGTATACTTGATCAAAACATGATTAGTTATGCAAATATGGCAGCGCGTTTGGTCAGTAGCGAGGATTTTCAGAAGTTTGATTATATCGTTTGTATGGACAAGTCTAATGGAGAGAATGTTCGAAAGGTTCCTGGTGGGGAAGAGGCTAAGCTTTTGTTCTTCATGGATTTATTGCCTGAGGAAGAATTGAGAGAAGTGCCAGACCCTTATTTTACAGGGGATTTTGAGCAGGTATATGATTTAATCAATGCAGGCTGTGACGTTTTGCTTGAAATGGTGATAAGAGAAAAGCTGTAACCCGGTTGGGTTCCAGCCCTCTCTGATTAGTATTAAAGTAAATTAAGGAAATTCGCTGGATTAAACTGTAAGCGCAAACACGGCTGAAATCTACATACGTTCTTTAGATGTTCATTTTTTGCTTCTATCAATAAGGCATTATGTGTTTAAAAAATAGAGTAGAGATTCAGGGAGTTCCTTTTGCCAAAAGCCCCAGAGATGACGACCGTCTTTCTCACGGTAGGATACGGTAGCTCCACGTGCTTCAAGCAACGCTTTTGTTTCTCTGTTCATCTGAACAAAATCATAGGTCCCTGTATCAGTCTGGTAATCTGTTTCCTGCAGTCCAACGACCATATTAATGTTAAGCCAGGCGAGATCTTCTTCTTTTGCCAGCATGGCTTGTGATTCGGGATAGAATGCACCGGATAGGCTGATGATACGTGTGAAGATAGCTGGATAAGCAAGTGCGAGATGGAGGGAGACGCTGCCTCCAAGGGAATCGCCGGCTAAGATTCGTTCTTCGGGTGTACGGCGTACGGGATAATTTTTTTCAATGAAGGGAATAATCTCTTCGGAAAAGCAAGATAGGTACTGCTTGAATCGGCTGCCGAACGGAGCGTATTCTTGAGTCCGAACAGCGACGTTAACTTCTACACCGACGATAATGAAGGGCTCGACATCTTCTTCTATAATAAGTTGTCCAGCAAGTGTAGCAATGCGTCCAAAGTTGAAAAATTCTTCTCCGTCTTGGCAGTACACCACGGGGTAACTGAGAACTTCATTGTAGCCTGGGGGCAGATAGATACGTAATTTACGTTCCTCCTGCAGATGTTCACTCCAAAGCGTTTCTTTTACAATTGTGCGTTTCAGAAAAACAGAATCGCTCATCGTTGTCACGTCACCTTTCTTGTCGAATTTTGCAATACACACAGGGTTACGCTAAAATTATTAAATGTGTAACTGTGTTATTAATCATTTACTTGTTGGAAAAGTGTTAAACTGTTATATTAAATTATCTCACCTGTTATACATACAAAATTTAAAGAAATATAAATTTTATAAGTATTTCTTTGACGAAAGTAACTAAACAGGTGTATAATAATATTATAACAGAGGCAGCTGATATTCAAATTTTTTTATTGAGGTGAAGATAATGAGTAAAGTTCCTTATGAAGTGTATACAGAGGACGTCGAGGCTCTATCGGTACTTTCCCCGGATGGAGAAATTATCAATAAGGATAAGATGCCAGATTTAACTGACGATCAACTGAAAGAAATTATGTATCGTATGGTATTTACCCGTACTTGGGATGATCGTGCAGTAAACCTTGGCCGTCAAGGTCGTCTTGGTTTCTACGCACCGGTATCCGGTCAAGAAGCTACCATGATTGGTAGTGAGTTCGCTTTGGAGAAAGAAGACTTCTTATGCCCAGGCTACCGTGATATTCCGCAGCTAGTATGGCACGGACTTCCATTGTACCAAGCTTTCTTATATTCCCGTGGTCACCAACATGGTGGAGCTATTCCTGATGGTGTTAATGTATTGATGCCACAAATTATCATTGGTGCGCAAATCCTGCACGCTACTGGTATTGCTATGGGCTTCAAATTGAAAAAACAAAAGAGTGTTGCAATTACTTACACTGGTGATGGCGGTTCTTCAGAAGGTGACTTCTACGAAGGCTTGAACTTTGCTGGTCGTTTTAAACTGCCTGTAATCTTCTTTGTTCAAAACAATGGTTACGCGATTACGACTCCGTTCGCTAAACAAACGGCTTCCAAATCGATCGCTCACAAAGCGGTTGCAGCTGGTATTCCAGGGATTAAGGTTGACGGTATGGACATCTTTGCAGTAATCAGTGCTGTACGCGATGCTGCTGAACGTGCACGCAACGGCGAAGGTGCTACATTGATCGAAGCTGTAACTTACCGTTTCCGTCCACACTCCCTTTCTGACGATGCAAGTAAATATCGTTCGAAAGAAGAAGAAGGACAGTGGAGTGAAAAGGATCCAATCGCCCGTCTTGCCAAGTATTTGGAGAAGAAAGGTCTTTGGACTGAAGAAGATACACTGCGCGTGAAAGATGAAGCGAAAGCTACTGTTAACGAGCAGATCAAAAAAGCTGAACAAACCGAAAAAATGACAATACCTGGCTTGATCGACAGCATGTTCGAAGTAACACCTAAACATCTGGAAGAGCAAAAAGCCGATTTTGAATAAGGGGGATATCAGGCAATGGCACAAATGAATATGAAAGAAGCGATCCGCGACGCGATGCGCGTTGAACTGAATCGTGACCCTAACGTTCTTATCTTCGGAGAGGATGTTGGTAATGTAGGTGGCGTTTTCCGTGTAACAGAAGGTCTGCAAAAGGAATTTGGCGAAGATCGTATTTTTGATACACCACTAGCTGAGTCCGCTATCGGCGGTCTGGCATTTGGTCTTGGTGTACAAGGCTTCCGCCCAATTGCAGAAATTCAATTCGTAGGTTTTATCTTTGAAGCTCTGGATCAGATCGTTGTTCAAGCGGCACGTCTGCGCTGGCGTTCTGGCGGTAAATATAATGCTCCAGTAGTATTCCGTACTCCTTTTGGTGGCGGAGTTAAGGCTGCTGAGCTTCACACTGACTCACTCGAAGGTTTGATCGCACAAAGCCCAGGGATTAAAGTTGTAATTCCTTCAAACCCATATGATGCTAAGGGACTTTTAATCGCGTCTATCCGCGACAATGACCCTGTATTCTTCATGGAGCACTTGAACCTTTATCATGCATTCCGTGCTGAAGTGCCAGAAGGTGAATATACAGTTGAACTTGGTAAAGCGAACGTAGTACGTGAAGGTTCTGACGTTTCGATCATTACTTACGGGCTGATGGTACATACAGCTACCAAAGCAGCCGAGCAACTCGAAAAAGAAGGCGTTAATGTTGAAATTATCGACCTTCGTACTGTAAGTCCGATCGACATTGACACTATTGTAGCGTCTGTGAAGAAGACTAACCGTGCTATCGTGGTGCAAGAAGCACAAAAGAGTGCGGGTGTAGCTGCTGAAGTTATCGCACAAATCAATGAAAAAGCTCTACTGCACTTAGAAGCTCCTGTGCTTCGTATCGCAGGTCCTGACACTGTATATCCATTTGCACAAATTGAAGATACATGGCTTCCAAACCCAGCGCGTATTATTGCAGGCGTGAAGAAAGTTTTGGAATTCTAAATATTTTTACGAGAAACAGTTGTCATCCATATGGATGACAACGTTGTTTCATCTTATAAAGTTTAAATCATAAGGTTAGTCCCAATTTCACGAGGAGGTTTTCAAAGTGGCAAAGTTTGAATACCGATTTCCTGAACTAGGTGAAGGTCTGCATGAAGGTGAAATCATCAAAATGCATATCAAAGCCGGTGACAAGGTAACGGATGATGATATCGTAATGGAAGTTCAAAATGACAAGGCGGTAGTTGAGGTGCCTTGCCCAGTAAACGGTACTGTATTGGAAGTTCTGACTAAAGACGGTCAAGTATGCCGTGTCGGTGAAGTAGTGGCTATTATCGAAGCAGAAGGTGACGTGCCTGATCAAGAGGGTGCTGCTACTGAAGCTCCTGCTGCTCAAGCGCCAGCTGCACCAGCTGCTCCAGCATCTAACAAAGCATCGAATTTTGAATATCGCTTCCCTGAGCTGGGTGAAGGTCTGCATGAAGGTGAAATCATCAAAATGCATATCAAAGCCGGTGACAAGGTAACGGATGATGACATCATCATGGAAGTTCAAAATGACAAGGCGGTAGTTGAGGTTCCATGTCCAGTGAATGGTACTGTATTGGAAGTTCTGACTAAAGATGGCCAAGTTTGCCGCGTAGGCGAAGTTGTTGCTATTATCGCTGCTGAAGGCGACGTTCCTGAACAAGAAGGTCATGCATCTGCTGAAGCTGATGCAGCAAAAGGAAGTGCAAACACTACTTCTTCCCCTGCAGCAACAAGCCCTGCTGGTGCTAAAGAAGGCGGATCTGCAAGTGTAACACCAGCTCCTGACCGCGATGTATTGGCTACACCAAGCGTTCGCAAATTTGCTCGTGAGCAAAAAGTGGATATTTCCAAAGTGAACGGAACTGGAAAAGGTGGCAAAATCACTCGTGAAGACGTAGAAGCCTTCTTGAAAGGTGGTTCTACACCTGCGGCTCCTGCAGCAGCAGCGGCGTCTGAAGCTCCTAAGGCTGCTAAGACCGAAGCTAAAGCAGCACCTGCAGCAGCTAGCGGTAACGTTAGTCTTGAAGAAGAACGTGTACCATTCAAGGGTATTCGTAAGGCGATCTCCAACGCAATGGTTAAATCGGCTTACACTGCTCCGCACGTAACCATCATGGATGAAGTAGATGTTACTGAACTGGTAGCATTCCGTACGCGTATGAAACCTATTGCTGAGAAAAAAGGCGTTAAGGTTACTTACCTTCCATTCATCGTTAAGGCTCTTGTTGCAGCTTCCCGTCAATTCCCAGCACTTAATGCTATGATTGATGAAGAAGCAGGCGAAATTGTCTACAAGAAATACTACAATATCGGTATCGCTACTGATACACCAAACGGTTTGATCGTTCCAGTTATCAAAGACGCTGACCGTAAGAGCATTTGGATGATCGCTAGCAGCATCACTGACTTGGCTGTTCGTGGCCGTGACGGTAAATTGTCTGCTAACGAAATGAAGGGCAGCACGATCTCCATCAGTAACATCGGTTCTGCTGGCGGTATGTTCTTTACTCCAATCATCAACTTCCCTGAAGTGGCTATCCTCGGAACTGGCCGTATCAGTGAAAAAGCAGTTGTGAAAAATGGTGAAATCGTAGTTGCTCCAGTAATGGCGTTGTCACTCAGCTTTGACCACCGTATTATCGATGGTGCGACTGCTCAAAACTTTATGAACTACATTAAATCGCTGCTCAATAATCCTGAGCTGCTGGTTATGGAGGTATAATTATGGTAGTAGGAGACGCTTCACTAGATATTGATACATTGGTCATTGGTGCAGGTCCTGGTGGGTATGTGGCGGCAATTCGTGCCGCCCAGCTCGGCCAAAAAGTCCTCATCGTGGATAAATCGGAACTCGGCGGTGTATGTTTGAACCGTGGATGTATTCCTTCTAAAGCCTTGATCGCTGCTGCACATCAATTTGAATCTGCACAGCATGGTGAAGTTTTCGGCGTTACAGCTGAGAATGTTAAAGTGGATTTTGCCAAAACTCAAGAGTTCAAGAACAGCGTAGTTAAAAAAATGACTAGCGGTGTGACTAGCTTGATGAAGGGCAACAAAATTGAAGTATTTAACGGCGAGTGCATGTTTATCAGCGACACAGAAGCACGTGTGTTCAATGATCATGAATCTCCACGTTACCGCTTCAAACACTGCATCATTGCTACAGGTTCCCGTCCAATTGAACTTAAACCTTTCCCATTCGGCGGACGTATTCTGTCTTCGACTGAAGCTCTGGAACTTCCAGAAATTCCGAAGAGCATGATCGTAATCGGTGGTGGATACATCGGTGCCGAGCTTGGTCAAATGTACTCTAAATTTGGCACTAAAGTAACAATCATCGAAGGTTTGGATACTGTACTTCCAGGCTTCGATAAAGATATGACTCGTCTTGTTGCGAAAAACATGGCTAAAACTGGCATCGAAATCGTAACTAACGCTAAAGCTGAAAGTGCTGTTCAGAACGACAAAGAAGTAACCGTGAAATACTCTGTTGGTGGCGAGTCCAAAGAAGTTACAGCAGATTACTTGCTTGTTACTGTAGGTCGTCGTCCTAACACTGACGGTGAACTTGGTCTGGACCTGATCGGTCTTGAGCTCGACGAGCGCGGATTGATCAAAGTTGATCACCAAGGACGCACAAGCATTCCTACCATCTTCGCTATCGGCGACGTTGTTCCAGGTCTTGCTTTGGCTCACAAGGCTTCTTACGAAGGTAAAATCGCTGCAGAAGCAATCGCAGGACTTACATCTGTTGTTGACTACAAAGTCATCCCAGCTGTTGTATTTACAGATCCTGAGTGCTCAAGCGTTGGTTTGACTGAGAAAGAAGCAAAAGACAAAGGCTACAAAGTGAAAAGCGGCAAATTCCCATTCGCAGGAAATGGTCGCGCAGTATCTTTGAACAGCCCAGAGGGCTTCATCAAAATTGTTGCTAACTCCGAGAACAATTTGGTACTGGGAGCTCAAATCGTTGGTATCGAAGCATCCAATTTGATCGCTGAACTTGGTTTGGCAATCGAAATGGGCGCAACGCTTGAAGATATCGCCTTGACTATTCACGCGCATCCAACCCTTGGCGAAATCGTCATGGAAGCTGCTGAATTGGTTGAAGGTCACCCAATTCATGTAATGAAATAATTTTTCTCCAAAATTGCTCTAGCAGGCAACAGAAAGGCGGACGCAAATGCGTTCCGCCTTTTTTTGTGTTTTCCACTTTTTTGAAAAGAGATATACTGGGAGGAAGAGCAATTACTTAATCTGTATTTTATAAATATAGGGAGGTTCAATGATGAGAGCTGATAAATTAAAGCCTGGAGATGAGCTGCGTATTATCTCTCCTTCCAGAAGTTTGTCATTAATCGATGCTCAGCAAAGAAAAATCGCTAAAGAGCAGCTTGAACGGTTAGGTTTTCGGATATCCATTTCAACAAATTCTTTTGAGACGGATGATTTTGTTTCCTCTTCTATTGATTCGAGAATTGAGGATTTGCACGAAGCCTTTTTAGACCCCAAAGTGAAAGGAATATTAACGACCATTGGAGGCTTCAATAGTAACCAGCTGCTGCGTTATATAGATTATTCAATCATTGCGGAGAATCCAAAGCGTTTATGTGGTTATTCGGATATTACTGCACTAAGTAATGCGATTTATGCTCAAACAGGATTAGTTACATACTCCGGGCCGCATTTTTCCACATTTGCGATGCTCCACGATAATGAATATACCATCGAATATTTCCGCAGGCTGATGATGGACAATAAAGAAATTCTCGTGCAGCCTTCCAGGCATTGGAGTGATGATGAGTGGTATCTGGATCAGGTAAACCGGATATTTATTAAAAATGAAGGTCCATTCATTATCAATGATGGGGAAGCGAAAGGAACGATTATTGGTGGCAATTTATGCACTTTAAATCTTTTGCAGGGAACAGAGTATATGCCTAGTTTAAAAAATTCTATTTTGTTCATCGAGGATGATTATGAGTCAGCACCTGCAACCTTTGATCGAGATCTGCAATCCCTAATTCATCAGCCTGAGTTTGAAGAGGTCAAAGGGTTGGTGATCGGCAGATTCCAAAAAGAATCGCGTATGTCAAAGAAGCTGCTAACTACAATTATCCGCTCGAAAGAAGAATTATCTGATATTCCTGTGATCGCAGACGTGGACTTTGGACATACATCGCCGAGGATTACCTTTCCTGTGGGTGGACAAGCAAACGTTCGTGCTTATGGGGCCAGAGTGGAGCTTAGGATAGCGGAGTAGAGATACACTTGCTGAACCAATCCTTTATAATTGAATATGTAACCCGATTATTAAATATATTTAAAAATTATCTTACCTTCTACAAAATTCGGATTTTTCAGATATAATATATGAGGTGTAATATTACGGAGGTGCAGTACATTGACGAATGAGTTAGAACAAACCTATTTGAATTTTTTACGATATATTTTAGATCATGGTGTAAAAAAAGAAGATCGTACAGGAACTGGTACAATTAGTGTTTTTGGTTATCAAATGCGATTTGATTTATCAAAAGGGTTCCCGCTGTTTACAACAAAACGTACACCGTTTCGTTTAATTGCAAGTGAGTTATTGTGGTTTATTAAAGGCGATACCAACATTCGTTATTTATTGAAAAATAATAATCATATTTGGGATGAATGGGCTTTTAAAAGATGGGTTGAATCAGACGAATATGTTGGCCCAGATATGACAGACTTCGGGAATCGTTGTTTAGTTGATGAAGATTTTAATCAAGTGTATCAAGCAGAGATGAAATCATTCTGTGATCGTGTCTTAGAAGATGATGAGTTTGCTGCGAAATATGGTGAGCTAGGGAATGTTTACGGTAAACAATGGCGGAATTGGACATCTTCTACTGGTGAATCAATTGACCAATTACAAGACGTTATTCATCAGATCAAAACAAATCCTGATTCTCGGCGTTTAATCGTGAGCGCATGGAACCCGGAAGATGTTATAAATGCCGGAACAAAAGGAAGTAAAGCTGCGTTACCGCCCTGCCACGTTATGTTCCAGTTCTATGTTGCAAATGGTAAACTAAGCTGCCACTTGCTGCAACGCAGTGCTGACTCCTTTCTCGGGGCAAACTTCAATATTCCATCTTACTCATTACTTACGCATTTAATTGCATATGAATGTGGTCTAGAAGTAGGTGAGTTTGTATACAGCATTAGTGATGCGCATATCTATTCAAACCATGTTGAGCAAGTGAAAGAGCAATTATCAAGAGAATTAAGAGCATTGCCTACCCTGGTTATTAATTCACAGAAGAAATCAATTTTTGATATTGAACTGGAAGATCTGGTCATTGAGGGGTACAATCCGCATCCTTCGATAAAAGCGCCGATCGCAGTATAACGTAATTGTTATAAATTAAGATTCGCAAATATAATTTCTGGCAGCGTAGTTTTTTAATTTAGTATGAAGGAAGGAGGGAACTTCATGAGTATTAGCTTAATATGGGCAATGGGTGCCAATCATGTCATAGGAAAAGATAACGATATGCCTTGGCATTTACCGCTGGATTTTGCTTATTTCAAAGCAGAAACATTGGGCAAAAGAATGCTAATGGGCCGCAAAACATGGGATTCGCTCGGAGGCAAGCCCTTGAAGGGCAGAACGAGCCTAATTCTAACTAGGGATACTGATTATTCAGCTGAAGGTGCAGTGGTTCTACACACGCTTGAAGAGGCTCTCAGCGAGGGTAGAAAAGAAGATGAGCTGATGGTGATCGGTGGTGCAGAAATTTATCGCTTGATGCTGCCGTATGCTGACAAGCTAATGTTGACGCAGATCGATCAGGATTTTGAAGGAGATACCCGGTTTCCTGAGATTGACTGGAGGATGTGGAAAGAGGTCTCCAATATCAAGGGAATTCGTGATGAGAAGAATCCGTATGATTACCGTTTCCTTGTTTATGAACGTACGGAATAGCAATAAAACGTTTTCTCTGACATAACATGTGAAATAGTACAAATAATCAGTAGATTTATCCATTACTGTGCAAAAGTGATGAATGTTACTATAATTAAAATTAGAAATGATTATGTATAGGTATAGAATAGAATGTGCAGGTACTTCATTGCGTTGCTGACAACCATACGAAGCCGCAATATGCTACAATGTACTATACTTCAACACGAAGAGAACGGATGGGGGAAACGTAAACATGTCTACACCTACAGGTTTTATGGAGTATAAACGGCAGCTCCCAGGTGATCGGGATCCTGAGCAGCGGGTAAAGGACTGGGAAGAATTCCACCATCATTTATCCGAGGACGAGCTTCGGACACAGGGCGCACGCTGTATGGATTGCGGAACCCCCTATTGCCATACAGGTATTGATATGGCTGGCGGGACCTCAGGTTGTCCAGTACACAATTTAATTCCGGAGTGGAATAACTTGGTGTATCGTGGACTCTGGAAAGAAGCACTGGAACGTCTGCATAAGACAAACAACTTTCCTGAATTCACAGGCAGTATTTGTCCCGCCCCATGTGAAGGCTCTTGCACAGTGGGTCTGATCGGACAGCCGGTAACCATCAAAACAATTGAACTTGCGATCGTTGATAAGGGTTTTGAAGAGGGCTGGGTTGTACCTAATCCTCCTGAGAAACGGACTGGCAAAAAAATTGCAATTGTAGGCTCTGGACCTGCTGGACTTGCCGCGGCAGCACAGCTTAACAAGGCTGGACACACTGTAACTGTATTTGAGCGCAGTGACCGCATTGGCGGACTGCTGACATATGGAATACCTACTATGAAGCTTGATAAAAAAGTTGTACAACGTCGTGTGGATTTGCTGGCTGCTGAAGGAATTAACTTCGTGGTGAACACTGAGATCGGTAAAGACATTCCGGCTCAGCAGCTTGTTGATGAATATGATGCGGTTGTTCTGTGTGGTGGAGCTACTAAAGCACGCCGTTTCAACATTGAAGGCAGTGAGCTTAAGGGCGTTATGTATGCCATGGATTATTTAAATGGAACGATCAAGAGTTACTTGAATTCCAATCTGGAGGATGGTAACTATGTATCCGCTGAAGGTAAAGATGTAATCGTCTTGGGTGGAGGGGATACAGGTTCTGACTGTGTTGCCACAGCACTTCGTCATGGCTGCGGCAGTATCACTCAATTTGGTACACATGAAAAAGCGCCTCTGCAACGGGATCCGATTGCTAATCCTTGGCCGCAATTTCCGAATGTGTACAGCTTGGATTATGCGCAAGAAGAAGCGAAAGCTATTTTTGGTGATGATCCGCGTGAATTCTCAATCATGACCACTAAATTTGTTGGGGATGAAGAGGGGAACTTGAAGGAGCTTCATACCGTGCAGATCCGCCGGATCGTGGATGAGACAGGTCGTAAAATCTATCAGCCCGTTCCTGGAACAGAAGCTGTATATCCTGCTCAACTCGCTCTTATCGCTATTGGTTTCGATGGACCAGAGCAAGATATTGTTGAGGAGCTTAAACTGGAGACCGATCGTCGTACCAATGTGAAAGCACGTTACGGCAAGTTCAACACGAACGTGGATAAGGTGTTTGCTGCTGGCGATATGCGTCGTGGTCAAAGTTTGGTGGTCTGGGCCATCAACGAAGGTCGCGAAGCTGCACGTGAAGTGGATAAATATCTGATGGGCTCAAGCGTTCTTGTCTAGGCTTTAATTTAAGAAGCCGTTTCAAAAGCAGTTTACCTGCTGGAGAAGCGGCTTTTTTTTGGAGCCGACGCTTGACGGAAATATTATTTTCATATAGATTTAATACAATATTTAAATGACAAAAGCATTGACCAAGGACTTACGATCCTAGAAGCGTTAGAACAGAGAGGGAACTCACCGGCTGAAAGGTTCCTCAAATACGTGTGGATGGTATCCTGCCTGGGTAGCTGCAGCGTACAACCGCTGCCGGAATCGGCCGTTATTCGATCGAGGATCGCCATGTAGACTATAATGGGCTGGCGGTTAAATAAGGGTGGTATCACGACACATTCGTCCCTGACGAATGTGTCTTTTTGCGTTTAGAGCGTTCATTTTTTAGGGAGGGTACAAATATGCGTCAAAGTAATCTTTTATTAACAACTCTGCGTGAGGCACCTTCAGAGGCGGAGACAAGCAGTCATCAGCTACTGCTGCGTGCGGGATATATTCGCCAATTAGCAGCGGGTGTGTACACTTATTTACCGCTTGGAAGACGTGTTTTACGGAAAATAGAAGCGATTGTGCGGAATGAGATGGATTTCTCTGGGGCTCAGGAGGTATTGATGCCATCTATGCAGCCTGCGGAGCTCTGGAAAGAATCAGGCCGATATGAGGTATACGGTAAGGAGTTGATGACGCTGCGGGATCGTCATGAGCGGGAATTCATATTAGGTCCTACACATGAGGAAGTAGTAACCACGCTCGTACGGAATGAGATCAGCTCTTATCGTAAGCTTCCTATTACCGTATATCAGATTCAGACCAAGTTCCGTGATGAACGCCGACCACGTTTTGGACTGCTGAGAGGCAGAGAGTTTTTGATGAAGGATGCTTACTCTTTTGATACAAACATGGAAGGTCTCGATAAATCTTATATCCAAATGTTCGAGGCTTATCACCGGATATTTGAGCGATGTGGATTGAAATTCCGTGCTGTCCATGCGGATTCCGGTGCGATTGGAGGCGAGGGCGGCAGTCATGAATTTATGGCGCTGGCTGAGATTGGGGAGGATACGATTGCTGCATGCTCCGTTTGTGATTATGCGGCCAATCTGGAACAGGCAGAGTCCGTGCGGCCTGCAAAAAATGAAGTTGTCATGCAAGTACCGGAGATAGAGAAGTTCCTCACTCCTGATTTGCGCACAATTGAGCAACTAGAGCAGGAGCTAGATATCCGGCCAGAGCAGATTATTAAAACATTAATCTATGAAGGTGACGGACAGATTTTTGCTGTTCTGGTCCGGGGAGATCATGAAGTCAATGAAATTAAGGTAAGTAAATATTTAGGAATGAATGAGATTAAGCTTGCTGACTACGAGGCTGTGAAATCCTTAGCCGGTGTAGAGAGTGGATTTGTAGGACCTGTGGGTTTAACCCTGACTGTCCTAGTGGATGCAGCAGTAGCAGATATGACCCAAGGGATTACAGGGGCGGGAGAAAAAGATTATCACTTCCGTAACGTAGTACCAGGTAGAGATTTTGCGCTTGAGCATGTGGGGGATCTACGGAATGTAGCAGAAGGTGAAGTTTGTCCGCATTGTTTGGAGGGTATTCTGCATTTTCATCAAGGGATTGAAGTGGGTCATGTCTTCAAATTAGGTACTAAATACAGTGAAAAGCTAGGCGCTTCTTACTTAGATTCTTCAGGCAAAAGTCAACCTATGATTATGGGCTGTTACGGAATTGGTATCTCACGGCTTTTATCCGCTATTGCTGAACAGCATCATGATGAGGATGGATTAATGTGGCCAGCAGCATTGGCACCTTATCAGGTTCATATCTTGATAATGGCCGTCAAGGATAGTGAGCAGCGGACGGTTGCAGAAGGTCTCTATGATCAACTAACCAAGCTTGGCATTGAGACGCTGATCGATGATAGGGATGAACGCGCTGGCGTGAAATTTAAAGATTCAAGCTTGATCGGGATACCTTTATCAATAGTTGTGGGCAAGGAAGCATCTCAGGGAAGAGTAGAGTATCTGGAACGAAACACAGCGGAGAAAGAAGTCTTAGAAATTATGGAAGCTGTGTCTCGGATCAAAAAATTCTATTCACCGCTGATATAAATGATCTTTTTAATCTAATGAGAGTGCCAATGATCAGGGCACAAGAGTGCTGCTGGTAATTTCGTGAGAGTATTGCCTTTTGCCGCATTGATCTGTGCCTGGGTGAGAAAGAGAGCTTCTGCTAAATTAGCACCTCTGAGGTTAGTATCGCGAAAGTCTGCCCCAATAAGGTCTGCACCTCTGAGATCAGCATCCCTAAGGTCTGCGGCTATTAAATAGGCTCCTCTCAAGTTGGCGCCTCTAAGATCGGCTCCTTTGAGCTTTGCTCCCATAAGGTCGGCACCTCGACTGAAATTCTTCGTGGATTTTTTTAGTTTACGACGAGCGTCAGTTCTTACAATTTCACTGACCTGCAACAGTAACATATTGATTTTTGCTCGATGAGCGGAAACATCCACCTTTATAAGAGCTTCAGGATTGAGCAAGGTGAGCTGTTCTGTTTCATCGAGAGCTGTTTGCAGCTCAGTATGGATTGTACGGGTTATTTCTAGGTTCAAAGATTCATGTAAATACCAAAGCAGCTCGTGCAAATGCCACATAATCGGAAATACCTCGAACATCTGCTTCGCAGTTTTCGGCTTTTTCCTCCAGTCTTCTCCAGCATAAGTGACTTGAGAAATCTTTTGCCCAGCTCCAAAACAGTCATAGACCGTACAACCACGGTAGCCTAATTCTCTTAGCTCTGTATGTACACCACAGCGAAAGTCCGACTGTAGATTGTGACACGGCTGTCCAGCGTCTTTGTCTCTAGCGAAATCTACGGAAGCAGCAAAAGGTAATGCGGCACAACATAAGCCGAAGCACTGCTCACAATCCGCCTTCAGGGCAGAGAGGCTTCGATCAGAAAAAGGTTCTGTAAATCTGTGATTCTCATACAAGGTTTGTTTCCCTCCGATACATGAATACGCTTATACCAACTTATTTTAAATCAAACGAAAGACTATGAAAAGTCCGGTCGATTAAAAAAAACCGAGGTTAATGTTATAATAGAGTACTGGACCTATTTTGGACTTAAGAACGAGAAGGTAAGGAGCGAATGTTTTTGAAGACACTTATTATTGCGGAGAAACCGGACATGGGGCGGAATATCGCCGCCGCAATAGAACCAAAGGCTAAAAATTACCGTTCCTATCTTGAAGGGGAGCAGTACATTATTACATGGGCAATAGGGCATCTAATAGGATTGGCTGAGCCGGATGCATATGATGTAAAATACAAAAAATGGAATATTAATGATCTTCCCATTATTCCGGACCAATTCAAGCTGGTTCCTAATGCGCGGACCATTGATCAGCTGAAGGTAATCGGAGAGCTGGCTAAACGAAGCGATCTGCTAGTAAATTCTTGTGACGCCGGGCGGGAAGGCCAGCATATATTTTCGCTCATTCAGCGGCATTTGAAGCTTGAACATCCTGTGAAACGGCTGTGGATTTCCGATTTGACACCAGAGACAATCCGCAAAGGATTTCAAGAGCTAAAGGATGGGGCGGAGTACGAGAATCTAACAAAAGCGGCAAAAGCGCGCAGTGAAGCCGATTGGCTAATCGGTATGAACGGATCACGTGCATTTACTACGAAACATAATGTGCTGCTGTCGGTGGGGAGAGTTCAAACTCCAGTACTTGCACTTATTTATGATCGCCAGAAGACGATTGAGGCGTTCTCATCCCTTAAGTTTTTTGAGGTAGAGGGCCATTTTACACAAAATGAAATGACTTATAAAGGCATGTGGCAGGGTGACCGGCTGACTGATGGTGAGAAGGCGGAGGCGCTGGCTGCCAAGGTCAAAGGAAAACCGGGACGGATTGACTCTTATGAGGTTAAGGAAACGAAAGAGTATCCGAATAAACTGTATGATTTGACGCTGTTGCAGCGGGAGGCGAATGGGAAGTACGCTTTTTCCGCTAAAAAAACACTCGATATCGCACAAGCGTTATATGAAAAGCATAAGGTGATATCCTATCCGCGGACAAATTCTAACTATGTTACAGAACAGAATATTCCGGAGATGCATAAGACTTTATCTGCGCTCCAAGGGACGGCTTATGATGAATGGGTGAAAGGCGCGAATCGTAATCTCATTCATAAAGGAAATAAATTTATCTGCAATCCCTCGAAGGTCGAGGATCACCATGCGATCTTGCCTACATATCGAAAAGCAACAGGGCTTAGTGCGGATGAGGGAAAGCTGTATGATTTGATTGTGCGGCGATTTTTGTCACAGTTCTATCCGGCTGCGGAATATAAAGTGCATACGGTTATGACTGATGTAGAGGACGAAAAGTTCAAAACTACTGTTAAGGAATTATTAAGTCTCGGCTGGAAGGTCATTTACGCGGACCAGAAAAAAGACAAAGCAAAGTCGTCCAAGGGAAAAAACAAAGATGATGAGGAAGACGAAGAGATTGAAGTGAATGAACCGTTCGCAATCGCTCCGGCAGACGAGGTGATCTGTAGTGACGCTATCGTTAAAGAGAAAGATACACAGCCGCCAAAACACTATACGGAAGGCACGCTGCTTAGAGCAATGGAAAGTGCCGGAAAGCAGATTGAGGACGAAGAGCTTCGGGATGCTATGAAGGATTCAGGTCTAGGTACTCCAGCCACCCGTGCTGCAACTATTGAACGGCTTAAGAATGTCGGATACATTGAAATGCAAGGTAAAAAAATCGCCATCACGCAAAAAGGACGAACGGCTATTGAACTGATACGTGGAGCGGGCATCGAGCTGTTGACTTCACCTGAAATGACCGGCCAGTGGGAACGTCGCTTGAACGAGATATCCAGAGGAACGGCGTCGGACGGACAATTTATGGAGAATGTAAAAAGATTCGCCTGTATGATCGTGGACAAGGTTCGTGTGCAGTCTCGGGCGTCCAAAACTTCTTTTGAAGGGGAAACTCCTTCTGTGAATACAGGGGCTAAAGGTCGGAGTGGTGGAGGTACATCTCGTAAAACTAGCGATAAACCTGCCGCGCCAAGAAAACGTAAACCAGCTAACGAAGAGGAATCAGCAAATTCAGGTCCGAAAATTATCGGAAACTGCCCGCGTCCTGGCTGTGGCGGGATGATTTTTATGGGTAAAAAAGGCTACGGCTGCTCTCATTACAAAGAAGGCTGCAAATTCGTGATCTGGAAAGAGAACCACGGGCGTACCCTTACAGATACACAAGTAAAGGCATTGATTGAAAAGGGCCGTACGGGTAAGCTGAAGCTTGCGAGCGAAGACGGCACCCCGCTGGAAGGGAAACTTGTGCTTAATAATATGGATACGGGTCAATTAACAGTGGAGTCATAGTCTAACTGGAAGTTTGTATGGATCATGGGTGATTACATCACATTTGTATGTACGAAGCCACTATCGGACACAGATGACCCTAAACGCGGGAATACGTCCTTTTTGGACTGCTATCGGACCGCATAGTCGTTATTGGCATGAAAAGGGGTATATATGCACCGCTTGCGGGAGAATAGCAGCACTGGAGTCCGCAAACTTGCCCCAACGGCTATAAATTCGCCAATAGCTTCAGCTGGGTCCGTAGTCATGACTATTAGTCGGACTCGCCGTATAGAGGATATGGTTTCAGTGTCGGCTGTGGGTGACCATATCTTTTACACATAAAATTAATTAGTTAAAGAGTGTAGGACGCACCTATTTTAAACGGGATGTAGTAACTTGTGTGCACAAGATATTATGATTACGTAGGGGGCTGATCTTCACTCTTTTTTCATCCTGCGGGATAAATCCAATGTTACATTTTGATTGGGCAGTATAGTCACTACTAGAATGGAAGGAAGGATGACATCATGGGAATGCGTGGATATTACTTCGCAATGGATGACAACCTAGTGCAGCAAATTATTGCAGGCGACATTGCATTGAAGAGCTTGAAAATAGACGATTATCCCGGACTGGACATTGATAGATCCTGGGAGGCGATTCACTACTTGCTTTGTGGAGCTATTTCCGATGGAGATGCCCCTCTTGGCTATGTTGTTCCGCTGACGTCAGACAAAGGCATCGATTTTGGCTCATTCGGGGCGTTTTCCTTACGCGCTGAGCAAGTTGCAGAAGCGCTTCAGGCTATTTCTGAGCTGGATGAAGCGCAGCTCCGCTTGCGGTATAATTTCCCGGCCATGGTGAAGGAAGAGGTGTATCCTCTTGAACCTGATATTGTTTCGGACGAGGATGAGGACGCGTTCTTTGCCTACATGCTTCAACATTTTAACGAAATTCGGCGTTTTTACAACCAAACTGTAGCCGAGAGCAAAGGTCTCATCTTTTATATTTTCTGATTCTGACCAAAAGGCGATACACGTCTCCTGATTCCAATGAGCGCGATAAAAAAAGAACCTTGGACTGCTGAAGATTATGACGATTAGAGAAATAAATGACCAATGCGGGAAACAGTAGGTTCAAGTAATCGATGAGACGAAGAGGGGGAAACGGAAATGAAGACGATCAAGCGCATGATGGACCACCTGTACTGGGCGGACGCACGAATCTTGGAAGCGCTCGAGGAGAGTGAGATGAAGAACAATGACCTTCTGAAGCTGGTTCGGCATGTCGCGGTTGCGGAACGAGTCTGGCTGTCCCGATTGCAGGGCAAGGGCAGTGCGCAATATTCGTTATGGGAGGAAGCGGAAGACCTGACGGCGATCCGAACGATGTTCGAAGAAAACGCCGAGCAATATCGTGTGTATATCGAAGGGCTGGAGGAATTTGATTTGGACGTGATGATCGACTACGCGAACCAGAACGGAGTCCCGTTCCGAACGTCCGTCCGTGACATCCTGTCGCAGGTCATTTTACATGGGCAATATCACCGGGGACAGATCAACCGGGCACTGCGGATCGAATTGGCAGAGCCTGTCCAAGTCGATTACATCACGTTCGCGAGACTCTAACAGGGCCTAATCATCACCATTACCCGGAATGAGATGGGCATTGAACTTCTCCGATATGATCTAGTTTACTCACGCAGGCTCATGAATTCGTAGGATTTTACCTTTAGCTAAATGTGAGATAAGAAGGAAATTGAGGAGGCGGTGGCTTGGAACAACTGTAAGGGCATGTGATTTTCACTCCCATGTCTCAACGGGTCCGAGCCCTTTTATTTAATGCCTCCCGGTACTCCGTGCTTCTTGTCCATCCTGCGAATGCATGACACGCTTAAGCTGCTTGCGGAAATACTTTGACAGAACGATAGGGTTATACACCGACCACTAAGTGCAAAGAGGAAATCTGATGAGATTCCGAAATAGTAGGACCAAAACGTTTGATTTGTCATTGAATGATAACGTTGATATTTTCCAAGGCGATTTAAGGTACAAATATATCCTCTCCTCTCTTTTCCGCAAGTAGAATCAAGTAATGCAAATTCCATTACTCTACAATGACTATAGAGTGGTTGAAACGAGGTGAACAGACCAATTGTACGAGTGGCACAAGCAAATCCAAATAATCGTTAATGAAATTGACGAGTGTATTAAGAATCGTAACAGTGAAGCAATAACGCTACGATTTCTTTCTCACAAGTTAGGTTATTCCGAATTTCATACTACGAGAAAATTTAAGGAAATATCGGGAATGCAATTTAGGGATTATCTACGGCATAGAAAATTAGCCTTCGCACTAAAAGAGGTTCGGGATAGTGAAAAGAGCATTTTGGATATTGCTTTTGATTATGGTTTTTCATCACATGAAGCTTTTACCAGGGCTTTCAAGGGAACATATGGTGTAACTCCAAGTGAATACCGGAAAAAGCCTATGCCTGTCGCCCTTCGTACAAAAATAAACTCTTTCGACCGCTACTTTTTCGGATTTGGAGAGATTGGTATGATGAAATCTACAGATGATCTTAACATTTATTTTGTAACCATCCCCACTCACAAATTTTTGCACATTAAAAACTATGAGAGTAATGGGTATTGGGATTTTTGGCAAAAGCAAAGCCTTATTACAGGACAGGACTGCGAAACTATTTGCGGCTTACTCGATAGTATCAAGGGCAAATTGGATGACGATGGTGGGAGTGAATCTAACGGTGGCAGCGGTCAGATTATGGCTTACATTAATGACCCGGATGGCAGACTCTGCGATTGGGGTATTCCACGTACAGAGTGTTTTGGTGTACGTCTTCCTCTTGATTATAAAGGTGAAGTACCTCCACAAATGCTTATGATTGATGTTCTCGAAGCCGAGTATATTGTTTTTGAACATGGGCCATTCAATTATGAACAGGAAAATCGTAGTGTAGAGGAAAAGATGGAAAGGGCAATGGCAGCTTTTAATTTTGCAGACACTGGTTACTGCTTTGATACTTCCCCTGGGAGAATCAATTACGTGTATCACGATCCGGAGCGGTTTTTGAAGTATATCAGGCCAGTAGTGAAGTTGACCTCCAAGCTAATCGAAACAGATTAAGCAGGTGCTATGTGTTGATGAAGAAAATAAGCAGACTGTAGTGTAGTCTCCGCAATCATATAGTCGCATGATTAGTTGGATTATCTGCTTTAGAAGCAATATAAGTTTAGAGATCCCTATTGTTGTTTGAGTTATTGACAGAATATTCCTATTATCTTATATTAAACTTAATTAATAATTACCAAATGCGATGAAGAGGACAATTAGATCTGGAAACGCCGTTCAGAGAACTGCCGGTTGGTGCGAGGCAGCGGATATCCGAATCAAAAAATCACCTCAGAGCTGTCCCCCGAATTATAGTAGATGGGACCGGGATTCTACCGTTACAAAGAAGCATCGTTGTTGGACGATGGCTAAGAGGGCGTTTATTATAAACGTCAATCAGGGTGGTAACGCGGAGCAACTCCGTCCCTAATGGGATGGGGTTTTTTGCGTCTTCATTAATTAATTATTAAATTGGCAGGCGAAAAATCAACAAACTGTAAGAAGAACGATTAGTTCGAAAAATCTGGAAAAACGTTGAGCAGATGAAAGGGTGATATTGCAATGCAATTCAAGTTGTATACGGATGTGCATGAGTTTTACAATGATACCTATGGTATGCTGATGCGTCATGAAGCACAAAATTTGATTCCTCTTGGCAATATCATAATTGGGCATGAAGGAAAAGACAAAACAGACTGGCGTGACCCTGTAAATTGGCTTATGGTAACTATTTCAGATTCTAGGGGCATACAACTTACCGCCATAATGACACCGCCACACAATATTACGCTTTATGCAACAGACAACATAATAAACCCAGAAGCTATAAACTGTCTGATAGATGGGCTGAAAGACCGTGAAATTCCAGGTGTGATGACCGAAAAAACCTTGGCAGAGTATTTTGCCAAAGAATATACCTTGCGCAAGGGAATATCCTTTAAAACAATGATGAGCCAACGTATATATGAACTTACTGCAGTAAATCCAGACATTCAAAAGGTTGGTATCGTTCGATTGCTAGATGAAAAGGATATTCACTTTTTCCCATACTGGGCTGAAGCATTTTATGCAGCGGGGAATTATGGTAAAACAGAAATGTCCATCCCGCAAGATGCAGACCCTTACCTCTACCGAATAGCATCGAAGAAACTCTATATTTTAGAGGACAACGGGATACCCGTATCTATGGCAGGATATACAAGGGAAATGCAGACGGCAATTGGCGTGGCATTTGTTTATACCCCTCCATATGAGCGCGGAAAGGGTTACGCTACTTCAATTGTGGCGCAAATAAGCCAACTTGCATTGGATAAAGGGTTTATTAAGTGCGTCTTATATACGGACTTAGCAAATCCCACATCTAATAGCATCTATCAAAAGATAGGCTATATGCCAATTTGTGATTCGCTTCAGTTAAAATTCGAATAGTAGAATGATGCGGACAGAACTTCTACTACTTTAGAAAATAAGAGCACAATATTCACTATACGACGGCGCGTTTTGGTGATGTAGGTTCAACAGATATGCTTGCAGCTGCAGCTGTAGGTGCCAAAAGAATTCTCGTAGAGACAGGATGGAGTAAGCAGTCTCTGGAAAATTATCGTCACACATGGTATGAGCTAGCATCAACAGATTTTGTTGCAAAGGACCTCTTGAATTGAAGAGCTTGAAGGTCGATTGATCGAGCTTTGGGAGAAATATAGAGTTACAACCAAATCCAACTGTATAACTCCAGGGTTGACGAGTTATAAAAAAATGAGTTGACACAAAAGTAGTTAGGGACCATACTACATATATGAACAACAATAATAAAAAAATAAACGACATTGAGGCTATTCCCTCGCTTGTACAATCCAAGCGTCAGATTGATCGTTATAACCTAGACATAGACGCACAGGCTATACTCGTCGCGTCTAGGCTAATGGCAGCGGGAGCCATGCTTGGACACGCCTCTGAGATTCATTTCTCTAGATTCGGTTTATCAACAGGGCGTTATCGTTTATTGGCAGATCTTGAAGATAACGAAGGAGAAGAGTTGCCTTCGCAATTAGCGGAGCATCTAGGCGTTACACGTGCTACAGTGACTGGTCTTATCGACATTCTTGAACGAGATGGGCTAGTATCTCGGCGATTAAGCTCAGACGATGGCCGTCAGAAATCAGTCGTTTTAACGGAAGAAGGAGCGAAGAAGCTCCGTGAAATGGCTCCTGAGCATTTCGCTCGGTTGGAAGCGATGGTGGGGTTGCTCAACATCGAAGAACGCAGCGTATTTCTCGACTTGCTGGGTCGAGTTACACAGGGCATTTCAGCACTTACGGGCGAATTAGGCTCGAAACCAAAGGGAAACATCAGTAATGAGTAGAATTGGGCTAGTGAAGCTAGCCTTTTTTTACTCTTATATAGTTAGGTGCCTAATTATAATTTACTGAAATCAATCGTTGAACTATTTCAAAGAAGAAGGGAGCAACTAAATGAACCAGATGAAATACCCGAATCAGACAGAAGATGTTTACAGCATCAAGGCTGTTGGTTCCAAGAAAAAGACTTTTGTACTATGGCGTGAAGTTGTAATGGCCTATGCTGCTCCTGCCATTATGGCAGGTATCGGGGGATTGGTTACTGTAGATAGGGGGCTTCAAATAGCGGCATTGACTACTATTGGCGGTGCATCGACCTTGATGGCCTTGATGATTGGACTTTTGTTGCACAGCCGAGTGGGCCGTTTGCGATGGGTCATCGGTGCACCTCACTTGGTTGTGGTAGGGGTATTCGCAATGGCCGGGTCCTCATTTGGGCTATACGCTGCATGGGTGACATCTGTTGTAGTAGAAATTATGATTCCGAGTAATCACTTGGCCTGGGTAAATCGTGTCTGGATCGATTTCCCGTTGTCTGGATTCATAGCGAGCACGATAGTGACATGGCGGTGGCGACTTGCCTTCACAACTAATTTTTCATCCAAAAGGAGAAGATAAAAATGATAGTTATTATCGGAGCAACAGGTACGATTGGAAGTGCGCTTTTGGAACGTTTGGTTGATCTTGGCGTACCTGTCAGGGCGCTGAGCAGAGAGCCAGAGAAGTTGCGTGATCAAATCGGAGAGAAAGGCCGATCGACTACTGAGGTCGCAAGGGTAGACGCTTCCGATCCTGAATCGCTGCGACGTGTGTTTACAGGTGCTAGCCAGCTCTTCCTTGCCATGTCCAACAGTCCAAGACAAATCGAATTGGAAACCTCAATCATTCAGATTGCCACCGAATCTGGAATCAAACACATCGTAAAAATATCCAGTCCAGCTTTTGAGCAGAGCTCTCCAGTGGCAGTGGCGGGCTGGCATCAAGAAATTGAGAACACGTTGAGGGAATCGGGTATCACCCATACCGTATTGCGCCCTTATGCGTTCATGCAAAATTTAATGCGCTTTGCACCAACGATCACAACCCAAAATGTTTTCTTCGGCTCTATGGGCGTTTCACCGTGTAACTTTATTGACTGTCGCGATATTGCAGACGTTGCCGCAGAAGTTCTGACCAACCACAAGGTATCAGGCCATATATATACGCTTACTGGTTCGGAGATTTTCAGTTATCCCCAGATCGCGAGTCGACTATCTGCCCTGCTTAATCGGCCGATAAGTTACATCAACATGGAACCTCAAGTACTACTCCGTAATCTTATTGAGCATGGGAATCTGCCTCCTTGGCTCGCGAACCACGTTGTGGAAATTCAAACCATGTCTAGGATGGTGCCAGAAAGTCCAAATGACACTGTGAAGCGTTTGCTCGGCAGAGATCCACGCACACTAGACGCCTTTCTACATGAGTGTATAGATAATTTCCGGTAGAGGCGGAGTCCACCTATTCTGATATTTGTATCGATAGCAGTATTTTATTCCGATTCCCATATCTCAATGGTTCAGAGTGTATCCCAAAGGTCATAAAATGACTGCTGGGATACACTCTTTTTATTATGTTCTATGGAACTCATAGAACTTGTTCTTCTATAGCGTTTATAACAGCATTACAAGAAATAAGCTAAAATTCGTCAATAAGTTAGTGTTATTTACGAAATAACACTAAAAAAGCTAATAAAATATTAACGAAAAATTCATATTAAACAAATAAGTTATATTAAAAATAACGAGTTATGCTAACTAACGTAACATTTTTTCTTGACAATCTTTGTGGAAAATTTTAGAATGTAAGCGATTACTCTTAGTTTTCTAAGTGAAATTCAAAAGAAGACATTCGAAAGTTCACAAACAAACATCTGAGTTTAAATTTAGGGGGGCAAAACATGAGAAGGTGAAGGATAACATCATAGATAACAAAAAATAAAATGTTATTTTTTAGATTCATGACTTTGTACGAGGGGGTTCACTTGAGGATGAAAAAAAAGAACGCGTTCTTAGCTCTACTTCTGTCATTTTCTTTGTTATCTGTGACTGCTTGCAGTAATTCCTCTAATAGTGCCAATGAGAACGGTAAAAATGCTGCAGGCAATAGCAATACTTCGGTAAAAGCAACCAGTGATGTGGGTCAAACGGCAGTTAAGAATGAAGGTGCTGCTGATCTTGAAATTAAGGCGGGAAGTTCGGTAACCGTTTTCAATCCAAAGATCCCGACGCTTGATCCTACACAATGGCAAGGACAAATTCTGGTAGGGCAAGGAACTTTGCTCGAAGGGCTTTATGGCTACAATCAGGATAATGAAATCGTTCCGAAAATTGCGACAGGTTATACCGTCTCCGACGACAAAAAAACTTGGACATTTACCCTCCGTAAAGATGCCAAATGGTCTAACGGCGATCCTGTGACCGCCCATGATTTTTATTTTTCTTATATGTATCAATTGGATCCAGCTAACACAACCGCACAACTTTGGCTAAGCGTGCTTAATTTTGTGAAGAACGGATATGCATACCATGCCGGATCTGTAAGTAAAGAAGAAGTTGGTCTAAAAGTAGTTGATGATTACACGCTGGAAATTACGACCACGCTGCCTCACGCGATTCTGGGTGATATGGTTCTTTCCGGGTCGATGCCTATGAATCCTAAAGCGGTCGAAGCGAACCCTGGTAAGTGGTTTGAACCGGGGAATTTTGTGAGCAATGGCCCTTACATGGTTAAATCTTTTACACCAAACGGTGAACTCGTCATGGTGAGCAATCCGAATTATGTAGGTGCAGCTGGCCAGCTTAATCACGGCAATGTAGAGACCATCCATGTTCTTCCGGCAACAACCGTGCCGGTGGAGGATTATATGTCCGGCCATGCGGATGTTGTTCTAATCCAAAGCGCGTCTGATTTACAATACGTGAAGAAAACGGATGAGCTAAAGTCCCAGTTGTATACTGCAGCGACTTATGCGATCAAATATTTGCTCTGGAGCAACCCGACAACGGAATCTCCATATGACAAAAAAGAGGTGCGCCAGGCTATCGCCAAAGCGATCCAACGTAAACCGATCGTAGAATCGGTGCTGAACGGCATGGGCGGGGCGACCAATATCTTTGCTTCACCAGGTTGGCCAACGGAAAAACTGGAGCAAGGACTTCCGGAAGATCTCGAGGCAGCCAAACAATTATTGAAGGATGCCGGTTATGAAGGCGGTAAAGGTCTGCCAACCTTATCGCTGTATGTTGGGGTCAAGCAAGTAGATGCTCAGGGTGAGCAAATCGCTTTGGCGTTAGGTCAATTACTGCAACAAAATCTTGGTATCAAAACAGAGCTAGTTCAGCTCAATGAGGCGCAGTTTAACGCTTATCAGTACAGCGGACCTCAGGGCGATGCAAAACCAGGCTTTATTCTGGCGTCGGGCGCAACAAACTGGAGTGAACCAGGAAGTTTGGACATGGGTGCAACGCAGCAACTATATTCCATAGGAACGCTGGATGCTCCATTAGAAGCTACGAAACAATTCGTGGATTGGACCAAGGAAACTTATTATAAACCGGCCATTAAAAAATATGGAGATCCGGACAATAAGAACGCCGGTGTGGAATGGAGCGACTGGGCAGCATTAGAAAAAGCTGCCAAAGAGGATATCGTCTTTTTGGATAAATGGACAGCAGAGCAACCTGCGGATTGGCAGCCTTATCTGAAACAACTGGGGCTTCCAACGGCCGCTGAACAATGGCAACAGATTGTAGATCTTTGGAAAAATGCTAAAAATAACGATGAAAAACATGCCGCCTTTGTAACCGCTTGGACCTTCGTAGCACCAAACGCGCCAGGTGGCAAGTTGAATCAAAATGCACTTGATGTACAGGTATACTACAACGGTTATCAATCCGATACCTTAAGAGATTTGAGAATGTGGCAAGCGCAATTCGTAAATGCGCTGACCGTCGAAGACGCTGCTCCTATCGCGGCTAAGGTAGTTAATAACCTGCTAGAAGAAGCTTATGCTATTCCGTTGTATTATCAACAGCAATACTTCTTGGTAAAACCCGGCATTACAGGAGTGCAATCAAATCCTTGGGCATGGGGCAACTTCTATGGGCTGCATCTTTTATCTGTAGAATAATCCTAAATGGGTTGAATAATTACCAATCGCGGGCGCCAATTATGGTGCCCGTGAATCGGTAAAGGAGGGTCGGATTTGACCATATTGAAATTTATTTCAAAGCGCATTTTACAAATCATTATCACTTTAATTTTGGTCATTTCAGTCAGCTATACCATGATGTATTATTCACCTGGCGGTTTCATGAATACGAATACCATGGCTACGGCACTGGCTCCGCTGCAAGGGCAAAACCCTGTTCTCTATCAGCAAGTCATGGACCAATTTCAAAGCCGGTATGGTTTAAATTTACCGCTGTGGCAGCAAATCATGAAGTATATATGGCATCAATTAACCTTCGATTTCGGTAATTCGATGCAGAATCCGTCTTTGCAAATTGCGACTCAACTGAAGCAGGCTTTGCCGATCAGTACACTTTTGGCATTTGGTTCTGTTGTTCTTTCGGTAATTATCGGGGTTCCGCTTGGCATTATTGCAGCACTCAAACGTAACACTTGGATCGATTATGTTGTAAGCACCATCTCATTGACGGGTCAGGCCATTCCGGCATTTGTTCTCGCGGTGATTATGGTTTTGTTATTTGGTGTTGTGTTTCAAGGGATTCTGCCTGTAACGGGATGGGGTCACTGGAGGCAAGCAATTTTGCCGATTATTTGTTTATCTGCGGCAAATGTCGGTGTTGTGGCCAGATATATGCGGGGCAGTCTGATCGAAACCATGAGGTCGGATTTTATGCGGACCGCAAAAGCTAAGGGCGTCAAATATTGGCCGATGATTTTTAAGCATGGTGTCAAAAATTCGCTGACAGCGATGATAACCGTCATCGGACCTCAATTTGCTTTTACAGTGATGGGCACGATCTGGGTGGAGCAAATTTTCGCCATTCCAGCGCTTGGTCAGGTGATGCAGACGGCATTTACCAGTTTCGACTATCCGCTCGCCATCACATCTGTATTTCTGCTGGGATCCATGATTATGATTATGAATTTACTTGTTGACATTATTTATGCCTTTATTGATCCGCGTGTCAGATTATAAGCGGCACAGACTATACGAACCTAGGAGGGGGAGCAATTGGCTGGCACAGTTGCAGCAACTCAATCGGATGTAGCTTTGAAGAGAAAAAAGAATCTTCAGAGATCCCAGTTTTATCAAGGTTGGAAGCGATTTAAAAGACATCGTCTTGCCGTTATTGGTTTGGTCTGGGTTGTCCTTTTTTTGATCGCGGGGATTATCGGACCTTGGGTGGCTCCGTATGATTATCGCACGGGAGATTTTTTGGCCATCAATCAAGGGCCGACATGGCAGCATATTTTTGGCACGGATAATGTGGGGCATGACATGTTCAGCCAGATCTTGTTCAGTGTTCGAAGCGCTTTGATTATTGCCTTTGGCGCGACTTTGGTCAGCTTCATCATCGGGATCATATTGGGCTTATGGGCCGGATTGCGCGGCGGAATTGCCGATATGATTATTATGCGTGCTGTGGATTTCATGATGACCTTGCCGGGATTTTTGTTCGCCTTGATATTAGTCATTATGCTGGGACGTGGGTATTTATCTTTGATTCTAGCGATTGGGATTCCGGGCTGGGCGGGGTATGCGCGCTTGATCCGAAGTCTGGTCCTGAGTATGCGGGACGGGGAGATGGTGGAAGCGGCAAGAGCGTTAGGCGCATCTCAGGCGCATATTGCTAGAAGGTATATGTTGCCGAATGTTATCGGCAGTATGGGTGTCTCTCTTGCCTTCGGGATTCCCGGTGATCTCATCCAGATTGCAGGCTTAAGTATTTTTGGCATGGGGCTTCGGCCGCCAATCCCTTCATTTGGGAGTATGATTGCTCAAGCCAGTGAGAATATTCTCGGCTTTCCGTGGCTGCTGTATTTTCCGGCAGGTATCTTTGCAATAACCTTGCTTTCGTTTCTGTTTGTAGCAGACGGTCTCCAGGAAGCATTCAGTCCGAAAGGAGGCAATTAATATGGGTGAACCGCTACTTTCTATTGATGACCTTCATGTGAAGTTCTCCCGCAGTGAAGATGAAGTTTATGCCGTAAACGGCGTTAGTTTTTCAATCAATGAAAATGAATCCTTGGGGATTGTTGGTGAAAGTGGCTCCGGCAAGTCCGTTACATTGATGTCATCAATTGGGCTCATTCGCGAAAATGGAAAAATAACATCGGGGACAGCTCAGTTTAATGGTAAGGACTTACTTAAAATGCGTCCCAAACAATTAGAAGATATTCGTGGACGTGACATCGGCGTTGTTTTTCAAGATCCGATGACCAGCTTGAACCCGATCATGCGTATCGGGGATCAAATAATGGAAGCCATGCTGACGCATCAATATGCAAACCGGAAGGAAGCTTTTGACCGAACCATTCAGCTCTTGCATGAAATGGGGATTCCGGATCCCAAATCACGGTTTAAAAGTTATCCTCACGAATTTTCCGGGGGTATGCGCCAACGTATCATGATTGCTATTGCTTTGGCATGTGAACCGCAATTATTGATTGCCGATGAGCCAACAACCGCGCTTGATGTCACTGTGCAGATGCAGATTCTTGCACTATTGCAGGAATTGCGCAGAAAACATGGGATGAGCGTAGTGATGGTAACGCATGATTTTGGCCTTGCGACCAACTTTTGTGACAAAATCATCGTGATGTACGGGGGCCAAATCATGGAGAAAGCCACTACGGACAAGTTCATAAGTGAGGCGGCGCATCCCTATTCACTTGGATTGAAACGCTCCATTATCGAAGTGGGCCACAAGGGAAAAGAAATAATGCCTATTCCAAAGACGGCAAAGACACTTACACAGACATTGACCGGCTGCCCATTTGCCGATCGTTGCTTCTATACAACTGAGCGGTGTCAGAATGAGGTTCCCAAGCTTCGAGATTTTAGCACCGATCATCAGATCGCCTGCCATCATGCTGAGGAGGTCGCTTCCTATGCCCAATAATCCGCTCTTGCGCGTAGAGAATGTCTCAAAAACTTTTCGGGTACAAGGAAAAAAGCTGCATGCCATCGAGAATGTTTCTTTTACTCTGGAAGCAGGGAAAACATTGGGGCTTGTTGGGGAAAGTGGCTCAGGAAAATCAACCTTGGGGAGAATGGTTTTGCGTCTACTCGAATCTGACAAAGGAAAAATATTTTTTGAGGACGTTGAACTATCAAAGGCAAATAAAGAGAAGCTGCGGGCGATGCGCCGTGATATGCAAATTATTTTCCAGGATCCCAAGGCGAGCCTTAGCCCGAGAATGACGGTAGGAGACGCTATTGAAGATGCAATGGCTATCCACAAAATTGGAACTAAAGTAAGCCGGCATGAGCGTGTGCTCGAACTTCTTGAGCGGGTCGGTTTGCCTTCTGAAGTCCAATACGCTTATCCGCATGAACTGTCAGGTGGACAGTTGCAGCGGGTTGGAATTGCCAGAGCGTTGTCACTGAATCCCAAATTGCTTATTTGTGATGAACCGGTGTCCGCATTGGATGTATCTATTCAGGTTCAAGTCATTCAACTACTAAAGGATTTGCAGAAGGAATTTAACCTGACTTATATCTTTATTTCGCATAATTTGGCAGTAGTGGAGTATTTGAGTGATGATATCGCGGTTCTTTATTTAGGAGAGGTGGTTGAGCAGGCTCCGGCGGATGAATTGTTCAAGAAACCTACGCATCCTTACACGCAGGTTTTGCTAAATTCGATTTTGAAGATTCCGGATAGTGTGGAGCAGAAGCAGCAGATGGTATCGATTCAAGGCGAGGTGCCATCACCGCTCAATCCACCAAGTGGCTGCACTTTTCATCCGCGGTGTTCTTTTGCCTCGGATGTATGTATGGCTGTCAAGCCTGAACGGAAAATCGTGTCAGAAGGCCATAGTGCCGTGTGTCATTTGGTAGAATAAGCAGTGGCTTAATTAAGTAATCAGCAGATGACTTCTGTATATCACAGAAGTCATCTTTTTTAATTCATAGACACAAAAAAGCCCTGTAAGAAGGTCGCTTTTTTCAAAGTGAACAGCTTATAGGGCACAAGTTAAAGGCTGCTTACTGCTTGTCAATCGCTGCTGCTAACCCTTCATAGGAAGAATCCTGAAGCAGCACTCCGTTCACCATAAATTTAGGAGTACCGTTCACTCCGTAGGAACCAGCGATCTTAAAGTCTTCTTTTACATCGAACATGTAGGTATGATTCTTGAGATCTGTTTCAAATTGAGCGTAATCAATGCCCTCGATGTTATTCTTAACGAATTTTAAAATGAATTTCTGAGTGGCCCAAATTTCGCTCTCATCGCCTTGATTAGCGTACAGCTTATGAAGGTATTCCCAGAACTTCTCGTTACTTTGCTTGTAGATGGCTTCGCCGGCGCTAGCAGCAAGATAAGAGTCCCGGTCCAAAAATGCAAAGTTCATGAAGAAAAGTTCCACTTTTCCGGTATCCACGTAGTCTTTAATAAAAGTATCCAGATACTTTTCAGTCCACATTTTGCAGGCGGGACATTTGAAATCTGCGAATTCGATAACTTTAACTTTGGCATCAGGACTTCCAAGATGAGGTTGCTTCTCATATTTCAGCCCATCAACAACAATGCTTCCCTTTACGTCGGTGTAGTTGGGTAGATCTGCTGTATCATCAGTCTTATTGCTTAAGATGAAAACAATTACAGCGAGAAGGATCACAACAACGACACCTAATATCATGGGAAGCAAAGGTCTTTTGGTCTGAGATTGTTTAGCTGACACTTTCTTATTCATATCTCACCTCCTAGACAATATAGGAATACTATAAAAATAGTATAATCATCCAGTAGGTAGTGTAGATATGTCATTTGTAACAATGCTACGTAACGTTGTAGCTAGATTATTAGTTTTTGAATTTAGCGGCTGAGCGAATGACAGGAGGCACCTCGTGGATGGACGAAATAGTCATCACGGCTTGCTGCATCTCTTGCTCCAGCTCGATAAGGTTATAGCTCCATTCATTTTGTTGCTTCAGGTAGATACTGTTAATGCCTGCGGTAACTGCGGGAAGTACATCTGTACGTAACGAGTTGCCAATCATCCAGGTACGTTTGCGGTCAAAGCTTTGGGTAGCCAAAATATTTTCAAGTGCCTCAACATTTTTATGCTTCCGAATATAGATACGATCGTCAAAATAAGCATCCAGCTTCATTTGTTCAATTTTACGTTGCTGAATGGTGTCGTCCCCGCCAGTATACAAGAATAAATGGTGACCCTCTTGCTTCAGCGTATCGAGTGTTTCAACCATGCCAGGGTAAGCTTCAATTTCTTGGTCATAGACACTTAGGCCGAGCTTGTGTAATTGCTGCTCTTGAAAGCGATCTGTCGGACAGTTATATTTGCCGCAGAAATAACGGTAGGTGGCGATTAAGGATTTGGGAAAGTTGTCGCTGGCCAGGCCACTCGTGTTGACGGTATCAACATCAATTTCTATTTGCTTGCTGCGTAATTCACTGGTGCTTGGGCCAAATTCATTAAACCAATCAGTCATGAGCTCGAAATATTGCCCTAAAATTAAATCGAAATATTTGTTGCAGTGAACCAGCGTATCATCTAGATCGAAAATTACCTGTTGAGTTGTGTATTTCATATCTCTCACTCCTTGGATCTGTATCTGTATAGTGTTCTATAGGTGAATATAAGATTCTAGAAACATTTGAAGCTCAGAAGCGCCGTCTGGACGGATACTGAAGCGCTCGTCTTGTTCCCCGCGAAGATGGATACGGAGTAAACCGGCTACGCGTAGGATCATTAGGTGATGCATAAGCATTTCTCTGGATTGATTTAGATCGGACTGCATCTCCCATAGAGATTTGGGTTCATGGGCGACATACCGAAGCAATCGGAGTCTGGTTGGATCTGACAGCGCCTTGGTCATGCGCAATAGCACCATCGGTGGCTCATTTTCATCTTCCAATGGCACATCTACAGGATACTGTACAATCACCATAGTTTTGTAGAAGCAGTAGGTGTTGATTGGTCGATTATGAACGGTAGGCAATAATACTATAGTCTTAAGATCCCGTATATCCTCGAAAACTACACCACCGGATGCGTATTCAATTAAAGAAATAGGATCCATTTTGCTTTCCAGCATTTTTTTCTCAGAGGCATCTTCAATTAATAACGGTAAAATCTTGTGTTCAACATGACGGAAATATTGCTCATACCAGAGTCTAAGAAGCGGACTATAGCTGCTCTTGATCCGGGAAGCTTCATCTATGGTGAAATCATGAATTAACGGTGCGATCTGCTGATAACACTCTTCTATAGAAGCTGAATCCAGATCATCCAGGAAATGCAGTACTGACGTTGCGGGCCCTCGGCTGTAAACCCAAGCATATAACACATCATAATCCGTAAATGGCCACTCCGCAGCTTGCATGAGAGCTGTTACTTTATGAGGAGTAATGCGATCTTCCACATCACTTACCCAGTGGGGACCGAGGTCCAAATTGGAGATCCATTTTCTGGTTACATATATCATAAAACTGTCCAGCAGTTCATAAACCGGCGATACGTCGATTTTTAATTCGTAATCCATGTAACATGCACCCCCAGAAATCCGTAACTTCTACATATTATCTCTTGTTTTGAAGAGGGTTGTCCACTATAATGTTCGGTGTTTGCCAATTGGCGTTCGATCACATCATTGTTTTTATTATAGGGGGATATCATCCGTGTCAGACCGGCTTAAAGTATCTATACGAAGTAATAGCAAAATGACTTTCATGATTCTTATTACAGCTACTATAGCCGCGGGGCTTAGCCAAGGGCTGTTGCTGCCCATTCTATCCATTCTTTTGGAGCAAAAAGGAGTCTCCTCGTCACTGAACGGACTGAATGCTGCTGCCCTATACATAGGATCATTTGGGATGACCTTGATTGCTGAACGTGTTCTTGGAGCGGTTGGATTTAAAAAATTGATAGCTGGTGGGATTAGTTTAGTCTTAGTAAGCTTGCTCATGTTTCCCTTTTTTACAGGGATCAAGGTATGGTTTGTATTGCGTCTGCTTGTGGGTGTGGGCGATGCTGCGATTAATTACGGGGCCCAGCTTTGGGTTCTGCTCATGACACCTGCCGAGCATCGCGGACGTAATCTTTCACTATATGGCATGTCCTATGGTCTGGGTTTCAGCTTGGGTCCACTTGGGATAAGTCTGCTGCGTTATGGACAGGCAGTGCCTTTTATTGTTCTCGCATTTCTATTTTTGTTAGTCTTAATTCTTGTGACTACAATTCTGCCGGATTCCCGGCCAGATAAAGCGGAGAGTGGTGAAAGTCAGGTTCGCCGTTTCGGTCGTTGTTACAGCTTAGCCTGGTTCGCTTTAATTCCAGCCCTTTTATATGGCTTTATGGAAGCCAGCTTAAATAGCAGCTTTCCGGTATATGGTCTGCGTATCGGTTACAGCACAGATCAAATTGCAGCGTTATTGCCTTTTGCGGGGGTCGGAGGACTGCTTCTGCAGTTTCCATTAGGTCTGTGGAGCGACCGGTTTGGCCGCAAGCGGGTACTGATTATTGCCGGGATCGGAGGCGGGATCGCCTTCACTATGTTGCCGCTGTCAGGTGACCATTTTACGTTGACAATGGTGCTTCTGATGATCGCAGGAGGACTAGTGGGCTCCTTTTTCTCATTAGGGCTAAGTCTGGCCGCGGATATTTTGCCACGACATCTACTGCCTGCTGCCAATGTGGTTGCTTCTTTCCATTTTAGTATTGGCAGTATTATTGGTCCCGGCATTGGTGGTTTGTTGCTGCAAGTGGGCTTAAGCGGCGGTATTTTTGCCCTGATGGGTGGTTTATATATCGTGTTCGGCTTGCTTGGGTTATTATTCTCGCCACAACCTAGAAATTGAGGTAAGATAAGAACGAGTGCTCGCATGGAAATTGAACTCACATTCAGAGTACACTATAGATTATAGATGAAGACAGGGAGAGGCTGAACTATGATCACAGTTGAACACTTAGCCAAGGCAGTTGGGGAAGATAAAAATCCGGTCCTGCAGGATATAGGATTTCAATTAGAGCCGGGTGAGCTCGTAGCCATACTTGGAGCGAGTGGGAGCGGTAAGACCACTTTATTACGCTGTTTAGCGCTGCGAGAGAAGTGGGACAGAGGGAATTTTAGAGTGGACGGTACGGATATTATGGCGAGTGCCTTTTCCGGAAAAAGAAAAATTCGCCGGGAGTGGGCTTACCTGGAGCAGAATGCTGAGCTCAATCCTAACCGCACAGCGCTGAAAAACGTGCTGATCGGCCAGTCCGCACAGACGCCAATGTGGCGTATGGTTACAGGGATGGTTCGTTCAGATGATTATATGGGTGCGATGGATGAATTAGATGCCCTTGGACTTCTAGATAAAGCGAAGATGAAGACTAGCCAGCTAAGCGGTGGTGAACGTCAGCGTGTAGCGATTGCTAGAGCATTAACTCATGGTGCCAAAGTAATTCTAGCGGATGAACCGGTTACGGGTCTTGATCCCAAATCGGCAGAGAGTGTATTGGAAACTTTGCGCAGACTATGTAAAGAGACGGGGCTTACCGTAGTGACGGTGCTGCCTATTGAACTGGCTGAACGTTTCGCTTCACGTATATGGGTACTAGAAGATGGACGAATTAAACATGATATAAAGGGACGTAGATTAACGTCTCAGGAACGCGCGAATTTGTAAAGTTCGGACACGGATAAGGAAAAGAGTGATGAGGTTGAGTATAAAAAGTCTTAGGTGCCTGGCAGCTGCAACACTGTCGTTATCCGTACTTTCGGGTTGTACTTTCATCAGTGATCCCGTTTCGAAGATGAAAGCTCCGCAGCTGTCTGCTGACAAAGCAACACTTATGGCTGCTATTAATTCACATATTCCAGCGGGTACGGAGTTGATCCGTCCGGTTAATGATGAGAGCTCAATTTTCACAGAGGATCTCAATAACGATGGAATTATGGAGTCGTTGGTGTTCTATAGAACGCCAAGCGAAGCTGTAGAGATTCACGGGATGATCTTAGAGAAGCAAGGAGATGCCTGGGTCAAAAAGCTTGTTTTTGATGGGGATGGAACTATGCTGGAGTCCGTCGATCTGAAAGATATGACAGGTGACGGGAAGCTGAATATCATTACAGGTTATTCACGTGGGGAAGAAAAAGGCCTCGTCGTGTATAGCTATTCCAGTGGATCATTAGAAGAAGTGCTTTCACTTCCTTACACCAAATATATGATTGATGATCTTAACAAGGATGGAATTGAAGACATCACCGTTGTTTATTTTAAAAGAAATGAATTTGCAACCATTTCGATCTATCAGTACAATGATGGCTTTAAGGTGCTCGATAAGATCGAGGATATCGATCCATATTTTTTTAATTATTACAATATTGTCGCAGGAAAGATTGCCAAAGATAAAGAAGGAATCGTATTGGACGCTTCGGTGGATTTCCAATCCGCCTACAGTTTAATTGTTCTTATGGAGCATAACAAGCTGCGCGTGGTTTTGCCAGGTGATACGAGGACTTACAAAGATCGTCTGATTGCAAGCGAAGATATTGATCATGATGGCATTATTGAAGTTGGATTGCTTGAAGCACCAAAAGGATGGGAGTATTTCGACCCCGCAGATATTCCTTATTTCACCTCCTATTATAAATGGGATGGAAAAGATGGCCTAACCTTTGCAGTCCAGCTATATCGTGATCCATCGGATCGCTTTACTATTAATTTTGATCCAGAGCTGCATGGAAAGGTAAGTATTGACACGAAATCTGTTCTGGATAAAAACCTTAAGTTCATCATGACCGACACCGGAGAGACGTTTGCTGAGGTTTCCTTCTTTTCTCCTTCGGAATGGGATAAGGCTAAGAATGAAGGCTGGGAGCTGCTTGGACGGGATTCAGATAAAGTCATCGGCTACCGTGGTGAGCTAGAACAAAGTACAACTAAAGAAGGAAGCAATAAGATTGCCTCCCCTATTGAAAGGAAGGGAATAGATGAGTAAAGTTCTGATATTGGAAGATGAAGAGTCCATTCGCAGTTTCATAGTCATTAATTTGAAGCGTAATGGTTTCGAAGTGCTGGAGGCTGCTGACGGAAATGAAGCATTGCATAAATTAACCACTATACCTGATATTGATATTGCGTTATTGGATGTTATGGTTCCCGGCATTGATGGATTTGAAGTTTGTAGACGGATTAGGGAGACTAATGAACGCTTGGGAATTATTTTTCTTACCGCCAAGGTTCAGGAGCAGGATAAAGTTTACGCTTTGTCCGTAGGTGCAGATGATCATGTTAGTAAGCCATTTAGCCCAACGGAGCTAATTGCGCGTATTCAATCTTTGCTGCGCCGTGTAAATGTGCATCGTGAACAGTCGGCCAAGGTTTCTTTTCATTCGGGGCCTTTCAGCTTGGATCTTATTACCAAACAATTCAAACGTGATAATGTAGCCATTGAACTGACGCCTACGGAGTTCTCTCTGATTCAATTCTTTCTTGAAAAAGAAAACACTCCACTTAGCCGCGATCTTCTGTTGGATCATGTGTGGGGCAAGGAGTATATGGGTGATCCCAAAATTGTAGATGTAAATATCCGGCGCTTACGCCAGAAGATTGAGAACAATCCTTCGGAACCGGAATTTTTGCAGACTGTATGGGGGCACGGATATAGATGGAAAGGCCAAGGACAATGATTAAGAAGGGGATGCGCAGACAGATTGTTCTGCACTACATTCTTGTAGTTTTTTTGGCGCTTCTCCTCGTAGAAGTTATCTTCCTGCTGGCCATCAGAACATATTATTATGACAGTGTATACAGCAAGATTAAGAATCACATTTCTGTTTCAGAGTCGTTTTTTCAAAAGAACATGATACCAAGCGATAATAGCATCTATCTGCTACAAGAAGTACTGGAGAGGTTCTCATTGAGCAAGACGGAGCTGGAAATCTTATCGCTAAATGGGGATATCATCACTAGTTCCACTGGCTTTCAGCCGGATCGGACCATTACGACCAGTGATGTACCAGAAGCCGTTGGCGGCAGCGTTGGACGCTGGGTAGGGCGTCAGGCAGGCACGAATGAGAGCGTGATGGCGGTTTCCAAAATGCTGCAGATTCATGGACAGGATAAGTATGTCCTAAGGTATATTACTTCACTAGAAGAAATCAATAATGATTTGCTTAATCTTACCTTATTGTCTACTGCTATTGCTGCAGCTGTTATGGCTGTAGTTGTTGGGTTTAGCTTCGGACTGGCCAATTCGATTGTGAAGCCGCTGAATAATATTACGGCAGTTTCAGCCCAGATGGCCAAGGGGAGATTCAACGTACGGATTAAGGGAGACTATAAATTTGAGATTGGTGATTTGGCTTCAACGCTGAATTATATGGCTCAGGAAATTGTGCGCAGCAATCAGATTAAGGATGATTTTATCTCGTCCATTTCTCACGAGCTGAGGACACCTCTTACAAGTATCAAGGGCTGGAGTGAAACTTTAGTTTCCGGCGGGTATGATCCGGAGGAGACAAAACTTGGAGTCAGCATCATCTCCAAAGAAAGTGAACGTCTGATTGGGCTGGTGGAGGAAATTCTCGACTTTTCTAAGCTGCAGCAGAACCAAATGAAGCTGTCGATTGGGGTTGTAGATGTAAAGGTACTGCTACAAGAGACGATACTGAATGTTTGGGCTAAAGCGGAAAAGAAACGAATTCATCTGCTGCTGGAATGTGAAGACGCGATCTTTGTTAAAGGGGATGCCAATCGCTTAAAACAGGTATTTTTGAACTTGGTAGACAATGCAGTGAAATTCTCACATGAAGATTCCAGTATTGAATTGTCAGCAAAGAGGCTGTCTGCTACAGAAACAGCGATTATGGTACGAGACAGCGGGATAGGGATTAGTGAAGCGCATATATCCAGAGTTAAGGACCGTTTCTTTCAAGTGGATGCACTTAATGGAGGAACAGGCTTGGGGTTAGCGATCTCACAGCAGATTGTAGAACTTCATAATGGGACACTTGATATGGCAAGTGAGCTTGGAAAGGGAACGGAAGTAACCGTCATCTTGCCTCTTACTGAACCACAGCCGGAAGTTAACTCAGATGAGGTAACTCAAATTACAGCTACCTTTCCTGAATTAGATGATTGGGAGACGTGACCTGGAATGGGGATAACGAAGAATTCGATCCGTATAGTTCGTGGAGAGCCTGATCGGGTTAACGACATCTTGAGGCTGTTGCAAGAAGCGGCAGGATGGATGGAGCGTAACGGGATTAACCAATGGACACCCGGACAATTTAATGAGACCGATATTGCAGGATATTTCGCTGACAGACATGTTTATTTAGCCCTTGACGATGGGGCTGTAGTTGGCATGTTCACGTTGCAATTCAGTGATCCACAGTACTGGGGCAGTAAAAATGATAAGTCCTACGCTTATTTGCACCGATTGGCTGTGAAAGACTCCCACCGCGGCCGAGGACTTGGACAGCAAATGCTTAAATATGCAGTAGTGCTAGCCAAAGATCTAGGCTGTAAGAGTCTTAGGTTTGACACTGTGGCACATAACATTAAGCTCAATCGTTATTATCAGAGCATGGGTTTTCACTACATGGGCACTAACGATATGGGAAATGGTCGTTTAGTGAACTTATATGAACATTTTGAGGAGAGTGCTGAGTCAGACCGTCTGATCCTCAGGTTTATATCAGAATCTGATTTTGAACACTTAAAGCGCTGGAGTGTTTCTCCAGAGTATCTGAAGCAGTGGGCAGGACCTTCGCTTACTTATCCTTTAGACGATGAGCAGCTTGTTAAATACTTAACGGATGCTAATCATCCAGGCTTATCCGATCGCCTTATCTTCTTTGCAATTCAGGAAGCTACGCAGCAGGTAGTGGGCCATATTAGCTTTTCAGCCATTGACCGGGTTAATCGTTCTGCACGTATCGGCAGGGTAGTAGTGGACCCTGAGTTTCAAGGTAGAGGCATTGGTAAACGGATGATACAAGAAATGCTTCGAATTGGATTTGAAGGTCTGGACCTGCATCGTCTGTCTCTAGGCGCTTTCGATTTCAATACAGCTGCCCTGAAAGCTTATGAAGCTGTTGGCTTCAAGCGGGAGGGTGTTCAACGTGAGTCCGCTTTATTCGGTGAGCAATATGTAGATTGTGTGGAAATGAGCATATTAGACAGAGAATGGACGGCTAGCCGTAATTCATAAAATCATTAATTTTGCACAACCGAAGGGGCTGTTGCTCTGGTCATGATCGACCAGGACAACAGCCCCTTTTTATATAAAGTATTTTTCTATATAATGGTTGTTATGAAGGAAGAACTTCACGCAAACGTCCTGTCTTCTCATACACATCCTGAAACAGACGGGAAGGTTGGTTTCGGACCGCCGGCTTGGCAGCCACAGTCTCATGTGGTCCAACGACAACGATATTATTTATGCTTCCCTTGATGACTGCGCCATCCTTAATGATTGCCCCTTCACCAATAATGGCATTCTCAATCAGCACTCCACGACCAATGCGAGCTCCAGGCATAATAACACTTTGTTTGATCTGGCTCATCTTACCGATTTCTACCCCATTAAAGACTACAGAACGTTGTAGACTACCTTCTTGGGAGCAGGATTCATTCACGAGAGAGTCCGTTGACGGGATCTGTACACGTGGTTTATGAACTGCAAGCTTATTCCGGCGAACCCGACTATACATAGGCCAATGAGTCTTGTCTAACTTCATGCCATTGTCTTTTTGCAGAAGGTCCATATGTGCTTCCCAGAGACTGCCGACTGTACCTACATCTCTCCAGTAACCCTTGAAACGGTAAGCGAATAAATCATCATTCTGATCCAGCATGGTAGGAATAACGTCTTTACCAAAGTCATGGCTGGAATTAGGATTAGCTGCATCCCGCAACAAGTGCTCCTTCAGATAAGCCCACTCGAACAGGTAGATACCCATTGAAGCAAGATTACTTTTTGGTACTTTAGGTTTTTCCGCAAATTCGGAAATTTTCAGATCATCGTTTACGTTCATTACTCCAAAACGACTAGCCTCATCCCAAGGAACCTCCATTACGGAGATAGTTGCTTTTGCTCCTTTTTCAATATGATAATTCAGCATCTTACGGTAATTCATATGGTAAATATGATCACCGGATAGAATGAGCACATGTTCTGGGTTGCGGCTATCAATAAAGTCAATGTTTTTATAAATCGCATCAGCAGTTCCTGTATAACTGTCTCTGCCTTCAACACCTGAAGGAAGCAATGTGACACCTTTATCCTTTCGACTAACTAAGCCCCAAGGCTCGCCTTCACCGATATGATTATGCAAAGAGTCAGCTTCGTATTGTGTCAGAACACCTACTGTATCAATGTTCGAATTTACACAGTTACTTAGCGGGAAATCAATAATTTTATACTGTCCACCGAAAGGGACTGCAGGCTTAGCCATACTGGAAGTCAAGGGAGCCAATCTGCGGCCTTCCCCTCCTGCCAATAACATGGCGATACAATCTTTTTTGTTGTTCATTTGTTATCCCTCCCATTATTTTGTCAATGCTTGTAATATAAACTTACGACAAGCGCTTGAAACGACATAGGTGAAATATATTGCTTTGTAAACAGAAAAATTACAATTAATATTTCTTTATCAGAAAATCTTTTCTTTTAACATCAAAACATTTTCAAAATGGTAATATTCGGGTAAGGTAATAGGTACAAGCACATTGAAAAAGGTGGTGTAGAATTGGCTGAAAAAGCAAAAATCGAGACCCTTCCGTCAGCTGCTGATATCTATCTGTTCCATGAGGGCACCAATTATCGCAGCTATTCTATGCTGGGTGCACACACTGCCGCTGAAGAAGGCGTTACCGGTGTGCGCTTTACCGTGTGGGCTCCTCATGCGACATATGTAGGACTAGCTGGTGATCATAATGATTGGGACGGAACACAGGGCGTGGACTCGTTATATAAGATACCCGATTCAGGATTTTGGAGTCGTTTTTTTCCGGGAATACAGCCGGGAACTTTTTACAAATACAGGATTCTTGCCTCAGATGGATCAAGTTTCCTAAAAGCGGATCCTTTTGCTTTCAAAGCCGAGGTTCGACCGGCAACGGCTTCGGTAGTAGCAGAACTGGATGGCTACCGATGGGGAGATGCAGCATGGCGTCGGAAAAGCAAAGCGCCTTATCAACAACCAATGAACATTTATGAAATGCACTTCGGTACCTGGCGTCAAAAAGAAGATGGAGAGTTCTACACCTATCGGGAAATGAGCGAGCTCTTAATTCCTTATTTGGTGGAGCTGAACTATACACACGTGGAATTTATGCCGCTGGCAGAACATCCATACGATCTATCCTGGGGTTATCAAGGGACGGGGTATTTTGCGGCAACCAGCCGTTATGGCGAACCCCATGAGTTGATGTATTTGATCGATCAGCTGCATCAGGCAGGTATCGGTGTGATTTTAGATTGGGTTCCAGCTCACTTTGCCAAAGACGCACACGGATTACGTATGTTTGATGGAGCGCCACTTTATGAATATGCCGATCCAATGTTAGCTGAAAAACCAGGCTGGGGGACACTTTCGTTTGATTTCAGTAAGCCGGAGATTTCTTCTTTTCTTATTTCTAATGCGCTGTTTTGGTTTGAGTATTATCATATCGACGGAATGCGTGTAGATGCGGTTACCAGTATGCTTCGATTAGATTTCGAAAAGCGGGATCATCAATATCGGCGGAATGTTAACGGTGGATTGGAGAATCTGGAAGCCATCAAATTTATCCAGAATCTGAACAAGGCTATCTTTCATTATTTCCCAAAGGCATTGATGATGGCTGAGGAGTCCAGTGCTTGGCCGGGGGTTACTGCACCAGTGCATGAAGGGGGCCTTGGCTTCAATTACAAATGGAATATGGGTTGGATGAATGACACGCTAGGCTACATAGAACATGATTTTGGTGGGCGCCCTTATCATCATAATTTACTTACGTTCCCAATATGTTATGCTTATGCCGAAAATTACGCATTGCCGCTATCGCATGACGAGGTTGTCCACGGCAAGAAGTCTTTGTTAGACAAAATGCCAGGTGCTTATGAACAGAAGTTTGCAGGGCTCAGACAGCTGCTGGGATATCAGATCTCACATCCCGGTAAAAAGCTTCTGTTTATGGGTGGAGAGTTCGGTCAGTTTATCGAATGGAAGGATCAGGAGCAGCTGGACTGGCTGCTGTTGGATTATGAGAGCCATCGTCGGATGCTTGCCTACACGGCTGCACTTAATAAACTGTACCGCTCCGAAAAAGCGCTGTGGGAGCTGGATCATGCTCAAGAAGGTTATCAGTGGATTGATGCAGATGACAATGATCAAAGTGTGATTTCGTATATACGCCGAGGGAAGAAACCAGGAGATACGCTGCTTATTGTCATCAATTTCCAACCGGTAGAACGGCACAATTATCGTATAGGCGTGCCACGGGCTGGGACATATGAAGAGTTCTTTAGCTCCGAAAATGTAGAGTACGGCGGTTCCGGATTGCACAATGTCCCTCAAAAGAGCGTTAAGCTGGAATGGCACAATCAGGTGAACAGCATAGAGCTGACTCTTCCGCCCCTTAGCTTCCTGGTGTTTAAAAAAACGTCACGAATGGGTAAGAATAAAGAGGCAAAAGAGTTATAGATCTAAGTACGAATAGAGAATCCGTACAGTTTAAGGGGGAAATAATCATGAAAGTTTTATTTGCCGCAGCTGAAGCCCATCCTTTTGTCAAAACGGGTGGTTTGGCCGATGTCATTGGAGCACTACCTAAAGCGCTGAAGGCTGCCGGGGTAGATGTACGAGTGATTTTGCCTAAATATCGTGGGATTCCTGACAAGTTCACCGCTCAAATGGAGCATTTAACGGAAGTGTATGTCCCAATTGGCTGGCGAAAACAATACTGTGGAATTGAACGCATTATCTATGAGGGTATCCCCGTTTATTTTATCGACAATGAGTATTATTTTGGGCGTGATGGAATTTATGGTTATATGGACGATGGTGAACGGTTTGCGTTCTATAATCGTGCAGTACTGGAGTGTCTGCCGGCCATTGATTTCCAGCCTGATGTTCTGCATTGCCATGATTGGCACGCGGCCGTAATTCCAATGCTCCTACAGGGGCATTATCGTCACAATCCATTTTACAGTGAAATGCGGAGTGTATTTACAATACATAACCTGTTGTATCAGGGAGTGTTTCCTTATGAGGTACTTGGAGAGCTGTTAGGTCTGGATAGCAGTTATTTTGGTAGTGTGGAGTACTATGGTAATGTGAATTTCTTAAAAGGCGGGATTGTATTCAGTGATCGGGTCACGACCGTTAGTCCGACCTATTCAGAAGAAATTCGCACACCTTATTATGGTTACGGCCTGGATGGTTTATTGAACGCACGGTCAGATGTTTTAAGTGGGATTGTGAATGGCATTGATACTAAAAGTTATAATCCAGCGACAGATTCCAGCCTTGTCACCCGTTATCGTTCTAATTTGACCAAGAAGACGGAGAACAAAGTAGCCTTGCAGGAAGAGCTGGGATTACCAGTAGATGCTAATATCCCAATGGTAGCTATGGTCACGCGTCTTGTGGACTCCAAAGGCTTAGATCTGCTTACCCGAGTGCTGGATGAGCTGCTATATCACGATGATATTCAATTTGTGCTGCTTGGAACTGGTGATGAATCCTACGAGCGTTGGTTCAAGGAAGCAGCATGGCGTTATCCGACAAAGCTGTCTTCACAGATCCTATTTAATGATGCACTCTCACGTAAAATATATGCTGCCAGCGATATCTTCCTTATGCCGTCCAAGTTTGAGCCATGTGGCATCAGTCAGCTGCTCGCTTTGCGCTATGGTAGTATACCCGTTGTACGTGAGACAGGTGGCCTCAATGATACTGTGCACGCTTATAATGAAGAAACCGGTGAAGGCAATGGCTTTACGTTCAGCAATTATAATGCTCACGATATGATGTTTACGCTGCGCCGGGCACTTTCTTTTTACAAGCAGCCTGAACATTGGAAAAAGATCACAAAAAATGCATTCGCGGGAGATTATAGCTGGAATGTATCCGCTCAACAGTACATGGATATCTATGATGATATAACAAGATAAAGTTTAACAAATTCTGTAATGGGTTAATAAGGGATTGCACCCGGGAGTATGGTAAATACTCTGGGAGCAGTCCTTTTTTTTATGACATAAGGGAATGAACAATCGAATGATTTAGCTAGTATAGGGGATAGTAAAAATGTATAAATCTTGCTTCATCGTGAATAAAAGCGGTTTTTTAGTTGTGTATTATAGAATTACCCTCATAGAAATCCATTAAAAGGAAGTTATTGTCACAATTATGCCTTTGCATATTCATGCGTTCTGATTTATAATAAGTCAGTCATTGGGTCAACTTAGATTTTTTCATATGAATAGGGGAGATATAGAAATGAACAAATGGGGTAAACTTAGTTTAGGAATGGTATTAGCGGTAGGTCTGCTCTCAGGCTGCGGTCAAAATAAAAATGATAATGATACCGCTGCTAGTGGTAATGCAAATTCCGGTGCAGTTACTAAAAAGCTGATTATGGGAACAAGTGCAGATTTTCCTCCGTACGAATTCCATAAAGTAGTGGACGGAAAAGATACTATCGTAGGTTTCGATATCGACATCGCTAAGGAAATTGCTGCTGACATGGGCGCTGAGCTTGAAGTTAAGGATCTGCCTTTTGATTCACTGCTTAACGAATTGTCCAGTGGACGTGTAGATATGGTGATTTCCGGTCTTAGCCCGACTGAAGAACGCAAAAAAGCGGTTGAACTCTCAGATATTTATTACAAAGCAGAGCAAGCTATTGTAGTGCGCGAAGCAGATAAAGATAAATACGCTACTATGGACGCGGTGAAGGGCACCAAAATTGGTGTACAGACAGGCTCTATTCAAGAAGAAATCGCCAAAGAGATTGAAGGCGCAAAGATCACTTCTCTTGGTAAAATCTCCGAGATCGTTCTGCAATTGCAATCTAACCGTATCGATACAGCAATTATTGAAGGACCTGTAGCCAAATCTTTTGTTAAGAATTTAGCGGGTCTTGTAATTACCGATGCTAAGCCTGAAGTAGAAGATGATGGATACGCAATTGGTATTAAAAAAGGCAATACAGAGCTTCTAGATAAAGTAAATGCAACACTTAAACGTCTAGAATCAGAAGGTAAGATTGATGAATATGTAGCGGCAGCCAGTGAGCTTGCTGAAAGCACGAAGTAAGGAATGGATATTGTTTTAGGTCTGCTGAAGTAAATTGTATGTGTATTACAGAAAATAGCGGAACTTTGCTATTTTCTATTTTTTTGGAGATAGGGGGATAAGATATTGGATATTACTTTATTTAGAATGGCTTATGATTATCGTGATCTTTTCTTGACTGGATTACAATATACCTTGCTTCTTGCTGTTCTTGGTGTCTTTTTTGGCTTCATTCTTGGGATTATCGTCTCTCTACTACGGATGTCAAAATGGAGAGTGTTACGTTTCTTAGCCACTGCTTGGGTTGAATTTTTGCGGGGCACTCCAATGCTTGTGCAACTGTTTCTCATCCATTACGGGCTGGCGACGTTTGGGATTGAGTTTACTCCGATTCAGTCCGGGGCGATTACACTCTCCATTAACAGTTCTGCTTATCTGGCAGAAATATTTCGCGCCGGAATTCAGGGTGTCGATCGTGGACAAACGGAGGCCGCACGTTCACTTGGAATGAAACAAGGGATGACAATGCGTCATATTGTACTTCCTCAGGCACTTAAAAGTGTACTTCCGGCAATCGGTAATGAATTCATTACCATTATCAAGGAATCATCAATTATTTCATTTATCGGAGTAACGGATTTGATGTTTCAAGCTCGTACGGTTACAACGATTTCGTATGATGGTATGACACCACTCGTGATTGCTGCCTTTATGTATTTTGTTCTAACATTTACGCTTTCCAAGATCCTAGGTAGACTCGAAAGGAGGCTGAATACCGATGATCGCCGTTAAGAACCTGCAGAAGCATTATGGAAAGCTGGAGATTCTCAAGGGAATCGATTTGGAGATTAAAAAGGGTGAGGTTGTCGTTGTAATCGGGCCCAGTGGTTCGGGAAAAAGTACCTTTCTGCGTTGCTTGAATCTATTGGAGCAGCCTACAGGTGGAGAGATCACTTTTGAAGGGGAATCGATCACCTCAAAGAAGCATGATATCAATGCAACGCGTGAGAAGATGGGGATGGTTTTTCAACAGTTCAACCTTTTTCCGCACAAAACCGTTCTGCAAAACATTACACTCGCACCGATTAAAGTAAGAAAACAGCAACAGGCTGTGGCCGATAAATTCGCAATGGAGCTCCTCAAGACTGTAGGGCTTGAAGATAAAAAGGATGTTTATCCAGCTCAATTGTCCGGTGGACAGAAGCAGCGGATTGCGATTGCTCGTGCATTAGCCATGCAGCCGCATGTGATGCTTTTTGATGAGCCTACCTCAGCGCTTGATCCGGAAATGGTAGGAGAGGTACTTGAGGTTATGAAAAAGCTTGCCGAAGACGGAATGACAATGGTTATTGTTACACATGAGATGGGCTTTGCCCGTGAAGTGGGTGACCGCATTCTGTTTATGGATGGCGGGGTAATCGTTGAACAGGGTACTCCTGAACAAGTATTTGGTAATCCTACACATGCTCGGACTAAGGATTTTTTAAGTAAAGTATTATAAAGAATTCGTCAAAACGGCCCTGGACAAGTATCCGGTGGCCGTTTTGTTATAGGGTCCTGAGGGTAATGTGGGGATATATCGCTGGGACTGAGTTCATTTATTTATGTAAACCATGTATAATAGATGGTCAGTCAATCAACAGGAAAAGGAGTACATACATAATGAGAGATGATCTACACCGGATAGGCATTATTGATATTGGTTCGAACTCCATTCGTCTTGTAATTTATGATACAACGCGCGAAGGAGGCTATAAGATCATCAAGGAGTGTAAGTACTCCGCTCGCCTTAGTGAGAAGATTACGAAGGAGAATAGACTGGAACAAAAGGACATGGAAACGATTGTTCCGGTCTTGCGGCAGTTTAAGGAAATCTGCAATGCTTTTGCAGTGGAAACCATTCGGGCGGGTGCAACGGCAGCTATTCGTAATGCAGCTAACTCAAGCGAAATAATAAGCTTTTTGTCACAATCTTCTTCCATTCCGATTGAGGTGATCAGTGGCCACCAGGAGGCATATTATGGCTTCTTGGGTGTTATTAATGCCTTTAATGTTGAGGATGGTTATGTCATTGATATTGGTGGCGGGAGTACTGAAATCACTCTTTTTTGTCAGCGGCGTTATCAACACAGCATTTCTTTCCCGTTTGGGGCAGTAAATACCAACCTAATGTTTGGCCAAGGTGGGAATTGGAGCGATGAGCAGATTCACAAGCTGCAGACCTTTGTTCTGGGCAGGCTGGTTGAGCATGATTGGCTAAATGCCAAAGCTGGGCTTCCTTTATTCGGTTTAGGAGGGACGGTTCGTTCTTTGGGGAAGCTGGATCAGAAGACACGAGCATACTCATTGCCTAACTCCCACGGTTATACGATGACCAGTGAGACAATCGAGCACTTTATGAACACCCTACCTTCAATGCCTTACGAAAAACGTAAGGATTTAGATGGATTATCTAAGAGTCGGGCGGATATCATTGTATCCGGGTTGATTATTTTTCATACGGTGTATCAGTATATTGGGGCGAGTGAGGCGGTGATCAGCGGGGAAGGACTCAGAGAAGGTTTGCTGCATGATCTGCTGGAGCCGGAGCAGCCAGTGCGTGCTAGTGCTTTGGAATATAGCTTAAACACGATCATTCGCTTTGATATTCATACCTCTAAACGGTATTTAGATCATATCAACAAGCTAGCGCTCAGCCTGTTTGACGCATTTAAAGATGAATCGAATAGAGCAGAGCACGAGATGTTAATCTATGTGTCCATCATGCTGCATCGTACGGGAACGAATATTAACTATTACCAATCCAAACGACATACTTTGTATTGGTTGATGAATTCACCGATTCGTGGACTTACCCACCGTCAGCTTATTCTTTGCGCTATGATTGCCTCATACAGCACAAAAAGCCGGAAGCAGAAATTGTCCCAACAACATAAGGACATTTTGCTGCCATCCGACGAAGAGTGGATTCATAAGCTCGGATCGCTTGTCCAGCTTAGCATTGCGCTGGACAGCACCGAGATTGGGATTGTAAGCGGCCTGAAGGCCAATCTGCACGGCAATACGCTTCATCTGGACTTAGAGGGCGCATCAGCACTGCTAATTGGCTTAGAGGACATTGAGAACGCGATAAAAGCGTTTAAGAATGCTTGGGCGGTGAAGGTAAAACTCGGCTTCCCTTCCAACGTGTAACATCCATTGCAGCAAACTGGCTCCGGAAAGGGGCCTTTTTGTCGTCTGGTTGTTCGTAATATCCATTAGCCTGCAAGAAGCTGGCTTTAACATTATCTTGTAGAGACAACTCTAGAATCTTGACGATCTGTTTGCGAATGCCGCTGTCTCTGACAGGACACATCAGCTCAATCCGGCGGGTTAGGTTTCTAGTCATCCAGTCGGCACTGGATAAATACACCTCAGGTTTGCCGCCATTTTCGAAATAATAGATCCGGGAGTGCTCCAGAAAACGGTCTACGATACTGCGTACTGTAATGTTTTCACTTAAGCCCTCTATTCCCGGACGTAGGCAGCAAACCCCTCGCACGATTAAGTCAATGGAGACACCGGCTTGGGCTGCGCCATATAAATCGTCGATCACTTGCTGATTAGAGAGTGAGTTCATCTTGGCGATTATTCGTGCGGGTCTGCCTGCCCGCGCATGTTCAGCTTCACGCATCATTAGCTTTTGCAGGGATAAGCTCATATTCGTTGGCGCTACAATGAAGGAATGCCAGTCAAAATTAGCCGAATATCCAGTCATTTGATTAAACAGCTCGGAAGCATCCAGTCCGATATCGCTTTGGGCGGTGAATAGACTGAGATCCGTGTAAGCCTTGGCTGTACTGTCATTATAGTTTCCTGTGCCTACATGCACGTAACGACGCAGTTCAGGGCCTTCCTGGCGGACAATCAAGGTCACTTTGGCATGCGTTTTGAGTCCGATCAGACCATAAACGACATGACAGCCTGATTTTTCAAGCTGGCGTGCCCAAGCGATGTTCCGTTCCTCATCAAATCGGGCTTTTAACTCTACAACCACTGTAACTTGCTTGCCAGACTCCGCAGCATTGGCTAGTGCAGTGATAAGTGGAGAATTTCCGCTGACGCGGTATAAGGTCATTTTAATAGCCATCACTTGCTCATCTTCTGAAGCTTGAATGATAAAGTCTGTCATCGCATCAAAAGACTCGTAAGGGTGGTAGACTAATACATCCCGTTCACGCAGCACCTCGAAGAAATCCTCGTTTTCTTGAAATTCAGCAGGGTAGACCGGCTCAATAGGTGGATAGTTCAAGTAACTAAAACCTTTTAAGCTTCCGGCAAAATTACGAAGAAAGCCCAGATCGAGCGGACCTTCTATTTCAAATACGAAGTCCTCCAGCTCAAATTCAGCTTGTAGCTGCTCAAGAGCATAGGGATGGATACCTTTTTGTACCTCCAGACGAGCAGGCACCCCGCGACGACGCTTGCGCAGCTCTTTTTCGATCTCTTCCAGCAGATCCTCGGCACCTTCCTCATCGATTGTAAGATCTGAGTTACGAGTCAAACGAAACTCACTAACCGCAACAGGTTCGTAACCGCTGAATAAGGTTTGAATGTGATGGCGGATCACATCTTCAATAAATACAAATTGTCTTTTCTTACTATTAGAGCGGTGTGGAAGAGGGATACATCTTGGCAGATTCGAAGGAATTTGCAGGATAGCAAAATAAGGCTCCTCTTCAAGGCCATTCTTACGAGTAAGAACAACAGCTAGGTAGATAAACTGGCTGTGCACGAGTGGAAACGGCCGGCTCTGATCAACAGCCATTGGCGTAAGTACAGGATAGATGATATCCCGGTAATACTGTTCTATGGACTGCTCTTGGGCATGGGTAAGATCCTTATAATCCACAAATACTATGCCTTCTTTATGCAAACTCCGCGAAATATCACGGAATGTCCGGTATTGATCGGCAATGATTTTGGTTACGCGTTTGATGAGGCGTTTATACAGCCCGGAAGGGGTGTAGCCTGTGAAATCTTTTTTAGTATAACCCGCCCGGATCTGATCTTGAATTCCCGCTACGCGAACGCTTATGAATTCATCCAGATTGCTCGAGACGATTGCCAGAAATCTGGCACGTTCCATTAAAGGGTTATCAGGGTCCTGCGCCTCCTTGAGTACACGGCGGTTAAATTCGATCCAGCTCAAATCCCTATTGAGGTAAGCAGTGGCTGGACTGCTTTGGTTGTTTTTAATCTCTTCTGTATTCATGGGACCTCCAAATATGCTTCGATGTCTGTATCTCAAATCTATTTATCATATTCTATCATTTTACTATTGGATGAGGCACGAAATGTTAAATCTATGTAAAATCTCAAAGAATATTATTTAATTATCTTATATAATAGGATATGATTGTCGCTGATTAGTTAACATAATGAAAATTATGTTAACTTTTTAATGAATCAAAGACAATAATTAAACATGTTATTTCAGAATGGTAACAATTACATACGCATAGGTTACAAAATTGTGATATATTAAGTCCTGTCAGTTTTACAAAAGACAACAATACATCAGGACATCACACAAGATGTACATAAGTACAGGAAATGTACACGAGCGTATACGGAAGTCATACCGCTTACGCCCATCTAAAGAGGAGGCATTTATGAAGAACAAGTTCAGAACCATTAAAACCCTTGCTGCAGTTATGGGAATTAGTGCATTGCTGCACACCGCTCCTGCTTTTGCAGACAGCGTTCATATTGCAAAGGAAGGCAATACTTTCTATACTCTTTCTCAACAATACAATGTCGGTGTTAATGATCTAATGAAAGCTAATCCAAACGTTGCAGCTCTTAATATTTACGATGGACTTAAAATAACGATCCCTAGTAAAATGCAAGCAGAAGCTGTAGCTACGACAGAAACTCCAGTGCTTACCCCAAGCCTGAATGTTACTCCAGAATCAAAAACAGTTGAAGCATGGGGCAAGTCATTTAACTATGAGAAAACGATACAAGTTAAGGCTTCTGCTTATTCCTCAGCGGCTAGTGAGAATGGAGGCTGGGGTGCGGTTGATTATTTTGGAAACCCACTTAAGCTAGGAACCATTGCGGTTGATCCAAGTGTAATTCCTCTTGGAACAAAAGTGTTGGTTACCGGCCATTCACACTCAGGATTGCCTAAAGAAGCTTTTCTGGCTACTGCAACCGATATGGGAAGTGCCATTAAAGGTAACCGCATCGATATCTTTATTCCAGGCAGCCAAAGCTTTGTAGCGGATTTTGGTTATCAATATGTACAATTATACATTGTTAAATAGCTAGCTAAAAATATAGAGATTTATACAGAGATATGGAATGGTTTTAAATAGGTTAAATAAGAAACGGAGGGAGTCCTTAGCGGCTGCCTCCGTTTCTTATTTATTTATTTATTTTTAGAGACCTGCAGCAATTGAGGCACGGTAACGAAAGAATAGCCGCGTTTACGCATAATCGTGATTACCTCAGGTAAAGCCTGAATCGTTCCACTAAGATCACTACCCGGCCCACCTCCACCATGCTGAAGGATAATTGCTCCTTTTCCTGCATTAGCTAAGATGTTATTTCTAACTTGAGTTTTGGAAAGTCCCTTCCAGTCCAACGAATCCACATTCCAATTTACGAGCTTATAACCATGATTTTTTGCCCATCTCAATTGTTGCTCAGAGATATCTCCATAGGGTGGACGAATCAGGCGAGGTTTATATCCGGCTAAGGTTTGAATAATGTTCTCGGTCTCAATGATCTGTGATCTGAAATCATGCATCTTCAGCTTCACAAACTGAGGATGGTCATAAGAGTGATTTCCAATAGCATGTCCTTCTCTAATCATCCGCTTCACTAGAGCAGGATGTTTCTCAGCTCGGCTTCCTACCACGAAGAAGGTTGCTTTGACATGATATTTTTTAAGAACATCTAGCAATTGGGGTGTAAACCTTGGGTCAGGCACATCGTCAAAAGTTAAGGCGATGACTTTATTCCGAGGACCGCTGGTCTTAAAGGTCTCGGGATATTTGTGTAATAGCTGACTCAGAGACAAGCCCTTAGTGTTCTTATTGTTGCTGCTCGTTGAATTATTTGTAGTAGAAGTTCCCGCAGATATCGCCTTGTCTTCGTCAGTGGTCTGCGTACTTTTAATTTGATCCTGTGAGGACTTCTGATTCTGAGCTGGAGCTGAAGCAACCTCTGCTGAAGAGGTTGGAAATAGCAGGACAATGATTGATCCTAATACTACTAGCAGTTTCTGGACTCTCCGTTGATCATACATCCCCAAATGCCTCCTTTACTACCTGATCATCACCATATTCTTCATTGTTATCTCCATTGAAGGATGAATTTATGCCGTTTCTTCAAGGTCTCTGGTAAAGATTTCTTGCACACACTAATGCGTGTATACTAAATAGAACGGGATATTCCCGGGCCAATTATAGACAGGTGGAAGGATGGGGACAAGGATGTCAGAATTGTTTGCACCTTATGAATTGAAGGGTTTAACGCTGAAAAATCGTATTGTTATGCCACCTATGTGCCAGTATTCGGTGGATAAAGAGGATGGCATCCCCAATGATTGGCATTTTGTTCATTATGTAAGCCGTGCTATTGGAGGTACTGGTCTAACCATTGTCGAGATGACTGGAGTACATCCGGACGGTAGAATAACGAACCGGGATACAGGGCTTTGGAGTGATACGCATATAGAGGCGTATCGTAAGCTCACAGATAGTGTACATGCCTATGGAGCAAAAATAGCCATTCAACTAGGGCATGCCGGACGTAAAGCGGTCGATGCTGAGCCGCCGGTTGCACCTTCTGCAATTCCTTTTGATGCTCGTTCTAAGCAGCCACAGGTGCTTTCTAAGGAAGGCATCCTTGAGATGATAGAAGCCTTTCGTGATGCCGCTCGTAGAGCTGTGGAGGCAGGATTTGATACTGTGGAGATTCATGGTGCGCATGGTTACTTAATTCACCAGTTTCATTCACCTCTGTCCAACCTCAGAGAGGATGAATATGGACAAGATCCTGCACTTTTTGGAGAACAAGTAGTTGCAGCAATCCGAGAAGTAGTGCCAGTAGATATGCCCTTGATCATGAGGGTATCCGCGAAAGAATATGTTGATGGTGGATATGATGCTGCCTATGCCCTGGAGTTTTGCCGCCGATATAAGGATGCTGGAGTGGATATGTTCCATGTGTCTTCAGGTGGTGAAGGGCCCATTGGCTCTAATGGTGGACCTAATGCGGGCCCAGCCTACCAAGCAGATCTGGCAGAATATATTCGCAGTGGATTACAAGTGCCAGTAATTGCGGTAGGACGGCTTGAAGCCTATTCTGAGGCACAGTCCATCATTGCAGAAAAAAGGGCGGAGCTTGTAGCTATTGGCCGTGGGATGTTAAGTGATCCTTATTGGGCTTTACATGCTGAAGAAGCGCTTGGTGGCGTACATGATGTACCTAAACCTTATGAACGTGGGATTTGGAAAAGAGGCTAGACCGTTTTAGATGTGAAGTTTGTCACAGATTTTATGCTCCTTCTAAGGCAATCTTAATAAAGATAAAATTTGAAGGAGCTTGATAACGTGGGGACGGTTCTAAGTAACGAACGGCTGACAGATGGTGTGTATCACCTTAAGGTAGAGACGAATAGTGGCGGAGCAATGGGTCAATTCTACATGTTACGGGCATGGGGAGCTTACCCCATCCTATCCAGACCCTTAAGTATACATGAAGTACACGAGGATAGTGTTGAATTTCTGTATCACGTAGTTGGGGAAGGTACGGAGATATTCTCACGACTGGGTTCAGGTGATTCGGTAGAGCTTGAGGGCCCTTTTGGAAATGGATTTCCACAGGTTGAAGGGAAGGTTGCGCTCATCGGCGGTGGGATCGGAATTGCACCGCTATATTATTGTGCGAAGCAGCTTCCGGGGAGTGATATCTTTTTGGGCTTTAGCCGTGAAGCTTACCGGACAGAAGCGTTTCGCCCACTTGCAAGTGAGCTTGTAGTCGATGTTGGCGGTTTAATTTTGGATAGTGTGGATTTCAGCCAATATGATCATGTCTTTGTCTGCGGCCCACACCCTATGCTTAAAGCTGCTCAACGTAAAGGCATTGCTGCTGAAGAAGCAGGCATTAGAACGAAAGTATACCTTTCTCTAGAGAACCGAATGGCTTGTGGGATTGGAGCCTGTCTGGTCTGCAGTGTATCCTGCCGTGATGGTCAAAAGAAGGCCTGTGCAGACGGACCTGTGTTTCTTTCTGAGGAGGTGATTTTCCATGACTAAGTTGAACACAACAATTGCTGGCGTTCATTTTAAAAATCCAATTATAATGGCCTCTGGAACGTTTGGTTTTGGCCGTGAATATGGCAAGCTGTATGATGTGTCTCTGCTGGGTGGAATCTCTGGCAAGGGGTTAACCCTCAATCCGAAAGCGGGGAATCCCGGCACTCGTGTATATGAGACAGCTTCTGGTATGCTGAATAGTGTGGGACTCGAGAATCCGGGTGTAGCTGCATTTATAGATAAAGAATGCCCTTATTGGGAAACACTCGATACTGCTCGTTTGGTCAACCTGGGTGGAGGCACACTTGAAGATTATGTTCTTGGTGCTGAGATGATTCAGCGGGATGCAGATGCTCGTGCGAGTGCAGGTAAGACAGCAGTGGACATGATTGAATTGAATATTTCTTGTCCAAATGTTAAAGAAGGCGGCATTGCGTTTGGGATCCAAACTTCAGAAGCTCAAAAAGTAGTACAGGCTGTTAGACGCGCAACTAAACTGCCCCTCGCTGTAAAGCTGTCGCCGGGAGCCGAAAATATCGTTGAAATGGCACAAATGTGTCAGGAGGAGGGAGCAGACGCTGTCTCACTCATCAACACGATCTCAGGAATGAAGATTGATGTCCGCCGCAGAAGCAGTGTATTCAATAACTTATACGCTGGATTGTCTGGACCTGCGATTAAGCCTGTCGCTCTTCGTATGGTGCATCAAGTTGCACAAAACGTAACGATTCCCGTGATCGGAATGGGTGGCATCACTTCAGCAACGGATATCATCGAGTTTATTATGGCAGGTGCTGCAGTTATCCAAGTGGGAACTTATAATTTCATGAACTTGCGTGCAGGTAGTCAGCTAGTTGCAGAGCTTGAGCAATTTATGGTTGAAGAAAATATTCAGTCACTAGAGGAAATACGGGGCATTATATAAAGTGAAGTAGTGAGGGGAATACTATTGACTACTAACCAGATTGATCCTGAGGATATTGAGCTGAAGGCGACGGCTGTCGGACGTGATCTCTTGCTCTTAATTAGTGGAGGTGTTCGGCATATTGGTGCCACGAGTACTGCTTATCTGGAGGGGGAGCAGGTTAAAGTACTGACTTCAGCGGTTCCTCATCATAAAGAGCACACGATAAGCGAGCCCATTGCGATCAAAGTAGCTGAAGCGCTGAACAAGACGGTCACAGTAGTGATGGGGATTCATTACGACAATCTCACGAAAGAAGGTATTATGGAAGTCGTGGAAATTGTGAATTTAAAAGTAAATCAATATTTAGCGCAACAAATATGAAACGGTAGTGACAATTCTACGTAAAAGATAGCATGTGAGGAATTAAATTATCTTTTGGAGGAATGAAACCATGTCTATATTTAAAAGATTGCGCGATTTAACCATGTCTAATGTGAACGCGATTATTGACAAAGCAGAAGACCCGATTAAAATGACAGATCAATACATTCGTGATATGACCGAAGATTTAGAAGATGCAGAAAAAGCTGTAGCGGCGCAAATCGCCATTGAGAAGAAATTCAAACAGCTGTATGAAGAACAAGAAGCGCTTGTTAACAAACGTACCCAACAGGCTCATGCAGCAGCTCAAGCGGGTAATGTTGACCTTGCTCGCCGCGCTCTGGAAGAGAAAAATGCTGCTGAAGCTAAACTGGTAGAATACAAAGCCAGCTTTGATCAGAACAAAGCCTCTGCGGATAACCTTCGTGGCAAGCTTGAAGAGATGCGCAAACAGCTTACCCAAATGAAGAACAAACGTGAGACATTGGTTGCGCGTTATAACGCTGCCAAAGCTCAAACCGAGATCAACAAAGCAATGAGCGGATTTAGCTCCGATTCAGCGTCTGCAGGTCTCAAACGTATGGAAGATAAAATGCTGCAAGCAGAAGCTCAGGCTGAAGCCAGCAATGAGATGAGTTCAGGCAATAAATCTCTGGATGATGAATTCGAGAAGCTGAACAAAGATCAAGCGGTTGAAGATGAACTGGCGGCTCTGATGAAACAATACGAGAAGCAATAACATTTGATCTTTAGCCGGTTCACGGCTGGTGTTCACAGGCGAAGGGGAGACAGAAATTCGTTTCTTCTTCGCTTTATCTATGCTTATGAAAGGCATGCAAAATGATTAAGCGGGGGCTATAGAATGGATCTCCATATTCTGGTGTCCATGGTCGTGTGGACGGTGAGCGGCGCTGTGTTGCTGTTTGTACTGATGTATATAGATTCACTTTTTACTCGTTATAACGATATTGAAGAGTTAAAGGCTGGAAATATGGCGGTGACTACACGGTTTGTAATGAAGCTTTTAGCTCAGGCCTTCATTTTATCTTCATCGATAGCGGCTTCCAATAGTTTGTTAGATGCCTTGCTGATTTCGTTGGTATCATTTTTGCTTTTGTTAATTTTAGAAAGAACGGTTCGGCTTCTACTAGCAAATTGGGGGAAGCTGGATCTGGATCATGGTACACAGCTTGGTAAAATCGGATATGGCCTGCTATCAGGTTCACTGCAAATTACGGGTGCTTTAATTATTACTGCCTTTATGTAGGAGGAACGATCAAGTTGAGTATGTGGAAACGTATAGGTAACCTTTTCTCTAAGCCAGCGCCTCAGGAAGTTCAAAAAAGTATGCTTAATTTGTCTCCCGGAGACATTTGTGAAGTATCGCTTGTCACCTATGAAGTTACTGGCCGGACACATAATCGGGGCCGTAATGCTGTAGTTCTGACCCTTAGAGATGGAAGCCAGATAGCTTATCTTCATATAGAAGAGCGGGAACAGCTGCAATATGGATTGTACAGACCTATCGATGGGCGGCTTGATAATCCTGCTGAGGTTCCAGCAACTCTTGAGCTCGATGGCTATACATTTTTCCTGGAGGAAGAATATGAAGGTTTTGTCGCTGTTGCAGGTCAGACGCCATTTATGAATGGTGGAGAGCAGCATGTGTGGCAATATCAATCAGATGATTCACGTCTACTGCGTGTAGAGTGGCAACATGGACGGTTTATGCTTTATGAAGGGGAGAAAATAATCCCTGGGGATGTAAAGGTAATTAGAGCATCCTAGCCTAGTAGAGAAGTAATAGATCACTATACCGGAAAAAATATTGTAGAAAAGGCTGCTGCCCATAAACATGGATGGTGGCCTTTTGTGTTTATAATTTTACTTCAAGAGGTCTCATGTTAAAATAATACCTATTACAGCAAAAATCGACGTTTCAGAGCGGAGGTCTTTATGAAGGATAATAAATTTCAGCGGGAAGCGCTGCAAGTCAAAGAAGCTCAGGCCAAAATAATCAAATATGCCAATCCGCTAGAATCAGAAGACGTATCGCTAGATGAGTGTTGTGGACGTTATTTGGCTGAAAAAGTGATTGCTCCACACCCATTTCCTGCGTTTAATCGATCTAGTATGGATGGATATGCGATTATCGCGGGGGATACCCGTAACTGTGTTAATGGACAAGTTGTATGGTTAGAAATTGTGGATAATATTCCGTGTGGCGCAGTGCCTGCGGTAGATATAACTCCGGGAACAGCCGCAAGAATTATGACTGGTGCACAAGTACCGGTTGGGGCTGATGCTGTGGTGATGCTGGAGGTCACGGAGAGACGTGAAGAGGAAGGAAAGACTTACGTTGGAATTCGAAAAAAACTAGAAGCAAACAGCAATATCACACCTCAAGGTTTCGAATTAAGCCAAGGTGATCTTGTATTGCCAACAGGAAGGTTAATCTCTGCGGGGGATATAGCTGTTCTTGCAGCGTTTGGATTACATACCGTGAAAGTCTATCGTCGTCCCAAGGTAGCCATCTTTGCCACAGGAACAGAGCTGCTGGAAGTGCATGAGCCGCTGGAGCCTGGCAAAATCCGCAATAGTAACTCCCCTATGCTCGAAGCTCTAGTCAAAGAGACAGGGGGTGTTCCAGTAATGTTAGGCGCTATTGTGGATGATCTGGAGCTGGCTAGAAGTAAAGTACAGATGGCGCTGGAAACTTATGATTTTGTGATCACAACGGGTGGCGTTTCTGTGGGGGATTATGATATCATGGGCGACTTGGTTCGTGAACAAAGTGGTAATATGTTGTTCAACAAAGTGACGATGCGTCCAGGAAGCGTAACTACTGCTGCGGTTAGAGGGGGTAAGCTGCTGTTAGCTTTATCCGGGAATCCGGGGGCTTGTTTCGTTGGGTTTCAACTGTTTGCACGGCCTGTGATTTCACTGATGCAAAGTGCTTCTCAGCCTTTTTTACCGGAATGGAACGTTACACTCGGTACAGATTATAAAAGAGTGAATAATTTTACTAGATTTGTGCGAGCTCGCTTAGAAATAAAAGACGGCAGCTTGTTTGCTTATCCGGCACTCATTGATGAATCTTCCGTAACGGTCACGATCAAGGATAGCGACTGTTTGATAGTTGTACCCCCAGAAGAAAAGGGGCTATCTGCCGGAGATAAGGTAACGGTGATCAAGCTGCCAGGAGAGATTCGGGGCTAGATGTGGATGGTACTCTGCCCATCGATGATGAATAAAATTTCACCGCAGGTATTGGAGTAATTAAAGGTATTTGATATCCACGCACGCACAGAAATCGCCATAGAATTGCTAGGTCAACGGTATTATTTCCAATATTTCAACATATGAAAAATTCACAATAGATAAGCAAAAAAACAGCGTTCCTGCTAACCCAATAGTCGCTAACAACCGGTTTTAAAGGGAGGGTTACCCCAGAAATTAGAATAAGAAAACCCACTTGCGTACCGTAAGTGGGTTTTTAGTGCAACAATAATCGGGTTAGGGGTGCCCGCCGAATGTAATTCAAATTTGAAGAAAAGCGAAAGTAAAGTTTCCGGGTAGGCGACACAAATCGCAGTAAATCTCCTATCGGAAGAGTTACTGCTCTATTGTTTTGAGTTATTGGCTGCGCCACTGCCGAGATTAATCCCCCGCGGATGCTTAAGGACCCAGATGATCTTATTTGCATATTTATCACCTTTTAAGCGGGGTTTCGGACCTCAGCGTCGCTATTTCATAGAATGGAGCTCATATTTGCGTATTTCAGGCCAATAGCGACCTTGAGGTCCGTTAGCCACCCAAATGTGAGATAATCCTGCGTTTAAGGTCAGCTGAGTCCGATAACAACTCTGCACTAGCGAAGAGCAACTACTCAACCGAAGTAGGAGCACCCTTTTTGTGATGATTAATTATCGACACGCCGCTCGATCGCCTCAGACATCGTTTTATCCGTTAGATGAGCGTAGATCTCAGTTGTCTCGGTGGATGCGTGCCCGAGCTGTTCCTTCGTTTTATAAATATCATTTTGCAGATAATAATCTGTTGCAAAAGAATGACGCAGCTTATGAACCGTAAGATACGGTTTACCAAAGCGTTTAGCGTACTTAATAATCATTTCTTGAATCGCACGTTTGGTCATACGTTTGCCTTCTTGACGCCCGTTAGGGAGAGAGATAAATAAGGCCTTTTCTCTCTTGGGTGTTTTGTAGCGAGATTGGCGCAGACTAAGATAAAGAGCTAGATCATCTTTAGCTTGCTCTCTAAAATAGACGGGTGTCTTAAACGTTTCGTCATTATTCCCTTTGCGGGTGACATAGAGCAGCTTGTTGTTAATATCCAAATCGTCTACGTTTAGATTGACTACCTCAGATACACGCAGGCCAGAGTTCAGAATCAAGCTGGCAATACAGGCATCACGCTCGTGATTCAATTGAAACGAATAATAAGCCTGTTTGTTGCCTTCCACATCCCGTCCATACCCTTCATAAATGTACCCCACAAACTCCAGTAATTCCTCATCTTCCAAAATCTTACCCTTTAATTTAGCGGCAGTATCCTTTGGCTTATGTGTTCGTTTGACCTCAACCTTAGCCATAATGTTTCGCTTAAGCAATGGATAAAAGTTCTCGTCCTCAGCGATTTGACTTAAATAATGAAATAAGGAGCGTAATGCAGATAGTTTACGGGATACAGTAACACGAGTGTTCGTACCTTCGGCTCGGGTAGTTAGATGCAACCGATATCCGACAATACTGTCCATATGTAGGGTTTCCAATTCTAGAAGCGTGATCTCGGTATTTGAGCCGGCTTGGGATAAGCCCTCTGCCCGCAACCAGCCGAAAAAAGATTCATAATCCCGGATATACTCCAGCAGTGTGGAGGGGGAGAGATCAGGCCGTTTATAGTCAATAAACTGCTGAACGAACCAGGGCATGAGGGGTAGCTTTTGATCAAGTTTTTTACGGTCATCGTTCTTTTGAACGCTCATGTGATTCACCTTTTTCCATAGATTGCATAAAATCTCTTCCTTCTATCTTAACATGTTTTGTCCCAGATTGGACTTCGAATGAAGGGAAAACTAGGGCCGAGCCTTGCTCCTGATGCCGGTAAGCTTTATGATGTGAAGTAAACATAAATGTCAGAGGTGCACATAATGAAACTTGAAATTGAGCTGGTTCCCAAAGAACGTAAGCATACTATAAGCAGATTAATGCAGTTCTACCTATATGATTTCACCCGTTATTTAGAATTTGATGTCAATCAAGACGGGGTATTTCCAGCCTATCCGGGTCTAGAAGCTTATTGGAGTAGCGGAAATAATAAATCAGCGTATTTGTTTAAGGTGGACGGGCATATTGCTGGTTTTGCTTTGGTGGACAGGTTATTGCGTAATCCTGAAGGCCAGTTTTATATGACTGAGTTTTTTGTGATGCAAAAATACCGCCGAAGTGGTGTAGGTACATGGGCTGCGCATAAGCTATTTGATATGTACTCTGGTGAATGGAAGGTTTCACAAGTCCGTGCGAATACGCCCGCTCGTGATTTCTGGCATAAAGTGATCGGGGACTATACCCATGGAGAGTTTCAAGAGCGCTTTAATCCACAACAAGGCAACCCCAGCCAATACTTCAACACATTAACTATTAATCGAATTAAGAAATGAAAATCCGTGTGTTTTCGGGTTTTTCTTAAATAAGGAGTTTACTATTAACAGCAAATGGAATGGAAAAGTGGTGCTAAGCGAGTGAGAGCTAGACAGTGGAGGATGACCAAGAGAGCGTCAAGAAGGACGGCCAGGAAACTGTATTTTTTATAAAACTGGCTAGCTATTAAGAACATATACGAATTGTAAAGTAATGAGCATCTAATGCTCTCTACTTTAGTTAACATAACATTATTTATGTAAACCAATTAAACCATTCACCATAAAAAGGGTCGTTGGTTTATTTTTTGTGTTCAAAATACCCAGTCAGTGAGGGCAATATTGCATATCTTATGATGTACTCAATTACAAAGGAGGAGTCAACAATGGGCGAATTTGCAGGAGGATACGGTGGTTTCACTTCCACAGGAGCTATTCTGGTTCTGTTTATCCTGTTGGTTATCATTACTAAAACCCTCTGTCTGTAATCCTTTAACTTCACAAATTAAAGGTTCCGTCAGTCTAAATGACTGGCGGATTTTTTATGTCCAGATATGTAGATTGGAGGAGGGGGATACATGTGACTAAGGATATTGACATAATACTAATCCAAAACATATATTAAACAGTGTTCAAAGATTAAACGGTGTTCAACACATGAGGAGACAAATTTATGACTAAAGAACAACGAAAAGTACGTGAACGTGAAGAAATGAGAAATCTAATCCTGCAAAATGCAGCTTTATTGATTGCCGAAGAGGGAATAGAGAAGCTCTCTATCCGAAAAATCGCTGAGAAAATCGAATATTCACCGGGAATTATTTATCATTATTTTAAAGGCAAAGAAGAGATTATCGAGAGCTATTTGCAACAAAAATATACGGATATGCTTACTGAGCTTCAGTCTGTGCAACTAGAGGTACAGCAGGAATTACCTCCAGATATACTTTTAAAACAATCATTGGAGAAGTTCATCAGGATGTCTCTTTCTACGGGTGTAGAATACCGTAATGTTATGCTAAACGATACACCGGCTGTTCTTAGTTACACAGCTGTTCTATTTAGAGGAGCTGCACAGGAACGTAAAGCGATTGGGATGCTCTGCCAGGGCCTGCTCAGATTTGAAGCACAAAAAAACCGTGCGGAAGCTTTCGTAGAACTCATTGCTCAGGTGATATGGAGTGCAGCGTTCGGTTTAATTATGCGTTTGCTTGTCGAAAAGGATCTGCCTGATGATCAGGTCGAAGCTCTGCTTTCATGTCATTTGGATTCAATGGTTGCTATTGCCTCCAGGTAAAATCTAAATATTTTCATGAAGGGAGGGGGAGGTTGTTATAAAACATATAAGGAAAGTCGTAGTGCTGTCGGTGTTGATTTCGGTTATTGCAATGTTTGCAACAGCGGTTGGGTTGTTTTCAGATGGGATAAGTGATGGAACAAAATATACTTTTACGTCAATATGGGGCGAGGATGTAAAGCTTCAGGGGTCAGGAGTGTACAGCCATGATTCTGTCTCTGCGGCGGCACAAGCTAAAGCACAGGATGGAGTTACATTATTTCTTGCCATACCTTTACTGCTCAGTTCGCTCATCATGACAATTAAAGGCTCGATAAAGGGGAGGATGCTCCTTACGGGTACTCTGGGGTACTTTTTATATACTTACGCATCCTACAGCTTTCTGACGATGTACAATTCATTGTTTTTAGTTTATGTGCTGTTGTTTTCTTTAAGTTTTTTCGCATTCATCCTAGCCTTATTTTCCTTCGATAAAGAATCCATACATACTTACTTTAAAAACAGTTTACCTTCTAAAGGAATCGGCTTTTCACTAATGGTTATTGCTTTTATGATTTTATTTCTCTGGCTAGGGAAAATACTGAATTCACTACTGGGGGGAATACCGCCACAAGGGCTAGAGCACTATAGTACGTTGGTAATTCAAGTTTTGGATCTTGCGATCTTGGTCCCATTAGCAATTGTAACGGGGATTATGGTCATTCGTAGACAACCTTTTGGGTACCTACTGGCAACTGTCGTTGTTTTCAAAGGAGTTACCTTACTGCTAGCAATTACGGCAATGCTGGCGGCAATGATCTATAGCGGTGTGGTTGTGTCTATAGCCGAGTGTGTAATTTTTCCGACGATGGCTTTAGCTATTGCTGCTTGTATGGTTATTTTGTTAAAGCATGTACGTGAACCCTTAAGATAATAAGTGACCAGCGAGCGGAAGGGAGCGATTAGAATGAAGACAATAATTATGTTTACCTCGAAATATGGGTGTGCGGAGAAAGCGGCTTATTTATTAAAATCTCAACTGGGCGAAGAAACCGAAGTAGTTAATTTGATGCATGCTAAAGAGCCGACACTGGAACGATATGATACGGTCATCTTGGGAGGATCTATTTATTATGGGAAAATCCAAAAACAAATGACTGATTTTACAGCAAAATATCAACATGAACTAGGGAAAAAACGAGTAGGATTGTTTATTTGTGCAGGAGCAAAAGGTGAGGAGGCCTCACAAGAATTGAAATCTGCGTTTCCAGAAGTGTTATATAACCAATCGGTGACGAAAGAAGTTTTTGGAGATGAGATCTATGAAGAGAAGCTAACTTTGCTAGATCGGTTTGTATTGCGGATGGTAAAAGGAAAAAATAAGAACGTAAATGGGTTGTCAAAAGAGACGATAGAGCGTTTTGCGCTTGCTATGAAAAGGCAGTGAAAGTAGTGGACAAACGAACTGCTGAACGTACTTCAGGTTATAGTTAACATAATTATGATTATGTTAACTATAATCTTGACATTCAAAAAAAGTAGTCCTTCTTGTGAGAAGAATTTTACTTCCTCATATCGAGTCTCTGTTCATCGAAACATGAAAACCCTACAGAATCGTGCAGAAAAAGTCGGGAAGGTAAAAACCTTCTCTGATAACCTATAATTAACGAGGGGAGGCAACGTCATGGATACGCTGGTACAACTGAACAAAGCAATAAACTATATTGAGGAGAACCTAACAAATCAAATTGATTATCAGGAGGTTGTGAAAATAGCCTGCTGTTCGGAATATCATTTTACTCGCATGTTCTCATTCCTAGCAGGCATTACTCTGTCGGAATACATCCGGCGTCGACGTCTAACCTTGGCAGCACTCGAGCTTTCACAAAGTAATATCAAAATTATCGATACCGCTCTGAAATATGGTTATAATTCGCCTGATTCCTTTTCTAGGGCTTTCCATAGCATGCATGGGGTAAATCCTTCGGAAGCTCGGGTCCATGGACAATCCCTTAAGGCGTTCCCTCGGATGTCGTTTCAGCTGACTATCAAAGGAGGAAATGAAATGAATTACCGTATTGAAATCAAAGAATCTTTTCACATCGTGGGCATAAAAAAACGGGTACCAATCATTTTCCAAGGGGTCAATCCGGAGATTGCGTCGATGTATGAAGGGTTGACGCCGGAAATGATTGATGAGATGAAGAGATTTTCCGATGTTGAGCCCTCAGGGTTTATAAGCGCCTCTGCAAATTTCTCTGAGGGGCGTATGGAGGAAAAAGGAGAGTTCGATCATTATATTGGCGTTGCCACTACGAAAGACGCATGGAATGGCTTGGATCAGCTGGAAGTGGCGGCCTCCATGTGGGCTGTATTCACAGTCGTCGGCTCTTTTCCGAGTGCGCTACAAGAGATCTGGGGGCGAATATATTCGGAATGGGCTCCGTCATCGGGATATGAGCTAATTAAAGGGCCTGAAATTCTTTGGAATGAGCACAAAGATATCACATCGCCAAATTTTAAAAGCGAAATATGGGTGCCTATCACTAAGAAATAAAAGAGTTTGGTTGGATTAATGAGACTGAGAGCTGAATATCCTTTCACTACGAAGCTGCCGCGAAAAACATTCCGGCAGCTTCGTCAAGCTATAGGCAGGATATTTCGAAAATGTTGTAGAAGTACAATTGGTGAGTCGAATGATTTTTGGAATGTAGTAGATTTCAATTTTTATGATTCAGACGAAGATTGAATCAATGAATCCTTCTATTTTAAAGGAGTCCTTATGACGAACGAGAAGCTTTTGGACTTACTAGGCAGTTACGATATCCAACAGCCTGAGATTATTTTCTTAAGGCATAACGAGAACAGAACCTATCGTGTTAATGACAGAACGGGAAAATCATATTTACTCCGCATTCATGACCCTTTTATAGATGACATGAAAGGTCTGCAACATACATACGGCGGCATTCTTGGAGAATTGCAAATGCTTGAGAAGCTGGGAAGCTGGAGCAGCAACGAAATACAGACTCCCGTAAGAAACAATGAGGGTGAACTTATTACGATCATTGAATACGAAGGTGAACTGCTAAACTGCTCCGTCCTCACCTGGCTGGATGGAAGAGACATGAATATGAATGATGTTAACAATCTTGAACTGGTAAAAGAACTGGGATCGCAAATAGCAGAACTGCATACTTTTTTTCGGCAGTACGAACATACAGGTATGGAGATTCGACCGAGTCAAGGTAAAGCTTATAATGAACGGATGATCCGTGTGATTCATTCGGGTGTGAAAAAGAATTTATTTACGCCTTCTGATGCTAATGTCATTGAACAAACGCTGCAATTGATCAACTCCCGGTTAGATGACCGTGGCGGGGAGGCTGGCCCTGACCTTATTCATGGGGATTTGTGTATGGGTAATATCATCATCACAACCGAAGGAGAGGTGCGCTTCATCGATTTTGGCTTTTTCGGTAACGGTTATGCCTTACTTGATGTAGCCATGGGAGCTATGATGCTGCCATCCGATCGAAGAGATACTTTCCTAAAGGGTTACTACAGAGAGTACGAAAATACAGCGAATGATCTACTTCAGTTGGAAGGTTTAATGTTGGTCGCTATTATTGGATATTACGTCTTCCAGATGGAGAATGTACATGTTCATGCCTGGATGCGTGAAAGAATGCCCAAATTATGCGCTGAGTATTGTCGCCCCTTCCTCAATGGTGAAAGTATATTTTATAAAATATGAAATGGAATGTTCATGGTTGAACTAACGAGGAGTGGTAGGTTTGATAAAAATTGATTATATCCGTTTATCACCAAACGTGTTATCAAAAAAATAGTAAAATAATACTGTTAAGCGCGATGGCTGTCGATGAGCATTTATTTCGATTATATTATAACAAGGAATGAAAGGGGGAATGGTGTTGATTGAACATAGCAATCTTGAAGAATTTCAAGATCCGGTAAATTACGATCTTGAATTTGACGGTGAAATGGACAAATATCAGTTCTATCTTGAGCTTGCTAGATCGAGTCCTGGGGAAGTGTTAGAACTTGCTTGTGGTACAGGCTTAACAACGATCCCCCTCTCGAAAGCCGGTATAACAATGACCGGTGTAGATATCTCTTCAGCAATGATTGCATATGCGCGGTTGAAGGCGAAAGGGCTGACTGTTACTTTTATGGAAGGTGATGCCCGTACCTTCGAATCGGACAAGCGATTTTCGATGATTTATTTGACTGGTAATGCATTTCAGGCATTTTTAAGTGATCAAGATCAAAGCGATTTGCTCACGACCGTTCACAAACATTTACAACCTCATGGAATCTTTGCATTTGAGACCCGTAATCCGGAGGGAACGGATTTATCCGATCAAGAGGAGACAGAATGGGGATCATTTATTGATAAGGATGGAAATAACGTCAAGGTATCAGGCACACAATGTTACGATGCTGGCCAGCATATCATGCATTGGGTCACGATGCGTGATTGGGGGTATAAGCGAACGACTTCCCGGATTGCTTGTCGGTTCACGGATCCGAATACGCTGCATTCTTTATTAACCCGTTACGGCTTTCGCGTCGAACATCAATATGCTGACTGGAATAAAACGCCGTTTTCTCCGTCATCTTCATCTATCATTAGCGTTTGTAGGAAATGTTAGGAGAAACGTAATGCATTGCAATAGAACCCCCCCTCAGATTGAGGGGGATTTTGTTGTTCCTAAGTTTAGCATACTTTTCGCATTAAGAATTCAATCGGTCCGCGGGACATTCTTTTTCTCCACCTATGTGAGAAGATCACACATGTATCGGATGAAGAAAGAAGTTCTGCTCAATAAATAAAAAAGAAGTCGACCCTCTCGTTGGTCGGCTTCTAATTGTTCTATTGCGCGGTCAGGATTTGTGGACCTTCAGCGGTGATGGCGATCGTATGCTCGTATTGGGCGGCGAGTTTGCGGTCCAGCGTCCGGGCGGTCCAGCCGTCCTGATCAATTGTCATGTTGTAGGTGCCTTCAGTGATCATGGGCTCGATCGTGAATACCATGCCTTCCTTGATGCGGGGGCCTTTGCCGGGCTTGCCGACATGCATATAGGTAGGCTCCTCATGCAGGTCACGACCGATGCCATGAGCGAGAAGGTCGCGCACGACGCCAAAGTTGTTCGATTCGGCATGCTGCTGGATTGCGCTCGTCACGTCTCCGAGCCGATTGCCGGGCTGTGCCTGCGCGATGCCGAGGTCAAGGCACTCCTTCGTGACGCGCATCAGCTTCTCAGCCGCCGGTGAGATCTTCCCGACCGCATAGCTCCAGGCTGAATCGCCGAGCCAGCCGTCGAGCTCCGCTACCGTGTCGATCGTCACGATATCGCCTTCCTCAAGTGGCTTATTTGTAGGGAAGCCATGTGCAATTACGTCATTGACGGAGGCACAGGTCGCATATTGATAACCATTGTAGCCCTTCGTATATGGTTTGGCGCCGTGCTTCAAAATAATATCCTCGAATATGCGCTCAATCTCGTTCGTTGTGATGCCCGGTTTGATGAGCGGGGCAATTGTGCGATGGCATTCGGCCACAACCTGGCATGCCTTGCGGATGGCTTCGATTTCATACTTGCTTTTTAAGATGACCATGTTTGTTTCAGGACTCCTTTGTAATGGCTTGTATCGCGAGCTGGGCGATTCGATCGATGTCCAGCTCGGAATTGCTCGCATAGTAGTGCAGCCCGCAGCAGCCGACCAACACGGCAAGCATAAGGTTGATGCTGTCGTCTTCACGCTGCATAGTCGATTGGAGTGGAACATACAGCCTTTCCATGAATCGTCTCTTGGCAGGGTGCCGATCTTTCTCTGGCAAGCCTGTAAAATGTTCCGCTGCCATTTTGTAGACGAGATATGCGCGGGCATCTGACTGCCACAACTGGAGTAGCGTCTTGCAATACGTTAACAACTGCCTGTCGTCAGGGTTGTCCCGGCTGATGTTCGCCCATTGAGTCAGGGTTTGCTCACATCGCTCGAAGCCGCTGCTCAGCACATCTTCTATTAGTAAATGCCGGTTGGGGTAATAATGGTATACCGTGCCATAACCGAGACCAGCCTCGCGGGCGACGTCGCGAATATCAAAGCTTCCGCCCGTACGGAAGTAGGTATGCGCGGCGAAGTCCAGGATCTGTTCTCTGCGCTGCATGCGTATGAGCTCATTTTGTTCTTTGGTACGGGGGCACATGGGCGCGTTAACCTCCTTTTTTAATATAGACCTGCAAATTTGTCAATATAAAGAGTGTAACGCATGAGGGGGAGAAATGCAATTATCTGTTGGCGTTCGATGAAAACAAGTATTAGACTGAATAATAAAGTGCTTACCGGGTAGACAATCCTGAGATACGTGTTCGCGTTGAATCGCTTCGTCAGCAGCAAGTTCAAGTGCCGACACCGAAACAAATTAAGCGGGAGATGGATGAAAACAACAAGGACGCCATCATTGCGTTGTTAAAACGAAAGATGAAGAACTCGAAGAAGAAAATAAAAAGTTGCGAGAACAACTTAAGTTTTCCTATGCGGAGGTCTATCAAAGGATTTGAGGGAATGACTGTTAGCTTATTTAACTTACGGGCAGCTTAGTTTAAGATCATACTCGGTGAACTGTATCATAAATAGGGGCAAGTTTAACCCTTGAAACCAGTGAGCTAGGATCAATTTCGTTTCGAGTTAATGTGAATAATAGCCATTATTTTTAAATATGCGACAAAAATTGCATTTGAAGAAATATTATTGTATGATTTGGTGTGTTAAAAATTGGAAAATTTAATCGTCATTGTGTGGACAGTACGGACACTACTTCAGCAGTTAATTATGGCGTAACCAAAGTTTCTTATACTTATTAACTAAGGAGAAGCAGCCTTGCGTAAGAAGAAATATGTTAGCATAGCCTCAATTACATTGATTGTGATTATGGTCGTTCTATTCTTCAGTATGAAAAATGTTCTTTTCGACGGCTCTTCTAACAAATCAGAGGAACAGGCCGTCACAACAACCAGTGAGATGATTAACGAGACAGAGAAACCAGCTGCCACAATAACGAATAAGGGAACCAATGAAAAGAAGAGCGTAACCGCGATGGAGGCACTGCGCCTTGGGTACTCAGAGGCGAATAAGCTTACGGAAGAAGAGCCATTACTTATTAACATAACAAGCACGGATGACACTTCTGTTTCTCAGGAACGAACCGATGGTTCGGATGGAACAAGAGATGCTTGGAATCTCGAATTTGGCAGCAAGAAAGGGAATGTTTTTATTTATATCAAGATCGATAATGGAATGGCCATTAAGACTGATGTGAAAAAGCACGATAAGAATTTACTTGTAAAAGGACAGTATGCGATATCTGATATTCAAATCGATTCTTCCGATGCAGTTAAACAAGCTGTTGAGAGACTGGGGATGAAACCAGGAAATCCTGCTATAGCAGATGACTGGATCAAGGGGTATCATTTTACTATCAGCAGGTATAATACTGATCCTAACTCCTCCAAAACACGTCTGCTGCTAAGAGTTATGGGTATCTCGCCAAATTCTCCTAATCGTGAGAATGACAGTTTGAGAATGAGCGCTTTCTTTGATGTCAAAACAGGCGAATTGATGAGCGCTACCGAGATGACAGGCTTCGACAAGGATGGGAATACCATGTGGAAGAATATTGAGCTTAAATACTGATGACGGCATAAATAAATGAAGAAGGAAGATATTTTCGTAAAAATACAACATATTACCAAATAAAGAGTTATTATTGATGGAACTTACCGTGCGTTACTGCTCATGAGCAGACGCATGGTAAGTTTGTTTTTGTGTAAAGGCGTTATTAACTGTCTACTTGGTAAAGTCTATACGCATCACTCAAGTTTATTGAACTGGAAATATCCATTCTTCGAGGTGATGTATATGCTGAGTATATTCTTTAGTCCCCTGAACGGCGGTTAGGGCAATTGGAACCTAGCGGATCAAAGAAAGAGCATCCTGCAAAGGATGACCCAAAAACTCACCGTTAAAAACAGCGCGGTGAACTGTATCACAAGTTGTGGTAAAGTAGATTGTTGGGTTGAGCTAAGAGCAGCAATGTTAAAAATTGCAGATTGTTGTTTATAGATTGCTAAGTGAGGATTGAAAGGCTGGAAGATCGATGAATAAAGGGATGCAGGCGATTCGCAAAGCTAATAATTTTGAGCGATCCTAATAAAAGATGAGGTATATGTGATGCCAAAAAACGATAATATGCTGGCAATCCTATGGATGCTGAATTCGGGTGTTAAAATGACCGCAAAACAAATATCCGAAAAGTTAGAAATAAATATAAGGACAGTCTATCGGTATATTGATGCGCTAAGTGCCAGTGGAGTGCCTATAATATCCGACACTGGTCATAATGGCGGGTATAGCCTACTGAATAATTTTATCAGAGCACCACTGCTATTTGATATTGAAGAAAAAAAAGCACTTCTTCATGCTGCTGTTTTTGCAAAAGAAGCCGGATACCCTTTGAGTGAGGCATTAGGTAATGCGACATCCAAATTGAAAATGTATTCGAATGAGGAACAGGAAAGTGTTCTCAGCCGTCATTTAGCCGGATTTGAAGTTATAAACCGTAGGGGAGACCCTTCTATTCAGCCAGTATTAGCGGAATTGGAGCAAGCTGTAGCAAACGAATTCTCTGTAGAAATTGATTATCACACACGCCGTGATGATCAACCCAAGACTAGAGTGATAGATCCCTATGGAATGGTGTACTGGAACAATAAATGGTATATTGTTGCATTTTGCCATCTGAGAAATGAGATCCGCAGCTTTCGGGTAGAACGGATTTTACAAATCAAGCGTACTCAAAACATATTTAAACGTTCTAAAGCTTTTTTGGCTCGAGAATTTTTTTTGCGAAATCTATTACCTGATTTAGTCGGCAAGGACGGGTTGATTGCATTAATTATCGAAGGTAGGTCAGAGGCGTTGGATGACTTATGCCTGCATTGGTTTTTGGGGCATCATCTGAAAGAGCGTACATCAAATCAAGCAATCTTTTTACTTGAGGAAAAATCAATTCATACCTATGTTCCTAATTTTCTCTTATCCTACGGGAAATCCATTCAAATAATCGAACCACAGAGTTTGAAGGAAAAACTTGTTGGTGTTGTGTCGGAGTTAATGGAATATTATCAACTTTAATAACTTCACTGACAGCGGATGTCAGTGAAGTCATTTTATAATGACGATAATCATTGATTACCGATGGTTGGTATCACTAGATGAATTGTAAAATAAGGAGAACTTGCAAATGAATAATACGGTATATCTTTATGTGTTTGACACAATGGCAGACTGGGAAATAGGCTACGTAACTGCCGAACTGAAATCGGGAAGATATTATAAAAAGGGGCTGGTCCCGTCAAAAATAGTTACCGTGGGAATTGATAAGACTCCAGTAACTACAATGGGCGGATTGAAAATACTGCCTGACATCAAATTGGATGAGTGCAGCATTGAAAGATCAGATCTATTGATTTTACCCGGTGGAAATACATGGACAGAAACCATTCACCACCCCCTCTTGAAAATCGCTGAAAGGTGTTTAAGGGAAGGTATATGGGTTGCAGCGATTTGTGGTGCTACAATGGGACTTGCCCAGACAGGATTGCTGAATTCACGTGGGCATACAAGCAATGATCTGGAATACCTTAAAATGATCTGTCCCACTTATACAGGAGAAAAGTATTACAAAATGGAGTCTGCTGTAACGGATGGAAAACTGATCACAGCATCTGGAATAGCTCCATTGGAATTTTCTGCACACATCTTGAAAGCTTTGGATGTGTTTTCTCCAAAAACATTAGACGCCTGGTATAACCTTAATAAGACTAATGATTCTAAATATTACTATGAGTTGATGAATTCAATACAATGAAGGTATCAGCATTTAAGGAAAAGTGAAAGTGTGTTGTATATATGGATATGGACAAGATGCCACATGAGTAACAATGCGACTTAAAATATTCCTTCCATAGGAATCCTAATGGAGTACGATAGTTAAGCATAAAGGGTTCCACATATTAGTCATGTATAATATGTGGAACCCTTTATTATATCTGACTTTCCTAAATCTAGATCTTGATTAATTGAAAAAATAAAGTTGTAGACTGCAAGCTGGCATTAAGTTGTTTAAGAATACATTTGGATAAAGTGGGAGATATTACTGAAAACTTCTCCAGATGGGCGGTTATTATGAAAAAAATACTGATATCATTTTTGGTGATACTTATTTTTTCCACTGTTACAGTAGAGGCTGCGCCTGAATACGCAAAATGGGGCAAAATTGCAGTAGAGGAAACACAAAAACGATACAATGCAGTCATAATTGATTATAAGCACATTGGTCGTACTGAACTAACACCTAAAAAGTCTGAAGAGAAATTCAAACTATGGATTAGAAGCAAAGCAGGTAACGAGTTTGGGGTTTTTGTATCAATCCAATTTGACCCATCAACTGATACAATCCAATCGATTCAGTTTTCTGAAACTAATCGTTAGATTTAATAAATCTCGCTATTTACGCTAATGGGGCACGATAGCACAATGACAACAGGCTGCCGAGATCATAGGCAGCCTGTTCAGCTCCCTCGAAATGATTCAGTTTCCTCACTCAGACTCATGAATTCGCAGGATTTCATCCTGTAGTTAAAGTGATGAAGAGGATGATGAAGGAGCCGGTGGCTGGGAGATGGGGAATTGGGCATGCGTAAATAAGGGTGAATAAGGATCACCCATATTGTTCCATTATATGCACGTCTCCACTTCGCCCTAGCGATTCTCACTCCCATGTCTCAACGGGTCATAGCCCTTTCATTCCTTCGTCACATCTAACTAAGGGGTGGAGGTCGGTCTTTCTAACGGAACGGGTCCGAGCCCTTTTGCGTAACGTCTCCCGATACTCCGTGCTTCTTGTTATCCTGCGAATGCATGAGTCGATGAGGATTAATTGGTTTTATGCTGCTTGTGGGAATACCTTGATCGGTTCGTAAGCGGTACTGCTTTTAGCCAATGCGACTAGCATTCTCGCTACTTTACCGATTAATTTCATAATGGATTTCATCTTCTTCAGTTTCTTTTCCTCTACATTATAACGATGTGCCGCTCGTATCTCCGGATTTGTCATAACCATACTCATTGTCATGAGATAAAGAAAATGACGTAAACGTGGTAAGCTCGTTTGCTGAGCACCATCTTTCCTCGCCATTTCCCGGAGCTAGCTTCAGCTAGATTTAACCCAGCATGACGCAGTAAAGCATTTCCGTGCGTATATCCGCTTAGATCACCAGCCTCACCGAGTACACCAGCTAGATTCGTAACATAGATGCCTCGTATTTCAAGGAGCTTCTGTGCATAAGGAATACGCTTAAGAATGAGGCGGAGCTCATGCTCAATTTGTTCAAGCTGGCGCTGGGTACCAGGTCATATTCTTCGAGCAATTGCCCAAGATGGAGCTTGTATGCGTGGAGTGCCTGAGTGGCACCCACACTGGATTTCGCAAGTGAAATGAGTAGCTCAGCACGTTTAACTCCAGCATGACGCTTTACATATTGCTTCCAACCGGCAAGGACCTGTTCCGTATTTAACAGACGGATCTCTTTTGGCAAGGGGAAGAGTCGGAGTGTTGCGATTGCACTGGTGCAAGTGAGGATTTTAAAAACCTGACGAAGTTCAGGGAAAACAATGTCTACCCAGCGATGAATCTGATTAACCGCAGCGTTGAGGCGCTTGGTAACCGTCTCTCGGTTCGCCATTAGAATACGTAGTTCCTCGTAATCTTCGGGATGAAAACGAACAGGGGAGTAGTACCCGTTTTTGACCATGTCTGCTATGACAAGCGCATCTTTATGGTCACTTTTAGACGGTGTATTATCTCGGTTTTCCTTGTTCTTTTTGACGAGATGAGGATTAACCAGAACGGGCTCCATGCCTTGATCGAGGAGCCAACGTGCCAGGCTAAACCAGTAGTGGTAAGGGTTCCATACCAACTATGACGCTGCTAAGTTTGTAGGATTTGAGTAGATCTTGGATCCAGCGTTCGAACAGATCGAACCCTTCACGATGGTTACCGAATTCGAGCGGAGTTCCCAAAGCAATCCCACGAAAGCTGACCGCGCGAGTACATGGACTTCTTGGGCGATGTCTACGCCAATGACCAAATGATGAACGGTAATGTTTTCAATGAGTTGATTTTGCTTGTCTTGAGCTTTAAACTTCATAGTAGAGCGACCTCCTAAATGGTGAGATTAAAAGGGCTGTAGACCCGTATCCAACTCCCATGTTACCGAGGCGCTCGTTTTTGTTCAAACTCCAAATTATTCAGTTTACAGGAATTCTAACGGGCAGAATAACGTGATGTAGGTGTGTACTTTAAATGAGAAGAGTAATAGAGGTGGATTAAAGATAGGACTTTATTTTCCAGTCCAAGACTGCCGCTGGTTTTATAAGGCGCCATTCTAAAACCCTATTTGCCTCGGACATTACCTCCTCAATATCAGCAGGGTCCACGATTTTTGGGAATTTTCATCGTATGACTAGTTTAACCTCTAATTGAACTATCTTAATCCCAGGATGAAATCTCTCCAAAATGCTGTGAAATAACAGCATTTTATAAACTAGAACTAAGGACAGCTTACCAAAAAGGACTAAAATTACTACTTTGTTCTATAATTTCAACATATGAAAAATTCACAATAGAAAAATCAAAACCTATTCCTCTCCCTAGCTACAATTCACTAATTCAATAAGTTCTACGCCCCCACAAACAAAACCCATGAAAAAGGATACCCAACACCAACCTCTATGTTTACACAAGCTTTTTTTCTATTTTTATTGCTAGTTCCATAGCTTGTAGGGCATGGTCTAACTCGATTATGGATGAAGTACCCTCCTCTAAGCATTGGATAGCATGCGTAATACTCTTTTCAAAAGGATTAGCTTGTTCTATCAATAGTTGCTGTTTACCTGCAGAGGTATATTCAATTAATGATCCTTCAACCTTTCCGTTCATGTCGTCACTTTCTTGATAGACAAGCTTTCCTTGTTCAAAATAAGCTTCATACCCTACGGAAAAAGGATAACCAGCTGGCATTTGTGAGGATACAACGATTTCTGCGGAGACATTCGTTTTCTGAAAATGGGTACGTACTAACGCTTGTTCATTTCGTCCACCATCGGTTCCCCACACAGAGTATTCTTCTAAAGATCCAAGCAGCCAGGTAACAAAATCAAGTTCGTGAATCATCAGATTTGTGGAGATAGAATGAAGTCCGAGATCACCCCACAGAGGTGCCGTTTCTCTTTTTAAGGTGAAGGCTAAGAGCTTTCCATATTTCTCTTGATGAGTGGTTTCGTATAAATATTTGTACGCAGGATCAAATTTAATAAATTGGTTCACGAGGATTCGTCTGCCATACTGTTGTTCTGCTTCCTTCATCGCAAGGGCATCTTCATTGTTAAAGCATACAGGTGTTTCACAGAATACATGTTTTCCATGCTTAAGCGCCTCAACGGCAAACTGTCTATGTAAAGTTACGGGCAGACAGATATCGATCACATCAATTGTGGTATCAAGCATGATATCCTCTATATTTGTGGTAATCTCAACGCCTAACGCTTGTTTTAAATTTTGCAGCTTAGCTTCATTTCTACCATAAACAATAACTTTGTCTACACGCTCATTTTTCGTCAATAATTCTGCATGATAAGCTCCGAACCCTGTTCCTAAAACGGCAATTTTCATATGTTTCAGCTCCCTTTATGTAATGAACTAATCATAACCTCTTATTGTTGACAACATCATGGCAAGAATTTTGAAGTATACTTGATAAAAAAGAAAAGCTCGGAGGTTCCCATGCGCTTGCATCGTTTGATTGCTATTTTATTATTAGTGGAGTCGAGAGGGAAAATGAAGGCCAATGAACTAGCTCAAGCCTTGGAGACTTCTGTACGTTCAATCTATAGAGATATTGATGTACTAGCTGAAGCTGGAATTCCTTTGTTGTCTATGTCGGGGCCGAATGGTGGTATCTCTTTAATGGAGGGATATACAGTTAACCTGAAGCAGTTACATGGTGAAGATGTAATCAATCTATATTTAACAGGTATGGGCATCTATTCTGGGGGACATTCTGAATCTGGTCTTAAGCTGAAGACGACGCTGTTGAAATTAGAAAAAACATTGCCCGCATCCTATCAACCTGACATTCAGAAAGCGCGAAAGCGCTTTTATTTCGATGACACACCATGGTGGACAGAACGAATAGAAATCCCCTGTCTGGAATCTATCCGGACAGCCGTTTGGCGATCTCAGAAACTACAGGTTAAGTACCAAAAGGTTAACGGAGAAGTATCGTGCAGGAAATTACAGCCCTATGGTCTTGTGGTGAAAAAAGAGGAATGGTATCTTATAGCCTACTGTGAAGAAGCTAATCAAATCCGAACGTTTAAATGTGAGCGAATTGTCTCTACGCAGCTTGTGGAAGAAGAGTACTCTATACCTATGGATTTTTCATTAGAAGAACACTGGAAGCAGCAGGGACAGGTTTTTAAGCAAGCGTGTAAAGAAGAAGAGGTCTATCCTGTTGTGATCAGAGCTGATAAGAGAACAATGTCTTCTTTATCTCAGCTAGAGATCATGGAAATGAGAGAAGAAGGGGATGCATTCATTTTAAAGGTGAATATGTTTGGTTATGAAAGTGCATGTGCTAATGTCTGGTGCATAATAGGTCATTCCGAAATCATGGAGCCCTTAGAGCTAAGGCAATATGTAAAAGGCCAGCTGAGTTTTCTTCAGGGAATATATGATTAACCGTTTTTTCTATGTAAAAGAGACCGTAGCTATTGCATATTCTGCAAAGATACGGTCCCTCTTTTCTGATAAAAGAATTAATTCACATAATTGGTTTACATAATAATGATTATGTTAACCGAGATGAGGATGATCCAATAAACAACGTATTGAATTGGAAAATCATCCTTTTATTGCTCTATTTTTAATACCAAGTGTTAATTTCTCTCTGGCAACAAGTCTTTTGTGCGCTACGAGAAGAAAAGGAAGACCAAAAGCTGTTGTTAAAGCCAACGGCACAAAGATCGCAAGGCCATTCTGAGCGCCATAATGGTCTAACAACACCCCACCGAAGATAGGTGCCATAACACTCCCTAAATTATTAAAGCCAATCGTACCAAAGTACGTCCCTTTCATTTCAGGTTTGGCAATCCGATCGATTAACATATCCATCATCGTAAAGAGTAAGACTTCCCCTATAGTGAACAGAACTACACTGATCATTAGTAGAGCCACACCACCAGCAAGCCCCACTAAGAGAAGACTAAGTGCAACGCAGATATTCCCAAGTATTAAAGGGACAATCGGTGGAAATTTACTTGCCGTACGTACAATGGGATACTGCACTACTAACACGGTTATAGCATTCAGTGAAAGCATATAGGAGAACAATTGCCCCCCATTGGTGAAATGCGTGTTCATCGCTAAATATTGAGCCATTGTTGAGCCGAAGTGACCGTATCCTAACACACAAAAGATTGTACCCAGCAATACTGGCAGGAACACACGGTCTTTTCCTGTGATCGTCAAAGCTTCGAGTAAACGTGGTGCTTGAGCTTGTGTACGGGCGGGCATGCTTGAACGATGTGCCTTAAATTGCATGAATAATACAATTCCGTATGCAACATATACGATTCCGGCGATTAGAAAAGGAAAAGTTGATTCCGCAGAGCCGAGCTGTAGCCCAATGATCGGACCAAATACTACACCAAGATTAATTGCTGCATATCTAAGATTAAAGACAAGCAGCTTGCTCTCGGGTGGCGTAATATCGGACAAAAGTGCCCGTGAAGTAGGCTCGAATACTGATCGACATAAGCCATTTAGGGTGTTTACCAAGAAAAATACCCATAGATGCTGAGCCACTGAGAAACCGAAGAAGACGGCTGCCCAGCCAAATACCGAGATTAACATCACGATTTTGCGGCCAACAATATCAGAAATATAACCGCCATAGAAACTAGCCAATACGCCTGCCAGCGAGCTAACCGCGACCGTAATCCCTGTTTGTGTCGGGGAAGCTCCGAGAACTTGGGTCAGATAAATGGATAAGAATGGGATGCTCATCGAGGTCACCAGACGTCCGAACATAGTGCCGATGATAATTGTCCAGGCTAGAGGGTGAATGTGCCTTAGATGCTGTTTCATAATGATTACGATCTCCTAGTCTTATTGCTCTAATATTGTTGCTGCATATTCATTGTTGATTTATGTATAATTATAATGATAAAAGGGGGAAGGAAAAGTGTAAGAAATACATTGACCGTTTCACCTTTAAAGGAGTGAACCATTTGGACCAGATAAGTAATCATTTTTTATGTTTAGCAGCAAGCGTTACTAGTTCGTTCAAAGTGAATGAACCTGTTCCTGTGACGATAGATTTATTGGCTTCGATCCTAATTTGCACTCCACGCAATGTTAAATTCGTTCTGCGGAAACTGGAAGAGCAGGAATATATTCTATGGCAGCCGGGGAGAGGCAGGGGGCATATCTCTCAACTTACTTTTTTAAAAAGTATTGATGAGGTGTTCGAGGATAGCTTTCAGGAGTTAGTCAGTAAAGGCAAGATAAAAGAAGCTATCGAATTGATGAGCAGCGATCAGGTGACCGGACCCTTAAAGGAACGATTGTTAACGATGTTAAATAAACAGATGGGTTTTCGTAGTGAAGCAGAGTCAACCTCAGGGCTGGACGTCCTGCGGATTACCCGTAACCGGCATAAGGAAGTACTGGACCCTGCTTATGTATACACCGCTTTTGAATCCTATTTGCTGGGTCAGATCTATAGCACACTAGTTACTTATGACGCAACGACCGATGCCTTTCTTCCTGGTTTGGCCCATATGTGGGAAGCTAATGAGGAGCATACAAGTTATATTTTTTACCTCCGCAAGGGGGTACGCTTTCATCACGGAAGAATTATGACCTCGAGAGATGTAAAAGAGACGCTACAACGGCTTATTGACTTGAATAGCCCTGCGGTGAACCTTTATAAGGATATCGAACGAGTAGAGGTTGAAGGAGATCATCGAATCCGGTTTGATCTGTCTCGTCCAAATCTCTTTTTTCTGCATCTGTTTAGTTGCATTCACATGTCCATACTCCCATACGATATAGACATCACTAGTGAAGTGATCGGTACAGGTCCTTACCGTTTAATGGATCTGAATGAGGATGTATTGGTGCTCGCAGCTTTTGATTTTTATTTCGGAATTCGGCCGCTCCTGGATCGTGTTGAGATTTGGTATTTGCCAAAAGAGGCTTCTAATGAACGCCAATACCAGCTGCCAGATCCTGAACATGGAGAACTTTTACCTGATATCATCAGCAATCACAGTATAGATTACCCGGCCTTAGGCTGTAGATATATTCTGTTTAATTTTCATAGAGAGGGAATTCATCAGCAGCTATGGTTTCGTCAAGTGATCCGTATCCTTTACAGTCGAACGGCTTTAATAAAAGAGTTGGGTGGCAATCGTATCACTCCAGCAGATAGCTTTTTGCCATGGGAGAGCAGTAAGAGAGAGCTTGTAGATCCAACTTTGGAACATGCACAAGCGCTTTTAGTGGAAAATGGGTATCAGGGAGAAGTCATTACTTTAGCAACTAAGGATAAAAAAGAAGAACGAGAAGAAGCGTTATGGCTCAAAACACGCGCTGCCTCCGTAGGTTTGCAAATTGAGTTATATTTTTTTAATGAATTTAAGGCAGATCATATACAGACAACAGCCGAGATCCAACTTGCTGAAGAGGTGCTGGAAGATGATTGGCAATGGGGAATGATTAACTACTTTAATAATAAATCTAATTATTTATTTTCTTTGCTTAGAGAGGATCAGATTTCATTGTTTTCGAAGGTATTAGGTCCTTTCACAGAATCTCCAAAGGATGAACGGGTGAAGCTGCTGAATCAAGCGGAGGGGATTTTACGAGACAATTATTGGGTGCTGCATGGCTGTCATATGAATAAAAAAGCTCAGCTAAATCAAAGCCTGTTTGGTCTGCACACCGGTTCCTTCGGGTTTTTGGACATCTCCAAGTTATGGATTAAAACTAGGCTTTAAGGTTTTCTTTTGTTATACTTTCCAGGGAGGCTGTATCGATAGAATCGAATGGTGCTCTAGTTGGATCAGATTTATGAATAGTAATTTAATTGTAGCCATGGAGGTGAACTCGTTGGATTTTGCTCAGATCCGTATGGACCGAGACAAAAGAACGGTCGATACTTGACTCTTTTTTTGCCATTCGGACCTGTTTAGCGGATAAGCTAAGCGGTCTTTTTATTTGTTTAAAATAAGGTGAAAAAAGGGGAGACTTACATGCGTTTTCTATTCGTGGGTGCAGGAGCTATTGGTGGTTATTTTGGAGGGCGTCTAGTTCAAAAAGGGGAAGATGTAACTTTTCTAGTCCGTTCTACTAAACAAAAGCAGTTAGAAGATGAGGGTCTGGCAATAAAAAGTGTGCATGGTGACTTTCAGACTCCCGTTCGGACGATTACATACGGGGAGAAGGCAGAGCCTTTTGACTGTATTATTATTGCAGTGAAGGCCTATCATTTGCCTCAGGTGATGATGGATCTAACCCCTTTCGTCGGTGAACATACAATGATTCTCCCGCTCCTCAATGGGTATAAACATTTTGGTATTTTGCAGCAGCATTTTGGAGCAGAAAAGGTACTGGGTGGTCTTTGTTATATCGAAACAACGTTAGATTCGAATGGAGCTATCATACAAAGTAGTTCTTTCCATAGTATTGTGTTTGGTGAATGGGCGGGTGGGGAGTCAGAACGGATGCAGATACTTCTCAGCCATTTGGATAAAGCAGGATTCACTGTGATATTAAGTTCTGATATTCAACGCGAAGTGTGGCAGAAATATATATTCGTAGCTAGTTTAAGCGGGATTACAACTTTAATGGATAGCTCGGTTGGACCTATTTTAGCCTCACCTACAGCTCGTGCTATTTATGAGCAGCTTCTGAATGAGATCGTGAGCATAGCGCAAAGTGCAGGTATGCCTGTTGGACCAGATATGGTGTCGGTCACGATGCAAAAGATGGATTCGGTCCTGCCCGAATTTACCTCCTCTATGCATAGGGATATGCTAAAACATCTGCCAGTGGAAGCTGAGCATCTGCATGGTGCACTTTTGGCGATGGCTGTACCTGGTCAAGTTGCGTATCCCATTCTTGAAACCGTATATGCCCGTTTGAAAGTATACGAAAGCGTTAATGATATGAGATGATCTGTATAAAATGACTGTAAGGAGCTGGACGATTATGAAGGAACTGAATCAAAAGATAATGACTTTTCTAATGTTCGAAGGAAAGGCTGAAGAAGCTATGAATTTCTATACTTCTTTATTTGATCACTCCGAAATCATCAGTATTAAGCGTTATGGAGCGGACGAAGCAGGACCTGAAGGGAGTGTCATGCAGGCTACTTTTTCATTACATGGACAAGTTTTTATGTGTATAGATAGCTATGTGAAGCATGGATTCACCTTTACTCCAGCGGTATCCTTATATGTGAATTGTGAAAGTGAAGCTGAAATTGACCGCGTTTATGAAGCATTATCCCAGGGTGGACAGGTGCTCATGCCACTAGGTGAATATCCATTCAGTTCGAAATTTGGCTGGGTGGCGGATCAATTTGGCGTGTCTTGGCAATTAAATCTTCTGGGGAATGTGTAAACGATTGATGTGTTGCACAGACAGATAATACGCTGTATCACAAGGGGCCGAGGTCGTCTATAAATGACGAACTCGGCCCCTTAGTGTCAGGCAGCGGAAAGGTCTGAGGACTCTTCTGATTTTAATTCACGATTGCAGCCCGCTTATGACTAATGATGAAATTCTCTCGGCGACTTCTTGTTGATTTATAGTATTATTCCCTGTTACCCATTGATAGACACCTTCATGGATCATTTGTGCGATGATCGGTACATAAAAGCTTTTCTCGTTATCTGGGTAGATATCTCCTAAAGCGTTAGATAAGTGAACCTTCAGTTCATTTATAATCTTCTCTTTCAATTGAGGGAAAACCATCTCTATATAACTGCTGCGGCATTGTATGTTCGGTTGCTGATAGAAATCGAATACCGATAATACGAGTTGAATGATGCCTTCTTGATCGAATTTAATTTCTCCTTCAGTATGTTTTACAATAGCAGCGGATGCCGAATCACCCATAATATAATCCAATAATTCATATTTATCATTAAAGTGTGCGTAGAACGTGGCTCGATTAACTTTAGCTCCCTTTGTTATATCGACGATTGTTATTTTCTCAAAATCCTTCAGGGAAACTAACCGTAAAAAGGAGTCAATTAAAGACTGTTTAGTCTGTGTCAGCCGAATATTGTTTACTTTAGTAGCCATTACTTCACTCCTACCCAACAATTTAGCAATCTTGTTGCTATAGCAACATTTGCAGGTTGATTGTTGATTGATACATTAAATTAGTAGCTGTATATTAGCAATTAAAGCAACAGCTGTTACTTTAATATATCATAGAAAAGGAGTTCATCAAAAATGAGAAATATTGTTATCGTTGGTGCAGGGCCCGGATTAGGATTGTCTCTAGCTAAAAAATTCGGAGTTAATGGATTTAGGGTGGCTGTCATTTCACGCAATCCCGAGAAATTATCAATGATCATTAGTGAACTTAAGAAACTTAATATTGAAGCACAATCTTTTGTAGCAGATGTGACAGATTTAGCAGCGCTAAAACAAGTCTTTCAAGCGATAATAAAAGAGTTTGGTTCAATCGATGTACTAGAGTTCAGTCCGTATGCAGGGTGGGATAAATTCACTCATGTGCTGGAAACTACACCTCAAAGTGTGTTGGAACAAATAAACAGTTACTTGCTGCCCGCCGTTCTTTCAGTTAATGAAGTATTACCCGATATGATCCATAGAGGATCAGGAGCCATTCTTTTTACCACTGGTATTTCTGCTATGTTCCCGTTGCCTTTTGTAGGAAATGGCGGCATTGTTATGTCTGGTATACGAAATTATGCTACTGCTTTACACAATCAGTTAATAGATAAAGGAGTATTTGTCGGCCATCTTTCCATAGGGACAATGATACAAGCTGGAACAGCTGGTGATCCTGATGTTATTGCAGAGACTTGGTATAGCTTATATGAAAAGCAAGATAACTTTGAGGAAGTATTCCCTCTAGGATTCGACCCGACCCTTTTTCCAAATTAAAAAACTAAATCTTATTGGATAAGCAAGTCGCCTTAATGGCGGCTTTTTATCTATTAGAAGACTTATCTCTCATCAGAGTGAAGCAGGATTGAAGGGTCAGATGAAAGGATTTAATTACATTGCTGAACAACGGTTGTGCTTTCATTAGTAATCGTGACTTTGGAATGACCTGATAAATATTCGGTATAACCGCACACGGTTTGTTCTTTAGACTGTCCGTTAGAGTTGGTGTATCGAAGATATATAGCACCTTCACCATTTAGACTCAATTTTGGTTTGAATTTTTTCTTTTGTCCTGCTTTTATTGGACTTGTATACGATTTCTTTGAATCCGCACGAATTAATCCTACTTCGATAGAGCTAATATCAACATCAGATTGATTATCTACGATGACTGAGAAGCTTTTAAACGGACTCAGAAGATTTGATATCGTCCCTACGCCAAGAACAACTCCACAAGCAATCAGAAATATCGTAATCCCTATAAAAAATCGTTTTCTCATCTTTTAGTCCCCCTATATAAGTAAGACAGGGTTTACTTAAAAAATGTTACATCAAGGAGAAGTTATTTATAACAATTAATTACCAAATGTAGCGTGGACATGCATGTTATTATAAATATATTCCATATTAATGATTTGAAAAGGGGTTTTGCATTGACTACTATTCGTCATTTTGAACAAGGTGACATGCCATTACTTGGGGAACTTTATAACTCGGTATCTACAAAGGGGAATGTTGTTTTTTGGTGGGTTGGTAATGAGGAAAATTGGGAAAATGTATATTGCGCTTTCGAGGACGGTAAAATGGTGGCCAAAGGCCAAGTGAGCATCATCAATATTGTGCCGCCCGGCCGTTCCAAGGATAGCAGACATTCGATCTACCTGAACTTAAAAACAATACCAGAACGTGAAAGTGATTTTGATTTATTAGAAAAAGTGTATCAGTCACTCTTATTAAGAGCCCTTGAATTAAAAGAAACTTTATCAAAGGATTACAAAACCACTCTTTGTGTAGGGAACGATTCGGCAGAGGTCTTGAATACTCAATTTTTCGAAAAAGTGAAGGGCTTCTCTCATTATAATAGCTTATTTAAGATGAAACATAATTTAAGAGATGGTTTGTCCGAACCCACTCTGGCTGAGGCGTTTGAATTCGCAACCTGGGATATGGAGACGCCTGAAGAAGACGAGCATTATTTGGAATTAGAAGCTGAGATTTGGCCGGAAACTCCGCTAGGGAAAGAACGGTTAGCTGAATTCAAACAAAATCCGCTCTGGACATCACTTGTTGTTCGAGAAGGGGAGAAGGTTGCGGGTAGCTTAATGGTCTGGCAGGAAGAGAAGGGCGGCTATATCGAAAATGTATTTGTACTTGAACCATGGAGAAGATCCGGAATTGCTAAGTACATGCTTTTTCAAGCATTGAGCTATTTTAGAACCCACGGACTGGAAGAGGCATGCCTGATGGTGCTTACGGAAAATGATTCAGCATTACGGCTATATGAATCAGTGGGATTTATTCTAACAAATGAGGAAAGAAGATATCGGATTGAGCTATAAAAGTTATTGGAGTGAAGGATTACCAAGCAAGTGCGATAGCTTTTTTGTCGAGCCTAGGTTCGAGGTTAAGGTCGCACTTTATTTGGTAACCCTTTCTGTGAATCAACTGCTAAATGCTTTCATGCCTTTTGCTTTCCATCACATTTCTTACATACGTTAAGTTTTTCACCTGAAATGCCTTTCCCGAAGTACAACAGCTTAATACGTGTGCTGCCACAGATCGGACATGTTCCTCTAGCCCGGGATGGAATGCGCCAAAGTGCTTTGCCGCGTTTGTTTTTAGACATGATTTGACCCCACCTTTACTCTGGATACTCCATCTTATGACCAAGAGGAACTTAAAGTTCGAAGAGCGAAAAGAATAGAAAATCGGATGAAAAAGGGCCAAAAAACACCTTTAAAAAACAGCGTATAACTTAAATTATACGCTGTTTTGATTTTAAGGCGTTTTTTTAGGGGGAATGGGGCACTTGGACGAGTAAAACAGGTGGATTTTAAAGGGATATTTTATAAATAACGGATGTCGATATCTTTGAATCTTCCCGCTGACATTTTAGCCATTCTGAATTGCAGGGAACCTTGCTTATAAGTGCCTCTGCTCTGATCTGGAATGACGGGAACTGGCAGCTGAATAATCTCGCTATGATCTTTTCCTAAACCTGTTAATTTAATTTGTGTGCGATTGATTTGTGCCCATATACTTTCGGGGTGGATTCCGCTCGGAATACGAATTTTGGTAATCAGGTGATTATGAGTGTCGATATGCTCAAAGCTTAAACTTGAGGTTTCGTTCATAAATGAAGAGGAGGTCGCTGCAGTTGCTTCTCGGATGACTTTTTCGACATACCCGTCAATTTGGTTAGGATCCAACTTCCACTGCTCTTCAAGAGCTTTCAAGGATAACTTTTTCTTAAAAAAAGGATCTTCATTCATCCAATCTAAAGGGTTCGTCTTATTGGGACTCATAGCTCTGCGCCTCCTACGGTTTTTATCCATTGTATGGGCGTTTGACTTATTCAGTGACATCTGGGCGAATATCTACATAGAATAGCTTATCATTCCGAAAGGAGGAGTGGTTTGGTGGTTTCAATCATCGGCAATATTAAAATCAATAGCGTAGGCCCCAGCTCCACAGTCTTAGTAGGAAATACGGCATCCGTTATCCTGAGCAGCAACTCTAAAATTTATGCCGGTGCCAACTCCTTCTCCATAGGTGACTCCATAGGTACGAATATAACGAATAATGCGGCCAGCAGTACAAATACGATGGATTCAGATGTGGTGGATCAAGTATCACCTCCTTAAGGGTGGGGTTTAAATGAACATTACGGTATATCAATGCATATCGATCTATAATCTAAAAATCGGTACTATCTCTAATTCCTCGGTTCTTCAGATTGGTACATCGGGACGAATCAATACTTTGTCTCATAATTATGAGACCTCTGGAGCTCCATCATCGCCTCCAACACCTCCAGCGGAAAAAATGGATTCACCCCTTGTGTCCTTACCGCCAGCGGCGGAACTATATGCACATCTGAATTAGGCTCTTTGTCCCCGCATACAATAAACCATAGGAGGGGGTTGTATGCATCCGTATTACGCTCAGCAGGTTTTTAATACACTAAGATTGCAAGCGGAGAAGATTCAACAGCTAGAGAAGCAGCTTCGAGATTTGCAAGGCGATGTAGACAGCATAAAGAACAATAAATCTGCAAGTATAGGACCTATCAATTATCATTTTGAACAATTAAAAATCGAAAAGCTGGAAGGCACTTTAAATATAGGCATTACACCGAATGAGGGGAACAATCTGGATGAAGCGATGATCAACGGTAAACCTATTGGAGAGCAGGAGGTAGGTACAACTGCCTTATCGGATCAGATTCGCCCACAGATTCTGAAGTATGTGCAAGAAGAGGTTCCCTCGCAATTTTCACGTTTAGAAAAAGAGAAGAATTTAAGCATTGATGAGCAATATATCCAAATGGTGACTCAGGATCTGCTGAATCAGATGGATGGACGGATTAACGAGTATGTAAGCCAACTCCCTGCCACAGAAGAAGGGCGTGGATACACTGATGAGGAATGCGCTTCTATTGTAGAGCAAATCAAACGAGATATCGTTATGGCAGTAGAGCGGCATTTGGAAATAAATATAACCGGAAGGCGGGAGACGAATGAAGATAACGGTGATCAATAGAGATATTAGTGTCAATGCAGTGAAAGTCGTTTCGATCTCGGGTTCATCAGTATTTTTAGTAGGGGATACTCAATCCATTCATTGCTCCTCGGCGTTTGACAGCGTAATAGAATATACTCAGAGCGCTCCAGATCAAGTCAAAAAAGGCAGTTAACCTATGCACACCTCACGCATACAAGATGTCTATATCAACAATCTGTCTGACAGTTCTATTTTTATATGTGGATCTGTAGGCCGGGTTCAATCTAAATTCCTGGGAAGCAAGGAGAATTACCTTTTTAACATAAAGGAGATTAATAATCGCACGAAAGATACTACACTCATAGACATTCCTATCCCTGTATGGACAAACCAAGGGAATGAAGTGGATGAATTTGTGATATTAAAGGATTCCGCGGAATCAACAATTAATATACAATATATCAAAATTCTGTCGATTGGGTCTGGCACGACCTTCCAGATTGGAAACAGCGGGTCAGTTCATCTGGAGAGTCGAACCATTGAGTTTAAACGAGAAGTGGCTGCAAAAGATAAGGAGTAACAACAACTATTTTAATTCTTTTGGCAGAGAAATTGCGAATATATTGTGCTCCGTCTGGATGTAGAGAATACCATTCGCACTGAATAGTTTGCCGTATTGTTGTGCTCCAGTTTTTACTTTGCCAAGCGCTTTTCCTGTTTCTGCATTTATGATAAAGAAATATCCGTTCTCATAGCCGGCGTATAGCCCCTTACCCATAGATTGAACGCTTAACGCAGGACTGTCCGGCCCGTTGAAGCTTATAATGCGATTATCGTTCATTTGAACGGCAGTGATCTGTGCATCCTTTTGGAAAAAAGCCATGTTATTTACTGGACCAGCCACCCAATTTCCGTACTCCTCATAACTTTTGGGTTCACTCGCTGTTTCTTGACCTAAGGTAAAGCGGTATAGTGGATGACCCCCCCATTGGTCTAAACCTCCATCGACTGTATATAGATACGAGCCTTGAAGTGATGTAAAATAATTACCGAGTCTACTGACACCTTCGAGCGGTTTATAGTTCTTTTTGGTCTTCGCTTTTCCAGTTTTAACATCAACATGTACCAAGGTCAACTGATAGCCTTTAAGAGGCTCGTTAGAGGCATCATTTGCAGCATTTACTTGTTCGCGGAGTAATAATTCACCATCCCGGTAAGCAACAAAGCTATAAAATCCCTGAATTCTCCATAACCTCTTGCCTGTAGCCGGATCGAGCCCGAAAAACTGTGTACGCCTATTATCAACAGTACTGGATACTACCAATACCCCGTTATATAGGCCGTCGATACTTCCTACATACATAGGGATGTCTTTATTCTCCCAGATTTTTTTACCAGTAACCGGGTGATAAGCTGCAATTCCACCATGCTCGTTCCGGAAGTACAACACTCCGTTAACTAACTCCGCGAAAGCACCGATTTCAATCGGATCTTTGGCAGCCTTAACCTTCCAAAGCAATTTCCCCGTTTGGGCATTAACTTTTACAAGATAACCCTCATAAGTGATAAAGAAAATCGAGTTATTCGTTATAATCTCAGGATTTGTTCCGTTTTTGTAGGACCATTTAACTTTGCCTGTACTGAGATCGGCGGCCTTTAGTGTCCCGCCTGATGAATAATAGAATAATCCATTTGCAGTAGGGGCCTGTTGGCTATAAATCCCTTGACCATCTGCCTTGTCGTGCCATAAGGGTTTAATTGTGGTGATAGAGTCGACGGTTGTTGAAGAGGAGGCAGGGGTTGTTACTGCTGCTTGAGCACCAGGCAAATATACACCAGCTCCAGATACGAGCAAGGAGGATGCTATAACGGTCTTTAGGATAAACGGTACATATTTCACGATTTTAGCTCCTTATAGATCATTTATAATATATTGACGCAGGGAATGGATATTTGTTTCTCAATTGTAAAAATACACTTGTTAACATAATAAATAATATGTTAACAAGAAAAGACGAATCAGTTTCGCACAAAATTCTTGTGAGAACCAATTCGCCTAGTAAAAGAATATGTCAACAGTTGATTTGTTTAGAAACCTTCACGAAGCCATGTAGTCGCTAACTTGATAGCTCCTTTTTTAGCATGAGTCTCGGCTAAAGGATTCAGCATGACAAAATCATGAATGATGCCTTGGAAGCGGACAGCCGTAACATTCACGCCAGCTTCCCGCAATTTGGCGGCATAAGCTTCACCTTCATCCCGTAGCACATCTGCTTCACCAGTAATAACCAGTGCATCTGGTAAATCCCGTAGCTGCTCTAGGTTAGCCCGAAGAGGAGAGGCAGTGATTTGATTTCGTTCCTCAGGGTCAGTGGTATACTGATCCCAGAACCATTTCATGCCGTCCCGCTGTAAGAAATAACCTTCGGCGAACTCATGATAGGATTCAGTATCAAACGAGGCATCCGTTACCGGATAGAATAGTAGTTGTTTCGCTATCTTCGGTCCACTCCGTTCTTTCGCCATGAGAGTAATAGCAGCTGCCATATTCCCACCGACGCTGTCTCCGGCTATAGAAAGCTTGCTAGTATCTAATCCGTGCTCGCTTCCTTTTTCAGCTGTCCACTGGAGAACTGCGTAGATTTCTTCAATAGCTGTAGGATATTTAGCTTCTGGGGAGAGGCTGTAATTTGGGAAAACAATAGCGGCCTCCGCTCCGACAGCTAGTTCACGGATCAAGCGATCATGGGTATGGGCATTCCCAAACACCCATCCTGCGCCATGAATGTACAGGATAACAGGCAACGATGCTGATGAGGAGCTAGGGGGGCGAACGATTCGTATGGAAACATCACCGTTAGGTCCACCTGGCACCATTAGATCTTCAATATCAACTTCCGGTTTATATATATCACTGGATTGTACGCTATCTACCGTTTCACGACCTTTTTCTGGCCCAAGGTCAGGTAGAAAGGGAGGTTTCGCATTATCATCGGCAAATTTTTGAGCTGCTGGCTCAAGAATGATCTTAGTTTTGTTTGGCATGATTTATCGTCTCCTTTGACTGGTCATAGTCTAGTATACCCTCTTCATTCCATAACCATCTAAGCAGCTGCTGAAACGAATGCCAGTTTACGACTAGTTAGAGATTTGACACTATTTGCACATTTATCGCCTATTGAGCACGGTTTCGGACACCAGTGTAACTATTCCTTTGGGAGAGGTTCAAACGCAGTTAGAGCCTTACAACACCTTTTGTTGTTTCTCATGCATTCCACGACTAATTTCCTCAGTGACACTTATCCTCTGTTTACTTTTATTACGGATAATCCAAACGAACACTAAAGTGATGAGCAGCGGATAGCCTATCGCCCAACCCGTAAAAGGAAACACAGCAGCTGTTGCTAAAAAAGAAATCCAGCTTATCGTCACACCTAAGCGACTTCCTTTGAGCAGGCGTATCCCTGCGGCACACCCTCCGATATAAGTCAGGATAAAAGTAGCATTCGGAAACTGAATCAGAGTGGTGATGGAGATGGATCCGCTGCCATACAGTGTCATCACCGATACAAAACAGAGCAGAAGAAAAGCTATGCCACCGATAGGGGTATGGTATAGTTTGGATATTTTACCCATCCATTTCGGTGCGGAGCCTTGGCGCGATAAAGCATAAGCCACACGTGAGGCAGCTCCTGCATAGGCAATAATTGTGGCTGTACAGATGAACAGACCGGTAAGTCCGGCGATAAATCCTCCCCAGCGCCCAAGAGGCTGACTAATAATCCAGACGAGTGATGTGCTTGCTCCACCTTTGAGGTAGCTTTGTGTACCAACAGTTGCTAGTGCGGAGAGAAAATATAGAATCCCTACTATAATAGCGGCGATGGTGACCCCTTTAACGGCGGCACGCTGTGGGTCCTTGAACTCCTCAGATAGGTGTGAGACAGCTTCCCAGCCAATAAAACACCAGAATAAGATTGCTGCAGCCTGGCCAATGCTCATCCATCCATGTGGGACAAAGGGAGTGAAGTGTTCGACTTCCATGCGGGGCAGTGCAGTAGCAAAGGAGAAGACCAGCACAGCAACAATCGCTATTACTACCGCTATCTGTACCTTTCCAGCGACCTGCATGCCAATCCAGTTCGTAATCAGACCAATGACCAGCATAATAGCGGCGATAGTAATTCTCGCAGATTCGTCCCAGCCCATAGCGGCTGTCATATAACCCGCTCCAGTCAGTGCAGCAACAGGTGCACCTATCGGAACGGACATCAGAAAAAACCATCCCACCAGTGAGCCAGCTTTTGGACCAAAAGCAAGCGTTACAAAATGGGACACGCCTCCAGCGTTAGGGAATTTAGCAGAGAGCAGACCCATTGATAAGGCCATCGGCAAAATCAGCAACGACATAAATCCCCACGCCAGTAATGAAGCGGGACCCGCCATTTCTGCAGCCAAACCAGGAACAATTAAGACCCCAGAACCCAACACAGCCCCGATGTAAAGGGCAATAGCCTGAGGCATGCCAATGTTTTTTTGTAAAGTGTTTGAAGCGGATTCCTTCATGTTTTTTTATCCTGCTTTCCTTGTCTTTTTTTCTAGAGTAGCAGATAATAGATCCATTGGAAAAACAGAATTTTTGAATAGTATCCATTCGATATTCCGATGGTTCATTTTCATTTAGGGGGAAATTCATGGAGTCACGTCATCTTTTTACCTTTTTAGTGGTAGTGGAGACGGGCAGTTTTACTAGAGCAGCACAGAAGCTTGATTATGCACAGTCCAGTATTACTGCACAAATCCAAGCACTAGAGTCTGAAATTGGCCAGCCATTATTTGATCGGATCAGTAAAAAGATTATTCTAACCGACGCAGGCCGTCGTTTGCTTCCGTTCGCACAGGAAATATCCAGAATGCACAATTTAGCACAGGACGCGTTACGCTCGGATAGTGAACTAACGGGTTCTTTGCGGATTGGGGCTCCTGAATCTCTGGCTGCTTTTCGCTTACCAGGCATTATTAAGGAGTTTCGTGCTAAATATCCGCAGGTGCAAATTATTCTGAAGCCTGGAGCTTGCTGGGAACTATCAGATTTTGTCCGTTCGGGTGAACTGGATTTAGCGTTCTTATTGCAACCTGAGACGGAAGATAAAGATTTAAATATAGAAACATTAGTACATGAGCCGATGACGCTGATCGCAGCGCCAGATCATCCCTTATTAAACGTTGCTGAGGTAGAACCCCTTCATTTAAAAGGAGTGACCATACTTCATACCGAAACTGGCTGTTCCTACCGGACTTTATTTGAACGGCATTTGAACAGTTACGGTGTATTTCCTGACCCCACGTTAGAGTTTTGGAGTATCGAGGCGATAAAGCAATGTGTAATGGCTGATCTTGGCATTGCCTTTCTTCCATTAATTACTGTAAAAAATGAACTGGCTGAAGGCAAACTTGCCAGATTAAATTGGAATGATGAATCACAGCGTGTGGCGACGCAGATCGCCTATCATCATAAAAAATGGAAATCGCCCGTGCTTACGGAGTTCTTACTTGCAATAAAAAAACATGCTGAGCAATGGAGATGTCTAATATAGATCAACATTAACAAGGAGGCTCTAAGGCATGAATGAGTGGTGTGAAGACTACGAAGAAGGGCTGGAGGCCTTTCTCATCTGGATGAAGGATGCCGGGTACACTCCCTATACGCAAAAATCCTATTTAGTAGATGTGAAACAGTTTTTAGACAGTCTGAATGGTAAAAAGCTTGAGACAGTGAAGAAGCTGCATGTCATTTCCTTTTTGACCTCTGTCCGCGAAAGTGGAGTGAGTGATGCCACCCGTAACCGGAAGCATGCTGCGATTAACTGTTTTTTCAAGGCATTGATTGAGCTGGAATTACTTCAAAACAACCCGGCAGCCGGAATTAAGAAATCCAAAACTGAGATCAATCGTGAGCCGGTTTACTTAGATGAAAGTGATCTGGGGCGGTTTTTATCTTCTATAGATGGTAAATACAAAAAGCGTAATTTAGCAGTTTTTTTGTTGATGTCCTATATGGGGCTTCGGGTGGGGGAAGTCCACACGCTGAATTTGAGTGATTATAATGTAGAAAGACATTCCCTCCGTGTGTTTGGGAAGGGGCGTAAATGGCGTAATGTGCCAGTTCCCGAGGATGTAGTGCCTTTTCTCGACTCCGCGTTAGCAGAAAGGTTAGACCCTTGGCGCAGTAAAGAGGAAGCGATGTTCATTTCACAAAAAGGACGCAGGTTGTCTATCCGAGGCATTCAGCAAATCGCAGCAGATACCTTCGATCGTTTCCAAAGGGATGTGCCAGCAGCACAGCGACGCCCGTATTCAAGCCATAAGCTCCGACATTCTTTTGCAACCATGCTGCTGAGAAAAGGGGCAGATCTGCGTACCGTACAGGAACTGCTAGGTCACTCCTCGATCCAGACTACAACCGTATACACACATATCACGAGTCGTGAGAAGGAAGAGGCCATGTCTAAATTACAAATCCAGCTGTGATTGAAAAGAAAGCAACCTCCTTAGAAAATCGATAACAAAAAATAACTTGTTATTATAACGGTATTGATTTATTCTAACAGTTATTAAGAGTTTTATAGGAGGTCCTAATCGTGAAGAATGTTTTTCTAAAAGGGATGACTTATGGCTGGGGATCAAAACGAGGTGAATACCGTACAGAATATGCAGAAGATTCGATGAGAAAGCTGGCAGAGACAGGTAGTGAATGGATTGCCTTATCTTTTTGGACATGGCAAGACACTGTGCATTCAACAGAAATTCATTATGATTACGGTTACACGGTGACTGATCGTGATCTCGCACATGCGGTACAACTGGCAAAACAGCTTGGTCTTAAAGTTTGTCTTAAACCTGTAGTGAATTCGAGGGATGGCATTTGGAGAGCTAGGATTGGATTTCCGGAAGAGGGAGATGTTTATTGGGCAGCATGGTTCCGTTCTTATACTAATTTCATTAAACACTACGCAGAGTTGGCGGAAGAAATTGAATGTGAGATGTTCTGTATCGGCTGCGAAATGGTCGGCACAGAGTCTAGAACTGCGGAATGGAGACAATTGATTCAAGAGGTCACCAATCTTTATACAGGGCCGATCATTTATAATGCCAATCATGGCAAAGAAGAAGGAATCGAGTGGCTGGATGAGGTGGATTTTATCGGAACCAGCGCTTATTATCCGGTAGCTTCAGTGCCGGGAGATTCTTATGAGAATATGCTGGCTGGTTGGGAGCGGCAGAAACCGCGGCTTAAGTCACTCTCTGAGCGATTTGGCAAGCCTCTCGTATTCATCGAGATTGGCTGCCGAAGTGCTCATGGGTGTGCCGCCATGCCATGGGACTTTACATACACAGACTTACCATATTCAGAAGATGAACAGGCCAACTTCTATCGCTCAGCGCTGGAAGCATTCTGGAATGAACCTTGGTTTGCCGGTTACTTCTGGTGGGATTGGAGCACGAAATTGTATGACTTAGAAGAGGCTTCCATTGACCGTGGTTTTGATATTTATGGCAAAAAAGCCGAACAAGTTCTCAAAGAATATTATAAGCAAACTATCACTAAATAAATTGATAAAAAAGATCCGGAATTTCAGGTGAGCCTGGCCTGCTAAAGGATCTTTTTGTCATTGGCAGGCTAAGTTAATTCGTGTTATATTAAAAACCGTCCTTTTCATAGTGGAGGCAACGCTCCACATATAAGAAGGACGGTTTCTTGTGTCTTTTGTAGTCAAAAAGGGCTGTTTTCAGCCATATTCGCTTACAATTCTAGCTTAGCTATTTCTGCTTTTAGCTTCTCAGCGGATTTCTGGAATAAAGCCTGTTCGGTTTCATTGAGTGGGAGGTCCAGTACCTGTCGAACACCCGAGCGATCTACTACGCAAGGTGCACCGAGATAGACATCCGAAACCCCGTTATAGTTATTTAATAAAGTAGAAACATTCAACACGGCGCCTTCATTATGAAGAATGGAGACTACAATTCGGTCCAGTGCAAGCGCTATTGCATAAGAGGTTGAGCCTTTGGCATCAATTATTTCATAGGCTGCATTCTTGGTATCTTGGAAGATTTCTTCGCGTTCTGCTTCGTCAAAACCAAGATCAATCCCAGCTACATTCGCAAGACTCCAAACCGGAAGCTCTGAATCTCCATGTTCACCGATGATCTGTCCGTGAATACTGCGAGGATCGATTTCTTTGTGAAGACCGATCAAATAGCGAAAACGAGCACTATCAAGTACCGTACCAGAACCAATTACACGTCTGCGGTCAAACCCGCTTATTTTCAAAGTCGCGTAAGACAGAATATCTACAGGGTTAGTCGCAATAAGTAGAATGGCATGTTGGTTATACTTTGTAATTTTTTCAATGATATCTTTAAAAATTGAAATATTTTTACGAAGCAGATCTATCCGGGTTTCTCCCGGTTTTTGTGATGCACCGGCAGTTACTATAATGATATCTGCTTCACGGCAGTCTTCATAAGTACCAGCCCATAACTTCACACCACCGACAAAAGGCATGCCGTGATTCATATCCAGTGCTTCGCCAAGTGCTTTCTGATGATTAACGTCAATAAGTACGAGTTCGGGCATACGTCTACGTAACAATAATGTATAGGCTGTAGTTGTACCAACTGCTCCAGTACCGATAACTACGACCCGATTGGGTTTTGGGGGGGCCATGTCTCCATCTCCTTAATATTTCAAATTTTTGGTTTCAATCTTGTCCATCATAATCGTTAACGGTAGTGTTTTCAAGCTGATCTTATTTAATGCATTACCCTAATTAAGGCCATACTAAAATGTGATTTTTATTTCATTATCTTAGCAAGACTAGACAGGAGAGAATGTAAGGATGGATTTATTTCGTAAAAAGGCTCTAAACATACCCACAAGTTCTGAGGGGACGCAGTTAAACAAGACGTTGGGTGCCCTGGATCTAACAATGCTTGGGGTAGGAGCCATTATCGGCACAGGTATTTTTGTAATGACAGGAGTTGCCGCAGCAGAACATGCAGGTCCTGGTCTTATAATTTCTTTTTTACTGGCGGCGTTTGCCTGTGTGCTCTCGGCATTATGTTATTCGGAATTTGCTTCGACCATTCCTGTTTCCGGGAGTGCTTATGCTTATAGTTATGTAGCCTTTGGAGAACTATTAGCTTGGATCTTAGGCTGGGATCTCGTCTTGGAATACGGAGTTGCCGCAGCGGCTGTAAGCAGTGGCTGGTCAGGGTATTTTCAGGGGTTATTAGAGGGCTTTGGGATACATCTCCCAACTGCACTATCGGGGGCTTATAATCCGGAAGCGGGTACAATAATAAATCTGCCTGCAGTAATCATCATTTTGTTAATTTCCTATTTACTGACTCGGGGAACGAAAGAAACGGCACGTTTTAACGCCATCATGGTCTTTATCAAAATAGCAGTGGTGCTTCTATTTATCGTAACTGGATTTTTCTATGTGAAGCCAGAGAATTGGACTCCATTTCTCCCCTTTGGATACCATGGCGTGATCAATGGCGCGGCCACAGTGTTTTTTGCCTACATAGGTTTTGATGCGCTAGCAACCGCTGCAGAAGAGGTGAAAAGACCCCAACGCGATTTGCCGATTGGAATTATTTCATCCCTTGCTATCTGCACTGTCTTGTACGTTCTTGTCTCACTCGTATTAACAGGTATTGTTCCATATACTGATCTCAATGTTAGTGATCCTGTATCATATGCGCTTCGCTTTGTAAATCAGGATATGATTGCCGGTCTGATCTCTGTTGGAGCCATCGCGGGAATGACTACAGTACTCCTCGTGATGTTATTCGGTCAAACCCGGCTGTTATTTGCCATCTCACGTGATGGCCTACTGCCAATAAGTTTATCTAAGATTAATGCTAAAACACAGGTACCCGTACGAAGCACATGGATGGTAGGCATCTTAATAGCCGTGTTAACGGGTTTCATCCCACTGGATCGGTTGGCAAATCTGACAAGCATAGGAACATTGTTTGCCTTTTTTGTAGTGTCTTTAGGGGTAATCGCGCTTAGATATATTCATCCGGATTTAAAAAGAGGGTTCAGAGTTCCTTGGGTACCTTTCATTCCGCTGTTAAGTGCGGCAACTTGTGGTATTTTGATGTATAATCTAGGAAGTGAGACATGGATTGGTTTTCTAATTTGGACAGTTGTTGGACTTCTAATCTATGCACTATACGGCTATCGTAATAGTAATTTGAATCATAAATAAGATTCAATCCATCCGAGAGGAGAGAGGTTATTGGCATCTAAGATTGCTGGATTGAAGGGAATAAGATTAATATTGATGCTGATTTTGTTAGCGTGGGTGGTCACGGCTTGTTCATCTCCTCCCCCGGAACCTACTCAGCAGCCCCAGCCGACAGAGGCACCTGAAGAAGGACAGACGATAACCCTGATTACTCCAGACGCCAATCATGTTGACAATGATAGCGCTCCGAAATATCAAATTCAGACTCGTCTTACAGATTTTCAGCTGCTTAGTGAAAGTGAAGGTCTGGCCTGGGGGGTTACCAAAAACGAACTCCGGTTGTACTTAACCCGGGATAACGGAGCAACTTGGGCTAATATTTCACCAGCACCAAATGTGCAGTTCCTCTCCAACCCTGTGTATGGGAAGGGGATTTTCTTCACGGATCCATCACATGGTTGGATTATAAGAAGTGCTTTTGGCTCGACAGAAACGATTGTGCTGCGAACCACAGATGGTGGCCAAAGCTGGAAAATCTCATCTTTAGGAGATGTTAATACAGTATCCTCTGTATATTTCAACTCACCAAAACGGGGTTGGCTGATGACCTCATGGAACGCTTCTTCCAATAAAGAGAACAAGGCACTTTTTTCAACGACAGACGGTGGGGCCACTTGGGAAGAAGTGATGCAGAATGAGCAATACAATCCGAATTTCCCTAATGATTCGATACCGTTTGCCGGCGTCACCACTGGAATGATTTTTCGCAATAGTACACATGGATTTGTGACAATGCAGACAGGTGCTCTTCCCAAAATCTTTATGACAAAAGATGGCGGTAAGAGCTGGAGCCTCGGGCCGGCTTTTCTGGTTAACGAACGTTTAGAGGATTGTGACCGAGTAATTACGGGCAAACCGGAGTTCTTCGATGCCAGTAAGTCTACTGGTTGGATGTCTGTTGGCTGCCAAAAGGATAAAGAAAAAACAATCGCCTACCATGGATATTTTACAGCTAACGGAGGTGCTAACTGGAAATTTGCATCCTTTGGATTGAACGCACAAGCTGGTGTTAATCGTCAAATTACTCCGACGTTTTTGAACTCACAGATCGGTTGGACCATACTCGGCGACACTCTTTACCATACGGTTGATCAAGGAGCTACGTGGTTGCCCCTTAAAGAGAGTAGTGTATTGCGATCTAAACTTCTGGAATATCCGGAGATTGTAAAGCTGCAGTTTTTTTCCACTGAGGTGGGGTGGCTTTTGATTGAGAAAAAAGAGGACAAGCGCTCGATACTGTTACAGACTACGAATGGTGGTATCAGCTGGCGCGTAATGTAATAAGGAAAAAGAACCTGCCTGTTGGTAGGTTCTTTTGTTGTTAGCAGAGTGGGGGTTTATTGTTGTTTGTGAATGATTGAATATAAGGAAAAAACTTATTTAAAATTTTCTTTATAAATGTGAAAAAAATCACATGACATTTAAAGAATCCTGTGATATATTTAACACATAGAAAACAAGTTCAAATTTTCACAAACTCAGACATCGAATAGGAGAGATTACAATGAAAACATTCGAAACAGATTATATGACAAGAAACCTTTTGCAACTTTGCTACAACTGTGATGACGCTCATCTTTGTGAAACTGAAGAACAATGCAGAGCTTGCTGGGCTGAAAATGGAATGTTAGATGATCAGACAGACGAAACTAAGAAATTGCTAGACCTAGTTCATGCTTAATTTAATTACTGAAAACTCTGTATAGAGACCACTCGAATTCTTGATTTTTAAGAAAACGAAGTGGTCTTTTTGCATCTAGTCTCACTTATTTAATGCTTTCTGGACTAGATGAGGCATATACATGTACAGAAGTACCCAGAACGCAGCAATTAGGCTGAATTACAAGGGGAAGAAGGGGGAAACTGTCATGGGAATGGGCCCGGATCTTTCGTGGATGTTTGATTTTGCCGGAACGGTGATGCCGATCTTTATCGTTGTTATGATTGGTATTCTTGCTATATCAGCAGGCAGGGGCTTGCTTCAATGGGGCAGGAACAATGGCTCACCCATACTAACAATCCCTGCACATATCGTTAGCAAACGGACTGAAGTACGTCAGCAGCAGCTTCAGGAAGAGAATGGCTCAACTCGTACGAGTACAACTTACTATTTAACGTACGAGCTGGAAGGCGGCAGTCGCATGGAATTTAAAGTAGATGGCCATGAATATGGCTTGAGCGCAGAAGGCGATAGAGGAATGCTTACTTATCAAGGAACTAGATATCATGGATTCCAACGACAGCCACAATACTCAACTGCGGAGTAGTCATTTGTATTAAATCAAAACAGCGATCCTCATGCTAATGGAGGATCGCTGCTTTGCGTTTTGGTTATGTACAATTCAAGTTCATTGACCCTGTAGCTCTCAAAGCTCACTGATCCCGTAGCGCTCAAAGCTCACTGTAGGTGCGATCATCTATTAAGTGTCAGATATTCATTACCCTCTTACCTTACGGACCCAGATGACGTTATTTGTAATTTCACAGCCTTTTGAGCCTAGTTTCGGACTCCAATGCAGCTATTCATTAGAAAGATGCTTATAATCGGTGCTTTGCGGGCCAATAGGGGCTTTGGGGTCCGATAGAATCCCAAAAGTGGATTAATATCGCGAATAAGGTCGGCTGTGTCCGATAGCGCCTTCTGAGCGGACGTTTACGTGGATGCTGTTGCTGACGTTGAAGCTATTGCTGTTGCTAACAAGGACATCGACGCTGACGTGTACATTGTGGCTAAAACCGACAACGATTCCAGCACCGATTCGACGCTAAAACCGACGCCGACCCTGATGCTGCCACCAACATCGACTCAGACGCTAACGCTGTCGTTAACGAGGACATCGATGCTGACGCTGACTTTGTCGCTAACACCGCAGCTGCCCCCGACTCTTACGCTGTAACGCGAATGTAATTGGGCAAACGCAGCTTAGAGTGTAGATAAAGGGGATTTGCTGAGTGGTTAAAAGGAAAAATCCCTACTCTAAAAAATAGGCGGGAACTGTCACCTCTTAGGCGAATGCACATACTATACAGCATGCAGTTAAGAACGAGGTTGCTACAAGAAGTGACCCCAAGGAGGAGACAGCGTGGCCGTCATCAAAACGAACTCGGAAGATGTGAAGGTGCTGGCGCGGTTGATGAGAGCGGAAGCTGAGGAAGATGGAGAACTCGGTATGCTCATGGTCGGCAATGTTGGCGTCAACCGGATTCTTGGCAATTGCTTGGACTTTAATAACATTCGGAATGTGAATGACATGGTCTATCAAAGTCCAGGAGGTTTCGAAGCGCCGCAGAAGGGATACTTCTATCAGCGAGCCAGAGAAGCAGATATCCGTCTAGCCAAACGTGTAATTGCAGGTGAAAGAACCTGGCCAGCTACCAATGCTTTGTGGTTCTTCAGACCCGCAGGTGATTGTCCTGCAACCTGGTATAACCAACAAAACACAGGCCGCTTCAAAGCCCATTGCTTCTTTACTCCGACCGGAGAAGATTGCCCGACTGTATTTATCGGCAATTAGAATGGTAACTGTGCAAAGAGAATTACTCAATAAAATGAGTAATTCTCACAGAAAGTAAGAGTGATTTCAATTGTGTCCAAAGGAGTTTATGCTCCGATAAACATTTAGGAGGTTTCATTAAATGATCGTTCAACCTTACCGCCCCGTAACTTATACCATCGGTAGTGTCTCTTCTTCAGGTATGCCAATGTCTTCCGGAATGCCGATGTCATCAGGAATGCAAGGCATGGGCAGCATGCCACCTCAAGTAAGCAGTGGCAGTCCAATGACGCCAGGGGGAGTAGTAGTTCAGAATCCACCACAAACGTTCGAACAATCCTACATCGAAAATATTTTCCGCCTGAATTTAGGAAAAGTAGGTACGTTTTATTTTACTTATGAGAACAACAAAGACTGGAATGCCAAAGTTTACAAGGGTGTGCTGGAAGCGGCAGGCCGTGACCACATTATTATCAGTGACCCTGCGACTGGCCAACGCACCGTCTTACTTATGATTTATTTTGATTATGCTACCTTCGATGAGCCCCTTACTTATCAATACCCAGGTGTAATTGGCAATCCTCCAACGATGAGAAATTGTCGCTAAATGTAATCCATCTTCGATGAGAAGAACTCCAACGCCAAACGGTTAGGAGTTCTTTTTATTTGTGATTAATTTATGGAATAATCTTGATAATCACTGCCCATTTTTTTTCGAAAGGACACGCATGCTTGCGGTTTGCCCCAATATATTAATATAATAAAGTATATATTCAAAAACGTGATTCTAGACTGGAGATGAAACCATTGGGAAATTGATACTGAAAGGAACAAACGGCGAGCATTTTGCCAATACTCTGAAAAAACGAAGGAGGTGGGCCTATCCATCCATGTACGGAAAATGGTGGATAGGAGTATAAATTGAGCGACCCTTTACCCGGTATATTACATGTTGGTCTTATTATTTTGTTGGTATTGTTAAATGGATTTTTTGTTTCAGTCGAATATGCAATGGTGAAAGTGCGAAGTGGTAGAATTGATACCCTGATTGAAGAAGGTAGTAAAAAAGCTTTTAATGCAAAAAGCATTGTCAGCAACCTGGATGGCTATCTCTCAGCCTGTCAGCTCGGCATTACATTGGCTTCACTTGCATTAGGGTGGCTGGGTCAACCAGCTATAGCTAATCTTATAGGACCTTTATTAGGAAGCATAGGTTTAGGAGAAACTGCTGTTAATGTTGTATCTTTGGTTATTGCTCTTATGTTCATTACTATCTTGCATATCGTATTAGGTGAGCTTGCACCTAAGACCATTGCTGTTAACAAGGCTGAATCTGTCCTTTTACTAACAGCAGGACCGATGAATGTATTTTACAAAATCATGTATCCAGTGATATGGATCGTTAATGGGCTGGCGCGTGGTTTACTGCAAATTTTCCGATTAGCCCCGGCTTCAGAGCTGGGAACGGCGCATACGGAAGAAGAAATTCGTATTATCATGCAGGAAAGTAACAAAAGCGGCTTTATCGATAATACTGAAATGGCTTTGGTTGACAATATTTTTGAATTTGTGGATACCATGGCTCGGGAGATCATGATTCCGCGGACAGAGATGATCTGTCTGAATAATCATGTTTCTGCTGAGGAGAACCTTGAGATTGCCTATGATGGCATGAGGACACGTTATCCCGTCTGTGATGGTGATAAGGATCATATTTTAGGCTTCATCCATATAAAGGACTTAATTAAGGATCGCCCGCAAAGTTATCAGAAATTAATTCGTCCAATATTAACCGTGCCGGAATCCATTCAGATTAGCGCTTTGCTGAAAGTTATGCAGCGTGCGAAGACACAAATCGCCATATTGATCGATGAATATGGTGGAACTTCAGGAATGGTGACATTGGAAGATATCATGGAGGAAATTGTTGGAGAAATTCAGGATGAATTTGATGAGGAACGTCCCGGTGTTGAGAAGCTTGGCGAGGATGAACACTCCATTGACGGTTTGATGCTTATTGAAGAGATTAATGATCTTTTGGGTCTTCATATGGAGACTGAGGATTACGATACGATAGGCGGCTGGCTGTATTCTAAATTGGAGGTTAATCCACCTCAAAAAGGGCAATCCGTAGAATTTGATGATCATCTATTTATTGTAGAAGAGACTGAGAATAAGCGAATTTCTCGAATTAAGCTATTGCGGTTACAGTTATTGAATGAAGAAGCTGGAGCTTGATGGAATTATATATTTTTAAAATAAGAGCAGCGTTTCTCCTTTTGGAGTCACGCTGTTTTTTTTGACTATACTGTTTGCCAAAAAGAGATTAATAATTATATAATTTTAAATGTATATGATAAAAACTACATTAGTCCCTAGAGGACAGAAAGGAATTCTCCTTGAGTAAACCTAAAAAAAGTCCAAATGTTCCCCAGTTGAGCAAACAAGAGAAACGACGGGTAGAACAGGAGCAACAGAAGCAGAAAACGAGAATTTTAGTTATTAGTTCAATAGCTGTAGTAGTTATCATTTTTGTTGGATTGTTTATGTTAGCTTCGAAAGATGCAGCAAAGAATGTCTCTACAGGAGAACCGGTAGAATTCAATTACAGTGAGCTACCTAGGATTGGTAATGAGGATGCACCTGTTAAGCTTGTTGAATTTGGCGATTTCAAATGTCCAGCTTGTTCCCAGTTTGCTGGCTCCATGAAACCGAAAATTGTTCAAGATTTTGTCAACGAGGGAAAAGCAGCTCTTTACTTTGTAAATATGGCTTTCGTTGGTCCTGACTCTGAGACAGCTTCACTAGCTGCATTGTCTGTATACCATCAGAATAAGGATGAATTCTGGAAGTTCTATGATGCTGTATATGCGCAGCAAGGGGATGAGAGCGACGAATGGGCCACTGAGGATTTCTTGATAAGCCTTGCTGAAAAAGAGAAATTAGCGATCGATTACGATCTGTTGCGTAAAGACATCCAAGAGAAAACTTATGCAGATGAGCTGAAGAAAGACATTCAGTTGGCAACTGACGCAGGCGTGACAACTACGCCTTCGCTCTACATTAATGGGGTGAAAACGGCTGAACCTTTCGATATTGAAGCGATTACATCTGAAATTAACACCGCCGCAAAAGCAGTGGAGGCAAAGTGACAAAATTCCTATCTTTTTGCAAGCGTAACTGCCTCTATCTGGCCTGGTTTGTCTCTTTGGTTGCTGTAGCTGGTAGCTTGTATTTAAGTGAAGTCTTGAAATATGAACCTTGTAAGCTTTGCTGGTTTCAGCGGATTTTTATGTATCCGCAGTTATTTTTGTTGGGAATTGCCACTTTCCGTGGAGATAAGCGCATCATTCCTTATGTGCTTCCATTAAGTTTGATTGGTGGCAGTATCTCAATCTATCATTATGCGGAACAGAAGATTCCAGCGTTAAGTAAAGTTCTACCTTGTACAATTGGTGTTCCTTGTAATAAAGATTACTTGAACTACTTCGGATTTATTACGATTCCTTTGTTAGCTTTAATCGCTTTTGCTCTAATTAGTCTCCTTCTTTGGTATGGACGTAAGGAAGAAGAAATGATTGAAGTAGATGCAGAGGAGAGCTTAGGATTTTAGTTTTCGCTTTGGAAGTTACAAAAAAGCTGAAAAGGTATTAAAATCACGGGCTAGAGGGATAATTGAAGATAATGAAAGAGAGCATCCAATAAGACGCTATATTTGAGCTTATTGGATGTTTTTTCATTCTTTTTTCATTTTTTTCAACGCTTTACTGTAGGCACTTTGTAGACTAATATTAGACCTTGTGAGAAGTTGAATATGCGCTGAATTTTCTTAGGAAAAACGGGGGAACCAAACTTGGCATTCATGCCAATGGGGTGAATCGGAACCGGGTCGAACAGACCTGTACCGTAGGGCTATAACCACAGCCCGAATCCGCCAGCTAACCTCGTAAGCAAGGTGGGAAAATGACCATGCATAAGCATGCGGATCATTTCCGTATGCTTATTTTTGTGTCTGCATTTATGAAATCCACCGATGAAAACAGCGCACGGAAATTCCGTTTCAGCTCCCAAAGAAAGGAACTGTATCCACCATGGTAAGCAAGGTAAAACGACTATTGATCGGACGTCCGATGAAGTCGAATGAACTCGATCATGAAAAGTTATCCAAGGTTAAAGCACTGGCTGTCCTGTCTTCTGATGCGCTCTCGTCTGTAGCCTACGGAACGGAACAAATACTGATTGTACTGGTGGCTGCCGGGTTTACTGCCATCTGGTATTCCCTGCCAATTGCATTAGCCGTATTGGGCCTGCTGGCCATCCTGATTTTATCCTATCGGCAGACGATTTTTGCTTATCCGCAAGGAGGCGGAGCTTATATCGTAGCCAAGAGCAATCTTGGTATTCCGACAGGGCTGCTCGCTGGGGGTTCATTATTGGTGGATTACATTCTTACCGTAGCGGTTAGTGCCTCGGCAGGGACGGATGCGATCACATCGGCTTTTCCAAGTCTTCATAATCATACTGTTCTCATCGCTGTATCTGTTATCGTTCTATTAACAATCATTAATCTTCGCGGAGTGACTGAATCGGCTTCGTTCATCGCAATTCCAGTGTATTTGTTTGTGGTTTCGATTGTTGTTCTGATTATCTCCGGTATCGTTAAATATGCAATGGGTGGCGCGCATGCGAATGTTCCTGAAATAGGCAGCGCCGTATCTAATGTAAGTTTGTTTCTACTATTAAAAGCGTTTAGCTCTGGTTGTTCAGCCCTAACGGGGGTTGAGGCCGTATCTAATGCGATCCCAAACTTTAAAGCACCGGCTGAGAAGAATGCAGCCAAGACGCTAATGATCATGGGACTTATCCTTGGCTTTATGTTTACCGGAATCACTGTGCTGGCGTATTGGTATGGTATTGTGCCAGATGAAAAGGCTACGGTTGTCTCTCAGATCGCTGAATCGACCTTTGGCCGTGGCGGATTGTACTTTTTCATTCAAGGGATTACAGCAGTGATTTTGTTCTTGGCAGCTAATACAGCATATTCAGCGTTTCCGCTGCTTGCCTTTATGTTTGCAAAAGATAAATATCTGCCACACGCATTTATGGTCCGTGGTGACCGCCTGGGCTTCTCAAACGGCATTATTTTTCTAGGAGTTATGTCTATCATACTTGTGGCTGCATTCCATGGGAATACGGAAGGTTTGATTCCACTTTATGCGGTAGGCGTGTTCATTCCTTTTACCTTATCCCAACTGGGGATGATGGTGCATTGGATCAAAACAAGACCTGCTGGATGGGTGAAAAGATTTGTTGTAAATACCATCGGTATGCTGACTACATTGACGATTACGCTTATATTTATTATTACTAAATTCTCAAGCGTATGGATGGCATTCATTTTCTTACCTGCTGTAATGTTCGTGTTCCACCGTATTCATAAGCACTATTTGAACACTGCGGATCAACTGCGTATATGTCCGGCTACTGATAAACCTATAATTAAAGGAAGTACTGTAGTTGTTCCTGTTGCAGGGGTTACACGTGCTGTATTACATTCCATCAGCTATGCGAAGTCTCTAACAGATAATGTTGTTGCTGTGTATGTAGGCTTTGATGAAGAAGACATTCATAAGATGGAGCAACGGTGGGAGGAATGGAATCCAGGCGTACGCCTGATTGTACTTCGCTCCAGATATCGTAGTATCATTCGTCCGTTAGTGAAGTTTATCGATACGGTTGAGTGGAAGACAGCTGCGACGGATCACATCACGATTCTGATTCCACAGTTTATTACCAAACATTGGTGGCAAGCCGTGCTTCATAATCAGACCAGCTTTTTAATCCGCTCGTATCTAATGAATCAAAAGGACGTTGTAGTAGCGACTGTCCCTTATCATTTAAATAAATAAGTAGAAGATTAAAGATGAGGTTATATCCGGAACGTTCGGAATATAACCTCTTTTGTATTTTATATGAAGGAAATTGTTGCAAATCCACAGAATTTGAAATTTATATGTTGACACAGAGAATGAGAATCAATATCATTTAAAAGTGAAGCAGAGGTAAAGGTCACCTTTGAATATCAAAGCAGTTACATATAGGAGGGTTTTTAATGTTTTGGCTTAACAGAAAAAGATCAGGAAGCATGAAAGTGACAATGAGCGGACTAATAGTGATGACGCTATTACTTTCCGCTTGTGGTAATAATAATGCTGAAAGTTCATCAAATGCAGGAACAGCGCCTACAACAGCTCCTACAGCAGAATCTACAGAGGCACCTGCTGCTCCTAAGACATTAACAGATGCAATGGGCCATGAAGTAACGATTCCGGCTAATCCACAGCGCGTCCTGGGTTCATATTTGGAAGACTCATTGGTAACTCTGGGTGTGACTCCAGTAGCTCAATGGTCAGTTACAAATGGCGTTCAGGATTATCTGGCCACTGAATTGAAGGATGTTCCTACAATTAGTTACGATCTTCCGTTAGAGGCTGTAACCAGCTTTGCTCCGGATCTTATTATCATCCCATCGGAGTCTTCTGTTCAGAACGGGATTTACGATCAGTTGAATAAGATTGCACCCACTTATGTAATTGGGGATGAACTAAATCAAGATTGGCGCAAATCTTTGCTCAAGATTGGTGAGATTTTGAACAAAACCTCTGAAGCAGAAAAAGCCATTAAAGATTATGATGTTAAAGCAGCGGCTGCGAAAGAACAGCTTGCAGGAGCTATTGGACAAGAGTCCGCGGCTATTCTATGGTTGGTGCAAAAAAACTTCTATATTGTAGACGAAACCCGCAGCAGTGGTGCTGTATTATATACAGACCTTGGCGTAAAGCTTCCTAACTTAGTAACAGAGATCCCAGTAGGAACAAGAGCAACTTGGAATCCAATCTCGCTAGAGAAGCTTTCTGAGCTGACTGCAGATCATATTTTCCTTGTAAATAGTGATAAGACTGAGGGTTCGGAGATCTTAGATAGTGCAATTTGGAAGGGCATCCCAGCTGTGAAAGCTGGAAATGTGCATGAAATGAGCTCAACAAGCAGCTGGCTTTACAGTGGTGCGAACGCTGGCAGCAAAATCATTGACGATGTGCTAAAAAGTCTTGTGAAATAAAAGTCGTAATTCACCATGAATGAGACTGATCATTTCGGTGGGGAAGGGCGTGCAGATCAAGTATCTCGTGATACAAAGATCTGCACCATTTTTTTATAAACCAATCCCATAGTACGGAAAAATCGTTCCTGCAATTGTACAACATAAATATTTTTGCGATAATGAGAATGATTGTTGTTATCATATAAACCATTGTAACTATTGAATAAGGAGACAACCCATGGTTTCACCCTCAGATTTCGCAAATCGTATTAACAATGAACCCAAAAAAGCTCTACATACCCGACCGGCAGCTGCCATTGGTATTCTTATTTTTGGACTTGCTGCCATTGCCTTCGGATTGGCACTTTCGGTCTCAGTGGGTGCGGCAGATATCAAGTTAGCTACGGTATGGGAAGCAATATTTCATTTCAATCCAGATTTACAAAAACATCAGGTGATTAGAGAACTGCGATTTCCACGTGCTATTGCTGGCGCCTTAGTCGGTGCTTGCTTCGCAGTAGCAGGGGCTATCATGCAGGGGATGACAAGAAACCCGCTTGCGGATTCAGGGCTGTTAGGCTTGAATGCAGGAGCAGGAGTAGCGCTGGCAATAGTATTTGCTTTTGCACCCTCACTCTCATTCACTTCACTAATGTTGTATTGCTTTATCGGTGCCGCTGTGGCCTCTTTTATCGTATTCGGAATCGGTTCGCTTTCTTTTAATGGCCTGACCCCCTTGCGATTGACACTAGCAGGTTCGGCAGTTAGTGCTTTATTGGTTGCTATTAGTCAGGGAGTAGCTATTCTTTTCAACTTATCTCAGGATATAGCCTTCTGGTTAGCCGGTGGGATGGGGGGAGCTAGCTGGACTCAGATCAAGATTATATTCCCTTGGGTGGCCGTAGCCTTAATTGCAGCGATGATGTTATCACGATCCGTTACATTGCTCAGCTTAGGAAGAGAAGTTGCGGTTGGTCTGGGGCAGCGGACAAGGTTAGTTCAGTTGGCATGTATGATTGTTGTGGTTATCTTAGCTGGAAGTGCGGTTTCAACGGTTGGCCCGATTGCTTTTATAGGACTAATTATTCCACATGTTACACGTTATTTCGTTGGAGTGGACTACCGCTGGATTATACCTTGCTCGGCTGTTCTGGGGAGCTTATTGATTATCTTTGCAGATATTGCCGCAAGAATGATAAATGCACCGTATGAGACACCGCTAGGAGCCTTAATTGCCATCATCGGCGTACCTTTCTTTATTTATTTAGCGAGTAAGCGGAAGGGGGAGCTGTAATGCCCAAAATAACCCTTACTCCAGATGAAAAAGAACGCCGTACACGCGCCCTAACGGTGTTATCGCTCCTTGCTATACTGATCGTCGTGGTGTTTATAGTCAGTATGAATACAGGGTTTATGCGTCTATCCCCACTGGAGGTATTACATACACTGCTGGGTGATGGAACACATCAGCAAAAGCTTATTTTATTTGATTTCAGATTACCCCGCATCGTAATTTCATTGTTAGTTGGAGCGGGCTTTGCAGTATCAGGCTGTATTCTACAAAGTCTCGCACGTAATGCACTCGCCGAACCGGCTACGCTGGGCATAAGTGCTGGTGCAGGTTTTGCTGTAATCATTTTTATCTCGTTCTTTCCGGCTACAACAGCAGCTCCGGTATTTGTCTTGCCTCTCCTAGCGCTTGGTGGGGCTGGCCTGACCGCAGCTTTAATCTATATTCTTGCCTACCGGAAGGCAGATGGTCTGTCTCCTACAAGGCTGATCCTTATCGGGATTGCGGTCGCTGCAGGAATCAATGCTTGCCAGCTTGTATTGGCACTTAGGCTTGATCCTAATAATTATCAATTTGTAGCTACTTGGATCGCCGGGAAAATATGGGGTGGGGATTGGAGATTCGTCCTTGCTTTGCTGCCTTGGATCGCGATTCTGTTACCGTTCGCCTTCTATAAAGCCCGGGTTCTAAATGTATTGAATCTAGGGGACCATACTTCATTAGGTCTAGGAATGCGTGTGGAGAAGGAACGTATTCTCCTTCTGGTAACAGCCGTAGCGCTTGCCGGCTCCTGCGTCGCAGTAAGCGGAGGTATTGGCTTCGTCGGCCTGATAGCACCACACCTGGCTCGCAGGCTCGTGGGACCCCGTCATCAGGTGTTATTACCTGCTAGTGCTTTGACAGGGGCGCTTCTTATGATTACCGCTGATACCATCGGCAGATGGGTGTTGCAACCTGCGGAAGTTCCTACTGGCATTGTGGTTGCGATTATTGGCGCACCTTACTTTTTATATTTACTCGCCAAGTCTAAAGCGTAAATTAGTTCATACTTAGGAGCAAAGCTCCATAAAACTTTTAAGGGAGTTGTAGATCATGTCAGAACGTTTGAATACAGAAGAATTAAGTATTGGGTATGCAGAGGCTACTATAGTTAAAGGATTGAACTTGTCTATCCCTACGGGAAAAATCACCGCACTAGTGGGCGCTAACGGCTCCGGTAAATCTACAATCCTCAAAACGATGGCCCGGATTATGAAGCCGAAGAGTGGCACCGTAATGCTGGACGGCAAATCGATCCATAACTTTTCAACTAAAGAGGTTGCTAGGCAGCTAGCGATTCTACCGCAGAACCCAACGGCTCCTGACGGTCTGACGGTATCTGAGCTGGTCAGCTACGGTCGTTTCCCTCATCAGAAGGGATTTGGCACGATGACCGCTGAGGATCGCAACATCATCTCCAACGCCATCTCTGTTACGGGCATGGAATCTTTTCATGATCGCCCTATTGACCGTCTCTCAGGTGGACAACGTCAACGCGCATGGATCGCTATGGCGTTAGCTCAAGAAACAGATATTTTATTCCTTGACGAGCCTACAACCTTCCTAGATATGGCGCATCAGCTCGAAGTTCTTCAGCTATTGCAAAAGCTGAATGAGGAAGAAGGCCGTACCATCATCATGGTCGTGCATGATTTGAATCATGCTACTCGTTATGCGCAGCATATGGTAGCGATTAAGTCCGGTACTGTGGTTAGCGAAGGCTCACCTACTGAGGTTATGACACCAGATGTATTGCGGGAAGTGTTTGGAATTGAAGCGGATATCGTTCCGGATCCACGTACGGGTGTGCCACTGTGTCTTCCTTACGAGCTTGCTGCCTATAAAGCTGTGTAATTATCATCTAAAATCATACAACGAACAGGCTCCCGTCATTGACAAGGGAGCCTGTTCGTTGTTACAGTTGTGGTTGCCTACAATTTCATAATAACTCTTTAAAATAGATCAAGGACCATCATTTATACATGGTTAAAGGAGCATGAAAACATGAATATTGACAAAATTCAAGATGACCTAGAGCAGCTAATGACTGCAGGAAAAGTGAAAAGTCATGAGAATTTAAAAGATCACGTGTACACTAAAATGGGCGGCAAAGCTGATATTTTGGCTGCACCAGCTACTTATGATGAAATTCAAAAGATCGTTACATATGCAGAACAAAATGGGATAACCCTTACGGTACTTGGGAATGGCTCCAATGTGATTATCCGTGATGGAGGTGTACGTGGGATCGTTCTGCAAACGGCAGGACTGACCGAAATGGGGATTCGCGACAATCTCTTATATGCGCAATGTGGTGCCAAAATAATTGATGTTTCCAGATATGCACTTGATAAGGAGCTTACGGGTCTTGAGTTCGCCTGTGGCATTCCAGGAACAGTTGGTGGAGCGCTCTATATGAACGCAGGTGCTTATGGCGGTGAGATCAAAGATGTCCTGCATAGTGCACTAGCTATAAATAAGAACGGGCAATTGGTAACTCTGCAAGGTGATGAGCTGCAATGGGGTTACAGAAAAAGCGTGTTCGCAAGCGGTGAGTACATTGTACTTGAGGCCAAATTTGCTATGACTTCCGGTGATGTTTTAACGATCAAGGCAAAAATGGATGAACTAACTTATTTACGTGAATCGAAGCAACCGCTTGAGTATCCATCCTGTGGGAGTGTATTTAAGCGGCCTCCAGGCCGTTTTGCAGGTCAGTTAATTCAAGAGAGCGGCTTACAGGGTACAAGAATCGGCGGTGCTGAGGTATCCAAGAAGCATGCGGGATTTATTGTGAATGCAGATAATGCAACAGCCAGTGATTACATCGGGCTAATCCACCATGTAAGAGCGACTGTGAAGGATAAATTCGGTGTAGAGCTGGAAACTGAAGTGGAGATCATTGGAGAAGAATAAATGATAAGCAAAAAGAGCCCGCAATCGCTGTGGGCTCTTTTTGCTTATCATAATCATGTTCGTTTAATCTACTGAAAGGGTGTAATTAGCTCTGTCCGTAGTTATTTCTGCCTTGCGGTCGGCTAAGTCTACGATTTGAAGACCTTCAACAGCTAAATCATAAGTGGATTGTGGCAGGGATACCAGTTCACCATCGGCGTTAAGTGTGCTGCCGAAACCTCTTAATATCAGTGCACTTCCAAGATATTCATCAATAACATCGTCTGCACTCCGGAAATCTACGGACTCTAAATTGAAGTGAACTTTATCCAAATCACGAAGTTCTTTCTTTTCAATAGCGATTGTTTCATTCAAATGATTGTTAAGCCAATCCATAAGCTGCTGTATACTTTGTTCCATAAAATGCTCCCACCCTTAGCTCGAAGATTATTATGAATAAGTTACCCTTTTCTTAGGGTTTGAATCCTTTTTTTTGCCGCATCTTAATTAATCATATGAATAATTCATGTCATTAAAAAGAAATTCACGATCAAATGGCATTGTTTTTGAACTTCATAAACTCTACGTACGTAAAGAGTAGAACTTGTCAGGAGCGGGCTACCCATGGTATAGTTCAAGACGCAATATGCTTTAAGAAGAAGTCTGCACTAAAGTTGTGCAGGAGAGGTTCGCGAACTCCCTCTATAAAAAACTAAGAATATATTAAACAGTACAAGCGGTTGCTGTCCTTTATCCGGACGTTGCTTCCGTTTCTTCTTAGTGGAGCCAAGTTTTCGAAATCTCGTTCTTCTTTCCATTACCGGCCAAGGCCGAAGGAAAAGAGAGGGGTTTTTTGTCGTGTCAGAAGGAAGATTGAAAGAGGAAATGCAAGAAGTTACTTTGCTTGGTAATCAGGGAACACAGTACAAGTTTGGTTATGATCCAGACATTCTGGAGGTGTTTGATAACAAACATCCCGGACGTGATTATTTTGTTAAATTCAACTGCCCTGAGTTCACTAGCTTGTGTCCTGTAACGGGTCAGCCGGATTTTGCCACGCTGTATATTTCGTATATTCCTGAACAAAAAATGGTGGAATCCAAATCATTAAAGCTGTATCTGTTTAGCTTCCGCAACCATGGTGACTTTCATGAGGACTGTGTCAACATTATTATGAATGATCTGATCTCACTGATGGATCCGCGCTACATTGAGGTATGGGGCAAGTTCACTCCGCGCGGAGGCATTTCAATTGATCCTTATTGCAACTATGGAAGACCGGGTACGAAGTATGAGGCGATGGCGGAACACCGCTTAATCAATCACGACCTCTATCCAGAAAAAGTGGACAACCGCTAAATTCCAACTTGTGATAAGGAGAGATTCATATGAACAAAAAAGCACTCGTCGTATTCAGCGGCGGACAAGATAGCACCACTTGCCTGGTTTGGGCATTGCAGCAGTATGAGGAAGTGCAGGTAGTTACCTTCAACTATAATCAACGTCATGCGGCTGAAATCGAAGTTGCAACAGAGATAGCAGCTAAGTTTAATGTAAAACAGCATATTCTTGATCTGGGGCTGCTTAATCAGCTGGCACCCAATGCACTTACCCGTCAGGATATAGATATCGTGGCTGGGGAAGGGGATGAGCTTCCAAGTACTTTCGTCGATGGACGGAATTTGTTGTTTTTATCTTTTGCCGCAATATTAGCTAAACAACTGGGGTACTCCCATATCGTCACTGGGGTTTGCCAAACGGACTTTAGCGGTTATCCGGACTGCCGTGATGTTTTTGTGAAATCATTGAATGTTACGCTGAACTTATCTATGGACTATGAGTTTGCGATCCACACTCCCCTAATGTGGCTGGATAAAAAAGAAACGTGGAAAATGGCCGATCAACTGGGGTATTTTGATTATGTTCGCGAACACACACTGACCTGTTACAACGGTATTATTGGCAGTGGCTGCGGTACTTGTCCAGCCTGTCTATTGCGTCAGCGTGGTCTTGAGCAATATGAGGCAGAGAGAATGGAGGCCGGCTCTTAATGCTTAACGAGGTTTCAGTCTGCAAAATATTTACGTTCGATGCGGCACACCAGTTAGTGGGACACAAAGGGAAATGCAGCAATCTGCACGGACATACTTATAAGCTCGAAGTAGTGCTTAAGGGCAAACCTATGGCCGCGGAAGGCCACTCGGATGAAGGCTTCGTCATTGATTTTAGCGATATCAAAATGACAGTACAACAAAGCCTAGTAGATCGTTTAGATCACGCTTTTCTTGCTATGGGAAATGAACCTGTGTTAGAGACGTTAACGAATACGGGCTCCAAAGTAGCCTTATTGTCTTTCCGCACCACAGTGGAGAATATGTCTTCATATATTGCCTACAAGCTTAAGCAAGCAGGGTTGCCTTTATACTCGGTAAAGCTATGGGAGACTCCAACCTCTTGGGCAGAGGTGCTGGCTGAAGATGTTCCGGATGAAGGGCCATCCTACCGTTTGTATGGAGGCTGTGACTGTGAGTAAGATTCCTGTAATTGAAATGTTCGGTCCAACTATTCAAGGCGAAGGTGCGGTAATTGGAGTGAAGACGATGTTTGTCCGCACCTATGGCTGCGATTATCGCTGCGGCTGGTGTGACTCCGCTTTTACTTGGGATGGTACGGCTAAGAATAAGGTTCGCATGATGGAAGCAGAAGAAATCATAAATGAATTATTGGCGTTAGCTGGAGATAATTTCGACTGTGTTACGATTTCAGGCGGTAATCCTGCCTTGATTGGTGAAGGAATGGGTACCTTCATCAACCTGCTTCATGAGCGTGGAATAAAAGCAGCGATAGAAACTCAGGGGAGTAAATGGCAGGATTGGTTCAATGACGTGGATGTGCTGACAATCAGTCCTAAACCTCCAAGCTCAGGAATGACAACGAATTGGGAAATGCTAGATAACATCATGAGTAAGATGGAGAAACTGGGTCGTTCTACGCATAGCTTGAAGGTCGTAGTGTTTGATGATAAGGATTTTGATTATGCGAAAAACGTTCACCAGCGATATCCGAATGTGCAGCTCTTTCTGCAGCCTGGTAATGATGATGTCACGGAAGAGGGCAACATTTCTGCTCGACTTCTGGGAAGGCTGGAGTGGTTGTTTAATAAAGTAATCGTGGATTCGGATATGAACAAGGTTCGTGTACTTCCACAGCTGCATGCATTGATCTGGCATAATAAGCGTGGCAAATAAAAGATTGATGAAATCGTCCGGGTATCTGCTTACAGATGCTCGGTTTTTATTTTTAACATTTGTAACTTCTAGTAGGTAGATAGTCTGTCCCAGTTTCTGGTATGATTTTGAAAAAAGCTCTTGGAGGTTATTCATTTGGAACAATCAACAGCATTATTAATTATCGATGTTCAAGAAGCCATGTTCTCCTATGAACTAAAGCTGTACGATGAAGAGGGTGTGATGGACAGGATTGTCTCCCTTCAGCAAAAAGCTCGATTAGCAGGTACTCCTATTGTGTATATTCAACATACCGAAGATGAGGAGTACACAAAAGGTACACCCACTTGGCAGATCAGTCACCGCATCACACCGCAGGAAGGCGAAGTTATCGTTGAGAAGCCTACTTGGGATGCTTTTCACCGAACGGAATTGCAAGATGAACTCCAAAAGCTCGGGATCACGAATCTGGTGATCTGTGGGATGCAAAGTGAATTCTGTCTGGATACGACAATAAGACGCGCATACAGCATGGGATATAAAAGTGTACTGGTTTCAGATGCTCATAGCACCTTTGATAATGGGGTTCTGAGTAGTAGGGAGATCGTTAAGCATCATAATGCGATAATTGGAGGTAGATTCGCCCAGTTACGAGCTGAAAGCGAGGTTCAGTTCTAGATGAATACACCCCAGGCTGCCATGAAGCCTATTCAGCGTTCTCGCCTTAGATTGTTTGCTGGCAAACGATATTTTATTTGGAAAAGATATTTGAAATGGTACACTGGACGAAGCAAAATAGCGAAGCAGCGTACGGATGAAACATTATCTTATGCAGCTATGACTCATGCTACCCCGTTATTAAGAAGTCTTCGGAATGTAGATATGGTGCTTCAATACAATAAAATTACTAACTTACGGCTGGCAATTGCGAAGCTGGATGGACTTGTTGTGCAGCCGGGGGAGACTTTTTCCTACTGGAGAAGTATTGGTAAGCCCACTAAACGAAAAGGGTATCTGGAGGGTATGGTGCTTCATTATGGTGGTTTTCATTCCGGGGTTGGAGGAGGCTTATGCCAGTTGTCTAATCTGATCTATTGGATGGCACTGCACACACCACTTACCGTTATGGAACGGCATCGTCACAGCTATGATGTATTTCCAGATGAACAACGAACACAACCTTTTGGAAGCGGGGCGACCTGTTCTTATAACTATTTGGATCTTCAATTGAAAAATAACACCGCTCAAACGTATCAACTAAAGCTCTGGCTGGACGATAGCCATTTACACGGGGAATGGAGATGCAATGAGCAGGCGCTTTATGATTATGAAGTATACGAAAGTGATCATAGGATTAGTCTAGAGCCTTGGGGCGGATATATACGCAGTAATAAGATCAGTCGAAAAGTATATACCCGATCTGGAGATCTAATTGGAGATGAAGCTGTAACTGATAATTACGCACTGATGATGTATTCTCCGCTTCTTCATGGATAAGAGGTTAGGGCTTAGGGATATAACATAGAAAGGCATGAAAATTATATCTCTAGACCATCTTCAAAGGAGCGGATTAACAGCATGAAAGCACTAACCTACCAAGGGAAGAAAAAAGTGGAAGTTAAAGAAGTAGCTGATCCGAAGCTTGAGAAAAAAGATGACATTCTTGTTCGGATTACCACTACGGCGATTTGTGGCTCGGATCTGCACATTTATAACGGAGAAATTCCAGGTATGCATGATGATTATGTTATTGGTCATGAGCCGATGGGGATTGTTGAGGAAGTGGGATCTGACGTAACTAGAGTCAAAAAAGGTGACCGAGTCATCATCCCCTTTAATGTCGCCTGTGGGCAGTGTTTTTTCTGCCAGCATGAGATGGAGAGCCAATGCGACAATGCTAATGACGCCAAGGACACAGGCGGTTATCTTGGTTATTCCGATACTTATGGCGGTTTTGCTGGCGGACAAGCTGAATTGCTGCGGGTACCTTATGGTAATTTTGGGCCTTTTGTAGTTCCGGAGGATGCAGAAATGGAAGATGAGAAAATTCTTTTCTTATCTGATATTGTGCCTACTGCTTGGTGGGGAGTAGAAAGCGGGGGAGTGAAGCCGGGAGATACGGTCATTGTTCTCGGCTGCGGGCCCGTGGGACTGCTAACTCAAAAGTTTGCCTGGATCAAAGGAGCCTCTAGAGTCATTGCTGTTGACCATATCGGCTACCGATTGCAACATGCGAAGCTGACCAATAATGTTGAAGTTTATAACTTCGAAGAGATCAAGGACATTGGTGCTCATTTGAAGGAGATCACTCATGGGGGCGCAGATGTGGTTATTGACTGTGTGGGTCTAGATGCCAAAATATCTGCCTTGGAGAAAGTGGAAACGGTTCTGAAGCTGCAAGGGGGCTCGCTCAGTGCATTCAGAATGGCCGCGGATATCGTACGTAAATTCGGAACCATCCAGCTTGTAGGGATCTATGGACTTAATTACAATATGTTCCCGCTGGGTCAGCTATTTGAACGAAACATCACATTAAAGATGGGACAAGCGCCGGTGATTCACTATATGCCGTTGCTGTATAAGATGATTAAAGAAAATAAATTTGATCCTACAGATATCATTACGCATCGTCTGCCAATTAGTAAAGCGGAGCATGGCTATGACGTTTTTAGTGAGAAAAAAGAAGATTGCATCAAGGTTGTTCTGAAGCCGTAGCCTTTTAAGAAGCATGAGCTTTCGTCAGAAATGACATTGCTTGTGCTTTTTTTAGTGAAATCTTATGAAAAAAGATGCATTTTTTCACGGTCTGCGTTAAATTAACATAAGTGACTTAAGATATTGAAAGGACGCGTAACATGTGAAACTTAAAAAACCGCCACTTCCGATTCCACTATTAATGTTGATAGGGATTGTGGCCATCTCTTTTTCCGCCATTTTTATTAAATGGTCTGATGCACCTGCATCTATACAAGGCATGTACAGATTATTATTTACCTCACTGCTGATGCTGCCTTTTGCAAGACCCTATAGTGGAGCTGCTTTTGCTCTTCGTAAAAAAGACTGGCTAATGCTCATCCTTTCAGGCGCAATGCTTGCGCTGCATTTTTTGCTATGGATGGGATCATTAAAGTATACTTCGGTAGCTAGTTCAACAATGATCATGGCGCTGGAGCCTGTATTTATTATGCTGGGTGTTTATTTTTTGTATAAGGAAAAGACAGCTCTGTCTGCTATTCTAGGGCTTGGCATTGCAATTGGCGGTGTCGTGTTTATCGGCTGGGGTGATATTGGAATCTCTGCAGATAATCTTAAAGGTGATCTATTATCGGTCGGAGGCACTGTGGCGGTAGCTATACATATGCTGATCGGTCAAAAGCTAGTGGTGCGCATGCCCTCTTATTTATATAGCTTGATTGTCTTCTTGTCAGCCGCTGGCGTGTTCGCCGTATACAATCTGTTCATGGGGATTTCCTTTTTTAATTATCCGGCCAAGGAATGGGGAATCTTTGTATTGTTAGCAGTGGTGCCAACGGTGTTTGGCCATATTTTGTTTAATTGGTTACTACAATATGTATCTGCGACTACGGTTTCAATGAACATTTTAGGAGAACCAGTGGGTGCCAGTATCTTAGCGTATTTACTCTTGGGTGAACAGCTAACAACCTTACAATGGGCAGGTGGGCTGCTCGTTATGATTGGACTCGCAGTATATTTGTACGCGGGAAGAAGGAAAACTATCCGGATGGCTGATGCCATTCAGAATGCTTCATAACAGATATTTTACACATAAAGGGGTAGCAATGGATGGAAGAGCAGAATCAATATTCAAATAATCAGGCAGAAAAAAACGCTGTGCCAACAAGCGAAGAGCTTTGGAACGAAGATACTTATACCGCTTGGGTAACTCGGTTTGGTACACCGCCAGAAGCAGCTGCAAAATTAATAAAGGAACCAAGTGCAAAGCTTTACCCGCTCCTTTCTTTTTTTGGAGAGGTGAAGGGGAAGAAAATGATGAATTTAATGGGCTCAAACGGAATGAAGGCCGTGGCACTCTCATTACTAGGTGCGGAAGTAACGGTTGCTGACTTCTCGGAAGCCAATGCGCGATATGCGGCTGATCTTGCCCAAGAAGCAGGGGTACCACTAACCTATATCGTCTCAGATATTCTTAAGCTGCCAGAAGACGTCCTTGATGGTTCATATGACATCGTCTTCGCGGAGTTAGGAATTGTTCATTACTTTACCAACCTTACACTATTCATGGAAACAGCTCGCCGATTGCTTTCTCCTGGAGGCGTATTTGTACTCCGCGATTTTCATCCGGTAACGACCAAGCTTATTTCCTCGAAGGGATCTACTGCGAAGGTACGCAAACACAAAGTAAACGGAGATTATTTTGACTCATCATTGGAAGAGAAAAAGGTATCCTATTCCAAGTATTTGCCTTCCACAGGTAAACCAGCAGGTGTACAAGAGCATAGTGTTGTGTATTGGCGCCGCTGGACACTCGGAGAAATTGTAACCGCAGCAGCTAATAGCGGACTAGTGATCCGCCAATTAGTAGAAGAACCTAATCTATCTTCCGACGTGTATGATAAGGGAATTCCTAAGACCTTCACATTGGTGGCTGGAAATGGCGCAAGCCTGTAAGAGGGATCGCTGACATGTGATTTTTTAGGATATAACATTTGTGCTGAACTGAGGTGCTCTCGGTTCAGTTTTTTTGTGTGTAAAACATAAAATTTTAAACTTTTTTACGGAGATTATTCCATTACAATGGCAACTTATAGGGAATACAATGATTTTACATTCCGGATTGTAAGCGATTACTTTAAGGGTTAATGCATTCTCAAAGAATTTGAGGTGGATATCAAAATGAACGAAGTGTTGCTTCGTATGGAGGGAATCAACAAGTTTTTCCCAGGTGTTCATGCTTTGAATGAATGTCAATTTGAGCTGAAGCGTGGAGAAGTTCATGCGTTAGTAGGAGAAAATGGCGCTGGCAAGTCTACCCTTATGAAGATTGCGACAGGTGTCTATTCCAAGGATGCTGGTCAAATGTGGTACAAGGGAAATGAAGTGCAAATTGTTAATACCCGTGAAGCACAGGAGCTTGGAATTAGTATCATCCATCAGGAATTGAATTTAATGCCTCATCTTACGGTCGCCCAGAACATTTACATTGGACGAGAGCCGCGAAAAGCTCTGAAATGGTTCGTTGATGATTTAGAGATAAACCGAAAAGTTCAGGTTTTGTTTGATCAAATGAATCTGAAGCTGGATCCCAGAGTTTTGGTATCAGATCTGACAGTTGCTAATCAGCAAATGGTTGAAATCGCTAAAGCCTTGTCTTTCCAAGCCGAGGTATTGATCATGGATGAACCAACCGCCGCGTTAACAGATACAGAAATTAACGAGTTATTTCGAATGATTGAGCAGCTACGAGATAAAGGTGTGGGAATTATTTATATCTCTCACCGCATGGATGAATTGAAGCGAATTACAGACCGCATTACAGTTATGCGCGATGGTTGTTATGTAGATACCGTTCGTACCGATTCAATAACGATTGATCAGATCATCAGCATGATGGTTGGACGTGAATTATATCAAACGTCGAAACCAACGATTGCGAAACAGACTCAGCAAGTTGTCTTAGAAGTTCGGAATCTTTCTAGAGGGCATGCGTTCAAGGATATTAGCTTTCATCTGTATAAAGGTGAGATTTTGGGCTTCGCTGGTTTAATGGGAGCTGGACGTACCGAGGTTGTTCGTGCCGTATTTGGTGCCGATCCCATCGATGAGGGTGAAATTATGCTCCATGGAAAATCGGTTCGTATACGTCAGCCACATCAAGCGGTACAGCATGGTATTGGGTATTTGTCCGAAGACCGTAAACGTTTCGGACTGCTTGTGGATATGGATATCAGCATGAATAATGCGATTGCCTCCTTTTATAAATTCCGTAATTCATTTGGCTGGATGAAGGAGCGGGAGATGCGAAGCTCAGCGGAGCAGCATGTTGAAGCGCTAGCCACCAAAACTCCAAGTGTAGGTCAAAAGGTTAAGTTTCTGTCCGGAGGTAATCAACAGAAAGTGGTCATCGGCAAGTGGTTGACTAGAGACTGTGATGTACTCATCTTCGATGAGCCCACACGAGGTATTGATGTAGGCGCGAAAAGTGAAATTTATAAGCTGCTGGATCAGCTTGCGAGTCAAGGGAAGGCGATCATTATCATTTCTTCAGATCTTCCTGAGATTCTAAGAATGAGCCATCGGATTATCATTATGTGTGAAGGGCGTATAACAGGAGAACTCCCCGCAGAAGAAGCATCGCAGGAGGCGATTATGAAATATGCGACGAAACGTTCATAACTGTTCAAGAGTTAACCGGAGGTGTCAGGACTATGAAGATCGCGGATAAAGAGATTAGTCAGCCAGCGGGTATGAAGCAAACGGGAGGGCAATCCGGATTCAAACAAAAATTATTGGCATTTGCCAGTCTGATCATATTGGTCATCGTATTCTCTTTATCCTCCAGTAACTTTTTTCAATTCTCAAATCTTGTCGGAATTCTAGTTTCTACAGCTGTAATCGGAGTATTAGCGCTTGGAGCTACCTTTGTTATTATTACGGGTGGCATCGACCTCGCTCTGGGTACTGTAATGACATTCTCATCTGTTATGGTTGGAGTCATTATTACCTTCTGGGGTCTGCCCGTCCCGTTAGGTATTGTAGGTGGGATTCTGGCTGGAGCACTGTGCGGCTTTATCAGCGGTTTGATGGTGGCGAAGATGAACATTCCACCCTTCATCGCCACTCTGGCGATTATGATGGTCACCAAAGGCTTGTCGCTTGTCATTACAGGAGCCAAACCCATTTATTTCAACGATGATCCGATCTTCGCCAAGATCGCTATGGGTAAAATGATCCCCGGTATACCCAATACCATCGTTATCTTCTTATTACTCGGTATGATCGCAAGCATAATCTTGTCTAAGACGATTATTGGGCGTTACAACTTCGCGCTTGGCAGTAATGAAGAAGCCACTCGCTTATCAGGTGTGAACACAGTCAAATGGAAGATTATTATCTATTCCATTACAGGAATCTTTAGCGGAATCGCAGGTATCCTGATGGCCTCACGTCTGAATTCAGCTCAGCCATCACTAGGCACTGGCTATGAACTAGAGGCTATTGCGGCAGTGGTCATTGGCGGAACTTCCTTAAGTGGAGGTGTAGGTTCTATTCTAGGCACGATTATTGGCGCACTGATTATGAGTGTGCTGACGAATGGCTTGCAGATTATGTCCGTGGCTCAGGAATGGCGGACGGTTATTGTCGGTGTTGTAATCATCATTGCGGTTTACGCTGATATTCTACGCCGCCGTAAGCAATAAACTTGGTATGATCTCCATCCGGAGTGATATACAAAGCAAATGACGAGGGGGAAGATTCAAATGAAACTACGTCGTAGAGGGTTTATCATGCTTGCCAGTCTATTGTTAGTCACTACTTTGCTGAGTGCATGTAACAACAATGATAGTAACAAGAGTGCATCCGGTTCAGACAAACCATACATTCCAGTCATATCAAAAGGGTTCCAGCATCAATTCTGGCAAGCGGTAAAGCAAGGAGCGGAGAAAGCTGCTAAGGAGTTTGATGTTGAGATTACCTTCGAAGGTCCAGAAAATGAGAGTCAGGTGGATAAACAAATTGAGATGCTGCAAACAGCTCTCGACAAGAAGCCAGCAGCAATTGCGCTAGCCGCACTAGACAGCAAGTCTGCGATTCCTTATCTAGAAAAGGCAAAGGAAAATAAGATTCCGGTCATCGGCTTCGACTCTGGTGTAGACAGTGATATCCCTGTAGCAACAGCAGCGACTAACAATAAAGCAGCAGCTGCTTTGGCCGCAGATAAAATGGCTGAACTGATTGGCAAGAAAGGTAAAGTGGGCCTTGTCATACATGACCAAACGAGCAGCACAGGGCAACAGCGTCGCGATGGCTTCTTGGAACAAATGAAAGCAAAATATCCGGATATTCAAGTGTTAGAGCCGCAATATGGGGGTGGAGATCAGTTAAAGTCCACAGACCTTGCGAAAGCGATGATGCAGGCAAATCCGGATCTGAAAGGAATCTATGGCTCTAACGAAGGTTCTGCTGTAGGTGTGGCTAATGCAGTAAATGAATTGCAAATGAATGGTAAGATCGTAGTCGTCGGCTTTGACTCTGGCAAGCAGTTGATGGATGCTATCCGCAGTGGTGTTGTGGCTGGCGCTGTTACACAAGACCCCATTGGTATTGGCTATCAAGCTGTGAAGGCAGCTGTGCAAGCGATTAAAGGGGAAGCGGTTGAAAAGAACATCGACACGGGGTTCCACTGGTATGATAAAAACAATATGGATTCCGATGAGATCAAACCTCTACTATACAAATAGAGTTTAATAATAGAGGTTGCCTCACGCAGGCGGCCTCTATTATGCTTATGCTGATAAGTTTAAAGTTGTGGAGGTGTTGGATGTATAAGATAATTCTGGTTGATGATGAAGATGAGGTTCGCGAAGGGATCAAACAGAAGATCACATGGAGTAAATATGGGTTTGAGCTGGTTGGTGATTTCGATAATGGCCGAGATGCGCTGGAAGCGATCGAGCAGCATCGGCCTGACGTAATTATTACTGATATTTGTATGCCTTTTATGGATGGACTGGGATTGGCCAGAGCTGTGATGGATAGGTACCGGGATATGAAGGTCATTATCGTCACTGGATATGAAGACTTCGAATATGCGAAGCAGGCGATAACGCTAAAGGTGACTGAGTACTTATTAAAACCGATTAATGCACGTGAGTTTGCTGAATTTCTAAGTAAGATGAAGCAGGATTTAGATGAAGAGCATTTACAGAAAGCGAATTTAGTTAAGCTTCGTATGCAACTTAATCAGAGTCTTCCATTGCTGCGGGAACGATTTTTGGAGCAGCTGGTAACTACTCGAATGAAAAGCGAAGAAATCGAGAATAAATTGAGTTATTTTCATATTCAGTTGCAGGGTCAAGTGTACCTTGCGCTCGTTATAGATATAGAACTGGAGAAACGAAGCCAGAACATAACTTTTGATGCAGAGCTACTGCGTTTCGGCGCCTTTAACATTGTTCAAGAGCAGCTGGAGAAAGAGCAAGACGGAGTGGTATTCCAGACGAGAGATGGAAAAATCGCTGCGATATTATCCGGCAATTCAGAGGCGTTAGAAGTAGCAACGCAGCTTCTCGCAGAGCAAGTCCAGAGTAGCTTAAATAAATATTTGAAGCTGTCATCAACCATAGGCATCGGTAGAAAATATAATACTGTACAACAAATTCCACTATCCTTCCAAGAAGCGGTCTCCTCCATAGAATATCGTTACCTTTTAGGCATAAATAAAGTTATCTCCATACAGGATCTTGAGTTTGGCAAGGGATTGGATCAGGCGCATTTCACCTCATGGGAAAAGCAATTCATATCCGCTTTAAAGACAGGTAAAGCTTCTGCTGTATCGGAAATTCTATTGAAGTGGTTTCAGGAGCTTAAAAGTAATACCTCCTCTATAGAAGGTTGCCGTAGCAGCATCTATCAGCTGCTGGTTTCTTTGATGAACTATGTAGTCGACATCGGCTTCCCAAATACAGTAGTTGTTTCGCATAATATGTTTGCAGAGGTTGCTGCGCTTAAGACTTTAGATGAAGCTAGGAATTATCTGGAGAGGACTTGCCATGAGCTGATACTTAAACTATCGGAACAGAGAACAACGGTTCGGACTTCTCAGATGCAAGCCGCAGAAGCTTATATTCGCGAGAATTATTGTAATGACAGCTTTTCACTCAATGAGCTGTGTAGCCATATTTTTATGAGCATCAGTTATTTCAGTGCAACTTTTAAACAGCATACCGGTGAAACATTTATAGAGTATCTGACTCGACTCCGTTTGGAAAAAGCAAAAGAACTCCTTACCGTCACACAGTTGAAGACATATGATATCGCTGCCAGAGTTGGTTATGCTGATCCACAGTATTTTAGTGTTATTTTCAAACGTAATGTAGGAAGCACACCGAAGGAATATCGACACCGGCAGAAGGAGAATCTCTCTCTATGAGAGCACAGCGCTTTTTCCGCAGCCGAAGCATTCATACTAATATTGCTGTCTCCTTTTCACTTCTTATCCTCTGCACAACTATTGTCCTGAGTTATACTTCCTATCGCCTGTCCTCAGCCGCGGTCAAGGGCAATTCTGTTGCCTACACTTCACAATTAATAGAACAAGTAAAACTGAATATCGAGAATTACATTGGCAATATGGAGAGCATAGCCGCTCTGGTGTTAACTAGCAGTGATCTAGAGAAATATATAAAAGGCTCGAATTTAGATAAAGAAGAAGCGCTTAAGAATAAACTGCTTGCCAGTCATTATCTCCGGTCAGTCGTTCAATCCCGCTCGGATATTTCCTCTATATTATATGCAGGCTCAGATGGCATGACCGTTTCGGATCGACAGCATGCTGTTTTGAAACCGCTTCCTGAACTAATAGCTCAAGATTGGTATCAAAAAGCTATGAATCAACTAGACGTTGCAGTTTCTTCCTCACATGTGCAGCACATCTTTCAAGATGAATACCGGTGGGTAGTGTCGATAAGCCGAAAGCTCTCGAATGCGAATGCTATGACGGAAGCGGATCAACAAGGTGTACTGCTCGTAGATCTCAATTACAGTGTAATTAATAATCTATGTAAACAAATCGAACTGGGAAAACGCGGTTATGTTTTTATCGTCGATCCCGCAGGTAGCCTTGTCTATCATCCACAACAGCAGTTGATTTACTCCCAGCTCAAGTTCGAACAATTGGAGACGGTCCTTGGGATCAAAAATGGATCTGTTACGGTTAACACGGGGAATGACCAGAAACTGTACACTGTGGACACTACCAGCTTTGGCTGGAAAATAGTTGGAGTCACTTATCCAGATGATTTGGTCGCGAACAAGCAACGTATGCAAGGAACCGCCGCCTTATGGGGAGCAATTAGTTTGATTTTTGCTATGGCTATATCGATTTTTCTCTCTTACGCACTGACCAAACCGCTGAAGAATTTGGAGCTGAATATGAAAAAAGCGGAACGTGGAGAGTTCGACATACGCGTAGAGATTGAGAGCACGAATGAAATCGGCAAGCTTGCTCGTACGTTTAATCTTATGATCATGAAGATTAAAGAGTTAATGGGTCAGATCGTCTTGGAGCAAGAGATGAAGCGTGTGAGTGAACTGAAGGCGCTGCAAGCGCAGATTAAACCTCACTTTTTGTACAATACACTTGATTCGATTATTTGGATGGCAGAGACAGGAAAGATGGAGGAAGTGGTGGAGATGACTTCATCTCTATCCAAGCTGCTCCGTTCAACAATTGGTGAGGGTGAGGAATTGATTCCGCTGGCCAAAGAATTAGAGCATATTCGGCACTATTTAACGATTCAGAACATGCGTTATCGTAATAAATTCACTTATTCCATAGAGGTACAAGAAGATATCCTAACCTGCAGCATTTTAAAAATGGTACTTCAGCCTTTGGTTGAAAATGCGATCTATCACGGCATAAAACATAATCCTGAGCAAGGGCACATTCTGATCCGGGCAAGACAAGAACAGAACGATATTATCGTACAGATCATTGATGACGGTATTGGGATGGATGAAGAGCAGATGGGTAAGGTACTGCTGCAAAAGTCAGATTTCAAGACTGGCAGCGGTGTAGGTGTCGCAAATGTGAACCATCGTGTCCAGCTGTATTTCGGTGTGAAATACGGTTTGTCTTTTACAAGCGAGATGGAGGAAGGAACGACGGCCACTTTACGAATACCTGTAATTTATGAGGAGGAGAGTCAATGAGCGCATTACGGTCAAAAATTGGCCTGTATACTCTGTTGCTGCTCTTCATTGTTACTTTGGGTTCATTAGCCTATCGTATGTTTGCAAATGAGCTTGACGCAAAGGTTAGGACCATTATTTATGTGCCCAAGACTATCGACAGCAGTATTGAATTCTGGGAAGTGATGAAACAAGGTGTGGCAACAGCGGCTAAGGAGTTCGGTGCAGAGGTTCGCACGGTTGGAACGGATACAGAGCTTGATGTAGATCAACAAATAGAACTGTTGGAGCAAGCAATTAAGGAGAAGCCTGACGCCATTATTTTATCTGCTACGGATTATTATCGCCTCATTCCAATCGCGGAAAAGATCAAATCAGCTGGCATTACGCTTATTACTGTAGATTCGGGCTTGAGCGGTGGTGTATCAGAGAGTTTTATTGCTACGGATAATTATGAAGCAGGACGTAAGGCAGGGCAGGAGTTAAGAAAATATATCGATCCAGAGGATAAAGTCGCCATCGTTAACTTTGTACAAGGCTCTGCGACAGCAATAGAGAGGGAAAGAGGAGCTCGTGACGCCCTTTTAGAAAATGGAGTTCATGATGTGCAGCCTACATTATACAGTGATGGTTCCGTGCGAAAAGCGTATCAGTTAACTATTGATTTGCTAAAGGACGAGCCAAATTTAAAGGGAATAATCGGTCTTAATGAACCTTCTACACTAGGTGCTGGGGAGGCGATTATGGATATGGGATTTCAGGACAAAGTGAAATTGTTTGGGTTCGACAATTCTAGCAATGAGGTGAAGCTCCTCGAAAAAGGGATTTTGCTTGGCACGGTCATGCAGAAGCCCTTTAATATGGGGTATTTAGCTGTGAAGACGGCGATTGAAGCTGTTGAGGGTGAGGAAGTGGAACAGATAATAGACACAGGCTCCGTGGTCATCACGAAGGAGAATATGTATTTAAGTGAAAATGAGAAATTAATGTTTCCTTTTATAGAATAAATGAACAAGGAAGCTTCTAAAACCGTTTGCGGCTTTAGAAGCTTCCTTGTTTTTTTAAAGATCAAGAGTCGTTACTATTTCAACAAAGGATTGCTGCAACGGTGTTAAAATATGATCTTTACGCCAGCCGAGCACAAACCCGCCGCTTTCAGGCAAAATCCCTGGTAGGTTGGCATAGCTAAGCTTGCCTAGCTCAATCTCAGCTTTAACAGCCGCTTTAGAACATATGCCAACACAGTCACTCCCGCTAACTAGCTGCTTAATCACTTCTGGAGAATTCAACTCGGATCGGTTCCATAAACGGATTTGATTGAATTGTGCCCATTGATCGGCATACCCCCGTAAACAAGATCCTTGCTCATGCTGAATCCACGGCTCATTGGCAATTAGTTCAGGTGTTAATTTCTTTAGGTCTTCAAATGGATGACCAGGTGCAAAAATTAGGACAGGTTCATCACGGACAATAAGCTGAAAATCAAAAGATTCGTCCTGCCAATCCGAAGTATGTAAAATGGCCATCTGAATATCCCGACTACGGAGACGTTCACGTAACAAAGCATCGCTTTGAACAGTCAAGGAGTTGTTAATCCCCGGATAGAGTTTCATGAATTGGATTAACACATTAGGTAAAATATAAGTTGCAGGAATAAAACTGGCTTCCAGCTCTAATGTTCCTTTTGAGGGAGAAGAAAATTGTTTGACTGTACGCTCAGCTTCTGCTGTGAGGGAAACGATTTTGAGGGCGTATTGATAAAGGGCTCGCCCAGCATCCGTAAGCAGCACTCTTCCGCTGCGGTAAAGAAATAGAGGGGTTCCGAGCTCAGCCTCCAGATTCTTCATATGAAAAGAAACAGTAGGCTGTTTAAGGCCTAATTCTGCGGCTACATCGGTTACCTTTTTATATTTTTCAATTAGAACTACGATGTTCAATTTCATAATATTCATGACTTTCCTCCACATAATGCTAAGTTGGATTACAAATTATATCTCCATTATAGATTATATCTATACAGATATACACTTTATATTGGTATTTTTTTCGTTCACTTTACAAAGATAAGAAGTTTCTCTAACGAACGAGCTCTAGAATAAGAAGAGTCAGAGGGGCCAAGAAGTCCCGGACAACATATAACATATGCGTTTGATGAACTTTTACAGTAACCATGCATATGGGGGCCAAGCTCCACAACACCATGTTAAAGCTTTCGAAGCCAGTTTGGTATGAACTGATCAGGGAGCCATGCTAACAAACCATTTAGGAGGAGACAAAACAATGCAATTCAAAAAATCATGGATCATGACTTTGGCTTTAACAAGCGTACTGGCACTATCGGCTTGCGGTAACGGCGGGGCAAACAACACAGGAGGAAACGCTGCAGCAACTAACGAAGGAAGCGGCGGCGCTGAAATAAGTGGTTCGATTCTGGCTTCTGGTTCAACAGCATTACAACCCTTGGTTGAGCTGGTAGCAGAGAATTTCATGGATAAAAACACTGGCGTGGACATTCAAGTTCAAGGCGGTGGCAGTGGTACTGGTCTTACTCAAGTAGCTGAGAAACAAGTAGATATCGGAAACTCTGACGTATTCGCAGAAGAAAAATTAAAAGATGCAGATGCAGAAAAAGCAGCAGCACTCGTAGATCATCAAGTAGCAGTAGTAGCGATCGCAGCAGTAGCTCATCCTGATGCTGGTGTGGATAGCTTAACTAAACAACAACTGGTGGACATTTTCACTGGTAAAATCACTAACTGGTCTGAAGTAGGCGGAGCGGATCAAAAAATCCAAATCATCAACCGTCCAGGCAGCTCCGGTACTCGTGCAACCTTTGAAAGCTTTGCACTTGGAACCAAAACAGAAGATATCCCAGGTTCGATTCAAGAAGATTCCTCCGGTACGGTTAAGAAAATGATCGGTGAAACTCCAGGGGCAATCGGATACCTTGCTCTTTCTTACCTGGATGATTCCATTAAAACACTTAGTCTTGACGGTGTGGAAGCATCTGTTGATAATGTTGTTTCTGGTAAATACCCAGTGTGGGCTTACGAGCATATGTACACAAATGGTGAACCTAACGCGACAGTAAAAGCATTCCTCGACTTTTTCTTAACTGACGAAGTTCAAACTGGTGAAGTTGTTGAACTTGGATACATCCCAGCTGTTAAAATGCAAGTTGTTCGCGACGTTGCAGGAACTGTTACCGCTAAGTAATTAAATTCTAGGCAATGTTATTGATTAGAATCTCAAGTGATTAGAGGCGGATACATCTGCCTCTCTTTTCACTTTAGAAAGAGGGAGCAATTGAGGGTGAAACTAAAGAACTCACGATTCGAAAAACATCATATTGAAGATTTTGTTGGACGTACTTATATGTCCTTCTGTGTATTACTGTTGATAACAATCATTGTATCGATGGTATATTTTGTAGCGTCTAAAGGAATTTCAACCTTCACAAGTGGTAATGCTACAGTTTCTGAATTTCTATTCGGTACAAAGTGGTCGCCAGAAGCGGATACGCCTTCCTTCGGAGCTTTTCCATTTATCTCGGGTTCCTTTCTGGTTACTTTGCTTGCCGCATTGATTGCTAGTCCACTTAGCTTATGCGCTGCGTTATTTATGACTGAGATTGTTCCAGGGTGGGGCAAAAAATTACTTCAACCTGTTATTGAGCTTTTGGCAGGGATTCCTTCGGTAGTATATGGTTTCATCGGATTAAGTGTAATTGTACCGTTTCTACGCAACAACCTGCCGGGCCAAGGCATCGGGGTAGCTGCAGGCGCGCTTGTGCTCTCGGTAATGATTCTTCCGACGATTACAAGCGTGGCTGCAGACGCGCTGGCTTCATTGCCGCAAAACTTAAAAGAATCTTCCTATGCGCTTGGTGCCACCCGGTGGCAGACGATTTCGCGGGTGATTATTCCAACAACCTTTCCTGCCATAATGACAGGGATTGTATTGGGAATGGCTCGTGCTTTCGGTGAAGCACTCGCTGTACAAATGGTTATCGGGAACGCGCCATTCGTACCAAAATCACTCTTTGAGTCAGCTTCTACCTTGACCAGTGTGATCACACTCGGTATGGGGAACACGACCATGGGCTCACCTCACAATAATGCACTGTGGAGTATGGCACTGGTTCTCATGCTGATGACTTTCGTATTTGTCTTCTTTGTGAGAATGCTTGAAAGGAGAAATAAAATTTGAAGCCGAGAACCGTAAATAAAATTGCCACCAGTCTTATTGTATTTTTCGCGATGCTCATCGTTGCCATTCTACTTGGACTTTTGGGATATATCCTCTTTAGAGGCTTAAGCCATATCAGTTGGGATTTTCTTTTCTCCGCACCGCAAAAGATTCGTGCAGGTGGAGGGATCGGACCACAGCTATTTAACTCCTTATTCCTGTTAGTACTGACACTTATTATTACAGTTCCGCTTGGACTGGGTGCCGGTATTTATATGGCGGAATATGCTCGTCCCGGTAAGATTACCGGCTTTATTCGCTTGATTGTTGAAGTATTGTCATCTTTCCCTTCCATCGTAGTCGGCTTGTTTGGTCTATTGCTGATTGTTAACTATTTCAATCTAGGCTTCTCCTTAATCTCCGGTGCATTGGCATTGACGGTCTTTAATCTACCACTGATGGTGCGGATTACGGAGCAAGCTTTTCGTAGTGTTCCAAAACAACAAAAAGAGGCTGGTTTTGCACTAGGATTATCCAAGTGGAAAATTGTTACCTCGGTGTTGTTTCCGGTAGCATTACCTACAATTATTACAGGTACTATCCTGTCCGCTGGCCGTGTCTTTGGGGAAGCAGCTGCGTTGATGTTCACAGCAGGAATGAGTAGCCCTAGATTGGATTTCACCAACTGGAATCCACTTAGTGCGAATTCGCCACTGAATCCCTTCCGTCCAGCGGAAACGCTGGCTGTCCACATTTGGAAGGTCAACAGTGAAGGTCTAGCTCCAGATGCTGCACAGATTGCTGCGGGAGCTTCGGCGGTGCTTGTAATTATGGTGTTAATCTTCAATCTGGCAGCACGTTATTTCGGAAGATTTATTTATCGTAAGCTTACAGCTTCAAAAAGAATGAACTAATCATACAAATTAAAGTAGAGATGTAGGAGGAGTAATCGATGGGAACGTCGGCAACAGCAGTGCGTGAATCTTTTCAAACCGAAGACCTGAGTATTTTTTACGGAACATATGAGGCAGTAAAGGGGATAAGCCTTCCATTTGCTGAAAATACGGTTACTGCACTGATCGGCCCATCCGGCTGCGGTAAATCAACCTTTCTTCGTTCTTTGAACCGGATGAATGACGAAATTTCTGGCTCAAAAACAAAAGGAAGCATCTGGATTGATGGAGTGGATATTAATGCTCCGGGTACGGATGTGATTAAGCTGCGTCAGAAGATCGGGATGGTATGGCAAAAGCCAAATCCGTTCTATAAATCGATTTACGATAACATCGCTTTTGGACCTAAGTATCACGGCATTAAAGGCAAAAAGGCTCTTGATGAGATTGTTGAGAGCAGTCTTCGCAAAGCAGCATTGTGGGATGAGGTAAAGGATCGTTTAAAAGATTCAGCACTTGCACTTTCCGGTGGACAACAGCAGCGCCTTTGTATTGCTAGAGCGTTGTCGGTTAACCCGCAAATTCTGCTCTTGGACGAACCAGCATCAGCTCTAGACCCGGTCTCCACAGGTAAAGTAGAGGAGCTAATCAAGGAGTTGAAAGAAGAGCTTCGCATCGTTATTGTGACACATAATATGCAGCAGGCAGCTCGGATCTCTGATTATACCGCATACTTTTATCTAGGCTCCCTTGTCGAATATGATAAGACGGATAAAGTCTTTACCAATCCAGAGAATCAAATGACGCAAGAATATATCATGGGCCGATTCGGCTGAAGCTGTGAACATCGTTCTTTCGGGAACGGTGTTTTTTTGTGAATTCAAGAGTTGTGATTCGAATGGTTGCCTATTATTTGCAAAAGGCAGAAAGATGCTGTATCATTTGTGATAATGATTATCATTATTACTATATTAGGGAGTGGATCTTATGACGCAATCTCAACAGACTCAACAGAATAGTGTGGCCGAAATAATAAAAGAACGACGCTCGATTAAGCTTTTTAAAAAAGATCCACTTCCACAAGGCCTTTTAGAGGAATTATTAAATGTAGCGGTATGGGCACCGAATCATGGTGTGCGTGAGCCGTGGAGATTTATTGCTTTTCAAGGGGAAGGTTCGAAATTCCTAGCTGAATCTGCATTTGCTTTTGTAAAACGTGCTATAGCTGATCCAGAAGTGGCTGCTAAACGTAAAGAATATATCTCGAATATTCCATTAACAGTAATCGTAGTGATGCCTGAAGATCCTCGGCAAAGAGAGTGGGACGAGGATTTTGCAGCAGCGTCCGCACTAGTACAGAACTTCCAGCTCGCAGCTTGGGAACAAGGTGTAGGAACGATTTGGAAGACAGATCCATACATCAACAACCCTGAATTCCGCACTAAAATTGGTGTGAAGCCCGGCGAAAAAATTGTAGCCATGATCCATGCCGGATATCCGGAGACTGTACCTGACAGCCGTCCACGCACAGACGCTTCGGAGCTGCTGAAGATCGTAGACTTCTATCCAGAGAATGGCGTAGTGGAATAAGGAAAGTCGAAGGCATTCGTATATTAAAAGCGGAAAGATCATAAACATCGAAAAAGCGTCGAAATATCAAAAAGATCGAAATATCAAAAGCATCGAAAGATCAAAAGTATCCTTAGGGATGCTTTTTTTTGTTACTTTGACTAGCGATAGTAGGGTGATGGCTGATGGCTGCTGATCACTTGTCGCTGCCGGTTCCTCTGCTGATGTGGCTCAACCTTCTACTTACTTCTTAGTAATATCCTATTGACCTCCTAGTGGCTTCCTAGTGATATCCTAGTGACCTCTTGCGGGGCTTACTAGTGACCTTCTAGAGATCTCCTAGTGACCTTCTAGAGATCTCCTAGTGACCTTCTATGGGCTTCCTACTGATCTCCGCATCGGACTGTATTGCAGCTATTTGAGCTTTTTGAGTCATTTTGCCGAACTATCGGACCGCATAGCTCTTATTACCAAGTAACTGTGCAGAATTGGTGTGGTTTTGAGTAAATAGCTGCAACTGGGTCCGATAGCACGTCAATTAGCTGCAAATATACGAAATAAGGACTCCTCAGTCCGATGCAACGGCGAATAAGCGAACTAACCCCAAACTAACCTAAACTAACTAAAGAACCTCATGTTGGGGACTGTATTGCAGCTATTTGAGCTTTTTGAGTCATTTTGTAGAAGTATCGGACCCCATAGCTCTTATTACCTTGTAAAGGCGCAGAATTGGTGTGGTTTTGAGTAAATAGCTGCAATTGAGTCCGATAACCCGTAGAAAACACTCGAATTTGCATTATAAGGTCATCTGAGTCCGAACTATTGGCAAAAGTGTGCTTACATACTAGCCAAGGCGGCGAGTTAGGCATCGCAGCTGACTGGCTATGGACTCAGTTACAATCACTCTTCACCATTTGATCCAACGGTGGGGAGAAAGTATTTCCTGATGGAGAGGGAATGGAAAATGAAGTCTGGATCCTAAAATGACACGTCGATCCTAAAGTGAAATGTTGATCCCAATAAACAAATGTAATATATAATGTACATAATGACCGATATAGATTACAATGGTGGAAAATGGAATGCATCACAAACATTAAAGGGAGGTTATGGAGTGGGAGAGAACAAAAACATCAAGTTAAAGCTGGCAAGGATCCAAAAGAATCTTTCCCAAGAACAGTTAGCGGAAGTTGTAGGGGTTACACGGCAGACGATCGGCCTGATTGAAGCTGGTAACTATAACCCGACGATTAAGCTGTGCATAGCCATCTGCAAGGCGTTAGATACGTCATTAAACGATATTTTTTGGGAGGATTAGTTGTGAAAGGGCCAAAGATTAAAGACGAACGAATTATCACAGAAATTCAGAAGTTTAGTACGCACGGATTATTGATTGTGTTAGTGGGATTTATGATCAGCCTTTTGGTAAAAGTATTTATCCTGGAATGGGACATCAAATATTGGGTAGATACTTTTGGGATTATGCTGTTAGGTTGCTTGTATGTTACCGTTTGTTGTGTCAAAGATGGGATATACCTGCTGCCGAGTAAGGAAGGAGAACTCAGACGGTTTAAGAAGATTCATTTAATATCGGGTGTTATCAGCACGATTATTTGGGCCACGCTAACATTTTTGCTTGATTTTAGAGAAGCGGGAGAAGTGGATATTAGAAAAAATATATCGAGTACTCTCGTGGGGGCGGTTGTTTTTTTCATAGGGATCACTTGGGCGATGTGGTACATAATTAATAAATCCAACAAAAATGCTGACAAGAACATTGAGAGTTAAATATTAAAGATAACAATCTCTTGCAAAACTAATATCATTAGTTTATATTTAAGCTAATATCATTAGTTTATCGGAGGGGTAAGGATGAGAGTAACACGTGAAGGTCATTTATTGCAGTTGACTTGGATGCCAAATTTTTTTCCAGTGAATTGTTACATTATTGAGGAAAAGGATGGATTGACTTTAATAGATGCCGCTATGCCATTTAGTCTAAAAGGAATTATGGATACTGAAGCGAAGCTAAATAAGAAGCTTACACGCATAATCTTAACGCATGCGCATGATGATCATATTGGGGCACTGGATGGACTAAAAAAGCAACGTCCAGAGGCTCAGGTGTACATCTCTGAGCGAGATTCGGCATTACTACGTGGAGATCGTTCACTTCGGGAAGGAGAACCTCAGACCCCTATTAAGGGAGGCGTGCCGAAGAAGATAGCTACCAAGCCAGATGTCCTTCTCCACGAAGGGGATACCATTGGATCATTAACAGCGATTCACACTCCAGGACATACCCCCGGCTCTATGTCTTTCCTTGATTCACGCAGCGGTGCTGTAATCGTTGGGGATGCTCTTCAGACCTTCCGGGGAACTGCGGTGGCTGGAACCATCATCCCCCTGTTTCCTTTTCCAGCAATGGCTACATGGAATAAAGCTCAAGCTCTGAATAGTGCGATTAAGCTTCTAGAGTTATCTCCAGCTTTACTTGCTGTTGGTCACGGCAACTTACTGAAAGCGCCAAAGCAGGAGATGGAGAAAGCCATACGTAAGGCAGAAATGATTCAGGATAGGAGTAATTAAATGTCACCTAGAGCAGGATTAGATCGTCACACACTAGTGATTAGAGCAGCAGAAATTGCCGATGATGAAGGTATAGAGGCCGTTACCTTGGCTGCATTAGCAGGTAAACTAGGTGTTCGTTCCCCGTCATTATACAACCATATAAATGGACTGCAGGATTTGCGGACTGGGCTCGCCATTTACGGATTAGAGTTATTATTTACAAGCATGTCGAACGCAGCTGAAGGATTAAATGGAGATGCTGCTGTACACGCAATGGGCCGGGCATATGTGGATTTTGCTAGGAGTAGACCAGGTCTGTATGAGACTACACTACGAGCGCCTGAGCAGGAGAACACGGAGCTTGAAGCGGCTGGTGAGCATATTTTGCAGTTTATAATTCAGGTGATGAAGAGTTATCTATTAGGCGAAGAAGGAGAACTTCATGCCGTAAGGGGATTACGGAGTATCCTGCATGGATTCGCCTCATTGGAGCAAAAGGGTGGATTCGGTATGGCGCTCGATACTAACGAGAGTCTAACCCGCTTGATTAGCACTTTTATAACCGGAATTGGAAATATGAAATCTGATTAAATTAGATCTAGGAGATGATGAACAAATGGGTCAGGAATATGAACAAGGTAGTGTCACCACTTATGGTGAAACAGCAGAGGTTATTGCGAAATTGGGGATTTTACCGCTTGCTGCGCTCATCCCCGGGCACCCGTCTTTAAACGGCTTAACTAAGCCCGAGAATTGGCATACTGGAACAGATTTAGATCCGTGGTCATGGCGTGCGCAGTTTCCAGGTGAGGGCCTTGCAGGATACGGAAAGTTTATTAAGAAAAAGGCTATTTTGGTCTCAAGGGAGTGGTTCCCGGCATTTGTAGCAGCAGCAGGCAGTACCAAATCTATTGAAGAGCGGTATAAGGATGGGTTGGCTAGTAAAGAAGCTGTGACCTTGCTGCAGATTGTTCGTGAACATGAAGGTATTGATACACGTAAACTTCGGGCAGAGGCTGATATGAAGGCAAAAGAAAAGAAAACAGCCTTCGATAACGCGGTTACTGAGCTGCAAGGATCTTTAGATATGGTGATCTCAGGCATCAAGCAACGCCTGAATGATGAAGGTGAAGTAAATGGTTGGAGTAGTACCTCGTTCGAGACGGTCAGTCACTGGATGTCAGATAACGGTTTATCCGCTTTTGAAGGGGATAGAGAAGAGGCCATAGCTTGGATACAATCGAAGATGAACGGGGTATGGTCGCCTACAGCAATAGCTTGGACAAACAAAGCATTCTCATGGAATTAATAAAAACGGTTAATCACTACTCCATAGAGAGTGATTAACCGTAAGCGTTTTCCAATAAAGTTATATCCATCACATTAAGGTTCCAACATAGGCGCCAAGTAAGCAATCAGGAAATACAAGAATCCAAAAAGCAGCATAACATAGGCAGTGTATTTAATAGCATTAGATGCAACAATTCTTGAATCTACCGGTGGTTGAATTTCTAGCTGTTCTTCTTCGATGCTGTCAACTTCTTTGGATACTGGGTCTCTCAACATGATAATCCCCTCCTTGGAAATTCAATCCTTAATTGTATTGTGACATATTTGTGAACGAAAATCAACAATAGTGTGAACAAATATTGAACATTTATTCAAATTTGGGCATTTCACCACCTGAAATGTTATTGTTAAAACAAAAACAACCCGCTTACTCTCTAATTAGAGAGCTAAGCGGGTTGTTTGAAGTTGGTTCTATCTAGGATCTAACGGGTGTTGTTTAAGCCTTAAGCCCAATCCCCATTACGGAAGATAGGTACTGTTGTTCCATCATCGTTAATTCCGTCAATATTCATTTCAGGAGAGCCCATCATAAAGTCAACATGGGTATGGCTTTGATTCATTCCTTTTTCCAACAGCTGTTCCTTAGTCATCGTAATTCCTTCTTGAATTGTGAAGGCATAAGCTGCACCTAAAGCCAAATGACAGGAGGCATTCTCATCATACAACGTAGTGTAATAAAGAATACCGCTCTCAGAAATCGGAGAGTGGAAAGGTACCAAAGCAACTTCGCCAAGATAGGAAGAGCCTTCATCCAGCGCGATTAGTGATGCCAAAGTTTCAGCGCCTTCTTCAGCAGTAAAATCAATCACTTTACCGTTCTCAAAGGTCAGCGTGAAGTTATTGATTAGATTGCCGCCGTAGCTAAGTGGCTTAGTGCTGCTCACTTTACCATTAATACCAGACTTCAAAGGGGCAGTAAACACTTCTTCCGTAGGAATATTGGCTAAGAAAGGGACGCCCTTACCGTTCACAGCTCCTGCCTGACACCAGATGTGTCCTTCCGGCAACTCAATAGTTAAATCTGTACCAGGTGCTGTATAGTGCAGCTTGCGAAACTTACTTTCATTCAAGGAAGCGCAACGAGTTTTGAGTCCATCTAAATGGCGGCTCCATGCTTCAATAGGATCGTCCTGATCCGCACGTGTGGCTTTAAAGATGGCATCCCATAACAGTTCAACCTGCTGCTCGGATGGAGCATCAGGGAACACTTTTGCCGCCCAAGAGGCTGATGGGAAGGCAAGACCGCTCCAGCTCGCATGATTTCCCATTAAGTACTCACGATATGGCGCTAGGGTCTGCCCAGAGATACGCTGATTATCGGCAATTCTTCCAGGTTCAACGCCTTTTAAAAGATCCGGGTCAGCAGAGATAATGGTTAGAAATGCGGCTCCCTTTTTAGCAAGATCCTCTAATTCATCGGCTTGCCACTGCGGCGGCTCCAGGAAGGAATCGGATGGAGCAAGATCATATCGTGTACGTAATACAACTTCATCACTATAATTCACCTTTACAAGTCTCGCGCCGGCTTCATAGGCTTTACGAACCACAAGTCGCACAAGCTCTGCGGATACAATATCTGCATTCACAACGAGTGTCTGACCCGGTTGAATATTAACGCCAATCTTCACGGCCAGCAATGCGTAATTCTCCAGCTTTTGCTTGAAATCCAACATAGTTTCTATTCCTCCCAATATCCTGTATCTCTTGTGTGCTTAAATTAGAACGCCCAGTTTCCATTCAGGAAGACAGGTTCTTCAGTTCCATCAGCAGTTATCCCGTAAATGTTCATCTCAGCTGACCCGATCATGAAATCCACATGGGTTACACTATTGTTGAGGCCATGCTCAATTAACTGCTCTGGATTCATATCTTTACCGCCTTCTAAACAGAAGGCATAAGCCATACCTATAGCAAGGTGATTAGAAGCATTTTCGTCAAACAATGTGTTGTAATAAAGAATGTTGGATTCAGAAATAGGGGATTTATGAGGAACCAAGGCAACTTCCCCTAAGTATTTCGCTCCTTCATCCATACTAATGAGGTGCTCTAGCGCTTCTTGACCTTGCTCAGCAGTAACACTTACAATACGGCCGTTCTCAAAGCTAATAGAGAAGCCATCGATGATGTTGCCGCCATGACTAAGTGGCTTTGTGCTTCTTACAGTGCCATTAACACCAGTTTTTAGTGGTGCAGTGAAGACTTCTTCGGTAGGCATATTGGCTACAAAAGAATGACCTTTTGCATTAATGCTGTCTCCTTGTGCCCAGATATGGCCTTCAGGAAGCTCGATGCTAAGGTCAGTGCCAGGTGCTATGTAATGCAGCTTTTTATATTTTTTTGCATTGAGTACATTTGCTTTTTGTTCTAAGGTGTCGAGATGCTCCTGCCATGCAGCTACTGGATCTTCACGGTCAAGACGCACGGTGTGGAAAATGGCTTCCCAGAGTTTATCTACACGTTCTTCGGCTGGAACCTCAGGGAACACTTTATCCGCCCAAGCTTGACAAGGAACAGCTACAATACTCCAGCTAACTTTGTCGGACATTTGCATTTCACGATATTTGGTGAGGGCAGCTCCACGTACTTTTTGAAAATTGGAGATACGTACTGGATCAATACCTTTAAGTGCATCAGGATCTTCAGCGATCACGTTAAGGATAGCCGCACCTTTTTCGGCGAATTCAGTCATTTCACCTGCGTACCAAGTAGGAGGCTGAGTGAATACCTCTGGCGCAGCGTGTTCAAACTGTTGGCGTGTAATGCTCGCATCACTCCAGTTCACCTTAACTAAACTTGCTCCGATGGCATATGCCTTAGCGGTAATTAGACGTACGAAATCAGCGGCAAGAATCGGTGCATTCACCACTAGAATTTGCCCGGGTTGAACATTAACACCTATTTGTACAGCTAAATCTGCATATTTACTAAGCTTAGCCTGAAAATCAGTCATTGTAATTTCCTCCATTTACTAATAGTTTAGTACTTTACAAGCATTGTACTAAATTATTAACCGCCGGATGAAAAAAGTCAATTACGTGGAATTTACAGAGCAAAGAGAAGGAATTACAATCATTTCAATGATATACTGAAAGGGTAGCTGATTTGATGATAGGAAGGAAGATAAGTGGATGAATTTAGAGATCGTAAGTGCTGAAATGAGCCGTAAAGAAGATAAAAGTTATGTAGGGAGGACTGTATTCACTCTCGAAAATCATAAGGCTCCATATGAAATTACTTTCTTCAGTACAAGAGGAACGGAATGGGATTACAGTCTAAGCTTTGCGGGTGAGCCTGGGAGCGAGGAACAGTTCTTAGAAACGGATGCATTGCTGGAGAATGACGATGATGTGTACAATCAGTTGCTGGATGCGGCACTTGATCAACAAGAAATCGTGGAAGAATAATACTATTATTGATATGACGCCAGCGGCATTATCTGGTAGCCGCTGGCCATATCATGACTATCCAATCGTTATCTTACCTTCTGGGTAACGATACAGTTCTTTACTACCTTTTGGTTTCAAAGCATAAGCAAGTGTAAGTGGTCCGGTCCGGCCCATAAACATCAGGATAATCACTAGAACCTTTCCTGCCGTAGTCAGTTCCGGAGTAAGGCCCATAGATAAGCCTGAGGTTCCAAAAGCAGATACAGCTTCAAAAAGTACAGTTAGAAATTCAGCGCTCTCGGTCAAGGATAATAACATCGTAGCGATGACAAGCAGCATAAGAGACATTAATGTGATGGTAAGGGCTCTATATACATTTTCTTTAGCGATCCGGTGGCGAAACATTACAATATCTTCTTTCCCCCGTAATCGTGCAGCTACCGCAGTAACCAGTACGGCGAATGTAGTGATCTTAATTCCTCCACCCGTCGACCCAGGTGCAGCACCGATAAACATCAATAGAATCATCAGAAATTGTGTGGATTGCCGTAAAAGTGGAACTTCAATGGTGGTGACACCACCAGATCGCGGAGTTACCGCTTGTAAAAAGGTCGCCCAAAACTTTCCGCTTGCACTCAAGGGCTTCAGCGTAGAATTATACTCCAGTAGGAAAAACAGCCCCGCACCAATAATAATCAATATAAGAGAAGTCCAAAGAACAACCTTTGAATGAAGAGTGAGTCTTCTGCGTTTAGGAAAGTCCATAAGATCAGACAGAACGATAAAACCAATCCCTCCAAGAAATATAAGGCTCATTGAGGTGAAGTTAACAATGGGATCATTTACAAAACGAGTAAGTCCGCTAAAAGGCCCATGAATATCACCGAAGAGATCAAAGCCTGCATTATTAAAGATAGATATACTGTGAAAAATCCCATAATATGCTGCTTTCCCAAAGGGCATATCCATCATAAACCTTCCAGCAAACAACACGGCACCCGACAGCTGAATAACAAGAGAATAGATCAGGACCCTACGGATTAAGAGTACAATTCCCTGCATCGAATTTTGGTTCATAGATTCTTGCAAAAGGATTCGCTCTTTCAAGGATATCCGTTTATTAAGGACCAAGGTAATCAAAGTAGCCATCGTTACAAAGCCTAATCCTCCGATTTGAAATAAAATGAGTAGAACAACTTGTCCGAAGGTAGTTAGCTGAGTTCCCGTATCAATGACTGCAAGACCTGTAACACATGTGGCTGAAGTCGCCATAAACAAGGCATCGATAAAGGATATTTGTCCGGATGTTGAGGAGACCGGGAGACTAAGCAGAAAAGTCCCGGCAGTGATAAGGATTAAGAATCCTAGTGATAAAACTTTGGGCGGGGTCATTTTAAAACCACCGAAGTTCAGGTTAGCCAATGTAATTCTCCTGACGTACGTGATATTGGAGTAATGCTCACAGAATTATAACACAACTTACCAGCCCTTCCCTAAATGGAGGGAGGTAATTGACATATTTTATCGAATTATTCTAGAATAACACCCTATCCGTCAACTTTAAAGAGGAGGCTTTCTTAATGATGATAAGTCCGATTCTGAATCAGATTGGTGCTGTTTTTATTCCGGTAAAGGATATTGAGAAATCTAAACAATGGTATTGCCAATTGCTTGGACTGCCACTAGATGGAGAGGTATTATTCGGCCATTTATATGTAGTCCCTATGCAGGGACCGGGCATCGTTTTGGACAGTAAGATTTACACCGCTGAATCTGTTCTAAACATCCCTTCGTTTCATCTAAACACCGAGGACATTGATGCTGCTTATGATTATGTAAAGGCCAACGGAGGAGAGATTCTGACGGATATCGAACATGATCATTGGTTTAATTTTAAAGATCCCGATGGAAATGTGATTATGGTCTGTCGTTGTTAAGCGTTATATAGAAGGGAGTAGACGAATGATAAGAGAAGCTGTGCCCAAAGACGCTATCAATATTGAAGAACTATACCGGATTTTGCTGCCTGAGCATCCAGCTATTCATGTATCCCCTGAGCGACTGAAGCAGATAGCAGATCATCCGGATAGTTTTCTTTATGTGTACGAAGAACAAGGAATAATTGTCGGGTCGTTACATCTTCATTTTTGTATGGATGCTTTGTGTGACGATAGGCCCTTTGCTGTTATAGAAAGAGTTATTGTGGCTGAAAAAGTACGAGGAAAAGGGTATGGCGCAATGCTAATGAGACATGCCGAGAATGTAGCAATCTCCAAGGGAGCCCTTAAGATTATGTTAGCAAGTGCTGCAAAGAGAGAAGAAGCGCATCGTTTTTACGAGCATCTAGGTTATGATGGCAGCTCCAGCAAGTTGTTCAAGAAGTATTTATAGTTATTTACGATTGGAAGTGATGATATGATGGTTACACTTAGAGAACTGGTGCCGGAGGATGCAGGTGAATTGCTTCGACTTCAGCATCAGTTAGACCAGGAGTCCAAATTTATGTTATTGGAACCGGATGAAAGACAAGCTAGTCTTTGTCAGGTCAAAGAAATGCTCGAAAGCTTTCTGGTAGCAGAAACTTCAATTCTTATAGGGGCAGAGGTTGACAATCATTTGGCAGGTTACTTGTCTGTTAGAGGTGGAAGTGTTAGACGTAATAGACATAGCGCGTACATAGTGATTGGGATTCAGAAACAATATCAGGGGAATGGGATTGGAGCTGGCCTGTTCCGTGAGATGGACATCTGGGCTATGAACAATGGGATTGTTCGTCTTGAGTTATCCGTCATGACCCATAATCAAGCTGCTTTGGCGCTATATATCAAGAACGGGTTTGAAATCGAAGGGACGAAGCGGAAATCTCTTATTATCGATGGTGAGTGGGTGGACGAATATTATATGAGCAAAATTCTCCCAAAAGAAAAAAGGATAGAGGATCAGATTTAATCTGATGACCCTATCCTTTTTTTTATGAATAAAGGTTATGATTTCGTAATTTATGATGATTCAGTGTTGCTTGATTGTTCGATAACAACTTCAACCTTGCGGACACGGTATCTGTTCATCTCGCGGATGGTCAATGTTACATGGTCACGAACAATACTTTTGCCAATGGCTGGATCGGTAATATGACTGTATACCCAACCTCCAACTGTGGTCACTTCTTCATCTTCGAAATCAAGCCCTGTAAGATCCTTGACCTCTAACAGAGATACCTTACCATCGAATAGATAGTTAGTATCGCTTATTTTTTCGACTTCTCTGCGTTCATCACCGTCAAACTCGTCACGGATTTCACCAACGATTTCTTCCAAAATATCTTCAATCGTGATGAGACCGGATGTTCCACCATATTCATCAAGCAGCAAGGCAATATGCACACGCTCCAACTGCATACGAGTTAGAAGATTCTTGACTGGTGTCACCTCAGATACTGTCAGTACGGGTTGAATTAAGCTGTGGAAATCAAAATCAGGATTGTTATCATACTGCAAATAGAGCTGTTTCGTGTTGATCATTCCGATAATATTATCCTTGCTGCCTTGTGCCACAGGGAAACGAGTATATTGCTCCTTGCGGATAATTTCGAAATTTTCTTTCAACGAATGATTGGTAAAAAGACATACCATATCGGTTCGCGGAACCATGATTTCTTTGGCGAGCATCTCATCAAAAGTAAAGATTCGGTTAACATAGCCATATTCGGCTTTATTGATTTTCCCACTTTCGTAACTCTCGGACAAGATCAAACGAATCTCATCTTCACTATGCGCGTCTCCATGCTCACTAGCTGGTTTCATCCCAAAAAGTCGAACAAGCATATTAGCGGAACCGTTCATGAACCAAATGAGAGGGTACAAAATTCTGTAGAACCAAATAATCAGCGGTGAAGTAATTTGACCGATTTTTTCCGGAATGTTTATAGCTGCCGTCTTCGGAGCAAGTTCTCCGACAACGACGTGTAAGAATGTTGCAATGATGAATGCGAGTAAAAACGCAAGAGGGTGACTCACACTAGAACTGATATTGGCCCAGTCGAAAATAGGAAGCAATAACTGTTCGAATGCAGGCTCTGCCAGTGCACCAATACCCAGCGCAGTGATAGTAATCCCGAGCTGACAAGCGGATAAATAGCCATCGAGATTAGCGGATACCTTCTGAACTGCTAAGGCATTCTTCTTTCCGTCAAGCACCATTTGACTGATCTGGCTACCTCTAAGTCTCACCAATGCAAATTCTGTTGCTACAAAAAAAGCGGTTAAAATAATCAAAATAACCACCAACGTCAAACTAAGTCCTATACCCATATAATCTTTACCATCCCTTTCGTTCCTAAAATAGGTTATACTCATTATTATGAGTTCTTATGAACTATTCTACGAACTTTTCAGTAAAATATCAAATGGTGGAGGGAAACAGATATGGAATCATTTGCATTGACTCGTGTGGAGATGTCCAGTCTACTGCTCTCATTGACCGGATTGTCAGACCGGAAACCGCTGAATATCCTCCAAGAGGCATGGGCAAAGTTTCACCGTGAAGAATTACAAAAGGGGACTTCGTTACCCGCTTTTTTATCAACCAATGTTCCACCCATATTACAAAAGATCATTAAAGGCGGCCATGTAAAAGGCTTTTCACTTGGTGAAATTGCTTCATTGGGCCATCTTATAGAGTATTCCACATTGACCGTCACAGCTATGCAAAATTGGGTCAAGCGCGACTTCAAGGAATATCTCGGTTCGCCTAAAGAAGGAAAGAAATATTCGGTTAATCAGGCGGCGCTTTTGTTTATTATTGATGATCTCAAATCAGCCCTTAACTTTGAAAGTATTCGCCAATTGTTCCAGCTAATGTTCCTAAAGCCGGATCGCGATGATGATGATCTAATTGAACCGGCCAAGCTGTATTACGCATATGCAGGGCTTTTTGAGGAGATCAAAAGCAATCCATCGATTCAGACGCAATGTAAAGTAGATCAAGTGTTGCACAAGGAGTTCTCTTGGAAAGAAGATACCTCGTTAAAAAGCTCTATAGATCGTGTAATTAACCGGCTGACACATTTGTCGAGAGCGCAGAGAGAATCCGTTCGTAATATGCTGCTTATCGCCACAATTTCTGTGCAGACCTGTTATTTTCAATCGCTGGCTAGGCAATACTTTAATGCTGCTTTATTTCTTGATTTTTGAGCACTTCAATTTTAAAATGTATAAGTGAAACAATCAAAAGTAAGTTTTATTAGTTAGCAGGTTGAAATAAGGGGGCTTCGAAGTGAATCAAATGACACTGCTGCGGAATCCGAAACAAAGGAAATTACTCTTCAGCGCTGGCTTGAGCTGGATGTTCGATGCGATGGACGTCGGAATGATTTCTTTTGTTGTAGCAGCTTTAGCTAAGGATTGGAATCTGGGACCGGAGCAGATCGGTATATTGACTAGTATTAATTCCGTCGGTATGGCAGTAGGTGCTGCAGCGGCAGGAATATTAGCAGACCGCTTTGGTCGTAAACCGGTATTGCTGTGGACACTCCTTATTTTCTCGGCGGCAAGCGGATTATCTGCATTTGCAACAGGCTTTGCGATCCTCTGTGTGCTTCGTTTTATTGCTGGGTTTGGCCTTGGCGGAGAGCTGCCTGTCGCTTCTACCTTGGTCTCAGAGAGCATGCCTGCTCAGGAGAGAGGCCGTGCGGTTGTGCTTTTGGAGAGCTTTTGGGCAGTCGGTTGGATTGCATCTGCATTAATCGCGTTCTTCATTATCCCTGATTATGGCTGGCGTATAGCTTTCGGAATTGGGGCTGTACCTGCACTCTACGCTTTATATCTAAGACGGGCGATTGATGATTCACCGAAATTTGCTGAGATTAAAAAGGCACCCGTTTCCTTAAAGAAACGAATCGCTACCGTATGGTCGCCAGAATATCGCCGTTCTACAATTATGTTGTGGATTTTATGGTTTACGGTGGTGTTCTCGTATTATGGCATGTTTCTATGGCTGCCTACAGTTATGGTACTTAAAGGCTTCAGCTTGGTCAAAAGCTTCGAGTATGTGCTTATTATGACGCTCGCTCAGCTGCCTGGGTATTTTACTGCCGCTTACTTTATTGAAAAGTTCGGACGTAAATTTGTCCTAGTCATCTATATGCTGTTCACTGCGGTTAGCGCTGCATGGTTCGGAAATGCGACTACTGAAGGAATGCTGATGGCTGCCGGAATTTGTTTATCCTTCTTCAATCTTGGCGCTTGGGGTGGCATGTACGCTTATACGCCAGAGCTGTACCCAACGGCTATTCGTTCCACAGGTGCTGGTTTAGCGACGTCCTTTGGCCGGATTGGGGGAATTATCGCACCTTTGCTGGTAGGGGTTCTAGTAGGTAAATCTATGGCGATTGGCTCGATCTTTATGTTATTTTTTGTAACGATTATTATCGGTGCATTAGCGGTATTGTTCCTTGGCAAAGAAACAAAGGGAACCGAGCTTCTCTAAAGTGTGATTCTGCATTACATACTTGATGTTAATCTATCAACAGTGCTAAAATATCAAGAAGAAACGATGTTGTCGTCCTGTATGGACAACCACTACTATTACGTAAGAACAAAACGGTTCCTTCACAGTTGTGAACAGGACCGTTTTTTTACATTAATCCTTATTTATAAGGACGGAGCGATCGCACATGAGTAATGATAGGAAGCAGCCGCATTTCACAGAATTAGTCTGGGAAAGTACGGAACAAAATGTACCGATTCCGCCGCGAAATTCCCCTGAACCGCTGTTGTCTAAGTCATCTTCAACGAATAAAGGCAAAACGAATTCATCCCCTGAACCATCATTACAGCTGCAGCTTTGGGATACAGAGATGGAAACGCCGGAGCCTGTGACTACCACCGAAGGGCAGTTCGTAACAAGAGCGAAGGAATTGGTTGATAAAACTGAGGATTCAGCGCTATTTGTTCCTTTTAAGAGTTACTGGCCTACATATGGCCATATGACAGGCACGCAGAGCAGATGGTATTTCTATTGGCGGAATGAAGTTAGACAAGGCAGATATCTGAAAACAGATCTTTCTTATATTTTTCTGCATGTATATGAGCTTATTAATGGTGTGGGGTGGACTGATCCTTATGATGGCTATAGGCAGCTAAATCAGATCTGGGAAGCTTACCGGGAAAGTTATAAACGCTTGGATCAATATCTTGGCGGCTGGATCGCGGACTTCTCTTTTGTACATCACTTGGATGTCCCGCTTTCTATCATTGTGGCTCGTTCACGTGGTCTTGCAGGAGATCTGGCGGAACTTGAATTAATGAGAGGCTTGACCGCAGCGCCTGAGCAACTAACCTTTGCAGTATTAACGGCAATGTCGGACTATGATATTAGTAAATCCAAGTTCTACATCGGAGAAGGCAAAGAAGCTCTTGAACAATACATTCCGCAGGTCGTGGCGTTAATCAATGCTTATGTCACCCGGAAACACGGCTCCAATCTAGTTGAAATGTTTCCACCTGGACCAGCGGTGATGCGGGAGCGTTATTTATTCCGAAGTGCCGTATATGACATTTCATTATATGGCTATTCTGTTCTTATACCGGTTGTACGTATTAGTAAATCTCCACCACTTCGCAGTCTGATTACCAGGCTATTTCGTCTGACTGAGAATAAACTACGGGAACTGATGGGCTACCGCGGACGACTTAAAGGTGTTAATGTGGATGCCGATATGGACGATTTGATCACTCGTTTTCTAAAGCGTGAATACCTTAAAGAGACGCAGGAAGACAAGGGACCGGCAGTCGTCATAGATCCGGAGAAGCTAGAACGCCTGCAAAGTGATTCTGAAATTGTACGGACGATGCTTACGGTTGAGAATATGGACGAGCAGGAAGATTACGAGGATAGCGAGATCGATGTAACTATCGATGAAATCGGTCCAATAAAAGACAGCAAGGAAGAATTGTTGCCTGTAGATGTGATTGAAGAAGCTCAAGTGGTTAACATAGGGTCGGAGGCAGAACAGTTTGCCAATGCTTTAAATCCACTACAACGGGAAGCACTGCTTGCTCTTTTGGATGAGGATGGAAGTCAATCTATGCTGAAGCTGGCTGCTGCCAATGGCACGATGTCAGAGCTTTTAATTGATGAGATTAATGAAATCGCAATGGATATTCTCGGTGATCTGATCATTGAGGGGGAAGACATTGTTGAGGAATATATCTCTATGCTGCGCAATATTTAATGAGGTGAACTTTGGATGAGTGAATTAAAAATACCTAAACGAATGACAACTGCGCTAGTCAATTCGTTGACGGCTGGTGTTGTTCCGCGTATCGGACTAGAGCATATAGCCGTTGGCCGCCGGCCGGAGATTGAAGCCATATTAAGAGATATGGAGAACATTGCAGAGGGTGGGGCAGCTTTTAAGCTGATTACAGGCAAATTCGGCAGCGGCAAAAGCTTTCTGCTTCAGATGATCCGTAATTACGCGATGGATCGTGATTTTGTAGTAGCAGATGCTGACCTCTCCCCTGAGCGCAGATTAGTGGGAACCAAAGGACAAGGCCTAGCGACTTACCGGGAGCTAATGAGCCATTTATCGACCCGCACACGTCCAGATGGTGGAGCGTTGGAGATCATCCTGCAAAAATGGATTATTACGCTACAGCAGTCCGTGATGCAGGAGAAGGAATATGGACCTGATCACCCTCAGCTTGGTGAAGAAGTAGAGAAGCGAATTTACGCTGTAGCCTCTGAAATGCGTGGTTTGGTACATGGTTTTGATTTTGCCAAAGTACTCGCCTCTTATTGGAATGCACACAAGCTGGCTGATGATGACCAGAAACAGGATTCGCTTCGCTGGTTGCGTGGAGAATTTGCAACTCGGACAGAAGCCCGCAAAGCGCTTGGAGTTGGCGTGATTATTGATGATGATAATTGGTATGACTATATGAAGCTTTGGGCGGAATTTACCGCGGCTATTGGCTATAAAGGTCTGCTGCTGTTTATTGATGAAGGTGTCAATCTCTATAAAATTACGAACAGTATTTCCCGCCAGAGCAACTATGAAAAGCTGCTTACTATGTTCAATGATACGATGCAGGGGAAGGCAGAGAACCTTGGGATTTTTATAGGGGGAACTCCGCAATTTGTGGAAGATGGACGGCGTGGATTATTTAGTTATGAGGCACTGCGATCGAGATTGGTTGCAGGCCGGTACGGGGCGGCGGGTCTGAACAATTATACTGGACCTATCATTGCACTGGACATGTTATCACACGAGGAAATTCTGGTACTGCTGCAAAAGCTTAAAGGGATTCACGCCCTACATTATGGTTATGAAGCGCGTTTATCACAGGAACAATTGGTTCATTTTATGGAGGAAGCGGTTGGAAGATTAGGGGCTGAGGAACTCTTGACTCCACGGGAGGTAGTTCGTGATTTCATGGATCTGCTGCATACGCTCCACCAGCATCCGGAGATTACTTTTGAACAGCTAGTGGGCGAAAAAACAGCTAAGCCAGCTGAGACCGAGCAAAATGAACTGGATGGGTTCTTAGCGGAGTTTGAATTATGAGTGATAATCCGTTCTATAGGCTGGCACCCTTCATTAAAGAGTTTATTTATAAGAACCGCTGGGAGACTTTGCGTGAGGCACAGGTGGATGCCTGCCGTGTGCTTTTTGATACCCCGCATCATCTGCTGATTGCCTCAGGTACCGCTTCAGGTAAGACAGAGGCAGCTTTTTTCCCTGCGCTTACTGAGCTGTATGAACGTCCTTCCGGTTCGGTTGGCATTTTGTATATCGCCCCTTTGAAAGCTTTGATCAACGATCAATTTACACGTTTGAATGATTTGCTTCGCGAAGGCAACATTCCGGTGTGGCACTGGCATGGAGATGTACCACAAGCCGATAAAACAAAACTGGTGCAGAATCCTTCAGGCGTGCTGCAAATCACCCCTGAATCGCTTGAAGGATTGTTGATGAACCGCCCGAATGCTATTCCAGCGTTGTTCCATGATCTGCGTTTTATTGTCATTGACGAGGTGCATGCCTTTATGGGAGCTGACCGGGGGATCCAGGTGTTAAGCCAGCTGGCGAGAATTTCACGAATGGCGGGATGCCATCCTCGCAGAATCGGTCTATCTGCTACGCTGAGCGACTACGCATCTGTCACGGAGTGGCTAGCGGCAGGCACACGGGAGAGCGTTGAAGTGTCCGCTCCACAAGGCGGGCGTAAGCTCAGGTTAAGTGTGGAGCATTTCTCTTTCCCGGATGCACGGGATGAGGTGCAGGCGGAGCATTTAGAACGTGCGAAGCAGTCTTATTACGATTTTATTTATGATCATACGCATCTGAAGAAGGCGTTGATCTTCACCAACAGCCGCTCAGATGCGGAGACGGCGACCCTAGAGATGCGGAGAACGGCCGCGAAGCGTGGTGAACGGGATGTGTTTCACGTTCACCATGGCAGCATCTCCGCGATGCTGCGTGAAGAGACGGAAGCCGCGCTGCGGCAAGGCACCGGACCGGCTGTTGCCGCAGCGACGTTGACGCTGGAGCTGGGCATTGATCTGGGCGAGCTGGAGCGAGTGCTACAGGTCGGCGCTCCCTATAGCTGTGCTAGCTTTGTGCAGCGGTTAGGCCGCTCGGGCAGGCGTGGAGACGCTGCATCCGAGATGATCTTTGTCACGCCCGAGGAAGAGGACGAGGAAGCTCAGCTTCCGGCGCGGATGCCGTGGACACTGCTTCGAGCGATAGCGGTTATTGAGCTATATGTGCGCGAGAAATGGGTTGAACCCCTGGTCGTGCGTCAGCTGCCAGTTGGACTGCTATACCATCAGACGATGAGCATTTTGAAAAGTATGGGTGAGGCCGAACCGGATGATTTAAAAGAAGCGGTTCTGAGTTTGCCTTCGTTTAAAACCATAGATCCTACTGATTATGATATTTTCATGACCTATATGTTAGGCATGGGACAAATTGAGAAGATGGACGAAGGCAGCTTGATCATCGGGATGGCGGGAGAGAAGATCGTGAATAACTTCCGCTTCTACGCGGTCTTCAAAGATGATGAAGAGCATGTGGTCTATAACGGAACTGAGGAAATCGGATCGATCACAACGGTTCCACCACCAGGCTACTGTTTTACTCTGGCAGGTAAGCTTTGGAAGGTAGAAGAGGTGGATAATCGCCATAAAGCCGTTTATGTGAAAACCTCACGCGGCAAAGTAGATACGTTGTGGCTTGGTGCGGGTGGGGATGTACATACACGCATCATGAACAAGATCCGTGAAATCTTAGGAGCCACTTCATTGTATCCGTATTTAGCTCCGAGTGCCGCTGCGCGGCTCGAACGAGCTCGTCGTTTAGCGAAGGAAAGCGGAATGCTTGTGCGATCCGTTATGCCGGCGGGTGGAGATTCTATGTTCATTCTGCCCTGGGCGGGCAGTCGACAATTCCGCACGCTGGAGCGCCTTCTGAAGAACAATCTGAAGAGCCCTCTGGGACTGCGTTCTATCGTTCCGATGGAACCTTATTATATGGTTGTTGCGGGTAAAACTGATGCAGAAACGCTGGAAGCAGAGATCATTGCCGAAAGTATGGCTGCCACAGATCCATTATCATTGTTATCACCAGATGAAGCACCCTACCTCGGAAAATACGATGAGTTCATCCCGCATGAGCTGCTGCGCAAAGCTTTTTCCTTGGATGGATTAGATGTCCCGGGTTTGATTGAAGTTTTAAAGCAGTGGCAGTAACCTAATTAACCTTGGGCAGTAAACATCGAAAATACTCTAAATTGCAGACGCCCGCATAAGCGGGCGTTTTGTTATGTCCGGATCCATGGTGATATATGAACTTTCCTTAAGTTTCAAATGTTGCATAAGAATAGGGTGGAAGGAGAATAGTACTAACAGATTCCTATAGAGGATGATTGCGATGTGGCCTAAAATAGTCTCTTATATTCCGGACTGGACAATTTTTATGCAGGCGGCGATTACGCTGCTCTTTCCCGTAGGGATTTTTTATCTTTACAGGCATTTGTATTTTTATGTTGGAAGCGGACGCTCTAAGGAAACAGAGGCCAAATCACAGGATGCGGAACTGAAGAAGAATGACAATCGGGAAGTAAATCCGCAGCCTCCTGTGTCTACTGCTTTTACTCAGGACTATGATGCCGATCTGACAGCGATAAAAACGGCATTGGGGGAGAACAGTGATGTACATTTTCGTGAATTCTCAGTTAAAGGTATTCAGGCACGTGCCGCATTAGTCTATGTAGAGGGGATGCAGCACGAAGAACTGATCAATCAGCAGGTGCTGCAGAATTTGATGTTTGCCGGCGAAACGCAAGCTTCAGAAGGAATATACAACTACTTGAAACAGAATATGCTCCCGCTAGCTCAGCTCAGTGAAGCCAAGGATTTAGACCAGCTGCAGGAGTTTGTCCTATTCGGATACACTGCGCTGATTGTCGAAGGCATGTGTGAGATGTTGCTGGTGGGTTCTCCGCATGGAGCAGTGCGCTCGATTACTGAGCCGACCTCAGAGGCTTTGCTGCGGGGGCCTCGGATTGGCTTTACCGAGGTGCTCAGTGAGAATACCTCTATGCTGCGGCGCCAAGGGCTTAATAAGAATCTGGAAATGAAAATGGTTGAAGTAGGCAGCGAAATCAAGAAGAACCTGGTTATCGCTTATATGAAAAACATTGTAAATCCTGATCTGCTCCAGGAAGTGAAGGAACGTATCTCCAAAATTGATATGGACTTTATTCTGGAATCCGGCTATGTGGAACAGTTGATCGAGGATGATTATTTAAGCCCGTTTCAGCAGACACAGAATACGGAAAGACCCGATCGGGTAATTGCTTCCTTGTTAGAGGGAAGAGTCGCTATTTTGCTGGATGGCACACCGTTTGCACTCGTTGTTCCAGTGACGTTCAGTATGCTTTTGCAGTCTCCTGAGGATTATTATGAGCGCTGGATTCCGGGTACACTTTTGCGGATACTCCGGTTTTGCGCATCATTTCTGGCTCTGTTGGCTCCGGCGCTGTATATTTCCTTTATCTCCTTTCATCCGGGACTGATTCCTACACAACTGGCGATCTCCATTATCGAAACACGCCAAGGTGTACCCTTTCCTGCATTAATTGAAGTGTTGATTCTGGAAATTTCCATTGAAATCTTGCGTGAAGCTGGAATCCGGCTGCCGAAGCCCATAGGTCCGGCAATGGGGATTGTCGGAGGTCTGATCATTGGAGATGCCGCGGTACAGGCTGGTATTGTGAGTCCGTTTCTGGTAATTGTTGTAGCCGTGACAGCGATCTCTTCGTTTTCCATACCGATGTACAGTGCGGGGATTACTCTCCGGATCTTACGATTCGCAGGCATGTTATTTGCGGCGGTCCTGGGCATGTTCGGAACCATCCTTTTCTTCCTGCTTATTTGCAGTCATCTGACTCGGCTTTCAAGCTTTGGAGTTCCTTACGTCACTCCTATTTCCCCTTTCCGGTTAAGTGACTGGAAGGATTTGTTCGTCCGTGCACCGTTATCAATCATGAAGCGAAGACCGGAGATGCTGAAGACCCAGAAGAAAAAGCGCAGGTCCTAGAGAATGTATTCTTAGCAGGAGCAGAGGGGAGACCACAGTGTTCAAACGAACTGATGACAAGATCACAACCTCGCAGGCTTCCATAATCTTGACCAATTCAATGCTAGGTGCGGGAATTTTGACTTTGCCCAGAAATGTTGTTAAGGCTGTACAGACTCCCGATGCCTGGATTTCAGTAGTGCTGGGAGGTATCACCGTATCTTTGGTGATATTGGTTATGGTGAAGCTTAGCCAGCAATTTCCAGGGAAGACTGTCTTTCAGTATTCTAAAAGAATTGTTGGGAATCTTCCAGGCAGTGTAATGAGTACAATATTGATTCTGTACTTTATTGTGATAGCGGGTTTCGAAATCCGCGTTTTGGCGGAAGTAACATTGTTTTTTCTTCTGGAAGGGACACCGATCTGGGCGATTGTGATGCCGTTCATCTGGGTGGGCACTTATTTGGTGTATGGTGGGATTAATTCCATGGCCCGCGTGTTTCAGATTGTATTTCCGATCAGTATTTTTATCCTGATAATTTGTTATATCTTAAGTACCAGAATATTTGATATCCAGCATTTGCGTCCTTTTCTGAGTGAAGGTATGATCCCGGTGATCCGAGGCATGAAGTCGAGCATCCTGATCTTTACCGGTTGTGAGGTTGTGATGACAATGACGGCCTTTATGGAGCATCCACAGCAAGCAGTCAAGGGAATGTTGGTTGGTTTAAGCATACCATTTGTATTATATTTGGTTACTGTTGTAATGGTTATCGGCGGCTTATCTATTAATTCTGTAATCTCCAGCACCTGGCCGACGATAGATTTGGTGCGGAGCTTTGAAATTTCAGGGTTCTTTTTTGAACGATTTGAATTTCCGTTGCTGGTTATCTGGCTGATGCAGATGTTCTGCAATTTTTGCAGCTTTTTCTTTAATGCGTCACTCGGAATCTCCCAGGTGTTTCACCTAAAGATCCATCCGGTTATGTTCGCTTTAATGCCCATCATCTTCATCTGTACGATGATCCCTCAACGCATCAATGATGTCTTCAGTCTTGGTGATGCGATTGGCTATATGGGTGTGCTGATCTTTATATTGCTGCCACTGTTATTGTCGATTGTATTAATCATTAGGAAGAAAGGACTCAAGCAGAATGTTTAGACAGCAGGTTATTCGCTTACTATTGGTATTTATGATTCTGCTTACGCAGTCCGGCTGCTGGAGCAGTAAGGAAATTGAAGACTTGAGTGTTTATACGGGATTGGCGCTTGACAAGGGGGAACCCCAAACAGTCGAAAAGAAATTTGAGGAACTCGGAGGAAGTTACCTTAAGCATAATAAATTGACGGCTACGGTACAAATTGTGCCTGAAAATGTAATTGGAAACTCCGGCAAAGAAGGTGAAACACCCAAAACTCATTTCCATAATATTTCAGAGTCTGGAGATTCCCTGCTTGAAGTATTCCGCCAGATTTCGATCCGCAAGAACCGTCCGATTATAGGCCATCACCTCAAGGTTGTTGTCATATCCGAGAAATTGATACAACAGGAGAAAATCCGACGGCTAATGGACTTTCTGTTGCGTGATAACGATATTCGCCCTAGCTGCCTCATCTTTCTTAGCCAAGGACGTGCGTCTGATACGCTAAACACGACAGCAGAGGAGGTTCCTTCTTTTCGTCTGGAGGACATGGTCCATAACCACTTCAGGACTAGTAAAGTTATGAAGGGCATAACATTGTCGAATCTAGATGCATTGATGTATTCGAAGCAAAGCTTTGTTTTGCAGAACGTTATTGAGGCAAATGGTGAGGTGGAGTTTTCCGGCGCCGGTATTATCAAGGGAGACACAGGATATTGGATCGGCAATCTGAACCAACAGGATGTGGAGAGTATTGCCTGGATCAAAGGCGATGTTAAAGGCGGGAGCATCAAAACATATGATCAGTCAAACGAAGCAATTACTTATGAGATTAAATCAGTCAAGAGCAAGATTACACTGAAGGAGACTGCTGATGAGAAGTTTTCCTTTCATGTTGCGATTGAGTCTGATGGACGTCTTATTGAGCATTGGGATGATAATGAACATTCCGCGGAAGTTGCCTATTTCAAAGAATTGGAGAAGATATTCGAGGAGAGATTGACCGAAAAAATTAATGCTCTTATTCACAAAATGCATTCCACCTATAAAGTAGATGTGGCAGGGTTCGGAAATTGGTTCAGCATAGAAAAACCGCAGGTTTGGAAAAAGGTCAAGGATCATTGGGACGAGGAATTTATTCGGATGCCATTAACCTTTGATGTAAAGCTTAAAATCACCGATTTTGGTTCCACGACTGAATGAAGGGTTCACTTGATAAACGTGTTAACTCAAAAAGGATCTCAGCAGCCGATGATGGCTATTGAGATCCTTTTCGTGGTTAGTAAGTAGAAGCTGCAAAAACAAACACAACGACGAATAATATAATAATTGCGTACATCAGCGTGCCCACAATTCCACATACCAGACCTGCAATCGCTAAGCCTTTGCCTTGTTCATAACGATTACGGATTTCCTTCAGCGATAAGGCGGATAGAATAATCGCAATAATTCCTAACAGAAAACCAATATAAGGCACAACAATGGAGAGGATTCCCAAGACAAAACCAGCGATTGATTTGCCATTCGTTGGTGCCGGAGGGGGTGGAGGCTGATAATAGTTCAAATTGTCGTTTGGTGGATAGCTCATTAAAATCACCTCCAATAGAAATTGTTATTGAATGTAGTTAATCCAGTGCTCTAGCTGCACACAAGGGACAAGTCCAATAGATTCAGCTAGACGAATGGACGCTTGATTTCTTTCAAGGACGTGATAGCGTGGAATAAAGCCTCGTTCTAACGTTTCTTGTATGGCTGTGCGAACTACCATTTTCGCGTATCCGTATCTTTGAAATGCTTCTAAAGTATGTACAGCGCCGATTTCCCAAATCTGCTCTTCATTGCGGAACGCTAGGCAGGTACTAACCGGATTGTCGCCCTGAAAGATTGAAACGGAAAACGCTCCTTTTTGGAAATATTCCTCAATTTCTTCCTTATTGTAATGGTTAGCAGCCCAAAGTGGAAGTAGTCTGTCGTCAAATGAATGATTGATTGTTACCTCTTTGTCCTTAACATACCTTAACCCCTCAGTTGTGCTGTAAGAGAAAAACCCCCGAACTTTTTCTAAAGAAAAATGCGCAGACAGTGCCTCTTGGTACTTCACATCCTGTAGTTTAAAAACAAGCTTCGCCTCTGTGGGGAGCAGCGTTAGTAATGCTGGAAATATATCGGGGCAGCTGTAATCCAAAAATACGATGTAATCCGCTTGAGGATATACCCTATGATCATATGCGTATGCTGTGGCTGGAAGAAGTAAAGCAACACCCCACTGCTCACCTTGCTCTACTAGATGTGTTTCCATGACTTCGTGGAAGGAGGTTAACATTTTTAACAAGCTAACATTCTTTAAGGGGTTCTTTTGTAGTTTGTTTATGATTTGTTCGTTCTGGTGCACACCCATCCACTCCTAGCTCAGATTTATATATTTTACTATAAATTGTACTTATGCAGATATTTATATTTTTCCTTTACTAATCATTAATCTATTGAAAAAAGAAGGTTGACAGTGACTGCTATAATATATTAGGGAAAATAAAGCTCGCTGTTTGAAGCAGCATACGTGAACGGAGGCACATAATTTCATGACACAATCTATCACAAGCGCTGCTGTTCGTGTAGGAGGAGGTCTATCTAAGCAATTCATCCTAATTCTAGCCATTGCATCAGGGCTAAGCGTGGCAAATATGTATTATAATCAGCCGCTCCTGGCTGAGATAGGACGCACATTTAATGCTTCCTCTAACGCAGTGGGATATGTATCGATGCTTACTCAAATCGGCTACGCGCTGGGAATGTTATTTTTTGTTCCACTAGGTGACATTCGTGAACGCAGAACACTGATATCCGGACTTCTTATTGCTGTATCACTGTCCCTAATTGGTTTCGCTACCGCACAAAACCTCACTTGGATGTATATCGCCAGCTTTGCTATCGGCATAACTACGGTGGTGCCGCAGGTCATCATTCCTCTCTCGGCTGAGTTAGCTTTACCGGAGGAACGGGGGAAGGTTATAGGTACAGTAATGAGTGGATTGTTTTTTGGTATTCTGCTAGCAAGAACAATATCCGGAATTATAGGGGATATGTTCGGCTGGAGGGCGATGTACTGGATTGCCGCAGTAGTCATGTTATTGCTATCCCTTATTCTTTATCGGCTAATCCCGGCAACGAAACCAGACAATAATTCTTCGTACTCCGATCTGCTGAAATCAATGGGGCAACTGATTCTCAGATATTCGACGCTTCGTGAGTCATCTTTAATTGGGGCTTGCATGTTTGGCGGCTTCAGTGTGTTCTGGACTTCTCTAGCTTTCTTTCTGGAAGGAGAACCTTATCACTACAGTAGCTCAATCACAGGATTGTTTGGTCTTATTGGTGTAGCAGGTGCTGCTGGTGCTCCATTTATCGGGAGGTTAGCAGACAGAATTGCTCCCAAAAAGATTGTAGGAATCCTACTGTTAATTACATTGATTGCTTACGGATTTTTTGGTTTAGCCGGATTTACAATCTGGAGTTTGATTGCAGGAGTTATTATTCTGGATCTTGGGGTACAGGGATCACAGGTCAGTAACCAAACACGGATATATGCACTTGAACCAGCGGCTCGAAGTCGTATAAATACTGTTTTTATGGTCAGCACTTTTACAGGTGGAGCGATTGGATCCACGCTGGGAAGTTTTGCATGGCAGCATTGGGGCTGGAGTGGCGTCTGCTTAATGGGGGGAACGCTTGTTGTAGCCGCTCTATGTATATGGATAGTCTATAGAGTGATCGAGAAAGAGGATATACCGGAGATTAGCTAGAAACGTATTATATTACCTTTTATTATACCCGGGAGGTGTTTGATCATCGCTGAGAAGACGAAAGTTATAGAGGTTGTCCCGTATAACCCAGAGTGGAAGGCAGAATTCAATAGATTAAAAGAACAGCTCTTATCTTATGTCGGAGATCTTATTATTTCTATCGAGCATGTGGGCAGTACTTCCATTGAAGGGCTGGCTGCTAAACCTATCATCGACCTAGATCTTGTGATGGAAAGCTACGATGTACTCCCACAAATCATCGAACGTTTACAACAGCGTGGTTATGAACACCAAGGGAACTTGGGAATAGAGGGCAGAGAAGCTTTTCAAAGACTTCAGGATGACGGGTTTATGAAATATCATCTGTATGTTTGCCCTAAGGATGGAAAAGGCTACTTGGAGCATATCGCTTTCAGAGACTATCTGCGATCGAATACAGCAGCGCGTCAAGCGTATGCAGAGGTCAAACAGCGCCTGGCAGAACAACATCGTTATGACATTGATGCTTATTGTGAAGGAAAGACAACGTTTGTTACCTCTATTTTATCTAAAGCCATGAAAGAAACGTAAGAAAGATCAATCATTTGCCCGTTCGAAGATGATTTCGAAATTCACTTGGAGACATGCCGCTCCACTTACGAAACTGCTTGGAGAAGTATAACGCGTCATTGAAACCGACCGAGGAAGAGATCTGGTCGATGGTCAGCGTTCCTCCTAGCAGTTTTTTTGCGTTATCCATACGAACCTTTAATAAATATTGTTTGGGAGACATGCCGATCTTTTGTTTAAAGACTTTAGAGAGATGCGCTCTATGATAGCCTAGAGACGATGCCATATGGTCGATACTGATCTGTTGATGAAACTGCAGAGAAATCCAACGGATCGCTTGATCGATCTGGCGGTCGATAACATCCGGTAATTCTATCGATTGAGAGGAAAGCGAACTTATGTTCGCAACACCGAATTTGTGCACTAGCAGCCGCAGCCAACCCGAAGCTTCTAAGCTCTCCAGTCGAGGATAAGCAGATTGCTGAAAGGATAAACGAATATGTTCATATATTTTATGTATCTCTATTAGGTTATCTAAGTGGATTATTGGCTTGTCCCTTGTAATTCCCACTTCGTGTAGTAGCTGTTCAACCGCTTCCCCTTGTAAGGCCACCCATACATATGTCCACGGACGATCCATGTCTGCCTGATAGCTAAATAACGCACCCGGAAAAATTACAAAGGTATCCCCCTTACTACATCCCTGTGAATTACTGCCACTTTGAAAAACACCTTTACCATCAATTACTGTATGAATGAGATAGTAATCATGAACAGAGGGGCCCATTTTATGGCCAGGAACAGGCTTGCCTTCTCCGCTGAATAATACAGATAGGTCATGATCATCGGGAGCCAGATTAAACCCTGCTGTAAAATGATAATGCTCTGAAGCCATTCACTTAGGACCTCCCCAAGATTGCTTTTATAATACATTTAGAGTATAGGATTGAATATACAAATGCAACAAACGTCCATATTTCTCTTGTATTTCTCCATACTCATTGGGACCGCTCTCATTTATAGTGATTAGTGAAGAGAGCAGACGGTTATGATCTAACATCCTAGTGTTTATAAGGGAATTATAGTTTACTCTACTCCATAAAACTGCGATGTTAACACCGTTCACCTCACCTATAAGGAGGAATATTTCATATGTCTAAAATTACATTTATCGGAGCGGGTAGCACCGTATTCGCCAAAAACGTGTTGGGAGATTGTATGAGAACGCCAGCCCTGCAAGGGTTTGAACTTGCCCTGTATGATATTGATCTGCAACGCCTTAAAGATTCCGAGAATATGCTTAATAATATAAAAGAGAGCAGCGGCAGCACTTGTGTTGTGAAATCCTATACGGATCGTAAAGAAGCTTTGCGTGGAGCTAAATATGTCATTAATGCAATCCAAGTGGGAGGTTACGATCCTTGCACCATCACAGATTTTGAAATTCCGAAGAAATATGGCTTGCGGCAAACGATTGCGGACACAGTTGGCATAGGTGGGATATTCCGTAACCTGCGTACTATTCCAGTGATGCTGGACTTTGCTGCGGATGTACGGGAGGTTTGTCCGGACGCACTCTTTATGAACTATACGAATCCTATGGCAGTTCTGACCAATGTGATGAATACCTATGGCGGTGTAAAGACGGTGGGATTATGTCATAGTGTGCAGCATTGTATTCCGGGCTTGTTCGAGCATCTGGGTATGGATCAGACAGGTGTTCAGGCTAAGATCGCTGGGATTAACCATATGGCTTGGTTATTGGAGGTTACTAAAGACGGCGAGGATTTGTATCCGGAAATTAAACGCCGTGCAGCTGAGAAGCAAAAAGAACATCACGGAGACATGGTCCGTTATGAAATGATGCTTAAATTCGGTTACTACATTACGGAATCTTCGGAACATAACGCAGAGTATCATCCTTATTTTATCAAACGTAATTACCCTGAGCTTATCGAACGGTTTCAAATTCCACTCGACGAGTATCCACGCCGCTGTGTAGATCAAATTGAACGTTGGCAACAAATGCGGGAAGAATTGGTTAATAACAAAGAACTTAAACATGAACGTTCGCATGAATATGCGTCTTATATCATGGAAGCCATCGAAACTAATGTGCCTTTCAAAATAGGTGGCAATGTTATGAACACAGGTCTTATCACCAATTTGCCAAATGAAGCATGTGTAGAGGTCCCTTGTTTAGTAGATAGAAGCGGAGTAACTCCGACCTACGTGGGAGATCTGCCTCCACAGTGCGCCGCACTGAATCGTACAAACATTAATACACAATTGTTAACGATCGAAGCAGCGATTACCCATAAGAAAGAGCATATCTATCACGCCGCAATGCTCGATCCACATACAGCAGCTGAATTGTCGATGGATGACATTACAAATATGTGCGACGAGCTGATCACAGCCCATGGAGACTGGCTCCCGGCGTATAAATAAATTAACTAGTTAGGACTAAGGAAGCCTGAGAAATCAGGCTTTTTTTGAATATATTTCTACGAGAAACGATTGTTATCTTTAAAAAAAGACAACGTCGTTTCTTCTTGCTTATATGTCTAGGACAACTGGGGTATATCGGAATACACATATATGGATTATCTAAATGTGGAGGTGATCCTTTATGATCGTTGAAAGCTATACCTTAGCATCGTCCACAGCTTTTGCTACCCCTTATTATGTGATTAGAGGTGAGCTTCCTGGTCCTGTCTTTATGGTGGTGTCGGGGATACATGGGAATGAGACAGGAAGTATTCGTGCCGCACAGATCATTGTAGAACGTTTTAACCAGAGAAGGTTGTATATACACCGGGGCACGATCATTGTAGTTCCTCTATTGAATCAAAAAGCTTACCGCAAACGGATCAGAGGTGTACCTGATTTAAATCGCACCTTTTCACGTTTCAGCAAAACAGCGGCAAAACATCCATTAGCTTCAGCTTTGCTACAGCTAGTACTAAGATATCGTCCCACCTGGTTTCTGGACCTTCATGAAGCAAATGGGTTGTCACAAAAAAATCCGAAGCGACTTGGCCAGTCGATCATCGTCACTCCGGGAAGCCGAGGAATAGGTACAGCAAAACGTGTCATCAAAGGCATTAATCGAACGATTCCCAAAACCGCTTATCATTTTAATATCCGTTTACGGGAGCGCCCCGGCTCCTCAAGGGCAGCCGTTACCCGTATATTAGGAGCTAAAGCATTTACTGTGGAAACCTGCTGGAGCCTTGATCGTGACCTACGGATTCGCTATCAGATAGATATTGTTAGCCGTTTTTTAAAAAGTGCTGGATTATTGTGATGAAGAAAATATCTGATAACTATGTAAGCTGGTTCTTAGATCCTAGGAATCAGCTTTTTTGCCGATACAAGAAAGGTAATTGACAACATTGAGTATAGTGTATATATTACATATATACAATGATAACACATAAACTAGGAGTGAGGGCACAATTCCATGAACATATTGATATCCAACACTTCCGGTGAACCCATCTATGCACAGATTGTCAGCCAGATCCGCCAGATGATTCTGCAAGGAGAGTTAGTGTCTGGCACCCCATTACCTTCTATCCGGCTATTAGCCAAAGAGCTGCAGATTAGCGTAATTACAACGAAACGAGCCTATGAAGAACTGGAGAGAGAAGGGCTTATCAATTCAATTGTGGGGAAAGGTTCCTTTGTTTCTGGTGCAGATCAGGAGTTTATTCGGGAACAACGGCTACGGATTATGGAGAACAAAATGAAGGGGATTATCGACGAGAGTAAAATGCTGGGGATTGATTTTGCTGAGTTTAGTGAGATGTTGAAATTGCTTTATGAGGAGGAGACAGAATGAAAGAAGTCATTCAATTGGACCAAATTTCTAAAAAATATGGCCATTTTAGCCTATGCGAACTTACGTTCGGAATCAAAGAAGGGTATATCACGGGGCTAATTGGACCGAATGGGGCAGGGAAAACAACATTAATTAAAATGATGATGGGGATGGTGTTTCCTGATCACGGCAGCGTCAAGATTTTTGATCAAGAGATGTCTATCCATGAAGCAGAGAATAAGGATCGGATTGGCTATGTCTCCGATGAGAATTACTTTTACGATCAATTAACCATCGATCAGATGAGTAAGATTATTGCTCCTTTTTATAGTCGTTGGGATCAAGAAACGTATAGGAAATACATAGAGATGTTCAAGCTTTCCCCGCGGAAAAAGATTAAGGAGCTCTCCAAAGGAATGAAAATGAAGTATTCGCTCGCTATTGCCTTATCACATGGTGCAGATCTGCTCATTATGGATGAACCTACTGCAGGACTTGATCCTATATTCCGAAGAGAGTTGCTTGATTTGCTTAGTGAGCATATCCAGGATGAGAAGAAGTCTATTCTTTTTTCAACGCATAATACGACTGATTTGGACCGGATCGCAGACTATATTGTTTTTGTGAATGAAGGGCGCCTAGTATTTAATGAAATGAAAGAATCTCTAGCCAACAAATACATGCTGGTAAAAGGCAATAAAGAGTTGCTTGATCGGGATGTACGAAAATGGTTCATCGGGCTTAGAGAGACGGAAGTTGGTTTCGAGGGTCTTCTGAACAATCGCTCTGAGGGGGAACACTTCTTTAGGGGTCATGCCATATGCGAAACACCTACTCTGGAAGAAATCATGTATTTTACGGTAAAGGGAAACACTTTGTATGTTTAATCTCTTTTTGCTGATTCGAAAAGACTTTATTCTCCTGCGGAATTTTATCCCTATATTTCTCTTGAGTATCTTGTTTATCGCATATGTTCAACTGGATAACTCCAGCATGTTTGCTACATTTCAATCTTTACTGTTGCTCGTATACTCCTGTTCTATGGATGCACAGAATAACAACACAAAGTTTGTTATAGGGTTGCCAGTAAGACGGCAAGAGATTATCTTGGCTAAATACTTATCACTTGTTCCTTATTGTTTCATCGGTTTGGTTTGCACTTTAGCTTTGTTACTAATTTCCTTTTCATTTGGATATTCCATTAGCCCGTTTTATTGGATAGGGGTATCTTTAACATTACTGATGATTCCTTTGACTGCGTCTATTTATCTGCCGATTCATTATTGGCTTGGTTCCAAAAACTATTACTTCAATATCCTTTTTAATGTAGTAATAACGATTACCACCCTAAACACTGGATCTTCACTCTCAAATTCATCCTTTTTCTTAACAATTACCCATTTAAAGCTGCAGGATCATCTGGTGCCGATTGGTTTGACAGGGATTGTTTATCTATTCATATTGTACTGCTCTTATAGGATTTCACTACGATTGTTTAGCAAGGAAGAGTTATAAGCTAAGGAGGACGTAAAGTGTATAAATCATTTTTTTTAATTCAAAAAGACTTCATTCTTTTGCGTAAATTTCTGATGCTGCTAATCCCTTTCTTTATTTTCATAGCATACTCAAACTATCATAGCTTCAGTTTATTTACGGTAATGCCACCTATGCTGTTATTGATAAGCTCCTGTTCAATGGATACTCAGCAGATGACGCAACGGTTTCTCGTTAATCTCCCTGTACGGAGACAAGAGCTTGTCCGTGCCAAATATTTTTCGATCCTTCCGTTTGCTCTTGTCGGGCTGGCAGCAACGGCCTTTACCTATCTCCTGATTGTTGTGACAGGTAAAGCCGTAACCCCTCATTTTTGGCAAGAGGTTGGTATTACGATATCCATTTTCCCTCTCCTTGCGATGCTTTATTTACCGATTCATTACTGGTTAGGGGCAAAGGGGGCACAAGTGGTTAATCTTGTATTTATGATGATTGTTATGTTTGGCCCGAACGTGTTTAGCTTTTTGATCCAGTGGATACCTGATGTGAACAGATGGCTAAGTTTTGGAGTGAAAGGTACGGTCATTCCCTTTATAATCCTAGGGCTGGCTTATATATTCTTGCTTAGCTGTTCATATATCATTTCTCTGCGGATTTTTGTGCGGAAAGATCTTTAATTCGAAGGATTTGAGATTTTGAATGAATTCATATACCATTGTCACTACAAAGATAAATAGTAGGGGAAGGGTATACAACCAATGCCTAAAATGATTTATAGCTTTCGTACAAAAATGATTATGCTGCTGATGGCCAGTATGCTTGTATCCGGTGGAATTACCTTTTCAATCTATAAAATTCTGCAGAGATATTATCGATCAGAGGTCTTATTAGAAAATCCATTGACTAAAGTTCGCTACTTGATGCGGGATATCGGTGATGTTAATGCGTTTTTGATTATCTTCATTCCTTTGGCCATCTTATTCTTTTTTATATTTACTAAACCATATGCAAATTATTTCAAGGAAATCTCGAAAGGGATCCATCAGCTGGCGTCGGGTGATTTCTCGGAGCGGGTGGATATCCCTTCTAAAGATGAATTCGGCCTTATTGGCCATGATATCAATCTGGCTATTGATCATCTTCAGGAAGCTATTGAGCGGGGAGACTTTGCGGAGAGCAGTAAAGATCAACTTGTGTTAAATCTGGCACATGATCTGCGTACTCCACTTACCTCAGTTATAGGTTATTTGGATTTTATCCTTAAGGACAATGAATTAACGCCAGAACAGACCAGACATTACACAACGATTGCTTATACTAAATCTCAACGTTTGGAAAAATTAATTGATGAGCTATTTGAAATTACAAGAATGAACTACGGTAAGCTTACGCTTGAGAAAACCTCGATCGACCTTAGTGAGCTTCTTTTACAATTAAATGAAGAGTTATATCCCGTTTTTGAGAAAAATGGTCTTACTTCCCGCTTGGATGTAACCCAACCTCTGAAGATAGAGGGTGACGGTGAGCTGCTGGCACGTGTATTTGAGAATCTTCTCACTAACGCAGCGCGATACGGAAGCGACGGTCAATTTATTGATATTCATGGGTATTTAGAAGAAAACGAAGTCGTTATTGAGATTATTAACTATGGAGATTGTATTGATCCGGAAGAGCTGCCGCGTATTTTTGATATGTTCTACACCGGGGATCGAGCGCGAACGCATCCCACAGGGAGTACGGGACTGGGCTTATTTATCACTAAAAACATTGTGGAACAACATGCTGGAACAGTTTCTGCACAAAGCAGTGTAGTGCGGACGATGTTTGAAGTGCGGCTTCCACAAAATAATTGAGAACGAAGTCAAGTGTTGACTGGGCAGGAGTAAAAAAACAAGATCTACGTGATCTTGTGGTTTTACTCCTTTTTTAATGGTTTGGTCAGCAGACAGGATGAACGTTACCGGACATTTATTTGAAATTTTTAATAAATCGTGATATTATTAGCTTGCTAAGTAATTTGTATGGCAGTACGGAGGAAATATCTGTGATAGAAGATGAGATAAGGGAACTACTGGATAGAATATCAGCGGAAATGCGTAGAGATTATGCAGAGCTGCTTAGAGAACTTAATCTTCATGTGGGTCAAGAACAGTTATTATGCCGGTTATGGAGAACAGATGGAATGACACAGATACAGCTAAGTGAACGCTTGAATTGTGAGCCTCCAACCATAACGAATATGGTGAAATCTCTTGAAAATCATGGGTTTGTTGTTCGAAAAAGAGATCCTGAAGATGGCAGAGTTAGCCGAGTGTATCTAACCCCAGCCGGACGTAATCTCTGCGAACCTGTGGAACAGATCTGGAACAAACAGCTGAATAAATTACTAGCCGGAATTATACCTGAAGAACGTTTATTATTAAGAAGACTTATGAAACAAATGGCTGATAATTTAGCTTGAATCTGGAACTAATCGCCATAACCGTTAGTAAGCTAATTAAAACTAAGAAAAGAGGAACATAGATGATTACAAGTTTGACTCGCATCAATGAATTAGCTAAGAAAGAACGTGAAGTAGGTCTGACACAAGGCGAATGGGTTGAACAGATCGCTTTGCGTGAAGACTACCTGCGTGAAATTCGTGGACAAGTTCGTAATAGTCTTTCTGGAGTGACAATTTTAGATCCGGATGGAAACGATGTAACCCCTGAGAAGCTTCGTGCAGCGCGTAAATAATCAATGAACTAATAAGTGGAAACTACACCTTTAGATAACGTTAGATTAGCCTATGGTTAATCGACGGATAACTAAAGGTGTTTTTTTGTTATTCCAATCTTAACAGAAGCTTAAATCGTTATCATTAGGGGCTGTTGAAAGTTAAGAATCAATTAAACTTGCGTTACACAGGATCTAAGACTGGATTGATAGAATGGAATAGACAAAAGATAAGGGATAACAAGAAGGGGTGCAGAAGTTGGAGAAACTAAAAGAAACATCAAGGAAGGAAATGAAAGTATGAAGAAAACATTATTAATTTTACTTAAAGTAATAGTCGCTATAGTCCTCCTCCTAGCACTTTTTCTGGTCATCGTTTTTACAGTCAATGTGATCAGCAATAAAGTGGAGAAAGGAAAAATAGAACCCTATGGTCAGCTTGTACCTGTCGACGGGAAAAAGATGAATGTAACCATACAAGGGCAAGGCAAGGAAACGGTCGTGTTACTCCCAGGGTTTGGAACCGCATCACCCGTAATTGATTTCAAACCACTTGTAGATGAACTGACTCCTTTCTATAAAGTTGTAGTAGTTGAGCCGTTTGGTTATGGACTAAGTGATGTCACCACAAAAGAACGAACGGTCGACAATATAGTGAGTGAGCTTCATGAAGCTTTACAAGAATTAAAGATAGATCGTTATATTCTGATGGGACACTCTATAGCAGGAATTTACGGACTGGACTATGTGAACAAATACGAAAACGAAGTTAGTGCATTCGTAGGCATCGACAGCAGCGTACCCACACAAGGGGGCAACGATGAAGAATTTCCATCAGGAACCTATAAGCTGCTTAAAAAATCAGGATTTATGCGATTGCTGGTAAAACTCAACCCGGCCCAAATCGTTCCACCAAGTGATGATGAGGAAACTAAAGAACAAAATAGAATGATTTCACTTAAAAACATGATGAATCCTAATATCATCAGCGAAGCAGAGCATTTTAAAAGCAATTTCAAAGCCACGGAAACATTAAATTTCCCTAAAGATCTTCCTGTTATTTTCTTCCTAGTGAAAGACAATACGGATGTTCCAGGCTGGGAATCCCTGCATAAAGAACAGATTAAAGACTCCTTACACGGGAAATTGATGTTGCTTGATGGGGAGCATTATTTGCACCATACCCGATCTAAAGACATTGTCGAGAACTTTAGAAGCTTTCTGGGAGAGATAAAGTAAAAATGAATGAGAAAAGCCTGCTAATACAGGCTTTTCTTTTTTTATATTTTCAAATAAGTGAATCCTTTAGAAAAAAATGATAAATTTATCAAAGCAATTATGGGCACTCTATATCCTAATCTTTATAATAGGAAGGACTGCCAGAGTATGTGCGGAATAGCAGGAATATTAAAATATAATGGACAGCCACCACATGAAGAAACCTTAAAACAAATGACAGGGGTTATGAATCACCGAGGTCCCAATCATGAGGGAGTATGGCTCGATTCTCGCATTGGACTTGGTTTTCGCAGATTGTCTGTAATTGATTTACGTGATGGCAATCAACCGATGACGAATGAAGATCGTACTCTTTGGATTATTTTTAATGGTGAAATCTATAATTATAAAACACTACGAGATCAACTTAAGCTAAAGGGACATCACTTTCAGACGCAATCAGATACAGAGGTCATTGTGCATTTATTTGAGGAATACGGCAAGGACTGTGTCCATCATTTACGTGGAATGTTTAGTTTTGCGATTTGGGATCTTAAGGAACAATCTCTTTTTGCTGCTAGAGATCATTTCGGGATCAAGCCTTTTTATTATTACAAAGACGAAAATAATCTTTTATTTGCTTCGGAAATTAAAAGCATACTTGCAGTGCAAGGGGTACCCAGAAAGCTTCAGTATCAAAGTTTATTCAGCTACTTAACTTTTCAGTATGTCCCGCATCCTGATACGATGTTTGAACACATTCATAAATTAGGACCTGCAGAGCGAGTATTTGTTAACTCGGAAGGTGAAATGAAGATCGAGAAATATTGGGAACCCCATTTTCAACCGGTAGTACGATCTTTAGCAGACTACGCAGAAGAAATTCAGTGGAAATTGAAAGAGTCTGTAAACCTTCATTTACAAAGTGATGTGAATAGAGGATGTTTTTTGTCCAGTGGAATTGACTCTACAGCTATAGCTGCAATGATGAGAACAGAAGAATCCACCAAAACCTTTTCAATTGGATTTGAAGGGTTGAACAATGAAACAATCATTGCAAATCAAACAGCAGCCAAACTGGGGACAGATCATTATTTTCACATCTTATCGCAAAAAGACTTTTTTGAAAGTATCCCGAAAACGGTCTGGCATCTAGATGAACCTGTAGCGGATCCTTCTGCCATTGCACTCTATCATCTAAACCAGCTTGCCAAAGAACATGTTACGGTTGTCTTATCAGGGGAAGGTGCTGACGAATTATTCGGAGGATACAGAATCTATAGAGAGCCAAATGCTTTAAGACCGATAACCTGGATGCCTAACTTTATAAAGGATTCGTTACGAAAATCATTATCCGTATATCCCTATCATTTTTATGGAAAAAATTATTTGCTTCGGGGTCTGACACCTTTAGAAGAACGTTTTTTCGGTAATGCGAACATCTTCAACAAAACCGGTAAGATGAATTTGCTCCACGAATCGGTACACGCTCAGCATAGCTTTTTACATCCCGCGGATATCGTTAAGCCTTTTTATGATAAGACAGCTCACCTAGACCCTACGACAAGAATGCAGTTTATTGATATGAATTTTTGGTTACCTGGAGATATTTTATCAAAAGCAGATAAGCTATCCATGGCACATTCATTAGAATTAAGAGTCCCATTTTTAGATAAAGAGGTTTTCGAAACGGCTAGTAAAATACCTGTATCCAATCGGATTGGGCAAAAAACAACAAAACTTGCTTTGCGTAAAGCTATGGAAGGAATCGTTCCGGAAGCTATTGTGAATCGCCCGAAACTAGGATTTCCCGTCCCCATTCGTGATTGGCTCAAAACTCCAATTTCAGATATAATGTTCGAACAAATACGATATAGTGGCATTGAAGAAATATTCAATATGAATATCATCGAAGAGATGTTTACCCAGCATCGGAGTAATAAAGGCGACTATTCGCGTAGAATATGGCTAATTTACATTTTTTCAGTATGGTACACTCTTTTTATAAAAGAAGATCTGAAGCAATTAAATAGTGCCGTATTGTAATGGGGGAGTGATTCGTTGAATATTGAGGAATATGCATGGAATAAACATGAACAGCAATTAAGAGAAACTAACATGTTTACTTATACTAGTCCAAAGATAAAGATTATAGATAACCATGAATTAAGAAATCGGCTTGAAGAAACGCTTGAAGAGCTGCCGCAGAAGTTTCTGGCCAAATGGGCTTTGAAAGTAGCAGTTGAGCACCTGGATCATCTGGACCAGCAGCTTGTAAATGACCCGCGGATTGATTTAGGTATAGAAACGCTAGAAAAGCGTATAACTGGTGAGATTAGAGCCTTTGACTTAAGAAAAGTTGGATTTATAGTCAATGAATTAGCCAAAGAGTCCACAACCGAGGCTAGTAAGTATGCTGCCCGTTCTTTTGCACAAGCCATAGCAACTGGACATATGCGAGGACACGCTATGGTTTGCAGTGACTATACAGTAAAACTGGTGAATTACATATCAGATCATTCTTCAGTTGCAGAGGCAGCTACTAAAGAACGGGAAAGACAATTAAGGATAGCTGAAGAGTTGCTTTGAAATTAAAGCTTTAAAGATGAACATGTATGAGGATGATTATAAAAGTTAAATAATGGTAATAGTAAATTTATATAATCAAGAGTTATGTAATCTAATGCAACAATAAAAACATTATCAGCACTTAAAGTTTTATGCGAGACTTGATGAGCTTTAAAGCTTAATACTCGTTTAAGATAAATCGATTACTAAATAAGAATCAATTGCTTATGAAAGGGCAGTTATTTTGAACAGGTTTGAACATTGATTAGATAATCATTAATAGACAGTAGATTGGCAATAATTTGCATCAAATTGGTTGGTTCCTTTAATTTATATACTACTTCCTCACAAAACCCGTATTTTGTACATATGTCACTAAGATGCATTCTACTTAGACTATACATAGATCTATATGGATTGTGTCACAATCTAGGGGTTTATATTATTTGATCTATTTATCACTTCCTCTTTCGAGTTCCGAGCAATAACCACATCATTAATTAGAGCCTTGCGATTTCGACTGGCCATATCAATTGCTCAGAGTTTCATCAACCACTTATAGGACGACACACAAATGCATTCAAAAAAACCGTTGAGCTGATTCAACGGTTTTTTTGAAATTCCTACAAGGCATCACATCCAAGTTAAACATTGAGCGATAATCACCCTTTGTTTATATGCGCTAATAACCGGTAGCGAAGCCAGATAATCTTCTTCGCTTATTGCACACAGTATGTACTAATTTCTTCTTTTTTGAAAAGATTAGATAATAAAGAACTTTGCTGCGTTCTATAGATATCCCCAAAAGTCCCGACAACAATTGTAAGTCTCTTTTGAAGAGTACTATTATTATTTAACTAATCACCGGAAAACGAATCATAACTGTCGTACCACACCCTACCCCGCTGCTAATGTGGACAGTACCTTGATGTTGATCGACGATCCAACGTGCGATCGATAGCCCTAGACCTGCTCCATGATCCCCTCTACTTCTAGAGGAATCTCCCTTATAAAAGCGATTAAATACGAGTGGTAATTCATGTTCCGAAATACCCACTCCGTTATCCTTGACGGTTACAAGAACTGATTTTCCCTGCCTCACTCAAGATCGATTTGCCCATCCGCCTGCGTAAATTTAATGGCATTGTCCAACAAAATCATGAACAACTGTATGAGACGATTCTCATCTCCATTCATGAGCAATTCCGAGCCTTCGACATGAAGCTGTACCCGCAACTGCCTGTAATCCATTATTGGCTCCATTTTTTTGGCGATCTCTTTAATGATCCCGTCAATACGAACAGGTGTGCATGAGATAACTTCCTCATGTGAATCGCCTCTTGCCAGAAGAAGTAGGCCGTCTACCATGTTGCTCATTCTTTTGGTTTCTTTCAGAATGGCTGAAATTGGAGCACTTTCTTCCTCGATCGTATGATCGGGATGGCGTAACAATATTCTACTTCGGCTACGGTACTTAAAAGGGTAAAGTTAACGGGTGGCTGTTAGCTTAATAAAAAGACAGCCGATCATCTAGACGGCTGCTATCGTGTATGGATTGATCGATCATTCCCCGTAAGCGTAATGATGTTGCTTCAGTCTAAAATAACTGCAATCATATTAAACTGCTCCGTAATTTATAGCGAGGTTACGAACTTCACCTCCGGAAAACGGCTATCCGGTCCTTTCATTAAGATTCCGTCTTGATTTTTCAGATACATATCGAAGAAATTCAGCATATAGGTATTGGTAACGGAGTCCGCTCTATCGGGCTCAATCTTTCCTGTAATGCCCAGCATTTTGAAAATCGGAGAAATGAACTGTACGTCGGTAAAATTCAAATGCTCCGTATTTTCGATATAGAGGACTTGTCCCCCTTCGTCGACCGCTTTGCGCATCCGTTCTAGCTCTAACTTTTTATCTTCCGTTACTTGATCCTCCCACTCTCTGGTTGAGCCTATACGGTTAATTTCTGCATCCGTGTAGACCCGGTTATCCATCACCATTTTTAATTTTTCAAAATAGCTTTCCGAGTTGAGGAATAAAAACGGTTTTTGCAGTCCCTCTCTTTCACGCAAACGATAAAGCCCTCCATCTAGGTCTATGCCAACCGCTATTCGCGGATCGTAAGAAGCGTCATAAGCCGTTGCTCCACCGATAGAATGACCGAACACCCCGACATGGTCGAGATCAATCCAGCCTTTTAGATGACTTGGAATCTGCCCCGATTGGATAAGTTCGAATTGGTCCAGCACAAACACCACATCGTCGGTTAAAACTTTCCCTAACTTGTCGCGATTTCCGCTTTCCGTCCGATAATCATGGTCAGGCGAGAATAAGTCGTTGGTTGTGCTGGTCGTGATTCGACCGTCCGGAAACTCGGTTGCAGATGTGTTGTAGGTGTGGTCGATCATTGCCACGATATATCCGTGACTCGCGAGATATTCGGCTTGCGACGTGTGGAGGAACCTAGAAGAGCCGTTGCCGGGATTCCCAAGGATCAGTGGGTATGAAGTCTTTGCCGTAGAGATTTCCGCTTCCGAATATGCATGACTGGATACGTACTTCAGGTGTTGAAAAGTAAACCCGGGAAGACCATAGTTCGCGGCCATATAACTTAAAATCCGCGTATCGGGAATTAAAGCAGTTCGCTTGCCACTACCAGCTTGAGTCGGATACCATACCTGAACCATCAATTCTCTTTTACCCTCTCTTGCTTTATCAAAAATCTCTTCCCTATTGGTATCCACAAAATGAAACGTTTGCGTTCCTACCTTAAATATGCCTGTCAGTTCAGGGAGTTTAAATACAGGAAAAGTATACATGAGGACCGCTGTTCCGACCAGCATGATCGCTATAGCGGTATAAGCTGAACCCAACAGGAAACGAGGGATTTTTTGGAAACTGCTTTTTTTAAAATAACTATAACTTGAAATGGCTAAAAAAAAGACCGTTATGCAATATGATAAAAACAGCTGCACTCTGTATCCTTCCACCGTCCAATGAATGACCAGTAAAACTGCGGCGATCCCGCTTGCAACGAATACTGGAATTATACGCTGACCTTTTTTTAATACAACTGTTAATACAAACAAACTGATGTTTGACAAATATAGCAATAATTCAAACAATCTCATCTCAAGTCTCCTTTAAAAAAATTTCATTTTCATTTGTTCCAATCATTCCTGCCTAGCTAGCCTAATCTCCCCTCCTTTTGCTGCTTCAGTATAAAGACGGTTTCTCAATCCAAAATGTATCAGTTTCGTTACTGTAAACTGCTTATTAGCTAATGAAAAGGCAGCCGATCATTTGACCGGCTGCCTTTTCATTTTGATTGAGCTATCGTTTATCATTAACTAGCTTAATGGATCACATTTGTAGTTTTAATGCAACCTACCACTTATTCCCTTAATCTCCCTTTACTTCATTATCGTTCGGAATTAATTCATACAAGGCACGAACATCACAACCGATGGAATCGGCGATCGATATGGCAATTTTGAGTGGCATCACTCTTTTGTTTTCAATAAAGTCGTAAACTCGTTCCGGTTTAAAAAACAAGTCTTTTGCCAGCCATTCCGCTGACTTTCCGGATTCCATCAATCGTTCATTCAGTAAGCAACGTCCTAGTTCAAATTTCAAGAAGCGATGACCTCCCGTATAAGATAATACTTAACCTTAAGCGTTGTCCATTGCCAGCATGAATATACTTCATAATGAGTCCTATAACGATGAAGTTCCCCATGCGTCTGCCCAATTGTTGGGCGAGTTCCATCGCGGGCCTTCGTTTCCCGTTAGTTCAACCGTGTTAGACTCCGAAGAACTCTTTTATCTTCAACCAAGACTCATACCAAAATGTTTTCGATTTATATGGTATGGCGTTCTCTATCTGTTCCTCATTTTTTATTATAAAAACTGCATTATCTGTGGCTTTCAAATTATTTATCTTGGCTGTCTTTTCTATATTGTTCCTCTCTTCTATCTTCACACTCCGCTTATCAACCGAAGTTTCAAACGAATTTTCCTGTTCACGATTGAGATATATGATGCATAATAGCACTGTGTAGAAAATCTGCAAAATCCTCATTGCTATATTGATTAAAGTAGTTATTGAATCGTACATCGAATTTATAAGTATCGGCAATGCAAGCCAGTAGCTCTTTATCACATGGCATGAATTGCATTAGATTTTTTTTCCATTCCTCGATTAATCGTTGAACTTCATCGGAGGAAGGATGCTGATCGACACAAGATGCAATTTGCTTGAATACTTCCTCCATCGATTGAAAACGTTCATCTTTTTCATCTTGTGATAGTTTATCCAACGTTTCATTAAACACATTATACGCTTCTGTTTCACCATAGATGAATCTCGCCTCATTTGCATATTGTTCTTTTAATGGCAAAACGGAAGAATTGTTGAAAATTTGCAAATTACTAATATCATTCCCCGAAACGTATTCTTCGAGAGCAACCATGATGGTTTCTAGTCTTTGTTTTCTCGAAAATAAGGTTTGTCTCTGCTTCTTTAATATTTGATTCTGTTCTTGCCTGGTCAGCTTTAAAATGTCCGCAATTTCTTTCAAGGGAAAATCCAATTCCTTTAAGAACAAAATAGTTTGAAGTTTTTCCAAACTGCTTCGATCATATAAGCGATACCCTTTTTCCGTCAGATGTGTCGGTTTAAATAAATCAATCCTATCGTAATAATGCAAGGTCCGGCTAGTAATGCCTGTAATCTGAACAATATCTTTAACAGCTAATAATGGTTTCTTCATCCCAAAATCCTTTTACTTCGTCTAGTATTTGAGCAGCAGGTGTTATTGTGGCCTCAAAGATTGTTCTTCCTGTTTTTCTTAAATAATATTGGATTAAATAATATCCGCAAGCGTAGCCAGCACTATAAGGCATATTGACCGGTTCAAAGTTTTGAAGTTTGGCGATCTCGTCACCGTAAAGATACGGAGCAAATTTATCAAACCCTGTTAATTGCAATTGCTCTATAAGGACAGGCTTTATGCGCCTGTTAAGTGTGTCTGCGTTTGTTTTCGTTACCCAAGGGCCGAGCAATTCTTCGCCAAACATGAACATAGCATAGTTTTCAGCTAATCCTTCACTTACAATGAGCTCGCCCAAATTAACGGTGTGATCCCATTGAATAAATTGATATCGCACATTATGGTTGCATTCGTGCGCCAGCGCAGCCTTCATTCGAGAAATCGTGTACTCATTTGGCAAGAGTGTACCCCAGATAAACCCGGGAATGCCCCCAAAGCCACTATATCCTTCGTTTATTGTTAAGGCACTGCTTTCAGGATTCCCTAGTTGAATGGTAAACAAATATTCGGATACGGGGAGACTTATTTCATGCTCTATAAATAGACGGAGGCTTTTCCTTACCGCGTGCTCACACTCTAACCAAAAAGAATCTGATGAAATCAACTCTACCTCAGATGAAATCTGCTGGGTAATCTGATCAGGGGATCGATGCATTATACTATTAAACGTAACAACGTCAAAACCATTCCCCTCTTCAGCTCTAAAAGGGATCTGTTGAATTTGCCATTGTTTCATAAAGGGAGCCATCATTTCATTTCTGAATAATTCAAGTTTTTCCTCGGGCGAAGCTTGGGCAACTTTTTGATAAATGTGGTCTGAACGCAATGTTTTTATGTTCATATCTCTCACTCCTAGTCGTCTATAGTGAGAATTATGCACTATGACCTAACGTCATAGTCAAGTAATTTGGATCAAATACTGATAATTAGGTACTTTTATCGCCAGTTATATAAGTTTCTTCCCAGATGATTCTCCTTTGCCCTAATAATTATGATTACACCGTTGAATCAATTGTTAGATACGAATTTGCAAAAGGTTACAAACAATTTCGTTGATATTTCAATATAACAGAAACTGATCGTATGGAATGTCGCTCCGTACATATATAAGCAATAACGCCCTATCTCGTGCTCTAAAACATCGTCCACCTTAAGAGTAGGTTAGGCCAGTCTTTTGGAGTCTATTGGGTAAACAAGCTTATGCACGCTTTTTTATTGTTATAGAACATATGGATTTGGTTTGAATGACAGACTCATTCTTTAAAATAGGGCGTAATCCCTGTTGAATATAGGTTCTCCACTAACTTGAAAAATTCTTCTGACGATAAATCCTTTTGACGCTGGAGCCAAAGACGAAATAAAGAAAGGGAAGTTGTCAGGTAAAACTCAATGAAGTATGGCGTTAAGGAATAGTTTTGTGGAACGTTTAATTCTAATTGATCCAAAGTGATTTCTTTCTTTAAGCGTTTTAAAAAACGGGTACTTCCATAATCACCCAAAAGGGCATTAAGAACCAGGAGATGTTCTTTTTTATCCAGACAATTGAGCGTATCTTGAACCGTATCCTTCGATAGCTCTTTATTCGCCAATTCTTTTTTCATGTCATTCAATAAGTCATTTTCTACAGAGTCTAACAATTCGTAAATGTCGGTAAAATATTGATAAAAGGTGCTGCGGTTATATCCTGACTTATTCGCAATTTCCTGAACCGAAATTTTTTCAATCGGCTTTTGGCTATATAACTCACAAAAAACTTCTACAAACTTTTGTCTTGTTTTCTCCGTTATTTGGGGTTGCTTTTTCATGTTACCCTCCTACTAGTGAATAAGAATATCATCCGACAAATCATAAAAAACTGATGGTTGATCAAGGAATAATGAAGATTTATAATCACATCATACAACATGTTGTTGGATAATCAAAAGGAATATTAATAAGTAGGGGTGGTTTATATGTCGGCAAAACAAGATAGAATTTTAATTTTTGGTGCAGGTGTCATCGGGAGCATGTACGCAATTAAGCTTATTGAAGCAGGGTTTGACGTTAGCCTGTTTGCACATTCGAATAGATATAAATCATTAAGAGAAAATGGCCTGCAGTATATAGAAAAAGGTACAATTAGATCGATACAAGTGAATGTCATTGATACGCTCGAAAATGACGATGTATACGATTTTATTTTCGTTACCGTTCGTTATGATCGGTCCGAATCAGCATTGTTAGCGCTAAAAGATAATCAAAGCAAAAATATAGTTACGATGATTAGTAATTCAATTGGATTTTCTTCGTGGCTGGATATCATAGGAGATAGACTTTTACCAGCTTTTCCTGGCTTCGGAGGACAGATTAAAGATGGAGTATTGCATGCTCGATTTCTACCAAAGTTCATAGCGGCAACTGCATTTGGAGAAATTAATAGTGTAGTGACAGAACGCATAGAAAACCTCGCAAAATTATTTAAGACAGCAAAGCTTCCCTACGTTATTAAAAAGGATATGCAAGCGTATTTAATCACACATTCCGTATCAGATATTGCCATGTTGAGTTTTTTGCATTCTGAGAATAAGATAATTGACAAAAAAACAGCCAGAACCAGAAAGACGGCACGCAAAATAACAGTCACTTTAAAAACCTATCTAAGGGCAATACAAAAAGCTGGCGTTTCAATTGATCCATCAATGCTTAAAATGGTGCTGAAATTTCCAAACTTATTTTTGGATCTTTTCTTTATGACATGGCTAAGAACTAAAATGGTTAGGGATATGATGTTGCCGGATTATGCGAATAATGCTAACAATGAGATTGTGCAGCTGAGTAATGATTTAATGAAATTTTTAAGTCAAAATGATATCAAATCGGAAATACATGTTCAGTAATTTTTTGTTAAAATAGTATGGTGATTTTTAATTTATTTTCATTAAATCCTTCAATTGGGGTTAATCTAAATATGAAAATCGAAATATATAGTTTTTTCGTAACATCCTTGACTAAACTAACGGGAAACGATAATTGAACAACAACAGCGGCTATCTAAGACTTTATTTATCAAGTCTTAGATAGCCGCTGCTTTATTATCCGGGACAGTCAGCTGATAAACGCATTTCAGTATTCAAAGTTTACTCACACCTGGGGTGATTCCTATCTTGGTTGTGGTTCTTGCCTGGATGCTGGCTCATAATATTTTGTACACCTATATCTCTCCTTTCCTTGGGCACTCCTGCTTCTCTTGCTTCTTGCTCTGTTTGTTGCCTGGCGTGCTAAAAGGTATGGATTTCGCCCATCCCAGAGCCGTTAAGTAATCCGATTGCCATCCGTCTGCTATTGACTGTGAATTGTTCTTGCACGATCGTGGCAATCATTCATCGATTTGCACCACTGAAAATCATAAAATGCACCACCAAAAACAAAAACCATAAATTACATTAGATCGATATGTGAACCTGACGGAATCATGAATTTCGTCAGGTTCTTTTTGTAGTCTAGTCTTGTAAATCAAAGCAATCTAAGTAAACATAAAGGTTTTATATTACTTAGTATAAGTATACTTTACTTTTGTTAAAAATAAGTTTATAATTTGCTTCAAGAGGTGATGGTCATGAAGAAAGATTTTGGTGATTCGATATCCAATAAGGTTTATGAATATCGTGTACTTGCCAGAATGTCTCAGCAAGAATTAGCAGAGAAAGTCGGGGTTTCCAAACAAACCATTTTCGTAATGGAAAAAGGGAATTATGTTCCGACTCTGCTATTGGCTTTTCGGATTGCTGATTTTTTTAATGTTGATGTAAACGATGTTTTTACTTATTTGAAAGGAAATGATCAAAATGAAAATTAAGTCTCTTTCTGATATCCATAACGCAATTTTTCACCCTTTAAAGTCCTGGGCTGAGCAATCTACGGGAAATTGGAATATTCTCATTGGAGTTGGTTTTTTACTGCTCATGGGTAGTGCGATTTTTACCTATGTATTTTATAAGAAGATTGGGCAAGACGATGAACGGACAAATAAAATCTTTTTGAAAAGCAGTTACTTTATGCTGTTGACAATTATTCTATGTGACATGATTTTTCCTAAAGAGTATATGTGGAACATCTTTTTCTTGTTCAAATATGCGCTAGCATTTTTAGCTGGTGGAATTTACATGGCCATCCAGTATAAAAAGGATTTGTCGTAAGGAAGGGTCGCAGAGCGAGGGCCAGCTAAGGATGGGGATTAGACAATGTTGATAAATATGCTAACTAAGTGATATGGAAGTTCAATAGGTGCAATCGGGTTGTAAAATAAATTGCTAAAATCAAAAATATCCTTTTATGTTCCTTCCCCCTTCTGCTTCTAGCGGCAATGGTTACATGTTCTTGTCCTTTGATCGCGACAAGAACATGTATTCATAAATCAAAAAAACCTCGCTCTGCCCCGCCTCTTATGAGACTATTATATCGGTGAGTGTATACAAACCATGTAATGCTTGCTGTTAATAATGCTGACGAAATCAAGGCTGTAAGAACACTATATGTTTGCCAAATAAGTATCGTTGACCAATCTAATACACAGCACATTATACACAGGGCAATCGTAGCAATCAGCAAAATAGATGTTACGATTATTCGCTTTTTTGTCATTGGCTGCTGCCCATTAATTTTTCTTCTGCGTAATCCTAAGAGAAAGAACAGAACGGCCAATAGGCAAAAAATAATTGTGGTAGACGATAAAATGATGTCCAAAAGCTGTGTGCCGCTTATTTCATATGACTGCGTTAGATTGCCGTCTAATATATCTTTGATTTTTAGTACCATGCTTCTGTTGATATTGGCGCCGTTGGTCAGCAAGCAGACGGCTGTTCGTTCATTGGGCAGTATGATCACTTCGGTTCCAAAATTGGGATTTCCCCCGGGGTGCTCTATAATCGTTTGGTTGGCGTTTACCGTCCAGCCCGCCGCATAATACATTTCGTTGACATCCGGAACAGACATATCCCCCTGATGTGATTTTTCGATAACCGTATGGAATATTTCGGGTATGTCCTTCACAATACCCATCTGTATGCCCATCCAACGCGCCATATCTTTTGTAGAAGAAATGATGTAGCCTGCGGGTTTATTCCCGGAATAATCCGGCGCGTTATATGGAGTTGTCATAAAAAAGGAAGAACGGTAGCCCTGTGCCAACTGTCCGGTGGCTTGAGCCTCTTCTTTATAAACATACGTCTGGTGAAGACCTAACGGCTGAAATACCTGTTCCCTCATAAAGTCTTCATAGCTTTGTCCCGACACATTCTCAATAACCAAACCCAATACGTCATAATTAACGGTTCCATAGCTATACTGTTCACCGGGAGGGAACACCAACCCAGCATCTACCAGCTTTTCCACAGTCTTTTGCAGCAAATCTGGTGTATTGCCTTGTGGAATATTTTGAGAATGCCTACTATTTGTTAGGCCGCTAGTATGGTGAAGAAAGTTATTGAGTGTAAGGCTTGTCATATCAACAGGTTTCCCTTGATACTTTAACGTAAACCAAGGTAAATATTTTTGGACAGTGTCAGTCATTGACAGCAGCCCTTGCTCCTCCAACAGCAGAATGCCCATGCCGGTAAAAGCTTTACTGACCGAGGCCAACTCATATAGTGTATTTTCACTTGCAGACGACCCACTTTCACGGTCTGCATACCCGGAAGAAAAGTAGAACATTTCATCATCAGCAAGTATCGAGATTGACATTCCCGGCACACCTGATATACGACGGGCATCATCCAGCAACGCGTGTATTGCCGCAGATTGCGTATCTGACAACGACGCATAACTTTGTGTTGCGAATCTTGAGATTAATATAAGTATCGTTATCACACAAACAATAGTCTTTTTCATAAACTCTCCATATCAAAAAAATTATGCGAGGATAATATAAACAACCCGTAGTACGCCTTATCCGCCTAATGCGTCGTTCCATTTTACTTAATGCTAAACGTTCAATAATTAGATTACTATTGTAAACTTCACAGACCCATGTATATTATTTCTTGTTTCGCAAAAAAGACCCCTCTGATTGCTTACCGGAAAGGTCTCCTTTCTTTTATAAAAATTTCACCCTATAATGATAAAGCTCAGTGTAGGCAAGCTTCATTAATCTTTCCATGTTACCTGCCATCCATAAGACTGAAGTTTAAAGTATTTATTAAACTCCGCGACTACGGACTTCGCATTCTCTTTTGATGTTGCATGAAATATAGTTATATCGACTATATTACAGTCTGAAATTTCCTCCAAACCTTTAAGTCTTGATGCATCTACTCCAATCTGCTTTAGACTCATACAATTTTTGAGTATTGTTAAATCTCCAACCGGATAAGTGAACTGCTTTAATTTCTTCAATTCTCCTATAACCTCTATATGTGATTCATCTATTGCACAGCTATCTGTCTCAAAAACCGTTAGATTCTTTAAAGCTTTTAAGAATGATAAATGTGGTATTGTCACTTGTTTGAGCTCTAGTTTTATTAACTTACTAAGGTTTGAAATATAAAGCAGGTCGCCAACCTCCATTTCTTCTAAACTTAGTTCCTTCAAATTTTTTATAGTTCCTATTAATCCCCTATCAATTGAGTTCATTCTACATAATCTCAAACTCTTTAATTTCTTTATATCTTTCAGTTTATGTATATCTTTTAATGGAAGTCCTATTAATGTTAGCTTCCTTAACCCATCTAAAGAAACCAAGTACTTCAAATCAGACTCTTTAAAAGCTTCTGATCCTATCACAAGTTCTGCTAAAGAAGTCAACCGTTGAAGTACATCAAAATTAGTAATTTCATCCGCATGTATAATAAGTTCTTTAAGATTAACCATATGGGTTAAAATATCCAAAGATATTGCTCCGTATTTTTGAGCTTGATCAGCTCTAATAAATACCATTCTCTTTTTTTTCAATGTTTTTGAAGATACAAAACCACTCTCAACATCGTCTTTAAAATACTCTTCCCAAAATCCGCTTACAGGGATAAGGCTGTTCTCTTCGATATTCCAATTAGTCAAAGCTAAAATATCATCTAACAAACTTCCATTTTCACGAGATAATATGATTACATCATCTTCTTCACGAATGCCAATACTACTATTTCTGAGGCTCGAATCAATAAATTCAAAGAAATGCCCCAAACTTTCAGCAATAACATAGGAAAAATGAGAATTATGATCTAACGTAATAATTTGCCCATAAACGCCTTTATTTCCGGGGTCTAAATCTATTGCCAAAAATGAGCCACCACCATCTTCAGCAAAAGGAATCCAGCCTTCTCTGTAGTTCCCATCTTTTATTACATCTGATTTGCTGGATATAATATCGTAAGCTGATTCCAAAAGGGACTTCCAGTTGCTTACTATCGATTCAATGTTCATCCAACCAAGACCAGCCATAATGCCAAAAATCTGCTCTCCTTCTCCATTAAAATTCATGTATAACTTTCTGAAATCTTCTGGAAATTTACAGTTCATCATGCTCTCGAAAAGATCTATTTCTGATTCCTCAACTGCTGGATTCAGTAATTCCTCTACATTTGGTATATGCGATTTTAATGTCTCAATAAGTAAACACTCTTCTTTTTTATTAGCTAATGTCATATAGTGGCCCCCATTCTACAGAGTCATAATAGTTTCAGTAAACATCCTTGGTTGATCATCAATCATTTTGTTATGATTCATCTTCAACAGTTCTATCAATAATTAATTCTAACTTACATATGGAGCATCTATTTCCCAATTTAGCAATATCGTATCATGAATTTGTAAATATTGTTGTATTAAGTCATATACAAAAACCTAAGAGTCATCTTAGGGGTTAATTTTATCTCTATATAAACTTCAATCACAACTAATTTTTCACCCTATTTATGGTACGGTTCAGCCCGATTTGTCCTCACCGCGGGATACATCTGTTCCAAGCTTTCAGCCACGTTTAGATTTTATTGTGATTGTGCGCCCTGAGTCTGAACCAGCTGATCTTCTCAACTGCTGTGTTGCGGTCCCCATCTGCAGTTTCCGGGCAATCTGCTTGTTGCACATTCCTCTGATACCTTCAATAGTCCTCCTTGCTTCATTTAGAGTTATATATACTGGTTTTCTCAAATTAATCATGTAACCTAGTGCTCCGAATAATAAAAAAAAAGCCCGCAAGCTAGGTACCTGCGGCTTTGAATATTATTTAGGATATGTTGTTATTTATTATTATCTCTCCCCTCTCCAACAAAGCCCTAGCCCCCTGTTATGGAGTTGCTTGTGGAAGCTACAGCAAAGGCTATATGCGTTGAATCGTGGCTATCACGACCCCGGTAAATCCAATGCCTAACTGCAGCCAGTATTTCCGTGCGCCTAGGAGGACACGCTATGCGATTTTCAAGTGGAAATCGCCTCTTTCTGTTCCTTAGCTTTTGGGAATCCTTGATCTACTCCTTGTTCTCTACGACTATCACGCATGAGCTCGTACGTCACATAAACCGGTCGCCCTGTTCGTGGTTCCAGCATAATCTCGGCATCAATGGCAAACACCTCACGCAGCGTCCGTACCGTCATTACACGCTCTGGCGAACCATGCTCCACCACCTGGCCCTCACGAATCGCCACCATATAGTCGGAGAAGCGTGCTGCCAGATTCAGGTCATGCAACACCATCACAATCGTCACCTGTTGACTGCGATTCAGTTCATAGAGCAGTTCCAGCACTTCAAGCTGATGCGCCAGGTCCAGATAGGTGGTGGGTTCATCCAGCAGGATCAGATCGGTTTGCTGGGCGAGCGCCATCGCAATCCATACGCGCTGACGCTGACCGCCAGATAGCGTATCGATCTCACGATGCTCAAACGCTGTAAGCTGTGTAACCGATAGGGCCCAGGCTACTACTTGTTTATCCTCTTTGGAGAGCTTGCCGAAGCCCCGTTGATGTGGAAAACGCCCATAGGCGACTAATTGACCGACCGTCAAACCGCTTGGTGCGGTCGGCGTCTGCGGCAGAATCGCCATCTGCTTGGCCACTTCCTTGGTGGACAGCGTGCGGATATCTGAACCATTCAGATAAACCGTACCATTATTCGTCTTAAGCAGCCGACCAACTGCCTTTAGTACGGTTGATTTACCGCATCCATTGGGACCAATAATCGAGGTAATCTGTCCACGCGGAATCTGCAAGTCCAGTTCTTGTACGATAAGCGTGTCATTATAGGCAATATCGATTTGTTGCGCTGTAATACTTTCCATGACGTCCTCCTAATTGGCCTTCGATAGTAAATAAAGAAAGTACGGAACACTGATGACCGTAATGACAATTCCCGTCGGCACATCTCCCCCCAGGCTAACCGTGCGCGTAATCGTGTCAGCAAGTACCACGACTAATCCCCCGGTCAGGCTGGCAGCGGGAACGAGCAATTTGTGATCGGGCCCGACCAGTTTTCTTGCCATATGCGGAGCGATCAAGCCAACGAAAAAGAAGCTTCCGCCCACTGCCACACTGCCAGAGGATAAAGCAACCGCAGCGACCGACAACCCCAAAAACTGCTGCTTCACGGCAAGACCCAGCCCTTCTGCCGTCTGATTGCCCAGATGGAGGGTGTTGAGTATGCGAGACTTGTAGAAAATATAGCCGAGTAAAATCAATACCCATGGTGCCAGTACGGAAATATAACGCCAATCAGCGCCCCACAAGCTTCCCGCCAGCCAGTGCAGCATGAAATCCATCTGCGAATCATTCAGATTGAGAGTCAGGAAGGTGGTCAGCGCTTCATACCCGCTTCCGAGTGCGACCCCGGTTAAGATCAAACCGATTGGCGAAATATCTCGCCCACGGCGATACGATATTAAGAAGATCAATCCCGCCGCCAACAATCCGCCAACAAAGGCCAGTAGTGGCAGGGCTATAAAGGAGCCCTTTCCTGTCGATGCGATGAATACGACGAAGAACAGGACAAACAAACCCGATCCCGAACTAATCCCCAGCGTCCCCGGACTAGCCATGTCATTACGCAGCAAACTCTGCATCACGACCCCAGCCGCTCCCATTCCCAGGCCTACCAAGATGGACAGTGTGATTCGTGGCAGGCGAAAATCGAACACGATCAGATTTTGCTTGTCTGTACCGTTTCCCAGGAGAACATTCAGCACTTCTAGCGGTGAAAGATTCATTTTGCCAGAATTCATGCTAATGACAGCAAACATAAGGATGAGCACCATAAGCACTATATTGACGATTATGCCCCTTTGCACCGTATAACGCTGCTTGATCATTCAGCTTCCCTCCTTTGCTTGCGAGCCAGGAAGAGAAAGTACGGCACACCAATGATAGAAAATATAATGCCAATCGGTGTTTCGAACGGCTTATTGATCAAGCGTCCAGCCAGATCGGCCGACACGGTCAGCAACGCACCATATAGCGCAGCTGCCGGAATAATGTAACGATAGTCGACACCGATCATGTATCGCACAATATGTGGGGTAATCAGACCAACAAAACCGATGGGGCCAACTAAGACAACAGCCAATCCAGTCAGCACGAGCACGATAATCGTCGATAACCCCTTGACCAGTCCGCTACGAATACCGAGACCACTTGCCACATCATCCCCCAAACTGAGCAGTGTAACAGAAGGAGATAGCGCCAGCGCCAGCAGCACACCACCAACAAATAGCGGTGAGATAATCAGCAATTCCCCCCACTTGACCCCCGCTGTACTGCCTGCCGTCCAAAATGCCAATGCTCGACCCAGGTTATAATTGATCGCTAAATACTGACTGAGTGCGCCAAATAGCATGGAGATGGACAGTCCTGCCAGTACCAGCCGCTGAGGCGTCATCCCGCGCTTGCCCAGTGACGCGATGAAATAAGTGATCCCGGTCGCGAGCGCTGCTCCCAGACAAGCAAACAGCATCATCTGCCCATACGAATAACCCGGCAGAAAGGCCAGGCAAAGAGCAATCGCGAATGCTGCCCCAGAGCTGATCCCCATCAGCCCGGAGTCGGCCAGCGGATTGCGCGTCGTTCCCTGCATAATAGCCCCACATACCGCAAGGCTGCACCCGACGATCAGATCGGCTACGGTACGCGGAAGACGTAGGGTTTGAATAATTTGATGCTCAGTGAGCGTTGGATCAAATCGGAAAATAGCCTCCCATGCAGTCGCTAACCTCATGTCGGCGGCACCGAAGCTAATCGACGCCGCCGACATGAGAACCGTTAATCCAAGCCCTACCACCATGTACATGGTGAAGTTCACCGCCCCACGGCGTTTTTGTTCAGGCTTGTTTTTCATTACGTTTTCCTTTCCTTACCTACTGACAGTCATATTTGTAAATTGGAGTACTTCTTAATACCTTGTCAAAACCCTTATTGAGGCATTGCCAGCAATTGTTTGATAATATGATCAATCAATGCACTGGAAGTCATTATATCCGTGGACCAAGATAGCGATGTACCCACCGTTATGATCCGATTATGTTGCACAGCAGGTAGTGATTTCCAGACCGCATTATTAGTAGGAACTTCCGTATCTCCTATAGCGATTAGATAATCCCCTATGTAAGCAGCCAATACCTCCATAGAGATATCTCCCCAATATTTATCTGCGTCAATAATATCAGTTTGAACTTTTGATGGTGCCTTCATTTTAAGTTCATTATAAACAAGCTCGCCAACCGCATGTTTGGCTCCAGCGATGTAGTTACTTTTATCACTGAATTCCCCCATAGTAATCGTCACGTCTGAAAGACCTGCATTCTGAAGGGCTAACTTCGCTTCTTCGATTTTTCCGGCATAAGCACTCAAAACAGCCTTAGCCTCTTCCTGCTTGTTCAAAACATCGCCAATAAAATGTATACGCTCTTCTGTAGTCATATCACCATAAGGGACATAAATTGTTGGGGCAATTTTGGATAAATCTTCATAATTTTCATCACCCCATGCTAAAATGATCAGATCAGGCTCAAGAGTCATGACATCTTCCGGCTCCATAGCTATTTTAATGGAGTCTGTAATCTGGTTAGCAAAAACAGCCTCTTTCCCGTCCCTTGCTGCTCTCGCCACACCTAGAGGAGTTACACCCAGGGCTACCACATCACCAACCAAGTAATCGACTACAACACGCTGAGGGTTGTTAGGCACCTTAACGTCACCCTTTACTGTGGATATCGTTCTCGTCTGCGAGACTGCTTCTGAAGCTTTCGTCTCCGATACTTCCGGTTGTGTCGTCTGTTGTGTCTGTGCAGGGTTTGGATTTACCGTTCCCCCGTTATTCGATGGCGTTCCCGACGCACATGCCGACAATAACAGCATCAAGCTCATCGCCGCCGCCAAGATCATTTCTTTACTTCTTACTTTTCCAAACATGATTGATTCCCCTTCTCTATAAGACTGGACTAGACCTGCTAGTTCCCTCTCATAGTAAAGAAAATGAGAATCATTATCAATACCATCAACCTGCATGGATAGTGCGTTTATTTTCCGATAATCACTTGGTGTCATCTTGTAATACTTCTTAAACATCCGAAACAGATTTTTCTCATCTGCAAAACCAGATCCTGTTGCGATCTCTTTAATGGTTGCTTCTGTATGCTTCAAGTCATGGCAGGCAGCTTCAATCCTTCTCTGAATGAGGTACTCCTGTAAGCTCATGCCTTCCTTCTTTTTGAACAGCCGCGTCAATTGCCCGCCACTGATCCCAAACATATCGGCAATTTCTTGAAACATAATCGGCTGCATGTAATGTTTATCGAGGTATATCTTGGCAGAACAAGCCGGATCTGGCTGGAGATACCGAATCTCACCACTCTCAAAATCTCTGTAGACCCCATGAATCAATTGATATAGAAAACTTTTGGCCTGCAGCTGATCCATCGCCTTGCCGCGGTTCCAGCCATTCATCATCTGTTGAAACCAATCGAGTAGCAAGATAGGATTACTTGGTGTATAACCAAACTGTTGAACAAATGGGTTCACTTCCTCCAGTAATTGCTGCAGGTGCCTCTTGAAAAAAAGAGGTAATTCTGCTTTATAAAACACCATAAAGGTCTTCACATTCTCCCCTATAGGTGAAATACTGAGCAGGCTCCCCTTCCCTCCGTGAACTAAACCAAAGCGTTCCATTCCAAATGTGGTTTCATTCAGTTGAATTTGTGCTTCTCCTCCACATGCATAGATAAACATGCTACTAGGCATTTTATACTGCTCCAACGGGTATTGGGACGCTACATTCTGAAAACGCACGTCTATTAATGTAATGATCGAACGTGTCCAAATAAGGGCCATCGTATCGATCATCTCCGGTGTAAATACCTGGCTTGCTGCTGCTTCGTCTTGCATCTATCTGCGCTCCCTCATCTCACTTTTTCCATTTTATATATCACCTATTAATTGATATTGATTATCAATATCATAATTCATGAGGTAAGTATATCATCATTAAGTGACATTGGGGACAGGGGCCGAATAAATGTATAGAATCCTTATCTAGGATGCTTTCATGAACGGTCATCGTTGCATCAACCCCACCTTTAAACACAGATATCGTAAAAATGAACGTTTCAGCGGGCTTCCGCTTCGAGAAATTTAGAAGAACATCGAATCGGCAATCACAAGTTCTTGCCCTGAACAAAAGACAAGAACTTGTTCCAATAAAAAAACCGCGCCCAGCGCGGATTCCAGTGAGACTATGTTCTTGTCCTCTGATCGGAGAATCGTTTCTCAATCTCAGCAGAAGATATAGTTTACAGCTAAATATCACGAAGCAGTGAAGTATTAAGCTCCGCTCTCCCCAAGTAGCCGCTGCAGATAACGGGGCGGTTAATGATTTCATACATTTTTTTAAGATCGGAAATGTACTCTTGGCTCCAAGTTTCAAACGAATCGAATTCCGCCATTGATATTTGATGGTACTCCGGGGAGTCGGTTACCCCCGTTAGGACCTCATATGCATAAATATTGTCACCAAACTTTCCTACAGATTGGTATCTACCTGTTTTCAGGCGGATATAATCGGTATATCTCACGGTCTTCCCTCATCCTTTCATTGATTTCATCATGTCTATTTTCTTAATCTTGTATAAATCTAACTCCGCAGCAACTCGTCCCGCGCTTCCGTCAGTGCGAACCCCAGCAGATTTCTACCCCGCCATTTCACGGGATTCTCCGCATCTGGATTGGACTGGCCCATGCCGATCCCCCAAATACGGTCCCGCGGGCTAGCCTCCACAAGGATGCGGTTCTTCGTCGAGTTAAGATAATCGTTAAGCTTCGGATTCTGCGAAAATTTGGCCAAGCTGGCTCTTTTGACGATACCGTAACATTCCTTATCCCAAATATCTTTGTCAAAGTTTTGGACCGCACGTCCAAAAGCCTTCATCTCTTTTGGGTGCTTAGCTTTAAGGATGGACTCCAGCATTTCGTCATCGCCGAACAACCTTGCCTTTTCGGCCATCATAAACTGCTCGGCGCAGGAGTACTGCGTTCCCTCTACCGTGAACGGGCACATCCACCATTGGCTGAAGCAGCTTTTATCGACGCTCCCGTCCTTAGGCGGTGTATGTCCCCAAAAAAATACGAATTTGAACTTTTTTCCTTCGTTATATACTTTTCTTAACTCATCGATATTGTAAATCATCGTTAACCCTCCAAATTTCTCCGATATAAGCGGGATGGCCTATGCCCCGCATTTTCGGTATAATGATCGGTCTCCACTACAAGATCTGCAACTTTACGCCGGAAGGCCGCCTTCAACAGCTCTTTATCCATAATTACCTCATACACCTGCTGCAGTTCCGTCAAGGTAAAAAGCATCGGCATCAAGTGCAGTGCAATATCGGTATAATTCACTTTTCCCCGCAACCGATCAATCGCGCATGCTATGATCTTCGCATGGTCGAAGGCTAATCCGTCATTCGATACGATCTCATAATCCGTGCCAGTCGATGTAGTCTTCGCTGTCATAGTCCTTGCCACGACCGCCGAAAGTTCTTCTTCTTCACTGCTTAGTTTGAGTTCGTACTCCAGCGTCTTGATGTATCCGTCCTCAATCAGCTCTTTTTGCTCCCGCAGCGGCCGATAGGATACCTTGAACCAGGCGGCGTCTGCTGCATCATCTCCTGCCTTAAGCTCCAACTTGTCGTTGTTGATCAGAGCCATATAGCTGCAGCTTATCACCCAGGTTCGTGGGTCGCGCCCGATATCACTGAACGTATACAGCTGCTCCAGATAAATGTCTTCCACGCCGGTTTCCTCGCATAGTTCCCTTACTGCTGCCTGCTCAGTCGTCTCATTCGGCCGGACAAAACCGCCAGGCAGAGCCCATTTGCCCAAGAAGGGGTGAGCCCCCCGGCGAATAAGGAGGACGCGTAGCTCTTTTTCCGGCAGTTTGCGATAACTGTCAGCATCCTCTTCCGTCACAGTGAAAATAACCATATCCGTTGTCACTGAAGGCCGCTCGTAATCCCCTGCTCTGTATTGCTCCAAAAATTCGCGTTCCATAAGTCCATCCTTATCCAACAAATCCAAGTGGGTACGCCTCCTTTATATTTGATTTAACCGTTCAGCTCTCCGAAATAGTTTCCGTAGGGCTCGAACTTTGCCAACACTTCATCAACCTTGCGAATACGTTCCTCCAGGCTCCCCCGCAGCGTAATATAGGGGATCCGACGCTCCTTCAAATCCGCGATAATCTGTTTATGAAACACATGCCGCTTCTGATCCCCACTGCGGTCCCACGTATCGTCGTAAGGAATATCGTCAGCGCATAGGAAGAACAGATCATAACGTTGCGCGTTCTCAAGAGCGATCCGGGTTAACAGCTCAGGGGCCCGGCCGTGGTAATCCAGGGCGAACATATACGTCGTGATCGCATTGGTATCGACGAACAGAACCCGGTTCGCCTCAAGTATTGCCTGTTCTTCGCGCTCGATATGACCCACCGCGATTTCATCGAACGCTTCCAAGCCGATTCGGCGGTCCACCTGATGTTCGGTCCAATAATCGCGTCCGTATTCGTTCGCGAACGTCGTGCAATATCGCCGTGCCAGCGCTTCGGTGATCGTCGACTTCCCCGTCGACATCGCTCCAACGAACACCACTTTCGTGATCAAATCCCGGTACACGATATCACTTACGAACTCCCTGTACTTATATGGATTGGAACGGACCATCGTCGCTGAGATCGGAACCCGCTCTCGGGCTTCATCCACCCGCCGGTCTATTGCACCCAAAGAGAGACTCATATGTTTGCCGTAGAACTCGCTCGAGTAAAAATGCGTTACTTGCTCTCCGTTCAGCAAACCGAGTATATACTGTTCTTCCCGAATCTCATGCTCCCTGTCATCCGAATACCCGTCCGGACCGTCCCAAGCCTCGATTACCCGGACTTCCGGATAGAGCCTGCGAATCCAATTTGCCCGGACATGAAGCGGGATCGGGGTGACCGTCGTTTCGTAAATGACCAAGATCAATTCATCGACTTCTTGTAGCGCCGTCTCGATCATGAACTGATGGCCTTTATGCAGCGGGGCAAACTTCCCCAGTGTTAGTCCAAGCGTTTTCATGCCGCCACCTCCTTAGCCCCTTTATTCCAAATATAGTACCCGTATACTGCGTTGACCAGATACGCGCTCCACATCACGATCATCATCAGGCCTTCTCCGCTACCCTCCAGCATACGAATCACCCACAATAGCACCGTAAAGAGATTTAGCACGATATAGACCAGCCATTGTTCCTTGAATCTTCTAACCATTAAGAAGGCCGCCCCAACAGACAGCACCGTCGTAGTAGCATCGATGTAAGGCGAGTTCTGTCCCGGAATGAACGAAAGACCAAATCCGAGGAGCAAGCAGCCGATTACACAGACCATCCCAACGAGGAGCAGTCTTCTAAGATCCATCTGCCTCATGGTCAGCCTACCGTCTTCTTGCCGATTACTTTTCCACATGTAGAAGCCAATGACATTCATTGGAACGAAGAATAGCAGATTGAGCATAACCTCTCCAAACAAACCGTTAATATAGGCCAAATAAGCGTAACCGACTGTATTGTACATGCCGAAAACATAGCTCATCAGGTTGCCCTTCGCCGCAAGCACCACGCATAACACCCCAGTAATAAAAACCGTAAATCCGAATAAAGAGTCCTTTGTTATCACCGTAAACCCGACAGCGATTGAGGTAAACAGTACCAACCACGTAATTTCGAACAGATTCCAGCTACCCGCCACCTTTTTCATCTTGCATCCCTCCGCTTTTTCGACTCATTCATAGAGTGAAAAACATAAGTTTTACTTAGTATCATTTTGTTAATAACATATTGTTACTATCAAAAATAACAGAAAATCCTGCGAAGGGCAAGTAAATTCTTCCTATTTCTACAGACAGGTACTTATTCATTTGTAATGGTTCGTTATAGGATCAAGCATAAGCCCTTTGCTCTAGGGATAATTGAACTCCTCGCCAGTAAGGTATGCGTTTGGAAGTCCAGAAGGCTTCTCAACAGAACTAACTTTAATTGTGTGAAAATAAAAGAAAACCCCTAATAAAAGGGGTTTCCTCCAATCTTGTTCAACTAACGTACCAATAGGTGAACTGTTTTTTTAGGTATGTATTTTATAATTCTCACTCTATAAGGTTTACTATTCCGTCTTTATACTTAAATAAATAATCACCCTCTTTTTCTAAGAGAACAGGTAAATATTGAGCTACCATTTCAGCAATTCCTAAATTACTTGGGTTCAATATCCAATCAATTTGTTTCCAATCGAGAATACCTTCTCTCGTTATTTGTATGGGCTGATTTCCTAAATTCTTATCTACTTCGAATAAGTACAGATACAATCCATCTTTTTCCTCGCCATTTTTATCCCAGGTAATGATACCTTTTGAATAGTATTTGCTTACTTTAATACCCGTTTCTTCTAATACTTCACGTTTTGCACCATCATCAGCATTTTCGCCTACTTCATTTTTACCGCCAACACCGTTCCACACGCCCATAATTGGTGGTTTTTCACGATTCAACATTAAGATACGGTCGTCACTCTTTAAAAAACACACATTATATTGAAACACGAAATCATCTCCACAATTAAATTGTGCACTACATCAGATAAACCCGTCTTCGGGTTCACCAACATCAAATCCTAATACTTTTGTCGCTTCCAATTTAAATCTCTCTATCCAAGAATTCCAATCACCATTACTCATCTGTGCATAAAATGATAATCCACTTGGCTCTACTGAGGCCACAATAAAAATATCATCATCTTCCTGCCCGAACCAATAGGGAATTCCATTTTTATATCCTATCCAACCTGGCATACTCTCATATATATTAGTTACTTTATCCCAGACTTCATCTGATAGGTAATACCATATATTTAGATTGCAATTTTGAGAGGTTAGGTTACTCATTTGTGTCCCTCCTTTAGCCAAGATCTATTTCAGATCCTAGCTTCACTTATCTCTATATAGCATCAGCAACTTATAAGAGTCAGCAGCTCTGATAGAATAACTCTAAGCTCATGCTCCGTCTGCTCTGACTTCACGGCTTTTTCCAGCTTTGCTCGACTTCCGAATATCCGGTATAGAACCTGCTCCCGTTCATATATTTCTTTAGGAGACACCTCTCGAAGCAGCACTTCTGCTAGCTCGGCCCGATCGATCACGAAGTTTTTGACAGATCTTGCTTCCTCATTTCCTGCTAGCAGAATGTCTACTAGGACTGGTATAAGCTCAGCCTCTACACCGTGCGCATCAATAAAGGCCTCCGCATAACCATCCTGTATCATTTGGTGCTCCGTATCTACCATCTCCATATAACGAGAGATGAGTGAAAAATATTCCTTGCTATATAATCCTAATCCGAGTACAGCATAGGTACCAGGCATGACCGACTTTTCACCCGGATTTGTGTCCTTGTACCACGCATAGGGCTCCATAGCGATATTCGCATACGCAGCTAGCTTAGGATATAGAGCCGGATATGCGAGTGCACCAGCAAAAAACTGATGAAGACCTGATTTAGCCATTTTTTTTAGAGGAAGATAGTTCTTTTGTGTGCTTTTAAGCTTCAGGTAATATTCCTTCGGAAATCCTTGCTGCAGCAATTCGTTAATGTGATCTAATGCTTCTCCATAAGCTGTTTCCTCCTCGGTCAAAATCCGGATTTCAATGCTCTGGGTTACATCATTATTATCAACTTCAACACGGGTTCCTTTATATACTGGAGTGAATTTCCCGCTTCCCCCCTGAATATACTCCGCTGCGCGTTTTGAACCAAGCTGGACAGCAAGTTTCAAATATTGTTCCCGGATGTCCGGTTTCGTTTTTCCAATTTGCAGAGCGGCATATACAAAAAAGGAAAGTTGATCTGCATTCGGATCCATAAGCGCCATATTCTCTTTAGGTATCCAATCCATTCTAAAGCTGCCTGTACGCACAAAATGGCGAGGAAGAAAAACATTCTGAATCCAATCATCCATAGCCGAAGTATACTGGCCAGTCCATTCGTCTAAGCGTCCCCTATTACTTCTGAGCTTGTCGGACAAACGCTCTATTAATGGGCCAACCGCATTCTCTTCCTGCTTCAAAAGATCAGGATTCATCAAGTGATGAGAAAAGAAAAACTGGTCATCAACACTCGGCAATACCGGAAGATCAGACATGATTTTGGATGTTATAAACTTCTGTAATGATTTGCGGAGTTCGTTCAGCTTCTCTTCGTTTACCAGATGCACGCAAAGCGTTAAGTCTTCGTCTTCCATTTCAAAGGAAAGTACGATCTGGAATCGGTAATCAAAAAAACGAGGACCTAGTTTATCTGATAAAAAAAGCTCCTCCACTCTCTTGCATAATGCCGGGTAAAGTTCAGATCTAATTAATTCATCCGTGAGCTCGGCGATATAAGGACCTGCTTCGATTTCATAAGAGCTGTCCGTCCAATCAAGCGGTTCTTCAACATCAATATGTATTTTTCCTTCACGCCAAGCTACTTGGAGATAATCCTTTATCCCAGCCTGAAGCGGACGATTGCCTATGAATTCATTTATTCTTATAGTCTCTTTGTTATATATGGTCATCATCTCGCTCCACACATCGTTTAAAAACCTCTGTACTGCTGCGTTCATTCCCACTCCTCCTCATAGTTAATGCTAATAGAACTTAGTACTCCTCATGCAGATTGAAGACGGAGCAGCAGTTGATCAACCAGATCTGTCTCTCGCAGCTGGTTGATCCAGCGCTGAGGGATATGCTCATAGCCATATCGGATTCCGGCAAGACCGCCTGTGATACAGGCCGTTGTATCCGTGTCGTTGCCTAAGGCAACTGCTCGTTTGACGGCATTTTCGTAGGAAGTGCAGGTTTGGAGGATCATACATGCACTGAACAAGGAATCCACGACATAACCAGATCCTTCGCCATAGAATACTTTATCAGGCTGAATGTTCTCTTCAAGCTCCCGTTCATGCTCAGGCATCTGCTGGTAGATCTTTCGAAGCTTGCTAAGAGCAGTTCGGTAGCACAGATTGAAGTCTTGCTTTTGCAACAGTTCACGTGCAATTAACACATACAAGGCACAACATACCTGATTACAGATATGTCCATGAGTTACAAGGCATTGAGTATGTGCGTTTTGAACGAGCTGCTCGTCTGTTCCTTTATGCCACAAGGCAAGTGGTAGCACGCGCATCAGCGCTCCATTCCCTTTCCCATCAGGAACCGTATTGCCACTCTCGTAAGGGGACATTCCATGGTAATAAGTAGTCAGCGTACGACTGGTTTGTATCCCAATATCAAAAACTTGTTGGGCTACTGCCCATCTACCTTCGTGATACCAATCGACCAATTTGTCTGCAAAATCAGTTAGCTCCAGTGTACCTTTATCGATCAGACTCTCCAGCAGACATAGTGCCTGCGCACCATCATCCGACCAGGTGCCTGCAGGGACATCTCGGTAGGTGGGCTGAAAGCCCACAGGAGGAGTAAACTCAATATGCTTCAGAGGTGGGAGCTGCTCCGCTGATCTGAATTCATAGGGGACACCAAGAGCATCTCCAATCAATAAGCCGTAAAGCCCACCCTTAATTTTATCCCACATGTTGTATTCTCCTTATCACTAGATATAATTTGGATCAAGTTGCCTACAAATATATAAGCCTACCCTATCAATATTTAAACTGTTTTGCATCATCTAAATAAAAATTGAAAAAATAAGCTTCCAATGAACAATACGATAGTAATCTAAGCCTATTTTGAAATCAATACATAACAAAAGATGAGGCTGTTTTTAAAAATCAACAACCTCATCTTTTTTATTAATCTTTCCCGAATAATTACGTATCTCTACTTAAATAACCAATCAACTTTTTCTGCGTATTCGCTGTTTACTTTAGTCTCAGTAATTAGTTAGGGTGAAGTGCCCGGGCCATCGCATCCATATAGCCCTGAACAGCGCGCTGACTCACTTCTGTTTCTGGAGCGAAAATTTCGAAAAGGTGAAAACAACCGGGATACAGGTGGAATTCAACATCTACACCTGCTTGTGCAAGTCGTGCCACATACTCCATTGTCTCGTCTCGGAATAGATCGAGCTGACCTATACAAGTATAGGCTGGCGGCAAACCTGCCAAGTTCTCCGCTCTCGAGGGTACTGCATAAGTAGATTCTCCTCTGCCAACGCTCTCCTCGCCCAGGTACATGTTCCAAGCTGCTATGTTGTCTGTTCGGTTCCAGATTGCGCCTGCTTCTGTAATCTCATGACTGGACGGTGTGATGTTACGGTTGTCAAGCATCGGGTATAATGGCATTTGGAAAATAAGAGAGGGTCCTCCTTTATCACGCGCCATCAGCGCGAGTGCTGCTGTCAGTCCGCCACCACCGCTAGCACCGGCAATTGCAACCCGATTCACATCAATGCCAAGCAAGGCTGCCTCCTCCGTCATCCATACCAATCCAGCATAACAATCTTCGATCGCCGCCGGATAAGGATGCTCGGGAGCAAGCCTATAATCAACCGATACGACAATACATTCAGCTGTCTGAACAAAACGTTCGCATAATTCGTCGTCCATATCCGGATGTCCTAACACGTATCCGCCCCCGTGAATCCATAGCATGGCAGGTAACAAGTCATTCGTTCGCCCGGCAGGTTCATAAATTTTCACCAGCATCTCGCCTCCATCCCTCGGGATTTTGCGACTGGTTGTGTTTACATGCTCTGATCCTTTCACGGATGCAGCTGACACTAAGCTCCTGCTCCACTCTAAATTCTTCTCCAATTCAAACCCAGGAAATTGTGAATAAACCTCTCTTAATTCTGGTAGTATACGTGTTTCATTACTCATAATAATCCCTCCAAATAAAATAATGAATTCGTTCGTTTACGTCTTATTCATAGATAATCCTTATCCCATTTGAGCTTCCCACTTGGCAATTTCCTCTCGAACTCGCGGCGCAACCTCTGTACCGAGCAGTTCTATAGCCCGCATAACCAACTCATGCGGCATCGTACTTAAGGGAACATACATCATGAATCGTGTAATCCCTACATGCTTACGCAGATGGATTATTTTTTGGGCGACTGTTTCCGGATCCCCTACATACAACGCACCATCAAAGCGTCGGGCAGCATCATAGCTGGAACGATCGTAGTACGCCCACCCCCGTTCTTTGCCGAGCTTATTCATACCGTACTGGGTAGACGGAAAAAAGAGTTCTGCCGCCTGTTCCGTATCTTCTGCAACAAATCCGATGGAATGTGAACCTACCTGAAGCCGCGATACATCATGTCCGGCATGAGCTGCCGCCTTTTTATACAGTTGTACAAGCGGTGCAAAATTGGTTGGGTTTCCACCGATAATCGCCAGGACTAATGGCAGGCCCAGAAGTCCTGCACGCACGGCAGACTCCTGGGTACCGCCACTACCAATCCATATGGGTAAAGAGTGCTGAACAGGGCGCGGGTATACACCCAGATTATTTATCGCTGATCGATGTCCTCCACTCCATGTAACTTTCTCAGATTCCCGTATTTTCAGAAGCAGCTCGATGTTTTCATTAAATAAATCCTCATAGTCATGCAAGTCATACCCAAAAAGCGGAAAGGATTCAACAAAGGAACCCCGGCCCGCTATAATCTCGGCACGTCCATTGGATAAGCCGTCAAGCGTGGCAAAATCCTGAAACACACGGACAGGATCAGCTGATGAAAGAACCGTCACAGCACTCGTCAATCGAATCTGCTTTGTTAGGGGGGCTGCAGCAGACAACACCACTGCTGGTGATGAAGCTGCATAATCTTCACGATGATGCTCACCTATGCCAAACACATCAAGTCCTACCTGATCCGCAAGGACGATTTCTTCGACGACTTCTCGTAATCGCTGTGCGTGACTCATCACAACTCCGGTCTCAGTATCAGGCTTTGTTTCTATGAACGAAGTAACACCTATTTCCATAGTTAATCTCTCCTTATATTTTCTCTTGCAATTCGCCCGACATCATCGGTGCAACCCAATTTTTTAAGAAGAATGCTCAAGACAACGGATTAAAGCCGTCCAATCCAACTCACCATAACCATTGGCAATTCCTTCAGACAAGTGATGGTGGATAAGCTGACCTAAAGGTAGAGGAGTTTGAACGGACTTCGCTGCCTCAATAGCCAATGCAACATCTTTTAACCCAAGCTTCATTTTAAAACCGGCCGGTTCAAAGCGTTGTTCGCTCATGATCGCTCCATAGTTCTGATATATTGGAGATTGAAAAAGAGCATTCACGACATTCATAAATCGGGACGAATCAATACCGTGCTTTTCTACCATTAGCTGCACTTCCGACAAAGCTTCCAGCATTGAAGCAATTAGAAAGTTAACGCCAATTTTCACAACGTTCCCTTCTTCGCCGTGATCCCCAATCTCTACTATCTCTTGACCCAATACTGTTAAAACGGGAAGTACCCGTTGTCTTGCTTGTTCCGGACCAGCTAAAATAATACGCAATTTAGCTTCTTTAGCGGCATCTGGGCGCCCCATCACCGTGGCAGACACAAAGTGTTGCTTTCGCTCCGCATGCGAGACGGATAATTTTCGAGCCAGATCTACGCTGATTGTACTGGCAGAGATGTGAATTCCATTTTCCGACAATCCATTCAGAACACCATCTGGTCCCTCGACGACCTCCTTCAAAGCAGCATCATCAGAAAGCATGGTAATTACAAGATTGCTTTCTTTCACTGCCTCTAGCGGTGTTTTGGCATATCGTGCTCCCTGTTTCATTAAGGGTTCAACTTTTTCAGGGGTCCGATTAAAGATGACTAATTCATAACCCGCTTTCGACAGATTTTGGGCCATTGGGAGCCCCATATTTCCAAGCCCAATAAACGATACTTTCATTAGACACCTCTCCTTATTTTGATGGGTTTCTCAATAACGGAATGATCGTTCCAAAATAATCAAAAAAATATAGTCTAACATATACTCTTCAATTATCACTTTCATAATATGGGGAATATGATAACGGAACGATCGTTCCGAAATAATTAAAAAAAATTAGATTCCTGCTATTACAAAGCTAATCATCTCTTTTGCACGTTCCGGATTCTGATCTGCTTTGGCCATAATATTAATACTTTGATGTAAATTCAACAATAAATAAGACAACGCTTTGATATCAGTCGTTTTATCAATTTCTCCCCGTTGCTGGCCCTTTTCTAAAAGGTCACAAAAAGCTTGCTCTAATTCCAAAAAACTAGTCTTTATCAACTCATTAATTTTTTCATCTGGCGACTCCAATGTTGTAGCTACATTCGTAACAAAACACCCGCCCGGCAGGCTGGTATCGTATGCTGAAGCAATATGATACTCAAAAAATTGAAGAATTCCATCTCTAACACTAGATGCATGTTCAAGAATAGCCTGCTTATTGAAATTCCCCTTTTTATAATGCTCAAGGGCATCTGTATACAAGGTTTGCTTGTCGGAAAACGTATCGTAAAGGCTGGATCGGCTAATGCCCATCACCTCTAGTAAATCCGGTATGCTAGCCGCTTCATATCCTTTTTTCCAAAACAACAGCATGGCTTGATGCAGGGCTTGATCTTTGTTAAATTCTTTTGTCCTAGCGATAAGTAACACCTCCCGTCATTGAAATATAACATATCTGAACTGATCAGTCCAGATTTATAAAATAAACGGACACTCATATTGGTGTCCGTTCTTAAGAGCAAATACTTATTTATTGAATTGCTCAAAAATATCTTTTATCCAAACATCAATGTTTGTTGCATATTATTCTAGTTTAATGATCAAATCAGCTAGTTCAGAGTTAGGCATCTCGTTTACGGTAAAATATAATAGCTGCTGTAATAAAGATCAGTGTCCATAACAGGGAAATACCTGTCCCTTCCATTGGTGTAAGGACATTTATTTCATTAGAGGAAGGTGGCATATACATATAATATCCTGCTGTATCCGGAAAAAAATATTTAGTATTGTCTAGAAAATCTTTCGACAATGGACTGACAATGAAGTAATAGCCAAGCAGTACCACTAAAGCAGGAGTAGTTCGTCTTAATAAAGCACCTATAGCTGCACTGAGAAGTGTGGTTAAAGTTAGATAGCCTGTTGCACCTGCTAATGATTTTATCATTTCGTCTATTTCAATCACTACTGCTGTGTCTTTCATCATGATAAAGGTATATAGTACACCTGATGCAGTAGTAAAAGACGCCGCAGGAATGGTTATAATGGTTAAGGCCAAATACTTCGTGGATAATTGAAACCCTCGCCAAGGTATCGTAGTTAAAGTAGTTCGAATCTGTCCCCCTGTATACTCTGAACAAGTAGCTAAGATACCAAGAATAATGAATCCTGCTTGAAGATATCCCATAGAAGAAAGTCCTGTATTCAGTATATTTTGCGTTCCTGCTGCCCCTTGTAGATCAACAGAAGTAAAAGCAGCGGCTAAACCTAAATTAAGAATGAATGTAACCAAAAGAGTGAGCCCTATCAATGGTAATGTAACTAATTTATCCAGTTCAGCACCCAGGATTTGTGTTATCTTTCTACTAGATGAGACACTCATGCTGCAACGTCCCTCCTATGGAATACAATAGCTGCAACAATGAAAACAACGACTACCCAGGCAAACATGACTAAACCGCCTGTGAGGGGGGTGTGAAACCTCTCGAATAAACTGCCTGTGGACGTGTTGTCCGTAAACATAAACATTTCAGCGCCAGCCCTATCTGGTAAGTAAAACGCCAACTTTGTAATCCTATACAACAGGACACTAAATGATACAACGGATGAATTTATTATGAGCACAGCAAGCGGGAGGATGCCATTCTTAGTTAGAAAAGTAATTCCAAGTGCTAAAAGAGCAGTGAATGTCCAGTAACAAATGGCACCGATAAGTCTGGACCATTCAAATGCAGGGGCATATTCACCAAGAATAAGATGCGTTGCAGACACAGTTGTCATAATAGCAACAATACAAAGCAGTATGCTGATCACAGTCACAGCGCCTGCTTTTGCCAGCAAAAAATGAAGACGGGATGAAACAACAGTTAAACTCGTTGTAATCTGTTGTCCTCCACCAGATTCACTGCTCTCTGTCAAATACTCACTGCTGACAGCAAGCACACCAAGAATAATAACGCCTTGCACACCAAGAGCTAACCCGATATAGCCAACTTCCGATAGCCGCGTGCTAACTCCAGCTATAATCTCCTCTTTTTGTGCTATGCTGTCCAAGGCAGAAATAAGCGCTGGGGCAAACGCTCCAATGAGAAAAGCAAGCCAAATACCCGGTAAGGAGAACAATTTAGATAGTTCCGCGTTGAATGCTCTCATACAACTTCACCCGCATTTTCAGATGTCAGGGCAAAAAAGGCTTCCTCCAGCGTGGAATAGTTACCTATTACTTCTTCCAATGTTCCATCTGCAACGATAGTTCCATGCTTAATAATCACCACATCATCAACCGTCTCTGCAAGCTCTCCCATTAGATGACTGGATAACAACACCGTATTTCCAGACTCAGCACGTTCACGTAAAAATGTCCGAATCCACCGAATTCCTTCTGGGTCGAGCCCATTTACGGGTTCATCTAAAATCAATACTTTTGGATCACCGAGTAGCGCAGCTGCTATTCCAAGTCTCCTCCCCATACCAAGAGAATACTTCCCAACTCTTTTTCCGGCTGCATTAGTAAGACCTACTATTTCCAGAACTTCCTCGACACGTGAGTTAGACAATCCTGCGGCACGGGCAATCCAACGCAAGTGTGCCCGTCCTGTTCGCATACGATGAGCTCCAAATCCATCAAGTGCGGCACCTACTGTTGATACAGGATTATGTAATTCTGCGTATGGCTTTCCATTGATTAGTGCACTCCCTGAGGTAGCACGATCTAATCCAAGCAGGATGCGAAGTGTAGAGCTTTTACCTGCTCCATTTGGACCTAGAAAACCAGTTACTCTGCCAGGTCTAGCTTTAAAACTGATACCTGATAAGATTTTCCCAGTTCCGCGATGTTTGACTAAGTTATTAATTGTAAGCAACCATAACACTTCCTTTCTGTTATGGTTCTAATTATAAAGAAGCAAAGTTACATCTCGGTTATCCTGCTGTTTACTTCTGGTTTAACTTTAGGTTAAGCTCTACCAATAGCCACTGTTGTGCCGTTTTCATTTGATGTAAAGCCAGCTTTAAGCTTCATTTTATTCAACATATAATTTGAAGTCGATAAACCTATCCCCACCCCACGCTCATAGGAAGAGTTATCCATCCCCGGACCTCTGTCTGCAACAATGATCTGTTCTTTTTCTACATCAACCACAATGTTTACATATTTCCCCTCTGCTGCATGGCGGAGAATATTCTGAAATAAATTATCCAGAACACGTGTTATCCATTTAGGATCTGCTTCCCAATAAAAAGTCTTCTCTGTCGGTAAATCAACCTCGATCCGGATTTCTTTTTCTTCAAATACAGGATACCACGCAGCAACAGATGCTCTTACTAAACGTCCAATATCTGTTGAAGTGGGCTCAAAAGGATGTTTTCCTGATGTAAGCAATGTATAGGAAAGTAAATCATCCATTAGATCTCCGACTCTAGTAATCGTATGGTTCATCTCTGATAATGAGTTTTGTCCTTCTAGACTCATTGATTCTTTATTTAATCGGGTGACATGTCCTCTCAAAATGGTAAGCGGCGTTCGTAAGTCGTGAGATAAATTCGCGATGAGTCGATGTCGTAACAATTCCTCTTCATGTTCTCGCTTGCGACTGTCTTCAAGCTGTTGAATCATCCAATTAAAGGAACTTCCTAACTGGTCTAATTCATCCATACGATCACTTTGAACAGCTATTGGTTTAGGAAATGAGTTATGATTAGCTGAAAATGACATGACTTCCTGTAAGCAGGTGAGACGTTTACGAAGTCTCAAGAAGAAAATCCAAGAGATTACCACAAATGCGACAATAATAAAACCAAACACAAGAAGTACAATGTAAAAATAATTTAACTTATTCAGCTCTTCTTCATTAAAAGGAGACGCAATGAACGCAGATAAGAAAATAAGTACGATCGGAGGTAAAAAGATAAATAGAAAATGTCCTTTTAGAAAACGACGAAATAATGATTTAGTCTGTCTCATAGTTTCACCCGATAGCCTATTCCCTTCAACGTTTCAATAATCTCTGGGGAGTCTGGATGGCGTTCCAGCTTTTGACGCAGTCGATGAATATGTACCATTAATGTTTTATCACCTGTGATATAAGCTTCTTCCCAGATGGCTTCATAGATTTGTTCTTTTGGTAAAACTTGATTAGGGTGGCGTAAGAAGTACATCAAAATATGATGTTGTTTCCCTGTCAATATAATTTCTTCTCCTGTGTGTTTGTCAAATACCATTTGGATGTCTGGATCTACTTCAATATAATTCCCTAATGAAATGCGTTCGGAATGTGTTCCGCCCTTTCGACGGATTAATACTTCTAATCTAGCAATTAGTTCATCCGTATGGAATGGTTTCGTTAAATAGTCATCAGCAAATTGTAACCCTTCTACCTTATCATCTATCGATGTTCGAGCAGTTAACAGCAAAATAGGAACAGCAGGAGCTGCCTTTTTTAATCGTTTCCCCACAGTAAATCCGTCTAAACCGGGTAACATGATATCCAAAATAACGATTTCATGCTGATTTACTTCTTTTTCAGCTCCTTCACCAGAAAGCAGCCACTGTACTGAAAATCCTCGTTGTTCCAATTCTTCCTTTACCCAACTGCCGATCTTCTCATTATCTTCAATATATAACACGTTTCTTTTCAAGTAACTTCCCTCTTTCTAAACCGAGTTCACTATTAGACAGATTAACACAATCTAAAGAATTGTTTCCAGTTAAGACAATTTTATCGTTCGTGCGGACTTTCACCGCCAAGTTATCGTCCATGACTGTCGCACACTAGAAAACCCTCTAACATGGCAGTGCATGTTAGAGGGTTTCGAGCGTAGCTGCTAATTTTAGGAAATACTACTTCATGATACTAATAGATTTCGAAGTATTATCGAAGAATATATTTGCACCAAAATACTCAACAATGAAACGTAATGGGAGCATAGTACGACCGTTTACAAGTTCAGCTGCTACATCCATTCCTGGTGCAAGTTCACCGATCTTAATCGATAAAGTCTGACCTTTCAAGGTGATCATTACGGTTTTCGTAACGTTATCCCAGCTTACATTTGCTCCTAAGCTCTCGGCAATGAAGCGCAGTGGGACTAACGTTCTGCCTTTAACTACCGTTGAAGCAACGTCCATACTCATTTCGATTCCGTTTAATTTATATCCTGTCTTTCCTAGAGTGAATTCCAATTTCACAGGTTCAGGCTTGGCTGTAATGAAGATATAACCTAGTCCTTTTGCCGTGAAGGTAAATTTACCTGTCTCACGCTCATAGTTGCCGCCTAAACGCTCCATGTTACCGTTCAATTGAAGCATAACACCGCATAGCATGTTAAGATCGTTTGTCGACAGCTTCTCTTTTGACAGATCGAAGGTTACGGGTATAAGCCCTCTATAATCCGTTACTTCCCGGCCATCCACGAAGATCTTTAATTCATATCCCCGCCCTATAGCTCCGTCTCTTTCATTTACAGGTTTAATGACAATCTTCATCCGCTTTCCTGTATTCAATTGCTTCAACAATTCAGCGGATAATTTAACAGATACGGTGTCATTCGTAACGATTAGCGGTTTGTCGGCATTAATAATCGCACCGATCGTATCGCTTTGAATCTCAAGCTCATCTTTTCCGGCTGACATCGTCAATGCAATGGAATTGCCCTTCTTCAGCTGCTCTTTGATTGTAGCATCAATACGCTCCGCTACTGATGACTCTGGCGAAGGAGTCGGCGTACTGCTGTGGCCATTTGAATTGCCGCCATTGTTATTGCCATTATTGCCACCACTGTCATTTGTAGTAATTACAATAGTTAACTCTATCGTATCCATGCCAGCATGATTGGAAGCCGTAATATTGAATTTGTAAGTTCCCGCTTCAGTAGGCACGCCTGAAATAATACCCGTAGCTCCTTCTAAATTCAGCCCAGCAGGTAAATAATTATCACTCACTTTCCAGGTAATCGGTTTGTCGCCGTAAACCGCTAATGTTACCGTATACGGTTGTCCAACGTTGCCGCTTAGCAGATTCTTAGTGATAATCTCCGGAGCTGTATCCACTGGCTTATCTTCTTTAATCTCGATGCTCAATGCTCGCTCATCTCTACCAAAATCATTCGTTGCTGCAACAGTGAATTCGTAATATCCCGCCTCTAGAGGCGTACCCGAGATAACGCCTGTTGCTTCATCTAGGTTCAAATCTACTGGCAAATCTCCTCCCTGGACCTTCCAAGAAATCGGTTCACTGCCATATACCGCTAGTGTTACTGTATACGGTTGTCCAACTTTGCCATTTGGTAAATTCTTAGTGATAACCTCCGGAGCTGTATCAACTGAGACATCTTCAGTGATCACTATATTGAACTGTTTTGTGTCACTGCCAACGTCATTGTTTGCTTGAACTTTGAACGTAAATTGACCCCATTGATCCGGTGTACCAGAGATAACACCAACATCTTCATCCAAGCTCAATCCTGATGGTAATTGACCCTCTACAACAGCCCATTTGATCGGCTTATCGCCATCAGTGGTAAGAACTGCCGAATAAGGTTGTCCTACCTTGCCATCCGCAAGCGAATTCGTCATTATCGTTGGTGCCGTACCTGCGTCTTCAGCCCATTTCGCATATAATTCAATATCCCTTGTAACAGGATCAGCATCGAAATTCCAAGCATCGTTTAATCCTTTATCTTGATACCAACCGCCGAAAACAGTTTTATCTTTTGTCGGCGCTGTTGGCTCGGTAATTGTACCGCCCATGTCAGCGAACTTCACCGCAACTTCGCTGCCCCCATTGGAATCAAAAGTTACCGCATAAGGGTTGTGCGCGCCGATGGAAGGCGTTCTACCGCTAAGTGAATTGCCGAAGAAGTCTGTTCTCTCCGTCATATGAGGCAGAGCATTCGCCCGATCCACATATGGGCTTACAATCTCGGCACCTGCACCATAGGCCAGGTTATTACCATCCGCAAGACGGAACCCGTTCATCGCATCGTAATCAAGCTTGGCATCCACTGTCCCACTGTTGGTAATCCAATGTTCAGGTGCAGATTTATAATCTTTTAATATAGAATTCAGTTCCTCTTCCGTTACATAGCGGTTGTCTGTTGCTGTTACGCCTGCACCTAGATATCCGCCTCCACCTGCGTTCATGCTGCCAAAAAGATTAGCCGGATACACAATGTTGTTCGTAAACCGTCCGGCTGCAAATGGAGCTGATGTTCCCCCGCCTTTCAGACCAACCTGGTTGTTTGCCCCAGTGTAGGCAAATATATTATTTTGGAAATAAATGTGCAAGTTGAAGGCTGTCGGGTCAAATACTAACGAACTGCTATTCTTCAATGGTGTGACGATGACATTGTTATAGTATAAGCCACTTAATTCCTCGCTCGTTGAAGAACCTCCTGCAAGCAATATTAGACTGTTAAAGCTCTTGTTAAAATCGGGGCTGCGGCCGTCGTTCACGCTAATATTATAGCGAACGATATTGCCCTTGGCAGCATTCATCTGTAAGTACCAACCACCATAGTTATTTCGGCTGTAATTGTATTCATACACATTGTCCTGACAATAGTTGTCAATGTCCCAAGCCATACCGTCATTACTTGCATGATAAGGGTTATCCACAGCTTCATTATAGCGGAAGATGGTGCCTTTACTTGCCATAATCCACGCAGCCGCATAGTTTTGCGAACCTAGATATGTTGGTGTTGTATTATTTGGCCCCCAGTTCGTAACCAGATTGCCGCTCTTATCGCTTAAATAGCTATAACCGTTGTCTGTGACCACATTTCGTTCCACAAGGGAGTTGTTCCCGCCGGACATGACAATGCCATCTCCAACCGAACTAGAAACCCAGTTGTTTCTAAACACAGCGTTGGATGCCCAAGGATAGCTTGAATTACTCCAAGTAATACCTGTGTTATTAGTCCCAGGATTGCTTGGCCCGTAGGCATTATTGCGAATCCCTTCGTTATCACAACGAAGGGTTTTGTTGCCTTCAACCAATATATCCACATAACCATTAATAATGATACCGCCGGATACCTTACTTGCTCCATTTGCTTGGTGCAGCCCATTAACATCATGAACATAGTTATCTCGAATGACGATTCCTTGCATACGAGCATCAGCATAATCTTGAATATTAAACTGACCTTGTCCCAGCTTGGAAATCCGTGACATTACAGCGATACCGGAGCGGCCGTCACCTGCCGCATTGCCGATGTTCGTTACTTCAATTCCACTGACTACCCAATAGTTTACGTCATATAACTCTATGGTACCGCTTAAGGAAATGCCTGATGGGCTCGACGCTGTTCCTCCACCATTAATTACCGGGCGTTGGTTAGGGTCGGTCGTATTATATTTTGTAAGTGTAATCGGATTTCCTTCCTCACCATTGCCGCGCAGTCTGATTTGTTCGTTCCATACGCTATTCGCATCCAGATAAATAGTTGAACCTGGCATAAATACATATTCATTAATCTTGGAGATTGATTTCCATGCCGTAGCTGGTGTGCGTCCATCTGCATGATCGTCACCGTTATTGGAGAGATAATAATCACGGACTTCAAGGGGTACAATGTTCAACTCGAAGGTGATTTCGGCAGGATACAGATCAAGTCTAACGGTATATTTTCCCGGCACGATATTATTTCTTGTGAATGATTTTTTGTTAATCTTCAATACATTACCGCTAACCGTATAATCCACATCCCGCAGCAGAGTTACAGCGCCGATCTTCACTCCAGCCAGATCCGTTAAATCAGGATTTACGGTGATATTATAGTCATCCAGACCAATAACATATGTGCTGTCTTCCAAGTGACTATACTCTTTAGGCAAGAGCTTTAGCGTAATAGAAGCTGTTCCGGTTTGGGCTGCTATTCCACTATCGATAACATATACGTCATCGATAAAATGCCTGTTCTGTATATCCTTAACCGTTCCAGGCTTGTTGCCCCAGTTCGTAGCAAGCTGCAATGCATCGATCTTGGAAATATTGTTCTTAACTGGAGTATCAAAATTTCCGCCAGCTGTTGTTTGCCTTTGAATGTCTTGTCCATCGATTTTATAGGTTGTTCCTGTTGATGTAACGAACCATTGAAATTTATGCCAACCTTCGCTTCGCTGGACATCTACAGGATAGAATCTCCCGGATGAACCAGGCCTGACTGCGTAATTGGTCAGATTTGCCGCCCAGTCACCATCTCCATTGCCATAATTTATTGCGATATGTTCATTGGACGATGGGGTTAAGCCAAAGACAGCGTGGTCATTGGAAGCCGCTCTGCCATCATCATAGTACCAAGCAGTAACGATTGTTGTCTTACCGGTTGCAGGGGCATAATTATAGGTACCTGGAACAGTCGCCACCTGACCGGCGCCGCTTGATGTCGCGGCCTTTCCTCCGGTACGAGACATCACATCGCTGTGAACATATCCGTTCGCACCATTTGAAAATTTCTTCTCCCCTTCAAATCCATCGTAAAACTTAGTGTCAGCCTTATTGAAGTAATCAACGCTCACATGTACAGTAACTTCTTCGTTCCCTGTCGGAATATAACCTTTCTTAACCGTCACGAATCCGGCATCATCAACTTCAATCTTATCCTTGTCTTGATCCGCCGGACTGAAGCTGATGTTATCAGCAACGAACACATCAGCTGTGTCAACCATTAACCGCGTTCTATCTCCTGCCCGTAATGTATCGTTCTGGCGAATTAGCGCAATGTTCGCTGAATATTGTGCACTCTCCCCTGACTCATCAGAGTCTAAGAATCGTGACGTTGCGTTGCCGTTTGCTTTTATTTTAAATGTATCATTTAAAGTCGGGGACAAAGCCGCATCATTGCTTGTTGCTGCAATCGGGCTTCCTTTAGCCACTCCATTACTGAAGAGTTGAACCGAATAGGCAGATGCGTTAGCGACGCGATCCCATGTAGCGTACGTGCCGTTCCATCTGGCATTTGCCGGTACAGGCAATTTCTCAATCTTTAATATTCCGGATGCTGCAACTTCTTCACTGATATCTCCCGCATTATTTATGACAATAGCTGTAACAGTGTAGTTGCCCACTCCCAGTGCCCTTGCATAGGGCAGAACATGATGCCTTTCATGATTGTTAGGATGGTCGGGTCCCCCATTTTTCGATAAATAATAACCAACAGGTACACCGTCTTTGAACAGTGTTACAAGGGTATCCCCGTAATTGGAAGCGCCATTATAAATACCCGAATCCGAGTCAAGCGTTGGATTAATTGGTGCATTCACCTGCGTATTGGTGGTTATCAACAACGGTACAGCATGGGATTTCACTACAACTCCCTCTGCCGAGGAAACTTCGCAATAATAAAAATTGCCTTGTTGTGAAGCTGCGTCCACATTGGAAAGTGTTAATACTGCCTTATCAGCTCCGCTGACTTTTGTCCCGCTCAAGCCAGTCTCATCATCAGATACATACCATTGATAAGCAGTAGCAGCGGCTGATGCCGTAATGCTAAATGTTGCTGTCTCACCTTGTTTCACTTCTGCAGCTGTTGGCTGAGTGCTTATTTCTAAATTTGGCAATCCGCCGGGAGGCACCAAATTCACTGTTAATGTTCTGGTTCCTGTTGTTGTAGCCACATCTTTTACAACATAAAAATCGTCGATTAGATGTTTATTTTTAATATAAGCTTTGTTCCCTGTCTGGCTATTCCATCCTCCCGCTATTTTAGGCTGAATGGTTGTACCGCTCTTCATAGCTCTGTAAATATCACTTTGCGCTGAATCGGATATTAATGTTCCGTCTATTTGTAACGTCGCACCATTTGGTGTAATAAGCCACTCGAATTTATGCCAGCCTGTGGAACGTAAAGCCCCGCTATCTTTCCAACGGTTGCCTGCTGTACCCGCTGATGATGGTGCATAAGCCCAAGTATATTTCGTCGGGTTATGAATAACATCAGCCTCTGAACTTTGATAGAATGTCCCGGCAAAGGTGGCATTTTTACCATCTACAATAGCAAATTGCGTTCTATCCGTCGCAGTCTTCTCCTCATTAGGATACGGGTCAAAATACCATGCCGTCATCTTATAATTGCTGCCAGCCGGCAATGCCACATCTTGAGCTACCTTTTCATTATTCGTATCATCCGAAGGTGTAATCGCTTTCAATCCAGAACGGGACTGTGCATCGGACAGCGTGAATGACGAGCCTAATTTGCTCATAGATGTCATCGGACCATTGTTGTTCTCGAAGTCCTCCATGAATAACACTTCTGAGTCAGGGTAATAACCCGCCCTGGCCGTGATTGTCACCGGAACGCCCGGAGCATCTGGCGACGCAAATGTATAACCGTTAGATAAAGTAATGTTCCCCTGATTATTAACAGTTAAAAGTTGCGAATTGCTGGAATCATAACTTACCTCGTCAATAACCGGTCCTTTAACCAGACTGCTTAAAGGTGAACCTTTATACGTAAGATTTACCCTACCTGTTTGACCTGCCGCTTTTGTCAATTCTAGTACAACGGAGTCAAAAGATTCGCTCCCTCCCGCAGCTGACACTTCGGATGAAGGTGCCAAGCCGAACAGACCAGGGAATGCCAACGTTGTAGCCGTAACTATCGACAAAGCTTTTTGCATCCATTTCCATCGTATCATTCCAAAATTTCCTCCCTTTGAAATTAATAAATTTATACTTTATAAAAAATCTGTATCTATGGAAGTCTCAATAGACATAGATTTTTATAAACTTAAAAACTAACTATTCTAGTTCACTACTAACTCACTGAATCGATTACCGTTATACACGATCTTCAATTCATTCGTATTTGCAATTAACGCTCGCAAGTCAGACTCCGCCGATCCGTATAGAATGGAATCTTTCACTTCTTCCAGTTTAAGCTTGGTGATTTCCGGTTTTGTGGTTAATGTAGCAACGACATCCTCACCCATATATTTACCGATTACTGTCTCACCTACAGAAGCAGCAGCTAAAGACTCCCAGAACTTAAGAGACTCGGTATCTTCTTTGGATATATCTAAACGATTTAGCACTTTCTCTTCTTTGACTTGTCCCGCTGTCGCTAACGCAGCCGTTAATTTATCAGCTACACGAATATAATCCGCACTTTTTGATGCATACTCAACTTGTAACTGGGCGTCGCTCATTTTCGTTTTCTTTACCTGGGTTTCTATCAAATCCGGCCAACGGGCGCCACTTAAATATTGCATGTATTGATATAAATCAAACTGAGGCAACCCATAGTAAGTCTCTCCTGAATCATCCATCTTAGCTCGCTTAACATTTTCTTCTTCCATGTCGGATTTAAGCTCATCAAAGCTTTGGTAAGGGGCGATCCCCCGCTCATCTGCAATAAATTGCTCCTGCTTGGTTTTTAGCAATGCAGTCATCGCAGAATTTTTGGCGTATTCAGAGGGGGTTTCATGATTTTTGCCGTATTTACGTGTCCAGAAGCCCTCATCTACTTGAGCCCCATAAGTTCTGAAGAAATAGTCTGCTGTTACAGCTCTTTGCTCTGTTACATAGAAATGAAATTCTTCCTCTGTTACGGCATATCCATCTACTGTAAATATCCAGTTTTCAGGCAGCTCCGCCTTTTTGTTAGTTAAGCCCAACATGAGTAAAGCAAGAACAATCAGAGCGGTAAACAAGATAATCACTGTTGGTTTTCGTCTTGTAATCCCCATGACAGCCCCCTTTCCAATATTCAACCTAGCTTTGCATGAAAGCCATGACAGTGAAATTCTTCCCCGTTGCAGGAGAAGTTCCCAAATTTAAATGGTTAGACATTATTGTAAGTTTAGCCACCCCTTAATGTAAGCGCTTATTTAGACTGAATTAGAACAAATTTGACTTATAAAAAAACAGTCCTAGTTCGCAACTTTGTGTGTGCTAGGGGATCAATATCTTAAAAAGGAACTGTCGTTTGGTGTAAACGCTTTTATTTATGGATATTAATTTTTAAATTTTATTCACAAACACCTAGACACGGCGAAAATAGTTGTGATACATTTGAGCATAAGTAATGCTGCTGGGTTAGCAATTTCTACCTATAGGTGAAAAGTGACGTTGAGGATGCGATGATTTCCTATTGAAGCGCATATCTTCAAATCTCTTCAGCATATAAGTCAAATGTCACTTCCGCCCTAAAGTTAAAGCGCTTAAACTTTATAGGCTTAAATAACATCTATTGTTAAGCGTGTTACTTTGGAGATCAGACTATAGGGAAGGAGGATTCATTGACGTTAATTAAAAACCGTCACTTAAGGAGAAATTTTTGTGCACTCATTGAAATCGACCTCGGGCACAATGAAAGTGTTAATAGTAACGTTGAGGATGCGATGATTCCCTAAGGAAGCACGTATCTCCAAATCTTTTTCAGCATATAAGTAAATGTCACTTCCGCCCTAAAGTTAAAGCGCTTAAACATTATAAGCGTGTGTAGCACTTATTGTTAAGCGTTTTACTTTGGAGATCATTCTATAGGGAAGGAGAATTCATTGACGTTAATTAAACTAACCATCACTTAAGGAGGAATTTTTATGTACTCATTGAAATCGACCTCAGGCACAATGAAAGTGATGTTACTTGTTATGCTTTCGGCGGTTATGCTTCTATCGACATTAGCCGCACCTGCACCGCTTCAACCAAAAGCTCATGGAGCGGGTGAATTGAAACCGTTTCCTCAACAAGTCAGCTATCCGGGTATCATTAAACCAAACCACGTCAGTCAATCCTCGTTGAATAGTTCTGTAGCTTCCTACTATGACTACTGGAAGGCTACTTATCTTAAAAACAACCTGTCCTCGCTGACTGGAGGATACTATGTAAAAGGTGACATTACTGGCGAAGCGGACGGCTTCGATCCGCTAGGCACATCGGAAGGCCAAGGATACGGTATGGTCATTACCGTGCTTATGGCCGGTTACGATACGAATTCCAGAACAATCTATGACGGTTTGTTCAAAACGGCTAGAGCGTTCAAGAGCTCTAACAACCCGAACCTGATGGGATGGGTAGTAGCAGATAGTACTGGGGCTCAAGGGCACTTCGGTTCGGCAACAGACGGGGACCTCGATATCGCTTACTCCCTTATTCTAGCTGATCGCCAATGGGGCTCGACCGGAACGATCAATTATTTGGCTGAAGCCAAAAAGATGATTGGCGCTATTAAGCTTAGCAATGTGACAACTAACAACAGGCTGAACCTTGGTGACTGGGATACGAAGAGCGCCTTGAATACCCGTCCCTCCGACTGGATGCTCAGCCATCTACGGGCTTTCAATGAAGTAACTGGAGATTCAACTTGGCTAAATGTCATCAACAATCTGTATAACGTATACAGCCAATTTACAGCAGCTTATTCGTCTAGCACAGGTCTGATATCGGACTTCGTGGTAGGCAACCCGCCTAAGCCGGCTCCCCCAAACTATTTGGAAGAGTTCCCTGAAACAAATGAATACAACTACAATGCAAGCCGTGTACCACTTCGGATCGTAATGGATTACGCCTTGTACGGAGATACCCGCGGTAAGGATATCGCTAATAAAATGGTGGTATGGATCAAAGGAAAAACAGGCAACAATCCGAACAATGTGAAGGATGGTTACCAACTGAACGGTTCGAATCGCGGTACTTATGCAACAGCGGTATTCGTAGCGCCTTTCATCTCCGCAGCGACGACTACCAGCACGCATCAAGCTTGGGTCAATGCCGGTTGGGACTGGATGAAGAACAAAAAGGAAAGTTACTTTAGCGACTCCTTTAACATGCTGAACCTACTGTTCATCTCGGGGAACTGGTGGAAGCCTACCTACAGTGCAGCGGATGCACAAGCTCCCTCGGATCCAACGAATCTGACCGCAACAGCAGCTTCAAGCAGCCAAATTAATCTGAGTTGGACTGCTTCCACAGATAATGTCGGTGTAACAGGCTATCGGGTTTTCCGTGGCGGCGTGGAAGTAGGCGCACCTACAGACACATCCTTCAGCGATACCGGACTTACCGCATCGACAGCTTACAGCTATACGGTGAAAGCTGTCGATGCCGCAGGCAACCTGTCTGCTAACAGCAATACCGCAACAGCAACTACAAGTGCAACTTCTCCTGACAACACCAACCTTGCGCTAGGTAAGACAGCGGTAGCCAGCTCTATCGAAGGTGCAGGATTTGAAGCTTCCAAGGCAACAGACGGCAACTCCACTACCCGTTGGGCGAGCATGGAAGGAAGCAACAATGAATGGATTTACGTCGATCTGGGTGCAACCCAAAGTGTGAACCGCGTCAAGTTGAATTGGGAAGATGCTTACGCTAAAGGCTACAAAGTTCAGGTGTCTAACGACGCAACAACATGGACGGATACTTACGTAACAACGACCGGTAATGGTTCTATTGACGATATTACATTTACCGCAAATAGCGGACGTTACGTCAGAGTGCTGTGTACTGCTAGAGGGACCGTATACGGATATTCAATATTCGATTTCGAGGTTTACGGCTCTTAATTGAACAAAGCCTGGCGGATATGAATCCGTCAGGCTTTGTTACTTTTGCTTAGGGTAGCGACGGTTCTATAAACCGTATTATCACTGGATGTGCAGCTATATGGACTTCATTTCGATTATAGGAGAATAAGAACCATTTCCATTGCGACATTTGCTCGTATCTCTTTATTAAAGATTAAATATCCCGAAATCTGGATGCCTCCCTCCACTCTCATATCCTGATCTTGATCATTTATTCGATTTATCGTTCGCAACAAGGTTGATTTCCAGCAACCGGAGGGGCCGATCAAAGCCGTAATTGATTTTTCAAGGATGCACATAGTTATATTTTTTAATCTGGCACATCTCACGTTCAAAATAATACGGTTGGCTGAAATCGCCCTGCTGATCTAGCATGAGCAGTATCGTGTAAATATCACCCAGTTGTGAGCTTTGAAAGATTAGATTAAATACGATTGGATGCTCCGGCATATGTTCCAAAAATGTACTGTCTTCTTACATCATCGTTTTACAAGTGATTTGCATAATTCAATACTAAATTCCTAGAAATAAAAAGCCGAATGGATCGTTCTCATCCACTCAGCTCATAGGTTTATTTTACAATAATCTGTATAGTATCACTTTCCGTAGTTCCACTTCCATTCATAAACTCACAGTGATATTGATAAATGCCAGGAGTTTTCCCTGAGATTTGTGTAATGGCCGATTGAGCACTTGGTGTTTGTGAAGATAAAGATTGCGTTTCAATGAGTTCGCCATTTTCATATAATCGATATTGTGCTGCGTTCGTGCCCCACCACATATTAGCAGTAATGTTATAGTCCCCATCTTGATCCCAGTTGTCACTAGACAACACAGGTTTGCCGGGATTCGCCTCAGTCACGGTGACGGTGTGTGGATCACATGAAGTCGTTCCATACAAATTCGATAACTCACATGTATACACATAGGTTCCATTCGGCTTTCCTTGAATAGGAATAATGGAAGTCTGGGCAGCAGGCGAAACATCGGCCAGTGACTTCGTTTGGATCAATTGGCCATTCTCGTACAACTTATACAGTGAGCCATTGTTTCCCCACCACATATTCATCGTAACTTCGTAATTGCCATCATTTATGCCTGTGGCAACACCGCTATTATTCGAAAGTGCCGGTTTACCTGGCACCCCATTTGCAAGCAATTCCGGGCTAACGGAATGCCGTTCGAACTTGACTGCATCAGCCCTCGTATAAATCATATCGGCAGGTAGAGTTGGCGGATCTACCGTTGTCGGAGTAACCCTGGTTAGACGAACATACTCGCTGCCGTCTCCAGTAAAGTCGAACGTTCCTAGATTAACCCAACCTGAGGAGCCGACGGTTGCATCAATATACGTGACCTCGGTAACCGACTGATGCTTCACTTCTACTTTGACATAATTATCGTTTGCCGTCGTATGGACGAGCTTGTAGATGGAGACCGTATATTTCCCCTCTGGGAACTGGCCTTTCCACGTCGCTGATGATCCTTGCACGGTAGAGTAACGGGACTTAACCCCAATTTTGTATCCGGCTAAATTGCTTTGGCTCCAAGATCCTTCTGTCGTGTATAACCCAGTCGTATTCGTGCTGTCGACAATAACCGTTAAGTCCCTGATCGCAATTGTCAAAGACGGCGTTGTTAAGGTCACCCCGTCAATCGTTACAGTGGCCCATACCTCAATATGATCCGTTTCTCCGTCGAGACTTAGAAGGGTCAACATACCGCTACTGTCCACTTCAGCCAGATCGGTTCGATCAACGAAATATTGCACATTTGCCTGTGATAGATCACCAATCAGACCGTTATCCAAATAGCCGGTCACGCTTAGTTGTGCGGTTTGAGTCATTTGCAGTTCACTCCGATCCGACAGGATCACCACAGACTCCAATTGCGGCATACTGTTTGGATCGACCCACATCATCGCATCGGCAACTACCCGTGACTTGTTGGCCTTATTGGTTAACTCGACATATCCGCTATCGCCTGCTGCAAAAGGATAATCTCCCAGGTGCACCCAAGTCCCATTGGCCGTTGTCTCATCAACGGTAACCGTCTCGGAGCCTCCACTATAATAAACGGTAAATGAGGCATTCGTTGCCCAATTTTCACTTGTAGCGGTTATTTGCGGAAGCTTGTAATACACACTGTAAGTAACACTTTCCGGCAGCTCAGGCTGCCATTTAATTCTGCTTGTCGCTGTGCCGGCAGCCGATTTGGCGTACACATAGTTATCATAGTAATAGTCGTTAGCGGTTGTATCCCGTATCCAGACGCCTTCTGTCTCCGCCTCCGTATTATCCACAATGATCGATGAACCCTTCTGCCAATCCGGTTGAACCGGAGTTTCTTGTACCTGATCAGGCAAATAGAGTGTCCGCTTGCGAGTCTGTTTCCCGTCCGATTCCACATAATAAGTGAAGGTTTGGGATAAATCGTTTACCCGTATCGACCATTCCATCGGATAAATCGTATCTGGAATCGTCGTATACGTCGCCCCGCCATCCAAGGAATAATGGATCGTCGCTGGTTTTGTCGTTTTTGCCTGCACATAAGCATCATAGGCCGTTTCGTCGGGCTTGACGATCAGCATACCTTTAACCGCATCTATAGGGCTGTGGATATCGAAGAAATAGCTTGCCTCCGATGTATCAGCAGTTCTGACCTGGTGCAGCGGCACATCAATGTTGAGTCCTTCTACAATGATAGCGGTTATTCCCTTGCTTGAAACCGTGGCTTGAATGATTCCGCCACTCATAACCGTTTGCTCTGGTGTGCCATTGTCGCGGATGATGGTTACGGTATAATCTTGTGCCGGGTTGAACCCAATGATTTGCGCATTCAATTCGATAGGAGTCTGGACTTCAGCTGACGATTCGTTGCTTAACCCGATGTAGAATTTATTCCCGCTCTCTCCCGTTATCCAGTTCAATTGAGGATGGTTGGTCTTAATAATCCCCTTGGGCATCCAGAGCCAAACGTCGGAATTACCGTAAAAATGACCTGGTTTATTTCCATAGAGGTGATATTTGAACCATAAAAAATTAGTTTCAAATACAGTAGGGAATGTAATACTACCATTCGATTTCAACGATTGTTCGCTGATCAAATAATCCATCGTTTGCCCGAGTTGTCCCGGTATATGGTGATAATAGATAGATGTAGCCCCGCTTGGGCCTTCCAGAGGAAACTCTGGTTCAAGTTGGCTAACGGCGAAGCCCTTATAGTAATAACCTGGATAACTGGAATACCGACCAATAACCGCATTATGAGCAATATCCTGCAGCAGTGTATCACCTGTATAGAGCGACAATCTCAGCATGAATGGAGCTTCCTGAGCATTCATCCGATAATAGCCAGTTGTACTTCCCGCTTCAAACGTCAATCCATTGGGAGAAACAAGCTCACTATCCGCTTGTACGCCTCCGGCTACATCTTCTGGGAGCTTGATCCGAGGATATTGATATTTACCACTTTCCGGCCAATGGAACGACTCCGCGTAATTATACGTCTCAGGCTGCGGAATCGTAACGGCACCTTCAGGAACCGGACGAGCAACGAACATCGTTGCATACCGTTTGGCTTCCTTATAAGCAGCATTCAAGTATTTGGGATCCTGAGTTTCCTCGTAAAGCTCCAAGATCTCCATCCACAGCTTGCTATAATAATAAATGAACTCATTTTTACTCACATTAACAGATGCAGGCGTATCAATATGCTGCATGATATAGCTGTCGGCTGCATCCTTGGCAGCCTGTAAATAATGCGCATCTCCCGTCATACGATACATCATCAGGGGCTGAATGACAGGACCGCGGTCTTTCTGGTCAGGATCACGCACGAGGTACTCTTCCTGTGCTAGCGCCCCAATTCCTGCCGAAGTACCCATCATCTGATTGACAGCGGCTACGCTTGAAAAATCAAACGGCAAGGTTGCCATTTTCCATAACGACGGCACACCGTATACTGGCTTCTGCGTCGGCGACCAACCTATGCCATTTCGCGATAAGCCATACTGGACGGACGGCAATGCTCTCGTATCGTAAAGCTGGTCATCCCCAGTCAAATAGTAAGCCCCCAAAAGAACCGCATTCGAGCTTGTTCGAACGCTATCCTCGTTTTCGATGTCAATGAAGCCCTTGGCACGGCTCCACCACCCGCTGGGTGACGGGACATAATCAACAGAGTCATCTCCTTGCGGCTCTATCTTAAGTAAATCGATCATATTGAACATCGCGTCAGTAAGCGACTGATCTGATACATTCTCACGGTATGCAGAATAACCGTACTCTTTGCGAAGAATATCCGCGTAGGACTCATACAAATTGCTTTTTTGAGCGATTAGTCCCATATGAAATTGATAAGTGCTTTCTGCGTTCATTTGCGAATAGGTCCCTAATTGAGGAGCATACAAGATTGGCTGCACGCTGCCTTCGTTGTTGACAAGGCTCATGCCGAGCCTTTGCTTCGTAACACCTCCCGTCGGTTCAAATTCAACCGGAAGCTCATCCGACGGAACAAATACCCCATACGTCAATGGATTCCCCGAACCGTCATTCTTCTCAACCAGACTCATCGGAGCGCTCAGTTCCCTTAAGCTTGTTGATTCCACTGAACCTACCATTTTGGCGTGTGATCTGAAACCATTTAACACTTCATTGACACCTGAGATTTGCTCTGTTGTGAAGGACTGATAACCGATTACATAATTGCCATCCCTGCGAGGTGTAAAGGCGAAGGAAACATCAGGTTTGTCCCCTGACATAGACCAGTTCACTTGTAAATCGTAATCGCTTTCATGTGATGAATCGGTTAATATCGCCGTGTGGCTGTCGGGGAAGTCGATCTCGTCGAATGTAATCCAGTGTTTGTTCATCGTATCGTAGTAATTGGTACGACTCCCCGCATTCCCATCCAATAAGACCCATTGTTCTTCAAGTCTTTCTGATACATTATTGACAGGTACCCAGTTCTCCGTATCCGCGTCCTTGTAGAACAAATCACGAACGATGGATTTGCCACCATCCCAAGCTGCTTCATAGAAGGTTGCTTTATAGCCGTCATTCTCGATGCTGCCTTTTTCCGTGTAACTGAGATTCGCCAATGTACGGCTGCGCAGCGGAGGCAACGGGGGAGCCTGCTGCCGGATATTCCCTTCAAATTTGACCGCATCGGCCCGCGTAATGATCTTTCCGGTCGTAGGTTGTGTTCGAGTCAGTCTGACAAATTCGCTATCATCACCACTGAAATAATATGACCCCAAATCAACCCATCCGGCCGATGGTCCCGACGAGGGTCTCAGATCCATAAACATGACATCCGTAATCCCATTGTGAACAATTTCGATTTTAACATTACTGTCTGCTTTGTCCGCCCAATCAAGCTTGTTGAATGAAATTTTCGCCGTCCCTGCTTCTAATCGCGGATTCCATGTGATGCTTCTTCCTACTGCATCGGTAAATTTGGAACTGGAATTATTATATCCCTTCACTCCCGTACTTGTAGTCCAATCAGGAGCGGAGAATCCGTTATTTGCGTTATTTACATCAGTGGTGACGACATCATCAATCGTGATGCTTCCATCATCAATGATGATCGTCTTATGAGGTTCTTTTTGCTGAATATTACCTTCGAACTTGACCGCATCTGCACGAGTAAGTATCGTACTGGTTGTGCTGGTAGACCGAGTTAATCTAACGAATTCGTTACCCACTCCGGAAAAATAGTACTCTCCCAAATCAACCCATCCCACAGAAGCGCCAAATGAAGGTCTCAAATCCATAAAAAGAACATCCGTCGTTCCATTGTGGACGATTTCAATTTTTACATTGCTATCTGCTTTATCTTCCCAGTTAAGCTTGTATAACGAAATTCTCGCCGTTCCCGCTTCCAATCGTGGATTCCATGATATCGTTCTGCCTGCTGTACTCGTATATTTGGAACTGGAGTTATCATACCCCTTCACCCCTGTACTTGTGGTCCAATTCGGAGCCAAATATCCGTTGTTCTCGTTACCCACATCAGGTGTCACAACATCACTGATCGTGATGCTCCCGTCATCGATGATAATCGTCTTATACGGTAAGGTCTCTGCATAAGCGGTCCTTATTCCGTCTAGGCTGAAAGGAACTAATATCGTCACGATGAAAACGATTAAGAAAAACAGCTTCCTTTTTATCATACAACTCACAGCCTCCCTTAAGTTGATAACGCTTTCAAAATAATAAAACCCTCCTTTGTTCGAAGATCATAAAGAAGCGATCAGCCGTATCCTTCTGGCTAATCCCGCTCCGTCGTTTTTATCATAGCATGTCACAGAACTGTGAAATTTCTTTGATTTCAAGAATTTCTTATAAGATTTTAAGCAAGAAGAAACGACTTTGTCTTCCTTTAAAAAAGAGACCTACATCATAACTGGCCGCTCAACTGCAGTCAGTATAAAATAGGTCTTTCAATTGGATAAAACCTTTAGATTAATTATAATGGCGGCTGCACCAATAACAACTTCCCAAGCTGGATCACCGTTTGATCATACCAATCTGGATGCTGCCGAACATGCTCAATACTTCGTTCATTGCCGCATGCCTCAAACACAGCCGCTTTGTCTGTCTTTTCGGTATCGACTTCGAAGCGAACTGTATGTTTCCCATTCGGGAGCTCTGGCAAGAATACATACTGATTACGATTATGATCGTTGTGTAGTGTGAATCGATCGACAATAAAGGGTTCTCCACCATCCACCGACACCTTCAATCTGCCAGAATCAGGCCCCCCGATATCGAATAACCCGATATGGGTTCCCTCGAACTGCACCGTGATAGCCTCTCCAGGATCGACTGCTCGCCATAGGCCGGGGAACAACCAATTGTACTCGCGCACTAAAGCACAATCATCCGGAGTCATGTAAGACCATCCTGCGGAAAAATCGGTAAGAATATCCAGTGACAGCATGGTCGCATACTCCCAAGGATTAGCCGGAACCAACGGATTCTGAGGTAAGTGATGTACTGACCTTCCCGGATGATCTTGAAGTTCTCTAATTTTCTCAAATGACCGGGTGATCGTATCCGTGTAAATCTGGTGTCCTTCGGGAATAGTCGGATGGATCGAATCATGCGTAAAAACAACGGCTCCGGAAATGGACACGTCTTCCCTTGAGGTAAAAACGAGTTTTCCCTCCGACACCAAGTGACTGACCTCTACGCCTAGATGAATCGAAGGAATGCCGTAATAGTCGGCCACTTCCTCTTGCATTATAGCCCCCTTCTGGTATTCCCCAGACTGAAATAAGGCCACATCCCGCTCCTTCAGCGTATAAACGAACAGGATATCAGTAAACCGGTTCCGCTTGCGGATCTGACGGACAATCCCTTCGATACGCGCCTTGGATTCGGGATCTCCGCCATCGTTACCGACAAATTCAACAAATACTAGATCAGGCCGATGACGCAGTACATCTGTCTCCAAACGGGCACAGCCCAAATCCGATCCTGTCCCATCAATGCCTGCATTCACAGAGCGGATATCCGCCTTAGGATATTGCTTACGAAGCCAATCCGCCGTCATGACCCTGTAGCCTTCAGAACGTGTATTACTGCCGCCGAAATAGACGATTGTTACGGTATCCCCATTTTCCAATTTTTGAATTATATTGGGGAGCCCTTTACGAGGGAATAATTCCTTCATCGTGACTTCACCTGACCTCATTTATCGATTTTAGGAGCAAACAATTTTACAGCAAACACTTCGAAATAAGGCGAACCATAAGTTGCGCAGAAATTAATCCGGATTCGGGATACACGTTTCTCATCCACCTTATGTTTATTCAAGGTGAGATAATTCCCACGAGTTATGATTGTCCTATCGGTTCCGTCTTCTAAGGTCAAGGTCATATCATAATCTTGAATAAGGGACTCGATCGGATCGTTGAAATGCTCCAAATCCAGCTGTGAATTAAAAACAAGATGGATTTCGTCCAGATTTTTGGGGCTTGTAAAACAGAATTCCAACCATTCCTGTCCTTTCGAATGTTCAGAAATCCAGCCGTTCGGTTGGCCATAAGGTCTGGAGTAGCCATTGACAACATTCTCAGGACTATACATATTCTGAGCTGGCATCAGGTCCTTAAAGCAAATGCTCTTATTGAATTTCTTCAGCCTGGACGGCTCTTCCGGCCTATAATGGAAGCTGACCGCACCTGTCAATTTCTCTTCATTACCGTATATGGCAAGGCTCGCCGTGCCCTCCAATATGATGTAGATTTTGTCGTCATCCGGTTTCTTGCAGTCCAAGTCTAGCGTAATCCAGTCGTCATGACCGGCTGTAATAACCAAGTGGTAGTCTCTCAACTCGCTGGTTGGAATGTAATTTTCCTTCCGTTCCCCGCCAAACAGCTTCACATGTAGAGTTTCCGAATGCTTGGACCTATTTTTAATTTTGATCCGTACGCTTTCAGCCACGGATGTCTGAATCGGCAAGACCAAACATAACCCTTTCTCCAAGGAAATCTCTTCGGTTGGATGAAGATTGTCATAACTGCGCTGAGACGAGGCACGAATAGTTAATCCGTCAGCGAAGTAAGGATCCAATTCTTCTTGAAGGCCTACAATGGTTTGCCCGTCTCGAAGCAGTAGCGCCTGCAGCTCCCCCATATGAGCTTCGACTATGGCCGCGGGGTCTACCTCATATTTCGAGCACAAAGAAGCAGCTGTTCCAACCGCCTGCCCCATACAACCGCAGGTTGCCATAACCCTTGTAGATCCGAAAGCCACATGGGTAGCACTTATATTGCGACCAGCGAACAAGAGATTAGGAATATTTCGTGAATATAAACTGCGGAAAGGGATATTGTACAATCCGGGCACGAAATTCCAAGCTGTAGCCGGCCCCTCATCGTAGATGCCCTTATTAGCATGTAAATCCATATACCATCCACCGACGGATACAGCATCTTCGAAATGCGGCTTTGCTGTGAGATCGTTCTGAGACAACATATGATCCCCAATAAACCTCCTCGACTCCCGCTTTCCCGGGATCGGGCATACATAATCCAAGATGAGATTGTCTACATCATCAAATTCACCGCTATTTTTGAGATAATCCCAAATCCCGTACACCAATTTCCGCAGTTCCAACGCGATGTCTTCATTATTTTTGATAATATCCATATGTCCGCCGTATTCCAGCCACCACAATCCGCCAAGCCCGTTGATTTTTCTTGGAAAAGCCCGATGGTTCAAGCCTTTTCTGATACTATCGAAAAAGGCCAACTTCGTAATATCATACGCAAAGCCAGGTCTTTTGTATGGAACGGAATATCCTACGTCACGGGCTTGAAACAGGATCGTATCGCCCATGGTGTAATGGTCCGCCACTTCAGGAGCCAATTCTTCCTTGTATTCATGTTTCGCTTCTCTCCCCCATCGGAAGAGAGCACCTGCCTGATATCCGACAACTCCATCTCCGGAGCAATCGATATAGGTTCGGCTTTCAAAACGAAATTTCCTTTCGGAAGCCAATTGAAGGCCCTCCACCCATTTAATTCTGCCGTTCTCCATGCCCGTTTCATGCACGCATGTATTCAGAAATAGAGAAATGTTAGGCTCAGCATAGACCATATCCAACAAGACCGTATCCGAAAGCGAAAGCATCAGCTTCTTGTTGTATAACGGATTATAGTGGAAAATCTTCAACTTGAGTTCTTCCACCAACCCTCCTTCGCGTGCATAATAGGATGGACTGTTTCCGAGATATGCCGACCCGTTGATATGAACCCTGACCTCGCTGCTCGCATTTCCCCCAAGAACCGGTCGATCATTAATAAGTGACACTTGCAGCCCTTGGCGTGCGGCAGCAATGGCAGCGCATATCCCAGCAATACCTCCGCCGACGACGGTTACATCTGCTTTAATAAGCTCCATTTTGATAACCTCCATGATTAGATCCTTCTATCATGGTAATCCTTTTGCTCCCTTTTTTTTTACATGATTTCGCGAAAAAATCACACATTTTTTGCAACCTTAATTGGATTCATACCGTGTCATTTTTATCCGATATTGCTTAGGAGTATCACCCGTATATTCTTTAAATAATTTGCAAAAATAACCTTCATTCACAATTCCTACTTCCTCGCACAATTCCAATATAGAATAATCCTGAACATTTAACAGCTCGAGAGCTAATTGGATTTTTTTACGATTGATGTAGCTGATAACGCCCTCGTTCATTGTTTTTTTGAATAAGCTGCTAAAATACGATGGAGCTAAATTCACTTCCTCGGCAATCGCCTCGAGCGTTAATCGCTGTTTCAGGTTTTTCTCTATAAACCGCATAGCACTCATGATTTCTATACGATGTAAAAGTTGGCCAGCGTGTACATATTCGAAGGTAAAGTCGCCAATATAGGCAAGCTGCTCCCGAAAAGCTAAAAATTCTATGGGAAACTCTGCTACTTCCGTGGCCAACTTGTTCCCCGATTTAAACTTCACAATAATGTCTCTGTACAAGTCTCGTAGCATAGGCGCCATGATGGACTTATGGATTTTATGGTCCGTAACAAATTGGTTCAGATCAGCAAATGCTTTCTCCAGCTCTTCCTTGGAAACCTTTCTTTTCACCCCAGCAAGAAAATCAGCCAATTTCTGTTGAACTTCTTCTTTCCTGTCATTCTGGTACTGGAACCGATGCATAGGTGTTTTTACAACTTTCTCTGTATGATAATAGAAATCATCACTCACATTTTGTGCTTCCGTGTAAGCTTGTTTGATGGATTCCCAGCCTCGGTGCTGACCTCCAAAAGCGACGGAAACCCTTTGATTCAAATATTGATGCAAGTGGGAGACGATCTGCCCCCCCAATGTCTGGCAATCATATTCCGTTTCCAGATCACTGCGATTATTTTCCCAGGAAAGAAAGCCAATAAAACGATTATCGGATAGATCCGCAGCTACACCACTGCCACCATTCATCACCGTTTCTTCGATTATATTTGTAATCGCATACCGCAAGATGTTCTGATCAGACGCTGAATAATCGTTTCGGAAACTTTCATACATATTCATTTCGACAATGAAGCAGCGATAGTTGGCTTGAAAGAAATGGAACTGCATACGATTGGCAAAATCCGATGCCCGATGAGAAGGAATTTCGCCTCTGATAAGCTCGTTAAAAAATTGCTTGCGGACTCTATATTTATTTTCAAGCACGGATACGTTTAAAGATTGAAATTCCGCTTCTTTTTTCTTAACTTCATTTAAAATCCCGGCTGCCTTATCTAAAGCCCGATCCAAATCCGCATCTCTGAGCGGAACCTTAACAATGTACTCCAATACGTTGGCTTGAATAGCTCTCTGGGCGTATTCAAAGGATGAATAAGCGGTCAAAAGAATGAATTGGGTATGGGGAAGCTTTGGCTTTAGCTGCTCAATCATGGAAATCCCATCCATACGCGGCATGACGATATCAGATATTACGATATCCGGCTTAAGCTTTACGATCTCCTCTAACCCCTTCAGCCCATTATTCGCTTTTCCCACTAAATGAAATCGCCTATCCCTAAGGGAGAGCTCGTGAAAAAACAATTCCAATCTCTGAATGATTAGATCTTCATCGTCAACAATGAAGCAGGTGTAGTCTCTCATCATCATGCATCTCCTTTAAACAAGCCTGCTGGGAATAAGGCGCGAACCCGGGTTATTTCCTTAGGTATGCTTATGATTTGGAGCCCGAATTGTTCTCCGTAGTGAAGTCTGATTCGGTCATGAATATTGTTTAACCCGATTCTTTTTCTTTTCAATTCCACATCCCCCGGTTCTGAAATTAAAATATGCTTTATTTTATCAGTTGGAATTCCCTCGCCCTGATCAACTACTTCTATGATGACATTGCCGCCCTCCCTGTACGCATGAATAGTAATAGGGCCTTCGATCCCCCCACCGTTATAACCATGGAAGATACTATTCTCCACAAGGGGCTGCAGCAGCATTCTAAAAACCGGAAAATCTATTAGCCCTGCTTCGATATTTTCGATTAAGTGGAAGTTTCTGTTATAGCGGATGTTCTGGATCGCGATATAGTCCGATACATTTTGCAATTCCTGACGCAGTGATACCTTCTCCGAAGCGTCGGCTATCCCATATTCCAATATTGAAATAAGAGACTCAATCACCACATCTACTTTCTCTATTTGTCCGAGTCGTATGACATTGCTGATAGAACCAAGCGTGTTATACAGAAAATGAGGGTTTATTTGAGACTGCAGTACTTGAATTTCCAGCTTGCGTTCAAGTTCATTATGAAGCTCTGCTCCCCGAATCAGTTCCACAATTTGCTGCAGCATACGATCGAATGCTCGGGAAAGATCTCCAAACTCATCGTTTCGGTTAATCGATATTGTAGTTGTGAGGGAGCCTTGCTCCACCCGCTTCATTTTTGTTTTGAGTGCATAGAGCGGAGTCCTTATATATTTGGCAATAAAGAAGGAAACGAACAGACTTAAGAGAAAACCTGCAGCTAGAAGCTCTATATAATAGGTTTCCAATCTGGATAAAGCAGCTTTTAGGCGTGATTCATCGTTGATTGAGATGATGGTCCAGTTAAATTTTTCAGTCGGTTTTTTCAGAAGGGAGACCTGAATCCCCTCCTTGGTGTGCAGTTGAAGGTTTGTTTCTGTAGTATCCAGAATTTGTTCCGCTGACGTTTCACCGACTGAAAAAGTATGATCTTGAACATTCAGGGGTCCTTTATTTTCCGAAAACCCGGCAATGATTTTTCCCGATGCGGTGATTAGAGCCAAATTCATTTGTTCTTTTTTATTAATCTTGAACAAGGTTTCTTCAATGGCATTTAGATCTAAGTCTACCGCAATGGCCATAGGAAACGGAGCACTGTTCAGATATCGGACCATCGTAACTGTCCAGCCGGAATATTTAGATTTGTAAGGATCACTGACAAATGTAATCCTTCTGTTCTTGTCAGCTGCCTCAAACAATGGTTCTCTTTCAGATAAAGGTTCATCAAATATTCGGGTAGGTGTACTTCCGCCTAGAATGGATAAATCGCTTTTGATCAAATAAATATTACTGACGTAATTACTGTTGAGTTCATACAGCTCTCTTAATTGCTTTTTAATCACGTCCGGATTGTCAATGTTGGCTTTCACCGATGACTCGACCGAGAACAGCATCGTCTGGAAGGAGGAAAAATTAACTGTGAAATACTGATCAATCTTATCAAGTATTTGGTTGGTGTAATAAATGTCAGAGGTTCTTATTTCCTTTTGGACATAGCGATAAGACAATTGACTTATCAAGATTATGCAGCTTAATACAAATGCAAACACGATAAAAAATAGTTTTAAAGGCAAGCTGATTCTTCTTCGCATCGATCATCTTCCTTTTAAATCTGTAATAAACAAATAATAGCATATGATAAGAAGAAACGCCTTCGGCGTCCTTTTTAAGGACGATAAGCGTTTCTTCGAAAAATAGAAGGATAAAGTATAAAGTAAAACTTATACTTTCTTATATTTCAATAAAGAGAGGGGCTAATTATAGCCGCTCTCTTCGTTTAAAAGATAAGAATTTATATGCTTCGCGCATAAATGTTCCTTATCTTTCTCGCTGAAACGGTACCGCCCTTTAAAAGGACGGCGAAGCCGTTTCTACTTGATTTACTTGATTAAGCCTGCTTCTTTAAATTGCTTGATTACTGAGTCTTTATACTTCTGCATGTCAAACTTAGTTTCCAATGTATTGAGGAAATTGTCCCAGTTCGAAAGAGGCTCTTTGCCAGTCATAAATTTGACCAAGCTTTCATTAATGTAACGTTGGCGGTCAGCTGCCAATGAATCGTTCGGGTCTTCAGTCAATAAATTCCCGGGCAACGTAGCCGCCACGTATTTCTGATTGTTCTCAAAAGCTTCTGCCGTCTTAGGATTCTGGAAGCTGAAGTACTCAGCATCATCACCACGACGCGGCATTCTATAATGATCGACCCATAAGTACTTTTCTTTCATTTCCTTTGATAATTCGGAGGTTTTATTTTTGATCTTGCCGTCTACCGAATCCCAATGAATCCCTTTAATTCCGTATGCAAAATTCGGATATGCTTCTTTGTCCGTAAAGAGATAATTTAGCATGGACAAGATCCGAATGATTTTGTCCTTATCCGCTTTCTTGGATATGGCCCATGAATTGCCTTGGAACGATTTTCTCTCTACAATTTGATCACCATAAGGACCTGTCATTGGAGGAATGACGATCCATTCCGGCACCTCTCCACTGATTTCTTTCATTTTTTGCTGATAATCTGGTTCCAGCCTGCGGGCATCTCTTATCATGAAGCCAACTTTACCCTTAAATAACTTTTGGTCCAATAAATCGGGAGTATTCATCGTCACCCAGTCTGGATCTACAACTTTAGCTTCCATCATTTTATTGATATAAGCGAGTGCTTCTTTCATTTTTGGGTCGGTAAACAGGAACACTGGTTCATTGTCTTTCACATCAATGGCTGAGGGAGGATTGACACCAAACATCCACATCAAACTATCGAAGCCGTAGGTTTGCAGATTACCTTCTTTATTCATTCCGCCTATGAATCCGTACGTATCATTTTTGCCATTGCCGTCAGGGTCTTTCTCAGTAAAGGCTTTCATAACTTCAAATAGCTCGTCAGGTGTTGTTGGCACTTCCATATTCAGCTTTTTCAGCCAATCATTACGGATAAAGAAGCTTCGGCTAATACCGTTTACGTTATCATAACCTGGAACCCCAATGGTTTTTCCCTGATAGGACATCGCCTCCCAGGAGTCGTTGCTAAAACGTTTCTGCAATTCAGGAAATTGATCCAGATACGGTGTCAAATCCGCAAGAACGCCCTGGTCATAATATTGTGCAAGATCAGCCCGGCTCTTTAAGAAGATCAAATCTGGAATATCTCCGCCAGCAATGAGCGTATTTAATTTAGTCGTTGCTTGCCCTGATTGAGGAATCAGCATTTCCAAGTCGATATTTACTGCTTTCTCCAACATTTGGCGTTGGATATCTTCTTCACGGGGAGGAATCGGAGCAGCAGCATTGAAAGTTCCTTGGTTAAACATCGAAATTTTCAATTTGGTTTCAAAGGGACTAGACTGGCCTTGTGAATTGCCCGAAGCTGTCGATGTAACCTCTTTTTGTTCCCCACAGCCTGACAATACTGTTCCCACACCGACCATTGCTGTCAGAATAGCAAATGTAATCGCTTTACGTTGCATAATGACCTCTCCTTTGCTTCTATATTATCACGGTTTCCCCGTAACAACTCAGGTTGGAATATCTTTTTAACCTTTAACCGATCCCAAGAGCACACCTTTGGTAAAATGCTTTTGCATAAATGGGTAAACGATCAAAATCGGAACTGTAGTCACGACAACTGCTGCCATTTGTATAGCGAACGTACTAACAGCTCCGGTATTGGCAAGCGAATCAGCACTTTGTGTTGCGACATTAAGCAGGATGTTGCGCAAGATCACTTGAAGCGGCATTAAGTTGGAATCATTGATATAAACAATAGCATCGAAGTAACTGTTCCAATGCCCGACTGCGTAAAATAAAGAAATTGTGGAAAGGACGGGCAAGGACAGAGGTAAAATGATCCGCCATAACGACTGAAGTTCACTTGCACCGTCTACCCTCGCTGATTCCTCGATTTCAGCAGGCAATTGCTCGAAAAAGCCTTTAATGATTACCAGATTAAATGCACTAATGAGATTTGGAATAATCAATACCCACGGACTGTTTAGCAATCCCAGAGAGCGGACTAGTAAATAAGTCGGAATTAATCCTCCCCCAAACATCATGGTAAAGACAATGAATAGTAAAAATGGGCTGCGACCCGGCAAATATTTCTTGGATAACGGATATGCCGCGATTACCGTAAAGAACACATTGAGAGCAGTCCCTACAATCGTTCGAAACAATGTAATTTTATACGCCTGCCCAATACCATGAGAAATAAATACTTCTTTATAGGCTAGAAAGGTAAAGGTTTCTGGTATAATAACAATTCCTCTTCTTAGCACTTCCGATTCTGGCGTTACTGAAACAGCAACCACATATAGAAAGGGTAGTAAGCAAAGTAGAGCTAGCAAAATAAGAATAAAATAAACGAATGCTTGCCAGACCTTTTCTCCGATTGTCAAATTGATCATTTTGATAACCACCTCACCAAATTTGCCCATCGAATTCTTTGGCGAGCTTATTCGCTGCCAACACTAAAACAAATCCGATGACCGCTTTAAATAATCCCACAGCAGTAGCCAAGCCAATCTTAAGTCGCTCGAGCCCTTCACGGTATACCCATGTGTCGATAATGTCGATCTTCTCCTGATTAAAGCTGTTGGCAAACATGAATATTTGGTCAAAACCAGCATCCAGAATATGGCTTAGTTTAAGGATCAGCATCAGAATCATAACGCCTCGAATGCCGGGAAGTGTTACATGCCATAGCTGTCTCCACTTGGAAGCGCCATCAATTCTAGCCGCTTCATATAAGCTTGGATCGATTCCTGCTAATGCTGCAAGGTACAATATCGCTCCCCATCCAATATCCTTCCATATTTCAGATAAGATGATCAGCAGTCTGCCCCAGGCAGGTTCCGTTAGGAATGAGATGGGTTCAACTCCAGTTTCCTTCAAAATCATGTTAAAAAGACCATCCCCTGGGGCTAATAATGCCACCATCATTCCATAAACAATGACCCATGATAGAAAGTGGGGTAAATAAGTGATCGTTTGTACGATTTTCTTAAACCATTGGGTATAAACTTCATTGAGCAGCAAAGCAAGTATGATAGGAGCTGAGAAACCGAACAACAGCTTATACAGGGATATGATAATCGTATTTCTCATGATGTCCCAGAAATAAACGCCGTTCATAAAATCTGTGAAATTTCTAAATCCCACCCATGGGCTATCCCATAGTCCCAAAGCCAGATTATAGTTTTTAAAGGCAATAATGATTCCCGCCATAGGAATGTATTTGAATACGGCAAAGTAAACTAATGCCGGGAACAAGAGAGCGTACATCACTTTATACTTTTTTATCGTCCTTATCCATGAGTTCCGCTTTTTGGGGAGGGGAATGGCGTCCGCTGCCAATTTTGCTTGCATATCATCACCTCGTCTTTATTTGTATTTGTATAATAGCATCCCCCTATTGGATAAATTTCTGTAATTTCAAGAATTTCTTATAAGATATTAAGTAAGTACAGCCCTGGATAATTCCAATGCAATAGGCATGATTGTCTTGATTTAAAGCTGTACAATAACTCTGGCTCGAAAGTTTCAGTATAGACCAAATACAATCCTGAGGTCCCAAACAAAAAAAGCCCTAGAAAAAATTGGGCTTAATTTAATGAGTCATGTTTTTTTATATAATGCATCCACGTATTTTATTTTCCATTACTAAAAACTACATTCATGAGCAAAAAAGGCATCCTCCATCCCTGTTCACGTAAGTTTAGACTTCTCAATATATAAATCAATAATGCTTATGACTAGGCCAAAATTCCTTTAACAAACAATGAGACACTATGCTTGTAGAACTCTTCCTCGGTGACGAATTGGGATTGATATTGCCGGTGAATCAGCTCGCTCATCTGAAATCCGTAACACATCGAGAGAAAAGACATTGCGACAAGACGCTCATCCTGCCTGGCGATAACTTTTTTCTTCTGCAAGCGTTCAAAATATTCAACCAGCAAGGAGTGAAGTTTCGCCGGCGGATCGGCCAGCACTCTGTCTAATTCGGGAAGCATTCCTTTGTCGCGGATGCCAATCAAAATGATGTCCGCATTTTTATGGAAAAATAAACGGTACTGCTGACTTACATTCAGCAGATCGACTTCCGGATTATCGGTCGCTTCCTCTTTTAACAGCTTCTCAAATTGCGGAATATCCGAATGTCTTTCAATGATGGCTTCCAATATGCCTTGCTTGCTTCCGAATTGCCGGAAAATCGTAGATTCATTGACTTTAGCTTCCGTTGCAATGGCTTTGGTGCTTACTCCCCGATAGCCATTCTTTTTGATGAGCTGTGTCGCGGCTTCAATGATTCTGTCTGAAGTTTGCATTGTATTTCTCCTTTTGCATATGTTAATCCTATTCTACTACAAGTTTTGCAGTCAGGTACCATTTGCGTGAGCATGCTCTTTTACTATCATATCGCATAGAATAAATGCAAGCAAGTACTCGCTTGCATTTATTCTTTTCATTCTCTATAATAATGACTTAGTCAGTATGCCTTATCCTAAAAACATATACGTAAAGGAGAATTTTTATGAAGTATGGACGTATTATCCAAAAACCTCGCGTTAAATTTTTTGAAGTCGCAGATGGTGTCTTTGCTGGTATTTCGCCGTATCGTGGGATCAGTTGGGCCAATGCCGGATTCATCAACAAGGGTGATGGGTTGGTGTATGACACGTTCTTCGATTTGTTCCATGCGCGGGAAATGCGGGAGGTTTTTATGGAAGTAAGCAACGGCGGCTCTCCCGCATATGTGGTGAACTCGCACTATAACAGCGACCATGCCTGGGGAAACAAAGTGTTTGAAGATGCTTGTATTATTATGCACAAGGAAGCCTCCAGAGAGCGTCTCACCGAAAATATCGCTTGGATGGACAGCGTCATCAGAAGAGGAAAGAATTCTCCGGAATCGACTCCGGGTGAGCGGTTTTTTGCAGCGGAATTTGAAGGATTCGACCTGGAAGGCGTAGAATGGGTGCTCCCGAGTATTGAGATAAAGGACGATATCAACATCCGTCTTGGCGATACAGAAGTTATGATTCACAACGTAGCTCCAGCCCATTCTGATAGTGACTTACTGTTGTGGATGCCAAAAGAAAAAGTGCTGTTCGCTGGCGATGTCGTGTTTAATGGTTGTACGGCATACAGCGAAGAGGGAACCCTCAATTGGGTTAAAGTGCTTGATCGCATTATTGATGAAATTAAACCCGAAATCGTTGTTCCAGGGCATGGCGCCATTTGCGGCTTGGATTTCGTGAAGGAACAGAGAGACTACCTCTTGAACCTGATCAGCGAGTTCAACAAGCATTACAATGATGAAATCGATTCCTTGTCCCTGACCAAGCAAATGGAGATTTCCCGCTTCCTTCATTGGATTCAGCCAGAACGCTTGTATGTTACAGTGGATATCCTATTGAAAAGCAAACGAAGGTTACCACCCCTTCCAATTTGGAACGAGGTGCCTGCTAAGCTGGAAGACATGAAAGTTTTTTTGGCTGGAAAATATGACAATCAGATCAAGCCATGGGACCCTATGAGTGTTTGGCAAGAATAGCAATTTACAGCTAACCTATGAAAACAAAAGAACCGCCCTGTCGCAAATGATGCGAACAGCGGTCGTTCTTTTGAATTGTTCCACGAAATTAAAAACGGTGCTTAGAAACGATTATGATAAAAAATGGAGAAGGACTATGACTTACTAGAGGGTATCCCCTCATTTGGATTGGAGAAGATTCCCGTTGTTGTTGGACTTATTATTCCAAATAACCTTCGGCAAGTTTCATCAAGGTTTCTTTGCTTACCTTATTCAAGTCTCCTTGTATAGTATAGGCGTATTTCACCTTTTTGTCTGGGCTCTCGTATACCCATTTCAGCTCGTGCCACTGCGAAGGACCAAATTCTGTATGCAGCATTTCTACACCCTTCACTTGAACCTTCTCCTGCTTAAATTCAACTTTCTCGTCAATATACGATGTTGGGTCGCTTTTCCCGCTCAGATTATTGATCATAACCCCGATTTTATCTTCGCCATTTTGATACGTAACATTGAGAAGAGAAAACTGATCTGTCATTTCAACAGACATCATTGCATAGCCCTTATTGGACTCTTCCGCCTGTTTTCTCAGCTTTTCTGCCATTTTCTTTTTTTCTTCCGAAGAAGGAGGATTCACTTCCTGAGCATTTTTAAAGATTACGTCCGCCTTTTGGAAAGTATAATTTCCATTGATGTTGTCTGCGATCTTAATGGATTTATCCGTAATCTTATCGCGCAATTGAGATGGATTGTGGAAGATAGTCAACTTTGTTCCAAGATCTGTTTGATGATTCGGGTTATTGGCAACCATATAGAACAGCCCAGCTTCCCCGATCTTTAGCACCTTTTCCTTCAGTTCAAAAAATGCCTTGAAACGATCTGCCTCATCTTTCGATTCTGTTTTTACGCTCTATACAACGAAGAGCTCGACCCAAAATGTGACAGCAATAAAGATCATTACAATCTAAATCGAGCTTCGCAAGGAGCTTGTGTGGCCCTTTTCCGTTGGAATGTTTGTCCTTTTTTCGCCATAAAAATATCCCCTCCAAGTGTCACTCGAACCTCCATGATAACATGCAGGTTTTTTCGAGTGTCTACTTGAAGGGGATAATACCAAACAAGATCAACCTTTAGTTTTTATCTTAACCATTTTTTGAATCAATCGTGTATAAACCATCGGAATCTGAGAAGTGACATTTGCAACAAGTTGATGTGTTTGGTCTATATTTACACTTCAACTTCTCCGATCATTTGCTGTTCGATTTGTTTCATCTCATAAAAATAGCCTTTTTGCCCCATCAACTCCGAATAGGACCCCGTTTCGACTACCCTGCCTTGGTCCATGACCACAATCTGGTCCATCTCTTCTAATCCGGTTAGCCGATGACAAATCAGGAGAAGCGTATCATTAGCCGCCTGTGCGTAGAGATGCTTCAATACGTGATGCTCTGTCACATAATCCAGCGATGAAGTTGGTTCGTCCAGAAGCCATACCCGTCCTTTGCGGAGCATCGCTCGCGCCATAGCCAACCTCTGCTTCTCGCCGTCTGACAGATTCTCCCCTTTTTCATACACCATATCGGTCAACGATGTATCGGGCAGCTGCATTTTAGCTAGCACATCCAACAATTGTTTGTCAGCGTGTTCTTCTCCATTCAGCAGCAGGTTGTCCCGAATCGTTCCCCGGAAGAAATGACTTTGCTGAAATACCACATTAGCCGTTTGCCAAATGCTCGTCTCGTCCAGTTCCTTCACCGAAATACCGTTTAATCGTATCTCGCCAGCCGTTGGTGTTCGCAGTTTGAGCAGCAATTCGATAATTGTTGATTTTCCTGACCCACTCGGCCCGACTATTGCCGTTTTGGAGCCAGGTAAAATGTGCAGGGACATATCCCTGAGTGCCGGTCTCCACTCCCCTTCATATTGAAATGTAACATTGGATAGTTCCATCGTAACAGCATGATTAACAGGCAATGTGCCACTTGGTTGCGAAGACTGCTCATCAAAAGTCTGAACTGTTTCCGTCAGTCGTTTGGCTGCGTGTTCGCTATCCTCTTTATACGCGGGTAATGTGGCCATAGCCGTCGCTTCTTCAAATACGGTTTGTGATGCCATAACCAACATGGCAAGAAATACGCCTGCAAGCGCTCCTTCCATAATTAAATAGGCGCCGAGCGTCAGCACTCCCCAGGAAACGAGAAATGTAACAAAAGTGTGCATCGATTGCCCGCGCAGCAAGTGCCCGGCTGCTCGTTGCTGTTCAGTTGCTAATACAGCGGAAGCATGCTGAAGCTGCTCCTCCCGCTGTGCCAATTGACCATATACTTTCAAATCCCGGAAACCGTACAACACTTCGGTAACTTCCGTGGACAGCTGCGACCTCTGCTCACGAACGCGTCCATGTGTTCTCCGCTGCCCGAGTAACACAATTCCCGGTACAACGAATGCCGTTACCAGCATACCTATTACAAACAAAACGGCAATCCAGATCGAAAAGGTAGAAGTAAACAGCACCGTAGCCAAAAATACCATGACAACCATGATCGGAGGATAAGCGACTCGCAAAAAATAATTTTGCAAACTTTCCACATCCCCAACGATCCGCGCAAGCAGATCCCCGCTTCGATTTTTGTTCAATATACCAGGCGTTAAAGGAATAAGCTTGGCAAAAAAGGATGTACGTAAACGGCTAAGCATGGAGAATGTCGCCCGGTGAGAATACAAGCGTTCTCCATAACGACTCGCCGCCCGAAGCAGACCCAGCAGTTTGACCATGGAGGTGAGTACAATTAAAGTATAAAGCGGTGGCGCAAATACCGTTTGCGAAATCAGATACCCGCTCGCAGAAAAGAGTGCCACACCGGCTATGCCGGCGATAAATCCACCCAAAATCGAAAGAATGATATCCTTGCGCTCCTGAATCATCGCCTTTGACAGAACAGCCAGTTCATTCATGAGGATATCCCCCCTTTCCGCTCTACATCAATCATCTCGGCATACTGAGGCAGGTGCTCCAGAAGCTCGTCATGTCGTCCCGAGTCCACCAACACTCCATTGTCCATAAACAAAATCTTGTCGGCTTGTTGAATCGTATATAATCGGTGAGCCACCGTAATCATCGTAGCCGTTTTTGCCAGTTTGGCTATGGATCGTTGCAGTACCCGCTCGGTGTGCAAATCCAGTCCAACTGTGGGTTCATCAAACAAAATGATAGCAGGACGCTTCAAAAAAGCGCGTGCTAAGGCAAGCCGCTGCTTTTCCCCACCAGACAGTCCCCGGCCTCCTTCACCAACAAAGGTATCAAATCCATGCTCTAATTGGGCTGTAAGCGCAGCGAGTCCGGCTTCCTCCACCGCCCGCTCAATTTCAGCTCTGGAGATGTTTCCACCAGCACCAATCGCAATATTTTCAGAAAATGTGCCTGCAAAAATATACGGATGCTGTGTAATGTAGCTAACATGTTCGAACCATTCGGTTTCATCGTATTGCGAGAGTGGACTTCCATTCACCAGAAGCGTACCCGATTCTGGTTTCAGCAGACCGGCAATGAGATGTAGCAAAGTCGTTTTGCCGGAACCGCTTTTGCCAACAATGGCAATGTGTTCTCCTGGGCTAAGCTTGATCCGCCCCGTCTTAAGCTCGAAAGAATCTGGAGCATACTGAAACCGAAGTTGGTCAATTACGATAGACGGTGGTATTAAAAGGTCTCCAGAATGGGCAAGTTCCAGTTTGCTTATTCTGTCGGTCCTATCCCCGACCTTATCTATGCTGTCGATCTCGTCGATTCCATCGGTTGTTAATGCTCCTTCAATGCCATTAGCGTCCCTGCTCTCCCCTGCCGTTTCCTCAAGCATCTGTTCCACCTTACGAACCGCACCCATACTTGTCCGGCCGCTGTGAAAGGCTGTTCCCGTATTCTTTAACAGGTTGTAAAACTCGGGAACGAGCAGCAAAACGAAAAAGGCAGTGTGGAACGTCATAGCTTTGAAAACAAGCAACTGGATGGCCAGTTCGAGAGCCACAATACCAATGCTTAGCATCACGATTGATTCCAGCATGAATGTATTCGTAAACGCAATCTTCAAAATACCCATCGTGGCATCACGATAACCTAAGCTACTGCGCTCAATCTCCTGTTGCTGACGGTGAGCCCGTCCAAATATTTTCAATGTCACCAGTCCTTGAAGAGAATCTAGAAACGTCCCTGAAAACTCAGCCAGTTGCGCATATTTTTCTTCGGATTTGTTCTTCGTTTTCAGCCCTACCAAAATCATGAACAGCGGGATGAACGGAGCAGTAAACAATAGAATGAACCCCGTGTTGGCATGTTGGATAAATGTAACGACCAAAATCAGAACCGGGATGATAGCAGCTTCCATCATACGCGGCATGTATTGACTGAAATAACTATCAGCCTCATCCACAGCATCCAGAGCAATACTGACCTTCCCTCCCGTCTGTCCACTAAGGGTTGAAGGCATGGAAGCATGGGTCAAGTTTTGCAGCACGGCTGCGCGCATATTTGTCTTGGCAGCAGCTGCCATATGCAAGCCAACAATACCGTTTCCATAAGACAATAGTGTGCGTACAGCCATAATAGCCAGAAGTATACCGAGCAACAGGATAACCGATGAAAATGAAGCTCTCTCCACAAAAATCCGTTGGACTGCTTCAGCAAGCAGTCCAGCCTGACTCACAATAGCTATACCAAGCCCGAACGAAATGATTGCGAGGAGAGCCATGTTTTTCCTTTGTGAAGACATTTGTTGAGAAATCAAACTGGATTTCCTCTTCACAGATCACACCTCCTTTATATATAGGCTTGTAGGGAAACCTCAAACATGCCGTAATGGATTAATCAGCTTTATTTTTTCCCTTTTACATAATCCGCATCAAACAGGAAGAGTCTGAAGACCAGAATAAGGGATGGGATCAACAGGCATAGACCGCCGATAAACACAATAACTAATGCTAAGCCCATTGCCGGTGAAGTTGCACTGCTCTGAATCGTGATATACGGATCAAGAATATAAGGGTATTGCCCAATTCCATAAGCGAAAAAGGCACAGAAAAATTGCAACATGACGCATATAAAAGCTAATCCGTAACGGCGTCCGTTATATAATAGCCACATCGCGATCATGAAGAAAGCAACGGAAAGTGCCAGCAACCACCATAAATCCATCATATTTTGAAAATGCCGCTCATTGTGTTGACCCAAATAGATAAATGCTGTAAGTGCGAGGATTATCGTCGGTGTGCTCCAAAACAGGGCGTAGTTGCGCATCAGCTTCAACGCGGAATGATCCTCTGCCCGAGAAGCGTAAAATGTCAGAAATGAGCCGCTAATGAACAAAACGGACACAATTGCCAGTCCAACGATACTCCACGATAACGGATTGGTGAACAGCGCCCAGTAATCCAGAGAAACCGTCTCCCCCTGCTTCACGATAAAGCTGCCTTCAGACAAAGTTAGCGCCACTGACAACGATGCTGGAATAAGCAAACCTGTAGCTCCGTACAAAAAAAGATATACTATGTTTTTCTTGGAACCGTAATTTTCAAAAGCATAGAATGAACCGCGAATCGCAAGAAGAATCAATGCAATGCTTCCCGGAACAAGTAGCGCGGAGCCATAATAATAGGCTGTGTCCGGAAAAAAACCGACGATGCCAATGTAGAAAAAGATAAAAAATACATTTGTAATTTCCCAAACGGGTGATAAATAACGCGAAATCAGACGATTAATGAGATGATCCTGCTTCGTTAAACGGGCATAAAAGGCGAAGAAGCCCGCTCCGAAATCAATGGAAGCTATAATTAAATAGCCGTACAAAAACAGCCAGAGCACCGAGATGCCAATCAATTCGTAACTCATCATTCAGTGCCCCCCTTTTCCGTAGATTGATTAGGATGATCCTTCATCCATTTCTCCATCTCAGCTTCTGCTGGATTATTGTTGAACAAGCGTCTTAGCACGATTACACACATACTGCCGAGAACGATGTACAAGAGCAATAAGGCGAAGAATATAATTCTTACATTCGGTGAAGACGTGGCCGCCTCCTCAACACGCATATATCCACGGATAATCCACGGCTGTCGGCCAACCTCTGCATAAAACCAGCCCAGCTCAACAGCCAGAAAAGCGAGGGGGGCGCTCAGTGCGATGATGCGAAGCATCCACTTGTTAAGCTCATTACGCTTTTTCCAGAACACAAACAGAAAATATAGGAACGAAATCGCGAGCAGAGTAAATCCGATTCCGACCATTAAATCAAACAGATAATGAACGAGAAGTGGTGGCCATTCTTCCTTGGGGAATTCCTCGAGCCCCGTCACCTCTGCATTAAAGTCTCCAAAGGCCAGGAAGCTGAGCAGCTTCGGAAGATGAAGAGCCCCTAGAACTTCATGCTCTGCATTCAGCCATCCCAATAGAACCAAATCCACCCTGCTACTCGTCTCAAAATGCCACTCTGCCGCTGCAAGCTTCTCTGGCTGATGCTCGGCCAAAAACTTGGCGGACACATCACCGGCTAACGTGTTCAGCAAACCGAATAGTAAAACGACCGCCATCATGAGATTTAAAGATTTTTTGTGGTATGCGGACACACCTTTTCTCAGCATCGCGAAGGCTGCAATCCCGGCTAACAAGGCAGCTCCTGTTAAATAGGCCGAGCTTAATACATGGAACACTTTGGAGAACGTCGCCGTATTCAGCATCGCTTGCACCGGGTTAATCGCTGTGAATTGGCCTGCTTCCATGACAAAGCCTTCAGGCTGGTTCATGAATCCGTTCACCGTCGTAATAAAAACGGCAGACATGCCTGCCCCGGCGACAATCGGTATCGTCAGCAGCCAATGGGTATATGGATTTTTGAACCGATCCCACGTATACAAATAAATGCCCAGGAAGATAGCCTCGAAAAAGAACGCGAACACCTCCATGAATAACGGAAGTGCAATGACATTCCCAGCCAGTTTCATAAAATTCGGCCATACCAGGGCCAGCTGTAGTGAAATCGCTGTACCGGTCACAACACCAACCGCCACAGAAATGACAAATCCTCGAGACCACCTCTTTGCCATAAGTGTATAATGGGGGTCTTTCTTCCGGATCCCGATGAACTCTGCTATAGCGATCATTAGCGGTATACCGACGCCAATCGTCGCAAAAATAACGTGGAACCCGAGAGTCAAGCCTGTCACTAGCCTGCTCCATAGCACCGTATCAATTGCCATTCTTTACTGCTCCCTTCAAAACTCTGTTCATTTTTCGTCTTAAGTTGATACTTATGATTAGGCCCGCTAACTGTAGGCTGCATTCAATATCAGGTTTAGCAAGGCTCAGCGACATCGTTTCCTGTTCGTTTTAGTATGACATTCCTCGTTCTTTGCTATGTAAAAAGAGAAATATTTCACAAAGCAAGAGTTGGCGAACCTGATTTACCTGTTACTGAGCAGTCAAATTAATAACGTGGCCTAATAATTAAAGTTATCTTATCTTAAATTTTAAGTATTTCAATCATCGACATCTCTTAATCCCTAAACGTTCAAGAAAGGGACAAATCTTTCTAACAACTCAGTGAATAACACAAAAAGCACCCGAAGGAGCTATTGATTGATTAGCGTATATGTGATGTCACAAGTTTCCTCCTACTTCGATGCTAACAAAAAAACGAAATTTTCTGATTTTAAGCCGTAATATACCCCCTTTTTGCAACAAAAAAACACTGACTTAAATCATCAGTGTTTTTGAATTCAAGCTAATGTCATCTTCGTCATGACAAATCTTGAACTGCCACTATCATTTAGTACGACCGTAGAAAAAAGAATACCCATCTGACTTCCCAAGCTTAGTTGTCTCCGTTCCGTCCACTAGCTTGACCGCTTTCAGCAACGATACAATTTGCGTATGCATTAGCTTTGCATCAAATTTGTCCATCTCTCTGTTGTCACTATCCACGAGCAGATAGTCGGGCATTGGAATGAATCCAATCACCGGTATCCCTGCTTCAAATAAGGGCTGACTCTCTCCAAACTCAAACTTGTTATGTCCACGCAATAATACAGTACGTGTGCTATCTGTCTTTTCAATAGCCTTCAGCCAAATGGCTGCCATCATTTCATTGCCTGCATACGTATATTCTGTACTTATTTGTCCAGTTGGACCATAATGACCCGTATCATCGTCCTTCCACTCCATGCTGCCTAAATGCTCAACCGTAATTCCAGCTACAGCTTTTAAATGACCATTCTTGCCATCCCACAGCTCTCGATGCCCCTCCATCCAGGTGGAAGTTGCCTGAGAGGACCCTTTGAACTCCGGTAATCTAAAATGTCCTGTCACAAAAGCGAAAATCATCGTACGTTCCGGCTGCTCCTGCTGTAAGTAACGAATCATAGACAGCATGCCCACAGCGCCATTCTCCTCCACTACATTTATCCCATCCGTATGGGTATTTACGATAATCGCTTCGTCTTTATTCTTACCGTCAATTTTCACATAAAAGGATTCTGTTGGGGCATCTTTTTGAATTTCCGCTTCTAAAATAACCGTACCTTCTTTATGCTCCTGAGCTGCGCTGATCACCTTTTTCCCTTCCGTTTCATTAACCCAGATTGCAGGGATTCCTGCATAATCGGTGGTAAAAGGCACATATTGCTCTTCAACCTTATCGTCAGATACCCCTTTCCAGACTAAAACAACAGCTTTTACGCCCATTTCCGTCGCTTGCTCCAATTTAGCTTCTTTTAAAGCTGTAGTGAGGACCAGATCGCCTTCATTTGGGGCAATTTGGTTGTCCATTGGAGATGAATCCCGCATATTCATAACGATCCCACTTGGAAAATTTCTAAAATTCTCAATTTCAATGACAGCAATTTTTCCACTGGCCTGGCCATATTCACCACGCTTCGTATACACCAGCTCCCCTGTCACACCTTTTTCGTCAGTTTCCCCGGAATAGGGAAAAGCTGAAGAGACATGAATTGCCTGCTGATCAATCATTAAAGCACTGTTCTTTTCTTCCCATCGGTCAAAAGTATAGCGATCACGATGTACTTGCAGCCCCATATCCGTTACCTGCTGCTCCAGCCAAGCAATAAACTGATTGTGACCCTCAGAGCCGGTTGTACGGCTTCCAAAAGAATTCATTACTTCAATATCTTTCAGCATCATTGCTGCAGAATCCAATTTACGTTCATCGATCGTCATAGCCGCATCAGCTGATAATGCCACAGGTGTTGTAATAGGTTTTGCATAGATTCCAATCCCCCAAAGTGCAGTAACGATAAGTGCAGTAATGCTGAATAACACTTTACGAACGGCTAGAAACGGAGTGACTCTTTTGCTCCCCGATTGCCCAAAGAGTCCTCTACATATGCCCGCTACGATCAGCAGCAGGATAGAAAGCGCAAGCAGCCAAAATTCTCTTGTTAGTAAGAATAGCCCTTCTGCCACCATCACACTAATAAAAACCACATGTACCTTCTCACGTTTCTTTAAGAGTAAAAAAGAAATGCCTAAATCTGCTAACAAAAAGATAATGGTCACGATCGAGATTACCATTTCTTTGCCAATGAATACCGTAGCACAGAGTGCTAGGATCAAAAGCAGCACCGCTGACAATCGTCTATATAAGATTTCTAACATGACGCCCTCCCATTTTAACTAACGATTATTTTGACATTACATTTGTAATGCCTTATGGTTTTAGCATATTGAAAAGACTCATGAAAAACAATGAAACGAACATCAGAATGTACAAACGGAGGGGAAATGTCATCTCAAATCATGAATTATACAGTCCAAATACCTCTCAGCATCGTTCCAATAAAGAAACTAACCGTTTGACAAGAGAAGCCATCTGCACGGCATTAGTCTTCTTGATCCAGGAACAGTCTTTTAGTAAAATCACCATCACCGATATTGTGAAACGCGCAGGGGTTTCTCGAACGGCCTATTACAACAACTATTCCTCCAAGCAAGAGATCCTGGTGGATTTGGTCGATTCGCTTATTTTCGAAATTAATCAAAAACTCTTACCTTACACCAATGAATTAACAGGCAAAGCTAAAGAACCTCAAAAATTTATCAAAGTGCTTTTTGAAGTTATTTTTCAGCAGCGGAACATCTACAAAGCACTTCAAAGTGCAAAATTTGATCATGTAATTCTGGATTGCTTGAATGAAATGATGCTTTCTACTGCTCATGACAAAAGCGACGAGAATGTGTACCGAATATACTTTAAAGCAGGGGCCCTCTATAATGTTCTCCTTAAATGGATACAATCAGACTTTGCAAAATCCATTGACGAAATGACCAAAATTTGTCTTGAGGTATACCATACTCCAATGTCCCAGGAATAAGGTTTAAAAATCGTGTTTATAAATGAAAAAACAAAGAAACCACGGAACCAAGTTCGGCTCCGCAGTTTAATTATCAACCCTACTATTGAATTTGAATTTGTTTCATGTACTCTTTGAATGCCTCAGCGATTTCTTTATATTTTGTATGATGCAGATAATGTGAACCTTCCATTGGGATCATTTTGCCCTGTGCGGATTGTTTGACTTGCTCCTCATGCAGCGGAATCCACTGTTTATTGTGCTCGTTATTCGATTGAACGAAGAGAAGCAACGGCAAGTCATTTGGCATTGTGATTTTTTCTCCATTTTTGAAATTGGAACCGAGGTGGCTCAGTTCATTCATCAACGTTGGATTGGTCGCGACTTGATTCGAAATCAAACGCATTTGTTCTTTGGTATGCTCATCGAATGCAAGCGATTCATACGGATCTCCGCTCACTTTTTGGACCAATCTCATTAGACCTGATTTTTGAAGAAATTGCATGGCTTTCAAAGGTAATTTGACATCCATTCCGGGTTGATTGGGAACGCTGCTATCGATGCCGACAAAAGCAAGAACTTCATCCGGATATGTGTTCACATAGGTCGCTCCGTAAAGTCCCGCGATGGAATGTCCCATTAGAATGTAACGCTCTACACCCAGCTGCTGCAAAGCTTCGTGAACCTCACTTACTATATTTTCCGTAGTTCTTTCCTTCTCGGTTTCATCGCTCAAACCATAACCGAAAGGCTCGACCACTACGACTTTATAATTAGGGGTAATTTCATCGATCAGTAATTTGAAATCAAGAGCAGGCGTCGGGGTTCCTTGTCCCGGTAGGAGTACAACGGTTTGTTCTCCGCTGCCTTGAATAAGCACATTCATCTTTTTCCCATCCACATTGACATACTGGCCATACGATTCGATTTTCTTTTTCTCTACCCCGTCGCTGATTGCATCAACGATAAAAACGATGCCCATGAACAACACGAGCGCCCCTACAATACCTCCGATTATTTTTAACCATAGGTTCCGTTTCTTGTGGCTCTTAGTCCCAGTTGTTTTTATTTCCACCTTATTTGCCACGTTCATCTCTTCCCTTCCTTGTCCCTGTATCTGAAGTGCCGCCTTGACGACATATTCAAAGTGTAATCAATCAAGATGTACTCTTCGTGACGACAATATGAACGGAATATGAACAAGCCAAATAAGAGGTTTTAGATCAACATCAAATCGGAAATGAAATAATGTTCTTGTCCTTTACTCAAAAAGCAGCGCCTCTCATTTAGAGGATCGCTGCTTTTTATTGTTTACTTCATTTAATTATGTGTAGGTTCTCACTATTATATTATTTTTCAGCACAAATCATGAACATCGGTGTTGACCGGTTTAAGACTTGCTGTTTCTCATCCAGTACTTTGGCGTTCAAATTCTCTTCAGCAAAAATAGTGGTGAATCCTTCTTCCTTGAGAGTCCGTATATCCCATTCGGGACGCCACTCTCTGGTCAGTGGCAATACAAGACTCAGACGGTCTGTCTCCTCTATGTCCTTATGATGCGGGAGCTCACCAAAGCCCTTATCTACATAGACTTTCTGATCCTCTACTCGCTTTTGCTGCATCTCTTCGTCCCAGAGATGGCGATTCCAGTTGGCATCAAAAACCAGTAGCCGTCCCCCAGGCTTAAGTACTCTTTTCCACTCTTTGTAAGCTGACTGCGGATCGGTAAGGCTCCAGGTAACATTGCGGCACACGATCAAATCAAAGCTCTCCGCAGCAAAGTCAAGCTTGTGCGAATCCATCTTGCGGAAGGTAACGGTGACACCCTCCCGACTGGAGTGGGAACGTGCTTCTTCCAGCATATTGTCGGTACAATCGATCGCAGTAACCAGATGCCCGGCACTTGAGAGAATCACAGAGAAGAAGCCAGGCCCGCAGCCAATATCTAGAACCTGCAATCTTTCCTTCTGTGGTGCGTTAGCGAGGATAAGCTTCAGCCAGGCCTCCCGCTGGAATCCGTTCAGTTCCTTCTGAATGCCTTCGCTGTACAGCTCGGCTTCGCCTTCCCAATACATTTCCACCTCTTGTTGTATACCCATTTATCATTCACTCCTTCTTGGCAAGTATCATGAACCGGTTTACATTCTGGTAACCGTATTTCATATAATCTAGCGGCATCGCACGGGCAGGGATAAAGTTTCGGTGAACATCTATGCTGCGGAACCCGGCCTGTTTCAGCGCTTTCTCGTCAGCTTCAGGCCGTTGTACATTAACAAATGGCAACTCGCTTAGCAGGTTTTTATCTTGACTGCTTCGCTGGCGGATTCTTTGTTCTGTGAGCAGAATCAGCGTCCAGGACAAAGCATACCAAAGTTTACGGAATACAGTCTTGCTCTCTTTATATAAATAGTTGCCGTCAAAAATAATCAGAGTCCCGCCCGGTTTTAGAATCCGGTACCATTCAGCATAAGCCCTCTGTGGATCAGGAAGCGTCCATACTACATCCCTGCAGACCACTGCATCAAAGCTATTCTCTAGCTCCATATGCAAGTCGGCAGCATCAGCGACATAAGCTGGAACTTTGTATCCATAACTCTCAAAATTTCGTGAAGCTCTATCTATCATTCCCTGAGAGGCATCCACCGCTGTAGGCAGATGACCCATCTGTGATAAGAGTATGGAGAAAAAGCCAGGTCCTGTTCCCACATCCAGCACCTTTTGCTGGGGAGTTGTTCCCAACCCTTTAATAAGCAGTTGTTTCCAGAGGTTTATAGTTTTTTTACTGCGGAATTGAGTCTGTATGACTTTGTCATAACTCTCCGAGCTTGATGTCCAGTATTTCGAAATCTCTTTTAACATCATTTTTCTCCTATGTCGAGTAGATTCCAGAAGACCGGCATAAATGTGGAGTACCCCGGTTTAAATCCAGTCACTCTATTATTTACTGCCAAGATATCGTCAGGGAAATAAATAGCTGCAAACATAGCCTCCTGATACAATTTGGAAAAAATGGAGTCATATGCGGTCTGACGTTCCTGAATATCGGTTGTTCCTACTGCTGTGTCAATTTGAGATTCTAGTGCAGGATCAGACCATACCACAGCAGATGCATCAGCTGTTTTATGAAATAAGGAGAGCAAGAATGCATGCGGATTATAGGCATCGTCATAAGTCCGGTACATAATTAGATCATAGGCTTTGCTTGTCCATAAGGCATCGTAATAGGCATTCGGCTCAAGAACCTGAAGATTCACTCTAATGCCAATCTCCTTTAACTCAGACTGAACCAGTTCACTGATGGACTTCCATTCGGGATACTCAGCCTGCTGCAGCACGAAATTAAGCTCAAGCTGCGCTCCGTCCTTCTGTACCATTCCATCTCCGTCCGAATCCGTGTAACCGGCAGTTGCTAGCAGCTGCTTCGCTTCCAGCGGATCGAAGCCGTACCAGGTATTATTGGATTCCGTCACATAAGGAACCGTCAACGGGAACAGACCTTGGGCTTCACTGCCGATACCGTCCATAAGATCATCGACAATGCTTTTTTTATTAATTGCCAAATTGATAGCTTTGCGCACATTCAGATCTTGAAGTGCAGGCGTTTTGTAGTTAAAGATCATGAAATGAGAGTTTGTTCCTTGTGCTTTTTGCAAGGTCAGTGAAGAAACCGCTTCAATCACTGGCACGCTTTCGACTGGAATCTTTCCCATTTGTCCCCCGGCAATGTCAACATCTCCAGCTTGCAGCGCTAGTACTCTGGACTGTGGATCAGGGATTACCTTTAAAATAATTTTCGACAGCTTCGGCATTTCTCCCCAATAATTCGGATTTCTGACGAGTACGGCTTCCTGATCTGTTTTGTAGCTCTCAGCCATCCATGCGCCAGTTCCAATCGCTTTGATGAATTTACCCGTAATATCTCCTGCGGGTTCCACAGCGGAAGGGCTGATAATTCGGACCGGTCTTGCAAAGGATAACTCGGTTAAGAAGGGATAATACGCTTTGTTGAATGTCATTGTAATCGTATGTTCGTCCACAACAACAAGGGATTGCATCGCAGTTGCCACATTTAACGAATTGGCGGGATCCTTAATCCAGCGTTCGAAGGAGAATTTAACCGCGTCGGCATTAAACTCCGTACCGTCAGAGAATTTGACGTCATGGCGAAGATGGAACGTATATACTTTCCCATCTTCTGAAATATCCCAAGACTCCGCAAGCGACGGCAGTATTTCGCCTTTTTCACCATACTCCACTAACCCCTCATATATCATCGCGTGCACATTCATCGAACCATCATAGGCACCGGCATCCAATCGGTCTATACCGGCATCGGACGATATAGCAACAGTGACTGTCTTGTCCTGAGCTTCAGATCCTTGTGCAGCTTCATTATTGGCGGTATTATTGGCTCTAGCCGTAGAATTGCTGTTATTACTGTTACCGCAACCTGATATCACCATAACTACCACAAGAAGCATAAAGAATAACGATTTTGATAATAGGCTTTTTGTCTTAAGGTTCGTTCTCATTCTTGGTACATCCTTTCTCTACTTAACATCATAGGAATGGCTGGGTTGCCACTCTGTGCCCAGTCTCTTCTTCCTTAAGCGGGGGTCCTGCACGGGTACCGAAGAGAGTAATGTTCTTGTATAAGGGTGGTCTGCTTGCTGCAACATAGTTGCACCTGATTGCTTCTCTACTATTTCCCCTTGACACATCACTGCCACACTGTCGCAAAAACGATTTACAACTGACAAGTCATGTGTAATGAATACATAGGATAATCCCAGCTCATGCTTCAACTCCTGCAGCAGATCCATCATTTGCTTTCGCAGGGTGACATCGAGACTCGAGAAAGGTTCATCACAGATAATCAGCTCCGGCCGCAAGGTGATCGCTCGTGCAATTCCGACCCTTTGCTGCTGTCCACCGCTGAGTTCATGCGGATAGCGGTGAATATGCTGCCGTTCAAGTCCCACAAGCTCAAGTGTGTCTGCTACCGTAACCCTGCGGGCTCCAGCCTTCCTCTCTCCATAGTTTCGAAGAGGCTCCCCGATAATCTGCTCTACCGTAAACAACGGATTAAATGAAGCCAGACTGTTCTGAAACACCATCTGCATCTTCCTGCGGATCATGCGCATTTCGCTGAAGCTCCAGTCCGTATAATCCTCGTTCCGGTACATAACTCTTCCGGAGGATGGTTTCTCCAGTCCCAGAAGAAGTCTGGCCAAAGTGCTCTTACCACAGCCACTTTCCCCCACTAATCCAAGGGTTTCGCCGCTCTCCAGACTGAGAGACAGGTTGTTGACGGCATGAACACTTCTGGCATTACGTGTGAACCACCCCCTTTCCATCCCATATTTCTTGTTCAGGCTTACCGCTTCCAATAACTTCAAGATCACCACGTCCCTGAAAAATGTAATATTACCGTTGTTATCTGCACTCCATTAAGTATTGAGTATAGGGATGCACGGGATTAGAAAAGAGTTCAAACACATTGCCTGATTCCACGATCTTCCCGGACTTCATCACATATACATAATCTGCAAGCTCCGCAACAACGCCTAGATCATGGGTAATTAATAGGATGCCGACATTGTTCGTCCATCTGATTCGGTCCAGCTCTTTAAGAATCTGGGCTTGAATGGTTACATCCAATGCCGTTGTAGGCTCATCTGCAATTAATAATTTTGCACCGGATACCAGTGCGATGGCGATCATTACTCTTTGACACATACCACCGCTAATTTGAAAAGGATATTTATTGAAAAGTAATTCAGGATCGCTGAGCCCTGCTTGCTCCATCTGCTTCATGGCAAGTAATCTTGCTTCTTTTCCCGACACCCGCTTATGCAGTTTAATCGTCTCCGTGATCTGCCTGCCAATAGTAAGTACCGGATTCAGCGCGTTCATAGGATCTTGAAAGATTACGGCCATTTCTGTTCCCCGAAGCTTCCGTAACTGACGGCTGGAGCACTCACGAAGATTGTTACCCTTAAGCCAGATTTCTCCACTCTCAACTAAGCCTGGAGAATCTAATAATCCTAATATGGACATTGCCGTAACACTTTTACCGCTGCCGCTCTCGCCTACAAGTGCGACAATCTGCCGGGATTTCACCTCGATACTGACATCATCAACTGCCGTAACTTTATAACTGCCTGTGTGAAAGCAGGTGCGTAAATGACTGACCTTCAGCAGTGGAGACTCTGCCATCATGTTCTGGCCCCCCACTTCACTGCAGAATCGAAAACACGCTCTGGTTGTCGCAAGCCATCTCCCAACAGATTAAAGCCCAGAACCGCCAGCATGATCATCATTCCCGGAAATAGCATCAACCGTGGCTCCGTTTGAATATAGGCACGGCTGTCGTTCAGCATTACTCCCCATTCCGGTGTAGGCGGCTGAGCTCCCAAACCCAGAAAGGACAAACCCGCAATGGAGAGCATAATCGTACCCACTTCCATAGAAGCAAGAACCAGAATAGGCCGGGCTGCGTTCAGCAGAATATGCCTGAAAATAATTTGTAAATGAGAAGTGCCTGACGCTTTGGCCGCTGTAATATATTCACTTTCCTTGATTTGAAGGACCATGCTGCGTATCACTCTGGCATACCCCGTCCACCAGACAGCAGCAAATGCGATTAGCAGATTCTTCATACTGGGACCTAGCATGGCTGTAATCGCAAGGGATAGGATTAAGCTGGGAAAGGCAAGCAATATATCTATGATCCGCATAATCAAATGATCGATCTTGCCGCCAGCGTAACCAGCCAGTAAACCAACAGGGATGCTAATCGCAAAAACAACGATCAACACCATAAACGAATAATTCAGGGTGGTTCGGGTCCCATAGATTAATCGGGATAAGACACAGCGTCCCAGATGATCCGTACCAAGCGGGTATTGCCAGGAAGGCATAGCCAGTTTGTGTTCCATGTGAATCTGCAGCGGATCGGAAGGTGAAAGCCATGGGGCAAAGACTCCAACGCATATGAACAAAAGTACTATGCCCGCTCCTAACCTTGATCCCTTATTCTTAAATAAGCTAATACGAAATATGACAATCCGCTCCTTCTAAATCGTCACCGCAGCCTGATTCGCGGATCCAGCAGCAGATGTAATAAATCCACTGTCAAGTTAATCAGGACAACGACAACAGCCATCCATAATACGTAACCCTGAATGACAATATAGTCTTTCGCAAAAATCGCCTCAATGGCATACTTACCGATTCCCGGCCAAGAAAATATAGTTTCAACAATAACGGAACCGCCCAATAGCCCCGCTATGTTAACTCCAAGGAGGGTAAGACTCGGAAGAAGCGCATTACGAAGTGCATGCCGAATGATTATTCTCCATTCCTGCAGCCCCTTAGCTCTAGCTGCTGTGATGTACCGCTTGCCCAAAACGTCTAGAAGACTGGAACGAATCAAGCGGATGTAGACTCCTGCCATTCCAAATCCTAGTGTGAGGGCAGGTAGAATGACACTGGATACCCCATCCATTCCCATCACAGGAAATAGCTTAAACTTCACCGCACCATAATAAATTAGGAGCAGACTTAGCCAGTATCCCGGCATTGAAACACTGAGCAGTGCACATACTCTTCCCAGTCGATCAAGCAATTTACCCGGATTTAGTGCAGATCCCACTCCTATAGGCAAGGCAATAAGAATAGCGGACAATACGGAACAGGCACTGAGCAGTATAGTTGCCGGAAAGCGACTCATTAGCTCTGTGAATACTGGACGACCGCTGCTGTAAGATAGGCCTAAATCGAGATGGGACACCCGGTTCAACCAATGAAAATATTGCTTATGTACAGGACCATCCAGACCAAGTGCAAGTCTGGTCACCTCAACAGCTTCCTGCGTGGGTTTAATGCCGTCAGCACGCAGCATGATCTCCGCTGGATCACCTGGCGTTAAGTGCATCAGCGCAAAGGTAATGCAAGAGATACCGAGCAGCACGGGGATGAGCTGCAATAAGCGTTGCAACAAGTATCGATTGATGGCATTCAACTCCAAGATCTTAATCGTAATAATTACGATTATAGCATAATCTTTTTAAATTAATAGTCTTAATTTGATTTATTTCATGTAGGACATAAAAAAATCAACCCATATTAAATGAGTTGATCTTTAAACATTTGGCCTCTGCACAGTCGCAACTTTTTTTTGCAATAATATTGTCAAATCCTTAATAATCATGTCATTATAAGTAGGTTCATATTAAAAATAACAATAAAGGAAGTGTGTATTTGAATCGGTTCAATTTAGTCCTCATCTATGTTTTATCCATCATGATAGCTTTTCTTTTAGGAATTTACGTGGCCCCTAGCGTTGAAACACGCTTGAATGGGCAGAATGTGGCAAGTAATCCCGTTATCGAAGAAATACCACCTAGTACCGCAGATAAAGCTGCTATTGCTGCTGAATCCAACACTACTGGGTCCAATTCTATTGAATCAGATCCTACTGAATCTTCACCTTCCCCGGAAGCCGTTGTCTTGGAAGATATGCCTTCGGACGATGATACCGGACCCGCCGGTGATGAAGCTGAAGATCTGCCAGCAGCAGATACCCCATCCGGGCAAGGGATTGGTGCGCCATTAGAATTCAAGTATAGTACGAACTCTGCCGATGCTGTTAAGCTGACCTGGGAAGCTGACAACTTAACCGGTAAAAGGATCAATTATTACACAGCCCACATCAGCACGTTTAATCCAGTAGGCGATCCTTCCAATGATCAGCTGAACGGCAAGAGCAGCTTTTCGCTTAAATATGTGGGGCCGGTTGAGCCCAATGATACTTTATTTATTTTCAGTGATTTTACATATCAGAATACAATACATACGATTATTATTGACCAGCTCACACTTCAATATGATGATGGTACTATCGAGACCTTCGACTATGGTTACGAAACTACCGATGATAGCGGCCTATAATCCATATGATTTGCAGCCCTGGTGCGAACCAGGGCTTTTTGCGAGGCACAATGAACTAATGGTAATGTAAAAAACGAAGAGCGGCCTGGAATCCGGCGCTCTTCGTTTTTTACTGTTATTGTTACTGCCATTCAGTTTAGCGGATGACCGTTACCTTGATCGTATCACTGGCAGTTACTCCCGCCGCGTTGACCAGCTCCGCCCGATATTCGTACACACCGGCAGAGCGTCCGCTGATGGTGGTTGCTGCACTTTGCGCCGAAGGTGTATGGGCATTCAGCGGCTGTGAGTCGATGAGCTCCCCGTTTTCATACAGTCGGTACTCTGTAGCGTTAGTTCCCCACCAAAGATTCATCGACACCTTATAGGTGCCATCTCCGTCCCAGTTATCTTCGGACAGAATCGGCTTGCCCGGCGCAGAGTCACTTATGGTGACCGTAAGCGAATCGATCTTGGTCGTGCCATATTTGTTGGTTAACTCCGCAGTGTATACATAAGTGCCGTTCACCTTGCCATGAAGCTCTGTGCTTGCCGTCTGGGCAGCCGGCGATACATCCTTCAGTGTCTTAGAATCAATCAGTGTGCCGTTCTCATAGAGTTTGTAGCTCGTGCCGTTATTACCCCACCATAGGTTCATGGTGACCGTATAGTTACCATCACTAAGTCCATTAGCATAGCTGCTGTTGGAGGAAAGATCAGCCTGTCCTGGCTTACCAGTCGCAATCACCTGGCCGCCAATAACCTGGAAAGTATAGCTCTTTTCAGTCGTATTGCTGGCCGCATCCTGCACGGTGTATTTCACGGTGTGGGAGCCGGCCCCTAAATCGGCGGCGCTCAGGGTCTGGCCCTCGGCAATCGTTTTCCCATCTAATAGAAGCTGTTTCGAGGTGACACCTGACAATACATCGTCAGCAGTCAATTCAAAGTAAAGCTGCGCTCCTTCTTCTACATCTCTCACCTCATGGCCGGATTCCTTCAGTTCGGCAACCGGTGGAGCCGTATCAATATTGAGGTTCAACGTCTTGGGATCTTCCGATTTGCCTTTTCCCGGCACAGCATGGTATGTCAATGTATGCCGCCCGTCTTCCTTCAGGTCCACAGGTGTACTGTACTCAGCTTCCTTGTTGCCGTTAAGCGAGTAATAAACATTAGCTGTATCTGTATTCGCCTTCAGGGTAACGGTGACCGGCTGGTTAAACCAGCCGGAAGCATTAGGCTCGGCAGACAGCGTCGCCGTTGTCACCGGAGCCCCCTCTTCTTCTGCTGCGGCGAAGTCATCGAGGCTTCTCGGCTTGAGCTGGTAGATGCCTTTAAAAATTGCGGCAACACCTGTGATATTAAGTTTTTGTCCCTCAGTATAAGGGAAGATATCCTTAGTAATGCCTGTCCGGGCATCCACGCGCACATGATTGCTTGTCCCATCGGCGTTGACTGCGTCGAATTCAAAGGAGCCGCTTGGCGTAGCGTTGATAATGTTCGCCACTGTCACACCGTTCAGTTGAACCAATTGGCCTTGGTTGGCATCATTCACCATGTTCGCCGCAATCGGCTGCGGCAGTGCCGCCGTGCCCGTCTTCGCAATTTGTACTGCTTCGGTCAGCTCCAGCTCTGTGTTGTACAGTGCGGTGGACGCTGTTACCTTGACCTTATCGCCCACGTGGAAGCCGCTCTGACTCTGGAAGACATAAACCCCACCGGTTCCATCTTGGAGATAGAAGGACTGTCCGCCAAAGATACCCGGCTCGGTCGTCACGGTCCCCTCCACCGTTACCAGTGATCCGGCTGCCTTAGCCCGGGAATCGCCGATAGAGATTGCAGCCGGTATGGGATCTTCCTCAGCCGGAAGCGGTTCAGCAGGAACATTGCCCAGCGTCACCGATTCAGTCTTGAGGTTTGTACTGTTCAGACGGAGGCGCAGATTGGATGCAGCTGTGGTGCCCGGCTTGATCTGGATCGTCAGGTCCTTGTAGGCATGACCGTTCAGATCAGCCGTCAGATTGAATGAGGAGCTATAGCCGTAGTTGCTTGGCCAGGTGCCGTCGCTGTTCTGAATCTTGGCGATTTGGGCGCCGCTGCTTACCTGGTAGACACCTACCTGGAAGCCGGAAACGCTTGTGCCTGCTGGAAGATTATCTGCACTCACCCGAATCTGAAAATTCTGTGCATTTGGCAGCACAGCCTGGTGCGTGAAGTTATAAACCGCACTTGCAGTGGCTGCTGGTCCGCCGTAGGAGCCTGCTTTGAAGGTGCTGCGATCATACCATTTGTAGCCAGCATTTGGTTGAGCCCAAGGCTCCGGTTGCGGCTCAGTGGACAGCGCTGGCTCCTCGAATGGCAGCAGTGCTGTCGGCTGATCTAGCATCAGGCCATTCACCTGGGTGAAATCTGTATAGCTCTCCTGCTCAGCGAGCCAGTTGACGGTGTTAACCAGCAGTGTGGCATCGTCCACTTCCTTGAAGCCATCGTAAGTTGTTTTCTTGGCGCCGGTATCTTCGCGCAGGTATTTCGGTGTTGCATCTTCTACAGGAGATGAGTCACCGATAAAGGCTGCCTTGCCGGCGCCTTTTTTCGCAACTGCCACATAAGGACCTTCTGCCACACCGCCGCCGTTATAGACCCCCTGGTCTACGGCATTGGCCCAGGCAGCATTGGTTTGCGGCAGGTAGACGATACCTTTCGCACGTGCTGGGTCTAGAATGGCCAGCGTGGAACCGGCATGCATAGCTACCGCCGATACGCCCGTTGTAATGCCGAAGGCTTGATCGGGAGCCACGATGTTGGTTGCGTTAATGTCGCCAAGCGCATTGTAGCGGAAACGGACACCGAACTCGTCCGCCAGCCAGTCAGAGCTAACCACACCCTGCATGGCTGCAGAAGCGACCTCATCGGCATTCATGCCTTTGGCTGGATTGTCCCACGCTCCACGGCGGTAGCCGTTGAAAGCTTCAGAACCATCCCAGCGGTTTTTGTTGCGGTCGGCATTATAATGGTCGCCGATGAAGAAAATACTGCCGCCATCCTCCACATATTCCGCCATCGCAAGCTGCTCGCTTGCTTTGTAGGGCACGTTGGATTCGGCGACGATGTAGACATCATAATCGGAAAGATCACTCAAAGTAATTGGAGTCGTCTTGCGGAGTTCTTTGACATAATAGCCTTCCTGGGCAAGGGCATTCCCAAAGTCTGAAAAAGCGCCGTCAATCACCCAATCGGCTGCTCCCGCAGTCTGCTCATGGGTATTGTCAAACAGGATCTTCTGGCCTGCATGCTCATTGACCACTTTGGCCTCAATGTACGGTGCAGGATCGTTTGGTCCTTCTGCGAATACCGCCGAACCGGCTCCGAACGTGAACAGCTGAAGTGGTACGGCCACCGCCACAGCTAGAGTGCTGTTCATCAGCCTCTTTTTCCAAACTGAATTCTTCTCCTTCATACCCTTCCTCCTCAAGAAATAGTCCGGTGAGTAATTACCATAAATACCCACCTGCTTGACATCTACTATCCTATCTCAAAACAATTAAAAAAAAGATAGATTTATGTAAACTGCTGTAAAAATTATACTTTTGGCCTATAAAACGGGTCGAATATAGAAAGGGTATTATGAAAAAAGTCACAGTTGCTGAGGCTCATGATGAAGGATTGGGCTATCGGGATATTAGTACAAAAAAAAGCGAAACGGATAAATGCTCCGTTTCGCTCTCTCCTAAGTTACTGATAACCAAGTAACAAATTCACAATCGTATCAAGCTGAAGCTCTAATGAAAAAGGGTCCTCCATTACGAATTCATCATGATAATTATCGCCATACAAATAAACTTTGCCATTTTTCACTGCAGGGATGCCTTTCCATATGTTACTTTCCATTGCTTTATTGGTTGCATCCGCATCGCCATTATATACAAAAACATAATCACCTAAGTATTCTGGAAGCACTTCAAGTGAAATGGATTCAAACCCCTCCGCCATATTTTTGGCACTTTCTGTTGGAGGCAGCTTCAGCATATTGTATATAGTGGAAGAACCATAATTTCCTCCCTTTGCCGCTAAGACGTACACGGCCTTTTGTGAAAACTGAACAATCGAAACGGTTTCCCCTTCCTTGATAACCCCGGCAAGTTTCGACTTTGCTTCAGCTACTTTCAGTTCATATTCCGTAATCCATTCTTCTGCTTCTTTTTCTTTTCCGAATATTTTGCTTACACTCCTAAATTTATCAAGCGGCCCTGCTGTTTTTAACCCCTCCCAATAAGGCAGAAAAACAGTGGTCCCAATTTTCTCATATTGTTCTATGTTCTCATCGATCGAACCGATAATTAAGTCCGGATCTAGCATCGTTAATTTTTCCAAATTTAAAGGAAAATCCCCTAAGTCCTCAATTTTCTCGATCGTTTCTTTGGGTATGTCCGCTTTTTCCATCCACCCTTCATCCAGCATAAACGTTCTTGCTCCGATGGGTATAATTCCTAATTTCAATAAATGCCCCATATATTGGTCAGCCGCCACTCTTTTCGGCTCTGCTGGTACTTCCACATCTCCCTTAGGCGTTGATACTATTCGAGTGTTCGTACTTTCTTCTGATGTTGCTTGATTTACGGTTCCATTCCCATTACTTTGTTCCTTCGTAGCAGTACCCGTCCCGCTTGAGCAAGCACCTAATAATAGAGAACTGCAAAGCAGTAAAGCTGCCGTCGTCTGAGATTTTGTCATTTTAAACATAGGTAATTCCCCTTTTTCCGTATTATGATAATGATTATCATTATTAATATACTGTTGAACGATGGGTTCAAAAATAGAGGATGTGGGGAAGTTTAATGGACTTTCAGCAACTTTAGGCCGCTGAAACTCTCTTGTTCTAAAATGTGCAGGGGATACACCTTTTCTTTTCTTGAAAATTCGGCTGAAATAATATACGTCTTTATAACCAACACTTGCTGATATTTCCCCGACCGAAGCATCTGTTGTCATTAAAAGCTCCGTTGCAAGTTCAAGCCGAAACCGAATTAAGTAATCAATCGGACTCATACCTGTGTGCTCTTTAAACAAGGATGACAAATGATAAGCACTGAAATTAAATACTTCCGCAAGCGAATCTAATGTAATTGGCTCCGCATAGTACTCCTGGATATAGGTGATTACCTGGACTGCAACACTTGTTTGTTTCACTTCAGTCTCTTTTCTATGTAATTCTTTTAAAACCTGATGAATGAATTGATAAAAAAGTGATTTTACATTGAGTCTCTCTTCTTGCTCGTTCCATTTTTGATACATCAATTGCATTTTGTTATAAAGTAAAATGGGTGCATCTGGGGAAAAACAATATTGTGTTTGGAACAGATCCTCCTCTTGCATCCATGCACGGTAATAAATGATATAGTAAACAAAATTCTTGCTTGTCGGAACAATATTAAGGGTCGCTCCTTTCCCGCTATGCAGGACTTGAAATCCTGTAAAAGAAAATTCAGACTGATCTAATTGAACTTGAGCGCTCCCTTGTACCGAAAGTAAAAATATACTGGCAGGAATCTTATATTTATGAAGAATTTCGCCCCGAACCCTTTCAATACGGCGCACATCCAATAACTTGACCGTCGCTTGGTCCCAAAGCAATATTTGATTGCTTTTGTGCATAATGACTACCCCTCCGTTATCTGTCTAATACTCATCATAAATGATAACCATTATCAATAACAGTCAAGATATTTAACTTAATAACAAAAATCCGATTGCCCTAAAAGGTGCAATCGGATTTTGTAATATAATTTTATTGTTCAGACGCCAATTGCAGAAAATGATCTGCAGCCAAACGGACAGCCAGGATACTTGCGCTATTGAGTGAGTTATCAAAGATAAGTACATGATTGTTTTTCACTGCTTCCAGTGAGTTCCACACGTTCGAAGTTTCCTTGTCCTTGATGGCTGCCTTTGCGATATCCATATCATGCTGGATAATAATATAATCTGGATTCATGCTGTATATTCCCTCCAGAGAAAGTGCCCCTCCCTCTTCAGGATATCCCTTTGGTGGCAACAACCCAAAGCCTACAGTTTGATTGTAGTACATCGTGTTTTTAGAGCCTTGAGCATTAAAATTGGCTTTTCCGTCGACCCGTAGTAAAGCAAATGTTTTATTCTCAAGACTACTTAACTGTTCTTTTGTTTTTGCAATCATTTCTTGGGTTTCCTTAATGGCTTGTTCCGCTAATGTCTCTTTACCAACAATCTGAGCACACAGCATGGCCGTTTTTTCCCAGGTATCGGTGTAGTCAATTAAGATGACTGGTGCAATCTTATTCAACTCTTCATAATTGCTATCAACAGAACCCTTGAAGGTTACAATCACATCTGGCTTTGCATCCATGATCATTTCCAGGTTCGCATTGCTGCTGCCCAAATCAATAATTTCAGCAGTTCCAGCATAAGGCTGTAAAGTAGCAAAATCCTTCATCGCTTCCGCTGCATTGGTTGATGCGATTGGAGGCGTATCTAGAGCAAAAAAGTAATCTAAATACAAGGGATGCAAAACCGCTATACGCTCAGGACGTGTCTTAAGCACCACTCCATTGTCGCTGGCATCCGCAATTGTTCTTGGCCATCCCGCTTCATCGATCTTGCCGGCTTCCGGTGTAGGCGTGACTGAAGTTTCGGAACATCCAGCCAGTAATCCTGCAAGTATAATTAAGGATGCAATCCATCCATATAGTCTTTTCATTTGGCTCCCCCTTGAGTTGTTATCATTACTGTCTGTATAAATGCTTCATTAAATCACGGTTTTTCTGCGTGAACAGGTCATTATGTGAAGACACCATCCCGGACGAATTTGCCTCCGGTGTGATGTATTGTTTGGCTTGGTTTACCGCATTGGCAGCATCCTGGAATGCCCCCGCGATCAGGTGCAGTTTCCCATCATGGTGTAGAACATCACCTGCCGCATAAATACCCGGCACGGATGTCCCGCTCGTTACTGATCCTGAAATCTGATGTTCCCACAGATCCATTTTAATTTCACTGTTCACCAGCAGTTCTTTGTCGCGCTCATAACCGTGATTAATGATGACCTCATCGACAGACAGCTCAAATGCCTCTCCGTTGTCATTACTTTTCAGCAGTACAGTCCCTATTCTTTCGTGATCCGGTGTGGCAATCAACTTTTCGATTGAAGTATTTAACAAGCACTCTACGCCATTGTTTGCCAAGCGTGAAATATCGGCTTCATGCCCCTTTAAGTTCTCTTTCCGGTACGTCAGAGACACCTTTTTGGCAATCGGAGCCAGTTCATTCGCCCAGTCAACAGCAGAATGGCCGCCTCCCGATATTAGGATAGTCTTCTCTTTAAATCGGGCAAGTGACTTCACCGTATAATGCAAATTTGTGATTTCGAATCTTTCGGCACCCTCGATTTCGAGCTTGACCGGCTTCAGAATGCCTCCTCCAATGGCCAATATCACAGTTTTAGTGAAATGCTTCCGGTTTGCGGCGGTGTGTAAAATAAAGTAACCTGCTTCATCTTGCGAGATGGATGTGACCTTTTCATTAAAGGCAACCTCCGGTTGGAAAGTCATCCCTTGAGCAACCATTTGTTCAATAAGTTGTGAGCCAAGAATAGGCTGTAAGCCTCCTACGTCCCAGATCATCTTTTCCGGATAGACATGCACCTTGCCGCCAAGCACAGGTTGGAATTCTATAATTTTGGTTTTCATTTCACGGAGTCCGCTATAAAATGCAGCAAATAATCCAGCCGGACCTCCGCCAATAATCGTAACATCAAACAATTCCTCTTCATGCATCGTTCAATCGCCTCATTTCTCTTTTTTAAATCCCTAAATGCTCACGGAAAGTGCTTCCAGTATATTCACTCCGGAATAAACCTCTTTCAACCAGCTCCGGTACGAACTTCTCAAAAAACAACTCCATAGATTGTTCCGAGCCGCCTGGCAAGGCGATGAAGCCATCCATAGCCTCCGCATCAAACCGTTCAATAATATCGTTCAGCACATCCTCTACTGTCCCGACAGATACCCAATGTGCAGATCCGACAATCTCCGGCCTGTCCAAGATTTCTTTCACTGTAGGCTGGTTTTTGATAATATACCGCCGTAACAATTCGGCATGAGTCCGGCTGCGGACGGCCTGACTGGAATCGGGTAATATATCGTCAGTTACTCGCTTATCTAAGGGATAACCGCTTAAATCAAGACCCAGCACCGATTTGAGCGAAGCATGTCTGCGTTCAAGGCTTAAATTCGCATGTGCAGCCTTATGTAATTTAAGTGCTTCTTCGCGCGTATCGGCCAGGAAAAAATATAAGCCCGGCAAAACTTTGATAGCATCCGGATCACGGCCCTGCTCAGCCGCTCTTCTTCTCAGATCATTCCTTAGTTCCACTCCCGATTCGATATCCGGCATTGCCGCAAAAATAGCATCAGCTACAGATGAGGCGAAATTCCGTCCAATGTCTGAAGCACCAGCTTGAAATAGCGGCGGTGTTCCTGATTTGTGAGCAGGCAAAGTAAGCGGCCCTTTTACACTGAAAAATTCCCCGGAATGATTAATGGCAGTCACTTTATCCTTATCCGAAAACATACCTGACTGACGGTCGATAACAATCGCTTCATTCGGAAAACTCTCCCAAAGCTTGCGTACAACATCCGTGAATTCCATAGCCTTGGCATATCTTTCTTCCGGTGACGGCATAGGTGAATCGCTGAAATTATCGGCACCTTCAATCGAAGTGACAATATTCCAGCCGGCGCGTCCATTGCTCAGCCAGTGTAAGGACTGCAATTGCCTTGCAACAACATACGGCGGATTAAAAGTAGTGGAAATCGTCGTTACCAGTCCGATCCGCTCGGTTTCACGAGCTATCGCTGCAAAAAACAATGCAGGGTCGGGGCTGCCGAAATTTGAGGAGTCTCCTAACATCTGCGGGCTAACATACAGATAATCAGCCCTGAAAAGAAAATCGAGCTTTGAATTCTCAGCCATTTTTGCCAAATTAATATAGTAATCAATAGACTCCATCTTCTCTACTCCGCTATCCGGGTGTCGCCAGCCGTCTCCTTTCATCCAGGTTGCATTTAAGGACAGGCCAATACATAATTGTCTTGGTCTTTTTTCTGTCATATCTACCAGCCTTTCATTTATAAATCAATTTACTGATAATGATTCTCAGTTACAAAGGTGAGTTTATCAAAAATTTAAATAAATTCAAATGTACAAATCTCAAATCCAGCATGCATCATTATTTAATCTAAATAAAAAAAAGTCTGCACTTCTGGCTTATCACCAGTAGCTGCAGACGTAGTTCAAGTACAAGAAGCTCATTATGTACATTACTTATAGGCAGAGGGAGAAACACCGAATTTCTTTTTGAATAATCGGCTGAAATATAGTGGATTGTCATAACCAACACGGTCAGCAATCTCGCGGATAGGAAAATTACCTGCTTTGAGTAATTCACAGGCCCGTTCCAAACGATAATTAACGACATAGTCGATTGGTCGTAGTCCCGTATATTTATGAAAGAGGTAAGAGAAGCGGTTGGCACTCATTGCATGCTGTTCCGCTAACTCACCGAGTGTAAGTGAATTCATATAATGAAGTTTAATATACGCAAGAGCTTCGTCTACCATTTTTTGATTCGGAGAACTATCGTTCTCTCTGTAACTGCACGCAATCAGAACCTGATGCATCAGGCTTAAGAACAACTCCTTGATACGCAGCTTCCCAATTTCTCCGGATGGATGGGCATTCTGATGGAGCATAATTAGTAATTCAATAATCTTTAGATTCGCTCCCGGCTCCAGCTTGAAATGAGAGTCAAATTCGTGAGTACTATTCATTTCTTCCGGCATATCCAATTTATAAAAAAGTGAGTAATACTCGAGCTCAGATTGTCCTATAACCTGTGAATCCATCTGCATGCCCGGAGCAGCATGAAAAACTGATCCTGGCCGTAATTCATATACCGTTCCATTCACACGTATTCTGGCTCCCCCGCGAATGATAAATAGAAATCCATGCTTAACGGTGGTGAATTCACTTAATAAGCTTTTGGGCTGGATGACTAAGCGGCTTCTATCTTCTATTTCATAGACACCTTTAGTAAATGCCTTTGCTAATTTGTCCAAATTTATCAATGTTCTGCACCTGCTTCCTAGCACCATGCTTCTTTTAAAATCAGATCCAATTCTGATATTTATTTAAAACAGTATAGACAATAGTGTGCGAAATTGCTAGAAGTGTAGTAGATATTCTAATGTACATTGTACCCAAGAAGATGCTCAGGAGATTTTGGTTGAAAATATGCCGTTTTCATTACAATCAATTTGAAGAAGTTCATCCTGTAAAATCCAAACATCAGTTTTTTCAACAAAGAAATGAAATCCGCCAATGGATTGAACCCATGCGGGATCGATCGGTGTAGCACTTGCATTAATTCCAACAGTGAAGGCATCTGAGCCTCCATTGGCATATTTTGCATAAATTCTTACATATTGGTCCTCTTCCAAACCCCATTCATTCTTAAATGAATCCAATGCTTTTTCGGATACTGCAAATGATATCATTCCTCTTCTCTCCTTTCTGCTGTTCAATCACATTTTTTTATTTCGCCACGATAATTGGCCATTCTGAAACTGGCTCCGCATCCACATGAAGCTTTTGCATTAGGGTTATTCATAGTGAATCCGCCTACCATTCCACTCTCTTCATAGTCAATTTCAAGACCGTCAATATAAGGAATACTATTCGGGTGAACCAATATACTAAAATCCTTTTTATTTAATACAATATCCTCTTCTGCCTGCTGTTCATCTACGACTAGGGTATAGGATAATCCACTGCATCCCCCTTCATCAACACCCACTCTAAGGAATGGATTTCGGATATTCGCACTTAATAAGATTTCGGCGATTTTTTCTGATGCCTTATCACTGACCTCGATGATCATTGTGAACTCCTCCTTCGTTTATTTGTTTTTCAAACCTAAAGATTGGATACCCGTTCCTATCTGTTCAGCTACTGGTGAGATCCGAGTGCTCGCAAATAAACTCATTACAATCAACAAGAGATGGAAACCCATTGCTACAATTAATCCGGATTGGAGTGACATTCCGCCAGCCTGACAAACCACAAGAATGGAACCGCCGATCCCGATAACTACACCGGGTGTAAAAGAATCCGCAAATTGCAGATTTGCCGAGGTGTTGCCGACACCTCCTTCTCTTGTCTGAGAAAACGCCACAACACCGCTAATCGGATGCGCCAATCCAATGCCGATTCCAGCGATGATCTGTCCAAAAACTGCAACGGTAACGGTCACCACGGGTATCCAAAATACGATAGTAATCCCTATGGCAAGCAGCAATACACCCAGAATAATTCGCGTATGCCGTCCACGCCCCTGATCTGCCGAATCCCACCGTCCTTGCAGATACGCTATGACGCACCAACTCAACGCAGCACTCGCTACAATCAATCCGGCCTGAGAAGGCGTTATTCCCTTCACATCGATTAGAGCCAATACCAAGAAATTCTGTGTGCTGGTATAGGCAGCGAAGAACAGCCCACGTGTTGCCAGGATAGCTGGCATGCCTCTTCGAAGCGTAAGAGTTCCCTTCGGCAGCAGTTTGCGGAGCGGAAATATCATCAGTACTAAGCCGATAAGGACTAAAACAAATCCCATAATACTCGGAAGCATGCTTAGACCAACCAAGAAAACCCCTGTACCCATCGTTAACAGTAAAGCCATCCAAGTCGATGAAGCTCCGATATCCCCTTGTGTCTTCGGTGTTTTTAATTTCGTGAACGCAGGTAAACTAAGCAGCGCTGAAATTATCAGGATCGGTAATATTCCCCAGAAAACAAACCGCCAGGACCACTGATCTGCGATAAGACCTGCAACGTATGGACCGAGCATGGACGGAAGAACATAGGCCGTACCAAACGCTCCTAGTATTTTGGCGCGTAATTCATCCGGGTAGCTTAAGGATATTGCTGTGTACACACAAGTCATCATAGCTCCGGCACCCAAACCCTGCATGGCCCGTGATCCTATCATGGTATACATATCGCCTGATGTTGCGGCAGCGATCAACCCAACGATAAACAAAAGTAGTGCGATAGTGAACGGTACTGCAGGTCCTCTTCTATCTATGATTCGACCGACGACCAGAGTTCCGATAATCTGCGCAAGCAGATACGTGCTGAATATCCAGCCAAACAGGCTAAGGCCGTTCAAATCTCCAGCAATCGAAGGGGCAATGGTGGTTACGGACAGACCTTCGAATCCAACGGCCATCACTGACAGAATAATACCTATGGATAGTGCAAAATAACGTGGGCTGAAAATACTTTGATGATTAGACGACATGAAATGTGACCTCCAAGAAAATTGGTATGTATACATCGTATCCGGACACTTAGTAAACATTTTTGTTTATAATGTCTAAACTACAGTTCAGCTTTGACTTTGTCAACATTTTTGTTTAAAATGTAGTCTGTGATGTAGATTTAGTTGCTTCAAAAGGAGGTGCACCTTGAGCCGAAATCAAACCAAAAAGGATGTCTCAACCAAGACCCGAAGAGCGATCATTGATCTGTTAAAGCAGCAAGGGGGAATGGATGTTATGGCACTCTCCTCGCAGTTTTCGCTATCTGGAATGGCTATTCGCCAACATTTGAATGCGCTGAAAGAAGAAGGGCTGGTTACTAATAAAGAAGAGGCCCGTCCCATGGGGCGGCCCACCAAGCTATGGATCTTAACCCCCGCGGCCGATCGGTTTTTTCCAAGCGGATATTCGGATTTATCCGTCAGTCTGATCCATTCCATGAAAGAAGCTTTCGGAAACGAGGGGCTGGACAAGCTGCTGGCTGTTCGAAATAAGAATATGCAAGAACAATATCTTCAGCAACTTGGTGATACAGCAGACGTTAGAGGGAAGCTGGAGAAACTGGCCGAGATTCGAACAAATGAAGGGTATATGGCCGAGGTTAAGGAGCAGGATGATGGCAGTCTTTTATTCATTGAGAAACATTGCCCGATCTGTGAAGCTGCTGCTGTATGTACCGGGTTATGCAAAAATGAGTTACATCTATTTAAAACTGTTCTAGGTAATAATGTTCATATTGAACGGGGGGAGTACATATTAGCGGGAGGAAGAAACTGTGTATATACGGTTAGACAAAATAAGCTCCTGTTTCCAAGCTGCCATGCTGAATGACCGCGCCACTAAGGGAAGGGTGTTCCCGTTGAAATATTCATAATTTGAAGCGGTACCTTGCAGCGGTTTTACATATTGTAACAAATTCATGGGGCATAACTTTCCTTTTCTGATATGGTCATATCATGCTTTATTTCATAAATGGAAGTTTTAATAGAAAATTATGGATGGTTATGTTCATGGGAAAATGGTAGATTATTCTATGGTTGATATTTCAGCTTGTTCGTGTTCGATATATGTTATTAGGATTACGCGCAAGTCGGGAGATATGTTTAGGCTTATATAATCTATATTTGGGGCGGGTGTCTGCATGGACAAAAATTCTGGTCATAGAACAAACGTTATAGGCGCGGGTGAGGTTGGCGTCGCCATCTCGGTCGATATGAATACGAATGCTATTCATGAAACAAACAGCTTATTTTGGGATACAAAAGGAAATGATGTTTTAGGAGCTACCGCACTACCTTTATATGGAGCATTTGTCTCAGAAGAACAATGTCAACTTTTTGGTGATGTCTCAGGGAAAAAGTTGCTGGAGATAGGCTGTGGAAGCGGTCAATCTTTGCAATATTTGGGGGAACGCAATGCATCTGAACTATGGGGTACGGATATATCAGAGAATCAAATCGAAAAGACTAGGCAACTTTTGACGGCGCACGGACTTTCAGCAAATTTGATCTGTTCTCCCATGGAAGAAGAATGTGGCCTGCCAGAGGATTATTTTGACTTTGTTTATTCGGTTTATGCCATAGGCTGGACAACAGACCTTGAGGGTACTTTTAGCCGGATTGCTTCTTACCTTAAAAAAGATGGATCATTTATTTTCAGCTGGTCTCACCCTATACACAAATGTGTTGTTGCAGAAAATGATATGCTTGTTTTCAAAAAATGTTATTTCGATGAATCTTGGTATTCAGTATCTCTTGAAGAAAGTACGCTAACCTTATCGGATCGTAAATTATCAACCTATGTGAATGCGCTCTCTAAAGCTGGATTTGTTATTGAGCAAATGATTGAGCAATCTGATGATGAACTTATGCAGTCGCGGGACGATAAAAGCGATTTTGCAAAAAAAGCAAAGATGCTTCCTGTAACTTTTGTAATTAAAGCAAGAAAACTCTAGCATCCGATACCTATTGAACAACCTTACAACGTAATAATTATTATTCTAAGCCGATCCAGAAAAGGATCGGCTTATTTGATAGCTTTTTTAAGATCAATCTTGTCTGTTCTCAACAGATTTCATACGGTTTTGATCATCTGGCACTCGGTCATTACTGAATTCCTGGCCTGCTTCTACTTCACCATGACCGGAAGCACTTCGGGCAAAATTTGTGAACTGCCTCTTCTGCTCATCTAGCTTATGTTTACTTTTAAGAAGCTCCTGCGGATCTTGATTTGTCATCATTATCACCTCGCAAAATGGATTCATGCTGTTTATTCGCACTACATAAGTTTTCCATAATAGAGCGGTGCTTATGCAAGATAAAAAAACTCCTGCTCACCATAAGCAGAAGTTTCTAAATGAAGTTCTATTTAACGAAAAATATCAATTATTTTATGCAAAACAAGGTATTCCAAAACAACAATCCCACCGCAAATGAGTATAAAAAACTGAAGTCTTGCCGTATTCATTCTATCCAATACTCTCCCCGGAATAAAGAAATGATGTTAGGCGTAAAAGTATGCCTAATCGATTCGTTATAATCATCATTATCCACGAAGAACACGCGAAACAAAAATCTATATACTGGAATATTTAAGAACAGTAACAAAATGATCATCACAAGACTCAATGTCCTCTCCTCCCAAGATCCACTTATCTTAATTTTACCACATGAGTAAATGTAGAAATCGGAAACTGATGACAACTTTATAACCGCTCCACTAAAAAAGACCTTTCCTTTATAGGAAGGCCATTATTGAGTAATATTCACTTTCAGCTGCGTAAACGACTATTTATGCTCCAACCACTTACACTCAGTAATTTCCATTTCCGTGAAGACACCTTTAAATGAAGAATTCTCTGGGCTACAAGCATATAAGCCAAAATTTATTTCCTCATTCCCTTCAAACAAATGAAAAATACGCATCTGTTCAAATGTAGTTCCATCCAAAGAGCTTTCAATACAGAAATCACTTTCACGTCGACTTAGTCTATAATACATTGTTTTAATATTTGCATCGATATCTGTTGTTGCCCAATCTGAATATCCGTGATTTGTAACCACACTTCCAAGTCTTTGGAATTCCTCATTTTCATATTCTACCGATGCTTTGAACCAATTGTCACTGTCCTGATAGATGACTATCCCACACTGCTCGTATCTATTTGCACTATCATAATCTGTTCTTACTATAAATGAAAAATACTTCTCAGCAGTTTTCATTAACAGTGCAGGTGAATTATCATTTCTAAAACCATAATAGGTTCGTTGCCAAAAATCTGTATTCGGCATCGTTACAAATTTAATCCTGTTTTCTGTAATAGAATAGTCATTGATTGGATTTATCCAAAAAAGCTGTTCTTTATTAAAGTTCATTGCTCTACTCCTCACTTTTTATAAAGTTTTGTCAACCATTTTCATTGCTAAGATTCCAAATACAATTTAAATAGTTTTCAGCAGTTCATCCTAATAATACCATTTGAAGAATATAACGCACATCATTTTCTAATCTTTTATATTGAAGTATCCAGAGAATTAAATAAAAAGGTTGTCCCGTTCCCATAAGCTCTCAAAATCGCTTGAGCATATGGCTGCTCTTCGATCAAACCCTCGGTCTCTAGCGGATTCTCTGCATGAAAGCTATAGGCTTCGATTATTGCCATGACTAAGAAGCACTCTAGCTTCATTATATGTTCATCTTCCAGCTTTCTGATTCTCTGATATCCTTCGACGAAATAAGCTCTTTGTGTTGGGTATAATCCCATAATAGCCTGAGCTATATCGTAAAGATGGTAGCCGAAGCCACACCTGCCAAAATCAATAGGGTACGGTTCATTATCCTGAAAAATGACATTTCCATTATGTAAGTCCGCGTGGATCATCCCGTAATTTTGTTCATGTCTTGTGAACGTTTCGAGACATGTTGCCACTTTAGTGGCAGCTACGGAATACAACTTAAAACCCTCATCCGATATGAAATGTTTGCGATGTAGACTTAGGTGATCCCAGTCCCGTTTAAAGCTCAGTGCACCCCAAGAAGGACGAGTAAAGCCGCTGGAAGTACTAAAATCAGAGCTGGCCTCATGAAGCTTTGCCATCAATGATCCTGTTTTACGGATGCCCTCCTCCGTTAGTTCGCTTTTGTCTACATGCTTTCCCTCGACCCATCTCATTAAGCTCGAATAAAACCGTTGTCCGTCACACACCGACGTTTCCGTAATAAAGGCCCCTTCACGATTGATTACAGCTTCGGGCAAGATGAGGCCCTTACTCTTCAATGCGAACAACCACTCTATTTCTGAAATGGTTCCTTCGCGTTGTTTGTTATTCGGGTGAATACGGAGCAAGAACTGTTCCCCCACTTCGCTTACAATGCGGAAGGTGACATGTTCGGATACTTGAATGAAGTGAATGGAGTTCCAGTCTATTTCGTATTCCTGCAAAGCATGAAACGCCGCTTGCTTTACTTGTCTCAGAGTTCGGAGTCGATTCTCCTCAGTATTGATCTGAAAACCGTTATTCATTGCTTATCTCCTTTGTCTACCATACTTCCATCATTTTAACAGTCTAGACGGATAGCTGTAATGATAAAGTATGAATATAAAAAGAGTTTTCTCTTTTTGACTCACCTATAAAAATAGGGAATTCATTGCCATTTAGGCCTGAAATTCCCTACTCTTCAAATCTAATAAGATTCTTCTACAAGCGAAATTGCAACAGGTTCTATGACATTAGTATAAGTGCCATCACCAAGCTGGGCTAATCCATTATACCCCCAGGTCAGCAAGGTCCCCTCCTCACTAACCGCACCGCCGCTCATATAACCTGCACTAATAGCGACGATACGACTGCCAATGTTGAGCTTAGAAGCGAGGGAACGCTCCGACTCAGCACTACCACCGAGCTGGCCCTCATTGTTCGCTCCCCATAACCATACGTTTCCATCGCTTTTCAGAGCCATGCTATGCAAGGCGCCAGCGGATACACTGATAACTGAACCAAGATCCAAGGCTTGAACGGGAGTATAATGATCTTCGGTTGTCCCATCCCCCAAGATTCCCTTAACGTTCGTTCCCCAGCTCCATACGGTTCCGTCCTTTTTCACTGCCATGCTGTGATAAAAGCCGGCAGATACGGAAGTAACGCTGCTTAACTCAGCAACCTGCACTGGGGTCACGTGGTCGATTTTTGTGTTATCTCCGAGCTGACCGTAGGCATTGAACCCCCATGCATAAACCTGACCATTGTGGCTAACCGCGAGATTATGAAAGGCTCCGGCTGAGATCGATGCGATTGAGTCCAAACCTGCAACCTGCACCGGTAATGCACTATCCTCGGTGGTTCCATCTCCAAGCTGCCCATATGTGTTAAGTCCCCATGCCCACACCGTTCCATCGGACAACAACGCTAACGAATGCTGCTCACCTGCTTGAACCGCTATGACATTCACTAATCCAGTCACTTGCTGCGGCACAAGCTGGGGCGCCGACGTACCATTACCCAGCTGGCCCACGCTATTGCTTCCCCATGTCCAAATCGTTCCGTCCGTCGCGAGCGCGATGGAATGGTCTTGTCCAACGGATGTGGCGCTTATCTCCGGCAAGCCAACAATTCGCACAGGCTTATTACGAGCAATGGTTGTGCTATCACCGAGCTGGCCCATCCTATTATTGCCCCAAGCCCATACGGTACCATCCGGCTGTACAGTCAATGTATGAAAGGAATTCCCGTTGCCCATGCTCATAATGGGACCAACATTACTTACAACATCAAGTGTACTAACCTTCAACTCGTTACTAATTGCTGATTTGTTCCCTGCTTCGTCTATAGCTTGTACTACAAAGGTATACTCCTGTCCAGCCTTCAAGTCGACGGCCGTGTAGACCGTTGTGCTAACTGTTACTTCTGCCAACAGATCAGAGTCCTTATATAGAACATATTCCGCAACTCCGACATTATCCTCGGATGAAATCCATGCCAAGCTAATGCTATCTGATGTGCGACTGAAAAGAGTTAGCTCGGGCGTACTCGGTGATTCTTGATCGGCTAGAGGGAGTTCCTCTTCCTTCGTTGTTGGTGGGTACGCTTCCGCTGGAAGCGTACTTGCGGTTAAAGGTGGACTTGTTTTTGACACGGGTCCGGATATGTTTACGGCTTGGACCGTAAATGTATAGCTCCGGTCGGAAACCAATCCCTTCACCGTATACTCCGTTAATTCGCCTGAATCGAAGGTATAGACCACATCGGTTACGCTAGGATTGGTAGACTCCATTAGATTTACCTTATAACTCACATCCGTGTTAGAGGTTCCCTCTACGGCATCCCAGGTAAGGCGAATGCTTGTGGAGGTTGAATCGCTGACTGCCAGATTCGCTGGTGCAGCCAATAGCTTTACTTGTTCAAAAGAGCGTCCTTTTGCATCTCCTACAGACGGGAATTGAATGACGGATGGAAATATAAGAACTAACACCAACATTAAGCTCATTTTTTTTATCGGAAATAGCTTCCTTGCCATTTTTAATCACTTCCTATCAAATAAAATGGATGGTTCCTACCTCAAATCTTGAATTACTTAATCTCAATTCCGGCGCTGGCATAACCTGTTACAGTATTTATCAAGCTTAGACCGGAAGCCGTCGAAGAGAACACTAACATTAAGCGATCGCCAGCCTGAACAGCCGTATTTATGCCTTTGACTGATCCGTCACTAGTAGATCCAATAGAAATTATTCCTGTCAAACTAGGCGCCAAGGATACTGCTGAACCAATAATAGGTGTAAAACTGTTGCTATTACTATCCGCTTTATATATTTCTGCTTGAACGTTTATGGTCGTGCCTATTAAAGAAAACGCTAAAGTTGGGCTGAAAAAAGCATATATTGAAGTGATCGTACCATTACGTGGAACGATAAAAGCTTGGTTGTACGGATCTTTTGTAGGATCAGAACCATTACTTCTGGTTAAATCTATTTTTCCACCTACTATACTAGCTCCTGAGTACGAACTGCCAAATCCAAGCATCGCAACTGTACCTTTTAATCCCCCGACGATTGTTGTTACAGTAATTGGTGATCCGGAAGAGAATGGAATTATAGTTGATGCGCCAGATGCCCCGGTAGCTCCGGTTACCCCTTGAATTCCTTGTACTCCCGTAGCTCCGGTTGCGCCAGTTACTCCTTGAACTCCTATTGCACCTGTAGCTCCGGTAGTTCCAGTCACCCCTTGAACTCCTTGTGCGCCTGTATCGCCAGTTACGCCTTGAATTCCCTGAACTCCTTGTGCCCCGGTAGCTCCGGTTTCACCTTTAGAGACAAGCAGGGTAAAGTCGTTATTTATATCAGAAGGTACTCCAGATGGGTTGTTTATAGTAACGATGTAGATACTTCCTAAATAAGTAACGACTTGTCCTGCATGATAGGAAGTCGCTGAATTGAACGGAGCAATGCTATCAAGACCAATGCCAGTTGCGCCAGTCGATCCGGGAGCACCGGTTATCCCTTGAATACCCTGTGCACCCGTTACGCCAGTTGACCCCATCGCTCCATTAGCGCCAGTTGCACCGTTAGCACCCGTGGCACCTGTTGCCCCATTTGCTCCGGCTGCTCCAGTAGCCCCGACAGCACCAGTTGCTCCAGTTGCGCCAGTAGCTCCAACAGCCCCAGTAGCCCCGACAGCACCAGTAGCCCCGACAGCACCAGTCGCTCCATTAGCACCATTCGCCCCGGTTGTGCCAGTAGCTCCAACAGCCCCAGTAGCCCCGACAGCACCAGTTGCTCCAGTTGCGCCAGTAGCTCCAACAGCCCCAGTAGCCCCGACAGCACCAGTAGCCCCGACAGCACCAGTCGCTCCATTAGCACCATTCGCCCCGGTTGTGCCAGTAGCTCCAACAGCCCCAATTGCCCCGACAGCTCCGGTCGCACCAGTGACACCTTGCGGTCCACTTGAACCAGATACCCCATTTTGACCCGCTGGACCGGTAGCACCTGTGTCTCCTTTTTCCCCTTTCGAACTAGTCTGGCCTACAGCCCCTAATCCCAACACTTCAACGAAGGATGCCATTCCTCCATTATGAATAAGCGTCACCAAAGACCCCGCAGGAAACACGCCCTTGCCATTGTCCCCGAACAGAACAGATTTGCTATTGATTTCGAGCTTCTCTGTCTGACCGCTGCTGCTTAAGAGTTCGATCGAATTTTTGGACATCGAGACGACAGAGCCATGGATAATCCGATCGGATACCTTGCTCGCAAATATTTCAGTCTTAGACAAGATAGCTGCAAACTCGGCGCGAGTAGCCGTCTGCTTAGGCTTGAAAGTATTATTAGGGAAGCCAGATATGACCTTGCGGTTAACTGCGGCATTAATGTAGCCTGCTGCCCAGTCCGATGCGTCTGATGCATCCGAGAAACCTATGTCGCTATCCCTAAACTCGATAGCTTCGGATTCTTTGCCTGCGGCACGAATAATTAGACGTGTTATCCACTCTCGACTTGCTTGCTCTTTTCCCCAGATGACGGTGTTGGGTCTCGCTTCCTCGCTTGGAATCACGAGGCCGATGTCAATCGCTTGCTGAATCCAAACAGTAGCCCAAGAATCTACGGTGAAGGGCAAGCTGCCGCTAGTAGCCTTAGGTTGCTCATATCCCATGAACCTGAGTACCATAACAACCGCTTCCTGATTCGTGACTGGTCGGTTAGGGCTAAAGTTTCCGGAACCGTCTCCTTCGATTACCCCAAGCGCGGAAGCTTTAGTGATATACTGATATGCCCATGAGGTAGAATCGACATCACTGTAAGCTGCTGCACTTGCCCGGGGTAGAATACTGCTATAAGCAGGGCTCAAGGGTGCAATCAACTGACTCATCAGAATAAATGCCATTGAGCTCTTGTAAGCTAACTGCTTGCCACTTTTCTTGCCACTTGCCTTCGTCCTCTTTAATCTTGCCATTACTAAATCCCCCTCAAATTTATAAAGTTATGTATTGCTTCAAATAATCGCGATTAACCATGACGCTCGGATAATCCGGTACATAGCCCCCAGCTATCTCATTGTGATAATGCGCTTGTTCGTATTGTCCTAAGCGATCGTAACAGACGCATAATTGCAAATGCGGCAGCCACGTCCATGCCGGAAGGTCTACTCTAGCGTTAAGCTCAGTCGGCTTTGGTACTTCCGTGGCTAGCTTGTACCAAAAAGCAGCATTCTCGAACCGTTGTTCGATTAGCTCATAAGACCCTAATTGACAACAGGCTTCGGCTCGGGGAGGCGACAAGGCAAAAGCTTGAAGTACTTTAAGCTTGGCTTCTTGAAAGAGACCTAATTGTGACAATGCATCTCCGGCACGCCGACTCGCAAGTAGCTTGTCCTCCAACCAGCCATTCGGCATGACTATGAAGGCATCGTATTGCTCTATCGCTCGCTGCCATTGGCCGTGATCGTATAGCTCGTTGGCATAATAAAATAAATCCCGCGGAGTGAACCTCGTTTGCGCTTTCAACATCCCCTCATAGATGAGAAGATTACGCGAGGACTGCGTATGCTTTCGATCATGTGTTATGCCTAACTCGGCATAGAACACATTGCCTGCGACCTCAAGGTACTCATGAACGACTCCAATCCAACGGAATTCACAATTTCGTCTTAGAAGGCGATTACGTCTCAAGCTCGAAGTTACACTTCCGTCTTTGTCACGGTCGAGATAATAATGCATCGATACAACATCGATATCCCATGGTAGATCGGATACGATGGACTGGAGAGCCTTTGCATCCTCTAACTGCAGATAATCGTCCGCATCCAACCACATCAGGTACTCTTGAGTAGCGAGACTGAAGGCATAATTTCTTGCTTTGGAGAAATCGTTCACCCATTCGAAATCATAAACCCGTGCTCCATAAGATGCCGCGAGCTCTTTGGTTCCATCACTCGAACCTGTATCCACAATAATGATCTCATCGACAAGCTCCCTCACGCTGGATAAACAACGCCCTAAGGTGTACTCTTCGTTTTTTACGATCATGCATAGGCTGACAGTGACTTTCCTTGTGCCACTATACAAGGAAGAAGTTAAATCGAATCCCCACTTGCTTATGGCCATAGCACGATTTAAGATTAATCGGTTATTGTACCAATCAGGATCATTGGGATCTACTGAAGGAGGTTCATTCCGGAAGACTACGCATCCTTCGGCTATGTAAATATCCAGGTTCATAGATAACGTGCGATAACACAGATCGTCATCCTCGTAAGATTCGACCTCAAATCGCTCATCAAAGGACCCGATCTGCTCAAAGTAGCGACGGGGTATCATCATTAGTAAACTGACAAGTCTAGGAACCCGGGTCCAAGACATTGATTTCCCGATGGAAAGCATCGATGACGACTGATAGAGTTGCTCCATGTTCTGATATACAATCGGAATCCGTTGAGCGCCGCTAACATCATTCATCCTCGGACCCACGATTGCAGCATTGGAATGATGGTCCAGACAGCCCGACAACTGTTCTAACCATCCCTCGTTAACCATAATCTGATCGCGGATGAATACAAGATGATCTCCCGAAGATGACACCGCGCCCAGATTGAATGCTGCTGCAACCCCTTTGCTCCGGCTATGAATGACATGAACGCCGTATTCATACGCAAGGTAATTCGACACTTCGGCAGATTCGTTATCCGAGACGACAATCAGCTCATAGGACATAGACGTATATTTCTTAATCCGATCCAGACATTGTACGGTCAGGTTAAAGTGCTGAGCCAACAATATAATGCTAATATTCAATCGCTTTTCCTCCTATATTCGACATTTTCCCTAAATCTACCATTCTATTAGCGTTGCATTCAAGACAACCAAAGTTGCTATTAGCCAGTTTCACAAATAATGATAAGCTTAAAAAGACAGCCGGGTATGCAACTCTGCTCTATTAATGCAATAAATAATTTTTACAGAATGCAGGAAATTTCCACCTACTAATTCTGGCATGCAACGTATACCGTATTTGTTACGACTGGCAACGAAGGTATCGCTGTTTCCATATTCCAACAATATATATGTATAAAGAACATTTAAATAGTGTGGGTTGTCATCACTTTTGTCATATGACAATATGGTATTTAATGGGTTTTACATGAAAAGATAGGGTCGTTAATCATTTATCTGTTCCTATTGAGATTCAACATTCGATCGTCTTACATAAAAAAACTGCCTCTGAGGGCAGCTTTTTTTCTTAATATATCGTTTTTACGAATGGAGCGAATGAACCTTTAAAGCGCTCTTGTATCGAAAATTTGCACAGTATTGGCTATATAACTCCAACACACCTGATAGTGATTGAAAGGGATAGAGATTTCACAATTGGATTGTATTTTTTCTCAGGAAACTCTCATAAAAAAAAGGGTATCCCAAACTGGGACACCCTCTGATTAGCTTATCGTCTCACCCTCCGAGCAAAATCCACAAACTGAAATTTATCCAGCCGGTGTCTAGACTCGGTATATTGGTAAAGCACCGTGTTCTCCAAATAAACATAGTTTCGTACTACTACAATATGCGTAAAATTCTTCAAATCGAGCAGTCTATGATCCTCCTCTGTGGAAGGTTCAACAGATATCAGCTTCTTCGCATAACTGATCTTAAGGCCCAATTCCAGCTCCAGATATTCATAGATTGAGCCCTCGGCGATTTCCGCACTCAGGAAGGAAACGATATCCGCACGAAAATAATCCTTATCCAAAATGATCCGTTCACCTTCAATCTCTCTGGCACGAACAACCTTCCAAACCAGAGTTTCAGGTGGAATCTGCAGATGTCTGGCGAGAGCGGAGCCTGCCGGCTCTTGTATCGTCCGCTCTACCAGTGTCCGCGAGGCAGTACCCAGTGTATCGGCCATCTCTTTAAATGAAATCAAACCGGTAACGGGGAAATCCATTCGGGTCATGTCAAGCACAAAGGAGCCTCTTCCCTTAATTTTGTGAATATATCCTTCTCGGAAAAGTAGATTCAGCGCTTTGCGCACGGTCTCTCGTGAAGTGGCGTAAGCTTCGGCGAGTTCACTTTCGGAAGGCAGCTTGGTTCCCGGCAGCAGTTGTCCAGAATGGATTTGGTTGCTGTATTCATTATAAATTTGCAAATATTTATTTTCTCTCAATTTTGATCACCGCCCTTTATTGTATCACGTCATGCCTTTGGAAGCATCGATTCAATTGGAGGGGAATTCATAGCGTTGAACATATAAATTCTTATATTTATAGAAAAACAGCCCCCAAGGGGCTGTCTTTCTATAGTATAAAGTCTTTGCCAATATAGCCTTTATCAACCCTTGAGATGAATAGTCAAGATGCTTGTTTGTTTGGCCGTAGCTGGTCCGGTCTTCTCTTCAATCTTCTCGACCATCTCCTGACCTGCAGGAATGATGATTGGAGTAATCACCGGGTAACCTGCTGCGCGGATAGCTTCCATATCAAATTCTAGTAGAAGCTCGCCTGCCTGCACCTTATCACCAATATTCTTCAGGCTGGTAAAACCGCTACCTTTAAGCGCCACCGTGTTAATTCCAACGTGGATTAATACCTGAACACCGCTGGCATGCTCCAGTATAAGCGCATGTTTGCTCTTAATCACATGAGCTACTGTAGCATCAAAGGGAGCATATACTTTCCCCTCAGAAGGTTCGATTGCAATTCCCTCACCCATTTGCTTTTCAGCAAAGGCAGGATCGGGTACCTGTTCTAGCGATACTGCAGTTCCACTAAGCGGGGAGACAAGCTCCAGAATATTAACTGATTCCTGTGACCCTTGAACTGAATGACGGCTGCTCAATTCCTCTGGTTCGCTCGTAGTACTAGAAGCCTCTGTAGCTGTGTTCTTTTCGGAACGACCCACTACAGAACGTCCGTACAATACTGTGGCGGCAAATGGCACAACGAGAACAATAACCATACCTATGAAGAATACGCCCCACTGGTTCGGGAAAATCGAAAGGAAACCGGGAATTCCCCCTACGCCAATGGATGAAGCGCGAACCTGGTTAACGGTAAGGAGCATACCGGCAATTGCTGAGCCGATCATCCCGAAGATGAAAGGGTAGCGATAGCGGATATTCACCCCAAAGATTGCCGGTTCAGTCACGCCGAGGAATGCAGAGACGGAAGACGTAGCCGCCAAACCTTTTGCCTTTTGTTCTCTAACAACGAACATCATCGCCAGTGCCGCAGCGCCTTGTGCAATATTGGAGAGCGCCAGCATCGGCCAGAGGAAGGTGCCCCCCTCACTGCCGATGAGCTGTACATCGACTGCCAGGAAAGTATGATGCATCCCAGTGATGACCAGAAGTGCATAGAATCCGCCATAGATCAAACCACCAAGGAGCGCAAAATGATCAAATACATAGATCAAACCCGAGGTGATAGCATTGGCAATGGCGAACGTAACCGGTCCGATAATGGTGAAGGCCAGAAAACCTGTAACCAGCAGGGTCACTGGAGCAACGACCAGTAGTTTAATGGAATCAAGCACCCGACGGTTGAGGAACTTCTCCAGTCTAGCCAGAATATAGGCCGAAACCAGTACAGGCAATACTTGCCCCTGATAACCGATCTTCTCCAAATGCCAGCCGAACAAATTCCAGGTCGGAACGGTTCCCTCAGTTGAAGCACTTGCATAACTGTAGGCACTTAATAGATCCGGGTGTACGAGAATGAGACCTAGCACGATCCCGAGCAGAGGACTGCCCCCGAAACGTGTAACAGCTGCCCAACCGATAAGTGCTGGTAAAAAGGTGAAGGCTGTGCTGGCAATCGTGTTAATAATCGCAGCAATGTCTTTCCATGCAGGATAGACATCTACCAATGACTTACTATCAAAAAAGATACCAGGTCCGGTCAAAATATTATTAATCCCAAGCAGCAAACCTGCGGTTACGATGGCCGGAAGAATCGGAATAAAAATATCAGCCAGTGTTTTGATCGCCCGCTGCAGTGGATTCTGTTTCCGTGCTGCCGCTGATTTCACGTCATCCTTGGAAGAGCGGGCACCACCAGTGATCTGAATCATTTCATCGTATACTTTATCTACAGTTCCTGGTCCGATAACAATCTGGAACTGCCCCTGCGTAGAGAATTGTCCTTTTACGAGTTCGTTACGGTCCAGGGCTTCCGAATCCACCTTGTTCTCGTCATACAGCGAGAATCTCAGCCGGGTTACACAATGCGTCGCAACTTCAATATTCTCCTTGCCCCCAACCGCCCGTACAATATCTTCAACATTTTTGCGGTCTATAGCCATATCTTCACTCCTTACAAAATTGATGTGTGCTCCTTCTTAAGTACACCTCGTTAGCGGACTAACCACATGTAGGAAGCATAAGGACTGAGCTGAAGCTTTTGTGTTAATTTAGGTGCATCTGCTGTATTCCCAATCAGAAGCTCGTCCTTACCACTTGGCGACAATTCAGTCCAGTGATTATCTTCAAAGCGGAAAGAGATCTCTTTACTGCTGAAGTTCGAGACCACAACAAGTGTCTCTTCATCGCCTGTTCTGGCGTATGCGAATACTTCGGGATGACCTTCATCGAGTCTCTTGAAAATACCTTCTATAAATATTTCATATTCCTTGCGTAGTGCAATCAGTTTACGGTAATGGTGGAAGATGGAACCAGGATTTTCCAGCTCCTTCTGCACATTGATGTTTCGATACCGCTCATCTACCTTCAACCATGGAGTACCAGTGGTAAATCCGGCATTCCGGCTGTCATCCCACTGCATCGGCGTACGTGAATTGTCCCGCGAACGTTCTTGGAGAATGCTGAGAGCAACCTCCGGGCTTTTCCCCTGTTCACACAGAATGCGGTACATATTTAGTGACTCAATGTCGCGGAACTCATCGATGCTTTTCCATACCGGATTCGGCATACCGATTTCTTCCCCTTGATATACATAAGGTGTTCCCTGAAGGCCATGCAGAGTTGTCGCGAGCAGCTTGGCGCTTTCCACACGGTAAACCCTATCATCAGTGAATCTGGAAAGGGCACGTGGTTGATCATGATTGTTAAAAAATAGTGCGTTCCAGCCTCCGCCTTTCTGCATTCCAGTCTGCCACTGCGAGAACAACCGTTTCATTGCCTCGAAATCATAAGGCATCAGTTCCCACTTCTGTCCATTCGGATAGTCGACTTTTAAATGATGAAAATTGAAGGTCATGGAAAATTCCCGCTCTTCGGGACTTGAGTACCGGATACAATGCTCCAGTGTAGTTGAGGACATCTCTCCTACAGTCACCATCTCAAACGGACCAAACACCTCTTTATACATTGCTTTGATGTATTCATGGACCTGTGGACCGTCAGTATAGAATTTACGTCCATCCCCCGGTGGAACACTCCCGTCATCGTTAGGGAAGCGCTGATCTTTGGAGATTAAATTAATTACATCCATGCGGAAGCCGTCGACACCCTTTTTAGCCCAGAATAACATCATATCATTCACTGCTCTACGTACCTTCTCATTCTCCCAATTCAGATCCGCCTGGGTTTTATCGAAGAGAGTAAGATAATATTGTCCCGAAGTTTCGTCGAACTGCCAGGCAGGACCCCCGAACTTCGACTGCCAGTTGTTGGGTAAGCCCCCGTCCGGAGCCGGATCCTTCCAGATATAGTAATCACGGTAAGGGTTGTTCCTGCTTGAAATGGACTGTTTGAACCACTCATGTTCAGTCGAAGTATGGTTAACCACGATATCGATCATTAGCTTCATTTCGCGTCTATGCAATTCCTGTACCAGCTCGTCAAAATCCTCCATCGTACCGAAATCCGGGTTGATATTTTCATAATCTGCTACATCGTAACCGTTATCATGTTGCGGCGAAACATAAACCGGCTGTAACCAGACAATATCGATTCCAAGCTTCTGCAAATAATCTAATTTCTCTATAAGTCCTTTAATATCTCCTGTTCCGTTGCCTGTAGTGTCCTTAAAGCTCTTCGGGTACACCTGATACACCGTGGAGCGGCGCCACCATTCCGAATACTGGGACTGAATCAAGTTGAACACCTCCAAAAAGAATTCCTTTATTTCATCCATTAAACCTGTATATACAAGTTCAAACACTTCACACAGTTTAAACCTGTATATACAGGTTGTCAACACTATTACTATCGAAGGAGTAGCATGAGTAGAAACTAGATTATTTATAACGTTGTATTAGAATGCGATTCATCGAAAAAAGGATTAACGACAGGTGGCTATAAAATTAACCCCTTTAATAATTGATTATTACCCTAATAATTGATCCGTAATAACAAAAAAAGCCGCTTACTCGGCAGCTTTTTAGATACGAAGATGTGTAGATAAAAAAACAAACAGGATACCATTTACTAATACAAGTTAGGTACCCTGTTTCTATTCAAAGTGTCTATTCAAATTAAGTTTATTTAAGCTCCTGTAGGAGACTCTGACCAAATTGGGGCATGGTCACAACAAAGTTATCAGCAACTGTTGCTCCAATATCCGAAAAAGTCTTCGATATAGGCAGCTCCCCTTGTCGATTGAAACTCTTACTGTAGAGGAGTAAAGGAACATATTCACGGGTGTGATCCGTGCCCGCATGAATGGGATCATTCCCATGGTCTGCCGTAATTATAAGAAGATCATCTTCACATAGCTCCGCTAGAACTTCATGTAATCGATCGTCAAATTCTTCTAGCGCTTTCCCATACCCGATCGGATCTCTACGATGGCCATAAAGTGCATCAAAATCAACAAGATTCAAGAAACTAAGTCCTGTAAAATCAGTATGAAGGGTCTCCATGAGTTTATCCATGCCATCCATGTTAGACACTGTACGCAAAGACTTGGTGACACCCTCCCCATCGTATATATCTGCGATCTTGCCAATCGCTAGTACATCGAACCCGGCATCCTTGAGCTCATTCATCACGGTTCTTCCATAAGGCTTCAAGGCATAATCATGACGGTTCGATGTTCTTTTGAAATTTCCGGGCTGCCCGAGGAATGGTCTAGCAATCACTCTGCCTAGCATGTACTCCTCACGTAAAGTAATCTCTCTGGCAATCCCGCAGATTTGATACAGTTCTTCTAAAGGAATAACCTCTTCATGAGCCGCAATCTGAATCACGGAATCTGCTGAAGTATAGACAATGAGTGCACCTGTGTTCATATGCTCTTGTCCAAGCTCATCGAGAATAGCTGTGCCACTAGCGGGTTTATTCCCAATCACCTTTCGTCCTGTTCTTTCTTCTAATTCATTAATTAATTCATAAGGAAATCCTTCAGGAAACACTTTGAAAGGAACGTCAATTCGTAGGCCCATGATTTCCCAGTGACCTGTCATCGTATCCTTTCCATTAGAAGCTTCCTGCATTTTGGTCCAATAAGCTAAAGGGCGCTCTACTTTGGGAACTCCGGGTATTGGGTCAATATGACTTAACCCTAGCTTGGATAACGCAGGAACATGTAGCCCATTCATTTTTTCTGCAATATGCCGTAATGTATGTGATCCTGCATCCCCAAACTTTTCAGCATCTGGAGCTTCACCAATGCCTACAGAATCCATAACGATGACGAAAATCCGCTTAAACCGGGGTGTTTGTTTCATGTTAATACTCCTTGCTTCAACTAGAATATGATACCGATAATCAAAGCTGATAAAACGCTTACAAGTGTGGCGCCAAATAACAGCTTTAATCCAAATCGTGCGACGATATTCCCTTGCTTTTCATTCAATCCCTTCACTGCACCCACAATGGTACCAATCGACCCAAAGTTAGCAAATGAGATTAGAAAAACGGAGACAATGGCTGTAGTACGGCCACTTAAACCTTCTTGAATCTTAACAAAGTCAAGCATAGCAACGAATTCATTCGCAACAAGCTTTGTCGCCATAATACTACCGGCCTCAACAGCTTCATGCCATGGCACACCGATAAGAAAGGCGATGGGTGCAAAGACGTAGCCTAACACTCCTTGGAACGAGATTCCGAATATGCCACTGAAGACCCCGTTAATCAAAGCAATGATTCCCACAAAACCAACTAACATTACCCCAACTACTATGGCTACTTTAAAGCCATCCATAATATATTCGCCCAGCATTTCAAAAAACGTTTGTTTTTCTTCTACCTGAACTTCAACAATATCTTCTTCAGGTGTAACTTCATACGGATTAATGATGGATGAAATGATAAATCCGCCAAATAGGTTTAATATCAATGCAGCTACTACATACCGAGGTTCTAGCATCGTCATATAGGAACCAACGATTGACATGGAAACCGTAGACATTGCAGACGCACATAATGTATACAAGCGATGTTTCGGCAATAGTCCAAGCTGGTTTTTCACTGAAATAAACACTTCATTTTGTCCGACAATTGCGGCTGCAACTGCATTATAAGATTCCAATTTACCCATGCCATTTATTTTACTCAGTACCAGTCCAATATACTTTATAATGAATGGCAGTATTTTGTAATGTTGCAAAATCCCTATCAATGCTGACATAAAAACAATGGGCATCAAAACATAAAGGAAAAATGTATGCGCCCCTTCATTTGCAATCCCGCCAAACACAAAGTCAGTACCTTCATTGGCGTATCCAAGTAATTTTGCAAAACTATCAGCAAACCCTTTAATCAAAAATTCTCCAATGCTCGTTTTTAGGATAATTAATCCCAAACCTATCTGAATAGCAATCATTACAATGATTGGACGATATTTAATCTTTTTCTTATTGTTACTTCCTAGCCATGCCAGTAATAGAACAATAACCAGACCAGCAATAGAAATTAGATAATGCATTTTTAGCCCTCCAAATTATCGGTTAATTTTCTTGGAATCCTCATATCGGAATGCATCTTTCCACATTAACCCTTGTTCCAAAATAATCGCTAACAGGCTTCCGCATATTAATCCATTATTTAAAATGGCTATCACGATCGGAGATAAATGGGCCGTAGCTGATGCAGGAATAAACATTAAACCTACACCCACTAAAAGGGAAAGCCCACTGACAATAAATGTTCGCTCTTCATGAATAACCTTTTTCAATTCCTTTAGCGCTAGTCCGACCATCTTCACAAAAATGACGAAGGTAACAGAATAGCCTATGGGAGCTGGAATCGCAGATATGAAATTCATCATAGGCGGAAACAAGGATATTGAGATCACTAAGCTGCAGCCTATTAAAAATGATCTGCGCTCCCTCATCCCTGTTTGCTCAACATATCCCGCCGCTCCCGAAATAGGGACTGAGCCGATCGCTCCTAAACCACCACTAATAAGATGCGTAATTCCAGAAGTAAACCCGGCGCGCAAATAACGACGATGATCCCCTTGCTTGGGTTTCATAACGGTCTCCATCAAACGGATGGATGCCACTGCATTGGTTATTAATAATAGGGTTAGTAAAAATGCAGTAGTAATTGTCCCGGCATCGAATCGGGGTTTTCCAAATGGGAATATTTCCGGCAGCTTAAATAGAGTATCCGCACGAGAAACCGCCGGCATACTACCGCAGATTATAAATAATAGGCAGCCTATCACTATACTGAAAATTATTGAAAACTGGCTGAGTAATACAAAGCGGCTGTTGCCTAACCAAAAGGTAATGCAGACCACAATCACACTAAGGATGAACACTTTAACATCTAACATGGTGTGGGATATGGTAATCCCCATCATCCCTTTCATAAAAGATCCGCTTAATTGAAAGATCAATAAAAGTAAATAAATAAAGGTGATGGTTGGAGTAAATAGACGAGCGATTTTATCCATTAGCTTAAATGCTGAAATTAGGATAAACAACACTCCGCTAATGATCATCGCTCCACTTAAAGCCTGTAAAGCGCCGTTGTTAGAGGAATAAAGCCCCCCCACTAAACTCGCGTAAATGGTAAAAATGCTCCACCATAACCCTGCCGGACCTTCATGAATAGGGAATTTATGACCCATCAGGCCTTGTAAAAATCCAGCTATTGCTAAAGTAATCATGGTGCTCTGAATGAGTCCGGAAGTCTCTATGGGTGTTAAGTTATATAAATCTGCGATAGCAATGGGTGCAGCAATTGCACCAGCGATCATAAAAATCATCCACTGCAATCCTGACAGTATTACCTTCATTTCTTTCTCACTCTCTTTTCTAACAACACTACACTCTTATCAATAAATCAGCCTTCAATGACTGTGTTAAGAGCTACTTCGACCATTTCATAAAAGGATTGTTCACTTTCTTTATGAGTTAGGTGTTCCTGTCTTAACAATTGACTGCCGACGGTCAAAATCGATAAAGCTTTTACACCATATTTAGCGGCTAAAGTGTATAGGGCGGTACTTTCCATTTCTACAGCTAATACACCGAAATCCATAAACTTGTGAAGCCGATCTAAATTTTCACGATAAAATTCATCAGAATTATAGATGTTACCAACAAACACATTGGCATTTTTAGCTTGTGCTTGTTGATATGCTTTCATTAGCAATGAGAAATCTGCCGTTGGTGCAAAATTACAGCCATGAAAGATCTTTTCCGTCATATTACTGTCTGAAGATACTGCTTGGGCTAATATAATATCGCGGATATTGATTTCTTCCTGCATCGCGCCACATGTACCAATGCGAATCAATTTCTTAACTTCATAATCGACGATCAATTCTGTCGCGTAGATACTCATCGATGGATTTCCCATCCCTGTCCCCTGAACCGACACAGGCACACCCTTGTATAATCCAGTGTATCCATACATCCCTCTTACTTCGTTATAACAATAAGCCTCCTCTAAAAAGTGTTCTGCCACAAACTTTGCACGCAAGGGATCTCCTGGGAGCAAAACGAGCTCTGCTATTTCTCCCTTATTTGCACCTAAATGCCTACTCATAGTTCTTCCTCCAACTTTTAATAGTAAACTGAGGTTTACCGAAATCGCTTTCCACTTGCCTTCAAGTAAAATCAGTTTCGAAACTAGATTGAGCATAAGGTTTTTTAACATTACAAACTAGACCAAAAACTTACGGAGCTTACGGAAAATAATTGGTCAAATTATAAAAGCAGTTCTTTACGAATGTTGTCTAAGTCTCTTTTAGAGGGGATCGTAGAAATAATAACAACAGGCACTGTCTTTAATGCAACCGGGATATTACTAATGACAAGATCGATATTATTTTGCTGCATGATCTCGTCGGTCAGGCCTTTCATTATGGAAGTATTAAGGATCAACTGATCCCCAATTTCTTTTTTTATCAAATCTGCTATGTAATGACGAATTGAAAATTCTTCCCCGATCACTAAAAAAGCCCTCTTACTTTTGTAACGTAAACTCGAGCGGACAATTAAGGTTAGCTTTGTTAAATGAAAGTGATTAAACAAAACAGAAGGGTAAGTTTTATTCCACGTTTGCATACAGGTTTGCAATTCTTGATAAATCTGCTGGCACTCCTTTTGAACATATGTTGTTAAATGACTTGTTGAAATCATCATCCACTCAGGAATGGCATTTTCGATTAATAGCTTGTCAAAGAACCCGTAAATCTCCAAAATAAACCGTTCTTGCATATGCAAGTTCGGGTATACCTTTGCTAATAACATTAGAAGCAGATTCCCCATTTGATATTCTTCTTTATCCTTATGTAATTCTACTTCTTTCATCGGAGTGATCTCTGACCCTTCATAATAATGATATTGGCTGAGACTAACCATGGATTGCATAAAGAATATTTCACTGTTTGGAAATTTAAGGGACAGCTTGTCCTCAAGACGTTTTGCAATAGTTTTCACTGGAAAATAAAACATCCCCTTTTCCCAAGGGTAAGCATTTTCGTCTATTTTCACACACTTTCCTTTAGCCACTCTTTCTATAACAATGGCCAACAAAAACGATAATCTCCTTTTGGAATTGATAAAATATACAATGTTATTTTCATTTTCTATATTTGTGATTAACTGATTAATATAAGCAAAATCAACATTCGCAAAGGGCCAGCCTGTAAACTCATACGCATCACAATATAACTTCCAATAAAAATATCGAATATTCATTTCATTCCCTTTGATCATGGGGGTAGAAAAACTAATGCGTAGCTTATAAGCTTTTAGATCATCATTATTTAATTGCACAATCAATTTCTTCAAAGACGAGGTACTCATAAACATGGCTTCGGAGAGCTCCTCCACAGACAGTCGCCCTACATTCGTAAACAAAAAATCCATCAGCCGATAAAAGATGGTTTGTCTGAACATAGAAGAAATCACTTCACTAATCGTACTTCGCCCATCACGTTGAAGAACTATTCCCTTTCCTCTAGAAACCTCAATGGTTACAGTAGATGGTAATTGCTTGCTGATTTCCTCCACCATCTTCCGGATGGTCTTATCAGAGATCCCTAAACTTTTTTCAATTTCCGCTAAGGTAAACCATCTATGTTCCGTATCAAGCAGCGTTAATAGTTGACTAGCTAAATTAAATCCCTTATCCATTTTTCTACACCCACTTCAATTTCGTTTTAATTTTTATAGTATAAACAAATTCGCAACCATAACCCTATTATTTTTCAATAAAAAAACCCGGGTTTTATTTACCCGAGTTTCACATCACATTATATTTGTGTTTTTTCTTCAATAGGGCTAATTGCTTTCAGCTGCATCGTTATAACGGCTGCAATAACGGCTTTAATGATGTCTCCCGGAAGAAAGGCCAACGCTCCGACAAGACCAGCCCAGATCGAAGTATTGGTTATCAATGCCATGACAGGGGCACCAATCAGACTCACTAGTAATACACCGAAGATTATGTTGATAGCTACCAGCTTCCAAGTTCGAACCTTCGGCCAGATTTTTTCGGAATACCAGCCAATAAGGCCGGCCGCAATTGGAAAGCTAAATATGTATCCTGCAGAAGGTCCAACTAGCACCGAGATTCCGCCGCGACCGCCGGTCAGTACAGGCAGCCCAATGGCTACTAGTATGATGAAAATAATTAGACTGAGAGCGCCCATCCGTTTCCCCAGAAAACATCCAGCCAACATGACGCCAAGTGTCTGGGCAGTGATCGGAACGGGGATGAAGCCGAGTGGGATGGGCGGTATCATCCCCAACACCGCGATAAGTGCTGCGAATAATGCAGCATAAATAAGTTCTTTTGTCTTCAAAAAAATGACCTCCATTGGATATCAATGATTGTATTCTGGTTAGTAAATACGTCCAGTAAGCTGAATTATAATGGAGATATTCTTTATTGTAAACCATAAATTATTATATGGTTTACAATAGAATAAAATACCATGCTTGAGTTTTTCCTATTGTTATATAGAATTAGAGTATTCAGTCGCAATCGTTGGATGTTAATCTATTCAATGGGTTTTGGTCGGAGAGTTATACTTTTGGAGGTTTAAGTTCATGACAGTAAAAGAACATATTCTTGCCTTACTCGACAGTAATAAGGGTGAATATTTTTCCGGGGAGGAAATAGCCGTTCAGTTATCCGTGACGCGCAGCGCGGTCTGGAAAGCCATAAAATCTTTACAGACAGACGGTTATTCCATACAAGCTGTAACCAATAAAGGATACTCCATGTCACCACAAACGGATATCTTATCAGCCAGTGCAATTTCAAAGTACCTGGATACTCGGGGGCAAAAGTTACGAGTTGAAGTCTTTAAGACCATATCTTCCACGAATGAAGCCGTAAAAAACCTTGCCTCAAATGGAGAAGCTGAAGGTAAGGTGATTCTTTCGGAAGAACAAACAGCTGGTCGCGGGCGAATGGGCCGGAAGTTCTTTTCTCCACCTGGAACGGGTATCTATATGAGCATCCTGCTGCGTCCAAAGCTGTCCGCAACAGACTCAGCTTTATTGACCACTTGCGCCGCAGTAGCTGTAGCCCTTTCTATCGAGAGCGTATCCAGTAAAGAAACGCAGATTAAATGGGTAAATGACGTTTTCATGGAAGGGAAAAAAGTGTGCGGGATTCTTACCGAAGCATCCGTGTCACTGGAAAACGGCTGGCTTGATTATGCTGTTCTCGGCATCGGTATCAATGTAGTCCTCCCTTCCGAAGGCTTTCCCACTGATCTTACCGAGATTGCAACAACTGTAATTTCCGAAAACAATCCTTATGGTGATCTCCGCAACCGTCTCGTTGCAGAAGTACTAAACAATTTCATGAGATATTATGAGCATTTAACGGACAGATTGTTTCTTTCCGAATACAAAAAAAGGTTAATTTCACTTGGAGAACCTGTGACCGTGATAAAGGATAATGAACAACGTAAAGCAACAGCCATTGATATCGATGACGATTGCCATCTGAAAGTCAGATATGAGAATGGTGACGAGGAGTATCTTTCAAGTGGAGAAGTCAGCATTAAAATTTAACTGGAGTTTCGCCTCCAAAGCAGCTATGTGCTGCCTCATGGCAGGCTGCGTCATCATACGAGCCAAAAAAACCTTGCTGATCCAAGGTTTTTTTAGATGAACTTAAAGTATCAACTTAAAGCTTAGGATTTTACTGTACTAAAGTATCTAAATCAGGCTGCAATTTGTTCCGCAGAACATACAGCATGATGGCACCCACAAGGAACGCAACAGCATCCGAAATGACGAGCGACCAGACTACTCCGTGAAAACCGTTCATTCGATTAGCGATATACAATACTGGAATCAGAGTAATACCTTGAATAATTGACATAATAAAGGCGGCGGTTCCTTGTGCTGTCGCTTGGAATATCCCTGTAAACAACGCGGTCGTTCCTGAAATGAACAGGGATAAGAACGTTACATGAAGAATGTAGCTGCCCAGTTCAATTAATTGAGGGTCATTCGTAAATAAACCGATTAAGTGGTCTGAAATCAGATATACAATAATGCCGAACACGGCTGCTAATGCCACAGTCACTTTGATTGTAAAAGTAATGGTGTGCTTCATGCGTAATTTGTTAGCTGTAAAAGAGAAGGCAATCAGCGGCACGACTCCCTCACATAAGCCCATCAGGATAACCTCTGGAAATTGTAATAAACGTGATGAAATCCCGAAGGCCGCAATGGCCTGCTCCCCATATTCGACCAGAAAACGGTTAAAGATGAGTGACATTGCACCCATGAAGAGACTCATAACAAAGACTGGAACTCCAATTTTAAATACATTGCTGAGAATGTCTTTGGAAGCTTTGAACCATTTTACGGAGATGGTTAAGAATTGGCTCTTATATCCCATGTGGAAGGCATAGAATGCACTAGCAACCAAGTTAGAAATGACTGTAGCAGATGCAACCCCGATCACGTCCCAATGGAAGACGAAAATGACTAGCGCATCGAGAATAATAATTCACAACAACACTGAGAAGCATACCGATCATCGAAGTGATTGCTGCCCCCTCCGAGCGCACGATATTCTCCAGCGTGAAGAATAGAACGACGAAAGGTGAACCAATAAGCATAATCGTGACATAGTCCTTCGTGAATCCGAAGGAGTCAGGCGTCGCTCCCAAGCCATGAACGATTGAATCGATCAATGGGATGCCGGCAGCCATCAAAATAAGACCGAGAACTAAACTGCTGTAAAAGGCGAATGAAGACACATGCTTTACATCATCATATTTTTTCTCTCCCAGCAAACGGGAGATAAATGCACTGCTACCGATGCCAATCAAGTTACCAAGCGCCATTATGGCGGCAAATAACGGTAAAGTTAGTGCGAGTGCGGTTAACATCGCAGTATTGCCCAGTGTACCAAGGAAATAGGCGTTCAAAATGGAGTATATGACACTCATCGACATGCCTAGCATCATCGGTACTGCGAAGTGAGCTACGGCTTTTGCGACAGGTGCTTTTTCAAAGTAATGGAGGTTTTCTGCATCCATAGGGTTCACCACTATCTTTCTTTATTTTGTTTTTTGAAATTACTTAGAATTCTAACTATCGGTCCAATATGAACCGTGACGCAGCAACAAGCAAACCTGTACCCTAACGTCGAGTTCTCAGATTTGGCATACGAAATTTGATTATTCTTCAGTTTCACATTACGCTGCCTTTGCCGTTCATCTTTCTCTGGTGGAAAGGCAGCGCCTCAGCTACTGTTTGCAAAAAGACTCTAATTACTTATCGTCCGGGCCATGTGACTTGTCAGGTGACGAATTACTGTCATCTCTGGAAGGCCAGCCGAATCCGCGCATGTCACCATGCCCTTCTCCGCCAAACCCAGGGAATCTGCCGCTAAAGCGTTCGTCCCTAGAATTTCCCCACATTTTGTGCATTTGTCCGCGCATAGCCATCAGTTTTTCAAATTCCTCTGTTCCCATACGCTCCTTTGCGGCTTCCATCCACATAGCCATCACATCACGTTCTCCGTCCGTTCCAAGTTCTTCCTCCAAAGCTGTAATGACGCGAGTTAGGTAATCCCCGAAAGCTATCTGCTCTTCTGGCGATAAGCGAGAAAATATGTTGCCGTTGTCTATCTCTTGTTTCTCTTCCTCTTGCCCTTTTTGCGTTAGGTAAATCAACATGATACGTTTGTCTGTTTCTGAGGGCTTACGGGTGATGTATTCTGCTTTCTCCAGTTTACCAAGCAATTCATTGAGGGATGATACACGGATGTCCAGCATATAGGATAAGTCTTTGGTGCTGATACCGTCTTTCATCCGAAGAAATGCTAATATCCTGCCTTGCCCACGTGATGCGTCGGCCATAGGACCAACCGCGGCGTGAGTTTTCAAGTGTTGCCTTTGCAACAACCATTGCAGTTTCGCGAGTTTTTCGTATAACTCATCATTCATGTCCATAATGAATCCTCCGTTGAATTTTTACGGTACCTGTTGCTCTTTGTGACGGTACCTGTTGATTTGTATTATAACGGTACCTGTTAGATATGTCAAAATGTTTTTTGCAGGTACCGTTAGTATGTTGTTACGATGTTTCTGGGAGATGGCTTATAAGCTTGCAAACAAATACAAAACCCGCGCCCCGCGCGGGTTATTTTAAAATTATATTGTGATCAGTTTTCATTTTATATATCTGCAAGCAATCCTTCAAAGCACTTTAAAACGGTTTGCTCGCCTATTCGATGTGCCTTGATATTCTACTTATCACCGGCAAGTGTAAGCCACTTGCGGTTATGATGTTCCTGTACTTCAACAGGGGTATCGAAGAAATCGCTCAAGACATCCGACTGCAAGCAGTTTACTGTCTCATCCCCTTTGTAGATTTCGCCGCTCTTTACCAGCAGCGTGTGCGTAAAGCATGGTGTTATCTCTTCGATATGATGGGTTACATACAGCAAGGTTGGTCCACCGGGTTGCTTTGTTATCTTCTCGATCATCTGCAGCAGCTGTTCTCGGGCAAAAATATCAAGTCCCGTGCATGGCTCATCAAGAATTAGTAGATCTGGATTGGCCATTAGTGCGCGTGCTATGAGGACTTTCTGCCGCTGTCCTTGCGACAAGGTATCATATGTACGACTAACTAAGGAAGAGCAGTCTAGAAATTCCATTAACTCTTCGGCTTGTTTTTGATCCTCTTCATTTGTCTTATCATACAGACCAATGGTCGCAAATTTTCCGCTTAGGACGATGTTCAGGGCAGTCTGATGGCCGTACAGCTTCTGCTGCAAGGAGGTGCTTACCCAACCGATTCGTTTGCGTAGCTCTCTCAAGTCCACATCGCCGAAGCGATGGTCCAGCACCTCGACTTGTCCTGTTGTCGGCCAGATATAGCCGTTCACTACATTTAGCATCGTCGTTTTTCCTGAACCGTTCAGACCGACGATACACCAGTGTTGTCCCTGCTTCACTTCCCAATTCATATCGCGTAAGATCATTGTCGTATCACGTTGCCATGATACATTTTTGAGTGATATAATCATGCCCAATTTTCCCTCCTTAAACATGCTTCAATGAGTTCAATACTATCATGGTACAGCCCTTCCCGTAAAAAAACCATAACCTCAAGATTTTTTTACCAGTGGTTCTACGGACAATTAATCTTTGATTCTCTGTTTGTTTCGGTATACTGTCGGAGGGATCCCATTAAGCTGTTTAAAAATCTTGCTGAAATGATATTCTTCGTAGTACCCGCATAATTTGGCTATTTCCTTAACTGGATAATCGGTAAAAACCAGATAACGACAAGCTTGCTGGTTCTGTAAGTGCATATGGTATTCCTTCGGCCCCATCCCCGTAAATTTCAGGAACATCTTCCGCAAGTAAGATGGCGAAATGCCGTATTTCTCCGCCAATTTTTCGATCCGGTGATGATCCTTATAGTCGTTCTCGAGTGTTTTCTTGATCTGTTCGAAGGCGGCGAAAGCTCCAGACTCCATCAGATTCCAGTCCGGTTGTACGGTCTGGTGCAGCATATGCAGCAGGATCTGCATTTTAGCCCGGGATACAGCTATGCCATCGGTTAGTCCGGGCAGCCAGTCCTGGTGAATCCCCCAGACCAGCTTGCTAATTTCCTCAGCTTCCTGTTGATTATATTGGCTTAAGAAGGGAAGTCTCAGTTTTCCGATTGGCTTGACTTCCTTCCATAACGCATCATAACCAAGCTCTGCACAATCGAAGAGCAGCATCGTTATGCGAAGTGGAGCATCCATCTGCGAGCGCATGGACAGTTTAAGGCCTGGTTTTAAATAGCCTAGCATTCCAGCCTCTACTTTGTGCTCAACATTGGTCAGGAAAACCCCTTTACCTTCATGAATCCAGTACAAGCTGTGCACATTTACCATGTTACGGATGTCCTCCCAGCCGGGATAAGTAGCTTTGTCGAGTACAAAATGGATATGCACGGTGAGGTCATTCAGCTTGTAATCATTTTCTTCCAATTAATATCCCCTCCTGCTGCTAAAAGAGCGATTTAAACAAGACGGTAACGTTTTTTTCTATTCAATGCTTAAACTCCAAATGTTACTATCCATATTATCAAGATGTCTGAAATTCTCAATACATTACAGGAAAAAAAAGGAGGAACACACTTGTTAAGGACTTTTAGCGAGTATCAAATTCGGAGAACTGAGCTGTTGGATGGGCCTTGGGATTTCATGAAGGATCCGTTAAATACGGGTGTTCAAGAAAAATGGTTTGAGCGATTTCCACATTCTAGGCAGTCTCTTTATGTGCCCTCGTGCTGGAATAATGAACTGGGAATGTACGATTATGAAGGTGTCGGTTGGTATCGTAAAAAAATACAGATTGTGAATTCGCAGCATGTCAGACTCATCTTTCATGCCGTGCTGGGCCATGCCGATGTCTATTTGGACGGGCGGCACCTTGGGTATCACTATGGCGGATTTACACCTTTTGAATTTATTGTTCCTTCCTTAGAAGCAGGAGAACATGAGATTATCGTCCGGACGGACAGCACCTTGGACCTACTTACGATTCCGACAGAGCAGGTGGATTGGTATCATTACGGGGGGATCGTACGGTCGGTGGAGCTGCAATATTTGCCTGATATTTACATCGAACAGCTGAAGATTGATTATGCACTGCATGGATCAGATGCAGATGTTACTGTTCAGGTGCAGCTCCATTCCTTCCATAAGGAGCAGCATACTACCAAGATCACATTCTCCGAAAGCGGACATGAATTGCACTCGGAAGAAGTACAGATTGAGACTGGCCAAACCCTCAGTCATACGTTCAGGTTGCTTATGCCTGAAATACGTTTGTGGAACGTAGGTCTTCCAGAACTGTATACCTTTCAACTGCGGACAGAGGAAGACGACAAGATTGAACGGATCGGTTTTCGCTGTATTGAAACAAAGGATCATCGGATTCTAATTAACGGTTCACCCGTATATCTTAAGGGGGTGAACCGACATGAAGAGCATCCTGAGTGGGGTTTTGCCTTCCCACCGAAGCTGATGCACAAGGAGCTCAGTATCATTTTGGAATTAGGTTGCAACTCCGTCCGGGGCTCGCATTATCCCCAGAGCCCATATTGGCTTGATCTACTCGATGAGCAAGGGATTGTATACTGGAGCGAAATTCCGATATGGGGAGCCTTTCTGCCGAACGAAACGGTAAGTGAGCCGCTCTTCCAGGAGCGTGCACTGTCTATGATTGAAGAAATGATTGGCCTGCATTTTCATCACCCAAGTGTGATCTTCTGGTCCGTTCATAATGAGATTGATACCCGGACTCAAGAAGCATATGCTTTCACACAAGCTCTAGTCGGATTGGTGAAGAAACTCGACAGCACTAGGCTTGTCACCTACGCTACGATGCATCCACTCGAAGATATTCTACTTCCATTATTCGATGTTATCGGTATAAATAAATATTTTGGCTGGTACGAAGGCGATACAGCCAGCTTCAAAGACATGCTGGAACAGTTCCATGTGCGTGCGGAGCAGATGGGAGCCGGTAACAAGGTTGTGCTCATGACCGAATTCGGTGGTGCTGGACTATTCGGGGATGTGGGCTGGGAGCCGAGATTGTTCAGCGAGGATTATCAGGCAGATATTGTGACTGAAGCGCTGGCAATCTTCAAGAATGATTCGAAAATTGGCGGGACCTACATCTGGCAGTTTGCAGACATCCGCGGCGATCTGAAGAGCAGCAGTAAGAACTTCCGCGACCGGGCCCGCGGCTTCAACAATAAGGGTCTGGTTAATGAATACCGTAAACCCAAACAATCCTTTCGTGAAGTGCGCCGTATCTACCGATCTTGGACAGATTAATATCCACATTGACTAAGAAGCCCATCGTCAGCATGGGTTTTTTTAGTGTCTGCATTCTTAGATCCTTACAGCTGGTTTCGGATGCCGTATATATAGTTAAGCTGGGCGTATTAAGCCGGTTCTATTCTTTGCGTACTCGGGTAGCAGTAAGTTGATTGACTATTTTCGGCATTCGATACAAGTGCTTCTCCTCTTACATTGCAGATAGATAAAGGAGTTTTAATCTAGAGTGATCAGTATGGTATGAATAATACTTGTTAATTTTTTATGATCCGTTGCCGTTTTTACCATTGTACGCAGTCCTAACCAGGCATTCATTAAATAATGAGAAATGGCCTCGGGCTCCAGTGAAATTCTAAGTTCACCTCTTTGCTGGCCAGTCTGAACGAGGTCATATAACAACTTCTCCGTTTTTGAATAGCTATTCTCAACAAAGGATGCAACCTCCGGATCCAGTACTCCCAGCTCCACACCCGAATTAACTATGAAACATCCTTGAGGTTCTCCTTCGCTCCTCATCGAGGATTCTAGAAATTGTCGAATGATCTCCTTTACCGGTTCTTGCTTCTCAACCAAGAATCTCATTTTTTTGTTTTGAGTAGATTCGTACCGTTGGAGTGCCGTCAAATATAAGGCGTGCTTATCACCAAATGTATCATAGATACTTCTTCTGTGAATTCCCATACAGTCTACCAAATCTTGCATTGAAGTTTTCTCGTAACCTTGCATCCAAAATAGTTGTATCGCTTTATCTAGTACTTCATTAATTTCAAATTCTTTGCTTCTTGCCATTGTAATCACCTCAAGCAATCATTATACATTTAAGTAAACGATCCGCAAACTAATATATAAAACGTAAATAAAATCAAGCAAGATGCTTGATTTTATTCATAACATGATAACTGAACTGATGCTTACCATTGGATTCTTACTTTGGCTGTTTTTAAACAATCCAGAGTCCAATCTTTTTCCAACGTGTGCAAAAGTTGTACCCTACGTTTAAGAATAGGGAAGCCAGTTCTTTTTGCTCCAGTTTCTTCGACGATCGTTTTCGTGACTAATATCTAATTCGATTTAAAACTCAGATATAATTGGATAGATTTGATCTCTCAGATTGAAGTTATAATTCTGGTCAACAATCCCTATCATATCATTGCTATTATAAAGTTCTACCATGAAACTCGCCATTTGTTTGGCAGTGTGGTACTTAGGCATGTTTGCTTTGTAATCAAATTCTTCAGCATCTATTGATTTCTTCACAAATTCCGTTTCAGTTATTGCTGGAGCTAAAACTTTTGCTTTTAATTTCGCGCCTTTAAGCTCTAGTTCTTTTGCAAGCCCTTCGGTGAAGGCACTAACATAATATTTAGATGCAGAATAAGCAACGCTCCCAACAGCAATGGCATATCCGAGTGCGGATGATACGTTAATTAACTGAGTTCCTTCTACATCAGCATAATCTCGCACAAATAGTGTAGAAAGGATCGTCAAGGATTCGATGTTAACACGTAACATAGTTTCAACTTTATCTAAATTCTGTTCTACCACAAAAGAAGCTTCACCAAGTCCTGCATTATTAATCCAGGTTTCTATTTGGTATTCCTTCAAAGTGTTATACAGTGTGTAAGCCTGCTCTGTAACAGACAGATCACTTGAACGAACAAGAACATTTACATTAGGATCAATATTCTGAATTGTTGATTTAAGTTCTTCTAATTTACCTAATCTTCTAGCTACCAAAATTAAATTTTTACCGCGTGCAGCAAACGCCAATGCTGTTTCATACCCAATTCCTGAGCTTGCTCCTGTAATCACTGTATATTTCATATTATTCTCTCCCTTTTAAGTTTTTTGATCATTTAACAACATTTCGATAGAGTTTTGTTCACGATTAAACTTGTATCTCGTTCATCCCTCCCTTAATAAATTTCTTCGAAATATTCAAGAACGATCATTCTAGTTACAGCAAAAAAAACTACACTATTAACTCTAATTTAAATCAGTATATCAATTCTAGAATGATCAGTAAAGAATTTTTTGACAACCAATTGAGATATACTCCTTAAAATCTGATAATAACTTTCCCTTTAGGATGACCTTCAGCAACAAAATTCAGTGCTTCGTTAATCTCTTCTATGTGGAATTCTGTTGGGTCCACTGCTGGTACAATCCCATTATCTTCAATAATCTTCGTGATTTTCTTTAATTGTTCGCCATCACTGCGAACAAAAATGAAATGATATTGAATCTTCTTTTTCTTCGCTTTATGATCATACCTAGCCCCGGCGATGGTGAAGAGCTTTTTTTTCCAGCCAGAGAAGCCCAGATCTTCTGCAAAACGTTCGTTAGGACCGGTCCGCAGAGAAAGAAGGCGGCCTCCTGCTTTAATAATTGAAAGCTCATGATCAAATTCGCTTGGTCCCAAGGTATCAATCACATAATCTACATCACCAAGCTGTTCCCAATAGTTCTCAGTCGTATAATCAATATATTGGTCTGCACCAGCGGCCATTGTCCGTTCACGTGCTTCTGGATTTCCACTGATGATGACCTTGAGCCCCATACTTTTGGCGATAGGAATGGCCATTTGGCCAAATGAACCAGAACCTCCAGGGATAAACACGATTTCGCCAGCTTTAGCATCTAATTCTTCATTTAATCCTTGATAGGCTGTCAATCCTGTTAATGGCGCAGCTGCACCAGTCACAAAATTCAAATTAGCGGGTAGGTGCCCGATGGCATTTGCATTAATTGCCGCGTATTCCGCAAAAGCACCGATTTTTTGTAGTGGCAGACGTGAATAAATTGCATCGCCAACTTTGAAGCCTTGCACCTTCTTACCTACTTTTTCAATAACACCCGTCAGCTCGTTACCAAGTACCAATGGGAATTCATAATCCTGAATCAGCTTTACGCTTCCGGTACCAATGAGCAATTCCAAATGATTAACTGCTGCTGCTTTCACCTGGACCAAGACTTCGTTATCACTTATTTCTGGGATTGGAATATCGTTCACTTTTACTATGAACTTTTTTGAATATTTGGTGATCTGTGCTGCTTTCATAATTAATGACCCCCCATGCGTTAAAAAAAGTAACATTTATTTATTTTTGTAACTTATACAATAAGCATAAAGCAATAAGTTACAAAAATCAACAATTGTTACTGATTATTTTATATGTTAAAATATTCGCAAGTGTATTAACGATAAAAAGGAATTTATTGAAGAAAGAAGGATTGGCAGTACTGTGGCTAAAATCACACAAGAGCTCATTATTGAAACAGCTGAGGCATTAATTAAACGCACGGAAAAATCCGAAGTGACACTCTCACAAATTGCGGATGAATTAAGTATCACCCATGCAGCGCTCTATAAGCACTTTAAAAATAAGCAAGAGCTCTGGGCAGCCGTATCTAAGAGCTGGTTCAACCGGATGATTTCAGAACAAATTAAATTAGATATGACTAGTTTAACTAAACCGCAAGAATTGCTTCACGATTGGTTATGGGCATTTGTTAACGCAAAAAAACGGGCTTATAACGAGAATCCCAAGATGTTTGCCTTGAATACTCAATACGTGGATAGCAATCCACTGGTATTACGCGATGTTCTCTGGGATTCCTACCAAATTATTGACGGCTTCATGGACTATCACGATCCCCACTTGGAACGGGCTGAGGCGATTCTCTCTGCGTTTGCAGTATTTAGCCTCCCATCCTTCAAAGAATCCTGGAATTTACCTGACTACCAAGACAGGTTTGAACGCATCTGGAGTTTAATCAAACAGGGCCTATGAATTCAAATCCTCTAGTTTTTAAAAAAATTATTCTTCAATCATAAACATGGTCCAGAAGCTTCTGTCTTCTGAAGTACTGCCGTTGCTCTCCCACTTTTGTCCGGTTCCCCAATTTTCGTAAAACTCGGAATAAAATTATCATTACGAAGTCCTGTTTTGGTGGAATACGCGGAATTCCTGAATTCCTCACTGAGCATGCCAATATGTGCGGGTTACGGACGACTTCTGGAACCTGTGGCTGGTGAATGGCAAATTCAAGTGCGATTATCTTTAAATCTCTCCTAAAAATGGTTTGCTAAAAAAATGTAAAGCCGGTTATTCAGGATCATCCTGAAACCGGCTTTTTATTTAGAACAAATTAAAGGTATAAATTTTTTGCCGAGTCTGTAAATGCAGTCCTCAGTTCTAATCATAAAAATGGCCCCTATAGTTCCCTTTAACTCTAAAAAGTTTAGCTTTTTTCTCGGCTTCTATTCCGCAAGCCTGTAAGTCCAAGCAACCCTAAGAGACCCAACCAGCTCCAATTAGTGCCTCGATTCTCATCCCCGACTGCCTGCGCTCGGTAATTTCCATTCTCGACCGCTGTTGAATTATGATTACCCGTTGCATTAACATTCCTTGCATTCAGGTTATCATTTGTTTGATTAGCCGAGTAATGTGTTTGTATCCCTAGGTTTGCTTCATCTTGGTTCGCAAATGCTGGAATACTTAAAAGTAAACTAAGACATGCAACTGATGCAAAAGTAGCAATCTTCTTCATTTTTTTCCCTCCAGAACAATATTGGGCAGGCAGCACCCATTGCTATTTTCCCCTATTTAATCCTTCCTATCCGAGAATTTTGAGGAATAGCTTTGCTTCTGATTGTTCTTCCCTCCTGTCTTTCCCTCGCTTGGAGTAACAGCGAATAAGGATAGCAGTCACGTTCCGCCCCTACGGCTGCTATATAAAGAAGTGATCGTGCCTCGATTTCTTTTTCAATTCCTTCAAGGGTGCATACCATAACAATGTACCTAAATAAGCGCCGAGGACAGGGCTTAACATTTTACCAAAGGTGTTGGAAGCAATGACTCCCATTCCATCCCTGCCTCGATGGAGATACACTCGACTCTCTCCAGTGATAACCAACTTCATTGAATGCAAAGGCAATTATACTTGCAAGCGGTCCGTTAGAACGATTACTGATAAGTCCTCTCTAAAATAGTATCTGCCATCGTCCATGGAAGTATCTATCCAATCATCACGATGAAAAACATTTGATTCCTCCACAACTCGTGTTCAATTTTATCGTTCCTTATTTTCACATTTATCCTATTATGAGAAAATTAGTGCTATTTATTCTTAAACTTGCACGGATGTCGAAGCCTCAAATTGACATACCTATTTTATGTGAAAAGCTGCAATTTTCTTGTTGTTGTGGGCATGCTAATGTTTGTTCAAATCCAACAATAAAGGAGACTATTTATGACAGGGATTCTAGGCGGTAACCCCAAAGAAGAACCGATGCATTATGGAGAGATTTTTACGGTTTGGCAAGCCTCAATGGTCGCAAAGGGAGCCCTCTCTTGTTACAGAGCTTATATGTACCACGCGGGCGACAATGACCTGAAAAAAATATTAGGAGCTTTAATTGATCAAGCGGAGCTTGAAATCAGTGAGTGTGATACACTGCTCTCAGAGCAAGGTATTGCATCTGCACCAGTAATGCCAAATCGGCCCGATGCTAAACTTGAAGATATTCCTGTAGGGGCACGTTTCACAGATCCTGAAATTGCAGCCAAACTTGCAGCTGATAATGCTGTTGGACTTGTGGCATGTAGTCAGGCAATGGGACAATCGATCAGAGAAGATATAGGGGCTTTGTTTGCTAAATATCACCTTACCAAAGCAGCCATCGGCCTTAAAATTCTACATTTGACTAAGAAAAAGGGCTGGTTGATTCCTCCACCTCTTCTTGTTAAAAGACCTGAATCCGTGAAGGCGTAATTCTACTCACTCTTTAGTTTCTTATAAAAGAAGGCCCGCGATCTTCCGCGGGCCTTTTTTTGGTTGTCCTACCACTGCCTTTATCAGAATAAGCTATCTATATAAAGGAGGAGGACAACATTAACGTATTTATAGGTTATATGATTATAGGATTATCCCTCTCGGCACCTCTCGGACCCATTAATGCAGCACAGCTGGACAAGGGACTCCGCGGAGGATTTATGCCTGCCTGGATAGTCGGTTTAGGGGCGGTTAGTGCCGATATCATCTACATGCTGCTTGTTTATTTTGGCCTCATTCATCTGCTGGATGCTCCGTTTGTTAAAGTGTTTTTATGGTTGTTCGGATTCTTTGTCCTCGTCTATTCAGGTGTAGACAGCATTAAAAATACAGGTGACATTTCAGCTGACGGGCTGAGGGGCAACGATACCTCACTATCCAAATCTTATCTGTCGGGATTTCTCATGTCCTTGTTCAATCCCCTCTCGATCCTTTTTTGGTTGGGTATTTACGGCTCAATATTAGCCAAGGCGGTCAGCGAGTATCCGATGCAGCAATTATTGATCTATAGCGGAGCAATCGTACTAGGGATTCTTTTCTGGGATGTAACCATGGCTGCCGCCTCCAGTCTCTTTCGTAAATTTCTAACCGTTCGGGTATTGAAGGCGATCTCCGTTCTGTCAGGTCTGTCGCTGATTGGATTTGGTTTTTATTTTGGTGTACAGGCTGCCCGACTTCTCTTTTTTCATTAAACCTTGTTTTTTCGCATCCTTATGCCCTTAATCCGAAATTCAGGACCGCCCGGTAAAGAATGATATTCATGGGTCTGTTCGTCCGCCCCATGCCCCATAACATAACTGTCCTTCTTATTACGGATGTGTTGAACGATCCAATCACTCAAGGCAATCAGCGAAACAATTAGCAGGCTGATGTAGAAGCCTGGACGACTGAGCGCATGAAATAGCGTACCTGCTACAGCAGTAGCGATCAGCACTAAGCCTAGCCAGCGTTTCACCCCGTTTAGAAGACTGGGCTTAAGCAGCTTGCGGGAGGAGAGCAATATAAAGGACCAGTTATAGAGGATCATCAGTCCGGCAGCTGTTGTAATGTATTCGTATACTTTTCCTGGCAACCACAATGACATCATAATGGCACCCCCTAAACCTCCAGCTATTAAACAAAGGGCAAAAAACGGATATTTATCCTTCCATTTCTTCGAAAAAACCTTGGGTGCATCCCCTTCCTGTGAAAGAGTGATCATCATCGAGGTAATGGCATAAAGCGAAGCTGTCATCGTGGAGAACCCAGCTATGATCAACACCCCGTTAAACAAATGCGGTATAAAGGTCAGATGGTCGCTGCTGAGCGCGAGCACAAAAGGACTTTCTTTTGGATTAAAAGCACTAAGCGGCACCATGATTACTGCAAGCCCGATTGAGAGAACGTATACTGTAGCCAGTCCCAGCAACATCACCTTTCCTGCTTTTGGAGCTTCCTCAGGTTTCTTTAGCCTGTAGGACATAATTCCCAGCACCTCAATGCCACCATAGGCATAAAAAGCAAAAATAAAGGCAGACCACAACCCGATACCTCCAGATGGAAACAACGCTTTAAACCCAAGTGGAACTTTCGGTGAGAACTTAGAACCGCCGATCCAACCCGTCAGAAGTACGGCAGCAATAACAAGGAACATTTGTATAGCCGCCACTTTAATGATGGCCAGTATATTTTCAACCCTGTCAAAGCCCTTATTACCAAAAAACACAATCAATAGGCTCACGGCCGCAAAGCTGGCAGCAAATACCCACATCGGTACGGCCGGGAACCAAAAACGCGAGAATATAGACAATGCTGTGAGCTGACTTCCCATAATCAACAGTTCCGAAAACCAATATACCCAGCCGCTCCCGAACCCTGCCCAATTTCCAAATGCTTTTTTTGCATAGGATCGAAATGAACCCTGCTCCGGATCTTCCGCTGTCATCTGAGCCAGTGCATCAAATACGACATATGTTCCAATAGCAGCTAAAATGTAGGCTAGCAGTACTGCTGGCCCTCCCATGGAAATTGCTAGACCTGAGCCAAGAAAGTACCCGGTTCCTATAGTGCCTGCTATGCCTAACAAGCTTAGTTGCCACCATTTCAGTTTATCGTCTTCTTCAGTTTTACTGGAAGGTTGCTTCATGAATTCCGTCCTCATCCTGATTAGAATTTGAGATGTCTCTCATCTCTAGAATTCCCTTCAGGCGGGTACGTTATTTACAGGAATCATAATAAATAAGCTTCCCGACCAGAAAGGCTGACAGGCTTATAGTTATTCATACCGGGCGCTGTTCTTTTAAGAATAGCTAGGATACCCAAACGTGCTTCTACAATCATTTATCTCACTCCTAAATACTCCAAACCGTATCCAGTAGCTCGTCCACTGCTTGAATTCTGGTCACAGAGGGTGTTTGTATTAAATTCCCTCTGACCATAACCATAGCTACATCAGACAAAGCTTTTATGTTCTCCAATGGGTTTTGCTCCATCATGATTAAATCCGCATATTTGCCCACATCTATAGAACCTGTCAGGTGATCGATTCCCAAAATATCTGCATTTGATTTGGTTACTAGTTCAATAACCTCACTTGCGTTCAGCTTTGTTTGTCGCATGAAATGATCAAGCTCACGCCAAAGATCATAGTGGGTTACATAGGACATAGCAGCGTCCGTTCCCACACCGATTTTGATATCATGTTCTATAGCCTGCTGTAGCCCTGTTAACATAGAGTCATACACAAGCCGGGCATTTTCCTTAATGGTTGTATTCAACTTTGTCAGGATCGGATCTAATTTCGCACTGGGATAAGCTGCTTGTAAAGTAGGAATCACAGCGGTGTAGCCCTTTAAGGCTCTGGGATTATTTTTGTACAGCCTGATCATATCCTCATCCATCTCCGCGCCGTGTTCAATAGTATCCACTCCACCCTTTAACGCAACTCTTACACCTTCGGTACTTTCTGCATGTGCCGCCACACGCATACCAATTTTGTGAGCTTCCTCGCAAATGGCAGCCACCTCTTCTTCCGTCATTTGCAAGCGGCCTGCTTCTCCGATCCTTTTGGCATCGGTGACCCCGCCAGTTACACATATTTTGATTAGGTCCACTCCGTTTTTTACATTGATTCTTACATTTCTTCTCCCTTCCCATGGTGAATCACCGACCAAAGCCAAATAAGGTGCACCGTGGCCATCCGTTACGCTCAGGAAATACCCAGATACCAAAAGATTAGGTCCAATAGATTGATTTGCCTTAATATCATCCCTCAACTGAACATCAGTATAAAAAAATTCACCTACGCTACGCATCGTTGTTACTCCGGAATGCAGTGCGGTTAGGGCATTTTTTTTCATCCGTCTCTTCAACATGTATCTGCCCAGTCTCGTATCCAAAATATGATGAAACGCAAAATTCAGCAGCCCTTCACTGGCCGACAGCGTAAACGGCTTACCATCGGCAAAAAGATGGACATGCGCGTTGATGAGACCGGGCATCACATATTTCCCCGAACAATCGATCGTTTGGAAATGGGTGGGGACAGTTACAGCGCTTGCTTTCCCGATCTCCAGAATCAAGCCGTTTTCATCAATCAAAATCGTCATATGGGAATCAGTCCCTTTTTTCGCATCTCCATAAATAACATTACAGTCCATAAACGCATAACCTGTCTTCATTGTAACTTCCCCCGTTTCTTGATTACACCGCCCAATAATGAATAAATAATTCATTATTGGATTAAAAAAATAGGGACCCTCGTAGATGCTAAATGTGCATATCCACTTGGTTGTCCCTCATTGCAGCGTTGCGCCCCAGTTCCACCCCACACCTAATTTCGGCGCATTGATGTTATTCGTTTAAGCTTTTTAGTCCATGCAGCCAGTATAAGCTTAATGCCTCAAAAATCCTTCTCCGGCTATCGGCGTTCATCTCGTACTTTAATAAATCCAGAATCATATTGATGACATTGTTCGCGATGATCTTCAGCAGAATCATATTTTCTTCGGTTCCGATTTCGTATCTTTTATAATGATCTTTTATAAAGGGTCTTTTAGTTTCGATCATCAGATCGATCAGCTCGTTTTTGGCATTGCTATATACGGTCCCTTTATTCTTTTCAAAAATAATGACAATCTGCCTGCTGTACTGGGTTAATATATTTATTTGCTCTTGAACGATAGCTGATTTTTTCTCATTATTAACATCATCAAAAAAAGTCTGGTTATCGATACGAATATTTTCCACTAGCACATTCTTCAAATAGTCCACTAAAGACGGCGGAACAACCGAATAGAACAACTCTTTTTTATTTTTAAAATAAGTATAAATATTGCCAACAGAAATTTGAATTTCATCGGCAATATCATTCATTTTGGCATCAGAGAAGCCTTTTCGGAAAAATACCTTTAAAGCGGCGGATTCAATTTCCTGTTTTACTTCTTCTTTTTTAGACTGCATATTGCCCCTCACCTTTAATAATGAATTAATAATTCACTATTAAAAATAATTCAAAAGATTCGATTTGTCAAACTACATTCGTGATTCAACCATTACAATATTTCGATATAGCCTTCTGTACCATGCACACGAATTCGTTGCCCATCTTTTATCAATTTGGTAGCATTCTCCACTCCGACAACTGCTGGTAAGCCATATTCACGCGCAATAACTGCCCCATGGGTCATTAGTCCACCAACTTCAGTAACTAGGCCTTTTACAGATACAAACAATGGAGTCCAGCTAGGGTCAGTGAATAAGGTAACTAATATATCTCCATCCTCTAGATCAGCATCCTCCATGTTTAAGATGACACGCGCTCGCCCCTCTATAACACCGGAAGAAACCGCTAGACCTACAATAGCTTCTGTTGGGAGGTTTTCTCGGTTGTACTTACCCGCAATAATTTCACCATCAGACGTGAGAACACGTGGTGGAGTTAGTTTTTCATATAATTTGTACTCTTCTTTTCGTTTGCTGATGATCTGGTAATCCAGTTTGCATGTACTTATGACTTCGCGAAGTTCTTCAAACGATAAATAGTATATATCTTCTTTTTCAGGAATAACTCCTGCTTGTACGAGTTGTTCGGCTTCTTTTAATAAAGCTTGCTTATAAACGAAGTAGCGATTAACCATACCGTATTTGGGGTATTCCCTAAACCCGCTGAAATTCCGGATGAGATCAATCATTCGTTTTGTTTCTTTAGCTTTTTGTTCACCATCGGGTAATTGCTTCAATCGATCTAATAGCTCTTGTTCTTTTTTCAAAGCTTCCTGTCGACCTTGCTCAAATTTCCGATGGCCAGCATTAGGTTCAAAGTTTTTGATATTACTAAGAATCATGGGGACAAGTGTAGTTGGTTTTTCGCTCCAACGAGTTCTTGTAAGATCGATTTCTCCGGTACATCGCATTCCGTATTTACTGAGATAGTCATAGAAAGCCTCTTGGGTTTCCTGCCCACCCTCAAAACTAACCAGTTCATCTAAGAAATTATCGTCTTTAACCTGCTGTAAATAATCAATGACTTCCGGATAAGGCCGAATCACATCAGCGAGATTGAGTAACGCCAGACCCATTTCCGAAGTAATATTGCCCTGTACAGATTGAGAAAGCGTATCTGCTACGTTTTTTTCACCTAACCATTCGTTTATTTTTTCATTGATCCATGCTGAAGCATCCATAGCCGCCATAATCACACGCATACTTTGTGGGTTGAATAGAATCTTCTTTAATTGCTGCATATCTTCCAGAATAAAATCAAACAACTCCGCCCCTGATTTGGTTTGAATGTTTTGTTGCAACTCTTCTATTGATGCTTGGTTGCTCTTAATGAGGTCAGAAACGATTGTCGGATCATTTTCGAGTTGTACTTGAGAATCACTAGGTGGCAGGCTTGTATTGCTTTTACTCGGAGTAGAAGCTTTTTCATTATCTGCCGAAAATTTTATAAAATCTTCTCGCTCTACGAGGGTTATGAGTGCGTCTTTTATGAGGGGATCAGATTTACCTAAGGCTTCTATGATCATTTCTCTGCTGCCAGGTGAAGCAAGACTTGATGTGACATCAACAAACAATCTTCCGCCAGCTGTACGCATAGGTGCAGGAGTCGTTAACAGGTAAAAAGCCAATCCCAGCGCTTTCATGGGATCTGTCATCATTTGTTGATGACCAACAGATACATAAACGTGGTTTTCTTGATCATTCGCTTCAGGGATGGGGAATAAAGTCGTGATTGGCCGACTCTGGACGATATAAAATGTATCCTCGTCCAAACACCATTCGATATCTTGTGGGCAACCAAAATAGGCTTCAATCTGTCTGCCTATCCTTGCTATTTTTAAAATTTGTTGTTCAGTAAGTGTTTGAGTCTTTTGCTGTTCGAGGTCGATCTGCCGGGTCTCTGTTCCGCCTTCTTTTAGTCCGTAGATAGCCAATTTTTTGGTTGCTATTCTCTTATCGACAATTTTCTCTTGCTGTACTTTATAACAATCGGCAGATACCAAGCCAGAGACCAGTGCTTCGCCAAGTCCAAAACTAGCATCGATGGATAGCAGTTTCCGGTTAGAAGTAATCGGATCAGCGGTAAATAAAATCCCTGAAGCCTGTGGAAAAACCATCCTTTGAACGATAACGGATAAATAAACTTGACTGTGGTCAAATCCATTTTGCATACGGTAGATTACGGCACGATCCGTAAATAGAGAAGCCCAACATTTGCTGATATGCTGAAGGATTGCTTCTATGCCGATGATATTTAAATAGGTATCTTGTTGACCTGCAAAAGAGGCATGTGGTAAATCTTCAGCGGTGGCACTAGAACGCACTGCATAAGCATGTTCATCACCAAGCTGGGTGAGATAGTGAGAAACTGCCTTCACAACATCGGAAGGAATTTCTGCTTCCATAATGATTTGCCGAATCTTCCTACTGATTTCACCGATTTGATCCCGATCTTCTACTTTTAGCATAGTTAGTTGATCCAACAAAGCATGATACGTTTGGTTCTGTTCGAGGGCTTGGTGATATCCTACTGTTGTAATACAGAATCCTTCTGGTACTTGTATTCCTTCTATTTTTGATAATCTCCCTAAATTTAACCCTTTTCCGCCAACGAGCAAAAGCTGTGTATTGTCCACTTCCTGAAAACCGAGAACTAAAGAACGCATTTATTATCGCTCCTAACTATTAAATTGAGAAAAAAATTGACAAGAATTTAACGGCATGATAATATAAATATATAAGATGCAATTATTATGCCTAACCTTTGAATATCAGTCGTGAGTTGATTATATCATCGTGTCTTTTCATATGCAATATATAAGAATCTGATGAGATAAATCAGGTTCTTTTTTTTGATTTCAGCTATCATTAGTGTTAAAGCAAATAAACCGCAGCCCCTCAAGTGGCCTACGGTTTATTTGCTGTAATATTAGAATGTCGTAATAGGGTATATTATAATCCCTTCACTTCAAACTCATAGATCCGCGCTGCCGTATCGGCTCCCTGCGTAGGTTTGAGAATCAATAATTTTACATAGCGGGCTTTTACTAACGCAATTGAATCAGTCGACTCGGCAGCCGAGTTTCCTTGGACGTTGACAACATCCGTCCAGTTCGTTCCGTCGCTGCTGATCTGAATCGTATAATCACTGGTATTAAAACCGGACCACTCTCCTCCGCTCTCAGCATGCTTGATGACAAAAGTGCTGAGTTGATGTTCGGCGCCGAGGTCAACCTGAAGCCAATGGGGCAGATTGCCAATTGCGCACCATTTACTGTTATCCGTCACTTTACCATCTACGGCGTTAGGTGCCCCTTCCTTTTCCCCGCAGGCATGATCGGCTGTTGCAGTTTTACCAAGTGCCAGATTTTTCACTGCGCTAGCTTCCTTGCTCACTGTGATGAGTGCTTTTTTCGTAATTGTGTCTTGGCCCGAGCTGTTGGTTGCAGTCAGCGTCACGCTATAAACGCCTTCCTGAGCGAACGTCACAACTGGGTTCTTCGATGTGCTGACCGCCGGGCTTCCGCTTTCGAAGGTCCATGACCATCCTTCTGTCACTTCAGTCGACAGATCAGTGAAGTTAACGCTCTCGCCTGGAGCCACTAGGGTACGATCAGCCTTGAACTCCGCAATCGGCTTAGGATAAGCTGGCCAGCTGATCTTCACGCTAGTGGTTTGACCTTGCTCGTATCTTCCATTGATGGCAACAACCTTCAATACTGTGACCGTTTCTTTGTCTATTCTTCGCATCTCAGGAACGTAAAACACATGATTTGGTGTTGCACCTATGAACATTTCACTACCATCTGGCAGTACACGATAGATTTCGTATTGTTTGACCTGCTGGTCAAGCTGTTTCCACTGTAATCGGGCGTCTCCATAAATACCATTGCGGAAATCGGATTGAGTGACCTTAAGATCGCGAACCGCGGGCAATGGTTTGATCGAGTCATTAGCATTTTGAATAGAGAGCTGGCCAATTTGAATGTTGTAATTATTAATCGCATCCTTAGAGTCAAAATACAGTGACAACGCTACGATCCGTTTCCCTTTGTATGGGGTCAAATTCAATGTTTCAGTAGTCCAGTCTGGCGATGTCTTATCCTTCACGTTAAGGAAGACATATTGGTTGGGATGGTCTGCGAAAGCGAGACCAACCTTCAGGCTTGGCTTATTTTGTGTTTTGTACGTAATAGACAGCTTTGTGCTTGCTTCGATCTTAAGGTCGGTCTTGTAGAGCTTCAGATGTGTCGCATTGTTAGGGTTCAGCACGCCTGATACCTTCAGCGAACTGCCGCCGTAATAGGCATCGGACCAATCGAGCACTGGTGAAAGCGGGGTACCTTTGCTGTCTGCAATCCAGCGCCAGGAGGGAAGAATATCCTGCAGACTCCGGTTGTTCCAGCCCTTATCCCGCACCTGCTTCCCTCGTACAAAATATTTCTGTCCGCTTCCCGTGTTGAAGTTAGTGGTGAAAGGCAGCTCATTTACTGGTGATGATTCGATCACATCGTTTGCGATACCTTTCCAGGCTTGATCGCTCGAGGTGTTACTCGGATTCCCGTTTGGACCCACCCAGAATTTGTTCTCGCGTACGAAGAATTCTTCCATACTCTCTGCGCTGTTAAAAGCCCAATCCGGGCGGTAAATACCAAGGGAAGTAACGGCAGGATCTTTATCCGGAAACAACAGATTCCAGTTCACCTTTGTATCGTAACCCTTGGCTTCGACATCGATGCCTGCATACAAGTCATATGGACTTCTGCCCAAGCTTCTAGCCTTCTCTGCCGAGCTTTTAAGATCCTTCCACCAAAAGTTCAGGAACATATTGTCTGTAATTTGCTTTTTATTGTCTTGCAGGAACATCGCATTCTTGTCGTTAAGTGCATTTTGCCAACTGATACTGCCCTCATTGGTCATGGAATCATACCATACGATGTGCATAGAATTTGACTTGTGTGATTCCAGATAACTTAGGAAAGCTTTCATTTGCTGTGCGTCGGCCGGTGTTCCGCCCTCAGTCTCCTGGTTAATAAACCAGCCGTCAAATCCGTAATGGCTCGCAACCTGGATCAACTTGTCAGCAGCAGGAAAGGAGCCGTCACTATTCTGCTGAAGCATCTGCTTGACCCATTCATACTTCCCGCCATATACGGTTGGTGGGAAGAACACCGTTCCGATAATCGGCACGCCATTTTTATGAGCTGCGTCGATCGTATCAGCGCTTGGAGGTACGATGATCCCTTCGCCCGCGGAACCACCCCAATAGACCAGCTTGTCAACATATTGCCAATAGGTAAATGTGTTAGCTTCGAATTTGCTTGAACCCTGCGATGGAACTCCGCTTGTTCCCGGGTTCAGTGCTGATAAAGCCATGACTTTTGGCGCTTTGGTTGCATGAGCGTTGACTCCATCTGCTACAAAACGGTCCTGCAGCGGGACTGTGCTCCGGTTAAATGCCGCATCCGGGTCGGATGCCGGACTCCACTGAAGCAATTGCTCCGGAAACCAATAGGATGAATAAGGCTGTTTCGCGAACGCAGTTGTGGATAAGGCTGCGCACATCACAAGTAAGAATATAAAACCTGCCCCAATCTTTTTCATGCCATACTCCTCCAATCGATAGATTAAATGATTGCGCTTACATTTTATCAAGTTGAACAAAGCTATAGATAGTGGATTAATGGCAAGTTCAGGTGCAATTATTACAGGTCGTAAGTCTAAGGTCAATAATCTCAGTGGGGAATTTGCTCCTATAAATTTGATATTTATATACAAAAAGCCGCAATTATGCGGCTAGTAAATGTAAATGTATAGGATAAGGTAAAGTGTATAGTTATTACGCTTTCAGGTTTAAAAGAAAATGCCGTGTGTCCTGATAAGCATCTGTCCAGCCCATCTTAGCATAGAATCGAAGTCCATCGAGTCCCTTAAAATAATAGGCACCGATTAGCCGCTCCTCAAAATTCGGGGTCACTATTCTAGCTTTCTCTTGATAGTTTTGATACGCGTTAATGACATTACACCAAGGCATATGCTTGTCGAGAATCGCAAGGTCTATGAGAGAATCGCCATACATGCAATTTCCATCAATAATGCTGGTTATCCTTGTTCCGTTGGACAAAATATTCCACTGTTGAAAATCTCCGTGTATAAAGCTTCTATTAGATTCATTATAGGGTACGTAGGTCATCAAACGACTATAGATTTCTTCGTATACGTCTCTTTCCAAGCAAGACGTGCGGAAGAGTTCATGCCAATTCTCCCAGAATGTCCCCGTCTGATCTTCCGCATTTACAGCAATGACGAAGTCTTTCCAAGATGAATAGGAGCCATTGCCGTCAGGCCCGATCCAACCATACCCGTTAGTTCCCCCAATATCCGTTTCGGCCATTCTTGTTAAAATGCCGATAATTCCAGGCATCAGCCGGGTTTGTTCCTTTGCTGAACAATCGGATAGATTGCGACCTTCCATTCGCTCCATGATCAAATAGGTTAACTGATTAGTCCTCCCTAACCCCAAACATTTTGGGAAAGGGATACCTTGGTCGAGTAGCAAATTGGATACAAATTGTTCGGTCTCATATGCTCGTTCCAAATCGCTGAATTTAACAACATAGTCTTTTCCTTCGAGAATAAAAGAAAACACGTTGCTAATATTGCCGCCAGACATCGGTGTAATCTCAGCTGCTCCCTGTCCAAGATGATTCCACAGTACTTTTTCAATTTCACTCATGGTCAATTCCGGTTTTTCGTAAACCATTTTTACTCCAACTCCTGCTTATTTGAGTCTACTATGAATTTATCCGCAGCATATCATAAACACCATCATCCTAAATATCTCGTTCCTCATACTCAAAGGGTTCATCACATGAGTAAATTTCATGGAAAAACCCTACATATGGGATATCGTCTTCTAGACATTTTATACGATATGACAGCTCTTCATCGCATTCCGGCTCTTCACCATTGTTCCGCATTACCTCGAATGCATCAACGATGTTTTCCATGAGGGTTACTTGGATAAATAATGGCAATGTATCTAACATCGAATCTTCGATCCTGGTCTCGGATCTGTAGCCACCAAGGACTGTTTTAAAATAATCATCCATAAACTTTTTGCGTTTATCAGTATCTTGTTCAAATTGTATCCAGCCCACTCCAAGTGTCCAGAGATTTGCCAGGTCATACATATACCAACAAAAACAGGAGTTATCGAAATCAAACACAGTTATTTGTCCTGTATTAAAATCGATCATATAATTCCCATCGCAGTAATCAAAATGGACCATCCCAAAAGACTCGTGATGCCTGTCCATCCCTTCTAACGTTGTAAGGAGATCTACCAGCTTCTCCTTCAACAGAGATAACGAGTCAGGTATTAGCTTATCTATATAATCGGCATTGTATTTATCAAAAAAATCATACCGAGAATGGACAGGCGTATATCCCTTCGATAATTGATGCATTTTTCCAAGGACTTTACCGCAGTTATAATAGTATTCCGTAATAGGAACGCCTTCCCGATACTGATAATTATTTTCCACGAGCATACCCCCCTTGGCCTTTACAAACAAGCAGACAAAAAAGGTATGATTATTAAGAGTTATCGTTTCCAGCAGATTCCCCTTCTGGGAGTTAACCACATTCGAAACACTGCCGCCATGCTCGTACAAGTACCTGATATATTCCACTTCACCCAGAATATCTTCTCGGCTTCTGTCGCTTAAGAAGGCAATTCTGATTATTTTTGCTTCAGAATCAGCTTTATCACAGTTATATGCAACATTCCGTCCTCCTTCATGTGCATTGATAAGCCTGATTTCATAACCTTCCAATCCGTACAATTCCATCACTAATGGAAGTATGTGTGTATCAGCAATTTTAATAACCTCGTTATAATTCAGAATATCTCTCCTCTCAACTCCTTCAATATATGGTTAGTTTACCAGCTCCAGCTGATAAACTGCATGGAGAAAACAACTATAACTGAAATATCCTGCTTCATTAGGTCATCGTTCCTAGGTACACACGAATTAAAATATCTTGGTCATGATTACCGAATCCAGCCCCATAAAGTGTCAAACCACCAACATTAACAGCCTTCTCGTCAACTGCGAAACGAAGCGTCCAGAATTGTTCCCGTAGCAAAATATCTGCGACAGTAATGTCCGACATCCTTTCTTCATCAATAAATGTGCCCGAAGTATCAATGCGGATCGTCTTCAATAACCCGTATTGATTTACATTCCGATGCCACCAATCCGGAGTATATATGCCTCGTGCCGCTCTTCCAAAGTCTGCCGGACTGGTCCAAGTTCCAAGCTTCACACCGTTAAAAAAGAACTCAATATCCGAAGGCCAATGATCTCTCAAGCCCGGGGCTTCAGAAGCAATTTCCATTGAAATCTCGATGGCGTCGGGCATTTGACCGGGAAGTAAGTAGTTAGGCGTTTTGTACTCTACGTAACCTCTCCCAAACCACAAAATGCCGGCGTTGACCCGCTCGGGATCCAGAAAATAGCGGGGATCGTCCCAAACCCCAATTTCTTTCTCTTGTGTCCCAAGACCACATGTAGGCTGAACATCAAACGAAGTATAATGACCGACTGAAATGGTCTGCTCTCTGATCCTCGGGGTTTGAGTGGCAGTGGGGAGTTCGATCTCAACTCTTTTTTGTTTAAGGAAGCACATTTTGTGCGTTCCTCCGTTTAGGCGTACCCTGTGGCTTCCTATAAGTCCAGCTTGTTCGAGCTTTCGGATATGCATAGTAACTATGGAAGGGCTAAGCTCTAACTTAGCCGCGATCTCCTTCACATTCATTTCATTATCTGCAATGAGGCTCATAATCCTCCATCTGACTTCGCTTGCCAGCGCTTCATACAACGCCATGAATTTTGCTTCACCGTTTGCTTTGATCATCATCATAATCACCTGACCTGTGCTTATTGAAATTACATATATATTAATTTAATAAATATAACGTATATCTTCAACCCCGATTCATTGAAAACCCATAAGCAATAGTGTTTAATTTTCTTAGTAGTTAAATATATTGAATTCATATTTATATAAATTTATTAATGAGGTGGAGAAATGAAATACAATAATCCGGTCATCAAAGGGTTTTATCCTGATCCCAGCGCATGTAAAGTTGAAGACACTTATTATTTGGTCTGCAGTTCCTTTCAGTATTTTCCCGGTGTTCCGATTTTTGAAAGCAAAGATTTAATTAATTGGACCCAAATCGGTCATTGCTTAACCCGAAAGAACCAGATTCAACTGGATACTGTGGACAGCTCCGGTGGTGTATTCGCCCCCACCCTGCGGTACAATAATGGACGATTCTACATGACGACCACTAATGACACTTTGCGCCAGAACTTCTATGTCTGGACTGACAATATTTACGGCGAATGGTCTGATCCGATTAATGTAGATCAAGGCGGTATTGATCCGGACTTGTATTTTGAAGACGGCAAAACGTATTTCATGAGTAATGGGACAGACGATTACGGAGTTAATGGTATAATCCAATGTGAAATTGAAATTGAAACTGGGCAGAAGCTGTCGCCAAGCCGTTCAATCTGGCAAGGATCCGGTGGGCGTTATTTGGAGAGTCCTCATTTATACAAAATTAATGAACAATACTATCTGCTAGCAGCTGAGGGCGGAACCGAATATGGGCATATGGTCACTTATGCAAGGGGCAATTCTCCTGCTGGCCCATTCGAAGCCTATCCGCATAACCCCGTATTGACTAATCGAAATTTAGGCGGTTACGAGCTTCAGGGTGTTGGTCACGGAGATTTGGTACAAGATCATGAGGGGGATTGGTGGCTGTTACATCTTGGATTCCGGCAGACTGGCCAGTATCTTACCTATCACCATTTGGGGCGTGAGGTTTTTCTAACTCCGATTACCTTTGGCGAGGATGGATGGTTTACAGCAGGTCATGAAGGTACCACTCTAATAAGTTTCGAGACTGATCGTATTGCGGACACAGTCATTCAGCAGGAGAAAGAAGTCTATACGTTCGAGAACACAGATTGGAATTTGGACTGGTGTTACCTGCGTCACCCGGTTACAGAAAATTATCGGTTAGAAGCTGATAAAATAAAGCTTAAAGGAACTCCAATAACGTTAGATATCCCGGCTACCCCGACATTTATTGGTATTCGTCAAAAAGACTTTAACGCGATTATTTCATGCGAAGTCAGCCTTACGAATGGTGAAGCCGGAATTACGCTTTACATGGACGAAAATCACCATTATGACTTGGCCTTGCGTAAACATCCAGAGGGTTATGAGATTATCGAACGGCTGAATATCGGAGATATCAAATCCATTGCAAAAACAAAACATATAGGTCAATGTAACCATGCTTCATTAGTTGTCAAAAGCAGTCCAACGCATTATCACTTTTATATCCAGGTAGACGGTACTGAGATCTTACTCGGAGCTGCGCAAACCAAATATTTATCCTCTGAAATAGCCGGAGGATTCACAGGTGTGCTTATTGGTTTGTACGCCACTGGAGAAGACCAAGATTATAATGCGATATTCACAAATTTTAGCTGCCTTTATTCTTAAACCTCCAAATTAGAATGAACTGTACAAGGCTAAGGGTGTTCTTATAAATAAAAGATGGGTTAACCCCTTAATTATGGTTAACCCATCTTTTATCAAAACCAATAAGATCCTAAGAAAAATTAGATATCCAGCTTCCTAGTACTTAACGCTTTTACCATTACAGGATCTCTATGTGAAAAGAACAAACTCTCTTTTGTGTCTAACAGCGCAATTTGTTCTATATCCTCTGAATTTAATTCAAAATCAAAGATATTAAAGTTTTCAATTATTCTTTCTTTCCGGACAGACTTTGGAATCACAACAACTCCTCTTTGCGTCAACCAGCGTAAAACCACTTGGGCAACAGATTTATTATATTTTCGAGCTATTGATACTAAAACTTCGTTCTGGAACATGTTGTTTTTACCTTCAGCAAATGGACCCCATGATTCGATCTGAACATTGTTTTCTTTCATGAATGCAGCACTTTCAATTTGTTGGCAGAATGGATGTGTTTCAACTTGATTAACGGCAGGCGTTACTTCATTATGAATAATCAAATCAATCAGACGATCGTTCTGGAAGTTACTTACGCCAATCGCTCTGATTTTTCCTTCACGGTACAATTCCTCCAGCGCCCGCCAAGAACCATGCACGTCGCCAAAGGGCTGATGAATTAAATACAAATCCAAATAATCAAGTTGCAATCTTGAAAGGGATTTTTCAAATGCTTCCTTTGTACGTTCGTATCCGGTATCTTGAACCCATAATTTCGTAGTAATAAATAGATCCTCTCTTGGTACTCCACTCCGTTTGATGGCTCTTCCCACCGCTTCTTCGTTTAGGTAAGAGGCTGCGGTATCTATCAGTCGATAACCTGACATGATCGCATCGTAAACAGCTTGTTCACATTCAGCTTCATCTTGAATTTGAAAAACTCCAAAACCAAGTATCGGCATTTCAACACCATTGTTCAAAATAACTTTTTGCATAAAAAATCCTCCTATTAGTTGATGATACACCTCTAGTTAGAAGTGTGTACTATCAATTTCCATTTTAGACAAAGCTTCATTTAGTCTATCTACATCTTCCTTTGTTAATTTCAGATCAGCTCCATATAGGTTTTCTTCTAATCTGTTTAATTTTGTAGTGCCTGGAATTGGAATGATATATGGTTTTTGAGCTAATTCCCACGCTAATACGACTTGAGCCGGTGTTGCATTTTTACTTTCTGCAACTTGAGTAATTAAATCTAATAACACTTGGTTATGATCAATCACATCAGGTTTGAATCTTCCCATGAAACTTCGATAGTCATCTTCATCATATTTGGTTTCCTTAGTATATTTACCACTTAAGAAACCATTTCCTAATGGACTGTAAGCGATAAAAGCAATTCCTAACTCTTCACAAAGTTCAAACAACTCTTTTTCCGGTTCACGCCACATCATGGAGTACTGATTTTGGGTTGCAGTAATCGAACAAACAGCATGTGCTCGTTTCATATAATCAATCGGTGCATTTGAGACACCCCATGTTTTAATCTTCCCTTCAGCTATTAAATCTTTCATTGTTTCTGCGACAGCTTCAGGTTCGACATTCGGATCCACTCGGTGCTGATAATATAAATCAATACAATTGACCCTCAGCCTGTTTAATGAACCTTCTATTTGCTCACGAATAGAATCTGGTGTGCTATTTAAAATAAGTTGAGGTTGACCGTCTACAGCTTCTTGTCCTAAAATTCCAAATTTAGTTGCAATCACAACTTGATCTCTTTGTGGTGCAAGAGCTTCGCCTACTAATTCCTCATTGGATTGTCCATAAAAAGCAGCAGTATCAAAGAAATTACATCCTAGTTCAACTGCTCTGCGAATTAATTTAACCATTTCATTACGATCTGCTGGCTTTCCATAGGCATGATCCATTCCCATACAGCCAAGCCCTATTGCCGAAACTTCCAAGCCACTATTTCCTAATTTACGCATTTGCATCTGAGATCTTCCTTTCGCATGAAGTTCAGTCAAAGTTCAACGTTCAACGTAGTCTGCATTATTTTCAGCACGTTAATTCAGCTAAATTAGTTTGGGTACTATTTTAGTATGCAACAATTTTTCACAAAACAGATATCATAATAGTATTAAATCATTGCCTATTCCTCTCATTTTAACGAATAGACAGATATATGAGTCACTTTATAGCGACTACAAGGATTTCAAACCGAATCTTAAGATTAGATAAATATTGATTCTGCTCCCTTTAAAACAAATTCCCCACAGGTAATAATGGATACAAACCTACTATTGGAGTGAACAGTAATGATTAACATACTCGTTGTTGAAGATGATAAGCATGTAAGAAGACTTCTTGAAGCTGTTCTGAAACGCGAAGGATACGATGTAGTAACTGCTGAAGACGGAGTTAAAGCTTTGGAGGTCCTAGATTCACAACATATTGATCTGATCATTCTGGATATTATGATGCCTAATATGGATGGTTATGAATTCGCCAAGGAAGTAAGAGATGCCGATAGCTTGGTCCCCATTCTTATGGCTACAGCAAAACAGCTGCCTGAAGATAAGAAAAAGGGGTTCCGGATTGGAACTGATGATTATATGACCAAACCCATTGATACCGAAGAAATGCTGCTCAGAATCCAAGCGCTGCTTCGCCGTTCGCAAATCGCAAGTGCCCGTAAATTAGTAGTGGGTAAAGTGATCCTTGATTATGACGCATTGACAGTAACCCGGGAGGACGAGAAACAAACGCTTCCGCAAAAAGAATTCTATTTGTTGTATAAGTTATTGTCCTATCCTGAACGGATTTTCACGCGCATCCAGCTTATGGACGAAATATGGGGCATGGAAAGTGAAAGTACGGATACAACCGTTAATGTGCACATCAATCGTCTGCGGAAACGGTTTGACGCTTATCCAGAGTTTGAACTGGTTTCCGTCAGAGGTCTTGGATACAAGGCGGTGCGAAGCCAGTGAGCAAAATAAGTAACAAGCTTAACAACAGAATCAGCCTTCCCATCTATTTTTCCCTTATCATATTTTTCATCTTTCTTATTACCGTTGTGATTACAGGACTACTCTTCTTTCTCGCACAGGTTTTTGGTTTGTTGAACGAAGAGCTTGCCCAGGATGGATTCGTACTACCCATAATGGTATTAATCGCTTGTACAATTATCGGTACCACGATATCAGCCATCACAAGCCGGAAAATGGTAAAATCCATCCGGATATTTATTGAGGCCACAGAGCGTCTTGCCAGCGGTGACTTCTCCATGCGGCTCCAGCTCAAAAGCCCGCCAGAGTTTGAAATTTTATCAGAGAATTTTAACCGGATGGCTGAAGAGCTTGGGGGTATCGAAATTCTGCGAACCGATTTTGTGAATAATTTTTCCCATGAATTCAAAACACCGATTGTATCTATCAAGGGATTTGCCGAAGTCTTAAAGAACGATGATCTTACCAAAGAAGAACGGAATGAATATCTAGATATTGTCATTGAGGAATCGACCAGACTTGCCTCCCTTGCTTCGAATGTACTGGAGCTGACACAGGTTGAGACGCAAAAGATTCTGACAAACAAAATGAGGTTTAATGTTGGGGAACAAATTCGCCAATCTGTGCTTTTGCTAGCTGCCAAATTTGAGAAGAAGCACCTGAAGCTAAATGTTAATATTCAGGATTATGAACTCTCCGGCAATAAGGAGCTTTTAAATCAAGTTTGGTTAAATTTATTGGATAACGCGATCAAATTCACTCCTGAACATGGCGAAATTGAAGTTAACATGAAGAGAAACGAAGATAACGTGGTGATTCTAGTTCGTGACTGCGGAAGCGGTATTCATCCGGAGGCTCTTCCCAAGATATTCGATAAATTTTATCAGCAGGATACTTCCCACTCGACTGCAGGCAATGGACTTGGATTAGCAATTGTTAAAAAAATCATTCATCTACACAATGGAACCATTTCTTGCGAAAGCATTCCATTACAAGGAACCACATTTACAGTAACGATTCCAATTGGAATATAGTACGAGCCCTGGAGAACCTCATCGTTCTTTCAGGGTTTTTTCATTTTTCAGAAAAGTTAACTTTCAGTTTATCTTCATTCGTTATCATATAAGCAACACCACATAAAGGAGTCAGATGTATGGTAACTATACTTAAGTACTTAAAACCGAAGGAATGGGCCCTAATCGGTATCAGCATCCTATTCATTGTTACACAGGTATGGTTGGATCTGGAATTGCCCGGTTATATGAGCGAGATTACTCGTCTTGTACAGATACCAGGAAGCGAAATGAGCGAAATCATTGCAGCCGGAGGCTGGATGTTGCTCTGTGCCCTCGGCAGCTTAGCCACATCAATCATAGTGGCAGGGATCGCCGCTAAAATTGCCGCTAACTTCTCTTCAAGATTACGCTCCAAATTGTTTGATAAGGTACAGTCTTTTTCTATGGAAGAAATCAACAACTTCTCTACAGCTAGTTTAATTACCCGTTCAACGAATGACATTACACAAGTGCAAATGCTGATTGTCATTGGTCTGCAACTGCTGGTGAAGGCTCCCATCCTTGCCGTTTGGGCAATGCTCAAAATTACAGGCAAGAGTTGGCAGTGGTCGCTTGCTACCGGTGTCGCAATTGGGGTATTGATTCTTATTGTCGGCATAGTGATCGTGCTTGTGCTTCCGAAATTCCAAAAATTGCAGCAACTGACTGATAATCTTAATCGTGTTGCAAGAGAGAATCTTACCGGTCTTCGTGTCATTCGTGCTTATAATGCGGAAAGTTACCAGGAAGATAAATTTAGCGTAGCCAACAGCGAGCTTACCCGAACGAATTTATTTGCCAACAATGTACTGTCCATGATGATGCCAAGTATTTCTCTCATTATGAGCGGTTTAAGTCTCGCAATATATTGGATTGGTGCTATTTTGATTCAAAATGCCAATGGTACGGCGAAGATGGGCTTATTTTCAGATATGATTGTCTTCTCATCCTATGCGATGCAGGTGGTTATGGCATTCATGATGCTGATCATGATTTTTATCCTGATGCCTCGTGCCCATGTATCCGCTAAAAGAATCAATGAAGTGTTGGATACTAAGCCAAGCTTAGAGAACGGATCACTTACTACCTCCAAGACAAATCGGTTGGGTGAAGTCGAATTCAAAAAAGTCAGCTTTAAATATCCGGATGCAGAAGAATACGTTATTGAGGATATCAGCTTTACGGTGAAAAAAGGAGAAACTGTGGCCTTCATCGGTTCAACCGGATGCGGAAAAAGTACTGTAGTGAACCTGATCCCTCGCTTTTATGATGCTACAGCAGGTGAAGTGTTGGTGGACGGTATTAATGTTAACCAATATGAGCAAACTGCACTGCGCAATAAAATGGGATATGTATCTCAGAAAGCGATTTTGTTTGGCGGCACGGTGAGCTCTAATGTTGCTTTTGGCGACAATGGCAGTGATCTGTCCTCTGATGTTGTAGATGCCATTTACACCTCTCAAGCTTCAGATTTTGTTGAAAAGATGGAAGGAAGCTACGAGGCTCATGTCTCTCAAGGCGGTACGAACTTGTCTGGCGGTCAAAAGCAACGTCTTTCCATTGCCCGAGCCATTGCCCGTTGTCCTGAAATATTGATCTTCGACGATTCCTTCTCAGCACTTGATTATAAGACGGATCGCAAATTGCGTAGTGAATTGAAGAAGAAATCTAGCGGTACGACGATACTAATCGTTGCGCAGCGGATCGGTACAATCAAAGACGCAGATAAAATCATTGTACTGGAAGCCGGACGAATGGCAGGCATGGGAACACATGATGAATTGATGCAGACCTGTGATGTCTACCAAGAGATTGCTTACTCACAACTTTCAAAGGAGGAGCTAGCTTAATGAACAAAAGCAAAGAGCAACTCAACACGTGGAGCAAACTTCTCCACTATTGCAGAAAATATATCCCTGTAGTTCTTATAGCTATTATTAGTGCAGCAATCGGTACGGTTCTGACTCTGCTTGGACCGGATAAGCTTTCGGAGATGACAGACTTGATCACTGCGGGCCTCGTCACCGGTATTGATATGGAAGCAGTAACTTCTATCGGCCTTTTCCTTGTATTTATCTATATCCTTAGCGCTGTGTTATCTTTGGTACAAGGATTAATTATGTCCGCAGTTACGCAAAAGGTCTCCAAAAACTTAAGAGCCGATCTCTCACGCAAAATGAACAAACTTCCGATCTCTTATTATAATAATTCTACAACCGGTGACATCCTGTCCCGGGTTACCAACGATGTGGATACGATCGGGCAAGCTTTAAACCAAAGCGTCGGCACACTGGTAACTGCCCTTGCCCTCTTTACGGGATCCATCATCATGATGTTCAAAACAAATGTGATCATGACTATTACGGCGGTTGTTGCAACTATCATTGGCTTTGGCCTCATAGCGGCAATTATGAAAAAATCCCAAAAGTATTTTCAAAGTCAGCAAGAATACTTAGGGAAAATCAATGGCCATGTGGAGGAAGTATATACAGGACATACTGTAGTGAAAGCCTACAATGGTGAATCGCAAATGCGCAATACATTTGAATCCCTGAATATGAATCTTAAAGATAGTGCATTTAAAGCGCAGTTCCTCTCCGGTCTTATGATGCCGATTATGATGTTTATAGGCAATCTAGGTTTTGTGGCCGTTTGTGTAGTTGGTGCTGTACTTGCTATGAACGGAACGATATCCTTTGGGGTCATTGTAGCCTTTATACTGTATGTCCGTTACTTTACACAACCGCTCTCTCAGATTGCTCAAGCCGCACAAAGTCTGCAATCGGCTTCCGCGGCAAGCAAACGTGTCTTTGAGTTCCTCGATGCTGACGAAATGGACAATGAAAGTCATAAAGAAAGACATCTTAAAACTGCTGTGGGCAAAGTTGATTTTGAACATGTGCAATTTGCTTATGAAAATTCAGATAAACTTGTGATTAAAGATTTTTCTGCAGAGATTAAGCCTGGGCAAAAAATTGCTATAGTCGGTCCTACCGGCGCAGGTAAAACTACACTGATAAATCTTCTAATACGGTTTAATGAATTAAAGGGCGGAGAAATATATATTGATGATACCCCCATCAGCAGCTTAACAAGAGAAAACATCCATGATCTATTCTGTATGGTCTTGCAGGACACCTGGCTTTTTGAGGGCACTATCAGAGAAAATCTAGTGTACAACAAAACAGGTGTAACCGATAAAGAAGTTGAAGATGCTTGTAAGTCGGTAGGCTTGCATCATTTCATTCAGACCTTAAGTGCCGGTTATAATACCATACTAAATGACAAGGTTAATTTATCCACGGGCCAAAAGCAACAGCTTACGATCGCCCGCGCGATGCTCAAAAATGCCCCAATGCTCATCCTCGATGAAGCTACAAGCTCAGTCGATACAAGAACAGAGCTCTTGATTCAGCAGGCAATGGATAAGCTCATGGAGGGAAGAACCTCTTTTGTTATTGCGCATAGACTCTCAACCATTAAGAACGCCGATGTAATTCTGGTTCTGAAGGAAGGCGATATCCTGGAAAGCGGCAGCCACGAAGAACTACTTGCCAAAAATGGTTTTTATGCGGAGCTTTATAATAGCCAATTCGACCAAGCCTCTTAAAGCCTAGTTGACACTGTGAATTATATAGCGAAAGTCAAAAGGACCTACTCATTGTTCTTATCCAGAACAATGAGTAGGTCCTTTATTTGCTATGAACACATATCATCTACTGGCAAGGAATTCATCAAGCTGTTTTTGCTTTTCAGCAATGACTTTATCTAGGCCGGCCGATTTTTGGGCGGCGATAAATTTCGGCAATTCTTTGTCCAGATCAACCGAGCCGGTCTCAAGCATCTTTTGATATTCTCTTAGAACGTTTGCTAGTGCTCCGACTTCGGATTTGACTGGCTCGCTGTCAAAGGTGAAGCCCAGTGCCGGCGATGATTTAGCGCCTTCGTTGAACTTTTTGAACTGCTCCCACTTGTCTGGAGCTTCCGAACTCCAGACATAGTTCAGGAATTGATTTCCCAGCTCCCAAGCGACGCCCGGTGCGTACTGTCCTGACTTCTCCGTCTGCGTCATAACATTACCATTAAGTGTAAAGTGTGTACCTTCAATACCGAAGTTAAGCAGATTAATAATCTCTTGATCTGTATGAAGCAGGTTAATCAGCATCATGGCGCGTTCCGGGTTCTTAGACGTTGATGAGATGGCTAACATGGCGCCGGTAGTCTCCGATGTGGCGACCGTTTTACCTGTTAAAGTAATTTGTGCAAGCTTGCCATCAAGTCCTGTCGCGGATGCGATTTCTTCTGCTTTGCCTGGCTTAAGAGGCTCTACAGTGGAAAATACATTGCCCGTCTTATAAGCATCAAGGGATGACGTTTGGGAAGTGGCCGCATCTTTGTTAAGATACCCCTTCTGGAAGAAATCACGGGTTACTTTTAATGCATTTAAGTATTGTGGATACTCTTCGGCCGGTTTGACTGTCGCTTCCGTGCCATTCTTATCGATAGCGCCAGGTATCGTCGTATCACCTAAAAAATCCAATTCCACAAAGGAGTGAGAGGCGAACGTGCCACCCGTTGTATACAGCGGATACATGGTTGGCTTCTTCTCTTTAACGATCTTATAAACGGCATCTAAATCTTCGATCTTTTGCACTTTACTCATGTCAATGCCGAGTTCATCAGCGATATCCTTCCGGTACACAATGCCCCCTGACGATGCCAATTCTTTATTCGTAGGGACTGCATAATTTTTGCCGCCGATTTTGGAGCCATCGAGAAAAGCTGGATCTAAGCTATCCTTAATGCCCTGGCCATACTGATCGAGCAAGGGACCGAGATCTAAGTAAGCACCTTTGGCAACGTTCTTTGCATACCCGTTCCATGAGGCTGTAAATAGAATGTCTACGGGCTCTCGAGAAGCGATGATGAGGTTAGTCTTATCATCCCATGCTCCCCAATCGATTGGTGCGATATCTACCGTCGCGTTGATTTTTTCGGTCAAGATCTTGTTCAGCGCTTCCTCGACGATAGCCTCGTCCGCCTGTGGAGCTCCTTCGTAGACCAACTTTATTTTATAAGGCTCCAGCTTCGAGGGCTCATTGGATGTGTTATCGGTGGTTGAATTCGCTGATGAGCTCGGTGTGGCGCTTTCTTTTCCGGCATTATCCGGTGTAGCGTTGTTCGAGTTGTTTGAATTGCCGCAAGCCGTAGTGCCTACTGCTGAGATAAGCATCAGTGTGAGAAGCAGTGAAGCCTTGCTTTTCGTATCCTTCATTTTCAAGTAATCCCCCCGTAAAATAGAATGATATGCTAAACCATATACTGGTTTTAGCCGTTTCCGTGCCCACGTAAGTGATCGGCAATCTTAGCCTTTAACGGAGCCTACTGTCAGGCCTCTGATAAAGTATTTCTGGAAGAACGGGTAAGCAAATACAATAGGTCCAACACCTACAACCACCATCGCCATACGCACGGTTTCACTCGGGAAGTTGATCATTCCGCCAGCTCGGGTAATTTCAGCCATCGCGTTCGGGTTACTGGATAAGTACTGGATGTTGACCATCATCTTGTAAAGAAAGTACTGCACGGATATATTGTGGTTGTCTGTAATAAACATTAGGCTTAGGAACCAGTCGTTCCAGTATGTCAGTGTTTGGAACAGTGCAACGGTTGCCAGAACCGGCAGAGATAATGGCAATACAATTCGGATAAATATCCGTAGCTCCCCTGCCCCATCTATTTTTGCTGACTCCAGCACAGCTTCAGGTACGGTCTCCTTAAAGAAAGTGCGCATGATCAGTACCCAGAATGCGGACATGATCAGCGGCATGATCAGTGCCCAAAGTGTATCTTTTAATTCCAGCATCTGTACGTATACCAAGTACCAAGGGACTAAGCCGCCGGAAATCAGCATCGTTAGAAAAACAAAAAATGTAAAATACTTTGCCTGCGGAAAATTATTCCGTGAAATGGGGTACGCATACAGAGCTATTATGATGACACTTAGTATCGTACCTATCACCGTGACGGTTAGTGAGATTCCATAGGAATGAACGATTTGACTGATATCTTTCATTAGGAATCGATAGGCTGCCAGATTGAAATTTTCGGGCATAAATCGATATCCGTGTGTCATAACGGACTGCTCATCGGAGAACGATACCGAAAGAATCAGCAAAAGCGGTAGGATACAGAGCGCCGAATAGATGACAAAGAAGATGTTGATGAGGGTTGACGCCCATCCCGACAGCTGATTCTTTGGATTGGACCCAGATAAGGATTTACTCATTGTATTGGTCATAAGGGCTCCTCTCTTAGAACAGCGCGTTCTCGCGGTTAAAGCGGCGAACGACCCAATTAGATACAAAAACCAAGATGAAACCAACGACTGATTGGAACAGGCCTGCTGCTGAGGAAAGTCCGATATCCCCAACGGTCAGGAAGGTGCGGTAGACATAGGTATCGATAACGTTTGTCACAGGGAACAATGCCCCCGATTCACGTGGCACTTGGAAGAATAGGCCAAAGTCGGCATTGAAGATCCGGCCAACCTGCAGCAAAGTCATAATCGTGAGGACAGGCATGATCAAGGGAATCGTGATTTTCTTGATCTGTTGCCACTTGTTTGCCCCATCAATTGTCGCGGCTTCGTAGTACTCCTCGTCGATACCAATGATTGCTGCCATATACACAACCGTGTAGTACCCCATGTTCTTCCACGTGTTAATGATCGGCAAAACGATCGGCCACACTTCTTTCGTGAAGTACCAGCGTACGGAATCAAGACCAAGCGCCGGCAGCAACGTGCCGTTGAAGTATCCTCGCTCGTCGCTCATGAACCCATACACTAAGTACGAGATGACGATCATCGACAGGAAGTATGGCAGGAACATGATCGTTTGGTGTAGCTTCGAGAGGAAGCGGTTCTTCATCTCATTAAGCATCAAGGCGAACCCTAGAGGAAGCGCCATGTTCAATACAATAAACAGCGAATTATAAAGCAATGTGTTGCGAATGATGATGTACGAATCCTTCGAGGCAAACAGGTATTCGAAATTTTTCATCCCTGTCCAGGGGCTTCCCAGGATACCGTCCTGGTAATTGATTGTTTTAAAGGCAATAACGATCCCGAACAAAGGGATGTAGTTATTTATTACAAGCAGAACGATTCCCGGCAGCATCATTGCGTAGAACATCCAGTAAGTACGAATATTCTTCACGATGGAAAAATTACGTACAGTACGTATTGGTTTCCTATTTGTAGGAAGCGGCATAGCTTTCAATAGAGTTGTTGCACTCCTTTCACTGTCTTACACACTCCCCACACCGTTGTTTAGGCGGTAATGGGGAGTTCAGGTTTTCACTATTGAGCCGTAACGTCAATTGTGACGTTACTTATTGAGGTTCTGTTCCCCACTGAAGAGCGCCTGCGATATAGCCAGTTGTATGGCTCCAATCGATGTAAGTCGAATCGGTCGGATCGAAGGAGTAATCTCCCGTCTGCGTGTAGTTCGTCCAATCGGTCTTGTTCACGCGGATCTGAAGCTCAATGCTGGCTCCAGCTGCCAAACTTCCGGCTCCGCTCGTAAAGCCGATTTCCAGATAATGATCAGATCCTGTCAAAGGAGCCGGCAACTTGACGAAGTCGCCAGTTACGTTGCTACTGCCGACAGTGGACCAATCGCACCAGAAATTCTGGTCCTTCTCCCCATCGATCGTGTAATAATAATGAAGCTTCACGTCGGACAGATTGATGGCAGTGGTACCGGTGTTCTTCAGCTTTATCCGAGGGCTCAACGAATTGCTCGTTGCCGTAACAGGAGAATTGTACTGCTGCACTTTGATAGAACCACTTTCGGCAGTGGGGGTATCGACCACGGAGACCTCAAGATTCGCACTTACTCCTGCGCTAAAGTTGAACGTCAGCGTTGTTGTTCCCACCGGTTGGGCAGCCAGATATGCCTTCTGAATCGTCACTGTCGTGCCTGATACGGTGTAGTCCGTACCAGCAACTAGGGCAGTCGTGCCATTATTAATGCCGATGAGTGTGTTATCGTTCAGCGTCAAGGTCACCGGAATGTCGGTCTGATTCGCGGGTTGCTTGTCAAAGGCAGCGGTCGTCGGACTGATCGTCGAGTTAATAACCGACGAATCGTTCACAGCAACGGATAGCGTAGCAGATGAACCGGCGTTAAACAGGAAAGTGAGGTTGACCGTGCCGATTGGCTGCTGCGCGAGATAGCTCTTGTGTAGAGTGACCGTGTTACCCGAAACGGTATAGTCTGTGTCCACAACCAGAGATGTCGTACCGTTCTTAATGTCGGTGAGCGTGTTGCCGTTCAACGTTAGGGTCACCGGAATATCAGCTTGATTTGCGGTTTTCTTATCAAAGGCAGCAGTCGTTGGATTAATGGTCGAGTTGCTGCTATTTCCGGTTGCGAATGCGGCAATGAATACCAACCCTGAATTCCAATAAACGGTATGTTCATTTGTAGTCCATTCTTGGAAGTTATCGGTATAGTTTTTGGCTGCAAATCTTGATATCTGGTTTCCTACAGTTATGTCGTTGGAGTATTTATTCGGTCCTCCGACCAGATATCCCTTAGGTACACCAGGTAAACCATCCGTTCTATACATGATGCTGAACGGATATTTCACGCTGTTATCGCCGTAACCTGATACAAAAGATACGCCTACCGGGTTCTGCCCCAGAATCCAGTCTAACTGGCTATTGTTAATCTCATTAATGATAGCGCGGTTGCTCTCAAAAGTTCCCAGCAATTTCGTACCGATGATCATTTCCATCGGTGTGTCCGCAACCTGCATGGTGATTCCCCAATAGTAGTTACCATCTTTTATGATGCTTTTCCAAGGGCTGTCGTTGTATCTGCTCACTTTGTCATTGAACCATTGCTGGAATTTATCCGAATACCAGCTTAAGACTCCAGAGTCCGGATTAGCGGCTTTCAGATAGCTGAAGAAGCCTGTATTCCAGGTGTTTGCCCAACCACTGGCGAAATCAAGGGTATCCTCAAAAAATATTCCCATATCAGTGTAATTCGCCAGAAAATAATCGTTGTATTCGGCATCGCCGGTCGATCGGTACAGAGAGCCAGCAGCCCACAGACGATTCGAAGCGTCATCCGTCACATCGTAAGGCCATCTGCCCGTGTTAGGCGTCCGAATATTTTCCGGATGTGCTTCCAGGTACCCCCATGCGTCTATTGCCGCATCCAAGCAACTTTGGGCAAAAGCCGGATCAATATTCTGATACATTAAGTAGGCATGTGCCAATACACCGGCTGCGGTAGCTGTATCGGCGGTCGTTTTGATATCAGTACGCGAGCTTACCGTATCCTTATCGATAATTTCTCTGTCTACCATATTGTCGTCATCCTGAAAGGTCACTCGCGCATAGAAACCGCCAGTTGCAGCATCCTGCATTTTGAGCATCCATTCCAGTTCCCATCTTGCCTCATCCAGGATGTCGGGAATGCCGTTTCCGCTCTCAGGAATATTAAATTGATTGTCCGTAAATTTCTCCGGCATCATTTCATAGGCCCAGAAGAGATCCGACAAGGCTTTGGCTCCTGCGTTAACGTACTTGCCTTTATCGCCCGCATCGTACCATCCCTTGGAAACATCTTTTTTGATGGAAGGATTGGACATTAAAGGCACTGCGGTGTCAGGAGTAAAATCTGTTCTTTGATAATTTTGAGTGTATGGGCTGGTAATATTAATCCCGGTTCTCTGGTAATAGAAGTATCTCGTTACGTCATTTAAAAAGGGTTCATAGATTTCGTTAGCTTCGCTGATAGTGAACTTGGGCGAATTCTGAAGACCCTGAACTGAAACATAATATTTTCCCGGAATCGTTAAATTTGTGAAATCGGCGGTAAAAATACGCTCCCCGCTGTCAATAGCATCATAATTCTTGGTGAGTACAAGCGTTCCGGAGTAAGCTGTGGAATTATTTGTGGCGTTAATAACGTTAAACGGAGTACCTGCATCGACCGTGAGCACATCCTCAAAACCGGTTACGAGCGCTTGCTTTACTCCATCTACGGGATAACCTAATTGATTGACCTTGATGGGTGCGTACTCTTTTTCCTTATCGGGAGACGTAACCCTAATGTCATTAAGCCAGACTTTTAAAGGTTGAAAACCATTATTCTTGATGGATAATGCATCTATGGAAGATACATCAATTCCTTGGGAGACCTGAATTAGATCCTTTAACGGGATCTTCACATGGGTCCAACTTGTAGTAATGCTGACGTAGTTGTTAATGTTTACTGTAGTGGTAATTTCATTGCCGGCAGCTCTTTCGAATACCCGGTCTTTGAAGCCCAGTAAAAAGGACTCTCCACCCGCATTTCCTTTGATATTAAACTCAAGGAATCCATTTGGATGATAAGAGGTAAAGTCATACGCTTTCCAGCCGGCAACCGTAATTAAAGCGTTGTACCAGGAAGGACTGGTAGGCGTCTTCGCATTCAACAATAATGAAGGCAATCCATTGTACATTGCTGTAGAATCTATGGGCAGCTTGCTGTTCTCCGTCTCCAATCCAAACCCGCTATCTCCTGCCCAGCCATCGGATATATTACTGAATATTTGGTAATCTAGTAAGTCTCTCCATCCTGCAGGCGCTTCGGGGGTTGCCGCATTAGTCTTGATCGGATTTGAAAAAAAGATAGTCACAAACATAGTTAATGCCAGAAACACGCTTACTTTTTTCCTCATTACCTCTCCTCCTAAAAAGTTTTGTGAGCATAAACTGCTTCGCTCCGCTTCAAACAAAACTCAGTTCGAAAGTTTACACTTAGTTGTGAGAGTTACTCTATGATTAGCTTCGTATACCATCACCTCTTTTTATTGAAAACGCTTTCTAATAAAATCATTTTAATTCAATAAGTTAATCCTGTTATATAGAAGAAATAAAGGAACATAGAAGAAAACAAGCCACAATATTATGGCTTGTTTTCCATGTACCAATTATTTACTTCTCTCGTGATTACGTCGCCGCCATTCTTGTAAAATTGGGCTACGAACTCATCAAAGTAGGAGAGCGGCTTCTCGCTATAAATGATGCTCAGATAACTCTCCGTTGCGAGTTTCTGCAGGAACACTCCGTGTTTCTCCATCCCGTCCGTTAAAGGTCCGTGGTACCGGTTCGGGATTTCGAGTCCCTGCTCGGCAATCGCTACCCCAGCCGCCGTAAGTTGAGCCGAATTCAAACCTTTAATGGCTTGTTCGATCGGCGTCGTCACTATGGCTTCCGAATTTTCAGATAATTTTCTGATTGCATCCGCATTCATATAAGGCAAGGCTGGAGCGCCACCTGTCAGCGGATAGAGCATCCAGCGCATATCCATTGAAGACCCGTCCGCAAGCGGCCACTTATCATTCGGCACGCCTTCAGTCGCAAAATTGACAGTAATGACCTTGTCGTTCATGATCACATAATCGTAACCTTCGTGAAACCCTTGTGCGAATCGGGGATCGAAGTACGGATCATCCGGTCCGAAATTTTTGGCAAGCAACTTGTTATAATAAGCGAACCAGGCTTCCATATTCGTGAAATCCTTGCTGAACACCGTATAGATACCGTACAACGGCTTTTGTGCCTTGCCCTTTAACCCATCCGGTCCGGCAGGAACGGAATAAGCCTCCCAATCCGCTTCCGGGTCGACCTTCACTGTATCGCCGAGCGGCCAGGCTCCCATCCAAAACGGGCCGAACATGACACCAGCCATTCCGTTAACCGCCAGTTCGGACGCTTGGCTCGGGTCCTGCATGCCTGCATCTCTGTCCATGTAGCCCTTCGCCATCCAGGACGCCATCGTTTCCAGGTATTTCTTAGCATCCGGATGTACGGCGCCAAACATCAAGCTGCCCTTCTCGTCCTCATTCCAGAACAGTTTGATGTCAGACGTGCTAATCATCTGCCTTGAAAAAGCTCCGGCGATCGCATCTGTCTGCCCCATCCAGCTCCAGGGACCTTCCTTTAGCGGAACCGCCAGACCAACTTCGTCATCTTCACCATTCCCATTAGGATCTTGTTCAGAAAATGCCTTCAGCACGTTCTCCAACTCACTTATCGTCGTAGGCGGGTTCAGCGACAGTTTCTCAAGCCAATCCTTACGGATCCACATGACCGTTCCCTCATCTCCTGCACTAAAACGGGGAAGTCCATATATCTTGCCGTCTTTGGTCACTTCTGCCATAGTATAAGCGTACTTCTCGAGCGCTTCTTTTAGCTTAGGATGCGCATACTTCTCGATGGCATCATCCAGCGGAAGCAGCTTGTCGGCTTTCAGCAGATACTTCAGGATGTCTCCTTCAGCGCTAAGGGTGTCCGGCAGCTTGCCATTCACAGCCAGCGCCAGCCGAATTTTGGTATCTGCATCCTCGAACTTGCTGACAATCCAATCAAACTTCGTGACGATTCCCAGATTATCTTCCATCCAGCGGGTGTGCACGTTGTCTGTAAGGCTCTCATCTGGCTTGAATGCGTTAGGCCGATTCTCGTCCACGATTCCTGTTGTGATGGTTATAGGCGGATCGTATTTAAAGTCCCATACCGGCTTCGTTTCCCCATTGGATGTACTGTTCTGTGCCGTTTTCCCTGTGTTACTTAAACAGCCGGAAACTAGCAGTACTCCGCTCAGAACTGCCCATAGAAATCTGGCCTTTCTTTTTTGCTTCTTCACCGGCCCAATCACTCCATTCCCGATCGGTATCTATCCCTGAATTCCTGCGGTGTCACCTGATAATAGTCACGGAATTTCCGAATAAACCAGTTGGTATTGGGATAGCCAATACTTTCACCAATATGGTAGATTTTATTATTTGTATGCTTGAGCACCTCGCAGGCTTTGAGCATACGCTGCTCGTAAATATATTGGGATACGGTAGTGCCTGTACACTGCTTAAAGATTTTTGACAGATGGTTAGGATGTACGAAGACGCGTTTGGCCAGCAAAGTAAGTGATAAGTCCTTGTCCAGCTCTTTCTGGATGTAGAGTTGCGTCTTCCGGACGATCACCTGGCTGTGGTCCTCGGTCTCCTCCCCTAGCTTATCGCGAAGTGTGCGTAGTAAGTCGAGCGCCCAGCTTTCCAGCTGCGACGCGTGCAGCATCGCTTTTCCTTTAACGAAAGCCGATTGCTCAGGAGTGAGCATTTGGGCCAGCGTCCTGCCACTGCGATTCGCGATATACTGGAAGGCATTGGAGAGAAAGAAAAAGACGTCGCGCATGAGGTTAGGTGAACCCGTATGCAATAGCGGTGACACGAACGCTCGGATCTTAGCTTCCGCCGCTTCCCATTGCTCCGTTTCCAAAAGATGTGTCAGCAGAGGCGTTTCATACAGCTTGCGCATAAGACGCGCTTCCTCTTCATTCCGCTCTGGCACCTGCCCACCCGAAAAACCGTCACTATCTAATCGCGATTTAGCTGTCATATAACTAGCTTGCAGTCCTTCCGGGAATAGACAGTCGGTTTCCCCTACAGAAATTTTACCTTTAAGCAAACTCTGTACTTCTTGCTTTAATCGCTCTATCCGCTCAAGCACCCATTCCGGATCGGGTGGTGCTCCTGACAGGTCGTATACCAAAGCGAGCAGGTTTCCTTCATCATCCGCCGCCGACCAGCAGTCATAGCGGTCCATCAGCAATTCTTCCAGCATGTTTGTTACCGCGAACCGGATCAGTGACTGCGAATAGAGGTCTTGTCCATCGAAGGGGGAACCCAATCGGACCAGGCACATCGAGACATGACCTGGTATCGGAAGAGGGAGGTCAAACAGCTTTAACTTCTCTGCAAGCGCCTTGCTATTCAGATTTCCGCTGAGCACTTTGAGCAACAACCCTGCTTTCAGTTCTGCACTATTGTCTCGGTAGATACGGAAGCCCTGTTCGATTGATCGCTCCTGCTCAAGCTGCTTAATGATCCGGCCCATTGCCGTAAGTAGCTGCTCGTCCTTCGCGGGCTTCATCAGGTAATCGAGCGCTTGCAGCTCAATCGCTTTTCGGGCGTAATCGAAGTCCGCATAACCTGTGAGCAGCAGGCACTTCAGCCCTGGAATACGAAGCCTGGCCTGTTCGATCAGTTCCAGGCCGTTCATGCGCGGCATACGGATATCCGTCATAAGGATGTCAATGGGGAAGGTGTCTATCAGAGCAAGTGCCTCGCTCGCGCTGTAAGCCTTCCAAACGCGGGAGATACCAAGTGTCGCCCATGGAATTGTATCTGCCAGACTGTCCGCATAATGTTTCTCGTCATCAACTACAAGCAGGCTATTCATTGCTCTTCCTCCTTCGTTTCGTCTTTCATCCCAAGTCTCCAAATCAGCCTCACGTTTAGCCCCCCCAGTCTGGACGGGCAAAACTCAATTTGAGCGTCTGAACCGAAGTTGCCTTGCAGTCTTTGATATACGTTCCAAAGACCGCAGCCTGCATATTCGCTGGCCGGAATATGAAGCTCCATTTGCAGTTGGTCCATCCGTTCTTTATTTAATCCTTTTCCGTTATCCTCCACTTCCAAGTGCAATTGGTCTTCATTGACGTAAACTCTAATTTCAACCCGGCCTGGATATTCGACGTTCTCAAGTCCATGCACGATCGCATTCTCCACGATCGGTTGGATAAGAAGCCGGGGAATTCGCAGCTCCGCCAACTCTTCAGGCAGTTCGATGCTGTAGGACAGCGTCTCATTGCGAAGCCGAAGAATCTCGAGGTGAATGCGCACGAACGCCAGTTCTTCCCCCAGGCTGACTCCTTGATTATCCATTCGCGTCGTATACCGGTAATAGTCGGCCAGATGATACGCCATGTCTATGACAGCCCGATTCTTTCCCATCTTGGTCATATTAATGATGAAACCTAAACAATTGTACAGAAAATGAGGATGAATCTGTGCTTGTAGCTGTTTTAGCGTAGCATCGCGCGCAAGGATACGCGATTGTAGGACATTCTCGATGAGATCTTGGATCTGCGTCGCCATCTCGTTAAAGTTCTGCATCAGGAACGTGAATTCATTGTTTGATTTCTTCGGCAGGCGGTAGGCGTAATCGCCTTCCTTAATCCGCTGCACCGCACGCACAAGTTGAAAGATAGGCCGATGTACGTTCCAGTACAAGGCAGACGCGGCGGTAATACAGGATAGGAGCAAAATAATCGAAGAAGCTCCAAACAATAACCGCTGTTGCTTGATAGGTCCGATAATCTGGTTAAGTGGAACAGAATCGACGAGATGCCACTCAAGAATATTGGAATAATAATAGGTAATCAGATAAGGCCTGCCGTCGAAGGAATGAATTAAAAAACTTGAATCCCGGCTATTGATCCTGTCGCCTAATTCCGTGATAATTTGGTCCATCTTGGGCCCATCTGCGGACCGGCTGGCGATGATGGCATGTCCTTCTTTGTAAAAAAACGGGTTGTCAGAGTGACCAGATTTGTAGGTATCAAGCAAATTTTCGAAGCTCCACTTGTAGAGGTTAATGCGAACGGCAACATCCAGATCGTCCGGACGGGCTGGTTTGTAACCCGTAGTGACATAAGTTCGAGTAAAACCGGAGCCAATCTCCAAATCTTCGCTGTAGCTCCACCCTAGCGAAAATCGGCTTTCAAACTCTTTAAGGTCATATTCATAGGAGGGGGAAGAAGAAATACTATCGTCTCGTTGCGGGAAATAGACGGTTACGTCATTGCGCCAGTTGCCCGATGCGCTGGCCAGCGACAGCTTCTCTTGGATCAGCAGCCTTGTTTTCATTAGGGAATAATCGCTCATGTTGAGGTTGTAAAGGTACTCCAGCACGTTCGTGTCAACGAGCATAGGTGCGGAGACTAAGTCGAACTTCTCAATGCTGGCATCCAGTTGTGCCACGAAAAGCTCCATCCGGTTCAGGCTGGCTTTGATAAGCTCCTCCTGTATGACGTTGATGCTCTTAGAGGTAGAATAATAGTACAGCGCCACAACCGGAGTTAGCAGAATCAGCAATAACACTAACATTTTCTGAAAAATATTAAATTTGATCCGCATGGGATTTCCATCCTTGTTTTGTAATTACACCTCAACCTGTATTTTACAATGGATAGAAAGCGTTTTCTATACAAATTCTTTGCGTTTCAACAAATTAAAATAACCTCATTCCCAATGAACTCTACTTAGGAATGAGGCTTCGTTAAAATTTAAAGGCATTATCAACCGTTATTTTAGGACTCCCCAAAAAGAATCTCCGCATTAAATATCTAGCGATCCTGCTATTTCCCATCAGTTTCATGCACGCTAGCGAGAAGTTTTTAATCCCTTTAGGGGATTTAACGATCATGCTGATTATCAACTGTTGAGCAAAATGCACTAAACGAATTTCCCGATTACGAATGGACTGCAAACGATCTAAACGCTTGTATTCATGATTTGGCTCTAATTTTGATGTAACAATAAGTTCAGCTGTGACCAGCGCTGTTTCAAAAGCCAAGGACAATCCGATAGCTCCGAGTGGAGAAGAACAATGTGCAGCATCACCGATTAGAATACAACCCTTATCATGCCAATTGTCCACCATAAAAGTCTCTGATTGGATAGAAACGAACGATTTGAAATCACTGATTTTTTCAATGTCTTCTTCAAGCTCAGGAAAGGCCTTTATGAATTCAAGCTTTAATGGTTCGATGCCTTTTCTTTTTATGGTATTCCATTGGTCTTTCTTCATTGTAAAACCTATTTGCACACAATCAGAGGAATAAGGAAGCCCTATGAAGTTACTAAAATCAGACAATCTGAAAAGGAGTTTTTGATTTAGCTTGAACTCATTAGTCGATATTTTGCACCAGATTAAATCAAAATCTTCTTTTTTATACTTAAAAGAAAAATCGCTTGTCTTCCTAACCGTGGACATCCGTCCATCCGCTCCGACTACTAAAGAAGCATGGATCTCAGTCATTTGTCCATCTACTAAGGCGTTTACCCCGACTGTTCGATTTGTACTTTTAATAGTTGAAGTGACCTTAGCGTTAAAAATGAGCTCAAAATTAGTATAATCCTTTGCTAGATCGTAAAGAAAAGTTAACAGGACGGATTGTTTTATTTTAATTGCGTAAGGTGCCTCCGGCATTTCTTTTTCATAATCAATTTGAGTGATATATTTCTTATTATTCCATATTTCGGAATTAAATAATTTTATATGCTCATACTTTTCAAGACACTGTTCCAGGTTCAGCTCTTTCATGAGCCTTACAAATCGAGGCTGGAGAACTTCTCCTCTAAACTTGCGATTAAAGCTTGTTTGACTTTCCAGTACGGTAACTCTAATTCCGTTTTTGGCTAACAGCAGCCCTAGAAAGAGGCCAGAAGGTCCACCACCAACAATGCAAATCTCCGTTTCTTTAATCATTCCTATCACTCTGTGGGTAAAGAAGCAGCCCGTTCATTTTTTACTGCGGGTTCCCTAGCCGATAATCTAAGAAAAAGAGAGATTAAAAAACCTAATAAAAGAATAGAACCTAATATAGTAAAGGATAACGAATAATTTTCTGTTTTTAATAATTTCAAAGCTAATATCGGGCCTGTGCTAGCGCCTAGGAATAGAATAAATGCATTGAATGAAATAGCAGACCCTCTTGCATTTCCCCCTAATTGACTGACAATTGAGATGATAACGGGAGTTACCAGCGCGATACCAGCCACAAATACAACGCTCATTAGGACAAGAAGTGGCAGGTTCGTGCTAAAACCTAGAGCAAGCAACCCAATTGCAGCTAAAGCTAAGCCTCCCCTTAGAACAGCGGCCATTCCAAGTTTTTGAGCAATTCTTCCGGAAAAGGGTGCTAAAAGCATCCCCGCGATTCCAAATGCACGAATATAAAGGATATCCTGTGAGGAAAGTCCAAACTTAGCTGAGCTTAAATAACTTCCCAAAACAGTGTACATGCCAACTAAAGTTAATAGAAGCATAAAGGTTATCGCAAAAGCCAAAAGCAATTGTGATTGTTTTAGCAGAATTGTCATTTGTTTAAACTTCCGCAGAACATTTTCTTTCGGTCTTAGCATTTCATCTTTAGGAAGGAACCTTATTACAATCACTGAAGTAATACCATACACAATCCCCAAAATAAAGAAAATAGCACGCCAGCCAAGAGCTTCGTTAACAATCCCACTAAAAACCTGGCCTACTATGCCTGCCATTAACAGTCCTGAGCTTATAAATCCAACGGCTGTTAATCTTTTATGAGGCGGAAACATTTCCCCTGCATACACTAGCGCAATAGGTGCAAATGCAGCAGCCACTAGGCCTTGCACTCCTCTGAGCATAATAAGCCCGTAAAAACTATCCACAAATCCTAGCGCAAGCGTAACTACGGTTAACCCAATAATGCTGGCTACTAAAAATACTTTACGTCCATACCTGTCTGAGAAAGGTCCATACAAAAGACAGCCCAGCGCATAACAAAGAGAAAATGAACTCCCAATCCAAGCCGCCTCACTCGGGCTAATCTGGAAGGCATGCGAAAACACTTCGGATAATGGAATTGTAATATACATGCTAGTTAGAATAACTAAACCACACCAAAATAAAATAATCGTCATTAATGAATAGTTCTTATTGTAATTCTGAACGTCTATCGTCTGATTCATAAAGTGAATATCCCCCGGTTTACTATTAATTTGCAACAGTGATGCCTTCCAAGACATGGATCAACAAATCGTTTATGTAATCCGCATCCGGAATTTTTTTATAGATGAGAATTTGAAAGTAAATGGGACCATAAAGCAGATCTAAAGTTATATCCAGGTTAATTGTTGACTTCAATTCTCCCTTATCTATGTCTGCTTGGAGTAATTGTTTGGCTTCATTTCTTTTAGTCATTAAAAACAATACGTAAAAATCTTTCGCGATTTCTTCGCTCTCTGTAACTATAGTTAAAGTGGATTTCCCGATTTTGCTATTGAGGATACGAGCTAAAGCTTCAAGCTGTTGTTTAAAGTTAACCTCAATGGATTTATTGCTATCAAATTCAAACTCTGATTCTACGGTCATTAGAAAAGCGTCCAATACAAGACGTGCTTTATTTTCCCACCATCTATAGATGGTTGTTTTACCTACTCCAGCTTGTGCTGCAATCGCCTCAATCGTTAATGATGAATAACTGTTGGATTCTAACATTTCAATGGTTGCAGTAAGAATCTCCTTTTTACTTCGAGGTTCTTTGTTTTTCCCTTTCATATTCATTTCACCTCCTAGATGTTATTTATTAAAAGTATGTAATTATAGAACGATACGTATCGTTCCACTGTTACATTATCTTATATCATTTTCATCAAATTTAAAATAGCTAATTTGAGAATTATTATTTTCTGGATTTAGGCATGCGTTAGATGACTAAACATAACTTGTGCATACAAAAACTAACGCTTCGGAATGGTCCGAAGCGTTAGTTTTTGTGGATATTTGCAATTTAGGATTTGATGACTAGTCCAGATACATCATTCCACTGATGATGGCTAAAACTTGAGCTACATCTGTTATCGGTGCAATATCCTTTAAAATTCTTTCCTTTGTTGGATAGATTCTTTTATCCAATCATTTAAAACGGATGTACTAACAAAAATTTCATCTCCGATTTTAATAATGGGAAACAACACACCGGTATATGCACCTTGTGTTTTCAACATTGTTTCTTCTGTAGTAATAATCTTGCGCACTTGAGATTCAGTGATGTTTAAATATTTAGCAGTTTCTTTAAGTGTCATTAATGGTTTATTTGAATATTCATTGTTAATTGTTGGACTTATAGATGACTGACTGCCTTTGATAATAAAACAACCAGTAATGATTGCAATTCCTAAAATTATTGAACTAATAACGTTACTAAGATTTTTCATAGATATTCCCCCGCTTATTTAGTTCTTGTAATTTTTGCAGCTAATAAACTTCTTAATTTTATTTAGTTTGCTACCTTTAATAGAAACTTGTTCGTTTTTTCAATAAAGCACCATTTCTAATTCTTATTGTAATACATCAGGAAAAGATGAGTGTTGTACTTAGTTACATATTACTCCTCAATTTTATTCGACACACCACATATTTTCAGCTGCTCTCATTTTAAAGTGAAATAACTAAAACGTTCAGCAAATCATTAGACCCATGAAGATTGTGATAAAAGTCAAGCAAAGGGAACGCGATCGTTACAAAGTTGCATCTGGAGAGAAGTGCCGCTTATCATACTTCCATCGTAAAACACTCTGGATTAAACGAAAAATGTGCATATTACTATTCATTGTTTCTTTTCTTTTAGATTCTATATTAGCATTTAATACTTTTAGTATAAGCAACTATTACAAATCATCTTCATGAAATAATTACTTATCTCCTATTTTTATATTAATAATATATTTTTCTAAAAATTAAAAAAACTTATTGGTGTAAATGGTGCTAAACTTTGTTCTTTATTATTATAAAGAAGTTTTATTTCTGGTTGAAAAACTATATTCTCCTTTTTCTTAATAATATAATTACATTTAATTTCATAAACTTTCAGTTCTTTTAAAATTTTTTTATCAACTTTATTTCTGAATTCTTCCTTAATTTCTTCCTCTGCATATATATCTGGATTAACTTCTACAGTAACAATTTCAATAAAACTCTTTACTTCTTTCGGATAAATTAATTCTGCTTTTATATCACTAGTAATAATATGATTTGAATCTAATATCTTATACGAGTATGAATACTCTTTATTTAGTGCTGTTACATTTTTAGGGGATATCGGAGATTCCATTACGGAAATTCCATTTTCCTCACCAGAATAAAATTGTAAATATACTGGACTAATATTTTTTTTAAAGGTTTTACTTCCTAGTTTTATTTTGATTTTATCAAAACCCAATTTTTCTAAACCTAATATCCTATCAGAATTTAACCTTATAGAAAATCCTTCTACTAAAAAATTCTGGTCAGTCAATTCCCATTCTATATCGTCTGGGCTAAATTCAATTTCATCCTTTTTTTCATTGGATAAAGTTATTGTTATATCCGATTTATTTAATTTTTCAAAAGTATCTTTTTTTAAATTTGATGTTGATCCAAATAGCAGCAATGACGAACCATTATTTTCTGAATGTTTTATATTGATCGTATATATCCCAACTGCTTGGTTGAATTCTAGCTTATTTAGTATATTACTAATGCTATTAGATTCACACCCAAATACTATTAATAGAAGAGCTACTTCAATCAAAAACATTATTTTTTTCAAATAGTGTCAATTCCCTTCCAGTTATACAGATATAAAAAAGGAGTGAATAGTATGTATCCACTCCTTTTTTACATTAACTAAACTCTTAAACTCTCAAACCTATTTCTGCTGTTATAACTCATCTTTAATATCAAATCTATAGAGCAACCTGCTGTAATGCGTAATATTGGTCATGTGCTTCAGTAAAAGCGCTGCCTGCATATTTAACACCTAACTTAGTAACATCATAAGTATACTGTTCTTGGTAATATCTTAAAATAATCCTACCTTTGTATCCTTTAGTAGTTGGGTACGAAATAGTCTGTGTCGTTGTGAATGCAGCACTTGAACCGATCGTTCCTGAAATATTGGTTTTTAAAAACGCTACGTCCACTCCACCACCACCCGTAACTGAAGCAGTGACAGTTGTGGTTACTCCTTTCGAAACTGAAACAGTACCAGGATAAGCAACGTAATCTGAGACTGGCTTAAATAAATTATAACTTATAGGCTTACTTACATTAGAAAGTGTGTATGTCGCTCTTGCCAAATAATTTGTTGCATCGGGTTCATTCGGCGTAATTGTTTCCAGTTCTGGTGTAAAGCTGCGCTTGGTTGAATAGTCACCGATATATGTTTCAATTGCACCTGGTTCATTTAAAGTAATTGTATCCTGTTCGGATTTAAAGATACTCTCGGATGCATAGTCACCGATATAAGTTTCAGTTGCGCCGGCTTCATTTACAGTAATTGTATCCTGATATTCTGATGCTGCAAAAGCGGTTGTGCTTAGACCAAAACAAAAAGAGCATGCAAGCAGCATTGTAAAAACTTTCCTAGTTTTTTGTGTTCTTACAGCTCCACCCCTTTTTTTTAAACCACCTATCTTAGTACAGTTTTTTTCATATCGCATCAAAGTCACCCTTTCGAATTTATGGAATTTTTCGTTAAAATGTGTTATCCAAATAATAGTTATTTACATCATCAACAATTTAGTTTCAAAAAATATCACAAGAAAAAAGTAACAACAATTGTACTTATTAATAAATCAATATGACCACCCACCTTCATATGAATAAAAATAAAGACATGTATGTACTTTTAACATTAACGCTTAACATTTAATGTGTATGGATAAATTACCATTTAAATCATTATTTTGTCAACGATAATTTAATAGATACCATTATTCTCTTAATTATTAATATAAAGTAAAAATCAACGGTTGATATAACGTGAAAATCGATCTATAATTTTAAGATACTATATTATACTGGGGGAACCTTTATGTCCTATACAAAATTGACTAATCGGGAATTAGAAATCATGCATATTTTATGGAAGGAACCCCACCCTCTTACCGCGACAAATATTTTTGAGAAAATCGAGGAGAAATTTAGTATATACAGCATACAAAACGCCTTACAATCGTTACTTACTAAAAATGCAATTGAAGTTGCAGCTTATACAAAGGTTTTTAAAACAACTGCAAGAAAGTACAGACCTATTATCACTACAAATGATTATGCAGTTATGCAATTTGCTCAATATTACTCAACGGATGATGCTCAAACTGGTATTACAGAATTAATCTCAACATTATTTAAGTTCGAGGATGAAAATATTGATATACACACGATTGATAGATTAGAAAAGTTAATAAAAGCGAAAAAAACAGAGCTTGAACAAACGAAACTGACGCAAAAAAATGGGGAGGTCGATAGATGATAACCATTTGGAGTATACAAACTACTCTATTAGTAAGTAGTTTGTTTATTTGCTTATATTGCCTTATAACTAAAAAATCATCTACTATTAGTAAAGTTGGTGTTCCGGTTTTATCCCTATTGCTGTTACTTATTACAATCAGATTACTTGTTCCAATAGAAATACCTTTTGCTCATACTATCGAATTACCAAAATTCCTACCCATAATAAATGATTTTTTTAATTTTTCTATTTATTCATTCAGCGATCAAATAAAGATTAACTTATATCTTTTTTTGGGTGTTATTTGGTTATCGGGAACACTCATAAGTATTAGTCGGATTTTTCAAAGGTACTCTAATTTGTGTAAATTAATAATGACGTGTTCTATCAAGAAAAATATAAACTCTGAACTTTTAAGTGTCCTCCAGAAGGAAATTAAAATACCTAAAAATTTAAAGTTAATTGAAACCTCATTGACTTCAGTTCCCATGATGTATGGTTTTTTTAGACCCACAATTGTTTTTCCAGTACATAATTTTACTGATCAAGAGGAATATTTTATTATTCGGCATGAATTGCATCACTATTTTAATAAAGATAATTGGATTAAAACTATCATTGAACTGTTATGTGCTTTTTATTGGTGGAATCCTTTTGTATATCAATTGCGTAACCAAGTGGATAGAATTTTGGAAATAAAAAATGATCTTACCATAACAAAAAATTGGGAGGAATATAAACGGCTTAATTACCTCGAATTTCTTGTGAATACCTATAAAAACTCTATAAAATCTAAATATATGCCCTTTACTATGGACCTTATTGATAAAAACAGATCTACTTTCATGAACCGCTTTGAGCTACTGTTATCAAACAATAAACCTAAAGAATCATGGTTAAGGTTTTCAACCACGAGTATATTAGCCTTATCATGCTTTGTGTCTACATTATTTTTTGTTGTACAACCACGATATTCTTTTCCAGATAATTACGCTAGCACAGCTATTGATATAACGCCTGATACAGCTTACATAATAAAAAACAAGGATGGTACTTTTGATATTTATCTCAATAAATTAGGTTATTTCACTACCATACAAGAGATTAATCCGTTTTACGATAAGTTACCTATCATAAAAATGAAAGAGGACGATATTAAATGAAGAACCAGAAGATTTTCAAGAGGATCATTGGAAGTATTATAATCATTGCTTTTTTTAGTAATTTTTTGAGTGTACATATAGAAGCTAGTTCATATACAACACCACTCGAACAAAGTGACTTTAAAATATTTGCAGACGTACTGGAAAATAAGATAGTACTTATTGACGGTAAATGGTATGAAATCGTATTTAATAGAACTACGGGGAAGATCATTAGTAAAAAAGAAATTAAGCGGAATTAGATTATCTGCACGAATATAATTTTCTGAAAAATGATAAATGAGCTAAAAAAACCTTAAGATGCACGAGCTACCAAAGTCAAAAATTAAAGCGAGACCGTACTTCAATATAGAGAGTACGGTCTCGCTTTTTCAATATAAATTAAGATCATGGATAAACAATACCTAGCAATTTCACAGAAAAGTGTGGCTACACTAGCTGCGCGGCTCGGGTAATTTATCCACTAGAATTGTAAGGTCAACAACATCGGATAGTTCAGTTAGCGAGCTACAATTCCCTTCAGAATAATTACCTTTGAAGGGAATTTTGTAATAGATACGCTTTAATACCATTCACAGACGAAAAACGAAAATGGTTTTATTCTGTGTTTTACCACTAATCATTAATTATATTATAGTGTCTCAGTTCACAATCTTCCATTTATTACCAGATTATATTTTTGCTCCGTTGTATAGGAGTCACATTCATCATTAGTGATATTCGCTTCGAAGAAGTTATCGTACTCTATGACTGTAGCATCCAAGTAAGAAGCAACCTCAGCATCACAATAAATTCACTAGTAACACTGCCTCCATCCAAAGACTCGACCAAAGGGCTGGTTCGTCCAACCCAACGATCCTTAATAACAGAAATAAGTGGCTGAATAGCGTCCTGTGATTAGTGTGATAAATGCTATTCTTCCATGTTTACCACTCCTTACTTCAAAAGATATTTATTAATAATTGTAGCTGTTAATGGATACATGTGAAAGGAAACAACATTTTTAATTATTAGATCTTTCGCCACCTATTAATAAACACTTTGTAAGCAAAAAGAGCTGGAGCCAAGTGAACTTGGCTCCAGCTCTTCTCTGGTGCTTACAATTCCATTACTCTGTAAATTAAAGCAGCGGCTTCTGCACGTGTGGTCAGGCTCAGTGGTCTGAAGGTACCGTCGGTATAACCGTTGACAATTCCTGTCTCCCGCATGTACTCAACCGCATCCATCGCGTAAGAACCGATTTGATTCTCATCGGCAAAAGTTGCTGCCTTGCCGGAGATATCCGACTGGAGAGCAGTTAAGCTCAGAGCGCGAAACAGAATAACAGCCATTTCTTGGCGGGAGATAGGTTCTTTTGCGGCAAATACGCCTTCGCTACGTCCGTTAACAAGCTTTAGCGCCTGAGCTGTTGAGACAGCTTGGTAATACCAAGCATTTGAACTCACATCTTTGAAAGTACTGCTACTCTCGGCTTGAAGTTCTAGCGCTGATACTAACAGCTGAACAAATTCCGCTCTTGTAATTTGCCGGGCAGGCTCGAATTTGCCCCCGCCTGTGCCATGAATAAGATCACGGGAAGCCAAAGCTTCCAAGATGACTGTGGAGCCTGAATCAACATCAGAGAAGTGGATATTTGCATTAGCTGCAGCATAGAGTCCAAAATCACTTGATGTAAACGTAATTTTTCCAGTACCTGATACGTATTTGGAGTTTTTGACCACTTTGGCCACTCCCTCTCCGGTAACAGAGTAGACGATGGCTTTATGTGCGACCTCGTCAGGGGTTAATTTATATCCAAATGATACCTTCATTGCCGCAGAAGGGCTTAATGTTTCTTTGGACTTGCCGTCTACCGTCATTGAGATCCGGAACAAAGCATGCGTTTTCCATTTCTCTTTTAAGGCAACTGGAAGGGTTGACGCATCAACAAAATGGATAGATAGCTCCAACTGCCGGGCACCCTCTGGAATATTCTCACCTAAAGTGTTAATTGGAAGTGTTATTGTGGCAGCACCTGCTTTTACAGTTAGGGAAGTAACATTATCTTTTAGTTCGGGAATGGGCACTTGAAAAGCCACACCGCTGGCAGTCGCATCCTCTTCAGCAAGCTCAAGTACTAAAGCTCCATCTTGCACTCCCTTCATCGCTTTTTGGAGTTCTCCTGTGGGAAGCTGTGCAATTTTCATTCCTTCAGCACCGGGTGAACCCTGAATGCGAATACGGCCCGCTGAAATTATATTCACTGGATTAACTATTTTTCCTCCACTACTTTCATTTGTGTTGCCACTATTATTGCTGCCGGACGAATTGCCGGTCGTATCTGTTCCCCCACCTTCTTCACTCCGCACTACATTCAAAGTGTAGGTCTTAGTTGTTATGCCGTTCGCAGCGGTAACTTTAACATCGATTCTGTTATCTCCTACCTTAAGCTCACTTCCACCTGTTACCGTCAATTTGGCTTCTGCATCTGAAGGTGTCCCAGTTACAGCCACCGCTGTCTTGGAAAAGGGCACATTTATTTTATAGTTCAGTTTCTTACGGTCAAACTCAGGGATGTCTGTACCGTCCATTCTCAAAACGCTCAAATCGGCATTATCACTCAGCGGTGTCTCTTCTTCACCTTCTACGTTCATAAACTGGAAGGTGCGGAAAAGTGAGGCGTCCTTCGCAGCGCCAATGCCTGATCCCCATTCAATATATCCTTTTCGACCCGCGCCATCATTATCGTTAACCAGCATGGAGAAGCTTAAGATATCGCTCGCCGCTGGACGGATCGGGCTTATTTCGCTCCAAGGTAGTGCCAGAGCATATGATGTAACCTTGGTCGCCTCATCTCTGGCCACACTTAAAGTTCCCTTAGTCAACACTCCGGTAGCTGCACCTTTCATGGACAGCCAGCGATATATTTGCGGCCCCTCTGGTGTTTGCGAGATTCCGTATTCATACCAGGATTGACTATCGCCCGGGACACCGGGAGCAAGACTGAACTGAATACTGTCATTTTGCCAAATATTAATCCCGGCAGCATTATGGCTGAATACATCATCGCGGATATCGGCGGTCAAATAAATGTGTTCTTCATCCCAGCGTAGCTGCGCTGTTCCACTAAGATCATCCGCACCCTTATATCCGTTGAGCAAAGGGGTTCCGTCCGCAAGATCAATCAGAGCGGGACTTCGTGTATCGGACTGATGCTGCATCCGGTTAATATCTATGTTTTGCTTGAGGTGAACTGTCTCATAACCTTCAAGGTCAACTGTCAACTCAAGAGGATATTTAACCCCTTCAGAGAATCCCGGCAGTGGAATTGAATAAGTAAATCCACTATTTGGGGCAATTTCAGACAATTGCGATTCACTACCGCTGATCTGACCAGTCTCTTCCCCTAGGGTCCAGGAAATCTTTTTAATTCTCAGAGGATCCACACTGGAACTGTTCGTAAATTGAAGTTGCAGCGACATGCCGCCGTTATTACCATCTGTAATATGAGGAGCAATTTTTAAACCTTGAAAATATAGTCGCAGATCATCTACAGGGGCTTCTGGAAGCGTAGCAGGATCAAGTCCGGGTCCATTATAAGCTCCAATATTCGGTGGAGTTGCTGCTGAAACGGGATTGCCCCAGTAGTCCCGTCCCCCGTTGTCTGCAATGATGGTACCGGCCCCAAGAGCAGGAGACCCCTCCCTCAGCTTGTAACCGTCCACTGTATTCCAGCCAATTCCGCCGGTGCCCTGAGCAACTAAGAGTGGATTTGCTGTGATAGGATTGGTATTTTCCGGCTCGCTTACTGGATGGTTGCCATATAATAGATTATGATCGAAGCTACCGTTCACCCCTGGCAGATTATAACCTCCTTGACCAAGGTTGTAGACCAGATTGTTTCTAAAAGAATATGGAGCGTTAATATTTCCTGCGTCATCCCATTCATGATCGATAATTTTGGTGTTTTGCCCAGCTCCGATATAGATAGTATTGTTATAGATTTGTGTATCTGGCGTAACCCCGCCTGCAAAATTAAACGTATGCGTTAGATCATTCTGGCTGATGTTGTATCTGACTACATTGTTAGAGGAGCCTGTCAGCACTCCCGGAGTCAAACGGGCATCGACAAAAAGCATGAATCCGCCTTTGTTGCCATGGCTGTAATTATATTGAACCACACTGTCCATCGTATCGATATCCAGATTGAAGCCCTGACCATCTCCCTCTGGTTTGTTCGTGTTAAAAGACTCATTGAACTGGACGATATTATTCTTGCCGCGAGTCGGCCAAATTGCGGCAGAGCCGTTAAACTCGCCTTCTTCGGAATAATTTCCGCCTTCCTCCGCTATGTTATGCTCAATCACCGCTCCATCCGCACCGAAGGTGAGAATACCGTCGCTGTCGGCTTGTTTGACATAATTTCCACGGATCGTAACATTGACCGTAGCATAGTCTGCTCCGTTAAAACGCTGATCCCATACCACAATACCGGTCCGGCCTATCCGTTCCACTGTATTGCCCTCGATCCATACCCCATCGAACTTGTCCGTGCCCGTCGTTCCGCCCACATATACGGAGATACCTCCAAACGCATGCGGGCCACCTTCGGCTCCGGAAACCGTCGGATAACGGAAACTGCTTGATACATCATGGACATAGTTATCCTGAATGCGGATATTACTTAATGTTCCTCCATTAGCATCCTCCACCATAATACCTTCCCGGTAAACAGTTCCCCTCTCGGAAGCATAATTAGTGACCTCAAGATCCCGAATCACCCAGTTCGAGGCGTTACGTAGGTATACAGCTGCTCCGGCCATGCCTCCACCGTTGATAATCGGTTTGCTTCCATTCCCATAGGCAGATATTGTAATCGGTTCTTCATCTGTGCCGCTGCCCTTAGGATATAATTGTTCGTTCCAGATTCCACCCTTCTTTAACAAAATACGATCCCCAGCTTCAAAGGTAGTCTGATTCACTACAGAGAAGGTCTTCCAGGCAGTCTCCGGTGTTTTTCCATCGTTGTTGTCGCTGCCTGCAAATGAATCCACATAATATTCTCCGTCTCCACCGCTGCTCCCTCCATCTCCAGGCAAGCGGTTGGATAAGGTGACCGATCCTAGTTGCATCAGCCAGGGTGCGGAATCACCGCTAAGCTCGATTTTTAAATAATGAATGCCGGAAGGAATCCCTTGTGCCGGACTATAATTCATCCCAGTCCAAGCCGCATCACCAGTGGCCTGTGGAGGTTCATGAACAGCAGAAAGTTCTGTCCAAGTGGATGCATCCGCCGAACCATAGAACTTGATAGTCCCGCTAGACCCGGCAAAGGAATGCATGCGGGTTGTGAAATGTTGCAGATTATGCAAATGGTACACGAGTGATTCTGCTGAGTCTGCTGTTCTCACCGCACGAGAATGATCTCCACCAAAAAAAGCGGGATTGCTTGTATCTAAAGACCAATTTGTACTGTGTGCATAAAGCTGTGCAATGTCGTCAAGCTCATCAACAATCGTTTGTGGTGCAAGCGACACATTGGAGAGCGTAAGGTGCCCAAGCTGCATCAGCCAGGTATCGAGGTCACCACTGACTTCAATTTTGAGATAATTGACACCATCCGGCAGCGCCCCCGAGGGTGTATATACTGTTCCGTACCAGCCAGAACCGGTTGCCGTGGGACTGTCGTTGATGGCTGGAAGCTCCGTCCAGATATCTGCATCTGGCGATCCGTAGAACTTGATAACAGCCGTGGAACCAGAGAAATAATACGCTTGAAGCGTAAACGACTGAACTCCAGTCAAAGGGTAAATGGCATAGCCAGTCTCCGTGGAGGTTCTGACCAGCCGGGCTGCATCTCCTTCGAAAAACTGAGGATTACTACTGTCAATTAGCCAGTTCTCGGACCTGTGTTCCGCTGCCGGAAGGGTTGAGAAATCATCGGCATTCGTCTCTTCAGCATGGGCAGAAACGCCCATTACAGGAAGCACCGCTGTGAAGATCAGCACCATTATAAGCAGTGATTTTGCGAGTTTTTTGAACATTATTGTATTATTCCCCCTTGAACATTTATTGGATGGTATGGTTTGCGAGATCTTCAGCCATCGGGTAATTCCATTCCACGACAGCTTCGGACAGCTTTTCGTCCACAATGGATCTATACTTCTGCTGCGCCAAATTCAGTGCGATGGCATCCTTCACATGATCGAACGGCTGAATAGCTGCATCATCTGCCGACAGGCAGTAAAGTAGGTGGATAGCCCCATTTTCAGTAATCAAACCGCTAAACTCTCCCGGCACCAGTTGCTCTGCGGTAAGCAATACCTTTGGATTTTCCAGAGCTGCTGTTCGACGTGAAGCACTTGTTATTTTCACCTCGCCAACGTTTACGCCAAACTCCTTTGCCTGGCCTTGGAAGCCTGTGCCTGAAGAATCTGTTGCTGCTGTCGCTGTTGCTATTGCATGGAGCTTTTCCATTCTTTCTAAGGCTTTTTGCTGATCTTTGTACTCTGTTTCTGGGCCAAAGGGAAGCGTTGCCCATTCCAGACGAATCGTTCCCGGCAGAGAATATTTCGCAATTAGATTTGCTTCATATTCCAATTTCACCTGTTCGTCTGAAATCACGATACTTCCGTTACTGCGCATGGCCTCAATCGTGGCATCCTCAAGGTTGCTCATGTAATAACTGAAATAGGCCTGCGTCTCCAGATGAAGAGGACCATATACCACCTCCTTATTCGCTGCTGCCTGACTCCGCCGATTATTCTCGCGCTCCATCTCCTTGAGAAAACCTTCAAAACTGATATCCGTTACGACTCCTGCTTCTTGAGCAAGCTGTAGCTCCATCCGCTTCGTCAAAAGCTGAGTTTGAGCTGTATTGATCCATTTCTGCATTGGATTTTCGCCGGAATAGTAGGCAGACCAGAAGTCTATTGAATAGTCGGCGTTGTAAGTTTGTTTAAAATAATCAACAATCAGTGCCCGATTCATTTGAAGATGCCAGTTGAACTCCGCTGCTGTGGCCTCCTGCCCGTTAAGGGTCAGAAGCATTTCTTCTGCTTGTGGAGCTTGCATATTCTTCGCACCAATCAGCAGCAGGCTTCCTGCTAACAGAGCGGTCAGAATAACGATTAGCTGATTTCTTTTGGAATGAAGTTTTAGAGTCATAAGTTATTTCCTCCTCTCTCATCCTCGATGTTAAGCGCTTTCATTCTCTTCGATATTAGACATGTTTACGTTGAAATAACAGGCGGGAAAGCTGCGAAATGGTTTGCCATTTCACGATTTGACCGTAAAGCCCAGTTTTCGCCCTATAAAAAAATGCTGTCGGAGAATAGAGAAGTTACGTATTCGAACGTGGAATGTTGTACAATGTGCAGGAATTCAGCGCGTTTGTCGGGAGTGAGCAGCAGCTTGTTGTATATCAAGCATGATTTCCATGCAATTACGGGATCGGAGTGATTTATAGAAAAGTCGATTTGCATTCATCACTGATTCAGTGTGTTCCTCAATTTTTTTTGATTGTAAAATCATCTAATAAAAACAAAGGCAGTCCGGAATTTTCCAGACTGCCTTGCATTGTTCTTAAGACTGATCTGTGCCCGAAAACATACAGAAATTCAAGACTCCACCTTTGGCAATCTCATCATGTGACAGAGAGTGGTGCTGCCATAGCGATCCGTTCCAGTGGACGGATTTACTGTACACATTGGCGGGGCTGTTGTTCTCTGCTTCAATGATCCATTGCTGCCCATTTTCAAGCTGAATAGTTACCTTATCAAAAAGCGGGCTGCCGAGCACATATTCAGGAATTCCAGGACTTAAAGGGTACAGGCCGATGGCGCTCCAAATAAACCAAGCACCCATGCTGCCGTTATCTTCGTCGCCGGGTAAACCATCCATCTGGCTGCTGAACAGTTCGGTCATGGTTTTGCGGACCCAATACTGCGTTTTGCACAGCACACCGAGTCTGGCAAATATATAAGGAATGTGGAAGCTCGGCTGATTGCTGATGGCAAACTGCCCCAGATCGGCGGAGGCCATTTCCGACATTTCGTGTATTTCCAAACCATAGGATCCCACTTTAAATACAGGTTCCTCAGCCATCAACTGATCCAGACGCTGGACAAAAGCCTCTTCACCGCCCATCAGCCCGGCTAGTCCCGGGAAGTCGTGGGGCACAGCCCAGCTCCCCTGCCAAGCCCCGCCTTCACAAAACGGATTACCCCACTCCAGAGGATCAAATGCTTCCTGCCAAGTACCGTCCTCATTGCGACCTCTCATAAACCCAACTGTTGGATCAAACAGCAGCTTATAATTCTGTGCCCGAGCCATAAAACGCTCATAATCATCCATTTTGCCAAGTGTTTTGGCAATCTGCGCAATACAGAAATCTCCGTATACATAATCCAACGTGTTGCTTACACTTTCATGGAAACGGTCATGCGGCAGATAACCATGCTGCAAGTACAATTCAAGGCCCCTTCTGCCCAGCTTCTCGTCCACTGATGGACGATCTGCATGCTTCAGAAGACCTTCATACAGTACCTCTGTATCAAATCCGCCGATGCCTTTAACCACGGCATCCACAGCTGCGGCATCAATCAGTGTGCCGGGCATGGCACTGCGCTCCCCTGGTGACAGCCACTTTGGCAGCCAGCCGCTCTCCTTGTATGCCAATGTCCACGCCTGCATTATCTCACCCAATAAAGATGGGAATAAGATACTGTATAAAGGAAAGCTGGTTCGGTATACATCCCACAGCCCGATATCCGAATACATTGGACCCTGGCAGATGCTGCCATTAAAAGGGCTGTAATGGATTTTCTCGTTCTGCTCGTTATATTCATGCCACGTTCTCGGGAACAGGCAGATTCGGTACATGCAGCTGTAAAAGGTGCGGAGGTTCTCTTCATCTGCGCTTTCAGCAACAATGCGCCCCAACCGTTCTTCCCAGCTTGCCTCTGCTCTATTCAAGATCTCTCCGAAGCTGTCTTCCCCAATCTCTCGGTTCAGATTAAGCAGCGCCTGCTCTCCGTTAATAAAGGAAGTCCCGCACTTCACTCCCACTATGCCAGATTCCGGTGCAGCTATTCCTACGTAAGCGCCCAGTCGTTCGCCAGTCCCTTCATGGGTCTCCAGTGGCTGATAATCTCCGTTAAAGATTCCCGACTCCTCCATGTGAAAATCCCTGTCGAACTGGAACACGAAATACATCGCGAAATTATCGGGAACCCCGGCGGTATGGCCTCTTGTGTAGCCGGTAATTCTACGTTTATCCGGCTGGAAGGTGATATGTGACTCACCTTTCAGGGGTGCTATAATAAGCCTGTTCTGCTGCCTCTCAGCGAAAGTTATTCTTATCGCTGCACAACGTTCGGTTGGAGTCAGCTCCAGCCGGGTGCGGTAACGTTGAAGAAACACATCGAAATAGTGAGGGGACACTTGCATCTCTTCCGTTTTGAAGGAAGAAGAACGTGAACCGGGACTGAGGAGCAGTGGACCTGTCTGCGGCAACAGGGTCAGATGCCCATAATCTCCGATCCACGGGCTGGGCTGATGGGTCAGCCGGATGCCCTCTAGGTGGCGATGGCGCGGGTGGAAGAACCAGGTTCCACCTGCTTCATAGGTTTGCGGGCACCAAGCCGCCATACCAAATGGCATCGCTGTAAGTGGCAGTGTATTGCCATGTGAATACCGGAAATCTGACTCCGTCCCCTGTAATGGATTTACATAATCTAACCAACCCAAATAGATACACTCCTTTGGCCAGTTTTCACCGACTCTATATTCTCCGTTCTTTATTGACACCGGTTAAGATAATCGGAATACTTGAACATCTCCAGCTTCCACAAGCACAGTCAGTTTTGTAGTTGTGGGTTTCAATAGATTCATTGGTTGAATTTCAGCGCTGCCGTCATCAAACCACGGTTCAACTGAAGTATAAATGATACCCAGCGTAACGTCAGCCTTAACCGCCATATCCCCTTCATTATGAACATAAAGAAATGCCCCTCGGTCCTGCTCACCTTCCCACTCGGAGAGATCCGCGCGGACACCGCCGCTTGCTTGTACATACGGCTGCAGCTTTAGTTCCTTCTGTAATAGATCCCGCACCAGCTGAAGCGTTCCGGGATGTCCATCCTGCCAGTAGGCAGCCGCAAGCAAGGTACCGAACCATACGGCACGCCCGTTGCCATAAGCGGCGGTAGTCAACACAGGCATGCGGTCCTCGGCAAATTCAGCCAGTACCTTCACATGGCTTTCCAGCTCGATATCCGATTTGTAATAGGATCCGTGCGCCGTATCGTCTGCTGCCGATTCCTCCGCCTTGCTGTGCTCCATAACATTCCGCAACGGAATCGCTGTCCGTGATTCGAACGCAACCTGATGATAGCTGTGATCCAGGTTCTCAGCGGAATGAATCCAAGTCTCACGGACCCCGAACACCTGGTCAAATCCATAACCGGGCACCGTATAGCTGTGGCAGCCATTCTCTGCCTGAAGTGCACCGAACGAGCATTCCGAAATCAAGATCCCGCCCTTTTCCACCCACTGGCGTAGGATGTCACACAGTTTGCGGTTCAAATATAGAGGATAAGGCATCCACAAGCAGTGGTATTGCTCCAGTGTCTTCTCGTTAACATCCGTCTCATGCAGAAATTCAACTTTATAATTGAGCTCATGCAGTAGTTTATGGGCGCCTTGTAAGGAATCGTTGTAGGTGTCCAGATGATCATGTGCCGCAAAGTTAGCAACCTGGTTCTGCGGACTGAACAGAATGGCAATCCCGTCTCCGCGCCGTTTTGCATGCATCAGCTCTTGCTTATTGTTTTGCACCAGCTTATTTAGATGAGCCATATCCTTGTACCATGGGGTTGGACTTCCGTCCAAATATACACTGCCCCATGCAGGGGCCTCCTGTCCCAATATCTCTGGTCTGTACTGCCAGAACAAATATCCCGTGATGCCACGAGCGAGCGGGGTCAGAATATGCCGTTTCATTTCCCGCAGGTCCGGCTGACGCGGCTTCATTGCAGTATTGCCTGGCAAAGCATGAATCTCCGAATTGATAATGGGTTTACCTTTGGCGGCAGAGATCAGTAGATCAGCAGACCAGGCCGAGGACCCAAGGCTATTGCCTGTCAAGTCACAGGGCTCAGCCAGCTTGAAGTCGTCCGAACCCGCTGTAATCATATTAAAGATAGGGGCGGGCACAGTGTGGGCCATAACAGGATGCAAAAGATCCAGTGACTTCACTATATCTACCCGGCTCCGCAGCTCATCCGTTAAAGTACCGGACATGAACAGGCGCCAGTCCACCAGATCATTAAATACGCCTTGTCCACGCGGTGCCTCTACTTCCTCCCAGCTCCCGTAAGTCCGCTGCCATGATTCATTGAGAGCTTCCAAAGTAACATATTTATTTTTCAGCCATTCTTGGAACACCCACAGCGATTGCTCGCAATAACACACCTGGTTGTCAAAAGACAACTTGCGCTTGATTCCTGTGGTTAGTTCAGGCTCATTCCATAAATCCCAGACCCAGAGCGCCGGATGATCCTTAAAAGTCTTCACCGTCTCCGCCAGAAACTTTGCCTTTTCTTCGGCGGCAGCTGGATGATGATAACAGGGCCCCGGCGCTCCGCCGATCTGGCGGCAGTTAATCGCCCTTGGTTCCAGAATGGAACCGTCCGCTGTAACCATTTTGGAATCAGGATATTTTTTATAGAACCAGGCCGGCGCCACGTCGAAAATTACATTCAAAATGACCTTCAAACCATTCCTCTGCGCAATATCCATTAGCTCCTGAATATCATCGAAATGATAGGTCCCTTCTTTGGACACACTCGCGCGCCATTGTACCCAATATTTCACACAATTGAAGCCCTGTCCGGCAATATTGCTTAGGTCTTGTTCCCATTGATCACGGAAGGGGGTCGGGGAACGGTAATATTGAAACCCAAATGGAATAAATGAATCTTGCATCTAGTGTACTCCTCCTACAACGTTCAATTTCGATCTCTCTATGTTTATAAAAGCGCTTACTGCTCTTTTACGCTTAAAGTCTATCACAGTGGATTTTGCAAAAGTTAGGATGGAATCCTATGAAACGGTTTGCGAAGCTGTTGAAATGTTTGATCCTTACGCTACGTGGCAGTCACTGCGCAGAGTCACCGGGGAATATACTGCGAAATCGTTTGCGATCCTGACAACCTCAGAAATTATACCTCCTCTTTAAGAGGTTTCATGTTTATAATGGCTGTAAGACATATTAGAAACTACTTCGAGGTGAAGCCAATGTTGAAAGCGCTTGTAGTGGATGACGAATATCTGGTCCGCATGGGCATCACCCAGACCATAGACTGGGCAGAATACAACGTCGAGATCATAGGAGAAGCCAGCAATGGCGAGGAAGGATTGGAGCTTGCCCTAGTGCACCGTCCAGATGTGATCATTACCGATATTCGTATGCCGTATATGAACGGTCTTGAGCTCATCGAAAAAATACGGGAACAGGACATGCTCGTAGGGATTGTCGTGCTCAGCGGTTATGACGAATTTCAATATGCGCAGGCTGCTTTGCGTTATGGCGCCTCCACCTATTTGCTAAAGCCCATTAATATAGAAGAACTTGCAAATACAGTTCGAAGCGTCGGGGATGAAATCCTTGGCAAAAAGCAACTCTCCAAGCGGTATTCACAGCTTAATGAGGAATTGGCCTCGATCTCCAAGCAGTTCTGGCAGGATTTGCTGCATGACCAACTGCATAACGAAGAGTTTATTTCAAATAAGATAAAATTACTGGAACTGCAATTGGAACCTGGAAAAGCTATCCTACCGCTGTCCATTACCTTTCCTCCTGATAACGGCCTTCAAGGAAATACTGTAGGCAAAGCGCTGGAGGATGCAGCGGCGACTATTCTGGAAGCGCATTCTTTTGAGCAACTGTGTCTATTCCGGGACAGCCATCTGGAGTGGGTTATGATCCTTCGGACCGGGGAACCAGAGCTGGCCGGAGATTCTGCACGAAAATTGGGCAAACAACTATCTGAATGGAGCCAACAGCACTTCGGCCAGGCCTTAAGCGTCGGCATAGGTAAACCTGCGGGAGAATGGAACGGGATCGTAGATTCATACCGGCAGGCTGTACTTGCTGCGCAGCGTGCCCTTTCTGGCATTGAACGTGTGCTGTATGCTGAAGAAGAGGCTGGGGCTCGGTGCCGGCGTGAAATCAGGGACGCACTCGCTTTTATCCGGGAGCACTATGCCGGAAACATTACCGTTGAGATGGTTGCTGCGGCGGTCTTCGTCAGTCCAACCCATTTGATGCATCTATTCCGTAAAGATCTGAACAAAACCTTTTACGAATGTCTGACGGAATACCGTATCGAGGAAGCCAAACGTATGCTGCGCAATCCGAAGTATCGGGTGTACGAGGTTGGCAATCAGGTCGGCTTCACCGACTCCAAATACTTTAGCCAGATCTTCAAAAAAATGACGGGCATCCCGCCGAGTGAATATGCAAAAACCTATGGGTAAGCGGAGACTAGCCAACCGGATGGATTCCTGGATGAGGCGGTTCAAGATCAAAAGCCGGATTGTTGTTGTTCTGTTAGCAGGACTGTCTCTGCATCTGGTGCTGATGCTCGTTATTTTCAATTTTTATTCCTATACCTACCTGCAAAAGGATCTGTACCGCCATGTCGTTCAGACTCAGCGCCAAATTGGGCTTAGCGTGGAGCTCATGGTCGATGACATTCAAATGTTGTTTCTGCGGTTTCTGGTGAACAGTGATATCTACCAAATCATCAATAATGATTCCCTGCCGTCAGCTGATAAGGAATCGCGAATCGGAGCTATCATCGACGGTATGCTGGCCCAGAACGACCTGGTGGGTAACGTGATTATCAGCACCAACGATAATATGCTTTATTCTTACCAGTCTAAGGAGCAGATGCTGGAGGTGCCTGAAGCCCTGTTCATCAAACGCATTCAGGAGAGCAGCATGCCTGTTGTCGGTGAGATCAAACGGGATGGAGAAGGCAATGCGTATATTCCATTCGGCCAGCAGTTCCGCAATTTCAATACAGGGCAAAATATCGGGGTCGTGATCATTTATGTCAGGGAGGCTGCTTTGGCGGACCTGTATTCCTCCAGCTTCACTGGCATCGGCTACTCCTTCCTGACTTCCGACAATCGGATTATTTCTCACCCCGACAAACGGCTCTTGGGCAATTTTTTGGAGGAAAACGCCCCTCTTCGCCCAGGTAAAAAAGAAGGCTATCGTACCTGGTCAGATAACGGAAATTCCTACATCATTGCTACTTATCCTTTGAATCCCCGGTTGGAGACACTTGGGGTCAGCTGGGAATTCACCAGCGTGATTTCCAATCACAAACTGCTCTCGGGAATCGCCAAAGGCAATCAAAATGCGCTTCTGTTCGCCAGCGTTACCTTTATTGTGCTGCTGATTTTTTCCTTCTATCTGGCAGCCAAAATCACCCGTCCACTGCTGAACTTGAAGAAGAAGCTGAGCCTGTTTGGCAAAAAAGATCTGGCCGCTGTTTATGAACAGCGCGGTCAGGTTGATGAGATTTTTCAGCTTGAGAACAGCTACTATCAGATGGTGGAGCGGATCAGCCAATTAATGCTGGAGAAAGATGAGGAGAAAGAAAAGCAACGGAAAGCTGAGCTGACCGCACTTCAATCACAGATCAATCCCCATTTTCTCTACAACACACTGGATGCAATTGCCTGGATTGCCCGACTGAAGAAGCAGCCCGATATAGAACGACTGATTTCTTCATTAGCTACCTTTTTTCGAATCAGCCTGCATAAAGGCGACAAGTTCGTGACCGTGGACGAAGAAATCCGCTTGGTGCAGAGTTTTGTGACAGTTGAGCAAATGAGGTTTCCGGATAAGTTCGAGATTGAATACGAGATTGAGGAATCGCTGCGCAAGGTTCGCATTCTGAAGCTGATTCTTCAGCCTATTGCAGAGAATGCGATCAAACACGGCATCAGCGAGAAACGCGGGATGGGCCGAATCTGGATTAAAGGCGAATTAGTGGCAGATGAGATTCGCTTCACAGTGACTGATGACGGGGTGGGATTTTCCAACGGTGCGACGCTTAGCCAAGCCAAGGAAGATGTGTTGTTTCAGAGCGGGTATGGACTAAGAAATGTGGACGAACGAATTAAACTGGAATATGGTCCTCAATATGGTTTAAGTATCTCCAGCACACCGGGGCAAGGCACCACAGTTACGATCAACTTGAAGAAGGAACTGCCCAATTAGCGAATTTAGTTTATAAATGCGGACACAACAAAGAAATCGATCCTTTTTGAGTGGGTAGGCGGGACTTCTACTTTGCTTAAAAAGACGATTGAGTAGTGGAAAATTAAAGATACTTTCGAGAATTATAGGTGCTTTAGTTGTATTTAATACAGCTAAAGCACCCTTTTTTGCAGCGAGCAGAAGTTTAAGTGTATTTGGTACATCTATACGTTCCAATTCTGTTGGCAGCAACTAACTTTCCGAATAATAAGTGTACTGAATACAACTATATCTTACTTCATCCGTTTATTGCCCACGCTAGATGTATGAAATACACTTCGGTTAGCGATTTTCATGATTCAGACTCCATCTTATCTTAGTCTTTCATTGTTGAATTAATCTTCAGGTACAACTGCTTCAGTGGATTAACTATACTGCCGCTAAGCACTGAGATCAGCAGCCAGAACACTATGAACACTACGATGTTCAGGGCGAGCATTAAATACTTAAACGTTCGCAGCTCTGCATTCATGCCATCTGCTGAGATATAGGTGACAATCCGCTCTGCCGATTCCGGTAGTGGATAGAGCAAAATCAGGCCGTCAGCCGTTTCCCGCTCCAGCAGATCTGCATCACCTCTGCCTGTACTATTTTGATCGATACCCTGTGTCACTGGCTCAGCCAAGGTAGCTTTTTCCGAAGTAACTAGTGCTGCTTTGATCTCCTGCAGTCGCTCCTTCGGGACATCGGCAGCACTCAATAGCTTCCCGTTTCCGGTCAGTAGGTAAACTTCATTTTCCCCGTAGATTGTATTCTCGCCAGATAGGTAGAATCTGTAAAGCTTGTCAATCTCCACTTCGAGCGAGAGCAGACCGAGGACGTCTCCCATCGAACCCTTAATTTTCACTTCAAGCAACAGACGGTCGCGCAGATCCGAAGGTGCATTCATTAGATGCTCCCGGTTCAGCACCGTCCAGCGCAAAGCCTGCTCTCGGTTATTTAGAAATTGTTCCATCCCTGGTTTTTTTTTGATCTCTGCAAAGGGCAGCAACCCGGAAACATTGCTCGAGGAGTAAGTTCCCCCTGCTTCTCCCCAAATGTAAATGCCGAGAATGTCACTACTGGAAGAACGTATGCCCTCAAGTATCGGAGAGATTGCCCCGTCATATGTTGGTTTTTTCAGCGCATTCTGCACCACCTGGTTGTTGGATATAAGCTTCGAGGTCTCCTCCAGCCAGTTCATGAACAGAAGTGTGTTCTTATGCTGCTGGCCAGTGTACTGAACGGATAGCTGCCGCAGCATGTCAAGGCTTCTATGCTCCATAGTACGGTACAGAATGAAGCTCGAAGCGACAATATAGACAGTAATGAACAACACCAGGACTAGGCGGATATTGCGGCCGAACGATCTGAACATATGACTTCCCCATCCCCCTCCGGTGTATGAATCATGAAAACAAAATCAACTGAAATCAGACTAACAGCTAAGGTGACTAATGTCGATCTCCTTGTAAAAGGAACCCTCATCTGTCTCATGCACTTCATGATTAGGCAGAATTATTGTAATTGCCGATCCGGTTTGCCAGGAAGCTTTCATGTGGAAGATCTCCTGTCCTGTTACTGAACGGATCTCCCATTTGATGTTTATTGGGCCGATACTTGTATTTACGGTTCCGCTGGCCTGCCGCAGTTCTCCATAGTGGGGCTTTATAGTTATTCCCTCTATTCCTTGTTGGACACCCAATATCCCTCTGGTGAACTCAGTGATCGGCAGTGCGCTCCATGCGTGGCAGTCACTTCTGGTGCCGGTTGAATCTATTTCTGGAAGTGTAGTGAGATTAAGCTCCAACTGCTTCAACCACCGTGTCCATAGTCCGAACGAGCGGTCATACATTCCGCATTTCTCTAGCGCGCGGAATAGATAGTAGCTCATCGGCAACGAAAGCTTAGCCAGTGATGTGTCTGTTAACGTTGACTCCAGCAGTGCCGCCCCTTCTACAACATCCACTGTGCCCGCCAAAACCGCCCAGACCTGCGTGTGCTGGCTATGCTGCGTTCCCGCAGTTGCCTCCGGACTGTCGCGGAACAGCAGACTGTTCGTTAGCCGGCAGCAATCCATTACCGCAGCGTTGACCGCCGCTTTGCGTTGACGCAGTTCACCAGCAATCTGTGTCCAACCGCTGGCTGCAAGCAATTCAGCCGCTTGCTCCAGCGCGGCCGCATACATCAGGCTCAGTACGGTTGCGGGTGCATCATCCGTACAATCCGGTGCGCCGAGCGGCCATTCCTCCACCCAATCGAAGTAATTCCAATATTGGCGGGGCGTTCTGTCCACCAGACCCTCCGGAGTCAGATGTTGATCGAACCAGTCCAGCACAGATAACAGCGCTAACCGGTACTGATTCACCAAGGCCATATCCCCGAAGGATCTGTAGTGGTCATGAATCATTCCGATCCAATATAGGGAGAAGGAAGGAATGACCTGCGGCAGCACAGAGGGATAGCGACTTTGCAGCATCCCGTTTGGTAGCTGAGAGGCCTTATAATCTTCCATAGCTCTCCGCGCTAACCGGTCGTCCCCTGATAATAGGTACGTAAACTCCATCATCAGTTTGGTATCCATGGTATACTGCAGCTGTTCATAATACGGAGTATCCTCGTAGGTCTCATGCATGCAGCGCTGAAGTGTTCGTACACTGAGCTCCCATAGTTGGTTATATTGTTCATCGGAGCAGTGAAAGTTTCCTTCCGGCTGCAGTGGATATCCGGTCTCCCTATAGCTAAAGCTGGAAATCGTTAGAGGCTCGACACCAGCCTGCACTTCCAGCCGTACATAGCGGAAAGTACGGAACCAGAACGGTTCGTAGATTTCCATCCGCGCAGAGATGCCGTAACCTGCCGGGTGATAGCTATCGTAGCCCCCTCTTAATACATGTTCCTTCGTATTATCGCGGACAGCTTTGCGGCGAATCTAATCATCCCCCGTTTCTTCTTCATAACACTCAGCGCATAGTAGGGTAATCCGGCTACCTTTGCCTCCAAGAAGTCTAAGCTGCAAATACCCTGTGGTTAGCTCGCCAGCATCCAACTCCAACCAAAAATGTTGCCCTGCTTCTATTGTTATTCCAGCGGAAGGCAGTACTGCGTTGGGTGAAGCGCCGCCATCTCCATTTCGCAGCTCCAGACTATGCCCTTCCTCAAAAAAGGCTTGCCCTACCCCGCTACTGCTGCGCATTAGCTTCAGAAAAAATTGCTCCCGCTCATACAACAGCGGAATCGGACGCCGGGCCAGCTGCCAAGGGGTTAATTGGCCATATTCATCCCGCACCGGTTGCACAATTCCGGTAGCAAGCCAGGCACTGTCATCATATTCGGGCAGTGTCCAATCCAGCAGCGCTGCGTCACCCTCCACTTCTTCCAGTCCACCCATCCAGCGTATGATCGGAAACTGCTGGAGCTTATAGCTGCGATCCTTAATACTTTTCCATGAGCTATCCGTATTTAGCTCCTGTACTAGCTGCCCGCCTTATGTAACTGCCGCTTCCACAAGCAGACCGCCTTTTTGCGAGCGCCAGACGGACAAAGGTCCGTCTTCACCCAGTTCAAAGGGCGTAGTCCCTGCATAATGAACGACCATAACAGCAAGCACATTTAAACCTGGTTGTAGAACATTGTCCAGACTGAATTCTTCATAATACTGTATATGACCATGTCCTTTACAAGGACCGGCCCATAAACGCTGCCCATTGACGAACAGCCTGTAGCGGCTGTCTGCGGTAATGGCCAAATCCAGGGTGCAGGTCTTTCCGATACCAGCTGGCAGTTCGAACACTCTGCGAAAGTACGCACGCTCGTGCTGCTGTTCCCTATCCGCTGATCCTTGCTCCTCCTGCGGCCAGATCCAGCGTGCTCCCCAGTCTCCCCATTCTTTTGCTGCCATGTTATGCATATCTCCTTTATCTCATTTAAGTAGTTAAGGCAATCTACGCAGAAACGGCATCGCCGCCCTTCAGAAGGACGACGTCGCCGTTGGTCTGCGTTTTATTTAACCTTATCGAGATAATCACGTTGGAATTCTTCGGCAGCCCTATCCAAGATCTGTTGCGGATCTGCGTTCTTGTCCGTCAGTACGGTTTGCAGTACGATATCCAGCTTTTGGTACAATTCCTGTGCGTTGACTGGTTCTTCCGCCCGCATGCCTTTGCTGCCATTGTCCATATAATCACGGAACAAATCCAGATTGACGTTGTTGTATTTGTCGAGAATCTTTTGTTCTTCTCCAATCCGTTTCTCATCAGTCCAAATCCGCAACCCGTAAGGCCCTACGATCAGCCCTTGATCGCTCAGTGTCTTCTTCTCAATATCCCAACCGGTCAGTGCCTCTTCAGAGGACTCTGGTGTAAATCCGTAGGTTTTTAGCCATTTGAATCCGGCATCAATCTGCTCAGGTGTTACATTAGGCGAGAACATATATAGGCCGCCACCGAGCAGGGTTACAGGTTTCCCGATCGGTCCTACTGGAAGCGCGGACATTGCCACATTGTCCTTGGACATCTTAGTCTGTTGCTGGATGACCGGTGACCAGTCATTCGTGCCGAAGCTCATAGCGACCTGATCGGTTCCGAACAAGCGGAACATATCGTTCGTAACATCGACCAGATTGTTGTCGGGCAGTACATCATATTTCCATTTTAAGTCCTTCACATATTGCAGGGCCGCTGCTGCTTCCGGCGAATTGAACACCGCCTGCCATTTCCCGTCCACTTGTTTTTCAAATTCTGCTCCGTATGCCCAGGCAATGTTCATGAACATCCAACCGCCTTGACCACTTTTTGTAGGCAAGAACATTCCGGCTTTACCGGTCTTTTGTTTAATAATCTGCGCAGTTTCTGCTAGCTCTTCATATGTTTTAGGAAATTTAGGAATCCCCTTGTCGTCCAGCAGTCCAGCCTCCTTGAAAAGATTCATATTGTAGAGCATACCGATGACGTATCCGTCCTTCGGAATCCCATAATACTTGTCGTCCTTGGTAACCATTTTCAGCAGATCTGGATTGATCGCCTTGTCGTAGCCATATTTTTTCATCGTATCCGTTATGTCAGCCGCGTAATTTGCCTTGATGATTTTGCTTGTTTCTGTAAAAAAGGTTTCGTATACCGTCGGAAGCTGGCCGCTGGCCGCTTTTGGCAGGAATGAGCTGACATCATAACCCCATTCATCTTTGTCCACAATAATTTCCGGATAATTGGCTTTCATCTTCGCCATGACCTGCTCATACTGGGCGATTTTGGCTTCCTCATTCGGCTTTGGCCAGTTACTGACCTTGATCGTCACCTGTTGATTGCCCGCTGTCTCCGTCTTTCCTCCGGCATTCTTCTCATTGGAGCCGCCTCCACAGCCAGCCAGTCCGGCAGAAAAAAGCAGCGTAAGTGCCAGTGTAGCTGTCAGGTTCTTGGTGTGTCCTTTTTTCAATGTAATTCCCCCTAGTCTTATTGTTAAAGCATTCTTCGCAACATGTAAAGCGCTTTCTTTTTGAATCTGAAATCATCTTAACATGCACCTTCTGCAGCACCCTACGGGGCAAAACTGTGAAATGGTTTGTGATCGGGTGATGTTACCCTTTAATACTGCCGCCGAAGGATTGCCCGTTCATAATGTACTTTTGGAAAAAAATAAACAGGATAATCGGCGGCAGAATCGCAAAAGTCAACGCAATAAACTGTATGTCCTGCGGCAATGTCGCCTTCAGATTGTAAATAGCCACAATGACCGACCAGGTCGATTTATCCTTCAGCACCATAAAGGGCCAGAAGAAGTCCTGCCAGACACTGTTCATCGTAAGGATTGTAATTGTAGCCATAACTGGTCCGCTGAGCGGGAGAATGACTCGAATAAAAATACCGATTGTGCTCGCTCCGTCAATTTTGGCGGCTTCCAGCAGCGCTTGTGGGATGGTATCGAAAAAGTTTTTGAAGATCAGAATTACCACCGGATTCACAGCAGCCATAAACCACATCGGCCAGTAAGTATTGGTCAGGTTCAAGTGCAACAGCGGAAAATCAATCAGATTCTTAAACAGCGGCACCATGCCCACTGTATTCGGCACCATCATGGTCCACACGATCAGTGCAAACAGCAGGGCACTGCCCCGCGGCTTTAGCTTGGAGAAGAAATATCCGGCCAGTCCGTTAAAAGTAAGGCAGAACAGTACAGAACCTGCGGCCAGATAAGCCGTATTCAGATAATAACTGAGGAAGTTAAACTCCTGCCAGGTCTCCCATAGCTTGCCAACATTGAACGAGCGGGGGATCAGGGTGGGCGGGATTGCATAAAACTCTTTGATGTCCTTCAGACTTGAGACCATAATCCAGACCGGAGGCAAAATACAGACAGCGGCCAGCACAATCATCAGAATGAACATGCACCAATACAGCAGGCGCACCCAAGGTGATCTGTATTCTATATTGCCGATAATGCCATATGCTTCTTTAGTTTTCATAGCTTCTACTCCCTGTTCAATTTCTTATCCAGCCGGAAATAAATAATGGTAAGCACCATCAGGACTAGAAAAGTAATAACCCCGAGCGCCATTGAATGGCCTGCTTCAAAACTCCGGAACGCATAATAATAGCTTTGCAGCATCAAGGTCATTGAGGCATTGTTCGGTCCACCCTCAGTCATTACTAGGGGTTCATTGAAGATCTGGAATACACCGCTGATCTGCAAAATCATCATCAGTCCGATCATGCTAGAGATTTGCGGAATGGTGATACTTTTGAATCTCCGCCATACATTCGCACCGTCAATCGAGGCTGCTTCGTACAGATCATGATTAATACTCTGTAGACTTGCCAGATAAAGCAGCACTGTTCCCCCGAAATTTCGCCAGGTAATCGTGAAGATAATCAGCATTATCGTCATTTGCGGATCCTGAAGCCATTGCTGCACCGGAAATCCCATGGCACTCAGCATAATATTCAGCACGCCACCCTTTCCGGGCTCAAACAAAAACATCCATAACATCGAAGCGGCAATGCCGGGAACCATACTCGGAAAAAAGACCGAAAAGCGAAAAAATGACTTCCCATGTCTCAATTCATTAATCACGACAGCGACAATAATGGGTACGGCAAAACCGATCAGTAGTGACCAGAACACATACACAAAAGAGTTGGTCAATGTCTGTTGAAACGCCGAGTTCTGTATAACATCCTTGTAATTCTGCAGTCCGGCGAAGCTTACGGCATTATAACCCTCAGTATTGAAAAAAGAGAGCACAATGCCCTTCACGAGCGGCTGCCAGGAAAAAAAGAAAAAGGCAAACAGTGTGGGTACAATTAATATCCAGGATGACCAATCTTTGAATAAACGCCGTACAGGATACCCTTTCTTTTTCTCTGTCATTAAAGGATTTAGTTCACTGGTTTTTCCAATCATGCTCCTGTCCTTCCTTCCTCCCGGAATCAAGCTTTAATCCGGTCAGGCGTTGTATAGTTGTTATACCTAAATGATAGCGCTTCCTACTGAGCGCCGAAATCCGGTAACCCTGCGAAAGCGTTTGTAAAGCTACTTATTTGTTGGCAAAAAAAAGCAGTGCACGCACCGGAATGGCCGCACACCGCTTATGTTCATGTTATGGTGAATCGTTTAGGCCTCACTTAACCCTGCGCTGATGCAGAGGACGGCCGCTTCCGCCCGAAACGCTTCGCTCGCCGGATTGGGCTGCTCCTCCAAAATACGAAGCACCGACTGAGGCTCTACGCCGGGCTGTGGCACACGGGAGGGAGAAACTACGCTCCACTTCTGCTCACCCTTGAGCCTGTATGACAGCTCATAAAGATAAAAGCCCGCATGTTGTCCGTCAGTGAGCTGGCTTACGCCATCCTGCCACGAGCAGAGTTCAAGCGGATGTTGTTTGTCCGGCAATACACCGGACGCCAGTGTGATGCGCTCATTTCGAACTACCTGCTGCTTCTGTTCCCAAGCCTGCTGATCTAGGATTCCCAGATCCAGGCGGTATTCCATTCCCGGCTCTCCATAAAGAGTCCAAGCCACAGGGCTACCCACCGCTACGAACTTAGGTGCTTCCAGAAAAACGGGTTGATGAGTTGGGACAAAACGTTCGGTCTGCTCCCACTCTCCCGCAGCCGGACTGCGTCTGCGATAATGCACCGTGCCCGTGAATTCGAGCTCCTGTTCCTGTAGCAGAGCTATTAGACATAGAGTAGCTTGCTCGTAAAGATCCGTGCAGTTGTTATGGCCGAAGCGGTATCCGATCTCATGGCGAAGCGGTATCCCGCGACTCCGAACCAAAGCCGCGAAGGAAAAGCTGAAGCGGCTAAGGGTAAAGGCATCATGCGTGCCATGGTTAATCAGCAGCTTTGTGCCACTCGCTTTAAGACCCTCCAGAAAAAATTCGGATTCCAGTCCGGTCGTTTCCTTTAGACTTGCAGAGTCAATAGTTCCCGTCAGAGTCTGTAGCAGAGTCTCGATTCCCGTGCTGCCGTTCTGTGGATGCTGCCAATCTTTCTTCCAGATTTCCCGGTAACCGGTGTCTACTTCCGCCACATGCCAGATCAGTGGGCAAGCTCCTTCGGCAAACTCACGGGTGAGCCCGTTCAGAATCAACGGCGGTGCATAACACAGTGTGTAGCGCACCCGATAGGGTAAGCAAAGCGGATTGCCTCCAGCCAGCAGCGCAGTTAAGCCGCCGCGCGAACCACCTACAGCCACTACCTGCTCTGCATCACCGCCATAACTTTCTTGACCTCTGGTAATTGCCGCCCCAATGCCAGCATAGATGGAGCCTTGCAAGGAACGGCTGCCGATATATCCTCCTCCGTTCCACAGAATGCCGACAACGCCTTTGCCGGTGCTGGCCAGAGTCTTGCCGATGATTTCCAGAAATGAGGGACCTACCGTGCTGAAGGTATTCTCATTGGCATCATAATAACCATTGAACAACAGTGGATATCCCTTAACATTTGCCGCACTCCAGAAGGGCGGCAGAATATAGGAAGCAAGGCTATGCTGGTCATTCTCTATAACTAGCAGACTGCCGCTGATGAGCTGAAATACAGGCGCATTGCTTAAAAGTGCAGCATTGTCTGTGGATGCATTGCGGAAAACCACCGGAAATCCGAAGGTCTTAAGGATGCGGTCGCTCAGGGAAACTGCAACTAGATCATCTACAGCATAGAGACTGTAGCGGTCACCGATATAATGCTCGAATTGCGGAGTTTTAAGATTCTTATTCCCCTCGTTGCCTCCGAACAGCTGATGATCTTCCGTATTGTATACATAAGGGCTATCTGGGTCGCTATTGTAGAGCCGCGCATGCTCGGAAACAACCTTTTCCCCGGCTTCGTCCATCCGCAATGTCCCTATGCCATCTGTTCCGCCATAACGGAAGCCTCCTTTTCCCTCAGCAACGCTATTATCCCAGTGAGACACTACAGGAAGCATATTGGTCAGCAAAGGACTGACTAATACAAATACCCCCTCCTCTTTCTCGGAGATCTCTTCTGCTGCTTCAGCTTCAACAATGTCTTCATGGAGGGTTGACCAATTCGCTTTCTGATAAGCTACTTCGCCGCCTCGCAAGCAAGCAAGCAGCAGTGGAGCGTTGTGCAGCCTTAAGTAATCAGCCACTGCTCTGCTAACAGGTATAGCGACAGGTGTAGATCCCTCGGCTTGAATAAACCGACTTAGCGGAACATATGCCTCCGGTACAAAACACAATGTTTTACTCACGATTTTTTTCTCCTCCAACCTGTATCATTCTGCTCTGTGCTGTTAGGAACGACATGAATCTAATTTCTGGCAAGCCATCTGTGATCCTATAATTTTCCCCAGACAGGAATCCTCCTGAGAGTTTAGGAGTGCAAGTAACCGTTACTGTTTTGGTCTCACCCGGAAAGAGGGTATGGAACTGCTCATCCGCTTCCATCCAGTAGCGGTCTCCCCTTTCCTCTGCATGTACATGCAGCAAAACTTCACTACCGGTATTTCGGACTGTAAAACGGGCCTGCTGGCTCTTCTCCTGAGCACCCGTCGGCTGCCATAAACTCTCCTGACGCACCTCAAGATTGCCTCCTATAAGTGCAAGCGCGGGAGCATATGGATGCTTTTTATTGGTAGAGAATACATATAAATTCTGCTGTGGTGCTTCATCGCCGTCCTGGTAGGACAATCTGACGAAATATAAAGCATCGTCATGCTCTGGCACGTTGAAATTCAGCACCCCAGCGCCGACAGCCTGATCTTTGTTTCCCTCTGCCTCAAATGATTGCTGATAGATGCACCGTCCGACTGCATCGAAGACTTCCGCGTCGACTTCTACCCTGTGTCCATTTCCTCCATGCACGTATACATCTCCCTGAAATCCGGTGCTTGGTGTAAGCAGTAGACTGCGGTAGTCCAGCGAAACATGTAGCGGACGGAAGGCAGATTTCACCCAATGGTAGGCCATCTTCGTTTCACCGTAATAATCGACAAGGTTAGTGCAGGACACATTCGGCCACGGCTCGTTGAATTGCCAGACAATGCTGCCGCTGTTTCGGAACTTACGGCGGCGGTTAGCCTCCAGCACGAACCGGATTCCTTCCGCCTGTATCCACTGGCTGCAGGCAGAGAACTGCTCCAAATCTGTCATGCTGCCGAACATTTCTTCTTCACGGCTCAGCGTATCCCACCACTCCCCGTGATGTCTCCATATCGCGTTGTTCTCCATAGAAACCGGTCGCCGGTTGGTCTCACTCAGAAATTTCTCCAGACTTTTGAGAGAACTCAGACCGTCCACCCCAAATTCGCTGTGCAGCAGATTATCGTTGCTGCCATATAACTCGTAGTGATAAGGGTTTCCCATATACTTCCAGTAACCGTGCACATCATGCCCCTGACCTTTTGCATCCGTAATATATTCTACCGGGCCGGAAGCTGAGGTCGGTAGGAAGAGTCGCTGCGGATCATACTGTTCTACCAGTTCTTTCAACATCGCCAGATTGGAATCGCTGCTGTCGGAAGGCTTATTTGGCTCACTCATTAATTCATTGCCGCCGCTCCATACCGTTAGCGATACATGATTGCGTTTGTCACAGAGCGCTGTGCAGGCAGTCTTGTGAAGCAGCTCCAAAAACTCCGGCTGCTTCGAAGGGATATTGTCAATACCTGAACTGGACTGAATGAACTCCTGCCAGACCATAATGCCGTTTACATCACATAAGTCGTAAAAAGCCTTTTTCTCAATGATTCCACCGCCCCATACCCGAACGAGATTAATATGAGCTGCTTTCATCAGACGAATCATCAGTTGATATTGTTCAACCGTTACATTCCCGTAGAGATGGTCCAGAGGGGTCATATTTACCCCTTTCATATAGATCTTGCTTCCGTTAATCACCACTGTATATGGTAGGGCGTTGTCTGGACTGTCTACATTGTGGATATAATCGAGCTTGCGAATGCCCGTTTGAAAGCTCTGGGTATCCAATTCCGTTCCAGCTTCATCCAGTAGCTTTAGTTCAAGATTGTACAGTGGCTGCTTTCCATAACCGTTTGGGTACCATAGCTCAGGTTCGGGTATTTCCAGCTCCGCGTTCAGAAGCTCTCCAGCTCGAACTGGTCGCGATTGAACCAGCAGCAGATTCCCCTCCGGATCAGTACAGGTGATGCTCGCTGTCAGTGTCCCATCATCTTCAGAGCCAGCCATTCGCTTGATTCCTGCTTGAATGGTGATTCGACCAGACGAGATCTGATTTCTATCGTTCTCGCCAAACTCCGCATCTGTAGTGATCGACACATCATCCCAAGAGCACTGTTGATGTACCCTCAATACCACATCATCCCAGATTCCGACATTGACCAACCGGGTAGAGAAATCCCATTTATAATTAAAACGGCTCTTCTGCGTGAAGGTAGCCGAGGTTTTGCCGATTTGCCCCATTTCATCTGGCGCCTGCTTCAACAGCACTGAAATTTCAAGGCTTTCCCGCCCGGAGAGCAGGTCTGTAACATCAAATACAGCCGGCTCGAACATACCTTTATGTTCACCCAGCAGTAAATGATCAGCGTATACCGAGGCTTCATAGTCCAGTCCCTGAAAGACCAGTTCAACTCTGGCTGCTCTCAGCTCAGGCTGCTTCAAGGTCGTACGGTAAACCCACCAGCGGTTCTCCACCCATTCACAACTCAGGCTATTTAACTCTTGATAAGGGTTGGTAATCCAGCCCTGTCTGAAGAGATCATAGTGAACTCCACCCGGCACAGTGGCAGGCATCCAGTCCGTAACCCCCATCAATTCCTGTCCCAGCTCCATACTGGTGCCCTTTAGCGGAACCCAGGGCCAATACCCTTTGACTTCCCACTTCAAATCGTTCAATAGAATTTCATTCATGTCTTCTCCCGTTCCCCCAAACCCTGCTAAATTTGGCGCTGTTCCTGACGATGAGCGGCTCTGGCGCCATTCGTTAATGCGCTTACAACTTTAGGTGTGCAGCTTCATTACCAATGATAGCACCGGGTTAATGTTTTCAAAGGTCTCCAACCCTGTGAAATCGTTTGTAAAACTGCTCAGTTGCTGATAAACACAAACAACCCCTCTAGGCTGGAGTGAGGGTTATCAGCAATCATCTATAGAGGTGACTTTTTAAGGCTTGTTTTGTTTCGGAGCCTCTGACTCCCGTGCTTTACCAATACGTGTAATACGTCGAACGCGAAAAAAGGAGTTCCCTTCAGCCGCGAAAGGCTGCTTGGTGAACCCCTTTACTTTTTGTTCGATAGAAGTTTTAAGAACTATTGCAACAATGTAGCACCATCTATCGGACATAGATGACGCTAAAAGCAGTATTATTGTACTTTTGGTGGGCTAACGGTCCCCATAGTCACTATTTGCATAAAATACACCACATATGAACCTCTTTATAAGCAATAGCGTCACTGGAGTCCGAAATGTTGTTCAAAAGGCTGGAAATTAGCAAATAGTGTCATCTGAGTCCGAAACCCTCAGAGGCTCAGATAACGATGACACTGTTGAAGCTGGCGGCTACCAATAAACTAAAAGCAGCAAAAAACTAAGAGCAGCGAATCTCTCTTCATTAAGAGAATCGCTGCTCTTCAGTTTTTTACGATGCGACAGTCTGTTTTACTCAAGTGGAGAACGTAGTTTTCACTGTAGCCCCATTGGACTATTCATCCATATGAAATTTGACAGGTAACCTTAGCAATCGCCTGCCTCTGCCTATTGGATCAGCTCAAGAAGTTCTGCAACATTCGCCTTGTACTGTGGCTTGAAATCATCTGATTTCATATAACCCGCAAGACTGAATAAGAACTGTCTGCCTTCCGGCGTATCGCTAACCTTATCAGCATCCAATGCGCATATCAGCAGGTTGCCTGCTCCTACACTGCATTCCACTAGGAAACTCAGCTTATGATTGCGTTCAAAATTATCGATAGTCTGCACAACGGGATTCCAATCGCGGTCAGCTGCATCCATGATGAGCGATTTCGAATTCTCAACAATACTCCACCAGGGATAGGTAGAATATTCCTCGCTCGGGAACTCACGAAGCACCGGGTGCTTGTTATCAATCAACAGCCCCATAGTACCAATGGGTACTGGCCGGTTCATGCTCTCTGAGATCGAGCGGAACATTGGATAACACCAGAAATCTGTGCAGTAATAACCTTCAACGGCATTTTGGAGAGATTCCGGTTTCGGCATAAGCAGCACATTCTCACCTTGCTCCAGCAATGCAAGCGCATCATCAGACAGCTTGTCGAAGACATGGACACCTTCCAGCATGTTGCCACTCTTCACTGGATAAATCCACAGGTTGTAACTCTTACGGATATCTGTTCCCTGTATGGAGAGGGACAATACGATAGTACTCATACGGTCAACTTCAGGTAGTTTTATTGCCAGATCGCAGATATCGATATAATTCGTTCCTGCAGGTACGTCCACCTCGGTTGAACCTGCGGCGAGAATACCATTATCCGCGGTAAGCTCCCAATGCAATTCAAATGCACTCGGCATACCACTGCGGAAACAGCTCAGTTCAACATGGGCATCGAACGATTCACCAGAGACATAGTTATACTTAGGGAATCTTGCCAACAGAACGGCATCATTACAAAAAGTTCGCCAGTCCTCAGGACTTATCACTCCTTTGGAATCCATAAAGGCGTCGAGGACACCCACCAGCGCCGTTCCCTGGCCACTGAAATCCTGCAAATCAAGCAGTTGGAAGCCCGCAAGCCGCCGGGAGCGGAATGCCGCCTCAAGTTCCTCTTTGTAGCAAGCTACTGCCAGTTGCCCCGAGGATTCAAAATATTTGGCGGCCAAATGACCCAACCCTTTACTTTCCAGTCGTTCACGGAAAATTTTGAAATTCTCAGCTTTGAGCGGACCGTTGTATTTATCGATTTCCTCATAATTAGGATAGGTAGCATACTGTCCGATCTCATGCGAGATTACCGGAATGTGCGGTATCCATTCTGCGGAAGCGTCTCCAGCCTTCACCGTCTTGGCTTCCGTACCATACTGGATCTGAATCTCTCCGCCAGCGGCAGCTTCCATCCCCTCTCCGTTGAAGAAATCCTGAGGGACGATCTGATCGTCATAGTCTTTCATCGTGCCTGGCAGATCGATCTGGACATGACCTAATGGAGCATCACACATCGCATAGGAACCTCTGAACAGCCGATCTCTGGAGAAGCGCACGCCGCTGAAGAAATCGTCATGTTCCAGAATTTCTGGCACCCATTGGTGGTTATTGGACCCCTGTGTATAGAGAATCCGGTTATCAAATGCTTTATAGTCCTTTAGGAAGGAATCAATCTTGGCTTTGCTGCCCCATAGCTCGTTGCCAAGCGACATCATCACGAAGGAGGGGTGATTGCCAAAAGCCTGAAGTATGGCATAGCCTTCGCTGATCAGATAGTCCTGCTCCGCTTGATTATGTCCCTCGTCGGTTTCTTCTGTGATTGTTCCCCAGAATGGAAGCTCTGGTTGCATGTAGATACCGAGCATATCCGCTGCGGTGAAAGCAGCTTCCGGCGGACAGCAGGTATGAAAGCGATAATGATTGATGCCGTAAGACTTGGAGATGCCCAGGATTCTTACCCATTCCTCGACGTCAGTCGGGGCATAACCGGTTAGCGGGAAGATCAGGCCGTCATGTTTGCCGCGGAGGAAGGTTTTTTCTCCGTTGATTGTAAACTTATCGCCCTCTGCCCGGAATTCCTTCAATCCAAAAACGAGCTCCTGTCGGTCCGTTATATATCCATCGCTGTCTTTCAAAACAAGGTTTATGTTATAAAGATTGGGAGCGCCTTCACTCCAGAGCAGCGCGTCTTGACCAAGCTCATAGTTGACGGAAAAACTACCCGGTGAGACTGGGTACTCCCTCTCGTCCACAGCATGTGTATTGTCGCTGTTGAAGCTCTGAGCAGACACTGTAAGTATAGATTCGTTCCTGCTGTCCAAGGTTGCCGTGATTCGGACTGAGCGGGCTGAGAGATCCGGATCGAGCCGGATGCCGCTGAGCCGTGACTCACCATAGAACTGAAGCTCCATACGTCCGGTAATCCCGTTCCAGTTGGTCTGGGTATCCTGCGACGTTAAATGTCCACCTTTGGTTGGATAACCAGTATTGTCCACGCGTATGATGAGCGTATGATTCCCAGGTTGAAGCTGCGGCAACTCGTATATATGTGGGGTGTTCAGACTGTTACGGCTGCCTATTTCCTGATTGTCCAGCCATAGAGTCGTCAGCCTCGTGCGTTCCAAATATAGGAAGCAGACTTTGCCGGCTAGTTCTTCCGGAATGACGACCTCTTTTGAATACCAGACTTGCCCTTCAAACAAATACTCATCCGTTAATGCGCTTACTAAAACATCCTCGTTCTTCGAACCTTTGCGTGCGTAGGACGTTGTTCCCGGCAGTGTGATAACATCTGTAAAAGGCAATGTCAGTCCTTGATTTCCCTCATCCAATTGCAACTTCCATTCGCCTTTCAGGCTGATCTTTGTCTGCAAAATATCACTCCTAATAATGATAATCTCTGAACTCCTGAGGTGTAGTGCCGGTTGTTTTCTTAAAAAGGAAGGTAAAATAAGCCGCGGTTTGAAAGCCCACTTGCTCGGCAACCTCGTAGACCTTAATATTGGGGTCACGAAGTAGTTCCTTGGCTTTGTTCATACGCGCTTCCTGCACGAAGTCGGAAATCGTACGGCCCATTTCTTTCTTGAAGAGAACACTTAAATAGCTGTGATTCAAGTGAAACTGCTCAGCAAGCTGCTTTACAGTCATGTTCTCATGCAGATGCTCCTCCAGTTGGCGGGCGACCCGCTGGATAAGGTTATGCTGCTGAGCGACCTGCTCTCTTTGATTAAGCTTAGCATATTGCGCCAAATATTCCAGTACGACCTTCCTGACTTCATCTACGCCTGTACAGTCGATCAGCCGCTGCCACATGAGGATGTTCATCTCTGTATCCTTTTCATGTATACGCTTCAGTTTTCTGGCTAGTTCGCTAAGCAAACCCATTCCGAAAGCCTGCACATAGGAAAAGGATACAGGCTCTCGCGCAAGTAACACTTCGAAAGCATGATTGAAATATGCGGAAGCTTTATCGCTCTCTCCTCTGTCCAGTAGCTTAACGATTTCCGGAATGTATTCTTCACGCAACCGGAAATCATGATATTCATTCATCAAGTTCCGGTTGAAATAGAGGATTTGTCCGTAGCCGGCCAGCCTGGCACCGGTCATCATATGCCTTACTTCCTTATACAGCAACGGTATTTCCGTCCAGAACAAACACTCTCTGCTGATTCCGACCGAGACGGAGGCTTTATACTGCTCTCTTAGGATATCTTGGATAAACGCAAGCTGCTTCTCAAGTCTTGCCCGCATCAATGGCGTTGCGTTCAGCACAATGACGGCCAATTCATCCGCTCCTGTCTTCCCTATATAGGTACCGGAGAAGCCAGATAGACCAGTCTTAACGCAGTTCAATAGCCCTTCGCTAAGCAGGATCCGATCCTTGGCATCATGCGGATTATCTAGAAACCTGCGGTCATATCCGAACAGGAATAATGTTGCCTGCCATTCCCCATTAGGCAGATCCAGCAGACGCCGCCAGGATTCGAGCAGCTCATCACTGTGGATCCAGCCTTCGACCATATCTTTGACGAAACGTTCCTGCAGCACCTCATAGCTCTCTGTTACTTTCTCCCTAAGTACAGTGGTTTCCTGTTCAATCTGTTTTTTCTTCTCAACTACTTCTCTGAACGCAGCCAGTTTCATTTCGAGTTCTTCCGTCTTGATGGGCTTCAGAACGTAAGCTTTAGCTCCCAGATGTATAGCCTCCTGCACAAATTCAAACTCGTCATATCCACTGATCATCACAGTCTGTAAAGACTGGAGTAACGGATAATCCGCTCTGCATCTTGCGAGCAGTTCGATCCCTGTCATACCGGGCATCGAGACGTCAGCGATCAGCACATCCACAAGAGTTTCTCCTAGGATTGTTAGTGCTTCTTCACCAGATAATGCAGTTAACGGTTCCTCATACCCCAGAGCTTTCCAGCCAATATGACGAAGAAGCCCTTGAATCTGCATAGGCTCGTCGTCGACAATTAATGCCCGCATTAAGCTCCATCCCCCTTTTTTATCTCAGGACTTTCCTTGCAAACAGGGATATCAATGGTTACACAAGTCCATTCGTCTTCTACACTGTCAATCTCAAAGCCGCCCTCTGTGCCAAAATACAATGCAAGACGTTCACGGATATTGTTCATCCCGAATCCGTTTTGCGTACCCGTGTAGCTGCCGGTACGGATCTGTTCCAGCTTCTCACTGCCAATCCCTTTTCCATTATCAAAAATCTGAAACTGCACCGTATTCTCCACTCGTTTGATCGTAATTTGTATAAAAGCATGAGTTCTAGTTGTGATGCCCCCGTGCAGATAACAGTTCTCGACCGTAGGCTGTAGGATCAGCTTAATGCTGTACAAGTCAAGAACGTCAGGCTCTACCAGCCACTCTACGGATACCTGACCGGGATAACGCAGCTGCTGAATTTCGATATACGCCTTAAGATGCTCAATTTCGTCACGGATCAGCGTCACATTAACCCGGTTATTGAGTGCCAGCCGATAGAATGTCGTCAGCGCATCTATGGTTCGGATTTGCAATTCGTCCTGCTGATCTAATGCCCGCCAACGGATCAGACTTAGCGAATTATAAATGAAATGAGGGTTAATCTGTGCCTGCAACGCCCTGAATGATTGCTCCCGCTCTTTGAGCATGGCCTCTGTATGTTCTTCGACCAGTTTTCTCAAACGGCCAGACATGGAATTGAACAATACCTCAAGCTCACCCAGCTCATCGTTGTCACGGTTTCTCACTGTAACTTCGAAATAGCCCTGTGAGATATCTGTCATTCGGGTGCCCAGCTTGCGGATCCGCCAAATCACATTTTTAAGTACAATCATGATTAGAAAGATGGACAACAGCAGGAAAAATGCAATACCTGCTCCGATATAGTACATAATCCGCGTAGACTGCTCCTCCAGTCTGTCAAGATGCACAAGCGCGGCAACCGTCCAGCCAGACTTAATCTCCTGAGTGATCAGCATCATCCCGCTTTTTGTAGCCGATGTTTCCAACGAGTTATTCCAGTACTGACCTAAGGAGGATGAGGATAACCGGCTGCCAATTTCAGAGGGCTCCGAGGATGCAATAATTCGTTCGTTGTCGTCAACAATATACAATTCTCCGGCCCCTTCAAAAGGATGCTCGAACGATTCCATGAAGACACCGTTATAGTTCAGTAACAGGTACACAATCCCGTAAACATCTCCATATGCGTTCAGAATTTTATGGGATACTACTAGCTTAGTCCTGTCGTCCGCTGCATTAGTCCATACCAGATTGTCTGTTGTGCGAAGCATTTTCGTATACCATTCCCGCTCTCGAATTCCCGAAAGGCTCCGTTTTTCCGGCTTCCACAGAAGCCCTCCATCTTGCACTAGTGTATCGTTGGTATGATAGATCCGGAAATTCTCAATACCTGGCAAGTATTTACTGGTGAGCAGGAAGGAACGGTCCACATAATTGACCGTACCCAATTGTTCATCGATATCCGCATAGTCCCTGGCTAATCTAGAGATCAGCTCACCATCCGTAGCCGTCCGGGTAGCCAGCAGATCATAGCTTTGCTTCCTGAATTCAATACTCTGCGCACTTTGCCGAACGGCTTCCCTGATCGTCAGCATATAATTGGCCCGCACCGTATGTAGCATCATGTACCCTGCACCTGCAGCCAGCAGTACGGTGGGGAGAAATACAATTAGTCCGTAGAATAATACAATCTTACTCCTCAGGTTCATAGAACGGGTCATACGGATGATCCATTTCTCTATTTGTTGTTTAATCATAGATTCCCCCCATGAAGTGCAAAGGGAGCCCCCTCCAAGTGAGAGGTGCTCCATTAATTTTTTTATCGTTTAAGATCCGTGACTGAAAGAGCATCACGGTTGTCTATTGCAAGGCGGTTACTTCCTCCTTGTACGTATCCAGCCACTCCTGCTTGACTTCACTCCAGTGCCCACGCTTCTCTAGTGCTGCTTGGAAATCGCTCCAATTCTTCTCGAATTGCCCCTCGTCTTTGGCCATTAAAAGCTTGGCTCGATATTCCTTGCGGATATTTTCGATCTCCGGTGAATATTTCTCCCATGCGCCGCCCTGTTTCATCTGGAATAGATCATAAGGCTCTGCCACGCGGATAGTTCCCATTTTGCCGATAGCTTCTGTGAACTTAATTGTCTTAGCAGCTCCGGCTTTTCCTGCATCCTCTGTGTTCCACCATGGGTACCATTCATTGCTGTAAGAGGCAGTCATGTAAAGCTCCGGGGTGACTTTAGCTTTTTGTGCGGTGTCTCCGGAATTGCGGCTCGTCTTGTAGGTTTCGTCTGTGAATTTCCATTTGCCCAACGGTTGATCAATCCAATCCCAGTATAATCCCGCCGGTCCTTCATTAATGACCTGCTGCTGTTCGGGTTTCGGCTGCAAGGTATAATCGAAGAATTTCAGAATAGCTTCCAGATTTTTAGTTTTTTCACTAACATAGACATCATAGCCTGGATTCGGATTGGTAACCTGATTAATTCCGACTTTCTCTACACCATCCACTTTAGGAAAAGGGATCGCTTCGTAAAACCACCCTGGCTCTGTTGGGCCGTCCAATGTCTCCCAGGCTGAGGCAGGAATGTTCCAGAAGCTGCCGACATTGAAGGCAATACGACCTGATTTGTTCTTTTCTGTATACTGTTCTTTTTTGCTGGTAACGACCTCTGGATCGATCAACTTCTCCTGGTACATCTTGTTCATCCATTGATAAGCTGCTTTATAATTGGGATCGTCGTAAGCGAATACAAAATCATCGCCGCGTTTGTCAACGCCATTACCTGCTGTAGTCACCCCAAATGCTGTCAAAATTGCGTTTTCATCGCTCCAGCCCAGATTATCACTAGTGTCCATCAGGAATGATAGAGGAATCAGCGATTTGCCGGAAGCATCCTTCTCTTCTGCAGCTTTCCGAAGGAAGGTCTCAACTCCTTCTAACGTTGCTAAGTCCTCTTTGGTCATACCTGTTTTCTCCAGCACATCACTTCTGACAATCCAGGCTTGAGATGCCCAACCTGGCCACGGATCTTCCGGGTTTTGGTCAAACCAGGTAGGTATGGACCAGATATGGCCCTCATTATCCTTCATAAGTTCCAGATACTGCTTTGGAATAGACGCAAGTCCTGGATATTTGTCAGGCATGTCGAAATACTGCTCTAGCGGCATAAGCTGTTTCGACCGGTTCATCGCGCTTTTGACCGTTTCGTTTCGGCTGAAGATAGCTGCATCCTCAAAGCCGCCAGTGTTTATCTTCAAATTAAGTGCAGTCATCGCGTCGCCTTGAGTGGTTTCCAGCTTCACATTTACTCCAGGCTCCTGTTCACGCCAATATTTCTGGACCAAACTATCATTATTGATGGTTGCCGTCCATCCGAGCCAGAGATTAAAGGAAGTCGAGCCACTGGCGGGCTGGTTATTTGACGTTTCATTGTCACTTCCAGGCTTGTTCGCAGTATTCCCACCTGATCCGGAGCATCCGGCAATAGACATCAGTAAGGTTGCTGCAGCCAAGGCGACTAGACCCGTTTTTTTGATCATCATTGTTTAATTCCCCCTGTTCTATTATTGTAGATCAACCTTTTACTGACCCTACAAGAACTCCTTTCACAAAATATTTCTGCAGGAACGGATACACGCACAGGATGGGGATTGCACTCACCATAACGACTGCCATCTTAATCGACATCAGCGTAATATTCTGCATTTGTGAGCTCCTCGCCAAAGCTTCCTGGTTGGTATTCGAGCCAAGGACAGCGGATAAATCCTGAGCAGCGAGCAATTGCTGCAGGAAGGTCTGCACCGGAATCAGATTCTGCTTCGTGACGAAGAAAGCACCGGCGAACCAATCATTCCAGTGTCCCACTGCGGTAAACAGTCCCAGCGCTGCAAGCATAGGTTGAGAGAGTGGAATAATAATCTGAATCAGAGTACGAACAGGACCGGCTCCATCTAGTTCAGCGGATTCTACCAGAGCTTCAGGGATTCCCTGTATAAACTTCAGCATGACAAACATGTTCCAGACCGAGAACAGCCCGGGGAAAATATACACCCAGAACGTGTTGATAAGCCCGAGATTATTAAGCTGAATATAGAAAGGAACCAGTCCTCCACTGAATAACATGGTTAAAAGAATATAGCCTAGTATCGTGCTTCTTAAGGGAAGACCGCGGTAGGACAAGCCAAATGCCACCAGAAGTGTGACGATAAGTCCTGCGAATGTGCCAATGACTGTCCTAGCGATTGTAATTAGATAAGACTGCCGGATAATTTCATTTCCTAATACGATCTCATAATTTATTAATGTGAAATTCTTGGGCCATAGATACACGCCACCTTTGGCTGCACTTGCACCGTCATTCAGTGAGATTGCCAGCATGTACAGGAATGGATATAGTACAGACAAGCACAGACCGGCCAGTACTATGACGATGACGTATTGAGCTATTTTTTCACCTCTGCTGAGCTTCATATGCCATCACCATAATCCTTCACCATTTATTTTTCTGGATAACTGATTAGTCGAAACAACCAATATCAAGCTGATCACTGAGGATAACAGTCCTACTGCGGTCGCCATCCCAAAATATCCCTGCTGCAATCCGTTGCGGATGATATACGTATCCAGTACATCCGCGACCCCTTGATTAGCAGAATTCATCAGCGGATAAATCTGATCCATCCCTACTGAAATCAGGCTTGGGATACTCAGAATTAGCACAATCGATATTGTCGGTAGAATACCCGGGAAGGTGATATGCCGAATCTGGGCTAGCTTTCCTGCACCCTCTACTTTGGCGGACTCATACAATTGCGGATCAATCGTTGTGATCGCAGCCAGATAGAGAATCGTGTTCCAGCCGGTCTCTTTCCACAAGCCGCTTAATATAACCATGGGCCGGAACCACTCCGTGGAACCTAGAAAAAATACGGGATCACCACCTGCTTTCTCGATGAACTGATTGACCAGCCCACCATCCAAAGTCAGAAAAGACTGCAGGATGTAAGCGACTACAATCCATGAGAAAAAATGTGGCAAATAGCTGACCGATTGCACGAATCGTTTAAATACAGGCCGGGTTACCTCGTTAATCACCAGCGCCAGCAGAATCGGTGCCGGGAATCCGAAGATGAACTTAAGCACGGATATATATAACGTGTTTTTGACAACAGTTAAAAACTGGGGATCTTGCAGGAAAGAAAAGTTGTCTAATCCCACCCATACGCTATTCCAGATCGAGGTGCCAATCTGAAAGTCGCGGAAGGCGACCTGAATCCCTGCCATCGGAATATAGCTGAACAGAAATAGCAACAGAACTCCCGGAAGAATCATTAAATATTGCCATCGGTACTTGTAGAACTTAGCGTACAATTTACATCCCTCCTTGATATTTCTATCATAAGCTGCAGCGGGAACCCTGCCTATATAACAGTGATTGGTTATCTATTGCTCTGATTGGATATTTAAAGCGCTTACGTTGATAGACAAGCTCCGCGCGCACGCAAATAAACGCAGCCTTAAACGGCTGCGTTACATTTTTTATGACGAAAGCTAAATATTGAAATTCAAATTAATATTATTGTTAATGTATGGCTTTATGCCCTGCCGGTTGAGATGCCTTGGAATAGCGGTTCTCAGGCAATGGAATACCGAGATTTCCACGCAGGGTGCTACTTTCGTATTCAGTGCGGAACAGACCCCGCTCTTGCAGAATCGGCACTACCCGATCGACGAATTCCTCCAGTCCGTTAGGAACAGCAGCTGCGATCATAAATCCGTCTGCTCCTCCACCCTCAAACCAGGTTTGAATCTGATCCGCCACTTGCTCAGGTGTGCCAATAAAGCTGCTACGCGGGGTAGCGGATTGTAAGGCGACCTGTCTTAGTGTTAAGCCTCTCTCCTTCGCGTCCTTTTTGATTTTATCCGTGCCGCTCTGAAAACTATTGCGCCCCAACTCGCCAAGCTCAGGGAACGGTGCATCCAGCGGATATTGCGAGAAATCATGATGCTCGAAGAATCTGCCCAAATAGTTCAGTGCATTCTCAATCGTCACGAGACCAGCAACCTCCTGATATTTGCGCTCTGCTTCCTCTGGTGTGTCGCCAATGATTGGTGCAATGCCAGGAAAGATCAGCACCTCATTCGGATCCCGGTCAAATGAAGCTACCCGTGTCTTAACATCGCTATAGAATGCCTGGGCATCTTCTAGCGTTTCGTGGCCAGTGAAGATAGCATCCGCTTCCTTTGAGGCGTAATTTTTACCAACTTCTGAGGAACCTGCCTGAAACACGACTGGCTGCCCCTGCTTCGAACGAGCAATATTGAGCGGTCCCTTCACGGAGAAGAACTCACCTTGATGGTCCAGGGTATGCATTTTTTGCGGATCAAAGAATACACCTGATTCCTTGTCTCGGACAAACGCATCATCTTCCCAGGAATCCCATAATCCGCGCGTCACCTGCAAATATTCGGTAGCAATGCGGTAGCGCTTGCCATGGTCAGGATGCTCTTTTTTGCTGTAATTAGAGGCAGAGCCTTCCAGCGGTGAAGTCACCACATTCCAGCCGGCCCGGCCTCCGCTGATTACATCCAGTGAGCCGAATTGACGCGCGACAGTAAACGGTTCACTGTAGGAGGTGGACAGGGTACCAACCAGACCGATGTTGGTGCTGACGGCGGCGAGTGCGCTAAGGATGGTCAGCGGCTCAAACCGGTTAAGGAAATGCGGAATGGACTTTTCATTAATGTACAAACCGTCTGCGATGAAGATCAGATCCAGCTTGCCTTCTTCTGCCTTCTGTACCCACGCTTTGTATAATTCAAAGTTTACACTTGCATCCGGCTTAGCATCAGAATGGCGCCACATCGACGTGCTGCCTCCTACTCCATGCAGCAGTGCGCCTAGCTTCAGTTGTTTTGGTTTGGTCATGTTCATTCCTCCTAAAAGTTTTGTGAGCATACGATTCCCAGGTTTTACTTTGTGCAAAACTCACTTTATAAGCATTTATTGCACGAACGATGCATTGGCAGCGCCCTGCTTGATTCGCTCGATCTGGCCAAGATGCCTTTCCACATGTGCGGTGAAGCTATGGACGATATCGGAAATTTTCACGATCTCCCCCTTGAAGTTAATCCCGCTTTTCTCCCAATCCTCTGCGCTGAGCCGTTCAAACAATAGACTGTTATAATAAAGCAGGCTGCGGAACAACTCCAGGCTATCGGAAGCATAACCACTGTTGGCGTACTGGCCGCTGACCCAAGCGTCCTGATTGAAGACTGGCAGCTGCGCAGTTGTAGCAGCGAGAATATCACGGATGCGGAACGAAACCACAATGCTGTGATCAGCTAGATGAGCCAGCACCTCAGTGACACTCCAACTTGTTGGTTCCGCCTTCCATTTCAGCTGTTCCTCTGTTAACCCTGCAGTTGCATGCACCAGCTGGTTGTAAGTACTTAAAAAATTACTGATTTGAACTTTGCTCATTAAATCCCCTCCAATATAAAGCCTGCTTGCGAATGATCAGGTGCAAAACGTGATAACGAAAAAGGTTGGATGTTGTGGTTGGTAGCTCCACTTGTCGCCATATCAGCAAGTATTTCACCTACAACACTAGAAAATTTAAAACCATGCCCTGAGAACCCTCCGGCTACCAGCACATTGGAGTGGAGCGGATGGCGGTCAATAATGAAATCTTCATCAGGCGTATGCTCATATTTGCATACAGAACCTTTAAGTAATCGGCCAGCTGCACCCGGCATATAAGACTCCAGTACTCTACGAAGGTCTTGCTCATCGCTGGCTTCACTGCCAAAGGGAGCAAGTAGTGTGCCTGGTTTCCATTCCAGCCCCGTATCGTGCCGGCCGATCTTCAGACCGGTTCCATCAATGCTGGGAAAGCCATAATAGCCACCTTCCTCAGCCCCTAGCGTGAAGCCAGGGAAGTTACCGGCTGCAAAAGCAGGTGAGCTCTCAAACCAGCCCACAACTTTGCGGATCGCCTTGATTGGCAAATGCACAAAAGGCGCCAACGCACCAAACCAGGCTCCGGCACTAAGGATAGCTGACGCTCCGTGATAATCGCCGTTTGTTGTATGAACTGTCACACTGCCTTCGCGGGCGGTGATGTTTACTACCGAAGTGTTCGTCAACAGCTCCGCACCCTGTCCAAGGGCAAGCTGGCGGTAGGCGGAGATACAGCGCTCGCTGTACAAATACCCGGCATCTGGTTCATACATTGCTGCGAATGTTTCTGGAATGTTCAATCCCGGCCAGCGCCGCCGGATCTCTCCGGCATCCAGATGCTGAACCTGCACCTTCCGTTTCTTCGCTTCCGCGAGACGACCGCTGAAGGAATACACTGCACTATCTGCTAGATTCAATACGCCCGAGCGGACAAGCAGTTCTATTCCGCTCAACTGCTCGGCTTCTTTCCATAAACGATCTGCCCGCAGAGCCAAATCAATGTAAGCGGGATCACCACTGTAAGCGTGCCGGATCAGCCGGGTTTCCCCGTGATGGCTTCCCTGTGTATGTGGAGGATTAAAGGCATCAATTAGCAGCGTCTTCACTCCGCGCCTCGCAAGATAGTAACCGGCGCTCATGCCCATCGAGCCTGCGCCGACGATAATTACATCGTAACTGTTATGTTCAGCTATAATTCTGCACCTCCATCGGGACTGTACTGCACTAGGGAACGAACAGCTACATCCGCAAGGAAACGTGCTGCCACAGGGAGTGCACGTTCATTCAGATTGAAGGCCGGATGATGCCATTCCTGGCTTCCTTCAGTGCCTACAAAAACGAACAGTCCGGGTACCACGCGCTGATAGAAGGCGAAATCCTCTCCAGCCAGAGAAAGCTCTGGCTGAATCGCTCGGTAACCAAGAGCTTCGACCGATTCAACTCCAAGCGCTGCTAGGGAGGGGTCGTTGATAACCGGAGGTGGCCCTTCTATCCAGCGAACGGTAGCTTCTGCTCCAAGAGCCGCTGCTACACCGACCGCCACTTCCTGAAACCGGTTCAGCACTTTGCTGCGCACCGTTTCATCAAAGGTGCGGATCGTCCCTTCAAGCACGGCTTTTTCGGGGATAATGTTCCATGAATTGCCGCTGTGAATCTGCGTCACACTGACCACCGCACTCTGCAGTGGGCTGACATTGCGACTTACAATGGACTGGAATGCCGTCACAATATGCGAAGCCGCTACAATCGGGTCTATGCCAGCTTCCGGAACGGCAGCATGAGAACTGCCACCCTGCACTTCAATCACAAACCCGTCAGCTGCTGCCATTAAAGGACCACCCTTAATACCGATGGTTCCGACTGGCAGGTCTGGCTTGTTATGCAGCCCGATCACTGCCCGGACGTCTTCTAGTGCCCCGCTAGCAATGATTCGCTGTGCACCCTGCGCCTTCTCCTCCGCTGGTTGGAATAACAGGCGCACCGTTCCCTGTAATTGCTGCTCTCGCTGTTTCAATTGAAAGGCGGCACCAATCAAGGCAGCCGTATGGAAATCATGCCCGCAGGCATGCATTTTGCCGGGATATAATGAAGCAAAGGATACTCCGCTTTCCTCCTGGATTGGCAAGGCATCAATATCTGCGCGCAGTGCGATGACCGAACCAGGCTTTTTGCCGCCAATCTCTGCGATCACGCCGGTAGACAGACCGTATTCTACGATCCTGACTCCTGCCCGCTCCAGCAGGGAAATAATATATTCTGTTGTGCCATATTCTTCATTGGACAGTTCCGGGTGCCGGTGCAGATGACGGCGTATCCCGATTAATTCTTCTTCAAGCGCTTCCGCACTCAACTCTTTAGCTTTACTTGTCATATACAGTCACCCTCCTTTACACGATTTCCTGTGTGATACCGAGCCCGCCCGCTTTATGCCTCTGCAGCCACTTCAGCGATTGCTTCGCTCAGTAGCTCAAAGGATCGGAGCCGTTTGTCAAAGGGCTGTACATTCGTCGTTATGATGAACTCCTCGACACCGGATGCCTCTGAAAGTTCCAACAACTGTTCACGGACAGATGATTTTGTTCCCTTGGTAATCTCCGATTCCAGCTCTTCAATCGTGTAGGCTTCATTGCTCTGGCGGGCAAATTCCTCCGCCTGTTCCAAGGTCCCTACTGTCAGCTTCTTCCCGCTCGCCAGTTGAATCCGGATCAGCTTATGCGCACCTGCCAGTTCTTTCGCTCCCTCCTCAGTCTCAGCCACCACTAACGCTAAAGCGATAATCGCTTGCGGTTGTCTGCCCTGTGAAGAAGCGAAACCGCTGCGGTAAGCACGAATGGCATCCAGCGCTACCGCCTTATCGCTGTTAATAAACAGGGAGAATACGTACGGTAACCCCAGTTCAGCGGCAATTTCCGCGCTGCTTACACTCGCGCCAAGGACATACAGCTCGGGAGGAATACCAGGAAGGGGACCTGCCTTCAACCCTGCCAGCGGATGGTTTTCTTCGAGGCGGTTATGTACATACTTTTCCAGCTCGATGATTTTGCCCGTAAGGTCTGGGGTTTCAGCTTTTCCCTGCTGTAGTGCCTGTGTGCTGCGTGGGAGTCCACCGGGAGCACGTCCCACACCGAGATCCACTCGTCCAGGAGCCAGTGTAGACAGCACATTGAAGTTCTCCGCTACCTTATACGGGCTGTAATGCTGGAGCATGATTCCACCGGAGCCAATGCGGATTCGCTCTGTTTTAGCCAGAAGATGTGAGATAAGTACTTCCGGGGAAGAGCCGGCTACCTGCTCGGAGTCATGATGCTCTGAAACCCAGAACCGGTGGAATCCAAGCTCTTCGGACAATTGTGCCAGCTTGATCGTATGCTGGAATGCTTCCTCCGGCGTTTCTCCCGGATAGATCGGACTTTGATCAAGTACGCTGATTGTAATAGCCATTGTTTTTCCTCCTATATGGAATAGTTAAATTCAGGTGTGATCCGCTTCAGGAACTGCTTCGTTCTTTCTTCGCGCGGATGGTTAAACAGCTCTGCCGGAGTCCCTTCTTCAACAATGACGCCTCCGTCCATAAAAACCACATGATTCGCCACATCACGAGCAAAGCCCATTTCATGAGTCACCACAATCATTGTGATGCCTTCCTTGGCAATTTTACGGATGACGGCCAGCACCTCACCCACTAACTCTGGGTCCAACGCCGATGTGGGTTCGTCGAACAATATAACCTCCGGCTCGAGTGCCAAGGCACGGGCAATGCCAACCCGCTGCTGCTGGCCTCCGGACAGCTGACTTGGATAGGCGTCCAGCTTGCTGCCAAGACCAACCTTTTCAAGTAGAGCAATACTCCGCTTTTTCGCTTCTTCCTTCGGAAGCTTTTTGACAATCAGCAGTCCCTCCATCACGTTCTCCAGCGCGGTTTTATGGCGGAATAAATTGTACTGCTGGAACACCATTGCCGTTTTTTGCCGGAGCAGATGAATCTCCTTTTTACGGGCATGCTTGCAGTTCACTTTGAAATCGCCGATGGCGATCTCTCCGCTGTTTGGCTTCTCCAGATAATTCACACAGCGTAAAAGTGTCGTTTTTCCTGAGCCGCTGGGACCGAGAATGACGACAACTTCACCCTTCGTCACCGTTAAATCTATATTGTTGAGCACCTGATTCCGACCGAATGACTTCGAAATTTGCGCAAGCTTGATCATGCTACTCCACCTCGATTGTACAGATTAATTCTTTTTTCAATCAGCGACGTCACGCGTTCGATCAGGAACGTAAGTCCCCAGAAAATCAGTGCTGCCGCCAGATAAGCCTCAAAAAACTTCCAGTTCGTTGAAGCAACAATTTGCGCCTTAGCATTGATATCCACCACCGAAACGGTAAAAGCAAGGGTAGATCCATGCAGCATACCAATTACCGAATTTGACAGATTGGGCAGACTCGCCGCCAGCGCCTGAGGAAAAACAATCCGCCGCAGTGCCTGGGGCGTGGTCATGCCGATAGAATGTGCCGCTTCCAACTGACCGCGATCCACCGCAAGCAGACCGGAACGGACGACTTCGGACATATAGGCTCCCGCTGTAATCGAGAACGAAATATAGGCAAAACCGATCATCGGAATCGATACTGACCTGAAGCTCCAGCCGAACTGTACCGCCAGACCATCGATTAATACGGGAAGCCCAAAATAGATGAGCAAAAGATGCGTCAGCATCGGTGTCCCGCGGATGAACGTAACATAACCGACAGCCAGCGGATACAGCAGCGGAATTCTGTATATCCGGATCAACGCTACAGCCACACCAATCACAAATCCAATGAGTACTGAGACAACAGTAATAGATAAGGTCACAGGAATTGCACTTAAAATTTGCACCAGAGCAGTCCAGATAAAAGATGGGTCCAGCTTCATAATCCGCTACCTCCTTTACCCGGTCCAAGTTCAGCAATGATGCGGCGGTAGGACCAGCTTTTGTTGATTTTGAACGATTTTTTCTCCGGTGTATTCCGTTTCTCATGCCGCAGCAGCCGGCGTTCTGCTATAAGCAGCAGTTTCTCGATTGTAAAGCTGATGACCAGATAGATTAGCGCAAGCGCGATATACGTTTCAATAAAATGCTGAGTTAAGCTGCCTAGCGTCTGTGCTTTACCTGACATTTCCATCACCCCAAGAGTAAAGGCCAATGACGTATCTTTCAGTAGAGCAATCACCAGATTGGAGAATACCGGAACTGCGATTCCGAGCGCCTGCGGCAGCACGATTCGCGTAAAGGCTTGAAACCCCGTCATTCCTGTAGCATAAGCAGCCTCTACCTGCCCCTTATCCACCGCCATTACAGAAGCCCGGATCATTTCGGACATGTATGCCCCCGTATGCAGCCCGTAAGTAAGTATCACAAAAACAAGCACGGGAGTCCGGGTCATATCGACATGAACCAGCTTCATAATTTCGGGCAGACCATAATAAAACAAGAAGAGCTGGATAAGAATCGGAGTTCCCCGAAAAAAAGAAATATAGATTTCGGAGATGGTTTTTAACACAGGCACTTTATAAAGTCTTGGCAGAGCTACGAGAAAGCCGACAAGAATTCCTGTCAGTAGAGAACAGGCGACAATCAGAAGCGTGGTGCTTAAAGTCCCTAGTAACTTAGGCAAAAACGAAAATACAAAGCTGATATCAAACTGTGCGCCCATATATTCCCTCCCTTCCCGTGCTCACCGGCTCAATCATTTCACCGAATCCGCTGTAACATCCGCACCTAACCATTCCGTACTAAGCTTGCCTAGTGTGCCGTCTGTCTTCAGCTCTTTAATCGCACTGTCAATCGCATCTGACAGCTTTTGTGAATCGGCATCATCCTTACGGAAAACATAGAGAATGTCCGCGGAGGACAGCTCGTCGCCCGTTGCTTTTAGCTGATTCTGCGGATCAATGATCGGCAGGACAAAATCTGCAGCCAGCGTTGCGTCCACACGCCCAGTACTGATTTGTGCGACGGTATCATTCGCTGCACCATTCTGATACACGATATCAATCGCATTGTCATTCTCTTTATTGTAGTTCTCGAGTATTTGTGCTTGTGCACTCGTTGCACCTACAAGCACCTTTTTCCCTTTGAGATCATCAAGCGATTGGATTGAATTATTATCCTTTGCCACTACAATGCGGTTTCTCCAGTGGGCATAGGCTTCTTTGTTAAAAGAGTACTTCAGCTCCCGTTCCGGATTTTTCTCCATGACATGGGCGACCAAATCGATTTTTTTGGTTTCCAGGCTCAGCAGCAGATTGCTGAAATCCATGGTTTGAAATTCGAATTCATATTCTGGCAGCTGCTTATCGATTTCTTTGAGCAGCTCCACATCAAATCCGGTGAGTTTGCCGTTCTCATCTATGAAGCAGACTTTCGGAAAAGCAGTACCCGTGCCCACAATGATCTTAGTTACCTTTGCCGAATCCTTTGCCGGTGCCGCAGCTTCTGCTGCATTTCCCTTCTGATTGCTGCTAGCGCTGTTACTGTTGTTTCCGCAGCCGGCAATCGCCAGTGTCAATATCGATGCAAATACTAGTGAAATGGACTTTTTCATTGTTTTATCCCCTTTGAATGAACTGTGGTTTGTCTGTAAGTGTTTTTTTCAGCAGATACATAATGCCGTCACCATTCTGCTGATCCAGTTCTAGAAACCGTTCGTACCCCCGGCGTTCATACATTTGAACCAACCACGGATGTTTCTTCGCCGTTGCCAGCGTGACCGCAGCCGAACCTAACTGTCCAGCAATAATGTTCTCTTCCACCCAATCCAAAAGTTTTCCACCATAACCTCTGTTACTGTAATCTGGATGAGCAGCAAACCATTTGATAAAAGGCAGTGGGCTAATCTTCTTAATCTCTTCTTCCTTTGAAAGGGTTATGGTCGCAACTATCGTTCCGTCAACTTCAAGCACATAACACTCATTCGTAGCTATATTGTCTTCAATAAGCGCCAAGTCGGCTGTGGCCGCCGGCCAATGCAGCCCAAGTTCACGAATCAGCTGATAGGCACGATATGTAACATCCAGCAATTGCTCCGCATCCTTCAGTTCTGCCAGCCTGTATACCTCACTCATCACATGCCCTCCAGCCTTTCGAAAATTAACTTTATAATCCCTATCGAAATAGTCGTGATTATATGCAATTAACTTTATCACTGCATGTGTCCATGCGCTAATAGAGTTTTTTAATACATCTATACAATTAGTCGATCTCCCACTTTACCAATCCCCAGTTCTAGCAGGGTTTTGATGAATTCTGCGTTCTCTCCATTTAGCGAAATCAGGCTGGTTCGCAAGGAGATGCCTTCCGTCTCCGCAATATCCACCCGGATCAGTGACCCAACCGCCACTTCCTCCTGCACACTGAGGGCGGGAAGAAAACAGATGCCTGCTTTTTTCAATACCAGCTTTTTGGCTGTCTCCAGGTTATCTACCTGATATTCAATCTTCGGCGGCTGTTCCATACTCTCAAAAACACGATGCAGCCGCATCCAGTCCAAAGAGCCACATTCAAAAAAAACCAACGTCTCCTGGCGGATATCCTCCAGTGAAGCCCGCTGTGCTTTAGCAAAGCGGTGTCCCTCATGTACATACAGTGAGATGGGGTCCTCGCAGAAAGGAAAGGTTTGAATTGCCGGATTTACGATCTTACGGATAAAAGCCAAATCAAGCTCCTTCGATTTCAACTTTTCAGTCAATACTTCCGTAGAAGCTGTCATCAGCTTGATTGTGATATGAGGATATCTGCGCTTTAAATGGAGCATCAGATGGGGCATTAAATAATTGGAAACCGAGACCGTACTGCCGATTCTCAGTTCATTTGGAATGTGTCCCTTAGCCTGAACCTGATATTTACCGTTCTGATAGATCTGGAGAATCTGCTGGGCATAGGGAAGAAACTGTTTACCTTTATCCGTTAGGTTAATCTGCTTGCCCAACCGATCAAACACTTTGCAATCCAGTTCCCTTTCTAGCGATTGAATCCGGGCCGTTACTGTCGGCTGTGAGATATATAGAACTTCGGCCGCTTTATTGAAGCTTCCATAATGGTTAATGTAGACAAAAGCCTCAATATTTTCAATGTTCATCCCTAATCCCCCTATGCTTTTATTAATTTTACTATTCCGATGTAAAAACAATGAATTAAAGCGATGCTACCCTATAGATTTTGTTTATATCTTAGTCATCACCCTATTTTTTGTCAACAATTAATTCCATGTAAATCAATCGGATTTTGAACTGAAAGTCATGTTTATTTCATATAGAACTTTTCTATTCCTAAATCAGAATTATGAAACCCCTCTTATACCACTAGGATTTATCATGTATAATAATTTCATTCGAATGAACATTACATTTGTCTGAAAGGGGATAGCGAAAACATGTCACAAAAGATCATTATCCGTGAAGCGGAGAATAAAGATCGAAATGCTATCGCCGATTTGCTGTTAGATGCATACCACCAATATTCGGAGATCATGCCTGAGCCGTTGTGGCTGGAGTATCGGAAATCGCTTCTTGATTCCGTTCATGGTGATACCCCGCTCGTTCGGATCATCGCTGAAATCGACAAGAAAATCGTTGGTAGCGCACTCTTGTTCAGTTCCTCGGAAACGGCTTACGGGAAACCGGAGCTCGGGATTCACTCCCCTATCCTACGTCTGCTAGCCGTATCTCCATCCGCTCGTGGTCTTGGCGTTGCAACCCTTCTGATTCGCGATGCTGCACGGAGATCACTACAGTTGGGTGCCACCACCTTGAACCTGCACACCTCGGAAATGATGTCTTCAGCCATCAAACTGTACCAGCGCTTAGGCTTTAATCGTGCGTATGAGACCGATCTTATGAACGGTGACACTCTAGTACAAGGCTTCCGGCTAGACCTGCTGTCCTCCGTCCGTTCTACAGCGGGACAAATATAGAATTCGAGAATTCTTAAATATTTGTCTTTTAAATATAAAAAGAAGCCTCGGAAAGCTTACCCAATGATCTTGTGTGATCGTTGCGGTGAACTCCCGAGGCTTATTTATTTTTCTTTTTTATAAGTAATTTCTTTAAAACTCACAGTGATTTCCCCCGTATTATCGGCATCGCCCATTCGAAGATCTGTAGAAACGGTAGCACGGGAAGGGATGGACGAAAAGCTTGCCCCCTTCTGCTTCTTTTTTACATCATAGAGATAATAAGAAACATCCTTAACATTAAGCCCTATATTATCCTTGTGCATAAGTTCTACAGTATATGACTTTATCACGGCTACATTAGCGTCCATCCACCCCACAACTTCAATAGCCGTATCTTCATGATTGCCTTCAGTCTTAATGGATCCGATGGAAAGACCATCCTGATTATAAAAATTAATTTTTTGTGCAGCTATTTTCAGATAATCGATATCGATGTCAAGAATTCGGTTTTCGTTGATCTCTGCTGTATCCATCCAGGCAATCGTGCCCGCCGGGTTCCACTTTATTTTCTCAGAAGGTACATATTGCTCTTGTGGTAACGGTACAGTACGTAGCGAAACTCCTTTATTATCGTAAAAAGTTAATTCGCCGCTCTCATCATCATGTACAAATCTCTTAAAAGTTGGTGAGAGGAACATGGATGGCGCCCCGGTCGTCGAATGTGGGATTACGCGATATTTCAGAAGATGGACATCGTCCTTTCCTGTTTTCAGATCAAAGATCCATACATTGCCGAGATAACTCTGCATAAACAATTTTTGCTCATCAGCTTTCCATTGAAATTTATAAATGTAATCATAATCATCAGAAAGCGGCCAGAAGTTTTCCCGAAGTCGTTCAATCTTTCCTGTAAGAACATTATATGAGGACAAATGATATTGCCCAGCTTTTTTCGTCACATCCGATTCCAGAAATAATAGATGATCCTCATCCAGCGGGATTAGCATATTATAGTTGCTCATAAAAGCATTATTCCATAGATTATTGGAATCGTTGAGCTCGTCACTCCATTTCACCTTTACCTCATCCGTAGCAGGATCATGGGCTAATAAAGCGTTGACAGCATTATGGTCGCCATAGAAAAGATGAATGGTATGATAAGAGATCCCTTGCAGTTCAACTACTGCTCCACCGTTTAACAGATAGTTATTTTCGGATAGGCCAACCGGTTTGGCCACCAGATCTCCAATAGAGTTCCGTTCTGTATTAAACTCCAAACCATTAAATTTTGCTTCCGAGAACAGAATCTTCTTTAACTCGGCAGTTGATTCCTTAGTAAGTGTGTAGCCTGTATCCGTTTTGTTCACATTCATTAACATGCCTTGCTCGCTTGTCTCGTTAATCCATAAATGAAAGGCATATTTATTATTATCTGAAATTAGAACGATATCGTAGTTAGGCGTTGCGGTATTTAAATTCCCTGGTATTTGTTCAGCAGTACGGATGGCTCGGACGAAAGTATCTATGGTTTCATGATCTGTGTATTCATCCTTTATGTTAGCATTCACTGAACCATGTGCTAGAGCGTTTGCTAATGTGATTCGCTTGATGGTCTCATCTAATTTTAGATTATCTGATTCTACTTGTTGTTCAGTTGATTGAAATAAGGTAAGCAAAGCAGCCTTATCCGTTTCAGATAACTTGTAATGCCCATTTACTCCTGATTTGGTGAAAAGACCATTATTATTGCCCATAATCCAGAATGAGAATTTTTCGTTTTCTTTACTCTTCAATTCAACAGTAACCTCATAATCAGGTGCTGCAATATCAAGCTTCGCGTTGTCATACTCAGCAGTATGTATAGCTTTATTGAAACGTTCTATTAGCTTTTGGTCCGTTATGGTTATTAATCCGCCGCTATCATTATGGATTGTAATGGAGTCCACAGAACTCAGATCGATTAGCTTTTTATTCGCTTTATCTTTACTCCCTGTATTGGCACATCCAACAAAGATTATTGAAATAACTGCTAAAAGGGCTAGTAGATTTAACTTTTTCATATAGGCTCCCCCTTCTTATTCTCTCTTCTTTGACGCCGGATAGAGGATAAAGTTGCAAAAAATGAGATTTTACACCTATTTAAAAAGATCTAATTAAGCCAAATCTAGCCTGTAACCATTGGATCTGATTCTTGGCCTGAACAAAAGTACAGTGTTTGTAGCGATAAAAAAAGCCACCGCACAGGCCTGTTCTCCTGTAAGGCAGCTTCTTCTTTATCTCATTATATCTTTTACAGCACCCGTCAGTACACCAATAACTTCTTGCTCGGAGGCCAGCGGAGAGTCTCCTTCTACTGTGTGGGCTAGCATTCCGGCCGCGGCCGCAAAGGCTACAGTATGCTGAGGATCAAAACCTTCCAGCTCACCATGAATTATACCACTGGCATAAGCATCTCCAGCCCCGACTCTATCAAGCACCGGAAAGCTTAAGGTCTCGGAATATGCGAAGCGACCGGATTTGAAGATATAACCGCGCAATGAATGGCGGTTATCATCATGGATGGACCGATGCGTTCCTGCTACCGTACTTAGACTGTAGCGTGAAGCTACTGTGGGAATCAGCTCCTGAAGTTGTTCTTCTCTTGAAGTTCCTTCGGGCTTCATACCAAGGATTAGCATTGCGTCTTTTTCATTCATCAGCACGATGTCGGCCAAATGCAGCATGTCTTCGTAATGGGAGCGCGCCAGCTCATAGCCTCTCTCCCCCCAGAGCGATGGGCGGTAATTGCAGTCAAAAACGACTAGACCACCGTGTTGCTTAACCGTTTTTGCATAAGTTTTCATCGCTTTTCGCACATCATCGTTCATTGCCAGTGTTATCCCGCAGAAATGAACAGCATCCGCGAGGTCTGCCAGCTCTGCGAATGGATAAGTACCCGGAGGAGCAGTATTGAAGCTGCTCTCCGGGCGACCGGAATAAGTCACTCGGGAGGGGCGAGCCCCGAATCCGTTTTCAAGAAAGTACATCCCTATACTTGAGCCCCCGCGTTGGATATGCTCCGGCTGGATGCCCAGTCGCCGAAGATAGGCTGTTGCTGCGTCACCAATAGGATTCGCAGGCAGTCTGGACACCAAAGTCCCCCGATGTCCGTATCGGGACAATGCGGACAGTACATTGACTCCGGTGCCGGAGAACGAATACTTCAGCAGGTTACCCTGAGATAACAGTTCAAAGCCCGGTACCTGTAGCCGCATCATTATTTCACCAAAAGCGGCGATATGTTTAGGCATATTGATCTGCCAGCTTTTTCATCGTCCGATACAGCTGTTGTATGTCCGCCACTCTCGTTCTTCCGCTCTGCGGATCGATGATCGATGTATAGACATGGGGAATCACCTGCGGCACTCCCGCTTCCAATATAATAGACAAGATCTCTTCAAAGTTGTCCAGATCGATACCGCCGGTCGGCTCCAGCGCAAAACCCTCTTCCGCACAGGCTTTGGCCACAGCGATTAGCTCCGCTTTACGGCTCAGCCCCTGCATCGGAAAATACTTTAAAGCATTTCCGCCCATATCCCGAACCAATGCAATCGCCGCATTTACGGGAATTACAGCGGGTACAGATTGTGCCGCACTGGCCGGGCCGGTGGAGATATTCACAAAACCAGGTTGTCCCGTTGGTGCGATCATGCTGTTAATCCAACTATCTTTCGCTCCAAGGTTAGCACGGGTCGCACCAACTGCTGGGAATACCTGATTAATGTGGCTGCCAGCATAGGATTTGACAATCTCTGCAACAACAGCAGCTTGCCGATTATCACCCGCACCTAGTCCTATTGATACCGCACCGTCAATTTCCCGCCCATATGCCTCCATCGCCTGCACGGCTTCTTCTACCGTTGCATAGTCTTTGGACAATACACCGACCAGTACATAACCTTCGGCAGCAGCAAACACCTCTTTGGCATTTTCTATATCCTTAGCCAATACGTTTAAGGCCACCCGACCTTTATAGAACCGCTTGTTAATTTCAGACATTGCTTGCCCCTCCTGTCAATTCCCTTATCCTCGCTGTAATCATTTCTATGTCATCACCCATTAGCGGACGCGGGTCAATATCAAAATAACCTTGCCTTACCCCATAGTCTCTAGTGTAAATAGCCACTTCACCTTGTTGAAGCTGCTGGGACAGCTCAAGTGCTGTTATTGCGCACTGATTCGGGTCCACATGGATGCGTCCACGGTAAATCGCCCGGCCTGCTTCATCCTGCACGATAGTTACCCGAATTCCGGGAAGCCCATCGAGCGGCATCAGCAATTGGAGCGTAGCTTTTTCCTTTTCGCTTGTATCCTGTTTGTGAGCATATTCATCCAACGCTTGCATCAGGCCGAAGGATGTTTCCTTACCAACCTTCATGCTGCGTCCAATGCCGTGAAGCTGCACTTTTAGCCATTCAATATAAAGACGTTTTCCCGCCACAAGTCCGGATGTTGGACCTTCTATGGCTTTGGAGCCACTATAAATGACCAGATCGGATATTTGCACGTATTTCTGCAGATCCTCTTCCGCTGCAGCATCTACAATAAGCGGGACGTTATGAGTTTGAGCCACAGCCCAAGCTTCCTCTACAGAGATCATATTCTTCTGAACGGCATGATGAGATTTGACATACAAGATAGCCGCAGTCTGATCCGAGATCGCAGCAGCCAAATGCTCCGCCCGTCCTTCATTGGCATAACCTGCTTCCACCACTTTACCGCCGCCGAGATAAACCATGGTTTCCACTGGTGCACCGTATTGTACGTTATGACCTTTTAACATCACAATTTCATTTCTAAAAATGCTATCCTGATGGAGCCGTAGACTTGTACGAATATTACCGCGGGTTACCAGCGCCGCCACGGATAAAGCAATTCCACTGGAAGCCGAGTTCACGATCACCGCTGCTTCAGAACCTGTATGACGTGCAACATAATCCCCCGCTTTATCCACCAAATCGGCGATTTCCACATAACTCTGTCCGCCTTGACGCATAGCTTCCATCACCGTATCGGTCGGTGCCGATACCCCGAGGATGCTCATCCGGCCGCTTGCATTAATAACTCTTTTCAGGCCGTATTTCGCATTCCATGTATTTGTCACCTATGATCACTCCTATTGCTTGAATGGTTTGCTGTGCTACCCGGCGTTCCCCCTCAGAATCTACCAGTTCAATCTTCTTATCCGTCACACGAAAAAGGGTCAGATTCGCCTTGTTATTGATCCGAATCTCCCCAAGTTCCGGGCGTCCCAGCCACTGGGCTGCTCTGCTTGTCACCCGTGCAATTGTATCTTCAAGGGAATATCCCAGTGCAAGGAATTTGTTCAACAGATTCGCCATGGAGTAGACGGGACCATTGATACGGTTGCCTCTGTATATGTCTGTGCTGATCGTATCCGGATCAATACCGTTTTGTTTGGCCGCCTCGGCCACAGCGAACGAGAAGCTAGCCGTACCATGTCCCACATCCAAGTGAACTCCACGCTCAATAGCATCTCTCAGCACTTGGAGCGGTCGATTCTCCTTATCGAACAAATTGTTGCTTTTACCATTTAGATAATGGGTTATCACGTCGTTGCGTTGAAGTAGCGGTAAAACCTCACGGATATCCGGCGGTGCGGAGCCTATATGTACCATCAGCGGCAGCCCGGTCTTTTCCGAAAGCTCCAGTGCATGTTGAAGCGGTTGAATGCCATTGTCACCCACTACGCTTTTGCTGATTCTGGCCTTCAAGCCTACGATAAATTCAGGATAAGCAACTACCGCCTGAAGCACCTTTTCATGATCAATCCACTCTAGTTGGGACAACTCGTCAATTCGCATCAGGCCAATCTTTGAAATGTTAAGAAAAGCAAGCAGTTGCGTTGCTGACTTTTTCCCCGCCTCTGCCAGCTCACCAATACGCTCCGCTCCGCAGCTACCTGCGTCCACGAGCGTAGTCACGCCACATTTGATTCCGATTTCATCGATCTCGTCTCCATACGGATTCAATTCTGCAAACGCATGTACATGCAAGTCGATCCAGCCGCTAGAGACATACGCCCCATTGGCTTCCACGACCTTGAAACCATGGTCTTCGGCGGTGCCACCGGGAACAATCTGGACTACGTTGCCATCAGCTATGACAATGTCCACTTCCGCTCCATTCAGGACTTTCGCCCGGCGGAGGAGCAAACGTTCTGCTGTCATCGTCACACCTTCTTTCCAAATTCAGAACATTACCGTCCTAGGTCTTTCCCGCACAATCTATAACACAAACAGTCCCAATGGATGTAGGATCTTTTTTCACAGGGACTGTTTGAATGAACTATTTATTCTTTATCACTACCGTGTTCAGACCCGAAAACCCTTTAAAAAATTCACAGCCTGGCGGATATCTTCCTCCGGATTAGTGCCAACTTCCCGTTCTATGGTCAGGAATCCTGTATAACCGATGTCGTTCAGTGCTTGCAGATAGTTGTTCCAATCAACAGAACCCGCTCCGAGCGGAACTTCACGGAATGCCGAGCCGGTCTCGGCCATTTCAGCGATTTTCTCATGGTCTAATGCTGGTGCTTCATAACCATATTGACCGTAAACATCGCGTGGATCGATATCGGCAAGCTTGAGACCATCTTTAGCATGGGTGTGTACAATGTAGTCTTTTAGAGTATGAACACCTTGCACCGGATCATCACCAGTCACCATGACCATATTGGCCGGATCAAAATTAACGGAAACCCCTCTGGAACCCAGACCGTCGAGGAAAGTCTTCAGACGTGCAGCGGGTTCTGGCCCAGTCTCAATCGCAAAATAAGAATTCATCTCATGTGCATATCTGCTAAGTTCCTCACAGGCAATGTGCATGGTTTCATAAATTTTACTGGCTGGGTTAGAGGGAACAATACCGATATGTGTAGTTACGATATCTGTACCTAGCTCCTTAGCCAGCTCCATAATGCGCTTGGACTTTTCAATTTTGGCACGGTTCTGGGCAGGATCCTGAAAGCCATGTCCGCCTAAATCTCCAACGAGGGCAGAGATTTCTAAACCCAGCGAAGCAATGTAATCCTTCCATTCACGGCGTGCTGACTGAGAGAGAGTAGCGGGATCAAATTCGCCTTGCACCGCATAAATCTGAACTCCATCTGCCCCAGCTTCTTTTGCCTTACGCAATCCCTCTTTCACTCCAACCTGAAAGCTGTCTACGATAACACCGATTTTATTAGTGATAATTGGCTTAACCATGGCAATAATCCTCCAGTATAATGAATTAGATTTGGTTCCAAACCCGCTTGATGTATTCCAGCCCCAGTCTTGTTCCCTTACGGCACTCTTCCATTCCCTCAAATTCTACAGAGATATATCCGTCGTAACCGCTTTCTTTAACGATTCGAATTACACTTGGCATGTCGATGTCTCCTTGACCAACGATGGCACCTCTCAACCAGTTCCCACCGGAGGATTGGAACCAACCTTCGCCAGGCTGGCGGTCTTGTGGACGAATATAGAAATCTTTGAAATGCACCATCGAAGCAAGCTTGATGTTGTTAGGTACAGCTATTAGCGGGTTCTCATCTGTGCACAGGAAATTCCCAATGTCGAGTGTTGTACGGAAGTTGTCTCTTCCTACGGCATGAACCAGCGCCTGTACACGATCGCTGTGCTGAATAAAGTATCCATGATTCTCCACACTGGTCGTAATGCCCAAACCTGAAGCATAATCGGCAATTTCTCGGCAGGCTTCAGCCAAACGTGGAAGCTCTTCCAAAAAATGCGTGATGGATAGATCGTTTGAGGAGGCTACATCATGCCGCATCCGCTGAATGCCTAATGCCGCGCACACGTCTACTTCCCGCTTTACCCGCTCGACTTCCCGCTGCATTTCCGCTGTCTCTAGCCCGGCAAAGTTCGCCCCGATAGCATAATTGGATAACTCTAGTCCACGACCCGCTGCTGTTCGTACAATCTGATCAATTAGCTCAGGATTTTCAACCAAATTGATACCCAAGGGTACAATCTCCGCATGTTCTGCGCCCAGATCGGCGATCGTCTCAATGACTCCTTCAAGCGTGAGCTCACCCGTCGAAAAAGCTGAATGCAGACTGTAAGTGCTGATTCCTAACTTCATAGTTTCACCTCTTCACCTTTGGCTGCGGATTCATAGATCGCGCCGAGTACCTTCATGATTGTAACGCCGTCTTGCACAGGACTAATCGGTGTAGAGCCGGTACTGATGTTGCTCGCAAAATGATTAATTTCATTCTGGAATGCACTGTTGAACTCAAATCCTTTATTATCAGTCTGCGGATAGGTATTGACGATCGTATCCGCCTGTTCTTTAACGATGACTATCTCAGGATCGATTTCAAAACCACCCTTGTCCCCGTACAGGCGTACTGAGCGCTCGTCTTCTTTGGCATGCAGTGTAAAGCTGACATCGACCATCAGCGAAGCTCCATTCTCAAAGCGAATTAGTGCATTTGCTAAATCTTCCACCGTATTGTTCGCTGCGTCGTAATCCGCGGCTTTATAGAAAGAGAGATTCTTAATATTAGAACGATTGCCGAGCTTCCGGTAGGTATTGGCACTTACCGATACTGGATTCGGACGGCCCATCAAATACCAGCAAAGATCGATCACATGGACGCCAATATCGATCAGCGGTCCGCCGCCTGAGCGTTCAATATCACTGAACCAGCCGCCGGGATTGCCTAGTCTACGGAACGTCGTTGCCTTTGCATAGTAGATTTCGCCGAATTCTCCTTGTTCCACCAATGTCTGAAGGAGCTGGGCATTGGAGTCATAACGTCGTACAAAGCCTACTTGCAAAATCTTGCCGCTCTTTTCCACTGCTTGCTGTACCTGAAGCGCTTCTTCAACCGTACGGCAAAGCGGCTTTTCCACAAGCACATGCTTGCCTGCCTCAAGCGCCGCAATGCTGATCTCGGCATGAGAGTTGTTCCATGTGCAGATGCTGACTGCATCTATTTCGGAATTGGCCAGTAGTTCACGATAATCCGTGTATACCTTCTCGACGTTATATTCTGTAGCAACTTCGCGTGCACGCTCTTCATTCAGATCACATACCGCATATATGGTTGTCTGCGGATTATTCCGATAAGCACTTAAGTGCATGCCGGAGATAGAGCCCGTACCTATCACGCCAATTTTGATCTTATCCATTAACACTCGCTCCTTTATTTTGCATAGGTTATGATTCGTATTATAATGATTTCAACCCTAAACACCATGCAGAGCCTTGCGGTTTCATTTGTACAATTGTGCTATAGGAGGTGCAGTCTATAAATGTTGGACTATGATAAACATCTACAGGAACCCATGGACATGCCGGATCCCGAGTTTCCGATTAAAGTACATACCCAGCGCTTCAACCAAGAAGGAGTTATGTTGTTCCCACATCACTGGCATGAGCATCTTGAGTTTATATTTATTGAAAGTGGTGAGGCTGTTTTTGAGTGCGGACGAACACCGATCAACGTTCGAACTGGCGATTTAGTTGCTGTGAACAGCAACGAGCTGCATTATGGGGTAAGCGCTTCTTCTGATTTATTGTATTATGCGATTATTGCAGATACTTCTTTGCTGCATAGTGCGGTAAGCGATGCTGCCGAAACCAAGTTCATCGCCCCGATTCAGCGGAACCAGCTGCTGTTACGTAACCATATCCGGGGGGATCAACATATTACAGACTGTGTGTTGGCGATTATCCGGGAACTGGAACGTCGCGAATTTGGTTACGAGCTGGCTGTCAAATCCGAGTTATACCGCCTGCTAACGCTGTTGTTGCGCAGACATATCGTCACCGTACTCTCACAGGCTGAGCAAGAGAGGCGTATTCAGACCGTTGAACGCTTCGCACCTGTTTTGCGTTATATCGATACCCATTACCAGGAGCCGATTCAAGTTGACGAACTTGCGGCGCTAACGGGTCTAAGCCGCTTCCATTTCAGTCGTCTCTTTAAGGAACTAACTGGGCATACGATATCGGAATATGTAAATGCTGTCCGTTTAGACCGTGCAGATTATTTGCTCCGCCATACCCAGCTAACGATTTCTGAAATCGCTACCACTACTGGCTTCAGCGATATCTACTATTTCAGCCGAACCTTCAAAAAGCATAAAAAAGTAACACCTAGCAGTGTAAGGGGATTCTAGTTAGAGTGAACAAAGGACTGCCTCTCGGCAGTCCTTTGTTATTGTATGTATCGTTCCTCTAGTTAAACTATCATTGCCATACAAGCTGTCCCTTTCTTATTTTTGCTGCATAAATGATTTGGCCTGTATGATAATGGACTTCTCTCACCATCGCTATCATGAGATTAAGAGCAGTAGTCTCGTTATTTACTTGGCTATATGTAAGTGGTGGTAAATTAAGAAAGGGTTGTGACATCAATAACTCCGGGTTAGATTGGAGCCGTTCAAGATATTGGATGATAATATCAAAAGCATCCCTGGTCATGGTTATGGCTTGTTCTTTTGTCATTTCTAGGCCTCTTTCAAACTCCCTCTCCCTATCTCTAGTATCCGGAATATCTAAAAGGATGGTTTCAATTCGTGAGTGTACTGCCCCGCTAATATGAGCAACCAAATTTGCAATACTGTTACTTTCCACGGTTGGGGACCATGTAATATCCTCTTGGGTACATTGCTCGATTGCTTGGAGCGTCCATTTCTTTTCCGATCTAAATTTGACTAACATACTTTCAATTAACTCAATGGCGATATCCATTGCTAACCTCCTATTAATAAAACCTATGTATAATTTTACCAAACACATCTCCTCTGTCAAATGAAATCTAGTCCCAATGCTATTTTTATGCCACAATGTTTTGTTACATTCTTATCCTGGCTCCTGAGAAAAAATAACTCTTTCATTTAACACCAAGAAGATCAGGTTAGGGTAGTTCCCTCTACTGACCTTCTTTTATTTTATTAATTGTGTAAAAGAAACTATCTTCCATCTTATGGGTATAATTAACATAAAGCTCTATAGGAGGGAAAATCATTGAGAAAATTAAGGAAGCTGATTCTTTTAGGATTTTGCATCATGATTTTACCGGGAACCGTGATTTATGCTGCAGCTGGCTCATCTGAAGTATCATTATATTTGAATAATGTGCTTCAAAAACAGCCCGCAATATTATCCGAAGGTTCGATTTCCTTGACGACTGAACAGTTGTCTAAAGATTTATTTGCACTATTCGCCTTGGATGAATCAGGTAAAACGGTTCGAATCTACAAGCCTAATATAAACATGGTTATGCTCGATAATAATGGAGAGATTTTTGGTAAAGTAAAAAGCCCGTCACGTTTTGCATTTTCTACTCTATTACAGGTGGATCATTTAAAAGCAGAAATTTCAGATATTAAGGTTGTGATCACCGATCCTGCGGACAAAACAGAAACCATTGATGCTCAACAAATTAAGAACAGCGAAGAAAACTTTTGGTTCAAAACCAACGAGTATACATATTCCTTTAATACAAAGGGCACCTACACTATTCAAGTGTTTTTTAAAGATGTGGCTTCGAAGAAGTGGTTTCCTGTCTCCGAAATCGATATATTTGGCATTTGAATTCCAGTTATAAGGGACTCAGCTCATTCTATTCTTATCGCAATATTACCAAATTGTTCTCCCTGCTGCATTCGGTGAAATGCCTGAACTGTGTCTTGTAAAGGATACACTCGATCAATGATAGGTCGAATCGAATGATGTTCCATAAACTGAAGCATATCCGCAAACTCTTCACTACTTCCCATTGAGCTACCTATGATACTAATTTGCGGGAAAAATATGGCTCGCGTCGGGATTTCCATTCGATCTCCTGAGCTTGCACCTAACGTGACAATACGTCCATTGGGTTTAATAATATCAAAGTAATGTGGGAACGTCGCAGGCCCAATGCTGTCGAGGATGAGATGAACGGTGTCTCCATTCATGCTTTCCTTCCAATTGCTATGACTGTCAAAAGCATGGTCAGCTCCATGAGCGAGTGCAGCTAGTCTTTTCGATTCACTGCGTGAAGTGACACTGATACGTGCACCCACCGCTGAAGCCATCATCATGGCATAAGTCGCAACCCCACCACCAATGCCAGGTATAAGAACGCGTTCACCTTTCTTTAAGCAGCCTCTAGTAAACAGCGCCCGATAGGCTGTTAAGGCTGATAAGGGCAGCACGCCGGCTTCTTCCCATGACAGGTAAGCTGGCTTGCTGACGGCATTTTGCGCTGGAATGATGATTGACTCAGCGAATGTACCCTCTGAAGGTCCCCCTATAATGGCTGGAACGTTAGGAACATTGTCGGCATATTCCCATCCGATGCACGGATTAATGATGACATCTTCACCAACATTATGATCAAGTACACCTTCACCTATTGCTTCAATTCTCCCCGCGCCATCAGAGCCGATAATCAAAGGAACATCCTGTTTTGTTCGGTCATCCATGATAAACAAGTCCCTGTGGTTCAGCCCTGCAGCCATTAACCTAACCTTCACTTCTCCAATCCCCGGTTTTTTATCCATAATCTCTTTATAGTTCAAGCCCTTCAGGCCACCTTCTCCAGCATGTACAATGGCTTTCATCATCCAAGCCCCTTCCTCAAGTTGTTATTAATGAATCTATAATAAATTTTACATAGTGGGTGTAATCCAGTAAAATGATCAAAACTGAAGGTGACTATCATAAATCATCATACCAAGAAGGTGCAAAGGAAATGGAAAGTGGAGATTTGAGAATATTTCAAGCGGTTGCTCGCGAGGGTAGCATAACGAAGGCTGCTCAAGTCTTGAATTATGTCCAGTCAAATGTGACGAACCGGATTCAGTATCTAGAAGCTCAGCTGAAAATCCCCCTATTTCGTCGATCCAATCGAGGGATGACGTTAACGCCGGCAGGTGAGAACTTACTGGTATATACAGACAAAATATTATTACTAATGGACGAGGCTGTGATAACCACACAATACTCTGAGCACCCTGCTGGTCCGCTCCGTTTAGGTTCCATCGAAACAACAGCGGCTACTCATCTGACACCTCTGCTAACCGAATATCACTTACGATATCCCGAGGTTAATCTATCGCTTATAACGGGAGAAACGCATAACCTCTTACAAAAGGTGCTTGATTACCAACTAGATGGAGCCTTTGTTTATGGACCCATTGACCAGCCTGATATAGAACATGTTGTTGCTTTCGAAGAGGAGCTGGTGCTTATCTCACAACCAGGTAAGAGCGAAATGCGCGAATTGCTTACAAAGCCAATGTTGTTTTTCGACGTCGGATGTACACATCGTGCCAAAGCTGAGAGTTTCCTAAATGAAAGCGGGATGAGCTCTTATAAGATTATGGAATACGGAACATTAGATGTAATTCTAAGTGGGGTTTCAGCTGGACTCGGCGTGTCAATGATGCCCCAATCTTCGATTTCCAAGGCCGAAGAGGCGGGAGTAATTACTTCCCACCGTCTGCCTGAAGGATATCGAGATTTGCAGGTATTGTTTGTGTATCGCCGGAACGCGGTTTTTTCTAGTGCGTTGTCAAAATTAATCCAAATGATCGAAGAAATATAGCAAACATACATATTGGGGATTGATTATATTCGAGCGCAAAGCTTGTTTATTAATCAAACCCTTTTCAGCTTTTTACGATTATACTTGGTATGTCTTGTTCCCATTTACTCACCACGAATCACTCGAAAACCTTGATCAGGGCCCATACCATTCGCTTCGAACTTTCCCCGAAATGAAATCTCGTTGTTGCTAATGCCGCCGATCCACCCGCCACCCTTTACAACCCGAAAAGAACCGCTCTTACTATCTATATCTCCGTACCAGTTCCAACACCATTCCCTAACATTCCCTGACATATCGTAAAGACCTAGCTCATTAGGTTTTTTGCCACCAATAGATTTTGTTTTGTTATGGTTGTTTTCTATGATCGGCCAGTTCCAATCTCCTGATAAGTATTTGTCTCCAGCGTTTTGCCAATACCATGCTACTTCATCTGCTTTATTGCTTCCACTGTAGGTGTAACTTTTGCTTAACTGTCCTCCACTTGCAGCATATTCCCACTCTGCTTCAGTAGGCAATCGGTAACCATTAGCTCCTGCATTGAGCGTTACTGTCCATTTTAAATTATCATTATCACTCTTATTATTCGGATCTTTTTTATTTTTATCTATATTGTAATAGGGTTTGAACCCCTCTTTTATACTTCTTTTATTACAGTAATCTATTACGTCATACCAGTTAACCATTTCTACTGGCAAGTTGTCGCCTTTGAATGCTGAAGGGTTGCTTCCCATTATTTCAACCCACTCTTTCTGAGTAACTTCATATTGCCCGATATAAAAATTTGATATAGTTGTACTTTTCTAGTTGGAATTTGTGTTAATGAAAGCCCCGCCTTTGACTAATACATAAGTATCCTTCTGTTCAGGCTTTTCTTGCGAACAAGCGCTGATAACAACTACTATTAAAAGAGAAATTAATAGTTTTCTCATGGATATATCTCCTTTCCAACCACTGGTATGTAGTTAAGTATCATTTGTTGAATGATCTAGAATGATCTAAGGCTGCCGGTTGTGGACCGACAACCTTAGCAATGATAGTGATTACTTATAGATAACCTGTTATTACCACACTGTTACGTTTGAGCTTCCGCTACTTTGATATCCTTCTGTCGCTAATACCTGGTAAGACCAACTGCTGCCCAGATTCATTCCGTAACTTTTCCAAGCATTAACGTGGTTGGCAAAAGTGATCGCGACATTGCTTCCCGTTGCTCGCTTGGATTGTCTTACACTCCAAAACTGTGTGAAGGTTGCCGTACCATCAATAGAAGGGGCGTTCGTTCTCGTAGTCGTATATATATCATATGTGCCTCCATCACTAGTCACGGTACCTTTATAGGTTCCAGTAGGTCTATAAGTGCCCCAACTATCAACGACGTAATATTCTATGAGGGAGTTTCTCGTCCACCCATAAAGAGTTAAATACCCATTGCCGGATGGTGCCCAGACGCCTGCATTGTAGTTTATTGTTCTAGATGGGGATCCAGTATTCCAACCTTTACCAACAACAAAGTTACCAGTATTTGACCATGTAACACTGTAATTCCCACCAGATCCATTAGTAGCATTTACTGTCCCGCCACCATCGGTCCAATTTTGCCAATAGTCTGTCGCTGCACTTGAGGTTGCTGCAAACAAGCTGAAACTCATTGAAGCGGCCATAATTACAGTCACGATTTTCTTGTTAAATTTAAACATAATCTACCTCCTGAAATTTTTTTGTCACTACATACCTACATACTGCTTGTCTGTATTTCTAGTAGTCGAGCAATTTCTTGTTGGGGCAGATTCGCAACACCACTTCCTTCCATATATATTAATGTAAGCGATTACATATGGAATCTTATCATAGATCGTTTACTATTTAATCTCTTCAAATTAAAGATTTTACCCTAAAAAGTATTGTTCTTTTGGGATACCTAATTCACTGGATTTTTGTATCTGCCACAATTACAATCCAGTATTTTTTAGTAACACGTTCATATACCATGGCTTAATCAGTGGTACAACTACTGCTGGCTGCATAGCTTTTGTATGGTCCATCTGGGCTCCCGAAAGGATTTCAACATCCCAGCCTAAATCCGCCAACTGCTCCTTATTCTTTTTTAACAACCCGACGATGTCAACGGTAACGCTCCCGAAATTTTCACCGTATACGATCGTATCATTTCCACCTGCAAAAGCTAGTTTAGGGAGACTAGGCAAATGTTGAATTCTGCGATCATCAAAGGCTGTGAGGCTCTGGTATAGGGAGACAAATTGTGCTGTAACACGGGTATCTATGGTAACCTTTATATTGTCCCAATCCATTTCGTTTGGATTATCCGGTCCAGCAGGGCTTTCCACAGATTCATTTTGGTTACTCAAAGCTTGTGTATGTGTTTTATGGGTCACAACCCTCATTTCTTGATAGGGGCCATTATAGGGTGGAAAACCTCCCATTACCAAACTCTCCAAGCGATCTGTTCTTATAGCCATTTGCAATCCAATCAACGCAAGCCAGGAATAACCGTAGTAACTAAAGCTTGTAACATTCATTTCATCCGCAATGTGGAGAAGATCCTTCACAATATGATCTGCTGTTAGATTTTCCACTGGATGTTGAAATAGATGACCTTCATAATCGAAATAAAGCACTTGAAAAGTGTCCGCTAATCCTTCAACAAAATGTTTACCTAATTCGGGATCTACTCCCCATAGCTTTAAGTTTTCTGCTTCTTGATTGTACACAGATTTTTTAGCGATGGGTAACATGATGGTTGGACGATCTGGAAGCCCTGCCATACCTACTTCTATTTCTGATTGGTTTGCTAATTGTATTATCTTTTTCAATGAACTCACTCCTTTGTGTTCTATAAAAGTATCATATAACATTCATGCAATCTTTCGGTTTATCCCTTTACCTCCCTTGATATATCTGCCTAAATTCGATTTAATATTGTTGTAGCACTTGAAGGTTCAACTTTAATGTTTCGGGGCGATGATGATTATGGAAGAGATATATACACCTACACTGATAGCTAAGCAATTAAATGTGAGTACCACTACTTTAAGGAGATACGAAGATCAAGACTTAATTCCAGATGTATCAAGGACCGCCAGCAACCGCAGATGTTACACTTCCATCCATGTACAAGCTTTTATTACCATTCGCGCATTATTGCAGGGATATGAAATTCCGGTTGTGTACGATGTGATGAGGAAGATTAAAGGCCAGCAGATGGAGTCTGCTCTTTGGGCAATCAATCAAGAGCAACATAAGACCCAAGTGGAAAAAGAAAGGTTAGAGGAAGTTTTACGCATGTTTCGGGATGTTGATTTATCAAAATACAAAGATTTAACTGTAACAGATTCAATGACGATTGGTGAAGTTGCACAAATGGCAGGAGTTAATCCATCAGCTATTCGGCATTGGGAACAAGAAGGGCTAATCTCTTCGAATAGGAACAAAGATAATAGCTACAGAGTCTTCACTTTAACGGAATTAAGAAAAATTATTCTTATCAGCAGTTTAAGGAAAACCGTTTATTATATCGAGAATATGAAACAGCTTTTGAATGAAATAGAAACACATAACTACAAAAAAGTGGAGGTATCCTTTCAGCTTGCCTTACAAAAATTGAATTCTCAATTAACGAAGCAATTTTTCGCGATAGCTGAACTTACAAACTATGTTAAATTGTATAAAAGTAATGCCAAGTAACATATTGATCATAGAAAAAGGACTACCTTGCGGTAGCCCTTTCGTGCCTATTTGAACTTGATGTCAACAATCTTTCCGCTTTCCACAAAACCAATATTTCGATAAACCTTATTGGAGTCAGGATTCTTTAAATCAGCATAAAGCATGGGCACTAAATCCTCCGATAAAAGAACAGAACATAACTCTGCTACTAGTGCACTTGCATAACCTTTTTTCCTGCAAGACGGAGGTGTGTATACCGCATTTAATCTGGAATATCTTGCCGACCGATGTGCAATGTACGCCATCGATACAGGTTTATCGTCTACAAACCATAAATACAAGTCACCTGTCTCAATCATCCTCTTGGCATCTAGAATTTTAGTTTCTGGGTTCACCGTAATCCCATAAGCTCCCTCTGAGAAACCCGCCAAAAATTCTGCTACAATGGCCACATTTTTTCTCGTTGCTTGTTGCATTATTCCCTTTACGTTCAAAGGTTTCTTTGGATCTGTACAGAAATAAGATTCTATAGTCATCGTGGACTCATATTGAAGATTATTTGCCTGAGAATACAGCTGCGCAAAACGTTCTGTTGTTTTTGGTTCTCCAGATACTCCCGATAATGTTGTCCCTTTAAGGAATTCTATAAGTTCTTCGTAGAGAACGATCTTCTTATCCTCGGCAATCTCCTTAGAACTCCAAAGCCATGCGTTATGTCCCGTTGACTGGGCATAGATCATTGTTTCACCAGAATCTTTTAAGCATCTAGAACTCTTCGACTCGCAAATAAGGTGAATCAGGTTGTATTGAACCTCATCAGCAATAAACATATCCTGGCTTAGTATGCGATCGGAAACATTGATTTTTTGGAACATCGTTACTCCTCCTTATTTATTTATATGAACGCAAAAAACTCCGTCCCATTAGGGACGGAGTAGATTCCGCGTTACCACCCTGATTAGTGTATTCGTGAATACACCCTCTCTGCCATCGTCCAACAACGATGCTTCTTTGTAACGGCAGAATCCCGGGCCCGCCTACTATGATTTCGGGAGCCAGCTCTGAGGCGATTGTTCGATTCGGGTGTCCACTGCCTCGCACCAACCGGCAGTTCTCTGATCGACATTTCCGGATTTACTTGTCCTCTTCGTCGCATTTGATTGCAATGTAATTAGATACAATATAAAGTAATAGGGATTTTATGTCAATAATATATTATTGTTCATTGCGAAAAAACACTAAACACCAAATTGTCTTAAATGATGGTCTAGATGTTTATAAATCCCTTTACCCCATTGCTCTGGAGTGAATTTCCCGAAAAAAGGATGTGGATGGGATGAACATTTCTCCGGACCGTTACTTTGAAAATTCATAATCTTTTGTTTCAGTATTTCTTTTTCTTCTCCAAAATCTCTGTCATCTAAAATAAGTATGGTCGGAATTGTTGACATATTGTGTGGTACCGGTTTGTCATTGTAAAAAATAGATTTTACAAACCTTCCTATTAATATTCCTAGCCAATGTCTTGGGGGAAAGGAACTTCCGATTGCGATGTCTTGAAACGCTGAACAGTGAGCCAACATTTGAGCAACATTCATCTTTCCCCATTGTGGTTTAGAATTTGGACTTAAATTCTCGATACGGCTCAGTATCTCAGCGGTATTTAATTTGTTATATATACTTTCCATAAACACACTCCCCATTGCGTTTTTCGGGTTTCGATTTTTTCATTATTAGGTCTGTTGATCCATACATTACGATAGGCTATTGTATTCATGATTGCATCATTATAATTTTACAGCATACTGCCGATCTAATATTCACCATTTTATATAATTATATCCTTTATTTACCATAATGTCCGTTAACGTAATAAAGCTATTCATCATGCAGGTAGCTCATCGTCTTAAAATGTCTTTAAATATCGTGTCCCGTAATTTCAGCAACCTACGGATTTCTGCAATACAGAAATACTTTCCTTTAGGAACGCCCTATTCTTTTCAATCCCTCTATTTTTACACCAGACAACAGCACTAAAAGCATGGTAAAAATCATAAAAGGGTAGTATTGTTTCCAAATCCATTAGAGGACGAATTGTTGAATATCCCTCTTTATACGAAATTCTACTTTGAGGATTCACTTCCCAAACATATCGGTTAATTTTTGTGAAATCAATTTCCGAGGATCCACCCCGTGCACTCTCAAAATCAATAATTCCAACAACCACATTATTATTTGTTAGTATATTACCTTGTCGAAAGTCCATATGAACAACACAGGGGTCATCAGGAGGAGGCAAAACTGAAAAAACACTCTCAAAGTGATTAATACATTTTTCGAAAAGTCCTCTCTCAAGGACTTCCTTGCAAGGTTCTATAAATTTTTCAAAGCTATTTCTTATATAAAGTCTCCAATTGTTCTGATTAAAAAATTGAAAACCGTCTAATCCTTCCACACCATATCCCGGCATTTTAACTTCATGCAGCCTTGCGTGAAGTAACCCAATTTGAAATGCTAATTCATCGTCAATAGCACCTGTACATGGTATACCTTTAATCTCAGATAAAAATAATGCACCAGAGATTAAGTCATCCCCACTCCAGAAGTCTAACACCTTTGGAACCGGTAATACCTCTCTCAACATTTCAAGCATACAATATTCGCGATATAGCTTATCCCTGTTATAAGGGATCTTCGCATACACCGTTTCTCCATTAGTAAGATTCAGCTTGTATACTTGTGAACTAAAGGACTCAGGAACATTATCTATACTTAATACATTAAGGTTAAATCTTTTTATGATCGTTTCTACTAAGTTCAACTCGCACCTCACATGTTATGAATGAAATAGTAATTAGTTCAGCTATCTTTTTCTTAATTTTATTTGAACTATCCTAACCGTTAGTGCAATAAGATTACACTTAGCTCTTTTTCTTTCTTGCTCTCAGGTAAATGAATGAAATCACTACTAGTCCTATTGCAATTACGACATACAAATCAATATCCTGCTCAAACATAAACCCCATCTTGTATTCTATGTGTACTTGCTGTTTGGGTCGAAGTCCTTCACCGAATAGTTCTGTTGCTTGGTTAAGGTTATTCATTTCAATTGTTGAACTGCATGGACTACTGCTTGTTACGCCATCCACTTCGCTAATGTATATTAAGTATTTATTACCTTCCTTAAAATCAAAACCCCAAGTGTAGTCTGTTCCCACAATAATTTGAGAGTCAACTTCAGTATTCCAACTTCGTTCAACATCCACTAATATATATCTGATTTTCTCTTTTGGCCCCGCAAATCCTTCTTGTTTCAAATCAACCTTTATTTGTTTTACTTCACCATAAATAGCTCCACCGTAGACCTCTAGGGCTTCTTGGGGACTTCCTATCTCGACACAGGATAAAGCTTTAGCATCTTGTCCATTTGCAATAAAGAACGCGAATGTGAAAAAACATATTAACGTGATTAAACGAAGATTCAATTTACCACCTGCTCTTATGATTTTATTTCATAACATCTTTATTGACTTTATTAATAGGTGAAATGTTGCACTAATTTTCCAGTTCCTTCAATGCAATAGGGAGTACACCTCGACGGTATGCTCCCTATTTAGGTTGCCTATAGTATTCTGTTAGCCGTGGATGCAGCGCAAGCGCCGCACCTCAGGTGATAGAAGCTAATGAATTCTTCCAAGGAGCTGAAAGCTTTGAAGAAGTATTACCCAAGGAGTTAATTCAACTTTAATCCCTAATTCATTTACAGTTAGATGTTGAACTGAGTTTTTATTAAACTAACGCACCTGTTAGCTCAATAGCAAAGATGTGCAACTCCTTACTTCTCCCAAAGCTCGATCAGTCGACCTTCTGGGTCTTCAATCCAAATAAACTTTCCAAATTCACTAATCTCTATTTTCTTTGCAAGAGGTACACCAATCTGTTCAAAATGCTTAATCGTCTCGTTTAGATCATGCACTTGGAAATTTAACATCACTTGTTGTTCTGTTGGAAAATAACTATCATCCTCGGTAAAGAAAGAAAAGATAGTCTTATTTCCCACTTGAGGTTTTATCACAGTCCCATTCCAATTCTCTATGTCAAGCTTCAACACCTCACTGTACCACTTTTTTGTAGCTTCAAGATTTTTAGTTCTCCAGAATATTCCTCCGAAACCTTTAATCATCGTATCTACACTCCTGTCTGCATTAAATTATCTAATAATATACCCTTTAGGATTAAGGAGAATCCACCGTTAACCTCCAGTCATTACATCGAATGGTAGTGCCAACGGGGTATTCAACATCATATTCACCAATAAACGAGAAGCCAAGCTTAAGACAAATGACAATAGAAGCATGAGTGAAGTCTATCGGACTCCAGAGTCGCTATTAGCCATAATTCGGCTCATTTGAGAACCTATCGGACTCTATGGACCTCTGTCAAGAAAGTGGACAGTCACGCAACAGACATTCTAGTCAATTGCTCAGCAAAACGAACTGGAGAAAGATACCCCAGCGCGCCATGCATTCGCTTGCGGTTATAGTAAAACTCAATATATTGAAAAAGTGTCTGGTAGGCTTGCTCCTTAGTTTTGAATCGTGGATTACAATAAATGAGCTCCTTTTTCAAAATGCTGTGCCACGACTCGATACAGGCGTTATCATAACAGTTACCTCTGCGGCTCATGCTGGACTCCATGCCATACGCTTTCAACTGCTTCGTGTATTCATGAGAAGTATATTGAGAACCTCTATCGGAGTGATGTAATAGACCCTTTTCCGGTTGTTTAGCTTCGTAAGCATCTTGTAAGGCGCCCGAAATTAAGCTAGTTTCCATATGGTTCTCCAAGCGCCACCCCACGATTTCGCGCGTGCAAAGGTCCATTACACTAGCCAGGTACAAGCGCCCTCCCCGGCAAGGAATGTACGTAATGTCGGTAACCCATACTGAATTGGGTTTGAGTATTTTAAATTGCTGGTTCAGCGTATTCGGGGCAATCGGATGGTCATGATTGGAGTCGGTGGTCTGTACGCGATACGTTTTGGAGACAATGGAGCGAAGCTTCATATGTCGCATGTACACACTCACCGTGCGTTCGGTAACGGTATAACCTTCTTGATGCAACAGGCGGGTGATCTTCGGACTCCCATACCGCTTTTGATGGTCTGCAAAATGATACTGAATTCGCTTCATTATCGCAGCCTTACGAAGCATATGCGTACTGGTTTTTTCTGTCCGCCACTTGTAGTACCCGCTCCGTGACACATGTAGGGTCATGCACATCTTCTCCAAGAGAAACTCGGAGCGATGTTTTTCAATAAACTGGAATCTCAGTTCCTTGGTTTGCTGAAGATGTGCACTGCTTTTTTTACGATCGCTAATTCCTCTTCCACATCAGCAATCTTGTTATCTTTTTCTTGAAGTTGACGGCTCATTTCTTTCAACTGTGCCTCGAGTTCCCGTACTCGATCCACGCTAGCTGCCGGTTCATTCTTTAGTTCTCGATACTGGCTCATCCATTGATGCAGGGTACTTTTTGGGATGTTGAGCTCTTCCGCCAAGTCGCCCACTGTCTTTGTTTGCTCTTGAATGAACTGCACTGTCTGTTTTTTAAATTCTTCGTTGTACCGTTGTCGATGTTCTCCCATGTGAACACACCTCCGTGGACTCATTATCGCCAGTCTGTTAACTACTGTCCACTTTTTATTCTAGCTTCACTATAGTCGCTATTGGCTCGAAAATCCCTCATATCGCGCATATTTGGAACGAATAACGCCTCTGGGGTCCGAAACACTTCTTAAAAGACAAAATTCAGCCAAATAGCTGCAACTGAGTCCGATCGCTCATCGTGAAGAGAGAGTGTGGGAATGCAAAACTTACAACAAGCAGCAAGCAACAAAGTCGCACATCCGGTATCACAGACGCCAAACAAACAGCAAAATAGCACATTCGGTATCACAGACGCCAAACAAGCAGCATAGTCGCACATCAAGTAATACAAACGCCCTACAGCAAATTCGAGTACTCAAGTGTTCAAGGAGTTACATCATGCTTCTTCCATGGGGAGATCATTCCTCCTAACCCCACGCAGTGTCCATTGCTCATTACTTCTCCTTCTTATGTAAATAATCTTCATTTTAGATTCTAGATTAGAATTATTTGCTATAATGTTCTCATGAAAAATAAAACTATTCTAAACAAATTAGCTATCATTCTACTTTTTATAAGCATTCTCTTTGGCCTACGCTGCATTTGGTTGAGTATATTTAAGGTTTCCAACCCTGTACCTGTGATTAACAATGGTGTACTGGATTTACGCGGCCAGGATCTGGAGCAGTCTAACTTATTCAGGCTGGATGGTGAATGGAGCTTCTATCCTTCGCAATTCGTAACGTCCAAGGATATTTCAACTTTACCAGAACCTTCCCTCCCGCTTCAAGTTCCCGGAGACTGGAGCCGCGCGATAGGAACGGATGACCCTTCTTCGTACGGTTTTGGTACTTACCGTCTGCGAATTTTGGTAGAACCCCTTCAGCAGCCTGTAGCATTGTGGATCAAACAAATCTATACTGCATCCAGCGTAGAAATTAACGGTAGCCTATTGCTCAATAATGGGACAATATCTCTTGATGCCGATACTTATGTGCCCAAAACCACCTCATATAAAGTATCCTATTTCACAAAAAACACAACAGTAATTGATGTGCTTATTCGTGTAGCAAACTTTGATCTACCTTATAAGGGGGGGATTGCAGGGCCTGTTTATTTTGGTTCTCAGGAAAAAGTTGACCGTACATACTTTTATACCGTAGGTTTTCAATTGTTAACAGCAATTATCCTGTTATTGCATGGGCTCTATGCCTGCATTCTTTATTTATTTAATCCTAAAGAACGTGCTTTGTTTCTTGTAGGGTTAATGACATTATCCGTAGCTGTTATCATTTTAGCCCGTAATGACAACTTACTTCTTGCAATAGTGCCGATTAATTATACCTGGTCATTAAAGATCCGATTGCTTGCTTTTTTGTGGCAAAATCTTTTTATTCTGCTTGTTTTTAGAAAATTCACCTCAGTTGCCAAAATCAATAAGGGGTTACGTGCATACGTAGTGAGTCTTGGTCTTTATTCTGTTTTTATACTTACCGTCCCAGCTTATTGGGTCAGCACATCCATTCATTTGGGAATCATTCAAGTGTTCCAGTATATTCCCTTCATTTGGTTGCTCTATAGCTTAGGGCGCTTATTATTCAAAAAGCAAGATGATAAAGATGTTGTTTTTCTGCTGTTATCAGGTGCGGCGATCGTTTCTAATTTGTTATGGAATTTGTGGGATAGTAACGGACACTATTCAATTGTCTATTATCCTTTGGATATTATCGCAGCCATCGTGGGCTTCTCAGCATATTGGTTTAAAAAGTATTTTCAAAATGCTAAAGAGAACATGGAACTGAATGAGCAGCTGAAAAAAGCAGACAAACTTAAGGACCAGTTTCTCGCTAACACCTCACATGAGCTGCGCACACCGCTTCACGGAATCATGAATATCGCACAAAATATTGTCACAAAGGAAAAGGACAGACTTTACGAAAGTAGCCGTCAAGATATGGAGCTGCTGATTACAATCAGCCGCCGTATGTCTCATATGCTTGGTGATCTACTGGATGTGGTCCGTCTTCAGGAGCATCGTGTTATTTTACAACAGGAACCTATTTCGGTTCAATCGGTAGTTCCCGGTGTGATTAGTATGCTTCAATATATGATTGAAGGTAAGCCAGTACAGCTATCTATGGATATCCCGGAAGCTATGCCGCCAGTTCTTGCGGACGAGAAAAGACTGGTGCAGGTTTTATTAAATCTGGTGCACAACGCGCTCAAATACACCGAAGCAGGACTTGTAGCTGTTAAGGCTGAGGAACAGGACGGACAGGTTCTTATCTATGTGACAGATACCGGAGTGGGCATGACTGAAGAGACTATGGCAAGGATATTTCTACCCTATGAGCAAGGCCCTCACGGAATAAATGACGGGCGTGGAATTGGGCTGGGATTAAGCATATGCCGGCAGCTGGTAGAACTGCATGGAAGCAGCCTACGCATTCAATCAGAGCTTGGTAAAGGTTCAACTTTTAGTTTCACACTCTCTCTTGCCGATTCTTACAGCGAACAGATAATAAGACAGACGGAACCTACAGTTTCGTATATGGCAGATGAGATTCATAGACAGATGACTGAGTGGGGAATTTCCGAACATCAGCCAAGTAATCACTCTGAAAAAATTCCACCGCTTTTTACAGAGATTAAGGTAAATATTCTGGTGGTAGATGATGATCCTGTCAATCTGAATGTACTAAAGGGTATTCTTGAAACCGAACCTTATATCATAACTACCGTGAACTCAGCCCATGAAGCATTGGAATTGTTGGATAAAAGGAACTGGGACTTACTTATTGGCGATGTTATGATGCCACAGATGTCGGGATACGAATTAACACAGAAGGTTCGTACTCGCTACTCCTTATATGAGCTTCCAATTCTATTGCTTACTGCCCGTAGTCAGCCTGAGGATATTTATACTGGATTTTTGTCCGGTGCCAATGATTATGTCACAAAACCTGTGGACGCAGTGGAGCTTAAATATCGTATTCGGGCTTTAACTGCAATGAAGCTATCCTTCAATGAACGGGTGCGGATAGAAGCAGCATATCTACAAGCACAGATACAACCACATTTTTTATTCAATACGTTAAACTCTATTGCCGCACTCAGTGATTTGGATACTAAAAAAATGCAGGAGCTCATTGGTGCGTTTACTTCTTTCTTAAGAATCAGTTTTGACTTTTTAAATGTCGGAGAGCTCGTGAACCTCTCCCATGAACTGGAATTGGTAGAATCTTATCTGTATATTGAACAGACTCGATTTGCAGAAAGGATATCTGTTGTCTGGAAGATAGATCCGAATATTGATATCCTAATCCCTCCTCTATCCATCCAACCGTTGGTAGAAAATGCTGTTAAGCACGGTATACTTAAGCGCCAACAGGGTGGAACTGTTCAAATACGTATTATCCGTCTGCACAAGGCTGTAAAGATTGAAGTGGAGGATGATGGGCAAGGCATAGATTCCGGAACACTCTCTTTACTGCTGAAGCCATTGATGGAAGGCAAAGGTGGCATCGGGCTGGCCAACACCCATCGGAGGTTAAGTCAATTATATGGTCAAGGTCTCTCGATCCAGAGTAAGCCTGGAGAAGGCACCTTGGTATCCTTTGTTGTACCAGAGGACAGTGATAACTTTTCAAGCAAAAAAGCCGCTCCATAAGGAGTGGCTTTTTTGTATCGTTATCTATATCCTCTTAGAGTACGCTTAAAAAATAGTCGGCACCATTCCCCCATCCATGCGAATTGGAGAACCTTTAAATGCAGAGGCATAAGGACTGCATACAAATGCTGCTAGTCTGCCTATTTCAAAAGGTTTAATAAATCGTTGTATTTCAGATTGAGGAAGATTTGTAGTCAAGAATTTTCTTTCTTTTTCTGAAAAAGTCATATCCTCATTGGAGTATATCCCATCAATAATTTGATGCACATTTTCAGATAGTGTTGGTCCTGGCATGATTGTATTGACTGTAACTTCAGTTCCTATCGTTAACTTAGATAAGCTTTTTGACAATGATAATAACATTGATTTGGTCATTGCATATTGAGGCATTTGGCCTGAAGGCATAATGGCTTCTTCACTAGCAATAAAGAGAATGCGGCCATAATCTTTTTGTAACATTTTAGGTAAATAGAATTTTGTTAATCCATTCGCAGCAAGGACATTAGTGCGGAAGTATTTTTCAAATATTTCGTCGTTAACGTCCTCATATTTCATAATTTCATAGATACCCATATTATTAACTAAAATATCTATATTAGGGTATTTTTCGAATAAGGCTTCTCTTTGCGCAATATCCACAATATCCGCTGTAGCATTTTGTGGAGAGGTAGCCGGGAAATTCGACTTTATTTCATTTACAGTCTGTTCTACCTGATCATAATTCCGTCCATTAATTAGTACATTAACTCCTTCTTTAGCGAGTTCAATGGCGATTGCTTTACCAATACCTTTTGTTGATCCTGTAATTAAAGCTGTTTTATTATTTAATCCCATATCCATATTACATTTCTCCTTTTATCACGGCGTGCTGAGTAGTTGTCATTTTAAGAACAGTCCTGTGTGCCGGCTAGGATTATATTATCGTACCGGGGTTGTTCAGTAACTAGCGGATTGCGCCAAAGTTCTTGTTTAACACGCCAATGATAAAACTCTGAAAATACTGTCTTTATGAAGAGGGTATCGTGTTTAACCCTAAATGTTCATTACGCCAATTTGAAGGAGTATCACCTTCCCAAAGACGAAAGGCACGGTAGAACGAGTTCTGGTCTTCATATCCAATCAAGAAAGCCACTTCTTTAATATCAAGCGAAGGATCTGCCAGATACTCTCGTGCTTGCTCATGTCTAGCTTGTGTCAGCAATTGCTTGAAGCTTGTGTTTTCTTCAGTAAGCCTGCGTTGCAAGGTACGGTCACTCATACTTAATACCTTCGCAACAGCTTGAATGTCAGGGCGTCCTCCGCTGAAGCTGCGTTTCATGATCCATTTGACCCTCTCGGTTATAGAGCGTGTGCCCTTCTGTTCAGCAAGCGTCCGGTCCAAAACGGGAGTCAGAATCTCCAGCAACTCTTCGTTGTACGAGATAAAAGGATGATTCAAATCATTTCGACGCAACGTCAAACGATTATATTGAGCATCTATCTGAATTCGGCAACCGAAATAAGCTTCAAGAATCTTTACATTTCCTATAGGCTGTGAAAACTCGACAAGCTGTGCTGTCAAAGGTAGACCTGTGCCTCGCCGTCCGAGTTCTAGAAGAAATGCCAAAGTGAGGCCGAGCAGCAGCGGTGGACCAGAATGCCCGGGATGCTGCCATTCCAATTCGATTGTACATAGCTCGCCTTCCTCGGTAATACGCAAGCTTTCAGGAGGGCACATTTGTTTGTATCGTACCATTCGGTTAAGAGCATCGCGATAGTCCTTAGCATGGTATGTTGCTAAAACCGTCGGCGGATATTGTGTGGTTTCAAAGACGGTTGCAAGCTTAATGATTCCTTCGGCAGTATCCCCAATGAGATCGTTATATGCCTGCCAGACTGCGAAATATTGAGCAGTGGTGACTTCTGACTCTCTGAGATGGCTAAGTGGAAGATTTGCTTTGCTGGCTACATCTTGTGCAGTTATCCCTAATTGACTTAATCCAGCCCAAAATCCTGGTGGGATTTTAATTTGATCAGAGGTATGAGACTTCATACATATGGACCTCCTTTATTAAGAACTCCAGCACGCTTGGGCAAGCAGTTCGAACGAATGCAATCGTTTCTCATAATCTGGAATCATGGTAACGATAATGAATTCATTAACTCCATACAAAAGAGATAACCGTTCCAACTTACCTTTAACACTTTCCGGAGTACCTACCAGCAGCTTGCGTTCCAAGGGCTCAGACTTCGCTTCGGCAGAACCTTCTTGTTGGAATAATGCCGTACCAGATGAGGCCAATCGCTCTGCCTCTTCCTCAGTCTCGGCGCAAATGACGCCAACAGCAACCATGGCCCGCGGTTCAGGAGAAAGTGAAGAAGGAGTAAATGTTTCACGGTAAGCTTGCAAAACCTCCTCCCCTGCTACATCGCTCATGAACTGGCCGAACACATAACCTGCTCCAAACTCGGCAGCATATGCCGCGCTTTTCTTGTTTGTACCCAGCAGCCATAGCTCTGGAGATACGGGTGGGACCGGCCGGGCGGTTATTGAACGTCCTTCATAGGAATAGTTGCCCTGTAATAATTCAGTGACTCCTTTAAGTAGTTCTGGCATTTTCCAAACATTTTCGAGAAAATTGCCACTCAGTGCTAAACTTACTTCAGCAGTACCTCCGGGAGCTCTGCCTAATCCAAGGTCGATGCGTCCGGGGTACAAACTGGCCAGCAAATGAAATGCTTCCACCACCTTTAGCGGCTTATAATGTGGCAGCAATAAAGCGCCTGAGCCAAGGCGAATGTGTGCTGTTTTCGCTCCAATATGCGATAAAAGCACCTCCGTAGAGGTACATGCTAATCCCGGCATATCATGATGTTCAGCAACCCAATAACGAGAATATCCCAGTCTTTCTGCTGTCTGAGCCAGCTTCACTGCTTGTCCCAATGCGGTAATAGCATCCACCGTATTAAAAACAGGTACGAGATCTAATACACTAAGCTTAATGGATGTTCTTGTCATGATTAAGTCCTACTCGAGGGTTTCGGTAAAATTCGATCATATCGATAAAAATAAGCTTGTAATCAACTGCAACCGCGGCCAGATCATACATTTGGCCATGGCCGTCTTCTTTGGAGGCAAAAACAACATCGTGCCGCAGCTTATCCATAATCATTTTGCCGATGAACTGATGCTCGTATTCCGCGTACTTCTTTTTGAAAGCTTCATTAAACTCCCACAGCTCTTGGTAAGACCGCTCTAGCATTGCGTTTACCAAAGTCAGCTCATTGCCCTCTTTTTGTACAGCTACGTAATAATTTCCGCGATCATCCTTGATCAAATCCTTATATAACTCAACATTCAAAGTTAACGTCTCCTCTCTGATTACCTAGAACTCAATTTTATAGGCTTGCAGTCAGCACCGTTGGCTCTGTCGTGATTTCTACATTTCCTGCAACAGCTCTGGAGATCATGCAGGAGCCTTCTGCTTTATGGGCAATACGGATGGTTTTATCAATATCGTCCTGTGACGCATCTTTGGTAAGGGTGATTAGGGGTGAATGTTTGATGGCTTCATATGTAAAAATGTTATTCGTTACATCGACCGTCGCCTCTGAGGTTAACGTCAGCTCTGAAGTCGTCAGCCCTGCCCGCTCCAGCATTGCTGCAAGTGTAATGAGATAACAGGTTGCTGCTGCTCCCAAAAGCATCTCATCCGGATTCGTTCCTACTCCGGGTCCTCCCATTTCTTTCGGAATGGAAATTTGAGTCTTAAGCTGTCCAGCTTCAATAGTTCCGTCACTGTTACGGCCACCGTTCCATACGGCGTTCAATATAAATGGGTGCTTCATTTTTATATATCCTCCCTAGCTTGATATTGCATGATATATTTTTCATCGAATACTTTACATGCTAACATAGAAGAATGTGGTGAACAAACAGGCTCAGGCCTACAATTCATGAAACTTATCTATAAATTAAAATCCAGGAGGTTCTACCATCATGATAAACGACACGGATATAAAACATCTCAAGCGTTGTATTGAACTTGCCCGAATTGCACTAGAAGCTGGGGACGAACCCTTTGGTTCAGTCCTTGTATCAGCAAGTGGAGAAGTGCTGGCGGAAGACCGCAACCATGTAGGTAACGGTGACCATACTCAGCATCCCGAATTCGCTTTAGCCCGCTGGGCAGCTCAGAATATGACACTGGAAGAACGTAAGCAGGCAACAGTGTATACCTCCGGAGAACATTGCCCTATGTGTGCAGCGGCACACGGTTGGGTTCGTTTAGGACGAATTGTATATGCCAGTTCCTCGAAGCAATTATCGGCGTGGTTAAATGATATGGGAATTGCAGCATCACCCGTCCGTAATTTAAGGATTCAAGAGGTTATTCACGATGCGTTCGTAGATGGCCCTGTACCGGATCTTGCAGAACAAGTACGGGAGCTTCATCTACAATTTCACGAGAAAAGACTTCTTCAGTAATACGAAGAATCAAAAATATTCTATTTTTCCGTAAAAAAAGAACCTTCGGATAAAGGTTCTTCGGCTGTCGAGAAAGTCTCGACAGCTTTATTTATGTCCAGAAAAGGGTGATTTCACATCCCTTTACCTTTTATTATTCTTAATTACTTCGCTAAAGCGGTCAGGGAAATTTGTATGTACACCATCTACACCCCAAATTACGGCTTTATCCATATTCACTTGATAATTCACAGTATATGGAAACACCTTTAGCCCTGAATTTTTTGCCTGCGCGACATATGCCGCATTTATTTTTTGAAAGTTAGGACTTATGCCTACCGCATAAGTTTTTAATCTATTCACATAGGATTCTGATATTTTATAAACAGGAAAATCATACCATACAATTTGATAAAGAGGGACTGCTGGATTTATGGAATGGAATCTACGTAAACTCGCTTCACTAAATGAATGTATAGCAACATGAGCCGACAGATCATAATTTAAGATTTCTTCATTTAACAATGCCTCGATGTTCGAATTCGACGTGGGATCTTTAATCTCAATCATATAGTCCACTTCTTTTCCGAACCTTTCAAATACCTCTTTTAGTGTCGGAATACGTAAATCTACATATTTATCTCTAGCGAACATGGGATATTGTTCATTAAACCATGAACCCGCGTCTAATTTTGAGATCTGCTCTAAAGTAAAATCCTTTACATACCCTTTAGCATTCGTGGTGCGATTTACGGTCCCATCATGAATAACAACAGGAACATGATCTTTTGTTAACTGAATGTCTAACTCGATATAATCGGTCTTCATATCAATAGCTAGTTCGAATGCAGGTATTGTATTCTCAGGAGCATATCCTGAAGCACCACGGTGAGCGATGGTATATACTTTATCCGCAGGCATGATAATTTCCTTTACTTTAATGCGAATCCAGGGGGAATAAGCATACAAAGAGGTGAACAATAAGATTAACAAAAGCACATGTATACCTATAAAGTAGATTCTAGAATTTTGAATTTTTTGCATTAAGCTAACCTCATCTTTTAAAAAATATAATGTGGAATACTTGGTGACTTTCGCTCTAACATTCATTCTTGTGTAAAATTATGATTTATATTCCCTTATGTTAATCCCACCTCAATGTATTTGTAAGGTCAAAGCTTGGAGATTTCTATTGTACCAGATTATCTAGAGAAAATATTGCGAGGCAGCATAAATGAGAAAGGGTCTGCAAGGTCAAGAAGCAACATCTAAACTTTGTGGGGTATAAACTATAGTTGCTATATATACAGAGTCCTAAAGTTCTTATACCATTAACTTTGTAAGCGATTAACTTTATAGGAGGAAATGACTTGACAAAGCCAGTGCAACCCAATGAACCTCTCGTAACTCATATTTATACTGCGGATCCTTCTGCTCATGTATTTGAAGGCAAGATTTATATTTATCCCTCTCATGACCTGGATCACGATATGATCTCTAATGACAACGGTGACCAATATAATATGGAGGATTACCATGTTCTGTCTATTGATGGAGATGGCTCCCCTTGTATCGACCACGGTGAAGTACTTCATGTGAAGGATGTTCCATGGGCTAAACAGCAAATGTGGGCTCCGGATGCAGCATACAAAAACAATACCTACTATTTGTTTTTCCCAGCCCGAGACCATGACGATATTTTCCGAATCGGGGTTGCCACCTCAACTTCACCTTCCGGACCCTTTACACCTGAACCAAGCTACATTCCTGGCAGTTATAGCATTGATCCCGCTGTTTTCGTTGATAATGATGGCAAATCATATATATACTTTGGGGGTCTTTGGGGCGGTCAACTTGAAAAATGGCAAACCGGCTCATTTGTTGCGAATGCCGAGGGACCGGCTGAAACGGCACCAGCTCTTGGACCTATCGTAGCGGAGCTGAGCGAGGACATGCTGAGCTTTGAAGGTACGCCTAGAGAAATATCCATCATCGATACGAACGGAAATGCGATTCTTGCTGGAGATGAAGAAAGAAGATATTTTGAAGGTCCATGGGTTCATAAATATAACGGTTATTATTATCTTTCTTATTCCACGGGAACTACCCATAATATTGTATACGCTATCAGTAAAGATCCGCTTGGGCCTTTTGTATATCAAGGAAAAATACTTACACCCGTCCTGGGCTGGACAACACACCATTCTATTGTTCAGTTTAAAGAGAAGTGGTATTTATTTTATCATGATAGTTCTTTATCTGGTGGTGCTGACAACAAGCGATCTGTAAAATATACGGAGCTGAAATACAACGATGATGGCACCATTCAAACCATCCATCCTTAGTTTTTATTGAAATGGAGTGCATGCTGGAGTGCACAGGAGGGGAAATATCATGCCAATGACACAACAAGGTGCTTTTTATACGGGGAAATATCGCAATTTATTTAAGGAGTTTGGCTTTTCTGAAGATGAAATCAACGCTAAACTCGAAGAAACTTGGAGTGATTTGTTTTACGGAGATCCGAACGTACGAATCTACTATCCGCTGGACGAGGATAAAAGCTATATTCTGGATACAGGTAATCTGGATGTTAGGTCTGAAGGAATGTCCTACGGGATGATGATGGCTGTTCAAATGAATAAAAAAGATGAGTTTGATCGTTTATGGAAATTCTCCAAGACGTTTATGCAGCACAAAGATGGCCGTTATGCCGATTACTTTGCTTGGCACTGCAAGCCTGACGGCACAAGAATTTCTCAGGGACCCGCACCGGACGGGGAAGAGTTTTTCGCCATGGCCCTGTTTTTTGCCTCGAAACGTTGGGGAAACGGTCCGGAACCTTATAATTATTCTGAGCAGGCTCGAACAATATTGCGTGCTTGTGTACATAAAACTGAAACAGGCGCTGGTGACTCAATGTGGGACGCGGAAACGAAACTGATTAAATTCGTACCGGAATCCACCTTCAGTGATCCATCTTACCATCTCCCCCATTTCTATGATTTGTTCGCTTTGTGGGCTGATGAAGGTGACCACATGTTTTGGCGAGAAGCGGCGGAAGCCAGCCGCACTTATCTACACACTACATGCCATCCTGTAACTGGTCTCGCTCCCGAATATGCCAATTTTAACGGCACTCCGGCAGAACCCCAGCCTCATGGTGATTTCAGCCATTTTTTCAGTGATGCTTACCGGGTTGCGGCTAATATCGGTCTGGACTGGGCATGGTTCCAAAAGGACAGCTGGCAGGTCGATCAATGTAACCGGATTCAAGCTTTTTTTAGGAATATCGAAGTTTCCAATTACCGGCGGTATACTATTGAGGGACAGGCATTCGACGAACCGGCGCTGCATCCGGTAGGCCTTTTGGCAACCAACGCCATGGCTTCGCTTGCTTCGGATGGCCCGGAGGCAGAGCATTTTGTCCGTTTGTTTTGGGATACACCTTTGCGAACTGGACAAAGTCGTTATTATGATAACTGTCTGTACTTCTTTAGTTTATTGGCCCTAAGTGGAAACTATCGCATTTATTGAAGTATATCGAACAAAACAATAGGACTCCATTCCTCGAAAAGGTCGAGGAATGGAGTCCTATTAATCGTAATAAAGCTTTGCTATTATTTAATTACTACATATTCCAAGTTAACAAGTTTTGCGTAAGCAATAATTTGGTCTGTTGTAAGAGTTAAAGAAACAACGGTGTGGTGACCGCCACCATTTTCGATCCAAGCTTTTACCCCGTCTTGGAAGTTTGGTTTAACATTCCAAAGCACACGAGCTACTGGTAGGTTTGGAGCTGGAACAGTTGGTTCAAAAGCAGTCACTTCGTTGATCAAAAGTTTGTAATGCGTACCGAAGTCAGCCATGGAAACCACTACACCGTCTCCTGCTTTACCGTCAAATACTAAACGGGCTGGATCGTCTTTGCCACCAATACCTAGTGGAGACACGATGATTTTTGGTTTGTTGCTTGCCAAAGTAGGATCTACTTCAAGCATATGGGATTGAAGAATAGATTCTTGTCCAACCGTCAATTCATAAGTGTAATCTTCCATAAAGCCAGTGGATTGGTTATGGCTCATCACTTTAAGCAAGCGGTCGAGAGCTGCAGTCTTCCAGTCTCCCTCTCCAGCAAAACCATATCCTTGTGCCATCAAACGTTGAACAGCAAGTCCTGGAAGTTGTTTCATTCCATGTAAATCTTCGAAGTTTGAGGTGAAGGCATTGTAGCCACCTTGATCAAGGAAACGTTTGATAGCAATTTCATAGCTTGCTTGAACTCTTACGCTAGCTTCCCATGCTTCTTTGCTGTTAGTGCCATAGTCGAATTCATACAGCTCTGCATATTCAGCAAACAAACCATCGATTTCTTCTTCTTTAACTTCATTAATGACTTGAACCAGGTCACCAATACCAAAGTAGTCAACCGTCCAGCCAAATTGAATTTGGGCTTCAACTTTATCTCCTTCAGTTACACCAACGTTACGCATGTTGTCACCAAAACGAGCAACTTTGATATTGAAGCTTTCGTTATAAGCAACGGCTACGTCCATCCATTCTGCAATTTGCTTTTGAACTTCAGGGCGTTCCCAATAGCCTACAACCACTTTGTTTTGTTTGTTCAAACGGGCGTTAATAAAACCATATTCACGGTCACCATGAGCTGCTTGGTTTAGATTCATGAAGTCCATATCAATTGTTGCCCATGGAATACTTTCATTATATTGCGTAGCTAGATGAAGCAAAGGTTTTTGCAGCATTTTTGTTCCGCGGATCCACATTTTTGCAGGTGAGAAAGTATGCATCCAAGTGATGACACCGGCAACTTCGTCACGATAGTTAACTTCTTTCATAATGTTGGTGATTTTATCTGCGCTGACAGCTAAATCCTGCAATACTAGTGGGTAAGGCAAAACTCCGCTTTTATTCAAAGCATCTGTCATCGTTTGTGCGTGCGCTTTAACTTCAGCCAATGCTTCTTCCCCATAAAGATGTTGCGAACCTACGACAAACCAAAATTCTTTTGCTACTGCTGTTGACATATTCATCCTCTTTTCATCATTTTGTAGTTTGATTATTTTTGACCGTAATAAGCGTCTTTCCCATGTTTGCGCAAGTAATGTTTATCTAGAATACGTTGTGGCAATTCTTCCGCAAAATGGTTCAACTCTCTAGCAAATAAATTCATTTTTGATACTTCATCCAACACTACGCTGTTCATTACAGCGGATTTTGCATTTTTTCCCCAAGTAAAGGGTCCGTGGCCTTTAAGCAAAACACCGGGAACCGCCATAATATCTATCCCGCGTTGTTCAAAGGTTTCGATGATTACATTACCTGTTTCCGCTTCGTAACCCCGATCGATTTCCTCTTGCGTCAAGAAACGCGCACAAGGAATGGAGCCATAGAATGTATCAGCGTGCGTAGTTCCCATTACAGGAACGTCAAGTCCTGCTTGTGCCCAGATAGTTGCCCAAGTGGAATGTGTATGCACGATTCCGCCAATTTCGGAGTAATGTTTATAAAGTACTGCGTGAGTAGGTGTATCGGAGGAAGGTCTCATTTCCCCTTCAACCACATTGCCATCCAGATCAACGACTACCATATCGCTGGCTTTCATTGTTTCATAATCTACACCACTAGGTTTGATTACGAATAATCCACTTTCGCGATCAATTGCACTCACATTTCCCCATGTATACTTGATAAGTCCATGTTTCGGCAATTCCAGATTGGCTTGAAAAACCTCTTCTTTAAGTTGTTCTAACATCTTGGTCCCTCCATTCTCAGACTAAATTATCAACAGCGGATTGCTCAATCGCCAGACCTTTTTTATAACGTTCGATAAAGGTTTCAAACCCTTTAATGTCGGTTGCATCGGGATGAATTTCTTCTCCCTTTACATCTTTGAACACTTTTTGATCGAGGAAGTCCTCCAAGCTTTCTTCCTGATTTTTGCTCATCATGTATGAGGCAAGAATAGCCATTCCCCATGCGCCGCCTTCTCCAGCAGTCGACATTACGGAAACAGGAACATTCAGTGAAGCTGCCATCATTCTTTGGCCAACAACCGGAGTCTTAAATATACCGCCGTGTCCTAAAATACTATCTATGGCTACATTCTCTTCTTTCGTCAAAATGTCCATTCCAATTTTCAAAGCACCAAAGGCGCTGAACAAATGTGCACGCATAAAGTTAGCCAGATTAAATTTGCTCTCAGGCGAACGTACAAATAGCGGACGGCCTTCTTCTAACCCCGTAATGTTCTCACCCGAGAAATAACCGTAACTGAGCAATCCACCCGCATCTGCGTCTGCTTCCAAAGCCTTATTCAGCAGTACGCTGTACAATTTATCAGCTTCTACGTTTTGCCCCATTGCTTCATAGAACTCACGGAATAATCCGAGCCAGGCGTTAAGGTCACTTGAACAGTTATTAGCATGAACCATACCTACCGGACTTCCGTCTGGTGTAGTCACCATATCAATTTCCGGATAAACCTTGGAAAGATCTTTTTCCAATACGATCATGGCAAAAACAGAGGTTCCTACGGAGACATTTCCGGTACGTTTTCTTACACTATTGGTAGCAACCATACCGGTTCCCGCATCCCCTTCTGGAGGGCTAAGCGGAATCCCAGCTTGTAATTGCAATGATGGATCCAGAGTTTTGGCTCCTGCTTCGGTTAATAGACCCGCTTGCTCACCGGCAACATACACCTTAGGAAGAAGATCGCTGGTCTTCAGCGAATAACCTTTGCCAGCAATAAGCTCATCAAACTGTTGTATCATGGATTCATTATAATTCCCTATGGATTCATCAATCGGGAACATACCTGAAGCATCCCCAACACCAAGTGCTTTGTTGCCGGTCAATAACCAATGAATGTATCCTGCCAACGTCGTAACAAACCGAATCTCCGGCACATGTTCTTCTTTGTTTAAGATCGCCTGATAAAGATGAGCAATACTCCAACGTTCCGGGATATTGAATTTAAATACATCCGTCAATTCTTTGGCTGCCTTACCAGTTGTTGCATTACGCCAAGTCCGGAACGGAACGAGCAATTGATCCTGTTCGTCAAAAGCCATATATCCATGCATCATTGCAGAAAACCCGATTGAACCAACGGTTTGGAGGGTGATTCCGTAATTTTGTTGAACTTCTTGCTTCATCTCACGATAAGCATCTTGTAGACCTTTGATAATATCTTCTAGGCTGTACGTCCAAAAGCCGTCTTTCAATTGATTTTCCCATTCATAACTTCCAGAAGCGATCGTTTGAAAACTATGATCAATAAGTACTGCTTTAATACGCGTGGATCCAAATTCAATCCCTAGCGAAGTTTCTCCCTTATTGATTGCTTCTTCGATGCTTAATCGATTCGATATCACGTTAGTCACCTCTCTGACAGCGCTTTTTTAATATAAAAGAATTCGCTTTCTTAATTAACAGCTTTAGTATAAATTTTTGTACGTACATTTGTCAATAAAATAGTTATATATACATACAAATATGGAGATGATAATAATTTAACTCCGTGCTTAGTTTGTTTATGATGATCTAAAGGTACGAAATATTTACATTTTTTCATAAAAAAAGAGCCCCTTTATATTTAATTCGTAGTCATGCTATAATTTGTACATACAACTTAACGAAATGAACGAATCAAAAAGCGAACAAGTATGGAAAGAGGAATTACATGAAACCAAAGTATCAAGTGATTATAGAGGATATAAAAAGCAAGATCCTTTCAGGAGATTACAATGTAGGCGAACAAATTCCTACGGAGTCTGCCTTGCAGTCCTTGTACGAGGTTAGCAGACAGACTGTTAGAAAAGCCATTTTAGAGCTATCCAACGAAGGATTCCTCCGCAGCGAAAAAGGTTCTGGCACGTATGTCAGCAACCAATATCGCACAAAGACCGGCGGGAGTTCACATAAGAAGACGATCGGTGTAATTACGACGTATATCTCTGACTACATCTTCCCTTCTATTATCCGGGGGATTGAAAGCCGAATGAATGAGGATAACTATTCTCTATTATTGGCTAGTACCAATAACGATGTTGCGCAAGAAAAAAAAGCTCTCGAAATGATGTTGTCCTACGGCGTAGATGGTTTAATTATTGAACCTACGAAAAGTAATCTGTATAATCCCAATATTGCGTATTATCTGTCATTTAAGGAGCAAGATATTCCACTCATTATGATTAATGCTTTTTATGAGGAAATAGAGCTCCCCTTCCTTTGTCTTGACGATGTGCAGTCCAGTTATCTGGCAACAAAAGAATTGATTTCCAAAGGCCACTCTCAAATTGGACTTATCGCAAAAATGGATGATTTACAAGGCAAATATCGAATGAAGGGTTATATCAAAGCCCTCGAAGAAGCTAAATTGCGGTTTTATCCAGAGCAAATATTTTCGTTCAACACCGAGACCAAACAAACCTTAGCTACGAACTTGAAGGATTTCCTAAATAAAAATAGAGATACCCTCTCTGCGATTGTCTGCTACAACGACGAGGTTGGTTTGGAAGTGGTCAATGCTTGCAGACAGCTGAACATTTCTATACCAGAGGAATTATCAATTATTGGCCAGGACAACTCCTATATTGCCCAAAATGCGAACATCAAACTGACCACTTTAACGCATCCCCAAGAAACTATGGGCCGTGATGCAGCGGATTGGGTCATTAAAAAATTACAAGGAAAAAAGGATCTTCCCAACAATACTTATTATCAACCTGTGTTAATTGAAGGAGAAACAGTAGTCGAGAGATAGAATAAATTCTGAGGGATTTGTGTTTATCTTCATATATAAATGTAATAACCCACCAGTTGTGACTGGTGGGTTATTTGCAACTGTTATCTTAGTATTCTTTAAAGGTTCGATTCTTGTTTTGAAGTCAACAGTACAGAAGAAGCAAACTGTTTCACAAGCTTGCCGGGATTTATCCCGTATTTATCCCGAAATCCCTCGGCAGCCCGAGGGGTGATAGCCCCAAGGCTTGAATATGGTGTTATCTGGATACACCATCTAGGAAACACTAACATTTCTTTTACTTAATTTCTTAAATACCGAGTATTCCTTATTGGACTTAATAAAACTTAATATCTTTTCAGCACATTCTAATGAATTCATCTCTTCCGTATTTACTTCGAGGTCATATTCTTCAAAGCAATATACTTTGCTAAACTGTGAAGCTGCTAGTCCAATCATTCTATCTCCTCTTGTTTGCTCTCTTCTTATGAGTTCTTCTTTCGAGCATATTACACCTATAAATAACGTAGGGTGATCGAAAAATTGATCAAGAAACACATTAAACCTCTTATCGTTGTCGATTACGGTATCTACTATTACATTAAAACCAAATTCTGATAACAATTTAATTGTCGAATGGTACACTGAGAATATGGAATCATCCAATATTTGGGAAACGACTTGATGATCTATTTCTCTTGTAGGTTCATCTGGAAATTTATTATTAATAAAATCATTGTAATTATTAAAAAAATCATCAATTGATAAATGATAAAAAGGAATCTCTTTCTGTTTTATCAGTTCAGTCGATATGGAGGTCTTTCCGGAACTTGAAGTTCCATTTAGAAAAACTAATATCCCTTGCTTCAATTTAATCATCCCTTCAAATAATAATCATTGCAACTCAGAGATTATTCGAGAAAAGATTAAATTATCCTTTACTGTTTGATATGTTCCTTGATTTGTTCGGCTATTTGCTCCAACAATGCTTCTTTTCCTAAAGCAAAGAAAGCCTCATTATAATTTTGTCTGCTTGTCATACGATATATATTATTCGATTTTACAGCTTTCAGATTGCTCCAGACCTTGCTTTGGTCAAGAACATTCTGGTCATTATCGGATAATAAAATGATATGGTCTGGATTAAAGGTGGACAGTGCTTCTAGACTTGTCACTTTCCCTCCCCATGGATCTGGCTCCGGTGTACCTGGCGCGATGGGTAATCCTAGATCATTAAAAATCATATCCGCAATACCTGTGCGGGAATAGATGCGTATTTCTTTCTCTGTAGCTTCGATTACCGCAAACGTCTCTTCCTTGGTTATCTCAGTGATTTGATCATGTAGTAGTAGAGCACGTTGATCATAGACCTTCAACCACGCTTCCATTTCCGCTTTCTTATCAAGCACCTCCGCAACAAATGCAAATCGCTCTCTAAAAGCGTTAAAGCCATAAGGCACCCTCACTGTTGGAGCAATCATATTTAGTTGATCATAGATTTTTTCTTGGGTAGGTCCTGCCAGTATCAAATCAGGGCTTGCTGCAATGATCGCTTCTAAGTTGACTTCCGTCTGAAACCATCCAGCGGGAGTTACATCAGGCAGTTCTTTTTTGAGAATAGGAGTGATTTCTAATGAATTAGCCATATCTGTATTCCCAGTAATAACAGGTTTATATCCAAGCACCAGAAGTTCTTCCGTTGAGCCGGATACATCGGCAATTCTAACCGGATTCACCGGTAATTCAACATCTCTAGCCTCCTGACCTGAATTCCCACACCCGTACAGCATCACCATCATGATTAAGGCGATTCCGACAAAAGAGATCCGTTTTAAACTGAACATTTTTTCCAACCCTCTCCAATCTATTGATAATCATTCTCACTTCTAGCAAGTCCGATCATACACTCTGCTGATAGGACAGAACTACCGGCAGAGGGATTGAATAACGGTTTGGCGGATATTTATTTAATTTTTATCGTTTTTTAATTACTTCTGAAGGATTAATTCCATATTGCTTCCGAAAAGCTTCGGCAAAATGACTAAAGTTGTTGTAACCTACCATCGTCGCTGTTTGGCTGACACTAATATCCCCGGTACTTATGATTTCCCATGCTTTTTCTAAACGTTTGTTCCGTAAATATGCAAATACAGTTGTTCCGTACTCTTCCTTAAATCCAACTTTTAATTTGTATTCGTTAATGCCTGCCAGCTTGGACAATTCGATTAGCGATGGTGGGTTTGCCATGTGGTCAAGGATGATATCCCTGGCTTTCCGAATGTTTTCTCGGTCACTACGTGATAAATGCAAACTGCGTTTAATATGCTTTTGCTCAAAAAGAAAAACGTCAAAATATACAGATAAGAGTTCTAATGCCTTCCCCTCTACGTACAACCGGCGCATGAAGGTATGATATGGACAGTCTCTCAATTGCACCAATAATCGGGTGGTTTCTGGAAGAATAGGCATACGGAACATTCGAAAAGCACGTGAATCTAACAGTCCGGATAAGCTGCGAGCATGTGAAGAGCCTTGATCCTCCATCCATGAATCAAATAGTGTAACTGGTACACCTATGGACAATAAACGGATAGGTTCAGCACTGCGATAGTGAAATTCCGCCTGGAAATCCTGCATGAACTGCAATGAACAACTATCGGGCATTAACTCATGGCTAGTATCTGTAACATGAACTTCCCCGCTCCCCTGCAGACAAAAGCTTAACTCAATCATTGCTGCTTCGGATTGAACCTGAACTAGGCGATCATCAGCAAAACGGTAATCACTATCAACAATTTCGATCCCGGAGGGTGTGATCACTCTATCGACGTATCCTTGGGTACTGGATTGTGCAAAATGTTTCCTCTCTGTAGTGTCCCTCATAGACGGAGCCTCAAACAAAGCATCGAAATACCCGTTATAGATGTTATGAATAGATGAACTTGTCATTCTGTTATACACTCAGCAGGTAAGCTGCACTCCGTAATCCCAATATTATGTTTTATCATGAGCAGATCACCTTTTCTCTTCTATTAAATGATAACGATTATCATTCAGATCATTATATGCGAGATATTGGATAACCTGCAATGTACAGTTTGTAAGGATCACTTATCTCCGCCTCCTCAGTAAAGCGGTAGCACCTCTTGTGTCAGCCCTGAAAAGAGGTCGCTGGTTTGAACAAAAAAGGCATCAGGCAAATAATAATAAGCATCACCCATAGACACCACCTTTAATTCGGGAATGATATACATGGCGATATAAGTCCCGTCTTTTAGGTTGAACTGTAATTGATATGATTTCCCTTGGGATTGCGCCGCTGCAAGAGCTTCATATTCCTTATTGCTTAGCTCTGTTTTTTTTGCGCTGTACAAACCTTCGATAATGGACACAACAATAGGATGATCAGTGATAGTCTTTTGCACGTCATTCCCCACATGATTCAGAATATTGATATCTTTTGCATGCTCCTTCAGATTAGCCAGATCTAAATACTCCTTCGCGCTCATTGCAGAATCGTCTACCTTCGCCACAATTTCAGCTAGATAAAAATATTGCTCATCCTTAACTGCAATACGAAAATGGGATGGGTATGTTGGGATTTCATACAGCTTTCCACCAATTGCGAACGTAGCGGCATAATCCTTTTCCGCATTCTTATCCCCGTCTTTCTTTCCGGGCTCTTGGTTGAGATCAAACTCTAATGCACCAAGCGATTTGTCAGGCTCCATACCTGTGAACTTAAACTGAGCGCCATCTGCTACGAATGCATAACGGTATCCATTGTAATTCAGAATTTTGCGAACCCCTGTGGGAGACGAGACTGCTGTCTGCTGCGATATTTGTGGTGAATTAGGCAACGGCGTCTGTGGAAATTTATAAACGGCCACACCTAACACCAATGCAGCACAAGCTGCGAATGAGCCCCACTTTACATAAGCTTTTTTATTAGTGCGTCTCGCGGAGTTGGCTTTTTCTATCAAATTTTCGTCTATGTAACCGATTGTTTTGAAGAGCTCTTTATTATTCAAAGGAAATAACCCTCTTTCTGAAGATATATTTGGAGTTTTTTGCGTGTTCTGAAAAGAATTGATTTGGTTTTGCTTTCACTGATTGAGAAGCGTGCGGCAATATCGGCCAAAGAATCAGAATACCAGTAACGCCTCAAAAAAATATCCCGCTGATCTTCCTTAATGTTGTGTAGAAATTTGCTTATAGATTCGGCTATTTGTGCTTCCTCGTATTGGGTTTCAACGTTGTCTGAAGAGGATAAACAATCGTTTAATTCATCAAGAATCGTATCGAATTTTTTATTCCGTTTTTTAGCCATGTAATAATCATATTTGTTCAAAGCAATATTTCGTGTGATTCTCCCCAGAAAAGAGGACAGCTTTGCAGGAGACTTCGGCGGTATTGCTTCCCATGCACCAAGAAAGGTATCGTTAACACATTCTTCCGAATCTTCAGCATTAGACAAAATGTTATGAGCGATCCGAGTACAATAATTTCTATATTTTTTCGATGTTTCTTCTACTGCCCTTTCTTTACGTGCAAAATACAATTGTATGATTTCACTATCTTCCACTCCATCACTTCCGTTCGATTTGATTAAGCATTCACTTATAAAGTAGGAAAAGAAGTGTTTAGGTTGCATAAAAATATAATTTTCTATAAGCTTCGGCATTCAACGCTGATAATATGACATAAAAATACAAATATCCCCTCATCCTAAAGGATAAGGGGAAGTTATAATATCATCTAATTTTTAATTAATTCTACTTCCTTCATTGGAGCCTTTGTCTTACGGAGCATCATCCAGATCCCCCCCAGACAAAATAAAACACTACACCCCATGCCAAACAACGCACTGGCGTTTAATGCCTGAGGTGAGCCTTTCATCGTAAGCACAGCCATTTGAGTGACAACAATGGAGACTACGGCATCAGTAAAGCTAATCATTTTTAATGTTGATATAATGGGATTGTTAAGATGACGGTTAACAATGTTTCCATGAATGGCAAAACCAAGTTTTGTAAAAGCGATCAGTGCTACCAGATATACAATGTAACCTTCATAAACCAAAGCGTCCCCGATTAGATAAATCCGCAGGCAGACCAACAGATATGAAACACCTAGAAGACAAAGAAAAACACCGCCACGCTTATAAACATAAAGCTCCATGGAATACCTTTGCTGTGGTGAACTGACTTTTTTAGCTAATGTATATTTATGAAGTACCTGTCCTTTGGCTATACAAAGAATCAGATAATAAAGTGCATTTGTGATGAACCATCCGGACAATAGATATAACCCAAGAATTAATTTGCCTATACCAATAAAAGCATTGATGACTAGGGAAGCGGCGTTGAACATGGCGGTTCGATCTTGCGGATTTCCGAAGTACCGAACTAAGATTGCCTTAATATATATCATCCTTTCAAGAAAACCTTCATATCTCATTTTATGTTTCTAAGGGGACAATAGTATCATACTTGGCTCAACCCAGCAATAAAGCAATTAAAGTTCTGATTTATGATATATTAGAAAAGGTTGTGCTAATTCGGCAAGAGGAAATAGCAACAGCAATTGTTAATGGAGGCAGGTCGTATATGTATAGAAAATTAACAGCAGCAGAGTTGGATGTTATTTTAAGCTCGATTAATAAGGAACAGCATTTTTTATATTATTCATACCTTACTTTTCGCAGACAAAACACAGTGCATTACGGTCAGTATTCTGACCAGGGCGAGTTGCTTGGAGTATTAGCCTTTTTAAGTGGCCTTCCGTTTAATGCTTTTTCTGTATATCCAGTTCAGCAATCCTTTTGTCTCAGCTCAATGTTGGCGTTCATGAAAGATGAATTACATCTACATAACCATGCGGTGGGTAGCTTTATTATTAACGAACAAGAGCTGCAGGTCTTTGCTTCTCAGCTTGAGTTCTACAGCCCTCCCCAAAAATTGCTTCTAATGAAACATATTCATGAAGATGTTCTACCAACAGCGGACAAGCATGTTATGCACTTAGGACCTGCTCATTTCCAGCGAATTGAAGCAAAGATGAACGAGCTGCAAACCATGGCTTTTTCAAAAGAAGAATTACAGAATCCGTTCTATGGTGTGATGGCACAAGACGAGCTGATTGCTGTAGGAGGATACCACATATATAGTGAGGATTACGTTGAACTAGGAAATATCGGAACAGATGTGGCCTGGAGAAGAAATGGTTATGGAAAAAAAGTCTGTGCAGAGCTAACACGCCAAGGACATGCCATTTCAGCTAACGTATATTTGAATGTTTTTGAGGAGAATGTAGGAGCCATTTCTCTATATCAATCGCTGGGATATGAACTCATTTGCCAACAATACATCGTTGAATTTATTATTTAATCTAAAAACGTACTGCATTAGCTGCAGTACGTTTTTTCTATCTAAACCTCTTACGCCGTAGGCATATTCTTCGTAGAAGAATAGATTAAAGCATCTCTCAAAATGTAAATGTATTGGCTGCGCCCATCATCACTATAATCATACAATTCACCATGGCTCCCAGCCATATTTTTCCTGTGCACTTAAAGAGGTAACGCGAAATATAAGCTGCAATAAAAAGCTGGAAAACGAGAGGGAAAAGGACTAGTATTCTGAGCCAATCTTGATTTTGCCAAAAAGTTACGCCTGTTGAAAATAACGTTCCGTATTGTACCCCAATGAGCACTAGAATTCCAAGCACACCGCCTGTCCCGCTAATGAGCAGATCCCTCCATTCTTTCTGCCCTTCAACTGGGGTGGTAGAGTTCACGGCAATTGACTGTGCAACATAAAATATAAAGAAGAAAAGCATATAACGTAAGCCAATTAATAATTGATTCGGAGTGAATACTTTAATTGCCAGTACCCATAAGCGGAAGTCTGTCTGAAAGAAATAATCTGCAAATGCAACCAAAGCATAGAATCCAGTGAATATACATACCGCAAGTGCAAAAGTCTTCAGCAGTTCTTTCAAATTTGTTTTTATTCCCCAGCTTTCAGAGTGCTCATTATAATTTTTTCCTGATAAACGAGTGGTTAACCAAAATAACAATAGACCCACAAGGCCGTTAAAGATCGCCCAGATTAAAATAAAGTTCATGGCGGTTTGTGGAAATAAACTACGAGGCTGAAGGATATCCGATCCAGCTATAATACTCCAGCGACTGATCGGAAGGTATGATATTGCGGAAATTACCCAACTCATTATCCAAGAGCTCCAAAAAAGAATTTTGCTTTTTCTGGTCTTAGGTTCCGGTAACTTGGCAGGAGTAGGTTGAATTAGACTATTGAAACAAGGAAGCTTGAGGAGCAATACCGCAAAGGGGACAATAAATAAAAAGGATCCTAACAAGCCGATAAAGTTAAAGATCTCTTTCCATAACCATAATTGGTTGCCGGCAGATAACGGATTATTGATTTGAAACGCTTTCGTAAAAAAGTCTGCTAAATAACCAGTGCTCGCCACCGAAAAGTGTTGCCAAGGGTGGATCTCCGCTGGATTGTACACGACGCGCAAGGTTTGATCAGCTGCATTACCGTAATATTTGCCGATTTCCACAGCGTTTATTTTTTGATTCTCCGGCATTACTGAATTTATAGCAGCTAGTGATTCTGGGGCATCGCCCGAAAGATCGGCATTCCCCTTCGCAAATCCGGAGCCGCCCTCATCATATTTGCCAACATTGATGCCTACATTGGCATGGATGTTTTGAAAAGTCTCATCGGTAGACTGTTCGACCTGAGAAACAATGAAAGCGGATGCAACTTTATTCGAAGCATCAGCCTTGGCTTGTTCACTTACCGTAATAACTGCGCCGTCTTCCGAAGAGGGACCTTTCGCCGCTTCGAGCTCCGCCAAATAAAGTTGGCCATAATACTGGAGTGTACTCCAGGTAATCATTCCACCCATAGAATGACCACTAATGCCGATTTTTGTAGAGTCTACATAATCAAGACTGGATGATGCATATTCCACCAGAGGAATCATCCCATTATTCTCTGACATTATCGTTGGGAAAAATGGCATATCAGGAGAGCTCGAGCCTCCATGCCATAAGAAATCCATTGCAATCACAGCAATTCCCCGACGGGAAAGTTCGATTGCGGTACTATCCTGCATCTCTTTATTATTTAAAAAACCGTGACTAGTAATGACGAGTGGAACTTTATGCTCTGCATTTGCTGAGACAGGCCTGAACAGGTTTCCCTCAATCCAAGTACCATTATCGGACGGAATCTTAAACTTACTAATCTGGACCTTGCCGAAATCTGTTTGCAAGAAAGAAGCTCCCACACAACTGATCAAAACCATGGATAAAGCGACACATAAAAATTTCAATGCTAATCTCGTAGACAGAAACTTTTTCATCTGGTCTCCCCCCCAAAAAAAGTATCAAATCAAAATGTGTAACACAAAATGGGCAAAAAAAATAACCTGAATCCGAAAAATTCATTAGTAGACCCCATGAGTAGATATCCCTCGGATTCAGGTTATGTGTGATTCTTATTTCATTGCTTTTGCCAGCTCTGTGAAAATAACCCCAAGTGCATGAGCACCCGCATCCGGATAACCGATGCTGCGTTCCCCTACTGTGCCGGCTCTTCCCATACGGGCAACGATTTCTATAGTATTTTTAGAACCTTGGACAGCTGCTTCCGCTGCTTTACTTGCCGCCACTTTGATATCGTCGCCTTGTTCTGCACTTTGGGTCCAGGCATCTGCAAACGGTACAAGCGCATCAATCAATGTCTTGTCTCCGACAACAGCCCCTCTGCCAAAAGATCTTTCACCCGTATCTTGAATCCCTTTGACAACAGCTTGCATCATATCAGCAAACTCCTGAATGGTCAGCTCTTCCTTCTGTTGAACATTTTTGCTCGCTGCGCGGAAGCCTGATCCCCAGATCGGTCCGGATGCTCCGCCGCAATATTCCATAATGACCATGGAGCAGGCGTCAAGAAACTCACCGATATTAGTGAGATGATGAGCTAAAATATCTTCCCACTCGACTTTCAGCTGTTTAAAGCCCTTAGCTACACTCATCCCGAAATCTCCGTCTCCAGCGTGGGAGTCAAGCTCACAGAACGGAACTTCATTCTCAATAATAACCTGGCTCATTTGATCGAGCAGATAGACGATATTTTGCAAAGTAAACCGATTGTTCTTAATCACCGCTGCAGCAGCATCCGTATTATTCTTAAAGGATACATTGCTGTCTGCTTTCTCTTCCTGGATTACTTCAGTATAGTTCACAGGCTCAAAGGGGCCTTTAATCGACAAGGCTGGTGTATCACAAGGCGCAGTTAACCATTTCTTCAGCGTCTCATCCAGCTTCATTATCGTCACCGATGCACCTGCCATGTCAATGCTGGTCATGTAGTTACCAACAAACACTTTAAACACTTGTTTATTCTTAGCAGTTAATTCGCGGATGACAGAATTGTTCAGCAAATATAACTCTTGCAGCGGGGTGCCGCCAAATCCATTAATTAATACGGCTACTTCCTCCTGCTTCTGATCATTCATTTGGAAGTTGTCTAGCAAAGAGGTAACCATTCGCTGTGCTAATTCATCTGCGGGTACAATTTTCTCCCTGCGTATTCCAGGTTCTCCATGGATGCCAACCCCGTATTCCATCTCGTTCTCTTCAATATGAAATGTCGGAGTACCTTTGGCAGGCACGGTACAAGAGGTATAGGCGAAGCCTATGCTGCGCACATGATCAATTGCATGTTGGGCCGCTTCTTTCACTTCCGCTAAGGACAATCCAGCTTCTGCTGCTGCTCCGGCTACCTTATGAACAAGCACTGTTCCGGCTACGCCTCTTCTCCCTACTGTGTAAAGGCTGTCTTCAACGGCAATGTCGTCGTCTACTTTGACATAATCCACTTCGATGCCGTCTTCAGTTGCTAGATGGGCCGCATTTTTAAAGTTCATGATGTCACCGCTATAATTCTTGATAATAAGCAGCGAACCTTTTGTGCTTGCTGTGCGGCGAATCGCTTGATAAACCTGGATTTGGGATGGTGAAGCAAACACATCACCGCATACAGCTGCATCCAGCATCCCGGTTCCTACGAACCCGGCATGAGCCGGTTCATGCCCGCTTCCGCCACCACTGATCAGGGTAACTTTATCTTGATTAATCTCTTTCTTAGAAATCACTTTAAATTTCGGATCGAAATCCAGCTCGGGATGCGCCAAGACAAGCCCGTTACACATTTCCCTAACCAGAGTCTCCGGCTTGTTTATGATTTTTTTCATCTTAAAGCTCCTTACTTGATTTATATTGACGGCCTAATTGATCGGCTGCCATAATTGCTGATGCAACCGCATCCTCCGTAATTGGGAACGGCATCGAATGGATAGATTCCTCAGCAATGCAAGCTTTTTTAGCAACCTCAAGCAGTTCCTCATAGGTTACATGCTCAACACCAATATCCGCTAAGCAAACTGGGAGACCAATCGAAAGACAGAAGTCCAACACTTCTTTTAATTCAGTCCGGTCTGCGTTTTCAAGAACCAGTTGAGCAATCGTGCTGAAGGCTACCTTTTCACCATGATAATAATGATGAGTTCCTTCCAAAGCAGTTAACCCATTATGAATCGCATGAATCGCTGCCAAACCACCGCTTTCAAACCCAAGACCCGATAAAAGAATATTCGTCTCGATTATATTCTCCAAAGCTGGGGTTACGATATTCAGATCGCAAGCCTGCTTCGCCTTGAATCCATTCTCAAGCAATGTCTCATAACAGAGCTTTGCAAGTCCCAGCGCTGTTACTGTCCCTTTAGCTTCACCGCAAACCCCTTCACGAACTCCGCAAGGTAAACCTGCATTCACATTGGAATACGAATTTGCAGTAGCTCTTGCTTCAAAATAGGTTGAAAGTGCATCTCCCATGCCTGCCACAAGAAATCTTGTAGGTGCATTGGCAATAACTGTTGTATCAATCATGACTACACTCGGGCTTTGCTTGAAATAAGCATAATCATCAAATTCACCTTCCGGAGTATAGAGCACCGCTGAGTGGCTTGTCGGAGCATCAGTTGCTGCTATCGTTGGAACGATAATCAGTGCTTCTCCTTCAGCTACACATTTTGCCGTATCAATCGCCTTACCTCCACCCAAGCCAATCGTACATGCACATTGATGCTCCTTGGCTAGCGCTTGTAATCTGGCGACTTCTTGTCTTGAGCATTCCCCGTGGAAGCCGCTTTCAACAAGAGTTATATTAAATTTCTGTTTAGTTGACTCCAGTTTGTCTTTCACACGTGTTACATCATCTGGATGGGCAATTAACAAAGCAGAATCACCAAAGGTTTTTACGAAGTAACCTAAGTTCAATAATTCATTCTCACCTTGTACATATTTCGTCGGACTGATAAATGCTCTTCTCATTTTTCGTTCCTCCTCAGTTGTTTATAGTTATCATTATAGATTGCTCTAATTTAAGAAACATGAAACAATAAAAGCTTATTAAAGCGTTTTCTTATCGTATTTTTTTGTCATAATCGTGAAAAATCGAACTTTCATGTCATTGTGTTGAATTATTCTGTATAATGTTCATTAAGATTCTATAACTTACATAGGAGAATTTTGTGATGTCAAAATCCCGGTTCAATCTAGAAGAAATTATTGATTTGAAGAAATGGGAAAAGCTCCAGGATTCCTTATCTCTTGTAACCAAAATGGCTATTCTTACTGTTGATTACAAGGGTGTTCCCGTGACCAAGCACAGCTATTGTCAGCCTTTCTGTCAAGGTGTGCGCCAGGACTCCCATCTCTCTCAATATTGTCAAAAATGTGATGCCCGCGCTGGAATTGAAGCGGTTCGCCAGAACAAACCGTTTATTTATTTATGTCATTTCAATATTATAGATATCGCGATTCCAATCATTATAGATAATCAATACCTAGGTGCAATTATGGCCGGACAGCTCAAGCTTCGTGAACCTGACGCGCCACAACTGGAGCAGATTGTCTCTCGGCCACCGAATGTGGAGACGAACATGAAGTTTCAAACACTCAAAGAGGATTACCTGGCACTGCCTGTTTTATCCTACGATGAAGTAACAAAGTGTGTTGAGCTGCTGCTGCAGTTAAGTACCTATATCGTGGAGGAAGCCATTCAAAAGCATACTACCGTGGATTTGTACAAAAAGGTTCTGACCACCAATATAGAAGAACCCGCTTCTGCCGAAGCTATGGACGAATCAGACCGTACGTACCGAAAAATCCAATCCATACAGCAGGAGTTATCCGGGGCGTTGATCGAGACCAAATTAAAAAATGGTGTTCAAAAGTTCGTCTCAGCGAATTCTGTGCTTCAGCCTGCTTTTAATTACATTTATACACATAAAAATGAGAATTTCAGCCTCAAAGAAATGGCTAAGCTTTGTCATATCAGCCCCAGTTATTTCAGCCGTATTTTCACAAAAGAAACTGGAGAGAATTTCTCCGTCTTCATTGCCAGACTCAAGATTGAATGGGCTAAGCAACTGCTGGAATCCACGGATTCCCCGATCAATCAAGTCAGTGATGATTTGGGCTTTTGCGACACGGGCTATTTCATTAAAACCTTCAAAAAATACGAGAACCTCACCCCGGCTGTATATCGGAATATGTATATGAGGCGATCAGCAAAAGAAACCCTCCGTTAATAAAATTAGCGAAGGGTTAGTTCCTCATTCCCACCAATGCTTCATTTCACTAAATCCTACATCCCATAACTTCACATTCCCTTTAAGGATAAAGGTTATTTCTTTTACGGTAACTAATGCCGTATTGTTGAGTTCAGCTTGGGAACTATATTGTTCACTGGATTGAAGGATCACGTTGCCATCAGCTATAATCATTAGTTCACTGCTAGAATTTTCATTTTCCGGGAATCCAAAGCTGAAATATAACGATACCTCTTTTTTATCACCCAAAGTATAGGTGTATTTTTTAATTTCTTCACCTTCACTGCTGTATAAATTCATTTTTGGTATTATATTTTCACCAGCGATAGTGAAACTGGGAAGATTATGCGTGATAGGCATGCTTCCCGTAAGCTTTTCCAACTTTTGTAATCCCTGCACAGGTCTTTCACTTTTCTTCAGAGTTAAATCAATGATCTCAGAGATTCCCATGATTCCAACCAATAGCACAACAACAGATAATGTCGAAGTAAAAAGCGATCTCCTGGTGATTTCCGGGGAAAATCCAATCTTATATGCACAAAATCCGATCATTGCCCCTAACGTATTGGAGATGACATCGGCTACATCAAAGGAACCTAAAAAAGTTAAAGCTTGAAGAGTTTCCAGCCCAAAAATTGTTAAGATAAACAAACAAATAAACTTCTTAAAATGTGTACGATACAGCAAAGGGAATAATACGCCAAAAGGAATAAAAGCAGCGATGTTCCCAAAGTCATAAACCCAAGAAAAGGATAGGTCAAAGAGATCAGGAAAAAGAAGCGGAACACTTTCAGGAATCAACATAAACGTGTATTCATACTGGCTTGTTGCATGCTCAACTCTATTGAAAGCAAAAAACAAAAAATATAAGATCAACAGTGTATACAAAATAGTTCCTATAATAAGGATCTTCCGTAATTTCACTCCCATAATAACTTCACAATTCCCTCCATATGTCGATGGAAATAGTATATCTCTCCAAGGTGACATTCCCGTGACACTGAAGGTGACGATTTAGTCATTCAAGGCTTATTTCGATAAAAAAGCCATCACCCTTAGTTTGAACTGTGACCGTATTTGTGGAAAGTTGAAAAAAGAAGACCTTTAAGAAGCAATTAATAGGTGACTCCTGAATTCATCGGGAGTCATCTTTTTTAATGTCCATTGATATCGCTCGGAGTTATAGTAGGCGATATAGTCATCAACCTTTGTTCGTAATTCCAAGAGAGTCATACATGTCTTGTACTCCAAATCATCCTTCAGATGGCCAAAAAAGCTCTCCATGGCGGCGTTATCCCAGCAGTTCCCTTTCCGTGACATGGACTGTGTAAACCCAGCTTCGCGTACGAGAAGGCGGAATCTAGGGTGAGTATAGTGCATTCCTTGATCCGAATGCAAAAGGGCTTCTGGATGAATATTGCCATCCAGTCGTTCAAGTAGTTTCTCCAGTGTTCGTTCTACAATTGGCATAGCCAATGAAGAAGAGAGGTAGTGAGCTAAAATTTGTCTCGTAGCCCCGTCTTTCACCACGGATAAATAAGCACATTGTCCATTACCATAATGCATATAGGTAATATCCGTCAGCAGCACTTTCTCAGGCTCTCCTTGGTCAAACTGGCGCTTGAGTAGGTTGGGACATGTTTGGTGCTCTTGTGTGGCTTTTGCCATCTTGCGATAGGGATTTGCTTGCCGGATCGTAGCAACAAGCTTATATTTTCGCATTAATCTTCGAATCTTTTTATGATTCATGATGATACCATTCTCCCGTTCCAGCCACATCTTCACGACCAATGCTCCAGCTTTACCATTCAAAGCGTCATAGTGTTTCTTGATAAGGAAAGCGTCTCGTTCGTCTGCCTTCTCTCGCAACTGTCTTGCTTCCTCAGCGACTTGCCAACGGTAATATCCGCTTAAGCTCACACAAGCTAGCTTACACAAATAACGCGTCATTCGCTGCAGACCGTGCTTACGTATCGTTTGGTTAATAATTTCGTAGCGCTCGGAGGGGGTCAACGTTTCCTCTGCATCTTCTGCTTTTCGAGCGCCTCCAGCTTTTTTAAGAAGTCGTTCTCCATCTCCAGAAGCTTGATTCGTGCTTCTGCACGTTTTAACTTTTCCTCGGTAGAAAGTTCCCCTGTCGGTCGTCTGCCCGGGGATCCTTTTCCTCGTTGTTCCTCTAGTAGTCCAGCCTCTCCCAGAGCATTATATGTATTACGCCAACGGGTTAGGCAATGCTTAGGCTTCTTGCGACCGATAATATCTAGGTTAAATCCTGCGCTAAGGAAGATCTCCATTGGGGCTTGGCCTTCCTTATAGGCCTTAACCGCAGCCAACTTAAACGTTGGTGAATAGGTAATACTCTTTTCCGTCACGTTCTCTACATTTGGATTGTTCTCTAGTTGTTTGATCTCATTTTCGTTGAATATCCTTGAGCTTCCTCTTGTTTTGTTATTCATGAAGGCTTCCTCCGTTATTTCGATATTTCGATTAAAACACAAAATGACCCGTAAGAGGGTCACTTTTTTCAAAGTTTCCATCTTACGGGTCACAGTTCAGTTTAAGGCCGATGACTTTTTGATACATGATATTTTATCTATTCGTGACTAGTTTCCAGTGCTGGCTAGCAGAACCTGTATTATTTGCTTGAATAATATTTGCACCCTCTGTCGTTGAACCCTGATCTACTGCCAGAACTTTTCCACTGTTACGATTAATAATATTGTAAAACTCACCTGAGGGTTCCAAAGTCCACTGCTGGTCATTCGATCCGTTATCATTCCATTGAACACTTTGAGCACCGTTAGCTAATGAACCTCCTAAAATGCCCAGGTTTTTACGACTATTAGTATTGACCAGTTTCGTATAACCATCAGCTGTGCTGACTACAAACCAATTTTGGTCATATGATGAAATTCCGCTGGTCCACTGAACCGCCTTCCCTCCATCTGCCATCGAACCTTGATAGATTCCCAACACTTTACCACTGTTCTCATTAACCAATCGATAACTGTCCACCATAATATGTCCTTCATCTGGAACCAACTCCCACAGCTGATCAGTGCTGCCTGCATCAGCCTGCTGCATAACTTGGGCACCCTCTTCAGTAGAACCCTGCGCTATACCTAACGTCTGACCACTGTTACGATTAACAATCTTGTAGTAGTTACCAGAGGCTTGTAAAGTCCACTGCTGGTCATTGGAATTGTTTTCAGTCCATAATACGGCTTTAGCTCCATCAGTTGTTGATCCTTCTAATATTCCGGCGACCTTACCACTCTTTGCATTCACAATGGATTTGTAACCGTTAGGAGCATAACCACTTTCCGCAGTGGAAATGAGCCAATATTGATCCAAGGAATTAGTCCCACTGCTCCATTGCACGAGCGGATTGCCATTCGCAGTTCCGCCTTCCAATACACCTAAAGCCTTCCCACTCTTCACATTAATTAATTTGTAGTAACCTACGGACATATCACCGTATTTCACCGTGTTTTTCCCACTAAAAAATCCGGCTTGTGGGATAAATAAGCGGCCATTGCTAAGCGGCAGTAGTTGGCGGTTATACCCTGCGTCTACGGGTGGATTATATGGAACCCAGCTGCCGGATGCATCCACTCTAGAAGAGTTGATCAGCACTTCTTTTTTTCCTGCAACGTTTAATACGAGTCTCCCATCTCCCAAAGCAGAAATATAGGGACTTCCTCCGTACCCTACAAGAGTTCCTACTTCAGTTGGATTCCAGCTCTCAGGATCTGCTGAAATTTTCAAATAATTGGGCACGCCCGGGTATCCGACCATCTCATAGGTCATTGCGTAATTACCATTGCCCAGCTTAGCGATTGTAGGCATTCCTGGACGTAATTTACTGTCTGCAAATGCCACATCAGCTACCACAGGTCCCCAGTTCGTGCCCTCCAACGTAGTCTGATGAACTAACTTCTGGGCATGAGCAGGATCACGTTCATCTGAATAATAAACAATGAGTTTGTTGTTGTGAACCAAAAAGAAAGGCTCCCAAATGGGATCGTAACCAATATCGTTTCGTCCACCTTCAGCAATGGTGCTTACATATGTCCATGTTCTACCTAAATCATTGCTTTTATATAATTCCAACTTGGTAGCTGCTTTGTTGCTTGGCACAGAATTTCCTGCAAGAAGCATAGTACCCGCAGGCATGTTACCTATAGATTGGGGGAGTTCAAACAATTCAGGGCAATTTAACATTCCCCAACCGTTTTGATTATCCTCCACTTCTCCAACCTGATTCCAAGTGACACCATTGTCAACGCTTTCATAAATAGGGAAAACAGGTGTGGTATTAGAGGTTTGTTCAAATGTAGCATACATTTTATTATTGTTGATGCCACTATATTTAAGCTGGATTGCCCTAGGTGATAAAGCCCCATAGGATGGTGAATCTGCTGGTGGTACATATAAGACATTAGGTCCGAAAGCGTTTACAATATTTCCATCAAAGCTAATCCCTGTGCCAACCACTGTCACTAAAACCAACAAAAAAGTCAAAACCTTTCTCAGTTCTCTTCTCAAAAGTAATTTCTCCTTTACTCTGGGATTTTTTAAACGAATACAGCTTCAATATAATTAATAAACGGATGAATGAGAATGTAATATCTCGACCGGATCATGCAATATGATTACTCAAGTAGATTATCATCCCCTCAATAAAGTTTTGGAGTTAGATCTGGTTTATAAAATAAGGGTGCCCCTTAGCCTTTTCATGGCTTTTAGGGCACCCCTTGGATGTGCAATACAAATGTTAAATATCAAATTTATGTTTAGCGAGTCCTTCTACGATTTGGGGATCATTATGCGAGAAGAAAACACTCTGTTTCGTATCTAATTTAGCTATTGTCTCTAAATCTTCTTGGTTTAATTCGAAGTCAAAAATATTAAAATTTTCGATGATCCGTTCTTTATGCGTAGACTTTGGAATAGCAATCACGCCTCTTTGAGTTAACCAACGTAAAACTACCTGAGCAACGGATTTCTGATATTTTTCAGCGATAGAAACTAATACTTCATTATTGAAAAGGTTGTTTCGTCCTTCCGCAAAAGGTCCCCATGACTCGATCTGCACATTCTTCTCTTTCATATAATTCGCACTTTCGATTTGCTGCTGAAAAGGATGTGTTTCAATCTGGTTGATTGCAGGTGTAATTTCATTGTGGCTAATCAAATCAATTAGACGATCCATTTGAAAATTGCTGACTCCAATCGCCTTGATCTTACCCTTACGGTACAATTCCTCCATAGCACGCCAGGAACCATATACATCACCAAATGGCTGATGAATTAAATATAAATCTAAATAATCCACTTGTAATCGATCGAGCGATTTGGCAAAGGCTTTCTTAGTACGCTCATAACCGGCATCCTGAATCCAAAGTTTAGTAGTAATAAATATTTCTTCTCTTGGTACACCACTGCGTTTGATGGCTCTACCGACGGCTTCTTCATTTTGGTAAGCTGCTGCAGTATCAATCAGGCGATAGCCTGCCATAATAGCTTCATAAACGCTCTGCTCGCATTCGCTAGCATCATTCATTTGATAGACACCAAAACCAAGGATAGGCATCACTACACCATTGTTCAGAGTTACTGTTTGCATATGAAATCCTCCTATTTACATGTTCTGTGATTAAGATTACAATAATTAGCCTAACAGGTTCGAGTAACACGAAGTCAAGCGATGCTGAGTTCTTTTCGCATCCATTTTCAAGGAGAATTACAATGTATACTGTGAAGGAAGTTGCCAAACTACTGGGTTTGACTGAACATACCATCCGTTATTATACGGATAAGGGTTTAGTTCCAACGATACAACGGGACAAAAATAACATTCGTCTTTTTGATGATGACTCCATTAATTGGCTAACAGGTGTAAAATATCTCAAACAATGTGGGATGTCAGTAGAAGACATTAAAAGCTATGTAGACTTGTGTTTACTAGGCGATTCTACCATCCACGATCGTTATCAAATCATAATGGAGTATAAAGCCGCTGCTGCAGCTCAGTTGGAAGAGGCCAAACTTAAAGTCAAATATATGGAAGACAAAGCCAATCATTATCTAGATATTATCAATCAGGTAATCCCGGATGACACGAATCCAGCTAAATGGACAAAATCATGAACAAGAGGCAGATGAACAACTTTTGATTATCAAAGGTTGTTCATCTGCCTCTTAACTTGTTAGGAATCTACTTTTCTTCTTGATGTGATATCTATTCATTGTGATAAAGGACGAATTCGTATTTATTCCCCGTTAGTTGATCATTATAAAATACAATTTTACGGTTCAGTATATCTAAGTTTTGTTGCAATGCCTTAATTTCTTGTTCCACTTGTTGCTTACGCTGTTCAAGTAAATTTTTCCGTTCAGGAATTGTCTCGTCCCCCATAGCCCGCCACTCGGTATATTGCTTCAATTCTGCCATCGTCATTCCTGAATCTTTTAAATGAAGTAAAAATTGAACCCAACCTATATCCTGATCTGTATATTCGCGTAAATTATTGTCACTTCGATGTGGAGTAAGTAATCCTTCCATTTCGTAATATCTGAGCGTGCTCTTGTTAACACCGACGATTTCTGCAAATTCTCCAATGGAATAAGGCATGATCCCCACCTCCATTTCTAATTTTGTTTCTATCCAAAGGATATACTTAAACTAATAAAAAACCAAATGTCGGAGTATGAATCCATTTTTATGGCTTGCCTTAAAGTGTACTTTAAGGTCTATACTTCATTTTGAAGCAGTTAATTTCGTTTTATGTAGGGTGGCCTAAAGCTTGGTCGGCATTTAATATTGCCAAAGAAATTTATAAAAATTAAACGAAAGAGGTTTTTTATTATGGCTAATGAGCAACTAAGCAACAGTACTATCTTTCCACTCGGACAAAAGGTTGAAGCTAATTTTATAGGTGATGCATACTTGCAGATGATTTATACTGACGCGACACCTTTGAATGCGCCTATTGGGAACGTAACCTTTGCCCCGGGAGCTCGCAATAACTGGCACTCTCATAAAATCGGACAAGTATTATTAGTTACCGGTGGTGAGGGTTGGTATCAAGAAGAAGGCAAACCAGCTCAATTCCTCCAAACCGGGGATGTTGTGAATATTCCAGCGAACGTAAAACATTGGCATGGTGCTACAAAAGACAGCTGGTTTGTTCACTTAGCCATTTCACCCGGAGAAACAGAATGGTTAGAACCTGTTGATGGTAAGCTTTATAATCAATTGTAAAAAAACGCATCGGGTCTATGGACTCGATGCGTTACTTTTCTATATCGTCTTTTTGAGAAAACTAAACTCTATTGCTCAAGAAATTGGTAAACTGCCATCATCTCTTGTTTATTCAACTCACGAATACGATTGAAAATTGGAATATCAGCTACAGCCTCAATGTTTAAGCTTTTAGAAACAACGTCACTTATTTTACCCGTTAGCCAAGTTTGCACATCTATACCTTCAACGACTTCCTTACGCCCTTCATCATTGATGCCACTCGCATAACAACTTACACAAGGAATCGTTAATTTATATACGCCATCATGAAGTCCATCTTCCGAAATAACTTTTTTCCCTTTACAGAATGGACATGGATGGCTTGCTTTAATCTTATTAATTAAGGTGACGATTTTTTTGTAACCAAACGCTTCATAGACATAAGTCAGCTTTTTATATTTTCCATTAGTGAAATACTTATCTATGATATTTTCTCTTGTTTCGTGGATATTGGCAAAATCACAGATCGTAATCTGGTTTTTCCTGCTGATGGATTCGATACTGCTGCTAATGCTGTCCCAGAATGGCAAGGCATTTTGTAACACCATTTCATATTGCGCAAAACTTCCTAACTCTAGTTCAAGCATTTTTAGAGCGACTTGTGTTTCCCTGGGTAATAGAGAGACCTCTTCTGTCAAAACCATATCTCCGCCCACGATGGCTTTCATTTTTTCTAGTACCTGTAATTCACCAACGGTGCTAATGACTTGATCAAGGGGCATCCCAATAATCTCGCGAATATCAGTGTCGCCGAATTTAAGCTTTTTATGATGATTTAACACCGTTCCTTGACAGATTGGACAAGTAATCATTTTTTTGGACGCTTTAATATGCTCTTTAATAATTGATTTCGAAATGACCATATAGTTCCCGATAATGGTATTAAAGCCTTCCCAAGTTCTCGAGGCTTTAGCTGCTTTATCATAGAAGGACTTTTCCCAATACCCGTATAAAAAGGTGTGTTTTTCAGCTTCTGTCATCTCATTATAACTTTTGCTAATATCTTGTCCGAGCTCATTCTTTAACTCATCAAAGATGAATTTTATTTTTGGTAATTGATAGAATTTCAGAATCTCCATCGCATCTGGATGTAATGAGCCGTCCCAAAAGGGGACGTTCTTGTCCTGAAGTACAATATCAAAATCAAATTCTTCAATCACACGGCGGCCCTTACAGCTTGGACAATGATTGTCTGATTGATAGAGATCAAAGCTTTTTGTATCCTTATTAGTGGGATGCGTTGCCACAATATGGTTGATCAGTCCACCCATTTCATAAAGGAAAGTAAACTGACTATACAAGTGTCGTTCCAGATCAATGGCGATGACAGGTGCAATCGTATCCGATTGATATTCACCATAAATCAGGCGGGCCATGGAGGATAAGCTTTTTAAGATGCCACCTTTATAGATGTTCTCTGCATTTTTAAAATAGGCGATCTGATCTTCTTTTAAATAGTCAATTCCATTTTGTTGCTGGAGTGTTGAAGAAATGTGCGCAGGCGCCACGCTATCTGCACTGTTTTGTTGACGATAATAATCATCATGACTGAGAACATCAAGATGCTCCACAGGTGCAAGCTGTCTTTTGCCAAAATCAACGATAAAATCAGAGTTATCTAACATATAAGAATTATGTTCAATCATGATTATGGAGACAGATTCATCCTGCAAAATGTCCCTAATGCTGTCAATGAATTGATTTAAAATATTTTGTGATAAACCTTTGGAAGGCTCGTCAAAAATAAAAAGTGTATGTGGATTTCTTGAGCCCGCAAACAGCTCAGAAACTAAATGGACACATTGAAATTCACCCGTGGATAAGGACTGTGTTTTTCGCTCCAACGTCAAATAACCAAGGCCAAGCTTGATCAATAAGCTTAGTCTTTTATGAGCAATGTCCTCATTTGGCAGTTCAACAATAATATCTTCAATCGAGCGTTCAAAAATATCATCAATATCCTCACTGTATTTTGTCAGTTTCCTTTTAATATCAAGAAAAGTGGCAACGGTCGAGCGACTGGTAATCGACTGATTTCGATCTTGCCCTACGATCACCAGCTTATCTTTGGAATAACGCTTTAGAAAATCTTTGACCATACATTCATTAACCAGCGTAGATTTACCACATCCGGACTCACCTGTAAAAGTTACCAGCCTATTTTGGGGAATCTGAATCTCGGCCATTTGAATATTACGACAATAAAGCTCATGAAATTGATAATATTCTGCAGGTGCTGCCTGATTTAGTTCTCTATTGATGGGCTCAGGACGTGGTGATTCCTCAACTATTTTCCCGCCGTATTTGCCACTGCCAGGTCCAAAGAACAAGTGTTTATCCGCTGTGTCCAGCACCGTGTCAGAATGGTCAATGAGCCAAATTTGATTTTTATATCCCAAATGTTTAATCTCCGCTAAAATCTTCAATAGGGTTTGGTGATCGAGACCCACGGAGATTTCATCAATGATAATCACGGTGTTTTCACTTGTTGCCATAAATTCTGCCAAGTAAAGTCGTGTTAATTCTCCGCCTGACAATGTACCCATAATACGATTTAATGTTAAATAACCAATATTCATATTGATTATATTTTTCAGGATTTGTTGTTTACCCTCACTTATCTTAAGCTTTTCTGCTAGTTTAAAAATGGTTTCGATGCTAAAGTCGTTTAGATCGGAAATACTCTGTGCTTGATCCAATAATTCAATTTTATATTGTTCAGCTGCTTGATTGTAGCGTTTTCCTTGACACTTTTTACACTCGATATTTTTTGTAGTTCCACGCCCCTTACAATCAGGACACCAACCTAATTCATTATTAAATGAAAAAACCTCTGGAGAGAGATTATATTTTTCAGCAAGAGTGACACGAATTTCAGTAAACACACCTGTATGTGTGCCAATGGTTGACCGAGGATTTGAAGATATGGATGACCTACCAAGAAAAAGAACAAGGGGCATTGCTTCCATTTTGATCGCACTGAAATTAGTCTCCATAATATTGGGGAATAAATACTGGTATTCAGCTTTTGGCAATAAGGAAACGAGACGTTTTTTTGATTCTTCCCCAATCGTTTGACAAAAAGTTGTTTTACCAGATCCAGACAAACCAGCAATTCCTAACGACTCATCCACTGGCAGTACCGTTTCTAATCTGTTAATATTGTTCGCAATTAATTGATTTATTTTCATAGTAAGCTCATCTCATCTCCATTCTCTTCATCTAGTATTGCCATGATTTATTCCATTAAAAAGGGCACTTTCCTTGTTCCAGAAAAGCGCCCTATTCTTGAATTACAATTCTGCTAATACCTTTTCGAGCTGACCACCCATATTTGTCCAAGCATATTTAGCACCTTCGATGGCTCCTTGGCGGGCTTTCGTCTCTTCACTAAATCCTGATTGATCTAGATGGAGATTAACCTTCCCCTCTGAATCTTGACTCACAGTCCAAGTAACAGTAGTACTTTCTCCCGCACTATTCCAAGTATAAGATAACGTATGAGGCTCATCCACGACGAGTACTTCGCTATCTACAATTCCATCCCACCATTCATTTGGCTCAGCACGGAATTGAAATTTATGACCAACGACGGGTTTAAAATCATTACTCCAGATCCATTTCGCAAGCGTATCCGAATCCGTTAAAGCATTCCATACCTTCTCGATCGAACTTGTAAATTGAAAATCTAATGATACATCTGGTTTCATAGTTATTCCTCCAATATAAGTTTTAATTTATCAATTCTTTGCTTCCAGAATCCTTCATAAAAAGATACCCAATCTTGAATTTCTTTCAAAGGATTGGCATTCAACCGATACCTCGTCTCTCTGCCAACCTTTCGAACAATTACGAGACCAGCATCTTTAAGTATATTTAAATGCTTCGAAACGGCTGTACGACCCATTTCAAAATGAATCGTTATCTCATACAGAGGTAATTCATCAACATCAGCCAGAATTTGAAGAAGTTTTCGTCTTGTTGGATCCGCAACAGCATCATAAACATCCCTCACTTGACTATTGTCGCTCACAACCACCCCCACCTTTTCCGTAATATTTCCTGTAATGTCACCTAGTATCCATCATTATTACCCAATAGGACACCATTTGGTGTCTAATTGATTATAAGACACCAAATGGTCACATGTCAACAATCCAATAAAAAAAGCATTACCAAAAGCAAGTTCCGCTTAGGACTGCTCCTGATAATGCCTCCAGATGAATCATTTCGTTTTACGATTTAATAATTAATCTAATTGTTCTCCATTAGTAGCGATAACATTTTTATACCAATAAAATGATTTTTTCTTCGAACGTTTAAACGACCCGTTTCCTTTATCATCCAGATCAACGTGAATAAAGCCATAACGCTTTTTCATTTCACCCGTTCCAGCAGAAACAATGTCTATGCAGCCCCAAGGTGTGTAACCTATCAGATCCACATGATCAATTTCGATAGCGTTTTTTATTTCTTTGATATGATTTTTTAAGTAGTCGATACGTTCATCATCATTGATACTACCATCTTCTTCAACCTTATCTATGTTGCCCATTCCATTTTCAACAATAAACAGAGGTTTTTGATAGCGATCATATAGCTCATTTAATACAAAACGCAGACCTTTTGCATCGATTGGCCAACCCCACGGTGTTGCTTTAAGATACGGGTTAGGCGAACCTTGTTGTCCACCAGTTGTTGTTGTGTTAGGTGAAAAACGATCAAATACAGTTGTACGGTAATAAGAAAACGCTAGAAAATCGGAAGTATACTGCCTTAGGATCTCTTCATCACCAAACTCTGTTTTTAACTCGAAATTATATTCATCAAAAATGGCTTGGGCATAATTTGGATAATAGCCTCGTAAAATTACATCTGAGAAAATTAACGCTTTTCTTCTGAATTCATAGGCTCCAAATACATCATCTGGATGACATGTTGCTGGATAGATCCCTGATAATGCCAACATAGCTCCCATCTTAAAGTCAGGATTAATCGTTCGTGCCAGTTTATTAGCTAAAGCCGAAGCAACCATAAGATGATGGATAGATTGTAATTTGTCACCTGCATCAGCGAGGGGAGTTTCGCCTTGATTAGAATGGGTTCCTTCCTTGATATTATTTGAAGCTAACCCCAAAGTCCAATAGCCTCCAAGCACATTCACTTCATTAATAGTGACCCAATATTTCACTTTGTTTTTCCAACGCACAAATATAGTTTCGGCGAATCTTAAATAGAAATCAATTAGCTTACGGTTGGTCCAGCCCCCATACTTATCAGCCAGATTAAGAGGCATATCAAAATGCAATAATGTTACCAGAGGTTCAATGCCGTATTTCAGCAATTCATCTATAACATTGTCATAAAACTCCAGTCCCTTTTCATTAGCTATTTCATCATCACCATTTGGAAAAATTCTCGTCCAAGAAATGGATAATCGATAAACTTTAAATCCCATCTCCGCAAATAAAGCAATATCTTCCTTGTAATGATGGTAGAAATCCGTCGCATTATGACTTGGGTAATAATATCCTTCTTTTAAAATGCCTTTAGCTCCGATTGGTATGCAGGCACCTTGTCCAATTACTCCTTCGCGGCCATCGGGAAATTGATAAAATATTTTGCGCGGAGAATCTTTTGTGCCATCAGTCATCAGATCAGAAACGGCTAATCCTCGACCTCCTTCATTGTAACCACCTTCATATTGATTAGCTGCAGTTGCACCACCCCATAAAAATCCCTGTGGAAATCCCATGCTGTTACCTCCTTCTTTTTACTCAATCTATTTTTTTGCTACTACGCTAAAACGCTTTCAGTTTCATTACTACGGCTATCCTGTTCTTCTTTATATTTCTGGTTATCTAAAACTTTGAAGAACGGGAAGTAGATAAGAATCGCTACCACGAAATTAACCAGCTGCAAGACAATTCCCGAGATACTTTGCGTTACTAAATATCCTGAAATAAATATCGGCGTTGTTGGAGGTGGCAATGCTCCGATTGGTTTGGCCACGATTCCTAAAGACATGGATAGATATGCGAGCAGAACAGTAACGATTGGAGTGATGAGAAACGGAACTAACATAATCGGATTCAATACAATCGGTAGTCCGAATAGAACGGGTTCATTAATGTTGAATAAGCTTGGTCCAATACCTATTCGTCCTATTTGCTTCATCTGCTTACTTTTGGAGAACAGGAACATTAAAACAACTAGACTTAGCGTGGTACCTGCGCCACCTATCCAGATAAAGAATTTGAATTCTGCAGTAGCGATATTCTCAAGAGGCATGCCTGCAGAGAGTGCAGAGGCATTGGCTGCTGACAGCTGAAGCCAGACGGGCAACATAATGGTGCTGCCGATAATAGAAGAACCGTGCAGACCTACAGCCCACAATAAATTGGCAAGTAAGAAAACAATAATAGTTCCTACTAAGCTTGTCCCAACAGCAGTTAAAGGTTCTTGGAGAAGTTGTGCCACAATTTTGTGAACGCTCTCAAAAGAGGTGAAGTTCTCAACGAGCAAACGAATCGCGACAACGCTCATGACTGCTACAAACCCCGGAATTAGGGCTGTAAAAGATCTCGCAACTGTTGGCGGAACTCCGTCCGGCATTTTGATAACAATATCCTTTTGGACAATCTTGCGGAATATTTCTGTTGTCAAAACGGCAATGATCAATCCTACGAACAATCCTTGGCTAGTGAAATAAACAACATTCACCGCTGTGGTAGTCACATTATCTACCGTAAAGGTTGAATTAGGTGTGATAATAAAGAACGAACATAAGGCTACTATCCCAGACGATAGCGGATCGACTTTATAACTCTCTGCTAATCGGTATGCCACGCCAATAGTAGCAATTAAAGCAATTAGGTTAAATGTGCCACCGTAGGGATACAACAAGGCAGTTTTGATACCTGGATGAGCAGTTAAATAATCTAAATAGGCTGGAATGGGCAGATAAGCTAGTATTAAGAATACTGAACCAATAATTATAAATGGGATAGTCAAGACCATCGCATCACGGAGTGCAGATAAGTGCCTTTGTGCAGCTATTTTCCCCGCAACAGGCATTACCTTTTCTTCTAAGAAGTCCGTTATTTTCATATGTGCTACACTTTCCTTTCTTGAAAGGGGTATTTTGCAGCGTTAATTTATTTATTTCGCACGCTTATATAGTTCAATCATTTCTGTAACAAGCAGAGAAATGGTTTCTACACTCATTAGTTGATCTTCAGCATGAACAAGAATCAGTGAGAATTGAAGTTGTTCTCCATTTGCTTCTCTTTTGATTAATGATTTATGCATTTTATGGCCTTCTCTAAAAAATTGCTTTGATTCTTCTAACTTTTCTTCCGCTCCTTTAAAATCCCCCTCTTTTGCTGCATAAAGCGCCTCCATTACTGAGCTTTTAGCTGCGCCAACGTTGCTTATGATGTTAAATGCTACAGTATAGTATTCCTCTTTCACTTCATCTACCATTACTTACCGCTCCCTTCGTCTCTCTCTATTTACTTAATTGCTTATTTGCTCTCAATTATCTTTAATGCTTGTTCTAGTACTTTATCGCCGTTCATCATACCGTAATGCAGCATATCAATCGCTTCAATCGGAATATTTTTACCGACCAGTTTAGCTTCTAGTTGTTTTTTCATAAATTTCACTTGAGGACCTAATAGGATGACGTCTACGTTTTTTTCTTGTAACGTAAGTTCAATTTCAGTAACTGGTTTCGCGAAAATATTAGCTTGTATTCCTTTTTCCTCAGCGGTCTTTTGCATTTTAGTTACTAATAAACTTGTACTCATCCCTGCATTACACGCTAACATAATTGTATTCATTATTGTTCTCCCCCTTAAATACTGTTGTATTTACTAACAACCTCAGTTTATCGCTAAACAGCTTTCTTTTTAAGCGAACCTTTTTCCAAAAACAATAGGAAACGTTTGCAGTGTAAAAACGCAGATTCATTTCAGTAACTCTAAGATTTCTTCCGCAGAATCTTTAACAAGAATTTGCTCAACGATCTCTTTATCATCAATAAGCGAACCAAGTTTCTTATACATGCTATCTAGATCGCCACTATTTCCTTCTTTTATATTTAACAGACATATTAACTGCACCATCTGCTTATCATTCCAACGAATAGGCCGCTTTAACGTACATAACGTCCAAAAGGTTTCTTTCGTTACGGGAGTAGTTGGATGAGGAATGGCCACCAGATTACCAAAGCTTGTTGGAGCCAGTACCTCCCTTTCTAATACTAAAGATTCATAATGGTCGGGAACAAGACCTTGCTTAATCAGCTCACTACTTAAAAAATGAATAACACTTTCCTTTGTTGTTAATTCTTTTTTCACAAATATCCGGAACGGATCAAGATAAATATGAGCTTCTCCCGGCTGTTCTGAAGAAGATAAGAGATTCCTGATCTGATCCAGATCCGTATCGTCTAGAAAGGTTTTTACTACATGAACAGGTATTCCTATATTTTCCTTGATAGGGATTGTACTGATGACTAAATCAATAGAGGATAGATCGGTTTCTGCTAATTTATAATAGCTAATTGTATTTACAATATGAATCTTGTTTTCGAATAGATTGATTAAACGGTAATAGAGTAATTTTGCACTTCCGACACCTGAGGCACATACAAGAATAACTCTTTTGACCTTTTTATTTTTACTTTTCATTCTTTCTAAAGCAGCACCAATGTGTAAAGCAATAAAAGCCACCTCATGTTCCCCAACTTCTAAATCTAAAAAGTTGTTAATACACTTGCTGGCTATAAGAGCTCCTTCAAAAGCCGCCGGAAAATTTATTTTAATTTCTTTTAACAAAGGATTTCGAATATTCATTTTATACCTGATTCTGTTCATCGCAGGCCTGATATGAAGGGTCAGAGCTTGAATAAATTCAACGTCACCATTAAAATCCCAATTAGATTCGTTTTTTAATCTATTCAGTATACATCTTACAATGGTTCCCACTTCATCCAGCTTACTGTACTCTGACAAACTTTCTTTTGGAAGCAACTTCGTACCCACCAAATGGATAATAACATAGTTGATCTCCGAATCAGGAAACTCTAGTCCGGTAAAGTCTTCTATTTCTTTAACAATTTCTTGGCTCACTATTTTTTCAAAAGGATAATCTTCTTTTAGATGTACTGAAGGATTATCAATTAGAAAGCCCTCTTCAATTCTCTTGCAAGCTATAATTAAATGGATGGCAAGGTTATCTAAAGAAATATCAGATATTTCGATTTTGTAATTGTTTACTTTATCAACGATTATTTCCTTTACTTTTTTGTATGTATCTTTATCAAATAAACTAGAGCTCACGTGAGTTGGATCGAGTTCTTCTTCTCTTTTGTATAAATAATTGGACAAACATATTCGTTTCATAAATTCATCCCCCTCTATATACAAGCCGTAATGGGGGCGGTTTACTATACTCAGGTTGTAATTTTCTAGTATTTTACGCACTTCTTTTAAATCATTTTGTATTGTGGATTTAGAAACAAACATCTCATCTTCAATCGTCGCTAATTTGATATAGTTATTTTTCAACAAAAAACGGTTCAACAAATAAAAGACCCTATTGTCTTGTTCAGAAAAGTCAATCGTAGTATAACTGATCTTATCACTTGTTAAATCACCAAATTCCTGATGAAATAGATTTATATCAGTAATTTTTGCTGCGAAGCCTTTCCCACGAATCAATTCTATTTTCAGGCCTAATACGGAAGATATATTTTGTAGTTCCTTTAAATCATTACGGATCGTTCGATCGCTAACATTCAGTTCTTTAGAAATCCATGCAGCTGTGACAGGTTGATTAGAATTAATTAAATATAAAAGTATTTCTTTTTGCCGTTTTGAAAACAATTCTATCCCTCTTTCTTATCCAGAGTATGAATATGAGCTAATATTAACTGAAGCATACATTTACATACATTTGCTCATTTTTTATATCGGTTACAATATCACTTCCTAAGAAAATTTGATAGTGTTCTTACAGTACCAAACGAAACAGGCGTCCTCATTTAAGAAGACACCTGTTTGAATTTCAGCCAGGTTATCGAGTCATAGGCAATGATTTTGCGGGTTAACTCAACTTCTGCTGTAGTATAATTGCTAGTTCTTCTGCTGAATCCCACACAATAGGACGAATATCCTTAAGCTGTACAAAAAGTTTATCCGCCTCAATACTGTTTACGGTCCATAATACGGGTATGTTTAAACCAAGTGCATATCCCGCCGAAAAATACACCTCTGGGGATTGTCCCGTTAAATCTGCGATAATCAGTTTGCTATCTGCGATTTGTTCCAACTCGTATTTTTCACCGTTCTGAGTTTTCGTATGTGTTAATAAGCGCGGAAGAAAACCACACTGCTCTATTTTGGGCAATAACTTCTCCAGCCATGTTGTAGACAAATTCTCTTCATCCGACACGAGCACGAGGCAAGGTTTTAGTTTCTTACCTCCAGCGCTTTCCGCAGCTTCATTCCAGCCGGTTTCAGTAAGCTTAAAGGTCATGCCTTCCCTGATCAAAAGCTGATCACTTATCAACTTGTCTATGATGTATACCAGCTCTTGCAGATTGGGAGAATACGTCAAGTTATAGCTGCTTGAGAGGGGTTGAATGACAACCGCTTCCCCCGGGCCTTCAGAATGTCTATATAAATATTGCAGTAGACGGTTTCCTTTATCTTCAATGCTCACAGGTATTTTGGGTGAATTTACAATGGACTCTAAATCATCAGCAGATATAGTGATCTTTTCATCACAATCAGTCAGCTCACGTATGTAAGCCGATACTACATGCAGCATGTCGCGTTTCTTTTGATGCGGGAGTGAATTAATGGGTTCGTAGCTGTCTCTACGTAGACTATAAAACCCGCCTGGTGAACAAGAACAGCCTATATATCTATCGTTATCGCCTTCTGGTTCAATGGAAACAATCTCATCACAGAACAAACAGTGTTTCTTAATCATGACAACTTTTCACCTCTTATTAAGTGTTAGCCTCTACCTTACCAAGATTTTTTTGAAAAGTAGACAAGAAGATATTTCCTGTAGCAGGTTATCCTAAGGCGTAAACGTAATATTTTGAGGCTCCATAGAAGCATTTATACAATAAAAAACCGACATAGGAATCAGCTGTAAACTGAACCTTCTGTCGGTTGATATAAGCTTTGAGCCAGGCATTTAGGATTGAGATAAACCTTCTATAACTTTATCAATATTCCATTTGATCATCTTAATGTATGTGTCGCCCTCTTCGCCTTTCTTAGCTAAAGAATCGGTGAAAATCTTAGAATGTATCGGTACTCCCGTTTCATTTGCGATAGTTTCCATTGTTTTTGGATTTACGCTAGTTTCCAGAAATAATGCAGGCACTTGATTTTCATCAATGATCTTAATTATGTTTTTCATTTGTTCTGGCGTTCCTTGACTATCCGTATTGATCTCCCAGATAAAAGCCGATTCAAATCCGTAAGCTTTAGAAAAATATTTGAATGCTCCTTCACTGGTAACAAGGATACGTTTCTCTTGTGGAATTTTTTCGACTGCTTCTTTTGCATATTGATCCAATTCATTCAGTTTCTTAACATATTCTGATTGATTATTAAGATAAAATTCTTTGTTGTCGGGATCTTTTTCGATTACACGTTTAGTGATAATATCTACATATTTTATTGAATTCTGAATATCCAGCCAGGCATGAGGGTCAACCTGAGTTTCTTTTCCTTTTTCTGTTAGGTACATTGGAGATACTTCATCTGAGACTGCAAAAGCAACATCCTTTTTATTAGTCACATCTAGAAGATCTTGAAACCACCCCTTACCTGTTTCTAGGTTCAAACCGTTATAAAACACTAAATCTGCGCTAGAAACCTTACTTGTATCCTTGGGTAATGGATCGTACATATGCGGATCTGTTCCGATGGGTACCATACTGTAAACTTCAGCCTTCTCCCCTACAATGTTTTCGGTCATATCAGCGATAATGGAGTATGTTGCAACAATCTGCAGCTTATCATGGTCTGCATCTCCTTCACTAACCTTTGAGCATGCGGTAAGAAGTACGATAAACATTGTCAAAGAGAGTATTTTTATGGTCTTCATCTTTGTTTCAACCCTTTCCTGAAAAAATTATTTTTTGGTGAGATTATAAATGAAATTCCGAACATACTTACGCCGACCAGAACAATCGTCGCACTTGTAGGTAAATTGAATTTAAAGCTTACAATTACACCTATAATCCCGGATACAGCGCCGATTGTAGAAGCTAGGATAATCATGTGGAACAGCTTATTCGTCCAGAGATAGGATGTAGCAGCCGGAATAACCAGCATTGCAATCACAAGCACAATTCCTACTTGAGATAACGAAGATACGGTAACTACAGATAGGAGCATCATCAATAAATAATGATAGAACCCTGTTTTTAACCCATAGGCTTTGGAAACAACCGGATCAAATGAACTCATTAAAAGCTCTTTATACAGCAATGAAATGATGGCAATAACAACAAGCATAATAATAAAGGATTGCATTAACTCCGACTGTGGGACGGCCAGAATATTACCAAATAGAATGTGAGTTAGATCAAGCCCGCTTTTGGCGAAAGTAATTAGGACAATGCCTAGCGCAAAAAATGAGCTAAGAATAATGCCAATAGAAGTGTCACTTTTAATATTGCTGCGACTTGTTATAAATTGAATGAGAACTGCTGCTAATAGTCCAAACAGTGAAGCTCCAAGAAGGATGTTGATTCCTAAGATATAAGATAACGCCACCCCGGGTAACACCGCATGTGATAACGCATCTCCCATTAATGACATCTTTCTGAGCACAATAAAGCTTCCTAAAACCCCTGATACAATTCCAAGAATGATAGCAGATAATCCCGCGTTAAGTGCATATATTGGAATGTTTAATACCCCTGAGAAATAATCAATCATGATCTGTCGCCCCCATCCCTTTGATCACCAGATTACCTAAGGAGGCACCATAGGCGCTGAGGATATTCTCTGGCGTAAAGGTGTCTTTAACGTCACCAAAAGCAATTAATTTCTTATTGAGAATGATGACTTTGTCAAAATATTCTTCGACCTCATGCAAATCATGATGAACGATGAGTATGGTTTTCCCTTCTTCGCGAAGTTGTTTTAGCAGCTTTACAATGATTTTCTCACTGACTAAATCTATGCCTACAAAAGGTTCATCTAAAAAAAATACATTTGCTTGTTGTGCAAGTGCCCTGGCGATAAAAACTCTTTGGAGTTGTCCCCCGGACAGATTGCTGATTTGTTTATTTGCAAGATCACTTATATCCACCATCGCCATACATTCCTCGACTCTTTGCCGCTCTGTTTTTCCGGGACGCTGGAAGATTCGCAAATTAGGGTAAGTTCCAGTCAGCACTGTATCCCTTACCGTGATTGGAAAAGAAAGATCAATGTCATTCTTTTGCGGCACATATGCGATCTTCCGTTTGTACTCAGAAATATCTTTTCCCTCCACCATAACTGATCCTGTTCTCTTCTTTATCACCTCTAACAAAGACTTGATAAATGTAGATTTCCCGGCACCATTTGGTCCGATAATTCCGATTGCATACCCAAAGGGAATATCAATATTTACATTTTCTAGTGCAGAATTACCGAAATAATCTACGTTTAGGTTTCTGATTTCAATCATAAAAAAAACTCCTTATCTCTGTTAAGTTCATATGTAGCACTGTTCTGTTCACCCGGTTAATTTATTTCCTAATAGAAACAATGATTCCTTTGGTTCAATTTGTTTCCCTCGGTAAACATTTATTCTTATATACAATATATTTACCCAAGGGCAATATGTCAACAACAATCCTTAAATCAACAAAAAAAAGAACCCAAGTGATTTGAGTTCTTTTTCATTATTACAATATAAAAATATCATAGTTGCAGTAGTTTTAAACATCTAGGCTGCATCAAATAACCCCCTGTAATAAGCTCTGCCTGCAATTGAATCGTATATTCTCCTGCCGTGGGGAGATACAGTTCACCTACTTGAAAGCTTTGAAAATTATTAACCTCATCGGTAGAAATAACTTTAGCTTGCAAAATTTGATCCGCAGCCTTGATGAGGTAGACTCCGCCACCGCCATTCTCTCCTTCTTCGCTGCGATATGCGATACTAACTTGAAATCTTACCGGACCTAATGTCCGGACATGCCAAACTGTGGTATCCTCTCTATCCTTCCAGTCCAACAAATTATCATGGTCTTTTTTTCCTGTATCGTAACGGAGGGTTGGACCAAAGATCTCGCTTTCAAATACCCCCAATTCTAGTAAGGTATCTTCTCCAAAGTCCAATAATCGGACTGGATTACCTTCTACAGGTTCTGCACAGACAATTGCGATGACCAGCGGCATGTTGTTAGAATTTTCGGCAAAGTTCGGTAAGCTGGGGAGTTCGACTTCCAGATCCTGCTCAGATAGCTTTGTGAAAAACAGCTCCTCCCCTCCATCTAAAGCAAATACCTTTTGAACAGCGGTCTTCAGACCGGGAACGATTAGCTTATTTCTCTTCTTAAGATTGAAAACATGCAGATATAATGTGTTTCCTTTCAAAGTGCATCTACCCCAAGACGGTTTAGCTGTGGGCGATTCTCCAGCACCGTAAATGCTATCCCCATTGGTATTTAACCAATCTCCTACTTCAAGCAAAATGGATTCGGATACCGGATCCCATTCCCCTGTCGCTGTTGGGCCGATATTGATAACCAGATTCCCATTTTTGCTTACCACATCGATGATCTGGCGGATGATAGTTACAGGAGATTTCCAATGGTGATCGGATCTCTTATACCCCCATGAGTCATTTAACGTAATAATATTCTCCCAGTACTTACCAAGGTTACGAGTCGTAAGTTGATTATCAGATGTATTTGAATAATCTCCAAGTGGTGCTTTCCATACTCTGCTATTGACCAAACAATCTGGCTGAATTGCATGAACCGCCGCCAAAAACGCTTCTCCTTGCTCACGGGTCAGTTTGCCCCCGCAATCAAACCACATTAAACCAACTTTTCCGTAGTCCGTCAGCAGCTCACGGACTTGAGGGATTGATTTGCTGTGCAAATATCGTTCAAAGCGGGTGTGTTTATCGATATCATTTAACCAAGTTTGAACGTCATCATAAGCGCCGATATTCAGTGGATAATCCCAGGTATTCCCTTGAGAGTCTGGATCATGCCAATCCATCGCATGGGAGTAGTAAATTCCGAGTACCATTTCTTCCGCACTACATGCCTCCATTAGTTCCCGAAGGGGGTCACGGCCTAATGAGGTGTGCTTGACGATCGAATATTCGGATACATTCGAGTCATACATCGCGAAGCCGTCGTGATGTTTAGCTGTAAAGATGATATATTTTAGGCCAGCACGCTTGGCAGTCCGCACCCACTTCATTGCATCAAAAGCTGATGGACTGAACGCTGCGGCCATTTCCTCATATTCAGCAACTGGGATCTTCGCGCGTAGCATAATATGCTCACTGTAAGAAGCTTGTATTTCTTTTCCCTTCCATTCACCCGCAGGCAGGGCATAAGGTCCCCAGTGAATAAACAAGCCGAGCCTTGCTTCCTGCCACCATTCCATACGCCGAGCCTGCTCGTTATCTATCGGAGTGTCGACCGACTGTATACTATACGGATCATCGAGAAGGTTTTCTGTTGTTTTTCCGTTCCTTACCATAACTGAAGAACGGCTCCGCGGAGTTTAGAAACAGCCTCGACGAAGAAATAATCGCCATAGATCAGTGGCGTATCAATATGCACACCCCCTGGAAGATTGGATGTTCCAGAAAGAATCAATCCCTCCTCTTCCGGAATGTCCCAAGCCCCATAATTCTCATAAAGTGAGCGAACGATTTGTTCTGCTGCTCGGAGGTAAAAAGAGGCTTCTGCCTGTGGTACGATCTTTGCCAGCTCGATCAAGCCACATGCCGCACATGCACCAGCAGAGGTATCACGCGGCTTTTCGCCTGCATCAGGTGCCCTGAAATCCCAGTGAGGTACATGATCCTCCGGAAGATTAGCCAAGAAGAAGTGCGCAGCTCTTTTAGCTCCCGATAGAAACTTGTTCTCTCCGGTATAGTGATAAGACAAAGTAAGACCGTAAATCATCCATGCGCTGCCCCGTGCCCAAGCGGATTCTTCCGCATAACCTTGGCCGGCCATAGCGCCGATTTTTTCTCCTGATTCCGGGTTGAACTGCAGAATATGATAACTTGATCCATCCGGACGTAAAAAATGCTCCACTACCGTTTCCGCATGCGCAGCGGCGATATGCCGGAAACGCGGATCCTCTGTAACTTCCGATGCCCAGTATAATAAGGGCAGATTCATTACAGTATCAATGATGGACCATCCCGCCCGGTTTATCTTCTCCGTGTCATGCCAGGCTCTGATAAATGACCCTTTCAGGTTAAAGCGGCTGGCCAGTTGAGCGGCAGCCATCAACCCGCGCTGCTTGGAGCGTTCATTACCAGTCACGCGGTAATTGGCCAAAGCTGAGAGTGTCCATATAAAACCGGCATCATGATGAACGGAAAGAGCATAAAGAGGTTCATCCAGTTTCTCTTCAATTTGCTCGGCGATTTCTTGCAGCGCCGGATAATTCCCCTCTGCGGCAATCTGCCACAAAATACCCGGCCAGAACCCTGCTGTCCACCACGATGGACGCATGTTATCGTATACTCCGCTCACGGAAGCATGCGGAAAACTAACGCCAATTCGCTTACTAGTCTTTTCCACTTTATTTATAATTTGTTGCCATGCGCTATCCGCCCATTCCAGAGTTGACTCCGAAATTACCAGTTCGCGATTTTGTTGAGTTGGTATTACATCTCCCATTTTAGTACCTCCTGTTAACATTGATGATATTTATGAAATTCAACCTCTTAAAGCGTTGTCCTTAGTGGAATGACCATATTCCAAGTGTGCTTCGCATTTCGGAACCCTCCCGGTCCATCTGCTACCGCAGCGAATAAATGGGTAGGAACCCCTTCCTGAAATAATAGGAACGGCCGTTCAAAGCTGCCCATCCACTGCTCAGTGCCGTCCTCCCAGAGAACTCGTCGGGAATACGATTGCGTTGAATCAGCCAGTTGCCAGTCGGTTCCATTCTTAGAAGATGCAAATATCCCACCGTGCTTTTCTCCACATATCCGGCCATCCATATCCTTGGCGATCATTTGGTACCCGTCCGCCGTCCGCCAGATAAATGGATCTTCAATATGAGACCGCTCTGGTGGAAACAGCGGTGCGTTGTTAATTACTCTATATGGCCCTTCGTCCTTAGATGAACCGGCAATGCCAAGCGTCATCTGTCCATAGGAATTGCCTTCGTATTTGCGGGCTTTATATACCAATAGCAAGGAGCCATCTTCGCGGATACAAGGAGCCGGATTGGATGTGAGGAAGCTGTCGAACCTGCCCGGACGTGTAGGCAGAATAGGTGCATCCATCCTTGTCCATGGTCCGAATACACTGTCGGCTACAGCTAGGCCAACACGTTTGTTGGCACGAGCGGCAATCACCCGATAGTCGTCAAGTTCCACTGTTTCATTAGGCTGCGGCTCAGCGAATGGATGAGTTGAGCCCATATAATACAACAGAAACTTATCGCCATAACGAAGGATATGCGGATTATGGGTGCTTCGTCCGTCCCAGTATTCCGCTCCCCTTGCGGGTAGTACGGTTTCTTCGTACGTATAGGGTCCTTCCGCGTTATCGGCAGATGCGCGGACAATTTCTGAGCGAAGTAACCATCCCGGATGCATCGGCAGCCACTTCGGCCAACGGGATGCGAATAAATGAAAACGCCCATCCTCGCCACGCACAGCTGATCCGCACCACACCCACCAGTCCTCCATACGGAATCCTCCGTTCAAAGGAGCAGGCAACATTCGGTCCATTAATGAAAAAGTCATTTTCTCCCTCCATGGCTTATTGCTTAACATCCGTTAGTCTATAACGTTTAGCAGCACTGCCATGCAGCCATTCCGCAGCAATATCCAGCGCCTCATCCCGGCTGATCCAGCCTTCCGCTATTTGACTTTCCAAAAAGCGCGCAAGTATTTTTTTAACGATCAGCAGCTTGCCATATGTCCATTCGATACAGCGCGCATCCGAGACAATGAGCGAACACTTGAGCGGGGCGAGTGCCTCCAACCGATACTGCATGCTCTGCAAATAGGTACTGGGTCTGAAGTTATACCACCACATCCCGCCTACATGAACGTTAGGGAAATTCCATGCAGCCTGCACAACATCCAGGTTATTTAATTCCGAAGCCACCACCAGCTCAAACGGAATGGAATACCGTTCGAATAAACCGTACAGTTTAACAATCCGTAGCGAATCGTTAACTGGCGCAGCTGATGTATTACACCATCTGCGTTCGACGCCGAGAAACAACTGCAAGAACATTCCTCTTGCTTGCAGTTCCGAACAAATATGATGAAAGAGCAGCATCATGATTTCATCCGGTCCAGTTACGTTGCTAAGATTGTAAACATCATGAGCTTTGGCTTCAAAAGCTGGCAACGTAGTCATGATTCCTGGACAGCCCATAGTCTGATAAGACTGCAGCTGCTCGCTAATAAATTTTTTTGCTTGAGCATAAGCAGCCTCCCGGCTGGGATCATAGGAATCTGCAATATTCTTTGCCAGCTCAGGCAGCCAAGAGTCAATTCGAGGAATCAGTAGAGCATTTTCCCTCATGTGTGCAAAGTTGGCATGTTCCGGACGGTTTACAATAAACCGCTGCACATGCAGACGGTCAGCTACGTTCTGCGCCCAGCCGGGATCGTGACTTTGCTGTTTAATCGTTATATCCGCTTTGAACACCGACTCTGAATCTGTGATGGAGATACCGTACAGATCTTTCATGATTGCTGTAAAAGCACGATTCATCATCGTATTACGGGAAGCGTGGTAGGCGCTAACAAAAGAGTCAGCCCGTTTCTCTTTCGAAAGTTGGTCCGCATTCGCCGGATATCCTGCTGACTGAAGCTCTTGGTTCAGCCAGAAATAATCGGCTATTTCCCAGAAGTCAGCCGCGTTTAGCTTATCGCCGACGAGATGGGTATGTGTATCGATTACAGGCAGACGCATGATTTCATCACACAATGAAGTTTGACTCATCGTTCTCCCTCCTAACTGGCAGGAAGCCCTTCGAATGAAGAGGCTTCCTTAGAATCTATCTATTTCCGGCTTTGCTGATTAAGGATTCCCTCATTGTTTTTGTAGCGTTCTGTTGCTTCTTTTAAGATTTCTTCGCCGCCCTTTTGCTTATATTCCTCGATGACTTTTGGGAAATCGCTAATCGGTTCTTTGCCATAAATCATTTTGACCATATGGTCTATGATCAGTTTTGGTGCCTGATCGGGACGTTTGGAGGCAAGATCAGGAAATTTGCTGAATGACTCCAGATCAGGTACAAAACCGATGCCCCCTAAGCCTTCTTTACTCAGAGTTTCATCCAATGCTTTCAAAACATCTTTACCACCCGTAAGCAGTTCAGTTCGTTCGCGGTTGATCGTTCCGTCCCCTACCCAGCGCAGCTGTGTGCGGAATTTCTCTTCGTCTTGGGCAGCCTTGTTCTCTGGGAGCTTATAATCAACTTTTCCGTCTTTTACCGTGTAATTCTCGCCTTCAATCCCAAAGCTATAGAAATTACTGGCTTCCGGGGTCTGCATCCATTCAAACATTTGAATAATCCGGGCAGCCTTTTCTTTACTGACCTTATTGTTGATATACAGTGAGGTATTGACCGAACTATACAAGCCATATCCTTTTTGTCCATTGTCACCGGTTGGCGACGAGATAATATCCACTTTCGCTTCCGGATTGGATGCGGCGATTTGGGTCCGGAAATCCAGTAGATTCTGCGCGTTAGCTGTCCAGATTCCTGCATTGCCTGCAGCAATATTTTCGCCATACTGCGCCGTCTGAATTGTTGCAAAATCCTTTTGAATGAGGCCTTCGTCATACATCGTTTTGTATACGTTCAGTACTTTTTCCATATTCTCGGAATTATAAAATTTGGGTACGATCTCTCCATTATCCTCTGTAAACTGATAGCCAAGCGCGTCATATGCACCGAATGCGATATCTGCATATTTGAAGTTCTCACGCATCTGATAAGGCGCGCTCACACCGAGTTTCTTAAAAGCGCGTAGCACATTCAAGAAATCTTCAATCGTTACAGGTACCGGGAGACCGGTTTTCTCCAATAAATCTGTTCGGATAAAGGTGGCACGTCGAGACGGATTGCTGAGCCAAGTCGGAATGCCATATATTTTTCCGTCGTAGCTGACTTCATCCCATGCTTCCTGCGGGACAACCTTCATCAAGTTAGGCGCATTCTCCTTCAGCAGATCATCTAGCGGCATAAAAACACCAGCCTGAACCGATCCAGCCATCGATTTATCTGTAGCCCCTCCGACATTTTGAACCACATCCGGAATATCACCGCCTGCGAACATAACAGCCATTTTGGAATCAAAGTCCTTCAAAGGAATTAACTTAATGTCTAAATCGACATTCGCCCGTTTTTCCAACTCCTTGACCCACTTATCGGTGTTAATGTCTTTAGAACTTTCCGTGTAAGCGTTTCCGCTTGTGTTTAACGAAATACTAAATTTAAGCGGTTTTGATTCGCCTGCTGCATCGGCGTTACCGTCCGATGTTTCATTGCTTCCGCATCCTGCGACGAGACTTGATACAAGCGCCGTGGATAGGATCAGACTAACCCATTTTTTCATCTGGATAATCCCCCTTATTAGTATAAAAAGGTATTTGGTTTACCTGTACCCATCATAAAGCTGTATCATCAGCACTCCCATGGGGTGGATTATTATGGGATGTGTTTTTTTGTGATCGGTTGCCGTTATAAAAAAAGGCCATCCCCAAAAGTCCGCGGCTCGGACCTCAGGACAGCCTTTTGATCCTCGTTCTCTTCGGCGAGTAGCGCCTATGCGTTAAGCACTTGATGTTCCTTCCTTCCGGAAATCGGCATTCTCATGATCATGCGTGTTCCCCATTCTGGACTGCTTTCTACGTCAACACCGCATTCTTCCCCAAAGACAAGTTGTATCCGGCGGTGGACATTTTGCACACCGATGCCACCTGGGCTTCCTTTACCTTCCTCCACATCGGCGAGTCGATTTTCGCTCAGTTTGAGGCGAAGTTCTTCAAGCCGCTCCGGGGTCATCCCGCTGCCATTATCCGTAATGCTGACCCAGAAGATATCGCCATCCTCTCCAGCATCAATCGTAATTGTGTGATGATCTTCAACACCAAAACGAAAAGCGTGCTGGAACACATTTTCGACAAGTGGCTGTAAGGTCAAACGGACCATTTTGCGCAGAAGCATTTCAGGCTTTATCCGCACATCGATTTCAAACGGCCTTCCGATCCGGTGATTGATAATGACCATATAATGGATGACATGCTTCAGCTCATTGGCCACGGTTATCTCTTCAAGATTGGTGCGCACCGAATAATGCAGCATGTAGGACAGGGCTCCGACAATTTCTGATATTTCATCTGAATCCTGAATTACTGCATAGCAGACCACCGTTTCGAGCGTATTATATAAAAAATGGGGGTTGATCTGTAACTGTAAGGATTGGAATTCGGCCTTCTGCCGCTCGGCTTCCACTTCCTTGTTCTTCAGTTCTGATTGATACACGGTGTCCACAAGCTCTGACAGGCGCGTTACCATCAGATTGTAACGAACGATAAGCCCAGTGACCTCATCCTGGCTTTTCGGAAGGGAGATTAATTCCCAATTTCCTTTTTCGGTCTGGCTCATTCCTTTCATCAGTGTACGGATTGGTGTAGTAACAGACTTACCAAATCGGCTTGCCAGAAACAGCGCTATCATAAATGTCAAAATCGCGACAGCAATAATATAATTCCGGATGGTAATTAGCGGCTTTTGCAGCTGAGTGTCTGGAATGGATACAACCAGATGCCAACCGGAATATTCCGCATTACGGCTGATATAAGATTTTTCCACTCCCTCTGCCGAGCTGCGGAACATCGCATCTCCTGCTAACTCAATTTGCTTGCCAAGACTATCGGGAATCAACGTCCCTACTTTGTTTTGATCGTTATGATATTGAATCCTGCCTTCGCCATCTACAATAAAAAAATAGCTTTCGGGACCAAGATCGATCCCTTTCCATAACGTGGAGAGCTCCTCCGCTTTGACTTCGATGCCTACAAATCCTTTCATCTCTGGTGACTGAAGGCCACGAATGCTGCGGATTAAGGTCAACATCGGCGTTTGATCCCCACGGATACTGTAATTGATTACATTCAACTGTCCACTGACATCTGTATGTTCTTTGAAATACCTAATCTGTCTAGCGGTGTCTTCCTGTGTAAAAGATGGCGCTGAACCGCCATTATAATAATAAAGCGCATTTCCGGAATACCCGATAATATATAAGGCTTCAATCTCGGGATTGCGAATCCATACTGGTTCGACAATTGCATCGCGAATATCGGTCGTGTAGCGGTAATTTTCATATTCCTCACGGTCTGATGATAGGTCAATATATCTTTTAACTCTCAAATCCGTTAGTAGCGCCACGGTCGACCGTTGATAGGATGAAATATAGAGATTGGTATGATGAACTGCATTATTTACGATCTGAATCATTTGGTTTTCAGTGCTTGCCTGCAATTGCTTGGCAGAAATGCTGTAGAAGGAAATCCCCAGCGCTGACAGGGAAAGTAAGATGACAATGGTAAAATAAAATAGCAGCTTCCGGCTGAGGGTTGCTCTCATTATTCAATGCCAAACGAAGCACGGTATTCCGAAGGTGACACACCCACGAGATTTTTAAACGTCTTCGTAAAATGGGGATAATCCTCGTAACCTACATGAATCGAGATATCACTGATTGTCATGGTAGGTACGGCAAGAAGTCTGCGCGCTTCCTCCATTCTTCTTCGGATCCGGTAGTGTACGAAGGTTTCCCCCGTCATTTTTTTGAATAATGCGCTGAAGTAGGTGCGGGCAAGTCCCACCCGTTTGGCTACTTCTTCTAACGACACATCCTCAGCCAAATGTTTATCAATGAAAGCTTTTGCTTCTTCAACCGGGTCCTTATAGTTGCCTTTGCGAGTAAGTTGCAGCTCCGCAAGTATACCGTTTATTATTGCGACAAATGCTAACATCGTTTCTTTTTTCGTATTGGCGGCTTTCACATCTCCACAGCACCGGGACTGAGGCTTCCAGCCTCGGCGTTCCAAGCGATCTACGATCATTTGTAGACAATCATTCAGGACTGCATCCATGCTAAAGACGTTCAACCCTTCAAATAAACCGGATGTTTCTCTGTCATCAAGCAGACGGTTTGTCTCATCACGTTGCAGCAGCCAGATATGTTGTTCCAGCTGTTCGGCCCAATCCACGTATTTATGAACAGGAATAATGTTGCCTGTCATTCCGGATATAAGTTCTCTCAGCATATCATGCACATCCTGCTGGAGAACCGGCTTTAACAAATATCGCTTAACGCCGTATGCCATTGCTCGTTGAGCATATTGAAAGTCATTGTACCCGGAAATGACTGCCACCTGGACATGACTGTAATCACGGTGAATTCGTTCACATAAATCAAGGCCATCCATCCGCTTCATGCGCAAATCTGTCAGTACTAAATGCGGTTCTAGCTTTTGGATAGTTTCTAAGGCTGCTTCGCCATCGTCGGCTGTATAAATCGCGGTGAATGAGACCGGATAACGCTGGACCATCTTCACCAATCCTTTTTGAATGACAGGCTCATCTTCTACAATCAATACTCGCACTTGTATCAAATCCCTTCCGGAATGGAATCAGAATCAGTTGTCTTGTGGTATGAAATTGATTTGAAGTTGCGATCATTGGCAACGCTTCCATTTTTGAGTTTGGATTATATCTTACCATATTTTGATAAGCAGATGGCTGTTTCTTTTAAAGGATGATGCAAGCTGGTTGATTTAAGACTTAATAGATCCGATTAACATCCCTTTGATAAAATACTTTTGCAGAAACGGATACACGATAATAATCGGTATGACGGAGACGACAATAACTGCCATTTGCACACCTGCCGGAGATACTTCATTTACGTTTTCTAATAAGCTGCCCGCTTGCCCAAGGTCGTTACTCAGTACGATTTCTCGAAGCCGCAGCTGAAGTGGATAAAGCGCTCGTGTATTGATAAAATACAACGCCGATGAATAAGAATTCCAATGGGATACCGCGTAGAACAAGCCCATAGTTGCCATAACAGGTTTGGACAAAGGAAGGATGACGCTCCACATCGTGCGCAGCTCTCCCGCTCCATCCATTCGCGCGCTGTCTATCAGCTCAGTAGGCAGGGCTGAGAAAAAAGAACGCATGATGAACAGGTTATATGCACTGATGGCCGATGGGATGATTAATACCCATAAAGAGTCGATCAAGTGCAAGTTTTTGATGACCATATAGTTCGGTATGAGCGGAGCGTGAAATATCATCGTAATTAGGATTAAAATCAGAACTCCTTTGCGCATCGAATATTCGGATCTGGATAAAGGATAGGCCAGTGATGCAGTTAAAATCAGATTAATAACTGTTCCGACAACTGTAATAAATATACTTACCATGAAAGCTCTCCAGATGGAGGTATCCCCAAGAATAACTTGATAATTCATAAGCGTCCAATCTACAGGGAATAGCTTAACCTCGCCTGCATTAATGGCATGAGTGCTGCTAAATGATTTGGCGAGCACATGCAGCAGAGGGAAGACCATCAAGCACCCGACCAGCATCAGAAATATATAGTTAAAAACGTCAAACAGGCGACCTTTATTTTTCATTTACTCTTCGACTCCTCTCTAGTAAAGCCCATCCCCTGATGCTTTTTTGCTAAGCGTATTCCCGATCATGACTAGCAACAGTCCGACGACCGATTTAAAGAGGCCTATAGCTGTTGTATAGCTGTATTGCTGATCAATAAGACCCACTCGGTATATATACGTATCGAGAATATCTCCATTGGTCTCATTAAGCGAATTGATAAATACAAACACTCGCTCGAAGCCAAAATCAAGGAAGTTACCGATATGAAGCAGGAACATAATCATGATGGTGGGCAAGATCGTCGGGATCGTAATGGATAAGGTTTGTTTCCACCGATTTGCTCCGTCAATTCTGGCCGCTTCATACAGCTCGGGATTCACAGCTGCGAGTGCGGCTAAATAAACAATAGTTCCCCATCCACTGTCTTTCCATATGCCTGTTCCAACCAGGATGGTACGAATATACGAGTCCTCGCCCAGAAAATAAACGGAGTCGAGCCCAAAAGCATTTAAGATCTGGTTCACGATACCTGTCGTTGGGGACAAAATGCCGATCATAATCCCCCCAATAATGACCCATGAGAGAAAATGGGGCAAATAAACGACGGTCTGCAAAATCCGTTTATAGAAAGCTTTTCTCACTTCATTAAGAAGGAGGGCGAATATTATGGGAACCGGAAACGCAAAGACCATATCATATAGGCCGATCAGGATAGTATTTTCAAGAATTCTCAAAAACTCTGGATAGGTGAACATCCGCCGGAACTGATCAAGGCCAACCCAAGGACTGCCTGTAAAACCTTTGAATATGTTGTAGTTTTGAAAGGCCATGATGGAACCCGCCAAGGGTAAGTATTTAAATACGATAAAAAAAATAATGCCCGGCAGTGAAATGAGATATAGCGCCTTATATTTGCGCAAATTGGTCATTCGTCTTTGGAATGGGGAAAGATCTGGCCTGCTCGCTGGCAATGCGGCTGGCACTTGTTGTGGCATAAATATCGCTCCTTTGGTTGCAGTTTGGATTTTGTTGTATGGCTAATGTTAATCCAATATCCAGGTCTTCAAAATGGAGATTTTTTGGCTTGCCTGTGTTTTATTACGATTGACTATTGTGCACAAATCTTGCGGGACTTCCCTGCAACTGAAGAAAAAGTATATTCAAATCCCTGACCATCGCTAATAAGAGATTGTTCTGGCAGATCAAGCGGAACAGCAGACCAAATTCGATATTCAGCGGTTAACGTAGAGTGAATCGTCGCTTCATCAAGCTTTCCTTGGCTCCAAAAAAGATCAACGGTAAAACCACCTCTTGCTCTCATTCCCCTTATGCTGCCTGAAGCCCACTCCTTAGGAAGAGCAGGTAATAGTCGAAGTTCTCCTCGGTGGGATTGCAGCAGCATTTCTGCTACGCCTGCTGCTCCACCAAAGTTTCCGTCTATTTGAAAGGGTGGATGGCAGTCTAAAAGATTCGAATACGTGGAGGAGGCTAAGAGATTAAGTAAATGCTCGTAGGCTTCTGCACCCATACCGAGACGGGCATAAAAGTTGACGATCCATGCCCTGCTCCAGCCGGTATGGCCTCCACCTCCATCAAGACGGCGTTCAAGCGTTCGCCGGGCTGCTGCGGCAAGCTCAGGGGTGTGCCTCATGTCAATCTGTTCACCCGGATGTAATGCGAACAACTGAGAAATATGCCGGTGACCTGCGTCTTGCTCTTCGTAGTCAAACAGCCATTCCTTAATCTGTCCATGACTGCCCACACTCGGCTGTGGAATGTGTTCAAGCGTCTCATGTAGTTCAAAGAGAAACATTGTATCTTCTTCTCCGATAATTAATGCCGCTTCCGAACAGGCGGAAAGCATTGCATATGCGATTTGCAAATCCATAGATGGTCCCATACAGAGGCTGCCGCTGCTTCCGTCCGAAAGAAGGAAGCGGTTTTCAGGGGAGACCGAAGGCCCAGTAATCCGTACACCACCTTCCTCTACCATGTAATCAAGCAGAAAAAGCGCTGCTTCTTTCATCACTGGATAGGCCCTTTCCTTGAGAAAAGAAAGGTTCAGTCCAAACCGGTAGTGTTCCCACAAATGAAGGCATAACCAAGCAGCACCCATTGGCCAGACCGTACAGGTAATTAGGATGCCTTCTGGTCGGGTTTCCGCCCATAAGTTAGTGTTATGATGAGCAACAAAACCGCGACAGCCGTACATTTTTTTCGCCGTTTCTTGACCGTTCAACTGCATCCGTTCGATCAGATCAAACAGCGGTTCATGACATTCAGCCATATTTAGGACTTCGGCAGGCCAGTAATTCATCTGGAGGTTAATATTAATTGTATATTTTGATTCCCATGGCGGGGTAAAGCTATCATTCCATATGCCTTGCAGATTAGCAGGCAACGTACCTGGTCGAGAACTGGAAAGCAGTAAGTAGCGCCCATACTGTACATATAGTGCAACTAGTCCCGGATCACCAAACTCATTGGAATTGCTTCTTTCATCTTTTGCTTGCTGTAACCGCAGTAATCGTTTATCGGTAGGAAGCTCGGCGTACGGGTCGCCATCCCTTGTTAAATCGATTGAAAATCGAGCAAACCGGGACTTGTATTCCTCCTTATGCCGCTTTATTAGAGTTGCAAACGACTGAGCCGTGGCTTGATCCAATTGCTCCAGACAGGCTTTTTCAGGTTGATCCACACGAAAGGTACTCTGCGCTGCCAGCATAAGGGTGACGGAGTCTGCTCCCTCAATAGAGATGAAATCCCCTATGAGCCTCTGGCGGCCTCCTTGTTGAACTGCCCTTAGTGCTGTGCAAAAGCGAACACCATCCGCTCCGCATTCCCCATTCATTAGAACTGTGTTTGCAGGACCAGTACTACAGCCGGTATCGAACGGACGACGCATAAGATTCGCAGCCAACGTGATCTTGCCAAGTCTGTCAGCTGTCAATCGGACTACTAATACACCGTCCGGTTCACTTACAAAATATTGCCTGTAATAGCGAACCCCGCCACAACGGTACGACACCGTAACAACCGCTTGCTCCAAATCGAGCTCCCGCTCGTATTCTTCAATAACCTCACTAGAATCCAGAAACTTCAAAATCAAATCGCCAAGTGGCTGGTACGGCTGTTCATATTTTGGTGAAGCAGTCATAGCCATTCGAGCCAAATGCTCTGCCTCCGCCTGCCTGCCGTCTTTCAGCATTTGCCGAATCTCCGTCAAATACGGCTGAGCTGCAGGATTAGCTGCGCGTCCAGGGCCGCCGTACCAGATTGAATCTTCGTTAAGCTGGATTTTATCTTGGCCGATCATACCAGACACCATCGCCCCAAGGCGCCCGTTTCCTATGGGAAGAGCCTCATTCCAATTTGACGCCGGGCTTGTATACCATAATCGAAGACGTTCTGATTCCCGCATGGTTGCCGATAATGCCACCTCTTGTTTCGCTCGTCTTCTTTCACTCAACTCTTGTTCACCTGGCCTTTCCTATTTTCAGGTCATATCATTCGTCAGTAACTCCACTTCTTATGCTACTCTTGATTCTGATGTCTCTCCATGGCATAGATTGTTAGGGGTTGTGTTTTTTTATGATCCAAACTAAAAAGGATGCGGAAGATTCCGCACCCTACTGTAAATTATTTTTTTATATTACTGAGCGCATTTCGACCTAAACGTTCGATCAGCTGCTGCTTGTAGAGACTATTAATGACGACATGTTGACCGCAACTGCACCAATATCCATCTTCACGGGGCCGGGGATCATAATCGTTAGGAACCAGTCCGGGTACCTTGTTACCAACATGGCCAATGGCGTAGTTTTGAGCGGTTGGTGGCCGCTGTAAAGTGAGTTCTCCTTGCGTATTCCAGGTTACATAATTCGCGCCTGCCCAGCCATGTCCGCTGCCTAACCACGCCCTATCCCGAATAGAGATGGGAGCTTTGATATTATCGAACAGGCCTCCGACTGACCAGCGATGATGAGGCTCACTGGTGTTATAATTGTTAACAGCTTCCCCATCCAGAAATACATTTGGCCCCGGTACCCAGCTATCGACGGTGAACGCATGCCGCGCCGTTTCTGTATAAATACGTTGAGCGAGATTTAGCTGGCCCATCTGATGTATGACATAACGGCGACCCCCAGTAACCACACTGATCATATCGTACATTTGACAATCCTGAACCGTAATCCATTTGGAATAACGCTTCATTTGAACGAGAGAATAGGACAGATGGTAACCCGTCACATCTCGAACCCAGCCATTCTTCACACTGTTGAATACGACAAAACGCTCAGCATGCTTTTCGTCCGCATAATAAGGATCCGTTGTATCGTTATCCATCTTAATATCTATAATGCTCGGGTCAAAATCGGACTCTACCCTCATATTCTCTACCCCCACCTGCTGAATGCGGGAATGGTCTGTATATTTATAGATCTCTCCGCCGCCCCACTGAAGTTCGATAGCATTCGCTAGTGGGGCATCGACCGTAATCGCATTACCTACAATAGCAGTGATGACTCGGTCAAAATCCAGATTGAACGGTGACCATTGGGTTACGGTTCCACCCGGGCGCTTATATATGTTATCCATGCCAATTTCGTGAATCCAGTTTTTATCACCTATTCTGCGGACTATGATCTGATCGCCTACACGATAAGCATTCCCGTCTTCTACATGGAAAGTGCGCGAGCCTGAGGGTACATACAAATCTGAAATCATCCGTTTCGAGTTGCTGTCCAGCATAAGATCTGCATTTTCACCAATTTCAATTAAATTTCGTGGTTTCGCTCCGGTACCATAGATAATTGTGCCCTCTTTGTCCTGACCTTCGCCGCGAAGGACGATCCCGCTTGCTTTAATGAATAACGTGCCTCCGATTTCATATCTGCCTTTTTTCAACAGGATCGCTCCGCGGAATCCGTTCTTATCGAGCGGGAGCTTGGCCAACTGGTCAATTGCTACTTGAATACGTTCCGTCGCGTCTCCGTCCAAGGGTAGAACGGTCGACTTAACGGGGATATTCGGGATTTCAACACCGCCACCCCTATAACCCGCATTGGAAAAATCCAAGATCCGATTACCTCGATAATCACCGATATACATCATCATTCCATCGTTACCAAGGAAAGCAATTGGGCTCTGTCCCGCGGGGATGCTCTTTGGATCCAGCACGGTAAAATAATATGAGTCATACTGAGGAGATTTTCCGTCCTGTTTGAGGGTCATTCGCAGTTCATAAGTACCCAGTTGTTCTGCCGTGCCTAACGGTGTCCATTCCATTAATGAGTCTTTGACCATAGGAGTCTCAGGCAAACTATCAACCAGCTTCGTTCTATCAAAAATCAATTCACCGGCAACCCTTCCGTCAACACACGATGTGAAGGAAACCGTCGGATAAACCTCCCTAGGCTTGAGGATAGCTGGTTGACCAATTTCAGTAGTCATGTGCGTATGCTTTAACGTGGAATTAATAATAAAGAGTTCACCTCCTTTTCTATATTCACTCTCACATGTCGGATACATATTACCTTGGCTAAAGAAGAATTAACATGTCATTTTTATTGATTGGAATGTGTTTTCTTATTCACCTATTTAAGCAAACCCTTGCACCCGCATGGTGCTGAGCAACGATTAAGCCAAACTAAAGATAAGATTCTAAAGGCACTAAATAAGGGATGAAAGTTAACTTAGATAAAAAAAGGCGCGATCCCAAAGGGCATCACGCTTTTTTATCTAGCTTAGACTTCCTATAACTGGGTGTGGCACATAAGGCTCTTCTAGTCTCGCTATATCACTTGGCTCCAGCGTCACTGATAACGCTGCAACGGCGTCCTCCAGATGATTCGGTTTGGTAGCACCAATGATAGGCGATATTACTGGCTTTTTTTGCAGAACCCAAGCAAGCGCAACTTGTGCACTTGGAATCCCCCGCTTAGCCGCAATTTCGGCAACTACCTCAACAACCTTGCGGTCAGCTTCAGCCATTTTTGCATAAAATGCCTTTCCGACTTCGTCTATCTCTGAACGAGCTGTTTGTTCATTCCAATCACGGGTTAGTCGGCCTTTAGCAAGCGGACTCCATGGGATCACACCGATTCCTTCTTCCCGGCAAAGAGGCAACATTTCCCGTTCTTCTTCCCTGTAGAGCAGATTCAAGTAATTTTGCATAGAGACAAATTTAGTCCAACCATTTCGCTAAGCAACATGCTGCGCCTGCAAGAACTGCCATGCATACATAGAGGACGCTCCTATATATCTAACTTTCCCTGCCTTTACTACGCCATGAAGTGCCTCCATGGTCTCTTCGATGGGAGTGTCATTATCCCAACGATGAATCTGGTATAGGTCCACATAATCCGTGCCCAGCCGTCTTAGACTGTTGTCTATTTCGGTCATAATCGCTTTGCGTGAAAGTCCTGCCCCATTTGGTCCCTGATGCATCCGGAAAAACACCTTTGTCGCAATGACTACCTCATCCCGGCGAGAGAATTCTTTTAAGGCACGTCCGACAATTTCTTCGCTAGTTCCGTCAGAGTATACATTAGCCGTATCAAAGAAGTTGATCCCAAGCTCCAGTGCTCTTTTAATAAAAGGTCTGCACTGCTCCTCATTCAGCGACCACGGAGCCATTCCACGTTCAGGTACTCCGTAACTCATACAGCCAAGACAAATTCTAGATACGTCCAAACCAGTACGTCCAAGTTTTATATATTCCATTCGCTTGTGCCTCCTTTAGATTTTGGGTTTGTTTACTCCTAAACTGCGGCGAATTTCCATATCTGGTGACTCGGCCAATTTAACAACTAATGCAGCCACACTTTTTCGCGACACTTCTCTGCCTTTAAAAGGTTCACCTTTCTGAGTCGTCTCGTAGTCAATCTCGTCTTTATAGGTAAACCATCCAGATCTCAAAATCGTATAGTTAAGATTTGAAGCTTCAATGATTTCTACTGATTTTCGATATGGATCCAATATACTGCTGTACTTCTCTCCGGGAACTTCATCGTAAATGCCCATTGAGCTTATAAAAATCAAACGTTTAAGACCAGTTGTATTCATTGCCTCTACGATAGATCTAGACATTCCTTCCAAATTACCAGCCAGATTAGCATAAACAACATCTTGCCCGATCATCGCTTCTTTTAATTGCTCACTATCCAACACATCTCCTTCAACTACTCGAGCACGGCTGGATGTTATATGGCTTAATCTGTCCGAGTTACGGAGATAAAGTATTAACCGGGCATCGGTTTCGTTCAAGAATAAATCAATCGCATGACGAGCAATTCCACCGTTAGCGCCTAAGATCAAAACATTTCTCAATTTCAAAACCCCTTTCTTAGTTCTAATTATGCGATGTATGAAGTTGACAGCGTTATCTCAATTATCTTAAATGATTGCCTATTCCTCTCACTAGCACTAACACAAAAGATGCTTTTACTTTATAATTGAGTAAGAATAAAACATTAGGAGGAGCACATGTCTGAAGAATTACTAGAGCGGAAAGAAGAACTCGCCAGATTGATTGAACATCATTCGTGCCAGGATGGAGTATATGAGACCGCTATCCCCTCATTGTTTGTGATTCGTAACTCCAACGTGACTGAGCCAGTATACAGAGTATACAAACCTTCTTTATGTTTCATTGCGCAAGGAACAAAGGAGATCATACTGGCCAAGGACCGTTTTGAGTATGGTCCCGCAAATTATCTAATATCATCAATGAATTTACCGGTTATCGGTCAGATTATAAAAGCTTCTCCCAATGCACCCTATTTAAGCTTTAAGCTAGAATTTACGCAGAGTCAGATATTGAAGGTACTAAATGATTCCGAATTTAAACTCGCTCCGAAAGAAAATGCTAAGCGAGCTATGTATGTCGGGCAGATAGAGTTATCACTATTGGATGCGATCCTGAGATTGGTACGTTTGCTGGATGATCCCAAGGACATTCCGTTTTTGGCTCCGATTTATACTGATGAAATTCTATACCGGCTTCTGCAGGGACCATATGGAGTTACACTCGCTCAAATTGCGATGGAAGGTAGCAGCACCTACCGCATTCGGGAGGCCATCGAACAGATTATCGAGAACTGTGATAAACCTTTGCGGATTGAAGAGCTTGCTGAAACAGCCAGTATGAGTATTTCTTCGTTCCATAGACACTTCAAAGAGGTAACTGCCATGAGTCCTATTCAGTTTCAAAAGCATCTGCGCTTACAGGAAGCTCGCCGCCTTTTATTATCTGAATCAGCGGATGCAGCGGATGTCGCGTTCCGTGTTGGCTATGAAAGTGCATCACAATTCAGCCGCGAATATTCTCGGATGTTTGGTTCACCACCTAGAGCAGACATCAAGCGTTTGAAGGAAGATATGCTCATTGGATAAAAGCGAACGTATTCTTCATTCACAATATGGAACTATCAGCTTAACACCAACTTGTATGGGTAACCTTTGCGCACACGCTGAATCTATCGGGCTTAATCGCTATTGAGCTTATTACTATCGGACCCAGAGGACCTTAAACGCAGTATTATCTCACATTTGGGATGCTAAAGGACCGCATAGCCGCTATTGGCTCAAAAAACACTCAATCTGAATCGCTTTCCAAGTAATAGCTGCACTGGGGTCCGAATCTATGCTCAAAAAGTGATAAATACGCAAATAACGTCCTCTGAGTCCTTAAGCCCAAGAGGTTTATAAATACAAGCTGAGGCAAACAACCAACGACAACCAAAAAACACAAAGCAGCGATTCATCCATACTTGGAGAATCGCTGCTTTGTGTTTTCCACAAGCTAACACTGCTTTTTCTGACGAACACGTAGCCGACCGCTTTTTATTTCTTTTGATAGCTAAACCAATCATAATAAGCAGTTGTTTGATTAGGAGAGTAGTTATACATACCGAAAAATACTCCAGTAAATCCGCCTGCGACTTCAGTAGATATCAAGTGTGTCTCGGCTTCGCCAAGCTGATGCCATATTTGATCCACACCTCGATAGTAAAACATATATTTTTCATGTGATGCCTGGATTCTCAAATCTACCCCTGTACTTTCTAAAGCCGAAGAATATGCCACATCACTAATGCTCCCTACCTGTCTGCGCAGCGCAATAACATTTTTACCTTCCATCTGCGTTAGTCCAATTGCGTAGTGATACTTCTGATCCATAAAAGCTACAAGACCAGCTTCGTCACCATCAAGAGGGCTAAATTCCATTTTGGTGGTAATTTCACAATTCAAATGCCGCTGTCTACAACCAATAAAAGCAGGCGTTCCCTTCTCATTTAATCTCACATCTGATCCACGTAAAGCTAGCCACCCTCCCCGTTCCTGCAATGACCAATCCACCTTATTAGCATTACGAATGAAATTCCAGCTCATTCTTAGGTCAGATTGATTAAAATCGTCGGTTTCAGGCTCTTCTTCCCACGGCATTGGTGAGGGCAGGTCAGCTTCTATTTCTAATCCAACCACTCCGTTATCCCCAATCATTGGCCAACCCTCCTCCGTCCACTGAACCGGAGCCAAATATGTCTCTCTACCAAGATGATGACGGTAAGGATAACCTACTGGTCGAATCCCCAGAAATACCGCCCACCAGCTACCATCCTGTGCTTCAACTAAATCGGCATGTCCTGTAGCTTGAATGGGGTAATCTGAACTTCGATGAGTCAAAATCGGATTGTGAGGAGACGATTCATAAGGCCCATATGGCGATTTACTTCTTGCAATAGTCTCCATATGTCCATATTCTGTCCCACCTTCTGCACACATCAAATAATAGTAATCGTTTATTTTGTAAAGATGTGGACCCTCAGGGAATTTCCCTCCGCTGCCAGTCCAGATCAAGCGTGTATCGCTAAGCTTATGGCCCGTTTCAATATCAATCTCACATTGGTAGATCCCCATCCCTTGCTCGGAGCCTGTGCTTGTGAAATAAACCTTTCCATCATCAAAAAACAAGGAGGGATCAATGCCTTCCTGCTCCACATAAAGTGAATCCGACCATTCGCCTGCCGGGTCATCCGCCCAAACGTAGAAATGACCTCCGCTATCCTGATTTGTCGTAACCATATAAAAACGACCGTTATAATAACGAAGAGTCGGCGCCCAAACACCTCCGGAAACCACTGATTCATCAAATTGAAGCTGATTCTCACGAGTCAAACAATACCCAAGCTGCTTCCAATGCACCAAATCCTTGCTGTGCCAAATAGGTATTCCCGGAGAATAGGCAAATGAACTGTTTACCAGATAATAATCCTCGTCTACTCTGCAAATGCTTGGATCTGGATAAAACCCCGGGATAATCGGATTGTTATATTTCATGTAGTATTCTCCTTCTCTATCCTAATCACTGAAACCTATGTCAAGGATTATACTGCTTCAGCTGGATAGAAAGCCTTGATTATTCGGTCCTAAAATAGCATGATATAGACATTCATCTAGACAAGCTTTTGGAGGGTAACGAGTTGAGTGAATTTTATTTAAAATGGTTTACATCTGATCGTCAATTTCCATTTTTTATTCAATACGGCTATCACGACAAAGACACCGATTTACATAGACATGCGGACTTTTCAGAGCTCGTAATTGTATTGAGTGGCACAGCTACACATATTGTTAATACTGAGGAGTCTTTTATCAAAAAGGGAAATGTGTTTGTAATTAATGGTTCGACCCCGCATGCTTTTAAAGATCCTCAGGATTTCAAGATCTGCAATATTATGTTTCAGCCTGAAATGCTATCGACAGCTGGGCCAGATTTGCGGACATCCAACGGCTTTCAAGCATTATTTGTGTTGGAACCCCTGTATCGTCATAAACATTCCTACACAAGCAAACTCAGCTTGCCGATTCCTAACCTGGAGTATGTCTCTTTTCTCATAGCGGGCATGATTGAAGAATATCACAACAAGCTACAGGGTTATCAGACCATGCTGGGCTCCAAGTTTATGGAACTGGTTGTCTATTTGTCCAGACATTATGACCAACAGGAAAAAGGGATTCAAGGGAACCATCTGATGCATTTGGCGAATGCACTCTCATATATGGAAGATCGTTATCTTGAGCCCTTAACACTGGATCAGATCGCCAAACATTCGGACATTTCAGTCAGACACTTAAACAGGATCTTTCGCTCCTACTATCAGGCAACCCCGATCGCTTATCTTCATCGTTTACGTCTGGAACGGGCTTGCGGGCTATTAAAGCATTCTAAACTCAGTATCACCCAAATCTCACATGAATGCGGATTTAGTGATAGTAACTATTTTACCCGCCAATTCACCAAAATCTATGGGATGTCACCCAAGGTCTATAGGAACAAGCTTTGAGGGTAAAAAAAGAACACCAGGCAGCGATTCTCCTATTGTTGGAAAATTACTGTCTGGTGTTTTTGGATTAACCAGCTTACCTGATCAGATTATGGGCAAGTGAATATAAACAAACTAATGGTCCGCATATCGCTTATAGCAAACCTTGGAATGTAACCGATCGGAATGCCCTCTCCGTATTCTCTTAGTTCTGTGTCTTAATCGAATCTGGGAGATAACTGCATTCTATACACTTATTCCGTACGGAAAAGGAACCTTCATACTTTAACTGCATTCTATACAACTAAAAACGATCAAATCCACCTATTGGGTAGAAAATCAAGGAAATAGATGTACGAAGTACACTTATATCCCCGAGCTGAGTGATTTGAAGGAATATAGTTGTACGAAATGCAGTTAAACGTTGGTACACATCGCATCCATCGGCTATCTATTCAGCGTTAGCGTGCTCGTCGCTTATTAGTTAATAAGTTAATTCATACCAACAATGGAACATATGTCTTTTCCAGAAACGCAATTTCTTCATAGGTTAACGCACATATTTAGATTTTTGGATCTGATCTGTTTCTGTGCGATGAGTTATTTCTGCTCAGTCTCACGTAAGTCTTCTTGTTCATCCGCCTCTTTCCGAGTAAGCCTGTGTCCAAAGAATCTTCATTTCATAAAATAGCTTAGTAAGGTTTCTGCGCTTCTACTTGGGAATATGAGGTGACATGATGTTATTTTCTGCACAAGGGGTACCACCCCAAGGATATTACCAAAGCATCTGGGACTTTACTTCCCACAACGAAAACAGTACAAAGGAAGCTGGGAATGTCGTTCCTTTTGACTTCGGACGGGCGGCTGAGTTCAGAGCGCCCAAAAGCATTGAAACGAGTATTGCTCCAGCACTAACACCTTATTGTTTAGAGCCCTTTGGCGGATACGTAGCCACCATTTCCAGAGGGAAGGTATGGGGAGAATCTGGTGCCCTTCTAACACCAGAAGGGAAATTGATCTTTGATCTTTCCCAAGAATATGATGCCGAACAATACAGGATGCTTGAAGCAGATGAGCACCCAGTGTTTCACCGGTGGAACGATCCTCAGCTTCAACATTTTGCCGGGACCGCGGCGGTGTTAACATTTTGCGGAGCCCATAACTATTTTCATTGGATGTATGATGTGCTCCCTAGGCTAGCGATGCTTCGATCGAGTGGAATTACTTACTCCTCTATTATCATGAATCCAAATCCGTATGGACCCTTTGTCGAACAAACGTGGGCCATGCTTGGGATATCCGAGTCATTGGTGATCCGGACGAATTCAGAAGCATATGTTCAGGCTGACCAGCTACTTGTCCCTTCCTTAATGATGAATTCACATTATCCTCCTTGGACCACGGATACACTGCGGAGATTTTTGTTACCGCATAGAGAAACAACACTAGTCACTCCAGAACGAATTTATATCTCACGAAAAAAAGCAAGCTCAAGAAGGTTGGTTAATGAAGATGATGTCATCCGCTGCCTAGAGAAATTTAATATCGTACCGATTTGTCTAGAAGACTGGACGGTTGCCCAACAAATCCAATTATTCGCCTCAGCGAAAGTAATCGTAGGTCCGCATGGTGCTGGACTCGCTAATCTGGCTTTTTGCCAGCCTGGAACACAGGTCATTGAAATTTTCCATGCCCAGCATGTTGTTCCAACCTATTGGATGATCAGCAACCATAATAATCTCGAATATTATATGGTGTACGGGCAAGGTGTAGCAGATCCTGCGATTCGTTTTCCAGGACTGGAAGACATCTATGTGAACGTAGATCGTCTGAAACAAACGATGCATCTGGCAGGCTTGGAATGAGAAGCTTGCTTACTACTTTCTCGAATTCAAAAAGCGCAAAGCATATTTTGCTTTGCGCTTTTTAAGAAACATAGATTTAATCACGCCGTGTTACATACTTCAACCATAGCCCATCATCCGCAAGTTTTTCTACACTTTTTAAGCTGAAATTTGCTGAGGGCTGTTGTTTCATAGATGAATCCATTTCAAATAAGGTCACAGAATTAGAGGCTCCATCTACGATGGGAACTATAACCAAGCTCAACTCATCAATTAAATCTTCATTCAGGAAAGAGCCGTTTAAAACGCCCCCACCCTCCAGCATCAATTCATCGATTGAGAATAATTGTTTCAGCTTTCTCACGACTACAGAAAAATTCAATCGTTCTTTTCCACCGAATATATATGAGATTCCTAGATTTTTCAGATAAGCTAGATAAGCATCAGATACCTGTTCTGTAAGCACTTCAATGATATGATGCTCTGTTCTATTGTGACTTCCTTCTGAAATGTAGTTTTTGGTCCAGCCCAGTTTTCCCGAGGGATCTACAGCTACTGCATATGTTGAGGCATCATTTTGAGCGATAAAGTCTGTTCTAGGAATGCTTGAAGTGTTACTCTGCTCTAATTCTAATTTATTGCCTAACGTAAAATTTTCCTCCATGGTAATCCTGCCACATATCCAAGCTTTACATCCATACCGATCATGAATGTTTTCGTACTCATCAATAAAATAGGCAGTCCGTTCTTCATCCAAGTAATCTCCGATGGTTTTACCATCCAATGAGGTAAGCATATGGCAAATAATATAGGGCCTGTCCATAATGATCCCCTTTTAACCTACTTGAACTGTTGGGCGAATAATCATTTCATTGATAGCCACATCTGAAGGTTGCTCAATGGCAAATGTGATGGCACGAGCGATGCTGTCTGCATCAATGGCTATTTTGTAAAATTCATTCAAGCCAGCTTTTGACTCTGCATCTGAGGTAGTATCTAACAATTCGCTGCTGACGGCTCCTGGAGAAACATTGGTAACACGAATATTGGTTCCACTCATCGCTTCTTCTTGACGAAGCCCTTCAGAAATTGCTCTAACCGCATGCTTGGTGCCACAATATACTGTACCCCCTGGGTAAATGTTATGGCCAGCAACCGATGATAAGTTAATAATATGACCAGATTTTTGCTCTCTCATTGATGGGAGAACAGCTGCAATCGCATATAAAACCCCTTTGATATTTACGTCAATCATTTGATCCCATTCATCCAGCATTTTCTTAAAAAGAAAAGCTTGTGGCATGATTCCCGCATTATTAACTAATACATCAATTTTGCCAAACTCTTTAAGTGCATAAGCTGCCAGTTCTTCCATTTGTGCTTGGGAAGTCACATCTGTCACTTTGTAGATGGCTGTTCCACCACTTTGTTCAATTTCTCCTTGAAGCTTTTGAAGACGTTCCTCACGACGAGCGGCTAGAACAAGCTTAGCACCTTTAGAGGCTAGTTCTTTCGCGGCGGCTTCCCCAATCCCACTAGAAGCACCTGTAATAATTACGACTTTATCTTTGATATTTGACATGTAAAAAAACACCCTTTCGATATTGTATATTGATTTATTAATAGACTATAATCTATTATTATAAACAGTTACAGAATACATTCAATTGTACGATGAGTCTGTTTTGTTCAATACTAAACAGATCCTATAAATGTGTTTATTATTTTTAGAAAGTAAGGTGAACCCCGAATGTCTAAAGTGGATAGAAGAATACTCAAATCTCAAGATGCGCTTAAAAAGGCCGTCATTGAACTGATGACTAAGAAAAATTTTGACGACATTACCATACAGGATCTCTCCGACACAGCAAATGTAAGCCGGGGAACGATCTACCTTCATTATCTGGATAAATATGATTTGTTAGATAAACTTATCGAAGAACATATAGAGGTCCTAAGAGCACTTTGTGAATCGGCGTCTGAATTGGATTTTATCGAGGCAACGTTGATCTGGACGGAATACTTCGATAAAAATTATTCTTTCTTCTCTATGATGTTAGCGAGTAAAGGTGCTCCTTATTTTCGAAATCGTTTCTTAAGCTTTCTTCTCGATGAGTTTCGGCATGAAGTAAATGTCACCGCAGGAATAAACCAAGGGTTAAATGAAGAGGTTATTATTAGTTTTGTTGCATCGGCTTATGCTGGGGTAGTGGAATGGTGGTTCAAGAATGAAAGACCTGTAGCACATCAAGTCTTGGCTGAACAACTCGGAACGTTATTAGAGAGGAATTTATAAAAAGAGCGGCGATTCTCCTATAATAGGTGAATCGTCGCTCTTTTTTATCGGGCATTAATTACGCAATAGATTACACATCTTTTTAAGGACTTCGGACCCTGGGATGCTATTCCTTCACCCCAATAGCTGCAGTGGGGTCCTTTAACATTCTGAAAATCAGAAAATCTCGCCTTTAAGGTCAGATGAGTCCGATAAAAGCATCTACTTACAAATGTTATCGGTTCAAGTAAAGATTCTTTTAAATCGCTCGTTTGAACTGGGTATTGTACAGCTCGTAATAAACACCTTGCAGCGCAAGAAGCTCTTTATGACTGCCTTGCTCGGCAATTCCGCCACCCTGAATAACGAGTATACGATCAGCATCCTGGATGGTACTAAGCCTATGGGCGATCACAAAGCTTGTTCGTCCCTTCATTAGCTTTTCCATCGCCTGTTGAATATGCATTTCCGTACGCGTATCCACACTGCTGGTTGCCTCATCTAGGATCAAAATAGCTGGATCAGCTAGAATGGCGCGGGCAATCGTTAAAAGCTGGCGCTGGCCGTGGCTCAAATTACTGCCTTCCGCATGAAGAATAGTCTCATATCCATGTGGCAGTCTATTGATAAAGGCATCTGCATTGGCCAATCTTGCCGCTTCTTCTACCTCATGGTCTGTCGCATCAAGGCGGCCAAAACGAATATTTTCCCGAATCGTTCCCGAGAATACATGCGCGTCTTGCAATACCATTCCCAATTGACTACGAAGTGCGTTTTTATCCAGCTCTCCAATCTCGCGTCCATCAATGAATATGGAGCCGCCGCTCAAATCGTAGAATCTGATCAGCAAGTTGACAATGGTCGTTTTTCCAGCACCCGTTGGACCAACAAGCGCAATTTTCTCTCCGGGTTTTGCTTCAAACGTAACCTCACTCAGAATTGGTGAATCCGACTTGTAAGCAAATGAAACGTCTTTGAAAACAACATTCCCTTTTAACCTCGGCAGATCGTCACTTTGTTCATCACCGTCACCGTATTCGGATGGCATATCCATGACTTCAAACACACGCTCCGCACCAGCAATTGCCGACTGAATTAGATTGTACTGGTTAGCAAGATCGGAGATCGGTCGTCCGAACTGTTTGGAATACGTAAGGAAGCTAACGATTACGCCAACTGTAGCCATGTTATGAAAAGCCATCCAGCCACCCACCCCGGCAATGATCGCAAATCCAAAGTTATTAATCATGTTCATAACCGGTCCCACTAATCCGGATACAATTTGTGCCTTAATGCTGACTTTATTCAGCTCTCCGCTGATTTTGCGGAACCGTTTCACTTCTGTCTCTTCCCTGCTGTATTGTTTGACCACTTTTTGTCCGCTGATGGTTTCTTCGATAAATCCACCCAATTCACCTAAATGGCGTTGCTGATTTTTAAAATAAGTTCGACTTAAACCTATGATTTTACGGCTGGACAATAACACAAGAGGGATCGTTATCAGTGAAACTACGGTCAACGGAACGTTCATCATTAACATGATCACTAGTGAACCGCTTAGTGTGATCAAACTGTTTAATAACTGGGTCACACTCTGATTAAGTGTACTGGATACGCTCTCTATATCGTTGGTTGCCCGGCTCATTAGTTCTCCGTTAGCTTGCGTGTCAAAAAACTTGATCGGTAGCTGTTGATATTTGCTGAACAAATCACGACGCAGCTCGAATACGGTATTTTGTGAAACGGAGGTCATAACATAGGCTTGCACCCAAGCAACCACACTGCTTAGCCCATAAATACCAATTAGGAGTAGACAAAAGCGAATTAGACCCTGATAATCGTGGGGAATTACGGCAGTGTCAATGGCTTTACCGATTAGATAAGGCCCAATCAACGAAAGGATTGCATTCAACACAGTAAATACATATACAATGATTAACCCGAACCGCTGGCGGTTCAAATAAGTCCAGATGCGTTTGAGTGTGCCCGCTTGATTCTTAGCGCGTACGATCGGCACAGCTCCGCCGCGTCCGGGACCAGATCCCTGTCCAGGTCCGAATCCTCCTGATCGATTAAAAGGAGTGGTGTTCATGCCGTTATTAAGCTTTGACATAAGGTACCTCCTCTCCCTTCATCTGTGATCTCCAAATATCTCTGTATATTTCACTGCTATTCATAAGACCATCATGTGTACCTTGTACAGCAATTCGGCCGTTTTCTAATACCAGAATACGATCAGCGTCAATTACAGAGGTGACACGCTGAGCTATCAAAATATTCGTGCTGCTGCGCAGCCGTGTTTTTAACATCTGCCGGATTCGTGACTCTGTCGCTGCATCGAGCGCACTAGTGCTGTCATCCATAATGAGGATTGTTGGCTGAATTAAAAGTGCCCGTGCAATCGAAAGCCGCTGCTTTTGCCCACCGGACAGGTTAATGCCACGCTGGCCGAGCTCTGTATCGTAACCCTGTGGAAGTTCTAAAATGAAATTGTGAGCTTCAGCGGCTATTGCTGCTTCTTCCACATCCTCATCTGTGGCATCCGGTCTGCCATATCGGATATTATCGCGGATAGTACCGCTGAACAGAATAGCCTGCTGCATAACATATCCGATTCTGCTGCGCAAATCTTCCAGAGCAATCATACGAGTGTCGGAGCCGTCAATTGTGATTGCGCCAGAGGACACTTCGTAAAACCGGGGAATAAGGCTGACCAATGATGATTTACCAGTACCGGTGGCACCAAGAATGGCCACTGTTTCTCCTGGCTCCGCAGTGAAATTAATACCGTCTAACACTAGATTTTCATCCGTAGGATCATAAGCAAAAGATACATTGTCAAATACGATCCGACCGTTGTGTATGGCATCTTTTTTAGCGTTGGCAACTTCTGTAATCTCACTAATGGTGGAAAATACTTCATTCTCCCGATCGGCAGAAACCTTGGCTCGTGAGAAGAAGGTCAACATATTGCTTAACATCAGCATTGACATCAACAATTGGGTTATATAGTTAATAAAAGCGATCAGCTGACCAACTGGCAGCCCACCGTTCCAGCTTTGCACTCCCCCAAACCATAGTACAGCAACAATACTGGCATTGAGTACAAGCATCATTAGCGGCATATTTAATGACATTAACCGTACCGCTTTTATCGCAATTTCTGTATAATCCTTGTTAGCTGTATTAAAGCGTTTCTGTTCATGATTAGCGCGGACGAATGCTTTGACTACACGGATGCCGGATAAATTTTCCTGCAACACTGTGTTCACACCGTCTAATTTGACCTGCATTTTTTGAAACAAAGGAAAAGAAAGTCGGATTAACCCATACAATATTAAACTCAAGAGTGGCACGGCAACGGCTAGGATGAGGGTCAGCATAGGACTAATCCGGATGGCCATCACCAAGCTTCCGACTAATAGCAATGGAGATCGAATACTCCGCAAAATCATTTGCACAAAGGTTTGCAGCTGCACCACATCATTTGTTAATCGCGTAATCAGTGAGCCCGTCTTCAATTGATCCAGGTTCTTGTTAGAAAATTTCTGAATATGTTCAAACAAGCTAATCCGCAAATCATTACCGAAGTTTTGAGAAGCAATACTCGAAAAAATAGTGCAGCCCACCCCACCAATTAGACCGATAAACGCTACACCAAGCATAATCAGTCCGGTCGAGAAAATATGAGACAAATCTTTTGTCATAACACCCTTATCCACAATGCTCGCCATGAGCGTGGGCTGCAGTAAATCCATAGTCACTTCGACCAGCATCAGCAATGGTGCCAACACACACCACACCCAATATGGCCTCAAATAATGCTTAAGCTTCCACATTCCGCCACCTTCAATTGTTTAAGATAAATACGTGATTTTAGAACTAATCGGTGTTCTGGGTTTCGCATTCGGCATTTCCTCCGGATAACCCATTCCAAATATCCCAATAACATCGTAATTTTCTTGAACATTAAGAATCTCACGATTATGAGGCAAAGCCCCCAGCGAAGCCCAATACGTACCTACACCTGCTTCATGTGCAGCTAATAGGAAATTTTGTACGAAACAAGCAGCAGCCATAACATTCTCATCGCGTTCAAACGCAGTTGCGGCAGGCTTAGACAGAACTGCAAAAACAACAGGTGCGTTGCCAAAATCCGTCTTATGTTTTAATTTCGCTCTAGTATTGGATCCGATGAAAAGAAGCTCCCAAGGTTCGGTCATACGATGATTAGGAGCGTAACTTGCAGCCTCCAGCCATGAATGTAACTCCTCTTCACCTATTGGAGTCTGTTTGAATTGTTTTATACTTCTACGGGTTTTAATGAGCTCAGTTATTTTCATCTTTTTCTTTACTCTCCTCTTTTTTAACATTTGATGTTGTATCTTCTGGAGCGATCTCATGAATCTGAAAGATTTGTTTAAACTCTTCAATGATCGCTTCCGTTGCTTTTAATTCACCGCTAACCACTTGTTTAATCGATTCAAGCTCAGGCTGATTTAACTGCCGCTGTAATGTAGCCCGGTTAACCATAAGCTTATCTAAAAAAGCGATGGCTCTGCCACGGCGAAAAGTTTGAGCACTTTTAGGATGTTGATCCATCGGTTCTGTCATCCCATGTTTCATAAAGCCTCGATCTCTGTGTTCTCCATGCTCCCTATGACCGCCACGTTTGCCGATATGTCCTTCACGCATTTTATTTCCTCCTTTTGCAGTAGTGTATACATTTGTATACGCGTTCTTCATGTATACAAATGTATACGATAGAATCCATTTCTGTCAAGATCATTTTTCCATTTTGTAACATCATAATTGCTCATTTTATATCTGAAAAAAACAATAAAAACCCGCATAAAGTGCGGGCTTAAAGAGAAAAATCATAAAATTCAACGGAGTGATTTATAGGGAATAACTATTTTTCTTATACTCCTGAACGGATACTCCCATTACTTTTTTAAAACAGTTACTGAAGTAAAATGGATCTTTAATGCCTACCTTTTCAGCAATTTGATAAGCTTTCCAATCCGTTTCATTCAGAAGCTTCACCGCTTTTTCCATTCTGCACTTGAGAAGATAATCCGTAAAGCTAATCCCTATGTCCTGCTTAAAGATCCGGCTAAAGTAACTGGAATTCATGTGGAATTTATTCGATACATAGGATAAAGACATCTCCGGAATGTGCATCTCCTGTTGAATAAAATCTTTAACTTCATGGATAATATTATTAGTTTTTTTGCTTCGTGCCTGGATTACTTGAGAGGTTACCTTCTCTGTGAGTTCTAGCAATGTCTGTTGCATGTCTGGCAGGCTATCGAGCTCGAAAATCCTTTTAAATGGCGAAATATCGAAAGAAAGATTATTATCTATTATAACTCCCATTTCAGCGAGTGAATTGATTAATGTGGAGACAAATTGGGCGGAAACCAACCTAGCTCGTTCCACAGAAAAAGCCTTGGACTTCTCCAAATCCTGAAACATTTTCTCGATGGATTGCATAGCCTTGTCTAAGACACCAGCTTTTACAAAAAATAAAATTTCCTCAATTTCATTCGTCTTAACTTCCCAGGATCGGCCTCCGAAATGAATTTCATCATTAAAAAAATAGATGGCGTTACTGCCCTTTAACTTACCATATCTAACTGCCTCCAGCGCCTCTTTATAGGATTCTTTGATCCTATTGAAATCCGTACAGGTACTACCTACGCCAATGCAAGCTTTGCATTCAAGCTTTTCATGGAGCGATTGGGCAAGCCACTCTCCAATCTTCGTAAGATTCTGATTATCTTTTCTATTAAGAAGGACAATGCGTTGACTGTTATCAAAAAAAACTTCAATTCCCTCATACTCTTCAAGCGCGTAATCAATAAACCTCTTACAACGCAAAGACTGCAGGATTCGTTGTTCCTCCCCTTCTTCTAAGGGAATTTGAAGTTCAATGAGCATGATTGAAAACAAGCTGTTCGCTGAGTCAGGAAAAAAGTAATGGAATCGGCTAACCAGCTGATCGGGGTCCCAGAGGCCTGAAAGCAAATCATTTAGAAATTTTTCTTTTAGTTGAACGGCGTTTTCTTTTAACTGTCGATTCAGCTCCTGATATTCGTTCCACCGCTCTGTCTCTTCCCGGATTTTCCCATGAAGATCTACCACAACTCTTCGTACTTCCTCGGCTTGAAGCGGCTTCAAGATAAAATTTTGCACTCCAATCTCCAGGCTTCTTTTTGCATATTCGAATTCGGGATGTGCAGTGATGATTACAATTTTGACTAGCGGATACCTTTCTTTTATCAACCGGCTTAATTCCAGTCCATCCATAAAAGGCATACTGATATCTGTAAATACTACATCCGGTTTCATGGTTTCGATCAGATCTAACGCTTCGCTTCCATTCGAGGCCTCACCTACGAATCTGTAACCAACCGCTTGCCAATCTATAATGATGGGAACAATTTTTCTCGCATTCATTTCATCATCTACAACAATGGCTCTGAGCAGTTCAAGCTCCATGACTATTCCCCTCCTCAAGCGGTAGTTCCAATTCAATCCGAGTTCCTTCTCCCGGTGCACTGACCAAACTACAATTCATGTCCGCACCATAGTACAGCTTCAGACGCATCAAAGTACCGCGTAACCCAAAACTGGACTCATTTTGCCCATAGGGCTCAGCTTGCATTTCCCGGCGTTTGTCTTCATTCATCCCCACACCATCGTCTTCCACGATTAACTTCAGTCGATTCCCCTGAATTCGGGCAAGGATGCGAATCTTACCACACTCCCCTAAAGGGCGAATACCATGATAAAGCGCATTTTCTACAAGCGGCTGAAGCGTCAATTTGGGTATCCGAACATACTCAGCTTCTTCCGGCACCTCAATTTCACTTGTGAAAATTTCTGGATAGCGAATATTTTGTATACTCAAATAACTTTTAGTGATCTCTACTTCTTCTCTTAACGTTACTACCTCACTGCCCCTACTAAGACTCTGGCGATAGAAGGCTGCAAGCTCAGAAATAATCTGGTACGCCTCATTATTATTTCCTGACAAAGTTAAATAGCCAGCTGATTCTAACGTGTTATATAAAAAATGTGGTTTAATTTGCTGCTGCAAAATATCCAATTCGAGTTTCCGAATCAATTTCTGTTCTTCTTTCTCCCGCTTCAGCGCTTGCTCAATGGTCATAATCATATTGTTATACCTATCTTTCAACTGGTTCAGTTCATCAGTTCTCGCCTCGTACCGAACCAAACTGAACTCTCCAATCTCCACTTTTTTCATGGATCGCAGCATATGTAAAATAGGTGTTGTAATGAATCTAGAAATCCAGACGGAACCTAAAAATATAGAAATGAAATTAAACAACATAATCATTAACAGCATTAGATTAAATTGACGATAGGGGCTTTCCCATTCCCCCAGAGGCTGAGCGCTAGTAAACTTCCAACCACGATCCATTGAAACCAGAGAAGAGATCAGATAATTATGATCTTTGATCTTTACGATTTTGCTACTGCCGAGCGGCACATCAAGCATAGAAGAGTTTGTATAAGTCGATAATTCAGGCCTTGTAAAATCAAGGAGTGTCTCATATCCAGTTTCGATCATTAAATCAGGTTTATTATCGTTGATCGAACGTTCATAGCTTTTTTTCAGCTCCTGAACGGTAATGTTCACGACTAATACTCCTATTTTCTTGGAAGTGTTCATGTCGTTTACGATGCGAATCAGAGAAATATATTGTGGATCCTGCTGGGGTTCCTTCGTCTCAAAATTGAAGATACCTCCGGCATTTTTCCTCCAAATTGCTTTTCCGTCCAAGGCGACCGCCTCGGAGTACCATTCCGCTGACTCGATCCCATCCAATCTGATCGGTTTTGCAGACTGCAAATCAATCGCAAACTTACGTCCTGCATTATCGAATAGATAAACAGAAGAGATAGAGGGCTCTGCGAGCATAAAATCTGACAGAGCCACCTCTAGCTTGTAAGTTAAAATCCCGATGTCGTTACCCGCCAGATCACTGCCCAAAATTTCCTGAACTGTGTTGTTCGACACGATCATCTTGGAATAATTATTCGTGCTGTCAAGAAGTGATTCGATTCCGGAATTCATGGCGTTTAAGGTTTGAAGCGATACCTCACCTACCTTTTCCTCGGTGAATTTTTCATTGATTCGTTGGTACATAATACCGCTTGCAATCATGGAAACCACTAATAAGGCCAAGTAGTAAAAAACGATTTGTGATCGGATACGTGCAAACCTCATCGGTAACCTCCTGGCCGACAATTAAGCGAATACGGACTTTTATTTATAGCTACTTCAATACGAAACTAGTATAGCATTTTTCGAAGGATTCCTATCCCATTGCTTTAGCCCTTAACTGCCCCGGCAATAATGCTTTTTTGGACTTGGTTACTTAGGAACAAGTAGATAATGATCATGGGTAGTGTAGCCACAACCATTCCAGCGAACATAGGTCCGAATTCTGTGGCATAGGCACTTTTAAACGAATTGATGGCGACGGTAATTGTTGCTAAGTCAGGATCATTAATGAACGTATTAGCAAACATCAGTTCGTTCCAAGCGGATAAAAAAGTAAAGATGGAAGTGGTTACGATAGCCGGCTTTACAAGCGGAAGCATAATACGGAAAAAAACCTGATAAATATTGCAGCCGTCTACAACGCTGGCTTCTTCCAACTCCCCTGGCAGCGCTCTAAAAAAACCAATCATGATAAAGATTGTAGTAGGAAGTGCACTAACGGTATAAGGAATGATTAAAGCCCACAGTGTATTCAGCAAACTTGTCATTTTTAACATCTGAAAGACAGGTAGCAGCGTAGCATGTACGGGGATCATCAATCCCAGCATAAAGAAAGTAAGCACCACATTATTAAGCTTCCACTTCATTCTTGCGACAGCAAAAGAAACCATTGCCGATAACAGAGCAGAAATAATGACAGTTACCGTTGTATACATAAGGCTGTTCAAAAAGTTACGTGCGATATTCGCCTTAAAAAGTGCGTAGTCGTAATTCGCCCACCGCCACTCATTAGGCAAGCCCATCACATTTGAGCCTGTAATTTCTATGTTTGTTTTAAAGGATGAAAATACAAGCCACACGAGCGGATACAATTGAATAACGGCGAAGATTAGAAACGCAAGCTGCAAAACAACCTTTGGCCAGCGGCGGTTATGTGTTGTTGTCATTAGCTCTCCTCCTTATCATCGTAGGTTCTGATCAGTTTTTGTAGAACTAAGTAGAAAAAGAGACATTCCACAACCATAAACACGGCCATCGTACTGCCGTACCCATACATATTGCGATTAAAAATCGATGAATACATCAACGTACTTGGAACACTAGTTTCCGGTGTTGGGTAGCCATTGGTCATAATGAAGACTAAATCGAAAAACTTCAATGATCCCAATACAGCAAATATGACGCATACCTTCAGGATCGGTGAAATAAGTGGAATGGTGATAGAGAAGGCGGTTCTTATACTTGATGCTCCGTCAATTTTTGCAGCCTCGTACAAATCTTCAGGAATCCCTTTGATGGCAGCGTACATTAGAAGCATATGGTAGCCGATATATTGCCAAACGATTGGAATCATAACACTAATTAGTGCTGTTCCGCTTTCCGTTAACCAATCATGTGTCCAGGAGGACAAGCCTAATTGATTGAGTATCGTATTCAGTAAGCCATATTCAGGCTGATAGATTTTCAGAAACATAACCCCGATGACAGAGGAGGATACCAAGACTGGAATGAAATACAAAGTACGATACAGCTTTTCACCCCAGACCCCTCTGGCAAGAACCAGAGCGAGCACCAGAGCTATCGGAAGTTGCATGAAAACAGAAAGAACTGCCAGATACAACGTATTAAGTATCGAATGATTAAAATCCATGCCGTACGTATCTGTAAAAAATAAATCCTTATAAGAAGCTAAACCGATAAATTTAGCCGGTTGAATCCCATCCCAGTCCAGCAGACTGTAATACATGGACTGAAGGATCGGGAAAAAACCAACAAGAATGTATAAAATCAAAGCAGGAACAACAAATACGGCGATAGCCTTTTTGTTTCCGAATACTTGATGCATGCTTCACTCCACCTTTAAATCGATCAGGCGGCGAACAATTCTCGCCGCCTGACGCAGATTATTGTCCTTGATTGACCTTGCTCTGTAATTCTTTCGTGTAGTCTTCAGCTGTTGTTTTTCCGGCAACGAATTTCATCAGCGAGCCGAACATAGATTCAGTGTCATTACCATTCAGCATTTGATCCCACCAGTAGGAGAAACCTGTTGCTGAAGAAGACAATTCACCAATTTGCAGAGCCAGTGGATTCATTTGAGAAGTGTCACCTACATCAACTTTCCATGCTGAGGAGCCTGAACCAGCCAGAAATACTTCTTTAGACATGGTCTCAATAAAGAACTTGTATACTTCCCATATTCTTTCCTTGTTTTTCAGATCGGCATTGAGCACGAATGTTTCACCCGAACCTCCGAACCACTCGTCAGCATTTCCTTTCCCCCCTGGAATGGTTGGAAATTTAATCGGTACCACTTTACCTTTGACCAAAGAGTTATCATCTTCAATCTGTCCGTTGACCCAAGCACCCATGAACATCATAGCTGCTTTGCCTGATAGGAACATATTTGTCGCGTCATCATAAGAAGTTCCAACAAAATGTTTGCCGAAGGAGTCCGCATCAATCAATTGTTTGTATTTCGCAGCAGCTTCTGTGAATTCAGGTGTGTCGAATGATCCTGTTTTCGTTAAAGCGGCATTTACAGCATCCACGCCTGCCATCCGGATGGCTAGAATCGCGTTCCATTGCATGGCTGGCCATCTGTCTTTAGCCCCAAGTGCAATCGGCTGAATACCTTTTGCTTTTAGTGCTTCAATCGCAGCAACAAGCTCATCCCATGTTTCCGGAATTTTTGCTCCTGCTTGCTCAAATAGTTCTTTATTAACGTACATTTGAGCAGTAGCTATATTGATCGGCAGACCGTAAAGCTTGCTATCGAAGACGAAATTGTCTGTCGTACCTGGTACGATTTGGTCCAGCGTTCCATCTTTTGCGAGATCATCAATGGACAGAATCCGGTTCCCCGCTATAAATGGCTCAGAGAATCCGCCACCCCAGGTGTAAAAAATGTCGGGCAGTTCATTGGCTGCTGAAGCCGCTTTCACTTTTGTTTTATAAGATTCGCCCCCAACACCTACATGCTCGATTTCTACATTAGGGAATTTAGCCTTGGTTGCCTCAAGTGCTTTATAAAAACCAACAAACCCGCCATCTTTAGAATTTGGATCCGCGAATTGAGACCACATGGTAATCTTGAGCTTCTCTTCCGCCGCAGTTGTTTTTCCCGTATTGCCTGCGTCTGCATTAGCCTCGGAATTCACGTTATTCCCGTTGTTCCCACCACAAGCAGTGATAAGCATGGACATAGCCATCAACACTGTTAGAGTTAGGTTCATCCTTTTTTTGTTGACTTTTTTCATTCTTTTTCGCCCCCCATTTTTATATTGCTTACAGGACTAATTATATAAATCAATTTATCAAGTGAACATGAAAGCGTTTTACTTTATGATGTATTCTCTTTACATTAGACATTTTTCTTTATTAACTACACATAAAGAAGACCTCTGATTTCTTCAGAAGTCTTCTTTTTTCATTCATATCAAAACCTAGGGCATGAACACCTCTATATAGCTGAGTGGCTTAGGTTCTATCCAAATTAAAGTTTTCTCTTTTATCAGAAGTTATCTCATGAATCTGAAACATATGAATGAACTCATCGATGATCGCTTCTGTAGCTTTTAGTTCACCACTAATGACTTGTTTTGCCGATTCAATCTCTGACTCTTTTAGCTGCTGCTGCAACGCCGAACGATTAATCATTAGCTTGTCCAAAAATGCGATAGCCCTAGCACGACGAAAGGTCTGAGCGCTTTTGTGAGGATGCTCCGAACCCACCTTGACTCCATTTATATTCATTTCTCCATGCTCTCCGTATTCTCGATGCTCGTTATAACCATGCTTATCTATGTGTCCTTCGCGCATGTTATTTCCTCCTCTAACTCCGATTACAAATGTATGGCCCATTAATAAGACCGGGCAAGACGGAAGCCAAGATCATCTACGCTAAATGTTGGATGACTACGACGGCGGCATGTGGCTCCACATCCTCTGTCCTCTTCTGCCCAGCTGCCTCCCCGAAAAATTCGATAGGAGCCATACACTTGTTCATCATATAAATCCCAGCACCATTCCCATACATTTCCTAACATATCATAAAGTCCCCAAGCATTGGGTTCCTTTTGTCCTATTTCGTGGAGTTCGCCACCTGAATTTTCATTATACCAAGCAATTTTATCCAGTTCTCCATATTGATAACCGGAAGTTCCTGCTTTACATGCATATTGCCACTCTGCTTCTGTTGAAAGTCGATATCCGTTTGATTCCTTATCCCAAGTAATGAGTTTACCATCTTCACCTATAGTATAAGCTTCTATAAATCCAGCTTTCTGGGAAAGCAGATTGCAAAAAGAGATGGCTTCAAACCATGAAATATTCACAACCGGTTTTAGATCTCCATGAGATGAGTTATTAATTATAGCATTGTATAGATCCACAGTTACAGGATAAGGTGCAAGAAGAAACGGTTTGATTTCTGCTTTCCATCTACGCTTTATCCGATCGTCTCTTAATTCTATTTCTCCCCCTGGAATTGCAACCATAGGATAGTCCAAATAGCTCTCAATTTCGATTGACACTCTAGCTGCCTCCTATCTATTATTTTAATCATGTATTGACGGGTATACAGAATAGAACTATAATCTATACAATTCCTAGAAACATACTATGAATTATAAAAAATAAGAAACATTAAATCATCCTTAGTTTGTCCACAAGAAGGAGTGTAAACACATGCCAAATGTTCAAACTTTCAAAGCAACTGCTCATTTGCAAGACGGCGTTAGGGTCGTTACTAATGTAAGACAATTCGAGCTGGTCATCGACGAACCGACAAGTCTAGGGGGTACGGATACAGGAATGAATCCTGTTGAAGCTTTGCTCGCTTCTTTGGGTGCCTGCCAATCCATTGTAGCTCGGGTCTACGCCTCTAAATTTGAGGTGGAGCTAGAAGATTTCAGAGTAGATGTGGAAGGTGACTTGGATCTCGACGGATTCTTCAACCGCTCTGAAGTACGTCCTGGCTATTCCGATATTCGGTATACATTCTACATAAAGACTCCATCCCCTGCTGAGAAGGTCGAACAGTTCGTACAATTTCTGGAGAGCAAATGCCCTGTAGGTGACACCATTGCTGCTCCGGTTAATCTCAAGCTACATCGTATTGTGATTGAAAATTAACCGTTTTATAATGCAAAGAGAGCTGCAAAGTTGCGTAAAAGCGACTAAGCAGCTCTTTTTCATGACCTGTTCTCCGACTTCATATAATGTTAAAAATGATGCCTTCGGAGGAACCCAAAAAATGACGGATATACTAAGAAAAGTAGATAAAGAAATCGAACGTTTGACAACGTTCTTGCTACAACAGCAGAAGGATGACGGCTCATGGCATTTTTGTTTTGAGAACGGGATTGTGATCGATGCTTATATGATCATTCTCTTTAGGGTGTTGAACCGACAGAATGAAACCCTCATTCGGCAGCTACATGAACGCATTCTTGACGCACAACAGCGAGAGGGTTTCTGGCAGTTATATAAGGACGAAGAAGCTGGGAACTTATCCACATCGGTCGAAGCTTATTATGCCCTGCTCTACTCTGGGTACAGTAAGATAACAGACGAGCCAATACTGCGGGCTAAGCGTTATATACTGTCTAAAGGTGGATTAGGCAAAGTCACAAGTATCTTAACTAGAGTCATTCTCGCCGCAACGGGTCAAAGCAAGTGGCCTTTAGCAATTTCTTCGATTCCACTGGAGGTGCTTTTGTTTCCGTCTTACTTCCCTATTAACTATTTCGAATTCTCTGGCTACTCTAGGGTACACCTCACTCCTATGCTCATTATGGCCGATCGGCGATTTTCGATCACTACAGCCCATGCTCCTGATCTGTCAGATCTTATGGAGACACGGTTGGATGCAGATGAATCGCCTACTCGTGGATATCAGGAGCTGCAGGATGTTATTCAAATGGGTTTGAGCAGATTACTCGGGAGTCCACACTACATACATGAAGCTGCCAAAAACAAAGCAGAGCAATATATGCTCCAGCGAATCGAATCCGACGGTACCTTTTACAGCTATGCCAGCAGTACAATTCTTATGGTTTTTGCCCTGCTTGCTCTCGATTATGATCGGCAGCATCCAATAATTACAAAGGCCATTCAAGGTCTCACCGCGCTGCAATGCCAATCAGATCATAAAACTACAATTCAAAACTCTCCATCTACAATATGGGATACAGCGTTAATCTCCTATGCTTTACAAGAGGCTCAAATTCCGGTTGATCACAAAGGAATAAAACACGCTGCAGCTTATCTTCTGGATAAACAGCATCATCAAACTGCTGATTGGAGCATCCATAATCCGGATACAGTTCCCGGTGGATGGGGATTCTCTGAGTCTAATACAATCAATCCGGACGTAGATGATACAACGGCAGCCTTGCGAGCCATCCGAAGCTTATCAACAATTCACCCTTCATATCTGGAATCATGGAATCGTGGACTGAATTGGGTCCTATCGATGCAAAATAACGACGGTGGCTGGCCGGCATTCGAAAAAAACACCAATAAAGAAATGCTCACATGGCTCGCAATCGATGGTGCTAAATCTGCAGCTATTGATCCTTCGGAAGCAGATCTTACCGGACGAACTTTGGAGTTTCTCGGAAACTTCGCTGGTTTAAATACACAACACGAGTTCATTAAACGGGGTACGAAATGGCTGATTCAACATCAGGAGAAGGATGGTTCGTGGTATGGAAGATGGGGTGTTTGTTATATTTATGGCACTTGGGCATCATTAACAGGCCTGCAGGCTGTTGGGCTCCCTATAAATCATGATACGTTGCAAAAAGGAGTGAAGTGGCTCCTAAGCATTCAGAACTCGGACGGCGGCTGGGGGGAGTCTTGTCACAGTGATCGGCTTCTACAATATGTTCCTTTAGGAGAAAGCACACCTTCTCAAACCGCCTGGGCACTTGATGCACTCATCGCTGTTCAGCCGGAGCCAACAGTAGCGGTGGAAAAAGGGATTCAAAGACTAATCACGTCTATTCATGAAGAGGATTGGAAAACTTCTTATCCAACTGGCGCTGGACTCCCCGGTAATTTCTATTCCAATTATCATAGTTACCGCTATATCTGGCCACTACTCACATTGAGTCATTACAGAAAAAAATACGGTCAAGGATAATACTCGGTAATACTCGGTAATAACTAGCGTTGTCCTGCTCCACTTCTTAACTGTCTCGAAAAAGCTTGGATCGCCAGAGCAGCAATCGTCCGTTACTGGAGAATCTCGTTGCTCTGATGTTATGAATCGAGAGATGAATGCTTTTGTCCGTTGCACCTACCTAAATCACCCAGTCTTGATCAAGCTTAGAGCTTTTCGGACTCAGAAGACGCTATTTGCGTAGGCTTTTGAGTTAGATTAAGGACTCCAGTGCAACTATTCCTTAAAAAGAGAGTCATTTCGGGTGTTTTTCATAGTAATAACTGCGATAGTGTCCGTTAAAATTCCAATTGTAAGCTAAATCTGCTCTTAAGGTCAGCTGAGTCCGATAGCAAATACGTGTGCGCAAAATGTTACCTATCAAGCCAACTTGCCATTTGGATCAGCCCTATAGGAATTACTTAAATTACTTATGAGCTAGCTCCATTTTTGCATTTGAGTCAATCGAGGATAGTTAGCATAAAGCTAATTAGAATCAGGCAGCGATCTCCGATAATCAAGGATCGCTGCCTGATATTTTGGATCACTGGCGGTTTGACTCAGCAAATTATGACTGTAACTTCTGATATCCCCACTCCGTATATTTGTAGCGCAAGATTTTAACGGAAGCTATTAAGTAACTGCATTTTATACACTTAATCCGTATTGCTAGGGAAAAACTCCGACTTTAACTGCATTCTATACAATTAAAATCAAGAGAAATCACCTAGAAGCCTTAATCTCATGAGAATAGATGTAAGAAATACAGCTATTTTCAATGCGCAACTGCTTTGAACGATTATAGCTGTACAAAATACAGTTAAACACATTGCTGCTTCCCATTTCCTTCATCCGCCTCCATACTGGCACACAGAGGGTTGCATCATTGCTCGATTTACTTTTTGGAGCACGGTACCGAAAGATCACCATTCAAGAAACAGGCGTAATCGTTGGTGGTTTCGGTGCTCTTTCCCAAGCACGGGTTACCTGCAATGTTGCTGCATAGGTGATTAACGAAACGAGCAACGCTCCGAACAGTTCAATGATCTGCCCCAGGTCCAATCGTTCCAGAATTCCGTGAGCCGCCAGCCCGCTAAGCGCCATGACAATTCCTCCTGCTCCCACCTTAAATACAATACGAAAGTCAAAATAAAATCCGATCGTTCCTGCCACAGATAAAAAATTCAACAGTGTCAGCAGCAAGAGTCCCAGTCCGAATCCCATGGCCACCCCTTCGATTCCAATATTAGAACCAAGAACAAAGATCGCAATCACTTCGAAAATATTCGTAAGAATATGGTTCCACATAACGGTTGATGCTTTCCCCAAACCAAGCAAAATTGCTTGCAGTGGCGCTCCAAAATAATAAAGAAAAAATAAGGGTGCAATTAACCTTAGCAGCTCGCCCGCTTCTGGCGAATGGTAGATCATAGTCGTTAAGGGTACAGCCCATAGGTACAGGATGATTGTACATGGAAAACCTACTATAAGCGCGGATCGCATAGCCATATCCATCCGACTATGCATAAGCTTGCTATTGTTGCTCACACTTGCTTCGCTGATCGCCGGAATTAATGCAGTCGACAACGATTGTGTGAAGAAGCTGGGGAGAAACAACATGGGAAGAGCATAACCCGCCAGAAGTCCGAATTGCTTGGTTGCCATCTCAACACCTACACCAAACAGTACTAGACTTTTCGTAATCAGCAGTGGTAAAAAGGCATGATAGAGAGAATGAATAAAACCGCTGCCTGTCATCGGTAAGCCGATGCGCAGCAAATCTCTTAACGTACTGTCTCCTTTAAGTGAAATTCTTGACGTATGTGGTGGAGAGGTTTTGATCTTACCTCGATTTGCCCATTTGAAGACAGCGAACAAATAGAGCAAACCAAAACCTTCCCCAACAACGGAGGCAGCCATCGCGCCAGCAGCCGCATAGGCAATACCGTAGGGCAGCAAAACGTTGACAACACCGATAATGACAATGATTTGCGCCAGATTCTCAATAATATCGGAAAAGGCAAGTGGGTTCATGTTCTGTTTTCCACGAAAATAACCTTTCAGTACAGCAGACATCGCAATAATTGGAATGATCGGCGTAATAGCAACCATAGCATAATACGCCCGCTGATCGGCCAAAAAAATCGATGCGATCCATTTGGAGCCAAATAGAGCCACTAAAGTTAATATAATACTCAACGTACCCGTAATGCTTAAGGATACAGTGAGAATACGCTTTACTCGCGCTTCATCCTGCTTAACCTCAGCTTCCGATACAAGCTTTGAAATCGCAACAGGAAGCCCCAGCTCTGTCAGCGTAATAAATAAGGGAAGCAGTGGATGAGCAATCATAAGCAGCCCTACTCCCTCTGCTCCCAAAAAACGTGCCAGCAAGACTCCGTTCAAAAAACCAAGCCCTTTTGTGAAAAATGACGACACGGTTAATATGAACGTGCCACGAATAAAACTTTGTTTACGCATCCCCATTTATACGCATCTCCACCTATGGTTTGTCCTGTCCTTCTTTCTAACTTATTCGAACAAACACAAGTACATGCAGACAAGTATTTGTAAAGTATTTAATCAGCAATAAGCCGCCACATCTTGATTGGTATACCAGGCAATTTCCCTCACTTTCATTATCTTCTGTAGCAAAAACATTTTTCATAGACCAGAGATACTTCTCTGTATCGCTCATTAGTACTGTTTTTGTATAAATTTCATCCTCCGCAATAAAAGATATATTAAGAAATAAATAGATAATTTACCAATGACATGTTATCATTTTGAATGCGATTTCAATAGCTTTGTTATAACGTTTTTTTTACTCTTCTTCGTGAATGTCTTTTTGCAAAATCTTTGATATGATAAAAAAGAATACAAAGGCTTTACGGAAATCATTCACATCGTTAATAACCACTTCTAAATTTTCCAAAGATAAAGGAGAACTTCATTCATGAGTCAGAAAACAAGATTAAATAATGACTGGTTATTCAGCAAACAGCCGCTTAAGTCTACTTTAGAATCGGTGATAGCAGCTGATTCGGAGTGGATCGACGTAACCTTACCCCATGACTGGCTAATTTTTGATACACATAATCTATATGAAAGCGGAGAAGGCTGGTACCGTAAAAGCATAGTTATAGATGAGCACGTGCCAAATAGCCGTGTGTCGCTTCGTTTTGAAGGCGTATACATGGACTCCACTCTCTATGTGAACGGCCATATCGCAGGCGTCTGGAAAAATGGATACTCCACTTTTGAATTAGATATCACGCCATACATTATTGAAGGTATCAACGAAATCTATGTTCAAGTGGTTCATGAGTCTCCTAACTCACGCTGGTATTCTGGTGCGGGCATCTATCGGAGTGTATGGCTGAAGACGTATCCAGGGACACATATTGTGCCTGACGGTATTTATATCTCTACTCGCAAAAAAGAGGATGTCTGGAATGTTGAGGTAGATACCGAAGTATTGTGCAATGATCTATTGCAAAGCGCAAAGCACTACATAATTCGTCACAGTATACTAGATGCTTCAGGAACTTGTATCTCTCATGTAGAAAATGAAATTCCAGTACAAGTCGGGTCTGCTGTACCCAGCTCTGCCCTCTTATCCATCAATAATCCAATGCTCTGGGATATTAACCAGCCTTACTGTTATAACCTAAAAACGGAGCTGTTAGAGAACGAACAAGTGATCGAGGAAGAAGTCCAAACCTTCGGATTCCGTACGATGGAGTTTGACAGCCAACAAGGTTTCTTTTTGAATGGCCGAAAGGTGAAGATTCATGGCGTATGCCAACATCATGATTTGGGATGTTTGGGGGCTGCGGTGAATAAGGTAGCTCTAAAAAGACAGATTATCCTCCTGCAGGAGATGGGCGTAAACGCTATTCGTACGGCCCACAATATGCCAGCCGTTGAATTGATGGAACTAGCCGATGAGATGGGCGTGCTCATAGTTTCCGAAGCATTCGATATGTGGGAACGCAGTAAAACTCCTTTTGACTACGCCAGATTTTATCCGGATTGGTGGAAACAAGATATTGCCAGTTGGGTACGCCGGGATAGAAATCGCCCCTCCATGCTCATGTGGAGTATCGGAAATGAAATATACGACACCCATGCCGATGAACGCGGCCAAGAGTTAACCATAGAATTACGAGATCTGGTGCAGGTTCATGACCCTAAAGGAAATGCAGTGGTTACTATCGGTTCCAACTATATGCCTTGGGAGAATGCACAGAAATGCGCAGATCTAGTGAAGTTCGCAGGGTATAACTATGCCGAAAAATACTATGATCAGCATCATGAGGAACATCCAGACTGGATTATTTATGGCAGTGAAACATCGTCTACTGTACAGAGCAGAGGCATCTATCACTTCCCTTTTGCTCAGTCTGTATTGTCTGACGATGATGAACAATGCTCAGCTTTAGGAAATAGCTCCACTAGCTGGGGTGCCAAGAACACAGAAGCTTGCATCATTGCAGATCGTGATGCGACCTACTCACCGGGACAATTTATTTGGACTGGATTTGACTATATCGGGGAGCCGACCCCGTACTTCACTAAAAACTCGTATTTCGGTCAACTGGATACCGCGGGATTCAAAAAGGATTCCTATTATATTTATCAAGCAGAATGGACGGATTACAAGGTCGCCCCGATGATTCATATTTTTCCATACTGGGATTTCTCTGAAGGGCAGCTTATTGATGTGCGAGTATGCTCCAACGCACCACAAATCGAATTGTTCTTTAATGATCAATCCATGGGCACTTTTAACATTGACCATAAACATGGTAAAAAGCTGCTTGGGGAATGGCAGCTCCCATTTAGCGAAGGTACTCTACGAGCAGTCGCTTATGATGAACACGGAGTACAGATCGCTGAAGATACGGTAACTTCTTTCGGAGATTCAACTACTGTGGTCATGAAGCCTGATAAAACTCAGATCACTGCTGACGGATCGGACTTGGTATTTGTTGAGATCTCGACCCTCGATCAAGAAGGACGTCCCGTGGAGAACGCCAATAATCGTATCCAAATCTCTGTAGAAGGACCGGGGCGTCTTGTTGGTTTGGATAATGGTGACAGCACTGACTACGATTCATATAAAGGAACAAGTCGCCGGATGTTCAGTGGAAAATTGCTTGCAGTCATTGCCTCTTCATTGGAGCCAGGTAAAATCGTTGTACGTGCATCTTCCCAAGGCTTACAGTCCGCTGAGCTTACACTGACTGCCGAAGCACGAGAGCTAGATCATTCTAAGGACGAAGAGCTTGTACTTTATCAGCATTCGTCACAATCACTATCGGATGTGAGCGAGTTATCCCAAGACTATTTATCAGATGAAATTCCCGTTCGCAAGCTGGAAATCATATGCCCACAAGGAAATCAACTAACGAAGGACACCCGAGCACTTCCGGTTCGTGTGCAAATTCATCCAGAGAACGCAACCTATCAGGAAATTGAATGGCGAGTTACGAATGCTGCCGGCATTGACGCCAATATAGCCGTTCTTGAGGCAAATGGGCATGAAGCAGTAATATCGGCTTTGGGAGACGGAGACGTCTATGTACGGTGTGCAACGAAAAACGGTGCAGATCAAGTGCGCCTGTACTCGCTTATGGAATTCCATATTCGAGATATGGGAGCGGCCTTTTTGAATCCTTATGAGTTTGTTTCCGCTGGTTATCATAGCAATACGAGCCGGAACTTAACAAATGGGAATGAACGCGGAGTGGCTACTGCAAGAGAAGGAGAAAGCTGGATCTGTTTCGACAACATCGATTTCGGTGATTATGGAGCTACTGAACTTACCCTTCCTATCTTCGCGCTAGATAACGATAAATATACGATTGATATATGGAAAGGTACTCCGGATGCTCCAAACGCAGCTCTGCTGACACAGGTAACCTATCAAAAACCTTCTATATGGAATGTATATCAAGAGGAAACCTACTCATTACCTGAGCGAATAAAAGGTGTCACCACCCTTTGTTTTGTTCTTCATAAAAAGATTCATCTCAAGGGCTTTCAGTTTAACAAACCTTTAAAAGCGTACGAACAACTTAACGTTCTGGAATACAATCAGATTTATGGAGATTCCTTTACACTGGCAGATGGACAAATCAAAAATATTGGTAACAACGTCTCTCTCATCTTTAAAGATATGGACTTCGGTGATACTGGAAGCACTAAACTAACCTTATGCGGGCATTCGCCTATCGATAAAAATACTCTGCATATTCTATTTAGCGGACCAGAGGGTGAAAAGAGACAGCTTGTGGAGTTTACACAGTCAAGTGATTATTGCGAAAGAGAATTTGTGTTGGAGCGCGTAACCGGTCCACAAACCGTCACCTTTATATTTCTACCGGGGAGCCAGTTTGACTTTAAGTGGTTCCAGTTCCAAGCAGAATAAGGTAGTTTCAACTTTAAACTAATCGCTTACCAAAAGAAAACCCTGCGCATTAGCACAGGGTTTTTCCTTTAACTTATATTTAGAGCTACTTAGTCAACTTTATTAAATTCGATCCAGTCGATCTGTAAACCTGGTTTAATGAATTCCAGTTTCATTTCATAAAGACCTGCTTCGAGTTCTACTTTCACAAGCTTTTGTCTAATCCATTGACCTTCTGTCCCGTTGGTTTGAATGGTTGTCATCAATTGATCATTCAAATTAACATTGCATGCACTTTGAGCCAGCTCAGGCTCTGTTGACATGATATGCACGAGGATCCGATATTGACCAGCTTGGCCAACTTCAAAGAAAGTCGATCCTTCAACGGCTGGCTTAACCTGTGGATTTTGAGATAAGGATTGTACTTGTTCTGCAGTAAGTGAAGGATTAGCCTTAAACGACTCAACCGTTTCAACAATTTGCTGTTTTCTCGAGAATACTGGAGCATGCATGATGAACTCACAAATATTCATTGCAGAACGTTGCAGCTCTCCTCTAGTCAAAGATCCATTTTCCAAGGATTCAATGGTGTTGTCATTCCATCCATTAATTTCGGCGCCATAGTTAGCTACAACCATGTACAGGTCATTTTGTGCACGGACCATCCAATTTGTAAATTTCCGGTCTGCAGCTCCACCATTAACGACATCATTCATGATGGCCCACCAGTCTGTCATGACAATACCTTTGAAGCCCCATTCTCCGCGGAGAATTGTAGTGTTCAAATCGTAATTTGAAGCGGCCCAATGTCCATTAACAGGGTTATAAGAGGTCATAATTGAATTTGCCCCACCCTGCTTCACAGCAATTTCGAAACCTTTCAAATAAATCTCGCGAAGCGCACGTTCCGACACAACAGCGTCAACCTTACTGCGATGTTTCTCCTGATTATTGCAGGCAAAATGCTTCAGTGTGGCATTAGAGCCACCTTTCATAATCCCACGTGTACATGCAGCGGCAAACACCCCAGAGATCAAAGGATCTTCAGAAAAATATTCAAAGTTGCGGCCATTAAGCGGGCTGCGACGAATATTCAGACCTGGTCCAAGCAAGGTGTCTATGTTGTTTCTTACCAACTCTTGTCCTTCTAACACATACAGCTCTTCGACTAATTCGGCATTCCAAGTAGCTGCAAGAAGCGTTCCGATCGCAACCTGAGTCGCTTTTGCTCCACTATCCATACGAATTCCTGAAGGACCATCTGCCGTACATGCAACAGGGATTCCTAAGTTATATAGACTATCACTTACTCCTCCAAATGCAGAAGCTGTACCCGGTGTAACTAAAGGACTGCTCATGCCTTCACCCCGGACAATGGCAGCCAAGTCATCGTCACTAAGCTGGGCAATAAAAGCTTCCATACTAACTTTTTGTTCAAATACATCTCTTAATTTATGCCCTTGATTGCCTGTCTGGGAGATCGTTATTGGTAGATTGCTCTCGATCCGTTCTGCTAACGAAATCTTGCGTGTTGGAACCTCTACATACAGAAGTTCATACGAACCGTCTGCATTTTGAACGCCAGGTTGCATTCTTGTAAAGCTTTGCGTTGGTGCAAGAGCTTCTTGTAACTGTTCCACAACTTGAAGAGTTTCCACGACATAGCCGCTATTCCCTTCAACCTTGACTTCCTCCACTTTTTTAACACTCGTTCCCGCAAACACGCGGTACGTGCCTTCTTCTAGCACATAAGCAGAAGCATGCCCTGTCACACCAGCGTCATCATAGGAAGCCATAGAATGAACAGGAAAACTCACAGTAAGACGTTGTGCTTCGCCTGGCTGAAGGACTTTTGTTTTTGCGAATGCTGCCAAAGCTTTAGCAGGCTGTCCCAATTTTCCTTGTGGAGCTTCATAATAGACCTGAACGACCTCTTTTCCAGCAAAGGTAGTTCCTGTATTGGTTACGGTTACGCCGACTTCAACATTAAGTTCGCCAGCTTTGTTAATAAGTTTTGCTTCTTCTGGCTCGAGCTTAAACTTGGTATACGATATTCCATAACCAAACTCATATTGAACCTTTTCTGGGCAAAATGTCTCGAAATAGCGATAACCAACATAGATATCTTCCTGATAAAGGTTTGTAAATTCATTGCCGTAGTTATGTGTTGACGGGTAATCGTTGATGGAATATGCGATCGTGTCTGTTAATTTACCGCTTGGAGTCACTTCTCCAGCCAGCACGTCCGCAATTGCATTACCACCTTCCATTCCCCCCTGCCAAGAGTAGATGACAGACGAAATCGGATTTTTATAACTTTCATCGTTCAGCCAGCTCATATCAATAATATTAGAGACGTTCAGTACAACAATCGTTTGCTCAAAATATGTAGTTACCTGCTTCAGCATCGCCTTTTCATCAGCTGTTAGTTGGTAGCTCCCTGAACCATCGACATTATCCTGATCTTCTCCTGCTGTACGTCCGATTACAATGATTGCTTTGTTCGATTTTCTTCTAGCCTCTGCTACCAATTCGTCGGATAAAAGCATTTCCTTCTGGTTCCATGGCTCTGCAGCCCAAACGCCGCCACCATTATCAAATGGATTTTGCGCAATCCACTTCTCATATACTGCTGCCAAATCTTCGTTGACCGTAAGGTTCTTTTTACTGCGAAGACCGCCTAGCAGGTTGGTCGTATAAGTAACATGAACACTACCGCCCGAACCAGTACCACTGCGATAATAATTCACTTGAGTTCTGCCAAATACAGCAACATTATCATTTTCACCAAGCGGAAGCACCTGATGATCATTCTTCAACAGTACCGCACCTTCAGCGGCTACCGTTCGGCTAAATTCTGCAAAACCTTCTAATGGAATTCCCACACTCTGTGTACTCAACTTGTTTCCTCCTGTTGTTCAATTCTATAGGTTGTTTCTTTAGGCATCAATTACATATCATAAAGTTTAACTATACCATTATAGTACATTGGATAACTGTAATATATATAATAATTATCTTTATTAATATAATAATATTGGTCTGTTAGAGTTGGAAATTTTCAATCGATGTTAAAAATATCAGCTAAGTTCAATGATCTTCGTGGCAACATTATGGCAAAATTCGCGATCATGCTCCACAAAAACGAATGTTGGTGTATATTCAAGCAATAGCTCTTCAATTTGCATACGTGAAATAACATCAATAAAATTAAGCGGTTCATCCCAAATATACAAATGAGCTTTTTCACTAAGACTTTTGGCGATCAGGACTTTTTTCTTTTGGCCGCCACTGTATGTGGAAATATCCTTATCAAATTGAATTCTGGAGAAATCAAGCTTTCGCAGAATAGATTTAAAAAGACTTTCATCTATCCCATTCTCTCTAGCATAATCTGTTAAATCGCCCCGTAGATCAGAAGTGTCTTGCGATACGTAGGAAATGATAAGCTGGCTATCCTTAGTGAAGGTGCCGGTATAATCTATATCCTCGCCGCAGATCAATTTGATGATACTTGATTTCCCGGAACCATTTTTACCCGAGAGTGCAATTCTCTCCCCCTGCTCAATGGTAAAGCTTACTTCTGAACATACCCTTTTCTCTCCGTAAAAAACCGAAACATTGTCCAGCTCCGCAAGATGACGTTTATGATAAGCAAGCTGCGTGATCTCTAAGTTCTCAGAATTTTCAATATTTTTAAGAAGCTTAGACTTTTCGTTGATGGCAGATTGCTGTCTTTGCTCGATGGCTTTAGAGCGTTTCATCATTTTAGCGGCCTTGTGCCCAACATAACCTTTATCTAACTTAGATCCAGAATTTCTAGTTCCGTTTTTAGTTTTTTCCACCTCATGTGACCAGTTACCTGTCCGTTTAGATGATGCTGACAAGCGTTTGATATCTCTTCTAAGTTTTTCGTCTTCTGCTAACTCAAAGTTATCTTGTCTGACTTTATTCTCCCACCAGCTAGAAAAATTGCCCTTTTGAATCTCTATATTAGTTTTATTAATCGATAAGATGTGATCCACACAATTATCAAGAAAGGATCTGTCGTGAGAGACCAGAATATATCCACTTTTTGAATTGAGGTAATCACTGACAAGCTTTCTTGCTGTCATATCCAAATGATTTGTAGGTTCATCAATCAACAGGAAGCTATTTTCCTTAATGAATAATGTGGCTAACAGCACTTTCGTCTGCTCTCCGTTAGACAATGAATCAAAGGGACGATATAACACATCCTCAGAAACCTTTAGCAAAGAAAGCTCACGCATTAACTTCCAATGAATATAATCCGGAAAAATCTCGCTGATCACATCTATGGTGTTAAGCTCCTTGTTATTCACCTGAAAAGGGAAATATTCAAAGCTGACATGAGCAGAAATATTACCGCTGTATTCATGCTTTCCAAGCAATAAGCTAAGAAATGTAGTCTTTCCTCGACCATTTCTCCCTGTGAAACCTAATTTCCAATCGGTATCGATTTGAAAGTTTACGTTCTCAAATATGTTATCGTAGCTGCCTTCATAGGCAAAGGTTAGATTTGTGACATTTATTAATGACATAAAATAATCCTCCTGTATTTTAAAAAATAAAAGCCACAAGAAAGTTACTTTCTTGTGACTCAAATAAATACAGCAAATCCAGCCCCAAATGGAGTTAGATATGGATATATTTTCGAGTGAAAAGAAGTAGTAACTTTCTTGCATACAAAGAATAAAACAAACGAAATAAACCATTGTTGTTGTTTTATTCATCATAGGACGCAAGAATAATTACTACACTATACTTTTCAACTCCGATCATTAATTTGTAATTATGTTATCATGCATACTTATTATTTTCAACTTCCTACCCATAATTCGTTAAAAAAGTTCAAATTCTTCTTCTGTAAGATCCATATTTACACTCATAGCTGTCCGACTCCCGTCAGCCGCGGCAAACACTAGCTGAGAAGGCATAAAATAAGAAACATCTCCAGCCGAATATAATCCTGGAATCGAGGTTCTCCCCGCACCATCTGTGCTAAACCCACCAGAATCATTCCGCTCTACAGCCAAATGATCTACGATCGATGCCGTTTGGATCAAATTCGGAGCAATAAACCCTCCCGTTCTTATGATCTCAGTACCATCCGCAAAACGAACCGCCTGAAGTTGCCCGTCATGACCCATAAAAGAGGAAACTAATGATTCTTTGACTACAACCCCCTTGGCCTCAAGACTTTTTTTCTGTTCATCTGAAAGGAATGTCTGGCCGTTCGTGCAGATAACCAAATCTTTACTCCAATTGAGCAGCATTTTTGCCATATGAAAAACATGTGGATTTTCGGAAACAACGACAAGGGGTTGATCTCGTAATTCCCAGCCGTCACAATACGGGCAATTAAACAGACTTTTTCCGTATAATGGACGTAGGCCCTCTATCTCAGGAAGGACCTCCTTTAACCCAGTCGCCAAAATCAATCTGCGAGCTTCAATGTGACGACCAAACGAATCAAGTACTGCAAATCCAGAATCATTTTTGTTAATCGAAATAATCTCAGTCTGGATATGCTCAACTGACGGATAACGTAGTACCTCCTCATACGCAATACGACGAAACTCGGCTGGTGTAACCCCGTCTCTTGTAATAAAACCATGTGACGCATGGGTAACAGCATTTCTTGGCTGATTATTATCAATTAAAGCTACTTTTCGTCTTGTCCTACCAAGAACAAGGGCTGCGTTCAAGCCTGCGGGTCCACCACCAACAATAATGCAATCGTAAATCACATGAATCATCTCCTATATGCAGATATTAAAGACTCTTTTTGTCTATTATTAAATCAAAAAAATATCTGTTACATCATAGATTTAATGAATCTATAATATCTCCAAATTAACTAAAGTGTCAACCCAAACCTCCCGATCCTCCATGAGTTTTATTTAGTGTAGTGCTAGAAAAAAGCAAATAAGCCCATTACCGTATGTTTGGAAGTAACTTAATACTCCAATATATAAGGTAAGAGCTATATCTTGAACTTACTTGGCAGTGTAGGGCTTCCTCACTAATCAAACTTCCCCGTTTGCTAATTCTAATTCATCAGCCGAGGGTCCATAAAGACCAGGTACCGGCACGTCAAGCAGCCGCAAATATACTCCAAGCTGTGCCCGGTGGTGAACCATGTGATTCAATCCGATGGTACGAAGCGCAGCAGCCCGGGTCTGACGACGGATGATCTGCTCCCCGTTCCGCAAGGTCCACTCGGCGCCGAGCATCTCCACATTGCTTGCAGTAATTAATTCCTCAATCTCACGAGCTTTCAGGTCGAACTCTTGTAGAACCGCATCGGGACTCTCCAGTGCTTCTCGTCGGTATGCCACGGATGCCAAATCAAACTCCGAGTAAAGAAGAATTGCGGATTGCCAGCTCAGAAGGTTAACGAGATGTGTGGCCAGCCCACCCAGGCTCATTGACTTAGAGTGTGGTTTCCATGTCATATGCTCCTGAGGCAGCTTCTCCAGTATCCGACGCGTACCAGCCAACTCCTGCAAAACATCCCCAATGATCAGCTCTTTAACCATTCATCTCTCTCCTCTCTTCTGTAAAGCAATTTCTTTTGATCATTCGTGTGATACTTTTGTTCCTTTTCCCAAACAGTTTCTAACTCTCCGCTGGATCGGACCGTGGGGCTCTTATTTCGAAAATTTATGGCATTTCACCAGGTTATCGGACCCAGATGCAGCTATTTCCCTAAAAACACTCCGATTCTGTGCCATTATAAGCCAATAAGAGCTATGCAGTCCGATAAGCTTGAAAAATGCTGCGAAAATCTAAAATAGCTGCAATAGAGTCCGATACGATGGACATTTGGCGAAAGTCCGACACAGAATACATCAGAAGGAAGATCAGATTGGACTATGAATAACGACTTCGACATCGCTTAAGAAACATCCTCCTGAGCATTCGCTTTTCAAGTCTTCTCTCTGCAACTTTTTAGATACTTTCTGCCAATTGCATAGTGGTAACACATGTATTATCACTCTTAAAAGTGGAAAGCTCAGATTTTGCTGCTTTTCCATCCTGCTCAATGGTTACGTTATATTGTTTGTCCCGGGGTAACCAAAGATCAATAAATCCGTTAGATAGCGATTTCATTTCTTGATCCACAATCACATTGCCTTCGCTGTCTTCGATATATACTTTAAACTCATCATCCGTTAATTCCCCTTGGCAGCCAGTCAAGCTATGTGTTGCGCAAGGATGCGTATTCTCCACATATGGAGCTATAGAAACAAAAAACTCATCTTTAGGCAAGTCGTAAGTTTTCTCTTTATTGTTACTATCGGTTACAATAAGTTGCTCAGAAGTGATAGAAGCGGACAGGTTTTCCATACTGCTTGAACTATATTCTTGCACTAATTGCTTAATGTCGGTTGTATCTTGTGCTGAGGGCGTATCCTTGTCGATACCTCCCAATAACAAATACGCACCTAATGCAACAACCGCCGCTCCAGATACCAGCAAGATATTTCTTTTCATTTGTAATCATCTCCTTCGCTTATTCGCCAGATTATGTACTCTCTCAGAGTATCTTCCATTTCTTTTAGTATAACTAGTTAAACTAAACTAACACAATTATGAACAAGGCAAAATAGTGAAAAGTTATGTATTTGATTCATCCTCTATCAACACAAAAAAAGGCCTCCTCACTGGTTTTTCAACCTCGAGGAAGCCTTTTATCTTTTATATTATTATGCTTGTAAATTACCGACCATAACACGAATGACATCCGCAAGAGGAGTAGCTGAACGTTTCAGCAGTTTCTCTAAATCGCTACTTTCAATATTAAGCCAACCTTCACGAATACCACGTTGTATAGCTACAACTATTGGAAGCGCAGCTTCTGGGACACCCACCTCCGACATGGTCTTGGCATAAGCCTCGTCGTCAACCTGGATTACTTTGATTTCTTTACCGATTACAGTGCCTATGATCTCAGTCAATTCCTCTTGTGTTAAAGGTTTGCCAGACAATTCATACACTGTGTTCTCATGTCCGTCACCTGTCAGAACATTTGCTGCAGCTTCTGCATAATCTCCGCGTGTAGCCCAGCCAACTTTACCGTTCCCTGCTGAAGTCACCCATGGGGCACCTGCTAGAGCGCCTTGAATGGAGCCGATCTCATTCTCCAAATACCAGTTATTACGGAGGAAGCTGTAAGGAATGCCTGTTGCGCGAATAGCTTCTTCGGTGATGCGGTGAACTTCAGCAAGAAATAGTTCACTCTTGTCTGCTTGTCCTACACTTGTGTAGGCAATGAAGCCAACGCCTGCTTTTTCCGCAGCAACAACAGCTGCTTTATGTTGACGAATCCGGGTTTCATTATCACCATCTGCGGATACAATTAATAGTCGATCCACACCGGCAAATGCTGATTCCAGCGTCTCAGGTTGATCAAAATCACCATGACGGACTTCTACTCCACGCGCCTGAAGATCACTTGCTTTTTCTGGGTTCCGCACACTAACTACAAGATCACCTGCGGGTACAGTTTTAAGTAAAGCTTCTATCACCAATGATCCGAATTGACCTGTTGCTCCTGTTATTGCTATTTTCATTTTTACTTCCTCCTCAAATTAGGATGATAAATTTATTTTTAACCACTACCTGTAACTATTGTAGTTACAATCAGTTTAGATGTCAACTTATTTATGATCCCAACTCCGGCTGGATAATACACAGAAGAATTAAAAAACTATATTCACAACAAAAAAACCACCGTCATTTCCGTTAGGAAAAACGCTGGTTCTATGATCAGCTCCATATCAACTTAATAATGGTCCCTTGTCCAGGGCTACTCTCAACAGCAATCCTGCCCTCCATACATTCGATTAATCCCTTGGAGATCGCCATGCCAAGGCCGGATCCGTTGGAGCTAGATACGGTGTCCGTTCCTCGATAATAACGTTCAAATAGACGGTTAAGTGTGACTTCATCCATTCCATCGCCATCATCGGAAAATTGAATAGTAAATCCACTGTCCTCATCATTCATAGTAAGCGAAACCGTTAAAATCGTATCTGAGGGGTTATGAAGTAAAGCATTCGCAGTCAAATTGTTGACCACCCGCTCTAGCCATGGAGTATACAATCGAGCTCTCACTTCGTTTGGTGCCGGCACAAATATAATTCGTTGCTTCCCGTATTCGGGATTTGCAGCAGCTTGATCAAGGGCTTGATGTAGCCAAGTGTTCAATTCCACCTCCATCAGCTCTGGTGGCTTGATCCCTGTTTTTAGCCGATAGGTCATGGCAAGATCACTAATAAGCATGTCCATATGGGCTGATTTATCCAGCATAGTCCTTGTAAACTTGCGAACTTCCTCTTTCGGCCAATCATACGAAGGCTCCGCCAGTAAATGGGCATAACCAGTTATAGAAGATAAAGGAGTTTTTAAATCATGAGTAACACCTGCGATCCATTCTTCCCTCAAATTCTCTGTTTGTTGCCGCAACGCTTGATCTCTCTGCAAATTAGCAGATAATTTCTCTATGGATACCATAACATCAGAAAAAACCCGGTATCTCCGTCTCCATTTACCTACGTGTGTTCGACTACGACGATTTCCTTTACGGTCCATAGGCTCTGTATATATGGCATTTCCAATGGAATCGAGCCATACAAGCATATGCAGCATTGGCGCTCCAAACCTATGAGCTTGCCATAAAGAAAGCAATATAAATGCAAGCAATAAAGCCGCGAGCATTGCTAATGAGCCTTTAATAACAATTTTAACCTCTTCAGGTACCCATACCTTTTGGCCTGTATCTGCTCCCTTTACGTTTGGTTGTCCAACGATCCATGTTTGGCCGGTTTGTTTATCAAAAGAAGATCGGACATGATAGCCGTAACGTTCACTGTAGAGAGTGCGTAGTGCTAGCTCTGGCACTGAGTACTTGGTGGGAATCATCTTTGGCCTATTATAGGAGAGCAGCTCCGTACCCGATGAATCAATGAGTTGAACAAAAGCCTGTGATGATTTAATTTCTCTTTCAATCGAATCAGGCAGAACCAGATCTCCATCTACTGCATCAAATGTACCTTCGCTCATTTTTTTTAACAGAGGATCTAGTATATTTGGCGCGCCATAAAGAAGCGTGAATTGTCTCCCATTTTTCTCTTGAATCCATACAGCCAGAGTATACGGAAAAGGCTGAGTCCCTGTCCAATAGGCGACTACTTCACCCGGTCCATATTGAATTGGGACATCTTTTGGAGTGTTGTAGGCACTTTCAACTTTTCCATTTTCATCGATGTTTTGCAGCCAGCCCTTATTCTTCTTCACTTGCTCCAGCAAGCTCGGGGAAAATTGAATCCCCTTCTCATCAATTTTGGAGGATTCAACCAGTTGCTCTAAGCCAACATTAGCAAAATCACGCGTAATACTGATATCGAGAAAACGCAACAGCATCCAAGTAAACGTTACTGCTGCAATAGCGAGAACAACCATTCCCGTAATAGCTAGCTGTAGAACGAACCTTAACGTTAACCGGCGTTTGATATTCATGGCATGGACAACTCCTGGCGGTCTACCTTCACCAGCTTATAACCAAGGCCCCTAACGTTAACAATAAATTTTGGATCGGACGGGTCTGCTTCGATACGTTCTCTAATTCGATGAATATGAACCATGACCGTATTATCATCACTCAGTGCTTCATCGCCCCATACTTTCTCATATAACTCACTTTTGCTGAAAATCTGATTGGGATGTTTGCATAGGAAGACCAGCAGTTGAAATACAAGTGCCGGACAAGCAACAGACTGACCCTCTACCAGGAGTTCTCCCGCTGTCTCATCTAGCTTAAACCTTCCGTAATCATATACATTTGCAGATTTATGGGGGACTATTTCTACACTCTTGCCAGTAGCCTGTTGGTTAGCAGAAGCAAAATATCTCCGCAGCTGTGCTCTTATACGAGCCACCACTTCAAGCGGGTTAAAGGGCTTAGTGATATAATCATCTCCACCTATAGCAAAGCCCGTTAATTTATCGAAATCAGACGTCCGAGCAGTCAGAAAAAGAATAGGAGCATCCGTCGTCTGCCGGATAAAAGGGCAGATTTCGATGCCACTTCGTCCGGGCAGCATTACATCCAGCACAATTAAATCATATTTTTTGGATTCACAGGCACTTACTGCTTCTTCACCTGTTTGCACTGTATCTATATTGACGTAGCCTTCCTTACGCAGCACTGTCTCCATAATGTCTAAAAGTGATACCTCATCATCAACCAATAAAATTGAAGCCTCATTCATATAAATTTTCCCTTTCACAATAGACGTTTTTATCATCATAGCATGATTTTTTTGGCTAGCAATCTTACTAATCTTAACGGAAGCTTAATTCGTATTCATTAAATAGCTAGTAAATTATGTAAGTGTTAATATAGAATTTCAGAAGAGCTAAGGATAGACTGCTACAATCGTAATACTGGGAGGCGATATATATGAACAAAAAACCTAAAAAAATCATTCATAAAGTTATTTTGAATACAAGAACTGTCTTGGCTGTAGGGTCATTGTCTTTATTAATGGCTGCCTGTGGAGGAGAGAATGCTGATGTGCCGACTACTGAAAAGGCGGAGCAGACAACAAACCCGGCCACAGCTGCCATTCTGAGCGGATTTGCTCCAGATGAACTATCAAAGATTCTACTGGACGGGAAGTATAAGGAGTTGTATGCCCGCTTTAACCAGCCTTTAAAAGATGAAATAAGTGAAGCAGAATTAGCAGAGACAGGAAAAGAATTCACTAAGGGTATCCATACATTGGAAAAGGCATCGACCATGCAGCTTAATGGATTTGATCGACGCACATGGGTTAGTGATGCTGGCAATAAGGGGCTCGTCGGGATGTTTGATCCGGATGGGATGATTACATTAATTCAAGTTCAAGAGTTTATCCCTTCTCCTGAAACCGACAATGTACTAAGTAAACATGAATACGCGCTGCCGTTTGAGGGGGATTGGTATGTGTTTTGGGGTGGCGAGAATGTGCTTGTGAATTATCATTATGAGTTAGAAATCCAGCGTTACGCTTACGATTTTATCCAAACCAAAGATAACTATTCCTATAAAGGAGACCCACTAAGAAATGAAAGCTATTATGCCTTTGGCAAAAACATTCTCGCTCCAGCGGACGGCACCATTGTATCGGTTGTGAATGACATTAAAGACAATGAGCCAGTTGGGGTCATGAATCCGAATCAAGCTACCGGAAATATCGTTGTCATTGATCATGGCGGGGAATATAGTCATTTGGCGCATCTCAAACAAGGGTCAGTTACTGTAAAACCGGGGGATAAAGTCGAAAAAGGGGAGGTTATTGGCTTAACAGGTAATTCTGGTAATACGAGCGAGGCCCATCTACACTTCCAAATCTCAGATGGAGCTGATCTATTCACTTCCCGGGCAATCAGAGTTAAATGGGAGCAAGATTTAAAACCAATTCAAGGCGAGACTATTTTCGCCGCTAATTAGCGCTAAATTCCGGGTCGCTAAGGTTGTCTCTCATAAATAATAGATCAGATAAGACAACCTTGATCTTCCCTAAAAAACTTCCTGTATTCTGAGGAAAGGAAGTGTCAACCCCGATGTCTTTACTCCTAGGCTCTCATGTGTCTATGACCGGAACAAAAATGCTCCTTCGAGCTAGTGAAGAGGCAGCTTCTTATGGAGCGACCACCTTCCTTTTTTATACCGGAGCCCCACAAAATACACGCCGCAAACCCATTGAAGCTTTGAATATTGAAGCAGGACATGCTCATATGAGAGATAACGGTATTTCTAATATTATTGTACACGCTCCATTTATTGTTAACTTAGGAAATACACTTTCGGCACAGGTCTTTGAGCATAGTATAGAGTTTCTTCAATCAGAAATCATAAGAACAGAAGCTTTGGGTTCAACCCAAATCGTCCTACATCCTGGCTCTCAAGCCGGCATCTCTCGGATCGTGGAAGGCTTAAACGAAGTGCTAACAGATAAACGAAATGTTCAGGTTTCATTAGAAACTATGGCTGGAAAAGGTAGTGAATGTGGAGTCTCTTTTGAATAACTTCCAGCTATTCCCAAACTCCTAGAGACTCCCTCCATCGGTGAAAAGAAATATGTAAACGCACCCTATAAGCATGAGATTTCCTTGTTAAGGGGAGAAACAGATGAGCTGGTAAAAAAATAAAAACCGCCAATTACGCGGTTTTTTATCTGTGCAGCCATGATCGATTATCCTTTAGTAGGATCACTGGTCACTATAGATGCATTTACCTGGAGTTTTTTTAACGAGTTTTTCTTTGCTGTTAATTCTTTGGAAAGATCAGCTTGCAGGCGATTCATGTTTTTAATTTCATCGTTAAGCTTTTTGATTCGCGTCATTTTACTGCTCAAATCTGTGTGAGACTTGCTAAATTTCATATCCTGTTCTAATTGATTAATTTTGAATTTGGATTTTTCCTTTTTGTTCTTCACGTTTTTGAGCTTGCTCTCTACCTCTATGATTTCTTGTTCTAACCTTTGGATCATTGGTTTGGTGAAATTAATCGCCATTCTTACACCCCATATCATTTAGTGTTGCCGAGAATCAATTCTACTATAAAAGAACAAAAAAGCACACTCATTAGAGTATGCTTTTTAAAAATAATCAGAGAAATAAGGATGTTCTGGCCTGATTAACCCTTCCAAGAACTGAACTGTTGCTTCATCTGCCTGGATCCGACCGATCCTAGCCAAATAGGTAGGTCGCTTATAGCCCATTAACATCGTGGTTAAAGTAGGAATGTCAATCAACAAGGAAGGGTTAGTCCCTCCTGCGTGCAAAACACCTGTTCCATCTTTATCCACATTAAGTGTAAATGTACCCCGGTTCCATTCCAGCATCGGATCACTCAAGGTGAAGATAAGGCAACCCTCTTTATCCTGTTTTTTAAACGGATACTGTTCGATAAATAATTGCACATCCACTATCCGGGCCATAAAATAAGGAGCAATGGTTTCCTTGATGTCACCATCATCTAAAACGAAGGAAAGCGGCTCCCCTTTATAAATATCCCCTTTGACAAGAGTAATCATCGAAAAATGTGCACTTATAAAGTTCCATAATCCCACCCGAGCTTCTTCGTTGATATAAACCATTTCTTTGATATAAAAGATCTCCTCAGCAACCCAATACAACAGATACCCTGTGGGCAAATCATCATTGTTATAATAGATGCCTACCGTCATTTCATCCAGATCCCAGCGTAAATATTCTTCCCAAGCCAACTTATTTCGAAGCATAGCTCCATGATGCTGCATGGAGAACTGATCATATATCTCCTTGATATCCGGATGTTCAATAGTTACCCGCTCCACGTTCCCAGGAACTTTTTTAGTTTTCGGCAGCTGGGTATCCGGAACTTCAAATGAGATTTTATCGGTAATGATCTCCCAGCCTTTCCGCCTATAATATGGAATGGAATACGGAAATAGATAAGAAATTGATTGCTTGCGGCCCCGCATTTTAGTTAATGCATGCAGCATCAGCTTATTCATTAAACCTAAATTAGCATATTCGGGATAGGTTCCAACACCCGTCAGGCCACCCATCTCATAAATTCGCCCAAAAATATTTACTTGAAATGGGTATACTGCTAACTGTGAAATCAATTTATCACCATCAAACCAACCGACTACATCAGCATACTTTAGAACTGGCAGCTTCGCTTGGGTGATTTCACGATTTTCCCAACCAAAGATTTGTAAATCACGATTCGTCACTTGAAATACATAACGTAATAAATTATTAAATTGCTCTGCATGTTTAGTCTCGACATTTGCTAACCTGATTCTATCCTGCAACTTATTGCGACTCACTATCAATACCCCCGCTGAATTACCCAGATATAAATCAGAAATCACTCTTATTATTCTTTATATCCGTTCAATAAATACATTCTTTCAGAGAAGGTTAGCCTAACGAGTTCTTTTGCAGCTTCGGGATCAAAGCATACGCAAACGTGATGAATGGGCTTAACCACAGAAGGGTGGCATAAGGTATATATTCAATTACCGGTACACCTAGTGTAGCAGCGAAAAAAGCACCGCTAACTCCCCAAGGAATTAAAGGATTAACAAGGGTTCCACAATCCTCTAACGTACGGGATAGTGTCTTTGCTGGAATGCCGCGGCGATTATATTCATCTTTGAACATTTGACCGGGCAACAAAATAGAAAGATACTGTTCACCAGTCATCCCATTAACCGCAATGGATGATGCGCCGCTCATAAGCACGATACTGCCTTTACGTTTGAGGGGTTGAATGATTTTGCGAAAAAAAGCCTCTATGACACCACAATGTTGTATTAGTCCGCCTAATGATAAAGCAATCAAGATAAGTGAAACGGAACTCATCATTGATTGCATTCCACCTCGGTTAACGATAGAAGCAACGGTTTCATTGGCAATAGTACTTTCGTATCCATTCTGCATCACACTGAACCAGACACCGATTTCTGCCTGCTGCTGAATAATAGCGGTCACCAGAAGACCAGTGACAATGCCAACCATCAGTGTAGGAAGGATTGGGATTCGTTTGATTGAGCAAATAATAACGGCAAGTGGTGAGATCAACGTTAACCAGTGAATACTAAATCCATCCTGTAGAGCAAACTTAATCCCCTGAATCGACGATAAATCAATCGCATCGGCTTTTGGTGCGAACAAGAAAAAGACAGTAGTTATAATAAGCGCTGGAATCGTTGTGTACATCATATTACGAATATGTGTGAACAAGGATATACCTACCACTGCAGGTGCGAAATTTGTAGTATCAGATAAAGGAGACATTTTATCACCAAAACAAGCTCCACAAATAATCGCTCCAGCAGCAAGTGTTGGAGAAATCCCTGTCGTCAAAGCAATACCCATCAAAGCTACACCAATCGTGCTAACGGTGGTGAATGAGCTTCCAGTAAACATAGAGACGACAATTGTGACATATAACGCGCTTACTGCAAAGTAGTTCGGATTAATATAATCCATACCATAAAATAAAAGTGTAGGCACCGTACCACTCATCATCCATACAGCGATCAATATTCCGATTAGCATGAGGATAAGAATGGGCATTATAGCTGTTTGTATGCCTTTGATGATAGCAGCCTCAATATCTTTCCATGACACGCCAAATAAACCCAATAAGACTGCTGTGCCAACTGTGGTTGCGAGAAGCGGGATATGAGGTTCTGCTTTTAATAGGAAAATAGATACAAAAAGAAATGCAAGAATAAAGGCGATGATAATCATACTTTTTGAAAAACTAAGCTGACGGTCCATAACGATAGTGCTCCTTAACATTGTGATTGGGATAAAATCCGAAGAATGCGGCGCTTCCTTACTTTTAAGCTTTTAGGCTTTTGGGCAATGAAGCACAGAGGTAATATTAACGATAAGAAAGAGAAGAGTCAATGTTAAGAACATACAATGAAGGTATTTCCATTAAAAAACAGAGGGCAAAATGCCGCTCTGCTTTATATTCATCCTATTCACTTTACAATTGCAGCTTTAAAATATCCTGCGGAGTTTCAAATTTATATTTCGCGGGAATATGCTCATGCTGCTTGCATCCCCATAAAGCTAATCCAAAATCGACACCAGCATCTCGTGCACATTCATAATCATAAATCGTGTCCCCTATGTAAATAGATGATTCAGGGTTTGCTTTTGATACTCTAATAAATTCTAGCAAGGGGTCTGGATGTGGCTTATGCTTTGCTGTATCTTCTGCGATAACGGTATATGATAAATATTTAGTTAAGCCAAATGGAACGAAATCGTCATTTAGCTCATCTCTTGTCTTGGAAGTCACAATTCCTTGAACGATCTCTTTTGACTGTAATGAACTCATTACATCTACAATTCCGTCAAAGATGTTAATAGTATCATAGAAATCTTTCATGTAAACATTCCATCTCTCATTGCCCTCATGAATATCTTCGATCCCAAGTTGCGGTAATGAAGCTGAACCTGGAATACCTAACACAAAATTAAGCTCTGACAATTCATACTCTTTGTTGTGATCCACCTTTAACATCTTTTGCAGAGAACTCAAAACAGCAATTTCTGTATCAATTAAGGTTCCATCCACATCAAAGATTACAGTGTTATATTTACGCATAACTACCTCCTATAGGATTACAACAAATACAAGATTATTAATCGTTAAGCTTAATCTATTACTTAGAAAATAACTCTACGGCTTGCGTATCCATAATCGGATTGATATATTTCTCTAGCGTAATCGTTAGTGGTTGAGGATAATCTTTCGCTCCCTTTCCAAAAGTATAACGCATTTCATCCACGGCTGTACCATCCTTTGAAGTCATGTAGCCACCGAAGTTTCCTGCCGAAGTTGTTTTGATTGCTCTTTTATGCACATTTCCTTCCGCATCAGTAAAAGTCTCAGCAAGTCTAGTGTAGTATTTTAAATATTCGGCATCAGTAATTGTATGCCGTAACAAGATCTCTCCTTCATCTGCATAATTCTCTTGCGTTGGAGCAACAAGCTCAAGGCCGCTTCCCGGTGCTTCAATGATTTGCTGCTTATTGAGATCGACAACAATTTTCATTTTATTTTTTTCGACTGCCGAGATACCAAAGGTTTTTAATGAAACGGTGTCTGGCTGATGCTTTAGGCCGCTCTGGCTGTTCCTGAACACCAGCGTAAACTTGGTGTTGTCCGAATAGACTTCAGAATTGTCAGAGTTGACGATGTCGGGGTAAAATAATTTTTCGGTAGCACCCCCATTTGTACTAATCAGAACTGGATTAATCAATTGGAAAATTTGTTTATCATTGTTCAGATCATACTCCAAATCTGCATAGGTACTAAGCGGTGTATATTGCACTAGATTCACTTTAATCTTTTGCCCGTCAACTGTCAGCGTTTTATCCGTTTTTAGAATTCTTTCCTGTGCTTTGAGCATATCAGGATTAAGTTCGAAAGCAACATCCAGATTAGTCCGGTATTTATTACTACTGGATTGTAGCGCCTTATCTGAAGTTTCAGTGAGAATGACATTATAGTTTACTTCCTTTGGATATTTAATCGTTGGTGAAAGACTAGTGGTGTATATAAAATCCTTAGACTGGCCTGGTTGAATTCGGTTATCGCTGGCAAGCATACTTAGTGCAGCACCTTTATGTAGATTCGACTCCTGTATGCCTTCATATTGAAGCGCAAAATCCGCATGTATAACTTCTTTGTCTGTATTGTTCTGAACACTGTATAGAATATACACCTTCCTTCCATCTGTTACTGCACCAGTTACATCCACTCGGTACCCTTTGTTTTCCGCGCTCTGACCCACCGGCATCACGAGATTCTGTTCCAGAGCACTTGCAAGTGCTGGTTCTAACCTTGAAAATGAGCGATAAGCTGCAAAATCATCTGTATTTTTAGGGCTGGCGGTTTGAACTGAAGGTTGGGCCACTTCCTTGGCCGGCAATCCGATTGAAGAGTATGTAAATAATAGGGCTACGGCTGCAGCTGCAATCACTCCCAAACCTGCGGTATAAACACGGCGTTTCTCACGTTTTTTTCCTTCCATAATTCCCTTTCGCATCGCGTTATAAATTTTCATTTCCTGTAAAGTCTCAGTATTCTGATTCATTTCATCAACATTTTTCTGCAAAATACGATCTTCTTTATCTGTCACTCTGTTCACCTCCCATATCACTTCAGCACATTACGAAGCTGTTTAAGTCCCTCACGTAACCAGGTTTTGATTGTACCTTCTGGTTTTTTTAGCACTTTTGCGATTTCGATTGTAGTCATGTCATTGTAATATTTAAGAAGTACCACATGCCGATATTTGGGCTTTAACCTGTTCATAGCGCGTTCCAGATCAATCCGGTCGTTGCTTTTCATTTCCTGAGTGGCAACCTCTGCTAGCTTCTCCGTAGGAATCACTCGTTTTTTTCGTCGTAGTTCATCCATACAGCAATTGATCGTAATTCGAATCAACCAAGGTGTAAATGACTGTTCATCTTTAAGCTTCTTACGTTTCATCCAGGCCCGACATGAAGCCTCTTGTACAACTTCTAACGCGTCCGCTTCTGTTCGTAGATAACTATAAGCGACGGTGTACATTTTCCGATGCTCCACATACAGGCGTTTAAAGAAAACTTCCTCATCCATACGGGCAAAATCAACCATTCTGACCTCGTCCATCGTCCTATCCACCACTCACTACACCCCCTCTTTTTTTGTCAGTGTCGGTATTAGGATAAAGTCATCGTTCTGATGTTCTTATAAGTAAGACGGAGCTGAACGTAAAAACGATTGATTTTTTTCATAAAAAAGTGCTGGCAAAGATGCCAACACTCCATTTTTATATTTATCGATCACGATTAACCATATAATTCAATAGATGTTTTAAAAAATTGATATTGCGGGGGATCTCTTTTAACGCCTCCATGGCAAGACAATAGTGCTCCCACATCTCTTTTCTAGCACCTTCTGAACCCAGAATGGATACAAACGTTGCATTGTTATTCTCAACATCCTGCCCTGTCGGCTTACCTAGTAATTGTAAATCCCCTTCCAAGTCGAGTAAATCATCTTTAATCTGAAAAGCAATCCCCGCATGATAAGCGAATTTCTTCAAATCTTCAATTTCTGTCTCCTTAACCTGTGCAAGAATCGCTGGCATAACTAGTGAAGCTTCGAACGCAATGCCCGTCTTATAGAAACAAATCATATTTAATTGCTCTAGCGTCAATGCTTTTCCTTTAGAATTCAAATCCATCGCTTGCCCCATGCAGGTATCTTCCGCCTTTTGAGCTGAATATTGCATTAAAGCAATTACGGATTTAGCATCGAATGTATGAAGGGATGCCTGTTCCTCAATCGACTTCTGAATTAGAAAGAGTCCTGTCAATTCCGCCGTAGCGCTATTATACACCTCATGTAGAGTTGAACGGCCTCTTCGAGTGGGGGCATTATCCTGAGAGGGCAGATCATCGAAAATTAAGGATGCAGTATGCATATATTCCAAAGACCTCAAAAGCGGCACAATTGCTGCGCTGTCTAATCCGTATTCGTTCACACCCATAACCCAAGTCAGGATAGGTCGTATTCGCTTGCCATCACCCTCTAAACAATAATTGGCTGCATCAATTAACATTTCTTTCATAGCTGGTGTCCCAACAGGTTTATTAATCGGCAATTGATTGTTGATTTCACCACGAACCTTTTGAATCGTATTGTGAAAATCCACCTTTTCCTGCTTGTTGTTTTTTAAATTCGTAAGCAGTTGATCTCTTAGTAGTTTGTCAAAAAAATCCACATCATCAGCTTTCAACACCATTTGCTGCACGAGATGATTAAATTCGGGTTGACCCGAAGCAAAGATCTCCATAATCTCTTTATACTTTTCAGTACCCACACGTTCTTTACAACGCTTCAAACCGTTAATTGCTCGATCTAGAATCACTTCACGGGTTTTGGCATCGGAGTGATATACGGAATGGATTAGATGAGAGATGACGGTCCAGTATAATTCAAAAGGGTTTATCAAATCTGAACGTTGATCACGGTATTTCAGAAAATAGGTATACGGCGTTACCGCTCCCTCTTTCATATCGTCAAACATATCCGCAAAATCATCAGCCAGTTGATTGTAAAGACCATAATAAAAAGTACGTTGATCAAATCCATCATCTGTAGGAGCACTAATAACGGATCGGACAATTAAACGGGAAGAAGAGGATTTTAAGATAATGGGGATATAAAGCTCTTCATTGGTGTATTTAGCGTTGGAAAGTTCCTTAACACGGTCCAGCTCCTGAGATTGAAAAAACACAAAGGATTGCTCGAAAAATATGTTCTGCATTTCTGGACGTTGATAGCTTTTAATATATTCGAAAGCTTCACTAAGCTCCGAATGTACGTATCGAATGAATTCCATGTTCTCTCCGGACCATTCTCCAAGCTCAGGCACAGATCTAGTAAGGATAGCGTCGCGTATCATGAGGGAATATTGCTCTTTTTCTTGAAGCGTTAAGACACTGGAATCGAGAAGATCATCAATAAAAGGGTAAGTCAGCCCATAAGAATAACCAAGTCTAATGGCTTCACTAAGCTTCTTAGAACGTTCCAAAGGTGGGGTACTCTCCCCCATTTCCTCCATTACATGCAGAATGACCCCGATAATGATCTTAATTAACTTACGCTGCGCTTGTTCGGCATTCATTTCCTGCGGAATATGGGTTGATACGTTCTTTAGCTTGTCGATCATCCAGATGGTGGCGGTCTCGACGCCTTCTTTTTGCGCCCAGCGATATACTCCTGCCAAGCTCATAAATTCCGATTGTTCTCTTATCATTGTTGAACCGTCTGGGATCAATTGAGATCTAATGTCAGCAACCATTCGCTTAATCCTGTTTTGTGTGTCAGGAGAATCCAAGGCTTTGCCCAGATCTCTCATATATAAATAGGAAACGCTCCGATCTAAATAATCATCCAATTTACCGGAAAGATTCAGCCACCCTATATACTTATGATAATCCTGAGAATCAGGTTTCCTCTTCCCTCTAGAGAAAAAGGACAACCATGAGCGGCGATGAATATGATGTTTTTTCCATAATTGAATATCTTCAGTCAGAGTAGATACATACGTTTTTTCTTTGAACTGCATATGCAGTGAAACAAAATACTGAGCCGCCCTCTGCTCGGCTAGCGAATAGGCTGAATCGGCATGATCGGTTAAATTTACATTCATAGGTGGATTACCTCAACTTCTCTTTTGGTTAATTGTCGGTCATGTTCATATCTTATACGGAGAAGTGTCTTTATGGTTACGAATTCTTAGCCATTCGTTTCCCAATAAAGTCAAAGATCAGACCCGCTGTCCTTTTTATAGGACCCAATGAAACAGGATAATAATAACCCGACTCAAACCAGCCTTGTTCTTTGTAATAACGATAATCCCTGGAATGATCATCAAGCATTGTTTTTATACTTGTACGTGACATTCGAAACAGCATTAACCTGAAAAATGAAGGAACCGGAGTCTTAGGTGACATGAGGTCCTTATAGAATCTTTCGGAGGCTTTCTTAATTTCTCTCGTCATTTTTTTCTGCGCAACTTCTGTTCTTGGTTCCAAAGTAGTCAAGACACAGCCTTTTGTGACTTGAAATCCGAAATTCTCGCCCATATTACTAAGATATTTTTCAATTTTGTTGCCTCCAAAGATCCCCTGATTGACAATAGCCGTGAAGGTTTTTCCGAAGAAACGAGGTCTATGAAATACAAAGGCAAGCCGATCCAAGAGGTTCTTCATCGGTGCCGATACATGAAATGCATAATTAGGGGTAGCGAAAATAACCCCGTCAGAATGAATCATTTTCTCCATCAATACATCACGATCATCCTTTAGTGGACAATACTCCTCACCTTTATTGAAACATATCTTACAGCCCCGGCAATATTCAAGCCGATAATCTTTTAAAAAGACATACTCAAATTCAATATCACCATATGCTTTTAAATTATTGCCAAATTCACAAACCGCTTCAAAGGTCGCATGCTTTTGCTGATTCCCAATAAATGCAGTAACTTTTTTCATTTGGAGTCCTCCATATATCGCATATTTTGAATAATCCCGATAAATATGAATGAATTTATTTTTGTTCATTCATATTGTAGCACCTTGATTCCCTTTATGCGATAAAATTCCATTTGAGAATGCAAAAAAAGAAGCCCTACTTAATTAGGCTTCTGTTAACTTCCCACTATATCTTTTTAGCGTAATTATGTGTAACAAAATCAACTAGCAGATTCACACTGCTCTCCATATTGTAAATCTCTGTGTCAACTGTCAATTCGGCATGTTTAGGGGGTTCATAAATAGCATCAATACCTGTAAACTCACGAATTTCACCTTTTCTAGCTTTCTTATACAACCCTTTAGGATCACGTTGTTCGCAGGTTTCTAATGAACATTGCACATAAATCTCTGCAAACTCGCCAGACTGAAAACGATATCTAATCGCTTCTCTAGCAGCTGAAGAAGGTGAAATCATCGGGACAAGCACTATAAAGCCAAGGTCCAAAAACATAGACGCTACTTCGGCCGCGCGCCGCATATTTTCTTTACGATCCTCTTCTGAAAAACCTAAATCGATATTTAAACCTTTTCTTAGCTGGTCGCCGTCGATCACAGCACATCTTATGCCTTGCTTAAACAATTCTTTTTCAGCTTGTTGTGCTAGTGTACTTTTTCCTGAACCTGATAATCCTGTGAACCAAAACACGCCCGCTTTATGACCGTTCAACAGCTCCCAATCTTTTCTATTCATTCTATGACGCCCCTTTCTATATGATTAATATTATACTAGTTTACCGCAGTCTTGAGAGAAATTGCTGATCCTAATTCCTTCTGTATATACGCTATATCAGTCAGCTGCTCAATATGGTAAACTCCACCTGGGGGTGGTGAATCATATAGATGTTTTGCTACTGCCGCTGTTACTTTTGCCGTAATGATAGATTGATTCTTTCCTTGTAATAAAAAATCCGCATGAAGTAATTTACCTTCTAAATTTCTTCCACTTGCCTCAACCTTAATAGCGAACCCATCATCCCCCAAATGCAGCCGCCCCATAGCACGAACAATTAAATTCTTCAGCCAGCCTATTTGCAGTAAGCGAACGGCTCCTGTTTTTTTCGTTATTGCCAGTATTTTAGTAACCATAGCTGAATCAAGACAAAATCGTGTGGAGATAGACGCTGCTTTCAGTGTTCTGCTCAGTGTCTGTTGATCTGAGAATGGAAAACGGTAAGCATATCGATTACCCATCTTATCACCAAAATGATATAACCTTCTGTCTGTAAAGCTCTCCACCTCAACCTGGCGATTACCCTGCTTCACTTCGAACTTAGCTGCTAAACTGTCGACTGTCCATTCTAGCGCCGCTTTGCCATGAGAATCACCTAGTCCGAGCATAATTGCAATTTCTATCTCCTCGATCTGATCCATCTGCCGCTCTGCTTCAAGGGCCAGGAGATTAGTGATGCCGGGAGCAAGTCCTACACTTAAGACAGCACTTGACCCATTATCTTCAGCCTCTCTCTTGTATTTCTCAATTTCATTCAAAAACAAACCGTTCGCAGATACATCCACATAATGAATACCGCTTCGAAACACAGCTCTTACAAAATCTGTATCCGTTTGATCTAAGCACATAATGATTAATTTAACTCGTTCTAACTTATCAGTAGGTAAAGGTTTATTAATATCCACCTGCATCGGCTTAATTTTCCCATCAGTTGCTTGACTGAATTGCTTTGCTTTTACAAGGCTTCGCCCTGCAGCATATACCTTTCCAGGATATTTTTTCTCTAAGATTTCACAAATGGTACGCCCTACATGGCCATATCCACCGACGACTACAATATCTTCTTTTCTCTGCATTTTATCACCGCATCCTATATAATAGAAATAATTAAGAACCATTCTCAATTATACGGATATGGTTTACATTCACTATCCCATAAATGTGGGATACCTGTTTTTATACTCCATGACTAGAGGGCTGACCTATGAAAACCATAAGACAACTTAATCATATTAAACAACAAATCATAAGGTTAGGTGCTGTTTCTGATTCTTCACATAGCTACCGTACTTCATTACTGTCGATTTTACGCGATGCTGTACCCTTTGATGCTGCCTGCTGTACCCATGTTGATCCACGTACACTACTCTCGACAGGTGCAGTTACAGAAGATAACGTGGAATCCATTCACCATCACTTGTTCCAGATCGAATACGGTGAAGACGATATTAATCCCTATGAGCAAATGGTTCATAGTAAAATGCACGTAGCTACTTTATATGAAGCAACCGAAGGGCAGCCAGATTTGAGTGCTCGCTATCAAAAGGTACTATCTCCGGCAGGATTTGAGGATGAATTACGCGCTGTACTTGTTCATGGAGATGCGTGTTGGGGGTATCTGACACTTTACAGAAAGTCGGGTCAGCCTGTATTTTCGCGGGAGGATTGTGAGTGGATAGCCTTAATGCTTCCTGAGATTGCCGCAAGAATGCGGGCTTTCAGTCTTGAGTTGCCTGAGAGAAATCAGACTTGGCTGGAAGAAGATTACGGTTCCGGAATTGCTGTCCTTTCTGATCAACTAGTGCTCCTCTCCTCCAATCCTACAGCAGACCGCTGGTTAGAGAAACTTCGTTCATTAGAAAAAATTGATCACCATATCCTGCCACGTCCAATTCGGGCGGTGAGCACACAAGCAATCAATAGTCCCTCTGAATCTTCGGGGATGGCTAAGTCCTGTATCCGGATGTCAGAAGGACCTTATCTAGTGATCCGGGCTAGCCGGCTTCATGCATACGACGGTCAGACGCAAATCGCTATTTCATTCGAGCCTGCACGTCCAGCAGATATGCTTCCTATCATTGCAGAAGCGTATGATCTGACGAAACGGGAACAGCATTTACTTGAAGGAGTAATTCGTGGATTATCTACTAAAGAATTGGCTGCTGAGTTACATATTTCTGCTTACACGGTTCAGGATCATTTAAAATCCATTTTCGCTAAAGCAGGTGTCAGCAGCCGTAGAGAGCTTATCTGGCATTTACATTCTCGATATAGCATTTCAGAGAAATAGGATCGCCGAGCTTCTTATCAAAAAAGCCCAAGCCTTTATTAACAAAGGACTTAGGCTTTTATTTTATCTTTTATTTCCTTAATGCGATGCCGTAAATTCTTCCAGCTCAGAAGCAGGATCAAACTTCTCCCTGCTCATCACAAATGCCGCCATTAGAGCTATAACTGATGGAATAATCGCCCAAGCAAAGGTATGAACAAGAGAAGAAGATAATCCTTCGGTGATTTTATCAAGAACCTCAGAGGGAATTTTGGCCCGTGTGTCGGGAGTCAAAATTGTACTTGGATCACTTAGATTAACACCTTCTGGTGCCGCGCCTCCTTTACTGAACATGGAAGTTAATTTATTCGAAAAAATGTGACTTTGAATAATACCAAATACCGTAATACCAAGTGTCATTCCCAGCTCCCGTGTGAAGCTAAGTGTCGAACTTGCAGAACCCCGTTGTCTTGCTGTAAATCCATGAATCGCTGCATTGCTTAGAACAGAAAATGATGAACCTATGCCAAGACCCACCAGAAACATAAAAATAGTGACCATAAACCGGGAGGAGTCTGGTGTTAGTGTGGTAAGCAGAGCAATACCTGCAACAAGGAGTACTAACGTAGAAATCATGATCGTGCGATAATTAAATTTAGAGAGCAAGAATCCTCCGCCAGCAGCAGTGATAACAGAACCAATCATCATCGGAAGTAGAACAAGCCCCGAATTTGTGGCAGACCCGCCAAGAACCCCTTGAATATAAATTGGAATGTACACCGAGGCTGTAATAAATGCCGCTCCGCTAAATATCGCCATAACATTACTCGTAGAATAGAGACGATTCTTGAACATGCCAAAGGTAATGATAGGCTCTTCTGCACGACGTTCGATAACAATAAAACCAATTAAAAACACAACAAAAGCCATAAACAATCCCAGAATCATTGGCGAGTCCCAAGCGTATTTCTTACCCCCGAGCTCAATCGCAAACATGAGACAAAGAATTGAAGCTACTAGTGTAAAAGCCCCAAGATAATCAATTTTCTCTTTGGAATGCTCAACAGATTCTTTGTAGAAGAAAGCGATCATAAAGAATGCAATAACACCAATGGGTAAATTGATATAAAAGACCCAAGACCAATGAATATAATCCGCTATATAAGCGCCAATAAGGGGACCGAAAATACTGGAAATACCATAGGCAGCACCGAATAACCCACCGATTTTCCCCCGTTTCTCCGGGGCCACTACATCGAACATAATCGTGAATGCGATAGGAACGAGTGCCCCTCCACCAATACCCTGAATCGCCCGATAAATACTAAGCTGGACAATAGAATTTGCCGTACCACATAAAGCTGAACCAATCATAAAGACAATAATACCGAAAATAAAAAATCGCTTACGTCCATACATATCCGATAATTTACCGAAAATCGGCATACCCGCCATCTCAGCTATCATATAAGCGGACGTAACCCACATCAATTTGTCAAAACCGCCAAGGTCACCTACAATGGTTCCCATTGCGGTTGCAAGTATAGTATTATCCATTGATGCCATAAGGGTGGCCAACAATAGAGCTACTATAATAACCCCAACTTTATTTTTCTTTTCCATGCTCCTTTTTCTCCTCCACTTTTCCCAAATGTTTAGTTCTGCTCTAATTGTTAAAGGATTGTGCACAGGCTTCATTCCAAACCACGTGATGTTATACCCTTTGCAAATTAGTGAATAATTCGATAAAATCAAGACAATTAATTAGATGTTCATCAAGCATCTTGTTTATTAATTATCTTGACTATCAAGATATAAACATTTTAAAAGGAGGGTCCTCTTTTGTCAAGAGATCGACACAATCAAGTTACAATTCAGCAGGAAGACTTAACTTTACGCATGCGGGGCCTAGGCAGCCGAACGGTTTTGTACCAGCAAAAAGTAGCAACTTCTTTAGGGTTATACAATAACGATTTTCTATCTATAGATATCCTTCAGGAAAAAGGTCCTATCACCGCCGGCGAGCTATCCAAATTAACTGGACTTACTACAGGCAGCATTACCACATTAGTTGATCGACTTGAAAAAAACGGCTTTGTTCGCAGAGAACATGACCCAAATGACCGTCGTAAGGTGATCATTGTCCCTTTATATGAGAATAACGAGGTTGGAAATGCCTACCTTCCTTTGCACACTAAGATGGTTAAACTGGCGTCTTCCTTTACTGAGCAGGAGCTTGAGTTGATAACAACATTTTTAGGCAAAGCAAGTACCATCCTGGAAGAGCAGATTCATTATCTCAGCACTACAACTAGTAACTAAAACTGTATAATCATCAAAAAAGGACGATATCCCATGAAGTCAAATGACTTTGAGATATCGTCCTTTTAATATAAGTATGGATCAAAGAGAAGCTGAAGCTTGAGCAACTAAAGAGACCAACTGTGCAGAATCAAATGTGTCTCCTTTTCGAAGCTTTAAGGTTTTCCTTTCAGGTGGTCCCTCAAATGCTCCCTCTGGAAGCGTTAGCTCGGTTGTATTAAAGATTACAAAGCTGACTGCGTCTTTTGATATCGAGATGGCCGCAGCGTATTTTCCATTTTTCAAAAAATGAGGTTTCTTATACTGAATACGTTCCTGCACATCCGGTATAGCCAGATGAACAACCTCACGTAGTGAGGTGGACAACTCCACCTGCCATGATTCTTTTAGCGCTTCAATAAAATCGATTACTTCCTGATTCATTTTTCATCTCTCCCTTTAAGTAATTAAATGGTTTGCCTGAATAAGCGCAGTAAGTTGTTTAACAAAATCAGGAGGTCCTTTGAGATCCGACGCATCTGCTATGACGAACATGATGATGAAATCAACACATCTGCAAAAGATTTTCAAAATTTAATAGTTTAAATTCCCTTACATTAATTTCTTGTTCATGTAGTCATTATCCTTCTTGCAAATTAGAGATATTAGCTCGTTACAAGCTAAAAAGGGAAAAGCTCCTAAGAGCTTCTCCCTCAACCTCGTACATAAAATTAATGAATCGTTAGATTAAAACCGCTCTGAATATAATTCAGATTCGGATAAGCAATGTTGGAAGTTGTCAGGTTATTAAAGGTTGCCGCACCATTGCCTGTATAGGTGTAAATAGCTGCACCTTTATGTGGACCTGAGAACCGTGAAGTTGTTATTCCATCAAGTCCTGTACCGTTAATATTGATGTTGTTGAACACGATGTTCTCGAATCCACCACCATATCCAAATTGAATCGCATCACGCTGGGTATTAATGATGTCTATGTTGTTAAATGTAACGTTCTTGATAGCATCATTTGATGCTTCAAGATCAATTGCGCCACGTTCACCCCCATAAAGATCTTTACTCGTGCCACTGTTAATAATGGTTGTGTCTGAGAAAACTACACCCGTATTATTCTGGAAATGATAACCTGGAAAAACGGTATTCATACGTATGCCGGAACCACCAACTGTATCAATGATATAGTTATGATCAGCCTTATGACCACTTCCTCCAAAGAAAGCAATCGCTGCCGCACGCCAGTTATTCTCAATGGTGTTATACGAGAAGGTATTATTCACACCAGCAGGTGCACCATTTGTGTTACTGGTCCATACTGCAAGACCATCGTCACCATTATTTCGCACACTGCTATTGCGTACAATTGAATTGCTAGTACCTTGCGAGAAGTTGATGCCGTCTGCAAGATTGTTCCGAATCCGACTGTTTTCAACTACCAGCCCGTTAGCATAAATCGCAGGTGTATGAGCGTAGTCGCCTACCCACATTCCGCATTCAAAATGCTCTACCCAGACATCATGGATAATAGAGTTGGTTCCAAAGTTATCCATAAAACCTTTGTAAATTGCATTTTGCCCATAACGTGAGCGCAAATTAGAATTCATATATACATTACTGAAATCTAGCTTACCTGTAATACGGAGTGAAATACCACCGCCCGCAGCATTAGGATTGGTAAACTGAATATTGGTGTGCCAGAGACCAGCACCAGTAATAGTGAGGTTATTGATCATATTACTAGCAGAACCAATCTCCCACATACTGCTAAGATTAAAGGTTCCTGCTGGAATATAAATAGACTTCCCGCTTGCCACGGCTGCATTTACAGTAGCTTTAAAAGCTGCCAGATCATCTTGTCCGTCGTTTGCCACAGCACCGTAATCTGTTACAGATACGGAGTTAGCTGGGCGGGCAATTGCTGTTGGAACAGATTCAATTTCAATGAAATCCACACCATATTCCAAGCTATCTCCATTGTTCTTCTGGATTCGAATCTTGTCCCCAGGTTGGAGGGGTGTATCCATCTTCCAGTGAACTTCATCAAAACGGAATAGTGGACGTCCTGCACTAGGTGTATCGCCAGGCATATCACCTGAGAAATACTGCCAGCTGTAGTATGAGGTTAAGGAAACTGTTTTTACTTTCGCTCCATTCACATACACATCCAGTGAACCATTCAATCCCATCCCATCTGCAGAGTCAGGCATTGTAAATCTCATCGTTACACCTGCGCCGCCTTGACCCTGTCTGACCGTCCACTCTAAGTTCGAACCATTCGAAGGAAGAGCTATATAACGCTGGCCAGAAGCTTCAGAAGCGATTAATGCTTGATCAAAGGTTGGCGCCGATTTCAATGTCGCGCCACCCCCGAGAGTAGCGTCCTCGGTATCATATCGACTATACGGCATGCTTGCACCACGCGCAGCATAGACAACGAGATTAGAAACACTTACATTATTCGCTTGCTTGGCAGCTATCTCATTAGCATCCACTTCAACAGTAGTGGTGACTGTGTAGTTACCATTAATCGCTGTCCAAGTCCCTGGAATCGCAACATTAACTGATGCCCCCCCTGCTAAGGCACCGTTATAAGATCCATTATAGGTTTGAATAGTGGAACCCGCAGAGTTTTTAAGAACAACGCTTATACCATGTGAACCACTTGCAGTGGTGACGGTTCCTTGATTCTTAAGATTTACATTGAACGTTACATTGTTATTAGCAACAGGATTACTTGGTGTCCATGTAACAGTTCCCACTAAGTCAGAGCTGGACACTGGAGCGATAATAAGTGACGCTGGGTTCGTGTAGCTGTTATTCGCTTCATTTTGTTCGATAACTAGGTTATCTTCATCAACTTTGGCACTAACTGAATACGTTGCTGCAGGCTTAACTCCTGCGGTAAGTGTCATCGATGCTGTTGTCGATGCTCCAGTTGCTAGTACACCTACCGGAGCTGAGCCTACAAGCTCATTATTCAAATAGAAATTAACAGTAGTAGCTGGAGAGCTGGCATTGCCGATATTCTTTACGATTGCGTTCAGCGTAATCGCATTAGACTCAACCGGATTCGTTGGTGACCAGGACATGCCAGTAATCACCAAATCCGGATTCGGAGCTGGAGTACCGTACACTTCTAATTCGGCGATCTGTCCAGCTGGAGCACCCGAGTTGGCAGTAATATTAAGCTGTAGACGTTTGACAGTTGCGGTAACAGGAATGGTTACTGTATTTCCTGAAGCTGGATTAAACGAATACGATTGTGCTGACACCAGATTTCCAAATGTCGTTGTGTTTTGATTGTGACCGAGCACTTGAATCGTTTGGGTACGTGCTCCCCATGCAGCGGCTGGATTTAACTTTAGAACGATTGAGGAAACGTTGTAGTTTGACCCCAGGTCAAGTATCAATGAACTAGGATTACTGCCACCTTCCCAGTATGTGTTGGTGTTGTTGTCATTAGCATTTGCTGCCACAAATGATTGCGTATTAGAGGATGCGGTAATCGATTTGCCAAACGCGATATTACTGCCCGCAACAGGCGTAGCCGTTGGCGTTGCTGTCGGTATGGCTGTTGGCGTTGGTGTGACAGTTGGCGTTGGTGTGGCTGTTGGCGTTGGTATGGCTGTCGGTGTGGCTGTTGGCGTTGGCGTTGCTGTCGGTATGGCTGTTGGCGTTGGTGTGACAGTTGGCGTTGGTGTGGCTGTCGGTGTGGCTGTTGGCGTCGGTGTTGGTGTGCTAGCTCCATAAATTTCGAATTCAGATACTTGCGCTGCCGGCCAACCCGTATTGCCTGTTACATTCAGGCGTACATAACGAGTGCTGGTTGCTGAAAAATCAATCTTAACGGTGTTCCCTCCTGCTGAAGGATTGAACACATAATCAGCTGAACCAACAATGTCAGTGAATGTAGATCCATTTGTGCTGCCTTGAACGGCGAGTGTTTGCGTACGCGTCTCCCAGCCCGTTGGCAGCTTCAATACGATTTGGTCAATACTTGTCTCTGTACCAAGATCAACTTGGATCCATTGCGGAAATGCATTATTGCTGCTTTCCCAATACGTCTCTTGATTGCTGTCTTTCACATTGTTTGGACTATACGTTTGTGATTGACCGCTAGCCGTTACAGTTTTGCCCAGCGTCAAATTCGCGCCACCAGAGGCACTAACAAATGTGAACGGACCCGCTGCCAGGTATAAACTTGAAATCAACAGGGTTACTACAAGCGACCATACGACATACTTGTTGCGCATTATAATCCTCCTCTTAATGTAGATTATCACTAACGTGTCACCCTATCTGAGTGCTCAAATGATAGCGTTTACATTCAAATTCATCTCAGAGCACATTAAATAACAACCGATCCTCCTTTCAATGTGAGACACTTTCATTATAGAGAAAGAACAGTTCAAGCTATAAGATGTAATTCTACGGAAAAGATATGTGATACCAATATCGCCAAACTACCCTAAATATGGAATCTATCAACATCACGCCAATCAAATATAGGCCTGATTTCTCAGGCCCTTGTTTTTTATAAAGATTAGCTTGTGGTTTTAAGTTCTTTTTCATCAGCTGAATCTGGAGAGTTTAATAAAACTACACCTCCAACTATTAATACTATGCCTGCAAGTGTAAGCACACTAAATGGATCCCCCCATATTACTATGCCAACGATAGCGGTTAGAACTGTACCTACACCTGCCCAAATCGCATAAGCTAAGCTTAAAGGTAAAACTCTGAGACTTATAGACAAACTATAAAATGCGATTATAAAACCAATAATAACACCTATAGTAGGCAATATTTGTGTGAACCCTTCTGACATTTTCAGCATAGTTGTACCTATTACTTCGCTTATAATAGCTACCCCTAGTACCAAAAAACCCTTATTCTTGTTCATAATAATTCCTCCAAGCTCTAATGAGATCCACCAGAAAGTTTCATAATGACTACTCCACCAATGATAAGAATCAGGCCGAGTAATTTCTTCAGATTGAAGTTTTCTTTATAAATGATTACTCCAATTAACGCAGTTAAAGCCGTACCTACCCCTGACCAAATAGCATAAGCCGTCCCTAGAGGAATCGTTGAAAGCGCTAAAGAAAGACAATAAAAGGCTGAACCCATGCCGAGTACGACTCCTATTGAAGGTAAAATCTTTTTAAACCCGTTAGAAACCTTAAGCATGGAGCTACCAAATACCTCGCAGATAATCGCTGTTGCCAGTAACACATATGAATTCAACAATAGCCCCTCCTTACTCCGTCATATTTATTAATTCTTGAATCACTTTACTGCGTAACTCCTTATCTAAAACTCCTAATCCGAACATTTCTGAATACCATAAACCGTCCGCTGCCAGCCTGACAATCGTTGAACGTACAGGATCTATTCCATCGTTCTCTATATTGTTTTGCCATACTGAGTATTGATCTTGAAATTTCTTAAGGATATCCGGATTCGTAAAAAGAGCAGCCGAAAGCGCTGTGCTAATCTCCTGCTCTTCCTTAAGATCGTCGTCAATCGCCTGAACAAACGCTCGTCCCCACTTCCCCGTTTCTCTAGATGCATTCGCTACTCTTTCTTGAACATTACTGAAAAAATCGCTTGTTAACTCTTCCACCATACTTTTTATTAAAGCTTCCTTATTCGGAAAATGGTGCAGCAGTCCACCTTTACTGACCCCGGCTTCTTTGGCAACGGCTTCAAGCGTAAGCTTCTCCACCCCATTATTTTTAACAACAATAGAAGCTGCTAATAAAATACTACTTCGTTTTGAATTACTGTTCACGATAATCACCCCTGTTATTTACTATACCGTCTGGACGGTTTTATTGTCAAATAAAAAATCATTATCTTAGAGCAAAAAAAGCCTGGTAATCCAGGCCTCCAACATTTTTAAATCAATTACATTAAATTTTTAATATACCAAGCATCACAAGCAAAATGCTCCGACCCAGCAAGTGGTTTTTCTAATAGCTCAAATCCATTTTTTGTGTAGAAACGGTTGGCTGCGTGCATATTTTGCAGTGTCTCCAAATAACATTGGTTGTAATGAAGCTTGGCAAAGTCCAGCGCTGTATTTAAAAGTTCGTTGGCTATCCCGTTACCTCTAATCGACTGAGATAAATACATTTTTTGCAACTCACATATCTTGTCATCATTCCCGAAAGGAGCAATTCCACAACCTCCCAATACTTCCCCTCCCTCTTCAACAACCCAATAAGCCCGATTCTCACTATGATTATAATAATCTGATAAATGATGCAGGCTGTCATCCTCCCAGGCGAGACCCGCGCGATTCCCGCCAAACTCAATTAGGCAGTCCCTGATGACCTTTTCAATGGAGCTATTATCTTTCATTTGTAATAGTCGGATATTCATGAGTAACGTTCTCCTATCTTTTGATTAGCTTTCTTCAGTTATTATATTGTATCAGCCTTCAGAATGGATAATTATAATGGGAATCAAACATAATATAGAGAAATTTATTTAGGAGGGGCTTCAATGAAAATGGCAGCTAAGCAGCTCTCGATTGCAGCATTAGGCGGGGTTCATGAAATCGGTAAAAATATGTATATCCTGCAATACGCAGATGACATTGTCGTTATTGATTGCGGCTCTAAATTTCCAGATGAAAGTCTTTTAGGAATTGACCTAATTATTCCTGATGTTTCGTATTTATTAAATAATATTGATAAGGTACAAGCATTGGTGGTTACTCATGGACATGAGGATCATATCGGTGGGATTCCTTACCTGCTTAAACAGTTGAATATCCCGATATATGCTTCCCGTTTAACCCTAGGATTAATCGAAAATAAACTTAGGGAACATGGGATTTTACGACAAACGAAACTCAATTGTATTGATTCAGAATCTACTTTAGCCCTGGGTGCCATTACTACAACATTTTTTAATACAAATCATAGCATTCCAGATTGCCTTGGCGTAGTATTCGATACACCTGAAGGTACCGTAGTTCATACGGGAGACTTCAAATTTGACATGACGCCCGTCAACAAGCAGTATCCAGATATACATAAAATGGCCGATATCGGTAAAAAGGGTGTAAAGATCCTGCTGTCAGAAAGCACCAATGCTGAGCGCCCTGGCTTCACCCCTTCTGAGAAGCTTGTTGGCGCTCACATAGAAGAAGCCTTTTTAAAAGCAGAACGTAGAATTTTTATTTCTACCTTCGCCTCAAATGTACATCGTCTACAGCAGATCATTGATGCTTCTCATTTAACTGAACGTAAATTGACCTTACTAGGCAGAAGTATGGTTAATGTAGTCGGAGTAGCCCAAGAGCTCGGTTACTTAAACATTCCGGACAATATGCTGATCGAACCTGCAGAAGCTGCTAAGCTTCCTCCGGCTCAGGTAACTGTTTTATGTACAGGCAGTCAAGGAGAGCCCATGGCCGCCCTCTCCCGCTTAGCGAACTCAAGCCATCGATTGATGGAGATCCAGGCTGGGGACACGGTTCTGCTCGCAGCCAATCCCATCCCAGGAAATGAAAGAAATGTTTCAAGGATTGTCGATAATTTATATATGCTGGGTGCTAAAGTCATCTATGGTTCACGCAGTGAGCTTCACGTCTCAGGGCATGGTAGCCAAGAGGAACTTAAGCTAATGCTGACTCTAATGAAACCTGAATACTTTATTCCGATCCATGGTGAATACCGCATGCTGCATCATCACAGCTTGTTAGCGGAGGCGGTAGGCGTCAAACCAGAAAATATCTTTATTCTAAAAAATGGGGACATCGTCGAGTCATCGTCTGGTGTTGTCCGCCAATCCGGTCGAGTGACTGCTGGGCAAATTCTAGTGGATGGCCTTGGGATCGGTGATATTGGAAATGTTGTGCTTCGCGATCGTCGCCAGCTGTCAGCAGACGGCATACTGATTACGGTGATTACACTGAGCCAAACCGATGGACGTCTATTAAATGAGCCGGACACCATTTCCAGGGGATTCGTTTATGTCCGTAACTCCGATAATTTAATGGACGAGATCAACCAGCATGTAACATCGACCCTTAAAAAGATGAACGAAACTGATCTCGGCCAATGGAATATCATCAAGCAGACCATCAAAGAATCATTAAGTAAGTTCCTATACGAGAAAACGAAACGGCGTCCAATGATCCTTCCAATCATCATTGAGGTTTAATGTAGGAATGCATCCAAATAGATATTGGCGGATTCTCACTCCATTATGAGTAAGAATTCGCCTTTTTGTGTTTTATAGTTTTAATACTCTTCTTTTATATATTCTGCTGATAGTATTAGATTCAGGTGCAAATTTCTACATACTGAAGTACAACTAAGCAAGAATTATCAAAATCCCTTTAAATAGATGAGGTATATTAAGACCAGAACAAGGAGGTGATCAGGCTGTATTACAAGATGATTCACAATAGTATTGAATTTATTGAGAACCATTTGGAAGAAGAAGAATTGAATCTGGACAGAATTGCGAAAGAGGCTGGATTCTCCAAATATCATTTCCATCGGCTCTTTCAGAAATATGTCGGCAAAAGTGTAGCTGAATACATTCGTTCCCGTAGGTTGAGTTCTGCTGCCCAACTGCTGCTCTATTCCGAAGAACGCATTCTAGATATTGCACTTCTTTATGGTTTTGATAGTCAAGAGGCTTTTACAAGAGCTTTTAAAGGACTTTATGCTCTCCCCCCAGCCCAATACAGGTCACAGATAAAACTATTGATTCAGGAAAGAGAGGAATTTACCATGTCCGAAATTAAAGGTTGGTTCATCACCGGAACATCCCCCAGCAAATATAAGGCATCATTAGATATGCAGATTTACCATAAGGGAAGGAACTCTGTATCACTGGAATGCGCAGAAACTGAACCACTCGAAGGGAACGAATTCGGTACTCTAATGCAGCAGTTTGACGCAAAAAATTATCTTGGGAAACGGATGCGGTTTGCCGGCTTTATCCGGACCGAAGAAGTAAGCGACTGGTGCGGCTTATGGATGCGTATTGATGACAAGCTCCAGAATATGCTGGGTTTTGACAACATGCAGTACAGAAGTATTAAAGGAACTGCTTCCTGGAATTTTTACGCTTGTGTGCTGGATATCCCGGCAGAGGCGGATTGTATCAACATAGGTATTCTCCTATCCGGATCCGGAAAGATTTGGCTGGATGACTGCACCTTTGAAGAAGTAGGCCTGGACGTTCCCGTCACTGATTCCCGTGCACGGACAGAAGAATTTCCGACGGAACCGCAGAATCTGAAGTTTGAAGCCTAAAGTTTGCTTACCGGCGGAAAGTTTTGAGGAGTGATCTATTGTTTGTGTTAATTATGGAAATCATGAAGACAGCCATTCAATTTTTGACGGATTTGTTATCTGGGAATCTGCCAAAATACTTTTACCTCTGGTGTGGTCTATTTATGCTATTTGTAATCATCTACGCCTATCTTGAGGTACGGATGAAATATAAATCAGCCGATTTTATAAAAGGCATCTGCATTGAAAGTGTCTCCCAACTTGCAGGCTGGATCATCGGTATCCTGGTAGCTCGATTATCCGGACATATCATAGAAGGTGGAATCACTCCACATGATGATCTTGATTTCTACTCAGACGCCAATTTAATCGCCACAATTAATGCAGATAGTGCCTCGGGATAAAAAAAACAGGATACCCTTCGGAGAATCGAAGTAAGGTATCCTGTTTAAGATTCGTTAATTGAACTCGTATACTTAGAATACTTTCGTCGTCCAATCTTCGCAATTCCAGATATCGGTTACGATGTCCTGATAAAAATCGGGTTCGTGAGAAATCATAAGAATGCTTCCTTTGTATGCTTTTAGAGCGCGTTTCAGTTCATCTTTGGCATCGATATCCAAGTGGTTTGTCGGCTCATCTAATACGAGAATATTGGTTTCGCTATTAATGAGCTTACATAGACGCACTTTGGCTTTTTCCCCACCACTTAGAACAGCAATCTTACTCTCAATATGCTTCGTAGTTAATCCGCATTTAGCAAGGGCAGCACGTACTTCGAATTGTGACAGAGACGGGAACGTGTCCCAGATTTCCTCAATACAAGTCTTGTAATTGCCTTCCTTCATCTCTTGCTCAAAATAGCCAATCTCCTGATGGTATCCACGTTCTACCGAACCGGACAATGCAGAGATTTCACCTAAAATGCTGCGCAGCAAAGTTGTTTTACCAATTCCGTTTGCCCCAACCAACGCGATCTTCTGTCCACGCTCCATCAGCAAATTAAGCGGTCTGGACAATGGAGAATCGTAGCCGATAACCAATTCTTTTGCTTCGAAAATCATCTTGCCCGCAGTTTTACCTTCTTTAAAGTTAAACTGTGGTTTCGGTTTCTCCTTGGCAATCTCGATGATCTCCATCTTGTCGAGCTTCTTCTGTCTGGACATTGCCATATTACGGGTTGCCACGCTGGCTTTATTACGAGCTACGAAATCCTTCAGCTCTGCTATTTCTTGCTTTTGACGATTATAAGCAGATTCAAGCTGTTGTTTTCTCATTTCGTAGACTTGTTGGAATTGCTCATAATCACCCACATAGCGGGTCAGCTTTTGATTTTCCATATGGTAGATCAGGTTAATAACGCTGTTCAAGAATGGCATATCGTGAGAGATCAGAATAAAGGCATTATCATACTCTTGAAGATAACGTCTCAGCCACTCAATATGCTGCTCATCCAGATAGTTCGTAGGCTCATCGAGGAGCAAAATATCTGGTTTTTCAAGCAATAGCTTCGCAAGCAAGATTTTGGTACGTTGACCACCACTAAGATCGGCTACATCACGGTCCAATCCAATGTCAGTGATCCCTAGTCCACGCGCAGTTTCTTGTACTTTCGCATCAATCATGTAAAAATCTTGATTTGTAAGTGTATCTTGGATGGTACCTACTTCTTCAAGCAGCTTTTCCAGCTCTTCAGGTGAAACGTCACCCATTCTGCCGTACATATCATTCATCTCTTGCTCAAGATCAAACAGGTATTGAAAGGCACTTCTCAGTACATCTTGAATCGTCATTCCTTTGGTTAACACAGCATGCTGATCGAGGTAGCCAACACGCACCCGCTTGGACCATTCGACTTTACCCTCATCAGGTTGCAGTTTGCCTGTAACAATATTCATAAAAGTGGATTTTCCTTCGCCGTTAGCGCCGAATAATCCGATATGCTCGCCTTTTAGGAGACGGAATGAAACATCCTTAAAAATCGCACGATCCCCAAAGCCATGACTTAATCCTTCAACATTTAATATGCTCATTTATGGACACCTTTTTCTTATTTTTCTCGCTATATTATAAGCAGGATTAACTAAAAACTCAATGGAGAAGCAAAAAATTATCATTTTTCAGGCTAATTTGCGAACAATTTTAGTTTTTGTGGACCGTCACTTGCCGAGATTAGGTTTGCGCTGGCGATCGCTCGTCATCTTTTATATGATAGTATGCATAGATACACTTTGGAGTTGACTTGAGAACTAAGGAGAATTAGAAATGAATAAACTTGTATTTTTTCTTGGTCCAGCTGGAGCAGGCAAAACAACGTTAGCTAAAGCGATTGCTTCGCGGCGCAAGATACCATTTTTCGATATGGATATTCTGCTACGGCCTGCTGCCGACGCCATAATGACTTTACACGGACTGGATCCGGCAGATAGAGACTCAGCAGAGTACAAAAGGTTATGCCGCGATTTAGGTTATCGAATCACTATGGATGCTGCGCTGGATAATATAGGCTTGGACGTCGATGCTTTTGTGGTTGGTCCCTTCACCAAAGAGGCAGCCAATCCTGACTGGATCAGCAATGAGTTAGTTCGGATCGGACGTTCCCTCCTTGATGTTGAAGTCAAGGTTGTCTTGGTAGGTTTAGCCAACGAGGAATTGTACCGGGAACGAATTCAAGACAGAGAATCACCACTAGATGAATGGAAGTTCCAGCATTGGAATGAATTCCGCACTTCTCTTGGCAACCGTACGGTAGAATGGCCGCTCCCGGCTGAAAATATTGCGTTGATCGATAATTCTAACCCGGATATTAATGCTACCGTTGCGGCAGTAGAGCGATTTATTTACGTCTAAACTTTCGGACCCAGATGACGTTATTTCCGCTTTTATCAGCTTTTGCGCAGAGTTTCGGACCCCAGTGCAGCTATTCGTTAGAAAAGAGTGCTTGGGGAGTGTTTTTCGTGCCAATAGCGACGATGCGGTCCGTTAGGATTGCAAAAGTGCGATAATGCTGCGTTTAGGGTCAGCTGAGTCCGATAGCTGCTGCGTCCCCCGTAAAATAATGACATCAAACGATGTTTAAGGCTTTGACAAAGAGTTTTGGCTAAACTTTTGGACTCAGATGACGCTAGTTCCACATTTATCAACTTTTGCGCAGAGTTTCGGAACGCAGATGACGTTATTCCCAGAATTCTTTTATTGAATATACTTCTGACTGACCAAATCATCAGCAAGCACCGCGGTTGGTATCACAAATTCAACGGAGCCCATATAACCCGGTGCGACATCGTATTTATTAAACACAATCACAAGCTTACCTTCGGTATTGATATAAAAGCTTTGATCCTTCGTAATGGATGTAAACTGATCCGTTGGCACATCATCGCCATACTCAGGGATCCAGTAAACTTTCTCAGAGTCTGCTTTCATTTGAGCAATCATCTGTTCTTTAATATTTTCGCTGATGCGCTCAATGTATTGATCATCTTTAAATAACATTGGTAATGTAATAAGGATCTGATTTTCTTTGTCTATCGTATCAAAAGTAACTTCCATTGAAGATGAACCAGCGGTTTCCTCAACATATCTGCCAATGGAGAAAATATGCTCATTATCCGTTTTCACTTCATAACCAACATCCAGCCCCAAATGGCCCCCACCTTGTTCCTTCAACGCTTCGATCTCCGCTTGGAACTTTTCGTATAGTGCTTTATTCTCACTTAAATATTTGCTGTTCAATCCAAGCTCCAGTTCTTTGTTCTCCATATCCGTTACGGCTGGAACTTTGATATTAGCATCGTAGTTCTCTTCTTCTACAACGTATTCTTTAATAGTTAGCACTTTTATTATCCGATCAACGCCTGGGATGGAAGATAATGCACTAGCTACGGTTGTACTGGTGTTTATGGCTACTAGAAAAATAACTGCGGCCGCTCCAACACTAGCCACCCACTTAGTTGTTGTGTGTTTTTTTCTATTGGCTTTAAGTGACTGCTTTATAGAGCGGTTTACAATCAAATCAAGTTCATCCGGAATGGGAATATCGGTATACTCTTTATGTAATTCTTGTATTCTTTCGTCCATCTTACTTTATCTCCTTTAAGGCTTCATCATCCAGCTTCACTCGCAATAACTGAAGGGCCTGATACAGCCTTGTCTTTATTGTATTGGTGTTCTCATTAAGAACTTCAGCCACTTCATTAATCTTCATATCCTCAAAATATCTAAGCACGATCACACTTCGGTATTTCGCCGGCAGCTCTTCCAGTGTTCTTTTCAAATCCATATCTGTATAGTTATCCTCAACAGCCGGACTATAGGTTTCTATTATCTCTGGCTCCATCGTCTGAACCTTCTTGTTTCTGCGCAAAAAGTCTAAGGAAGTATTCACGACAATCCTGTAAAACCAGCTTTTCACGGCATCGTGATCCTTTAGCAAATCCATCCGTGTCATCGCTTTATAAATAGAATCCTGCACAATGTCGAGGGCATCCTCTTTGTTTTTCACATAACTGTAAGCAAGCCGGTATACATTTTCTTTGTTTTCTTTGATACATCGCGTCAATATTTTCTCGGTTTTCCTATTCAACATGGTCGATTATCCTTCTCTGTTTGTGATCTGGTGTTGTAACAGGAGTAAGACGTTTGGTGAGTATAAAAAAGTTTGGAGATTCCAAATAAATTATTTATTTTCTTTTTCCAAAGCTTTAATTAGAATTGATGCATAATACTTGGCACCCTCACGTTTCAGATGAACACCATCTTTGTAGAAGTAGTCGTCTTTTCCTTCACTAGCTGAGTACCAGTCTACTATGGTCGTATTCCTGAATTCACTGGAAACTTTTGAAAGGGTGGAATTCACAGTCTGCTCCCACTTTCTCGGCACACGTGTATTGACCAAAATAATCTGCTCCGCATCGCTTAACGAGTTTAATAGTTTACGTAATTGCTTGGAGTTAAAAGCTCCATTCGTCCCCAGCTCTATGATCATCCGCTTCCCTAACCGTCCTTCTGCTCTAAGCTGATCAACCACCTCCTGTGCCTGCAGCATCTGTCTGCCGACCTTTCCATCGATAACAATACCAGGGAGACTTTCTACCAAAAATGGTGCCGCATCCAAAATGACAGAATCGCCAATGGCCGTAATATTCTTTCCGGTTTGATTTTTTTCGGTTATCGCTATGTTTCTTTCTGGTTCAGCTTGTTTCTCTTCAGTGTCAGGTTTTTGCTTCTCAACATCCGTCGTATCTTTTTCTACGGGTGGTGCCAATGAGTTGTGATCTATTGGATCTTGCGCTGTTCCTTCTTGCTGTACATTCTGCTTATCTGCAACTTCGATTGTAGGCGTGTCAGATTCAGCATTGGATAAATATCCATTGCAGGCAATCGGAATAAGAATCAAAAAGATCATGGTCATAAGAAAGACTGGGCGGTAGCTGCGGCGTTGTTTCGCACTCCAATGGTTCCAAATGTTTCTTAATGATCCCCGCCGGAGCGGCTCCTCCACATATTTGTATGATAAGGCTGCCAGTAGAAAACTTCCTGCTAACTGAAGGATCATACGAAGCACGCCGCTCTCATCTGGATTCCCATTAGGGCTGGTAAGAATAATTACGGGATAATGCCAAAGGTATAAGCTATATGAACGTACACCTATCCATCGCAAAGGTTTGCAGCCTATTTTCCGGCCAAGAGAACTGGCAGGATGAGCAAGCACGGCAATCACTACTGCAGTAATGATAGAGATGATCAAAAATCCACCACGATATAGTGATTCATCAAATTCGTTAATCCGGTAAACTAGCACCATTAATACCAGCAGTCCCAGAGCACCAATGATATCAAACATATAACGAGATCTTTCTGTGACTGTATTTTTAAGTTTCTGACTAGGCCATGCAACGGCAAGCGCCGCTCCAACTAGAAGTGCAAATATGCGAGTATCTGTTCCATAATAGACCCTGCTTGGATCTGTGCCCGGTACATAGAACATAGCCATGGCTAAAGCTGAGACAGCAGCACAAGCCAGAATCCAGGCAGTAAGTTTACCTCGACGAGGTATGATCTTTAGTCCTAATACGAGCAGCAGCGGCCATAGAATATAAAACTGTTCTTCAATAGAAAGTGACCATAAATGTCCGATCGGTGAAGGAGGTCCAAAGCTTTCGAAGTACGAAACATCATGAAATATTAACCACCAGTTATTAACGTAAAATAGTGATGACATGAAATCTCCTGTCAGCCCATTTAATCTCGTGGGATCTATGATTAAGAGCCATAAGGTGACAACGATCAGCATGACTATCGTCGCCGGCAGCAACCTCCGTGCTCTACGTATCCAAAAGTCCAGAAGGTCCAATCTTCGATGACGCTCCCATTGGTTAATGATTTGGTCTGTGATGAGATAACCCGAGATCACAAAAAAGATTCCCACTCCCAGCAGTCCACCCCCAGCCCATTTCAAATTCAAATGATAGGCTATGACAGCGAGTACAGAAAAAGCTCTTAGTCCATCAATTCCAGGCATATAACGCTTGTTGTCATTCATTCTGTTTCAGTCCTTACCCTTAATTTGTTGTTCATAGGCAGGACGCAGGAGTAGCACAAAAAGTTCTTTTAACTGGTTATTCTGTTATCAAAAGTAAAAAAAACACCCACGCAAGAATTACCCTGCGGGATGTTTTTAAAAAATCTAACTACTTTCACAAACTTCTAAAAGGTTATTTCTGAACTTCAACCTGTAGAATTTCTGATACGAATTGAACAGGTACATAGGTTTTGTTATCTTGTAGAACAGGTGCAGCACCTAAAGCTTTAGGAGTCATTTTTGCGAAGAAGTATGAATCTTTGTTAAGCGTAACACTTGTCCACTGTGCACCTTTCATCAATTCAGCGGTTTTGGTAGACTGATTCCATTTCAATTCATAGTTTAGTTGACTGGCCACATCACGAAGCGATACCATGCGCACGCCTTTCTTATTCGTGAAAGTAGCTACTTTTTTCAAATCTAGCTTGGTTGTATCCGTTGAACTATGATTTAAGCTGAACCGAAACTCTGGTGAACCTACATAACCTGGTGCAATGCTGTATTTAGGGAATACGATTACTAAGTTACCTTTATCGATATAGAACGACTGCTCAGTTGAAGTTCCTGTGTACTCTTCTAAGAAATACTTATCTGAATCCTTTTTAATTTCTGCCAGAATGTCTGCATCGAGCTTCTCTTTGTAGTTAGCGCCCAGTAGATCCGTTAGTGTAACAGGTTCTGCCTCAGCTATATTTTTCACATTATAAGTATCGATCCGCGGCATGCTTGTTCCACCTTCAGAACCTTCAGTAGTAACAGTCAAGGAGATAACGCCTGCTGGAGAACCTGTTCCATCTGATTTCAGATCATAAGTAATGTAAAGAGTATAAGGATGAAATTCCATTTGATCAGCCTGTGCTTTTTTGCCCATTTCTGCAGCGTCTTTCTCCCACTGTGCCAGATCCTTTTCAGCATGAGAGAGGATAATATCGTTCAGTTCATCTTGATAATGAGTATCCAGCATTCCTGTTAGCTGAGGTACTTTTAAATCTGCAATCAGGTATTTACTTGTTGTGTTAAGTACTTTTTCTTGTACTTTAATGCCAGCAAGGGCTGGTGTCTTGGACGGTAAAGCCGCAGAAACATTAGCTGTTACTTGTGTGGAAACCATAGCATGAACCGGTAAAGAAGCTGCACTCACTCCCATAATGGCTACACATCCCACTGCACTCATTTTAAATAGATTTTTTGTTCTTTTGTTCATATCTCGTCATCCTCCATCTCTATTTATAAGTGCCTTCCGATGACACTCATTAGCTAGGACGCAGGAGGACCTCTAAAAAGTTTGCTGGTTTTCTAATTTAAATATAATTTCTTCAACTTCTGTACCCCGTAACTCTACGTAAAAAGGCTGTACCTCATCATTTAGACAATACTCCAGCCGCAGTCTGAGGTTTTTCCATGTGACCATTTCTAATGCTTGTTCTATCGAGAAAAACCCAACTTCTAAGCTCTCGGAACTAGTAGCAGGTTCGCCGCCGATGGCATTCCCTAGAAATAGGTTAGTACAAATAGATCGATCAACATTTTGAAAAACTCCGCAGAACTTATTAATCTCTATATCAATGCCCGATTCTTCTTTGGCTTCCCTGATTGCTGCTTCTATAAGGGACTCCTCCTCTTCAACCTGTCCGCCTGGCATCTCCCAGCCTCTACGTGGACCTTTTATTAATAAGATTTCTTCTTGATCATTGAATACAACTGTAGCTGCTGAAAGAATATGTTTGGGGGGATTCATATCCATTGTTACCTCGCTCTAAATTTATTCTAAGCCCTAATTAATTCTGAATACAGGTCCTTTGGGTGAGAAAGGCAAGTCATTACCCTTGGGCAAAATATAAGCATGGTCTCTTTTAAGGATCAGCTTGTCACAATAACCATCTGTAATAATTAGAAGCGGTCCTTTTTTCGGGAAATCCTCAGCTTGTTGAATCAAATCAATAGCTGGTTGTAAGATCGTTCCCCCTCTTCCCTTCACTTGTACCCGATCCGCGATAGCCTCGGGGGGCATGTAACCTGCATCATAAGGACAAGCATCACAAAAGATAATCCGTGCAAAAGGAACATCACGAGCCTGCGCATAACTTGAAATGGCCCCTAATGCTTTGGCCAGAAGTTTTTTATCCATTGAGCCTGAGGTATCTAAAATAACGCCAAAAGTACGGCCATCATCTGCAGCACCGCTATGAACCCACTGTGGTCGAGGGATATCAGGCGTAGAAGATTGACGTCTGCTAATTCGTGAATAAGATCTGGTCTTCTCAAGCGGTGAAAAATAATGATCAAACCACCGAGCAAGCTCTACATCCCATTTAATAGGTGGCTGGCCCAGCGCTCTAATCTCTTCAACTAGGCCTGATGGCAAAAGACCGCGACTTTGCTCTTCATGATACATAAGTCCCTGTTGCATAGCATTTTTACAGAAATCATCTAACGTCTGTCCTTCTCTCGCATCCCAAAAACTTGATGAACCGTTATCTAAAATGTCACCGAGTCCATTCCCTCTCAAGGTTGCCAGTTTCTTATAAGTGCGGATATCTCCGACCATACGATCATAAATCGTTTCAGCAGATAAACCTTTAAGCTCAGGATCTAATAAGAGTCCAATTCGCGGATACTCCCCTACACTCATTTCCACTAGCCATAAATTTATAACGTAGTCACAAGCCACATTCCAAAGATAATGATCCCGGCCAAGACATCGCTCGTGATGCTGAAGCCCCGCATGCAGAAGCTCATGCGCCATCACGAAAATACACTCCTCATCGTTTAGTCCAGCTGCAGGGTTCATGAATATTTTGCGATCAATAACGTCAATGGCAGCTATGGAAATATCTAATCGCCGACATATCGCTGGATCTTCTATAATCTCAAAGCCGGCGGCAAGCGCTCCTAATAAAGGATATCTGTCCATAAACCATCGTTTTGCCCGTTGTGGAGCTGTTAATGAAAGTGCAGGGTCACTAATAGTATTAGCATGTCCTCCAGCAACACTTACTGCATTCGTCACAGCATTAGATAACCCATAAGCAAAATAGGCTTCCCAATCCGGCGCTTTTCCCCAGTATCTTTTGGTGGCATCTCGAACATTCATGTCCGGCTTTGAAACACCCGCAGTCCCAAAATATCTGGAGTTGTCCGGAATTCCTTTTATCATAAATTGCTCGTAAAGCTGTTGTTCATCTTTAATTGTAAGATCAATTCGCGACTCCATATCTGCGGGTATTTTCCCAAACTTCAAGTCATTTAAAAACTTTGCTATGTACACATCACATGCAACGTTCCACGCCACTTGATTCTCTTTAATCTTTAAATGTCCAAGACCTAAATGAAGAAAACAATGTGCCAAAACGTACATCCATTCAGCAACCTCGCCACGCCGTTTAGGATGAGTGTAAATATAACCGTTATTAGTGACAATTGCCCAGCCGTCTTCAGGATAGGGACTATTTTCATTATGGATAATCGAAGCTCGAACAGATAACGGCGCAAAAATAGGATGATCCGCGATTAACGAACATGCTTCATTAAAATTTTTCAAAGCGGGATTATCTGGAGTTGTTTTTTTAGCCATATTTACCCCCGCTCTTTTATTGCAAGACGTGGTAAATCACGTACAATTTCAACCATTAACCAATCTGGAATATTATCACTTTGCTCCTGCTTAGCAACTACTAGCTGTGCAATTTCAAAGCTAATGACGGACAGGTCTTTAATCAGCTTTTTAACCGTATGTGCAAATTGGCGATGTCCATCTCGTACGTTATCTTTAATCGGAGGGAGTTCTTTGATAATCTGGGCACGCAAGGATTGCGCCAGAAAATACAGGAGATCCCGATCTTCTGGAGCCGTTGGAAATGAGGATTTACCATCTATAATTTGATTAAGTTCATATTTTCCAGTTAGATTTTTATAAAAAGCCCTGAATTGTGTGGCGTGAGAAGGTGTCAGTGAACCATTCGCTAAAATCCCCACGGTATCCACATTTATATCATCGCCAAACTCATGTAGTGCATCACTAAGCATATGCCAAGAGCGTGGCGTGGAGAAAGGCTCTTCAGTCTTTGGAGGTGCACTCCACAAATGATCGGGACGCAATTCCAGATATTCAATAACCATAGGATGAATGCTATGCTCATATGCCCAAGAGATCCAATTCTGAAACGATACATTTAACTGTATATGGAACATCCGATTGATAAGCGCGGAGGACATAGGTTTAACAATTGCACTATCTTGTGCACGGTTACCAGCTCCTATTACTATAGAGCCCTCAGGTAGGTGATAATCGCCGATGCGGCGTTCGTGGATGAGACTATAAAAAGCTTTTTGCACCTCTTGAGAACAGGCATTAAGCTCGTCCAGGAACAAACAATATGGTTCATCCCGAGCAATCATTTTTGGAGGACAGAATTGGCTCTTACCGTTAACGATTTGCGGGACTCCAATGATGTCTTCAGGTGCTAATTGAGAACCTAATAGTGACACACAAGGAAGGCCCACCTGATCAGCAAAAGCTTCTACTAGCGAAGATTTCCCAATACCAGGCGCCCCCCAGATAAAAACAGGGCGAATCACAGAAACGTTTAGAAGTACTTGCATAAGTTGAATAGGTGTTACAGGAGTTGCTAGATTCAAATAAATGCTCCTTTTTAATGAAATAATAATAAAGATAACTGTACACAGTATAACAAATAATTCATTAGCTCAGGAACGAACTTCAACAACAACACTCTATTTCATTCGAAAAAAACAAACCTTTTCTTGACGAGATATAAAAAAGGATGATATATTGTTTCACGCTTTAATAATTAAGTAGTTAATCATTTAGTTGTTATCTAAAATTTAATGGAATTACTTATTCCGCCCTATTTCATAACTTTAGGAGGCGTGATTTGGCTAATAATGAAGATTTTCTTCAGATTTCTACTATGTTCAAATCCTTTTTAAAAGGAATCTCCCAAGATTGGAACAAACAAGACTACCCCTTAAATATTACACAGTTCAAAACCCTCAGGACTTTATCTAAGAACGGTCCACAAAACGTATCACAGATTGCTGCAGCTCTGGGTATTACCTCAGCAGCAATTACAGGCGTAACAGACCAATTAATCGCTGAAGAATACGTAAATAAGGAACGCGCCAAAGATGATCGAAGGGTTGTACACATCACCATTACGCAGAAAGGAGAAGCAACGATTAAAGAGGTGCAGGAACGCCATCAAGAACTTATGGAATCTTACTTTAAGATACTGCCCGATGAAGATATTGAGCATTTAAGAAGAATTTTCGCAGTAATAATTTCTGATTTAGACAAGAGATAAAATTTTAAAAGTGGCGGGGAAACAATCGAATGGAACATTTATCCAGCAAACGAAAACTTAGTATTATGATAGCTATTATGGCTGCAATGCTGTTCGCAGCGATTAATCAGACAATTACAAGTACTGCTATGCCGCGTATAATCGCAATTCTTGATGGCATGGATTACTATACTTGGACTATTAACATTTATTTATTAACATCAACAATAGCAACCGTTCTTGTCGGTAAGTTATCTGATATGTTCGGACGTAAACCCTTTCTATTAGCAGGTATTCTCTTATTTATGGTTGGGGCTTTTCTGACAGGTACATCTTCCGATGTTTATCAATTTATCATTTACCGTGGGATTCAAGGGGTAGGTGCAGGTATTATTCAATCCACCGCATTTACTGCCGTAGGTGACTTATTTCCTCCGCGTGAACGTGGTAAATGGATGGGGTTGATGATGGCAGTATTCGGCTTCTCCAGTGTGCTTGGACCAACGCTTGGTGGCTTTTTGATTGACAATATGGATTGGCATTGGCTGTTCTGGATCTTCCTACCGCTTGGTGTAGTAGCCTTCGTGATGATTCTTACCTTATTTCCTAAAGGCAAACGCGGGGAGTCAACAAGCATAGACTATTTAGGTTCCTTGCTAATGACAACTACCATCGTGCCTCTACTGCTTGCCTTCACCTGGGCAGGTACAGAATATGATTGGGGTTCTTCGCAAATTCTCGGCCTGTTGGCGGGAACGGTCGTTTCGGCACTTCTCTTTATTTTGGTCGAATCCAAAGCTAAAAATCCAATTCTTCCGCTTCATCTATTTAAGAATAGCGTAGTTACCATATCTAATATTATTGGTTTTATTATGAACTTCGGTATGATGGGAGCTATGATCTATCTTTCCTTCTTCGTACAAGGTGTTCTGGGGATCTCCGCGACATATGCAGGGTATGTTACTATGCCAATGTCGATCGTTATGGTTGTAGCCAGTGCCCTTACCGGACAAAAGATGGCGAAAAAAGGGAAGTATAAACGTTACGCATTAATTGGAATACCCATTATGATTGCTGGTATGACAATTATGGTATTTATGAATAATGTACCGATGGCTGTCCTAAGTATGATTGTGTTTGGTCTTGGGTTAGGATTGGGAATGCCAGTATTCTCACTAGCTACTCAAAATGCGGTTTCACACACAGAACTGGGTGTAGTAACGGCCTCCTCACAATTATTCCGTAATTTAGGCGGTACGATCGGTATCGCAGTCATGGGTACCGTTATGTCAAATAGTCTTACCAAAAACTTGAAGGAAGCTCTGCAATCGTCATCAGCACCGGATTTCACACAGATAGATCCAAAACTTGCTGAGCAAATGCTCTCCTTCGCTAATCCACAGGCATTAATGAACAAACCATTGCTTGAACAGACTCAAGCTAGTCTGCCAACCGATGTACAGCCTATCTTCTTACAAATGATTGAGGGGATCCGTGACGCTTTAGGACAGACATTGTCATCCGTGTTCTTAACCGGGACCATTGTGCTTGTTGTAGCTTTCGTGCTTGTCTTCTTCCTGAAGGAGCTTCCACTTCGTACTTCTAACCAAATGCCAGTTCCTGAAGAAGCTGAACAGGACCCGTCAAACATGAAATCTTCAAAACTTGCAGTGGATAAAGCCTAACCGCAAATTACTTTGAAGCTGACTATAAAACAACAAAAACTGCAACGTACTCATGCGTAACTGAGTAAGTTGCAGTTTTTGTGTTGATCTATTATTTTACAGGTGAAAGCTCATCTTCTGTTACCCACTTATGATTTTTCACTTCATCTCCACCCGTAGTAGGTTTGTAATTAATCATATAGACAATGGTTTTTTCTGCGGAGTTAATCTGAGCCGTTGCACCCTTCATATCCTTCATATGATCAGATTCCATAATAACCTCTGAGCCTGGTTGATAGGATATATCATCTGCTTCTTTTATTTCTTCATGAATAATCCACTTATGATTTGTGACCGGCTGACCTCCTGTAGTAGGTCTATAGGAAACATTATATGCTGTCGTCTCATAAGCTCCCACAATTGTCGCAATGGCTCCCTTCATCCCTTCCATATGGTCAGTTTGGATCACAGCTTCACTTCCTACTTTGTAAGTAGGATTCTCCGCTACCCGCAGATCTTTTGGAACTTCACCTGAACTTGAATGTGAGTTATGTTCCATTTGTGTATCGTTAGAAGACATTTGATTGCCATAGCTATTGTCATTACTACAAGCACTTAAGCTGAAAGCAGCTGCGACGACTAGTAGAAATAATTGCTTTTTCATATAAAAGACCTCCGAAATTTTATCTGCCTATAAGTATTATTTTACCCATTTCAGAAAATCACAAACTGAACTAAGGATTCACAGTTTGTAAAACAGTAATTTATTTTCCATTAAATGAGTGTTGTCTCAATGATTAAACTATATTTATAATGTTTTCTGAAAGGAGGCTGCTATAATGAAGACTAAAATATTCACTTTGTTGCTTCTTTGGGGTCTGGTGAGCATGGCTACTATGATCGGTTCTGCTAATGCAGCTCCGGTATTAACCATAGGAAGTTCTTCAGGAGATGTATGGGATCTACAATATAGATTAAAAACCCTTGATTTCTACACTGAGCCCTTAGATGGGGTATACGGATCACAAACGAAAGCAGCGGTTGCTAGATTTCAAAAGGCCTATGGAATAAGCGCTGATGGAATTTCGGGGACAAAAACTTGGAATATTTTAAAAAAACACACGCTTAATATTAATGAAATGGATATTTTGGCTAAAGTTATCTACAGTGAGTCTCGCGGTGAGCCTTATGTTGGACAAGTTGCAGTGGGTGCAGTAGTCATGAATCGTATACAATCAAGTCAATTTTCAAATAATATTAAAGAAGTTGTATTCCAAAAAGGAGCTTTCACAGCCGTATCTGACGGTCAGTATTGGCTTACACCAAATCAGACAGCTTATTTAGCTGCTCTTGATGCTGTTCGAGGTTGGGACCCCACAAACCATTCAATCTATTATTTCAATCCGGATACAGCAACAAGTGCATGGATCTGGTCACGTCCGCAAAACTTAAAAATTGGTAAGCATATATTTGCAAGTTAAACGCATCAAATAGCTAAGATCAACAAAAGCCGATCTAACTATGATAGTTAGATCGGCTCTTCAGTTCCAAGCACTAAAGCCATATTAATCTGCCCTACTTCGTCCTTATGGTTATACCCCATTTTATTATAGATTCTGATCGCATTTCGATTTTCTTTATCTGCTGCTAGAAAACTCCGCTTAGCGCCGTTGTTATTCCCCCAGCGTATACCTTCAACAGCTAACTTATGTCCGATACCTTGGTTATGATATTTCGGATCTACAGCTAATTCTCTAAGCCATAACACAGGTCCCTTTTCATTTTCAAATCCGTAGATGTTCAATAAACATACTCCAACAATGCTTTTATTCAATTCTGCTACAAGAATACAAGAATGATCCGATTCATTCCATGTTTGTATGAAATCCAACTCTTCACCATAGAAACCTCTTGAAAGATTTATACATGCTTTGGTGATCATACTAACCTGTAAATAGTCTTTAGGCTCAATGTTTCTTATGAATGGTGATTCTGCTTGATCGGTGATCTTCTTTGAGATATCCTCATTCCAGAAATCAATAAACTGACTAACTATCTTGAACCCCAAAGACTCCATAACTGGCATGAGATCTGGATGTATAAATTCGATATACATTCTATGAGTTCCACCCACAGGTAATTGAATAAACTTACTGGTCAGATCTATTAGTGCAGTCCTAAATAATTCTGTAGACTCGGCAGCCCAGTGAATATTATGACCCTCATCAACCGATTTACATAATATAAACACACCAGGTTCATCAATAAGAATATCCTCAGGCGCCTGTAGTTCCAGCTCTTCAACATCCAAATATTGCAAAGAACTGTACTTATAAGCTTTCGCTTTTAGGAATGAATTCTTAAACATAACTTCGAAATAATCCCCTTTTATGAATTCGATAATTTTGATTGGTTACTAAATGTAAAAATCATCTTTAATTCATCATCATATGACTTCCCGCATTCCTCTAAATAACTATCACCAGTGTATTCTTTTAAAGTTTTCCTCCAAAAATGCTGTGCTCTCCCATTTGTGCCCGTGGGATTTGTTTGCAACTCCCAGTTACCCAAATGAAGCTTAAAGACTTCCTTAGCTGCATATTCAGCAATTCCCTTACCACGGAAGGGCCGTAGAATAAAAAATTCATTCAAATAGAATTCACAAGCAGACGGTGTGTAAGGCGGTGTAGCAACTAATGCAAATCCTACTGGAATATCATTTTCTTTTATTAAATAAGGATACAAAACGCCAGCTTTCTCCCACCAAATGTCGAAGACTTTATTCTGTTCCTTCAGTGTCTGTGTCTCGTCCTCCTCGAATACCCCGTATTGATTAGGAATCGTCCCCCATATTTCTGATAGATTGTGTAAGTATAGTGGGTAGAGGTTGTTAATAATAAACTTCGAGGCACTATCAGTTAAGGTGATTGTGATATTCATATCGTTACCTTCCTACCTTCTATCGAATTTTTGAATATATTAATGGAGATCACTCAAATAACATTCTGTATAATTATCTTTTGTATACTCTGTAAGTACTTTCCGTTAAAATATTATGGCAGAATAACTTTTTATCTTCAATGGTTCAGGAACAAACTTAATCTCCAACATCCCCCACAATTTCTTCTCCATAATTACTTCTTTTCTCAGTATAATTACGACCTCGCTCTAGTTATATGCCATATTCGATTAGAATTAATTTTTATATAATGTCACCATTTATATTTGATAATTAAGCTAAGCGTACCTGTACTTCTATATACTCGACTCGCCTTAACTTCTGCGGATATAGTACAAACCTCTAGCATATTATAATTGTATAAAAATGGGAGGTGTGCTCAGATATGCCGGATCCTTTTGTTTCGAGATCTCTAGATGAAATACGATTCTGGTCACGAATCATGAAAGAACACTCTTTTTTTCTTAAATTAGGGTTTCGTTGTGAAGACACGCAACTAATTAATGAAGCAAACCATTTCTATGCCACATTCGAAGCCATAGAGAATAGATCACTCGGATTTACTGTGGATTCTGATCCAGCAGTAATACGGAAGTTTAATGAGGAAGTTCATAGTGCAGCTTCACATATCTGGGCGTTCAAAAGAAAAATACTAGGTCTAATTCTACAATGTAAGCTTCCAGGCGGAACGAACTTCCCCTTATTAGTGGATCATGTCAGTAGGGAAGCCAACTATTTTCGAAATCGACTGGAAGAACTGAATCAGGGTAGGTTAGATCCTTTACCAGACGCAATTATTAATGAAAATGTATTCTTCCTACGTATAATGGCAGACCATGCTAAATTCATTGGTCATTTATTGGACCCTTCTGAACGTCAACTTGTTGAACAAGCAAGAAATTTCAGCCATGACTTTGATGTTTTGCTGTATCAAGCTATTGATCTTAGCTCCATGCGTCCTCAATCCCAAACCAAACCCCTGCTCAGTCAGCAACTTGACGAGAATAAAGTCTCAGTTAAATCTCTCCGTGACTTTAAGAAAACGGCACGAGATCTTATTGAGGAATGTCGAATAAAGAGCATCATCCATCCATTGCTTGCGGATCATGTATTCCGAGAAGCAGAACGATTCCTGTATATAATTGATGCATTTGAAGCCTCTTTGAATATGAATAAACAAATCGTATAGCATTACATATTTAATGGATAGGGCGACAACTTGTATCAAAAAATACAGGTTGTCGCCCTATCTATCTTTATATTTGACTTCATTAATTCAGTAATCATTCCCAATCGATGTATAGAGATTTAAGCACAAAAAGTAGTTGGTAATTGAGAAAAAACACTTTATAGTAAAACTCAGGGAGGAATAGTAAGTTTATGTAATACGGGATTGCTACCAGTAAATACAAAATCAATAGATAAGGATGATTGAAAATGAAAAGGTTTGGTCGATATTTGATACTATGCACTATGGTTATTGCTCTATTATGGTATTTAAGATTAAATTATAATCAAATTCCAAAAACCACGTCAGAGTTTCCTCTAACGTGGTTTTTTTGGATGATAAGCTATTTTTTTGAATAAACAATTTTCTTGATACTATCTCTAGAAAGGCAATATTCATCTGAAAGCTGGTCAACCGTTGCACCAACAGCAAATCTTAGACAGATTTCGATATTTCTAGATCTTAAGTATTTTCTGCTCCCTGATTTTTCGCCCCATTTTACATGTGATTCTTCAGGCTTAGGGATATAAACCATACCACCGTTGATATATTTCTGAATTTCCTCTAATAATTCTTTTGGGAAAATCGTATCTGCATTTACATATTTCATAATCGCTCTGCTCCTTAAACTTTTTAATGAGTTTGAAGGTAGCAAAGTCTATTCTGTAAACAACCCATGCACACTGCACTAGCGGTAAACTCAATTTTTCGCTCTATACAAACAACCGCCGTTGTTTATAAGTCTAGACTTTGCATAGAGCTGATCGCTAATCTTCTCACGATTGTACACCCTCCTTTTTATTGTATAGTTACTTGTTCCAAAATACGCTCAGCTGTCTTTTCTCCATTCGCAATACAATCCGGAATACCAACTCCATAATAAGAGCATCCGGCAAGGATAACATTAGGATACCTATCTGTCATCTTCTTCTCTAAGGATACTACAATTTGATGATGAAGTTTATGGTAATTTGGCATTACATCATGCCATTTGGTCACATCATAGGTAGCTGGCTGTCCTGTTATCCCGAGACTGGTCTGTATATCTTTCAAAGCCACCTTCAATAGTTCCTCTTCAGATAGCTTGATCAACGAATCATAATGAGGGTTTGAGCTCTTATAAAAGAGTCTGACAAGCAAACGCTGTTGTCCTGACGTATGCTCCCACTTGCGACTTGTCCACGTACACGCATTACATAGAACATCATCGCTGTTGGCAGTGATGAACCCTGTGCCATTCGCAGGCAACTGACTATCAGGGATATTAAATCCTAAATATACACTAATCATTGAACTATTATATAACTGATTGAAATCTTCATTTAGTTCTTCGTCTTGAAGTAGCGCTTGTGCAGTAGAATGCATCGTTCCAAGTACGACAACATCGGAGTCTATGATTCGTCCATCTGCCAAAGTTACCCGGTACTGCTCTCCACGTTTCTCAATTCTCTCGGCACGAATCCCTTTGATGATCTCCGAATTAGAAAGATGTTCTTCCATAGAATCGATCAAGGCAGATACACCTCCCTTGAATGACATGAACTTCTTATCGCCATTTCCTTGAAATTTGGCTTTATTAGCGGATAAACCCTGAATAATACTGCCGTATTCATTCTTATAATCAATCAAATAAGGCAGCGTTGAGGCTATTGTAAGTTCGCTTAGCTTCCCGGAATATACACCTGAAAGAACCGGTGAAATTTGCTTCTCGACAAGTTCTTTTCCAAAGAATGCTTCTAGAAAGTCACCCACGGAATCGTTTTTCGTAAACTTATTATTGGGAGTGTAGAAATCTTTGAGTGCTTCAACCTTTCCTTCAGCTGAGATCAGTTCTGTTGTAGCAAGCGACTCCATACTGAGCGGAATGCCAAAGACTGCATCTTTAGGAATTTGCTTCAGTTTACCTTCTGTATAAATAAAGGATATTCCTGTCGCGTTATATACAACCTCATTTTGTATACCCAACTCTTCAATCAGAGGTGCAACATTCGTTTTACGGGTGACAATAGAATCTGCCCCAGACTCCATAATGAAGTCTTCTTGTTTTAGTGTTCTGATTTTGCCTCCCAGTCTATCGCTGGCTTCAACCAAAATGATTTTTACATCTAGCTTGTTATGCTCTATAGATTTCTGTAAATAGTAAGCGGTAGACAATCCAGTAATTCCCCCGCCAATCACGACAACTGTTCTCAATTCGTTGACACCTACCTCGTGGTTATAATCTGTATCAATTCAATTGTGTACATTATATCATAGGAATTTATAAGAATTTACATACCAACGTGTCAGATATGACACAAAAAAGCCGCGTTAAACGCGGCAATGATGGGCTAATAATTATATATTTTCCTGTTTTAATGCATCAATAATGTTCTCTTTTTTCACTTTTGAGCTTGAATATAACATGGCTGCGCTAACGATGATAAATACAGCCGCTATGACACACAAGATACTCATCCACGGAAGTGTGAATCCATAAGAGAAGCTATTCATCATTGATCTATAGATCAAGTACATAATAACTATACTAATCGGAAGCCCATAAAGTAATGACTTTATTCCATAAAAAACACTTTCGTAATTAATCATTTTATTAAAACCATTTGGCGTCATCCCTACAGACTTCAGCATCGCAAACTCTCTTTTTCGAAGGGATATGCTAGTTGATATCGTATTGAAAATGTTCGCAATCGATATTAAAGTAATTAAAGCAATAAAACCATAGGTGAAAATAGACATTAACATGATCATCTGCTCACTATTTTGTCTATTTTGATACACATTTTGAACATAGATATTACGCTCTTTCATTTCCTCTATGGCTTGCTGTGTCGCTAATGGGTCTGTGCTGTTCAAGTTAAGCCGACTTTGAATATCTTTACTCATCGTATCATTTGTTAGTTTATCGAAGACTTGTTCAGAGACGATGATGTTTATTCCACCAACCATTGCTGAATGTACACCCATGGGACGTTTATCAGTTAGAGCGGCAATTTTTACGGGTAATAAATCCGTCTCTTTTTTTGTATCCCAATCCGTATAAAAAAGATCAAGCTTTTGGCCGACTTCAGAGTGAAAAGCTTTGGTCTCGACAATTTTTTTGGCTTTCTCATCCTCAAAAGTAACCGTATCATTCACAATAGCAGTCATCTGATCAAGCTTCGTTAGTTGTTCATAATTTGTGCCGACCGTTTCTGCATAGGTTTTCAAACTCTGTTCATTTAGTGCATAAATCTGAATGTAGTAAGGATATTTCCCGTTCTTTAGAACACTCTTATCCGCCTGCACAATCTCTTGCAATTCTTTCGCCATATTTTTTTCATCAATCCATGAACTCACACTAAGTTCCCTAGTCACATTATATTCCGTTATATTAGGTAATTTGGATATCGATTTCGTCAACCGATCCACTTTTTGAGCGTCCTCAGTCCCCATATATACTTGGATATCATAGTTCAACCCATCCTGTGAGAGTTCTACCGACCTTGTCATATTAGAAGTGAACGCTGATACAGATAAAAACAAAACGATACTAATGACAAGTGAGAACACGGTTGCTTGGTACCTGCGTTTATTTCTCTTTAAATTCTTCAAACCAATTTCTGCTTCAATACCAAACAATCTGCGCACGAACTTGGATGTTTTCACAGCTTTACCAGAGAGCCTAACATCGGTTGTTTGTCTGATCGCATCAATAGCCGAGATCTTTGAAGCCTTTCTGGCTGGAAGATAAGTGGATATAAAAATTGTCAGTATTGAAACTAAACAAGCGGTTAGTAGAGACAGAGGTGTAACAACTAACGTTAATTTTTCTGTTATGCCTAATACATCTTGAATCATTGAATTGATAAACATAAAAGTGATCCCGATGCCTGCTATTCCGCAAATGATCCCAATGGGGATACTAATTAAACCGATAATCATTCCTTCAAAAAACACTGAATTCTGCTTCTGCCACTTTGTAGCCCCTACGCTGGAGAGCATCCCTAAATGACGTGCACGCTCCGAGACAGAGATCGCAAAAGCATTATAGATTAATGAAACGGAACCAATGATAATCACAACCATAATGATCACTGACAATGAAAGAAGTGTGTTACGTAAGCCATCGTTATTCGTCACACCATAGTAGCGGAGCAGACTATTATTATAAGAGATCGACTCGATATTGTTTTCTTTTGCCAATTCCTCTGCATGCTTGTATATGGAGCTATCCACCTTGTTTAATACTACCGTCGCTGTGGTTTTTTCGGCTGCTCCAATCAAGCTTTCATCCACATAACTTAAGGCAGTATAGCCCGGAGACCATGTTGGTTCCCAAGTAGGACGCTTTATCACTCCCACAATCGTATAGTTCATTGTTTTTTTATGAATAATCTTTTCAAGCAGGGTGTCCTCTTCAGTCCGTAATCGTTCATTCTGAGATAGGGGTTGGCCACTATTTTCATCATCGCTAGTGACACGTTCACCAACATCAAGCGTTAAAGTTTCCCCCATCTTGTAAGGGACTTTTGCATTCTTTGCAATCTCCTCAGAAATGACTACTTCGTGGTTTGTCTTCGGGAGTCTACCTTCCAGCAGTTCAATCGGAAATTGTTTAAAACCAGCTGCATTATATTCCTTGATATACCAATAAGGTTTATTCTCATTCTTCCCACCCTCTAAAGGGGCGTAACCACGATCGTTGGAGATCACTAGTGCTTTTGTCGCATCATCTGTTTCTATCGCTTTGAGCTGAGCTTTAGTAACATTTCTATATTGGACATGCCATTCTCCATTTGTCGAGATACTTTGCTTCTTCATTAATTCCATAAAAGAAAAACCTAAGGTCGCGACAGCCGTTACCATAGCTACAGAAATAATGACTCCAATGATAGTAACCAATGTTCTTCGCTTATTCTGTTTCAAATGTCTTATAGTTAATTTGTTTACGATATTCACGGACGAATCACCTCATCTTTAGCGATCCTTCCATCTTCAATAGTAATGACCCGATCTGCTTGCAAGGCAATACGTTCATCGTGAGTAATAACAATAAGTGTTTGATTGTACGTTTTATTAAACATTTTTAATAATTCAATAATTTCACTACTATTCTTGCTATCTAGATTACCAGTTGGCTCATCTGCCAGCATAATTGCAGGATTACTAATTAACGCTCTGCCTATGGATACCCGCTGCTGCTGTCCGCCTGATAGCTGATTCGGCAGATGTTTTAAACGATTGTCCAGATTCAACGCCTTCACGGTATCCGCAAACTGTTTCTTATCCACCTTATGCTGATCGAGCAGTAACGGTAGTGTGATATTCTCTTCGACCGTCAACACCGGTATGAGATTATAGAACTGATAAATCAGACCAATTTGTCTGCGTCTAAAGATCGCCAGCTGTGTTTCATTCAAATCGTAAATATCCGTGTTATCTACAAATACTTTGCCGCTTGTCGGTCTATCCACTCCACCTAATAAATGCAGAATGGTTGATTTTCCTGAGCCAGATGGTCCGATAATCGCTACGAATTCACCTTTTTTAATTGAAAACGATACGTCATCCAGAGCCTTTACTGCAGTCTCGCCTTTACCATATGTTTTAGACAGATGTTCAATCTTTAAAATATCCATTGTTAGACCTCCATTTGTTGATGAGATCAGTATATCTGTCTACAATGACTCTCCAGTGACTCTTAAGTGACATTCTAGTCACTAAGCTATAAGTGTTAAATCACTTGCTTGTAAAATTTGATCTGAAATTGTGTACCCTTCCCTACTTCACTCATCACATCAATCGTTCCGTTTTGTTCAGTGATAATACTTTGCGCCAAGGCAAGTCCAATTCCAATGCTGTCTTCGTTTGCATTTGTCCCCTTGTAGAATCGTTTGAAAATATAGGGGATCTCTGCCTTAGGAATTCCTTTGCCATTATCAGTAATGACAATTTCCGTGAACAGCGTGTTTTCTGCAAAAGAAATCGTGATCACTCCCCCAGCAGGTGTATGCTCTACACAGTTTTTCAGAATATTAATCATCGCCTCAGTTGTCCAATTGTAATCGCCTATGAATGAGGTAGCGTCTTCTCCTTCGATTTGGATCCGTTGCTCCTTAATATCCATTGGAATCAGTATGGGCTCCATAGATTTCTGAACAAGCCTCTTTACTTTTATTGAATCTTTTTTAAATTGAATGGTTCCGGCATCGATCTTTGAGAACTTTAATAATGAAGAAACCAGCCAGCCAATCCGATCGAGCTGAAGACTGATTTTCCGCGTAAATTCCATTCTTTTCTCAACGTTCAGTTCAGGGTCGCTTAATAAATCTGCCATCACGGTCATGGAGGTAAGTGGTGTTTTGAGCTGATGGGAGATGTCGGAGATCGCATTGGTAAGCTTTATTTTATCCTCTTGCAACAGCAAACGCTGCTCCGATAACATCAACGTCACCTTATAAATATCATTTTTCAGAATACTAAGCTCGCCTTCCTGATTATCACGAACATCGAGCGAATAATTACCGCTGCTAATTTGACGTAGATACCCTGAAAGCTTCTCAATTTCGCGGTATCTCCAGCGGGTAAATAATAAACAACAACCTATAAGCAGAACTGAAGTTACCGCCGTGATCCCCATCGCCCCTGATGAAATAAATGCCGTTACTATAATCGCCAGAAGGCTGATCGTAGACATCGTTAGTAATAACCATCTAAATTCTTTGTTACGTAACATCCTAATCACCAACCTTATACCCTAAACCGCGTACTGTTTTGATTAAGGTGGGCTCTTGCGGGTTATCCTCTAACTTTTCCCGTAAGCGTTTAATATACACAGACAATGTATTATCATTTACAAATTCTCCGGCGACATCCCAAATCCGCTCTAACAATTGATTTCTGGAAAGGACTTGTCCCACATGATTAGCAAATATCAGAAGCAGACGATATTCTAATGCTGTTAGCAGAACTTCATTGCCGTTCTTATACACTTTTCCTTCTAGCGTATTAATCCGTACATTCTCTAGTTCAAAATTAGACGGGGTCTGAGCCTGCTTGTTATATCTCCTTAACACCGATTTAATGCGTGATAACAGCTCACGAATCCGAAATGGCTTAGTTATGTAATCGTCTGCTCCCATATCAAGTCCCATCACTACATTGACCTCATCATCAATCGCAGTTAAAAAGATGACCGGAATATCGCTCCGCTCCTTCACGATCTTACACAGATCATATCCGCTGCCATCCGGTAGAGAGAGATCAAAAATGCAAAGTGTTACTTCAGATATCTGCTCCGCCAACACCCTCCTAGCAGAGGTTGCATCATAACATAAAATAGTTTCAAAATGATCCTGCTGCAAGGAATATTCAAGTCCTGACGCAATGGTTCTATCGTCCTCTACGAGCAATATTTTCATATATGTTCATCCTAACCTAATAATTTGCGAAACCGTCATATTGAAAAAGCGCTACACTTATATTGATGAATTTGCTGAAATCCTAAACGAAGAGCTAGCTTTTGGGAAGCTTCATTATCTAATGAACAGTCCCAATAAGGTGTAAAACCATTTGCAAGTATATCTCCCGCTACTAAAGCCGCTAAATGGGTCCCCACTCCTCTATTCTGATACTTGGAGAGGGTTTCAATTCCGATAGCATGAGTATCCACAGTAACGAAACTAGAATAACATACACCAATGATCTCAGCTCCCTCAATAGCAGCATATCCATAGCCTGTTGCCTTAAAGCCTTTTTTCGATGACCAGAATAAATCAATATTCTCATGTACAAATTCCATGTGCTTTAAATCTAAGTTCTCCCAATCCTGTATTTTAAGATTTATAGTTCTAATCCCATTATTAAGGGACTCAGCGGGCTTGTGGAATAACTTGAACACCATTTGTTCAAAAGGATATAGCTTCCTAGAAGGAAACATCAATGCCAGATTCCATTCATCGTGTTGACCTGAGACTTCAAAATACTCCAGCCCAAGCTTTTTCATCCTCGGTGCAATATGACTGGATACATAACTATCTAAGCTTTTGATAAATATCTCATTGGTGTGATCGCCTATAATATAAAATCCTTGCATCCCCTTACTCCATACCAACGCGCTTTTCGGTGTTACAAGTTGATCTACAAAAATCCAGCCCGGATTATTTCCCTCGATGATGGAGAGAATTTCAGGATGAATAGGAGCACCTGTAAGTAACGGTTTCACTTCAATAAAATCCTGTTGAGATAATTCAAGCATATGAACACTCCTCGCCAACAATTTATCTAAATAACTGAGCAATACTTAAAAGAATAATTCCCCTTTGTATATTCTATAAGATAATTCAACAGATTGCTTATTATTAAATCCGATCCGGGTATCCTAAATAAAAAAGAATTGAACCCAATGCTTAACGCACAGGCCCAATCCTTTATTTGGAGTATCCATGATGACCGAAATCAGCTTGCATTATTGACCTATCATACCACCGTCGACTGTATATAGAGAACCCGTTACGAATGAAGCCTCATCCGACAGAAGGAAGTTCATCACAGCGGCAACTTCTTGCGGTTCACCGTAGCGACCCATTGGTGTTGCAGCTTCGTTAGCTGCCTTGTATTCTTCTGCACTTCCGAAATTATTCTCAATTTTACGCATCATTTGTGTATTGATCGTTCCTGGCAGTACCGCATTAACACGAATGCCAAGTGGTGCAAGCTCATTTGCAGCTACGCGAGTCAGACCAATTACAGCATGCTTAGACATAATGTAAGGGGCCATGCCTGGTGCGCCCATGAGTCCTGCCAGAGAAGAAGTGTTCAGAATAGCACCTGAGTTTTGTTTTTTCATCACAGGAATTACATAGTGTAGTCCAAGAAATACACCACGTACATTGACGTTGTATACAAGATCAAGTGCTTTGACGTTAAGCTCTTCGATTTGACCTGCTGGACCTTCAATTCCGGCATTGTTTGCAAAATAATCAATGGCACCAAATTTTTCTACCGCTTTATTAACATAATTCTGAACGTCTTCTTCATTAGAGACATCCGCAGCTACAGCTAAAGAGTTAGATTCATTTAAGCCTAAATCTTGGATAACATTTTTTATCGCTTCTTCATTCAGATCGACAAGTACAAGATTCAGTTTACGATCAGACAATCGACGGGCAAGCTCCTTACCGATTCCTCCTGCAGCTCCAGTAATTACAGCAGTTTTTACATATGATTCACTCATTGTATATTCGCATCCTTTGTTATGAATTGGCTATATATTATAGTCTTAGGAGATGGGATAACCTATCTCTATTACTAGAGTACACCCCATTAGTTAATCTGTTCAATAATCAGAATTTTAATCAATGTCGCCTAACCAACAGAACTGATCTCTGTGTTTACTTATGTCTAAATCTTGAACATTGGCTGATCTTTTGTTACTTTTAAAGTAGGAATTATAAATGAACGATAAAAAGATCATAGCTGGGGGTAGTTTTTTTTGATACAGGAAGAGCATGAAGACAGAAGAACCAGAAGAACACGCCAAGCTCTGAAATCTGCATTCGTTGAACTAATATTGGAAAATAGTTATGATTCAGTTACGATATTGGACGTGACTAATCGAGCGGATTACAATCGAGGGACTTTTTATAAGCATTTTGAGAGTAAAGAGGCTTTGCTTAAGGAAATACATGATGAATTTCTACAGGGCATAGGTGAAGCGCTAATAGACCCTTATGAGGGATTGGATCGTATTGAGGCAACAGAGGTTTTCCCTTCCATTTTGCAATTGTTCGAATATATTGAGGGGCATAAAGCTGAGTTTTTGGCCTTATCCGCTGTGGAACGTGGGAAAATGACTGTTGAACTGTTCGACCGTTTACGGGAATCCATGCGTGAGGATATGCGGATTGAGATAGAAGCTGATGCTGCTCCCGTGGATTATGAAATTATGTTGAGTTACCAAATGTCTGCTACAGTAGGTGTCATTATGCACTGGGCTGAAGTCAATTTCAAATATTCGGCGAGCTATATGGCAGAACAGTTAATTACACTGGTTAACAGCAAAATAGACCATATAGCGTTTATGAAAAAATCAAATGGATAAGAAACGAAACGCAAGCAGCTAATACGGAAACAAAAATTCAAGAAACCAGAGCATTGAGAGATGATCTCAAATGCTCTGGTTTTTTAGTGTAGCAGTGCTCTACTCAGCGAATATCTTTTACTCGAATATTATTTCCTAACAGACTGGCATCACTACTTAATTTAAATGTAGGGTAATTTGCATCTGCTTCAAGTCGCATCTGTTCATCAAATAAAGATTCCTGTTGACGATCAACAAAAAATGTAAAAGGCTCTTTCTGAACTTCAATATCTGTAGCATAGGGTTCACTAATGATCTGAATTACGATCACGCCATTACAACCACAACCCTCTGTATCGAAGAACAATTTAAAATCACCTGGCCGTTCCCCAAGGTTCTCTTTTAACTTATCTACTGTTAGTGCGTTTAGTTCTATGTGCATAAGATACTCTACTCCTTATTTTGTAATTTAGACTACCCTTCAATCGATTCATCGTTGCTTGCCCCAGGCGGGACAATTGGATAGACATTTGTTTCTTCGATGACATCAAATTCCATAATAGCAGGACCTTCGGTATTCATAGCATGTTGGATTATGGCTTTAGCCTCTTCTTTAGTGCTGGCTTGATAACCTTGTGCACCAAAGGATTTAGCGAGTGCGGCAAAGTCAGGTGAACTAATCTGTACGGCTGAGTATCTTTTGTTCAAGAATAGTTCCTGCCACTGACGCACCATTCCTAAATAACCATTTTTCAAAATAACTACTTTTACATTGAGCTGCAAATCTACAGCTGTCATGATTTCCTGCATATTCATTTGAAAGCTTCCATCCCCACTTATACATACAACCTGCCGTTCCGGAAAAGCAACTGCTGCTCCAATAGCTGCAGGAAACCCGTAACCCATAGTACCCAATCCTCCAGAGGTTAGAAAGGTACGCGGCTTTTTAAAATTATAGTGATGTGCTGTCCAGATTTGATGTTGTCCTACATCCGTGGAAATAATAGCATCGGAGACAGTTGCATGATCAACGTACCGAATAACGTCTTGAGGTGTCAATCTCGATTCATGATGATCTCTAAATGGTTGAATTGGACATCTGCTCCATTTATTGATCTGGTCATGCCATTCAGGAATCTTTCTATCTGATAAGCGATTAAGCATTTCCTGTAATACGTTTGTTATAGAATCACAAAGAGCTAGATCCATCTCTATATTTTTATCAAATTCAGCTTCATCTATGTCCACTTGGATTTTATACGAATGAGGAGAGAACGCTCTGCGTTTTCCTGTTACACGATCACTAAATCTGACGCCGAGACAAACTAGAACATCAGCTGCTTGTATAGCGCGGTTCGCGGCCACCGTTCCATGCATACCTACCATTCCTAAGTGCAATGGATGATCAGATGGAAACGCCCCTATACCCATCAGAGTAGAAGCAACTGGAAGATCGAGGCGTTCTGCCAAATTAAGCAATAAGGAAGGGGTTTCACCTGCTACACATCCCCCGCCGATCAATAGTAAGGGTCTGGCAGCATTCCGAAGTTTCTCCGCCATCGTATCCAAGTCATTCCCATTAGACTGATTAGCAACTGAATATCCACGAATAGAAACAAATGATTGTTGTTCGGGAATTTCGTATATTATTGGAGTTGTGTCCATCATAACATTTTTAGGCAGATCAATAAGAACTGGGCCAGGACGTCCTGTAGTTGCCAAATAAAAAGCTTCATCAATGATGCGTGGGAGATCACTCTTATTCATTACTATGTAATTATGCTTCGTGATGGACATGGTCATGCCATAAATATCAACCTCCTGAAAGCTGTCTAATCCAATCATATCCGTGGGGACCTGACCAGTTAGTACAATCAGTGGAATGGAGTCCATAAAAGCTGTCGCTATCCCAGTTATAGCATTGGTGGCTCCAGGACCACTAGTTACGAGTGTAACGCCTACACTTCCTGTCGCTCTCGCGTAACCATCTGCGGCATGTACTGCAGCCTGTTCATGCCGTACTAAAATATGCTCTAATCCTTCACAATCGAACAATGCATCATATACAGGCAGTACAGCCCCACCGGGGTAACCAAAAATCGTTGAAATACCTTTCCTCAATAACAAGTCTACTAACAATTCTGCTCCCGACATTAGATAATTTCTCCTTTCCTTCTATGCTCCAGATTTACTGCTTTGGCAAAGTATAAATCGATTTTCTTCTCCTCTCGTGTGACTGCCATCACTTCTAATTTGACAGTCATGCGTCCGAGAATAGGTTATTCATAACAAAAAAAAGCATGAACCCTATGGGTCCACGCTTACAAATTTATTAGCTCTATTTAGAGGATTGATTTAAGCCGACTTTTGAGTCTCCCGGGCACCGCCTAGCTTAAACACTAGAATACCGCCAACAATCACAAGTACTCCGACCAACTGCTTCCAAGTGAAAGGAACCTTCTCAAGCCCTAACCAGCCGAGGGAATCCCACAATAAAGCGAATCCAAGCTGAGAGATTAACACGATAGAGATCGCATAGGTTGGTCCAAGCCGCTTGGTCCCTTGCACGAGACAGATTACAACTCCCACTCCGATCAACCCGCTGATCCAATACCAGGGCTCCATGTTTCGCAAAGTAAATATACGGTTGCCTTCAAAGATAAGACTCATGATAAAAGAAGCCAGAAATCCCATGCCTAACACTAATGTCGTTGTAGCCCAAGATCCAACCTTCTCATTAACCTTCGTATTAAATATATTTTGCAGGCTCACTAGTGAGCCCGCGATAAGCGCTAATATCAAACCTATAATCATAACTTCATTCCTCCATTTATCGATTGTCCATCAGGATCATTTAGAATTTCAGGATCACGACGCCAGCAATCATTAACGCGATACCGATAAATTGTGGCAGTCTCATCTTTCGTTTTTCCATCCCGAACCAGCCTTTAATATCGATGATGAAGGTCAAGCATAGCTGAGCAATCAGCAATGTGGATATCGTAAACGTTACACCAATCTGCTGAATAGCTGTTACCTCACTGAAAATAATGACTGCGGCAAAGGCGCCGCCAATCAAATATAAAGGTTTTACCTGTTTAAAGCCCTGTGATTTGCCATCTCGGACGAACAGCAGGATTAATAAGGACATTATAAACCCAGTTAGCTGTGTAATTGTCGCAGCTTGCCAAGTCCCAATATCTTGACTAATTCGAGCATTAGATACTCCTTGCAGAGTGATACAAGCCCCCGCTAAAAACGCAAATATAATTCCTCTCATTTCTCTCTCTCCTCAATTTCGATCTCTTACATATTAAAAAGCAATTCAGGTCTTTAAAAAAGGACATCTGTCCTAAACCAAAATAAACGATGTTGTTGCCCCTATAAGCCTTTCGTATATTTTCAAAAAAAAGACCGCCTCAAGCCATCTCTTAGGCTTAAAACGGGCTTTCAGAACTTTAAATTGTAGATTAGGAAAGTAATTTATGCTCATGCAATTGATCAAAAATGATCTGTGTAACGACAGAAACTCGATTTCGATCCTTATAAGATAACCAGGATAACTCATCAATTTCCGACGCAGGACTAAGTGAACCTTCAAAATCCGCGATATAACATGTCATTTTAACTATGACGCCTTCAGCTTTACCGTGAGCTTCCGCTTCAAAGGTTCCAAAATAGGAGATGGTTTCTGGTTTAATACGAACAGAGATCTCTTCCTCGATTTCCCGCACGAGCGTCTCCTCGTCTGTTTCTCCAGCTTCTCTTTTTCCTCCAGGCAAATAATAGGTATCTTTCCCTGTGGAACGCGCACACAAAACTTGTCCATTCTGAAAATGAATCCATGCAATTTTATCAATGATAGTAGTCATAAAGTTCTCCCCATATTTTTTCTGATAATTATATCATACAGCCAAGACCATCTATTTATACAACGTCTATATTTGATTTTTGTATGTGCAGCTTAGCTTTGGCCTGAGGTACATGATGGAGCAAATAGTACGCAGCAAGAGAAAGAAGTGTTACTCCCCCTGCAACCTCATACATCATTCGGTAATCTGTATAAGAAGCAATCAAACCCATGAAATAGGAGCCCGCTCCATAACCCAAATCAAATAACAAGAAAAAGGTCCCATTTGCACTACCTCTACGATCTTTAGCCGCTAATTTAAGCGCAAGAGTCTGGAAACATGGCATAAGTGCACCATATCCAATTCCCATAATGACACCAGACATCATTAACATCAAACCAGACCGAGCTTGACTTAAACTAAGCAATCCAACGGCGAAGATAATAATTCCGGGATAGATGAGAATATGCTCATTATATTTATCGAATACTTTACCTATAACCGGACGAAACAATACAATCATAATTGCAAAAGCCACAAAAAAATAACCAGTAAGCTGTGATTGATGGATTTCTTTCGTGAAAGAAGCTATAAATCCAGACAATGAGCTATAGGAAAAAGCAAGTGTAAATCCGACAAGTGAAATCGGCAAGGCTTTTGGCTCGATTACGTCTCTCCAGCGGAGCCCTTTTCGCGTCTTCGCAGGTTCCTTAATAGCTTCAATAACGTTAGCCTTATCTTCTTTTGGCATCCGAACACCTAACGTGAATAACAGCGAAAGAGCAGCAATCACACATACGCCTAACAGTAATACATTAATATTCTCATCTTTCCAGAGAAAAAGCCCCCATGCGGGTCCAATGACCATAGCAATGCTCATAAACATGCTAAAATAACCGATGCCTTCTCCTTGACGTGAATAAGGAATTAGCGTCGAGGCTATTGTACTTGTAGCTGTAGAGGCAACAGCATAACTCATTCCGTGTAGGAAACGAATCACCAGGAATAATACAATTCCATTAGATCCGAAGTAACCAATACAGGCGATTAGAAAAATGGTTAGGCCAATAACCGCCATTTTCTTTTTACCGAATTTATCGACCCATTGTCCCGAAAAAGGACGGATCAATACTCCCCCTATTACATAGATAGTAATCGCTAACCCCATTTGCTGCTGATTCCCGTGCAAACTTTCCTTTACGTATAACGGGAATGCAGTTGCTAGAATGTAAAAGGTCAGGAACATAAAAAAACTACTTAAGCAAACAACAATAAAATTCCGGGTCCATATTTTCTCTCTAATCACAACAGACTCTCTCCATCCTACCTATAACTTTTTATATGTTACAATAGTATAGGACTGAAAATTAATTAAGTAAAATACATATTATATGATCGATAGATCACATTAGAGTTATAAGTAAAGTGAGGTTTTTGTTATGGAATTCCTTCAGCTTCAATATTTCCAGGCAGTTGCACGCCATGAACACATGACTAAGGCCGCAAAAGAATTAAATGTATCTCAGCCCTCCCTTAGTAATTCCATACAGCGTTTAGAGAAAAACTTAGGTGTTCCCTTATTCGAGCGACAAGGCAGAAATATAAAATTGAACGAATTCGGCAAAACCTATCTGCAACGTGTCGAGCAAGCTTTTATGGAACTTGAAGAAGGACAGCGTGAGCTCACAGATATGGCTGGACTTGAACATGGTGTAATTTCTATTGCGGCCACACTCCCGTATGTATTGCCCACTTTACTAAAAGAATTTCTTACCCTTCATCCGCATGTACGGATTATCCAACGCCAGCTTGGCTCTGCGTTAGAAATGAGAAATGATTTAGAGAGTGCAGCGATTGATTTTTGCATATCATCTACACCTGTTACCGGACCAGATATCGAGTGGCTTACCTTAGCAGAAGAAGAATTATGTTTGACTGTGCCCAAGAATCATCGCTTTGCTAATCGAAAGAGTATTTCTTTGATAGAAGCAGCAGGTGAGAATTTCATTTCTTTATCTTCTAGATATAATTTCCGTGAAATTTCAGATGAATTTTGCCGACAAGCTGGATTTGAACCTCAAATTACGTTCGAGCTTGAAGAAGTAAGCGCCATTCAAACCCTAGTAGAAATGGGACTAGGAATCACCTTCACCCTCCCTCTCTCCTTAGGCAGAAGAAGTCAAAATACCGAAATTGTTCAATTAAAAATAACAGATCCGCTATGTCAACGCTCTTTTGGCATCGCATGGAGCAGAAAGCACTTTTTATCGCAAGCAGCTATACATTTCCGGAAATTTGCTGTGGATTTTTTTAGTAAACCTCATGAATATAATTAAGGTGAAAACTACTATGCTAAGCATTTTTAGTTATACCAAGATGATTGTAAAGCGTACATATCTGCATAAATCCCTTTATTATTTATTAAGTCTTGATGCTGCCCCACTTCAGCTATACTTCCATTATCAATAACATAGATCGTATCCACATTTTTCGCCCAGCCCAGTCTATGTGAAATGAAAATGGCAGCTTTATCTTGGCAGATATCTAATAATTGTGTATAGATCTGCATCTCAGCATTCGGATCAATCGCAGAAGTAGGTTCGTCAAACACTATAAGATCCGCATCATTATATAACGCACGCGCTATCGCCAGCTTTTGCCACTGTCCGCCTGATAGCTGCCTGCTTCCTTCAAGCATTTGACCTAACCTTACATCTAGTCCCCCTAATTCGTAAAACAAATCCATCAGCTCACATTTTTCCAGAATACTTAGTATTTTCACATCGTCCGGCGAAGATTTGGCATCACCCAACAGGATGTTTTCTCTTAGTGTCATTTCGAATTTAATAGAATGCTGGTACACGACGGATACTTTACCTTGAGATTCTGGACTGTCTTTCCAGTAAATAGATCCAGAACTAGCAGTGTACTGCCCTAATAACAATTTGATCAAGGTAGACTTTCCTGCTCCATTTTCTCCAACAATGGCTATTTTCTCACCGGGCTTTATGACCATATTGATGTTAGATAAAACATACTTACTGGATTTGGCGTATTTAAAATAAACATTTGAAACGGTAATAGGAAGCATAGATTCAGAGCTATTATTGATATTATTTTTTCGGAAATCTCTATTTTTATAGGTAAGCACTTCATTTAAGTCATATAATTTACTGCTGCTGATGTAAAGCTTGCTTAGCGGCCAGGTCAAACTCATGATTTTACCACCACAAGTTAACAAAGCCAGAAATAATACTGAGATTGTCCCCACAGTAACTGTATTTGACTCCCCCATTTTACTTAACAGATAGACCAATACGATAAAAATAGCACTCGTCTGAACCATAGCCACAATCATCCCTGTTTTGATTTCGAATTTCCTCGCACTATACCTTTTATCATGCTGCTTCTTCATAAGCTTTGCCCAGAGATCCGTAAAATAGGAGATAGAGTTATAGATTCGCATTTCCCTAATCGCATTAGGATCTTCCAAAGTTACAGCTAGATAATCCCCCATTCTTCCGTCAAAAGTAAGCTCTCGCCCTGTTCTTCTAACTTTAATCTCAGTAAACATTCGAAAAGATAAAGTAGATACGATCATTAAACCCACCACCAGTGTGACTAAAAAATATCCACTTGTAGCCGATAACCAGATGATACTTATAAGTCCTGAGATATTTCCTACACTGGACACCAAAAAACCAGTAATTCCCTCTAAATCTTCTCCAACTATTGTTTTAGCTCTTTGCAGCTTGTTCCCAAACTCTTCATCATCAAAATCCTCAAAGTCAACTTGGTTTGCAATATCTATCAGCTCGGATTGGAAAGCGAGAGTTAGTTCCGCATTCATTCGACTTTTCATTATGTTGGTTATACTCAATGAACAGGCTTGTACTCCATGAATTAAAACAAACCATAGAATCGGAATAAAGGTTATCGCACCAGCAGCAACTGCATTAATGATATGAACTTGAACAGAATACGAATAAAAAGTTAATAATCCACTGATTATAGGAACTATGATCGTTATTATTGAGATTACTGGACTTTTTCCAATCATCCGTGCCAGTATCGTTAAAATATTCTTAAGGTCTCTTCTCAGCAGAATCTCTCCTTTCTCAGCCATATAAAGAGGACTGGCGGTTAAACATTCCCCTGTACTTACCATCCAACTTCATTAATTCTTCATGTGTTCCACTTTCAACGATTTCTCCATGCTCAAACAGAAAAATTCTATCTACGAATTTGGACATATATAGCCGATGTGTCACAATAATGGAGGTCTGCTGCTCTCCTAATTTCATAAAGGTTTCAAACGCCTGCTGTTCCGCGTAAGGATCGAGGGCTGCAGTAGGTTCATCAAAAATCGTAAGCGAGCCGTTGTTGAGATAAGCACGTGCAATCGCAAGTCTTTGCCATTGTCCACCAGACAGATCGATCCCCCCAAACTGTGGACCTACTAGAGTGTCCAACGCAACACCATAAGAATCGGCTTCTGCTTTTCTCATCGCAGCTAATAATCTTGAATCGTCATACATGGCAGCAATATTCCCCATGGCTATGTTTTCTCGAATCGGTCTATGTAACTTAGTGAAATCCTGAAAAACAACTCTCACACCCTTTGTGATGTTATGAGCCAGCACTTCCTGCTCTCCATTAAACCACTGGATGTTTCCCGCTGTTGGATGATATAACCCTGCTATCAGCTTGATGAGCGTGGATTTTCCGGAACCATTCTCACCTACAAAAGCAACTCGTTCACCAGGATTGAGAGTCATGTTTATACTATTAAGCGTGTCCTGTGCATTGCTTGCATAACGAAAATTCAACTGCTGAATTGTGATCTGCATCGCATCGGTATTCCTTATGGAATCTTCCGGATCTCTTTGAACTTGCTCTTCAAGTTCCAAATACGCACTATACTCATTGAAGCGCAAGCGACTTTTGGTCAGATCAGAATACATCCTTGTTAGTGCAGGTATGACAATAAATATTTGACTAGATATTTGAAGTAATAATACGAAAAGTCCGGCGCTCTGCCCGCTACCTCCAAGTGTAATTGCTAAAATAGCAATCGTAAGCCCGTTTAATAAAGTCATAAGTATACTTTGGGAGAAGCTTAAGGTCTCAGATAAAACAACTTTTCGGTGCATTTGTTTGAAATTTCCATTGAAGAGCTCTTTCATTGCGGAAAACAAGTAGGAGGACATTCCGTACATTCTTACTTCCGGGAGGGTATTTCTACTAATCAGCAAATCAAAGATATAATTAATCATTCGTACAGAGGAGGTTTGATTCGCTGAAATAGCCTCTATTTTCCGAGAGATCCATCTCATGAGGTAAAGCTGCAGAATTTGTACAACTAAAATGAACACTGCCAGGATATAAAAGCCATAACAGGATAGGACTAAGATTAGTGCGATTAATGTTATAAAGTGGATTGTCACTCCGGTCCATTGATCTAACAAATCGATCAAGGAAAGCCGTTTTGCTTTTTCTCTAATCGTTTTTGTTGCGGGGTCTTCCAATAAAGCCATCGATAATTTAGAGGTCTTAGCCAAAATTTTATGTTCCAGTTCATAAATACTGGTTGCCGTTAAATTGGTTACAGAAATGGCTCGAAGAGAACCATTGATGCCAGCTAGATATAAAATTAACATCAGTGAACTTACCAATAGTAAGATATGTAGGTAGGCGTTAGGCGTGAAGTTCTGAATGAGGTCAACCACATATTTCGTTATGAACAGCTCGGCAAATAGAATTGGTGGGCTCAGCAGGTTAGTGATAAAATATAAAAGTGAGTTTCTTTTGTCTTTTACATAGAGTAGTTTTACAACGTAGAGAAAGTCAGGCAGATAGCATCTCTCCTTAAATGTATATTTTTCACTGAAAACTCTTTCCTTTTTAAACGTGGAATCTGATTATAACGTTAATTGTTTATAATTGGAAGAAGTAATTTCGATCTTACCAAATTATAGGAGTGTGAATTCATGAAACTTCAATTCAACTTATTCCCAGGCGGATTACCTAAGGCGCTCACTATGAGCTATGATGACGGCCAGAAACACGATATCCGCTTGGCAGAAATTTTTGATCAATATGGAATCAAAGGGACCTTCCATTTAAATAGTGCAATGATCAATGCACCTGGGTTCTTAACTCCCGCTGATGTTAAGCAATCACTCAGGAATCATGAAGTGTCCGCCCATTCCGTTACTCACCCACATCTAGAGCGTCTACCTTTACCGATGGTAATTGAAGAGCTGTTCGAAGACCGTAAACGACTGGAGAAGCTGGTGGATTATCCAGTGCGAGGCATGTCCTACCCCTACGGTACATACTCACAGGAGATAATTGCACCACTTCAGTCCGTTGGAATTGAATACAGCCGCACTGTTCACTCTACCAAACAGTTTGATATGCCTCTTAATTTCATGGAATGGCATCCAACCTGCCACCATATTGAAGATCTGCATCAGGTTTGGGAGAGATTCACAATGGAAGGACCCTCCCAGAAACTAAGACTCTGTTATGTTTGGGGCCATAGCTATGAGTTCGCACAGCAGAACAATTGGGAGCTTATCGAAACCTTTTGCCAACAAGCAGGTGGGCATTCAGATATTTGGTACGCAACCAATATTGAGATTTATGATTATGTCACTGCCCTGTATTCACTGAAATTAAGTGCCGACAAAACGATTATCCGCAACAATTCTGCCATAGATGTTTGGGTATCTATAAATGATCAACCCGTTCAGATTAAGGGTGGAAGTATGATGACGACGAAATAATCATAAATACATAAAAAAGAGCGATGTTCAACATCGCTCTTTTTTTGTACTAATTATATTGATGTGATTCCGAATTATTTCGCTTGAAGTGTATATGTCACTGTTTTTGCTTTTTCCTCAAGGATTGGCGTGTAGGTGAAGGTCAGTACATTCCCCTTACGGCTTTTCATCCCTAACATTCTGCTCAGAATGTATTGATCTCTGCCATCATTTACTTTATCCCATTCTTTACGATCCTCACTAGTAATCAGTTGTTCACTGAGATTGACGATTTCTCCTGTACTGCTGTAGACAATATATAATTGTGTTGTATCTAATAAGCGAACGAGTGCCACATCCTCCGCGGCGTACTCCACTATGAAATCACCGGTTGCCCCGGTTAATTTCTCCATCTCAAACAACTTGCCCAAACCGCCATCCTTAGTAATATACTGAACGTTCTTCCCATCGGTCATATACACCTGAGTGGAGGGCACTTGAGGCGCATGAGGATAAGCAGAGATCATATAATGATAATCCATTTGCTGAATTATTGTACCTGCTTGAACTAGTACCTGATAGCTGTTGCTGAAATCATTAAACATAGCATAGTGATTGTCTGTTAACTGGAGCAAGTACTTGCCATTTCCAAATTTCTTGATCTCAAATCCATGATTGTAAGCGGATCCCTTGAGCGGTAGTTGGCCAATAATTACTGGTTTCCCAGCTGCTGTAGCCCGGTAATATAAATCACCGTTTTTTTGAGATATCCAATAGGATCTTCCTTCTACAGAAGCGGCAACAAATCTAGGTTCATCAACGATGTGGATAATTCCATCCGTTTTATTTAGCCCCGCTTTACCCCCAAGTACACTGACCGCAGAGACCAATGGCACGTACAACGAACCTTTTATGATACGTGGAGATTTTGTTAATCCCATCGCTCCCCCGTTCACTTTTGACGTTGTAGCACCCGCAGTGAAGATGACTTCACGCTCTGGACGTACCAGCTTGGCCGTTTTTAATTTTTGATCCCACGATAACGTATAACCCATAGCATCTGCAAGTGATTTCAAAGGTACAAAAGTTGTATTCTCCGCGATGACTTGTTTACTGCTGATTCCAATTTCTTTATAGTTGAATTGAATTTGCTTGTCTGCTTGCGCAGATGCCGATCCATACCCAGTACTTAAAATCAAAACAGCAAAGATCCCTAGCGTTACTTTCCATTTATTCATTTCTATCCGTCTCCTTCGACATTATAATCATATGTAATTAGACGGAAGATAATGGAAAAAGTTTCATTTCACCCTCTAGCAAACTCATAAAAAGCCAAAGCATCCTCCCGAGTTGGGAATCCTGCTTGCGCCAGTTTATCGCTGCCCCCGCCTTTACCGTTGTAGCTGCCTAGATGAGCTTTGAAAAAAGCTCCACAGGAAATCTCCAGGCTCCCATTCTGCGCAAACACAACCTTATTCTCCGCAGAAGTAGCTAATAATACAGGAAGATCACATTTCGAAGTCAGCTTATTAGCTAAGCTCTGTAGATCTTTTAGCGATTTATCCTCAAATACTTGTGCGATTATCTTTCCCGCTTGCTCATTTAAAAGCTCTTGCACGACATAGTCGTCATTTTTTTCTTTAAGCAGGTTAATTTCAGCTTGCAGAAGCTTTTGTTCATTTTCCCATTTTTCAATTCGATCGATAATTTCATCTTTGCCTGTATTGAATTTGGAAGATAGTGTACCAAGGATTTGCTGACTGGTATTAAATTCCTCTAAAGCCCGGTATCCACATTTAAAATAAATCCGCGTATTCCCTTTTATTTTTTCAGCTTTCAGAAGCTTAATCATTCCAATTTCACCTGTTGAGGACACATGTGTCCCCCCACAAGCGTTGTATTCAACATCTTTGATCTCAACAATCCTGATGTTCTCTGTCACTTTTGGCTGTTTAACCAATTTAAGCTGTGAAGCCTCTTCCCCTGTTACGAAATAGCTGAGAATATTGTGATTTAAGTAAATCTGCCGATTAACTTCTCTCTCTATCGAGGACAGTTGACCAGCATTCAGTTCTGGCACTTCTATATCAATGGTGCAATAATCCTCACCTAAATGAAAGCTTAAGGTCATAAAGTTATGTTTTTCTAGACAAACCGCTGAGAGCAAATGCTGGCCACTATGCTGCTGCATATGGTCAAATCTTCTATTCCAATCGAGCTGGCAAGCTACCGATTCATCATTAGGTAAACGTTCCAGCTTATGTAGTACAAGCTCTTCCTCACTGATTACATCAAGCACAGGAATTCCCTGAATAGATCCTAGATCACAGGGTTGTCCACCACCATGCGGATAAAAAGCCGTCTCCTCCAAAAGAACATAAAGACCATCTTCTCGTTCTATGGTTTCAGTCACACGGGTTTGCCAATCAGTCAGGTATGTTGAATTGTAGTATAATTTGTTGGTCATAAATGGTTTCCTCTCTTTTTTACGTTATCGACATATTAAGTTTATAGTATCATAACGGATAGTGTGAATCTTATTATTTCAAAAAAACCAGCTCCACGCAAAAGCTGCGTAGAACTGGTATTAGGGTAATTAACAAGAACAAGTAGCATCTTTTAAATTTCTAATGGCAATTGCATTTAGTCGAAGCGCTTCTACTATTGAGTCTCTTACTGCTAACAATTCAAATCTTTCACGACTGCCAATAGGCAACCTGCAAAGAATGGCTTCAATTCTTTTAAGACTTTCTTTCAGAATCACTCTTTGCTTACGCAATGCGTTCAAAGCTCTTTGAATTTTTCTCTTCTCTGCAGCAGTCATAAACTACCACCTCTTTTCGATTGTGATAGTATATGAGATGCTTATTCCCCCTTATTTGCTTGTACAATCCGGAAACCAAATAACTATATTTACTCTTTTTTGCTAGCTTCCATGATAGGAACGGACCAGTCTACATTAGTATACATTCGATTGTTTATCGTGCGTATTAATTGAAGCTGCTCGGGAATTTGTGTAAGGCCTTCGGCACGGAATTGGAAATATTTCTTTTGATTATTTGACTGAGATTGAACAATTATAATATATCCATCCTTCCATCCTTCCCCTTTGATAGAATGCGCTCCTTGTTTAGTGAGTTTGTATTCCTTGCCATCCATTGTCTTGAACATCCATTCATCATTCATAAATTCATTTTTCAATCTTCCGCTAAAATGTAATACACCTTCCTTCGCTGATACATTGTTATCGGGAGACGATTCCACTATAAAATCATTTAACATCAGCTCATCCCCGTCAAAAGCAAAGGGAATCGGATGTTCTTTCAACTTGGCTGGCTCAAATTGCACACTAGAACCATCCTTCTCTGGGATAAAATATCCATCCAATACGAAAGTATAAGGCGTATCCTGTGGTAAATATTTAAACGTATAGCTCCAGTGCATAAGTCCCTTTGTTGCCCCGGGAATGTTAGAGTAGGACATCACGCTATTCTTATTAGGAAACTTTCTAGCATTAACACTGTGAATCTCTTCTCCTGCTGTATCCTCAAAATGGAATTTCAAGCCCTGTTGCTTCCATAGTTCGCCAGGAGAACGGGTCAATGCCTCTTCACTCAATTGCGTATCAAACTCAAAACGAACACCTTGCACCATATGAGTTAATTTTTTCAAGGTCACAGTTAAACCGTCCGGGGAGGTGTAGCTACCCGTTAGTGGCATGGAGGTTGTTTGTTTATTCGCTTCTGTCATATCCATAGAAAAATCGAAATTCCAATCGCCTTTAAGAGTAGGGATGTTCTTGCGTTCACTTCCCAATTCAGTAATATGACCTTCGACCGTAATTCGATCAGTTTGCAGAGGTTCAGTGAAATTAGCGATCAAATAGTAAAAGTCACTGGTAAATCCTATATCGTATAACTCCCCAACAACCTTCCCTTGATCATCCTTAATCGCAATACTGTTCCCATCATTAAGGGCCAACCGCTTTTTATCATGCTTTCCATCTGGTCCAAACAATTGTAACGCAACAATTACCCGTGTAGGATCTGCCACTGCTTCATCTATTTTGATTGTGTAGCCCTTATCCTTCACCTTAATATTAGGATGCTCTACCAACCCAAATTCTTGTGCTCGTAGAAGGCCAATGTCCATGTTGTTTTTCACAAAAAGAGAACGTAAAGTCTCTGCCAGTGTAGGAACGGAATATAAGATCACGGCACTTAGCACAACCAGTAACAACGCCGCACCCATAAATAATCTCAGCAATTTATTGCGCTTCGGATGCTTGCGATTCCTTTGTGTTGGAGTAAATTCCTCAAGCTCTACTTGTTCCAAAGAAGCCATTACTTGAGCAGTAAATGAATCTGGTAAGCGCTCTTCATACATAGCCTGCGACCATTCAGCTTGTTCTTCAAGCTCTGCTTCGTAGATCATATTACAATGCGTACAAGTTGCCATATGTTCAGCTACGGCTTGATCTCGTAAGATAGATTTGCTTAAAATATATTCTTCGATCTCATAGGAATTTAAGCACCTCATCGGTCTTCACCTCCTGGAGTGTAATTAGCTGCTTCAAACGCTGTTTAGCCCGGTATAAATCATTTTGAATCTTGCTTAATGGAACATCTAGAACCATACACATTTCTTCATAGCTTAAATCATTGGTATAACGAAGCAGTAAAGCCGTACGATAATTAGACGGGAGCTTCTGCATCAGGTGAAGCAGCTCTGTGCGATGCTCCGATCGCATTAATTCTTCTTCTGGATTATCCGAAAGAGAATGTTCGGCATTGTTGTCCGGCAAACTCGCTGTCGGTCGGTCTTTTTTCCACAAATCCTTCAGTAAATTAGTAGCGATAGCATATAGCCACGCCGCAAAATTCTTATCCAAATCATGTGAGGCCAGCTTGCGGTAAGCTTTAATAAACGTCTCCTGTGTTATGTCTTGTGCATCTTGATGATTGGCTCCCATTCCTCGCATAAGCCCATAAATTTTATTCTTATATCGATTTACAAGATACGAATAGTCTTCTTTATGTCCATCGAGAATATTTTGGATCCATAGCCTCTCATCCTCTTTTTCAACTTTCGATACATGTCCCTTCACCCTGAAGCCTCCTTGAAGCACGATACTTTATAGACGATCCCTATTAAAAAAACTCTCACTTTATACAAAAAAAAGTAGATCTTCAAATAAAACAAAGACCTACTGTGTAATCTACCGATTACGTTTTAGAACAAAATACAACAATTGATCACGAAGTTCAGCGTCCTGCTCAAACCCTAATCGCTCTAGCAGCATTAAGGATCTAACATTCTCTGGCTCAACTGTAGCGTCAATACTAGTAAACCCCAAATTCAAGAATCCCAAATCAATAATCTCTTTCATCACTTCGTACATGTAGCCTTTGCCCCAGAACGCTCTGGATAAATCATAGCCTACCTCTGCTGTAAATTCATTGCCTACTCTTCTTAAATAATGATATCCGCAGGTACCGATAAACTCATTATTCGCTTTTTCGAACATTCCCCATCTGCAACCCGAATCGTCCAAATGATACTGAATGATCTCTTCAGCTTCTTTTAGATCTTTGCAGGGCTCAATGTCCATATATCTAGTTACTTCTTCATCAGAAAAATGTCTAAAGACTACATTTGCATCCTCTAGATTTAAAATCCGCAATTCAATTCTTTCTGTATGCAACGCAGGAAACACAACACTTTGACTGTTCAACTTAACACCTTCCATTTCTACAGCAATAAAATCACTGAAGCGCTAAAGAAACATCTTTACTCCAATAAATTAACTCTTCATCCCTACCATATGCCCCGATACATTGAAACCCTAATGGCATGTTATTTATAGTGGCAGCTGGAATACTCACCGCAGGCGCTCCAGCATATGACCAAATGGCCGTCATTCCGGTCCATCCGGTTCGTGTTCCCCACAGCGGAGCTGTTCCTGCCTGAGCCGGCGAAACCCACAGATCAATCCCCTGTGAATTCTGCACATCTAATAGATCATTTCTGAGCTTGAGTTGTCCGCTACGATATCCTTCCAGTTCTTCCTCAGTAATGGTTCGTCCAGATAAAATAGCCTGCCGTACGGTATCATCATAAAGATCTTTATAAACATCAAATAGTGGATCATGGACTTGCGCCATTTCTCCATGTACAAACCGCACCATGGCATCTCCGTAGATAAAGCTATCTTCCCACGGCATCGCAACTGTTTTTATGCTGAACCCTGCTTCCTCAAGCTTCTTAAGCTGCTTCTGAAAGGTTATCTTGGTGTCATCCTCCAATAATGTCATGTATACACCTTCGGGTATCCCCAGTACAGGTTTACGAGCTTCTTTAAAAGGTCTCCATCCCGTTACAAGCTCAGCGGCGAGAAAGTCCATACCCTCCATATCCTGAGTGAAAAATCCAAACGTATCAAAAGATGGCGACATCAATTGGACACCATCTATAGGGATACGCGCATAACTAGGTTTAAAGCCGACCACTCCGCAAAATGAAGCAGGTGCCATAACAGAACGCAAGGTTTGTGTACCTATCGCAAATGGACAGATGCCCGCGGCAACCGCAGCAGCAGAGCCTGCACTAGAACCGCCAGGCGTATGTTCCAGCTGATAAGGATTGCGGGTTGTGATAGGTCCGGCATAAGCAAATTCCTCCGTCACTGTTTTGCCGGTGAACCAAACCCCCTTTTGCCGAAGCTTTTGAATAAAACTACCTTCAGACTTCGTCAAAGCTTGTGGGGGGAGGTTCGACCCTGCACGGGTAGGCAACCCATCTAAGTGAATTAAATCTTTGATTCCAGCAGGTATTCCATATAGCGATGGTTTAGGAATTTCTGAATACTTCTCTCTTACCCCAGCCACTTCATTTTTTATTCTATCTGCTCGGTTCTCCTCTAGCACAAAAGCACGCACGTGTGGTTCTACCTTATCGTAAAGATCTAAATATTGTGTAAGATATCTATCCATGGTTACATCTGAGGTCTTATTGCCCTGAGCAAACTGAGCTAACGAAGATTTATTAATGTACATGTCTGATTGGAACCCTCCTTAATATTCACTTAAACCAGGAAGCCATTTGAAGACGATTGTATTAATTTGGAACAGCTTCATGTTACTAGTTAACCTTATCTATGGCTATACTTTAGTTCTCTATTTCTATTTTCATCCACAATATTGATTACACGATCCACCCACCCTTGATAAAATTGCTCCTCATGAGAAACCAGAATCACTGTACCTTTAAATTGGATTAAAGCTTTCTGTAAAGCATCTTTCGTTTCGGCATCTAAGTGATTGGTGGGCTCATCTAAGATTAAGAAATTACATGCTGTAAGCAATAAAAGACACAGCTTAACTTTAGATTGTTCGCCACCGCTGAGTGTACGGATAGGCTGTGTAACGTGACTATCTTTTACAACACATAATGCTAGATGACGACGTATTTCCTTAATAGTCAATTTTGGATAAAACGATGAGACGATTTCAATAGGTGTCATGTTATCGTTTTCCCAAATTAAATCTTGCTCGTAGTAACCAATAGAGACTTGTTCGGCAAAGCGGAAAGCCCCGGCAACACAGGGGATTTGACCAACTAATGTTTTCAGCAATGTTGATTTTCCGATGCCGTTAAAGCCTGTAATGACTATCTTTTGTCCTCCTCGAATCGAGAATTTTAATTTTGGCAGCAGCGGCTTCTCGTAACCAACCACAAGATGGTCTACTCTAAGCGCTACTTGTGCATTAGCAGGAAGCTCTTGAAAACGGATAGATGCTTTAGTGACAAACGTCGGTGCAGCGACTCTCTCCATACGATCCAGCTGCTTCTGACGGCCACGGGCAATTCTAGAATTAACACCAGCACCATTTTTCCGGATATATTGCTCAGTGGCTTCAATTTTCTTCTGCTGTGCATGGTACTGCCGGATATGGCTCTCGCGAAAATGCTCCTTCTGTCTCAAAAAATCAGCATATTTGCCATGATATTTCTTAATCGTTTCCCCTTCAATATCGCAAATGCTTGTTGATATTTTATCGAGAAAAGCATAGTTATGAGAGACCACAATGAAGGCTTGATCGAACGCTATCAGATATTCAGCAAGCCAGTTAATATGCGTGGTGTCAAGATAATTGGTGGGCTCGTCGAGCAATAACACATCAGGTTGTTCAAGCAACAGCTTTGCCAATATAACTTTGGTTCGCTGCCCCCCACTAAGCTGATCAATAGGACGGTCCATCCCCATTGCGTTTAATCCTAGCCCCGTAACCACTTTACTGATATTGCTCTCGATAGAATAATAGTTGAGCGCCTCGAGTCGTTGTTGAAGGTCTGCTGCCTTCTGCAAAAGCACTTCATTGCCAGTAACTGCACATTCCGCATAAAGTGCATTCATCTTTTCTTCCATTTTGTATAATTCAGTGAACGCTCGCCTTAAATAACTTTGAACTGTACTTGACCCATCAATAACCGCGTATTGATCAAGATGGCCTATTTTGATATTGGGCTGCCATTTAATCGTTCCACCATCAGGAATCACCTCGCCCGTCAGAATACCAATTAATGTGCTTTTCCCTGTTCCATTCTGACCCACCACACCTACATGCTCCCCTTTGTAGACTTCCAAAGAAACCTGTTTATACAGCACTTTATCTCCAAAAGCATGTGATAAATTAGAAACCTCAAGTAAACTCATTTACTTTCCTCTTTTCTATAATTGTTTTTAAGCACAAAAAAAGCAGAAGACACCGCGCCCTTGGGCGCAAGCCTTCTGCTTATCCGTGCACGAATAGACGGCACAAATAGATAATTGTCAGTTTGGAAACTGAACATTATAAACACAAAAGGCTGTAGACGAAAATTGTCTACAGCCTCTTAATCATTAACATCGGAAGATGGCGTAATCAAATAAGCATGAATAATCACACTAAAATGACCTAGCTATCTTTCGATGATATAAAAAGCGATTCGCTTTTTGATTAAGCTCCGGACAACGTTTCATCGTTTGTATCCGATTGTTCGGAGCAGCTTCTGGTATATAATTTTTCAGTTTCCACATGAATCATGTTGAACCATCCCTTCGTTTGGTAACAGTTTAAAACGCATGCCGTTACTTGTCAACCATCATCCGAGAGGTCCTCTTATTTTTTGCGGGTGCGTTTGACCGTACCGATCCTAGTCCCTTGAGGAATTGTAATGAACTGGCTCTTCGATACACCGATAAGCTGTGAAGTATAAATACTACTATGTCCGGAGAATAAATAACTCACCACACAAGCGATAAACATGTATATGGCTCCTTCCGAACCAAACAGCTCGATCCCCATTAAAAAGCAAGCGATAGGCGTGCTAGTAGCTCCACAGAAGACAGCAATAAAACCGAGGGCACCTAAAAAGGGTCCATACACATGTAATATTTCAGCCAAAGCATTGCCTAGTGTGGCACCAATCACAAATAACGGAGTAACCTCACCACCCTGAAATCCTGTTCCTAAGGTAAAGGCAGTAAAGATCAGCTTCCATAAAAAAGCGAACGGTGAGATATCTCCCTCAAAAGAATCCTTGATTAATGGAATTCCGAGGCCTAAGTAATCACGAGACCCTACAAGGAATACTAAGGCAATGATAATTAATCCACCTACTGCACCTTTTATCATTGGATTGCTTATCATGGCGGTGAAGGTTCTTTTTAGAAAATGAGTCAGTTCACTGAAAAGCATACTCACGAGACCAAAAATTACAGAGGCCAATACCACTTTTAGAATAATCATTAAACTTAAGGCTGGAAATTCATTCACTACATAGTGTGTATGATGAACGCCCCACAATCGAGTGGTGACCAGATCACCAACAAAGCTAGCCACAAAACATGGAAGTAATGCCTGTTGACTAATAAGTCCAATGGTTACTACCTCTAGACCAAACAAAGTTCCTGCTAGTGGAGTGCCGAATATAGATCCAAAACCACCGCTAATTCCGCACATTAACAATATTTTGCGATCCATAGGACTGATTTTAATCAGCTTTCCGAACCATTCCGCAAGGCTTCCGCCCATTTGAACAGCTGTCCCTTCACGCCCAGCGGATCCACCGAATAAGTGGGTTACTAATGTTCCGAACAACACCAATGGAGCCATTCGCAAAGGTATGGTTTCTTGTCCGTCCTGAATTTGTTCTAGAATGAGGTTATTGCCTTTAGAACTGTTCTTGCCATATCGCATATATAAGAAACTAACAAGTACTCCCCCAAGAGGCAACAAATAAAGTAGCCACGGATGCTCTAAACGTACATCTGTAACGTAATCCAAGCTTTTCAGAAAAAAAGCAGAGGCGGTGCCGGATAAAATGCCAACCACACTACCAAGCACAATCCATTTGATAAAAGTACTCCAAAGTGCAAAATAACTTCGCTTCTTAGTGATTTCAAACCATCGGGTAGACCATGGATTCATCTCGACAGCTCCTAAGGACAAAATAAATTAGTCTCAACAATAAAACAGACCCCTACCAGGGAAGCTCACACTGGTAGGAGTCATTAGTCTCAGAGAGACAGTTATGGCGAACTCCATCGCCCTTTATAAAACTTAAATTATTCTTCTTCTGAATCTACGTTATGATACACTTGTTGAACATCTTCCAGGTCTTCCAAAGCATCAATCAATTTCTCGAATTGAGCTTGAGCATCTTCTGGGAGTGCCACATAGTTTTGTGGAAGCATGTTTAACTCAGCAACAGTAAATTCAGTGATGCCTGCATTTTTGAATACTTCTTGCACTGCATTGAACTGATCAGGCTCTGCATAAACAATAACTGCATCATCCTCTTCCAGCACATCGCGTACATCAAGTTCTGCATCAAACATCATTTCAATTACTTCATCAGCAGTTTTACCTTCCACACCTATAACGGCCGTAGAGTCAAACATGTAAGCTACTGATCCGCTGACACCCATATTTCCGCCATTCTTACTGAAGGTTGAACGGATCAATGGAGCTGTCCGGTTAACGTTATTTGTGAGCGCATCAACGATGATCATTGAACCGCTAGGTCCAAATCCTTCATAACGAAGCTCTTCATAATTTTCTTCAGCGCTGCCTTTAGCTTTATCAAGCGCACGGTCAATGATCGCTTTTGGTACATTGTAAGTTTTTGCACGTTCTAATACAACTTTCAGAGCCCGGTTCGCTTCTGGATCGGGTTCACCCTTCTTTGCTGCTACATAAATCTCAACACCAAACTTTGCATAAACACGACTTGTGTTTGCGTCTTTGGAAGCTTTCTTTTCTTTAATATTATTCCACTTACGACCCATATTGTTCCCGCTCTCTTTCAACATGAATTAAAAACAATTGTTACTTATTATACCCTTCTTCGATAGCTCTAGTAAAGTGCAGTAGTAGGTTAATCCTCTAAGCTGTCACAATACGCATAGAAAAAGGCTTCTGATTCAATCAGGAGCCTGCTAATTTTTTATAGATTACTGCCATATTTCATCTGCAATCTCTTTAATAAACTGCAGTTTGTCCCATTGTTGTTGATCTGTCAGATGGTTTCCTTCTTCCGTAGAGGCAAAACCACATTGTGGGCTCAGGCACAACTGATTGATATCCACATATTGCGAAGCTTCTTTAATCCGTCCTATGATTTCTTCTTTATTCTCAAGCTCACCTGACTTCGAACTGAACAAACCTAAAACCACTTGTTGATCTTTAATAAATCTAAGGGGTGCAAAATCTCCGGCCCGATCCGTATCGAACTCCAGATAGAAACCATCTACATCCACCGTTCCGAATAACACTTCTGCGATAGGCTCGTATCCGCCGGATGCTGCCCAAGTGGACGCATAGTTCCCACGGCATACATGCATCGTAATTACCATATCTGCTGGATGATCTTTTATCGCTTCGTTATTTACAAATGCGTATAGCTTAGCGATTTCGTTAACATCTACACCCTCTTTTTGACGAGCTTCCCAATATCCTTTATCACAGAGCATCCCCCATGTGCAGTCGTCCAATTGCAGATTACGGCAACCTGCCTCATAGAAGTCGCGAATAACTTCACGATAAGCTGCAGCAATATCAGCCACTAGTTCATCCTGGTTGTTGTAAACCGCTACAGTTGTCTTTTGATTGCGCTGAAGTTCAGCAAGGAACTGCGCTGGCGAAGGAATCGTTTGGCGAGCTACTACATCATTTCCCGCTATGCTAACCAATTGTCTGTAGTCAGCGATCATCGGATGGTTAGTCCCACGGATTTTTCCGGATAATTCTGCAGTTTCCGCTCTAGTCTCTACACCATTAAACAGGTAGCCCACTGGGCTGACTTTCTTTGTTACCCCTTCAAGGCCCCACATAAAATCTAAATGCCACCAAGAGCGGCGGAACTCTCCATCCGTTACACCTTTTAATCCGACCGCTTTTTGTCTTTTCACGACTCTGGTAATCTCTGTATCTTCAACCTTGCGCAATTCATCAGCGGAGATTTCATTATTTTGATATTGGACACGAGCTCTCTTAATCGTTTCCGGACGTAAGAAGCTGCCAACGATATCTACTCTGAATGGCACTTCAGTTCTTTGATTTCCTTTTTGGATGGTACTCATAGGGGTTCGTCCTCCTTCTTTGTCTGTGCTTTTCTGTTGAATTCACTATAGCACTGTACAATCAGGACAGGGTAACTCCTAAAAACTATGGCCTACCATAAGCTTACGCTATAGCAGGCCACCAAATTAGCTTATTTAATTATAACCAGACCTCTCGGGCGGTTTCGATCACAAGGCGTACTTTATCCCACTGCTCTTCTTCGGTTAGAATATTTCCTTCCTCCGTAGAAGCAAATCCACACTGGGGACTTAGGCACAGCTTCTCAATATCTACATATTGCGCGGCTTCTTCGATCCTTGCCTTAAGCTGCTCTTTACTCTCCAGACCCCCATGTTTGGTTGTCACTAATCCCAACACTACAAATTGGTCTTTAATAAATCGTAAAGGCTCGAAATCACCAGCTCGTTCATTATCATATTCCAAGAAAAAGGCATCAACTTTTGTATTGGAAAAAAGCACCTCGGCAACAGGCTCATAACCACCAGCAGCGAACCAAGTGGAGCGAAAATTACCTCGGCATACGTGCAGAGCGATGGTCATATCATGCGGACGCTTCGCAATACTCTCATTAATCAGCCTAACATAATCCTTTGCTAACTGATCTGGATCTGTACCTCTACTGCGTAAATGTGCGCGATGTCTACCACTGCTCAGCGTTCCCCAAGTTGTATCGTCTAACTGGAGGTAACGGCAGCCTGCATCGTAAAATGCTTGAATCGCAGTTTGGTAAACCGCTATGATATCTTGAAATAAAGTTTCCTTATCAGGGTAAACTTCATTTCCATTAAACTCCTCCACAAAGTGAAATAATGCAGGTGAAGGAATCGTCATTTTGGGTATTCGGTCTCCCGCCATTTGCTTGAGCTTGATAAATTGCTGGAGCATCGGATGATCTTCAAAGGAAATTCGGTCAACAATTCGGAATGATTCCGCGCGCTGAACCGTTTCCGCTCTTCCACTCCCTTGGTTTAAGTTAATTTTTTCAGTTCCTTTAATTCCAACAAAGAAATCAAGATGCCACCAGGAACGGCGAAATTCACCATCTGTAACTGCTAATAATCCTACTTCCTTTTCTAGTTCCAGTAGTTTAGCAATCTCAATATTCTCTATTTCATAAAGCTCACTTCCTGTGATTTCACCATTCTCATATTGGAGGCGGGCTGCTTTAATTTCTTCCGTACGCAAGAAGCTGCCGACGATATCATAGCGAAAGGGTGGAGCATTTCTCTGGGTGCCAGTTACGGGTCTAATCATACCGATCCTCCTACAGCTATAGTAAAAAATGATTTAGATCAAAATAACTTCCGGAAACCAAGTCATTTAAGATTTCTATATACTTGGATGCCATCACACTAGGTCTGCGATCTTTATGTGCAATCCAACCAACCGTGAATACTTCATTACTCTCAAATGGAATCGTCTTCAGTCCATTACCGTTCAGATCGGATGCCATGATTCCTGTACCCACCGTATAACCGTCCGTGCCCATTAATAAATTGGTCAAGGTTGCCCGGTCATTCACTTTAATATTCTTCTCAATCTGAGAAAAACTTAACATTTCCTCCGAGAAGTGAAGTGAATTGTTCTCACCTTGTTCAAAAGTAATATACGGAAAAGGTAAAATATCGTCCTGCGAAATCCTTTCCTTCTGGGCAAGCGGATGTTCAGTTCTGACATAAAGATGTGGGTCGGTATTAAAGAGTGGCGTGAATTTCAGATTACCATCACTGAACAGCTTATTCATATGCTTATAGTTGCTCTCGTTAATATAAAGAATCCCTAAATCGCTACGGAGGGTACGCACATCTTCGATGATGTCGTAGGTTTGCGTCTCTCTCAAGCTGAAGTTGTACTCTGAGACATCACTTTGCTTCATGAGACTCACAAAAGCATCTACCACAAAAGCATAATGCTGAGTCGAAATGGAAAAATAGATTGGGCTACGCTTTTTCCCAGTATAACGATTCTCCATAAGCTCTGTTTGTTCAATGATTTGACGGGCATATCCGAGAAATTCCATTCCTTCTACAGAAATGCTTATTCCACGGTTCGTCCGTTCAAAGATGGTAATCCCAAGTTCATTTTCAAGCTCTTTAATAGCGTTGGACAGGCTCGGTTGAGAAACAAAGAGCTTCTTTGCCGCCTCATTCATGGAGCCACTATTTGCAATTTCGATAGCGTAGCGGAGCTGCTGCAACGTCACTCCTATTCCCCCTGTTCCAGACCTATTCGTACTGCATTCTGTTTCATACTAGCTGATATCGTAGCATAAATACATCTCTCATTCCAAGATAATCCTTTTCAGGTGCCCAATAACGCGTACTTATTGTGTTCTCTTTTTCCCAGCATCAATCTTGGCAGGATCTAGTCCTTTCCAAATATTTGGCATATCAACCTGTTCTGGATGCTCAAAAACTAAAAAGGCTGTAGGCAAATACCGCTCACCATATTGGGATGAAGGTTTATTCATAATCTCATTGTCTTTTACAAGTACCGTAGAAGATCCACCATCAAGATTAGCCGCTATCACGGCTCCATGCTTAAGCAAAATTTGCTGCACATCATAGAGATTTGCTCCAATACTATAAGTAGGCTGTCGACCGTCAATTACCACAAAAATAATAGCGCCATCTGCCCGCTGACCCATTGCTGTTCTAGGTGCAATCCCCCAACCTTCCGCTGCATTCTTAATCAATCCTTTGCCATTGACGATTAGCCGCGGGCTAAAAGTAACTGCCTCCTGAACCCCCATTTTACTAATCTCATCTAGTGTATAATTCCCGGCAACCATTTTTCCTTGTTTATCAAGACCAACAATCTGTGTAGATTTTTTACCGCCTAGACCGTTGTAATATAATTTACCTTGAGAGACTACAATTCCTATAGGTTTAAAACCGTTACCTTTCCAGTTCGGATCAGCGAACCCACCACCGTTAACTCCGGCGACAGCGCCTGTACGCTTCACCATACTGGTTACTTTTTCACCTGAACCAATCTTATTAGGTATTCCTAGCCGGACTTTGGTTGGATCATTAACAATCATTACATATCCGGTATAACCACTGCCTGAGACATTCTCAATCTCGACAAGTGGCTTCTCTACCACCTCAGGTTCGGGAGCGATCGTATGTGTATCTATTTCGTCCCCCATCTCTTCAAAACGGGCGGTATACTCGGTTACCCGGTCCTTCAGTTGATCTTCACCTATAATATATTTAGCCATATAGCGATGTTGTGTTGTAATTAGCGTATCTGCGATCGTATAACGTAAGTTCTGAGCCGAGGGTGCAAAATAAAGCCATCCACCAGCAGCGATCATTAAGAATAAGCAGAATAAAAAAACTTTGGATAAGGTGCGAAAAAAACTCCGTTTCTTACGCTTTTTTATTGGTTTCTTAACAGGTTTCTTATTGCGTGCATTGGAACGTTGAGGTAATGATGAAGTGCTCACTTCTAAGTATTCCTCCCTAAATATTACTAATTTGATAATATGTACAACTCGTCCTTATCATAGACGATGATTTTCGTTAAAAGTTTCTATTTGAGTAATAGTCATCATTTCAAAAACAAAAAAGAGCAGGTTTCCAAAGTTTTGGCTACCTGCTCACATATAGCTAATCAAATTCTAATGTCTTCCTACTCCACCTCCGCCGCTAGCGCTACCGCCGCCACCTGATGAGCCACCACCGCCGGAATAACCTCCTCCACCGGAAGAGCCACTATCATTGTTAGATCTGCTGCTGCTTGAAGAGCTGGAAGAATGTCTTCCTGCTCCGCCACCACTGCTGGAACCTCCACCACCATGGTTCTCGTTGCTTGAGGAATACCTTCCTGCACCGCCACCGTTAGTAGAGCCTCCGCCACCACTGTTTCCCCAGAAGCTTGACTGTGAGTTATTGGATGGTGTATTTCTATGATGATTATGATGGTGATGATAATAACGTCTGTGCCATCGTCTGCCATAACCGTAATCCGCTTGACCATGCCAAGGACCATAACGGCGTATATTCCTTTGACTATATGGATTAAATGGCAAACCATACATTTCTATATATCTATTGCGTCGTGAAGCAGTAAATCCAAATAAGATGAGCGAACCAAAAATCGCTGAGAAAATTAGAAAAGCCTTGCTTTTACTAACCGCCTCACCTCCACTTGTAGCTGTAGTAGAGGAAGTACCAGAATTCGTTGTAGTTCCAGGATTAACATTGTTTCCGTTGTTTCCAGTGACTCCTTGCGGATGATCCGCTCTCGCTAACAAGAAACTGTAGAACGAATTAACTGTCGTTGTAGCTCCCGTTCCGTAATCTTTTTTCACAAATTGGGGTTCAAGCACGGTATTTAAAATATTACTAATAGCCTCATTGGTTAAAATCTTGTCGATATCCTTGCCTTGTAGAACATGATAGTTGTCTCCGCCTATGTCCAATACAAGCATAACATCCTTAGGACCAGCACCTACCGAAGCAAACTTCATATAGGTATAGTCCTGCAATGTTTTATCTCCAGCATTTTTTACGGTAACCACATAAATTCCACTTCCGGTTGTTGTTTTATATCTGTTGCTGGAATCGTTCAGATAGTCTTTAGTTACTTTTTTGAGCACACCCGCATTATCGGATACGTAATTTTTGGTGCCAACATTTTCTGCCCAAGTACCGCCCATAGCTTGAATAAAAGCTCCATACGTCTTCCTAGCACCATTACTGTATGTTTTAGCTGCGAAATCCGGCTCAAGATATTGTGAAAGAATCTCTTTAATCTTACTGTTAGGCAATGATTCCTCTATACCTTTACCTTGTACCGCCCAATAATCATCATCTTTTATAGAAAGGAGCAGCAGCAGACCGTTATTTTTATCCGCAGCCCCCACACCCCAGCTATTGAAAAGCGATTTTGCATACTCTTCCATCGAAACCCCTTCAGTAGAGTCGACAGTTACAAGCACAACTTGAGCTCCAGTAGCCTGATGTAATCGAATACCGTAGTTCACCATGTAATTCTCTGCTTTCTCGTCAATCACATTCGCAAAATCATTCACATAAAATGAACCCGTATGCTTAGGTACAGCAGTTTTGGCTAAACTTACAGCCGGCAAAAGCAATACACTTAACAATAAGGCAGCAAGTGTGGTACGTAGCAGTATTTTTAGAGTTCTCGTGTTCATATGTACCTCCTGATCTATCATTATCTCTCTTATTTATCGGTTACGCGCGGTTAGCGGAATAGTTCCATTTTATTCTAAACTGGAAATTACACAACAGGAAAAAACGATTAGAATTTGTGAGGCGGGTGATTTAAGGCGTGCGAGTCGCTTTAGGGGCAATCATCGTGTTGTGTTGATGGATCAAACTCAAGAACATTGGAGTTTTGGAATCCTCCTACTGGATAACATACTTTTCGCTGATGGATCGGACTCAGGAGACGTTATTTTGTTCATTTGCGGGTTTGTGGCAGTCTATCGGACTCAGTTGCAGCTATTTACTTAAAACCACACCACTTATCCATAAATGTTGGCCAATAAGTGCTATACAGTCCGATAACGCAGCAAAATGAGCTTAAAAGGCGAAATAGCTGCAATACGGTCCGTAACACACTGAACTTCCTTGGCTACTATGCAAAATTGGAGTTTTGGATTCCTCTTAAACTTCTTAGTTACTTGAGTACCCGTTATCTTGAGATACCCAGCCAATACTCCAACAACAAAAAGACTCAGCATATTGCTGAGCCTCATGAATTTAAAGCCAATTAGTTGGATCTCGAGCTCATGTTCCGTTAAAAATCAAACAGAGTAGTTGTTAAGTAACGCTCACCGGTATCCGGCAGAATTACCACGATGGTCTTGTCTTTATTCTCAGGACGCTTAGCGATTTGTGTAGCTGCGTAAACAGCTGCTCCGGAGGAGATACCCACCAGCAAACCCTCTGTTCTCGCAAGTGCACGTGATACGCTATAGGCATCATCATTTTTCACCTGAAAAATCTCATCCACTACCTCATTATCGTAATTCTCCGGAATAAAGTTAGCTCCAATGCCCTGAATCCCATGTCCCTTAGGACGGCCTCCTGATAAAACAGGGGAGTCAAACGGCTCGATAGCAACGATTTGGACTGCGGGGTTCTTTTCTTTCAACGCTTTTCCAACACCCGAGATAGTGCCTCCAGAACCAACACCTGCTATAAAAATATCTACATCTCCATCGGTATCCCGCCAAATTTCCTCAGCTGTAGTCGTTCTGTGTATTTCCGGGTTCGCAGGATTGCTGAATTGTTGGGGAATAAATGAATTTGGAATTTCCGCAGCTAATTGTTCTGCCTTTCTTACAGCTCCGCTCATCCCTTCAGTTCCCGGTGTTAACACAAGCTCAGCACCTAGTGCCAGCATTAATTTACGGCGTTCAATACTAAATGTATCTGGTAGGACGATGATCAGTGAATACCCCAAGCTAGCAGCTGCAAAAGCAAGTCCAATCCCAGTGTTTCCACTGGTAGGCTCAATAATGACAGAATCTTTATTGATGAGACCTCTCTCTTCCGCATCTTTGATCAATGCATACCCAATACGATCCTTAACACTACCTGCAGGATTAAAGGATTCCAGCTTGGCAAGAACCCTTGCTTCTACGTTTTGGGTTTTACTATACTTTGAAATCTCTAATAACGGTGTATTTCCGATCAGATCGGTTAAGCTCTTGTAAATATTAGCCATAATGATCCGCACCTCATTTCTTAATTTCCAATCAAATTACTCTGTATTAAGTCTAGCAGGATTTAAAGGATTTACAACCTATTGATTCTTATTAGTCGCAAATTAAGGCCGTTAATTCGTACTACGTCTAACCGAAACACTCGACTCTCGCACGATTAATCGTGGATCAAGCTGCACCCTTTGATACTCCCCGGTAATATTATCCTGAATACGTTGTAAAAGAAGCTGTGTGGCTAAACGCGCCACTTCATTCCCCATGATGGAAACCGAACTAATCTGAGGCGTTGTAATAGTTGTCCATGAGTTATTATCCACCCCAACCACCGCCACATCTTCCGGAACACGAACGCCTAATTCTTTAAAACGATTTACAATACCTATCGCCACCATGTCATTCACTGCATAAATAGCGTCTGGCATATGTGTCAGGCTGTAGAAATAATCAGCAGCTTGTAACCCCGTTTGCAAGGAAAAGTCTTCGCCAAAATAAACAAGCGAAATATCCACTTGTTTTAAAGCTTGCTGATAGGCAAGATAACGATCTTCAATAAGATCTTTTTGAGCTCCTGCATATGCAATTCTAGTTCGACCGATATTGATTAAATGCTCCATCACTAATTGACCTTCAAAACGTGACAAGCTGACGATGTCTGCTTTCACATTTTCTGTGATTCTTTTCCCGTAGTTAATGATGGAGACCGGAACACTCGATTTATTAATTAACTCTACCATGGTCTTTGGATAAGCAAGAGGCATGATAATGAGTCCATCTACATGTAATTTTTTGACCTCACGAATCGTTTCGAGCTCAGTGCGCGGGTTGCCAGAAGTATTAATTTGAATTACCCGATAGCTATGTTGTTTAGCGGCTTGCTCTACGGACCAGGCGATATCCGGAATAATTGCGTTGCGGATGTCAGGAACGGCCAGAGCAATTTGCTTCGTTTGGCGGATTTTGAGGCTTTGCGCAGAGGTGTTCGGAGTGAAACCCATCTCCTCAATCACTTGAAGTACCAGCGCCTTGGTCTTGGAACTAATTCCCTCTGAATTATTAATGGCTCTTGAGACAGTAGCAATACCTACCCCCGCCCGTTTCGCTACATCCTCTATGGTTACTTTGTTTTTATTAGCCACTCTGATAGTCCCCTTATTTCCGGAATCGTTTTCGTATTTATCTTTATTCCGCTCATCTAAAGTCAAAATTTCAATGTATAGATTATAACATAATAGTACATAGAAGAATACTTATCTCAGCTGCTAATGCGAACCTAAAGTCTTGATATACCTCTGTTTTAGTGAAATATTTCACTAATTTTCGATATTAATATTTTCATTATTTAAATTTGACAATATGAAAATTATGTGACATATTTGTTCTCGGAAACGTTTCCTCTTTTCCAGAAATAAAACACTATTTATTATCAATTATTAATCTAGGAGATGAATGATATGCAAGCATTAAGATGGCATAACGTCAAAGATCTACGGTTAGAAACGATTGAAGAACCAGCAGCCCTTGAAGGAAAAGTGAAAATCAAAATCGAATGGTGCGGAATTTGTGGCAGCGATCTTCACGAATATGTAGCCGGCCCTATTTTCATCCCCCAAGGTACTGATCATCCCCTTACTGGTGAAAAAGCTCCAGTCGTAATGGGACATGAATTTTCTGGACAAATCGTAGAAGTAGGTAAAGGCGTTAGCAAGTTTAATGTTGGTGATCGCGTCGTCGTTGAACCTGTTTTTGCATGTGGTGAATGTGTGGCTTGTCGACAAGGTAAATATAATCTTTGTGAAAAAATGGGCTTCCTAGGTTTGGCTGGTGGTGGCGGTGGATTCTCAGAATACGTCGCAGCAGACCAACATATGGTGCACAAAATTCCAGACAGCTTATCCTATGAACAAGGTGCTCTCGTGGAACCTTCTGCCGTTGCTCTACACGCTGTTCGTTCCAGTCAACTAAAGGTTGGAGATAAAGCTGTAGTATTCGGTGCTGGCCCAATCGGTTTGCTGGTCATTGAAGCTTTGAAAGCATCCGGTGCAGCGGAAATCTATGTTGTAGAACTTTCTGAAGAACGTAAGAGTAAAGCTGAAGAACTCGGTGGTATTGTAATCGATCCTAAACAATATGATGTGGTCGAAGAAATTCAAAAACGTACCGATGGTGGCGTAGATGTTGCTTTTGAAGTCACTGGCGTCCCTCCCGTTCTAACCCAAGCCATTAATTCCACTAAATTGAGTGGACAAATCATGATCGTTAGTATTTTCGAAAAAGATGCTACGATTACTCCAAACAATATCGTACTTAAAGAACGCAACTTAACTGGTATCATCGGATACCGTGATGTTTTTCCAGCTGTAATTAGCTTGATGGAACAAGGGTACTTCCCTGCTGAGAAGCTTGTTACTAAGAGAATTAAACTGAATGAAGTGATTGATCACGGGTTTGAGGCACTTTTGAAAGAAAAAAATCAAGTAAAAATCCTTGTAAGTCCTAAACAATAACCATAAGCAGCCTATTGGCTGAATCATAAAAGAAGGCGCTGCCCCTAGCAGCTCTTTCTAGAATTTGTAGCGGTCTCTGTTATTAAAAAAACAACCAGGCAGCGATACTCCGGGAAATGGAGTATCGCTGCCTGGTGTTTTTGATCTGTGGCGGGGCTTAAGCAAATTTATGGGCAAATCCTTATATACTCTGATTTAACCCGCTTAAACATCCGCTGATCCACCAAAGTATAATTGTCCACACACTATGCTGGAGCTGCCAAGTCTGATGCTCTTGAGGGATCCTTTCGGACCGTCCGTAGCTTCCGGTATCCCCTCTTAGTATACTTCTAGCACCTAATTTAAAGGATTTGAATGAGATAATGGGGAGTGATATAGGGTGAATGTGAAATAACTGCATTCTGTGCACTTATTCCGGATGAAAAAGCAACTATACTTGTTTTAATTGTATTCTGTACAATTAAAAACCTAAAAATCTACCTATACGGAAGTAAATGAGGAAAATAGATGTACTAAATACAGTTATATCTATGACCCAACCAATTAAGGAATTATAGTTGTACAAAATACAATTAAACGCTCTGCTTCAACTAATTGCTTCCATCGCCACTCTGATTCATCTATTCTAGATGAAGTGTAGCACCCTATGGAACAGCCCCTAGCCCGTTTGTTTGCTACTATCTATACTTATGCGTATTTATCATTTATCAAATAATGCAGATTTTCTTTTACAGCAGGCCATTCGGTATCCAATATGCTAAAGACCACATTATCATGAATCGATCCGTCAGACTTGATTCTATGCTTGCGCAGAACTCCTTCTTTAACCGCCCCAATTCGTTCTACTGCTCTTTGTGACCTCAAGTTGTTCGCGACCACTGTAAATTCTACACGGATCAGCTTAAGTTCTTCAAAACAATAGTGTAGCAGCAGCGACTTGCCCTCTGTGTTCACACTAGTTCTCCAATAATCAGGCGAGATCCAGGTACATCCGATTTCCGCATTGCGATGAACCAAATCCGGATGCATAATCCTTGTGGTTCCGATAATTCGCTCCGTTGCTTTATCAATGATAGTAAAGGTAATTTGTGAACCGTTTTTTTGATTTGCTAAAGCTGTTGAGATTAATCCTTGCACCTGCTCGTCCGACGTTATTTTTCGCCAGGTAAATTCCCAGATGTCTGGATTTCTTAACACTCTCGCCAATCCTTCTGCATGACTTTCATCTATTGGAACCAGCTTAATTGTTTTCCCGTCAAGTAGTTCAGTATTCATAACACTCATTTGGTGCACCGTTCTCTCAATGAAATATGCTGAATGATATCTGCAATTTCTTCCACACGAAAGGCGATATGGTCTGCTCCGGCTTGTTCAAGCTCTTCCTTGGGACCATAACCAAAAGTCACTCCAATAGATTCGACACCACAGCCAATAGCACCGATCATATCATGCTTACGATCTCCTATCATTACCGCTTCCTCTGGATGTATGTCATTCTCATCAAGCACGTACTGAATAACCTCTTGCTTCTTAGAACGGGTACCGTCCAGATTACTTCCTCCGATATGTTTGAAATAATGATCGAGCTTATAATGCTCAAGAATCTGTGCTGCAAAAACAGTCGGTTTGGAGGTTGCTACATACAATGAGTATCCATTCGTCTTAAGTCCCTCCAGCAATTGGGGTATACCTTCAATCACCATATTCTCAAATAATCCCGTGGCACTGTAACGCTCCCGGTAAAAAGCAACCGCTTGAAGCGCTTGTTCCTCAGTGAAATGGTGCAGCTCGATAAATGAATCATATAACGGAGGACCTATGTAAGGAAGAAGCTCATCCAAATGTTCGATCTGTATATCAAATTTGTTCAAAGCGTATTCTACGCTTTTGGTAATGCCTTCTTTGGGGTCTGTTAAAGTACCATCTAAATCAAATAAAATGTTTTGTAATCCTCTTCCCACGGTTGTCTTGCTCCCCTCGACTGTTATTATTGCATATATTTATCATACCTTCGTTTCCACATACTTTCCACATACTTCTCGAATACGATAAGTAACCGAAGCTATTACATATTATCGGAGGAGTATCTTATGAACATGACGCATTACATGTCTTTGCTAGCGGACAACCAGCCTTGGAACTTGATTATATTCATGGCAATCCCCGTGATTTTTGCTGAGACGATTACCATTACAGAGTTTATTATTTTATTCACCAAGAACCTAAAAGGCCCACTACGATCCTTCAACAAAGTCTGCAGCATACTCGCAGGGTTATATTTCACAGGGGTATTCCTTTACTTGTTCCCAACTGCGTTTATTCCTTTGTCTGTGAATGGGGAATGGCACACATGGGTTGATATCGTAGCCGTGGGCTTCTATTTAAGCGGAGTACTCTTCTTATTGCCACTGGCTTTGTTAGATCTTGATCTGATTGCCCGTAAACGATCGGAAGAGCACAAGATGAAGCTGCATTTTCTGCTAATTAGTGGCTTCTTGGTCGTGGCGCATATAGCGATGATATTTGGGATGATTAATCCGGAAATTGTGGGCAGTATGGGTGGAATGGGCGATATGATGCATTAAAGTTTATTAACATAACGTAATCTAAGTCAAAAAGCAGATCAAGGATAAAACCTTGATCTGCTTTTTTTCTCGTACCGGTTATCCCGCGCTTTGTACAGTTACCACAGTACGCTTCTTGCGTAATAAAAACATCAGCGGAAATCCAAACAACACGATAATGGAACCTACCACAAAAACATCATTCACACCCATCGTGAACGATAGTAAACGTATCGAATCTGTATTACTTGCACCGGAGCTGATCAACTCTTTAGAGTGGAGTAAAGATCTACTCGACAACAGGGAAGTGAATACTGCAATCCCAAGTGAGCTTAACACATTGCGGACCCAGTTGTTGATCGACGTAGCATGCCCAGACCATTCGACGGGAATTTCCTCCATTGAGGCTGTACTGCTTGGAACATTGGCTAGTCCAATGCCGAGATTACGAACGACCATCGCCCACATAATAAAGCTATAAGATATGTTCGTTTGCAGCCGACTAAGCATGAATAAACCGATGAATATAAATAAAATACCCGCAGAAATCAACTTCACAGGTCCGAACTTTGGATACAGCTTACCTACGATTGGACTCAGCAAGGCAAGGAGGATCGAGGACGGCAATAAAATCAGCCCTGTTTTAAGCGTTGTAGCCCCTTCTACCGTTTGTAAGAACAAAGGGGTTAAATAGGTTCCGGCATACATCGCAATCGTAACCAAACTATAGATACTAAGCATGGCGGTAAAACGGCGATTACGGAATACACGCAAATTCAGCAGAGGCACCTCCGCCTTCAGCTCGCGCAAAACAAACAAAATTAACAACACAACCCCCAAAAGGATTAACGATAAAGTTTTCCATGAAGTCCATCCCCAGCTGTTGCCTTGGCTAAATGCGGTTAATAACGATAAACTACCGAGGACAACGGTGAGGAAACCAGGAATATCAAATGACTTCGGAATATTCATTCGATAATATGGGATTAACGTTAGGGTTAGAATAACAGCTATAATTCCAATAGGAATGTTAATTAAGAATAACCAATGCCAGCTGGCATATTGGAGCAGCCAACCGCTAAACGTCGGACCTATGGCTGGCGCGACCATCGCGGATAGCGACCAGAGGCTTACAGCAAACGGTCTGCGTTCTCCCGGTATTACTTGAAATATGATGGTCATCGTACAAGCCATAATGAGACCGCTACACGAACCCTGAAGCATCCGAAATACAATTAATGATGTTGGATCCCATGCCAAAGCACAAAGCAAAGAGAACATGGTGAATCCCATCAAGGCGAAAAGATAAAGCCTTTTGTAGCTGAATCTTCCTCCGAGATATCCGGCGAGTGGTGCGGTTACTCCTGTCGCCAGCATAAAACCGGTGACCATCCATTGCATGGTGTTCAGACTCGTATTGAAATGATCCATTAAAAGAGGAACAGCAATGTTGATCGTCGTTGTACTTAAGACAGAGACGAAATTTCCGAAGAATATGGCAATCATGATCGGCCAAAAATGTATTTTGCTTGCTTGATTTTCTTCCATGCTTCCCCTCCTCATTATTTTTTATATGTCTACTTTTACATATATAAGGTGACTCGAATAATGTTATAATCGTATGATCAATATGTCAATGATGACATATCCCCGAAAAATTCAATGAAAACGGATTTATAATAACTGGAGGGCTTTATAGTAATGAATACACTGTCTTATGGACTTCTAGCTTTACTTAGCGCTAACTCATTGTCTGGATATGAATTAACTCAGAATATCAAGCCGCTCTGGCGTGCTGGACATAGTCAAATCTACCCTCTATTAATGAGCATGGAGCAACAAGGTTATATCACCTTTAAGCTCATTGAACAGACCGACAAACCGGATAAAAAAGAATACTCCATTACGGAAGCAGGACTGGAGCAATTGCGGCAATGGGTGGAAACTACTGCAGAGCCTCCGGTGCTACGGGATGAACTGCATTTTAAGCTGTATAGCTTATGGCTATCCAACCCCGCAGAAGCCAAGGACCTATTACTAAAACGTGCAGAGTTTTGTAAGAGTGAGTTGGAGCGATACAAGGTTTTGCTCAAAGCAAACGAAGTCTTGCGTGATGAACGCGGTGAGACTCGTGAGTTAAAAGCCACAACTTTTGGACGTTATTTACTGATCCGCAAACGTGTGCTTGATATGGAGAGCTCTATACAATTTTGCGAATGGGCACTTGAAGAGCTTGAGTCGAATCAATAACATTATAAACAAGCAAAAAAGAGACCTCATTTTGTATCTGAAGTCTCTTTTTACTTACATTTATTCGGATTTAGATAGATTCAATAGTTGCACCTCGCAACGAGTACCCGCTCCAGGCTGACTTATCATTCGAATCTTGCCTCCATGCAATTCCACCAGCTTTTTAACAATGGAAAGTCCCAGACCTGAACCGCCGTATTGTCTTGAACGTGATTTCTCTACCCGGTAGAAACGCTCGAAGATATAGGGAAGCTCTTCCTCAGGAATACCTATTCCTGTATCTTCAACTATTAGAGTTGCAGCATCCGCTGCAAATTCCATATGAACAATAATCTCACCTTCATCCGTATAACGAATTGCATTTTCCAGAAGGTTCATAATAATCTGTTCCATACGTTTTTGATCTCCACGGATCATATACGCATCTCCGCTAAGCTGAAGCTTCAGCAGTAACCCCTTCTCCTTTGCTTTCAGTTCAACTCTGCGCACGGCTTGTTCCGCTAGCTGACTGAGATCGATCCACTCTTGGGTAAGAGTAACCTTTCCTTCCTCCATCTTTGCCAGTTCAAATAAATCATCCACAAGATGCTGGAGCCGATGTGCTTCCTGATGAATGATATCCAAGTATAGATCTCTTTCCCCTTCGGTCTCGTAAAGTCCATCTTTTATTACCTTGGTATACCCCTCCAAATATGTAATGGGCGTTCTCAGCTCATGTGAGATATTTGCCAGAAATTCCTGACGTGTATCCCTGTATCGTTGCAGATCGACAGCCAGATCATTTATAGCCTCTGCCAAAAAACCAATCTCATCGTTGCTACGTATAGAAAGTCTCGTTTCCAGCTCGCCAGCCGCGATTTTCCGGGTTGCCTTTTGCATCTTGATCAGAGGTCTGGACAAAATCATGGCGATCACACCAGTGATCCCTATAGCCAATATAAAAGCCCCTATTCCTGCAATCAGCAGCAGATTCCGGATGGAAGCCAAAGATTGCTTCATACTCTCTGTAGAGGACATTACATAAAGTGCAGACTGAGTTGTATCCCCCTCCATTATTGGTTTTCCAATGATAAAATAAGAATGTCCAGCAGGATCTTTATACTCAAAATCAACACTTTTCCCAGCGAAAATCCGGCTAACATCCGAAGCTTGGATGAATGAACGATCCGAACGATCATGTACACCCGAGTGGAGTATCACATTGCCATCCTTCGAGATATTAAAGATACTGACATCCGAAAATTCTGCAAAGGTACTCATCATCTGCTCATTTGAACTATCCTGCGATTCCGCCATTCCGATAAAATGTGAGGTGAGTTCCTCCGTCTCTTTTTGCATCTCGTTGTAATAGAAGCTTGTAAACATCCGGTCTATAGTAATTCCAAGGACAAGCAAAACAACTAAAAAAACAGACATTATAATATAACCAAGCTTAAGTCCGATGATGTTATTTTTCATACCAGATTACCTGGAACGTGAAATTTATAACCTAACCCCCACACTGTTTGAACCGGATTATAGGAGAGGCCTGCCTTATGCAATTTCTCACGGATATTCTTAATATGGGTGTCGATAACACGATTCTCCCCCTCATAATTATTCCCCCATAATCGTTCCACCAGTTCTTCTCTCGTAAAAACCCGGGTAGTGTTTTGCGCCAAAGTAGCCAGTAAATCAAACTCCTTGAGAGTGAATTCAATGGATGTATCCTGAATATGTACCTCCCTAGCTTCTGGGTATATTTTAAAATCAGGGTATGTGAGCACCTTATCCTGAGGTTGGTGGGCAAATGTAAGTGTTGAACGCCGCAGCAGAGAATAAATCCTAGCCACTAATTCTTCCGGCTCACACGGTTTAGTAAGATAATCATCTGCTCCTATACCGAGACCACGTACCTTATCCTTGGTTTCAGAACGTGCGGTTAGCATTAGAATTGGGATAGAGCTTGTCTCCCTCACCAGCTTGCAGACCTGCCAGCCATCCATATCCGGCATCATCACATCCAGCAAGATTAGGTCAAAGCTGTGTTGTTTCAACAGTTGGAGTGCCTCATGACCCGTTGACGCCTCTTTTGTAGACATCCCTTCTTTACTTAAATAAATCCGCAATAAATTCCGCATGTTCCATTCATCATCTACGATCAGTATCTGTAGCTTATTCAAGCCGTTCACCCTCTTTATGACCTAGTTCTTCTCATTATACAAAAAAATACAGAACAAGCCGACATCATCCCTAAATGATGCCAGCCTGTGATTATGGTTAGTGGCCGGAATGCGGATTGCCTCCTGCAGTAGGTGAGATTTCTAGCATATCATCAATTTCACTTTGTGCTCGCTCATTTATTGCAAGGTTATCTCCAGTTATCCAAGCATGATTGTAAGGACCTTCCGCTGGTGAATCTTGAAATTTAGGTTGAAGCTCCATCATATACTCCATTACTGAATCTGGCAGCCCGTCTTTTTCTGTAAAAATAAGCGGCGCATGTTTCCCCAAATGGGAAAAAGGCGCAGCGGTGATAGCGAGCATCGTTGAATCCGTGGTTAACAAAGACAGGTTATGACCGGGTGTAGTGATTCCCCAGCCGAATCCGTTATTGGCATCCTTAAAACTTGCAAAAGCTATAGCGTTCTTAAAAACATCTTGTCCAGCTATACGGGTAACTGTTCCGTATTCTTTTAATTGCTTTTCTACATCTGCTGAGACAATGTCTTCTGGTCCTAGTATGTAAATGGTTGCGCTACCTCCACGTTCTTTTAAAGCCTCGTCCGTTGAGTTAGGAATTTCGTCTTTGGTTACATAGAGTAGAGGTTCCGGCATATGTGCGATCCAATTCACTGCTGGCAGCGTGTACTCAGGATTATCCATAGAACCAATAATGACCGACTTTGGAAGTTCGCCGGCTGCTTTAGCGTAATAAGTATCTATAGCCTGAGCTACAGCCGCTGGCTCATCCCCTTCTATCCGGTCTACTTTTAAATCAATGGCCTTTAATTGTTGTTCTACATTAGATGCCATAGGCCCAACAAGCACTACCTGAACCCCATTATTGCCATCAGCACCTATTGGATTCAGTCGCTTAAGTTCTGCGAGGGTAACCTCAGGAACCCCATCTTTTGTGGTATACAGGACGGGGCCGTTACTGGGATGATGAATCAAATCTGCACTAACTGCGGCAATCTGCCAATTACTCACATCCGTCAAAACTACACTTGAGGGTCTATTATTCTTTGTTTGCGCAGTCCATAAAGTCTGAGAAACTAACACTGCGGCTTGAATCGGATCTGAAGTGTTAATGCGAGTAGTATTCTTCGTAGCTATCCAAGGTGGCTCCACCGTTGCAGAACTAGCATGCGAATTAACCTTAGATGGAACATTATTGCCTGATTGGCAGCTTGTTATCACTGTACTCAAAAGCAAACTAACGGCAACAAATGGTATGATTTTTTTCATCCTAAACCCTCCTGTGTGATGTTCTCGCTTGATTTAGAGTAGTTTAGTCTACAAATGTGTGGAAAGTATGTAGAATTTAAAATAAATAAAATTTGTATATAATGCAAAAAGAGCATCCCGTAAGCCATGAATGACTCAGGATGCTCTGGGTCTAGATTTTTCAATGCTTACCAGTGTTTTGCGATAAAAGTATCCCGACCGGATTGCTCCCGATCTTCTTTGTAGTGCTTAGGATTCTTATGATGATAATCCTGATGATACTCTTCTGCACGATAAAAAGTTGGCGCCGGAAGAATTTCCGTAACGACTGGACCGGAGAATCTGCCGCTGCCCGCAACCTGTTCCTTCGAGGCAAGAGCCGCTAACCGCTGTTCTTCATTATAATAGAAGATAGCTGTCCGGTACTGAGTCCCTCGATCCTGGAATTGTCCACCATCATCGGTAGGGTCAATCTGAGGCCAATATAATTCAAGCAGCTTCTCGTATGAAAAAAGCGCTGGATCAAACGTAATCTGCACAACCTCGTAATGCCCCGTTGTTCCGGTTTTGACTTCTTCGTAGGTTGGATTCTCAGTTAACCCTCCCGCATATCCCGATACAATTCCATGAATGCCTGGTAATTCCTCAAACGGTGTCACCATGCACCAAAAACATCCGCCTGCAAACATCGCTTGTTCCATATGATCAAATCTCTCCCTATCTATCTTCATCTAATAAATAATATATGCTATGACGATAAAGCCAAAAGATCATAAAGTCAATGGAAGTCAGCAGCACCATTAGAATTCAAATCTCCAAAACGTTATAATATAACAACAACAGAAGTAGAAAGGAATGCGCTATGAGAAAAAATCGTTTAGGACAATCCGATTTGTATGTAAGTGAAATAGGACTTGGCTGTATGTCTTTGGGTACGGATGAGGCGAAAGCCATTTCCATTGTTCATGAAGCACTCGATCAAGGAATCAATTTTGTTGATACAGCAGATCTTTATGATGAGGGCCGTAATGAAGAGATTATTGGCAAAGCCATTCGTCAACGTCGTCAGGATGTAATCCTAACAACAAAAGTTGGCAACCGCAGAATTCCCGGTCAAGAAGGCTGGAGCTGGGACCCTTCAAAAGCCTATATTAAAAATGCAGTCAAAGATAGTCTCAAACGGCTGCAAACGGATTACATCGATCTATACCAGCTGCATGGCGGCACTATTGAAGATCCAATTGACGAAACGATTGAAGCTTTTGAAGAACTTAAGCAAGAGGGTCTTATCCGCTATTATGGGATCTCTTCTATTCGTCCTAATGTAATTAGAGAATATGTGAAAAAATCAAATATTGTAAGTATTATGAGCCAATATAGCATTTTAGATCGACGTCCTGAGGAAGAAATCCTTCCTCTGCTAGCTAAGCATGGAATTAGCATGATCGCACGCGGACCTTTAGCAGGGGGCATTCTATCAGAGCGTGGCCGCAGCAAGGCGGAAAAGAATTACTTAGATTACAGTAGTGAGGAACTTCTGAATTTACATGATCAACTTTCGCAGGAAACTAGTGACTCGCGCAATCTTGCGCAAACAGCGCTGCATTATCCACTAGCTAATCCATCTGTAGCCGTTATTATTCCTGGGGCAAGCAGTCTGGAGCAATTAAAAAGCAATGTAATGGCTGCTGATGTAGCTCCACTCACTTCGGAGGAACTTGCAGACATTCAGCAGATGAGCAAAGCAAATCGTTACAAGCTTCATGTATAGATTAGTCACTTTCGTTAAAAACAATGGGGTGTCCATAGCCATACAATGGCTGTTGGGCACCCTTACTTTTTGAATCTAACTGATCGCTGATCTAATCCTTAAACTTGGTTTGATTAGATATTATTCACACGAACGAAGCCGCTATAGGACACAGTTGACCTTATGCGCTACTTTTTACTATATTAAGGGTGCTCGCGGACTCCATAGCCGCTATGAGCTTGATAATCACCATATATCATCCTCTATTTAAGGAATAGCAGCACTGGAGTCCGAAATCATGCTCCAAAGGCTAAATATATGCAAATAACGTCATCTGAGTCCGAAAGTATTCAAGTCACCCCGCGTGACACATCCAGCCTGCCATAATTCCAGTAGAATAAAATCGAGTGATTCTCGTGAAGCCTGATTCTTTCAATAACTCTTCAATTTGTTTTTCAGGAAGAAAAGATATTTTCGTAATATTGCTACTTACATTATCAAACGCTTCGGGAGATTCATACCCTGCAACCCAAAAGCTTTTCCATACATTTATTCTGTCGTGGAGTTCAGGATCATCCAAATCTCCATATGCACTTACGAGAACAAATGGAGCACCCGGTTTCAGATTATCCTTTATGGAGCGAAGCAATTTCAATTTTTCTTGAACATCATGAATGAAGTGAAGGACCAAAATACAACTTGCCACATCGAACTTTGAGTCCTGCTGAGGAAGATCATCGATTGTCCCAGGAATCAGACTGACACGGCTCTCTAAGCCCAGTTCATCTATCTTTAACTTCGCGATCTTAAGCATATCTTCCGAAGGATCCACTCCAGTAAATGTCCAGTTTGGGTTAGATGGACCCCATGCCGAAAATTCATTTCCTCCCCCCGCACCGACCACGAGCAAAGATACAGGGATGTCACCTAATTCGAAGCGAAAATAAGATTGGATCATCGAAAATAATGAATCATAAGAGGGAATCGAAATACGAGTTGTTTTTTCATAGGTCGCCCTCTTGGCATTTAATTTTTGCTCATCAGTCATTGTAATCATCCTCCATTGTTTTAAACTTCACATTTTAGTATCAAAACCCACATTAAAGTTATTACGGATTTATATTATCTCTAATAAGCCCGAAAAAAGAACGGATCTTTACTCCGTCTTCATCGTTTTTGCCAAATCTGCAATTTTCGTGTTCTCTAAGTACTGCTCCATCTGTCGCTCAGCGTCAATCACAACCTGTTGAATCAGACATTCACTTCCGTGATCTAGACTGCATTCAAAAAAGGAAGCAGTTCCTTCAATCGCATGGATAATATCCAGAAAAGAAATTTCCTCCGACTTGCGTCTGAGACGATACCCACCATTAGCGCCAGGCGCAGATTGAATTAATCCAGCCTTCACTAGCTTAGTCATCATTTTGGACAGATAGGTTTGGGAAACACCCAGCTTCTCAGCAAGCAATTGAACACCCACCGGCTTATCAGACGCTACCGTCACCATATAGAGCATTGCATGAAGTGCATAATCTGTCGCTTGGGAATATTTCATTCAGCACCTCCATTAACGACTTTAGAAATCTATGATAACTCTAACATTTTTAAAAGGCAAGTATATAATTCCTACACTCGCCCATTAAGCAATCTTCTTCATCCTCAACTAATTGGAGTATACTCTCCATTAAACTCAAATTCATAGTCATTAGCGATACGGATATAGCCATATACGCAATGCCAGCGATCTCTGTAGAAAACACTGGAATAATTCTGATTATCCCTATTTCCTTCAGCAACTAAGATCTCTTTGTCATCGCATGCTAAAACAATACCTGTATGATCGTGAGGGTCATTAGTTAGCAATTTTTCATAAATCACAATATCACCACGTTGAGGAGTAAACCCCTCTTGCCCGTCAAAATAAAAAAATGCGGTCTCAGGTAGTTGCGCCCACTCTAACCATGCCCCTACGCCAGCTAATCGAAAATCAGCATTCGGATATCGAATCGGCAGCAGAAAGCCAGCTTGCATACAGCAGTAATATACAAATGCTGCGCACCAATTGTTTTGTAATACTTTATAAATCCCTTGGTCAGGCCAATATTTACAGATTTCTCGATATCGTTCGTTTCCTGGTATTCCAACAATGTTTTCTTTTCCAAATGCTTCAGCAATATTAGCCAACTTGCCTCGTTTATCCGTAGGCTGGTGAACTTCAGCCCCGCTACTGTAATCTATCTCTTCCAAAAAATCCTCTGGAATCGTCATTTCACGAAGTACATTCCGAAGCCTATTCGTGTCCTGTTGTGTTACATTACAGTCCCTATTCTGCAAATGTAATTGTAGAACTTGAGCATCCTTTAGAATCTCTTCATAGTGACCCTTAACTTTATTCCTATCCCCTTGATGGAAGATCGCCTTTAGAATTTGAGTCAGCTCTTCATTGGTGAACATATTCAAGTCTCTTAATAAAGGCCTTACGGTATCTGCACTGTTGGGACCTGGAAAATCCTTGACTCCGGTTTTGAAGAAATAATAATTATGAAGCAGTCCTATAATGGCTGCCAATTCCTGATTTTGTTCTCTTTTCATGGCAAGCAATGAAGCGAAGCTAGACACTCCGTACAGGTGAACACACGCTTCCTGTTTCCGTTGTTCGCTACCTAAAGACATGATCATTTCTTGAACCAGCACACGCACACTATCGAGGCGCTGGTTCACTTTTGTTATCAGTCGTTGAGTCACTGGAAACCTTCCCCCTCCGTTACTGCTCAGCTGTAATAATACCAAAGCTAAAACTGACATAAATTTTTTTATCAATTCAGTCCCTAAAGACTACCTTTTTCTGTCCATCCTTGACGAATTCCACACCAAAATAATCGGTATTACCGTTCGCCCCGAATTCAGCGATCCGAGCATCAGGCTTACTCTCAAAGTGAATGTTATGTTTAATATTAGATCTTGGTAACAATGTAATCTCTTGCGGCTGAACCTCTGCGAATGACCAAATCCCTTGAGAATTACCATACTCTCGAAAGATTGGACGAATCATAACGGTTTCATTTTGCCCGCCATAGTTGATTAGCCTGATTGTACATTGAACCTTCACTATATCCTCTTGAGTACCGTACATACAGTGCGAATCTTTTTCCAGAAAATCCACAACTTCAATTCCTTCATTGTTCATATTCACAAGATAATACAATCGTTCTGTTAGAAATGGATATAACGTAATGAAAATGATGATAGCAAGCAAAACGGTTCTGCCTACATATTTTTTATAACGCTGTCTAAAGTGCTTTATAGTTAAACTCCCACTGACGATTAACATAATAATCCCGAATATCGCTGAGTAATGTAAACCATGGTTTGTCGCAGGCTCGCTCCAAGGCGGAATTCCAATGGTTCTGAAGAGGTAATCCCCAAACATAGTCCCCTGATGTGTGATTCCCACAAAAACTAAAGAAAACAGCAAAAATAAAACAGCCATCCATCCTTTACCCTTGATCATTTCATCCCTCCCAACCAATAACAGTTATGTCTTCTCTATCCTCCAAGGAAAGATTCCTATGCATATGCAATTCAATTTTTTTACCGCTAAAACTTAAGGTGTAATCAACTACGTAAGGGGTTTCAATGTAATATACCGTGAGGATTAATTTAGAATCAGCATATTGCCAGCTTGCAGATGTACAAACTTCCTGCTCACTAAGGGATAAGTCTTTAATAAATAAACATTTTGCATAGGCAGGCTTTAAAAAATTGAAGTTAAATTCATCTAAATGATCGTCGTAAAGTAAAGAAAAACTAAGGTGATCTTCTTCAAACTTCAGTGTTAATTCTTTGATTTTATGCTTATTATCTTCAAAGATATAAATTCCACTGTACGATCTATAATCTACTTTAACTATCCTGTCTACTAAGGAGGTAAATGTAGGAGGTTTAATAATGTTAGATACAACCGTTGGCCAATCAAGGTTCAGTAAATTTGCATATATGATATCTAAAAAATCCTGTAACTTCTTCATCTCGGTAAAACTTGAAGTTGCAGCAATCACAATCTCTCGACTCGGATCAATGAAGCACAATTGACCAAAAGCTCCATTCCCCATCTTACATCCATTCCTGCACATAAAGAACTGATAACCATATCCGTTTGACCAATCAGCCTTATTTTGTCCCCAACGATTATCGCTTTGTTCATTTAGCGCCAGCTTTAAATAATCTTCAGAAACAATTCTACAGCTATTGTAAACTCCTTGATTGAGGAGCATCTGGCCAAATTTCGCAATTCCATCTGTTGGTATGCTTAGTCCCATTCCACCAGCAACAATTCCTAACGGGCAAGTCTCCCAATCCGGTCTTTCTATGTCCAATGGAGTAAATAATCTTGGCATTAGAAAATCAACAAGATTCTCTCCAGTCGTCTTTTCGATAATAGCCGAAACCATATAAGTGGCGTGTGTATTGTAATTGTAATAACTTCCCGGTTCATCTTCTACGTCCAAAGCTAAAAAGGCACGAACCCAATCATTTTGCTTGGCTATCGCACCATATATATTATTGTTATGCCCCGTATTCATGGAAAGAAGATGATGTATCGTCATCTTATCTAAATTAGGTGAAATTGAGCTAGGAAGCTGATCTGGGAAAAAAGAAACCACTTTATCCGTTAATTCAAAATAACCGTTATCCCATGCTATGCCTGCTGCAATAGATGTAAAGCTCTTACTCAGAGAAAATAAAATTTGGGGAACGTTTTTGCGATACGGTTGACGATAAAACTCGGTAATAACTTCTCCCTTTCGCAATAGCATAAAAGTATTAACCGGTAAATTAGATCGTTCAAGTTCTTCATAAAACTTAGACAGCGCTTGAGTCAAAATCTCTGGCTGATCCATATAAACCTCGCTTGTCATTATATTTTTGAGTTTTTTAATAATTCTCAGGTGGAGCGCTAAGTCTCGTGTCAGGTCTAAAATACTTGATATAGTTGTGGTATATTTCCGTTTCTTTAAACCCAAGGCTCTCATATAAGGCTTTCGCAAAATTCCCCTTCACTACTTCAAGTATGACCTTATCTTCACCTCTACTAATGATTTCATTAATAAGAAATTTCACAAAAGATCTTCCATAACCTCGTGATTGATGTTCTATCGAAATAGCAACCATACTTATTTTATTTCCTGCTATCTTGCCTACTGCTACTATCGTTTCATCAACTATCATTACAAACATATTATCTTTATTCTCCGCATACTGTTCCCGTTCCCATTCCACAGGTTTATAAAAAAACGAGGGATACATTCCTACACGTTGACGCATATGATAAAAAGCTAATTCGCAAACTCTGTCCCATTCAAAGTAATCCTTTTCCTCATAATTTCTAACCAGGATATTCTCTGAAGGAAAGGGAGCGCCTGTTCGTTCCATATTATAGATGGCAAAGTATACGCGATAATTATTTTTTTCCAAAACGCTGATTAATTGAGCATTGTTAGAAAGAACATTGAATACTGTATGCTCTACTGTTTCATTATGTATAAGCATGTTTTCATATTCTTCTATAAGCTTGGAGCCGACTTCCATTGTGTCATACTCATTATTAACAAACAGGATTGCTTGTGGTTTTCTTCCAAACCCGTTAAATGAAAGAAAGCCTATGGATGTATCATTCATAATGGCAACCACAATGTTCTCTCTGTTGCTTTCTTCATTTTGATAAAAACTCTTTAATAAATCCTTATTGTGAAGTAACATATGTTCAATTTGCGCCTTATCTCTTTGCGGACTATATTTTTGTATTAAAAATGAGTTCATCTTGCTCCTCCATTTGTTCATTTAGACGGCAACCTTGTCATACTTAACCTAAAGACTTGTTATACCAAAAATAATCTTCAACGTTTTACGACTCTTCTTACTTATTTTCAAGCCTTGTCTTAAGTCTAGAATGATTACGGTTTTGCCAATCCAAACTCTAAAATATAACGAGCGGAACTTTACCGGTTTCACTATGCCTTTTTCTTCATATTCCGTTCCATCCTCTAACTCCGTTTCAGTTCTAATAAGCCATGTATTGCCAAGACCAAATTCGATATACTTCAGAATCTATCTCCCCCATACAAGAGCTGCTTTTATTGCTCAATAGTTTTTATTAGATAAAGGCAGAGATCATCGTCCACACAAACATGTGCCCCAGGCTCAACAGGCTTATTATCGTACATGATTCCCCGCCCATCAGGGATAAAACCACGCTTTATATACATCCGTTGTGCGGTTCCATAGTCAGCGTATAATCCAAATCCAATACCAATAGTATTAGATATAGTAAAAGCATCTTTTTCAAGAGCTTCAATTAATACACTTCCTACCCCACGTTTCCTAAATGGCGGGATGACGTCAAAGTTTTGAATTTCAGGTATATTATTCTCTGCAAAATAAGGATATTCCGACCTGTATACCACATGTCCCCATCCAACAAACTCATTTTCACAAAAAGCTAAAATTGTAACTCGCTTTTCATTTTGATTTTCTTGCCAACAACGCTGGACATAATCAAGAGGTTGGCTTACGTCATGCTCAGATAACCCCGTATGTATAATAGCAATATCGTTTTGTGTCATTCGACGGATTTGTAAAGGTAAGGCCATAATATAATTTCCTCCTAACTTATTAAATGAGTCCATTCCTATATTAACATACTAATTAGGATTAATCTGGTAAAAAACAATTATTGTTAAACTACCCTGTCAGATAAAAGAACAGGCTGCAGAATATACCGGCAGCCTGTTCTGATTTTGTTATTTTTTTATTTCTTTAAGGTAAAAGTCATATAATTGATCAATAGATGAACTTGAAAAGATAGACGTGGTTTGTTCAATTTTCTCACGTTTCCAATCGAACCAGCACATTTCCTTTAACTTTTCGATTTCTTGATCTGTAAACCGTTGCTTGATCACTTTAGCAGGATTGCCGCCTACTATCGTATACGGTGGGACATCCTTTACAACAACTGATCCTGCCGCAACAATAGCACCTTCGCCTATTTTCACACCGGGCATAATCATTGCATTCATCCCAATCCAGGCATCACTTGCAATGATTGTATCCCCTTTGGATTCGTAAGAGTTTGCAATCTGATCTACAAAAGGATACACGGTGATCCATTCAGGATGATGATTGTGATTCCCACCCATGAGAATAATTACACCACTAGCAATACAAACATAATTTCCTATAATCAATTTATCTAAATGCCAACCATAATCTTCACTGGGATTAAACAACTTTCTTGATTGTTCATCACCCCAAAGGTATCTAACACACCCATCTTCAAAATCAAGATTATCGTAATAACCAGAATAGTAAGAGTACTCTCCTACCTCAATCATTGGGTTGGTGACAATATCCTTTAAATACTTAATTTCAGACCAGTGGCTGAACTGATGTTGTTTCATTTTCTTTCCCTCGCTTCTAAGTAATGTAATTCATTTATACTTAGAAGCTTGATGCAGTAGCGACATTCTTAAACCTTTTCAAACGACGAACCATCGTCCTCATCCTTTTCCTAATTGATGCCGTCATTGTAACAAACGAATGATTTATTCGTCAAATCAACCGTATTGTCCGAACTCAGCTCAATTATGAATTTATCGGATTACGGTTAGCCTTAACATGTTTAAGCTGGGCAACTATAATGACGCTAATGATCACTAGAAGGAACCACGAACTGATCTTACTGAAACTAACCAGTTGCCACGTTTGATATTGATCAGGATATTTCCATGCATTAAAAAATGTAGCGATATTTTCAGCTAACCAGATAAAAAATCCTACAATAAAAAGGGCCAGTGTCAAGGGCATTCGATAGGTAACCGTCCGTACCCTATAAATGATCCATGTTTTCCAGAAGACAACAACCACAAGCGCTGTCAGCCACCAACGAAAATCAGGAATGAAATGATGTGTGAAAAAATTTAAATAGATGGCTCCTCCCAACAATCCCGCTGAAGCAAGCCCCGGCCAACCGGTCATATCCATTTTCAATCTTCGCCATATCTGGCACATAAAGCTTGCGACACTTGCATACATAAATCCACTATAGAGGGGTACACCAAACACCTTCGTAAACCCTGGCTCAGGGTATGCCCATGAACCCATCTTTACCTTATAGATTTCCAGCAATAAACCAATAACGTGGAACACACAGATTACTTTTATTTCATCCAGTGTCTCTAATCCAGTACGGTACATGAGGTACTGCACTGTAAGCAGTATTAGAAGAATGGCATCATAACGGTAAAGAAAAGGCATTTCTATTATGTTAGAAAGAGCTAAAGTCCCAAAAATCGCAACTGGAAATATGCAACTCATCGCCTGATGATATCCGAAATGCAGTAATTGTGTTATTGACTTCATTCTTATGTTTCCTCATCATTTTTGTATTCTAATAGATCTCCAGGCTGACATTCCAAAGCCTTACAAATTGCCTCTAAAGTTGATAATCGCACCGCTTTTGCTTTTCCATTTTTCAATATAGAAAGGTTAGCCATTGTTATTCCAACTCTCTCCGAAAGCTCAGTAACACTCATTTTTCTTTTAGCCAGCATCACGTCGATATTAATTATAATCGCCATTGTTTTCACCTCAGACAGTTAAGTCATTTTCTGATTTTATATCAATAGCTTCTTTTAAAAGCTTTTGCAGAACTGCTGCAAAAACGGCAATCACCATGGAGGCAAAAATGATAATCAAGCCGATGACTATAATCCCGGGGGCATCATCTTTCTCCGCCATGAGGTAAAAGAGTGGCATACCAACTACATACAAGCCACTGATGATGATTGCACAATATTTTATTTTCTTTAAAACCTGTACAGACATTTCCGAGAAAGCATTGTTCTTGTCAATATAGCCTAACAGTTTAAAAGCTTGATACAGTGCAAAGTAAAAAGGTATCGCCGAGGCATACAAATCAATGGCAAGGAGATATTTCAATAAACTATAATCCGGATACAGTTCTGCTGCGAAACTCGCTATTTCCGGCACCACAAATATGCACAAAGCAAGCACCGGGATACCTATAAGAATAACCGCTGCCCTTAAAAAAAGTGTTGATCCTCTTTCCATAAAAAACACACCTCACAGATTTATTGTGAATTGAATTTATCACATTATTTATCGTTTTACAATATATTTTAATCGAAATACAGTTATTATTGGCTGTTTTATAATTTTCGACTAAAAGGCCGAGCTAATTGACTATTAGAAGTCATTAGCTCGGCCTTGGTACCTTTTCATATCTCTTTATCTCTATTTTTCTATTCTACAAGTAATTCTAATACTGACCGAGATCGATAAAATTCAAATCCATGTTAGTTTCATCTTCAGCCTGATTTGCAGCCTCCGTTGATACTACTTTTCCTTCGTATTCAAGGTTACCGCTTGTCAAATTGAATACATATAGACGATTACCTTTGAAATTCTTATAACCCACAATATAGAGATAGTTTTGTTTAAAATCATAGGTAATGTTTTCACTTAAATCTATATTTGTATTCTTCAAAGTAGTCTCATATTCTTTACTCACGAGATCGTAAGAAATAACAGTAAATCCTATATTCTCCTTACCCGATACAGCTTTTTGCAGGAAATAAATTTTCTGTCCATACGCATTCATAATATTATTCAATAACATTTCATGCCCTTGGAACGCGAGCGGCGAGATTTGTCCTGTTGCAACATCTACTTGATATGCCTTTTTATGATTATCTTTACTAACCGTTAAAATCCATTGATCCGTGTGATCCAGATTTTGATTGGCTAACCTAACGAATTGATTATCCCCATTTGCTGCTTCAGATTTAGCTCCTGGTAACACGAGCGGCTCATTTGTAATCTCCTTTGTTGTTAGATTAACACGGATAATCTGCGGTTCAGATACATAACCTTTGGCGCTGTGATTCAAAAACACCATTGCAACAAGCTCTTGATCAACAAGCTGTACATTTTGTACATACATATCTGAAACATCATGATCTACATTGATATCGGATGTGATTTCCAGCGTATTGTTCTTCTGCTTGTTAAGCACAGAAATACTGAGCTTAGCATTTTTCTTCGCTGAAGGATCATTGGATTGCTGCTTATCTACGGTCCAATTCACGTAAGCAAGCATATCCTGATTTTCATAAAACCCAGCTAAGTTCTTCTTTCCACGCATGAACTGACGATGCTGATCCCTCCATTTATCCAATTGTGTGTTCACTGGTCTTCGGTTTAAGCTTTGGCTGATCGTTAACTTTTCATCTGGATAATCTGTACCATTTGTAGTGATATTAGCTCGTTTGATGCCAAAAACACTATCCTTAGTCAGATAATTTCCGTATAAAGCTATATCTTCAACGAGAGAAGCATCCCCTTGAACCATCGTCAGCTTATAATTAGGTGGTGTCTCTTGTGAAGCCTGTACATAATACGTCCCGATTGTAACAACCGCGAACACTACAAGAACGGCGGTAACCATATATTTTCTCATTCCTTAACCTCCATTCCCCTTCAATTATACCGATATTTTCTTACGCAATAGATACAAGCTGTACCAAAGCGAACCTCCAGCAATAATCACTATTAATCCGAGACAAGCACCTAAGATTTCTCCGGGATAGAAGTAGCTATCGTATCTGCTATAACCCATAAGATAGGGTATTGAGGCTAATCCAGCTAGAACCGCTAAGTATAATACGATAAAGCCGATCCCTTTCAGTCTGTAGCTCCGCTCCATTAGAATCGCTGTGAACAAGACGATCAAGCCCGTAATGCCCAGTCCATAATATAGAACAAACTCAGAAAAGTAGGGCGGAACCAGTACTCTAAGCACAGTAGGATACTTCAAATAATCAAATACCGAGATGTTCCGATATAGTTCAGCAGGAAGAATCGACTGTGCTATCAAACGCTCCAGTGGCACAAGCACAATTTGCAGGGCAACAAGTCCAAATGCGAATAGCAAGATCGTAACCAGCTTGGCAAAATACAAATTCGCCCGATTGGATGGCAAGGTGAGCAGGCGATATACTATCGTATTTTTACCTCTCCAGTCACGGTACCAGATGAAGCAGCTATATATTAGTAACACTGTTATGCTCAAGAATATGGGTCCGAAATATAGAAGTCCATTATAGCGAGCATACATCATACTGTTTAGCTGAATATATCCAGTCACATTGTGATATTGCTCAAGCGTCCATTGATTCACTCTCATTGCCTCATTCGCAGAATCCAGCCAATGATTAGCACCGATGGTGACTGCTGCAAGCTGCAAGGCAACTGTCAGCACCATGAGTCCAATATATATTTTGGCAAATCGGTTCATTTCAAAATTCAATAGCTTCACAAAAGCTCTCATTTCATGTACACCTCTCTCATTACGTCCGTAATGGACTTACCTTCCTGCTCGCGAACTTCTTCACAGTAGAATTCACGCTCTACCTTCCCGTGCTGTAGCAAGACCGCTTTATCAATTAAATGCTCAATATCGTTAATTTCATGAGTTGTAATAATCACACCACGGTCCTCGATCAATTCACTCGTGAACACATCAGTAATTTGCTCGCGGCTGAACATATCAATCCCCGAGAACGGTTCGTCCATTAGGATGTAATCACAATCCAAGGCTAGTCCCAGCAACAAATTTACCTTCGCAGCCATCCCCTTCGACAATGAGGATACGCGATCCGAAGAGCTCAGTTGGAAGAGCTTAAGCAATTCCTTTGCACGTTCAGCGTTCCAATTCCGATAAAAGTCAGCCATAAAGATCAAGCAATCAGCAATTCGCATATTGGAGGGCATCGTTAACGAATCTGGAATAAAAGTGATTTTCTCATACATCACAGGTGTTAGTGATACATTATCGATTAAGACTTCACCTTTGTATGGTGTCAGTCCCATGATGGACTTCAGCACCGTTGACTTCCCGGCACCATTGATTCCGATCAGGCAGGTAATCTCTCCTTTGGCAGCAGTGAAGCTAACGCCATTAAGTACCTTCTTGAATCCATAATTCTTCACCATCTGATTCACTTGGATCATCTTGTGTCACCATCCTCTGGAGATAACTTTCGCTCGGATGTATATTTTGTCTTTATGATATCTACCAGTTCTTCAACTGGAATTTGAATATTCTGAATGGAGCTGATGAATATATCCACTGCACTTTCGATTAATTCAGCTCGAATCGAGTTAAGTATTTGCTGATCCTGTGTAATTCGGCTCGGGGAATTCCCTTCTGTTACGATCAAACCCTGTTCCTCCATTTCCTTATATGCCTTCTGCGCCGTGTTCGCATTAATCTTCATTACTGATGCAAGTTCACGCCGTGAAGGAATTTTGTCTCCCGCTCCGATTTGCTCTGTGGCGATCTGTTCCTTGAAATGACGCACAACTTGAATATATACCGGCTCACGAATATTAAAGCTGACGCCTGATTTCTGTTCTTCTGTCATACAACCAACTCCATATACTAAGTGTGTGTACTAAGTGGTTCATACATCTTATTTATGTACTATACGTGTAATACACTTTTGTGTCAATAGTTCAGGTTTGAGCAGAAAAAAAAGCTGCCTTTCGGCAGCCCTTTTATTACTAAAACACCTTTTGATTAAAAACATGTTCTTTTCCACCTAAACCCAGTGCAGCTGCTGTTGTAGTGTGAATTTTCTGCAGAAGCACGGGATTATCCATTAGTGACAAGCCATAAGAAGGAATCATTTCTTTTATTTTGGGTTCCCATTCTTTTATATATTGAGGGAAACATTTGTTAAGCACTTCAAGCATCACGTGAACAGCCGTAGAAGCTCCAGGGGAAGCCCCTAACAGTGCTGCGACCGAACCATCAGCGGCACTAATAACCTCGGTACCAAATTGAAGTGTGCCTTTGCCAGCTTCTGTATCTTTGATAACTTGCACACGCTGACCAGCTACAACAAGATCCCAATCTTCAATTTTGGCATTGGGGATAAACTCTTTCAGTTCTTCCAGACGTTTTTCTTTCGATAACAGCACTTGTTCGATCAGGTATTTTGTTAATGACATGTTTTTAGCACCTGCCGACAGCATTGTTATGAGGTTATCCGGTTTCACAGAAGTTATTAAATCAAACATTGAGCCCGTTTTTAAGAATTTAGGTGAGAAGCCGGCAAATGGCCCAAATAACAGTGATTTTTTATTGTCGATAAATCTTGTGTCTAAGTGCGGTACGGACATTGGAGGGGCTCCAACTTTAGCTTTGCCGTATACTTTGGCATGATGCTGCGCAATAACTTCCGGATTATTACACACCATAAAAATACCGCTTACTGGGAATCCTCCAATATGTTTTCCTTCAGGAATACCGGATTTCTGCAGTAAGTGCAGGCTTCCTCCCCCGCCACCAATAAATACAAATTTCGCTGTATGTTGTTCAATGTTACCGCTGGCATTTCTGATTTTTAGATCCCATGAGCCAGCACTGTTACGCTTCATACTATTGACACTATGCTTGTAGTGGAGATCGACGTTTTTACTCTTTAAATGCTCAAATAAGATACGCGTTAAAGCACCAAAGTTAACATCCGTTCCAGAGTCAATTTTTGTAGCCGCAATGGATTCGTTCGCTGGACGATTTTGTATAATAAGCGGAATCCATTCCATCAGTTTTTTAAAGTCAGCAGAAAATTCCATACCTTGGAATAATGGATTTTTTGAGAGCGCTTCAAATCTTTTCTTTAAAAAAGCTATATCCTTCTCCCCTTGCACCAAACTCATATGAGGTAACGGCATAATAAAGTCCTGGGGATTATGTATCAGCTTACGATTTACAAGATAAGACCAAAACTGCATCGAAAGCTGAAACTGTTCATTAATCTGAATAGCTTTGCTAATATCTATAGATCCGTCTGGCTTTTCAACAGTATAATTAAGCTCACAGAGCGCCGCATGCCCGGTTCCTGCATTATTCCATTCATTAGAGCTTTCTTCCCCTGCTTTTTCAAGCTTTTCAAATACTTTAATTTTCCATTCCGGTACTAATTCCTTCAAAAGTGTTCCTAAAGTCGCACTCATGATTCCGGCACCAATTAAAATGACGTCTGTATCAGTTGCACTTTTGCCCATTATTACCATCCTTATCCCCTGAATTTTGCAGAAAGGATGTGGGCGCTCCTTCTTAGGCGTCACACCTTTTCTGTATCAATTATAACCTTATCATGGTGTATTACAATTATTTATAAATTTAATATCTACTATTATATGAAAAAAATAAAATATTTAAAAGCTTGTAAAAAAGATAGAAATAAGTCCTCAAGATTTATGGAATAAAAAAAGCTGTATCATCCCCTGTTCTCATTGTAGACAATTCCGTTTTGATATCCCAACCCTACTATTGTTTTTTGAATTTCCTGATCTACTTTTCTTTTAAAAGTTGCAAACTCTAATGTAGTTAAGCCAATTGGAAGCTCTTGTTCTATAAATGAATCAAAATCGATCGCCGTTTTGAAAATACGAAGCTTGTGCAGAAAAGGTAATTGCTCCATTCCCGTCAAATGAGCCAATGTTTTACAATTCATAATCGTTAGCTCTTCCAATGCCTTCATCTGCTGATCAAAGTTAATCTCACGTAGCTGGATTTGATCTTCAATCACAAGCTTTTTTAACGCACGAAAAACCGAAATATTACTCAGATCATGAAAGCCACGGACTCTACAAATTTCCAGGCTCTCGATCTCATTCTCTTCGATGTCCTGAATATGTTCTCTGCCTCCAAGTAAAATGCGAAGTTCTCTCAATTTCTTTAGCCGATTAATAAAATGTAAGGGTTTGTTGCTGATGGAGTGCAGCGCGAGATAGGTAAGATCCTCCAGATCTCCAATAGCATCAAGGTTTTTAACCTTTCCTATTACATGCAACTGTTCTAGACGAGAGAATTCTTTTAGGTATTCCAGATTAAGCGTCTTTTTCTCCGAACTAATATTTAAAATGCTTAAAGACCGCAACGTATCTATACTCAGAATCTCCGAATTCTCAAGCTCATAAATACCCACGCTCAGACTATACAGGTTATTCAGCTTAGCCAATACGTTCGTGTTATGTGCCTGGCGAAGACAATTCAGCAGCAGCATTTTAACATTTGGAATCTGCAGGAGTGTCTCACAATCAAAGGATACAGAATAATGGCCATAAAAACGCACTCCAAAATTTTCATCAAAACGCGCGCAAAGCTCATTTACTTCATCCAGAATCGAACCATAGGTCGATGGATCAGAGAACTGAACAATCACTTGGTTGCCGCTGTACAAGTCTTGCTGAATCTGAACTGGATCTAGTGAAATAGGATCATTGATCAGAATCCTTCTTTTCCATGTAACACTCATTCCTAACCCCTCCTACCTGCCGTTAATCATCATTTTATATTTATTGTAAATCTACGAATTACTTACCCAAGAACATAATTACATAAATCAACCCCATGGACAAGCTAAAAAGGTAGGTTATAGAATATTTAGAGTTCCGTTGATTTATGAGGATTGAGAATAAGTGATTCACATTAAAAATACAATAAGCTGTATCATTCGTAGAGTAATCTACTTTTGATACAGCTTATTTATTATTTATTCAGCCTTTTGCGATGAACTATAAATCCCCGCCACCAACGCCAACGCTTTTATCCCTTCAGCACCATCCAACCAAAACTTTTGACCCCTGGCGACATGCTCATAGAAGTCCTCAATCAGTCTCTTATGCCCGGTACCCCAATAGGATTTACCTTCCGTAGCACTAAATCTAGGCTCACACAGCAAGGTTTCCTTTCCATCCTTCCAAAGATATAAATGATCTCTGCGGAGGTTGATAGTACCTTCTTCAAAAACTAGCTCCAGCTCCACTGGAGAATTCTCCAGATAGGTATTTGTACCATAAAAGAGCCCTCTGACATTACTAGTGAAATCGATGCAGGCATGGGCGGTATCTTCTACCTCTATGACCCCATTTAGCACATCCGTGGTAATACTGCCTTTCACCGATGCCACCTCTCCACCAAACCACTGAAGTAAATCCAGTGTATGAATGGTTTGGTTAATTAGCAGACCTCCACCTTCCGTAGACCAGCGTCCTCTCCAGTCACTATCGCTATAATAACTTTCGCTGCGGTGCCAGGTCACGATTCCTTTCATGCAGAGCAGCTTCCCATATATTCCTGAATCAATGACCTGCTTAATATATATGGAGGCATCATTATAACGGTTCTGAAACACCACACCAAGCTGACCTGTGCTTTGCTGTGCGGCTTCAAGTATTCGTCTGGCTGAAGGAAGATCTGCCGCCATAGGCTTTTCGGTAAGGACATGTTTTCCTGCTTGTAACAACTCCGTAGCCATTTCTGCATGTAAATAATGAGGCGTACAGAGATGTACAACATGAATACGGTCATCCTTTAAAATTTCTCTATAATCATTAGTAGCTTGGCAGTCATATTCTTTAGCCGCATGTAATGCTTTGTCAGCATCAATATCTGCAACTGCAAGTAGGCTCACACCATCGATGCCTGTTAATGTTTTTGCATGTAGAGGGAAAATGGCTCCGCATCCAATAATGGCTGCTCCAAGTTCTTTCATCTATATTACCCTCCGTTCATCATTCAATCGTTATCTGAGTATTGCCGGGGTTAGATTGATCGCTTGTTCTTGAGCCTTCAGACATAGCTCGGCAGCTTTGAACACATGGCTCTGTGTCATCGCCAGCTCTGTCCGATTCAGACAGTCAAGGATTAGCTCACCAAAGAAAGGAAAACCAACCTTCCCAGCTACATGCTCATAATGTTCCCCTTCCCCATTGACCCAGTACACATGATCCGGTGTATTTGAACGACCCATATCAGTATATTTACGCAGTTCAATATATCCTTCAGTGCCCATAATCATCGTGCGCCCGTCTCCCCATGTGCCCAGCCCATCAGGCGTAAACCAATCCACGCGAAAATATTGTGTTGCCCCATTGTCACCTACAAGAGTAGCATCACCAAAATCCTCTAATTCGGGATAAGTCGGATGGTTGTAATTGGCCACTTTACTATGAATAACCGAAGCATCCTGACAATCTGCATAATACAAAAATTGTTCTATTTGATGACTGCCTATGTCACACAAAATCCCACCATATTTCTCCCTTTGGAAAAACCATTCCGGCCGGTTAGGAGCATTTAGACGATGTGGCCCTAATCCAATGACTTGCAGGACACGGCCGATAGCTCCTTGCTGAATCAGCCGCCCAGCATAGATAGCGCTTTCAACGTGAAGGCGTTCACTGTAGTAGACCATATATTTCTTATTAGTTGCTGCTGCCACTGCTCTAGCGGATTCAAGCTGTTCCAGGGTTGTAAAGGGTGCTTTATCCGTAAAATAGTCCTTCCCGTGAGCCATTACTCGATTGCCTAAAGGTCCGCGTTCAGATGGAATTGCTGCCGCTGCTATTAATCGCACTTCGGGATCTTCCAGAACTTCTTCCACAGATCCAGCAGCTTTGATACCGGGATATTTACTAATAAAATTTCTGACCTTTTCCTCATCCGGATCATATACCCATTTCAGCTCTGCCCCTGCTTCAACCAGTCCGTTACACATCCCGTAAATATGACCGTGATCTAGGGCAATAGCGGCAATGATGAATTCACCCGGCTTCACTACTGGTTTGGATTCATATGTTGGTGCATAGGTCATCCCATTTTTCCGATTCATAAAACCCCTCCTAATCAGTATTACTCCATTCTATAACGTATTAAGAAGATAACGCAGACTGATCTCCAAGCTTTCAAAAGGATCACGACGGCAAACATCCTGCTCCACTACGAACCATTCAACACCTGTTTCGCGACAAACATTGATAATTTCTTTATAGTTCATATTCCCTTCACCGATTTCAGCAAAGATCTGTTTTCTATTAACGATCGCCATATCTTTTAAATGAACTACCTGCATTCTGCCTGCAACTTTGCGTATCCATTCAGCCGGACTCCCTCCGCCTGCTTGAACCCAATATAAATCCAGCTCAAAACCAACGGCAGGATCAGACTCGGTGAGCAGAATTTCCATGCCAGTCATTCCATCAAAGCGTTCAAATTCAAAATCGTGATTATGATAAACAAATTGCAGATCATGTTGATCTTTTAAAGTAACTGCAATGTCCGACATCAGCTTTGCGAATTCACGGTAACCTTCTTGTCCCGTACGGAATATTTCCGGTAAACTTCCTAGTCCAATATTTTTGCAGTTCCACAGCTTATGTTCAGCGGCTAAAGCATCCAAATCGTTCGTTAGGCGATCCCATGACACATGGGTTGCACATATTGCCAGACCTGATTCATCCGCATACTCTTTTACGAGTTTCGGATCGATCGGCCCGATGGCTGAAATCTGAATAGCTTCATAACCCATAGCAGATACCTTTTGAAAAGTGGATCTTAAATCCTCCGCAGTTTTAGTAAAATCACGTAATGTGTACATTTGAGCAGCAATGGTTGAACGATTCATAGGATCTTTCCTCTCTGATTAGAATTTAATGAGTTCCCTTAACATCAAAGGTTTGGGCGACTGTGGTTTCTTTGTTGAAGTTAGAATTCTCTACCTTTTCCATGAGCTTCTCATAAAATAAATCTTCATCAATCGGTAACTCCACCCAATCGTCGGTCCAAGCCGATAAATACATTCCATTAGATAACGTTAGACCGTGAATACCTTCCTCACCCGGAGCTAACAATTTCTCATCGTGTAGAATGGCATTCGTAAAGTTCCGCAAAATTCCTTTATGCTGTTCACCGCCACCTTCTTCTACAGGAATCTCACATTTCCAACACTCTGGGCTGCCGAATCCTCCCGTAAACTCTGCATTGAATTGCGGCTCCGGCGTGCGTAGACGCCAAAAGGTTAGCTTCCCGTCTTCCACTACGATTTTTCCTTGATCGCCAGTAATTTCGAAACGGTTAGTTCCCGGTGCTTCACCTGTTGTGGTGATAAAAAGCCCTGTCGCACCATTTTCATATTCCACATAAGCGGTTACATCATCTTCAACCTCAATATTGCGGTATTTACCAAAATGACAAAATGCTCTGATCCGCTTAGGCATCATACCTGTCGTCCACTGCCATAAATCTAGTTGATGAGGATCTTGATTCAGCAGCACCCCACCACCTTCGCCTGCCCATGTAGCCCGCCAACCACCGGAATTATAGTAACTTTGTGATCTGTACCAGTTGGTGATGATCCAATTTGTGCGGCGGATTTCGCCTAGTTCACCAGACTTTATGAGATCCCTAAGCTTTTGATATAAAGGATTCGTCCGCTGGTTATACATGATTCCGAATTTGCGATCAGACTTTGCTGCAGCTTCGTTCATCTGCTTAACAGCTTTGGTATAGACCCCAGCCGGTTTCTCTACCAATACATGATAACCAGATTGAAAAGCCTCGATAGCTAAAGTTGGATGATCATAATGTGGAGTACAGATTAATACTGCATCTATGAGATGAGACTCATATAACTCTTGGGGTGTTGCAAATTTCTGTACACTTTCCGGTAAATGCTCTTCTGCCCATTTCAAACGTTCTTCCCTTACATCACATACAGCTGCAAGCTCAGCATCTTTAATATGATTCAACAGACTTTGTGCATGTGCACTCCCCATATTCCCAATTCCAATAATGCCATACCGTACTTTATTCAATCAGATCACTTCCCTATTTGAGGTTATGTTATGAGAATATACTTAATTAATAGACATGAACATGATCGAAACTAAGCATTATTTGCATAATAATAAGATGATTTAGTTAAATAAATTCGTTATAATAAGGATAATCAAGTCATAGAGGAGCTAGATGATGAATAATCCAGGTAACCTTACCGGCAGATTCCTCCAGAATCTTACCGTAAAAGTGACCCATGCCCAACTTAGAAGCGGATATAGCGGGTGGAATCGTACGCTGGAAACCCCAACATTTAATCGGCTGTATTTTATTGACCGCGGTGAGGGAAAAGTTATCATTAACGGTGTTACTTATTATCCGAGAGCAGGTCAGCTAATGATCATGCCCGCAGGAAGCACTCAAACTACAGAAACGTCAATGAATGATCCCTATACACGCTATTTCTGCCATTTTGATGCTGATATTGGGGAGTGGCCCTTATTCCATTCGGCAAACAAACTGTTTATCTGTGATGCGCCCGACCCAGATTCCGTACGGGTTATTTTCACAGAAATGATCGAACAGTTTCAAAAAGATGATGTATTGTCCATTCTGCGTACTCAGGCGAACGTCCTCAATCTAATTGCTACTTGCCTTGAATCGAACGAGAATATCAAAACAGACTTTATGCAAGAATTTATACATACGGGGGATCAAGGAAAGCTCGCCTATGTTCTTCAATATATCGATGAGCGGCTGGATAAACCCATAGAAATAGAAGAGTTAGCAGAAATTGTCCACTTACATCCGAACTATTTCATCCCCTACTTCAAGAAATTTATAGGGGTTCCCCCCATGCATTATGTACAATTGAAAAGAATGGAGCATGCTAAAAGACAGCTTTCTTATAGCAATTTCAGCATTTCAGATATCGCGGAGCAAGTAAGTATGGAATTAGCCCATTTCTCTAAATATTTCAAAAAGACAATAGGAATCTCCCCTTCTGCCTATCGTAACAGCACTAAGTAAATTTATTAGGGAATGTCCGGATCTATGTGTTGGAACAATTAGGAGAACGACTACAAGAAATCGGAACCCATAAAGATCATGCTGTATATGTAGCTGAATCAGATCACCGATTGGTAGGATGGATACATGCGACCGTTCGAATTTTGCTTGAGTCTCCTTCATTTGTTGAAATCGGAGGTCTTGTTGTTGATCAGACTTGCCGCGGAGAAGGAATTGGCAGACAGCTTGTAGAAACCTGTGAACGATGGGCAATCCAAACAGGGATTAGTTCGTACTTGATAAGGAACTTTAATCACACTCAGGACTTTTAGGGAGGCTCAATGGTTATGCTAGAATTAACTTTGCATCCAACATTAGAAGGAAAAATCGCTGTGATTACCGGAGGAGCCGGTGTATTATGCCGGGTTATGGCGCTAGAGTTAGGTCGACAAGGAGCTAAAGTCGCGATTCTAAATCGTACCGCAGCTAAGGGAGATTTGGTTGCCGCTGAAATTACTGCCGCAGGCGGTCAAGCAATTTCACTCTCCTGTGATGTTACAGATCAACAGAGTGTTATGAAAGCCGCAGAAGCTGTTAAGAATCACTGGGGTCCTTGCGATCTATTAATTAACGGTGCTGGCGGAAATGATTCCTCAGCAAATACGACCCAAGAGATTTTCAAAAATGATGACCTGGAGAACCCGGACATATTCACTTTTTTTGACCTTAGTGTAGATGGATTTCGCAACGTGATGGACCTTAATCTGATTGGAACATTGATCCCAACCCAAGTTTTTGCCAAGCAGATGCTCGGCAGAACGGGCACATCTGTTATTAATATTTCATCCATGAGCGCACCTTCTCCAATGACCAAAGTACCTGCCTACAGCGCTGCCAAAGCAGGAATTAATAATCTCACCCAGTGGCTCTCCGTTCATTTCGCTGAGTCTGGTATACGTGTGAATGCCATTGCCCCTGGCTTTTTCCTTACTAAACAAAATGAGAAGCTGTTGGTTCGTGAAGATGGCGAGCTTACAGACCGTTCCCAAAAAATCATCTCTCATACTCCAATGCGCCGCTTTGGACAGCCGGAGGATCTGCTTGGCACACTACTCTGGTTAGCAGATGAAGCAATGTCCAGCTTTGTGACCGGAGTTACCGTCCCCGTTGACGGTGGATTCTTGGCTTATTCGGGAGTATAGACTAATCTAATGAGGGATTAAAATGATTGTAGATCCATTACGCGTATTCGTTACTGTAGCTGAACTGAGTCATTTTTCCAAAGCAGGAGAAGCGCTGAATTTATCTCAACCCGGTGTCAGTCTGCATATCCGGAATCTTGAGAATGAGCTCGGTGCTAAACTCCTGCATCGTTCTTCTAAACAGGTTAGATTAACAGAAGCCGGTAGTATTCTTTATAAACACGCCAAACAAATATTGGCTCATTTCGATGAAGCAAGTCAGGAAATCCATATGCTTCAGGACGAAGTCACTGGGAGTATACATATCGGCGCTAGTTTTACTATTGGTGAATATATTTTGCCGGCAAGACTTGCTGATTTTGCCAATCAATATCCGCAGGTCAAGCTGCAAGTGACGATAGGCAATACTGAGGAGATTATTGGAGGCGTTAAATCCAACGAACTGGACATAGGGTTTATTGAAGGCGAGGTCCATGAGAATGATCTCAACGTCACTCCTTATATGAAAGACGAGATGATTATGGTCGCCCCTGCTACCCACCCTCTGTCAAAAGCGATTTCTGTGGAGCAGAGCATGTTGCAGGATCAGGTTTGGGTGCTTCGCGAGCATGGCTCGGGCACACGAGCTTTCAGCGATCATTTCCTACAGGAGGAAGATATTTCTGTTAAAAGATCCTATGTCTTCAACAGCTCTCAAGGTGTTAAAGAAGCTGTGGCCTCCGGTCTCGGAATCGCCATGCTCTCCAGATGGATTGTACGGAAGGAACTGGAAAGTGGTGAGATCAAGGAGCTGCCAATCAGGCAACATCATCTGGAAAGGCAATTCTCGATCATCCGACATCAAGAATGTTCTTCTTCCTTAGCTACCGATGTCTTTATAAAAAAGCTACTTGTCTTTAGAAAAGACAAGTAGCTTTTTTTCTTCCACACTATGAAATTATACTTGATGTTCAACCAAATGCCCGTCTTCCAGATGCAGAACGCGGTCACACCATTCGAGCATCCGTTCATCATGAGTGACCATTACCGCTGCTTTCCCCTCACTCTTCACCTCATCAGCGATCATGCGTACAACTTCTCTTCCGCGTTTGAAGTCCAGACTGGCTGTCGGTTCATCTGCAAAGAGAATCGCTGGTTTATTCATCCATGCTCTAGCGATAGCTACACGCTGCTTCTCCCCACCGGATAGCTGCTCCGGATAGTGATTACGCCGTTTCCAGATATCCAATCGTTTCATCAAATCGGCAGCCCGTTCCTTCGCTTCCTTAGCACTCATTTTCCCCTGCTTAGCTACAAAAAGGAGTTGCTCCTCTACCTTCAAATAAGGCAATAGTTGAGCGCTTTGGAACATAAAGCCTATCTTCTCTAAACGGAGCTCTGTCAGCTCACTTTTACTTTTATCTGTAAGTGATTCTCCATCTATAAAAATCTCACCGCTAGTAGGTGTTAGAAGCGCACCAGCCGCTGAAAGGAATGTACTTTTCCCTGTTCCCGAAGGTCCAAGGACAGCAACGAATTCCCCTTCATTAACGATCAGATTCAAATTGTTCAGCACAGACACCGTTGTGTCGCCATCACCGTAGTTTTTGGTTACTTGCTTCATAATTAGTTTTGCACTCATGCTCCAGCCCTCCCAATAGCTTCTAATGCATCTACTTTTGCCACTTTAGCGACAGAAATTAGTGATCCTAAAAGAGACATCCCAACGAATAAACAGCTGGTTAAAAGAATGGTGGAAGGCTCTAGTTGGAATGGCATCGAATCTGGCAGGACCTTATTCATCCCAAAGGTAAGCAGTAAGCTAATGCAAAGACTTGATATAGCTAAAATCATGACCTGCCCTACCACGCTCCAAGCCAAGTAAGACATTTTAGTACCCATCGCCTTCAGAATACCAAACTGACTTGTTTTCTGAATCGTAATGACATAGAAGAATACCGCCAGAACAAACGCTGCGATCACAAACAGGAAAACAATCATCATTAGCAGTGAACCCTGCTCTGCCGAGTAGCCCGGAATATTGGATATAGCTACTTTTTGCGTAATGACCTCTACATCTTTTACATTCGTTGAAATCTTATCTACTTGATCAGCATTCGCATTCAGGGCAATCACATTAAACGGTACCGACGAAGAGGTTTCTTCTCCTTGGTTAACCCCCTGCTTCATAGCTTGCCAATCCTGATTGTTGATATAAACTACTGGGGTATGGCTGTATGAGCTATCCTCAACAAAACCTGCAACAGTAAATTCCATCCCGGTTGCCTGATCACGAATAATACTGCCAAGTTTGATTCCTGACTGTTCGAGGTCACGATCAACAAGGACTTTACCGTTTGTCTCATTAGTAATCTTGTCACCTTCAGCTACTTTAGGGGCTAATAACCCATTCATATCTACTGCAAAAAAAGTAATATCTGCTTTAACGTCTGCATCATTAGCAGTGACAGTGCTCATCTGCATTGCAAGTGAAGACGCATTATTGTCTCCAACTACTGAACGTACATTCTGGAGCTCCGTATCTGTTAACTGAGAACGTCTAAAGGTCTGATCCGCATCACCTTGTACTACAAAATAATTCGCCGGCATGTTCTCTACTGCAGAGATATTTGCATACGCTAATCCTCTGGCTAGTCCCGTGACGAAAAGTACAAGAAAGGAAACCAATAACATGATAACCATAATTAATAGGTATCTGGCTTTAGAATGTCGCATTTCCCTTAAGGCTAAAAACATATTACCACTCCTTCTAATCTGTATAGTCACAGTTTAGAAGATGAAAATGAACGGAGTATGAATAATGAATTACAAAAGCGGAAGTGTAACTGTAAAGGTAGTCCCTTCACCCAAAGTACTGGTTACTTCAATGGTTCCGTTATGCGCTTCTACGATTTTTTGAGAAATCGCAAGTCCAAGTCCGCTGCTATGTGTTTCATGCGTTCGTGCTCGATCTACTTTATAGAAACGATCAAAGATTAACGGTAACTCCTCGGCTGAAATGCCTTCACCAGTATCCGACACAGAAACAATACAGTTCTGTTCCACTAGCTTCGCGGAAATCATAATGGAACCTTCAGCAGGTGTGTATTTTATGGCGTTGGAGAGCAGGTTCATCCATACCTGGAACAATAGATTTGAATCACCTAGAACGCTGATGTCAGCAAGATTCAAACGCACGGCCAGTTGTTTCTCCGTTAATCTCCATTCCATGATTTGTACGACCTGTCTTAGTTGTGCACGCAAGTCTGTCGACTTTTTCTGTATGGAATTAGGATCATAATCAAGTGAAGACAAGGTAAGCAGCTGTTTGCTAAGCAATGAAAGACGATGGCTTTCTTGGTCAATAATATTGAGATACTGTAACCGTTCATCCTCAGGTAAGGTAGAATCTTTTAAAGCTTGGGCAAATCCCTGAATAGATGTTAATGGCGACTCAATTTCATGCGATACATTAGCGACAAATTCCTGACGTGCCCGATTTGTTCGTTCCAGCTCCCGGCTCATAATCATAAAATGGGAAGCTAGCTGACCAATCTCATCACGCCGCCACGTATTCAATTTGATATCGTATCTGCCTTTTGAGATCCGTTTAGTGGCCGTCGTCAAACGTGTAATAGGTCTGACCACATGCAGTACGCTAATCATTACAAATCCTAAGCTAAACAACACGGTGAACCCAATGATCACAGCAAAAAAAACGCGCAGCTCCCCGAACTGTACTTCAGCATCCGGCCGCATAAACAAAGCATACGTCTCATTGTTTACTTTTACAGGAACACCAATTGAATTGCGCAGTTGATTATCAAAAAAGCCGGTAATAAATGCACTGTCCGGAAACTCAGCAACCCCATGATAAATTTGCCCATTCAGAACCTTTTGTAGTTGCTGCTCATCCAAATCTTCTTTTCTAAAGGGCTTACCGTAGAATCTTGATTCCCCTTCAGCATCTGTTAAATAGATTTTATAACCCAGCTTGGCTATACTCCGCAGATAATCCTCCATCGTCTCCGGATGTGATTCTGCGAATTGTTGAACTTCTATTGCCATTCCGGTAAGTTTGGCATCGTTCTGAGATTTAATCTGGGCTTGATAGTAAATATTAGACACCAAAAATCCAAGAAGGCTACTCACCACAATTACTGAACAGAAGACAATACACATCCGGACATACAAGGATCTCATACGTTAACCATCTCCAATTTATAGCCAATACCTCGAACTGTTCGGATCACAAAATCTTCCTGATAATCTACGAAGCGCTGACGCAAACGTTTGATATGTACATCGACTGTTCGCTCATCACCTTCATAATCCATGCCCCATACCAGTTCAATTAACTCACTACGTGTATATAACCTGCCTGGATATTGTGCCAATTGAGCCAGAAGCTCAAACTCTTTTACCGGCAGCAGCAGAACCTCATCACCATCGGTTATTTCATAATTTTTGCGATCAATAACTAGAGAATTTAATCGAATCCGATCATCTGAAGCAATGGAATAGCGGCGGAATAAAGCTTTGATCCGAAATAGCAACTCTTCAGGCTCAAAAGGCTTCGTTACATAATCATCCGTCCCCCGCAAATAACCTTGCTCTTTATCACTCAGCTGCTGGCGTGCTGTCAATAAAATGATCGGTATATCATACGTTTCTCTAATATGCTGACATAGCTCTAACCCATCTACATGTGGCATCATTACATCTACGACCGCTAAATCCGCAATACTGTCCTGCAATTTATGTATCGCATCTCGGCCATCACTGGCCTCCATCACCTGATATCCTTCCCTTGTTAGTACATGTTTTAATAATGTTCGAATATTCACATCGTCATCTGCTACTAAAATCTTCTTCATCATTTACACTCCCTGAATAATGGATGAACTCATAGTAACAACTTTATAACGATAGAACAACTAAAGTCAGATCAAACAAAAGGCTTGATACTCTCTCTAAGTGTGGTAACCGGCCGCTCCATCAGTCTCTCCAGATCTTTTGATGTAGAAGCAGTGTCTATCTTCGCAAGAAACGAATATATCCAATGTTGAACGCTTGAATCCTCGCGAAACGTAATTCTTTTCCCTGATAACTCTGATAATACATCAACTAATTCGTTAAAGTCCCAAACGCTAGGTGCGGCTAGTTCGTAGATTTGGTTCTCATGTCCACTTGTTGTAAGAACCTTTGCCGTAGCTAAAGCGAGATCCTCACGAGTGACTGAGTTAAACTGCCAGTTCCCTGGATAAGTGGTTAACTCGCCGCTTTCCATGGCTTCCTTCAACCCAAGCACACCCACAAAATCTATATACAAAGCGTTACGCAGAAACGTATAATCTATCCCTGATTCAAGAATCATCTGCTCAGTTAGTAAATGAACATGATAAGAAGGAATCGGACCTTTGGGGGGAAATGCAAATCCAGTATAAAGCAGATGTTTCACATCGGCTTTTTTTGCTGCATGAATGACCTGAGCATGCTGATTTAATCTGATCTTATCATCGGTATGAGAGCTGGAGATTAGAAGTAACGTTGTGACCCCTGTAAAAGCTTCAATCAGCGAATCTAACTGGTCATAATCGCCAAAACGGACTTCGAACCCTTTTTCTAAATAATTAGCAGCTTTCTCTCGCTGACGAACACAAGCAATAACTTGACTAGCCGGAACATACTTCTCAAGGTTCTCCATAATTAAGCTGCCTAATTGGCCTGTGGCTCCTGTAACCATAATCGACATACATAACACCCTTTCTGTTATTCGAATGTACTCAGTTTTTGTAATAAAAAGATAAGTTGGTGCAGCTCCTGATCATTCAGATTCTGCATTCTCTCTGCAACAGCCTGACGATTCTCTGGAAGATGCTCTAAAAGTAATTGCTTGCCTTCACTTGTAATCGAAATGACGCTTTTTCTGCCATCCTTGGTATCATTCGAACGGGTTATTAATCCATCTCGTTCCAATGGTATTAACAGCATGCTTATATTAGCTTTGGTAACTCCAATAATTTGAGCCAATGTAGAAGGTAAAATCGCACCTCCCTGTTTAGAGATCTCCACCAAGATACGAATTCTTGCTCCGTTCAATCCTTTCGACTGCCAATATTTCTCAGAGACAGAAACCAAATTTGCAGTAGCTTCAACTAATGTAAAAAATGCTTTGGTATGCAATGGCTGATTCAGCACAACTTGTTGTAAATGATCCATATTCTATAATTCAGCTCCAATATAGTTAAGTCCTTAACTTTTTTCAAACATACTACAATCCCCATGCGTTGTCAAAAAAAAGAAGCTGCCTCACCTAGCAGAATAAATCTGCTGATGAAACAGCCTCTAAATATAAACTCACCTTAGATTAACACCGTTTTTGTGGAAACAGGCTCTTCACTGTATTTTTTAGAACCCTCCAGCATAACCTCCAGCTTAATGATCTCCGACCGGCTTGCTAAACGAATTGGGGGTCCCCATGTTCCATAACCTGACGACACGACTACATGCAAATTGTCCTTACGAAGATATCCCCAGTCCAGCTCGAACAAACGTTTAGTGATCCAGTGATTTGGAGCAATCTGTCCTCGGTGTGTATGACCAGAGAGTAGAACGTCTACCCCAGCTTGAGCGGCTACGTCGAAGCCTGTAGGCTGATGATCCATCATAATCACAGGACGTGTAAGATCAAGTCCTTCGAGCAAGGAGCTTACACTTTGTCTGCCACCGGCTTCCATCGCCTCGGCTGTCTTATCTTTTCGGCCTACAATATAGGTTCCTGCGACTTCTTCAACCTCATCTTGCAGGACCTTGATCCCAATACTACTCATCAAATCGGTATATTCCTTAATTGATCCACCATAATATTCGTGATTGCCCAGTACTGCGTAGACACCATAACGAGCTTTTAACTGTTTAATCTGTTCACTCATACTATTGCGGATAAAAGGTTCAATGCTGTCATCCAAGACATCTCCAGCCAGCAAAATCACATCGGGTTGCATAGCGTTCATTTGTGACACCATTTTTTTGAGATGACGATTGCCCACGATATTCCCTAAGTGCAGGTCTGAAGCAACCGCGATCGTTAATGGCGTGCTGGTGCCAATAGATTTATCAATAGGAATGGAATGTGTGCGGATCACGGTACTCCAGGCGTTGATTGAACCCCAGACCAGAAAAACTGCCAGTAATATCAGAATTGTCCCGCCCGCTTCTGCGATGTAATAGGTACGATCGATTCCCGACCATCCCAGTATCACGTATAATAGGTCTGCCAAAGGTAACGTAATGATAGCAAATTCCATACAGGCTAGATAATACGATCCAATCACTTTAAAGAATCTGGCGATCGGTTTAACCGATTTTGGCCATGGAATCATTCCAATGACATACGCAAAAGCGATGAGTATAAATAATGTCCAGATTACTGCTGACGAAACACCTGAAAACCATTCATCAATAAGCAGCCAACCGTGATAGCCAATGTAGAAATTAACAAGACCCAGAATGAGCAGCATAGCGAATCCTGAAGCTAACATTCGTAATGTTTTCATCGTTTCTCTCCCCTTTACCTAACTACTTCTCTACCTCTTATCTCAAATCATAACACAAACCGTTAACCCAGTATAAACTGCAATGCGGTGTTCGGAAAACATCGGAACTAAAAAAAGAAAATGCCCTTCGGCATCTTCTTTGGAGGTTTATCTTATATCGCTTTATCACGTGTGGCCATACATTGACCAATCAGCTTATCGCATTTATTGATGTGATTTATCAGCCAGTCTGTTAACGTTCGATTAAGCTTGATGGTTGAGAGTACGGACACTCCCTTTGTTTTGACCGTTTCTTCCAATTCGAGAACTGCCTTCACGAAATCAGCATGCGTCTGACGATGTTCAGCTAGTTCAGGGAAGTTGATCTCCTCCATCAGCTGCTCTTCATTACTGAAATGTTCAATCGTGTATTCTTTCAAGAATTTCAGCGTTTCCTCAATCTTTTCTTTTCCTTGCTGATTACTGCATGCTTCAAAGAACTCGTTCAATTTCGCTAACAACTGTCTGTGCTGGCAGTCAATTTTTTCTACACCGATATCATATGAATCTTTCCAAGCGATCATGAAATCACCATTCCGTTTCTTGAAAATTACATTTCAATTTTATTTTCCACCTTTCTCCACAAAAGAACTATTAACAACATCACAGGCGTCTATATTCAACCTTTAGCTGTACATATAGCACCTACTGATTTGGTACCTATTTAATAATCTCTACTTCATCACGGGTTCGATATGTACAAGTACATTGGAAACTTGGTGCCGGTCTTTTAACTGTTCTTCAATTTCTTCCGTAATATCATGGCTCTGCACCACACTTAGCTGAGAATCCACTAGTACAGTTGTGTCTACTAATACGTTATTCCCATGGATACGGGCTTTGATATCTTTTATGGATTGTACGCCATCAATTTCTGCCACAGTTTCTTTCATCTGTTCAAGCTCTTCCGCATCAAATCCGTCCGTTAGATCATGCGTAGCCTTGCTAAAGATATCCCATGCCGTCTTACAGATGATTAGTCCGACAATGATAGCTGTAAGCGGGTCAAGCCAAGGAACGCCTAAGGAGGAAGCCACAATTCCGATAAAAGCGCCCACGCTAACTATAGCATCTGATCGATTATCCAGTGCTACTGCCCGCATTGCGTTACTGTTAATGGCGCGGGCCAGCCTAATATTATACATATAGACAGCCATCATAACTACAGCACAACCCACTGCCGTCCACGCCGCTATAAGATCAGGACTTTCCAGTGCTGGTTGAATAAACTTGTTCACAGCTTGATACAAAACTTGAAGCCCTACCGCAATCATAATGAATGAAGCAATTAATGAAGCCACGGTCTCCGCTCTAAAATGCCCGTAGCTGTGGTTCGAATCCGGCGGTCTTCTGGAAATCTTCAGGCCAATTAGTACCGCGATAGAAGCAATAATATCGGTACTGTTATTCAATCCATCAGCAAGCAACGCTTGAGATCCTGAGACTGTACCTATGAACAGCTTGATAGCTGATAAAAAGATATAAGCAACGATGCTTAGCCAAGCTCCTTTTTCGCCTTGTTTAATGTCGTTATAAGTTTCCAAAAAAAAGAACCCCCAAAGAATAGTATTGTTCTATACTACACTTTGAGATTCGGGTGGGTCTAGAGAAACAGTGTTGCTACGGGGCGTAATAGTTCCCTCTGTCAAATAGAGTTGCAAGGTCGTAACTGTTTTGCAGAACGTAACATAGTTTGCCCCCGTTCAACTTTGCTTCCATTCTTCTGGAATAGTAACTTTTTGCTATTTTTATTGTCTAATTATAGTAATGACAAATTTAAAGGAGCGTGGAGTGATGATTCAGTCTTTGCCGAAGAAAATTGTTACATGTTTAGCTATAGGGAGTATTTTAATTCCAATAACAAACAGTGGATCAACGTCAGTCATTTCCGCAGAAAAAGCAGTTGTAAGCCTAAGTAACACTTATTACAGTGAAGTCACAGCCCCGATCCTAAAACCTGTTTGGTCAGCACAACTCGCCATTTTAAAAAAAGACAGAATCACCGGACAGGACATTACAGCACTCGCGGAAAACGGGAAGATCTTTGCGTTGCAGCGCAATGAAAAATTAACCGCAATGAATGCGGCAACAGGCAAAAAATTATGGGAGTTCGGAAGTGGATTAGCGCCGCTATTCACATACAGTAATGGATTTATCTACGGTCTGACCCAAAGCGGCTCCCTATATGCCGTTAGTGAGGCAGGTAAAAAAGCATGGTCGGCTTCCATAACACTCCCCAAAGCTACAAATATACAGCGTTTAGGATCTACTATTTATGTTACACAAGAGGAACAATTAGCAGCAGTTGACGCCGTAACCGGAAAGATCAAATGGAAGGCTGTAGAAAAAAGTAATAACTTTACAGGCTTATCAGATCTCATGGAAACAGATGGAGTCGTTATTCGCAGCTATCTGTCTCAAGGGGCCTTAACAACTGCTGGACTAGCCGCCTATGACAGTCTGACAGGAAAAAAACTATGGGACCAGACCCGGCAATGGATGCCGTTAGCAGTGAAGGATGGACTTCTCTACTCCATTACGAATACATTTATGATGGATGATGACCCGGTAAATCGTAAAGTCAAAGTATCCGTGTTCAACATAAAGACGGGAGAATTAAAAGGAGAACGTTTATATAAATGGACAGATACCGAGAATAAGGATGGTGTGTACACTTATAATGGGATGAATGGAAACGCGTTTTTGGATGGAAAAGACTTTTATATCTTTCAGGGTAGTAAGTTTGTGAAATATGATTTCTGGAATTATTCTGCAGAGGGTAAACCGGTGCAAACCTGGACCTCGATGGTTAAAGAAAAAGACTCTCCACTGAACCAAGTTTATCAACAAAGAATGTTATTTCAAAATCAAGATAAAGGTACTTTATCCGCACTTAAGCTAGGAACTGGACAGCTTGTCGACCTCAATATTGGAGAGAATCCAGTGGTACAGACGGATCTGTTCGGAAACGTGGTTTATAGTGGACAATCTGATGGCCTATTTCACGCTTATGACATGTTAACTCTGAAGCCTATTTTCACTGTGAACACAGGCTCTCGTAACTTTGCCCCTTCCCTTAAAACTGGAGGGATGCTGATGATTCGAACGGATAATAAGCTGCTCGCCATTAAACTTCCTGCATCTATAAAATAAAAAAGCCTGATTTCTCAGGCTTTTGGGCTTCAATAACTTATTCAGCCGGAGCTGTAAAAGTACGTGCAGCAAACTCGGCATCCAGCATGTAGAAGGCGTTGCTATCTTTATCAATTCGTTTCAGTTTACTGATGATGTTGCTAAAGAGTGCTTCTTCTTCTACTTGCTCGTCTATAAACCATTTCAAGAAATAAATCGTCGCATGTTCACGCTCATCCAGAGCAAGATCAGCCAAATGATAGAACCGTTTAGTGTTCTGTTGTTCATGCGCGAAGGCATGTTCAAAAGCATCTAACATCGAGTTATATTCGTTCTTCGGCTCTGGTAGTGCTTCTAGCGTAGCACGGTTATCCCGATCGTTAAGGAACTTATAAATCTTCATGGCATGGAACCGTTCTTCTTCGGCTTGAATTAGAAAAAAGTTTGCAAATCCATCCAGACTTTCGCCGGAACAATAAGCAGCCATCGCTAGATAAACATGAGCGGAATAAAACTCGAAATTCATCTGTTCATTAAGTGCTTGTACTAATCCATCTTTCATTGGACCGTCACCTCATTATTCAAATTTAATATGTAAATATTTAAGTTTATCTTATCACCGTGCTTCTAAGTCAGCAAGGATTCCTCTCCCAATATCTAATTTAGCTAACGAAAGGACGACTATTCAGATGATTAGATTGACCCGTCACAGCCTAAAGCCTAAGATTTCCGGTACACTCTTCATTATTGCAGCTATGGTGTCACTGTTCCTCATAGCTGGCTGTTCCAATAGCAGCAATAATTCACAATCTGAAGCTACCGCTACACCGACCTCCCAATCCACACCTTCACCAACCACCAGCTTGGGTCCCACCCCCTCAGCAGTCAGCGATCCAATTGCTCTTCAGGTTGCTGAGATGACTTTGGAAGAAAAAATCGGACAAATGCTCCTAGTTGGAATTGATGGAACTGTCCTTGATGAGCAAGCTAAAAAGATGATTACCGAGGACAAAATCGGTGGAATCATCCTCTATAAGGACAATATTAAAAGCCTGAAAGGGATGATCAGTCTTATCAATTCTATGAAAAAGAGTAACACTGGCAACCCTGCCCCACTATTCATTAGTGTTGATCAGGAGGGTGGAAAAGTCAGCCGGATGCCTAAAGAATATGCTACATTCCCTTCTAACGGAACAGTGGGTGCAAGTAATGACGCTGCTGCAGCCGAGAAAATGGGAAAGCTGCTCGCAAGAGAAGTACGTTCAGCCGGATTTAATATGAACTTTGCTCCCGTTCTCGATATCAATAGCAATCCAGACAATCCAGTCATCGGAGACCGGTCGTTCGGCAATGCTGCTGGCCAAGTCATTGCACTAGGGATTGCCGAAATGAAGGGAATTGAGAGTGAAGGCGTCATTCCTGTTGTCAAGCATTTCCCAGGACACGGAGATACTTCCGTCGACTCCCATCTGGATCTGCCGATTGTGAACAAAACAGCCGGTCAGCTAGCCGAATTAGAATGGCTCCCCTTCCAAGGAGCCATTAAAGAGGGAACGGACGCCGTAATGGTCGCTCATATTTTGTTTCCAAAATTAGATCCAGACAAACCCGCATCCTTATCGCGTACCATTATTGGTGAACAGCTTCGAGATGAAATGGGCTACCAAGGAATCGTAATTACAGATGATCTAACCATGGGAGCCATTATGAAGAACTACGATCTGGCCACAGCAGCTGTAGATACTGTGAATGCAGGTAGTGATATTCTCCTTGTTGCTCACGGCTATGATAATGAAAAACGGGTCATGGACTCTCTCCTGCAAAACGTAAAAAACGGTAAGATTCAAGAAACACGGATTGATGAAAGCGTCTATCGGATCTTAGCCTTAAAAGCCAAATATAACCTTTCCGATGAGCAAATCCCGGTTCCTGATCTTACCGATCTTAATAAAGATATTAACGTTTGGCGTCAAACAATTGAGAAGTAAAACCAAGGGTTAGTCATTTTTACTGAAGAACAACAACATCTCCAACCTTCAACCCAGAGAGAACCTCTGTTTTGTCCGTTGTTTCCAGACCCACTTCGATATCTTTTCGTTCATATTGCCCGTCCCCTTTATCCAGCATAACGTAGGAGAGGTCTCCTTCATGCATTACAGCTATGCTGGATACAACGGTGGCATTTTCTTTGCGAACTGTTTCAATTTCTCCGTTTAAGCTTAAGCCACCGATCAAATGCTCGTCAGGCTGCAGCGTGATCACCACTTCGAATTGAGGAACTGAACTGGTAGTGGCATTCTGACCTGAAGCAGTCTTTGCAAATTTCGCTACCTTCGTAACTTCTCCAGATAACTTCAAATCTTTTATAGCTGTCATTTTTACGTCGACCTTCATGCCTGTCTTTATACGGAAGACGTCTTGTTCACCTACAAGAGCAATGAATTCAAGCTTGTTCATATCTACTATTTTTCCGATATATTGATTATCTGTCACTGTTTGCGGAATTTCGCTTGCACTGTCAAATAAGAAAATGCCGGATGCCGGAGCATAATAAAGTGCTGTTTTGAGTTTGGTTTTTTTCTCTGTTAATTCGCGTGCCTGTATTTCGGCATTGACCTGATTAAGCTCGTCCCCTAGCCGTGTTGCTTCTTGGGCTGTGAGTGCTTTAATCCGTTCTGCTTCAGTCGCACCAAGGGCTGCATTCTCCTCGTCTTGCTGGCTCACAAATTCATTCAGCTCTGCTTCCAGCTTTGCTTTTCGGATAGTCGCCTCTTGTGTAGCAATCTCATTCTTTAAGGCTTCCTGATCGAGAGTAAACAGTAAATCGCCTTTTTTGACTTGTCCACCGTTCTCAACCTTCCACTTTGTCACCTTTGAAGCATATGGAGCATAAACAAGCGTTTCTTTTTCATAATTAGAATTACCTTTAACCTGTATGGAATTGGTAATGGTCTCCTGTGTGACCTCAAAAGTTATTGCTTGTGGGGGTTCAACAGGCTCTAACTGCGCTTCAGGCTTATACATCTTATTGTATAGAAAATAACCTGCTGCAATTATAATCAGTACCAATACTATCCACTTGATTCTCCTCTTCATCACTTTGGCTTCCTTTCAACTTAAAAATAGCTAATCCCGTTTAATCGCCGTGAGTGCATTCGTTCTGGATGCACTGATCGCCGGATAAATACCTGATAATACCCCTGTCATTACCGCAAATGCGATCCCTACCGGGAGAGTCATCAGAGGAATATAAATCACCAAAGGCTCGCCTCCACCCATTCCTGAAGAGGTACCGATGAGCTTATTAATTCCTAATACAATCAAGTATGAAAAGACTATACCAAGCAATCCGCCCAACATCCCGAGCAATGCCGCTTCTGTAATGAACATATTGCGGATCTGGCCCATATTGGCGCCCAGCACTTTCATGATACCGATCTGCCGCCGTCGTTGATGAGTGGACATAGTCATCGCAACGATAATGGAGATCGAAGCAATAATTAGAATAAATACACCTACACCGAGAGCCGCTTTCTTGACCATGCTGAAGGTATCAGCGAGTGCCTCTTTTTGATACAAATTCGTGCTTGTCGTTAGTGTAAGTTTCTGAATAAGCTTCTCTAGTTCCACGATATTCTCAGTGCTGTCTACCTTTACAATCGCTGAGTTATAGACACCCTTTTGCCCAGCGGTTCCACTCGATAGCTTCATTTGTTCTACAAGCCGCTCGCCAGTCTCTAGTGACACATAGATCTTCTTGTCGTACATAGCCATATTCTCGTTCGTTCCACTCGGGTTGTCGAGGATCCCCACCACTTGAATCGGTGAGCTAACTAACATCCCTCCGGTTTGAGAGGCGGGATCAAAAGATTGTAATTGAACCTGTTGCTTGTACATATCTGTTGGAAGCATACTTAAGCTGTTGTACTGTTCCATCAACTTATTGTTATATGGATCTGTACTCAGTTGTTCAAAAAGCCGCTGCCGAGTTTCGTTATCAATCAGTCCAACGGTTGCACCATAGTTCAGTACAGCCATTCCCACTAAATCAGAAGCCCCGCCTTGTTTGAATTTCTTATCATATTTCGTTAACAGGCGTAGATCGGTTCCAATAAGCTGTACATCTGTTATTTTATTATCGATAGTCAACATCTGTATGTACCCTAGCTCTTGAAAGGGAGCTGCTGCAGTTACATGCCGCAAGCCTTTAATAATCTCCAGCTTTTGCGCCGTCAGCCTGCCGGGATCAAGCTTTTCATTGGCCGCAGACGATCCGCTGCCACCGCTGCCTCCTCCTTGGGAGGGTATACCTCCGTTGGGCGACACCGTAATTTCATCCATTTTGAAATTGCGGTTGATTTCCCGCTCCGTGTAGCTCTGTGCGGAGTCTCCTATACTTAATGCAACTATGATTGCAGCACATCCAATGGATATGCCAGCCATACAAAGACCTGTGACAACTTTCCGCCGTTTGACCTGTTCCCAAGCCAAGCGGGAAATATCACTAATCCTCAATGAGTATACCCCCTTCGAGTTCAGTATCCGAAGAAGTTTGGTTTTCAGTAATCATATATCCGTCCCGAAGCGTGAATATCCGCTGCATTTGCTCCGCGACTTTTAGCTCGTGAGTTACAACTATGAAGGTGGTCTTCATCTTCTTGTTCAGGTTAAGCAGGATATTGATAATTTCTTCTTCTGTCTTCGAATCTAGGTTTCCGGTTGGTTCATCTGCAAAAATAACAGACGGTTCCGTAATTAAGGAGCGCGCAATACTGACACGCTGCTGCTGTCCGCCAGACAACTGGGAAGGGAACAAGTCGGCTTTATCAGGAATGCCGACCCCTTCCAACAATTCTAAAGCTTTTTGTTTACGTATAGAGGGTGCAACGGATTGAAAAACCAGCGGCAGCTCTACATTTTCACGGACTGTCATGCTAGTAATCAGCTCATACGCTTGAAAGATAAACCCGATATTTTTTCTGCGAAATTCCGATAGCTTATTCTCACTCATCTTCACGATATCTTGATCGGCAATATAAATATGGCCTTCAGTAGGCTTCATTAGTCCTGCCATCAGATTCAGCATCGTTGACTTACCGGAACCCGAGCTCCCCAGCAGTGCTACCATCTCCCCCTCTTTCACAGAAAAGTCAATTTGATGAAGCACTGCTGTAGTTTCATTACCGTTTTTATAAGAATGCGTTACATTTTCCACTCGCAACATTGGAGCTGCTCCTCTTCGTACAATAATAGATATGAAATGCTATTTCTCAGTTACAACTGCTCTATCAATCTTGATGTTATAAGCTTGACTAGCCAGCTCGATCCGTTCGCCTTGGAATTCATCGTACAGCGTGATCCGGTAGGTACCTCCTGACAAATTCTTATACATATTATTGCTAAAGCTTGCTGTATACGAGTTGTTGGTCCCTTCAAGAATATCAGTACCGATGTTCAAGCTTCGTTCCTGAGAAAGACCATATGGGTCCGTCATTTTCAGGACCAGTTTATGCGTGAAGGTACCCATATCATAGCTGCTATCACGAAGAAGATTGTAATTCATAACTATATTTATAGAGTCACTGCCTTGTAATGAGCGCCCTTCTGAACTTAGAACGGACATGGTATACGGATAAATTGCCACCTTCGTCAAGTTTTTCTCTGGTGGAGTGGTAACCGGATTTAATGACAGTGAAGCCATATTAATAAATCCAGTGGATTCCTGACCCGGTTCCGTCAGCTTATTCCCAGTAATCCCTGGCCCTAGGAACAGGCTAACATCAGAAGTATTAACGGCCTTCGGAACCTTCGCCCAGAAGGTGATTAATTGCTTACCGCCCGGAGTAGCAGAAGTATCTGGTTGATTGGCTGTAGCTTCGAATAGCTGACCGTCTCCCGTTTTGTAATAAGCTTGGAGGCGAGCCATTTTGCTTTGTCTTTTCTCTTCACTGCTCAAAAGGAGCTCTGTGTATACGAGATTGGAGTTAAGTCCTTCATAAATAATGGTTTTGTTCTCTTGCACTTTAGCGTTCTTACCTTTACCAGAGATAACATAACTTCCTCCAGTTTCAATAGAAGCTACAGCGTTCATCATGCTGTTAGTAGTAACTGATAGGAACGAGCTCTTCTCTTCTTTTACCATAGAATAAAGATTTAATTTTAGTTTATCGAACTCTTGTGTATAAGGAATTTTGGCAAACACATAGATTTCAGCGTTTTTACCTGGTCCAATCGTTGAAGTTTCCTTATCCATAAACAGTTCCGTTGAAGATGACATGTCCTCATTGTCTACCTGAACAGCTCCCTTTAATTCCGGCAGAGACAAGGCAACCGATTGGGTATTCGTAATATTTAATCTGGCAACTACGATATCGTCGTCTTTCCATGGAAAACGCTGTAAGGAAACTAAACTGTAAGTAAACGTCCCATATTCATTTGTTGCTCTATATTCGAGCCCTTTCTGTATCTCTGGACGCAAGGTATAGGAGATTGTAAAGTAAGCAACCGGAACAGTTAGTTTAGCTGTGTTGCCCGTAACGACATTGGTTCCACCAGTGCTTCCAGTTCCTGCTCCGTCTCCGGTAGTTCCCGTCTCACTATTATCTGGAGCAGAAACAGCCTCAATCATCTGCAATTGCAGTGAATTCTGTTCTACTTCAAGGGGGACTTGTGCGGTAAGCGGGATGATTTTTTCCTCCAGAGGTTTTATGGTTAATCCGCTCAAGCCCTTAGAATTGATCGGAAAGGTTGTCCCAGTTGAGGATTTGACGGCAAGCTCATAAGAAGGTAACGTAACGGCTGTCTTCCCTGTATTCTTCACTCGCAGCTGAAAAGTCCAGAATCCCTTATTGTTCTCTGCGTATACGGTTGCGTTATTTAATTGTGTTTCAATCGTATTGTTATTGATGGTAATTTTCTTGATTACACCTTTGCCAACTACCAAATTTGGTGTTGTAGCCGCAGGCAGCTTGTACGAAGATTTGGCAATCTCCAGCTTCAGCGCCTCATCCTTTTGGGTGAATTGCAGTTTCATATTATCCGTCTTCATATACGAAGGAATTTCTGTAAGATAATAAATGGTCTTTTTCTCTTGTGGCTGAATTTTATAACTAAGCTGAGAACGGTCAAGGGCTAATTCATACGAGCTTCCCCCTGCCGAGACCAAATATGCTGCGTAACCAGGATCACTTAATACTTTGCTGCCTTTATTGGTCAAGCTTATGCCGACCTTGGCATAAACCTTTCCGCTGTATTTGTAGAGCTCCAAGGATTCACTTTTAGCAACAACCGGAATGTCATTCATTGTAGTGCTTACAGTTTTACCGTTTACAGCGGTTGGCGAATAGTTGGCGGGTATATTAAAAGTTCCTACTTGCTTGAGATACCCCTTGGTTTTGGAATCCCAAACGTACATTGGAATCTTGATACCTTTTAACGAGTTTACCTGGCCGACATTAACATAATATGTAACGCGCAAGCTTTCATTAGAACCCACTTTTTTCTTAGTAGAGTCAGCACTTAGTGGATTCCCTGGAATGACAGAGCCGCCAGAGGTCATAACTCTCGAAAAATAATACAATAGGCTAGCACTTTTGTTGCTGCCATTCGAATAGTTAATTGTATAAGTTAAAATATTGCCTCCAGGCTGTGACCAAATATTCACATCTTCCAGTGTAGCTTTGATATTAGCTCCTAAAGAAACGGAACCCAGATTACTAGGAGCTGCTACAGTTGCAGCAGCTACCGCAGATTTTGGCTGAACAGAACTAACTGATGCAGCCGAAGCGGTATGCCCTGTCAACTGGCTTATGACAAAGGTGCTTAAGAGTAAAACAACATATGTACTGCTATGCTTTCTCATTGACTTCCCTCCACGAGTATTTTACTAGAATTATTATAGTGGTTAGAGCAGATCCAATTGTATCCATGTTGTAACACTTACAGGCCTTTTGTAACCTATTTGTTCCAATTTGCATATATTCTGAAAACGATTCTATAATTTCAGTTGATTTTTCAAGGCTGCAATATCAGAAGCCGCAGGCTGGTCTTCTCCGTATCTAACTTTTTCATATATTTCAATCAATTGTTCTGACGCAGCTATAGAATCTTCATCTCCCTTACGTTTATGCTTGTTACGATCTCCCCATAGCAAAACATCCCTTTTTGTTTCCTGCGGCGTAAGATAACTTTTCATTTCATAACCGTTATCGCGCTTTATATTTAGCCACCGCCGATAAAGCCAACGTACACGTTCCTGCTCGCCATTCATCTGTTCCCAGCGATCCTTTCGATGTTTTGAAGGAAGACGTGAGCTCCAGAAATCCTTCAACCCTCGAACGGTTTGTTCCCAAGTAAAGACGCTTTTCTCTTCGTCAAGATATGCTGTATTATTCTTAGGGGCATGTTCCCTACGTAACATCGATAACAATGCATCTATGGCTCTCCGCCACTTTTCTCCAGCATTTCTGTACAACCAGCGAAGTGCATAATAGGCTACAAACCCCAATAATACCGCTGCCAAAATATAGAATCCGTACTCTAGTATAATAGCTAGCCAGCCCCGCTTTTGCTCGCCAACAGGCGGTAACATCGGAGTTGCTGGCGGCAATTCTGCTGGCGGAGGCTCTGGTTCTTTTGTGCCAGAAAATAACTGATTAATAAAATTGAAAAATGAGCGTAAGAGTCTCCATACCAGTGTTCCTATAGCTTTGCCGACACCTGCTGCTAGTACAGCTGCAATAACTCCAATCACAATGACATATATACGATTATTCCGTTGTATCCCTTTGGGCAGCGTTTCATTCTCTTCAGTAAGTGCGCTGTATCGTATATAGCTGCTATTAGAAATAAGTAAAGTCAGTATTAAATACAGACTGCCACACCAGGTCAATAACGGCACACTTGGCTCCAATTCAGGAACTCTATGAAACGCTATAGTAGCTACAAAATAGATTATTATACCTATCCAAAACATTCTGAATCTATTATTTCTAGAGTCTACCGTCATCCCTAAAAATGTACATATAAATCCAGCCACACCTAAGGGAAGGCTTTCGATGGATAAACTCCCTGAAACCGCACCTAATAATACCCCGAGGATTAAGGCGGCAAGCAATTGCTTCCATCTTACATTGCAAAAATTGCGCAAAAGAATGCCCGCTAAAGCTAGTATAGGCAGCGCAATCAACCATATTTGTTCATCTTGTTGGGGCAACAAATAAATCTGAAATAGAACCCAAACCGGTAGAAATAGCAACAATTCAATAACAGACCACAACCAGAGTTTGACTGTTTCCCTTACATAGCCAGACAACGTAAGCTTCATGCGCTCTCTCTCCCTTGTTCCGGAATATCCAGCCATTCCACACCATTGCCTTGCTGCATTAGGAGATCCGTCGCCTTTTGCACTTCTGCTCCTCTATGGCAGCTTATGATTAGAAAGTCTGTGTCACTAATTCCACTCTCAACCTGCAATTCCAATAGTCGACTCATAGGAAGTGTTCTATCCAGCTTCAGCCTTGCCAGCAGCTCTAACATATCTTCGAGCTGAGCCATCGGCTCTGCTTCAATTGGATCTCTTTCGCCAGCATCGTCCAATCTGCCATTACAGATTAATCCGGTCTCAATTCCATGCTGCATTGCGTATTCAGCTATAGTCGCTGCATATCTTATTCCTTGCTCGATTCGTTCCACATCAGTCACCGTTCTCCACATGGAATCACTGTCCTCTATATTCAGACAGATGACGAGCCGGGAGTCAGCAGTATAATCTTTTTTATGAACCTGCATAACACCAGTACGTGCTGTAGCCTTCCAGTTTACCAATCCCATAGAATCTCCTGAGCTATACTCACGAATGCCAGCAGTCAGAAAAGGGTCTTCAACGATCCATCTTTTCACAGGAAGCTCACCCAGCCAGCTATGAATGGGCAATGGAAGCTCGTCTAGATTCAGCAGAACGGGATAGATCAATAACTCTAACTCGAGTGGATACGTTTTGTTTTTTCGAGTCAAACCAAATGGATCTCCCGTTGTCATAGTCACGGATTCCAAACGATATAAACCACGACGCTCACATGTCACCTGATGCCGTCTTTTAATATGACGATAAGATTTTAAATAGAATAAACTAATATGATTCTGAGAGATTTCTCCTGTACTAATCCCAAGATTATCCTGACTCCCAAATTCCAGACCTCTCGCAATACTAGACTCCAATCGGAGCCACGGCAAAGGAAGAAGTTTCGCATTAACGATCTCCTCGATCATCTCAATACGTTCTCCTTCATAAGCAGTCTTGCGTGAAAAATAGCGAGAATAACTAAGCGCTTTCAGGCCATTTCGTTTATAAATGTCAGCAAGAAGTAACACCAACGCCACAGTAATGAAAATGAACCAAGGCAAAGCCATAGGTCATTCCACCTTTCCGCCTCTTAAGGACGTCACGGGTTCAGCAGGCACCTCAACTTCACGAAGCACTTGCAATACAATATCCGCGGCTTGTCCCTCTCTTGAGCCTAATCCCCGATGAAGCAGCAGACGATGTGCAAGCACGGAAACAGCCACGGCTTTGATATCATCCGGTGTTACATAGGACCTGCCTTGAATAAGTGCATATCCCTGAGCAGATCTAAGCAACGCGCCACTAGCACGTGGACTCGCCCCCAGTTTTACTGCCGTAGAATTACGGGTAGCTTCCGTTATCCGTACGATATAACCTAATAAATCATCACTGATACTTACCGATGCGGCTAAACGCTGTGCGGCTTGAATATCTTGTGCCGTTGCTACAGGAAAAGACTCTTCGAGCGGATTATTCTCACGAAAACGCTGTAAAATATGTATCCCTTCATCGAAGGTAGGATAACCCGTAGTAATCCGCATCAAAAATCGATCTAACTGAGCCTCAGGCAGTGGGAAGGTCCCTTGGTTGTCTATCGGATTCTGAGTAGCAATGACAAGAAATGGTGCTTCTAATCTGTGCGTTACGCCATCGATAGTAATTTGCCGTTCCTCCATACACTCTAATAGGCTGGATTGAGTTCTAGGTGTTGCACGATTAATTTCGTCAGCCAGCAGTATATTAGCAAATACCGGACCTGGTCTGAACTGAAACTCTCCCGTCTTCTGATTGTAATAGTTGATCCCGCTTAAATCAGAAGGCAATAAATCCGGTGTAAATTGAATGCGCTTAAATGAACAATCTAATGATTTGGCAAGAACCTTTGCGAGCAAGGTTTTACCCGTTCCTGGTACATCTTCCAGCAGAACATGTCCATTCGCAAGTAATGCGGTCAGCAGCAGGTCTACTCCATCCTCTTTTCCTACAATGACTTTGGCAAGATTGGCCCTAATAGATTTGATAAGTTCAGTAACTTCTTGAAGATTCATGTGAATGCACCATCCAATCTGAGGATAATTATGTAATAAGTGCTTTAATCATAACAGAAAGCGTACCCAATTTATAATTCACACAAAAAAGGCACTGTCCATAATTAGACAGCCCCCGTCATCCTTTCGATTTTCATTTCACAGTCTTATGCCGATATCGAATGAAAGCTACAATCCCATAAAAGATAGGTATGCTTTCTACGATTAGCCAAATGATCACAATTGCAAAGCTTTTATAGTGTTCGTAATATCTGCCGACGTTTCGTGAATATAAGTATGCTATTGTCACTGAAGCCAGTGTTAAAAGAGGAACGTAAATTTTTTTACCATTAGTATTGAACAAACTCGATAGACATTTTGAAGCTATGTAGATAAGGAAAGAGCTGTGAATAAACATAGATGACGACCATATTCCAATCAAAAGCGGGTCAGTATTCCCTAATAAATTCTCTTCTTTCGAACTACGCACCATCTCAAGAAAAGGATATTGGAGCTGCTGACCAAGATGTGGACCAAAACTCAGCATCGTCAATATCCATCCAATTAAGACAGTGATTGATACATAGAGCTGTGCAAATACCAATCTTTTTAACATCTTTGCTTCAATTTTTAAATCAGGTGCAACGAACAAGAGAACAATCCATTCTCCAAACCATGACATGACCACAATAGAGTCTTTCATGGCGATTCCAGGATCATGATAATGAATAAAAGCTGGTAACATATTAAAATCCGCGTTCGAAAGGAACAAATTAAATAAAATGATCGTGGTTATTAGAAAAATAATAAATAATCCGTCGGCCATATATGTAATCGTTACAAAACCTAGACTTGCTGTGTACATAATCACCAAACCAATTACAAGCTGAATAAACAGCGGCGGAGTTCCTCTTAAATAATTTGAACCAAAGAATAGTACAAAGTTCTCTATATCGTAAGAAACATAATAAACACACCAGCATAGTAGGACCAGTAGCATAAATTTGTGTGGCCATTTGCCAATGATCTCTTTTCCAAAGTGAACCCAAGCTTGATTAGGTCGCAGCTTACCAACATAGATTGTAAACCATAATAAAATCAAGCCTAATAAAGAGCCAACTATTAATGCAATCCAGCCTTGATAGGAGGAACTAGCAATAATAGTTGGAATCAAAAAAATGGTGGTTTGTGAGCTGAAAAAAATAGTGATAAACCGGAACAGCTGCCACTTTGTTGTACGCATAACTTTTCCTTCCTCAGTTCTTTATTTTGCTGTTCCAAAATCTACAATGCGAAAGTCCGTTGCCACCTTAATATCTGCCTCGTGAGTGTAGTAATTATCCCAACGTTCTCTTACTTCCTTCCAAAGTTTCGGATCATTCCATTCCAGTAACATGCCGAGTTGTAGAACATCCGCACCTGCTTCTTGGGATAAACGTATAGCTTCGGTCAGATTAGCAGTAATTTTATCGCTTAGTTTCTCTGTAATGATATTACTGATCTCTTCTAGATTTCTTTTCTTAGGGTCCCTTAAATAAATCACACTAGCTTTTCCTTTTAATTTCACTGTGAACACTGGGCCTTTATCCGTTAGTTTTACTTTCTTTGAAGCTTTGGTGCTAACAAATACAACACTTGCCGCACTTTCTCCTCCATCCCAGGTAACAGAATAAACCGACAGCTTAAGCTTGCCTGCGGCCCATGCCAATGCCCTACCTTCTTTAAGCTTTAGTATTCCCTTCATTTTCTCATTCTGAAACAACATGGCCCCTTGAATGCCTGCCCAATATTGTGGTTTACCTTCTTTTGTAGTTTCCTCTTTTTTACCAAATGAAAGATTATTTATAGCAAACCCAACTCCAGATGCCTCGGCGAACAAGCAGTCCTTGATTGTAGTTGAAAACATATATTTTTCTGTTCCAAAGCTCATTAGTACATCAGAAGGCAATTGTTCGTAGATAGGTGTTAATGTATTCATCTCTTTGGCACTGCCGGGACTCGCCATGACATAGGTTCCAAGGGGAAGGGCTGGCTCTCGTCTAATCCATAACAGAAGTTCACCGATTCCTTGTTCTGCATAAGCTTTCCCTAAGACGATTATTTTTAATTGGGAAAGACTAAGCTGACGTGTTAGGTCTTTTTGGACTAGTAACATGGCATCTGCTATCGTATCTGCGGTCTTGGAAACTGTAGAATAACTATTTCCATCGCCGCCACCACTAGCGGGTTGGCTTGATGAGTTAAGACGATTGGGCAAAGGAGAGTTAATCGTAATTTCAACGGTGCCTGCTTCTTTGCCTACATCTATAAACAAGCCGTATACAAAGGTTAATTCGTCCAGTTCCACCTTGGACGACCAGCAGCCTGTTACATTTAGGAGTAGAAGTATAACAACTCCAATTTTTAGAGTTCTCATTTTTGTTTCTGTCTCCTTAGATTCCTGTTGCTATAAATGTTGCTTCGTTTCTTCATATAGTTAGAGGGAAAACGAGATAATGTGTCCTTCCAGTCTTGTAACACCAAAGGAGCAACGGGTTGTAAATACGGTGAACCTAACGGCCTAAGATTAGCCAGATGCCCGTAAATCAAAAAGGCTGTAATATATACCCCGAGTAATCCCATCGTCCCCCCCATAATCAATAAAGGGAAACGAAGTAAACGAAAAGTCAAACCCAGCTCATAATGGGGAATGATGTAGGTGGCAATTCCGGTAATAGAAACAACAATGACCATTGGAGCAGATACAATTCCTGCTTGTACCGCAGCTTGACCGATGACTATACCCCCAATAATAGAAACGGTCTGGCCCACAGGCTTTGGTATTCGGGTTCCAGCTTCTCTAAGGGCCTCGAAGGTAAGCTCCATGATTAAAGCCTCAGTCAAGGCTGAGAAAGGAATATTCTCTCTGGCAGATGCTATCGTAATTAACAGGTTTGAGGGAATGATCTGAGGATGAAAGGTTGTAATCGCAACATAAAGCGATGGAAGAATCATGGATATGATGGAGAACACAAATCGAACGATTCGAATCCAGCTTGCTGCATAGAAGCTTTGATAATAATCCTCAGAGGATTGTAGCATTGTAAAAAAAGATGTAGGTGCAATCATTGCAGTGGGTGTGCCATCCTGTAATATTCCAATCCGGCCTTCCATTAAAGAAGCTGCCACCGAGTCGGGGCGTTCTGTATATTGAAATACCGGAAATGGTGTCAAGTTCCCCTTCCGCAATTGTTCCGATATATAACTAATGCCCAATATTCCGTCAATTTCTATTTCATTTATTTGCTTTTCAATTTCAGCAAGAACTTCTTTTTTATAAAGACCTTCAATGTATACAACATACACATCGGTTTTTGTATATTTACCAATCGTATAATGAATAGTCTTTAGATCCGGATGTTTAATTTTGTGTCGGAGCAGGGACAGATTCGTTTCAATATCTTCAATAAATGCCTCTTGAGGTCCAATCACCACAAGTTCATTTTGTGATTCCGTGACCGATCTTTTCTGATATTGCGTGATCTCAAAATAATAAACATAAGGAAGCTCCTCAAAACAAAGCACTACTTTTCCAGCGACGATCAGATCTACAGCCTTGTTTACGTCAAACTCCTTAAGATACGGGATTGGAAAAACAGCTCCTCGATCCAGTCGTTCTAAAAAATCAGACCATTTGTGCTCTGAATTTGCTTCATTTCTTAGCGGCAATGCAATATCCTTATGAAGACTCAGGGAATTCACAATGAATGGGATATAGATCAAGTGGCAGGAATGCCCGTGAAGGCGAATGGATTGAAAAACTGCATCACTAGATCCCTCTAGTTGTTCTTTAATTGTTTCAATAATTCCAGACATCTGCAGCATACCTCCAAGATTGTGACTTGTTAATCTGGCTTAGTTTGCCAATGAAATGGAAGGTTTATTCTTATATCAGAGCAAAAAGGCATGAGTCCGGTATAGTACCGAACTCATGCCCATCAAACCCCTAGATTTCAAATCAAGGAAATGTAGCACCAATATTAGTTCCGCTAGGTGTTCCAGATCCGATTAGGTCGCTACCCCCAGTTAATTTGAGGAAACTGCCCAGACTAAAAGATCCATCAGCATTTCGCACCACTGAAGGCGTAAGACTTACAAAATCAGCGGCACTGGCTACCAAACCCTTGGCATTGGTACTTGCATTACTCTTCCACCACACATTAGTACTTAGAATATCGGTGCCACTTGTTTTATCGCTCGATCCTCCTGCAAAAGACAAGTTGTTCGTAAATTGGTGAGTACCGGTATCAAAAGCAAAGTTACTCTGTCCGTTACTCCAAGAAGTATTATTTGTTAACTGGATGGAACCTGGATTACTGTTGTAAGTGAATCCGTGTTTTTTATTTTGAAATGCGATGCTATTCAGTACAATGTGGTTTACTGCAATCTTTTCACCACCTAGTTTGAATCCATTCCCATCGCTGTTTGCCGTTGAATTTCCATCTGAGGTCTGTCCGTTCTTATAGGAGATACTATTCTTGATCGTCACCACTCCGATGGGGCCTGTTTCTGATTTACTGTAAAGATCCCAGCCGTCATCTGTATTCCATGCAGCTATACATTTATCAAATACGTTACCAGGACCTATAGTCAGCTTAGCAGCAAAACCATCAGCGTCTTCTCCATTATCTGGATCATAATTATCATGAGAGTATACTCCAATGATTTGATTATAGCTCGGCCATTGACTCATGCTGGTCAGAGATGAAGCATAACGGCTGATTTGCAGTCCCGAATCCCGGTTATGATGGGTTTCAACATTCTCAATAATGTTATAGTTCCCGCCAATAAAGAGCCCATTGTCTCCTGAGCCTCTTATCTCTAATCCTTTTACCTTCCAGTAGTTACCGTATATCTGCAAACCACGTTGAGCTGGGTCAAATGGCTGGGCGTAAAAATCCAGTATAGGCTTCTCAGTCCCATATGCAGCGATGTTCTTTCGTAAGTTAGAGCTTCCGCTATTATCTTGTCCAACAATTATTGTTGAAGAATACGTGTAAACCCCTCCACGCATATAGATGGTTTCCCCGGGGGCTACCTTCGTAATCGCTGAGGCCAGTGTGGTTGGACTACCAATTGTTCCTGCGTTGCTGTCCAGACCATTAGGGGCTACATAAATCGAGCCTGCAATTGGTGTTGCAGTTGGAGTGGCGGTTGGAGCTACTGTCGCAGTGGGGGTTGCGCTTGCTGTTGGAGTAGCCGTAGGAGCTACCGTTGGTGCAATTGTTGGTGCTACGGTAGGCGTAGATGTCGGAGTGCCCGTTGTGATATCGGAGACATTGATATTGTCGAACTTCGCTGCTGTCTTATAAGCTACAAGTCCAATACCTCCTGCTGTCAAATTGTTATCGTGTGCATTTAACTGCAAAACATCATTTACATACATTTTAAGCGAATCTCCACTAAGCTCCAGCCTAACTGTATAGGCAGTTCCAGTGGTTATAGGAAAATCAGTTTTACTAGCCAGTGTTGAACTTGAACCATTCACCTTTTTTCGTATTTCAAGCGTCCCACCATTACTGTTAGACAGAGATGCAGCATAATAGTTATTTCCGTCAACATAGCGCCCGCACACATAAGTTCGATTAGTTCCATTGAAATTATCAATCTTCACATCGGCTTGAACACTGTAATCTGTCCACGTGTTGCTACCGGAGAACGAACGTCCTTCGTTTTGACTGGATTGATAATACATATGATTGCCACTCTCTTCAACTACAGACCAAGTTCCTGTTGTACTCGTCCAATTGTCGGCATTTCCATTCTCAAAATCATTGCTAAAAATATTTGCTGCCTGTGCGGTAGGGTTACTCCATACCAAATTACCTAGAACCAGCGAAGTTGTAAGCGTAACCATAATTCCGAATGAAAATTGTCCTTTTAGTTTCACGTGAACATCTTCCTCCTTGTTTTTGTGATTTAAATAAAAAGCGAGGACATTCCTCCAATCCTGTGTCATCTATAACTCCAGCCTAATCTCAACTATAATTAATATTTTGAAGTTGTACAGCTACTTTGTGCCCATATTATTACATTTATTTAAATTAATATAAAAAAAGCACCCTCGATCTCACTCGAGAGTGCCTTATCTATACCCTTAGTTTTGAATTAACGGTTTCAAAACCTTCAGTGAAGCTTGCAATTGCTCCGAACATTGTTCATACATTTTTTTAGCTTTTTCGTTATCTGTTGATAAACTGAACATCTCTAAATCAGCTTCACACTTTTTCAGCAAAGCATATAATTGTGGCTTATCCTGCGGCTGTGGGACTTTAAAGTTATCGGCATACAAATCGACTGTCAGCTCACCATAAGAATCAACTTGTCCAAGAAACACATTTTCAACAGTCAGACCCATTTTTTCAAGGGCACCATCAAGCCAGCTTCGCGTTAGATTTAGAGTATCTAATGGTTTGTCGAGCACTTTACCATCCATAATGACAACTTGTGACTCTTTCTCTGGAGCAACCTTTATACCCAATTGCTTAGGGGTTAGCGGCTGATTTTCACTCTTAAGTAAAACATTTATGGCTCCATCAGATTCCATAATCGCAAATTCCACTTCCGATATATTGAAAACGTCTTTTTTGCGTAACTCCTCCAGCAGTTCATCTGTGGTTAAACGTTCTTTTTTCATGTGATCTTCGAGAATTTTCCCGTCCTTAATTAGTACGGTAGACTTGAAATCAATAAAGTCTCTTGCTTTTTTACTCTTCATCTGAAGGTATTCGATCCCTAAAGAACAAGCTACCCATACAATTAGTGCAATGAGCCCTAAATGCCATAACTTATCCGTATCCAAAGAAATGTAAGCGGCTAAGCTGCCGACGGTTATCCCCGTAATATACTCGAAGAACGAGAGCTGCGATACTTGTCTCTTTCCCAGTAATTTTGTTAAAAAGAAAAGTACAACCACAGCAAAGAGCGTTCGAACTATAACCTCCAACCACTCCGGCATTACAAATACCCTCCTTTTTGAATCAAAGCTTGTTTACTAACACTCATTATTTGTCAATAAAGCCGCATTCACTCCGGAATTTCACTACTTATTTATGGAAAATCCTCTATTACTACAAACATGAATTTTTTTCCTGCATAACGATAGATGCATTTGAGGACAATAGCAATCGTCATGCTAATAATCCAACACAGAGGAGAGAAACTCAATGACAGTAGCCTCACAAGTAAAAACATGTTTATCTTCTTTAAAAGGTGCTCAAGCCAGTCTTGAACAATTTGCACTAGAAACACAAAACGAGAGTGCAAAAACCTTGTTCACAAACGCAGCTGAGCAAACACAACAAATCGTAACTCAAGTAGAGAACCGGGTAACCGAATTAGAGTCCGAAGAGCCTCAATATAAAGGGTTCTAATTAAAGCTAAAGGGGTCTTAGGCTAGAAAAACTAGCTTTAAGACCCCTTTTCATCATGTACAATATTCGAACGAATGCCACGCATGCCCTTATTAGCCGGAATAAGTATCTGAACAGAAGTGCCAATTCCGACACGACTAAAAATGGTTACGCCATACTCAGATCCATATTGCAGTTTAATCCGCTGATCCACATTACGGACCCCATAACCTGTATTCGTATGGCCCTTTGGATCAAAAATTTGATCAATACGTTCCTGTCTCATGCCGATTCCATCATCAATGATGCGGAACAGAATATCATTGCCCTCTTTACGCCCAACAATGCGTAAATGAATGTGGTCACCACACCAGGCGTGCTTCAGCACGTTCTCGATAAATGGTTGTAGAATCAGTTTTATGGTCTCATAAGGCCAGATTTCTGTATCAAAATCAAACATAACTTCCAGACGATCACCGTATTTAATTTTCTGAATTTCTAAATAAGCGTTTGCTTGTTCAATTTCAGTGGGGACCGGAATCATGGTACGTCCTTCATTAAGCGTCAGGCGATAAAACTTCGCTAATTCCAGCACCATCTGCTGCAGCTTTTCATTTTGACCAAACTTGGCTAATTGAATAATAGATGACAACGTATTATATAGGAAATGAGGATTGATTTGTGATTGTAGAATTTCAAGCTCTGCTTCCTTCTTCTGGAGCTGCGTCAAATATACTTCTTTAATCAACATATCGATATTCTCGCCCATATCATTTAACGCGGTTGCAATCTGAGAGAATTCATCCTTGCCTCGATAGGAAATACGCTTGTGAAGATCACCTTCCCGATAGGCATTCAGCACGTACACGAACTTATTAATCCGAATTGAAAAATATCGGGATATAAATATGCCGACAAAACTAAAGACAACACAACAGATGAGACACATTAAAATAATAAACAGTCGTACCTTCACTGCATCCTGTTCAAGTATCGTAATTGGAACTAGCGCGTTTAATTGCCAAGCTTGGTTAGAAACCGTAACTGTTTCACTAATCGTCAGGTAATCCTTATTAAGTTCGGCTTCATTGGTATAGTGCTCTGGTAGTTCTCCCGATTGGTACATCGTTCTTCCGAACTCGTTTTTTAAAATTAGAATACTTCCTTTTCCTATCTTCGTATAATTCACACTATTAAACAGATCTGGAATGCCTACATTAATCCGCAAGAAGCCAATCTCCTTAGGCACGAGAGGGTCGTATGTATCTATTAATCTACGGAGCAACGAGATCCGATTATTTTCTACATCGCGCTCGATCTGCCACCATTTCATAGTCTCCGCGTATTTCTCGGTTGGAAAATCATAATACCAGGATTTCCCTTCAATCCGTTTCATATGGTAAAGATGATAGAAGCTACTATTATCCAGATAGCCCTCAAGTGAATTCGAATAGATCTCAGGAATGGATTCATTCTTTAAAAATAGCGACATCCCAATCCTCATACCCGTTGATTGAATAGCTACGTCCAGCTTTGGAAGTACCTTCATAGACATCCTATCATAATTTTCCCAGCCTTCTTCATAACTTCGCAAATTCCGATAGAAATCATAATCACTATATAATTGCGTTGATATCCGAATAACTTCCCCCATTTTATAATCAATATTATCGCGAATCTGCAACAACGTACCTTTAATATTCGAACTTGTATGCTCGCGTAATGAATCATTGTACATAGAGTGAGAGACAAAACCGATCACGGATACAGGGATAATAATGAAAAAAATATAGGTCAGCATTAATTTATACCCTATCGGCACATACTTATGTTTTCTTCTTGGTTGTTTCATGCAACATCATCCCCCATCACTTCTCCCGCTTACGATACTCCATAGGTGTCATACCATAGGCTTCTTTGAACTGTCTGCTGAAGTAAGGAAGATAACGGTAACCTACCTGGCTCGCGATTTCATAGATTTTACACTTCGGATCTTTCAAAAGCTTGCCTGCTTGTTCCATTCGCAGCTGAATGAGTACTTCGCTGAACGTTTTCCCAGTTTCCTCTTTAAATAGATATCCCAAATAGTTGGGTGAGAAAGAGAACTGCTGTGCAATATCCTTTAACGTAAAATTCTCGCTCATCTTATCCTTCATCATTTGCATAATTTCTCTAATCAGTTTATTGTTCACTGACTCTGTTTTGCTTCGTAGGTACTCGGATATTTCAAACGTTTTGAGTACAAGCCAAGAGCGTATATCACTGATCGTATCGAATTGAAGCAAAATATCTAAACTATGTAACTCCATACCTAAGATTTCAAATAAATCCTCGCTAACCTCCTTCAACTGCTGATCCAGCTTCCATATAATATACATGGCTAGATTATGAATCGTAAATTTAGATCTTAGACTACTCACGGATCTGAACAGCTTATCGATCTCATCATAAATAAGGACTAACTCATATTCTTTCATCGCTTTAAAAAGCGTATCCATACGGGTATCCAACGTACGGGCATCAATCATTCCAGGTTCGCTGCTAACCGTTTCATACATAATAAGTTTGCCTTTGCCAAGAAACATCTTTCCGTCAACGGCTTCCATAGCTTGCCGATAGGAGGTGTGGACCTGTTCCATAGCAAATGTAGGCTTCCCTACACCTACGGTCATAGTGACAGGAAATTTTGTACGAATCGAGTCATAAATTTCTTCAATAAACCTCTCCATCTCCTGTTCGTTAATCAACAACGCGATTCGATAAGACGATACCTTATAGCAATGAGGCATCCCGTGCTTCTGAGCAATTGTATTCACTTCATATAGAAAGTCCTTGGACATTAGATGTTTAGTTAGATTATCCTGTTCTTGAAACCAGTTGAAATAGTCCAGCTCCAAGACCGCCACACGTATAGGCCATTCCAGCTTATCCAGACCGTAGGATTTCATAAGCTTCAACATTCCAGCTTGAGTATCCCCCTCCCATTCCCCTTCAAACAAGCGGATCAACAAATCATTTTTGGCCATAGGAATCATATGCTGATAAGCTTCTTCAACGTCACGCCGTTTACTTTCATCATCTAAATCCTGCTTAACTTTCTGAAGTGCAGCAATAAGTTCCTTGTCATCCATTGGTTTAAGGACATAGCTATACGCTTTTAGCGAAAGCGCCTGTTTCACATAACTGAAATCCTGGTAACCGCTTACAAAAATCACACGTATATCGTTTTTTTTCTCTATGGCAATCCGAGCCAGCTCTAGACCCGACATATTCGGCATATTCACATCACTAACAATAATATCAATAACATGCTGTTCTAAAATATCGCATGCGGTAAACGCGTTATTCGCTGCCTCCACGACCTGCATACCCAGTTCATTCCAAGGAATGAATTGTCTCATGCCTTCAAGATCAAGCATCTCATCGTCTACTAATAATACGTTGTACATCAACACAATCCTCCTTTGAAATGTTTTTAAACCAACCTGCTGAATTCTACTAACCAATCTTTTTCAGTATACCATTCATTCTCTTACCTAACAGCTTATAAAGCAATGAGCACTAGAAATGGGACGTAAAAACGAAGGCTCGCTAAATAGCAAACCTTCGTATTACAAATTATTATTTACCTAAAGCTTTCTTATTTTCTGTCCATACTTTTGTTACATAATCGAGGAATTTCTCATAGCCAACCTTGATAGAATCTTCATGTGCTTTATCAAGAATTGCTAATGCTTCTGCATCAGTCTTCGCATACATAGATTTTGCTCTTGCTGTTAACCAGATATCTCTGACACTTTGTCTAATAATACCTTCTTCACTGTCTGGAGCCGGATCCCAATTCAGGAACTCCGTAAAGTCACCTTGTGAAGCCCAAGTTACTTCCATCTGCCAACGGTTACTAAAGTCAATCTTGTCAGCTGGAAGGGTTTGCAACATCATTTTCTTTGTATTATCCAAGAAAACTGTATTACCTACCCATACCAAGTCACCGGCTTTTCCGCTAATTTCGGACAGAGCTTCTGGCTCATTCAGATACTTATCTTTATTAAATTTAGGAGTAAGTCCATCTGCTTCAAATCCATCCCAATAACCATCTGGTCCTGGAGGACCCCAGTTAAGAACCATAGAACCTTCTGGTCCTGTCATCCAGTCAAGCATAGCGAATACAGCCTCTGGATTTTTAGCGTTTTTAGTGATTGTAGCAACGTTCCAACCTAACTGATTGTACGTTCCTGGAGTAATCTTACTTTGATCCAAACCAGCTTTGTAAATCGGTTTAATAAACATATAACCAGCTTCTGGATCCGTCTTCTTCATCTCTTCATCAGCAGTGGCGAGCAATTTCATTGGATCAAAAGTCGCAATAACAGCAAACTTGCCATTCATCGCTTTCTCTCTAATTTGATCTTCTGTTTGTGTATTCGCATCCTGCGTCATTAGCTTCTCACGCATTAATTTAGCAGCAAATACAACAGACTCACGGAATCCTTCATCCTTGTATATCGAACCCATTTTGTCGCCATCAGGTACGGCGTATATTCTAGTATACGACAGATTATTCTCTTTAAAAGAGGAAAATAACTGGTCAATTCCGTTACCATCTCTCGCTAAGCCTGTCTCGAACGGAATAACGTCAGGGAACTTCGCCTTAACAGCATTTAAATATGCATACAAATCATCTGTCGTTTCTAGCTTAGGAGAACCAAGCTCTTTGTAAATCTTCTTATTAATAGCATAACCGGCATTTCCGTTTGGTTGAGTTGTATAATAATTCGGCAGCTGATAAATCTTCCCATCAGGGGAACGAAGTAATTCCAAATGTCCAGATGTTAGGTATTTCTTAAAGTTTGGATATTTATCAATATATTCATCTAAAGGAACTAGCATATCCGCTTGGCGAAGACGTTCTACGTCAGCACCTTTCTCGGTCCACACAATATCCGGCAGCTCGTTACCAACGATCATCGTTTGCAGCTTTTGAGCGTTATTACCACCAGAGCTAATTCCTGTGACATTAATCTTCAGATTATCTAAAATCCATTTAGAAGCAGCATCTTTGCCCCATTTCGGCATTTGATACCAGCCGTAATTTCCGTAGAATGAGACTTCAAGCGGTTCTTTCCCTAATTCATACAAATCAGCCGCGGGAGCTTCAGTTGCTGTGTTGACCGCTGTTCCTCCTTCTTTCTCTGGTTCAGCAGTTGCCGCTGGAGCGCTTGAATTGTTGCCACTACAACCCGCCACCAAAGTCGTTAATAGCAAGGTAGACATCATACCGAGAAGCATCTTTCTCTTAGTCTTCAATGTATTTTCCCCTTTCAATTTGTAATCTATGTTCAAAGCAATACGCTCTAAACCCAATCTCATTCTATCATCCTACTCTTTTAATGATCCGACCAAGACCCCTTTAACGAAGAATCTTTGTAGGAATGGATACACACATACAATCGGAATGGTTGCAACCATAATCGTAGCCATCGTTAATGACTTCGAGGTTATTTTCTTAGCCGAGTTAATATGAGCAATGGAGCTTGCATCTACATTAGACAGCTGTTCTGAAGCAATATTAGAGAACAGTATCTGTCTTAAGATGGTCTGAATCGGCATTAACTCCTCTTTCGTAATGTAAATACTCGCTACGAACCACTCATTCCAGTGATTTACTGCTGTGAACAAAGATAATGTTGCTATAACTGGCCCCGACAAAGGAAGTACGATGCGGACAAAAGTCCCCCAATACCCGCAACCGTCAATCTTTGCTGACTCCTCTAAACCTTGTGGAAGACCTTGAAAGAAGGTCCGGAATATGATCATATTCCATACGCTGACCAGTGCAGGAATAATAAACACCCAAAATGAGTTGAAGAGACCTAAACTTCTGATAAGCATGTATGACGGAATGAGTCCCCCACCGAAATACATAGTAATGATACACATAATCATGTAGTATTTGCGACCCATCAGTTCACGCTTCGACATTCCATAAGCGAATATCGAAGTGGCCAGTATCGCTGTTACTGTACCGATTACCGTCCGCAATGTAGCAATGACGAATCCACCCATTAGACGGGAATCTTCAAAAACGATCTTATAATTCTCAAGCGTGAACTCACGGACCCAGAAAGTAACTCCGCCTTTCGAAGTATCCATCCCCTCATTAAAGGAAATAACAAGTGAATTCCAAAATGGATAAAAGGCGGAAAATGCCAGTAAAGTCAAGAATACATATATGAATCCTATAAATATTCGATCTCCTATATTAATACGTTTCATAGTTTGGTCCCCCTATATTGAGTAATTCATTACCACAAGCTGTTCCCTGCTCTTCTGGCAATGAAGTTGGCAAAGGTAAGTAATGTCACGCTGATCACGGCCTTGAACAATCCGATAGCAGTCGCATAGGAGTACCTGAAATTGTCTATACCGACACGTACAACATATACATCAACTGAATCTGACACTTCTCGTAGTGCTGGATTAGAAGCTAGGATCAAAATATCTTCGAATCCTGCATTCACCAGATTACCGATTGCCAAAATCATAAAGATGATTACAACTGGCATAATTGAAGGCAACGTAATCAAATATATCTGTTTAAACCGACTTGCACCATCCATCGAAGCCGCTTCATATAAATGCGGGTCAATACCAGCAATGGCAGCTAAATAGACGATTGAAGCAAATCCAATTTCTTTCCATACATTGGTTGTAACTAAAATGCCCCAGAAATATTCAGTCATGGAAAGGAAGTTGATCGGTTCATCAATAAATTTCAATTTCTCAAGCAGCATATTTATACTGCCGTTATCTACAGATAACATCGAGGTAACCATTGAGCCGATAACTACCCAAGATAAGAAGTGAGGCAAATATGTAACGGTCTGAATAACCCGTTTAAAGAACATCTTACGAACTTCGTTCAGCATTAACGCCAAAATAATCGGTGCAGGAAATCCAAAACAAAATTTCAGTAAGCTGATGATGATTGTATTTTTCATAACCACTTCAAATTCAGGTGCATTAAAAAAGTAAATAAAGTGCTTAAAGCCAACCCAGTCACTGCTAATAAAACTATTCCCTAACTTGTAATCCTGGAATGCAATTAGAATCCCATACATGGGGATATAGGCAAAAATAAAAACTAGAACAAGTGCTGGTAATACCATAAGCTGTAGATCTATTTGCTTAAAAAAGCGTCTGATCCCGCTAGTTCGTTGCTTGTTGAGATTCGGTCCGGATCTCTTGTCTGGTGCGACGCTTGCGTTCGCCATAGGTGAATCCTCCTTGTGATGATTTTGAAGATATGTACAGATAATTAATGTCCTTTCTCCCTCCGCTATAGTTGCAACATTTATAAAATAATCATAAGGTTTAAGCGCTTTCAAAAATATATGACAAAACAACTATTATTGATACTTTGACACTCTCTTGCATTAGCTCGTCTCATATTCCTTAAGCTTGAATAAAAAAAGACACATACAGAGATAACATCTGCATGTGTCTTTGACTTTCTCCTTAATTAGCAAGAGTACTCAGTATTTCTTCATTTATCTTTTCAGTAATTACTTTTTGGACCTTCCCATTATCCAGATAAACAATAGAAGGAACTGAATCTATTCTTAGCTTGGCAGCAAGTCCGGGTGACTTATATACATCTACCTTTGTGACCCTGACATCCGAATGGGATTGCTCAAATCCTTCAATTAGAGGCAATAACTCCCGACAGGAAGGATCTGTGGCATTCCATAAATAAACAACGGATGATTTACCTTGATTTAGAATTTGATGCTCATAAACCTCACATTCAGATATATACTTCTCTGCACCGTACCCTGCAATGGCACCATCGCCAACAGCAGTAGCAACTTGTTTAAGAAACTTATCGCACACATCTCCCGCTGCAAAAACACCAGGGATATTCGTTTCCATTTTCTCATTAATAAATACATAACCATTTCGATTCAAATCTACTACACCTGATAAGATTTCTGTGTTCGGGGTGTATCCAATAAATAAGAAACATGAATCGACCTTTACGTTTTGCAGTTCATTAGATTTTAAATTTTTCAGGACGACGGAATTCAAACGTTCCTCACCTTCGAAAGAACTTACCACCGTATTCCACATGAATTCCATTTTAGGGTTTTCTAGTGCCTGCGTTTTGGCAATTTCATTACAATCCATTTTCCCATGATCATGCATGACAGATACGATCACTTTATCAGCAAACTTAGTTAGAAACATCCCTTCCTCAATAGCTGCATCACCACTGCCAACGACCATAACTGTCTTCCCCGTATTTGCCGCAGCGTCACAGGTTGCACAGAAGGAAATCCCTTTATCATATAAGAACATATCTTCATTAGCTGCACCTGTAATTCTTGGTTTTCCTCCACTGGCTATGATAATGACTTTACACTCATATCGTACCCGAAAGGTCTCCACTACTTTAATGTCTTCTACTACCGAGACAGATTTGACATCTGTCATTTTGAAATCAACACCAAATTTTTTGGCTTGTTTATGAAATAATCCCATAAGGTCTGTTCCGGTCGTTCCTTCAGGAAAACCAGGATAATTTTCTATTTCATTAGTATAAGTCGCAAGACCGCCTACCAGCGATTTTTCCAAAAGGAGTGTCTTCAATTTTGCTCGTCCACAATAGATCCCTGCTGTTAATCCAGCAGCCCCGCCACCGATAATGACGACATCATACTGTTCTGTCTTCTTTTCCATTTCAATTGTCCCTCCTGTGTAGATTTTGATTTCAATAAAATAGGCTGACTCTCGTCAGCACTATAAGCTCAGCCTATTTCACTTTTACATAAAGAATTTGGCTAATAATTTACTGCCTATAAATGCACCAACCAGCAGGAACAATCCAAAAATCCAGCCTGAAAGCGATAAAGAAGCTATAGCCGTAAATAATGCACCTATATTACATCCATTAGCCAGTCTAGCTCCGTACCCCATGAGCAACCCACCAAGTACAGCCGCCACTACCTGCTTTTTGGACTTAATTTTCTTAAGCTTGAACTCGGAAGCAAACAATGTCGCTGCTAATGCACCTAAGATAATCCCTACATTTCGAATGGACCCACCATCATTTAAAAATCCGGAAGATAATGTTTTTTGAGCTTTCTCCGTACTAAAGTAAGCCCAGTTATCTACATTTCCTCCTACCAGTCGATACGCCCAAGCTCCCCAGTCCGCGAAGGCGCTGGTTACTCCCCATCCTTTTGAGAAAACAGCCAGATGTGCTGTAGCGAACACAGCCAGAAGTACAGCTCCAGTTACATAAGTAAACGGTTCTTTGAGCAATTGCTTGTAAAAGCGGTTAGACGATATCTTCAACCAGAATTCGTTCACCGTTTCATTCACCGTCCTTTCCTACTCAGCGATCCTATTTTACCTTCTCAATAACAACTTCCCACTCGCCATCATCGACCTCTTCGATTTCCACATTATGTCCCTGTTTTCTCGCCCATTCTGGTACGTTTTTCATTGCGCAACTATGATCAATAGCAACAACTAAAACGTCTCCAACATTTAGTTCAGTCATCTTCTTTTCTGTTCTCATTAACGGTACCGGACAAGCTTCTCCCATGCAATCAAGTGTAAATTCAGCCATCTTAAAAACCACCTTTATATTTTTTTGAAATACCAATAGTGAAAATATTCACGTAATAACTTATACTAATCTGCGCTTCCCATCTTTTTCTCTTGCCATTTAACTGCAGCGATGTACAACAGAAGAATGATCAGGAACTGAACAACTAGTGCTCCAAGCCAACCAAAGACGTCTGGTAAAAATACTGTTGGTGCATCCTTTATAACGTTAGCTCTCCACCAACCCATATCATGTGATCCCCAAAGTGAACCAATGATAAAAAATACAAGCGACAGCATCTGCATTGTGAACCCTTCACCTACACGCATCAATGTACCCGAAGCGCAACCACCTGCAATAACCATGCCAATTCCAAATAATACAGCGCCAATTATCAAAGCAAAACTGATTTGACCCACATTGTCCATCCCAGGAATCGGTTTACCTTCCAGGAACGCTGGATACTTAATGGCTGTAAATCCGATCGTAGCGAGAGAAAATGCTATCAGTACAGCTCTTGTTACCGATGTGCTGCCTGTAATACATGGATCTCTAAGTGATGCAGTAAAGCAGAATCGTGATCTTTGCAAAATAACGCCAAACGAAATACCGAAAAGCAGGTAGACAACCATTTTATCGTGGGAATGGTCTAGGAAAAAACCAAACCCAATAATGAGAACTGTAACCAGCAACGCGATGGGCAACTGACTCTTTTTAGGTTTTCTAGGAGCTCTGGTTCGGGTTGATTTCGTTTCGGGACTTACGGTTTGCCCCATAGTCTAACACCTCCATCGTTTTATGTAATTGACTATGTGAAAATAGTAACATACTTATTTGAGCTGTGGTTATCTGCTTTCTTTATGCTGTATAAGTGTTACTAATGGCACAGATGGAGCGTAATCAAGTATGCTATAGTGTGCACTAACAGCGGGCAACAGGAGGAATAAGTATGAATATGGAAACGCTTAAATTATTTTTAGATATTGCTTCGTTAAAAAGTATATCTAAAGCCGCTCAGAAATCTCATATCACCCAATCCGCACTTAGTCAGCAGTTGAAATCCTGGGAGAATACCCTGGGTTCTGAGCTTTTTGTGAGAAGTAATAAAGGGGCCAGCCTTACAGAAGCAGGGATTATAGCGGAGAAGTATGCGGAGCAAATCTGTAAATTATATGATGATATGGTCACAGAAATCAATCATTTACAGCCAACACAGCATGAGCTGTCTATTTATGCGATTCCAGAAGTCTGTAATTATGCCCTGCCCTGTACCTTATATGAGGTAAAAAAACATTTTCCCAATTGCCATATCACTCTAAACGAAGGGGCATCGTCACTAGTAGAGGAACGTTTGCTTCTTGAAGAAGGTGATGTTGGCTTTATTTCCGGGCCTTCCCCGAAATCTGAATTATGCTCCAATATGGTGTTTTCTGATCAAGTTATGTTAGTGGCAAGCAGTACGACCGTATGTCCTGATAAAATCACACTGAATGAGCTCCCTAAATATCCGTTAATCTGGTCCTCACAGCTTCATTGTGTGCAAAGGGCTTTGAACAACATATCTGCAGGGGAGCTTAAACTAAATATACTGTTTAATTTGGACTCCCTTGAGGCGGTAAAGCTTGCAGCAATTAGAGGACATGGTGTCGCCTTTCTGCCTTATATGTCCATAAAAAAAGAGTTGTATAGTAAACAACTCAAGATTATTCATATTGATCAGTTCCAGGTAAATAACGATGTCTACATGGTAAAAAAACACAATCAGCGTTGTGACAATGATACGAAACAATTAATTCGTTATATAGAAAAGACATTGATTGATACATTATGTTGAACTTATAGCTCAATCGTAATCTCCCATACCCCATTAATGACTTCTTGAATGGAGCATTTCAAATTTGAACCACGACAGTAATCCGTGATGGAAACTTTTGCACAGCTATGATCAGTAACCAGCATCACCTTTTCGCCATTTTGAATGGCTTTTTGATGTTTTTTTAACATCATTACTGGTACTGGGCAGATTTCTCCCAGACAATCAATTTCAATCATGAGGTTACCTCCATTCCATAGATCATTAAAGTTCTAATAATGACCCAGCATTATTTTCTTCACAAAAGGAGTTGATGTAACTCTTCTAACTGGGTATCACTAAGACTCCGTACACTCCAAGTGAGTATATTTTATCATTTCCCTAAATCTACCTCCCCCACAAACACCGCAGTTCCAGAAATAAACACATCCATTCTATCAGAATCTAGTCGGTACACTTCTACATTTACTTTCCCATCTCTACCGATTTCTTGTCCTTGTTCTACATCAAATTGGATTGAGTCCATGTGCGGATTAATATATTTTAAATAATAAGCCCCCATAACTCCCGATGCTGTACCTGTTACTGGATCTTCAACGGTTCCCGAAAAAGGCGATGAGAAATTCTCCGGAAACAACTCGTTTATCGGTTTCATTTTATTAAAGCTATCTATACTCTTAATTGGAACTAATAGAGTCCATGCGCCAGTACAGCCATAAACAATCGGCATATCCTCATCAAATTCGTCAACTGTTAAGCCTAAAGCATGGGCAAGCTTAGCTCTATCACCGTCAAATTCAATAAACTCGGGATGATCTTGCTTCATTTTTATTAGTAAGTGATTATTGTTGTCCATACTGAATTGAATGGGGAGCACACCCACGTTTGTTTCGATCTTTACCGAGCTTGCCTCTCCAAGGATACCCTTTGTTTTTAAAGCAAATAAAGAAGCCATAGTTGCATGCCCACAAAGATTGATCTCATGGCCTGGCGTAAAATACTTAAGCCTTAAATCAGCTACATCCAATGAGACTACAAAAACTGTTTCATTAAAACCGACCTTATGAGCTATCGATTGCATGTCACTTTCGCTCAAATGAGCCGCATCTAATACTACACCAGCTGGATTTCCTTTGTTCGGATAAGGAGAAAACGCATCATAATGAAGCACTTTGATGTTGTTCACTGGTACGTCTCCTTTATTAAAGATTTATGAAGGTTGGATGACTGAGTATAATAATTCAGCAGTGAATATCCTAACTCTTGGCGTTCACTATTTTTTATTTCATCATCATAGCAAGTTTCATTGATAGCCTAATGGGGAGTGCAGGATTACCCATCTGGTTTAGATCCCCCACAATGAATAAATTTTTAATAGGATAAAAAAAGGCAAACGAACCTGTTGAACCGGAGTGCCCTAGTAACTCACCTTTCCCCATGTAAAGCGTGGACAAGCCATCCAAAGGAATTCTCATATAGCCGCTGCTATAGTAAATAGGTCCCATCGATAATTGAAGTTTATTAGAAGCCGATAGCATCTTAAACAACTCATTTTTAAATAGCATCCCACCAAAGAAAGCTTTGATAAATATCATTAATTCACGAGCTGTGGTGATACATCCTCCACTCGCACGACAACTCCTAATAAATTTGGAACGGTTAATTGATTTATTTTGATAAAAGATATTCGGTACAAAATCGTTGTCACCTTCAGGGAGATATGTACTTACGAGTGACAGGGGATCAAATATGAACCGCTTATAGACTTCTGCTAATGTTGACTGCTCTACCTTCTCAATGATTTCACCTAGTAAATCAAAATTTATATCAGCATAATATGCTTTTCGTTTGGTACGAGGCATAAAATGAGGCTTCAATTTTTTAATTAATGCAATCTGTTCCTCGAAGGTAATATAATAATCCTCCTTAATCGCACGACGCTTGTCATTCTCTTTTCCTTCTTCAAATACATCTGGCAAGCCACTAACCTGAAACAATAAATCGGATATTGTCAGGTCAAACGAATAATCATTACCACCAAAGACATGAAGACCACTTAACACAGCGTTATCAAAATACTGTGTAACCTTGTCATCCAACGACAGTTTACCTCGCTCTTGTAGGGCCAAAATACAGGTGGTGGTAAACAGCTTGGTGATGCTGGCCATTAGCAAAGGTGAGTCTATATTCTTCTCCCCATATCCAATATTATAGGAGTAGTCGCCATCTGTATTCTCAATGTATAGGACGCCTTCGTGAATGTGACGTGAGCTTATCGTTTTTTTGAAGGCTTGTTCTATCTTTTGTGATGTATTAGTTGTCATAGATCATCCTTTCCTCCGCTTCATTATCCAAATAATTAATAAGACAATAACCGATGTTCCCAATAAGAAATACATCCAAATCGTTTTTTCAACCAATTCATCATTGGGATAATGGCCTTTATTATAAGCTTTTACAAAGATACCCTCTTGGGTCTTAATAGCAATAAAATCTTTTGGATCGGTATTGATAATTGAATAGTAGGGCGTACCTTTAGGATAAATATTCGAGAAATTCCCCCTGTACGTTCCTTCCTCATCGGAATATTTAGTTACATGCCCTATCTTCTTATCGATTTCTTCCGAGGGGATGAGTTCATCATCTGATATTTCGTAGATGTCACCTGAATAAACAACAAACGAACCGGCCCAATCCGCGGAGACCGCATGTAATGGCGATAAAGCAATTATAGCTAGAATTACAATAATGAATTTCTTCATCTCAACCTCCTAGCTTGGATTCGATTGGTCTTTTAAATCTTCGAAGAACTCAGTAACTCTCTCCCTCGATTGTTCGAAATCGTTCAAAAGTATCGTTGTTGTGAGAAGCAAAAATGAAAGAAATGCGAAGATGATTATGGGTTTCTTTGATTTCATATATCTCACACTAATCATAGTTTTTAATGAAAATCTTAAACGAGCTCTCAATTGCGTCAAAATCAGTCGAGCCAATAATTTGATCCATAACCTTGCCATCAGAGTTTATAAAAAACAACGCAGGAAAAGCTTGTTCACCAAATTGTTTATGGAGATCACCTGTTTCATCTAGGAGAACGGGATACTTAATGTTGTAATTCGCCACGTATTGTTCTACATCAGAAAGATCATCTTGATAAAGCAAATTGATTCCGTATATGTTCACTCTATTTTTATATTTCTCATACAATGAGACAATCTTAGGAGCATCGTCATTACAATATGGACACCATGAGGTGAAAAATACGAATACAGTGGGTTTCTTCGAGAAGTCCACTTGTATTTTGTTTCCATTCGCCAACTCTTTTAGTTCAATGTTCTCAGGACTTTTAATGGGTTTTGCAGAGTTGTTTACCACGACAAATATAATCGAGCTTAATGCAATCAAAAATATAAATGTACTTACAATAATAGATATTTTCTTCAAAAATAATCCGTCCTTTTATACTTCCTTAGTTACATTAAGTTTTTTCCATTTGCGAATCTTAGAACGAAAAGTCTTAAACGGTGCTACTGAATTAATATGAATCCATTTGACCATAGGCCATCTTGGATTGTTTCCTGTCCATTTCCGCACGCCTTGCGTAAAAAGTTCTTCATCACTTAAAGAATCAATCCAGTTCTGCCACTGATGTTCTGTCTCTTGAAATAAAGATCTTAACTCGTCTAATGAGTAGGCAGCATATGTATGATAAAACGATTGATATAATCCGCCAAGTTGATTCCATTTATAATCCGGTGAAGGTGTAATAACGGTTAACCCTGCTTTTTCATCCTTATCCCATTTCATAACAAGATTCAACCAGCCCAATTGATAAGCAATGATTTCTGCTGGGGTTCGATCAACCCCTTCCATACGATTGTCTCTTTGGGAGTTCTCAATGCCGTCAAATTCTTGATCAAGAGACTGATAGGCAATATGAATCGCATCTTTCAATTCTTCTTTTGATAGATAATCGGTTGACATCATACCCCTCCTTTAAATCACTTTATTAAATTACTTTACAAATGTATTATGTACTCGCTCTGATTTCAATAAATATGCAGTCCAAATTGCACAAGTAAACGCTGACCTAATGATCCTTTTGAGTGAATCTCCATTTCCAAGTTCTCTGGCAAGAGGAATTTGATAAAGAAGTACAACATCAATGATTCCTACTACAGGGATTGCAATATAGAAAATAATCAATAACCGTGGTAAAAATGCTTTTTTTCTGTAGAAATTAATTAGAATATATACACTAAACGCTAATATAGCTATATTGAAAGTGGTTTCAAAAACAATTATAAATCCCCACAAGGGATGATAGAAATCCGAACCTTTAGAAGTAAAAGCAGTCCAGATATCGGCATCAAATGCTGTAAAAGAATCCTGAAAAAGCTGCATCAACTGAATGATAATCGTCCCATAAAGACCGATTTGTACAAGAATCAACCATCCCCCAAGTCCTGATATCCCTAATGGTTTATAATCATTTTTCTTTTCGTTTAAATTAGTTTCCACGTCAACTCTCCCTGTTTATCATCTATCACTGCTATTTATCCATAATATCCCTAAACAATTGTTCTTTTTCTTCATCTAGATCCTGATAAATCCCTAAATAATCAAAGATTTCAAATGAAAAATCAACAAATGCACGGCCTTTAGCAGTAATGATATGTTCATCTCTAACTACTCTCTTATCAACATAATTGTCTCTTGGAAATGGATCCTCTACATTAAGTTTACTGATTCTTTCCACTGAACACGAAGTAGTGAATTTACAATGGTCTAAAATGCCCGCTCGTCCTAAATACTGTGGTCCATGACATATGGCTGCCAGCATCTTCTCTTCTCGATCAAGATGGTTTATCAGATCAGTTAAATCCTGTTTTTGATTTACAATCGGACCTCCGGGAATAATTAGCCCTTCAATATCATTAAGCTTAACTGCTTCTTTGAGGACCAAATCAGGTTGATAAGTCAGACCAGATTCGCTAACTACAGATTCATAACTGTATCCTACGGATAACACTTCTTTTTTTCCAACATTTCTAATCTTATGTAGTGCCAAGGTAATCTCAAAATCCGCAAAATCATCAGATATGAAGCAAAGAATTTTGCCCATCGCACACTCCACCTTTTTTACAAAGTGATTTTATCGCCCACAACAATACACTTACTGTTACTGCCATGCCCAATCTCAGCTGTCTTTATGATAGGAATGGAGGTGGAATGGCTAATTTCCTTCACATACGCTTCTACTATCGGAAATTCATTAAAGTTCTCTAGTTCTGAAAATGACCCTAGAATCAATCCAGCACAAGCATCAAAATATTTCAATTGCTGGAGCTGAGCAAAAAAGGAGACTATTTTGTTAGCTCTGCCACTTAAACTCTCCAACAATAATATTTTGTCCGAAGGATCCGGAAAATAGCTTGTCCCTGCCAGCTTCAAAAAGCAGCGAATATTCCCTCCGATTACTATCCCGCTCATCTGGTTACCACGGACCCAATGATACCGGAAATCGTAAAGATCGTTTTGCCCCTCGAAGAATGTTCGATAAAAAGCCCTCTGCTGCTCTGCCCCATCAGAAGACACTAAATTCATCAACTGATAATGATAGGATTTCGAATTATTTTGCGTAAATAAAGCGTTCAAAATAACTGACAAATCACTCATTCCAAAAAAGGGTTTGGGGTTCATACGGATACTTTCGTAGTCTATGTACTCTAAGATTTGGTTGGCAGAATCCCCACCTGAAATATCGAATATCGCGCTAATTTCAGTATTTTTAAATAGTTGATTCAGCTCCGCTGCCCTTTCCTTTGGATTTCCACTGAAATAACCATCTTTTCTAAACAAAGTATTAGCCACCACTACATGGAGTCCAAATGAATGCAAAACTTTTTTTAATTCCTCTACTTTAGGTAGGTTCTCTACTCTCACACCATCTGAACAAGCAATCAGTCCTACTTTATTCCCGTGTGTGAATTTTAAGGATGTGTTCATTTTAATAATCCTTTCGATTCTACTTTTTAGTTTAATCACCGCAAATTTACGATCATATTTACACCATACCATATTTAGGGAGTTGAATCATTTTCTTCTTGAAATTATGAAACCACAACATGGTAATATAAGTATAATAATGCAAGATCAAATACATTGGGGGTGTACTAATGCGTAAATCACCGTTGATATTGAGTATGATATTATTATCTCTTGCGTTAATTATCGGATGTAGTTCAGAGGTAGATGATGCCACTAAAGCCGCAGAGAAATATAAAAATGTAGAATATACCGTCAAGGCTTCTGAGGATTTAATGTCTGATGAATCCATTCTTGCGCGAAATGAAGAGATGAAACCGTATTTTACAGAATACTTTACTGAAAAGGCTATAGCGAGCCGAATTACAACTATCCCAATTAAAATCGCTGATAAACAAAAGCTTTCTTTAAAACCGGAAAACCTAAAATTTAACCTTTCCGAACAAAAAAAAGATATTATCGAGTTAAAATATACGGTGGATCTTGTCTTATTGGATAAGGATGACAAAGAAAGTAAACGTGTGCCTTTGGAAGGTATATTGACTCTCTTTGATGTGGACGGTAAATGGTTAGTGCAAGGGGATCGATTTGATACTGTAGCATTAATGAACTTGATTGATGGGTGAATTTGAATATCCTTCTTATCACAAAAAGCAGACTGCTCTAATGAGCAACCTGCTTTTTTGAATTACATTATTTTTTTACTCATCCTATAATTGACCAACAGAACACCTTTTCGTTCTACACTTTGTTTCGCAATAAGCTGGTATCCCCGTCGTTCAAAAAAAGGTTTAGCAGTGATGCTTGCTTCGGCATCCATTTCATAAAGACCCAGTTCTTTCGCTTTCAATTCAAGCTTACTCACCAATGCAGAGGCTATACCTAATCCTTGGTAATCTTTGTGAACATATAATCGATCCAAATGTCCATCTGCTGTCATATCAGAAAAGCCCACAATAATATTATCAATTTCGGCTACATAAGTGATATTTTGACGCAAAGAAGCTCTCCAAGTATTATGCTTAAGTACCTCTTCCTCTTTAGGTGCCCAAGCATCTAGCTGTTCCTGTGAATAGTCTTGTTTGTTTACGGAATGAACTGTTTCGTAGAACAATGAGACAATTTGACTAAGATCCGATTCTCGGTAAGCTCTAATATCCATTTTAATCTCCTTGCTGGCGATTGTAGTAACAGAAGTCAATCTCAGAACTCCACTAGATCGATTTTCCGGCCAGATTCAGCACTTTCCAGCGCTCCGAACACCATTGCCATACTATACCGATTATCTCTACAATTCGTCTCTGCAGGACGTTGCTCTGCCAATGACAAGAACATCTCATCCAAACACCCGTGATGGAATGTTTTATTCATCTCAACATTATCTCCATTTATACGCTTTACGTCACGAATGAACTTATCGCTCTGATCTCCTGCAGTAACTACCTCAGCATATGGCAGCTCATGACCATCCCAGATTGCTGTTCCTTTCTCCCCGTTAACCCGCCAAGAAGCTTCCCATGACGTGGATGCACCTTCTGCACACCAAGATCCCTGATAGGTAAATATTGAACCGTCGGACATCTCGAAAATGCACACTGCCGACGCATTCCCCTCATACCATGAACCGGGAGGATTAAACTCCTGACAGTATACGGACACAGGGTTCGCGCCATTAATAAACCGGGCCTGGTCGAAGGTATGAATTGCCATATCCAACAGCAGCGGACTTTTCATAACATCACGGAATCCCCCGAAATGGGCCCCAAGGAAAAAGCTTGCACCGATAAATCCTGTTCTTCCTATGGTTCCTGATTCTATGATTTTTCTTAAAGAACGAATTCGAGGATCATAACGGCGGTTCTGCATCACAGCATGAGCATTTCCAGTCCGTTCCGAGATCTCAACAATCTTATTACATTCCTCCATAGTCTCAGCTAACGGTTTCTCACTAAACACATTACACCCAAGTTCCAATGCAGTACTAGAAATATTGAAATGACTTCCGGGAACGGTAACGTCAAAGACGAGATTTGCTGCGGTCTCCTGAATTGCCTGCTTAATATCCGTAAACGTCAGACATGAAATCCCATGCTTCGCAGCCATCGCCTCAGCCGACTCCAACCTTATATCTACTAGAGCAACGATCTTAGTATCTGGACGCAATAAAGCGTATTCAATCCATGCGTTAGCCATTCCTCCGCAACCTGCAACCGCTACACGGTACTGTGCTGTCATATTTCTCCCCCTGACTTATTAAAGCGGATTAGGCACAAAGCTGCCCCCGCGGCATTGTTTTAAATAATTCAAGGCATGTACTTGACCCATCATTTCCAGCTCATCCCGATAGACAGGATCATGCCAACCTTCAATATCAATGGTACCTTTATAACCAGCCTGACGCAAAATGGAAATAACATCCGTCCAGTTCGTATCACCAAAACCCGGAGTACGGTGCCATACATAAGGTTTTGGGCCGTGGATTCCATATTCTTTTACAATATCCCAAGCGATGGTGGCATCCTTGCCGTGTACATGGAAGATCTTATCTGTCCATTTGCGCAGCTGTGGAATCGGATCAATCAGCTGCACCATCTGATGGCAGGGCTCCCATTCAAGTCCCATATTGTCAGCAGGTACAGCGTTAAACATCTTTTCCCAGGCTATTGGATGATGAGCGATATTCCAGTCCCCTGAAGTCCAATTGCCATCCATGGAACAGTTCTCGAAGGCAATTCGTACCCCGCGATCTGCTGCTCTTTTTGTCAGCTCACCAAATACCTCGGTAAACTTCGGAATCGATTCATCAATGGACACTCCTGGTAGTCGTCCCGTGAACCCTGATACCATATCAGTACCAAATACATGAGCATGATCAATAAGCCGTTCCCAGCTCGCTAATGCATCGGAATTGTCACCAGTATTCGTCAAAGGATTGCCAAAGATGCCAACCGATGAAATCACAAAATCATGTTTTGCCGCAAGTTCTTGCACACGCTTACCAGTTTCCACAAGATCTGTTTCACCTGTAGTCTGCCAGAAGGTTAAGCTAAAAGATTCGAAGCCATGACCTACGATTTGCGGAATCACTCTAACAGCATCTCCGCCACCAACTAATGTGCCTATACGCATTGTATCCTTCATCTTGTGTACCACTCCAATATTGGTTTATAGTAAGTTCTATAACCCGAGTATATACTGCATTTAAGCTTAAAACTCTTATTATATTGTGTTTATATAGTCGTATATTGTGGGAGTTGAATAAATATTGAGCTATCCTAATGATCTTAAAGAATACCCTCAATTAGAAGGAAGCACCTATCCATTTCGATTGTTTTTTAATGAATGCAGACATGCGAAAATCGGCCAGAACATCCTTTTTCTACACTGGCATGAGCATTTCGAAATCATTATCATGCAAGCAGGCAGCGCCATTTTCCACATTGACAGCAAGCCCTACGAACTGCATCCCGGAGAGGTTTTGTTTGTTCCTTCTGGAGGTTTGCACGTTGGATATAGTCTGCGGGATGATCATGTCCGATTTATATCCGTCGTATTTCATAGTTCTTTATTTAAAGATTGGAAGCAAGATCCTCAACATGAGCAGTTCGTAGCTCCCTATTTGGAAAATCGATATCAGCTACCAGTTAAACCAGCAGCACTTGTTCCAACCTGTTCTACTTATTACTCTCTTCTAGACACTATCGTGGATGAAGTGCATCAGAAAGGTCCTGCATTTCAGCTAATCATCAAAAATCAACTTCATCTGCTTTTTGTATTGCTCTCCCGTACCTTTTTGCCTGAGCGGGTTTCTGGCAGAACAAATGAACGTCATTCCTTCAATCGTGAGCGTTTTAAGCCACTGCTGGAGTATATGGAGAACCACTTTGATGAGAAAATGACTATTGAAAGCGCCGCGAGATCCGTTAATCTAAATCCATACCATTTCTGCAAAACTTTTAAGAAGCTCACCGGCCGAACCTTCATCGATTATGTTAATCTTTGCCGCGTAAATGAAGCAGAACGACTGCTGCTGGAGACAGATTTTACTGTAACGGAGATTGCTGGACGAGTGGGCTGCGACAATCCTAATTATTTTACCAAGCTGTTTAAGCAATATAAAGGAACTACACCATCCGGTATTAGAAAATAATTCACACTGGAAAATAGGAGCATGTAAAATGAATTTAAAAGAAACGCTGATATGCATAAAAGAAAATGATTACCAAGCACCTCCCGATACAATCCAGTTGGTACAAGAAATGATAAATAACATTGGTTCTTTAGATGCCCAACTACGGGATGAGCTAATTTATACAACCTTATCACATTGGATCCCAGGTAATGCTCTAACTACAAACGAACTGGAGCACCTTATACCCGTTATCTTGGATAAAAACCATTTGCATTTTAAGCTTGGCGAAACCAATGCAGACTCTGTCTTTACCAGATCTTTCTCTATGCTAGTCATCCCACTCCTCTTCATGAGGCATAAAGAATCACCATTTCTCTCAAGAGAGCAAATTCATCAGATAAAGGAGAAGGTATTTTGCAGTGTGCAAAATGAGCGCGATTACCGGGGGTATGACGAAGAAAAAGGCTGGGCTCATGCCATAGCCCATGCAGCAGATACTTTAGATGAATTGGCTCAATGTTCAGAACTGGATAAAAATGACCTTATAACTATCCTCGATTTGGTTTACGAAAAGATGACCATAACAGATCGAATATACTCCGATGGGGAAGATGAGCGAATGGTAAGATCCTTAATGAGTGTTTTAGATAGAAAAATGCTTAGTCAGACTTATGTAGAGCAATGGATTCGAAGTTTTGGTGATGTGGAGAAAACTCCAGAATTTCTTCCTGCCTTTAAACAAAAAAATAATATAAAGAATTTTTTGAAAAGTTTATATTTTCGAGTTAAATATTACAAAGTAGATGCCAATCTCTGTCCAACAATCGAGCATACATTATACAAAGTAGAAAAAGTATACTATTCCTAATTAAGAAAAAGTGAGGGTTAGAGCACCCTCACTTTCCATCTACTGTTCAAATGCGTGGAGCACTTGCTACCTGTTGACGGGTCTATTAGATTATTCAGTAACTGCTAGCTCCATTCTCCGCACACTCGCAAGCGCGGGAAAAGATTCCAGCACCATCCCTGTATTCCATAACTTAACCAGCTGTCCAACCTGCAAATCCTTAAAGCTGATGGTCTCTCCAGCTTCATTAAACATTTCAGATTTCGCATTGATTGTGAACCAGTAAGATGGATCTTCGTTTCCAGGTTCAAGGATTAGTATCCGCTTTGCCTGTTTAGTGTCGATCTCAACGATTGTACCCACTACATGTGGATCACCTATTTCTGAAATATCATAGGTCAACATCTCTGGATCGATCCACTTTTCAATTTCAAGCTTGGCTGCTTCCGCATCATCAGACGGAATGGTAATAGTTACTTTATTGCCAATCGTATCTACACCAGAGCCGTAGAGATTCAGCTTCTGGTAGAGTTCTTGTTCATGCAACAATTCTTGAGCAGCTAATAACTCTTGCATTGTATATTTCACATCATGAAGCTCATAAGTACCTGCAGTGAAAGCCTGAGCAAAGCTCTGCTCAATCTCCGAGTTCAAACCTACAATGTTAATATGAACCTTGTTATCTTGCAGATAAATATCTCCGTTAGGAATCTTCTGAGCAGATAAGAAAGTCTTAACCTCGCCTGGATCATCCATTGCAGGGTTCTTAGAAGCTAGAATTTGTGGTTCTGAACTAATTACAGGAGTAGGAACCGGCTCCTTATTCGCTTGTTGAGCCTCTGAACAGCCACTGATTAACAAAATAACAACGGGAATCCATATCCAACCAATAATTATCTTACGCATCCTATTAACACCTCCACTCTTCATCTTCTCAAACGAAGACCGGAAGTGATAGGTTGCAGATTCAGGAAGAATTCTCTAATCCAAAGTGTAAGGAGCAAGACCGATTGGAAGTGCCGCAGGACGAGTGCAGGTGCTTTCCATTTCGTAGAATGAATGAGCATCAGAAGAATCATGGAAAGCCCACATTGCTTCTAATACGTGATAAGCCAGTTCTCCACTGGCACGATGCCCTCTACCCGTTCGAATGGCGTAAGCCATATCTGCTGGTCCAATCCCGCGGGTATTCTGATCATACCCGGACAACAACGGCTGTTCCGTCCACTCATTCTCACCCATAAGCCGGAGTTTCACGGGACCCCCAAAGTTATTCGGGTCTGGAACTTGAATCGTTCCTAGCGTTCCGTAGATTTCTATATGCGGCAGGTTGCTCCCGCCAAAGATATCAAAGCTTGTAATCAACGTTGCAATGGCACCATTTTCAAATCGCAAGGTTCCGGCTACGTGAGTTGGAATTTGAACAGGAATTTTATTCCCAAATTTCTTCTCGCTTGTAATCGTACGTTCTTCCAGCGCTTTCCCAGTCATTCCGCTAACCGTATGAATAGGACCCAGCAGCTGCACCAAAGCCGTCAAATAGTAAGGACCCATATCGAACATTGGACCTCCACCAGCGGCATAATAAAATTCCGGATCTGGATGCCAATGCTCATGTCCACGGCCCAGCATAAACGAAGTAGCTGCAACAGGTTCGCCAATTACTCCTTCATCTATCAGCTTCAAAACCGTTTGAATTCCCGCTCCGAAGAACGTCTCCGGTGCACTGCCCACAAGTACTCCCTTTTCCCGCGCCGCAGTCAGAACTTTGCGTCCTTCTTCTCTCGTCACAGCTAGAGGTTTCTCAACGTATACATGTTTACCCGCTTCAATAGCTTTCAGGCATACTTCCGCATGAACAGCTGGTATCGTTAAGTTGATTACGATTTCTATCTCTGGATCATTCAGTAATTGTTCTGTGGTATAGACGTTTGGAATATTGTATTTATCCGCTTGTTCTTGTGCTCTTACCAAATCTAAATCCGCACATGCAACTAGATCAAGGATCTCAAACTTTTGACAGTTCTCCATATAGATACTACTGATTTTACCGCATCCAATAATACCAACTTTGACTTTATCCATTCGCTGATCGCTCCCAGAATTTATTGACTGTCTGCCATTCCACTATAGCTATTACTAACCTCCATAACATTGGACAATGCCTGCGCTTTACCTTCAGCTGCCCATATTAATCCTCTGCGCATCATTTCACGCACTTGCGGCTGATCTACAATGTCCGCATGATGCCCGAGTGAATTATAATAAACTCTGCCCAAGCCCCAACGTTTTGTCCAAGCTACTGGCATATCAACAGCCTTATTATACGAATGAGGCCCTTCAACTACTGGAAAACGAGTCGTAGCAAGAACTTCAACAGCTGGATCTACATGAAGATAATATTGCTCTGAGCAAATGCTGAAATCTTCTAATCCTTCTACCAGAGGAGTTGAGCTTTGACAAATCTCTACGGTATAGTTAACGCCGTCATTACCAGGATGAGCTACCCATTGTCCACCCGTCATAAACTGCCAATCTACATTATTACGAAAAGAATCACACATCCCGCCATGGCAACCGGCAAGACCTGTTCCATGCTGTACAGCTGCTGAGACATTATTCACAAGTTCCTGCTCGATTGTGCCCATTGTCCATACCGGCACGATCAAATCTAGTCCAAGAAGCTTATCTGCATCAGCAAAAGCCTCCAGAGTATTTGATACTTCAACTTCAAACTGTTCCTCTTGCAACATTTTAGCGATTATATCAGCTACCTGCTCAGGCTCATGACCATCCCAACCGCCCCAAACAATCAATGCTTTTCTCATTTTCAGCACTCCTTCTAAGGTTAGATTACATTTCGGATAAATCGACCCAACGGCGTTCATCAATAGAACGTTCTACAGCCTCTAACACCGCTTGGCATTTCACTCCATCATTGAAATTTGGTTCTGGCTGACGACCTTCTTCAATTGCGTTAGAAAGCTCCAGCATTTCGTGAATAAACGTATGTTCAAAACCAATCGTATGACCAGGCGGCCACCAAGCCTCTGCATACTCATGAGCAGGATCGGTCGCCAGCACACGGCGAAAACCTTGTACATCCTCGGCATCCGAGGTCAAATAAACTTCTAATTCATTCATACGTTCGAAGTCGAATTTCACACTACCAAGACTCCCATTGATCTCAAAAGAATTGGTAGAGCGATGACCCGCTGCGAATCTTGTAGCTTCAAAGCTGCCCAGAGCACCATTATCAAAACGGGCTAAAAACAAGGTGGCATCGTCAACGGTAACCTTACCCTTGGGTGCATCTTTATCTCCTTTAGCGCTTAAACCAGTCATTTCAGCGGCAAGCGGACGCTCTTTTATGAAGGTCTCGCTCATGCCGATTACTTCCTTCATATCGCCTACTAAGAAATGAGCCAAATCTATAAGATGCGCCCCCAAATCTCCATGCGAACCTGAACCGGCGATATCCTTCTGCAGTCTCCATACTAAAGGGAAATCCGGATCTATTATCCAATCTTGTAGAAACCAAGCCCGAAAATGATAAATCTTTCCCAGACGCCCACTCTCTATGAGCTTCTTAGCCAGTCGAACTGCCGGAGAAAAGCGATAATTAAAACCAACCATATGTGTAACTCCCGCGTCTTCAGCAGCTTGCAGCATTTCACGGGAATCTGCCAAGGTCAGCGCAAGTGGTTTTTCACAAAAAATATGTTTACCTGCTTTGGCTGCTGCCAAAGCTATCTCCTTGTGCGCGTTGCTGGGAGCATTAATATCTATAAGATCAATATCCTCTCGAGCGATCAGATCCTTCCAATCCGTAACACAATCCGCCCAGCCTAACTGCGATGCAGCTTCTTCAAGCGCTTCACTATTACGTCCACAGATTACAGACATTTCCGGTTTAAGCGCTTTCGGGAAAAACATAGGCAAACTGCGATAAGCATTACTGTGGGCTTTACCCATAAATTTATAACCGATCATTCCAATGCGAAGCTGTTTCATCTTATTCCTCCTAAGTGTTGATAGATTTAGATGAAGCTCGTATAACTAGTTCTGTCGGTAATTTGATCTGTACGGCTGGTGCGGGTATATCTGCCAGATTGTTTCCCAGCAATTCAATGATTTGGGCTGCGGCAAGTTCACCTAGTTCGTAAAAGGGAACCCGCACACTGCTTAATGCAGGTGTGGTAAGCTCCGCAGCTTCCGAATCATCATAACCCACAATAGCTGGCAGGCGATCCCTTGGTATTCCTAGCTCCTGCAGCCCTTGCTGCAAACCAATGGCCATCCGATCATTGGCGACCATAATCGCATCAATCTCATCCAGCAGAGGCAACATTTCTTTGGCAGCTATAATCCCGCTTTTCCGGCTGAAGTTACCTTCGAACAAAAGTGAAGAATCTACAGAAAGATTCACCTCTGCCAAAGCGCGGGCATACCCCGTTAGACGATCTCGGCTGTTGGAATAAGATTCAGGCCCATTTAGAAAAGCAATCCTCGTAAAACCTTGTTCCAGTAAGTGTTTAGCCGCTTGCCAGCTTCCTTCGACATGATCGGCATCCACCTCGTGAAAAGCTTCCCCTGCAAAATGCTGATTAATCAGACAAAAAGGATGGTTTTCTTCCTTCAAACGGCGGAGTGAGGCTAGCTCACCTGGCTCTTCTTTAGCGCCAAGCACAATGCAAGCATCGATCTTCCGCATCTTAAACAACCCGCTATAATCCATTGGCTCTTCGGCATTCCGAAACAGCATTAACAGATCATAACCCTCTTCTCGCGCCTTGCTCCCTATTCCACTTAATATTTCCGAAAAATAATAAGTGGAGAACAAGCGGGCTTTCGGCAAATAAGGCATCACTACACCCAAGTTCCCGCTCCGTCTACGTGCAAAGCTCTGAGCGAGTGAACTAGGGGTATAGCCTAGCTTCAGAGCAGCTGCCAACACACGTTCCTTCGTTTCTTCCTTAATCGGGCCAACGTTATTTAACACGCGAGATACTGTGGCTTCTGACACACCTGCAAGCTCGGCAACCTCTTTACGGCTGGCGATATAAATTCCTCCTTCTCATAGGTTATGAACAGTGACATTTAGCCTCGTTCAATATACTATTCGAAAACGCATTCATTTAATGTACGCGCGTACATTTTCTCATGAACAAGGCTCTTCGTCAACCCTAAGATTGGATAAATTTAAAAGACGTTCGTATACACTAAGGAGAAGAACGTCTTTCTATTTCTTTTCAACTATCCGCGAGGTACTAGCAATAGGACACCAAGTAAAATGATAATCAGAAATAAGTAACTCTCAAATTTCTTAGCAGGAATACGTTTATTCACATATACACCGAGCACTGTAGCTAAGATAATTGCTGGAATAGAATATCCATAAAGAACAAGAGCATCCGTAGTCCACAATCCCCCGATAGCATGACCAGTTACAACAAGTACACCAGAAATAAGAAAATGAGCTTGCAACGTACCCCGAAAGCGATCAGGATTCCACTGTCGTAAAGTACCATAGATCACGACCGGGACACCATTAAAGTTATAAGCACCGCCAAGTACACCCGAAGCGAATCCGAAGGGATACACCCAGCCTTTTGCCTTAAGCAAGGGATGATCGATCGTCTTAACTATTCTCTTCTTAATCACTGAATAAACTCCATAAACAATCAAAAATATACCAAGTCCAGTCATAATTACACTTGCAGGTGCTAAATAAAGCATAACTAGTCCTACAGGAATTCCTATCACTGTTGAGAGTGCTAATCGAATCAGAATAGGTCGTTCTATATGCCGCCACCCACTCACAACTGTAAGTGAGGCAACCGTGAGGCCTGCCAATCCAATCAAAGAAACTGAGGTATGTATAGGAATCGGGAGCAGTGCAAGCAGTGGCATGCTCACAATCGCTTCACCAAAACCAAACATGGTTCTCATCAAGGCACCTATAAATACTGCTACTACGACTAGTGTAATTATTGTAACGGACAATCGTTTATCCCCCTCCTAATCTCATCCATCCGTAATTGTGTATAAAATCATCACATAGACAGATCATCTGGAATACATTTCTTTTTCCCACTCTTCTAATTATAACATATCATTCGCTAAAAAACAGATATCGATAGAGAACAAACGCGCATTTTAACATCCCTAAAATCCATCACATTGCCGTTATAACTACACAATAATGGAGATATACATATAATTAACGAAAACCCCTTAAAATCGATTACAGAGGCCCGTATGTATTACCCTTTTTCTAAAAAACAACTAAGTATCTAAAAAAAACTGATTCCCCTAACGTTGAAGAGGTATCAGTTTCTTATTTTTTGACGTATTTATTTAGGCGTTATCTTTCAGCCACACTTGCACATGCTTTAGAAATTTTTTGGTGACGGGAGAAGCGTATTTCATAGAGTGGACAGCAATTCCTAACGATCTGAAACTTCGTTCCTCTAATTCTAACATGGCTACATTATAATTTTGCCGGGTTAAGACAAGCTCTGGCAAAATACTAATCCCAAGCCCCTTCTCCACCATAGACATAATGGCATAGTCATCACCCGCAGAGAATTTAACATTTGGTTTAATCCCCGCCTTATCCAGCACACGTCTAACATCATAATCCGAACCTGCTTTCGGGATAATGAAATCCTCCTTAGCAATTTGCGATAAGGAAAGAAAGGGCTCCGTGCTTAGCGGATTCTCTTTAGATACAATCCCTAACATCCGGTCTTTTTTTAAAGGAATTACATCAAACTTCTCACGTGTAGGCAGTGAAATAAAACCGCAGTCGATCACTCCAGCCTCTATCCATTGCTCAACCTCCAAATAACCGCCTTCCATCAGCTTGATTTCTATATAAGGGTATTCACTGCGAAATTGCTTAATCATCCCTGGCAGCCAATGCACAGACACACTGGTGAACGTACCGATGGTAATCGTGCCAATCTCTAGCCCGTGGATGTCCGCTACCTCCTGCTTCAATTTCTCGTTCCACTTCAAGATTTCACGGATAGGCTGCAGAACTTGTTCTCCGTTTACCGTCAATTTCACACCGGATCTATTTCTAATTAATAACGCGAACCCAAACTCCATCTCCAAGCTGCTAATGGTGTGACTAATTCCGGATTGCGTAAAACCCAGTACATCTGCTGCTTTTGTTAAGCTGCCTAGCTCCACAACTTTCAGAAAAATCTCATATTTATTAATGCTCAACCTCTGTTCCCACCCTTATAAATTGCATAAGTTTTACTCATGTATTCTATGATAAACATTCAGTTACCTTATGTATAGAGCCGTATTATACTATATTGAGTTGAAAATGAAGAAGGATGGATGAAGAGATGAAACCGCTCAAAGCTGAGCTGCTGCTGTTAGTTGTAACATTATTTTGGGGCTCCTCCTACATATTTATGAAAATGGGGTTAGGTACGTTAGGCGAATTCAATCTGATTGCACTGCGCTTCGGACTTGCTTTTATATTAGCCGCTATGATATTCCACAAACGATTAAGACGAGTAGACATCAAAACATTAAAATATGGCGCCCTACTCGGATTCCTCCTGCTCGGCGTATTCACATGTATAACCTTCGGACTTCAAACAACCACCACCTCAAACGCAGGATTTCTAGTTGCGTTGACGGTTATTTTTGTACCGATCTTGGATCGAGTTATTTTCAAAAAAAGAGTTGCACCTCCACAAGTGTTCGGCTCCATCCTCGCCATAGCCGGGATTGGACTCCTTACCTTAAATGCAACCTTAACTATTCAGCCGGGTGATTTCCTGTGTATCCTTTCGGCAGTGTTCTATGCGGTACAGATCTTATTTACAGGCAAGGCGGTAAAAGAATGTGATTCCCTGAATATCGGAATCTTGCAGTTAGGATTTGCCGGAGGGTTGGCCTTAGTGTTGTCCGCACTCTTCGAGACACCTGCGCTACCGTCTACTTTGCCAGGTTGGACTGCAATTCTTGCGCTTGGTATCTTATGCAGTGCCTGTGGCTTCATCCTGCAACCTATTGCTCAAAAATATACTTCACCGACCCGCACCGGACTAATCTTCTCCCTTGAGCCGGTCTTCGCTGCGATGTTTGGTTATTGGTTCGCTGCTGAGAAGTTATCGATGCAGGGTTATGCTGGCGCAGCGCTTGTTCTGCTCGGAATCGTGGCTTCTGAATTGCTTGGTAAAGCAACACTCCCCGCATCGTGGGCTCAGAAGAAACCAGAGCATTTATAACAATAAAGGCGTCGTTCAACTATACAAGCTGAACGACGCCTTTTCTATGTTTATTGGTTCAATTAATGCCCCATCATCATCGCCGCATCTGCCTTCTGTCCCTCTCCAGAGGAAGGATCGCCAGCGGAAAGCTTAGGCTTGCGCAAAATAATACTCATTAATACACCTACCACACCTATGCAGCCAGACAGGAAGAACACATCATCAAAACCACTAACTGCGGCTGTCAAAGGATTACTTCCCGCTTTCAGTGCTCCCATATGAACAGCGATCTGACTAGTCAGGTAACCTGTCATTCCAGCTATAGCAAATGAAACAACGACTTGTTGAGCAGCAGCAGTAAGTGAAGTTACACTTCCCACCCATTCACGTGGAGCAGCATTCAAGACATGAGTATTCAAAGGCATCATCGTTAGACCCATACCAAAACCTAAGAAACCCAGGTATGTCATAATTAACGATAAATTTGTTGTAACACTAATTCCGGATAACAGGAACAAGGTGACCGTAATGATACTAAGTCCAACAAACGCCAGCGGACGAGCCCCGATCTTATCAAACAACCTACCGCCAATCGGCATTCCGATTGCTGAAGCTAAAGCCTGCGGAAGTAGAATCAGACCGGTTTCCAGCGGGGTATAGCTTCGAATCTGCTGCAGGTAAAGGGGCACAAATAACATGGACCCAAACAAAGCAGCTTGCATAACCCAAGTTAAAATAATACCCCTAGTGAAATCCGACGAACGGAAAACTCGCAGTTGTAAAAGCGGATTTTTGTGAAGCAGCTCCACAATGACAAGAAGGATCAATGCAACCCCTCCAACAGATAAGCCAACGATAGCGGGAGTAGACGACCAGCTTGTTCCACCGCCTTCATTCACCCCATAAGCCAACATAGAGAAGGCAATTGGGGCAAGGATAATGCCTAGGATATCGAGTTTGCCTTTGCTCTTTTTTTCAGACTTCGGCAAATATTTAACACCAAGAATAATGCCAACGATTCCAATAGGTACATTAATCAGAAAGATCCAGTGCCAGCTTACGTACTCCACCAGCCAACCGGATAAGACTGGACCGAGTGCCGGAGCTAAGAGCATTGGAATACCAAGCATCCCCATAATAGAACCTCGACGTTCTACTGGAGCTAATTTAAAAACCATCGCCATCCCAATGGGAGCAACCATCCCCCCGCCAAGACCTTGAATGACTCGAAAAATAATGAGCTGAGATGAGCTTTGTGCAACCGAACATAACATAGAGCCAAGAATAAACATCGTAAGAGTTGCCAGAAAAACTTGTTTCGATCCAAAACGATCGGTCATCCAGCCCGCGAGTGGGATTACAGCCGCTAAAGCTAAAGTATAACCCGTAATCGCCCACTGAATCGTTTTGAGATCGGAAGCAAAATAATTAACCAGCTTGGGAACGGCCACATTCACAACAGTACCATCCAGAATAACCATAATCATACCGACAATAATAGCAAGAAGCGGGGGGATGATTGCTTTTAACGAAAAGGGTTGATCTTCTGCAGTACTCATTCCAGTCATAGTTTTTGTCATCCAGTACTCCACTCATTTCTCTAATTTAATTAAATGCTTTATTGATTATTTCAAATTTTAATTTACATTCGATGAATCTCGAAGTCAACAAATAAAACCATTTTTCCCATTAAAAACACATCGAGTTTACGATACCCTTCAGAAATTATCTTGAAATGTATATTAGAACAGCAAAAAGACTATGCATAATCCCCTTAAATCTTCTCGCTTGGGAAATGTGCATAGTCATCATGGAATCATTTTCCGATTAGAGCGTCTCTCTTAATTCTATAATTTTGCCCGATGTGTTCAATATAATTTCAAGTGGAATCTCTGTCTCTGCAAAATCCAATACACAGCGAATAGAAAATTGATCCTCGTTATAGCTACTTTTTGTAGATTTAATCCCATGATAATTCCCGGCTTTTACCGTAATTTGCTTCCAGTCTTCCAGTAATCCATTTAAGCTCTGCTTATTTACGACCACATCATAATGATATCGCTCCGATAATTCATTATATTTACCGCCGACCAGTAACCCCGCTATAACGCTCGCTGTCACTTCAGGGGTATACACTTCAACTTGATTGGAATCACCATCATATATGGTTACTAAACCAATAGTCTTAAAAAAAGAGATTGGAACGTAGATATGATCCTCTCTGAATTCGATATCATCTTTAAAAAACAACTCTTGTGTATCATTGATGCTAACCAAATGTTCGTTAAGCTTCCATTTAATTATTTCATTTATCCTTGTTAGTGTTATAGTTTCTGAACTTTTTTGATATGTTGTTTTATATTTCAATGCATTAGAAGCCTCTCTGAGCGGAATCATGACTGTGGAACCCTTGTTGAAGGCTGAATGGGGATCAGTATCCAGTACTTTACCATTCAAAATTACGCTAACCTGGCCGGAGTCTGCCCATACTGTTGGAGCGGCAAATCCACCAAATCCATTAGTTAAAAATAGAACACCTAACACAACAACCGCTGCCATTTTGATCATCCGTTCGAAACCTCCCTTTTATCTATTACAAGTATTATGTGCGTTTCCAGCATGTGCTAATCCTAATGATAATCAAGACAAGCAAAAAAAAGAAGCCGTTCAACATTATGTTGGGCCGCTTCTTTTAAATAACTATTCCACTTTGAAGTCAAAATACTGCTTAGGAAAAGGTTCTTTTATCAGCGTAAAATGCCACCATTCCTTACTATAAGGTTTAAAGCCTTGCTTCACCATAACCTCTTTGAGAATTGCGCGATTTGCTTTCTGAGTCTTGGTGATTAACGATGTATCATAAAAAGAGATATCTCCGAAAAAATCAAACGGGCTGCCCATATCTACATCTACACCGGTCTCTTTATTGACGATCGTTAAATCGATGGTACTGCCACGGGAATGTCCTGATTTTTTCGCTATAAATCCGAGTTTGAATAAATTACGTTTATCCAGTAGCGGGTAATATTGCTGCTTCATCTTAGTATCCGCGGAATTCTGTGACCATCTTACAAAATGATTCACCGCGGTCTGCGGACGATAAGCATCATAGATTTTTAGGATATATCCTTTTTTGGCTAAATCCTCACTTACTGCCTTCAAGGCTGTAGCTGCAGTCTGTGAAAAGATCGCTAAAGGCGCTTTATATCCATCAATCCGCTTCCCTACAAAATTATTGTCTCCGTAATAACGAATCTCAAATTGAGCAGTAGGAATTACTTCATCCAAATAGACAAATCCTTGCGGCAGACTGTTTTTCTTCTCCAGCTGCATTTGCTGCAGTACATTGTCTGTAGATGATCCAACGTAAGCTGCATCTGCGCTGCCCATAACAATAGTGTTTGTCCATAACAACAGCACAAATGCGAAAACTATGATTTTTGTTCCTCTAAATCCGGTTCTCAATACATCCCGCCTCTTCATTTCGAATTAACCGTTTGATTCAGAAATTTCTCCACTTCAGGTGTGAGTTTATTATTCGTGGAATCAAGTAACTGTAGTAGTTTTTCTAAAATCATTAGGATTCTGGTGTCGCCTTTGTTTCCTTTTAATGCATTCTCATACGCCTTTTTCACTTCAGGTTTGATTACTTGCTCATCATAGTCATAAGCTGGTGTGTTGCTTGATCCATATAATAAGCGTGAAGTTGCATTGAGCAGCTCTTTTTGAAGAACGGTTGACCGATTGGAAGCTGGATATTTCGTCACAAAATCCTCCAGTGCAAGCGCCCTGTTCGTTAACTCTGTCCAACTAATCACAATAGCTGCATCAAAAACACTTGGTTGATTCGATTCAGTGGCCATGATGTCAATGTAAGCTGCGATGTCCTTCGTGACATATGGCTTAAAGCTTTTGAAGCCCTCATAATGCATCACTGGATAGTACATGCCCTCACTAGTCTCCAGCTTATATCCCTTATCCCGTCCTTCAATTAACATATTGCGCACATTAGCATCTTTGATCGCATTAAGGAGTGTGCTGTAGGTTAGATTTTTGCTTTTGGAAAAAGCATTATTTATCTCTTTCTGAACATTCTCCGGAAAAACCTTCTCAGAGTACACAGGTAAATATGCCTTCTGTGCATTTTCGAGCTGGAGTGTCATTTGAGTTGCTGTCCAGGTATCCACTTCTTTGATATGGTTAATCAAATAATTCCGGGCGTTAGCCAGAGATGCCGGCTTCTGTACATATTGTTGGAATTGATTATAGACTTTTGCAGATTCTTTCACAGTTGCGGCAGCTACAGTATCTGTTGTATGTATACTCCCAAACCCTCCCATAGAGCCTAGGGCAAAGGCAACACTTAACAAGCCTGTTTTTTTCCATCCCATTAAAAGACCTCCCTTAAGTATTCATACTTAATAATTAGACATACGAGAGGATCCTGAATCTAACTTAGTACAGTATTATCCTGGACGCCTCCAATGTCCTTCCTACGATAAATACCCATCAGAAGTCCAATAGCCGCATATTCAAACCACACATGACTCCCATAGCTCAGGAAAGGGAACGGGATAGAAGTCAGCATCATTCCACCGCTCAAAATAGCAAGACCATAGGTTAGTCTTATCGCTAGCAAAAATGCCAAACCCAACACTAGAGCTTGTCCATAGGGCTCACGAATCGCTCGTATCGTAGATAGAAGCTTGATGAAGAACCAGGAGATAACTGCCAGCAAAAGCAGTGCCCCCGCCCAACCAAAACAATGAATAAGATAGACAGGCAACATATCTGAGTAGACATACGGCAGCTTTTGTTCTACTGCTCCGAATCCGTGCCCCCACCAACCCGCTGAACTAATAACTTCACGCATTACTTGGTATATATAGCCATAACCGTCTGGATCTAAAGAGGGATTTATAGCACTAATGATTCTGACCATCAGGTAGTCGCTATTGAAGATGAACATTAGTCCAACTATTACAAAGAATCCTAATAATACTACACTCTTAATCCAATCGCGAGTAATCCATACATATAATACTAATGAAGAAATTAGATACACCACAAGCTCTGGAAGAGAGTTTAAAGAGATAAGAAGCAAGGCAGGTGCTAACAGAATGCTTATGTTGAACAAACCACTCCGCCAAGTTTTCTTTTTAGCCGATTCCTTACGATTCACTAAAATCCCTGCTAACGCGACTATCAATACATAAGGACGATAGGATGTCATATCAGGTAAGATCAAAAAAATCCTAGGACCATAATTCACTCCATTTATTGTTATCCCCCAGAATATACTCGACAGAATTCCGGCTATTGATGTTCCGTATAATACCCACGAGAAACTTTTCAGCTTTCTGAAATCGATAAAATACAATCCAAACATCAATACAATTCCAATGAGTATATTTATCGCTTGGCGTCTAAACGCATTATCCAAAAAAGAACCCTTAACGATATCACTGTAGCCTACATCCACAGAACTCATTCCGATCAGACTGATCGCGGATAACAAAGCTACAACTCCAAACAATCCCCAAGGTACATGTGGTTTATGTATTAGATGAAGTTCCTTCCCTAACGTTTGCGGGCTCCCCATTTGTTCGATCGCCCAAGCTATGGCTTCTTCCCGTGATACACCGTCGGCTTCTTTTTCACAAATTAAATCTTCTAGATGACTAGCTAATTCTTGACGTATCTCTGGGTGAGTTTTTTTCGCTTTAATCTCTGCACACACTACATCCAAAAATTGCTGCTGCCTCTCTTTCATCATACACCACCCTCTCCCAGAACGGAGTCAACTGCACCTTTGAACATAACCCATTCTGCTTTTTTCTCCTTGAGTTTCTCTTTACCTTCATCCAGGATTCTATAGTACTTACGCTTCCTTCCTTCTACCTCCATCCAGTAAGCCTCCACCCAGCGCTCACTTTCCATCGCATGCAGAATCGGATACAAGGTTCCTTCTTTTAATGAAAAAACACCCTGAGATCTCAGCTCCAGTGCTTTGATTAACTCATAACCATATAATGGCTTCTCCAGTAAAAGAGTCAGAATCAACGTACCCGTACTGCCCTTCAGCATCTCTTTACTTACTTTCAACGGCTAACACCTCCTAAATTCTAAACTTTACAATTGGCGTGGATGTATCTGATCCACTAAACAAATTTCACTCATCATAGTAGTTGATCTGCATCCTTGGACCGGATTCGGCTCATTCTACGGGATTTATACCGTTGATTTGCACCCCCGGGCCGGCGTGGGCTTAATCTACGGGATTTATACCGTTGATTTGCACCCCTGGGCCGGCGTGGGCTTAATCTACGGGATTTATACCGTTGATTTGCACCCCCGGGCCGGCGTGGGCTTAATCTACGGGATTTATACCGTTGATTTGCTTCCTCGGTCCGGATTCGGCTCATTCTACGGGATTTATACCGTTGATTTGCTTCTTCGTCCAATGACTAATATCTGTATACATGAATATTATTTATCCTTTTATACCTAGGACAACTATACATCGTAAATCTATGTATGTAAAGTTCCTCTTATTCCCCCCCCCTTATTCCATCCCTATTCCCCACTCTCCCATGTATAATAATGGTAATACAAGCGACATTTTGAGGAGATCTACCATGCAAAAAACAACAATAGCCATCTGGAGTTTTTCGTTCTTTTCAAAGTTATTTTCGTTGGATATATGCTCCATAACAATTCTTTGACCTATTATGAGGCGTGGAAGATAAATTGGGGAATAGCGATCTCTAAACCTACAGAGTCAAAAGTGATATTTGAAAGTCCACCCAGTTTCCATGGGGATGGCGAAAGCTATTACGTATTAAATTACAACGAAAAGCAATTCATAGAAATCAAAGACGCAGCATTTTGGCATCCCCTCAATGTTGAATCCATTGACCCCTTAAAAGAGAGAATATCAAGCTTCAAAGATTCCGTGATGGCCATTTATCCAAATGAAAAAGCCAAATACGAAAAATTATTTTGGGCGAACCTTATAGAACTCGAAGAAAGTGGATTATATTACTATAAGAAAAAGATGATGATAGCTACTGTATCGTGATCCTTAACGTGGAATTAAAACGAGTATATATGATGGAATGGACACAATGATTGACGACAAAAAAGGAGTGCTAGAACTGTTGCCAGTTAGCACTCCTTTTAATCGAATTCCTCTAATTATTAATGCATTGGAGTATTCATTTTATGATTAACAACTACTCTTTTTATGAAGAAAGCAAGAATTAGTCCTACAATCGCCATACTCATTCCGAAAATAAAAGCATTTTGTACACCGTTCGTAAACGCAGGTAACATATTAGCTGGATCTGCTGGGTTCTCTACAGTTTTCATATAGCTTTTTGAACCCGCGGACATAATGCTGACTGCTAATGCAGTACCAATTGCACCAGCAACCTGCTGCAGTGTATTCATGATAGCTGTACCATCTGGATATAGCTCTAGTGGTAACTGGTTAATACCATTTGTTTGTGCCGGCATAAATACCATCGAAATACCAATCATAAGCGTACTGTGAAGTACGATTACGAACACAACCGTAGAAGCTACACTAATACTGGAGAAGAACCACAAGGCTACCGCTGCAATAATCAGACCTGGAATAACGAGCCATTTCGGACCGTATTTATCAAACATACGACCCATAATTGGGGACATCAATCCGTTTATAATTCCGCCTGGAAGCAGCAATAGACCCGCTTTGAAAGCTGTATAACCTTGTCCTTGTTGAAGGTACATCGGAAGAATCAGCATGGAGGACAGAATAACCATCATACAGATAAATACCATAGCTACACCAATAGCGAACATTGGATATTTAAAAGCACGCAGATTAATCATTGGCTCCTTCATCTTCATTTGACGAAGTCCAAACAATAACAATGCTACTACACCTACGATGATCGCAATGATCACTTTCGGACTTCCCCAGCCCGCTTCTTCACCCGCGCTGCTGAAACCAAACACGATACCGCCAAACCCGAGTGAAGATAACACAATGGAGAGGATATCAATTTTCGGTTTCGTCACCTTTGTTACATTCTGCATGAACAGAATCCCAAATATCAATGCAATCACTAAGAATGGCAATGACAACCAGAAAATCCAGTGCCAGCTGAGGCTTTCAATTAGAAGTCCAGCAATGGTAGGTCCAATCGCCGGAGCAACCATGATAACCAGTCCGATCATCCCCATTGCAGCCCCCCGTTTTTCAGGAGCAATGATGATAAGGATTGTATTAAACATCAGTGGCAACAGAAGAGCTGTTCCCATAGCTTGAACCACTCTTGCTGTAAGTAAGAACTCAAAGTTAGGTGAGACTGCTGCTAGGAATGTTCCTAGGATTGAAAAACATAAAGCCGCTATAAACAGCTGTCTCGTCGAGAACCATTGAAGCAGCATCCCCGAAATTGGTACTAATATACCCAGTGTAAGCAGATAAGCTGTTGTCAACCATTGTGCTGTTGCTGGGGTAATTTGTAGGACATTCATTAGATCGCTTAAAGCAACATTTAATGCCGTTTCACTGAACATTCCGATAAAACCTGCTAGTAATAAAGAGACAAGAATCGGAATAGTCTTAAACTTCTTGACCTCTTTTTGTTGATTCCCTTGCATAGTTGCTTCCACCCTTAATCCTCCTGATAATCTTGTCTATTTGTCTGTATCTAACCAAGTATTGCTGGGATAATCTTTGCCGCCGCGAGAAGCGGTTGTTCATCCCGAAAAGTCAGCGTCTGGAGAAGCGCCCCTTCAAATAAAGAGATTACCACTGAAGCCATATCGGCCGCGGGCTTGTTCTCTACGCCTTCATCCAAAAGACGTTTCTTGATCACATCCTGCAAGTCCATAAACACAGATTTACATGCTGTCCGCAGCTCTTCACTAATACAGGATGTTTCCGCCGCCAACCAAAAACTAAACGGAACTATCCCCTCGTATGAGGATTCCACTGCATCTTTAGCCATTCCTAGAATGAAATCCTCCATTGCCTCAGACGCACTCTTGCTGTTCTCCATATGATGTCTAAGCTTCTGAGCGACAACTTCACTAGTCCGGTTAATACATGTTAAAGCCAGTTCTTCTTTGCCGTGGGGAAAGTAGTAATAAAGAGATCCCTTCGGCGAGTCGCTGTCTTTAATAATCTGATTCAGTCCTGTTGCATGATATCCCTGAGAAAAAAACAATTTCGAAGCGGTGTCCAAAATCGCCTCACGCGTATTCGGCTTGTTCGACAAGCTGACACTTCCTTTGCATTATAACAATTGGTCTACATAATAAAACCATATTTTAAAGAGATATGTCAACACATAAATCACTTAAATTCAAAGTAATTTTGGTGGAAGATCGTGGAGGTTGGGTTGGGTTGGGTTGGGTTGGGTTGGTTTAGCTCCATCCTCCCTATTGGACTCAGATGCAGCTATTTGTGCTAAAACGGGCTTTTGGACACATTTCCGGACCTGAGCGACGCTATTCCGCACATACGGAGCTGATTTCCTCCCTTTTTGTGCTCATAGTTGCATTGGGGTCCGTTAATCTTTCAAAAGGTTACATTTCGAGCAAATTAGGGCTCTGGGGTCCGATAGCTCCTAACTTCAAACATCCTTCTTCATCACATTTACTTCTCATCGAGCTATTAGCTTCGTTAGTTATTACACTTGTCCCATACTATTTCCGCGCATGCATTTGTCCGTGTACTTCCTTGCTTCGCACTTACTCCCACACTTTTGTTTTTCATGTACTACACTTGCTCTCAAGCTAACATTTCTATCGGACTCAGATGCAGCTATTTGCGCTAAATCAGGCTTTTGGACACATTTTCGGACCTCACCGTCGCTATTCCACTCAAACCGGGCTGTTTTCATTCCTTTTTGTGCTCATAGCTGCATTGGGGTCCGTTAATCATTCAGAAGGTTACTTTTCGAGCAAATAAGGACTCTGGAGTCCGATGGAGTGAAGGAGATGGAGTGGATCAGATGGAGTGAAGGAGATAGAGTGGATCAGTTGGACTGAAGGAAATGGAGTGAACCAGATGCGGTAAAGGAGAGAAGGCCCAATGTGCTGTCGAGAGGAGATGAGGACGTAACATGCTAGGTGGGTGGGATGCTATTAATGTCCATCTGTATTTTCTCAATAAATTACCACCTGCCTCCATCCAGCCCATCTGCTCCATCTGCTCCATCCAGCCCATTTACTCCATCAGCTCCATCTGCTCCATCTGCTCCATCTGCTCCATCCAGCCCATTTACTCCATCTGCTCCATCTGCTCCATCTGCTCCATCAGCTCCATCTGCTCCATCTGCTCCATCTGCTCCATCCAGCCCATCTGCTCCATCAGCTCCATCAGCTCCATCTGCCCCCATTCGCTCCATCTGCTCCACCTACCTCCATCCGCCCCATCTTCCCCATCCGCTTCCAGCCATCTCCATACCTTCTCCATCCCTCACTAATCCACTCTCGCACGAAATTATCTACTTCCCATTCCCCCAATCCCAGCGTATACTATAATTATTCCAATGAGAAAGGTGTGAATAAAATGCAAAATGTGCCCAAAGGAATCGCCCGACCATTAGTAAAAACTAATCAGGCGTTTATCGTCATTTCTGTAATATTAACATGGCTAACAGGACAACACTGGATACTAGCGCTGCCCTTGTTTGCCGGATTGCTCGGTCTTTTGTTCGGTTATAATCCCATCATTAAGCTGGCTGCCAGGTTTCTGACAAAAGAGCGTTCCCACTATGTACTCGAAGACTGGTCACAACAACAGTTTAATCAAAGCATAGCTGTCTTCTGCCTCGCAGGGGGTCTGATCAGCTTCATCGTTGGCTGGACGATCGCAGCTTACATTTTCACAGCGCTCGTTGCAGTGGCTGCCACTGTGGCAATCCTAGGTTTTTGTATCGGATGTTTTATCCATTATCAATGGAGAATGTACAATTACAGACGTAAACAAAGCAGCCCAAATTAAATTTGTTAATCTTAATCTCTCTCTTCTCCAATAACATCCCAGCGATGGCGAAATTTTAGTAACCGTGGATGCAGTGATGAAGGTGCAGCTGGCAACAATAACCGAATCTTTACAATCCACTCTTCAAAAGAAGAATAAGACGCAAACTGATTGGCCACCTCAGGCGTTAAATACAGAAAAATCGGCGAAGGATAGATCTCCAAAAGATGCCGCAGCGCAGAATCAAGCGGAGTATACTTTTTTCGCTTCCCTTCCAAACTCTCTACCGTGATAAAGCTACGTCCTTGCTCTCTTTTCCATTCATGCAGCCGGTCCTCTCGCTTATAATAAGCGCTCACCGGCTCTTTGGTCATCCGTCGCACCGTTTCCTCATGAAGTGGATATAACACCAGTTTAGTGAAACGCCGGTCTGCTGCAGTTTTTGCCGCCACTTCAAGCTCTTGATCTGTTATATGTTCAAAAGAATCGTAAAACACTAAAGTCCCTTTACGTTGCTCAACTGGTGGCTCATAGCCATAGGGTACATGCTGAATGTCTCTTTTCAATGAAATCCCTCCTGCTTGTTCTATTTATTAATCATATCATGTGACAACAGCAGGGCTATCATTCTTATCCTACAGCTGAAGATGAATGGTTAATGAAATCCTGAACTTTTGATATCAAAGCTGGGTAAATCAAGGGATACGTCAGCTCTTTTGGTATCTCAGTAAATCCTCTGATTTCTGCCATCTCATAAGGAGGAAGTTCTGCGAACTGTTCCACATTTGCAAAATATAACTTACCATAATTTTCTGGAGCGTCGATACTAGTGACCCTATAAATAGCTATTGGAAAAAGTGAGAATTGTTCCGCACCCGTTTCTTCATATAATTCTCTGGCAGCAGCCTGCTCCGGGATTTCGCCAACCTCTATATGCCCTCCGGCAAACTCCCACGTCGAACGGTCCTGATGTCTCGCTAAGATCCATTCTTCACCATGTTTAACCATAATAACAACGTACTTCAGCACAACTTCTTTTTCCTTATCCAACTCAAAAAAGTTTACCTGCAATTATATCCCTCGCCTTCCCACCAGCCTCAAACATTTTTTGCCGCATCCCAAGCCAATTTAAATTCTGCTACATTCCGATACCGCTGCTCCCTCACCGCACTGACGGCCCGTAAAGCTACCTCGTAGAGGGCTTGACTGGATTCCCATTTTACAAACGATCGATCGGATGCTCCTCCTAATAAAACAAATGCTGTGGCGCCCATATTAAATACATTCGTAACTTCATCAATCGGCGCATCCAAGCTAAACTCTTCCGGTGACTTGAATCTGGATGAACCCCAGAAGTTCTCTCCCAGATCATTTACAGTAGGCTTTAGTCTATAATAATCAATATCACAAATTTTAGTTCCATCGTTTACAAAATCATATAAAATACTTCCGTCATAAAAATCCACAGCTACATACCCTCGATACTCAACATGTTCATGAAACAAAAAGATTACATCTAATGAAGACAGACGTTTTTCAACGGATAATTGCTTATAACGAAAAAAAGGCGACTCCGGATGACTCAGCTTCGCTTCTCCCGCAAATAGCCAATGCGAATGTAAACATTCACCTGCAAACCAATCAAAGACTGCTACATACCCTGACTCAACCTCATAATGCGTCAGTAGCGTGATCAGCGCATCAGATCTAAGTTCTTTATATAACGGAATAGCTTCAATTAATCGGTTAACAGCATCCTGAGGATTGCCGGCATAAGTCAAAGGTCTCGCTCCAGCAAATTTCACAAAAAACTTCTTTCCATCCTGCTCCACACCAAAAGAAAGATTTCCGGAGTCTTGCTGATCGAACACTTTAAACACTTTTCCCAGCTTAGTTAACCAAGCAAAATCACAGGCTTCCTGCAATTGAAAAGTTACCGCATCGATTTCATATGTATAATTTTTTTCGCGCAAATTAACCTCCTGCATTCACTATCTAGATTAAATTTATAAGCTTCATTCATTGTCTTGTTCGATATTTAATCACTAGAATAATAACCAGCAATACAACACATAAAGACATCGTATTCGTAATCAAAAAAGCTAATCCAACCCCCGTAACCGCCAAACTGATCGCATAAGCTTCCATTAGACTAATCCCGAGCAGCATAAGTAAATACGATTTTAGATTTAAATCGGCTACGGATTTTGATTTGAGGATTTGAACAATCTGCGGGATCCATCCCAAAGAAAGAATCACTCCACCTATTAATTGCATGATTGCAAACATAAGAGCACCTCCACGGATTTTATACAGTTGTATTCCGGGCGGCTCAATCTGGTTCCATTTCATGTAAAAAAAACAAATAACACTAAGCAAAGTTTAATTTTCCTGCATCTTGCAGCTTATTATTCGCATAAGAGGCCGCACCTATTGTTCCTGCCCGACTCCCAAGCTCTGCTTGAACAATTTCACACTTCCTGCTTGATAGCTTCAACGCATGCTGATGCACAGTCTCTCTTACGGGTTGGAGCAATTTATCTCCCGCCGCTGCCATTCCCCCACCTACAATAATAAGATCCGGGTTGAGGATATTCACAACATTCGCTAATCCAAATCCAAGTATAGCTCCAGTCTCCTGCATTACTTCCATAGAGAGAGCGTCTCCAAGTTCGTAAGCCTCAGATATCATTAACGCGGTAATTTGCTCATCTTGATCATTAGTCCAAGTCTGAATAATACTTGTTCGTCCTTCTTTCAGCTTCTCTTTAAAAGTATTCACCATGCCAATCGCGGACACATATCGCCCTAAACAACCGGAGCTTCCACATTTGCAGGGACGTCCGTTCCTGTACATATTCATATGCCCAATTTCACCAGCGCTATAAGACGTACCGTAGATCACTTTTCCGTCATTCACGATACCTGACCCTAATCCCGTTCCCAATGTAATCAGAACCAGATTGTTATACCCTCTTCCTGCACCTTGTTGCCATTCACCATAAAGATTAACCCTAACATCATTATCAATAAAAGTAGGAAAGTCATAGAATTTTTTCATCTCATCTACAACATGCACATGCTCCCAATCCGGAAAATTCGGTGAAAAAAAAGAAATTCCCGCTACCGGATCAAGTAATCCTGGCACTCCGATTCCCATTCCTTCTACCAAATCTAATGGAATATTCGCTTCATCCGTGATTAAACGTACGGCTTCTCTAATCCGTCCCAACACATGGGCTGGGCCCTTAGCAGCCTCTGTTGGTATAGATCTTTCTTTAACAGCTATAAAATCAGTATCGTAAATCCCTGCTTTAATATTGGTTCCGCCAAGATCAATCCCTATCATATACCGTTTCATAAAAACCTCCAGAATTAGATATTCTATCGCTTTCGATTAAGTTCTAGTACTAACTGCCGCTTCCGTTTCAGCTAACATCAAGCGGTTCACACCCATCTTAATCTGATTCTCGGTGAGATTAGAATAACCAAGTAGAAAGACAGGACCTTGAGGTTTACTGCCCACAAAATAAGAAGACGCAGGATAGACCCGAACTCCATATCGTAACGCCAATTCAGCTATACGATGCTCATCGGCACCAGATTCCAGCTCAATTAATAAATGAAGACCCGCCTCTTCCCCATAATAGCGGACACGACTGCCAAATTCAGCATTCAAACTTTTTACTAGACAAGCCCTGCGGGCAGCATAAAGTTTCCCCATCTGCGTAACATGCCTCGCATAATGTCCATTCTGAATAAATTCCGCCAACGCTTCCTGATCCAAAGCAGAAGACATACGATCTGTTATCCATTTGACCGCCAAAAAAGGTTGAATCAAAGTCGGAGGCAATACAACATAACCTATGCGCAGAGAAGGAAATAACACTTTACTAAAACTGCCTACATAAATTACTCTACCGTCAACATCTAGTCCAGCAAGCGATGATAGCTTCGGACCCTCGTACCTGTATTCACTGTCATAATCATCTTCAATAATAAAAGCTTGATTGGCTTTGGCCCATTCCAGTAACTGCACTCTTCGTTTCATCGACAGGGTCACCCCGAAAGGAAACTGATGCGAAGGAGTGACATAAGCTAGTTTTGGTTTTTTATGAGGACCTTCTTTGATGTGATCACAGCTTGCTTGGAGCTCATCTACACAGATTCCCTCTAGGTCAACCCTGATGGGTGTAACCACCGCTCCAGCGAACGAAAAAATCTCCCGCACAACGTTATGTGATGGATCTTCAACAATAACATCATCACCTTTTGAAACAAAAATTCTCGATAATATATCCAATGCCTGCGTTGCCCCGGATGTAATCACAATTTGCTCCGGAACCACGGGCATCGAACGTGTGGACCGTAATAAACGTGCAATCTCTTGGCGTAGTCCCAAAGAGCCCTCGACCGGGCCGTAACCCAAAGTATCAGGAGATGCACGACGACAGGCATTCATTAATGCTTTTTGCCACTGATCCATTGGAAAAGCGTCCCATGCAGGTACACCGTGCCGAAAATTACATAATACTGTGTTCAAGTCGTTTTCTATAATAGAAGAAGGATTGAGTGTAAGGAAATCAGGACCCTTCGTTATAAAATTGTAAGGATTCTCAGAATCCTGGGGGTCTTTCTCCTCCACTGGCAGCCCCGCTATATAGGTTCCTGCCCCTTTTCTCATCTCCAGATAACCCTCTGCTTGAAGTAGCTCGTAGGATTGAAGAATTACACTTCTGGATACTTCCAGTTGATTGGCCAAAGTTCTTGATGGAGGTAGCGAATCTCCCCCACTTAAAGCTCCTGAATGGATAGCATTACGAACCTGCTCATAAATTTGACGGCTTAATGGAATGGGTCTTTGTTTATCGAGAGTAATCAGCAATTCATGCTTCATAAGATTTCCTACCCTTCTAATCCGGGTTTTCTTAATGGTTCATAGTAAGGATTTTTACAATTATTGCTGCAGAAACAGCACCTAAGATCACGAGTAACAGCGGGATTTTCCTAATTAATACCAGTATAACAGCGACTATACCCGAAGCGATACCTACAAGATTGTCATCTGCGTCCACCTGAAATATCCCAGGAACCGTTAAAGCACTAAGAACCGCGATAGGCAAATATTCCAACAAAACTTGGACTTTGGAAGAGCCATTCGTATGCTTTGTCAGCAGCAAAGGTACAAAACGAAATGAAAATGTAAGGATTGCCATCCCGATAATGATCAAAATAGTCATACGGATACCTCCTTTTCTACTTCAGCTTGCTCTGGAAATAAGGAGCCTACTGCCATACCAATTAACATAGCTGCAAGTATCGAGGAGTTTCCAAGTACGGGATGTAGAAGCCATGAAGAACCCGCCGCTGCTAAACATATGGCCAAATTCCGAATGCTTCCCTTTAGTTGTGGCACTATTAGTGCTATCAGTAAGGCATATAATGAGGTGTTCAAAGCAGGTAAGTATATAGCCGGAATGTAGGATGCCAGCGATATTCCCGCAGCTGTTGCCAGCAAATTTGCTATATACGGAGGAATTTGTAGACCCAGCAAATATGGAAGAGTTATATTTTCTTTTGAATGATTGCGGGGGATCATACTAACAGCGTACACTTCTTCTGTTAAACTGAACCCAATCCAGACTTTGGCCAGAGGATTGATTGTACGGTCAAGCTGACCCCCAAAAGATAGGCTGATAAACAAATATCTTAAATTAATGATCAACGTAAGCAGCAGGATCATTGGAGCGGCGGCCCCAGCAGCAAGCATTTTCACGCCAATAAATTGGCTGGCTCCCGCAAATACGAGCACTGACAATAAGAACACTTCCAGACTCCCTAGGCCTAATCCCTTACCGACCAATCCAAACGTAAAACAAGCAGGAATAAATCCTGCAACAATAGCTACAGAATCCTTAAGACCCTTTCTAAACATCACTTTCTGATCACTCATAAGTTTCTCTCTCCCTTATCGTTGTCCCTAGAGAGAGCATACTTGGATACAATTCTTGTGGAAATAACCGCATGGGTGCGTATGTACCATACCAATTTCTTGACATAGAAAAAAGACCGCCCGCTAAGAGAGCGATCTTTAATGAAGGTTAAACCTCCTGAGGACTTTCCACAATCCCGCTGATTTCTTGTTGAATTTGGGATTTAATCTGATCTACATGGTCAAAATCTGTAGCGGCGGCATAGATTGTCTTTAACTCATCCAAAAATACTTTGGCATCTGTCAGATGTTGAATGGATCGTTTCATGGTGCTGGAATATCGCTCTTTAATACCTGCGATGGCTTCGGCAAAAGCTTCATCCGTACCTGACTGTATGCACCGTGAATACATATCAACAATCTCGTCGGTGGCACGGTCAGGGAAATACTCATGCGGAGCTGTGCTGTCAAAAATAGCAAACCCAAGCTCGCGTACGATAATCATATCAAGACTGTTCGGATCGAAACCACAGTGGTAAATCTCAACATTGACACCACGTTTTATTCCTTCAGCTGCCAATTTTTTTAAAAGTGTAGATTTACCGGATCCCGCGCGACCTTTTACAAGATATCTTTTTAGTCCTGCGGTTAAATTAGGTACAAAATCCACTGCACCCTTAGGCGTAGCTGCACCTAAAAAACGGTGATCCACCCGGCTTACTTTTTCGAAGTTCTGATCACCATACAGAAGTTGAATATACTCCTGAGTCAGCTCATCAGCGGCTTGGAAATTCATTGTCGCAATATAAATCGCTTCCCACTCGTCATGAATGCGGAGTGCTTCAGCAAAGCCTGAATAAGCGAGTTCTTGCTCCTCCGTGTACTGATCAACTAAGCTGTCGATCTCAACACAACGCTGGCTTAACTGGAGCGTATCGACGGCCTGCTCCAAATTCACATGTACGATGGCCTCTTCAGGCAATTCTGGCTTAATGACCCGTGGAGCCGTTCCATCTATAATTCCTACTTTTAATTCAGGAATAACCACTCCGTCGAGTGAATCATTATCTGACGCTGCGTGAATTAACCAGATCTCATAACCTTGTTGAGCCAGAAGATCTCCGATTTCTCGAATGATTCTAGTTTTCCCCGTACCGGGGCCTCCTTTTAAAACAAACAAACGCGTTAAATCTTGCAATGACGACTCATAGAGGTTAGAGAAGCCGTGAGCTGTGTTGCCGCCAGCAAAGAAATTCAGGATTGTTCCGTCCATAATCGCACACCTTTCCGGGCTGATGTCATGTTTCATTGTTCATCTTATTAATGTACCCAGGGAAAGGTGACGCTTTGAGTGAGATGTGGTTTCGTTAGCCGGTTCAGTTACAAACAAAACGATCCATAAACCTCTTAATGACGGGAACATCTGGAGGAGACAGCTCGCTTGGCAATTCTTCATAACTAAAAAAACGCAATTCTTGCACCTCAATTCCATCTACTTTTAGCGCCCCATCAAAGTCCGTGCATAGATATGCAGCCACAACATTATATACTTCATCACCGTGCGGGTATTTATAATAAAGATCTTTTCCAGAGAACATGTCGAACAAATCAAGAACTTTGGCTGTTAAGCCTGTTTCCTCAAAAAGCTCCCTCTTAGCGACCTCTTCTAAAGTCTCCCCAAGCTCCATTGAACCACCTGGCAAACCCCAGCACCCGTTGTCCGTTCTACGTTGCAATAATAATTGATGATTGCTGCACAATAAAACACAGGCTCCTGCCATTATAAGCGGTCTGGTACCTACCAGCTTTCTTAACTCCATAATATAATCGCTCAATAAACTATCCCCTGTCTTCTAATAGGCTCAAATACCCTACGTTAATAGAAGTTCATTTCTTTTTCTGCACATGAAAACCTTTGTCTTGCGCGTAATTTTCAATGCTCCAAATACCTATTCCCCGCTCTCGCGCCTTATCCTGAATCGCTCTAAATTGATCAACATATTTTGTGTTAGGTGCAAATACATAGGCTACACGTGCATAACCCTGCTCTAGCAGAATCTCATTGAACATTTTCCCATCTATATAGAGGTAACAAAGTAGGCGGCCATATTTGTCCCGCTCCGATACATCTAGTTCAATTTGTACATCTTTATCCGTAAGCATCTTTTTGGCGAAATCAGAAGCTTCTAGCGAAAATGGCTGTGGTTCGGGGATATTCGGATTCACTGACTCTGGAGTATCGACCAGCAATAAACGAATGGTTTCCTTTTTGCCGCCTATAGTCAGCTTCATGGTGTCACCATCGACTACTCGTGTTACCTTTGCATCTATTAAACGTTTGTTGTCCTCTGTTGTATTGTCTGGCGTAGAATCTAATCCAGAACTGGAATCGGACGTAATCGTTGGAACTGGTTCTAAAGTAATCTGCTCGGCTAAGTTGCAGGCAGTTGTTGTTCCAAGTAAGAGTGTGATAGCTAGAAAGCTTTTTAATAGATAAATCTTATTCATTGATAACCTTTTTCTTATACACGTATGTAATTTCATGGGGTCTAATAAAAATAAATTAAAAAACTTAAAAACACAAGACTGTAATACTAATCATAGAAAACAGCGACAGCCATGTACCAGAAAAAAGATACTTGGCTATCGCTGTTTCGCCTTTACTCTACTTCCACCACGTTTAATTTGGAAATCTTTATTTTGATTATGATCGATAAGAAAGCAAGCAGGGAAAACATAATTCCGATCCAGATGAGTTGATGTATTCCTGCATGAGAAATAAACCAACCACCGATAGCAGTCCCTATAGTAATTCCAAGGTTAGAAAATGAGATAAACAAGCTGTTACCGAATTCGGGAGCTTCTTTCGCTTCGGTCGTTAACCATGCTTGACTGACAATCAGTCCGCCGGAATGCACTGCCCCCCAAATGATTATGATAACAACCATCGGAAGGAAATAAGAACCTAGATAATATACGAATAAATAAGTTACCGCATATAACAATGGAAACATGATAACGGTCTTTGTAATGCCTTTATGCAAAAGGCTTCCAAATAAAAAATTCCCAAAAATCATGATTATCCCAAAGGCCATCAACATGATACTAATCCATGACCCGTTCATATGTGTTACCTGCCCAAGATATTCAGCAAAGTAACTGTACACAGAAAACATAGCTGCAAAGATAAAAATAACTGCCACAATATTTAACCACAATAGGGGTTTGCGTAAAATACCAAGTTGTTTACCATAAGACATTTTTTCTTTAACTGGCATGGAAGGAAGCCAAGCTAGTATTCCTAAAAAGGCAATTATACTTACGACAGCTCCAAAGAGAAAAGCGACTTCTAAAGAAATTTTGTCCGCGAGATAAGAAGTCAAAGGCACACCAAAAGCAAACCCGACCGTTATTCCGGCGAAAACCTTTGTAACTGCTTTGGTGCTCTTTTCCGGAGGGACAAGTTGGGCAGCGGTAACAAGTGCAACTGAAAAAAATACGGGATGAAAAATAGCAGGGATAATACGAAAAATCAGCATTACTTCAAACATGGTCGTATACGCATAAACAATATTTGAAATTGCAAAAATAAGTACGGCAGTTAATAGAATTACTTTACGATTAATTCCAGAAGCCAATAAGGTCAGAAATGGACCTGAAATAGCAACAACTAAAGCAAATATACTTACAAGCCATCCAGACTGAGAAGTTGATATATTAAATTTTTGAGTTACCTGTGGCAGAACACCTATAATCCCCATTTCCGTTGTAATAATGCCAAATACGCCTAAAGCCAAAATAATAATAAGTAAAGGGTTAACCTTTTTCATTTTAAAATAATCCTCCATTTATATTTACATATTTAGATTTGTAGATATGTACTATCAAAAAAAAGCCCTTCCTCCTCTCTCCTATAGTTTCTCTTTAATATAATCGGAAAATTCTTGAATTATCTTTTCGTTTCGACGATAATACGTCCACTTCCCAATTCGCTCAGATTCCAGCAAACCAGCTTTTTGCATGGTCAATAGATAGCTCGAAATAACCGACTGTGCAAGCCCCGCTTTAGCTTGAATATCGCCCACGCAAATCCCGATTTGAAAATTTAGGCCTTGTTGTAAATAAGGCTTTTCATCAAAAAACTCCTCGGGAGTTTTTAGCCACATCATAATTTGACTACGAGTCTCGTTAGACAACGCTTTGAATATCATTAAAGGTTCCATGTGTTCCATTATATCTATTTTTATAGATTTGTAAATACAAAAGATGCCGATGTCTCGTTGTTGCAATAACACTATGTAGATTCATGTTTCGTATCGAATTGTTCGTTTAGTGAATTAAATATTTCCAAATCAACCAGCAAAGCAGTACGGATACCCACGAAATGAAACCGAAAATCATCACGATTTTGTTCTCACTCCATCCGTATTTTAAGCTGAAATGGTAATGGATCGGAGCCATCCGGAATAGCCGCAGCTTCGTCCGTTTGTAGTACCAAACTTGTAAAATGACCGACAACTGCTCCGCAAAATAAACGAAAAACAAAATTGGAAGCAAAAGCTCAACCTTTTCAATGACAGCCAGAACGGAAAGGGAGCCCCCGATCGCCAGTGATCCAGTATCGCCCATAAACGCTCTTGCAGGATAAATATTGTAAAGCAAAAGCCCTAGCAGACAACCGATCATAACAAGTGAAAATGTCTGCACTTCAGGTTTGTCCGAAATCATAAAAAAGAAAAAATACGACGGTATGGCAACATTGATCAGTAGCCCATCGAGACCATCTGTAAAATTGATGGCATTCGCGGAGCCGACCACAAACAGCAAAATGATGGCCACATAAAGGTACACAGGCAACTGCAGATTTTGCCCTTTAAATAACTCGATATCACTCGTCAGGCCGAACGAATGGAACAACACATATAATATAATTCCAGTAAAAAGAAATTGAAGCACTAGTTTTGAGCGGCCGCTGATGCCGGATGGATTTTGCCAAAAAGCCTTTTTGAAATCATCCAAAAATCCGACTGAACTAAACAACAAAAACGTAACGCATAAGAGTAACATTAGAGGCCCAGGTTGAAACTGCAGCGAAATCGCTATCCCGATAAGCAGGATCAACCCTGCCATTAGTGGTGTACCCCGTTTGGCCTGATGATCTGCTGGAAGCTCGGCACGAATCGGCTGCGTTAACCTCAGTCTATGCAGCGTCCAGATTAATAGAGGTGTAAATACCGCCACCAGAAGAAAAGACAGGCCGGAAACAGCCAGAATTCCATACATACAACGAACTCCCCTCTTTGGAAAAGATCATTTATAATACTCACAAAATATTTCTAGAGTTAATGAGGTCGTCTGTAATTATGTACTCTTTTCATCTGTTGATAAAGAGAAATTATTCTATTTTTATTTCCTGTTTTCTGCTGTGTAACAGCTGAGAGTTTTCTATAAGCAGATCCCAAAGCATAAACTTGCCCAATGAGAAAGTTTGCACTTTGGGCAAGTTTACATTAGTATATAGTCAGTAATCCTAATCTTCACCACAAAAACAGCCGTATGGGAGGTGTATACATAAAGTTATGATTAAACAAACTTTGAGAGATTTCAAAAAAGAAGCCACTGAAAAAGCGCTAGCTGAAGCGGCATTCGAACTTGCACTTGAACATGGGTTGGACGGTTTTGTTGTTGAAGATATCGTGCAAAAAGCCGGCTACTCCAGAAGAACTTTCGCAAACTATTTCACATGCAAGGAAGAGGCAGTTGCGATGGGAGCAGTTACCGTACGGAACACGAATGAGTATGAAGAATTGCTCACCAAAATCCCTGAAAATGCCTCCCTGCTGGATACCTTATATCAACTAATTAAGATGCAACTTACAGCTGAGCTTATAGGGAGGTTGCGTGAGCTTTCATTACTTTCCCGAAAATTCCCAGCCCTCGAGCCCCATTATTTAAGAGCAATACACCTTACGCAAACTGGAGCACAAAAAACATTGTTGCACTTGTCAAATGGTAAGTATGACGAGGTTTATACTTATCTGCTTATAAATTCGGTTTACGGAACTGTACTTCCCTTAATTGACGGAAAACTTAATGTGCTGCTTCCGGGACAAACGACGAGCGACGATCCAAGTCCTGAAACTCTTACGTTCGATCAATTTTTGGAAACTATTTACGGATATTTACGTAACGGATTCTAATAGGCTAACAATCAGTTTTCATCATCGAGGGAGTGTAAAATAGATACATGTCAACATTATTATACAGAGTGGGAAAAACCGCTTATCGTAAACCTGGGTACTTCATTTTAGGTTGGATTTTAATTTTAGGAATTGTCATCTCTATGATCAGCATGAATGGTATTCATATCAGTTCGGAAATGAAGATTGAAGGCACGGAATCGCAAAAGATTTTGGATCAATTAGCAACAGAACTTCCGGCTGCATCTGGTGGACAAGGAAGTGTCGTGTTCAAAGCACCTCAAAGCGAGCGATTGGATACGCCAGAACGTTTGGCAGCGATCACTAAGGGTATTAATGAGGTTTACGGTATAAACGAAGTGATTAATCCTGCGGATTATGCAGCGGAAGCAAGTAGTTCAACTACTGAAGCAACTCAGGCTGCCAGTATGGATCAGTCTGCAACAGCCACAGCACCCCCTTCCTATGGTCCTCTGATGGCAGATGGTGTTCCGGTGCCTGGTGTTATTCTTTCCGCAGACGGTAGAATTGCATTGTTCCAATTCCAGTTTACCAGTGAGCAATCAGCTATCTCTCAAGATATTTTTGATTCTGTAATTGATACCGTCATGAATGTCGAGAAAGATACCAACATTACTGTACTGCCGGGTGAGACACTCAAATCAGTATCTATCGGTGTAGGATCAGCTGAGATTGTCGGACTTGTCATTGCTGCAATTGTTTTGCTGGTGACGCTTGGCTCTGTCGTTGCAGCAGGGCTGCCCCTTATAACTGCACTGCTTGGAGTCGGCATCGGTGTGGGTGGAGCATTTTCTATTTCCAAATTCATTGAAATGCCTAGTGTCACTTCCGTCTTGGCGCTTATGATTGGATTAGCCGTCGGAATCGATTATGCTCTTTTCATTGTAAATCGCCAACGCCGGATGATTATTGATCAAGGATTAAGCGCACAAGAAGCTGCGGCTAGAGCAATTGGCACATCCGGCAGCGCCGTATTTTTCGCCGGTTTGACGGTTATTATCGCTCTCTGCGGTATGCTTGTAATCGGGCTTACTTTCTTATCTACGATGGCGTTAGTAGCAGCAGCTACCGTCCTCATCAACGTATTTGTTGCCTTAACCCTATTGCCGGCATTGCTCGGATTGGTGGGTGAACGCATCTGTTCGCCTAAAGCTCGCAAGAAAAACAAGGATCATCATAAAACGGGTAACCGCGGTATAGCTGATAGATGGGTTAAATTTATCATCAAGTATCGTTGGGTCACTATTGTTGCCATCGTCGTGGTACTTGGCGTAGCAGCAACCCCCATAGCGAAAATGGAAATGGGCATTCCCGGAGCTGCCTCAGCGAATTTGGACACGGTAGCAAGACAAAGTTATGATGCTATATCCGAGGGTTTTGGAGAGGGATTTAACGGACCGCTTATTCTGGTTGCAGAACCAAAGAATTCTTCCACTCCAGTCACCCCGGAACTCCTAGGAAATCTTGTAAAAGAGCTCCAAGCTCAAAAGAATGTCGCGCAGGTCACTCCTCTGGGCATGACTAAGGATTTAGCTATCTTCAGTCTGATTCCAGAAACGGGTCCTAGCGATATAACAACCAAAAATCTGGTGAATGATTTACGGGCTACGGAATCTAGTATCGCTCAAAGTAATGATGTTAAACTCGGGGTTACCGGCTTTACCGCTGTTAACATCGATATGTCGGCCAAACTGGCAGATGTATTTCCCATTTATGTAGGAATCATCATTCTCCTATCGCTCATTATTCTTCTGTTGGTATTTCGTTCGATTATCGTTCCTATCAAAGCTACGATCGGCTTTCTGCTTAGCATACTCGCTACCTTCGGGATCACCACAGCCGTGTTCCAATGGGGCTGGCTCCATTCTCTCTTCGGTTTCGACACCGGTGGCCCATTGCTAAGCTTTATGCCAATCATCGTTACGGGTATCCTATATGGGCTCGCGATGGACTATCAGGTTTTCCTTGTCAGTTCCATGCGTGAATCGTACGTTCATGGTCATGAGGGATCAGAGTCCGTTGTTCATGGATACAACCAGGTGAGTCGTGTCGTAGTAGGCGCTGCTATAATTATGATCTCCGTTTTTGCAGGGTTTATTTTTACGGATGATGTCATGATTAAACAAATCGGCTTTACACTGGCCGTAGGGATCTTAATCGATGCTTTCATTATTCGAATGGGATTAGTTCCTGCTGTAATGTCTATTTTCGGCAACAAAGCTTGGGCACTTCCAAAATGGCTCGACCGTATTCTGCCAAACCTGGATGTCGAAGGCGAGAAACTGATTGCTACACTCAATGCTAAAGACAAATCTAATTCCATGAAATAGAAACAATAATAAACAGCCTGAGCCATGTATTCCTAGGGGTTCAGGCTGTTTTGTTTCTGTGGTAAGATTCGCTTCCCATGAAACGATGTTGGAGAAAGAGCTTAATAATTAAGGATTATAGCGGGGCGCACACCGTAACAAGCTAAGTTTACATGTCCGTAACTGCGAATACTGCTACGGGTACCTACAAAATACGCACGTGAAGAAATCGCAGGTTGAGTTCTCAGCCACCACCATGAGCAGCCAAACTCTTCATCCTTCTCAAGGATATAATCAGCTTTGACTTTTTTATCATACACATACAATTTACATCCATCGTTCTTTTTCACTTTGGAGAATCCCGTTCCTATCGCCCTACGCTTCGCACGTAAAGTATCTTCACCAAGTTTAAAGGTCAATTCATTCGCCTCCGAAACACTGAGCAGAAAAATCTTATCTTCCGTGTTTATACTTCCCTCTCCGTTATCTGTGCATTGTGTAGTCTTGATGAGCCTGTGCTCGGAGTCATTAAAAGCGGCATTATAAAAATCATCGTTCAACCACTTTCGCAAATCGGAGTCATGCCATGTAACATCAACATATTCACCGTGATACCGCCTGCAGTCCAAAATGTACTCGCTTAAAATGAACAGCTCTCTACCTGAATTTTGCAGCACCCGCCACTTTATCGGCATTTTTTCTGCTCCGTCCGCCATTTGCGGATAAGAGCCAAAAGTAATTATTTCGCCGGGTTTTGCCCGCTCATACATGGGAGTAAGATTATCATTTTCATTACAAATCATAATAATAAATTCTGTAGTTCCTTTAACGATTTCAGCTTCCCGGCTAAATCCTAGTTTTTCATACAAGCGTATCGCTCTATCGTTGAACTTCGCCACTGTCAGCCGCTTTGGTTTTTCCTCGAATCTCTCATTAATATAGTTAAGGACTGTTGTGAAAAATAGAGTCCCATTCCCCTGTCCGGTTAACTCTGGCTTCATTCCTAAACCCACATCTATAAAATCCTGAGAATATGTATATTTATCATTTGGAACCTGTGCCGGACTTCCTACACAGAAGAATCCGATCAATTGTTTATTTGCATCAAGTACAGAAAAAAATGCTTCCTCTAGCATTTCACTTATAGCTTCAGGAGTTGTTTCATTATTGTAAAAATCATAGGGTGGATCATATTGCCAGCTTAAAATATCCCTAGCAGCATCAGCATTCAGCTTTTCCACGTAAAGTTCCATTTCGCATCCCCCTTTGTTTTCAAAATCGATAACTCCCTAAGAGTCTAGCTTTGCTAACTCCTGAAGAATTGTCTCTACATCACCATCAGGATTTAACGCTTTGATCATCTCTTTGGTAATGACTGCACCCTCATAAACTTGTGCAACGACCTCTAAAGGGAGTGTGAGTTCAAAATAACCTTCGGCAAATTCCACAAAATCCTCAGCTGTGCGGAAAATAGTCCCTAGCAAAAAATCCGAACCATCTTCTACCTCCGCTGGAATTTCTACCTTCCCCTTCTGCCACGTCAAGTCGTTATTTTCACGCCAAAAACAAAAAGTAACATCATCCTTAGCTATCGCCTCATCTTCAATAAAAGACAATAGTGAGATTGGGACTTCTTCATAGATTCCCGGCCAAACTTCATGTTCGTCGCGCGCATATGGACTTACTTCAGACTCATGATCAAAACCTTTAATTATCGTTCCTTGAGGTGTAAAAATAATAAACAAATTATCACCTGAGCCATTATCGATCGATGCTAGAGAAACATTCTTATCAAATTTAGAATCAAAATTATGATAGCGAAGCCATTCCTCAGGACATAGGACAATATTTAGAGAAGCAAGTATTTTCATAAGTTTTTTTAAGTTGTCGGGTGCTGGTAAAATATCTAACACATTCATCTATGATTCCTCCCCAATGTAGATATTAATGATTTTAGCATATTCATGAATTCCGGGTAAAAAAAAGACTACCCGAAGGTAGCCTTTCCAACATAACAAGACACTAGCTTAACTTAAGACCCCGCACCTTTGTATCTGCGAACGCCATAACTCCAGGCTAACAAACCAATCCCCAGAAATATAGCACCTACTACAGGTGTCATCAGAGCAAGGCTGGTCATCTCCTCCCGCTGCAGAAAAAGCGCGGCTGGATACACTCCGACGAATGCAAATGGAATGATCCAAGTAAGCAATACCTGTATAGCGCGATTGTAAATCGTTACCGGGTAACGGCCATAAGTCTGAATGTTGTACATTAACGGAAGAATCCCAGTAGGAGCATCCGAATAGAAAGACAATGAAGTCAACGTTGTATAAATCCCCGTATAGATGGCGACCGCACTTAACGTTAGAATGATCAGAGCCGGTATCGTCCACCATTCAAAGGGAAGACCCAAATTGCTGCCACTGATGGCCATAATAATAATACCTATGAATGAGCCCATAAGTGCTGGCGGATCAACATTTTCCAAAAAGATCTGGAACAAATTATGAGCTGGGCGTGTCAAAATACGGTCCATCTCACCTTTAACGATGTAACGTTCACTAAATCCCCATAGATTCACAAAACAACTAAACACCCCAAAAGGCACCATAAAGAATCCATAAACGAACACTACTTCATTCTGATTCCAACCGCCCAGGCTATCTGTATGCATAAAAATTACGAGAATAAAGATAAAGTTGGTAGCTTGAAAAAGCAAGTCTGAAATGACCTCTACCCAAAAGTCAGCGCGATAGGTGAGCCGGCTCTTCATATAGTTTTTGATATATTCAATTAATAATCCCAGGTAATACATGTTTCCTCAACCTCCCTGCACGAAGAGACGCTGCCGCGCCGCATGATATAACCAGACAATTGGAATCAGCAATACCAGGAACCAAATAATTTGTATCCCTAATACATTCCATATTCCAACCCCTTGCACCCGTCCCGTAAACACTGAACCTGGCAAGTAGGTAATCGCCTGAAACGGCAGCACCTCAAGTACGGAAGATAACCAGTTAGGAAACAGACTGATCGGTACGATTAAGCCGGAGAATAAGTCTACAATTACCCGCTTCATTCGCATCATGCCTTCATTATTTTCCACGAAAAAAGCCGAGAGCCCTGTAATGATATTGATCTGTGAATTAATTAAAAAGCTGAAAAAGAGCATCACCAGGAACCCCGCCCAAGCAGATGGCGCTGTTGGCAATTGTACTGGGAACAGCAGCATCGCTATGGCCATGCCGGGAATCATAAATAAGAGGAAGCGGAACATTCCCTCTCCAAGACCTTGCATCATTTTGACTAAGACATAGTTATAGGGCCTTATAAACTGGATAGCGATACTTCCATCACGGATATCCGTAGAGATCTCGCGGTCTAGGTTATTAAAATAAAAGGCTCTAGCCATCCACGACACAGCAACATATGATGTCATTTGCGTTGCAGTAAATCCACCCAATGAATCCCCATTACCATAGATGGCCATCCAAGTGAAATAGTTAACCCCAATATTCAGTGAATAGATAAGAATACCTGAGTAGTAGTTAATTCGATAAGCAAGCATGGTAAGGAAACGGATGCGTATAAAATCTAAGTAAGCCCCGAATAGTAATTTACGGCTATTCTCCTGAGGACCACCAGAAGACGCGCCTCCTGAGGAGGAGGACATAGCCGTTGCAGGATTAAGCTTATCAGACATGTAAAGCCTCTCTTTCATCCTTCAGAGCGGCAGCCATTTCATCAGGCTTGTCTGCAGACCCGGATTGATAAATACTGCGAACAATATCGTCCGTATTGGTCTCTATGATTTTGATATCAGTAATGTCTGCTTTTCCCACTACTCTGCTTAATACATCCGATACATTTATATCTAGCGGTATCCAGACAGATGCCCCTAGATCGTTCTCCGCAGACCAAGTAACAGGCAACCCCTCAGTCCATAACTCAAGTTGCTGACGTTTCGTTGCATTTCCAAATTGAAATTGAACCTCACGTCCGGTTCCCCAACGCTGCTTCAGGTCTTCCAGTCCTCCGTCATAAATGATACGGCCATCATCAAGCATTATCACTCGGGAGCAAAGCGCCTCAATATCTTGCAGGTCATGTGTAGTCAGCAGTATGGTTGTCCCATGCTCGCGGTTCATATCTTTTAGGAATTCACGGATCTCTGACTTCACCACAATATCTAAGCCAATGGTCGGTTCATCCAGAAATACAATCGACGGATTATGAAGCAATGCTGCTACTAATTCACAACGCATCCGCTGACCTAGACTAAGCTTACGAACCGGACGATTCAGCAGTTCTTGCAGCTGCAGCCGTTCGACCAATTCATCCAGCCGTTTCTTGAAATCTTGTTCAGACACCCGGTAAACCTTGCGCAGGAGCTGGAACGACTCAATCACCCCAATGTCCCACCATAGCTGACTGCGTTGCCCGAATACCACGCCGATATTTTTCACGAATTTCTCGCGCTCCAAATACGGAACATAACCACCTACTGTCAGATTTCCGGAAGTCGGCACGAGAATACCTGTGAGCATTTTGATCGTGGTCGATTTCCCAGCACCGTTCTCGCCGATATAACCACAGATCTCCCCTTCAGGAATGGAAAAGGAAATGTCCTTCACTGCAGTCACTTCCGTATATTCCCTTTTAAACAAATCAGCGAAGGCCCCTTTGAGACCCTCGCGGTTTTTTTGTACTTTAAATGTTTTGCGTAAGTCTTGTACTTGAATAGCAGTCATATTGTACCTCACTAAGCTTAGAGTTGGTTCCCAGTACCCCATTATAATAGAAGAAGCGCAAAAGCACTACTTCAATCTTTACTTAGCCAGTCTTTCATTTAGCGAATGGGTGTCCTTCACAGCTTCTAAATGCCCTGAGCGAGCGACTTTAGTCCGCAAATATTTCTCGTTAAAAGAAGATACATCTCCCCATAACGCTACTCTTTTCACGGCATTCATCCCTGCAGCCTTGAGCGCATCCAATTTCTTCGGATTATTCGTGATCAGCGTCACTGGTTTGTGACGTAAAGTTTGCAGAACACTGATTGCTTCTTCGTAGTTTCTTGAATCATCAGCAAATCCCAACTCTAAATTAGCCTCAACTGTATCGTATCCTTCTTCCTGTAAAAGATACGCTAAAGATTTGCTGAACAGGCCAATGCCTCTTCCTTCATGATTCGCGAGATAAAATAATGCCCCAGAGCCATGCTCAACAATCATTTTCATGGATTGATGCAGCTGGAATCCGCAATCGCAACGTTTACTGCCAAAAATATCGCCAGTATGGCAGATGCTATGCATCCGGATCAATGCATCCTCAGACCCTTCGAAATCGCCATATACCAACACACTGGATTGTTGTCCTTCTGCTAAGTTCATGGATGGCAAACGTGAAATTAAAGCTGCCGTTGCTTTACTGCTATCCTCTTGAAGAAGCTCTGCATCAGTTGTATTCAGCCAGTTGTACCATTTAAAAACAACGGTCTCGCCGTCTAAATTCACGGGTAACGTGATGGGTCCAACCAATATATTTGTGGAATTTGCTAAAGGAATTCGCGTGATTTTATTCTGTAAAATAGAAGTGATTTCTGGTTTAATCATAATTACACCTTCCTCATTGTTCATCAATGCTTAGATAGAGCTAAGCATAAGGATAAAATATTAGTTAAATTATAAGTAACTATTTGTAAGTAAGTTTATCATTGTAATATAACTTCGTCAAGTTATAATATATATTTAAATATTTATAATTACTTTATGTAAGTTTATGATATAATGAATGTCGAGGTGATATTATGAATGATTTCAACATGTGTCCTCGCTTTGAAAAAGCGGTAGACTTGCTAAGTAAACGTTGGGTCGCGCTGATCGTTTTCGTGCTTATGCCAGGGCCACGCCGTTTTGGTGAAATTGAGAGCTGTCTGTCCAATCTCAGTGGCAAGGTGTTATCTGACCGATTGAAGGAAATGGAAACCGAAGGCATTATAGAGCGAACTGTATATCCTGAAATGCCAGTACGTATTGAGTACTCTCTGACTCCAAAAGGCACAGCGCTTGCTCCTATACTTGGTGAAATTGGAAACTGGTCTACCGAATGGATTGAGCTTGGTATTAAGAAATGATTCCCGCTACACAACACAAAGAGCCCTAATTGTCCCGATCATAAGACAAGAGGGCTCTTTTTGGATTAACATCCCCTTTATAAGTCTTTTCGCTCGAAGCGAAGGAGACCTATAACAAAAGCTAACAGGGTATATCCTAGCGCATAAAAAATAAACATATTTGACGGAACCGTATTAAAATCCAGCAATCCATTCATGCTGCCGAACAATCCCATCATTCCACTCATTTCATTAGCGCTGAACAGGACGGCGGTCATTTTCCGCTGTAAACCATCCACTGGCATAAGCAGTGCCATCATTCCTGACAGATTATTTAATGTGTCAAGAACATCGGGTTCTAATCTAAGCGATCCTCCGATCTTATCAATCATCCCACCTAACCAGCCCGCTCCATATAACATTGTCATAAAGACGCCATTCCCCACTGCTGAGAAGAATCCAGAACCCAGCATAGAAATCGTAATTAGCAAAGGCACTATAGAGGAGAATAACAAAAATGATTTCAATAGGACTACGGCATCTCTAGGAACGGTTGCATGGATCTCAGTAATCCATAAAATAGAAATAAATAAAATCAGGGCATAACCAATCCCAAGCGTCACATATCCAAGCCAGCGACCTATGTACCATTTCCACCGCGGCAGCGGTCTTGGCAGTAAAGCCTGCATAACCCCTTGTTCCGCTTCACCTGCAATAGCTGAGAAGGAACTGAAGATCGCCAAAAAGGCGATTACAAAAGCGCCAAAAAAGAATCCAAGTGATAATATAAAAGCACCATTTGTAAAATTAGCTAAGAGATGCTCGCCACTGCTAATATCTGTTCTATTCGGTATTCCACTTTGTCCAATCGTATTTGCCACAAACCAAAATCCTATAAGAAAGACAATGGTCATAAGCAGTGTTAATATCATCACTCGTTTTCGCAGCAATTCCTTCCAGGTCATTCCCATGATTATTCTCATTCGTGTTCACCTCTGTGACTTAGGCCGGATACAGCACTCATAAACCAGTCTTCCAGACGTTCTTGCTTTCGTGAGACTTCATATAAGGTCATTCCTTGTTCAATAATTAACGTGTTCAGCCAGCCTACTTGCTCCTCATTCTCCAGTTCCGCTTCCAGCCAAACTGTGCTACTTTCCAATGTAGCTGGGATTGAAGCTCCTTTTTCAGATTGAGATCCAATATCCGCTGAAACTTTGATCTTAAGATCAGTACTATCCTGTAGCCAAGACAACAAAATAGGCGTAAAACCGCCCACTTTAAAATGCCAGCTTGTTCGCTTATTTAAGATCTCAGATACTTTCCCATGCCGCAGTATAACTCCGTTATTCAGCAGTGCCATACGGTCGCAGATGAGTTCAACATCCTCCAGTAGGTGAGAGTTAAGAAATATCGTAACTCCCTTCTCTTTTAGCCTCTGCAAAATATTCCGAACTTCCTGACGTCCAATCGGGTCTAGCGCCGATGAGGGCTCATCCAGAAAAACGATGGCCGGATTGTTTACAAGAGCACAAGCAAGCCCTAATCTCTGCTGCATCCCTTTGGAATAATGTTTCACACGATCCCGTCCACGGTTTCCAATTCCAACTTCCGCTAGAAGCTCTGGAATTCTTTTATCGGCTACAGATCGCTCTACACGGCACAGCTTGGCATGCAGTCTTACTACTTCTTCCCCGGTAAGCCATTCTTGATAGCGATATAATTCCGGTAAATATCCGATTTGGGACTTGGCTTCAAGTGAACCGATCTTATGGCCTAATAGAGTAGCACTACCATTCGATGGACGAATGAGACCTACCAACATTTTGACAAAGGTACTTTTCCCCGCACCATTAGGGCCGAGGAAGCCAAAGGCTTCCCCTTTCCCAACAGTAATCGTTACATCACGGCAACCACGTCCGTTATCATATTCTTTGGTCAAAGACTTCGCTTCTATTGCAGCAGCCGTCATTATTCAATCAACTCCTCTAGCTTCTCTAAGAATACAGCTTTATCTGTATACACGCTTCCCCCGTTGAAATCGAACAATTGCCCGTTCTGTACCCAAATGGCCGAGTATACAATCCCTTGACTATATTCATTCTGATTCAGTAGAACCGTAGTATCTTTAATCTTTATTTGATCGGTATTCAGGCCTTTTACCAGTGGCAGAGGAATTTCACCTGATAAAATGCGGCTCTGCTTTAAGCTGGATTTCAGATAATCTGGCAGCAATGGAAAATCGATTATAGCTTCCAAGGCTTCATCAACCTTTATAGTTGGATCTACAGTAATTAAAGGAGTCTTCGTCTGTGTAAGATTAGCCCATTTATCATTATCCATCGAAAGATCATAATTCACGATCTCCGAAAGATCTAATTTAATTTCTTTCCCATCTATGGCCTCTGGAAGAAGCTGTTTTGCACCCAATCTTTTCATTGCTTTATTAACCGCTTCAATATTAAGCTTCAAGGTTATTTCTTGTGAATTGGTTATATATGCGCTCTTCACATTCTCGAGCAAAGTTCCGCTTGGAAGTGTAAAACCTAGAGTCTCTTCCACCTGATCTAACGGAATAATCCCTTTATTTGAACCAAAGGTACTTGTAAACACACCAAATTTGTTCATAGCTTCATTCATGGATTGACTTTCATTTACCTGATAAAAAATATCCCGAATATCATTTTCATTCACAACTGTAACTTCTTCCATCCGAAACTGATTCAGCAGCGATGCCATAGCCGTATTTCCTACTGGAGTTCCAAGTATAACCGCAAAGATCGCGGCACCTGCCACTGCTACTCCCCACTTACGCCGACGATTCATGCGAGGTCGCTTGGATCGGCGATTAGTTATCGGATTGTCATCTGTAGATTGAGGCTGGCCCATTTCTGGGTGTGGTTTATCATCATCTTTCATAACATCCACTGCCAACTGCTGACTCCACACAGCCCATTTAGGACTTGCATGCTCAGACGCTAACTTGTTTTGCAATTTGGCCCAGGCTTCATCTGTATATTGTTTATTATGATCTTGATTTAGCGGTTGTTTAGTCATTAGTAAACCCTCCTAAATAATTTGGAGCTTCGTTTATCTCGGTTTGTTAATCTGACTGAGATAGTGATTTTGCTGCATTTTGTCTTAACCTCAGGGTCGCACGGTGCAGTAATGTCCCTACTACGGGAGGTCTTAGACCAAGCTCGCCTGCTATTTCCGCATAACTGTAACCAGAGTATCTAAGCAGAAGCGCTTGTCTATCCCTGTCAGGCAGCTCGTTCAACCATTCATGAACATCCTCCTGATCCAGCTTACTGATTAAGACTTCCTCTCCTGAAGGAGGTGATTCCCCCACTTCGTATAACTGTTCTTGTTTATTTTGCAGCCGCCGTTCCCTTGCTTTTTTGTCTAGATAATCATATCCAATACGAGTAAGGACTCTATGAAGCCAGGCACCCAGCGCTGCTGGATCATCTGGGGGGTTACGATACAATCTCAGAAAAACTTCTTGTGCCAAATCATCTGCTGCCGACTCATCACGAACCAAAGCGGTCAGCTTACGTCTGACAATAGGATAATGTTCATAGAATATTGCTTTAAAAATTTCAGATTCCGGAATTTCCATCTTGTAAATCCTCCTTATCAGCTGCAGCTATAAGTAAGACGACTATCAATGCATTTTTGTATCAAGATTACGTAAAAAAAGACAGCCCCTAAATTAATAAGGAAACTGTCTTTTAGTGTTTACCTAATTCGAATGTAACGATTAAGAATCTTTTTTGATAAAATACTTCGTTCCAGCCTAAGCTCCCAGAGCTGCTCTTTCCACTGAAACTGTTGCTCTGAATGTTCATTCTCACGTAGCTTCTCAAACAGCTTCATGATCATTATGTTAATGGCATCAAATCTTGACCATAATTCTATTACACTTTCTTCTTGAATCTGAGGACTTTCCTCTGCTGCACTAAGATTCTTTAAGCGCTCAATGATGTCAGCCTGCCACTGTCCATCTTTAATCGCCTTGGCGTAATTTAAAAGATCCAAATAATCATCGACTGACATGTGTACCGACTCCTTTTCCTACTTATACCAAGTATTATACTAGGCATTATCTATAAAGCAACCCTTTATCTCTGGACACAGCAAAAAAACAGGACTGGTATAAGAACCAGCCCTGTTTAATGAATTTAACATGATCAATTTAGTTATAACAGCTTTTGAATATCATCTTTAATTTGCTCTGATTTTGGACCAAATACGATCTGCACAGCCCCTTGACCCAGTCTCATAACACCGGAAGCTCCGAGCTGTTTCAATGCGGAATCTTTAACGGCTTTTTCGTCATTAACAATCAGACGAAGGCGTGTGATACATGCATCGATATTGCGGATGTTCGATGGACCGCCGATGTTCTCAAGAATTTGAGCAGCTTTTGAAGACGATGAAGGCGTTCCATTACCTCCAGGTGGTGCTAACAGACTTTCTTCCTCATCATCTTCACGTCCAGGTGTTTTTAGCTTGAACAATGAGATAATAAAGCGGAATAGTACATAATACAAGACGAAGAATCCAAGACCCACAGGAATAAGTATCCATGCATTAGTAGACAGTTTCAGGTTTACAAGATAATCGATCAAACCTGCGGAGAAACCAAAACCAAGCTTAACATCTAAAATGTACATCAAGGCCATGGAGAATCCTGTTAATAAAGCATGAACTCCGTACAAGAGTGGTGCTACGAACATAAAGGAGAACTCAAGTGGTTCAGTGATCCCTGTTAAGAAAGAAGCAATGGCAGAACCGATGAAGATGGAAGCAACCATTTTACGTTTTTCCGGTTTAGCTGTATGAATAAATGCAAGTGCTGCCCCTGGAAGCGCAAACATCATAATTGGGAAGAATCCAGTCATAAACATCCCAGCAGTTTTATCTCCAGCGAAGAAGCGGTACAAGTCACCATGCACCAGTTCACCAGCTGCATTCGTAAAATCACCAATTTGGAACCAAGCAATCGTATTAAGCACGTGGTGAAGACCGAACGGAATCAGCAAGCGGTTAGCTGTACCGAAGATGAATGCTCCAACAGCCCCCAGTGACACAACCCAGTTCCCGAAGTCACTAATAACATCTTGTATCGGACTCCAGATCATACCCACAAATACAGCAAGAACCATCATAGAAGCTGCCGTAATGATTGGGACAAAACGTTTACCTGCAAAAAATCCGAGCCAATCAGGCATTTTTATATTGTGATATCTCTTGTATAAGAACGCTGCCCAAGCACCGGCAAAAATACCACCAAGCACACCCATGTTCAATACAACATCATCATTGATGAAAGAGAATTGAAGCGGTACGATAAGCAGAATCTTAGTCAGTACCATGTAAGAAATTACTGCTGACAAAGCTGCTACGGCGTCACCGGCAAATCCAATGGCAACCCCTACCGCGAAGATTAAGGCTAGGTTACCGAAGATCGCATTCGCTCCGGCGTTTAGAAATGGAGCAAAGTATTGATTCAGAAATCCACCAATGGTCGCTCCTAGCGGAATATCTTTTTCGTAGTTAAGCAAACCAAACCCTTGAAGAATAGCTGCCGCCGGCATGGTTGCAACAGGAAGCATTAACGACTTACCTAGTTTTTGTAGAAAAGCCAACATTAAAAATCATCCTTTCGGTTCAATAGTAGTAGTGCTCTATAAACCATTTACTTTGAAGCCACGGTAAGAATCAGATCCTGTCCTGCTGTAACCTGACCATAATGTCCGCTTACTTGAGGTGGATTCTCCTCTGTACTGGTCACGATTACAGGCGAAATTGTGTCACAACCTGCCGCGCGAATTACGTCCAGATCAAATTCGATTAGGGTTTGACCTGCTTTTACTTGATCTCCAGAGGTTATATGACTGACAAAACCGTTGCCCTTGAGGCTGACAGTATCGATTCCGATATGTAATAGCAATTGCATACCGGAGGAATGTTCCAGAATGACTGCATGACTCGATTTCACGATATGAGCAACCTTACCGTCAAAAGGCGCTTTCAAAATTCCCTCAGATGGTTTTATTGCAATTCCGTTACCCATATGACCGCCAGCAAAGGTTTCATCCGGAACCTGTGCTAGTGGAACTGACTCCCCGCTGATTGGTGCCATGATTTCGATGGTATGTTCAGTATGTTTCTCTTCTTTTTTTGATTTCCATTTGGAAAACATATGCTCCACTCCTCTTAAGATGTTAATTTGATTTCACTAAGGTCTGAAATAACCGGTGCAAATGCATGGCTAGAAAACATAGTTCTTCTTCCGGGATTTCGACTTCAAGCGACCTTTGCATTACTTTACCGAGCTTTTGAGCCAGCTTGTATTCCTCTTTGTATTCTTTCTTAATATGTTTCACAAAGGGATTATCTATTAGTGATCCTTTTAAAATACGTTCCAGCGAAAAACGCAAGTGGATCATTAATCGGATATGATTCATACTGCCATGCTCAAAAGTTATCTTTCGTTCTTGCTGAATCATGTCTAGAAGCTCATTGACAATATTAGAGGCCTTGACTAACTGACCAACCGATACATTATTGACTGCTGAATACACATGATAAGTAAGAAATCCAATCTCATCTTCGGGGATTTGCACTTGAAATTCAGCATTGATTTTCTCCGATGCCTTGTAAGCGATCTCAAATTCCTTCGGAAATGACATTTTGGTTTCTTGCAAAAACGGATTAATAATATCCATCCCGTTGCGCAGACGGTAGATGGTGAACTGTATGTGGCTCGGGAGTGCCAGATAAATCTTGTCGTTTAACTTGTCAGGAAATTGACTTTGGATATCTGCAATTATCTCATCAGTTATTTTCATTACCTTAGGATCTATATCTTCCAGCAAAACTTGATATTGGCTCCAGGCTTCGCGATCTTCTAGACGAAACAATTTCTCAATCCGAGCATCATTTCCTTCGATCACACCAGAACCCTTCACTGCAAATCCAATACCTTTGCCAATGATGACATATTCCTTCCCGTTTTTGCTTCCCTGAACCATTACAACGTTATTCCCTATTACACGCTGTACTTGAAATTGCTCGATCTCTCGCGACAAGCTCATCACTCCTCTCCCTAATTATCGTCAAATCGGAACAAAAAAAGCCAAGAATTGTCTAATGGTAATAAAGACAATTCTTGGCTCATGCCCTTAACGGTAACACGCCACTAAAATATAAATGATCATTTATGAACATATCATAATTCATGAACTGCTAACTCGTCAATGGTAAATTTAGAAATGTCAAGCGGAGCTCCCTTTACACCAAACAACTCCTTATAAAAACTCTTCCACGCGAGGAAGCTTATCTTTAAGCTGGCGGACGTTAGTCTCAAGCCTCAGAATAACCTCTTCCAATTCTTTTGGATCAATGCCTCGGGAAACAGGTACCTGGATTACCTCTGTTTTGGTTTCTGCCTTTAATTCCCGCATTTCCAGCTGCTGCTCTTGCCATTTATCCATCAGATCAGCGATCGTCGCATAGAAACGTTCGTAATCCTTGATTACGCTGTCCAGAAATGTATCTACTTCCTCCGCATCGTAGCCACGCAGCTTCATGCTGAATTCTTTTTCATGTATGGTTAGAGCGTCTAATGTGATGCCGAGTTGACTGAACAGCTTCCGCTGTTTGTCTAACCGACGTTTCATATGTTCATCCATCTTTTGCTACCTCCAAGTATATACTGCAATCATCCGGCAGTAACCATTATAACAGGGTGAGAGCATCCTGAAAATATTACTATAGTTGCAGTTCTAATAGTTGTCCACAACAGCTTTATTCAAAATGCCTAAGCAGCGGTCAAGATCTGTCTTTACCTGCTTTTTATATAACTTTGCTTTCTCTTCTCCATCTGAAGTGAAATGGTAAAGTACGATTTCTTGAAAATCCACTTTAGGGTCATTGCCTTTCAGCTGCTTGGTACGATATAAAATCCCTTGCTGCACCAGCTCATGCAGGGCGCGATAGATTTCACTCTGTGGAGGGGAATAACCATGGGCTTTGAAATCCCGACGTAAATCCTCCAGCATTTGATATCCGTAACCGCGGTGTTGTTCTACCATTGTTATAAGATACACCTTGATAAACGCTCGTTGAGCAATCATAAACGCCATATAAACCCTCCTCATGTTGTAAATGTTGTTGGCTAATCTTTCCTTCTATTACTCTAGTATAAGCACTATTTTCCAACTTTCACAACCTGAAATTTGATAGAGGGTTCACTTATTCCGTTGTTTATAGAGATTTGGTGGTATGTAGGATGATTTATGTGGATGTGAGCAGGGAGAGTGTAGTTTTTTCTGGTCTTCTATTGTGAATTTTTCATATGATGAAAGTATGGAATAAATGGCTGTACATCGTTGATTGCGTTGAATGATTCCTCGAAGAAGTAGGTCCGCATACTTCAGCACGCCCCCCCTCCCATTCTTTGTTTAGTTTGATCAGTTTAGTTTGTTCAAGTTTGCTCGTTCGAGCTACTATCGGACCCAGTTGACCCTATTCGCTGCTTTTCCCCACTTTTGGTGTGTTATCGGACCCCATGGGCGCTATTGGCATAAAAAGTAACATTAATACAGCTATTCTTGGGGAATAGCTGCACTGGTGTCCGATACTACTCTGAAAAAGCTTAATATTTGCAAATAGCGTCTTCTGAGTCCGCAAGCTTCAGCGAGAACCAAACTCTATCTGAATCCACATGCTTCAGCACGCCCCCCCTCCCATTCTTTGTTGGTTTGATCAGTTGCTCGTTCGAGCTACTATCGGACCCCATTGACTCTATTCGCTGCTTTTCCCCACTTTTGGTGTGTTATCGGACCCCATGGGCACTATTGGCATAAAAAGTAACATATATACAGCTAAACTAGAGGAATAGCTGCACTGGAGTCCGATACTACTCTGTAAAAGCTTAATATTTGCAAATAGCGTCTTCTGAGTCCGCAAGCTTCAATAGAACATCGATCCACAAAACGAAACGCAAAAAAGCGATCCTCCAGTTATTGAAGAATCGCATTCCAAGTAGCCTCTCCTAATCACTATTTCATAGCGTTTTTCTCCATAAATTCATCCTTCGTCAATCCAAACAACAGTAAGTCTAAATACTGTCCATTTGTATAAATTACTTTCCGGCGCACGCCTTCTTGGACACAGCCCACTTTTCTGAGCATAGCTGCTGAGGGTTCGTTACCTTCGAGCGCACATTCGTTAAACTTGTTGAGTCTTAGCTCCAAAAAAGCATACTTCAACAGGATGTTGATAGCTCTTGTCCCATACCCCTTACCTCGATGATCTCTATCCACTTGCACGCCTATACTGAACGTACCATTTTTCTCGTCTATGCTATTAAGATTTACTCCACCCACATATTCGCCATTTAGATTCTCGATCGTAAACATCAGCCGCTGTGATGAGAATTCTGCAAATGTATCTACAAATTTTCGGGATTCAGCTATGGTAGGTGGTAGTTCAACAGTACACTCTAAAAGTCGCCGCGCTGGTGTATCGAAACGGTTGATGTAATGACCTTCCCAATCCTCTTCCTGAACGGATCTTAGTCTTATTTTCTCATCCTGCCAAAAATAATGACTGTAATCTACCTCTCTCATCTTGTACCTCCGAGTTTAATAATTTAGAGATTATGATAACACATCTACAGGATTATATTGGTATAGTATTTTTAAAATCAACTTTACGGTTTAAAAGCATAGTATTATATATTCATAAAACGCGATTCCCGAAATCATCTGAAATAGAGGTATATACTATGAATGAATATCAATTGATTAGCGATTATAAACACATCGATAAATATAAGCTTAGCTTCAATTCTTTAGCCCAATCAATCTTTGGTATTGATTTTAAACCTTGCTATGAACAAGGGGGCTGGAATGACAAATATATTTGTTATTCCTTTATCGATGAAGATCACGTCATTGCGAATGCATCTATTAATAAAATGACTATTCTCATCAACAAAAAAGAATACAACGCCATCCAAATTGGGACGGTGATGACACATCCTGATTATCGTATGCAAGGTTTATCCAGAAAATTAATAGACCACATTATCGCTAAGTACGAACATGAATACGACTTCCTCTACTTATTTGCTAATGAGCGCGCTTTGGATTTTTATCCTAAATTCGGGTTTGAACGCATGCAAGAAAGCAGCTTTTCACTTAACGTTGCTCATCTTAGCAATCAGCCAACTACAACCTACTCTGTGCGGCCTTTATCTATAGGTAACCCCGTTGATTTTAGCATGATCAAAAATTTTGCAGTCAAAAGAACACCGGTATCCTCCGCGCTAAGTGTGATAAATAATGAACATCAGCTGCTGTTTTATTTTATTCTTCCTTTTCATGATTCCTTTTATTATATTGAAGAGGCTGACGTTATTGTGATCTTTAAACATGAGGATCATCAGCTTCATATTTTTGATATTATCAGTACAACAAGTTTTGATATCAACACAGTATTGAAAAGCATTATTTCTCCGGAAACTGAGGTTATACATTTTTATTTCACACCAGATTATCCAATCGATCAAGTTAAGGCAGAATTAATTTTCCAAAGTGAAGATACCTTATTTATACGTCCGCTATTAAAAGAACTCCCTCAACATTTCATGTTTCCTATTACCTCTCATGCCTAGTTAACGAAAAGAAAGGCTGCCACATGGCAGCCTTTCTTAATCGTGCATAGGAATATACATACTCTGTATCTCTTGTACTCCAGGGACAAATCCTAGATTTAAATAAACAGACTCCGCGTCATTACCTTCCATGACATATAACCTTAGGATCGGATACTTATCTTTCAGGAGATTAAGTCCTCTTTTCAACATCCGTGTAGCAATCCCTTTTCCTCTGTAAGCAGGTATTACACCAATACTGTAAACTGCTGCGTAATCATCTTGTAAACCCAAGAGACAATTCGCAATTAGCTGTCCCGATTTCTTATCATACACAAGCGTGGACGCTGTAAGTAATACTTCATTTGTATAATTAGGTTCTTCACTTGGGATAAAATCTTCATAAGAGAATTTCTTTCTTCTTGTTGCCTCAAGACTTCCATCAAAGCTCGCATAGTTACATTCGGCGATCTGCTCTTCAAGAATAAATCGTTTAGCGCCCATACCATTATCTTCGATCTGAGGACTTTCAATCCTTAACTCTTCGTTCCATTCGACCTCAAAATGATCTGTAGGACGGTGCATCCAACGGCATCTGAACTCATCAGGCCAAAACCCTGCCCGCGCAAATAATTGAACCTGGTCTGGCAGAACCTCGAAGGTTTTTATAGGTTTTGTGCTATCTGACCAATAAATCAAAAGCTTTTTTAATAGCTTCAGCACCACAAATGTATCGTTAAAAGGTGGAATAACAAATAAATGATATATCCGATTAGGCGACATCCTTACTCCACCTATTTTTGACTCCCCTCTATAGATCCAAAAAGCGTTTCTTTGGGCAGAATTGAACCCTTCTTCTTTAAAAAAACCATTATATTGCATATTATAATAAATGGAACAGTACAGTCCCCATTCTTCCGAGTCTGCCTTACGAATAGAATAATCATTATTTAAGTCATATGAAATCTCGTATTCAGACCATGCCATTAATTGCATTTACATTTCCTCCTCGCTAGTTCTATCACCTTCTATATTCCATAGTATCACTTCTTAAAGTAAATGTTTGGTAATAAACTGTTATATTAATCTTTTGCCGATTTAAAGCAAATGCTTTTCTTTTATCATAGAAACGGCTTGTACCCGGTTTTTAACCTCAACGATTAGCATAGGGCTGAAAGATTCTCTCAATTGCGGTATGCAAACTTAACCAGAACCGTACAAGATGGTTATCTGCAAGTTCCAGTGACAACCATGCAACCTCATCGGAATGAGTGCGAGCCCATTCAGCCGCAAGTGTCGTTTTTCCAAATCCAGCTGAGGCGGCAATAAGCGTTACTTTAGCACGGTTTTCATCCATGAGTTTGGACATTAATCTTATGCGCTGAACATAATAAGGAGCTTGCTTTGGAATGGTGACTCGTGAGGCAATTATAGATTGTTGAGAATAAGTGAGCGCACGTTGGTTCGGTGTAGGAGAATTCATTGGAACCTTCCTCTTTTTAAAAAAATTCAATTTTTAACCATCTATTAAGTACTAACATTACATTGTAGCTTTCTGACGTCCAATATCCAAAAAAAAGACCGCCAATTGGCAGTCTTTTTTCTAATATATTCTCGAGCATAACCAAAAAGCAGAACCCACTGCGAGAATGCCTGCCATAGTTACAAACAGGACATACCCTTTCTTTGTTCTAGTAACGGCGTGCTTATCATAAAACTCTGGTTTTCGAACAATTCCAAACCATAGATCAGCAATTAAATTCACGACTACTAAAGAAAAATTCTTTAATTTACTCATGTCATCTCTCCTTCTACATGTAAGGATTCATCTCTCTAACCCTTCAAGCTCTGAGCAAAACCTGACCTCCATGACGGGTAAGATGGGCTCCATCCGTAATCCATTCGAGCTTTTGTATTGGACGCCCCCCGTTCCCAGCCTTCTCTGCCCATTTGCGAAGCAGGTCCAGGAGCTCCCAAGAGTTCTGAAAAACAGGCATCCAATCTATTCCTCGCGCAGGTTCATTGTCCACAATATTGACTGGACCAGAAGGCCAGTTCAGAGCAAGCGCCGCCGCGTTAGCTGCATCCTCCACATGAAGGAATGACGTAACTGCTTCTGTTGCTGTCAGTCTTCCATGCCGAATTTCTTCTGTCATTAATCCTGCAGAATTATACCAAGTCCCTTGGCCGTACAACATTCCGTACCGCAAAATCACATGATTAGGAATCTCAGCGACTGCTTTTTCAAGGGAGCGGATACCATCAATGGTTCTCATCCGTAATTCAGAAGCATTAGTATCTAATGGAGTATTCTCCGTGGCAGGTCCCTCACCAGCTTCATATGCCCAAGAGATACTTTGGGCAATGATCTGTTCAACCCCGGATGCCAATGAAGCATCGACAATATTTCGTGTTCCTTCTATTCTTATCCTTGAATTATCTGCAAAATTCCGCTGACTTAGTGAAGTCAGCTGATGAATCACCACTTCAGGTTGAGCTGCGCGAATAGCCGCAAATATAGACTCACGCTCATACACATCCGCGATTACCGCTTGTGCCCCAATGCTCTCAAGGATTGTTTTGTTTTCTTCTTTATGGGTCAGACCGATAACCTCATGCCCCGCTTGAAGTAACTTAGGAAGCAATAGCCGTCCAATCACACCTGCAGCACCTGCAACAAAGATTTTCATCTATTCCCTCCTTTTTGCTGTACCGTATCTTATGGCATAGCTAGAGTTAAAGCATAATTTGAATGATTATCCATATGATACCACATATGCAAAAAAGACTGCACCTCACAGCATGCTAAGAGGTGCAATCTTTGAGTTGAATCATTATCATAAAGTGTTTTTATCCAAAAATAGCAGCTTGTCTTTTATAAAGATCTTCCAATACCAAGCAAGCCATTGCTTCAACAACCGGCACGATTCTCGGACAGATACATGGATCATGTCTGCCCTCCGTTTTAATCTCTACTTCTTCACCATTCGTGTTTATGGTCTGTTGAGTAACAGAAATCGATGATGTAGGCTTTACACTTATTCGAAAAATAATTTCTTCTCCTGTGCTAATTCCGCCTATAATCCCACCGGAATGGTTACTAAGAAATCCATCCTTATTCATCGCGTCATTATGTTCACTTCCAAGCATAGAGGCCGCTTCGAATCCAGCTCCAAACTCTATTCCTTTTACAGCACCGATAGATAACATCGCTTTAGCTAACTCTGCATCCAATTTATCAAATACGGGTTCTCCAAGACCCGGAATAACCCCTCTAATCCGACACTCCACGATACCTCCACAGCTGTCTCCAATCGAAGCTAAGTGTTCAATTTTTTTAATCATTTCAGCTCCTGCCTTAGCATCACAGGCGCGGACTGCATTTTGTTCAATGACATCTTCATCAAAGGTTTGGCACTTAATCCCTCCGACCTCTTGCGTGTAGGCCAGTACCTCAACTCCTCTTCTTTCAAGCAGTTTCCGAGCGATCGCTCCGCCAGCTACTCTTGCCGCTGTTTCCCTGCCTGATGCCCGCCCACTGCCTCTATGATCGCGAATTCCGTATTTCTGCAAAAAAGTATAATCCGCATGGCCGGGTCTAAATGAATGCTGAATATCGTTATAGGCCTCCGGTTTCATATCTTTGTTGTACAGGACCACAAAGAGTGGAGTTCCGGTTGTTTTCCCTTCGAATACTCCTGATTGTATTTGCACAACATCATATTCCTTACGCGGTGAAGTTACTGAGGACTGGCCTGGTTTCCTTCTATCCATCTGTTTCTGGATATATGCTTCATCAATTTCAACATTAGGTGTAACTCCATCCACTATGACCCCAACCGCTGCACCATGTGACTCTCCAAAGGTAGTAATTTTAAATACTTCCCCAAATGTGTTACCTGCCATAATATTCAAACCTCCATTGCCGACTCTTTTATTATTTATCTATCCAAATTATAATAAGATTGTTGCAATTAATGAAATCACATTTTCAATAGACTGTCATAGAGGTGATCTATATCAAATTCTTTAATCTTGAATGGTATCGCATTTTTTTATATACGGCTCGTTACAAAAATCTAACAAAGGCTGCAAATGAATTGCATATTACACAGCCATCCGTAAGTTATGCCATTAAACAAATGGAGGATTCTTTAGGACTCAAATTATTTCATCGTTTATCTAAAGGTGTAGAGCTAACTGAGGAAGGACTGGCGTTATTGGAATATGTTGAGCCCTCACTAGTCATGCTGGATTCTGCACAAAAGCATCTTCACAATCTAAAGCAGTTAAACGAAGGAGAAGTTCGGATTGGAGCGAGTGATTCCCTTATTAAAAATCTTTTGCTTCCGCAATTGAACGCATTCCACAAACAATATCCCGGTATACGAATTCGGCTATCACACGGAAAAACGCATGAGATCACCAAACGTTTGAAAGAAGGCGAAATAGACTGTGCGCTCGTCCATATGCCTATTGACGATCCACAATTAAATATTCAGACGCTTGCCACCCTTGAAGATTGTTTTGTAGTGGGACGAGCCTTTCAGCAACTGGCAAACCGTTCGCTTACGGCAAAAGAACTTGCAGAGTTACCTTTTATTTTATTATCCCCAGAAAGCAGCACCAGACTGTTTGTTGATCATTGGTTTGCTGGTAAGAGTTTGTCCGTTAAACCAGATATAGAGCTGGGCAGCATCGATTTACTCTCTGAATTCGCAAGACTTGGTTACGGGGTAGCGTTTATTAGCCGTTCTTTTGTAATTGAGGAGATTCAAAAAGGAGAACTTTTCGAGCTGCAATTAGATGATCCGCCTCCACCCCGGAATATAGGATTCGCAATCCATCGCGATATGAGGTTATCCGTAGCAGCTGATTCTTTCGTCCGCATGCTTCGTATCCTTGATTAAGATCGTGCACGTAGCAGCACATACGGACATTGCGGAACGGGGCATATGCTTAGCAACCATAAGGACGCTGCGGAACGGGGCGATTTCGTAGCTGCAAACCGGGGGCGTATGCCCAGTAGGATAAGGACACAGAGTCCGGATGCGCTTACATAGCAATATAAGGACACAGTGGAACGATGCACGTATGTATAGCAAAAGGACACAGTGATCGGGTGAGCATACATAGCAGTACAAAGACAACACGTGCGTAGCAGTATAAGGACTCTAGGGAACCCTGCATGTACGTAACAGCATTAGGACACAGCGGAACGATGCACCTCCAGCATAAGGACACAGTGATCGGGTACGCATACATAGCAGTACAATGACAGCACGTGCGTAGCAGTATAGGGACACTGCGAAATGGGGCACGTTCGGAGTTGCAATCCGATGCGAATACTCTGTAGCATAAGGACACGTGACCGGGTGCGCTTACGTAGCAATACAAGGACAGCACGTGCGTAGCAGCATAAGGACACTCCGAAACGATGCAGGTACGTAGTGGGAAAGGACACAGTGATCGGGCGTGTACGTAGCAGTACAAAGACAGCACGTGGCGTAGCAGCATAGGGACACTCCGAAACGATGCAGGTACGTATTAGCAAAGGACACAGGGGACCTTAAACGCAATATTATTCAATATTTGGAGCCCTATCGGACCCCATTGCAGCTATTGGCAAAAAAAACAGCAAATAAGAGCCTCATTCTATAGAATAGCGTCCATGGAGTCCGAAATCCTGCTGCAAAGGCTAAAAATTAGCCAATAGCGTCCTCTGGGTCCCTATGCCTCAAAAGTGGATGAGTTATGGGAGATTCCGGGTGGCGCGATGGACTAATAACACAAAGGAGCGATTCTCCATTAATCGGAGAATCGCTCCTTGTAACCTTTTACCGCTTTTAAAGCAGGTTATTATAATGATTATATTTTATCGCGGTTGTAGACTTCAGCCGTCCGATCCGCTCTGTTAGCCATCGAATTTCCTAGTCTAGTGTCTTCGTTATAGACGCCTTCGTAACGCTGAGTATTCAGCGAACGGTTGCCGCGGAACACATCATGCGCTTGATAGCCGCGTCCATTATCATCGACTAGTACAAGGATTTTGCCGCTTTCCACATAACCTTCGTACTCTTTAGCCTCATCCTCAGGAATACCGAGTCCGATCAAGCCGCCGACTAATCCACCTGCGCCTGCACCAACTGCTGCACCTGTAAGGGTAGCAACTATAGGCCCTGCCGCCAGGATCGGTCCAATCCCCGGAATCGCCAATGCTCCGATCCCTGCTAATAGTCCGGCAACGCCGCCAACTACACCACCTGTAGCAGCGCCTGTTGCTACTCCTTCTGGAGCTTTTGTGCCTGTATCCTCTGAGATGTTTCTAAGCTCATCACGATCACGTGTGATTACTGATATTTCATCATTACTAAATCCTTGATTGTGAAGTCCTTCAATTGCTCTGGTTGCTTCTTGTTCTGTGTCGAAAATACCTACGATTTTTTTAGTCACTTGAAGCCCTCCTTAGTAATTGTCTTCGCTAGTAATTACCCTTTAAACGGGAGACCAAACATCTAAGGAAAAATTTCAAGAGCATATGTACCATAAATTATTTTACGGGACGTGTACGATTAGTCGGAATAGCCTGTAATGGGTCATCTGGCCAATAGTGCTTCGGGTACCGTCCTTTCAGATCTTTTTTGACCTCAAAATAGGTCCCCCGCCAAAAACTTGCTAGATCAGAGGTTACCTGCACAGGCCGTCTAGCTGGTGACAAAAGATGCAGCAATACCGGCACCTTTCCCCCTCCAATTCGAGGTGTGTCCAGCTGTCCAAACATCTCTTGCAATCTTACTGCCAATACCGGGGCAGCAGAATTAGTATAATCTACGGGCACACGCGAGCCACTGGGAACAGATATATGTGTAGGTGCTTCCTTTTCCAGCATCTGTCGCTGATTCCAGTCCAACATCCCCTCAAGCGCCCGTGCTAACGGTACACGCTGAAGGTCACGGAGGTTCCTCATACCTTGCAGATATGGCAAAAGCCATTCCTCCAACGTAGCAATTAAAGCAACATCTGATACATCCGGCCAATCTGAACGTAAGGCATGCATAAACATCAAACGTTCGCGAAGCTGTAAGGTTCCCTTCTCCCACGGTAGAGTTTCAATGCCATCTGTAGCGATGACACTTAACAGTACGTTTGCCGTTTCTTCCGCGGAGGGTCTTTCATGTGAAGTTTCTTTTAAGACCAACGCGCCGAGCATTGTGCGACGACGTTTCTTCACACTCCCACTTTCTTTATCCCAATACACATCCGCTTCTTCTGTGATGCGGTCTGCATGATAGGTAAGCAGTTGTCTTTCTTCTATCTCAGCTGCCAGCATAATTGCGCCCTGTGTAGCGCGATCATCGATCGAAGCAGCTACGATAAAAGATGACCGGGCCAGCGGTTGTCCTTCCCGCATGGCCGCCCCCCGACCGGAGGAGAGCAGAAACGCGCCATCGCCGCGTTTCTGCCCGATCCGGTCGGGATAGGCGAACGACAGAAGCAGCCCGCAGCGGCTGATGTCGTTCACGTTCTCGCCCGGCGCGGCTTGCAGCTGCGCCAGGAAAAGGCGGCTCTCGCGCTGCACAGCGCGCAGAGCCGCCGGGTCCGCTCCGCCGCTATCAGCGGAGCGCTCGAACCGGAGCAGCGCCTCAACGCGGAGCGTGAGGTCGCAATCTAGGGCCGCGGGACCCTTGAAAAGGTCCCGCTCTTGCAGCAGCGCCGCCAGCCGGCAGGCGAGCGGTGCTGCGCCAAGCTCTGCCGCGCGCAGCAGCATATGCGCGGCTCGCGGGTGCGCGCCAAGCGTGGCCATGCTGTGGCCGTGCGGCGTAATGGCGCCGCCGGCGTCCAGCGCGCCGAGCTGGCGCAGCAACGCGGTGCCCTGCGCATAAGGCGCAGCGGGCGGCGCGTCAAGCCAAGATAGCGCGGCAGGATCGCGCACGCCCCACAGCGCCAGCTCCAAAGCAAGCTGCGCAAGGTCCGTCTGCATAATCTCCGGCACATTGTCATCCGGAAGTCGATTATGCTCCTCCTGACTCCACAGCCTGTAGCACACGCCTGGGGCTGTCCGTCCGGCACGTCCCCGCCGTTGATCCGCGGAGGCTTTTGATACCGGGACCGTCGTAAGACTCGGCATTCCTGTGCGTGGTGAGAATACCTGTGTACGGCGTTGCCCTGTATCAATCACCGTTCGCACGCCTTCAATCGTTAGACTTGTCTCAGCGATAGAAGTCGCGAGCACTACTTTTCGTTCACCTTGCACAGATGCAGCCACGGCTGCATCTTGGATATTTTGTGGCAGCTGACCATATAAAGGGCGAATAATTGCCGGAACTGGCAAGCTCCCATTTTCCAACTCACTTTGAGTTCTGCGTATTTCTCTTTCCCCCGGTAAAAAGACGAGAATATCTCCGGGTTGTTCAGCAAGCGCACGTCTCACAGCAGCTGCAGCAGTTTTTTCCAGTGGAAGATTCCCAGTAGTTGGCACATAGATTGTTTCTACAGGATAGGTTCTGCCCGGACAATTTACTACAGGCGCATCCCCTAGTAAAGCAGACACCCGCTCACTGTCCAAGGTAGCTGACATGATAAGAATCCTTAGATCCTCCCGCAGCACAGCCTGTGCTTCCAGTGCAAGGGCAAGTCCCAAATCCGCATGAAGACTGCGCTCATGGAACTCATCAAAAATAACTAAACCCACATCACCCAAAGAAGGATCGCTTTGCAGCATTCTCGTTAATACTCCTTCAGTGACTACAACAATCCGCGTATTTTTGCCTACTTTAGTGTCATTCCGCATCCGATAACCTACCGTCTGTCCAACACTTTCTCCAAGGCAGGATGCCATGTAAGTGGCGGCAGATCTAGCAGCAAGCCTTCTAGGCTCTAACATTAAAATGCTTTTACCCGCCATCCAGGGTTCGTCCAAAAACGCCGGAGGCGTTCCAGTTGTTTTGCCTGCACCCGGTTCAGCGATAAGTACTGCTGCCTGCGCAGTGTTAAGTATGTTTTTCAGGTCAGGAAGCACCTGTATAATCGGAAGCTGTTTCATTCTATCTCTCCATCGTCTATAATCATATGTTATAATTTTCCTAGAAGTTATCTTAGATCATCTTCATCATGTGTGAAAAAACCTTAAAGATCAAGACTTACCATTCATACCCTCTATAATATTAATAAGGAGACTTACTATGATATTCGTAACAAAAGCTACAATTTCAGATCTACCCATGCTAACCAAAGTAGACAGCAAGATCATTGGCAATGAAAGCCGCAAATCGAAGATTGAAAAATATATCAATCATGAGCAGTGTTACGTAGCATCGCATAATGGAACGCTTGTAGGATTTGCTTGCTACGATACCACCTTTTTCGAATGTTGTTTTATTCAGCTGGTCATTGTGGATCCTGAGTTCAGACGCCTAGGCATAGCCAAAACACTCCTTAGCTACATCGAGGAACAATGCCCAACCCCCAAGCTTTTCACCTCTACCAATGAATCCAATACGATCATGCAGCAACTATGTCTTTCTCAAGGGTTTGTTAAAAGCGGAGTCATTGAGAATTTAGATGATGGCGACCCGGAATGGGTTTATTTCAAACAAATTAGATGAGCATACATGATTAGTTACACACAACAAGCAAAAAGGCAGCTCTTCTGTCTAAAACGACCAAGAGATGCCTTTTATTTTACACTATTTATTCTGATGTCCAAATGACCGTAGGTATTTAGGCAGTAACCTAACCAGCATTAATCCTCTTCCTTTATCATCTGTCCGTGTATTTGAGCACTGTATTGCATAAAAGCAGGGTTACTATCCAAGCCGCGTTCACGCAATAACTCCTGTAGATGCAGTCTTTTCATAGACAGTTTTGACCGCAGAGCCTTGCCCTCACTGGTTTCTGCACCTCCGCTATTATGACACGCCGCTAGCAATCCTTCCAACGTAACACATTCAGCTCGCAGAGAGATTTCCTCAGGAACAAGTCCGGAGTTCTTCATGATTTTAAAAGACATCCGTAATTCTTCTGGCACACCTGATAAATCCTCAAGCTCCAGCGGCTTGCCATGCCCAGGTAAATCTCGAAATTCCCCGTTACGCATAGACTCCTGAATCCGCTGCTCAGCTAACCAAGACATCATCCCCATATACGCAGCCTCCTTTACCAATGCCACACTATTATCAACCCTGCCTAATCAAAAGTATATTTTACGGAATTGCGTTAATTTTAGCATAAAAGACTTAGGATTTGCATCAAGCTACCGGGATGCTTTCTCAGATTTTGCCTATACGTTAACTATAGGTGTGGCGAGCTATTCACTCAAATGCTCCTTGCCCCTCGTCGCACAGTTGAGCAGCTCGGACTCTGTAACTATCGTATGCTAAGTATATTCTAAGTCCATAACCGTAACGTTAGAGCACACTCGCCTCAGGGAAACGTTCGGACTCAGATGACCTTATTTCACAAATTCAGTCCATTTCGCTGTACTATCGGACCTAGTTGCAGCTATTCGCTCATATGTGCCCTACTTTTAATCAAAATCACAGCGATAAGAGCTATGCAGTCCGATACTGCTAATAAACACACGAAAAACACCAAATAGCTGCAATACAGTCCGCAACGTCAGCGCAAACTCTCCTCTACAAATCGATCGGACTCAGCAGCTCTTGCTCGTATACTACATCCTTTACGCCTTCGTTACATCCTCGTCGCAGCGTTCGGACCCAGTAGCCCTTATTTTGCAAATTCATGCCTTTTTGCTCTGCTATCGGACTCAGATTCAGCTATTCGCTCAAATACACCCTACTTTTGTTCAAAGTCGCGGCGATAAGAGCTATGCAGTCCGATACTGCTAATAAACACACGAAATACACCAAATAGCTGCAATACAGTCCCATTCATTAGCACACACTCGCCACCGTGAATCGTTCGGACTCAGATGACCTTATTTCACAAATTCAGTCCATTTCGCTGTACTATCGGACCTAGTTGCAGCTATTCGCTCATATGTGCCCTACTTTTAATCAAAATCACAGCGATAAGAGCTATGTAGTCCGATACTGCTAATAAACACACGAAAAACACCAAATAGCTGCAATACAGTCCGATACATTAGCGCACACTCGCCACCGTAAAACGTTCGGACCCTGGAGCTCTTGCTCGTATACTACATCCTTTATTATACATTCATTACATCTTCGTCTCCATTGATCGTTCGGACCCAGAAGCCCTTATTTCGCAAATTCATGCCTTTTTGCTCTACTTTCGGACTCAGATGCAGCTATTCGCTCTAACACACCCTACTTTTGTTCAAAGTCGCGGCGATAAGAGCTATACAGTCCGATACTGCTAATAAACACACGAAAAACGCCAAATAGCTGCAATACAGTCCGCAACGCCGATGCATCCTCGCCACCATAGATGCTACTATTTACTTCCGCCATTCATCACTCACTTATCACCTTCATCACTCACTTATCCCTGTCTTCACTCCCTTTCCCCCGTCTTGCACACTTATCACCTTCATCACTCCCTTATCTCCGCCAACACTAACTCCGCGCCGTACGCAAATCGAGCTCGTGGACTTGCTTGTGACCTTATCTCTCCCGCTATTTTATTGCCCTCTATTCCCTGCTATGAACGAATTAGTCAATTCCCCTGTTTTCCCCTTTAACTAGAGGGTTTTCAATCCCTTGGGCACAGAGACAAAATGCGAGTCGTCGGCTGGCAATCTGCTATCCGTGGGTTGGTTACCACATATTATGCCTACGTCGAAGGAGCTCCGTAAACTAATTTCGCACGTTAGATCAGGGATCCTGTGCACAGGGAATTCACGGATTCTCCTCGAACCTTTCTCTTTGTCTCCATGCCCCAAGGATTCAAATCTTTTGGGTATGTTTTTATTTTTTTTCGTTTCACCTACGCCATTTTTCGTTCTGCCTCTACCGCAATCGACCAGATAAATCCAATTAACTCACGACCCACTGCTGCCATGGTTAAATTTCGGTGTTTCCCGCGTCTGACTAATTTTAAATACTTGCTGTGTAACCGTTCTTGGGCTTTCCACGACGTTTCATGGACATGAATACTCTGACCAAGACGCACTGCTAAATCTCCCTTGACGGCAGGGCGGTGACGGTAACTCCATGCGGACTCCACCAGTGCGCGCCGCACTCCGGAATTTCCGACTTTTGTAAGACTCCCTCTTTTGGTACTTGCTCCCGAGGAATATTCCCGTGGCACGAGTCCCAGGTAACTCATGAGCTGAGCCGGTGAACGAAAACGTTCGAAATTTCCAATCTCGACAACTAAAGTCATAGCTGTCAGCAGGGCGATTCCCCTCAGCGCCTTGCAACGCTTGAATGACAGGTGCGTAAGGGCAGATCTGTGCTTCTTCTCGCATTGCGGCTTCAAGTCGCTTGATTCGCTCCTCCACTTCCCGGAGCTGTTGCAGGGATTCGGTAAATACCCGTTCTTGAGCTACATTATTAAACTTCAGCATAGAGAGCCATTCCCGGTACCTTTTGGTCCAGCGTTTTTTCATACCCTCTGGCTTGTGAATTTGGTGGCGCAATAGAAAATGAATGAGCCGTTGCCGAGCCCGATGTAGGTCTTGCCTAGCATCTTCTCGTGCACGAATGAGATCTCGTAAAGCTTCGAGTTCTGGCGTTGGCACATAGATCGCAGTCAATTCTCCAGCCCGGTGTAACTGAGCCAGTTTTTCTGCATCCCGTCGGTCGGTTTTTATGGCATCTCCGGGACGCTGTGGCATACGCGAAGGTGCAATTACCACACAGGAAATTCCCATCTTCGTCAACCAGCGGTATAAGTCGTACCCCGTAGGCCCGGCTTCATAGCAGACCTCCAGTGTAATCCCTGAACCTTTGAGTTTCCGAATCATTCGAGCCACTGCATCTGGGGTATGGGGGATGGCTCCATAATATCGTGCGGGTTCCCGACCCTCATCTGCAATCGCCACCGCAATTTTTTCTTTAGACACATCCAAACCGACGTATTTTATGGTATTCTTCATAGTAACAGCTCCTTTCGCATGTAGCTCTGTAATGGTTGTCCTTTTAACTTCCATTTTAACCTACGGTGTGCGAAACAGGGGCTGCCTTTCGTTCATCATAACTATAAGATAGTCTTCTAACTCACAGCCGCATCGTGCAATTAACACAGGCGATTGCTATACTCTTTCTAACAAGACTCAACTCAATAAAAAAAGGACTACCACAGTAGTCCAAAGGAGAATATTCATGTTAGCTAACATCCAAAAAGAAGATCAACATTATGCTGCTCGTTTCGAACGCCAGTTAAAGCATTCTGCATCTGAGATTTGGTCCTACCTGACGGAGAATGAGAAGCTTGCCTTATGGTTCTCTGAATTAAGAATCGAAGACTTACGTGAAGGCGGACTTATAAAGTTTGATATGCAAAACGGAACGTTTGTGGATATGAAAATTACTGAGCTACAGCATCAATCTACTTTTGAGTTTACATGGGCTGAGGATCTTGTTCGTTTTGAGTTATACCCTAATTCAGAAGGCTGTTTACTCATCTTGAATGAAACACTACAGACGCTCACCCCGCATACACCACGAGATCTCGCTGGCTGGCATGTTTGTCTAGAAGTGATCCAGCATCTTTTGGAAGGCACGACGCTGGAGTCACGGAAAGACGAATGGAACAAATGGTACGAGCATTACCGTGAAGCCATCTCGAAATTAGGATAACAAGGACTCCGCGCCGTCAATCACGATTTGCGCACCTGTAATATGGATAGATTCATCCGAAGCCAGAAAAGCAACGAGATCAGCGACATTATCCGGCTTGCCCGGTCCATCAGCCAAGGGTTGCGCTCCATCAGGGAATTCAATTGGAATGACGATTGCTTCCACATCTTCGCTCATTTCAGTGGTTTCATCTATATTCGTAGCAATAGCCCCAGGGCAGATCACATTTACACGAATCTTAAACTTAGCAAGCTCGAGAGCTGCCATTTTGGCAAAAGCCACCTGTCCAGCTTTGGTAGTGCTATAAGTAGACCACCCAAAGCTGGCAAATCTAGTGTTCCCATTAATGGAACTAGTAATAATAATACTGCCCTTCCCTTTATCTTTCAGATGAGGAATGGTATATTTCAGGGTCAAAAAAGTCCCCGTCAAATTCACCGACATCGTACGCTCCCAGTCGCTCAAGCTCAGTTCTTCTATCGGACCCACAGCGCCATTAATTCCCGCGTTAGCGAATACTACATCCACGCCTCCGAATTGTTCCACCGTACAACGTACGGCTTCCTCCATCTTTTTCTCATCGGAAGTATCTACCTCTATGGCCAGCGCGCAATCTTTTCGAAGCTTATTAAGCTTTTCTGCCAAGGAAGAGGTTCTTTCAAGATTTAAATCAAACAATGCTACATTTGCACCTTCCCGCGCCAGCTTAATAGCGGTAGCACGGCCAATTCCCGAGCCCGCTCCGGTTATAATCGCTGTTTTTCCAATAAATCTTTGTTTCTTAGATATGTTTGGGCTCATATGTAATCTCTCCTCTAATGTCTGTAAGATAAGTACTATGGATCAAGATTACCCAAATAAACCTGTAATGGAATCATCTCGTTCATAAATCTTCATAATTTAAGCACGCCGCACAAAAAAATCTCCCCATTCAATAAGATGAGCGGAGAGTTTGTTTCGAATATTTTGATTTTTTTGATTGTTTCGATGTTCGATGTTCGATGTTTCGATTATTTCAATTCAATTGTCCAGCTTGCGTACGTCCACTTTTACAGTCAGTGTGCCTGCTCCGCCGCGATATACCCCTTTTACAGGTACTATATCTTTATAATCCCGTCCATGACCCAGCTTGATATAACGCCAGTTCACTTCAACATTATTCGTCGGATCAAAACCAAGCCAGCCCGTACCCGGAATATGGGTCTCCACCCAAGCATGTGAAGCCTGCTCGAAATTGGCATTGCTGCTCTGTAGATCACCGACAAAATGATATCCACTAACATATCTGGAAGGCAGACCCACACTGCGGCAGACAGCGATCATAAGATGAGCATAATCCTGACAGACACCCCGCTTGAGCTTCAGGGCTTTTTTTACCGTTGTATTTACGCTTGTTGCCTCAGGATCATAGGTGAACTGTTCATAAATCGTCGAAGATAACCTCAGAATCCATTGATACATATCTTCAGCTTCACTAAAAGGGTACTGTGAGGCGAACTCTACCAATTCAGGAGTCACCTCGGTATAACGGGTCGGCAAAATAAACTCAATGTACCGGTTCTGAAACTTCTCATCATTTAGCAGTTTAACTTGCTCTTCAAGGCTGGTTCGCGGAAGATCGGTACCTTGAGATTTATCCAATGTTACTACAGTAGCTTTCGTATGGATTACCATTTCCGTATGTGGCTTATTAACTGAATAGGCATGCACCCGATTACCAAAGAAATCCTCATACGTTAATAGATTAGCTGCCGGATATACTTCAACCTCGTGGTGATAACAGGATTGCCGATAGTTGGTGCGAGGGGTGAGTCTGATTTCATTGACACTGTCCGTAACTGGCTCTGGATAACTGTATGTGGTGGTGTGATTGATTTGAATCTTCATACAGATACTCCTTCTCGCCGAAAAAAGGCGCCCTCCATCGTTTTGCCCAGTCTCTGGCAAGATATTACGAGTGATTGCAGTACATCTTCCACCAGCTCACCGGACATTTCTTCTTTTTCCATATAATCCAGCTCTGCCTTCAGCTTTCCTGCTTGACGGATGACCTTCTCATGACCTGAGCCTTTTTCTGAGGAATCCAGTTCAAGTCTAGCTAAATGTTCTTCCAGCTGGTGAAAAGAAAAGCGGATCGAACGTGGAAATTTGGGATTCGCGATCAAAAAATCTAAAATGCTCTCCGGTGACATGGCATCTGCATAATAACGGCGAAACGCCTGATACCCACTTACGGATTTCAGCACAGCCTGTAACTGAATATAGATTGCATTAAGCTCTTTGAAACGGCAAGAGGCTATAACTGCCTGCAAAATACGCGTCGTATTCTCGGCCCGTTCCAAAAAACGGCCGCTCTCTATAAAGTGCCATTCATTCCCTCTAAGCATTACGGATTGTTCTGCTCCTAGAAACATAGCTGCACGTTCCTTCACCTGCTGGTAGAAATGATGTGGACCACTCATAATATCAGCAACTGACCGCTCACCAAGCCATAGATTAAAGCTGTTGACGACATCCCATAGCTCACTTGGAAGATGCTGACGCAGTGTGCGAAGATTATTTCTGGCATGATGTACGCAAGAGAATAATGAATTCGAATTGCCTAAATCAAGTGTAATAAAGGATAACACGTCCTGTTCAGAAAAGGTTTCGAACTGCTGTAAATATTCACTTCGAACCCCTAATGCATCGATAAGCCTCGACCATTTATGTCCTTCTTCCTGAAAATCCTCTTCCTGCTGGATATGATAATGTACATTGATTAGCCGCGCATGATTCTCTGCCCTTTCAATATATCGGCCGATCCAGAATAAAGCCTCCGCATTTCGATTCAGCATCTTTAGCCACTCCTTTATCCTCCAAATTGATGCTGCATATTTTTGATTCACAATCAAGGCTTACAAGATAATAGATCACGCCATAACCCAAGTATCCTTTACGCCACCACCTTGCGAGGAATTCACAACCAATGAACCTTCTTTCATAGCCACTCGGGTTAATCCGCCAGGTATGACATGCGGCTTCCGGTCTGCACCCATTAATACAAAAGCCCGAAGGTCGATATGCCGGGGTGCCATAGTGCCTCCCGACAATACAGGTGCTCTAGACAAGGACATAATTGGCTGTGCCACATAACGATCTGGATCAGCAATAATTTTCATTCGGAACTCGGCTAATTCTTCTTTGGTTGCCTCGCTTCCGATCAACATCCCATATCCACCGGATAATGAGGTTTCCTTAACAACCATTTCGGATAGGTTCTCAAGAACATACAGGCGTTCATCGGGTCTGGACAACAAATACGTCGGCACATTGCCAAGGATCGGCTCTTCATTCAGATAATAACGAATCATATCCGGTACATAGACATACATCGCTTTATCATCTGCAACACCGGTTCCCGGAGCATTAGCAATCGCTATGTTGCCTGCCCTATAAGCATTCATAAGTCCTGCTACACCCAGTAAAGAATCAGGTTGAAAGGCTAGCGGGTCAATGTAATCATCGTCCAACCGACGATACAGCACATCCACTCTACGTAGTCCGTTCATTTCTTTCAGATATATTTTGTGATCCTTTGTTACCAAATCTCGTCCTTCGACCAAATGTATACCCATCTGCTGTGCCAAAAAAGCATGTTCATAATATGCAGAATTGTATTCTCCAGGCGTTAGGAGTGCTATAACCGGATCTGACCTCCTTGATGGAGATAGACTACGAAGCACGGATAAGAAGCGATTTAAGCTATGATCTACATCTCGGATGGAGCTGGCAAAGGACAATTCAGGAAACAATTGATTCATAAGTGTTCTGCCTTTAAAAAGATAGGAAAAGCCGGAGGGTGTTCGCAGGTTGTCTTCAAGTACATAATAATGCCCATCGTGATGGCGGATCAGATCGATTCCTGAGGTGGTGATGTAAGCTCCACCGGGCACGCGCAGACCTGACATTTCTGGCCGGAAGTAACAGTTGGAAATAATCATACGCCTAGGGACGATGCCATCTTTAACAATGTATTGCTCATGGTAGATGTCATGAATGAACAAATTCAAAGCTGTGATACGCTGAATTATTCCAGCTTCTAGCCTCTCCCACTCATTCTTAGGGATTATACGTGGAATCATATCGAAGGGGATCGTTCGCTCCATAGGATGATCTTGAGCCGGATTGTAAAGCGTAAAGGTAATTCCTTCTTCCATCATCCTACGCTGCATTAAATTTTGCTTCCCTTGCAGCTCTTCGGAGCTCATTCCGGAAAACATGCGGTTCACATGTCTGTAGTGCGGCCGGACATTCCTCTTATCAGCATACATTTCATCGAAAAAATGCTGTAATGGATACGGAGACAGACCTGGCAGAGGATCTAATTTGGACATGAGCCCGACTCCTTTCGATAGATGTAATCTTTGTTAACAACTTATACTTTCATTTCAGAAAACATCCATGAAAATATTGGTTTATATTCTCATAATACGTAAATCTACTTGTTCATGTCAACATATATAACAGAGAAATGTGATTCCAGAGGTATTTGTATTTTTTGGAATCGCTTCCTTTCTCTCTTATATAGGTTGCCGGAGATGAAATGTACATTCATCATTGAATTGTATGCAGGAAGTGTGACAAGCATTACTATTATGAATTTTTCATATAATGTATTTTTTATATAGTTGCCTGCGGATGTGGATTCATTGAGTATGGTATAATTTGTTGCGATGGGAGAGTGACCTATGGAGCACAAATATACTATGTCAATTGAGCAGGAAGAGCTTAGGCGGAATCACATTTATCTGTTATTTGGTCTATCGGAAGCGGGGTCAATGAAGGTAGCCCTTAGTCATTTGGGTTATCGCCATTTAATACGAGTACTTTCATTTAATGAGACATTCTCTGCTGGACCGTTGCGTGAATTACATAATAATGAAGGCTATCATACCCGTGAGTTATGGTTTCAGGAACGATTTCCGGATCATGGTTATCATCTCAATCCCCAGCACAAACTGGAAGCCGTGATACAGACCTTAAAAGAAATTCCCGAGGACAAAAAAATCACTATTTGGTGCGGAGACAACTCCCATGATCAGACAGGTTTACGATTTGCGCTTTCTATTCTTAATGAGAGGACGCAACCTATTCATGTTATTGATCCCGTCAAGGCTTATAGGGAGATTGCCGCTCCATTTGAAATCGGATTATATCCCAGAGCACTTAGTCAGCTCCCAAACGAAGCTGTGCATAAAATTATAAAAATCACCGAAAACACATCCCCTGTCACCTCCGCTCAAAGAAAACAGTATGAACTAGAGTGGCAAAAAATCAGCAACACCGAGGATATGCTTAGAGTTTGGGTTGATGGCCAGCTTATGAATGTTCCCGAGAGTTACTATGACGAAGAAATTCTTTCTTTAATTCTGCAACTTCAACAGTATGAGGATCGAGATGGCTACGTAAATGCAGGTCTGATTGTAGGCACAATTATAGGGCAATGGAATTTGTATATCAGTACCTCATTCATAGAATATCGCTTCTGGAGGCTAGTTAGTGAGGGAAAGCTGTTATTTAAAGGGATCCCTTACGCGATGCATTTATACTTTCTAAGAGTCGCTTAGCAGTTGCTACAAAATGACGGACAAACCCTTTATAAAAAAGAAAAGGAATGCCCTCCTAAACTAAATATAGCTTCGAGGGCATTCCTTGTAAATATGACTTCTTTATGATTATATTGTGCTGTTGATTACACTTGCTCTTCCGATTCTTCTGACTCTTCTTCCTCGGCAATTAATCCAGCAAAAAGAGCATGTACGAACTGCTGCGAATCAAATGGCTGCAGGTCTTCCATTTTTTCTCCAAGACCTACAAACTTCACCGGCAAATTCATTTCCTGACGAATCGCTACAACGATTCCGCCTTTAGCCGTACCGTCCAGCTTCGTCAAGACCAAGCCAGTGACGCCACTCTTTTCACCAAATAACTTGGCTTGTGTAAGTGCATTTTGACCTGTCGTAGCATCTAGCACCATCAGTACCTCATGTGGAGCACTTGGGATTTCTCTTTGAATAACGCGGAAGATTTTGTTGAGCTCTTCCATCAGATTGCTTTTATTCTGCAGTCTGCCAGCAGTATCGCAGATTAAGATATCCACATTGCGCTGTTTAGCCGCTTGCACCGCATCGTACATTACAGCCGCCGGGTCAGAGCCTGCTTGTTGTTTAATGACATCTACGCCTGCGCGTTGGCCCCAAACCTCAAGCTGCTCAATCGCTCCGGCACGGAACGTATCCCCTGCAGCCAAAAGAACTTTTTTACCTTCTTGTTTGTAACGATGAGCCAGCTTGCCGATGGTAGTCGTCTTGCCCACGCCATTAACCCCAACGAACAAAATAACTGTAATTCCATTCGGATTTTCCTTCAGGCTGTTATCATCATCTCCGCGCAGCAGCTCCATAAGCTTACGGGACAAAATCGGCTTCAGCTCGGCAGCATCTTCAATCCGATTTTGCTTCACTTCGGCACGCAAATCCTCGACAAGGGTCATAACAGTGTTTACACCCACGTCTGCACCAATTAAAATCTCTTCCAGCTCTTCGTAGAACTCTTCATCTATCTTTTTGCGGCGGATGATAAGGTCGGAGACCTTCTCTACAAAACCTTTACGGGTTTTCTCTAATCCGTCGCGGAATTGTTTCGTTACACTCTCCGTTTTGCCGGAAATGCTTTCTTTTAATTTTCTAAAAAAGCTCATTTGGTTCCTCCTAAAAGTTTCTCTTCTTTGATGAATTTAAGCAATCTCAGCTTCTTCATCCTCTAAACGTACTGAGACGAGCTTGGAGACGCCGCCCTCTTCCATCGTTACTCCGTATAACACGTCCGCCTCTTCCATCGTTCCTTTGCGGTGGGTAACGACGATGAACTGAGTTTGTTCAGAGAACTCGCGTAAGTACTGTGCAAAACGAACAACGTTTGCTTCGTCGAGTGCAGCCTCAACCTCATCCAATACGCAGAACGGAACTGGCTTCACTTGCAGGATAGCAAACAATAACGCCATCGCAGTTAGAGCGCGTTCGCCGCCGGATAAGAGCTGCAGATTTTGCAATTTTTTACCCGGTGGTTGGGCTACGATATCTATACCTGTTTCCAGCATATGTTCCGGATCCAGCAGCATAAGATCAGCTCGCCCGCCTCCGAACAGCTTTGAGAACACGGTCCCGAACTGTTTACGGATCGCATCAAAGGTCTGTTTGAAACGCTTGGACATTTCATCTTCCATCTCACGGATTACCTGATACAGAGTAGTCTTAGCTTCGACTAGATCATCTTTTTGTCCACTGAGGAACGTATACCGTTCATGGACCCGCTGATATTCTTCGATCGCCCCTAAGTTAACCTCACCTAGCGCAGAAATACTGCGTTTCAAACGTTGTACATCGGCTTGTGCGGCAGGTACATCTTCAGGCACCGGATATCTCTGTTTCGCTAATTCATAACTTAGCTCGTAGTCATCACTCAGCTTGCGTAGAATATTATCCAGCTCCACATCGAGTCGACCAACAGAAACTTCAGTGGCACGCAGCTTGTCCTCGACTACTTTAAGGGCCTGACGTTGATCTTTAGTCTTGCCTTCCTCAAGTTCCAGCTTACGGGTTAACGCTGTACGCTCAGCCCGGGCAAAATCCAAAGTTCCAGTCGTCTCTTCCTTCTTCAACCGGTAACTGTTCAAATCTTCCTTCTGCTTCACAGCTTCCAAAGCATTGTTAGCCAGATCTTGTTCTATCGTATGTAACAGATTTCGATTCTGGCGCAGCTCCTTGTCCTGTGAACCCACATCTTGTCTAAGGCGACGTAACTGCTCCTCCAGGGAGAATATCTCCTGATCAAGCTTGCCTTCCGAGACTTTCATACTGGTCAACTTGCCTTGCAGCTCTTCCTTAGCTGATTCATTCGCTTTACGCGCAGATTCAGCGTTACGGATACCCTCATGGGCTTCCTTTTCTTCCTTTTCAAGGCGTTCAAGCTCAGCAGTGGCTTGTTTCCGCGTCTCTTCAAGCGCACGTACTTCACTCTCAAAGCCGCTGCGTTCCGCACCTGTGCTCTCCACTTGCTCCTGCACATGCCGAAGCTCATGCTCGAGCTGCTTCAAATCACCGGAGACTCTTTGCTCTTCCAGTCTCTTCTCGTCACCATCACGGCGCAGGTCCTCCAGCTTCACGCTAGCGTTCTCCTGCTCCTCACGAAGTCTGGCAATGCCTTGCTTCAGCTTCACTATTTGACGTTCGCTTTCTTCAATTTCACTGCTTAATTGATCCAGCTGACGTTTGCGGCTAAGCAAGCTATTGTTCTTCTTATGCTGGCTACCCCCGGTCATCGAACCGCCGGCATTAACTACATCGCCTTCCAGTGTAACTACCCGATAACGATATTGGCATCTAGCGGCAATGCGGTTCGCTTGCTCCAAGCTCTCCGCAATAACCACATTGCCGAGCAAACTGCCGATAATGCTAGTATATTTATCATCGTAACCAACGAGTTCGGAACCAATTCCAACAAATCCGTCAGCATCACCCACCATACCACGGTCACTGCCAGAAATCTGGCGCGGCCGGATAACATCTAGCGGAAGAAAGGTAGCTCGTCCCAGCTGACGTTGCTTTAGAAATGATATCGCTTGGCGGGACACAGTCTCATTATCCATGACCACATGCTGAAGTGATGCACCTAGAGCAGTCTCAATCGCCATTTCCAGCTTCTCCGGAACGGAGATCAGCTCTGCAACCGCACCATGCACTCCGTTGAGCTGTCCTTTCCGGGCGCCCTTGAGCACTTCTTTAACCCCAAGCATGAAGCCATCGAAATCATCCTGCATCTCTTTCATGGTCTCATGACGAGAGACTTGCGCTTCCCGCTTCTGTTCCCACTTCCGAAGACCGGACTGTGTTTCTTCAATCAGCTTCTGACGTTTACTGAGCTGTTCACTTTCAGTGATGTAAGCCCCGCGAAGATTGCTAAGTTCCTTCCCTAGCTGGGCAATCTTGTCCTTCAGCCCTTTCTGGTTGGCAGACAACTCTTCATGCCGGGCTGTCCATTTGCCGCTTTCTTCTTCACTGCGGCTCATACGACGTTCCAGATTCTCCTTCTGTTGATCCGCGTAACGAATTTCGTTACGTGCATTCGCCATAAGGTTCATTAACTCCAAAAGAGCACTTTTGAGCTTTTCTTCCTGGCTCTGGCTAATCCCGTCTGCCACACCTTCAAGCCTTGTCTCTTCATCTTCGATCTGTTTCCGAAGATCCACAAGCTTAAGCCGCGATTGTTCAAGCTTAAGCTCCAGATCCACGACTTCACGCTGACGATCTGCAGAACGCTCGCCAACCGAACCTAACGTGAGCATTAACTGCTCACGATTGCTTTCCAGATTTCGCTTGCGTTCCCTCAGCACTTCACCGTAACCTTCGCTCTTCTCAAATGCTTCGCTATAACGCAGCAATTGCTCTTGCTGCTTCTCGATCTGTGCTTCGAGTGTGCGCAGTTCAGAGCGTCCGCTCTCCAGCTTGGCATCATGAGCCGAAACAACGGTAGACAGCTCCAGCTGCTCGTCCTTCAACGTTTCAAGCTTTGCGTTACCTTCCTGCCAAGCGGTATGAATGCCTTCAATCTGGTGTACGTATACTGAAATTTCCTGATGTTTTAATTGTTCGCGAAGTTCCTTAAAGCGGATAGCTTTCTCGGACTGATCCTTAAGTGGCCCAATCTGATCCTCAAGCTCACTGATCAAATCATGAATACGAAGCAGGTTCTGCTCGGTATCATCCAGCTTTCGACTTGCGTCTTTCTTGCGCGATTTATATTTTACAATACCTGATGCTTCTTCAAAGATGCCTCGCCGATCTTCGGAACGAGTACTTAGAATTTCTTCAATCCTACCCTGCCCGATAATCGAATAGGCTTCACGTCCGATACCGGTATCCATAAACAGCTCTGTGATATCCTTCAGACGACAGGATTGCTTATTAATTAAATATTCACTATCTCCACTGCGATGAACTCTCCGAGTCACTGTAACTTCGCTAAAATCCAGCGGAAGTGTGTGATCTTCATTATCAAGCGTAAGTGATACTTCGCCATAATTCACGGCTTTACGCGCATCACTTCCAGCAAAAATGATATCCTCCATCTTGCCGCCACGCAGTGATTTAGCACTCTGTTCGCCGAGTACCCAGCGTATGCCGTCAGAAATATTGCTTTTGCCGCTTCCGTTCGGGCCAACTACAGCCGTTATACCGCGCACAAACTCCATTTCTGTTTTGTCGGCAAATGATTTAAAACCAGCTAATTCTATCCGTTTCAAAAACATACTTGCCAATCACCTCTGACCCATTATACCATAGCGTTTGTACCCTAAAAAACCATTAAGATGCAGCTTATTCTATCCTTCAAGCATAAACGCTTTCGCTTAACTTCCCTATAAGGACGGCAAGTGTCTAAGCGAGAAATAGAAGGCTACTTTATAACGTGGACATATAAGTTCTTATATTGTCGAAAAAGAGCAGCAACGGTCTGAGCTCCGCCTAAACGCCGGTATTCAGACCTTTGCTGCTCTCCTCCGCTTGTCCCCTTGATGCAAAACTCAGGCACCGTCCTCTTTCAGATGCAAGAGTGCAGCTGCCGCTGCCTGCTGCTCTGCTTCCTTCTTGGACCGGCCGCTTCCTTTACCAAGTGAACGGTTAGCCATATACACCTCTGAGACGAATTCACGCTCATGTGCGGGTCCCCGTTCTTCTATAATTCGATATTCCAATGTACCCATATTGTGCTGCTGAATTAGCTCTTGCAGTTCCGTCTTATAATCGGTCATCTGCATTTGCAATTTCCCATCCGTTTCCACCAGAGGAAATACGTGATTATCAAGAAAACTTCGCACCGTTTCCAGTCCTTGGTCGAGATAAAGCGCTCCCACGAAGGATTCGAATACATCAGCCAGCAGGGCCGGGCGAGTACGTCCGCCCGTAAGTTCTTCCCCTTTGCCCAACAGTACATAACGGCCAAAACCTAAACTCTCCGCAAATTTGACCAGTGAAGGCTCGCATACAATAGCGGCCCGCAGCTTGGTCAACTCTCCCTCAGGTCGGTCTGGCAATAGATTGTACAAATATTCAGAAACCGTTAACTCCAGAACTGCATCCCCAAGAAATTCGAGACGCTCATTGTCCTGATGCTGATTGAAACGGTGTTCATTCACATAGGATGCATGGGTAAAGGCCTGCTTCAGAAGCACAGAATCGTGAAATTGGATTTGAAGTTGCTGTTGTAACTGCTTCAGTTCTCCTTTCACCGCACTGTCCCCTTACTAATTATATTTTTTTAGAATAACTGTTGCGTTATGTCCCCCGAAGCCGAACGAATTCGACATTACAATATCAAGATCAGCTTTACGTGGCACATTTGGTACATAATCCAGATCACATTCCGGGTCTTGGTTGTCCAAATTAATCGTTGGCGCAATCATCCCTTTTTGCAAGGAAAGGCCACAAATAATAGCTTCTACTCCACCAGCGGCACCCAGAAGGTGACCTGTCATGGATTTCGTTGAACTGATTGCCACTTTATATGCATGATCACCCAATGCTTTCTTAACAGCAGCAGTTTCTGATCTATCTCCTACAGGCGTTGAAGTACCATGAGCATTGATATAATCAATATCTTCAGGAGAGATACCAGCATCCCGGATTGCCATCTTCATGCAGCGAGCTGCACCATCTGGATCAGGCTCAGTCATATGATGAGCATCTGCGCTTAGACCATAACCGATAACCTCAGCATAGATCTTCGCTCCGCGCTTTTCAGCATGTTCGAGTGATTCCAGAATAAGAATCCCGGCGCCTTCACCCATAACAAAACCATCGCGATCCACATCAAACGGACGACTTGCCTTCTCAGGCTCATCATTGCGAGTGGACATTGCTCTCATTGCACAAAAACCAGCCATACCTGTTGGACGAATGGTCGCTTCGGAACCACCGCAGATCATTGCATCTGCGTCTCCACGTTGAATCAAGCGGAAGGATTCCCCAATGGAGTGACTTCCTGTAGCACAAGCAGTTACTGTCGTCGTATTAGGACCCTTTGCTCCAAGGTTAATGGACAACTGTCCAGAACCCATGTTAGCGATCATCATCGGAATGAAGAACGGACTAACCCGCTTCGGTCCTTTTTCAAGCAACAAGTTATGATTGTCTTCCCAAGTTCCAAGACCACCAATACCTGATCCTACAGATACACCTATTCTTTCGGCATCAATATCTTCACCGATCTTAAGTCCGCTATCTCGCAACGCGTCCTCACCGGCAGCCACTGCAAATTGTACAAAACGGTCCATTTTGCGGGCTTCCTTACGACCAAAAAGTGCCTCTGGATCAAAATCTTTAACAGAGGATGCTATTTGCGTAGTATACTCACTGACATCAAAGGTCTCAACCTGTGATACACCGGATTTGCCGCTCATAAGATTATCCCAGAACGTCTCCAAATCTTTGCCCAATGATGTAACTACGCCCATCCCGGTAACAACCACTCTATGACTCAAACACAATCACCCCATCTATAGGTTGTATACATTATATTCAGAACTTATATACTTTCTGTTGCTACTATATGAACAGCGATAACCGCATCAATAACCATCCTGCGGTTCTGTTATATCCCTTATATAGTTGCTCAAGGCAACCTTTGATTCCTCTTTAATGCTCTATAAATGAGGAGAAGTCCCGCCCTAGCAGGAACGGGACTCTCAATCATATGACTCTAGGTATGAGATTGTATGTACTTCACAACTTCACCCACGGTCGTAATCGTCTCTGCATCTTCATCAGAGATTTCCATATCGAACTCATCTTCCAATTCCATAACCAATTCTACTACATCAAGAGAATCAGCACCTAAATCATCTTTGAAAGACGCTTCTAATGTTACCTCAGCTTCATCGGCACCTAAGCGGTCGATGACAATGCGTTTTACACGCTCTAATACATCGGACATCCGGTTCACCTCCTCTTTTGGTATTATACGAGATATGAGTTCAAAATACCATAGAGCGTCAAAAACGCTTTCTTTATCCCTCACATTTCAGCATTAAAACAGTGTAATTTCTCCTTGACGGAGAGTTACATATACATCCCGCCATCCACGTGTAGTGTCTGGCCGGTCATATACGCAGCGCCTTCAGAGGCCAGGAAGACTACAGCCATAGCAATCTCTTCAGGGCGCCCCAGACGAGCAAGTGGAATGCCCTTCTCAAGCTCACTGCGCACTTCCTCAGAGAGCTCACGCGTCATATCTGTATCAATGAAGCCAGGAGCGATACAGTTCACCGTGATCCCCCGTGAGGAAAGCTCACGAGCCGATGCCTTCGTTAAACCGATGACACCTGCCTTAGCTGCGGAGTAATTAGCTTGTCCAGGATTTCCTGTTACACCTACTACGGAAGAAATATTGATAATTCGCCCGTAGCGTTGCTTCATCATAGGGCGTGTAGCTGCCTTTAGGCAGTTAAACACCCCTTTTAGATTCGTTTCGATCACTTGATCGAACTCTTCTTCTTTCATGCGCATAATCAGGTTGTCTCTGGTAATGCCGGCATTATTGACAACAATGTCAATACGTCCCCAGGTATTCAGAACCTCTTTGACAAGGTTCTCGGCCTGTTCACTATTGCCGACATCGCCACGAAGGGCAATACCCTCCGAGCCAAGCTCGACAATCCGAGCTACGGTCTCTTGTGCGGCTGCTTCACTGCCCGCATAGTTCACGGCCACCTTCACGCCATGTTCCGCGAGAGCAAGTGCAATACTGCGGCCGATGCCGCGAGAGCCACCAGTTACAAGGGCCGTTTGACCCCGCAATACTGAGAACATCATTTATTCCCCCTTCGATCATATTGCTATTGATAAACAATGTTTGAACGTATCTTACAAGACAGCTTGCACACTTTCTAGCGTGTTAATGTTGATTACTTTGACCGTTTTGTCTATTTTGCGGATCAGACCTGCCAGAACACTGCCAGAACCAATTTCCACAAAAGTATCCACACCATCAGCAATCAGCCATTCAATACTGTCTTGCCAGAGCACAGGGGAGTACACCTGGCGGACAAGCAGTTCACGGATTTCTTCAGGATCCGTTACAGGTGCTGCGGTAACATTGACAATAACAGGTACAGCCGGAGCATTAAAAGTAACACTCTTCAGCTCGTCTGCCAAGCGGTCTGCCGCAGCCTTCATCATCGAAGAGTGAAAAGGTCCACTTACTTCCAGCGGAATAGCCCGCTTTCCGCCTGCTTCCTTAACACGCTGCACAACACCGTTAACCCCGGCTTGTGAACCAGAAACAACAATCTGTCCCGGGCAGTTCACATTCGCCAGTTCTACCACGCCGCTCTCCTCGGATACGCTCCGGCATAATTCTGCCAGAGCATCCCGCTCCGCACCAAGCACTGCAGCCATAGCTCCCTGTCCACCTGGAACAGCTTCCTCCATAAAACGACCGCGTAAACGCACAAGTCTTACAGCATCTTCATAGGACAATACGCCTGCCGCAACCAGTGCGCTGTATTCTCCTAGGCTATGACCAGCTACATAATCCGGCTTCATCCCTTGATCACGTAATGCTTCCAGATAAGCCACACTTGCTGTTAGCAGAGCTGGTTGCGTATTTACGGTCTGTTTCAAATCACTGTCAGGTCCTTCAAAAATCAGCTGGCTCAGTGAAAATCCGAGGACCTCATCACCTTTTTCGAATACCGCGCGGCTGTGCGGAAGAGCTTCATATACATCTCTACCCATTCCAACTGCCTGTGCACCCTGACCGGGAAAGACAAATGCGATTTTACTCATAAGTAAGAACTCCTTCCTCTATTACCAGATCAATACGGACGCGCCCCAAGTCAAGCCACCGCCGAATCCAACCATCAGAACCGTGTCGCCTTCCTTCATGCGTCCTTCTTCCGCCGCTTCCACTAGAGCTAGAGGAATAGAAGCTGCTGATGTATTAGCATATTTATCAACATTGATTACACATTTCTCCGGTGGCAGGTCAAGCCGCTGCATAGCGGATTGAATGATACGAATATTCGCTTGATGCGGCACGAACAAATCAATATCTTCTTTACCTAATCCGGCTTTAGTTAGCACACGTTCTGTAGCTGAGCCCATAACACGAACGGCAAACTTAAACACTTCACGGCCATTCATATAAATGAAATGTTTCTTGTCTTCAACCGTCTGCTGAGATGCAGGCAAGCGCGAGCCCCCAGCTTCCAGCTTAAGCAAGTTTCCTCCAGAACCTTCAGCACCCAGATCGAAGGATTGGAAACCGCGTCCCTCTGGAACCTCACCGATGATTACTGCTCCTGCACCATCGCCAAACAGTACACAGGTGTTACGATCCGTATAATCAGTGATGCGGGATAAAGTGTCCGCACCAATTATGAGTGCATTATTGTACATTCCGTTCTGAATAAAGCCAACCGCAGTAGCTAGGCTGTATACAAAACCAGAGCAGGCTGCTGACAAGTCAAATGCCGCAGCACCTTTAGCTCCAAGTTTATCCTGCAAAATGCAGGCTGTGGAAGGAAAGGAGCTATCAGGGGTTACCGTTGCAATAATAATAAGATCCAGATCTTCAGCTTTCATGCCTGCAGAATCCAAAGCTTTAAGTGCAGCTTCATAGGCTAAATCAGAAGTTGCCTCATGTGGTGCAGCGATATGTCTTTCACGGATCCCTGTCCGACTGACGATCCATTCATCGTTAGTCTCCACTATTTTTTCTAGATCACTGTTTGTTAAAATTTTCTCAGGTACATATTTACCCGTACCGATAATCCCAACCGGCCGCAACTGTTTCATTTCGTCACTCACTTCCCGCTAATTTCCTTGGATATACTTGGCACAAGATCGGCTTGCAGAGCAATCCGCGCTTGTCTTACCGCATTTTTAACCGCATTTCCGTCTGAAGATCCGTGCCCCTTAACTACCAATCCGCTAAGACCAAGCAGCGGTGCACCACCATGCTCTTTGTAATCCATCTTGCCCTTCAGGGCTCTAAGCTCCGGCATCAGCATAGCCGCTCCAAGCTTAGTTTTCAGAGAACGACTGAATTGCTCCTTCAGCAAAGAGAACAATGCACCTGCTGTACCCTCAAGCGACTTCAATAGGATATTACCAGCAAATCCATCGCAGACAAGCACATCGCAGTTTCCTGTCAGTACGTCGCGTGCCTCAACATTACCGATAAAATGAATGCCTGGCAAGTTCTCCAGCAGTGGATAGGCTTCTTTGGTCAGCTCGTTGCCTTTTCCAGGCTCCGTTCCTACATTTAGAAGTCCAACCCGCGGCTTAGCAATACCGTGCACTTTATTCCGATAAATGCTGCCCATCAGCGCATATTGCACCAGATGTTCAGGTTTCGCATCCATGTTAGCACCAAGATCAAGCGCAAGCACGCCAACATCATCAAGTGTCGGAATCATAGGTGCCAGCGCAGGACGTTCAATCCCCTGCATACGGCCCACTACGAGTAACCCTGTAGTCATAAGCGCCCCTGTGTTACCTGATGAAATCATAGCATCTGCTTCGCCCTCACGCACCATACGTCCAGCTACAACCATGGATGAATCTTTTTTGCGGCGAACCGCCTTAACCGGCTCTTCATCAGAACCAATAACATCTCCTGCATGCCGCACACTAAGGTTGGACGGCTTGTCCTTCAGCAGCGGCTCTAGTCTGGCTTCGTCACCTACGAGCACAATCTGCGTATCTTTCCATTCCGCGGCCGCGGACAACGCCCCCTCGACATTACATTCAGGAGCGTTGTCCCCGCCCATGGCATCAATGGCGATCAGCACTACGGTTACCCCCTTCACTATACTCTTCATTAGCGGAACGATACACTATAAAGTGGCCTTGAAATACCAATTCTTCTCCGACATAGGTGAATACGTCCACCTCTGCTTTGCCGCCTCTGCCTGCAAGTGACCGCACTTGAGCTTTAGCAATGCACTTCTCACCAAGCAGAACCATACGAACAAAGCGTATGTCGGCTGAAGCAGTCAAGGCAATTTCATCGTTAATCACAGCAACCGCAAGCGAGTTGGCTTGAGCAAACACGTAGTGGCCACGGGCGATCCCATTTCTGGAAAAGACATGATCCTCACGAATTTCAAAGATCGAAATCCCGCTCTTATCGAGCTGTAAATCCACAATATCTCCGATCACTTCATCCGCAGGCAAAGAGCGCACCTGATCATAGGAATGCTCTGCCATTTGTTTCATTCTTTCACGCAGTTCTGGTATTCCCAGCTCCATCCGGTCTAACCGAATCGTCTGAATGCTCACCTTCAGCTGACGAGTCAACTCCCGATCAGTCACAAAAGGATTGCCTGCAATTATATGTAGCAGCTGTTGCTGACGTTCTTTCTTGGACATCCGCTCGATAGCGGCTCACCTCCTGGCACATGCCAAGCGTAAACGCCTTCGGCGTCCTAATAAGGACGGTAAGCGTTTAAGCGAGAAATATAAGACATAAAGTATAGGTGCATAACTTATACTTCCTTATATTTTAAAGAAAGCATCCGGCCTCTTGAATGGCCGCTGTTATATTAGGTCAAACAATCATAAATATTATTTAGAACCAGGTACTAATATGTAGTATAAAGCATGCCGCACCAAAAATAAAGCATTGACTTCTGAGCGGAACATAAAGTACAGGTGCAAACCCTATCTTTATTATATTTAAGCAAAAAAATAGTACCTCACCGAAGTGAAGTACTACTTATTCTGAAACTATTGTTTGATGATTTCTCTTGCTTTGTAAGTTCCGCAAACTTTGCATACGTGGTGAGCTAGTTTCAACTCTCCGCATTGTTCACATTTCACCATGCCCGGCACAACCAACTTAAAGTGGGTGCGACGTTTGTCACGGCGTGTTTTAGACGTTCTACGTTGTGGTACTGCCATGTGTTCCACCTCCTCGTGATATTTCTGTCAGCCTGCTCCTCAGAGCAGGATGTGTTTTGTTGTAATGTTTCATTTGAAAAAGTCTTTCAACCCAGCGAGTCGAGGATCGATCACTGTGTTGTCGCAACTGCAGGTGCCTTCGTTCAAGTTCTGTCCGCATTTCTGACAAAGACCAAGACAGTCTGCCTTGCACAATACCGAATCCGGTAAGTGCAGTACGAAATTTTCTTCCACATACGGGATAAGATCCACAACCTCATCCTTGACGTAAATGAGATCCTCATCTTCGTCATCATCTGGAAGAACTGGCTGCTTAAGCCACTTGAAAGTCTCAGCAAAAGGAATGTTCAAATCACTTTTGACCTCCGTGAGACAACGTGAACATAACATGTCCACATCTCCACTCAGTTTCCCCACCACGTTCACACAATCGGTTCCCGCGGGCAGCGCTTTAAGGTCTACTGAGAGCGGAGCAACAGTTAGAATATCCTTGCGCCCTTTGACTACCTCGCTGACATCCACAACATCGTGAATATGTAACGGTTCGTCGGCATTCGCTAATTTGCGAAAGTGAATCTGCATACTTATCACTCCCAAACAAACAAAATTTATTATACCTAGTATTCTATACCTTTGTCAACCATTTTCCCTTTATATTGTTTCAGAAAATGCGGTGAATTATGATATAACTATTAGTGTAAATCAAAAGATCAGCTTGTGCTAACAGTATCTCTAGAAATCTACCCTACTAAACTCAATAAATATACCTTACTTATCGGAGGGAAGCCACAGTGACAACGGTTGGAATCATCGCAGAATACAATCCCTTACATAACGGACACGTGCATCACTTCACGGAAGCCAAAAGACTCTCCGGCGCAGAGCGCACCATCGTCGTCATGAGTGGTCCCTTTACCCAGCGCGGCGAGCCGGCGGCGGTTAGCAAGCAGGCCCGGACAGAGATGGCGCTGCATATGGGCGCCGACCTCGTCATTGAGCTGCCGGTGGCCTATGCCGTCCAGCCAGCCGAGTGGTTCGCGTTCGGAGCAGTTGCACTGCTGGAAGCGACCGGGGTCGTGGACAGCTTGTGCTTCGGCTCCGAAGCCGGCACTTTGGGCTCGCTGCTCCCGCTGGCCAGATATCTGGCTGAGGAAAGTAGCGAGCTTCAGAGCGAGATCCGCCGCCGCATGGCGCTCGGAGCAAGCTTTCCCGCCGCCTACAGCGCAGCGGCGGCGGTGGCCTTTGAAGGGACTCTCCCGGAAACGGAGAGTCCCGGAGATGCAGGCGAGCTGCTACGCCAGCCGAATAACAGCCTTGGCCTGCATTATCTTATCGCCTTGCAGCGGCTGCACAGCAAGATAATGCCACTAACCGTTCCGCGCACGGCAGCAGGCTTCCATGATCCATTACAAGCCGACTCTTCTATTGCAAGTGCGACGGCCATCCGCAAGCTGCTGCAAGAAGGTGGCTCTCCTGCTGCTTATATGCCGGATTATAGCGTGTCCATTTTGGAAAGAGAGCATGCAGCCGGAAGGGGTCCTCTGAGCTTAGAGAGCTTCAATATCCCTCTCCGCCATCTGCTGTCTACCCATACCGCTGCCGAGTTACAAGCAATCCACGATATGAATGAAGGCTTGGAAAACCGGATACTGCGGCTTTTACCTGAGTTGGAGCAATTCTCTGTTTCAGGCCTGCTTCACACCCTTAAGAGTAAGCGCTACACGCATACACGGCTCCAACGGCTGCTGCTACATGTTCTGTTAAATCATTCTAAAAAAGAAATGACCCCTTCCATACTAGCAGAGGGGCCCGGATATATTCGCATTCTTGGTTTTAGAGAAAGCGGACGAGCACTGCTTAAAGAGATGAAACAAAAAGCTACGTTGCCCATCGTCATGCGCCCGTCCCTTTGTTCCCATCCGCAGCTTGAGCGAGATCTTCAAGCCGCTTCCGCTTTCGCGGGAGCTTTTAAGGAACCCCGCAGAATTGATATGTACCGCGATTATTTGGAACCTCCGGTCATGGTTTGACCGGCAGTTCCTCCATATACTTCAGCGCCTCATCCAGCGTAGATACAGGCACCAGCTTCATAGATGTGCCGATTTTATCAGCTTTTGCTTTGGCTTCGTCATAATTCTTAACAGGCACGAAAAAAATCTCCGCCCCTTCTCGGTCCGCAGCCACGATCTTGTGTTTCACTCCACCGATAGCACCTACCACACCCTCAGCGTTAATCGTACCCGTCCCTGCAACCCTATGGCCTTTAGTTAAATCACCAGAAGTAAGGCGATTGTAAATTTCCATAGTGAACATTAGCCCTGCCGAAGGTCCGCCAACATTTGTATCTACAAAACTGACAGCTTTCCCTGCTTCTTTTGGTTTTACTTTTTGAACGGCGGCAATAGTGACTCCAAAACCAGGTCGAACGGCCGCGCCCTCTTTATCCTTTATTTCAACCAGCGTCACTCGTTCTTTAACTTCCTTGCCATTTCTTTGCAAAACAACAGCGACTTGATCTCCGATTTTTTTAGTGGAGAGCAGTTTAGACAGTGCTTCAGGATCGGGCACTTTTTGTCCTTCTACGCTAATGATTTTATCACCCGGCAGAAATTGTCCTTTATTACTTTCTACAGGAACCGAAAAGACGTAGAGATAATCCACTACATCCTCATATGGAATTCCCGCTGCATGATAAGCGGCCTGAACAGAATAAGACTGTGAGCTATTCATATAAAAAACCTGCTCCGCAGCATATTCGTCTTCTGACTTATCCCCTAGCCGGGTTTCTTTTCGCACAACCTCTGAATTGGAATTAAAAGCAGAGGCGACCAATAAGGCCACATTAGCATAACTAGCAGACACCGTAGTCATCATAAACGTTCCTTCTTCAGCCGGATCGGCATTCTCCACCTTAATCATAGGGGCAACTTCAGATGCACTGCCTGGCTGATATACGATGTACGGGGTGTTCATAAAAACAAATACATACACGATAACTACAAACGTAAACAGATAAGCTGTGGCGCGGAAACCCGGCCGATGCTTCAGTTGCTTCACTGCTCTTCCCTTCTTTCCCGCGGCACATTTAGGATATGAATGATTGAACTTCATTACCGCTTCGACTAGTGGTTTGGCATGATGGTTGTCTACTCTGCATAAATTGATAACACATCGTCCATGCCTTAAGTTATGAAGAGGTGATCTGAGAAATGAAAAATATTCAAATACGCCGACTAGCTACACGCTCCACACCATTTATACCCGGGATTATGGCAATCCTGATAGCCATTGCAATTATTATCTCACCAGAGAGCTCCTTTGAGGCTTCACTCCAAGGATTGAAGCTTTGGTGGACACTCGTATTCCCTGCCCTGCTCCCCTTCCTGATGCTGTCAGAGATGCTTACCGCTTCGGGTTTCGTGCATGGTTTTGGAGTGCTTCTGGAGCCATTGATGAAAAAGGTCTTTCGTCTGCCCGGTGCCAGCGGCTGGACCTTGGCACTCGGAATCACAGCCGGATTCCCCGGTGGAGCTGGAGGGGTCATGCAGCTACACAAGCAGAACAGCATCTCTGACAAGGAAGCCGCTCGACTTGCAGCACTTACACACTTCGCCAGCCCAGTAACCATGCTTATAGTAATTGGCATAGCTTTTCTACACAGTAATTCAGCAGGTTATTTCCTGCTGGCCATCCATTGGATCTCTGGACTTCTAGCCAGCTATACCGATGCTCTGTTAAAGGGACGGTCAGCGAACACGAAACCAGTTGATAAGATTTCTGCGGACACCAAACGTCCTTCTTTATATAGTCGTGTTCAGCTTGCAGCAACAGATGCCAGAGCAAAAGACGGTCGCAGCTTCGGCAAGCTTCTCGGTGAGTCCGTAGCTAATGCCGTGCAAAGTCTGATGGTCGTGGGCGGTTACATGATTATGTTCGCTGTAGTCATCAATATCATCACTACTGTACTTCCCGCATTGCCAGCTGCTCTGCCAGCAAGCCTACTGGAAATTCATTTAGGCGCCGACGCAATCAGCAAAGGGCTGGAAAGCATTGGAACAGGTCCCTCTAGTATGCTCGGGATAGCTTTGCTGTCTGCTGCACTGGGCTGGAGCGGACTATGTGCACAACTACAGGTGCTGACCATGCTCAAACAAGCCAGAGTCAGATTTCTACCCTACGCTACGGTTCGTCTGATGCATGGACTTTATGCTTTTCTGTTAACTTTATTGCTCTGGAAACCATTGCTGGCTATCCGTAAAGCTGCTTTACCAGCACTTGCAGACTCACGCCCGACTCCAACCGGCACCATGAATGTTACGGACATATGGAGCTCTTTTCCACAGCTGCTAAGTCTGCAAGCACTTCTGCTCATCATACTGTTGGGATTATCTGCTGGAACTTATCTGGTAAGTACTATTCGCCATCGACTCGGTTAAATTTACGCTTCATCGCTTGTTCAACCTCAGGCGTCACAAAATCAGTCACATTCCCGCCGAAATGGGCGATCTCTTTAACAACACTGGAACTTAAGTAGGAATATTTCGGATTAGTCATCATAAAAATCGTTTCCGCATCGGGATCCAGGCTATGGTTGATCGATGCGTTTTGCAGCTCATATTCAAAGTCAGTAACGGTACGGATACCCCGAACTATGACCTGAGCATCTTTTTGACGAACATAATTCACTAACAGATCACGGAAGCTGTCAATTTCCACATTGGGAATATCAGCGGTTGCCTGTCTTAATAGCTCTGTCCGTTCATCTACAGTAAACAGCGGGTTTTTACTCAAATTATTAAGCACCGTTACAATCAAACGGTCGAATTGCTTGGATGCGCGCCGAATAATATCCATATGTCCCATAGTCACGGGATCAAAGGTACCTGGATAAATGGCAACACGTTCTTTTCTAATTTGCTGACTCATTCTCTACCTCCTCACCAGCTTCACTTTCCTCTGTAGGATTAGCTTCATACTGGTAAATAGAAATTGTCGTTTCTCCGTATACGGCCTGACGCAGCCTATAAAATCCTGGAATATCTTCAGGATAGGCATAACTTGATTCATGCTCCAGAACAATAATCGCGTCCTCTTGCAGCATTCCTTTTTCGACCATCATAAGCATAAGTTCATCCCCGTGCTTCAAGCGATAGGGAGGGTCCAAAAAGACCAAATCAAAAACTTTTCCCCGCTTCTCCAGCGCACCTAGCGCCCTTCCAGCTTCATTACGGTAGACCTGCGCTTGTTCTTCCAGCTTGGTAGCCTTCAGATTGGCGCGGATCGTGTCGATACTTTTAGGATCCATATCAACAAATACACCGCTTTCCATCCCTCTGCTTAAGGCTTCGATCCCCAAACCACCAGTACCGGCGAACAAATCCAGCACCGCTCCACCTTCGAAATATGGGCCTACCATGCTAAATACAGCTTCCTTCACCTTATCGGTCGTAGGCCTTGTCCCACTTCCCGGAACACTCTTCAGCGGCCTTCCTTTTGCACTTCCCGATACCACTCTCACTGTTATTCACCCGCTCTATATCTCTGTTTGTTATGCCCAAAAGGGCATAAGTCCACGCCTATCGTAACACATTTGCGCGATGAAATAAAAAATTTGTCTAGATATGAAATAAGAAGGCGAAACAGCTTATTCAGAGAAATAAGTCATCTTAATGTATAAGATTGGACTTCCAGGGACATCATGTAATTATCGACACCACAAATGTCGTAGACAACCGCGGAGCAGGCTTACGTTTCCCCATAAGCTCTTCGTCCGGTTTCTCCTCTCCCATGAAAGGGGCCCTAGAGATAGGGCCCCGAATTTATGTTTAACGGTTTTATAAACACAAAAAGACTACCCTTTCGGCAGCCTTTTCAGCAGCAACTATTTCACAAATCTTCCGATAAACTCAGTAACTACGCCCTCATACTTAACCGGGTCCATGCGGAAAGCTTCTCCGTGGCCCGCATTAGGAACGATGTAAAGCTCCTTCTCGACCGGACTATTCTCATATACCGTATGAACCATTTCCGTAGGAACAAAAGTATCATTATCGCCATGAATAAACAGGGTTGGCGTTTTAGATTTCTTCACCTGTTCTAAAGCCGAGGCTTCACCAAAGGAATAACCCGCCCGAATCTTTGTTAGCATACTGGTCGTATCTACAATTGGAAAGGCGGGGAGATGGTACATTCTTTTTAATTGAAAGGTAAGCTCGTCCTTCACTGAGGTATAACCGCAATCTTCCACAATTGCTTTAACATTAGCTGGTAAATCCTCTCCGCTTGTCATCATAACGGTAGCTCCCCCCATGGAAACACCGTGCAGGATGATCTGTGTATCCTCACCATTTGCTTTTAGGGCACTCTGAATCCACTTCAGGTAATCCTTACGTTCAGGCCATCCAAATCCGATATAGTCACCGCCACTTTCACCATGTCCTCTGGCATCCGGCAGCAAAATATTATATCCAAGTCTCTCATAATACATTCTGGCATATCCACTCATTTGAGTTGCATTTCCAGCATACCCATGAGCAACAATCACTGTCTTATCGGAATGTTCAGGGGCAGCTAAATAGTACGCTTTAAGCTGTATTCCGTCATCAGAATCTATCTCCCATCTATCAAAGCTCTGGGTATCCCACCACTCTTGGTCTGCCTTCGAGGTATCTTTAGATTGTTCTACCTCTGGACTGGACTGCAGGTCAGGGCTTTCATTTAAGAAATCCTTTGAAGCACGTGCAATAGCAACATGATAGAAATAAAAACTTCCCACAGTCACAACAATGATTAAAAGTACAATAACAGAAGAAATTCCGATCATCATTTTTTTCTTCAAACTAGCTCTCTCCTAAATAAAATTTAACAGTATTAATCTATGTTATCAGACTAAGATACCATGTATATTTGAATATTCAAAATCACAGTATTGTAAACTCATGTTATTCACTACGTGATTAGTATTCTTTTAATTCATTAATTTATATAGCTTTAATGGACACAACATTTACAAAAAAAAGCCCCAAGTCGGCAAAATGCCAACATGGAGCCCTGCTATTTTAGAAATTTAGAACATACATGCACTTGTAATAATTACTAATAAGATGAACAATACTAAGATTGCGCCTGTAGAAGTAAAAGCGCCACCAACCTGACCATATTCAGCACCCATGAGAAGACCTCCTCCGTATTTAGAATACAATATATAATATGTATTTATCCCCCTAGAAGATTGGGCGTACGGTTAAAAAAAAAGACCTCCACTGGGCTACCAGCGAGGTTATGAGCTCAACATCTAATCAGAAACTAAAATACCATCAAAGCTTTCCGGACCCACACGTACTGTACCGAGAAGATTAGAAGATACAAATGCTGTATAAGTGAGCTGAGGTGTAATGGCTGGTAAGAAATCCGCTGCTGAAAAGGTTATTACTTGCGGAGCCAGAAGACTAAGAGAAAAAGTAGAAGTAGCAGAATACACTTTTGGATCAGTAGCCAAGGTTCCTCTTACAATCGTAATTGTGATACCTACTAAAGCTAACGGAAGCGTTACAGATATCGTTCCTTTAAGAAGAACGCGTGGATTGGTAGTCACTCCAGCCGTTAACAACCCAATCTGTCCAAAGAGCTGCGGCGTGTTAAGTACCGTAATAGGAATAGATATAGAGTTGGCGAGGCTGGCATTTTGAGATGTTCTTGCATCAAGGTAAGTTCCCATCGTTGCACCCCCTTTATATATTGGCATACCATAATATATTAGTGTTCTCGATAGAATGCATAGCCACATTACCAGTGTAAAACGATTGTTTTATAAAACTCATAGGCAAAATCTATTTATCATCTTTTTTCGTCCCATCCCTTTTATTAAACGCCAGTTCAAACAACCCGGTCGCTGATAGTCCCGCAAGCCCCCCCGCCCAGAGTCGCAGAATCAGATTCATATCAGTGAACGGATAGGCAACTGCTCCAACCAGCAAGCCAATACCCAACCCCACAACTGGCACAATGTTCCGCGGAAGTTCAATGCTATTCTTCACAAGTTGTACTAGTGCCATTACAAAAACAGCTAGGACTGAAGCAAAGGCAAGCACACTGTTGAGAGCATCGTTATACATGTTTTTTAATCCTCCTTATTTCATTTTTTACTTTCTGTTACAAGTAAACCTGCACGGTTCAGCACCGTTAATATGCGATAGAAATCGTAACTGCCACCCGATGGAGTATCGAGAAGTCCTGCCGCAGTCGCTGTTTTCACAGCCGCCTCAGCCCATGCAGGGACATTCATGACTGCTCGATTTTCAATTAATGCCACCCGATCTGTAAGCTTAGTGATCGACTGCCCCTGTTCTTGCACACCTGTTTTCAGCGTATCCCTGCTAGCTGTAAGAACTGCAATAAGGGCACGCAGTTCCTTTACTTCCGATTCTAGACTAACAAGCTTTTGCTTATCCTCTGCGGACATCTCATCATCTCCTCCCATGGATTTGTCGTCATATTGATACAGATTATAGGTATTCATAATTTGAATCAGCTTAGCTGCATAGTTCGGATCAGTAGCGTAGCCAGCTGCGGCAATCTCTTGTGCGGCCGCCTTGCCACTCGCACCGAGAACCTTGCTGTAAAGGTTGCGATTCCATGAGACTCCATTCACAATCAATTCGGAGTGATCCGCGATAGATTCTCCCCAGTTGTTGTAGGCTCGAAAAGGGGCATTAACTTTAACAGCTTTACCGTTAATATATTCAGTAGTTTGTACAGTAATGCTGCCAGCAGGTCCACTTCCTTTGATCCCAAACAAATTATTCGCTTTCACAGTCAATCCACTGCTGCCCCAGCCTGACTCCAGAGCCGCTTGAGCAATGGTTAACGAAGCGGGAACCTTAGTGAGCTGCATGTCCTTTACAGCAAAATTTGCAATCTTCGCTATAAACTCGCCTTCTGTCATCTCATCACATCCTCTCCATTTATTAAATGCGAGGCATCATAAAATGACTGTGCTTATCCCCTACTAACATTGTGTTTTTACTAGATTCGTTTCCGCTATAGGACTCAGCTGACCTTATACGCAGCATTAGCTCACATTTGGAATGTTAACGGACTCCATAGCCGCAATTGGCACCAAAATCACTCAATATCAAGCTCTTCATATGGAATAGTGTCACTGGGGTCCGAAACCATGCTCAAATGGTTAAATACATGCTAATAACGTCATCCGGGTCCTTAAGCTTAAGCAGACTGAATATGACTCGGCGGTGTAAAAACAGCCAAACAACGCTCTAAAAAAGGAGCAGCGGTTCTCCTATTATTGGAGAACCGCTGCTCCTTTATCTTTTCATGACATCGACATCTGCTATCCACTGTGATCGAACACTTTTCCCGTGTTTAGCTAATTTCCGATCTCACTAATCCCTGTAAATGTATCAGCTGCTCTCTCACCTTCACAACTTCCCCTACTATAATAAGAGCAGGATTTTTAATCTTTGTGGCCACTGCCAGCTTATCGATATTCTCCAGCGTGCCTGTCACTGTTCGTTGGCAAGCAAATGTACCATTCTCAATCAACGCAATCGGTGTTTGGGCATCTTTTCCGTGTATTAAGAGTTGTTCACGAATATGGCTTAATTGACTAACTCCCATATAAATAACAAGAGTATCTACACTATGTGCTAACCGGTTCCATTGTATAGGGGCAACATGCTCAGGGCAGCGACTACCCGTGACGACGGCAAAAGACGCTGCAATACCACGATGTGTCAGGGGAATTCCAGCGGAAGCGGCTACACCGATTGCGGAAGTTATACCCGGAATGACTTCATAAGGAATACCAGCTTGCACGACAGCCAGTGCTTCTTCCCCGCCTCTGCCGAATACGAAGGGGTCTCCACCCTTGAGTCGGACGACTCTACGGCCTTCGCTAGCATATTGAATGAGCAGCCCGTTAATTTTCTCCTGTGACATTGAATGCTGGCCTGGAGATTTACCACAATAGATTACTACTACTCCGGCTTTGGCATAGTTAAGCAATTCTTCATTTACCAAGCGATCATATAAAATAACGTCTGCTTCTTGGATTCGCCGCATCGCTTTTATCGTTATAAGTTCTGGATCTCCCGGTCCCGCTCCAACTATAGCTACGCATCCCGGCTTCATATCGTTTTCTCCAACACAACCTGTTCCAGCACAACAGAATCTCCGCGACCCGTCGATACATCAGACGCAGGAGTTAAGCGACTGCCCTTGAAACTTTTTTGAGAGAGATAGAATAGAATTCCAGTAAACATAACACCTCCAATAAAATTTCCAAGGAGAACAGGAATGCCGTTCCATAACCACCAGTCACCAAAGCTAACACTCGCTCCCAGCATCATCCCTGCAGGGATCACGAACATATTTACGACGGTGTGCTCAAACCCCTGTCCAAAAAAAGTTAGGATTGGCAGCCACATGGCAATGATTTTACCGGAGGTAGAGCTCGAAGTCATAGCCATAACAGCCCCTAAGGTAACCATCCAGTTACAGAGCATGGCTTTAATAATAACTAACAGCATTCCGTCTCCACCCATATTTTTATAGGCAATGGTCTTGGCCTCACTTGTATTAATGAGGGTTTGAATCATTGGATGACTCATATCTGTGCCCATTTTTGTAATCGTAAGGCCATAAAGAACAGCGTATACCGCACAACCGAGCAGATGTCCGAATATAACCCATAAATAGTTGTTCAACATCCGCTTCGTTGTTGTCTTCTTTTCCAGAACCGCCAGAGGGATCAGCGCAAAACTGCCTGTCACTAGCTCTAGACCAAGTAGAATAATCATTACGAACCCTACCGGAAAAATAATAGCTCCTACCATAGGAATCCCGGTCTGCGCCGCAGCTGTAAATGCAAGTGTAGTAGCACAAGCCAGAATCGCTCCACCCAGACTACCTCTCACCAATAACTGCAGGATAGATAACTCTGCTTTGTTCTTGCCGCTTTCAATCATAGCGTTCAGCACTTCACGTGGTTTGATATAATCCATGATTAATCCCCCTTCAACGGTCTTTTCTTTAAATGGTTACATAGATCGAACCACTATTAGGATCAATTTCTACATCAAATGTAACAACACAGCCTTTATCCGGCTCCATAGCAACTCCACTATGCAGGTCAATCTTCCAGTCGTGCAGAGGACAGTGAACCTTCGTACCACATACCATCCCTTCGGATAATGCGCCACCTTTATGAGGACATTTATTCTCTACCGCAAGAACCTCACCATCTGAAAGTCGAAATAACGCGATCTCCATGTCATTGACCCTAAAAGTTCGTGAACCCCTTGTATCAATATCAGTTACTTTACCAACGAGCATTTTGGTTATAGTCATCATTAGCCCCCTTTAAACACTCTCTATTTGTGCAATAGCTTCGAAATTCTTACGTAGTTCTGGCTCATTCACAATTTGTTTCCAAGGATCAGTAGTGAGCCCCAGCACTGTCTCAATTCGTTCTTTGAGCGCCAAGCGCTCCTCCTGACTTTCAAGAGCTTTCTTTATATTGTCTACCCCTACTCGTTCGACCCAGTGTGCAGTTCTCTCATTCCAGCCGGCCTGCTCACGGTAATATTGTAAGAACGCACTTGCCCATTCGACTACCTCTTCTTCAGTCTTCACCACACATAGAAGATCCGTGGCCCGCACATGTACCCCTCCATTCCCACCAATATGCAGTTCCCATCCACCATCTATCGCCACAACACCAAAATCTTTAATCGTCGCTTCCGCACAATTACGAGGGCATCCGGAAACTGCAAGTTTCACTTTACCCGGCGTATTCAGGCGTTCGAATTGTTTTTCCAGTGTAATCCCCATACTGATCGCATCCTGAGTGCCAAATCGGCAGAAGGTAGACCCCACACAGGTCTTCACTGTACGTAACGTTTTGCCATAAGCATGCCCGGAAGGCATATCAAGCTCCTCCCACATCTTAGGCAAGTCTTCCTTCTTAACGCCAAGCAAATCTAGTCTTTGTCCTCCAGTAAACTTCACCATAGGAACAGCAAATTTCTCGGCAACCTCTGCAATCTTCTTCAATTCTGCAGGTGAAGTTACCCCCCCATAGATTCGCGGAACCACAGAGTAAGTCCCGTCCTTCTGAATGTTGGCGTGATATCGCTCGTTTGTATAACGAGACTCTTTCTCGTCTATATATTCCTCAGGCCACAACATGCCCAGATAATAGTTCAGCGACGGGCGGCATTTCGCACAACCTTCCTCCTGACTCCACTCCAGAACATTCATCACTTCTTTAACTGTCATTAGCTTCATTCTTTTTATCTCAGAAACAATTTCATCACGGTTCAGCGTTGTACAGCCACATATTCCTTCTTTAACTACGGTGACCGCATCACCTGCATAGAGTTGCAATAACCCTTCTACAAGTGGTTTACAGCCCCCACAGGAAGCGGATGCTTTGGTGCACGCCTTAATTTGCCCTACGCTGGTACAGCCTCCAGACTCAATCGCTTCAGCAATAGTCCCCTTCGAAACACCATTACATCCACAAATGATTTCATCTTCCGGCATAACTTCCAACCGATTCCCTTGCGTCGATGAGAACACATCCGCTGAGATTCCTAATAACAGTTCCTTTTCTCTTCCACTAATATTTTCTTTATTCTTAATTATCGAGAACAAGTGAGCACCGTCGCTGGTATCACCAAATAGTACTGCCCCGATTAACATGTCATCTTGTATAACTAGCTTTTTGTAGACTCCTTCTATTTCATCCTGATATCGCAGCGCCCTGGATCCGTCCGGCTCGGTGAATTGTCCTGCTGAGAATACATCAACACCAGATACTTTCAGCTTGGTAGAAGTTACAGAACCCATGTATCCTTCAACCTTAACTCCAGCCAGCCTTTTTGCTAATACGGCACCTTGTTCATATAAAGGAGCTACCAGACCATAAGCGATTCCTCGGTGCTCGGCACATTCCCCCAGAGCAAAGATACCGGGGATATTCGTCTCCATATAATCATTTACGATAATTCCGCGGTTGATCTGCACACCACTTTTCTTTGCCAATTCAACATTTGGTTTAATCCCAACTGCCATGACAATAAGATCCGCATCGGCTGTGCTACCATCTGTGAATAGTAAACCTCTTACTCTCTTCTTACCTAAAATCGCCTCGGACTGCTTATGGAGCAGAAATCTCATTCCTTGCGCTTCCAGCTCTCTTCTGAGCATTACTGATGCAGCTTCGTCCAGCTGGCGCTCCATAATATAATCGTGGATATGCACTACAGTGACTTCCATTCCCAGATGTAACAGACCTCTAGCCGCTTCCAGCCCTAGCAGGCCTGCACCGATGACAATCGCCTTTTTATAAGATCCTGCAGTCTCCTGCATGATCTGGCAATCCTTAATATCACGAAAAGCAATGACCCCTTCTTTATCCGCACCCGGTATAGGCAACATAAAGGGATTCGATCCTGTAGCTAGGATTAACTCATCGTATTCGGCAGTGATCCCCTTATCGGAATATACCTTTCGACTCTCACTGTCTATTGAAGTCACCGTATGTCCCATATACAACTTAATACCTTGGCTGTGATACCACTCCAGATCATTGATGATGATCTCACTCATATTCGCTCCACCAGCAAGAACGGAAGATAACATGATCCGGTTATAGTTAGGATAAGGTTCCGAACCAAAGATGGTAATCTCATACCCCTCAGGATTTAATTTGAGCAAATGTTCAATCGTACGAACCCCCGCCATTCCATTGCCGACTAACACCAGTTTCTTGCGCGCAGCTATCATCTATATCTCTCCTCTCCGTTTGGAAAACCCAAAAAGCCCGCTCCACTCCACACGGAAACTTACATTTCCATTGCGATAAGTGAAAGCAGGCACCATTGCCGCTTCAGTCGAATACACCGTTGTATTCGTGAATGATTAATTTGTTAAACCGACTATACAACAGGAATCAGAGAACGTCAACAATTATGACATATAAAATTTAAAAATCTTAAATTCGTCGACAACCCATCGTTTCTGTGTTATATAAAATAACATAACGATTAAGAAAGGGCGTCGAACTATGCATTCCCTGTTGATTATTCAGAATAGCACGACAGAGAAGGACACAGCCGAGCGCTCAAATAGTAAAACGGATGCCATTCTCCGTTCCTCCGGATATATTGTCACAGTAGCCGTTACACAAGAAGAAGCTGTGGCACGGATCAAAGACGCTGATGCTTCCATACTCCATTTACCCATCACAGAGATCAATAGCTGGGGTACTTTACTAATGAGTCATAAGATTGCACCAATCCTTTGGTGGTGTACTGACGAAACAGCCACACTTTCACTTGCTGCATGTGAAGATAATATCATGGTGGATGGTGTATTATCGCCTTCCATGCTCTCACAGGAGATCCATTGGATCCTTCATTTCAGTGCCAAGCAATGTTTCGAAAGACAACAATGGCGTAAAGAGCGAGAACAGCTGCATGCTCGAATCGAAGAACGGAAATGGATTGATATGGCTAAAGGTATCCTGTCCAAGGTCAAGAATATTTCCGAATCTGAAGCTTATGATCTTCTCCGTAAACAAGCAATGAATGAACGTAAACGTATGGTTGATGTAGCTACTTCAATCGTTAGAGTCTATCAATTACTGCAAGATCAAACCTAAGGGGGGAATATACCTATGATCAACATTTTAAAAGAAGTCGCCCGAGGCAAAAGAGGCGCCCGAGATTTAAATTATGAAGAGTCTACATATGCCGCAGAATCTATACTCGGACGAACAGCATCTCCTGCTCAGATTGGAGCCTTTCTGGCTGCTGAGCGGATTAAGCTAGAAAGCGTAGAAGAACTTGAAGCTTTCGTCTACGTTTTACGTAAATATGCGCATCGCGAACCCCTTTTTGCGGAAGGTCTTGATTGCGCCGGACCCTATGATGGTAGAAAATCCTCATTCATCGCAACTTTTCCCACTGCATTTCTATTGTCCGCGGCCGGACTGCCAGTCACACTACACGGTACTGCTTCTCTGCCTCCTAAATGGGGAATCACTTTACAAGATATCATCTATCAATCTGGGATTGAGAAAACTGCGCTAGAACGTACAAAAGCCATTGCAGCTGCTAACAAGAGTAATGTACTATTTGCCGATGCTGAAGAATGGTGCCCTCCTCTAGGCGACCTTCGCAGCATCCGTGAGGAAATTGGTATGAGAACCTTATTCAACACCGCCGAGAAGCTGATTGACTACGCCTGCTCTCCTTTTATTATCTTCGGGATATACCATAATACAGTCTTTGACCGATTATCTAGATTACTCATAAAGCTTGGTTATCAAAAGGCGTTAATTGTCCAAGGGGTGGAAGGCTCCGAGGATCTTTTCATCGACCGACCTACCCGCGTTTACACTGTCGAGAACGGTGTGGCGGCACTTGATATTATTGATCCGGAAGGATTTGGTTTGGATACAATTGTTCCTGAAGTCCATTGGACACCACATCAACAGCTAATGACAGCTGAGGCAGTTCTACAGGGCGGCGGTCACATGGCTTTCTATAATCAAACTCTGCTGAACGGTGCAGCAAGATTACATCTAGCTGGAAAGGTCAACTCTATCGAGGAAGGGCTGTATACCTGCAAAAGCTTATTGGATAATGGTGAAGCTTGGAGCGTATATGTGAAATGGAGGGGTGCACTTCTCGGTAGCACAAGCGGTGCCTTAGGTCCTGCATAATGCATTTTCACCTCATTTTACCCGGACAATATGTAATTATTAGTAAATCTAGCTTGTGAATCCCGTAGAATTAGCGTAATATATAGTAATAATTTACTATATAGGAGGGTCTAACAGACTATGCCTTCATATTATTTTAAAGAAGTATGGACACCCTTACGCTGGGTAGGTATAAAGTTTTTTCGTGATGATGATGGATTCTTATGGATCAAATGGTGGGCAAAACCCAGAAAACGGTTACGTTAACGCATAATATTTCATATGCAATAATACATAGGTTCAGCAGTGAGTTAATTATAATAATCTGCGTTTGCCACCACCTCCGCTCTAAGCATTGGTTTGCTAGCGGAGGTCTTTAGGCATCTTTCCTGATGAAATCCTTCAAATTCAATTAAAAAGAGCACCCATCGCTAAAGTACTAGCAACTGATGCCCCTATTTACTAATTCCCTACTTTTGCCCCAAATGAACGTGCCAAGAGTACCGCCTGTTCCATATCCATCCGCACTCCCTGTAGATCCAGACTCTTTAAATCAATGCCTTCAACAATCGCTTCCCGCATATCCGCTCCCTTAAGCTTGCATTGAGACAATTGTACACGGCTCAAATCCGCTCCACGCAAGTCACTTTTTTGCAAATTACAGCCCATTAAATCCGCTTCTGTAAATCGAATCCCCCGCAGATCCTGTCTGCTTAGATTGGTATGTCTAAGGTTCGTGTACGACCAGTCCCCTCCAAGCAGCGAGATTCCGTCCAAATAAGCGTTTGAGAAATCCGATCCTACCATCTTGCAATCTTCAAATTTAGATACAAACAGGTTCGCTCCCGTAAATTTACAATTGGTAAAAGCTGAACCTTTATGGTGAGACGCATTAAGCATGGCTCCTGTAAAATCACAATCAATAAATCGACAGCCAATAGAGTTCATCTCTTCCATAGAAGTGCCTTTGAAGGAGCATTGCTCGAATGTGCAGTTATTTAACTCACCATCCTGCAAGCTTCCTTGGTCAAAATTGTGATTACGGAACGTTTCATTAAGGTATTGGTACATATAAGTCTCATCACCTTCATCAGTATTAAAAAAATTAATTCTTAATTAAAAATAGCACTTTAGTAGATTGTTCTCAACATTCCCTTTCGATATAATAGCAAATAAACAATGGGGAGGTAAATTATGGATGTGTCCAGCAGGAAAGAACCATTCCGTTATGTTATGAACCATCCGCTTGAATGCTGGATTGAAGTTCCGCTTAACAATTCCGGTCCAGGTGCTGGAAAGTTAACAGAGGCTGTATTACTCGATCTTAGCCGTTCGGGTTGTAAAGTACGCACCCCTTTGAATCTTCGATTCACGGCAAGAGATACCAGGCTTATTATTCATCTTCGATTAAATGAAGAGAAGCTTCAGCTCTTATGCAGCGCCCGTTGGGGTTGGATGTTTGGACTTGGCCAATATCAATATGGAGTTAAATTCCGCTTGGACGAAAATGAGGAAGACCACCTAATAAGAGAGCTTGAGACATGGACCGCCACCCTTCGGGTTGAAGGTCTGTAGAACTTACCATAACAGATGCCCTTCACTTAGAAGGACGTCTTTTTTTTGCACAAAAACGAAGACAAAGCTAAATCGCTCTGCCTCCGTTCTAAAAACTATTCCGCCATGTGGTTAGGCGTCCACTCTTTTTTTAACGAGCTTGATGATGACTGCTATAAGGAGAACTGCTATCACCGCTTCAAATAGAAGAGGAGCTAGATTCAAGTGACCCTGTGTAAGCTGTATCCCACTTCGGGTATCCGTCTCAGCTATGACCTCGAACTGGAATACACTTTCCCAAGCAGTGAAGTTACTTTTGAAAATCAAATATTCCAAATAGAATATTCCATTCTGTAACAAATACGCTGTGGCCAGCCCAATCCATACTCGCCCCTTAAATTTCATACTTCGCGCAACCGTAATGGAGACCATCAAGGTAAGCATAATATAACCGGCAAACCAATACGCCTGCAAGAGAACTAATAATCCCACTTTCCAGAAATTCTCCGGAAGAAATGATGAGGAATACATTGAAAGATACACGCCAAAATGGATCAAAGCTATTAAAATAATACCCAGCAGTAGAGCTAAATAGAGCACTAACGGAGAAAGGACAGTGTTCAGGGTTCTTACGGGCACTAGGCGACGATTATAGGAATTTACATTGTTAAAAAAGGTTCGTGCTGCCATGACGAGAAAGATCAGCCCCGCGATGACATAAATTAATCCGTTTAAAATAAACCTTTCATAGTCATGCAATTTGGTGAACCCCAACCCGATCTGCGCCAGAATTATGATTACAAAAACAGCAAGGAACTTATCCCTATCTCGTCTAAAATCGTACTTCACTAGCTTTAGCATTCTGCGTACACCTCTCTGAACAGTTCGTCTATGCTTTTGCCTTGGCGAAGCCGGATATCCTCTACCGCCGTATGCATCAGAATTTCTCCCTCTTTTATAAAAATCACATCATCAAAGATCCGCTCAATATCCGATACTAAATGGGTTGATAAGAGAATGGTACTGTCCTCTTCATAAAACTCTACTAACGCGTTAAGAATTTTTGTTCTAGCTACCGGATCTACACCACCAATGGGTTCATCCAGCAAATAAAGGCTAGCTCGGCGTGATAGGGCAAGTGTAAGCTGTAAACGTTCGTTCATCCCTTTGGACAGGTCCTTTACCTTATCTTGCGCTCTTAGTTTCATAAACTCCAGCATTCGCGAGGCTTTAGTTAGATCAAAATCAGGATAGAAGTCAGTTTGGAACTTTAGAGCATCAGAAACACTCATCCAGGATTCTGTAAGCGGCTTATCAGGCATAAACGACACCACCGCTTTACTCTCTGTTCCTACAGAACCCCCAATGACGGATACACGACCAGAGGTAGGCTGTGACAGCCCGGCGATGATTTTCATAAGTGTACTTTTTCCGCTGCCGTTACTGCCTAGCAGTCCCGTGATCTTACCCGCACTCAGATTAAAAGATACCTCGCGGAGGGCGTGCTTGGAACTATATTTTTTTGTAACTTCATGAACCTCAACTATATTTTCCAACTTGTTTATCCCCCTATTCTTTATCCTTGTTACGGATATTCTCCGCTACCGCCGCTAAAATATCTTCGCCTTGAAAGCCAAGATCCTGCATACCACGAATGAAACGATCTAGCACATCTTTGGCCATTTCTTTTTTGATGGTCAGGATAGTACCTTCATTACTTGTGACGTATCTTCCCATTCCACGCCGGGTTTCCACGATTTCTTCACGCTCCAGTTCCTGAAAAGTTCTTTGCACCGTATTCGGATTAATCTGCAGCTCACTGGCAAGTTCTCGTACCGAGAGGATTTTATCTCCTGGTTTCAGCTTACCTGTGACGATTTCACCTTTGATGTAATTCATGATCTGTATATAAATCGGCAGGTTGTTATCGAATTCGATTGTCATGATTAAGCAACATCCCTTCGTCTAAAGACGGAGAAACCTATGAGAAGAAAGACAACTGTGTATACGGCAAGCATCACGATGGAAAAGGTCAGTGTCATTCCAGGCATAGGTGCTCCTCCACCTTCATAAGCAGCTAAATTTAAGTTAGGAAACAGAACATATTTGTAAAAATCACGAGAAATAATCAATTTGTCTATCATTAGCGCAAACATAGTAGCCCCAATGGTTACCCCAGTTGAAGTGGTTAATACCCCCAGCATAAAAGCAAGTGTTCCATACACAACCGTACTAACGAGATTATACAATAGGTTTGTAAGCATCTCACTCATACCCGCTTCTCCACCACTTAGTCCAAACCACAAAGCTCCTGTTCCAAAAACGGCTATACCTCCGATGACGGTCAAAGTCAAAGCATACAACAGTACAACCACATATTTGGATGCGAGGATTGCTGTACGGCTTCTGGCGCGGATAAGCAAGAACTTGATGGTTCCTTGACTATACTCTTTTGAGACAATACCTGCTGTTCCGATGATCGCAAGAATTGTAATCACTTGGCCAATCCCTTGGGAAAGCAGCATCATTGCTGAAAAATCATAAGCTGATTCAAACATGTCAGGTGAAACAGAATGAACAATATAACCTAATAGCAGGGATAATAGAATTAATATCACATATGGCACAATAAATGTGCGTTTCTTTGAGATCTTGAGCCATTCATTAACAATAAGATTATTGAAGTTACGCAATGCGGTTTCCTCCTGTCCATTTCAAGAAATCTTCCTCAAGACTCTGTTTATTCTCCGTAATCCGGAAAATTCCCACACCTTCATCACTAAAAGCAGATACAAGCTCCGGTACTCTGCTATCAAGCAGACTTACTATCACTTCAGAACGAGCGCTGTCCATGGAGGCCAATTCCGCATAATCTAAACGCTCCAAGAGGTTTATCGCCGCTTCAACCGATCCTACACGGATGGTTAGCTTTACTTGTGCGGTTGCTTCCTGCTCTTCACCAATCGCAGTTACGGTTACCAGCTTACCATTCTGGATTACGATAGCCCGATGGCATATTTGTTCAATTTCAGTGAGCAAGTGGCTGGAAATTAGAATAGAGATGCCTTCCACTTCGGCGATGGTACGCATATAATCACGCATTTCCCGTATTCCAGCCGGATCAAGTCCGTTCGTAGGCTCATCTAAAATCAATAACTTGGGCCGATTGAGTAGCGCCTGAGCAATCCCTAGACGTTGGCGCATGCCCAGCGAATAAGCCTTTACTTTTTTACTCATCGCTTCTTGAAGTCCTACCAGTTCTACAACCTCATCTATTCTGCCAGCCTCAATATTATCCGTCATTCTTTGGTACTGCTTCAGATTATCAAGTCCAGTCATATACGGATAAAACTCTGGATTCTCAATTATCGCACCGATATGGCCAATCGCCTGCTTAAAATCATTCCTTACACTGTGACCTTGGATAATCACATCGCCTTCACTCATCCGTATTAAACCCGTCATCATTCGAATCGTTGTGGTCTTACCTGCACCGTTTGGACCTAACAACCCAACAATTTCACCCTTACGGATATCAAATGTCAGCTTATCCACAATCGGTCTTCCTTTGATAATCTTACTTACCTCATTCATTTGCAGAACGACTGAATCTTTCATCTCTACACCACTCCCCTGTTTCATGCGGATCCTCCCTGCCAACTAATGTATTGTTCATTCGTTTTATTGTGTCAGTGTTATAGTTGAATAGTACACTAATATGTTATTGAAGTAAAGCCCAAAATGATAAGTTAATGCAAATAAGGGCTTTCTATTAGACTATTAGCCAAGCAAAAAATTTATATGAACATAGATTAGATAACAAAGGAGGAATTACAAATGAAAAAAGAAGTTCATGTATCGCAGACTTACCCTCGCTTGACCGTGTACGATGAAGAAAACTTCAATGGACGCCGTAGAATATATACTGGCAACCTGGGTATTCGTAATACGGACAACATCCTCGATGGTATTGAGAGCCTTCGGTTCTTCTCTACTAGCAGCAATGCTACACTGGTACTTTTCACTAGAACACGGTTTAGAGGGAACTTCCGTGTACTTCGCGGGAACCGCAACATTAGGGATCTGGATGATTTCATTTCAGGTAATGACGTGGAGTCCATTATTTCTACTAACCAACGCTTAACCCTCGAACAAATCCGTAATATCCGCAGCAGCGGTAACTTGCCTTCGGGATATCGTTTGATCTAATTTTTAGAGGACGCAGTTTAAGCCATAAGCTTAAGGTGCGCCCTCTTTTATTTTCCGCTATAATGTCTCCATACATATTAAACAGGAAAGAAGGCTACTTTATGGAACCGATCGTTTCTACTCGATGGCTGCTTGCTCGGTTATACGAGCCTGAACTTGTTATAGTTGATTGCCGTTTTTTACTTACTGACCCGGAAGCTGGACGTAAAGCCTATACAGAAGATCATATTCCCGGCGCAGTTTATCTACATCTGGAAGAACAACTCTCCGCTCCTGTAAGCTCACACGGGGGACGCCACCCACTGCCAGAAATTTCAAAGCTAACTGCCGCACTTAGTAAGGTTGGTATTAACAGAGATAGTATTGTTGTTGCTTATGATGATCAAGGTGGTGCCTACGCTTCCCGTCTGTGGTGGATGCTTAAATATTTGGGGCATGAACGTGTGTTTGTAATGGATGAAGGCTACTCTGCTTGGAAAAAAGCATCCTTCCCCGTCAGTGATCATCAAGCGGTTCGGATTCCTAGCCAGTATGAAGCAGATGTTCAGAAGAAGATGCTTGCTAGCATGGAAGATGTGCAAAATGTAGTTAACGCCGGTGGCGCACTATTGATTGATTCCCGCGAGTCCCGTCGCTATGAAGGTTTGGAAGAACCGATTGATCCGAAGACAGGTCATATTCCCGGGGCGATCAATAAGTTCTGGAAGGATGTTCTCGATGAGCAAGGGCGCTGGAAGTCAACTGAGGTGCTGAAAGAGCATTATGAAGGAATTGATCCTGAGCAAGAGATTATTGTGTACTGCGGTTCAGGTGTAAGTGCCTGCCCTAATGTGCTCGCGCTAGGCAAAGCCGGGTACAAGAATGTTAAGCTGTATGCGGGAAGCTGGAGTGATTGGATTTCATATGAGGAGAATCCAGTGGCTACGGGAGAGGGTTAAGCGTTCGTTTTTATTTGTATATTTAAGAAAAGGAAAAGCCCGCAATCTTTGCGGGCTTTTTTAGCTTGCGCTATATACCGAAACGTTTACGGCAAGAAATCGATTTTCCGAAGGTCGGATACGTTTGCCTCTGCTTCGTCTTCTTCACCGTACAGCATCGTACATATCGTATTGGCGGCAGGCTTCGTATATTCGGGATGGATGAAAACCGTTCGTATTGAGTCGTCAAAAAAGACATGGGCCTGGGTAAATGATGTGCCGAAAAGACTAGTTGTTCTGATCGGAATCGCGGAGCTACTCGGAGCGCTGGGCCTTGTTTTGCCGTGGGCACTGAACATAGCTCCGTTGCTAACGCTGATCGCCGCGATCGCTTTGGCTGCGGTTGCACTGCTCGGGATGCTGTTTCATATTGGGCGAAAAGAGTACCGGGAGCTCGGCGTAAATATCTTTTTTGTAGTTCTGGCGTTGATCGTGGCAATTGGAAGACTATAAAGGAAGTTGTATGCGGGTAGTCGGAGTAATTGGATTTCATATGAGGAGAACCCGGTGGCTACTGGAGGAGAGTAACATACAAAAGCCCGCGTCCGACGCGGGCTCTTGTATTTATGAGTAACTCCGATAGATAGCTAAAATCAACAAATCAAAACTCAAGTCAACAGTTAACTAACTTCAACTACCTCTTTTATGCTGTTTAGATCGGTCAAATACTTTTCTAGTCCATTTTCTAGCTGCGTACTCTTTTCAAGGTTTGGAGGAATTATTCTATAAATCGCTGATCCGCAGCTGATTCTCCGCGTCCAACAGCTCAAATTGATTTCGATTAAACCGGATCAGCCCGTCCTGCGCCATCCGCTGCAGCTCTCTGGACAAGGCGCTGCGGTCAACAGTCAAATAATCAGCCAGGTCGCTGCGGGTAAATGGAATTTCAAAACAGGCGGAATTGTTTTTTTTGGTCTGGAGGGCTAAATAATGCAGAATACGGTCCCGCAGCGATTTGTGGGAGACCAGATCCAGCTTTTGATAGATGGACCGGTTGTTCTCAAGCAGCAGGGTCAGCATATTCTCAATGATCCGGCCCCTTAAATGGCAAGTGTCCTGGCCGGGCCGGACAATTTTATTTATTTTGACAAACAGAATCCGGCATTCCGAACCCGCCACCGCTTCATAGCCGCTGTGTTCTTGGACAAGGCGAAGCGCCGTTTCGCCAAAGATTTCCCCATCCCCGAGCTCCGAGAAAATAAATCTCATGCCTGAGATATTATCTTTGCACAGCAGAACATTGCCATGGATAATAATGCCCGCCGAATCCAGAATATCGTCTTTTCTAAAAATAACCTCCTTCCGCGCAAAATCCTTGATTGTGCCCTGCAAACAGCTCAGCGCTTGCTGCACCTCCCGCTCCGCGAACCCCTTAAACAAAATAGTGCTCTGTATCCTGCTCAGATATTTCTGCAATTTTCTCAGCCTCCTGTTGCCATGGCAACAGAGTCATGATAAATACTCTGCTACAATAAAATAAATGAGAATAATTCTCATTGGTCATTCTCATTATATCAAATTGCAGGAATCATTCAATCAAGCAATTTGGAAATAAACAAAATGCTGTACTTTGAACAGGGGGATCGTATGAGTGGAATTACAGCAGGCAAGGTATTTTTTTTAACAGATATGATCAGCGTTAAGCCACACCGTATTGCGAGCCGAGTGCTGGCATTGCCCGTATCTGCAGCCGAAACAGCGGCACAACCGGAATGGGTATTGTATGCCATGGATCAGGAGGAGACCATCAGTTCAGAGACCTCCCCCAAATCTAAAATCATCCATGTGCTGGAAGGCGAGCTTCATCTGCTGGTGGCGGAAGAGCCCTATCAATTGACAGCCGGCGCATCCGTTATCGTCCCAGCGGGCACTTGGCATGATTATTCCGCCCGCAGCAGCTGCAAATTTCTGCAAATCAGTATATAAAACGGAGGTAATCAAAATGGAAACAGGTTTATTCATTAAAAAACTGCCGCAATCCGCAGTCATTGATTTGAAGGACATCATCACAATAGAGGAACAGCAGGTTTCCAGTCTGACCCTTGTACAGCGGCCAAATCTGGCAATGACCCTTCTTTCGCTGGACAAAGGCTCGTCGATTGGGGGACATTCTTCCCCGGGAGATGCCATGGTCAACATTTTGTCCGGGCAAGCGGAAATTACAATTGGAGAAGACAAGTACACTGTTCATGCCGGGGAGACCCTCGTTATGCCGGCCAATATTCCGCATGCCCTACACGCAACAGTGGCGTTTCAGATGCTTCTGGTTGTAGTCAAGCCGGATAAGTAATGGGGTGAATGCGATGAAAAAGGAAGTAGGCCATAATTTTTTGGCGCGGCTGGGAAAAAAACGTTTGCGGCCCGGCGGCGTTGCAGCAACCAACTGGCTGATCCAGCAAGCCAATCTGAGTACGGACAACCAGGTATTGGAGGTAGCCTGCAATATGTGCACCACCTCCATTCAACTGGCCGGTAAATATCACTGTCAAATTACCGGTATTGATATGGACCCGCGGGCGCTGGAAAAAGCAAACCGAAATATCAAAAATGCCAACTTGGAAAACTATATCCGTGTCCGGCAAGGAAATGCACTGAAGCTACCTTTTGAGAATGAGAGCTTTGACGTTGTCATTAATGAAGCCATGCTCACGATGCTTAACCAGCCTGCGATGGAAAAGGCAGTCGCCGAATACTATCGGGTACTGAAACCTGGCGGCATTCTGCTTACCCATGATATTACCTTTGCCATGGAAAATATGGAAGAACGTCTGGCCGAGCTGCGCCGCACCATTCACATCAATGTCGAACCACTGTCTGTTGGGCATTGGGCGGGATTGTTCCACTCCGCAGGCTTTAAGCAAGTAGACAATGCTACCGGTCCCATGTCCTTGATGAGTATCAATGGACTCATTCGTGATGAAGGGGTTATCGGGGCGCTACGTATTGTGAAAAACGGGCTCAAGAAAGAGAACCGGGAACAGTTCAAAAAGATGTATACCTTTTTTAATACGACGGGTAAAGATCTGAATTATATTGCCGTTTGCAGCAGCAAACAATAGTTGTGCGCAGGCCTATCATGTCTTATGATAGGTTTTTATTTCCGCTGACGTTGAGAATGATTATCAATATAATTCATCGATATTACCGTCTAGAAGTCAAAATAACCGCTTGAAAGGAACTCACGATGAAAGCTAAATCTGTTTATGCCTTGTGTCTCAGTTTGCTGTGTTAAGTGCCTGTTCGCAACAAAAAAATGAAAGTTCGCCCAAATCCGCTGCTCCCTCCGAAATTCTGGAGCAGCTGCTGACGGCGCAGTAATTGCCTGAATGAAGCAGAACATTTTAAAATCAAGTATATAGAAAACGCGAGCCCGGGTAGCACTGCCCTGAACTCGCGCTTTTTTGCTAAGTTATTCGGTTATGTATTTCTATCGCCTATTTTGCCGGGTATCGCTTCAACTGCTGCTCAAACACGGTATTGTAGTAAAATTTTCGCGGATAGGTATCCTCCTTCAACAACTTGTAAAGTACGGATTGACCTTCTTCATAACGGACCGCAAATTCACATTCATCATAAAAACGCCGGGACAGCTCGCGGATCAAGTCTATCTCGGACGAACAGCGCCATCCGAAATAAATCATATCTAGCTGGTCCAGCGGATCACGGTAAGTGTCGAGGACAATACAAGCGTTTGGCTGCACTGGATTGCTGTAAACAAGCACATGTCCGTTGTGAACAGGGTTGGCAAAAAAATGTTCATAAATCTCCGCAACGGGTACTGTAATGCCCAATTGATCCATGATGATCTGAAAATTCGGGTGCGCAACGTAGGCATCATTCTGCTCATCCGGGTACTCCACCAATTCTGTAATGGATGCCATGACCCCAAATTCATACTTCATATGAACATCCTCCCTGTTGATTGCTTGAAAAATATCCCTATGCTTGCTATGATAACAAAATTATTGGGATGAGAGGCGATTATTATGAAAAAAAAGCTGCGTTCTATCACGCTCAGGGGACTGGAATACAGCTACATACTGGGCATGCGAATCCATGACAAACGGAGTCTGCTTGAATTAAAGGTTTATCATAAAAATGTAAAGCTCCATCCGCTACGCATCCAAATCCTAACATGGGATGATCCGATTGCCGGATGTCCGCTGAATACAGGCTATCTGCTGCAAAACCATAAAAAAGGGTTTGATGTTGTCTATAATCTAAACCATCCACAGCGTATCCGCGAATGGATCGAATATGGAACGGCTAAAGGCTGGGACGGCACCCGGACAATAGAGATCATATATGGATTGGATGCTATGCAGGAAATGGGCTACGATATTACTTCATTGCGCACTTCTATATAAATTCAGGCGTATGAAGTTAACGGTTGCGGATCAGTCAAAAACCTGTTCCAGTGCTTGCGGATTATAAGGACTGATAATTTTATATGCATTCAAGTGAGGATTACTTAAATCATTGTCATAGATGATCATATGCTGTCTGCTTTTTAAAATAATATCAAATCGTTGCTTGCGATCAGCCTGAACTATCGTAATATAATAGCTGAAATTTTTGTCAGAACTGACATTTCGGGCCGATTTCATTAATTGAACATGAGAGAAATCAGTAAAGATCCGCTCAATAACAGCAGGATCAGTAATAATGATGTCTTTCTTTTCACCGGGAACTGAAGACAATCGCGAGATTTCTAGAGAGGCGATTTCTTCCAATCGGATGGTATTGGCTACGATTCGTTTAAACGAAGTATAGCGGCTTGCTGTATAGGCCATCAAAGAGACACCTACCCCTGTCAGAAGCGCACCGACAAGCATGTATTTTCTATTTTTATCCATTTCCCATTCCTCCCAGTAATACGATTCTGTAAGCTACAATTATAAAACTATAAAGACATCGGTGCAAATCTGCTTATTTTAACTTCTACATAGCACACGAGCCAGGGGTCAGAAGGAAATACTTAAGTCAAGTCAGCCCCCAAGCTGTTTTGTTCCTAAACTAGCGCAGAAAAGCCACTCTATGGGTGGTACGATGGACGTCTTGCCCCTAATACTCTAGCTCGTCCAGCTTCGCTTCCAGTTCAGCCAGCTTACGATTCGCTTGATCCAATATTTCCTGAAGCTCTGCAGCTTCTGCTCGTTTTATTTCTTTTTTAACGGTTTCAATCTGCTGTTCCAAATAGAGAATATCGGCTTCATTTCCTGAGTTGTTCCAAATCTGTGAGTAAGTCATAGTCAGCCTCCGTTTATCTGTGTCCACGATTCAATCATAACCCGCATTCCACTTCTTCAGATTAATCGATGCTACTCTTAGCGTCTAGCTAATCAACAAAAATCAATGAGCCGATTACTTTCCTATATTCAACACCCTCTACTTTATAAGCAAAACAAAGAAGCAGCGAGTTACTTCACTGCTTCTTTGTTGAATCTTACTTCTCTCATTCAAAACGGTCATTAGACTTCACGTCAAGGGTTAACCTGAGATCTCATTTATTTAGCCAGCAGTTTAGGGAACTCATCCAGCAGCATGCTGCTGGTCAGCATATCGTCATAATTCCATTTGGTCTCCACAAAAGTAACTTTTCCGCTCTTTACAGCAGGGAGCGAGCTCCACAACGCAGTTTTCATTAAATCATTAAAGGAATTTTCCGCATCAGCATTGGCCGGATAAATGACAAACAAATGGTCACCAATAAGCATCTTATGCATTAGCTCAGGTGAGACCTCAATATAAGGCGCGCCTTCTGCCGGCTCAATTTCCTTCACTGCTTCTGACATTTTGTAGCCCTGCGGCTGATACAGCAGTGCAGGAATGCCACCAGTTTTCATCAAATACATTGTCTTGTTCCAATAATAAATCAGCACTACCGCTGTTTCTCCTTCGGCAAGTTTGCCTTCCTGACGCAATCCGCTCCACATATTCTCGGCCTTGCGATTATATTCGGACAACAGTTGCTCTGCTTCAGCCTTTTTACCCACTATCTCACCAATGACAGGCAGACGCTCAGACAAGGGTTTACTCTGGTCAAATACAACAGTAGGTGATATTTTGGACACTTCTTCATATTGTTTGTCCATCACATAACCTAGCATTGTTAAATCCGGTTCCAGATCCAAAACAAGTTCCAGATTTGTAGGAAATCCGATATCCTGTGCCGGGGTTGTCTCCTTGTCCAAATAGACTGATTCTTCAATAAACCGGCGGTCGACACCGACCGGCTGAATCCCGAGTGCCAGCAGGTCACCGATCGAATTACCCTGCAGCACAATCCGCTGTGGACGCTCTGGAATATCAACCTCATGCCCCTGACTGTCTTTATATACTCTTGTAGATTTTGAATTGGTGGCTGAGTCCGGTGGACTTGTCTCTGTTTGCACAGAGGATACCGGACTAGGGCCAGCATTCGCAGAATTAACAGGACTGTTCCCTGAAGAGCAAGCACTAAGCATTAAAACCAGACATAACAGCATCGCTGCTCCCATTGACATTTTTGTATTTCTAACCATCAGTAAATCCCCTTTTCCTCTATATTGATAATGATTATCATGATCATTAACAATATAACTTGGCTCAGCCCATCCTGCATTAGACAATCTTAGCCTGATTTTAGGACGATCTGATCCTTTGGCAGAGTCTTGGGCCAATGACTTAAAATTACCCGGAGTCACACCGGTTGTTTTCTTGAAAATACGGATGAAATAGGACAGGTCCGTGTACCCCACTCCGGCGGCAACCTCCTGCAATGATGCATCGGTATTTAGCAGCAGTTCCTGCGCCTTATCTATTCGCGTCCGAATAAGAAAATCAATCAGACTGGTACCCGTCTTGCTTTTGAACTGCTTCGCCACATAGGTCACACTATAATTAAGCTGCTCTGCAATAGAGGATAAGGTAATAGGCTGACTGTAATATTCCCGTATGTATCGAACGGCTTGCTCCACCAGATCCGGCTTGACGGGATAGACTCCATATGCCTGTCTCTGCCGCTCAACTTCGTAGACAAATTGATAAAGCATTGCTTTGATCTGAATCCGTTCAAGTGAACTTGAGTCCAGCCATTTTCGGTGCATCTCCTTTACTTGAGACAGTAAAACCACTGGAGCATCCGGAGCAAATTCATATTGTTTTTGAAAAGGACTGTTTCTTTCAAAAAGTCTACGTACACCTGATCCGGACGTTAGCGAAAGCGAAGCTTTATAGAAAATAAAATAAAACTCCATTTCCTCCCTGACCCAATCAATATCCAGTTGCCCTCCCTTTCCGCTGTGTAGGATATGAAAACGTTCTGCAGCATGTTTATTTCCATTGAGCCGAAAACCTGCGTTGCCGCGAACCATATATAAAAAACCTGCAGCCGGGAACCTATAGGAGGTCAGCTTGTCGCCGGCCTTAAACAACATATGGCGAATATCAACCAGCCGGATATGTGCATAATCCCAGAGCATCAAATTATCATCAGTATTTAAAATCTTTACTCGCCTCCTTCCTATCGGAAGTATAATTGATAATCATTATCAACCGCAAGAGCTGGAAGCAATATACAAACAAGAAGTCCGAAAAAAGCAGTTAAGCATCATCTAAAAAAATAACAATTCGCCTCTAATCGGTAACTTCAATGTGCCAAGTCAACAGACTAATTGTTAAGATCTCCCTCGCCCCCCACCATCTTGAAATCCCGCACCAGTCAAGGGTTTATCCTGTGCGTTATCCATTTTAATTTAATTTTTTTATTCTCAAAATTACTATTTCGAAAATCTCACTATCTTCCGATATGTTCTTATGAGCTATTTGCTCAGAGACAACTTGGGGGAGATGGTAGCATGTTAAAACAACTAAAAAAAAGGCGGTTCGGTTCATCAAGCATAGCAAATACTTTGTCCATTGTACTTTTAGTTATTATTGTTGTCGTCTTCTCAATCTTGGGAACCTTTATGTTTTCCAGCACTCGCAGCATACTTGTGAAACAACAAGAATCTATGCTTCAGACCAAAACACAGGCACTTGTCAGTCAATTTGATGCACTATTTAAGGAAAAGGGTTCACTGGTCAAGCAAATGTCAACGAATAACTTATTCAAACAATATATCGAAACCACCAAATCTCCAGAAATGGCCAAAACTTCTCCGCATGCCGCTGAAGTAGCAAAGACTCTAGCTGCCATTGTAAAGGTGGAACCCACTTTTGCAGATGCATGGATTGCTAGTACTGCCGGCAAAGGTTTTTATATCCTGAACAATGGTACGACATCAGATGCTGCTTTTAACATTAAAGAACGGCCGTATTATAAGCCAGCAATCGAAGCAGACGGCCTATACTACTCCGATCCTTATATTGACATCACTACAGGCGATATGCTGATGGGTATTTTTTATCCGATAAAAAATGACAACAATACATTAATCGGTTTTGTCGCGGTTGATATAGCGTCTAAAAATATCCCTGAGATAATGGAAAGCTATAAGCTAGGCAGCACTGGTTATTCCATTCTCGCCTCCAAAACAGGTGATATTCTGTATCACCCAGACCAGTCTAAGGTCACAAAGGAAAAGATTAATGAGCTGCCAGGTGATCTTGGGGGGATCGGCAAGAAAATGATCGCTGGTGAATCCGGCGTACATCTGATTAATGACAACGGAGAACGCCGTTACATCGGCTATGCTACAAGTAAAGATACCGGCTGGTCCGTAGGTTTAACTATTTCAGAGCGTGAAGTGCTCTCCGAATTAAAAAAGTTCACCTGGATAACGATTGGCGGGTTTGTGGCAGCGGCGATTCTGCTCGTTCTATTTTCGTATATCACACTCCGTTATCTGCTCAGATCCATACCGAAGCTGCTCACCAAAATCAAACGGGTGGAAAATGGGGATTTGACTGTTCAATTTGATGCCTATTCCAACAACGAAATTGGACAGATCTCCAACGGAATATTCAACATGGTCCAGAAAATTCAAGGGATGCTTCAAATAGTGGGTACCTCCGCTCAGGTATTAAACCAGTCCTCAAAAGATCTACAATCCATTTCTTCCCGTACAGCTATAACGATGAACGATACAGCAACGGCCATTAATGAGATTGCGAATGCGACCAACTACCAGTCGATTGAAACGGATACGATTTTGCAAAAAACCGGATCATTATCTGGTCAAATTGACGAAATCGCAAATGATGCCATAGCCATAGAGACGATGGTGCAGGCTTCTGCCGACCAGAGCGAACTGGGGTTAGGTGTATTGAATCAGTTATCGAAATGGGCAGAAGAAAATCACAACTCCACTCATTCGATATCGTCTGCCATTCATGATATTGATCAAAGCCGTCATGAAATTTCAAGTATCGTGGACACGGTACATCAAATCGCTACGCAAACCAATCTGCTGGCGCTAAATGCTTCCATTGAAGCAGCACGTGCGGGAGAACAGGGGCGCGGATTTGCCGTTGTTGCCGGAGAGGTTCGCAAGTTGGCGGAGCAGACCGCACAGGCCACACAGGAGATTGGCAGAAAGGTTCATGAAATCGAGGAAAAAACTAGAGCATCCGTGGAATACACAGCCCAAGGACTTGAAATTTCCGAAGAAAATGCAAAATCCGTGGAGGCTACGAAACAGGTATTCTTTAGCATCAACAGCGATTTGGAGGCTTTGAGATTACGTATGATTCAAATCAGCAGCAACACCTCCAAAGTCCATAAGCACAAAGATGAAATCCTACAGGCACTCGAAATCATTTCTTCAACTACAGAAGAGAATTCCGCTTCGACGGAAGAAGTTAGCGCAAGCACGCAGGAACAATTGGACAGCATTGAACAGGTTGCCGAGCTATCCCAGCAGCTCAACCAGTTGTCCAAAAAGCTTCAGGACGAATTAAACCAGTTCCAGGTCGAATAGCCCTCTAGTCATCCGTAAGTTACGCAGTCATGAGACTATCCTCCCTTCTAGAAAAATTAAGCAGCCAGTGCATGCCGATAATCCATCGGCGCGCACTGGCTGCTTTTAGTTTCAATTCGCTAGTAATGGTCTCTTCAATCGTACGGTACAGACCTATGATAATTAACTATTTATACGGGTCAGGAATTTCCTCCCACTGACCAGTAAAGATATCTACTTTAATCGTGAATTCCCTGCTTCCTTGCCTAACATCACTGAACAAATAACCATCCCCGATAAACCCTGAAATCCAGTCCGTACCTGTTGGCTTGAAACCCTCTGTATCAAAGATAGGTTGGAGTAACTTATACAGTTCCTTCTGGTATTCTGTACCGTTAGAGATATCCCACAGATCTATCGCTTCTCGGTTTACAAGACTTCTCAGTGGACTGCCAGAAGTTACGTCATGAACCGTTCCGGTAAGCGGATTAATTTTGTAGCTGTTGCCTTCCCCTTCGCCATTCAGTGGATCTATATCCACCCTATATTGATCTCCGTCTTTGCTAAAGGTCCAACCGCTTGCCGGAAGCTGTTTTTTCATCATGGACTTGATGTCCTGTTCACTGAGCGGTGGAGATATAAACGAACCATAGTACATCTGTGCGCTCTCAATGGTCAGATTCTTCCCGTAAACGGCAATAACTTCGAGCGGAAACTCAGACATAGAGGCTGCACCAGCCAAGTGGGCTATAATTTGGTCATCTATCAGCTCGTATGAAACTATTGAGCCAAATCCGACCTTCTCTCCCCAAGCTCCCTCAGTGTAATCATATACTTTGGTCAAATGCTTTCCGTCCAGTTCAGCAGATACATAGGTATGGTTATTTCGGTGTGTAATGGAGGATTTCAGCCTCTGATTCAACGTTTCGATCGGATCTTCGACCACAAGCTCTTCCAAGGTAACAGGCTGGAGCACATGAATCTCACTCATAGAAAGTCCGGTACCTGTGCCGGTCGTAATGCGTATGAAGATTTCTTTAGTCCCATCCCCGTTCACATCTGCTTCTTCAATCAATGGAGGCCGAGTTTCATCTTCCCCGGCATTCCACAAGAACGTACGGCTTACTTCACCACGCACATCTACCATGACTTTATGCAAAAGTGCATTCTCCCCAGTGGGATTAGCAGATACCGTGATTCCGTTTTTTTCCGCCAATAGAGTGCCTTTAACGCTGGAAGCCGTGCTCTCTTTATCCTGCGCTTCTGCCCGAAAAGTAGCAGGAGCGCTCTTTGCCGGGGCTGATGCAGAATTCAGCTTTGCCCCTGTCAGGGTACAGCCACTTAAGACCATAATTACAGCTAGGCCCAGCAGTGAGTTTTTTGCCGTAAATTTTTTGTGTCTGGTAATCATGATAATCCTTCTTTCCATTTCCTTTTTACTGCTCGAAATGCCAGCTGTACCTGCCAACCGGATCGGGTCGGGTAAGGTTTCTAACAATTTGAGAAGTGTCAGGGCATAACTTCTGTGGCACGCTGGTTCAAGATGCTTCAAGGCCAGAGCATCACAGGCAACCTCTTGATCCTCTTTCATTTGGCGTACGGCATACCACAACAGAGGATTAAACCAATGCATGGCCAGCAGCAGACCTGTCAGCAGATTTAGCAAAATATCACGGCGCTTCACATGCGCCAGCTCATGAAGGAATATATGACGGAGCCCGTTCGTCTCCAGAGTGTGTAAAGTAGAGGTGGGCAGCAGCAACTTGGGCCGTATAACGCCAAGTAGTGTCGGTACGGCAATCTGCTTCGTCTCGATCAGCTTGACTGGGCGCCGTACCTGCATCTCCTGCTGACAGGTTCGGAACAACCGTTGGATTTCTAAGGAATGAATCTCTGGTTCCCTTCGAACCCGTGCGGTAAATCGCAGTTGTGCTCGAACCGACAAGCCCAGTACCACCGCGGCTCCGCCAAGCCACGCCAAAACCAGTAAATGTAGAGGCTCCCACCCTGAATCGGTCGCCCTGGTAGAACTGTCTATTTGCGGATTGACTTGTGCCACATCATCCGATGCCGATGCTCCCGGCAAAGGTCCAGTTTCTGCAATTCCAGTAACTGACGCTGCTTCCTCTTCCTCTCCGGTCAACCCGGGCATATAAGTAAAGCCGATTTCCGACTGTACTGACGGAAAAATGGTACTCTGCGCCGCTTCTTTCTCCAGCGGCAACAGATTAAAAATACTAAATGTGCTTTCTGGTGCCCAAGGTATTGCCAGCCTCACGATCAGTGGTATCCACAGAAGATACGTCCAGGTAGGTTTTAGACGATCCTTGAACAGGAACCGGGTCAATAAGATCAGCAGAGCCAGCACGCTCGCCATGGCAGACAGCGACAATACCTTGACGAACAGATTGTATGCAGCTTCCAGCAAGCGGCTCAGTCCTTTCGTTCATCCAAAATTCTCTTCAATTCTTCAATATCTTCCCGGGACAACTTTTCATCCTGCAAAAAATTGACCAACATCGGGCGCAGAGTTCCACCGTAGATCCGCTTCAGAAAGGATCGTGTCTCCGATTGGACACATTCCTCTTCCCTCACCAGCGGATAATATGAATACACCCTACCTGTCTGGTTATAACCAATAGCCTGCTTCTCTGTCAGACGCTTAATCAACGTCCGTACCGTCTTTGGGTTCCAGTCCCTGCTGCCTTCTAGTGCTTCAACAATCTCACCTGCAGTGCGCGGGGCACTTGCCCACAGCACCTTCATCACTTCCCACTCGGCATCCGAAATCCTTGGAGTTTCCTTAGACATAATACTATCCACCATTCTTTCCTGGCATGACTACATTTGTAATCCAATATCCAAAATATACAAGTCAGCTTCGTTTATGTCAACCCCAAACTCCCTGTTCACACACGGTATATGGACAATGTACACGTAGATTCATGGTCACGTACATTAATAGCAATAATACGGCTTATTAGTCAAAGATGACTTCAATGAGGTGGAACCTATGCCTATAAAAACAGGTAATCAATACATCGAACGAATCGACCGGCAAAAGATCAATATCTGGTACAGAGGAACACGTATTGAAGGTCCTTTATCCAAACACCCTGCCTTTCAGGGTCTCATACAAACACAAGCTGAAATGTATAACATGCAGTGTGATGAACGTTATTTGGCGCAGATGACCTTTCCTTCACCTGATACTGGAGATCCTGTTGGTTTATCTTTTCTTCCACCCAAAAATGCTGAAGATTTAGAACGCCGGAGAAAAATGATTGAACTCTGGTCCAATAGACATCATGGATTTTTAGGACGCTCCCCCGATTATATGAATACAGCCATTATGTCTCTCTTCACAGCTGCTGATATCCTTGAGGACCTTAATCCGAAATATGCTGAGAACCTCAGAAAATACTATGCCTACTGTCGTGATTATGACATTACCTTATCCCATGCCTTCATCCAGCCTCAAGCCAGCAAAATATCCGGCCAGATTGATGCTACAGAGGATTCTATCGCTGCTAAAGTCGTAGAAATCAATGATGAGGGGATGATTGTTACCGGTGCTTTTATGATGGCAACACAGGGAGCTACCTGCGATGAAATGCTTGTATTCCCGACTCCCTCACCCTCACTTGTGGATGATGATAATCCCTTTGCGTTTGCCTTTGCGGTGCCTAATGATCTGCCTGGAATGACTTTTTTTTGCCGTGAAAGCTACGCTGCCTCATCTACTTACGACCATCCGTTAAGTTCAAGATATGAAGAAATGGATACCCTTGTTATCTTTGACCGTGTACTTATCCCTCATGATCGTATATTTTATTATGGCGATGAAATGTACTGTTCCCGATTATTCGGCGAGAGTAACTTTCATACGCATATGGCCCACCAAATTGTCACCCGCTATATTGCAAAAACCGAGTTTTTTCTTGGTATGCTAGAGTCTTTGGCTGAAGAACAAAACGCTGTCCTTGAATCCTACACGATTTTGCCTATTTCCAGAATATTAACCTATTTAGAAACTTTCAAAGCCTTAAGACTTGCAGCGGAAATAGGGGCTTCGCTCGACAAATTTGGATATCTCGTTCCAGACAAGGGACCACTATTGGCTTCAACCATTCACTTTTCAGAGTTTTATCCAGAAATGGTTGAAATGGTTCAAAACCTCAGTTCAAGCGGTCTCATCATGATCCCCTCTGAAGCCGACTTTACATCAAGCGCTGGTTTTTATCTTTATGAATATTTGAAGGGGAATGTCTCGGATGCATGGTATCGAAATGCCTTATTCCGGCTGGCGTGGGAACTAGGAGCGGGTGCATTCGGAGGTCGTCAAACCCAGTTCGAGCGGTTATTTTTCGGCAACTCCCAAACGGTGGCCTGGCGTATGTACAACAGCTATGATAATCACGAATATTTCCGTCAAATCGTTCACGATTTTATTGCCCCCGATACCCCCTTGCCTAAGTCAACAACGGATGGAATTTCCAATTAATAAAGAGTTGCAAAGGCTTATAATGATGTGTTTTAGGATTGATTAAGAGACTGCTTTCGTTCTCTTTCAGTCCTTTTTGAGCTCTATTCACAATCAAAATTATGAAGAACTAGATGCTTTTTCATACCTTCACTGGACAATTCTGTAATAAGTTGTTTATAGTTTATTAGCATTAGGAAGTGATTTGCTAGCTTAGGAGGGAACAATGAACTATGGGCCATATCATAGTCGTAGAAGATGAACGTGCAATCAGTGACTTAATTACTATGAATCTAAAATTAGTCGGACATACCTATAGCAAGGCTTATCGCGGGCTGGAGGTTATTGAACTGCTGGAACGTGAAAAGGCCGATTTAATTCTGCTCGATATAATGCTGCCCGAACTGGATGGTTTTGAGATCATGCAGCGGATTGCTCACTTACAAATTCCGGTGATTCTAATCACCGCTAAAGATTCACTGGCTGATCGCATCAAGGGCTTTGAGCTGGGCGCCGATGATTATATTATTAAACCTTTTGAAATCCTTGAATTGTTGGCAAGAATCAATGTGGTGTTACGCAGGAGTGAAAAAGGCACTTCCAATTTTCTTTGTGAAAACGTTGAGGTACGTTATCTTGAGAGGCTTGTCATGGTGGATCAACTACCCGTAGATTTAACCGCTAGGGAATTTGAGCTTCTTGAAGTCCTTATCCGCAACAGAAACATTGCTTTATCAAGGGAAAAGTTGCTGGAATTAGCTTGGGGCTATGATTTTGAAGGAGATACCCGTACCGTAGATGTACACATCAGGCAGCTGCGCAAAAAACTAGGCTGGGAAGAACGAATTAAAACCGTATTTAAGCTTGGTTACCGCTTGGAAGTTCAGGTCTAGTATGAGATTCTGGCATAAAATTCTGCTGTCAGTCCTCGCCTTCTTCATCGTCGCCCTAGATGTGAGTGTAATAATGATTATGAAAAAAAGCTGGCAGCTGAACATGGACAGCGAAATGCAGCGTGCTTCAAGCGAACAGCTATTAATTGCAAACAACATTTATGAAAATCTTGAATCGATTCAGACCCGTGGGGCCACACTTACCTCTACTTTAATCTCCAGCGTGGCTCAATCCTATGGTGAATTTTATCATAAGCAGGGAATCGGACTACAGCTCTGGGAGAATGACCAGCTGGTTTATCCGAATGCCGGAGTCCCATCCGTCTCAACGCCGGAATCACATTCTATTCAACTCTCTACTGAGCTCCCTGCTCCCTATCAAGCTTTGACGATCGTTTATCAACGTGATATCAGTGACCTGTATGCTAAGCAGCATGAGCTGAACCGTTTTTTTGTAATGATTAACTGGATTATCGGTCCAATTCTGCTCCTATTACTCTACTTGCTGATCCGGCAGTTGACCAAACCACTTAAACAGCTTTCAAAGACTACAAAAACGATCGCTGAAGGCAAATATACCGAGCGTGTGCAGTTGCGCAGTAAAGATGAATTTGGTGAGTTAGCCCTGAACTTTAACCGAATGGCAAACGCAGTGGAACAGCACGTGATCGAACTGTCTAATATGGCCGATGAAAAGCAGAGAATGGTCGATAACCTCGCCCACGAACTGCGCACACCTTTAACCAGTATGCAGGGATTTGCTGAATTTCTAACTTCCGCAAATATAGGCCAGGAAGAACAGCAGATGGCAGGTCAATATATCCTTAGTGAAACCTTACGCCTGAAGAATTTAGCCTTCAAACTGCTGGATTTGTCCGTCCTACGGCATCATCCTCTGACTCTGAAACAAGTAGACATATCAGATTTGTTCAAATCGGTTAAACAGATTGTGCAGCTTAAATTGGACGAAGCAGGCATCAAACTAGAAATGGATTATTCGATCCCTGCGGTTTGGGGTGATCATGATCTGCTAGCTTCCTTCTTGGTTAACCTTGTCGAAAATTCCATTCATGCATCTCCGCAAGGGAGCACCATCCGCTTGCTTGCCTATGCATTGCAAAATGAAGCCATATTGGAAGTATGTGATTCGGGATTTGGGATGACCCCGGAACAGAGCGCGCGTGTTTTTGAACCCTTTTATCGAGGTGAAAAATCGCGCACACGCGAATACGGGGGTGCGGGTCTTGGTTTATCTTTATGCAAGCAAATCGCAGATGCACATCAAGCCAGAATTTCACTGAATTCTACTTTAGGTCAAGGAACAAGTATCCGCATCTTTTTACAACTCCATAACATCTGTTCACCTACTCTATAACATCTATAGTTTAAGGTTAGGAAGATTCAGCATCATCCGAAGCAAATGGAGGTTATTCAAGTGAATAACAAAAAATTCCCCACTACTTTAGCTGTACTCCTGTTCTCGGGGAGTCTGCTAATCGTCAGTGCAGTCATTCAAAACACCACCCATTTAGCTTTAACCAGCACCAAAACCCCAGGGGTGAAGTTGGAAGCACCAACGCAGGTGTCCACAGTGAATGACGATCTACAACCGCAGATGAGTCCTAAAGAAATACCCATTAACAATTTCATAGACATGGCGGGTCATGAGACTTCTGAATCCAAACGGACCACTGTCACACCGCCTGCTGCAGGGAATTTGAGTCAGACTGATGCCGTTATTCTGGCTGCTTCAAGCGTTCGCAAATTATTCGATGTGGACATTGCCAAGCTGCAGATGCGGGTTATTCTGAGTGATACCCGAACCTCGCTGCCGTGGACATGGGCTGTACATTTCAGTCCATATAACGCCAAGACCCTAGAAGGGCAAGGTAAGGAATTCTGGGAATACGATGTACTAATTGATCCCATAAAGGGTATGGTAGTGAATACGACCGCGATTAATATTGCTCTGAAAAGAACACCAATTAGCGCTTCTGCTGCCAGCGCCATCTATAAAGATGCCCGTTGGATCAATGCGGCCACAACTTTCCTTACAGATAAACAAAAAGAAAGCCGGAAAATTGCTACAGCAACACTAATCAACACTGAAACCAATGATAAACGCGGCATGGTCGCTGTTCAGATGATGCTGGAAGATGGCAGCAGCTACACGGCAGAAATGCGTTATCCTGATCAAAGTCTGCGCTGCCTTACCTACGAGACTGCTCAAGTAGTGAAATAAATCAAAAATAGAATCAACTCTTCACTAATCCTACTTTTATGTCGATAATTTATATTACATGGAAAAGTATGGAGGAGCATATGAACACTAATCGCAGAACCGAACCTTTTCGATATACCCTTAAAGAACCTGTAACATTTGATCTTCATATTCTTACTATTAACGGCATCCAGGTTCCTTCCAAGCCTGTAAGGGCTGTATTGTTCGACATCAGTCGATCGGGTTGCCACTTATCGTTACCCCTCAATATCAACCCAGAAAATAACCTAGTACGCATTGGCATGGAAATGAATCTTACGGATGAATCTATGTACATAGAAGGAATATTGAAATGGAACAAAGAACAACAAGGCAGTTTCCACTACGGCATTCAGTTGGACATCCCTGAGAATGACGGTGAACGACTCCCAAGGGTACTTCGCATACTTGCTGGAGAAGGCAAAATATTAGTTCGTTAAGATAACAAAAAAAGAGTAGTTTTAATCTAAAAAAGCAACAACCCCGCGTTTTCATGCAGGGTTGTTGCTTTTTAGCTATTGCGATCCAAACTTATTGTTGTAATCCGAAATTACAGACTAACATTTCCTGAATTTTATTCTTGAGGCACATCCCGTTCAGGGGATGCTGCTACAGCTTTTTCTTTCTCCAGTACCTCTCTTAAATCATCCTGAATTCTGCGATTCCATAAGGGAACCCCTGAGCGATAAGCAGCTCTACCTGTCAAATGCGCAGATAAAGGTGAGGTCATAAATACAAAGACAATCCCCAGTAGCAGCTTAGCACTTATATGATCTAGAAAAAATGCAAAATATAGAAAGGCCCCGCTCAGAACACATAAAACACCAAGGGTTGCACTTTTAGCAGCGGCATGCGATCTCAGATAAACATCAGGCAGCCGAATCAGTCCATAAGCACTTACAGCACTAAGCAATGCCCCCATCAGAATTAACAAAGCAAACAGCAATTCACCGACTGTCTTGATCGTTTCCATGTTCTAGCACCACTCCCCTTTCGATGTATCTGGCAAATGCCGTCGTGCCGATAAAGGAAAGAATGCCTATTAACAAAATAATTTCGATAAAAGCCTGCGTTCGGAGTAAAACAGAAAGAACGGCTACCATGGCTAACAGATTAATTCCAATCGTATCCAATGCTGCTACCCGGTCAGGCAAAGAAGGTCCCTTCAACAAACGCCAGGCACATACACCAATCGCCAGCGCCATAATCGTAAGCGAGAGCATAAGAATAAAATGGATCATTAACGGGTCACCTCCAATATCGCGCGCTCAAAGGTGTCACGGATATTCGCTCTGAACTGTGCCGGATCCTCAACATCCATGGCATGAATATACAAAGTCCGGTTATCATCCGATACTTCAAGTACCACAGATCCGGGAGTAAGGCAGAGCAATGTGATCAAAGTAGCCACTTCCCAATCCGATTTCAGCTCTGTAGTATATTTCAAGATTGCTGGACGTATATTAAGCTCCGGTCTCAGAACGGCTTTTACCACTACATAACTTGAAACGACCAGTTCCCGCAGCAGCAAAAGGATTAGCTTAATAATTGCCCACACTTTTCCTAGATATAATCTGGGCCAAAAACGTCGCATTCCGAGCAGAATGAGGATACCGATCAAGAAACCAATGACGAAACGTGGCCCAGTCCAGTCATTGTGCAGGAACATCCACAGGAATGCTATCATGAAATTCAATAATAGTTGAAAAGCCATAGTATCACTCCTTCATGACAGCGTTAATGTATAGTGCTGGATCAGCCAGTACGGCTCCGGCTTGACTCACAAAACCGTTTACCGTCTCCGCACCTACACCCATCAGAATTACAATCACGAACAGAACAGCCGCCGGTGCCATCATGGCTTTATAATGAAGCGGTTTGACTTGTTCTTCCCTTTTCTCGCCACCCCAGAATACTTGCTGGAATACCTTGATCAAGGAATATAACACTACAAAGCTGGATGCAAGTGCAATCAGCGCCAGAGCCACGTGATTCTCTCCAAACCCACTACGCACCATCATCACTTTTCCAGCGAAACCACTAAGGGGTGGAACACCAACCAATGCCAAAGTCAGTACAAAAAACATCCAGCCGGTCCACGGATAACGTCGGATCAAACCACCCATTTCTTTTAATCGGTCGGTGCCCGAAGCTGAGATAATCATCCCACCCAGGAAAAATAATAATGCTTTGGCAACCATGTCATGCATTAAATAAAACACTACACCATTTAACGAATCCTGAGTCGCGACAGAGATCCCAAAAGCAATAAATCCTACACTGATGATGATATTATAATTAAATATTCGGCCCAGATCGTTGTAAGCCAATGCCCCGATTGCCCCAAGTATCATTGTCGCCCCCGCCATCCAGGCAATCAATGTATGGGTGAGTCCCGGTTCTTGAATAAAAATCAAAGTAAAGGTACGTGTAATTGCATACAATCCGACCTTGGTTAACAAAGCCCCAAACAGGGCTCTAACAGCCAATGGCGGTGCACTATAGGAATCGGGAAGCCAGAAAAAGAGCAGCAAACCTGCCTTAATCGAAAATACAATTAGCAGCAGGACCGCAATGACGTTCATTACACCGCCTTGTCCCGCCTCTGCTACACGCATAGATAAATGCGCCATATTCAGTGTGCCTGTCGCAGCATATAAATAAGCAATCGTCGCCACAAACAAGGAAGAGGAAATCACATTAATTAATACATACTTTAATGTCTCTCGCAGTTGACCCTTGGACCCACCAAGTACGATCAAAGCGTAAGAAGCAACTAACAGCACCTCAAAGCAGACAAACAAGTTAAACAGGTCCCCGGTGAGGAAAGAGCCAAAAACCCCGGTTAATAAAAAATGGAAAAACGGGTAGTAATAAAACCGTTCTCTGTCTTCCCCAATGCTAGCGAAGGAAAAAAACAGACAAGCTGCACCAACAATGGCCGCTGTCAACACGAGCAATGCCGAAAACATATCGGCAACAAACACAATGCCATAAGGTGGACGCCATCCCCCCATATATAAGGTCTGGATACCGTTTGTATTTACCTGATACACAATGAATCCTGCAACAAAGATATTTAAAAACACACTGACGGCACTTATGATTCGTTGCAGACGTACTCGTTCTTTCAGAAAAATGAGTATAACTGCCGTAATGGCCGGAATCAGCAGAGGCAGCACTAACAAGTTGTTCATCGTCTCTCCTCCTTGGTTCCTTCCACATCATCGGTACCCGTCGAGCGGTAAGTCCGGTATGCCAAAACAATAAAAAATGCTGTTACTCCAAAGCTAATTACAATAGAGGTCAAAATGAGCGCCTGCGGCAAAGGATCGACATAAGCTTCCGCTTCCTCACCCAGCAATGGTGCAGCACCTGTCTTGAGGCCAGACATTGTCAGTAACAACAAATGAACGCCGTGCGTTATTAAAGTGGTTCCCAGAAGGATACGCAGCAAGCTTTTGGAAAGAACTAGATAAACACCTACGGAAAACAGTACACCGATCGCCAGGGCAATAATAAGCTCCATTAGCTATCCCTCCCGATCGTAAATATGATATTCATAGTGACACCAATAACAGCTAAGAAAACACCGAGATCAAAGAACATTGCTGTGGTCAGTTCTGTTTTGCCCATAAGTGGCAGTTGGAAATAGCCAAACGCTTGGCTCAGAAAAGGTACATCGAATAAAAACGAACCTATTCCTGTAAGAAAAGCTACAGATACCCCTATCGCGATTAACTTACGATAGTCGATAGGCAATACCTTCTCAACCATATCAATCCCAAAAGTAATGGCGAGTAGTACCAATGCGGCTGATGCCATCAATGCTCCAATAAATCCGCCTCCCGGATTATTATGTCCGGCGAAAAACAGATAAAGCGAAAATATTAGTATCATAACGAAGGCTACTTTAGCTACCGCTTGTAGTAACACATCATCACTTACAGAAGAACGTGGTTTATTATCCTTCACAGCCCGCTTCAGTGGGGCAATAGTTCCATCCGTATCCAGCTGCAGTTTGATCATGGAATAAATAGCAAGTGAGGCAAGGCCAAGCACTGTAATTTCAAACATGGTATCAAAACCGCGGAAATCAACGAGCAGAACATTAACAATATTTTTACCGCCACCCAAGGTATAGCTATTCTCCACATAATATTTCGAGATGGATTCGAACGGACTACTGCCTAAAGCAGCAAGTGCAACCAATGTCATGGTTATTCCCATCCCGATGGAAATAATTAGCTTAGGCAAGCGGGACCGAAGTTTGAACGGTTCTTTCTCCAGCTTAGGCAAATGCCGAAAACATAGCAGGAACAATGTAACGGATACTACTTCGACAATCATCTGCGTAAGCGCCAGATCAGGTGCCCGGAACAGAACAAAGAGTAAAGTAACCATATAACCAACCATTCCTGTTAACAAAATGGCTGTGATTCTGGAACGTACAAATGGGATAGCCAAAGCGCCCACAAGCATAACCATAACAACAATAACTTCAAACAACGAAAACGGAGCATATTCAGTTGTCCCAAGCGTAATTCCATCGGTATACCACACGGCTCCACCAATGGCTACGATTAGGAAAGCGAAGATATACATCAAGTAATGGCGCATGGAACCTGTCATATAGGTGCCAGTCAACGCCCTAGACGATTTCTCGACCAGCCGGATTACTCCGTCATAGACTTGATTTAAAGTGTAGCCACTGCCCCATTCTTTATCGACCAGACTCCAGCGGCCATAGATTCGGTATACAATAATACCAAGAATCACAACACCAAGTGTCATCCATATTTCTGGTGTAAAGCCGTGCCAGAAATGAATATTCACAACAAAGGGTTCTCCGGTCTGCAAGATTGGGTGAATAGCATTCATTGCAGGGATAATAAGTGTATTGGATAATATATTCGGGAAAAAACCGATAAATATAGACAGCACTGCTAGCAGGCACGGGGCAAGCAGAAGTCCAAATGGGGCTTCATGCGGTTTTTTGTCCAGCTTCTCAGGCTGATATTTTCCGAAAAAGGTGTGAAAAACCAAAATCATACTGTATGCAAAAGTAAACACGCTGGCAATCCAGGCCAAAACCGGGAAGAGCGTAAACAACGAGGGAACAGACAATATATCCAGGTTTCGGATATTCAGAACAGCTGTAAAAAACATTTCTTTACTTAAAAACCCGGAAAATGGCGGCAAACCAGCCATCGAGAAACTGCCGATCATCGCTACCGTAAAGGTAACCGGCATAATGGAAATCAGTCCGCCCAGCTTTCGCAGGTCGCGGGTACCCGTCTCATGGTCAACTATACCGACCATCATAAACAAAGAGCCTTTAAAGATGGCATGGTTAATAAGGTGAAAGATAGCCGCTGTTGTTGCAGCAGTGTAAATGACTGAATCTCCCCCTACATAAAATGCCGCTGCCGATCCCATTCCCAGCAATCCCATAATCAGTCCAAGTTGACTAATCGTTGAATAGGCTAATAGAGCCTTCAGGTCCGTCTGCTTCATCGCCTGGATAGAGCCATAAATCAAGGTGATCAAACCGACGCCTGACACAACCCAGAACCACTCATATTGCCCCGCAAAAACAGGGCTGAAACGGGCGACAAGATACAATCCAGCTTTAACCATCGTTGCCGAGTGAAGATAGGCGCTAACGGGTGTAGGTGCCTCCATGGCATCTGGCAGCCAGATATGAAACGGGAACTGCGCTGATTTGGTGAAGGCGCCTAAAAGAATTAGTAGCATCGCCGGAATAAATAAAGCATGCCCGCTAATATCGCCAACCTCACTCCAAATTTCCCGGATACTAAAGGTGCCTGTCATTACATAAAGCATTAAAAAGCCGGCAAACATCGCTAAACCACCAAATACGGTAATCAACATAGATTTGAGAGCACCATACCGCGATTTTTGCCGCCGATGCCAAAAGGCAATTAACAGAAATGACGAAACACTTGTTAATTCCCAAAAGCCGTATAACACCATCAAGTTATCCGAGAGCACAACGCCAAGCATCGCCCCCATAAACAACATTAGATAAATATAAAAAGGGGTTAACGCTTCTTTTCGCCGGTCAAGATAATAAATTGAATAGATAATTACAAGACTACCCATCCCAGTGATTAGCAAAGCAAACAACAAACTTAATCCATCCAGATGGAAAACCAAATCAATTCCTAGTGAAGGAATCCATGAAATGGTTTCATATCCCAAATCTCCACCCTTAATAACGGGAATCCGGGTTAAGAAATAAACAAACAAAACGAGTGAACCAGGGAAAACAAGCCATCCTCTATGAAGGTTGGGTGCTCTCTTGGACAAAAGTGCGATTACTAAGGCCATTAGAAACGGAACAAGTATGATTACATGCAGCAAAGGCAGTCCTCCTTTTCCACTTGAGCTTATCAAGTTGTGAACTTTAGTACTTACTTTTTCACCAAAAGCCAAAGATCATATGATTGGTAGGGCCTTATATACAAGGCCCCAATGTTGATAAGGGCAAGCCCGATTATAAAGAATCGGTCAATGTGCCATCACAAATATGCAGATATCTAGCCTTTCCATCTTCCTGCTCAATTCTGAATAAACCGTTCTCAAATTCTGTGTGTAGTTCGTGAAAGAACTTTCCCTTAAGCGAATACTCTCCCTGAGGTTCATCACTGAGCTGATATTCAGCCCCGTTTTTGACCAGGTAGGCGATAACGCCTTCCTCATGGGTTTCTTCCAACCCGGCGCGCATCCGCTGCACAGCCACGACATGCAGATCCATCATTTTCATTTTACCAATGAGTTCATTGATGAAATTACGTTTGGTAAGCTCCTGCCACCGAGTTTGAGCAGATTGTCCAATGACGATCTGTGTAACCTCATTCTCTTCAGCAACTTCTACAATAATATCTGTTGTTTTTCGGCCTTCACGTTTCCGAATGATAAACTCTGCGCCAGCTTCATCGGCAAGACGTTTCCAGACCGTCATATACATTTCTTTGCTCTGATTATATTCATCAATATCCGAACTATCGACATTTAATACAAACAATGGCGCCCCTATAATTTCAGATAGTTGGACACCACGCCGGATTAAACGCTCCCCATGCGGACCATAATGAACACAAACCATAATCTTTTCATTGTGTATGACCTTCACCCTCCTGTAACATGGCCAAGAAATACAAAAGGAGCCCACTGGCGTTAGGCCCCTTGCGTATTACTAAAACCCGATAAGTTATACTTAATTATATCTATTCCTATGTTTTTTGTAAAGTTTGATGGTTATCATGGAACATATTTCTTTTTAATGCTTGTATCATGCCCTTCTTTTGCAGGTGTCATTCAATGCATTTTATACATTCCTTTACAGGAATATTCCTGTCATGGTATATTAAAATTAATATTACAAACAGGAAATAACAAAAAGGAGGCGCTATAGAGCCGTTTAACCATGGTGCGTCATAATAGAGCGAATGAATTTAATGAATCGAAGTGATCCTCGTTTATGAATACTAACGTTATGAGTGCCTTAGCTGAGCCCCACCGCATGCAGATCGTTGAACTATTACGGGTTAATCCCTTAACCGTTGGGGAGATTGCAGAAAGTCTTCAGCTACGGCAGCCTCAAGCGTCCAAGCATTTGCGCGTCCTTAGTGAAGCGGGCTTAATTGAAGTTCAAGCTGTTGCTAACAAGCGCATTTGCAAGCTCCGTCCTGATCCATTTAAGGAAATAGACGATTGGTTAGACTCCTACCGCCATATATGGGAAGAACGATATGATCGACTGGATGATTATTTGCAAAAGCTACAGAGCAATGAAAACAATAAAAAATCATAGTCTCAGGCTGAAATTGGCAGGAAGCATACAAATTTGAGGAGGATCTATCCCATGACAAATTCTAACCCGTCCAACCAAGTGGTATCCAAAATTGTTGATGGCAACACATTAGTATTAGAGCGCGTATTCCAAGCTCCACGTGAACTTGTATTCAAAGCTTTTTCTGAGGCTGAGCATTTGAAGCACTGGTGGGGTCCAAAAGGTTGGACGCTTCCCGTATGTAATGTCGATTTCCGTCCAGGGGGTACTTGGCATTATTGCATGAAGTGCGAGGATAAGAATCAAGGTGATTTCTACGGTATGGAGTCTTGGGGCAAGGCATTGTATAAGGAAATTACAGTCCCAGAACAAGTCATTTATACAGATGGGTTCTCAGATGCAGAGGGTAATATTTCAAAAGATTTGCCTGAGACGCTTGTCCAACTAGATTTTATCGACCTGGATGGTCAAACGAAGCTGGTGAATACCGGTAAATACTCTTCTCCGGAAGCCTTGCAACAAGTTATTGATATGGGGATGTTAGAGGGGATTTCCCAAACCTTCGACAATTTGGATGCCCATCTCGAGAATTTACAGAAGAATAACTAGAGCAGCTATGTGCTAGCCATGACCCTTTTCATCGATAAATAGGACGAAGCAAGGCTACTCTCTCCCGCTCGTCCTATTATGTTTATTTTGCAGGAAATAAGAACCTGATACTATTCGGAAAATATTGCAGGAAAAACATGTCATTATGCGTGCCCAGCGGATCCGTCTCAAACTTCACACGCTGATCAGCTTCATCAATCTTCTCTTTTAAAATATCATAAGCACGTTTGCTGTTAGGCACCATGTCCTTCTGGACATTTGTCTTGTGGATACCTTCCTGTTCACCAACATACATATAAATTCTGCATTCCCTATCTAGTCTTGAATTCTCCATGAAATGAATGAAATCTTTAAACCATACAGACGCAGATATGAATATAAAATTTCCAAAAATAGCTTCAGTCTTGTACATTGCGTACAGACTTATTAATCCACCTAGTGAAACACCACCCAAAGCCAATTTCTTCGGCTCGTTAGAGATGCGATAGAAGCTTTTGATATAGGGTACAAGATCCTGATAGACGTAATTCAAATAATCATCGCCCTTGCCCCCAAAGGACCAATCCTTAAAAAGAGCAGGCATTTCCCAAGGTGTATATTCATCATTCCGCAGTTGAGAATCAATCCCGATAAAAATAACCGGCTCTGTTACTCCCTCTTCCACATCTTTCTCTATAGCTATAATCGCCTCTTTGAACAAAAAATCTCCATCCTGTAAGAAAACCGCTGGAAATATCCGCTCCGGAAATAGATGATATTCTTTCGGTAAATACACGGTAATCTGACGATCTATATGTTCAAAAAGCACAAGCTCGCCTGCCCTAATTTGCGTCATATCCCCACTCCTTAACAGTTCAGCACTCGAAACGCTCTACTCATAATCGTTGGCACTACAGAAGCGTGATTTTCATTGGGTGCGACATAGTGCTCAACCTCTAAATTAGGCAGAGCATATTCATTCATTTTTGAAAATAATAATGCTGCGTCATCGACCATAAACGACTCTTCACTCCCTACGGTAATCAATAACTTTTGTTTATCGGTCATCTTCACTTGTCCATTGTTATAGAACCGCTCCGCATACGTCAGGATTTCATGATCATTCCACCAAATGGATGGACTAGAGGCCAAATAATACTGGAATAGCTTCGCACGAGTGAATAACGTCCAGAGGACAAATAAACCGCTGAGAGAGTGACCAAACAAGGCTTGTTTATGCTGATCCACATTATATTTCTTGTTGATTGCTGGCATTAACTCTAATTCTAAAAAAGCTAAAAACTTCTCAGCCCCACCATGTGGTCCTATGTCAGCATTTTTCAATCGATCCGGATATACATACTGCCTCGCAGGAGGTATGAAATCATAAAATCTTCTTTTAGAGACCTCTTCATCTGTACCATAATGTCCAATTCCAATCACAATTGCTGGTGCAATAAAAGTTTTTGGGGCATTTCTTGACTGCAGTTTTACGACATCCCGACCTAATTGAAAATATGAATTACCATCGAGCATGTAATATACTGGAAAGCCCTTTTCTGGTGCTGCTTCTCTGGGAAGAGAAACCTTTATATCGTACGTGTAACCCATATACTGAGATTCAAGTTTCCATGATTCTGTGTGTTCGAGCTCTACTTGTGTTGTCATTTTTTCTGTACTCTCTCCCCTACACTCTTGACTTGGCTAATAAATATAAGAAATATGGAATACCAATAATCGAAACGACTATACCCACGGGTAACTCTGCCGGCTGAAATATTGTTTTGGCAAAATAATCTGAGATCACCAGCAAAAACATCCCAACCACTGCACTGGATAATATAATATAGCGGTGGTTAATCCCTACTAATCTTCTGGCAATATGAGGAGCCATCAAGCCTATAAAACTTATAGAACCGGATACAGATACACAAACACTTACAATCCCCACACTGCATAACAGAAAGATCAGCTTTTCTTTTTCTACGGAGATCCCCAAGCTTTTTGTACTGGAATCCTCCAATTGAAAATAATTGAGTAAATAGCTTTTTCGATACATTACAAATCCTAAAATAAGCACCCAAGGTGCGATCATAATGATATAAGTCCAGTTCGCGCTATAAATACTTCCGACACTCCAAACCGCAGCCATTTCATAATCACTTGCATTCATTTTCAGAGAAATATACAACGACAACGCACCAAAACCACTACTAATCGCGATCCCTGTCAAAATCAAGCGTTGCATATCGAGTGCACCATTCCGCCAAGAGAAAATAAAGATAATCACAACTGCGGCAAGCCCACCTACAAAACCAAACAGCGGCATGGCTAGTATCGAGAACCAGCTTTCTTTGAAAAAAGTAACTCCCGACATCTGAAAGAAAAACATAAACGCTACAATGGCAGCTCCAGCGCCTGCATTAATCCCAAGGATCCCTGGATCAGCCAGCCCGTTACGGGTAATTCCTTGAATGACAGTTCCCGCCATCCCCAGACCTATTCCTACTAATGAGGCAATAATGATCCGTGGTAACCGAAACTGAAAAATAACCAGGTCAAATTTAGGGTTAGGATCTATTCGCAGCAGCGTTTTTATCACATCCATTACAGACATATCAAACACGCCATTCGTAAGATGAAAATACCCCGCCACAAGGGTTAACAGGATAAAAACTAATAGTGTCAGCATATAGCGGCTAAACTGTATTTTACTTCTATCCACGCTGCTCTCCCCCTTTAACCCGAATTAAATAAAGGAAGAACGGGATTCCAATAAAGGCTGTTACAACACCGATTGGCGTCTCAAACGGAAAGTTAATATAACGGCTTAAGACATCGCATAACGCTAAAAAAACAGCTCCAATCACCGCTGAGCAAGGAATGATAAAGCGATAGTCTATACCTACGATAAAACGTGTAATATGAGGAATGATTAGGCCCACAAAGGCTATCTTGCCAACTAAAGCTACTGCTGTCCCGGTCAGACATACAACAGATATAATACTGACAATTTTCACCCATTTTGTTCGTTGACCCAAGCTAATCGCCGTTTCATCCCCTAGGGAAGCAACCATTACTGATTTAGAAATACTAACCGCCAAGAGCAGTCCAACGATTATAAAAGGAATCGATAATATTAGCATATCTGGATTAACGGTATGTATTTTCGAGCTATACCAAACGCTAACATTTTGTGAGACTTGAAAAAACATCGCTACTGCTGAGGCGATACTACTTAAAAAAGTACCAATTACAGTCCCAATAATAGCTAACCTGACTGGTGATAAACCGTTTTTGACCAAGGCACCAAATCCGAAAACCAAACCCGCTCCGATGGCTGAACCCACCATGGATAAAATAATCATCTGAACATTCGATAATCCCGGATAAAACACCATAGCCAACGTAATAACAAATGCCGATCCGTCATTTACTCCCATAATCGATGGTGATGCAAGATAGTTACGTGTAACCCCCTGCATTAACGCCCCTGAAACAGCCAGAGCCGCTCCAACTAATAAAGCGGCGATTACACGCGGAAATCTAGATGTCATAATAATGTTGTGGTCCACATTATTAGCATCGAAGTGTGTAATCGCCTGCCATATTGTCAATATTCCAATATCTTTAACACCATATAAGACGGATACAACAATTGCTAATACGATGAATAATGGAGAAGTTGATAGGATCAATATAACTTTCCAATTTTTTGTATTCATTTTATTCATCGCACCTTTGGTTTTACTTCAACAGGTTTTCAATTGCTGAATCCAGGAATCTTACTTTAGACCAAGCCGTTCCACCTTGTGCCAACGGATCAATTGCATTTACAAACACATGATTATTTTTGACAGCAGTAACGCTTTTGAAGATCGGATTCTTGAGCAAATCATCAAGTGCTGTTGCATTATCAGTATTCTCACTAGTCTCAAACTGCAAGAAAATATAGTCCGGATTAATATCCGCCAAAGCTTCTAATGAAAGCTCTGCTTGTGCCTCTGTAGAGGAGATCACCTCAGGAATGGCAGCGCCCAGATCTTCATAAATAACCGGATTCAAATAAACGCCAGCAGGATATACACACATACTGCCTTGACGAATACGAATGACTAGAATGGATTGATCTTTCAGCTTTTCTCCGATTTCAGCCTTAGCATCAGCGGCTTTAGATTCATAATCGCTAATAATCTTTTCCGCATCTGCCGTCTTACCGGATAATTGACCTAATAAGAGCAAGTTATCTTTCCAGTTCGTTGAAATATGTGAATAAGGAATCATCGTTTGAATTTTATTAAGTGCGCCTGCCACATCTTCCCCAAACTTGGAAGACCCTAAGATAACATCTGGATCCAGCTGCAGGATCGCTTCATTACTTGGAGCAAATTTATCCCCCACTAAGGATGCACCCGCTAGCTCTGTTGACAGATAACCTGGAATAGCATCAGCTATCGCAAGTACACCTACAGGTTTCACTCCCAGTATGGCGGCATCCTCCATAGATTCGAGACTTGCTGCTACAATATTATTAATCTCTGCAGGCACGACATAATCCTTGCCCAAATATGTAACGGTTTGTTCAGTGGCAACTGCCTCCTGAGCCGCATTTCCTTTGTTATTTGCTGTTCCTTCTGCTGCTACTGCAGCATTATTTGTGCTTTTTTCTGAAGCTGTCTTATCCTTCTCATTGTTACCGCAAGCTGCTAAACTCAAAGCTAAAACTGCTGATACCCCAGCTAATAAATATTTTTTCTGATTCATATTCAATCTCCCCATCTATATTTTATTTATCATTCTTCAAACTAAAGTGATGATAATGAGAATCGTTATCATATTAAATCATATGAGAATAATTATCAATACTTTTCTTTGAATATATGAAATCTTGTAGTTTAACAGATGCGTAGAAATATTAATGAGCATGCAGAAGAACCCGCACCAAATGCGGGTTCTTCTGCACTAAATATGAGTTAAATTTTTAATCAACGTTATAAAACTCAGATAAGTCACGGAACAACAATCCGCACTCCTCTAGTCTATTAAGTTCCTCATTCACATCAGTGATCAAATTGCTTTCTCTCTCATGGGCTGTATTGATTAGCCACGGTTGTCCTTGTTTTAGAAAACAAAGATCATCAGGTAGCCTGGTCTGTACCCACGAGTACAAGCTGGTGGAATAGGATAAAAGAATATCGACCGCTTCAGGTGAACAATGAAAAAAATAAACATCTGCATAATGCCCCATAAGCCGAGTCCCCGGCCAATAGTCATCTTTTATGACCTTTTTGAGAAATGGTTGCAGCTGTTCAAGCAGTTCAAATCCTTCTGGCTCCAACTCCATCTGATCACGTTTTACTAGAATAAATTCATCACATACTTCCATAGCTACCTGTACCAGCGTCTTGTAGGTCTGACCCGTTGGTTCCTGCAAAATAGTATGAATAATAATGTCCTCCCTCTACTTATTTGTATTATTCAAATATTCTTTATGCATCCTACCCCAGCCACACATGCTATCCAACACTGTAATTAGCGATTTTCCATGTTCTGAAATACTATATTCTACCCTCAAAGGAAGCTCATGATAACTCACCCGGTCGATAAGCTGATCCTCTTCAAGCTCCCGTAATTGTTTAGCTAACGTACCTTGGGAAACATCAGGGATGATCCGTCTAAGTTCCCCAAATCTTTTTGTGCCATCTATCAATAAAATAAATAAAATGAGCGGCTTCCACTTTCCACCGATCTTTTCAAGTGTTGTAAGAACCCCAGTCAATCTCGGCTCCAGCAAATCCATGTGATCCCCTCTTTCGATAGTTATATAACTATATGTTCGAACCAGCTAGTACGAAAAATCGTACCTAGTACGAAAAAAGTGCGTACTGTGCAGGTTATATTTTATAGCTAATAATAAAAAACAGAACTTAATAAGTCCAATTAACTATGAACGGAGAAGATAAATATGTCCACTATTTCATTAAAAAACCAGCGTATCGTCATTATCGGAGGAAGCTCCGGAATAGGGCTTGCGACTGCCAAACAAGCGATTGAACAAGGCGCAGCTGTCATAATCGCTGGACGTTCACATGATAAATTAGAGAAAGCTCAACAGTTTTTAGATTTCGATTCTGTTGAAATATATTCACTAGATAATCAAAATGAACAGGACTTGAAAGCTTTCTTTGAAAAAATCGGCGCATTTGACCATTTGTTCACTCCGGGAGCCTCCTATGTTAGAGGACCGATAACTTCGAGCTTAGAGGTTGCTCACAATTGCTTTAATGCAAAGTTCTGGCCGCAATATAATGCTGTAAAGCATGCTATCCCTTTTATCAACCCTACAGGCTCCATTGTTCTTATGTCCGGCGCATTCAGCCAACGTCCACTTGCAGACGGTGCCTCCTATGCAGCTTGTAACGGCGCAATTGAAAGTCTGGGAAAAGCATTAGCAGTAGAATTGGCTCCGATTCGGGTAAATGTTATTTCCCCTGGAACCATCCATACCAACTTTAATTGGGAAGGCGCAGAACAGGAAACTAGAGACAAGGCTTACGACGAATATACGAATATCAATCTCCTTGGCAGGGTTGGCCATGCCGACGAAGCAGCACATACAACGATTTATTTGATGACCAATGGCTATACAACAGGAAGTACTTTATTTCCGGATGGGGGATATATTTTGCGATAAAAAACAGCTGGCTCAATAAGTAAGAATTTCTACTTATTGAGTCAGCTTCTTTTAGTTTAAAGAATTAGGAAAGAATTCCTTGATTATCAGCCAGGGGATCCGTTTCCCTTAGTTAAGATCATAGTAAATTCAAATAAGGAGCATAACCTCATTTGATTATGAACTCCAATGACTACTTCGTATTAAAGGTTATACTTATGGAATCCTCCTGAATCTCCTTAATTGTATATATACCGATTTTTTCAGCAGCGCTCACTAGCGCTGAGATATACTCAGGAGTTGAATTTAATTTCCGAGCAGAGGGCTTCAGATTAATGGAGAACTCCTCCCCATGCTCGTCAACATCAAGAGATTTCACATAAACTTTAAATACCTTTACATAATGCTCATAGTTAACTAAATGTTCTTCAGTAACACCTTGAAATGAAACATTTACTTTCAAGGATTCCGGCTTCAGGAAGCTCACCTTACCTGCCTTGTCTAACTGCCCTACTTCAGGATTCAACACTTGATATTCAACTCCGTCAAGGATTGTAAAATCCATCCCATTATCCATAGTAACTAGTAAATTAAGACGCACATCGATAGCTTCTGGTCCGATTAATGTCAGATAGTCGCTAATTTCATGCTTGATCGTTTGTCCAGCCTCTTTCCCGGCGAACATAATCAATGGACTATGTACACGTCTATTCCATGACTTCTCTTCATGTGTACCCAAAGGGTCCATCTGAAAGAATAGGTCCTTCCCTAATACAAATCCCTTCGACTTTAGTACCGTCACAAGCGGATCAATTGGCATTCCTTCGGTTACACCCATGTCGAGCCAAATCTTTAAGGCAGGCTTCCCGGACTCTTTCGCCAACTCCTCCAATATACGCCCATTGCTTACCCAAGTGGCAGGGGATAAAGCCCCTATCGCTGAGAAGGTCTCCGGGTGCTGATACCCCATCCATAATGCCTGAACAGCACCGAATGACGATCCCATGATCATCCGGTGATCCCGATCGGGAATGGTCCGGTAAGCGCCATCCACATAGGGAATAACTGTATTGATAAAATATTGGGTAAATTCGGCTGCACTCGCTCCATCCGAAGGAATAGACTGATCCGGAAATGGAACATACTCCATTCCCCGTTCTGATCCATCACTTGAAGCGACTCCTATCACGATAACCTTCTCCATGGTTCCATCAGCAACAAGCTGATCAATGATCTCCTCAACTCTCCATTCTTTGCCTAAAGAGCTGGTATTTGTGTTAAAAATATTCTGCCCATCGTGCATATACACAACAGGATAACGCTCACTGTCAGCTTCATACCCTGCAGGTAAATAAACAAATATTCTCCGCTCACCTAGATTCTCTATGTGCACAGTACCTTTTGCTATCTCCTTATTGGTTGGATTCTCCGAAGCTTTTGAAGTATTACTTTTAGTTGGATTGGGAGTTGATGATGCCGCATTTTTTTCAGTTACATTTCCATTACTAGAACATCCCGAAAGCGCTAACAAAACTAATACTGCAAATCCCCAAAACCTCCATCTAAATAATCCATTTGAATGCATAGAACCCCTCCTGATTTTTGTTCAAACGTTTTCACAGCTCTCATTATACAGGATTTATATGGGATAATGAACATTTTTTCACATGTTGGAGGAGCATTATAGTAAGCTCTAAACCAAGTACATCCTGGGACATACAACCCAACTCCGACAACGTCCAAACAACCCGAAGAACGGTTTACGGATCGCTCCGTGAGGGCTACAATTTGTAGCATTGCCATAGCAGGCAGGAATAGGGCATATTTTTATAACATCATTCAAAGGCATAAAGGAATAGGAAAAGCCTGCTTGGAGTTCCCAAAGAGATGATTGTTGAAGACTAACTGATCTCTAACCTGATACACGCGCCTATGAATGAACATATAAATCTATATAATTTGTGCGATTACACTCCAGCGACAAGTGATGCATGGAGAGTTGAGTTGACGGGGGGGCAATGTGTAAAAGCGTTCGAGTTTAATTGTATTTCATACAACTATAATCAAACAGAACGCTCGATCACTGGATATAAGTGTATTTCGTGCAGCTATTTTCTGAAATTACTCCCTTATAAGTGGATTCTCTAGTTTTTAGTTGTATAAAGTGCAGTTAAAGTCAGGATTATTCTTTTGGCACTCGAAATAACTGCACAAAGTACAGCTATTTCGCAGATTCCTTCTACTTCCCACACCAACAACCCGACGAAAAAATCAAAGAAGCAATCAGACAACCTCCACTAGCTCATCATTTGCAAAAGCAAACCTCCCCGCAGACCAAAAACACCAGACAGTGATTCTCCACGAACTGAAGGATCACTGTCTGGTGTTTTATTCAGATTCAGAAAGGGTTGTTGTTTTGAGACAATCTCTTCTTTCCAATTAGTACTGTTGTCTTTCCTCGTAGGATACGAACAGCATTCTACGTTGCACATCCATAAGCATACGAATCACCCAACTTGCTAACAAGGCAACAACAAATCCAGCTACTACATAGGAGATATATTGTTGGGATAATGTCCAGTCGATCTGGAACAAAGCAAACACACTATTCTCTAAAATGTTCAAATCCATGGTTTGCAAGAAAATCTGGTGCAGCACAGGTAGTGTAATCAGGCCCAATGCAGCCGCTACTACAGTTACTGTTATTGAAAAGAATATAATGCTGGATACGAATCGACCCATAATCAGCATGACGTTACGGGCAAACTTCGCTCCATGAAAACCTAACTTCATTCGTTGCAGAAAGCCCGCTCCCTCCAGCTGCATTTCCGATCTGGCCTCTTCACTAGGTCTAGGAATATCTAACAATGATCTGACCAGCTCTTGCTCAAATTGTACGATGTAATCCAATCCCTTAGCTACTGCAAAAAACAAAGGAATTCCGATGAATATTGGGGTTAACGCAATGGATAACGTCAGCCCTGTCACCATAAACACGAAATATACAATCGTAAGCGGCAAAGAGATTAAGAAGTATAAAATACTCCGATATGTCTTTGGACTTGCTCCACGTTTGCGCGTTTTAGATTGGGGTTGGGATTCTGCTGGAATATGCATGGAATCAAGAGCTCCCATCGGCATAGAGTATAACTTATCACTCATTTCTATTGTCCTTCCTCTCACGTTTTTCAATTAATCTCATTATACGTGGGAAAGAGAAGGCTCAAAACAGTCTTGGGACTGGAGTCATACCAGACTAAAGGCTAGGATTTATTCCTTCAAGGCGCATAATTGATCGGTTTTATGATTTTGCTAGGCTACAATCCCAAGTTATTTCCCTTTTCCAGCCGTACAATCTGCTGTTCGCCATTATCTGCCAGCTCTCTGAACTGATTAATAGTTTCACGCATTTTGGGGAGAGCTTCCTGCTTATAAGTACTGATGGAATCGAGAGCGGATAGCACATCTGTAAAAGCTTGCTTTAATGTATCCACTGAAATACTTGATTCTAACGACTGTTTATGGATTTCCGCCCCTTGGTTTTTCAACATTTTTGAGGTACCGCTGATCAGGCTATCGGTGGTTTGATTTAGAAGTTCGATCTTTTTCAAAACAATTCTTTGATTATACAGCGCACTAGCTACCGTAACCGATATTTTCAAGGCAGACACGGTAACATTTCTAGCTCTGTCCACCCCTCTGATCAGCTCTTTATTATTTCGAATAACTACTTCTATGGCCATAATTCCTTGTTGATTCACTACAAGCATCTGTTGCAAATCCATAACACGCTGCCGCAACGGAAACAGCACTTCTTCTGTAATGAACCGAACTTTCTCCTCATCCTCATCACGCAGCTTAGCCGCTTCCAGTTGCGTCTCTATCTCCTGATCCATCAACATGCCGAGCTGAATCTCTTTTTGTAGCTTTTTTGTGAGTTCCCGAAGGGCCTGTTGCTCGAATTCCAGCGTAGTATTGTCGTTCTTCAAAACGGTCTTACCCTTATCTAAAGAAATTATAATATCTGAAATCACAGCATCCGCCTTTTGATATTTAGCAAAATAACTACGTAATGGATTAAAGAACTTACCTAGAAAACCCGTCTTGGCAAAATCTACTGCACTGGGATCCAAATCCTTCAGCTGGAGATTAAGCTCAGTCAAACCTTTTGCTACTTGGCCGCCTTCATCTCCTGTTTTTGATAAATTCCCCACAGAAATCTGCAACAGGGAGTTTTTGTCCGAAGAGGATCTCATCGTTTCCATACCGAAGCTATCAATGGATTGCAGCACCCCTTTTCGCTTATCCAGTGACTCTAAATTCAGATCCAGAATGGCGGAGACATTGTTTACTGCCAGTGCTTTGAGTTGTGATACTTCCTCGGGCTCAGGTTTGACCTGCTCCTCAATTACTGATTTCAGCTTTTCCTGACTTACGACTTCCATAGTAAACGACATAGAACCCCTCCTAAAAAATATAGCTTACATTTGAACATTGAGCAGGTTGCCGATTTTATAGACTACATCCTCTGTATCTGCATTGATGTTGGCCGCTTCATTTATACTCGAAATACTCTCAAGTGCCTTGATATTCGCATTGTAGCCAATCGTGTAAATCGGGATTTTGTAGGTCTCAATCAGACCTCTGATATCATTCAAGGAATGCCCTTCATTGGTCTCCCCATCACTTAATACAAAGATCAACGGCTTTAAATCCGGATTTAGCTGTAATTCCGTTTGAAGCATGTGGATGGCTACCGCGATCCCGTCAAAAGTAGCCGTCCCCCCATTTGCTTGTAGACTGTCAATCGCACCAACAAACATGGACTGCTGGTTCGTGTCATATTTTCCAATCGGAAGATTGATTGTAACGTTATCAGAGTAAGAGACAAAACCAATGCTGTTATCCTTGCCCAAGTACTTCTGGCCTGTTAATAAAGATTGCTTTAAACGGTTCAAGGGTTCCCCGTTCATACTTCCTGAGACATCTGCTACAAATACTGCGGCGATAGGTTTATTACCATTTTTCTTCTCTTTCCACAGCTTCTGAGCTGAGGATATGAGACTACCATCCACTGTACTAAGCTCTGATTGGTAATCATTAAGACCATTGAAGCCTTTTTTCTCACCCAGTTCCTGGTATTTATCCAGTTCAACAAACTCAGCAAACTTCTTAATAATATCGAGTTTTTCCTGAGGAAGATCACCCAAAGCATAAAGCGGGCTGTCATGTCTTACACCAAAAGGAGTGAATACATACCCCCCTTTCAAATCTGTTGCATTCACAAAGATCTGGTATTCTAAGACAAAAGCATCAAGCTTACCGGTTTTTGCAGCCTCTCGCATCTGTAAAGTGGTTGAGGCGATAAAGGGTACATTTGCTTGGAATTTCTCAAAGCCCTGCACCGCTTGCTCTCCAAGTAAATCTGCACCGCCAAACGTCCCAAGCGCTGTTACCAGAAAATTCAAACCCGTAGAACTGGCAAAAGGATCGGTATAACCCATTGATAATTCATTATTTGCTATGGCGTCTGTAACCGTCTTAACGTTTAAAGAACCGTATTTCTCTATTAGTTCATCATATTTCGCCTTACTGGTAACAATACCAGCTACATTTCCTACAAGGCGTTTAGTGATTAGCTGCGTGTTCATCCCGTTTGCTTTTACCATTTCGCCCCACAACTCATTTGATGGGGTAAAGGCATCTGGCACATACTTCCCAGATCTTATGTAATCTGTCGCTGTACCTGAAGCAATATTACGGATTTTCACAGAAACGTGACTCCCGTTCACCTCAATATTAGAGTTGTTAAAATCTGTAGCAACTTCATTCAGCCACCCGTCATTACCTGTTCCTGATTTTTCAGTAGAAGAGAATATCTCTACAAAGCTATCTGTTGTATTGTCTACGGATACAGGAAACTTTGAGATATCTGGTAATGAATCCCCAATCGCAACAGGATCCAGGTCAATCTGGCCTTTGATTTGCTCAGCCGTAGTCACGTTTATGTTCTTGTATAGCTTCTCTAGCTGCTTCCCCGCATCTTCGGAAGAAATCTGGGTTTCGGTTTTTCCTATATTAGAGGTTAAGGTGATTCCAAAATACACGAGAGCAAAAACTACCACAGTAATGGTCCCTAAAACTGCTACTGTTTTTCCTTTATTAGCCATACACATCTCCCCTTCATTGCTTATAAAATTTCGTCTGCTTGATCAGCTCATCGATTTCCTTCATACAAGGCATCTCTTCAACATCTGTATAATCTGTACTGTCGAGTAGCGATATTTCCAGCAGCAGCTTATCCAGCTTCAGCAGAATCTCTTCATTTGCCCCAAGATACCCTGTTACGTAGGCCAAATATTCATTGTACAAAGCTGTCTTTTTCTGCACCAATTTTTCTGAGAACTGCGAGGGTCTATGCCGGCTGGAGAAAAGGGTGAACTCTGAGGCATCAAATACACTGAGTTTGTTCAGAATCCCTCGAATGTTCAGGTAAAAAAGCTTCGCTACTTCATAACTGACTGCATTAAATTTTTTGAAGCTAAGTTCAGTGGATTCGAATCTCTGACCTAAAACATCTAACAAGGTACTTCTCTTCTTTTCCATCCGGGATATCTGATCTAGAGCAAGCGCAATGTCTTTTTTCAGTACTTTGACATTTTTGTATTGAGTAAGCGCGGCTATATAATCCTCATAAGATTTCAGTGTTTTCACAGCAGGGATAGATGAAGGTTTAAACAATAAAATATAACTTCCATAAAGAATAACAAGTAGACTAACAAACAACAATGTCACACCCAAAGCGGTTTCAAATACACTGGTTCCTCCGATTTCCACCCCTAATAAACCTGGTGACAACACGATAATGTTCAGTAGTACCACACCGAGAATAAGTCCCAACAGCTTTATGGCTCTAACCCCGTTCATCACAACCACCTCCTGCATCCAGTCACTTCTATTGTATGGAGCAATTTCTGTTATTACGTCTCTTCATTTGCTATATGTTAAAAAAATAAGGAATTAATCAACAAAAAAACCTTAACAGGCAATAAGCCCATTAAGGTTAACAATCACTATTTTATACCCACGCATCATTTGAATACCCGCGTTGCTCCCAATATCCCGTATGATCGCCTTCGATCAGCTCAATCCGGTTCAGCCACTTCACAGACTTGTATGCGAACATCTTCGGAACGATTAACCGCACAGGACCGCCGAGATCGCTAGGAATCGGCTTTCCATCATGCATTACTGCGACCAGCACATCATCCATGTCGGCTTGTTCCAATGTGAGCGTATCCGTGTATACACCATCACCAGAATAGAATTTCACAGTCTTAGCTGTGGGCTTCACACCGGCCTGACTCAAAAGATCTTTTAGCTTGATGCCTTCCCAGGTATTCTTATAGACTGACCAGCCTGTCACACAGTGAAAATCACTCACCTGAACGGTCCGCTTCAGCTTTACGAACTGTTCCCAGTTCCACTTGAAATTCTGCTCCACAAGCCCATCTATCGTAAAAGACCAATTGTTGTTCGTAAACTCCGGAATCGGAGTGACTGTGTAAACACGGAATTGTCCTTGCGCCCCTCCTCCGAGAGGGGGTGAGGATGCCGCCAGTGGCTGGGGTGCAGGCAACAACTGATTGCGATCACTTTCGATCAGCTTTTCAATCGTTTCGCTGCCCCCGATATTTCCAATTGAACTGCCGAGCCATTTTATAAACGATGGGCCTATAGTTACCGCAAGCCCAACACCAATCGATCCGCGTATGAAAGCTCTACGTGTATAAACCGGCTGTGGGGATTCCCGATGATTCGAAGGGCTACCTGTCTCAATGACGCTTTTTACTATCCGGCGGCTCGGTTCTTTAAGCCATTTTACCCGAGTCAAAGAATGATAAATAATATAAGGAAGGCCTATCCAGGTCAATAAGTCATGGACGACCAGAGCAACGTTCGATACATGTGGACCCACCACGCGGAATTGCCAAAGTAGCACTCCTGAAACGAACCAGCCTAGCAGCAATGAAAGTACAACGATTACATTAAAACGTTGCCAAGGCCGCTCCTTCAATTGTTTCCAATGTTTCCCTGCCAGCAGCAAATAATAAATAACCGGAATAATCGAAGCGACACCGACCACGATATGAAGCCCTTTGATCCATACTCTGCCTTCCCCTAAGAAGCCACGCCAGAAGCCACTTACAAGCACAAGTCCTGTGAGTGTGAGCAACACAACCAGCCAGCCATTCCAGGTATGAAGCGCCCGAAGCTTTTTCCCGTATCCCTTACGCAGCCGAGCCAGTAAAGAATTCATTACCTTTCCTCCTCTTCACTAGGTATGCTCAAATAGCTCTTTATCCGGATTCTACTCTAATAATGTTAGAAAAGACTTTGAAGCAGCTGTAAGAGGAACTCCACGCAGGGTAGCAATTCCTATGTTACGTTCTGGCAAAGGTGGGTCCAGAGGAATCTCGACAAGCTCACCTTTCTTCAATTCTTCGGTTACGTAATCACGAATAACAAAAGCTAGGCCAAAACCACGTTTCGCAAACTGAACAAGCAGATCCACACTGCCCAGTTCAAATTCAGGTGTAATCATTAGATGATTAGAAGCTAAAAACTGATCCATATACTTTCTGGTGCTCCCACCCGCTTCTAAGCATAACAACGGATACTGCTGAATGTCTGCAAGCGGCATGGTCTTGTCCGCTAAATGACGAAAACCTTTGCCTCCTACAAGGCAATCTTGAAGCTGAGTACTTTTGCGAAAATCAATCTGTTTATCAGATGTCGGCAAGCTGACGATACCAAAATCAATTTTCCCTTCTTTTAAAAGCGTAAGTGTTTCTGGTGTCGTACGATTCGTAATATGAATGCGGATATTGGGAAATTGTTCGTGAAATTGCTCCAAAAAAGGCAACAGATAATATTTGCATAAGGTGTCACTTGCTCCGATATGAATCTCGCCGCTGTTCAGATTGTTCATATCTGCGATCGCTCTTTCGCCCATGTCTACATGATGAAAGGCTTGCTCAATAAAGCTAAGCAGTACTTTTCCTTCTGTTGTTAGATCAACCCCGCGAGAAGTGCGAAAAAATAACGGGCCGCCCATTTTCTCTTCCAATTGTTTAATCGTGTGACTTACTGCCGGTTGTGTAATATTGAGTCGTTCTGCCGCAGCAGTTAAGCTCCCTGTATTCGCTACCCAATAAAAAGAGCGATACCACTCCAAATTAATGTCCATCCCCACGTCATTACTCCACCTTATAATAGATATAACTTATATCAATTTTTCTAATGATTTAACTAGCATTATACTTAGTCCTGTAGCCAAAAACAAGCTTGGGAGGCGAAAACGCGTGACCGTAATTGCAATTGTAGGAGCAAACTGGGGCGACGAAGGAAAAGGAAAAATGACGGATGTGCTAGCTGCACAATCTTCCTTTGTCGTTCGTTTTCAAGGTGGTAGTAATGCTGGGCATACCATCATAAACCAATATGGAAAATTTTCATTGCATATGCTGCCATCTGGGGTATTTTATCCTTCCGTTACAAACATTATTGGACCAGGAACAGCACTTGATACAGAAGTATTAATAAGAGAACTGAAAGCTTTAACGGATAGAGGCGTGCCAAAACCTAGGTTATTCGTATCCGAACGGGCGCAAATCGTGCTTCCAATCCATCGTTTGTTTGATGAACTAGAAGAGGAACGTCTGGGATCTCAAGGATTCGGTTCAACAAAACGAGGAATCGCACCATTTTACGCAGATAAATATGCAAAGCTAGGCATACAGGTAGCGGATTTATTTGATCCTGCTCGACTTGAGAAACGTCTTGAACAATTACTCGCTTCCAAAAATATATTACTTGAGCATTTATATAAGAAAACGCCTATCCAAATCTCGGAATTAATGGTTCAGCTGCAAGAAGAAGCTGCACAGCTAGCGCTTTATGTAGCCAATACAACAGACTTACTGCAAGAGGCTTATGCCAAGGGAGAGACTATTTTACTTGAAGGTCAGCTTGGGGCTCTGCGTGATCCTGATCACGGTATTTATCCTTACTCCACCTCCTCTTCAACACTTGCCGGGTTTGCACCTGTCGGTGCTGGTCTTCCTGCAGCAGCTATCACGAATGTCATCGCTGTAACCAAGGCCTATTCCAGTTGTGTCGGCGCTGGACCTTTTGTTACGGAATTAGAAGGACCCGTAGCGGATGAACTTCGTACAAGAGGTGGCGATGCCGGGGAATTCGGGGCTACGACTGGCCGTCCTAGACGTATGGGCTGGTTTGATGCTGTAGCTACTCGTTACGGTTGCCAAATGCAGGGTGCCACTGAAGTCGTGTTGACTAATCTTGACGTACTTGGTTATTTGGATGAGATTCCGGTTTGTGTGGCTTATGAGCTTGAAAATGGAGAGATCACCGACAAGTTCCCGGCTACGAATAAACTGAACTCTGCAAAACCGATATTCACGCATTTATCTGGCTGGAACAGCGATATCTCTCAGATCACCGACTTCGAAGATCTGCCAGAACAAGCTAAGCTTTACATTGATTTTATTGAAACCTCTATTGGCACGCGTATTACTACGATTTCCGTGGGTCCTAGACGCGAACAGGTCATTAATCGGATAACGAAATAATCATATATGTACTAAATCTCTGTAGAATTTAAAAGAAGCGCCTCTCTTATTAGAGAAGCGCTTCTTTGTTTTATTCATGAGAAGGGCTGCCTCATACGTAGAAAAATCCACTTTTGATACAGCCTCTTTTTTGTGTACTCTTTTTAAATCAACACGGCATCTACTTTTGTCTGCGGAGCCTTGTCACAGCGTTTACAGACCTTAACGACTGCTCCATCCGTTTTTTTCTTGGGATAAAGCAGCTTAATACGGGTGTTCTGACAGATTGGACAAGTCCCTCTGCCCCTTGATGGTAAATTCCAAAGTGCATGTCCACGTTTTGACTTTGCCATGAATAAACCCCTCATTTCGAACAACAATAGTCAACACTTTAATTCTGAAAGTGCTTCTCCAAAATGATATGTCGCAAAGACAGGCTCTATGACTAAAGTAACGCAGAAATAAGGAAGAATTAATTCGTATAGATCATGGAGACAACACCGTTCGTAAAGGTAACATAGTTATAATTACCATACTGCCAGGTCTCCACTTGAATGCCACTACCTGATAGTGTAGATTTACTTATTGGCTTACCCCAACTAAACTCCACTTGCTGCTTGGTCATCCCAGTAGCAACTATGCTCTTTTTAATCTTAGTCCAAATCGCATCCGACCACTTATAGGTCTTAAATGGATCCGTTGTTAAGAAATATTCTTTATTTCCTAATGTACGGATCAACTCATCTCCTGACATTTTATAAGAGTTAAGAATTTGCCCCGTCGATAAAACCTTAAATGAAATGGCGAATTCACCTTCATAATCAGGTAGAATATCTACAATAGTGACTTTTTGGAACTTATAATCGGAGTCGAATTGATTGAGCCAATATGTTTTTCCAATGAACTTAACGAGGTCTCCTTGTTCTTCCTTCTTAAAAATCTGCGCGGTTTGTTTCGTATAGGCGAACAACTCTGCTTTGCCGAAGTAGATCTCCATCGTCTGATAATTTCCATCCCAAATTAACTCTGCTGACAGTGCAGTCTTTAAAAGCGTGGCAGGAAAAACTGTAGATCCGTCGATCTTTTGCACTTTACCACTCATTTTGACCTTCGCACCATTCACCATTGCAATATCGCTTCCGAGTTGAAGCTGTATTGGCAAATCACCTAGACGAATGCTAAAGGTTTTAGTTGCTGTATTAACTTGGACTGTTGCTCCCAACGTTTGAAAAACCGATTGAACCGGCAAATACATTGTTCCATTAACAAATGCACCTTGATCAATATCATGGTCCGCACTGATCGAAACTTTTATTGTTTTGGTATCTGATCCTGAAATGACCGTTACGTTCGTTTCTCCTACCGCTAAGGCTTTCATTGTGCCATCGGCTTGCTTTTGCAGCAAATAAGGTTTTTCAATTACGACATTTGCTTGAGCTAACGGGACGCGTTCGGATATGCCATCGGCATCTTTAGCATAGATTTGTACCGGAACATTATCCCCAACAGTGATTTCCGTAGCATCCATCTGAAATATCAAATCTTCAACCTGCTGATTGCCTTCATTGTATGATGACGAAACTGAACTGGCACTCCGTAAAATACTACCTTGATCGTAATCGACGTTACGCGTATCTGCCGCCTTCACTGTATGTATTGGACCCAACATAGATACTGCTAACGCTGCAGTGATGCTCCATTTAATAGCTTTCATTTTCCTTACATCCCCCTCTAAATATATAAACCTTAATTACTGTATCACAATTCCACAATTTTACTAGAGAAAAATTTACAGAAATATTTTTTTGTATTTCTAGTGAATTTACTCCGTGATAATTACAGGGTCTTCCATTATAATCATGGATTAGGAGGTGTTAGCCAGTGGAGATAATAGCCGACAGATACTGGAACTTAATCCTTTGTCTCACAAATATGAAAACTCCGCACCAGATGCCAAACAAATTAAAGAGAACTTCCTGTCGATTCTGACTCAGACTACCAGCGATCCGCGTGAGCATTATGATTTAGCAGTATGTACTAAGCAAAATAGAACACCCATAGGTAACGTAAGTATAAAGTTAAATTAGGAAGAGATCAGAGAATGGGAGATTGGCTGGGTCCTACTGCCGGAATACTGGAAAATGGGCTATGCGACTGAAGCCGTCAAAACACTGATAGGTTACGCCTTTAGCTCTCTTAATGCCCATAGAGTCGTTGCATATGCCAATGCAGAGAATCTTCAATCTGAAAAAGTTATGATTAGAGCAGGAATGATTAGAGATGGAATCCTCAGAGAGACTAGATTTTGCAATCAACAATGGTGTGACGAGTTCATTTACTCTGCTCTAGAAAAGGAGGCTACATTAAATTGACAACAATCAAAGTTTTAAATGAAGGTTATGTAAGATTAGTAGATCATATGGGCTCAGATTTAACGGTTGCTAACGCTGCGCGTGTATCTTATGCTAAACAATCTTTTGAGCTTAGTGATCGGGATATTAAACTAATAAAATTCCTTGCCCGTGAAGGACATACCTCTCCTTTCCGCCATGCCATCACTCAATTTGAGGTTTATGCCCCATTAATGGTTGCGAGACAGTGGTGGAAATACGTAGTCGGTTCTGCTCATTACGAAGGTACTGGGGATAGCTTGGAAGCCTGGAACGAATCCAGCAGAAGATACATTACAGAAGAACCCGTCTTTTATCAACCTGCTGCGGGAGAATGGAGATCCAAACCAGAGAATTCCAAACAAGGCAGTGGCGACATCATTGCATGGGAGCTTGGTGAAAAATACACCCGCGAGCTTCAAGAATACACCGAGTTAGGATTATCTAAGTATGAAGCAGCTTTAGCAGATGGCATATGTGCTGAACAAGCAAGACTGTTTCTACCTGCTTATGGATTATTCGTTCGTTGGTACTGGACAGCTTCAGTTCAATCTGTAGCTCATTTTTTAAATCAAAGACTGGAGCATGACGCTCAGAAAGAAATTCAGGAGTATGCAAAAGCAATTTTATCGCTGATTGAGCCACTATTCCCTGTCTCTTTTGATCAGCTGCTGACTACCGGCTCTGTAGATTAATCTTATTTCCTTATATAAAAAAAGAGCCGCCAAACCTTTGGCGGCTTCTCCCTTTCTACACTACCAACCCTCGTATAACTTCAACCTCGTCCCTACTGACTTCAACGAACCCGAGTGATGTATATAAATTCGAAGCACGTTCGTTCTCGATCCGATGGCCAATAACGATTTTGTCGCAATGATGTTCTGCTTTAATATAACGAATTAAGGTATCCATACCCGTTCTGCCTAAACCCCTGTTCTGGTATCTCTGGTCAATCATAAAAGCCATAATCCAATAACTTCCGTCCTCAGGATCTACGCTATACACAGAGAAACCTACCAATTCTTCATCTGCGTATAAAGCGAGCGGGGTCATACCACAATAAGCTGCTTCTGCTAACCAATAGACCACCGGTACAGGAAAAATAGCCTTTTGCTCATCCGATACTTCTAATTGAGTACAAGCGTACCAGTTTTTTTCAGTGATATCCTTCAGCACTATATGTGGTTGAAAGCCGGTTCGTAATCGGTCACAAACTCTTTCTAATTTCAGTTTAAGCTGTTGCGCCCAATCCGGGAAAATAGAATCATCCGAATTCTCCATACACCGAAGTAATCTAGCAAAACTGTATAAGTCTGCAAATCTTTGAAATTCAGGTATCAACTTAATATACTCATCATCTAGCTGCTTAACCGATCTATATCCACTAATAAAATGGTCAATGTTTCTTCTACTTTTATCATCATCCGATTCCGTCAGGTCTCTTAACGCCGATGTAATATCCATCGCAAACCAGTGATACATAGAGTCATCAAAATCGATGGCACTGTAGCGGGATTCTTCTTGCATATAAAAGATATTATCCATCTCAAAATCATAATGTACGAGCCCAGTATGCCCCACTCCAAAAGGGAGCTCTGATAACCAAGCTTCAATCCGCTCATATTCCTTAAGCGCCTTATGCTCCTCAGGATGCCTGCTCAATACGGAATAAATAAAATTCAATGAATCGACCCAGCTTTTGCGATAAGGCGTGCTCGGTGCATAGGTTTCCGAAAAATTATGCAGACGTGCAAGCGATTGGCCCCATTGATAAAAATGAGGTTCCTTCATCTCATCAAGTGAAACATATTCACCCTGGGCATGTTCAAAAACTACCCCGTGGTATCGCCCGTGATTCGTTAACAACGTTTCAATCCAATTGCCAGACTTAGAACGCACAGGAGCGACGGTCTCATAACCTTGCTCTAATAAATACATCATAAAATCCAGCTCTGCCTGGATATTGTCTGCAGAATTATCCTCTTCATGAGTAAACCTTAAATAAAAGCGTTTACCATTCCACTGAAAGGTATAAATAAAATTGCTACTGGCCCTTACCATCTTTAAAGTTCCAGGCTCATGATTCCAATACTTAATCATTTCTTTAGCAGGAAGATCGTTCTCCGTTCCCCGCACCATGTTCATTAAAGTCATCATTGTCCGATAGTGCCTCCTGCTTCATGACGGATTTGATTCTGGGTTCCCCATTAACATTATCGGTAAATTATTCTATTAAATCAAGGGAATTTAATAGGCTCTATTATTTCTGGAAGAAAAAAGTATTCAGCTTAGGCTTCAGTTTGTCATACTTGATTTCAAACTCAGCATGATCTCCGATAGCATGAGAAATCTGCACACTTATCCCCAGCGTATTCTCCGTCAAGTACCATCTTATATCCGCTTCACTAGTATCTGCGTGCTGAAGTGAAGTCAGCCATTCCTCATCTGATCTTTCAGTAAGAATATTCTTTTGCTCAATAATATCGGATTGAAGTTCACTTTCCTTCAGCTCCTTCAAAAATTCCGCATCGATGGTCACGATATCAGTTAATTGTAGGGGTTCAAATTTCTTCATATCAATATTTATAGTATCAAAAATATCTACAGGATAAGCAGCACCTTCAACATAACTGTATCCTGAAAACTGAATACTTAGTAAGCCCTCATTTTCTAATGATACAGAATAATCCATATCTAAACTAAAGGTCTCTTTTTCCTCCGGAGAGTAATTATCCAAATAACTATAAGCACGTTCCTTGATCATTTCATTTAACTTCTCTTGTTCATTCGGTTTTCCAAAAATAGATATTTGCGGATAGTTAATATTAATTTGTTCATTGTAAGTATATAACTCCGGAGATAATTCATAAGAAATGCTGTGTTGATTTTCGATTAGCTTAGTTTCGTTTATGTGGTTTTCAAGTGTCGGCTCCTTGTTTTCACAAGCTGTTACAGCACACATTACTACAGCAAGAATTATGGATAACATGGTGGTTTTCTTAATATTAATGCTCCTTCCATCAAAATTGAATTATGATTTGAGCTACAGCGCTTTTGTTCTCCCACCATCTCTAATGTATTGCCCCTTTTTAATAATTGAAGTTGGTGATAGATCTAACCTTTTACTTATTTCCTCAAAATCTATATTTTCATCACGAACTATAAAAGAAAAACTCCCTTTCATTTAGCTTTCCCTATCATATCTATAGCATTTTATAAAAAAAACACTTTTCTAATTAGGACTATATAATTCACTGTGCCGGAGCAAATCCCCTTAGGCTTTGATAGTTTGAAGGTCTCTGCGGACACTTAACACCGCATCTCAAAAAATTGATCTGTGAACGTGAACAAATTCCCGACAAAGCGACTCATCGTCCTCTATCCAGTCATATTTCAGAATAAGCGGAGCAGGCACAACAGTCTCCAGTTGCTCTACAATCTCTCGGACATCATCATTCTGGAACATGACACCCAAAGAATCGGGCGAAACGGTCAACCTCAAACGTTCGACAACTGCAGCGTAGTCAAAAGTCTCCGGCTCCATTTCATATTCTTCTAGAACATCACCTCCAGCATATCTGTCCAGTATTTCCCCATTCTGATAAATGAATATTTCCAACACTTCTTCATCAAAGTATCCTATAGCAAGTACAAGGGAAGAGATCAAGTTAGACAAAGATCTGGCGCTTTCACCAATCGTTTCCCAGTTGAATTTCTCCCCCAGTACTGTTGTCCAGCCTTGGGACTGCCCGATGTAGTAGCTTCCTTTAGGTCTTAGCCGTTTCAAGCTCTTCAGCACGGCTTCCTTATCGTTGGTAAACACGTGGAGATTAGCAAATGAAGTTCCCATTATTCAACCACCTAACAAATGAATTCCCCGCCGGTCAAATTTACGTATAAATTACCGCCAGGGAAGGGCTGGTATCAACGTAACTTTCCTCCGGTTGGTATATCCATTTCACTTCGCCATCCGGAGCAATGGCATATAACTGGCTAGAAAGACACCAATACATAACCCCATCCTGATCTATGACAGGGGGACGGTGCCCTTCTCCTTGACCCATCCGTTTCTCCCACAACAACTCTCCATCAGGACTAAAAGCATAAAGTTTGGAATTCACATTTTGACCAACATATATGATTCCTTCACGGGAAATAACCGGATCGCACCAAAATATGGACGAGCACTTGTAAACCCATCTTATGGTTCCATCCGCGTCAAAAGCATAGAGTCTCCCAATAATTTGTGACTCATCTTCATATGTACACAGGTAAATATGGTTTGCCGTATTGATGATTAAGCTCGAAATCACCCTGCCCCACAGCTAAAATGGCTCTCCCTTGTTCATCCACTGTAAACGGGCTTAATCCATATGAAAAATCCGGCCGCCCCGAGTCAACAACTCGCTTCAAAACTGAAAGCGATGTTGGAGCTCTGAATCGGGATTGTCTGGTCCAATTCGCATCAATGGGATGAATGGCTAATGGACGATAGCTACCTTGTTGAAAACCGCCTATTCCTTCGTTGTTATTATAATCGACCATAGTTTGCCCATCCTTTGTTATATAAGTTAAGGGATACAAATTGGATATCTTGTATTTCTTAAGCCTAATTAAAATCTTAGCTAGGCTGGTTTGGTCAAACAAGTTTATCCGAGCCGGACCAGTTAAGGTCGAATTTCCCCGAGTCTTTGGACACATTGAATTCGTCGTAGCGATATCGTGTGATATACTCACATTAATGAATCACCATCATAAATTCAACGTAAAAAGCGAAAAACTGCTCTCTATAACATAGGTTAGTTGTGTTGATGGTTGAACGAAGGGTTCATTCGGCATTGGGTACTGGGGTGGGCTATAACTAATAAAAGAAACCACATGGATTCACATGTGGTTCTAACTTAATTATTTAAAAAATTAATCAATCCCAAAACACTAATCAATCTTCAATGGCTCAATTACACCGGATCTCAGGGGAATCTGAGGAATAGAATAAATGTATTCTATACAGTTATTTCGTAGGCAAATGCAATCATTTTGACTTTAGTTGCATTTTATACAACTAAAAACACGAGAAGCCACCACTAAGGCTGTAAATCAAGAAAATAGCTGTACAAAATACACTTATATCCATCGGCTTGAGGGATTCGAGAAATATAGTTGTACGAATTACAATTAAATGCTTCTACGTATTGCTCCCCGTGACTTTCTATACAGATAGATTGTGCATAGATCCTTATAGCTCTGCTCTCTTTACTTTATTGGGGCTATACTCCCACACCTGCAGCCCCGCTCCGATCATTCCACATAAATTACCATGATAGGCCGCTTCAATACGAACATTTTCCAGCATCGATGGCATTACTCTGCTCTTTACTTCTCTTCTAATGCCTTCAAATAAAAGTTCGCCTGCTTCAGCCACTCCACCGCCAATGACGATGACTTTAGGGTTAAAAATATGGATTAATGAAGCGAGCGCGGATCCGAGCGCAGCAATCGTGTCTTCCATTAACTCTGTAGCCAGAGAGTCACCCGCCCTCCATCTCGCTAACACTTCCCGTGAGTCTACGTTCTCTGGAGACTGGTTATGTAATAAAAGCTTGTCGCGCATGCGACGTGCGATACTTGTGCCTGAAGCATACTGCTCCAAGCAGCCTTTTCCACCACAAACGCATGCAGGACCTTTGAAATCTACGGACATATGGCCTAACTCTCCAGCCCCACCCCAAGAACCATGAACAAGATGGCCGTCTACGACTATCGCTCCACCCACGCCCGTACCAAGGGCAAGACAGATAAAGTCTTTTACCTCTTTGCCTGAGCCTAAATATTTCTCTGTTAATGCTAATACATTCACGTCATTATCAACGATTACTGGAAGTTGAAACTGTGTCTGAAGCAAATCCTTCAAAGCTGTGCCAGCATAGCCAGGGATAAGCTCCGAAGCGGAGCGGACACGCCCCGCCTCCCAATCCATTTGCCCTGCTGATCCTACGCCAATTCCTTGGAGCTGAATTCCCGCTTGTTGTGCTGTTATTTCATCCATTAATGTCTGAATTGCTAGTATAATGCGATCCATTGTTTTCGTCTGTCCAGCCAATGTGCTTAGGCTTACAGTATGTAAAACGCCCCCTTGTGAAGAGACGAGTCCGGCATTAATTTTCGTGCCGCCAATATCTACTCCGATCGCATATTCTATATGAGGATCATATCCTTCCACCGCGGACTCACCTCCGTCAGTCATCGACATTGCTCACGGCCTTAACATATCTCGAAGTGATTAATTGTGGCCTAGTAATTGCACTTCCTACAACAACATATGATGCCCCTGCATTCTTAGCTTTTGCTGCGTCTTCCGGTGTCCATATACGTCCTTCCGCAACAACAGGAATGTTCACAGATCCGCTTAATTGTTGAATTAAGACAAGGTCCGGTCCTTCCTGCTGTGTACTGTATGGGGTGTAGCCTGAAAGCGTGGTACCGATAAAATCCACACCTAATTTCTCGGCGGCAAGCCCTTCCTCAAATGTCGAAATATCCGCCATAACCAGCACACCTCTCAGATGTGCATATTCTATTAATGGCTTTACTGACTCTAAGCGTTCTTCCCGATTCGTTACATCAAGCGCAATAATCTCTGCTTTTGCAGAAACAATCGCCTTCACTTCATCTAAGGTTGGTGTTATAAATATGGCTGATCCGGGTATATCCCGTTTAATAAGTCCAATGACCGGTACATTTACTTCTTTTTTGATAGCTACAATATCTGGAACACCATTTGTCCGGATTCCTATAGCTCCTGATTGAACCGCTGCTCTTGCCATTTTAGCCATTGTATCCCCACCATGAAGCGGCTCATGCTCAAGTGCCTGACAGGAAACAATCAGACCTTTCACCGGAAAGATATCACTTATTCGAGTCATTATTAACCCTATCCCTTCGCTTCAAGAATATAGTCTAATATTCTATTGTTCAGAGCTTCTACCCGCTCCTGATCGGAATCCTTAATCGGTAAAAGTGGCATCCTTGGCTGACCTGTTTCAAATCCGCGCACACTAAGGATCGCTTTACACGCACCATATAATGAAGGAAAGGATAGCAATTCAACAATGAGCTCATTGATGATGAACTGCCATTTCTGCGCCTCAGCCATCTCTCCTTGCACATAACATTGTTCCACCTTTAGGAATAACTCGGGCATCACCCCATAAGTTCCACCAATCCCGCCATCTGCCCCAATACTGCGGCCCGCCAAATACTGCTCATCAGGTCCATTTAAGACTAGAAAATCCTTCCCGCCTGCGGCTTTAAATTGCTGAAGCTCAAACGTGCTCTCCGCCGAAATTTTCACCCCGATTACTTTATCCTGAGCTGCCATCTTAATCAGCAAGCTTTTCGATAATTGAAAGCCTGTAGTTTGCGGGATGTGATAGATAATAAATGGAAGCGCCGTACTATCAATAATCGCCTGCCAATGACTTTCAACACTGTCCGGTGACAGACGATAATAAATCGCTGGAACAGCCGATACTGCGTGTGCGCCAACTTTCTCAGCATGGATAGCAAGTTCAACACTGTCTCTTGTAGATGGAGCACCCACGTGAGCAATGATTGTAAGCTCTTTTCCAACCTCTGCTATAACTGCCTCGAGCATTTGTTTGCGTTCTTCTACAGATTGCAGCATACCTTCGCCAGAGCTTCCGCCAACATAAAGACCTTTAACTCCTGTAGAAGCATAATGACGAGCTAATTTCCGGGCTGCTTCTTTATCGATTTCCCCCTCAGCATCATAACTGGAGTACATAGCAATAATAATGCCTTTAAAGGATTGAAGATCATATGATTTCATAAATTATAGCCTCCGTCGTTTAATTCATTGCTATTAATTTTCGTTGTTATAAGAATAATTAGCCTTTTACAGCCCCCATAGTAATCCCTTGGGTAAAGGCTTTTTGGAACATTAGAAAAATTGCAATCATAGGAATAGAGGCTAACGCAGCACCTGCCATAAGCAGTCCATAGTTTGTTGTGAATTCACCCCGAAGAGTCGCTACCCCAAGTGGCAATGTCATCATTGAAGTCGATCTGGTCATGATCAGCTGACTGAAATAATCATTCCAAGAAGTGATGAAGGTAAAGATGGCCAGTGCCCCTATTGCAGGTTTTAACAAAGGTAAAATGATGGTGCCGAACAAACGAATCTCAGAGCTGCCATCTATTTTGGCTGCTTCAATCAATTCTCCTGGAATGGTCTGCGCGAACTGCTTCATTAGGAAGACTCCAAATGGCCAGCCAATCGCCGGTAAAATAAGCCCTTTATACGTATTGACCCAACCAAAATCTGCAAGCATCGTAAACAGCGGGACAAGAATAACTTGCTTAGGCAATGCCATTGCGGCAACAAACATCGTAAAAATAATCCCTCGGCCAGGAAAAGACTTTTTGGCAAGCACATATCCAGCACAGGAAGAAACGATACAAATCGCTGCCATTTCACAAAAAGCAATGATGAAACTATTAAACATCCAGCGCTCAACGGGATTCTTAAATAACTCGGTCCAGTTTTGCAGAGTCGGCTTAGCCGGAAACCATTCCGGGGGGATCGTTGTTGCTACAGTCTGAAGCTTAAATGCCCCTGAAACCACCCAATAAAAAGGGAAGATAAAAAACAACGTTGCCAGAATCAACAGGATGGTGGCTAATATTTTTGGAATCGTCAATTCTTTTTTCCATCTGCTTACTTTCTTAGATTGGCCAATAGGTGCTCTCAGTTCTAACGGATTCGTAGAATTCATGATGTCCCCTCCTTAATACTCAACATCACTGCCAAAGTATTTAAATTGAATGATAGAAATGATCCCGATCACAATCGCAAGGATGACACCCATCGCCGAGGCATATCCAAAATGACCGAGCATAAAGGCTTGTTCGTAAACGCCATACATTACAGTCGATGTGCTATACACAGGTCCACCCGAGGTGAGCAGCTGAATTAGCGCAAAACATTGAAAGGTGTTGATCGTGGTAATCACGATAATATATAAGTTCGTTGGCATTAGCATTGGCCATAATATTTTTCGGAAAATCTGCCAAGGCGTCGCTCGATCAATCTCAGCTGCTTCTATGTAAGAAGTAGGAATGTTCCCAATAGATGCCACATATAAAATGATCGGCTGCCCTACAGAGGTCGTTATCAGAACCACGATAATTGCAAGCAGTGCAGTCCTCGTATCTCCTAACCAGGATATAGGCTCCATTCCCAAAAAGCTGGTCAAATAATTTAGAATCCCATAGTTCGGATGATAGATCCAGCCCCAAACGACTGTGATACTTACAACCGAGGATACAGCCGGCAAATAGAACACTCCGCGGAAAAACGATCTGGCAAACTCTTTTTTCTTATAAATATTCATAGAGATAAATAACGAGAAAATAATAACGATGGGTACGGTGATGAGTACAAGCAATAATGTATTTCCCATCGACTTCCTGAAGTTATCATCTTTTATTAAGGAGATATAATTATCGAGGCCAATAAAGCTGAAATCTCTCAACGAATAATCGAAGAAACTAATATAGACCCCTTTCACCATCGGATAAGCTACAAAAAGCAGGAAAAACCCAAATGCCGGCACTAAAAAGAGATAACTCATCATCCAGTCGCGAATCACATAACCTTTTATTTTGCGAACCGTTGTCCCCACAGTCCTTCCCCATTTCTTCGATGATTTAAAAAGAAAAGAGTGCTTCCCGCACTCTATTCTTTTGGACACCATTCACTTTTTTTATTTCATTGCAGCCTTTGCTTTTGTAATCGCTTCGTTTGCTTTTGCAGCAAAGCTGTCCAAAGCTTCTTTACCGGTTGCGCCTCCAGTTAAAGCACGTTGTAATTCAGGGAACCAGAAAGTACGAATATCAGCATATCCATCGGCAATGGTAGGTGCATCTGTTGTGAATTTACGAGCATACTCAGCGTATTTGTACTCTGCATCATCATAGAGGCCTGTAATCGAATTACGAACAGACAGACCACCTGTTTGAATCAAGTTTTTCTTACCCCATACAGGGTCATTAGCGATAAAATCAATCAGCTTCTTAGAAGCTGCAATCTTGGCATCATCACCATTATTGAATACAGCCATACCACCGAGGTAAGGTTCAAGCTTAGGTTCCGATCCATCTAAAGTAGGGAAAGGAAGCAGAACATCTTCGAATTCAACCATTTTTTTAGATACGTTCTGAGCTTTAAGTACTGCAGAATAGTTGAGTGTAAAGGCTAATTTTCCTTGTAAAAATAAGTCGTTCACGTCAGCAGCCGCAAGGGAAGCCGCACCAGAAACGCTAAGTTTATCTTTTGTAGCTTGAACGATCCAATCCAACGCTTTCGCAGCATTATCAGTATTGATCGCGACTGCGGAATTATCTTCATTTAGAAATCTGGATACACCTAAGTTAGCAAGATATGCGCGAGTTCCTTGATCTCCAGCTTGGCTCTTCGCGAAGAATCCGGTAGGGATAACATCAGGTGCTTTTTCTTTAACAGCTTCCAGCGCTTTCTTATATTCTTCAAACGTCCAAGTTCGGTCTTCCTTATCCAGAGGAAGCAAATCTAGCGCGCCAATCTTCTCAAAAACGGTCTTGTTTACCGCCATCATAAAAGGAGCTGTATTGATCGGGTACATAAAGATCTCATCTCCAACACTAGACTGCTTCCAAAAGGCTTCCGAAATATCATTTTTCACTTCATCGGTCACCATATCATTAAGAGGTGCTAATAAGTCCTTTTTACCCCAGTCAATAATCCGTCCAGGAGCATCATAAATTACATCAGGTGCGGTATTCGAAGCAATCGCCACATTCAGTTTTTCAGGGCCGCCTTCAAAGGTGATCATCTCAAGGTTGACTTTAATTTCCGGATTCTTCTCATTAAAAGCTGCAATGATTTCCTTCTCATATTTGCCAACTTCACCATCTAAAGCTTGAAAGCTCGGAAAATTCCACCATGTTATTTCTGCTGGTTTAGCAGCAGTCTCAGTGGCCGCGGGCTCACTCTTATCAGTATTATTACTTGGTTCATTGGCGGAATTCGCTGTATTCGTATTTCCGCATGCAACTAACTGTGTACCTAAAAGTGCGACACCAACAATGCTCATTAGCCCTTTTTTCATTGCTCTCATGTGCTACCCCCTATTATTTTTGTGGAATAAAATACTTTATCATTCCTTGCGCTAATCATAAATCAATTATAAATTTAGGAGAATCCCACTCCTTTTACATTTAGGGTCGTATTCTGACCTATACCTTCTTTCAGTCCCTCTTCAATGTTATAATACATTACATATTTCACCTATAATTATTTTAATTTTTAGCTTATAACTTACATTTGATGGTATCGATGTTGAATAATCCACTATAAATCTAGTCTTCCGGAGGGATTTCATGTACAAGCTTATGATTGTAGAGGATGAACCGTTAATACGGACGGGATTAAAACATTACTTTTCGTGGCAGGAGCTTGGTGTTCAGAGTATTGTTGAAGCGGAGAATGGAAAAGAAGGCTTCGTTACCGCACTGCGTGAGCAGCCAGATTTAGTGATCACTGATATTCGCATGCCCGAAATGGATGGTCTTCAGATGATCGAAGAGCTTCGCCAATTCCTTCCTGATACTTTGTTTATCATTTTGACGGGATTTAATGATTTCGAATACGCTCAACGAGCCATCAAACTTGGGAGTGTACATGCTTTTTTGCTCAAACCTTTGGAATATGAAGAAAGTCTAACCGTGATTCAAGAATGCATGAACAAGCTGCAACTTAAACAACAAGAACAAAGAAAACGTTCTACTCTGGAAGGCTCACAACTTATAAAGCTACTACTGGAAGAAGAACAACCTGCAATGGACACTAATTTAATCGCTGAATTATGTAGTTTCAAAAGTAAACATTATTTGTATCTCCCTTTTGTTTTGGCAGGTTTCCTTATCAGAGAAACTCCTTCACAATCCACCTTGTGGATGAGAGAACAGGCTACTAAGTTTATACATCTTGCTACGGAGGCCTATCTCCCGGCAGATCTGCCAAGATCTATTTTTACATATTCTGCTAAATCCAAACTATACGGGCTAATAGTCATGGGATCACAGACTGCAACGAGCACTATCCCTTTTGAGACACAAGTACTTACTGAACTCGATCAGCATTTGAACAAGCTTACACTAGAACATCATTTTGCCCTTTATCTTGCTATAGGCACAGTAACGAACGAACTATCTCAAATCACTTCATTACTTCACGAGTCTGAAAAGCTGTTATATCAGCGCTTCTATCAGAAAGAGCGCAATATATTCCATATCTCATCCATAAAGGCTGGCGCCACAGCTACTAAACCAACACTTATTCAACTAGATGACAACGATAAGAAACGAATAATCTCCTGCATCGAAAACGCCAATAAACAAGAGATATTGCAATTAACGCAACGATTGGCACAAGATATTTTGCATAAAACAGATGGCTCTTCTACTGATCTATGGCTTGCGTATTTACAAGAAATTATAAGTGTCATTATCCGCTTCGCTAATAAAAATCAGATTCATATGGATGGTGTGTACAGCGATAAACTCTTAAACCTCACTTTTGTAGAGGATTTCCACTCCCTTGAGGTCATGTTCGAGTGGCTGGGGAATTGGATGGTTCATTTGGGAAACATTTATACCGAAGGTCTGACGGATAACCATCAGCAGGATGTGATTATCTTTGAACATATTAAATCCTTCATTAGAGCTAATATTGATCAAGATATTACTCTACAAATGGTAGCGGATCGATTCTTCTATAACCCTTCTTATTTAAGTCGTCTGTTCAAAAGAAAACTCGATAAGAACTATATGCGATTTGTAACCGAAATCCGTATGGAATACGCGCAGGAATGCTTAAAAAAACCGGAGATTCTGGTGACCGATGTCTGCACAATGTGTGGTTACAAAAGCTATAAGCATTTCGTTAAAACGTTCCGGATTTTTACCAACATGACCCCATCAGACTATAGAAAACAATCGGGGTGGTAAGCAAAATGATGCAAATTAACCAGCCAAAAAAACGTTATCGGATGCGGCATGTCAATCGGCAGATTTTTGTGCTGATGATCCTGACCATTACCATTCCTTTGCTGATTATATCCGCGATTATCTATATTTTTTCAAATCAAGCCGTCAAAAATGAATATCAAAGCAGCTCTAATCTCATCCTTAATAATCTTTCTTTCAACATCGACCAGTATCTGCAAAGTATTGAAAAAGGGACCCTTAATGCCCAAGTAGATAGTCAATTACAAACCGCCCTCGAGCATTGGACTATCAACAAAGATAATATCGGGAATGATCTAAGTATTCAGTATGGAAACACGATTGAACAGTTCATCAGCGGGATTGAAATGACGATTAAAAATGTCGACAGTGTGCAGATTTTCGCGGGGTCACGTGTATTCTACTCCGCCAATTTCAATCGTGCGGATTATGATGTGAAGGACTACACCCAAGAGGATTGGTATTTACAGACGCAACAAAAAAAGGGTGGTGTAATCCTATTTGGAAGTCATCTCCCCTTCTATCGCACCAATTCTAAACAATCCGTCATCTCCATCGCCAGAGTCATTAATAAAAAAGGAAGCAAGCAGCCCTTAGGTGTCATGTTAATTGATATCCGGCTGGATTCATTACGTGAAATCTTAAAGCTGTCCGAGAATAGCAAGCGGAAATTCATTATTTTAGACGATAAAGGAGGCAACGTTTATAGCTCAGATTCATTGGAGACGAGTCCTTTAGAGCCTATCCCCATCGACAAACAGGCGCTTAATACTTTTATGAAAAACGACGCCGGAAGCTTATATGGTACTTTTGATGACAAGAATTCGTATATTAATTTTGTTACTTCTCCTTACTCCAACTGGAAGGTCATTCAATATATTGATGAAAAAGAGATGACTAAGCAGGCTTCTTTTCTTGGCAAAATCATTTTAACCTTAGCGCTCTTATCGCTTGTCACTGCACTCTTATTTATGTATATCCTCTCGGAACGCGTAACCAAACCTATTATTCTGTTAAGCCGGAAGGTGAAGCTGGTGGGGATGGGTAATTTCGATGTGGATTTGTACAGTAACCGCCAAGATGAATTTGGGGTTCTATATAATGGAATTCGTAAAATGGTAAAAGATTTGCAAAACTATATTGAGCGATCATCGATGGCCAAGGCTCAACAAAAGGTAGCCCAGTATGGTGCGCTCAAAAGCCAAATCAATCCTCATTTTCTGGCAAATGTCCTTGAATCAATTCAAATGAAAGCCATCATCAATGGGCAAAGAGAGATTGGCGAGATGGTGGGAATCGTGGGCAGATTGTTTCGGATTCATATTCAGACTGGGAAAATCACCGTTACCCTGCGCGAAGAACTTGAGCATGTCCGGCTATATGTGAAAATTCAGCAGTTACGTTTTGGGGATAAATTACAGTATATGGAACAGCTAGATCCGCAATGCGAGATCGTTAAGGTCATGCACTTCTCCTTGCAGCCCATCGTAGAGAATGCTATCGTACACGGCCTAGAAAGTCGCAGTGAACCAGGTCTGCTTGAGGTATCCTCGGTGATATCGGGGGATGATATGCTGATTATCGTTAAAGATAACGGCATTGGCATCGAGGAAGAGAAACTTAAACAGCTTCGTTTCCGTCTCTCTCAACCCTCAGATACCTTAGATGAGGAACATATTGGCATTAAAAATGTTCATGATCGTATTCAATTTCATTTTGGCGAAAAATATGGAATTGAAATTTCCAGTCACGTAGGGGAAGGAACGACAGTGATCATCCGTCTTCCCGCGTAATCCTAGACATTTTGCTCAGTAATGCCTAATTCAGGATCAAAGGTAAGCATTTTCGTCGCTATTTTATCAATAAAAAACCGATCATGACTAACTGTTACTACAGCGCCAGGAAAATGAATCAACGCCTGCTCCATCACCTGAATACTAGTTAAATCCAAATGGTTAGTGGGCTCATCTAAAATAATGACAGCAGCTCCGGAGAGAAGGCATTTCGCTAAAGCCACTCTGGCCTGCTGTCCACCTGAAAGGCTGCCAATCGTTTTACTCAGATCCATTTCCGAGAATTGCAGCATCGATAGAAATTTATTCACCTTTTTCCGCGGTGCGTCCAGTCCCAGTCCATAAACATTTACGGCATGGCTGACAGTATCTTTATGATCCAGCTCATCCCACATCTGATTAAAGTACGCATAGCTGACCCCGCGTTCCCAAGTCACTTCCCCCGATTCCGGTGCTTCTTGTCCAGTCAGTACTTTGATGAGTGTCGACTTTCCGCTGCCGTTCGGACCCACGATTGCTATCCGGTCTTCCTTTTGAATATCGAAGCTAATGTTCTGGAAGATGGAGCGGCCATCATAACTTTGTCCAACCCGCTTCACTTCCCCCAGCTTGTCAGGAAAACGTAAATTACTATAGATATCAGTGATTAATACGTTAACAGGATGAGGTTCCACTCGTTTTTTCATATCCGTTAGCTTACGCGAAAGACGATCCTTAGAGGACTTCTTACTACCGCGGTTTTCAATGGCCTCAGACTCCATAAGGAGAAGTTCTTCTTCCCACTCAAATTGCCGATCGAGCACTTTTTTGCGCATCTTCTTTTTACGAACGTAATCGGTATAATTCCCTTCATATTCCTGGAAATGATAGTTCTCGATTTCTATCGTCCGCGTGACCACTCTGTCAATAAATTGCCGATCATGAGAGACCAGAAGCATCGCCCCATTGAAACGGTGCAGCCACTGCTCCAACCATACGATCCCTTCCATATCCAAAAAGTTAGTAGGCTCATCGAGCAATACAACATCAGGCCCTTCAATTAAGACTTTAGCCAGTGCCGCGCGGTTCCTCCAGCCTCCGGATAACTCCTCTACAGGTTGATGCCGCGATCTCTCATCGAATCCTAATTTAGTCAGCACCGTATTGATTTCCACAGATACATTCCAGCCATCCAAATGCTCCATTTGTCCAAAAAGCTCAGCTTGGCGCTCTAAAAGTACATTCATCTGGACATCATCCGACACCTGCCCAAGCTGTTCTCCTATTTGGTTAAGCTCCTGTTCAATGCGTGCTACCTCTTCGAAGCAAAGTTCTAACTCTTGTTGTACAGACAAAGACCCGGAAAGCTCCGAGAATTGAGAGAAGTAGCTGATCTTCACATTGGGATCTAATTCTACTTTTCCTGCCGTTGGCTCCTCTTTTCCCATTATTAGCTTAAAAACAGTAGATTTACCTGCTCCATTTCGTCCGATTAAGCCAATACGTTCACCCTTGCTCACACGAAAATAAATATCTCGAAAGATCAATGTATTCTCATATTTCTTAGTTACGTTCTCCATTCGGATTACGCTCAAGTCTATCACTCCTAGTTCGTATAGATCAGAATTCATCGTTGAATACCCAAAAAGCTATTATAGCACTAATTAAAAAAAGGACTTTATAATCATATTATTACTTATATTTATTTCCGATATATGTATTTATATTAATATAAATTTATAAATACATAAGGAGGATTACAATGAGTTTGCTAAAATCAATCAAGAAAAATGTGAGTGTTACTATGTGCATAACCCTGCTCTTTTCTCTTTTTATTGTGTATCCGGCAAGTGCTTCTACCTTCTTCCAAGACCGCTTTGAAGAGGGCGATAATCTATGGACATCCACTAGTGGGAATTGGACTATTGTTGAGGACGAAGGCAACAGCGTATATTACCAGTCTGCCACAAAAGAAGGACGTACTTCTGCAGGTGATTCAACCTGGAGCGATTACACTGTGGAAGCGGATGTAAAAGTAGTTGATTTTAATGGCTCAAACAGAACTTATGTTGCAGGCAGATACATAGATGGAAATAATTTTTATTCAGCTTCTTTGTATAATAATAATGATGGCATGCTGGAAATCAGAAAAAAGGTTTCTGGATCTACTACAACTTTGACCAGCAAACCCTACACTCTGCAAACAGGAGTTTGGTATAATGTAAAACTTGAAATGAGCGGAAATACCATCAACATGTATGTAAATGATACGCTGGAGCTCTCAGCTTCCGATTCCAAATTAAAAAAAGGTACAGCAGGGCTCGTTACCTTTAAGACAATTACGATGTTCGACAACGTGACCGTTTCTGACACCAATGGCACTACACCGACACCGACTGCTGCACCAACGCCTACTGCTACGACGACACCAACTGCAATACCGACTCCGACTGCTTCACCGACACCTACTGCTACACCAACGCCTACTGCTACGACGACACCAACTGCAATACCGACTCCGACTGCTTCACAGACACCAACTGCCTCACCGACACCTACTGCTACACCAACACCTACTGCTACGCCGATACCGACTGCAATACCGACTCCGACTGCTACACCAACACCTACTGCTACGCCGATACCAACTGTTTCACCAACGCCTACACCGGTACAGGTTAGTGAATATGATTTGGCTGGGTTTGCCACAGGAACAACAGGTGGTGGAAATATCCAAGAAACCAGTCCACTCTATAAAAAGGTTTATAGCGCAGAAGATCTTGCCACTGCACTGAGAAAAGGATCCAAAATAAAGGTTATTGAAATTATGAACGACTTGGATCTGGGATGGAATGAAATTTCTGATGCGACAAAGATCTCCCCATTTAGCGCTCATAACAGTGCTTTAACACATCCCGTATTAATAGAGACTGGTGTCAGCAAAGTGTCTATAGACAACTTCGACGGTTTGACCATTTTCTCTGCTAAGGGTGCAACCATTAAACATGCCGCTTTTACTTTTAAAAGAAGCTCTAACGTCATCATCCGCAACCTTGAATTTGATGAGCTGTGGGAATGGGATGAAGCAACCAAAGGAAATTACGATAAAAACGACTGGGACTACATCACCATTGAGAATAGCAACAACGTATGGATCGACCACTGCACCTTCAATAAATCTTATGACGGAGTTGTCGATGTTAAAAAAGGCAGCAACGGCGTCACCATTTCATGGTCTTCCTTCTTAGGGGATGATAGAAAAACAGCTGGGTTACTCAGCAAATTAATGCTATGGAAGCCAACAAGGCTGCTTATCCCATGTACGCTTATTTAAGAAGCAGCTCAGTTGTATAAGTAAAGACGACATCATTGCGATTGCCGCTAGTCAAAAAAAGTGGCCATTTTAATAGGCGCAACAGAATTTGCAGCTGATAATGCGCTTCTTTCTGTGACGCTCCATCACAACTACTATAAAGATATACAAGACCGCATGCCCCGCCTTCGTAGTGGTAATGCGCATGCCTATAACATTGTAATGGACAACGAAGATACCAGATTGGCTAAAAAACGTCTAACCTCCGCTATGGAAAAAGCGATCTCAAGCAAGGGGTATCATTTCGGGGTTACAAGTAACGGAGCAATCTCGACAGAAGGAGGAGCTGTATTACTTGAAAGTTCTGTAATCATTGATGTAGTGAATCCACTTCGCAACAATCAAGCGGATGCGAGTAATAGCAAATATACGGGTGCAATCGCAGCTTTAGATACGATCTATTCACTAGATGGAGCAACATTCAGAGGAGACAGTACATCTAAGAACAGCCCTCTCTCCCCTGCACCCGCTGCCGTTAAAGCATTTGCATGGAACGGATTCACAACACTACCTTATAGCTACACTTCAGATGACCCAGTTAGTCTAAAATCTAGACTTACCGCTGTTGACGGTTCAGGGGCTGGCAAATTGTCCTGGTCAAACGAGGAATGGCTGAAAACAAGTTACAGTAACTAATTCGACTAATGCGACAAATGCGACTAACTAATCACTGAACACATACTCCCATAACTACACCGAGAAAAGTTACTAACTTAGTTGCCACATTAGCGCCACCTTTGCACCAAATTAGCGCCATATTAACACCAGATTAGCAAACTTTTGTACCGCACTAACGCCGCACTAACGCCACTTTTGTTCTGCCGAAATAGCTAAGACGCTCAGACGGTGATTTACTGTTTACTGTGCAGTATTTACGAGGTCAGACGACGATTTTACAGTTAACAGTGCAGTATTTACGATACCAGATGGTTCGGACTCAGGAGCCCTTATTTCGAAGAATCCGGGCATTTCGCAGTGCTATCGGACTCAGATGCAGCTATTCAACCCAATATGCTTAATTTTGGTGTGGATTTAGACCAATAAGAGCTATGCAGTCCGAAAACTCAGCAAAATGGTCAAAAAAGCCAAAATAGTTGCAATACAGTCCGTTAGGAGTGTTACGCGCGTGAGAAACATGAGGAACATGAGAAAAGTGAGGAGCGTTATTAACTTAATTGCCACTTAGCAACACTTTTGTACCGCACTAACGCCACTTTTGTTCTGCCGAAATATCTAAGACGCTCAGACGGTGTTTTACAGTTTACTGTGCAGTATTTACGAGGTCAGATGGCGAGTTTACAGTTTACAGTGCAGTATTTACGAGGTAAGATGGTTCGGACTCAGGAGCCCTTATTTCGAAGAATCCGGGCATTTCGCAGTGCTATCGGACTGATGCAGCTATTCAACCCAATATGCTTAATTTTGGTGTGGATTTAGACCAATAAGAGCTATGCAGTCCGAAAACTCAGCAAAATGGTCAAAAAAGCCAAAATAGTTGCAATACAGTCCGTTAGGAGTGTTACGCGCGTGAGAAACATGAGGAACATGAGGAACATGAGAAACCTGAGAAACATGAGGAACGTGAGAAACATGAGGAGCCTGTGAAACGTGTGGAGCCTGTGAAACGTGTGGAGCCTGTGAAACGTGAGAAGCCTGAGGAACATTAAGAGCCTGTAGCCCGTGAGGAGCATTAAGCACATATAGTCCCGATAGGAGCATTAGGAGTTTGTTCTCATTAACAAGTGATGCGTTTGGTGTTAATGGTAACTCACAAAGTTAGTATAATGTCCCAACAATAACAAAAAGGCCGCAACCAGCGGCCTTTTTCTATATTACGACTTCCAACGCATATTCACTAATATCGCTTACCGCTCATTTTTTCAGAATATCAATATACTCTTCTTTCTCTCGATCTGCCCCCGCACTAAGCTTCAAACGCAGTGACTTCGGGTGATCCAACACATTACTGCTGAAGTAACTTATAAATCCATCATCAGCTCCACTACCAGAATTCGGATTAATTTTAATGTCGTGCTTCCCAACCTGCGCAGTTAATTCATAGGGGAGCTTTTGAAACAGTTCATTTCGGACGATCCAATCCGTTTGCAATTCCTCATTTATCGTATATTTGAGCGCTATGCTTAACGGAGAAAGCTCGACTTCGGCTAGTTTTACTTCCTGTCCGTCAATTTTGAAAGGGTGGTCCACAACTAACGTCTCCGTCTTCAGCTCCCAAAACTTAGGATCAATAGAGAAGTTTACTTTTAAACGATCAGAATACCGCATGTCAGATAAAACCGTTCCTGTTTTCGGTTTACTTAACATTCCCGGGTCTACAGAGGCAATCTGAAAATCCGCCACTACGTCTGTTGGCCTTGGTTTATTTCGGTCCAGTGAAAATACAGTTTTGCCGAGCCAAGTATATATGGTTCCCTCTGCGTGTGCTCCCATTCCGCCTCTATTCCCATTCTCCTCCATTACATCTCGTCCAGTTTCAGCATCTGTCAGCTTCACACTATTTACACTGTACACTTCCTGACCATCACTTGTTGTTCCTGTATACAGCAGCATGATTTTGTTTTCATCAGCAAGCACAGCATTCAGAGTAATTTTATATCCATTTGATTCAGCACTCTTATTAACGATTTGTACATAATCATTCCGGATTGCAGACTCTAAAGTAAGAGCATCAATATCAGCTGCAGCCAATGTTTTAAAAGGCTCCAACACGCCCCAATCGAACGTTTCAGCACTCGAAGTCCCTTGCTGTGGCATCAGCTGGGTTGGATTGAAGAACAGCAGGCCCGCTATCATCACTGCAGCCGCCAGCACAGACATCGCGCTTTTTGTGAACATTAACCTTCTGCCACGTTTCTTGCCTAATTCCAAGCCTGCTTGGATCGCATAGATTTGAGCGGCTGCATTCTCTATTTTTTGTTCTTGTGGGATACGTTCGGCATCGCTTAACATGGCAAGCTCCTCTTGACTACTCATTGTTCCATTCACCCCGATTCTTTATGATGGTTCGCAACTGCTTGAGCCCTTTATGTTGCCAAGTCTTAACCGTTCCCTCGGGTTTATTCATAATGTTAGCGATCTCAGTCAAGGTCATATCGTTGTAGTATTTTAGCAGCAGCACATGGCGATACTTGGGCTTAACCTGCTCAAGTGCCCACAACATTTCCATCCGATGATGGCCAATATGTGTGACCTGTTCTCCTATTCTTTCATCTACCAGCGGCATGGAACGTTTTCTTCGTCTTTGTTCATCTATACAGACATAAATTAGAATTCGAATAATCCATGATTTGAATGCTTTGGGGTCCTTTAATGTTTTTCTTTTAATCCAGGCCCGGCAAGTCATTTCCTGCATCGCTTCCAGCGCATCGTTTCGGTTCCGCAAGTAACTATAAGCAATACTGTACAGTTGTTCTCTATGTACCAATATCGAATCGTAAAAATCCGTCTCGCTCCGAGTATCAAGAATCGTTACTTTTTTCATTTCTGCATTAGTCATCGTCATGTCCTTCCTTAGCCTCCCCTCTTCAACCTTTCATAGATTAAGACGGGGGAGGTATAGAAACGGTTTTTGTTTCGTTTAACTTTTTTGCCAAAAGCTCTCTAAATTATAGCATTCTATAAAAATTGAACGAAAAATGTTATGATAGGTTAAATTGGACATAATCAATAGTACGCACTTAAAAGTGCCATAGGTACTAAAAAGTACCCATACCATGGAGGTTATCATGACAACAACACCAACAACAACTGTCAAGAAAAAATACAATATTTCTGTTGAAGCCACACTAGAGGTCATCGGAGGGAAATGGAAATGCGTAATTCTATGTCATTTAACTCATGGCAAAAAACGCACCTCCGAGTTAAAACAGTTGATGCCCGGCATTACTCAAAAAATGTTAACCCAGCAGCTACGCGAGCTTGAGGCAGATGGAATCATCAACCGAATTGTTTATAATCAGGTTCCACCAAAAGTAGAATACGAGCTTAGTGAATATGGTGATAGTTTAAGCGATATTTTGACTGCATTATGTAATTGGGGAGAACAACATATCATTAAGCAATTCGGCGATAAATACGCTGTTTTAGAGGATAACATTTTAAATAAATAAACCGCTCTATCAAGGGTATGGTTGGATATTTATGCTGCGAGAGTTGTACTTCAATTATACGTTCATGAAAAAAGGACAGCTGAATCAGATCGATTCAACTGTCCAAAGCTTTGATTCACCCGTCCCTTGAATGGCGCATAGGAACATAACTTAAATTACGCCCTCTCCTCCAATAGCAGTTGCTGTGAATGATATGGGTCCAAATAGATTTATAGGCAAGTTGCTATCATTCTGAATTACCAATTCATAATTGTGGACTCCAATATAAGCACCATCAACCCACTGAGCACTTAATTGAATATCAGTAATAGTAGTAAAACGATAAAAGGATCTATAAATATCGACTCCAGCTCGTCGGATGATAACAAGAAATTGGCTATTAGCAAGTGCAGTAAGACTAAAACTACCATTTAACTCGACTCTACTGGAGAAAGAAGCCGGATTAGCCGGACTAATATTTACTTGCGCTGTGGCTAGACCCGCTCCAGCTCCAGGAATCCCTGCAACCGTTATAGCTGTAGTAAACGGATCTAACGGGATTTTTGCCTGTGACCCATAACTTATTATTGTCGCCATTTATCATCACTCCATTTCAAGGTTATAGAGTAGTATATTGTGAATCCGCAATGATAGATTGGACTAAATTCCTGATGATTATATACATTTAAGGTATACTTTGCTAGATCATATAAACCTAGATACCTCATCAATCACCATACGATTTCCACTCATTGACAACACCCCTGTTCAGAATTACAATAATTCACATATCATGAACAACGATGACAAAGGGTAAGTAGACAGACGAACATGGTCTTCAGAGAGCCGGTGGTAGGTGCGAACCGGTGACCAGCGTATGCTCGAATGGCCTTTATAGTTGTTTTTCCGAACTATCTTAATGGATGCAGTAGGGAAAACCGGGGTTCCCGCCGTTATCAAGGGACCTGTATCGAGAATTAATTCAACCTCTCCGTACAGGTAAGAGAAGATCGAAAGCCAAGAATCGTAAGGTGACACGATCATTTAAGGTGGTACCACGACAACTTCGTCCTTATTGGATGAGGTTTTTTTGTCATTTAAAGGAGGTGATGGCCATGGATGATGGCTGGTGGTGGCGACTCGAGTGTAACCAAATGCTAAATAACAGGAGGAATTTTTATATGATGAACGAACGTGTCTTAACTGGAGATCGAGTGACTGGAAAGCTTCACCTTGGCCATTACGCCGGCAGCTTGCAGACCCGAGTAGCCCTTCAGGAGCAATATGAAACTTTTGTGTTTTTAGCGGATATTCAAGCCCTAACGACCCATTTTGATCGTCCGCAGCTACTGGGTCAACATCTGCATGAGATCACACTGGACTATTTATCTGCGGGTATAAATCCGGAGAAAACAACTATATTTATTCAATCGATGATCCCTGAAATCGCAGAGCTGACCATCTTGTTCTCTATGTTTGTTACTGTGAATTCTTTACGGCATAATCCCACGATTAAAGCCGAATCAAAAAATTCCAGCTTTGATGAATTGTATTACGGTTTTCTAGGTTATCCAGTTAGTCAGACTGCTGACATAACTTTTTGTAAAGCAACGATCATTCCTGTAGGAGAAGACCAGCTCCCCCATCTGGAATTAACCCGCAAAATCGTCCGCAGATTCAACGAGCTGTACAGCCCGATACTGGTGGAACCCAAAGCGCTGATCAGTGAGACGCCGAGACTTGTGGGTACGGATGGCAACGCTAAAATGAGTAAAAGCCTTGGCAATGCCATCGAGCTGGACTCCACTAAGGAAGAAATCACCTTCAAGATAAGAAAAGCCACAACCGATCCTGCGCGTGTGCATAAAAATGATCCCGGACATCCAGATATCTGTCCTATTTTTGCTTATCATGGTGCTTTTCGCTCAGCGGGGGTAACCGAAATTCGTGAAGGCTGTGAGCGGGGTACCATGGGTTGTTCTGCTTGCAAACAGTTGATTTCGACAGCTCTAGATCAGCTTATAGAACCGATGCGAGAGCGGCGTTCCTATTATGCTACTAAGCCCAAGCTTGTGCAGGAAATCTTAATCTCTGGAACACAGCATGCCCGCAGCATTGCTCAGGAAACAATGGCCGAAGTACGTGAGGCTATGAGTCTTAACTATTTTTCAATCTAAAAATGATATTTATAGGTACTCAAAAAAGCCGGAAGCTCATTGGAAGAGATCCGGCTTTTTTCTTCTCCTTACAACACCCAATTTCCCTTACGGAATACGGGTTCAATCGTGCCGTCCGCCAGCTCTCCGTCAATATCCAGCTCTGCTGAACCGATCATAAAATCGACATGAGTTAAGCTGACATTAGCTCCTCTAGCCACAAGCTCTTCGTTCGTAAGCTTTGTGCCGCCTTCAATATTTACAGGATAAGCACTTCCTAGCGCGAAATGGCAGGAGGCATTCTCATCAATCCCTGTATTGTAAAAAATGCGGTTCAAGCGAGAGATTGGAGAATCATGCTGCACTAAGGCTACTTCTCCTAGATAAGATGCACCTTCATCCGTTGCCAGCAGTGAGGTTAAATGCTCACGTCCGGATTCAGCTTCATAAGCTACGACTTTCCCCTTTTCAAAAGTGAATGAAAGTCCTTCAACTAAACGTCCATTCAAATTAAGAGGGAGCGTGCTTCTAACTGTGCCATTCACTCCAGTACGATGGGGCATGGAATAAATCTCTTCCGTTGGCATATTAGCAACAAAATAAACACCTTTATCATTCTCACCGCCACCCCCGCGCCATAAATGGCCTTCCGGAAGCTCTACATGCAGATCCGTTCCCGGAGCACGGTAATGCAGGCTTTTATAACGTTTAGCGTTCATTCTATCCTGACTTTCTTTCAACTGACCAATATGCTCTCTCCAAGCAGCTACCGGATCATCGCTGCCCACACGATTCATCTGGAATACAGCTTCCCACATCGCCTCTACCCGCTCTTCTTCAGGAAGATCGGCAAAAACCTTGTTCGCCCAAGCACGTGTTGGCGCTTTGACCAGAGACCAGCTGATTTTGCTGTTCCGAGTATATTTGGAGTAGTTCTTGCGAGCAATAGCTGCTGCTTTGACTGCTCTAGATACCTTAGAAGAATCAATGCCATTAAACAGTTCCGGATCAGGTACTTTAATATGTAAGATGGCACCATTTTCTTCCGCGAATTTCTCCATCATCTCAGCCTGCCACTGTGGATAGTAATCGAAAGAATCCTCTGGGGCTTTTTCATAACGGATCCGTGTAGTTGCTTCATCGTCCCAGTCAACAATTACATATTTAGCTCCCGCTTCATAGGCTTTCGCTACAATCAAGCGAGTAAGTTCTGCGGTTTCTATCGGTGCATGTACCATAAGGACTTGTCCAGGCTGTACATTTACTCCTACTTTTACAACTAGGTTCGCGTATTTCTCCAGCATTACTTCAAAATCTTTCATGAATTCTCTTCCTCCATCTCTAGGGTTGCTATAAGCACTCGGTCAGCTTCACTTCTTATTTTAACGCAAAACGAGGATAGTTGCGATTCGATTTAGATTCTCAGTTACTTCACTTCAGGTATTTCCCCTGTATAGACACCTAGATCATTCTTATGAATCTCTACGTTGGACATTCCGATCTGCTTATCATTATGGTAAGCAATCACTATGATCTTGGTATCCTGAGGCTCATCTATTTGTTTATTATTTCCATCCATTGGACTCCAATAAATTTGATCTCCAGATTTGATTTTCAGCTCAAGACCTTTGTTATGCACCTTGTAGTCAGGGGGGTTCCATAACAATAAATTGCCGGACGTAACCTGTATCTTAATAACATTCGCCCCTTCAGCAGTTATAAGCATAGGTAATCCTGGAGCACTACTATCAGTCACCCTGTATTCCGCTGTTGGGAACAGAACTTCCGGTTTTACCTCAAGTGATTGATTATCATGCCGCAAGATAAACAAGAAAAAAAGTAAAATCGTTAAGCCCATGACGCCTCCGATGATTATTTTTTTCACTATTCAACCTCCCATCCACCCTAATACTGTAACATATTCCCTTAATCTGGACAGTTATCAGCCAAATAAAGCGGCTCCCACAAGGAACCGCTCACTTGAATCACTATTTTTTATCCACCTGCAGCAGTGTTACGGTCTTCAAAGTATAAGTATGCATGATTTTATCCTCTGAAATTACATTCAACTTGGTCAAGCTTGCCACCTTTGCCGGATCTGATTTGGAGAGCAAACGCCACACTTCAGGGTCCGATAAGGTCTCATATAACTTTGCATCATCATATTCTTTGCGGTTTTGCACGACCAGCTTCACTTTATAGCTGCCAATTTCAGTCTCGGTGGTTTCCTGCTCACTACAATAATTTAAAATATCCTGACGAAGCTCGGCCAATTCTTTTTCAATATCTTTTTGCTTTTGCTTGAGCCGATAATACTGCTGAACCTTTTTCTCCATCCACTTCACGCTCCTTCATAGACATATGTATGCCGGAAACGTTCGATAAATTAGTTGAGTTCCCTATCATAAAAACTTATAATGAGCCGGGGATAGCTAATTTCCAAGTAGAGTCAAATTTCTTATAAAAACAATTCCACGGCAGGTGACTTATGTTTCATTCGTACTTTTTTCCAATTTCGTATGCGTTCATGATGTTTCCAATAGCAGCGCTGTTCTTCACACTTCCTTTTCTTATCGTACAATACCGCAGACATGGCTATATACATAAGCTTAGAGCTTTAATCCTATATCTGCTGCTGCTCTATCTGATGAACGCTTATTTTCTAGTCTTGCTTCCTTTTCCATCCTCCCGGCACAATGCTGCACCTTCTGGGAGTATCGTCCAATTCATTCCCCTTCAATTTATTCAGGATATTGTGGATGGATCGACGATCATCCCTGATCAAATCTCTACCTACTGGTCATTACTGCGTGAGCCTGCATTTTTACAGGTCATTTTTAACGTTGCATTGACCGTACCGTTTGGAATGTTTCTGGGCTATTATTTTCGTACACGCTGGGTCGTGTGCATTCTACTATCCTTTGCCTTTTCCCTGTCCTTTGAGATCACGCAGATTACAGGGATTTACGGTTTCTTCGATCATCCTTACCGTCTTTTTGATGTCGATGATCTCATTACCAACACAATCGGAGGAATCTTTGGATTTCGAATTTCCATTTGGATCTCCGGGCTATTGCCACGTATAGAACAACTGGATACAAACATTGACCGCTCTGCCAAAAGAGTCTCCTATACCCGCAGAGGAATAGCTTTTCTAATCGATAGTATGGTGTGGAGCATCGGGTTTGGGGTACTCTTCGGATTCGATATAAAAGCTGCCTTCTGGATTGTAACTGGTATTTACTTCATGCTTGTTCCGGCTCTCACGGGCGGACGGACCTTAGGGAAATGGATGGTGCGGATTCGGGTGAAGAGCAGCGGGAATCATGCTTTTTTCTGGGCTCTGATGCTCAGATATGGCCTGCTATATTGGTTGCTGCTTGGGATTCACTCTCTTTTGCTTGATTCCGCCCTTCTAGGGCATCTTTCCTCCGTATGGAATATGCTTATTCATCTGTTTGTTCTATTGATAGACTTGGCTTTCTTTATTCATTTAGTCATTAGTATATTCAAAAAAGAAACTCAGCTAATATATGAGAAACTAAGTCAAACTTCTCATGTTATTTCTTGGCCAGAGAAACGGCTCCAATCTGATGTATCCAGCAACAGCCCTGTAGAAAGCTAAACTAGTTATTTTTTAAAGGGTATTTTAACATTGGAAATTATTATAGAATTAGGAGGTGAGCATTCTCAAAATTTAGGAGATGAGCGTATGGAAACTACAAGCAGCTTGCGGTTATCTAGAAGTCTTCCAGAAGAACAGGGCATTTCATCAACCGCAATATCCAGCTTTATTAGTGCAGTAGAGGAACAAAATTTAGGCCTGCACAGCTTTATGCTACTTCGACATGGTTATGTGGTCTCTGAAGGCTGGTGGGCCCCTTACAGGTCCGATCTTCCGCATATGTTATTTTCACTTAGCAAAAGTTTCACCTCAACCGCAATCGGGTTTGCTGTTACAGAGAAACTCGTCACCCTCGATGATTCTGTCCTATCCTTTTTCCCTGAAGATGCTCCTGATCCAATCACAGACAATCTAACCAATATGACAATCAGACATCTATTGATGATGGGTACCGGGCATGTCGTGGATACTATGGACACACTTCGCAAAAGTGCAGACGGGAATTGGGTGAAAGCTTTCTTCTCCGTCCCGGTCGAGAAACAACCAGGTACACATTTCCTATATAATACCGGTGCTACTTACATGCTGGCCGCGATCCTTCAACGGGTTACTAGCCAAACACTGCTAGAATATTTAGAACCACGCCTCTTCGTTCCTCTGGGCATTCACGGCGCAACGTGGGAGTCTTGTCCACGCGGAATTAACACAGGGGGATTTGGCTTAAACATTACAACCGAGGATATCGCTAAATTCGGCCAGCTATACTTACAAAAAGGAATCTGGAATAATCAACGGGTTCTGCCTGAAAAGTGGATTAATGAGGCTACTTCCAAACATATTTCCAATGGCGAAGGCGATCATGACTGGGCAATGGGATATGGGTATCAGTTCTGGCAATGCCAGCACGGTGCCTACCGGGCAGATGGCGCCTTCGGTCAACTCTGTGTCGTGCTTCCGGAGCAAGATGCCGTAATTATTACTACTGCTGCATCAGACAGTATACAAGGAATGTTGAATGCTGTGTGGGAACATCTGCTTCCCGCGATGGAGCAAGCACCCTTGCCATTAGAGCCAGCTGCTTCTGCCCACTTGGTTGAACAATTAAAGTATTTATCTATCCAACCGCCACAACTGCAGCCATCTTCATCACAAGAAGAACGAATAAACAGCTTAACCTATAAGCTCGATGACAACCAATTTGCCTTGGACACCTTCTCTATCTCTTTCAATAACAACGAAGCTGCAGTTACTTTACAATTTAAGACTGGAGAGGATTCTGTGATCTGTCTTGGTCGAGGGGAATGGCTCGAAAGCTTCGCACAGATCATTGATGCTTCCTTGAACCGAATCATGTCCAGCTTTACTTGGGTTGCTGATGATCAGCTGCAGCTCACTTTATTGTTTATTGAAATGCCTTTTTGCATAACTCTTGAAATAATCTTACTAGAGAATCAGCTAATTCTTAAACAAAAGTTTAATGTGAATATGGGACCGACTGAATTCCCTGAGATCATTGGCAGACTATAATTCTTAATGAATAAAAAAGGCCGCTTCGTCCTTTAAAGAGACTTAGCGGCCTTTTAAATATTCGATCCTAGTCAGTGAAATCAGCAAGCTTGAGGATGACCGGGCAATGATCGCTCCCCATAATGTGGCAATCAATTTGGGCATCCAGCAGATTAGGTGCAAGTCTAGAAGAAGCTAGGAAATAATCAATCCGCCAGCCTACATTCCGTTCTCTCACCTTCGGCATATAAGACCACCATGAATAAACGCCTTCAAGCTCTGGATGAAAATATCTAAAGGTATCTATGAAGCCGGACTCCAGCAGCGTACTCATTTTTCCTCTTTCTTCATCGGTAAAGCCAGAGTTTCCGCGGTTAGCTTTAGCATTTTTGATATCAATATCCTGATGGGCTACGTTCATATCGCCGCATACAACGACTGGTTTTAGCTTGTCCAGTTCCAGAAGGTAATTGCGGAAGCGGTCCTCCCATTCCATTCTGTAATCCAATCTAGCCAGATCTCGTTTGGCATTTGGTGTATACACATTCACTAGATAAAAATGTTCGAACTCCAGCGTAATAATCCGGCCTTCCGCTTCTTCATCCTCTTCCATTCCGTATCTCGCAGAGATCGGCTTGATTTTGGTGAATATAGCTGTGCCTGAATACCCTTTTTTCACTGCATAATTCCAATATTGATTGTATTCTTCACCCTGTTCCAGAACAATCTGCCCTTCTTGCAGCTTTGTCTCCTGAACACAGAAAATATCTGCTTCTACTTCCTTAAAATATTCATCAAACCCTTTTTTCACACAGGCCCGAAGGCCATTCACATTCCATGATACCAACTTTATCATTAACGTTTCTCCTTGCATTTTGCTTTGATAGTAACCAGTTTATCATATAACGACCAGAAATTTATAGAGGATTAGGGTCATCTTGAGCAATTCCGCGAATAGATTTATATCCTAATCATTTACTATCCATGATACAATAGCAAAATTGACTCTATACAAATTTTCTAACACGTGAGGTAAAAAAACTTATGAATGCACCAAATCTTTTACGAGGGTTTAACTTTTTGTATTTTGCTCTGCTGGCCATGTTTATTCCCTTTCTGCCAGTCTATCTAAGTGAACAAGGTCTAAGCCCATCGCAAATCGGCTTCATTATTGGAACTGGTGGTTTTGTTACCATCATTGCTCAACCTTTATGGGGGATGATTAGTGATAAAACAAAAACCATCCGCAAAGTGCTGTTAGCTCTGCTGTTATGCTCAGCGGTGACCGGATACTTTTTGTTCGATTCCAGCAGTTATGCTGTTCTCATTCTTTTTGCTATGCTGCTGTATTTCTTCTTGATGCCCATTGATCCGCTGACAGAAAGCTTGAATTTCCGAGTCTCTGAGGTGGCTGGAATTAGCTATGGTTCTATCCGTACATATGGTGCGCTTGGTTATGGTGTAATGGCTTTGATTACTGGCTATGTGCTTGGTTTTTTCGGCTCTCATGGTATAGCTCTTCTGTTTGTTGCCATTTGCCTTATAAGCTTTATAGTAAGCTGGAACATGCCAGATGCCCCCGTCACAGGTAAACCGGTCACGCTGAATAGTCTCAAGCACTTTTTTGGCAACAAAAAGACATTGATGTTTCTGGTGCTCATATTTATTAGCTCTGTACCCGCACGAATGAACGATACATTTATTGGAGTTTATATTCGTGAGCTTGGTGGCAGTCCTCAATTGGTAGGCCAATCGTTTTTCCTCGCGGCAATAAGTGAAATCATTGTCTTTGCATTAAGCTTCTGGTGGTTGCGTAAAGGAAAAGAACTGATCATCATATCGATTTCCGGAGGCTTCTATTTCCTTCGTTTCTTTATTTCAGCTTGGATCACTGATCCACACTTATTAGCCTATTTGCAGATTCTGCAAATTCTTACCTTCCCTGTGTTCTACTCGGCTGCTATTCAATACCTGTACAGTATTGTACCCGAGGAATGGCGTGCTACAGGCCAGACCGTACTTGCACTGTTGTTCTTCGGTGTATCAGGTATCCTGGCTTCTTATGCTGGCGGGGCATTATATGATGCCTTTGGGGGTAAAGCTCTTTACTTAACGATCTCCGCGATGTCGTTTGTCGGCATGCTGTTCGGATTGATACTGTATCTGATTTATCGAAAAAAAACGGAATAAGTGTACCAAAATAAACCGGGGTTGTCCCAGCCACTTTCTAAATGGCTATAGGACATCCCCGGTTTTTTCTATCAAAAAGTGCTAATTCACCATGGCATTCGCTCTAGCATTAATAGATTTTCAACATAGAATATCCTATCAAACGAAAAGGAGGTCGTTACTATGGCCATCGTATTACCGATTCAATATTTCAATTTAGCCCCTGTCATTGGTAAATCTTATTATGAAAACCTTGCAGGTGGTATTAACGCTGCTGTTACTGTGAACAATAACTCCAACTTCCCAGTAGATTTAGTAATCACTCGTGTGAATGCTCCAGTTATCACATACACGATTCCAGCGTTCAATAGCCTTACGCTTGCAGTTCATGCCCTTTTGGTAGCTGCACTCTTAAGCACTCCTGCTGGCACCACATTCGGAACTATTGAAATTTCAACATCAGATTTCTAATAGTGTAGTATTAAGCATCTCTAGCTGAAAGTTCAGCTAGGGATGCTTCTCTATGTGAATCTAGCTTAATCCTTCTATTGTATGCTGCTCCATAAGCTGCTTTAGCTTGGTTTCAGTATTCGAATCTCCCGCAGGAGTATAGATGCTGCATCGTAAATCGGCACTGCCATGAACCTGCAAAGAGGTAAGATGAAATAACATTTTCCCCGCCTTGGCATGTCTGAATTCTAGTAACACATCCGGGGCCGAACTAACCCGACTTTGCTCCCACATCTCATTAAAAGCCGGATGCAATTCTTTCAATTCCTCTATAAATTCATCATACCAATGATCCTCTACATACTGTCCGTAATACGCTCTGAAGATAGAAAGATAACCGCTGACGAACTGTTCCCAATTCACCGCTAAGCGTCTGAACTCCTTACGAACAAATAACAATCGGATCATATTCCGCTCTTCGATGGGCAGCTTTGAGAAATCAAGAAAAACATGCGCGGCAGCATCATTCCAACCGACGATCCCGCAACGTCTATCAGAAATTATCGTAGGACAATATTTGAGTTCCTGTAAAATTTTCTGCAGCGAAGGACTAATTACAGAAGATTCATCTTGCGGATAGGGTGTGGTGCCGGTTCCAGTTTCTAAAGCCAGTGCAAAAAGATACTTCCGCTCGTCTTTAGTCAGCCTAAGTGCAGTGGCAATACAGTCCAAAACAGATGACGAGACTTTTATATCTCTGCCTTGTTCAAGCCACGTATACCAGGTGCTGCTTACCCCTGCAAGCTGTGCAACCTCTTCCCTGCGGAGTCCTGGCGTCCTTCTGCGTGTGCCTTCCGGCAAGCCTACAGAGCTTGGTGAAATGGCCGCACGACGTGCTTTCAAAAAATCGGATAATGCTTGTAATCTTGTTTGATTAGCCATAAGCTACCTCCACTTTGGGATTCCTGTTCCTTTAGTATAGTACAAATTATACTAGGATAAACGATAACTTGTAATAGGATAAGTAAAATGAAAAAATACTAGTATACACTAGCTGAGGAGGTTCATTATGGAACGCGTAGTGATTACAGGCATGGGCTTAATCTCACCACTTGGGAATACAATCGGGCAATTTTGGGATCGGCTAATTTCTGGTGAGTCGGGTATATCCCCGATCACTTCATTTGATACAACAGGTTTTAAGACGAGGATTGCTGGCGAAGTACGTGATTTCGATGCAGAGGGCAGATTTGGCCGTAAAGAGGCACGCCGAATGGACAGATTCAGTCAGTTTGCCCTCGCAGCTACTGAAGAGGCTTGGAAACAATCTGGTCTCCAGCTTGATAAGATTGACAAGGAGAGACTTGGCGTTTATGTAGGATCTGGCGTTGGAGGAATTCAGACCTTGATGGATCAAGGTACGGTCCTGAAGGATCGTGGTCCTGATCGAGTTAGCCCTACCTTAATTCCCATGATGATCTCCAATATGGCTGCGGCAATGATCAGCATTAAATTTGGAGCTCTCGGCCCGACCATGTCTCCAGTAACAGCTTGTTCTATTGGCAATACTGCGATTGGCGAGGCTTTCCGTTTAATTCGTTATGGCGGTGCGGACATCGTTATAGCCGGGGGTTCTGAAGCTGCTATTACTGGCATCTCGCTGGCCAGCTTTGGGAATGCCACCTCTTTATCTACACGAAATGAGGAGCCTACGAAAGCGAGTCGTCCTTTCGATGGAGAACGGGATGGCTTTGTAATCGGTGAAGGCGGCGGCATAGTCATTCTAGAGTCACTCTCCCATGCTCAGCGTAGAAACGCCAAGATTCACGGCGAAGTGATCGGGTATGGTGCTAGCTCTGATGCTTATCATATGGTTGCCACTCATCCAGAAGGAATTGGTGCCTATCAAGCTATGAAGTTAGCGCTAAATGAAGCTAATCTCCAACCCCACAATGTAGATGTAATCAGCGCGCACGCGACAAGTACAGTAGTAGGAGACCACTCTGAAACACTAGCGATTAAAAAATTATTTGGCGAGCATGCGTACCACATCCCCGTAACCGCTAATAAGTCCATGACTGGACATGCTTTGGGGGCCGCTGGCGGCTTAGAAGCCATTGCGTTAGTTAAGAGTATCCAAGAAGGAATCATTCCTCCTACCATCAATCAGGACACGCCTGATTCCATCTGTGATTTGGATTACGTACCTAACAATGCACGAAAAGCTAATCTCGAAATAGGCATCTCCAATTCATTTGGCTTCGGCGGCCATAATGCTGTTATTGTGATCCGAAAGTTCGTAGACTAATCTTACATTATAAAAGGGGTTTCAACTTAGCCATTACACATGACTAGTTGAAACCCCTTCTGCTGTTAATCCTTTTAAACTATCTTATTCCGAAGGTGATACATGACTTCCCCAGATAGAGATCCCTTCATTAGAAACCGCGGTGAACGTCATAACATTACTGGCTGTAGCTTCATTCCACTCTTTCAGGAACACACCCTTATAATTAGAACCACCTATCGTTAACTCTGCAGTATGATCGTCGATAAGCTTCCACTTGCCCTTAACCGCGCCTTTGATTTTACCACTCTTCGTCAATTGAATTAGCTCTGATTGCACGATATCAGCCGTAATCTCTTTATTATGATTTACATATTTGTATTCGCCTGCGATTTGCTCTTTCGTATATTTATCAATGGTCTCGCCGCCATAACGGTGTGGTGCGACCACCGGCCAGCCATCAGCGTTCATGAACATTTGATGTACTCTAACCTCATGCTTTTCACCACGATTCGGGAACCGTGTATGGAAGATCAAATAATACTTGCCAGTCTCTTCATCGTAAAATGCGGAGTTATGTCCTGGTGATACATATCCTTCCCCACTTACTGGGAGCTCATCGTCATTATTCAGGAATTCGAAATTCCCCATGAGTTTAACTCCGTAAGGAGCATAAGCAGGATCATCAAACAATACGCCAGCTGTGCCCTGTGAATGGATCATATCCTGGCCCTCAGAATCTTCAAAAGGTCCATCAGGTGTCTTCGAGCGAGCTACACGGATGTTATATCCACCATCTGCAGCCAGACCTCCGTAGGATAAGAACAGATAGTAGTAATCCGTCTCAGGACTGTACAGCATATAGGGAGCTTCTATCCGCGCATGATTTGCGCCTAGAAGCTTTTTGCCATAACCTTGGTCTGGCAGTGGGAATCCTGTGCTTGTATCCAGTTCCATAATAAAAATACCACCAGAATAAGAACCATACACCATCCACAATCTGCCTTCTTTATCAAAGAACACATCCGGATCTACAACATTCGGCTTTTGTGTGGCATCATAAGTTTCTCCGTCATCCCCTGCGCCCACCATACCGGACTTCAGAAAGATCCCTTTGTTCTTATAAGGTCCTTCAATATGGTCTGACACGGCTATACCGAGTGCTGATAATGGGGAATCGCCTTTACAAGCGTTGTAATACATATAATATTTGCCATCCGCCAATTGAATGACATCCGGAGCCCATAAGGTGTCCGTCTTTCCCCAGGTTAAGGCCTCTTTTAATTCCTCTTTGACATTCGGGATGAGTACGTTTCCATCAACAACTCCAGAGGACAATTGAGTCCAGGACATCAGGTCGTCGGATTTAGCAGAAGCCAAATGAGAGCCAAACACATAGTACTTATTATCAGCCAAAATAATGGATGGATCATGTACAGAAACATTTTTAAAGACAGGCTGAACAGGCTCAGGTCCGCTGTTTGTGTTGCCAGAGTTAGCCGTGTCGTTGTTGCATGCGGTTACAGCTAATAATGAAACACTAAGTAAAGTAGTAATAATTATCTTCTTCATCGTTATACCCCCTATGTATGCCTTTTCATTTTGAGATGAAAACGATAAATAGTCAACCCTTTTATTTAATTAAGTTCGTATTAATTCATACTTATTTAAATAATAGTGAACATTTTAGAAAATAAAAAAAACGCTAAGCCAACTAAATGGCCTAACGTTTCCTCTTATTATTTAGTTAAAACAAGTTGCTTACTTAGCGCCTTCTTGCACTAAAACAGGCTCTGGATAAGCGTTCTTAAGCACACGTTGTCTATTCTTAACAACTGTTGGTGGTTCCACCTTAGGAGCCATCGGATGCATTAGCCAAGATTTCACCATATGGGTATCCGAAACCTTATACATTGGAGGCTCTTTCTCCATATCGATTTGCATAGCATAGGTGCTGCGAAGTGCGAAGGCATCACCCTTAGGCGGTTTGATCAAATCTGGAGGTGTACCAGGAATCGCGGTAAGCAAAGAACCTTTGCTCTCAAGACTTGGCATGGATGCAAGTAATCCCCAAGTGTAAGGATGTCTTGGATCGTAGAAGATCTCTTCTGCAGTTCCCATTTCAACAATTTGTCCGGCATACATTACCGCTACACGATCCGCCATTCTTGCTACAACACCAAGATCATGGGTGATAAAAATAATCGCCGTATCAATCTTCTTCTGTAATTCCTTCATCAGGTCAAGAATCTGTGCCTGAATGGTTACGTCGAGCGCTGTAGTTGGCTCATCCGCAATCAGAAGCTTTGGGTTTGCTGCAAGTGCCATTGCGATAACGACACGTTGACGCATACCGCCACTGAACTCATGTGGATATTGATTGAAGCGGCGCTCTGGTGAAGGAATACCTACTAGCGTAAGCAGCTCAATCCCACGTTTATTTGCAGCTTCTTTGGAGATTTTCTCATGTTTGTGCAGTACTTCAGTTATTTGTCTGCCGACCTTCATCATCGGGTTCAAGGAAGTCATCGGATCCTGAAAAATCATACCGATCTCTTTACCACGAATCTTCTGCATTTGCTTTTCAGTCTTACCGATCAAATCTTGTCCATCAAATAAAATTTGTCCACGTTTATATTCTCCTGGCGGCGTTGGAACTAGCTTCATTACCGCTTGTGAAGTTACACTTTTACCGGAACCGGATTCCCCAACAATCGCTAGAGTTTCACCTTTATCTACATGGAAGCTAACACCACGGATCGCTTGTACTTCTCCACCGTGTGTTTTGAATGATATCGCTAGATCTTTTACCTCTAAAAGGCGCTCCATCTTGTCACCCTCTCATTTCCTCGTCAATTATGATAATGATTCTCACCAAGTTGTAAGCAATAAGTATTATTTTATCTAGTTCTAAGGGTTCTAGTCAAGATTTTTCTGAAAAAGATATGGCCAGCAGCAGCCTTATGTACTAGTTCTGATTAATGCGAGCTCTATTCTTCACTAACAACCACAATATTGGCGGAAGCAGCAAAAGAACTAACAGTAGAGACCATCCGATATCTCCAAGGGATACCAAGTTGTCATTCAATAGTCGATAATACGCATAAAGAGAATAGGGAAGAACTACTAGTACTGCTGTAACTACCCCTGGTGCATATACCTTTAAATATATCGTCTGTCCTAGATGAGTAAATACATGTAAGAAAAATACCGCAAGCACTGCCAGGTACAATAAATAATTAGAAAAGAAAACTGCAATACAAGTTACCGTCACTATAAAAATATACACGAATAATACGTCCATTGCAAAATTACGTGTAGTCATTTGTAACATCGAATGATATGTCTTGCGCATAAACGAAGGAATTGCAGCCTCTAACTTGGTTCTATACTTTGCACCCCATGCTTCAATCGTTAATATTTCTTCAAAATCATGAAACATAAATAGGATCGGCAACAGCCACAGCAAACTTACGATATCTATATGTACACTTAGCCACTCAAGCATGTGAATCCTCTCCCTTCTCCTACTCAGCCTCCTTACCTTCTTATGTTGTGATCTTGCTGAAAATGTCCTAACCCATGAAACGGTCCCAACCTTCCAGCAGATTATCATGTGCCCACTGGAAATGGCCTTGGCTATCGTATTTACGCGAATAACACTCAATGAAATAAATTAAATCGATATATAAGTCGTAGAGCTTTTTGCGTGCACATTCATTAGGGCTATCAAAGCTGTCCCCATAACCTCTACAGAAATACTCAGAATTCTCAATATAGCGAAAATAATATTCCATAAGGTGATCGCCCCATAACGCCCGTTCCCAATCGATTAAAGCAACAATGCTTCCCTCTCGTACAAACACATTCCCATCCCATAGATCCCAGTGAACTAAACGTGGCTCAGTCACCACATCCATCACATGTATACGGCTGTTGATCTCCGCCTCAATCGTTTCTAAAGGAATGGGCATCTTTGCATCTAATCGCCGAGCATCATCAAGGAGGTTGCCAATTAAATTTTGAAAGGTTTCCCGCCAAGAAGTCCCCTTTATCTTCGAGGATACATTAAATAATCCAAAATGATCCCCTTGAATTTCATTAATAATCCGGCTATAACGACCTAATTCTTCCTCAATACAACTTCTTTGCTGCGGACTAAGCTCTTCCTTAATTTCATTATAGGGCTGGCCGATTATTTTCTCCATGAAAAAAAAGTCACTCGATATTAAATTTCTGCTGTTATCATAAGCGTATACCTCAGGCACAGGTACCGTTCCTTTAGACTTCATTAGCTGCATTGCCGCAACCTCTGTAGCCATGATATCGTGCTCGTAACTTAGCGTGTCTGTCTCATCAGATGGCGATATCTTAAGAATCGTAGCCCTGCCATCTGACAATAGGAGGTCATAAGCTGCGTTGAAATAACCTCCCGTCAATTCCGTACTTTGAATGATTTTCACATGGCTTCCAAAAGCAGCACCCACCAGGATGTCCTGCTGCTCAACCGTCAATTTTGTTTTAGTCTGACTTTCCAAGACTTCACCACCATACAGAGTTAAGTAAATGCAAAAATCCAACCTTTTAAAAGCCCAGGATTTATTGTATTAGATACAAGAAATATAAACAATCCTTCTCCATTGGAATGAAAATTGTTAAAATTAGAAATAACACGTATCATTAGCTGCTTTTCATGAAAGAGAGGAAACTATTATTATGATCATAAAACCTAGAACACGTGGCTTTATATGTACAACCGCACATCCGCAAGGCTGCGCTCGTCAAGTCGAGCGGCAAATTGAGTATATTAAGGCACAACCCGAGATCAAAGGACCACAGAAGGTGCTAGTCATTGGCGCATCCACAGGCTACGGCCTCGCCTCACGGATTACAGCCGCCTTTGGGGCTGGATCCAGCACAGTAGGCGTATATCGGCCGAGCAGCAGCAATGGAACCCGTACAGCCTCTGCTGGGTGGTACAATTCTGCAGCCTTCGAACAACTTGCGGAGTCTGCTGGCCTGCAATCCTACAGCGTTACCGGAGATGCATACTCCAAAGAGACCAAAGAAAAAACTATCCAGCTGATCCGCAGCGAATTAGGACAAGTCGATTTGGTCATCTACAGTGTTGCTTCTGGGCGCCGTACAGATCCGGAGACAGGTGAAGTATATAACTCTGTTCTCAAACCTATTGGCGACACCTTTACCAACAAAACTGTAAATTTTCACACCGGTGAGGTAAGTCAAATCTCCATTGAACCCGCGACCGATAAGGAAGTTCATGATACCGTACGGGTGATGGGCGGTGATGATTGGCAGCTATGGATAGAAGCACTCCAGCAAGCCGGAGTATTAGCAGATCACGCAACCACTATTGCTTATTCGTATATCGGATCAGAGCTTACTCAAGCGGTATATCGCCAGGGAACCATTGGACTTGCTAAAGACCATCTTGAAGCTACGGCGAGAACACTTAACGAAGCGTTATCTGTTACTCACGGTAGAGCTTATGTAGCGGTCACAAAAGGTCTTGTCACACAGTCCAGCTCGGCGATTCCTGTAGTGCCCCTCTATATTTCCGCCCTTTACAAAGTCATGAAAGAGCACAGTCTTCATGAAGGTTGTATTGAGCAGACCTATCGGTTGTTTGCTGAACATCTCTATGCAGCGAAAGGAACTCCTGTGGATGAAGAAGGTCGTATCCGTATAGATGATTGGGAATTGTCTCCGGCAGTCCAGCAAGAAGTTATCGAAATCTGGGACCAGCTTACTTCAGACAATATCTACGACCTAACGGATCTGCATAGCTATAAACAGGAATTCTTCCAGCTATTTGGCTTCGAGACTGAAGGTGTAGATTACGAAGCTGATACTGATCCAGACGTAACTGTTATAAATCTGCGTTAAAATTTATCGTGTTTTTGGATTATCTTCTGCCTGAGGATAAGGGTTGTTCGAGAGCATACATTTCCTCTTCCAGAGATATCATCTTTTGCTCAATCATTTTTCGTGCATCTGCCAACGCTTGATTGTAAATATAAGGCGAAAGTTCTTTGAGCATAAAATCGAGAAGGTTCTCGCTGGCTAATTGACCAATTTCGTTAGACAGCTCTGTATCAAAATATTCTTGAATACTGGCTGTAATCTGAAGCTTATGTTCTCTCGGTATTTTTAACGGCTGCATGGTAATCCTCCAATCTAATTAGATACAGGAAAATGACGTGCTTTCGCACGTCATTTTTTACACCTATAACCTTCATTCACTGCTGCCTTTGAAACGGTTCCAACCCTCAGTCAAGTTATCGTGCGTCCAACGGACATAACCTTCGTCTGCATATTTGCGTGAATAACATTCAATAGCAAGAATAAGATCAAGATAAAGATCATAAAGCTTCTTCCGCTGAATCTCGTTTGGACTGTCGTAGGTTGTTCCGTACCCCTTATAGAAACTGGCAGAATTCTCAAAATGCCTAAAATAATACTCCATCAGCACATCGCCCCACAGGGCTCTCTCCCAGTCAATCAGCGATACGATGACTCCATCCTTCACAAATACATTCCCATTCCATAAATCCCAATGCACCAGTCGTGGCTCGGTTACAGCATCTAATGCAGGGAGATACTTGGAAACCTCCTGCATAATCTCTTCATAGGACGCAGGGAGCTGTGCATTCAGCCTCTTGGCATCAGCAAGTACACTTTCCATCAGGCATGAAAAGGTCTCTCTCCACGAGGCTCTTGGCTCCTCTGAATCCGTTCCAAAAATGCCAAAACGTTCTCCGCGTATCTCATTGATTATGCAATTGTAACGCCCCAGCTCAGTTTCGATAGCCTCTCTCTCCGGAAGTGAAAGACTCTCCTTCACATCACTGTAGGGCTGGCCCTCCACCTTCTCCATAAAGAAATACGGAATAGGAATGAGCAGCAGACTTTCATCATAATGGTAGACGGCAGGCACGGGCACGACACCCTTATCTGCAACCATTCGGAGAGCTTCCACTTCAGTTCGCATAATGTTCTTCTCGTAACTTAACGTATCTGTCTCTACAGCAGGGGCAACCTTTAGAATGACAGATTTCCCAGTGCTAAGTTCCAAATCATAGGCTGTATTAAAAAAGCCTCCGGTAAGTTCTGAACTAAGGTTAACTGCAGTTTCTGAACCGAAAACCGCTTTCACCAAAATATCCAGCTGTTCATCATTTAATTTAACTTTCGTGAAGCTCTCCATTTCGTTTAAACCCACCACATTTCTGTCAGTGGCTCCTCAATCAATACTTGTTGAAGGTTACTTACAGCTTTGGAGAAACCTTCTTCAATAGACATCAGCCCATCTTCATGCTCGATACTAACCACATAGTCATACCCAACCAAACGAAGTGCACTAATAATGTCAGCCCAAGTCTTAAGATCATGTCCAAAACCGACAGAACGGAACTGCCAAGCACGGTCAAGCATCTTGGTATACGACTGCATATCAGTTAATCCGTGCATGTTGACATTCACAGGATCAATAACGGTATCCTTCGCATGGAAGTGATGGATTGCACCTTGGCGTCCCAAAATATGAATCGCTTGCACAGGATCAATTCCTTGCCACCACATGTGACTCGGATCAAGGTTCGCACCGATCACTTCACCTGCTGCTTCTCTCAGCCGCAGCAAAGTACCTGGTGTGTGTACAGAGAATCCGCCATGCAGCTCAAGACCTACCTTTACATCGTGCTGAGCGGCAAAGGCACCCCATTCTTTCCAATAAGGAATAACCTTGTTCTCCCATTGCCAGTCCAGAATTTCTTGATAATCATTTGGCCATGGAGCTACAGGCCAGTTCGGATATTTAGCACCCTCATGATCTCCAGGACATCCAGAGAAGGTATTCACAACCGGAACCCCTAGCTTCTGCGCCAATTTGACCGAGTTTACGAAATCCTCATGATCCTTTTGAGCAAGTTCTTTTTGCGGGTGCAATGGGTTACCGTGGCAGCTCAAAGCACTGATTGTAAGTCCGCGAGATTCCACAGCATGTTTGAATTCTTGTAAGGCTGTTTCATTCTCCAGCAGCATTTTAGGGTCGCAGTGGCTGTTGCCAGGATTGCCTCCCGTACCGATTTCTACCGCCTTTAGCCCTTTGGATACTACATAATCAAGAGCATCCTCCAGCTTACGACCTCCAAACAAGACCATAAATACTCCAAGTTTCATTGTAGGCCACCTCCTCTTGGAAATAGTTTACTTATTATTTACCGTAGATATCAAAATTCTTCACCACTTGATTACTCTCAGCAGCTTCAAAAATAACTTCAATCAAATTCTGTACCCGCATAACCTCAGCGTTCTTAACGATAGGTTCTGCAGTACCCTCAATGACAGCAGCGAAATTATCATAAAAGCTAGAGCTTAACTCCGACGGCTGAGGTAATTCCTCAGTGATCGTTGCCCCCTCCGATGGAGGTGCCATAGTTTTAGTTAGTCCTACACCTGCACGAATCGGCTTCGGTTCGATTTTTTCACCTGCGTTATTTCTTGTAACCAATCTTCCGGTTAATGACCAGTCTTCAATAATTCCAGTGCCTTCGATACCCTTCACATACCATCTTGGCAATGTAATAAAGTTAGTCGTCCCAACCTCTACGATCGCTTTAATTCCATTCTCAAATTGCAGAATAGCTTCAAAGCCGTCATCGACATCGTTTCCTAAAATAAAGCTTAGACTACTGCTCACACTGGTGATTTTGCTATCAATCATGAATAATAGCTGGTCCAATAAGTGAACGCCCCAATCCAGCAGCATCCCTCCGCCTTGTGCCTTAACATGACGCCAGTCTCCAGGAATTCCGTTCGCTCCATGCACGCGGGATTCGATCTGGAATAGGGATCCAATCGTCTCCTCATCGTACATTTTTTTGATGGTTAAAAAATCTTCATCCCAACGTCTGTTCTGATGCACCATAAACACACGTCCAGCTTCATCAGCGGCTGCCAGTATTTCTTGAAATTCAACCTTCGATAGAGTAACTGGCTTCTCACAAATGACATGTTTGCCAGCTTGTAATGCACGAATCGCAATTTCTTTGTGCACATCGTTCGGTGTGGCAATTAGAATAATTTCGACCGAAGAATCTGCCAATACTTCTTCATAACTTTGGTACGCCTTGTAGCCAGCGTCGTTGGAATTGGTACGACGTGCTTCAAGCACATCGTACGTTCCAACTACGATTAAGGTAGAGGTCTCTTTTATCAATCCTGCGTGATAACTTCCCATTCCTCCAAAACCAACAATGACTACAGAATGTCTGTTTGAACTCATGAACTTCACACCTGCTTCTCGTTTAGTTATCTGATGTTCCGTCAAAATACACAGCACGACCTGTACGGGAAGATTCGTAAATAGCCTCCAAAATTTGGGTAACGACAAGGGCTTGTTCAGGTTTAACTACTGGTTCTTTATCTTCCCTAACTGCCTCAAGCCACAAGCGAGCTTCACGATCGGATTCACTCTCTTGTCCTCCGTTAAAGAAAGCTACTCCCCCTGCGGACAAGTCAATTTTAGTCTCGTATAGACGGCCACCACGGTCACCATTTAAGCGTAACCCGTCCTTCATATCTGCGCCACCCTCTGTACCTGCGAGGAGCGTCTTCGCTTCTCCAAATTCCGATACATTAAGAGCCCAGCTTGATTCCAGTACAATTGTAGCACCATTTTCCATGGTAATAAATCCAAATGCTGAATCTTCTACTTTAAATTGTTCAGGGTCCCATGGACCAAAGGCATTTCCGCCGTTTTTACGGTTACCTAGCTTATGAAAAGTCGAGCCCATAACACTACGCGGTTTATAATTGTCCATCATCCATAATGTTAGATCAAGCGCATGCGTACCGATATCGATCAGTGGACCCCCACCTTGCTTTTCTTCATCCAGGAATACGCCCCATGTAGGAACCGCACGACGACGTACTGCGATCGCTTTTGCATAATAGATTTCACCAAGCTCACCGTTTTCGCAAACGTCTTTAAGGTATTCACTATCCGCACGATAACGGTTTTGATAAGCTACAGACAATTTCATGCCTGTACGTTTAGCAGCCTCTAACATTTCCTGTGCTTGAGCTGTAGTCTTCGCCATAGGCTTCTCACACATTACATGATTGCCAGCTTCCAATGCTGCGATTGTGATCACGGAGTGACTGTCATTCGGTGTACATACATGCACGATATCGAATCCTCCGGCTTTCAAAAGCTCTTGATAATCTGTATATACAGCCGCGCCTTCAGCACCATAGGTTTTTGCTGCTTCCTGTGCACGTTCTTCGACGATATCACAGAAGGCTACCATTTCAGCATCTGCTTGACGTGACAAACTTGGCATATGTTTTCCATTAGCAATTCCACCGCAACCGACAATAGCAATTCTCAACTTTTTAGACATGAACATTTCCCCCTTGATTAGCGTATGCTTTTACCCATTTCAAACTATCTTCTACACTTTCTAATGGTGAACGGCTGCAATAATCCTGCTCCACTACCGCCCACTCTACCTTTGCCTGTACAGCCGCATCAAGAATTGCTGTAAGGTTTACTTCTCCTTCGCCTAGAACAACCGTTTCTGGTGAACCATCCTCATGTTTCTTCAAATCTTTCAGATGGATGATCGGCAACCGGCCAGCGTATTTGTTGATATATTCTACGGCATCATAACCTGCGTGATGTACCCAGCATGTATCCATTTCAACTTGCAGCAAATCAGCTGGCACTTCTTCAAACAAACCGTCAAACGCTGTACGGTCACCATATCGATCAGTTAGCTCAAAGTCATGATTATGGTACAAAAGAACCGCTCCACGCGCCTTGCACTTTTCTCCAATGATCTTCAGATTCGCAGCAACTTCTTCATAGTTACGTTGTTCTTCTGACAGATACGGCACAATCAGATTATGATTTCCAATCTCTAGGTTGTACGCAATCTCTGCCTCTGTATCATTTAACAACGCGTCATAGGGACGGTGTGCGCCCAGCGCAACTAATCCTAGTTCATCAAGCAGTTGTTTGACTTCTGCTGCGCTACGGCCGAAGTAATGGAAAAACTCCACGCCTTTATAACCAAGGGCTGCCACTTTACGCAGTGTCCCTTCAAAATCCTGTTCCAGTTCTTCTCTGAGCGTATACAATTGCAGGCCTATCTTCAGCATTTTCGAATCACTCCAATTGGATTTAAAGTTAGCTTTCTGTAGTGATAATCACTTGAACAATAATGCTGTAACAGAATTGACTAATCTGATTCTCATCAGTTTCCTTAAACTGTCATTCTTGTAAGCACAGCTCATACCGACTGTTTCTAGCGTTGATGGTCGATTTCTTTCTTTATTGCTTAGCTACATAGTAATATGAAAGCGTATATATTAAAATGAAGAATATGATTAAAACATGAACAATCTGCTTATCATTTCAATACACCTAGGAGGACCTATGACTCATTCTGCTACCTGTCACGTATTATCAGCCGGATTTTCTTTTCATCGCAAGCCTTTTCATATGTCTCAAAGTCAAGGGAACCAGAACTTTCTTATACGTCTGCAAACGGAAGGAAGAAGCCGTGCATTGATCGATGGTGTGATGTCACCTGTGGAAAGCGGGGATATTATGTTATTCGCTCCAAATGATCCTTACTATTTGATCATAGATAAAGAAGAGTACCCTGTAGGCAAGCCACGAATTGAAAGCGGAGATTATCATATTTTTTGTGGGGGAACATGGATTGATGAATGGTGGCAACGTTCACAAAGACCCACTCGCCTAAGTGTGCCGCTTAGTGAGAATTTTCTTGGCTTGTTTCGCCAGTTAATTCTGGAGCACCGTCGACTTTCCGACTTCTCTCCAGAAATATCTGCCTGCTATCTGCAAATTCTATGTATGGAAATCGACCGGCTAATTACAGACCAGCCAGCAATTACTCCAAAAGGTTATTTGGCATACCGAATGAAGCAATATGTTGAGGAGCACGCAACCGTACCCTTTCTATTGGAGGATGTAGCAGGTTTTGTGGGTATATCCGTCTCGCGAGCCGTTCATTTATTTAAAGAAGCCTTTGGGACCAGTATTATTAAATATGTAAACGATGTCCGACTGGAAATGGCCAGAGAACGGATAACCTTCAGTCCCATGCCGCTGGAGCAAGTAGCAGAAACTTGTGGTTTTGCGAACTATACCTATTTTCACCGCGTCTTCCGAAGCCGTTTTGGTATGTCACCAAGAGAATATCGTGTGCACAGCAGAGAACAGGTGTAAATGAAGAAACATGAGAATGAAATTATTCTTTTACAGCCGAAATGATCAGGAACATCGGTCTACGCTCCTCATCCTTCATCCATGGATCATTACTCATTTCTTCTAAAGGCTTTGGTTCTTTAACCGCTTTAATAGTAAAGCCAGCTTCAATCAGGTCATTAAAGTAGGTGGAAATCGTGCGATGGTATTTAATCACATTTTCTGTTAAGAATTTAGTTTCACGAAGTCCTTCTGATTGATAATGATCTACGGGCCAATGCAGGCGGTTACCTTGTTCATCGGTATACCAGTCTTGCTCTTCCCGTGAAGTAAAGATTGGATGCTCCACTGAAAAAATAAAACTCCCACCAGGCTTAAGAAACGCATGGACTTTGCGGCAGATGGCTGTAAAAGATTCAATATAGTGGAAAGCCAATGAACTGAGGACCACATCAAATTGCTCGCTCGTAAAATCAATGTCCTCAATCGGCAGCTGGATATAAGTTATAGCAGGATCGTTCGTTTTTTCACGCGCCTGTTGCAGCATTTTTTCAGAGATATCCACACCTATAACTGAACTCGCCTGCTGCTCACGGGCATACAGGCAATGCCAGCCGAAGCCGCAGCCCAGATCAAGCACACTTTTATTATGTAAGTCTGGAAGAAGCGCCTTTAATACATGCCATTCACCTGCTGCTTCTAGTCCTCCAATAGAACGAGGGATTTGCTGGTAGGCTGAGAAGAAATTCGAATCGTCATATTTATTTTGTTTCATCATGGATACATCTCCTATATATTATTTCTTCAATTACTATACGCTGAGCAATGTTCTCTTATCAAATAGCCAATAAAAAAGGAGCATCATCTTGGAAGATCTGCCCCTTATATCTATTCTTATTCAATTGTTCCTGCTTGCTTGGTGTTAACCGTACATGCTGTGAAATGGCTCCATAATCACTATTCGATCTACGACTTTGTGCTGCGCACCAGGCTCCGGAGCGCTCTGCCTTACGCAAGGCTTTTTGTGTCTTGGTTCGTGCCATGTGACACCACTCTCCTATTCATGGGTGAATGATTATTGATCTAACATCTATAAGACAACTTCATTTTAACATATTCCAGACTATGAGCGAAGCAAGAATTCCGTTACACTTAGAGCAAAGCTAGTATTCTATCTTATCTAAATAGATGCGGAGGTTTAAAGGATGAATTACCAGGTTTTGTATGAAGGTGCTTTTGCTATGTTAAAGGTCCAACTAAATCCCGGTGAAAGCGTAAAGGCTGAAATGGGCGCAATGGTCGCGATGTCACCTAACGTAGAATTAAAAGGAACCGTGGATGGTGGTTTAATGCGCGGTCTCGGGAGAATGCTGAGCGGTGAGAAATTCTTCTTTCAAGAACTTAGAGCGACCCGTGGTCAAAGTGAGGTATTGCTGTCACCTGGCTCACTCGGCGATATTCAGGCGATAGAATTAGACGGATCGTATAAACTGTTAGTTCAAAAAGACGGATTTCTCGCCGGAACTGAAGGCATTCAAGTAAATACCAAAATGCAGAATTTAACCAGAGGGCTCTTCTCCGGTGAAGGCTTCTTCATTGTAGAAATCAGTGGCAGAGGAACGGTGTTCCTGTCTTCCTTCGGTGCTATCCATGCGATTAATTTAGGACCTGGTGAAGAAATGATTATCGATAACGGACACCTCGTAGCATGGCCAGATTATATGGACTATAAGGTAGAAAAGGCAGCCTCTGGCTGGCTAAACAGCATAACCAGTGGTGAAGCACTTGTGTGCCGCTTTCGTGGAGAAGGTGTAATTCTCGTTCAGAGCCGTAACCCTGGCAGCTTCGGAACGTGGATCAAATCCTTTGTACCTACTCGAAGCTAGACTTCCTAAAACGCAGTAATCAAAAAAGACACAGGCTTGGAGCCTGTGTCTTTAGGTTAGAAAGCGATCTTACGAGACTGCTTTATCTGCTTCTGCTTTTGCTTTTTTGCAGCCTGTACGTTTACATGTTCCATAAGTACCCTTGAAATCAAGGCGGTGATCCGTGACGTTAAAGCCATATTCACGTTCCACTCTTCTCTCCAGCTCCACAAGCCAGTCGTCCTTAATTTCCTCCAACCGACCGCATACGCTGCATATCAAATGATGATGCATATGCGAATGATCGTTCCCGCGCAAATCGTAACGGGCAACTCCGTCTCCGAAGTTCATCTTCTCTACAATGTGTAGCTCACATAAAAGCTCAAGTGTACGGTATACCGTTGCCAGGCCCAGATGTGGATAGCTGTTCTTAACAAGCATATATACTTCTTCTACGCTTAGATGATCCTTCTCATTGTCGAGCAGAACGTTCACTATAGCTTCACGCTGAGGCGTTAATTTATATTTTTGCGCCGCAAACAATTGACTGATATTTGATATTTGATCCATTTGGTCTCCTACCTTCCCGGAACGATTTAACATCCGTACCCTCTGAGACGCTCCTATTTATGCAGTTTGGACAAACCATAAATAGTAATCGTTACGATATAATCATAACAAAATTAACCACGAATGAAAAGAGCCTGACATCATTATATCATTTCATGCCACTTATCCAAAGTACTACACCCCAATCTGGCCCATATTTCTATTAAAATCTACTTTTTCGTGAAATAATACAGATTAGACCGCAACCTTTCCATAATTTACAACGTTAAAGGAGTGACAAAGGCTAAGGAGCCTATCCATACAACGAGGTGAAAAGACATGAACATGAAAAAAAGCACACTAGCAGCGATCACAACCGTAGCCATTTTCTCCTTTTCTTTGGGTGGTCAGATGTTTGCAGCTGGGAACACCTTTAAGGATATTGATAACATAAACGGCAAAGAAAAAATCATTTCTTTAAAAAATCAAGGGTTAATTAAAGGTGTCAGCGAATCTCAATTTCTCCCTGGCTCTAAGGTAACTACAGCCCAAGGGATTCAGTTTATCTCCGGCGGTCTCCAGCTTAGCCTCGCGGCCATTGATTTTAACAAAGCTCCTGTTGCCAGCGGCTTGTTCACAAAAGTAAAAGACAAAGCCTGGTACGCTGAAGCCTTTATCAATGCTTATTACAATGAAGTTAAGCTTCCTAAAGACATTGATCCTAACCTCATTATGACCAAAGAGCAATTCACTAACTATCTAGTGCAAGCGATCGAAGGCGTTGGCAATCTGCCGATGATCAATATCGTTCCAGTAGATATCGCTGATGAAGCTTCTCTGACTCCTGCGTATCAAGGCAGTATTCAGCGCTCCCTGAAATACAAGATCAATAGCCTGGATGCTAACGGAAAGTTTAATCCAAAAAGCGAACTCACCCGCGCCGAAGCAGCGATTATGCTCTACAACGCTTTGGAATTTCTGAAAACTGGAGTATAAGCCAAATTTCAGATACTCTTCTCATTTGAATAATCTACACATGAAAAAGCAGCTCCGGATGATTCCCGAGCCGCTTTTTCGTGTATATTGTCTTTCTACTCTTCTTCACCATTCAGTCTGTTCAGAAATTGCAGAGCCCGGGGATTCTTCGGATGCTCCAGCACTTCTTGCGGAGTCCCTTGCTCTAAGATATGACCACCATCCATCAAAATGATCCGGTCCGCTACATCGGCGGCAAATTTCATCTCGTGGGTCACAATCACCATAGTCATACCTTCTGCCGCTAATTGTTTGATAACCTTAAGCACTTCCCCTACCAGCTCAGGATCGAGCGCCGAAGTGGGCTCATCAAACAATAACACTTCTGGATCTACTGCCATAGCCCGGGCGATGGCCACTCTCTGCTGCTGTCCACCTGACAGCTGATGTGGATAGTTATCAGCTTTATCTGCCAAACCCACCTTAGCCAGCAGCTGAAGCCCCCGCTTGCGCGCTTCTTCCTTGGATCGTTTCAGGACAGTTACCTGTCCCTCCATCACATTGCCAAGCGCAGTCATATGCGGAAATAAATTATACGATTGAAAGACCATCCCTGTTTTCTGACGAAGGGCCAATACGGAATTCTGAGGAATTTTCTTATGATCTGTAAAATTGATGGTGATATCACTGAGCGACAGGCTGCCTTGATCCGGGATTTCCAACAGATTAAAACAGCGCAGCAGTGTAGTCTTCCCGGAGCCAGATGGCCCAATAATGACAAGTACCTTTCCATGCTCCATTTTCAGATCAATACCCTTTAACACTTGGAGTGCGCCGAAGGATTTATGCAAATTAATGATTTCAATCACAAGTATCTCTCCTTTAGGTCGCAGAGTAACGATCGAGTCGTTTCTCCAAGTAATTTTGCAGCGCCGACAGCACAGAACAGAACACTAAATAAAACAATCCTGCTTCGGAGTATACCAGCAGAGGCTCATAAGTGGTAGAGGCTACCTGCTGTGCGGTTCTAAACATCTCCGTATAGGTGATGATCGCTGCAAGCGAAGTATCTTTAACCAAGCTAATAAAGGAATTGGATAACGGCGGTACAGAAACGCGCGCAGCTTGTGGCAGAATTACGCGGCGCAGAGCCTGCCCACGAGTCATCCCGACTGAGAAGGCAGCTTCCCATTGGCCTTTATGTATCGACAGGATAGCAGCGCGTACGATTTCCGATGAATAAGCCCCTACGCTAAGAGTAAATCCAATGGTGGCGGCAATGAAGGGGTCGAGTACAATACCAACAGCCGGCAAACCATAAAATATAATAAATAGCTGCACTAACAATGGGGTTCCTCGAATAACCCACACATAAAAACGGGCGATTAGCTTCGGAATTACCCACGGTGAAAGACGTGCCAGCGCGGTTAGGATCGCCAAAATCAATCCAAGCACAAAGGAAAGTAGCGCCAACGGAATGGTAAAAGCCACCCCGGCTTTTAGCAGGGGTAGCAGTGTGTCTAAGAAAATTTGTATTTTGCGGTCATCCATTATTCAGACATCCTTTTTAGCTTCCAGGCTTAATTAGCCTTGCTAGCCTTGTATTATTTTGAAACGTCAGCTCCAAAGTATTTCTCGGAAATTTTCAAGTACGTTCCATCACTCTTCATCTCTGTAATCGCATCACTGACCGCTTTCACCAGCTCATCATTGCCTTTCAGGAATACTGCGGCACTTTGTGATCCTTCAGGAATCTCATCAACCACTTTAATTTTTGCATCTGGTTTTTGTTTTTTTAGATCCAGATAAGACAAGCCATCATTCACAGTTGCATCAATACGTCCCGAAGTCAGCAGATCCATCGCTTGATTGAAACCGTCCGTAGCTACGATTTCAGCATCGTTCTCACGAGCGATGTCGGATAAGTTACTTGTCAGGGATTGTCCGGCTTTTTTACCCTTAAGATCGGCAAAGGTCTTAATATCCTCATTGTCTTCGCTCACGATCAATACTGCTTTGGATACGATATAGGGTTCAGAGAAATCATATTTCACTTTGCGATCTTCGTTAATGGAAACTTCATTAAAGATTACATCAAACCGTTTCGCATCCATTCCAGCGAAAATACCATCCCACTGAGTTTCAAAAAATTCAGCTTTAACACCTAAACGTTTTGCTACTTCTTCAGCAATTTCCACGTCAAAACCAGTCAATTTCCCCGCAGTGTCATGATAAGTAAAAGGCGCATAAGTCCCTTCTGTACCTATCCGCAATTTGCCGCTGGCTTTCACAGCCTCCAAACTGTTTTGCGCTGAAGATGCTGCTCCACCATTCGTTCCAGCTGTAGGTTCAGCAGCCGTATTGGTATTCGAATTATTGCCGCAAGCCGCTATAAGGACCACGGTTAACGCCAATATAATAGTTAAACTCCATTTTTTCATTATTAAATCCCCTCTCTCTACCCGGATTTTTTCCGGTAAATTGAATAGTACACTGCCATCACATGATCGTCAATACTTTTTTCCGATTATATACATCGGAATTATAATATTAACTAGATTCCTACCTATATCTTACCCAATCTTGGATTAATCCTTCACTTCTTTCTCTCTTTACTTCTCAGAAAGATATGGTATATTTATTAACAAATTAATATGGACCTGTTATTTCACTAGGGGAGTCGGCCGACTGAGACGGAGCTTCAAGCTCCGGACCCTTGGAACCTGATCTGGATCATACCAGCGGAGGGAAGTGGAGCAGAATTTTCATCAAGCATGTTAAGTGTTATTATGCAGAATGAACTTTTTGACCCATTCATTTCCTCTGGAAATGGATGGGTTTTTATTTGTTTAGGCGCTCCACAAAAATTTTAGGAGGTTTGATCATCACGACCATTTTATCTATTCAAGGCCTAACCTACTCTTTTCCGGAATCTGAGCAACCCCCTGTATTCGCAGATCTATCCATGGATATCAGGCAAGGGGAATTCGTCTCCGTAGTAGGTGCTAGCGGATGCGGGAAAAGTACATTTTTCAAAACGATTGCCGGTTTACTCGAACCTACTCACGGAAAAATAAAACTCTCTACGCACCCGTCAACCGCTAGTCGTTTAGGTCAGATCGCTTATATGCCTCAGCAGGATTTATTGCTGCCTTGGAGGACAGTGCTCGACAACTGCCTTTTGCCTTGGGAGATCAAGCCCAGATTCAATAAACAAGAAACGATCACTCAGATTCGGGAAATGTTGACCCGCTTCGGCTTAGCAGATGTAGAGAAGGCTTATCCCCATGAACTTTCGGGTGGAATGAAACAGCGAGTCGCATTTCTGCGCACCTTAGTGGCTGGAGGCGGAAGTGGTCTTATGCTGCTGGATGAGCCCTTTGGCGCTCTCGATGCCATGACCAAACGCGAGATACACCGTTGGCTGTTGGAGTTATGGGGTGAATTGAATCAGACGATTATGCTCATCACTCATGATCTGGAGGAAGCACTATTGCTCAGTGACCGGATTTATTTATTATCTGGCGGTGCGCACAGCGAATTACAGGAGATCGTTGTGGATTTACCAAGGCCAAGACATTATAAGATGAACTACGAACCCCGGTTTATAGCACTGCGTGCAGAGCTGGAGCGGAGATTACATGCGACCTATACCTTTTAAAAAACATCTAGACAACTATGGTCCCTTCCTTCTTCTGGTACTGCTCATTCTTGTAATCTGGGAGTCAGCTGTTCGCCTTCACATGATTCCAGCCTTTATTCTCCCTGCACCTTCCTCTATTGGAATCGCATTGATCGAGCACAGGCAATTATTATTTGGACAGCATTTATTGGCGACGTTACAGGAGATACTGGTGGGTTTTGTCCTTTCTGTTATTTGTGGTGTATTGCTGGGCACTGGAATGTTCCTGTATCGCCCCATAGAAAAGGCCATCTATCCCTTTCTTATCATTAGCCAGACGATCCCATTAATTGCGCTATCCCCCATTTTTATTATGTGGTTCGGATATTCGCTGTGGAGCAAAGTGGCTGTGGTGTTTTTGACGGCTTTTTTTCCAGTCGTAGTGAGTACATATGATGGACTTCGTACAAGTGGCCAGACTTACAAGGACTTATTATTAACATTTGGTGCAAACCGCTGGCAGCTGCTTGTCAAAACCCAAATTCCACTGGCGTTGCCTGCTTTTTTCTCTGGCTTAAAGCTGTCCATTGTATACTGCGTCATCGGAGCTACTATCGGGGAATGGCTCGGCGGCAGTAAAGGACTCGGTTACTTCAGCCGCAGAATGGCCGGAAATATGCAGAGCGATGAAATGTTCGCGGCTGTATTTCTGCTGTCCGCGCTTGGTGTGGTGCTTTTTCTGGCGATAGCTTTACTCGAACAATTATTTTTAAAGAAAAGAGGATCAAACCAATGAATCATTTAAAATCCCCACAACGAGGACTTATTTCTGTATTTCTAGTATGCACACTTTTGCTCTTAAGCAGCTGCGGGAAGGCAGACAAGATAAATAACAACTCCCAAACCGATCCCTCCAATACCGAAAATAAGCAGTCACACAAGCTGACGATTATGCTTGATTGGTATCCCAATGCCGTTCATTCCTTTCTATACGCTGCGCAACAGCAAGGTTTTTTCCAAGAGGAAGGTTTGGATGTCGAGATCAAAATGCCTGCAGACAGCAATGATTCCCTAAAGCTTGTTGCAGCGAATCAAATTGATCTAGCGCTCAGTTATCAGCCTCAGGTACTTATGGCACGCGGCGAGAAAATCCCTGTACGTTCGATTGCAGCAATCGTGCGGCATCCACTGAATCATCTGATGGTTCCTCAGGCTGGCAGTATTCATAGTCCAAAAGAGCTCGCGGGAAAACAAATCGGCTATTCCTCCATTCCGCTCTATGAAGCGATGATTCGGACAATGATCCAGAGTGATGGAGGCGATCCTTCATCCGCCAAGCTGATTGACGTAGGTTTTGACCTCATCCCTGCGATCTCTACTGGACAAGTAGACGCAATAATGGGCGGGTTCATCAACCATGAACAACTAATCCTTGAAAAAGAGGGACATCCGGTCACTTCGCTTAATCCAACGGATTACGGAGTGCCTGACTATTATGAGCTTGTGCTGGTGGCCAGCGAACAAGGATTGCAAAATTCTGAAGCCTACTTTAAAAAATTTCTAAATGCCATTACAAAAGGACAGGAATTTGTGGAGCAGAATCCTGAACAAGCCCTGGATTTACTGGTTGCACATGAAGATGCAACTTCACCGCTCGACAAGGAGATTGAGAAAAAAAGTCTTGAGATTCTGCTGCCGCTGATGAATGCTGGCGATCAATCTTTTGGATATCAAGACCCGACATCTTGGGAAAAGGTTCAGCAGTGGTTATCCACCAACAATCTTCTACCAGAGGATATTAAAGCACAGGAAGCTTTTATCAATCTGTAATGTTTAGTTAGTTGTTCATACAAGCTTGAGGAGGAATTATGATGAGTTATTTAGCCAAAGTACGGGAATCCAACCCGTTGATCCACAACATCACTAATATTGTGGTAGCCAATTTCTCAGCCAACGGTCTGTTGGCGCTTGGCGCCTCTCCCTTTATGGCGGATGCCCACGAAGAAGTGATCGACATCGCCGCTATGTCGTCTGCTGTAGTTCTAAATATCGGCACACTCAATGATTACGCCATTCAATCTATGTTGCTTGCTGGTAAATCCGCTAATAAACACAGGGTTCCCCTAGTGCTTGACCCGGTAGGTGCAGGCGCAACTTCTTATCGGACCGCTGTCACTCAAAAGCTAGTGAATGAGATGCAAATCACCGCACTGCGGGGGAATGTGGCTGAAGTCGCTAATGTCATTGGAGAGAGTTGGTCCATTAAAGGGGTGGATGCTGGCGAAGGTGAAGGCGATGTAGTCCTTTTGGCTGAAGCTGCTGCGAGGAAGTTAAGCTGTGTGGTCATCATAACTGGAAAAGACGATGTGATCACGAATGGAAAAAACACCTATATTGCTAGCAACGGTCACCCTATTCTCACGAAGGTTACAGGAACTGGCTGCTTGCTCAGCGCTGTTGTGGGGGCATTTCTCGCGGTAAGTGGCGGTGACTCGTTGGAGGCCGCAGTGGAAGCCCTCTCCTTCTATGGAGTAGCAGCTGAAATCGCCGCTGAACTAACAACTGGTCAAGGGCCGGGAAGCTTTCAGGTTGAGTTTCTAAATCAACTGACATGGGTCACACCAGAAGTCTTCCTAGAAAGATCCAGCATCAAACAGCTCAGTTAATGACCCTCAAAGGAGTGAATTCGATGATTATATCCAAAGCTCTAACCATTGCCGGCTCCGATAGCGGCGGTGGTGCTGGCATTCAGGCCGATCTAAAAACCTTTCAGGAGCTTTCTGTCTACGGCATGTCCGTCCTCACAGCTGTGACAGCGCAGAATACGCTTGGTGTCCAAGGGGTTTATCCAGTGACTCTGGACGCCATAATTCAGCAGCTTGATTCTATAGGACTTGACCTGCAACCAGATGCCGTAAAGACCGGGATGTTATTTAACAGTGACATCATCCGCATTGTGGCAGATAAAATTAAGTATTACGGCTGGTCTAATCTTGTAATTGATCCTGTGATGGTCGCTAAAGGAGGGTCCACACTGCTGCTGCAGGAGGCGGTTCAATCCTTAATCAGCCATCTGCTGCCCTTAGCATTGGTGACGACACCCAATATTCCCGAAGCCGAAATGATCACAAAGATGACGATCTCCACCATCGAAGAACGCAAAAAAGCAGCCAAAATCATTCATGGCATGGGCTCCAAATATGTAGTGCTAAAAGGGGGACATGATACCTCGACCACAGCCGTAACCGATCTTCTATATGATGGCGACGAATATACCTTATTGGAGAGTAGCCGGATTCAGACCAGACATACGCATGGTACAGGCTGCACCTATTCAGCAGCAGTCACCGCCGAGCTAGCCAAAGGCAAATCCGTAGCAGAGGCCATTCAAACTGCCAAAGCATTTATACAAGCGGCGATCGAGGACGAGCTGAGCATAGGGGCTGGGCATGGACCAACCAATCATTTTGCTTATCAGAACAGACTGCGAGGGATAAACAGTGCAACGAATGAACAGTGAACATCTGCGAGATCTATTAAAAGTCTATTTCATTATGGGCAGCGTAAATTGCCGTAAAGCTCCAGTTAAGGTGCTGCAGGAAGCGGTTGCTGGGGGCATAACCATGTTTCAATTCCGTGAAAAGGGTACCGGTTCCTTAAGCGATAAGGCTCGACTTAATCTTGGGAGACGACTTCAAAAGATTTGTCATGCCAATGGCGTGCCCTTTATCGTGAATGACGACATTGATTTAGCGATCGCGCTTGATGCGGACGGAATTCATGTAGGACAGGAGGATACACCTGCATTGGCAATCCGCCAGCTACTTGGAGAGAATAAAATCATTGGTGTATCCGCTCACTCTTTCGTTGAAGCTCAGCAAGCGATTGCCGATGGAGCCGACTATCTGGGCGTGGGTCCCATTTATCCTACGTCATCCAAGGAGGATGCCAAAGCTGTTCAAGGCACTGCGATTATTGAAGAACTAAGAAATAAAGGCATTACCATCCCTTTGGTTGGCATTGGGGGAATCACGCTGCAAAATGTTGCACCTGTATTAGCAGCCGGTGCGGATGGGATCTCTGTTATCTCAGCGATTACCGGAGCTGTAGACATTACCCCAACTGCCAGAGGCTTTGTTGACAAAGTTAGTTTAAGCGGGACATAAGCTCATTCAGCTCTTCACTGCTTAAATGCCGCCATTGTCCTAGCTCCAAGCCGTCTAATGTAATATTCATAATTCTTATGCGCTCCAGCTTTAGTACTCTATATCCTAACTCCTTGCTCATTCTGCGTATTTGCAGATTAAGACCTTGAGTTAGGATAATTCTAAACTGACATTCTGTGATCCGATAGACCTCACAAGGTTTCGTTGTGATTCCAAGAATGTTCACGCCGCTAGACATCGCTTGTAAGAATTCTGATGTAACCGGTTTGTCTACATTAACTACATATTCTTTTTCATGCCCATTCTCGGAACGCATCATTTTATTTACGATCTCTCCATCGTTGGTTAACAAAATGAGGCCTTCCGAGTTTTTATCTAATCTGCCGATCGCAAAGATCCGTGAAGGATACCCTACAAAATCAATAATGTTCCCAACTACATGTGGGGCTGCTGTACAGGTAATGCCTATCGGCTTATTCAAAGCGAGATACACTGGCTCCCCTTTACTGCTTGTTATCGGCTCCCCATCGATCCATACGATATCCTCTGGCTCTATAAGAATGTTCGCATCACAGACGATACCATTCACAGCGATTCGACCTGCAGCAATTAATCGTTTGGTTTCCCTTCTGGAACAAAAGCCTGTTTCGCTTATATATTTATCGATTCTCACTGCTGATCCTACTTTCTCTCTATATACTTACATCTGGTCATAAAAAAACACCTGATTTTAACGATCAAAATCAGATGTTAACCTTCAGGAATAACCCAGTTTATTGGAGCTATTTGGTGCTTCCGCTTTTTTTCACGTTACTGCCCTTGCTTCCACTTGCACCTTTAGCACCTGGAGCCGTCGTTGGGTCACCTTTAGCAGGTTTAACTGGTTTTGCTGTTTTGTTCCAGCGTGTCCAGCCTTTACTCCCCGTACCTCTGCCTGTGCCGCCACCTTTACTTTTTGCACCCATTATATCACTCCGTCAGTCATTCAGAATTCGTATAGTTTATACACTTTACCTATCTTACCACACTCTCAACCTTTCTGTTTAAGTAATAACAAAAGCTTCATCTAACTAGCCACCGTTTAGAATTTAGCATCTTTATTCATTTCATGAATATCAAAGCTATCCTCATGTATTTCGATGGCGATGACGGTGTCCTTTTTTTCAAAAAATTGCACATGCCCTAACCGCTTGTCCTCCAGCTCTATCCATCCATCATCGCTTAATTTATTAAAATAGCTGTCAGGCCGATAAAGACCTTGTTCTCCCCCTATATTATCCAACTCGTACTTTGCTCCAATTTTTATATTAGGGTTATTTGAATTTGTTATCACTTCGATTTCTTTGGCATTCTTCGGAATTGGAATTTCAGCATTTATAGATGACACTCCATACTCTTGAGCTGACGATGTACAACCGCTTGTAAACAGGATTAATGGTAACCAAATAAAAGCTAATAAATATTTATTCAAAGGTATCCTCTCCTTTCATAACTTATTTTACCAAATGTAAAATTAAAATAAAAACACCCCACCAAAGACTAAGCTTTGATGAGGTGTCTATTCACATCAGCTTTGCAGCTCATGCATGGACTTATTTCGGTTGAATATAACCTTCTGCTTTCAGAAGCTCAGCGATCAACACAGCACCGCCAGCTGCTCCGCGCAGCGTGTTATGGGAGAGACCTACGAATTTGTAATCATAGAGGGCATCTTCGCGAAGTCTGCCCGTCGATACGCCCATTCCGTTCTCAATATCACGATCCAGCTTGGTCTGTGGACGATTGTCCTCTTCAAAATAGGTAATGAACTGTTTAGGTGCGCTAGGCAGTTCAAGCTCCTGAGGACGTCCTTTAAAGCTCTTCCAGAGATTCAGAATCTCTTCTTTGGACGGTTTTTTCTCAAAAGAAACAAATACAGCAGCCATATGTCCATCCGCTACAGGCACACGGATACACTGCGAAGTAATCGTTGGCGCTTCACTCTTTACGATACCCTCTTCTTCAACGCTTCCCCAGATCCGCAAAGGCTCTTGCTCACTCTTCTCTTCTTCGCCACCGATGTAAGGAATCACGTTATCCAGCATTTCTGGCCAGTCCGCAAAAGTCTTTCCTGCACCAGAAATAGCTTGGTAGGTAGTGACCACCACTTTAGATGGATTGAAGTCTTTGAGCGCATGAAGTGCAGGCACATAACTTTGAATGGAGCAGTTAGGTTTAACTGCAATGAACCCTGTCTCTGTTCCCAGACGTTTTCTTTGCTGTGCAATAACCTCAAGATGCTCCGGATTAATCTCAGGAATGACCATAGGCACGTCAGGCGTCCAGCGATGCGCTGAGTTATTGGAGATTACTGGCGTTCCGGTGCGAGCATAAGCCTCTTCGAGCGCTTTAATCTCATCTTTTTTCATGTCAACAGCACAAAAGATCAAATCTACATCCGCAGCTACTTCCTCTACCTTAGAAGCGTCTTGGACCATAATATTCTTTACGTTCTCAGGCATTGGAGTAGATAACTTCCATCTGCCCTTGGCCGATTCTTCATACGTTTTTCCAGCAGATCTAGCACTGGCAGCAATCGCAGTTACTTCAAACCAAGGATGATTCTCTAGAAGGGCAATAAAACGTTGTCCTACCATACCTGTGCCGCCAACTATGCCGGCTCTTAGCTTTCTTGACATCAGAAAATACACTTCCTTTTGATTAACTGTCCTATTGTGAATAATAGGCCGATAATTAATGATATACGGCGCGGGAACATTTGGCGAGTGTTAACATCAAAATAACATTAAAAATTTTATTTTTAGCAGATTATATTGAATTTCATTAGTGCGAATAAAAGAAATAGCTGCACTCAGTACAATTATAAGTATATTTTCTGCTTAGACAACTCTTTAACTGCATTCTCTACAACTATTTCCCCGAAAAATAATGGAAATGCCCTCTAAGCGAACTTTTAGATGTAAGAAATGCAACTAAATCGCATCTGCCGAGCATTTTATAGCATATAGTTGTAGGAAATACATCTATTTGCGATTGGTGAGTATAAACAGCAATTGGCGATTAGCAATCAGCGATTAGCGATCAGCGATTAGCTATTCACGTTTACAAGCTGCTTCTGCCAACTAATCGTTTCTTACCCACGCTCATTTAAACCAACCTTTTTCCTTAAATCGAGTGATTGCCTCGATGCGGTTACCTACATCCAGCTTATCTAGTATAACAGAGATGTAATTCCGGACTGTACCCGTGGTAATGTACAATTGGCTGGCGATCTCTTTTGTATTTTTGCCGTCGGCAATGAGTCCAAGTACTTCCTTCTCCCGCTGAGTCAGAGGATTCACTTCACCGCTGTAGGCTTCATCCATTAGCTCCGGTGCATACATGCGTCGGCCTGCCATCACATTACGTATCGAAAGTGCCAGTTCTTCGCTAGGACTGTCTTTCAGCAAATAAGCATGAACTCCCGCCTTGAGCGCACGTTCGAAATATCCCGCACGGGCAAAGGTGGTTAATATCATCGTTTTGCAGCCGCTATTCTTCAGCGCTTCCGCAGCGTCGAGACCACTCATCGCTGGCATTTCAATATCCATAATACAGATATCCGGCTTATGCTGCTGAACCATCGCTACAGCTTCTTCCCCGTTGCTTGCCCGGCCCACTACCTTCATATCCTCTTCTAAATCCAACAAAGATGCCAGCGCTCCAAGGAGCATCCGCTGATCCTCAGCGATTACAATCTTAATCATTATAAGGTTACCTCCTGTTCCGGATGCTTAAATGCATTAGGGACCTTAATCACGATCGTAGTTCCCCCATCTTGCACGATATCCATACAGCCATTCACAAATTCAAGACGTTCCCGCATGCCTTGCAGCCCATGTCCTTTAAAATAAAGATCATTGCCCGGGATGCCGGTTCCATCATCTTTCACTTTAATGATCAGATCTGTACGCGTAGGTTCGATGATAATTGAGCAGGACTGTGCATTACTATGCTTCACAACATTTGTGACAGCTTCCTTAATACACATGCTGAGCACATTCTCCGTAATCAATGAAGTGTTAGAAAGTTTAGGATTGCCTTGCAAAACATAATCGATCTCCGCAGCCGCAAGAAACTGCTGAATATGAACGAGCTCGTCTTCAAGGCGAATGCCACGCATTCGCGTAATCATCTCCCGGACCTCTTTCAGTGCACTTCTCGCCGTCTGGCGTACATCATTGATCTCGGCTTTTGCTTGCGTCGGATTACTGTCGATAAGCTTTCCTGCCAAATCACTTTTCAGACCAATTAACGAAAGCTTCTGACCTAATGTATCGTGTAGATCACGTGAAATCCGCTGGCGTTCCTCGAGCTTAACCAATTCAGAGATTCGCTTATTAGCATCCTCCAATTGGTCTTGCAGCTTCCCTTGATTATTGCGGTTATAGGTACTGATTGGCAGCAGGATCACTGCAATCATACTGACAAGCACAAACGGAAGCTGGCTGATAAATACGGGATTACGCGACAGCAGCTCATAATTGATCGTAATAATCGTAGTCAGCAAATGAATGGAGTATAGGGTGAAAAACCCTACTCGATTCTGGATATTCCCAATAAAAAAGGCTAAAAAAAGCGCAAAATACATATATCCAAACAACAACGTCATCGTTATAGAGACAAGTATCTGCACGCTCGTCCAAAAATAAACTAACCAACCCTTGGAGACAAAAGAAAGCACATAACAAACAAAAAACACAGCGATCATCAAGATTCCCGAAACTACCTGGTAGGGAGAGGAGGACCGAAAGATGAAATAAAACGGTAGAATATAAAATACGACCCATACATAAGGGCTAAGACCTGTACTTTTATGAAAAATATGATGCCACTTCTGCATGTTCGCTCTCCTTTTTGCCATATGCCACTCACCCTATTCTAGCATAAATCCGGTAAAATCCGGTGAACCACAACGATAAAGAGAAAAAAGATTAGAGCGCGAATGAGTTCTCCGGCTCTAACCTTCCATTTTGCTGCTATTTGATTACAATGTGGACCATTATTCTCCCTGGAGTCTGGGCTTATGAACTTGCAGGACCTCGCCTGCTGTTTTAGGTTTATTTAATATGGACTTCATCTCTTTGAAACTGATGAAACGTTTATTTTCCTCATCCCAAAGACGGAAGTGAAGAGCCTTCAAGCTGGTACCAATCGTAATCGTTGTTGCTTTTTGTAGCGGTGGAGTCGCGTTATGCGCTTTTTCCAAATTATAGTTTGGCACCTTTGGACTTAAATGATGCACATGGTGGAAGCCGATGTTGCCCGTAATCCATTGCAGCACCTTCGGCAGCTTATAATATGAGCTGCCTTCAACCGCGGCCATCACATAACTCCATTCGGATTCATTCTCGAAATAAGAGTCTTCAAACTGATGTTGGACGTAGAACAACCATATGCCGAGAAACCCTGATACAAATGCTACAGGCAGCTGCACCATAAGAAATGCCTGCCAGCCAATAGCCCATATCAGCAAGCCATAAAGGGCTGCGATTGAAATATTCGTCAAATAGGTATTCATCCGCTCTTTGCGTCTAGCACCTTTAACATTAAAACGATACTGAATCATAAAAACAGCAATCGGTCCAAGACCAAACATCACGATGGGATTGCGGTAAATCCGGTAATATAGACGTTTCCAGAAGGAAGCTGCTGCGTATTCATCGACCGTCATAATCCAAATATCGCCGATCCCTCTTTTATCGAGATTACTGGAGCTGGCGTGGTGAATGGAATGACTATGTTTCCACTGCCGATAAGGAACCAGTGTCAGTACACCTGTGATCGTTCCGATAATATCATTCGCTTTACGATTCTTAAAAAACGATCCATGTGTGCAATCATGAAAAATAATAAAAGTTCGAATTACAAATCCTGCTGCAGGAATAGCTAACAGAAGGGTGAGCCAATAGGAAACGGATAAAGAGAAATAAGCTCCGCCCCATAACAGCACAAGTGGTCCTAAAGTATTGATGAGCTGTCTTATACTTGCGTTGCGGTCATTTTTCTCGTAAGGGGCTACACTCTTTTTAAGGCTGGAGAGCTGTGATGTCTGTTTTGTAGTCATCTATATCGTTTCCTCCTTGATGTGTCCGGCTAAGGATCTTTTCATCTACTCTAAGTATAGGCGATGAAGTATCATCCTATAAGTCATAAACATCAAGTAGAGAGTATGACAAATGTCATACTCTCATTCTAATCAATTTCCGTCAGCATTGCAGCCAACATCCATCTTCCTTCACTTCATATTGACCTTTGATCTCACCAATTCCATTAAGGATTAACGAATCTTTATTAAAAGTTGGAGGTTCATCTAATACTAAGTGCAGTTTATTAATATTTCGAAGGTCAGCTTTATAGTAGCTAATCACTGGCTTTTCCAGAAAATACTCCGCATCATTGATTTGGATTCGTAAATTATTCTTATGAATACATTTCTCATCTCCACCAATAATACCCATAGGATTAAAACCCGTAGATTTTATATCTCCTTCAATATACAGGTGGTACCCTTCAAGGCTGATAAAATCAATGAATTCCTTCTCCCTGATTGTTTTGACCGATTGCATAATTTCTTCCGTTTCTTTGCTGATGGATATCTCCTCGAAGGGAATGATGACTTGATCCACAAATTGCTTAAAAAACGCATATAAACTTAACTCCGACTTCATAAACTCTTCTTTCCAATCGGTGCGAAGCTCATCCAGCAGCAAACATATAAACAGTCCAGAACCATAGCAGCTTCTTCTAATATTTGCCGATGATTCAAGTTCATCTATTAAATACGAACTGAACTTCTGCAATACCTCCTCATTAGGAAGTGTGGATTTCTCGGCATAGGCATTTAATTCAACATACCAAGCGGGTCCTTCCAGCGTTTCAATAAGATATTCATTTAGCACGTACTCCCCGAGCAGCTGTTCTCTTTGTTGACGTAAGGCAATAAATCTGTACATTGCTTGATTACGCTCTTCAATAGTAGCTGCCATTACACTAAGATATAAATGATGTCTTTCTTGAATCCGCAATTCCATATTTTCGAGGGATAAAGGGTAGGTAATCATCAATAATTCATCTGCATAACGTTCATCTCCCATCAGGAATTGATAACCGTGAAATAATTCGTGTACACAAATGGCGTACAAGTCTTCGAATTCTTCATGTAATTCCAGATTAACGATGGCTGTAGGGTGATCCTCATATAAAATGATTGTATCTCCTGAGAATTCATTACTCCAAGGAAGCAAATGTGGATGATATCCTACCGTTTTAAATTTGGGATGATTGTACAGATACACGTTATCCTTATTATAAAATGCAAAAGAAACAGCCTCGAATCCTTTCCAATATTTCTGCAGCTTGTGGTTCGTTAAACACTTAACAATCATCTCCAAATGAAATTCCATCCCTTACCTCCTTGTTAATGGATCTGCTTAGTATGCTCTTCTCGGTATTCTGTTGGCGTTTGACCACTAGCCTTTTTAAAAACCTGTGTAAAATAACGCGGGTCCTGATAACCGACGAGAGGAGCTATCTGATACACTTTTACGTTGCTGCTCTGCAAAATATACTTCGCCCTCTCCATCCGGCAGTGTGTAACATACTCCAAAAAGGTATAGCCCGTTATTTGTTTATATAAAGTACAGAAATGACTGATACTGAGATCAGCCAGCTCCGCTACTTCCTCAATACTCAAATCTTTATGGTAATTACTCTCAATATAACGTTTCGCTTTCTCGATGGCGCTACGCGTATCCTCGCGATTCACAGGCTTGTTCCCTTGCTCCAATCGCACACCAAATTCTTCTTTCAGAGCAGAGATCACTTCATTTAAAGTGCCAAGATTGTGCATCTTGCTAAGCAATCCATGTAAAGACCAATCTGAATTTATATTCAAATACTCATAATTTCTGTACAACACAACGATCATTTCAACAAGAAGACGTTCAGCCATATCCTTAGGAACAGCTTGTGACTCAATAAATAAAGCAAGCTCATCAAATAAAGACCACATCCGGTCTCTATTTAAGGTACGTATACTTTCAATCAACGCGGTTTCCAGCTCTTTTGGGTATTTCACCTCTTTACTGCTAGGGAACGATATCTCTTCATCAATAAAGACCCCGGCAAGACCCGAATAGAACCGTTGATATAAGGCCTTCGCAGCCAGAGGGTAAACCGTACTTAATTGATCAATGCCTTGTGTGGTGCGGCTGATGCCTACGGAACAAGACTGCTTGGAGTATCTCTTGATCCCCGCTATCAAATGTTCACCAAGTTCTCTCCTGCTGGCGCTTAAAGATCCAGGGAACAGTAGTATCCACTCTCCATTATGAAACGGGAAAACCGTCAGCACTCCATGTTCCAGTGACCATTCTTCCACAATATTGCGGATTGCAAACAGCCATAGCCGTTTTTCTTCTACACTCCATTGATTGCTCAGTGTGGAGTAATCATCTAACTGGACAACAGCCATGAAATATCCGCTCTCCAGTTCACTGTTCTCCAGCCATTTCAGATGCTCAAGCGGCCTTGCATTTCCCAAAGTGATTTCTGCAAACAGACGTTCACGTGCAAGCAGTGACAGCATCTGCACAGAATGAATCAGCTGATCATTTTGCTTCTGTTCATCCAGCTTGGTTCTCGCGCGGTTTAACATTTCAACCAGTTCATCATGATCGATCGGCTTCAATAAATAATCAAAAGCGCCTTGACGTAATGCTTCTCTTGCATATTCGAACTCTCCGTACCCGCTTATAAAAATAAACACCAGCTTCGGATTTTTAGACAATACTTCCTTCATCAACGTAATCCCGTCAATTACGGGCATGCGAATATCACTAATCACGATATGTGGTGAAGTGTCTTCTATTAAGCGAAGAGCTAATTCTCCATTTCGTGCCTCTCCCACAATCTCCATCTGAAGATCATTCCATGGAATGGCTGCTTTTAAGCTACGAAGAATAATCGGCTCATCATCCACGATTATTACTTTATATTTCTCTTGTAACTCATCCATTCCCTGCACCTCCAGGATCATTGTACACTTGAGCTTTGGATCAAATTCCAATATTGAATGGAGGATGCCTGCACTTGCTTTAACGCTTGCTCAGCAGACATTTCTCCATTAATCATCTGTTCTATAACACTCAGGAACGTTTTTTTCACTTCTGGTGACAATACATTATCATAAGGGACAAAGCTCTTGCGGTTAACTTCCATCATATTCATGACTTGCGCGAATACGGGTCCTGTCTTCTCAGGATCAAAGGCGATGCGCATGGACGGAATTCTCAACCCTTCATATACAATCCGTGTCTGAACCTCCTGGGTGTAAAAAGCTTTCATGAGATCGAGCGCAGCCTCCCGCTTCGCTCCGCTTAGTTCGGAGGAAAGGCCGATGCCAAATGTATAACCGCCGGCTATCGAAGGTTGTTCCCCCTTCTTCAATGTGGGAAAAGGAATAACACCTACTTCATTTTGAAAATCCGTAGGAGCAGCTGCGCCGGCAAATAAATTGATATCCCAGTTTCCGTTTAGATACATCGCAGCCTTGCCGCTCGTAAATAGTCCCACCGCATTTTCTGTGGATAACACATTCGATTTCGTGCTGAAGGCACCTTCTTTAATCCATTGCTCCAAGTGCTGAAAAGCCTTTAAATAGGCCTCATTCTGAAAGCTGGCTTGATCTTCACCAGTAATTAGCTTCTCGATCAAGTCGGCGCCGGCATAACGATCCATTAAATAATGTGCAAAAATCCCTGCGGGCCAACGATCCTCGTTGCCAAGTGCAAATGGAATATACCCAGCCGACTTCAGCTTTAGTATGGCTGCATCAAGCTCTTGCAGCGTTTCTGGCGGCTTCAAACCCAGCTTTTCGAATATGGTTTTATTAAAATATAAGGGTTCAGCATTCCCTTCAATAGGCAAGCCATAAATATGGTTGTCAAAGGTCCAGAGATCCAGATCCTTGAATTGATTGGTCAGCGCATTCTCCCTGACGAAATCAGTCAGATCAATCAGGCGCTTAGAGCGCACATATGGCTCAATTTCCGCTCCACCGAACAAAACAAACATATCTGGCGGGGTGCCAGTAACCATCTCGTTCTTCAGCTTTTGATCACGGTGCAACGTCTGATCTAAACCTTCAAAGTTAACTTTCACATTTGGATGTTCTGATTGATATTTGTCCACGATATCTTCATAAATAGTCAACAGTGGCCGATCATGCTCTTTAATCCAGAAATGACGGAAAGTTAATGTGATTTTTTCTGGTGAATCATCTTCAATGGGTTCTTGCTTTCCTAAAGTTATAAATAAAACAGCACCCGAAATCAGCACTAGATATAACCACATCCAGCCCCATTTCAATAACCATTTTTTGATAACAATCTCCCCCTTCTTTCCGCACGGTCGATTACGGCAGTATTTTTGGTATTCGGATTCGGATGGTTGAACCAAAGCCGGGGGAAGAACACACTAGTATGCCGTATGGACTGCCGAATCGAATATTCAAGCGTTCATGCACATTTTTAAGCCCCACGCCGCTATCACTGTATTTCTTCTGAGCACTTCCCTCGTTATCCCAAAGACTCATCATCTTGGCAAGGTCAAAGCCGGGGCCGTTATCTTTTACGATAATGATCATATCCGTGCCCATTTCATAGGCCGTAATCTCAATGATCCCTGGGTCCTCCATCTGCTCAATCGCATGATACAGCGCATTCTCTACAATCGGCTGAACGATCAGCTTTTGTGTCATGAACGTCTTAAGACCATCCGAAAGATCTATGATATACGAGAATTTATCTTCGAAACGAAACTTCTGGATATCCAAATAATGACGGACATGCTCGAACTCCATATGCAGCGGAATCAGCTCCTGATTCTGACTGATGCTGATTCGCAGCAGCTTGCCGAGTGAGATGACCATTTTGCTAATATCTTTATTGCCTTGCAGCACTGCCATCGAATTAATCGATTCAAGTGAATTATAAATAAAATGAGGGTTAATCTGCGCCATTAGCGCTTGCATTTCTGCTTCCTTCTTACGTCCCTGCTCAGTCTCCACCTGCACAAGCAGCTCATTGATCTGCGTGCTCATCCGATTAAAGCCATCAATCAGCAAATCACTTTCATCATCAGCACGATAGGGTGTAGTGATCGGCGTAAATATCCCCTGCTTCACCCGCTTCATCCCGTTAACCGCACTATTAATACTATGAACGAGCCTCCGTACGAAATAGCGGTCGAACAAAATGGCGGACAACAGCGAAACAGTACTTAAAATAATCGCAATATTTCGGATGGATACAGATTCTGACGAGATTAGATTCATAGGTGTAATGGCTACTAAATACCAGGCTGCATTATGAGAAGGTAGGAAGGTTATAAGTGATTTTTCCCCCTGATAGTTGTCGATGTAATAGTCATGTTCTTTAGCATAATCATTTTGTAAAAAGGGGAAATCTGTGCGTTGTCCAATATGTTCACCGGATTTATTAAAAACAATATTTCCTAGCTTGTTGACCAGCAAAATATCTCCCTTCTTGAGGGTTGCTGCTTCCCAGAAAATCTGATCCAATAAATCAGGTTTTACATTAACAACCAGATATCCGATATCTTCGAGAGAATATGAATCTTTGATTACTCTTGCTTGTACAAGTACCGGATTGCCGGAGATCTCCGAGCCATTTTCTCCCGGTCCTGACCACACGGGCCGCCCTTCGGCGCCCTCCATCGCGTCAAACCAGCTTTGTCTCTTCAAGTCCTCAAAGGACATCGATGCATTGTATTGATAAATTAAACGATCTTTACTATAAAAACTAAATGAAGTAATCATCGGATGATCAATAAGATAACTGCTAAGCTCCTGCTTTCGATCATAAGTGATTACAAAGTTCTTCTGCTTCAGTGATTGCTGAACAACCGGCTGCGTAATTTTTGAATTCGTGATCGAGGTGATTTCACTAAGCGCGAATTTAAGCTTTCGATCCGTTTCAAGCAGTGAAATCCAGTAGAAGTTGCTTGATTTTTTCTCCATTGCATTAGAAAAATTAACGTAAGTGACGATCCCCATCAGAATAACCGGAATAAAGACGAGAAGAATAATAGCGAACAAGATTTTACGGCGGAGTTTCATGATATTCCCCTTCCCCCTGCTGTCTCTGTCCTCTAGTATTCTTCACAAAACCGCCTATTCCCTGTAAAGATCAAAAAGTAAGATCAGCTCTTAATAGCTCCAGAAGTAAGTCCAGCAATCACCCAGCGGCTAAATAACAGGAATACAATCAGCAGTGGCAAGGTTGCCGTAAATGTTGCTGACATGATCATTCCGTAGTCTAGACCATCGCGATTGGAGAACAGCTGCTGGAGCGCAATTTGAATTGTGAAATGCTCTTGATTCTTCAGTACCACTAAAGGCCAGAAGAAGTCATTCCAAACGGTCATAAAATTCAGTATACCTAGTGTAGCCATAGCTGGAGTAATGACCGGGATAGCGATGTTCCAGAAGATCCGGAAATGTCCGCCGCCATCGATCCGACCTGCTTCAATCAATTCCGTATGTACAGCAGTAGTGATATACTGCCGCATCCAGAAGATCCCGAAGGCATTAACCATCGCTGGGACAATAAGTGCCTTGAAAGAGTCAATCCAGTGGAGCTTGGCCATAATTACGTAAGTAGGTAATACACCAAGCTGCTGAGGCACAAATAATGTAGCAATTACAAAGTAGAACAGAAAATTTTTAAACGGAAATTCATATTTGGCAAAGGCATAACCTGCCAGTGTACAGAAAAACACGACTGATATTGTAACCATAGATGAGACAAATAAAGAGTTGCCCAAGGCTTGAAAGAAGTCTGTTTTGTCCAGTACCCGCTGGAAATTCTCAAAAAATTGGTCTCCAACCGTAAGTAAAGGTGGCACATGGAATACTGCGCCTCTGTCATTAGTGCCAACTACAAACATCCAGTAAAAAGGAAAGATGGACACGAGCGCACCAACAATCAGCAATAGATAAAATCCTAACTTGCCGATGATCCCTAGATCATCCGGATCTTTTTTAAATACACGCAGCGTACTCACGCTTTACCCCCTCCCGTATCTCCACCCATGCGATTTGAGACCAGCATATTGAGGACAGAGAAAATAATCGTGACCAGGAACAGCAAGACTGCCGTAGCTGCTGCCGTACCAAAAAATCCGTTACGGAATGCTTCGCTATACAAATAAGTAACCATAGTGATTCCTTCCTGACGTGTAGATCCAGTTCCCGCTTGGCCCAAAAATACATAAGGCTCAGTGAACAGCTGCAAGGCACCTATAGTAGAAAGCAAGGTAACAAATACAATGAATGGCTTCAATAGCGGTAACGTTATAAAGGTTAGCTGTTGTCTTCTGTTCGCACCATCAATACGAGCCGCTTCATATAGATCCGTAGGGATGCTTTGCAATCCTGATAGAAAAATAATGGCATTATACCCCGTCCAGCGCCACATTACCATCGTAGAAATCGCGATTTTAACGCCCCACCAACCAGAGTTGAAGGCCATACTATCTAATCCCAAGCCGTTTAGAATCCAGTTGATCATTCCGTTGTTGCCAAACAGTGTACTGAACACGAGCGTAACCGCAACGATAGACGTAATATTAGGCATAAAAAATAAAACCCGGAAAGTCTTCTTAAAGCGAGTCATCGCTGAATTCAGCAAAACAGCAATCAATAGAGCTAGTAATATCTGTGGAACAGTACCCATAAGGCCCATAATTAAAGTGTTGCTAAAAGAAATCCAGAAAGTCGGATCACTTGTGACCAGATCATAGTTTTTCCACCCTACAAATTTCATAGGATTCAGGGCATCCCATTTAAAGAACGAGAGATAGATCGTGAAAAAGATCGGATATAGTCCAAATATCGAGAACAGAATAAAAAAGGGCGAAATAAATGTGTACGCAGTGATGCGGCTCCTTCTTTGTTCAGTTAAAAAGCGGCGCTTGCTCTCGGCATGCGGACTTGAAATAACAGGTTGTGCCATGTCACACCTCCAGGTAATCTAACGTGTAAATCCGAATTCACAGAGAATGTTTCACTCTATGAATCCGGACCTTCTAGAAATTAAATTTCATAAGCTTGAAATCTTAGCTGCGTTCAGCCAATGTTTTCGCTTGTTTTACTGCTTCGTTCCATTCTTTGGTCGGATCTGCTTTTTTCTCCAACACATTTTTCAAGGCGTTTTTGAAGAAAGTATCGGTTTGGTCATGAAGCGGACCGTAGTATACAGGTTTTACCCGGTTTGCTGCTTTACCGAATTCTACAGCGGTTTGTTGTCCACCGAAGAAATCATCTTTGAAATCTACGAATGCAGGATCTTCATACAGTGCAGGAATGGAAGGCATAAGTCCTTTAGTTTTGAACGATTCCAGTTGGTTTTCCTTGTTATCCATCCATGCGATAAAGTCATAAGCTTCTTTCGAGTGTTTGCCTTCTTTTGGCAGCGTCAGGAACGAGCCACCCCAGTTACCAGCACCTTCAGGGAGCTGAGCAATTTTCCATTTCCCAGAGGAGTCTGGAGCATTACTCTTAACATTTCCTGCCATCCAAGCTGGTCCCATAACTACTGCAAATGAACCGTCGTTCATACCTTGACCCCATTCAGGAGACCAGAGCATAACATTGCTGATCCAGCCTTCTTGAATACCTTTAACCGTGAAATCATAAGCTTTTTTGACTTGCGGATTGGTATCTCCAATAAAGCTGCCATCAGCTTTGCTGAAATAGATTTCATCAGCAGATTGGTCACGCAAAGCATTAAAGGTAAGATCCGTAAGGTCTACAAATGGTTTGCCTGTTTTTTCTTTGAAAGCTTTGGCAACAGCTGCGAACTTATCCCAAGTATCAATAGCAGCGCCGAATCCTTCGGAATCACTTGGCAGTCCAGCCTCTTCAGCCAAATCTGTGCGGTAATATACGACCGTTGGGCCGATATCTGTTGGAAGACCCAGCTGGAAGCTGCCATCTACGGAAGATGCTTGTTTCCATTTCCAATCCAGATAGTTGGCTTGAATATCTTTGGCACCCAGATCATTCAGGTTATAGAACTTGTCCTGAGCGTTGATGAAACGTTCCATGAAACCGATTTCAAGTTGGAAAATATCAGGTGCACCCGATCCGGCCGACAAAGCAGTGGTCAAATTATTATGGTGAGCGGTTTGGTCACCGGTATTTTGCACTTTGATCGTAATGTTTGGATGTTCCTTAGTGTACTCCTTCGCTAAATCCTCGTAGTTCACGTTGCCCAGCGTCCAGAAAGAAAGTTCGATTTTCTCAGCCGGTTCTGTTCCCTCATCTTTAGTGGGTTCACTAGTGCTTGCTGCGTTGTTACCTGTATTTTTGTTCGATGTGTTGTTGTTCTCGGCGTTGTTGCCTCCGCATGCTGCCAGTGAACCTACGAGCATGATAGCGACTAACGATAGCGCCAAGTGTTTTACTTTATTCATTCCCCTGTACCCCTTTCAAAGGTTTCTCTTACAAGAATTAGTGTACAGGGTTTAAATTCTTTTTTTGAGGAGGTAAACTTCCGATTTATGGTGGAAATAATTACGAAACGCAGAAAAGCTCAAACAAATATTTCGTACAGGCCTATACCTGCTAAGGAGGGAGTATAGAATTTTGTCCAATTATGTTCCTCACAGGATACATGTACTTCATCTTAAATTGGATTTCTTGTGCTTCCGCAGGTATACTATTTTTATTTCTTACTTCATTACATGATCAAAGGAGTTATTCCCCATGCCAATTAATCGCCCGCTGCTAACCGACAGCGATTTCCAAGAAGCCGTTGACCGCAAATTACCTGTTCGTGTATTTCAGGACGATCATTTAGTAAATTCAGGAGCTACCGTTGTCCGCTTCACTGATTTTGATGTTGTTATTCAATCTAGAGTTAGTGATCTGACTTACTACTCTCGCAAGAGCTGCGAATTTTTTGAGGTCAGACCCTAAAGAAAGCCGGAATGCAATGATCTCTAAGATCATCGCGTTCCGGCTTTCTTTAACAAACATAGGTTATAGCTTTCATACTTAATTTTTGTTGTAGGTGCTGTACACTTTCATTTTCTCATTCAGAACTTCCTGGAAACTCATTCTCTTCTTGTCTGCTTTCCCTTGCTTGGGATTGACCACGGGTTGAGGTCTAAAAAACTGATGATTGTAAGCCATAAGATTATGTACGATCACATTCATTGGATTTCAACCTCCTTCCGTGATGTTCCTGAATTTTGCATTTCTGCTTAATTACTTACGGCTTATTTACCCAGCTTCGCCAAAATTTAAACAGTTTTATCAGATTCATATTAAAAAATGAAAAAGTGCACTCTTTACAATATGCTAAATACATCTTTGTAAATCACGTATGTCTTTCCACGAAATAAGTTTAATCTCCTCATTGATAATCAATTGCTTAATTTCAATATCATTTAGAAGACGATATTCCAATTCTCTTTCTGTATAACATTTCGTCATTGCTATTAATTGATCTGTTATTTTAGATGGATGTATAGTTAACTGTGTTATTCCAGGTTTTAAATTCTTTAACAATTCAGTTAATCTCATTTTCATTTTGCTATATTCCGCAGCAGGGTAAAAACAGTAAGGAAGAGAAATTATATCATCGATTAAGAAAATCCCCCTTTCTTTTGCTGAAAAAATTCTTTTTTGAAACAATCTCAACTGATCATTATTAAAAAAGGGTTGTTCTAATATCCTAATAGGTAAATTAAAGGGTAAGCGGTACTTTTCACACAAATCAAATATTATTTCTAAAAAATCTCGCCCAGTGTATAACCCCATAATACTCCCCCCATGACTATCCAGATGAGTTGGATCAATGTCTTGTACGATTGCACTTTGGATTTGCGATTCTAACTCTATTCTAATCTCGTCATCAGCAGCGTTTCTTTCCAGAAGAGTGGCATCTTGATGAAAATACCCTTCATCAGTAATTAAGCTACTCAAGATTTTTTCTTTGAATACTGGTTGATACGGATATTTCTCGCCGCTCGTTAGCGTTAGATGAATTCCAATATTCTTTATTCCTTTCCAATTAATTATCTTCATAGCGTCACTTGATTCTGTGCAAGGCATCATAATAGATGTAGATGTTATAGCTTTTCCTTCAAATAAGTTAACAATAGCTTCATTAGTTCCTTTAGTTATTCCGAAATCGTCGGCATTAATTATTAACAGACGGTCGTCAGCCGCAAAGCCTAATTTTCGAATCATAAACCTTCCCCCTATTACTGAATGATTTAACAAAAAGAAAATAAAAAATAAGGACGTAGACACCGTGAAGTGTTTGCGTCCTTATTGTGAATAGTGTGTTAAACCAATTATTCGCACCTTAGAGCAGTGGAAACCTTGAATCTAGCGCTGAGACGGGAACCTTGCTTTCCCCTTCGTTTCATTACTATGATCAATCCGACCGCGCATCAGTTCAAGCAAATATTCGGGATCTGAGTTCGTATGCAGCATTTGGAGTGCAGTTTTTGGTGCAAAACCTTCAGCCACACTATGTGAAATCAAGGCTTGCAGTGGATTAAAATAACCTCGAACATTCAGCAGCCCTATAGGCTTCTGATGAATACCAATCTGCATCCAGCACAGAATTTCAAACAGCTCATCAAAGGTTCCAAGACCTCCCGGCAAAGCAATAAAAGCATCCGCCATACCGCTCATTACCGCCTTACGTTCATGCATACTGGAGACCTCAATCAAATTCGTCAATCCGGAGTGTCTGATTTCATCTTGAAAAAGATCCACTGGCATAATTCCTACAGCTTCGCCGCCATTCGCAAGTACCCCGTCCGCAACCTGTCCCATAAGGCCATTCCGCGAACCTCCATAGACCAACCTACAGCCTTGTGCCGCTATATGATAACCTAATTCCCTAGCCATTTCCGTATATTCAGAGTTAAGACCTGGATTCGATCCGGCAAACACACATATTGTAAAAGCCATTCCTATCACTCCAGACTGGTTATTATGGTGCAATTGAGATTAATTCACTTATTGTACCTCAGAATATTAATATAAGTGTTAAATGAAAATCATCTTTTTGTCTGTAATGTTAATTGGTACAGCGTACTATTCCAATCCGCAGAAAGACCTAGAGCTTTAGCCAAAGCTGCTGCTGGAACTAGCGAAGTATAGCTTACTTTAATGGATTCTGCTGACGGTAATGAAATTTTCTTTCCAGCTTTCGTCAACGTCAGTTCCCCCTCCAAAGAGAGGGTATATCCCAGACTTTCTGTTACATCCCTAATCGGTACTTTTACACTACCATCCTTAAAAATAGCGGACTGTACGGAGTCAATTTTTTGACCATCTACAATTACAGTAACAGGCTTTAAAATAGGAGATATAGCAAAAGGACGTGAATCAACAGCACTAATTCCGAGTTGACCAAACATATTCGTTCCCCAAGCCACAGCTGTACCATCCTTCAGGACTGCATACTTACTATTCTCACCCTTGGCAAAAGAAACAGGATCACTTAGTCCTTTTATTAACTTAGGCTGCGTAAAAACCAAACGGTTGTCGGTTGTAGGTTGGGTACTCCAAGTCCACACGGTGCCATCTTTTTTAACAGCTACAAAGTTGCCTAAATCCAGCGTAAGTTTCGAGATCGATTTTACGGCTGTAATCTTTTGCAGACCTTGTAGTGAGGTACCAGCTTTCCATACCCAGTATTCTCCTTTTTTATTGGCAACAAGGTTGAACCCGTTTTTCGTCTGGACAGATACAATATCCGTAAGACCTGGCATCTTGCTCATCGTGACTTCGTTATAATTATTGCTGTCAATTGTTCCCCAGACGCTCCCGCTCTCGGTTAAAGCCAGTATACTGCGATCGCTCATGGAAACAGACTTCACATGGTATAAATCCTTAACTGGGGTCGGTTTCTTCATCACGTTCGTGTTCTCTGTTTGCGGGATAGCACTCCAAATCCACAGGGTACCGTTAGTTCGAATGGCGGCATGATAAATACTGCTTCCGATCCACTTCACTTCGCTTAAACCCTGTACCTTAGTGGCAGCAGGCAGCTCTGTATAGCCCACATCTGAAGCTTCTGGAGGATTCCACTGGAGAAGGCTTCCATCGTTTCTCAAAGCTAATGCACTATGCAATCCTGACGTTATACTAACCACATCTGTCATTCCAGAGATCCCTTGAGGAAGCAGAACCTTGTGTTGTTTAGCACTTGCCCCATTGCCAGCTTCTGCAACACTCTTATCCCGATAATCTCCCCAAGCCTTAACCGTGCCGTCTTCGTTCAGCGCTACATAGTACGCTTCGCCGATCGCCAGCTGTTTCGTATGTTCAAGCCCAGCTATTTTATGGGGAGTAATCGTCCAACCCTCAGGCCCGGCGGCACCATTAGCAAATTGACCAAAAACATTACTCCCCCATGACCAAACAGTTCCATCAGTTCTCACTGCGAAGGAGCTTCCACCCCAGAAACCTGGCGAAGCAACAATCTCCTTAATCCCACTCAACTTCGCAGGTGATGGAGCTGCACTTATAACTTGAGGGACAGACAATGCAGTCACCAGAGTTGAACAAACCAACAAACTAAGCAGCCTTAGCTTCCTTGCAAATAAGTGCATCTTGATTTTCCCTTCTTATGATATTATTGTAATTATTATTTCTATTACACTAAGACGCTATAAAGCTGACAAAAGTTGTACTTTATCTTAAATCCCGGGATTCAGATTGGTTTGAATTATGATATAATTACGCTGCCTTAGATCTGCTCTTATTCAACCGCAATACCGGAACCAAATGATCATGGAGGGAAATCATGCTTAAATTTATAGGTATTATGATGCTTTTCAGATTAGTGGGCAACCCTTTTCTGGCTTTATTCATCCTGCTTGTTATCTTGTATTTCTTAGATCGGAGATACGTAGGGATCTTCCCTAGTATTACAAAGCCCTTCAAACGAGTGCGGCAAATCTCCAAGCTGCGCACAACGGTATCTTTGAATCCAAATGATGTTTCTGCTAAATTTGATTTAGCCCGGAATCTGTCAGAACGTAAAAAGTATAAGGAAGCCAAAGATATTCTGCTACAGATCGAAGACCGTTACGAACAGTCTGCCGAATATTGGGTAGAGCTGGGTCATGTGAATCTTAAGCTGGGCGCTTTGGAAGAAGGCGAAGATCAGATGCTTCGTGGTCTAGAAATCAACCGAAAGGCCCAATATGGTCAGCCATATCTTCGGTTAGCGGAAACCTTTCGCCATACAGATCACGATAAAGCGTTGCATTACGTTACTCAATTTCAAGAGATTCAGTCTTCCTCTAGTGAAGCCTATTATTTAGCCGGCTCCATGTACAAAGCACTGGGCAGAACCGAGGATGCTAAACGTGCTTTCGACGAATCCACCGCCATCTACCGTTCGCTACCCAAATATAAAAAACGGCAAGAACGCGGCTGGGTGTTACGCAGTTTTTTTGCCAAGATGAAATAACCTTTGCACTTATATTTCAACCAAAAAACCTCTAGCCGCCTATTTATTTAGGCGAACACTAGAGGTTTTTTGCTGTGTAGAGTGATTACATGTTTACATCTTGTTTAGTGGGTTCTCCACTTTGTTTGACCGCAAATGGCCACCAGTTCCCACGGCCGAAGATCCGTACCATAACAGGGACAAAAAATGGCAAGAAGATTAGCGCATACAAGGCCAACCCTACGAGCACCACTGTTGCAATCTGCATCATCGACAATACGCCTGAAGGATACATCGATGCGAAGGTGCCGCCCAAAATAACTACCGCTGAAAGAATGACTGTTCCCATATTGCGCATGGCATGCAGGATCGCTTCTCGAACATCCCATGTTTTATATTCGTTAAAGCGGGCCATTAAGAAAATACTATAATCTACACCAAGTGCAATCAGCATAACAAAGCTGAAGAATGGCGTTGTCCAGGTAATCCCTTCAAAGTGCAGAAGGTGAACGAATATAGCCTCTGTAACACCCAATGCCGAAAAATAAGTAATCAAAAGAGAAATAATAAGGTAAATCGGCATTACGATTGAACGAAGCAGCAACACCAAGATGATGAAGATCCCACCCAGCATTAAGATTACTGTACGTGTGTAGTCTTCGTTGGAAATATTACGCAAATCGTTCTGACTGCTTGTAACCCCGCTGATTGCAGACTCCGCATTTTCCAGCTTCGTTCCTTTCACTGCACGATCTACTGCTGCTTGAATATCATCAACACTGTCGATAGCTTCTGAACTATATGGATTCTCAGTGAATACCACATCCAGCGTCATCACCTTACGGTCATCAGACAAGTAGGTATCGAATACCTGCTCTATGCCTTCAGCTTCAAGAGCCTCAGCCGGTACAAAGAATCCACTCAGCTCATCATCCTTAGCCGCTTGAATCTGATTCAAATAATCTTGTGCGGAACCCAGCCCACTGGTAATTTGTTTCAAGCCGTTTGCACTGTCGCTTAATCCAGTAGTTAAGGCTCCTATCTGCCCTGTTAATTGACCAAAACCATCCGCAAGCTGCTGCTGTCCACCTTGCAATTGATCTAGGCCACTAGTAATGGATGGAATTTTATCTACGATCTGTCCTTGGCCTGTTGCGGCCTGCTCCAGCCCAGATTGCAGCTGACCGATGCCCGCAACGAGCTTAGCTAAACCTTGTGCGAGTGCGCTTTGCCCTGCCGAAGCTTTGGCATAACCAGCATTCGCCTCGTTTAAGCCTGCTGCTGCTCCTTTAAGCTGCTCTGAGATCTGCCCGAGACCCGCCGCCAGCTGCGCTGCCCCAGTACCACTCTGCGTTACGGTGCCTTTAATCGTCAGGTAATTAACATCCTGCAGAATTTCCGGATAACTGCTCTCAAGACCCGTAAAAGAACCATCCAGTCCCTTCAATGCTTCTGCCACACCTTGCAGCTGCTGCGGAAGCTGCCCAAGCCCTTGATCTAACGCAGTTAAACCGCTGCCGATTTTTTTATAGCCCTCCAGCAGCTTCGTATTGGCATCCGCAAGCTGCTTAGCACTAGCAGCTGCCTGTTGAAGTCCTGCTTTGATCTCTCCTGCACCTGCTGAGCCGGTTTTTATTCCGTTCTCAATACGTGCCAGCCCATCACCTAACGCGACGATACCATCTTTCAGCTCTGCTGTGCCTTCCGTCAGCTTAGCGCTGCCTTGAGCAGCCTCTGTAAGCTTAGGTGCATTTTCACTCAGCTGTTTACTTGCTTCAGACAATCCCGTTTGAATCTTGGTCAGTCCCTCACTGGTCTGATCCAGACCTTCAGATAAAGTCCCCACCTGATTCGGGATTAAAAAATCACTGATCAGCTCTCCCGTTGGACGAGACATGCTGCGCACCGATTTTACGCTGTCCACTTTTTCCAGCTCGCGGCTGATTTTTTCTGCAAGTCCAAGATATTCTGAAGTATCCATCCGGTCATCATTTTTGATTACGATCTTGCCAGGCATGGATTCACCCGGCCCGAAACTATCCGAAATGATGTTAAATCCTTTTACCGAGGCATATTCTGAGCCAATTTCCTCCAAGCTGTTGAAGGACAGCTTTCCGCTATAGGTAACAAGGAACGGAGCTACGATTACTGCAACAATTAGCAGCGCGGCCCATGGTCTTTTTAAGGAAAAAGAACCTGCTGCTCCCCAAATACGGCTCTCACTGTGCTCCAGCTTGCCGCGTGAAGGCCAGAAGAGCTTTTTGCCAAGTACCGCCATAAAGAATGGAACAATGGTTACAAGCGCCAGCAGCATAACCGCAATCCCCACGGCAACGGCTACCGCCGAGCGATACAGAATGAATTTGGATAATCCAATCGCTACAAAACCTACGAATACCGCAAGTCCGGAATAGAACACCGTCCCACCAGCCTTACGATAGGTTGCAATAATAGCACTTTTGGTATCTTCTGCTGTCATCATTTCTTCTTTAAAACGACTGATCAATAGGATACAATAATCCGTACCAATCCCGAACATGACCGCAACCATAAAGATTTGAGTAAACGTAGATAATGGAAAATCATAACGGTCTACCAAAAAAGCCACAACAGACTGAGAAACAATATAGCTGAGTCCTACGGTCAGTAGCGGAACAAACGGTGCCACGAACGAACGGAACACCACGAACAGGATAAGTAAAATAAATACTACCGTAATATATTCCGATTTCTTAAGCCCGGCTTCCGAGCTAGCAATCATATCCTCAGTAATCAAACCCTCACTGGTTAAATAATGATCCGCCTTAACATCTGAGAGTAATTCATCCACTTTATCAGGAAGTGCGGTGACAGACTCTCCTCCGCCCTTTATAGACAACGCCACCATTATCGTCTTGCCATCCTTGGCAATCAACGTATCCTTAAGTTCACTTTGTGAAAAAGGATCGGTGATGGAACCAATCTGCAGCGTCTCCTTATTCGCAGCCAACTTCTCAACACCCTGCTGGATACTGGCTGTTTCATCGGCTCCGATTCCCTCAGGATTATTGAATACAAGAGCTACCTGATGCAGTGTCTCTCCGCCCTTGTCATTCGCCGCTTCCTTTAAGATCTCTGCCGCTCTAGAAGAGGAATAGCCATCAGGTACAGTAACCTGCCCCTTCTCACGTACAAGATCAGAGAACGAAGGGGCCGTCATGACCAAAACTACGGCCACAGCGAGCCAGATTGCGATAACCGCCCATCTTGCTTTTAGAATCGTCTTCATGGATTCTTCCCTCCATCATCATTCTGAATTAAATTCGCCAGCTTCTCGAACATCATGACGAACATTTCAATATCCTTCTCTTCAAAATGAAACAAATACGGGGAAATCACTTCATGTACCTGCGTCTCCGCTGCTTCAAAAACTCTTTTCCCGTGCTCAGACATCGATAAATACACCTGGCGGCGATCATTCTCGTCACGAGTTCGCTCGATAATACCCGCATGCACCAATCTGTTGATGATTGCTGTAATGGAGCTTTTACCCACGCAAAAAGATTCAGCAAGATATGTAGACGTACATTGTTCCTGAGCATTAATCAACCGAAGAATTTGATACTGATCATTCGTTGTCTCCGCAGCAATACTATCTTTAATTCTTGCTGCTACTTGTCTGGTCACAATCAAATAAGCATCCATGTAGCGATTGATCCAATGTTGCACTTCGTTATCCAAAGCTTCCTACCTCCAAAATATAGTTCAACTGTCGAACAGTTTCATTGTCAAACTATAATGCCTGCCTTTATAAAAGTCAATTGGCTTTTTTTCGGGCATTTAAAGGCGAAATGCACAAAAAAACAGGCCGAGATTTCTCTCGACCTGCCATTTTATGACCTCCAAAGACTTTTTAGTCCTCATCCTCGGTCTCTTCAACTTCGTATACACATCTTAACATTTCAATTCCGGCTTCATTCTCTCCTAAGCTGTACACCATGAACCCTAGACTGCGATAAAAATCTGCGGCGATTTCATCCTCAGTCTCAGCTACCAGATAACGCGGCTGACGAGTAGCGAGCAGCTCCAGAATCATCCCCCGTGCATAACCTTTCCCTCTATTCTCTGGCAAGACGGCAATATGCCGAATGTCCAAAGAACCGTCTTCGGTTTCTTCGAAGCCTACAAGACCAAGCAGGAGTTCTTCTTCTTCCCAGCCATATAACTTCAGCCCGGCTTGTTCGTTGTACTCAGACGAAGTCTGCTCCAAAGCGTTGGGGTCATCAATGACCGCATACGTCAACAGCTCGTTCACCTCAGGCGAACCAATAAGGGATTTAAGATCTACCAACATTGTTCACATTCCTCCTTCTCTGTTGCTTCTGTACCCGATTCGAAACATACCGTAACCTGTCCATATCCCTAACATGTTTAACAATAAATCATCAATATCAAAGCTTCCCACATGCAGCAGCATTTGCAGAGACTCCAAAAGCAGGATGCAAGGAACAGCATATAAAGAGATTCTTATCCAAGAAATTGGCCGTGTCTTTGCAAGTGGAATTAGTATACCAAATGGAATAAACACAACAACATTTCCAAGCAGATTCACAAACCGGCTGATCAGCGATAACCCGTTATTCATGTCGAAATAAAGTGACACCGTACGTAATGGGATCAAATTGTACTGAAGCGGGCCACCTGTATGAATCTCACGCCCAAAACCGATGAACATCCAATAGATAACAGTAGCACTATACAGAGTCAGCCCTATCCGTGTCAATGCTCTCAGCTTCCGTAAACTGCTAGATTCTCTAGATCTACGAACGATCAATTGCCCGGTTTAACTTCTATAATTTCAATGCTTCCATCTTTTTTACCCACAATAGCCATAGCTGCAATTTCGATAAATAGGCCGTGTTCTACAACTCCCGGAATACTTTGGATGGCCAGTGCCAGCTTCGGTGCGGACTCAATCGCTTCGAACCGGCAGTCTGCGATGTAATTGCCGTTATCTGTCTTGTACAGCTCTTCTCCACTACGACGCAATTCAGGATTGCAACCCAGCTTGGCAAGTTCAGCCACAGTCCATTCCCATGCAAAAGGAACAATTTCTACAGGCAGCGGGAATTTGCCGAGTGTATTTACCACTTTACTCTCATCGGCGATAACGATCATACGAGTACTGTTACTCGCAACAATCTTCTCCCGAAGCAGCGCGCCGCCGCCGCCTTTAATAAGCTGTAGACTACTATCCAGCTCGTCCGCTCCGTCAATGGTCAGGTCCAGACTATCAATATCTCCAAAAGCTACGATTGGAATCCCAAGTTCACGCGCCTGTTCTTCGGAAGCACGGGAGGTTGCTACAGCGGTAATCTTTAGACCTTCACTGACGCGCTCACCAAGCTTGTTGATCGCCCAATAGGCAGTAGATCCAGTGCCAAGGCCGATCTTCATGCCATCTTTTACAAATTCCACTGCTTTTTCCGCGGCTAATTGTTTAACATTGATACTCATTTTATTACCCCCATGTTATCCGTTATAATGATCTATGATGATGTTGAAATCACCTATTGTTCAGGAGGATTCCGGATGAGAACCGAAAACCAAATTCAATCTAAAATCAACGAATTGACACTGCAGCGCAGATCTCTGGAATCAAGATTAGCTTCATTAACAGAAGACAGTCCACAGCAAGATAACCTACAAACTCAGCTCACTAGAGTAGAAGATATGATCATGATGCTGGAATGGGTGCTTAATGCACCCGTAGGGAGATATCATGCCTAAGTGCTGACTGGCATCCATTATTTTACCAATCAATGTGCCGCGGTAGCTGTGTTTAACATAAAACGCGATTGCTTCCGGCTGTTTGATTCTTTTTTATATCCAAATTTGTATTATGCTTTGCGCAGAGCAAAAAATCAATATCTTTCACCCTACTCTATGTATATTGTAAATTCACTGCATCCTCTAGATTGAGAACCATCTCTTTTTCTGTGTGATTAGCCGTCCTGTGTAAGTAGGCTTTATGCTCAGAATACGCATTCAAAGGCATTGGCCTACTAATCTTGTCAAGCATATTACGCTCGACATCGGCCAGTAAGTAATCACCTTTACCCGCAGCAACTCTGCACAGAATAATCATAGCTACAGGCTTGTTCACAACAACCGCTCCATTCGACCGCGCAAATACAGTGTATTGAAATAACGGAATGGCCTCAGGTTCTTCAACACCAGCTGCACTAGATTGGTCAAAGATAGAATACATAAGGGAAGGATCACTTGATGCAGTACCGAGTTTCTTCTGATTAGACACCAACTTGCTGTTCTGGTAGGCAAGGAATCCCGCTGCTGCCAGCACAAGCACAAGTAAAATAAGCAATATCGCATACATCATCCCATCCCCACCCCCCACTCCAAAATAACAATTCCGGTTATATATTATCATGGAGGGAGGCCTAAGCCAATCTTATATTATCTGAAATTCAGCGCATACAGGTAATACTGGTTCTATAAAGTTATTTTGAAATATTCAAAATAACAGTTGAAACTTTGATTTGCATGTCTCATAATGTAAATATGAATGTTGCTTGTCAATCCATATGGAAATCAAGGGAGGAAATTTAAAATGAAGTTTTTCTTGGATACCGGAAACATTGAAGAAATCAAACGTATTACTCGCCTGGGACTAGTGGATGGCGTAACGACTAACCCTTCGCTGATCGCTAAAGAAGGAAGATTGTTCAAGGATGTTATCAAAGAAATCGTTGCAATCGTTCCAGGACCTGTAAGCGCAGAAGTAATCGGACTTACAGCAGAAGAAATGCTCAAAGAAGCATACGAAATTGCTGAATGGGCTCCAAACGTTGTAATTAAACTCCCTATGACTGAAGATGGCTTGGAAGCTTGTTATGAGCTTACTAAAAAAGGCATCAAAACTAACGTTACACTAGTATTCTCCGCGGCTCAAGGTTTGATGGCTGCTAAAGCAGGCGCAACTTATATCTCTCCTTTCGTAGGTCGTCTGGATGATATCGGTGTTGATGGAATGAAGCTGATCAAGGATCTGAAGACTATCCTGACTAACTACAACTTGAAATCCGAGATCATTGCAGCAAGTATCCGCAACATTGCACATGTTGAGCAAGCAGCTATTGCTGGTGCTCACATCGCTACAATCCCAGGCTCACTTCTGCCAACCCTCTGGAAGCACCCGCTGACAGATAACGGTATTGAACGTTTCTTGAAGGATTGGGAATCCGTTCCACAAGCCTAAGAATATCTTTTATTCTTTTATCAAGAGGGCTATCCCACAAGCTGCGGCAACGCAGCTTAGGGATAGCCCTTTTTTCCATCCAGAGACATTGCAGAGGTTTGGCGAACACGTTTCGGCCAGATCGGAGGAATTATCTTCTCTGTATCTTTAACGCCTGGTTCTCCCTTTTCCCCCTTACTCGGAGTTACCGCAAATAAGGTCAGCAATCCACCAATTGCCCCTACTGTAGCCATCAACGCGAACAATACCCAATGCCCACTGCTTAACAGCAGCGATACCACCGGCGGTCCCAACGCTACCCCTATAAACCTCATACTACTATAAAGAGCGGTTATCGTGCCGCTGTTCTCCTTCTCAATCCCCTCCGTGATTAAAGCGTCCATACAAGGAAGTACAATCCCGATTCCAACACAGCCTAAACCCATAAATCCTACTAAAAAATAAATGCCTTTGTTGAATCCCGCACAAATCATGGCCGCAGTCAGTAACACCATTCCTCCAAAGCCCAGCCATTTCATTAGCGTTTTATTCTGACCAATGATCTTTCCTGTGCCATAGGAGGACAGACATAAGAGGGCAAGCGGTATCGCCAGCACAAACCCCTTCGTCGCCCCGTGCATTTTATATTTAGTTTCCAGCATTTCTGATAAATAGAATTGAACACCAAAGGTCACAAACATACAAATGCCGCCTATGGCAAAAATAGCATACAGCCAACGCCCTTTTTTACGTAAAACACTCACAATTCCAGCTAAAAACGCTCGGATTTCCTGTTTCTCAGGTTCATCCTTCGCTTCGGGCTTTCGGACGAGAAATAAAACTAAAAAAAATGAAATTAGACATAGAATGGGAATTGCAATAAAAGGAGCAAACCAGAGCCATATCCCAAGATAGGCACCAAGAATTGGACTGAGAACTTTACCAAACGTATTGGAGGTCTCAATGATTCCCAGACTTTTGCTCACATCCTCTTCTTCCTTGAACAAATCGCCTACAAAGGGTATTACAATTGGAAAAGCACCCGCTGCACCAATTCCTTGCAACAGACGCCCCGCTAAGATCACCCAATAAGCGCTAACCCCCTTCATAAACCAAGCAGCTACCACGCAGACGGCACCACCAATTGCGGCAATGATTAAACTAGGAAGAATAACCTTCTTTCGCCCAAAACGGTCTGACAGATAACCTGCAATAGGGATCATTACAATTGCCATCAATCCATACACGGTAATCAGCATACTGACTTGAAAAGCACTAATGCCTAGTTCTTTGGAGATCTGCGGCAGAATAGGCAGCAGCATGGAGTTACCGAGGGTCATTATTAGTGGGATTGATGCTAAGGCAAGCAGATCCCATTTTCTTTCCTTCATGAACTGACCACCTTTGTCATTGTGTACAACATTCTTTATTGTGGTTTGTTCGCTCTTCTTTATTCATGAAAACAAAAAAACCGTCCCTCCGCTGCTGCGAAAAGGACGATCTTAAAATGAAGAGATCTATGGTTACAGCGATCCGGCGCTTAAAGATGCCACATTAGCGGACGGAATAAAATGACTAGGTTCACCCAGGCTAAAAATATGCAGTAAGTGCATAGCCCGAGTGCAAGCCGTATAAAACAATTTGCGTTCACTTTCTCTGCCATATTGTTCAGCCGAGCCATCAAAGATGACGACCGCATCAAACTCCACACCTTTTGCTAAATAAGCAGGCAGAACCAGTGTCCCCTTCTGAAAATTCGGCGTTTCCTTTGTAACAAGTCTTACCGGCAGGCTACGATTCAGTTCAGCATGAACCCTTGCGCTTTCCTCCGCTGTTTTGCAGATGACAGCTACATAATGATATCCCTCAGAATGCAGCTTCCGGATATCCTGTTCTACAGCATTCAGGAGCTCCTTCTCGCTGGATACCACACTTAGCTGGGGTTCTTCTCCCCGCCGATTAAACGGTACGATCCGTTCTCCTCCAGGGATCATTGACCGCGTAAACTCCACGATCTCATAAGTTGAACGGTAGCTTTGGGTTAACGAGATCACTTCTGTGTTTTCTTCACCATATATACTTACGAGACTAGACAAATCCCCCAGTACCTCACCTTGTGCATAAATGGCCTGGTTCAGGTCGCCTAATACGGTCATTTTTGCTCTTGGAAATAAACGGCGCATGAACTCTAATTGGAATGGAGAGTAGTCTTGTACTTCATCTACAATCACATGGCGGATCAGTGTGTTGGTCCGGAAGCCTTGGCTTAACTCCTTCAGATAAAGGAATGGCGTAGCGTCTTCATAAGCAAGCTCGTTCACTCCAATAGATTCCAATGTCTGCTCACAGATATCATCCCACACCTCTGGTAAAGGATAATCACCATTGAGGCGCTCCATAAGTTCGCGATCTGTAAATAACGTGCTGTACAAGCCCTTAACGTCCACAAATCGACCCCGTTTAGTCCAACCACGCAGTGGTTTGAGCCGCTGGCTGACTACATAACGAGATAACACTTCTTTTTCGGTATCAAAATCGTCAAAGCTATCCTGCGAAGCTTTCTTCTTCCGGCGCAACATCTGATACGCACGGTGATAATCGCTGGAATCCAGCAGCTCGATCTGATCTTCAACCCACTGTGCATTTCTTTCCTCATGGGTAAAATCTGCGATCTTCTTAAGCAGCCAGCGGATCATCAAATCCACACGATTCGCAAGCTTTATGGCAGGATCGTACGCGTAGAATTGGCGTTCCATTTCTTCTTTACTGACCACTGCTTTCCCTTGAAACATTAAAGGTTTAAAAAGCATGCCCTCCTGTTCCAGCAACGTAGCATATCGCCGAATCACATCTAGGAAAGGTACAGACGATTTATAGGCAATGCCTTCTCTGCGTATAGCCACCTCAGGACCATCAGGAGCATTTAGTAGACTTTCGGTCTGACTAAAGACATCTTCGAGCTGGAATTCATGGCCAAGACGATGTTCCAAATACATTTGAAACGTTGTTTGCTGCATATTTTCTTCGCCTAGCTCCGGGAGCACTGTAGATACATAGCTGTTAAACAGCGGATTCGGTGAGAACAGCAGCATTTGATCTGCTGATAATACTTCACGGTATTTATATAGAAGATAAGCTACCCGCTGCAATGCAGCAGACGTTTTCCCGCTTCCCGCTGCTCCTTGCACAACTAGCATCCTGCTTTTGTCGTTGCGGATAATTGCATTTTGCTCTTTCTGAATTGTAGCAACAATACTTTTCATCCGATCGTCAGCGCTATGACTTAGCACCTGCTGCAGCAGCTCATCCCCGATCGTAACCCCAGTGTCAAACATAACTTCAATTACACCGTCAGCAATAACAAACTGGCGTTTAAGGTTCATCGTTCCGGAGACTAATCCTCCAGGTGTTTCATAAGCAGCGGGACCAGGGGCTCCGTCATAATACAGACTGGAAATAGGCGCGCGCCAGTCATAAATCAAAAAGGTACCATCATCCTCCATCAATGATCCAATTCCTAGATAAATCTTTTCCAGCCCGCCAGTTGGTTCCTCGGTGAAATCAATTCGGCCAAAGTAAGGAGAGACAACCAGCTTTTTATATTTTTTCAGCGCTTTGCTTGATTGCAAATGATGACGTTCCCGTTCATTTAGGATTTGGGACTGTTGGCGAAGACTTGTTGAGGTTTCTCCCAAATCATCCGGGCTACTGAAGTTTACGGTTACCTCTTCCCAGAAGTCTTTCCGCATATCCACTACATCACTGCGATGAAGTCCAAGCTCCTCTGATAAATGGCGAATATGGGCTGACAGAAGTTTGGTTACTCCGTCAACCCGTTGCTGTTCCTCTTTCCACTGACTTTCATTGTTATCCACTACATTTCATCCCCTTTTGGAAGGTTGACATTCCATTTGAATCGTGATATGATAAATTTGCATATTTATGTTTTTAAATGCATGTTTATTCGATATCTTCTCATTTTAGCAATTACAAGTTGAGATTTCAAGTATTCTCTTAAATAGATGATCCGGTCCCTAAGGAACCGGATTTTTTTACTGTTACAAAGCTTATATGTTGCTCTTCACAAGGTTATGTTTAGGCTTCGTGCACAGATTCTTTCTCCTCTGCTATACGATTCATCTGATCGGCCACTTTATCTAAGCGCTCCAATTGATATCCGTAATCATAAATCGCCGCTGCCACAACATATAAACGCAGCTGACCTATTTTCTCTGCATTATACCCCAAAATCGCGGTATTCAGAAAATCATCATTGTCTTCTCCCAAGGGTTCGGAATCATTGGCATTGGGCTTTAATTTGTCTTCAAACTTAAGTAAGATGTGCTGATGATATTTGATTAAATGTTCCAAATGATTATCAAATAGAGCATCTGTATGTTCGGTCCGATCCGCCTGGAAATAATGCCGATCTACAGCCTCGAGAACATCGTAACCTTTTTGCAAAGAAGCTAACAGGTTCTTATACACAACCATTTGTCTAGTCTGGCTATACTTGGCCCGTTTTAACTGCTTCTGCTCCTCCTCAAACAATGCATACTTATCCGCCAACGATTTTATGGATGAATGTAAGGCATTTTTTTCATCACGAAATACACTTTCCTTCATCTCATGAGAAACCGCTGTTCTCAGCAATAAAGAGAGGCTTGAAAAAACATTCTCAATTTGCTTAATGTATTGCTTACGAGGTTTTGGAGGAACGACAATAATATTGATTAGAAATGCAGAAACAATACCTGTCAAAGTTAATAAAAAGCGATTAAGTGCGAATTGCCATTCACCCGAAGCCTCCATCACTGTTATTACAGTAACTAACGTAAGACTTATCGTATCCGCCCGGTTGATTTTCATACTGATCATAATGACTAGAATACAGACCAAACCGACTGCTATTGGGCTATTGGATAACAGCATCCCTCCGAGTAAAGCCAGAACGGCTCCCATTGTACTAGTCGTGAGCTGGTCAAGAAAATAACGCCAAGAACGATAAATAGAGGGCTGCATAGCGAAAATCGCTGCAATCCCTGCACCCACGGCAGAAGGAAATTGAAGCATTACAGCTAAATACAGGGCTAGCGTAACGGCCAAACCTGTTTTAAATATGCGAGCTCCTAAAGCCAAACCTATCCCTCCTAAAAATTAGCCCACGCTACAATATGAACATCAGCGAACCCGCGTACTTCTAATTACCCCAGCCTGGAGATGATGAATTTTAAGAACATTTAAGCTCTCACTCATGTTTCTTTCAGCTTTAAGGGAATACTAATCCGAGTAGTGCCTATCACATAACATACGAGGTGAGTGAATGAATAACCATATCAAAAGATTAATGACTTTCACAACCGTTATTTTTCTCAGCCTGTCTCCAGCTCTTGCGCCAATTGGAAGTGCTTCTGCTGAGAAAGTAACCCCCACAGCCACCGCACCTGGTGCCCACCCTTCAGAGAAAGGTCACGGTCACCATCCAGGAAAAGACGGAAAGGTTAGGGCTGGTGGACATTTCATTATTTTTGAAACGGCTAAACTGCTGGAAATGGATCGTACAGAGCTAATCAATAGCCTGAAAGCAGGCAAAACGCTCCCGCAGCTTGCTCTTGAGAAAAAAGGCTGGACGGAAGATCAATATATTCAGAAGCTCTGCGAATCGGCAAACCAACGGCTGGATCAAGCCATCACCGAAGGACGTCTGACAAAAGACGAAGCCCAAAAGCTTAAAGCAGGACTTCCTGCGATGCTGAAGCAAAGAATAAGCAAAATGGGACAATTCCAGGATCGCAAAACATCTGAACAACATGTGACGACCCCTTAACCAATCTTCTTCCACATAAAGACGGATATCTTCATGCGCTATGAAAGATATCCGTTTTTGTATCTATCCTAATTCGTACGCGAGCTCTTGTAGATTTGAAATAAACAAATGGACAACATCAGCCAAGCGCCACTAGCCATATATCCCCCAATAACGTCACTCGGATAATGAACACCCAAATAGATACGACTCCAGCCAATCCCCACGGTCATGAATACAGCGAACATTATTAATAAGACCCGTTCATGCCTCCGCCGCAGATGACGCCACAGTATAAAGGCAATAACGCCGTACAAAGAGAAGGCTGCCATTGAGTGCCCGCTCGGAAAACTATAACCAATCTCTTCGACAATACGATGTAAATTCGGACGTTCTCTGTGAAAACATAACTTCATTATTGTATTCAAGAGCTGCGAGCCTAATCCAACCCATAGGAACAAGATTAATTCAAACCGGTGTTTCAGCAAAAAATAGAGCAGTGCCATGGTAACGATAGATATGCCAATAGCGATCTTAGAGGAACCAATTAGAGATAAACCTTTGGCGAATGAGGTCAACCCCGGTGATTCCGCTGATTGTACCCAATCAATAATATAGTTATCAAAGGTTGATACCTTATTCATACTTACAAGGACAGCTATAACGGCGAAACAAGCAGCAAACCCTAAAAAAAAGCGAAAAGCTTTAGACCAGTTCTGATAATAAAGCATAAATACCTCCATGTCTATTCAGGTGACTGTTGATCTCATTTCCAGTGAGGGACTAACCCATGTTATAATTATTGAGAGAAAAAATTCACAGAAGATGGAGTGCTGCCAAAGTGGAGAGTTTAAAATTGCAAGAACGATTGTTGAACCAGTTCATTTCCACAAAGGTCCCTGTGACGATTTTTACGACGAATGGTGTGAAAATGCAAGGGCTCGTAACCTCGTACGATGCTTTCACAATCACTTTACAAGGTCAAGGTGATGGCAGGCAAAATGTGCTATTCAAATCTGCAGTATCCACTATTGTACCTCTTAAGCCCGTTTCGCTCAAATAGTCTTCTCCCTCATTCACCTCATCAACCAGATAATCACAGGCTTTTATTTTCAAAAAAAGGGAACACCGGACTTTATATCCGGTGTTCACTTTAGCATTTCCCAAGATCACTTATTCACTCTTCAAGCGGAGTAACTTTATGCAGGAACAATTACGGGCTTCACACATACCGGTTTGGATACTTCAGCTGTATTTCCAGTAAATTCGAGTCGGCCACTAGCCGCTTCTATTGAAAATACAACCAGGTTATTCGCATCACGATTCGCTACTATAAGATAAGCTCCATCTGGTGTCAATGCGAAGTGACGTGGATGTCCTCCACGAGTAGATACATATTCAAGATGTGTAAGCTTAGCAGAAGCATTATCCACCGCATATACGGCAATATTATCAGCCCCACGGTTTGAAGCGTACAGATATTTCCCATCCTTGGAAATAGCGATTTCAGCGCATGTATTCTCTTCGTCAAAATCATCAGGCAGTGTCGGCACTGTATCTACAGTGTGCAGAGTGCCTGCGGCACTGTCATATGTAAACGATGTAATGGTGGAATCCACCTCGTTAATTACATAAGCAGACTTTCCGTCTGGATGGAAAGTGAAGTGGCGTGGTCCCGCTCCTGGATGCAACGCCGTATCACCATGTACCTCTAGTTTGTTGGTTTCTCTATTGATTCTATAGGCCCGAATTAAATCAAGCCCAAGATCAGATACAAACACATACTGCCCGTCCGGACTGAAAATAGCGGAATGGGGATGAGGGCGGTCCTGCCGTTCAGGATGTTGGCCATGACCTGAATGTACGGCCACATCAACTAATTGATCTGCAGCTTTATCTTCATTTAATTTGATCAAGCCAACACTTCCACCATGATAACTACATACAACCACGTATTCATCATTCAAATCTCTATTGATATGGCAGGTGGTTGTTTGACGGTTGCCAGAGGCAGGCATGGAGGGAATGCGTTTCAGTTCACTCAATTTCCCGTCCTTTAGATCAATAGCAAAGGAAATAACCTCGCCTTCTTTTCCACCCTCACCATTCGGTTTTTCTCCTATAGCGTATAGACGTTTCTCTGCGGCATCTACATTAACAAAGGTAGGATTAGTTAAGCCCTGCACCGAATCCAGCAGCTTTAGCGTACCACCTGCAGCTCCATCGAATTCAAACACCTGCACTCCGCTTTCTGCGGCACTTGCATAAGAACCTGTAAACAGCAATAACTTATTCTGCTCATTCATCTCTATATTCCTCCTCAAAGTATTGCTACTTCACACTCATTAGATGTGATCATCTATATAATCTACAATTTTTAAACGTTAATTACAAACGATAAAGTTAGAAATGTACGAAACAATTCAAAAATGGGTCTTTCCAACGATTAACTGTTGTGATATAATGAAAGCGCTAACATTAGTCTTTTATTCCGTATAAAGGGGGAACATGAATGAGTAGCATCCTGCTGGAAGCCAGAAATGTGTACGAGGACTTCGAGGTGGAGACAGACATTCTGTTCTTTAAGGTCGGGGACCATGATTTGGTCATTTTTCACGGCAGAAACTATAACATAAAAAAGAGAATGACTGCCGAGCAATTAAATCGATTGTTGTCCAATTCAAGTTATTATCATGTGTACGGTGGCTGTTATGTCAACCTGAACAAGATCAGCTCTATCGCAGATGACTGCATTTATTTCGGTGAAATGGGCCTGTATGCTAAAAACGTACGTGTCCCAAGACGAAAACAAGAAAGCATTCGTCATCTTCTGAAAGGACTGAAGTAGACATCTTATTCCCATTAGCCGGAAGGGCATGTTACTGATGCCATTTCCGGCTTTTTGCTTTTTATTAATAGAAACTTAAAAAGATCCTGCCTTTTTTTATACTTTCTTAAGGTTTAGGATTAGGATTTCTGTTAAAGTTGTAAATAGACAAGCAACACCTATATTGAAGGGAGTCATTACTAATAATGGACAAAAAAGATCTGAATGGAAATGAGAACTTAGAAAACAACGGAACCACGGAAGAAGATTTGAACACTTCCGAGATTATCAATGAAGAGGTTGAAGTAGCGCAAGCAGCTGCTGAGGAACCTGTGAATACAACAAAAGCAGACAGTATTCCAGTAATGAACAAAGTCGGTGCGAACAACGCTACGCCTCCTACACCTCCGACTGCTCCTAGAAGCAATAAAGCTTGGATGATTGCCTCTATCGTATTAGCTGCAGCACTAATCATTGTTCTGGTCGTCCAAAAAGACGACAGCAAAAAAGCTGTTGCAACAGTAAACGGAACAAAAATTACAAAAGAACAACTTTATGATAAATTGATCGAAGCAGGCGGAGAAAGCACGCTGCAATCTATGATTACTACTGAGCTTGTTGATCAAGAGGCTAAAAAAGCCAACGTAACTGTTACAGATGAAGACATCAACACTGAACTTGAAGATCTTAAAGCACAATTCGGCGGAGAGGCTGCCTTTAATGCTGCTTTGTCCCAAAGCTCAATGACTGTAGACGACTTGAAAAAGCAAATGCCGCTGCAAGTAAAGCTGCGTAAAATCCTTGAGCCACAAGTCACTGTAACGGATGATGAAATCAAAGAATACTATGACACAAATAAAGCTACTTTCAGTGAAGAAGAACAAGTTCGCGCTTCCCACATTCTCGTTGAGACTAAAGAAGAAGCAGATGCAATTCTGAAACAATTGAAAGAAGGCGCAGATTTCGCTACTCTTGCCAAGGAAAAATCCTCTGATACGGGTTCCAAGGATAATGGCGGAGATCTAGACTTCTTCAAACGTGGCGATATGGTAGCTGAATTCTCTGATGTAGCCTTTAAGCTAAAAGTTGGTGAAACCAGTGATGCTGTGAAATCCGATTATGGTTATCACATCATTAAAGTAACCGACCATAAAGATGCTAAAGACTATACACTGGAAGAAAAGAAAGATGAAATTCGTAAAACTCTAGTTTCGCAAAAGGTTTCCACTCTGTCCTCCACTTGGTTGTCAGAAACAACTGAAAAAGCAAAAATTACGAACACACTTACTGACGCTAAAGAAGATGCAGCTGCAACAGCTGAGCCAACTGCAAGCGCAGCAGCAGGAAATGAATCTACTAAATAATTGTGCCAGTCAAAAAGCAGGACAAGCGTTAATAAACGCTGTCCTGCTTTTTTTATTTCTATGCTCAGGCCTTTGATTAAGCCTTAATGGCCTTTTTTACGGATTTGTTTATCGTGGTTCTCCCCCCACTCTTTCGCCTGCGCTGTGGCAATTGAAATCGCCCGCCCCTCCTCATAACCATCTTCGAGGAGCGCATTCGCAATATCGATTGCCTTATTGCGAACAGGTGCTGTGAAGTTCTTTAATGATTCTGGATAATCCTCTTTGTTCCATGGCATACAAAAAACCTCCTTAACCAGTCTATATACATACTTAGCCTGGCTAAGGAGGTTTCAAACGCTTATCTCACTTATTTAAAGACTTTAACACGATCTTCAACCGGTTGGAATTGTTTCTCACCAGCAGGAGTAACGGTTTTACCAAATGGCAATTGAGCAATCAATTTCCATTCTTGCGGGATGCCCCATGCTTCTTTTACTTCATCATCAATCAGTGGATTATAATGCTGCAAGGATGCACCTACACCTGCTTCAGAAAGTGCTGTCCATACTACAAATTGCAGAATACCAGAGGATTGGTTAGCCCAAATTGGGAAGTTCTCAGCATATAGAGCGAAGTTCTCTTGCAGGCTCTTCACTACCGTTTGATCTTCGAAGAATAGTACGGAACCGTAACCTGCTTTGAAAGACGCTAATTTTTGCGCTGTTCCTTCAAATTGTTCGGCAGGAACGATTTTACGCAATGTTTCTGTAGTGATATCCCATAGCTTATCATGTTGTTCACCAAGAAGAACAACGGCTCTTGAGCTTTGAGAGTTAAATGAAGTTGGGCTATGTAGCACCGCTTGTTCAACGATTTCTACAATTTGTGCATCCGAAATCGTAGTTTCTTTACTGATGGCATATATGGAACGTCTTCCTTTTACTGCTTCAAAGAAATTGTTAGACATAAAATAACTACCTCCATTAATTTTAGTAACTTACTTTTGTATATCTTAGCACCTTTTTTCTGAAAACACAACAGTTATTCACAACTTATTTTGTCGGATATATTCGTTGCCAACTCTTATTGTCGCATTTATGGGCTTAATTATGCACCTGATCTATTAATCATTAATCAATTCATGCGGGCTAGAAACTGCCCTCTTCCTTTTCCGATATACACTACGAGCTAAAATGCGCTACAATAGTGCAGCAAATGTATAGAAGGAAGGTTATAATCATGAATTTTCTGAGCAAGAAAGCCCTTGTTCGACATAAAAAATCAGTCTTTACCTCTTTGTTGCTGCTCCTTTTCCTGAGCTTGGCTCTAACTAGCTGTAAAGACACAAATTCGTCTAATTTGACCTTTACAGAACTAGATCCGACTGATCTTCACCCCCTCACTTTCTGGGTGGCAACGGATACTCACTTCTTAGATAAGAAGCTTCAGGATGGCGGTACAGCTTTTCAGAAATATGTAACTGGCGGTGATGGAAAAATGCTGCCTTACAGTGATGAAATCCTTGAAACCTTGGTTTATGATACTGAGCAGCAGAAGCCTGATTTTCTCATCCTCAGTGGAGATTTAACAAATAACGGAGAACGCAGCAGCCATCAGGAGCTAACCCAAAAACTAAAGCGAATTGAAGCGCAGGGAACCTCTGTTTATGTCATTCCAGGCAACCATGATTTATTTAATCCTTGGGCCAGATCCTTCAGCGGGGATAAGCAGCTCGTTACGGATTCTATTACAGACAAAGACTTTACCAAGATGTATGAGAATTTCGGCTACAAAGAGGCTGTATCACGTGATAAAGAATCGCTAAGTTACATCGTTAAAGCAGCTCCAAATTTATGGCTCCTTATGATTGACAGCAGCCAATATCATAACAATCAGAAATACGGTTTCCCCCAAACGGACGGACGCCTGACCGCCTCTACCCTATCATGGATAGATAATTCTGTTAAACTAGCTGCCAAGGAGCATGCTTCTGTCCTCACGGTTATGCACCACAACCTACTAAGCCACACCTCTATGTCTGTTTCAGGCTTTAAACTTAACAACAGTCAGGAAACAATAAAGTTACTTCGTGAAAATGAACTTAATTTAGTCTTGTCAGGCCATATCCATATGCAGGACATCCAGGTAGACCCGGCAACTTCTTCGGAAGTAATGCCAATTTATGATATCGCAACAAGTGCAATGGCTGTTTATCCACATCAATATGGAGCGATGACCTTCGATCCTCTGAGCAGAACCGTCAATTATGAAGCAATGCCCTTAAATGTAGAAGGATGGGCTAAAGCTAATGGCATTACAGATCAGAATCTTTTAAACTTTAAGACCTATGCTGAGGATATTTTTGCTACAAACTCTTATAACAAAGCTATGGATGGTCTAAAGGAGAGTTCCTTTACGCAGTCTGAAAAGGCATCGATGGCAGAGGTAATGGCCAAGCTAAATGTAAGATACTTCGCGGGGACAGCCGGCAGCTCCTCAGAAGATATTAAAGCGATGCCAGGTTACAAGCTTTGGGAAGGCCTACAAGAAGGTTTCTTAGGTGGATACATCCAAAGTATGACAGAGGATAAAGAGCTTAGTAATATAGCTTTAGAGGTGGTATTAACGAAGCAATAACTGGTTTATGTATTTCATATAAAAAACCCAGCCTCCACTCGCATTTATGCGTCAGATGGAAGCTGGGTTTATTGTGTTAATTGATCGTTAAGATGCAACTAGTTCCGTACAATAGTAATCCAACCATCTTCATCTACCGACACAGTAGCATGAAGCGCTTCAGCAAGCAGACGCAAGGATACATATGCATCGCCATACTCGTCAACAAATACAGGTTGGGCAAGCTTTACAGCCGTGCCGTTAATCAAGGCTTCGGAAGAACCGATTTTGAACACCAGTTTATCTCCGTACACACCATCAGTAACGTTAATTGCACGATTGACAGTATCCCATTCTACAGTAGCATCTAAATCTTCTGCCAAATAACGCAGTGGGATATAAGTAGTGTTCTTGTCTACAATCGGGTAATAATATTCGTCATCAGGTTCGATAACAATGGTTCTCTTCGTAATGCCCAGATCATCCTTCAATATACGATATACATCAGAATCTGGGGCAAAGTTTCTCAAAGTCTCTCCAGGTGTAAGCCCGGAAGAAATATCAAGTGCACCTTCAGTGCTGATTGGATCAGCAGTTACAGCACCGCCAATGTTCCAAACCTGACTGGAAGCTTTAAGCGAGAGACTCTTCAGTGGGAAATCCTCGGTACCCGGAAGCGCCACTTTCAGATCAACATTCTGTTTACGCACATGCAGAGCACTATCAACGAAAATATCAACAGATAACTTCGTATCCTTACTCAACACAGTCTTAATCTCAGGAGTTGATTTGTAAAGACTGTCCACTTGATTGTCATATACTAGCAGCAATGCATCAACAGCCAATTTGGCAGCATCATGCAATACAGTTACGACAGCTTCTTTATCATCCAGTGGAATATCTCCGAATCCAAGATTGAAAATATCGCCAGAACCGTCTTCATCCATAGCTTTGATCACAGGGTACAGATAGTCGTAAAGACCACCTACCAATTCAGTAAAACCTTCTGTGTCTTTGGAGACAGACTTCAGGAAGCCTTTTAACAGTGCAGGAAGCTCATCACCCGTCACTTCTGCATGCAGCTTCGTCATGTTCAACTGCTCGCCATACACAGCATCACTAACCGGTGTAATGTTGATTACGCCAGGATTAGGAAGATTCTTAACAACGAATTTCGTCAACAGCTTACTGACATCTTCAGCTTTTGCCGTATCCAAGCCTACTTCACCTAAGATTTCATCGTATCCTTGTACAGGGAAGTAGAACGGTTGTTTTGCTCCTTCAACTGTAAAAGCAAGTGTTTGTTTGTCCATAAACAAGGTGAATGGAATATCCAATTGTTTATAACCAACAGTTCCTTGGGCCGATAAACTCCCATTATCTTGTAACTTAGCTTTACTAATATTCAAGGAAAAAGAATTAATAAGATCAACCATTTCCTTATCTTCCGCGCTAATTCCCTCTATGGGCTCAGCATTCATGGAAAAAGTCATACTGGATTCTGATGATTTAACATCAACATCCCCAATCAACGCCTTATTAACATCGAACCCCCCTACCGACTGACAGCCGGCAAGAACTAGCATCAGTGCGACAAAAGGCAAAAACCACTTCATTTTTGCTTTAACTCTACTCATAGCATGTCTCCTTCATATTATTTTGTGAAATCAATCCATTATCTCAGCTAAGGTAAGTTTTGTAAATCAAAGTTCCTTTTATTGTAAAATGTTTAAATATTCAACAAACTTCGCCATTCGATCTGAGCCCATTCCTTGTAAATTACAGCCTTAACTATTGCCAACATCAGTAAATGTGCAGGATAAAATGACCACCACACCCAGCGCGGAACCCGATGCCGCTCCAAGCGATTCCAAATCAAAGGCGTAAAAGCAATCAGCAAGGTAGGTAAAATACTTAGCATCTGTACAACCCAATAATTATAAAACATATAGAATAGATTCAGTGCCAAATGGGCTCCAACAAGCCAGTACGATTTCGTATAACGAAAAATCAATACTAAGAGCAAACCGTACGCGTTATAATCTATAGGGTAATAATCCATTAACACTATAGCAGCAATTACCACAGGTATACCTAGCCATAGTGAAGGCAGTTTGTCCAAAATAACCAGTACGATTGCCGACAGCAATAACGTAAACACCACGTTCCAGCCACCAGAATTTAGCGCTAAATTATAGGGAATCTGAGCAACAATCGCTATCAAGAGCAACCGTAATAAATATTTAGGTCTGGATGAAGTATGGATATGTCCCTGCACAAGCCCATAACAATAAATCGGAAAAGCTATTCTCCCTACATATCTCCAAGCAAGATTCTCCGGGAAAAAGATATAGCCAATATGGTCGATTAGCATCGTCAGCATGGCAATAATCTGCATTACAATCCTCCTTAAGCATATTGAAATATAAATTCGCCAAGCCCTTCCTCATTTCCTTTACCAATAAGCAAATGAAGAACGCGGAGAAACGATCATCCGCTTTCTGTGCACCTCCCCCCTTGACTTTATCGAATACTATTGAGTAATATTAACTAGCAACAGAATATGGCAATGATCAAAGACATGATTTCCTACACGAACTGTCCAGAGAGAGAAGTCCAGGCTGCAAGCTTCTCCAGTTACCGGTTGTGAAGTTACCCCTTTGTAGCCGTGACGCTGAATCCGTAGAACTTTGTTTTTCGGTAGTATGCGGCACCGATTTATCCCCGATATCGGATACCAATGAGGTCCTGTCCATGTGACAGGTCGAATTAGGGTGGAACCACGAGCTGAACGCACTCGTCCCTTTCTGGGAGAGATGCGTTTTTTTGCGTTCACAACTAACAATATTTGAGAAACGGAGGCTAAAATCATGAAGATCAAGGTAACACTGCAAGATGGAACAATTAGAGAGGTACTGCAAGGAACAACGATTAAAGAAGCAGCAGGTGCCATAAGTACCAGTCTGAAAAAAAATGCTGTAGCTGGAAAAATTGATGGAAAATCTGTTGATCTAAACCAAGCGATCGAACATGATTGCCGGCTCGATATTGTTACGTTGGATAGCAAAGACGGTCTTGAGGTTTATAGACACAGTACTGCACATATCATGGCGCAGGCCATAAAACGTATATATGGAGATAAAGCTGTCCAGCTAGGCATAGGTCCTGTTATCGAAGACGGCTTCTATTATGACATTGATATTGACAAACCTCTATCCACTGATGATCTTGCTGCAATCGAACAAGAAATGGCGAAAATCATCCAAGAGAATCACCAGATTGTCCGCCGTGTGGTGAGCCGCGCAGAGGCCATTAAACTTTTTGAAGAGTTGAATGAGCCTTTAAAGCTGGAGCTTATTCATGATCTGCCGGCAGACACAGTATTAACTATTTATGATCAAGGTGAATTCTCCGATCTTTGCCGTGGACCACATCTTCCCTCAACTGGCTTGGTCAAAGCCTTTAAGCTGTTGAATGTAGCGGGTGCCTACTGGCGTGGAGATTCCAATAACAAAATGCTGCAACGTATTTATGGAACTGCCTTTCCTAAAAAAGCGCAGTTAGAGGAACATTTACTGTTTCTTGAAGAAGCTAAAAAACGTGACCACCGTAAGCTCGGCAAAGAACTTGAGTTGTTCATGTTCTCTGAAGAAGCGCCAGGCATGCCCTTCTATCTTCCCAAGGGAATGACAATCCGTACAGAGCTTGAGAACTTTGCCCGGGAATTACAAAGACAGAGAGATTACGATGAAGTTCGTACACCGCTGATGATGAACAATCGGCTTTGGGAGCAGTCGGGGCACTGGGATCACTACAAGGACAATATGTATTTCACAAATGTAGATGAAACAAAATTTGCCCTTAAGCCGATGAACTGCCCTGGGCATATGCTAATTTTCAAAAACAATCTGCATTCCTACCGGGAACTGCCTATCCGTATCTCGGAATTCGGTCAAGTGCATCGCCATGAATATTCTGGAGCACTTAACGGGATGATGAGAGTCCGCACTTTCTGCCAGGATGATGCTCACCTCTTCGTTTTGCCAGAGCAAATCGAGGATGAAATAAGACGGGTAATCTCACTGATTGACCATATTTATCAAGTGTTCGGCTTTGAGTATAAGATTGAATTATCTACTCGGCCGGCAGATTATATGGGATCTGAAGAATTATGGGATCAGGCTGAACAATCTTTACAAAATGTATTAGACAATCTCGGGATCGAATATCGAGTGAATGAAGGGGATGGCGCGTTCTATGGACCTAAGATTGATTTCCATATCTTAGATGCGCTAAAACGAAGCTGGCAATGTGGAACAATCCAACTAGATTGGCAAATGCCAGAGAAATTCGATCTTACTTACATCGGGGAAGATAATCTTAAACATCGCCCGGTCGTAATCCATCGCGCTGTGTATGGATCGATCGATCGTTTTATGGGGATTATTACTGAGCATTTCGCTGGAGCTTTCCCACTGTGGCTCGCACCTGTTCATGCGAAGTTATTGCCAGTCTCTGAGAACTATGTTGACTATGCACTGCAAGTGAAGCATCAAATGGAGAAGGCTGGCATTCGTGTCGAAGTAGATATTCGAAATGAGAAGTTAGGCTACAAAATTCGTGAAGCTCAGCTTGAAAAAGCACCTTACATGCTCGTACTGGGGGAGAACGAAAAAAATTCCGACACTGTCTCTGTAAGAAAACGTGGTGAAGGTGATCTTGGTTCGAAGAGTATCCAAGACATCATTAAACAGATTAATGAAGAGATTATTAGTAAGAGATAAATTTAAGGGGCTGTCTAATCGTAGAAAAACTACGTTTGAGACAGCCCCTTCTTTATAACCTATTCATATTCACATGAACTCTATTTTACGTACAGGCGGCTGCTTTCTTCCCAATATTCGCCTGGTTTCAGGCTGAACAAGCCGATATCATCAGCAGGAAGGTCTACCATTGGCGCATTCACCAAGTTAATTTGTGGCTCAGGGCAGAAGAACTGTTCTGTAGCACCGTTATTCCAGATCATCCATTGTTTGTACGAAGTCCCTACATCGTACACCAAGGTTACTCCAGCTTTGCTATCGGTAAGCTCCATCCGGTTGCGTCCGTTCTGAGGTACAGCCGTGTAGTGATTGTCCATCGATGCAAAATATGGATTCACACCTTCTTCACGAAGCTGAACTTCTCCTGGCTCCAACGCCTGGAATTTGCCTGTTGGCAGCATGCGGTCGTTAAGCTCCCAGCGCTCGCCAATAGTAGCTTTTACGCGGTAATCTTGTGCCGAGCTTCCTGGTGCGAATGGTGCGTTAATGGCAGTGTGGAATGCCAGCAAGCAAGGCATCACGTCATCTCCATCATTGTGTACCAGCACCTGTTGAGATAATCCTCCTTCGCCGAGGGTATAACGCAATTTGATCGTATACTTATGTGGCAAATATTGATAAGAAGGATGATTCTCATCCACCTTGATGAATACGGTTACGAAGCTTTCAGTCTTACCGCTGCCAAATTCTTCGACTTCCCAAGCTGCAGTATGTAAAAATCCGTGTAAATGGTTGCCCGTTGCAACTTCATTTACGGGGAATTGATAAGTTTGACCATTCCATGGAAATTTACCATCCTCATAACGATTTGGAGGAAATAATACAGGAATTCCGTGAATCCCCGGACTTGCCTTGAAGGCTTCCATTTCTTCAGCTCCAGGCTCATGCAGGAAGCGATATCCGTTTTCGGTATCACGAAAACAGATCAGGTTGCCGCCAATGCCTGGCAGAATAGCTGCCTCATAACGACCGGCTTTCAACCAGATAGCTGCTTCTCCTTCATATTGTCCTTCATACGCTGTGATTGACATAATATATTGTTCTCCCTTCCAGTGTCTGATAATTGTCTCCACTTGATAGATTACCACATCTAGTCATGAGGTGACATGCTCTTTTTACAATTGCTCCACTTCTACGCTCATTACATGTTCAATTTTCTTCACATCGTAATAAATTTCTGTTGCGTAATCTCGATCCGGGGCTGAGATCACCATATCGATCATTTGTCTGCCATCTTCCAAATCTTTAATTTTCATTCTTCGAATCGCTCGGGATGGACCTCTAGTACTACGCTGCGAGCTGACCTGAGGCCGCTCGATTTTTTGGATCACTTCTGTAAGCACAAAATTAGCTTCCATAATGATCCTCACTGAAACTTCATGTTTATTCAGTACTTCTGGTCCTAGCGAGCGGATTAAATGAGGAACTAAATTCACAGCAAACATCAGCAGAATAACCGCATATGCTGCTTCAATATAGAATCCCGCACCCACAGCTATACCAATTCCAGAAGCTGTCCAGATGAGTGCTGCCGAAGTAAGGCCCGAAATGGCATCTCCGCCTCTACGCAGAATAACACCCGCACCCAAAAAACCAATCCCGCTGACAATCTGAGCCGCAAGCCGCATCGGGTCCATGTTTGGATGCTCTGGCCCTGCGAACTTATCAAAGGCATGGATAGACACCACTGTGACAAGACAGCTCGCAATGCTTATGACCATACTGGTCCGTATCCCCAGCGGTTTCTGCTTGATCTGTCGGTCAATCCCGATGAACAGCCCGAACAGCATGGCCACTAGTAACTTCATTAATGATTCCAATTGAAAATCCATATCGCAATCTCCTTTCTCCAGAGATACTCCATTATAACGGAAATTGGAGATAATGATTAGCTTTATTTTACAACAAAAAACGGTATAACCATCCTCAGCGCTTATGCTCTTTCGACCCGTGTGGTCCGGCATAGCGACGAGGATGGAATCCGTTATGAGAGGTCAAGATTATGTTGGAAAATTAACCATGCAGAAGCGACTCTGCACCGTCACAATAAATTTCCGTCCCCGTAATATGATCTGAATCTTCCGACGCCAGAAACAGAGCCAGCTTCGCTACTTGATCAGGTCGCCCCGGACCTTCTTCCAGCGGTTGATCTCCCTCAGGAAATTCTACTGGGATTTTCACTTCTTTCAGATCCTCTGATGGAAAAGTGTTGTCATCTATATTGGTCTTTATAGCCCCAGGACAGATCGCATTTACGCGGATTTGAAATTGAGCCAGTTCCAGTGCCGCCATTTTCATAAAAGCAACCTGTCCTGCCTTAGTCGTGCTGTAAGCAGAAAAACCAACATTGGAAAACACACGATTTCCGTTAATGGAGCTGTTGATCAGGATGCTGCCTCCGCTTTCTTTTAGATGCGGTATCGCATATTTTACAGTCGCGAAGGTTCCACGCAGGTTAATATGAATGGTCTGATCCCAAGATTCAATATCCATCGTTTCAATAGGCGTCATCGCCCCATTAATCCCTGCGTTGGCAAAAACAACATCAAGACGACCCCATTTCGCGGCCGCCTTGTTTATCGCCGCTTCCACTTGTGGTGGTTCAGCAACATCACATTCGATAACTAGGGCTTCTCCGCCCTCTTTCTCCACTTGCTGTCTAACTTTTTCAGCGTTCTCCACAGTTCTGTCCAATAATACAACTTTGGCTCCGTTACGTGCGAACTCAAGCACGGTTGCCCGGCCAATTCCTGAGCCGCCTCCGGTTACAACTGCAACCTTACCTACAAGCTTTTTATCTGCCATATCGTGATATCCTCCTTCTTATCATGCAAGTCTTCCAGTTAAGTTCTTTCCTTAACCTTAACCTTGCATACAGAAGTTGAACCGACAGATATTTACTTTTCCTTTAGGATTATTATTCTCCCTGACGAAGATGAATGATGAGATCGTTTAATCCGGCTTCCCGGATCCCTTCCACTATAAGTTCAGCTAGAAGACGAGCCCCTAAAATCTGAAAATGTGTATTATCCTGCACGCCACCTGGATGCGCAATAAATTCTCCTGGATAGCTCCACATGAATAAATCTTTTGAGCCCTCTGAGCCATAAGCTTCAAAGAGCTTGCGGCTCTTCTCGGCTAAATCAATCAGTGAAACCTGCTCGGTATCTGCGAGTTCCCGTATGGCGATTAAATAATCTCCATGCGTGTCTACAATTGCTTCTTCACTATCAAATCTTCGCCGATGTACAGAGCTCACAAGAACCGGATAGGCCCCCGCTTCTCGGGCGACTGTAATCAACCGGAGCAAATGTTCCTTATATGTAGTAAAGGGCTCGGTATGTCTTAAATCATCAGTTTTGGAATCATTATGTCCAAACTGGATGAACAGATAATCTCTGGGTCTGATATCTGCGGCAATGCCCTCCAAATGCCCTTCCTCAATAAAACTCTTGGAACTGCGTCCAGAAAGTGCTCGGTTATCAACAACTATTCCCGCTTTGAAGCAGCGTGGCAGCAGTTGACCCCACCCCGCATAGGGATAACCTTCTTCCCCTTGATCGGTCACCGTGGAATCTCCCGCCAGAAACAAGACTAGCGCTTCATTGTCCATCTGAATGTCCAAGGCGTTAATACGCGGTGCCGCACCCGAGAACGATAGCTTTAGCTGCCCATCCTTAATTCTAATTGCAAAGGATTCGCGTAAATATTGGCCCGCAGGCACATTTAGAGTGTCCAATACGAACTTGCCTTCTCCAGCTTTGATAAATGTGCTGGTCTCTGCCAGAGCATCACCCAACAGCAGCGTAACACGGTAGATCCCATTCGGGAGATCCAGAAGAAAAACTGCTTTCTGTGGGATGCAGCAATCACTTCGCAGTATATCTGTTCCCCCTCTGAAACGACCAAAGACGGTGGAATCAGAAGTGAAACCATACCCTATTTCCTTAGAATAAGATGTGTCCGGCCGAATTTTGGTGTAGCCAGGCTCAGCTTCCTTAATCCCAAAATCAAAACGATAGCTATCCAAATTCAGCCGCACCTTTCTTAATTAGAGATTCAAAACATTTATATTCATTTGCTGAAATCAACCTTTCAAACCACTGGTGCTGATTCCTTCTACAATCTGCTTTTGGAAGATAAAGAAGATAATCATGACTGGTGCCAAACTTAGAACAGACATGGCGAACATTGGACCCCAGTTGGATACGGACTCACTGTCCAGGAACATTTTCAGCCCCATCGAAACTGTATATTTAGAAGGTGAGTTCAAGTACAATACCGGTCCAAGCAAGTCTTCCCAACGCCAATAGAAGGAAAAGATTGCCGCAGTAGCCATAGAAGGACGGATAAGCGGAAGTATAATTCTGAAATAAAGTCCAAATTTCCCACAACCATCGATGGTAGCCGCTTCATCAAGTTCAACAGGAATGGTCCGAATAAACTGCAGCATTAGGAAAATGAAAAACGGGACACCGAAGAACTGTGGAACAACGATCGGTTTGATACTGTCGAGCCATTCCAATTTGGCATAGATAATGTATTGAGGGACGAGCACCACATCGGAAGGAAGCATCAGGGTCATCATCATGATTCCGAACCATAAGCCATGGCCTACAAATTTATTGCGGGCAAAACCAAAGGCAACCAGTGAAGATGAAATGACTGCGCCCAGTGTTGCGACAATGACAATTACGAAAGAGTTCTTGATGAAGACACCAAAGGAGTAACCTGCAATACCTTCCCAGCCTTTAGCATAGTTCCCCCATTCCCATGGATCAGGTATAAGGTGCTGCGCTGTAACAAACACAAGCCGGCTCTCTTTAAAAGAACTCATGATCATCCACAGAATCGGATACAGCATAACGATAGCGAGGCCACCTATAAGGATGTGATAAAGCGGCCATTTCAGTTTAATTTTCGCCATGGATTATTTTCCTCCTTCCGACTCGTAGAAGACCCACGATTTGGATGTCTTGAACAAGATTCCGGTCATGATGCCGACAAGCAACAACATCACCCAAGCCATAGCCGAAGCATAACCCATATTATTAAACATAAAAGCCTGACGGAATAAATAGAGAGAATACAACATAGTGCCGTCCATAGGTCCGCCTTCACCTTTAGAGATAATATAAGCTGGAACAAAGGTCATAAATGCGCTGATCGTCTGCATAACTAGATTAAACAGAATCACTGAACTTAAGAGTGGCATAGTAATCTTGAAGAACTTTCTGAAGAATCCGGCTCCATCCACACTAGCTGCCTCATACATTTCACCAGGAATATTTTTGAGACCTGCCAGAAAGATCAACATGGATGAGCCAAACTGCCACACAGATAGAGTTATCAACATGATAAGCGCAGCGTTCGGATTGCCAAACCAACTTACCGGTCCAATTCCGAAAAAGCCAAGCATGCCGTTAATAATTCCAGTATCACTAAAAATATTACGCCACATGATGGAGACCGCCACACTGCCACCTATAATAGAAGGTAAATAATAAGTTGTCCGATAAGCTCCTACCATACGCGATTTCGTATTTAAAATCATAGCCACAAATAATGCGAAGGTTAGACGTAAAGGCACACCGATAAATACGTAAAGCAGGGTTACCTTTAGTGAATGCAAATATTTCGGGTCATTGGAGAACATTTTGATGTAATTATCAAATCCAATCCACTTAGGTGGAGCGAATAAATTGTATTTAGTAAAAGAGAGATACAGCGAAATGATCATTGGGATCAGTGTGAAGCAAAGGAAGCCAATGACGAACGGACTGATGAAGGCATATCCTGTAAGGTTGCTTCGTAACCGCCGGCCGGTCAACTTATTTTTCTTAACAGCCAATGGATTCGAAGGTAGGGGATTCGTTAAGGCCAAGGGTCTCCAACTCCTTTTTATGTGAATAATATGGGAAACGGGATGCCGCCTAGCGAAATGGCATGCCGTTTCCCATGTGAGACGCAGTATAGTTATCTGTTACCCTACGTTTAACGGCTGGAGAGAATAGAGTTCGCTTCTTTTCGGAACTGTGCCGCTGCTGCTGCTGGGTCGATTTTTCCGAAGTTCATTTGTTCAGCGAGGTCTGTAAGCAGTGCTACAACCTCTGGGGATCCTACCGGTGGACTCATAGGTGAAGTAGTAGGCTCCATGTCAGCAACAAACTTAAATACTTGCTTACCGGAATCAGTTAATTGTGTAGCTACAGATTCTTTGATTTTGCTTGAAATTGGTACTCCGCGTTCGCCTTTGATCAGGTTGTTAGCTTCCACATCATTAATCCAGAAATCAACGAACTTCGCTGCTTCTTCCTTCACTTTAGAGTTAGAAGTAATTGACCAGTACATACTTGGCTGCATGTAAAGCCCTTTATCCATATCTGGACCAGGCATTTGTGCCAGCTCCATAGGACGATTTACAGCGATTTGCAAAGCAACGTATTGGTTCGACCATTGCCATACACCGATACCTGTCCCTTTAACAATATCCGACTCTTCAATAACCCCTTTATTTTGGCTCAGTTTGTCTTGTGATGGGACCGCTCCATCTTTAATCAGACCAGACAACATTCCGAAAAAGTCAGTGAACAACGCATCGTCCTCATAACCAAGAGCGGAACCATCATTGTTATAGAGTGCCAGCCCTTTTGTACGCAGATAATAGTTGAAGAATACGTCTGCTGCCATGGAACCATCCATGTACAGTCCAGCCGACTTAGCTTTTGCGGCGATTTCCTTGTATTGATCCCAAGTCCAGTTCTCTGGGATAGAATCAACACCTGCCTTTTTCAGCAATTCTGGATCATATTGAAAACCAAGTACGTTAACCCCTAACGGAATTCCGTATTGCTTCTCACCGATCACTCCAGTACTCAGCACGTTCTCATTCACATCGCCGACTTGAATCTGAGAGTTCAAATAAGGTTTCAAGTCTTCGAGCTGTCCGTTAGATCCATATTGATTGATATAAGAAATATCCATTTGAACGATATCAGGAAGCCTATTTGCAGCGGCTTGCGGAGCAAGCTTTTTCCAGTAATCATCAAAGGATGCATATTCAGGCTCAATGGTTACATTCGGGTATTTGGCTTCATACATATCGATAACTTGTTGTGTATAAGAATGTCTTGTATCTCCACCCCACCATGCGATTCGCAAGGTTACTGGTTCTGCTGAGGTCGTAGCCGCAGGTTTCGTTTCCGAAGGAGTATTTGTAGCGGAATCCGTAGCGGCAGCATTGTTATTGTTGTTACCTCCACCGCAACCAGCTAACATCGACGACAGCAATAATGGTACGGCTAGTAAAGCGAATCTCTTTTTCAATTTCATGTCCCCTTTTCCTATGATAGTGTAAAGGCTCTGATCCCTTTAGGTAGCGCTTTCATTGGTTAAATTTTCTCAAATATTCCGTGATTATTGAATACAAAAAACCGTCTTGTTTGTTCAATAATCAGTTCGCTTGAGGGGGTTTCATGAAATCTGTAGGGGTCTGGCCGGTTACTTTTTTAAATACCTGGCTGAAATATTGTGCATTTCCACCGAAGCCGAACATTTCAGCCAGCTCAAATACTCTCACATCCCCACTTCTCAAAATATGCTCCGATGCTTTAGCAATCCGGTAATTGGTTACATAATTCGAGAATTTCTCCCCGGTAATTTTTTTGAATATTTTGCCGAGATAGTCGGGATTCATATATAACATTTCAGCAGCGACTGAGCTAAGCGACAGCTCTGCATTCTTGTAATCCTCTGCGATAATTTTGAACATTTTGTCTACAATAAGTGATTGCCGGGAACTAAAATGTCGGTCATACATCGCTGTTAAGCGAACCGCTGCCTCTTTGACGTATGCTTTTAAACCTCCCAAGGTTCTAATTTCGGCAAGCTCCGCCAAGCCCGATGTGAAGCTATTTCTTTCATCAGGGACTGCTAAACGAATCATAGCGGAATATAACTGTAAAACATAAGAACGCGTCACGTTAATATCTAACCGCTCATCTGCGAGCAAGTTGAATAATCGTTCCAATTCCAGCTCAACCGTATTTTGATCGCCTGCTTTTATAAGTAGACAAATATGCTCTTCATCTAGCTCGATATCATTTCTTCCACTTAGCTCATCACTTGGGATATCACTCCCGGTAATCAAACCGCCCGCCTCCAAATAAAAACGATGGTTCAGGCACTGCAAGGTCTGACGATACAATCTCCGGGAATGAATCATAAGGTCAGCATCACTAATCGCGATTGTCACATCCATTTTATAAAACTTGCAGAATACCTCTCTTACTTCAGCGATACGTTTAAGCAGGGAGCTATTCTGCACCGTATTCCCTTCATCTTCCAGTAATATTAATAAATGACCACCTATCGTCGCACTCAGGAGTGTTTCCTGAAGTACGTCCTGGGCAATATTTTGCAGAGCGAACAATTGCTCATATTCGTAAGAACCTTCTAGTCGGAACAGGAGCAAGCGCACCGTTTTGTCATTAAGTTCAATGCCGAATAGTTCCTGATAATACTCTAGATCCTGACTTCCATAAGTTTTATTAGAGATCCATTCCTTCAAAAATTGTTCTTTCACATGGGGCAATACCTTCTGAAGACGTTGTTTCATACGATTTACGAATTCGCCTCTGCTCTTCTGCTCATCGAGTTCCGCTACCAGCTCAATCAGTGCTTCATGGATCTGATTCTCATTGCACGGCTTTAAAAGATAATGTTTGACCCCGTTCTGCATAGCAATACAAGCATAATCAAAATCCTTATAACCAGTCAGCATAACGAATTTCACGTCTGGAAATCGTTCACTGCATTTTTGCACCAGTCCCAGGCCATCTAGACCAGGCATAGAAATATCCGTGATCACAATTTCAGGGTTAAGCTCCTCAATTTTCACCAAAGCTTCAATCCCGTTCCGTGCCGTGCCTACAAGCTCTGTTCCCGCTCGTCCCCAGTCCACAACCTGCGATATCCCTTCCAGAATCAAGCGTTCATCATCCACCAGCAGCAGTTTATACATTCTCTAGCACTCCTTTTAAGTAAGGTATACGCACATGTATAGTTGTTCCTTGACCCGGCTCACTTTCTATGACTGTGCCCCATTCAGGGCCGAAGACGATTTGAATACGCTCCGCGATGTTAGCTAAGCCGATGCCTTCTCCACGTGTCTTAACTCTCCCCATCTGTAAATCTTTGATAAATTCAGCGCTCATCCCCGGTCCATTATCACTGACTTTGATATCGAGGCCCTGATCTTCTTCACTAACTGTTATAGAAATGGTGCACGGCTCAATATTAGGCTCTAGCGCATAGCGAATAGCATTTTCGATTAAAGGCTGCAAGGTCAGCTTCGGAATTAATGCATCATGCAGATTTTCAGGTACATCCATCCGGAAATCAAGCCTCTCATCAAACCGTGTTTTCTGGATAATGACATAATTTCGCACGATAGTGATCTCTTTTTCAAGTGTAATTAGCGGATCCTTGAGACCAATAGAGCTGCGGAACAAGTAACCGAGCGCTTCTACCATTTCTGAGATTTTGGCTTGTTTGTTCATTTTGGCTAACCAATTGATCGATTCCAGTGTATTGTACAAAAAATGCGGATTAATCTGTGCCTGTAATGCTTTCAGCTCGGTCTCTCTAATAATCAGCTGCTTCGCATAGTTCTCATCAATAAGCTCTCTGATCCTGCGGATCATCATTTTAAAAGTCCGGTTTAGCTGACTAACCTCGTCCTGCGCAGTCTGTGAAACCACACCTAATGACTGTTCCTCCAGATTGTCCAGATCGCCCTTCTCGATTTGCTTCATTTTTTTGGTCAGCTTAGAGATCGGACGTACAATACTACGAGCAAGCCTGTAGCCTAAAAGGAGACCAATTAATAAGATTAGTGCGAATATGATGACGACCAGTTTTTTGACAAAAGTAATATGTTTGAACATCTCATTAAATGGAGTTGCATTGATGTAGATCCAATCTATATAAGATGATTTCGTCTTGGTTATAAAATAAGTACCTTCTTGATATTTGGCCGTGCGATATAGCTCCGGACGTTCTGTCTCTTCTTTAAGCTCTTCTGGCAAAAGAATCGGTACTTCAGGATAGATCGCCTGTCCCGTCGTGGCATCAACAGCTATTAATTGGTCGGTATCGCTCGTACTATCCGCAATGATTAGATCGATCCGAATACGGATCACGAGTGTTCCCAGATCATCCAGCGTAAACGTTGACCCTGTATAAGATTTAATCTGCCGAACCGCCAAAAGTGAATTTCTGTTTCCTTGCGGATACCACACTATACTTCCGCTAGCTTCCGCAGCTAACGGCTTTAACTGATCCTGCAGATCCTGTGATACCCCTTCACGATTGCCCGCAGTCATTACTCCGCCACTCGTATCCATCAGCATCATGGAATAAACGTATTTCTCTGCCCCTGCAAAAGCAACCAGCCTGTTTATGATCTTGTTATGTAGAACTTGTCTTTCATAAGGCTGTGGATCATTCTGCAATTGGCGCAGGCATTCTTGGATTTGCTCATCAGACACCACTGTAAAAGAAAGCTGATCCAATTCTCTTAGGGCATTCTCGATGCTAATGGAGGACATCCCCAATACCTCAGAGGCCTTTTCATAAATTTGCTTGTCATAGATACGATACACATATTGCAAAACGGTCAACGAGAATAAAAAGGAAAGTAGAAGCAAAAAGGAAATAATCAGTATCATTTTGTTGAAAATGCCCGAACTTCTGTAAGCGCTAACATTTTTCCAAATCATCTGTTTTCTCCGCTCCCTAAATATGATAATTTTCATTTATTATCACTATAATTCCATTATAAACCATAATGTTCCATTTGGGTAAATTTACGTGAACTGAAAGCTAAGGATAGTATAATGGCTCGGCGAAAAAAATCCTATGTAAAAAAGGGCTCGAAATGAAATCCAGAATCAGAGTTCACTTCAAGCCCTTATATTGAGCTACCTTCACACCTACAACAGACTAACCAAGCATCATTCGGTCATCTGCCAATTTATGTCCGCTGATTGTCTCGAATTCTCCGAGCAGCCGTTCTACGGTAAGATCTTTTTTACGAACCTCGTCGATATCCAAAATAATACGGCCCTTATCCATCATGATCAGACGATTGCCAAGACGAATGGCTTGCTCCATGTTATGGGTAACCATTAGGGTGGTTAACTTCATCTCACGGACAATGGACTCTGTCAGTTTAGTAATCAGCTCCGCACGAGAAGGGTCAAGGGCTGCTGTATGTTCATCTAAAAGTAAAATTTGCGGTTGAGTAAAGGTCGCCATTAGCAGACTTAGCGCTTGTCTCTCTCCACCTGACAACAACCCTACTTTTGCCCGCAGGCGATCCTCCAGCCCAATCCCCAGACGGCTTAGCTCGTCGCGAAATAAAGCTCTTTTTGCTTTATTTACTCCAAAGGTTAACCCTCTGCTTTTGCCTCTTTTATAAGCCATAGCTAAATTTTCTTCAATCGTCATATGTGGAGCCGTACCCGCCATTGGGTCCTGAAAGACCCGGCCGATCCAGCGACTCCGTTGAAATTCCGCCAAATGGCTGATTGAATTTCCTTCAATGCTGGCTGTACCCAGATCCGGCTTCATGACACCGGAAATAATGTTCATCAACGTAGATTTACCAGCTCCATTACTTCCAATGATGGTGACAAAATCACCGGGAAGAAGCTCCAAGTCAATGCCGAGCAGCGCTATTTTCTCATCTGGTGTTCCGGGATTGAACAGCTTAGATACGTTCTCCAGTTTAAGCATCGATGGTGCCTCCTCTCTTGCTGCTTAGCGCTTGCTCAGCTAATTCAACGGAACGCCTCCGCGCCATATTCTTCTGCTTCAGGAAACGCTGAATCGACGGGAATACAAGAGCGAAAATAACGATAATTGCTGTGATCAGCTTAAGATCCGAAGCTTTAAGCCACGGTACCCGCAAGGCAAGTGCAACTACGATCCGGTAAACTATGGATCCGAGCACAACAGCCAGTGTGGCCCGAAATACATTTTTGGCACCAAATATGGCTTCACCGATGATCACCGAAGCTAACCCGATTACAATCATCCCAATACCCATGGAGGAATCCGCAAAAGTAGAATACTGAGTAATTAACGCTCCCGAGAGCGCCACCATTCCATTGGATAAACTGACACCAAGAATAGTGGTATTATCCGTGTTTACACCCAGACTACGGATCATTCTTGCATTATCTCCGGTAGCCCGCAGCGCAAGTCCAAGATCCGTACGCAGGAATAAATCCATTACTATTTTCACAAAAATAACTACAAACGGCAGTACGAGCAGAGGATCAATGGAAGTGAACAAGGTAGTGTCGCCCATTAAAGACCAGTTGGGTTTGCCACCAAATATCCGCAGATTAATGGAATAAAGTGCAATCATCATCAAAATACCGGATAACAGTCCATTAATCTTGCCTTTCGTATGTAATAGGCCCGTGCACATTCCTGCCAGCATTCCACCAGCAATAGCGGCCAAGGTAGCAAGCCATGGTGCATAACCGTTAGTAATCATAACAGCGGCAATGGCGCCACCAGTGGTAAAGCTCCCATCTACAGTCAAATCAGGGAAATCAAGAATACGAAAGGTAATGTATACACCTAAAGCCATAAATGCGTAAAGCAAACCCATTTCAACGGCCCCGAGCATCGAATTTAACATAGATGACTTCCTCCTTCGAGCGGAAAGGGGCGTTCTCACGAAATCGCCCCTATATAATGGCTTATTGAATAATATTGTTAGCTTGATCGGCAACTTCTGCCTTCATTGCATCAGTCACTTCTATGCCTTGTGCTGCTGCAGATTTCAGGTTAAGAATGAGATCAAGTTTTTCTTGCATGGTTACTTTCATATCAGCTGGCTTTTTACCATTTTTCAAGATATCCACGGCCATTTGACCCACTTGATAACCATGATCGAAATATTTAAAACCAACGGTGGCAAAAGCGCCCTTTTCAACCGTATCACGGTCACTGGAGAAGAACGGGATTTTCTTGTCATTAGCCGTTTGAATAATGGTATCCACTGCACTTACGACTGTGTTATCCAAAGTAATGTAGAATGCATCTACACGACCCACAAGTGATTCCGCAGCTTGTTTGACTTCAGAGGTATTCGTGATGGCAGCCTTCACTAGCTCGATTCCATGCTTATCCAATTCTTTTTTAGCAATCTCAGCCATAATTACTGCATTGGGTTCACCTTCATTAATAACGATGCCCAGCTTTTTCACGTTAGGAAATTGGGTAGCTATAAATTGCATTAATCTGTTAATCGCTTCGGGATTGGTGTCCGATACACCTGATACATTTCCACCTGGATGCTCCAGATCCGTGACAATCTTTGCGTCGAGTGGGTCAGTTACTGCTGCGAACAAAATCGGTGTATCCTTACTTACTTTGCTGAGTGCTTGAACAATTGATTGAGCGGAAGGCGTTGCAATTGCCAATACCAAATCATTTGAGTCAGCGGCAATCTTTTGAGCAATGGACAAGTTATTCGCTTGGTCAGCCTGAGCATTTTCAAGGTCAACCTTCAGGTTCTCGCCTTCAACGATTCCCGCATCCTTCAAAGCAGCGAGAATTCCTTCGCGTGTAGCATCGAGTGAGGGGTGTTCCACATATTGTGAGATCGCAATTTTGTACGTTTTTGAATCTGCTGCTCCTGCATTCGTAGGGGAATTACCGGAATTCGCTGCATTTCCTGAGTTTTCAGCGGTGTTATTGTTGCCACAACCAGCTGCTACGAGCATGAAGCATAAGCTTAATCCCGCCAAAATGTTTCTCTTTTTCATCAAAGTACCCCATTTCATTAGTTTATTAACGCATACATCAAGGTGAGCGACTCAGCATTATCACTTTTATCGATAAAAGCATTAAAGCATAAGCTTACACGTACCTCACATTAATGATAGAAATCTATTAAACCTATATTATATGGAGGTTGTTTATCCGTCAATCACTTATCATATTTCCATAGATTTCAAATTCTGAAGAATATATGACATCAAAAGAGGTAATGCTTGGTTGTCTCTTACAGCGATTGCCTTCGTTTCTTTTACATAAAAAAAATCGCCCTGCACAAACTTAATTTACAGTTTGAAGATGGAGCGTGTTAAATGGCTAATAATCACAAAAGACTACTAACCACCGCTACTGTATTGCTTGCTGTCGCTTTAACGAGTTCATCCTGCGGTTATTCTTCTCAATCGCAAAAACCTAAGGTTAACGCGCTAACTCCTGATGGTAAAAATGCCTCCAGTTATTATGAACAATCTGCAATTACTGACGCTCAGGGAAAGTACTGGATTCCACTCAAGCCTGCGGTTACTTCGCTCGGATATCGGATGAAGGATGATGGTTCTAGTGATGGATACACTAAAATCGGTTATAGCGATGTTATGTATATGCTGCGCCCTGGCTCTCCACAGGTATTCTCACTTGGGGAAAAAATCACACTGCCACAAGCCCCTAGACGGCAAGAAGGGCAAATCTATATCACCCCTTTAGCCTTGTCCAAATTTTTGCAAACAGAAGTAGGCTGGAATCCCCAGTCGGGTGAGATAAACATTGCTACACCGTCCGAACGTAAGACTATCGAAAAATTATCGACGGTCGAATCCACGAGTGAATCTAAATCTTTACGCATTCAAAGTATTTCTGAAGCGGATAAACAGGAGTTAATCTCTTTTGCCAAAAATTTCTTGGGTGTTCCCTACGACTTTGGCGCTGGATCTTATGAAGAAACCAAAAAATTTGATTGCTCTTCTTTTACAAGGCATGTATTCAAAAAATTCGGAGTCAGCTTACCTCGTTTAGCTAAAGATCAGGACAATTTAGGTACCCGTGTAAGTCGAAGCGAACTGGATGTAGGAGATCTTATCTTCTTTACCGTTCCCGGTCGATTTGAAAGTGATGCTATACCTGGTCATGTCGGTATTTACATTGGAGACGGAAAGTTTATCCACACCTGGGGTGAACCCGGAGTTCAGATCAGTGACCTCGACTCAGGTTATTGGAGTAATGTAATCCTCCATATGCAACGTGTTTTATAAGCTTCCCATGCTTTAAAAGAAATCATTCAAAAAGCCTGAATCCCTATTGATGGGGTTCAGGCTTTTTGACTATAACTTTTATCCAGTTTCTTAATCCCAGCTCTTGCCCCTTCCGCTCATCCGGACAAACAGCTTTACAAGTTCAACTATAACAATAATCGCTACGGCCGCTGCACATACTATTCCCCACTGTAATCCACTTAAATGTGAAACACCAAACCAGTCGTTTAAGCCCGGGATGATGATCACAAGCACAAGCATTAGTATAGAGATCAGCGAAGCCCATAACATATAGCGATTGCTGAACCAACCGATCTGGAATAGCGATTTTTTATTGGATCTGACGTTAAAAGCATGAGCGATTTGCAGTAATCCTAATGTACCAAAGGCCATTGTAACCGCAATACCTTCATTGTAATGCGTATGCGCCCATTGATACACGATCAACGTAAGCGCCGCTTCTATAATCCCTTGATATATAATCCCGATCCCCACGCCGCCCGCAAAGATGCTACTGCTTGCTTTACGCGGCTTCTTCGCCATTACATCCTCGCCGGCTTTCTCAAGTCCGAGGGCAAGTGCAGGTAAGGTATCCGTAACGAGATTAATCCACAGAATATGGATCGGCTCTAGAATACGCCAGCCAATCATAGTGGCAATAAATAATGTCAGCACTTCCCCAAGATTAGCGGAGAGAAGGAACTGGATAGCCTTGCGGATATTGCTGTAAACCTTCCGTCCTTCTTCTACGGCAACAACTATAGTCGTAAAGTTATCGTCGGCAAGCACCATATCTGATACACCCTTGGCAACATCCGTTCCGGTTATTCCCATGCCCACGCCGATATCGGATGATTTAAGTGCAGGAGCATCATTTACACCATCTCCGGTCATCGCCACAATTTTTCCTTTTTGTCGCCAAGCCTTAACGATACGAACCTTGTGTTCAGGAGAGACGCGTGCATAAACCGAATAATCGGTAACCTTCTCCGCAAATTCCTCTTCGCTGAATTTATCCAGCTCACTACCCGTTAATACACCTGATTCATCTTCAATAATCCCTAATCTTTTGGCAATAGCCGCTGCTGTATCACGATGATCGCCTGTAATCATTACAGGTCTAATTCCCGCTTTACGGCAGATAGCTACCGCATCCCGTACTTCCTCACGCGGCGGGTCAATCATACCGACCAAACCAATAAATATTAACTCTTTCTCCGTGGTATCTGGTGAGAGATCGGTCGGCAGCTGCTCCTCATCTCGGAAAGCAAATGCCAAGACTCGAAGTGCATCATTCGCAAGTAATTTATTACTTTCCATGATATTCCGCTTATGTTCGTCTTGTAGAGTTACAATTTCTCCATCCACATAGATATGGCTGCATTTGGACAAAAGTACATCTGGTGCACCCTTTGTCAGCACACGATAACGTCCAGCTTCGACCTCATGAACCGTTGTCATCAGCTTGCGATCGGAGTCAAAAGGCAGCTCATTTTTACGTGGGTATTTCTTTTCCAGCTCCCTTTTGTCAGTGCCTATACTAAGCGCATAATCGACTAACGCAGTCTCCGTCGGATCGCCGATGATTGCTTTTCCGCTCTTGGTTTGTGGGTCCTTAGCTCCAGCTTTTGCTTCAGGTTCACTAGGAGTCTTTCCTTCGTCAATACTGGAGTCATTACAAAGCGTCATAGCTTGAAGCAATAACTCGCCACCAGGAATCCCTTCAAGCCCTGCACTGGAATCAGTGGTCTTTCCGTTGACATGCACTTTTTCGACAGTCATTTTATTTAATGTTAAAGTACCTGTCTTATCGGAGCATATAATCTCTGTACTTCCAAGTGTCTCCACGGCGGGAAGCTTGCGAATAATCGCTTTTCGTCCCGCCATTCGCTGCACACCAAGCGCGAGAATGATCGTAACAATTGCTGGCAGCCCTTCCGGGATAGCCGCTACCGCGAGTGAGATCGAGGTAAGTAGCATATCCAGCAGCTCTCTTCCTTCGAAGATCCCAACGGCAAAGATAATCACGCAGACGCCAAGAATAATAAAGGTAAAATATTTACCTAGCTCATCCAGCTTTTTTTGCAGCGGTGTTACATCTGTATCTTCTTCCGAGATATAACCGGCAATTCTACCGACCTCCGTCTGCATTCCTGTAGCTGTAACTACACCAATTGCTCGGCCATAAGTTACACTGCTGCTCATATAAGCCATATTGGTGCGGTCGCCGATTACAATGTCGCTACCCTCAAGCACACCGGCCCGCTTTTCAGAGGGCAATGATTCTCCGGTAAGCGCGGCTTCCTCCGTCTTCAACGAAGCGGCTTCCAAAAGTCTTATATCCGCCGGAACTACATTTCCAGCTTCCAGCAATACGATATCCCCGGGCACAAGATCTTCACTTTTTATCTCAGTAACCTGGCCGGAACGTCTTACTCTGGCGTGTGGAGAGGACATACTTTTTAGCGCATCGAGTGCTTGCTCAGCCTTATTTTCCTGAATAACTCCAAGCACCGCGTTCAAAATGACTACAAGCAAAATAATGATCGTATCCGTCCATTCCCCCAAGACTCCTGACAATACAGCTGCTACTAGCAAAATAAAGATCATTACATTTTTAAATTGTTCGATAAACTTTCCTAATAGCGATTTGGTCTTCGCTTCTTGAAGTACGTTCTTCCCATATCGCTCCACAAGTTTAGTCGCTTCATCGGAAGATAAACCCTCTTTCCGAGTTTCCAGCCTATTCAGCACTTCTTCCTCGCTCAGTGTATGGAAGGGTTCCAGCCCTTGCGATTGTGGATTATTTGAATTCAAACCATAGCCTCCTTCCAGAATTGAGATCTGGTAAAACCTCTCATATGAGTTTTACCCAAAACAGGCATGGTGATTCTTGAATGGTATGTACTTTTTTAGAAATTTAGATGTTCTTTCTTCAAATCGCGATTGAAGCTTTTAAACCTAGTCCCTTGATACAGGAGTTCACCTCGGTCACCTTCTACAATCAGGCCAAAATCCTGATCTCTTACCTGCAACTCTAAACGAGAGCCATCGGCAAACTCAAAGGTAACATAATAACTAGTATTTGCTCTCGATTCACCGGATCCACCCCATACCTCGGTTCGTTTGGTGACCGCTGTGCAGTTTGCTTTTATCAAGGGACTTGCGTTATTGGACATCCAGATTCTCACTGATTTAACAATTATAAAAACGAAAAAGCCAAGAAAAAGCAAAGCAAATAATTTAAAAAACAGTGGCATCTCATGAATGAAACTTCCGAAAAAGCTGCGCTCATCAAAACCGTTAAAATCCTGCCATTCGCTCAAATTTATCCCTCCTGACTGAAACAAGATAATAAAAGTTATCTATGCTGCGAAATACGTCATTTTTCCCGTTCGGTTTCATGTTTTCATCATCTATATATGAATTTTTTTCACAAAACAATTTGGATTCAAAGGAAAAGGTATGGTATGCTTTTTATACTACATACAGTTGGGAGGTGTTATTTCGGTGCAATATATAGCGCGTTTATCACTACATTGGTTTCTTCGTATAGTCCTAATTCTGGGAATGATGTTCTCTTTTCCACCTGCCTGGTCTGGAGGATTATTCACTACGGAGCAAGAATCAACGACATCCGAAATTGAACGCTACGAGCGAAAGTTTACACCTCCCGTAAGGATTGCACCTCAAATAACCCCTCAGGTAGGAGCCATCAAAATAACTGAACAGTGGGGAACGAAGTCACTTGCGGTCGTTGCAATACTCCCTGTACTTTCTTTACTGTTCCGTCCAGTGATTTATAAATTCCTGCTTCGACTACGGCTGTACCTGTTAAAATTCACGTCTCATTTTCTAATATCACTACCTTAGCGAAGTTCACCTCTGCCCTAAATGAATGTCGGCTGAAGGGAATTTAGAACTTCAATTGATAAAAATCTTATGTATCATGAATTATAGAGATGCGGATTTACCGGTAGGTATACATGCTCGCATTGCTCATCATCCACCGGAATAAAGCAAGTATCTTGGCTCAACCGTGTTCTGGATATCCGTTCAGGTGCGCTTTTACATTAGTAATATTCGCAGCACTATTCCTGATTGCTGGATTCACCGACACCATTCATCTAGCAGACAGAAGTTATTGGCGCACTACTAGTGGACTTGTCCTCGCTGAAACCGAACATGTGAAACCGATTGAACAGCTTGTGATCCCATTTCGTGATTTCTTCAGTGTCATCTTCTGCTTCAGCTTCGGACTGACATAGATCCACTCACCTTAGGCAGTGAGGCGCTCTGGTACTCCCTTGCAGCAGTTATCGTTACGCTAAATGGCAACTTTGTTGCAGGCTTGCTGGCCGGACGTAGCGTTGGTCACAGCCTTCATGCTTCATCCAACATTGGTTGCCCATAGCCCCGCGGGATGAATTTTCAATAATTATGGGCCAATTTGGGTAAAGCATTGCGGAGTGCTGGCTATTCTTCACTATTTGTAGCCATTCGCAGCCACTTGCAACCATTTGCAGCCATTTACGTGCTGATCCTTGTTCTCCTTGGACATTGTCTGACGAAGGAATCTAAATAGATTTATAAATAATGGATAAAGTATTCAACTTTGAGAAACGACATGATGCACGAATATCCAAAAAATCTGCCATAGCCACTGAAAATGAGTAAGGTCGTTTCCCCTGTTGAAGGAGGAAAAACTATGCAGAACAAAATAAATCAACGTCAACAGCTACAAAGAAGCTCTACCTTCCGAGTTCTTACCGTCATTGCCGGCGCATTGCTTGCTGCTGTAGGATTGGAATTATTTTTAATGCCACATGGCCTTGTTGTCGGCGGGATTACAGGCTTATCCGCATTATTCGCTCATACTACTGAAATGCAGCTTGGATTGTTTCTATTTCTATTCAATCTGCCCTTTATATTTATGTCGCGAAAACAAGTAAATCTCCGCTTTGCTCTTTACACTGTTTTGGGATTAACCTGCCTAACCATCGCGTCTCTTGCGCTGCATCGTTTTCCTGCTGTGATTAGCGATCCTTTACCTGCCGCAATGGCAGGAGGCATCTGTCTTGGAGTAGGTATTGGAATATCTGTGAGATTCGGCGGTGTAAATAAACAAGCCAGTGACCAGGGGTATTCTCTGCTGAGCGGCGGACCTCCAAAATCAACGGAAGTCGTCATTATGATCCTGAACTGTGCAATTCTGCTTTTTGCAGGTACATTGTTCGGTTGGGAGCAAGCAATGTATTCTATTATTGCCTACCTGCTGGCTTTCGAAGGTGTTCGTATCTCACTACGGGGATTATCCCACTCCCGCACTGCTTGGATTACCAGCAGCCGATGTTTGGACATTCAGCAAGCAATCGCAACCTCTCTAAACCGAGAAGCTGCGATTGCCGAAGGTTCAGGGCAAGATGGAGAGGTTAGCACGTTGTTTTGTCTGACAAACAGAATGGAAGAAGATCATCTTCGGGCAATCGTTCTACAGTGTGATTCAGAGAGCCAAATCGTGTTTAGATCAGCCACTAAAGATCATAGACAAACACGCTTACACGAATAAAAAAAGGGAGCGCCCTTAAGCCATGAAAATGGCTGAAGCGCTCCCTTCTTTTTGAATTTAGCCTTTGATCGCAACCAATTTTTCTGAGCGAGGCCTCAAACTTCTTGTTCGAGACCCCAAACTTCTTGCGAGAACTCAAATTTCGCATTATTCGAAGACGTTTACGCGCATGAGACAGCTATCGGACACAGCGGACCTTAAATGCGGAATTATCCCGAAGTTTGGATGACATCGGACCGCATAGCCCCTATTGGCACAAAAAACGCCAACTACGAGCCTATTTCTTATGAATAGCTGCACTGGGGTCCGAAACCTTGCTCCAAAGGCGATATATTTGCGAATAACGTCATTGGAGTCCGAATACCTCAGCGGATGATCATATTTCGGCGGTATCGGACAGTGGATGAATGTGATTCGGTGACATCGGACACAGCGGACCTTATATGCAGAATTTCCCGGAATTCTGAATGCATTCGGACCGCATAGCCCCTATTGGCACAAAAAACGCCAACTACGAGCCTATTTCTTATGAATAGCTGCACTGGGGTCCGAAACCTTGCTCCAAAGGCGATATATTTGCGAATAACGTCATTGGAGTCCGAAAGCTTCAGCGGATGTACATGATTCGGTGGGATCGGACGATGGGTAAATGTGATTCGGCGGTATCGGACAGTGGATGAACATGATTCCGTGGTATCGGACGATGGAGCGATGTAATTCGGGGGCATCGACGATGGATGGATGTGATTCGCCGGGATCGGACGACAGATGACCATGATTCGGTAGCGTCCGAAGATGGTTGAATGTGATTCAGCGGTATCGGATAAGCGGAGCTATGATTCAGTGACATCAGACGGCGGTTGACTATGATTAGGCGTTACCGGACGACGGACGACTATGATTCGGTGGCATCGGTTTATCCGGATTAGAGACATATTGCAGCATGCCGTAACTACGGCCAAAAACGCAAAGCAGCGATCCTCCAGTAATAGGAGGATCGCTGCTTGCAGACTGTCACATACGATGAAAAAAACACCCATGGACAACCCCTACTTTTCATTTAATCCGCTACTTAACGGAACATTCCCCACAAGCGGATTAAATGAAAGGTGTTGTTCGGATCGATTTTCTGCGCGATGATAAACTTTACAATTTGTTCTTCCTGTGTCGAGGTCAGTTTCTCGTTCAATACACCTGACGCTTTCCGTACCAATCTGCGAACAACCGCAGGATCCTGCAGCTCCTGTTTCGAGATGCCCTCAATCATACTTTTGATACGATCCTTCACAGTCGAGTTTTTCATCTTCAGCTTGATGCGATCCACCAACTGAGGGCTAATTCCGAATTGTTGATAACCCAAGTGTAGCACCTCCCGTCATATCCAATCTTTCACAGTATATGAGCCTTCGGTGCTACATGTGCCTAGTTAGTCAATTAATTCTCCTTGGAAGATCTGTTCACTCTGTAAATAATGCCGAAGAGATGCATATTCAGGTGATGTCCAAAAAGCTTCATCCTTAAGCAGCTCTGCGACATCATCCCGCGCCTGCTCCAGAATTTCAAAGTCAGCCGTCATATCTGCCAGCCGAAACTCCGGTAATCCACTCTGCTTTGTCCCAAAAAAATCCCCCGGTCCACGCAGCTCCAAATCCCTTCGGGAAATCTCAAATCCGTCATCCGTATCGGTCATGGCAGTCATTCGCTCACGTCCGATTTCAGATTTTGGATCAGCTACCAACACACAAAAAGAGGCATGCTGCCCTCTTCCTACCCGTCCACGTAACTGATGCAGCTGTGACAGACCAAAACGATCCGCATCCATAATGATCATCAATGTAGCATTAGGAACGTCTACACCAACCTCCACCACCGTAGTGGACACAAGCAGCTGCAGCTCATTGTTATAAAACGCCCGCATCACTTCATCTTTTTCAGCGGGAGTCATTTTCCCATGCAAAAGCCCAACTTTATAGCTAGGGAAAGCTTGGCTCATCTGAATATGCAAATCAATAGCATTCTGCACATCCAGCTTCTCTGACTCTTCAATGAGCGGACAGATCAAATAAGCCTGACGACCCAGATCAATTTCACGCTTAATCAGATTCAGCACACGATCCATGAGATCATGTTTTACCCAATAACTAGTTATAGGAACTCGGCCTTTCGGCCTTTCAGATAAAGTAGATACATCCATATCGCCAAAAACAGAGATCGCAAGTGTACGTGGAATAGGCGTCGCAGTCATCGTCAGTACATCCGGATTATATCCTTTTCGCCGCAATACACCACGCTGATTCACACCAAAACGATGCTGCTCATCAGTTACCACAAGACCCAGATCACGGAAAAATACATCCTCCTGAATCAAAGCATGTGTTCCTACCACGATATCAAGCATCCCCATTTGCAACGAGGCCAATAACTCTTTACGTTTTCGGCCAGTCACACTGCCCGTCAGGAGTCCTACAGTAATCCCAAACGGCTCAAACATCCTGGTAAGTGAACGCATATGCTGTTCTGCTAAAATCTCTGTGGGCACCATTAGTGCGCCCTGAAAACCAGATCTTACCGTAGCAAAAAGCGCCACAGCCGCAAGCACTGTTTTACCCGAGCCAACATCTCCTTGCAGCAGACGATTCATGCAATATGGTGAACGCAGATCATGTAAAATCTCCAGCTCTACACGTTTCTGTGCATCTGTAAGCTCAAAGGGCAGACTGCGCACGAACTGGCGTACCGTCGCGTTATCCACTGTGTGGACTACCCCATCCATCCGCCCGCGGTTCAGAACCCTGAACGCTTGCATCTTCAACTGGAACAGGAATAGTTCCTCATATACCATCCTACGGCGCCCCTGCTGCCCCTCACGAGTGTCCTCAGGCCTATGGATAGTGGCAATGGCCCGTTTACGCGGCATGAAGTCATATTCCCTCATAATAGAATGCGGTAAAATCTCTGGAATCAGATCCCCATACTGCTGAAGTCCCTGATTAATAACCTTCCTGATCCAGGACTGAGTGATCTTACCACCTACCGAATAGACTGGCTGCAGTGTTCCCGTCTTCCCTTCACCACGATCCGGAAATTCATAATCAGTCACTGTAATCTGATTGCGCTTCTGATCCCATTTTCCGGTCAGCACAATTTCCCGTCCCACAGTGAGTTGCTCTCTTACGTAATGGCGGTTAAACCAGGTTGCTGTGAACATCCATGGCTCTGCAACCATCTTACAGCTAAGACGTGACTTGCCGCCAAAACGCTGCAGTACAGGGATACCGATTACTTTTGCCTCAACGGTCACTTTATCCCCGTGTTTAGTCTCACTCAGCGAGCGGGGCCGATAATCCTCGTAGCGGAACGGATAATACTCTAATAAATCCTTTACTGTAAAGACGCCAAAGGCGTGAAGCTCGCTTTGCTTTTGAGCACTCACGCCAGTTATGTTTTTTACTTCAATTTGATTTAATGCCAGTGTCATATTTATCCCTCATTTTGCAGGCCAAATGAACACAGCTAATGTACCGTTACCGACATGGCTGCCCACGACAGGGCCGACGTTCGTCAGCACTTTTTCTTCCAAGGTGAAGTGTCCCGCAAGCTCATTCAAGAATTCTTCGCCGGAAGCCGGTTCAGCCGTATGACCCACGGCCACATTGATTTTGTTTACACCCTGCAGATCCCGCTTGAACAGTTCAATCATACGGGCGACAGCCTTCTTACGGCCTCTAACTTTCTCCACCGCATAAATAATTCCTTCTGCATCAATGGACAGGATCGGCTTAATATTCAGAAGTGTCCCCAGAATAGCGGAGGCTTTCCCAATTCTCCCGCCTTTTTGTAAATATTCAAGTGTATCTACTAAGAAGTAAAGCTTACGCGATTGACGTAGGCTTTCTACAGCCTCAAGTATCTCTTCAGGTCCTTTGCCTTCAGCAGACATTCTGGCAGCTTCCACTACCATAAATCCAAAACCATAAGAAGCGGAGAGAGAATCTACAACAGTGATTCCTTCTCCCTCTTCCTCCAGCATCGATTTAGCCAGCAATGCAGATTGATAAGTCCCGCTCAGTCCAGAAGAAATATGAAAGGAAAGGATAGAACAGCCCGGGTTACGCTCCAGAATACTGCGGTACACATTCATATATTCAACCGGTGAGGGTTGAGAAGTAGTCGGCAGCTGTGAGGTACGGGGAAGACGCTCATAGAACTGCTCCGGAGTCATATCCAGATTGTCCCTAAAAGCCTCTTCGCCGAACATTAAGGTCAACGGTACTACCTCAATTCCGTACGTTTCCGCCATTGCTGGCGGGATATCTGAAGTGCTGTCGGTGACGATAATGGTACGATTCATGGATTTTCTCCCCCAAGCTATAATTTTGCCAACTACGCAATAACAAATTTCTACTCCATTGTTAAAGAACCATTAATTCCTACCTATGGCTCTACAGAGAACAAATAATAATACAGGGGTTGGCCACCCTCATGAATCTCAACTTCCACATTGGGATAAGTCTCTTCCAACCACTCACTCAAAGAATCAGTAGCCTCGGATTCTGTTTCTGCGCCAATAAGGATCGTGACGATTTCGTCGCCATTCTCCAGCATATTGGATAACAGCGCCTGACTTGCAGCCAAAAGATCATCTGCAGCAGCAACAATTTTGGAATTAGAAATCCCAATAAATTGGCCCGATTTAATCTCCAGCTCATCAAAGCTTGTATCACGCACAGCGTTCGTTACTTGTCCGGACTTCACATGAGAGATTGCTTCCAGCATATTCTCAGAATTAGTCTCCACTGCATCTTCCTCTTGGAATGCAAAAGCTGCTGCTATTCCCTGCGGAATACTTTTACTTGGAATCACCGTAATCTCACGTTCGCCCTCTAGAAGATCTTTAGCTTGTTGAGCGGCAAGAACAATGTTCGAGTTATTTGGCAAAATATAAACATGCTTCGCAGATATGGAAGAAATCGCGTTCACGAAATCCTCAGTGCTAGGATTCATTGTCTGACCGCCAGCTAGGACTACGTCCACTCCAAGGCTTTTGAAAATGTCAGCAATACCTGCGCCAGATGATACCGCGATGAAGCCGTAAGGCGCCAAATCATCGGCCGGTGGTTCAGCAGGAGACATTTGCACTGCGCTCTTCTCATTCGGCATATCAGCGAATACATCAGGCATTGGTGCAATATCCATGCCCGCAGTCAGCAGGTCACGATGCTGCTCTCGCATATTAAGAATGTGAATCTGCGTGATCTCCCCATAAAGAAGAGCCAAGTTCATCACTTCACCTGGAGCCTTAGAGTGCACATGCACTTTAATCGTCTCATCATCCGAAATAACAATAATGGAGTCGCCATTAACTGACAACGCTTTCCTAAAAGCTTCCTCATCAAAATTGGTTCTCACGTTAACGCCTAACTGGCGATTAATGAAAAACTCCATATCATATAGAAATTCTATATCTTCAGTAGATAGCTGTGACTGCGCAGAAGACTGTACAGAAAACAGTTCACTTTCAGGTTTCGTTAATACGGGTTTAGGCGCTGGTGCAACGGGTGTGTGGGTTTGTCCTTGCACAGATTCAGACAGACCGGTAGTACTTCCATTCGTCAGATGCTGGTGAAACCCTTCATAAATGTAGACCAAACCTTGGCCGCCAGAATCTACAACACCGACTTGCTTCAATACAGGCAATTGCTCAGGCGTATAAGCTAAGGCTTCTTTTGCTTTGGCTAATACCTCTGTCATCAGCTCCACAACGTCAGTAGTACGGCGGGCATAATAAACAGCATGTCTTGCAGCCTCTTTAGCTACAGTAAGAATAGTTCCCTCTACGGGCTTTACAACTGCTTTATACGCAGCGTCCACTCCGGTTTGCAGCGCAGCAGCGAACTGCTGTGTATTAAGCTCATCATGTTGAGCCGCATACCTGCTAAACCCTCTGAATAACTGGGACAAAATGACGCCGGAATTCCCACGAGCTCCCATTAATAAGCCCTTGGAGAGTACACCTGCACATTGTCCCACAGAAGTGGTGTTATTTTTCTTTAATTCATTCGCACCTGCGGTCATCGTCAAATTCATGTTTGTGCCGGTATCTCCATCTGGGACCGGAAAAACATTTAGGGAATTGACGTGTTCTGCATGCTGTTGCAGCTTATCCGCTCCAGCCAATACCATAGCGGTAAAATCTGTTCCGTTTATAGAACGCTTACTCAATTGAGAATTCCCCTTCCTAACTTCATGCCTAATCATTCTATGATTAACAGGACATAATGCACTAATTTACATTGTACTATAAGTATTAAAAGAAATAAATGTTTTTGAATCGGTTGACGTAGCAAAATTTGCTGTGATATTATAGATAAGTATTGTTTATGCAGGTGTTAGGAATAAGGAGGTGTAATCTATGTCCCGCAAATGTGCAGTAACAGGCAAGAAACCGAGCAGCGGCAACCACGTGTCTCACGCTAATAACCGCAACCGTCGTTCTTGGGGAGTTAACGTTCAGAAGGTCCGTATCCTCGTGAACGGTAAACCAAAACGCGTGTACGTCAGCACCCGTGCTTTGAAAGCCGGTAAAGTTGAACGCGTTTAGTCTTTAGCAATTTTAAGACCGAACGATAACTTATATGAAGCAAAAAGCACCCTTTACATTTGTAAGGTGCTTTTTTTCATGTTTTCTTTTCTGTTAGCGGCTTAACTCTTCTGAAATGTGTTCAATATTGCTTTAACAAAACCTCCCAAAAACCTTGGCAGCTTAAACGTGTAAAATTTCATGATTTACCCTCCCATCAATTCATGCCGTACGCAGGAGACTTTCCTCTTGTCAATAACGGAAACGAACTGCAGTCCTCCCTGCCAAAACAAAAAAGGCTACATGAGATTTCTGCTCATGTAACCATATTTATGCACCGAGGACTTGGCCTATACCTCTAGTCTCAATAGCCTATTTTTTTAACGCAGTGCAGATTCGGCTGCTTCTCGAATTCCGCGGATCGCCGCAGCACGATCACTCCGGCCAAAAACTGCATTCCCCGCTACCAAAACATCGGCTCCAGCTGCCACAACTAAGGGTGCTGTCTCTTCCGAGACTCCACCATCTACTTCGATCAATAAATCTGGATTCACTTCATTCGCCCATTCTCGAATTTGAATGATTTTGCGCAAAGTGTTAGGAATGAATGCTTGACCACCAAAGCCTGGATTAACGGTCATCACCAGAATCATATCCACATCCTCCAGCACCTCACGCACCGCTGAAGCCGGAGTACCCGGATTAATTGCTACACTTGCCTTCAGCCCCAGCTCCTTGATCTGATGAACCACACGATGCAAATGTACGCATGCCTCAGCGTGAACGGTGATCACACTTGCACCTGCTGCAGCAAAATCAGGGATATAACGTTCTGGCGACTCAATCATCAAGTGAACATCAAGTGGCAGCTTGGTATGTAACGATACAGCTTTTACAATAGGTGGACCCAATGTGATATTCGGCACAAAATGACCGTCCATTACATCCACATGTATCCAATCTCCACCACTGGCTTCCGCCTCTGCTACTTCTGGACCTAAACGCGCGAAATCCGCCGACAATAAAGATGGTGCTATTCGTATCATGATGTTAGTACCTCCGCTTTTTATCTTTCATTTCATTAAAAAACAGTTTGTAATGATCATAGCGACTATCCGCAATTTTCCCTGCTTTCCAAGCCTCTATTACACGGCAGCCTGGTTCATGCTGATGACTGCAGCCCCGGAACTTACAATCGGATGCATATTGAGCAAATTCACGAAAACAAGTGGAAAGCTCTTCTACACCAAGCTCTAAGAAATCAAGCTGACTAAAACCTGGGGTATCTGCAACAAAACCTCCACCACCAATATCCATCAGCTCCACATGACGGGTCGTATGGCGACCACGTCCCAATCGTAAACTGATCTCTCCAGTCTCCAGTTTAAGCCCTGGAACAATACGATTCAATAAGGTGGACTTACCAACCCCCGATTGACCCGCAAAAACGCTAATACCACCAGTAAGCCGTTGTCTTAGCTCATCGCTTCCGGCACCAGTAAGTGAACTTGTGACCATCACTTCATATCCGATATCCTCATAAAGTTCTTTAACATAACGAGTAGCTTCACCATCATCATCCGCCAAATCCTGTTTAGTCAGAACAATTAGGGGTTCCAGACCCGAATGCTCAATATGAACTAGAAACTTGTCCAACAGATTCAGGTTCATATCGGGCTCTCGAACGGAGAATAAAAGGACTGCGAGCTTAACATTCGCTACAGGTGGACGAATCAGTTCAGATTCTCTAGGTAGAAGTTCATCCACCATTCCTTCTCCATGCTCAGTAAGTATATAAATAACCCGATCTCCAACTAGCGGAGCGATCCCTTTTTTCTTGAGAATTCCTCGGCCTCTGCATTGAACAGAATGCTCTTCAGTCGCAATTAATCCTTCGCGGAGCGGTTTCACATAATAATAACCGCTTAACGCCTTAACAATTATACCTTCAGGCATACATAGTGAGCCTTCCTCTCCTGATTTTGCGAAAATGACCCAAGTCTGATATCCCCGGGTCATTTCGCTACGCCAACCGTTCAGGTTAAACCCTGTTTAGTTGTTGTTTTTATCTTTAGATTTATCCTTGCCTTTATTATTGTTCTTATTATTGTTGTGCTTATTATTGCCATTATTAGTCGATTCACTATTTATAGAACTATTGTTTACGAACCCTGTCTGATTCACCGCCCCGTTATTCCCTCCGTCATTCTCTGAACCTGAACCTGGCAAGATCTCCGGTTCAATCGTAGGTTCAATTGTAGGCGTAGGTTCAGCAGAAGGTGTTGGAGTTGGCTGTGGTGTTGCTATAACTGGTGGTTCAGGCTCCTGAACGGTTCCGTTCTTAGCATCGATATAAGGAATGACATAAGTATCCAAAAGTACACCGTCACGGGTAACAATAACTGAACCATCTTTATTAGGAGCCAATACTAGATTCACAGATAACACTTGGCTCTTTCCAATGGTACGTGTTCCCCAATCCTGCTTCTCTCCATTATTGCGCGCATCCACGAATTCGATACGAATCTTGCTCTTTTTCCCATCCTGAGCAGGAGCGACTGGCACATTAAAGGTATAATTCAGGGCTTCAGGTGGATAACCTGTACTTAAGTAAATCGTAATCGCTGTTCCAGGTGGAACAGAAGTACCTGTCCCCTTATCAAATGCCCAAGTCTTTGTTACTTTACCTTCTTCAATGCTGAAGCTGGATTCTTGTTTAACTTCTCCAAGAACAAGCTTGGCACCTTCCAGCAGCGCCTTTGCCTCACTCTCCGTCTTACCGATGAGATCTGGCAACAGTACACTTTCTTCTCCTTTACTAACGTAAAGGGTGATTTGAACCGTCTCAGGATCGAATTCTGTATTTAATGCAGGGTCAGATTTTACAATGAGACCTTCATCTGTATTTTCGTCATAGAGAGGTTTATTATCAATCCGGTCCTGGGCTACACCCAGCGCCATCAATGCTTTAACCGCATCATCAAAGCTCTTGTTAACTACATCTGGCATCTTGGGTAGTGGCTTAGCCGTATTCACAGTGAGTATTAGGGACGCTCCTTTTTTCACTTTGGCATCCTTTTCCCTACTTTGCTTAATGACCACATTCTCTTCAAAATTCGGACTGTAGTCATACAGAATAGGATCAGCAACCTCAAGCCCCAAATCCTCAAGCTCAGTTTGTGCTTGTTCTATCTGTTTACCTACTACATAAGGAACGGAAACCTCAGGAACAACTAGCTGTGATTTAACGTACCATACGAGACTGGCCATAGCCAACAGCAACAGCAAGGTTAGCCCAATCCATAATGTGGGTTTTGCCCATTGTTTTTTACCTTTGCTTGAAGGCACCGGTTCATCATCTTCATCACGAACCATCCGTTCCTCACGATGATTACGATTACCATTGCTTCTTTGAATCGGTTTTATCGCCGGGATAACCCGCGTACGATCCTCATCTTCTTCATCGTTGAACAGAATCTTCGCCTCACTGCGGCGCTCCGGCAATAAGCATGTTTCCAAATCCTGCAACATTTCTTTGGCAGAGTCGTACCGCTCTTCCGGATTTTTACGCATTGATCTCAGAATTACATTCTCAACGCTTTGCGGAATGAGTGGATTCAGAAGTTTTGGTTCTTCAAACTCTTCTTGCAGATGTTTTAAAGCTACACTAATCGGACTCTCTCCCAAGAAGGGCAGGCTTCCGGTAAGCATTTGATAAAGTACAATACCTAATGAATACAAGTCAGACTTTTCTCCTGTAGAGACACCTTTGGCATGCTCTGGCGAGAAATAATGTACTGAACCAACCACAGAACCGGTCTGTGTAATGGTTGTTGACGTAACTGCGCGGGCAATCCCAAAGTCGGTTACTTTCACCCGGCCGTTGCGTCCGATCAGGATATTATGTGGTTTTATATCACGATGAATAATTTGATTCTGATGCGCATGATCTAGGGCATCACAGATTTGTGAAGCGATCCGTACGGATTCATCAACCTGTAATGGCGCTCGTTCTTTTATAATTTCATTAAGATTCTGACCCTCAATATACTCCATGACAATGTAATGAATTTCGTCTTCTTGTCCTACATCGTATATGCTGACGACATTCGGATGAGACAAAGATGCGGCAGATTGCGCCTCACGCCTAAAACGGCGAATAAATTCCTCGTCATGCACAAACTGATTGCGCAATACTTTGATGGCGACATTTCGGTTTAAAAGAATGTCATGTGCTCTATAGACGAGCGCCATTCCACCTCCGCCGATCCGTTCGATGACTTGGTAACGGCCGCCCAATTCGTGACCGATCATCAATCCCACTCCTTTGTTTCGGGCACAGCGGCCTCTCCATGATGTTCTAACAAAGCGACGCTAATATTATCGCCACCGCCGGCGAGCAGTGCCAGCTGAAGTAAACGGTCCGCTCTTTCCTCTAACGATATCTCATGTATACCTGCTACTTTGCCTAAATGCTCATTTGTGACAAAGTTGCTTAAACCATCGCTGCATAGAAGCAAAATTTCCCCAGGTAGCAGAGCTATAGGCGCCATATCAACTTCAACCTCAGCATCTGTTCCAAGTGCCCTCGTCAGCACATTACGACGCGGATGATTATCCAATTCCTCCACACTGATCTGACCGTTCTTGAACAGCTCATTGACTAGCGTATGATCCTCGGTTAGTTGAACTGCCGCACTGTCTTTTATTAAATAGGCTCTGCTGTCTCCGATATGGCCAATATATCCGTTTGATCCATTCAAAAGAACAGCAACGACAGTAGTACCCATATTATGATACTTATCGTCACCGGAAGCCTCCCTGAACACAGTGCTGTTAGCTTCCAAAATAGCAGCTGACAACGCATCACGCAGAGCTTCGTCTTGAAGGCCAGACTCTAACCCGTCTAGGTTATTCCTCATTGTCTCCAAAGCGAGCCTGCTTGCGGTTTCACCAGCCTGATGTCCACCCATCCCATCGGCAATAATACCGAGTGTATAACCGTGGCGCGTCGCGCCGATCCAGACCGAATCCTCATTGACAGCGCGCACTCGGCCAATATCGCTGGCATGAACTGTTCTGATCAAATATCCTCACCCCAACTCCATATGTTTGGCACGCAGCTGTCCGCATGCGGCCGCGATATCATGGCCTTGCTCACGGCGAATAGTAACATTCACCCCGTTATCAGCCAAAATACGTTGAAACTCAAAGATATCATTGCGTGAAGTACGTACATATTTTCGCTCAGGCACATGGTTTACCGGAATCAAATTGACGTGGCACAGCATGCTCTTAAGCACCCCAGCCAATTCCTCAGCATGCTCCGGTTGGTCATTTACCCCGCCGATCAAGGCATATTCAAAGCTGACACGTCGTCCCGTCTTAGCTTGATAATAACGCAATGATTCAATTACATCATCAAACGGAAAACGGCGGTTAACAGGCATTAGCTTTGAACGCAAGGCGTCGTTAGGCGCATGAATCGAAATCGCCAGATTAATCTGGGTATCTTCTTCTGCAAATTTATAAATGCTCGGTACAATACCGCTGGTGGAAACAGTAATATGCCGTTGTCCGATATTTAAGCCCTTCTCATGAATCATAAGACGCAGGAATCTCATTGTTGCATCATAGTTCTCAAACGGTTCACCAGTACCCATGATAACAATGCTGCTGACACGTTCGCCGCGCGCATCCAGGATTTGTTGGGAACGTACAACCTGAGCTACAATTTCTCCCGCTGTCAAATCCCGTTTTAATCCACCGAGTGTGGAAGCACAGAAAGTACAGCCGATTCGGCATCCTACTTGGGTTGTTACGCAAACGCTATTGCCATAATTATGTTTCATGATAACTGTTTCGATAGCATGATCGTCATGCAATCCAAACAGGAATTTTACAGTTCCATCTTTAGATTCCATTTTAGTAATTTCAGTTAGTGCTGCAATAGAGAATTGTTCATTCAGCTTCTGGCGAAGCCCTTTGGACAAATTGCTCATTGCTTCGAAGTCATTCACACGTTTTACATACAGCCAATCAAAAATTTGTCCACCACGAAAAGCAGGCTCACCATTGTCTTTCGCCCACTGTTGTAACTCTTCTAAAGAAAAATCATATATTAAAGGTTTCATTATTATCTACACCTGTTCTTTCATAAGGATATGCGTATTATTTCTCATTCTTCCTATTTTAACACAAATTTCAGAGACGGTAAAAGAAAACGCCCGCCGTACGGTAGCCCGGCGGGCGGAGGATACTACAATTGTCAGAAAATTTGCTATATTACAAGACTCTCTGGAGCTTGGAAATATAGAACCCGTCGCTCCCATAATGATGGGGCAGCAGTTGAATTCCATCACCCTCAGCCAGCGCGGTACCCTCCAGCCTGTCCCACAACGGTGAAGCAAAGGTCACTGCGGTGAAATCAGGATTCTGCTTCAAAAAGTCAGCTACTACTTCACTATTTTCCGCTTGTTCAGTCGTACAGGTACTATATACCAGAATGCCACCCGGTTTCAACAGTTTAGAGACCGACTGCAGCAACTCCCGCTGCAATGATGCTACACTAGCCACATCTTCCGGCTGCTTACGCCATTTGAGGTCTGGCTTACGGCGAATTACGCCGAGTCCAGAGCAAGGTGCGTCGAGAAGAATTCTATCAAAGGATTGATGCTCTAACGTTTGCTCCAGCTCCAGCGCGTCTGCACTACCTGTAGATACACAATCAAGACCTAAACGTTCTGCTTGATCTGAGATCAATTTCGCTTTATGCAAATGCAGATCATTAGCGTAAATCGATCCTTCATCTTTCATGAGCTCGCCCATATGTGCTGTTTTGCCCCCAGGAGCAGCGCAGCAGTCAAGCACCCTCATGCCAGGCTCCGGAGCTACCGCTTCAGCTACTAGCATAGAACTCTCATCCTGAACGGAGAGATATCCATCACGATACCAGGAGGTGAGCGCCAGGTTTCCGCCGCCTTTCACAACAATGCCATAAGGACTAACCTCAGATGCTGAAGCTTGCAGACCTTGTTCAATCATCTGGTTCAGCAGAGCTTCACGACTGATCATCGTTGTATTCACACGTACGCTGACCGCAGGCGGCTCATTATTAGATGCACAAATCGCTTCCGCCGTGTCGACACCGTACTCGGTAATCCAACGTTCCACTAACCACAACGGATGTGAATATAATATCGATATCCGCTGCGCTTGACTTAGCCCCTCAGGCAGAACTGGCAGATCACCAGCACGCAATACACTGCGCAGCACGCCGTTAACCATCCCTGAGATTCCCTGGTGGCCTTTTTTCTTCGCTATATTAACAGCCTCATTTACAGCTGCATGGGACGGTATACGATCGAGATACATAATTTGATATAAACTAAACCGCAGTAAATTACGGACCCATGGCTGTAGTTTGGCTATCCCTTTACTAACAAATCCTTCAAGCACATAATCCAGGGTGTTCATCCGCGAAATAGAGCCATAGACAAGTTCTGTGACCAGTCCGGCATCTTCTCTGCTAAGCGTTGCCTTCTGTAGACTGCTGTTGAGCAGCAAATTGCTATATGCACCTTGCTGCTCAACTTTAACCATTATATCAAGCGCGATTTCCCGGGCAGAAGCAGGGGTAACCTTACCCTTGTTGCCAGCTCTGCCGTTGTTGCCAACTGCTTTAGAGTTATTCCCCTGTCTCTTACCAGCGCTAGGATTTACTGCTGATCGGCCAACACCATTTCCACCGCCGCTCAACCTAACACCGTCCCTGGCTTCATAACAGCACCACGGCTAAAATCGGCCGCACTCATTGCTTTTTTGCCAGCAGGTTGAACCGTTGTCAGCAGCAGACTTCCGTCACCTGTTTTCACTTCGACACCTCGTTCAGTTACAGAAAGCACCGTTCCTGGAGCACTATCGCTTGCTTTCTGCGCTTCAGGCAGCTTAGAAGCCCAAGCTTTAAAGGTCTCACCATTCCAGAGCGTAAATGCGCCGGAAAAAGGAACTAATCCACGAATTCGATTATAGTTGTCACGTGAGCTAGCGTTCCAATCCAAGCGTTCATCCTCGCGATTAAGGTTAGGGGCATAAGTTGCCTCACTATCGTCTTGCTGAACAGCTTGAACTTTTCCGCTTACTAAACGTGGCATTTCAGACTTTAACAGATCTCGTCCAGCCAGGCTCAGCTTCTCAAAAAGAGTTCCAGAGGTATCCTCATCCTCAATAGCCACTTCGACACGAGAGATCATGTCACCGGTATCCAGCCCCTCAGCCATATACATCAAAGTAACGCCGGTCACTTTCTCCCCATTGATGATACTGCGCTGAATCGGAGCACCTCCCCGATATTTAGGAAGCAACGAACCGTGTACATTCACACAACCATTCCGCGGTAAGTCCAACACAGCTTTAGGCAAAATTTGACCATAAGCAGCCGTGACGATCAAATCCGGCTCATATGCTGCCAGCTCGGCGACTGCCTCAGGACGACGCATGCGTTCTGGCTGAAGCACAGGTAATCCGAGAGCTAATGCGGCTTCCTTAACTGGTGAAGGAGCCAAGATCTTTTTTCTCCCCTGCGGACGATCTGGTTGGGTGATGACAGCTACAACTTCATAGCCTTCATCTACCAGCATTTGCAAGCTTGGCACCGCAAAAGCTGGAGTTCCCATGAATACAATCTTCATATTCCTCACTCCTCAGTCTCGTTAGCAGTCATCTCGTATACTTTTTCAGCGATATCTGTAAATAGAACTCCATTCAAATGGTCAATCTCATGCTGAAAAGCCCGGGCAAGTAAACCACTGCCGGTTATCGTAATCTCTTTTCCCTCACGGTTAAGGCCACGTACAGTTACAGTCTCCGCACGGCGAACATCACCATTCAAGCCAGGAATACTAAGACATCCTTCTGGTCCTAGCTGTTCACCTTCCATGCTGATGATTTCAGGGTTAATCATTTTGATCAATCCATGCTCTTCATCCGCATCCACCACAATTAGACGTTTCAAAATTCCGACTTGGGGTGCCGCCAGCCCTACTCCTTCAGCGTCATACATCGTATGTGCCATATCATCCAGCAATTTTTTAACATTAGGAGTAACTACAGCTACTTCTTTAGCTTTTTTGTGCAATACTTCATCCGGTTCTTTAACGATCAAACGTATAGCCATTACAAAACACCTTCCCGTTCTGAACATTTCTATATTTAAAGTCAATTGATAAAGCTCTTTTTTTACATTGTAACATGATACGGATTTACATCAACATCTGCGGATCCACATCAATGCTGATCTGAAGACCGGTATCCCGCACAGAATCCTCTAACTCTTCAGCCACTTGGCGGACAAGTCCAATCACATCGATGGCGCCGCGCCATTTTATCATACACTGGAATCTATATCTACCCTTTAATCGAGGGATAGGTGATGCCACAGGACCCAACAGATCTAACACATCGCTGGTTAGCTTATCGAGACTTCCATACCACCTTAGCTGTCTGGCCTTTCCCTGAAGATTCAGAGCATAATTCTCTGCCATCCGCAGTAGAAGCGGCAGCTGTTCATGAGACAATGTGACCAGAATGAGTCTGCAATATGGCGGATAATGGAGGCCTCTGCGATGCTTCAGCTCTTCACGTACAAAAGAGAGATAGTCATGTCCGCTGGCATGAATAATAGAATAATGCTCTGGCGTATAGGACTGAACGACCACTTCGCCTGGAAGCTGGTGCCGGCCTGCTCTGCCTGCAACTTGTGTAAGCAATTGGAATGTCTTCTCTGCTGCGCGAAAATCGGGCAGGTTCAAAGCTGAATCTGCTGTGATTACACCAACAAGAGTGACATCTGGAAAATCCAGTCCCTTTGCTACCATCTGAGTGCCCAGGAGAACATCCGCTTTTTTGTCTCGGAATTGGTTCAGCAGCTTCTCATGTGAGCCCTTTTCTGTTGTTGTGTCCACATCCATACGAATCACTCGTATGCCTGGGAACAGCTTACCAAGCTCTTCCTCCACCCGCTGTGTACCCGTTCCGAAAAACCGGATATGCTCACTCCCACACTCCGGACAAAGCTTAGGTGCTGGTTCAGCATGTCCGCAATAATGACAACGCAAATTGTCACTACGGCTATGATACGTTAGTGAGATATCACATTCTGGACAACCGGCTACGTAACCACAGCTACGACACATGACAAAGGTTGAGAAACCTCTACGGTTAAGCAGCAGCACCGTCTGTTCTCCGCGTTCCAGCCTCTCTTCCAGTGCTGAATGAAGCTTTCGGCTGAACATCGAACGGTTGCCTTCTTTAAGCTCTTCCCGCATGTCTACTACGTTCACCTTTGGAAGTTCATTTCCAAGCGCACGGGTAGGCATCTCTAGCAGTACCGGTGAAAAGTGAATATCACTCTGCGATCTTGCAGCATGATAGCTTTCCAGCGAAGGCGTAGCAGAACCTAGAATCACAGCTGCCCCACACTGTTCCGCTCTACGTATAGCAGCATCACGGGCATGATATTTCGGATTCTCCTCCTGTTTATAAGAGGTCTCATGTTCTTCATCCATAATAATCAACCCTAGGTTGGAGAAAGGAGCAAACACGGCCGATCTTGCGCCTACAGCGACTGTGGCCTTTCCTTCACGGATTTTACGCCACTCATCGTATCGCTCACCAACAGACAGCCGGCTATGCATAACCGCGACACCGCTGCCGAACCGCCCCTTGAACCGCTCCACCATTTGTGGTGTTAAAGCAATCTCTGGCACAAGAACAACAGCCTGTCTGCCCTGATCTAAACAGCGTTTAATACATTGCAAATAGATCTCTGTCTTACCACTACCCGTAACTCCATGAAGCAGAAATACTTCGTGAAGCTGCTCCTCTAAGGTTCGAGAAATTCTTGTATATACGACCTCTTGTTCCGCTGTAAGCGGTAGAGGTGTGGTAGGTTTAAAATCTCGTCCTTGATAAGGATCGCGATAGACTTCAATTTCACTGATCTCGATAAAACCTTTTTCCTCCAAGGCCTTTACAGTACTTGCCGTTACTTGGAGTGCAGACAAAACTTCTTTAAGGGCCATGGGGAGTGTAGCTTCCATATCAACTAAAAAGCTCAGAACTTCCTTCTGGCGTGCGGATTTTTTTGGGAATTTGTTCAAAGCCTCACGGGCAGCAGTGACACCTATCGCCAGATCGACTGCCTTGAGCTTTTTCTTGCCCATTTTATCCTTAATGGATTGACTCTCTATAAGTACTCCACGCCGCAGCATGAACTTCACCGTCTCAGCAGCCTCAGGAAATGCACGAGTAAGTTGCTTCATGGAAACTTCGCCACTACGTCCAATAAATTCTGTGATTAGTCGTTCCTCATCCCCTGTGTCGGCAAACATTGGGAACAATTCATCCTCTGGAAATGCTGTCTCTTCCTGCACATCTCCAAGTGAAATCAGCCGTTCTGCCTTCCCTTTTAGAGCGGTGGGCAACATCGCCTGCAGTGCTGAAATTCGTCTACATGCATATCTTTTACTCATCCAGTCCGCAAGCTCAACTAATTCAGGAGATAAAGGCGGAAGCAAATCCAACACTTCTTGAATAGGCTTCAGGCTAGGACTCACTAGGGTCTCGCCTGATTCTAAAGATACTACAAAACCTTGGACTGTCCGGTGCCCAAACGGAACGGCTACCCGACTGCCCACTTCAATCCATAACTTCAGGGATTCTGGAATACTATAATCAAATGGCCGGTCAGTGCTGCGTACAGGCACATCCACAATGACCTTGGCGATATCCATTATAATGAAGCTCCAGTAATTCGCTCTGCCACGAGCGTCAGCAAACGACGAGCTACCTCATCCTTTGACAATTGTGGCAATTCAAGCACCAATCCATTCACATCATATATCGAAACGATATTCGTATCCGCTCCAAATCCGGCTCCTGCAGCCGCTACATTGTTAGCAACGATGAGATCGCAGTTTTTGCGGACCAGCTTGTCCTTAGCATAAAATTCCGTATTGCCCGTTTCCGCAGCAAAGCCGACCAAAAACTGCTTGTTTTTGGTCTTACCGAGTGTTTCCAGAATATCCGTTGTCTTCACAAGCTCAAGCGTCATCGTCTCTCCGCTTTTTTTAATCTTGGAAGGCTCACTATGCTTCGGACGGTAATCCGATACAGCAGCCGCCTTGATCATAATGTCGCAGCTGTCCCACAGTGCGGTAACTGCTTCATACATTTCCTGTGCAGATTGAACACGAATGACTGAAATCTCTGGTTCCTGTGGAGGAGCCTCATCTGTACGCGCAGCAATCAACGTTACCTCAGCACCCATTGCACGTGCAGCACGTGCTAGCGCGAAGCCCATTTTACCGGATGAATCATTGGAGATATAACGCACTGGATCAATCCGTTCTACCGTTCCACCCGCTGTGATGACGATTTTTTTACCCGCAAGAGGTTTGGATGCGACGCTAGCTTGGTGTGCAAAAAAATTCTCAACCACACTCACAATAGCCTCTGGCTCTTCTAGCCGACCTTTGCCAACGTATCCACATGCCAGCAGTCCTTCACCAGGCTCAATAAACTGAATGCCTCGGCTAGCGAGAATATTCAAATTATTAAGTACAGCTGGATGCTGATACATATGAACATTCATAGCTGGTGCAACCATAATAGGAGCCGTAGTAGCAAGCAGTGTAGTAGATAACATATCATCGGCGATACCGTGTGCCATTTTGGCAATTATATTTGCGGTTGCGGGTGCTACCAGCACAAGATCCGCAGCATCTGCCAGATCAATATGTGAAATGGAGGATGGATCTCTCTCCTGGAATGTATCGCTATATACTCGTTGCTTCGATAGTGACTGTAGAGTTAATTCTGTAATGAACTGCTTCGCCGAAGCTGTCATAATGACATGAACCTCGGCTCCTTTTTGGACAAGCTTACTGGTCAAGGACGCCGCTTTATAAGCAGCAATTCCTCCTGTGATCCCAAGTAAAATAGTCTTCCCCTTCAAGCTCTTCAACATGATCTCCCCCCTGTTCCCTACTCTTACAACGAATGGCTATCTTTACGACGAGAAAAAAATAACAACCTTCCGGTTGTCATAAAGAGCCCGGTTCTGGGCTTTCATCATAAATTTAAGACCCGTAATTGCTCCATAACCCAAGAAGAAACGGCAGCGCCTCAAAACAAATAGGCGGCATCCGTTTCTACAATAGGTCATTATTACTTATACTTGAGACTACTCTTCACCGCGGGTTAGAGTAATGCGATCTTCGTAAATTTCCTCAAGAGCAACACCAACAAATTTATGCGATCTAGGATTCTTCACATCTGTCTTGCCACCCTCACGCAATTGTCTAGCACGACGTGCAGCAGCGACAACGAGCGAATACTTACTGTCAACCTTGGTCATCATTTCATCAATGGATGGATATAGCACTGGGACACCTCTTCATAGTTTACTGTTAATACCATTTGACCTTCAGCATAAATTATCTGACTTTACAATGTTCGGCGATAATAATGCTTTCTATTCTCTTACAAGCCAGATCAATCTCATCATTCACTACAGCATAATCATAATGCTGCATTAAGTTGATCTCATCTTCCGCTACAGTCATGCGGTGATCGATCACATCTGGATGCTCAGTACCCCGTCCGCGAATGCGGTCCTTCAACTCGTCCATGGATGGAGGAAGAAGGAACACAAAAATCCCTTCAGGAAATTTCTCTTTGACTTTGAGAGCTCCTTGAACCTCAATTTCGAGAATAATGTCTTTGCCGCTATTGAGAGTTCTCTCTACAAAATCACGGGGAGTACCGTAATAATTACCTACGTACTCCGCGTATTCAAGCAATTGATCGGCTTCGATCATTGTCATAAATTCCTCTTTGCTTTTGAAAAAATAGTTGACGCCATCTTCCTCACCCGCACGCGGACTGCGAGTAGTAGCAGAAACTGAGTAGACAAGTTCGGGCATCTTCGGACGTAGTGCAGTACAAACAGTACCTTTACCCACGCCGGAAGGTCCGGATAATATGATGAGCAATCCTTTTGACATAATACACTCCATTTAGTTGTTATTCGTCGTTGTCGTCATCTTTACTGGATAAGCGATGCGCCACAGTCTCCGGCTGTACAGCCGATAGGATGACATGATCACTATCTGTAATGATTACGGCACGAGTCCGTCGGCCATAGGTGGCGTCGATCAACATATGCCGATCACGTGCCTCCTGGATAATACGTTTGATTGGTGCAGATTCCGGACTGACGATAGAAATAATGCGGTTGGCAGACACAATATTTCCAAAGCCAATGTTAATAAGTTTGATTGCCATGTTCCGGTAGTTCCCCCCATAAAGTTCTATGCTATTACCTATTCCCGATTACTCTATGTTCGCAGCTTGTTCTCGAATCTTCTCCAGTTCTGCTTTCATATCTAGCACAAGACCCACGAGAGTTAGATGATTGCATTTCGATCCGATTGTATTCGTCTCACGGTTCATCTCCTGAATGAGAAAATCCAGTTTGCGTCCTACCGGTCCTTTCCCCTTCAGGAGGGCTCTGCATTGCTCGAAATGACTATACAACCGGGTCAACTCTTCATCAATATTACAGCGATCTGCAAAAATAGCGATCTCCATCCCGAATTTATGCTCATCAAAAGCGAACGTCCCATCATTTAGTTCATTCAATCGATGTCGAAGTTTCTCACGATATTCAATGATTACGACAGGTGCAAGTTCAACCATTTCAGCATGCATGTTCTCAAGATGGTTCAGGCGCTGTTCAATATCTGCGGCTAGATAACTGCCTTCACGGGCGCGCATCTCCAGCAGAGACTGCAAACACTGCTCAAGTCCCGCCTCCAATACTTCGGAGTAGTCTTCTAATGTCGCAGACACGGCACCCGCAGCCTCGTCTTTGCTGTCCATAATACCGGGTATAGAAAGTATATCACGTAAAGTCAACTCACCAGTCAAACCATATTTGTTCTTAAGCTGCTCTGCTGCCTTTAGATAGGTCATTACAGCAGAGTGATTCAGAACCGGTCTAACTGTCGACTCATCGTGCTCTCTATTGATGGTAACATCTATTCTTCCCCGTTTGATGTGCTGTTGAACCTTTCTTCTCAACACATCCTCATAACCCGTCCAATCCCGGGGCATCCGCAGTACAACTTCGCAGTACCGGTGATTCACCGATTTCACTTCGAACATAATCTTGTAGCCGCCGAATTGCAGGGACGATTGACCGTATCCGGTCATGCTAAATGACAACGGAATCACATCCATTACACTATTGTAATTGATTATTACTAGCGAAACAAGGGGGACAATTTGCGTCCTGATTTCTCCCACACATACTCCATTAGCTGTGCGCTCATATCATAGAACATGAACGGAGTCATCAGATAGATTCCATTAAAATGGGCAGTAGCAACATCTAACAGTTCCTTAGCGATAGCGACACCTTCTGCTCTTCCAGCTTCCCCTTCATGTCCCTTCATGCGGTTGCGGACATCGTCCGTAAGCTGAATACCGGGAACCTCATTATGTAGAAACTCTGCATTACGTCCGCTTGCCAGTGGCATAACACCAATGAATACGGGGATTTCCAGATGTGCTGTTGCCTCAGCTATCTTCACGATAAGTTCCTGATCATAGACAGGCTGGGTCATAATATAGTCGGCACCAGAGGCAATTTTCTTCTCCAGACGTTGCACTGCCTTATCCAAATGCTTAACATTCGGGTTAAATGCAGCTCCGATTACAAAATTCGCTTTCTGTTTCAAAGGTTTACCTGAGAAGGAAATCCCGTCATTCAGCTGCTTGATCATTCTAATAATCTCAAAAGAGGTTAAATCATAAACCGAGCTTGAGCCGGGAAGATCTCCAAATTTCGCAGGATCACCTGTTACAGCCAGCACATGATCAATTCCAAGCGCATCAAAACCCATCAAATGGGATTGAGTACCGATCAAATTACGATCCCGGCAAGCAATATGCACTAGCGGACGAAGTCCAGTTTTAGCGTGCACCAAATGTCCCAAAGCCATGTTGCTCATCCGTGTGACAGCCAGGGAGTTGTCGGCGAGTGTCAGCGCATCCGCGCCTGCTCTTCTCAAAACTTCTGCGCCCTGCATAAACTTTGCAATATCCAATTCACGAGGTGGATCAAGCTCAACAATAACCGTATGTCGTTCCTTTACCAGATCAACCAGGTTCGGCTCTCTACCATCTCTATCCTCATCGCCAAAATTCTCTTGCAGCGATACACGCTCCACTGCAGGTGGCAACGGTTTAGGAAGCGGTTGCGGTACATAATTCTTCAGTGCAGAGGAGATTTCTGCGATATGCTGCGGAGTTGTACCACAGCAACCACCGATTATCCGGCAGCCCATCTCCGCGAAAGTCTGTGCCATTTGGCCAAAATATTCTGGTGAAGCCCCGTACCGGTATTCTCCGTCTACATAATCCGCCACACCCGCATTTGGATACACAGAGGCTGGCAGAACCAGATTCCCTTGTACAGCTTTGAGCGCTCGCTTCATTCCGTTCGGGCCTGTGTTACAGTTAAATCCGATTACATCAGCGCCATCGCCTTCCAGAATACGAAAGGCTTCTGGCAAAGTTAATCCATCTAATGTGCGTGCCGTTTCATCGACAGCTAATTGGCAAACTACAGGAAGCGAGCTGATCTTGCGGAGCGTTCTTAGAGCTAAATGCAGTTCCTCAACATCGTAAAAGGTTTCCAGCATAATGCCATCTACATCCTCTTCTAGCAATGCAGCAATCTGCTGTGTAAAATATTTTTTCAGCTCTGTGGAAGAGAGATTCGCACGTTTGCCCGCACGAATAGATCCTACAGCTCCTAATACATACCCATGATCTCCAGCAGCCTGGCGAGCGATTCTAACCCCGGCTCGATTTATTTCCTCAACCTTGGATTCTAGACCATATTTGGACAGCCTGTCATAGTTCGCCGAGAAGGTGTTGCTTTCCAGCAGCACTGACCCTGCCTCAATATAGCTGCGATGAACATCTTCGATTACCCCCGGAGAGGTCAAATTTAATTCTTCATAGGAAATGCCGACCGGGAAACCCTTCTGATATAAGTAGGTCCCCATCGCTCCGTCTCCGACTAATACTTTATTTCCCCATGCGGAACGTAAATCCGGCTTCACAACAAGATCCTCCCCTGCCACATTAGTTTCTAACTTTAGTTTCATACTAATGTAACATAAATCGGTATGGATGATAAGCTTTACAAAAGAAAAGCATTTAGACCAAAATATCACCATGCATGTTCATATGTAAAAAGCTTCATACTAACGTTAATGCCGTTATTTCCATAAAGGAGAGAATACTTTGAAGAAAAAAACAAGAAAGTTTCTGATCCGAAAATACGCTGTAACTTTACTGCTAGCCACTCTCTGCTTGCTGTATATTTATTTGCTAGATTGGCTGTATGGCTATGGGCTGGGTAACGTCGGGTATATCCTTAACTATCTATTCTATACCGCCTCTGAGAAAGCTACTGCTTGTATTTTGCTGCTCTGCTTGTTCATCCCCGATATCTATTACTGGAAAACAGGACATCAACCAGAACGTGGCGGGGAAAGATGACTTCTTATCGCCGCAACGATGATAAGAATTACAGGGATCAACACCATAAAGAAGGGAAAAATCGTATATAACAATCTCCCCCCCTCATTAATATGTTCAGTAAAGCTCCGCGCATTCAACATCGAGCTGAACAGAATGATCAGAGCACAGGGATAGACCATTCTCCGGTAAGGAATCTTGAACAATTCCGAAATTCCTATAAGTGCGGCCGCAAAAAACACAGACATTTTGAAAAAAACGCCGATAATCAGCACCATAACAATTAGAATATCCACACGTTGAATAAAATCGGAGATTGAAATCTTGCTAATCGTGGGCATCAGAGGGAGGGGTGACCGTTTCACTATATCTGTGCCAAGCACGGAAATATTCAGCATCATAGTCAGACTTAAGAGCAAACCTGAAACAAATATCCCCGCGGCGATGACCCAAGGACCTTTTTTAACATTGTTCAGATAGGGCATTAGCATGGTAAAACAAATCATTTCACCAAAAGGGAACATATAGTTCTGGCGAATAACAGAATCAATCACAGGCTGGAACCCATTCTCAAAAATAGGAAGTAATCGATTTAAATTAATTGAGCCCGATAACATCAGCATGATCGAGCAAAATATTCCTATCAGCATTACAAGAGTTGCGAATACCAATGAAGTTCGGGATAATACCTCTACTCCTTTATGCAAAACATACGCAGAAGATAAGATCATCAACGTTGAAATAATAAACAAAGGTGTGCGGTGCATAGTAGCCATAACCAGCATGGAACTGCCATCCCGTAAATCACGACCCGCTAAATTGAGGAATAGGGTAATGTAGAGAACGGAAATCACCGTACCTAAGGATTTTCCCAATAGCTTGCGGGTATAAGCCGTTAAGGGGAGATCCGGAAACTTTCTGTACAAATAAGTGTACCCCGAAAATACAATCAAACCGATCAAATTTCCGAGGAGTATGGAAATCCACGCATCTTTACCAGACTCCATCCCAAGATTCACTACCAGCGCTGTTCCCAGCTCAAACAACAAAGTCAACGTGAAAAATTGGAGTAGTCCTATTTTTATCTTTCCCATAGCTGTCTCCTCCTTTATTGTCATTACTTATTCTTGGATTGAAAGGAATCACTTCGCATATCCGTATGCCTGATCACAGCATCAGCCTCGATATTAATCTGGCAGGTTTCAAATATACTCTCCCAATGATCTTTTACTTGTTTCCAGCCACGTGGATTAGCTCTTTCTACTGCTTCACCGAAACCTAGATAATCACTTTTTAATGAACGGGCAGTTGCTATGGCAGCGCGGATCTGTTCTTGAATATTCTTTTCCAAAAGCTTCGAAAGATCGTTTAACACTGTTGGATCTGTTAGATCCAAGCCATTGGGCGATTCCTTTAATCCAGCCTGCTGAGTGACATTAACCGTGAAGATAGGATGCTCTATATCTTTCGCATCCGCATGGATATGTACCTGTGATAAATACACATTAAACGATATATAGTCCTTCTCCCCTATCGAGACCAATACCGGCATCTGAGATATTTTATTCTTAAGTAGAACGGTACCGATCGCCTCTTCGCCGAGCAGCCATCCTTTAAGCTTGTCTTCTTTAAAAGCTGCAAGACCGGTAACCTTTATTATGGTCTTCGGACTTAAGTTCTTTAAATTATCGTTGCTCTCCCTCTGGTCCAAATCTCCAGTCACTAGCACGCCATTGATCACAGGCCCCCCACCCGGAACCTGAATCCCCCGGATAATATCATCCACTTCCATCCGATAGTTATATCCGAATTGTTTAGAGGTTGTCTGCAGCTTCTCCACCAAATCATTGGCTGGAATCCTTCCGAACACGGTCATAGTCGTCATACATTCACTTGCAGGCTGTCCCTTGGAAATAAAAATCAGGCTTGTCAGCCGGGTTTCGCTTTCCCTTTCCAGCACATCCATGATATCCTTGATGCCTTCTTGAGCGAACTTCTCGGAAATGATGACCACCCTAATATGTCCTAAAGACAAAAAACGTGCAGTCTGACGCGAGGCATTAGCTAATGCTTCAAACATAGTGCGGCCGCTACCTTTATAAACCGAAACAGGTGAAGTTCCTCTAGCGTTCTTCCCAGAGATTTCGTCAGCAACGATAACCTGAAAGGATAATACATATTTCTCTTCTTCTGTAGGTCCTCTATCTATGGACACACCGGAAACGATGGCTCTTCTGTTTAATTCCACACTATCCCAGCAGCCTGTGAGACTAAGACAGATCAATACGCAAGGTAAAAGTCCTGCTAAGAAAAAATTGCATTTACTCAGAATCTTGCTTTCCTTTCTTATGCGGCTGTGTCCCTTTAGTCTTATCAAGAATTTTTGGAGATAGGTTCTGTTCATGTCCGGTTGTGATCTCCTTCCCTTCTGAAATGTTCCCTTGCTGCGCAGTAGCAGGAGCTGGTTCTGCTGTGCCAAGCGCCCACAAAGGCAGCCTTAAGACGGCATCCTTCTGACCTCTGGATGACAAAGGCACTATTGGAGACAAATAAGGAACGCCAAAAGAACGCAGACTGTTCATATGTGCAACCAGTACGATTAAACCTAAAGTAATCCCGTAAAAACCAAACATACCGGCCAATATCAAAAAACCAAAACGGATAATTCTGCCCGCAATCGCCATGTTATACGCTGGAATGGCAAAGCTCGCAATCCCGGTCAACGCGACCACAATCACCATAACGGGCGTAATAATTCCAGCCTCTACCACGGCCTGACCAAGAATCAGAGCACCTACTACAGATACGGTCTGCCCAACTGCACGCGGCATTCTTACTCCCGCTTCCCGGATGATCTCAAACGCACCTTCCATTAGAATAGCTTCGACAAAAGCGGGGAAAGGCACATTTTCCCGTTGCGATAAAAGGTTGATCAGCAAAGTCGTAGGGATCATCTCATAATGAAACGTCGTCAAAGCTATATACACGGAAGGCCCTAGAATAAGCACGATAAAACTGATATACCGAATAATTCGCATCAGAATAGCAATATCGAACCTTTGCGCATAATCCGAAGCTGACTGAAAAAAAAGAGTGAAAACCGCAGGCAAAATCAATACAAAGGGGGTGCCATCTACGACAATCACTACCCTCCCTTCTAACAGATTCGTTGCAGCAACGTCTGGTCGCTCGCTGTTATTGATGGTTGGAAAAGGGGTAAAGGTCTTATCCTGAATCAGCTCTTCGATATAACCGGATTCCATGATGGCATCTACATTAATCTGCTGCAGCCGTTTTCTAACTTCTTCAACCAGCTTCTCGTCCGCAGTATCCTTGATGTACATTAAAGCCACATCGGTCTGAGTTACCGACCCGATCTTCACATGCTCGAGTCTTAGTTTGGGTGATCTTATTCTTCTGCGTATTAATGAGACATTCGTAGCCAAAGATTCAACAAAGCTATCCTTTGGACCACGCACAACTAGCTGAGTGGAGGGTTCAGTGACAGAACGTGCTTCCCCTCCTTCAGTCTCACACATGATGCCACTGTCATAACCTTCAATGAGAATCAGTGTCTTCCCAGAAAGAATTCCGAGCAGCACCTCGTTCCAATCCTCCTGCAGCTGCGCTTCACCTATTTCCAGGGCACGGTTTAAGATGAGGTCATTCAGATTATTTGCTGCAGTATTGCTTTCCTTGAGCATCTCATCCGTAATGGAGAGCAATGAACCCATTACAAATTGATTAACGGTTTCTGTCTTAGCTAGACCATTAAGATGTACCGCAGCAGCCTCAACAACGGATTCCTCACCAAGCTTTACCTGGCGGATTCTAAGATCCGGACTATCTCCCAGCTCGGTTATGATATTGTTTAGCGTCTGCTCCAGATAAATGGTTAATCTCACTCCAGAACCTGGACCTGCCGGGTCAGCTTGCTGTCCCTTACCGGATTTATTTTTTTTAGTTAACCCGTTGATGTTCAACAAGCTCCCCTCCTTTTTTTCATAAACTTTGTAGTATTATTCTCGGTTACTCCTTCCATTATTCGGCTGCTTAAAGTCACCTCAGGTTAGAAACACAAAAAAGGCAGTCCAAGAATGCGCTCTTGGACTGCCTTTTTATTATTTTTCTATATTGCTACACTGCCCGTGAATACGACCTCAGCAGGTCCAGTCATATACACATGATTATCCTCTTCATTCCATTCAATATAGAGATCGCCGCCCTTTAGACTAATCCAAGCTGCCCGGTCTGTAAGATCATTCAGCACAGAGGAGACAAGGGTTGCGCAGGCTCCAGTGCCACAGGCAAGCGTAGGTCCTGCCCCACGTTCCCAGACACGCATATCCACTCTGCCCCGATCCAGTACCGTTGCGAATTCAACGTTTACTTTTCTCGGGAATAAAGGATGTACCTCAAGCTTAGGTCCCCATGTGGCAAGATCAAAATTCACTGCATCTTCTACGTAAATCACGCAATGAGGATTTCCCATGGATACCGCTGTGAACTTAAATTCGGTTCCGTCCGCTTCAATCGGCTGAGCGAGCACTGGCTCTGCATCAATAGATACTGGAATTTGCAGACCGGACAATACAGGTTCGCCCATATCTACGGTTACAGTCTCCACAACACCGTCTTTCACGTTTAAAGTAACCTTTTGTTCTCCGGCACCAATCGTTTCTATTACAATCTGCTCTGAGCTTACCAGTCCGTGGTCATATACATATTTAGAGACACAGCGAATGGCATTTCCGCACTGCTCCGCCTCCGAACCATCAGAATTCATAATACGCATCTTGAAATCGCCACGCTCAGAAGGCAGGATATATACCAGTCCGTCAGCACCGATTCCAAAGAACCGGTTGCATAGGGTTACAGCAAGCTCCGCTGCATTACTTGGCAGCTCTTGCTCGCCGAAAACAACGATGAAGTCATTACCGAGGCCGTGCATTTTTGTGAATTCCATTAAAAGTCCACTCCTAAAGGTTATGTTATGTTAGCATTCGCTTAAGCTTAAAGTTCTGTGTAATTGAGCATTTCGCAAGCATATGAGCGGTTAACTGCAACAAGTATACCTTTAGGAATGGAGCATTAGTATTGACTTTATGCTGAAATTTTTGTACTTTTTATCATCGGATTACTGCCGCTGCGTCCACGATTACGTTTGCCGCCCCAAACACTGCCGGCACCCATCAAGAAGGTCGGGATCCCCGCTGTTACAAACACCAGACACCATTCGCGGAAATTGAGCGGCACTGTTTTGAAGACAGGCTGGAGCACAGGCACGTACATTACGGCCAGCATCAGTAAGACTGATGACAACACGGCAAGCACTAGATACTTATTCTGGAACGGATTGCGGTGGAACACTGAACGCGAACTGCGGCAATCGAAAACATGGATCAACTGTGCCATAACTAGTGTTGCAAAAGCAACGGACTGTGCCCGAATCAATTGTGCAGGATTCTCTGGTGCTATACGTAAGGTTAGCCAAAATGCTCCTAGCGTACATAAACCAATCAAGAATCCACGGCTTATAATTTTCCAGCCTAAGCGGCGGGCAAAAATATTTTCTTTCGCACCACGAGGTTTATGCTCCATCAAATCCTTCTCGGGCTGATCCACTCCAAGTGCCATCGCTGGCAGTCCGTCCGTCACTAGATTGACCCAAAGAATTTGGATCGGAACGAGTGGTAAAGGCAGACCCAGCATCATGGCAAAAAACATAGTCAGAATCTCTCCCACATTGGATGCCAACAGATAACGAATGAATTTACGAATATTCTCATAGATATTTCTGCCTTCTTCGATGGCAGCAACAATCGTTGAGAAGTTATCATCCCCGAGAACAAGTGACGATGCTTCCTTGGTCACATCTGTACCTGTGATCCCCATGGATATCCCGATATCTGCAGCCTTAATGGCTGGAGCGTCGTTCACTCCATCTCCGGTCATAGCCACTACGTGACCGTGACGTTGTAGAGATTTAACGATCCGAAGCTTATGTTCTGGAGATACGCGGGCGAATACAAACACATTGTCCGATATCTTATCCAGCTCATCATCATCCATCCGGGTTAACTGAGCGCCTGTCAGCACCGTTCCACCACGCTGCAGAATTCCCAGCTGGTGAGCAATTGCCTCGGCAGTTGTTCCATGATCACCAGTAATCATAACCGTCTTAATCCCTGCCCGGCGTGTGACACTGATGGCATCGCGGACTTCACGACGTGGCGGATCGATCATTCCTGCCAAGCCAATAAAGACTAATTGATTCTCCGCATCCTTTTCACTATTCACATGTTCATTTGGACGCATATCCCGGTAAGCCATACCTAGCACACGAAGGGCTCCTGAAGCCATTTGCTCATTGGCATCAAGCACCTTCTGCCGCAAAGTTGGCGTACAAGGCACAACACCGCCCTCCCAAAGCATATATGCGCAGCGATTCAGCAATACATCGGGCGCACCTTTGGTACATACCATCCGTCCTCCCGGATGGCCTACGATCACAGACATCAGCTTCCGCTCAGAATCAAACGGAAATTCCTGTTCACGAGTGTAGGTTACGGCAAGCGTCTGAGCGGTCAGTCCCATCTTTCCTGACAGTGCCACGAGCGCTCCTTCTGTCGGGTCGCCCTTCAGTTCCCAAACGGAAGTGTTGTCTGCAGACTTTTCAAGAACAGCATCCTTATCCTTCCCTTTTCGTTTGCCTCGCACTTCAGACTGGAAGGTCTCAATAATTTCCGCGTTGCTGCATAATGCGCCAACCTGCAACATCCGCCGTAAGCTTTGATCATGTTTTAGATCCACTGCTTTGCCTTTCTCCAGAACCTGTCCATTTGGAGCATACCCTTCACCTGTTACCTCAAGACCACGTCCACCCGTCCATAATCGGGTCACCGTCATTTTATTTTGCGTTAATGTTCCTGTCTTGTCTGAACAGATTACCGAGGCACAGCCCAACGTTTCCACTGACGGCAATTTACGAACGATAGCCTTGCGTTTGATCATCCGCTGCACGCCTAGCGCAAGCGCAATAGTTACAATAGCGGGGAGACCTTCCGGAATCGCGGCAACTGCCAAGCTCACACCAGCTAAGAACATGGAGGTGGCAGGCTGTCCATGCAGAATACCTGCTACCACAACTACAATTGTCAATCCCAGAGATACGTAGATCAGAATCTTTCCTAGCTGCTCAAGCCGATGCTGTAAAGGTGTTTCCTGAGAATCCGTATTTTGGATTAGATCCGCTATCTTACCCATTTCCGTGTTCATACCGGTACGGATTACAACAGCTCGCCCTGTTCCTCTGGTCACCATAGTGCCCATGAAGCCTAAATTCTTCTGATCACCAAGCGGAATCTCTTCTGCACGGATCGCTTCCGAATGCTTCGAGACAGGCAATGATTCCCCAGTAAGTGCGGATTCTTCCACATATAGAGCACTGCATTCCAACCAACGTACATCGGCAGGAATCCGATCTCCACTCTCCAGCAAGACAATATCACCTGGCACCAACATCTTGGCTGGGATAATCTCGCTATTCCCTCCACGTAGCACTTTGGCAGAAGGTGCGGAGAGTTGCTTTAAAGCTCTTAGCGAACGTTCGGCGCGAAACTCCTGAACAAATCCAAGCGCTCCATTCAGTAGGATAATCGCGATGATCGTGATGGCATCCAAGTATTCGCCTAGCAACCCGGATACAAGCGTTGCACCCATGAGCACAAGCACCATGAAATCCTTGAACTGGTTCAACAGCAGGGTAAACGGAGATACTGTCTTTCCTTCCGACAGCTCGTTGTACCCGTTCTCCTTTCGTCTCTCCGCGGCTTCCTCATCACTGAGGCCCGTCCTTGGCTGGACATTGAACATTTTCTGCAGCTCTTCTGCACCGAGACGGTGCCAACTGTTTTGTTCCATGACTTTTCTTTCCCTCCCGGTCGTTTCTTTACTTCCGGCGGCGCACAGCTTTTCCACCTGTTCATGACAAATGTATTCAAGGTCGTCCAATAATATCACCCCTATCCAATTCCCCTTTTGCGCGAATGTCCTAAAGTATGGCATCATAGAGAGGTGAGCATAGACGTCTTCGGCGTCCTTATAAGGACAGGTAAGCGTTTGAGCGAGAAATATAAGATATAAGTATTGTGTGAAACTTTTACTTTCTTATATTTAAGAAATTCATTTCACGGCGACAGGAGAGCTTTATCATGGCATTAGACGGCATTGTTACCCGAGCTATCGTGCACGAATTGCAATCATTCATAGGTGCACGTATAGGAAAAATATATCAACCGAACAATCACGATTTAATTTTTAACCTGCGCGGCGCAGGTGGCGGCGGCAAGCTGCTGCTCTCTGCTAATCCAACGTATCCTCGGGTGCATTTTACCGAAAGAAACAGCATTAATCCTTCGGAAGCACCCATGTTCTGCATGCTTATGCGGAAGCATTGTGAGGGAGGGACCATTGAAAGTATTACGCAGGTAGGTATGGAACGAATTATTCACATAAACGTCAAGACTAGAGATGAGCTTGGTGACGTCTTTGCCAAAAAGATCATCATAGAACTCATGGGTCGACACAGTAACATCATTCTTACTGATCTCAGTTCTGGAACGATCATAGACGGCATTCATCATGTAACTCCATCGATCAGCAGCTATCGGATTGTGATGCCCGGTATCGCATACACAGAACCGCCACAGCAACATAAGCTGAACCCTTTGGAGATTGGTCAGGAGCAATTTCTCAATTTAATCTCGGCTGCTGAAGAAGCTGCACTGATAGAGGATGATGAGGAGGCTGAGCCAGAAGAAATCATTGAGGGTGAGCTTGCTAAGCTGATCACAAAAGAAGCAGTAGAGCAAAAACCTGACGGCTCTGGCGGTCCTTCTCCCTCAGCTGACCCCGTGGGCTGGATGGTACATGCTTTCAGCGGAATGAGCCCACTGATTGCTGGTGAAATTGCTCTTCGTCTGAGAAACACCCTGGATAAAGGCGTTACAGAATCCGAAGCAGCATTTCCGACACAATTATGGGTTGCCTTCCATTCCGTAATGGGATCCGTACGCGATAACGAATTTTCTCCTGTTGCAGGTGCAAACGCAAAAGGTAAGATGATTTTTTCTGCGATCCCCTTAACACTTCTGGGTGAGAGTGCGAAACATTACAACTCCATCAGTGAATGTATGGAGGATTATTACGGGGATAAAGCCGAGCGCGATACTGTAAAGCAACGGGTGAGTGATTTGATCCGCTTCCTCAGCAATGAACGGAGCAAAAACGTTAAGAAACTCGCTAATTTGCAGAAGGATCTCGACGAAGCTCAGGATGCTGATCGTTACCGCATTTGGGGTGAGTTGCTTTTCGCTTCATTACACGCGGTATCCAAAGGGGATAAAGAAGCCTCCTTGGTCAATTATTATGATGAAAATCAGGCGGAAATGGTGGTTCCGCTCGATCCGTTATTAAATCCTTCGGACAATGCACAACGTTATTTCAAAAAATACAACAAATATAAAAACAGCCTGCTTGTCATTAATGAACAGCTTTTGAAGACGCATGAGGAAATTCTGTATATGGAGAGTCTGCTGCAGCAACTTGCCCACGCTTCCCTCAACGATATTGAGGAGATCCGCGACGAGCTTGTAAGCCAAGGTTATCTGCGAGACCGGAGCAAAAAGGGCAAAAAGAAGAAAAAGGCCACCAGACCCACATTACAGGTCTTCACCTCTTCAGAAGGAATCGATATTTATGTCGGCAAAAATAATTTGCAGAACGAATACGTCACCAATCGACTGGCTTCTCCGAATGATACTTGGCTGCATACCAAGGACATCCCCGGATCACACGTGGTCATCCGAAGTGAGCAATTTGGAGATGCAACGCTGGAAGAAGCCGCTCAGCTTGCCGCTTATTTCAGCCAAGCCAAACAGTCCAGCAGTGTGCCTGTGGACTGTACATTGATCCGCTATGTACGTAAACCAAGCGGTTCCAAGCCGGGATTTGTAATCTATGATCATCAAAAGACACTGTTCGTCACACCCAATGAGGAAAGAATTAAGAGTCTTCCAAATACTTTGAGAAGCTAAATACTAGATATAAAGAAACCTCCAGCTGCAGATGTTGAACATCTAAAGCTGGAGGTTTTTATGATTCGCTCCGCAAATTGACTAATTTCATGCCTTTTTGTTTAAATACTTCAGTACTTCTGTAGAAACCGTAACACTGCCGATATCCCCGTGAAAAATCACGCCTTGACGGGCACCATGAAAGTCAGAACCTCCGGTTATTAACAGATTATAATCCTCAGCCATAACTTGATAACGTTCTTCTTCCGCAGGTCCATGATCTGAGTGATAGACCTCAATCCCTTTAAAAGCGCCTTGCTCCAGAATATCTCGCACCAGAAGGTCATCCCCGTACAAACCCGGATGGGCTAATACTGGAGACCCTCCTGCCTCAATGATCCACTCGCAAGCTTCCTCCGGTGTGATTCTAGGAGGTGACACATAGGCCGCTGCACCCTCGGCCAAATACTTGTTGAAGGCATCTCTCATATCGGTAGCTGCCCCAAGCCGAACCAGCTCGTCGGCAATATGTGGGCGGCCGATGCTTTCATCAGGCTTCAATTCCCGCCCGATCCCCGCTATAACCTGTTCCAAGGTAATCGCAATACCAAGGTCTTGCAGCTTGGTAATTATCGCTTCATTTCTAAGTGCCCGGGTATCTCTTAGCCCTTCCAAACGTGAGAGAAATTGTTCATTCTCAGGATCAACATAATAGCCCAGCACATGAATGTCTTTGCCACCAGCACGCGTACTGATCTCTACACCAGGCACAACGGTTATTCCGTACTTATCCCCTGCTTCACAGGCTTCCTTCACGCCAGCCACTGTATCATGATCCGTAATGGCAACAGCGCTTAGCCCCTTCTCCTTAGCAAGTCGTACATTCTCCGCTGGTGGCTGCATGCCGTCAGATGCTTGAGTATGGGTATGGAGGTCGCATACATCCTTCGCAGGTAGGTTGCCTGCATTCTCCCACTCTTCCCGCAGAATCCCCATTTTTATGGCATCGTAGTATTCTCCTCGCACGATTCGTGCTTTACGGACGCGAGCTTCCTCCACCATGCCACATTTCGCTGCCAACCCGATCATTCTTTTATTCCCTGACCAGGTGCCTATTCCAAGACGGACTGTATCAAGAGAATTAAATAAATAATCTATCCACATCTTAAACGCTTCCGTACCGTAACCACCTGACCAATAACTAGAATCAAAGATTACTATACCAATCTCCATCCAGTTGGTTTCTTGCGATATCCAGTAGCGTCCTACTTTCCCCTTTACCTTGCCGTCTATTTCTATGATCAACAGGTTACGCGGGGTTTCCGTCTCAACTAACGCCAAATGACCTATGTAGTCCTCGGTAAACTTTTCGAATCTTTGATGTGCCAAAGATTTATAAGGACCATCCCATTTCAAGTGTTCACGGTCTTCAGCTTCATGATAGTGATAATAAAGCTTCTGAAAATCAGCCTCTGTAATATCGCGCAATACTAGCTTTTCTCCACGTAGAACAATTGACATTGTGATATCCCCCGCTTTAACTATCAGATTTCATTCGAATGCTCACGCAAATAAGTCAGGAAGGTTACTGCAGAAATTGGCAGCAGTGTTGATTTTAAATGAATGGCGTAGAATTGTCTTTTAAAAGAGGCATCGGAGATATTCACAATTTTCAACAGTCCAAGCGCAACTTCATGCTTAACCGAAGAGGTCGATATGATCGTTATGCCAAGACCTGCTTCCACCGCTGATTTCACAGCTCCCGTACTTCCAAGCTCCATCACGATCTTCATTGTTCCCGGATCAAGTCCCTTGGAGAACAGCTGCTCTTCCATCACACGCCGCGTTCCTGAGCCCTGCTCACGCAATACAAAAGGATGCTGAAGCACTTGCTCCAAGGTAACCTCTTGCTGCTCCGCAAGTGGATGATCATATGGCACGATCAACTTCAGCTCATCCCCCATCACGGGCTCGATCTCCATGTCCGGATGTGTGACCGGGGCTTCAATTAAACCAAAATTCAGTTGATGCTTGAGGATTTCCTCCATAATTTGCGAGGTGTTCATCACTTTCATCATAATTGAAATGTTAGGATATTGCTTTCCGAAAGGGCCTAACAGCCGTGGCAGCACGTATTCTCCTATCGTAAGACTCGCCCCAAGCTGCAATCTCCCTTCCAGCATATGTGTGAATGCTGACATGGCTTGATCCGTCTCTCGCATCAGCAGAATACTGCGTAGCGCGTATGGCATTAGAGTGTGCCCTGCCTCAGAGAGTACGATTTTTTTGGTGGAACGATTAAACAATTTGGTGCCAAAATAATCCTCCAGCGCCTGTACCTGCATGGTCACAGCTGGTTGAGTCATATGTAAAGTCTGCGCCGCCGCCGAGAAGCTTCCCCGCTCGGAGACCGTATAAAAAATATGCAGCTGATGAAAGTTCATGCTTCGCAACTCCTTATATTACAAGAAGAAACGTCGTTGCCGTCCTTTAAAGACGACAATCGTTTCCCGTAGAAATCTAAGAATATTATAATTGTGCAGTATATAAATTCTTATATTTTCAAAAAGGACATGCAGACTCGCCGCATGCCTCTTGCCCGTTTCTTTATAGACTATTTGCGTCTTCGCTTCTTCTTCGACAGCTTTGTACGGTGAGAATTACGCAGCAGTGAAAAATAGGTCTTTAAATCTCTCAGCTGTGGCATCACCGAGATTCTACCAAGAAACGAAACGATGATCATAGAATATAATGGCTGGCCTGAGAGATCTCTCTCACCTGTCAATTCCGTAAACTCAGCGATTACTACAGAGTCATCGTCAATTAAATATGCGTTATAATCACTGCTTGAAAAGGGCTTGATCCGATTCTGCATTAGGCACTGCCACATCCATGCAGCGACCTCTTCGGCATTGCTTGCACCATTGCTGATGCGGTCCATATAACGGCTCTTCGCATGATTTGTTATAACGATGTCGGCGACCCTGTAATCGTTCAGCATGATGTGGAAGGGCTCATAAGTGCTGGGCCAATCCATCCCCTTGTTGCGCATCATCATCACACTCCACCATAAGGGTCTTAGTATGCACTTAATGTTGTCATCTTACCTCATTGCCGAAAGTTGTACAAGTTTCTACCGTCGAGAGTAATGGCTTTTTTTGTAAATAAGCATAAAAAAAACAGGCGTTGTTTAAGCGCCTGTTTATCTCCTGGAATCACATACTGTAATTACGGGACTTGTCCGGTCCATTACTAGTATACTCTGTCTTAATTTCGTTACGATAAGATCTTTCAATCTTTCGTACATAGGAGAGTCTGCGGACATTCTTCATAACTTCCTCGGCCCGTTCTGCATTTACATACATAACTGCATAATGCATTTTCCGAGAAACATAATGTAATGTTCCGTATTTCTCAAGGTTACGTGCCGCTTTAACGTCACTTACCCAAATGATGTATCCTGTCCGTTCCGCAAACATAAGCTAAACCGCCTTTCTCTCTCTAAATCCTAAGGGAAGCTTATCCGCAGGAGCATTTTCCCCCGCTGCCGCATCCACCTTTAGGGGAAGGATCATTACTTGGTACTTTAATGCTATCTGATACTGAAAAAGCAATCGCTTCCGACATGGAATGCAGAATGTCGTCAAGGGTCTTCTCTGCCAGCTTGAAACGAACAACTTCTTCGAACTGCTCCAGTTCCGCTTCTACTGCCGAAACCTCATCCTTTGCTGAATGATAATTCGGGTGGAAATGTCCGAAACGCTGTGTTTCTTCAAACAGCTCCTTCTTAGTCTGAAGTCGTTTGACCATGGCCTGAATTTCGGGGTTCGTATCAACCCGTCCTTTCCAGTATAAGTAATCCGACACCTCGGCGGATTGATTAATCATATCGCCTAATTCATAGGCGTATGTCAGCACTTCAGCCATATCGACCGTATTTATTTCAGCTACGCTCATGAACTCAGCTCTTTTCTTCGTTAATGATCTACCGATTCAGTAGACTTTTCTATCATACCATAATCACTCGCTTGAGCAGAAGAGGAATTTCTTCGTCCTTTGGGAATAACTAACTTCATTTCCTTCCAGTCTTCCGGAGTGAGCTCTATATCTTCAACCGTTTCACCATCATGAAAGAGCAGTTGTCCGGAAACTCTCCATGGATTCCCACTTATGCGTGAAGGGATAAAATCTAACATCTGATCCTTTAGTGCAAAACGCACCTTGACTCCCCATCTTAACCCTTGCTCCATCACCTTTTGTGCAGTCGAGCTATGATAATGCCGCCATTCTTTGCTCCAGATCTGCGGTACATTTTCTCCACCGAAGAGAATCTCTTCCTCCTGTTCAGGAGCAATAACCGGCAGGTTAAGAAAAGGATTCCCTTTGGACAGCAATCCTAGTTCTACATTCAGCTCTGGAAGAACATACATTGCTTCGGGGTTTCCTGTTTCATGAGGAAACAAACACCACCCTAGGTTTGTTTCCTCTACCTGTCCTCCAATGATTCTGGAAGGCGCTAACCCCGCGGAGTACAGCTCTTTTCGTATCTGTTCCATACATTGCGGGTCCACTATGAAATGTAAAGGACCGATACGTTCAAGGTTCTCCTGTAAACGCGGGTGAGCTGCGATAGCAGCTCCATCTGCTTCCGTCTGACAGGTCAAAATAATTACTTGGGAGAGTGAGGTACGGCCAATGCTTTTTGCCCATTGCTCAAGAGACATTTGAACCACCGAAGGAAGCCCTCCTAGTGCATGCTCACTTATCCATGAGATGATGTCATCCGGTGACATTCCACGCTCAGCTGCAAGTTCCAACCTCTCTTTCGTCAGCCGGAAGCTCCATATCGTATCACTATGCTGGAGCTCAGCGCAGCCAGCCAGTGTCCATCGCACAGTATAAGGGACCTCCGGTGGAACCAGCACCTCGAAATCCGGCTGCACAATAAACTGTTCCTGTGTATCTCCAGACCCAACAGCAGCGAATGATCCCCTCTCAGAAGATAGCATTGGCTTAGCAGCAGTCCAGCAAAAACACAACATACCCTCAGCGGTTTCTCCCAGCTCACACCAGCCAAAACCTGTTAAACAACGTAACCAGTTCAAACTTGATTGTTCAAGCTCATTACGGGCAACGGTACCTGTGAGATTAGCATCCATCATCCAGTCTAATAGCGCGGGCAGCATTATCCATTTCCCGGGGATAAAATCTGCATTTGAGATTATATAACGAAAATGTTGATCGGCAGGTCCCACGCATCCGCAGCGATTAATTACAATTCCATAGAGAATGTCACTCATCGTCGCTTCAGGAAGCTGCAGCCAACGATCCAATAGCTCCATATCAAGCGTGTACCCGGCGCTCTGCCTGCGAATAAGTCCAAGAAACAGCAGGATATCCACCGTCGCAATGACAGAAAGAGTTTTCTGTTCCTCTAAAAGAGAACCCACGGAGAGCCATTGCAAATGCTCCTCGCCAAAAGAGAGCTGCTCCGCTAAGCGGTTTAGGTGCTTTTTATGAATAATCCCCTTGGCTGTCAGCGGCAACCCTTCCCAAGCGGTGAACAGCAAAGCCCGAAACAAATCTATCGCCAGTCCGGCTCCTGCTTCCATGGTAAGACTCACTAAATGCCCGGCAATGAATTGCGGCTGATACGGGAAAAATTCTTGTTCAATTGCCGGCAGCTGATCAACAGGAATCTGGTACAGCTTTTCGCCTAATATTTTATGCCTTGCAGTTAACAGCCCCTCGCGGCGCAATTCGTTCATTGCAAGCTTTTGCTCAGCACGACAAAGCGCCACAGGGCGCAATCGTTCTTCCTTCCCTTCCTCAAACGGCTGGGCAGCATAAGCTGCACATAATCGCTTTAAGACCTCTAATGCTTCTGTAGACAGCTGGTTCAATGGATGGTTCTCTCCTCTCCACTCGGCATCTTTTTAACGACATATTCATAGCCCTGCTCAGTCAAAAACATCCGGCGGCGCAAAGCGAAATCCTGTTCCCGGCTATCTTCAGATACCAGTGTATAGAAGTAGGCTTTATTCTCCCCCGCTTTGGGACGGAGGATTCGACCTAGTCGCTGGGCTTCCTCCTGCCGTGATCCATAAGCTCCCGAGACTTCAATTGCAATCGACGCGTCAGGTAAATTCACCGCGAAATTCGCTACTTTTGACACCACCAGTACCTGTATATCTCCCTCGTTAAAAGCCGCATATAGCTCGTCTCTTTCACGCTGCTTCGTTTTGCCGGTAATTAAAGGCGCCCCGATCCTGTCAGCCAGTTCACTTAACTGGTCGAGATATTGTCCAATAACCAGCACCGAAGAACCTGTATGGACCTTTAGAAGCTTAGCTACAATTTCAGCTTTGGCAGGATTGCAGGAAGCCATACGAAATTTTTCTTTTGCCGCCGCGTACATATATTCTTGTTTAAGCTCCGGATTCATCGGCACAATGATCTCTACACATTCCACTTCAGCGATCCAGCCCTGCTGCTCCAGCTCCTTCCAAGGCAAATCGTAGCGTTTCGGTCCGATTAAAGAGAACACATCCCCTTCCTTCCCGTCTTCTCTAACCAAAGTGGCTGTAAGCCCCAGTCGACGTGTAGCCTGAATGTCTGCTGTAGCCCGAAATACAGGCGCTGGAAGCAGGTGAACCTCATCATATATAATCAAGCCCCAATTGCGTTCGTTAAACAGCTTCATATGGAGAAACGGACCGTCTTTGGACGAACGATGCGTTAATATTTGATAGGTGGCAATGGTAACTGGCCGCACTTCTCTTTTTTCACCCGAATATTCACCAACTGCCTCCCCAGCCAAATCTGTTCGCTCCAGCAATTCATCCATCCATTGCCTTACGGACGTTGTATTTGAAGTTAAAATCAGGGTTTCACATTGGAGACTTTCAAGTACTGCTACTCCTACAATTGTCTTCCCTGCGCCACAAGGCAGCACCACCACACCGCTTCCCCCTTGTCCTTCTGTCCCTTGAAACAGCTGAACGGCCTCCTGCTGATATTCACGTAAGCCAAATGAATCGTTTGCCGAATCAGCCTTGCAGGTATCGAGATTCTCCTTCCAGGTCAAGCTAAGCGCTTGCCCTTCATGATATCCGGCGTAGTCGAGAACTGGATACCCCAATCTCATCAGCTCTTGTTTCAAAAGCCCTCTATTCTCCGCAGGGCACGAGCATTCCAGAGGATTTATTCTCAGTAGACCCAACGCTTTTAGACCTTGTACATCACTCAATTCATTCAAAAGCTCAGGAGCATCCGCTCTTAACATAACGACCTCATTCTGAGTCTCTTGGCCATGAAGAGTCAGCTTTCCATATCTGGACAAAAGAGTTTCAATTTCCTCCTCCAATCCTGTGGGAACACCCCAGCGTGCAAGGTGATGCAGGCTAGTGATAATCTCCTCAGCAGTATAATTAAGCGCAGCTGCATTCCAAATAGATAAAGGGGTAATTCGGTAGGTATGGTAAGCAGGAGGACTTTTTATCAGCTCCGCGAAGGTCCCTAGCTTTTTCCTTGCCACCTCAAAATCCGGATGAGCACATTCCAGTAAAATTGTCCGGTCCCTGCGTACGATGCAAGCTCCTGATCCATTCATAGCTTTTCCTCCCTAGTGTTCAAGTTATTTAAGCTTGCGCTATGTAATTTTGTTTATTTTCATATAACAGGAAAAAGCCCATCCCCGCATAACGGTCATGAGCTTCCCTATCTGACTATTTAATGTAAGTGCTGCTGCGAAATATCATGAAGTGCTTCACCAGCTTCATCCGCAAAAATGTCGCGCACAGCCAGATCTCCAATCGACACTACGCCCACCAGCTTCTGGTCACGTGTCACCGCCAGCCTGCGGATTTGCCAGCCAGCCATTAACTCTGCAGCCTCATCTACTGAAGTATTCTCCGAGACGGTCTGAATCTCTTTACTCATTACAGTTTCCACTGAGGTTGAACCAGGATGTTTAGCCGCATAACCTCTAATCACGAGATCGCGGTCAGTAATTACGCCGATCAGTGTCTTATGTTCTTCATTATCAACAACAGGTATAAATCCAGTGTCATAATCTCGCATTTTCACGGCAACTTCATACACATTATCTTGCAGCGTAACCGTTGCAGGCTCCTTCGTCATAACCTCTTTCACTGTCTTCAAGAATGAACCCTCCTAATCATGGTCTCCATGTTATGGGAATAGGTTCTCCTCTATGAAACGAAATTATACGATTGTGTTCTCACGCATACAGGAATTCGCCATAGCAATGAGCAGCTTCATTCCGTGCAGCATGGCATCTTCGTCAAAATCAAATTTGCTATGATGATGTGGATAGTCAGCCTCTTTATCCGGATTTCCTGCACCCACAAACATAAAGCAGCCTGGAATCTCCTTAACATAATAGGCAAAATCCTCAGCTGGCATCAGCTTTTCCATCCGAATCACCTCAACAGATTCTCCTAAAGCCGCTGGGGCCACCTCGAAAAACCGCTGAACTTCACCATCGTGATTTACGAGGGGAGGATATCCCATTACGTAATCTATCTTAGCTTCTGCCCCGTAAGCGCTGGCAATAGAAACGGTCATTTCTTCGATTCGCTGGCGTATCAAATGCCGTGTCTCCTCGTCGAATGCCCGCACTGTCCCTGTGATCCGGCATTGCTCGGCAATGACATTCTGGGCGAATCCCCCTTGAATGGTTCCTACACTGAGTACAGCAGGCTCCAGCGGGTTTACAGAGCGGCTTACAATGCTCTGGAGCTGGGTCACCAGCGCCGCTCCCGCCACGATGCTATCAATGGTACGGTTCGGCATGCCGCCGTGTCCGCCCTTGCCAATGATATCTATAAAAAACTCGTCCGCAGACGCCATCAACGGTCCCAGAGCACTCCCTACAGTTCCCATAGGCAATGGAGTCCACAGATGCAGACCATACACCGCATCCGCTCCTTCTAACATGCCTTCGGCGATCATCCCCTGCGCCCCTCCTGGGCATACTTCCTCTGCGGGCTGAAAAAGAAAACGCAGCTCCCCTTCCAGCTCCTCAAGCCGACTGCTGAAGTAAGAGGCTACACCGAGCAGTATGGAAGTGTGGCCATCATGTCCACAGGCATGCATTACCCCTTCATTTTGCGAAACGTAATCCTTCTTGTTCTCCTCTCTAATAGGTAGGGCGTCCATATCCGCGCGAAGAACAACGGTTTTCCCCGGCCGCTTCCCCCGTAATATACCAAGCACACCATACCCTGTCCCGCTTTTTCTGACTTCAATTCCGAATTTGGCTAACTTATCTGCTATAAATGCTGACGTTTCCTTTTCATGAAAAGACAACTCCGGATGACGATGCAAATGGCGTCTCCATTCCACGATCTCCGGCATGAGCGAATCAACCGCTAAGCTCTTCATAAGTTCTCCATCCCCTTCTCGATAAACCCGCATCCATAGCAAGCGATAGCAGTCCTGTTCACTTTGTTCCAGCCGCGAACGACTATAATTCTTTTATTGTAGCAGAAACGCAAAAAACTGGGTATTGTTAGGCACTGCCTACTCTTGCACAACCTTTAGAAACATACTATCATGAGGTAGAACATCAGCAATCGGATCAGAAATTCATCATTATACTTCATAAGGGGGATATGCGTGCTATGATTTTTGAGAACACGGGCCTCGTAGGATTGAAGAGTGATCTTCTCTATCTGGACGAGAGTGCCACAAAAGCTGGCTTCATCCGCTGGCAATGGGAATACTATCGTGCCACTTACGACTGCAAAATTGAAGACCCACAGGATGGTGGCGAATACTTCCTACGCATTAACACTCGCGCTGTCGAGGGAAAACTAGAGAAGTCTGATGCCGTACTTGCAATTGAAGCCGTATACTTAGGAAAAGCAACCTTCCCTCATGGCCTGGAATATGAATCTCCGGTGCCAAAACCAGTATTGGACACTGCTGCTAAGCGGATTCTTGAATTAAAGCAGCTGTTAGAGGCTTGAGTAACAGAAAGGGAACGACGAAACAAAATGTCAGCCTGCCCAAAAGAGGAACACCCGATTTCCAACTACTTATCTTAACACTACTACTTGTGGGTTTCGGTCTAGTCATGGTCTTCAGTGCTAGCTCAAGCTTAACCTTAGCAAGCTCGAAGTTCGGTAATGACCCTCTATTTTTCATTAAACGCCAAGTGATCTGGATCGTACTCGGAACCATTGTTATGTTTATAGCTATGAACATTCACTACAGTAAGTTTAAGAAGTGGTATGTACCTATTTTTATCATCACCGTTATACTTCTGCTCGTGGTAGCCTTCTCTGAAAAAATTAATGGTGCCAAGAGCTGGCTTAGTATCGGAACACTTGGAATTCAACCCACCGAATTAGCCAAAATATCGATTATCCTGTATATCTCAGCACTCATCACCAAAAAAGGTGAACGGTTTAGAGATTTCCGTACAGGATATATCCCTGTAATGGTCATCGTGGGTATTGTTGCCGGACTTATAATGATGCAGCCGGATTTAGGTTCTTGCCTTATTCTCGTAGCTACCAGCGGACTTGTTATTTATGCCGGTGGTGCCAGCATGAAGCATATTCTGGGCTCTATAGCACTGCTAGTGCTGGGTGTAGGACTAGTTATAGGCGCCAAAGCAGCGATTGATTCCTTATCTCCATCCGATAAAGCCACTGACACTCAGGATTATAGAAAAGGTCGTATCGTTGCCTTTTTAGATCCTTATCAGGTTGCTGAGGGTGATGGTTATAACATTATTCAATCCTTAACCGCTCTTGGCCAAGGTGGAGTAAGTGGTTCCGGCTTCGGCAAAAGCATTCAAAAGCTGGACTATCTAAAATACCCTTATACGGACTTTATCTTCCCCGTAATTGGTGAAGAGTTCGGCTTTCTTGGGACCTCCATATTTTTGATGTTATATCTGTATTTTATCTGGCGAGGTATTCTAATCGCTTTAAGGTGTAAGGATCCCTTTGGTACGCTCGTCGGAATTGGGATTATGGGCCTCATAGCCATTCAGGCCTTTGTCAATATCGGCGGTGTAACCAATACAATCCCTCTTACCGGCGTTACCTTGCCGTTTATCAGCTACGGGGGCTCTTCACTCCTTGTCAGCATGCTGTGCATGGGAATTATGCTAAGCATCTCAAGAGAAACCAACCTTCCTGCCAAAGAGGAAGTAACGAAATCTGTAACAACGGTTAGACAGGTTCGTTCCCGGTAAGCTTTATAAAGCCGGAGGTTAGGGAATTTACACATAAAAAAGCAGCCCAGGGAATTAACCTTGGACTGCTTTTTTGTGTACAAGTTTTTTAAGAGATTTCATCATTCTTGAAAGCTACGCCTTCAACTTTGACATTTACCTCAACAATATGAAGTCCAGTCATGCTCTCCACAGCTTCACGTACGTTCTGCTGAAGCATCCGGCACACTTCGTGGATCGGTGTTTCATAGAGAACGATAATTCGTAGATCTACTGCTGCTTCCAGTTGTCCTACTTCAACGGTAACGCCCTTCTGAACGTTCTTACCGCTTAGACGTTTCGCCCAGCCTTCTGACAGGCCACCAGACATGGCTGCAATTCCCGGAGTCTCCAAGGCAGCCAAACCGGCAATTTTTGAGACGACGTCATTTGAAATTCGTATATTTCCCATTTCCAGTTGAAGTTGTTCTGCCATGCCATATCCCCCCTACACTCATTATCAATTATTGTAATTCCAAAACAGGCTAAAAAGCAAATCACTTTATCGCTTTCTCGTTTACACCTAGGAACAATTTGGGTATATTGATTATGAATTCAATCTAAATACATAGATAGGAGTGCCTTCACATTGAAAAAATGGATTTCACCATCACTGATGGGTATCGCCTTTATCCTTAGTGCGATCGGCCATTATGCCGATTGGGATCATACCCTGCAGTTCATTCTATCAGCAATCGCTGTGGTGTTTGTGGCTGGTTTTCTCGGCCGGGCCACTGAAAGTGTAGCTCATTATGCCGGACAACGACTGGGCGGCTTCCTAAACGCCACCTTCGGCAATGCTGCTGAGCTAATCATTGCCTTCTTCCTGGTTAAGGAAGGATTGTTCGACATGGTCAAAGCCAGTCTTACCGGTTCTATTATCGGCAACCTGTTGCTTGTTCTAGGATTGAGTATTTTCGCCGGCGGGATGAAGTTCAAAGTTCAGAACTTCAACGTAACCCTTGCCGGAATGAATGGCTCCCTGATGATCGTTGCCGTCATTGCCTTATTTGTTCCCGCTATGTTCTTTACCACCCACTCTATTACGGAGAAGGATACCGATGTGCTCAGTTTAATCGTTGCCGGGCTGCTCATCGCTTCGTACATAGCTTGGCTAATCTTCTCCATGATCACGCATAAGAAACATCTAGAGGACGTTACAGAAGAGGGTAAAGAAGAATTAGCTCATGAACATGCCCCTGCTTGGTCCAAAAACAAATCCATCCTTTATCTCGTGCTTGCCACTGTAATGGTAGCCTTCGTGAGTGAGTGGCTGGTAGGAACGTTAGAGACTTTGACAGAGCGTTTCGGATTCAGCGAGCTGTTTGTAGGTGCGTTCCTCGTAGCCATCATCGGTAATGCCGCAGAGCATAGTGCAGCCATTATGCTGGCCATGAAGAACAAAATCGGTGCGGCAGTAGAAATTGCGGTTGGAAGCAGTCTGCAAATCGCCCTGTTCGTAGCACCTGTCCTAATCTTCGCCAGTTATTTCATGGGTGATACAATGGACATAGTTTTTACGACCATCGAAATTGTCGCCATCGGTGTAGCCGTCTTTATTGCCAAATCAATTACTCAGGACGGCTCAACTAACTGGTATGAGGGTCTCTTGTTATTAACGGTCTACCTGATTTTAGGAGTCTCCTTCTATCTCGTATAATCATTATTAACCATTGTACACAACAAAAAGCGCACATGAGCGATTCGTCCTCATGTGCGCTTCTATAAATACTTAAGAAACCGATATTTATTCTTCCTTCGCTTTGTTGTTCAAAGCCTCGTAGAGTACTGCTAAGTTACGCTCCAGCTTACTTAGTACCATCTTACCAGTAATCTCTGGGACCAAACCTGCTCTAACCGCAAAATCCACTTCTCTGGAGAAACCGTACATCTGGGTATCCAGCACTTCCTCATAGAGAGGGCAGTAGCGTGTTGCCAGATTCTCCATCTGCACTTCTATAAGTTGCTGAATTTTATCGGCATCTTCTTGTAGAAGATTGATTGCTTTAAGATTATACTGTTCCTGTAATTCCGATGAAGTCATGCCTCTATCCCCCCCATGTCCAAAAGTTAAGCTGCTTTTACTATTTTACTTAATATTAGACGAAATCCGGTATCAATACAACAATTCAGTTTATACTAACCATATATTTAAAAGAACCTGCTGCGTTATCCTATCAAGTTTCGTATCTACTTCTAGAAAAAACGCCCCACCGAAAACCGGTAGGACGTTTTTAGCACGACTATTACTCAGCAACAACTGTGAATTTCAAACCGTGTTTTGCAAACACTTCAGTCATTGCCTTCTTAGCTTCTTCAGCATCTGCCCCATGAACATGAAGCTCATAGCTTTGGCTGGATACCAAAGTAGTGAACAAACCAAGGATACTTTTAACATCAATGTACTTGTTGTCCGCTTGAAGAACGATTGAAGAGTTGAACTGGCCTGCCGTTTGGGCAATATCGACAATTGCCGCATTGTTACTGGACATAGAAATCCCTCCGCAACTTGATTATAAAACTTTAGTCTTTTGTTATCATTTCTTATGATACATTGAATCCGCTTACTTGTGCAAGGAGTTTTCTTGTTATTACATTTTATTTCAAGTTTTCAGGATTCAGACCTTCGAGTTCCGGCAACACAAAAATTCCATCCTTACGGATCAATACATCGTCAAAATAAATTTCTCCGCCGCCATAATCTGGACGTTGGATCAACACAAGATCCCAGTGAATGGAGGAGCGGTTACCGTTATCTGTAACATCATATGCTTGTCCTGGCGTAAAGTGCAGGCTGCCTGCGATTTTTTCGTCAAAAAGAATATCATTCATCGGGTGAAGAATGTAAGGGTTAAACCCGATAGCGAATTCACCAATATGACGTGCGCCGTCATCTGAATTCAAAATCTCGTTCAAACGGGCGGAGTCATTGCTGGTGGCTTCAACAATTTTTCCGTTCTCGAATTTGAATTTGATATTTTCAAAGGTCACTCCATTATATACTGACGGTGCATTATAGCTGATCGTTCCATTTACAGAATCGCGAACTGGGGCGCTGTAAACCTCGCCATCCGGAATATTTTTTTGCCCGGAGCATTTCTCTGCACCGATTCCTTTAATCGAGAACTTAAGATCTGTTCCAGCACTCAAAATATGTACCTTATCCGTTCTGCGCATGAGATCAGCTAAAGCATCCTGAGCCTTGTCCATCTTGGCGTAATCCAAATTACACACTTCGAAATAAAAGTCTTCAAACGCTTCAGTGCTAATATTCGCAAGCTGAGCCATGCTCGCATTCGGATAACGCAGCACTACCCACTTCGTGTGCTTCACACGTTGTTCGCTATGCACTGGATGAGAGTACAACGAGTTATACAATTTCATATTTTCTTCAGGAACATCAGACAGGTCATTCACATTCTCACCTGCACGAATCCCGATATAACAATCCATTTGCTTCATCCGGTTCAAGTCAATTTCAGCCCATGTCTGAAGACTCTCACGAGTTGCGTATTTAAGCATGCTGCGCAGGACTGTACGATCTGTTAATTGTACAAAAGCATGACCGCCGGCTTTGCCGATTTCCTCTACAACTGCTTTAATTAAATCTCTTTCATTGCCAATCATTTCGACGAGCACGTTCTCGCCTGGCTGGACATTTACGGAATAACCGACTAGGTTAGCCGCCAGCTTTTGAATTCTGGGATCTTTCATTGTGTATTCTTCCTTCCTCTGTCTAAAAAATAAGCAAGCTTTTCTATTGTAGCACGCCCTGTATGGAGCGCAAGACCTGTAGGATAATGTGAAAATCAACGAAATCCTGAAAAATTCACCTGTGATACATAAGTTTCATTATCAGATTTATTCCCCGCTTCCGAGTAGGTAACCTTACGATTTAAGGTGAGCTTTCTCGGCAGATTATGTTTTGTATCAACGGTTAAATGGTAGACAGTCTCAACATTAGCTTGTTTCAGCTTTTGCTGTAATTCATTATTTTTCTTCTCCCACAGCTCCACTAAAGCTTGCGTAACCGCCTGATCGTTCTTTGTTATTTTTCCAGCCGAATCAGGTGTTTCAGGTCGAAGGTCTTGCATCTCTTTTTCTAATTCAGCAGTCAGCTGCTTTCTGGCCTCAGCAGGCGTCAGCTCGATCCGCAGCACATTTGTCCCTCTGCCTGCACCCGCATCTTCAGTCACATTAGCCTCCATGGATTGCAGCTCCTCCAGCTGTTTTAACGGATTAAGCAAAGCAAGCGGATTTCCGTCCTCAGATGAACCTTCAGTGGTCAACGCTACCCATTCCCCCTCTTTTTTCTCTAGCTGACTATGGAAAGCTTTCATAGAAGTGATGCCGCTTTTTAAATCTTTAGCGCTATTAGCTGCTTTTTTTGTGGATGAGGATTTATCAGGAAGCAGTGTATACAGATTGACCTTCTTATGGTCCTGTACTGTGCCTTCGTAAAATATCATGGATTCCGGAACGGTCTTTCCACCTTTTGTAAGCATGGTTGACCCTTTAAAAGTAACCCCATCGCTGCCCGTTATACCCGCTAACACCAAACTTAGATCTTTCTTGGCTGGTTTGTCTCTAATAACGCTGCAACCGCTGTTGAACACGCAGGACAAGGTAAAAATCATAAGAACTAACCCCTTTAGTAACAATGACTTTCTCACGGTCATCAGGCCTTTCTTGGAGTATTTTACTTTACAGCCCACTATAGGGTTCTCCCTTCCTGCGCGCCTTATACAGATGCAAATACGTTGCTGCTATCGTTTTCCATACATTGCTCTAACTTATGCGCGTTCGTCGCTTGCTTTCGAATGTCAGTATATACCACCTTCAGACTCACGAAGTTACCGCTGCCAGTCGCCGCACCGTTGTCGCTTTCGGACACAGCTGACCTTAATTACAGTATTTTGCGATATTTCGTATGCCAACGGACTCCATTGCAGCTATTGATCCGAAATGCGTCCGATATGCCCCTCTTATTAAGGAATAGCGTCTCCGGAGTCCGAAAACATGCTTAAAAAGCTAAAATCACGCAAATAACGTCATCTGAGTCCGATGCATCGCAGCAGGATGATAGATACACAGTCGAAGCAGCCAGCCATCTGCCAAAACAAAAAGCAGCGACTCTCCAATAAGGGGAGAACCGCTGCTCTGCTATCTTTTTTTACTTATGAGGCAATCCCTTCACACCACTGCCATTCTCTTTAGTGTCAACGATCACCTGGTTACGCCCATTGTTCTTAGCTTTATACAGTGCCATATCCGCTCGATAGAACAGGGATTCCACGCTTACACGTTCGTCCATCCAGCTCCATTCTGCTATACCGCAGGACACTGTTACATTAGGTTCGGTTTCGTTCATCACCCGCTTGCGAATACGCTCAGCCACATTTACTGCCTGTTCTACTCCCATTAATGGTAAATAGACCGACAGTTCTTCTCCGCCCCACCTCGCAGCAATATCACCTTGACGGATGGAGGACTTCACAATTTCACTGACCTCTTTTAAAATCTTGTCACCCTTTTGATGACCATAGGTATCATTCACCATCTTGAACTGATCGATATCCACAACGATTAAGCAACCGCAAAAATCTGTAGACTGCCGTTCCTTTATTTCTTCGTCCAGATAATGACGAGCATAAAGTCCAGTTAGGCTATCTCTGTTCGCTAGACGTCTAACTTCGGCATGCAGCCTTGCGTTCCCTACAGCAAGTCCAATATGCCCCGCCATCGCCTGAAGCAATCTGTAATTGTCATAAGAGAAATAATGGGCATCGCGATGCGCCAACATGATGGCACCACGCACTTCACCACCTACACTTAAAGGTGTGGCAATCAGCGACTGCGACCCGGTAGCATTCATTAAACGAGAAGTAGTATTAGGATTATCTATGTAGTTAGACATGATTAATGATTCCCCAGTAGTATAGACCTTCCCGCCTAAACCTTGTCCTACTTCTAAAATCTCATTTTGCAAGGAGGAATGATTGCAAGCTATAACCTCTAGCCCGCCCTTTTCTTCGTTCATATGTAAAATACAGCAGTAGTCTGCACCAAACATCTCAAGCAGCTCTTCAAACGCAAATTGGAAAATATCTCCTAAGCGCAAGCTTTGATTCAGACGCTGTGTAAGTTCGTTACTCATACGCAGCTCACGAATGAGCTGATTGGAGCGTTCATACAGCTTGGCATTCTCAAAAGCAGTACCTGCGGTATCTGCCACCATCGAGAGAAACCGTAAATCTACATCCATAAAGATTGAGTTATCCATCACCATGTGGAATACCCCATAAACCCCCTGCTTGCCACCTAGCGGAAGACCAATTTCTACAATGTGTTGATCTTCAGTATTGGTGTTCAGAGCAACACGGCCGTCTTTAAATGCTCTAGCGCAGACATCATCACTGGACATCTGAAACGGTAAAGGTTTGACCTGCGGATGAGTGCTGCGGTGATCTTGCGACATAAACAGCTCAAGCCTGGCACCAGGGTACATTGCAGAAATGCTATCTATAACCTCCGTAAGCACGGCGTTCACATCAATATTGTCATGCATCCGCTGAACGATCTGAAATAACAAGGAGCGGCGATTGCTCTCACGTTCAGCATGTAGATGAACACTCGCAAGATCAGTTACAAAAATATGTTCAAACTTATGATAGAAAATGGTCCGGTACTGCAACGATATAGCCTCAGCAGTATCTCGTCCACCCATTAAATATTGTTGTGTCGGCATAGCACAGCCCAGGAAAGCAAAAATTTCTTTGTCAACGCGAGTGATGAGCGGTATAGTAAAAAAGCTCATATCCTGACCTTGCACCGTCAGTTGAACAGATGAGGTTGTGCCGGAAAGTAAACTAGCTGCCGCCGCCTGCTCCCATTGGTGCCTCCATCGTTCTTGCTGATCGGCAATATTAGCAAAATATCTGCCTTCAAAATTCAGTACACACCAATCCCATGATTTAGCGAACGGTAGAGCCTCTAGCCCATCGATCCATTCCTCGAAGCTGTCTGCAATCAGATTGGCCAAATATGGGAAGTCATGGGACACTATTTCCGTTTCCCTAAGCCAGGCGGTTGGATCTTCGGAATCTCTACTAGCGTGCAATTTGTCCTGTATCAGCATACGACTGTCTTTATAAGCGTATGCTTTCTGTTCTGACATAACGAAGATCCCCTTTGCTTCTCAATTAAGAAAAAAAACCTTCCCAATTAACATCTAATTAACTATATTTTACTCCCTTTCTTTGTGTATTGCATTATATTTTCCTTATTTCCGGGATTTTTTTTAGGACCAAAGAACTAACGACAAAGAATGACAAAAACTCTTTTAATATGCGCTTGACTTTATATACTACTTTCATATAATATTTATTGTTGAACAAGACTGTAACAAGTCTTACTTGGGCGTAACGTTGTGTCACCCTCACGCATTTCGTTACTGCCAGGGCAGCGGCTGAACTTCCCTGGTAGTGTGGAAGCCAATAATGCTAATCACGGATACGAAATGCGGCGCAAATAGAGCCCTAACCTGAAATTTCAAATATAAAGGAGTCTACTATAACATGGCACGTTACACCGGACCTAAATTCAAACTCAGCCGCCGTCTGGGCATTTCCCTTAGCGGTACAGGCAAAGACCTGAAACGCCCTTTCCCACCAGGACAACACGGCGCTAACCAACGCAGAAAAGTAAGTAACTACGGAATGCAGCTTTTGGAAAAACAAAAACTGCGTCACATGTACGGCTTGGGAGAGAAACAATTCCGTACTCTCTTCGCTAAAGCACAAAAACTTCCAGGTCTTGCGGGCGAAAACTTCATGTTCTTGCTTGAAAGCCGCTTGGACAACCTAGTTTACCGTCTTGGATTTGCTAACTCCCGTGCTGGAGCACGTCAGTTGGTATCCCACGGACACGTAACTGTAAACGGCAAAAAAGTCGACATCGCTTCTTACCGTGTAAGCTTGGGCGACGTTATCGGTCTTCGCGAGAAGAGCCAAGGCATGGCTTCCATCAAAGAAGCTCTTGCTAACCGTAACCACCTTCCAGCTTACCTGGAATATGCTGAAGGATCTTTCGAAGGTAAATATATCCGTTTGCCAGAACGTTCCGAGCTTTCCCAGGATATCGATGAGAAACAAATCGTCGAGTTCTACAACCGTTAATATCTCGCTTTTAGCGGGTATGACCGAAGCCTCCGGATTAATCCGGGGGCTTTTTGTTATGTCTATATTCTAAATTCCAAGCCGTTTGTTGCCTATTACGCTTTCGCAAATCATACCCTAAATTACTTTATTTATAATTTTTGCACAAAAGTCGAATCTTAAGACCATGAGAATCAGGTAGAAGCGCATTCAAAAACGCCAATTTATGCTATAATAATTCCGTTAAAAGGAGGAATTATCGTCGATGGCTCAAGAGAACAAGAAAAAAAACGCTAAGAAGCCTTCACCCCGCAGATCCGCCCTAAGCAGGTTCGGTTCTGTAGTTAAGTGGATGTTTATTCTTGGAATAATAGGCGTTCTATTTGCCGGTGGTGCTGTAGCAGGCTATGTCGCTTCCATTGTGAAGGATGAACCTGTTCGCTCCGAAGAAATGATTCAGCAGCAGGTCAGTCAAAATGCGATCACCGGATTCGCTTATTTCCGAGACGGCGCACCGATCGGCCAGCTTCGGACAGAAGAAGACCGAAGGCTCATTGAATTCAACGATATCCCCCAGCTTATTATCGATGCAGTTCTCGCAATAGAGGACAATAATTTTAATGAGCATAATGGCGTGGATTTCAAAGGCACCCTGCGTGCCGTCAAACAAAAGCTTCTCAACGAATCCGTTCAGACCGGAGGCAGTACACTCACCCAGCAGCTCGCAAGACGTGTATTCCTGAATCTGGATCGGACAGAAGATCGTAAAGTAAAAGAAATTCTACTTTCTCTTAGATTGGAACGCTTCTTGACCAAGCAAGAAATATTAACGGCTTATCTAAATAAGGTTCCTTTCGGCAATGGTTCGAATGGCTACAATGTTTTCGGGATTAAAGCAGCAGCCAAGGGGATATTCGGTCTAGACGATCTGGACAAATTGAATGTCGCTCAAGCAGCGTATTTGGCTGGTCTTCCGCAGCTCCCTTCTGCTTATTCTGCATTTAATGGCATAGGTGAATTCAACGAAAAAGCTTTCAACAGAGCTATGGACCGTCAACATCTTGTACTTCGTCGTATGCTTGAGGAGAATAAGATCACTACCTCTCAATATGATGAAGCCCTTAAATTTGATATCAAGAGTTCTCTGGCGCCACATACCAAAAAAGCCTATGCTACATATCCATACCTGATGATGGAGACTGAGCGTAAAGCATCCGAGATCCTTCTATCATTGAATGAAGAGAAAAATGGCACAACGGATGCCAATAGCACTACTGACAATGCCGTGTTACTTGAAGAAGCAAGACAGCAGCTCATGACCGGCGGTTATCGAGTCTACACAACTATTGATAAAAAAGTTTACAATGCAATGCATAGTGTCTCAGAAGACAGCAATAATTTTACTAAAGACAGCAAAACCAAAGGTATGGAACAGACGGCTGGCATGTTAATTGATAACAAAACGGGAGCCATTCTCGGCATGATTGAGGGCCGCGACTTCAATATTGAGCAGATGAATTATGCTACCCAAATGATCCGTCAGCCCGGATCGACTATGAAGCCAATTTCAGCTTATTTACCAGCCTTAGATGCAGGGCTGATTCAGCCTGCCGGGATTGTGGATGACGCGCCAATTATTCTAAAAGACGGCGGAAAAGGATTCCATATTCCCAAGAATGCCAATAACCGCTATCAAGGTCTGGTCACTGCCCGTTACGCACTTAATAAATCGCTCAACTTGCCTGCGCTTAAGCTGTTTAATGAAAAGGTCGGAATAGAGAAATCTTGGGCCTTTACTAAAAAGCTGGGGATCACCACCCTCACAGATGATGATTACAGCGCGCAGACTGGGGTTATAGGCGGTCTCAAATACGGTGTATCCGTAGAAGAGTTAACCAATGCCTATTCCGCTATCGGCAACCAGGGAGCCTTTAATGATGCCTACATGATTGAGAAAATCGTCAATTCAGAGGGCAAAATTATCTATCAGCACAAGGTTAATCCTGAGCAAGTATTCTCTAAGCAGACAGCTTACCTAATGACAGATATGCTGCGAACTGTAATTACAGAGGGTACAGCCAGCACCGTAAAAAGAGCATACAAACACTCTAAAGAAATTCCGATTGTCGGTAAGACTGGATCTACCCAGAATTATGGGGACGTATGGTTTATGGGCTACACTCCTGATGTCACATTGGGAATGTGGGTCGGTTACAAAGAGCAAATCAACACTCTTACGGGAGATACACAAAAACGTCAAGCCCAAACATTATGGGCAAAAGTATTGAATGCTGTCATTGATAAACAGCCGGAACTATTCGTCACAGACAAATTTGCACAGCCTGAAGGAATTATCAAAAAGACAGTTTCCGCATATAGCGGCAAACTGCCAACATCTCTGACTGATAAATTCACAACGGATATATTTAATACAAAATATGTGCCAAAAGAGAGCGACGACGGGATTTCCAAAGCCAAGTATATTACTTACAAAGGCGTCAATTATATCCCGTTGGAAGGTACTCCAGAGGAGTTCCTAAAGGAAAAAATCGTCGTTAAACGTGAGAAGCCGATACAGGAACTCGTCAAAGAACTCCTTGCTGCCTTCCCTAAGATGAAGGATCATAAATCACTGGAGTATTATATGCCAGCCGATGCCAAGACGGATTTCCCAACAGAAGTTGATCCACGAGTGGACGACGGGGCTTCCCCTGCTGCTCCTGGAAATGTTAACGTCTCTTATAGCACTGGTAAAGCGGTCATCAGCTTCTCCGCTAGCAGCTCGGCAGATGTTGTGGGATACCGCTTATATCGTTCATTAAATGGAGGTTCTTTCCAAAAGCAATCTATACTCATGGCAGATGAGAACAAGGTATTCACGCCGGGTACACCGGCAAGTGCTAATGCAACCTTCTATGTAACCGCCGTGGATGTTGCAGGTAATGAGACGGCTTCTGGCAGCGTTGCTGGAGGGATTACACCAACACCAGAAGCAACTCCTACACCTGATCAACAACCTGGCACAGAGCCGCCTACAGAGCCTGAGACGACACCAGGAGACATTATTGAGGATCCAGGTAACATTCTCCCGCTACCGACGGAAACACCAGCCGGTGGAGGTAACAGTACTGGGGGCAGTAATAATCCCACAGCAGGTAATAATGCAGGGACACGTTAGCCCAAAGATTAATAAATAACTTTACACAGCAAAACACCGTTCCCATGGATTCATCCGGGAACGGTGTTTTTTACAATTCATTCTAATCCTCAATCGTGGATAGATCTCCTGTCGGAAGATGCAGCTCCCATGCCTTCAGTACACGCCGCATGATTTTACCTGATCGTGTCTTCGGTAGTTTATCCTTAAACTCGATTTCTCGCGGCGCAGCATGTGCAGACAGGCCCGCTTTGACAAAAGCGGCGATCTCCTCTTTCAGAGCAGCAGTTGGAGTATAACCTTCTCTAAGCGAGATAAAAGCCTTAATAATCTCACCCCGCACAAGATCCGGTTTGCCGATTACACCCGCTTCTGCCACTGCCGGATGTTCCACTAATTTGCTCTCCACTTCAAATGGCCCAATACGCTCACCAGAAGAGTTGATAACATCATCAATTCGTCCCTGAAACCAGAAATATCCTTCGTCATCCATATAAGCGGAATCGCCAGAAATGTACCAGCCAGGAATCCGGAAATATTCCTCATACTTCGTCTGATTGTTCCAGATCGTTTTCATCATGGACGGCCACGGAGTTTTTATCGCAAGATTCCCCATAGAGAACGGTGGAAGAACATTTCCCCGATCATCCAGAATCGCTGCTTCAATCCCCGGTAACGGACGGCCCATTGAGCCTGGTTTGATATCCATTGCCGGATAATTACAAATCAATTGTGCCCCTGTTTCAGTCATCCACCAAGTATCATGTATACGCTGATTGTAAAATTTATCTCCCCACCGCACCACTTCCGGATTTAACGGTTCACCAACCGATAGAACATGGCGCAAGCTGCTTAAATCAATCCCCTGTAAGGAGTGCTCCCCTGCACCCATCAACATACGAAAAGCTGTAGGTGCGCTGTACCATACAGATACCTTATTCCGTTCGATTGTCTTATACCAATCCTGAGGACTAAAGCGGCCACCTCTAACTACATTGGTCACCCCGTTTAACCAAGGGGCAAATATGCCGTATGAAGTTCCGGTCACCCAGCCAGGATCTGCCGTACACCAGTATATATCGTCTTGACGTAGATCTAGCACTACTCTGCCTGTATAATAATGTTGAATCATTGCTCTATGCACATGATAAACGCCTTTGGGCTTTCCTGTAGAACCAGATGTATAATGCATAATAAGGCCGTCATCCAAATCAAGCCATTCTAAATTAAGATCAGCAGAAACGTTAGCCATCTCTTCTGCGAACCCTAAGTTTCCTTGCTCAATATCTGTTGCTCCACCTACTAGAAAAATATGACGAAGCTCCGGAAGCTCTTCTCGCTTGACCCGATGCAGCAATTCAGGCGTAGTTACCAGCGCAACGGCTCCACTATCCTCCAAACGATCCTTAACTGCTGTTTCCATGAAGGCTTCGAACAAGGGTCCTGCTATGGCTCCGATTTTGAGAATACCTAGCAGACTGAAATACAGTTCCGGTTGGCGAGGCATAAAAATAAATACCCTATCTCCTTTACCGATGCCATATTTACGCAATACATTTCCGAACCGATTCGACCGTTCCTGCAGATCGGTAAATGTATAGGATTCTTCCCGTACAGTGTCACTGTAGAGTAGGGCCGTTGCCGCTCCCCGCCCTTCATCAACATGGCGATCAACGGCTTCATAGGCCATATTAACCTTGCCGGTTTCATACCATGAGAAATTACGTTCAACATCCTCCCACTCAAAATTGGCTACTGCCTCCGCATAATCAGACATATTGGAGCTCTGCACACGACCCGGCAAAATTTCGCTATGGACTTGACCCATCACTCTTGCCTCCCTCACTCGTTTGATTTAAGCTTTAAGGGTAAGACTCATGTTTTAAATAATGATGTCAATGCAGTGAATGTGAATTTTTTATGTCTGAATTAGTATACCATAGCAAGCGTTTACATACCATTTTTTTGATCTGAAAGGAGCACTGTCATGGAGCATCGCAAAATCCCTATTTCCCATACTCTCTCCTATATGGGTAGAACGATAACTGTGAGCGGACCCCGATCTCCTGAGGACCTTGAAGCCCTGCATATGCATCAGGATCTAGATGCTTTTCGCAGGCCATTAGAGCAGCAAGAGGCGCTCGTAGAGATCGCCAGCTTGCCAGAAGGCCGTGTGATTACTGCGGTAGAGAATGATGTCATAGTGGGCTATGTGACCTTCCATTATCCAGATGAAATGGAGTTATGGTCACAGGGTGGGATGGAGGATCTTATTGAGCTTGGAGCGATAGAGGTTAGTAATGATTATAGAGGGGCCGGACTAGGCCGGCTGCTGATTTCTACTGCTTTTGAGCGGGAGCAATTGGAGAATTGTATTGTTTTTACAACAGAGTATTACTGGCACTGGGATTTAAAAGGCAGTGGGCTGGACGTATGGGCCTATCGCCAAATGATGGAACGGCTGATGAAGACGGTTAATATGGTTTGGTATGCTACGGATGATCCAGAAATTTGTTCACATCCCGCTAACTGCCTAATGGTTCGCATTGGACAAGAGGTGCCCATGTCCTCCCAGGAGACCTTTGACAGAGTACGTTTTAGACAACGTTTCATGTATTGAGCATTAAATATGCTGCAGCATAAATTCTAATATGGAATGCGAGCGTTGTGAAGATTGTACTGTAAATTCTCTGAAATTCACCTCAGCTGATCCATCAGACTTATCTGACATCGAGCGAATGATGACAAAGGGCGTGGCGTTCATATGACAGACTTGGGCAACCGCCGCCCCTTCCATTTCCACACAAGCTCCATCCATTTGCTCTCTTAATTCAGCTACCATCTCCGCATTAGAAATGAATTGATCACCAGATAACACTTTGCCTATCAAGTACTTTTGACCTAACTCATTGCATGCCTTCTCAGCAAGCTGTACTAACGCAGGGTCTGCCTGGAAGACGGAAGTCTCCTGATAAGGAATTTCGCCTCTTGCGAACCCAAGCCCCGTAGCATCCATGTCATGTTGTACACATGTAGACGATATAACAATATCTCCAATATTCAATTCAGGATGTACAGCACCAGCAACCCCCGTAAACAGCACACGGGATACGCCAAAATTATCAATTAGAAGCTGAGTCGTAACTGCTGCATTTACTTTACCCACCCCAGATTTACAGAGCACTACGGATTTGCCTAATATATTTCCTATGTAATATTGTATACCTGCTTTAACTTTTGTCCGCTTGTCCTCCATGCCTTCTAGAAGCAGCTTAATTTCTTCATCCATCGCTCCGATTAATCCGATGATTTCACTCACAGCAAATGCCTCCTTTGATGATTTGTTTAATAAATAAAAACATAAAAAGCTCCATAAGGAGCTTTTTACGGAATAACTGTTCAGTTCTTAAATTACTTATTCAGATGATTAACCGACAAGCGGAGAATCGTTTCATGAGGCAGGATAACCCGCGGATTCTCAACGGTTTCTTTCTTCATAAGCTTGGTCAAAAGTCTCATCGCAACCGCGCCCAAATCGTACATAGGCTGAGCTACGGTTGTCAGCAAAGGACGAACCATCGAAGCCATACGAATGTTATCCACACTAATAATGGAGAAATCATCCGGTACCTTCAGACCTTCATCTTGAATACTGTGAATGGCGCCAATAGCCATTTCATCCGTTGCCGCAAAAATAGCGGTTGGTTTCTTCTTGAGTCCAAGGAAATACTTCATTGCTTCTACACCAGATTCATAGCGGTAGTTACCGATGCGTACCAAATCCTCTTGGTACTCGATTCCTGCCTGTTCCAGTGCTTTCTTGTAACCATGGAAACGTGCATATCCATTTGCAGGATCCTGCAGTGTGCCACTGATCATAGCAATCTCACGATGACCGTGACGAATCAATGTGTTCACAGCATCAAAAGCAGCGGTTTCATGATCGATGTCAACGGAAGGATAAGTTCCCTTCTCATCCCGTGTAGCACATAGAACAATCGGAACTGCAGAAGTCTGGAAAGCTTGAATATGTTCGTCAGTTACTGTACCCCCCATGAAGAGCAGACCATCGACCTGTTTCTCCAAAAGGGTATTAATGACACGAATTTCTTTCTCTTTACGCTTATCCGCGTTACACAATATGATATTGTAATGATACATGTTCGCGATATCTTCAATCCCGCGTGCAATTTCTGCAAAAATCGAGTTTGAAATATCAGGGATGACAACCCCAACGGTTGTCGTTTTCTTACTGGCAAGACCTCTTGCCACGGCATTGGGACGATATCCCAAACGTTCAATCGCTTCAAAAACTTTCTTCCGGGTCTGCGGTTTCACGTTAGGGTTATTATTCACAACCCGTGATACCGTAGCCATAGATACGCCTGCTTCTCGAGCTACATCGTAAATGGTTACCGTCAAATTACTCTCTCCATTGCGATAAATTTTATCGTTCGACTAATTAAAAATATGATACGACACTTTGTACATTTGTGCAATGATAACGCTTCATTTTCCTTTCAAAATTTCTTTCAAGGCTGAAAACGTCACCCTGGATTAAAATTGTGACCAGTGCTGGTTAACCTGTCCAAGAGCATCAATAATGTAACTTCTATCTATCGTAACAAAAAGTGAGTGAAAAATCCAACATTCCGTGAAAAATTTTCATTATTTTCACACAATTTTTTTATAATCTTCATTTTCAGTCATTTGGAAGGTTAATTGAGACAATCTTCGACTAGTTTCTTCCATCCAATGCTGGTCTGACAGCTTCTCAGCTAAACGATAGATATCGAGAAGCATATCGACTCGGGTCTGAATCCTCTCTCGGATTATCGCCTCTAGTTCTAATATTCCCCCTATTATAGTTTCTGACAAGGATTCTTTTAATACACTGGCCAATTCATTTCTCTCCGTAAACAAAAAATCTTTTCCCGGATCATCTCCACTGAGTTCTTTTACTAATTTGCCTAGATCTGCTTTAATAAACTGCAAAGGTTCATAACTAGCGCATTTTGGGCAGGTATAGACAGGAACATGCGTAATCTTCATCTTCGTATTAAAAATCAAAGAATGCATATGTAAGTTCATGAGGCCACCACAACTGCACAACTTCTCCATCAAATTATCTTTATACATCTTCTACACCTCTTGCACAAAATTAATAAAGCACAAAGTTTGACTTTTCAACTTCTATATTCGACTCCACTCGATTAAAACCCTCCTTTATTGCATATAATGATTAAATTGGCAATTTGTCTATATTTTACATCCCTAAAGATGACTTCATATTTTAAATTTGATAGAATAATGAAAGAATCATGGGAATAGAAAGGAGCTTAACTAAATGAGACTAGCCGGTAAAAAGGTCATAGCACTCGTAGACGATGAATTTGAAGATTTGGAGCTCTGGTATCCCGTGTATCGGGTGAGAGAAGAAGGTGCCGAGGTTCACTTGGCAGGTCTGGAAAAAAATAAGACGTACGTCGGTAAATATGGCGTACCTGCTAAAGCAGAATACTCCTGGGACGAGCTTAATGCCGCAGATTATGATGGGATTTTGGTTCCAGGCGGCTGGGCTCCTGATAAAATCCGTAGATACAGTGCCGTTCTAAAGCTAGTACAGGATTTTAATGCGGCTAAAAAACCAATTGGGCAGATCTGCCATGCAGGCTGGGTATTAATTTCTGCTAAAATTCTGGAAGGTGTAACCGTCACCTCCACGCCGGGCATCCGTGATGACATGGAGAATGCCGGAGCCATCTGGAAGGATGAGGCTGTAGTTACGGATGGACATATCATTTCCGCTCGCCGCCCGCCAGATCTTCCGCCATACGGCAAAGCCTTTTGCGATGCACTTGCTGGGGAATAAACATAGGTATATAGTTTAAAATCAAACAAGCCCTGTTTCTCACAATTTGAGGAGCAGGGCTTTTGATTTGAGGCGTTTAAAATTCCAATTATTACCTGATCCGCATAGAATCCGTCTCCATGATCATATTTGGATAATTTGTAAACCTAAAGGTCAAAGGTTGAGGCAGCTTTTCTTGACCCACGTTAAGAAAATAAGTTATTGTAGTTCCTTTTGCATCCTCTCTATACTCTCTATATCCGGAGTAATTATCATGTACAAGCCAATGTCCGCTTCCAGTGCTATCCACAAAATTATCGTCTATCCCAAAACCGGTTGCTTCATGCAACTCCTCAACTTTTTTGGGAATCAATAAATCCAATACTATAATCCCCTGCTCTTCGTCCGCGGTCCGTTTGGAAATCGAGAGAGAGTTATCCGGTGCCTTTAAAATCTGCTGCGTTTCCGTGTTAATCACAAGCTCGACCTCTGATTGATCTAGAGCAGAGATTCCTTCAACTTCAAGTTTGATTGGATCATTAGGTCTCATATTGTCATTGTGGTAAATATTCGATCCACTTGCCCGCATTAGTTCCTCTTGATGATCCCCTTTTCCGAGGACAAGCTTAGGTGATAGCAAACTAAAAATCCTCATTGTATTCTCTCTGCCAAAGGTTTCCCGCATATAAATACCCGTAGGTCCAATATAAACCTGGTCCATTATAATTTTCTGTCCACCGATAGACAGACTATCCTTCAAATCAACAAGTTCTCCTTGAAAATAATTGTTATCGGCTTCCAGTGGAATTTTGACACCCATTTCTTTTATATCCTTGTTATTAAAAACTTGACTAAGAGCATCTGGAAAAAGCGATAATGTGATATTCAACTCCTCTGGTATCTCATCCTGATATTTATCCCAGACGATTTGCTCATACATACGAGTCGTCCCAGGGGACCCAACCTCTTGTGCATTAGAAGTGCTAAACCCGCTGTATCCACTAAGGTGGTATTTATCCTCTGGAGTCTTTTTCAAAGACAAGCCAAAAAGACGCATCTTCTGATCCGTATTGTTCTGGATTGTATAAAGCACTGCAATGCCTCTTCGATCTGCAATGATTCCGTTAACAGTCCATGTTATCCCATCCACCTCAGAAGAAGAGATACTTACCTCCTTCATCATTCCCGCATCAAGTGCTGATTTAATCGTCAGATTATTAGCAATAACGGGTCTAAACACTTCAAGCTGGCCCCAGCTTTTTGGAGGTAATTGCGCACGTACGGGATTTATCATCTGATTTGCCCAAGGCACAATTATAAGTAAGGCGAATGCCAAGACCACCAATACAACAACAGCGTACCTTTTACTAAAAGACAAACGTGTACGGTTCCCTTGCTGCATCCCCCTGCGGATCGCAGTGTCCAGTTTTACATCCAAAATTTCTTCTGCCTCCGCATCGATTTTCTGAAAATAATCCTTAAGCAGCTTTTCTTCAGACTCAGCCATAAAATAGCTCCCCCTTCCGCTTCATTTTGTCACGCAATTGTTTTAATCCTTTATTCAGCCATGTCTTCACTGTGCCCTCTGGTTTATCCAGCACCTCTGCAATTTCGGCAAGGGTCATATCCTTGTAATATTTGAGCACCAGCACTTGGCGATATTTGGGTTTCACTCCATCCAGCGCTTGTTCCATGTCCAGTCTGCGGTCACTTTTCATCTCCATGATTCCCTCATCACTTCGAGCAGCTTCTGCGACTGTATTCCTCTTTCGGCGCTTCAGCTCATCATTACAGCAATTAATCAAAATACGTGTTAACCAAGGAGCGAACCGCTCCGCGTCTTTTAAGCTCTTTCGTTTAATCCATGCGCGGCAGGTTGCCTCCTGCAAAACCTCCAGCGAATCCGCTTCATTTCGCAAATAGCTGTAGGCAATGCTATAAAGTTTTCTTTTCTGTCCAGCCACTTGCTCATAAAACAGCTCTTCGTCCGTAGCGGCCATGTCCATTTCATCATTTATAATGTGATCCATTTTCGGCCTGTCTCCCCCCTTGCCTTTATTCCTAAATCGGTTCTGTGTAACTCTCTCTATGTATTGACTGCGCTGCAGGGTAAACGGTTTTGTTTTTTTTAAAGTATGTCATAAATATAGAAAAAGGCTCGGCAAGAATGCCGAACCTTGATATGAATTGAATAAAAGTTACAGTAACTTTAGGATGAGGCTTTCTCCTGTAGTTCCCCGCTTGATCCAAGTGTAAGACCACTTTTTTGTGCAAACGCAGTTAACATTTCTTCCGTCTCTGAGCTTGTACGATGATGGAAACACGCTTTGGCAATTCTTTTGGCATCCTTGGCCAATGTGTTCAGTGTGCGGTGTTTAACCTTCAGCAGCGCCTGCGGCGACATGCTGAGATCTCTAATTCCCAGCTCCAGCCAAAGAGGCAAAGAACGCTCATCCGCCGCCATTTCACCACATACACTGATATCAATCTTGGCATTACGTGCCGCTTCTACCGTCATACGGATCATTCGCAGAACCGCTGGATGGTACGGATGATACATATGAGCAATTTGTTCATTCATACGGTCTACCGCTAACACATATTGAACCAAATCATTAGTGCCGATACTGAAAAAGTCAACTTCCTCAGCCAATAAATCCGCAATCATAACCGCCGCCGGAACTTCAATCATAATACCCACAGGAAGATTCCGGTTAAAAGGGATATCTCGTTGCTCCAGCTCAGCTTTCACTTCTTCTAAAACAGCTTTTGCCGCCTGCACTTCCTCTACGGAAGAAATCATCGGAAACATTAACTTTACATTCCCGTATGCACTTGCCCGCAAAATGGCACTTAACTGGGTTTTGAACATATCCAATCGATCCAAGCTGATGCGAATCGCCCGATAACCAAGGAAAGGATTCTGTTCTTCAGGCAGCTGGATATAATCCAACTGCTTGTCCCCGCCAATATCCAGCGTACGAATCACTACAGTGTTGTTGCCCACCTTCTCGACAACCTGTTTATACACTTCAAATTGTTCATCCTCAGTTGGAAAAGATCTGCGATCCATATAAAGAAACTCGGTACGGAACAGGCCTACACCTTCAGCACCATACTTAAGTGCTATGTTGAGTTCTTTAACTGAACTGATATTGCCGGCAAGTCGCAGGTTCACACCATCCTTGGTGACAGCCTCCACGGTGGCGAGCAGTTCCAGCTGCTCTTTCTTTTTATGCTGTTTATCCCGAATCGCTACATATTCATTTATCGTAAGTTCATCTGGGTGGATTTGTACAGATCCGGTATCGCCGTCGATCACAAGCATGTCCCCGGTCTGAATAGGATTAGACAGATTATTCTCCAAGCCCGCTACAAGCGGAATGCCTAGCGCACGAGCCATAATGGAGGAATGTGAGGTTTTACCGCCCATCATGGTGACAATACCTAGAACATAAGTTGGATTCAAGTGAGCTAGCTGGGAAGGAGACAACTCCTTCGCAACAAGAATATATGGCTGTGTATCCGATGGTAACGTAACCTCTGGAGCGCCTAAAAGATGTTTTAAAAGACGGTTTCCGACATCCTTGATATCAACCGCCCGCTCCTTCATGTACTCATCGTCTAGCAGATCAAACATCGCTACAAAATGATCAATCGCTTCTTTCACAGCTACTTCTGCCGCTTTGTACTGGCGTTCAATGATCCCGCGGATTTCACTCATGAACACAGGATCATCTAAGATCGCCAGATGAGCATCAAAAATACTCGATTCCTCCGGACCTACCACTTCTCTGAACTCTTTTTTGATGAATTCAATCTCGTCCTTAGAGGTACGGATACCTTCGTATAAACGCTCAAACTCCTTAGCTAGATCCACTGGGTTCACTTGTGTATCCGGTAAGCTCCATTCCCAGTTCGGCAAGACAAAGGCCTTCCCGATAGCTACACCTGCTGCTGCGCCTATGCCTTGTATCATCCTTCAATCCCTCCAACGTTACTTTCGTGTAAGACTACGGACATTACTGATGATTGCCCCTTTTTAACATTTTTAAATGGAGCATAGCTCCATGATTTGACCCGATCAGGATTCGTGATCACCATCGGTGTAGCCAATGAGGCCGCATGTTCACGCAAATAAGCGAGGTCGAATTTAACAAGCAATTGACCTGGCTCCACGCTGTCGCCTTCTTTTACAACCGCCTCAAAGGGTCCCTTGAGCTGTGAAGTGTCGATCCCTATATGCATGAGTACTTCCAGCCCTTCCGGCGTCGAAATACCCACGGCATGCATTGTAGGATAGACGTGCATAACTTTCCCGAATACGGGTGAAGTAAGTTCCCCTTTTTCCGGCAAAAATGCAACCCCATCGCCCACTAGCTTAGCTGCAAAAATGTGATCAGGCACTTCCTCGATAGGCATCATTCTGCCCTGCATTGGCGAACTGAACAGCACCTGCGGCAAATCACGAAGCATAAGCTTGTTAATCTCCTCGCGGATCAGTTCAGAATACGTGCCAAATACTACCTGGACATTTCCGCCGCCCAGCTTGATAATCCCTGCGGAACCCAAACCTTTAAGCGCTCCAGTATCTATATATCGGTCATTATGAACCGTAAGCCGCAGACGGGTGATACAGGACTGCACTTGTACAATATTCTCCTTGCCCCCAAGCGCCTCTAAGATTAGCGGTGCCTGATAAGGGATATTGCCGGCCCAATCCCCAAGCTCTGAACCTTCTTCACGCCCCGGTGTCGGGATCTGAAAACGGCGAATCGCCCAGCGAAATAAATTATAGTATACAATCCCATAGCCGATACCAATCGGAATCAGCAGCCAAGCCCTCTGTGACAAATGCATGTTCAAGAAGAAATCAATGGCTCCAGCCGAATAGGAGAACCCGTGATGGATTCCCAGCATGTAGGTCAGTACCATTGCGAGACCGGACATTACAGTATGTACCGCGAACAAATACGGAGAAGCAAATAAAAATGCAAATTCGATCTGCTCCGAAACCCCGGTCAGAAAACAAACCAACGCCGCACGCACAAAAGTCTTTTTAATCTTGGGCTTCAAATCCTCGCGCGCTTCCTGAATAATTGCAAAAGCAATGGCAGGCAGCGCAAACATCATAATCGGAAACAACCCCGCCATAAAAATCCCCGCCGTAGGATCGCCTGCAAAAAAACGCGGCAAATCCCCCTGAACCACAGCACTGCCATCAGGAGTCGTAAAATTCCCAAATTGAAACCAAAACACATTATTAAGAATATGATGTAGTCCAAAAGCGGTCAGAACCCTATATAGGACCCCATAGATAAAAACACCAAACCCGCCCGTCTGCAATATTCCCTGAAAAAGATTATCCAGCCCAATCTGCAGCAGCGGAGATATTCCTAACATTACCCACGCGAACCCGGCAGAAAATAAGCCCATGAACAGCAAAACAAAACGCGACCCTCCAAAAAACTGGATCGCCTCTGGAAGCTTAATATTTTTAAACCGGTTTTGCGCGACACCGGCAACGATCCCCAGCAAAATTCCGATTAGTGTTGCAGGTTGTACAAGCCCGTCTCCCATTTGGGTGACAATTCGGTCGTAAGTGAACATCCCAGCCAGCGCTGCAAGCCCCGCCGTTCCGGCTTGATTGGATAAACCCCATGCTACACCTACAGCGAACAAATAAGGCATATAATAAAATATTGCCTGCCCCGCGTAAGTAGCCACTTCAGACACCGAAGAAAGTCCCCATGCAGACCAAGGTAAGCTGCCCAAACTCAGCAAAATGGCTGCCGCCGGCAGTACCATGGTAGGAAGCATTATGGCTCTGCCCAATTGCTGCAATGATCCGAGCCAATTCAAGGCTACCCTCTCCTTTCTTTCTATATTGAATGGTAAGCGCTGCGGGGATTTTTGTCAAAAGAAACTCATGAGATCTTCACGTTACATTTTTAAAACAAATATTCTCCCATTCCACTAAACATTTATTCACTAGTATCCATAGAACGGCTGGTATTTACGTGGGACTATCCATACTACAGAGTCAGAATCGAGTTTAAGTGTACTTTGTGCAACTATTCCTATCGGCGTTACTCTGAGCGCTTTTTTAACTGCACTTTATACAACTATTTTTAGTGATTTTCCACTTCATCTAATCTTTGATGCGTTCTAAGTGTACAAAGTGCAACTATTTCGCATTTAGATAGCTATTTTAGCGTTTTAGTTGTATAAAGTGCAATTATTCCCTTGCGCAGCTATCGTATAGATATCCCTCGCATACCTGATTTGATTGATTGGATTGGATTGGATTGGATTTGATCTGGTCTGGTCTGAACTGATCTGATCCCAGAGCATTCGATTCATAACATCGAACTTTTCTCCCCCACTAACTAGCTCCAACACCCTAAACTCACAGTTAGGAATTCCACCTGAGTTTAAGTGTACTTTGTACAACTATTCATATCGACGTTACTCTGAGCACTTTTTTAACTGCACTTCATACAACTATTTTTAATGATTTCCCACCTAATCTAATCTTTGATGTACTTTAAGTGTACAAAGTACAACTATTTCGCATTTAGATAACTATTTCGGCGATTTAGCTGTATAAAGTGCAATTATTCCCTTGCGCAGCTATCGTATAGATATCCCTCGCATACCTGATTTGATTGATTGGATTGGATTGGATTTGATCTGGTCTGGTCTGAACTGATCTGATCTCAGAGCCCTCGCTTCATAACATCGAACTTTTCTCCCCCCATTAGCTCCAATACCCTAAACTCACAGTTTGGAATTCCACCTGAGTTTAAGTGTACTTTGTACAACTATTCATATCGACGTTACTCTGAGCACTTTTTTAACTGCACTTCATACAACTATTTTTAATGATTTCCCACCTAATCTAATCTTTGATGCGTTTTAAGTGTACAAAGTACAACTATTTCGCATTTAGATAACTATTCCGGCGATTTAGTTGTACAAAGTGCAATTATTCCCTTGCGCAGACTCTAAAGATCCTCTTACCACATTTGATCTGGTCTGAGAGCCTTCACCTCATAATACCGAATTCTTTCTCCCTGATTAACCGGCTTCAGCAACCCCTTCTCACTTAATGATTGCAGCAATCGACGCGCCGTACGGAAATTAATGCAGAAATGCGTGGCCACATCCTTTGGACGAACCGGTCTACCGAGACGCCAAGCGAAACGCAGAACCTCTTTTTCCTCAGACAAAATAGCTACGCTAACAGAATTACGAGCCAAGTAAGGCGCCAGCACCAGTTGCAACAGCATGCGGCAGACCTCGGGACGTTGCTGGATATCATCAAAAGAAAAATGAATCATCCTCCAGCCCATCCCAGTCAAAAAAGTGTCCCTATTTACTGAATAGTTGAATTTTTCGCGGTCCATATCTTTCACATGGCTTTGATATCCATCACACTCGATCCCAAAGCTGCTGCCCGTCTGCGGAAGAAAAGCAAAGTCCAAAAATTGTGATTTGCGATTCCAGTCATATACTTCGTATTCTGGATGCAAATCGTCTAGGGACTCAAACATAGGCCACCATACATTCTGCAAAAATAGCTTTTCCGCAAAATTATTGCCTCTAACCAGCCTCCCTCTTTTTTCACCTGTTCTTGATTTCATATGTTGGTCGATAAACAAACCATGCGCTTCTTCAAACTCCATAACCTATAGCCTCCCCTACAAAATAAAAAAACGCCCTTCACCGCAAAAAGCGGTTAAAGGACGTTCTTCGTCTAATCTCATTATAACTAGCTCAACAGGCGAGTTACATTAAAAATCGCACCTTGTGTTACACAATACCTCTTACTTTGGCTGATCTCCATCATCTAAGTTTGCTATAACCTCAGCGTCATAAATTTAAACCTAGTTAGTTTATTCCTCTTTTGCTCGTTCTCGCCAGTTTGCTCATTCTTCACCAGCTAGTTCGTTCTTCACCAGCTAGTTCGTTCTTCACCAGTTAGTCCGTTCTTCACCAGCTAGTTCGTTCTTCACCAGCTAGTTCGTTCTTCACCAGTTAGTCCGTTCTTCGCCAGCTAGCTCGTTCTTCATCAGCTAGTTCATTCTTCACCAGCTAGTTCGTTATTCGTCAGTTCCTTGTTACGTCCGTTGGTCAACGATAACTGTAATCACCACACACTTAACTCAGTGTTCAGTTCAACAGTATATGACCAACCCTACTGCCGGCTACGCCCATGCATAGTGATCGCTTCTTCGACCTTGATGCAGCGGTCCATAATGGCGATCATACCGTGCTCAGCGGCGATTTCAGCGGCTTCTGCGCTAACTATACCCTGCTGGAGCCACAGCACACGTGCGCCAATGTCAGCAGCCTCCTGCGCGACCTTTGCGCAGTGTTCGCTTCGACGGAATACATTGACGATGTCCACTGGATCTGGAATTTCAGCTAAAGTGTGATAACACTTTTCACCCAGGATCTCACCATCCACCGTTGGGTTAACGGGAATGATCCGATATCCCCGGCTTTGCATGGCGCCCGCGACCATATAAGAGGTACGGTCTGTTTTGTCTGACAAGCCGACAACAGCAATGTTACCTGCGGAAGCAAGGATATCTCCGATCTGCTCCCGACTTGGATTCTCAAAGCTCATAAGTAGTGCCCCTTTCCATAGTTACACTTAATGATCCTTGTTTAACTGAAGCTAGATACACTAGCTCCCTCATTCCTATTGTACCCACTCCACATTCGCACCAAGCGCACGCAAGTGATCAAAATATTGCGGATAAGATTTTGCCACATGATGTGCATCCTTAATCAAAAGAGGTTTACGCGCACGCAGGCCCACTACGGATAGTGCCATAATTACGCGGTGGTCATAATGCGCATTAATGGTGACTCCGCCTTCGACACCTTCAGGCATGCCGTGAACAATAATCTCATCGCGGCGTTCTTCTACCTTAGCTCCGGCACGGGTTAATTCTGCTAAGTAATCGGTAATGCGATCGCATTCCTTATAACGCAAATTCTCAACATTATAGAATCGGGAGGTGCCTTCTGCAAATACTGCGGCAGCCACCATGGCCAATACCGCATCGGTTGCAGCATCTCCATCAAATTCAACAGCTTTTAGGATACCGTTCCCTTGGACATGTACTGTGCCCTCTTCATGAGTAAGAGGAACTTCCATCATCCGCAGCACATCAACAATGGCTCTTTCACCTTGTTTACTTTGTTCTGCAAGACGGTGGATTTTCACATTCGACTTTGTAACGGCAGCCGCCGCAAGGATTGCCGCAGAGCCTGGGTAGTCACCTTGAACAGTATATGACTTAGCTGCATAAGCTTGACGACCTGGAACTTTAAAGGACATGTAATCATCCGCAGCGTGCACCACAATACCTGCCTGCTCCAACACTTCCAAGGTCTGACCCACGACAACCTTCGATTTCAAATCATCGAGGACAATAATTTCACTATCTTCTTCAAGCAATGGTGTCAGGAATAATAGAGCACTTAAGAACTGGGAGCTTACTGCACCAGAGACAGTAATTCTGCCTCCAACCGGTTTACCCCCACGGATCGTGATTGGCAATTTCCCTTCATTATGCTCCACCTGAACACCTAGCTGTTCCAGCGCCACAATCAAGTCGTCATGCGGACGTTTGCCCAATGAGTCTGGATACGTATTTACAAAAGTAACCTCAGGACTTAACGCGGCCACAGCCATAAGAAAACGCAGCACCGCTCCGGCATTTCCTACATTAAGTTCTTTAACGTCTTTTGGATGACGTCCGAAGCCTTGAATCACAATCTTTTCCTCATCCTCTGTAAGCACAGCACCCAAATCTGCTATGCAGCGACGGATCGCGTCGCTATCCTCACTATGTGCAGGATGATAAATCGTACTTACTCCTTCAGACAATGCCGCAACCAGCAGATAACGTGTCGTATAGTTTTTGGAAGAGAGGGCTCCAAATTCTCCTTGCAGAGATGGCGTTGGCCTAACAATAACGTCCATAATATAAACTCTCCTTAGTAGATGTAGTGGGTATGTAATGCTCGTTTGACAGGGTATTCTGTTCTTGTGTTATCATTAAACCATTCTTCTGATGAAAAGAGGTCAAACCCATGCATAATGTACCACAAATCACACCGCAAGAATTACGGCAGTGTATAGAGACAGGTGAAGACCTTGTACTCATCGATGTTCGCGAAGACGAAGAGGTGGCCTCTGGGATGATTCCAGGTGCACAACATATCCCTATGGGAGAAATTCCACACCGTACTGAGGATATTCCAAGCGACGCCAAAGTGATCTTCATTTGCCGTTCCGGTGCCCGCAGCCAACGTGTCTGCGAATATCTACAGCAGTTTGGTTATAACGCTGCGAACCTTAGCGGTGGTATGATTGAATGGAATGAGACACTCTCTTAAAAGCTCAACCGCGGTAATGCATTAAAATATGTTGCGACACTTCTGCCGCAGTCAGTCCCGTTGTATCGACCGTGTAATGCGCGAATAGGTATGCATCCTGGCGATCTTCCATGATTCGTCTGACCCGTTCTTCTGCATTGCCGGCGAGCAGCGGACGATTCTGATCCCCGCTAACACGTGCAATAATCTCTTCCTCAGTTGCCGTTAGCGCAACCACATGCCCTTTACTCAGCATTAAGGCTGTATTCCCCGGCGCCAATACCGCGCCACCACCAGTGGATATTAATTTATTCTCAGACTCTAGCATTTGCTTAAGAACCGCAGTTTCTACGCTTCGAAAGTATTCCTCACCATCTTCTGCGAAGATTTCTGCAATGCTTCTGCCTTCAGTCTCAATAATGACATGATCCAAATCAACCAGCTCATAGCCCAGCTCCTCGGCCAAAATAGCACCAACAGTTGACTTACCAGTCGCCATCATCCCTACTAAAATAATGTTTTTGTTCTTATCTTCCTGACTCATCGTTTTTAGTTCTTCTGTATCCCCAGCCATGACTATCCTCCAACCGCGATATTTGTCATATCATAACACAGGGTCAAAACATTAGACAATCCGCTTCTTCCAGTAAAAAAAGACCCGAAAGGCTCCCCATTTCTGGTGAAGCCGTCCGGGCCGCTTGTCATTCAGTCAATTAGATTATTCTGCTGCCATCCAGTTGTGGTGGAAGACGCCTTCTTTGTCCACACGTTTGAAGGTGTGAGCGCCAAAGTAATCACGTTGAGCCTGAAGCAAGTTAGCAGGCAAACGTTCTGTACGGTAGCTGTCATAGTAAGCCAATGCGCTGGAGAATCCAGGGACTGGAACACCCAAAGTTACCGCAGAAGCAATGACTTTACGCCATGCAGATTGGTAATTATCCATAACATTCTTGAAGAAAGGATCAAGAAGCAGATTCTTAAGCTCTGCATTGTTCTCATAAGCATCTGTGATGTTTTGTAGGAAACGGGAACGGATAATGCAGCCGCCGCGCCAGATTTTAGCCAGCTCGCCATATTTCAGATCCCAACCATATTCGTCGGAAGCTACGCGAAGTTGAGCGAAACCTTGCGCGTAGGATACGATTTTGCTCGCGAACAATGCTTTACGCACGTTCTCGATGAATTCGGCTTTGTCGCCTTCAAATGTTATTGCTTCTGGTCCGTTAAGCACTTTGCTTGCTTCTACGCGCTCATCCTTCATAGCAGACAGGAAGCGGGAGAATACGGATTCGGTAATCATGGACAGAGGTACACCAAGATCTAGTGAGCTTTGGCTTGTCCATTTACCAGTACCCTTTTGGCCAGCGGAATCAAGGATAACGTCAACCATAGGTTTGCCGGTTTCTTCGTCATATTGAGCAAAGATATCAGTAGTGATCTCGATCAGGTAGCTGTCGAGCTCGCCGCTGTTCCACTCTTTGAAAATATTGTGAAGTTCTTTTGCATCCAGACCTAGAACATCTTTCAACAACTGATAAGCTTCACAGATCAATTGCATATCACCATATTCGATACCGTTGTGCACCATTTTAACATAGTGTCCTGCACCGTCAGGTCCGATATATGTACAGCAAGGCTCTCCGTCCACTTTGGCTGAGATTGCCGTTAGGATAGGCTCTACAAGTTTATACGCACTTTCTTGACCACCTGGCATAATCGAAGGACCTTTAAGAGCACCTTCTTCACCACCGGAAACTCCAGTACCGATAAAGCGGAAACCTTTTTCTTCCAGCTCTTTACTACGACGAACTGTATCAGGGAAGTAAGCATTCCCTCCGTCGATAATGATGTCGCCTTGATCAAGATGCGGCAGCAGTTGCTCGATGGTAGCATCAGTAGCTTTACCAGCTTGAACCATGATCAGAATTTTGCGCGGTGTTTCCAGCGAAGCTACAAATTCCTCAACGGAAAATGTGCCTACGAGGTTTTTACCTTCCGCTTCAGCAAGAAGATCATGTGTCTTCTCCGGGGAGCGGTTGAATACGGATACGGAAAAACCTTTGCTTTCGATATTTAGAGCCAAATTCTTGCCCATTACCGCCAAGCCAATAACGCCGATTTGTTGTTTTGCCATCTGGTCCTCCACCCTTTGCACCCTATATTTTTGTGAAATCCATTTCTCGCAGTATAAGAATACCACCCTTTATCAGAGACAGCAAAGCCTGCCCTGCGAATAGAGATCAATTTCATTGACAAATTCAGTCTAAGAAATGATCACAATGACTATTTTAACGTTTTTAACGTCAGAAGTGAACCCCTGTCTGCAAGTTCCAATACAAATATAAGACACCCCGATGAACGGGGTGCCTTGAAAGAACATTTGCGGCACTTGCTTACCATTCTAACATAAACAATTCCTTGGTCAAAAAGGCAAGCTCAGCTCGACATTTGTCCGCGCGAACCGTATCTCCAGCTTTTAGTGCATCATTTAACCGATCCAACTGTTCATCCACTTCAATTCTCCGCTGGCGAACCCGTTCTTCCCCTTCAATAGAATAAAAGAGTCTTGTCAGCTCCTCATCTGTGAGCATAGGTCCTTTCTGATATAACACACGCTGCTGATAACCAGAAATTTCAACTAGGCGAATCACTTCGCCAAACAAAATATTTTCAATAATAATCTGCCGATCCCGGAAACGTTTAACGATAGCATGCCCGCGCATATCCCCAATTAATTTCTCCATCCACTCTGACAAGCGAGCATCACGGATCATATAATCGCCCACAAGCTTATAGCCGTCCTTAATCCTTTGAAACCGCAATTTCACTAACTTGCGACCCGTACGGACCGAAATCACAAAGACCTGTTCATTCTCGCTCCAATATAGGGAATAACCTTCTTGAATCAAATCCTTGATCAGGTCCTGGATATGCTGTCTGTCGAACCGCAGTTCCAGGTTACAATATTCCACCTCGTCGTTTTTGTTCACGGCACTCCCCCCTAACAGCTTCACATCTGTAAAGCCAGCCTTCATTAGTTCAATTCCAGAGTAATCATGGCTGCCGGACCTCTTCTTGAGTTAACTTCCTTTTTGCGTTCGTCTTAATCTTATTTTATACTTCAGTTTATGTAGCGGTAACTTGGTTTATTGACTATTTTTACCCGCAACAGCCTTTCTCCAAACGCTGAGCGAGAATTTTAATGCCTTTTAGTCCTTTTGGAGCATAGACGTTCTAGTCCTTCAGCTGCACAGTGTCATACAGAAGACCTTCGAAACTTACTTCCGTTATATCTTATGTCCTTCTAATTTTCTAAAAAAACCGCTGATATACCGGATCATTCTTCGGTTATCAGCGGCTCTTTATTTTCCTCAGCTAGTCTTAAATTTCTGTTTCGTTCTATGCACAATAAGCAGATGCAGCCCGAAGAGCAGCAGCATTACAATGGCACTTGCCAGGAATGGGACACCATGTCCTACATGATCCCATAATCTTCCTGACAAAACTGGCCCCGCTACCATTCCTGATCCTTGGAGTGTCAGGAACAACCCCCAGACCGTCCCTCGTTCTCCCTTAGGTACTTGCTTAGCCAGAAAGGCATTCCATGCCGGGAGGATAAGCGCGTAGCTTATACCGACCAGTGCCACCGCGATAAAGGCAAGTGGCAGCCAGCGAACCTGAGAGAAAAAGGCCAGTGAAAAGGCAGCTAACAAAAAACCTATATTCAGAAACACCGTTGTCCCTATGCGGTCCACCAGCTTGCCTGCGGGAATAAGTGCAAGAACTGTAATCCCTCCCCCTGCAATGAGGAGCAAACTGAATTGATTGGGACTAACATGCAGCTCTGTACGTGCAAACAAGGTAACTACAGGCGTCATCAAGCCAATGGCGAAGGCTTGTAGGAACAACGCCGGGTACAGCCATCTGCTGACTTTCAGGGTAGTTCTCACCTGATGCAGCGTTCTTTTTATACTTTCTATCGGACTAAGCTTTTTACGATCCATTGCTCCGCCAAGTCCATGCATGTCCCTCACGACAGCATGAGACCCGCTGGAAGAGATTCGTTTAGGTAAGAAAAGGGCTACTACAACTACAGCGGCAGCACAACCTAACAAGACCAGAAAAGCCACATGATAACTCTGTCCACCCTGATCCATTAAAAAATTCACAACAATTGGACCGATTCCTGTTCCTGCGAGAGAGGCCATCTCAACAGCGCCCATGGCCGCACCACTGCTGCCGCTTTTGGTTGATCCGGCGAGTTCGGTAATTCCGGTCATCACACATGGCCAAAGCGGAGATGTCCCGATCCCAAGAATGAGACAGGCGATGGATAACGCAACGGCCGTTTTGGCATAGATTATCAAGCCAATGGCTACTAGAATCAGCAACAATGCACCTGTCATCGTCCAGCGGAACCCTATGCGCTCCATAACCCAGCCTGAAGGGCTGCGGAAGACGTTGTCCCCCAAATACTGTAGGGCAAAAGCGAATCCCACTACTGTCACCGACAGGCCCAGTATATTCTCCATATACACCGGCAACAAGGCAACAAGCAGCGAACCTTTAACAAATTCAACTAAAAAAATAATTACCCACATCTCCACAATAAATGGTGATGCTAAACTAATATTCATCCGTTGTTCAGCTTTCGTGGACATTCTATCACATCCAAATCCTAGTATTCTGAAGATTGTTTTGTTATACTGATGCTTGCCTTAAAAATTAACTATTCGCGAAAGGTTGTGACAGCATTAAATGAATCAACACCGTACTCCCCTCTTCACAGCTCTAAAAAAGCATGCCGCCGGCAATCCAGTTCAATTTCATATTCCCGGGCATAAGAAGGGGCTAGGAACCGATGCCGAATTCCGTGAGTTTATCGGCGATAACGCTCTATCCATAGATCTAATCAACATCGCACCGCTTGATGATCTACATCAGCCAACTGGCGTAATCCAGGAGGCTCAAAAGCTGGCTGCGAAGGCTTTCGGCGCCGACTATACGTATTTTAGCGTACAGGGCACGAGCAATGCCATCATGACGATGATCCTCTCTGTCTGCTCACCGGGTGAAAAAATAATTGTGCCGCGTAACATTCATAAATCCGTAATGTCGGCCATTATCTTCTCCGGAGCCAAGCCTGTGTTCGTCTCGCCTGTACAGGATGAGAATCTCGGGATAGATCACGGCATAACCACCAGTGCGCTGGAACGAGCGTTAAAGCGTCATCCAGACGCTAAAGGAGTTCTAGTTATCAATCCAACGTACTTCGGCGTATGTGCCGACCTGCGTTCGATTGTCGACCTGGCTCACCGTTACGGGGTACCCGTACTGGTGGACGAGGCACATGGAGTACTGATTCATTTTCATGAGGATCTGCCGGTATCGGCCATGCAGGCCGGTGCGGACATAGCTGCCACTAGTGTGCATAAGCTTGGTGGTTCCATGACGCAAAGCTCGGTACTGAATCTAAATGCGAAGACTGGGCTGATTAACCCACAACGGGTGCAGACCATTATGAGCATGCTGACAACAACATCAACCTCATATATTTTATTGGCGTCTCTCGATACATCTAGACGTAATCTCGCGCTGAACGGACATGAAATGGCGGAAAGAACGATCCAATTGTCCAACTACGCACGCGAGACCATTAACACTATCGAAGGCTTGTACAGTTTTGGTAAAGAAATACTTGGAACTGAAGCAACTTTCGATCTAGATCCAACCAAACTTAACATTCATGTTCGCCATTTAGGGATCACAGGTTACGAAACCGAAAACTGGCTGCGTGAGAAATACAACATCGAAGTTGAACTGAGTGACATGTATAATATTCTTTGCCTTATTACCCCAGGTGATACTCAAGAATCAGTAGATAAATTATTAGCTGCTTTGCGGGTGTTGTCCGCCATCCATTATAGCAAGGGTGAAATCTATGAACTGAAGGTTCAGGTTCCAGAAATCCCGCAGCTTGCTTTGATTCCAAGAGATGCTTTTTATGCTGACACTCAGTTAGTTCCGTTCCGCGAATCTGCCGGGTACATCATTGCAGAGTTTATCTATGTATATCCACCGGGGATACCGATTCTCCTCCCTGGCGAAGTCATTACTCAGGATAATATCGACTACATTATCGACCACGTCGAAATCGGTTTGCCGGTTAAAGGTCCTGAGGACCGCAGCATCACTAATGTTAAGGTGATTGTTGAAGCCGATCCTATATCCTAAGATCCATCTTTTCCTAAAAAAACTTCAATCATTTATACAAAAACCCGATACCATAATGAGTATCGGGTTTCTGTATATAAGCATCAACTGTCCCATTCACATAGAACAGCTTAAGTTTAGTCGCTAGAATCTATTCTTGCTGAGCAAGCAGATTGTTGTAAGCTTCTTCAACAGCTTTCCATTCTTCTTCATCTTCGATATTATACAATACCATTTCTTCGTCTTCTTCTTCCATACGCAGAATAATGCCGTCTGCTTCTGGATTCTCGCGCTCTAACAACAGAGCATATAATTTCTCGCCTATGTCGAACGTTTCTACAAGCACCATTTCCACATCTTCGCCCTGCTCGTTCGTCAAGGTCAGCACAAACTCCTCGTGCTCATGGTCGTGATCATGCCCGCAACCGCATGCTTCACCATGCTCATGTTTGTGATCGCTCATTGTAATACCTCACTTTGAATTGTATTATCCTACATCTGGTATCGTACCACGTTAGATTAGTTCAGGTCAATTTAGAACACCTAATTTAACGCTGTAATTACCTTCTCCGACACAAGTACGTAATCTGCATTTTTGGATGGCTTAATATAGAAGCCTACCCGATATTTGCCCGCTTCTTTAAAGTCATAAGTAAACTCAGAGGTTGGAAACCAGAAATTATCCTTCTGTGAGCCTTCAAGCACCTGCGACTGAATATCCTTAACGTTACCAGACGGATCTGTCATGGCTACTTTCACAGCTGAAATCTCTTCAGTCAGGCTATCTACCTGTGTTAATATCTTAATTTTCAGCTTGCCTACGTTGACATTGCCAAAAACCGTATCCCCTTTAAAAAGTACAATATGGACATTAGGTTTAAGAATCGTAACTTTCCCAGAACCGTCCCAAGTAACAACCCCGCCTGTTTCTCTAGCAGGAATGTACGTTTTTCCATCAATTAGATAACCGCCGTCTACAATTTCTTTTCCGTTGCTCCATACTCTAATTTTCTGATTAACGGAATCGGCGAATAATAATGAGCCACCCATTAAGGAAAAAGCAAACACGCACAAAGTGATTTTTTTCCATCTATTCATTTGAGACCCTCCAGATAATTCATGCTGTTAATATATACTTACTTTGTTTCAGCAAGTTGCGCTAATTTTAGGTGAATATTTCATTGATCTTGCGAAAAATGATATTATGGTCTTATTCGAAGCAGAAACATTAGCTATAACCGATTTCAGGAGGGTTCTTTCTTATGAGTCTAAGCCTACAAATGCTAGGAACAGGCAATGCTTTTGCGAAAAAATATTTTAACAACAATGGCTTGCTGCTAGATGAAAATTACACCCTGCTGATTGATTGCGGGATAACAGCCCCGCTTGCCATGCATAGACTTGGAAAATCCTTCAATGACGTAAATGCTACGCTCATTACACATATTCATGCGGATCACGTTGGAGGGCTGGAAGAGCTTGCGCTAACCTTAAAGCATGTGCACGGTAAAAAAATGACCTTGCTGCTTCCTGAGACACTTATAGAGCCCTTGTGGAACAATACATTAAAGGGAGGCTTGTACCAAGAAGATGCTGTATCTTCCTTATCTGATATCTTCGAAGTTAAGCCCTTGCAGCCTGAAATTACCTACAACCTCTCTCCTACTCTTTCATTAGAGATCGTACAAACACCGCATATTCCCGGCAAAAACAGTTATTCCCTTCTAATAAATAACGAGATTTTTTATAGTGCGGACATGACCTTTCAGCCGGATCTACTGATTAGCCTTGTGCGGGAGCGCGGGATCCGGATCATCCTGCATGACTGCCAATTAGGCGGAACAGGCGTTGTTCACACTACGCTGGAAGAGCTGATGTCTCTGCCTAAAGATGTTCGCGAACGGATCAAGCTCATGCATTATAGCGATGAACAACCAGATTTCGTCGGACTTACAGGGGAGATGGAATTTTTAGAGCAGCATGTGAATTATAAGTTCTGATCTTTGCATATAAAAAAAGCCGTACATAAACGTCTGTTGACGTATGTACGGCTTTTCGTGTTGAACTATGAAAATGTCGGCAAATTATCCAGATTGTTAGTTGGATCTCCATCCGCATCTCCGCGGATATAAGTTTCTCCATCCTTACCTTTAAAAGCGTTCACTCCGGCAATATTTCCGGCCTGTACTTCTTGCAGGGCTTGGTCATACGCCAGCACACGTCCTGTAGAGGTCTGGAAGCTTGTCAAATCGCCATCCCCATTTTTTTGAACAGCTACGAAAGATTCTCGTTCGTTATTTGGCACTTTAGCTCGCCCCTTGCACTTGGATTTGCCATCATTCGGCACATCCTAGCTTGCGTAAAGAGTCCAATAATTATGTGCGCCAATCTTTAAAGCATTTTTTGCATCCGTACATGTAATATACCTGCATCATAGAATGGCTCCGTAGAAATAACTTCATAGCCGAGTTTCTTATAGAAATTCTCTGCCTGACACTGAGCATCTAAAATTGAAGCTTCCAGTCCAAGCTCCCGAGCAAGCTCTTCCATAGCCAGCAACAAGACACGTCCGTATCCTTTGACCCGATAGTCTTTCAATACGGCGATGCGCTGCATTTTAGCAGTACCTGCTTTGTAATAGATCAATCTCCCCGTTGCTACAGGTACCCCTTCATCTATAATCAGAATATGGTGCGCATTCGGACTGATGGCATCGTATTCGTCAATTTCTTCCTCGGCCGGTACCTTTTGTTCCTCAACAAATACTTTAGTGCGGATATCCAGCCCCATCTGAAGCTGTTCCTCTGTAGTTACCCGTAAGATTTCTGCCGCCATGTTAGTTGCAAACTCCTCTCTCTATGTAGCCAACGATAGTTGTCTATTATATAAAATAATGACTAGAAAGAAAAGCCTACATATGGAATCCGTAACCTCTCAGTAGACTAATCCACAGAATATACTTCTTCAGGGATCGAACGGTTATATACGTCTTTCATCACAGGTGATAACGGAGGATACTGACTTTTAGATTTGCCATCCAGATTGGTCATCTCATTGATTTCCATAACTTTTGTGGGTTTCGCCGTAGAACAACCCACTACACCCAGTAGTAACACTAGGCAAACGCTGACTTCCCATTTCACAATTTTAGACATTAAAAAAGCTCCTTTCACCGCAGCTGCAGTTATACTCACTACAGCTTTGACGATTCAGGAGCTTTATAAACAATAGGAGCTATTCATTCCAGTTGCCCTCTTAGAGATTGACGTTTCCAACCAAATGGACTAAATACATCATCCCAACCAGAAAGCCTGCTAAAACAAAATAAGCTGTCCCATATTTCCAACGTGTACTGGCTGGTACATCGTAATACTTATCATTATCATGGACTGTATAGCTGATGTCACAATGCATTTTTAAATGAAGACCATTCTCTAACGTTACTTGCTCCAGCTGCGAAATTCTTACCTTTTCAATAATACATTGCTGTGGCAGTGTAGCTTTGCCATAATAATTCAGCTGATCCCATCTCACCACAACATACTGCTGTCTCTCTAGATCACTGTAGGTGGTAAAAGGTAAATCCCGGCGATGCTCAGCTCCTGGAATCATGTAACCCGCCTCTCTCAAGGGCTCCACTGGAATTAAGAAACCCTTAGTCACAGACTGCGGCCGGTTGTTGTTACGTCTTTTCACAAATTTGTTATACAGATCGTAAGCAAACATTGCCCAGATGATAAAGAACAAAATCGAACGCAAGTAAACGATTATAGCTAAGCCACCGACCAGACCCACAAGCCACAGCCAGCGCGTAACCGCGGTAGCGATACGTCCACCGTCTAGCGGATGGATTGGCAGCAGGTTAATCAAATTAAGCAAAAAGCCTATATAAGCCAGGGAATAAAGAAGCGGACTATCCATATAATATGCCGCTCCAAAAACAGCAGTAGACCCAATAGTACCCAGAATCGGTCCGCCAAAAGCTACATACGCTTCTGTCTTCGCATCCAGCGGATGTTTTTTCATAGTAATTAACGCGCCTAAAAAAGGAATAAATAGCGGAGCGCTGACGGGTAGCCCGATGCGCTTAGCGGCTATAACATGTCCCAATTCATGAACAAGCAAAAGCAGGACGATACCTATGGCAAACCCCCACGGATAAATTAAAGCATATGCCCCTATCGAAACCATCATGGAAATTAACGGCCCGGCAATTTTACCTATTTTCAGCAGAGACAAAATCGCCTTTCCTTTTAACAGGAGCATAGCGGCTCCGCCCCCCAACCATTTCAGCGGAGTAGAAGTATTCTTTTTCTGCTCATTTTGCATTTGCGGCAAGATCACAAGCTCCTTTATCTTTCAATTTTAAGAAACTACTGTACAGTTCCATCTATCTTATCATAGAAGCATTAAGGATATTTCTACAGTGAGCCCTTCGGAAAGTATACGACGCAACTTTTAGAAACGTTTCAGCGTCAAACCAACTATCTTGGATAAATTTTACTGCCATTTAAAGAAAGGGTTGGTTCACATGCTCTCTTTTCACTCCAAAGCTTGGTTATCCGTCTTAATGCTCTCAACACTTCTACTCCCTGCCACCGTGTCAGCAAACTCTTCATTAACTGTATCGGAGTCCTCTGCGCTCGCCCAAGCTTCCTTTGCTAATACTTCGCAAGTATACTACCAATTTGGCGTTCCAGGCAGAAACATTGGCGGACCTGCGCTGCTCAAAAATGGTGTAATCTACGTAGATGTTCGGGGGATCGCTGAGCAAGCTGGCTTAAAAATGGACTGGGATAAATCCGGCAAACGTGCTCTGTTCAAAGGCTGGACTAAAAGTTTTGCTGTTCGAATCGGGAGTCAAACTGGCGTGCTTGACGGGAAAGCGGTAGATCTAGGAGGAATACCTTTTAAATCCAAAGAAGATGGGATATATGTGCCGGCGCGTTTTATCGTTAAGGCTTTCGAAGGCAGTCATCTCCGTCTGGACTCCACAACGAATACACTTTTAGCGGATAATCTGAAGACCTACAATGTTTTTACAGAATCCTATGGAGGGCGTACCTATACGCTGGTCAAGGCTAATGGTGATTTATATGTCTCACAAGGCAAGGATACGGTGATAAAACTCACTTCACTCCAAACAGACTTTGACTGGGCAGGAATGAAGATCGAGAAAACGGCGGGGGGTCTGCTAGTCATTAAGATTATTGACTCCTATGGAGAGCCTCATATTAATACACGCGAAATCACACTTATATTCAAAAATGGTGCATTACTACGCAAGGCCACATTCGCCTACCAGTTCAGAGGAGATGCGGATTTCAAACCTTATGATGGCAACCTAATCTTGCATGATGGTAATACCTTACGTTTCATCCAAGACGGCACAGGCAATGTAATAGATACTCTTGATCTTGTAAAGCTGGGTGGCGAGGAGGATGCTTACTATGTAGAAGGCATTGATAAAGAAATCATACTGCTTCGTGGAAATCAGAATGGATTGCTTACCTTAATCAACCGCCAAACAGGCGAGCGAACCCTTTTGTATAAGGAGCTACTCACAGCAAAGGATCAGGAATACGCGGAAAATAACGATGTTCCTTTTAAAGGAGATAATTTGAAATTCGTAAAGCGGAGCGGTGACAAATTGTATTTTATAAATGACTCCCCGCTTACTGGCAAAAAAGAAGTTATCTACTCCATTGAAGCTCATTCCAATAACTCCAAGAATAATACTGATTAGAAAGTACAGTACAAGCATGTGTATTGATTAAAGAACTAATCGAATCCTCCTCAGTGATTATCCCTGAAAATTAACCTTCCTACATATAGGCAAACGCCGTGAACGTTGTAGGCAAAGGACCATAGACTGTTATCAGGATTGAAACATTCGAGGAGGATATCCATGGAATCAAATACAAATTTTCATCAACAGGTCGCTTGGAATTGCATGAATAAATATGTAGGTATAGTAACGACTGATGGTCAATCCTTTGACGGCTTCATCGCTCACGTGGACCAGAACTATATCACCCTTGCGGTTCCCAGCAACGAAATGGTCGATCGTATGAACGGAATGCCTGCTGAGCAATCGAACTATAGACAATTCGGGTTCCAGCCCGGCTTTTACCCAAGACGCCGCTTCTATCCACGCCGTATCCCTTTTTTCGGAATAAGCAGTCTATTTCTACTCCCGTTTTTTATCTGACTCGGTGCAGGGGGATGATGGGTCATCCCCTTTCTAGCTATTAACTACTTAGTCGGAGGAGATAAGAGAAAACACCACTCTACATCTATATTGATTATAAAAAAGAATTGCCATCCTACTCTATCGTATGGTATTATAAATTTCGTCGCAGGACGGTAGCTCAGCGGGAGAGCACTATCTTGACAGGGTAGGGGTCATGGGTTCGAACCCCATCCGTCCTATACTGAAAAAGCCTTATTATATAAGGCTTTTTCTTTTGTTCAGGAATGGAATGTTTAGGTTTTGACTGAAATACAAATTGGTGCCATTATGGTGCCCTGTAGTAGACTAAAGCAAAAGTGGTGCCATAATCGGCACCACTTTTTTATCCCTGTAACCATTTAAGAAATACATCTTTTGAGACTTTTATCATCTTTCCGACCCGCACGATATGAAATTGACCCGAGTTTAATAGTTCATATGTTTGACGCTCACCTATACCAAGTATTTGTTGGATTTCCTTCGCTGTAAGTACAGAGGGATAATCAGAAGTAGTCTTATACATTTGTTCAATCACCCTTCTCTTCCTCCTTCTCGATTACTAGATTCAAATTCAAGGCCAGCTTATAAAAAGCCTTCCAACGTATCTTGCTATATGTCCCCGAGCTAATCGGCGGCTGAAATTTAAAGTAATACACTTTCTCATGAGTAATATAATCATGCTCTGTTGTCATATAACGTTCTTTAATCAAGAACCCTTCCATCTTAGGCATGCGGTTCACCACTCGTTCTATCCGTTCACAGAAGCTCTTGCGGTTTGCTTGAGTATCTACATTATGAATAGCTATGTTGGAGGTTTGATCAGTTGTAACTCCAGTGGATCCTTTTGGGGTGTCTAACCATGCTGCGGTTGTCGTTGCCTCTCTCTCCTCGAAAGACAAAAACTTAAATATCCTATATTTTTCAAGAGCCGCCTCAACGGTAGCTTGCGTCCGTTCTCTATCTATCTCAGGCAAAAAACTCTGTTGCACCGGGCAATCCCCCCCTTTGTTAAGAATCCCCCGACCGAAGCCGGGGAGTATACCATCTTAGAACGGTAGATCATCGTCACCTTCAGGTATCGGCGGACCGTTTTCACCAGCGGCAGCGATCACCTCAATGGTTAGTTGATCCTTGTCTTCAAGCTCAATAGTACCGTCTGGATTAACCTTGCCTCGTACGCCTTCTCTTGGCTCTTCATGATCCTCTTCATCGTCATCACCTCGGAACTCTTCAATGCTCATTTGAGATTCAGCGATTTCCAAGACTACATCTGATCAGCCTTCCGGTAGAATTCATAGGAGTTTTCAGAGGATGTGTCACCCTTAACGATGAACTCCAGCACTGTCTTCTTCGCATCCTTCGTACTTTTGCTGAATTCGGTTGTCAGCGCCTGTTCTACGCCGTCAATGTTCAACACAACCACTGATCTCGTCATTGCGTTAAGCTCAGGCTTCTTCTCGTCATCACCTTTTACGTGGAACTATAAAAGTTCCTTTTTGGAATCCTTCGTTTGCTTATTGAAATGTGCTGCTATCTGAACTTTCATTTATAATTACTCCTCTCAAATTTGGGTTTTATGAAAAAATAACGTCTGCAGCTAGTGCAATAATTGAAGCAACACATATTGCTGCCATGTGCATGCCACGTTGCTTGTAAAGAATAGATTCTTTGTCAGCTGCTGAAATAAAAGATAGGATAGCGATAAAAGCAAAAATAATTTCAATCCACGTTGACGTCAGTTCCTCCCTCAATCCGTGATATATTAAATAAGAGGTGAATTTTATGAACGGTAAGAAAGTTATCACTATTCTTTTATCCATCTCTTTACTGGGTGTGATTGCTTACTTCGGAATAGCTTATGGATTACTATGGTATATCTTTAATGGGTAAGAAATGAAGATTATCCATCCCCTTTATAAGTTCAGTACAGCCAAACTATCTCTTATATCCTCCTTGTGGGAGAGAGTCTTTTTTTTGAAATTTGTTATAATTAAATAAAAACTTTTAATGAGGTGTTATCTTGCAATATTTTTTTTTAATACCGTTGGCATTTGTTTTGGCAATTCCCTTGGTTTTACTGTTAAAAGGTGATTATGGAACCAAAAACAAGGTTTCAGATAAAACTACTAGCATAGAGAAAAAATTAGACAGAATAATAGAATTACTTGAAAAAGATAAGGATGCATAAGCATTTTTATCTTTTTTCATGTCGCAATATGTATCTACTACGTCATAACCTTTGTGAGAGGAGGGCTATTAACCCTCTCTGTCCATGTATCTTCGTACTGTGAGTATCCGATTTTGAATCTGTTATGAGCCGATTTCAAGCGAGACGAACTGATAAAATAACTCAACTCACTGGGACACTCCCAGCGTATTACGCCATCTTTGATATCTTGATATACAAAGGTAAGGATACGGAGTTTGTACATCTGGAGTCCCGGCTACAAGCAAAGGTAAGAATGAGGAACTGGACCAAATCTGGCATGCTTCGAAGCCCAGTATTTACAGAGTTTATCGTATAAGCACTAATAGACCCTTCAGGCATAAGCTTGACAGGTTATTTTATGTTTGTTCTGAATCTAAATCGCTACGGGACAAACGTGGCAACTCATAATTTCTAACAACACCTAGCCTCTAAAATTGGTCCCTTTTTTTATTAAAGAATTGGTAAAGGCAGGAGTAGACTCAATTGGTGTACTGGGATCAACTGGAAACTATGCGCATCTTAGTAGAGGGGAGCGTTTGCGTGTCCTTGAGCTTGCTGTTAGTTCTGCTGAAGGGATTCCCGTGATGACAAGCATAAGTGCGATTCGAACTTCAGAAGTACTTCGATTAGCGGAAGATGCACAACAAGCTGGGGCAAGTGCAGTACTCTTGGCTCCTATCTCCTATCAGGCGCTAACAGATGAAGAAGTGTTTTTTGTATACGAACAGGTGACAAGTTCACTCTCCATTCCACTTTGTGTTTATGATAATCCCGGCACTTCACATTTCCATTTCAGTGATGAGCTGCCCAGCAAAATTGCTAGGTTACCTAATGTTTGTTCCATTAAGATTCCCGCATACCGTCAGAATCTGATAAAGCCAAGTTACGTGTAGAAAAACTCAGAGCTGTTATTCCACTCCATGTTACGTTTGGAATAAGCGGGAATCCATCTGCATATCTAAGCTTGAGTGCAGGTTGTGACTTATGGTACTCAGTGCTAGGTGGTTTATTTCCGAGGTTATGTCTAGATATCACAAGAATGACTCAAAGTGGCCATTTAGAAGAAGCACAACACCTTTCAACATTACTAGAACCGATCTGGAAGTTATTCAATAGCTACGGTAGCCTTCGAGTGATTTCAGCAGCAAAATCACGCTTAAAATATTACAACATTGTCAATTGTCAACTATTTTGCGTTCATTAACAATGAAGTGGGTATTTTATGAATATAATCATCTTATGCAAGGGGGCTTTAATATGAATCTCACACTGATTTTTCACGCAATTGAAACAGAATTACAACTACAAATACATTTAGTCAGTGGAGAGACATATGTTGGTTTTTGTCAGGAGAGCGACTCTTCAGGTTACTTCACAATAAGAACTAAGATTGGTTTATTTTCTTTTCCTTCTTGGGCGATCAAACGAATTAAAGAAGTGTGATATCGTAGGTTATTTAATGCATGCTCTAAATTCAAATCACTCCCAAACAAAATGGGATCCAGCAAGTTTAATAGATCCGGTGTATCCCCCTCTACAATCCCACCATAATCCATAAGATGACCTATTGGATCTGGTTCCAAACGAAACCAATCCAAGTATGAGTATCCATAGAGTTGCTGGATTCCCCACAATAAAGTATGTCTCTCTGTATTGAAAATCTTTATTGTTCATCAGTACAAAAACTCCTTGTTCTCCGAACTATCTATTTCTTCGCAACCAATCGTTTTTCTGCTTTAAAGTCCTTCTTAATAACTTTATTGTTGTTCATGTAATTATCCCACGAATCATACTTACAATTAGGTGAAAAGTTATGACTAATCACATCGATGTAAATACGATACTAAGTAAACACTTCCCGCTTCTGGCACATTTTTATTGTAAAGACACTTCTTGCATTGTAGCTGTGGCTCTTGAAGAAGAACGTGGACAAAATTGAGATTAACTCCTGACTGTCCTTGGTGGAGGGGAAGTATCCGATCTTTTTACAACTCCATAACAACTATCCTCCTAATTCTATAATAACTTGGTGTTAAGATGTATAAAGATTCATCATCTTAGATCCCAATGGAGGTAATCCGATTGAACAAGAAAAAGCGGTTCGCTACATTAGTTGTTATCCTGTTTTCAGCTGGTGTGCTTGCAGCCAGTGCTCTGATCGTCCCCAGCCTGATGAATTCCGTAGTTTTCGCCAAGAACAGTTCGTCAATTCAGGGCAGTAACCGGCTGGCTTTGAGCGAAAGCACGATACCCGTGCTAAAGGTGGAGGCGCCGGCGCCGGTATCCACCATACAACAAGACCTGTATCAACAGATGACAGCGGCGCAAATCCAGCAAATCTATGACTTTATAGACAAGGCAGAAGATCCCCATATTTCAGGTCGGGAACAAACCGAATCCGAAATCAACCGCAGACAAGTGTTGGACGATAAGTATGTGTATGACGGCCTCCGCCCCAAGCAGCAGCTGCCGTTAAAGGCTGGACAAGCAGATATGTATCTAGATTTAGAAACCAATACGTACACCTACCCGGAGAGGAGTATGACTGATGAGGAACTGTTACAGCTGATTGACTGGTACTACCGGCTGAATTACTTCGTGTCAAAACGAAATCCGCCTGTGCCTCAGCTTCAGCCTCAGAAAATCAGCCAGGTTGAAGCTGAGGCACTAGCCTCTGACAGTGTGCGCAAGCTGTTCGATGCCGACGTGTCCAAGCTAAAAATATCGAGAATGCTGATTGAGCTGGGAATAAACAAACGTCCAACCTGGACAGTTCATTTTGCTCCTTACAAGAATCTTACCCTGCTCGGATCAGGCGAGGTATTCTGGGAATATGATGTGTTGATTAATGCAACAACCGGTGCCGTAGAGGATACGACAGCCATTAATTTGGCACTGAAGAGAACTCCCATCGACGACGACGCAGCCGGCACCATCCAGAAGGATGCCAGTTGGATTCATAAAGCCGTGCAGGTCATCACGGACAAACAGGGAGAAACAAGAACCATTGTCAAAGCTTATCTAACCGACACCGAGTTTAACAACAAACGCGGAATGGTGGATGTTAAACTGTTGTTGGAAGATGGAAGTAGCTATATCGCGGAGTTCCGCTATCCCGATCAGACCCTTCGTTGCCTAATCTATGAAGCTTCTGACAAAGCCAATTAAGCGGAAACGTTACAGAAATACAGCAGTCGGGGCACCGCCGCCACACTGACTTTTTCAAGACCAGTTATTAATGTAATTGTGAGTATTGCGCGAACACCAGATGGTTCTGGTTCAGGTTGATCTGCCTTCTGAGGGGTAGCTGATGCTTCGTTTGAAACTTAACTTTCCATTATTATTCAATGTAGTAACTACATAAAAATTGGTCTTACCGTTAGAAACTGATATATCTAAAAACCTATCTTATTACCAAGAAGCACAGTAGATGAAATATACAACATTAAAGGTTCTGTCTCTAAGAGCAGTATCTGTCGATATGGTGCAGAGGTTACATTTAAAGATGAGATCGGATATCCATATGATTATGGTGTCTGTAAAACAACCTTTCTGTGATGCTTTAAAGTAATGTAGGTATGACTATTGTGCTACACTTCATTCGTATGTTCGAAGGTTCCACCATTTGTAAAATCTAGTGGCCCAAGCATTTCCTACTGTGCATCAAATCTCAGTCGAATGAATAGTACTCAGCAGCCTGATTCTTGTAAATATTACCATTTGATTATAAAATCAAACAAAGGCGGTGTTAACAATGAGATTAGTACTATTCATGTTGGCTGGAGTAGGCGCGATTTTCTATCTCTCATTAGGAATCATTATTGTAAAGGTAATCCTTACAAGAAAATTACCAAATAATAATTACACTCCATTTGACTACATCACGGCCCAATCTCCTGTTGAGTTTCACGATGAGAAAAAAGAGATAGAAGAAAATGCGGACCATGGTGATGATAAGGATAAAAACATCATTTCGTTATCAAAACGACGACCTTCTCTTCCCTGATGCGCAATAGGCTTCTACTTCGTCATAACCTTTGGAGGGATACTCCTACTCCTTTAATGATCTGTATCTTCGTACTGTGACATAAAAAAACTCTTACGTTATAATAGTGTTGAATTAAATATTGAAGGGACTGAACTATGCGCAGATATCGATATCTTAACCCCAAAATAAATAGATAATGGAGGTAATATATTGATTACAGAAATACAAACCAAAAGACTAAAATTAAGAAAAATGAAATTATCTGACTCTGCTAGTTTGTTTAACATTTGGTCTGATCCTGAGGTTACAAAGTTTATGAATATCAATAGTTTCACTGATGAAAGCCAAGCAGTAGAAATGATTAAAATTCTTAATAACCTGTCTTTGGAAAGCAAAGCTATTCGTTATTCCATAATCGAGTTAGAATCAAATCGCATAATTGGTTCCTGCGGTTATAATTCTATAGATTCTTCAAACGCTAAAGCAGAGATTGGATACGATATTAGTAAAGATTATTGGGGCAAGGGATATGCTCCTGAGGCCATTCAATCTCTGATGGATTATGCGTTCAACACTTTAAATTTCAACAGGATAGAAGCAAAAGTCGAACCCGAAAACAATAATTCCATAAGAGTTTTGCAAAAGTTAAACTATACATTCGAAGGAACAATGAGAAAGTGCGAAATGTCCAAAGGAAAGTTTATTGATTTAAGCATTTTCTCAAAATTAGTAACAGAGTAACTTTTAATGGGTGGGCCTACATTTTTATGGTGTAGGCCTTTTATTTACTTCACGTTGCTCAACTAAATGCGTACTGTGTATTAAGTAGAGCAACTGTTGTCACATCTTCCAAACGTAGAGGGCTAGACAGACTCTCCTAGCCTCTTTTTTTGAAACCAGTAAATTAACACCTCTTTACCGAAAAGATAGCTAGATAAAATCTCGACACAGCCGATTCCGGATCGAGCTTAACCGCCTTCTGCCAGCAGCTCTGAGCTTCTGTTTACAGATATTCAAATTAGGTATTTATTGATAATATTTATTCCTTAAGGAGGTGGACGCACTGTTAATGATCTTTGATAAGTTATTTAATATTTCCAAGGTTGCTGCATATGCAACAATTGCGATGTACACATTCTTCCAGTTTGTACTCACAAAACATAATACGGTAAATGATTTAATCAATAGCAACCTTTTAGTTTATGTCGTAGCTGCTGCTATTCTTGAAGCATTACATAATCTATATGACTTTTTATGTGGTCATCTAGAGCGGTAATTCTACTACTACCAAACCTCACCAGCCCAGCGTTCCGTTTCCGTTACTTCAATACCTCGACGAAAATAACTCGGAAATACGGGAGCGCGACCGCATGAGTCGCGGGCTCTCCCAAACTGACGATATGTTCGCTAGACAGTTGATTTCCACCGATCGCCTCACTTTCTTTTAATAAACTTTGGCCATACGCAGTACGTGTCAGTGCCATCGGGCCAAAGCTTACCCAGGCACACATCATGGCGCAACAATGGATAGATTTACTTTATTGGTCCCTATTAATCATCTATTTTTTATATGGAGCACTTAATTGACCATCTATTGATTACATTGTATAATACAGGTATATTATGTAAAATAAAGGCAGGTGAGGCTGTTGGATGGAAATATCGATTTAGATTTAGATATAAATCTTCTAGATCTTGATCCAGCCGTAAAAGTTCTTAAAATGATATATTCTTTTGAAAGCTGGCCCAATCTTCTAAAACTAGCAGATACCTTTTTCAACCGAATAACTCAAATTTATAATAATTACACACACAATAATGAACTGGAACTAAAACACCAACGACCTTTAATTTATTATTATGGATACAGCTTGCTTATGTTGGGACTAGCCCACAAAGAAATTGAAAATTATGATAAAGCTCGAACTTACATTAAAGCTTATAGCGATTTGAGTTGGTTCAAGGGATTAGATGCTGAAGGATTAAATGAGGTAGCCTATTATAAGTACATATCAGAACCAAATCTTTTAGAAGTAGAAGTGCTTTCTGGAAATATTCAATTCATAGATCGCTATGTTTCGTTCCTTTTATCCAACTCTAAAGAAGTTCTACCAGGACTAATAACTTTGTTAAAGGCAGCTACTAATTTTGATTTAAACATTGAATCTCATTTAGCTCTTTTCTCTAATAGAATTTCAAAATTTGAGGATACCGCTGCTGATGAAATTATAATAAATTCCTACCAAGAAACTTTTTTTATTAATATGATCAGATATAAAACAAAAATTCAAGATTATAATACAGCTATCAAATATAGCATGAAATTATTAGATTCTGCAGAGGTCACAAACTCTGATAAAATCTTTAAACAAGCAGTAGTATACTTCGAATCATTACGTTCATGTGCTGATACTACTCAAATTAAAGATTTTGAAGAGAAAATAATAAATTTCAAAGAAAGGGTTGAGTCTCTGTGAAGAAATTTGCTGTATCTTTATTGTTGGTCCTCACTATCGTCAGCATTGCGCCAGCACTGCCAAGTACCTCACCAGTGGTCTTATTCCACGGAGCAGAACATTAATATCAGAAGTACAGCGCGGGTTAGGAGATTGCTCCTAACCTGTTTTTTATTAAGTGAATTATGTAGTTATTGCAATAACATCCTCCATCTTGAACCAATCCCACTCATCCTCCGACCAGCGGAGTTTAATTCCCTGTTGTTTATCCAGTTTCATCACGATACCTCGTTTTAATATATTCTCCATGGGATCAAACAGAGTGAGTGTAATCGGGCTGTGCTCTTCCATCGAACGATATAACAATTTTTCAAAGCGCTCTATCTCCTGTAGATCTAGAGTGGGTTTTTCACGACGTTCCTGCTCATTATTGTCATCTATAATCCGGTTTTTATGTTCGGGCAATATCATTCTGCTACACTCCCATACGTTCTCTAATTTTTTCATCATGAAGTTGCCCTCCTAATAATCCGTCCAGTAATTCGTTTTGCTACCATCTATCCCCCACTGGAGCTCTTGTGGCTCTGACTTTTTCTTTTTAAACCTAGGGTCAATCCTTTCCCAGCCTTCAATAATTCGGGCGCTCTCTGGTGGAGTGTGCGGGGTCCATTCTATATATTTTTCGTTAACTAATTCCCTAAGCCCACTAATGATCTTACTTGGTGTCCGTCCACTCTTGATTTCTAACTCCTGTAAAGTTGGCATATGAGCATGATGCACGGCAGAGTGGCGCATGATCATTAGTAGCTTTCGGGCGGTGTCACTAAGCATGTCGCTTCATTTGCACAGGCTGCCAAGCAAGAATATTAGCCTCCAGAAATACGCGCGGAGCTCCGGTTGATAAGCAAGTTGCGCGAATATATTCTCCACGAATCCCTTTCACTTCAATTTTACGTTGAGATATCTTACCTGATTTATCTTGGTACACTATTTCAATGGTTTGACCGATTCTTATTTGCATAATTACTCACCTTCCAAGGATAAGAACATTTGTTTGTATTATAACCAAACGTACGTTCGTTAATCAATGTAAAAATATCCCGCCAGGCATGAATTATTACATACAAAGTCATCGCTCAGGTTTATAATTTGTTTTATAAGCATTTATTGCATTTCCGCAAACAAACTAAGGAGTATGAGTGTTTTTTATATGTTATAGGGGGAAACGAATATTAGGACCGATGACTGAGGTTGAAGCTATGCGTGAATGGTTTACTCTCTCCGGTACAGTGAAGGAGATTTATATTATTGAGGTAGATGAGAACGATAAGGTAAGACGCCAGATCGGACCCACAAAGAAGAAAAAGAAATAAATATAAAGGAAAATAACGTAAAAAAGCCCCATCGACCCATTAAGGTTGACGAGGTTGTTTTTAATTTTCAAAAAGGAAACTGAGTAAGCGAGACTATTAACAGTACAATCCCAATAATCGAGGATAGCACAGCCATTTTATCTTTAGTTTTCAAATACAATGCCGCTCCATTAAATATTAAAGCTCCGCACATCCCCAGCATAGTCCAAGAGATTATCACTTGATCCTGACCGCGGAAAAATGTGATTCCCAGAATGATTGTTGCTGCACTGAATAAAATACCGCACACCCTTAGTACTTTCAGCAAAATGTTCACCTCCGAAAAATAAAACACGCTAATCTAATATATTGGTTCCGTCATAAATTAAAATTCATAGATTACTATTCCTATATCTGGTAGAATCAACTAGCAATTATTAGCAGATTTAGGGGGATATAAGATTGAACAAAAAAGCTTTTTTATGTATCGTGGCAACTATTGTAATCCTTTCAGGATGTGGTAGTTCCACAACAAATTCAGAGAAAAAAAATACAACGTCTACAGGAGTTACACCGTCCGAAGCAACAGCCAGCCCTTCAGAGCCCACTCCTGAGCCAAAAAAGAAACTTACAGCTTCCGAGAAACTGGCTCTCAACTATGTGGAGATTTTCCTCAATGGTTCAGATATCGAAGCGAAAAAGAAATTCGTATCCGAAAATATACTTCCAGATGTACAACCCATTTTCCAAATGGCTGAATCTACTGAGACACCCGAGAATAATAAACTTAAGAATCCTACAGTAATTGAAACAGCTGATTATACGGACAAAGCTGGCGGAAAAGATAAACTCGTGCTTATCCAAGGTGAGAAGTCTTCCTCCAATAGCGAACTTATCATTTTTATTAAGGATGATAAAGTTGGTTGGGGATATTCGTCTAATGACAAGGACAAGGATGCATTTAACGAAGTGAGGAAACTCTTTAAGGAACCTGTAATTAATACTTCAGCTTCAGGTAATGCAGGTACAACTGAACAGTCTCCTGAAGCGACGCTTAAAGAAATCAGTAATTTTGTCGTTTCAGATATTTGGAATGATGGATTTGTTGATATCAGCTGGTATGCAGGTTCAGGAACTGGCTCTACGGGTCAAACAATAGATATAGATTTTACAATCGAGCAATTAGCAAAAGCAATGACCCAAAAAATGGAGTATGATAATTATATCAACAACCTTGATGCAAAATATGATTCAATTAAAAGCATCTGGGCTAAGCTCACGGGTGAGATGGATCGTATGTACAAACAAATCCAAGATACGCCTCCTATTGCAAATGATGCAACCACCAAAATAGATACAGGAATATTCACCCAGTACTTGAGAGCTTTTACTGATGAGGTTGACAAATTACCTAATACTTAGATTAAAAAATAAAGTCCCTGCCGGCCGCCACGGTTAGCAGGGATTTTGTTCGGCTTTAATGGCTTGCGACTCAAAATAGTAATCCACCAGAGCATAGATGAAACCAGCAATTCCGAAAAAAACAATAGCTGTACTACTATTCAAATGGTATTCCCGTATAAAGCGTTCATCGTACACCTCGTAAAAGAAACCATATCCCGCAATACCACTCAATAAGAATATCATTATGCGGCTTATTAAAGGATTAGCTATCTTTCGAATAACCCATGATAAAGGAAGCAGTATAACCGGGTAAAGAAGAACTGAAAAAAGGAACATCAGAAAAATAAAAGCAAACCCAATGTTTTGAAAACCGTAATATTCTGTTGTACTTATTTTATTTCCTTCCCAAAGCTCCAATCCAAAGGCTGCCAGGGTGAATAAAACCGTCGAAATAAACCATAACGTTATAGGCTTAACTGCACGCAAAACAATCCCACCATCTTTATGCTTTTTATACTTACAGCCGATTTTTCAAATTATCATTTCGCACTTGGTTCTATTGAGGTTAAGAATGGCTTTTGCCCTATTCTACTATTATATGAAATAAAGTACTCCTCATTTACATCTATTAACTTATATATTCCTTTTGGGATTGTGACTGTATTTTGATCACCGCTCATATTTTGTATTACTATTTCTCTTTTATTTACTGACACTACATTAACAACAGCTGAAGTCCCTGCCATCAAAAAGTACCATATGGATATTATATCATTAATTCCCATATATTATAGTTATGATTTCCCTTTGGAAGGGTTAATTGGCTTGTAATATGGGTAATCCATCTTCTCTTGAATTTCTCGAACTACATTTTCATTAGTAAGCGATTCTATGAAATATAAACCCAGATCAATCGAAGCTGCTACTCCTCCCCCAGTAAAAACATTTCCATCCCTTACGAACCGTTCCTTAACTACTTCGGAACAATAAGGTGCTAATAGTTCATATGCAGAAGGGTTGGTAGTCGCCTTCTTCTGATTTAAGAAACCGGCAGCTCCCAAAATCAAAGCCCCTGTACACACTGACACCTTGTATTCAACCTCTCGAGCAGTCTGAATCCATGTTATAAAATCAGTATCGAATCTAAGTTGTCGAGTGGATAACCCTCCAGGGATAAATATCAAATCATAGGCTGACAGATCAGGGGAAACCTGGTTTATTTTCAACGTCAATCCTCGATCATCCGTGACTTCTTCCTTGTTGGAACAAAAATCCCACGATACATTTTCTATCGCCTTTAGAACTCCCATCCGGGTAACCGCATCGTAAAAACCAACAAAATCTAACGTAGTCATTCCGTCAAATAGAATATAAGCCATCTTCAGCATTTTCATTCTACACACTCCTTCGATACTTTTCGGCGAAATTCATTGGGGGTTATCCCGTATTCATTTTTAAAAACACGATAGAAAGAGCGCAAACTGTTGAATCCGGAATCAAACGCAATATCCGTGACCGGATGGGTAGTGGATAACAGCAGCATATGAGCAAAGGCTACCCGTTGGCCATTGATGTAATCACGAAATGAAATATGAAACTGCTCCGAAAAGATTCGGGAAATGATAAATTTACTAATGCCAAGCTCTCTTGAAAGCGTATCCAGATTTATGTGATCTAAAAAATGCATGTCGATGTAAGCAAGGATTTTGGGGACGAGATCCATTTCTTTTTTGTAGTCTACTTTTTTCATTAGCAGTAACGGCAGAGCGTGCCCTAATACTACAGAGGTATAAGCCTTGAGCAGACGAACATCACATTGTTCTTTATATAGTTTATACAAGGTTGCCAGCAGATCTTGAAGCACCTTTTGTTTCGAAACTATAGGGTTATCCGGAACATGATTAAGCAAATCCCCCGCAAAATCCCCCGGAAACGTGGCGTCAAAAAAGAACAGCAGGATCTGGCTTTTCTCTATGGTTTTGTAGCTGTGAGGTTGATTGGAAAAAATAATCGCTATGTCTCCTTCAGACAAATCATACTCTTTTCCATTGATGTTGATATTGATTTTGCCGGACAAAACCATTGTTATCTCTACATTTTTGTGTAGATGAAGAGGATAAGTGTTATTGGTAGAAATAAAGGAGTGAAACGCCTGGTCACGATGCTGATATTTAATATTCATGTTTTTCTCCCTATCGTCATGGAATGCCAAGCACTATAGCTGCTGTAATACTAAGAACATAATATGAATTTGTTCGTTTGCGCAAGAACCAAAGAGCAATAGTTGGCACAAAAAAAGATTTTTTTGGCAGGTAAATACGCCCTAAAAGTTTTAAAGTATTACCAGTAAGCTGCTTGTCGCAGACCAGTAACATTTCACTGAGAGGAGGAAGTATAACAGGAACAGCATTCAGCGATAAGACTGTATCCATGTTATACGTCAAAAAGATGAAATGGAAGAGTAAAAAATCAGGTAAGGTTATGGGTGTCTTATTGAGTTTTTCGGTAGCGTTTTCATTTTTAGGAGGTCACACACTTGCAGCTTCAGGGCAGACAGACGGAGACAAAAGTTTTGCGGGTGCCTCTATTCTTGCTTTTCCTGGCGCGGAAGGTGGCGGCGCCTATACGAGCGGTGGTCGAGGAGGCGATGTATACATCGTAACTACCCTTGAAGATTACGCTGTAAAAGACAAACCGATTGCAGGCTCCCTTCGCTATGGGATTTTATCTACTCCTAAAGAGGGTCGTACAATTGTTTTTCATGTTTCCGGAACGATTGAACTGAAGAGCACGTTAAGTCTCAATAATATTAAAAACCTGACCATCGCTGGGCAAACCGCTCCAGGCAACGGAATTACCATTGCAGGTTGGGATACAAATATCAGCAATTCAGAGAATATCATCATACGCTACACCTCTTTCCGTCCGGGTGCCACTAATGTGTATAATGGCAGCGATTCAATGGATGCGCTTTGGGGGAGAGACAACAGCTACTTCCTCATTGACCATTGTTCCTTCAGTTGGAACACAGATGAAACTCTATCTTTATATAGAGGCGAAAATGGCACGATCCAGTGGTCCATTATTTCCGAAAGTCTGACTCTATCCGGGCATTCCAAAGGAAGACATGGCTACGGTGGTATTTCAGGCGGAGACAAAACAACATTCCATCACAATCTGTATGCGAACCATACCTCGCGAAACCCAAGACTAGGCGGCGGTTACGCAGGTGCTGCAGATGCTGATCATGTGGCGGTTGTTCAGTTCTCGAACAATGTAATTTACAATTGGGGCTTTAACGGCACTTATGGCGGAGGTTTTACTTTTACTAACTTTATGAACAATATCGAAATTGCCGGTCCAGGTACAAGAGATAATGTAACTAACAGAGTCATTGATGCCGGTGAAGCTACCAAGCTGGGCGGTTTCTACATCGCTGGAAACAGAATTAACGGCAAGCTCACAGGCTTACTGAATGATTCTTCAGATTATGTGAAATTTTCCGGTGTACAGAGTGGTGAACAAAAGACGACCCTTGCAGCCACACCATATCTTTCCGCGGACAGTACTGGAGTTAACCATGGTATTACCAATAAAGCATTTGATAATTATGTTAAGTCCGGCGTAAAGCAAGCGAATGAATCACTATTAAAAAGCATTCTGCAACAAGCGGGAGCTACCTATCCGCGTCGCGATGCTATCGATGCAAGAATTGTGGCAGAAGTCGAGCAGAACTCGGGAAGATATATCAACACTGAACATGAAGTCGGGGGTTACATTTCAGACTTTGGCGTCATTGAGGCACAATATGATAAGCAATTTGACACTAATCAAAACGGAATAGACGACAAGTGGGAAAAGAAAAATAAAATCTGGGGCATCAAGGATGCATACAAAACGGTTACTAAAAATGGTTACACCTGGCTTGAGCTTTATATTAACGGTCTAGTTGATATGAAACACGTCGCCGACAACCCCGTTGCTAAGCTTTTGGCGCCAGAAAACAATGCACAATTTGTTACCGGGAAAGAGGTCGAAGTTAAAATTAACGCTTCCCCTAAATCCGGAAACAAAATAAAAAAAGTTGCTGTATATAATGGCTCTAAATATCTTGGGGAAGCAGTCAAAAAAGGCAACACATATACGTATACCCTCAAGAATTTAACGGATGCTTCATACTATATCTCTGCAAGAGTGACCGATACCCAAGGAAATGAGACGCAGACCACAGCTGCTAACATTCATGTCAATACCGCTACCTCTTCCCTGGCTGGAAAGGGTTGGACTACAGCAGATATCGGTGATCCGTACATTAAGGGTTCCGGAAGTATGACAAATGATGTGCTTACCGTTAAAGGCAACGGAAAGCTTGGAAAAAGTGAAGGTGGCACAGAACGATCAGAAGCAAACAATGCAACCAAAGATGACTTCCACTTCGTGTATAAAGAAATGAACGGAGATATGGAATTTACCGCGAAGCTCGAAGAAATCGGGGCCGTTGACAACCATGCCTTCACCGGGCTAATGATCCGCGATGACTTGAATAAAGACAGTGCCGCGGCGGCCCTTGGTATCTCCTATGTGAAGTTGTCCAAAGAAACCAGCTGGTCATCTTATCTGACGGGCAGAAACATTAAGGGCGGAGGATTTGATGAATTAACTGAAACTTTAGACAGCGTATCAGCTGCTGAAAAAGCTGGCATTCAACTTGTTCCAGATATTCCGTTCAAAATAAATGGTGTGGAGCAAGGGTATTGGCTCAAGCTTGGCCGTAAGGGAGATGTTTTTTATGCTTACGGATCAACGGACGGAAAAGACTGGAAGCTAATTGGCGAGCGAACTATTGCTATGGATGGTTCGGTATATGTCGGATTTGCCGTTGACAGTAATGATGTTGCCAATAAGATTGAGCAACTGAACTATGCTAAGTTCTCTAACATTACTGTGGAGAATACATTCACTCCAATAGGTGACTCAGCGGTAAATAAATAGCATCTGTTCATCTACACAGTTCCAAAAACACGGAAGCCAGTAAAGCGGCTTCCGTGTTTTTATTGATATCCGACTGGACCAACACAATATATTGCCTGATTCGCTGTTCACTGTTTTTACTCCACGAGAATGAAGCTGACTTTACAACGTTCCCTTTTCAAGAACATACTCTTCATTGGAGTTTTTTAAAACGATATCAAATTTATGATGATAAGAATGCATAAACAACTCATATTGCATCCTACGCTGTTCATGGGATTTTCTTAAATAATTTATATCCGTTCCTCTTTCAGAAACATCACGTATACTCCTTCTCACCAACTCGGTTTCTCCATCCGTATATAAGTAGATTTTCAGATCATACAAATTTGGGTCAGTAAAAGCAACGCTCATGCCTTCTACAATATTTATCTTGTTTTGTGAAGATATGAACATACTTTTTGTATAGTCCGTGCCAATGGTGTAAAAATCCAACCCATCCCTCAACATATGAATATCTCTCTCTAAAGCAGATATATAATGAGCAGCAGGATGACAAGCTGTCACTTTATCGTGGTAATGTTCATTCTTATATTCATAGTCGATAGAAGTGTATTTTCTAAGACTAGATTCAACAATATAGGGGTCTGTATTAATATAATTCACATCATCCTGCTGCAAAAGCTTTAAAAGATTATGAGCAAACGTTGTTTTTCCAGATGCACCATGACCCGAAATCCCAATGATGATTCTATTAGCCTCACCGCTAATCAAATTAGCTATCTTATGTAACACCTTGTCCATATTATTCGCCCCTCTCCCTACTCGATCCTATGTATTCCTTACTCCGCTATGGTTTAGCACATTAAAATCTATGGTGCATTTTATATAAAGAAACTTAATAGAAAGGGGTAGATCTTCCATGGCTACTCGTCAGCCTGATTTAGTGTTGATCAGTTGGAGCAGAAATCCTTTGGTTGCTGGATCAGCACGTAGGATTATTGCCGCCCGTGTTATTGGAAATGCCGTGCCTTGCAGACCTAGCTTGAGACCCAATGGATTGCTTAACACCGCTTTGGCTTGCTTATTAGACAACGATGTTGGTTTTAAAGTAGTCTTTCGTAAAAAGACTTCAAACATTAGCGGATATATTTTGTTACAACGTAACTAATAGGTTTAGGGGGCAGTGAAATTGCTGCTCTCTTTTTTCTGTGTTTCTCATTACACTTAAAGTCCAATCATTCCTAGAAAATGGTGTATATAATTTATTAGGAATTGAATCTGATTGAAAATGGGTGCGTCCATGAAATTACAAGCTGTGAAAAAAAGCTATGATTTAATAGTAAGCTTAGGGATGTCTTGTGCTCCTGCTATAAATCTGCAAAGAAATAGCTTGAGGAAATTCTCCATGCCACTCGACTGGATGGTTTCTTATTCATTGGCTGATGTAAATAGACTGTATAAGAATAGATTTCAAAATTTCATGGAATTAATAAATCTGCAAATCCTTGATGAAACACATTTTTTTCTGGAGGATGGAATACCAGTCTATCCTAATTGGAACAAAAATGCATTAGTGAAATCCTATTTTATTCAGGATACTTTATATAACATTATCTCCGTTCATGATTTTCCAATCCACCAAGGTAAACACTGGTCTACAACCTATCCTTCGTATAAAGCGAAGCTGGAATTACGAATTAATAGATTTTGGGACAAGTTAATCACCAGTAAAAAAACTTTATTCATTAGATGGTCCGCCTCATATGAACAGGCTGTAGAGCTACAATCGATTTTATCTGGTTTATTAAAACCGAACGAATTTATTATTCTTATTCTTAATCCCGTTCGTGAAGCAACCTCGGTACAAGAATTAAGTTGGAATATTAATAATATTTGTGTGTTAGAAGTTCCTGAGGATATGAACGATTATGATAGCTGGGATTATATTTTGAAGGACATACAAGTAACTAATAACTAATTTCGCTTTGATCGATCAAATGATTAATTATTTCCTGTGCTGCAAAAACATATGGATACAAATACAGCCTACTGATGCTGACCAATAAAGAAATAGGGTTACTGATTCCAAAATCGTATTGACTCCCATGCGCTGCTGGATTTGCGGGTTCAGGCTCTACAAGATCATACTTATCCATCAGCCTTTCCTTGGTTCCACTATCTACTACTGTTCCGTTTCCTTTATCCGCAAGGACAGATCCCGATTGAAAACACGCCATGAATAAGACACAGCAAATTGTGAGGATTGCTAGTTTCTTTTTTCGCATCATACATCTCCTAATTCTTTCTGTGGTCTCCCCTAAAACTTAGAGCCGTTCAAATTATTTCTTGGGTAATCGCAGGAAACCTATGTATTCGACAATCTTGATCAGTATAGATCATATTCTATGAAAATAATGGGAGAAAAAGCCTCGAATTCGATAATACTCCTTTCTATATATAAAAACAAAAGCACCCCGCACTAAAATTAGCAGGGTACTTTTGAATGATTCGCCGTATTTACAATATCAACATTCCGCTGAGCGGCTTATGGAGTTGGTGTTCCGCCGTTCGCATTCAGTGTTTCGCCACTGATATAGCTAGATTCCTGGCTAGCCAGGAATACATATGCCGGAGCCATCTCCGCAGGCTGTCCCGGACGACCTAGTGGTGTGCTCGCACCGAACTCCTTCAGCACTTCCTCCGGTTGCCCACCCACAACTTGAAGAGGTGTCCATACAGGACCTGGCGCCACTACATTGACGCGAATTCCCTTATCAGCTACTTGCTGAGCGAGAGACTTACTGAATGTATTAATAGCCGCCTTGGTAGTCGCGTAGTCCAAAAGGATCGGCGAGGGATTATAAGCTTGAATAGAAGAAGTGTTAATAATGGTGCTGCCCGGTTGCATATGCTTCACTGCAGCTTTGCACAGCCAGAACATGGCATACACGTTCGTCTTAAATGTGTCGTCAAAATGCTTCGTAGTGAGATCAGCGATGTCTGGGACGAATTGCTGTTTGCCCGCGATATTGGCTAAAATATCAATTCCACCTAGCTCCTTAACCGTAGTATCGACGAGTTGTTCACAGTATGCCTCATCCTTCAGATCACCTGGAATGGCGATTGCAGTACGACCCGCTTCCTGCACTAGCTTGAGCACCTGCTTTGCATCTTCCTCTTCCTCAGGCATATAAGATAGAACAACATCTGCACCTTCGCGCGCAAAAGCAATAGCAACAGCACGACCTATACCGCTGTCCGCTCCCGTAACTAACGCTTTACGTCCGGTCAGACGCCCGGTTCCTTTATAGGTATCTTCTCCTGTATCAGGTACTGGATTCATTTTCTTCTGCAAACCCGGCTCCTCTTGTTGCTGCTGAAATTCCGGTCCAGCCTTAGTGTACTGAGTGGTAGGTCTTGCATCGTATATTGGTTAGACATCGATCAATTCCTCCTTTATTTTTAGAAATACATTTTTATATTTTCCGAACTCTTTGTTATGTAAACACAACAAGCACGCCTCTAAACATTCACCTTCGATAACACAGCCTTAAATAGTGCCGCAAAAATACCCCAACCACCTGTCAAGGTGGCTAGGGTATCCCCCGCCTAAAAAGAATCCCGTTGTTCTCATTACGATAGCTTAAATAAATATATGGAAGCTCACTCGTTAGTTGGGGAACGCTCCGTATAGTCTGGCGTATACATTAGATAAAGGAGTGATAAATCATGGGCATTTTTATATTCCTCTTTGTACTGTTAGCATTGCTTAATATCTTCTTTCCTCATTTGGGATGGTACATGCGCTATGGCTGGATGATGAAAGGCGATGTTGAGCCCAGTGATGCCTATTTATTAATGACTCGCCTCAGCAGTATAGTGGCACTTATTATCCTCGTTTTTATCTGGACTAGTTTCTGACTTACCCTAACGCTCTTAGCACATCTTCAATCTTGCGCTGATGCGACAATACCCCGTAATTCATCCAGGCCATAAAATCCACCTCATATACACAGCGACTACGCACAGCGGGCAGACTGCGCCAAAGCGGTGTATCCAGCAGTTCCCGTCCTTCTCCTTCCTGTCGATCAAAGGTAATGAACAAATGATCTGCAGTCAGGCTCGCAAGCTCTTCTCTTGTTAGGCTCACCCGCTTCTGTCCACGGGTCAACTTCGGAACCAATTCATGGGGCTGCAAACCTAAATCATGATGGAGTACGCTACCTGTATAACCCAATTGCCCGCATCCATAGAGATTGATTCCGTAGGAAGATATTCTTAAGCATGCTACAGTCTGCCCTTGGACAGAACGGTTTAGCACTCGTTTAGCTTGCTGCGCCCGATGCTCATAATTGCCGATCACTTCCTGGACACGGTCCGTTCTGCCAAAGACGGCTGCTGCAGAAAATAACGTGGCACGCCAATCCTCCTGATGAAAAGGCAGCTTGAACAACGGAGCAATTTGGCTGCACTCATCCAGGTGCCAACGCTGAAAGCCATCATCCAGCAGGATCAGTTCGGGCATGTACTGGGAGAGCTCCTGCCAATCGCCAGTTGAAATATCAACCGCAGGCACATCGTTGAGGGACAGATACTCCTGCTTCCCCCACTGAGCATGAGAATATTGCGCCACCGGTGTAATATCCAGAGCCAGCAGATAGTCTTCCAGAAAAGGAGCGAACACCCGCAGCCCTTCCTGATGGAAGCTTCTGTATTGGCCGGGCGTAACGCCCACCGATCTTTTGAAACGCCGGTTAAAATAATACTCATTGCTATATCCTACGGATAACGCGATATCATGCATACGGTCATTCGTAAGCAGCAACTGCTGCTGGGCCCTTTCAATACGAAGTCCGTTCAAATGCTCTAAGGGAATCCGCCCTGTCACTTCTTTAAAAATCTGTGTGTAGCGTGCACGTGTAACGCCTGCCACTTCAGCCAATTGATCGACGGTTATAGCGTGATTATAATGTTCCTGCATATAGCGGATGGAACGCTGCACCGCCTCATGGGCTCCTTTCATCTGGATGACAGAGGAATTTGCCCGCATGATCAGCAGCAGTAACTCTTGAAAGCGGGTATGGCCTGCGAACCATTCAATCTCTTCCGTACTTCTGCGACTATGATAGATAGCCTCAAGCAGTAGTGCACATTGTGAAAAAGGTCTGCAGCTTAGCGGACCAGACCGGAGAATTCCTTCTCTAGTCCCCTTTTCCATTCCACTCTGCTTACTTCCCCCGGTTTCGATTACTTCAAAAGTAAGCCTATAAAAGCTAAGTCCTCGCTCCTCGGCATTGATTCTGCTTATAAGCCCCGGTTCGAACAAGAACCCGACACCTTTTTCCAGGGGAAAACGCTTCTCCTCGGCTTCTAACCATCCCTGTCCTTCCGATACAATGATCAGGGTATGATCTTGAAACACTAAGGTCTGTCCGTTCACCGATAAGGATTGGGCTTCTATGTTAATCAAGCTATAGAATAGCCTCTTTTTATTGCTGTCTTGTAAATCTTCTGCCATTCTATAGACATTCCCGTTCTTCACCGCAAGCAGACTCTTCCACAATGGACCCTCAAGTATTTGAATCGCTTCCTGATTCCCTTCAGTATCCCAGCCCCCATTATCAGGGAACACAATAATATGATCCGCGTCGAGCTGAGGAATAAGCTCTTCAGAAATAACAGATTGAAATTCGGTCATTTCTGCCGCCATAGGCACGGGTGTCAGCCCAAATTGATCATAAATCACACCGGTATAGCGGTTTTTAACACCAAATAGAGCAAAGGTTTTATCCGCTACGTTAAGCCGGATCACCGCTACTTTTTCCTGACCCAGGGCCTGTTGCAGCTTAGCTTTCCCCTCTGCCACCTTCTGATCATACGCTGCAAGGACGGATTCCGCCTTCTCCGGAATACCAAGGGCATCTGCAATAGCTGTAAGCATTTGTCTTGAGTCTTGCAACACCGACTCAGGTAGACGATAAGTTGGTACTATCTTGGAATATAGTTCATACCTCGCCGCATCAGCGCCTCCGTCCACAATAATCAAATCGGGGTCTTTTTCCAATAATGCCTCCACGCTACCCGTGATATCGAATTCTGGCACATCCAGATTTAAATAATCCTGTTTGCCCCAGCTTGGATGATACCACTGAACCACCGGTGTAATGCCCAATGCCTTCAAATAATCTTCTACATAGATCCCGGCTACCCGTTGCGGTTTAACTGGAATTTCAACATCCCCGAATTCCCCGGCAATCGTCCGGGTTGCACCCTCTTCTGCGGCATTTCCACTTCCTTCAGTTGGTGCGCTAGTGCTCGCTGAGGTAGATTCCTCTGCATTCTCTGTCTTAGCAACGTTTTCTTTCGCAGTATTGTTATTCGTTCCGCATGCTGCCAGCGCGGTGATTGCCATTATAAGTACCGCTGCCCACAAAAACTTCTGACCCCATCTTGCCATTGATCCCTTCACTCCTATGCTTTATTGTCATTGATTATCATTCTCAATAACCTTTATCACAATAGTAGCATGACTTTCATAGCTTTCAATGCACTTTCTCCGCAAAAAACTTATACAAACTATTTCTAGTTATTCTGCTCTATCATTATTTGGTAGGATTCTTCTTCTATTTAAAATAGGTCACCCTTTATTAACTTGATCGCAAAATTTCTTTTTTTACGATTGATTTATACGATGCTTTCGCTTACAATAAACTCATAAACGCGCGTTTATGAAAAGAGGGGAAACATGCGCAGCGAAGATATTGCTAAGTTGGCCGGGGTTTCCCGAAGTACGGTATCCCGCGTGATCAACAACTATTCCAATGTTCCTGAAGAAACCCGGGCTAAAGTGCTGCGGGTGATTGAGCAACATCAGTACGAACCGAACAGCTTTGCACGGGCTCTGGCCGGTAAGAAAACCGATACCATCGGATTGTTCGCCATCAGTATGAACGAGAAAGAGAACACTACCCGAATTTATCAGAACAATTACTTTGCACCATTCGTCGATGCCGTAGTCGACACGTCGAATGCCCGCGGATGTTACGTTCTGATTCATACGGTATACTCTCCGGACGATTTTCTGAAGGTAAAACAAGCTTTTCTGCAAAAACGGATTGACGGTGGTATAATTGTCGGCACTCAGAAGGATATTAATATCGTCCGCGAAATGGTGGGACTCGATTCTCCGCTTGTACTGATTGATTATGATATCTCAGAGATTATGTCGGAGCATCTTGACCGCAATCATCTGGCCATTGTGAACTCCAAAGATTACGAGGGCACCACAGAAGTGATTGAACATTTAATCTCCCTAGGCCATCAAGAGATCGGCATCATCTGCGGGCAAATGAATACGTACTCTGGTCGAGAACGCTACACGGCCTATGAGGATACGCTAAAAAAACATGGTCTGCCTATGAATGAGAAGTTTATCCTAAAGGGTGATTTTCTGAAAGAGACGGCTTATGAAGAGGTCAAGAAGCTGCTTGCTTCTGGTGAACCTTTGCCGACTGCCTTCTTCTCTTCCAACGATGACATGGCTATTTCAGCGATGGAAGCGTTCTCCGAACACGGAATCATTGTCCCTGAGGATATCTCTATTGCTGGTTTTGATGACATTCAGCTGGCATCCCGTATTCAGCCTAAGCTGACCTCTGTACGCTTGCCGATTTATGAAATGTCCAAGGCTGCAGTGGAAAAAGTAATCGAGCTGTGTGATTCGCAGCAGCCGACTTTCAGCACGATCAGCTTTCCAGCTCGTTTAGTGGAGAGAGATTCCTGTCAACCGCCGAAGAAGTAGCACAGATTCATCATTCACTGAAGAATACATATTTTTCTGTGAAGCTGCTATCATTGGTTCTCGAAATCACTGCCTAATACTATCTTTTAGAAACAACGGAAAGAATCCCTTCCCTCGAGGGAATTTTTCCTGAAACTTATAAACGCGCGTTCACAATCGAAAGGAGACTTTCTCACATGAAATTCGGTACCTTTGACGACACTCGTAAAGAGTATGTAATTAACACACCAAAAACACCTTACCCTTGGATTAACTACCTTGGTAATGAACAATTTTTCGGACTTATTTCTAATACTGCTGGTGGCTATACCTTCTATAGAGACGCTCGTCTCAGAAGATTGACCCGTTACCGTTACAACAATATCCCAATGGATGCTGGCGGCCGTTACTACTATCTTTATGATGATGGTGATTTCTGGACTCCAGGCTGGATGCCAGTAAAACGTGATCTGGACTTCTACGAATGCCGTCACGGTCTTGGCTACACTTCCATTACTGGTGAACGCAACGGCATCTCTGTAAACCAGCTCGCTTTTGTACCTATGGGTCATAATGCTGAGGTACATCGTCTTGTAGTGAAAAACACGGGTTCCGCGAAGAAATCCGTTAAGCTGTTCTCTTTTGCAGAATTCTGTCTTTGGAATGCACAAGATGATATGACTAACTTCCAACGCAATCTCAGCACTGGTGAGGTTGAAGTGAAGGGTTCTGTTATCTATCACAAAACAGAATACCGTGAGCGCAGAAACCACTACGCTTTCTACTCTGTTAACAAAGAAATCGCCGGCTTTGATACTGACCGCGAAGCTTTCGTAGGGATGTACAATGGTCTGGAAAGCCCGCAAGCTGTTGCTGCAGGTGAACCAACTAACTCCGTAGCGAGCGGCTGGTCCCCTATCGGATCGCACGCCCTGAACATTACTCTGGAGCCAGGCGAAGAGCAAAGCTTCATCTTTGTCCTTGGTTACATTGAAAACCCGGAAGAAGACAAATGGGAATCTCTGAACGTAATCAACAAAAAACCAGCAGAGGCTATGATCGAGCAATTTGCTACAGACGCTCAAGTGGACGCCGCTTTGGCTGCACTGGCTGCACACTGGGATAACCTGTTGTCCAAATATCAAATCCAAAGTGGCGACGACAAGTTGAACCGTATGGTTAACATCTGGAATCCATATCAATGTATGGTTACCTTCAACATGTCCCGCTCCGCTTCTTACTTTGAATCCGGTATTGGCCGTGGTATGGGCTTCCGGGATTCTAACCAAGACTTGCTCGGATTTGTGCACCAAATCCCTGAACGTGCTAAAGAACGTATTCTCGATATTGCCGCTACACAATTTGAAGACGGCAGTGCCTATCACCAATACCAACCACTCACTAAAAAAGGTAACAATGAAGTCGGTACCGGCTTTAATGATGACCCGCTTTGGTTGATCCTTGGCACAGCTGCTTACATCAAAGAAACTGGCGATACTTCGATTCTCGATGAGCAGGTTCCTTTTGACAGCAATCCGGATAACACGGCTACTCTGTTTGAGCACTTGAAACGCTCCTTCGAGCATGTAACTAACAATCTCGGACCTCACGGCTTGCCGCTGATCGGTCGTGCAGACTGGAATGACTGCTTGAACCTGAACTGCTTCTCTACAGAGCCGGGCGAATCTTTCCAAACTACTGCCAACATCGAAGGCCGCGTAGCGGAATCCGTATTTATCGCCGGTCTGTTCGTCTTCGTTGGACCGGACTATGCAGAAATCTGCCGGATGCGCGGACTTAATGATGTAGCTACGGATGCAGAAGCTAAGATTGACAACATGCGTGAAATCACACTGACTCACGGTTTCGATGGTGACTGGTTCCTGCGCGCTTATGACCACTATGGCGACAAGATCGGTTCCAAAGAAAACGAAGAAGGTAAGATTTTCATCGAACCACAAGGTATCTGTGTTATGGCCGGTATCGGTGTGGAAGATGGTCAAGCTGAAAAAGCTCTGACTTCCGTGCAAGAGCATTTGGATACTAAATATGGTATCGTATTGCAACAGCCACCATATTCCAAGTACTATCTGAACCTGGGTGAAATTTCTACGTACCCTCCGGGCTACAAAGAAAATGCTGGTATTTTCTGCCACAATAACCCTTGGATCATGATCGCTGAAACTGTACTTGGACATGGCGACAGAGCGTTTGAAATTTACGCTAAAATTGCTCCTGCTTACTTGGAGGATATCAGCGAAATTCACCGTACTGAACCTTATGTATACTCGCAAATGATCGCAGGTAAAGATGCCGTTCGCCACGGGGAAGCTAAAAACTCCTGGTTGACTGGTACTGCTGCTTGGAACTATGTAGCGATTACACAATCTATCCTTGGTATTCAAGCGGACTTCAATGGTCTGAAGATCGATCCTTGTATTCCTACAGAGTGGGACAGCTTTGAAATCACCCGTGTCTTCCGTGGAGATACTTATGTGATTCAAATCAAGAACCCGAACCATGTATCCAAAGGTGTAGCTAGTCTTACCTTGGATGGCGCAGCTGTAGAAGGTAACATCATCACTCCTGTTGGAGACGGTGCTGTACACCAAGTAGTTGTAGAACTGGGTTAATATAAAAAATCCGCTCAATCGTTCAAACGAACGGTTGAGCGGATCAAAAATTAACAGTAGATGACCCCTGAAGGATTCAGGGGTCATCTTTTTTTAACCTTCCACAATATCTGCTCTTAAATCACTCGCAACCTCAAGCATTCTAGGAATCACGGCTTCATTGGCGCCAGAAACATAAATATCGCCCTGATAATGTCTAAATGGGATTGTTGTATCACCATAGCTCCACATAAAGAAATCTCCCTCAATGGACATGGTAGTGGCACCTGTTACTGTAAAAACTGATGTATAGGTGAAATCAGGTTTGGATGCGAAATATTGCTTACACTCTTCTAAAGATAGGGTTGGTGCTGAATCTCCATCATTCTGCATTGCTCTTGTCATCCGATAACGTTTACTCATTGTGATGCCTCCATTATTATCTGTAAAATGATCAGTTGCCTTATCCAGATCAAATATAGCATACAATGAAGGGCAAATCCCATTCCATTTCTAAGTCAAAAATGTTAATATAGCCGTTTTTCATAGCTTTCTTTTAGTGATTTCGAGATATCCTCTGGAGTAACTCCAAGTTTGCGGGCATGCTGCGCCAGTATTTTTGATGGATTAGGCAATACTTCTTTCGCAAGCCAATAATCGTCATCCCACAAATGTGACCGCTTAAAGGCTTTTGCACAATGCATATAACATTCTTCAACTTCCACGCCAATTCCAATGACCGGGACTTTACCATGCGCTTCCATAGGTTTCAATATTTCTTCATCCTTAACTATACTCGCGTGCCCATTTATTCTTAATGTTTCTTCAAGTCCGGGAATGATGAATATCAAACCGACTTTTGGGTTCTCAAGTATATTCCGCAAAGAATCAAACCGTCTATTCCCAGGGCGTTCAGGGATCACTAAATGTTTATCATCCAACACGTGAACAAAACCCTCTGCGTCCCCGCGCGGAGAGACATCGCAAGCACCGGACGAACCGCTTGTAGCCATAAAAAGCATTGGGGATTTTGAGATATAATCACGGCAATGATGATCTATAAAAGTTATGGTTTTGTTGTTAACCAATTCGCTTGGGTACCCAAATAAAGACCGTAACTCTTCTTCTGACTCTATAACTTTTTCGAAAAAGTTTGGCTTCATACTTCTCCCTCTTTCAACTTAATAAGCCCCAATATTCTTATTGTTGCTCAAATATCGTCTTAATAATTGGGCGAAATTTTTTCTTGCTGTCTCATCCGATAACTTCCCATAAGTGCCATACAGATTATCCGCATGATATCTTGGAAACACATGTAAATGATAATGCCATACATCTTGGCTGCCATCCGGCTCATTATGTTGTCTAGAAGAAACGCCATCACATTTATAAACTTCTTTAAGACCTTTAGCAATTTCAATTTCCAGCTCATGTATCCGGTTTGAGATCTCAACATCCAATGTGTAAATATTCTCGATATGCTGATTAGGGATGATTAGAACATGCCCTTCATTATTCGGATACCAATGAGAAGCAATAAAAGCCGTTATGTAATGATCTTTATAAATAATATCCGCTTGCTTAGAACGCACATGTTCATTTTCAATGCCCGAAACCAACAAACAAAAGGGACAAGTATAACCCTCTGGAGCATGATTATAAATATTGCCCGCCTCCACTGTTATAAGATTTAAGAATATTTCTATGTTTCTTCTAATTTCGCCATTTCGCGTGTGTTCTCCTTTTTGCAAAAAGAAAAGGACAGACTGTAAATTACAGCTGTCCCCCTTGGAAAATACTGATAAAACACAGTCATTCCCGAGATCTATGTCTACCGATAACTTAAACGCTGGCTTCCGGAATCCATACCTTCATTTCACCACTGCCACGATTTCCCCATAAGTAATACGGAACCGCCTTAACCTTAACGGTTTGAACTGGTGCTTTTACTCTGCTGTAAAGCTCACCATTCCAGCCCTCTTTATCTACACGCAGCCCCTCTGCCTCGACAACAACAGCGCCGCCGAGCAATGTCTCATCAAAAGCCGCAGTAAGTTCACTGCCTTCTTTTAAAGAAATTGAGCTTAAAGGCTCACCATTATCTATACTTTCAAGGCAATACACAAGAGGTCCACGCTGAATCGTTACTTTTTGAGCATCTGCACGCAAATTCGGATGTGCGTAGATACGATGTGCCTCCATAGGGTCATGCACTTCGATTACATCTCCTGCTCTCCACAGTCTCCGGATAACGAGGTATCCCTGCTCGATGTTCTCAGCAGTATTCATTACTTCACCGTTGACTCTGATCTCCATTCCTTGGCTCCAAGATGGAATCCGCAAGGCAATTCCAAACTCTGCTTCCACTGCGGGATTAATCTTCATCGAGACTGTACCTTCCCATGGATAGTTACTCTCTTGCTGTATCGCAACATCTGTTCCACCCAGCTTTGTTGTCAGCTCACTGCCAATATACAAATTCGTATAGAGCGTATCACCATGGATCGTATAGATATATTGATTAAGCGAAGTCAGCAGACGCGCCACATTCGGAGGACAGCAAGCGCAGCCAAACCAGCCTTGACGCTCGGACTTCACATGATGTTTATCTGGGTTGCAGCTGCATGCCTTAGGCCATACTTCCAGTGGATTTACATAAAAATAGTGCTTACCATCCTGTGCCATCGAACCCAACACATTGTTATAAAGCGCCCGCTCCATGACATCGGCATAACGTGCATCCGGCGATATTCTCAGCATCCGTTGTGCAAAAAAGATCAACCCAATAGATGCACAAGTCTCTGCGTACACCGAATCGTTAGGCAGATCATAATCGAAGGTGAACGCTTCACCCCGATGCGTAGATCCGATCCCACCAGTAATGTACATTTGCTTAGTAGTGATGTTATTCCACAGTCTCTCGCATGCTTCGCGAAGGGTATCATCTCCCGTAAGTGCAGCTAGATCAGCCATAGCAGTATACATATAAACCGCACGCACAGCATGTCCTACAGCCACTTCCTGTTCTCTTACCGGAAGATGACTTTGGTAGTATTTTAAATCTAAATTCTCCTTCTGACCTGTGAAAAAATTGATACTCCCCAGATTATCCCATTGTTGCTTTAAGAAATTCGGCTGTTGACCTCGCTCATTAATAAAAAAGCTGCTGAGCTTCAAATACCGCTCCTCACCTGTGAGCCGATACAGCTTAACGAGCGCAAGCTCAATCTCCTGATGGCCATCATATCCCCGCATTTTTCCTTCTTCCGGACCAAACACAGAATCGATATGATCAACCATTCGGCACATGATGTCGAGCAGTTTTCTTTTGCCTGTAGCCTCATAATAAGAAACGGCTGCCTCAATGAAATGCCCAGCACAGTACAGCTCGTGGCAATCGTTCAGATTAGTCCAGCGTTTGCCGGGTTCTTTTATCGTAAAATAAGTATTTAAGTACCCGTCTTCCTGCTGCGCTTCTCCAACGAGGTCAATCACTTCATCCGCTTGACGCTCCAGCTCGGGATCACGTTTGATGCTTAAGGAATAACCTACGGCCTCCAGCCACTTGGCTACATCACTGTCTTGAAAAACCCAGCCGTAAAATTCGCCGCTCTTCCGGCCCGCAGCAATCTCAAAGTTAGCAATGGCATGACTGGGCTCAGCTCCCGCTGCTTTGTCGTGCAATGCCTCATATTGATACGGGATTACAACATCCTGTACCAGCTTTATATAACTTCCCCAGAAATCATCTTTAATGCTAACGGATTGATCTTTTACAACTTGCTGATCCTGGATCGTTTTATTCATCATCATCTTCCCCTTAGCCTTATTTTATACTCGCTAATTACAATTATAGAGCGTACAATAGATAAAAAATATAATCAGAAGCAACCCCTTTTTTGTACTATTTCACACTCCTATTTCCAAGGACAATTTGAGCTCGGACTACGATAAAAAGAGAGGTAGAACACAGTGAGTCCTTCCTATGTACATTTCGCAGCGCCGCCTTTTCCATATTTTCTGGAATGCAATCACACTGTTTATCAACCCGGAGAGCAGCATCCAAATAGAAGCCATATCGGCTTATTTGATCTGATTATTGTAGAGCAAGGTTGCCTATTTATCGGTGAAGAGCATAATCAATGGGAGGTTGCGGCTGGGCATACGCTGCTTCTGCTGCCTGACCGCTATCATTATTCCGTTAAGTCTTGCGAGGAGCTGACTTCGTTTATTTGGATTCATTTTCATACCCTCGCAGATTGGTCAAGCTCTGAAGGCGAGCCTGTGTATATCAACCGAGAGACACATTTCCGGCAGTTTCTTACTCATCCATATACCATTCGCATCCCGCAGTTTGGTCCCCTTCCTGATCCCTTTAAACGGAGTGGACAAGCTGAGAAGCTTTTACAGCTGTCCACTGGAAGACGTTCCAGTGCAGTTTGGGAGCAGCAAAGGATTTTTGAAGAAATGCTGCGGATGATGGATCTAGCGCAGCATGATACTTCAGAAAGTCATGCGGTAGAGATTGCCGAGAAGACAGAGACTTATATCCGCAATCATTATGCGGAGCCTCTCTCCAATGCCTCTCTGGCGGATGCGCTGCATTTTCATTATAACTACCTTGCCCGCTGCATGAAACGCGTATATGGACTGACTCCGATGGAGTATTTAACGGATTACCGTTTGGAACAGGCCAAGCTGCTTCTGCTTAAAACAGAGATGCCTATAGCTGCGATCGCAGAACGTATCGGTTTCGAGAGCACCGCCTACTTCTCGCGTCGCTTTACTCAGCAGATCGGAATCTCTCCGCTTCGCTTCCGCAAGCGGTATTCCCGATAACAGCAAAAACAGCACGTCTCATAATGGAGGCGTGCTGTTTTCGTTGTTAATGCGATGCTGTAGCTTTCTTGTGGGAGGCTGGCTTTCTTCTGTGCTGCTGGCTTACGTGATTAGCTATGGCTTAATTGGATGCAAGATGCTCCTCTAGCTCGGAGAAACTTAAGTAACTATTGTGATGGAGCAGTACTCCGATTGGCACATTTATTGTGTACCCGTGATCCGTCCTAAATCCTTCTGCTGTTCTTACTTCTTGCTCCTTGCTCCTTGCTTCTTGCTTCTTGCTTCTTGCTTCTTGCTTCTTGCTTCTTGCTTCTTGCAATAATTTTACCAGTTTACCTTCCTAGGCGCGGCGCACTCATACTTACCATAGATCAACGCTGATTATGCGGCTCGACCCTCCAAAGCTTATCAGCAAGTAACTCACCGTATAGCCACCACACTACTCTCTGTATCCCCCGGAGACGCGTCTGCTTAATCATTCATAGCATTCCCCGTTGCGGACCGGATTGCACCTATTTTTGATTTTCCGCCTATTTTGCGGCAGTTTCGGACTGTATAGCTCTTATTGCCCATAATTTGCCCGCATTTGGACCACATTTGTAGGAATAGCTGCAACTGATTCCGATAGTGTGACAAAACGAGCGAAATCATGGAAATAAGCGCAACTGAGTCCGAACAGTTGCTAAAAAGAACACTGCCTGCCGCATTTGATCCTAAACGTGCTACCCATTGTTTAAACTAGCTGTCTGGAGCTCAACCTAGCTACACTGTGCGGAATTATCTACCTATAGCTCAACCTATCTACACCGTGCGGAATTAGCTACCTATGGCTTAACCTAGCTACTCCGTGCGCAGAATTTGTTACCTGTTGCATAACCTAGCTGTCTACGTCTCGAAATCAGCTACCTTTTGCTCGATCTTGATCGTATCGGACCCTATTGCACCTATTTGTGATTTTCGGCCCATTTTGCGGCAGTTTCGGACTGTATAGTTCTTATTGCCCTTGATTTGCGCAGAGAAGGAGCGCATTTGAGCGAATAGCTGCAACCGAGTCCGATAGTGTGACAAAATGAGCGGAATCATGGAAATAAGAGCAACTGAGTCCGAACAGTTGCTGAAAAGAACGCCGCCTGCCAAATTTGCTCCTAAACGTGCTGCCCAGTGCTTAAACTAGCTGTCTAGGGCTCAACCTATCTACTCCGTGCGGAATTAGTTACCTATGGCTTAACCTAGCTACTCCGTGCGCAGAATTTGTTACCTGTTGCATAACCTAGCTGTCTACGTCTCGAAATCAGCTACCTTTGCTCGATCTTGATCGTATCGGACCGTATTGCACCTATTTGTGATTTTCGGCCCATTTTGCGGCAGTTTCGGACTGTATAGCTCTTATTGCCCATAATTTGCCCGCAATCGGACCATATTTGAGGGAATAGCTGCAACTGGGTCCGTTAGCTCGAAAAAATGCCTTATATCTGCCTAATAGGGTCTGCTGGGTCCGCATGATTAGGCCCGAAATCAGTTTTTTTGCTTCACTGCAATTTTTTGGAAGTGACAAGCATATTTATAAGACATGCCTTTAATGTGGAGATGTTAAATATGCAGTCATTATTAAGATACGCGATCATCCTGATCGGAAGTTTGCTTATTGCAGCAGCAACTAATTTTTTTCTAGTCCCATATAAAATCCTAGATGGGGGAATAATAGGAATAGCCCTCATCATCAATTATTTATCCGATGCCAAAATCGGTATAGCTGTCCTTCTCTGCAGCTTTCCGATATTCCTGTTAGCCTGGCTGAAGGAACGCGATATCTTTTTCAACAGTATATTAGGCTTATTGACCTCATCGTTTCTCATTGAGCTTCTCGGTCCTTTGCAGTACCACTTTCTGTATTATTTTGAGTTCGGCTCCATTTCCAGCGCCATTATTGGCGGTTTTTTAATGGGAACGGGTCTTGGGCTTATGCTGCGGTTCAAAGCCAGTACAGGCGGAACGGATCTGCTGGCTCAATATATCAAAAGGTATCTCCCACTTAATCTTGGACTCATCATTTTTTTGACGGATTTCATAATTATCGGCGCGGGAGGACTCCTAATTTCTAAAGAAACCTTCTTCCACTCCATCCTCACGATTATCGCTGGGGGTGTGGCCACAGGTCTCTGCACCTTGGAGACTGAAGAGAAATGGAAAAAAATATGAATATACACGATCATATGTTCGTATTATAATAATAAGAAAATCATCTACCGTATCTCTACCTCACCTGGAGAGTGTGAATCTATGAATAAAGAGCGTGTTATTTTGTTATCCGATTGTCAGAGCTTTTACGCCTCCGTGGAGAAGGCCTCTAATCCGCAATACAGCAACAAACCGCTTATTGTCGCCGGAGATCCAGCTAGACGAAGCGGGATTGTGCTTGCCGCTTGTCCGTTAGCCAAATCTTTTGGCATTACTACCGCCGAGACCTTGAAGGAAGCACTCGCGAAATGCCCCGAAGTAATCGTCGTCAGACCGCATATGCAGCAATATATCGATGTTTCCTCCCAAATCACGGACATTCTACGCAAATTCAGTGACCTCGTAGAACCTTATTCCATCGATGAGCAGTTTATTGATATCACCGGCAGCCTCAGCTTATTCGGAAGCCCAAGACAGATCGCTGCGACCATTCAGGACTTAATCCGCAGAAATACAGGTGTGCGCGCACGTATCGGTATAGGTTATTCCAAGGTTACCGCCAAAATGGCTTGCGACCTGTGGGCCAAGAAGAACCCGGAAGGTCTATTTACTCTCACTCAGGAAGAGCTTCCAGATGTACTTTGGCCGCTGCCCATTAGTGAGTTGTTTATGGTAGGCCGCCGCATGTCCGCGCACTTCCAAAGCATGGGCCTCACAACGATAGGCCATTTGGCACAGATGCCGCTAAGCGAGCTGAAATGGCGCATGCGGGAGAAATTCCATAAAAAATGCGATATCGATGCCGAGCTGTATTGGCGAATTGCCAATGGCATCGACGATAGCCCTGTAAGTCCCGCTACCTATGAAGTAGCACCCAAGAGCGTCGGGCACCAAATGACACTGCCACGGGATTACTATACACTGCAAGAGATCAAGACCATCATTCTGGAGCTCTCAGAGCTGGTGTGCAGGCGCAGCCGCAAACTAAAGGTGCATGGTGCAGTCGTGTCTGTTGGCTGCCAAGGCGCCAGCTTTGATGACCCCAGCGGCTTCTCGAGGCAGACTACGATGAGCGATCCTACGAATGCAACCCAGCTGGTATACGAGGCCGCCCTCGCTCTTTTCAAACAGCATTGGGAAGGTCAGCCTGTGCGCCGAATTCATCTAAGCCTGTCCAATCTGTCTGACGAAAGCCAATATCAGCTAACCTTATTTGAGTCGCGCCCCCGCTACCGCGAGCTCGAACGGGCCACTGATGCGCTGAAGAATAAATACGGAGAATCGATCATTGGACGCGCCGCATCGTTCACAGATGCCGGACAACTTAAGGACAGATCCGGAAAAATTGGCGGGCACTATAAATAAACAGTGCATCTTTATACATTTTATTTCTTAAACTATATTAAAATATATCCCATATCGTTTATAATGCTATATTGAGGTTGTTATTTTCACACAATGAAGCGACAATCATAAGTATATACACATAGATATGTAACATTCCAGGGGAGGACCGGAGAAGTTGGAAAGCACGAGCAACACTAACACTACCTATTATGAAATCGTTGATCTCTGTCTTCTTGCTGGCAAGATCATGCTGCAAAACGGTGCAGAAACCTACAGAGTAGAAGATACAATGACACGTATGGCTGCTTCTCTCGGTTTTCCAGGGGCACACAGTTATGTGACGCCAACCGTTATTATGTTCACCACAAATAGAACGGAACCCGTTAAGTTATATCGGATTGCCGAGCGAACCACAGATCTGCAGAAAGTCTCGGAGGTTAATGATATCTCGCGGCGTCTGAACGAGCGTCAGATTACAGCCGAGGAAGCTCGGACACGATTAGGAGAGGTCGATGATGCCGCACATGCGTATCCGGTATGGCTGCAAATCATAGCTGCGGCACTTACCGGCGCTTGCTTCACCGTTATGTTTAAAGGCAGCTTGTGGGATGCTCTCCCCGCATTGCCGATTTCCGGGTTAGGTTATGCTGCGGTTATCTACCTGCATCGTCTTGTGCAGACTAGATTTTTTGCAGAGTTCTCTGCTTCCTTCCTGATCGGACTTCTAGCCTTCTATTCTGTAAAGCTGGGTATAGGTCAAGAAATGGACAAAATCATCATCGGCTCCGTGATGCCTCTAGTACCCGGTCTACTCATTACAAATGCCGTTCGTGATCTGATGGCCGGTCATCTGGTCTCAGGCATATCCAAAGGAGCCGATGCCTTTCTAACTGCTTTTGCGATCGGTACAGGCATTGGGCTTGTACTATCACTATTTTAATTCTCCATGTGAAAGAGGTTAGCCCTTCATGATTTTGCAACTTATAACCAGTTTTATCGCCGCGGCAACCTTCTGTATTTTATTTAATGCGCCTAAGCGCGCTCTACTGCAGTGTGGTTTTGCTGGAATGGTAGGCTGGATGGTGTATGTAATCCTTGATGTAGAGTGTGGGCCTGTTGTTGCTACGTTTGCGGCTACTGTAGTGGTGGGCATCGTCAGCCAGTTATTTGCACGATCCTTCAAAATGCCGGTTATTATTTTTAGTGTAGGCGGCATTATCCCACTTGTTCCGGGTGGCCTTGCTTACGATGCTATGCGCAGATTTGTGGAAGAAAACTATAATCTGGCTGTAGAAATCGCTGTTCGGGCATTAATGCTCTCTGGCGCAATTGCAGCTGGACTTGTACTGAGTGAAGTTATCGGACAAATGTTCCGCCGGCGTGCAAGCAAAGCATAATCTTCATACAACCAACGTCATCTCATAGATTCAAAAAAAAGAAATCGTCTCTTGGTATAATGAGGATCATCCGTCCCTCTTCCAAGAAGCGATTTCTTTGTTTACTGTCCTATCTACACAAGTACTGCTACAGGTTCGACCTCCGAATCAATACTATTGATCCGGTTATTTTTAATCCAAGAAAGTCCTACGGTACCCTCACCCGCATGAACAGCCACGGCAGGAATGTAAGTCATAATCTCCGTACGTAAATCAGGTGCCATCTCTTTGATGTCTTCTTCTAGCTTCAGCGCCATTTCTAAATTATTGGAATGCATGATGCACACATCGCTAACAAGTCCAGCATCCTGTTTAAAGATATCTAACAGCGCCTGCTTCGTCTTCTTCATCGTACGGATTTTTTCCACAACAATGACCTTACCCTCGTCAAAACGCAGCAGCAAATTTATCCGCAATAATTGACTAAGCACTACTTGTGTACCAGAAACACGCCCACTACGGTGAAGCTGGGACAAGCTTGCAGGAATTAAGTAGAAGGACATATTTTGAATGATATTCTCTATCTTTTCTTTAATTTCTAGGGCAGTAAAGCCCATCTTGTGCCAATGAATACCTCGCGTGATCATTTCCCGAATCGGATAAGCGCCAACCTTGGAATCAATTCCAATAACATTAGCTTCCGCTATTTCAGCACCTTGCATGGAAGCATTGTATGTTCCGCTAAGCCCTGTCGAAAGATGCACAGCAATAATCTCATCATATTCTTCCTTCAACCGTTCGTATAACTCGATAAACTCACCGATTGGCGGCTGTGAGCTGCCTACTTGATCATGCTGACGCATTTTCTCATAGAACTCATCGATCGTAATATCTATATTTTCTTTATAACACTCGTTGTTAATAATCAGACGTAAAGGAACAATATACACATGGTTGTTCTTGGCGAACTCAGGATCGATTGTACATGTACTGTCGGTTACCCAGGCAATTGATTTCATGGTCACTTGTCACTTCTCTCTTTCATGAAAGGAATAGTAGAATGTTTGAAGAGACAAGGGCCACTAAACCTTCTCGGCCAATGAATCACTCTCTCATCCTGTACAATCAACATACGAATAGACCAGCGGTTTAGGAAGTCCTCGTGCGTATTCGTAAATTATACAAGATAACGAGCGATAAGATAGGCAAAACAGGACGATAATGCAAATTTTATTCATCTTTTTTCAACTTTATTCGACATTATTTCACATTATGTATGACGAATATACCTATCCTAATAGAGCCACTTCATGTTATGTAAAAGCCTAACCACAGCAAAAATATCCCCGTCCCCGCCCTCACCGTTCTTGCATAAATCAGCGCTTGGTAGTTACATTAATAGGTACTCTTTACAGTTGTTACAGTACGGGGCTAAGTTATGATTTGGTCAGATTTGGCCCGGCATCTGTCAATTTGTCCAACTTTCCCTGTTGGCGGGTTGCGCTCGCCTTTATGAAGATCAGTTACCTTCTGCTGTGATAAAGCTTAGCTTATTACGGTGTAAGTAAGTCTACCGTCCAGTTTTTCTCCTGAATTTTAAAATCCAACTCCCGATAAGACTTAGACAGCTCATCAATCTGCTTCTGAATCTGGGCGACATCCACCGTTCTCTGGAAACGAACCTCAGAGCGGCTGTACCGATCCTGAGTGATCGATGCTTGCTCAAGCAAATCGCTAAAAAGCTTCCGCAGCTGAAGCATTTTATCCCGTTCGGCTAGGGCATCAGCAATACTCCACTTCTCATTGAAGGCCACAGATGAATTCGTTCGATTAATTGCTCGAATCAAAATCGTCTGCTCGTTAACAGCTATTTCCAGCTCACGCAAAAGAGCCTCCGGCTGTTCTGCCGGTTCTTCCCCTTCCTGCACCTTAACGACCCGATCGAGCCGCTGCTTTAGCTGCGCGATTTTACGAGTAAGATCACTTCGGTTCACTAATGCTTCCGCAAGTTTCATATTTGAGTTCCCCCTAAGATTTTCTGATAGCTGGCGATATCCAGTCTTCGACCAAATTTACAGCCAATCTCCTTGAAGTAGGCGCATTGTTCATATCCATTCTTTGAGAAAAGCTGGCGACTGCGTTCATTCTCTGCGCAAACGGTAGCTACTAACACATGGAAATCCAGTTCGGCAGCTCTCTCTTCAATAAAGCGTAAGGCATGCTGTCCTATTCTTTTACCCACACAAGCCGGTTTCAAATACACACTAATCTCCCCAGAGCTATCATAAGCCGGCTTACTCTTATGTCTAGCAATCAGAACATAGCCCTGAATAACATTATCCCAGGATAATATAACGTATGATTTGAACCGCGGATCATCATTCATCACTGATTGCCGCATTTCGTCCAAACTTAAAGGCTCGGTATGAAAAGAAACCGTAGTGTTCAGCACGTAATAGTTATAAATATCGAGTACATCCGACAGATGCTCTTCGCGAATTTCAGTGAATAACAAACTTTCTCCCATTACTTTGTTCAACACAGCTAATCCTCCCAAATGGATGTTTCCAAATGATCGACGAACTTGCGTAATTTACCGGCTAGCTTGCGGTTAATGGTTCCATCCTGGTACATTTGCTGGACCTTATCCCGTTGCTCCTGAATAGCTTTCAGTTTCAATTCCAGCTTTTGATCATCAACAAGACCATCTTTAGTCCAGCCTTGTCCCTGCTGGAGGCGTGAGATCAGCTTCTCGTAACTGTCTGCGACCTTCTCAGCTGCTTTACGGTTGTTCTCATTCTTACTTGCATTAATAGCAGCAATCGCTGCATGGGACATAGAGATCTTAGCTTTTCTGGCACACTCAGCCTGTTGCAGCATCAGTTGACTAGCTTCCCCTTCATTCTGGCCAGAGAACATCCCCGCAAACAGCCGTCTAATCTCTGTAATGGAGATTCTGATCTGAGAGTTTAGACTTCTGGCTAGAAAGACTTCACTATGATCCAAGAATTCTTCCATCTTCAGCGCCACTGAGGCAGGAATCTCATTGTTGGCCAGCAATTGGCTCAGCTCTTTGCGTTCGGCATGCAGACCCACAATCCTTGCTTCAACCCCAAGTCGGCGGAAGTTCTCCAATGCGGGGTCATTCGCCTGATCTTCGCGGTTAAGACTATAAACTTTTTCTTTAAACTCACTCAAAGCTGGCAATGCAGATTCCTTGCTCTCTTCTGTCATCATACTTTGAAGCAAGGTTATCCCGGCGGCAACAACCTTAGATTTGGCCGCCTGCTCAACCTCAGTATCACCCGGTTCAGCAACCGGCTCTTCTTTACCTGCGAGAATTGGTAAAAAGATACTAGCGATCAGCAGTGACATCAGAATCACACCCGCAGCGATAAAGATAATTAGATCACGTTCAGGAAAAGGTGAGCCATCCCCTAACACAAAAGGAATCGAGAAGGCACCGGCTAAAGTAACCGCGCCTCGCACTCCTGAAATTGTCAGGATTAGCATAGACTTAATAGACGACTTTTCCATTTTTTGCAGGCCGGCGCCAGCCAGGGAGAACACATACACCCATATAAAACGCAGCACAAAAAGCAGCAACGTTATCGCTAATACATAACCAATCACCATAAGATTGTCCACAGCTGTATCCCGGTAGATCACTTCAATAACATCTGGAATCGACAACCCGAGAATAAGGAAGACCAAGCCATTCAAGATGTAGAGCAGCACAGACCATGTGCTGGCGGACACCAGCTGTAGCTTATACTGTGGCGAAACTGCACGGTCCTTCTCGACAGCATGAATTATGCCTGCTGCAACCACAGCTAAAATACCGGATACCCCTATTTCTTCACTAATCAGATACACAATGAAAGGAGTCAGGATTTGCAGCAGCACATGCACTGTGATGTCCTCCATCCCCAGTCTGCGAATAAATACGCTGAACCGAATCAGGAGGAACGCGAGTATTGCTCCGACAATTAGTCCACCTAGAGCAATAATCACAAAGCTAATGGAGGCTTTCGGCAAAGAAAATATGCCTGTAACAGCTGCTGCAATAGCAAAGTTAAACGCAACAAGACCAGAGGCATCATTCATCAATGATTCACCCTCTAGAATACGATGAATACTCTTGGGAAGATGTACTCTCCCAGCGATTGCGCTTACCGCCACAGCATCTGTCGGCGATAAGATCGCTGCCAGCGCAAAAGCAGCTGCGAGTGGAATGGTGGGGATCATCCAGTTAATGGAATATCCAGCGATAAGCACTGTAGCAAATACCAAGCCTAGTGCCAGCATTAAGATTGGAGCACGCAGGTTCCATAACTCATTTCTTGGTGTTCGCTTTCCGTCATTGAACAAAAGCGGCGCAATAAATAACACGAAAAACAACTCTGGCTCCAGTGACATATGTATTCCCAAAGGCAATAGTACGACCACTACACCCAAGCCAATTTGTATTAAGGGTATCGGCACGAAGGGAATGAATCGGTTTATGATGTTGGATATTGCGATAAGCCCAAGTAGGACGAGTACAACTAGAAATGTCTCCAAACCACATCAACTCCCTTTTTTTTATTTGATTATTATATCGCAAAGCTTTAGGCAAGGGCAAAATCTAGCAAAAGATTCTCAATAATAAAATCCCCTACAAATTCCACAAAAATTCCATCAGATATATATTGACATAAATATTTATTTGTGTTATAATAAAATATTTACCCATTGTGTTCGTTTCTAGTTTTGAGTAATATATGCATTAGCCTCACGGCGTCGCTCTTATTATCAATCACGGAGGGATATTATGTACATTGCTCAAGGAATAGAAATGCTCGAGATTACAGCGCAGGTTATGGGTGGAAAAGACACGATTTACCCCACGCTACTCTGGGATGGACATGCCGCCGTACTCGTCGATACCGGATTCCCGGGTCTGCTCTCTAATTTCAAAGAGGCTCTAAAAGAAGCGGATGTGCCTTGGCAGAAGCTCCGCACCCTTATTATCACGCATCAGGATTTAGACCATATCGGTTGCCTCCCTGCCCTATTGGCTGATGAAGATCTAGAGCTTACTGTTCTGGCTCATGAAATTGAGCAGCCCTATATTCAAGGAGAGCGAATGCTCCTTAAGCACACTCCCGAAGCATTAGCGGCGGCAGCGGCTATGATCCCAGCTCATGTACCTGAGGAGTGGCGGCGTGCCTTCCTCTCTGTATTAGCCCATCCTCCTAAAGGAAAAGTGGATCAAACGCTTGTGGATGGAGAAAAGTTACCTTTTGCCGGTGGAATTACGGTGATCCATACCCCAGGCCATAGCCCAGGGCATCTCAGTCTTTACCATCATGATAGCCGTACACTTATTGCTGCCGATGCCTTGACCGTTCAGAATGGCGAGCTACAGGGTCCCACTCCTTCCGCCACACCTGACATGGAGCTGGCTTTGTCCTCTCTGACCAAGTTCTCTGAGTATGAGATCGATACGGTCATTTGTTATCACGGCGGACGCTACCGCGGAGATGCAAACAGACGTATTGCTGAACTAGCAGAAGGAAAAGGAAAGCTGTAATTGTACAAAAGAAGACAGAGCCTGAAATCCGGCTCTGTCTTCTTTTTTCATATATGATCGCTATTCTTAATTATCACTTAAGACTCTGAACCCACCGTAAACCGTTCACGAATATGCTGCGGCTGTTCGATTTCATCAACAATAGCAACGGCATAGTCTTCGTAGCTGACATAACTCTCGCCTTTGGAGTTCACCAGAAGATTATCCTTACCTTTTACATAAGAGCCCGTTCTTGTGCCAATGGCAAAATTAGCAGATGGACTAACAAAGGTCCAAGAGAGTGAATCTGTTCCTTGTAGTATCTCCAAATTCTTAGCTTGATTCGTCGCTGTTGGCTTAATGAAGTCAGGAAAGTCATTCGTATCCGCTACTTTAAGCGTTTTGGCTTCATCTACATAAAGACTTCCTGCACCGCCAACTACAATCAATCTTGTATCGGGCGAAGCCTTCAAAGCTTCAATAAGCACATTCCCGGCATCCACATGCAGATGTTCTTGTCCAAACGGCGCACCAAAAGCATTCACAACCACGTCGAACCCCTGCAAATCTTCAGTGGTAAGCGCAAATACATCCTTTTCGATGACATTCGCTTTCCTATTTGTTACTTTAGATGCATCCCGTACAATCGCTGTAACTTCATGACCTCTATCCAACGCTTCCTGCGTAATTCGACTTCCAGCTTTTCCACTTGCTCCAACAACTGCGATTTTCATATGATTGTCCTCCTGAGTTTACGATGTTTTCGCTTTAGTATTTATATCAAGAAGCTCCTGAACGATGGTTCTATCGATATCGAGATCAAATTTTCTCCCCCAAAAGCATTCCGTGCCCCGTTGAGTGATCCGATCATAGTCTTCTATCGTTAGTGTTCTAGGATAATCCGGTCCTGTTTCCCAATCTGTATACCGCTTAATTTCATTCAGTACATGCATCTTATAAACGCTATTCAAAATTATCGTATGGAAAAAGATTTCATCTCCACATAAAGTGTTCCTAAAAAATCTGACGTATTCCGGAGAGCTTTTTGTAAAATCCAAGATGTATTCCATACATTCACCTGTAATTGACATCCAGTTCGAGCCTTTATATAAACCTTTCGGCAAAGCGCCTAATTTTCTTTGCAGAAACGGAACGCTCATAATTAGTTTAATGTACCTCATTCTGATCGCTGTCATACGCCGGGTCCTTGAGATGAGGAACCTAGGATAATAAACTGAGACCCGCTCGTAACATCCCCAAGTTTCCGCTGCATTAGGCAGCTGCAAATACTTCACAAATTCCTTACCCTCATTCATCTTAAAGAAATCTAGAATCACTTCATTTGAAGCTAGAGGCAGATCCTGACCGCTTAAGATGTGAATATAATTGAAATCCCCATGTTCTTTGATCAGCGAAAAGCACTTCAAAATACATTCAATTTGACTGTAATGCCCCCACTGTACATCAATAGGCTTTTCCACAAAATGAATATCGTTACGATGAATAATATCAGCCTCAATATTACTTTTCTGATCGACATGCAGGAAAAACTCTACGGACTCGTTAGTTAAACTATCGATTAGCATATTGATCTGCTCCGGATTTTTATGACAGAGAATTATATACGCCATTTTGAATGCTTCCAACAAACTTCACCCTTCCGCCCACCTATTTCCAATATTATAAAATAAATGGACGAAAATGGATATAGATTTATCTTTCTAAAACAAGTCTGATTCCAATGTTCCATGGATCTTGGAATGTAGGATTTCCATTCTCTTCTGTAACTGCGTAACCAGCCTGCCGAACTCGCTCCACCACAGCGTTACGTTCCTCTTCATTCGCAAGAATTAATGTGAAATAATCAATCCCTACAGTATCAGCTGGAGCCGCAGGTGCACCCTGTCCGGCCCAAACATTCAGCCCGATATGGTGATGATAGCCACCAGCAGAGATAAACATAGCAGCACTTCCATAATTGGCTGTTAGTTCAAAACCAAGCAAATCGACGTAGAAGGCTTTCGCCTTATTTAAATTCCCCACATGAAAGTGTACATGCCCAATCACTGTTCCTGCTGGCAGCCCGTTCCATGATAAACCTTCAGAAGCAGCCAGTAGTCCATCTACATCCACTGGATCAGTGGACATCATTACATGCCCTTCCGCATCATATTTCCATTCACTCTTAGGTCGATCTCGATAAATTTCAATCCCATTATTATCTGGATCCTGAATATACAGTGCTTCACTGACCAGATGATCGCCCTGCCCCACCTCAATCCCCGAAGAGATCAAATTACGCACAACCAATCCAAGGCTAGGACGATCTGGAACAAGGATAGCAAAATGATACAACCCAGCCACAGAATTAGGACGGATCACCCGCGCATTTTCAATCTCCCGCAAAATCAATAACACATTCTGACCGTCAGCGGTCATTTCAACTTTGCGGCCAGTCTGCCGTAAAACGCTTAATCCCACAACATTCTGATAAAAGGTGAGCGAACGCTCCAAATTACTTACTCTAATCTGCACCAGACCGATCTGAGTGTCTGGTTGAAGTATTGTTTTAGTCTTCATTATAAATTCCTCCTAATCGCGCTGTAACTGTTATAGTTACAAATTAACTATCTTTAGTATAGTTACCTTCTATATGTTTGTCAATTACCTATAAAAAAATCATGTCGACTGGTTCACAGCCAAACATGATTCACAAGAACATATAAGAAGTAATTCAAAAAAAGGTTTCCGGGTATTTCAACTCTCCCTTAATCCTCTGCAGTACGCCTTCCTTCAGCTCACAGACCATAAAGACTCTCTCCGGTACCTCAAACTGCTTCAACTCGAGCCCATGTGGCCCTGCGGGTTGAAATCCGAATCTTGGGTAATATTCGGGATGCCCGATCAAAAAAACAAGCTCATATCCAAGCGTTCTACATCTTTCTAACCCTTCTTGGATCAGCGCCTTGCCGATTCCTTGCTTCTGAACGTTCGGCAGAACAGCTAATGGGGCTAACGCAATCACATCAGATAACTTCTCCCCATCTTGAACTACAGCCTTACTTAACAGTAGATGTCCTACAATCTCATTATCCTTTTCCGCTACAATCGAGAGCTCCGGGATAAACCCCTGCGAATTTCTAATGTTTTCGACCAACCGCGCTTCATCTTCCCGATCACCAAAAGCCTTAACATTCACTTGAAATACTCCATTATAGTCTGCCACAGTTTCTGTTCTAATTCTCATTTTTGTTGCTCCATTCCAGAAAATATTCGGATACACTGGATTCCAGAAGGCCGATCAAATCTTCATCCATATACTTATAGTCATCAGCTATGTTCAGGCAAATTATTTTTTTGCCAATTACACAACCTCTAAATTTATCTTGAATTCTTCGAACATGTTTCTTCTCCATCACAAAAATCACATCCGCCCAACCCAAATGCCCTTCAGAAATTTTGATTCTGGCATGATCTTCAGTCCCTGCAGATCTCACTTCATGACCATCAATTCCTTGAAAGATCTTCTCCGCAGTTAGACTCCGCCAGCGATTCTGGCTGCAGACAAACAGTAGTTTAATAAGTGCACCTTCCTTATCCGATTGTTAAAAAGATATTTATTGTCTCGCCTGCTTCGTGTATTCAATCAACCAACAATCTCTTAGCTCTCCTTCATGTTGCTCGTGCTGTTCAAGGTATTTCTTCTTCACAAAGCCAATCTTCTCATATACTCTAAGGGCTCTCTTATTCCAGGCTTGCGGGTCCATGACAATTTTGTCCGCTTGTTTTATTTCGATAAGATACTTAACCGTTTCTTTAATGAGCCGTGAACCAATTCCTTGATTCCATAAAACAGGCTCGCCAATGAACTGGTCCATCCCAAAGATTTGACCTTTGAATCCCACGTAGCCGTACACTTCTAATTCTTCATCATCTATAAGATAGAACTGGAGATAACCTATATCCCGCTCCTTGTATTGCACTATACACCGCGTGACTTCTGCTTGCTCGTCGTAAAAATGCTCCCTCACCAGCTCCAAATCATGCGGGCGATCACGGCCTTCATAGAACTCCAGTACAACGGGATCTGAGAGCCATTTTACAAGTAATGCGGCATCGTTTAACTCAAGTGTTCTCAGTCTGATCTCTTGCTTTTCAAAAATAATCATAACGCGCCATACAGTTCATAAAGAGGTCTGTAGCTTGGATGTTCTTCTATTTCCGTTACGACAACACCTTGCTCGGAGTCAATCACACGGTAGGCTTTAGCTACTTCTCTGGTCGACATCACTTTATATTCATTATCTTTATAGATGATTGCACAATTGTTATCCACCGCGATTCCCGGCAGACCTCCACCTTTAACCATGCGTGTAAAATCTTCAACCCGAATATCCTCATTATAATGCGGACAATGAATGCCCGGCAGAATCCCCATGGCTGCAAGCTTGATATACTGCCATTCACCCTGGTCGTCGAACGCTTCAGAGTCACTATGCCCATATTCAAACCAACAGATGGAACCTGCGCTAAGCCCGGCCAATACGGTTCCAGAGGAATAAGCTTCTTTCAAAAGCGTATCTACCCCTGTATTTTTCCAAATCTCCAGCATCTTTCGGGTATTGCCTCCACCAACATAAATCAAATCAGCAGCTGTAATTAAATCTGTAATCTCATCCTGAGTGTAGGTTTGGCTCACAAGCAATAAGTGACTTGTTTCACATCCGAGAATATCGCCATATACTTTGCTAAAAGTATCACAATACCCCGGCGCATCACTACTGGCTGTTGGAATAAATAACGCCTTCGGCTTAGCCTTTTGAGTTAGCTGCACAACTTCACGATCAATTTCCAGCGTTTCAAGCTCGATTAACTCTCCCCCGCCAATAACTACGATAGTGCCCATGTTTTCCCCTTCTTTCACTAGGATTACATCCTATTGCTTACTCTTGGCTTACCGATGCTTGCAAAATATTCCTCTGCCAAAATGCTGTAAATCTCCAGATCCACCAGCCCTTTACCTGACCATACATGCGCCTGCCTTAACGTGCCTTCTTTCGTAAAGCCATTTTTCAAAAGCACCCGCTTCGATCGTTCATTAAAGGGCATAACCTCAGCTTGAATTCGATTGACTTCTGCAGTCTCAAATAAATATTTCACCACTAACTGAATGGCCTGAGCTGCAATCCCTTTGCCCCAATAAGGTTCCGCCAAAAAGTAACCGATCGTCACCATATCCACCTTTTGATTAAAATCCATAACTTCGATGATACCTAGCAGTATGTAAGGGTTATTTTTGAGGAAAATCCCCCATTTCACTCTCACCCCTTTGGTAAAATCACGTTCGAAATGACCGATCATATTCTTGACTGTATCTTTATTATGTTTCGGAATAATCCCACAGTACTCAAACACTTGATCATTGCTATATATCCCAAATACCTCATTAAGGTTGCTGACTTCAATCTTTTTCAGTAATAATTGCTCGGATTCCAAAGTAGGGAATTGCTCAAATACGTGACTAAGCTTCAATTTGTTCCCTCCATTACTTTTTGATGGCTTGGATTAAGGTTGCAGTTTGATTTTTTGTTTCCTTTATTATCCTTTCCTTTATTATCCCCGGACACTTCCCCTGTACTGCGCGGTTCTAAGCTCACGAATATAAGGCTCTGTAGCTGGCATATCTGCCTCAACGGCCTGTTGAACGGCTAACTCGATGTCATAAGGCACTCTTACAAATTGCATATTTAAAGGAGCTGCTGACCCTCCCATGTATTCTCCCTCCATAATCACATAAGATGCCTGGGTTAAATCAAGCGGATTCCCCACACTGCCTACATTAAATAAAGTCTTGCCTTCTAAATGTTGAATAAAAGCATTATGAATATCCCCGTAACCTACGATATCCGCTTGTCGTTTCTCCTGGCAGAGATCAGAATAATCAAACAAAGATAATCGCTTTTCATAATCATCCCAAGGTTGAACACGTTCATACAGGCTTCGTGGCGAAGCATGAAATAATCGCACAAATTTACCACTTATCATAAACTCAATCGAAAACGGCAACGTGCTTAAATAATCAAGACGTTCTTGACCTAATAACCCGCGGCACCACCGAGCCATCTCAAAATCAACATCCTGATTCATTAAATCATCCCAGTTCCCCATAACACTGATTTCACAATTCTTTTTTATGATATCAACGGCTAGATCTGAGTTCGGTCCTTTTCCAACAATATCGCCTAAACAAAAGACTCTGCTGATTCCCCGCTGCTGGATGTCATCTAAAACGGCCGTAAGGGCCGGTATATTTCCATGAATGTCTGAGATTATTGCAATTTGCTCCACTGTAGAACCTCCGTATATATTGATCTTTAAAAAAGTTACTTATCCTAATTCTAATTGTACTGCATCAGCGACTGTGGCTCATTTATAGGGCTTTTTTGCTTCTCATTTTGCTACTTTGGATGATTTCAGCCAAATCTGAGGCATTTATACCGTACATTTCATCATTCCAGCCACTTCAGCCCATTTCTGCGGCATTTATACCGTACATTCCACCATTCCAGCCACTTCAGCCCATTTTAACGGCATTTATACCGTACATTCCACCATTCCAGCAACTTCAGCCCATTTCTACGGCATTTATACCGTACATTTCACCATTTCAGCTACTTCCGCACATTTCAACGGCATTTATACCGTACATTTCACCATTTCAGCTACTTCAGCCCATTTCTAAGGCATTTATACCGTACATTCCACCATTCCAGCCACTTCAGCCCATTTCTACGGCATTTATACCGTACATTCCACCATTCCAGCTACTTCAGCCCATTTCAACGGCATTTATACCGTACATTTCACGAGTCCAGCCACTTCCGCACATTTCAACGGCATTTATACCGTACATTTCACCATTTCAGCTATCTTGTTCTAGTCCCACTTAATCTTTTGTAAACTTTATGGATTGTAAAATATCCTCTATCCTCTTCATGTCTTCTTTATGTACTTCATCCACACTGTAAGGGAACTGCACCATAAATGACATTTCCGGTTCCTCAATAACGTAATAGATAGCTTTCCCTTTACTCCCTTCCTCTTCGAATACTTCAGTTTCGTACTTTATGGACTCTAACTCGCCTAAACTAGCTTTACTTTTTGTCAGCTCCGCCCCGTTGTTGTAATTCGTTTGGGCATCCCCGAGCCATTTGTTGACAAGCTCCATATCCTTAGGCTTAAATCCAAAGAGCATTACTCCTGGACCTTTAAGTCCCTCAGCAGGTTTATAATCAGTCGTAGAGACTATCAACCATAATGGCGCTCCATACTTCTCAGTTACAACCCAATGATCCGGATAGTTAAAGGTGATTCCAAAATTCGCATCCTCGTATTTAGTGGTATCCCTTGATTCATTACATCCGGTAATCATTACCATAATTAGTAGTATAGGCAGTAATTTCTTTAACATTCTTTAGCTCTCCCTCAATGTATGTATGTATATTATCTTTAATCCGGCTTCTAAATACAGATTCTATATTCCCTCTTACTTCCCTTCTTTGTCCATAAACCTAATTAAGCAAAAAAAGACCAGAATCACGTTTTCACATGTTCTGGCCTTCCTTCTAAGCTATGATATGGAGTAATCATAATTCAGGCATTTCATTCACAATCTGCTCCAATGTAACCTCCTGGAGAACATTCTCCATTGCTTTTTGGGCGAGTGAGAACACAGGTACAATTGCACTGGCTATATTCTTACCAACAGGACAATCGGGATTAGGATGCTCATGGACAGAAAACAACGAGTCCTCTTCCACCGCATTAACTGCCTTATAAATCTCCAGCAGCGTAATCTCGGATGCGCTACGTGTAAGCGAAGCGCCTGCGACTCCGGGGCGGGCATTTACTAGTCCTGCTTTTTGCAGCATACTCGTAAGCCGACGGATAACTACAGGGTTTGTGTTTACGCTACCAGCTATCCACTCCGAAGTGCTTTTGCCTTCTTTATTGCTGTCAATCAACGTTAATATATGAATGGCTACCGCAAATCGGGTGCTAATATTCATAGAAATCTCTCCTTCTGCCTTGCTGCAAAACATCATTCAGATGCAACTATAATAGTTACATTTCATGCGTTTGTCAAACTTTTGAGGATATGAACAACTTAAAATCTATCAATATTCTCCATATAGATTAGGATGGTATATTTTCATGAAAAAAGATCGCTGGGCAATATTTTTAATAATAACAGTTGTCTTTGAATTTATTAATATAACTTACAGTTTAATATTCGAACAATCCATAGAATGGTTTTCTTTGATTATATTAATTCTCTTTGTTTCTTTAATTGTTAAGTCTAATATAAGTAAAAACAAAAAAATGATTAAATACAACTGCCAAATGGCACTCGTATCCTAAGTATCTTTTCCTATGTGATCGAATTCCTTTAGAATCTCAGCCACCTGGGCAGCATATTTTTTACTCAGACGCGATTTGCCAAGATTACTCTTCACAATCTTAATGATTCGGGCATCTCGGCTCTTTGCAAATCTCTCCAGCATAACAAAGCCTTCTTCAGGCTCATTCGCCACAAATACACTCAAGCTGTATTCAAGTCCCTTAGATAATACACGAAAATGCTCAGCGTCCTCATGTTGCGCTCCCCCACCATCTATACTCTCCATGATTCGGGCAGCCAACTGAAGACAATATAGCGTATTTTCTTTCTTTTTTAAAAGAGGAGGATGCGCTAATGCCGCTACAAAAGCCCGTTGTTCAAGCCTGTTCGCACCTTTCTCCCACATGTCGATCAGCTGTCTAAGTAGGGTGAAATCATCCTCCCCTATACTTTGCAGCGCCATAGCAGATGCTTCACGTACCCTCCATCGCGAGTCATTCATAGCTGTCTTAATGATGTTTTGAATCACTACTTGCTGCTCTTCTCCACCGTAACTGTAATAAGCACCGAACGCCCTAATCGCACAAAACGGCAGAAACTCACGGGGATCATTCACCCCAGCTTCAGCTTCAGTAATATTAGTCCAAGAGACGAGCAGCTCCCAGCCTGTATCTGTTAGATTAGGATGCGCGAATTGTTTGGCGAAATGGTCTGAGAGCTCCAAATTCACTCGTGGTCCTGGGAGTTTACTCTCCTGCATCATCAAATCATTAAGCTGTACCCACAGCTCCTTATCGTTTACCCATTGCTGAAACGGCACTTCAATCATCTTTTGCTCAGCCATCTCTGGTCCCTCCGATAGTTATCTTCAGATTCGAACGATTCCTTGCATCGCGTATGCGAGTTTCCTGTTCCATCAATATTTGATCAAATCTCCAGCATTAATCACTCATGGACATTTTACATCACATCAATGGCTTATGCATATAACCGATGAGGGAATATTAACACCTTGGCAGAAAACTTCAAATCTAGATAAAGCGAAAACGTGCAAGACAAAAAGCAACTTATCTGTAGATAAGCCGCTTCTCTGTAACAAGTTCAATATCACCTAGGCTTAGATCGTTAAAAAGCATCCAATAGTTGCATGCAATCCTGGTGAAATTGGCATTGGTTTACCACTGAAACCTCCCCGGGAAATAAGGGGTTTTGCGCACATACGGCTAATTTATATTTCTCATCAATATGATACTGCTTAAAGTGATACAATCCGATTGCGTCATGGTTCTCCAATTGAATTCCGTTGTTTAAACGAAACGAAAACGAGTTCAATGGAAGAGATAATCCCTTCCCTATCGCTTTGATATAGCTTTCTTTAAGTGTCCAAAGGTCAAAGAACAGACTCATCCGGCCCATCTCTTCACATTCCGTCAATTGGACATATTCATCTTGCGAAAAAAAACGCTTAGCAATATTAAGATCGGCTTGCTGAATCTGCTCAATGTCAATACCGATCGGCAATTCATCCAATGCGCAAACCACCCATTCTCCTGAATGCGAAATGTTAAACTCTACAGTACCCCCCCTTTTTTTTAGGGAGGGTTTTCCGTAGACATTTGTAACAAACTCGATATCGCGGTTGTTCACTTTTAACCGTTTATTTAAGCTTACACGAACCAGCAATTCAGCAATAAGAGAATGCTGCAACGCTTCCACTCTTTTAAAGCGTTTAAGCCGCTCTCTCTTTTGTTGGGGGATGCGCCACATTAATGTTTCTAACGCAGGTTCAGATATTAGCTCAGCCACCTTCACCCCGAAAATCTCCATCGCTCATCGCTACTCCTTCAGCTCATAAGTACTTGCGAATCCTATTCATGAAAGGACAACACGTCATTCTCTATAAAAGCAGCTTTCTCTACAATTTTCCGCTTATAATTCCTTACTTTTGCATCATCTTTCTCTCCTTGAAGTGCAAAAAAACTATCCCGTGTTTCATCAGAAATTCCCCAGAATTTTTGCATCACCAAGGAAGTATGCATGTAGCTTTCTTCACCATCTTTATAAATTCCAAAATCAAAAAGCTGTTCCTTCACCTGTTCATATAGCTGTGTGCCAACATAAGGAACATTGATATTTATCACATAATTATCAGCCTTTAAGGCTTTAAAAAAAGGTAACATCTCTATATAATCTTGGTCATTGAATCCAGGGCATCCCAGTAAAATATAGGCTGTCCGTTTGATTCCCGCCTCCGCTGCCATGCGGAAAGCTTCCTCGACTTCCGTCAATCTAATTCCTTTATTCACCACTTGCAGCATCCTTTGGTTGGCCATTTCCACACCAAATTTCAAATGCACGCACCCCGACTGCTTCATCTTATCAAGGATATTCTGTCTCACACAAATGTCCACGCGCGCCTCTGCCCACCAGTGAAACTCAGGGTACTCCTCTTTTAGTTCAATCAGCAATCTAAGCATTTCTGAGGTGCGTTTGCCTAAGCCCGGCAGAAAGATCATATCTGAGAAATAAAATCCAAATACATGCATATGTTCAATGCGGTAGCGGATTTCGCTAACAAAACGTTCGGGAGACATAAAGGAGACATTGCAGCCGCGCAGCGAGGGCTGATAACAGAATGTACAGCGTTTGGGGCACCCGCGCATAGACATAATGTAGTCCCAGTCTTCCGGCTTATTTTTCTGCGCTAAATATGAATCTGTCAGTATCGGAAGATCGTTTAATTGCTGGGCCCATTTAACAGGCAGCATTCCCCTTGCATTCCCCTCTACTACAGAAACCGCAAGATCCTCGCCTTCTCCAACAATGATCGTATCCAAATCAGCCGTGTCCTTCAGCTTGGCATGTTTAAGCAAATGTCCATAACCAATACAGGTAACCTTATCTCCCCATCTCTTCTTTATCTCTTTTGCAAGGTATGCACAGGACTGAGTACTTCCAAGCTCGACAGTAGGCATTAGAACATCGCCAACACCAATAAACACATAATCAGGCTGAAAGCGCTCTAGCTCATTTATTACCATATCAAAGCTTTCATGCCCCCGAGTACAACGTTCCTGCATAAGCCAGCTGTTCATAGTCATACTGTACCGCTCTGTATAATCATGATCATCTGGAGCATTATCGCCATTAATTAACGTGACTGCATGACCCCTACGATGCAATATCTCCGCTATGTAATGCATAGCAGGACTGATCCTATTGTTTTTCGACTCAATAAGCCGGTAAAACGGGGGAATAACACAGGCTACTCTTTTACTCTGACGATCTGCCATTGATTTCGGCCTCCATTGTTAAATTTTAGTGAAACTGAGGTCTGAATCTGAGACGATGGAAGAACCGACTTTGGCAGCGGAACCGGGAAGTGTTCCAAATCTGGCACCCAAAAAACTGGCAGAGAATTGGGGCATCCAGCCATGCACATTAAAGCAGCCATTTCGGTCAAAACCGGCAATTAACATTCCCGAACGGTCGTATCTCCCTCTTGGAAGCCAAATCCAGTATTCCGAATCCGGGGTATTACCTGTCAAGAATCTCACTCTAGCCACGAAAAGAAGATACCTTTCCAAACTAAAGTTAAGATCCCCGCTGTCTTCCACTAAGTGTGCAACCTCTAGCCCTGTGTGTTTCATTAATGAAGGCGACAGTGCAGCCGATGTTCGAATCCAGCAATCTTCCTGCTCCGTTGCGGCTGTCACAAGTGGATCTTTTAAGGCCCAGCTTGAAATTCTTGTAAGCTCACCAATCTGTTCCCGTGTAATTCCCTTGGGAAAGCACAAAATAATTTCTCCATTTTCTCTCGATGAACGAATCTCTTCGCTTGTAAAAGGACAAGGCGATAGTTCGAATTTTCTGCCAATGATCTGATCTACCCCCATCCCACGATACCAGGATTCAAGCTCCAGACGCAGCATTTCGGGATCATCCGGTGAATGCTCAAGGTTTGCGGTAAACCGTTTGAGATCCGTCCGCTGAAGCACATTTGCGTTTAGCATATTATCTATAAGCTTTAACATTTGGTTCTTAGAGTTCTCCATTTCAATAAACCTCCTATACTTCTAAATCTTGTAGTATTCATTAATTTTTCTGCCTGCTGCAGTTAGCCAGCGATTGGACCGCAATGATGATATGTCTAATGTTTGTGCCGAATTCCCGGCTATTTCTTCACTGATTAGGAGTCCGGCGGCCGGGCTGTGCATAAAACCATGTCCGCTGAATCCTGACGCATGGTAAAACCCTTGGATTTTGTTATCAGCGCCCAGCACCGGATGGGAGTCCGGCGTGTCATCATAATACCCTCCCCAGCAGGATTTGATGGTTGCTTCCTGGAGACGAGGCAGCCGACGAAGAGCAGCTTCCAGATGTTTATATTCCCATTCCGGGTCTGAGTAGCTATAATCCGGATCTTCGCATCCCCCTGCAACAAAGGGCTTATTTAAGCCCGTTAACAGACCGCCTGTCTCCTTATGTAAGCCCAGCCCTTCCCCGGGGAACACAATAACGGGAAAATCGGCGGGCAGCCATGGGAGCACATCTGTAACCAACAACTGCTGATGGCAGGGGATTACCGGCAACTCAATTCCGGCTTTAGCAGCCACAAATTTGGACCAGGGGCCCGTAGCATTTACAACAACTCGCGAAGTTATCGCTCCTTCTGACGTTACCACTTGCTGTATCGCGGAACCGTCAGTAATAAAGTCCGTTACAGCGACTCCAGGATAATATTTGACACCCAGATCTCTGGAGAGCCGAATATACGTGCTTGTAATCTTATTGGGGTCGATCAATCCATCCTGCTTATTGTAAGTTGCACCGGTTACATCCTCTAGAACCAGCATCGGCAGCTTCTTTTGAATCTGCTTAGGCTCCATCCATTCCGTTTGCACACCCAACCTTTGCTGCAAAAGCATCGCATCATAAAACTCAGAAAGATTATCTTGTGCCGTGAAAATAAACATATATCCGCACTGGTCCATTTCATCCTGAACAAGGTTATACGAATCAAGCTGCTCCAGCAATCGAAAACTTAACTTGGACAATTCAATATTTATCTCCGTTGTAAACTGACTTCGCATCCCGCCTGCGCAGATAGATGTGGTTGCTCCGCCTAAACTTTCGCTTTTCTCAAGCACTACCACATCAGTTATTCCTTTTTTGGCTAAATAGTAGGCTGTACACGCCCCGACTGCCCCAGATCCAATAATAACAACTTCACATTTATCGGGTATCACCGAGAATTCTCCTTTTCTTCTATTTTGCTGGTTACAGTACTAAACTCTTTCAAAAGCGCTGACAGAAGCGCGCGCTCTTGCACATCGATACTCTCCACTGTGCGTGCAGCGATCCGCAACAGGTTAAGGTCAGGCTCAAGATGATATTTCACCAAAATGTTTCTGAGAATAAGAGTGGTTTCGTATATATCCTCATAGCCTTTCATAATGAAATCAGAAAGGTTATATCCACATTGAGATAAATATCCAAGCCTGTTAACCATGCATTTTTTGTGCTCCCAGAGTAAATGAAACGGACGAACACAATAGAAAATTTCGTTACGCGCCAACCTATCTAAATAGTCTAGCAGCGCTCCATACACCTTCATTCCCCAACACGAACCTCCATCTGTTCCCGGGCAGGTTACCATGGTTTCTGGCTGGCGTGAATAGTAATAATCCGCTAGGCTTGCGATCAGTGTAGTTGGCTCAAAATGAATCTTATCAGCTTCATTTAGCCGGACAGAGCGAATCGAACGCCGTTCGAATGCATGAGCGCGCAGCGATGATATGATCTGATCGGCGGGAAGCTCATGAAACTCGAAGATTTTATCGTAATCCGAGCCAGCAATACTAAATGTATGACTAAGATCATCATAGCCGTAAATCATAAAATTCCTTTCGAAATGAACCTTATTAAAATAGTGCTTACCTTCTATATAAAATTCATCCAAGCTTACTTCGACATACTCCTTCTCAGCCAGACAATCCAAGATCTGTTTTACAGCAACACGTTCAGGACCAAGCCTGATCTCTTTCAAATTCAGATAGGGGAAATGCCCCAAAGATTGCTCGGGTGACAGAAATTCAAGATCCATCACATCCATATTCGCTCCAAGATATAAATGAATATAATGGTTATGCAGCCAATCCATCTTTCTAGAGCAGACTTCCACTACACTGAGCAGATGAGAGCTGTTCATGCTGCTGTTCACCATAGGGTACTTGATCGGCAGGTTAGGCATCTGTGGCACATCCTTCACCATTTTTACTCCAGAGATATGCCGTTAAATCTCCAACCGTAGGAAAATGTCCTGCTACCAAAAGGTAAGGATCAAAGTCCAATTGCAACGCCCGCTCAACTTCAACAATAAATTTGATGTAAGTAAGCGAATCCATTTCCAGATCTGTGAACACACTTTCGGGCTCCAAGGAAATATCACACTTTACAAATAGGCGCAGCAATACCTCCACCCGCTGTTGTATTTGGTCCATCATATCCTCCCTGTCCATCATTTATCTCTGGCCTAATGTTCCTTCGCCTACTTGCAAAATTTCTTCCAACGACATTCCTAATTGAGATAACACTGATTTCATCAGCTGCCCCTGGGCTGCAGCAGAGGACGGTTCAGCAAGCATGTCCGCCATTCTTGCAATCGTAAATTCGCCTAGGTACAACTCCATAATGGTTATATTTGTATTGAATCTTTTGTTGACAATACTAACTAGCTTTAGAGCTAATAACGAATGGCCGCCCAGATCAAAAAAATTCTCGGCAATGCCGATCGCACGACCCTCCAAACTCAACAACTCTTGCCAGATAGATTCTATCTCTGCCTGAAACTCATTTTTAGGAAGTAGAGCGCTGCTCGCTTCTTTAAATCTCACATCAGGCAGCGGAAGCGCCTGGCGATCAACCTTACCATTTCGATTTAACGGAAATCTCTCAAGTCTCATAAAGATGCCAGGAATCATATAGGCCGGCAAATAAGCTCTCGCATAGTTTCGCAGCTCCGCAGCGGCAATCTCTTCATCGCTCACATAATAGGCAATCATAAGCTGCCCCCCGTTATTCTGCTTGAGCGGATGGACAAGAATCTCTTTGATCCGGTTGTAACGGCGAAATACGGCCTCGATTTCACCCAGCTCTATCCGCGCACCGTTGAGCTTGATTTGTTGATCTGTTCTTCCCCCATAAATAATCGTGCCGTCTTCGAGGAATTTGCCCATGTCTCCTGTGCGGTACAGACGTTCAGCAGCAGGATGTCTGGAGTAAGGATTGGGTACAAAACTGCGGTTGGTCAGCTCTTCATTTCCGATGTATCCTAGGCCCACTCCTATTCCACCAATGCATATTTCTCCGTAAACCCCAACGGGAACCGGCAGAAGATATTTATCCAGAATGTAAATTCGGAGATTGGAAATCGGTTTGCCGATCGGAACACTTGAATGGCCTCGGCTCTCCGCACAGTCCCAGCAGGTTACATCAATGGCCGCCTCAGCGGGCCCGTACAAGTTGAACAAATGCGCAGCGGATTTTGAGAAAAAAGAATCACGTAATGTGGTACTCAGCTCTTCTCCACTGCAAATGACATTTTTAAGTGAAATGCAGCTTTCTATTGGAAAGGAGTCCATAAACTGCTGCAGTAACGCCGGAACAAAATGAATCGTCGTAATATGCCTCTCGACAATCACATTCCCAATATATTCAGGATCATGCGGTTTATCCGGTCGGGCTAATACCAATTCCGCTCCATGCAGTAATGGCCACAGCAGCTCCCATACTGCCACATCAAAAGTGAGCGGTGTCTTCTGCAGCACTTTATCGGTCTCATCCAAACCAAACTGCTGCTGCATCCAAAGAAGCCGGTTGTATAATCCCTCATAGCTGTTCATCGCGCCCTTCGGGGTTCCGGTTGAACCGGAAGTATAGATAACATAGGCTAAATCGCTGGGTTCGACCGGCTCATTGTGCACAATTTCACACCTTAAGTCAGCTGAATAAGAGCTAATCCCGACGAGGACCACCTTATGCATCGGTTTAAACAGAGCCGCATATTGTTCCTGGGTGATGATCAGTGCACACGACGACTCACAAATCATATGGGCCAGACGTTTGGAGGGTAGCTGTGGATCAAGCGGCATAAATGCCCCGCCGCATTTAATTACCGCCAGAATTGAGGTGACTAGCTCAACAGATCTCTCCAAGCCCAACCCAACAAGGCTGCCACGCCCGATCCCCAATTGTATCAGCCTCGAAGCAAGCATATCTGAGGCCAGATCAAGCTCCTCATAACTCATGTTGTCTTCTTCGCTCAAAAATACAGCCCGCAGATGACTATGCTTCGCAGCTTGTTTTTTGATCTGGCTTATGAACCTTCGGCTGTCCAGACAGCCGAAATCCGTACAAGTATCATTCCATTCGTAGATCACTTTATTGATTTCTTCCGCGGTCAAAAACATGTGGCTGCTAACCGTAGCCTCCGGTCGCTGCAGCAGCTGCTGGAGAATGTTAATGTAGTGGTAATGGAATTGCCTCAATGAGGCCGCGTACCATTTATCATTGTTGTATTCGTAAAATAATTGCACTCCGCTTCCGGTATCATTAAGCCCAATCGTCAGGTCAAAGGCCGAAGAGCTTTTATCTGCCTTTAACGCTTCAACAGTTAGGTTGGATAACTCCAAATCCGTTTTGCCGCTCTGCACATAAGTAAACATCGTTTGAAACAGCGGATTTTCCCCTGGCCTGCGATCTGGATGCATAATACTGACCAGCTTGTCGAAAGAGACTTGTTGATAGGCAATGCCCTCATTAATTGTTTCTTTCTCTTTATTCAATACTTCAAAGAAGCTGTCTTCAGTCTGCACATTGGTGGTGAGTGGCAAAGTATTGGCAAAAAAACCGATAAGATTCCTTACTTCAATGCGGTTACGGTTAGCCATGGTTGAGCCGATAATCAGGTTAGACTGGCCGGTATATCTAAACATCAGGACCCGGTAGGCTGCGAGCATAACGTTATAGACCGTGAATTCGGGGTGACGTTTTATAAAATCCAGCATTTCATTATAGGCATCCTGCGGCAACTCTCCCCCATAATTGCACTCCGAATCGGTTGGCCCAGCAGCTTCAGGCATTGCCGCAAGGTTTAAATCAAGCCGTGTATCTGACGAAGCTAACTTGTTGCTCCAATAATCCATTAGTGTTGGATTGCCGGCATTTGCAATATATTTTTGTTCCCAGACCGCATAAGCAGAATACTGTACCGGCAATTCAGGCAAGCGTGCCACCCTGCCTTCTTCCAAAGCGTTGTAGATCTCCCTGAATTCATTTGTAAAAATATCCAGAGACAACGCATCTGAAATGCTGTGATGGAAACGAAATATCAGTAAATGCTCGGTTGGGCTCATCTGCACCAGTACCGTCTCAAATAAAGAGCCTCCATTTAATTCGAACGGTTTATTAATCTCCATTGCCAACCAATCGAGCGCCTGTTTCTCCATCTCTGACTCAAGACAATCCAACCGCTCAATCCTGACCGCTGCGGGCTGTGGAACCGTCTTTTGGTAAGGCTCCCCGTCTTTTTCGTAAAATACAGTGTCTAAAATTCGATGCCTTTCCTTCAATATACCCAGACATTCAGTCAAGTGTTTATAATTCAGACAACCCTTCAAGCGGTATTGTATCGTCATATTGTAAGCGGAGCTGGCAGGGTTCAATTGATGCAAAAACCATAATCTGCGCTGAGCGCCGCTCAGCGGAATATCGGTTAAATCGGAATCAGCACGGATAGGAGGGAGACTTCTATGCATTCGCTCGGCCTGCAGCAGCGCTTCCCAATTTGATAAACCTCGAGTCATACTTCATCCTCCCGATTCTTGGAATTAAAAATCATGCATCAGGAAATTGCCTTATCATTGAGCAACACTTTAAGACAGTTAATAATCGTCAAGGGAGACTCAAAGGTCTCTGGAGTGAGACAGTTGTCTGGAATCTGAACCCGGAAGACCTCCTCCAAATCGTACAGAAGATATAAAGCCCGGAACGAATTAACTCCCCATTCGGTTAAAGTTCTGTTCAAATCAGCAGCCTGCAGCGTCTCTTTCTGCTCTACTGAGGGTAAGGCTCCATTTTTGCGGATTAGTTCCATCACTGTCGCTTGGATATATTCCTCATCTCTGTTCATAACGGTCAAATCCCCTCGTTTTTTTCGATTAAGAAATTGCCGACCGCCAGCGCATCCATAGCGGAGGTATAGAAGGTTTTGATGGCGTCGTATGGAGTCTCACACACCGGTTCTCCTCGTGTGTTAAGCGATGTGTTCATTATCAGCGGAATTCCAGACAACTTATAATGCTCGGCAATAAGCTGATGCCAGACCGGATTCACCTCGCTTCGGACCGTTTGCGGTCTGGTAGATCCATCTACATGCACGATGGCAGGAACAGCCTGCCTTCTCTCTTCTTTGACTGTGTAGGCTTTCAGCATATACGGCGAATACTGCGCCTCCTCCACCAACCAATCCGCATGTTCATCCATAATACTTGGCGCCAGCGGTCTCCAGGATTCTCTGAATTTGATTTTTTGATTGACTTTTACATATGAATCATAACTTGCAGGACTGGCTGTTATGGAACGATTGCCCAATGCCCTTGGCCCCATCTCGGCTGCGCCTTGGAACCAGCCAATGACTTTACCTCTATCAATCAGTTCTGCCGTCTGCCGGCAAATATCGGATGAATAGTTATACTTCAAACCAAGCTTGTTTAATACCTCCGATATATGGTTGTCATCATAGGAAATTCCCCAGTAAGGAGTCTTCAGTCTGCCCTTTACAGGGAGAACGGAACGTTCTTTAGAGGCAATCATGGCAGCTCCGATACAGCCCCCAGCATCATTGGTTGCCGGTAATACGAAGATTTCATCGAAAATTCCGAGGCGTTCCAGCCTTCCATTCGTCGTACAATTGAGAGCAACACCTCCGCCTATCACCAAATTTTTACTGTTGCCTTGCCGGATGGTCTGCTGGCAAAGATGCACAATAGTGTCTTCCAGCGCCTGCTGCGCCGATGCGGCAATATCTTTGTGCTTCTTGCTGTATTCGACCGTATAATTGAGCCCGCCATACAGTGTATTATTGCTATAGATACGCTTTGGAGGATCACCGAATTTACGGTACATTTCCTTCATCCATATTCGGGTCAGCTTGTTATACTTATCCTCCAAACCAAGCGAACTATCAGGTTCTCCGATAGGAATCTCGTACCCGTCTACCGTCAACCGTACAGAAAAGTCATAGACTGACTCTCCATAAGAGGCTAATCCCATCAGCTTTCCTTCTCCCGATGCTCCAAGCTGTAAATAATCACTGACGATGGAATAAAAAAATCCAAGCGATTGTGAAATCCCGTATTCTTGCTTAACCTCAATATGCTCATTCTTCCCATAGGCTACTGTGGTTGAAATATCGTCACCTTGTCCGTCCATGACCAAAATCACCGCATCATCGAACCCGGATAAATAGTAGGCACTTGCCGCATGGCATAAATGGTGGCTGACCGAAATGATAGTGGGCATTTTTTTGCCTGATAATACCGGGTGCTTCTTGAATTTCTCCAATATCCCCAATTCTTCCGCTTTTTGCGGGTCCCATGATAAAGCAATCAGATCGACATCTTCAAAAGCAACGCCCGCTTGTGACAGACAATTGAGGAGCGACAAAACCGGGGGCTCTCCGTAAGCATGTTTTTTTCGGCAAAAACGCTCCTCCTCAGCATAGGCCACCAAAACGCCATCATGAACCAAACATGCCGCTGAATCATGTCCTAGCCCACCGCTTAAACCAAGAATTAACACGTATACTCCCCCTCTAAGTTTTGTTGATATTGATTGAGAAGCTGATTTACAATTCGACCTGTTTTGGAATTCTTGATTTCCGCGATGTTCTCTGGTGTGCTTTCACCCAAGACTTGTCCCCCCTCCAGGCCTCCCTCCGGCCCAATGTCAATAATCCAGTCCGCCATGACTAAGACATCGGTATTATGTTCTATCACAACGACAGAATTACCCGAGTCGACCAACTGCCCAAGCATATCAATCAGCTTAATCACATCATGCGGATGCAGGCCTGTTGTTGGTTCATCAAGCAAGTACAAGGTGTGGTGTCTACTGCTTTTGGAGAGCTCTCTGGCCAACTTTACCCGTTGTGCCTCCCCGCCGGACAAAGTGGTTGCCGGCTGGCCCAGAATTAAATAATCCAGTCCAATACGGCACATCACATCCAGCTTGTTATATACGGATGGTTCATCCGCGAACAGTTCCATCCCTTCTTTTACAGAGCAAGCCAATACATCTGAAATGCTATGGTTTTTATACTTTACATCCAGAATCTCCGGCTTAAATCGTTTGGTCCGGCATACAGGACATGGGGTCTCAACCGACGGTAGGAATTGCAAATTCACTTGCACAAGCCCTGCTCCCTGACAGCGTTCGCATCGGCCGCCGGGGACGTTGCAAGAAAAGTGTTTGGCCTGGAGATTACGCATTTTCGCTTCAGGCAGCGCAGCAAAAATATTCCTTATCGCCGTGTACACATCTGTGTAAGTTGCCGCGTTTGATCTTGCAGTCTGACCGATAGGGGATTGATCAAAGCTAATGACCTTATGCACATTCTCCCAGCCCTTAACATCTGCATAGGCATCAGTCTCGGTGCTTTGGGTAAAATGAAGCTGTGCGGATCGAGCCAGGACGTCGAACATAAGAGTCGATTTCCCCGACCCTGATACCCCGGTCAGCACAACGAGCTTGCCCAACGGGATATTCACACTTACATCCTTAAGGTTATGGCGATTGGCATTTGTAATCTCAATGCATTTCCCGTTCCCTCTGCGGCGCTGTTCAGGAAGAACCACCGTATCTTTACCAGCGAAATACTGCCCGGTCCATGATCTGCTGCACTGAATCAGCTGCTGCACGGAGCCAGCCGCAACCACTTCTCCCCCTTGCTTGCCCGCACCCGGTCCGATATCAATAAGGTAATCGGCCGCCCGCATAACATCCGGGTCATGCTCGATAACTAGAACCGTATTTCCAAGATCACGCAACTGCCGGAGCACCCGGAGCAGACCTTCGGTATCTATCGGGTGAAGGCCAATTGTCGGTTCATCGAGAATATACAAAACTCCTGTTAAGCTAGCTCCGATTAATGAGACGAGCTTAAGCCTCTGCATTTCTCCCAGAGATAAAGAAACGGTGGAGCGGTCCAAGCTTAAGTAGCCGACACCCACTTCAATCAAGCGAGCCAGCTTTTTTTCCATTTCGGAAACGATGTTCATAAGCGGATCCTGACTTCCCCCTAGCTGTTGAGCGGACACTTTACGCAACCAGCCAAGCAAATGGAAGAGCGGCATTGCAGATGCTTCGGTGATACTTTTCCCGGCTAGCGTAACCGCTCGACTGTCTGCGTTCAGCTTCGTACCGTGACAATCCGAACACTCTTGCAGATGAAAGAATTTTTCAATCTTCTCTCGATAGTCCGATTCGTGTCCACGTTCCTTGTATCTGCGTTCCAGGTTGGTCAGAATCCCCTCGAATCTTCCCTCTGCAGCATAAGTTGGAGGGGTCTTCCCAGAAAAATGCCTGATAAATCGCTGGCTGTATACACCGAAATACAGCAGATCCCGTTCGACCGTGCCCAAATCTCTCAAGGGTTTATCAGGATCAAACACAAATCCGTAATAGTTACCGGCTGCAACCAAATTATCGGCCATTAACTGTGCTCCATGAGGATTGCTCCCCTTAAGTGCACACTGCTTCAAGCTGAGGCTGTCATCGAAAATTTCTTGTAAATTCGGTTTTCGTTCAACCCCCAAGCCCATACAAACCGGACATGCGCCTTCAGGTTTATTGAAAGAGAAATGGGACATGGTCAATGCTCTAAGCTCATGGCTGCACTCTGGGCACACGGCTTTGCCCTCATCGGAATAGGACATAGGAAGATCTTGAATCTCTGTTTCGATCGACTCATAGTTTTCCTGCCAGATGTCAGCACTACTTGAACCCTTGACTTGGCTTCCGCAATTAGGACAAGCTCTTTCTCCGCTTTTGGTAAACAATATACGAAGCAAGGTGTACAAATCCGTTGTAGTTCCAACGGTTGACCGGGGATTTCGGTTAGTGTGGCGCTGGTCAATACAGATGGAAGGCGACAACCCTTCAATAGAATCAACCTTAGGTTTGTGGATAAAATCACTTATCATACCGAGCGAATCCATGTATTGCCTCTGACATTCCTGCTGCAAGGTATTCATGGCAAGCGTTGATTTGCCGGAACCAGACAATCCAGTTAACACCACTAGTTTGTTTCGGGGGATAGACAGAGATATATTTTTCAGATTGTTTTCTCTCGCACCTTGAATTTTAATCCAGTCATTCAATGTGATCGGCTCCTTCATGAGACATCGTCATATGCTGCCGTATGAATGTTATCCATTCGGTCTTCGCTTCAGAAATGTTCATCAGCTCACTGAAGCATGATTCATGGTTAAAAGCTACTAACAGATTTCCTTGCATCTTTGATGCTGGTTTTCGTTTTTTGCCGCTCCATATTTCTCCTTCAAAAAAACAATAGCTATCTTCATCAGTTATACAAACCCCGCCTTGAGACTGGTGGCTTTGATTTAACCAGACATACACCAACACTGTAAGGGAAGCCGGATCGGCGGTACCGTGACGTATTACTTGGTCTGCAGTCATCAGTCGGTCGTGTTCCCGAAATATGGATTTCTTCTTCAATAAATCCACATACTCAAAAAAATGCTGTTTCGTATTATAATCGCTCAGAAACTGACGAATAAGCGGACTATTCATAGATGCCAGAACATAAGCCTGCGGTTTTGTTACTAATAGTGTCTGATAAGCATATTTGGCGTACGTATATACAGAATCCGGCAGATTGCAGCTGTATCTCAGCATCGTTTGACGCAGCAACCGATGAAGTTGCAGCGGGTCAGCGCATTCTTTTAAACTGGGCATTGGGCATTCATCCATATAGCTAATTCCCGTTGTTAGCGGACGTGAGAATTTAAACACAATGCCATCCTTGAACCAGTTATTTAATCGCTCCACCGTCCGGCCTGATAAATTCGAACTTCCGGCAGCAGACCAATACTCCCTCTCATTGAACAGCTTGCTGATTTCGGTCTGATAATAGTAAGTACCTGCATTTAATTTAACAATCCGGTCTGTGAAAAACAGGTATGCCTCTCCAGTGATGGAGACGAGCAAACAATCGTAATTAACTAAACGGAGCTGGACGATATCCGAAGCCGCCAAGCCGCATAATCGGAGCACCGCAAAATAAAATGACATAAGCGGCGTACAATTAGCGGTTAATGGAAAGTGATCTTCAGCCAAGGTCAACAGTTCATCATAACTAAACGTTGGAGCAGTAAATTTGCTTGACCAGCTGCTGTTACGATCAGGCCGCTCAATCTGGAAATTGATATTTTCACTTGCAAAATGATATAAGGACTCCAGCGTCCCTAGAGCGGTTGGCTGAAACAGCAATGCTGCCAGATCAGCTACGCGCAAAGACAGCATATTGGATAGAATGGCCGCACATTCCAATTCAGAGTGCACTTCCCGGGAACGTATATTTCGTGGAATTGCCCGAGCGTATAAATTCGCCGGCAGAGGATCGTTGCTGTTTCTAACAATCTCCAATTCCGCTTTATTGGTCCACCAGAAGAGATCAGTCATGGAATAAGTATCGTAATGAATTAGATCGGCTTCGGCCGAACCAAACGGTAGCCAGCTTTTCTCGATCGTTACAACCTTCCATTCTTTTTTGTCTTCAACATAGCGCATAGTATAAATATGCTCATCCTTTAGCTGGTCAAACTGTTCATAAGTAAAGGTCAAAGTACAAGCAGCAACAATTTCAGCAAGACTTATTCTGACATTTCGTACGTTAAATTCTATGCAAGTCGGAACTGTTTTTTGTAAATACCCATGGAACCATGCCCGCTGTGATTCAGCTTCCATTTCATCTTCGAAATACTGGGTCTCCAGCCAAAGTTCAATATCTCCTGTTGTTAAAGCACGATGAAGACAGTCGAGCAATGTAACGGAAATGGCGGATGTATCCAATGTCTTATCCACACTTCTTCACCTCACCTTGCTGACATTTCGGATTGCAGCATATTCTCCAGATACAGTTCGAATTTTTCAGGCTGGGCCTCCGTTATAAATTCCTGCGCGGCAGCTTTAGAGGCTGCAGAAATGGATTCGTAGAGTATCCTGTCCGTCAGCAGCCGTTGCAAAGTCTCCACCCATATGGCAGTATCCTGTTCGGGAATAACCGGCATTGTATGTCCTGTTGCTTCATCCTTGTAAGTTTCCGTAATCGGCGTCACCGGAAGATTATAGTCAACCTTGCATTTCGATTGCATGAGGCCGCCTTGGTCGCTTGCAATAACAGGAATACCTCTTAGCATCGCTTCAATTACTGTCTGCCCAAAAGCTTCAGCGCAGATGGAAGGATGAAGCCACACTCGTACCTGTTCAAAAATCAAATTCATCTCGCGCTCCGGTTCAAGCAGTGTCACATTAGGCAGAGCACGTAAAGCGGATTGTTCCTCCTGCTTCAAATCGCCCCATGTAATTACCGCAGCAAAAGGATAGTCCGGAAAAGCTTGAGCCAGCTTCAGAAAAATGGATAAACCCTTTATCTCTGTAGGGTTGCATATCGCGATGTATCCTCTGTTGAAATTATGAAAGGTTGGAAAAATACCATCCCCATAAATTGGGAAACGTAGCGAAACAGCATTGGTATAACCACCCCATTCGGTGATATTATGAGCTACGAAATCACTGTCACCAATAAAGCCGGAGACCTGGGCAAGTTCCTGTCGGAGCAGCGGATTTTCGATCCAGCTATGCGGCCCAAAAGGGAGAGTGATCACATCATGACAAATCACAACCAATTTTGTTGCGCTTCCAGCCACGAGCTTTATTCCCGCAGCAACCATGGTGTGGTAAGCCATATTCACAAGAACCACGTCCGGATTGCCTTTTTTCATCAAATCCCCTGCTGTTCTGTATAACAGCATAACACTCGTGGTGAAATGGCATTCTACACCATTTACTGTCCCCTGAAGACTATGCGCGGAACGAATAATATTGTTTACCCCATGCTCCTGCAGCTGTTCCTCCACCTGTAACAGAGAATCTTCCTGGTCTACCAGATGGACTACTCTACATTGATGTCCCCTGGCAGCCAGGGACTCGAATACTGCACGGTTAGCCTTGACGGCCCCTTGATAATAGGCAAAATAAGCACCTTCAGAAAGAAACAAAAGATTCATCGTCAGCTGCTCACCCTTTCCGACTGTCCCTCAATATATGCCGTCAATTTTCCGGTATCATTTAATAGTTCCAGTGCCAGGTCATCATCTTCAATGACGATTCCAAGCTGTTGTTCAATCTTAACGATAATCTGCAAAGCAATCAGTGAATCCATATGGAACGCTTCAAGTAAATCCGCTTGCGCATCCAGTTCCTCCATTGTAACCTCCTTGCTCAAGACCTCTGAAAAAATAGCGGCCAGCTTACCCAGAATCTCCTTGTTCTGCATGCTTATATCTCCTCTCAGAAAACCTTTGGTTGCCGCTCTGCCGTATCTTGTACCAGCTGCTGCAGCATGTTTAAGCTCTTGGTCCGGGCGGAAGGATCAGGAAACGAAAGGGCTTCAACGGCAAATTGATCACAATACCCGCATACCGCACAATCCAGTGACCGGCAATCGACTTCTTTGAAAAAATCAATAAAACCTTGCAGCTTAGAATTGTCAATATAAACATCCAATAAGGTCAGGGCACGGATGCTCTGGCGGCTCTGCTGCGTTTGCCGGGAAAAAACCGCCTTTTCTCGTGTAACCGCACCGGCCGTTCTGCGATGGTTGGTGTGAACGATGTTCAAAATATCAGCCAAGTTCCCCGGATACTGCCTATCATGATAGGCTTTTGCCGCCTGCAACAGCCAGACAGTAGATTTTGACCGGTCCGTCAGCTTAAAACGGTGTATGCCTATCTTCTCATATTCCGCCAAATCCTCCGGCCTGATCCAGCGCGCCTTCATGATATTCCCTGGATCATTAAATTTCTCGTAAGTGCATTTGACGGAGCAATAATCCATAAAGCTTTGGTTATCCGTTCCACGGTTGGATGAGCCATGGCTCATTACATTGTCATGATAGACCTGCATTGGACATTCATAGAGACAGGTCTGATTGACAATGACCTGGATTTCACATTCAACGCTGTTCTGTATACGTTCAAGCAGCCTGAAATCTCTGGCTATGTTTTCTCTTACTGTGATCTCTTTGACGCCCATTGAATCAAAGTATCTTGCCCGTTCCACACTTTCGACCACCGCAAAGGAGGACAAGCTCACTTTGATCTCAGGATGTCTTCTCCTGCAAATGTCCACAAGCAGCTGATTGGCTAAGGTGATCCAGTCCACACCTATTTCAGCGGCCCAATCCATTTGATCTACAATTTGTCGGTAGCCTTCATCCTCATATTCCCTGTTGCCGAGACAGGAACTGTTCATCAAATAGTTAAACTCTTTGTTGTACATATGGGCCCGCTTAACCGCTTGTTCAATATCGCTCCGCGTACTTATCGGCATTGCCGCAGCCGATCTTCCGCTTCCACAGCCCTCCTGAGAAGAACCACCGAAGAAGCAGCTGATATATTCGTATCCGCCCAGCTCGTCAATAAGCTGGATATCGCCGTTATATGGAACAGATATCTTCATAAATTACACCTGCCAGCTATTTTTTTGTGCCAGTGCGATCAATGCAGCACAGCAATTCTCAGTTCCGCTTAAAGTCCTCAGCTTGGACTTATAATGCCCGCGAAGCTCAGCCAAATTATCGTTCAACGCTGTCTCAACAATCTTACGGATACGGCTTGGTCTGAATGCTTGAACGGGTAGCTTATAAGTGAGACCAAGATTTTGGAGCTGCGTACAATTATAGTCCCGTTCAAAATGTTGACCGGGAACGGTTATGCTCGGAAGTCCATGCAACATTGTCGTAAGCATAGTATCTTGTCCGCCATGAAAGATTACCAGAGCTGCTTCCGGCATAATTTCAGCAGCCGGGATAAACCAATGGAATTGAATATTGTCGGTATGGTCAGGAAGCACCTTAAGCTCATAATGAAATCCGCATAAACAGGCAACACGGTAGGGTTGCTTGTCAAAGATCTCTTTGACCAGCTCAATATAAATTAAAGGGGGAATGGCACTAACGCTTAAATAAATAAAAATTAGCGGCTTGCCCTGCCAGTCCGGATGCCACTGCAGATTTGAAGATTGTCTTGCCTCCAAATCCAGAATGTAACCGGCGAAATCGCACTCCTTCAACGCAGCCAGCTCCGGCTCCAGTTCCGGTAGTGTCGGTGCCATTTTAATTGTTGCTCTTGAAAATAATAATTCAGCCAGATTGGAAACAGAATCCAGTGAATAATCCGCCAACACCTCATTAAAAGCGGCGATAGCTTTGGCAGATCCCGGATACTGTAGGTTGGCCGGGAAGGCTGGATGGCTTGGCCAGCTCGCAATCATCAAAGCGGGAATCTGGGCCACGGCAGCTGAAATGGAAGCACTCGGACGAGACTCGGCAAATATGGCGTTGGGTTTAAAAGCCTGTATCGCCTTCAGTTCAGCCTCAACCGCTTGACGAATAAAGCCCGATTCTGCCATCCCTGTCCACTCTACATAATCGGCAGCACTGCGAACATCTCCGGAATTCCCTGAAGGAAGCGGAATCGGATAGTCATAAACCTGAAAGCCGTTGGCTCGGACAAAGTCAGCAAGCTTGCCGCCAATCACAAAGCTGACCGTGCAACCTTGGCTTTGCAGAACCTTGGCAATGCCCAGCGTTTTGCTCACTGATCCTACAGAACCGGAGCTAGGGGGGCTTGGAAGAAGCATAATTCTTGGCGGACTCACAAACTATTCACCTCGCTTCTATTGGACATTTCTTCGATTAAATAAGGAATCGCATGGGCGTAAGTAGGGTATGCCAGCCGTACATCGGCATTCTTTTTTATCTTTTCGTTTCCCATACGTACGGAAAGGGCGCGTAAACCATGTATACTTAGTCTGATACGATCAGTGACAGCCTCAGGAGAAATCCATTGTATTTCAGACAGTTGAGCATATTTCCGAACCTCTTTTATCAATTCCTCCTGTGTTAGAGGAAGATCATCACTCACGTTATAAATCTCTTGAACAGCAAGATTACTCCAGGCCAACTGCATCATTGAAATAACATCATCAATATGCACTTTAGATGAATAACTGCGCCCGTTCCCCAGCATCTGAGTGCAGCGCATTAATTGCCGGATATAATTATGCTCAAGCGGGCCGTACACTTCAGCGATCCTGAGAATGATATAAGAAAATTTCGCATGGGTGCAGTATTGCTGGACCAGCCGCTCCATTTCGAGTGTAATTCTTCCAAATGGATGAACGGGATGGCACAGTGCAGATTCATCGGCCACACAAACGTTGTCGCTTCCATATACAGCCCCATTGCTTGCCACAATGAACTTGCCATACGTTCCGCTGCGCAAAAGTTGGTCCAGCAGATTCCGCGTCCCCTCTACATACAGCTGCCTCATCCGGGACACAGAACCAGAATGTTTGCCGGCAAGATGATAGACGACATCAATATCCTCCCCTATGCCATCCATCGTTTCAGGGTTCAGAACGTCGCCTACCCACAGTTCCATACCCAATTCTGCAAGTGTTTCGCCAACGCCTTTTTCCTTCGGCAATACAAGCCCTCTGACAGCATGTCCCTGTTCCAGTAAACTGCTTGTTAACCTGCTCCCGATAAAACCGCTGCAACCTGTCACAAGAAACCTCATGGCGTCAGGATGTGACTGGCTGCTTGATTCTGATTTCTCAACTTCTTCCCATAGCGACCCTTGGGAATGTTATCCGTCCACTTGATTACTCTCGGCACCTTATATGCCGCAAGTCTCGCTGAACAGAATCTGATAATATCATCGGCTGATACCTGGGCATCCAGCGGCACGATCTCCGCAATCAGCTTGCTGCCATAGTATTTATCGGAAACACCATATACAAGTGCTTCTTTAATGCCGTTATGGAGCAGCAGGACTTGTTCAATCTCTGCCGGATTTACCAAATGTCCGCCGACATTGATGTTATCAGAAAGCCGCCCCGACAAATACAGATACCCAGCCTCATCCAACCTTCCCAGATCACCCGTACGTACCCAACCCTGTTGAAAGACCTCTGCCTGCAACTCGGGCTGCCCGTAATACCCGCACGATATATGAGCGCCGCTGACCCATATCTCTCCTTCCTCTCCATGAGCAACCTCGTGCCCCTCCGGGTCAAGCAGCCGAATAGAAACTCCCAGATGTGGCTGTCCCACCGAATCTCTGATCAGTTCTTGCTCATTTGAAGGATTATAGGCAATTGCCCCACCTTCGGATGAACAGAACAATGAACGGATAGACTTGCCCGACAGCTTATAAAAGTCCTTAAAAGTCGCTGCGTCCAGATGAGCAGAGCAGCTGATGCACAGTCTCACTTTATCCCAAGCTACACTTGACGATGACACGACTGACTCATTAAGCAAGGCATACATATAGGGAACCGCAAAAAGAATCGTTACCTCTTTGCGATTGATCTGCTCGCAAATTCTAGCAGGCATTGTTCCCTTCGACATGATTAATGTAGCACCGGCACAGAGGGCCGGTAGGACTACAGTGGTTAGCGTCGCGGGCAGCCACGGCGAAATCGGTGTGAACAGCTTGTCGTTTGCAGTAATTTCAAGCCCTCTACAGATGGCCATTACATTATTGTAGATGGCCCGATGGCTAAACTGTACGCATTTAGGCGGTCCAGTCGTTCCTGAGGTATAAAAATTCAAAGCAATATCTTCATCAGACTGCTTATCTGCCTGTAAAAAAAGCGTTGCAGTCCTAAAAATAAACATCGGTACTCTGAGTACGAGCTCAAGCTGACTGCTGCCCTCCGAATCAATTGGATCGCAAATTAAATACTGACAATGGCTTGACGAGTGCATTCTCTCCAGTTCCGGTAAGTTATTCACAGGTTCAAATGGGATCGGAACGGCTCCCGTATGCCAGCATGCAAGCCACAGCATGATAAAAGCAGATTTGTCTGCAACGGCTAAGGCAACTCTGTGCCCGGGCCGGATCCCCACGAGATCCAGCTTCTCACTACTGTGCTCCAGTTCCTGCCGTAGCTCTTCATAAGTGATCGTTGATCCTTCATAATCAATGGCCGTAAGCCCTGGATTATTCGAGCAATTGAAATAAATCAAATCCAATATGGAAGAAGTGTTCACTTAGAATCCTCCTCAGCTAGAAGCACTTGCATATTTTTTCACTGCTCGTTTAAAAAACGCACTGGCTAACATTAGCAAAACCGCAGCTAGCAAGCTGCCTCCGAATAAATAGGACAGGCTTACCCTGCCCACTAATGCTTCTGCAGGAATGGAAACGATAAAGGCGACAGGAACGATCCAGGTAAGCGCCAATTGGATTGGTTTCTGATATACATTGACCGGAAATCTACCCATCTGCATGATACTGTCGAATATACTCAACATCGGACTTCCGGCATACCAAAACGCCAAAGAGCTTAATAACAGCAGTATTGAGTACAACAGCAGTAAAGCATTGCAAATGGCCCATACAAACATCAGACAAGTGGATATTCCTATCGCTTCTTGCATTTGAGAAACGCCCAGCACCATCACCGCTACTCCCACCATAACATCAAACAGATTAAGCGGAGACCAGTATCTCGTGCTCACATAAAACTGGGTCTCAATCGGTTTGAGCAGCGTTAAATCAAATCCTCCAGTCCATAGCTCTCCTTCCATCCCGGCTAATGAGCCAAGGCTTGGACCAACAAATAGATTTTTCATTGCCAAAATAAAATAGTACACGCCCGATAATGCCAGCGTATCCGCAAAAGTCCAACTGTTAAGCGAATTTGTGTTGGAAAAGAGGATCGCGATCCCGCCAATCGTCCCGGTTAAATTAATTGCGGTATACAAAATTTTGATTAGAAAGTCACCGCGGAATGACGCTTCCTTTAGAAGCGCTGTAGAGAAAAACAATCTCAGCAAACGCATATATCTCAGCATGTTCCCTACCCTCCCACGGCCATGTATGCACGAATCCCTTTTTTCCACACTAAACGGTTACATAATATGATAACGACCGCCCAAACGAATTGAACAATTATGCCAAAAACAAGCTGTGAATGATCCAACTTTCCAAGGGAAAACTCTATCGGAAAGCTGATCATATATTGAAAAGGCAAATAATCCGAGATATCCTGCATAAATCCCGGAAGCAACGACGAAGGCGCTACCTGTCCGGCCAGCAAAAATACCAGGGTGTCATTAATAGAAAGTAAGGACTTGATTTTATTGGTGAAAAATGCAAACAGGGAAAGTGTATAGGCCAGCATAAATCTGATTATTTGAGCCATGAGAAGAAGATAAACGGCCACCAGCAAGTCCAGACCGGATATAGCCAGTCTGAAGTTCAAAAAAATGGCAGCCACACCGGCAACAAATATAACAAAAGGCATACAGACGATTTTGACAGCCAAATCTGATGCAACCACATCGTAAAAAGGCGATATCGGCCTCAATAATACAATCGACATCTTGCCGCCATAGATTTGATCGCCGACCGTCCAGTGTGATGTAGGGTAGGTCAGCTGGTTCACAAGAATTAACAGAATATAATACCTCACAAAATCCTGCTGAGTGAACCCGGTTATGCTTCCATCTCCCGCAGCAACGGTCCAAACAAACATATAGATGATAGGTCCCATCATCCAACCAAGCGTCAATGTCCAGAAGAAACCTTTCTCAGCCATAAACCCGAACATAGTCCTACGTATCAGCGCAAAGCCTCCGCGAAAATTCAAAGGAGCCTCCCCTCTCGATACACTTCATCAATTACCGAATCGATTGGAGCATCATTGATTGTTACATTTCCAATGCAATAGCTATTAAAGATTTCTGAAACAATCTCAGGTACAGCTTCCTTCTGAATCTTAAACAATACGTAGCTTTCCGCAAGCTCCATGACCTGCAAGCTGTCAGTAAACTTCTCCTTTAGCTCTTCAATTGTGCCCGTTACGTCTTCATCCATAAAACTGACTTTGAGAATGCGGTAGGGAGCTATTTTACCGCTCAGCTGCTCCAGAGATCCGTCGTATAACAGCTTGCCTTGATTGATCAGCACAACCCGTTTACAAAGGGAAGAAATATCCTCCATATAGTGACTGGTAAGCAGGATGGTTGTCTCATGTTTTTGGTTATACTCCTTGATAAAACTGCGAAGCCGCAGCTGCATGCTAACATCCAGCCCCAAAGTAGGCTCATCCAAAAACAATACACGTGGCTGATGTAACAACGCTGCTGTTAATTCACACTTGGAGCGTTCTCCCAAAGAGAGATTACGTGCCTGATTCTTAAGCAGATGCCCTATATCCAGTAGTTCTTTTAGCTCGTTGAGTCTTTGTTTAAAATCAGCATCAGAGACTCCGTATATTTCCTTCATCACAAAGAAAGAGTCCTCGACCGTAATATCCCAGGTTAACGTCGATTTGTTCCCCATTACCATACTGATGTTGCGCAGAAACTTATGTTGGCGTTCCCACGGTTTGAAGCCATAGACGGAAATGTTGCCTGATGTCGGATACAGGATACCGGAGAGCATCTTCAGCGTGGTTGTCTTTCCCGCGCCGTTAGGTCCGATGAACCCGACAATTTCTCCCGGCTCAACCCTGAGGTCGATACCTTTTACCGCCTCAACTTCGTTGTATTCCATTTTGATCAGACTTTTGAACGCATGCTTTAACCCATGTTCTCTTACAGGGACGCGATAGACCTTTCTCAGATTATCAATAATAATGCCCTCGTTCATTGCTGCCCCCTTAACTCTGCGACCACACTTAAGAATACAGCCAAAACATAATCGATCTGCTGATCAGTCAAATTGGGATAAATCGGCAAGCAGATATGACGCCGACAATAATCATCCGCTAGCGGATATTCCCCACTGAACTGTAGGGAAGCAGCGATCGGCTGCCTATGAAGCGGCGTTGCATATACCTCCCCTTGGAGCGAAACGCCTTTCTCCTTGAGTCTGTCCTTCAAATCGGAACTGTCAACGTCTAAAGGCACTATAACAATGTACTTATACCAACTGCATCTGTCCTGCGGCATCACAATCTCGAAATCAGGAAGATTTTTCGTAAAGAAGGAAGTATAACGGTTGGCGATCGCTTCCCGTTGTTCAATGATCGCGTCGAGCCGCTCAAACTGGGTAAGCGCTATCGTTGCTGTGATATCACTCATTCGATAATTGTTGCCAAGCGAGGTGTGGTAAGTCTCCCAAGGCTGGGGCTTGCCATGATTGCGGAACATTCTTAGCTTCTCAGCCATTGAATGATCGTTTGTGACAATGATCCCTCCTTCCCCCGAGGTAATGATTTTCGTGGCAAAAAAGGAATAACTTCCGGCAATTCCGAAAGCTCCCGCACCTTTTCCGGCCATCCTGCTGCCATGTGCATGAGCGGCATCTTCAAATAACCAGAGCCCCTGCTCATCGCACCATTGCCTGATTTCTTCAATCTCCGGTGTAACAATTCCGCCAATATGTACGATAATAACCCCTCGGGTACGACTCGTGGCCTGCTTCTTTATTTCAGCCAGCGACACCGAAAATGTACGGGGATCAATATCAACAAGGCGAACATGCCCTCCGGCAAACAGGACACTGGAAGCCGTGGCAATAAACGTATTTGCCGGAACCAGCACTTCCTGCCCCTTTACTTCGAGCACTCTCATTACCGCTTCAATCGCACTTGTACCCGAATTAACCGCAATGGCATGAGTAACTCCTACATACCGGGCAAAACGTTCCTCCAGCTCCTGTACATACCTACCCTGACTCAACGCTCCTCTCGACAGACAATCATCAATTCGCTCCATAATGATACGCCGCTCCTGCTCAGAAAATGCAATATCGAGTGCGGGTACATCCATAACACCTTGTGTCAACTGCATGACGAACCTCCTCTACCAGTCATAGACTACAGTTTTCCCTTCAAAAAAGCCTTCCGCCGCTTGCCTGATAAATTGCTCCATATGTTCCGCATGAATATGTTGGGCAATTAGGCTGGTTACTTCAAGCTCTTGCTTCCCAATTCTGCGAGAGATTTCCTGAATACGGTCATGCGTTATGGATTCCTTAAGTATTCCAGGTCTTGTCAGATCAATAAATTGTATGTGCTGGTCTGGTGGATCGTTTTTTAAAGCCGAATGCCGTTGAACCTGCGAGAGCAGGTCCGAATCAAGTGCAACAATGGCTCTCTCCTCGCAGTCCCACACACCGCTATTTAACCCGGCCCAAATCTCATCCTTTGCCTCCTTCTTTTCAACAATGAAGCTCAAATCTTCATCCTGCTCAAGCAACCTTAATAAAAGCTTTCCTAGCAGTCCCATTCCCCACAGTTCCACCGTTTTAATGCCTTCATCTGCCAGCTCTTCACACACATTTAGTGCCACACAAAACATAGGAACAAACGCAGCTGTCACAGGGTCTAAGTCGTTGGAAATAAAGATCTGACCATCCACCCCACTGTGCAGAGGGACACATACATCCTTTGTATAATGAGGAGAAAACACAAGAGCTTGGCCTACGCGATGCTCTGCTCCAAGCCCCGCTTTAGTCACTACTCCGACACTGGAGTAAGGATAATGCCCTGGTAAATGGCATGCCCCATGAAAAAGCTGCAAGCAGGATGGGTCCTTTACCGTTCCCGTTAAAGTAAAACGATTGGTAATGAACAATTCATTAGGACCCGGTTCCGCCTTGCGAGCAGCGGTGAAGTGTACACTAGGCTGAAGCCCCGATTCAGTGAACTTATTGTACATAGCCGAAATAACCGTCTCCTTACTGTTTATATATGGTCAGGTATCCAGGTATAACGTCCGCCCACCATAGGCGAGTGGAAATTCGGCATCCAGCCATGTGCTGTAAACTCGCCAGCCGAGTCGAAACCAACCACAAGCATCGCCTTTCCTTCATATTTGCCGTTGGTAATCCACATCTTTGTCCTTATATCCGGTGTTTGTCCTGTCAGATGCCTCATGCGGGCGACAAATACCAGATACCGCTCCAGACTCATTCCCAATTTTCCGGTTTTCTTGTATGTACGCTGTATTTCCACAGCCGTCCGATCCAGCATATCCGGTTCGGTTGTCCGCGGAACGGTGAACCAGAAATCCTCAATTTCCGGAGTTGCTGCGACCAGTTCACTCTCCAGCGCCCAATTGCGGATATTAAACAAGCAGCCTAATTGCTTGCGACTGACGCCTTGGGGAACACATAAAATGATCTCGTTTCTTCGGTCCGCTTCTTCTAATTCTTCTCTCGTAAACTGCGGCATCCGAAGTGAAAATTTTCGCTGGATGATATATTCGATTCCTAATGTTCTGTACCAATTCTCCATCTCGCTCCGGATGTATTCCGGAGAATATGTGTCGTGGACATCGCTTTGAAACCTGAACATATCCTCCTTCTGAAGCAAGTGCTCATCGAGCATGACGCCAATCGTATGCAGCGTTTGTTGTCTTAATAGCTCCTTCTCAATCATCGCCCAACCTCCTGTACTGTGTTCAATGCCGACAATATTTCAGGTATGACTGTAAAAAGATCGCCTACGATCCCATATGTGGAGTAATCAAAGATAGGTGCATTGCGATCCGTATTTATTGCAATTATCGTCTCCGAATGATGCATCCCAACCTTATGCTGCACTGCCCCAGACACTCCGCAGGCGATGTACAGTTTGGGCTTGACCATTTTACCTGTCAGTCCGACTTGATGCATACTATCCATCCATCCACATTCTACAAGCGGTCTGGTAACCGCTACTTTCCCCCCAAGCGCATCGGCGAGCGCATAGATTAAACGAAGATTGTCTGCGTTTTGAATGCCTCTCCCGGCAGCAACAATAATTTCTGTAGTCTCGATGTTCTCCTTGCCCGCGGCTTCTTCAATTACTCCCATAAACTGCAGGACTGAGGAAGAGCAAGAATACAGGGAGCTTAGATCAACAATCTTGCCCTGCGCGACGTGTGCGGTCTCAGCAGCGGAATAAAAATTGGTTTTTACAGTTGCCATTTGCGGCCGTCTTGCCGGTATTTTTATCTCAGCGAATTGCTCGCCCATTTGCGTCGGTCTGGTAATAATAAAATCCCCGTGATCCGGTCCCATCTTCAAATCGATGCAATCGGCGCATAGCCCCGTCCGCAGGCGAACTGCGACTCTGGGGAAAATAGACCTCCCCCATGCGGTAGCCATACCTAGTACGACAGACGGTCTTTGATCCCGGAGCACCGCAGAAATCAAATTATAATGAATATCTTCGGCGTAACGCTGTATTCCCGGTTTGTTCACCATCCACACCTCATCTACTCCCCACTGAAGCAGACGCTGGGCTAGGTCTTCTATACGCTCTCCGACCACCAAAGCGTAAATGCGCTGGGCTCTCATAGCCTGCAGCTGTTTTGCTGCGGTAACCAGTTCCGGAAAATATGAAGAGAGAGCGCCTTCAGCATGTTCCACAACAAGGCAAATACCCTCATGCTCAGGGTACGGTTGTCTGGTCTCCTGTGCCCTGTCTTTCATTATAATGGCTTGGTTAGGACAGCAAGACGTGCAGACTGAGCAATAAGTACATGCCGCAACGTCGATACGCAAGCCCTCATCCTCATCCTTGATTGCAGCGGCGGGACAGCGTTTTAAACACAGGAGGCAATATGTGCATTGTTCCTGATCAATCCTAATCATCCATTTCTAACCTCGCTGATTTTGCTGATTATCGGCTCCAATACCCGTAGATATTCATCGCTTTCTAGCAAAATCCCCTTTCTTTCGGAGTGCTGTTCGTACACTGAAACTACTTCAGTAGCCGAGCCTGCCAAACCAACCGTCTGTGGGTCAAGGCCAAGGTCATGACAGGACCATACCAGAATATCCTTGGTTCTGGCATGCAATTTGGCAGCAATTGTTAGCGGTTTCAACTCAGAGACGGCTGTCATTCCACCAATACTCAATACTGCCGGAAGCCGGCAAGACTGTCTGGTTGTTACCCCTTCGTCATGCTGGCGGTGGAACAATACCTCATCGGTCGAAATATCCTCAAACCGTGTTACATTTATCGCGTGGGGGATATCTAGATACTCGCCGATTCCCGGACTTACCTGACCGGTATCACTGTCGGTTGAATGGCTGCCGGTCAGAACCAGATCACATCCACCAAGCTTCTCAACAGCACGAGCCAGTACCAGCGATGTCGCCAATGTATCCGAACCGGCAAAAGAAGCGTCGCTGAGCAGGACTGCCTCATCGATTCCATAACCCATAAACTCCTGCAGAGCCGTTTTACAACCGGGAGGGGCCATGGAAATAAGAGTTACATTAGCATTACAGCTATTCTTCAGCTCCAATGCCACATGGATGGCTTGCCGGTCCGGATAGTTTAGCTCAAAGGTTGCCTTCGGTGGCGGTGAGGCCGAGATCTTACGGCCATCAGCAATGCCACGCACATCGCCTTTGTTCACGTGTGCAATAAACTTTAAACAAACCACTATTCGCAATATATCGCTCCTCCCATCACATTCTGCTGCTTTTTTATCAGAGAAACGTATGTCAAAATGTTTCCAAAAGTACTATTCTTCGCCAGATTACCATTTCCCTTTATTATCATAATATGATTATCATCACATAATTGGAATGAACAATTATTATAGTATAATAATGTCATTTATTTCATTTTCATTTACATATAAGGGGAATATGGAGGTGTAAATTGAGTAAAATTACTTTACCCGTTTCCGATCCACTAATAAATACTTCCAACGCCTATGGGACTTTGTTTTCTATTATTTCTTCGGATAACCGCATATGGCCCTGGGTTTATTCCAACTTCATTCAGCTGAGATATGTAACGGATTGGGAAACTTACTTTTTTGACAATCATGAGCTTCTTGTTGATTATTGCCCATTTCTCAATAAGTTCATATTGCCTAGAACCATCATTTCCAAGTGGTCTTCCTTTACGGATTTTGTAGTAGACTCTATCAACGGCGATTGCTATGTATGGTGCCATCTCGACCGGTACTTTATATCTGCATTTCAGGAGTTCGGCCAAGAGCACCGTTTTCACGAGACATTAATTTACGGCTACGATCTTGATCGCCAAACAGTCTGCATTCGGGACAATATTACGGGCGGTAAATTTATGACCGCTCAATGCACCTTTTCCGAACTGGAATCCGCCTTTGACTATCTGTCCGGGGAAGAAAATTTTATTACGCGTGTAACTTTGCTTAGCAAAATCGATGCAGAATTTGATTTAAACGTCGAACAGATTGTCGACAGCTTGCAGCGATATCTATCCTCCAAGCGCTCATTCGATTTTATTAACCATACCACTACCAGCATCTATGGACAAAGTGTTTACCAACACCTCATTTATCAAATGGAGCATCCTAAAGAAGATGACCCTGAGCTTGACATTAGAGCCTATCATTTGCTGTGGGAGCATAAGAAGCTTATGGTTTTAAGACTTAAATATCTCCAACAAATAAAACTCCTGCTGCAAAGCGACCGATGGATTGAGCGTTGTACTGAGCTTGAAGAACGCTCTCTTCTGAACAGAAATATGGTGCTTCGGTATAATCTGTCCATGGACCCCAAGGTGCTAGACGCACTCAAACATTCTCTGTTGACCATACAAACAGACGAAACCAAATTATTGGGCGAAATAATAAGCGCGCTCGGCTCCAAGGGATGAATTGGAGAATTAGCAGCAGTTGGAGGGACAATTATGCAGACGTTGCAGACGTTAGAAATGGAATATTACTATAATTCTGCAGGGGAGCCTATTGCAGAGGTACAGTCACTGGGAAACTGCTATACCCGTAATATTTTTTTCATGCTAAAGAGGTATGTCAATGATTCTAGCGTATTGTACAAGATGTTTTTAGATGATTTTAATCTGAAATTAGTTACCCATACTGACAGTGACCAGTTTGAATTAAGCTTGAACGAGATCAAAGATCCCGAGGATTATATAACAGTCGCTAATAAACATACTTTTAGCAACAATGCAGAGGCAGCCATCCAGACGATAGAGACACTGTTAGCAAATAACGAAGTCGTATTTGTCAATACGTTAATGAAACGAGTCCCCTTTTATAGAACATTTGAATTAAACCCGGCTCTGGAAACAGATCATATTGTGGATGGGCATATATTTTTGATCCTAGGGCAGACGGCAACTGATTTTTATTTCTTGGACAATTATATAAATTACAACAAAGAGTATTTCAAGCCTTATCCGCATAACAAAAATATCGGTCAAGATGCCAAAACTTCGTTTATGGATGCCTACAATCGGCAGTTTTCCTGTTTCACAGTACATCCTAATCAAGATGAGCTTGCTGAATTGCCAGCCCGAGCCTCGCTCATTTTAAGAACCGCACTATCGAATTATTATAAGCCGCCCTCTTGTACCGAAGGCCGCCTGGAATATATCGGACGATCAGCCATCCAGGAACTGAACAATCTGTTTGCAAGTGGACGTTTCATCCTCAATACAAAGATTTCAAACCGCCCCCATGACCTTTACTCTTTAACCCGGACGACGCTCACCCGTCATTCAGATAGGAAAAAAGTATTGCTGTTGCTGCTGAATTCCTTAGCAAATCCTAATGCTCTCAGCGATGTCATTCATTGTGCTCGGCAAAGCATCGAACAATGGGAACTTTTAAGGAATGTTATGACCAGGCAGTATATCATGAATGAATTTACACTTACTGACCAGATGGAAGAATACATGGCCTATGTCCTTCATGCGGAAGACCTGTTTTATCATTCCATTGAAAAAAACATCGATAATTTATGCCAAATATAGGATATAAGCGTAACGCCTCATCCTAGAAAAAAAGAGACTTGTCAAATAGACAGGTCTCTTTAAAGTATTTACCGCATTGCCACTTATCACGGCTAATAACAACTTCGCTAACGACATGGAAGGAACGGAGGGTCCGGGTAAGGCTTTTGCTCATATCCCCCTCCATCCTCCACCCCTTTAAGTCGCTATTCGGGCTTACACACTAGTCAGAATAATAGGCTCACCTTTAGTCACGATAATCGTATGTTCAAACTGCGCTACCCGACCGTTATCTACAACACTTAGCGTCCAGCCATCCGATTGCTGCTCAACATAGTCCGCTCCAGTCGAGAGGAAAGGCTCTACTGTAATTACTTGTCCTTCCTTCAGTACTGTGGTCACTCTTGGATTATAGAAGGGTAGAATTTCAAAAGGCTTCTCATGCAGTGATTTGCCAATTCCGTGGCTGCACAGATTACGCACCACTCTATACCCGCGTTTCCGAGCTTCTAATTCCATCATTCTGCCGATCTCGTTAACCTTCATCCCTGCCCGCAGATGATTGATTACACTCATCATGGTTTCCTCAGTACTCCGGCATAAACGCAGAATATCATCGTTATAGGGCGGCAGTTGAAAAGAAACGCCAGCATCCCCATAATACCCATTCAGCTCAGCAGAGACATCAATGTTGATCAAATCGCCAGCATTAATCACTCTCGGACCCGGAATACCATGAGCAACCTCTTCGTTCACACTGATGCAGGTGCTGCCCGGGAAATTATAAGTTATCTTCGGGGCTGAGGATGCTCCGAAGCTTTCCAGAATCTCAGCTCCAATAAGATCCAACTCCGCAGTCGTCATCCCAGGGGTTACTTTCTTTTTCATCTCGGCGATGGTGTGGCCCACCACTTTTCCAATAGCTTTTAACCCTTCTAAATCTTGTACCGTATCACTTGTCATCCAACACACATTCCTCTCACTTCATGAATTAATCAATTGTCCAGCCTCTGAAATGCACTCCCTACCCACTGAAAAGTATCTTCCACTTGTTTGCCTGCTGCGTTATCGTAGTAACTTCTCTTGAAGCTATGCTCATCAACTTTATCCAGCTTTATGGAATACCGCTCAGGACTGCTGATAAACAGCTGATTTTCAGGTTTAATAGGCAGTTCTTCTATCACGTTATTTCTTCTGAGTGTAAAAAGCTTATAGAAATAACCGTTACTCGTTCCATATTGTCCGATCGTAAAATCGGGATCACCATCTCCATTATAATCCTCAAACTGAAGCTGGAAAAAATCATTAAAGGTCTGGGCAAATTGATCATTTAACGGATAGCTACTCAGCGTTTTCCCTTGTTCATCAGTCACAACTAGTCTAAATCGGCCACTCCAGTTTCTTCCCGTTAACGGACTGGGTGTAGTCCAATCTTCGCTATATGTCCCCTCTAGCAGTTGCAGATTTAAAAATCCCGCTCTGCCTGTGACCGGAGACAGTTCATTATGTGATAGGGTTACTGGACCTGTTACCTCGACAGAAGTCTCCACAGGGTCTGCCTGTTCAATGTTCTCCGTATCGATTGTTCCATAAATGAGCTTTCTTAACTGGTCAGAGTTTTTCACAGGAATCGTGTAGCCCTGACTGCTGTTCTCCGCTGTAGTAAACATCCCTTCATGTCCAAGTTGATCTCCAAGCGCTATGTAATAGTCTTCCGAATAGCCGTCCCCATAAACAAGCTTCATTTCAAATTCCGGACCCCAATCCAGATCATCAGAAAATTTTTTACTCTTGTTCATAGCCTCCGCAAGCGTCTTGATCAAAACAGAATCCTTTAGCGTTAAGCTCTCTGAGTGCAAAGGACGATCCGCTTGTTTCTGATCACTAGTTGCCACGGGTGTCAACGACACGCCTTCGATCCATCTGGCATTGATGAAGCCCAAATCACTTTTACATCCGCTTAACACTACGACCAATAACAAAGGTGCTATCCATATTAACCGCCTAATGCGAATCGCCTCCAATACATAAGCATATTCCAATTATAACAGTGTCTATAAATATATAAAAACGACTTTACTAACACGCGATTAAAAAAAGACTACAACCTGCTTATTAAAGCGTGGTTCTAGTCTTAAAATGACAATTGATTAGATTGCTCCCATCGTTTTGAGCCAAGCATCCGCAATAAGTGCATGACCTGCAGGAGTAGGATGTACTCCATCATATGCCCAGTAAGCCGGTTCTGCTTTTACGGAGGCCGCTGCAAAAAGTCCATCTAGCGGAACCAGCGGCGCCCCATATTCACGTGCCAGCTCGCGGACAATATGAATTTTAGGATCAAGATCCTGACGCCAAGTTCTACGATCTTCCGGTACAGGCAAAACAAAAGGCTCTATAAGAACTAATTTAGCATCCAAAGATTTCTGAGTGCGTTTAATCAGGTCCCGATATGAAGCTTCAAACTGCTCGGGAGTGGTTTCTTCACCAGAATCAAAACGGCGCCAAGTGTCGTTAATTCCAATATAAATGGACACCCAAGTCGGCTTCAAATCCAGGCAATCCTTATCCCAACGCCCCTGTAAATCAACAATACGGTTGCCACCAATGCCACGGTTAATAAAAGTAAGATTCTTCTCTGGATATAAATACCCCAGACGAGCGGCGACCATCATTGCATAACCCACTCCAAGCGATGAAGCGTCTTCATGATTACGTCCCCAGTCTGTTATGCTGTCACCTTGAAACAGAATGACATCGTTTTGTTGGAATATCATAAATGAAATCCTCCTCTAACTACCTCTGTTAATATAACCCAATCTATTATATCAAATACAATGAATACAGCCTACTACGAAACATCAATAATGCAAACATTTCACTAAAAAAACAATAACAAAAACCCCGCTCAGATTCGAGCAGGGTTTAGGGTTAAACTATATTAGTAAGCTAGGCTGAACAATCCTTTAATGTGGGACAAGTAACGAATATTACTTGCTTCCTTCATCAGAGTTGCAGGCAAGCCTTTTAACGGAGTAGAACTTGCACCAACGATGGCTACACCGTCTTTACGGCCTAAGCTAGCAAGCGTACCAGAGTTGATTGGGCTAAAGCTTTCAAACGATTTATTTTTCAAGAAGGCATACAGATTGTATCCGATCAATTCACCCATTTGCCAAGCGATTTGAGCAGTTGGAGGGTATGGACGTCCATCTTCTGCAAAGACCACCGCGCTGTCACCAGCAACGAATACATCTTTGTGGGAAGTGGATTGCAAGAACTCATTCACCGTTGCACGACCGCGGTTAACTTCAAGACCGGATTCGCCGATGAGTGGATTTCCTTGTACGCCACCAGTCCATACAAACGTGTTAGCAATAATTTTTTGACCGTCTTTCAAGTCAATCGCATTGCCTTCTACATTCGTAACAGGAAGACCTGTCAAGAATTGTACACCACGTTTTTCCAAGCTTGCTACAGCACGTTCGATCAATGCATCTGGCAATACTGGAAGGATTTTAGGACCTGCTTCAACGAGCATAAGCTTAATTTCTTTAGGATCAACGCCATATTTTTTAGTAAGTGTAGGCAATACATCCGCGATTTCACCAACAAGCTCAACGCCGGTTAAGCCGCCGCCACCGATCAGGATGTTTGCATCTGCTTCATTTTTCGATTTCGCATATTCACGAATACGATCTTCAATATGTTGATGAATTTTGTTAGCATCTGCAGCTGATTTCAATACCATACTGTATTGTTCAAGCCCTGGAATGCCAAAATAAGCTGTAGTGCTGCCAAGACCTACAACAAGCGCATCATAAGTAAGTGTCACACCATCAGAAAGAACAATTTGTTTGTTCTCCACAGAAAATGAATTAACCTTCGCGATTTTCAGGTCAATATCTTTACCTGCGAAAAGCTTAGTTAGAGGCATAGCAACAGCACCCTCTGCAACACTACCTGCTGCAAGACGATGCAATTCTGTGATGATTTGGTGGGTAGGATACTGATTAACTACAGTAATTTTAGCTTCATCTTTTTTGAGATACTTGCGTACGGTTAAGGCGCTTAGTAGACCACCATAACCTGCTCCTAGAATGACAATATGTTTAGACATGATGTTTCCTCCGTCCCTTACGAATAAGATATGAAAATGATTATTTCTGCTTACTGCGTTCTCCAGCAACTTGAAGGTATGCATTTACGAAACGGAAAAGCTTTTGTGCTTGTGGATCTTTCAACAACTTCATAAGACCAAAAAGACCAATAACTTCGTTACTTTCATTCGCACGATCTTTTGCTTCGATCACTGTAGCTGCCATATTCTTCGCGGAATGCACTACAGGTTCAGCAAGTTCTTTAATTGCACTTACCGTATCACTTTTCAAGACATCATCCGCTGCGACAGTTTGCACAAAGTCATAGGACTTTGTAAGCACGCCAACAAGCTCAGTTAATTTTGGCAGCTGTTCCACCAAGACTGTTAATGATTCCTGAACTTCTGGTTTCAAGAGCTGCTCTAGAACATCCATTTGTTCCTTGCTAACAGCTACTTTTGGTGATTCTTGTTCAGGTTGTGTTTGAGTGATTGATTCTGACATATCCAAATCTCCTCTGCAATAAGCTTTGCTGCTTAATAGTAATGAAAAACATAAGAACTTTTAACGCCATATTTCTATTATAGCACTTATCAAGTTATAAATGTCACAAAGTTTTTGAATTTCCATAAAATTTTGTGATTTTTATTACATTATAATAAATTATTTAAATTACCAGTGTTAATTAAAACCGTTTGAGTGAATTAATGTACAAATTCATTCAAATTCTTCTCAGTTTTCAACAAAACATCCACAATGTCCATATTCTTCTCTATTAGAAGTAACCTGAAATAAAGAGAACGCAGGAAGTTCTTTGTATTTATTCGAGTAACATACTGGCTGTGGCTTCTAGGCCAACTGCCACATTGCGCCAAGTTGAGAATCCACTCGGTTATAGACTGCTGTGGAAGTAAATGATGATCGATGATTGTAACTATAATAGTAGCAATCCGTTCATCTTCTTCCTCCCTGAATATGTATTGATCGTTATAAAGCATCTTTTGAACAACTGTCAGAACCTCTTCCCGCACCTCGGCATCACTCTCCGAGCATAAAACCAGCTCATCCAAGGCGTCTGCGCCATGGGCTGCTGCGTGTGCCCAGCCTTCTTTTTCCATATAACCTCTTAAATCCCGTTCTTCCTTATAATAACGAATTAAACCCTGCTTCACCTTTGTAAATTCAGAGCTATCCAATATAGCCTTTTCCCTATGCCGCTGGAGAATAAGAGCAACAACCAATACAGAAAATGTTCTTGTATACACCGTCTGATCTTCTTTGTTCCCAATGTGATAAAATAGATGCTGCTCGTCAAGGAGTATCCACAGCAGTTCACGAAGCTCCGCATCATTAAACCAATGTTTCTCATTAATCCATTTGTAGAATGTGGAATAAATCAATTCATCACGCAGCACAGGCTCGGGATCTCCTAAATGCTCAAGCATCAACTTCACATAATCCTTTATGTCCTGTCCACTTCTAAGCTCGTAGTCATTCTCTTCGATTCTTTGTAAATCTATCATCAATCGTTCTCTACTATTAATCAATTTATCCACCCTTTCATTCACCGTGTTTTTACATATCCTAATATCCTAATTTATGTCCTATTTTTTGACAACAGGGTATTCAAGATTAACTTCAATAAATTTTATCATTGACGAATTTTATAGGCTGTGTTATTTTTAGTTAGTAACATTTAGTTAGTACATTTACAAATATCAGGTGTTTATATTTTACAACCGAATACATACACAACGGAGGAATACTTATGAGCGCTTTTACAGACTTGATTCAGTCCCGCAGATCCGCTATGAATTTTGTGGAAGGGGTCACCATCCCTCAAAATGAATTAGAGGAAATGTTCTCTTACGCCAGATTGGCACCATCGGCCTATAATCTACAGCATACAAATTACAAAGTGATATCTAACGAGAGCTTAAAAGAAGAAATTCGCGAAGCGGCTTACGGCCAATATAAAATCCATACTGCTTCAGCAGTTATTGTAGTGCTAGGAGATAAGCATGCTTATCAGCAGGCTCCAGAAATCTATGGCGGGCTTAAAGCTTTAGGAGCGATGTCACAAGAGGAATATGATGAGCAAATAGAGATGATTAACAATGCTTACATTGATAAGGATGCTTTTCAAAGAGATGAAGCAATACGTAATGCCTCTCTCTCGGCCATGCACTTTATGCTGATCGCCAAAGATAAAGGCTGGGATACCTGCCCGATGATCGGCTTCGATGCTGATGTTATCCAATCCACCTTGAATCTGCCGGATCATATGGTACCTGTTATGCTGATCACGATCGGCAAAGACAAAAAACATAAAATCAGACCCCGCGGCTACCGTAAGCCAGTCAACGAATTCGTTGAGTTCATCTGATTATAGATACAGCAAAACGTTCCATCCGAGGCAAGTAGCGGGTGGAACGTTTTTTAATTGAAACTCATCATGAAGATAGTCGACCATGCGCTCGTTATACAGAAGAAGTTTTACTTCGCATATTGTAAAATGGCAATCGCTGCTCGTTCCCGTCGTTCGGAGTCATCACAAATCAAAGCTTCTTTCAAAATATTAAGCGCCTTAGAGAGCATCTCCTCATCCAATTGCAGCGGACTATTCACTTCTTGTTCATTAGCAGAAACACCTGTAATCCACAGATCCAAGCGAGCACTTGGTTTTGGACCCTTATATTGTACAACCGGTGCACTTTGGTTAAATAACTCCCGCACGCCTGTGTTTAGTTCAGAAATCGGCAGACTTTTTAACCACGTTACACCACGCCGATGGCATGTACCCTCGTCAACATTATCATTTAACTCGTTGTAAAAATAATCTCCGAGGTCTCCGAGATGTACCCAATCTCCATCGGCCACCAGCACATAATCTCCATCTTGCATCGTATGTACAAATAGCTGAAGGGCTTGCAGATGTTGCATAAGCTCCGGCTCACTATATTGGTAAGTACCGAATAATCGATCACGAAGTTCCTCTATGCTTAGATTCTCCAGATCCCCTATTCCGGGGTAGCCGATACTCACATAATTATCCTCCAAAAATGTGCTGATCCGCTCAATCCCCAGTAGCTTAGATCCCATCCGAAACAGATTCATATGTCATTCCTCCAAATACTTAATAAAATGCTTATAGTAGCCCTTGGATTTGGGAGTAACAAACCGTCCATCATTCGCAGAATCCTTCATTAGTTTATGAAGATTCGGACCTCCAGTATAGGGATCTACTACGCTAGTCTTCAGTCGTGTCGCTTGGATTGCCTTCTGAGGACAAGAATAAACACAACGCATACATAATAAACAATTTTGACTGAAAACAATTCCTTCTACGCCGCTACTAATATTGGATGTTGGACAGTTGCTGACACATTTTAAACATAGTGTGCAAGCGTCCGTTGTACGCAATCCTTTGGCGAAGTATTTTCCCCCTTGGTGTTCCTCACAATAATATACTGTTCTCAGAACCCGCTCCAACACAGGGTGAATCGGCAGATTTCGTGGTGTTCGGTTTACGATTTCCTCTGCAAACAATTCCACCTTACGCTGTGCGGCTTGGTACAACTGCTTATTCAACCTGTCATCATATTTGATATAAAAATTACATGGCATCGCCAAAATGGAATTGTGAAAAGGGATATATCCCTTCCCACGCAAAGAACGAAGAACCGTATTCGAAGCACCGTTATTGATATAGTGTGGAGAGGATGCCGTTTTGAATACAAATGCCGGGGTTCCATTACATTCAGGCAGCTGATCTGCAAAATGTTCAACAAAACCGGAAGCGCCAAAGCCTAGAACCGGATGACCAATACCTATAAGATCATAAGCTTCATATTCTACAGAACGAGTGCCTTTAATAATATCTTCCACTCTAAACAAATCTACGTCTTGCCCTTTACTTCTTAGCCTTTCAGCAAATTGCTTAGCAATAATCTCCGTATTGCCAGTACCTGAGAAATAAAATATGGCCGTCTTTGCATTATGCATTCCATCCCCTCCCAGATCAAATATACCTCATTCCCGTCTGGGAAAGCTGTGATGCTGAAGTGGGTTTGGGCTATTTCGGACTCAGTTGCTCTTATTTCCATAATTTCGCTCGTTTTGCCACACTATCGGACTCAGTTGCAGCTATTCGCTCAAATGTACTCCTTTTCTGAGTAAATCAAGGGCAATAGGTGCTATACAGTCCGAAACCTTCGCAAAATGAACCCATATGCTGAAATAGCTGCAGTACGGTCCGCTACGATCTAGATCGAGCAAAAGGTAACTGGTTTCGAGACGTAGGCGGATAGATTGTGCTATAGGTAACTAATTTCGTGCACGGAGTAGATAGGTTGAGCTATAGGTAGCTAATTCCGCACGGTGTAGATAGGTTGAGCAATAGGCAGCTAATTCCGCGCACGGAGTAGATAAGTTGAGTCATAGACAGTTAGTTTAAGCACTGGTTAGCACGTTTAGGAGCAGATTTGGCAGGTGGCGTTCTTTTCAGCAATTGCTCGGACTCAGTTGCAGCTATTCGCTCAAATGTACTCAAATACTGCAATTAACATATCCTCAATCATGCGTCCTCACAGGAGTAATTAAAAAAAGTGTGGACGAAGATGCGTCTACAGGCAGGATCACCAGCGGTCTTTCTTTTCCCGCGAACCTTATTCTAAGCGTCTCACTATCTATCGCCCGAAGGATGTCCCTGAAATATTTTCCGTTAAAGGCTACTCGAAAATGATCACCCTCTAGATGATCCAAAGGAATCTCTTCTTTTACATCCCCAATTTCTGCAGTCTTGGACACTAAACTTAGCGTGTTAGAAGGAAGTACGCTGAGCATAACACTCTCACCAGCCAATATAGAAATACGTTCAACCACATGTAACAAACGGTCTGTCTTAACAATCACTTCGGAGAGATACGCTTTTGGGATTAAATTATTGACAGAGGGATAAGTTCCTTCTAGAAGGGCAGACTGAACCCTCAATCCATTAGAAATAAATCTGATCTGCTTGGGGCCTATTTCTAAATCGGTGCTGCTGTCTGCATCATCGCTTAATATTTTTAAAAGATCCTCCAGGCTGCTGCCCGGGATTACAACATCTAAAGGAATTGCACCGTAATCTTCTATGCTTTCAACAATATGCTGGGCGAAGCGGATGCCATCAGTGGCGACTACACGAATATTTCGCTTATCTATTTGAAGCAAAACTCCTGTGAGCACAGGTCTGGTTTCCGATGAAGAGACCGCAAAAACCACTCTTTTAAATATTTGCTTCAGGAGAGTGTTCTTCATGCTTATCTTTTGAATGTTTGGATGATCTATGTATTGGATTCTTGGAAACTCTGCCGCATCCATTCCACATAAACGAAATTGAGTGTTCCCTGATTGAATGTTTAGAATCAATGCCTCTTCGATTTCCAGCCTAATTAGTCCAGGATCAAGCTTACGAATGATCTCATAAAAATAACGCGCGGGAACTACGATCTCACCTGTGTTGTGCACAACCATCGAATCCATCTTCACAGGGAGCTTATATTCAATGGTCATTCTTATATTGCTGGCTGTTAATATCAGACCCTGAGTTTGCGCCTGAATAAGTATTCCTGAAAGAACACGTGAGGAACTATTCGCGGATATGGCTTTTAATGCTGCCTGTAATGCGGTACTAAGAGAATCTTTTGATACATGGATTAGCAAAGACTTCACCTAACTCTCCTTAGATTCCTTTACAAAATGCGCCTCAATAATGTTCCGAAATACTTGAGAGCGAGATGCGTTCTGATCCGCACAAGCCTGCTCTATCTCCTGCCAAACGTCCTCAGATAACGTCAAAGATACCTTTTTAGTTACACCAGTGCTTTTTCTACCCGCACCCTCCCGAAGACCTCCCCTTGTAAAAAGAAACCCCAACTGCCCATCTTTAGTAGCTACACCTACTTTAACTTTATCCTCGTTGTTACTTGCGCTATCGCTAGTGACTTTATCTTTAATTTCGCTAAAATTGCTCCTCTTGTGTACGCCTTCGAATTTATGATCACCCAATCCCTCGCACCTCCGTATTTGAATTTAGTAACTCAAATCAATACATTCACTAATTTCATAATACCATAATCGCCATTAATCCACCACAAGTCTAACCACAAAAAAAACACCCCAAAGATCGGAGTGTGTGTGGTGGGCTGGGCATGAGTTGGGTATGCGTTGGGTATGAGTTGGGTATTGCAACGTTAACCCATGGATTTTTTATTTTGCTTAAATTTTTTTGTGAATGTATGAGTTAATTGCACTTTATACAACTATAAACAATACATTGTGCTGCCCGAGCGAAATAAGTGTATTCTCTGCAACTAAATTCAACGATATTAACAAATTAGTGTGAAAAGACTTCTTTTAACTGCACCAAATGCAACTAAAAGTGACTAAGCTTCTTATCTCCTGCAAATAAGTGTATAAACTGCAACTATCCCGTTTACCCGCTCCCGGACACACGCACTCACCCTCATCACGCCACTAGCCCAACCTTCATTCCCTCTCACACACCCTCATCATGCCACTAGCCCAACCTCTATCCCCTCACATACACACCCTCATCACGTCACTAGCCCATCCTTCATCCCCTCTCACTGCCCCTCATCATGCCGCTAACCAAACCTTATTCCCCTCTCACTCACCCTCATCACGCCACTAGCCCAACCTTCCTCCCCTCTCACTCACCATCTCCTAAGACTCCCTTCCCTACTCAACCCATTACCTTTACCGCAGAACTCCCTACTCATGTAAAAATAGCTCGCCTCATAACTCAACGCGCGGCACATATTAACATCTACTCTTCCGCCCGCCTTACCTAAACTACACTATCTCAGGATGTTCTGATAATTTGGTGGGAAGTCTGACTTTTGGGGGTCTTTTAGATGCTTGAACGATTCAAGCTTCACCTTAGGACCAGGAGAGATCCTAAAAGTCATGGTATCTTCTCCAACTGAAATATGTGGACCTACTGTAGGATATACGTTAAGTGTAATCAAGAAATCAAACCCACGGAAACCATTGAGCCGCTTCACCTCAGTCACATCCACAAAGTAAGGATAAACCATTGGCGATTCTCGCAGAAGCGGTGAATAAATATCTGCAATTTTTTTCTCAATATGGGGTAAAAGTAATAACATCAGAATGTCTTGAAACTTAAGTTCGCGAGAATCTTGATCTGGCAGTTGAAGTCCCGAATCAGACCTGGAGGGCGTTATAGATTGAGGTTGAATTAACCTATTAGCGGAGCAAGGTTGTGGCGTCAGAACAAGCATCACTGCGACAAGAAGGGGAGCAATCCAGCTTTTTTTCATCACAATAGCCTCCTTAGGGAACTTTATATAAATTCCCCAAAGAGACCCTATTTTTATACGTTAAATCTCAATCCTGTCAAAAAGAAAGGGTTCTCCCTTAAGATAATTTTTCAGGATCGCTAGCGCATAGGGCTGTTCTGCTTTTAGACCCTCAGTTTCCCTAGGATCGGATACGTGATGGCAATAATTTTCGATCATAACCATGACCGTAAAATTCTCTAAAGTCTGAACCCACTCCCCATCGAGCTTGGCGATACTTTCGTACCCCTTAATGACCCCTTCTCTTTGCAATGGATACAGTCCAAGAAGGGTATGTGCCACGTCATAAAGATAATAACCCCAACCACATCTTCCAAAATCAATCGGCCGAGGTTCGCCCTCTTTAAATATGATGTTGCCTTGATGTAAATCTCCATGGATAACGCCATAAGACCTTCTGTTCTTATTTTTATGCTGCTTGCTTAACCAGTTGTATAATTTTTCAGCTGCCGACTGATACAGCACAAACTCATCATCCGTAAGAAAACAATGATAATGCAGCTTTAAACGAAGCATTGCTTTTCGAAAGCTATGCTCATCCCAAACAGGACGATTAAAGCCAGAGGGTAACTCCAGCTCCTGTGCCGCCTTATGTAGCTTGGCTAATAGAACGCCTTCTTTGTAAATTTGTTCTTCGGTAAGTCTTTCATTCGCATGTTCCCCTTCAACCCAACGCATTAAAGAGGCATACACACCTTCTCCATTTCCCTGTTCCACTCTGAACGTTACAGCACCTGTGCGATCGTGAACACCTTTTGGCAGGGGGACATCAATTTTGCTCTTCAAAAGCTCCAGCCACGCGATTTCGGAGTTGATTTCCTCTTTAGATCTCCCCGAATGAAGGCGCAGTAAAAAAGTTCCCTCTTTATTAGTTTCGATTACAAAGGTACAGGTATCCGATAGCTGGTTAAAACGAATCTGCGTCCAATCCAGGTCAAAGTTCTGAAGCGCCATTAAAGCTGCCTGCTTATAATTTTTTCTCATCGCAAAGGAAGGAACACTTCAGCCTCATCGGGCCAGGAAGGGTTCGCAATTTGATAGAATTCTATATCCAATCCAAGATCATTACTCTGCAAACTGTTATTAAATTCTTGCTTCATTTCCGGCAATTCAAGTACTTGGACTTGGCCTTCAACATTCATAAATAACCATCCCTTCAATGATCTATAAAAATGAAAACTATCTGAAAAAATATTTATCTTGAAAATATTTTCAGAAAACTAAATAATAGAAAAGCAATACTTACATGTCGGATCTATCATCTTAACCAAGGTGGAGCTTCATTACAGGCAGAAGAAAGGTTGAACATCGGCATCATGAATGCAATTCCAAACCTCAACAAGGCACAAACACGCAAAGAACGAGCAGGGAAAGAGCCCTTTCCCATCTCTATACTTTCTCTTACGGTAGGCGCTTTTGCGATTGGTATGACTGAGTTTGTTATTATGGGTATTTTACCAAATGTCGCCAACGATTTACAGGTTAGTATTTCGACTGCTGGCCAACTCATTACAATGTACGCACTTGGAGTGGCCGTTGGCGCACCCATCCTGACCATTCTCACGCAACGCATTCCGCAAAAGAAACTGTTATGTCTTCTCATGATTCTTTTTATACTGGGCAACGGAATCTCTGTGTTTGCACCCAACTATACCGTTCTCATGGTAGCTCGTATAATTACAGCTTTAACTCATGGTACTTTTTTTGGGGTTGGCGCAGTCATCGCATCCAATCTTGTACAACCCAATAAGCGGGCCGGAGCCGTATCTATTATGATGGCAGGTTTAACGATAGCCAATATTGTCGGAGTTCCTCTAGGGACATTTATTGGACAAAGTATGGGCTGGCGGGCCTCATTTGCAGCGATTGCTGTCATGGGAGTCGCCGCTCTGATCGGCATCCTCATTTTTATTCCAAAGCTTAAACAAGAGAAACCAGCGAGTGTTATCCAGCAGATTGCTGCGCTGGCTAATCCAAAGCTGCTGCTATTCTTATTGATCGGGGCGTTAGGGAACGCCAGCTTGTTCACCGTGTTCACATATATTACTCCACTGCTTGAAGAAGTGACTGGTTTTGCTGAACATAGTGTGACTTGGATTCTAGTCTTATTCGGCTGTGGGGTGACCATCGGGAACATCGTTGGCGGAAAGCTTGCGGATTGGAAGCTGATGCCTTCTATCGTGGGACTTTATTTTGCAGTCAGTATGATTCTAACGATCTTTTCCTTCACGATGCATAGCCCAATAGCTGCGGTAATCACAATATTTTTCTGGGGTATGGTGTCCTTTGCGGTCATGCCGGGTCTGCAAATACGGATTATGAGTCTGGCTCAGGCAGCCCCTGCACTTGCCTCAACGACCAGCCACTCCGCCGGGAATCTCGGTAACGCAACGGGTGCCTTTATTGGCGGTTGGGTCATTTCTCATTTAGCGATCACTTCGCTTCCTTGGGTCGGTGCGGTTCTAGTGGGTCTTGGTCTGGTATTAGGCATAGCTTGTTTTGTAGCAGAACGGAAAGAAACTGTAGCGTAAGCTTTATAGATATTTATACAAAAAACGAGGGCGCTCCCAAAGTCATCATGGCTTGAGGCACCCTCGTTTTATATTTCAGAGGAACAATTCTGCTCTTCTAATCTTCAACATCTGCTTTGCACCTTTTTGAAATTCATAAGGAACCTCTAGTTCCTCTGCAGTAAATCCTTGCCTCACCAAATCATCAATAAGGCGGTCTAAATGCTCATACCTTTTACAAGAAAGGTCGACTAGTGGAAAGATTCGAAGCTCGCCTCTCGTCACCCGCATTAGTTTCTTAATAGTCTTTAGATGAAATCCATAGTCCAGCCGATCGCTGTACATAAATAGAAAGTGAGCAGATAATGTCAGATCAAATGCTTCATCCGCAAATGGCAGATCCGGAAGTACCACAGGAACATAACGCTCCGGGGTTTGTCTTCGATCTTTAGTGCTGGCGGTTAAAGCTGCGTTCCTAGCTTCGGTCAGGCCCTCGATTGATTTAAAGTAGTTCCAAACGAAGTTATCCTGTACTTTTTCCATTCCGGACATCGCATGCGCAATATCTTGAACCCCTTTGTCTGCCAGCTCATCTTCAGAGTAATAGTAAGCAATATCGGCAGCCGTTACAGCACCACCCAACTGATTCGCTATTGCTGTAAAAGAACAAGCACCCGCAGGACAATCCAGAATTCTCTGGCCGATGAGATCTGATTCCAGCAGATCAAACATACGTAAATATTCCTCATAGGTCCTGCCAATAAAAACAATTCTCTCCAAATCAAGCTTTCCCTTTGCTCCGCTCATCTCAGCTCACCTTTCCTCTTCTAGGCTCATTTACACTTCTACTTCTGTTTTAATATACGAATAAGGTAATCAATTAGAATCCCCAAAATCAAAAACGTTCCAAAATGAATAATATAAGTTGGGAATCTGACGCTGATTAACGCACTATTGGTTCCCCATCTCGGATTATTTACATCAACCATGAAGCTTTCAAAAGGTTCTGTAAAGATCAGTGTATCTATAATAGGGTTCAATCGTACAAGAATAATATTCGAGATCCCCACTCCCAGATAGTCACTCAGACAGATGATGATACTTATAATCGAAAGCCAGAAACTGAATTTCCTCCTAAAAAACATCAAACACCGCCCTTTCTATTTTTTCTATTTCTTAACAATTCGTTTAAAATTCAAAATATCCTTGTCACGGTTAGTTCCTGTTTTAAAAAATGATACAATCTGGAGCTCGCTAGCTTAAGCGGATAATCTGAAAGTTTACACAGGATCCCACAGGTCATATCAATAACCTTTCCCTCCAGCTTCCGTACTATAGTTCCTGCTGGGGCTGGATTCAGCACAATCTCAGGCACAAGAGCCACGCCTAAACCACTTCCCACAAAATATTTCAGCGCCGTCATGCTCCCAATCTCCATAGTATTTAGTGGCGGCCCACCTGATTCCTGCAGCACACTTTCTAATTTTTTGCGATAAGGACAATTCGCTGCCGTAATCAATAAGCGATGAGCCTGTATATCCTCTGGGGTGATACTCTCCTTGGATGCTAGCGGATGCTCTTCTGGCAAAAGTAACACAAATTCCTCTGCAAATAAGGGTTCAAAATAAAGCTCCTTGCCGAGCTCAGGCGCCGAGCACACAGCCATATCAATTTCACCACGCAGGAGTAGTTCACTAAGTGCTGCGGTTCCCGCAATATCCACGGAGACTTTCACTTTAGGAAACTGTGCCATAAACTCACTTAAAAGCTGCGGCAAACGATAGCTCGCCGTCGGGTCCGTTACCCCTAATCGCACGTTGCCAGCTTCCCCTATTTTTAAATCAGCCAAACGGCTCTCTAGTCGTTCCATATCTTTAACGATATGTAAGCTCTCTTCATAAAACAATCTGCCTGCTTCTGTTAAGCTGATTTGCTTACCCCGCTCAAGCAATTGACATCCCAGATCAGATTCAAGCCTTTGCATCTGCATCGTAACTGTAGATTGGGCATAGTTCAATTCTTCTGCGGCACGATTAAAGCTTCCGGAAGTTACGATTGTTTGAAAGGTTTTTATTGTTTTTAGATCCATCCTAGTGTCCTCCAGTGTTCAATTCAAATAAATTGAACCAAACCTTCATTATATTCAATTATACGAAATCCACTTTTCTCTATAGAATACTTTATATCAACAACATACGCCAACTTAAGGAGTGCATGAGGATGGATCTCAACAATAAAGTCGCATTAGTAACTGGTGGAGGGACTGGAATTGGCAAAGCTGTAAGCTTGGAACTATCCAAACGCGGGGCTCACGTCGTAGTGAACTATTCTAGATCTGAGGATGAAGCCATTGAAACCGTAAAGACAATTCTGAATCAAGGGGGGCAGGCTATAGCAATACAAGCCAACGTTTCTAAAGATCAAGAAGTGCAGAGTATGGTGGATTCGATTATTCAGCATTTCGGGACAATAGATCTGCTAGTGAATAATGCCAGTATAACTAAACATATTGCTCTCGGAGATCTGGAAAAGGCAACCGAGGAAGTATGGGATGAGCTATATGATGTAAATGTGAAAGGAATGTTTTTCTGCGCCAGAGCGGTTGCACCATATATGAATCATAAAAATTCAGGAGCCATCATCAATCTCGGCAGTATCGCTGGACAGACAGGCTTAGGCTCCTCCCTTCCTTATGCCGTCTCCAAAGCGGCTGTCCACGGTCTTACGAAATCGCTGGCACACGCGCTGGCTCCAAATATTAGAGTTAACTGTGTAGCACCGGGCGCCGTTGCTACTAGATGGTGGGCTGGACGAGAAGAACAGATGTATAAACTAGCCCCTAATCTGCTGCTTCAGCATATTTCAACCCCCGAAGATATCGCCCAGTTCGTCTGCGCTGCGCTAGAACAGGAAGCAATGACTGGACAGATCATTACCATAGATAGCGGACAAACATTGTAACAGTCAAAACAGCTAATGGTATGTCAGAACTACTTTTAAGTATCATTAGCTGGTTCTTACGTACCGTACAGGAGGAAGTGAAGCGTTGATAGAATAATTGGGGAATTTCTCCCTAAAATTCTGAGTTTTCTGGTCATCCAACCAATAATTAGGGAAAACCTCCCTAATTATTAGCTAATTTACTGGCAAATAACGAATTCGCCTGATTTTTAGGGAGGTATTTCCTGATTTCGTTCATTTAAAGCAAATATCGGCTGTTTTCAGGGAGGTTTTCCCTAATTACTATATAGCCAACACTGTAGGAACCATAAATGCATCCGACATACCACATGCCTTCTCATAGCACGTACCACATGCCTTATAGAACGTTGCCACATAGTAGTACACGCCTCTTAGAACGCACGTAGTACACCACAGCCTGAGGGTTAAAGTAAGAAGCTGCCCCAAAGTAGAATTTTCTACTTTTAGGACAGCCTTTTCAGCATAACTATTGGTGAAGATTCTTAATTAGGTTCACTACCCCAGATCAGATTACCCGAGATGTAGGCTGGCGCTTTTGTCCAATCTACAAAATTGGTATCAACCGCATTAAAGGAGTAATCTCCGGTTTGAGTGTAATTTGACCAATCCTCTTTAGCCACTCGCACTTGGATATCGATGCTCGCACCCGCAGCAAGTGAACCTGCTGCACTCGAGAATCCAAGCTCCAGATAATAATCCGCATCTGCTTTAGCCGTTGGCAGCTTCACAAACGTGCCCGTTACATTCGCGCTTCCAGCCTGTGACCAATCGCAGAAGAAGCTTTGTGCCTGCTCACCGTCAATTGTGTAATAATATCTTAATTTCACATCAGAAAGTGCAACAGCACTTGTGCTTGTATTCACCAGCTTAAACTTTGGATTTAGTGTATTTCCGGAAGCAGACACTGTACCGTTATACATCTGCACTTTCAGTGCTGCTGTAGGAGCTACTGACGTATCTGAGATGGTGACAACCAAGGATTGTGCGGCTCCTGCACTAAACTCAAAGGTCAGCGTTGTCGTTCCTACGCCTTGAGTTGCCAGATACTCCTTCTTGAGAGTGACTGTTGATCCACTTACCGTATAATCCGTTCCGGCTACGAGGGTTGCCGTTCCGTTCTTGATCGTGCTCAGCGTATTTCCGTTCAACGTCATAGTTACTACAACGTCTGCTTGATTTGCTGTTTTCTTATCAAAACCTGCGCTGCTTGGGGTGATGGCCGAGTTGGATACTGGTGTTGTAGTATCCGTTACCGCTACCGCCAAAGATTGTGTAGCTCCAGCGCTAAAGCTAAACGTCAGTGTAGTCGTTCCTACCGCTTGTGTCGCTAAATACGCTTTTTTAATCGTCACTGTTGATCCACTTACCGTATAATCCGTTCCGGCTACAAGGATTGCCGTTCCGTTCTTGATCGTGCTCAGCGTATTTCCGTTCAACGTCATAGTTACTGCAACGTCTGCTTGATTTGCTGTTTTCTTATCAAAACCTGCGCTGCTTGGGGTGATGGTCGAGTTAGATACTGGTGTTGTAGTATCCGTTACCGTTACCGCCAAGGATTGTGTGGCTCCAGCGCTAAAGCTAAACGTCAGCGTAGTCGTTCCTACCGCTTGTGTCGCTAAATACGCTTTTTTAATCGTCACTGTTGATCCACTTACCGTATAATCCGTTCCGGCTACAAGGGTTGCCGTTCCGTTCTTGATCGTGCTCAGTGTATTTCCGTTCAACGTCATAGTTACTGCAACGTCTGCTTGATTCGCTGTTTTCTTATCAAAGCTTGCAGTTATTGGCGTAATGGTCGAGCCTGTAGCTGGTGGATTTACAGGATCAGCATACAAGGTGCCTCGGCCATTCGTACCGAGATATACACGTCCATAGATTCTTGGATCCCCAGTAATCGCCATATTGATCTTAGCGTATTGGTGAGCATCGTCATTAATACGTACCCAAGTTGCGCCAACATCATCGGAACGGAAAACGCCCCTTACACCATCAATCTTCGCTACGGTGTACAATGCCATATAAGTTTGGCCCGGAGCAGCCTTACCATAACCAATAAGATCAGCTTCTTCTACATTCGTTAACTTCGTGAAGCTCGCACCTGAATTAGTGGAGTGCCATAGACCATATTTATTCTCAACCGTATTCCCTCCGGCGAACCAAATGTCGCCTTCAACACCTGGAACTGCCTTCATACTGATTTGGGCTTCATTCGGCTGTAATCCAGCCACATTATTGGTCGGGAAGCCCGAAGCTGCGGTGGCAGTAAATGTAGCTCCACCATCCACACTTACATAGAAAGTTCCTGCATAGAATCCATAATATTTGTTAGGATTCACGCGATCAGACGCTATCTTCGCCCCTGCCGGTAATCCTGCACTTGCTGTCCAAGAATTGCCTGAGGTTTTGGAATAATACACCCCAATATCTGAGGTGCTCCACAGAATGGAATTACCACTTGCAGAGACTGCCACTTGTCCATGGCCCACCGTTGTTTTGGTTCCATTTGAAGGCTCGGAGTTTGGCATATACCAGTTCACTCCACCATCGTTAGAGATACCAATGGACTTCATGCTTGGCGTTTTTTCTTTATCTGCACTGCCTACCCGCACCATATAGGACGGACTCAATTCAGCGTAGTCAATACTCATCGTTGTTGCCCATGAAGGACTGGTCTGGAATTTGGTTGGTGCTACCGACAAATCCTCATGACGGAAACCAGAAACGTCACCAAGTGCAGTGATCAAATGCGAAGTTCCAGTTGGCGGGCTAATTAGACCCAGCACTGCAGTTTCCTCCACACCTTTTGCCATGACTGAGATATTTACCTTGCCTCCGGTATCCCATGAGGTCAAATTGTTCGAGCCATAAATTGTTGCTCCAGTGCCGTACATCATTCGATTCGAGTTAAATGGATCAATTTCCAAATCACCCATCATCCAGCCTAACTTCGGTGAAGGATCCAGGGATGTAGAAGTGGTTCCATGATCGAGCCATGGAGCGGCGGTGATATCCATGCTGAACTTATAAGTCCGTTCTGGATAATTGCCCCAATCCCAAATGCGACTCCAAGTAGCGCCACCGTTGGTACTGCGGAAAATGACTTCATCAGGCCACCAAGCGTTTAAGCTGGATACCATCAATGTATTAGGGTGCTGAGCATCCAGCGCCAATCCACCAAAGCCGTACCAATTATCTGTACCAGTCGTAGGACTGATATTGGTCCAAGCCCCACTAGTTTTGTTGTATTTCCATACTTCACCCTTACTACCATCATACGGTCCTACACCATTACTATAAGTAATATAGAGATCGCCTGTGGATGACAGCTCGCCGTGATGTGGCAAGAAACCCGTAGGTTGTCCAGCCAGAGCTGTCCAGGTTACTCCACCATCTGTACTCCGATATACGCTGCTAGCCGTGTCGGCTACACCAACATAGATCGTTTGAGTTGCGTTGCCAAGTGTACCTGTACTCTTATCGAAAGTGATCCAAGACAATCCGACAAGATCATTCCCATAATCAAGTGTCGGATTCTGAATATACGTGCCTACATTTGGAAAAGAGGTTACCTTTGACCAAGTTACACCTGAGTCAATACTTTTCCAGAGACCGTTACCACTTCTAGCTCCAAAGTAGAGAATGTTGTTCTTATTGGGGTCGATGACTAGGCGTTCACCAGCGGAACGGCCCGGCATATTGCCACCTACTTTAAAAGGCAGTGGTGTGGTTTGCCAGGTGTTCCCCCGGTCATTAGAGCGCATAATCTGGCCATTATTATCCCAATGATTAGTATACGTACCCGTTGCCATGTAGACTTTATTAGGATCAATTGGGTCTGTAGCCAGAGCATCTACGCCATTCTTGTTCCAATCCACCCAGCCTACCGAGTCACTAATTGAGACCCAACTGGATGTAGCTTGATTCCAGCGATAGGCACCGCCAATATCTGTTCTGGCATAAATCAGATTCGGTTCAGTTTGATTAAAAATAATTCCGGGTACAAAGCCCCCGCCAGCTCCCGTTACAACGCTTTTCCAGGTGTAAGGTTCACTTGAGGCTGCATGGGTAGTAGCTGGGAATGCAGAGAATAAAGAGCCTACCATCGCGCCAAGCAGGACCAAAAGTCCTGTTTTCCGGATACGGTTACGAATCACGTTTTACGCCTCCTACGATATAATTGGTTTGTTTATGCCTTCTTCTTACTCTATATCCCTGCTCCTCCCTCCCCCTTAATCCATACCTTTAGAACTTAGAATCCATTTTCTGATAACGCTTTCATTATAATGGTAAGGTTTTTCATTATCGAGAGAAAATGGTTATATTTTGCAGAAGATTGTCTCTAAAAATCGTACCATTTTCACACTTCAGGATACAATTTCACTAAATTTTGATCAAAAATAATTCTGTTGATAAAGAAAACCTCCGGAATAAATCCCAGAGGCTTTCTAATATAACTATTCTTCACTAGTATCTGCAGGCATAACAATCTCTTTTATACCATTAAAATTGCTGATAATTGTTTGCAAAGTGAGCACTGATTCTGAATCTAAGTTTTCTGATTTTAATGAAGTGAATATTTCCACTTCCACTTTTTGCGGCAAATGTGTAGTTTTATCCAGCGTATATCTTAGTTTAATTTTGTCTGTTAAATTCTGTTTCATCAATTTGAGTGTTTCCTTACTCGCATCATTAGACGATATCTCCATCGAAAGTATGTATTCTTGTTCCTCTTCAGTAACAACGATCTCCTGAGAATCTATCTGGTACGTGTCTATATAATCGTACGGATCAATAAATCTTTGTACCATTTGTTTTTCTTTCACTGGAATATAATCGTCTTGCTTGATAAATAAATCATCCATTACCTTTGTATGATATTCAGTATCCGATATGTACTCTTCTCGTTCCTTCCCTTCCGCAGTCTCCGATTTTAGATATACGGTATAAGGATTTCTAACATAGTCGACATGAAATGAGACAGCGCTCGACCAATGTTTATCTTCACTTTTTTCCGATTTGCTTGATGTTTCTTCTTGTTTCTCCATTTCTATAGTGTAGCTCTCCTGCTTAGCCAGTTCACTCCGAGACATGCTGAGCAGCTCCTCTGCACGCTTATCTCCCTCTCCTTCAGCACCCGATTTAATGTTCGTTGCACAACCTGTCAAACCTAACATACAAATGATACCGATAAAAACCGCTTTTCTGATAAACATATTACTTCCCCTTCACTTCAAATGAAATCCAAATATAACTAAATCTATTTTATCATTATAAAGCTAACAGCTTATATGACGGAAAAGGTAGACATGTGAAAAAGCGTCTTAAGGTGCACAGTTGCGCCGGGTTTGGTGGTTTGATGCAAATCAAAAAAATACCTCCCCCGCCTTTACAGCAGAGAAGGTATTTTAGTAATATTACCAATTCCCTTAGCTCAATGTGTCAACACAAACTCATCCAGCAGCTTTCCATCCACGTCATAGGCCTGATAGGTTAATGTATCCCCGATAACGTTAATGCCGGCAAACATTTGCTTATTGTTCTGAAAATGCACCGCATGATAGAACTGATCTTCTTTTTTCTCGTTAAATTTCCCTCCAGAAGCGTTAGTCACAACATAGACTGTCCCTCGTTTAGCACCTTTGGAAATCTCACCTTCTAGAACTATTTTTCCGCCACGTAACGGGTAGGATCTGGAATATTCATGATTATGACCCTGCAGCACTAAGTCAACCTGATACGTATCAAAAATATCCGTCCAATCTTCAACTTTCTTATAGGAGTTCCCCCCGTAAGCCGGACGGTGCATCGCAACGATTTTCCATTTCTTGTCTGTGTTCTTCAGATCTTCCTTCAGCCATTCCGTTTGCTTTTTTAGATTGCTCTCTGTATTCAGTACCGTTACATGCACAGGTCCATAATCGAAGGAATACGAGGTACCTGCAATTGAACCTTTTGCCCCATTATCCGGCAGGTTGAAGTGTGAAGTATAATACGTTGCATCCTCATCCACCTCATCATGATTGCCTGTTACCGGCATTAACGGAATCCCTGAAATCCAGCCCTGCACATTGCCAAAAAAATCATCCCAGCCTGCCGAATCCTCCGGACCCTCCGTCAAATCCCCGTTATGCACAATAAATTTGGCTTCAGGAAATGTCTGAAAAGCCTTGTTCAGTGTATTCCCCCACAGCTTAAAATCCTCTGCCGTTTCCCCTTGAGAATCCGTTACGTTGATAAAAGACACACTGTCCAGTCCATCTTCTTCCGTTGTAAATTCCGCTGCCGGACTCCATTCCCCTTCAACGCCACTACCCACTCTATAAGTATATAACGTCCCGGGTTCAAGACCCGTAGCTTCCACTTTATGAACACCTTTGGTGCCATTGTCTGTTTTGATGGAACTACTTTTCGCTTCTACCCTTTGTACATCCGTATTTGCAAAAGAGGACACCTGTCCCTTTACAATCTCCAGAATGCCTGCTGCACTAGAGTCACTTGTATACCAAGTAAACGCGCGGCTTGTGCTCGCGGCTCCCTTAAAGGTAGTCACGAGATCATACGGTGCTGGTGAATTTGCATCACTTCCGCTTTTCGATCGTTCCAACCCATAAGCCACTAAAATAACCACAATCACAAGCACTCCTAGGATTATGGCAAATTTATAGTCTCTCATCACGGTACCTCCTTATGAAAATTTCTCTCTAGCCTTCTAAATAAGATAGCCCCCTACAAAGTCAGAAGTCAAATCTGCACACGATTCTTTATACAGACTTTTGTTAACGCAGTGTAAAACATTCAGCAAACATTCAGTCTATTTTAAGTTAAGCATAAGGTCTGTCTCCTAGAATTAGTCAAGCAGGAAGGTTAGCCAGAGATAGAGAGAGAAACGAGGTGTGAAAATGAATAAGAAGCTTCAATTCCGGCATGAACTTAAATTTTTCATTAACTATCATCAATACCTTATATTACGCCAGCGATTGCAAAGCTTGATTGATAAAGATCAACACGCTAATGAGAGTGGAGAATACCACATTCGGAGTTTGTATTTTGACGATATCAACAACACGGCACTTGCAGACAAGCTCGGCGGTCTCAGAGAGCGGGCCAAATACCGGATTCGCATTTACAACATCCAAGACAACATCATTCACTTTGAGAAAAAAATTAAAATGGACGATTATATCGCCAAAATCAAAGAACCGCTAACACGGCAAATGTACGACGAGATTATGGCGGGCAACTACGAAGTGCTGAACGTCCCGGACAGTCCGTTGTTCATGGAGTTATACGATCAGATGCGCCATAACCTGCTGCGACCCAAGGTCATCGTGGATTATGTTCGCGAGCCTTATGTTTGCCACAACGGCAATGTGCGAATAACGTTCGATAAAGAATTACGTACGGGCCTGCATTCTACGGATATTTTCGATAAGGATTTGCATCCGATTCGGGCGATTGATGAGAACTTCATAATTTTTGAAGTGAAATTTGATGAGTACATTCCGGAGTACATTAAAATCGCGTTGCAGCTTGAGGGACTGAATAGGCAGTCCGCTTCGAAATACGTGATCTGCCGCAAATTCTTAAAAACTAACACTTGGGAGGATTATTGATTATGAATGCATCACTAGCACCGCTAGCAGCTACAACAACGACTACAGATACTACAAATAATTTTTCGGACATTATTAAAAACTCGGTGATCGACAATTTTGTATCTGATATTAGTATCTCCAAGATGCTGATTACCTTGGGCGTAGCTTTTCTGATCGGATACTTCATTTACCTGCTCTACAAACGTGTCTTTAGCGGTGTTTTATATTCCAAAAGCTTTAACGTCTCACTTATGGGCATGACCATGATTACAGCTACTGTCATTATTGCGATTAACTCTAACCTTGTGCTGTCCCTCGGTATGGTCGGCGCATTGTCCATCGTTCGTTTCAGAACACCAATCAAAGATCCAACTGATCTGATCTTCTTGTTCTGGGCAGCTGTAGCAGGGATTGTAACTGGAGCAGGATTTTTCACCTTGGCTATTATCGGTTCGATCATTATCGGCCTCATTTTGTTCCTGTTCATCAAACACTCTTCTATCGAAACGCCATACTTACTGGTCATTAACTGCGACAGTGATGAAAGTGAACGTGAAGTACACAGCCATATCACCAAATCCGTAAAACGTTACAATGTGAAGCAAAAAACAGTCTCCGCAAACAATATTGAATTGACGCTGGAGCTTCGTCTGGATGATAAAGTAGGCGGCTTTGTCAACACAGTCTCTGACCTAAAAGGTGTCAAAAATGCACTCTTGATCAGCTATAGCGGTGACTATGTATCTTAATTACAACGAGATGAAAGGCGGTGCCCCAGATGAAAACCAGAGGTAAGTCAATCCTGCTGAGTTTTTGCTGCCTGCTGCTGGTCATCGCCGTAGCCGGGTGTCAGAACGCAAGTCCGTCTGCAACAAATAATCCAACGTCTGATGCTCAAGACAAGGTCATTTCGAGCGATGAGAAAAAGCTAGACGAGCAGGTCTTTCCAAAAGATAAGGTCGTGGATGTCAAAATCACCTTGGACCCGGACGATTTTCAGGACATGCTGGATAATGCCAGTGCTGAAGAATATAAAATGGCTTCCGTCGAGTACAACGGTATGAAATACGATAATGTAGCTGTACGGACCAAAGGAAATCTCAGTCTCAGAAGCGTAGTACAGATGACAGACTCTGACCGCTACAGCTTCAAAATTTCTTTTGATGAGTATGTTAACCAGAATTTATTCGGCATTACTAAAATCAATCTTAATAATAATTACAGCGATGCTTCTTATATGCGTGAATTTCTAACCTATGAGCTCGCTGAAAGTGTCGGCCTCCCGACGCCGAAATATTCCTTCGTCAATGTGTATGTAAACGATGAACTGAAGGGTTTCTATCTTGCAGTAGAACAGATCGGTGATGCTTATCTGGAACGCAATTTCGGCAACACTTATGGTGCACTTTATAAAGGTGTAATGACCGGTCAGGGCAGTGATTTGACTTGGCTGGGCGATGATCCAGCCCTCTATACTGGACTAGAAATGAAATCCGATAAGTCCAACGATGATATTCTTGTCGACATGCTGAATGAGCTAAATAACGGCACCGATTATGAAAAATACATCGACGTAGAGGAATCGCTGAAGTATATCGCTCTAAATGCGGTCACGGGTAATATGGACAGTTATTTAGGTGGGAATAAGCAGAATTATTACTTATATGAAGACGATGGAGTCTTCTCGATTCTGCCGTGGGATTATAATATGGCTTTTGGCGGCATGGGAAGCGCAGATGTGTTAATTGACGAGCCTACCCAAGGTGCGTTGGCAGAACGCCCGCTGATTGCGAAACTGCTCGCTAATGAGGAATACAAAACGAAATATCACGAAATTGTTAGTGAGATGATTACTGGCTATCTAGCGGACGATACGTTCCAGGCTCGGATTGATGAGCTGAACACGATGATTTCCAGCTATGTCAAAGCGGATCCATCCGCCTTCTACACTTTCGAACAGTATGAAAATGGGATAAAGGCTGTTGAGACCTTCATGTCGAACATGGCCAAAAGTATCCAGCAGCAGCTCGACGGCACCATTTCTTCATCCGGTGACGGATCAGGAAGTGGTGGCGGCATGGGTGGTGGCATGGGCGGCGGTGGCTTTGGTGGCGGCGCTAAAAATGGTGCAGCTCAAGGCGCTGCGGGTGCTGGGCAGGCCACAGGTGCGGATGGCGCTACTGGTAATACTGGCGCAAACGCAGCTGCACCAAATACCGGAGGGCAGGCGGCTACGGGTGGACAGACTGCTCAGGGTGGTGCAGGTGGTGAGCCTGGTGCCATGGGCGGACCGGCTATCCCTAATGCCGGCGATGGTCCTGGCAGTAACTCACAAGCAGCTGCGGGTGGGCAGACTACACAAACAGGGCAAACTGCTCAAGACGGACAAACCAACACCAACGGGCAAGCTGCTCAAGGTGGACAAACCAACACTAATGGGCAAGCTGCTCAAGGTGGATTTGACGGCGGCGCGGGTGGTGAGCCTGGTGCTATGGGCGGACCCGCTTTCCCTGAAGGCGGCGGAAATGGCCCTGGCGGTGGCGGCATGGGCGGCGGTGGATTTGGTGGCGGTATGCCTGGTGGTATGGGCGGTGGCGACTTTGGTGGTGCTGGTACTATGCAGCAAAAAGGCAGCACGAGTGAAGCCATCACAACTGGCGTCGCCATCCTTCTCCTAATACTAACCGCTGCTTTCGTAACCTACTACAAACGCAAACGGCTGTAGAGCAGTAAAAAGTATCCTCATCAACAAATAATTCATGCAAGAAGCCTCCGTCGTTTATTGACGGAGGCTTCTTGCATGAACACTATATTCTTGTATCACAACTAGTTCCCGCTTACTCTTTCCGCCCGCGCAATATACTTATGGTTGCTATTAAAAAGGCTAGTAAAGAGATCCCTAATGCGATATAGACCATTGGGTTGACACTGGTTGAGTTGTTCTCGCTTTCCATGATGGCATTATGTTCTTCCATACTCATGCCATTGTCACTGGAACCGTGAGAATGTTCATTCCCACCGGAGGCTTGCACAATCGAAGTAATAGAATGCGGACTTTCTGTTCCTGCCTCACCAGACCACTGCACCAAGCTGCCATCGGCATAATGCTGATAAGCATCCCAAGCAATGTCACCTGCAGTATCAGGGTTCTTCGCTGTGAAATAGAAACGTTGGAATTGTCCTGCTTTAATTCCTTCTCCATTAGCTATCCAGCTAACTTTGTTCCCCTCAATGGTAACATCCCAGCCCGGTGTAGCCTCATATTGCTTGAACTCGGCACCTGCCGGGATACGTAGATCAACTTGTACAGTCGCTACATCTTTTTCTGAAGGGACTTTAAGTGTGTAAGTCTCCCATGCTCCGGTACTGGATTGTGCTGGTGCCACGGTTACGTGTGCGCTTGCCACGGCTGCGAACAACAGAAGTGTTGCAGCGGCTGGTGCGAATAGTGTCATTATTTTGCGAGATAATCTGTTCATAGTTAGAGTGCCTCTTTCCTTAAGTAATTTTATCATTTTTTCTTTCATCTCTATCCTCATATTTACCGCGGAAAATCACGTTTACGTGAAGCAAGCCCCTGCTCCAGAGCATAACGCGTCAGCTGCGTACGATTTTGGAGTTGAAGCTTTTGAAGGATGTTTTTCAGATGGTTTTTTACGGTATGCTCCGAAATCGACAGGCTTATGGCAATCTCTTTATTCGTCGATCCGGAAGACACACAGCTTAAAATCTCCTTCTCCCTTGCCGTCAATGACTCTCCTTCGTCTGTTACTGAAGGAACGGTAAATTCTTTCAGGATTTGAAAAGCCAGCTCCCGGCTTAGCGGTGCTTCTTCATTCACAATGGCTTGCAAATATTCAATCCAGGTGGAAGGTGCCAGATTCTTCAATAAGTACCCTTGTGCGCCTTGCTTCAGCGCTTCGAGGAGGTGGGAAATTTCGTCCGATACCGTAACGATAACGATTTTGACATAGGGATATTCCTGCTTGATCCGGCGAGTAGTCTCCAGCCCGTCCATCTCCGGCATCTGAATGTCGATAAGAATGAGATCAGGCATCCACTGGGCCGTGAACGCGATCGCCTCAGGACCACTCTCCACTACACCAATGACCTCAAAACTATCATCCATGGACAAAATCTCACACATCGCCTCACGCGCATGCGCATGATCATCCACAACCAAAACCCGGTACCGGCTCATAAACTTCCCCCTCCTTTCGTAATTTCCACATTTGTCCCCGTATTGCCGGAGATCACCTGAAGCTTCCAACCCATTCCTTCGACACGTTCCTTCATGATCTGAAGGCCGTAACTTCCGTTTACCTCAAAAGGGTCATGCTGAAATCCTTCGCCATTGTCGACAATCGCCACGCTCCAGTTTTTCTCAGTGCCTGCACCCGTGATAGAAACCTTCGCCGCTCTTGTATGCTTACGCACATTAATAATAGCCTCTCGGATACAAGATAGCAGCTCTGCTTTTTCCGAAGGAGAGAGGGCTTCATCCTGTAGACTCCAATCCAAGGAAACTTCAATCATAATCTCGTTAGCCATTTGAGCAAGCTGATCTTTAACCGACTGTTCCAATGAAAAAGAGTGCTGCTCAGACACTGGTACCTTCAGATTGGCGATCGCCTGCCGAACATAACGGTTCACCTCGTGGACGGTCTTTTTGATCTGATCCACATTTTCTTCGCTGACTTCCCCATTCCTGCGGCTTGCTTCCAGACGATCTATTTTGACAGATAAAAGAAATAAAGATTGCGCCATCCCATCATGCAGTTCCTTAGCTAGCCCTTCCCGGGCTTTCATTGCCTCTTTGAGCGCACGTTCCTGCTCCAGCTCCCGCTGATTCCGCTCCATAAGCGAAAACATAGGGACGAGCAATACAAGAGTGAACAAAAATACGAGGACAGGTGTCAAATAATTCCCCAGATCCATCGAAATATAAGGCATTAGAAACTGATGGCGCACGACCTCCCAGATCCCTACCATTAGCGTTGGCAGTAACAGGATCATGTACTTGATTCGGTTATACGTTGCTGTCCCCTCCCGTACATCTTATGATTAACAATATCACCGTCACAATTCTGCTACATGACTCGATCGGGCTATTTAAAGTTCTTATTGTTACAAATTTAAGTATTTTAAAAAATTAATGCTATCCTTCATAATATTATAAGCAATATATAGTGAAAATTTATACTTTCTTATATTGTAGCAAAAAAAAGATACATCCTTCGATGTATCTGCATCCCAGTTATAGTGGTGATGTGTAGCGTCCGTATTGAATGTCCATTTCTTTAAAAACATCTCCCTCTTTTTTCAGGAAAAATGTATTTACGCCTTCCGCTCCCCACCACTCCATACCGAGTAATGGGCCTTCAGCGGTTTCCGCCGCAAAAAGAATAGAGAACATCTCTGGTATGACTTCCCCACCATCATCCACTCTCCAGACGGAAAATTCATCGCCTTGAATGACAGCCGGATAATCCATAAAGGTAAGCCCGACCTTGTCTTCCAGCACGAGACTGAATAACATATCCTGATCCTGCCTAATGAATTGAACGAGATACAGTTGCCGTTCACCAGACAGGTCAGCAAGTTTCCAAATATGCTCTACTTCACGATTTTTTGCAGAAACAATATTCTGCCGCACATTTTCTGCAACATTTAGCGAGGCTTGCTTAACCTCCGTAGGCTTAACAGAGATTAGCGCATTCGTATTAAACTCTGCCTGATCCGTCAGGTAATAGGTCTCATCAGGAGTCGCATTCCCCTCTTCAACCGTATAAAGATACCCTGGCAGATTCACAAAATTGTGAGCCATCTCCCGGCCATTACTGTTCTCCGTACCCTCCTGCCATTTATTCAATTTCACTTTTAGCACTTGCCCATGATCACCGATCGCCTCATTCAATTGTTGCATTTGCGCATCCAGCCCTTTTTCCTGCCCGGTGACTAAGATGCTCTTGCCAGACTCATCTGCAAAACCAAAATTCGCCTTCAGCTTTCCAGCTTCCAGATAAGCTTCTGGCTGCTGCATGCTTGCCGTTGGTGTTGGCTCTGCACTTGGAGAAGGGGTTGGCTTGTTAGTGCCTGAGCAGCCCGCCAGCAGTAGAACAATAAGAAAACTCACACTGAGCTTATTCATTCCCATTCCTCCAGACGAAACTAAAATATTCCCATACTAAGATACCGTTCCCCTGTGTCAGGTGCAATGCAAAGCACGCGTTTGCCAGCCCCAAGACGACGCGCTTCCTGCAACGCCGCCCATACAGTGGCACCACCGGATGGACCCAGCAGAATTCCTTCTTTTGCAGCCAGCCTTCTTACCGTCTCCAAGGCAGCTTCATCCGCGACCTGAACGATGTCATCGTAGACCTGTGTATTCAAAATTGCGGGCACAAAGCCCGGACTCGTTCCTACCAGCTTATGTGGTCCTGGCTTTCCTCCAGATAATACGGGCGAGCCTTGCGGCTCAACCACAAGAATCCGGATATCAGGTAGATGCTCACGCAAAACCTCACCGGTTCCAGTTATCGTGCCCCCAGTTCCTGATGAAGCAACAAACACATCCAGCTTACCTTCCATTTGCTCCAAGATTTCCAGAGCGGTCGTTGTCCGGTGAATATCAGGGTTGGCTTTGTTCTCGAATTGCTGTGGAATAAAACTGTTCTCCACTTCTTTTCCCAGCTCAATCGCTTTTGCTATAGCTCCCGGCATCCGTTCTGCTGCCGGCGTCAGCACAACATCCGCACCATAAGCCTTTAGAATATTAATTCGTTCCTTGGTCATATTATCAGGCATGACAAGAATCGCTTTATACCCTTTTGCCGCGGCATTCATCGCTAATCCTATCCCTGTATTTCCACTAGTCGGCTCAATGATCGTCCCGCCCGGCTTCAACAAACCTGCTAGCTCGGCTTGCAGGATTAGATTATAAGCTGCCCGGTCTTTTACACTGCCACTTGGATTAAAAAGCTCCAGCTTCACATATAGTTCTGCATCTTGGGGGCTAGTCAGCCGATTTAATCTTACAACCGGTGTATTCCCAATCAGCTCTGTTATATTGTTAACCACTAAGGATGTCATTTTAGAGCCTCCTTCATTTCTGTACCTTCCATTATTGTAACGTGAGCAGCACCTCCTGTCGATTCAGAACCCTTGGTTTCTGCAACCTGAAAACAACCGCCCCCCACGAAAGCGGGAGACGGCTGTTCAGTATTGGCAGCTTTATTTTTACGGATTAACGTTAATCGTAAAAGTAGACGTATTATTTTTAATATTCGTTACCGTGTTGGTAATTTTCAGATTGTTAAAGGTGGCTGACCCTCTGGCAGGACCTTGCCCAGCCTCAGCCGCTTCATTTACCCAGATGCCCACTCCGGATTTGCTGTCAAAAGCATCTCCACTCTTTTGCGCACCGGAAATTGTGACATTCGTGAAGATGGTATCTGTCACTGGGAACTGCGGCGCGGAGCCGACATAGTTGGTCTGGAACATGATACCATGATAGGTTGGATCAATGATATCCACATCACTGACACGAATGCCTTGGAATACCTTAGAGGCTGAGAATACCCAGATTGCCGGGAAGGTCTGTGCCCCCCAGAAATGTCCACCTGCACGAACAATGGAAATATTCTCAAAATTCGTTGTCGGTGAAGCGCCAAAGCCGTTCATTGGATACCCGAAGTCAAGTGAGCTGATCGTAATTCCAGAATAGCAAAGCGTGTCGGCAATATAAATGTTGCGGAAGGTATTGGCATATCCGCCATAGACGGCTACACCTGCTGCCCGCCAGGTTAAGATTGAAGTGAGATTCTCATAAATATTATCCTTCATATCTGCACCACCGGAATCAATAGCCGAAAACAATGCAAAGCTATCATCCCCTGTAGCCCGTGCCTCAATATTGGATACGAGATTATTCGTGCTGCCATTCGTCATATTGATGCCGTCAGCGAAGGTGTTGCGGATACGGGAGTTTTTGATCACCATGTAATCCGTATTAGCTCCCCAGTACATACACACCTGATGTTCGGTCCAGATGTTATCGATCGTAATATTTGCCACATTGGAGAAATCAAATACTTTACCCGGACCATCAATACGTGATGTGTAGTTCCCAAAGTAAGCAAAATTCGCAAAAGTAGAGCCATTAGCAGTATCGCTTGCCCGGAAACCGATATCCGTATTCTCCTGATTCGTTGGAGCGTAGAATCTCGTATACCATGGGCCTGCACCAATGATCTTCACTGCTTTTCCATAGACTTGAAATTTACTGGAGGTCTGATAGTTACCTGCTGGCAAATACACACCTACGAGATTTCCGGTCGTATCCATGCGTACTTTATCTAGCGCATTTTGCACATCCTGATGTGTAAAGCCGGCTGGGACCGTATATTTGGCCGGATCTGGATTGGCAATCGGTGAAACCTGCTCCAGACTGATGAAATCAATGGCATACTGCGAGGTATTTGCCACATCCTTTTGCAGTCGAATCGTACTACCTTTCGGAATCGTGCTGTCGAACATAATGTTGGCTTCATCATAAATATGCCGCGGAGAGCCCGCGCTTGGTGAATTGCCGGGACTTATCTCTGAACCGTACAGCCATGCATATTTAGAGGTCAGATTAATCGCCTTGGTATAAACTCCGTTCACATAGATGTTCAGTGTAGCATTCGTACCGTCTCCACTCGCCGAATCTGGAATCGAGAAGCGGGTGACCAGTGTATTAGTGTCAGCCTTAGTAGTGAATTCTACATAACTGCCTGTAGTATTCAGTGTAACTGCTCTTCTGCCTGAAGCCTCACCCGCAAGATCTCCAATGGTCCGATTAGCAGTAAGCTTCACAGCCCCGCCACCAATCACGCCCTCCTCAGCCTCATACATGTCGTAAGGCATATTGGCTCCACGACCTACAAAAAGAGACTGTGTTTGAATATTGTTGGCTTGTTTAACTGGCAGCTCATTAGTGTCTACGGCAATTTCGGTCTTCACAGTATATTTGCCATTAGCTGCTGTCCAAGTGCCAAGGCTAACAGGAGGCGCTGTTACTCCACTGCCAATCACGCCGTTATAGGTTCCAGTTAAGGTTTGGAGTACAGCATTCGTAGTAGCATCCAGAACCTTCAAGGTTATGTTATGCGCACCCCCTGCGGATGCTGCCGTCCCTTGATTCTTAATTGCCACCGAGAAGCTGACCACATTGCCGCCTGCTGGATTGCTTGGTGTCCAGCTAACTGGGGAAGCTACTAGATCAGAACTGGATACGGGAGCAATAATAAGAGAATTTGGACTAGTGAAGCTGTTATTGCCTTCGTTCAATTCAATAACCGTATTATTCTCGTCAACCTTTGCAGTTAATGTATAGGTAGCTGCATCCTTTACGCCCATATTTAAAGTGACGTTCGTAGATGCGCCAGCCGCTAATGCCCCCACTGGGCTAGTACCTACAAGTGTGCTGCCCAAGTAGAAATTTACATTAGTCGCTGTGGAAGCTAATGTTCCAATATTTTTTACCGTTGCATTTAAAGTAATGGCATTGGTCTCTACTGGAGCTGAAGGTGACCATGTAAGACCGGTTATCGCCAAATCCGGATTAGCAGCTGGTGCACCCATCACTTGGAATTCAGCGATTTGTCCAGCGGTTGAACCAGTATTGGTGGTAATCTTCAACTGTACTTCACTAGCCGTGGCCGTTACCGGAATAGTGACCGTATTGCCGGTTGCCGGATTAAAAGTATACACGGTTGCTGGCACAAGACTAGTAAAGGCTGTTGTATTCTGATTATGCCCAAGCACTTGAATAGTCTGAGTACGTGTGGACCAGGCCGATGATGGATTCAGTTTGAGGACAATGGATGTAATATCGGCATTACTCCCCAGGTTTACAGATAATGTATTGGGATAACTTCCTCCTGCTCCTTCCCAGTAAGTAGTTACATCACCGTCATTCGCATTTGCAGGAACAAAGGTAAAGACGGAAGAGGAAGCGTTGATGCTTTTGTTCAAAGCCAGATTGGAACCCGCCCCAGGCGTTGGTGTAACTGTTGGTGTCGGGGTCGGTGTTACCGTTGGAGTTGGTGTAGGTGTTACTGTCGGTGTTGGCGTAGGAGTTACCGTCGGTGTCGGTGTTGGTGTTACCGTTGGAGTTGAGGTAGGTGTTGCCGTTGGTGTTGGTGTTGCCGTTGGTGTTGCCGTTGGTGTTGGAGTTGCCGTCGGCGTTGGTGTTGTCGCAGAAGCTGGAGTGACGTTCAAATTATCTAGATTCACATTTCCAGTGTCTCCTGCATCGTACTTATAAGTAATCGTGTTAGTGCCAGCATTCAGAGCCAGCGTCTCAATCTTTGTTGACCAAGTATTCCAATTGGCCAGATTCGCAAGTGAGATTTGCTTAATTTTAGTTCCATTCACATAAACACTGATGGTTTTTGTACTGCCTGATGCATTTGAAAATCTTAATGTAGCATCATAGTTACCAGCAGAAGCCACATTAACGCTAAATGCAGTCGCAGCACCTTGATTTAGGTAACCATCAACAAATCCTGTACCTGTATAACCTGTATGATCCGTGTTAACCTTGGCACCACCGGATAATGCGGCATTCTCCGCTTCATATCCTGAGGATGGAGTTGTAGTTGTATTACCATGAACCTCAAATTCCGCTAACTGTGCTGCTGGCCAGACCGTATTGGATGTGAAATTCAGTTTAACATATCTGACATTCGCAGCTGTAAAGCTGATGGTCACTGTATTGGAATCACTCGTTGGATTAAATGTATAATTGGCGGAATCTACTAAGTTATTGTAAGCTGCATCATCTGTACTCCCTTGCACCGCTAACGTTTGAGTTCTTGTTTCCCAATTCGTTGGCAGCTTTAGCACAACCTGATTCACGCTGCTTGCTGCCCCTAAATCCACTTTAATCCATTGCGGAAAAACACCGCTTGCGCTCTCCCAATACGTTCCTTGGCTGCCGTCATTAGCATTGGCTGCTACGTATACATCACCGAACGAGCTTGAAGTAATAGTCTTCCCTTGGGCTAAATTCCCCGCAGCTAAACTCACCGAGGGATATAACGTTAACTGACCTATGCATAATATAACAATTAAACAATAAAGTACTGCCGTCTTCCCGGTAAATCTTTTAAAAGCTGCTATCATTGAATAACCACCTCCCAAAGTTTTGTGGAGCTATGAAGCAGAAAGGATGCGCTTTCAAATTAGTAGTTTTATAGACATTCGCCTCCTACATTTGAAGTGATGAATTACGGATACAAGCTAACTAATAACGCTAATAATATAAGTTATACGTAGATGGCCGTCGATGGCAATTTCTATGCTTTGTATGTGGGATATTACGTTCAACAAAAAAAGCCCCGGAGAGGACAAGGGGACTATATTGCCCCTTAACTCTCCGAAGCTTCATGTTATACATTAAATCTAGCTACCAACCCTTGCAGTCCATGCGCCATTGTACTTAATTCACTTGCAGAGGATGCAATTTGTTCGACCGAAGCCATTTGCTCTTGCGAGGCTGCCGACACATGCTGAGTACTCGCAGCGGTTGTTTCCGAGATTTGCGTAACGTTACGAATTGACTCTACAATCTCATCCGCAGCCGCCGTAATCTCCTCCACGGCTCCAGATACTTCCTGAACCTGTTCGGCGAGTGAATCTATAGATAATCGAATCTCACCGAACGATCGTCCCGCTTCTTCGATAATCTCCGTACCTCCCTTTACTTCACGCATGCTGCTCATCATCACCTTCATGGCATCATCTGCTTCACTTTGGATCCCAGTCGCCATTTCTGCAATTTGATTGGCGGATTCCGCGGACTGCTCTGCCAGCTTGCGGACCTGATCGGCAACCACAGCGAAACCTCTACCTTGCTCACCAGCACGAGCTGCCTCAATCGTCGCATTTAGGGCCAGCATATTCGTCTGCGAAGCGATCCCTTTTATGACTCCTACAATACTGCCAATCTCCTGAGATCGATTCACAAAACCTTGGACCTGCTGTGATAAAGATTGTATGGAGTGATTAATCGATTCCATTTGCTGCCCAGCGGCCTGAAGGGATTCATCTCCTGTAATGGCAAATGCCGCAGAGCGATGGGAGGCTTCCGAGATGTCCTGGACACTGGCAGCAATTTGGCCGATTCCTAGTGATATTTCTGAGATTGTAATCGTATTGGTCTGCAAATCATTCATCTGTTTGGCTGTTCCGGTAGCGATTTCACCCATAAAATCCGATATTCGTTCTGTGGCGCCTGCCGTCACTCCACTATCTGACCTAAGCTTTGTAGAGGAATTCGCGAGACTATTTGCCGATAACTTCACCTGTTCAATCATCGTGCCCAGATTATCTGTCATTTTATTAAAGTTAAACGCCAGTTCACCAATCTCATCTTTAGAACGAACACTTAATTTGCGCGTAAGATCGGCATCCCCATCTGCAATTTCCTTCAACTGCGTGTTCACATCACGAAGCGGTTTAATAATCCGTCCAGAAATTAGCAGCGCAAGGGTCACCGCGAGCACTACCGACAATCCGGTCACACCAAAGCTAGTAATCAAAGCGTTATTACGATGCGAATTTGCCAGGCTTTGTCCATTCTCTATTTCCTCCATGAGCATGTTCTGAAACACAATCTGAGATTCTATCATAGCGTCTAATGATAGGTCCGTGAATTTCTTTTGCGCTTCCGGGAAGTTGCCTTCCTTAGCTAAAGCAAAAGCTTCCTTCAGAACGATCAAATAATCATTCCATTTGCTCTTCAGCTCAGTTACACCCTTTAACTCAGCTTCACTTAATCGGGCACTCTCCAGCTCTGTAATAGCATTTTCAATCAATGGGAGCATTTCTTCATACTGCGCCAGATAGGAATTCCGCTCATCATCTGTGTTGCTCATCACATAACGAGCACCCAGCTCATCTGCGGTACGAATCTTATCCGTTAAGCCTTGAACAAGTGACAGCTTGTCCCAGTTACGATTAACCTGATCTGTCAATTGGGTAACCTTCCCCTGAAACAATGTGTTTCCGGCTATCGCCACTAGAAAGACTATAATCACAGCAGTAAATCCTAAGACTATTTTCCCACGGATACTTTTCACCATCGTTTTTCCTCATCTCTATATGTATGTAGGTCTATTTGGTACTTTTATCCTACTAGCTCTCCCTTAAGCCTCTCTGAATTTGAACTGAATGTTTGCTTAAAAAAACAAAAAGACCCCTATTTCCGGCCGAGGGCAGGAACTAATGGTCTTTTGAGATCTTTTTATTCGTATAAATTTCCGTTAGCCAGCTCTGCCAGCTTCGATTCATCCAGTACACTTAAGCGTCCACGATTTCGTGTAATGATTCCTTCATCAATAAAACGACGTACGATTCGATTAAGATGCCGATAGCTTGTGCCGAGCAATTCTGCTGTTTCAATAAGACTTGAGGTCCGAATCTCCTCCACTCGCCGGTCACCGTTTTTATCTGCGAACAAAGACATTAAATAACTGGCAAATCGATTCTCCACAGGATACAACAGGTTAAGTGCGGAGGCTTGACCGAGCGTATGCAATTTGTGACTAAGTTCTCCGACGAGAAAACGTAACAACGCTGTATTTTCCTCAAGCTCTCTCAGGAGTAGTCTTCTCCCTGCAAAAAGAATCAAGCTCTCACCCACAGACTCCACTTGATTCTTAACAGGGAACCGGTGAAGCAGCTCTACATCCCCAATCACAGATATCGGATTTGTAAACCGCACCAGCATAGATTTGCCATTTGGCAGCAAGGTCTGAATTTTGAGCTTGCCCTCAACCAATATGAACATTCCATCCAATTGATCGCCAACCAGACACAGCTTTTCTTCATCCGCGTAACGTCTCAACTCCATTTTATGCGTTACCAGCGGGCTAAATATTCCGTCCAGACCGTTCTTCACTGCCAAGGCACGGACAGCCTCACGGTCATTTATCGTCTGCATGTAGTGCCCCCTCTATTGTTTGCTCCAGTGTAATTTAGAATACCCCACAAAAAAAGGACATATGTCCTTTTTAATGAGGTTTTCCTATGACACTTTACATTACAACAGAATCCACACAATAACGAATCATATCTACCTTCTGATCCTGCAGCCAAAATTCAATACTCCGATGGTTGATTTTATCCACGTATCCGATAATCTCAGCCCCTTGCTCCCCTCTTTTATAATAAGAAGTGCCATAAGCCTTGATCACTTCGTCTGCTGAAGCTCCAACATGAATATCTCTTGCCGTACTCATCGTATGATCGGAATAGACGCTGATTAAAATAATTTTATCATCGCCACGTGCTGTGGCTATTGTTGTCTCGTGGCCCAGATCATAATACTGATACCGCTCTATATCATTATTTGGCTTAGGTTCCCTAGCAATTGAATCAAGGCTTAGAAGCAGCTGAATGCCGCCCAGACTTTCCTGTTCAAGATTGGTGCTGGAAACACGCGAGTAATGATTTTGTTTGGGCGCATTGTATAAATAGATATGATAGATCCCGTAACTTAAACCTACCGTAATAAAAATGATGATAAATGACCAGCCTCTTTTAAATGGCTTCTTCCTCACTGACCTCACACCTTCTTCTTACCTTTACTGTGCAAAATATTCAGCCAGCTCACGCTGCGCCAGATATTGCGGGAAATTGAACGACTGCCAGGCCCGCTCACGCTTATTGAGTTCTCTCCATTCATTCTTTAAAAAATCATCCAGCATCCCATCTTCCTGTTCACTAAACCTTATCAGAGAAGGGATGACCTCCGGAGATAAACGGACCAAATAATTGGCGTCCAATTTACCACTTGCCGCATAACGATCCATATTTTTATTAGCGATAATAACATCCATCCCGATATAGTTCATGACGACGTAGGAGATCAAGCCCAGCACAATATAACATTTCGCCAATGGAACACGCTGAACAGCTATCCGTAAGGCTGCAACCACCAACAATAAGCCCATAAATATCATAAATGCATGCACTAAAAACCGAGTCGTGGTATAGCCGTACACCTCTTCATATAGAGTCAGACGGGTATAGGCGGAATATAGCATCACTGTCGAGCAACCAACCAGAATGTAGAGCAGGACATTAATAAATTTTTGCAGCCCTCCACTTCTATTTCCTTCCGATACCAAAGCCAGCAGCAAAATCACGAAATTAATCGCAGCCACCATAATCAGCTCAAAAAATCCACTACGTGCGTAATCAGCATATGAGCTGCCCTCTGGTAAAATCCCTTCCCATGCTCCAAACAAGTAAGAAAACTGTACGAAAACAAACAATACATATACCGTGTTAATGGCTATAAGAATCGTCGTCATAATTATCGGATCCATTTTAAAGCTTACAGGCGCCAGCACTGGACCATATTCCTTAGGCTGCATATTCCAGTCATAGATTTTCGAATCCACATACCCCCACACTAAGCCGAACAAGCCCATGCCCAGCAGGATAATCCACAGCACCCGCACAAAACCTTCCCCAAATGAAATCCGATCCAGCACATTCGGCAGCGCCAGCAGTACATGATGAAACACTCCGTCCGCTGAGGACAGCAGAGTAACCACAACCAGCAATATTGGAAAAGAGATCGCAAGTCCTATCAGCACTTTCCCCATGACCTGCTTACGCTCGTCCTTCATTTTACTGCCGCCAGTCCTTTTAATGATCGTAAACACAGTGCTACAATGGCGGAAATTCTGTGGAAGCACATGCTCCAGCGTGTTCCCCACTAATCCAAGCCGGCTCCAAGCCGGCCGTTTATCACTAAGCAAATAAGTCATATGTAATAAAATCAACACCGGGATCACCAGCAGGTTCAGCCCAAAGAAGAAAAAATTATGAAAGAATAAATAGGTTAATGAAAGTAGAAAAATCGCTCCAAACCAGAAGTAACTGAATTTGTTGAGCTTGCGGATTTTAGCCTTGGCATAATAAAGCATGAACGCATAGAACAGACACACAAAGATTGGATACGATAGGCCCGCCAGCTTTCCATAAAATAAATACTGATGAACTATTGCCAGTAAGAACGCAGCAAGCAAAGCAGCAAGTGATCGATTAAGCCTAAGTCCCGTTCCCGTTTCCATTTCCTCGGTCATGGTAATTACCCCCATTTTCTTACTTTCTCATCCTTATTTTACGTGATAAAATAAGAAAAAAAAGAGAAAGAATTTATTTATAATTTCCTATTTTCCGAAAGGAACCAAAACAATGAAGCTGCATAGCCAATTTTTAAAGCTGCAATCTCATTTTGGGGGAGCCACAGAAATCTCAGTGACGATGGATGAGTTGGCATTGATTTTCGGCTGTACACACCGCAATGCCATGCATATTGTGAATAAAATGATGTTGCAGGAATGGATCAAATGGACGCCTAAGCGTGGGCGAGGAAGCCGCTCTTTGCTGCAATTTCTTGTTCCCTCCGAAGAAATTGCCCTTCAATCCATGATGCAGGCGATTAGCCGCAAAGATGTCCACCACGCTATAGAAGGCATCAAAACCCATGCCAGCTCCACCTCACTGCAGGATACACTACAGGGTTGGCTGCTGACCTATTTTGGGCATCATTCTGAAATTCGTAGTGACAAACAAATTGATACTCTCCGCCTGCCCATTACCCAGCAGCTACATACCTTCGATCCGTTATATATGAATTTGCTGGCAGAGTCATTTGTTTCCAGCCATGTTTTCGACGGGTTAGTGAAAAGAAGCGGTGAACGGGACAAAATTGTTCCCTGTCTGGCTCACGCCTGGGAAGTCGATGAGAGCCGGACGCTCTGGACTTTTTTTCTGCGCAAAGAGGTGTTATTCCATCATGGAAAAGTGCTTACAGCCAAGGATGTAGTCTATTCCCTGGGACGGTTGATGCGAACCTCTAAACGGACACTCTATAGCTATATTTTCAAAGAAATCCAGCGGGTCACCGCATTAAATCCATCTACCGTTCAAATTACGCTTAAGCAGCCTAATGAACTATTTCTGCCATTTTTGTGCACGAGCAGAGCCGCAATTGTACCGCGTGATTTAGAAGGAATAGATGAGCAGAGCTTTGGCCGTAGACCCGTGGGGACTGGCCCCTTTAAGGTTGTGGACATGACCGAGGACACTTGTGTGCTGGAGGTTTTTCCTTATTATTTTCAAGGACGGGCTCATTTAGATCGGGTTGAAATCCTTTATGTCCCGTGGGATACCGAAACGTCATCCTCTGATACGGGTTCTGCTTTTCACGTGATTCAAAACCCCTCATCCGCCAGTTCTTCGACCTGGAGCCGAATTCATTCGGAGTCTTCCATTCGGAAATTCGTCACCTGCAATACGCAAAAAAAGGGACCGCTAAGCGATCCCCTGCTTCGGGCAAAAATAGTCTCCTGTTTAAAAGACGATTCAGCGTCCATCGAGCAAGAAGCGATAAAAGATCAAGAAATCACGTTGCAAATCTCTACGATTCCACAATATGCTGGCGATGCTGATTTTATTGCCACTAGACTAGAGCAACAAGGTTATAAATGCAATGTCATTTCCGTGTCTCCAGAGGAATTTAAAGGTCCGATTCGGCTGGAATCTGACCTGATTGTTTTCTCATTATTTCGTGACGAGGATGAACAACTTCGTTTGTTTGATCTATACCTCACACTCTCTAAGCATATTGAACCGCATACTAGAGCGGATATTGAAGGCTGGTTATATACCATCGCGCGCGAACCTAATCCGGTGGCCCGAGCGGAAAGTTTCAGTATCATCGAGAACCGTCTGATTAAAGAGCACCACCTACATATTTTGTATGAAAAGCCCACTCAGACAGCTTATCTCCCCTCTGTCCGCGGGGTTAGCTTCAATAGCCAGGGTTGGGTTGATCTTCGTCATGTCTGGTTTCCGCCACTGCTCTCTAGCAGCAGCACGAGTTGATCTGCTTGAATTAAAAAATGCGGAAATCCAGAGCTTGCCCCGGATTTCCGCATACGCGATAAAGCCTAATTATTAAGCTGCTGTTTTAGTCGTAGCTGTAACTGTAGAAGTCCCCGCATCCCACTTCACATCCATATTCAATCCCTCGGAAATAAATCTAACCGGAACTAATGTCCGATTTCCGATAATTTGCGGAGGAACGTCGAGTGTGAGCGCTTTGCCATTGATGTAAGCAGTCTTGCTGCCAATGGCCATTACGATCGTTGTATTGTCTTTTACTGCGGTGATTTTCTTAGTCGTTTGATCCATGGTTACTGTAGCACCCAGAGCATTAAAGATTGCATTCACTGGCACAAGCACCCGGCCATTCTTATTCACAGGAAGCTGATCTGCAAAGCTGACCGCTGTTCCGTTTAAAAGTACAGATATTCCGTTAGTGCCCGTCGTGTTCGGATTAGTTGTTGATGGTGTAGTAGTTACAGAGGGTAGAGGTGTGACGTTAAGTCCTAGCTGGCCTTGCAGATTAGCAAGTCTGTTCAGCGCAAAGGTCATAATCGAACCTGCAGCCATTGTGCCCATACCTTGTCCCCCGCCTCCAGCGTTACCTGTTGGAGGTGTAGGATTACCATCAGTCGCAGTCCCTGTATTATCAGGACGTGCTGGCGGTGTCGTTCCATCCGGAGGTGTCATGCCCTCCATCCCTTCAGGAGGTGTCATGCCTTCCATCCCAGCTGGTGGAGTCATTCCTCCACTACCACCCGTCTCGCCTGTTGTTGAATAAGTAACATTACTTTCAAATTGTTCCATGGTATAAAATTTGGTTGGATCTGCTTGAACGTAAGGTTTAATCAAGGTAGCCAATTCAGTGATTCTGCTCTGAATTCCTTCCAAATAATCTACCAGCTCAGATACATATTTCAAGTATATAGTCTTATATTCAGGCACTTCCAACAGATTAGCAATCATTGGGACCTGATCTAAACTTATCCCAAGTGTAGGATTATCAATCGATGCAGTTACTGCGTTGGTATTGGCTGCGATGGTTGTTGCCGATGTAGATGTTGTGCCCGCAGCAGCTGTTGTACCTGCTCTGCCGCCTCCGCCACCAGAATACCCGTTAAAGGACATGTTCATATCCCATGGAAGTACACTAAATTTACCGGATGCATCCCCGTACAACATATAATTATGACCTTTATCCCCGTTATAGCTGTCATAGTTACCCAATACAGCATTAGTGGCGATATACTTCAGGGCCGAATCCACATCTAGCACACTTTCAATAGAACCCTTCTCACCGGCAGGCATCTCATTCAGTACCTTGATGAAGTTCTTTAACGAAGCTTTATCATCTTCTTTACCTGTATCATAAGTTATCGTTTCGTAGTCACTGTCTTCTTTGTACTGCAGATAACTTTTTTCTTCTGTATCATACAGAACACCTTCGTCATAAGTTTCTCCATAGGTACGTTCCAGGTAGCTGTCATCTATCGCTTCCACACCTACATAAAACCCATATAATTCTCCGTTGATATACAGGTTGGTGAACACAGTCAAAGGTGCATCCACACCAACAGAACGGAGCGCTTCGTAATGTAAATATTCACGAATATACGAAGGGTCCGAAAAATTGTTGTTCAGTACCATTTTATCAAGACCAAGTAACGTTTGCTTCTTATCATATTTATCAAATTTCAGCCGGAAGCTGTATCTGTCCGAGTCTGTCATACTGGCTACCGATTTTAACGTCAGATTCCCTTTAGTAGAAAATCCAACATTTTCAACAACATTCCCGTCAACTTCAACCTTAACTTTTTTGTATTCTTTTTCGAGGGGACTTGCTAATATACTTTTCCAATCCGCATCATCAATCGTTACTTTAACATCAATGATTCTGTCACCCGCGAACAGGGATTCATACGCTTTCGTTACACCTGCATCCGCCGCACTAACTACGGGCGTGTTTCCAGCAACTCCAAACGCCGTTGAGACGATAGCAAGACTTAGTGTAACTGCCATGAACTTTCTCAGCAAATTTTTCTTCTTCACCATGTGTAATCCTCCTTGAAGTACAGATTTATGTTTTCGAAGTTCAAGGAGATTGTAAAATATGAATCTGAATATACGCTGAATAGCTTGTCTAAGCTTTGCCAGGCAGGCTGTTTATCAGCCCTTTGCCAATCAGATTAGCTGAAACCGGCGGTTTTCCGATCTCTCTGGCCCAGACCGATAATTGCCCGACATGATGAATCTCATGAGCAATCACATGGCGCATTACCTCACCCCAGGCATCGGTCACGATCCTGCCATCCGGAAGGTGATCCTCAAAAATCCTCTGCTCCAGCCCCTCATGCCAAGCCGTTACAAAGGGTTCCACCTCTGTATGGAATTTTGCATCCAATTCTCGTACTTGCTGCAAAGTCTTGTACTGCTCAAAATCCTCTTGGAAATCCGATTTTCCTTGCAATACTTGAATCCAGCTCCACTCCACATCCACAATGTGAAAAAGCGTCTTGAGTATACTGCCTACACCACCTATACGTATTGCAAGCAGCTCCTCCTCAGAAATATTTGCACACCACTCATACCATTGTTCGCGGACCATCCAGTTATATTGAAAAAATGTCTGCAAATAAAAACCTCCTAGAAAGTTGTTGTACTTTTTAATGGGAACTTAAATGTTTTCGGTATCCTTCTACCTTTTCATCTCTATAACCTAACGATTCATAGAACACATGCGCTTCCTTCCGCTGCTCACCGGAGACTAAAATAATATAATAGCAGTCTCTTTCCCGGGCCGCTTGTTCAATGGCGTTCATAAGTTTTTTGCCGACGCCTTGACGGCGTGCCCGCGCTGAAACGACCACATTCTCAATCACCATAAACGGTTTGCAGTCCCCCACTAAGTCCTGACACACGATGCCCATCAAAGACCCTAGTAACTCCCCCTCTACAAAAGCACCCAATAGAATGTAGCGGTTATCCGCCTTAACCACTTTAAACACTTTTTCAAGCTTATTAAGGTCAGACGGTTTATTCATCAGCTCTTGATATAAATTCCCCAGTTCAGGAAGAGATTCCATTTCTATTTCTTTAATATCAACCATGATTGTTCATCCTGCTTTCTTTTAAATTAACAGCCCTGCTCATACACATACAGTCCACCATTCCGTGGATGAGATATACACTTTCAATTATAACCTCTTTGGACCAACTGCTGTGCCAACATCTTCATAAAAGAAGAATGCCCATAATACCAAGCCATCCGCCCCAGCACTAGCCACATAAAATGGATGCAGCTTAATCTTCTTCATAGCCCCATTATTTACGAACTATCAACTCGAATTCATCCTTCTGTCCATCCCACTCTACGCACCAATCCCAGAATGTACGGACTTTAACTCACCTTTGACTCCCTCAACATTATTGCTGAATTCTTCTGTAGCCTGTTGAATATATTCCGCCGACCAAAAGTTCCTCCTATGCCATTTGTAAATATCTGAGCACGATCTCAACACGCTCTCCAACCGATAAATCTTCCTCTATTCGTAAAATAGGACATTCCAGTGCGGACATCCATTCCTCATGCAGCACTTTGCTCCTGACTTCAACTCCAGCAACATCATATAATGCCGCCCACTCCATAAAGGTCTGATACGCTTCATATTTACTTCCTCCAGGCAAAATATGATCACCATATCTCTCGTACTCTCTGGCTCTTAATCTATCTAAACGAATTTCCGGTGGAAGTCCTAGAAAAATAACCAAATCGAATAATGGTCGAAGGCCGTCTCCCCAGCCACATACCGCACCGCTCAGAATCCAAGGTTCCTTATGAGTCAAATCTCTTGTAAGTCTTGCTAATCGCTCATTGACCTCACGTTGCTTAGTGAATTTATGCTCCCAAAAATAGTCGTCACTGTCTAACTGGACATGTGGCAACACTTTAGCTAATTCGTAACCTAATGTACTCGTTCCTACGCCTGAGGCTCCCATAATATGAATTTTTCTCATACATTCCCTCACCTTTAAGTGGATTTAAAGTTGCAATTCGGGCAATTTCCCTCCAAATATAAAAACAAATAGACTGCTCTCTAAGTAAGCAAAGCAGTCCATTTATCGTATAGCTCTTATTCCGTTATAGCTGCTACGTCTTTAGGAATCCGGCGTGCTGCATCCGTGGATATAGCCGCTTGGATTACTGCCAGGCGGACCTGTTCAACTACTTTTTCGTTAAAAATACTTGGGATGATATATTGCTCATTGAGTTCATCCGGATGAACGACCGATGCAATGGCTTTTGCCGCAGCCAGCTTCATTTCCAGATTCACAGTTCTAGCCCGGCAATCAAGTGCGCCACGGAAAATACCCGGAAAACATAACACATTATTGATCTGGTTCGGATAATCACTTCTGCCTGTCGCTAGAACGCGAACAAAAGGTTCTGCCAAATCCGGTTCAATCTCCGGTGTAGGATTAGCCATCGCAAAAACGATGTTATCACTGGCCATGCTTTTAAGATGCTCCACGGTCAGAATCCCCCCACGGGACACCCCAATAAAGACATCTGCCCCTTGTATAACCTCCGTTATTCCACCCTCAATTCCCTCAGGATTGGTTGCGGCAGCAAGCTTCTGCCATTCCGGATTATCATACTGGAGATCTTTTCTGAGAACGCCTTCACGATCAACCGCATAAATATAACGCGCGCCCGCTGCCAGCAGCAGATTACATATGGACACCCCAGCCGCCCCTATACCCACAACAACAATCCGCGCATTTTCAATAGATTTATTAACAACTTTAAGCGCATTCAAAAGTCCTGCAAAAGCCACCACGGAAGTTCCGTGCTGATCATCATGGAATACCGGAATGTCCAGCTCTTCCGCAAGCCGGCGTTCGATTTCAAAGCAGCGTGGTGAACTTATATCCTCTAAGTTTATCCCTCCAAAGCCAGGAGAAACTGCTTTTACGATATTGATAATTTCTTCCGGATCTTTGGTATTTAAGCATAGCGGAAAAGCATCAATGTTCGCCAATTGCTTAAACAGCATCGCCTTACCTTCCATGACAGGCATCGCTGCTTCCGGGCCGATATCCCCTAGTCCAAGCACAGCAGTGCCGTCCGAAACGACTGCAACTGTATTTCTTTTCATCGTCAGAGAATAAGCTTTTCTGGGATCTTCGGCAATCGCCGTACACACTCGGGCTACCCCCGGCGTATACACTAAGGATAAATCCTCCCGATTTTTAATCGGCATTTTAGGTGTGATTTCGATTTTTCCGCCAAGATGAGCCAGAAACGTCCGATCCGACACGTTGATTATTTTAATTCCCGGCATCTTCGATAATATTGAGATAATTTCTCCATTAGCTGCGTCTTGCACATTCACTGTTATATCTCGGGTAGTGACATCCTTCCCTGCACGTATCACGTCAATAGCAACAATATCTCCGCCAGCTGCGGCAATTCCTGAAGCAACATCGCCAAAAGATGCAACCGATTTCCGAATTTCGAGCCTGATAATCATTGTAGTCGCAATCGACATGAATTAGCCTCTCTTTCTTCAATCCTATTATTTAAAAAATACTATACTTTCCCATTTAAACATATCTTCCGCCTATTAACTAGATCAACGAAAAATTTTTCTTCATACAGTATTCCCATCCGCACCCGGTCCAAATACATCAGGTATGGCAGCTACGGACACAGAGCCATTTTTCCCGTGAAAATAAATTTCATCATAATCTTAAGTGTATGTAAGCATAAACAAACCGTAAGCTCTTATACTCTTCATTACCTTCTCTGCATGCTGTAGAGCATCCCGCCGATTCTTTTCTCCGCTGGCACTTTCAGTTGCTCTCCTCACTAAGGTCTGTACTGCTCTTCTAGCAAAACAGCCTTACCTTCTACAAATGTCAGATGGAATAATCTATCCACAAGCTCTTCGCTAATAAAATTCGTATAGTCAACTTGCTGAGGTCTCGCCCCATTTAGTTCAGCTATAGTTACATCAGTCTCAAGCTTAAGTCGTTCGATTTCATCGCTTGCATTTCGGATATAGAATCCATTAGGCAATGATTCGGGTTCTTGTATACCATCTTCTTTAGCCGCAATTTCTGCCGCCTCTCCACCGAACCATTCCACCTCATCCAGATCCAGATAAACCGTATTCCCTTCTGTGATTACTCCCTTTATAAAAGCTAATTTTTTCTCCACTTGAGGTAAGTTATAAATAATTTTTTTCAGTTCCTCCACGCTTTCACCCTGCACTCCACTCTCAGAGTTAGATTGGATTGAAATCTCGCCTATAGTTTGAACAAGCTCCTTGGTAGTTTGGTTAGTCTCTTTTGGTGGCTTATTATAAAAAGAATATCCATTAAAGCCAAGTGAGACTAATGTGATACCCGCTAAGACTGTACCCATTAAATTTTTCCATTTCATAAGCTTCACCCTCTATCACAAGATTTAACGGAACCTTAATAAACAATTGCGCTATATCATAGACAATCACAAATTGACCGGGCAGAATAAATATTATATACATGTCTTACCTATAACGTAGTTGAAGGAGCTCACACTTATGACAGAATCATTTCAGGCGTTAGTTGTCGACAAAACAGAATCATCCTTCTCCGTAGCTGTTAAGCCGGTTACCCTAGAGGATCTGCCAGCTGGAGAGGTTGTAATTAAGGTTGCTTACTCCAGTGTAAACTATAAAGACGGTTTAGCCAGTATTCCAAACGGTAAAATTCTAAGAACATATCCCTTTATTCCAGGGATAGATTTATCCGGTGTTGTGGTATCTTCCACAGATGAGCGGTTTCATAAAGGGCAGCAAGTCATTGCGACAGGATATGGTGTTGGCGTATCACACTTTGGCGGCTTTAGCGAATACGCTCGGATTCCCGCAGGTTGGATCACTCCCCTTCCCGAAGGCCTGACGCTTAAAGAAGCTATGATCTACGGTACTGCAGGACTGACAGCTGCCTTGTCCATACTAGCCCTGGAAGATCATGACGTTTCCCCGGACAAAGGCAAAGTACTTGTAACAGGCGCTACCGGCGGTGTAGGTGGATCTGCTATTGCCATGCTTGGCGCAAAAGGGTATAGCGTAGTGGCAAGCACAGGTAACGCCAAAGCTACCGATTACCTTAGAGGTATAGGAGCCGAGGACGTGATCTCACGTGAAGAGGTCATTGGCGGCGCCAGCAAACCCTTGGACAAACAATTATGGCAAGGCGCAGTAGATTCGGTGGGTGGTGACACCCTTGCCGCAGTTTTGAGTAAAATCACCTACAGAGGTTCTGTAGCTGCAAGTGGCTTAACCGGAGGCACTTCAGTTCCAACTACAGTACTTCCGTTTATTCTTCGGGGTGTTAACCTTCTCGGCATAGATTCCGTTGAATGTCCTGCAGACCTTCGCCAGAAGGCTTGGAAACGGATGGCGAGCGATCTGAAGCCAAGTCAGCTGGAGAACCTCGTGGATCGTGAAGTCACGTTAAACGAGCTACCGCAAGCATTGGAAGATATTCTACAAGGAAACCTTAGAGGAAGAGTACTTGTCCGTTTATCCTAGGTTTAACAACGAAACCTCCCGGAATCTAGAGTTCCGGGAGGTTTTTTTAGTTTACTCTTGGTTATTTGGATACTGGTAATGCGGCTGCTGCTGTACATAGGGTTGTTGGCGATAATGCTGATCATAACCCTGCGTATAGTACCCTTGCATCGGGTAAGGCTGATAATTAAAGGCTTGTGTAGCTGGAGGCATTTGTGAAGATATCGGGATGGGTTGTGCCTGCATATGAGCGTATGGATTCATATTTGGCTGCATATTAGGATGCATATTTGGTTTAACATTGGCTTGCATATTTGGGGCCATGTTAGGGGCCATATTAGGAGCCATATTGCTGCTGCCCATTACTTTATCTTCTTCGCAGCAGTCAGCAGGAGGGCCGATGAAGGTTCCCGGCTTGATTGGAGCAAGAGCTTCTTTTACCTTAGCTTCATTTAAGCAGTAAGTATGGGCTAATACATTTGCTGGGGTTTTGCTAAGAATATCCGAACCTAAAATGACCTCAGGAATAGGTGCGTCAAAAATCGCGAGCAGATGTGTATTATCCACAGTAGCTACCTCATAATGCCACCAGCCTTGCGGCACGTTTGCCACTTGACCCGGACAAATCGGAAAATGCAGAAGTTCATTTGTGAACGGATTGATTAAAGACACTACCGCTGAACCGCAGATACAATATACAAGCTCTGCAGCATTTTGATGATAATGAGGTTCCACAACATTTGATTTGCTAAGAAAAATATCCAGCAGCGATATGTTCTCAAGCGTGTTCAATTGTTTAATCGACAGCAAGTTAATGAAGTTGTTGGCATCTTTTTTAAAAAGTGTATTGGTGTTCACATCAAAAGTAAACTCTGTATTGGGGGACGTATAGTCCATGTATGAAGTCACTTTTTTTCCTGCCTTTCTGTTGCTATAAATTTTTGCTTTCCCTAAACACAAGATATGCGTTTGCCTATGCCTAGGTGCGGAGATTCACTACTCCTGATAAAAATTCATCTTTCTTTTCTAAACGGGGCATCCTCTAAGTATTACACTCTCACCCCACATAGGAGGCATAGTATGAAATCCATTCACACAAAAATAGTGTTAGCGTTATGTATCACTCTCTTTACAATTATGGGTTTCCAGCCTATGAATCTCAGCTCCACGGTTGAGGCCGCCAATAACAAAACATCATCGAAACAGGCGCCTCTTACATTTGTTCTAGTTCATGGGTCTTGGGCTACTGCTTGTTTTTGGGATCAAACGGCCGCCGCACTTCGCAGCTTAGGACACACCGTCTATACTCCGGAATATGCCGGTCATGGCGGGGACAAAAACAATAATGTAACGCATGCGCAAATTACACAGTCTGTTGTCGACTTTATCAAGCAAAAAGACTTAAAGGATATCATTCTGCTCGGACATAGCTTTGGTGGATCGGTGATCCAAACCGTCTCTCAGCAAGTACCGGATCGGATCAAACGTCTGGTATTCTTCGATGCCTTCGTACCGCTGGATGGGCAAAGTGTGGCGGACCAATTTCCAGCTGATTCGCTTAAGTACTTTGAACAGCTAAGAGATACTTCCGGCAATAACACCATAACGCTCCCCTTTCCTCTCTTCCGGGATACATTCGTCAACGCCGCCAGTCTTGCGGAAGCGCAAGCTTTTTATAAACAAGCTCCTCCTGAGCCAGCAAGTCCACTTTTCGAAAAGCTTGATCTCAAGAAATTCTACAGTCTCCAGATCCCCAAAAGTTATCTTTATCTAACGGAGGACACCGCGATACCGCAAGGTCCATACGGATTCCATCCTACACAATCCAGTCATTTAGGCGTCTTCCGCTTCATCGAGGGCAAAGGAGATCACATGACCACCGTTCGAACCGAACCCAAAATGCTGGCGGAATTGATGGTGAAGGCGGGAAGAGATTAGTCGCCTAACAGCTGGATAGTCTAGTAGCTGTTGTGGCTTGAGCTGGGGTTCGCGAGCTGGGCTGGTGACGTGAGCTGGGCTGTTTGATATGAGCTGAGCTATGCGATGTGAGTTGGGCTGGTGGCTCGAGCTGCGCTTTGTGATGTGAGCTGAGCTATGCGATGTGAGTTGGGCTGTGTAATGCGAGCTGGGCTATGTGACGTCAGTTGCGCTGTATGATATGAGCTGGGCTGGTGACGTATGCTACACTCTATAATGCAAGCTGGGATATGCGACGTCAGTTGCGCTGTGTAATGCGAGCTGGGCTATGCGACGTCAGTTGCGCTGTATGATATGAGCTGGGCTGGTGACGTATGCTATACTCTATAATGCAAGCTGGGCTTTGTGATGCTGAGTTGGCCTTCCACTCTGGGCTGAACATTGCGACTCTAAATACACTAGAGCTTAGCGGGGATCGGACCGAGGAGCTCTTATTTTCACAATTTCGGCGATTTAGCCATGCTATCGGACTCAGATGCAGCTATTCACCCAAAAGTACTCCTATAATGCGTGATTTCAGGGGAATAAGAGCCATACAGTCCGAAACTCTCGCCAGAACGATCATAATGCCAAAATAGCTGCAATACGGTCCGTAACGATGTCTGACGCGAGGTTTCTTAATTAATCACCAACGTAGGCTGATGATTTGTGACTCGAGCTGGCATTGCCACTCTGGGCTGAACATTGCGACTCCAAATCCACTAGAGCTTGGCGGGGATCGGACCGAGGAGCTCTTATTTTCACAATTTCGGCGATTTAGCCATGCTATCGGACTCAGATGCAGCTATTCACCCAAAAGTACTCCTATAATGCGTGATTTCAGGGGAATAAGAGCCATACAGTCCGAAACTCTCGCCAGAACGATCATAATGCCAAAATAGCTGCAATACGGTCCGTATCGATGTGTGAAGCGAGGTTTCTTAATTAATCACCAACGTAGGCTGATGATTTGTGACGCTGAGCAGGTATTGTCACTCTGGGCTGAACATTGCGACTCCAAATCCACTGGAGCTTGGTGGTGATCGGACCGAGGAGCTCTTATTTTCACAATTTCGGCGATTTAGCCATGCTATCGGACTCAGATGCAGCTATTCACCCAAAAGTACTCCTATAATGCGTGATTTCAGGGGAATAAGAGCCATACAGTCCGAAACTCTCGCCAGAACGATCATAATGCCAAAATAGCTGCAATACGGTCCGTAACGATGTCTGACGCGAGGTCTCTTAATTAATCACCAACGTAGGCTGATGATTTGTGACTCGAGCTGGCATTGCCACTCTGGGCTGAACATTGTCACTGATGATTTGTGGAGAAACAGACCGCGTGGACTGAACGATTGTGCTTTCGAATCAAAAAAAGAGCAAGCGTATGGGAATCCCCTAATACGCTTGCTCTTTTTATCCATAACATACCTACTTCCTAGGCAATCCGCCACGCGGCAGCTCAGGGTCCGATGTCACTCCGGTAATCACCCAGCTATTCTTCTCTTGCACAAGTGAGATTGTCAAAAATATAGAAGGTGCTGGTCCACTTGAAGTCGCAGTATCCAAACGCATTTCTATGACCTCTGAGTTCTTGTTAATTATCGTTTCTTTAGTGACCTCGTAGTTCGTGATCCAGGGGCTGGAGACACCCGTTACCCAGTTTAGTTCAACAAACCGCGGATACATAATCTTTTTGAATTCTTTGGAGAAGATCGAATATTGAATCGAGGCATTCCGATGCTGTAATCCGAACCCGTATAGCTCTGATGCTTGAATTGCAGAAGGTAATATAATGCGCTTGGACTCCGGAGCTGGCTTGGGCATAGCCGATAGCAGTTCTCCATTAACGCGAGTCATAGTAACGGGGGCTGATGCACCCAAGGCCATTCCCGGCAGAAGCAACAACCCTGCAATTAGAGCAGTCGCCATTTTCTTTTTGCTAATTAGAATCACCTCATTCGTAGCCTGTTCACTACATGTGAATTGAATCTAATTATTCCCCCACTTCACTCATAAATATGTACACTGTTTCCAAATCCACCAATAATGTATACCTCAATGAATTAAACTGGTAATATAAAATACATACGATACTACGCAATCATCAATTCCATTAGATTTTTATAGGAGATGTTCTCATGAAAAAAATCTTAAACATTTGTCTAGCATCAGGCCTGCTACTCACTCTATCCGTCGGTACCTTAAATACAGCAAGCGCAGAATCCAAGGTCAAAACCTACAAAAACTGCTCGGAGCTAAACAAAGATTACAAAGGTGGAGTTGCTATTTCCAGCTCAACCAAGAACAAAGGCGGCAAAACGAAAAATAAACCCTATGTATCGAAAGAACTCTATAATGCCAATAAAAAAAGCGACCGTGACAAAGACGGAATCGCTTGTGAGAAATAGGCTTAACCTTGCTCAATCATTTGCTTGAGCCTTAGATCCCGCGTGAATATCGCATTTCAACTATAAAAAAGAGAAAGACATCCAGAACCAGGACGCCTTTCCCTATTCGAACTATTGCTTTTTATTGATTAAACCGGGCCACAACAAACACCGCAGGTGAATTCCAATAGATCGTCACTTCATTCGTAGAATAGCTAAGCTCATGATCGACAAAGCACTGCGCAGCTGGTTTTCCCTGTAAATGCTCAACTACATATTCATCATGCAGCCCACGATCTGGCCCCCCTGACACCAATCCTGGCACCGGATCAGCCACTTGGTCACCTACAGAAGGGCGATGATGCGGATTCATCACGGCATGATCCCCAAATCCGGTAACATAGCTGATATCCAATACGTTACGCCCCATCAGATAATGTAGATGATCTAAGGCACAGTCCGCAAAACCGGAGTCTCCACTAAAATATTCAGCCGCCAGCAGCAGCATTGCATTGTTCATTACAAGCATATTACTGCCCCAGATATAGTCCTCCTCTTTTAAAGAGATCCTATAGCCCTCCTCACGACTCTGTTCCACTAATCGTTGCGCTTCAGCAACAAGCCCTTCTTTTAACGAGACATATAAAGCACGGTCTGCTTGCTCCTCACCATTTAACAGATAAGCAATAGTGCCATAGCCCCCCATATCACCCCAGCCTAAACTGTATTTTGGAAAAGCCAGCTGCACTAGCTGGAGAACAGCTTGATGATACTCCTCTTTCCCTGTCGTACGATACAGCTCCGCCGCTGCCCAATACCGCTCGTCCTTATCGACTCCATCCCCGTATTCTCCAGTGCTAATCTCAGGCGGATTCGTAAAACCGGGTACATCTGGATGCTGAACAAGCCATTCCCATGCTGCCCCTGCAGCATCCAGACATTTCCGCGCATAAGCAGCATCAAAAGACTCGTACACTCTTGCAGCCATAGCCATAACCCCAGCAAAATCTCCAGTAGCAGTAGCAGATATTGGTGAGAAGTACAGATCCGCTGTATCGTCCTCAGGCATAACATCCAGTCCAGGAAAGCTTAGCGTAGTCAGTTTATGGTATACACCACCTGTTGCGGAGTCTTGCATTTTAAACAACCAATCGAGCTCCACCTTGCATTCCAGCAGCACATCTGGCGTAGATCCATCACTTTCAGGCAATGGGATAGCGCTTACAAAAGCCGAGGGATATAATTCATATGCAAGCAGCATCTCCGCGATAGCTTTCGCTCCGGGACCGCTATATTTTCCATAATCACCTGCATCATGCCAGCCACCCGAACAGTCTAGTTGAAGATCCGGTTGCCCATATACAATCCCTTTTGCGGTATGACACGCCTTGTGCTTCCAATCTTCAGCATATTCTTCAGTCAATTCAACGCCACAGCGATAATAATAGAAAGCTTTCAGCAAGCCCTGTTGAAGCTCATGATAAGGCTGATCTGAGATTGTAAAGGATGCCGAAGCTACACCCTCGCCCTGCTCAATCCGATATCTTCCCTCAGCCTTGACCTCCGAGAAATCACCTGTGTGCAAAGTTACTCCACTGGCTTTATCAAATCTTCCAGCATCTGAACTACCTTTGAACACAATAGTCCCGCTATCAACATCAACTACCTGAAAATCATGCTCAGCACCTGTAAATACTGCGATTTTTTCTCCATCCAGCGGATATCCGATTTGATTCACAGTAATGGCGCGAAGTGTACGCTCGCTCATCTTCATTCTCCTTTTATGTAAAAATGATGAAGCTGAAGTGACCTTTCTCTTCTAGTTGAGAATACTCTATTCTAATTATCTATGGCAATGATGTATACAAGAAAAAACCTAGAGTCACCCGAAACGAAACGGATAACTCTAGGCGGACAAAACAGCTTATTTATCGTCAAGCAGTTTAATAAAGTTAGCTGGAAGTGTGAACTGCTTATTATGAACCACTATACGGCGAAGCTCCTCCTCGAAAGAGCTAAGATCATCTTCATCATCGTCTTTAATTTCTTTTATATCTCGGTGCAGACGCTCCATTTGCAGATCAAGAGCATGGGCGGCATCCGCCGCATTTTTCAGCTCACGAGTCATGCTCTCAGGTACTGATTTATTATATTTATAAAAGATTTTATGTTCGAGGCTTGCCCAGAAATCCATAGCAATGGTACGAATTTGAACTTCTACACAGACAAGCTCCTGGCGATCGGACATAAAAACAGGGACTTGAATCAGCAAATGAAGACTCTGATATCCGTTAGGTTTAGGATTCTTAATATAATCCTTCACCTCAAGAACCGTTAGATCATCCTGCTTCTGAAGCATCTCACTAACATGATAGATATCAGAGATAAAAGAACAGGTGATCCGCAGACCAGCGATGTCTTTAATACAATTTTTCACTGAATTCAGCGATAATTCACCATTTTTGCGCAGCATTTTGTTCATGATACTCTCTGGTGACTTAATACGCGATTTGGTATGTTCAATTGGGCTGTAATCATGCAGAGACTGAAACTCCTGTTTTAGGATCTCAATCTTTGTTTCCATCTCATCCAATGCAAATTTATAAATCAACATGAAACGAGTGATATCGTGCTTAAGCTTCTTAAATTGTTCAATTTGATTCTCGGGGGTCATTATCTCATTTCTCCTCTTGTAGCGTTTCTCTATATTTATCATAGCCAATCCACTAGTGAAATTCAAATTCAGTGGTATTCACTTTTCAATTTAGAGAAGACAGCAAGATCCACATACCGACCTTTTTCGAACTCATGTTGCCTTAAGACCCCTTCTTTGTAGAAGCCGAGCTTATTCATCAATATAAGTGACGCCTCATTTTTCGGTTCCACTCTCGCTTCAATTTTATTTAGTCTGATGTTCAAAAAGCCAAACTGCATAACACGGTTCACTACCTCTGTCATAATCCCCTTTCCCCAAAAAGCAGGCATTAAGTCATACCCAATTTCCACACGATGATGATCTTGCTCATAATTCAGAAATCCGCAGGTTCCAATCACTTTTTGAGTCTCACGATCTTCAATCATCCACCGTAAACCGGATTGTTCCTTAAAAATTTTGTCATACCATTTCATTTCATCTATCGCATCCTCGACCGAAATGAAGGGTGTAAATGGCATATATTTCACAACGGCTTCTTGGGAATAAAGTTCAAATATATCATAGCGATCATTTTCTGTTGCTTTACGTAGTGTGCATCGTTCAGTTTGTAACACAGGGAAATCAGTAAATGCAAATTCTGAATTCATGTAAGTTCTCCTTTTTCTAGTTGAGCTGTTTCCACTTTTGCTCTAGCGTTTGCGGAACATACTCCTTCAATAGAGTTAAGAGTTCCATCGGCTCGTTGGATACGTTTAGCAGACTGAGATGCGAAGAATTAGAGAAGCCTTCTTGGATACTGTTATGAATCAGATTCAGCAGAGGATCAAAATAATTCCTGATATTTAGAACCCCTACCGGCTTCTTGTGTATGCCAATTTGTGACCAGCACAAAACCTCAAAAAGCTCCTCATACGTTCCAAACCCTCCAGGTAAAGCAATGAAGCCATCTGCCAATTCTCCCATTTTTGCTTTACGGCCATGCATATCTTCTACTTCTATCAACTCCGTTAATTCTCTATGTACCATTTCCCCATTAAATAATCCTCTAGGCATTACCCCGATTACCTCGCCTCCACCATTCAAAACAGCATTAGCGACTTCACCCATTAATCCGATTTTTGAGCCACCGTAAATTAAACGATAATTATTCATAGCCATGTAGTTACCAAGTTCAACAGCTTTAGCTTTATAATCCTCATGTCCCCCTAAATTCGATCCTGCGAAAACACATATTGATTTCAAAATCCCATCTCCAAACTATATATTGATAATGTCCGCTATCTAATATACTATATGCTGGAGTATAAATCATGTGAAAGATTAAGGAGTGCTACATAATATGGAAATTAATGATGTGCAGAAATGGATTAATCATTTTTATGGAGAACGAGGCTGGACTACTTATGGTCCTTTTATAAGAGTGGGATTCTTAATGGAAGAGACAGGTGAAGTAGCACGAGCTGTACGCTCCTATGAAATCGGCAGAGATCGACCGGATGAATCGACTCGTACTCCAGAGCAACTGAAAACCGACTTGATTGAGGAAATCGGGGATGTTCTCGGAAATATCGCATTGTTAGCCGACTTATATGGCATCACTTTAGAAGAGGCTTTTACTGCACATAAAGACAAATTAGTGAAGCGATTTAATTCCTAGGGACGAAGTAATCCTGAAAAAAATAGGACTACAATCGGCACAACCGAATTGTAGCCCTTCATTAATTTACTCTTTATGCCCTGTTAAGCTTTACCGCCTAATGTATGATTCGAAATTGCTTTGATTATGGTTTCCCAATCATCCGGATGGACTTCGTGGCCCGTTCCTTCCAGGGTTAGAAGCGACGCATTAGGAATTTCCGCAGCAAGTGCCAAGCCATGCTCTATAGGAAGCACCGTGTCTTCTGTGCCGTGGATAACCAAAGTAGGAACCATGATATTTTTTGCCTTGCCCTCGTAGTCGTCATCCCCTGTAAGGAGAGAATGATTAAACATGCTAAGCAAGTTGTTGGCACGTTTTATTTCCATCCTTACTTGTTTATACGCTCTTTTCTCATCGAATTTATGTTTTGAACCACAGAGTATGCCGGAACCTGAAACCAAATAATTGGCTACCGCTTCCTCATTAGACCAATCCAGTGTTGCTCCATCTGCATGGAATGCGAGGATCCGCTCATCCATAGGAGGCAAGTTCCGATCATTATCATCAGATTCGAAAAAACTTGATGCGATCAAGGTTAAGGTTAGAACTTTTTGCGGATGACGTGTAGCAAGGACTTGTGCAATCATTCCGCCTAAGGACATCCCAACGATATTTGCCTGTTCAATATTATAGGCGTCTAGTAACCCAGCGGCATCATTAGCCATATCTATCACGGTATAATTGGAACTCCCAGGCTCATAAACAACGGAACGTCCGACATCCCGGTTATCATAACGAATAACGTAACGTCCGGTATCTGCTAATCGCTGACAGAACTCTTCATCCCAATAAACCATAGAACATGTGGCACCCATAATCAGCAATATCGCAGGATTGCTAGGATCTCCAAAACTTTCCGAGCATATATCAATTCCGTTTACTTTTACTATTTTATCGCTCATTGTTCATTCCTCATTTCATTCGAATTTTATCAATGAATGCACAGTTAAATAAGACTCAATACATTTTCAAAAAAATGGATGATGTCATCATTGAATTGCACCTCAAATTAACGTAAACGAATGAATTTGATAATCACGATAAGCACTCTCCTATTCCATATTGAAAGGTTTTTAACCCAATTCCGATTATAACACAAAAAAGCTATCCCCTGATTTTACGGATCAAGGAGATAGCCTTACTATTTTTCGCCACAAAAATATTCGTTAAATAAATACTTCTTCAACAGTCAAATTACGCTCTTTAGATAAGTCTCTGAACGTAGTCTCATTTATTTTTACCAGAGGTTTGAAAATATCCAACGGATTATTCATAATAATCGTACCTTGCTCACCATTGCTAAGCTGAACGCTCTTACCCACAAAATTCGGCAATAAATGTCCGATCAGAGCTTGTACCGCATTTCCATTCAGCTTGCCAAATCCAAGTTCATGTACCTTGCGAAGAACGTTAATCAGGCCTTGTTTCGGTTGATTCGCTCTTCCTAAGGTCATGCCTACATAAGTATTTGCGACAGCAACAATCTGCGTATACGGGTGCAAGTCCTGTTTACGGAGATTGTTAGGATAACCTGTACCATCCTCGAATTCATGATGCTGAAGCGCCACTAGTGCGGTCTTTTCGTCATTCATCGATTTAAGGATAATGTCGTATCCATACGTAGTATGACGTTTTAGTTCTTCTGATTCTTCAGGAGTTAAGTTATCCGTCTTATTTAAGATATGTGGAGCAATCTGGCTTTTTCCGATATCGTGCAAATAACCGGCTCTACTAATCTCAAATCTTTCGGCTTTTGTATGACCTAACCAAGTCGCTATGTAAAAGGATAACAGTCCGACCTGCAATGAATGATTGTATGTACTGATATCATCACGTTCAAGCAGCAATAATAAAGAAACGACATCCTTTTGTTCATCCAATTTCTCCAGCAATGGCTGCAGCGTATTATCAACATCCGACTGCGTAAAGCTACCCTTGCTGAGTGCTTCCAGAAATATAGATTCATAGTTTTGGATGGCTTGATCAAAATTACCATCTATCCCTTGTGCCACATTCATTTCTTCATTATCCAGCGCCATCATGCGTGGTTCAATATCGACATAATCAATCTGATGCCTCATCAGGATGGTGATTTCTTCTCCGTAGACCACTGTCCCCTTCGGAAGCACGTGTAGGCCAACACTATTGAATGTATCTGCTATTAGACAATCGCCATGTTTGAGATCTGTGACATGAGCTTTCAAAATTCAGCACCCCTTACTATATGTAGGTATATTTTACCTTAAGGATAGCTAAATTCTTCCAAAGTAACAATATGGTTAAAGTCTCATTAAACCACTCGGTTAGTTCAAAAGACCCCCGCGACTTCAGCACCCCTAAATCTATTTTTAGAGATTAAGCCTTACATTTATCCGTCTTACACACTACCTAAAAGGGATTGCTAAATTCAGCGATCACTTTCCCAATCAGCTTATCCTTCGACACAAATGGAGTATCCCACAGATGAGCATCATAGCTTATATTCCGGTTATCTCCAAGAAAAAAATAATGATCGGCGGGTACCGTAACCGGTCCAAAAGTGTAATCCATCTGTTCATTGAGGTAAGGTTCGTTAACCATCGCTCCGTTTCGGTAAAGTTCGCCATCTTTAATTTCCAAGGTATCTCCAGGCAGCCCCATTAGCCTTTTTACATATCTTTTATTCTCATCACCAGCTACAGGTGGCGTAAATACAACAATATCTCCATGCTCCAGTGTGGTCATCCATAACATTTTCTCAACAATTAAGCGATCATTGATTTGAATCGTTGGGATCATAGAGCCCGTTGGAACTCGCATGGCTTCAGCAACATAGGTTCTAACAAACAAAGAAATAACCACTGCGATCATAATACTCGGCAACCATTGCTTCATAAATTTCAACATTATTGCTCACCTCGCATTCATTTTAATGAGTCAAACTTTTTCAGCTGGTTCATATTCAGTTCATATTGTCGTCATGTATAGTTCATCTTCATCGGGTAAGCTTCCTTTAGCGACTCGTTAAGGTAGCTAGAATAAAGCGATTAGAACAGGAGAAGATGCGAGTGAAACCAGAAGAAGAGGTTATAAAAAAAAGGATGAATAAACCGCTGAAAATTATACTTATTTCCTTAGGGGCTTTAGCTACTGCAATAGTACTTTTTCTAGTGACTGTTTTTGTCGCTAATATTTTCCTTAATAAATCGGACCAAGCTAAAATAAAACCCTATGGTCAGTCTGTAAGCGTCGACGGTAAAAATATGAATGTTTTGATTCAAGGAAATGGCGAAGAGACGGTCGTACTCTTACCTGGTTATGGAACGGTGGCACCGGGACTTGATTTTAAACTGCTGATAGATGAACTATCTCCATTTTACAAAGTTGTCGCGATTGAGCCTTTCGGTTATGGATTAAGTGATAGAACTGAAAAAGAACGAACCACGGAAAATATTGTAAGTGAAATTCATGAAGCTGTAAAGCAGCTTAATATTGACCGTTATATTCTAATGGCACACTCTATTTCCGGTATGTACAGTTTGAATTATGTGAACAAATATCCAAACGAAGTGAGTGCATTTGTCGGGATTGATAACAGTATTGCAACAGAAGACAGAACAAATGTTAATATACCAACAGGAAAATTAAAACTACTTAGAAAATCAGGCTTGGGCAGATTGTTATTTAAAACAAGTGGAAACCCCTATGTTGGATTGCCGTTTGATGATGAAACTAAAGAACAATTGAGATTATTTACACTTAGAAACACTTATAATTACACTCACTTAAATGAAGTGGAACATATGTCTTCTAATTATAAAGGGGCTCTAAATTCAACTTTTCCAAAGGATCATCCCCTTTTGCTCTTTGTACAAGGGGATGATACTCTCTTAAAAGATTGGATATCATTGCATGAAGAGCAAGTCAAAAATGCTAAACAAGGAAAATTGGTAAAACTTGATGCAGGACATTATCTGCACCATACCAAATCAAAAGAAATCACTGAAAATTTCAAGACATTTATGGAAGAAATAAAATAAAAAGCGTTTCTTCTATTCTCCATGCTGCAGTCATCGTGTGCAAGTTTCCTTGCATTTCATGACGCAGCATTTTTTTCTTAGTATTCAAATCTCGAACCGCTCAATAATTCGATTCATTTCCCCATCAACATCAATCGAAGTATTCTTAGGAATATGAATGACGAACAAACCGCCAAAGATCAACTCACATTTGCCTTCATTCTCTATAATTCTATGTTTAAAATCTGCAATGGCCGTAGAATCAACAGCCTCTTTACTAAGCAGCCAAGCGTATCTTTTGAAAGGAGATTTCTGGACGGTCTCTTGATAATAATAGACTCCATTTTCTTCCTTCACCTGTATAATATCTCCCATTGTAACAGCCGGATTAAAAATCGGTGTCTCTTCAATTCGAAATTTATCTTTGCCAAATGGAGTAACATCGAGGATTTCTATTTCACGGCCATCTGCGTTGAAGCAGATATGGATTCCGGACGATTCTAGCATCGGCACACCTCTATCCTTGTTCAATATCTAATCTTGTTCATTCTAAATAACACAAAACAAAGTAAATACATTAGGCTCGTAATCCCGAACAACCTAAAGATTCCGGGCGTTAATAACATATATAAACTGTAGGGAAAACTCCAGATAAATGCAAGCAGCATTAGCCGACTTCTGTTTAAAAAGACACCTATTGCTAATAACCCCGCCGGTAATAACAACATAATTATACTAATTACAAGAGTGGAGCGATTCGTAATCTCAGCATAAGGATTGATGAATATAAAAATTAGCCATAAAAAAACGGTCATCAAACTAGACATATAACCTATTAGTTTAATGATTGTTAAATTTATGGATGACTCCATCCTATCCCCTCAATTCTTTCGCAATAATTCTCTCCAGCCATTTCCATGGAAGCAGCGTTTTGCCTAAGATTAAGATTCGCGTGCCTTTGCCGATAGGATAACGTAGCCGTGGTGCTTTCATTTCGGTAATACGACCGATAAGATTAGCCACTTGACTAGGGTCAGGCGCTGTCTCAGCAGTATGTTTGGAATATCGTAGCACAGCGTCAAGACGTTCTTTATACGGAGAATCCTCCTTACGTCGAATTTGCTCCATGCCTTTTCCCCATATCGGTGTACGGAAGGAGCCCGGTTCAATTAATACCACCCGTATTCCATAAGGGGACATTTCATGACGCAGGCTTTCGCTGAAACCTTCAACAGCAAATTTAGAAGCTGCATAAGGCGCATAACCTGGAAATCCGGATAATCCGCTTACACTTCCCACATTAATAATCGTGCCGCTCTGCTGTTCTCGCATAATGGGCAGCACAGCTGTTGTCACAGCCACTAATCCAAAAAAGTTCGTCTCCATTTGCCGCCGCCATTCCTCCATAGATATTTCTTCTATGAAACCGCCAATGGCAAAACCTGCATTATTGACTAGAACATCAATTCTTCCAAATGTTTCGTGTACTGAAGATATTGCTGTCTCTATAGAATCGCTGTCGGTGACATCCATCGTCATTAAATGAAGCTGCTTTAAAATTCCTGCCTGCTCTGCCTGCTGCACCAGCTCGGCTTTACGGCTTAAATCACGCATGGTTGCTATCACCTTAAACCCCTGTCCAGCCAATTTGAGCGCTGTCAGCAATCCAAATCCACTGGAGGTTCCGGTAATCAGGGCCACTCGATCGTGCCCATACTCTAGATGTGAACTCATATTTACTCCCCTTTGTATTTCACAATTATAAAAACAAGCAAACAAACGTTCTATTGTCCATTGACTATCCATTAATTTCAAGTTATAGTAAGAGCATCTTTTATATTTCTGTGCGGGAGAAGCACCTCGCAAGACAGGCGTCAATGCCTATCTTGGAGGTGCTTTTTTGCGTATATTAACTAATTCATTAAGGAGCTGAGATGAATGTTTAAACCAAAAGGTACCGTCAGATGTAGAAAGAACATTTTCAGAATTAGGGATTTAAAATGGGTGGCTCAATTAGTGCTGGTAGCAGCTTTCCTAACCTGTAACCTTACACTTGTGTCTGCTGCTACTGGCTGGGATGCCGCGCTGGATGACATTAACAGTCTTCATGGTAATTATACCGCGCTTCAAGCCACCCTCAAGACAGATAACTCAGAAATTCAGAAGTTACGCAAGCAGAATAATGACGCTCTGAAATCTATTCGTTCCGTCATACAGTCAACAGATCAAGCACTGTTAAGCCGCTTATCTTCAGAAGCAACCTCAGTTCAGAAGAAACACGCTCCCCTTCTGGAACAATACAGCACACTCGGTAAACAGTCTACCGCAGCCAAGAAAGCTAAAGACTTGAAAAAAGTCACATTGCTGGAACTGAAGCGTAATAAACTAAAGGCTGCTGTAACCCTGGCCCGAGCCGAAATTAAGACAAAGACAACCGCTTTGGCAGCCGCTCGCAAGCAAACCTCTGCTAAGCTTAAACCCGTCAAAGATGCGTTAGCACCCATCACTGCTTTAAAGAAACAAATAACTGCCGAAAGTAAGAATCTCACTGTCACGCAGAAAGTACGCGCGGATGCTGACAAACAATATAAAGCAGCTGTTAAGCAAGGTGATGCAGTTAGAGCCGCTACAGAATTGAAATCATCCTATGAGCAAATGAAACGAATTCATTCCATGCAGCAGAATATTTACAGCTGGGAGCAGAAGATCTCGCTAGCTCTAAGAGCAGCAGAATCTAAACTTCGCTAATGATTAGCCCCACTGGCTCAAATCAGCTTCACTAACATACTAATTAGCTGGGCTGCGGGCACAATCAGGAGCTGAGCAAATATAGTGCCTACAAATCGAGAACCCATCAATACCACATATATTTTTCCTAGCTGATCACGGTATTCTACATTTTCAGTAGCCTTATGGGTAATAAGACCAAGCTGTGGGTCGATAAATATGGTCAGCAGAATAGTCGCCATACCGTTAATCAGTCCGGAAGCTTGAGAAGCAGTCGTGCTATATTGAGGCATTAGATGAGCAGCATACAAAGATGATATGACACCTACGGTGTAAAAGGCTGTAACAAAAACATTCATCACAATAAATCGTTTAGGAATCCCCAGGTATCTGAAGTTATATAGATTCACTTTTGGTTTTCTTATGTATTTTCTTGTGTTCTTTAGTTGCCCGATCGTTACACTGGTAAGCAGTTTTGGGATAGAACCCTCAATTTCAAGCTTAGAGATGATTCTCCCAAACAAGCCGACAAAGGTAGGAAAAACAGCAATGGCAATTAATGTCCCTAAGGAAGAAGCCAATAATATAATTCTCAAGTAATTTAGAAGCGGAAAATCAGAATGTATTTTGGCATAATCTACGAATTTAGCCGTCAGTGGAGCTTGGATCATATTTGCAGTTCTTGAGACGAGAACAATAATGCCTGTGAGAGATAACGCAATGGCTATCTTGTTCAGCTTCACTCCGGCATATCGTACCGAATACGATAAGGTTTCTGCCGTGTGAATAATCATCGTAAGCAAGCATACCACAATCAAACTATTTACCATTTAAAGGTTCCTCTCCAATAAACACTATTTATCATTTCGGTGCACCTTTTGGTGAAAGTATTGATCCAATCCATAACAAAGGGTAATGCCAACCAAATATCTAACGAGGTCGATCCATAGGAATCCTTTTCCGAGAATTAGACCACCCAATACTGTAGATCGGATGCTGTTGATCCACTCCGCTTGATACAGCTGGCTAAATTCTATGCCGAAGCTAAACACCAAACTCCATACAAAGGCGAGCCTTAGCTTTTGATTTACCAGTAGGACCCGAAACATAAAATAAACCATACTGCCCCAAAGCGCATCTCCGAAATGTCTAGATACAAACAAAGGCAGCTGATTCGTGAATACTCTAGAGCTTAACCCCAATACAATAACAACGAGGCAGATACAAGTATAAAAAAGTCTTTCTTTCAAATCATTGATCCTCATTTCCAACCTCTATCCAGCGTCTGACTTAAAAGTGATGCTTGCGATAATACTAATCATTGCGATATAAAACGGATAAATAATCATGGCTCCTATTATGATCAGTCCTGTTACCGGTGCAGGTTTATCTGCAGGTTCTGTGATTGGGAACCACCAAGCCTGAAATTCTGCTGATTCGATATATATTCAATGGCAGCTCTATTACAATAAACAACATAAAGGCATAAAGTACGCTTAGTGCATTCAGCTTTATAAAATATTTCATCTGTTCAGCACTTCGGAGTCCCACAGCCGCTCCACATGGGTAAGCTCCAATTCTTCAAATTCCAGCTTATAAATATCCGGCTTGGACGTCTGTTCAAAGAACTCATATCCATACTTCTTATCGAAGTAATTCAGGATAATGGTCATGATATTCCCGTGCGTACCTAAAGCGATTTTGCCGCCTTTATGCTGTTTAATTAATTGCTTGATAACAGGAATTGCACGCTCTTGTGCTTCCTGAGTACTCTCTCCATCCGGCATTTTATAATGCTTGTCGCTAAATGATGTCCGAATGCCCTGCAGAAAGTCATCTTCATTAATTTCAATCTCGACACTTCCGATTGCTCGTTCTCTGAGTTCTTCATACAGTTCAATCTCTTGGTTCGAAGCTTCTGCCAAATACTTGATCGTCTCTACGGCTCGTCTATATGGACTGGAGACAAAATGTGTAATTTTCTCCTCCGCCAAAAGCTCTTTGATTCTATAAGCGTCTGCGTGCCCTTTTTTGGATAATCCCCGTTCCCGCTCATTCCCTAATACAAAAGGTGACACTGCATGTCTAACCATATAAATGTAGGTCTTCATGAGGCACTCCTCTCAGTCACTCAAATATCGTTGCAGTCTTCTCTCGGTCTTTTATAAAAATCTCTCTAGGATATAGAATTGCAATCTCTGGCAGCTCGTTCTCTTTGAAAAATTTAAATTCTTCGATCTCCCCATCTATAGCTCTAAGCGTTCCTCTGATGATAGAGCACTCAAATACAATAACCGTATATTCTATCTGATCGCCATTACTATATTCGTATCTATATTTCGCTCCACCAAAAACACCTAAAATAGACGTAGGATGAACCATCAACCCTGTCTCTTCATATACCTCTCTGCGTAAGGTTCTTCCAGGACGCTCCCCTGGCTCAATCGCTCCCGCAGGCAATCCCCACAAAGATTCTCCTGGCTTGCGGATGAATAGAATCTCATCCTCTTTATTTCTTATTACTGCAGCTACGGAAGGCATCATTAATAATTCTGAGCCCACTTTCCCTCGAATTCCTTGATAGTACTCAGACATCGGCATATTGTTCATCCATCCTCTCCGTAAATGGGTTTATAATCTTTCTTTTAAAAAGCTGATCACATTTATTTTCTCACCGTCTGGCTGAACATTACATTGGGATAACTCGACATTAAACCGCTCACCTGTCTCTATTAGTTCAATCGCCTTGCATACATATTCGATCTTCCCAGGACTATTACTCCATGCATCTCTTGTATCATCCTTTACCCAATGAAGCTCTTTACCATTAGAATAGAAATCATGAATTAACTGTCCACTATCCGTGGTTGGCTCAATCAACATCAGGTTATCCCCTTTACCTTCACTAAACCTTTGAACCGTTTCTTTTATCCTGTTTAAATCTTTTTGATCAAAATGTATTAAAATATCATCATGTTTAGACTCATCTGAGCCTGGCTTACCTAGATCGGCCGCCAAAACGCCTACAAGCACAGCAATCATAAACAACTGAACAATGATTATCCATGTTCTAAATTTCATAGTTCCCCCTAATTTCTTTCCTTGGACTTCCCAAAAACCCACTATATGTATATTAGACATCACTATGAAGGAATCCTTTAGATTTCACAATATGCATAGCCAGGGACAAAAAAAAGCTTCCGAACTCAAAAAATCCTGAGCTCCGGAAGCAGTTACAATGAGGTGAGACTTAGTGTTTACCTTTTGTGCCAGCAAGCTGTACGATCATAATGACAAGAACGAGCAAAGCAATGAGCTGATCAATACTCATCTGCGTCCGCCTCCTATCCCAAATGAAGGATGGCTCATCGGACGGCATTTCCTCTCCCAAGGACACTGCTTCGTTCCCCTTATACACACTATGTATCCTGCAGCCTATTTATTACTTAAAGAATAACCTGCCCGTCCATACGTGCGAGTTCCTGCTCGACTTCGTCCAGCTGATCTTCGCCAAATACTTTAAACCCATTTTTCCTCAACAGCTCCGTAGTGGTGCCCTCTCCCGGTGCTTTCGTATCTTTAAAGGTTCCATCATAAATATACAGGCTTCCGCATGAAGGACTGTCTTGTTTTAAAATAGCTAATGCAACCTGATGCTCCCTAGCCAGCTTTAGTGTGGCTTGAGCCCCCTTCATAAATGGCTCGGTAACATCCGTGCCTGCCCCCGTCACTACCCGATCTCCTTGCCGCTGTGCGTCAGGACGAGGGGTTGGCAAACCGCCCACTACCTCTGGACAAATATGGACAAAACGCCCTTCCTCATACCACTTTAGGAATCGGGCATCGAGACACGGAACATCGCCATTATCATAACGTACTTTATGCCCTAACAGACATGCGCTCACTAGAATCTTCCCTGTCATCGTTATCGCCACCAGTCCGTCTAGTATTTAATATATTGCTATATTATTTATGACTAGAAACGGATATGCAATATCGAAATGCCTGTCCACGAAATGTTTGTGCTTGATACACAAAAGAAGACTCATTGTATACATATAGGAAACCATTATTTCTGATATTGAGGGGTTTTCTCCATCCGATATCGGCTCCAGCAGGTCCATAATAAATCCGCCATAAAGTAGAACCCCACGATCGGAAGCACGAATTTCCAAATAGGCTGAACACCCGAATATAAAAGCTCCATAAGCGGCTGAATTACATACACACTAGCTACTGAAAGCCCCCACCAATATAGAGAAAAACGCAGGCAAATATGCCCTTGCAGTTGATAAGACATTCCTGAGTAATCCCACCATTGCTTATGGAATACCGTTTTTAACAGCCAACCGCTTATAAATTCAACAGCAGAAGGAATGATTAGCGCAAGAAATAGGAAAAGCGGAAGTGGCAGCGTCAAATCTCTAGCAATCAATAGCAATAGTGGAGCAAAGCCATACATCGGCTTAAATGGACCTTTTAGAAATCCTTCTTTGCGAAAGCTTCCATTACTGTATAGATTATAGGTCCCTTCCAATACCCAGCCTAAAAAGGAATAGACCATAAAATAAAAAAAGTATTGGCCCACCACAGTAACTGCTATATCTCCACTTAACGAAAATATAGGAATAATCATGACCTAATCCCGCCTCTCGTTGTCATTATTTTCTTAGTCGCCCATCCGGCCCTATTATGTCTTGATCGTTCAGGAAATATGCGCACAAAAAAGACATAACCCAAAAGGTTATGCCTTCATTCCAGAATTTCAGGAGTAAAAGTCTCCCACTCGTTACTTTCTAATTATTTATGCTCTTCTTCATGAGGTGTCGTCAGCAACTGATCGTCGTTTTGTTTCTTCAGTGCATCCATCTTAAGCTCACTGCGTACGCCAAAGTTTGAACCGTACTTTTTCTCAAAGTTTCCTGCGAGAGCCTCACCACGTTTTTGCCGGTAACGGCTGTTCTCATTTCGACTACGCATTCCATTTCCTCCCCATTGGCAAAGATCTGTGAAATTTGCGAAAAGCTAAGACGAACTTGGAGAAAACACTCTGATGAGGTTGTACTTTTATTTATTATACAATACTTACTACAATCATCAACAAAAACAGACTGTCCCCTAAAGGACAGCCTGTCTTCCGAATCATTTACTCCAAATTATCGGGAAGCGGATCTGGGTGTGAGGATTCAGCAGGTTTGGCTACCCACTCATCTGCCTCTGGCTCGATGTCTACACCGTTCTCCATCTTCTTAATTTCAGCTAATGAATCGCCTTCTTTATTTTCCTTGTTGCGGATTTCCGCTTCATCTTGTGTGTGATCGGACATGTGAAATCCTCCTCAGGTGCTTTGCTTTTTTTGTTCCTTAGTTATAGTTACCCGATGGAGTGTTTTGCAAACATAGTCCAATTAAAAGAATAATTTAAGGGTACATCATCCACGCTACAAGTGGGCCGATACAAGAACCAACTATCGCGCATACAGTCATCGCAACCGAGCTCATCGAAACGGATTGTTCACCATATTCCAAGGCCTTTGCTGTTCCTAGAGCATGAGAAGCGGTTCCGAGACCAATTCCGATTCCAACCTCACTACGAATTCTAAACAGCTTGATGATAAAAGGTCCGCCAATCGCACCAGTAAATCCAGCAATCATAACAAATACGGAAGTTAAAGAAGAGTCCCCACCTAAGCTGTTCGAGATCTGTATCGCTACAGGTGTAGTGATCGATTTAGGTAATAAAGATAAAACATATAATTTAGAGAATCCTAGACCTGCCGCCAAAAGCAGTCCACTAAACATCCCTATAAGCAGTCCCACAATCGCTCCGCCCAGAATCGCCGGGAGATTCTCAATCAACACATTACGTTGTTTATATAATGGGTAGGCTAACGAGACTACAGCAGGACCGAGCAGCTGATTAATCCATTGGCCGCCTATCATATATGTATCATACGGAATATGAAAATATAGCAGTAAAGTTACAACAATCACTGTTGCTGTAAGCGCGGGAATAAGTACAGGAATACGAAATCGTCTATATACTACTGACATCATCAAATAAATAGCTAAGTTAAGCAGTACAATACCTGTTGCGATAAAAAACATTATATTTCCTTCCCCTTTTCGCTTAGTCTCTTGCCGCTCCAACCCGCTTTCAGCTTGTTGTTTACACTAGTAAGCCATTGGCTAGAATGTGCAGCTGCGGCAATCGTGAGAACACTGCTAACGATAAGGATTAGGATTAATAGTAAACCTCTACCACTAAAGATATCCATATGATTCACGATCCCAGCTGTCGCTGGAATAAAAAATAACGGAAGATAAGCTAATATCGTTGTTGCACCCTCTTCAATCCACTTCACAGGCACGACCCTGAATAGCAATAGAACAAAAAGTAACAGTAATCCTACGATACTCCCGGACACGGGGAGATGCAGTTGCTTTTGCAGATAGTCCCCAGCCAAGTAGAACAAATATAGCAGGAACACTTGGATAATAATGCGAATGATTTTCATGATGCAGGATCCCTTCATTATTAAGTTAAAGCGATAGCGCTAATATTGAGTCACCTTCATAAGGGTATCAGAGTTTTCATGAAACTTTCAATTACTTTTTGAATCTTATAAGAAATATCGCAAAAAAACCTGCAAAATCCCCAGAATACAGAGACTTTACAGGCTCAAAGATTAAAATTCAATTTCGTTAAACCCACTGAATTACTTGCTCTGCACCTTGACGCGTCTTACCACGTGGTTCATTCAGGCGATATCCGAAAGCTGCCATACAAGAGATTCCAAAATGCTCAGCGTCCATAATACCTTCTTCTGCCAATATCTGCTCAACCTTTGCTTTATCGAAACCTTCTATTGGGCAGGAGTCGATCCCAATTAACGCAGCTGATGTCAGCATATTCCCAAGTGCCAGATAAGTCTGCCGGCAGCTCCATTCGAACATCGCCCGCTCATTCGCCATCAGTCCGAAATCAACCTTCAAGAACTTATCAAAAACTTTACGTTTTCCTTCCATTACTTGCGGAGGCAACTCCTGCACATTCTCCATGATCCCTTTAATATAATCGGAGTCAGCAGCCATATCTTTAGGAAGACGTGAGAGAATAAGCACAAAATGGCTTGCGGTTGCCAATTGCTTTTGTGCTCCCCAGGCATTAGGACGTAATTTCTCACGTACTTCCGGACTTTGCACTACCACAAAACGCCAAGGCTCGAATCCGAATGAACTTGGTGACAATCGTCCAGTTTCCAATATAAATTGAAAGTCCGATTCACTAATTTTTTTATGGCTATCGAATTCTTTAGTTGCATGTCTGAACTGATATGCAGACAGGATTTCATTCTTGTTTAACGATAAAGTATCCATGAGTAACACTCCCTTTACTTGATTAGAATCGACGGGCATTTGACTGTTTGCCGATCACATGCTTAATATTAGTATATATATCACTTCTTTAAAAGTACGCACAATAATGTTATGTAGTATACAAAATGATACCATGGGAGTTGAACAGCTATGCGTGACCGAAAAGGTGGCTTCGGAAATTTCCCGGAAAGCAATAAAGAAGCTTGCCCTGTAGAATTCACACTGGACGTTATAGGAGGCAAATGGAAAGGAATTCTCATCTATCACTTGATTGATGGCACGAAACGTTTTAACGAATTCCGCCGGATCTGCCCGGGAATTACCCAACGTATGCTGACCCTGCAACTAAGAGAGTTGGAAGAGGATGGGGTTGTACACCGTGAGGTCTACCATCAGGTTCCCCCAAAAGTCGAATACTCTTTAACTGAATTCGGCAAGACACTGATTCCTATTATTAAACTCATGAAAGATTGGGGCGAGGTGTACAAAACAAAACAGCTTTCCGCAGAAAGCTGTCCTGAAAGTACAGATATAACGGTGTAGCTTAATGCTGCACCTTTTATTTTTCCCCATTAAAAAACGCTTCCGCCTTTTCCTTATGTTCGTTGGTTACCTGACCGGATATCGCTTTAATGCCTGCTGCGATAATCGCTGCATCATCTGTAAATCCAAGGCCTAGAATCGCATCGGGTATAGCATCTATAGGAGAAATAAAATAAGCCAATGCACCGAAAGCAATTCCTTTCGCCCATAAAGGTGTCTTAGCGTCGACGGCACAATAATACATCGCGATAGCATCTTTAGTAAATGGAATTTTGCCTGCAAACTTTTTAGTTTTCGTCCAAAAATTTTGCGTTACCATTTCCTCATTTTCTTTGCTATATGGAAATTCCTCTGCAGTGAGCTCCATGCTATTCTTGACCTTATCTTTCTTCATTGCCGGTTCCCTCCGAAAGGTTCATATGACGTACATACCTAAAGTATTCCCTCAATTGAGGTTTATATCTTTAAGATAAACTAAAGTCCGTATCCTGAACCTACTTACGATTAATCGATTGCTTTGATTTTCGTTAAATCGCTGCTGCATAACACTTCAAGATTATTAAAGATTCGCTCTGCATCCCAATCCCACCACTTCAGCGCTTCAAGATATTCGATCATTTCATCATCAAAACGTTGTCTAATCACTTTGCAGGGATTTCCTCCAGCTACACTATACGCCGGAATATCCTTTACAACTGTAGAATTGGCTGCGATAACTGCTCCATTTCCAATACGCACACCTGGCATAACCGTAACATTTTGTCCAATCCAAACATCGTTTCCGATGACTGTATCGCCTTTTAGCGGCAGATCTTTTAAATCCGGGACCGCCTGTTCCCAGCCATGTGCCATAATATTAAACGGATAGGTCGAAACCGAATTCATCCGGTGGTTGGCACCATTCATGACAAATTCAATGCCTTTGGCAATCGCGCAGAATTTTCCAATAATAAGCTTGTCGCCAATAAAATCATAATGATGAGTCACACGTTCCTCAAACTTCTCTGCACCGTTTATATCATCATAATAGGTATAATCGCCAACAATGATATTGTCTCTTGTAATCGCATTTTTTATATAGCAGATACTTTTAATTTGTTCATTGGGATAGAGCGTATTCGGGTTCGGTCCATATTGTTTCATAGTTTACGCCTCGCTCTCTTTTGGATAAAACATAGCAGAGATCAGAGCTGAATTCAAATAATGTACGATTTATAAACAAAAAAAGCGGCCACCTGCTGGTAACCGCCTATCTATTATCTACTTATATTGTCAAAGCTCGTTCTGCTTCTACTTCTACCTCTATCTTTTCGATAAAACCTCTGCCTCATACTGTTTTACTTCATTTAGCCAGCTTGCCCGGACCGGTACGCCATTCTTCGCACAATAATAATCCCAAATGGCTCCAAACGGATACGATTTAAATTCCTCGACCAAGGCAAGTCTTGAAGTGTAATCTCCATCCAGCTCAATTTGCTTCAATTGCTCGATTGGCTCCAGCATGGCACGAAGCAAAGCTTTTAATGTATTTCGTGTTCCGATCACCCAAGCAGCAACATGATTGATGCTTCCGTCAAAAAAATCTAATCCAATATGCGTTCTGTCCAGAAACTGGCCACGAACCAGTTCACGGGCAATCTCGAGCAGCTCATCGTCCATAGTTACCACATGATCACTATCCCAGCGTACTGGACGGCTAACATGCAGCAGCAATTGATCCCCAAACAGCAGCCAGGAAGACAGCTTATTCGAAATCGTCTCGGTTGGATGGAAATGCCCAGCATCGAAGCACACCGCCTTGCCCCGGCTTAGCGCATAACCCATATAGAATTCATGTGAGCCAACCACGTAACTTTCCGAACCAATACCAAACAGCTTACTTTCTACAGCATCAATGTTATATTGCTGATCGATTTCCTCGCTGAAGATTTCATCGAGTGACTGCTGAAGCCGTACCCTTGGTGACAAACGGTCGATCGGCGTATCTTTATAACCATCTGGAACCCAAAAATTAGTCACACAAGGCTGACCTAATGCCTGGCCAAAGGACTCGGCGATTCGACGTGAGGCCTTGCAATGAGCGATCCAGAAGTTGCGGATTTCAGGATCTGGGTGGCTCAGTGTGAAGCCATCGTTTGCTTTTTCATGAGAAAAACAGGTAGGATTGAAATCCAATCCGAGTCCCCGCTCTTTGGCCCAGCTCACCCATCGCTCAAAATGCTTAGGCTCTAAAGCATCGAGATCTACAGTCTCTTCTGTATCCGCATAAATAGCATGTAAATTTATTTTATGTTGGCCTGGGATGAGTGCAAGGGCCTGTTCCAAATCACGGCGCAGCTCCTCCGGATTCCCGGCCCTCCCCGGGTAACTTCCAGTGACTGCGATCCCGCCGCTCAGTTCTTTTTCCTTATTCAAAAATCCCTTCACATCATCACCTTGCCAACAATGCAAAGAAATCTTAATTTCCGCTAGCTGCTGCAACACCTTATCTACGTCGATCCCATGCTGTGCGTAAAGCTTTTTCGCTTCATTGTAGCTGTTCTGAATGCTCTGTAAGCTCTCTTTACTCTGCTCCATGATTGAGCCTCCTGATTGTGTTTTAGGTGAGGCACTTTTGCCTCTCTTTGGCTCGCGTGCCTCTTAACTTAGCTACTAATTAACGGCCTGCAACCGGGCGAACTGTGCCAAAGCCGCCTTTTTGGTAGTGGGGTCCATTCCCTTCGGTATATAAGATGTAACTTGGAATGAACGACTTATAATTTCTCTCGCCTCTTGAAGATCAGTTACAGCACCCGTGCTGATCATCTGCACCACCAGATTGCCTAAAGCCGTAGATTCCGTTGGTCCGGCGTGAATTTCCATCTCCAGCAGATCAGCCGTAATCTGGCACAACAGACCGTTATTTGCACCTCCGCCAACGATATGCAATCTCTCTAAGTTGTCCCCCGTCAATTGCTGGAGATCCTGAATGTAGAAATAATAAGATAAAGCAAGACTATCAAATACACATCGAGCCATTTCCCCAGGCGTTTGAGGAACCAACTGTCCTGCTTCCACACAATAGCTGCGGATCTCGTCAATCATGCTCTGTGGATTCATGAAGCGTTCATCATTGCAATAAATGATTGATCTAAAAGGGATTTCTTGTGCTGCCAGCTCTACCAGCTCGCCGAAGCTGTATTGTCCGCCGTACTCCTCACGAACCTTTTGAATCAACCACATGCCCATAATATTCTTAAGAAACCGGAATGAGCCGTAGGCTCCCCATTCATTCGTATAGTTGCGTAACATTGCCTCTGGACTTGTGATGGCTGAACCCCGTTCCACCCCGATGAGTGACCAAGTACCACTACTGAGAAATCCCCAGTTCTCGCTGTTTGCCGGAACCCCTAATACAGCTGATGCTGTATCATGAGAGGCTACTGCTATGAACTCGCAATCTGGAAGATCACCGCGAGCCGCCAAGTCCTCCGTCAACCTCCCAACGGGTTCCCCAGGTTCTGTTAAGGGAGGGAATTGCTCTTTTGAAAGACCAAGCACCGACAGAAGATCCTCATCGTAATCACGAGTGTGAAGATTCAGCATCCCAGAGGTGGAACCTATCGTCACTTCACTAATCTTGCGACCCGTAAGCCGATAATAAAGATAATCAGGGACCAGCAGGATGGAATGTGCTGCTTCCAGCTCCGCCTGATCATGCACAAACAGCTGATACAATGTATTAATCGGGAGATATTGTATCCCCACCTTTTCGTAAACGCTTTCAATTGAGATATTGCGATGCAGCCTCTCTATCGCTCCATCCGTTCGGGAGTCACGATAAGAAAAAACCTCATGGATCCGCGCTCCCTCCTGATCGAGAAGTACATAATCGACACCCCAAGTATCGATGCCCACGGTGCAGCGCGCGATCCCTCTAGCCTTGGCCTGCTGTAAGCCCTTGACGATTTCAGCAACTAAATAATCTATATCCCAATATAGATTACCATTTTGTTCAGCGAATCCATTACTGAAGCGATGAATTTCTTCTATAGACAGGGTTCCTCCCGGCTGCTGCAAGGTTCCGCAGACCACTCTCCCACTAGAGGCTCCGATATCAACAGCAATATGATTCTGAATTTGATTATGAGCTTGTGTATTCATCTCTATACAACACTCCTTATCTCCTATCAGCCTACTAGCAAAGCGAATACGATTCCTGGACCATGCACGCCTATCGTCAGATCATTCTCAATATCCGCTGAACGGCTAGGTCCGGAGATAAAGTGAATGCCCGCCGGCAGCCCCGATGGCCCAGCTTCATCAAAATCAATAAGCACCTCACCGAGACGAGTCTTCAGCCGCTCCAATGGAACGATGGCAATTAATGCGGTAGGTAATAAGCTGACTGAACGGCCTTTATTCTCAGAGGACAGCACAGTAATGGAGCCTGTATAGGCAACTGCATAATCCGCAATCACAATTCCAATATCAGCCTCGGCCGCCCTAGCTTTCCATGCCTCCTGATCATCTGTATTCCAGACAGACACCCGTGTATCTGTGAGTTCCTCCTCTAGTCGAAGTGCTGCTAGCTCGGTGACATTTTGCCGGAGAATATACCGTGCGAGCATCTCATTGACTTTGCTGACGATGAAAGCTTTGGCTTCATCCATATCCTCCATACGAAATACATGACCACCTGCGCTTTGAAAATTCGCCGTAAATTGTTCAATCCTTTCCTCCGGACTCCACTGGAATTGCTGCCAATACTGCGGTGCGCCGCGAAAAGGATGTGCAGGAGCTTCAGTAATTCTCGGCCGCTTCAGGCGGCGTGCGATATCATTCATGAATGCCTGCTGCTTTTCACGTGAATCCTGCTCCATACGTTCCAACCAGTTACTGTGCGTCTCTTCAGTCATGCCCGGCCCCTCCTTCCAGCTCTTCCGGCTTCCGCTTCGCTAGTAAATCTTCCATTCGCTTCTGTATCGCCGGGTCCATTTCGCGACTGTTCTTGTCTAGCTCCTGTTGCAGCCCCTTCCAGCTCTCACGGAAGGATTGATCTGCCAGCTTCGGGGCGATCCGATAATTGTTCCAACCTTTCAGCGGCCCCAGTTTCGACGGAATTCCTCCGTGTCGCACTAGCAGCTTTTGCCCGATTCTACCTACCTTCATCACATTACTAAATCGCTGTGACTTCGCCATAATCGCCCCAAAACCCTTCATGCCGAGACCTTCTGCCTTATCCCCATAACCACGTTCTACCTTCCGCCGCCGTAAATAGATGAGCATATCATGCAGAGGGATTTTGACCGGACAGGCTTCATAACATGCTCCGCACAGGCTAGAGGCTGAGGCGATGTCATCCCATTGATCTACATTTTTATTCAGCGCCGGGGTCAACACCGCTCCTATAGGTCCGCTATACGTTCCTCCATATGCATGACCGCCAATATGACGGTAGACAGGACAAGCATTCAGACAAGCTCCACAGCGGATGCAGTTCAGCAGCTCCTGAAACTCAGGATCGCCTAGCTGCTCAGATCGACCATTATCAAGAATAATAATATGCTGCTCTTCCGGCCCATCACCGTCATTATCCCTGCGGGGACCAGAAATACCCGACATATATACCGTTAACTTCTGCCCTGTTGCCGAACGAGGCAATAATGTAGCCATCACTTCAAGATCACTCCACGAAGGAATAATCCGCTCCATCCCCATCAGGGTAATTTGCGTTTTCGGTAAAGTGGTGACCATACGAGCGTTACCTTCATTCTCGAACAGCACCATCGAACCCGTCTCTGCAATAGCAAAGTTACAGCCAGTCATTCCGATATCCGCATCAAGGAACTTCTCTCTCAGCTTACGCCTTACAAATCCAGCAAGGATAGTAGTTTCGGGCAAAAGCTCCTCTCCTGCCTCTTTGGACAACAGCTCGGCAATCTGGTAGCGGTTCTTATGAATCGCCGGAATAATGATATGTGACGGGGTTTCCCCGGCAAGCTGGATAATATACTCCCCCAGATCCGTCTCTATGGTCTCCACACCAATGGATTCCAGCGCCTTATTTAAATGCAGCTCCTCTGTAACCATTGATTTGGATTTGACCACAGAAGCTGCCTGTTTTCGCTTCGCGATTTCAAGGGCAATCTTCACAGCCTCTTCACCCGTTGCTGCAAAATGAATATGTGTGCCGTTTACTCTTGCCTTGTCTGCAAAAAGGTTCAGATAGTAATCAAGATGGGCGATCGTGTGTAGACGGATTTGCCGCCCACGTTCACGCCACTCTTCCCAGTGGCCATGATCGTTAGCCGCTTTCTGTTTTCCATCACGCAGTCTCTCCGTGGTAAAACGAACAGCCTTGCGTAAAAAGTCATTATTCAGCGCCAAGTCTGCACGTTCTTTTACCGTAGCTGGCTTTCCATTCTCTGAACCCGCCGTAGGATTGGTGGTGGCTTGGCTCATTTATCAGTCACCCCCTCATACAGCAGTTCTGCTAAATGCATAACTCGAACGGGTTCGCGGCGGTAACGCAGATTCCCGGCAATATTCATCAGACAACCCATATCCAGACCCGTTAGGATTTCTGCTTCCGTCTCCAGCACATGATCTGATTTCTCAGTGACCATTGCCCCGGAGATATCAGACATTTTCACGGCAAAGGTTCCACCAAACCCACAGCAGTCCTCAGCAAAAGGCAGTGGCACCAGCTCCATCGCCTTCACATTTTGCATAAGCTGCATAGGTTCGTCGCGAATCCCTAGAATCCTTGTGCCATGACAGGAAGGATGATAGGTAACCTTATGCGGAAAGACTGCTCCTAGATCAGTTACGCCAAGTACCTGCACCATAAACTGGCTAAATTCATAGGATTTGCGTTGCAAATTCTGCGCCTTGACCAGATTAACCGGATCATCCTGAAACAGCTTAGGGTAATGATGAAGCATCCCCGTACAGGATCCGGAAGGTGCAATGACAAAATCACTGTCATCAAAAGCCTGTAGAATCGTAAGTGCAGCTTGCCGCGCTTCATTCCAATATCCACTGTTGTACGCAGGCTGTCCGCAGCAAGTCTGCACCTCCGGGAACTCCAGCTGTACGCCATACCTGGCTAGCAGACGAGCCATGGCTTCCCCGACCTTCGGGAACACGGCATCGCTGACGCAAGTTATAAACATCGATACCTTCATGCCTTCACCTCCTGCACAACTATTTACTACACCGTCGTTATTGCGATGTTCAGCTTCTGCAACTGCTTCATTTGTTCTCCAACAGGGTTGTAATCCGTTATTAGGACATCCACATCACTAGGAGCCGCAAAATGTGTGAACGCTTGTATTCCAAATTTACTGGAATCACATAATAAGATCACTTGCTCCGCTATAGAAATCATCTTTCGTTTCACCATAGCTTGCAGCTCATTTGATTCACTAGCGCCACGTTCGAGATGAAATCCTTTGCAGGAAAAAAACATCTTATCCACGTGATACAATTCAAGCGAACGTTCTGCTAAATGACCAACATAGGACATTGATCTGCGGCTCAGCTGTCCGCCTGTAGAAAAGACCTCGATCCGCTCCTTCCCGCTTAACTCTGCTGCCACTCTAGTAGAATTGGTCAACACAGTAAGCGGCATATCCGGCAAATGCGAAGCCATATACCAAGCCGTTGTACTGGCATCCAGCAGAATTCGATCGCCCGGCTTAATCATCATTACCGCCTCACGGGCAATCCGCTGTTTCTCCGCTGCATTCATGATTTCTCGTTCGGCATAAGGGGTCTCCGGTTGCCGGTCACGCAGGCTAACTGCTCCGCCATGCGAACGCAGCAACCGCCCCGCTTTTTCCAATCGATCCAGATCGCGGCGAATGGTTTCTTCCGTCACTTGGCATAATGTACTCAATTCTGAGACACGGATGCTGCCGCGTTCATTCACTAGTTCTACGATTCGTTCATATCTGTCTGCAATCAGCATGATTTTCCTCCGTTATCCCTATCTATATTCAAGCTACCTCTTATCTAGTAAAAGCTGCTGACACTCCACCGTCGATTGTCAGCATACAACCCGTAGTTTTCTCTGACTTGGAAGAAGCAAAAAAAGCAACGCCTTCGGCAATATCACGCGGATAAATATTAACTAGCAGCGTCGTGCGTTTACGGTAATGCTCCTCTAATTGATCCGGCTCAATCCCGTAAGCAGCCGCCCGTTCATTACGCCAGTTCGAATTCCAGATGGCTGATCCCTGTAAAATTGCATCGGGCAGAATCGTATTGGCACGGATGCCAAACTCTCCGCCTTCAGCTGCTATACAGCGGGCCAGATGGGCTTCGAGCGCCTTGGCAGAACTGTAAGCCGAGACGCTTTTTCCTGCAAAAATAGAATTTTTGGAGCCGATGAACACCATGCTGCCACCGATTTTTTGCTCCTTCATCACCTTAAAAGCTTCGCGCGCAACGAGGAAATATCCTGTGCCCAGTACAGAAATATTCAAGTTCCACTCTTTTAATGAAGTCTCATCAAACGGACTGGAGGTTGCAAGCCCAGCATTATTAACGATAATGTCGACCCCGCCATAAAAAAGTGCTGTCTCCGCATAAGCCGCGCTTACCTGCTCTTCCTGAGTTACGTCCATTTTAACGGCGAATGCACGATTTTCACCATACTTAGCGTTAATCTCTTCTGCTACTTTTTGTGCACCCTCCAGATTGAGGTCTGCCAATACAACATGCGCTCCTTCTGATACTAAACGACGAGCCGTCTCACTCCCAATTCCCCCGGCACCACCTGTAATAAAGGCAACTTGACGGGAGAACTCCGCTTCTGCCGGAGCCAGTGATAATTTATATAATTCCAGGGGCCAATATTCCACATTGTACGATTCATTCTCACTAAGAGAGACGAAATCTCCCAGCGCAGTAGCTCCGCGCATAACAGCAATCGCCCGGTGATACAAGGCTCCGCTGATCTTAGCATTGCTCCAGCTTTTACCTGTGTTGATCATGCCCACGCCAGGGATCAGGATCACACGTGGCGCAGCCTCGAACATTACATCGCCCTCATGTTTATTACGGTCGAAGTATGCTTTGTACTGCTCCTTATAAGCGCTAATCGCTTCGCTCAGCTTCGCCTTCAAGCCATCGATATCATTGGTGTTTGGCTCCCACGCAACAAAAAGCGGCTTCATTTTGGTATGTACCAAATGATCCGGACAAGCTGCGCCTACATCAGATAACTTCTCCGAGTCAGCCCCTCCTACGAAACGCAGCACATCCTCCGCATCGTCGAAGGTCAAAATCATTTTACGCTCATCGCTGACTGCGCCTCTGATCAGTGGCATCACTGCGGCCGCTACAGCCCGTCGCTCTGCTTCTGGAAGTGCTTCTGATTTGCGGCCGCCAAATAGGTTCTGATCTTCAATTCTTTCTTCAATATAACTTTCCGCTTCGTTAATTATGGAGATTGTTTTGTCATAACAAGATTCAGGTGTATCCCCCCAAGTCACGAGACCGTGTTTCTCCATCAGCACTAATTCAGCTTTCGGGTTTGCGAGCACACCTTCGGCAATCATTTTGGATAAAGTAAAGCCTGGACGGATGTAAGGCACCCATACGAAACGATCCCCATAAATCTCACGGGCAATTTCCTTACCGTTATGAGCGCAGCATAGGCTGATAATGGCATCTGGATGCGTATGATCCACATGCTTGAAAGGTAAAAATGCATGCAGCAACGTTTCGATAGAAGCACGCGGATGTTTAGGATCAATCATACAATTTGCGAGATAAGCTACCATTTCTTCATCTGGCATTTCATCACGTTCAAATAACGGGGCAATATCCTGAAGCCTTAGTCCGGTAAAATTGCCTGCTTTCATCGTAGCGAGGTCAGAGCCGCTGCCCTTCACCCACATTACTTCTACCTCACGCCCGCGAAAATCCAATTCTATCGTTTTGCTGGAGGTATTCCCTCCGCCAAAGTTACAGACTCTGCGATCTTCGCCCAGCAGATTAGAGCGGAACACTAATGCATCCAATCCCCCGTTTAATTTCGTTTCCCGAGATGAATCCCATAAGTTTTGTACCATTTGTGAATACCTCCGTTTTTGAATGTTTGTTTTTTTGTTTATTTTTGTTTGTTTTGATTTTAAACTATTTGTTTGTGTTTGAATAGAGCGCTTTCAACAAAAATTTAAATTATTTTCACATTTTAGACGAATCTCTATTGGATGAACTACAATAACCTCGCGAATAACAAAAAAGAGCTGCCTCTTGGCAACTCCTCCCCTATTGTTCACACCAGCTTAAAGGGTGATCCAGTAGTTACATTTTTCATTCTCAATACCATGTAGTATTCCTTTGTTCGCTTCAATAACCTTTCTCGAAAATATATTGTCCGGCTCACAAGTCAGCATGACCTTATCAATCCCCATGTCCGCAGCTTTCTTTAACAGCTCTGCCAAAAAAATCGTACCATAACCTTTTCCTCTCTCACTGGGTCTGATACTATAGCCAATGTGTCCACCTGACTTCCTCAATTGATCATTTAAGGAATGTCTTAATTTTCCGACACCAACGGGATAGGAGTCAATCAGTAGCCAGTAGTTGGTCTGTGCTACATACTGTGGTGGAAGATTATCACCTTGTGAAAGTGCTATCCTCTCCCGGATGAAATCAGGAAATTGACTGAAAGCCAGATCAAATCCATTGTTGACGAATCCATTTTCCCCCGGACCTATCTCCACAATCATCTCAAAAATATCGCGTCCATCTGAAATGCTAGCTTCCTTTAGCTCAACAAGCATAATAATCCCCCCCTAGAACGTTATTAATAACTTCCCTATCAAAAATTTACCGCAAACAAGACCGGCATGCATTATTTAATTGCACAATCTACAACTAAAATGTACTTCAATGCTCACGCCTAATGTGTTAAGTGTACTTTGTGCAATTAAATTCGCCCAATTTAGCTAAATCAGCTAATTACGAGAGATATAGTTGTACAAAGTACATCTATATCACCGAAGTGAGAGTAAAGTAGCAATTTAGTTGTATGAAATACACTTATCTGGCTCCTAGTGACTACTAGGTGATCAAGCAACAGGTATCTAAACTAATCTATCTAATCTAATCACCATCTACTCACCCTCTAATCACCTTCTGCTCCCCCACTTTTCACAGGAATGTTTCTATTTCTCGCCCCTCCTTCCGCACTCTCGTAGTATACTTATTGGAATAAGATACAGATGTTGTATTTTTCACTAAGGAGGTTTGTGATGGTAAATAGCTTTAAGAATGCCAAGGCGAAAGAACAAGTGTGGCAGTCCTACCAACAGCTAGTTGATCAGTGGCCTATTCCTCTTGAAGAACTCGATCTCCCAACCACATATGGGCTGACGCATTGTATCCTTACCGGGCAAAAGAGTAATCCCCCCTTATTTCTATTTCATGGCGTTGGTGATAACTCGGCGGTCATGTGGCTCCTTAACATCGAGGAATTATCGCGGCATTTTTACTGCATCGCTATTGATACTCTGGGCGGACCCGGAAAAAGCATTCCTAATGCGTACTTTAATAAACAAAAGTTTGAGCAGGTGGAATGGATTAATGAAATAGCCAAACATCTGAGCATAGACGTCTTTAATATTGCAGGGGTGTCAAATGGCGCCTATATTGCTTTTAATTATGCGACCAAGCAACCGGACAAAGTGAACCGTGTGATTTGTTTGGAAGGCGGAATGGTCACCACACCAATCAAAGCCATGCTGCAAACGCTAATGATGATGTTCCCAGAGATTCTGGTTCCCACGGATCGCAATTTACTGAAAGTGCTGAAGAAGTTAAGTGCGCCTGACTCCCCTTTATTTGACAATCACCCAGAAGTAGCTGCTCATCTAATCCTTTTAATGCGCACTCATAATCAACAAGCTATGTTTGTTCATAAGCTTCAAAAATACGATAGAAACGCCGCAGTTGCCGTCAGAGATAAGCTCTATTTTTTAGTAGGAGAACACGCATTAAAACAATCAAAGGATTTCATAGATATTTTAGAGGACGGAAAGTTTCATTACCAAGTCATCCCCCGTGCGGGACACGGCATTAATCATGAGCAACCGGATAGAGTCAACACTGAAATCATCAATTTCCTGACCGGCGATAATGATAAATCACTTGCATCCTTATGAAAGCGTTACTATTATGAAGGTTATTACTCATACTTACTCTATTAAAGGAGAGGTTACCCATCAGATACGGAACTCTAGCCCACACATTTGGCTGCCTGCCGCTCAAGTCGTTAACTGCAACCCTTCAGAATTATGATATCGATTTTGTTCAGCTTGCATTATCCAAAGCCATTCAGGACATCGACACTTCTACCGGTAAACTAAGTCCAGGTCTTGCCAGCTATATTGGCGAACAATTTGATAAAGCAGGAATACGTATCGGTGTTTTGGGCTGTTACATCAACCCTGTTCATCCGGATCCTGTCATCCGGAGAGCTGAGATCAATCGTTTTAAAGAGCATCTTCGTTATGCCCGCCAATTCGGCGCACCTATGGTGGCAACAGAGACCGGTGCGCTGACTACTTTTCAAGCACAAGATCCGGTCCATTACGAAGCTATCGGCTGGGATACGTTAAGGGCAACTATAGAAGAACTTGCAGAGGAAGCTGAAAAATGGGGCGTTTTTCTAGGACTAGAAGGGGTCTGCACACATACACTTTCTACACCAGACAAGATGCGCCGCATCTTAGATGAAGTCCCATCAAGCTGTATAGGTGTTGTATTGGACCCTTGTAATTTTATTGGCACGGCTGCGCATTTGCAGGATCAAATTGTCGATGATTCCTTCAGATTATTCGGCGATCGTATCATTCTGGCGCATTTAAAAGATATCTATCAAGATGGTGAAAAAGCATACCACGGAAAAGCAGGCAGCGGATTATTCCATACCGAAGCTTTCCTGCGCAAACTCCAAGAATATAAGCCAATGATCGATGTGTCATTAGAAGATATCAAGGATCTGGAGGTTAATGATACAGTTGCTTTACTGAAGAAGCTTGCTCCTATAACACAATAAAAACCCACTTCTGAGGATAGGTGTTAGCAGCAGCTGCGCATCTATCCCAGCTTTATCTATGCTCAAAAATAGTGTTTCCAGTTATTGAGCAGATGATCATCCTCTGCCTGCAGCAATTTGGAGGCATATACGATTTGACCTGTATGATAGGAATAATGTTCTACCGCTCCGATCATAATCTTTTGAATACTCCAAGTATAATTCTCCATTCCAGCCCCCTCAGGGAAACTAATGGTGACCTCCCGTTCTAGATCAGCCTTCGTCAAATTGCCCACCACCTCACGGCTTTCTTCCCTGACCTTCAGCATATACTGCAATAATTCCTGTGATGAATAACCGCCTCTGGTCAAAAATTTGCTCCACATACCCCAAGGATTGATCGAGCCTTCTCATACATTCGATAATGATTTCACTCATACTAATCCCTCTTCCTTCTACTTTTGTTTGTAAACTTGTTAAATGGTACTTTTCTATAGGAGCTGAATAAAATAAGAAACATAACGATTGAATCATATTGTTTCACTATTACAGCTCTAACTTGGAAGGGACGGGATTATCAATGAGATTCACATTCCCTATTCTGACCTTATCTCATGGCGGAGCACAACGTATGCTGGTAGAGCTCACCAATGGGCTGACAGATTTGGGCCATCAGGTCAACCTCCTCTTGCCTGTGGATGGCGCTATTTCTTATGATGTGCGCGCAAACGTAATCCGCTCCTCACATATGAATATTCACGAGCATGACTTTCCTCCCGGAGACGTCATTGTTTCTAATTATTATACAACTGTCCCCATCGCCCAAGCAGCAAGCAAACAAGGAAAAGGGGTTCATGTACGTTTATCTTTATGTTATGAGCCTCCTTTTTTACCGGATAACGGACGCTCCTTCCCCTCCTATCACATCACTGAGCATCTAATCGTTTTATCACGTTGGCAGCAGGAGCTGATCTTTTTAAATCATGGCATCACCGGCAGTATCGTGCCCATTGGCATTAGCTCCTCTTTTAAAAATATGAATATCCGTCACAGTCTTCAAGAGCCTTTAAACATAACAGCTATATTAAGAAAAACAGAACGCGGTTTCTCCTGGCACCGCGAGCAAGATTACCTTATAGAACAGCTGGATTACGTAAAAAGCCAATATCCCGATGTAAATATTAACTTCATCAGTCCGCCTGACGAGTTCAACACCTCAGAAATTCTCCAAAGAATGAAAGCTACTGGCAAATATCGGTTCTTTACGCCAGCAAATGATGAGGAGCTCTGCTATCACTATAACGGTGCGGATATTTTTGTTAGCTCAAGTATTTTTGATACAGGTTCTTTACCGGGACTTGAGGCCATGCGTTGTGGAGCAGCGTTAGTCTGTGTATATTCGGGTGGGAATATGGAATACGCCCATCACAAGAAAAACTGTTTGCTCTCTTATCGATATGAGAACCGGCTCGGTGAAGATGTCATCCGCTTAATACGTGATCCCAACTTAAGAACTAAATTAGCGGAGCAGGGGGAAAGATATTCGCGCAAATGGACTTGGGAAAATAGTGTCAGATTATTTGAACAAGCGATCACAGATTTATTATAAAAATATAAAAAAGCAAGTCTCCGATGGCTGAGATTTGCTTTTTTATTGATCCAAAAGAATCATTGACTAGAGAAATAATACAAGATATTATGTAAGCGTTATCAATTGCAAAATAATGAAACACTTTAGGGAAATCTAAACTAAAAGGAGAAGGAATATGGCGAAAAAAGGTAGGCAAGGTTATCGGTTGTTATTGTTGTCTTTTTTAATGCTTTTTACAACTGTTTTCTCAGGAGGATCGCAAGCTTATGCAGCAACCTGGAATCTGACTGGAGATACCAACGTACACGACCCTTCATATATCAAAGAGGGGAACACACATTGGGTATTCAGCACGGGATCAGGTCTCCAAGTGATGTTTTCAAACGATGGAACTAACTATATTCGCTCCCTCCCGATTTATACCTCGAAACCCTCCTGGTGGAGCTCTTACGTTCCCAATCAAGAAGGGCTAGATGTATGGGCCCCAGAAATTTTCTACTATAACGGTACCTATTACCTCTATTATTCTATCTCCACATTCGGCTCTAGAGTGTCTGCTATTGGTTTAGTAACTACTAAATCGATCTCCGGGGGAAAATGGACGGACCAAGGTGTCGTTATCTCGTCTAATGACGCCTCCAATTATAACGCCATTGATCCTAACATTACGGCAGATGCTAACGGAAACCTATGGATGACCTTCGGTTCCTGGAGCAACGGGATTTACATTACCTCCATCAACAAAACAACCATGAAGCCAACGGGCAACTCGTATCGCATTGCGACTAAATCCGGGGGGATTGAAGGCTCCAGCATGGTTTACAATCCAAACACCGGATATTATTATCTATTCGTATCCATTGGCCAATGCTGCTCAGGCGTAAACAGCACCTATAAAATTGCAGTGGGACGCTCAACCAGCGTACTGGGGCCTTTCTATGCGAAGGACGGTACCGATATGAAAAATGGCGGGGCTACGGTCATCGATAGCGGCAACAGTTTTTGGGCGGGTCCTGGTGGACAGGATATATACGGAACCAACGTTATCGTCCGCCATGCTTACAGTGTCGCTGAGAATGGCGCACCCAAATTGTTAATCAGTGATCTCGAATGGGATTCTGCTGGCTGGCCTTACTATAATTAACGTCTAATCGAGAGTTGCCCCGAAGTCCTACTCTGTGATTTATGGGGCAGCTTCTTTTTACTGATAAACCTTCTACTCTCTCTTTCGATAGATACCTGGCGAGACACCATAACGCTCCCGAAACACCCTGTGAAAATAGGTGTAACTTCCAAACCCCGTCTCCTCTGCTATACGCTCTAAGGTGTAATTGGTATTGTCCATTAATCTCAGTGCCATCGCAAGCCGGATTTGCCCCGCATATTGCATAATAGAATAACCGAATTGGATCTTGAATAAATGTACGGCCCTTGTCACACTAATTCCAGCATGAGCAGCTACGTCCTTTAGTCTGATCTCTGAAGTAGCATGCTCCTCCACATAACTCTTCATTTTAAGTCCGTGTAGAAGCGAAGCCGAAGATGATGCAGGTGCCTCTTCCATAGCCCGATCTAACAACAAACATAAAGCTTTAAATAGTGCTTCAAGTATTTCAGGGCTACCCCCGTCTAGTCTTCTATTCTCCAGATCAAGCTGTTGCCATATACTTTGCAGCTTACCATCATCCGCAATTCTAACCTTTTTGGGTCGCTCACGCAGGTTCCACCAGTGGTCCACCCATTCCCCTGTACACATTACAAAATAGTCCACACTATGTCCCAAAGGACTTTTCTTTTCACCGATTCTCAGATCATATATATCGTAGGGCTTAAATAACAATAGATCCCCCGGCACTACGGCAGTCATTTCTCCATCGATGAGGACTTCACATTCCCCTTCTGCTTGCAGCCTGATGATATAGGTATCCAACCCACTGCGATATAGTTGCCGAAAAGGCTGAGTATGGCGGATAAATCCACACAGACTAATTTGAACGCTGTTTGTTTCCATCGCATATGCTCCTCATTCTATAATAGTCGATGACCAGATTGTTGAGGTTCTTAGCCATATAGTTTCTTCAAAGTGCAGTGAATCTCCTTCTATAATAAAGACAGAATTCATATGTAGGAGGTTATCAAGCATTATGAGTAAAACTATTCGCGTCATTCAAACCGCTAAAGAAACCACGGATCGTTTAACAGAAAAGGACCCTCTGATTTTCCTTCCCGATACGTCAGGAGTCGAATCAGAGCTAATCAATATCTATGATGATCTGGAGTATCAAGAAATTGAAGGCTTTGGTGGAGCTCTTACGGAGTCCTCTGCCGTTACTATCGCTAAGCTTAGTGCAGCTAAACAAAAAGAAATCATCGACGCTTATTTTCATCCTGAGCACGGCATTGGATATACCCTTTGCCGCTCACATATCCAAAGCTGCGACTTCTCACTGGGCAACTATGCTTATGTAGAGGAAGGCGATGCGGAGCTACGTTCGTTCGATATTTCCAGAGATCACGAGTCGGTTATCCCCCTCATAAAAAATGCTGCCGCAGCAGTAGGTGAAGATTTCCGTCTGTTCTCTTCCCCATGGAGTCCTCCAGCGTTCATGAAGACTAACGGGCAAATGAACGGAGGCGGAGCTCTTAAGCCTGAATATCGTAAGGCTTGGGCTAACATGTTCATTAAATATATTGAGGCGTACACTGCAGAAGGGATTGATATCTGGGCTGTCAGTGTTCAGAATGAAGCCAAAGCTGTACAAAGATGGGATTCCTGCCTGTATACCGCCGAAGAAGAAAAGGATTTTGTGCGTGACTACTTGGGACCTGCTCTGGAACAAGCGGGCTTGGGCCATGTAAAGGTTATGATCTGGGATCATAATAAAGAACGGGTGTATGACCGTGCTAAGGTTGCTTTTGAAGATCAAGCAGCGTCCAAATACATATGGGGAATCTGCTTTCACTGGTATTCCGGTGATCACTTCGAAGCCCTCTCTGCCGTTCATGATCGTTTCCCAGATAAAAAGCTGTTCTTCAGCGAAGGCTGCCAAGAAGGTGGCGTTCATCTCGGCTCATGGAACACCGGTGAACGTTACGGACATGATATCATTGGCAATCTGAACAACTGGATGTCGAGCTGGACGGACTGGAACATTGTCTTGGATGAGCAAGGTGGACCTAACCATGTAGGAAATTACTGCGATGCTCCAATTATCGGAGATACCAAAAACGATGAAATTACTTTTGAGAGCTCTTTCTATTACATCGGGCACTTCAGTAAATATATTCGACCGGGTGCTAAACGTATTGGTTTCTCTAAATATACAGATAAGCTTGAAACAACAGCTTTCCGCAACCCTGATGGCACTATTGCTGTTATCGTTATGAACCGCACAGAGCAAGAGCTTCCATTCACCCTGCGCTTCCATGACGAACTGGCTGAGAACATGATTCCGGCTCATGCCATTCAAACCCTGCTAATTAAGTAGAAGCGGTTCATTCCTAATAAAAAAGAGGTTCTCTTTATGATATGCTCCCCATATAGTAGACAGGTGAAATAATAAAAACCTGTCGCTGTATGGGGAGCATTTTTATGGAACAAAAAAAGTATACAGCACTGGAAAAGTTAACGATTCTCCAAGAAATTGAACGGGGCGACATTGGTTTGAAAGCTGCGGTACTCGGAAGTATGGAATATCCAAAAACTCTATAGTGAAGTGGCGGCAACGTTATCAATTGTATGGATACGAAGGGCTGGAAGTCCGAAGCTACAATCGTACGTATTCTGCAGAACTTAAACTCTATGCCGTTAAGGATTATCTCGAGGGAGGATTGTCGCAAAACCAAATCATCTGCAAGTATAAGATTGCAAGTGCAACCCAACTCGCCAACTGGATTAGGAAGTATAATGGTCATAGCAACAGCTTAACAGCTCATTCAGGAGGAACTAAAGCTATGACCAAAGGACGCGTAACCACTTGGCAGGAACGGATAAATATCGTGCTGTACTGCCTTTCGAACGGAGAAGACTATGCGAAGGCGGCAAGCCATTTTCACGTGTCTTACCAACAAGTATATAGCTGGGTAAAGAAGTACGAAGCAGGTGGTGAAGAGGCATTACGAGACGGTAGAGGACGCACCAAAGCGCCTGAAGAACTTACGGAAGCAGATCGCCACAAACTCGCGATGCAAAAGCTGGAATACGAGAATGCACGCCTGCGTGCGGAGAATGCTTTTCTAAAAAAGTTAGAGGAACTCGAAAAGAGGAGGCGTTAAGAACCATTCGCCAGGTGAATATCTACCTGGTAAATTCAGGCTGTTCAGCAGGAACAGTCTTGCTCCATTCGGCTTTTGTGTGACATCGCAGGGATTTCACGGTCAAGTTATTACAAATGGTTGAATCGCAAACCCAGTTTTCGAGAGGCTGACAACGAGAAACTGACAGAGAGTATGCTCCTCTTGTATGAGAAGGTGGAACGAACCTTTGGGTATCGCCAATTGACCCTGCATTTGCGCAGACAAATGGATAAATCTATTAACGCAAAGCGAGTGTACCGGCTGATGAGATGCCAAGGTATCCAGTCAGTCATCCGCAGAAAGAGAAAGAAGTATGTAGGCTCCACGCCTCAGCAGGTTGCAGAGAATGTGCTGAACCGTAATTTTGAGGCTGAAGCTCCAAACCAAAAATGGGTAACGGATGTAACGGAATTCAAATACGGCAACGGCAAGAAGGCGTATTTAAGTGCAATAAAAGATCTGTATGACAAGTCCATTGTTGCTTACGTTCTGGGTCATTCCAATAATAATTCGCTAGTTTTTAACACACTGGAATTAGCTTTGCAGGCAGCACCGGAGAGCCGAACCTTACTCCATAGCGACCGTGGTTTCCAGTATACCTCTCTGCATTTTAAGAAGATGCTGGACGATGCAGAACTGAAGCAAAGCATGTCCCGAGTAGGCTGCTGCATTGACAATTCGCCGATGGAATCCTTCGGGAACATTGAAATGTGAGAAGTACTACTTACATACCTACCAGACCTTTGAAGAACTCCAAACAGATATTGATACCTACATTCACTTTTATAATAACGAACGGTTACAGGCAAAACTAAACGGTACCAGTCCCATTGAATTTAGGACTAAAGTACGCTTAAACTACTTTTATTTTTTGTGCTGTCTACTTGACGGGGTGCAGTTCATTATGCCAGCGCACAGAGAGAACCTCCTTTTTTATTAAATTAAATGAAATAGTGCTTAAAGTCTTGCCGATAGTATTTCACATAACGCTCCATACAGTGTATGTTCAAGATCCAACGAGGCAAGAGAAGCCAGGGCCGCCATCGGCGTTACTGCTGCTTTGACTACATGGTAAATTTGCTCTTTCAATTGGAAAAGAATTTGCGCACGGTTCAGAAGGCTGAACACCTCATCATCTACGGAATTCACCGCAATCCGGGCATCTGTGAACGTTACCTCCAAGGAATGCTCTACCGCTTGATCCGAGATCATGATCGTAAGCGTATGTGTAGCCTCATCATAGTCTATGTTTGCTTCGATTTCTGTGCCGCCAGCGAATACCTGTACCTTCGTATCAGCAAAACCGACAAAGGACAACTTCCATGATCGCCGCTCAGGCACAACCTTTGTATTTCCCTGAGCAGAGAGAATCTTGAAGCTGGCTCTATCCCCCATTTCCAGGATCATTTCTGTATCACACCATTGATCGTCCTGATCCTCCGCAGTATCGCCCTCATCCTCCCAGAGATGAAAATGACCCCTTCCTCCCGCAAATACACGGACCTCCATATGCCTCGGATTATCCACTGAAGAGGTGAATTGCGTCAGATCTGCCATGGGCACAATAGCACCTGCTTTAGCTAATACAGGGATATTCTCAAGATTGCGATAAAGAGAAAGCTTTCTGCCACCGTCGTACACTCTTCCGTTAAAAAAATCTATCCAAATCCCTTCAGGTAACCAAGCCTTAAATTCGGCAACGCCTACCTTTGGATTGACCGGCTGTGTAATCGGACAGGCAATAAGTTCCGTTCCGAAATAATATTCATTGGGCACTTCATAGGCTTCATTCGACAACGCATGATGATAATACATCGGTCGGATTAGCGGAAGACTATCGCGGCTGGCATAGCGATTCATCGTGTACAGATAGGGAAGTAAACTATGCCGCAAACGCAGGCAATCCTTCATCACATCTTCCGCAATCTTATTGAATCGCCATGGCTCCTTGCTGTTAAAGGCACTAGCAGAACTATGTAACCGCAGAATAGGCGAAAACACACCGAATTGCACCCAGCGCATTGCCAACTCATCGTCTAAATAACCATTCATATGGCCCCCGATATCATGGCTCCACCAACCATATCCCACGTTAGCGGCGTTGGCTGTGAAGTATGGCTGGAAATCCAGCGACTCCCAAGTGACAATGGTATCTCCAGAGAAGCCCACAGGATAACGATGGCTGCCAAGACCTGCATAACGTGAGAAAGTAATCTGCCGGTTGCCTCGCCGGCCGCTATCCAGATAGTGATAATGGTTCAGCATCCAAAGCGGATCTAGTCCCGGTACTTTAGTCACTCCACCCTGCTGCCAATCAATCCACCAGAAGTCCACACCTTCATTCTCTAGCGGATGATGCAGAAACTTAAAGTATGCTCGCAAAAAATTCGGATCCGTAATATCAAATTCTACAGCATCACCCTTTTCCGGGTCCATACCCATCTCCGCAGCAATGGCTAGATAAGGATCTTCAAACGCCCGTACACCGTCTGCTGGATGTACGTTGAGCGTTACTCGAAGTCCTTTTTCATGCAGCCATGCCAAAAATCTTTGAGGCTCCGGAAACAGTTCCCGGTTCCAGGTATAACCCGTCCAACCACTGCCGTACTGCGGATCAATATCGACGAGATGCCAATCCATATCTATAACAGCGACGGAAAACGGAATTCGCTCGAGCTCAAACCGCTCCATTAGCGCTTTGTATTCTTCTTCTGAATATCGGTAATAACGGCTCCACCAGTTGCCAAGGGCATAACGTGGCAATAGGGGCGTACGACCGCAAAGGTGATAGAAATCCTTCAAGCAGTGCAAATAATCATGACCGTATCCAAAAAAATAAACATCGAGGCCAGCCAACGCCCGTAGCTCTACCCGTCCATCCTCTTCCAGTACTAGGGAGGTGCTATCATCAACTAACGTATACCCGGCACGTGAGAGTAGTCCGTGCTCCAGCGGAATGGCACCATCTGCATTATCCAGTGTACGTGCTGTCCCTCCCAAATCTTGGACTGTATCTCCATAATTCCAGACACTCATTAAATGACCCGCTTCGTTTCTCACCCGAATACTGAGACCATGCCGGGAGAAAGGCTGTTTGTCATAAGTTAAATGCAGGCGCTTCGTAATCAACTCAAGTTTATTCCCCAGATCCATTACGCGGAACTCTGGAACCGGAAAATTGCGATTCACAACGGTCTGTGACGCCCGATCTTCGAAATAACCTTCCTCACTATATTCCATCCGGATAAGCTCCGGAGTTAAGACAGTGAACCGATAGCACTCCCCCTGAATAATCGCATCAGCATTACTGCCTGGTTCAGAACGCAGCTTTAATTGGGTCGCCAAAGGGGTTGGCTCTTTCATCGTATTTCCCATCAAGTAAAAACCTCATTTCTTTTTATTCAACACCCATATAACGGCTGAAAGCATCTGTCCGAATTTTCACCATCTTTTCGAGGCCCATCCCCCGCAGCTGCTTCACATAATCATCCCACTGCTCGTCAATATCACCTGAGATTATAAATTGAGCACGCATTGTATTGACGTAACTGTCAATATCGGTGGTCAAGGTCGGCAGCTCCTGAAACTCTTCTGCAGTGTACATTACGTTAGGGAAAGGTGGTGTTGTGTAGTCACTTCCCAGCTTATCGAGTTGTAGCTTCAGTCCATCTCCGGTTTTAGGATTTAGAAAGATGGTCTTTTCAAAAGCTGGGCTCACATATTTCGGCCCGAAATCCCGGAGTGACTGTTCCCAATACCAAGCATCCGCACTGGTGCCGGTTGGAGGGTCCATCAATGTATACGTACCGTTGTCATTTTTCTTAATCACCGTTCCAATGGCACCCCAGAAATTCTGAATGCTGGCTTCATTGGTATAGAACTGATCCGCCCAGCGTGCAGCAATTTCTGGATACTTGCAGGATGTGGTGATCAACAGCTCGTTGCGTTCCAGATTCATCCCATACGGGTTCCCAACGGTGTAGCGCTTCCCGTCTGGTCCAGCAATTGGCGGAATGGTCACATATTGATCACTCCATTTGCCAAACATAGCGTCTGGCGTCCACTGATAAGAGAAGCCTACGATTGGGGCATCCGGATTTAGAAACTTTGCCGATCTCATCGTTTCGTCTTGAGTGAATACCTCTTTATCAAGTAATCCGTCTTTAAACAATTTGCTCTCCCATTTGAGCCCTTCTTTGTACTCTTCTGAAATCGGGTAATAAACCGCATTTCCGTCCTTGACCACCATGAAGTTATTATTCAAATCTGCGATTCCGAAGGGACTGATTAGATCATTACTTAATTCGATAAAAGGAATCTCATCCTGTTTTCCGTTTCCATTCGGATCTTGTTCTTTGAATGCTTTTAGCACGTTATAAAGATCGTCTATCGTATCCGGTACCTTCAAACCCAATTTGTCCAGCCAGGTTTTGTTAATCACAGGCTGACGAGAGCTTTTAGGACGTGAGGGTAATCTTGCAGGCAGCGAGTAGATTTTCCCGTCAGGAAAGGTGCTGATTTTTTTCATTTCCGGTGTTTCTTCCATAGCTGCTTTGAGATTAGGCATGTTGTGCTCAATATAGTCATCTAACGGCCGAAATAAGCTTAAATTATTGACGATATCCGCATCTCCGAAGGTCTGACTCCCTAAAATGATATCTGGAAGTGTGCCGCTGGCCAGCATAATAGACTTCCGTTCACTCCAATCATTGGAGGACATCACCTGCCACTCGATTTTGACATTCGTGTTCTTCTCCAAGTCCTTGAGCCATTGATTCTCGGTAAAAGAATCTCCCATGCTGACCCACCGGACAGTGAGTACTTTCAGCGTCACCGGCTTATCCACTATCGGCAATCCTTCTTTGTTAAATTCACCCGGTTCAGGTTCAACAGAATTAATCCCACTGTCCCCTTTACAAGCTGTAAGGCTAGCAAGCAACGTTGTCACTAAAAGAATGACGGTGATTGTTCTATATATCCTGTTTTTTTGTTGCTTTTTCATAACGTTCTTGCTCCCTTACGAATGTTAGTAGAATAGCTGAATGTACTATTCCTTCACTGCGCCGATCATTACCCCTTGGTTAAAGTATTTTTGTACAAAAGGGTACACGCACATGATCGGAACCGTTGCCACGATAATAACAGAATACCGCATCATATTGGCGAGTCGTAGTGCGATTTGCGCAGCTTCCCCGGTTCCCATCCCCGACTGCATCTGATTGGTAATCAAAATATTTCGCAGGATCAGCTGCAAAGGATACATATTAGGATTTTTCAGATAGATCAAGGCATTAAAATATGAATTCCAGTAACCAACGGCGATCCATAGACCCAGCACGGCAATAATCGCCTTCGACAGTGGTAAAACGATCTGTAGAAAATAACGAAGATTTCCACAACCATCGATCTGTGCAGCTTCCCATAAATCTCCCGGAATACTCGACTGAAAAAAGGTTCGGGCAACGATTATGTTAAACACACCAACGGAGAAAGGCAGTACCATCACCAGAAATGTATCGTACAGATGGAAATCACGGATCGTTAGAAAAGTCGGAATTAACCCCCCATTAAAAAACATCGTAAAGATGAAAAACAGGGAAAGATATTTTCGTCCCACAAGATCCTTTCTGGACAACGCATAGGCCGCAGAAATATTTACAATTAAACCGATTGCCGTCCCTACCACCGTATACATGATGGTATTCCAGTAACCGATCCAAATATTTTCATGACGCAGCAGCTCTTTGTAACCATCGAAGGTGAACCCTTTAGGAAATAACCAAACCTGCCCCCCCGCCACCGCGGAAGGATCACTGAACGAAGCAATGACGATAAAATACAGCGGATAGATCAGGATAATTAGAAAAAGTGCTGATATAACATACATCACTATTTCCATTATAGTATCCGAAGAACGATTCTTCTTTATTTTCCCCACATTCCCTTTAGTAACTGTCTCTAAACCTCCCATTTCAATTCTCCTCCCTTCTACCACAAGCTATTTTCGCTTAGTTTTTTAGATATCTGATTGACCATGATCAATAAAATAAAATTAATAACGGTGTTGAATAGGTTGATCGCCGAGGAAAAGCTGTATTGACTGCTGAGCAAGCCAATTTTGTAGACATAAGTAGAAAGAATTTCACTTGAAGTGATGTTCAAGTCATTTTGCATTAAGTACACTTTTTCAAACCCAACCCCAAGCAATCCACCAACCCGCAAAATAAGCAAGGTTATCGCGGTTGGCATCAGCATCGGAATATCGATATAACGAATTTTATGCATCCGGCTTGCTCCGTCTACGGTTGCCGCCTCGTACAAGCTAGGATCAACTGCGGAGAGCGCAGCGATAAAGATAATGCTGTCCCAGCCGACATGCTGCCACACATCCGACCAAACATACACACTGCTGAATAATCCAGCGGAGCCAATCAGATCAGGAGCCTCTTTACCAAAAAGACTATATATATTGCCCAGCAGTCCGGTGCTAGGTGAGAACAAAATCATCATTAAACCCACCATTACTACCGTGGAGATAAAGTGCGGCATATAGGACACCGTCTGGAAAAAACGTCTAAACCGGTTAGGTCTCATCTGGTTAACCATCAACGCCAGTATAATTGGAATCGGAAAGGTAATCAGACTGTACACACTGATGATCAATGTGTTTTTAATCGTTGATGAAAATTGATAGGAATGAAAGAATTTCTCGAAGTATTTGAATCCAGCCCATGGGCTGCCCCCAATTCCCAACGCCGGACTATAATCCTTGAAGGCAATCAGCACCCCGTACATTGGCTTGTACGCGAATAATAACGTCAGAACTACAGCAGGAAAAAGCAATAGATAGAGACCCCAATTTTGTTTGATTTGTCCGAATTTCCGCCCGAAATGAAGTGGACCAGATTTCATGACATCCCCTCCTTATTTAAAATAGAGAATGCTACCCCACAGCTATCCTGTAGGGCAGCACCTTTTTCGAAAGACGAATAGGTTATTTCACGTTCATATAACGGCTGTAAGCATCCGTGCGAATCTTAACTAACTTTTCAAGTCCCATTTTATTAAGCTTGCTCACATAAGCATCCCAGCCCTCGTCAATTCCGCCTTTGCTAATAAATTGCGCCCGCATAGTATTCACATAGCTGTCGATATCCGTAGTCAAGGTTGGCAGCTCCTCGAACTCCTCAGAAGTGTACATTACGTTAGGGAAAGGTGTTGTTACATATTCACTGCCCAGCTTATCCAGTTGCAGCTTCAGTCCATCTCCACTTTCAGGGTTCAGGACGATTTTCGATTCAAAGGATGGGCTCACATATTTCGGTCCAAAATCACGTAGAGATTGATCCCAATACCAAGCATCTGCGCTGGTTCCAGCTGGTGGATCCATCAATGTATAAGTGCTATCATCGTTTTTCTTAATAACCGTTCCAATCGCACCCCAGAAATTCTGAATGCTCGCTTCGTCAGTGTAGAACTGATCTGCCCAACGTGCAGCAACCTCAGGATATTTGCAAGATGTGGTAATCAGCAGCTCATTACGGTTAAGATTCATCCCAATCGGATTCCCGATCGTATAACGTTTACCATCTGGTCCGGCAATCGGTGGAATCGTCACATATTGATCGCTCCATTTTCCAAACACGGCGTCTGGAGTCCACTGGTACGTAAAGCCTACAATTGGAGCATCCGGATTCTGGAACTTAGCCGATCTCATCGTATCGTCCTGAGTGAATACCTCTTTATCTAGCAAGCCTTCCGCATACAATTTATTTTCCCATTTGAGACCTTCTTTGAACTCCTCTGAAACAGGGAAATATATCGCTTTTCCGTCCTTGATGATCATATTATTGTTATTCAAATCGGCAATTCCGAAAGGACTGATCAAGTCATTACCAATTTCAATAAAAGGAATCTCATCTGGTTTTCCATTCCCATTCGGATCTTGTTCTTTAAAAGCTTTGAGCACGTTATATAGCTCATCAAGCGTTTCAGGCACCTTCAAGCCCAATTTGTCCAGCCAGGTCTTGTTAATCACAGGCTGACGTGAGCTTTTTGGACGTGCAGGAAGTCTTGTTGGCAGGGAGTAGATTTTCCCGTCAGGAAATGTGCTGATTTTTTTCATTTCTGGGGTTTCTTCCATAGCTGCTTTGAGATTAGGCATATTTTGCTCTATATAATCATCAAGCGGCCGGAAAAAGCTCAGATTATTTACGATATCGGCATCCCCAAAGGTTTGATCTCCCAAAACGATATCCGGAAGCGTGCCACTCGCCAGCATAATCGACTTCTGCTCACCCCAGTCATTGGAGGACATTACTTGCCAATCGATTTTGACATTCGTATTTTTCTCCAGATCCTTCAGCCATTGGTTTTGCGTAAAGGTGTCCCCCATACTCCCCCAACGGACAGTCAGCACTTTAAGTGTCACAGGCTCATTCACAATCGGCAGACCTTCTTTGTTATAGCTGCTCGTTTCATTTGTCGCTGCATTATTCCCGTTGTTACCGCCGCAGCCAGCAATTCCAAATACCATCGCAGCCGCCAGCAGACCCACAGTCCATTTCTTTGCAGTTTTTTTCTTACTGTGTTGACTCATCTCTTAATCCCCCATTTCAATTTATCAAAATGCATCTGAATAGCTTTATAATAACTTCTTATTTTTTCGTATTCCGGACACATTAAGACGGTTATCCAGACCTTTGAATTCGCTTACAAAAAATGCAAAAGCTAAATGCTCTACTTGGGGAGATTTAATAACAGTATCCCGACTTCTGTATGTGCTATCCGGACTTTGAGGGAAATCCCTAGCGAGTTCTTATGTTTTTTTCACGCAGAGGTTTTATAATGACTTTATGATCAAAAAAACAGCGAACCACAAAACCTACCCCATTCGCCATTATATAAAAGTCATGATGTTGGTTTCATTCACAGTCCTTATTCTGGATTTAGGAATCAGCATCGCTTCCATTTCCATCGTTAAGCAGCAGTCCACTCGAAATTTGCAGGATACTGCGGCGCTTTACATCAATCGTATTAATCATGATTTTGCCTACATTAATCACTATATGGGCTGGACGCTTGGGAACGATGAGAGCTTACTAACGATGAATACTTACGGGGTCAACAGTATCGAGTTCTTAAAGGCAAATGATAATCTGTTTAAACGCTTTACCGAGCTGCAAAAAAACTACGGGCATGAGTATAACTTCTTCTACTATTTGAAAAATGAGACCTATTTTTTGAATTGCGCACCGATCAGCGTAACCTATACGGATTACAGGGAGCTGAAAAAGAAGATTATTTCTTATATTGATGATAAGGAGATGTATGAGAAGTTTTATTCCAAATGGACGCCTATTCTAGTAAACAACCATTATTATGTGATTAATATCGTACCCTATTACAATCGCTATTTAATTGGACTGATCTCCGCAGATAATCTGATCCGGCCGCTACGCCAAATTAATCTTGGCGCCAATGGTTATGTTTCTCTAGTAGATGAGAATGAACAGCCTTTAACTAGTCCGATCTCCAATAGCGGAAAGCTAATAACGGAAAATGGGGGATTCTCTAATCTTTTGCAATCGCGTACAACAATCAACAGCGCATTCTCAGACACCACCTTCAGCACCAAAATGGTCATTAAATATGGCATATTCGAAAAAATCATGATTGCCCAGCTGCTTATTATGTTATTGTTCTTCATTGTGACCTCCACGTTATGCATTGTTCTGCTCTTTTTCAAAAAAAGAGTGTTAGGTCCGATTCAAAGCTTCTCCGATAACCTTGCTTTCATTAATGAGTCTGGGCAACCCGCAGATTTCAAAAGCAGTGAGATTATAGAGCTGGAACAGGCTAACACTCAGTTTAAAGGCTTGGTTGAACAAATCAAAACCTTTAAAATCGCTATGTACGAACAGGAACTGGAGAAACAAAGAATACAGCTGGACTATATGAAGCTACAGATTAAACCACACTTTTTCTTAAACTGTCTGACTAGCATCTATAGCATGGCGCAAATTCATATGTATAAAGAAATTGAAAATATGACGTTGTCTACCTCTAAGTATTTCCGTTACATTTTTCAGAATGGCGAGAATTTTGTCCGGCTGGAGGATGAAATCGAGCATGTCCGAACCTACTTGGAGATTCAAAAGCAACGTTATCAGGACGCATTTATTTATTACATCGAACAAGAGGATCAGGCAGGCAGTGTGGAAATTCCACCGTTAGTGCTGCAAACCTTTATCGAAAATTCAATTAAATATGCGATTTCACGCGAACATGAAGCCGAAATCAGGCTTACAGTACAACGATTACAGATGGATCAGGAAGAAGAAATGCTCGTTATCCAGCTCACCGACACCGGTCCCGGTTTTCCACCTCAAGTGTTAGAGAAACTTAATCTTGGAGAGCCCTTGGATCAAAGCCAAGGTACGCAAATCGGCATTATGAATACGCTCAAAAGATTAGAGTACCTATATTTAAAAAGAGCAACCGTTACCTTCTCCAATTTGGAGGGCGGCGGCGCTAGTGTAATCTTATATCTTCCGAAGCTTCCTAATAAATCTAAATGAATGGAGAGCAAACTATGAATGTACTGCTTGTTGATGATGACTTTTATGTTATTGCCGCATTGCAAAAGAAAATTGATTGGGAATCATTACACATTGATACTGTTTATACGGCTAATAATGTCGCTCAAGCACGTGAAATAATAGAAAAGCATTCTGTTCAAATTCTGATTTCAGATATTGAAATGCCGCAGGGCAGCGGACTGGAATTACTAGCATGGATTCGCGAGGGAAATTATAGTATTCAGACTATTCTTCTTACCAATTATGCAGATTTTAACTATGCGCAGAAAGCAATCGAATTGCAGAGCTTTGAATATTTCCTTAAGCCCATTGAATTTGACAAGCTGATGTTGATCATCCATAAGGCGGTTACCCAAGCAAAAGAGCAGCAAAAAAACGAAAAAGCCATTCAGGGCGGTTACTTTTGGCAAAAAAATCAGGCGAAGATTCTTGAGCATTTTTGGCGGAAGCTAGTTAGTGGCAGTACATCATTTCCGATTAAATTGTCAGACATCACACATGCCATTGAAGAACAAAACCTCTCCTATCAAATGAGTGATACCCTACAGCCTTTGATATTTAACTTATTCCCTTACAATGGCAGTATGGGAAAAGAAGAAAAGGATCTGTTTGATTTTGCCCTGCTAAATGTATTGTACGAATTGTTTCAGCACCCTTGTTTTACCATCGAAAGCATTCTGGAATACAAAGATTATAACTGGATCGCCATATTAAAATGGAACCAGGCTCCAGATACGCAACTGCTTGAAGCATTATGTGCTTCTTTTATTCAAAAGGCGAATCCTTATTTAAAATGTGATGTCTGCTGCAATATTGGTTTAAACGATAAACTGAGTAATGTGGGGAATGTTCTAAAACAATCCCTGACTATGGATGAAGAAATTACGAGATGCAGAAATCAGACCTTTTTGGTGGAGGCTTATCTGCATCAAAATAAACCGGGCTATACACCACCGGATCTTGCCTATTTGGAAGAACTGCTGAATCAGAATAAATTCACTGCTTTTCTTGAAGAAGTTACACAATATTTAAAGGTCATGCTTAACAATAGAACACTTGAGACCTCTGTCCTTAGCTTGTTCCGTTTAGATGTAGTACAGCTAGTCTATTCATTTCTCAACCTGAAAGGGATAAGATCACACAAATTATACTCTGGCAAAACTAATGATAAATTATCTATGCACTCTTTGGATTCAATCGAGGATATGGAAGAATATCTTAAATACCTTGTCACTACAGCCATGAAATATCGTGACTTTGCTGCCCAGCCTAAGTCCGTCGCAGAAGAAATCAAACAATACATTCATTCACATTACGGCGATGACCTGACCCGAAATGATTTGGCTGAAATTGTCTATCTCAATCCTGATTACCTGGCAAGGATATTCAAACGAGAAACTGGGGTTTCATTAGGCAGTTATGTCATCCACGTCCGAATCGCGGCTGCGAAACATTTATTGGAAACCACAAATATGTCTGTATATACCGTCGCGAACAAAGTTGGCTATAGCAACTACTCCTATTTCTCCAAGCTTTTCAAACAAGAGGTAGGTCTCCCTCCAAACGATTATAAAAAGGAACAACAATACAATCCAGCTTACTAAAAGAGGGTAACCCAGCATCTAGTTCATGGATGCTGGGTTACCCTCTTTGGGATATCTTCTGCATATTAATTACTGTCTACCTTTACTCCTACGCTGCTGATAATGATCCACCTACGAGCTTACTCTTGCGCCCAGTGATCAACCGCCACACCTATACTCCTACGCTGCCGGGAATCTTACACCCCTGACTTTACTCTTACACCCAGCAATCATCCGCGATGCTCCCTGCTTCCGGACCCAGATGACGCTATTTGCTCATTTATCGCCTTTTGAGCACAGTTTCGGACTCCAGTGCAGCTATTCCTGAGATATTGCTCCAAATGGAGTGTGTTTCTGGTCAATAGCGACTATGCGGTCCGTTAGAATTCCAAATGTGGCATAAAGCAGCGTTTAAGGTCAGCTGGGTCCGATAGCTGCTTTGTACGCGGAAATCTATTCGAACCAGCGAAGCTTGCCGGGGATCACGGGAAGCTTCCCCACCGCCAGTAATCTTGCAAGCTCCAAAAAACACATAAATACCCCAGCAGTCATAATCAGAACGGCTGGGGCATCTCTTTTACTAAATTAAGCCTGAAGCGCTACATATTTATCACCAAGTAGATTTTTGAAATAGGTGCGATTGTATAACATACTAGGATGGGATGGATAAAAACTCAACGCCGTTTCATTGTGATGATTCGCCTTCTCGTGTTGGCCGAGACGATCATAACAAAGTGCCAATTGAAGATGCGGCAGCCAGGTATAAAAGATCCCATTCTTCATCCCCATCGAATCGTTATCCCGCGGTAGCTTAATCGCTAGCTCATACCAGTATGCGGCTGGATGCAACTGGCCTTTATCCAGCAGAAGTGACCCCAGTCGGCAACAAAACTCTGAACGTGGTTTATCATACTGCAAGGTTTTACATAACGCTTCAAATGCACCTTCTTTATCCCCCAGCCGTTCCCGGCATTCGGCAAGCTTTAGGCAAGCCTGAAAATTATCTTCAATCCAGCCCTGTCCACCCGCTAAGAAAATCTCATAGTATTTGCAAGCCTCTTCATTAATAGCATGATCTCTTAATTCATTCGCATAATAATACTGGTCTCTCGGCGAAAATACTTCACCCTGTGCAACACGTTTTTGATAAATCCGCAAATTACGATCTGTGTATTCCTTATCTTTCTCATGTGTGATGCAGACATCACTACTAAAAGAAGGACCACTTACCTCTAAATACTCATGAACAGGCCCGATCCATTGAAAGTTGCAGCTGCGCCGAACCAGCCTGTTGCGGCGTAAACTAGCTGTGACATTTCCCGCTTCGTCAAAAGCCAGATTATATTGCATGTTCACACTGTGAATATGTCCCGGCAGGATTTCTTTTAGTTTTTTTAAAAGAATCTGATCCTCTTCCTTTATATAATCATCCGCATCAAGCCACAAAATGTACTCCTGAGTAGCTTTGCTAAAGGCAAAATTACGTGCGGCACTAAAATTATCAATCCATTCAAAATCATAAATTACAGCTCCGAAGGACAACGCAATCTCTTTTGTTTTATCCGTCGAGCCTGTATCCACGATAACAATTTCATCTACGAGACTTGCAATGGTAGATAAACATCGGTGCAAGCTTTTTTCTTCATTTCGTACTATCATACATAAACTAATCGTAACCATACTCGCCCTCCTACACGCTTTGTTTGAAATTCTTTCTATATTGATATGCAGGGTTTAAGAAACGGACTCCCTCTCTATCCCGCCCGATCATGAAGAACTTCAGAAATATAAAGGTTATGTAAGAAACTTTCCACTCCATTCTTAGGTCTATATAAGTAAGATCAAAGGAGGTACAAAATATATGAAATCCAAACGAAGAGGTGTTAGAAACGGCTGGATCTTAACTTCAATATTGTGCGTCGTAATTGTACTAGTGCTGCTGATTGGATATAAAGGGCTCGACTGGGGAACGCCCACCACACCACCCACGTCCACCAACGCACAAACTAATAAGGAAGCAGATAACGAACCCAGCCCCACTCAAAAAATGCTCGAATTTCCTAGCAGTAATCCCGATAATGGGCAGGTCATCATTCCACTGCATACCACGCTCGCGCAGCTAAATATTGATAGTGGCAGCGAATATATAAATACAGAAATCCCCCCCATACCTGAAATGACCTTTGCTTTATCTCAAGACATGAAAAACCAAGTAGAAGCAACGCTGGTCTACCGCCCTGATATCGGTGGAGGTTATCTTCTACTTGCTCCTGCCGGATGGCAGGCTACGGCGGTTGTCGGCGCTAACGGTTCTTATGGAGTTACCTTTCAGGATCCGAACCATCCGGAACAAAACATGAACTATTCAGATACGGCTTGGACTTGCACAGGCTGTGCCATCACTGCAATCGGAGCCTATTTCCCGGAAAAAGCCGAATGGGCTGACGCGCTGGGATTTACGATTAATAATCCGCTTAAGTTTAGCGAACAGCATATTTTAGGTACTGCAGGAGCTGAAGCAAGAACGGTCAGATATACGCTTCAAGCAGACGCGAATGGCTATCAGAATGAGGGTGCTGCCTATTACGATAAGAGAGAATGGGGTTATTTATTCCGCAGTATCGGAATACATCAAGCTCAAACATCCCCACAGCAGGAAGTAGTGGAGACCCTCATGAAGTTCTTTACAGATAATCACGGACCGCTCTTCATTGCTGACCCAAACGCAGAGAAGCTGGACTAAGGGTGGGAATTTTTAGAGGAATGTATTTTCAACCTTGCTCTTGCTTTTAGAAAGACGTAGGTGTTATTTTTTGTTATAATCAATGCAATGCGTTGTTTATGAATTCAGACATATATAAAGGGGACGTAACCATGACTCAAATTATTAAAACTCTAACTATTGCAGGCAGCGACTCCAGTGGTGGCGCAGGCATCCAAGCGGATCTAAAAACATTTGAAGAGTATGGTACCTACGGCTTTAGTGCCTTGACCACTATCGTTACTATGGACCCGGACAACGGCTGGCACCATAATGTTTATCCAATTGATGCCTCCATTGTTGCTGAGCAGTTAAAAACTATTTTCGCTGGTGGCCCGGTTAATGCCATGAAGACAGGTATGCTTGGAAGTGTTGAAATTGTGCGCGTTGCTGAGCAAGCGATCAAAGAAAATCTTCAGACTAATGTAGTTATTGATCCAGTTATGGTGTGCAAGGGTGAAGATGAAGTCTTGAACCCTGACAGCGCTGAGGCTATTCGTGACTTATTGCTACCACTAGCAACTGTGGTCACCCCAAACTTGTTTGAAGCAGGTGTTCTTTCAGGTCTTGGCAAACTTACTACCCTTGAGGAAATGAAAGAAGCTGCACGTCTGATTCATAAGCTCGGTGCACGTAATGTCGTGGTTAAAGGCGGCAAAGCACTCGGCGGCGATCAAGCGATTGATATCTTCTACGACGGTTCTGAGTACACTGTATTCCAAACAGCCAAAATCGAACCCGCTCACAATCACGGGGCTGGATGTACTTTTGCCGCAGCAATTACAGGCGGTCTAGCTAATGGATTAACGGTTCATGAGGCTGTTGCAAAAGCTAAAGATTTTGTCTCCGCAGCCATTCGTAATGGATTTGCGTTTAATGAATATGTGGGTCCTGTATTTCACGGTGGTTACCGTTTAGAACGTTAGAACTCGCAATCCAATTACACAGAAAAATAAATGGCAGTCCAGACGCTGAACATCAGCTCTGGACTGCCATTTTTATTTACTATTATTGAAAATCCGTAAATTCAAAACTATGCTTACCGAACATAGATTTTTTATACGATTATTTTCATAAAAAAAGCACCCGAATCAAGATTCGAGTGCTTCTGAGCTACGTCCTCTAATTATTTTATCAAAATGGATAAAGCACTTTTTGACGCCAAACGGAAAGATAATTCATCCGCTCCCGGCAAGTTCAAAGCAACATTCTCAGCCTTTTCGCTATCGTTGAACAGAACAACTGCAATAGAGTTATCTGTATTCTTAAAAGCTACGGAACGAATCTCTTCTTGATTGGTGGAAGCGTCAATACGCACTGCCTTCGGACGAATAAATTTACTGAAATGGGCCAGCGCATAATAGTCGAGCGTATACGTAAGCTCCTTGGTCTCTTGGTTGACTGTCACAACACCACGACAAGTACTTTTGCCAAAACCCGGTACGGTTGGGCCGTTCTTTTCATCTAAGGCCATATTCCATAACACAAAGGATTTACTATGATTTCTAAGAATATCAATCCCTGTTCTCATTACATTGGAGAAGGCTTGTTCAAACGGAGGAATCCATTCTCCACCAGAACCTTCTGTAAAATGCACTTCTTTATCAGCAAAAGCTTTCAGAACCTCTGATTGCGCTGATGCATTGCCACCATACCAGTGCCAAGCTACACCATCTACTTCATCTTTTGCATAATCGAGCACGGTTAACGGATAATCTGGACGATCCCAGTTGTGGTCGTAGCAGAGAATTTTTGTAGCGATGTTGTGCTTAACAAAGCTAGGCTTCAGGTAGTTTTTAATGAAATCTTTTTGCGCCTCAGGCAACATTAACATACTAGGGTAGTGTTTTGGTTCAAATAAAGGCTCGTTCTGTGGTGTTACAGCATAAGTTGGCAATCCGTGCCCTTCAAAAGCTTGAATATATCGAACAAAATAATCGGCATAAGCCTGATAATATTCTTGTTTAAGTTCTCCAGCAATCATCGATCCGCTAGTCTTCATCCAACCTGGTGCACTCCATGGAGAAGCCATCAGTTTGATCTCAGGGTTAATTTCCAGAGCTTGTTGCAACAAAGGGATAATGTCTGCTTCATCATGTGCGATAGAGAAGTGGGTTAATTCCGTATCCGTTTCCTGTGCAGGTCTATCATCATAGCTATAAATATCTCTAGCATAATCCGATGCCCCCATTGGATTTCTTAATACGGACAAACCAATTCCATCTTGTGCGTCAAAAAGCTTGCTCATGACTTCCTTTTTCTGTTCGTTGTCCAGGACTTGATTAATCAAATAAGCGGATGAATCCGTAAAAGATGCTCCAAAGCCATCCATTTCCTGAAAGGTTTGATTCTCGTCAATAGTTACAGTAGTGGTCGCCTCTGCGTCAGCAATTGGAGTTAATTGTTGCAGACTTTGCTCTACAAACAATGTATTCTCCCCGGTGGATTGATAAATTTTAAGCTCTGGCATGTTGTTTCCCTCCATCTTTCTATGAAGAGGCCCCAGTGAAGGGGCCACATTCTATTTTCTAACTTATTTAAGGCCTAATTTTTCTTTGTTGTTTTTCATTTTTTCAGAACGAACTTCTACAATCTTATCCCAGTTGTTATCATTTAAAAATGTTTTGTAAGCAGCTAAGGTGCTGTCGAATGTAGCATCGTCTTTAGCGCGGATCATACTTACAAGCGTAGTGTTCCAAGTAGTATCAATTGCAGTAAGACTGCGAGCTTCAGGCGTTCCTTGAGCCGGGTTAATGTTTTCAAGAATAAAGTGTGGTTTTAGCTTTCCTTTGCCCCACTCTTGCATTTGTTTAATGGAATCTGCGAATGCGTCATTACTCAGCGCTTTATCACGGTCATGTCCAAAGAACATAAATTCGCCCATCCGGTAATCTTTTTTGAATTTATCGGCATTATTTAATTGCAGGTCTTTGATTTCAGGCAAGAATTCAATTTTACCGCTGTCGTTAACTTTATAGGTTTCTCCTTCAATACCGTAGTTCATGAGCTTTTGTCCTTCGTCGCTGAGCAAATAAGTGTAAATTTGAATCGCTTTGGCAGGGTCCTTAGCCTTTTTAGTAACATAGCTAATCATCCAACCTGTAATTCCAGATTGATTCAATGTTGGCTCATGTCCAACAGTACTTTGTGGTCCATCAATAGCGACATATTCCTTACCTGGATTTTCTGTCATGAAGATTTGCAGGTTACCACTTTGTTGCGGTGTTCCATCCAAAAGTATTGTTGCATATTTACCGGATTTCACTTTTTCTTCAAAGGCAGTACCGTCATCAGCAAAGCTGTCATCACTGATGTCACCATTTCTGTAGACTTCATTTAATGTCTTCAACCAAGTCAGGTAATCCTCATCCAGATTCCGGTTGTAGAAATCACCATTTTCAGTTTCCATCGGCACACCGATAAAGTCCTCCAATACATCTCCCAAAGAACCAGTGCCTGAACCAATGGAGTTAAAACCAAAAGGAATCATGTCCGGGAATTGTTTTTTGATTTGTTGCATAACGCTCTTGAATTCTTCAGGAGTTCCAAAGCTTGGTTTTCCAATGGCCTCGTAAACATCCTTACGGATGACAAAGGCTGTTTTAGCAGGGATGTTACCGCTATCATAATCGTTTTGCGTATTGGAATAGTTAGGGTATCCATAGGTCTTGCCATCAGCTAACTGGAACCAGTTCATCGTATCTTTTTCTGCAACTTTATTGAAATAAGGATCATATTTATCTGCCAGATCATTCAAAGGCAATGCCCATGTAGCAGCTTTTTGTACGACTGGAGAGTTGGAATCAAAAATAGTCAACAGGTCTGGCATTTCACCGCCGGCAAAAATCGTATTTAGCTTAGTGTCATCGCCTGTAATGAATTTAATGTTGATGTTTAAATCCTCTTTAATTTTCTTAGTGACAAGGTCTTTTCCGAAATCAGTATTCCACCAGTCTGCATTCACGTACCAAGTCAGATCTGTTGTCTCTTTTTTTGTATCCAGCTTCCATGCCGGTGTTTCCGGATCTATAGTATAACGGCCTTCAATGGAGCTTAACTCTTTACTGGAGCTGTCAGAATTACCTTTCGATCCGCAACCTGTAAATACTAATACAACAGCCATAAGTGCCGTACAAAGTTTGAGTCCTTTTTTCCCAAATGCTTTGTTCATCTTTTGATTCCCCCTAAAAAGTTTTGTAAGCATTCACTACTTGGAGATTTACTTACTATTCCTTCACCGCCCCCATCATCATGCCTGAGATAAAGTACCTCTGTAATATTGGATACATCACAACAATCGGCAAAGTTGTAATGACAATTGTTGCTAGTTGAACCCCTTTAGTCGTAGTTTCGATAATCGCAGATCCACCAACATTTTGCATGGATTGTGTTTGCGACTGAACAATGATTTCATAGAGCTTCATCTGCAGCGGGTAGAGCGATTGATCGGTAATATATAACTTGGTGGTCATAAAGTCGTTCCACTGCCCAACCCCGTTAAATAACGCAATGGTGGCCATAGCCGGCATGGAAAGAGGGATAAAGATTTTTAGGAAAATGCGCCAGTCACCTGCACCATCAATTTTGGCTGACTCTTCAAGTGAATCCGGTACATTTCTGAAGAAGTTCATTAGAATAACTACATCATAATAACTGAACAAGGCCGGGATAATATAAACCCAGAAGCTGTTTAAGAGGCCTAATGATTTAATCAATAAATACGTAGGGATCATTCCACCTGAGAAAAACATGGTGATTACACCCATGGCAACATACAGCTTACGTCCACGTATGTATTTCTTACTCAAGCCATAACCGATCATGGCACAAAAGAATACGTGGGTAATGACACCAATAAATGTTTTGGCAAGCGATACTACGAATGCTAAACCAATGGTCTCATCTTGAAATACAGCACGATAATTTTCCAAGGAGAACTCTGGAGACCAAAATATGAATCCGCCTTCCGCAAGCGCCTTGCCCGAGCTTAAAGAGGATATGACTACATTCCATAAAGGAACGACAATAATGATTGTACAAATACAGAGCAGGATAATATTTAAGGTATTAAAGATTCGACTATCGAGATCTTCTTTAGCCACCGTACGATTCACAGAAATGCCTCCTTCTACAGAACTGATTGATTATCATTTAATTTACTGGATACTTTGTTGGCGCTAATCAGTAGGATGACTGAAACGATGGAGACACCTAAACCAACAGCAGTAGCATAAGAGAAGTCACCTTGCGTCATACCCATACGATACACATAAGAATTAATGACCTCCGCCTTAACGCGGTTCTGAGAATTCATCAATACCAGGGTTTGATCCAGATTTGATCCTAATAAACCGCTTACAGTGAGAATCAGATTTAAACTGATAATCGGCTTCATATTAGGAAGCGTAATATTCCAAATTTGTCTCATACGGCTTGCGCCATCTATTTTGGCAGCCTCATAATAAGTAGGATCTATTTTCGACATAATGGCTAAGTAGAGAATCGTTCCCCAACCAGCCTCTTTCCAAATATCGGATAACGTTGCAATCCACCAGTATTTATTCGCATCAAGCAAAATATTTACCGGTTTCGAAATCAGTCCCAAACTGAGCATAATCTCATTAAACATACCGGATGAGGAAAACCAGGCAATCAGCATCCCGCCGAGAACGATCCAGGACAAAAAGTGTGGTAAATAAGAGATGGTTTGCACTATCTTTTTAAAGCGTCCGCCACTTAATTCGTAAATCATAACGGATAAAATAATAGGAATAATAAACCCTATGGCTAATTTCAGAAAGCTGATCCCTAATGTATTGACTACAGCGTCCCAAAAATATTTATCAGATAAAATAATTCTGAAATTATCGAGCCCTACCCAAGGTGCAGAATCGAGCGTATCAATTACGGTGTAACTTTTAAAAGCAATCGTCAATCCGTAAATCGGAATAAAACAAAAGATAATCATAAAAATAATTCCCGGGATGACCATGGATTGAATTTCCCATTGTCTCTTGTAATCAATTACAAATTCTTTGACCCTCTGCCCCATAGGCTTTTTCCCGCTCATTGGATTCTTTCCGTTTGTTGGCACTACGGCTAATTTATCCACTTTTTCTTCTCCCCTCCAAATCATGATCCCCACATAATAAAAACGTTTTTATTTTTTTGAAAAAAAAACCCTCCCAAAACAACAAAATTATAAAAAATGATCGGGTAAAATCTTGAACCCATTACATATATGTGTTCTTACCGACCAATCTTTACTTGACTAGAACCTCTTACGACTAATTCACCTGCCAATTTCATCATCTCGCCCTGTTCCTTCTTCTGGATCATGCGAACTAGGTGATTAATAGCCAAAATACCTTGTCTAGCAATTTGATTTCTTACCGTAGTTAAAGGTGGTGAGAAATACTGCGCAATATCAATATCATCAAACCCCATAACGCTAACATCTAGCGGAACTTCGTATCCATGCGATTTCAAAGCTTGAATACATCCAATCGCACTCAAGTCGTTCCCTGCCAAGAAGGCATCAGGTATTTTATCAGGACTATAATGAAGAAAAGATTTTATAGCGTTGTAAGTGCTTTCTTCCTCAAAATATCCTTGTATAATATACTCTTCATGCGTGGGTAGCTGATACTGACGCAAAGCAGCTAAGTATCCTTCTCTCCGCTGAACACTGTCGTACATCTCATCCACACCAGATATGTAAGCAATCTTTTTATGCCCTAGACTGATTAAATATTTGGTCGCTTCAAACCCCGCTTCAAAGGAATCAAAAATCACGCTTCCCATCGTGTCGTTCTTAAGCGGTCGATCCAAAAATACAGCCTTAATCTTGTCTTTCACCATTGCAGCAATTTCTTCTTCGTCTATTCTCAGCTCCTCGTAGATAATGACACCATCCACTCGCCGGCCTAGAATATTGCTCATAATCACTTGTTTATCCTTGGTAACAAATACATTCAGCCCGTAACCTAGTCGATCACATTCACGCGACATGGACTCGACCAGTTTATAGAAGTATGGACCCGACACACTTGTTGTGAAAAAACCCAGCATTTTGGTTTTCCCGTTCCTAAGGAGCTTACCGTTCAGGTTAGGAACATAGTTTAATCGCTTCGCAACCTTAAGAACATGTGATTTCGTCTCCGGGTTTAATACATCTACGTCATTTAACGCGTTGGAAACCGTAGAAATGGAGACTCCAGCCTCTCTGGCAACATCTTTGATCGTTACCTTTTCCATAATGATTCAATCTTCCTTTACGAATAAAAACGTTTTTATAGATTTAAATTAACATAAAAACGTTTTCATTACAATATATTTTTTATTTTTATTTTATCAGAGGTAATAATTGGTACACAAGCTTAAATTTTCTACAGAATCTTATAAACACTTTACCTGTAAACTCGAAATCATTCGTAATACACTCTAAACATAATGTCTTGCTCGTAGTTCCCAAATCCACGGCCATATATGGTTAGTCCACCTCTTCTCCGTCCGCTATTCTCTGCCGTTAAACGAAAGGTCCACTGATCCTGCTCTACTCGTACATCCTCCAAGGTAATATCTGAGATTTGCTGCCCATCCACAAAGGTTCCACCTGCATTAATCCGCAGAACCTTAAGCAAACCATATTGGTTAACATCCGAACGCCACCAAATGGGATTTAATCGTCCTCTAGTGAGGCCAAAGTCGCCCGGACTAGTCCATTTCCCTAAATCCTGTCCATTCATCATAAAGCCGATATCCGACGGCCACTTCTCATTTACATGTGGAGCTTCGGAACCTATTTCCAGTGAAATCTCAATCTCTTGCACCACTTGATCTTGAAATAGATAATTTGGAATCTTGTACTCGATAGAACCTTTCGCAAACCATACAATGCCGGCATTCACCCGTTCCGGGTCCAGAAAATAACGTGGATCATCATAATAGCCGATCAGTTTCTCAGTAGTAGCAATCCCGCAGGTAGGTGAAGCCTGAATATCGGTATATTGCCCTACAGGGATAGACACCTCAACCACCTTTCTGGCAACTCCACGGGAGCCCGATAATTTAATCTGCAGGTAATTCGCAGACAAAGAACAATATTTATAGGTCCCTCCATTTACTCGTCTCATTTTAGAACTGATCAGACCTGCTTTTTGCAGCTTTGCTACATGAGTACTAACAATTGCACTACTAAGATAGAGCTCCGCTGCCAGCTCTTTGATGTGCATCTCTCTGCGGTCCAGTAGTTCAATAATTCGCAGCCTAACTTCACTTGCCAGTGCTTCATACACCTGCAAAGATTCAGAATCTGTGGTTAAGTACATTTCAACGTCTCCTATGCTTATTGAATTAGTATTTTAACGAATCCTAAATTAATTCATTGCTTATTATAAGCTAAAATCAGTATCATGTAATCATAAAACAATTACTTAATTAGTGAAATCATTAATTCAACTAGAGGGAGCTGTACACTCATGCCGATTAAATCGACAATGATTATTGACAAAGATTTCAGACTAGCTGAAGTAGACCCGCGGATCTACGGCTCATTTATCGAACATTTAGGAAGAGCAGTTTACGGTGGGATTTATGACCCGGGTCACCCTACTGCGGATCAGAATGGTTTTCGGAACGATGCCATCGAAGCTATTCGTGCCCTAAACGTTCCTATCATCCGTTATCCTGGAGGAAACTTTGTATCCGGTTACAATTGGGAGGATGGGGTTGGACCCAAGCATGAACGCAAGCAATCTCTTGAATTAGCTTGGTGGACCACAGAAACCAATCAAGTGGGTACCAACGAATTTGCAGATTGGGCTAAGCTCGTAGGCAGCGAAGTCATGATGGCAGTTAACCTTGGAACACGCGGCATCGATGCAGCTAGAAATCTAGTAGAGTACTGCAATCATCCTTCCGGTTCCTACTACAGTGACCTGCGGATCTCTCATGGGTATAAAGAGCCCCACGCTTTTAAGACCTGGTGCCTCGGAAATGAAATGGATGGTCCGTGGCAGATTGGAGCTAAAACCGCGGTCGAATATGGCCGGTTAGCGAACGAAACTGCAAAAGCTATGCGCTGGGTCGATCCAACGCTTGAGCTTGTGGCTTGTGGCAGCTCCGGCAGCGGCATGGACACTTTTGCCGAGTGGGAGGCTACCGTGCTTGATCTTTCTTATGATAATGTGGATTATTTATCACTGCATACGTACTACAATAACAACAATGACGACACGCCTAACTTCCTAGCCCGCTCCATGGATTTGGATCATTTCATCAGCAGTGTGGCTGCCACCTGTGATTATGTTCAAGCGAAGAAAAAGAGCAAAAAGAAAATAAATCTGTCGCTCGATGAATGGAATGTATGGAAATCACAAGGCAGCAGCCGTGCCGAACAACACTGGCAGATCGCACCGCCAGAATTCGAAGATGTGTACACACTTGAAGATGCACTTGTTGTGGGCTGCTGTCTTATTTCATTATTGAAGCATGCTGATCGTGTGAAAATGGCCTGCTTAGCGCAGCTGATCAATGTTATCGCCCCAATTATGACTGAAAATGGCGGACCGCTTTGGCTGCAGACTACTTATTATCCGTACCTGCATGCTTCCCTTTATGGTCGTGGAACCGTACTTCACCCGCTGATTTCCAGCCCTAAATACGATTCCAAAGATTTCACTGATGTGCCTTATTTGGAAGCCATTAGTGTATACAACGAGGAGCTGAATGAAGTAACCGTCTTCGCTGTAAACCGCCATTTATCCGAAGGACTAGAGCTCGACGTGGATCTGCGCAGCTTCAGTTCCGTAGACATTATTGAGCATATTGTACTGGAACATGAAGATATTAAAGCTGTAAATACCAAATCTAATCCACATAATGTGATGCCTAGCCAAGGCAAAGCCGTTGTTGAGGGTGGACATGTAAAAGCCCTTCTCGCAAAAGCTTCCTGGAATGTGATTCGACTGCGTGTGAACGGCTAAGTTAACTTGTAATAGTCATAGAAACGCCCCCATGAATCTTTAATAAGCCAGAGATTCATGGGGGCGTCTTCGTTATTTTATTCTGAAAATTGTCACGGATTGCTTCGGAAATTCATAAGTATAGCTGCTTCCTTCTGTCTTAAAGCTGGTTTGTTTCGGAGAGACCCGCTGCTTATTCTCAAAGTTATTTTCGTCCTCAAGCTGGTATCCCGACATTTCATAGACTTCGATGGTCAGTGCTTCTTTTACCAAAGATTCCAGTACAACCTCTGCAGAAACACTGTTCTCTTGTACATTTACTGTCTTGAGGATAATATCCCCCGTTAAATCTTCCACACTTGCCGTGTAATACAGCGGTTCAATGACCGGAAGTTTATCTTCTGTCTCATTCACCAGTTCTCCGTTAATAAAAGTACGGATATGTCTGCCCACTACTTCTAGCTTAAGATCGTATTCTACGTCTGTTTCAACAGTAAACATAGCATGCGTCAGAACAGAATTTCTTCCGTTGATAATTGAGGCCACAATCGAATCCTGATTCTGCCAGCCACCCAGCTCCCAGTACAAATGATTCTGATCATCCGCTTTACCAAAATAGAAGATAAACCCTTTATTTCCTGCGGTTCGTGTAGCCTTAAAATGTAAAGTATAGTTTTCCCACTCTGTCTCACCAAGCTCTTGTGTCCGTTTAGCCGTTCTATTCTGAGCAGGGTCAGGCAGATTTGAGACTTCCTCTGATAAGTCAGAGTACGTCTTCACTTCTCCCGTAAGATTGTTGACTAATGTGATCTCGGAGAAACGAGCAGCAGAGGCATCCACACCGAAACTGACGGCTCCAGTGATCGCTTCCTTTCTGCTTTCCTTCGGTGCCGTGAAGCCATCTGCTTCCATCTTCAGCAAATGATCTCCCTGATGGTTCATGAATAGCTTTTGCACATAATAGTTTGCCGTGCCGTACACTTCATGATTATTGAACCAGATCAGGTCCGGCTTCCAGTTGATATAATCCACATTACAGAGCATTGGAGCATAACAAGCTAAGCCAACGGCATGAGCATTATTTTGCAGACCTGTCATAAATGCTGCTTCTACTAATGCATTGTAATAGGTATTGCCCCATGAAGCATATTCACCGAGGAATACCTTTGGCTCATCCGCTTTGAAGTCATCATAACGATGATGATTAGCCAGGAACCATTCAGGTGTACAGTAATAATGCTCGTCTACGAGGTCAGACTTATTCTCTTTTGCCGACGTCCAGCCCCGTTCATATTCCTGACCGGCAGAGAACGGGCCACTAGAATTAATGACCTTGATTTCCGGATATTTTGCTTTGATGGCTTGATGAAAGTAAGGATATCTCTCGAAAAAGGGTGCGCCTACCTCTTCATTCCCAATGCCGACATACTCCAGCCCAAAAGGCTCGGGGTGACCCAGTTCTGCACGAATGCCTCCCCACTTCGTGGAAGAATCCCCCTTGGCGAATTCAATTAAATCCAAAGCATCCTCAATCCAAGGCGTTAATTCATCCAGCGGGACCATCCGTTTATGATGCGGGTCATAGCCGCCCGGAAGAACGGGGATCGGCTTAGCTCCAATATCCTCACAGAACTGAAAATATTCATAATAACCTAACCCAAGCGTCTGATTATATGACCAGTTATTGCGTCTTGCCGGTCTTTGTGCAACATCCCCAATCGTATTCTTCCATCTGTACATGGAGTCTCTGTCATCTGGATCCAAGGAACCGTCATGCACCAGACATCCTCCTGGGAACCGCATAAATTTAGGTTTTAAATCAGCGAGCAGCAGCGAAATATCTTCACGCATGCCTCCGGGTCTATTCTTAAAGGTCTTCTCAGGAAACAGGGAAACCATATCCAGATATACCTTCCCGCTACCTTTGGTAACGATTACAAGACGACTGCTTGTGTCAGTGCTATTAGCTGTGATAACGGCTTCATATCGGTTCCATTCCGAGCTGCTAACGGCTATTTCCACTTCACCAAGAATGGTGCCGTCTGTGCTTTCGATGTTTACGGTAAGCGGCACATCAAAGCTTGTCTCCCGGCGGGCATACACCGAGAAGTTATAATTCTCGCCTTCTTTTACCGGAATACCACTGTTAAAGCCTAGATTCATCAGGCCAACGCCGTCACCTTCAGCCACAATATCGATGGCAACATAATGTTGGTTACGATCATTTAAGGGCTTGCTGTCTTCTACAGAGATATTTACCTTTCCATCTCCACGTTCTACAGGCTCCCAAGCCATCAGCGCATGATAATCTGCCCGGTCAATCGGGTCGAATTCAAAAGATCGGTTCTGAACTAGCTCAGCGTAAAGCCCACCATCGGCCGCATGATTCAAATCCTCGAAGAAAATACCGAATAGATCGCCTAACTCCGCCCCCCGCTGCTGCGTATGTATCGTCAATTTTCCTTCTGTCTTCATTCTTTTGTCTTCCTCCTTGTGAATCCCAATTTGATTTATATTTATATTACTTAGTTCATATCAATATAAATCATTATAATAACTCCTCTCTACATTCGTCAATTCGAAAACGAAAAACTGACACCGAATACCCCTCGATGTCAGTTCACACTAGGAAGCCCCCTAGTATAGGTTATAAAGAATACGTAAATTGATAGCTGCCCGAACCTATTTCGAGTCTCACTCCGTTATCGACCAAGCTGATGCTGTGCACGCCTCTGGACTGCTCTACAGGAACTCCATTTTCTAATAACCCTAGTTGATTGGCTCCAGGCAGAACGACAATACCGTTGGTATTGGCAGGAATCGTAACGTGGATCACCATTCCATTATCCTCTGATCGCCGCCACGCTGACTCCACTTTTCCGTACATGGTTTCAAGACTAGCTTCTGCATAATCCAGACCGGGGCCTGGCTGTGGCTTGATATGAACGATTTTGAAGCCAGGCTCCAACTCATCTGTTCCAATTCCTGCAACGTAACGATACAACCATTCACCTATTGCGCCATAGGCGTAATGATTGAAAGAATTCATATCTGCACTCCAGAAGCTGCCGTCCTCCTTGATCCCATCCCAATGCTCCCAAATCGTCGTCGCACCTTTCGTCACCTGATACAGCCAGGATGGATAATCCTTTTGAAAAAGAAGCTTATACGCGAGTTCGTTATTTCCAATCTCGCTGAGCACAGGATTCAGATAAGGTGTGCCCACGAATCCAGTAGTCAGATGATCCTTAGCTTCAGCAAGCAGCTCAGTGAGCTTCTGAATTGCACGTTCTTTGGCGACCCCTTCTACAAGATCGAAACGTAAGGCTAATATCTGTGCAGTCTGTGTAGAGACGGATAACCTGCCCGCAGGTGTTATGAACTCATCACTGAATGCTTTTATAATTTTGGCGTGCAGCTCACTATAATAGTCCACGTCCTCCGATTTTTCTAAGGCTATTGCCGCTTTCAAAGTCAGAGAAACAGAATAGGCATAAAAAGCGGTGGCGACATAATCCCGATCTGTAGCCCCTACATAGCTGTCTGGCTTGGAATCAAGCGCTAGCCAATCGCCGAAATGAAACCCAGTATTCCATAGATAAGGATTGCTTCCCTGTGCATAAATATAAGAAATCCATTGCTTCATGCTCTCGTATTGCTCTGCAAGCAGCCTTTTGTCGCCATACATTTCATAGATTGTCCATGGACAGATCGTAGCTGCATCTCCCCAGGCCGCAGAAGAATGGTTAGTATCTCCGTCGCCAGGAGGAGCTGCTCTCAGCTCTGGAATAAAAAACGGAATGCCGCCCTCAGGGGTTTGGTCTGCCTTCAAATCCCGCAGCCATTTCGTAAAGAATGGTGCCGTATTCATCAAATAAGAGGCTGTGCGGACAAACATCTGAGCATCCCCCGTCCAGCCGAGCCGCTCATCACGCTGTGGACAATCAGTAGGCACATCGAGGAAATTCCCTTTTTGCCCCCACAGGATATTGTGATGCAGTTGATTCACAAGTGGATCTGAGCACTGAAAATCACCCGTACGTTCCATATTGGAGTGCATCACAATTCCTGTGAAATCCTCTAGTTGAAGATCTGCTGAGAACCCACTAAGCTTCACATACCGAAAACCTTGGAAAGTGAAGTGTGGTTCATACGTCTCTTGCTCTCCACCTTTCAGAGTATAGCGGATGCACTGTTTCGCTTTACGCATATTCTCCGTGTAGAAATTTCCGTCCCGGTCTAATATTTCAGCATGCTGAAGTTCTACCGCCTGACCAGATTGACCTTTTACATTAAATTTTAACCACCCTACCATGTTCTGGCCCATGTCCAGCACTCTATCTCCCTGGGGGGTAGTCAGCAGTGCAATCGGCTTCAAGGTTTCAACTTGTGTCACTGGCACATTTTCCTGGGCAACGATGATCGCTTTGGAATAGTTAATAATCTCCACTGGATGCCAACCTTCTGATGAAGGATCGGTGATATCCAGCTCCAGCCGAGCATCATAGGTTTCACCATTATAAATTTCAGACATCATAATTGCGCTTTTTGCAGCCTGCCAATTCTGATTTGAGCTAATAAGCTCATTTGAACCGTCTGCGTACCGGATATGAAGCTCCAGCAGAAGTGAAGTCTTTGATCCATATATCTCCTTTTGATTATCCCAGCCTAAATACCCTCTGTACCAGCCATTGCCTAACAGTGCGCCTAACGCATTCGCACCTTCATGCAGAAGCTTTGTGACATCATAAGTTTGATATTGCAGCCGTTTACTGTAACTGGTCCAGCCTGGAGTAAAATAATGATCTCCCACCCGACTTCCGTTCAGCTGCAGTTCATACAAGCCCAAAGCAGTAACATAAATCCTTGCACTTTCCACTGGACCTTTTACATCCACGAATGTACGAAGCTGTGGGCAAATCTCAAAATCTTTTGAAAAAGAGGCTGTAGGAGCGCTGATCCACTCCGCCTGCCAATTCCCTGCATCTAATAGTCCGGTTTCAAAAAATGCAACCTCAGACCAACCCGAGTCTGTTGCATTCTGATTCCATGCCCGAACCCGATAATAGTAACGCGTGCGAGCTTCCAGCAGCAGACCTTCAAGCTCAACATGGATCGATTGAGAAGACTTTACTTCCTCTGTATCCCATAGCTTGCCTTGAAAAAGCATATTCTCAGCCACTTGAATTTGATAAGCAGACTGCATGCAGTCCCTGTCATCTGTAACTAACTGCCAACTGATTCTGGGTCTGATCACATCAATTCCTAGCGGATTTTCTTTGTACTCACAACGAAGCTTAGTGATTGCGAACATATAGATAAAAACCTCCTTCTATAGCGACAAATTAGTCTTTGCCCTATAATTATAGCTGCGTTACCGCTTTCATCACCCGGTAATAAGGACATCATATCCCTGCAATTATGCCATAACTCTGGAAAGGGGAATTCAATATGCAACGAACCACCGAGTTGTTCAAAAATGAAGTCTTTTTTCAAAACGATCTGCATCTGCTGGTTAACCGCTATTCAGAGAACTTCCATGCCCCTTTTCATGCACATGAATTTATTGAGTATTGCTATGTAGCTGAAGGAAGAGGTTTTCATCACCTTGAAAATGAGATCTTTCCCGTTAGAAAAGGAATGCTGTTTGTGATTCCTGTAGGTGCTCCCCATGTGTTCCGTCCAGCATCTTCTGATACTTTAGGGAATCGCCTGATCGTCTATAATTGCCTTTTTGATATGCAAATGGTGGAGCAATTAAATATCGTCCTTCAAGAGCCATCTATCCGGGAGCACCTAACCACTCTTGGGAGTAGCAGCTCATCTTACTTTTCCGTCTCAGATCTAGATGGCTCTATTGAGCGCTTAATGCTGAATTTATATCATGAAATGTCGGTATCCGGTATGGGCTCCAAAACAATGCTTTACACCCTGCTGAGTCAATTAATCATAGCAGTGTACAGGCAAAAATACGGAGAAGATGACAAATCTACGATGGATATGGCTGACTTCACGCAAGTCATTCAATACCTAGAGCATAATCTGTCGGAGAAGATTACACTTGCCGAATTAGCCCGTATTACACAGTGGAGCAGCAGGCATCTTCAGCGTATGTTCCACAAGCATACTGGCCAGTCCTTTGGGACCTACTTGAAGAATCTGCGAATGCATAAAAGCTGTGAATTGCTGCGTACTTCTGGACATAAAATTAATACGATTGCCGAGTTAGTTGGTTACCGTGACATCGACTCCTTTAACGCTGTATTCAAAAAAATAGTCGGCCAGACACCCATCGCGTACCGCAAGCTCTACAGATCATAAAAAAGCCGATGTCGTATGAACATCCATACAACATCGGCCCTATTAATTTATTGATTAGTGATCTGTTTAAGTAAAAACTCAACAAAATCAGTTGATTTAGTCTTACTGTCATCTTGCCCTAACGTTCCGATGATCATCTGGTTAGAATGGATAGGGAGTTCTGTAGCAAAATCCGTATCTGTGATATCTATGCCAGTAATCAGCTCTTGACCACTCTCCGGGTTAGTCATACGTTTCAAACGGTTATCGTCCAGAGGAAGTCCTGCGGATTTAATAAACGACTCCAGATTTTGCAGTCCCGACTGCTGGCCAATCCATTCAAAAGTAGCATCATCCATAATCAGGATATCCGGATGGTCGGCTGCCAGCATCGCCATAGCCCGCTGCATATAGCTCATATCCAAGACTCCACCGTCCGTCCCACCTGTTGAGGGTAGATAAACGATTTCTGCCTCCACTCTCTTCCAGGTCGGGTAACGTTTGATAATCTCTTGTTTTAGCTCTTCATTCTTACCTGACGAGTCCTGAGATTCATAGTTGCCTAGGAACATGATTCGAACATCTACCGGTGGGAGCGTAGCTTCATATTTTCTTTCCTGCCACTGATCATAGAGCGCTTTCCCCCCAAAGATAACTACTAGCAGCACGATAATAGAAATAATAGTGTGCGTTTTGTAGAGCCGAAAGAAATTCTCCGATTTACGTGCTACGCCGGACATGGCTCCCCACTTCTCCAGGCGCTTGTCCTCCGCTTCCTGAATCTCCTTCTGATCCAAGCCATCTAGGATGGTTTTGTAAGCGCGGAATTCCTCTTCATAAGCTGCGACCTCATCTTCAGTCGAATTCGATCGACGGCGTTTCAAATGAATATCTAACCTTTTGTTCAATTCCTCCCGGGTAACGTCTTCAGGCAAGTTCAAACGCTCATAGGCTTGCTTTAGCTTCTCATTCAAAATGATGTCTCCTTCCTGATGCTTTTCGTCATTTCAGATCGTTAATTTGGTTCTATGTATTGAATTCTTGTGGCAGTAAAAGTATGGGCTAAGCAGTAAAAAAAACATCGCAGGAACTCAAGTAAACTATATCATGTTGTGCTAGACGGTAACAAGTAAGCGTTTATCTAATCCAAACCATGCAGCTGCTTAAATTGCTCAGGACTCATCCCTGTCAATCTTTTAAACACCAAACAAAAGTAACTAGCATTATCAAAGCCCACTAGCTGGGCAATTTCATACATTTTTTTATCGCGTCCATTAAACATAAGCTGTTTACTCAAATTGATACGTTGCTTATTGATATAGGTTACAGGTCGATCATGAATTGTTTTTTGAAAAAGCCTGCATAAATACTGTGGCGATACAGAAATAATCTCCGCCAGCTCCTTTAAAGGAAGCGTCCTATGCAGATTGCTCTCTATATAACGCAGCACCGGTTTGATTCGCTCCAATTCATGTGCCTCATTTAGAGGCGATACTAGCTTTCTTTTTAAATCCAGAAGCAATGCGTAAAGATGTTTTGATCGTGCTAAATTGGTTTCCAGCTCATTGCTATCTGGCAGCATAAGGATTTGCTTTAGAGGATTGAGCCATTGATCTTCTTTTAATCTAGCAGGACCAGACTCGCGGATGCCCGCATAGAGCAGCATTTGACCAACCTCTCTGCCATTGAACGAGACCCATGATACCTTCCACTCCTTCCCACTGATAGGGGCATACGAATGAGGAATATCCGGGAACAAAAAGAACACATCACCTGGCCCCACGAGATATCGGCTCTCATGAATGATAAGCTCACCCTTACCTTCGTGAATCTGATGTATTTGATAGTCTGGAAAGCCTGCAGGACGTATAGTTTCTGGCTGATGCTCCCAAAATCCAAGGGTTGTAGCATAAAGCGGCAGCATGCTTACATCTTCTGTTTGGCAAAAAATAATTTTGCTCTCTATAAATAAGTCCTCGTTTCATATTTTGTTATCTGGGACTAAAATTCTTTTATTTATCCTAACATTACTTCAACTTATAATATGAATATAATAACATTACAATGATTATAAAGGAGATCAACTCATGCGAGCAAAGTTTGTCTACCAGCCACCTGCTAACGGTTATCCGGAATGGAATAACAACCCAGAGACTTTTGAATTGAATCGATTGGATGCACATGCCTCCATGATCCCTTACCGTAGTTTATCCCAAGCGCTAACTAACGATAAAGAAACCTCACCTTTCTACCAAACCCTCAATGGGCTTTGGAAATTCGCTTTTTCCGAAACACCGGATCAACGAATTGTGGATTTCTATAAAGCCGATTTCGATTGCAGTACTTGGGATACAATTCCTGTACCGTCCCACTGGCAGTTCCAAGGTTACGACTATCCACAATATACAAATCTCCGGTATCCTTGGGCGGAATCCGAGCCAGAGCTTAAAGCCCCCTTTGCCCCAACAAAATATAATCCAGTAGGCTCTTATCTACGAACCTTTACTGTACCTGAGTCTTGGAATGGTCAACCGGTGTACCTAAGCTTTCAGGGTGTTGAATCCGCTTTCTACGTCTGGGTAAACGGTGAACTTGTCGGGTACTGTGAAGATACATTTACTCCATCAGAGTTCGATATCACCCCATATTTAGTTGCAGGGGACAACAAACTAGCTGTCGAGGTTTATCGTTGGTGTGATGCCAGCTGGCTAGAGGATCAGGATTTCTGGCGCCTTAGCGGTATTTTTCGGGAAGTCTATCTTTATTCGGCGCCTTCCGTTCATATTGCTGATTACTTCGTCCACACCGACCTGGATGAAAACTTCGTACATGCGGATTTAAATGTAGATATCAAGGTGGAAAATTACTTTAACGAGCAAAGCCCATATACACTGCAAATGCAGCTTTACAATAAAGATGGCCAGCCTGTTTGGGAGACTCCTATCTCCACTACTGGTTCCTTTGAGCAAGAAGGCGTCCAGCAACTCAAGCTTTCTGCCCCGGTTGAGCAGCCATTTAAATGGAGTGCTGAAACCCCTTATCTTTATACCTTAGTCCTGTCTATAAATGACGACAACGGGCATACACAAGAAACGGTCAGCTGTAAGGTTGGATTCCGCAAGTTTGAGATTAGAGACGGACTTATGAAGATCAATGGCAAAAGAATCGTGCTTAAGGGCGTCAATCGCCACGAGTTCTCTTGTGACACAGGTCGTGCTTTAGCCAAAGAAGATATGCTGCGCGACATCCAATTAATGAAAACACATAATATTAATGCCGTTCGAACCTCCCATTACCCGAATCAGTCTGTCTGGTACGAGTTATGTGATGAATACGGATTATATGTAATTGACGAAACCAATCTGGAAACGCACGGCACTTGGGCATACAGCCAAGAAGGATTGAATGACGGGAATGTTCCTGGAAGCAAACCGGAATGGCGGGCCAATGTCATTGACCGCTGCAACTCCATGATGCAAAGGGACAAAAACCACCCTTCTGTCATCATTTGGTCTCTCGGCAATGAATCTTTCGGAGGCGACAATTTTATCGCTATGCACGACTACCTGAGAGAAACCGATCCTTCGCGGCCAGTTCATTATGAGGGGATCTTTCACTGTAGAGAATCGGAAGCAGCAAGTGACATAGAATCTACTATGTACATTAAACCGCAGGATGTTGAAAAATATGCGCTTAATAATCCGAAGAAGCCTTATATCCTCTGCGAATACAGTCATGCCATGGGCAATTCATGCGGTGGGCTGCACTTATACTGTGACTTGTTCGACAAATATGACATTGTTCAAGGTGCATTCATTTGGGATTGGGTAGATCAAGCCATTCGGACCCACACCTCCGAAGGAATTGAATATCTCGCTTATGGCGGGGACTTTGGTGAATCGCCTCATGACGGCAACTTTAGTGGCAACGGATTGCTTTTTGCTGATCGTACGGTTACTCCTAAGCTCTTTGAGGTCAAAAAATGTTATCAGAATATTAAAGTAACGGCTGAAAATATCCTAGAAGGACTCTTCCAGATTCGCAATTCCTTCTTATTTACCAACTTAAAGGAATACGATCTCAAATGGGAAGTTCGTTTAGACGGAGTAACTGCGCAAGAAGGCTTACTGAAGATCTCATGTGCACCAGGTGAGAGCACTTCATGCAAAGTTCCTTACGAGCTGGATTCACTGCGTGGCAATCATGAGGCAGTTCTGAATCTTTCCTTTATTCAGCCTTCAGCAACTATATGGGCAGAAGCCAATCACGAAATCGCTTGGGAACAGTTCATTCTGTCACCTCGTTTCGTAACCAATACCTCAAAGAGAACCACAGAAACACTGCGTGTCAGCGAGCTTGAGAATGTTTTGAACGTGCAAGGTGATAATTTCGAACTGAGCTTTAGTACAACTACGGGTGCTCTGAACTCTTATCGTTCCTCAGGCAAAGAACGTCTGCTAGAACCTGTAAGACCTAACTTCTGGAGAGCAGTCACAGATAATGATTGCGGTAATAAATTGCCACAGCGGTGTGCAGTATGGAAGCAGGCATCGCATAAACAACACTTAATCAGCTTTACATTTAGAACCGAAGGCTCTCTCTGTTTCGTCTCTGCCAGCTACCTTCTGGCTACAAGTCCGGACTCCACGCTTCGGGTTCAGTATGTGATTCGCGCTGACGGGACTTTAGAGATCACGCAAGAACTGAGTCCGGGCAGCAGCGTTCTGCCAGAAATCCCTGAGTTCGGAATGATGTTCGTTCTAGATGGAAGTCTTGATACCCTATCATGGTACGGCCGCGGGCCTCATGAGAATTATTGGGATAGACAAACAGGGGCACCACTCGGACGTTATACAGGCAAGGTTAGTGAACAATTCACGCCTTATCTCAAACCTCAGGAGTGCGGCAACAAGACAGATGTCAGATTTGCTTCAATTACAGAGAGCAAGGATGGATCAGGGCTCTATTTTGAAAGTGCAACGCCTATAGAGATTAATGCCCTGCCTTGGAAACCTGAGGAATTGGAAGCCCATGATCACGTCTATAAATTGCCAGTCTCGAACAAAAGCGTACTAAGAGTTAACTACAAGCAAATGGGTGTTGGCGGGGACGACAGCTGGGGCGCACCAACCCACGAAGAGTTCACTCTGCCGGCTAATCGCCCGTACATCTTCCGTTTCACTGTCTCACTGCTCTAATCTCTTCCACTTATAAAAAAGGCCGTCTCTGGTTGGTTTCTACCACACAGGACGGTCTTCTTTTATTTATTTCACTGCTACTGTTCCTTGTCTGAATTCCGAAGGGCTTAAACCCACATTTTTTTTGAACTGTTTGGAGAAATAATAGAGATCGCTAAAACCAAGATCATGGGCAATCTCACCGACAGAACTTTGCGTCCCCCTCAATAGCTCCTTGGCCTTAGTTATCTTTTTTCTGGTGATATACTGAATGGGTGGAACTCCGATTTGCTGTTTAAATAGCCGGATAAAATAGTTGGGATGCATGTACGCAATCTCGGCAAGCTCGTGTATGGTGATATTACGCTCGATATGGGCGTCTATGTACGTTAATATTTTCGTTAATTTTTCGATCGAGCTTAGATTCTTAAAAGTGATTTCGTCTACATCTATGTTCATAATAAAATAAGAAAATAACTCCATTAACTTACTTTTGGCTAATAAATGAGCATACACCGCATCAGATTTCATATGACTCGTTAGGCTGCTGAAAATCTCTTGGATTACATGAGGATCTACTTCTCTGCACACATGACTTAACTCTAACATTTTGAATAGATTAATGTCTCCGACTTTTGCGCTGAAATGGCACCAATACTTCTCAAAGGGTTGATCACTTATGCAAGAATAAGATTGCTTAACTCCCTCAGGCATCAAAAAAAGCTGACCAGGCTTCGGATAATATTCTCGATCCCCGATCTTTAACCAACCCTCCCCATCGCAAATAAAATAAAACTTGCTATAGTCAGGTGTATAGTCGAGATCTCTCCAGTCACGGCCACAAAGATTGTAATCAGCCATAAATAAATCAACCTTTAAATTGGATAAATAATTAGTAAGCAAAACATGGTTATCCATCCCTTACTCCGCCTTATCAGGTTAGTTTTGTACATCTAAAAGTTAATGTCCTACATTTTGATTCCCACATCCATTCACTACAATGAAAAAGAAATAAACGTTTGAAAGGATGATTGCAAAATGGTGGATAAAAGCAAATATTTAAAAGTAATCGAAGATACGATTGCAACTGGAAGATTCAAAGCCGATTGGGATTCACTAAGTCAATTTCAAGTGCCCACGTGGTATGAGAACGCTAAGTTTGGTATTTTCATTCATTGGGGTCTTTATTCTATTCCGGCTTTCGCCAATGAGTGGTATCCCCGAAATATGTATATCCAGGGTTCACGGGAATATGAACATCATCTTGCTACTTATGGCGAGCATAAAACCTTTGGCTATAAGGATTTCATCCCCTTGTTCAAGACTGAGCATTTCAATGCTGAGGAATGGGCCAATCTCTTTAAATTATCTGGAGCCAAATACGTGATGCCTGTTGCAGAGCACCATGACGGCTTTCAAATGTATAAGAGCGCTTACTCCCACTATAACACATATGAGATGGGTCCCAAGCGGGATTTAGTCGGGGAAATGAAAGACGCTTTTGAGCAGCAGGGATTAGAGTTTTGTGTATCTTCCCATAGAGCTGAGCACTGGTTCTTCCTGTCTCATGGCAAGGAATTTGATTCCGATATCCATGAACCGCTTGTATGTGGAGATCTCTATTGGCCATCCATGCCCGAACCCGATCATCAGGATTTATTCGGCTCCCCACCCAATCAAGAATTTCTGGAGGATTGGTTGATTCGCTGCTGCGAGCTGGTAGACAATTATCAGCCGAAAATCTTTTACTTTGACTGGTGGATTCACACAGCCGCCTTCAAACCCTATCTCAAAAAGTTCGCTGCTTACTATTACAACAAGGGAGAGGAATGGGGAACTCCGGTTGCAATCAATTATAAGCATGATGCCTTCATGTTTGGCTCAGCGATCCCAGATATTGAGAGAGGTCATTTCTCTGAGCTTAAACCTTATTTCTGGCAAACGGATACAGCAGTAGCTAAAAATTCATGGTGTTATACACCGGAAAATGATTATAAATCTGCCGTAGAAATTATCAGAGATTTAGTAGATATCGTAAGCAAAAACGGCAACTTGCTGCTGAATATAGGCCCTAAAGCGGATGGCAGCATTCCAGCTCAGGATCAGGAGATTCTGCTTGGCATCGGAGAATGGCTAAAGGTGAATGGTGAAGCAATCTATGATACGACCTACTGGCGCACCTTCGGGGAAGGCCCTACAGAGATCGTTGAAGGTCAGTTTACAGATGGGATCACGAAGATTTTCACCAATGAAGATATCCGCTTTACGGTAAAAGGCAGTTATCTTTACGCTAATGTTCTTGTCTATCCAAACAACGGTATAGTGCAAATCAAATCCCTTAAAGAAAACTCTGCTCACTTCCATGGGATGATTAAACAGATCAAAATCTTAGGTTTTGAGGAACAACCTGCATGGGAAAGAACCGATGAAGCCCTGATTATAAAAACAACCTCGGTTCGCAGTGAGACTCCGGTTGTTCTGCGGATTGAATTGGATTAGGGACACTTACAGAACTTCATAACCTATAAAAAGAGTGTTCTTGCCCATCCAGCAGAGAACACTCTTTTATAGTTTTATAACCATCAATTTATATTAAAAGTAGGGTACCCTGACGTTTACTGTCTTCATTCTAGTCCTATGAGGATATCTCGCGCGTAATTTGTTGGACTCCAAAATAATGCGACCATGAAGCGGATGCTCCGTAGGGATTTTTAGTTGTGTAGCAATGACTTCACTTAGCCCGTGGTTTCGGATGTCCGCTTGAAGCTGTAAGGCTTCTGGATCTTTTTCATAATCAAAATAAAGTGCAGAAACAATAGCTGAGACTAAATGTGAGGTCTCAAAACCAAGTTCATGAGCAAGCATTGCCGGTTTTACGAGTCGATCATTAGGTGAAAGCTTGCGAAGCGGGGAGCGGGCGACACGTGTAATTTTATCGTTAAAGTTGGGGTTAGTGAATCGTTCCATCATCTTTTCTATATACCGGTCATGTTCTATGGGCTTGAAGCCATATAAATGCACCAATAAGGTCCCTGTTTCCTTAAGCACCCCGTGAACACGAGCTCTGATTTCGGGATCAGACATCGCTTCTTGAATGCTAGTATAACCTTCCAGGTATCCAAAATAGGCTGCACTGCAATGACCTGTATTCACAGTAAATAGCTTCCGTTCGAGGTATGGCGCCAGCGAATCTACATAATGGACGCCTTTAATTTCATTGTAGTTACCAATCATTCCACTGCGGGGAATAACCCACTCACTGAAGGGTTCAACGAGGATTTCAAGTGAATCTGTATTTTTCTGCATAGGTACAATCCGGTCAACCATCGCATTGGGAAAAGCGACATTGCGGTCAGCAAGCTCCTTGAAGGATTGCTTCATATATCGATAAACAGATTTTTTCAACTTCTGACTGCTTCCAATCCCATTCTCACAGGCGATGATATGAAGAGGGGTGAGATTTCTGTTGTTTTCAAGCCTTCGTTCGATGCCCTGCGCAATGGTCTCAGCAATATCTTGTAAAGCGGATATTCCGACTGCAGTTGTCACAATTTCAGCTTCTGCTATAGCTCTAGTAACGTCCTCAGTATCATTCAGATTGATCGCTGTAACATTATCAACGATAAAGCTGTCCCGGTTCTTGTTAGCTAGGGTGACAGGATATTGGCCACGTTTTTGCAATTGGGCAATTTTACTCTTATTTCTTCCGACGAAACAAACGTTGTAACCGGAGTCCGACAACATAGGCCCAATAAATCCTCTGCCAATATTGCCCGCTCCAAAGTGTACGGCTCTCAATTTGGTATCCCCCTTTAATTTGAACTCAGTTTCTCGGTTTCTCTATACGAAGCAACGTTGAGTAACTACATGATCAAATTCAAGAAGACTTAGATTATCAATTTTATGGTGCTGCTTATCGAATTCAAGAAAATTAGTAATTTCGTTAGGCGTCACAATGCAACGGATGCCAGCTGCTGCCGCTGCCTTAGATCCATTCGGTGAATCCTCGATAGCAACCGCCTCATCAGCTGTGATTCCAAGACAAGCTAACGTTTGGTTATATAGCTCCGGATCTGGTTTCACTTTTGCCACATGGTCGGCAGTCCGAACACATTCGAAATACTCGCGAATACCCAATTGATTCAGATATTTTTCCACCCATTCCAGGGAAGAACTTGAGGCCAGCCCTATGCGCAGTCCAGCTGCCTTGGCAGAATCAAGATAATGCTGAATACCTGGTCTTATTGTTTCAAGCTCCATCAGTTTGCTGTGTCTCTGTTTAACAGCCTTGCTGAACTCTTCTTTGTCAATTGCGAGCTTAAGATCAGTCATCAAATATTCATAAGGATTAAAACTGTTCAAGCTCGTGCCGATGCAGGTGGAATATTGTTCAAGCGTCAGGTCCACTCCATATTCTGCATAAGCCTCGTTAAATGCGGTGTACCAAGCAGTCTCCGTGTCGATAATCGTTCCGTCAAAATCAAAAATAATTCCTTTGATCACAATCAACCATCTCCCTCGTATTATGTTTGGTTAGAATATCTTACGCAAAACCTTCTGCATATTCTACAAAAAGCTATTTCGGCTTGCGTTTGACTATAAAAACCATAACAAAGCCCTTCTACTGACGTCAAGCACGGTAGATAACATGCCACGTAATGATAACGATTACAATCAATGCGGACAACCCTGAATTTTTGCATCACCTGAACATCTTAATACATAACAATAATCAGATTCAAAAAAACACCACAATCCTATGTGCTTCAAGGGATTCCTTCTGCCAAGTTTGTTATGAAGGCAAGCTCCCTCTCTTTCTTTCCATTGCTGTTATTTAGAGTATTTTTCCAAGCAGCTAAAAATAATTTAAAATAATTTCAACCACATCCTTTTTACTTGATTGTACAAATCAAATTACGGGGTTATTTTTTGTCCATTGAGTAAAAAGAGGCTTTAATTTATGATAGTTTTTAATCGAGAATGATTATCATTATTGGTGGTCGTTACATATAATAGGGAGGCAATAAGATATGAACAAGGTAAGACAGTCCTTCGCTGTGGTATGTGTACTATTTTTGCTGAGTACATTGCTACTGGCGTGCGGAAACTCAAAGGAACAATCCTCTGCCAATAGTACGGCGAACGCAACCGGGAACTCTTCCGCTGCAACCGCGGCACCTTCAGCAGAACCCTCAGATAGCAGTACAGATGAAGCTGCAGCGACTACCCGCTCCTATACAGATTACATAGGACATACTGTAGAGATTCCAGTGAATCCGCAGCGAATTATCTATTCTGGAGAAACTTATGGCGATTTGCTTGCACTTGGTGTGCAGGCGGTAGGTTATCCTCTTTCTATGGGGGAAGGCCAGGTTTTTGAAGATCAATTGCAAGGTGTGGAGGATGTAGGCTTCCCTATCAATCTGGAAAAAACATTGGAGCTTCAGCCTGACTTGATCATCTATGCGGGCACAGATGAAGCTGATTTCGAGCAGCTCTCCAAAATTGCACCAACGATAATATTTAATACCTTTGCCCCACTCCAGGAACGTATGCTGGACATTGGTGGAATTGTTGGTAAAACGACTGAAGCAGAAGCATGGCTTGCCCAGTATAAAACCGCTGAAGAGAACATGTGGAAGCAATTGAAATCCGCAGGCATGAAAGAGGGCGAAACGGCTGCGGTCTTCACTTATTATCCAGGAGACAGACTATTTATAATGGCAGCAACCGGACTTTCACAGGTACTCTATGGGGAGAATGGCTTCAAGGCAACTCCAGCTATTCAGAAGATACTTGATGAAGGTAAAGGGTTCCAGGAAGTATCCATGGAAGTCCTGAAAGAATATGCCGGAGACCGGATATTCATCTTGACTCCAGTGGCAGAAGAAGCAAAACAATCCACAGAGAATCTATTAAAGAGCCCTATCTGGAAGAGCCTTCCTGCCGTCAAGAACGGATATGTCTATACACAAGACATCATGAAGACTTCAAGTGATGCGACAACAAGAGAATGGCTGCTTGGCGAAATTCCACAGCTATTGAATATGAAATAACCTTCCGAGATGAAGTGTTTAACACAAGGCTGATAAAAAACTGCAAGAAGCATGTCAACAGCTGTTGATATGCTTCTTTTTTTTATATACAATGAATTCATTGATAATCATTCTCACCAAATGAACGGAGGCTGAACCCATGCTGCATACATCATCGTCCTGCCCCCCACTCCACTCTCTGTTATTTCAGCTAAACGAGGCCGAACTGATGATTCAAGCTGCCGATTCAAGCTCTATAACGCGTACAACCCAGGACTATACCCTTCTCATATTTACTGGAGGGAACGGACAATTGAACCTCGATGATCAAAGCGTGATACTAAGTACGGATAAATGTTATCTACTATCTCCTGGAATCTCCTATAGTACGAACAACCAGGAGCTGACGTTGTATTATTACCTCATCACCTTTACAGCAATTTATACAACCAAGCATCCTAAACGATATTCTGGAGAGCTGCTTTCCGGCAGACGGGAGTTAATTGTGCACCCGTTCACCAAGGTAATCCGACTAGTCGAAGAGCTGCTCATGAACAGGAATAATACCGATGATGTACAACAATTCAAGCGACAATTAAAATTCCAAGAATTGCTGCTGCTACTTTTTGAGCATAATTACCCTTCCAAACACCTGCCAAGTCCTACGGAATCCGTAGAAAAGACCATAACATTCATTCAGGAGCATTATACAGAGAGTATCACCGTGAAGCAGTTGGCTGAACGGGCGGGGATATCGATCTGGCAGTATACACCGATCTTTCAACAGCTTACGGGTAAAAAGCCGCTTGAATACCTGACGGATCTGCGTATTAATCATTCCAAACGATTCCTGCAGGAATCGACTGAACCACTGCGGGAAATCGCCAGACTGGTCGGCTTCTCGGATGAATACTATTTCAGCCGCCGCTTTCGGCAAAAAACAGGAGTTACACCCGGACAATATGCACATCAGCAAGGTCGTAAGCTTACCGTCAAGGATTGGACGGGTCATGAGGTGGAAATTCCTGAACGAGCGAAACGTATTGTCTATCATGGCGAGACACTTGGCGACCTTCTCGCGTTAGGTGTAAAGCCTATCGGTGGAGATGAAGCATTCGCCCGGAACAGCGTCTATAAACATCGACTTAAGAAGCTCGCCAACGTCGGGTTTCCACTGGACCCGCAGTTGACCGCTTCCCTAAACCCAGATTTGATCATTTTGGCAAATAGTGATGAAAGAGCCTACAGAGCAGTTTCTGGTATCGCTCCGACACTCACCTTTGATTCATTTGCGCCTCTCGACAACCGAATGCGGACATTAGGCAGTTGGCTAGGTAAACAGCGCGAAGCGGAAGCATGGCTGGAGTCATTCACAATCAAAAACGCAGCCATGTGGCAGCAGCTTTACTCGACAACTCTCCAAGTTGGAGAAACCGCCTCTGCTTTGGTCTATGATCATGGAGATCATCTATATGCTATGGGAATGTCCGGATTCTCCACTGCGCTTTATGCCCCATGTGGTTTACAACCGACCGAAGAGATTCAGGCCATATTGGACGAAGAGTTAGGGTTCGCCGAAGTGGATCCAACACGACTGCCTGCCTACGCCGGAGATCATATCTTCATGTTCATTCCGGAACGCAAAGACTCGCGAGCTGCAATGGAACGACTACTAGACAGTTCACTTTGGAACAGTCTCCCGGCAGTACGTCAGGGACATGTTTATCTGCTCGACGGAAGCAAATGGAACTCCAGTGATGCGTTAACCCGGGAGAAGCTGCTAACGTTGTTGCCTAAACTACTCGGCGGAAGTAGCGCTAGCAATTGAAGGTGAATCTAGGATTCTCTTTTGACTTTTCAAAACTTCATAGGGTATACTTTATCTACGCTTAATTTCCAACTTTTACAGTTGAAAAGCGGGGGAACCAGTTAATTGGGGCGAATCATTGAGCATTAGAATGTAGGGTACCATCTTACCCGAGTCCGTCAGCTAACCTCGTCAGCAGTGGATGGGTCTGCTTTTCATGTTATTTACATAACCAGAGACCCTTGCTAAGGGTCTCTTTTTGTGCTTTTTTTGGACCCTGCTGGCAGTAGATTGGCCTTTGACACTAAGGCTCCCTCATTTCTCACACTACGAGACAAAGGAGAGATGTACGTGCAAAAGGTAAAGTACTTCACGGATATTAACAAAATAGCTATGTTGTCTGAGCTGGAAAAAGAGAATCTGAAAGAAATTACAGAAAAATTTGTTTTTCGTGTAAATGACTACTATCTGTCTTTGATTAACTGGGATGATCCAGAAGATCCCATCCGTAAGCTGGTTATTCCTAACGAAGGTGAACTGCTGGAGTATGGGCGCTGGGACGCCTCCGATGAGGACACGAATTATGTGGTACCTGGTTGTCAGCACAAGTATAGAACCACTGCACTACTGATTGTATCCGAGGTCTGCGGGGCTTATTGCCGCTACTGTTTCCGTAAGCGTCTGTTTCGAAATGACGTGAAAGAGGCGATGGCTGATGTCTCTCCGGGCTTGGAGTATATCGCAAAGAATCCGGAGATTAACAACGTACTTCTTACGGGCGGGGACAGTTTAATTCTCTCCACACCGAAGCTAAGATCCATTATTGAAAATCTAAGAAGCATTGAGCATGTTAAAATCATTAGACTAGGTTCGAAGATACCCGTATTTAATCCGATGCGGATCTCTGAAGACGAAGAGCTGCTGGAGCTGATTCGTACTTACTCTACCGAAGACAAACGAATCTATGTTATGGCGCACATCAATCATCCTCGTGAAATCACACCTGAAGCCAAAAAAGCATTTAAAGCTCTCCACAACGCAGGGGCAATTGTCGTAAATCAGACTCCCATCCTCAAAGGCATCAACGATGATCCCATTATTTTAGGGGAACTACTGGACCGACTTTCATGGGCTGGCGTTACACCCTACTACTTCTTTGTGAACCGGCCCGTTGCCGGAAACCGGGATTTCGTATTACCGCTCGAGCAAGTCTATCAAATTGTAGAAGAAGCCAAAGCTAGAACCTCAGGACTTGGCAAAAGAGTACGCTTATCCATGAGCCACACCTCAGGAAAAATAGAAATTCTCGCCATTGATAACGGGAAAGCCTATCTCAAATACCATCAATCCAGAGATCAGGAATACGGAAAATTCATGATTCTAGATTGTCCAAAGGACGCCGAATGGTTCGATGACCTGCCTGGGAATGAGCAATATTGGACCCCACCTGTGAAAAAAAACGATGCTATTATTTCTGTTAATCATTTATCAGAGCCTGCGGATTTAATCTGTAAATAAATTAATCGGCTCTGTCAGACTCTGTCATAGGATATTTCTTCATCACCAACAACAAAACTCCTCCCTCCCAAAATTAGCCCGAAAAAATCTATGATATAATCACGCTGTAACACGAAATGAACTAATGGGTGGGAATGCACACATGAAATTGGAACGATTGATTTCTATGATCTACAAGCTATTGAACCACGAAGTTTTATCTGCCTCCAAGCTGGCTGAAGAGTTTCAGGTTTCCCAGCGAACAATCTATAGGGATATCGATGTGATTTGTGCCGCTGGCATCCCGGTCGTAACGTATCAGGGTACTAAAGGTGGATATGGCATTATGGACGGATATAAAATGGATAAAAGCCTGCTCCGTTCGTATGATGTCACTTCTCTGATTACTGTACTTAACAGTCTCTCTTCCGTGTTTGAAGATGAGCATACGCAAGGAACCATTGAACGGCTGCAAACGATAGGAACGGAGCCACAGACTTCTAGTCTCGCGGTGGATCTTGAAACCCGGCGTACGGATCCTGACGCACTTCCTCTTTTACGTGCGGCTATAGCGGAACGAAATGTTGTCCGTTTTGATTACATCAGTGTAAAAAATGAACGTACAACCCGTGAAATGGAACCAGTAAAGCTTCATTTTAAATATAGCAACTGGTACATCTATGGTTATTGCCGGGCTCGGCAGGACTATCGAGAGTTCCGACTTTCCCGGATGCTGAATTTGTTCCTGACGCAGGATACCTTTCATTCGCAACATGAGGTACCCAAAGAGGCTGGCTGTTCAAACAGGGCAGATCAGGTGGAGGAAATAGTGATCCGGGTAGGCCCTGAGGCTTTGGCAGAAGCTTTGGATCAGTTTCATCAAGTCGACAAGGAATTTCATTCCGATAAAAGCATGACGATGCGAATTCCTGTGTATAAGCCATTGGAAGCACGTTGGCTTTGGTCCATTCTGCTGAGTTTTGGCAGCGGCGCCGAAGTCCTCGAACCCCCTGCATTGCGAGGTATTTTAAAAGAGCAGCTTCAAAACACACTCAAACTTTATGAAGAAGTATGACAGTCTGATGTCATACTTCTTCTTTTATATTAACTACAGTAACAAAAAACAAATCCATGACCATTCAAAAGGAGAATGTACGAATGACAAATTATCCAGTAGAAATGTTTAAATACCACACATGGGCAAACCAAACTATCCTGGGGAGAATCAAGGAACTCCCGCCTTCTGTGCTAAGTCAAGAAGTGAACAGCCCATTTCCCACCATCGCTCATGCCCTTAGCCATATCTATGCGGTTGATACGATGTGGTATCTTGTATTAACAGGCACTGCCATGCCAGAGGCTTTTCAACAAAGTATCCCGCTAAATTTGAGCATTCTAGATTCTGTGGATGAATACGTAAATATCTTTGCCCAGCTATCAGAACAATACAAAGCATGGTTACACAACCAATCCGATTTGGAGCAAACCATTCTGCTTGACAATCCATTCGCCGGAATCCGCCAAACACGCCTATCAGAAATTGTGTTGCAAGTCGCCAATCACGGGACTTATCATAGAGGCAATGTATCTACTATGTTACGGCAGTTAGGCCACGCTTCCACCATGAATGACTATTCTCTTTTTTGGTATCAGGTAACAGCGGAAGCTATTTAAACACTAATGGGCAATCTGCCCCACTCCATACCTAGAAAGGAAATTGTATTTTAATTATGGAGATTGAAAATCTAATTACAGTAAAAACGAGAGAAGATTTAAGAGTTTGGCTGCAGGAGAATTGTAAGACTGAACAATCTTGTTGGGTACTCGTTTGTATGACGCCAAACCCAGAAACGTTGCTATATTTGGACGTAGTTGAGGAATGTTTGTGTTTTGGATGGATCGATGGAGTGAAAAAGAAAATTTCGGAAACAGAGCTGGCGCAAAGACTCTCTCCCCGAAGTAAAAAAAGCTCTTGGACTGAATTGAACAAAGAACGGGTCCGCCGCCTCGAAAAGCTGGGGTTAATGAGTGCTGAAGGAAAACGGATACTTCCTGATATGAACCCTGATTCTTTTATAGTAGATAAGATTATAGAGCAAAGGCTAAAAGAGGACAGGCAAGTATATGAGAATTTCCGGGCCTTTCCCCCCCTTTATAAAAGAGTTCGGATCGACACGATCCAAAGCAATAAACATCAGCCAGATTTATTTAAGAGTAAATTAGACAAATTCATAACAAACACTAAAGAAAATAAAATGTACGGGCAATGGCATGATAATGGACGTCTGCTCGATTATTAAGCTGCGCTAGATGCATGATCTCCTGCTGAGGCTTTCGGACTCCAATGACGCTATTTACTAATTTATCGCCTCTTCAGCAATCCATCGGACTCCAGCGCAGCTATTCCTTAGAAACTGGCTCTTATAAGGCGTTTTTTTCGCCAATAGGGGCTATGCGGTCCGATAATACTCCAAATGACGGATTTTCCTGCATTTAAGGTCTGCTGAGTCCGATACGCCGAAGAATGATCATTTGCTGGACTCCTGAGTCCGACACCGCCGAAGTATGATCATTTGCTGGGTCAACTGCTATTGCTATTGCTATTGCTATTGCTATTGCTATTGCTATTGCTACTGCTACCACTACTGCTACCGCTACTGCTACTGCTACTGATACCATGATCTCCTGCTGAGGCTTTCGGACCCCAATGACGCTATTTACTAATTTATCGCCTTTTCAGCAACTCATCGGACTCCAGCGCAGCTATTCCTTAGAAACTGGCTCTTATAAGGCATTTTTTTCGCCAATAGGGGCTATGCGGTCCGATAATACTCCAAATGGCGGATTTTCCTGCATTTAAGGTCTACTGAGTCCGATACCGCCGAAGCATAGTCATTCGCTGGGTCAACTGCTATTGCTATTGCTACTGCTACTGCTACTGCTGCTGACACCATGATCTCCTGCTGAGGCTTTCGGACTCCAATGATGCTATTTACTAATTTATCGCCTTTTCAGCAATCCATCGGACTCCAGTGCAGCTATTTCTTAGAAACAGGCTCTTATAAGGCGTTTTTTTCGCCAATAGGAGCTATGCGGTCCGATAATACTCCAAATGGCGGATTTTCCTGCATTTAAGGTCCGCTGAGTCCGATACCCGAAGCATAGTCTTTCGCTGTCTGATGCTACCGTATCCTAATCATCTGCGGATCAAACACCATCGACTCATGATCATCTGTTATTCCGAAAGTGTTAAGTACGCGTGAATGGGATCGGTTCAAACGTTCAGACGAAGTTTAGAGTTGAGAGCAGTGGTTGGTTTAAGTTCAAAAAAGGAGGTGTCCTAGCCATTTTCATGGCTTTTGGACACCTCTTTTTTTGATTATAGCCCCTCAGCCAGAATCCGTTTCAGGAACATCCCTGTGTAGGATTCCCGCACTTCAGCAACCTGCTCCGGTGTACCTTCAGCTACAAGCTTACCGCCCACAACGCCACCTTCAGGGCCAATGTCAATCACCCAGTCGGACTCCCGAATCAACTCTAAGCTGTGCTCCACAACCACGACCGTATTTCCCGTATCAACCAATTTGCTCAATAAGGTATGGAGCTGCCTGATGTCTGACGGATGAAGGCCTGTTGTTGGTTCGTCGAGCAGATAGAGGGTATGGTTTTTGGAAGGTTTGCTCAACTCTTTAGCCAGTCTAATCCGTTGCCCTTCACCACCAGATAAGGTTTTGACAGATTGTCCCCATTTAAGGTAACCGAGACCCACCTCACACAACGTCTCGATTATCCCCGCCATTTTGGCTTCCGACTTAAGAATTGGCAAGCTTTCCTGCACGGACATGTCCAGCAGATCCGAGATGGAATATCCATCATATTTCACCTGGAGAACCTCATCCGTAAATCTTCTCCCCTTGCAAACGTGGCATTTAACCTCCAAATCGGGTAAGAAATTCATGTCTACAGTCAGCACCCCAAGACCCTGACAGGTTTCGCAGCGTCCACCCGGTGTGTTAAAGGAAAAATGCTTGGAGGTCAGTTTTCTTTTTTTCGCCTCCGGCAATGCAGCAAACAGCTGGCGCAGATGTGTGAAAACATCTGTATATGTCGCTACATTAGAACGCAACATCCTCCCCATGGGCGATTGGTCAAAAATCACTATATTTCCAACCTGATCTAAGCCTGCAATCTCCGCACAGCCTGTTTGCTCATGTTCTTTCGCACTACCTTGCGCAAGAATATCAAAGACTAGCGTCGACTTGCCTGAACCCGAAACCCCAGTTACAGAAACTAGACAACCTAGAGGAAATGTAACCTCCGGGATCTCAATGTTCCGGTATTGAGCCTGTCGGATGGTGATCTGTTTTCCGTCACCTTTCCGGCGAACATATGCAGCAGTCTTATGACGCTCTTCTCTAAGATAGGCTCCCGTAACAGAAGTCTCGCTTGCCATCAAGTCCTCAATGCTGCCCTCGCCAACAACTTGCCCGCCGTCCAGACCAGCACCCGGACCCATATCAATAATATGATCGGCAGCGCGCATCATCTCAATATCATGCTCGATAACGAGCACCGTATTCCCCAAATCGCGTAACTCCTGAAGCACACGAATGAGGCCAACAGTATCCCGCGGATGAAGCCCGGTCGTCGGTTCATCTAGAATGTATAACACTCCAGTCAGACCTGACCCCAGCAATGAGGCAAGGCGCAGCCGCTGTGCCTCTCCACCAGATAAGGAGACCGTCTGACGGTTCATAGAAAGATAACCTAGACCAACATCGATAATCCTTTTTAGTCGGGTAGGCATATCGTGAAGGATGGGTTCAAGCAGATGAAGTCCCTCGGCGGGCAAAGCCGCCTCTAAGCCTTTCGTCCACTCGTAAACATCGCTTAATGACCAATCCGATACCTCCGTAATCGATACGCCAGCTACCCGTACGAGACGAACTTCGTTTTTTAAACGAGCGCCAAGACATTCCGGGCATTGCTGCTCATGAAAAAATCCGCCGTCTTTTTCCTGTGTACCAGCTTCTCCTTCCTTCTCCTTGTAACGCCGCCACAAACCAGGAATGACGCCTTCAAATTTGGTGCCTTGAATCGGCTTAACATTGGGAAAATGGCGCTTAAACGCCTCACTTTCCACTCCGTAATACAACAAGTCGCGCTGAATTTCACCGTAATCTTTTAAGGGCTGATCCGGGTCAAACTCAAAGCCAAAATGCTTGCCAGCAGCCACTAATATACGCATCTGTATATCACGATGAACACCATTCAGCGAGGCCACCCCACCCTCACGCATACTAAGCTCTGGATTAAACACTGCCGCTTCATTTATAGTTGCCACAGATCCAACACCACCGCAGGCTTCACAAGCTCCCTCCGGCTTATTAAAAGAAAAGTGTGACATGCCCAGCTTCTCAAGCTCAGCTCCGCAATGCGGACAACCCATCGTTTGACCATGCATTTCCTCGTCTTCCTCGATCAGCAATCCCCTCGCTTCAAAAGAAGGTGGAATGCTGCCACTACAGGAAGGGCAAACCCGCTCGCCTAATCTGGAAAAGATAAACCGGACAAACGTATAGATGTCGGTGACTGTCCCAACTGTCGAACGGGGATTACGATTGGTGACATGTTGTCCAACACTAATGGACGGAGACAGTCCAATAATAGACTCCACCTTTGGTTTGCTGATCGTATCTGACGTCATGCCCATGGAATCCAAATACTGTCTTTGGCATTCCCGCTGAAGTGTATCCATAGCTAACGTCGATTTCCCTGATCCCGAAGGTCCTGTCAGGACAACTAGCTTATACTTAGGAATCGTGAGCGAGACATTTTTCAGATTATTCTCTCTTGCACCTTTAATAACAATAGTCTCTTTCACATCTATTCCCCTCTCATTTCAACCCACTGGTTTGTAGTTATATCTTCTATCCATATGGTTGCCCAAAGTTGTTGTATTGCAATTATTTTGCAAAACATTTCTAATTTCGATAGAATGTATTTGATAAATCACAAAATTTTCAAATAACTTTATAATCTAATATCTTGACTATCAAGATATAATTATTTTAAAAGGAGCGTTATCTTTTGTCAAGCCACGAACAACCTACACCAGAGCAGGAACAATTCACCTTGCTTATGCGCAGTTTGGGAAACCGAACGGTATTGTACCAACAAAATGTAGCCGCCTCACTTGGGTTATACAATAATGATTTCTTATCTATAGATATTCTACGGGAGAAAGGTCCTATCACTGCCGGAGAACTGTCTAAATTAACCGGTCTGACCACCGGAAGTGTTACAGCATTAATAGACCGGCTCGAAAAAAATGGCTATGTCCGCAGACAAAATGACCCGAATGACCGCCGTAAAGTGATTATTGTGCCATTATATGAGAATAAAGATGATGTCATTAATACGTACCAACCGCTCCATACCGCCATGGTTAAGCTCGCAGCTTCTTATACGGATGAAGAGCTCGCCCTTATTTCGCAGTTTTTAGGCAAAGCAAGTGCGGTTCTAGAAGAGCAGATTGATCATCTTGGATCCACTGCGCGCGGCAAATCTTCTTCCTAAGATACTTATTTATACAAAAAAGGACGATATCCAAAAGTCATACGACTCTCTGGATACCGTCCTTTTTCATTTATTTTCTAATACCAATCGTTACAATTTCGCATGGACCGATCTGTAAGTCAAAGCTTCCTTTCTCTTTCTCATCACTAGAGACAGGGTGGCTCTCCTCTTCTAGGATCGTCGTTTTATAGAAATACTGCTGCGGAATACTTGAACGGAAGGACAGGTTGGTGTTCTGCTGACTCATGTTATACCAACGCAGCAGCAAGTCTCCAGTCTGCTCGTTCATTTTTAGTGAAGAAAATGCGAGTTCCTTACTCTCCCAATCGAATGGAGTATAAACCGGCGCAACTACTCCTGCATGTACATCTGTCTGGCATACAATCCACGGAACCTGGAATTGGTAAGCTTCAGCATAAGCACCAGAAGTTATACCCTCACCTGTGTGCGGGATTAGCTCCATACGAACAACGTGCTCTCCAAGACACTGCGCTTCTGGAGTAGGGAATAGCCCCCAGTCACCAAGTTCACCAACAGAACGTAGCAGTGTAATCGCAATAGTGTTACGCCCATCTCGCAGCACTTCATATTCATTTAATCCAAAATTAGCGACGGTTAGACCCGCTTTCCCATCACTAATATCAACAAAGGCTTGCTGATGTTGCGTGTTACTCGGATTCTTCCATTCTGTGGCTGGTTCAATATTCCGCTCAGCAACCTCGAACATCGAATCTACACGATGCGTAGCAGCGTTCAAATCTGTCGGAAACAGTATACGAATCCGGTGATCTTTGGCCTGGTTATCTATTGTCGTTTCGATATGCAATCCCTTTCCGCCCCGCTCCAAGGTGATTAAAGTACGAAGTTTTAGAATGACTGTGTCACTACTGCGCTGAGCTTTGCGCTCCGGATAGTAAACCAGTGCACGCTGCTCCTCATCCAGCTTATCATCTGCCGAAGCTGGAATCTCCCAGTCATGCTTAATTTCTATAGCGGCGCGAAACGATGTATTTTCCAGTACACAAATATTAGCCTTTAGTCCTTTAGTCGTCAGAGCTTGTTCGGCCTCTGGCTGTTTGTACATATATTCATTGCCGATATCCCCGGTGTTTTCATATACGCCAAGATCTTGATAGGTCACTCCACTAGTTTTGTCACTTAGCATAAACGAACCATCATCATTAATAACTACCTTGATAACGTCATTTTCCAGCACCCGATCTCCTTGTAGCAAAGATTCAGCGGCTATTGGCAGTTTTGCATCTGCCCGGCGAACCCAAGCATATGAACGAAGACCTAGCGCAGGAACTTCTACGGCTTCAAAGGTAAGTCTTACCCGGCGGCACATATACGGCTGACGGAACTTGTCATCTGGCAAATCATAACCAAACTGAAGCCCTAAGTCCTCCATCTGGCAGGCAATATCATTCCCTTGATCGTCTACTAACACACGATCGTGCAAGTCAATTCCGGTCATACGGCTAGCCGTTTCTTCCAGAGAGAACCCTTCTCGCAAATATAGACGCGCCACATCAAGTTCTACGCTCACAGTACCCGTGCGACTCCAACCCGTCATATTCATCGCAACTAGTGGAAGCACGTCTTCACCATATGCTGTAAACCCGGTCGTATCCACAGCTTCTGCAATCTCTCGTTTACTACCCTCAACAATGGTCTCTGCCACATGACGGCTTTTGTCAAAACGGGTGACCATCTCACGGTGTACCTCATCCACGCTGCATCCACAAATGCTATCATGCGGATGATTCTGCATTAATGTCTTCCATGCATAGGTGAACAGATGATGGGGGTACTCTTTGCCCAGTAAATGTGCGAACGAAGCAAGTGGCTCGGCCACCTTTTCAAGCAAGATTTGCCCTTCCTGATTCATCTGTTTCAAATAGACACGCGCAGACGCGGTATTCACTAACGTACCCCATCCATCAGTATGCTGGCTCCGCAGTTCGCCCTTTACAGTCGACAGATTGCTGCGATCCATTACACCCTCTACGGCCTTAAGGTAATCAGGAAAGTTCGAATGAATGAACTCCATATCTGGATACAACCGCTTCGCAGTTTCGATAGCCTCTGGCAAATCCAGTTGAGCCGGCTGATGATCGCAACCATTCATGAACAGCAGCTCACCTGTAGAGGCAAACTTCCGCGCATCTGCCAGCTTTTTCTCCCAGAACACTTTGGCTTCTGCTTCATTTACAGGCACTTCGTTTCCGTTAGAATACCAATTAACAAATAGGATGCCGAGCACTTTTGATCCATCAGGACCTTCCCAAATCAGCTCCGAGAATGAGGATTCGTAACCTCCATCTGACACCGTATTATTGAATCCAGTGGGCTTCACACCTCTTCCAAAAAAGGCATTATTGATGCCGGATTGCCGCATTAATTGTGGAGTCTGGCCGACTAGACCAAAGGTGTCCGGAAAATAACCGATTTTGGAGGGTTCCCCGTAACGCTTCGAATCCTGATGGCCAATCTGCATATTACGAACATTGGCCTCCCCACTAGTAAGGAACGCATCCTGCAAAATATACCAAGGTCCTATTAGAAGGCGACCTTCCGTAATATATTTCTGCAGCCGCTCTTGATTTTCGGGACGTACCTGAAGATAATCATCCAGAATAATCGTCTGTCCATCCAGATAGAAACTCTTAAATTCGTTATCCTCATCCAACCGGTTCAGTAATTCATCAACCAGTTTTACTAAGCGTACATGATGCTTCTCATAGGGAAGATACCATTCCCGGTCCCAGTGTGTATGGGAAATGATATGGGCTGTCTGAGGGCTAATTGATTGTTTTGAGCTTTCCAAAGTGAAGACCTCCTTATATGCAATGCGTTCTATCTACCAAGTTGCTTAATGTAGAAGATGTGGATAATTGACATGAATCTCGACTTCCTGCGGGCGATAAACACCAAGCAAATCTCCTTTACTATCCGTGGCAAAAAGAACAGAACGTTCCTGTTCCAACACGAACGAATAAGTTCGGCCAGTGGCCGAATCCTTCACCTCGATCTTTGCATCCTGGGCATATTCCGACACGAAGGTAAAAAGTGCACCCGTAGCAAAGCTCAGTTTTCGTCCGTAGATACCCGCTAAGTCCCCACCACTAATCCATTCAAAATCACGTTCCACAAAAGCAGCATTAACCGCGTAGCGGTAAAGTGCAGCCGTAGTATCCCTACGCTCACTCAATTCAACTGGCAGTGGACTCCATAGGAGTCGACCCTTGCCCAGCGGAAGGTTCACGACAGTGTCTATAGTAGAACTCCCACCATTTTTTTGAATGATCGTTTCCTTCGTCACCTCAGCTATCCGGCGGTGGCCGAAAGAGACAGGCAGTACTTGACCTTGAAGCATAAGCACTTCTTCGCGGCGCACATTACGCAATTCGCGTTTGCCAAGAATATCACTCAACCGATCCGAAGAACGCCAGTAGGCATCAATGCTTAACGGTCCAGTGGCAAGCAATACCGCTCCTGTCTCTTCAACGATATGTAACAACCGTTCCATCGCTGCATCAGCGAAGTTATGCGCGCTTGGCAGTATAATCAGCTTCGCAGGGTTCTTCTCCAAATCATCTAGGTGGTATTCAGAAGCCCCCCGAAAAGACATCTTGAGCTCATAAGACAGAATGCGGGTAAGCTCTGTTGTAGACGCAAAAGCCAACTTTCGATTAGAGAAATCATTCGAATAAGGGAACACCACCGCAATCTCTTCCAATTTCCGATCACCAAATATATCACGGATACCTTCTATAAACTTCCCGAAATCATAAGATACGTCTGCCTCAGGCTTCTCGGTTCCATCCGCTCTCAGTGCTCCGATATGGGACTCATTCGCATTATCCATATAGAAATTCGTATTCCAGATCCAGTGAATAGCTCCCGCACCAGCCGTTCCAAAAGCGTAAGCATACTTGCGTTCCAGCAAATTCCGCAGCTCTTGTTCTGAACGTTTGGCTCGGCCATCTGGAGTTTCTACATACATGACGCCTGTCTCCTGAATTAGGTTTGGCTTATTGGGGGTTTTGGTAAAAATGCCATCCCATATCAAATAGTCGTTAAACCACCAGGAGTGCACAGTAGTGTAATCTACCGCTTCCTCATAGAAAAACGGCGAAGGACGCTGCGCTCCTAGTCCCTCATCCTGGCCAACCGTAACCATCTGAGCTGGACATTGCTCCTTAATGGTATCGTATAATTGCTTCACCCAACGGTTATGCATTTCCATAGAGAACAAACAATAGTCCAACCAGCGTGTCCCCCTCTTAGCACTGTGCATATCTTGTACGTCGAAGTTCATCTCTTTTGCTTCAGGCAGCCCTGCCGAAGCAAAGGCCGGAAGCTGTGCGGGCGTCATATTCCAGCGTTCCTGCAGCACTTCGATTACACCATGTCTTTCTTGTAGCCATTCCCTAAAAGCTTGTCGCTCAAAGCGATCATGGCATGAACTCGGGCCGTCCGAGAAAATACGGTCCGGATCAAACATCGACGGTTCATTAATAAGATCCCAGTCTACATTCGAAGAATCTTTATGACGAGATACAATAGACCGAATGAACCGCTTCTGAGCCTCAACACTTTGTGGGTCCAGATAAGGATTTACCCCACCCCACGTTTCCGGGGTGAAGGAGAAAAACGTGAACGTCACCTGAAGATCATGCTTTTTCGCCGTCATGATGAAGGCGTCGATCGCCCGCAATACTTCTTCCGAGACATGTCCATCGTCTTGCATCACATTGCGATAAGCTGTCCAGATCCCTGTACGGATCCAGTTAATCCCGGCCTTCCGCATCTGGCCCATATCACGATCCCAAACTCCGACGTTCGGCAGAAATAGAAATTTACGCGCCACATCACTCGCCATATAAGTCATGCCGACCACTGGTAGCGGACGCCCATCTTTTATAAAATAATCTCTGCCGCTCGTTACCGGATGGCCTGCTGCCAGCAGCTCAGGAGCATGACCCCAGAACCCTTGGCGCAGAATGCGAACCTCACCATCACTGGCTTCTGCTTCACAGACAATCTGGTAGAGGCCCCTACTTATCTCCAAAGGAATAGGCAGACGCACCATGTTTAGTTCTGCATTCGCCTTCATTTCCAAACTCTGAGACCACTTCAAAGAGGTATCTGATTCATGCTCTACATGAATTGTGAAATTCCATGTATCTTCATTTCGCATAGAAGGTCTCACTCGTTCAAGCTGCTGAATCTGAAGGGTTAGGGAAGCACGTTCTCCTGATTCATAAGACGCGTAATTGGGCTTAACCCACATTTCCGTAACACCCTTGCTGCAGAAACGCGCCCAATTGGATATCGCGGAAGGACCTTTTTGCTCCCAAAAAGAAGCTGTTGCAGGTGTATTTACGAACAGCCAGCGTGAACCTGCATACAAACCGCTCGTATTCTCCCAAAGAACCACTGGGGCAGCGGTTTCTCGACCCTCGGACGTAATTCCCTTTAAGAGCGGGTAAATCCGTGTGCTCATCGGACCTGCCGAGCCCATTTGATGTGGTAAATCACTCGTCTTTGTCGTATGTGGCACGAGGTTCCATGTGTCCGCACTCGTTAGAAAAAGAGATTCTTGACCCTTAAGCAGAGGAATGACATCCAAGGCAAGCAATGAATGGTTGCGTGAGCATTCAACACGAAGTGCCTCATGAATATACAGCTCCTGATGATAGGAAGTCTGCTCCGCTTCGACATGCCATCGGCCATTTTCCCAACGAACAGGTTGTTTGAAGGGTGCGCCTCCAATGCTAATCAACCCGCCACCTCTTTGCAGGTATTCAAGAATGGCTATCCAGGCCGCTTTCGGGAAATAGGGTGCATGCAGATTGATGAAACAGCCGCCTTTCGTTTCGCATAGCGTTTGTGCAAGCTGATTCTCACTTACAATAGATCCGAACTCACTCATGGATGTAATCGCATCGCTAGGAATGGGACTGGAAATTGGAAAATCAGAATCATAAAATATGATTACAGGTCTACTCAGGCTGCTCATAGTAGTCCTTCCTTCATCATTTTATAGACAAGTTGGGAGAACAGACTATTGGACCAGGCGAACCATTTTCTAGTGAACGTATTCGGATCATTAACATGGAATCCCTCATGCATAAAGCCAGTATCCGCATCCGTAGCTTCTAACATCGCAAGCATCTCCAGCTTTTCTTCCTTAGTTGAAGCCGTCAAACCTTGCATGGTTAATGCCATATGCCAGATGTAGTCTTTGGGAGTATGCGGACTGCCGATTCCCTTCGCTGCGGTTCCTTCAAAATAAAAAGGATTCTCCTTGCTCAGAGCAAATCGTCTCGTATTCTGATAAATTTCATCCTCTGCGGTAACATAGCCGAGATAAGGAATCGACAGGAGTCCTGGTGTTCCCGCATCATCCATCAAGCAGTAGTTGCCATAACCATCGGTCTCGTAGGCGTAGATTGGACCGAATTTCGGATGACGATAAATACCATACAATTGAATTCCGTGATCAATCTCAGCTTCTAATGCTTTAAGCTGTTCCAGAAATTCAAGATCACGGAATACCCATTCAGCGAATTCCTGCATATGACGTAATGCAACAACAGCGAACATATTCCCCGGGATGTTGTAATGAAAGTCGCATGCATCATCACTCGAGCGGAATCCCGACCAGACCATACCCGTGTAATTAACAGGCATACCTAGACCGTTATTACGCAGTGTATCTTCAGGAATCCCATTGTTACGCGTAAACCGGTATGGAGATAATTCACTATGGCGCTGTTCAGTTTTGAACAGGTTGAATATTTTGATCATTGCTGCCTTAAATCCGGCGTCGAATATATCAGCCTTTCCGGTTTCTTTCCAATAGGCATAAGCCAGACGCATGGAAAAACAAAGAGAATCGATCTCGAATTTACGCTCCCACACCCAGGGGGACATTTCCGTAATATCGCTAGTGCTCCAATGCCAATCATTCGCTGTCTCATTAAACGCATTGGCGTACGGATCGATATGAATATACTCGATATGACGTTTAATTAACCCGCCAATAATCCGCTGAAGATCGGGATCGTTTTTAGCAAAGGGCACGTAGTGCATAACCTGCTCCACAGAGTCTCGCAACCAAGAAGCTGGGATATCTCCTGTAATTACAAACGTTGTCCCATCATCCATAAGCTTAGTCGTTGTCTCAAGCGTATTGGGAAAACAGTTCTTAAAAAGCTGCAACAGCTTCGGCCGATGAGCTAACTTCTCCTCTGCTTCGTTCAATACTTCTTGAACCGCTTGAGGAAGCGGCAGCTTCGGCATAGAGATGGTGGGAAGTCGGAATTGTTCCATATTCTCACTCCTTCATAATAAATGGGGATAGATAGAGAGACGGGCAGCATAGCTGCCCGTCTCCACTAATCCTATTTGTGTTACCTTTAGTGATTAATCTTAGGCGTGTTACGTTCATTAGCTTATTTCTTTGTCTGGTTCCACTCATCAAGTTGCTTTTGAACTTCTGCAATGACTTTATCAAGTCCAGCTTCTTTAAATTTCTTCGCTGCTTTTGGCAGATATGTTTTAGGATCAACAGAACCTGTGTATAGCGCTGGCATAAATTCTTTAGTTACGTTGTTGATAGCCGCTACTTCTGTTTTTACAGGTGTAGGATCAAATGCAAAACCGAAGGTAGGGGCTTCTTTTGAAGAATCATTAAACTTCTTGAAAGCATCCCATTTATCAGCAGGGTCATCAGCATGCAGATAAGTCAGTAACATGTTCCCAAGTGTGAAGCCTGGCATTGCATAGCTATCTTGCATAGCTGGCAGATCTTCAATGACATTGTCGGAGATTTTCTTATAATGAGTGCCTTCAATACCATAGTTGAGCAAATTGCGTAAGTACTTATCTGTATTCAAAAGATTCAAGAACATCATCGCGCGCTCAGGATCACCTGAGGTTACGGAAATCGCGTGCATCGAACCTGCGGCGGACTGTGTATATACATAAGGCTCATGCATAGGCGAAGTTACAATTTCATAACCTGCTGAACGAGACCAACCTTTTTCTGCATAAGGCTGTGTGATTTCGCGATCGGCAAACCATTTACCGGTCTTAATGTTATCAATACCTTCAAGTGTCGCAACGTCTGGGCGTAAGTAACCTGCTGTGTAAAGTCTACGCATCGTATCTAACGATGTTGCAAGTTCAGGTGTCTCCAGAATATTAACAACCTTGCCATCTGTGGAATCCATATAGACCCCGATAGGTAGCTCATCACCTAGTACATAGTCAAATGGCATGAATGGTTTAAAGCCTTTAGGAACAGCTAGAGGTGTAATATCAGCCGGCTCGTTCTCTTTAATCGTTTTAAGAAGTGGCTCTAGATCATCCAATGTACGGATATTGGAAATGTCCATGTTATATTTATCAACATATTTCTTATTGAAGCGCCATACCCATTGCTGTCCAAGCTCCTTATTTACAGGAACACCATAGATCTCACCTTTAATCTTAGTTCCTTCTAAGAAACGAGGGTCCAAAACTTCTTTCGTTTCCTTACCATACTTATCTAGCAGATCATTCAGACCCAAGAACGTCCCATTAGCAGCGTTACGACGGAAGTCATTTGTCCAAGAAGAGGTAAAGGCAATATCATAAGGCTCACCGGAAGCGGTGATGACTTGCATCTTCTTATCGTAATCGCCCCAATCGAACATCGTAATGTTCAACGTCGCGTTAATTTTTTCTTGGGTATATTTATTAACTTCTTTTAAGACAAGATCTAAATCCTTTTGAGGTCCACCAATTAAATACATCTTCAACTCATATGGCTTTAATTCTGATGTGTTCCCTGCTGAATTCCCTGCTGCCGCTGAATTGTTTGTTTCTTTAGCAGCATTTGTATTATTATTCGAACCACATCCAGCTAGAAGGCCAGAAAAAAGCATTGTCCCTGCAAGAGCGAGTGTTAAGCCTTTTTTCATTTTCATTTCTATTTTCCCCCTTTAGATTAATGAACGCTTTATTTATATCGATTCCTGTCCTAGCGATTCGAATAAATACATCTTAGTAGTGTTACTCCTTTAAAGAGCCCACGGTTAAGCCTTGTACAAAATACTTTTGGAAGAACGGATACGCTAGTGCTATAGGTAAGGTCGCCAGTACAACCATCGCCATACGAACGGTTTCTGTTGGCAAGGTTGCAGCAATCTCAAAGCTTGATCCCATCTGCATACTGTTCTGAATGACAAACTCCATATTATTCTGAATTCGCATCAGCATCGCTTGGAGTGGAACAAGACTCGCATCATCTATATACAGCAGGGCATTAAACCAATCATTCCAATAGCCCAGCGTACAGAACAATCCAATCGTTGCAATCCCCGGTAAAGAGATTGGAAGTACAATTTGCAGGAAGGTCCGAAACTCACCAGACCCATCAATTTTGGCAGCCTCAATGAGTGCATCAGGTATGCTAGTCTGGAAGAAGGTCCGCATTACTAGAATAAAGAATGCATTCATCGCTATGGGCAATATTAAAGCCCATATCGTGTTGTACAAATGTAAAAACTGCGTAGCCACGATATAGTTGGGAACCATTCCGCCTGAGAATAACATCGTGAAGAAGGCGAAGAAGCTGAAATAATTACGATAGCGAAATGATCTTCGAGAGAGAACATACGCATAAGTTGTTATTAGAAATAAACTAATGAGCGTACCTAGTACAGTAACCATCAAAGTAACTCCAAAGGAACGAAGCAATTGATCACCTGTGTTAAAAACAAACTGATAAGCTGCTAAACTATATTTTTCGGGTAACAAGCTAAATCCATTTAGAGCAAGTACTTTCTCATCTGTAAAAGAAATGGCTATGACAAACAAGAACGGAAACACACAAGTAAAAGCGAAGATGCCAATTATAATATTGAGTACCACATTCCATAAAGGAGTAATGGCGTTGTTGTCGATTTCTTTTGGCTTACGTTTGAATACTGCCATAACGTCACTAACTCCTTTCTAGAATATCGCATTCTCTTTGCTGATCTTTTTCACAATAGAATTCGTTACAAGCACCATGATAAATCCAACAATCGATTGATATAGACCCGCTGCTGTACTCATCCCTAGATTACCTGTCGTACTCATGCTGCGATAAATATAAGTATCGATAACATTCGTTACGGAGTATAGAACACCTGAATCCCGAGGGATTTGATAGAATAAACCGAAGTCCGATCTAAAAATACCACCAATCGCTAAAATCGTTAGCGTTACCATTAAAGGTTTAAGCAAAGGAAGTGTAATAAACTTAATCTGCTGCCATTTGCTGGCCCCATCAATCATAGCTGCTTCATAGTAGGACTTGTCGATACCCGCTATAGCCGCTAAGTAAACAACACTTGAATAACCAATTGATTTCCAAATCCCCATGAAAATTAGGATATATGGCCAAAAGCGAGTATCCCCATACCAGGAAATAGGATCGCCTCCGAAGTAAACAACCACTTGATTCAATATTCCTTTATCTACACTCAGAAAGCTGAAGGTAAAGAAACTAATAATGACCCAAGAAAGGAAGTAAGGCATAAACATCGCCGTTTGATAAACTTTAGCCATCCGTTTGTTCACAAGTTCATTTAAGGTGATCGCAATGCCCACCGCAAGAACTAAACCGAGAGAGATCAACGCCAAGTTATAAAGAATCGTATTTCTTGTAATGATATAGGCGTCCTCCGTCGAGAACAAAAAGTTGAAATTTTCAAGGCCAACCCACTTACTATTTAAAACGCTTGCAAAGAATCCATCCCGATGAATCTTGAAATCCTTGAATGCAATTACTGTTCCAAACATCGGTAAGTAGCAAAAGATCAGGAACCATAATGTCCCTGGTAATACCATAAACCAGAGTACTTTATCCTTAATTAAACTTTTGAAAAATGCAGGCATTATTCCACATCCCCCTTCTCTCTATCCCCAAACAACCCCTATATATCCCTTCGATCTTTTTCCCTCGCCCCTTTAACTACCCTTAATTCTGCGCTATAAAAGCGGTTTCATAAAGTTGAAAAACTCCAGAATCAGATGTAAAAATTAAAGATCCACAGCAGAAGGGACATTTAAAAAGTCTATTTCCCCTTAAATTTGAGCAAAAAAAAAGGAAACATTCTCGTTATCAACGTCCATGAAGCCCGTACTTGAACGTGATACTCAGGAACATTTCCTTTATTTTAGGATTTTGCTTTTTTGTACATATTCCGAAGCTCTGTCGGCGATACACCTACTGATTTTTTAAACTGGCGATAGAAATATGCTGGATCCGGATATCCTACTTCAGCTGCAATTTCGTTGGTTAGTAACGTAGTTTGAAGCAGCAATTGTCTTGCCTTTTCAATTCGAAATTGATTAACATAATCAGAGAAACTACGGCCCATTTCCTTCTGAAATAGCTGGCCCAAATAATTAGGATGCATTTCCATACGCTGACTGAGCGTTTTCAGGGATAGCTCTTCTCTATAGTGTTTGCTTACTTGATCAACCATATATCTCATATTCGGACTGAGCTCATCATTTACTAATGATAATTGGTCTAGTGTTTCTTTCACACTTTCCTGCACATGGTGCACCAATTGCTCAATAGTATGTATGCGCAGCAATGGATTAAACACGGCACTAAAATTAGAGTTTTTCTCCATTTTCTTAGCAATCAACATTAACTCAATCGCTACGTTGTAATTATCAATGCGGGTAATCATGCCACAGCCAAACAGCTTTTCGAACGTTTCTGCGATAAATTGGTTCGTAGCCTCCCGGTCTCCAGATAATAATAATTTGGTGAATTCCTCATAATCAATTTCGAGCTTCTCCTCATGCAGAACCATCTTTGATAGTTGTTCCACATCTATAATCGGGTAACCCGGTAGCATAAGATGATCAACATATAAACTCTTCGCCTTTTTATAACTATTTGGGACTTCCTGAAAAGCATGCTCCTTACTTCCTATCGTTATCCAGACAGACTTTTCTAACTCATGCATAATCTCACATTGCACTTGCTCCAGTACACAATAAAGCTCTTCTTTGTTCTCAGCTTCAGCCCGCTCAGCAATAATAAGAACAAGATCACCTTCCATATCTATAAATACAATAACGGTTCCAAGTTGCTCTAATGATTTCACAGCGATACGATAACATTCATCCATAAGCTGATTCCTATGGAGTTTATCCTGGCCCTCATCGTCATCCTGTTCGGTGATAAGCCGAATCGCAGCCACCGTAAAAAATGAACAGTCCAGTGAGATATTTAAGACTTTTGAACGGTGCTGTAGCTCCTGCCGGCCTATATTGCCAGTTACCCAGCGGTTTAGAATATTATTGCGTAGAACTTGCCAATCCTCTTTAGCATGAAATTGTTCAACATCCTCTTGATTCAGCACTTCAACAATTTGTTCAATGGTTGATTCCAACTCATGTATATTAATGGGTTTGAGAATATAATTTTCAATGCCTAGACTCATTCCAGCTTTTAAATACTCAAATTGCTCATACCCGCTCAAGATTATAAACCTCATTTTTGAATCAAAAACCTTTATTTGCTGAATCAGTTCAAGTCCCGTAAGTTTTGGCATCGTAATGTCAGTAATTAATATGTCGATCCCTTCATTATGATTGCGTAGAAATTCTAAAGCTTCTTCCCCATTAGACGCTTGTCCCGCGATTCTCAATCCATATTTTTCCCATTCAATCACTGAACGTAATCCTTCAAGAATAAGAGGTTCATCATCCACGATAAGTATATTGTGCATTATTAGTACTCTCCCTTACTACTGGTATATTCATGATGACTATTGTTCCTTTATTTACTTCACTAGCGATCGTTAATCCATATTCAGTCCCATAATAAAGTTTAATTCGTTCATTCACATTACATAGGCCTACCGAAGAAGGAGGTTCATCCATTCTCATACTGACTTGAAGCATTTGCTGTAGCTCTGTTAGCTTGCTGGGAGTAATTCCATTTCCGTTATCACTTATAGCAATTTGAATTTCCCCGCCAGATTCAGTAACTTCAATACGGATGAGATTGCCAAAACGGTCAGGTCTAAATCCGTGAACAATATAATTTTCAATAACCGGTTGAATAAGCAATTTAACGATAGAACAATTCATGGAAGCTGGACTTATTTGTGATTCGATTTGGAGCCTATCTTTATGTCTAATCTGGAACAACTCCAGATACAAATTACAATATTCAATCTCATCAGATATTGTAACGACCATACTTTTCTTAATCATCGTTCGAAATAATGTCGATAAAATGTAAATCATCTGACCTACATCCTTCGCTCCTTGCGTAATTGCCCGCATCCTAATCGCCTCAAGTGTGTTATATAAAAAGTGTGGATTAATCTGTGATTGAAGTGCAACTAGCTCAGCATTTTTCTGGGTAAGCTCCGAAATATACACTTTGTTAATATAGAGTTCTAGTCTTTCACACATATAGTTAAAATTGTTGGCAATTAGCTGCAATTCATCTTCTCGATTAAGGTGAATACGTGTGCTCAAATCACCTTCCTGTAAGCGCTTCATAGATTTGACAATGATCTTCACTTTTTTAGAGAAACGTAAAATAATTCCGTATGTAAAAGACATTGCAGTAATAATAAGCGCTGTGGTAATCCCGATAATCCAAGTTCGAACCGTTTTCATTTCGTTGTTGACCTGTGACTTCTGAATGATCCCTGCCATAATAAGACCTGAGCTATTCGTTGTATTTAAGTTAACCTTGGAGATCCCATCCAGTGTTGTCCAGCCATCGGCATGAAGCGCATCGATATGTGGATATCGCTGTCCCATATACCTTCCCAATGAATCATATATAACGTCACCGCTTGGGGTTAAGACCAACAATTGACCATTATTTTCTGCAACTTTTGTGCCAAGCCATTTTGAAATAAGTTCTGCGTCAAAATCTACTATGAGCATACCGATCGTTTTCAGTGTAATCGGATCTTTAATTTCCCTAGTCATTGTATATAAATTGTTATTGTCTTCTCTTATTTCCTTAAGCACTAATTTGGTTTCATGCGAGACCCAGCCATTCTTCGGTAAGGATAATTTTTGCTTAGAACCGTCCATGTCGCTCAAGTAGAATTGCCGGGTATTATTTTTATATAAATAATAAAATTCTTTCTCTGTGCTGTACAAAATAACGTCATAAATCCCATTTTTCTGATTCAAATAGGTTTTGAAATACGTATCGAACGTATGAGGAACGGAGCTCCCTATATCTGCATATTGATCTAAACGGTATTTAAGATAATCCCCATAATCATTTTGCAAAAAGTAGGACAAATCCTCACTGACAGAGGCATCGCTATATATTTGCTGGATAGCCACTTGGATGCTTTCGTACTGCTGATTCATATACAAACTTACATAATCCAGCACCTCCCGATTAGCATCTACATGTTGGCGAGTGATCGTCTGTTCATAGTATTTATATACGGTAATGGAAGAGGCTATTAACGTAATTATGATGATTGAAGAGTATATAGCTAATATTTTATTGAACAGTTTTTTCTGCAAATGGTTTTGATAAAATTTCTTTACATTCAACAAAGCCACCTTCTTTCTGAATATCACCTTTAGGATTAGAAGCTTAACATCACACTTCTTTTTCTGCAATGGAAGCGCATGCATTTTTTATTTATAAATTCTAGCGCTCCAACTTTTCTCTCCACCGAGAGTTTACAACTCACAAAAAATCGTCTATAGTTGATTTCTACCCCCCAAACAAACCTATAATAACCCAAATAGATCTTAATTTCCTCGTCCCCCATCAACATATTGGAGGGGCTATTACTCATGTTTCTAACCAAACGCAAACTCAACTCCCAACTAAACGAAATTTCCGAATATCGTTACCGGGATCGTATACACATTCCTTTTTTCAACTCAATGATTGACGAACAAGGTGAAATTGCAGCCGAACCGCCCGTGGATGGAGAATGGTCTGAGCTACGAGTTGGCGATACCTGGAAAGGCCGCGATTTGTATTTATGGCTAACGACAAATATAGACGTACCCGCTACTTGGGCAGGCCGTAGAGTACTGGGTCGATTTGATTTTGGCGAGACGGGTGCTGGAAACAACTCCGGATTTGAATCCTTATTCTTTTTCAACGGCAAACCCTATCAAGGTGTAGATTCCAATCATACCGAAGTGTTCTTGCCAAATGAAACGGTAGGCACTCAGCTTCCACTGACCTTCCGGTTATGGTCGGGACTCGAAGGAGGCGGCCCTAAAAAGGATCAGACACATGGCATTCGCATGGCTGAAATTTGTTGGCTGGATGAAGCAACGGATGATTTCTATTTTACCGCGCTTGCTGTAGTCGAGACGCTGAACGTACTCGATGCCAAAACTCCAGAATATACACAACTTATGAGTACAGTAGACCGCTCCTTTCTTCTGATCGACTGGTCTCGTCCTGGTTCAGACAACTTCTATGCTTCGATCGGGAAAGCCCGCAATTATTTGCGTGATGAAATTAATAAAATGGAGAAGTCCTCACCCGTCACAGTTACCTGTATTGGCCATACCCATATTGATGTGGCTTGGTTGTGGCAATTGAAACACACCCGTGAGAAATGTGCGCGTTCCTTCTCAACCGTACTACGTCTGATGGAAATGTTCCCGGACTATACCTTTTTACAGACTCAGCCGCAACTCTATGAATATATCAAAAATGACTATCCAGAAATCTACGAAAATATTCGTGAACGTGTGGCTGAAGGACGCTGGGAAGCTGGCGGCGGCATGTGGCTTGAAGCAGATTGCAACTTGACCTCAGGAGAGTCTCTAGTCCGTCAATTACTGTATGGAACTCGCTTCTTACGTAATGAATTTGGGGTTGAATGTGACTATTTATGGCTGCCGGACGTATTTGGCTACAGCTGGTCCTTGCCACAAATTCTAAAAAAATCAGGAATTAATACCTTCATGACCACAAAAATTAGCTGGAATCAATATAACCGGATGCCACATGATACCTTTCAATGGCGTGGGATTGATGGCACAGAGGTGTTAACACATTTTATTACAACGCCAGAGCCTTGGTCCGAAGAAGATTCTTGGTTCTACACTTATAATGGCCGGATTATTCCTAAGACTGTAAAAGGAATTTGGGATACCTACCGGGATAAAGAAGTGAATCGCAATCTGTTACTTTCTTACGGATATGGCGATGGTGGCGGGGGTGTGAACCGTGAAATGCTAGAGATGCGCCGTCGGCTAAACGATCTTCCCGGTCTGCCGAAGATTGAAACAGGAACAGCGGGAGACTACTTCCGTAACTTGCAAGAAACTGTTGCAAATACGGATCGTTATGTCCATGTATGGGATGGCGAGCTTTACTTAGAATATCACCGCGGCACCTATACAAGCCAAGCCTACAATAAGCGGATGAACCGTAAGCTTGAACTGCTATACCGTGAGGCGGAATGGCTAAATACACTGCAAAGTGTGATGACAGGTGACTGGTCGAACTATCGTCAGACCGATTTAGACGAGGGCTGGAGAATTATTTTGCGCAACCAATTCCATGATATTATTCCGGGCTCTTCGATTCGTGAAGTATATGAAGACAGTACGATTGAATATGCACAAGCAGAAGCAATAGGTCAGTCTGCCTGGGAGCAATCCAGTAAGGCACTTGTGAGCGGAAATGAAGCCGGTAAATATACGATCTGGAACAATGCTGCTTGGGAGCTGACAGAACTCGTAGAAATTACTGTTGAAGCCGGGATGGAAACAGGACATTGGATAAGCTCAGAAGGAAAACAACTACAAGCTCAACGTGAAGGTGACCGCTGGATCGTTGAAGTATCTAACATTCCTTCTCTCGGATACACAACCATTTCCTTCGTAGAAAATGTAAATTCTGAGTCTCTAAGCGCTCCATTCAAGCTAAATGAATCAGGAGTTTCAACGCCTCACTTCGAAATTGAATGGAACGAACAAGGGCAATTAGTATCCATCTATGATATAAATGAACAAAGACAAGTATTAGCAAACGGAAGTCACGGTAACGTGTTCCAAGTGTTTGAAGATAAACCCCTGGCCCATGAAGCGTGGGATATTGACATCTACTATCAACAAAAAATGCGCGAAGTAATCGACTGCCGCAGCATTGAAGTCATAGAAAAGGGTTCACTGCGATGTGTTGTACAATTCACATGGAGTTATATGGATTCCACGATTAAGCAGCAAATGATCTTACATGCACACCATCGTCGTATCGATTTCGTGACGAAGGTAGACTGGCATGAGCGACAACAGCTAATGAAAGTAGCTTTCCCTGTTGCGATACGAGCTACCGAAGCCACTTATGACATCCAGTTCGGTAATGTTACGCGTCCAACACATTGGAACACTAGCTGGGATTACGCTAGATTCGAGACTGTGGGGCATCAGTGGGCAGATTTATCAGATCGTGGTTATGGCGTTAGCTTGCTGAACGACTGCAAATATGGTTATGACATCAAGGATAATGTAATGCGTCTATCCTTAATCAAATCGGCAACGCACCCTGACCCTGAAGCGGATCAAGGCGAACATACTTTCACCTACTCTATCCTGCCTCATACTGGGGATTGGCTACAGGGTGACACCGTCCGTCAAGCTTGGTCCGTCAACAACCCTCTACGGAGCACCATGGGGCAAGCAGAAGTGACAACCAAGTCGCTTATTCGCCTTTCTACACAGACGGTTATGGTTTCTGCGATTAAGAAGTCTGAGGATGGTCAAAAATTAATCGTACGTGTGCACGACTATTCCGGAAGCCGCCAGCAAATTGATATGACTAGCGACTTGAATATTATTTCGTGGCAAGAGTGTAATCTAATGGAGCGTCCTGAAGGGGAAGTCCACACTGAACCTGTCATTACTTTTATACTTGAACCTTACGAACTAAAAACATTTGAAATCGAAGCAGCAAAACTAATAAAGTAACGTACAAAAATTGGGGTGTCCCTGTAGCCATAGATCAAAGGTTACGTAGGACACCTCTTTATATATTTTCTCACGATTGTTTCTTATGCTTTTAAGTATACACCTTGTGCAATGAGTAATCTTGACGTATACTCCGAGTAAGGGAGAGATGGATATGAGAAAAATGAGGAAAATCACAATATTCACAGGTATTGGGTTATTCAGCCTTGTTTTGATTGCCATGTTTGCAATCAGCGCTTTTGTAATCAAAAGACCGGCGACTACCACCCCCGAAATCGCGGAAGTGAAGCCTTACAAGTGGAATAAAGTCACGCTAGACGGAAATGTCATATCAAGTGATGGATCAGAGTATTTTTTGTGGAATAAAAAGGGTGAAAATAATAACTGGATCATCTTCTTTTCCGGTGGCGGGGCCAGCTGGGATGCCCAAAGTGCAGCACACCCCATCAAGCTTATGAACTTTATTAAAGGTGGAGATACAGGCAACTATTTCCCCAACATCCCCTTCTATATGCTGACATTGCTGAGAGGCATGATGGATACGGATAACCCTGCCAATCCATTTCATGGCTGGAATGTGGTCTACCTTCCCTATTCGACCGGTGACTTCCATATCGGCAACCGCACAGTTGAATATAAAAAAGATGACGGCAGCCCCTTTACTATGCGTTATAACGGCAGCAATAATGTGCGAAGCAGCCTCGATTGGATATATGCCAACGTGGATAAACCCGGCAAACTACTGATTGCTGGCGAAAGTGCTGGTGGCTTTGGGTCCGCTTTTTGGGCTCCCGAGATCGCCTCTCACTACAAGGACTCCGAGATCTTCCAATATTCGGACAGTTCCTTCTTGAAATCAGACAAGTGGCCAAATGTTGTGAAGCAGGAATGGCAGGCAGACTTCGTGAAGAACTTCGGATATGCCCCTGAAGCGGATATCATCGGGGCAGCTTTTAAAGCGAACGGCCATCTACTTCCTGCGAATGCGATAATATTGCAATCCTACTCGGTATTTGACGAGATTCTGATCCACTTTCAGAACAACATCAACGATTACAAGGGGCCAAGAGATCAAAGCATCATTAATGAGTGGTCACAGGAAATGCGGCAATCTGTTTCTTCTTTGGCAGCCACTTTACCTAATTATTATTACTATCTCACCGACTATGGACTGAACGCAAAGACGGGTACAACTCCGCACACTTTTGCCACCAGAGAGACCTTCTTTCAGGCTGAACAGGATGGTGTGAAGCTTCTGAATTGGTTAGGTGATGCGATCAACCGGCAGAACCCCTATTCAGTGGGCAGCAAATTCCTCATGAATTCGAAGCCAGCTCAGAAATAGTGCTAGAAGCAGCGGAAGAGTTGCAACAAGACAGGAGAGAAAATCAATGAATTTGCGGGAAAAGCAAATGCAAATGACAAGGGAGATCATTAAGGATACAGCGCTTAGCTTATTCTGTGCCCAAGGTATTGAGCGCACGGATATGGCACAGATTGCGGAACAAGCCGGCATCTCCCGGCGTACTTTGTATCATCATTATAAGGACAAGGAAGAGTTAGCCGCTCAAATCTATGCCCTTAATCTGGAGCGGATGTTTGGACAGCTGCTGTTTGATTTTGATTTTGAACACCCTGTACAGTCATTGGAGAACATTCTCGATAAATATCTGGCGTTAAGAGATCATCAGGAAGCCCTGATCTACTATGATGCCATTTTTGGAGTTTACTACAGCACGCTTTCCAAAAATCCCGCGGAACTTCCTGACTTTAAGCAGGCTATGGAAGGCTGGTATTCACGGTTAATTCTCCTTGAGACAATTTCAGTCGCTCCGGAGGAAAAAAATAAGTGGCTGGACATTCTGCACAAGTCCACCCACCTGTATTTCATGTATTTACAAAAAGCCGTCATTATTACTCATCAGCGGGGGGGTGTGGTTACGGAGGAAGATCGGGTTATGGACCGGCAATTCAAGGATTTCATTATGTTTGGCGTACGGCAATCCAAGAATGAGACAAACCCTTAATTTCACTTATGGGGCAAACTGACGATAATCGTCGTTCCCGCTCCAACCGCACCGTCCACTTCTATGTTTCCCTGATGCAGGGAGACAATTTTTTTAACGATTGCAAGTCCCAAGCCATTGCCATTGTTGTTTCCATTCCGTGACTTGTCTATTTTATAAAATCTTTGGAATACGGTGTTGAACTCTTCCGGGGAAATCCCGATCCCGTTATCACTGACGGTGACCGATACATCTGCTGCACTGTCATCTATACTGATGCGGATGTTCCCGCCTTCCGGTGTGAACTTGATGCTGTTGCTAAGCAAATTCATCCATACTTGCTTCAGCTGATCTTCATCACCCTTAATTTTGACAGCTTCCGGCAGCTCAAGATCGATAACGATGCCTTTGGCTGACCATTGTGGCTCACAGGTCACAACGATGGTTCTAATCTGCTCGTCAAGATTGAAGGAATCTGCGTTAAAAGGATGATGTTCAGAATCCAGGGAAGCGAGCTTCAGCAAATTATCACTTAACCTCGACAGACGCTCACTCTCAGCAATGATGATATCAAGATATTCAGAACGTTCCTCTTCCATGATTAGATCATTGTTCTGCAATGCCTTAGCAAAGCCGGAAATAGACGTAAGCGGTGTCTGAATTTCATGAGACACGTTGGATACGAAATCCTGCCTCATCTGTTCTAACTGCTTCAACTCCCCGGCCATCTCCACATAGCTTTGTGTCAGTTCCCCTATTTCGTCTACTCGGTTTACTTTAAGCGCTACCTCGAAATCACCCTTGGCTAGCCTTCTTGTCGCATTCGTCAAAGCTTTGATCGGCTCCACCAAATATCTGGCGGCAATAAGAATGCATAGACTACCCAGTAAAAGCACGAGTAAAAGCACAAAGAGCAGCATCCGATTGACGATATTTTCGTTCTCGGCAGAATACTGCAAGAACATTGCTTGCCACTCCCCGTTAAACATAAAGGGCATCCCGATAAAGGTATCCTTATCTTTCGCAGAGGAACGATAGAGTTTTCCTTGCAGCACTTGTTTCACAGCATCGCGGGTGATAGTGACGGCCGGACTATCCTTGAGCCCATAAAAGGTATATTCCCCGGAATGATTATATAGGTGGATAGGGTATGCAGATACCTTAACCATACTATTCAAGAACTCGTCTGTATCCTCAGGCTTGTTGGCGTCATCATAACGGTGAATGATCTCCTTCCCCACTGTGATCATTTCATTCTGTCCCTCGTAACTTATTTGTTTCTGAAAGACATACAAACCAATGAAAAAGGAACAGATCAGACTAAAGATAATGATGCCTAGAAACGTGAGAACGACGCGTACATACAATGTCTTGATCATAGCGCAGGGATCAGCCGGTATCCTAAGCCGCGGGCCGTTTCGATTTGAAATTGCTCGTCGTTACCGCAGAATTTCTCCCTCAACCGGCTTATATGCACATCTACAGTCCGGCCGTCTCCTTCATAGTTCAATCCCCAGATTTGAGAAATCAACTGTTCTCTTGTGAAGATTTGCCTGGGGTGACTAGCCAACAGAAACAGTAGCTCAAATTCCTTCAAAGGAATCGTTACCGGTTCTTCATCACGCGTAACCTGGAAAGTGCGGCGGTTAAGCACCACATTGCCCAACTGCACAGACTGGGAAGAAACGACCAGCGAGCGTTTAAGCAAAGCTTTTACTCGCATCACCAGTTCAAGCGGATCAAACGGTTTGGTCAGATAGTCATCCGTGCCGAGTTGAAAACCTTTCACTTTATGTGCAGATTCTCCTTTAGCCGTCACCATGAGGAGGGGAATGTTGGCATCAGAGCGCCTGATTTCTCTGCACAGATCCCAACCATCCAATCCTGGCATCATAATATCTAGGATGACGAGATCGACTCGCGAGTTCTCTATAATGGACAGCGCTTTGGTACCATCCCTGGCTTCTTTGAGGCCAAAACCTTCTTTTCGCAAAAACAAAGACATTAGCTTTCGGATGTTATCATCATCATCAGCGATAAGTATAGTAGCCACGATTTGCCTCCTCTCTTAAGCTTACATTATATATGATATATTCTTGACAAGAAACGAAGTTATCCGAACTGCCAACCCAACAGGTTCCAATAGTAGAAAAACAGAGTCATCACTACAGCCGAAAGTGCCACTAGTGTATAATGCACATGCTTGAAAGCTGTCCAGTATTTATTTTTCCAAACCAGTATAGCCGAGATTAGCAAAGCTAAAGTCAGTCCAACCAAAAGGATTGGCATAACTAAACTGAGAGAAAGCAAAAGACTGATACCGCTGAACTTCTGCATCGTGTCCATGGACATAACCACCATAAATATCGTGAAGAAAGATAGCAGCGCCCACCCAGCAGTTCCCGCAGATAAGCGGATGGCCCACTTTTCCGGAGGCGTCATCGCCTTGATCTTGCGTCTGGAGAAGATTAGTCCAAGCAATGCAGTGATGAAAATCAACCCCGAGCCGCCAAGTAAAATAAGCCAAAACTTATTCTGATTCAAGAGTGGCGTACGCTCCAGCGGCATTTCCGGCGCCATACCTAAGAGCATATGTGTAACCTTACCGGACTCATCTGTGCGGAAGCCGATTTGTTCGGTACCTCCCTCGAGCTGGAACAGATTAGGACCGATTTCTCTGTACAGCTGTTGTTCACTACCACTTCCCAAAGATAGCTTATTCTCCTCTACCTTAACATTTAGCTGGGCAAAAAAATTGAAAAATTTATCAATATCACTGTGGTTACGGCGTGTGAATTGATAGGTTCCCGCATATTTCTGAACAGATTCCGCAGAAGTGGAGAATTCAGGCTGCTTCGCTTCAGGATCGGGATAATAGCGCTCAAAAAAGGCATGGACTAGGCCTGCCGCGGAATCACCGCCCTGACCGCCGTTATAGGAAACAAAGATACCTATATGCTTGGCAGGCACAAGATAAAACTCGGTATTAAACATGGGGTCGGAACCACCATGAGTAATTAGTCTAAGACCATTGATGCGTTTCTCAGAGAACCCCAGATCTACTCCCGGCAGACGTTTATCGAATTGGTACGCCGTTGAATGCATTAGTTCTGCGGTCTCCGTTCTAAGAATCTGCTGGTCACCATATTTCCCGTTCTGCAGATGGGCAATCATAAAGTGCGCCATATCTACTGCTGATACTGTACCCGAGCCGGCAGGACGAAAGCCGCCCTCGAAGGTAGGTGTGCCAGGAATAAAGCTGCCGTTCTCACTCGTGTACCCTACAACTTGATTGGGTATGAATGACTCCGGCAAAGGCTCTACCACAGTCGAATATTTCATGTCGAGCGGATCGAAAATATACTTTTGTATATAGTCATTGTAAGGAACACCGCTGACTTCCTCCACAATCAGACCCGCGAGTGTAGCCCCGAAGTTCGAATAAGAACTCATCTCTCCGGGGGGTCTTACCCGTGCCAGCATATGCTTATTGAGTGTTTCCGAGATTGATCCCGGCAATTTGGCAGGGTCGGTAGTGATTTGATAACCCACTCCACCCTCTTCAAACCCCGCTGTATGTGTCATCAAATGGCGCATCGTGATCGGCTCAGGATAAGTAGCAGGAATCTTCACTGATTTCAGGTAGGTGTTAATATCAGTGTCCAGATCTATCTTGCCTTGTTCGACCAGCTGCATCACCGCTGTCCAGGTGAACAGCTTTGTCGTTGAAGCGATTCGAAACATGCTGGTTGTCGGATCAACCGGTGCCGCTTCTTCCAGATTAGAACTGCCATAACCTTTGGCTAAAATAATCTTGCCGTCTTTTACAATGGAGATAACCGCTCCCGGAATTTGCAGCCGGTTCATATCTTTTTCCATAATTCCATCAACGAAGCTAGTCAGTCCCGAGGTATCATCGAGATTGGCAAATGCTTCAATTTGCGCTGCCGGCAGTCCGGTTTGACCCGTTTGGTTCTCAGCAGAGGCCCGTTTCCCGGGAAATACCAAGCTTGCGCCAAAGCCGGCACTAATCACAGCCAATAGGGTCAGACCAGCGATCAGCCTTTTTTTCATAGGTGTCAACATTATTATCCTCCGAGTCATCATTTATTGGGGTGGATGATCATCCGCCTAACACTTATAGAGATTATCAGAGTATTATGAATGGAACGTTAACAAGACAATAAAAAAACTAGACAGCAATCCACCCTTAAAAGTGACGGATCATAGTCTAGTTACATCAGAAAAATCTATAAAAAATCCCATAGCGAACGTATGCCTACAACCTTACTGTAGCTCAGTCCCGATCCCTTTTTCTCTAGCCTTCTTCACGAAGTATACCGCTGTTGCGATATCAAAAACCGCCATCCCCATCGGACAAAAGAAAATCGGCTCATCTGCTCTGAGTTCATTCAGGCAATGGCGCGAGACGACATCGGTAATCATTCGGGTATCGGCACGAGTTAACCCATGTTTCAGATGGAGCTGCTGTATGTCAGTATTTTCGCGGCACACCTCATCCCAGTCGTCGACGATTATGGCCTTCACCGAAGCTAATGCCTCAGGCTTATAATCACGCAGTGAAATATTCAGTAGAAGACTACCTTCCGCCGGAAGCATATCGATATATCTATGATTGGATACGGTACAGGTGATAAAGATATTGGACTTTCGATAAACGTCCGCCCACGTCTCCTCCACTTCTATCCTATTCTTATATATAGATGAGATGTCTGACAAATCTACTTCCCTTATATCAAAAATGCGGACACGTTCAACTCGATCTCCGTACAATGCCATAACCATTTGAAAATGATATTGCCCGATTGGTCCCCAGCCGATAATGCCAAGATGAATCCGTTCAAGTGAACGTGCCTGCAAAAAGTAGCCAATCATCAGTCCACTGATGGAAGCTGTCCTTACGATGCTGGGGAGCGGAGAGCTTAGGACGGATATAGGCTCGCCCGTAATGGGATCATTCAAGACAATGATGCTATGCGCGCGGGGAAGACCAACCTGGATATTATCCGGGAAGCTGGAAATCCATTTGATCCCTGCTGCGTTCACGTTCCCCCCTACGTATGCGGGCATTGCAATAATACGATTTTGAGGATTCTTATACCTTAGGTAAGGTTTTACGGGCTGCGCGTAATCTCCAGAATCAAGTATGCGCACCGTAGTTTCTATCGATTCCACGAGAGAAGGCCAATCAAGCCCCACCTCCCGGATGTCCCGATCGTTTAAATACAGCATTCCACAACCTCCTTTTGCCGTTCGTTAAGCAAGGACAATTCCACCGTCAGCCGAGAACTCCTGCCCAAATTCATTCTGAATCCATGGGTCAGAGTATAATGTATCGAGGTAACGCTCCCCTTTGTCATGCAAAATCACCACACAGACAGATCCTGGAGCTAATTCTTGCTCCATATGCCTAACAGCGGCAAGGTTAGCACCTGAGGATGCACCGGCCAGAATCGATTCATTCTGGGCGAGTGCTCGGCATCCTTTTACGATATCCAAGTCTGAGACATGCACGATACGGTCGATTAAATCCGTTCTGCAGAAAGGGGGTACGATGCCAGCACCCAGTCCCGGGAACCGCCGTTTCTCTTTGTTCCCACCAAAAATAGTACTTCCCTCCGCATCGACGGCAACAATCTTAGTCTTCAGACCCTGATCCCTTACATATTCCGCGAGACCACGAATCGTGCCGCATGTACTTACGCTGCAAAACAAATAATCTACTTCGCCAAGCTCAGTCACGATTTCTTTCATGGTCGTATGGTAGTGGGACAAATAGTTATTTGCGTTTGCATATTGATTCGGCCAGTAGCTGCCCGGTATTTCCTCCAAGAGTCGCTGCACTCGATTCAGTCTAGCAGGCAGATATTCACCGGTCTCGGGATCGGGTTCGCTAACAAAGTCAATTTTTGCAGTTAATGCTTTCAGAATCTGCAGATTTGTTGTGGTAGTTCTTGGATCAACCACGCTAATAAAACGCAGCCCTAAATATTGGCAAATCATCGCCAAGCTAATCGCCATATTACCCGAACTCGACTCAATAATAGTAGTTCCCGGCCCGATTTTCCCTTCCTTCCATGCCTCATGGATCATCCGCAGAGCTGGACGGTCTTTCGCACTTCCTCCCGGATTTAGCAGTTCCATTTTTGCGTAGACTTCGAACTCACTGTTCTGGAACAGATTATTCAGCTTGATTAATGGTGTTTTTCCGATAGTCGACAAGATACCGCCTTGGATATTTATGTCCACCTTAGCTTTGTCCATCTGATAATATAACTTCTTGTTCTTGACCTGCCCGCTGGCCAGCGACTCCCCTTTAGCTACTATAATGATCTCAATATCATCAAGCAGATGGTTGCGAATCATCATCCCGATTTCCGGAATACACTCCCTGATTTCCTCTTTGATTACCGGAATAATAGAGGGCTTCACAGATTTACTCTTGATATAAATAGAGAGCGCATTGTTTTTTACCTTGACCCGAATGATCGCATCTTCAATATGACGGTATACGACCTGCTCGATATCGTACAGGCTGATCTTCTCACCGTGCTTCAGTTCTTGACCCACTCTTTTTACAATAGACTCAAAGCTTTGTTGTTCAACCCCGTCTATCATCACAGGCCTAAAATCCCTTACAACGTCATAAGTAACAAAACGAAGAGCTGGCAGCATCTTGCGGACAGTTGAGGTAAGCACCAGAATACTTTCATTGTTCCGAAGTGGCCTTACTTCTTCGTCTAACTCATGAACCCCGATTCCTTCCGCAAAAATTCCGTCGGCAAAAATGTACCTGCCATGATCATGGGAGTAATAAGCGATCGTACCGATTTCAATGGAGCCGTAAGTATCGATGATGTCTCTAGGATCAATACCGAACAAGCCAGCCATATTCCGCTGCCACTCGGGTGGAGCAATTTCCCCTACCAAAATAATCTTGCGAATTCCGAATTCACGCGGGTTTCCGGCAGCATATACGATATGGTCAAGGATGGACGGCATCGTATAGAGCAAGTCAGGTTTAAAAGCTTTAAGCTGTTCAATATGCTGTTCGATTGGCAGTTCAAAGGGGATTGAACTTTTTTCCAATCCTAACCTTTCAAAAATGGTCAGCGCAGTATTTGCTGCATGTCCAGTGCCCATATCCGCCAACGCTCTGTTACATCCGCTTCCCGCAATAAGCTCGCCGAATAGCTTCGTTTTAATATCCACATAGTGTTTGTCATCTTCCTCAGAGTAGAGGATTGCTTTTCTACGGCCTGAGCTTGTACCAGACGTCCTATAAACAGTCCAAGAAAGATCGATGGGTTGGTTATAATAGAAGGTTTCAAGTGTTTTCGAAGATATAAGAGGTAAGTTCTGCAGGTTATAATTCGTTTTCTCCCCATCGATCAGCCCCTTGTACCAAGGGTATTCGTCCATTACTTCTTGCACCTTATTCTGCAATTTCCCGAGCAGCATCATAGCCGCCTCCCGTTGACCGCATGCTGCAGCCCAAGTTTAATAAATGCCTCCAATATTCATATGTAGAATTCTTTGCATGTGTTCTATTATTCTGTGGTTGCCCAAGCAAAAACTGCGTATTCCCGTAATATAGCCTATAGATATATAGAACGGAGGAACAAAATGAAGGAGCCAATACGGCGGATATCCAATAAGCTGACGAAAACAAGGGTACTGCTTAGAAAACAAGAGCTAAGGAAGTATATCCCGGTAACGAAAAAAATGAATAAAAACGTACTCTATGAGATGTTGCAAAAACATAAAATGGTGTACATTAAGCCCTGCTGTGGATCTTTGGGACAGGGTGTAATTCGGATTGAAAGATCACAAGATCATTCCGCCAAAAAACGACCAGCCTACAGCTATCAGTCCGGTACGCATAAACATACATTTTCTGATTACGAGATGGCTTATCGGGCAATCTTTAACGAGACCCAAGGAAAGTCCTATTTGGTGCAAAAGGGGATTTGGCTTTTGGTTTATGAAGGAAGGCCATTTGATATCCGGGTAATGGTGCAAAGAAATCTTAAGGGCGGGTGGGAAGCTACAGGCATTGCGGGTCGCGTTGCTCATCCTCGCAAAGTGGTTACGAATGGGAGCCAAGGGGGAACGATTTATCCGGTAGAGGCATTATTAGAATCCTACACAAACGTAGAGAATAGTAGCGCGTTGATCCGGTCCATGCAACAAATTGGAGTGAACTCCGCCAGACAGCTAAGCACAGCCTATCCCGGCCTGCAGGAAATCGGTGTGGATATTGCCTTGGATCGACGCCTTAAACCATGGATCTTGGAAGTAAATACAGCCCCCGATCCGTGCCCATTTACCAAACTGAATGACACCAGCATGATTGAGCGAATCGTCAAATATGCGAAAGCCTATGGCCGCACATACAATCTTAAATGCATGAAGTCCAAACAGGGTATGGTCTGAACGGATTTGATTGGTGATAATACAAAAAGCCCTGATATATAAAAGTCTCTACCAGGGCTGTTTGTGTTGTTTTAGAATTCGGAGTCGCTCACCTTAACAAGCATCTTCCCGAGGTTCGCACCTTGAAACAATTGCAGGAATGCTTCAACCACTTTGTCGAATCCTTCAACAACTGTTTCTTCATATTTTAATTTACCTTCTGTTAGCCATTTTCCAAGCTCTTGAAGGCCTTCAGACTGGCGGGCTGCGTAATCACTAAGAACGAATCCTTTGATAAGGGAGCGGGTTTTGATCAATCTGCTCTGAATACGGGGACCCATATCTCCATCTGTACTGTTATAGGAAGAAATAGCGCCACATAGTGGAATACGTGCATAATCATTAAGCAAACTCATCACAGCATCTGAAATCGCTCCACCCACGTTGTCAAAATAAACATCAACACCATTTGGACATGCTTCTTCCAAAGCCTGGCCTAAATTTTCCGTTGTTTTATAATTAATGGTTGCATCAAAGCCAAGTTCTTTTTTTAAATAGTCGCATTTGTCATCGCTACCTGCGATCCCAACGACACGAGCGCCTTTGATTTTGGCTATCTGTCCAACAAACATCCCCACTGAACCCGCTGCCCCAGACACTACGACAGTCTCTCCTTCTTTCGGCTGACCGATATCAAGTAAACCGAAATATGCAGTGAGCCCTGTTAAACCTAGAACACTTAAGTAAGCCGATACAGGTGCAATCGAATCATCGATTTTGGTTACTGCTTTAGCATCTACAGTATTATATAACTGCCAGCCCAGCATACCGATGACTTTATCTCCAGCTTTGAATAGCTCCGATTTGGAGTCTACGATCTCTCCCACAAGTCCTCCAGCGATGACTTCATTAAGCTGATACGGAGGAACATACGATTTAGCATCATTCATTCTTCCGCGCATATAAGGATCCACTGACAAATACAACGTACGTACAACAACTTGTCCTTCTTTTGCTTCAACTACAGGAATATCTTTGAACTCGAAATTTTGCTGGGTTGGCATGCCTACAGGACGTGAAATTAACAGGACCTGTTTATTTTTCAACTGATTCATAGATCACTACTCCATTAATATTTATTTTTGCTGCTACCTATAACTATTAACCAAACCCTGTACATGATTATCAAATAGTTATAAAACTATCAAACTATCAAGAAAAAATTATAGGTTTCCGGACATATTATAAACTGTCCAAGAAACCCGGTAATAATTCGCTAAACGTATCCTCTCGAAGCTGGCTAATCTTATTCTGCCCCATACGTGTGACACTTACTAAATCAGCTTCATACAAAATCTTCAGATGGTAAGACACATTGGATTTGTCCATTCCCATAGATTCACCAATGGACCCACATGTATTGTTCTCCTTATGGAGATGAAGATAACGAATCATTTCAATTCGTTTCACTTCTGCTAATGCTTTAAAAATCTTCACTCGCTTTTCATCATCTTTTAAGGAATATTGTTCGATAGTCATAAAACTATTGTATTCTTCTGATTGCGCAAAGTCAATTTACAATCCCATTTCTTAATCGGTTTCATTTTTGTATAATATACCAATCGGTATTAGCGCGGCTCTATTTATTAGGAAGGAGGAGTGGTAGAAATGGACATTACCAAATATGAAAATCTTGTTCCCCGTGTTTTTTTGTTCGTTGATCGCAGATCCTTCCCGGATTGGGAGATTACGAGGAGTAAAATTGATTTCCATGATCTTACCTTCATCGTAGAAGGGAAGTCTGACTATTTTATTAATGGAGAGAAATTCACCGTTGAAGCCGGAGATATGCTCTATGCCCCTTCTGGCAGCATTCGGGAAGCTCAGACCTTTAAGGAGGCACCAATGCGTTCCTTTGCCTTCAATTTCTTCTGGGAGGGTGAGGACAATCATGTGCAGCTCCCTTTTGAGACTGTAACTAGGAATTGGAGAACTAAAGAGATTCTAGAGGATATTAAAGAATTCTCACATGTCTGGATGGGCAAACAACCTTTCTACAAAATGAAGGCCCGGGCCATCTTTCAACTGATTGTGTACCGCTTATTAAGTATCGCCCACCATCAAGAAACACCTCTGATAGATCTAAGAATCCAAAAAGCGATGACCTATATCATGGATCATTATTCGGAGGAAGTCACGATCAAGGAGCTGGCAGATTTGGTTGCCCTAAATCCCGTATATCTTGGTAAGCTATTTAAGCAGAACACTGGCTCCACCTATAAAGAATTTATAAACAAGGTGCGGGTGAACAATGCTGAGATGATTCTATCGGCTGGTGGTTTTAATGTGTCCGAAGTGGCAGCGCACTGTGGTTATCAAGATGTCGCCTACTTCAGCAACGTTTTCAAAAATATAAAGGGTTATCCTCCGTCATCTGCCCTGAAATAACGGAGGATTCGAAGCAACAACCCAGTTGTTCGCCCTTTTAATTCAACCTAACTAAGAATGGACGCCGTCCCGCTAGTATAAAAGCTCTCCTCCGGCCCTAAATAGGAATAAGGAAGCTGGGCAGCGGACAATACAAGCTTTTGCAGAACTAGACCCGCATCCAATCCGTAAAAGCGGAGGGTATGAAGACCCTTCGTTAAAGCATGGCTGGTGGTCACAGCATGAATATTGTCCATAACCGCGCGGCACCACGGTTCATTATCATGATTACCGCCTTCAAAGTTCGTTGGTAAAGTATCCTTAATCACGGGTGCCTGATCATCGAAACCTATCGCATACTTCAACCCACTAGTTTGTGACAGATTGTTTGTCGGCGCAATATACGCGGTTAAGCTATAATCAGTGTCCTGCTGCACTAGAATCCGATATTCCAGATAAGGTGCATCCTCCGGTTGTTCAAAAGATACAGCATCCGGATACATTTTAACCGAGGATAAAGAACGTCCATAGCTGTCAATGGTCTTCCATACCACCCCTGATTTCGAAACACGAGTTATGGTATGCTCCGCTTCAATGGACACAATATTATGGGTCTCGATGAAAGTCATCGGTAGCACATCCGGAATGTCTATCCAATCCACGGCTGCCTTCACCTTAACTATATTCCCGGCACCGGAGATCGTAATTTCGCCCGTCGATGTTTCTTTGACCTTCTCCCAATCTACGGAAACCTGAAGCGTCTCCCCTGCCTCAATCCAGCCGCGTATTTTCTCAAGCTTGATCCAATCCACGCTGCTCCGCACCTGATATTCAAAACCCGCTTCTCCACCGTTACTGATTGTTATGCGATAGTTTTCTTTTTGGAGATTTGTAATTACCGGAAGTTCAGCTGTGCCGGAAACATACGCTTGTTCCGTTCCTTCCACATCGACAATCATTAAAGAACCTTTGGCGGGAGTTTGGGTGTTTACATCCGGATAGTTCCACCCTTCTGCATTCCAATGTATATACCCAACATGAGGGGAACTCATCATTCCCTGCCATTTTCCATCCGAAATTCCGCTATTATAAACCAACTCCAGATACTTATCCCGTTCGATGGTTTCGCGGGTCAGAGCAGCGTAAGTATTTGCCAACATACTATTTCGTTTAGCGTATAGATGGTTCAGTCCAGCATAAATTTGCATTTTGACCACATTGGCCGAGGCAACAGCAGGGAAATATACGAGCTGGAAGTAAGCATCCTTTAGTTGTTCCGGGATTAGCTCATCGTATTTGCCGGCAGCCTTCTCGATCATCACCACTTGCTCCAGAACTCTGTGCGCCTCATTGTAATGGATAGGACTGAAGGTGGACGGATAAATAATTTCAGGCTTGCGCCGACCGTTCATCCGGGTATAATCACCTAACAATTGTGCGATTCCCAGACATGTCTCTTGTTCCAGCGCATATCCGAATTGCTGCTCTACCCAACGGTTGGTGTATTCCACAGTCCGATTGATTGCACCTGTCCCCCATGCCTCAAAATCGTAGGCCAAATCCAGAAAGTAGGAAATGGGCAATTCCATAGGCTTCAAATCCCCGACGTTCACAATCCATACATCACGGATGCCATAGTCGAATGCCATACACATTTGCTCCCAGACTTTTTCAAGCGGGGTCGTATTTAACCATTCATAGGAATGCGGACCACCATGATAGTCAAAATGATAATACATCCCCCATCCTGCGCTGCGGTTACGTTCGTTTTTCGTCGGGATTTTGCGGAGATTGCCAAAGTTATCGTCAGCAAGCAGGATCGTAACGTCATTCAGAACATCCCAGTCCTTCAACCCTTCCACCCCGGTAGTGCCATACCAGTACTTCTCAACTTCCTTATAAACGGCCAAAATTTGCGGTGCATGTTCAAGATTGTATTTCTTCAATAGTTCTTTTTGCGTAAGTATAATGTCCTTCAGCAGATCAATATTCTCCTGGTCGGAGCCCTCCAGCGCAGAGTCACTTTCCCCCCGCATACCTAGAGTAATCAAGTTATCAAAGTCCTGATTGCGCTTGATTCCGTCTTCCCAGAAATCTGTAATCGCCTGTTTATTACGGGCGAAATCCCATAGGTTACTTGTCCCGTATTGGCTGTATACCTTCTGCCATTCACTGCCTGCCCGGAATAAGGGTTCATGATGGGAGGTCCCCATAATAATTCCGTATTCTTGTGCATGCTTGGCGTTGGCAATCGGGCTGCTTTTACCATTCAGGCTGAATTCGGCGCTCCACATCGCCGGCCATAAATAATTCCCCTTCAAGCGAAGAATGAGTTCAAATACCTTGTCATAGAAATCTTCATTAAAGTCACCAAAGCTTTGAGTTACCCAAGAACCTAAAGACGGCCAGTCGTCATTCAAAAAAATACCTCTATATTTAACCGAAGGCTCCTTGGAGATCACATGAAGCTGGTTATCAGGAATGAACAATGCCGGCTTCTTCTCCGGCACAATATCCGCCCAGTACACCCAAGGACTAACTCCAATCTTTTCGGAGATCGAATACAACCCGTAAATCGTCCCCCGTTTATCACTTCCTACAATGACGAGCGCCTTGTCCACTCCCGCTGTGGGTTGTTCAACCACCTGAATTTTATAACATTCTCTTTTACCTTGGATGGCCGATACATCAACGGTTCCCTCCGCGATTAAATCATCGATAAAATCATTGCTACCTATCGATCCAGCGATTATGACTGTTCCATCCAATTCGTTCAATTGTGTATATATCTCAGGCTCTACCTCTGTTACCTGTTTAACATCTGCTGCAAAAGACTGTGCCACCCGGCGTAATCCCTCATAATCTTTCCCCTTGGGGTCCACGTAAATCTTGGCAGCACTGCCCTGCTTCACAAGGTGCAATTCCTTCGTAGGCATGATAATTCTCCCCTTAAGCATCCTATTTTCGTATGACTAGGCACATTATATAAGTAAGCGATTTCAACTTCCATGTGTAAACTAGCAACTTTTTGTAATTATTAAATGAAACTTTGTTTATCGGTTGAACAATCAGGATATTTGGTGTTACTGTTAACAGGTATTCTATCTAACAGAAGTATGTTTTTTGCAAGCGCATCCATAACAAGAAAAGCTTATACAAAAAGCGAGGATGATCAATATGAAAAACAATAACGGGATCATTACAGTAGGCAAGATTGAAGGTCCAAAAGCGCCCAAGGACCCGGCTGAACGCAGGAACGGTTTTTTTGTGCTCTACGAAACAGCGATTGAGGCGACAGCCCGGAACGAAGGTCCACCTTCACAGGAAGTTTATCTGGAAGGTAACTATCTAATCGACAAGGCCAGATATATTGGCGGCGTCACTGATGAGACAATACTGGAGCTGCTAGGAAACTGTGTTGGATTTCGCAAATTAGTCCATAGTATCGGAGTGTCTGTGAGAAGGGATCATGAGCAGAACGAGCCCATCTCTTTTCTATTGCAGAACTGGGGCAAAACCAGCAAATACGAAACAGGCAGCAGCATACGTGTGCCCTGTCCCTCCGACGGTTCTGAGATTCTCTTGAAGTTGGAGGATTTGGAATGGTCTGAAGAGGATGCAGTGCTCGGCAAATTCGCCTTTGAATTTAAACATGAAGGCGAACTGGCCATCGCGAGTATAATTTTTTATTTGCATGACGGTTATTCTGTACCAGAGTTAATCATTGAACCGCCCGTAGCGTTTGATTCTAACGAATACCGGGAGATCATTACCCAATCCTTGCTTCATCTGGGCAATAATAAAAGATTAAAAACTGCCATCCATAAGGCTATAATAGGTGAGGATGTCACGATCGCTTATATTGGGGGTTCCATTACTCAGGGAGCGGGCGCTAAGCCGATCCATAAAGAATGTTATGCCTACCAATCGTATCTGAGATTTAAGGAATTATTCGGTACGAATGGTGGCGAGAACATCCATTTTGTGAAGGCTGGGGTAGGTGGAACACCGTCCGAGCTTGGGGTCATCCGTTATGAAAGGGATATTCTCCGAGAAGGTTCAGTAACACCTGATATCGTGGTGGTAGAATTTGCGGTAAACGACGAAGGGGATGAAACGAAGGGCAACTGTTTTGAAAGCTTATGCCTAAAAATACTTTCCGCCGATAATAGACCGGCAGTAGTTCTCCTGTTCAGCGTGTTTATGAATGACTGGAACCTGCAGGAACGGCTCTCCCCCATTGGCCGGGCTTATAATCTTCCTATGGTTAGTGTAAAGGATGCGGTATCCGGGCAGTTCCGCCTAAGCAAAAATGAGGGGAACATCCTCTCGAAACGGCAATTTTTCTATGATATCTATCATCCTACTAATGATGGTCACCGGGTGATGGCTGATTGTCTAGCTTATTTATTCTCCGAAACCCACAAAACGCTAATGGACGAAGATGATCTCCTATTGGATCAACATCCGGTCATCGGGAATGATTTTGCGGGAACCCTCCTGCTGGACCGCAAAAGCCATATTGACGCAGGCAGGATCGAGGTGGGCGGGTTTTCGGGGATCGATACCGATTTGCAGCGGGTAGAAATGGATGCCAATCCTTTCGGAACTCCGGAATTCCCTCATAATTGGATGCATTCAGCGTCTTCTGGAGAACACAGCTTCAAGCTGACGATAACAAGCAAAAATCTCATCCTCGTATACAAGGATTCTGGCAGCAGCGAATTCGGCAAGGCGAACATTTACGTTGATGGTTGTCTTGTAGTCACCGCTGATCCACATGAGAATAACTGGACACATTGCAATCCGGTAATTCTTTATCAAAATGAGGTTAGCGGGGAGCATCAGGTAGAAATCAGAATGGTGCCGGAAGATCAGGACAAGTCTTTTACTATACTGGGCTTCGGCTATAATGTTTAATGAGTTGACCTAGTGATATATAACCTAAAAAGAAACCCATGGTCTTTAAATGACCTGGGTTTCTCAATATTTTGAGGAATCTTTTTCTATTTGGTGGGCAGCTTTTTATCTAAAATGGCCTTCACATCTTTAACAAGCTGTACGGACGCTTCAATCTCCAACTTACTTGTTGAAACACTTTCAATACTGCAACCAATAGGAATTCCCTTCTCCAGCCCGAAATCTAGTAATTCTTCAAAGATTTTTTGCGATAGCTGGATTGATTTATCCAAAATATCATTCGAGTATTTCAACTCGTTTTCTAACCATCCCGGGATACTGATCCCTAACCACTTCATAAATTGTAATGTTTTCGCTGTGCCGCATGGTGCAAGATTAAATAAAATAGGAACCATCTCAAAACCGTTATTTGTATAGTAATAATATAAATCAGACAATAAATTCTTAGATGCCTCTACATTATAAGTTGCCTGAGTGATAAAAAAGTTGCACCCATTGTTGGTCTTTTCGACAACCCGTATATGCTCATCATTCTTTTTTATATGTCTTTCCGGAATGACAACTCCACCAAAAGTTAAATTACTATTTAACTGTTTACTTAGCTCATAAGCATCTGGTAAATTCAATTTCACCTCTTGTTTACTTGACGAAGCGCCCACATACACTGAAAATCTATCTTCATTTTCGTCAGTTTTAACCCAATCCTCGAACTGGGCTCTTGTATCATTACCGACGCACCGGTAAATTATCTTTGGGACCTCCACCTGTCTTAGATATTTATCACCATAGACAGCCGGATCAATCGTTGGTAAATAGGGATAAGGTCTTTCATGATCCACTCTGTCTACTTCTTCCTGAACGTCGTACAGAATTAACGCATCTAAATCAAGGTTTTTAAGTCTTTCAACCTGTTTCTGGGCGATTTCCGAGACCTTTTCTGGTGCGTGGCTTGCCTTCGGTGGTGTCATCCCATATGTTATAATACCCGGTTTTTTGCTCAATATTTTTTGTTTAAATGTATTCTCTGCCGCTCCCACATTACAAAACCCCTCTACTCGTCGCTTTTAAGATAAGGTTACCATGGCGGGCTTAATATGTGTAACTTCTATTTACTATATCTAGTTATATTTTAAAGCTATGATTCCTTAATGATACTTATGGAGTAGTACATGTTGACAACCATTTGATGTGACTATAATATTAGAAGTCCTGCCAACCTTAAAGTTGGCGATAAGGGGACCGAAAGGTTCATTCTTATTTAAAAAGGGTGAGTATTATGAATAAAGAAGAATTAATGGAAAGCGCACGTAACACAAAGAAAGCTGCTTATGCCCCTTATTCTAAATTTCCAGTTGGAGCAGCCTTATTGCTTAAAGATGGAAATGTTATTAATGGAGTAAACGTAGAAAATGTATCTTTTGGCGCTACTAATTGTGCAGAGAGAACAGCAATCTTCACGGCTATTACAAAGGGCTATACTAAAGGTGATTTTCAGGCTATAGCTGTAGCAGGTGACACAATGGATTTTCTGCCGCCATGTAGTATCTGCAGACAAGTATTATCGGAATTCTGTTTGCCTGACATGCCTGTCTATTTAACCAATGAGAAAAAAGAAATCTTAGAGCTGAGTTTAAGGGATTTATTGCCTTACGCATTCAAAAATTTAGATATGTAAAAATAATTCCTCTCGTAGTGGAATAACAAAAAACACGCGTACCTGTGTTAGACAAGTACGCGTGTTTTTTGTGTTAAAAAGCTTAGCTAGACACGAGTTCACAGACCAGACACACCGCGTAAATACGTTGTTACTTACCAAATCGCAATTCCAACCTTATCTTTTTCTTTAAATACTACCTTTATCATCTCCAAAGCATTTCTTACCCTAAATTCAATAAATTCTTTATCATAGTCTGTATGTAGTTCTATAGTATCTAAATTATCAAGCAAAATAAGGAATTCACTTTCCAGTTTTTCTATTTCTTCATCAAATGCAAAAATATTCGTATTCTTTAAAGAATATATTAACTCACATCCGAGTTCACTAATTAAATCATTTCCCCAGAGAGTTTTTCTGCATGATTCGAAACCAAATAAATTATTGTGTGGTGCAGGTACCTGCTCCTCCAAAAAATTAGTATCTACAATTATACTTCCCTTTTGAATTACACTAATTATCAAACTCATATAGTTAAAACCTCTTAATGAACATCATCAATAATAAAAAAACAAGCGATTCATTGAGATAAAAGATTAACACTTCCTCTCGATGATCGCTTGCTTTTAGTAGCTATGCATAGTCATATTTCTAGTTTTCCCATAAAACACTTATTGGCTCTAACGTTTACCCACAACGACTATACCCGCAATTGCCACAAGTCTTACAGCCCTCAATATTAATCAGCGAGGCGCTGCCGCAGGATGGGCAAAGGTCACGGGAAGCCGTAGAGTGATTATGTCCATGATGACCACCATGTCCATCTTCCGTAGCTGACGGAACGCTCGATTTTATCTCCGCATTTAACGCTTCATTGAAATCCTCCAGCTCCAAAGTTGCTGCAATCGGAGCAGGTACATGATCATCATGAGCATTGTTCAGCACATGTGATTCCAGTGCCTTAGCTACAGCGTCAGCAATGGATTCAACACGATTCGCGCCGAAGCCGATAGCTCCTGATCCGCCAATGCCTTTCAGATGTTTGATCAACAGCTCAACTTTCTCACCATGATCTCCGTAACGGAGGAACAAGGAGCAGACACGGCCTAATGCTTCTGCCATAGCAAAGACGTCAGAACCTGCTTTACCTACATTCAGGAAGATTTCAGCCGGTATTCCATCAAGGTCATTGATCGTAATATATGCCATCCCAAATGGTGTATTGATCTTATAGGTAGCGCCGCGCAGAACCTGCGGACGTTTTTTGTATTGTTTATCCGCCTCTTTTGTAGTCACTTGAGGTGCAGGACTTGCTGCTACAACACTTGTGCTTGCTTCTACAGTAGTTGTAGCTTCCTCTGCCGCAACCGGAGCGGCTTCTTTAGCTGCGGTATCTTTTTTGTCTTCCTTCTTCGTGGTTTCCAGGACTTGAACGTCACGGCTTCCATCGCGGTAGATCGTAACACCCTTACATCCTAGATCAAAGGCCATTTCATATAGCTCAGCCGTCTCTTCAACCGTAAAGTCAGACGGGCAGTTCGCTGTTTTGGAAATGGAGCTATCTACCCAGCGTTGGATCGCTGCTTGCGCACGGATATGATCTTTAGCTGACAGATCCATCGAAGTTACAAAGTAGTCCGGCAGCTCTTCACCTGGATGAGCTTCAAGCCACTCTTGAGCGATTGGAACAAACTGTTCATCATAGCCAAGACGACTTTGACGGAAATATTTGAAGGCAAAATAAGGCTCAATTCCCGTAGAAGTCCCCACCATTGTACCTGTACTACCTGTAGGTGCTTGTGTAATCACTGTAACGTTACGCATACCGTGTTCACGAATTGCTTCGCCAACCTCTGGATACGCTTCGACTATATTTTTCATAAATCCGCTCATTAAATATTTTTCGGTATCAAAAGCTAGGAAAGACCCCTTCTCTCCAGCAATTTCTGCCGATGCAAGGTATGCTTCACGAGCCATAAAGCCGTATAGCTTGTCCAGAAACTCCAACGATTCCGGGCTGCCGTAACGGATGTTCAATTTAATCATCAGCTCCGCCAATCCCATGGTTCCGAGACCCACGCGGCGTTCCTTTTTCTGATTCGCTTCATTTTCCGGGAAATGATAAGGTGTTTTATCAATTACATTGTCCAGAAAACGGACCGAATAACGTGTTGTAGTCGCAAGATCTTCCCAATCCACATCATGATTTTTCTCATCGTAGAACTTGGACAGGTTCACCGCAGACAGATTGCAGACTCCCCAGCCTGGCAGTCCTTGCTCTCCACAAGGATTTGTACAAATAATCGGGTTGAAATACCAGCTGTTAGACATCTGGTTATAGTATTCCATGAACACGACGCCTGGCTCAGCGGATTTCCATGCCGATTCAATGATCGTACGCCACACGTCACGCGCTTTTACGGTGCGATAATGGATAACGTTTTTGCCGGCAGCTTTCCACTTGTCGAGATCGCCATCCCACATTTCGTTATATTCAGGATCGGTTGTATCCGGGAATACGAGATCCCAGTCCAGATCTTCTTTTACAGCCTTCATAAAACCATTGCTCACACATACCGAAAGGTTAGCATTAGTGACTTGGCCCATCGTTTGCTTCACGGTAATGAAGTCCTCAACATCGGGATGCCAGTCATTAATCATCAGCATGAGCGCACCACGACGGCTGCCGCCTTGCTCAATAAGCCCCGTAGTATAACTAAACAAACCGCCCCAAGATACGGAACCACTGGATGAACCATTAACCCCTCTAACAATCGCACGACGAGGACGCAATGAAGACAGGTTAATGCCCACACCGCCACCACGGGCCATAATCTCCGTCATTTCAGACAATGTCTGCATGATGCCGCCACGGCTGTCTTTTGGAGAAGGGATTACATAACAGTTGAACAATGTTAATTCTTCACTAGCACCTGCACCAGCCGCAATACGTCCACCCGGCACAAGCTTCCAATCATCCAGAATTGAACGGAATTTGCCCGCCCATTCTGCTTGAAGCTCAGGTGTCTTCTCTACAGAAGCCATCGCTGTGGATAGACGGTCCCACATTTCCTCAGGAGTTTTTTCTATATTAAGGGTCAACTTTTCAACATCCGATTTCACAAGTTCGCCACTGCGCGTCTTTACAGTTACGATTCGACCACTGCGCTCTACAATTTCTCCGACTTCCTTAGTTGGAAACTTCGGATCATCTTTGGTCAGCACCAATACAACGTCGCCTACTTTAGCATTGTTGCTGTCTGCATCCTTCCAAGCATAACGATCCAAAAATATTTTTTCACTTAGCCCTTCAAGGCGTTGCTTACGTTCCACTTTACTCAATAAAAAAACCTCCCGCATGTGTAGTAGATATTAGTTTCCGGTCCAAGGTATGGGCCCACAACAAAAACTCCCTTACCATCCTCCGCTGCTTAACAGGTGTATGTAGGAAGCTCATCTTGTCAATAACAAATACCAGCTAAGCACTCTATAAAAAATACATTTTCAAGCTTTTGTCACAATATATTGTGTGCGTCAGCTTTTAAACTATACCACATATTGTATCGAAGGTCTTATTCGAAAATAGAGTCAAGTTGCCGAATTATCGCAAACGTTGCTGCTTTTTCTCGCTCTTGCTCTCTTTTTTAAAGGCTATCGTGAAAAATAAGAGGTTATGAATTCTCTCGTTTACGAGCATACTACTCTTACGAATGGTGATATAAATCCGAGCTTGAGGAGGCTGCATTATGACGCAATTATTCCGTAATTCTCTACCCCAGCAAGGGGGAACACCCGCGCCGATACTGCCTGTTCCTCTTTCTTTTGACCGTAATTGGTTGCAAGATCTGGAGCTCAAACTGGAAAAGGGCGGCCCATGGGGAGACTACCGTTTATCTAAGCTTGCCGTACAAGGAGAGGAAACAGGTCTAGTAACGAGCTTCGATGAGCTGCAATGTATGAAGCATTTATCCGGCTTGTCCCCTCTTCCCCATCAGCTGGATACAGCGCATAAGGTTCTGTTCGAAATGTCAGGCCGCGCGATTCTTGCAGATGAGGTTGGACTGGGCAAGACCATTGAAGCAGGACTGGTGCTCAAAGAATATCTCGTACGCGGTCTTGTCTCCAAAGTGCTTATTCTCGTACCTGCTTCTCTAGTATTGCAATGGGTTCGTGAGCTGAATGCGAAATTCGGCATCACTGCTGTCGCTCAGAAAAAAGCCTATTCTTGGGGTAACGCCATAGTCGTCGCATCGATGGATACCGCCAAACGCGATCCGCATAAGGAAATCCTGCTGGAAAATGAATACGATATGTTGATCATTGATGAAGCTCACAAGCTGAAGAATAAAAAATCGACCAATTATCTATTTGTACAGCAATTACGCAAAAAATATTGCCTGCTGCTCACCGCGACTCCCGTTCAGAATGATCTGGGCGAACTCTTTAATCTGATCACTATACTGAAGCCGGGGCAACTTGGAAATCAGGGCGATTTTGCCTCGAATTTCGTGGTTGATAAACGCCAGCCCAAGAATGAAGGTCAACTGCGGGACGAGCTTTCGAAGGTCATGATCCGCAATCGCCGTGGTGAAGGTCCAGTTAATTTCACGAAACGAAAAGTCCGTAATATTCCCTTAGTTCTCTCCCAAGAAGAGAAAGATTTGTATAACAGTGTTACTTCCTTTGTCAAAGACCAGTATCAGGAATCCGGTGGCAATCTTAGCAGCATGCTTTCTCTGGTAACCCTTCAACGTGAGGTGTGCAGCAGCCGGGATGCCGTCTTTATCACTTTAGTTAATTTGATCAAAAAGCTGCCTACGGATTCACCAAAAAGAGACCGGATGATGGAGCTACTACAAACCCTCCGTACTGTTAAAACAAACACTAAAGCTGAAACAACCTTAGCCCTCATTCAAGAAATGAATGAAAAGGTCATCGTCTTCACGGAATATCGCGCAACTCAAGAATATTTACTGCAGTATTTCCGTGAACATGGGCTGATGTGTGTCTCTTATTCCGGCGGGATGAACCGTGGTAAAAAAGATTGGATGATGGATCTTTTCCGCGGCCGGGCTCAAGTTATGATTGCTACAGAAGCCGGTGGTGAAGGGATTAACCTGCAATTTTGCCACCATATGATCAACTTTGATCTGCCCTGGAATCCCATGCGGGTGGAGCAGCGTATCGGCCGTGTCCATCGGTTAGGGCAAGAAAATGACGTAGTGATCTACAACTTGTCTACTCAAGGCACGATTGAAGAACATATCCTGCATCTGCTACATGAGAAAATCAATATGTTTGAAATGGTGATTGGCGGGCTGGATGTAATCCTGGAACGTTTTGAAAAGAAGGAATCGCTGGAGAAGAGTTTATACAAAATCATGCTCGAATCCCGCTCCGACGAAGAATTGCGGCATGAGCTGGACCATATTGGTGAATCCCTCAGTGAATTGACACAGGGTATTAAAAAAGAAAGTGGGACTGCGACATGACCCTCACCGCACAGGAAGTACGCAAGCATGTGATGGACTATCTTGAAGCCACTGAATGCTCCATCATTGAGGCTTCGCCCCTTCACGTAACTGTGAAATTATCACCTAGAGCTGACAAAATGCTCACCGACCGGCCGTATTATTGGGGATTCGTGGAGCGCACAGGTGTAGATCCTGAGACCCTTTCTTTCACCTTTGTTTTTGATCCGGAAAAATACGACAGTCAAGCTGCAGTAGAGGTTCCCCCCATTGCAAATCGTAGTGCTGGCATCTTGAATCAAGTTGTCACCGGAAGCCTAGCTACAGGTGTAACAAACGATGCAGAGGCCAGCGCTGACTTACTCGATCCGGCCTCCTTGGGCTCAGAGGCAGTGAATGCTCCATCTACTGACCCGGAGGAAAGTATTCTAGCCCGCTACTTCGGCATTGTGCCGGCACTCCCACGAATTGGACCCGGGATGATCCGCAGAGAGGATATTATTTACGGAAGCAAGCGATTACAACAAATTTGGAACGCCGCTCGGGACGAAGGTAAATGCCTTTACTTATTTGAGGACCCGGGTAGCAGACAGCGGAACACGCTGTTCTCTGCCGCTTACGAACCATGGCTAAGTGTCTGCTATAAAGTGGAGATGAGCTGCGATTTGAAACGGGAAGAGCTCCATTATCTTGGCATCTCTCTAACAAAGGGAACCATCATTGATGATTTTAATGCAAAAGTTTCCACGAAAGAGATGATGCCACGCTTGCCGGAAAATGTGCATATCCAGCCTTACGAAATGACAGTAGCAGCCGCTACCGACTTATTGGAAACTCATCTTACCGCTCAGCTAGCCGAACTGGACTATACTTGGGCAGAACAGGCGCGTGAGCGGCTAAGGGTTGAGCTGGACATCATTGATGTCTATTATGGAGAGCTGTTGAAGGAGCCTGATGAAGAAAAACGCCTAGCGACACAAGAACAGTATAACCGTCGTCGCCAAGAGACCATTTGGCAATATGAGCCGCAAATCGCAGTTTCTGCGGTAACCTATGGACTGTTTCATCTGCGGAGCCTATAGAATGCGACCCTACTCGCTAAAAGCAGGCAAAAAAACAAGAGAACTTCCGCCTTCCGGCGCGACAGCAAGCAACAGCCTTTTTATAGCTTGTCCTCTACAATAAAAAGGAAGCTTATACTTTCTGATATTTCATAACAAAGAAAGGTGAACGACGCCATGAAAATAAGTGTACGGCGGAGGCTGCTTCTTGCAGGTCAAAGCTGCTTCCTCCTGCTTCTATGCATCGGACTCATCGCAACGAGCTCCGGTTCCTCTTCTGCGCTTGCAGCTTCCAGAGTAAGTGTAGTTGATTCAGTCACACAGGATTTGATACCTGTACTGCAGATGGATATCTTACCTTCACCCGGTACGGTCCAAGAATTTGCCAAGAGTACACTGAACAAGCTCGCAGCAGAAGCTCCATTTACAGCCTGGAAGGACGCAGGAATAGAATATTATCCTCTGGGTCCAGGTACTCATAGCTGGCTTGTCAACGTTATGAAAGGTGAACAGCGGATCGGTTACATGATCATTTCGGCTACGGATCAAGGTGGTTATATGCTTAGCGAATATGGAGCTGGCACTTACGGTCTCCCCTATAGTTTATTAGAACTGCGCCAATTTTTGGTGCAGGAAGGACTTATACCTTCATCTTTTACAGGCAAAATAAAACTTACAGCCTTATATGCACCACTTCTACCCGTATGGAAAATCGTCATTGACGATAAGACGATATTTATCAATGCTTCCGTGCCGCAAGTTTTGCCGTGGACGCTAAGTAAAGCGGAAGAAGTACTTAAAGGACAGCAGACAGAAACGGATGTAATCACTAACCTAACTACTGATTTGTCGCCGCTTTCTGCTTATCAAAGCGGAGGAACAGATGATCCTTATAAAAATATCATGTGGTTGACCTCCCCAAAACTGCTTGCTGTAGGTGGAGACAATATCGCCGCACTAATTCGTCCCAAGGAAAGTATTGCTTATCAATCCGCTGGCCGAAATGATATCGTAGGGGCACCTTTTATGATTACAGGTTATCAGAACTGGTCGATTGCTTCGAATAATACAAAAGCAATAAACAACATGCCCACCGTTTATGCAGCATCAGGACCAGAAGGTAGAAGATATTTACCCCTCACTGCCTTGCAGGCTATCGGAACACTGCACAAGCTGCCCGACAAAAATATCTATAACTAAACATAACAAATAACCTTCCGCTGCCACCCTCAACAAGGCACTGGAAGGTTATTTGTTATTTGTGAAATTCAATCCTTGTCACTGTGGCTCCATTTGCTTCGCCAGATCGACCAACCCAGCGGAAGCATACCGAACCATTTCTGTGACCACGGCTGCTTAGTAGCCGCTCTTCGAGCATGAATGGCACGCGGATCCTCGATATAAACAACTACCTTCTCAGTGATATACTTTACAAGCTCATCGCCGCCGGAAGCCATTTGTAACACCTCCTACATTATAAGTGAATTAAGATAACCAGCGTCGTTCCATGCTCTTAGTGTGCACCAGCGAGCATATATCTAAACTCTTGTCCCGGATTGTTCGAATAGGTTTACCTATTAAAGCACAATCTAACAAAGAATCTAGGGCACGAGGTTATTCACATGCAAGGAGGAGTTCATTTGAACAATGGGAGAAATAAAGCTTATTCCAAGACAGCAGCTGCAATATGCGGCTTACGTATTACTTTAACTACAGTTGGACTTCTAATGCTGTTTGTGGGGAGTGCATATGCTTCTGCAACTCCATCCAAACCCGTAGTGAATGATGAACGTCAGCATCTCTTAAGCCACGGCCACCGTATGATCTTAATTGATGCAGGACATGGGGGGATCGACGGAGGAACTTCCTACGGAAATATTCTTGAGAAGGATATTACATTAGATATCTCACGCCGATTATTTCTGCTGCTGCGCAGCGATGGATTTGATGTTGCCTTAAATCGTAATGGAGATTATGCCCCAAGTGATGAGAACCGCTGGCTGCGCAGTAAATCCCGACATCTGCGCGATCTTGCCCAGCGTAAAGAACTGGCTGAGACATTACCAGCTACCGTAGTGGTCAGCATCCATGTTAACTGGGCACCTTCTCCTTCCAAACATGGTCCGCTTGTATTATATCGCCAAGAAGGCCGCAGCTTTATCCTTGCCCAGACCATTCAGCAACAATTAAACAGTCTCTATAATATCCGTGCTGAGACAAGACCGGGTAAGCCCTTTTATTTACTCAACAAAATAACCGCCACAACTGTAATTGTTGAGGCGGGTTTTGTAAGCAGTCCGACAGATCGCGAAAAGCTATGCACCCCTAAAGGGCAACAAGAAATTGCAGAAGCGATTGCTGGCGGCATAGTAGCTTATCTTATGGAAGTGTAGGATTCGAGTTCCAGTTCATTTCGTTTTTGACTAGATCAGAAATGCCTATAAATTCAACATCATCTTTTATTTGCTCAACACCGCTGCGGATGCCTGCGGCGGTTTCTTTTCCATATACACCAACATGACCAATGGTTACGCAGAATCGTTGATCCTTCGCCAGGTTATTTACGAGGCCCATTTGTTTCAGGACATGATTGGCTGTGTGTGTATCATCCAAAAAGATATGATTCTCTACACGCGGCAGCCCCATTCGATAAGCCATATTGCCAGCAACAGAACGGTAGTTGGTTTTACTGTCCACAAAAAACAATCCCCGCTCTTTGCACACGGATAAGATCACACCCATAATCCGTTCGTCCCCGGTAATCTTAGAGCCCATGTGGTTGTTTATGCCGATAGCATAAGGCACATTATCGAGTGCTGCCTCTACTTTTTGACGGACTTCCTCATCAGACATCTTGGCCAGTACAGCTCCTGGTCCAAGCCATTTAGGATTACCTTGGCGCGGCTCCATCGGTAAGTGGAGAAGAACATCATCTCCGCGTTCATGCGCGCGTGTGGCATCCTTCACAGATGTAGGCAAAAAGGGCATGACCGCCACCGTGAGCTTAATCGGCAGTGAAAACATTTCATCCGTCCCCTTCATGTCATTGCCGAAATCGTCAATAATAATTACGACCTTATTACGTCGAGATGCCTTCTCTTCACTTGGTGTGTTTGTAGGGTTGTCTCTGGACTCGGCAGCTGAAACAGACGGTACCACGGAACCGATTAAAGTAACCATTAGAGCAGCAACAGCAATCCAAATCAGTAAATAACGTTTGAAACTTCGACTGTCCTTCATCAAGAGGAACGCCTCCTTCGTCTTAAACAATTGTTCTCATTGTTTGGTTCACGAAGGTTAAATATGTACGAGGAAGGTTCGCAATAATTTACAGTCGAGTTTTTTCTATTGTCCCCGTGCGTCTGCGGCAAGAATAGCTTCCAGCACATCCAGTGCTTGAATTTCAATTGGCATATTCCAGATGGGGCTATCCTTAGAACAGCTAGCTTCAGCTACAGTCATCAACTGATCGATATCCTTATTTGTAATCCCAAGATCTTTGAGAGTAACGGGAAGGCCGATTTTTTTGCAGAAATCAATCACCTGATCAATCTCTTCATATGGTGCTTTCTCCAGTACAAGCTGAACGATCGTAGCAAAAGCAACCTTTTCACCATGAAGAGTATTCCTGCATTCCTCATGCAGCGTCAATCCATTATGAATCGCATGCGCTGCAGCAAGTCCGCCGCTTTCAAACCCAATGCCACTTAAGTAAATATTGGCTTCAATAATGTGTTCCACCGCAGGAGAGGTAATGCCTTGCTTAACATCTTTTAATGCCGTTTCACCCTCTGCTAGAAGGGTATCCAGACAGGCACGAGCTAATGAAAGGGCTGCAATTGTGCTAGTCCCACCTGCATGGGTAATAGCCCCAGATTCTGAGCAAGCTCTTGCTTCATAAAAAGTAGACAACGCGTCACCCATTCCAGCAACAAGCAATCTTGCAGGAGCTTTGGCAATGATATCGACGTCTACGATAACCAGATCGGGATTTCTTTTTAATGGAAGATAACAGTCAAAGTCTCCTTCATCCGTATACAACACTGATAAAGCGCTGCAAGGTGCATCCGTTGAAGCCACTGTGGGTACAATAACTACCGGGAGGTTACTCATGTGGCTTACTGCTTTTGCCGTATCCAGGGTCTTGCCGCCACCAATCCCTATAATGACTTCCGCATCCTTCAAGCCAAGTGCTGCAACTATCTCATTAACCTGATTACTGCTGCACTCGCCCTTGAATTCAGTCATCACTAGTGGCATTTCGTTCATTTCAAAACTGTATGTGATCTCTTTTTTGTACACAGAGAAAATATAAGGATCAATAATGGCATAAGCTCTTGTCGCTCCAAGCTGCGAACAATAATCTCCCAGCTTACGAATTTCACCATGTCCTTGTATATATTTAGTTGGTGAGCAGATGATCTGCGTCATGGTTCACTCCTCCTTTTATTTACATTCATATTAGAAGGATTGACCACATTCAGCTATTAAAAAGATCCCTTTAGCCACCAGCTTAAATAAATCCACCATTCACACGGATCGTTTGCCCTGTAACCCACTGTGATTCCTTGCTGGCTAAGAACAACACAATGTTTGAGATATCCTCAGGCTCGCCTAAACGTCCAAAGGAATTCATATTTCCCACGGTTGCAATCTCTTCCGCTGATTTCCCTACGGTAAATAACTCCGTATTCACAGGTCCCGGTGAAACAGCATTGATAGTGATTCCTTTTCGTCCAAATTCTTTGGCCAGCTGACGAGTGATTTGTTCCACTGCTCCCTTAGTTCCTGCATAGACGCTGTAGGTCGGGAACATTTGACCCGTAACGGAAGTTGAAAAATTGATAATCCGTCCGTTATCATTCATATATTTAGCTGCTTGCTGGCAAGCAAAAAAGGTGCCTTTCACATTAATCGCAAACTGCATGTCGAAATCCTCTTCTGTCATATTTAGAATCGGCTTCGTGATCATAATACCAGCGTTATTGACGAGAATGTCGAGTTGTCCATAGGCTTCTAGTGTAGTTTGGAATAACTGTTCAAGTTCTGCCACCTGGCTGATGTCTGCCTGAATAGCGACGGCCTCTCCACCCTTTTGCTTAATACCGGTTACGACTTCCTCGGCTTTGCCGGGGTTACTCGAATAGTTAACGACCACCTTCGCACCTTGTTGTGCCAAGTTCTCCGCAATCTCCCGGCCCATGCCTCTCGATGCACCTGTTACTAATGCTACTTTTCCAGCTAAATTGTGGTTCATATTTATTCCTCCTATTACTTTGTCCTTCTTGTTGGTCTGATTATAAATCGATCGATTACAAATTACAAGTGACATTTTTTAATATTTGTCATTCTAATTCGCTTTTCACATATTTTGCAACAGTCGCTCGATTCAGCCTAATCTACGGGATTTATACCGCTCATTCGCTGCTAGTCGCTCGATTCAGCCTAATCTACGGGATTTATACCGTTCATCTGCTGCTAGTCGCTCGATTCAGACTAATCTACGGGATTTATACCGTTCATCTGCTGCTAGTCGCTCGATTCAGCCTAATCTACGGGATTTATACCGTTCATTCGCTGCAAGTCGCTCAATTCAAACTAAACTGCGGGATTTATACCGCTCATTCGCTGCAACTCGCTCGATTCAGCCTAATCTACGGGATTTATACCGTTCATTCGCTGCAAGTCGCTCGATTCAGACTAATCTACGGGATTTATACCGTTCATTCGCTGCAACTCGCACAATTCAGCCTAATCTACGGGATTTATACCGTTCATCTGCTGCTAGTCGCTCGATTCAGCCTAATCTACGGGATTTATACCGCTCATTCGCTGCAAGTCGCTCAATTCAAACTAAACTGCGGGATTTATACCGCTATAAGACACAAAAAAACCTCCTGAACATCAGAAGGTTTTAATTAGATGCTACAAAGAAATCCCGGAAAGGAGCAAATCCCAAACAGAGGCGAAATCCTGATCAATCGTAGCCGACTGCCACTCTATAGCATGTGCTGGATGATGGTACCGCGAAGTAGCATTAAAAATTGCTCTAGCCGTTACCACTGGTTCCACCACTCTATACTCTTTGGATTGTATGCCTTTTTCAATAATGCCTGCAATTTGCCCAATTAATTGATCTACATGTAGGGTAATCATATCCACCGCTTCTAAAGTTACAGCTGCGTACATAGCAAACATTTCGGCATCATCCACAGCATAGGTGCGTTTACTACGAATCAGCGTGTCCATCCATAATCGGAGCTGCTCTTTGGCATTCCCATCAAAATGCTCTGAAATATTCTTTAAAGGCTCTGAAATATTATACTGCAACCATCTTTCGGTTACTGCTTCTCGCAAAGCAGATTTACTGGAAAAATGTCTATACAACGTACCATGACTAACTTTAAGCACCTTCGCTACATCAACAACAGAAGTCTTGTCCGGGCCAAAACGCCGGAGCACTTGTTCAGCCGCGTCCAAAATGTTTTCTTTTGATAATGGAAGATCATTCGACATATGTATTCCCCTCGCTCTATCTCTGGTGGTAATTATCATAGCATATCATGTTCAAAAACGAACTGACAATATTGCCACTTTGTCATTCGTTAAATCATTATCAGTATATACTCACACCCATTTATTAAACTTAGATACACGTCTGGTGTCTAATTCTCCGTAGCCCCCTTCCTACATGAATTCGGACTGAGGAGCCCTTATTTCCGAAAATCACCGTAATTCACCATGCTATCGGACTCAAATGCAGCTATCCACCCAAATCCCCACCTTTTCGGCGTTCTTATGTGCCAATAAGAGCTATGCAGTCCGAAAAGTTAGCCAAACAAGCTAAATTGAGCAAGGAGCTGCAATACGGTCCGTTACGATGAAGAAGCCCAGCATCTAGCAATCCACCTTCTGCGAACCTAACGATTTCGCCAAAAAACCTCCTTGATCTCTCAAGAAGGCGGGTAATATCAGCTGCTTTTTTCCTCAATTCGATCTAGCCTCGTTCTAACAAACTTACCGATATTCGCGATCGCTTCCTGCGCCTCTGGCAGCATATAAGCTAAAAAGTTAAAGACGCTCCACATGTTCTCCCATATTTCCAGTTCTACATGAACATCCGCGGCTTGTGCTCGTTCAGACAACCTCGTTGCATCGCTTAACAATACCTCGTGGTCGCCTACTTGAACAAGTAAATCAGGTAATCCCTGCAAATCCAACCTTAAGGGAGATAATATAGGAGCTAGTTCTGTCCGAGCACCTAGATAAACATCAATTATTCGTTTATTTCCTTCTATGCTGCCTGTTGGATCAAACTCCGCTCGACTCAGATACGATTCACCATCCAAATGGACGAGATCTGTATGCGGCGAGATTAAAAAAGCACCCGCCGGCAATTCCACACCCGCATCCCGTAAAGTAATCAACGTCATCAGCGCAAGGCTGGCTCCAACAGAATCCCCTCCAAGCACGACATTCCCGGCAGAATATCCATTCGCGAGCAGCCACAGATAAGCGTCTATACAATCTTCGTTAGCAGCCGGATAAGTAAACTCTGGTGCCAAGCGATATTCAATGGCTAGGATCTTCGTGCCACTAGCTTTTGCAATTCGTGTAACCAAATCTCGATAAAATTCACAAGTCCCAGAAATAAAACCCCCACCATGGAAATAGAGGATCACTTCATCAGCGGGTGGAGCAGATTTCACAGGAATAATCCACTCTCCACTTACGGGCCCAATCATGACCCGCTCGACGATAACATCCGTAGGAATGGGCATGTTCGCAGCCGTCGCGGCCATCTCCTGCCGTATTTGCCCGATAGACTTGCTATCCAATCGGTTGCTTTGTCGCAGATAATCTTTGATCGCTGCAAGCTGCTCTGTACTTGACTTTTCCATATAGTTAATCCCTCCTACAATTCTTTTCAACTCAGATTGTAAAGTCTGTAGGAGACTACAAGGTCAAGTTAAGAATCCATTTTTAGGATTTCGAGCGTGGACTGTACGCCTGGATGTTTATCTGTGGCTAACAAATTTTTTCTCAAATCTGCGAGGGCTGTTAGTTTTATTTCCTGTTTTGCAATTTCGCCACGAACTCGATCCATTTTCTTATCCACAACAGTTACAAAATCATCTATGCTAATGCCGCTGCTTTCAGATTTAGTGAGTGCCTTCTTGATTTCCTTTAAAGTGAAACCACACAGTTTAGCATTATGTATAAAAACAAGTCGGCTAAGCACCTCATCCGAATAAAGACGATAACCAGCTTCTGAACGTAAGGGAGTGCTAATTAATCCGAGCTCTTCATAATACCTTAACGTCTCCATATTCACATTCGCCATTTTAGCAATTTGGCCTCGCAAGTATTCTGTCATAATCAGCGCCCCCTTAGAATCCCCTATATTATACCAAACAGAGGCTGCAGAGGACATCAAAGGGACATCAAAAGAACGTCAACAAGTAACCAAGCTCCCTTTTAAAAACTCCTTATTTACGCACAAAAAAAACGACATTTCTGCCGTTTTCTCATCAATCATTTCCCAATTTACTCACTTCACTTCGGACTGCATTTTTCTGTATAAGCGAAATCTGTCCGGCATGAATGCCTGTATGATACATAAGCCTGCCTATCGCTTCAAGCGGTGTAGATGTGCCAAAAGCCGACTCCACACTCACATGCCACGCTTCTTCCGGAAATTCCTGCATCGCAGCAGTTAGATTCTCATTGGAAACAGTCAGCAGATCAACGAGTTCATTCAATGTAGAATATGCCGCCTTGTCGCTTTGAGGATTAGGTCTTGCAAAAAAACACTCTGCGAACATAAACTCAACTTCCGCATTATGCTGAATTAATCCCCCAATCGTAGAGTTCCCTAGCTTAAGGTTAAGATCCTCTTCCGGCAATGCCTTCACCATTTTATGAAATCGCGTTTGCACCGCTTGCCAGATTGGCAACACTAAAGTGAAAGTCATAGATTATTTGCTCCCTTGTACAGTGGCTTCTTCGTCTTTTTTCTTGTCGATCACCACATGGTTGAACAGGTTCGCATCTACGTCGATGTCAAAGGCCAAACCAAAACCAACAACATAACGCCCTTGGAGAGGGGTCAATTCAAACAATGAAAAATCCAATCCACGCAGCAAATTCACCATTGCCGCCCCATGATCAGCATTAAACAATTCAAAGATCTCCTCATGCCCGTCATTCCCGATATTGCTTGAAGTGCAATTCCACCGCACACGCTCCGTTGCAAATTTATTATTCGTTGCAGACTCATCTGCAATTAGAAGCGCATCTACAAACTCGTTATTTTCCATATATCGGTAATGCTCGGCGATCTTACTAATGTAAATATAAAGTTTGCCTTCATGCTTAACAAAAGGAGCATAGCTGATAAAAGGTTTTCCTTCGTCATCTATTAAGCTCAAAATCAGATTTTTACGATTCGCAATAAATTGCAAATAGTTTTCTTTATTTTTCTCTACATCTACAGGCTTCTTCATTATAATATCCCTCCATTAATAGGTTATGTAATCTAGCCACGAATCTAGCGAACGGTACTTAGCAAATGAATACGAGGTTTCGTCTCTGCAGGAACATATTGAACTTCGGCATCCATTCGGTATATATTCCGGATCATATCGGTTGTCATAACTTCATTTGGTGTCCCATACATCGCTTTTTCACCCGCCTGCACCACAACAATACTGTCACTATAGGTAGAGGCTTGATTGAGGTCATGCAACACCATCACGACGGTCATCCCCATGTCTTGATTTAGCTCACGTACTAGCTCAAGAACTTCATGCTGATGCGAAATATCCAAGTAAGTGGTCGGTTCGTCAAGCAACATAACCAAAGGGCGCTGCGCCAAGGCCATAGCAATCCAAGCACGCTGTGATTCACCACCGGATAACGAGGAAACTGCTCGATCCTTATAATCCTTTAAATGTGTCTTTTCCAGTGCCCAGTGGACAATCTCCATATCCTCATGATTTAATTTTTCGAACCATTTTTTATGAGGATACCTTCCATAGGAGACGAGATCGATCACGGTCATATCATTAGGCGCTTGGTTCTTCTGGCTCAGCATGCACATTTTTCGAGCCACTTGTTTGGCAGTCATGGACTTTAGATCCGTACCCTCGAGTGTGACCGCACCCGTATGATATGGAATTAGTCGTGATACCGCCTTAAGTAATGTAGATTTACCTGAACCGTTTGGTCCTATAATCGAGACGATTTCACCCTTTTTTACGGAAAAAGAGAAGTTGTTAATAATGTTTTTCTGCTCATACCGAATCGAAATAGAGTCGACAGTAAACATGTTAGAACGCCTTCTTTCTCATCAGGTATAGAAAATATGGTCCACCGATCACCGCCATAAGGATACCCGCAGGAATATCTAAAGGTGCAAATAAGGTACGTCCACCTGTATCTGCTATCAACAATACCAATGCTCCAAGTCCCATACTCATCGGCAAAAGAAATTTATAGTCTGAACCCACCAACAATCGAGCCATATGTGGCACAACAAGTCCAACAAAGCCAATCATCCCTATAGCCGCTACAGAGATAGCCGCTAGAAATACTGCCAGCAAGGAAAGTAGAATACGAATTCGATCCACATTTTCACCTAAATTCGAAGCCACCTGATCGCCTAAACGTATAATATTCGCCTTGCGGATCGCGAAAAAGGATAAGATCCAGCCTGCAATGGCATACGGGAAAACCATCATCAAGGCATTGTTCCCTTTTGCAGCCAAACTGCCGTTCAACCATTGGACTGCTGCCGGAAGTCTGTCGCTGTACATGATGGTCAGGAGTCCTATTAATCCCCCGCAAAGAGCATTCACAGCAACTCCTGATAAAATAATAGTGATCGGCGAAATGCCGGTTCTTCTCCACGCTAATGCATATACAATCCCTGCAGCGATTAGTCCACCAACAAAAGCCGCAATTGGAATAAACTCCGTATATTGTGGTGCTGCAAGCATAATGACAAGCACACATGCAGCCGCTCCACTCGTTACACCGGTCAATCCTGGATCAGCAAGTGGGTTGCCCATCACAGCTTGCAGCAGAGCGCCTGAAACCGCGATATTTGCCCCAATGATCATCGCCAGTAATACACGCGGCAAACGAATATCCCATATGATGGTGGCATTCACCGCTTTTGCCGCTGACCCAAAGATTGTGCTTAGGATGTCTGGTATGGGGATGTATACTGAGCCTAGTCCAATCGCAATTATGGCGGCAACGAGCGCAAGTGCTAACGTTACAATAACAATAATTCTGCTACGAGATGTATTTATCACTTGCTGTCTCCTTTAATTATTCATAGAAGTATTTTGCAATTTCGGTTAAGGCTGTCTCGGCGTTAAGGATCGAAGTAACACCGAATACGCTGTAATCTAGAATGTTGATTTTGTTGTTTGCATAAGCTGAGAGCTTTGTCCAAGTTTCATTTTTCTCTATTTCTTTTTTGAACTTATCCTCTGTCGCTCCGTGGTCGCCTGAAGCGAGTACGAGAATGATGTCTGGATCAGCGGCTACAATGTTCTCCATATTAATAGGTGAGTAAGTGTCAGTAACTTGCAATACAGAAGTTGCGATGTTATCAGCACCAAGCTTTTTCACCAAGCTACCTAAATAAGATTTCTCACTCATGACCATAAAAGAATCCGCGGTTCCGATTACGAGCAGCACGCTTGGCAGCTCTTTGCCTTCGGCTAATTGACTCAGCTCATTTTCTTTGTCCAAGATCTTAGTTAAAGCAGCATTCATTTCATCTTTTTTATTAAAATAAGTGCCTAAAACTTTGAGGCTAAGCTTTAAATCCTCGAATGATTCTGTTCTCAAATATGCTTTTTGTAGGTCGATTCCTTCTAGCGATTTGTCTAATGTGCTGCGAAGTGATTCCGCTCCCAGCAGCAAGTCTGGTTCAAGTTTTGTCACTACTTCCAGATCCGGTGCCATAGGAGATCCAATACGATCAATTGTTTCGAAATCAGCAGGGATTGGATTCGTTGAAGTAGGTACACCTACCGGTGTTATGCCGAGCAAATAAAGCATTTCTGTTAACGGTACAGAAGTTGTTACAATACGCTCCGGTACTGTAGAAGGGAATTGGCTTAAGGCTTCGTTGAACAACGTTTCATCCACACCATCATTCTCCAGACTGTACACCTTGCCGGCAGCTTCCGCTGTATTCGCTACTTCTGTTGTATTTGCTGCATTCGCTTCTTTCGATTCATTAGCAGTTGTATTCGTTACTGCTTCATTTTTTCGATTGTCCGTTGTATTAGTAGACGAACAAGCAGTCATTGCAGTAACCGCTGCAACAACCAGGAGTACTAATAATTTTTTCAAAATCTATCCCTCCGAATATGTATATTTATACGTTTCATGTAGTGATAATGATTTTCATTTTCAATCATCGATTCCTATGATAATCGTTATCAATGAGAAGTGTCAAGAATTTTATTTAAATTTTAAATAAGAAGGGATTTCATTATTGTCCGTTGAAGCGGACTAGCATTTCTAATAAAAAAAGCCACGCCCAATGGGCGTGACTTCAAATAGTGGTGTATGAAATCCAAGCGTTAGTCAGTAGCTCTCGTATTTAAAATCCCATAATGAATAAGGTCCACAAACTCATTTTCTTTATAAATATGCTGTAACAAAACGCCTTCTTTCAGCATGCCAGATTTTTGCATAACCCGTCCCGAACCAGGATTTGTAGCAAAGAATCTGGCATACACTTTGTGATAATGTTTTTCTGTAAAAGCAAAATTAATGACCGCTTTTGTTGCTTCTGTAGCATATCCATTACCCCAGTGTTCCTCACCTATCCAATATCCAAGCTCGCCGTTTCTGTGTGTCCGGTTATTTCTCAGTCCTATAGCACCATACAGCTCGTTTGTATTTTTATCAGTAATAGCGAATTCATATGAATTATCATTATTGAACTCATCTTCATGTGTTTCAATCCATGATAACGCACATTCAATGGGGTATGGATAAGGTAGAGTTAATGTACTTTTGTAAACATTATAATTATTGCAGAGCTCACTGACACGCTGTGCATCAGACAATGCAAAAGGTCTTAAAATCAATCTTTCAGTAGTAATTGTTCTCTTCTCTGGATTGTACAATGGTATCCCCCCGTTAAACTAAATATTATAAAACAAATACAAGCCAGATAAACAGAAAACTTGGCCACCACTGCTTACCCGCTTTCACAAACAGCCAGCCAAACACCAAAGAAAAAGCAGTAATATACAAGCCGCTTTGCAGACCATGTGTCAAATGACCTAATCCCCAAGTCAGCATTAAACCTATTCCGCCATAAGGAAGAGAAGGATTCTTAAACCATACTTCTCCTGCAGACTGCATTAGCGCAACCAATAGTACAACTAGTACAGCTTCCACAATGTAATATATGTTTTGAACCAAGGCAACCCATACGCCCATAAAACCATGTTCTAACTTGAAGTTTTCATATTCTCTATAAATCTGTGGAATGCTCTCCCCATTAATCCAAAATTCCAACACAGCGAACAAAAAGCTTGATATAAAAGCTACAATTAACAAAGGAATGACCTTAGAGCTCCAACGCAAAGATATTACCTTTTCAATCAACTTCCTCTTCCTGAACCAAAGTAGAAATATCATAGCTCCAACTGACCACAATATGGTGACTATGCTCCAATGAACAACTAGTACGTACCAAGGGCTGACAAAAAAGTCGTCTATATTAAACAAATCCCCCCATAACCATTGATCTAATCCCATGATGAACATATCCATTCCTAACATTAAAAATACAAGCAGTCCTAATAAAAAATATTGAATACCTGATATATTCCCTTTTTCTTTCACGAAACCTCTCACCCGCCTTATGTCCATTTTTGTACTATATTCCCAAAATTATGATGCTGAAAGTATGGCATCCCCCCATTCTGTTTGTCTGTAACAAATCACTCACTTGAATCAAAGTTAGAAAAATACATAAAAAAAAGCACGCATCGATATAAAATCGACACATGCTGTTTACTTGACCTGGCTTGTCCAAACTAGAATCTAGCCACAAAAAATTCGCGGTCTGCGGGAACGTTAAAACTTCTTATAGTAGCTCCACTCTCATCTCTTAAAGTGAGAAGATAAGGTACTGATGTTAAGGTACTAATTGTTGGGAATCTAACTACACCAAATTCGTCAAAATCAGCAGTTACCGTTGTAGTTCCAGCTCTCAATGAAGCTGACCACCCCGTAGTATCTTTAGGTGTACCCGTTGCATTTGTACCAATAGCAACAACAATAAATCTATCCAGAGTCTGTCTAATTCTACGTTTCTTTCTCGTAGGAGCTGCTTTCGCTTTTTTAGCCGCGAGAACTTTGCTAGCCATAACTGCTTTCTTGTTAACTGGTTTTTTAATAATTGCCATTTACTTCACCACTTTCTTTTTAGGATACGTTAGTAAATGCAAGAATCGTAATGTTTGACCTCTCTTTCACCTACAAATCTGAAAATGTGTTAAATCCTAGTTTCATAGTTTCGTGTCCACTAGCTCTGCAGTGCATATAATACCTTCAAGAGGTGATTCATTACTAATGAACGGTCAAAAATGGCTAGAGCAATATCATTCGAAAATGCACCATTCTTTGAGAAAAAGAGTTCAACGTTCCTATCTTCCAGCACATAAAGCAAATTCCATTCCAGTTATCATTAAATTCAAACAAAAAATAACTACAGCCCAGCTACAGTCTTTACAAAACCATTTAAAATCCCACGACCTTCCGATCAGACATCATCTTCACCTGCTCAATTCGATATCATCCAAAGTTTCAAAGAACTGCCTGAACCGGATGTGCCGCTGGGATGGTATCGAAAAAATTTATTTGGATCAAGTCAAAAAAACATCCCTTAATATAGCGACACCATCCATTGGTTCCACAGCTGCCCAAAAGAAAAAGCGGCTTACCGGAAAAGGGATTAATATTGCTATTCTTGATACAGGGGTGTATCGGCACCCTGACCTGTTTCGCCCTGTTAACCGCATAGTTGCTTTTAAAGATTTTATCAATCATAGAAAACAGCCCTATGACGATAACGGCCATGGAACTCATATCGCAGGGGATGCAGCAGGCAACGGTTGGATGAGTAAAGGAAAATACAAAAGCCCTGCTCCAGAGGCAGGGATAGTAGGTGTCAAAGTACTCGATAAAAATGGCGATGGATATGATTCCACAATCATTAAAGGAATTGAATGGTGTATTGCGAATCGGAGAAGACTTAATCTTCGTATTCTTTCGATGTCATTCGGAGGTAAGGTGAATCTTCCTTGTTCAGATGATCCACTCTGCCAAGCTGTAGAAAAAGCAATTAAAGCCGGACTGAACGTTGTAATAGCAGCTGGAAACAGCGGACCGGGACGCAGTACGATCGAATCTCCAGGGATTAGTCCTTCAGCAATTACTGTCGGTGCAGTGGATGACCGTCGCACGCTCACGCAAGCGGACGACCGAATCACTTGGTTCTCCAGTCGTGGACCCGCACCGGGAGGAAGGAAGAAACCGGATCTCGTTGCTCCAGGCGAAACGATCATCTCCCTTCGTGCCCCACGATCCAAGCTGGATCGCGAGCTTCCTTATTTGCGGATAGCTAAAGATTACTTTGTACTGTCCGGTACCAGTGTCTCAACACCTATCGTCTCGGGTGTGATCGCGCAATTACTCCAGAAGAACCCTTCTCTTACGCCTAAGCAAGTAAAATCCATACTAAAAAAGAACACGTTTCGCCTTAAACTAAGTCCTAACACAGCAGGATGCGGTGAGATCAATGCGCGGTTTTTATCGTAAATCCGCTTCTTTTTTAAAGGCAGTAATGATTGAAACCGACAATTCCTCTGTAAATATACCTGTAGGCTCTATTTCTAATAAAGCTGATTTCATATCATCTTCAAAACGTTCTAAGTTATCTCTAAATAATCGCTTAGAGGCATAAGACGTAGAATACAAATTTCCTAGAATAGAATCAACAGTCCAAGTGATGGAATAACTCGATAACACCTGTCTTTCAACATCTGTAAAACTGGATCGCTTTACAACATCCTCATGTCTTTCTTGTGGATGTCTATATGTACTGTTCCCGGCTATTCTTTCGTCACCCAACCAGCGTTTCACTACTTCATCTACCTTTTGTTGCCAAGGTAACGGTTCTTGTTGTTCATTAAAAGTATCAATTACAGCAATACCGCCGTTATCATCTAAACTGTGATAGAGAATTTCAAGAATGGATTCTCGGTCCATCCAGTGAAACGCCTTAGCCATCATGATGAGACGAAAGGAACCCCAGTCATTGGATAGTTCTTCCGCTCTCCCCTGTTGCCAGCTAACATTCTCAACCCTGTTGTACTTTGATAACAGCTTTGCTTCTTCTAGCATCTCTAGTTCAGTATCTACGCCAACAATTTTTTCGAACCAATCCGTAAACCTTTGCGCTAACTGCCCAGTACCACAACCTAAGTCTAGCAACCGGCCCTCTCCGTTAAGTGAGAATTTGTTCACTAGATATCGAATCAGTGAGGACGGATATAGCGGGCGATATCTGGTGTAATAGCTTGCAGTATCTTTGAACAGATCCGGACCATAATCATTCATAGCTGAACTCCCCCTTCTTTTTTACCAAGGACAAAATCATAGCATTTATGTAATGCAAATAAAAGGCTATCCAGAGCATTCTGGGCAGCCTTTATTTATGTGGATACAGCCCAAAATAATTAAAAAATATTGACAATTAACTTCGTTGCATATATGGTTAATTACATAACTAACTAACCAATGAAGTTGGCGGTGAATACATGGGAAACTTAATGGATGATACACGACCGATATTTATGCAGATCGCCGAACGAATAGAAAATGACATCATCGAAGAAACACTGCTGGAGGAGTCACAAGTTCCTTCGACAAATCAGTTTGCTGTTTTCTACCAGATCAATCCGGCTACGGCTGCGAAAGGTGTGAATTTGCTTGTGGATCAAGGGATATTGTACAAAAAACGAGGAATCGGTATGTTTGTAGCTTCTGGAGCGCGTGCAGTATTGATGGAGAAGAGAAAAGAACAATTTTATGAACAGTATGTAGTAACCATGATCCGTGAAGCTGAAAAATTAGGAATTACGTTGGATCAATTAACAATTATGATTCAGAGGGGAGACAACAAGTCATGAATGAAGTCGTTGAAATCAAAGGATTGACTAAGTCATACGGAAATGTCACTGCCATCCATGAACTCAGTTTTTCTTTGGAGAAAAATAAGATATACGGGCTACTCGGCAGAAACGGTGCAGGAAAAACCACAATAATGCATATGATCACAGCTCAGCTTTTCCCTACAAGTGGTGTCCTGAACGTATTTGGTGAACATCCGTACGAGAATAACCGGGTTCTCAGGCAGATTTGCTTCATTAAGGAAAGCCAAAGGTATCCGGACACGTACCGAATCATCGATGTACTGGAGGTATCCGAATTATTTTTCCCAAACTTTGATCGGGAATATGCTCACTCTTTAATCAAGGATTTCAATCTGCCATTAAAAAGAAGAATAAAAAAGCTGTCCCGAGGTATGCTCTCGGCTGTAGGAATTGTAGTAGGTCTAGCCAGCCGTGCTCCACTTACCATTTTTGACGAACCCTATTTAGGTCTTGATGCAGTAGCTAGAAGCCTATTTTACGATCGCCTAATTGAAGATTATGCTGAAAATCCACGTACGGTTGTTTTGTCCACCCATTTGATCGATGAAGTAAGTCAGCTTTTAGAGCATGTTATCGTCATCGACAACGGCAAGCTAATAATTAACGAAGATGCTGAAACCCTTCGCGGGCAAGCTGTTACGGTAATCGGCGCGACAGCGAAGATCGAAGATTTTATCGACGGCAAACAAGTCATCTCCCGCGAGTCTTTTGGCGGATTGCTTACAGCCACCATTATCGGCTTCAACGTGAAGGATCAAGCACATGCTGAAAAGTTAGGCTTAGAAATCTCACCTGTATCTTTACAGCAATTAATTGTTCATCTCACAAATAAAAAATCTCTAGGAAAGGAAGTGACCGTGTAATGAATCCTACGGCAGGTATGTTAAAAATGCATTTCAGAGATAAGTGGTTATGGTTGTATACGCCTTGGGTAATCTTGTTATCCAGCTTCTTGGTAAATGTCATCGTCGCTTCTTTCCTCCAAGAACCGATTTATACCGGCGGTCTGGTTTCTATCTTCATTTATATGTTAATCACCGGTATACTCATTTTGGTGCAGACCTTCCCCTTTGCTCTGGGCTTAAGCCAACGAAGAACGGATTATTTCATAGGCACTTCCTTAATGGCTATTATAACTAGCGCCGTCTACTCAATTCTCCTCTACCTGCTCTCCATCATTGAAAGCAAACTGACAGGTGGCTGGGGTTTGGAACTACATTATTTTCATTTGCCCTATTTAAATGATGGTAATGCCCTCGAACAGCTATGGATGTATTTTGCGCTCTTTCTGCATATGTTTTTTCTGGGGCTAATGATATCCAGCATCTTCCGGAGATTTGGCCGAAGCGGTTTGTTCATTTTCTCAGGGGTTACGTTTATCCTGTGCAGTCTCGGCGTATTGTTAATGACCTATAATCAGTGGTGGGTAGACCTCTTTAACTGGTTTGCTGGATATACCGCATTTGAACTTGCCTTGTGGTCCATGCCTCTGACAGTCGTGTACGCTCTTTTATCGTTTTTGATGCTGCGTAGAGCAACCGTGTAATTCATTATCCTATAAAAAAACAGGTGTGTCCCAATAGCCATGCAATGGTTGCTGGGTGCACCTGTTTTATTTCGGGTCTTAGACTTTGATCTAGACAACAAACTTCATTGGATTCAAGCATAGTTGCGCGCGCGAAGTTGCTATGGGACTCAGCGGGTTAAGTAGCGTAGAAGCAAAATTCAGTGTCACTATTGCAGATAGCGAAGGACCAAAACACAGATTAGTATTTCGCCAATCTGCGCGTACGAAGGCGCTATCGGACTCAGCGGGGCGAGTAGCTTAAAGCAGAACGTAGTGCCTCTATTGCAGATAGCGAAGGACCAAAACACAGATTAGTATTTCCCAATCTGCGCGTACGAAGATGCTATCGGACTCAGCTGACCTTATTCGCAGCTTTAGAGCACATTTGGATTCCTATCGGACCCCACAGTCGCTATCGGCATAAAAAACGCCAAATTCGATCCTTTTCCTATGCGATAGCTGCACTGGGGTCCGATACTTTGCTCAAAAGGTGATAAATGAGCAAATAACGTCAGCTGGGTCCGTAAGCCTTAGGTGATGATGATTCCGCGGGGTGAGTAGCTTAGAAGTAAAACACAAATTAGTATTTCTCCAATCTGCGCGTACGAAGATGCTATCGGACTCAGCTGACCTTATTCGCAGCTTTAGAGCACATTTAGATTCCTATCGGACCCCACAGTCGCTATTGGCATAAAAAACGCCAAATTCGATCCTTTTTCCATGCAATAGCTGCACTGGGGTCCGATACTATGCTCAAAAAGCGATAAATGAGCAAATAGCTTCATCTGGGTCCGTAAGCCTCAGGAGATGTTTCTTAAAGATTTCTTTCGCTTAAGCACTACCGTCTGCTGAAAAACACAAAAAAAAGGATTATAAAACTGCTACTGGAGCAGTTCTATAATCCTTCTTAGCTATGCGGTCAAGAGGACTCGAACCTCCACGATATTGCTACCACTGGCACCTGAAGCCAGCGCGTCTGCCAATTCCGCCATGACCGCGTATTATAATGACTCGCTTATTGCGGTCACAAGATAGATCATACCACGCTGAGAATCCAACGTCAATATATTTCCGTCATTTTCTTATCATTCATTAATTTATGGATAATTATTGCTTTTGTTGCCGAATATAAGGTATAATGAGAACAAAAGTTCGCATAATATAAATGAGGTGATTTATAATGGCGACTACGAAGCTAAACACATCCATTATTGATGAAGAAGTAACTAAAGAAGAACTGTCCCTGGTCAGAAGCTATTTGCTGCTAACGTTTATTCATAAAGTTTTCGAACGCGACTGCCGTGTAATCAGTAGAAGCGGCCTGTTTAAGACCCCTCAGCTATATATGGAGCTCGTATCTGGTGCCACTAAGAAGACGTCACTAATGCTTCAAGAGGTTACGCGCGAGCTGAGCTCCCATGATTTGAAGATTACTACCGTTCGCCAAGATCAGCGAGGAGTCGAAGCATTATATTCCTGCAGAGGATTTCAAGGAGAGATGAATATATTATGGCCAGGCTTCCGTAGAGAAATGATGCTGCGCATGCGCGCGTATCTTGGACTGTCCACAGAACTCTCCATACTCTCCAGAGAAGAGAATGCGTCTGAACTTGCTCTAACTATATAGTCCCAAATGACATTACAGAAATAGCTCCCGCCCAGTAGGGCGAGGAGCTGTTTTGTATTATGAAGATTATTACTGCGGATATTATTACTGTAAAAATTATATATTATCCGGATCTTGTCTTGGTTCACTAAATGGCTGGAATAAATAATTGCGATCCAGCTTCACTACTCGTCTATTCTGACGACGTATCATCACCTGAGAATCATCCCATGCAAGAACTATCCCTTTTACGTCGTTACTTTCCAAGCCATCGCGCACTACACGAATTTTCTCACCGGAAATCCGGTAAGCATCCAATTGCTCATCGCTAATCATCATTAATCCCTCCTGTCATAGCTTGTCCTATTTAGTCTCAGAAAAAAGACCCAAATGATAAATCATCTGGGTCTCATGTAGGCAATTAACGACTTGCATGTCTACTAAAGCATTCTTATATCAGCGCTTCATTCTTCTCAAACCAGAAGTCAAGAACTTTAGCGGACATCACACGTTGCTCCAGATACTCCACTTGGTTAGTAGTGAATTTTTCCCTCCAAGGAAAGGATAACTCTTCACACAAACCTTTGATTGTCAGAAGCTCTGACCAGGCTACATAGCGTTTGTACCAAAAAAACTGAGGATGTTCAATCATATAGGGATACAGATCGTCGAATTCCGTGTGTTTGCAGTCCAGCGCACGCTCGAAATGATCCTTGGCCTCGGTTAATTTATCAATAAAAAATTGTTCAGTCACCGGTTCTTTCCCCATTGTGACGCCTCCTCCCTATGTCTAATTTTTATTATAAAGGAAAATCCATAGGGTGAAAAGCAGTTGTTTAAAAAATAGGCCTGTTCTTATTGCCAATTAGGTTATTCCCCAAATTCGATGGTGCCTCCATTTAGAGAGGTAATTCTTACGAGTGACTCCAGACGAATGCCTTGCTCTCTGATCGTCCGAGCCCCTGCCTGAAAGCTTTTTTCAACTACAACACCAAGACCAACTAGCTCAGCGCCAGAACGTTGAATGATCTTAATCAACCCACGCGCTGCATCACCATTGGCAATAATATCATCGATAAAGAGGATTTTATCCTCTGGAGAGATAAATTGGCGAGACAACATAATATCAGTAACGATACCTTTTGTAAAAGACGGAACTCTTTCGCAAAGCGCATCTGGATCAGCTAACAGAGTTTTTTTGCGGCGTGCAAAAACTAGCGGCACCTTTAATTCATACGCGGTGGCAAATGCCACGGCAATGCCCGAGGATTCAACGGTCACAATACGTGTAATTCCTGAGTCCGCAAACCTCCCGGCAAACTCCCGTCCCATTTCCATCGTAAGCTGTGGATCAACCTGATGATTTAGCAGTGCATCCAGCTTCAGCACTTCATCCGAAACGACGACACCTTCTTCCAAAATCCGCTGTTTCAACACTTCCATGACTTTGAACCTCCAATACCCTTTATAATCGCAGACATTCCGTACAAATTAATCACTGATCATAAAGCAATTACGACGGAAGTCATGTCCTACTGATCCTCATCATAACCTGTACTATACAGAGTACACAAGGTTATCCTGCATAGCACTCGTTATGATTTTTCTTTAGCTTCGTAAAACTATTAGGAGGGGAGCCATGAAATCACATGTCCGAACATTACAGATCGCTTTCACTTATATTGGCACCATTGTAGGAGCCGGATTCGCCACCGGACAGGAAATATTAAAATTTTTCACACGTTACGGGCACTGGGCAGTCCTGACCATCCTGCTCTCAACTATATTGTTCATATGGCTGGGTACAAAAATGATGGTCATTGCTCGGCGAATAGAAGCGGAATCCTATGAAGACTTTAACCGCCACCTCTTCGGGGAACAGGTCGGAAGCACCATCAGTTTGTTCACGATGGTCGTCCTGATCGGAGTAAATAGTATTATGCTTGCAGGGGCCGGCGCTATTTTTCAGGAGCATCTCGGACTTCATTATCAGACTGGACTAATTATCACGTTGCTTGGTTCATACTTTCTGCTAAAACGAGGGATTTCCGGTATTCTGCAAATGAACAGTATTGTTGTACCTTTAATGCTTACTCTGTCACTTATCATTATTTTTAATACTTTTCAAATTCCGGGAGCTGGACGGTTCCTGTTCCTTGATAACGATCGCTCTCTCTTTGGCGCATGGATGTCACCGCTGCTCTACACCGCCTTTAATTTAGGGATGGCACAAGCTGTTTTAGTCCCTATGGCTCGTCACACAGAGGAAGAAAAATCCCTTGTATGGGGCGGTATTATTGGGGGTACCGGGATTGGTTTTATGTTGATCGCCGCACATTTCGCAATGAGCTCACAGATGCCAGGGATTCTCAAATTTGAAATTCCGATGGGCAGCATCGCCGTCCGGTTGGGTACTGTAGTGCAAACTATATATCTCCTGCTGATCTTTTTGGAGATCTTCAGCACTTTTGTCGCCGATATTTATGGAGTAGCTGTACAGCTTAAGCAACGGCTTCCCCTATCAACCGCATTGATTACACCACTTCTGATGTTGGTCTGCTATTTACTGAGCCAGTTTGGCTTTAGTTCACTGCTCTCCGTGTTCTACCCAATCTTCGGAGGTTTATCATTGGTCTGGGCTGTCAAGCTGCTGCGCACGCCATGGTCCTCTCCACCAGGTAGTAATACTTCATCGAACTCAAAGGAGAAGGGGAACAGTCTCGTATCCGTAAAACCAATCACCCGAACTACACGGAAATAACCGCTGCTGTAGGAATCATACGTGCTGCCGCTTCCGCCACATGCTTGTGACAGGTCATCATCACAATCTGGCGGGAGATCGACAGTTCTCCAAGAAGTCCAAGCGCAGCATGAAGACGAGACTCATCAAAGTTAACGAAGAGATCATCGAATAACAGCGGCAGCGATACTTGCCGTGACATGGTCTCTGCCAATGCCAACCGGATGGCAAGATACAGTTGTTCTGCCGTCCCTCGGCTGAGCAGTCCGCTGTCTAGTAATCCCCCATTCTTATGTTCAGCTTTCAGCTCTTTATGCCCCAGTGTCATAACAACCCTTTTATATTCCCCTTCCGTCAGCTTGGAGAAATAATCTGAGGCAAGCAGTAATACCTGTGGCTGCTTCTCCTGCTCATACACACGACGAGTTCGCCCGATTAGTTCGGCAGTTATCGCTGCCACTGCATATTTATCAGCCACGATCCGCAAGGCTGCTCTCTGCTCTTCCAGTTGCTGAATATCGGAATCCTCCACGCAGCGCTCCTTCAGATACTCCCTTTCCTGAAGCAGCTTGCCTCGCTGCTCCAGCAGGGTGTTCCAACCCTCTTCCTGCCGTTCCATCAACTCTTCAGCCAATGACCGCTTCAGCTGCAATGCTTCCGCATCATGATGATTTAATAATTCCAGCAGAGCAGTAACTCGCTCTTCCTCCCAACCACCGAACATAACAAGCTCCCACTGGCGAATCGATTTATTCAGATCACTGCGCCGCTGCACAGCTGCTGACCTGCGTAAGAAGTCTTCTCCACCAGTCGCCCCACCTTCTTGTATCAGAAGCTCACGCTGTTCTCTCAGCTCACCTAATATCCTGTGGCTCTCCTTGAGTTCTTCATCCACATCTTGCAATCTTGACTGCATAGTTTCCCGGCGAATCAAGTCCTTTTTCAGATCATCCCACGCTCTTTTTCGCAGTTCCAGCCAGCTTAGTAAGGATAACGCAGATATTCGTTTCCCCTCTTGCGGATCTATTTCAAAACCAGCTGCCGCTACACCAGACTCGTCGCCAAGATCAGCACCCGACTCATAGATAAGTGTGAGCAGCTCCTCCTCAAACATGTTACATTCTGCTTCCAGCTCCTTCAATCGTAAGGAGAGTTTATTCTCTTGGCGCAGCAGCTCATTCCCTTGTTCAACCATAGCAAAAATATCCGGCAGTCCTTCAGGGGATAACCCTTCAGGCAGCCTGCGTTGGCGAAGCCATTCTTCATATTGCTCAGCAGTTTCCGTAAATGCCGCCTCCGCCCGGTGCATTTCTTCAGCGAGCAGCTTCTCTTGGCCTGCCAGCGTCTCCAGCTCCGTGCGGCAGGCATCACGCTCCGCGGCATAGCGTTCGATACGCTGCCGCCAAGCTGACCAAGCCTCCATCAGCCTGCGAAGCTCCCTCATGGAGGCCTCCAGCCCGCCTGCGTCAGGGCTGGACCCCGGGGCGGCCGTCCGCCGCCCCGGCACAACGCTCTCCGGCTCCGCCCCGGAGAGCAGCTGCCCCCGCAGCCGCAGCATCTCGGCTGCGGCTGCGCTGACGTCCCCGCCATGCTCTGGCGGGGACGATTCCTGCCGGCGCGCTCCGCGCAAGCCGGCCCAAAGGGCCAGATCGGCCGCGCCCAGCAGGCCGATCGCAAGCACGGCGCTGGCCGGCGGAGCACCGGTCAGCCACAGCACTGTGGGCAGCAGCACGGTTAGTGCTGCCCCAGCCCACAGCAGGCGCCGGTAGAGCGCGGCCATGCGCTTCGCGCCAAGGCCGTCACTTGCGGCGCCGCGCGCTGGCCCTTCGCTGAGCTGCGCTTCGCGCCAGCGTTCGGCCGCCTGCTGCAGCTCGTCCCACAGCTGCAGCACTTCACGGGCGCTGCGCGGAGCCAGCTGCGCAAAAGATTCCGCGCCGGTAGCGTGCTCACGCGCGAGCGCCCGTTCTGCCGCTTGGAGCGACGCTGAGGCAGCGGCCAAACGGGATCGCAACGACTGCCGCGTTGCACCCTCCGCCTCCATGCGGCGGTCATAACTAGCGAACGCCGCCGCAAACTTCCGTGCAGCTTCACGATCTGCCGCTGCACCGGAGAATGAAGTCAGCTCTGCAGGGCCCCAGCTCACATCAATGCCGCGCAGAATTCGCCGCAAATGCTCATTCAGCGCCGTTAATTCTCCCTCAAGCCGCTGTCTTTCCGTTCTACGGTTCTCATAACTGCTCCGATGCCGGTCCAGCCGCTCCAAAGCAGGCCCCTGCGCTGCTAATACTTCATCTGGAGGGTTCTTTGCCAGTTCAATAGTAAGCTCGCTTAGAAGACGTTCATAACGTACTACTGATCCCTGTGCATTACGAATTTCTCCTTCAAATGCCTGAAAGCGAGTTGCACCTTCTTCAGGAAAGGCTAAAATCAATGGCAATCCTTGCAGCTCTAGCTGAGCCTCGCTCCACTTTAACCACAGCTCACGGACTTCCTGTGCTTTTCGAAACATCACTAGCTGCTCTCCAGTGAGCTTACGCTGTTGCTCCAATTCATCTAGCTCCGACTCCGTTGCCCTCAATGCCACTATATTATCGTTATATCGCGGGAGATAAGAACGGCTCTCAACCATTTGGCGCTCAAGCTTTTCAATGGCTTGCACAACTTTTGCTGCTTCTTGCAGCTTGCCACGAGGTTTGTACAGCTTCTCAGCTTCCTGCACCAAACGGCGTTCCGCACGCATGATTGCACCTCCACCGCCCATACCTGCATGAAAAAGAAAGCTGCTCATCTCCTCAGATTGAAGGGCAGCAAGCTCCTGCAGCTCGTCCAGTGAAACTGCGAACAATTGCTGGAACATACTCCTAGAGATCCCCCCAAGTAAATGTCGTTCCATTTCAGCTTGTCCTAGCTCTTGAGTCGTTTCATTTGGATGATTTACTGTAATGTTCAGCTTTTCATTTCTTCCTGATCCCTCAGCACCTGAAGCAAAACGGCGAATGGTCCACAAACCATCATTACAGTCACGTATCTTCAGGGTCCCCCCATGCAATCCACCTTGCATAGGTTCATACCTTTCCAAGGGATTTCCACGGCTTGGAATTCCAAACAGCATAGAGCGTATGAATTGCAGTGTCGTACTTTTTCCTGCTTCATTACGCCCATAAAGTACGGTCACTCCCTGCGTTAAATGAATCTCTCGATTGTGAAGACGCCCGAAGCCATTGATATGCAAATGTTCAATTTTCATCGTTTTGCCCTCCGGCTTGTAGATACGAAAGACTTTCCGCCGCTTCAACAGTATCATCCATCCCACCAAGCATCGTGATCCCCTGCTCTGCTGCACCACGTAGCCAGCTCAACTTCTCTTCTTGACTAGTCATAGACAACAGCTTACGCAGCTCCTGATTCTCCAATAGCGGTTTAAGCGCACTATTTAATAGTTCTTCGAGCGCTTCCGGATAATGTTCCGTATGCTCTGCAATGCGCAGCATTTCTCCAAGAAAACTATCTTCTTCCAATAAGCGTTGGCGATCAATAGCTAAGCCGGACTCGATGGCGAACCCTTCGGTCCAGATAAGCCCTTTGTAATCTTTACGCTCAGCCCTAATCGCCTCACGGCGCTGGAGTTCTGACAGCAGATCCTCTGCCGCCCCTTTTTCAGCCAATACTTTATGTACGTCCCCTCGTCCAATCAGACGAAATCTGACCACCGACATGAGCTCCGGGAACTCCGCGCGGATGTCTTCAATAACCTGCTCCACTTTCTGTATCCATTCTGCTTCATTGCTTAATCCTTCTATAGATAGGTCTCTAACCTGCCAGCGAACGAAATCCAGTTCATGAAATTGCAGAGCGGATCTTCCAGCCTCATCTACATCCACAATATAACAGCCTTTAGCACCGGTTTCCTTAATGCTGCGCCCTTGTATATTGCCTGGATACACAATCACAGGCTTCTCATGCAGTACACTCCGTTTATGAATATGTCCAAGCGCCCAATAATCAAAACCCCGTTCGATAAGGTCCCTGCGACTGCAAGGAGAATAGGTCTCATGCAGCAAATCACCGTCTACATTGCCATGCAGCATCGCAATATGAAACAGGCGGCTGCCAGGTATACGAGAAAAGGTTTCAGCTGTGTTGTTCGTCACTTTCGCCGTTGGATAAGAGATTCCACTAACGATGGCAACTTCTTGGCCATCTATACGGCGGTAAGCTGTAGCGTGTTCTGGCTTCTCTCCGCCAAATACGGTAACATGCTTTGGCATTTCCGTTGTCAGACGCAGTCCGTCAAGCGGATCGTGGTTGCCATGAATCAGGAACACGTTAATCCCGTGCTCACCGAGTTCTTTGAGCGCTTCCTGAAATCGCAGCTGTCCCTGTAATGAAGCATCTGAAACATCGTACACATCTCCACTAATGACAATAAAATCAACATTTTCTTGGATCGCAACGCGGACAAGCCGCCCGAGGGCGGCAAAGGTAGACTCACGTAAATAAGCACGAATGGCTGGCGAAATATGCGCCAGCCCGGCAAAACGGCTATCCAGATGTAAATCAGCAGTATGCAGAAAGCGAAATGGAATCATAGCTGCTCACCCTTTCGTTCCTGAGGGATACTGTAAATAGGTTTTTTTAAGTTCATTAGCAACTCGTGTCAACGAATATAGGCTTTTTGCTTTATCCCAAGCGGAACGTGAAAGCTCATAACGATAAGCCGGATCAGATATCACCTTCTCTAATGCATCAGCAAGAGCAATCTCATCGTCCGGACTGACCAATAGACCATTCACACCATCTTCAATCTGCTCCGGTATTCCGCCCACATTTGTCCCCACTAAAGCCAGGCAGCTAAGTGCCGCTTCCGCAAACACTGAACCGAACGCCTCCGCCCGAGAGGGCAATACGAAAATATCAAAGAAAGGCATGAATTCTTCAGGGTGCAGCGTATATCCGTAAAAAATTGTTTCATTATAGATCCCTAAATGTTGGGCCATCTTTTCCAGATCCGCACGTGAAGGACCATCGCCAATAATATGCAGTACATACTCATGACCGCGATTTTTAAGCTCCGCGCAAGCTTTGAGTAATATATCTATTCCTTTAGCCGGAACCAGACGTGTCACGGTCACTAGCTGCGGAATAGCATTATCATGCGGAACAGGCTTAAATCTTTTTTCATCAAAACCATTCGGAATAACACCTATATTAGAAGGATCAATAATATAAGGGGCCACATAATCTGCAAAAGATCGCGACACCGTCATTAATCGATCACTAACATGCTCAAGCTCACGATAAAGTGAGACTAGAAAACGATGCTCCAAGCCATCCTCGGAAATCGCTCCATTTAGAATCAATTCCCGCTCGTAACTGGAATGCAGGGTATGAATTAACGGAGTATCAGGGAACACTTTTTTCATTGCTAAGCCCGCAATCGGATGATGAGAATGAATAAGATCATAGGGCTTACTCATCCGCAGTTTAGTCCACCATAAATAATCACGATAGGTCTGAATATATTTCTGAACGATCGGACTTTCTCCATACTGCGTCCAATCAAACGTCTCGAATATTACTTCCTCATGCCCCTTATTGCGAATCCGCTTAGGCAGCCAAAACAAATCCATCTCCCAACGGCTTGAACGGAATCTTTCCTGAAGATAAGGGATCATAGATGATACACCACCGGGTTGCTCCGGCGGGAAGAAGAGCGCTTGCAGCAAATTCATATGGTACATCCCCTTTACAATTGCCCTGTGTACTGTAAGACTTGGCAATTATGATATAGTTGAATATATGTAGAATTTCAGGTACGATTACGTTCCCCATACCTTGATTTTATCGGTATAAACATGAAACAGCAACTAAGAAAAAGGAGAATGAGCTATGAAGGAAGAACAGCTGCCTGCCTCTTACACCGCATCTATTAAAGAAATGCTGGGGCAAGAGGCAGATGCTTTTCTAGAAAGTTATTCAGCACCACGAACTCAAGGACTGCGCTTTAATCCGCTAAAAAGCACCTCAGCCATAGGCCAAGTTGCGGTGGACCGTACAGTCTCACAATTTAATTTGAAACCTATCCCATGGTGCCAGGGCGGGTTTTATTATGATGAGCCCGCTCGACCAGGCAGGCATCCTTACCATGCCGCTGGACTATATTATATTCAGGAGCCTTCCGCAATGTCCGCAGCTGAACTGCTGGCACCTGAACCCGGTGAAACCGTCCTCGATCTTGCAGCAGCCCCTGGAGGTAAAACTACGCATATCGCTGGTTTAATGCAGGGACAAGGCCTCTTAATCTCTAATGAGATTCATCCGGAACGCGCAAAAATTCTAGCAGAGAACGTTGAACGTCTGGGCATTAAGAATACCCTCGTAACCTGTGCAACACCAGAACAGCTATCTGCGCGTTTCCCGCAAGCTTTTGACCGAATTATGCTGGATGCTCCTTGTTCTGGAGAAGGCATGTTCCGAAAAGATCCAAAAGCCATTCAAGAGTGGTCTCCTGCTCATGTAGTTATGTGCGCAGCGAGACAATGGGATATCCTGCAAGACGCCTACATTATGCTTAAACCAGGGGGTACTTTAGCCTACTCTACCTGCACCTTTAACCGTCAAGAGAATGAAGAAACCATTGCTCGATTGACGGCTAGTTACCCCGATATGGAACTACTCACCTGCAAACGCCTTTGGCCGCATTTAGAAAAGGGCGAAGGTCACTTTGTAGCACTCCTGCGTAAGCAAATTGACACTGCATCCGTGAATGATGATGCCAACCGCAACGCCAAAAAACGCCGAAGTAAAAACAACCCAAAAACTAATTCTTCTGTACGCGATGCCTACCAGCTTTTTCAAGACTGGGCTGCGGTAGAACTGCCTGGTCTTTCATGCCAAGGTGTGCCACTGCTCTTCGGCGAATCCCTTTATTTGCTGCCAGAATCCTTTAATGGCAATCTCCATACCGGGCTGCTGGACGGACTGCGTATTCCACGAGCTGGACTACATATCGCCCATTTGAAGAAAAATCGGATTGAACCTGCTCATGCATTAGCTATGGCACTACAGCCCATACAAGCTTCACGAAGCTTTGATCTCAGCAGTGATGGCCCGGAAATACATGCTTGGCTACGTGGTGAAAGCCTGCCTGTCCCCAGCGAATTACATGGATGGACACTTGTAACTTTAGATGGTTTGCCGATTAGTTGGGGCAAAGCGAGTTTAGGGCAGCTTAAAAATCATCTTCCTAAAGGATTACGTATCCTAAAAGCCCATATTGACGAGCAATAGGCCATAGACCAGTACAACAGGCCCTCTTCGGCATATGATGTCATTATCTCAGAAAGCTGCGACATCAGTCACAGCAATTGAGAAGAAGACATAAGTTGAGGAGGAATAAATCATGGGTGAATTTCATGGAGGAGCCTTCACTTCGACCGGAGCGATTTTGGTACTTTTCATCTTGCTGGTCATCATTTCCCGTTCGTTGTTTGTTTAATACCTTCCCGGCTTAAATAGCTGGTGAAACGAAGCGGCTGTGTCGTCCTTTTTGGGGCGGTGCGGCCGCTTTATTTCTTTCCAACATAACATCTCCATTTGTTATTCTCGTGAATATTTACCGTCTGAAAGCCCGATTTCCGAAATAACTGCTCCATCTCTTCGTTCTTAGTGAATTGCTTCATATGATAATTGATTTTATAGATCTCAGAAATAATAACAAATGTACCGCCTGCCATCAGCACCCTAAATGCTTCACTTATATCGTGTTCGAGGTCCGGCCAGAAATAATGTGTCTGAATCGCTGTGATCGTCCCAAAAAATCCATCGTTGAACGGTAACGCTGACACATCTCCCTGACTAATTTTCACCTTACCAGCGATTACAGCCTTATTGTTTTTTTGAATAGATGTCTCTACAGCTTGTTCTGAGTAATCTATGCCGTAAATTTCATGTTGTTTATTTTGTTTTGCTAACGTATGTATAGTTTGACCGCCACCACAGCCTATGTCCAGGATAGGATCGCCGCTCTTAATTTCTATTTTTCTAAGTCCCCATGTTGTGATGCTGGTATGTGCCTGATTCATGATTTTGATCATGATATTTCCTACGAACCCTCTAGGATTCTTGGCTTGCTCAATCAGCGCATTCAATAAACCCATATTTGTACCTCCCAATCAATTGGCCATACCAGCAGCCTGATCACTTGATATATGTTCCGTAAGATTTTCTGCTGTAACTGCCCACTTATCTACTTGATACTCTATTTTATGAATACTAGTATATGAAGTCGGGAAATGAGCATTCTTATTCGTCCACGTTAGCCCTTTTAAAATATGGTATATAACATTAATTACGCCACCATGAGTGACCACAATTACATTTTCATTTGGATCAGTACTCTCCAGTTCATTACATAGTTTTGAGAAACTTGAACTTATTCGCGTAAAAAATTCCTGAGGACTTTCTCCTCCTGGAAATCTCTCATCCATTCTTAAAGCCGAGAAATAAAGACCCGGGTATCGTTCATTTACGATTTCATGGGGCATTCCAGCGATTACACCATTGTTCGTTTCTCTCCAATACTGGCTGCTTTCAACAGGCAAATCAAGCTCTCTGGCGATCTCATTTGCTGTATCTAACGCACGTTGCAAATCACTACAAAGAATACGGGTTATGTTAAAGCTAGATTGATTTTCCTTAAGATAATATCCAAGACGTTCGGCTTGTCTATATCCCTCTACTACAAGTCCACGTTGACTCCAACCCCCACGAAAGCCTTCATCATCTATTCCATGCCTTATAAAATATATAGCCATCGATTGTATACCTCCTGAACAAGATTGTTATACATTTGCATTAAACTTCGAAAACGCTTGTTTTTTAAGTTGATCCCAATTGGGCGTTGCAATGTTTGCTTGTTGCTTCAAAATATCAAATGAATTAAACAAAGCCGCTATTTCGCTGAAAGAACCGTCCACTAATTTCATAAACGGTAATTTATGAATTATTGTCAGACCATAATATACAGCCTGCTTGTGCTTTCGAACAAAGTTAACTTGACCTGCTGGAGTAACAGTATAGCTTAATTGCTCCATGATTTGAAACCCCTCGTCCATTACTGAAATGGCTTGTTTTAATAGCTTCTTATCTTTAGATACCTTTTTTAAATCCCCGTCATGCAGATAACTAAGGGAGTTCAAAGCCACTATTGGCACGATATGACTTTTGAGCCAAGCATCCATATCCTCATGATAAGTTAGCTTATACTTAGCGTTCTCAAACGCTTTTTCCAGTAAGTGTTTTATTGGAATCTCACCGTCTAAACTGCCAAGTACCATTTGCCCTCCTGCGTGTATTTTAATAACACGACCGCTCGTTTCCCGAATTCCTGCACTAAGTTGAAATCCGAAGAGTATATTTTTCCTCACATTGCTCATTTCCTGGAGATCCTTTTGCATGCCAAGAGCATCGCCATTGTTCCCCACAAGAATTATATTCAGACTCTGATTCTCAGCTAGAATAGGTAACACAGATGGAAAATCATTATATTTCATAACAACAAAAATAAGATCATAGAGATCATCGGATCGAAGCGTAGAGATGACCTTTACTGTATCCACAGTGTTTTTAATTTGAAAATAATGGCGAAGCACAAGCCCGTCTTTCGTCAATTGCTCTGCTCGCTTCCCTCTGGCAAGCATGGTGACATCATTTCCCCCACGCACTAGAACATGCGCAAGATAGCTGCCTAATACTCCCGCTCCAAAAACTAAAACTCTCATATTTAGCTCCTCTATCCCTTTTTAGACATTTGTTGAATTTTGATCAACTGTTCGATAAAATCAGATTATCACATCTCCGGTAGGGTTCAATCGTTAGTTTGACCGGTTTTGTTGATTTTTCAACAAAATACAATACATTGTTTAATAAAAAGGGAGTCTTATCATGGATAGAAGAATTAAAAAAAACCAAACAGCCATCATGAATGCATTAATTCAACTGATGGCTGAAAAAGATTTTGAAAAAATAACGATCAACGAAATCGCAGAGCGTGCTGATGTAAACCGCGGAACGATTTATTCCCATTATGCGGACAAATACGATCTGATGGATAAATGCCTGGAGGCTCAGCTCCAGCAACTAATCGAAAGCTGCTCCGCAGTGGAGGATGAAACCGAACCCAATCCCTCGAAGGCGTCATTGCTCCGCACGCTGGAACAATTGGAGGAGAATGCTCTTTTTTATAAGACTTTATTAAGAAACAAAGCTCTGCTCTCCTTTAGAAACCAATTACAAGAAATGATAAATGAGCAGATTAAGGTACAATTTTTAGAAAACAATTTTAATCTCGATGAGCTGAGTAAAGATATATCTGTGCAATTTTTAAGTTCGGCGACTGTCGGAGTGATTGAATGGTGGTTTACCCATAGTAATCCTTGCTCTGCAAAAGAGATCACTGAAAAGTTATGGTCCATGCTCGATCTAAATCTGCAGATGATCCGTTCTCAAGCTTGAATATGTTCTCCCATATCCATCTCATAAATGGAGCTGATAATTTTTTCAATGGGAATCTCCTTAATGGATATATCAAGGATCTCTACCTTTTCGCTAAGAATATGCAGAAACTCGCCCATTTTACATTGCTCGGTATCGATCAGCAGCTCCACTTCGTAATCCGATATTCTTTCCGATATCTGAGTGCCAGGCAGATCAATATTTCCAATAGTTGTGGCGGCTGAAAGCCTAACTACTTTTTGGGCACCCAGATGCAGTCGAAGTTCAGAGAACTTGTCGTCATATACTTTTTTCCCTTGATGAATTATAAGTACTCTTTGAACCAAACGCTCTACATCTTCCAAGTCATGTGTTGTCAGAATAAATGTGGTGCCTTCCTGATTCATTTGCTTAATGAATTCTCTGATTCTTTGTTTAGCTATTACATCCAGCCCGATCGTTGGCTCATCTAAAAAAACCACAGGTGGTGAATGAAGCATCGCCATAATAAACTCGCATTTCATTCGTTCTCCCAGGGAAAGGGTGCGCGTGGGCTTAGTAATAATATCGCCAATCTCAAACATGTTTACAAATTGGTCTAGTCTTGTACGAAAGTCGTTCGTAGGAATATCATAGATTTCCTTGTTCATATAAAAGCTATCCAAAGGGGGAATGTCCCATATTAACTGCGATTTCTGTCCGAACAATACCCCGATTTGTTTTACATATTGATTTTTCTGCTTATGAGGGTTGTACCCTAGAACATTTATTTCGCCCGAGGTAGGATAGAGAACGCCTGTCAGCATTTTAATAGTCGTAGATTTCCCTGCACCGTTTGGACCCAGAATGCCAATGATTTCTCCTTTTCCAACACTAAACGAAAGATCTTCTACAGAGGTAATTATCGATTTTTCACGGTGAAACAGACTTTTAAATACACTTTTTGCATCTTGTCCACGGTGATAGGTTTCATATTGCTTGGTTAAGTTCTTGACGGTAATAATGTCCAAGTGAAATTCTCCTTCTTAGATCTTAACTAATCTTTTATCCTCCGGCGCTTTTGTAACTGCGAAGCATATATGTATAGAGCCAAATTCCGAAGGCAGCAAATAATACACAAGGAATAATCGCTATAAAAAAATAGGGTTCCCATCGGCCAATCAGTGTAGATGCTGGAAAGTAGGCAATCATGGAGACCGGAAACAGAAAAGAACTCACAGCTACGACTGCCTTAGGAAAAATCGTCCCTGGATAACGTCCAAAAGACTTAATGCTCTCAAACATCTCCGGCAAGCGGGAATTCGCCACCCATTTGAAGGAAATCGCTGCCACAATAAGCGCCACACCGAACATAACAAGCAGCCCTGCACCAAACAACAACAGGAACAATAACCAAGAGCCTATGGTCATCCCATCGATTCCGCTAAGTGCGTATACGAACATGATTACTCCTCCACCTAAAAGCCCGATACTTTCGAACTCAAAAGATCTGGCCAACAGCAGAAAAAGGCTCGAGGTCGGTTTAATTAATACCACTTCCAAAGTCCCTTCTACAACATGAGACATCGTATTCCACATAATTCCGTTAAAAAAAATCCCGGCACAAGCCGTAGACAGAATAAAAACGGATTGAATTAACAGCGCCTCTTTAAAGGTCCATCCTGCAAATGAAGCATTCGAATTATAAATAAATACCGTTACTAGAGGAAACAACACATTCCCTATGAGCATGATAAGACTATTAAGAATAAAGTTAACACGATAAGTGATAGCAGAAGCAATATTCGCCTTCATGCAGGTTTTATATATTTGATACATACGTTTCATGCGCCCACCCCCGTAAAATGCTTAAGCGACACCGCATACAGCACCCGGCAGACAACTCCGGCAATAATTACGGCTATGAGCTGCAGCAATAACACTTGAGGAATAGGTAAGCTTATATCAGCTAAAGTATAGCTACCTGTATAGACCATTGCTGGAAGAAAGGCCGTATATTGAAACGGTAAGAAAAAGGACGCCATTTGTAAGGATTTTGGGAAAAATACTAATGGAATCAGCGATCCTGAAAATATCCCTTCGCAGAGATTAAAAAAATTACGAATACTAGAGGATTGCACCATCCAAAAGGCGACCATTCCAATACTATAATGAATGAAAAAATTCATCATAAACGCCATAGCTATTGAAAGAATCGCGTAGAGTAAATTTGCGGGTAAGACATCAATATGAAAAATAAAGAAAAAGATCATAAAGCAGGGTAAAAATTCAAACAAAAGCCCAAGTACCCTATGCCCTGCCTTCTGAGATAAAGCAAAGAACATATGATTTAGCGGTCTTAACGAAAACGTAATGAATTTCCCGGTACGAATAAGCATTTGTAAATTCCAATCGGCAAAATCCATAGTCAGATAGTTGATCAACATCGTAGCACAAAAATAGGAAAGCATTTGGGAGAGTGACATCCCGTTGATGTAAGATTCCCCGCTATAAACAGCGCTCCATATATAATACTGCACTAAAAAGTACACTGGGCCTACAAAAATAGAAACCATCGAATGCGTCCTGTACGCACTCCATTCCTTATAAGTAACAAAAGCAACCGCCCTCATAATGCGAAAGCGGTGCTTTATCATCTCAAACATAAGTCACATCCTGCCTATCTATAGATATCACATAAAAAAGTCTTTTTCTTATTCGAGTCCGGACCAGATCACATTGTTTGTACCGAAAATCCCTCTACCGTCCCATATATTTTTATGAAAAGGGATATACCAAACGGCAATCAGCTTTTCTACCGGATCAACGACCAAAGAACAAGACCCCCATCCTTCGTGAAAAAAAGTGCCTTCAGAATAAGATGTACTTTCATTATATCGAAGGTCTGGCCCAAGACCGTATGGTCTATCCGCTCCTCCATCTCCCCATGCGTAGTTTGGAATTTTTTCAGAATTGAACCGCTTGGTCATTCTCTGAACAGCCATCCGACTTAAGACATGACCCCCTTCGTATTCCCCATGGTTAAGCAGCATGATTCCGAACTTTTGTAGATCATTAACGGTTGAATACAGTCCCCCACCAGTTCCGGGAGTCTTGATTTCTTCCTCAGACCTTTGTTCTTCATCCGTAATTTCCCCGTTTTGCAGCTTCTGAAGATATTCCTTGGCTTCTTCCGAACGAATAGCGATCCTACCAGCTTTCTCAGGCGGTATATCAAAGAAAGTATCTGTCATGCCTAACGGTTTTACAATGTGGTCCATTATGTAATCTTCTGCAAAAACACCTGTTATTTTCTCAATAATTGCACCAAGAACCACGTATCCAAACGAGGAATACATCCATTGAGTCCCTACCGGAAAACGAATGCCATAGGAAAGTCCAGCTTTAATCCAGTTTTCTTTTCCAAGCTCTGATTCATAAATATACCACCATGCACTTTTATAGTAAGTATCACTTATAGTTCCATGATCAGGTGCGATGCCGGAGGTATGAGTCAGTAAATGAGCAATTGTAATCGGCTTAAAAGGGTCGGCATCAAACTCTGGAAGAATAGAACTAACTGGTTGTCCCATAAAAATTTTTCCATCATCTGCAAGCTGCCAGATCGCTGTTGCCGTAAACAGCTTGGTAATAGAAGCGATTCGAAAAATTGTATCCGTTTTCAATTCTTGGTCGCTATCTTCTTCGTAACTGAAGCGTCCCCCCGCTCCATTGGCAAATATTTTTCCATAACGACTAAGAGAATAAATATAGCCATCGGCTACTTTCTTATTACAGAGATCCTCATAAAAATGATTAAGTGCCTCTAATCGGTCCTCCCTGTAATTCACTTCGTTCAGCTTGCTAAGCTCTGTGGATGATAACATTATTCGCACTCCCCCTTATTATTCAATAAAATACATGATGCATAAATATCTTGCAATAAAACCCAAATAATTGAAAGGGTGATTTTGCATATAACTATTTTATACTGCTCCAATAATTCTGTAACAGCAATGCTGTAATCTCGTTAACGGTTTGTCGTTAGAGATTTAACTAGTGCCATTCCACTAACCAGACCAAATACTACCCCATCATGTATGCTTGCAAATTTGTAAATCTCTATGTTCGAAATGTTAAAATACATTACTAAAATCGGATACATAAGCAGAAGAAAACTTGGAAGAAACACAATAAACAACAGCGGCAAATTAACAATAAAAGCTTTAGGTAATCCTTCTAACAACGCCAGATAGATCCCATAGACAAACGGGACAATAGCCGTGATCCACACAGTATTTTCTAATTGATAGTTCTTTTGTGCCTCTTCAGTGTAATGACTAATTAGCGAGTTGCCATAATGTAATAAGAGCGCCCCCACTATGATCCAGACAAGATAATATAAAAATTTTGAATTCCGCATCTTCATGAAATCACTCCGTTTCTTTTTAGATAGTTCATTAGAATGTCTCTATTTAACTTACCATATAATCCATAATTTGGATATTGCATTAAAGTAAACTGGTCCTAACTAAAAAGGCTACCTCCCGGCAGCCCTTAATAAATCCTTTGCTTTTTATGCTGAAAAGATAGTGAATTCTCTACAACTTTAATTGAATTCCAGCTCCTCTGGAGGGTAAGTTTATCTGCGAGGCATGGTGACGCCAACTTTGTTATTATATTTTTCCGTAGCTTCCTTGATAACATCGTTGCCGCCCTTGGAAAGCCACTCTTCCACAACCTTCGGCCAGTCGCTGATAGGTTCCTTGCCATATACCATCTTTACCATGTGCGTCAGCAGTACCGGAGGAGCCGTGTCCGAGTTAGGTGCAATGTCTGGATTCTTCACCAAGGCATCTAGCCGCGGGTCGAACTGAATTCCGTCACGGCCTTCATTAGCCAGAATAGTATCATATACATTGATCAAGCTTCTGCCTTCTTCTGTCATGTTAAGGACACCCTTATTATAAGTAGTATCCTGCACCATCCAGAGGAAAGACTGGCGGTAGCGCTCCTCATCTATAGCAGCGGAATCCGCAGGAGAAGTGTATACGATTTTGCCGTTCTCTTCCTTATAGGTTTCGTCCTTGATCCCAAAGGTAAAGAAGGTCTCAGCCTCTTCGCTCAACATCCAGTCAAAAAATTTCACGATATCCGCAGCATTTTTCGTACCTTCCTTGATAAAGTAGGTGCGCGTAGCGGAGCCGTACAAGTAGGAGCCTCCTTTTCCATCAGTTCCCACTGGCGAAGGAATAATCTCCAGCTTGGCGGATGGCGTCGTAGCCTTCAATTGTTGCTCCCACTGCAGAAGCTCGTTGGCATTCATCGTCCACATGCCCGCTTTTCCTGAGAGAATCGCATTTTTGTAGTTGGTCGGGTTAATGGTGGCAAATTCCTTGTTGATCAAACCCTCTGTATACATGGTGTTGTAGGTCTGTAACGCCTTCATCATATTTTCGCTATCCATAAACTTCGGCTGAACCTGGCCGTTTACTTCCTCGAACATAGTCAGATACGGAAAAACATCATAAGCGCCAAAGAAAGCATCCGCATATTTGAAGTCTTGACGGCCCATGTACGGGTTCTCTATCCCCAGCTTTTTGAAGGCACGCAACACAGTCAAGTACTCATCGACCGTTTTTGGAACCTGCAAGCCGGTTTGATCCAGCAGGTCCTTGCGAATCCAAGTCGCCCGGCGGGAGGGATTGGACAGAAACTCCGGTATTGCGTAAATTTTCCCTTGATAGGTGACGTTCTCCCAAGCTTCCTTCGGGATTACTTTCAAAAGGTTCTGGCCGTTTTGCTGCAGCAGATCATCCAAGGGCATGAACACACCAGCTTCAACCGAACCAGCCATTTCCTTGCCATTTACACCACCCGAGCCTTGAACGACATCCGGAATATCATTAGTGGCGAACATCTGCACCATTTTCTGCTCGAACTCTTTATGAGGAACCAACACTATATCCAAGTCTGTGTTTGTCATCTCCTCCAGCTTTTTCACCCATTTATCCTTGTTCAAGTCGGGTGATTTCTCAACGTAGTTAAAAGCCAGCGTCCGCATCGAGATCGAGAATTCAGTTTTCTTCGGCGTATTTGACGCGCCTCCGGCAGTCTCTTCTTTGTCCTTGTCCGAGCAACCTGCAATAACGGTAGCACCCATTACAGTAACCAGACAGATGCCAATCCATTTTTTCATAATATAACCCTCTCCTTGTACAATGGGGTGTATACGTAAAATGAAGATATCTTAAGACTAATAAGCTTTTGGGATCTCAACCCGGTGGGTAATTCCCTGATTCGTAAAGTAGACATGAACCCCATGGTCCTGATCGTCCATAAAGTACGATACGTAATCCCGGCTTCCTGATTTTTGGGGAATCAGAAGAGTGACGATCCGATGGCTTACAGCCTCTTGGGTAGAGGCAGTCAAATGCCAATGCTCGGGCAGCCCTTCCCATTCTTTCGGATCTACATCTGTAAATTGATTGCTTTGGCTAAGTGTCATTTCTCCCGAGGAACTATAGACAAATCTGCCCTCCATCTGAGCTTTTTTACCATTTACTTTAAAAGATTGTTCCTTCAACTTCATGGGATACAGTGTATGAAACAGCCAATCCAATTTTCCCGGACGTTCCAGCTCGACACTGTCAGCGATAACAAAGTAAGCGCTATCAAAGAAAAATATTTCCCGCACATACCGCTTGATATAGGGTACATTCTCGCGGTAGGCTTCGGTGGCATCCATTTGCGTGTAGTTGATTCCGGGCGTACTATACGCCTTCAACACCTTGCCGTAGGCTGCCATGTTCTTCGACTTGTCCGTGCCAGCATATTGGCCTTTGCCGTCAATAAGAATTGCGTTCTTGGAGCGGGTCTGCCTGCGCCACTGCATATGCATCGTACTGTTGAATGCAACGTAATAGCCGCTTTCAATAGCCAAAGGCTCGCCGAAGGCATGCAGCAGGAAGGCGTTTTGATCCCCATGGCTATGGCTCACAGAGCCGTAACGGCTGCTCTTGGTCAACAGCATGATATGTTCCTGCGGATCCTCCATCCGATGATGCATGGCGACCCATCCCACATCCTGAAACCACTTCAGAGGTTCTGCAGCCACCGGTGGCTCTGAAGAAATCTGCGGATAATCCGTGCGATAAACCATCTCATCGAACCGGAAATCCCACCAGCCGTAGTTATAGAAGATCATCTGGGTGTCAGGGTTCAGTTCCTTAGTTTGCTCAAAATACCATTGGTACTGGCCATTCCCGGTTAAACCGGCGAATTGGCGGATATTGAAGCCCGTCTTGAGATTGACCGGATCTCCCAGTGACGATTGATCGCCGAAGCTGGCCCTCACGGTATCCGGACTGAAGCAATAGAGCGGAAAGTCACCGGTTTTGCGAAAGAAAGGACGGTCATAGAAATTGATTGCCATGTATTTGCGAATTAGATTGAGCGCCTCCGTAACGAATGCCATCTGAGTGGTCCAATACATCGGACCTTCGGCCCACCCGCCATCTTTGCCACCCCATGGAGTATACATGGCGGAGAAGTACTCCAGCGTATAATCAAGCCATTCCTGCGCCTTCTCCTCCTCACCCAACATGGAAATACAACACGGTACGAGTACAGAGGATAAAGAGCGGATCGCATGGCTGTCATAAGGAACTTGATGGATGCGGGAACGTTCGATGACATGGAATGCGATCTGCCCGGTTCTTCGCAGTAGCGCCTGCCTTACCTTAAGGCGTTCTTCTTCCACCAGAGAGCCGTGAAGCCAATCATAGCCCCATGCCAACGCTCCGGCTATGCGAAAGGAGCATTCATCATTGTAATCCCGGCTGGTGGTACCATCCGTGTTCCAGCTTGCCGCATGAAGCAGCCACTCTTTAGCTTTGGCGATAAGCGCCTCGTCCTCCAACACAACTCCAGCTATAGCAAGATGCCGGACAGCATAGAAAACTTCCTGGCAGTCCATATACATCTGCCGCCATAGTGTGGCGACACGCTTATTATCTGGATACGGTGCAGGCTCGGGAATAAGCTCGCGCTTTGTCCAGGGTAAAACGGAATGCTTCAGGAAGTCATCCCAGCCAGTGGAAATGGGGTCTTGGCGGACAACTTCCCGGTAAGACGGAAGTTGCTCCGCTTGAAGCCATAGCCGCGGATGGTGGGCGGAAGCAGTTGAATATCGTTCTGTACGGGAAGGCAGTGGCGTTAGCGGCAATTCATCCTCCACCACAAAAGCTCTTACTTTACTCCACTCGGAACGGATATCATTCTCCCCGATAAGACTGTATCGCCAATAATACGAGCCGGGCGCCAACGGCTTATCCGGGGTAAACAAATTATAGGGAATTCTGCTGTAGGTCAACGTACCTTCCGGCTCAAATCCAGTGTTTGAGGAGATCTGCAGCTCGTACATACTCTCTTCTAGACATGCAGGCATCCAAGTAAACCGCGGAGGATTCTCTCCAACATCTGTATGTTCATCTGGCCCATATGACAGGTCGAGTACGCCGCTGGTAGGTTGAAATAAAGGTTCTAACATCTCTACTCCTCCGTATTCCGGGACTTTTCCTGAATCAGTCCCGCTTTAGGGTCAAGGCAATAGACCACTACTTGCCCAGTTGTTGCTATTTGGATTCGGGGCGGTTCGCCCACCTGACTCACTAGCTTCAGTACAGCAGGTTCGTGACCGTCCCGATAAACCGTAATAAAATTAACCGACGGTCCTTTGTGCCGAAGCATAATACCTCGTAGCAATCTACTCGGGTCTTCGGCATTACCCGGTGTGCGGATTTCATACATAGTGGAGCCGGGCGCCAGTATAGTACTCGTGGATACTTCATACTCCCGGCCGGTGCTCACTCCATCATAACGGATATTCCACTCCGTATTTAACGGACAATCCGTCTCATTTTTCATTGCGGACAGTACTTCTACTGAGCCATAACCTGCTTCCAGACCAAGGACTGCCGGAGAGTCCGTCTGGACACGGTGAAGGTCGAACGGTAACAGCAAATGTCCCGTCGGATGAAACCATAAGTCCACTTCCTGATCCCGCTCCGTCACCTGCTCAACATGAAACCAATCCAACAGCCAACCGCCGGCCAATACAAGATGCCGGTCTAGAACAACTCCTTCATAGGCGCCGTCTGAGCGAATCCATAAGTACGTAGCATTGCCTTCCTGACGGAATTGACAGCAGCTTCCGGTATGTGGAGCTTGGGAGCGCCCTCCGATGGTAACCGTGTTATGGCTCGCGGTTTCGGAATACCATTCCTTCCGCAAAACAGATCCATAAGGAACCATGCCCAGCTCGGGAGCAACCTCCCCCCATCGGTGCATAATCGTGATATGAAGCTTATCAAAATGCCCATGTGATCCGCCATGCTCTCCGAAATCCGCCAGAACGGACAACGGATTGCCCGGGTGGCGGAGCACGGCGAATCCGGAATCCGGCAGTAGAACAGAGTCTCTCACCCTGTAACTGGTCTGAAGTTCCTTACTCTCACCTGCTCCATACAGCACTGCCTCCAGACCAGTCCTTAATTCCTGTCCATATAGATACCTATAAGCATTCGCCAGTATTGGCTGGAGACTCGGGTCTTTGTAAACCGCAATACCTATTTCAAATACTTCAGCAATTTCTCGGGCGAAAGGAACGCGCGCATAAGGACCATCATGCACGGCTGGAAGCTCCCCGTTATCGCCGCTAAGCTCTACCAGCAACTGAAACATGCCACGGATGGATTGTCCCTGATCTCCTTTGGCAGCATAGAGGTCAACCCCAAAGCGCCCGGACATCTCGGCTGCTATGAGATAAGCCCGCAATACAAAAATGTGGTAGTACGTGCTGCCTTCAAATTCAAAGCCATCTGGCTTCACGCCAATGGACAGATGATGATAGAATCCGCCTTCTCCCTCCAGCAAAGAAGCAAGCTTTTCTCTGGTACCTTTGGCGGCATATACACAAGCCAGGCTAGCGTTCAACCATGCGGTATAATTGTTCTCTGCATTCTTCTTCTCGTAAATGAGGATGTGACGGTATTGCTCCATACTCTCCTCCAGCATCGAGAAGAACACTTTCAGCTTTACCTCTTCCTCCCCAGTGAACGTTACTCCATGATCCACAAGCAGCAGATAGGCCCGAATAAGCGTAGTGGACCAGATAGCCTCTGTCAGCGCCTGATGAAAGGCACGGCCACTAAGCATCCAGGGTTGAGCATCGGGATGAACCGGATACAAAGGGAACTGCTCCGCATAACCGACAAGAATCTTCCGGGCTAAGCTGCTGTAGAATTCTTCTCCGTCTGCGGCGAATACCACGGCAGCTTGCAGCGCGTATCGCGCCATTGCCTGATGCCGGTATACCAGCCATGCTCCCCGGTAGGGCTCACCTTCCAGCTTGCAGCCCTTCGGGCAAGAAAAGACAACCGCATCTTGCTCCATAACATCGAAGATTAGCTCAGTATGATGCTGGGGACATACATATTGGTGCCACCAGCCACCAGGTTCTGTCGGGAGCAGAATCTCTTCTCTCCGGAAGGGATCCAGCTCCATTTTCAATTTATCCACCTCAAGACCAACCCAGGAAAAAGTATCTGCTTTCTCCTTAAGGTTCATCATCGCATGAACAAGCCTCCGTTAATTTCAATAATTTCGCCTGTCAGATAATCCGACAGCTCTGAAGCGAGGAAGAGTGCCACATTGCTCACATCCTGTGGAGCACCTTCCCGGCCCAGCGGAATCTTCGCAATCGTTGCCTGTCTTGCCGCATCCGCAGTAAAGGTAGCATGGAAAGCGGTCTGACCGATAAATCCAGGAGAGATAGCGTTTACATTAATCCCGTGAGGACTCAGCTCTTTGGCAAGTCCCTTGGTATAAGACCATACCGCAGCTTTGCCCGCTGCATAAATGGAAGCCCCCGGTCCGCCGCCGTCATGGGCCGCAAGGGAAGATACATTGATGATTTTACCGCTTTTCTTGGCAATCATCCCTGCGGATACGGCTTTGCAGGCAAACACGCATGATTTAAAATTGACGTCCATCACCTTGTTGTAATGCTCTTCGTTCATTTCAGTATTGGGAACCCGATTGATCATGCCGCCTGCATTGTTGACGAGAATGTCGATGGTTCCGCCGAAATGCTCCTCTATTTCCTTTACCATATTTTCCAATTGGGCAGGACTTGTTGCGTCTGCCTGAAAAGCATAAGCTTCTCCTCCGGCCTGACGGATCGCTTCCACCGTCTCCTCCGCAGAACCGAACAAATAGTTTACCGCCACTTTGGCGCCGGAAGCAGCCAAAGTCTCCAAGATTTGTCGGCCTATCCCTGCATTGGACCCTGTAACAAGCGCAATTTTACCAGTCAAATCAATTTTCATTGCCTATTTCCTCCTAATAGTAATTTTTTCTGAAAACATCTTTTTCCTCACTCCGCAGGCATGGATAAGATCAACCGGGTTCCCTCATTCTCCACGCTTTCGACACTTAATCCGTATTGTTCACCGAACACCATTTGAATTCTCCGGTGCACGTTCATGAGCCCGATTCCACCTCTATGATAGAGGGAGTCTCCTTCCGTATCCGCCAGCTGATTCAGATTCAGCTTCTCACGAAGCTTATCAAGCCGTTCGCGGGACATCCCTGCGCCGTTATCCTCTACAAGAACTAGAAAACGATCTCCCTCTTTTCTGGCGTCGATTCTAATATAGTGCTTGTCTTCAATTCCCTCGGGAAACGCATGCTGAAAAATATTTTCGATCAAGGGCTGAAGTGTAAGCCTGACCATCTTAGCCAGTAGCAGCGTCGGCGGAATCACTACGTCAATTTCGAACTCCCTGCCGATCCGGTGCTTGAGAATCGTCATGTAGCTCAGTACATGATTAAGCTCATTGGCAATCGTAATTTCCTCCAGATTAGTTTGGATGGAGTAGCGAAGCATGAATGCCATGGCCTCCACTATTTCTGTGATTTCATCCGAATCCTGAACGACCGCATAACATTTGATAGTCTCTAATGTGTTATATAGATAGTGCGGATTAATCTGCAGCTGGAGTGCCTGGAATTCAGCTTGATGACGCTCCAGAGCCTCCTTCTGGGTGGTAAGCTCCGCTTCGTATACCCGCTCAATCATTTCGGACAGCCGGGTCACCATGAGATTGTAGCTGCGCATCAATCCCCCCAGTTCATCCTGACGGCCGTTCATCTCAAGCCTGCGCCACTTGCCTTTTTCCGTCTCCCTCATGCCCTCCTTAAGAATCAGGATGGGCTTCGTGATGGATCGTCCGAACCAGGCTGCAAGGAGCAGTGTGCCGACAAGCGTGAGAACTCCCACCACCAGCGTGGTCGTACGAATGGTAGAAATAGGCTTGCGCAGCTCACCAACGGGTATGGATACTACAAGCTGCCATTTGGAATATTCGGATTTTCTCGACACGAACAAATACTCTTTCCCGTCTACTTTTTCCACCACAGAGTCATTTGGGTGTTGAAATACATTCTGAATGTGCTCAGCAGATAACCCAGGGTGGTTATTATTCCCTTCCGCCCGGTAAAGGAGCTTGCCGAATTCGTCCATGATAAAATAGGACCCGCCCTGTCCCAGATCAAGAGGTTCCCATATACGGGCCAGATCCTCAGCCTTGAATTCAATGGCGACTATACCTTTGGAACGATAGGAAGAGACCCCTCTGATTCGGCGGACCATCGTAATAATGTTCTTATCCCCTTCATTCATCACATTCGTGTTGAGAATGGTAATGCGGCCGCTCTCCGGCGTATGTTCGCTTAAGAAACGGTAGCGTTCCTGAGGATGAAACTGCAGGCTATGTGCCTGATAGGAGTTATCATCGCTAATGGCCTTGCCGTGTTCACCGATGACGTACATCAGATTAATCTGGGGATACAGAATAAACAAAGAACGAAACAAATACTTCTGAATGTCATTCGTATATTGATAGTAGGAGAAGCTATCCTCCGGGTCCATATCCAAGAACTCCTTGACTTGATTGTAGGACAGGATGGAATCGCTAGCCTTTTCATAATTTTGCAAATACAGATCCGTTTGATAAGACGCACTTCTGATGACTTGAGCAATGGACTTCTCAGAAGACTTATCCAGCTCAGCCGAAGCCTGAAAATAAGAGATAAATCCAACCATGGACAAGGATAGAAGAATGACGGTGAGAAAGGAGGCAAACAGCTTGTTTGACAGACTCTTTCTCATTAATCGATCCCCAGCTGGTTGCGGTACTCAGAAGGAGCCAGCCCGGTGAACTTTTTGAACGTCTTCGTAAAATGAGGATGGTCTGCATACCCGACTTCATAGGAAATATCGGTGATCCGATAGCTTGCATCGGCAAGTAATCTTTTGGCCTTCTCCATCCTGCGTTTTATGCGGTAATGCACAAAGGTCTCTCCTGTTGAGTGCTTAAACATCTGGCTGAAATAAGAGGCATTTAGCCCAAGCACTTCCGCCACTTCTTCCAGCGATACTTCCTGGGCGAGATGCTTTTCAATAAATGCTTTAGCTTCCTCTATCGGATCCTTCGCTTTACCCTTGCGCTTTCTACGAAGCTCTTCCAATATAGCTGCTGACGCTTCTGCGAAGCAGTGAAATAACTGCTCAGGTCCAGCTGCTGCGGACAAGTCTAACACGCTTTTACCGGGTGTAACTGAATTGACAAGCAGCTTCTTCACGAGTAAAGCATAGCCCTCTTCCAGAAGCTCTTTTTGCTGAATTCGGCTCATCTTACGCTGGAGGAAGTCAGTTTCCCATTCCTTCAGTACAAGGTACAGCCTTTCTTTATCCAAGGTCCAGATGGCATCATCCATACGCACGACCCATTCATCGAGCTTAGCGACAGAGACAAAACTCTCTAACTTCTCTCTATGCGCTTCCAGTTTGCCGATCACATTTTGAAGGTTCCCTTTGCTCACGGGTTTCAGGAGATATTCTTTCACTCCATAGGACAAGCATTGGCGGGCGTATTCAAAATCCCCATAACCCGAGATGACAACAGTCTGAATATCCGTCTCCATCTCCGACAGCCGCCGGCACAGCTCCAGTCCGTCTACCTTGGGCATACGGATATCTGTAAAAAGAAAATCCGGCTGCTCCTCCATAATGAGCTGAATTGCCTCTTCGCCATTCTGGGCCAGCTTAATGTTATACGGATGCTCGCCGCATTGCTGGATCATGATAGAAAGTCCCTTTCGAATCATGGGCTCGTCGTCTACGATTAATACACATCTCATCCATGGATACCACCTTCCGATTCGTCTCGCTTAACGCGTTCCTATTCTACCACACTATGATAGATCAGGATTTGACGGATCCGACCATCATTCCTTTAACGAAATGGCGTTGAAGAAACGGGTAAATCATGATAATCGGAATAGTAGCGACAATGATAACAGCCATTTTAATGCCCTCAGGTGAGGTGTGGGCCAAAGAGCTATACACTGAGGAAGCCGGATCAATGCTGATATCGTCCGTCTCGAAGAGCTTCTTCAACATCACCTGCAGAGGCCATAAAGACGGCTTGTTGATATAATACAGAGCGCTCATGTACGTATTCCAGTGCCCGACGGCGTAGAAAATCCCCAATGAGGCCATTACCGGTTTGGACAACGGCAGTACCATATTGACTATGATCCGCAGCTCGCCACACCCATCGATTCTAGAGGAATCTATCAGCTCCTGAGGCAGCTGCATGAAGAAGCTTCTCATCACGAAAAAGTTAAAAGCGCTGATGGCGCCCGGAATCATAAGTGCCCATAAGGAGTTCATAAGCCCCAAATTTTTTATCAGGATAAAATTTGGAATAAGAGGGGCGCTGAATACCATAGTGAACAATACCATCATGACGATGTATTTACGTCCTAGGAATTCCGGCCGCGACACCGGATAAGCGAGAGACGCTGTCGCAATCAGATTAATTGCGGTGCCCAGTACCGTAATATAGACGGAGACACCGAACGCCCGCCAAATGGAATGATCGCTGAAAACGTACTGATAATTGATCGCGGTAAATTCCTTTGGCAGCAAACCTACCCTGCCATTAATAATTGCTTCAGAGCTGCTAAAGGACTGGGCAATCACATTCAGAAACGGCAGAAACATAGCCAAAGCGAGAGCGGTCAGAAACAAAAGATTGAACACATTAAATAGATTCTGGCCGCGAGTATAGCGTACTCTCATCATCCCTACCTCCATAAAGAGCGATTAATACAGCGATTCACCGGTTGTTTTTTTGCTCAAAATGTTGCCGATGAGCACCAGAATGAGTCCAACTACCGACTTGAATAGCCCCACTGCTGTTGTATAGCTGTATTGCTGAGACAGCAGCCCCGCCTTATAGATATAAGTGTCCAGAATCTCCCCGTTCCCGGTATTAAGCGCGTTCAGGAATACCCATACCCGCTCGAAGCCAAGATCAAGAAATCTCCCGATATGGAGAAGGAACAAAATCATAATCGTCGGTATCAGAGACGGCAGTGTAATGGCTAAGGTTTGTTTCCAGCGCCCGGCTCCGTCTACTTCAGCAGCCTCATAAAGATCTGGGTTTATTCCTGCCAACGCGGCCAGATAAATGATCGTACCGTACCCGGAATCCCTCCAGATACCGGAACTGATCAAAATCGTGCGAATGTATGAATTTTCACCAAGAAAATAAATTGGTTCAAAGCCGAAGGCTTGTAAAACCTGATTCACAATCCCTGTTCCTGGGGAGAGGATACCCAAGGCGATACCGCTGACAATTACCCAAGACAGGAAATGGGGCATATAAACCACCGTTTGCAAAAACCGTTTGTAAAACACAAGCCGAATTTCATTCAGCAGAAGTGCAAGCAATATTGGAGCCGGAAAGGCGAATATAAGATCATACAAGCCTAGAAGAATTGTATTGCTCAAGATTCTTCCGAAATCCTGGTATTGAAACATCGTCCTAAAGTGCTCAAGTCCCACCCATTCACTGCCTGTAAAGCCTTTAAAAATGTTGTAGTTTTGAAATGCAATAACTGAACCAGCCAACGGCAAGTACTTGAAAATGATGAAATACAAGATCCCGGGAATCGCTATCACATAGAGTGCTCTGAATTTCCACATGTTTAAAAGCAAGGATCTTTTCGTGTCGGCTTTGTAGTTAATAAGGTCAACCCCAGTTAACTTAGCTTTCATAACCGTTTCCTATAGATCCTGTTTTCAGCAGGTTCGCCGGAGCATTCTCATCCAGGGGAATTTCTTGAAATTCGACGGTAATAAATCGTTCATCCCGTTCAATAATTCGGGATAACTCCCGCGTGAATACGGTGACTATCTCCTCCTTTTGCTCACTCGTTCGGCCTTCGTACATCCTAATCTCAATATGTGGCATCGGCCTTCCTCCATTTCCTTGAATAGTGAATGAATCTAACCTCATTCTACCTACAATAAAGCGCTTGCAATATGGAGTTTCTATGAGTGAGCTTGTGTTTTCTTTAGGGTATATTCGGTAACGGCCAACCCTCTACTACCACATGATCATTTTTGAAATAATTGCGACTTATACTGTCAATAAGATTCCCCTGCAGGATGATCCCTTTTCCAGCAAGAAGTCGAATGCCGTTCGTATTACCAATCAGCGAATTTCCGATCAATTGAACGTCCTGCGGGTCGCCCGCTCCGATATCATTTGCTTTGCTGTCGCCGGGATCATGCTCAAGGGATACAGCCCAATAATTCGACGCAGTATTGTTGCGAATGATATTCTCCTTAATGATTGTACCTGGCCCGTTCAAAATCTGAATGCCTTTGGCGTCCTCTATATGAGTTGTATTTTCAATCACATTTCGCTCGATGACTGTATCCGGAGTGCCCATAGTTACATTGATTCCTTCTCTTGTATTACGAATCGTATTGTCATGGATATAGTTGCGCGGTCCTGACTTACTGTGATTGCTGGGTGCTGTACCCCCGGTGTTTCCCAGTCCGATCGCCGCGCCGTAGGGAATATCGCTAATCACATTGCCGTATATCTCGTTCAAATATTCGAGTTCTCCGTGCAGATCGATGGCATCCAGCTTTGTATTCATAAACTGATTGTTTCGCAGGACATTGTTATGGGCAACAAATTGGATCAGCGCCCCATGCCGCAAATAAGGGCCTTCGAAATGGGAGTCCTCCACAACATTCCAAACCGTGTCGTTCTCATACCCGTTGCGATCCTGCTTGGCCATGCCCTGAATCGACACACCATAGCCAGCACCGCCCGGACCTACATCTGTCGCATTTCGGAACGTGCTGCGGCGTACGACGATATCACGGCTGTTGTCGATACGCACACCCATACGTGAATACTTCTCTACAGTAACTCCATCAACCGTGACGTTGTATGACGGAACTTCACCAAAATTTGCGATGGTAATCATGCTGTCGGGACCACCGGCGTCCGGGTTGTTCACTTTGTGATCCGTCGTGTAGACACCGTTCCATGTAGAAGTCAATGTGAGATTAGTTATGGACAGATCATGCTGTCCGGATACTTTCATCAGGGCGCTGTTTTTTACCTTATTGAGAGATGTCTTGAGGATGGTTGTTGATTGATCCTCACCGCGAAGGTTTACTCCTGACTTGAGCTTCAAATTGACAAGAGTATCCAATGTTGAGTTCAAATTATAAACCCCAGACGGCAAATAGACCTCATCGCCGGACTCAGCACTGTTTATGGCAGCTTGAATAGCAATACCGTCATCTGTGTCGTTATCGGCGAGATCAGCATTATAGTCCAGCACGTTCAAGATGCGCCCAGTGGTTGTAGGTGAGGAATGAACCGGATGCACCGTACCCTCAGGTTCGGTTAATCCGGGAGCTTTGAATGGGATCGGTTCCCGGGGTGGATTAGGCGTGTAGTTCGGGATGCTGGCTACAGGTGTATCGCCATTTGCGAACGGCGCATAGATGTTTATCTCCGATAAACTTGTAAACGCGCTGCCATCAGAATTCCCAAGACCTACGATACGCACATATCTGGCTTCTGTGTCAGGAAAATCAAAAGGTTGCATCTCTATGGTTCTGTACATGCTTGCACCAGTCCATATGGTAGTCCAAGCCAAACCGTCATTTGAAGTTTCGATACTCAATTGAGCCGTACGCGTGTCACCTTTATAAACGGCAATACCTAAATAACTGATCTGCTTCCGTTCGCCTAAATCGTATTGGATCCACGGGCTGTTACCTGCGGCGGACCAACGGGTGAACAAGTTATTATCGATGGTATTCGTTGCGATATTGCCATCGCTGTCGCTAGCTGTCACGTTTGCAATCGCGTAAGGAATGATGGGTTCTGTAAGCGTTGACCGGGTAAAAGAAAGCGGTACGGATGTATTGCCCGACTGATCCACCGCTTCAACCTTAAAACTGTACGCCGTGCTAGGGCTAAGCCCGACGGCTGTATACGTTGCATCGGTAACATTGGATAACAGGGTGCTATCCCGGTATACGCGATAGGAGCCGATACCTTGATTATCGCTGGCGGCCGGCCAAGAAAGTTGAATGAACTCTGTACCTATATTGACAGCTTTCAGAGAACTTCCATCCGGCCAGGAAGGTTTCTCATGGTCGCTTGAAGGTGCAACCGCTTCTTGAACAACCAGCTGTGGACGGGGGTTGCTGTTGCCATTAGCTTCTTTCGAATAGACATTGAGGGAAATTCCAGTGCTTGCCGCATCACCAAGCAGAAAAGCGATATTACCGCCCGATGCGGACAATCTTTCTCTGACAAACTCGGACACATCGATGCTGTAAACCTGTGGAGCTCCTGATTTGTCTGCCGTTACGGTAAATTTCCCACTTAACGAAGCAATGGTCAGATCCGTGACAGGCGCATTGCTCCAAGTCAGCTCCGATTCAGTCCAATTTGTATCCTTTAGGCCGAATAACGAAAGTTCGAGGTCCGCATTGGATGAACCCTTTTTGGCAGCAACATTAAAAATATACCTGTTTGCAGGATTGCTATATGAAGAGACATCAAATTTAAAATACACATATTTCTTGTTCTCGGCGCCAGAAGAAATACTGAACAATCCATTGCTGCTGCCCGTCGCGCTATTGAAGTTTACAGTGGGCTTGCTGCTGTCGATGACTGCATCGTCGCTCGGTGCCAGAATGGCTAGATCGCGATATACAACCTCATCATCAGGTGTTGTTGCCGTTCGATTCTTTACATATTGATCCATAAAAGCCCAAGCCTCGGCGCTTGCTTGCTCAGCCGCTTCGCCTATAAAACCGTGACCTTGTTTAGGTACAATTTTGACATCGACCACTTTCACGCCTGCATCCTTCAATTGATTGGAGAACGTAATACTGTCCGTATATGGGATCGTCGAATCCACATCCCCATGGCGGATGAAAAAAGGCGGATCGTCCGGTGACGCATAAGTGCCAGGCATAGCCAACCTTGCCTGGTCTGGCACAGAGAACGCGTCGTTCCCGCCTAAAAGCGCTTTTACAGATTTATAGCTATTAGCGAAGTTTGTTGTAAAATCCGCTGGACCGTAGAGATCGACAACGGCTTGCACTTGATCAGAATATTGCTGCCAACCGCCATTCCCTGCCAAATCCGGAACATTTACGGTATGTCCTGTATCCAATGTGATTGTCTCGCCTGACTTAATGTTCCCAGTCGTACCGAGTAGTGAGGCCAGATGCCCCCTGATGACGAACCCCATACACCGATCCGACTCGGGTCCAGATGGTATTCTGCCGCATGCGCGCGCAAGTAACGAATAGCAAGCTTCACATCCTGAATTTGCGCCGGGAATGGCGCTTCCGGGGTTAAGCGGTAATCCAGCGATACTCCGATATATCCTCGCTTGGTTACATAGTTGCAGATACTGGCAAGGGCTTGCTTCCGGTCTCCGTGATTCCAACCTCCGCCATGAATGTATACCATCACTGGCACGGGTGCTTGAGGCAGGATCTTGGGTACGGCAATCGAAGTATAAATCGGCCGCGTTCCAGCATTCCCAATCCGCACATCTTCATACAGCTTAACGCCTTCAGGAACCACAAACGGCTTAGGTTCAGCCGGTGTAGGGATTGGCACCGGTGTCTCTGCGGGTGGTATTCCGGGAATCGCTTGAGCTTTGAGGGCGACACTATCAATGTACATATTCGCGCTCATAAGCTCCCCCACACGAACCCGGATTTTGACGTTCGGGTTGTTGTCAGCTCCGCTGCCCAAGTTTTGGACTTTGAGTTGGTTCGGCTCACTGTTCTTTTGTTCCAGCGTTCCTGGGGGCAGCTTAAATTCCTCCAACGTTGTCCAATTTATCCCTCCGTCACCTGACCATTCTACGATGACGCTTCCTCCGATGTAGGAGGATGCCCGTGTATAATAACTCAATTGAAGATTGCGGTACCCCGTCGAATTCACTGGCAGCGCCAATGCATCCTTGCCATCGATTTTCACCAGATTCGGTACGGACGGGGCCGTGGACGAAACCGAAGTTTTCGCCATGCTGTTTCCTTCACCTTCCTGCAGCCAAGGCCCCGGAATGGTAACGCCACCGGTCGATCCAAAATTGTCAGGGTCATCGAAGTTTTCCTCGTAGAGCGTAACATAGTCATCGTTTATTCCGTCTGCATAAACTTTGGTAAGCGCTTGCATTTCCAAAGGCGAGTATAACAAAGCCAACGCCAACAGTACTCTAATGCCCACTCGAAAAGCTTTCCTATATAGTCCGTTTCTCAAATGAATTCCTCCCTGACATGGTATAGGTAATCACAAGCATTATGGAGTTCAAACCTCTTTTGAGATGCAGCTTATTAATGTCGGGACAAAATTACACCGTCGTTATTGTTATAACGTTCTGTTGCTTCCTTGACGACGTCACTTCCCCCTTTCTGCAGCCATTCCTCCACCACCTTCGGATAGTCTGAGATCGGCTTTTTGCCGTATACCATATTGATCACATGCGTCAATATAACAGGCGGCAATTTATTTCACCTGGAGTGATGTCCGGGTTTTTCTGATAGCCTTTTACTTGCGGTTCAAATTGAATCCCGTCGCGTCCCTCATTCGCAAGTACTGTGTCGTAGAGCTTCATCAAATCTTTTCCTTCGGGTGTGAGACTAAGCGCGCCTTTATTGTAGGTAGTATCCTGTACGAACCACAGCAGGATTTGACGGAACGTTTCCTCATCAGCTTCATCGGCTGTTTTCGGTCTGTTATAGTTAATATTTCCGTTCTCTACAGTGTAGTTTTCCCCTTCAATTCCGAAGGTAAAAAACTTTTCCGCTTCGTCACTAACCATCCAGTTGAAAAACTTGACGATCCCGGCAGGATCTTTCGCATCCTTGTTAATTAAATACGCTCGCGGCACCGTACCGACAAGTCGAAGTCCCCCCTTACCGTCAGGTCCTGTGGGCGAGGCGATCAGCTTCATTTTACCAGTAGGCACCTGTTCTCTTAGCTGCTGATCCCATTGGATCAACAGGTTGGCATTCATGTTCCAGATACCCGCCTTGCCTGCAAGAATATCGTTCTTGAATTTCGTGGGATTAATTGTGACGAACTCTTTGTTTATCAGTCCTTCGTCGAACATTGTCTTGTACGTTTGGATCGTCTTTTGCATATTTTCGATATTCATAAATTTCGGGACAATTTGATCCCCTTGTTTCATAAAGAAATTGGCAAAGGTATCGTAAGATCCGAAGAACATATCCGAATATACAAAGTCCTCCCGGCCCATATAAGGATTCTCCACACCCATCTTCTTAAAAGCACGCATGACATTCAGGAAGTCATCGACTGTTTTAGGCTCTGGCAGCCCTGTTTGTTCCAAAAGATCCGCACGAATCCAAGTTGCCCGGCGTGACGGATTGGACAGCCATTCCGGAATCGCGTAGATATTACCTTTCGCATCGGTCTCCTTGTCCCATGCCTCCTTCGGAACTTTCTTGAGAAGATCTTGCCCATACTGCTCAAGCAATTCATTAAGTGGCATGAATACTCCAGCCTCCACGGAACCTGCCAACTGAGGGTTCGTCAGCCCAGAGCTTGCTTGCACGACATCCGGAATGTCGTTGATCGCGAACATTTGAATCATTTGGGAATCAAAATTTTTCTGCTGCATCAAACGGATGTTAATATCTGTATTTGTAAGTTCCTCCAGCTTTTTGACCCATTTGTCATCATTGATATTCGGATGATTGTCTGCATACGAAATGTTTCCGCTCCGGAACGATATGGAGAAAGCAGTGGTTTTTTCTGGACTCTCCCCAGCTTGCTCTTCTCCCCCCTTATTAGAAGAGGAACATCCATTCATAGAGGCGGCTAATAATGAAACTCCCACCATGGTAAGCATCCAACGCTTCATTTCCATCAACTCCCTATTACAAAATTTGGGACACGGCACTAGAATGACTAGAAGTTCGGAGGGGCTCGATCATGGGCCGCAACAGTTTTGCTAAATGCTCGCTCATTAGCGTGTGTCCATAATCGGAAGGATGAATCAGATCGGAGGTCAGCGAGGTAAGATCGCGCATGACTGATGCGCCATCCAGCAGATGTAGTTGTGGATGTTTATTGCTCTCACAGTAACGAAGCAGCACTTCGTTAAAAATCCCCTCTTGGACATGAAGAAGATGGCCTGCATCAAGAAAATACGTTGCACGATTCGGATAAATCGTAGTAACAAACACAGGTTTGTCAGGATGATTTTCGATAACCCGGTCCAGCATGTAAGACACTCTACGCTTGAATTCCTCGGGAGACACTACAGCACGCATATTGACACCAAGTTCCAGAAACAGAAAATCCCAATCCTCACGTTCAGCCAGATGATCGGCAACTACGTCCTCGCAATAACAAGATCCGCTAAGCGCAAGATTTAGCACATCCACACCAAGTCTGCGCGCTGTCTGCTGTAAGTAACCATTGAAATGATGCGTGGATCCCGCGCTCTGGCTGATGGAAGATCCATAGGCGAGCATCGTAAGCTTCGGTACCTCATCCGGTCTAGGCGCACGTGCTTCACAACCAAAAGCATCCACATCGTAGAAAACAGCTCCGAAACGATCAAAATGCAAACGCCATACGTTAGAGGAAAATCCAGACTGATTCAGCCGCTTACTTGATACCTCTGTAAAACGTTCCGGCTCCTCCAAGTGCAGAGTGGTTACCGTACCCGCCTGCAAAAAATGCTGAGAATGAAAAAAATCCCCTCTGCATACCACAACTCGGCCGTTACTATCATTCGATCCGACAGTGACCCTAACATGCTTGGATTCGGTGACAAACCGCAATTCGCAGCCGTTCGATTGTATAGCTTTGGTTCTTCCTTTCTCTGACAAGCCATTGCGCACATGCTGTGGAAAACGCTGGAGATGTAATCCAGATTGATAGGGTTTATGAACCAGCTCCGAAACATTGTGAAAATAAACGCCTTCCTTTTCCATCGTTGCAGCTACACCACCTTAATAATAATTAGTTCGCGTTAACTCATATCTGACTTCTATTGCATCATATAATAATAATAAAAGTATAGTCAACATGTTTTTATGAGTCATATATGAGTCAATTATTGTGCGACAAACAAATACTTCAGCATAACAAAAAGCACAGGTTCAGAATTGAACCTGTGCCGGAATTTTCGAAAAAACTTTCAGCCCTCAAGAGTGCTGAGTCTCCTGATTTACCGTATTCAATATCTCCTCAAGCCTGCGGCATAACTCGTCGTTGTCCAGTAGGCCTGATACAAACATCATGATATCGCGTTGAATCTCTTTCAACTGGAGGTTGCTTAAACCCAGCTCTGTAACCAGACGATAGGTAGGGAAGATCTCACGGTAAAGCTGAAAACGGGCCGGACGATAACCCACTTCCTCACCTTCCCAATCCATCACCAAACGGTTGGCTGCAATATTCAGTGTCTTGCGCCTAATGATCAGTTGCGCCTCGTGTGAGGTGAGAAAATCAACGAGTAGCATGGATGCATCCTTGTTCTGTGATTTGCTGTTAACCGCCAGTCCATTTATAATCAGCAGCGTATCAGCATTTTGCAGCCGAGGCAATGGAGCAATATCGAATGCCAAATCGGATTGACGCAATTGATTCAAGAAATAATAGGTCGTCATTATCATGGACACTTTGCCTTGCAAGAACAAGGCTTCCGCATCCGCATCGCTCTCGGACAATACGGCTGGAAATACATCCTTCATGCCTATCAGCTTTCGGATGGTTCCTAAACTGTCGAGTAGCTTTGAGCCACTGAACCGGTATTTGCCTTCGTCATCCTGTTCTGCCGCAAACGTTGTGCCGCTTTGAAGCAGGAACAACGGCCACCGGTTACGAGAAGGCAAATAAAAATAAAAACCGTACCAGTCATGACCTTCTGCTACCTTTCGACCATTAGCGAACAAATCGTCCCAGGTCCAGCTACTGTCGGGTGGTGATACGCCGGCTTCCTTAAAGTGCTGTTTATTATAACAAAGCACGACTGGAGAATAAATAAAGGGGCGAACACGATTATGGTCACCGTACCGGAACGGGTCGGAAAGAAAACGATACGTGTCCGGCTGTTCCTCCATCGGCTCCAGCAGCTCTGTACAGCCTTGCTCCAAAAAATCCTGGTAATTGTTATTATTCATCAGTACGACATCCATGATTTCCGATTGCAAATATTCTTTCAAAGATGTTGAGTAGTTTCCTGAAGACAACTCGAGCGGCTGAACGTCGATATGCGGATAGCGTTTGCCGAACTCATTCAGTAGCTCTTGCATCTCTACAAGCTTGGGGATGGTGTTCACATATCCGAACTTGATCGTCGTTCTGCCTTCCTCTACCGGAGGGATGACCCGATTGCCAACACGCGGAATTTTCTCAATTAAGCCTTCATCCACCAGCACCTTGAGCCCGTTGCGCACAGAAGCGTTACTAAGTCCGAAACGCACCTCTAAGTCGCTTTCTGAAGGAAGATAACTGCCGATCGCTATACTTCCCGAACGAATTTCATGTCGCAAGGTTTGAATCATTTCCTCTAGCCTAATCCTGAAAAATTTTCTGCTATTCCTTTTCTGCATTGGGTTTCCTCGCCATCTTCCGATTAATCGAGCCCATAGGGACAAGTTTATATAGTATTCATCATACTGAAATCCTTTGGGAACGACAAGTATTCGGAGTCTGGCCCCATATAGCGTATGTTCTGCACCAACGGTGTCATACAGGACAGTCAATACACCGTAATCCTCTTAATACCCCATATAACTCTCCAAACCGGCTGGATCTATAATGATCATTTGCTTGTTTCCGATTAGCTCAATAAGACCTGAATCTTCGAACCTTGAGAATTTTCTGCTAATAGTTTCGCGGGTGACCCCAACATAACTGGCCAGCTCTTCACGAGACAACGGAAGGTCAATATGAATATGAGCGCCACGCTGCTTACCATATTTGTCGCTGAGTTCCATGATCATATAAGCAATTCGTATTTCGGGATCTTTGGTCGCCAGGCTTTGCGCCAGATTTTCCGTATGGGCTAGTCTTTTGGTCACACTCTTCAGTAGCCTGAGCGAAATATCCGGATTATCCCTCATCAGCTGCTCCATATCCGTTCGGGTCAGCATGCAAATGTTAGTGTCTTTCAGAGCATAAGCACTGAAGTTACTCAGCTCATCGCTGTTAAAAATGCTCAGTTCCCCGAAAAAGTCTCCATTCGTCAAGATGTGCAAAATTTGTTCCTTGCCCTCAGGAGTTGTTTTGGATAATTTAACATGCCCTCGCTGAATAATGTAGAGCGTATCCGACGGCGCCCCTTCCAGAATTAAAGGTTGACCTTTAGTAAACTTACGATGCTTGATCATAGCGCTGATCCGGGAGAGATCGTCATCGCTTAACGCAGCAAAAATAGGCACCTTGCGGGTACAAGGTTCAGCAGCGTATCGGCAAGAATACTCCTTCATAACTGTCCCCCCTGTTGTTCATTTTTTTTGTACAACTTTTACTTTCCTTTAGGATACAAAAGTTTTTTTGTCTTCAACCGCTGCAAAATGACTGGTATCTTCACCGCATACCGGACAGACCCAATCTTCAGGCAAGTCTTCAAATGCAGTGCCTGCAACAACATCCTCATCGGGATCGCCTACTGCCGGATCATAGATATAACCACAGGGTAGACAAATGTATTTTTTCATCTTTATCATCTCCTAAAAAGTTAATAGTTTAGTTCAACCTGGCTTGTACTTCAGCCATAATCTCCTCGATGCTGCTCCCGTTAACATCGATCCCCTCAAGGGGGATGCCTTGCTCTACAGCGGTTTTATACCCCAGTGAAGCAGCTGCTCCTTGCCAGGATATCGCACCAATCATTGTGTTATCTTTCACATAGATTCGCGTATACGCCCCATTTTCTTCTCCGCGTACCACCGTATCGCAATACCGTTCATCCACGTTGCCTATCGAAAATAAAGAGATGCCAAAGGCATTAAATAAGGTAACCGGAACAGCTCTACGATACGCAGTCAGATTGGCAACCATATTACTGCCGGCAATCCGGCCCTGCTCAATCGCTCCGCCCCACAGTCCTTCCACATGCCCGTTAACTTCAGCCACATCTCCGGCTGCGTACACATGTGGATCATTTGTTTGCATTTGTTCATTTACGATAATGCCCTGCCGGACTTGAATACTCGAGCCACTTACCAGTTCCGTATTCGGTACAATACCAATGGAGTAGACCACATGGTCACAGGAAAAATGAGATTGGTCGCCCAGCGTAATTCCGGTAACAAACTCTGTTCCTGTAATAGACGCCACATCTGCTTGAAGAATAACCTTCACACCTGCTTGTTCAAGGTTCTCCTTAAGTAGTTGTGAGGATTTCTCATCAAGCTGTCTGCCCATCAACCGGTGAAAAGCTTCGATCACCGTTACCTGATATCCAGCTTCATGCAGCGCCCAAGCGGTTTCGATTCCCTGCACTCCACCACCGATTACGGCTACATGGCTGCCATCCTGCAGGTTTTCTTTCAATCTGTCCGCGTCGTTCATGTCCCGGAGGGTATGAACATTGTTCAGGCCGGAGCCCTCAAGGGAAAGTTCACGATTCTTCGCTCCCATGCACAATAAAAGCTTATGATAAGAAACACTCTGCCCATCTTCTGTCACAATAATTTGCCGGTCCGGATGAACAGAACGGATTCGGGTCGAGGTTTTTACGGATATACGGTTATCTCGGTACCATTTTTCCTTCTTAATCAGTACCTTCTCACTGTGCAGGTCGGTAAACAGCCCTTTAGTCAGCTTAATCCGGTTATAGGGCAGTTGGCTTTCCTCCCCGAAGATCGAAATTTCCGAATCTGCGTCTTGATCACGGATGGCTTTGGCGGCATGGACGGCGGCTACTCCGCCGCCAACAATAACGTAATGTTTTGTCATCCTATGCTCCCCTCCCTAAAATGAACTCAGCAGCAAATCCGATACAAATTCAGCCGCATTTTTAATTTTTTGAACTTTCTCAGGCTCTTTCGGGGAAAACCTGATTCGTACAGGGAACTCTACATGTGTCATCCCCGTGGATTTAATAACCTCAGATGTGCTTTGCACCGTCATGTTTGTTCCATTCAGATAATCCTGAATGACTTCAATGGCTTCACCACTCCAACCGTAGGAGCCAAAGGCTGCAGCAAGTTTGCCTTCCAGATTCATATTGTGCAATTCTTTCAGAATGTTCTCCAGATTCCCAATCATGTCCGCGTATTTAGTGGAGCTGCCAATAAAGACCGCGTCAGCTGACGTTATGCTGTTCAGAATATCGGTGGCACTGCTTTTATCTGCATCCCAGACCTCTGTCTCAATATTATTTTCCTGCAAGCAATCCTGTATAATTTTGGCCATCTTCTTGGTACTGTTTTTGATGGTGGTATAAACGATGGTTGCCTTTTTTCCTTGCGTCGTTTCGCGGCTCAATGTGGCGTACATCCCGATATATTTACGTATGTCCTCCCGGATCACAAACCCATGGGAAGGAGCGATCATCCGGATCTCAAGATCCTTAACAGCCTCTAACAGGGTTCTTACATATCTTCTGTGAGGATGAATAATTGCTGCGTAATAGCCCTGGAAATCTTCCGTAATATCAAACCCGGCTTCATCGCTGAATAGATTCTCCACCGCAACATGCGTGCTGAAAATATCACAAGGAAATAAGATTTGATCTTCGATACAATAGGTGATCATCGTTTCTGCGGTATGGAGATACGGTGTTTCTTTAAACAGCAGCGTTTTCCCGCCAATATCCAGCTTATCTCCGTCTTTAACCACCAGGAAGTTCCGGCTATGAAGCTTGTACATTTCCTGCAATTCGGGAACAGCAATCTCGGTGCATACGATCGTGGCATTTGCAGCCTTGGCAGCGAGAGCTGCCAGTCCACCAGAGTGATCAGGCTCTGTATGATTAATTACAATGTAATGGATATCTAGAAGATCAATCATTTCACCCAGACACTCGGCATATTCACGTCCGAATTCCATATCTACGGTATCAATGACAGTTGGTTTACCTGTTTTTAATAAATAAGAATTATAGGTAGTTCCTTTTGCCAGAATCAGGCGGTGAAATGGAACCTGGCGGTTATCGATTTTGCCTATCCAGTAAGTATCCTCGGCGATTTTTTTGAATTGTGTACTCATTTCTTTAACCTCCAATGTTTGATTGATAATGTTTATCAACAACCTTATTTTATTATGGCTGCCAAACAAAAAAGAGGATTTGAATCAAATTATAAAAGTTTGAAAAAAATGAATACCTTAAATTTAGACGATCTAAATAAAGTGATTATGCGTTGAGTCACATTTTAAATAAAAAGCCATACAAATGTTTGCACTTCGCCTTAAAGAAAGAATAACCCCTAACAACTTTATGCCATATCCTAATGAAAATAATAAAAAGGTGGATATCCATGACTGAAATACAAATAGCTGCTGTGGGAGATCTAATGGTCAAACGTTATATTATTTCGGATGCTAAACAGCCTGACGGAACCTATTCGTTCAGCCCCCTGTTTGCAAAAGTAGCTCCTTATCTGAAACAGGCTGATTTGACGATTGGCAATCTCGAAACCACCTTTGCTGGAAGTGGCCCCGAATGCCGGAAAAGCCCACGATCAGGCGGTCCGATATTCAAATGTCCAGACGAACTGGCCCCTGCACTTAAGGAAGCCGGATTCGACGTATTAGTAACGGCCAACAATCATTGCATGGATTATGGTGCCCCGGGTCTGGTTCGGACGTTACGAGTTCTGGACCGTAATGGAATCGACCACACGGGAACAGCTAAATCATTAGAAGAATCCAAGAGAACGCTTATTAAAAACGTCAAAGGAATTACGATTGGCATCCTCTCCTACACAGCAGGAACTAACCGAATTCCTGTACCAGTGAGTAAGCCATGGCTGGTTAACCGGATATCTACGCCCAAGATCATTCGCGAGATTCGAGATTTAAAAAAGAAAGTCGATCTAGTCTTGCTTTATCTGCATTTCGGAAGCGAATATCGTTACACTCCAAACAAGAGACAAAAAGAACTGGTCAATCTCTTCTTTAAAAATGGCGCCGACATCATACTGGGGTCTCACCCACATGTTCTTCAACCGTTAGCGCTTCGTGGAAAAAAACAATTCGTTATTTACTCATTGGGGAATTTTGTTTCGACTAAACTAATGAATATTCCTTATACACAAAGCGGTGTCATTCTTACGCTTAAAATAAAGAAGGATGAAAAAGGACACACGAGTATAACCAACGTAGGTTACATCCCGACTTGTGTAGATCGAAGAATAAAAAGCGGCAGGAAAATTACAGAGGTCATCCCCATCCGCGACGCATTAAAGAGAAGCGACACCGACATAAAAACAGAGCGGCGAAATCTCATGAATCGAATGTTGAAACATACGACAACAATTTTAAAGAGGGAATAGAAGTCATTACACAAAAATAACGTTCCGCGAAATTTACCGCGGAACGTTATAGATTTAGCGCTCAAAACTGTGTTTGGGTTTAGCGTAAACGATCAGGCATCATTAATTTAAGGAATTCTAGAATACCATTCTCTACTACGAGTTCTTCTCTATCTTGATCAGCAAGTACTCTTCTGATGATATCTTCTTTACCCTCCAGCACTTTACTTGTCCAATGAGGATCAATGATAAGAGATCGTCCTACTGCTACTAATTCAGCATTTGTCAACGTTTCCTCTGCGTCCTGTTTGGTACGGATATCTCCTACCCCAATTAAAGGTACACGGCCATTGATTTTCTCATGTACATATTGCAGGATTGATTTTTCTTTAAAATCTTCTGATGCAGAAACTTTCTTAAAATCCCCTAATGAAATATGCAGATAATCCAGCTTTTTATCAGCTAATTTATCAATAAGATAAAAGGTGTCTGTGATTTTAATGCCAGGCTCTTCATATTCTTCTGGAGAAAAACGATAACCGACAATAAAATCCTTAACCTTTGAATTGTCAACGACAGCAATAACTGCATCCACTAATTGGTTAATGAAATTAAATCTTTTCTCTAAGCTTCCGCCCCATTGATCATCACGACGGTTGGAGTGTGGAGAGAAGAACTGTTGGACTAAATATGTGTTTGCTCCATGAATTTCTACCCCGTCAAATCCAGCTTGAATAGCACGTTGAGTCGCTTTTTTAAAATCCTCAATTACACCGAAAATTTCATCTTCTGTTAATGCTCTTGGAATTTCTGCATTCGGACGTTCGGCAGCAATGGCGCTGGAGGAAACTGGTTGTACGCCACGTAGTATTTTTGAATCTGTCATTCTTCCTGCATGGAATAGTTGTAAAATAGCTTTTGTTCCATTTCGTTTAATAGTAGATGCTAATCGGCTAAGGCTAGGAATAAATTGATCGGAGGAAACACTAAGTTCACCTTCCCATCCTTTTCCACCCTCTTGTACATTTGCTGCCGCAGTGATGACCGCACCTACTTCGCCCGTTCTTAGTGAATAGTATTTCAATTCATCTTGTGTTACTACACCGTCATAAAAGCTCATTCGCGTGGTCATTGGAGCCATAACCACTCGATTTTTTAATGTCAGTCCTCTGCGAAAATTTAATGTTGTGTCTAGTGCTATCATCTTTTCCCCAACTTTCATTAAATTATATTTAAACAAAATATTATATACATGCGCATACATATAAATTACAGCAATGATTTATTCTTGTCAACTAATAAACAACTGCTGTTGAATACAACAAAAAGCGCTGTTCAGCGGAACAGCGCTTTTTGCTCGATATGAATCGTCCTTATTATTCTAGTTCGGCCGGTTTTACAATGGCTGTACCTTTATTATTCTTGGAATATTTAGCTTCAATTTTCGTGGTGTATGTATCTTTGGCTCCGTCACTTACCAGCACATAACTCAGATCGACTGTCAGCTTTTCCGTTTGCCAGGTCTTAGTATTGACGAATAATTTCCACGTTACGCTTTTGGGTTGAACTGTCTCACCATCCCAGAGGTTCTCCTGGTCATAGAGTTTGATTATCCCCTTAGCTGCTGTCGGATCGGTTACCGTGAATTGTAAGACCGTTTGTGCGCCAGCCGTGCTGACTTTCATGGATTTTTTATAACTTTTGACCGAATCAAGCATGGAAACAGGATCGTATTGGCCTTTAGAGTAAAAGGCATCCCATTCCGTTTTCTCCAGTCCAAGCCAATACTGTGCATCAGGATCGATCGGCTCCCCGTCATCGTCGTAACCTTCATCTTCAGATTCATCGATCAGTTCACTTCCGTCTACAAGATAGTAAAACTCCTTGTCATTGGCATATAGACTGTACGATGTTTCTAAAAGACTACTAGCGACAGTGCCTGCTGCGGCAAAATTCGGCAGACGGTTGATATCCAGCTTCAGAGTGTTGGTGTTGCTGATACGCACCCCGCCGCTTTGAATATCCTGTTTTTTGGTCACATCCAGATGGAAATTCTTTATTGCTTTGGAGGCTGCCGTTACTTTGCTGATCATCTGATCCGCGGTTACTACTGTTGAGGTAGCTGCAGACACTACTCCTGGATTAGACATCCATCCGATCGTTCCGGACAGCAATAAAGCACCTACTGCCAAACTAGTACCTATTGTTTTGAAAAAACTATTCATGTACTTCCCCTTTCGGCCCCTTGCGATAATGTAACGCCGTATAGGTCGAAATAATAAAAGAGCTCAAAATAGACTACATATTCTTAGAGCTATCCTTTATGCTTCATAAGACATCCCTATGGCGGCCTGGCGATCATTTCCTTCTGTCGAAAGGCTTTAGACCCATGGCTTTGTGTCATCATCTTTCGATGATTTTACCTTTAACGCGGACATTCAATTAGTTTTAATAGATTAGGGACGCATGTCCCACCGCTAATTTTATCATGGTTATAATTACCTGTAAACGACTTATCTTCCATTCGAATTCGCTATGATACTCAGAAGAAATACTACAATCAAAATGAAAAATGAACGATTACATACGCTTATAAGTCTTATTAATGAGAACAGCAGAGACAGGGGGTGCAGCAAAATGAGTGACCGGGAAATTTTCGAGCTCTATAAAGAACAAGTATATTATTTTTGTTACTACTTAATGAAAAATCAGGCAGATGCGGAGGATATTTCCCAAGAGGTATTTGTAAAAGTTATCTTAGCGGATAAGTCGAAGGTAAGAAACTTGAAAGCTTGGATTTTACGAATTGCTTCGAATGAGTGCAACAGTGTGATCAAAAGGCGTAAGACGGGGTGGATGAAAGAAGTACGTAATTATTTACTATCCAGGTCTGAGGAATCAAACCCTGTAGAAAAACGTTTGGATCGACAGGAAACTAAAAAAGAATTACAAGGGTTATACAGTCAGCTTCCTGACAAAATCAGAATGGTAGTAGTCCTTCGTTTTATAAACGAATTGACTGTACCCGAGATTTCTAAAGTTATGAGCATACCCGAAGGAACTGTAAAATCCAGACTGAACAAGGGACTTAAAATACTAAATAGAATGGGTGGAACCCAACTAAAGGAGCTGAATAGTAATGAGTCTCTATATTGAAAAAGATAAACATATTCCCCGACCAGATTATGATTTGATGTGGACTGCCATAGAACAAGAAGCATATACACGTCAAAGAAATCTGCATGCCTCCCAGAATACTCCTAGGCCTAATAAAAAGGTTATTCCTATCAGTATTGTCTTTTCTTGCCTCTTACTTGTAGCCATTCCTGTATTCGCTAGTATGACGATTAATTGGGATAAAATTGGTGGTCGAAGTGTGAGTAATGCATTAAATAACGGCATCGGTCAACAGTATAATCTTCAAACTTCCAGTTCAGGAGTAACAATGAATTTGAACGGTGTTGTAACTGATGGAGAAAAAATGAAAATGCTGTTATCACTTGATACTAAATCTGATCTATCCCAATATATTGGATTTGCTACAGAGGAAAACATCATCACTAGTGAATCCGGTGCCAAGGCAAAGGTATACGGTTATTTAGAATACGATCCTGAAAGCCAGAAACTCATTGGAGTATATGAAACACCTGATACATTAAAGGATGATAAAAAGGACTACAAGTTTGAAGCACGGAATCTCATTTTTTACCGTGATCAGAATATTCCCTTACAATCTAATCATCAAGCAGGAGATACAATAATTGATACTGGAGTTAAGCAATACCCAAGCATTCAAATCGAATCCGTTCGACATGTTTCCAATCAAACCATTATCCGTTACAAAGTCGCTGCATCACCATCTGACTTAGGACGGGGTAACCCACATTTGGTAGTTAGTACTGGTGGTCAAGAGAATGAAGCAATTCCAACCATCATGCCTAACGAAGGATCGGATTTATTTATTGAACAGGTTTTTAATATAACTGAATCAGATTGGAAGGAAGCTAGTCTTCATTTTAGTTACATTGAAGAAGCGAAACGATTTTCAGGTACGTGGAAGTTCGATTTTAAAGCAGATGGACAAAAAGCAAGTGAGGCGATTTACACTAAGAAACTGTATAACAGTCCTGAATTTCAAGAAAAGACCGGTATAACCTTAGATCAGCTAGTGGTTACCCCTTTGGATATCCAAATTCTAATAGATGAAAATGATTCGCTTAAAAAAGGAATTGTCCACTATAATACCGCTCAGTTGGTTATAGGTGATAAAACAATCACTGGGGGTTGGAATTTGAAAGGTGATCATTCCGAAAGCTACCAGCATTTATTTCAATTCGAATCTCCGGAATGGTATAACGACTGGTCCGATGTTCCAATGAAACTTATATTAAAGGATGCTGTTATTGAGAAACGTGATACTACTAAGAATTGGATCACTATAAACAAACCTAAAGAAGAAAAGCAGTTCACTTCACTTGATGTCGATGGGTTAAAAATTGAATTCACTTACTATACTGAGGGCGAAAATTTGATTGTCGAATCAACATCCAAATCTTCTGGCTTCAAAAGTGTTAACCAAACTACGTTACGGATTAATGGCAAAGAGGTGGTGCCTGAAATTACGCCTAAGGGCATGATATCTGCAGGAACTAATATTGATAGCTACAAAGATATTCCTTTCGACGAAAAAATCGAACTGAACCCTGGTATCTATAAATATAGCGATCCTAGCCGGAACGAGGAAATTAAACTTTAATACAGGAAGTTAATCTATGTCCCGCCCTTTCTAGTTAATCCTAAGGGCGGGTTATTTTTGGATAGAATCATTTCTGTTTATGTATCTCTTTTATTTCCTTCACACCAAAAAAAGCATAGAACGGACTCAAGTCCGCTTTATGCTTTCCATTATTAAGATAAACAATATTTAACCAGCGCATCTCGCACACCATGCTCGTTGTTTGACCCCGTGACAGCATTCGCTGCCGCTTTGACCTCAACCGGAGAATTATCCATTGCAACGCCCATACCCGCGTATGTAAGCATAGAAATATCATTAAAATAATTACCGATCGAAAGAACTTCCTCTTGCGGAATTCCCAGCTTCACAGCCAGATTCTTTAAGGCGTTGCCCTTGGAGGCTTCCGGATGCATCAAATCAACGAAAAATTCACCACTGCGCAAAATATTGTACTCATGGGTCCAAGTACGCCATTCACGTTCAGCTTCGTCAAGGATTTCTGGTTGTGTAAATACAGTAAACTTAACAACCGGTTCACGGAAATCTTCCCATGCTGGCAGTGTAGCCGGCACGATACGGAAGTGTTCATACATATAATTGGCTTCTTTGGTCAGGTTTTCTACATTATCTACATACATATCAAAAGCCGTATTCACATCATAATGAATATCATGCTTTCTACAATAATCAATATAAGGGTCAAGACCACGAGCATCCATACCGTATTGATGCAGCACTTCCCGATCTTTCACACGAACCGTTGCAGCTCCGTTATGACCTAGCACATAACCAGACAACCCCATTTCCTCCATAAAAGGAATCGAGTTCTGCGGACTGCGGCCGGTACATAACACGATTTGCCCACCAAGACGCGTAACCTCAGCAATGGCTTCTTTATTCTCAGTGCTCAAGTGGTGATCATCATTCAACAGTGTACCATCCACATCTAGTGCAATCAGTTTGTATCTCATACTCCCACCATCCTTGTCTTTCTTTTTCTATATATATTGAACCTGGCTATTTGAGTTAAGTTTCAGTCGCAACTGCGGTGAATATTTGGACTTCCAGCCGCTGTTGTTTCCAGATTTCTTGATTTATACCGTTTAATAGTGGTTGAAATCCGGAAACAAAGGCGGTCGCTATCGCTCTTACAGTTCCAAATTTCCCCTCCGTCACTCCATTCCCTTATCCCAAGTTTCCAAATTCAATTTATATACCATTTTTTCTATATATTATTGTTCTGGTGCTTCTGTACTTAAGAGTGCCAGTTCCTCTAGCGTAAGTTCCCGGCTAGCTCCCAGTGGCAGACTTTCGTCCAGCCTCAATTCTCCCATAGATACTCGTTTCAGAAAAGTGACTTTTTTGCCGACAGCTTGGAACATTCGCTTCACCTGGTGAAACTTTCCTTCTGTGATGATCAGCGAAATATGTGAGATTACTTTACTGCCACGTTCTCTTCCCAATATAGTTAGCTGTGCAGGTAAAGTAACATATCCATCTTCCAGCTCGACACCTGCCGCAAAAGCCGCTACATCGTCTGCATCTACGTCTCCCTCAACTGTAGCTTCATAAGTCTTAGGGACATGCTTGCGTGGCGATAGTAGTTCGTGGGCAAGCTGTCCATCATTGGTGAGCAGAAGCAGCCCTACTGTGTCCTTATCTAACCTTCCTACAGGAAAAGGTTCAAACTGTACATATTCCTGCTTTAAAAGATCCAGAACAGTCCGATCCCGCTTGTCCTCTGTTGCCGACAGAACTCCCGGTGGCTTATTCATCATAAGATAAATAAATTCACGATAGGTAACAAGCTCGCCGCCAACCACAATTTCATCGTGATAAGGGTCTACATGAAATCCACTATCCTTGACGACTGCACCATTCACGGTAATTAAACCTTGCTTGGCTTGTTTACGAATATCGCTGCGTGATCCTACCCCCATATGGGACAATACTTTATCTAAACGCTGCTTTTTTGCAGTTTTCCCTGATAGGCTCATTCTTACATCCACCTCCAGCCTGCGGGATATTCATTCTTGAGCACACCGTCCTGCCACTTCCCCCAGCCTGCACTATAACCATCTATGCAGACCAGTACGTATCCTTTTTGGGTAGTTCCTATTTTAATAGAGAGACGTTCTTGACTAATCAACAATGTCTCTCCTTTAAGATAGGAAATAGCTTCATTACTCGTACTGGAAAGTGAGACACTTCGGCAGCTCTCTTCAGGGTGTAACGCGGTAGCCATTGGATGTCCTGGGATAAATCTGCCGTTACGGACATGTCCTACATACCATCCTGGACGAATCGCCTTTAATCCATTTAATCTTTCCTTAGGTAGTGGGGAGATGTACAGATGATCACCGAAGAAAATCGGATACCCTTTTGGCTCCCAGCCAAGCTGATCTTTTATAAAATCTCCATATGCAGCCAATGCTTGCTCTTCTCCTGAACCTTGACGGCCACGTTCAGCGCCAGCAGCAGATTTATTAGAGAACTTACCTTCTTTCCCTCGTCTGGCTTCTGGTTTGTTTGAGGATTTAACATGAGCAGTGCCTTTTTTATTCGTATTCCGTGTAACTGCGCTCAACTTAACTTCGGCTTGATCACGTTCCTCCGCAGATACCTTTGGCCCTACATGCTGCAGCACAGCCATGAAATGTCCTTCACCTTTTACTTTATGCGGCCATAGTCTTGCCGTCCCTGATAATTCTCCAAAACCTGGAGCAAACGAGCCAGTGCCTCCAACTGTAATCACCGAAAACTGTGGATGTTCAGAAATAAACTCCGCTATAATTTCCTCATTTTCTTCGGTAGCAAATGTACAGGTGGAATAGACAAGTGTACCTCCCGGTGCCAACGCTGTTGCAGCAGAACGTAAAATATCCCGCTGCATGGCAGCATATTTGGCAGGTGTACCTGAATCCCACTGCTTCACCATGTCTTCGTCTTTACGGAACATCCCTTCACCTGAGCATGGAGCATCAATCAAGATTTTGTCAAAATAAAGCGGGAATGCCGCTGCAATATGATCTGGACTTTCGTTTAATACGATACCGTTGCGCACCCCATACAGCTCTAGATTTTTGGCTAAGGCTTTCGTGCGTTCTGGATGAAGATCATTGGTAACCAACAAGCCTTCTCCTGAGAGCTTGGCAGAAATCTGTGTGGATTTGCCCCCAGGTGCAGCGCATAAATCAAGGACACGATCTCCTGGCTGTACATCAAGCAGTTCCACAGGTGCCATAGCGCTTGGCTCTTGAATGTAATACAATCCCGCGTGATAATGTGGATGTTTACCTGGTCTAGCCCCATCCTCTGTATAGAATCCGGTTGGACACCACGGAATGGGTTCCAGCTCTAAAGTGGAAAGAGCTTGCAATTTCTCCACTGAAATTTTCAATGTATTAACACGAACGCCTCCGTTAGGGGTCTCCTTGTACGAATCCGCAAATTGATTATAATCCGTTCCCAGCAAGTCCATCATACGCTCGCTGAAAGAACTGGGCAGTTGTGCCGCCATGATGCCGTCCTCCTGATAGTACTGCTAAAATTTAGGTGTTTAAAGATTCAAGGAACACCCTTACGGGTGTCCCTTTGGCAATACTCATTTATAGAGGATCATTATTTACGATGAGAAGAGGTCGGTCTCTGAGGACCTCGTCGTTGAGGATTATTCGGTGTGATCGCCATAGCCGCAGAGTTCACTTCGTCCGCCAGACCTTGATCAATGATTTCTATAGTCAGATCATAATAAGAAAATGGCTGCTGCTCACACGACTCCAAGCGGCGAACATAATCCTTCACTTCCACCACTAGCTTAGCCAAATTAATGCCAAGTGTCACTGCTGAATATTCTTCCAGCTTGGCAGCAGCCCCACTTAGCATAATCGTTGCACCACGCATATTATTATTGCGGCAATGGTACAACCCAACAGCTACTTGGAGAAGTGCTTTGTACAATGGGTCGCGTTGCTTGGCAAGCCATAGCTCTTCGAGCACCTCGTGACATTCGAAATAATCCCGGTCACGATTAAAGTACACTAGATAAGCCAAGTACAACGGATCATAAGCCATCCGGCAAACTATCCTTTTTAGCTGCGGAGAGAAGTCCCCGTACATGATCCAGAAGCTCCTTCATCGCTTCCATGTCCTGAGCCTGCCATATTTCGTTAAATCGAGCCTGAGTATCTATAGCCTCATTCACCAAATGATAGAAATACAATTGATGAATAGATTTGAGAATTTGAGTCGTCATATTCGAGTTTTCCTCGAAGGTCTTTTGCGCTTCCAGAATTTCATCACGAATACTGGACATTTCGCTGTCCAAGATGGAGGCTGCTTCAGCTGCGGTTTTCAGGCGCACTCGCATTTCATCCGGCAAGCTTTCCCGATATTTATAATTCAGAGAGTGCTCTATGGTTGCCCAGAAATTCATAGCTAGTGTACGAATTTGGATCTCTGCGAGCACTATTTTTTGTCCCAGAGCTGTCTGCACAGGATATTTAATAATCATATGAAAGCTGCGATAGCCGCTCTCTTTATAATTGGTGATATAATCCTTCTCATACAGGACTTCAAGATCCTTACGAGCCCGGATATATTCAGCCACTCTGCGGATATCCTCCACGAACTGGCACATAATCCGGATCCCGGCTATATCTTCAATGCCCGTCTCCAGATCTTCCATCTTCACATTCAGGCGCTTAGCCTTTTCCAAAATGCTTGACAGCCGCTTTACACGACCAGTTACGAATTCAATCGGCGTGTATTCCTCTCTTTTCTTCAACTCCGAACGCATTGTTTTGAATTTAACTTTCAATTCTTCCACTGTCTGTTCATATGGAAGCAAAAAAGTTCCCCAGTCCCTGCCGTCCATCGCCTTCGTCCTCCTGTCCTTTCGACTCCTTCAATCAGTGATGATCAGCACCCACTGCTTCAGAGATATGACTGAATCCGTCCCGCCGTAAGAGCTGCCGTAATCCGGCATGCAGCCTGCGGTTAACCTCCGGTCCTTCGTAGATAAGTGCTGTATAAATTTCGACCAGACTTGCGCCTGCTCTTATCTTGTCATACGCATCCTGACTGGTGAATATGCCCCCTGAACCTATGATCGGCATCTTCCCTTCAGTCTGGCGATAAATCCTACGAATAATTTCCGTTGACCGGTCACGAAGTGGCTTACCGCTTAATCCACCTGTCTCATTAGCCTTTTCATGACTAAGTCCATCCCGGTTCAATGTAGTATTCGTAGCAATAATACCATCCATACCAGCTTCTGTCAGTGATTGAACCATATACTCCAATTCAGAATCACTTACATCTGGAGCAATCTTAACCAACAAGCTCTTATTCATGCCGGTGGCTTTACGCTGAATCTCCATTTCTTCCTTTACTTGTGCTAGTAGGAACGCTAATTCGCTGCCATGCTGGAGACTGCGCAGCCCCGGTGTATTTGGTGAGCTGATATTGACCACAAAAAAATCACCGTACGGATAAAGCGTACGGATACACTGACGATAATCTTCATGAGCCGCTTCATTACTAGTTATTTTATTCCGTCCAATATTTACTGCTATTGGAACTCTGCGATTTTTTAATTTTTTTAGACGCTCTGCCATAGCGTCAGCCCCTTCGTTATTGAAGCCCATACGATTGATCAGAGCTTCATCAGAGGGAAGACGGAACAAACGCGGGCTATCATTTCCCGGTTGACCCTTAGGGGTAACCGTCCCCACTTCCATAAATCCGAATCCGATCGAAGAGAATCCAGAAACGGCCTCGGCATTCTTATCCAAGCCTGCTGCCAGTCCAACTGGAGTCGGAAAATGTATGCCAAACAGATCAACTGCTAAATCTGCCGTTTCAGGAACGCCATACATTAAACGCAATGCCGCGCTTCCCCCTGGAACTGATGATGATTTATCCAATCCACCTATGACGAGATGGTGAGCCTTCTCAGGGTCCAGCTTAAAGAAAATTGGTTTACCAAAATTACGATACAACACCGTTCTCGCTCCTTAAGGGGTACTTCACTAATCCACGTGTCTACCCGATTCTGTAGGTTTCTTCTTAATTTTAGCCTTTTCTTGAACAAAAGAAAAGCATTTTACCCTGTAAGTGTGCAGAGAGCTTAACCCAAAGTATAGTAATTTTCTTGTAAACGCATTACAATATAGGGGTAATCAGCGATTAAGAGAGAAAGAAGGTATGCTGGATGTCAACTAAACGTAAACCACCAACTTTGCAGCAAAAGAAAGAAGAAGTTAATCGTAAAGCGCTAATGTGGATCGGCGTAAGTTTAACTTTACTAATTCTTCTCATCATCGTTCTGTTTATAGTTGCCGGGAACTAATTCAGCCAGTGATATAATTTGTGGGGGTTGGTCTGATCATACGGAGCAGCAGGGTTGAAGCGTTTCGCCGGCAGCAGCTGCTTTTCAGGCAGAACCCCTTTACTGATCACCACTTTTGTTCCTTTTGGAATCATAGCGAATAGTTCTTCCACATCTTCTCGACTCATCCGAATACAGCCAAGGGATTCATCCTTGCCGACACTTTCTGGCTCATTGGTGCCATGAATAGCGTAATTACTATCTGAAAGTTGTAGTCCGCGGCTTCCGAACTCCCCATTATCATGACCGTTTGGATTGACCACTTTATCTGTAATGATGAAGTTGCCTTCTGGAGTCTTGTCTCCCCCAAGACCTACCTCATAATTCCGCAGAATAACAGAGCCGCTGACTACTGCCAAGCGGTGTTTTTGTTTATCCACAATCACTCTAAGCGGCTGGTCAAAAAAGGGAACGCCCTTTCCATTACTTCCACTCTCGCTTAACGCCGTCGGTATGCCCATTCCCGCCTCAACAATTGAGCTTGGAGGCTCCTCCGCAACTTCTGGTATCCCAAGTGCCTTAGCAGTTGCTACTTCCTTTAGAGAATTGAAATCACGCTTCATGACTGGTGTCGTCCCGCCAATCCAATTCTCCGGAAAAGGTCTAGTCAATTCCGCCAAGGAAACCGGAAGCTTGCCTTTATGATTCTGATAAGCCCTCATTGCACTCCATAATGTAGCTAGCTCCTCTTGATCACCCTGCCACTCAGCTGCATCCTCCGCAACTTCCCCTTGCTCTGGCGGTTCGCATGCACATGCCGCTGAATCATAGGATTGGTATACCAACCGTCCATTCCCATTCTTCTGCAGTGTGGAATTAAGCGGAAGCTTCTCTTTCCACAGCAGCCACTTCCCTTCCCGCTCCATGCCCAAAATAGCAGCTTCAAACGGTTCCTCGCGCATTAGCATAGTTGCCATCAGCTTCCCTGACGAAGCCGAAGCTCCACTCTCTTGCGCTGTATACATCATTTTTCGTGCCTCTAGAACGGGTTCCTTCTCAATATCTTTTTGATCAAGCGGATCTTTAACTTCAGAAGTAACCGTGTCTTGGACCGTATCCTGATCTCCCGCAATATCTAGACCCGGAGCCACAGCCGATGGCACCATAACCAGTAATAGAAGCATCAGCCCAAGCATAATGTAGCGGAATCTTTGCTGCCTTCGGTCCCGCTGGCGGCTTGCCTGAAGCAGCCCTTCCTCATATTCCCGCAGCGTTTCCGCAGGCACCTTACTATGCTCGAAAGCTTCATATACTTCTCCAGCCTGATTGAAGCAATAGTTAGCTTTCCCCTGTTGACCGTTCTTATAGTATTCCTTACCCAGCAAGTACCATGCCATCTTATTGTCTGGATGCATCTGTACATATGCTTTGAGGTGCTGAGAATTTTTCATCGGAACCTCCGAAATTTTATAATTCCTTCCTACATTAATATCGGTCAGACATCGCAAAAAAGACATCCCTAGCTGAACAAAAGTTCGCAGGAGATGTCTTTATGTTGTGCTGGAAGTTACAAAATCCCGGTTAATTAGCCCTCTTTGTTAAAAGGCTCATCCGCAATTTTAATAGAATCGGTTGGGCATCCATCACAAGAATCCTGGAGATCATCAAACAAATCATCCGGAATCGCTGTGATGCCGTGGTTTCCGTCATTTTCATAAATAACTTCTGCCAAACCTTCATCATCGTAATCAAAAATATCAGGAGCCGTTGCGCCACATGCACCGCAAGCGATACAAGTGTCTTTTTCGACCCAAGTGTACTTAGCCATTTTATCTCTGCCTCCCGTTGAGCAATACAGCGCTGTTGTACCAGCGTCTTATTTTTCTCATATTAATATAAAAAGAATACAATTTCAATCGATTTTCAATACGTTTGCATTTCTGACGCATTCTACGACACCTATTTTGACATGTCATAGAATGTTCTTGTCACTCTTTATCAGACTCGACAGATAGAAGATTATCCTTTTGCAGTGAAGTGCCCCGTTCTTTATGATTGCGGAGCCTTGCAGAGTGAGAATCGCTTAACATCCCGGCAGTTAACACTGCATTTTCACCGAATTTATTACGCAGCATATCCATAGTCTTGTTAAGAGACTCTTTCTTAGGCTGACGTTCGTAATCGAACAAATCAAGCTGAATGGCGGAATCCTCTTTAGCAATCAAGCCCTGCAGGGTCACACCCAGCAACCGCACAGGCTTCTCCCCATTCCAATGACGAACATATAGATCGCAGACGGACTTGTAGATATCCTCCCCACTCTCCGAAGGAGCCTCTAGCTGACGCGAGCGGGTTATAGTCTTCATATCGGGCGTCCGAATAGTCAGCTGTACCCCTGAGGCAACAAGACCTTGCTTACGCAATCGCCGAGCTACCTGATCACTTAAATTCAGCAAAATCGGTCGTACCTCAGCAAGACCTACGACATCCCGCGGCAATGTTGTGGTGTGCCCAATCGACTTACTCTGCTCCCGCTCAGGGTTAACGATCCCATGATCAATACCGTTGCCGGCACGCTTTAGCCATGAGCCCATAACTCCGAAATTCTCAACCAGCATATTTTCATCAGCCGCTGCTAATTGACCAATACTGTAAATGCCCAGTTTGCGGAGCTTTTCTGCTGTTTTTCCACCAATGCCGAACATTTCATTACAGGGCTTGTCCCATAAAATCTTAGGCACATCCCGCAGCCGCAGCACCGAAATGCCGTTTGGCTTTTTTAAATCGGAAGCCATCTTCGCAAGCAGCTTATTGGGAGCGATCCCCACTGAGCATGGCAAGCCCAATTCTTCCATTATACGGCGCTGAATCGTCTCCGCTATTTCCATGGGTGTACCGAATTGTCTGGAGCCAGTTATATCAAGGTAACATTCATCGATGGACACTGCTTCCAGTAACGGAGTATAGCTATATGCAATCTGCATAAAAGCATTAGAATATTTGCGGTATAAATGGAAGTCCGGTTTAATAACGATAAGCGATGGACAAATACGAAGCGCCTTCTGAACTTGCATTCCCGTCGAAATCCCCATTCTGCGGGCGACGTAGGAACAAGTCACTATGATCCCTTTCCGCAATTCAACACTACCCGCAACCGCTGTAGCTTTGCCTCTATATTGGTCAGGGTCCTCTGCCTCATGCACAGAGCAGTAAAAAGCATTCATATCGACATGCAGGATAACCCTGCCGCTCGTTGGATAATACTGATCAACATTCTGCACAATATCTACCTTCTTATCCTCAGGTTTTCTATTGTCCAATTTAGAATAACTCTCCGCTGCGGTTAGGTCAACTTAAGAGGCTGTAAAGTTCTTTGTTACATTCCCGCGTAAAAATGCTATAATATATAAATTCATTTCCCTATAAGGAGGACTCTCATGTCTAAGTCCATCTCCATCTTCGATACTACATTACGCGACGGCACCCAAGGTGAAGGCATCAGTCTGTCGGCTGACGACAAACTGAAGATTGCCAAGAAACTCGATGATCTGGGTGTGCACTATATTGAAGGTGGCATCCCGGGAAGCAACAATAAAGACATTGAATTTTTCAAAAGAGTCAAGGAGCTTCATCTGAACGCCAAAATTACAGCGTTCGGCAGCACTCGGCGTAAGAATTCCTTGGCCGAAAACGATGACAATTTAAAACGTATGATTGACGCAGGGGTTCCTGCTGCTACACTCGTCGGAAAATCTTGGGATTTTCATGTACACACTGCATTACAGACTACGCTTGAGGAGAACCTCGCCATGATCGGCGACTCCATATCCTACTTGAAACGCCAAGGCCTTGAAGTGATTTTTGATGCCGAGCATTTCTTCGACGGATACAAGAATAATCCTGAATATGCAGCAGCTGTTCTGTCCAAAGCCCGGGAAGCCGGAGCAGATTGGCTTGTAATGTGCGATACCAACGGTGGAACCTTACCTTATGAAATTCATGAGATTGTTACCGCTCTAAATCAACAATTACCCGGAGCCAATTTCGGAATTCACACTCATAATGACTGTGAGCTGGCGGTTGCCAATGCACTTAGCGCCATCGGAGCTGGAGCACGGCAAGTACAAGGTACCATTAATGGTTACGGTGAACGGTGTGGCAACGCCAACCTATGTTCTATTATTCCTACACTACAGATCAAAATGGGTTATCACTGTATTCCAGGCGATTCATTATCACAGCTTACCAACACTGCCCGCTATATTAGTGAAGTGGCCAATGTTAATCTGCCGGTAAATCAGCCTTATGTCGGAAATGCAGCTTTCGCCCACAAAGGTGGAATCCATGTCTCCGCCATCATGCGTGATTCACGGACCTATGAGCATATCGCTCCTGAGCTTGTCGGGAACAAGCAGCGTGTGCTGGTCTCCGAACTGGCTGGACAGAGCAATGTACTCTCCAAAGCGCAGGATATGGGTTTAAATCTGGATCCAAGCAGCGAGCAGGCTCGCCGGGTGATCGAGAAGATTAAAACGATGGAACATCAAGGTTATCAATTTGAAGGTGCCGATGCCTCACTGGAGCTACTCCTTCGGGAAGCTACCGGCGAGATGAATGAAACCTTTACCTTTGAATCCTTCAAGATGTTAGTTGAGAAAACCGCAGAACATCCAGTAGTATCTGAAGCGTTCGTTAAACTGAAAGTTGGCAGTGAGAATCTTTATACTGCTGCTGAAGGTAACGGTCCAGTCAACGCACTCGATAACGCGCTTCGTAAAGCATTACAGACCTATTTCCCACAATTAAAGGAAATGCATCTATCCGACTATAAAGTCCGTGTAATAGATGAACAGGATCAGACTGCAGCGAAGGTAAGGGTATTGATTGAATCCAAGAACTTCACAGACACCTGGAGTACGGTTGGTGTCTCCAGTAACGTAATTGAAGCCAGCTGGGAGGCACTTGTTGACAGTATGCGCTACGCGCTTCTCAATGAGCTCTCATTGGAGAATGAGAAGACAACCAGCAATGAACCTAGAGGCCTGGTCAATCATTAATTGATCACTTATAGACTTTTGTAAGACAAAAAAAGAAGCTTCCCAAAAGTAGAATTCTACTTATAGGGCAGCTTCTTTTTTATTAAATAGGCTATATAACGGACTATTACTTTAGCCCATAGACTATGGGTGGTGGGCAGTGGGCGGCGCGGGATGTACGGATGCGCGGGGTGCGCGGAGTGCGGGTGCGGGTGCGGGTGCGGGTGCGGTAGAGTAATTAGGGAAAAACTCCCTGAAAGTAGCCGATATTCGCTATAAATGAACAGAAATAGGGAATTCCTCCCTAAAAATTAGGGTGATTTCATTATTTTTTACCAAAACAGCTAAATTAGAGGGATATTTTCCCTAATTATTCGTTGAATGACCCGAGATCTCAAATTTATGGGGAGAAATTCCCTAATTGTTCTAACGCGGCTTTCTTCGGGGTTCCAGCCATTTCTGCTCCACGGTATAGTGAAATTAATGCTTGTGGTCCACTAAAGCAAATCGCGTATGACCAAAAACGCAGATCAGCGATCCTCCAATAAGAAGAATCGCTGATCTTTAGACTTTTGCTGTTTGGAGAAAAAAGCAGATCTGTCTCTTATATGGACAGCCCGCTTCATGATTCGGTAAGCTTGATTATTTTCTTTTCCAACTCTTCAGGGCTAAGAATACCTAAAATAATCTCGGAGATCACTCCATTCTTATCTATGAGCACATTGGTGGGAAAAACAGCTCCATTATATTTGCTGTACACCTCATCTTTTACATCAAACATAACCGGAAACACAAGACCGTATTTCTTGATAAAACGTTCAGCATTGGGTTTATAATCCTGACTGCTCACATTAATACCGTAAATATCTAGAACATCCTTATACTTAGTGGCCATGGTATTAAGTTCAGGAGCTTCCTGCTGGCAGGGATCACACCATGAAGCCCAGAAATTAAGGATTACCGCTTTATCTCTGGGGCCATCAACAACATAGGTAGTCCCATCTGTTCCCTGAAGTGAAAACGAAGGTGCACGCAGTCCAGCCTTAGGTCCACTCTTCATCGGCAGCTCATTTTGCTGCGCAAGCACAGCTTCTGCTTTTGGCTCACGATTATGCCACACCGCAAACACAGCAACACATACAACTATGAGCAACACTGTTATATTTAATTTGTTACTTGCTTTCATAGTCATCTGTTCCTTTACAATTGGAATAGTTTTCTACTATTGTACCCTCATTAGGTTAAATTTCAAACCATTCATATTTTACACAATAATATATACTTTTATAATAAAAAAGAGGGTTTCGTCTGCGACGAAACCCTAAAGAAGAGAGAGGGGTGAACAAATGGCAGCATTCCAGGGAAATGTCCAGCCAATAAGACTGAAATATTCCGTACAGCAAGCACTGGGGAAGCACCTGCTATCCTGTTATCCGCATGAAGCATGCGGAATCCTGCTGGGTGCTGCCGCAGCGGGTGGCATGCTCATTGATACTTACGTACCCTTGCGCAACGTAGCGCCAGACCCGCTGCACACCTTCACTCCCCACCCCGAAGAGTGGATTAATGTTCTTTACAACGAACCGACAATCATCGGTCTATTTCATTCCCACCCACATTCAGCACCTATCCCTTCAGTTGCCGATTATAAAGGATTAACAGCACTAGGACCTGAGTTTGCCCTCTATCTTATAGGTTCTCCCAACACCAAAGACAGCGGCAATCCAATTCTGAACGGATTTTATATTGAGCGTTTGCCTGATGACCACGGTAATTTGTCCCGCGGTTTATCCCAAGCCCCGCTTCACGTTCTACTTAAATAAGCATAGAGATCTCCCAAGGTATCCACTTGGCCGCGCTCCGAAATTTCCCGAAGGTAGATCACCCACAGCTGCGCTGTCATCTTTGCGTCTTCCAAGGCATGATGACGGCCATGAATCGGAATTTCGTGCACATATAGCAGCTCATCCAGCGAATAATTACTTCGTTGTGGCTCAAGCCAACGCGCTAACATCATCGTGTCCAGCACACGGTGTGTAAGCTGAACTTTAGAGGTTTTCCATAAAGCAGCATTAAGAAAAGCCTTATCATGTGAGCTTGCATGTGCCACCAGCACATTCTGACCTACAAAGGACATAAAATTATGAAGACCATCCATTAAGGAGGGAGCGGATTGTGTCATTTCTTCCGTAATCCCAGTCAGCCTTGTAATATCCTCCGGAATAGCCGTCTGACAGTTCACCAGTGTATAAAAGCATTCTTCTTCTTTAATCTGCTCTCCAACAACCTTGACGGCTCCAAAAGACATAATCTCATCCCCATGCTGATGGGAAAAGCCTGTCGTCTCTAAATCAAATATCACTGTCTCTAGCTCAGACAATGGGGTATGCAGGACCTCAGGACGCCGCTTCTCTCGCATCAAAGATCGAATAAAGGCCATTTGCTGCGCAGTCTGTTGCGCAGTTTCCCCACCTCTCATCGAAGCGATAGCCGAGGGCATTCCACCTTGTCTTAGATTACTCCAGAATCCTCCGCTTTTGTTCGGCTCCCTCATGACCGCCACCTTTCCGCTGAGCGGAGCTGACGCTGCAGCGCCCGGTGAAGGCGTCTGACAAGCAGCAGGCTTTCACGCAGCTCAGACAGCAGCTGCTTATTCTTCAATTCACTCTCAGCTACATAATCACTGCTGATTAACAATCCATCCTGAACACTATATGGCGTGTTCACTCGCAACCGCATTGCTAATAAGAAAGCTCTGCGAATATCCTCTAAATGTTGATATTTCCCAAGCCTATCAAGCGCTTCAATCCGCTCTAATGTCGAGCCAGCTCTAATGCCATGTAGTAAGGACAACCGTCTAACAATGTTCACTAACGGAATATAGACCCCATACTTAACATCAAATCCGCCTGCATAATCACCAAACCGCTCTGTTAACACCTGTCCCAGTAAATTCAAAGTCGCTTTATGGCGTACTGTATTGCGAAGAACAGCATTAGACAGCTGCTCATTGTCCGCAAAGCCTTCATAGAAAGCTTCTTGCCACTTCGCTGATAACTCCACGCTTCCTGCCACATGACGCATATCAGAAGAGATAATAAGATACCGGATCGGCTCCCATTCCAACTGATTTCTCCAGCTATCAAGCTGCTCTATCCATTCAGATAATGTCTTACGCCACATAACTTGGGAGCACATCACCTTCCCCGCACATTTCTCATACCCTACTTCTTCAAGCATATCGGATAACAAAGTTCCGAAAAATTCGAAATAGCGATTTTTTTCCCCATCAGGCTCTCCTTCGACTATCAGGCCATTATCCTGATCGCTCCAAAGCGTTGCCTCCTGTCTCCCACTGCTGCCAAACACAATAAAGGAATAAGCACAGGGAGGCGGGCCATAGCCCGCCTCTTTCATCTGCGCCTCACATATGAGTACTGCGGTTTGGGCAATAAGATCATGCATAGTATTCACACGGAACATCCATTCCTCTATAGGAATAACATTCAACTGTTCGAGAAGTACTTTTTGACAGGCAACACGCCTCTCCCTAAGCTCCTCTGACGAACCGGCCAATACGATGGTCCTAAAGCTTTCTTCATTATACTCATCTGTTAACTCCATCGATGCCACACGGTCCGCCTCCCTGTCCGAGGTGAAATATTATTGTTTAAGGGTTTTGGATTCCGAATCTGCGATCAATTTCATTTGTTCAGGGTATCCGTAAGTACCATGCTCACTGATATCCAGACCCATCAATTCTTCTTCTTCTGTAACACGAAGTCCGATAGTTACCTTCATTACATACAAGATGATGAAAGAAAGAACGGCTACGAAAACAAATGTTCCAACCACACCAAGCACTTGAACCCCTAGTTGATGGAAACCGCCACCGTAGAACAACCCAGCTTCACCTACCAAGCCGCCTTTAGTAATAAGCTCAGGTACAGCGAACAGACCCGTTGAAACTGCACCCCACATCCCCGCAATACCATGCACCGAGAAAGCATAGATTGGATCATCAAGCCCTGCACGTTCCAGCCATTGGGAAGTCATGAATGTAAAAGCACCGGCTACAAAGCCAATAATGATTGCTGCCCATGGATCAACGAAAGCACATGCTCCTGTGATTGCAACCAATGCAGCTAGAACACCATTCAGCATCGCTGGAATATCAGATTTACCAAAATACAACCAAGATGCAATTAGAGCTGCCAAACCACCTGCTGCTGCTGCAATGTTCGTTGTTAGGGCTACGTGACCGAAGAAACCGCCCATTGGGGACAAAGCACTACCTGGATTGAATCCGAACCAACCAAACCAGAGGATAATAACACCGAGTACAGTAAATACTTGGTTATGACCTGGAATAATCACTGGTTTTCCTTCTTTATTAAACTTACCAAGCCGAGGCTTAAGCAGTATGGTTGCTACCACTGCTGCCGTTGCACCTGTAAGATGGACAACTGTGGAACCTGCATAATCTTGCATTCCCAGCTCAGCCAACCAGCCACCGCCCCATACCCAGTGAGCTACAACTGGATAAATTACGACGGAGAACAAAATTCCGAAAATGATATACACGCTTAGCTTCGCACGTTCTGCCATACCACCAGATACGATAGCCAAGGAAACTGCTGCAAAGGCCATTTGGAATAAGAATTTAACATTTAAAGTAACATCAGAAAATGCAAGTGATTCAAAAGAAGCTGCGGTTGAATCTCCTCCGTACAAGAAGCCTGTAGTACCGAAGAAGCCATTGCCGTTACCGAAACCAAGTCCAAAGCCGATAGCCCAGAAGCAAAGACTTGCGATAGCCAGGGTAAGTACTGTCTTACCTGCTACGTGCCCTGCATTCTTCATCCGAACCGAACCCGCTTCGAGCATTGCAAACCCTGCTTGCATAAAGAATACTAAAATGAATGCCAGGAAGGTAAACGCTGTGTCCAATCCGACTTGTAAGTCAACGTTCGTCGGACCATCCGCTGCAAAAGCACTTACCGGATAAATCATCAGTGTAATCATGGCCAGTAACATCATCAACCATTTCTTTTTCATTTTTACCCCACTCCCCAATGTTATATTTTCTAACAAAGCGTGAAACTCTTAATGTCATTATAATCAGAAGTCAGGTAAATTGACAAGACTATTTTGGGAATGTTTTTATTTTATTTTATTTGAGCACACGAAATTTTCACAGTACTAATGGACTGGAGGTCCTAAAGGCCTGATTCTAGCTGCATTTTCATTAAAATAACTACGTGTACAATCTCAATTATATTACCTAATTATTGAACGCATCTTTTACCAAAATTACAAAATACATAACATTTAATGTTATGTATTGGGGTAACTTATAGTTTTCATCCCCAATCATTCTTCAAATTTGATATCCCTTTGAGTTTGAGTGTATTGTATAGAAACTACAGATCACCGTTCATGAATTAACCCTTCTTTACTGCATATACTTTATGAAAGTATGACGTTTGACTGTATGGTTTCCAGTTTGTTATCATTACAGATAGCATAAGAAACCATCAATTTAGAAGATGACCGCCACTTATCGGCAGTCGTATTCAATTAGTGAGGCGAGATTAAATGGGGATATGATTTTGTATCGAATTGGAGAATTAGCTAAGGCTGCTCACATTAGTGAACGAACTATTGATTATTACACGAAACTGGGATTAATCTCCCCGGAATCTAGAAGCACCAAAAATTATCGGCTATACAGCCATGAAACCTTGGCTGCTTTAGAACGTATTACTCAATTAAAGCATGACAAGTATTCATTGGAAGAAATCAAATCTATGCTAGGCAAATGGAATGAGGCAACACCAGAAACCGACGTCTCTGATAAATTAGTCGAGTTAGAGCAGCAAATGCAGCGGCTAGAACGGGAAGTAAAAGCCCTTGAACCTCTTATAAGTGGTTTGAAGCCAGGACAGGCCAGTCGCGTACTTTCAAATCTGCTCCCTCAGGGATTAGCCTGCATGGAAGCGATCCGGCTATTGCTTACGCAAGGACCGCCAATGTAAATACCATATTTACAATACAGTGGAGGAATGCACCTATGTTTATGTACCTGTTAGTAATTATTGCCTTTCTTTTCTCATTGTGGGCACAGTTTAGAGTTAAAGGAACCTTCAGCAAATGGTCGAAGGTAGCTAATTCGAACGGCCTGACTGGATATGAAGCAGCTAGACGTATGCTCGACGCCAATGGCTTACACGATGTTCCGATTGAACCTGTAAGAGGCACACTTTCAGACCATTATGACCCCATCCACAGGGTTGTACGCTTATCAGAGCCTGTGTATTATGAAAGCTCCATCTCTGCAATCTCCGTCGCTTGTCACGAAGTAGGCCACGCGATTCAGCATAAAGTAAGTTACCCTATGTTGACACTTCGTCACCGGATGTTCCCGGTAGTTAATTTCGCATCAGGTGTCGCGCCTTTCATGCTGATGGCAGGTTTCATCTTCGGTTACTTTAATCTTATAGGCTTGGGTATCATTTTCTTCTCAGCTGCTGTTGCATTCCAGCTCGTAACCCTGCCTGTAGAATTCAACGCCAGTAACCGGGCTCGTCAGGTCATGGTAGAACAAGGTTTCATCCGTAACGAAGAAGAACGCGGAATAGCAAAGGTTCTCAACGCCGCTGCATTAACTTATGTTGCCGCTGCTCTAGTATCCTTGCTTGAACTGCTTCGCTTAATCACCGTCTTTTTAGGCAACCGCGACTAATATCGCATACCTCTAAACAACAAAAACCCCGGAAGGCTAAGAGCCGACCGGGGTATTATTTTGTCTAGCTTTAAAGTAGGAGATTAAAAAAGTCCGAAAGGAACGTGCCACCAGCGGCAATTTACTATCTGTACGGTAGATCAAGCCAACCGTTCTCGTCACCGCAGGCTCCACAACCCTCACCTGAGCTGGTTGAAGAGGATTCGTCTGATAGAACGCCATCTCCGGAAGCAGGCTTACACCCATCCCTGCGGCCACCAAACCACGAATGGTATCGGTCTCTCCGCCTTCAAATGCAATCTGCGGTTGAAATCCCGCCTGCAAGCAAGCTTGCCAAACGATAGGTCTTAACGAATAGCCTTGGCTGAATAGAACAAACTTCTCTTTTTGCAGCTGTTCCAACCGGATCTCAGACTCTCCTGCCAACCTGTGATTCTGAGGAAGAATCGCAAACAACTCTTCAGTCATTACAATATCCCCCGAGACATGCTCATCATTCTCCGGAAAAGGCGAAATGAAAGTTAAATCCACTTCTCCAGACAATACGTCTTTTATCAAAGAAGGGTAAGATCCTTGTTTAAAACGAAATTTGACATGAGGATAATATTTACGAAAATCTGCAACGATAGTCGGGATGAGATGTGTGCCAAGACTATGCGGGAATCCGATCCGAATCTCTCCACGCTCAGGATCCAGAAATTCATGCACCTCATTTACCGAATGCTCCAACTCTTTAAGGATACTCTCAACCTTCTTGCAAAAGAGCTGTCCAACAGGCGTAAGCTGCAGATTGCGCCCTTTTTGCATGAATAGATCAACCCCAAGCTCTTGCTCCAGCTGATGAATCTGACGGCTTACCGCAGACTGCGCTACATGAAGCTCTTCTGCCGCTCTTGTTACGTGTTCTTTTTGAGCTACCTTTAAAAAATATTGCAGCTGTCTTAGCTCCACTCCATCATCGCCCCTGTCTTAGGCTTTTTTTGAATATACGAATAATTAGCCCATATACGAAAAAGCCAGAAACCAAACCTCCGAGATGCGCAACCCAATTCACATTTGGTGTAGCAAACGACATAATGATCCCGATTATTAACAATCCATATAAAGTTTTACGCGAGCCCTCATCCATCATGGCCCGTTGAATAACTGCAATGTATAAAAATGCACCATAAATGGCGTAGATTGCTCCAGAAGCACCAACCGAGACCGTACCAAACTCTACTACTGAGCGAGCACTAATCGCAATTGTAAGCACATTTGCCAGAAATCCGCCCGCCAGATAGAGCAGCGCATAACGCCACCAGCCCAGCAATCGCTCCAGAGGCGGTGCAAACACCAGGAGAGCGAAGCAATTAAAGAACAGATGGGAAAACCCATTATGTAAAAAAATAGCGGCTAGATAGCGCCACAGTTCCTCTTTGTACGGACTCACATCAACTATAGCACCAAAATCAACAAGCGTTTGAATATTTGTTGATCCTCCGTTAACTGCCATAAGGATAAACATGATCACATTGGCCAATATGAGCAGACAGGTTACCGGATAATACCGGACATAACTTTTCCAATTTTCGTACCGAATAAATATCATAACACCCATCCCTTTACATATATATCTTGTCCGGTTGGACATCTTCCTGCTATTAAGATTATAATTTATTGTGGCAGTAAGAATCCAATATTATAATTCGAGGAGGAAAACAAGGATATGACGCAAGAAAAAACAGGCGTAGCTACTTTTAAAGGCAACCCCATCACTCTCGTAGGACCTAAGCTAACAACTGGTGATCCTGCACCCGATTTTGTTCTGAGCAAAAATCTCCTGGAAGACGTGTCTCTAAGTGATTATGCCGGTAAAATCAAGCTGATCAGTGTTGTCCCTTCTCTTGATACCGGGGTATGTGACGCACAGACCCGCCGGTTCAACAGTGAAGCCGCAGAGCTTGGTGACGATGTGGTAATTCTCACTGTAAGCACGGACCTGCCGTTTGCCCAAGCTCGCTGGTGCGGTGCTGCCGGCATCGATCGAGTTATTACTCTATCCGATCACAAAGCAACCTCATTCGGACAAGCCTATGGTGTGCTGATTAAAGAATTCCGCTTAGATATGCGCTCCATTTTTGTTCTGGATAAGAACGACAAGATCGTATATGTTGAATATTTGAGTGAAATGACCGAGCACCCTAACTATGAAGATGCTATTGCTGCTGTGAAGAAGCTGCTCTAATTCTCCAATCAGTAGTGGTTATTACAACAATACTTAATAATCTCTGTTAAAAAAGCGGCAGAAGGTCCATCCTTCTCCCGCTTTTTTTGTAATAGAAAGATTTATCGATAACACACTGAGCAGCTCACCGTTTACGTAAACGCATTCATACTATCCCTAAGCAAGAAGGGTTTGACGGGCCTCTAAAAATCAGTCTGCTTTGTATTTTCCTAATTTTTTGTCCAAAGATGCATACAAGCGTTGAATCACACGGTAATTCGCCCCGAGATCACCAAGTGAACCTCTAGATGCAGAATACATATCTACACCACAACGAACAGGCGTCGTATTAAGCACCGATACCGTAATGTCCAGCGTACGGCCAAATGCCGTTCTCTTCTCAAGAGTAATCTCACCTACAGACTCCACTTCGTGAAGCACCTTAAATCCAGGAACTTTCTTTAAAGTCGATGAAACTTCTTCCCATGCTTTGTCTTTAGTTAGATTGTAATAACGCGTTTTTAATGTCGGATCTTTGGCGCGGTCGCTTGTTCCATCATGACTGCGGAATAAGCCAACCAAGGTTCTTTTTAACGACAAAATTCTTCCCCCTCTACAAATCCCAAGTTCATTATTCTAAGTGTAACACTCTTGTCTCAGGAACAAAAGGGTATAACTCACTTTCCCTTTATTCCAGACATACAAAAAAGCGCCCGCTCCCATTATTCACGGGAAACAGGGCGCCTTGGCTTAAACAAGAGAAAACCCGCTTATGCCGTCCGGCTACAGTGTCTTCTGAACCTGCTAGAGCAGGTGGGTGATCGCAGAAAACGTTTTTGAATTCCCCAAGTCATATAGACAGGGCGGTTCAGCTGCGCTTCGTGTAGATCTCCCAAGACATTATCATTGGTTCAAAACAACGAGTAACCGTAACGTACATCGCAGGATTTGTTATTATTATATTGCGTTTTAACGAAAAAGTAAACCTGTATGCGCTTTATTTTTACACAGGAATTAATTACCTGGAAATATCCAACGCTAATCCAGTTTTTTGTTAAATGCGTTTGGTGTCCTTTTCATCAATTTCATCCTCGTAGTCATCATCATCGTCGTCATCGTCGTCATATTCATTCCGATTGTTCAATGCTGCTGCTTCTGCTTCTTCCTGCTCTTTCAGCTTCTTCTTTTCTACTTGCAGCTGTAGCTTATTATAAGTAGCGTAGAAGTTAAAGAAGGCCGCCATTGCAATCAACGTTGGAATACAAATGAAATAAAGAGCCGGATATCTAAGACCGATATAAACAAGAACTGCGGCTGCAATCAATGTAGAGAACACACGAATTGGGCGTGCTATAGTCAGCAATATAGAATTGGTCATCACTTGCTTGAAGCCCATTTGGTAATGAACCACAATGGAAAAGAAGTTAAACATGGATACCGACAAAAGTATCATCAGCACCAACATCAAAATACCAACAATTCTGAAGTTAGGCATTTGTGTCATGTAAACTGTTACATCAACGTACATAACAACGAACATCAATGTATAGATAACTCCTCCGAGCATACTTTTTACATAGTTCTCTTTATACCCCTGAAAAAATGTACGAAAAGTTCCTACATCCGTATTCCCCATTACCCATTTACGCACTACGGTAAATAAAGCGGCTGAAGCTGGAAACACCGTAAAGGGCGCTAAAATCCCCATTGCCCAGTTCAATGTAATTTGCTCGTTCGCTCCACCTGCGCCTGTCCCTAACATAATCATCTTTAAAACACCAAAAAACAAAAACGGGGCGGAACATAGTGCCCATAAGATATTACTGCCTGCGATACGTGAAATCCATTCTGTCACGCGGTATAAGCCGCCCATTGCTCCTTTAAACTCCAATTCCCTTCCTCCTCTGTCTCTTACATACTACATATCTTAACTATACCTCATTTGACCTCCTCATTTCCATAGCCCAACTTTCTGAATTATAGACTATCGTCTATACGTAAAGCCTTTATAGTCCATATATTAGGATTGTAACCATAAGAAATACCAAAATCCCCACATTCTAAAGGAGGTTATCTCATGTCTACACCTGTTGGCTTCGGCGGTTGGACTTCTACAGGCACGATCCTCGTATTGTTTATCTTGCTCGTTATCATCACTCGTACATTCGGATACTAATATCACACAAAACAAATTCGCGCCCTACTAAGGACATAACAATTCACCAAACATCCTTATATTTCAGCAAAAAGAAGACGAGAACCGCAATGCGGCATCTCGTCTTCTTTGGCATCTTGACGAAGTATTAATTATCGAAATCTTCACGTTTTGCAGGACGAGTGCTCGTGCTGCTTGGACGAGTGTATGGTTTACGCTCTGCGCTGCGGTTTGCACCACCGTCACGAGCTGGTGCGCCATCACGGTTGCCTTTATAGCCACCGCCATAGCCGCCACTGCCGCTACCGTAGTTGCTGCCACCGCTGCTATAGCCACCACGACTACCGCCACCGTTATTATCACGGTTACCACGGTATCCGCCACCGCTACCGCTGCCACCGGAAGTACCACGGTTTCCGCCATAACCACCATTAGGTTTACGGCCACTGCGGATATCGTTTTTGCCACCACGACGTTTAGCACGAATTGGATCTTCAGGAGTCAATTCAATTGCGGAATCCTTCTTGTCGCCAGTGAGAAGCTTCATAGCTGCGGACAACAATTGTACGGAATCATATTGCTCAAGCAATTGAATAGAAATTCCTTTGTACTCGTTCAACTCTCCACTTTCTACCACTTCAAGCAAACGCTCAGCAGTAACGCGTTGTTTACCTTCAATAGCTTCAGCCATTGTTGGCAAAGGTTTACGAGTAATCCGGTGACGAGTAACACGTTCGATCAAATGCAGGTGATCAATTTCGCGTGGAGTAACGAATGACCAAGCCGTACCTTCTTTACCTGCGCGTCCTGTACGACCAATACGGTGTACATAGCTTTCAGGATCTTGTGGCAAGTCAAAGTTAATTACGTGAGTTACGCCGGATACGTCCAGACCACGTGCTGCTACGTCAGTAGCTACCAGCACGTCAATGCTGCCATCACGGAATTTACGCATTACAGCATCACGTTGGTTCTGTGACAAGTCACCATGCAATCCATCAGCAGAATATCCGCGTTTTTGCAAAGCTTCAGCAAGCTCATCAACCCGGCGCTTAGTACGTCCGAATACGATAGCTAATTCAGGTGATTCCATATCAATCAAACGACTAAGAGCTTCAAACTTTTGACGCTCAGGCACTTCCACATAAGCTTGATCAATCAGTGGGGCACTGATTTGTTTCGGAATAACGGAGACATGTTGCGGGTTGTTAAGAAATTGTTGAGCTAGGCGTTGAATGTTTGGTGGCATTGTAGCAGAGAACAACATGGTTTGACGTTCTACAGGAACGAGCTTCAGGATAGTCTGAATATCTTCCATAAAGCCCATATCCAGCATTTCATCTGCTTCATCCAATACAACGGTTTGAACATCATCCAAACGGATCGTTTTACGGTTGATGTGATCGAGCAAACGACCAGGTGTACCAATAATGATTTGTGGTTTCTTTTTCAATCCACGGATTTGACGTCCAATATCCTGTCCGCCATAAATCGCCAACGAGCGAAGACCTTTGAAACGGCTTAGTTTGCCAATTTCTTCTGACACTTGGATGGCCAACTCACGTGTTGGTGCCATAATAAGGGCCAAGATTTTTTCGTCTTCACGGTTAATCTTCGAAATGAGGGGGATACCAAAAGCAGCAGTCTTACCTGTACCAGTCTGAGCTTGACCGATCAGATCCGACCCAGTCAATGCTAATGGGATCGACTGTTCCTGTATCGGTGTTGCCTCCTCAAATCCTAACTCTGTGATTGCTTGTAGCACTTTTGGCTCCAAGCCAAATTCTGCGAATGTTTTCAAATTATTCATGCTCCTTCTATACAGTGGACATTCCACATGCTTGTCTGTATTCTTAAGTAGCGGTAAACACATTTATAGGCTGTCCAATCATGCTCTATTTTCTGCATGATATAGCGCTTTTGGGACGAAAAGCCTCCCTAATCATCAGGTACCTTGTTGTACCTGAGCAACTGTAGCTTTACATCCGATGCAATGCAAAAATACCATTGTAACGTTCTACTCAAGAATATCCTATACATTATATCACAAACACATGTGAGAATACCAGTGGGTTCCTTTCTTTTCATTGCTTTCATGTTTTATTTTTTAAAATATATATATAAGGGTGGATTTACTTGTTAAGACAGATTTTGAATTGTTTGGTTGTTTTTTTAGGGGCAGCACTGATCGCCAGTGGATTTAATCTATTTTTAATTCCACACCGTTTACTAAGTGGTGGTGTATCTGGGCTTTCCATGTTAGTGGGTTATTTCACCCCATTAAACATAAGCCTTCTATACTTGCTCTTTAATATTCCTCTGTTGGCTGCAGGCTGGTTCCAGTTAGGCCGGAGATTTATTATTATGAGCATGTTGTCTGTTGTGTTTACAACCTGGTTCTTAACGGTGATTCCCGAGTATCTGGTAGCTACAGATATGCTGCTGTCCTCTGTATTTGGCGGAGTTCTCGTTGGGATTGGCTGTGGTATCTCCTTCCGTGCAGGAGGTTCTTCCGGAGGTTTTGACATCTTGGGTTCAATTATCACTAAATACCGAGATTTCCCGGTCGGCAATGTAGTAGTAAGTTTAAATGGACTTGTTATCCTGGCGGCCGCTTATCTTGACCAGAACTGGAATTTAGCACTTTCATCAATGGTATCTATATATGTAACAGGTAAAGTGTTGGATATGATTCATATCAGCCACTTAAAGGTAACCGTATATATTGTAACAAACCGTACAGATGAATTACTGCAACATCTAATAGGCCTTCAACGAGGTGTCACAAAGATTAAAACAGAAGGCGCTTATTCTCACGTTGAAAAGGACATGCTAATGACGGTAACAACCCGCTACGAACTTGCAGAGCTGCAACGTATCATCCGCACGACAGATCCTCAAGCTTTTGTAAATATTGTTGAAACAGTTGGTGTTATGGGTTCCTTCCGGAAAGACAAAATGAGGAAATAAAAATTCCTAGTATTGGAAAATGCACCAACCTCAGAATTATGATATATTATACACACGCAGAACCCTAACAATTTCATAAAGATTGAGATTTACCCCTCTTTTTTCCAAAGCACTTCGTTTTCCGATGAACACTGAATCTATTCAGAACTATCGAAAAAGGAAAGGGTGATTTTTGTGGAAATGGAAACGGTAAAACTGTCAGCAATCGTCATGAGGTGGTATCCTGATATGATGCCGTTTCTCAAACAGGACGAATTAAATTCAGTAATCGTTCTGCGAGACGGGCTAAGTATTCTGGAACCTGCAGATGCCATGGATATTATCCATTACAGCATCTGTGAACATCAGAATTCTGCGTATCTTCAATGAGCAAGCCGCAAGAGAAGTCTTGATAGTTGCCGCCTTGGGTTCGGCCCTGTTGCCGATTTAAGGCGGCATTTACTTTTTTCATACCGTTTCGAATCCATACATCTCGTTTATAAACAACAAAGGCGGTTTTTTATTCCCAATCTGAGCTAATATTGTTACAACACTGTTCTTTTTGGGAGCAACCGTTCCTATATAATTTAGGGGAAAGTACATAAAGGGAGAGAAAAACGAATGAACATCACCTGGGCTCTACTGATGATGGCCTTGGGAAGCGTAGGCGTACAACAGAACCAACATGACGCTGAAGTGGCGATCGCTTTGAAGTCCGCCATGAATCCCCCCATCATTGCACAACAAAACAACAATTCGAATGTAGCAACTCCAGCTCCAAGCGCTTCACCTGAAGCAACAAACTCAGAAAGTATGTTACACACCGATCCACAACCAGACGCACCCAAAGTAAAAGGCATTTATGTTACCGCCTACAGTGCTGGTGGGGAACGAATGGAAAAGCTGCTTACATTGCTTGACCAAACCGAACTTAACTCAATGGTTATAGACATTAAGGACGATGCGGGTTATATCACGTATAAGACCGATAATGCCGACCTCCAGAAGCTCGGTAACCCTCAGCCTTTTATTGGAGATATCAATAAGTTAATGGAACGTTTGAAGAAACATGATGTTTATCCTATCGCCCGGATTGTTGTTTTTAAAGATTCTATTCTTGCCAAGAAGAACCCGCAGATGTCTTTTGTTAATACTGACGGCACTGTATGGAAGAATAAGGGCGGCGACAGCTTTGTTAATCCTTATAATGAAGATGTGTGGAAATACAATGTGGATATCGCCAAGGAAGCTGTTAAGCTCGGCTTCAAAGAAATTCAGTTCGACTATGTTCGCTTTCCGGAAGGATTCGAAAAACGTGCTGATACCCTTAAATACACTAAAACCACTGACTCACGCGTAGAAATCGTATCTAATTTTGTTAAATATGCCAAAGCAGAGCTAGCTCCACTTGGTGTCCGTGTGTCCGTAGATATTTTTGGATATGCCGCATCTGCCCCTGCTGAGGGTATCGGCCAGGACTTTGTTAAAATATCCAAGAATGTGGATGTTATCAGTCCAATGGTTTATCCAAGCCACTATTCAACGGGATGGTTTGGCGTGAAAGAGCCCGACTTAGATCCTTACGCTACAATCAAAGGTTCCATGGTTGATACACATAAGAAACTTGATCCACTGGGCAGCTATAAACCCGTTATTCGACCTTGGATTCAAGACTTTACAGCAAGCTGGCTCGGAAGTGGTCATTATGTGAAATATGGTAAAAAACAGGTGGAAGATCAAATCCGCGCTTTAAAAGATGAGAACGTGGATGAGTTCCTTCTATGGAACGCCAACAATCGCTATACTGCCGATGTTGATTACGAAAAACAATGAATACAGCCCTTATTATTTATAGCTGATCTGATATACGTATGCTAAAGACCCGGCGTCTGCCGGGTCTTTTAACGGAAACTTATTGAACTATTTAACCTATTCCTTGAAAAACCATAAAGAATGAGGCACATAATTATGATACAGACCACCTCTTTAAAACAAAAGGCAGGACAATTTTTTCATATTTTATTCCCAATCCTTGTTACACAAATTGCTTTATCCGCGATCACCTTCTTTGATACTAATATGTCCGGTAAATTCGGAACCGTCGATCTGGCAGGAGTTGCGATAGGAACTAGTCTTTGGATTCCAATCCAAACCGGTCTCAGCGGTATTCTTATGGGGATCACACCTATTGTTTCACAGCTCATCGGGAGCAAAAAGGATAAGGATGTTGCCTTTCAAGTCACACAAGGTATTTGGCTGTCACTGATTGTTTCGATCATCGTCTTGCTAATTGGCAGCTTTGCCTTGTCACCTATTCTTAATTTTATGAACTTGGAGTCTGGTGTAAGAGATGTTGCTTTCCGCTTTCTCAGTGCTATTTCGTTCGGAATTATCCCCCTGTTTGGATATACGGTACTTCGTAGCTGTATAGACGCTTTAGGGCAAACACGCGTATCCATGTGTATTACACTAATAGCTTTGCCTGTAAATGTAGGTTTGAACTATTTGCTCATCTTCGGGAACTTCGGATTCCCTCGTCTCGGGGGCGTTGGTGCTGGGGTCGCTTCAGCTATTACCTATTGGGTTATATTTGCCGTTGCTCTACTGTTCATATATCGTTCTCAGGCCTTTGTAAATCTCAGATTATTCCGTAAGTTCTATTTTATATCGTTAAACAGCATTAAAGATTTGCTCAAAATCGGAGTACCCATCGGTTTCTCGATTTTTTTCGAAACAGCTGTCTTTTCCGCTGTAACCTTGTTAATGAGCCGATTTGATACCGTAACAATTGCCGCGCATCAGGCAGCAATCAATTTTGCAACAACACTTTATATGATTCCGCTCAGTATTTGCATCAGCCTTACCATCCTCGTCGGCTTCGAGACCGGGTCTGGCAGACAAAAGGATGCACGCCAATATGCCATAATGGGTATCGGACTGGCGGCAATCCTTTCACTGGCCACAGCTTTATTACTCTTGTTTGCCGGAAATCATGTAGCTGGTCTATATTCAGATGAACCCGATGTCATCTCGTTAATTCAGCATTTCCTGATCTATGCAATCTTTTTTCAAATCTCAGATGCGATTGCTACACCTACTCAAGGTGCGCTTCGCGGATATAAGGATGTTAACCCAGCCTTTATCATTTGTTTTATTGCCTATTGGGTAATTGGCTTACCTACAGGTTATGTACTTGCAACTTACACAGATCTAGGAGCATTCGGCTACTGGATTGGTCTTATCACCGGTCTTGCCATCGGTGCGACCCTGCTATTGTCTCGGCTTATCAAGGTTCAAAGACGTTATGCCGCACAATACGCACAGGAACAACTTCAGAGTTAACGATCCATATTACACAAAAAAGGAACAGTGCGAATCTCGCAGCTGTTCCTTTTTATATATAGTCGCTAATTATTGGGAAAGACGGGAAGCCAGCTCATACAGCTCCAGGTCAAAGCCCTTTTTCGTATTTACTACGAGATCAATATCCGTAAGGGTTAATTCACCTTTGATGATACCACAAGCCTTGTCGGATTCACCTTCGATTAGCTTACGTACGGCAAAATCGCCAAGACGGCTAGCCAGATTCCGGTCTCCAGGAGTTGGTGTTCCACCACGTTGGATATGTCCGAGTACAGTAACACGCGCATCCAGAGAAGCATGACGGTCTTTCAGAGCTTGAGCCACATCTTCACCTTTGCCAACGCCTTCGGCAACAATTACGATACTGTGGCGTTTACCTCTGATAAAATTATCGCGCATCCGGTCAGCAACTTCATTCAAATCATAAGGCATTTCCGGCACAAGGATTGTTTCTGCTCCGGAAGCCAGTCCAGCATGCAGCGCGATATCGCCACAGTGGCGTCCCATAACCTCTACAATCGAAGAACGTTCATGGGAGGACATAGTGTCACGCAACTTGTTAATAGCGTCTACAACAACGCCAACCGCTGTATCAAACCCGATAGTGTAGTCTGTGAAGGAGATATCGTTATCAATCGTACCTGGCAAAGCCATAGTCTTGATACCGAGTTTACTTAATTTGTTAGCTCCTTTATAGGAACCATCTCCACCGATAACTACTAGACCATCGATACCCAGTTCATTAAGGATATCCGCGCCTTTTTGCTGTCCTTCCGGTTTCGTGAACTCCAGACATCTTGCAGACTGCAGAACAGTACCGCCACGTTGAATAATATCTCCTACACTGCGAAGATCCATTGGGAAGATATCGCGATTCAGCAGACCTTGATAACCACGTTGCACCCCAAATACCTCAATACCGAAATAAAGTGCGCTTCTTACAACCGCACGAACAGCGGCGTTCATTCCCTGTGAATCTCCACCACTAGTCAATACTGCGATTTTTTGAATTTTAGACATTCTGTTGTTCCTCCTTAAAATTGTGCGAAGCCTGATACTTCTTATAAAAATAACTTCGCGACATGGTTACAAAAAGCGTTTGCGTATCCAACGGCTGTTAGCGAAGAAGAACAGTCTTGTAAGCGGACTGCCTTTCATCAGGCTTTTAGATACAGAGCGAACTTCCCGCTGTTCGCTAACTTTCGGATCAGATAAATAAAGTGCCAGCAATCCCTCAATCACCATACGATGCATCGAAGACTCTGGAAGATTACGAACATCCTTACGGGCCCACTCAACCATTGCAGCGATCCGACTCAGCATGGTATCCGTGTCATCATAATAATTGCAGAAATTAAGATCACCGCCTGCTCGGTCCTCTTCCTGATCAATCAGATAATCCAGCATAATGTGCAGACCACATACATGCGGAAAATACGCGGCTCGAATCGAAGCCGCAGAAGCTTGGTTCAGCTTCGGATCACATGCGGATAGAAATAACATAAATACACCTAGCGTTGATCCCGTTGCAGCCGAAAATTCATTCCATTGCAGATGTGGTGCTCGACTGCCCTGTTCCTCCCACCACTCCTTCAGGGCTGTTTCCCTGAGTTCCGGGCGGATGTGCTTATACACTTGTAAATCTGTATAGAGCACAGCCAGTTCTCGAATCTCCGCTGCAGCAGCGGAATAACCTGGCAACAAAGAAATCATCTCTTGGCATTTGCGAACCAGCCTGTACAAATATCCGCCGTCATTCTGTTCACTTCGAAGCGCATAATAATTACCTGGCTCAGCATTTGGATCAATAGCATCCAGCATAGATTGATGCAGCAGCCTGAAATCTGCAGGATCAAGCGAAGTACTGCGATCACATAAGTTGTCCAGATAATCACTGATAGTTTGATAAGCAACAATTAGCGGAATCAGTATATGTTTCATCGATAAATTGCCGGCGGCATAAATACCACCGCCTATGCAATGAAACTCTTTAGTTTCAATGCTGGCAAGTGCTTGCTTCCGGAGCTCGGGATCGGGAATCCCGTTCGCATCTTGGCGCCAGAAATGGAGACATTCTCTCACTTCCGGCAGCACGTACTTATAGACCCTGTTCATAAGTCCCAGTGGACCACGCGGGCTAAGGTAACGGCCTTGCTCTAATTCACTCAATGACAGTGCCTCCACATTGTTGTCTCCTTATCCAAATCACCACTTATTATAATATGATCAGGCGTATTTGTACAAACAACAAAATCACTTTCGTAAAATCATGAAAGATTCAGAAATACAGCAGTTTTTAAAAACATCTCCCCATTGCTTTATGCTATACTAGGCATATTTCAATTTCGGAGGAGTGCAATCCATGTTTTCAAAACGGACCGGCAGCCTTTACAGCGATCAAAACTGGCTGCGTTCCTTTCTCTTTACCATATATGGTACCAGCGTCCTTGTAGTATCCTACTTTCCTTTATTCTACACACATTTAGGGTTTAGCAGTTCTCAGATAGGCTACTTGTATTCCCTCGGCCCCCTTATCTCCATCCTATCCAATCTATTCTGGAGTATGATAAGCGATAAGTTAGGCACCATTCGAAAGATCATGTTCATATTACTTGCGGGTCAATTAGTAACTGGTCTTCTATTAGCCAGAGCGACGGAATTTTCATCTGTCATGCTTATTTTGTCCTTCTTCTACTTCTTCTATTACCCAGTTTTTCCGCTTGCCGATACAATGGCTATCAAAGTTGCCGAAAGACACGGACGGAACTTCATTACCATTCGCGTTTTTGGCTCCTTAGGCTATTCTTTCTTTGCTCTAACCGTTGGCTATGCATTAAGAGCATTGGGCTCTACTTGGAGCTTGACCCTATGTATCATCATCATTATTGCTGCACTTTTAATTACCCTAGGACTTAAGGATGTTAAAAGACCTGCTGTTATAGAAACAACGAATCAAGATAAGGACACAGCTGAAGCTGATAATAGCAAAAATGGACTTAAAGATATATTGTTGCAAAAAGAGGTGCTGTGGTTCTTCGGGTGTGTGTTTGTACTCGCGTTAGGCCATAGAATGAACGAAGCCTTTCTGACGATCAGTCTAAAACAACTAGGCGCTGGTGAGGAAATCATTGGCTGGGCACTGCTCGCGTCAGCTCTTAGTGAGATCCCTGTATTATTTATCCTCAGCAGATACGGCGACAAATTCAAAGAATTGCCCTTGCTGGCCTTGGGGAGTCTGATGTATGCTCTGCGTTTTCTTTTGATGTCCCTAGCGGATCATCCAGGCTCAATGATTGCCATTCAAGCCATGCACAGTATATCATTTGGTGTTTTTTATGTAACATCTGTCCGTTATATCACCCGGATTATTCCGGATCGCCTTCGGGCAACAGGTCTTGCCATTTTCACCGTCGTTTGGTCAAGTGCGTCTGGGCTGCTTAGCGGTACCTTTGGCGGCATTATTTATCAAGAGGCGGGGCGTTATATTTTTTATATAGTGGCTACGGGTTTCAGCTTACTCGCTTTTGCAGGGTTTCTGGGACAGCATTTATTGAAATCCAACCTGGATCCGATCAATTATTTCAGAAAAAAGAACAAAAAAGCCTCCCTATAATTAGGGTTGGTATTATTTCATAATACAAAAAGGTCGTTGCACTCCCCTTCACTGGAGTGTAACGACCTTTTTCATTTTGGATAACTTCTATAGTGGGCGTAAAAAAACACAGTTCCCGAAAGAACTGTGTTCTGTAAGTTGGTAACCACTCTTGCAAGGGCTTGCCAAGTAAATTATATATTTGTAGCAGACAGCTTAACTGTCCTGCTGTTTCTTATAATTTTACTACGTTTTCAGCTTGCGGTCCACGACTACCATCAGTGATGTCGAATTCTACTTCTTGACCTTCGTCCAAAGTCTTGAATCCTTCACCTTGAATTGCTGAGAAGTGTACGAATACATCTTCGCCGCCTTCTACTTGAAGAAAACCATAACCTTTTTCTGCGTTAAACCATTTTACTGTACCTTTCAATTGAACAACCTCCTAAAAATAACCGCCATATATGGCGTATAACTATAGTATACTGCAATCTTCTGTTCAAATCAATCAAACCCAACCCTTAATATATGATTTAATTTGCTTTTCCCTTCTCCAGTGCGTTATCATTGAGCCAAAAGCCAAAAATCGCCAGGGTGGTAATGATAATGATCAAAAAACATGAAATATACAAAACAGACAAATGGAATATGATGACGGTAGAAGTTCAAGGCCGCTACATTGTACTCCGCGAAATTTCCGATCAATGGGGAGAAGAAACACATACCTTCCTGAGTCGTCCAGCGATGATGCAATGGGTGAATAACCGCTTCAACAAAGAATCTTATAAAGACAATGAAGAAGAGTACAAAAACATCATTGCAGCTTTCAAACAGGTATAACAGGAAATGAATAACGAAAATCTCACGATTTATGTTGTCCTAGTCCTCTGTCTAGGCGCAGTATTAATTATGACCAAGGATCGTGTCCCGCCGAAATTAAAGCGGGGCATGGCCATGGCTGCGGTCGTAATGATTCTGTTTGCTTTCATCTTTGTTATTTATAGCTTGTTGGCATAACTACCATATAAAGAAGACTAAATATTAATAATCAGGACTTAGCAGGACATAATAAGCTGACTCTACTTTTCAAAGAGGAGGACGTCATGCCTATTACACTCAAGTCCATCCCTCTTCTACTTGTGCTCAGCTTGCTACCGGGTGAAATATCATCCACAGTATTGCCGAGGGAGATTATGCCTACTACATCTCATCATTCTAGGAGGGTTTCTATGGAACAATTATTGAAGAGAAGTGAAGTACCTGCTGAGAATCGTTGGAAGCTTGAAGATATATTTGCCTCTCAGAAGGATTGGGATGCAGAATATGCTGAAGCTAAATCACTGATCAAAAAAGCTGCTGATTTCCAAGGTAAACTTGATTCCGCAGAAGCTGTGAAACAATGTTTTGAGCTGGATGACAAGCTGTCCGTCTCCACTGAGCGACTCTTTGTCTATGCTCATATGCGTCAGGATGAAGACACTGCTAATCCTGAATATCAAGCTTTGTCCTCCAAAGCGAAGAAGCTTGGGATCGAAGCAGGCGAAGCCTTTTCTTTTGTAACCCCAGAAATCTTGGCACTGCCTATTGAGAAGCTGGATCAATTTATTGCTGATCCTGAACTGTCCGCTTACACCTTCACTTTAAAAGAGATGAAACGTGAGAAAGCGCATGTATTGTCCAAGGCTGAGGAAGCTCTGCTTGCCCAAGTTGGAAACCTAGCACAAGCGCCTCAGAACATTTTTAGTATGCTGAACAACGCAGATCTGAAATTCCCTAAGATTAAAGATGAAGATGGCAAAGAGGTCGAGCTGACTCACGGCAACTATATCAAGTTCTTGGAAAGCTCCGATCGCGAGGTTCGCCGAAATGCTTTTAAAGCAGTCTATGACACCTATCGTAAGCAAAAAAACACCATCGCAGCAACGCTTAGCGCCAATGTGAACAAAAACGTCTTTTTCTCACACGTCCGCAAGTATCCATCTGTAATGGAAATGTCTCTTTACGGTGATAACATTCCAAAAGAGGTATATACCAACCTGATCGATACGATTCATGAGAGTCTTCCTTTAATGCACCGTTACATGAAGTTGCGTCAAAAGCTGCTTGGTGTGGATGAGTTACATATGTATGACCTATTTGCACCACTAGTAGATGAATATAAGCTGGATATCACGTACGAAGAAGCGAAGAAAATTACCAAAGAAGGCCTCAAACCGCTGGGTGAAGATTATCTGAATGTGCTGCAAAAAGGCTACGACAATGGCTGGATTGATGTCTATGAGAACGAGAATAAACGCTCTGGAGCTTACAGCTGGGGCCCTTATGGCACACACCCATACGTCCTGCTGAACCATAACGATAATCTGAACAGTATGTTTACTCTGGCACATGAGATGGGTCATGCTCTACACTCTTATTTTTCAGACAACGCTCTGAACTATCGGGATGCACAGTATACCATTTTCCTTGCAGAGGTTGCCTCGACTACCAATGAAGCTTTGCTTATGGATTATCTACTCAAAAAGTCTACAGATCCTAAGGAAAAAATGTATCTGCTCACCTACTATGCCGATCAGTTCCGGACAACGATTTTCCGGCAAACGATGTTCGCAGAATTCGAAAAGATCATTCATCAGCGTGTTGAAGAGGGCGATTCGCTTACCCCACAAGATCTTTCGAGTATCTACTACGACCTGAATGTCAAATACTACGGCAAAGAAATGGTTGTAGATCAGGATATCGAGATGGAATGGGCACGAATTCCGCATTTCTATAACAGCTTCTATGTTTACAAATATGCAACAGGCTTCTCGGCAGCGACTAGCTTTGCCAAACAAATCCTTGAAGAAGGTAAACCGGCGGTAGATCGTTACCTCGGCTTCCTGAAGAGCGGTGGCAGTGATTACTCCATCAATATTTTGTCAAAAGCAGGCGTTGACATGTCGTCTCCTGAGCCGATTCGCGAAGCGATGAGTGTGTTCGAAAGTGTTATCGCGCAAATGGAACAGTTGACCAAATAAGGCAGAGAGCTTAGTATTACATTAATCCCTTGCCCTATCTGGGCAGGGGATTTTATATTGTTATATCCCCCTGAGGAGGAAGAATTCAATGAGAATTCAATGGTCACTAATTGCGGGTCTAATCTTCGCGCTGCTAACCGCCATATTCGCAGTCATCAACGTTGATCCCGTTCAAGTCAATTTCGGTTTTGATGTGGTTAATATACCACTTATACTCGTTATTCTTGGCTGCGCGTTAATTGGCGGAATCATCGTGGGCTCTTACGGCATTTTTCGTCAATACAAACTACAAAAGCAAATTAAAAGCTTAACTGCTGAGCTTACCAAGCTTCGTGATGCCGACACTTCACTGGATTCTTTTAACACAGACAATGATGGCTTAACAGGAGGGCTTAACTAATGATTACCATTCAACCTAATGAAGACTACATACTTTCCATCCTAAAAAAATTACTCGATACCCCCAGCCCAAGCGGTTTCACCGCACAGGTAATGACACTAGTTGCTGAAGAAGCAGCTGCGCTGAACATACCTTTAAGCTGGAATGAAAAAGGCGGCGTAATTCTTAACGTCCCGGGCCTAGATCCCTCTCGTACTATTGGCATCAGCGCTCACGTGGATACACTTGGTGCCATGGTCCGCTCGATTAAAGCTAATGGTACACTGCGTCTGACCTCTGTGGGTGGCTTCGCCATGCACAGCATTGAGAATGAATACTGCACGATCCATACCCGTAGCGGCAAAACTTATACAGGAACCATCTTAACCAGCCATCCATCTGTTCACGTATATCCAGACGCTCGTGACTTCAAACGATCAGAGGAGAACATGGAAGTACGTATTGATGAGCTGGTATCTTCTAAAGAAGACGTACTCAAGCTTGGCATTTCCGTCGGAGATTTCATTTCTTTCGATGCACGTGCAGTGATTACGCCTAGCGGCTACATTAAATCCCGTCATTTAGATGACAAGGCAAGCGTGGCTGCCCTTCTCGGATTGCTGGAAAGTATTAAACGTGAAGGCTGGAAACCTCTCCACAACCTTTCTTTCCTCATCTCTAACTACGAGGAAGTGGGACATGGTACAGCTTGGATTCCTGGTGAAATCAATGAAATGATTGCTGTCGATATGGGTGCCATGGGTGATGATCTCAGCTGTAAAGAAACCGATGTATCCATCTGTGCTAAAGACTCTTCCGGCCCTTACGATTATGTTATGACAGGTCGTTTGATTGAACTGGCAGAAGCACTAGCAATTCCTTATGCCGTTGATATTTATCCTATGTACGGCTCCGATGCTTCCGCAGCGCTCAGAGGCGGAAACAATATCCGTGCAGCATTGATTGGCCCAGGTGTACATGCCTCTCACTCCATGGAACGTACGCATAAGCAAGCTGTAGTGAACACTGCTAAGCTTCTCGCTGCTTATGTGGGGACAAACTGAGGGTAGCTCTGGCAAGCTGAACCAGCTCTGGAGGCGCAGACAGGGACTTATCGTCTCACTTCTGGTGTTATTGATAGTGGGGTTAGCGCTATCGTTGTTTCTGGTATTTAGAAATCATAAGGAAGATCCCTTTAAAGGTCTTCCTCACGCCTATAGCTTTTTGGAAACAGTGAGTACAGATAACGTGCAGCTCTATATGATGTCACTTTCACCTGAGGATATTAAGCTCAGGGCCGCGGGTGTCCCTTTACGGCAAGTTAATGCATATGGGATTAACGGTGGTTTTTTCTATCAAGATGCGCTTTTATCCATGGCTATCATGAATGATACTCCAGTCAACGGAGCCCAGAAGGGTTATGGGTCTGGCTGGTTCAATGCTAAGTACGCACGTGGAACCCTTGTCTGGGATGGTGCCAGCCGTAGCTTCTCCGTACAGGTTGTCTCTTCTGGAGAAGAATTGAAGATTACTGATCGCCAGCATTATTTTGCGCAAGGTGGCATTAGTATGAATCTGGGACACGAAGACTTATGGGAAGCGGCAGTAGCTGAAGAGCATCTTCCTTACGCTGATGAGAAACGCCTGCGCTCAGGCATGGTGTATGACAACACAGGAAAGCTCTGGCTGATTGTTACCCCAACGCTCTCAACAGCGGCAGAGTTCCGTTCAGCGATCCTCCAGACAGTTCCTGCTAAGGGTCTGGAAGGCATCTTCTTGGACGGAGATGGCTCTTCCCAGATGAATGCGAAGGAAATCATTGTACCTGGCGATTCTCGGTCTGTAGTACAAATGATTGCTGTGGACGGAACGATATAAATAAGTAGAAAAATAAAAGAGTAGAATTCTCCAATTAGTGGAGGATCCTACTCTTTTTTTATTGGTGGTTCGCTTGTTCTTCAACAGACATTGCCGGAATTTCCGGTGGTCATCACTTTCGCCTGGTGCTTACGGACCCAGATGATGTTATTCGCCAATTTTCAGCCTATGGGGCACTGTTTCGGACCCCATTGACGTTATTAGCTTGAAAAGCTACGTATTAGGAGCTTTTTGTGCTAATAGTGACTGCGGAGTCCGTAAACATTCCAAATGTGCAATAATGCTGCGTTTAAGGTCAGTGGTGTCCGGATAGTACTTCGTAAGTATTAATGCGATATAAAAGCTAGCATCAATCCCAGACTTGCTCCAGCTTATCTGAATAATAAGAAATGGCCTTACTGTAACTTCTTATCCCTTCATCCGCAGAGGTTTCTGCCAACAGCTTAAGCAGCAGCTCCATCGCTTGACTATGCTCTCCAAGATTGTGCAAGGTCATGGCTAGGAACGCCGGAAATTCCTTATTCTCCGGGTACTCCTGAACAGCCTGCATCAGAAGACCTTTTGACTTCTCGTATTCTCCGAGTGTCCGGTAGGTGCTGCCCAGTCCCAATAGAGCGCCAACTCTCTGCTCAGAGGGTAATCCTAACGCCAAGCTTTTCTCATAAAAGGGTACTGCCGCCCGCTCCAAACCCAGCACATCATGCGTCCAGGCCAATTGATATAGAAGTTCAGCGTCCCCAGCATTCTGCTCATATAGCTCAAACAGCATCATTTTGGCTTCTTCCGCTTTACCAGCGTTGCGTAGGGCTACGGCAGCTTTAAGTTTATCTTCCACACAGAGCCCTCCCATATTTTCATTCAAAACCATCCAACGGGTTTAAGCCTTACCAGCGATTTTCTCCGCAAGCTCGTTCAGATAGGTCCAGCGTTCCATAAGACGCTCCAGCTCTGCTTCGGCTAGGCGTTGCTCCTCTACTAGCTCCTGCAGCCTTCCAGAGTCAGCAAAAGCCGCCTCCATCTGTACACTAATATCCGTCAAACGTTGCTCTGCAAGCTCAATTTGCTCATCAATGCCCTCATATTCACGCTGTTCCTTGAAGCTGAATTTGAGTTTTGTTTTGGGAGCCGTTGAAGGTGCAGGGTTGCTGCCAGTGTCCGCGGCCTCTTTTCGCTTTGAGCTTCCATCTTCTTTGTTCGATTCTCCAATGCGTGGCGGTACATTTTTGGCCAGCCATTCTTCATATTCCGTATAATCGCCCACATGAATCCGGATATCGCCATTTTCAAAAGCAATCAGCTTATCTATCGTACGGTCCAAGAAATAACGGTCATGGGATACGGTAAAGACGACACCCGGAAATTCATCCAGATAATCTTCCAATACAGCCAATGTGCCGATATCCAAATCGTTCGTAGGTTCATCCAAAAGCAATACGTTAGGTGCTCCCATCAATACACGAAGCAGATACAAGCGTCTTTTTTCGCCACCGGACAGCTTCGAGATCGGTGTCCACTGCATCGCAGGAGGGAACAAGAAGCGTTCCAGCATTTGACCAGCCGTAATCACACTGCCGTCTGCTGTCCGTATCACTTCTGCTTCTTCCTTCACGTATTCAATGGCACGCATACTGTCATCCATATCCTGATGCTCTTGTGTAAAGTAACCAAGCTTAACCGTAGCGCCAAGCTGAACTTCACCTTTATCGGGTTGCAGCTGACCTGCAATCATATTTAAGAGTGTTGATTTGCCGCTGCCGTTCGGGCCGACGATGCCCACTCTATCCTGGGGTACAGCGATATAGCTGAGATCTTTGATTAGCTGACGACCATCCAACGCTTTCGACAGGTCATTAATTTCAATGATCTTGCGACCTAAACGTGTAGAAGCCACAGAAATATCCAACGAACCGTTCGAGCTGCTTCCTGTACTCTCTTTCAGCTTTTCGAAGCGGTCGATTCTTGCCTTCTGTTTTGTTGAACGGGCTTTGGCACCGCGACGAATCCAAGCCAGCTCTGTACGCAGCAGGTTCTTACGCTTCTGTTCGGCAGAGGCTTCTCGTTCTTCGCGATCGGCTTTAAGCTCTAGAAACCGTGAATAGTTAGCTTCATAACGATAAAGCTGGCCACCATCTAGCTCTAGCATGACACTAGCCACACGCTCCAGGAAGTAACGATCATGCGTCACCATCAAAAGAGCGCCGCGCCGTTTCTGCAAATATTGCTCCAGCCAAGCCACGGAATCCGTATCAATATGGTTGGTAGGCTCATCAAGAATCAGCAGTTCAGAGGGGGTAATCAGTGCAGCTGCCAGAGCTACACGTTTACGTTGTCCACCAGAAAGTGTGTCCATTAGCGCATCAAACTTTAAGATGCCTAGCTTGGTAAGCACGCTTTTGGCTTCACTCTCCAAATGCCATGTTCCCGCAGCGTCGATCGCCTGCCCAATCTTTACTAGTTTTCCTTCCAGTTCAGCATTACCAGGCTGCTGTTCAAGCTGGGACATAGTCTCCATATACTCACGCATGGTAGCAAGGTCTGGATCATCCCCGGCGAACACTTGCTGCAAAACTGTATTCATAGGATCATAAGGAGGATTCTGCGCCAAATATTGTACTCTTACATTATTCCCGATGGCAATTTGCCCACCATCCGGAGTATCCAGACCGGCAATAATCCGTAAAAAGGTTGATTTACCCGTTCCATTCACACCGATCAAGCCAATTTTATCCCGATCGTCCATACCAAATGAAGCGTCGCTAAAGAGTACTTTCTCGCCATAACTCTTGGAAAGATGTTCCACGGTCATAATATTCATGCTATTTCCTCGCTTGCCTTATATTTTCATAAAACCGGCCGCATCTAACCAATGCTATTTATCCGGTCTATCATCCTATCCAAAATTCAGGTGATCATGGCCCCTCTAATAAAAAGACCAGCAGCGAAATCAGCGCGTTTATACGCGTCCTCCTCCGTAAAAGACGGATCAAATAAGATATCCATCTTCAAACGATCCAACATCCCTATGTAGGACTGTGCCATAAGCTCAGGCTCGGATGCTCCACCTTCTAATAATACCTTGACCACATCTTGCATGTATTGCTCCATAAATTGTGTCATATACGCCACTAATTCAGGATTATTGTTAGGGGCACGGAAAAAGAGCTTCGTATGCCTCTTGCGTTCATAATAATAATTCAGGTGATGTTTAGCAATGATCGACAGTTTACCGGCCAAAGTATCACTAGCCTTCAGCCTTTCCTGTAATTGCAGGAGAAATCCCTCACAATCGCGGCGCGTCACTGCCATGAATAATTCTTCCTTGCTCTTGAAGTATAAATAAACGGTGCCCTTTGCTATCCCGGCTTGCTCCGCCACTTCCGACATCTTCGTTTCGTAAAATCCACCTGAACCGAAGAGCTCGTATGCGGCATCCAGAATAGCAGTATGTTTTTGATTGGATGCGCTACTCATCGGTCCCTCCCTAAACTGTGCCGTTCAAAGCTTAAATTCAAATGCTAAATGATCATGCTCAGCAGTAAGGCAGCTGCACCGCCGAGGATAGAGCTGATGGCATTGACTGCATCATTGCTCATCCACTTCCAGCCTCTTGCGTGTACAGCTGGAGCCCCACAATGCTGTGAGCCTTCCACTTCGCGGCCGCATACCGTACAGCGGTTCATCTGCTGCACGGTTGCACCAAGGATAGAGTCGGCAAAGGCGCCGACTAGTCCTCCGGCAAGTCCTGCTAGGGTAAGCAGCACGAAAGAGTGATCCGGCATGCCGGATATCATTCGCAGCAGCCAAGCTGACGCACCGATGAGTGCGCCTCCTGCTGCTGCCGCCAGCGTACCCAAGCTGGATACACCTCCCGAAGCTCCGGCAGCAAGAACTTTACCCGTAAGGACAGAACGAGGCGGTTTCTTGCTCAGTGTTCCGATCTCCGTAGCCCATGTATCCGAGGTTACTGTAGCCATTACACCAATAAATAGGAACCCCCACAGCTCATGCGGGAAGATCGCATTCAGGAGAACCAGAACCATGCCAAGTCCACCGTTAGCAAAGACCTGCCCGGCATCGCGGCGGCCCGTCTTAGCATACGTCAGCTCTAATTCTGCTTTATTATCATGATGAAGTTTGGACAGCAGGCTTGAAGTGATGAAGAAGATCAGCAATATCCCAAACCAAAAAGCATTTCCGGCACCAAAATAAATAGTGCCCATCACTACCGCGGCAATCATGCCAGAGAGACTTAAAGACTGCTTCCAATATGCCGCTCCCGCAACAATCAAAGCGCCTAAAGCGCCAATAACCCACTGCATAGATTCATCTCCAACAGATCTATTAACCGATCAGGCAAGTCCCCATCAGCTTGTCGCCCCAGTACAGCTCGAAAGCGTCGCCAGCTACAGTAGGACCCACGCCTGCCGGAGTACCTGTAAATATCACATCGTCTTTCCCTAACCCGTAGCGCTCGGCGATAAAATCAACAATTTTTTGAAGTGAAAAAATCATGTTTTTAACATTGCCGCGTTGTACTTCCACCCCATTTTTCACCACTGTAAAATCAGTTCCCTCCAGCTCTTCCTTATCTGGAAATGCTATGTAAGGGGTGAGTGGTGCGGCATTTTTAAAGCCTTTAGCTGGCGTCCACGGCAAACCTTTCTTCTGCAGATCATTATGCACATCACGCAGCGTGAAATCCAGTCCCAGTGCCATTACATCTACCAGATCCTCCACGCTCATGCCGGGTGTATAATCACGTGCAATACGCAGTACAAGTTCACCTTCATAATGAATCTGACCCGCATCCTTTGGCAGCTTAATTACTGCTTTATCGAGGGAAACAGCCGCATGTGAGGGCTTCATGAAGATGAGCGGCTCCACTGGCACATTGTTACCCAATTCCTCCGCGTGTAGCTTGTAGTTGCGTCCAACACAATATAGATTATTAACAGCAGCGCACATAAACAGTCAGCTCTCTTTCCCATCGATTTGGATTATTTATACCTTCAGAAAGGTGTCGCCCCATATATCCGGGCGGTTTGTACAGATCATTATATCAGAATGCATGTCGGCTAAGCGACGCATCTCTTTCGCTTTGTTCACAGTCCAAGCCATAATTTCCACCCCACGCTCGGACAAAAGCTTAGCCAGTCTAGGATTCAGACGCGAGAAGCTAATCGAAAGTAAAGAGCAATCCAGTTCATGCAGCCTGCGTGCAGGATTGCCAAATCTGGAATCAAAGATCAATCCGGTGCGAAAACGGGAATCAATTTCCTTGACTTTTTTTAATGCTCCAGTATCAAAAGAGGTCAAGATCACGTCGTCCCGCATACCTTTTGCAGAAATAAGATCCGTCACCGTCTTCTCAATGCCAGGATACATATCTCCCACTGTTTTCAGTTCAATATTCAGACGCAATCTTCCGGAGGCTAGTGACAGCACCTCTTCCAAAGAAGGCACCCGCTCGCCCTGAAAAGAACGCCCTTTCCAGCTCCCCGCATCCAGACGCCGGATATATTCCCAGTCCATGTTCTTCACCTTGCCATGACCATTGGTCGTCCGGTCCAACGTATAATCATGAATGACAACAGGAACGCCGTCTTTGGAGAGCTGGACATCAATTTCCATCCAGTGCACATAGGGCATGGCAATCGCCATCCGAATGGCTGCCAATGTATTCTCTGGAGCTTTACCGGAAAACCCTCGATGGGCTACACACAAATTGTTCATCATAAGGACCTCCCAGGAACCCTATTTGGTAACTTGAGTGACTTTACCGTCGCTGCCGATCTTTACCCGTCCTGCGGATAGAGCTTCTACTCTTTTTAACAAAAGTTGTCCATCCACTGTGTTCATCGGCACAGGCTGTGCTAGCTCGGCTTTCATAGGCTTCAGCTTTAGGGAACATTGACCTTTTACACTACATTCCGCCTGAAAAACCGCAGTTTCCCAAGTGGCAGGCACTGTAGATCTCGTAAAAATAAAATTCCCGGTGCTGTAGGCAATCCATTTGCCCTTATATGGCTCCACGCCTTGTAGCACGTGTGGATGGCCGCCAATGACAAGATCGGCTCCTGCATCGATAAAGCTATGGCCCAGCGACTGTTGCGTTTTATCATATTGTTCTACCCGTTCTTTACCCCAATGGACAACTACGACCACCAAATCGGCTTTCTTTTTGGCTGCAGCAATAGCCTTCAGTCCTTCTGCACTATCGTATACGGAGGCAAGTCCCGGCTTATTTTTTCCTGCCATCCAATCCGACGCAGGAATCACCCGGGTGAATCCCAGCAAAGCGATCTTAATGCCCTTACGTTCAAAATATTGCGCCGAATATGCTTCTTTACTGTTAAGCCCCGCACCCACATAAGGAATTCCTCTTTCAGCAAGGTGGTTAAGGGTATCCCGCAAGCCTTGCTCTCCTTGATCAAGCGTGTGATTATTCGCCATATTTACTGCGTCCACACCAGCTGACTTAAGCGCATCCAGAGCGAGTGGTGATCCTTTGAATACAAATTGCTTATTAGTGGCACTTACGCCACCTGTGGTCACTGGAGTTTCCAGATTCAAGATCGTAAGATCATCTTTCTTGAACAGACCATCCAATGCGGCATACGAATAATCATAACCTTTCTTCTCCAGCAGTTCTCCAGCTTTCCCGGAAAATATAACATCTCCACCAAAATTCAAAGTCACCGTCTTACCAGACGCGTCATCATCTGACGGCAGACCAGACACTGGATCATTATTTGCTGCTTCCGAGCTGTCCTCATCCTTCGCAGGGGTCGCTGTCGCTTCAGGAGCTTGTGTTTCAATGATCTCTTCGGGCTCCTCCTGCGGTGTAGGCGTTGGCTCTGGAGTTGCCGTAGGAGAAGGGCTTGGCGTGTCTGTAGCTTCAGGCGTTGCAACTGCAACCACCGGAGGTGCTGTCTGAGGCTGATCACTACTCTCCGGTATAGGCGTAGCTGTCGCTTCTGCAACCGGAGGCGGTGAGGCGCTTTTCTTGTCAGGGTCATTCGTAAAGCTATAAGTCAATAACACGGTAATCATCAGAAGAAGACCTGCATTGATCCAAGCCCAGGCCGTTCTGCGCTTGCGTTTGCTCTTATGTTTGTTCTTTTGTCTAGAACGCGATCGCGGCGGATACATGGTTTCTGTGATCTCCTCTACTCTCAAATTGTTTTTATTATAGCATATCTATCACAGCACCCTACAAATAAGAGAGTCGATAGAAATAGAAAATTTTACTAACTAAAGAAAAACAGTGAAGCGCCTCATGCTTCGCTTCACTGTTTTATTTAGTCATCGTACTCACATTTCATTCATTAGCTGTTTAGCAACGCTTTCCGCAATAAGCTTGGACTGCTTGATGCAATCCGGCATTGCTATGCCATTAAATCCGGCGCCAATGACATACACACCAGGAAGCGAAGCCGCTAATTCTTTGCGGAATTCGGTAATATTATCAAGATGTCCTATAGGATACTGCGGCATGGAATGCTCTAAGCGGGTGATTTCCGTAAATATTGGATTCGCAGTAATGCCCATGATCTCTCGCAAATCTTTAAGTACAAGCTCCGTCAAAGCCTCATCAGGCAGCTGAACATTCTGTTCATCATCAGAACGACCCACATAACAGCGTAAAAGCACCTTATCATCAGGAGCCGTATGCGGCCATTTCGTAGATGTCCATGTGCAGGCAGTAATATTTCGCCCTTCTTTACGAGGCACAAAAAAACCCGATCCATCATATTCGTTAACAATATCCTTTTTGTTAAAAGCCATGACTAGATTCGCCACTGAAACATAATCCACCGCTTCCAGCGCTGTAACATCCATATAGGGACGAAGTAAGTCAGCAGCCGAAAAATTAGGCGCAGTGATATATACATCATCCGCAAGCAACCGTTCGCCATTCTCCAGCTCTACCTCATAGATAGAAGGACTCCCAGCAGCCTGAATAGAAACTACGTTAGACTCCGTCCGTTGTTCTACATCATGCAGCTCATAAATCAGACTATGCACGAGACTTTGCAGCCCTTTGCGGAACGTGAGGAAGGTACTCTGTGTAGTACCTTCCTGTGCCTTTTTATTCTTTCGCCCTGTGCGCATTCCACGAATAAGGCTCCCATACTGCTGCTCTAATTCTCCAAATTGCGGAAATGTAGCTTGCAGGCTAATCTTTTGTATATCTCCGCCGTACATGCCAGAAAGGAGCGGCTCAGTTAAATTCTCCAGCACTTCAGATCCTAGACGTCGCGCAATAAGCTCACCAAGCGATTCGTCCTCATCATTACGCCGCGGAGGAAGAATAAAATCCATCATCGCACGTATTTTGCCCCCAAACGAAACTAACCCACTTGATAAAAAAGGTTTCAGTTCGGTAGGGATACCGAGTACAAGACCGGTTGGCAGAGGATTAAGCTTGTCCCGCTGCAAGATATATCGCTTCTTAGCAAGAGGGTTGGAGGATACCAGCTCGTGATCCAATTCCAATTCCTTAGCCAGCTCGCACATCTCCGCCCTTTCCGCTAGAAATGAATCTGGACCCTTTTCAATCACAAAACCATCGCGATGTAAGGTTTCAATCTTTCCACCGAGGTTTTTCTCTTTCTCAAGCAAGACTATATCAGGCTTAATACCCGCTTCTTTATAAAATTTACGAATATAAAAGGCGGCGCTGAGTCCGCTCAGCCCTCCGCCTATGATAACAATTTTTCTTGTGGGGCCAATCATGATTGAGCGGCCTTCATCTGCTCCAGTCGTTTACGAATTACATCGCTCAATACAGACATATATGCGGGATCACTATTCAGTGAGTCAATCCGCATAAGACGCATATCAAGCTCTGCAGCTACGGCTGTTGCCTCAATATCGAGATCGTACAGTACCTCTAAATGATCGGATACGAATCCGATAGGGGCCACCAATACGTATTCCACCTGTTCTTTACTAAGCTGTTGCAGCGTGTCCAGAATATCTGGACCAAGCCACGGTTCAGCTGTGCGGCCAGCACTTTGCCAAGTAAACTGCCAGTTGGTTACGCCTGCTTGAGCTGCAATTGCCTGCGAAGTTTCCAGCAGCTGATCCCGATATGGATCACCCATAGCCAGAATACGTTCTGGAAGACTATGAGCGCTGAATAATACGCGAATCTCATCACGGGTCGCGCCTGCTTCAATATATTGATCCAGCTTCGCCGACACTCTTTGGCTTAACACATCGATCAATTCAGGATGCATATGGTAACTCTCTACAAAACCCATGTCAATCTTGCATGCATCAGCCTTTTCCTGAGCACGCTTGATGTAGCTCCCCACACTCATACTGGAATAGTGTGGCGCCAAAACAATACCCACTGCTTGAGTAATGCCATCCTTCGCCATAGCCTCAACGCCGTCCTCAATAAAGGGACTGGCATGCTTCAAGCCTTGATAGCAGACAAATTCAACATCTGCTCCCGCTTTATCCGCATTTAATGCTGCTTGTAAAGCTTCTACTTGCCGGTCTGTATTCTCCCGCAGTGGGAATACCCCCCCGACGATTGCTTCATAACGGTCGGTTAACTCTTTAAGCTGCTCCGCTGATGGCGGATTCCCCCGTCTAATATGCGTGTAATAAGCCTTAACATCTTCTAGGCTCTTAGGAGTGCCATACGACATGACGAGAACACCTATTTTTACTGTCACGGATTCCGTCCCCTTTACAATTTAATAGCGTGGAACATATAAATTCTTATATTTTTACGAACGTTGCTTGGACGTTTTTTGTAATACTTCCTGAGAATAAGCGTGAATATACTCCGTCAATTCTCTAAGTTTGTCTAATGAGGCCTCCGGGAATAATCCATGGCCCAGATTGAAGATATAACCTGGCTCAAGTACACCTTCATCGATCAGTGCTTTCGCGCGTTCCTTCAAGAGGTCCATCGGAGCTGTAAGCAAATATGGATCAAGATTTCCTTGAATCGCAAATTTATTGCCTATTCTGCGTCGGCCTTCAGTCAAGCTAACTCGCCAATCCAGCCCGATTACGTCTGCTTGAAGCTTCGTAAGACTTGGCAGCAATTCTCCAGAGCTTACGCCAGGAAAGTATATTTTCGGTACATCAAGATCAGATAATTCGGAAAAAATACGAGAAACCGTCGGCAGCACATACGTTTCAAAATCGCGTGGAGCAAGCGCACCAACCCAACTGTCGAACAATTGGAAGGCCTTTCCTCCACTCCGCACATGACTTCGGAGGTACGTGATAATCATATCGCCCAGCTTGTCCATCAGCATTTCCCAGACACGGGGTTCACTGTACATTAGCTCTTTCGTACGGATATATCCTTTGGAAGGTCTACCTTCGATCAAATAGCTGGCAATTGTAAACGGCGCGCCTGCAAAAGTGATCAAAGGAACGTCCAGTTCCTTATCGAGAATAGCAATCGTTTCCAAAATGTGGCTCAGATCACCCTCCACATCAATGGGTTTTAGTCTCTCCACATCAGCTGCACTACGGATCGGATTCTCAATCACTGGACCGATATCCTTAACGATATCGAATTTCACTCCGATTGAAGCAACTGGATTCATAATGTCGGAATACAAAATGGCCGCATCCACACCCAGCTTGCGAACGGGCATCATGGTTACTTCTGCCGCCAGCTCAGGCTGCTTGCAGATTTCAAGCAATGAATACTTTTCCTTAATTTTACGGTACTCGGGATCATAACGGCCGGCCTGCCGCATGTACCATACGGGAACGTGCTCCGTGTCCTGCTTTCTGCAGGCGCGGATAAAAGTGTCATTGTAGGTCATGATAAGATCTCCATTATATTTTATTAGATTTTTTTAATCGGCATATCTACTATTATGCCCTTTTTAAAAGCTTGTAACAACTAATACGAAGAGTTTGGAATGACAATCCTATGACATTACTATGACATGTGTTGCACACATTAAGCTGCAAAAAATGATATACTGATAAAATGGCATTTTTTCCGTGAATCATATATTCTCTGAAATTCTTTGAAAGGATGTGAAAGCACTATGAAGAAATGGGAGACCTGGAAGGTCAACCTCTTAGTGCTTTGGTTCGGGCAATTTTTGGTGAATGCTGGAATGACAATGATTACACCCTTCCTGACCTTGTACCTTGCGAAGGATCTTGGTGTCCAGGGTGAACATGAAATTGGAATCTGGGCGGGACTTATTTTTGCCGCAAACTTCTTAACCTCTTTCATATTCCAGCCATTATGGGGCAAGCTTGCAGACAAGTATGGCCGTAAGATCATGTTGCTGCGTTCCAGCTTTGGGATGGCTATTGTCATGGTATTAATGGGCTTCGCACAATCCCCTTTACAGCTGCTCCTGCTCCGTCTCTTAAACGGTACAATCTCTGGCTTCAATCCCGCCTCCATCGCACTGGTGTCAGGTACTACCCCCAAAGAACGTATGGGCTTCTCCATGGGATTAATGCAATCAGGATCTGTAGCAGGAACAATTCTAGGGCCACTGATTGGTGGCTTACTTGCCGATTTAATCGGATTTCGGCCGATTTTTTATGTCGTTGGGGCCTTGCTCTTTATCGCCTCTCTCCTGGCATTATTTCTTGTTAAGGAAAAATTCGACCGCGCCGAAGCTGCACAGGAGCCGCAGGTTTCTGTACTCGCAGGTTTGAAGGAATTAATCAAAATCCCTCAGCTGCCAGCTCTATTCGGTGTAACCTTTCTGCTGCAATTTGCAATGATTAGTCCTATGGCCTTGTTGCCACTTTATGTAGAAAAATTAAATGGACCCGCCGAGAATATAGCCTTCTTGGCCGGAATGGTCAGTGCCGTTACAGGGATCTCCAATATGCTGGCTTCTCCCTTGCTTGGTAAGCTAAGTGACAAAGTCGGCGCACATCGTATTCTGACCTATGCGTTAATTGGCGCTTCACTATTCCTAATTCCGCAGGCATTCGTAACTAGTGTCTGGCAGCTGATTATAGTCCGTTTCCTAATGGGAGTCTTCATGGGTGGACTGTTGCCCAGCGTTAATGCGCTTATCCGCTCCTATACCCCTGACGGAAAAGAAAGCCGCGCATTCGGCTTCAACAGCAGTACATTGGCGCTAGGCAATATGCTGGGAGCTATCTTGGGCGGCTTTCTATCAGGTTACATCGGAATTGAGGGGCTTTTCATTATATCCGGCTGCTTGCTGCTGGTTAATACGATTTGGGTTCGATTGAAGCTGTACAAAGTAACAACACCGCGGTTATTTCGCTAATCAGCTATTTCACCATCGCTAGCGCCAATCCATCATAGGCAGGCAGACATGTACTGATAAGACGTTCATCCGTGGCGATCATCTCATTGAAGTGGCGCACAGCCAGGATGGCAGGACCATTTCTATCTGTATTTAAGGTCCGTCCACGGAGAAAAATATTATCACCCGCAATGATCGCTCCTGGATTGGCCAGCTTGATGGCATATTCCAAGTAGTTAGTGTAGTTCAACTTATCTGCGTCAATGAAAAAGAAATCGAACCTAGCGCCCTCTGCTTCCAGTGCCTTCAGGCTGTCCATTGCGGGTCCTATTCTATACTCCGTAGTATCGCCGAAGCCTGCCAGCTCTAAATTACGTCGGGCAAGCTCGGCATAGTCGGCTCTCAGCTCTAGCGATGTCAGTGTGCCACCTTCAGAGAAACCGCGGGACAAGCAAATTCCGCTGTAACCGCCAAGTGCGCCAATTTCCAAAATACGCTTAGAGCGAGACAGTCTAACTAGCATGGTGAGCAGTCTTCCGTACCCCGGCTCGACAGACACCGGCGGCATGCCTGCTTGGACGATTGCTTCTTTTACTTGAAGCAGAATTTCGTCCTCTGTATAAAGTTGTTCACTGTATTCTTCTTGCGTAAGCATAAAGATTCTCCTTTGAGGATCCCCCGTTTGCTCATAGTAAGGGATGACGGGGAACATTTTATGATTTATGGAATGCCGGGCATTGTGAAGTGTCCCACATTCCCCTATACTTGTATGGATGCTTTAAAGGACGACAATGTCGTCTCTTCTTATTGTACTGGCTTTTTGTATTTATCTACAAGTTAAACGGAGTTGAGAGTATTTGAGCAAATTACAATTAATCGCTACTGCCCCTATGGGTTTAGAAGCTGTGGTAGCGCGCGAATTAAACGAACTGGGTTATGAGACCAAGGTCGAGAACGGACGAGTATTATTCAGCGGTGATTACATCGATATCTGTCGCTGTAACTTGTGGCTGCGTACATCTGACCGCGTATTGGTTAAAATGGGCCAATTCCCTGCTAAAACCTTTGACGAGTTATTCGAAGGGGTTAAAGCTTTGCCTTGGGAAGACTGGATTCCAGAGAATGGAGAATTCCCGGTTGAAGGACGGTCCCATAAATCACAACTAACGAGTGTACCCGCTTGCCAAGGGATTGTCAAAAAAGCCATCGTCGAGAAGCTGAAGCTTTCGTATCATACAGACTGGTTCCCGGAGAACGGTCCTCGATATGTGATCGAAGTGATTTTATTAAATGACATCGCTTTGATCACATTAGATACCACAGGACCCGCACTTCACAAACGTGGTTACCGCAGACATGCAACAGAGGCTCCACTGAAGGAAACAATGGCTGCTGCACTAATCCAGCTTAGCCGCTGGAATGGCCATCGGCCGCTGTTCGATCCATGTTGTGGTTCGGGAACACTGTTAATTGAAGCCGCCATGATCGCTTGGAATATTGCACCAGGACTACGCCGCTCATTTCCATCTGAACATTGGCCAGTCATTCCGAAACATCTTTGGGAAGAGGCTCGCGAAGAAGCTTTCGATGCTGTGCGCGACGATTATCCTTTGCAATTAACGGGTACGGACATCGATCCAGAAGCAATTGAAATTGCTGAAGCCGCCGCCAAGAGTGCTGGACTGTCCGGAGAAATCACCTTCAAAGTGATGGCTGCCGCCAAAGCAAGACCTGAAGGAGAATATGGTTGTATCATCACCAACCCTCCATATGGTGAACGGATCAGTAATGACAAAGAAGTGGAGAAGCTGACCCGCCAGTTTGGTGAAATGATGATATATCTGCCAACATGGTCATTTTTTGCGATTAGCCCTTACAAGGAATTCGAACAATTTTACGGTCGTAAGGCAGACAAACGCCGCAAACTGTATAACGGACGTATCGAGTGTCAATATTATCAATACTTGGGTCCACTTCCACCTAGAAATCCGAAATAATTAGGATCACCATTGGTTTGAATGCAGAACGGACATCTACCTCGTATCGTATGAGGAGGGTGTCCGTTTTTCTCCGAGTATAAGACAGTTTTAGTTTAACACCCATCCTTTACGCTCTTATATTTCTAAGAGAAACGTTTGTCATCTAAAAAAGACAACAACGTTGTTTCTTCTCGTTTTATTTATTTTCTGTGCTAGGAGGCTTCAAAATGTCAGTTTTTCCATCAAGTCGGAGCAGCACAACCGTAACAAGTACAATAGCTTCTGTGATTCGCTCCCGATATATCGGTTATCTCCTTTTTCTTGGCATCATGCTGGCCAAGTTATTATTTCTGCATAGTGGGCTGCATGCTCCCAATATAGATATGAACCAGCAGGACAAATGGATCGCTGTAGGTTCAGTCATGTTATTGTCTTTTTGGACCCTGTGGCTTCCCCGCCGGGGACAGACGATAACGTTGTTAAGTATAAACTTGCTTCTGACGCTGCTTATTTATTCGGATATCGTCTACTATCGTTATTTTAAGGATTTTATCACGGTACCCGTATTGTTTCAGGCTGGACAGATGGATGCGCTTGGTGGAAGTATCTTCGCCCTACTGCGTCCTTCCGATCTTTATTTGTTCGCTGACTGGCTATTTCTTATTGCATACGGAATCGGCGTAGGATTATACCGCCGCAAATCCCATACATACTTGTCTAATGCCGTCCCTCGCCGTTATGGGCAATCTCACTCTTATTCTCAAACCGGTTATTCCCGCCGCTCTTCACGCCTAAGCAGGACGCTAAAAAGAAGCGTGAATGGGATCGTTGCTCTGGTGCTAGGTTGCGTGCTGACCTTTGGACCTATCCACACCTACGCTACTACCTGGGCTAAAGATCTATTCACTGGCAACTGGTGGAGTCTCGCCATGTATAACGTAACCGGACTAATCGGTTTTCACGGTTATGATATTTACTTATATGCTAAAGATCATCTTGGTCCGCAGCCCGAGCTTTCACAAGAAGAAGCCACCTCGATGCAGCTCTGGTTCAATGAACAAAACACTGAGCAAAGTGCCAATAATGACAGCTTTGGAGAATACAGCGGAAGCAACATTGTTGTTATTCAAGCTGAAGCTTTTATGAACTTTGTAGTTGGACGCTCAATATCCGGCCAGGAGATCACGCCTAATCTGAACGCTCTAATCAAAGAAAACACCTATTTCAGCAATTACTACCATCAGACCTCACAAGGCCGAACTTCCGATGCGGATTTCACGTCCAACGCTTCCCTGTACCCGCTGGTCTCCGGCTCGGTATTTGTCCGTTACCCGGATCATCAGTTTGACACGCTGCCTGCTATTTTGAAATCAAAGGGCTACAGTACCAATGCTTTTCATGCGTACGAAGGTAGCTTCTGGAATCGGCAGATTATGTATAACGCGATGGGTTATGACCATTTTTATAACAAAAAAGACTATACAATAGACGAACCTCTAGGCTGGTCTCTGGGTGACAATTCTTTTTTGCGGCAATCCCTCGATATTATGGACACTTCAGAAACGATACAGCAGCCCTTTTATTCATTTTTGACTACACTATCCAGCCATCATCCTTATTCTCTCCCTGCAGATAAACAAGGGCTTGATACTGGAGAGTTCAAGGGCACGATCTTCGGAGATTATTTGCAGGCTGTTCACTATACGGATGAAGCTTTAGGGGAAATGGTCAAAGAGATGAAGCAGCGTGGGCTGTGGGATAATACCCTTGTTGCTTTCTATGGAGATCATGATAATTCGATCCAGGAGATCGCTTATTACGAACAATTTCTCGGCAAAAGCCTTAGCGCACTCGATATGCAGCAAATAATGCATCAGGTTCCCTTGCTCATTCATCTGCCAGGCTTTAACGCCTCTGTCCTAGATTCAGCTCCAGCTGGTCAGTTGGATCTTACACCTTCCTTGCTCCATTTGCTCGGGATCTCACGTGATCCTTATTATCTCATGGGCAATAATCTGTTTAGCGGGCATGAGCGTCTTGTAACGCTGCGATCCGGCGCCTATGCCGATGCAAAGCTGTCTTATCTCCCCAGCGAGAATGGGCAATTTGCCAGCGGAACCTGTTATAGCCTCGAAAGCCGCGAAGCCGTGGACGTAGGGGAGTGCAGCATCGGGTATGAGACCAGCAAGCTCCGCCTACAGATCTCCGACGATATCATGAAATATGATGGAATCAAAAAGCTTAAGAATACACAATCTGCACCTTAAGCTTATATCCCGGTAAATGAAGAGACTGTCCACAAAACTATCGAAAAGGGCTGCTGCGACATCCTCTCTATGTTGGACATTCACTCCTGATCGTTGTTGGAAGCACGTTGGGTTTTCCGACTTAGATACGCGAAGTATCTCACTAACGGACACAGCTGACCTTAAACCCAGCAATATCCGAGGTTTGGAATGCTAACGGACTCCAGAGCAGCTATTAGCCTGAAAAACGCCGATATGAGCCTCTTTTCTGAGGAATAGCGTCCATGGGGTCCGAAATCTTGCATTAACAGCTAAAAACACGCAAATAACGTCATCTGAGTCCGTAACCCTTGTAGGATGAGGAGATGGTGGGATGGTGGAATGATAGGATGATGGGATGAGGAGATGAGGAGACGGTGGGATGATGAGATGGTGAGATGATGGGACGATGGGTCGATGAGATGAGGAAACGGAGAAATGATGGGATGATGGACACGATTGAAGTAAGCCACCAATGACCAAAAAACACAGAGCAGCGATCCTCCAAATAACAGGAGAATCGCTGCTCTGTTTACTTTTACTTATTCTGAGAATGAAGAGGGATCGACCCTATTATCTTAGTTGATAAGAACTCAGTATTATTTCTGAACGGAGGGCTGTTTGATAAAAGCTTCTGCTTTCTTCAACACTTCATCCTCCGTTGGAGCACTCACATAACGACCATTCACATAAACAAAAGCCCGTTTGCCACATGGACCGCAGTACGACTTGCAGCCGACCTTGATCTCGGCATCAGGTGCCATTTTTTGCAGCTTAGGGATAATACTTTTCAACTTCATGAAATTACATTCATCGCACACTTGTATTTCGTTAGCCATGGAGCAACCCTTCTTTGTGTTCGAAATTTACAGGCGAGTGTTTAGTGATCGCCGTGATTACCTTTAGAGGGATTCGTAATGACAAAACCTTCTTGTGGAAGATACAAATAATCAACGACCACGCCATCAAGGAGTGGTTGACTCGGATCAAGAATAACATCGATTTCCTTATCTGTCGACACTACAACATCGTTCTCTTTAGGCGTGTCCAAGTCCAGTCCGTAGTGAGCATGATCACCGTGTGCATGTGTAATTGCTACGCGCAGCTTCAACTCGCTGTTTCCTTCAAGCTCCATTTGTTTCTTTATCACTTTAGCCGCATTGCGGGTAATTTTGACCTTCATCTATATTCCATCTCCTAGTCCGAAAATTAAATACTCAATTACTTATTTTAAAGGTAAATGACATCTAAAAGCAACTATATTAGCTAATTAGCTCTGAAGTTCTTGTCGAAAATGTGTGGTGCGATCCTATTCACCCTGCTGAAGTGTAGGATATTTCCGCCCCATTCGTGACACGAACCAGCCCATTAGCAGCATGGTCACTCCAATATCATCGATCGGAATAAATGGCATGAAGTCCGGCAAGACCCAATAGAGCAGTACTGGAATTGTAAATAACAGCTTGTCCCCCATTGCTACTTTAGGGGAGCGGATGTATTGCCAGGAGCTACTGAAGATATGGGACCATTGTTTTAGTGACAGTATTTTTTTCAGTTTCATGGTGACCCTCCTCCCAAGTAAAAAGGATACAGCCGCGGATAACGTGTAGTGACGACAGCGGCCATACCCCATGTTTTATTTTACGCAAGTTTACTGCAAATGTTTCATAATTATTTCACATTAGAAAGGAGCGTTGCCAATATAAGTCCTGTTTCCAAGGCCATATCTTCAAAATCTGCTAGTGGCAGCGGATTTTTGCCGATCCCCAGCTCCACCGTAAATCCAGGTTTGCGGAAGGTCTGAATAAACCAATCCTTATATCCGGCATCACTTCCAGTCAGCTCCACTGCCCGGTAACTGCTCGCAACTGCCAGCTGCGCGGCTAATTCACGGCTCTCGGGAGGTTCATACCCCCGGTAGTTCCAATAAATCTCTCCTCCTTGGCTATGCAGAGACACTGCAGCTTCGCCAGGCGCTGCCTCAGCCAGGGCAGCCAGAGCGGCTGCTTCTGGCTCACTCAGCGGCTCAGGGCCGCTGTAATCCCGCGGTGAGGGCAGCCTTACTCCCCGACGTTCCCGCTCCTCTTCCCAATGAGCGGGAAATTGATCCCCAAGATCCACACCGCGGATGTTAGCTTTCCAATGCCGGAAGCTGCTTCGTCCACCATTCCATTTCATGAGGTCATCATAAAACGGATGGTCTGGCAAAACCCCTTCCTGAACCAGCTCCACGCCATCTGGATTAGCCATAGGCACGACCCATAATGTCCAGTTTTGGAACCAAACCTCAGGACTGTGTCCATTCCATTCCAAGCCTTCAGCATAAGCTGTTGCATACTCCTCTATGAAGGACATCAAGCATGGCGAAGTCAGCCATTCATTGGCATGCAAAGCGGCGTTAACATGCAGATGACGAGTGCCATTCCCGATCTTGAGTACATGGAGCGGCTTGCCGAGCACGCTCGTGCCTATTGTGGCTGCTTGTATAAACGGGTATTGGACAAGCAAGCTGTCAATGTCGCTCTCAACCTCAGCCGGACCGTACTCCCCGCGCAGAAACACCACGCGGTCTGGAATTGGGGGTGGAATGACAAGTATTTTTCCAGGTGTACAGCAGCGCCCTGAGGTCACACCAGGATTAAGCTTCTCCAAATCCTCTAAATTCACCTTAAATAATGAGGTTATCCGTTCTGGAGTGTCCCCTTCCTGCACAGCATACCTTTTACGCGGCGAAGATGGCAGAAATAAAACCTGACCTGGGTATAAATAAGATTGTCTCCCAACCCATGGATTACCTTGAATAACATGCTCAGGAGTTAATCCATGTAGAGCGGCAATTCGGCTTACGGTATCTCCCCTGTTTGCAATATATTGTCGCATTAGGTCTCATCCTCTCGGCCTTAAATTGCTGATACAGCAATACAAAAACAGCGGCATACAGCACTTAACTCTATTGTATGCAAGCGCCACTACCCGGCATGAAGGAGAAATGAATCACAAGAAAAAACAACGTCATCGCCCTTTATAGATGGCAACCGTTTCTCATGAAAAATAAGGATATTACAGTTCCGCAGCATATAAGTGCTTATATTTCAAAAAAACAGACTGGGAAATGTGCTTTCCCAGTCTGTTTTTCTTTTACACTCCCATGGAGTTTGTCCCTATTCAATTCAACATTGCTCCTGCTTATAACGTGGATACTTGCCACACTACTGGGGTGCGTCTAATTTGTTCTCCAAGCCAGTCTCGCGCGATGCTTTGAAACATCTCAGCATCACCGCTGCAGAAAAACTGGTGAATTGGACTTTCATCCCCGATGGACAGCTTGCCTTTATCATATAAAATTGTGCTGATCTCACGAGCGGTCTCATCTGCAGAACTGATCAGCTTGACTCCCGATCCCATAGTCTCACCAATGGGTTCTACAAGAAATGGATAATGAGTGCATCCTAAAATTAAAGTATCGATGTTAGTGTCTTTAATGCCTTCTAGTGCCTCTTCTACGATATCGTAACTTTTCTCTGAGCGGAACTTGCCTTGCTCGACGAGTGGGACAAGCGCTGGACAGGCTTGACTTACAACCTCAACAAAAGGGGACAACTGCTTTAATGCGTTAGTATAAGCACCGCTGTTGATAGTTCCTACCGTACCGATCACGCCGACATGTCCGCTTTTGGTTGCGCTAATTGCTGCGCGGGCTCCGGGATGAATCACCCCAATTACAGGGATGGAGACCTTAGCTGAGATATAATCGAGTGCCGCAGCTGTTGCGGTATTACAAGCGATAACGATCATTTTAGGATTAAACTGGATCAAATAATCTACAATTTGTTCAGTAAACAGTTGTACTTCCTCGGTCGAACGGGGTCCGTACGGAGCTCGGGCAGTATCTCCGAAATAAATGATCTTCTCCCGCGGGAGTTGCCTCATCACTTCTTTGACAACTGTTAACCCTCCCACACCTGAGTCTAATATTGCTATAGCTTGCTGCACGAACACACCGCTTCCTTCTACTTGTTTTGTGTAGCTTATGTAAGGTGAAAACAAAATGTACCTGGCTTTCAGCCCCAATTGCAGATATTACTCCTTTTGCCCTCTGAGTTCAAGACTAGTCTTCTTCCATCATTTAACAAGCGGGTGCAAACTAATTAAAAAAGCCACCCTCCGCCCAATGCGAAAAAGCGGCTCTATTATAAGAGAATGAGTACTCTTTTACCACTGAAACAGAGGATTTAAACCACGGTTCCATTATAGAATTTCTTTATTAACCTTGTCATCTTGAACGACTTCTTCAAAGCTGGCTTCTTCACTTACATCTTCACTTATAGTGGCCTCAACCAACTCAGTTTCCACTTCCAAAGTGGCAGTAGCCTCTTCAACAGCTTCTACAGCGTCAACTGCTTCTACAGCTTCTTCTGTAGCGATGCCGCTGACAGTTACTGTAATTTTTTCTTCTTCATCAACAGCATTCGCACATGATTTGCTCCATTCCCGAACTTCATGCACTACATGCCCAATCGAATCTTTTGCCTTGTCATAAATCTCAATGCTCTTATCTCCCGCTTGAACGGCAAGTTCTTGAACCTTTTCAATACCAGCGGTAGTTCCTTCTGCAATATCCTTGCGCAGCTCTTTACCTGGTTTAGGCGCGAACAGCAATGCTGTCACCGATCCAACCACACTGCCGACTAAAGCGCCCCATAATAAACCTTTGGTGTCCTTTTTCATCGTTTCATCTCTCCTTTAAATTCATTGCTCCCCGCTCTACCGGGCTAATGCCTATATCTGCTATATCATAAGCAGCAGGGGATTGTCTTGTGACTAATTATTATAACTTTTCAGAAGTTTTGTCTGTAACATTTTTGGGTACGATAGCGTAGCGGCAGCAATGGCCGCCCTCTGCCATACATTCATTACGTGTTACCTTAGCATCCAGCAGTTCTTCGAAAAGACTATGCTCACATTGGCAAGCCTTACGATACTGGGTAGCCACTTGGCGAATCGGGCAATTGTACTCCCTTATGACATATGAGCCATCCTCTTCACGGTTCCATTCTGCCATATATCCACCGGCATTTTGGATAGAAGATAATTCGGCGACGCGTTCTTCCAAATTGCGCCGTTCCATCATCGGAGCATACTGAGCGAGCATCCGGCGGCGGCGGCCTTCAAATAATGTATTAACAGCATCCAGTCCACTGCCGTAATCCAATTCACGCAGAAGCTCCAAAGCCAAGTTGTGATAACTTTTTGGAAAATATTCTTCGGCTCTCTCCGTTAATGAGTACATATGTAAAGGCCGCCCCATCGCTTGCCGGACCACTTTTGTCTTTGCAAGCCCTTCTTGCTCCAGCTGAAGCACATGACGACGGACACCCATCTCTGTAATTCCCAACTCTTCTGCCAGCGCGCCGATGGTCAGTGTTCCTTTCGTCTTCAGGAGCGTCATAATCATTTGTCTTGTCGATCCGTTTTCCTGCCCCATCTTCATCATAAAGGAACCCCTCTCTTTCACGGCTATCGCCTATTCTATGTGATTCTATCCTATGCTATTATAGCGGTACACTGGCTCCAAGCTCCTGGTCCAAATATTTCCGTACCTCAACGGCAAACTGCTCAAGCACTTCCGAAAGAATGGGGGTAAGTGGATGCAGATCACCTCTCTCCCAGGCATAATAATCCTGAACGAGTGGCTTACGCAGAGCAACTAATTCTATCAATCTTTCATAAATCTCACTTTGACCTAGCACTTTCTCTTCATGAATAATAGAAATTATATCCTCATAACTTCCAGCATCACGCATAATAAACCCGTCAATGAGACAGCTACCAACGTCTGTTACAACCTCTATTGCCAGATGGAGGCTGCGTTCCTGTATTAGTCCGGTTAGTGTTGTACCATCCCAGGAAGCTGCTACAGTCCGAAGACCAGCGGTAATATCAGGGATTTGAGCAAGAATGGTTTCGATTTGATTGCGGTTGACATAATACACAGCAATACCCCCATATCGATAATAGTTAGAGAATCGTCCTAATCTCTACTTACCGCGTTTGCCACGGCGTTTCAGCCAGAAGAACATTACGAAACATGCTCCGAGAAAAACGACTAAATAAGTTAACGCTTCCATTGGATACTCAAGCTCACGCATTCCTGTCACCGCTTCCGGTATAAAATGATGATACTATATTCAAGCAGCAGCTTAAATTTCGTAATCTACAGCAATTGAGAGCTCTTTGACTTCATTAATGTGAGCAATAACTTCTTTATGAGCCGGATGAACCTGATACGCCTGTAAATCCTCTAGAGAAGCCACTTCTGTGACTAGAGCAATATCAAAGGAACGATCGGAATGAATGATGTCAGCACCCACCTCGATGGAGAGAAGCTGCGGAATCTTGCCTTCCATATTACGCAATACCGCTACCGTTGCCGCTACGCTTTCTTCGGACCGATCTTTTAATTTGAAAAACACAATATGTTTGATCATTCTATATCGCTCCCTAATGTAATATTGTAATTAGATATTAAAAATATATCATAAGCGTAGCTGTTCTGAAAGAAACTTAAACAGTGTTGTCAGAAATAGCAGCATTAACCATTGCCGATATACCAGAAAGTGTTGTAGTATATTTTTAAAAAATCGGAGGAATTATGCCTAATAACCAACAAGAAACTCATAATATCCAGGCGTGGTCTCTGATCAATCGCAAATACCTTGGACAAGGCGTTCGAGTCAAAAGATTTCGCCGTCCAAAGCGCAGCCAGATTAGAAACCGTGTGCTGCTTGCTGTATTGATGGCTAAGGATATCAAGCTGTCACGACTCGCAGAAGAGCTTGGTATATCCTCACGCAGTGTAAGCGCTTGGGTATACGAAGGTCGTATCCCTTCCAACAATAACATTGACAAGACCTGCCGCCTATTGGGGTACCCACCCCACATTCTGTTCAATGAAGCATTGATTCGTCAAAGCCCCATTGTATGTCAGCCTACACCCTCACGATTTATGAAAAGAAGTATTACCAGTTCACCGCGCAGCAATGTTATCCTGACCGGACTTTGTATGGTTTACGATTTCTCAGTAACGGATGTAAGTATTTGGATAGGCGTCCATCCCGGAACGTTTCGGAAATGGCTCCACAACAGCCATCTGCCGACCCCTGCTCTGCAGGAAAAAGCCGAAGCTTTCTTTCGGATTCCACGCCATATTCTATTTGCAGACTGCGGAACGCTCTAATACAATCCTCTCACAGAACACGTTTAACACAGCCCTTCTTCAAGAAATCATGAGAAGGGTTATTTGCCATACCTTTTTTTCTTAAAAAGAGGTCATACTACTGTATGTAGATACATTGTGTAGTACTAAAGAACGGGTCAGGAGGCGCAAGATGAAACTTAACGGAATACTGTCAAAGGGCTATACCGATACTTGGAATGTGGCCCCTGGTGTCATTGGACTTCGCACTATGTTTGTAAATGTCGCATTAATTGGCCAGCCCTCTTCGGATTGGGTTCTTGTAGATACTGGTCTTAGCTCATATACAGGCAATATTATTGATTTTGCTACGGAGCATTATGATAAGCCTCCGGTGGCAATTATCCTGACGCATGGGCATTTTGACCATATTGGGGGTGTGAAAAGGCTTGTTGAGGAATGGAACGTGCCTGTATATGCTCATCCGCTAGAACTACCTTTTCTGACAGGTAAAGAAGATTACCCTCCAGCCGATCCGGCCGTAGGCGGCGGGCTTATGAGCATGATATCCCCTTTATTTTCACATCATGGCATTGATCTTGGTTCAGCCGTTCACCCCTTGCCGGAAGACGGGACTGTCCCTGGTGCGAAGGGCTGGGAATGGATCCATACCCCTGGACATAGTCCCGGGCATATCTCCCTGTTCAGGCCTGAGGATAGAGTCCTGATCGCTGGTGATACGTTCCTTACGGTCAAACAGGAATCCGTATTTGCAGTGGCTACGCAGCATCAGGTGGTGCATGGCCCACCCTCTTATTTCACGACAGACTGGGAAGATGCCGAGAAATCAGTCCGTACCCTTGCCTTGCTGAATCCACATCTTGTTCTTTCGGGACATGGAGTACCCATGGAAGGTGAGGAGCTGTCTACCCAGCTTGCTCATTTATGCAAAAATTTCAAAGAAATGGCGCTACCGGTTCAAGGTAAATTTGTGTAAATAAGGTATTCCTGATCATCGAGCAGAGGTCTAGGGAAAAAGTCCCTATAATTCATTTGATATAGCCGATTCTACGGATATTCAACGAAATTATAGGGAGTTCCTCCCTATATTATTTGCTAAGTGCAGATTTACGTGCGACTATATATCTCAGTATGTATTGATGGTTTTTTCCAAGCGGCCCACATAAAGTCTCCACACATGAGCCGGTCGTAATTATTTTCGTACCTGCAAAATGTTGTCTTAAATCTTCATCACTAAAAAAATGGGCATATTTTCCCTCTTTGTATTCGTAGGTTCCCGGTTCCAAAAGTGTTCCACAGCCGTTGTTCGCATCCTCATCGGAAAAACTGGTAAAATAGAGCAAGCCATCCGGCCGCAGCTGTTCCAGACAATTAGCTACGAGCCTGCGGCGATCCTCTTCGAGAAATAAATGCAACACGTCATAGCAGTAGACAGCATCAACCTGTACTTCAGAAATAGTATCTAATACGGAACCTGAGATAAAATGGCTCTTGGGATCCCATTCTGCCGCCATCCTTAACGCATCCTCGCTTAACTCAACGCCTAAGGTCTTAAACTCATCTGAGAACACCTTCGTATTTCTTCCGTATCCCGCACCCGGGACTAAAACTGATTTCACGTCATATTGCCGAAATATCTCCCTTGCTGCCTGGGCTGTAGGACTAGGTTCACTCCCCCAGATCATGCCTTCCTGAGCAAATCTTCGACTCCAGTATTCGGACATAGATTAGACCTTCTTTTTAAATTTATTCGCTAATTTCATCGCAAGGAATTGAGGGATCAGGTTTAGCATACTAAAAAATAAAAACGATCCTGTAGGTCCAAGTGGTTTGAAAAACGTCCCGTCCCAACCGCCTTCTCCTGACAATTTGCTAATAAAATAATACGAAACAAACGCAGAAGCGATATTCCCAATGACTACAGCAATTATATTATTAGACCATTTTCCCAAAAAAGCTATTAGCGATGTTATGACGATCATCATTAAATAACCAACCATTGAACCATTATTGAAATCTTTATCCATCGCGAAATATACAAATGGAAAACAGTACACACTAATGATCAGGAGATTTAATCCTAATTTTCTCACCGCATCCCCTCCTCAGCTAGTTTTTCACTCTATACCAATACTGATAAATCTCCTTAAAACCCAGCTTGTCATACAAGGCTGAAGCCCGCGTATTCGCTTGCACAACTTGCAGAAAGGAAGTTGTTGCTCCCTTTGCTCTACCCCAATTAAGCAACGCTAGCAGCAGCTGTTCCGCCATTCCCTTTCTACGATGAGCAGGGGAAGTGACAATATCATACAGACCCAAGTATCCATTCTGAATCACACCAAGTCCGCAGGCGGCAGGAACACCATGATTAAACAACAGGACATAACCCTGCTGCAAATGTGATGCAGACAACATTCTAGTTAAGGTTTCCCGGTTCTTGCCAGACAACCCGGTAAGCTCACTGAAGGCGTGCAGCCACTCTTCAGTCAAGCTCTCCTGCATCTGAACCGTATAACACAGATCGGGGCTCGCTAAGCCCCCCAGATCAAGAAGCCTTACCGATGAAGGCTCGACAATTGTATAACCGCGATCCGCAAGCATCTCATCAAGCTTTGCCGGCTGGATATAGGGGGTTATTTTGAACACTGGCTGTAGTCCAGCATGCTCATAATACCGCTCCGCAAGCTTGATTTGTTCTGCGAGATCAACCTGAGAGCTGTCAGCCCCGTATAATGGATTGACCGAATTGGCCCTTTTTGTATAACCAGCTGCCGTACGTAGAATCCAGCCCTGCAGGAGAACACTTTGCTCCGCCGGCCAAGTATTAAGTGTGATTTCTTCTATGAATTTATACAGCTTAATCCGCTCCTTTTGAAGCACGTTTGTTACGCATCGCAGGCAGTAATTTCACAGCTCCATCCCCTTGGGAGGTAAAATAGTCATATTCGGGAGACTCTTTGCCATAGAGAGCTATTTTCCCCTCACCGTTATAATGAATACCCCAACCAAAACGCTTTGGCAGCAGTGAAGCCCTTAGACAAGGATGGTTTTTGGAAAATAGTTCTTTCCATATTTCTTCCTTACGGACCAAACGTTCTTCCTGTGGAATTTGTTTATGGCGCACATGAACCTCGTACAGAAGTTCTTCATGATTGTATTTGTAGGGCTCATTAATTAACAGTTCATATTGAATCACACGTGCAGGCGGGAGTGTTCGGCAAGACATCGGAGGAACTCCGATTTCCTCAGGGCAGTCCTCTGCTACACGAATAAAAGTATCGGTATAGCTCATTTGCATCACCTCCATATTAAATAGAAATATATTCCTTCTATGATAAATCATTTTCCTATTCTTAGCATAGCCGAATTTTCTAAAGTCCATGATGGATGAACAGCAAAAACGGCCAATCCTCTAAACTACGGAGGATTGGCCGTTCTCATTTACCAACTCGACTTGGTAATACCCGGAATCTGGCCTTTATGCGCCAATTCGCGGAATACAATTCGGGAAACATTAAATTTGCGCAAATAACCTCGAGGTCTGCCAGACACTTGGCATCTATTTTTTTGACGAGTTGCGGAGGAATCACGTGGCAGCTTTTGCAAAGCCATATAGTCCCCTTGTTCCTTTAGTTCTTTTCTTTTAACAGCGTATTTGGCGACTAGTGCTTGTCTCTTCAATTCTTTCACAACTTTAGATTTCTTGGCCATGTTCGTTCTCCTTCCATCCTTTAAATCTACTCGTTCAATGCACTCTTCAAGGCTTCCAGGTTCTGACGCATGATTCCTAAATAATCCAGGTTTTGACTGCGATCTTCCTCTGTTAATCCTTCAATTGGGTTTAGAACGGCTGCTTTGGCACCAATCTCTTTTGCTATTGTGTCTGCCACACTGGAGGATACAAGTGTCTCGAAGAAAATCGTCTTCACTTTATGCTCTTTCGCAAACTCCACAATCTTACTCATATTTGCGGCAGAAGGCTCCTGCTCCGGAGATAGTCCGGCAATCGGGACCTGAGTTAATCCATACTGCTTGGCAAGGTAACCAAAAGCCGCATGCTGAGTGATAAAATCCTTGCGTTTAGTATCCTTAAGACCGTCCTTAAATTCTTGATCCAGTTGCTCCAGCTTAGCTACATAAGCATCTGCATTTGTCTTAAAATCCTCGGCATGTTCAGGTGCGGCAGCAGCTAAAGCTGCTTCAATGTTACGCACTTCTTGAATGGCTAGTGTAGGATTGAGCCACACATGCGGATCTAATCCACCGTGATCATGCGAATGCTCTTCATGAGCATGTTCTCCTTCTTCATGCGCATGTTCTCCTTCTTCATGAGCATGCTCCCCTTCTTCATGAGCATGCTCCCCTTCTTCATGAGCATGCTCTCCTTCTTCATGAGCATGTTCTCCTTCTTCATGGTGGTGGTCAGCTTCTTCCTCTTCCGTGCCTTCCATGATGTCCAGACCCTTGCTCGCTTCTACAGTAATTAACGGAGTGCCAGATACACTTTCCAGCACCTGGTCTACCCAGCCTTCCATTCCTGCGCCATTATAGATCAGCATATCCGCATCTGAGATTTCTGCCATATCTTGTGCAGTCGGTTCCCAATCATGGGGTTCGATTCCTGCCGGTATGAGTGCTTCCACGTCCGCCAGATCTCCTGCCACATTTTTGGTAAACTCGTAAATTGGATAGAAACTGACTTTAATATTTAGTTTAGATGACTCTGGAAGGGCTGTGGCTTCTGCGGCTCCAGAAGCATTCGTAGTAGTAGAAGAATTACTGGCATTATTATTACCGCAACCTGCGGCAATAAGTAACGCGGACAGGGACAAAATGGCTAAATGATGGATTCTAAATTTCATTGAGAGTTGTAACTCCTTTTCTGGAAATAGATTTATGAATTCGCCGACGATTTCTAAGTCGGATCAGCTTCTGTACCAAAATTGCGATTAATAAGAACGATAGCAGTATAAGAGCAATCGTCCCACCAGGCGGTGTATTGATGTAATACGAGGCACTTAGGCCACTAAAAACGCCGAGTAACCCTACGCCAATTGATATCAATATAGCTGTCGTGAAACCAGACGCTATACGCAAGGCAATCGAAGCTGGCAAAACAATAAGCGCTGAGACTAACAGCACTCCAACAACTGGCATCGCAGCAGCTACTGTCATTCCAGTTAGTACAGCAAACGAAAATGATAACCAGCCCACATGAACTCCACTAATACTAGCGGTCTCTTCATCAAAGGTCAGATTATATAAAGATCTGCGTAACACAATAAAATAGACCAGACCGATTACAGCAACCGCAGCGATAATCTTTAGTTGAGTGTCGCTGACCGCAACGATGGAACCAAACAGATAGGAACTGAAGCTTTTACTTAAATTCTGCTTTAAGCTCATAAGTACAACTGCCAATGCTAATCCAGAGGTCATAATAATAGCTACCGGAAGCTCGCTATATGTACGATAAGAACGTCGAAGCTGTTCGATGACAATACCACCGAGAATCGCCACCATGAAACCACTTAGTGCCGGATTAAGCTGAAGTATTGAGCCTAGTGCTACTCCTGCAAGCGAAACATGAGAGAGGGTATCCGCCATTAGGACCTGACGGCGAAGCATGAGATACACCCCGAGCAGCGGACCAATAATGCCAATTAAACCACCGGCCCAAAATGCACGTTGCATGAATTCGTAACTAAACATTGCCAACCCTCATTCTCCTTTCGTTCCAGGCTGATCAACGTATCCAGATAGGAACTGGTCTCTTCCAGGCCATGCGTCACCATGATTACGGTCCGGCCGTGTTCACTGACATCATGGCGCATCAGCTTATAGAACCCAATGCGACTGTCCAGATCCATTCCCGTAGTAGGTTCATCGAGAACCAATATCTGCGGCTGTTGTGCCAATGCTCGAGCGATGCAAATCCGCTGCTTCTGGCCGCCTGACAGTTCTCCTATCTTCCGGTCTCGCAAATGCCACATATCCACCTGCTTTAAACTTTGCTCGACGATCTCGTCCTGCTCAGGTGTAAAGCGTCTAAATAATCCCAGCCTTGGATAACAACCCGAGCGAACCAGTTCGATCACCTTACTTGGGAATCCTGCGTTAAAAGAAGCTACCTGCTGTGGAACATAGCCGATAACCATCTTTCCGTTATCTGATAACTCTTTATTCAACTGAACCGTTCCACTCCATGGACGAAGCAGGCCGAGCATTAGCTTCAGCAGGGTGGTCTTAGCAGCTCCATTGGGTCCCGTTATACCAATAAACTGTCCGGTATGAATATCTAATGAAATGTTATCAAGGACAGCTTCATCCCCATACCCGAACACTACATTCCGCATGGATGATAGGATCATCGTGCCTCGCCTCCCTTCTGACTGATGTTATGTCCATCTCGGATTAAATAGTAAGTATTACGATTTAACAAATTTGATAATATCGTAATCATTACGATTTGTAAACCCAAAATTAAAAATTAATCGTAATAATAACTATTAGACCTCTTTTTCATACAGCAAAAATCCGGAATCCCACCTTCTGGATTCCGGATTTCCATCGCTAATTTACTAAGTATCTATTCCTCAGCAGCCGCAAGGAGTTCTTCAACAGGCCACGGAAGTGGATTGTTGAACTTTGTCCAATCCTGCTTCAGCTCCTCCACCGTCAGCAAACATCTGTCCAATCTGGCTTCGAGTTGTGCCTGATCTATATTTACACCGATAAATACGATTTCATTTATTCTATCGCCCCACTGCTCGTCCCATTTCGCCTGCAGCTCAGGTTCGCTTTCCAGTACCTCCAGCTGCTGATCCTTAGGCATTGTAGCCAACCAGTAGCCAGCAGGTCCGAACTGAATAGAAGGTCCTGCCTGACTTATAGTAGCTGCAAGATCACCTTTTGCAGCTACCCATGCCACACCTTTTGCCCGAACGACCTCTTCCGGCCAGTTGCTAAAGAAAAAACTTAATCTTTGCGGGTGGAAAGGTGTTCTCCGGCGATAAACAAAGGAAGAAATTCCGTATTCCTCCGTTTCAGGGGTATGGGTCTCTTTATTCAGCTCCGCGATCCAACCAGAGGATAAGCTTGTTTTCTCAAAATCAAACAATCCGGTATTCAGAATTTCCTTCGGATCTACTACGCCGTTAATCGTTCGGATCAGCTTGGCAGACGGTTGAAGCTTACGGAGCACAGCTTCAAGCTTGTTGAGTTCATCTTCTTTCAACAGATCACACTTATTAAGCAGCAAGACATCACAAGTTTCGATCTGATCAATAAGCAGATCCACAATATCGCGGAAATCTCCTTCGCCAGCCGTTTGGTTGCGGTCCATCAGACTATCACCAGAAGAGAAGTCATGCCAGAAACGCCCAGCATCCACAACAGACACCATCGTGTCTAATTGAGCAAGCGAAGTCAAATCAATATCCAACTCGGGATTGGCATAGGTAAAGGTCTGTGCCACTGGTACAGGTTCGCTAATGCCTGAGGATTCAATCAGGATGTAATCAAATCGCCCTTCCGCAGCCAGCTTTTGTACTTCGACAATCAAATCATCACGAAGCGTACAACAGATGCAACCATTAGACATCTCAACTAATTTCTCTTCTGTTCTAGAAAGCGTATTTCCGGACTTCACCAGATTCGCATCCACATTGACTTCACTCATGTCATTTACAATAACAGCTACTTTAAGCCCGTCACGGTTGTGCAGAATATGATTCAGCAGCGTTGTTTTCCCAGAGCCCAAATATCCACTGAGCACGGTAACAGGGAGCTTTTTCATCTATACCACTCCTATCGTTTATAAAATCAAGATTAAAATCCTCCGCCCTTAACGGGTTTCGCGATGTAAGGTTACTCTCTTTAGGCGTGGACAATATTTTTTCATTTCCATACGCCCTGGATGATTTCGCTTATTCTTGGTAGTGGTATAGTTGCGATCTCCTGTCTCCGTACATGCCAAAGTAATGATTACTCTCATCGTTTCCATCTCCTTTTGATCAAATCGTAATAATTACGATTAACACATCGTACACGGTTTATTCACAATCTGTCAACTATGATCTTGTAAAAATTTCAACTCTCTTAATTTTGTGGTCTTTCTGGTGGACAAATTACGTATAGATGGAATTATAAAAAATATGATTCTTGTAATTCCTAGAGAATCAGGCAGGAGTGGAGATCATGAAGATACCAGTAATTATTTTGAGCGGGTTTCTGGGGAGCGGGAAGACAACTCTGCTGTTGTCCCTGCTGAAAGAAAGCAAGGTAAGAGGGCTGAATCCAGGAGTAGTAATGAATGAACTGGGCAAACGGGATGTGGACGGGTATATTCTGCAGGAGCATACCGGTACAGCTGTAACTAAACTGCTGGACGGATGCGTATGTTGTAGCCGTAAAGAGGATTTGGCAGATAGCCTGATGGTGCTGCTGAGAGGACGTCCAGATGCCATTTACATGGAGTTGACCGGCGTCGCCGATCCTGAAGAAATCGCCAAAACGTTGCAGGAAACCCCTCTACAGGATCTGGTGGAGCTGCACTATACCATCACTCTGTTAGATGCGGAAAATGCTCTGGAATATAACAGCAGACTCTCCTCTGACAAACAGCTCGTTCGGACCCTGCGTAAGCAGCTCTCCACAGCTGATCTTATTGTCGTTAATAAAAGCGATCTCGTAGAGCCGGAAACCTTATGGAGAATTGAAAAGGGAGTTCGTAAACAAAATACGGAGGCTGAAATTGTATACACCCATTACAGTGAAATCAACCTGTCTCCGATATTGTCAGGAATAATCCCACGTAAAATTATAGCTCCGGCTCCACAGCGAGCGCCTCAAACCTTCAAAGGAGCATCACTGAAACAAATGCATTCAGAGCATGGGGGAACCGCTGTAAAAGAGCTGCATGAGGAGCAGCACGCTTCTTTCTCGCAGGTAACAGCCATCACGTTAACCATTCCGCAGGTAAGGACAACTATGCCTTCTAAAGAACGCCTAGAGGCCTTCTTCCAAGAATGGGGTGACAACCTGTTACGTGCCAAGGGGCATATTCTTTTGTCCGAACAGGAGCCGGTTCAGCTTGTTCAATATGCGGGGATGCGTACTACCTGGGAAGCCTCTCGTTATCCTGGTATGCCTTATGTGGTGTTCATCGGGATGAATATAGATGAAGAACAGCTGGCAGATCGGTGGTCCGCCTTATTCGAGTTTTGACTACCTTTTCACCATTAAAAATACTGCCGTTGCTCCTCCCGATCTCGTTCCTGATTATCATTGGCTTTGTATGGCTGCCGAATCATCTGGAGCTGCTGGATAATGCATACATCGACACCTTCAAAACCGCTTTTATCGGCATATTGCTGGAAGCCTTGCCGTTTGTATTAGCAGGAGCATTGTTATCTTCACTGCTTCGCGTCTTTATCCCGGATGAAATGATTTCCCGGTGGATTCCGCGGCGACCTCTTCCGGCCATTCTGTTCGCATGTCTGCTCGGAATTATTTTTCCGGTCTGCGAATGTGGAATGATCCCGCTCGTCCGCCGACTTATCCATAAAGGTATGCCTGTTTACGTGGCTATCGTGTTTATTTTGTCCGGACCGATCCTAAATCCTGTCGTCTATGGGGCGACCATGACAGCATTTCGCAGCCACTCGGAGCTGGCCTATGCCCGTATGGGTCTGGCTTTTGTTGTAGCCTGTCTCATAGGTTTGATAATCTACGCAACGGTTAAAAAATCTCCCATCCGCCTAAATGTTCAACGTGAAACAGGGGAAGCTCATCACAATAATTCTCGTGGGGGAAAAATAGCCGCTGTCTTCGTCCATACCTCAGATGAGTTTTTTGAGATGGGAAAATATTTAATTATCGGTTGCTTATTAACCGCTGGCATTCAGACATTTATGGTTCAAGACAGTCTGGCTGCGATCGGAGCCAAGCCGCTGGGTTCATATTTTTTCATGATGGGACTGGCATTTGTGCTCTCACTTTGCTCCACCTCAGATGCCTTTGTAGCTTCCACCTTCGTACATTCTTTTCCATCTGGTGCTCTGCTCGCTTTTATGGTATTCGGACCGATGCTGGATTTCAAAAATTCATTGATGTTGCTCTCACTGTTTAAGACCAAATTCGCTCTTTATTTGTTCTTTCTGATCTTCGCAAGCGTGTTTATTGGGGCGGTATTCATGTCCTTGTGGCTGTAATTCATAGAGGTGGTAAGCTGTTGCTTACAATATGGGTAGGAGGATAGAGCATGAATGACTCTCGAAGCATCCGGTTTCACTATTTGTTAAGGGCGGTCATTCTGCTCGCTTTCGCCCTCTATATCGGGCATCTGGTACAGCAGGACGCTTTGCATTATTATGTAGCGCCCAAGCTGGCACGCTGGGTTCAATTATGTCCAATCCCGCTGACACTTATGGCGCTCAGTCTGGCCGTACAGGCTTTATTTGGCAAGGGTAGTGTTCTCTGTGACTGCGAGCATCGGCTTCCACATTCTTTTTTCAAAAGTACAGCGCTATATGGATTATTCCTTTTTCCACTGCTGCTCGGATTTCTCCTTCCGGATCGCGCTTTGGGAAGTATGGCCGCTGCTAAAAAAGGAATCTCCCTATCCTCCTTGCCCACTGAAGCTAAAAATTCCGCGAGATTCGAGTCCATTGATCCTTACCATGAGGAGCTTACCGAGCTGGCCAAGATCCTTTATGCACAACCTGTGGTCCCAGTTTATTCAGCGATTTTCTCCGAAACCTTAGGTGCCCTTGAGATGTATAAACAACAATTTGCAGGCAAAGAAATTACTATTTCCGGCTTTTTATATCGTGATCAAGGTGAACATTCAGAGAATTCTTTTGCCATAGGTAGATTTCTGGTCCAATGCTGCACTGCCGATGCTACACCCTTTGGGATATTAGTGGATTCCGGCAAACTAAAAAGCCTGCCTACCGATACCTGGATAGAGGTCCGGGGCAAGCTTCAAGTTGTTCCCTATAAAGGTCAAGAAATTATGCAAATTAGTGCTGAGTCTATTACACCTATCAAACAACCCGCAACACCTTACATTTACACCAGTCCTGACTCTATCACCGCATGGAAAGAGTTAGAAGGTTCAACTAAGATTACTAAATAATCGCATCTAGCTCATCCTCATCATTCTCAGACTTATTAGGATTAAATACTTCTACCATAATACGGGCTGGAATACAAATAATTTGCTGTTTGGGTCTTGAGATGAACCCCATTTCCAAAGCGATTCTCAAGGGAGCATCAGAATAGGTCATTTGGATTCCATAATCAAACACCTTTAGTGTATTGTGGCCGAATTTCGTTTGAATATCTATAATTTGTTCTTCTTTAGTCAAAGAAACGGTTTTGTACTCTTTACCATCCACCGTAATTATAGCTTTCAAATCCCCTTGCTGATACTGCTCATTGCTGCTGTCCCACCACTTCATGCCATAAATCAAGCCCGCAGCTAACAAGGCTATCACAATAATTAAAATATCCCCGCGCTTCATTGTTAACAAGGTAAGAGTCCTTTCATGACAAATAATATACGTAATGATTACGATTAATATCAATATATTAATCATAACCCTATTTGTCAATGATGCTCACCTAAACGAATTTGGGCAGACCATTCTCTTAATACCCGGTCGAGCTCTTTTATCGAGATGGGTTTAGAAATGAAATCCTGCATTCCAGCACTAAGACACATCATCTTATCTTCATCTCTTGCAAAAGCTGTAGCCGCAATGATAATTGGAGTCAGCCCAAGCTTCTCACGTATGATTCCCGTTGCTTCAATTCCATCCATAATAGGCATCTGAATATCCATAAATACCAGATCATAATGATTGGAAAGCACAGCCCGAACCGCTTCCTCACCATTTAAAGCGATGTCAGGAACATATCCCCTCTTTTTCAGATAAGCCTGCATAAGCTGCTGATTCACAGGATGATCTTCAGCAATAAGAATGGACATCGGTCCATACTCACCAGTAGTTAACTCTTTAACAGCAGATTTATCATTTCTGACCACATCTGTTGAGGCGTTGACGGTTACTTTCTGATCCCATTCCTCTTTGGGTAGAGAGACCTCCACTGTAAAATAAAACTCCGAGCCTTCATCCTCACAGCTATTGACACCGATAGATCCGCCAAGAAGCTCGGCCAGCTTTTTACTTATGGCAAGTCCAAGCCCAGTTCCACCATATTTACGATTGATCGACGGATGCAATTGCGAGAAGGATTGAAATAATAAACCTTGGCTGGAAACTGGAATCCCCAATCCTGTATCTTTTACGATAAATTTCACGATAAGATTTCCGGATGCCTCTGAAGCTTCTAACATAACAGAGATACTGATTTCACCTGTCTCCGTAAATTTCACTGCGTTCCCAACCAGATTTACGAGAATTTGACGCAATCTCGCCCCATCAGTCATGATGACGGCTGGAAGCTCAGGAGATAGCTCGCTAGTAAGTAAAAGCCCTTTCTCCTTAACCTTCGGATAAAACAGTTCACAAACGTTCTGTATCACTTCATGCAAATCCACCATTTGTAGTTCAAGCGTCATCATGCCTGCTTCAATTTTGCTGAAATCCAACACTTCATTCAGAATATGAAGCAATGCCTCACCGCTTTTGTTAATGATCTGTGTGTAGTAGCTTTGCTCTTCATCCAGCTCCGTCCCAGATAAAAGATCAGCCATCCCAATAATGCCGTTCATAGGCGTGCGCAGCTCATGGCTCATGATCGCTAGAAACTCCGATTTTGCCCGGTCCGCTTCCTCGGCAGACTCCTTCGCCCGCACAATCTCCTTCTCCTCCGTAATATCTCGAAAGACGACAACCGCCCCAATCCGTTCATCACCATCAAACAGTGGGGTCATTCGATATCTGACTAAAAAGCTTGAACCATCCTGCCTCCAAAACACACCCTCCCTATCTTCAATAGTGAGATTACTGGAGCGTGAAGGAAGCAGCGTCTTCTGAATTCCTGTAAAAGACTCGTTATCCAGCCAGGTTTGGTGAATCGCATGAAATTTGCTGTTTCCCCACTCAGTAGGATCGAATCCCAACATAGTAATGGCTGCTGGATTAATGAACATCGTGTTGCCTTCAAGGTTCATCCCAAATATGCCTTCAGAGACCGAATTCAAGATCAGCGCATACTCGTTACTTAATTTCTGTATTTCTTCAAAATGACGCGTACGTTCCCCAATGTCGCGGGTTACACAGACAAGCTCCTGATTCCCGCAGGTCTCAGAGTAAATATACCGCAGAGTCGTTTCTGTCCAAATAAAGGTTCCGTCTTTGCAAAAAAACCGGAGAATAACAGGCTCAAGCTTCTTCCCTTCCATACAATTGCTGAGATATGAAGTTAATTTGATTCTGTCCTCCGGATGTATGTAATCAATCCCTCTAGTTCCGCACATTTCTTCTGGTGCATAGCCAAACATAGTCTGGCAGATGGGTGAGGCATACAGATAGGTAAAGCTCCCGTCCGCTGCATTACGTGAAATGAAGTCCATAGAATTTTCTGAGATCAGACGATAGTTCTGCTCACTTTCCCGCAGTTGTTCTTCCATTCGTTGACGTTCGGTCACATCCTGGGCTATCCCGCTGATCTGCAGCAGTCTTCCTTCTTCATCTGTAATCACTTCCCAGTGCACATCCAGAAACTTCAGCTCTCCATCCGCACTATGAATACGGACCGTTGCTTCGCCATTAGTCCCATTCTCCATGGATTGATGTACTAACTGTTCAAGTCTGATGAAATCGTCAGGATCAATGCAAGCAAAAACACGTCTGTAATCAAAATAAGAATGATTGCTCTCATCTTCCAAAAAGCCAAAAATATTACGCATCTCTCTGGAAACCGTCAGCCGTGATTTTGTCATATCCCATTCCCAGGATCCCATCTTCGCAAGGTGTTGAGCTTTAGCCAGCATATCCTCGTATTTCTTGCGCTGAGTAATATCGCGACCAATGGTTAATATCTGTTTAATGTTCCCCTGCTCATCACGTACCACTTGGGAAGAACTCTCGATCCACAAATAATGTCCATCTTTATGACGGGCTCTACGAGTAAATACGTCCGTATCCGAATATAGCTTGCCTTGTTCAATCATCTCAAGAGCATCATCTACGTGATAATACTCGGGTCTTTTGGTACCTATCATTTCTTGTGCAGAATAACCTAACAGCAGCTCCACTGAGGGAGATACGTAGTGCAGTGTTCCGTCAGGATCGCCAAAAGAAATCATATCCGGTGTATTTTGCGTGATCAAATTATATAAATGCTCATCTTCCTGAATCTTCTGTTCAGCAAGTTTTCGGTCAGTGATATCCGTTAACTCAGAAATCAGGACATAGGGTTCACTGGAATTCTCCTGATAGATTAAAAATATATGTTGGGCTACCCAGATGATTTCGCCATCCTTACGCAAAAACCGCCGTTCTTTCTCCAATGCAGTCCCAGGCTCAGCTAGCAGATCGTTCAGGATAACGGAATGATCGTTATTAGTTTTATCTTCCGGATACACAAGATCCAGATAATTTATATTCAAAAGATCTTCTTCTGCATAACCAAACATTTGGCATAGCGCAGGATTCGATTGTAATAACGTCCCATCCTTCGGAGAGACTACCGCAATCCCGATAGAAGACCGTAAGTATAGCTGCTTAAAAAGAAAATCAGACACCTGTAAGCCTCCTCTTTTGAAAATGGGGGACTATATTAACAAACTTGTAATAATTTCAGTATACCTTTTTTTCGGTAAATAAGCTTGATAGTTGAGTCCTAAATGATAGACTGGTAAATTTCGCAGTAAAACTGCGCAAAAATAAACAGCAAGTCTCCCTTTGAAAAGGAAACTTGCCGTGTGTGCATGTTACAACTCTAAAGTCCTATTCTATTATCAAATTTTCCAGCTGAAGCTTCTTAATTTTCTTACGGATAGGTGCACCAATAATTAAAAAAACAAGACCTAACAAAATCAACATTCCGCCCATTATTACGTTTACTATACTGAGATCCTGTGATGAAAAAGAATAATTTATTACACCAATCATCACATTAAATAGACCTAAAATCAACTCTAGCCACATTACAGATTTCCATAACCTGTTGATTCGCTTATAGTGTTTTATTCTGGATTCCAGATCTGTGTAAATATCAAACGGACCTTCTCCCGACTTCTTTCTAAGGTAAACCCAGCGCATGTAAGTACTAACACAATCTATACCGTTTTCCTCTAAAAACTTGAGATATTTGATGCTATCCGGATGATCAGGCATGTTATCTAAAAGCTCAATTCTATACGTGTACTCATTATTGGGGGTCTCTGTAAACACATATTTGCACCAAGATAATTCTGATAGAGCCATCCCCTTCGCAGACATTTCATTAAGCCACTTTTCTTCCTTCTCATAATCCCAAATCAGCTTGCGAACCACATGTTTCATTTGGACTCACCTCCAGCTATTCTCTTCCCATTCGCTATCAATTCTTCCAGACGGATAATCTCTCCCTGAATCACTGACTTTCCTAAGTCGGTAATTTCGTATTCTTTTCGACGGGAACCTTGCTCCCCTTCCACTGCTTTTATCCAGCCTTTTTCCAGTAAAGTGTTAAGTGCTCCGTATAAAGTGCCCGCGCCCAGATCAACCCGACCGTTACTTAAGTCCTTCACATTCTGCATAATTGCGTATCCGTGCATTGCTGTATATAGAGACAATAAGATATAAAATACAGCTTCAGTTAATGCGCCTCTTTCTGTGCTTTCAGGCATCATTTCATCCCCATTCTATTACTGTTGTCGATATATCGGCTTCCGTAATACCATTATTACGGAAGCCGATATAATTGTCAATACAAAAACACCCATTTTATTCTTCGCAGCGATTATGAGCGCAACAAAAAAACCGCCCAGCACTTAGCTAAGGACGGATTTGTTGGGGGGGCTACTCAGCAGCTAGATACTCCCACGTGGAAACTATTCCATCCTCATTATGATGTATCGGACTGAAACACGCTATTTCTGAAAAATAGCGAGTTTCAGCTTACATTCGGACTCAGATGCAGCTATTCGTCTCCAAACACTCGCTTTCACACGATTCCTTAGCAATAAGAGCTATGCAGTCCGAAACCCCTGTAAAATGTGCAAAATATCAATAATAGCGGCCATACGGTCCGTTAGTTTAACACCGTTCACCTAGGTTCCGTTTATGGACCTTAAGAACACCATGCGCTCTGGCGGTGACTGTATTTAGAGATAGTTTCGTTAATTTGTTTGAGAACGCTGAGATTCATCAGTTGGATGCTATTGATCTACATGACTGCTGCTCAGCTACATAATTGCTAATTTAGCTACATGATAATTGCAAATAAGAAAGCCCCCAAATCGCCATAGGAGCGAATTTAGGGGCTTTCTATTAAGCTATGATGCGGTCAAGAGGACTCGAACCTCCACGATATTGCTACCACTGGCACCTGAAGCCAGCGCGTCTGCCAATTCCGCCATGACCGCGTATTATGTAACTGGCGACCAAAACCGCCTGTACATAATACTATACTCCCTTTGCATATAAAACGCAAGGTTTTTGTATTATTGAATTGGACTATATATAGACCTCATAGGCACAACCAATCAATATTATTCAGTTTATATATTTCTATTATAAGATCTCATATGGTACAACATAGATAAAGTATGGCGTTATGACGGAGATGTCTGAATAATCTATCAATAGAAAGGATGAATACTTATGAACCAGCAGTGGAATACCCAAACCTATGATACTGATATGGCCTTTGTGTCTCAGTTTGGAGAGTCTTTGATTGAGCTGCTTCGCCCACAGCCTGGCGAACAGATTATCGATTGGGGCTGTGGAACCGGAGATTTGGCGGCAGCCATTGCTGCTAGAGGCGCCACTGTGACAGGTATTGATGCCTCTGCCGAAATGATTCAGACAGCCCGTGACAAACATCCCCATCTAAGCTTTGTCTTAGCTGATGGGCAAACTTATGTCGCGGAACAGCCAGTCGATGCTGTGTTCAGCAACGCTGCCCTTCACTGGCTAACAGACGCAAACGGAGCGGCGGCGTCCATCGTTGCCAGCTTGCGGGTAGGCGGCCGTTTCGTGGCCGAGTTCGGTGGACTGGGCAATATTGCTTCCATCGTCGCTACACTTCCACAAGCTTTTGCAGCCATTGGCTGTAGTCATAAGCTGCATTTGCCCTGGTACTTCCCCAGCATTGGCGAGTACGCAACTCTACTAGAGAAGCACGGACTGACCGTGGACCTCGCTCTTTGTTTTGACCGGCCAACACCACTGGAAGGCTTGGAGCAAGGATTTCAGCGGTGGTTGAATACTTTTGCCGATGGAATCTTAAGTGTGCTCACACCCATTGAACGCGCAGAAGTTCTCTCTTCTATGGAACAGAAACTGAAACCCACGCTATATCAGGACGGCCGCTGGGTAATGGACTATCGTAGAATCCGGGTTGTTGCTTACAAACGAAGCTAATATAGATGAGAATTACTGCCCATGTTCAATAATCAAAAAAAGAGTGCACTGGCGCTTAGTACGCGTTAGTACACTCTTTTTACACGGGATCCTATTTTCTATCTCCAACGTACCGATCACTGCCAGCACCAAGTCCGACAACCATCAACAGCACACTTGCACCCAGCAGTAAAATCAATGGCACCGTCCAGCTGTTCGTTACATCATGCAGCCAGCCGAATAATGCCGGTCCCATTGCTGCCAGTACATAACCCACAGATTGGGCCATTCCTGACAGCTCCGCCGCTTCTTGCGTGCTTCTTGTTCTTAGACTGAAGAACATCATCGCAAGACCGAAGGCAAATCCCCCGGCAATACCAAAGCATATCGCCCATACAGCCATTAAAGCGCCGCTGCCTTGCCAGATGCCACCTAATGCGATGAAATAAAGAACAGCAGTGATTATAACTAGAATACGTTGGTTTTTCATCCGGCCTGCCCACAGCGGTACGAAGAAAGTAAAGGGTAGCTGTGCCAATTGCATGAGCGAGAGAAACCAACCCGCATTACTCGACGACATTCCCCGTTCACCGAGGAGAACCGAAAACCAGGCAATAAAGACGTAATAAAGCAGTGACTGTAAGCCCATAAAGATCGTGACTTTCCAAGCAAGAGATGAACGCCACATATTTTTGCTTGAGGCTGCACTCTTAGAGCCGGTTCCTTGATTAAGCTTACGCATTTGCGGAATCCAGAACACTGTTGCTAGAGCTGCGATCATAAACCAGATGGCCAAGGTCCCTCTCCAACCGAATCCAGCATTCGTTGCCAGCGGTACACTAATTCCTGAGGCAATAGCTGCGCATAAATTCATAGAAACCGTGTAGATACCTGTCATTAGCCCGATTTTGTGAGGAAACTTCCCCTTAATAAGACCTGGAAGCAGGACATTACACACGGCAATAGATAATCCAAGTATAGCAGTACCTGTGAACAACAGACCTGCTCCAGATCCCGAGCGAATTAGAATTCCCATAGCCAGCATGACCATGGCAACTAATAACACATTAGCCAAACCAAAACGGCGGGCCAGCTTTGGAGCAAACGGGGACAAGATGGCAAAAGCTAATAATGGTAAAGTAGTAATAGCTCCCGCTAAAGTATTGGATAAGCCGAGGTCATCCTGAATCAATTGTATTAATGGACCCACAGAAGTAAATGGAGCCCGCAGCGCTGCAGCGATAAAAATAATTCCCAGCACAAGCAGCCAGCGATCATATTTGCTATCCATTAAGCTATTATTCTGAATCTGTCCTTCGCGTTGTGATGCTTTCATCGTGTATCCTCCTAAATTACAAACAAATAACCCCGCCAAGCAGAAAGCTTGTCAAGGATCTGAAATATTTAAACACTATGAACCATCATCTACTATTCTATTAGAAGTTACAACCCTTAAGTAATTTTATACCCGAATTATTGACAAAACCGCTGGCCATCTTTAGTATCCATATCATCGGGTAGTTGAGAATTAATTTCAATTGGACTCATATTTAAACCACAGAAAAGAGTGAACAGAATGCTTCGAAGGTTTTTTTCCTACTATCGTCCGTATAGAAAACTATTTATATTGGATTTCTCCTGCGCTGTTTTTGCGGGACTGCTAGAACTGGCTTTTCCGGTAGCCGTCAATAAATTTATTGATGATTTACTTCCTGGTCAAGATTGGCCGCTTATTCTTATCGCTTGTGTTGCGCTGCTGGCGATTTACGCCTTAAATACAGTGATGCAGTATATTGTCACTTACTGGGGTCACATGCTGGGCATAAATATCGAAACTGATATGCGCAAAAAAATGTTTGACCATATTCAGAAACTCTCGTTCCGATTCTTTGATAATAATAAAACAGGCCATCTAATCGGACGAATCACCAATGACTTAAATGATATCGGCGAAGTTGCGCATCACGGTCCTGAGGATGTATTTATTGCAATCATGACCCTTGTCGGAGCCTTTCTCCTAATGGCTGATATTAATCTGAAGCTGGCGATCATTACTTTTATTATCGTTCCAATTATGGCTTGGGTAATCATCTACTTCGGGCGCAATATGACTTCCACTTATCGTCAGCTATTTGGAAATGTAGGCAGTTTCAATGCCCGTATCGAAGACAATGTCGGTGGGATTCGGGTCGTGCAATCTTTTGCCAATGAGCAGCATGAACAAGAACTATTCGCAGTAGATAATCAAATGTTCCGCAAAACAAAACTTCTGGCTTATAAAATCATGGCTAGAAGCTTGTCCGTCAGCTATATGATGACCCGCCTCATTACCATCCTGGTGATGATCTGCGGCGCATGGTTCTTCATCAATGGCGAGCTGCAAATCGGTGAATTTGTGGCGTTTATCTTGTTGTCGAATATCTTCTTCCGCCCTATCGAGAAAATCAATGCAGTGATCGAAAGTTATCCTAAAGGAATTGCCGGCTTCAGACGTTATCTGGAGATCATTGACACGGAACCTGACATCAGTGACAAACCGGATGCCGTGGAGATCAACGCTTTGCGCGGTGATATTACATTCCAGGATGTATCTTTTGGATACGAAGAGAATCGTCCGGTTCTGCAAAATATAAGCCTTAACGTAAAGGCTGGCGAAACCATTGCCTTTGTTGGACCGTCCGGCGCAGGTAAAACAACAATCTGCAGCCTGCTTCCGCGCTTCTATGATGTCACAGCCGGGGCCATCACGATTGATGGCATCGATATCCGTGACATGAAGCTGGAATCGCTGCGCAAACAAATCGGGATCGTGCAGCAGGATGTTTTCCTGTTCTCCGGGACAATTCGCGAGAATATCGCCTATGGGAAACTGGATGCAAAGCTGCCTGAAATCTGGGAAGCCGCGCGACGTGCTCATCTGGAGGAGCTCATTCAGAATCTGCCAGATGGAATGGAGACAGTCATCGGGGAGCGCGGTGTGAAGCTGTCCGGTGGACAAAAGCAGCGCCTGGCTATCGCTCGCATGTTCCTCAAGAATCCGCCGATTCTGATTCTGGATGAAGCTACTTCCGCGCTGGACACAGAGACCGAAGCCGCGATTCAGCAATCCCTGGCTGATCTGTCCGTAGGCAGAACCACACTCGTCATCGCTCACCGTTTGACGACGATCAAAAATGCCGACCGGATTATGGTCGTGAATGAAGAAGGAATCGCTGAGCAAGGCAGACATGAGGAATTAGTCCATGCTGGTGGAATTTACAGCCGTCTGCATCAGGCGCAATATAACTTTTAAAAAGTAATTTGCCACAGCTGGGCAAAAATGAAGCAAGCCTAGTCACCATGTTTTTGGCGACTAGGCTTGCTTTTTCGCGTAACTCCTCTATTTGCAGCAAACGTGATGCTTGATTAAGGAATTCCTCCCTGATTTTCTTTGGTTTTTTGCTCTAATCCTTGCAATCAGGGAAAACCTCCCGCAAATTCACCCCTATTTGCTCATAATAGTGGAATTCAGGCGATATTTAGGGAGGATTTCCCTGAAAAGCTAAGTAACCAGCATAAATCAGCTATTTTCAGGGAGGTTTTCCCTAAAAATTAAAAACGGCACAATTAAAGCTCAGTTCCCCTAGTTTCGCTATTGCGGCTCTGTTCCCCATACCAGCACTCCGTTCCGATAAAGGGTCACCTTGTTCCAATCCGCATAAGCGGTCTGAAGTGAATTAAACGAATAATCATTGGCCTCGTTAAAATTGCTCCAATCTGTCTTGTGTATCCGGGTCTGAATATCCCCGGAAGCACCTCCAGCTGCAAGCATGCCCGCACCTGCGTTGAATTTCACTTCCAAATAGTAATCTGCTCCCGTTCGAGGCGTGTCCAGCTTTACAAAACTACCTGCTACCTTGCTGTTGCCGATCTGGGCATAATCGCAGAAAAAGGATTGCGGCTTGTCTCCATCGATCGTATACCAGTAACGGATGCTCAGCTCGCTAAGATCGACTGCAGTTGTGCCGTTATTTTTAATATTAAAATAGGGCTTCATCTGGTTGTCATTTGGGTTAGTATCCGCTGTCCGATACGCCACTGCAAGCCCGGTGAACGGTTCGACAGGCCCCGAGCCTTGCGGTGTAGCCATCGCTTGTACAGAATTGCTGCTCGTACCCGCACTATTGACAGCATTCACAACATAATAATAAGTCGTTCCGTTCCTAACGGCCGCATCGCTATAGCTCGTCCCGGTAGCCGTAGTCAGAGTGGTATAAGGGCCACCACTCGTAAGTGACCGTTTCACCGTATAGGAAGTTGCGCCCGCCGAGGTGCTCCAGCTAAGATTCACGAGCCCATTGCCTGCAGCTGCATTCAAGTTAGCAGGAGCAGCTGGAACTACGGGAGCTGCCACTGTCTCCAATACGGACCAGTAGGCCGGCTTAGATTGAAGGCGCTCATCAAATAATAAAGGCCAATTGTTGCGGGCTACCGGATAAGTGCGCAGCCAAGTATTACTGTCATCCTTCCCCCAGAGAGTAACATTCGTGACCGTATCCGTGTGCCTCAGGAAGATTTCAAATAATGATTTGTATAAAGCCGCTTGGCGCTGCTTCAAATGATCAGGGAAGGTCTCATAGGCTTGTGAATTATCAGAATACACACTAATATCCAGCTCAGTAATATGAGTTTCCAGCCCTAAAGCCTTGAACTTGATAATCGAATTTTCGATTTCAGAGAGCGAAGGATAATACAAGCTGATGTGCGTTTGATGCCCTACTCCGTCAATAGGAACCCCTTTAGCCTGAAGTCGTACAATCAGATTGTATAGTGCTTGGCTTTTGGCTGGCTCATGCGTATTGTAGTCATTGATGAATAGTTTTGCGTTAGGATCAGCTTCATGAGCGAACTGGAACGCCTTCTCAATATACTCTTCACCCGCGATCTGGTACCACAGGCTGCGGCGCATGCCATCAGATTGCGAAGTGTCAATCACTTCGTTGACGACATCCCAAGCATAGATTTCACCTTTATAACGTTCCATAACGGTCTTAATATGACTCTTCATCCGCTCATATAACACCGTTTTGGAGACCAAATTACCACTGGCGTCACGGAACACCCAATCCGGTGTCTGCGAATGCCAGACCAGGGTATGTCCACGTACCTGCTGCCCATTTGCGGTAGCAAAAGCTACTGCCGTGTCAGCGTCAGCGAAATTAAACACACCTTCCTGCGGCTCCGTGCTGTCCCATTTCAGAACATTTCCTGGCGTTACACTATCAAAATGCTTGGATAACAATTGCCGATCCGGAGCTGTCAGCAGCTCACTATTCGTAAAAGCCGAGCCGATCAGAAATTTGTTTGCAAACACATCCTTCAGCGAAGGAATCGCATCCTCGATGACAATTGGACCGAGATCCGGTAGCTTTTCCAATCGAAAATCATCCAAATAAAAAGAAGTTGTCGCGCTACCCGGCACTTCAAAATAAATAGAAAGTTGATCTGCCGGCTCCAATAGCTTGTACTGCGCCTGAAGCTTCACCCAACCGTTCGCTGTCACTGCACCAAAGGTCAAATTGTCATAATGAATGGTAGAAGGTAATGTCCGCTGCAATGACATATAGATATTCGCGTTAGATGATCCGGCCGGCAGCTTCACCCATCCAATAAACACATAAGTTTGTCCCACTTCTAGCTGGCTAGTCACATCCAGTGAAGGTCCATGCCACGTTTTTGTTCGGCCGCTTACCTCCAGGCCATATGTGCCGCTGCGTGCCGCATCTGTTTTGGCCGTAAGCACCTCAACTTCCCCACGTCCACTCCAGCCCTGAACAGTACCATCTTCAAAATCGCTTTGCTGAATAAGCGTGTTCTCCGCATGTGCGGGTGCAGCCCAATACACAGGTACAAGCAAACATAAAACCAAAACAAAATTAAGCGCTTTCAAAAAAGTTCCTTTTTTCATCGCTTCGATTCTCCCTTCTGAATTAGGTTCGAACCTTATTGCTTCGTTTCTTCCTGTCCCCGATACCGCTCGGGCCACACCACCTTCCTCATAAAAAAATCAGAGCCTATCCTCAGGAGGAACCAAGCTAGGCAGGTCATCCGTGAAGTATGGGCTCTATATCGCCATAATATCACATTTGTTTCCATTTATGGAACTAAAATTAATTATTTTCGATCTTATTTTACTTAAGCTGAACGGATCTGCGTTATCAGATCCGTTTAGCGTCGAAAAAACCCAAGAGACGACACCATTATGGTGTTGTATCTTGGGTTACATAATATGCTGGCTGAATGTACGGGATTTCTACCGTTCATTTCGCCACTTCCAGCTGGATCAGCTCATTATACGGGAGTTATACCGTTCATTTCGCCACTTCCAGCTGGATCAGCGCATTGTACGGGATTTCTACCGTTCATTTCGGCGTTTCCAGCTGGATCAGCGCATTGTACGGGAGTTCTACCGTACATTTCGGCGTTTCCAGCTGGACCAGCACATTGTACGGGAATTCTACCGTACATTTCGCCACTTCCAGCTGGATCAGCGCATTGTACGGGAGTTATACCGTACATTTCGGCATTTCCAGCTGGATCAGCTCATTGTACGGGAGTTATACCGTTCATTTCGCCACTTCCAGCTGGATCAGCTCATTGTACGGGAGTTATACCGTTCATTTCGCCACTTCCAGCTGGATCAGCTCATTGTACGGGAGTTTTACCGTTCATTTCGGCATTCCTAGTGCGTACAAGAAAATTATGCTAGTCAGCTATTGATTTTTTCTTTCGTTACTATCATGATCAATAGTAAAAAAATCAAAACTAGTTGAATACCTAAATATATTATAGGGAAAAAATAAATAAGACTTATCTGATCAAAGTCAGGCTTCATATCAAAAAACCTTAAATCAACAACCCCTGAACCTCTAGACTCTTTTCCTTGTAATTCTTTTAAATAAAATAGAATTCTCGTGCTAGGAACAATACTAATAACTAACCAAGAAATGTTGTACCTAAGCTTTTGCGTCTTTAAAGCTATCTTGCAAGACACATTCAGAAGAATTATTGGTGCTGCATACATTATAAACATTTGTTTTACTACTTCTACTTCCAACTTCCCCGTTTTCATTCCCAAAAGGTAGATAATTATTAAATGTAAGAAAATAACAATGGTAACTTGTAGGATTGCTTTCATCCTTGTGCTTCTAGATTCAGCTTTCAATCTATCACCTCTCACAAGTTATATTCTAATTTCTATAATTTCACAACGAAAACATAGAAATGCTGAGATAAAACAACAAATTAAAGAAGGAGCCGTGTAGTGAACACGACTCCCTCTTCCTATAAACCGCATCAGTAGCGGCATATTTGCAAGGAGCTTAGCAATAAGCTGTCATCCTTGATTTATTTTTTCGCAATATGAACCTTCAGCTGCTTGCCCTTTACGGTGGTCTCTCTCATCGCTTGCAGCACCATTGCGCCTTTACCGTTCAAAATATCCACGTAGGTCACATTGTCCTGAATCGAGATAATCCCGATATCTTCGGCGGAAATACCTTCAAGCTTTGCTATTGTGCCGACAAAATCCACGGCTCTTAGCTTCTTTTTCTTGCCGCCGTTGAAGTATAGCTTCATAATCTCTTTGTTTAAGCTTTCGCTTTTGTCCTTTTTGCGGACAGGCTGCTTATTGATCTTCTGCTCGAACGCTTCCTTTGCGTAGGCAACTGCGTCGTCCGAAGGAGCTTTCATATGCGGAATGCTGAAGCCAATATAGCTTTCAATTTCAGTTACCCACTTCTGCTCATTCGGAGTGACAAAAGTGATCGCTTTACCCGTCTTGCCTGCACGCGCGGTTCTGCCTGTACGATGCACGTAGCTTTCTTTTTCCAGTGGAATATCGTAATTAATCACATGGGTGATATTCTCGATATCAATCCCTCTAGCCGCCACATCGGTAGCGATTAAATAGCGGAATTGCCCTCTTTTAAAAGCATTCATGACCTCAAAGCGCTCATCCTGCTCCATACCCCCATGGATCTTATCACAAGGATATTCCAGATCCGCCAGTCCTCTGAATACAGCATTCACCTGCTCCTGCGTACGGCAAAAAATAATACAGCTATCCGGATTCTCCACCGTTATGATATCGCTTAGCAAAGAGAATTTGGCAGCTTGTCTCACTTCAATCAACGCATGTTCAATCGTAGCCGTCGTAATTCCACTTGCCTGAATCTCGATATCCGTTGGATCGTTCATATATTTTCGGCACAAATTCTTAATGACTTCGGGTAAGGTAGCTGAGAATAACATGGTTACTCGTTCTTTGGGCAGCTGCTTGATGATCTTCTCGATCTGCTCAATAAAGCCCATGCTCAGCATTTCGTCAGCTTCATCGATGATCAAATATTTGATTCGATTTAGCGGAAGTGTGCCTCTTTCAATATGGTCAAATACGCGTCCAGGCGTACCTACGACAACATGTGTTTTTTGCGTAAGCTCTATCTTTTGGGGGGCAAAGGGCTGCTTGCCGAAAAGAGCAACTGCCTTAATCCGTTTAAAACGTCCGATGTTCGTAATATCCTCTTTCACCTGCATCGCAAGCTCTCGAGTTGGCGTAAGAATCAAAGCCTGCGGCTTATTCTCCACCCAATCCACCAGATCGCAAAGCGGAATACCATAAGCTCCCGTCTTGCCACTGCCTGTTTGCGATTTCACAATCAGATCCTTTTGCTGCAAAGCCACAGGAATTACCTTGCTCTGTACCTCCGTAGGTGTCATAAATTTCAGAACATCCAGTGCTTTAATTATCTCTTCGTCTAACTCATAATCTCTAAATTGCAATTCACTCATCGTTCAACCTCTTCTATGCCGATTGTTCTGGTTAAAGCGGAAACTCCGCGATCCTTCCATCTTGTGCATACTTATCATTATAACAGTTATTGGCGTCCTTGATTCCATTCCTTATAGAACTGGTCCAGAAAATTCAACATGAAATCATGCCGTTCTTCCGCTAACTTGCGTCCATAAGCCGTATTCATTAAGAATTTTAGTTTCAACAGCTTCTCATAAAAATGATTCACAGCCGTCCCCTTGCTATAATCCCTGTATTCCTTTTGCAGCGACTCCTCGCGTGGAGCCACTTCTGGATCATAAGCCGGACGTCCCTTTGCACCTGAGAAAATAAAGGTTCTGGCAATGCCAATCGCGCCAAGTGCATCTAGTCGATCTGCATCCTGCACCACTTGACCTTCCAGAGTCTGCATAGGTTCTCCTCCACCACCACTAAAGGACATCGTTTCAACGATCAGCATGATATGACGAATTTGCTCCTCCTCTGTAAGGTTTGCCGTGAGCCAAGTGTGGACTTTAAGCAGACCTGCTTCTTTTGACGGATTAAGCTTCTCGTCTGCAACATCATGCAGCAAGGCTGCCATCGTACAGATAAACACATCCGCACGCTCGATCTCAGCAATTTCACATGCCGTGCTGCGGACCCGATGGGTGTGCCACCAGTCATGACCCGTAGTATCTTGTCCCAGTTGTTCTTTAACAAATTCTTCCGCCCGGGCTATTATTAAAGGTTGATTCATCGTCAACAAGCTCCCTTCGCCTATGAAATATCGAAGCCCTATTATAGCTGATTGCCTGTCCATTCGCCTACTAAAAATCTTCGTTATAACAAATTCTTACTTGCACGACTCCAAATGATCCGCTATAATCGGCAGTAATCAAAATGTCGAAGGGAATTGATTCTGATGAACACCATAACAATCATGCTGAATCAACTTCATTATTATCACAAACAGCGTTAGCAACCCTGAAATTCTCAGGGAGGCTAACGCTACTCGCGTTGGCCTCCCTGCGGCATAGATCACGCGCAGGACCATGAGGTCCTGCGCGTTTTTTTATTCTCTAAACTATGCCAATTCAAAGGAGCTACTAATGATGCAAAACATTAAAGGAACTTATGATTACTTCGGAAAAGAGCAGGCGCTCAGAAAGAACATTCAAAATACGCTGCAGGATTTGTTCGAACTCTATGATTTTGAATCCATGGACACCACATTATTAAATGAACTGGATTTATTAACCTCGAAATATGCAGGTGGGGATGAAATTCTCAAGGAGATGTACCAACTAACCGATCAAGGCAACCGCAAGCTGGGCTTACGATATGATCTGACCATCCCTTTTGCCAAAGTGATCGCTTTAAATCCTGGAATAGAGTTTCCCTTCAAGCGTTATGAGATCGGAAAAGTATTCCGTGATGGTCCCGTGAAACGTGGGCGCCTGCGTGAATTTCTGCAATGCGATGTTGATGTCGTTGGTATTTCAGGACCTGAGGCGGAAGCTGAATTGATGCAGCTGGCCACAGAAGCTTTTCGCAAGCTGGATATCCCGATCATCCTAAAATGGAACAACAGACGTTTTCTCGGTGAGATTCTGGAATCGATTGGTGTACCTGCTGAGGACCAGTTGTCCGTTATGCTAACCTTGGATAAATTAGAAAAAACCACCCTCAGCGGCGTGAAAAATGAATTGATCAGCAAGGAAATCAAACCTACAACCATCGCTGCTATCCTAGAGCTTATCGAAACGGACAATCCAAGCTTTGAGCAGTTATGCGAAAAATATAGTCTTACCGGACAACCGGGAGCGATGGAGGTTCTTGTCCTGCAAAAGCTGCTCCAAGACATTCAGCTGCAACAGACTTGTCGTTTCGATCCTTTTTTATCCCGCGGGCTTTCTTTCTACACTGGAACCGTCTACGAGATCTTTGATGCATCCGGTTCCTTTACCTCAAGCTTGGGGGGTGGAGGCAGATATGACGCTATCATCGGACAGCTAGTGGGCAGAGAGGATATTCAATATCCTACGGTTGGCTTATCTTTTGGTATGGAGTCTATCATGGCGCTCCTTGCAGAACGTCCTATCCAAGAGCACAAGACAGCAGAGGTTATGGTCATTCCGATTGGCGAGACGCTCCCACAGGCTTTAATTGCAGCCGCCGAGCTCCGTGCCTGTTCTATCCGAACCACTCTGGTATCCGGTAAAAGAAAACTTAAAAAGCAACTCGCCACAGCCTCATCCAAAAAAATTCGTTACGTTATTCTGATCGGCGAGAGTGAATCCAGTGTGGATAAGGTGCGGCTGAAGGATATGAAGGAACAAACAGAGGTTATAGTTCCATTAGATGAAGCCATCTACCTTATTACTGGCTAAACTACTGCCTGATATTCTTTTAGAAAGATTCGCATAAAAAAAAAGACCCCGCCGGCGACCGGCGGGGTAAAGTCTATATATAGGGGAGGTTATACATGTACTATAACCCTGCAAGCTTAATATTTTATGAAAAATAGATAAGGATTCCCTTAATTCATTTCAAACCCTTAGATCTTAAACTTATCTACTAACCCCTGAAGTTCTTTGGCACTTTGAGTATTTTCATCAGCCATAGTAACCTCTAGGAATGTTTTTTCCACGATATCCGCCGTTTTCACCGCGATATCCTGAATCCCTATAGCTCCTTCGTTTACTGTAGCAGCTACTTCATTAACGGCAATATTAATACTTGATATGGCCATACTCAAATGATCGGCTGCGCTCTCGAATTGTTTTAACAGCGTATTTACAGTAGCAGCATCACTGTTGTATTGCTGACTTACCTCAGTTAATCGTTCATAATCTGCTAGAACATTCTGGTCAATAAAAGAAAGTAATGCCTCAGAATTCTCCTTCATGGATTCAACAGAGGAATATACACCTGTTACCACACCTTGAATTCCAGCCGCAATCTTAGACGATTTCTCAGCCAACTTCCGAATCTCACCAGCTACAACCGCAAAACCTTTACCTGCCTCACCCGCTCTTGCCGCTTCTATAGCTGCATTCAGGGCCAGCAGATTGGTCTGACTGGCAATGGATAGAATCGTATCTGTCAGTACATTAATCTCTGCAATCGCGCTCGACTGCTCAATCGCTTTTTCCATATCGATTCGCACGGATTCATAAATTTGTTTAGCATTCGTCGTAGATTCTGTTGCCTCATCTTGGAGAGTCAGCGCCCGCTCACTAATTTGTCTAGAAACGGCAACGCCTTCCTTCACATTATTGGTGATCCCGGATACATTGTTATCAATTTCAGTAATTGCTGCTGTCATTTCCTCTGTGGAGGCTGCGGTCTCTTCCATACCTGCCGATAGCTGCTGCGTAGTCGCTGAATTATCGTGGGCATTTTCCCGCACATCTATAGACAGCTTCTCCAGCGTTTCTGCATTTTCAAGCACTTTGGACGAGATCGTAATTAAGCTTCCAGCCATCTCACGAAGTGTAGCCCGGGTGCGGAACATCGCTTTGGCGATCGTCCCTGTCTCATCTTTGTTTTTAGTCAAATACTCATACTCTGAGTCATGCGTCAAATTCAATTCTGCCGTTTTATTAATCATGTCCGTTAGTTTAACAATCGGAGAAGAGATTTTTTTAGCAAAATAAAGAGCAATCAGCAAGGCAATAATTAAACTTCCCACACCAAGAAATAAGTTGAAATTTCTCATATCAGTGACAGGTTTCACGATTTCATCAAGGTCTGCGGTTAATACAAGCAACCAGTGCGTCTCAGGCAAAACTGTATAGGTAGATTTTTTTTCCACACCATTATATGTATTATTTAGCAGGCCATCCGCTACCTTCTCACCAGATTTCACACGCTCCATAACAGCTGCGATCTGCGTATTCTCAATAGGCTGACCAATTTGTGTTTTATCCGGATAATATAATTTATTGCCGTTCTCATCCAGTAAATAAGCGTAAGAGCTCGTCGTGTTTACCACTTTGGTATCGGCCAAATACTTAATCATACTATCTGCGGAAACAGCTGAAGCAATAAATCCAATCATCTTTCCATTACTCTTTACGGGCTGTACAAAAGCCACTACATAAGCTCCTGTAGATTTTGATTTCAGCGTTTCACTGATCACAGGCTCAGCCGTCTCCATTACTCTTTTCGTATAATCTCTTTCACTAAAATCTGTCCCTATAAGCTTAGTATCACTGTCAGCCACACTAATACCTTTCATATCACTGACAAGAATGTGCTCAAGGTTCCCTGCTTCCTCCACAATGCTTTGAAGACTGGCGTTCACCTCATTCTGAAGCTTATCACCTTTACTAACTCCACCATTCCCAGCTTGCAGCAGTAGATCAACAATTTCCGAGCGGCTCGCAATAAGCTCTGTGCTTCTCTGCTCTTTTGCTATCATGGCTGATATGGTCTGAGCTTTGTTCGTATTGACCTGCTTCATAGAATTCTCAGTAAGATTCACAATCGCCTGAGTTGATTTCAAATACGTAAATATCCCCATTACAGAAATACATAAAAGGGTCACACCTATCATAACAAGTGATAACTTTAGGCGAATCTTCATATTCTTTTCATCCTTCCGACTCCTTGTTCATTTGCGAACAATGAAATTGTAAATAATACAATTACTATCGGGTGGCAAAGTTGAATAGTGAATATAAATCGCGCAAAAATAAGAAATATATCATAAAATGTCGAAAATTTTCATGTAAATGAATAAAATATCACAGCTTTTAGGTCATATATCCTTCACAAACCGGCTAACAAGACCTATCATCTGTCCTAGAAGAAGCAGAGGGTTCTATCTGAGAGGCAGTATTCACTTGCATTAATGCACCCTCACTTAACAGTCGTTTAGTTCTACTACGTAAAAATAGACCAGACATCGCAGCGAGTATTTGTTGGAACAACATCCCCGAAATTACTGGAAGCGCGACAGCAGGAGGAAAATATTTCACTGCTAATACAGCTCCCGCACTTAAATTCCGCATACCCGAATTAAACTGCACCGCCACGGAATCTTCATAACTAAAGCGGAAACGGCGTGACACCAAAGCTCCGATTACATAGCCAAGCACAACGGTTATGAAGGTCACTCCAATTATGATCGCTAATTTGCCATCCGGATGTTTCAGATAACGGGCAATACTGGCCCCATTAATAGAAACAACTATAAACAATCCGACTTTAACAAACGGAGCAAGCGGCGGTCCACATACCGTATTGACTTTCCCTTTTGTCCATTGATTCAGCAGCATCCCAACTACAGAAGGAATGACTACCATCCATAGCAGCCCTTTCATCATATCAGCTAGCTGAATTTCCACACTCGCTCCCATCAGCAAATATAAGGTACCCGGGACAACAATTGGCGACAAGAGCGTATCAATCAGAATAAGGGCTAATGTCAATGCAATATTTCCTCCGTACATCGACACCCATACCACACTTACAACACCTGTAGGAATCGCGAACAGCAATACATAACCAGTCACTGTATATGGATCTCCCGGAAAAAAAGCCATGGCTGCAAGCCAGCCGATCAGCGGCATTACAATATGTAAAATTACCATTAGAATAATCAGCTTCTGGGGTTTCAGAAGTACCCCTAGCAGGTCCTTTAGGTTGGACTTCAAGCTACCGATCAGCGTCATTACAGCGAAAATCCAGGGCACGAGACCTGTGAACGGCAGCAGTCTGCTTTCGTTAAGCACACCGACCACGATGGCTGTGGGTGTTAATAACGGCATAATCTTTTCTAGAACAACATTAGATTTGATAAGTCCATTTCTTATATTAGCAAACACTTGGCAGTACACCTTATGTATGAAGCTCATACATTCCTTATCTGTGTTTTTTATTAAGTCTACCATAAAAAAATAGGAACCAATTCTTAAATTGGTCCCTCGAAGTAATCTATATAGAGTGTTAAACTTCTAAGCCTTGTGGAAACAATGCATCCAGCGCTGGGCAAGGTTGCTTATCCAAAAACTGTGCCAATGGCGCTGGCATATTATTGTATAAATCTTTTAGTGAAGTTCCTTGATAAATGTTGCCGATAATCACCGGATGGCAAAGCTCTGAAATCAAAATGTCGCCATTTCCATGCAAATGAAGCTGCTTCTTCCCCTCTATACAGTGAGGAAAATACACACCCGGCTGCTCTTCGAACCCAAGGGCGTCCATAAAGCGGTCCATGCAGGTGAAATACAGAATCGTATCTTCTTTCTTCCGTGCGATCAGCTCACTCACTGCATTCTTTAATTGTTCCCGCGCAGCTATCGACTTCCACCCTGTATGATCCATGATAATACTGTTCTGAATTTCATGTGTGCGCACGCCCATTGCGTAGACATGATCGCTGATCTCCTTCATATTATCCTGGGTTTCACTGAACAGCAGCGTCTCCAGCACAGTATCTACACTTGTTGCGGCGAACAGGGTAATATTTTCTCTTATTTTCTCATAAATGCTTGGATGAATATTATAATATTTTGAGAAAGCTTCCGCAGTAGTAAAATTGAAGGAAATATGTATGGTCGTTAATCCTGCGGAAACCAATTGGCCAATTCGTTCAGCATTTAAAAGACTGCCGTTGGAATTCAGTTGTGTCTGAATCCCTCTGGATGCGCAGTAGGTTACAATCTCCACACAGTCATCGAACTTCAGCGTCACTTCTCCACCTGATAAACGTACTCTTTTAAGGCCTGGAAGTTCGTCCAGAATGCGGATGACCTCTTTGGCTTTGATGCTTTGTCCATCATTTCTATTATATGCACAGCAATAATCGCAGCGGAAATTACAGTTCGAAGTTACCCCTATTTCTAACCCTTCCAGCTCATAAGTAAGCGGTTTGTCGAGCTCTAATGCTTTATATCTCATACTCTAAAGTCCTCCTGAAAAATAATGAATTTAGTTCAAAAGTTCAACCTTAGAGATTATATAGGTTTATAGCTTAGGTTAATGTGAGTTTTATAACATTCGAGTGTACGGTTTGATTAACGAATACTGATCTGCCGCTGCTTATTTCCAGATTTCTATGATCTCACTTGATAAACGAGTCCATTGAACAACACTCAAATTTTCACCATAATCGTAGTCGGAAGCGCATGCGTAATCACTTTCAGATACGCGTAGTAACCTGTAACGGACTCCAGTGCACCTATTGACCGAAAAAACGCCCAATAAGTGCCTTTTGCAATGAATAGCGTCAGCGGAGTCCGAAATCATGTTTTGATAGCTGATAACATACAAATAACGTCATCCGAGTCCGGAAGCCTCGTGGAGTGATGGATAAACCGATACGCATTCAGGCATGTATATTACAGGTTATCTTCAAACTGGTGAAACCTATAAAACCTGGGGTTATGGGCTTTACAAGGATATAGTTAACGAACCCAATATTAAAGATGCTTATTCACGAGTATTTACTACCATTTCGTCCATCGAGAATGGAACTGTAATCGAGTAGTAGAGTTTGTTTTTAATGTCCACCGACACTTTTTATAGGGATATAAAGATCAACTTTTGCTTTACCTTCAGGGTCTGTATATGGATCATTCATACAAAATTCGAGCGCATACCGATCATCCGGTTCATAATCACTATTAGGTAGCCATTGACCGTACACACTTTGATAGGCAATAGCCAATTTGTCGATCGTATCATAAAACGGATATAAGGCATAAAGACCACCAGATAAAGTTTTGAACTCTACGCTCGAATCACCCTCTTTAACAAACTCTTCTGGAATGGTTATGCAGGCATCATATCTACAAGAGTATTCGTCAGTCACGCTGGGATCATCTAAAGAAATACCAATGAAGTATTCTGTTGAGGGTAAATCATTTTTCTCAACCCACTTGCTGAGTGTTCCCCATGCCTTATACGTTTCAAGATAGCTGCCAACATGCCTTACGTATGCCACTTGATAACTTGGAAGTTCTTTTACCTCAATGTTCATTTCCCATACTCTCCTTAAAAAATTATTATTTATGTTGATACTCACATCATAATTTTTAGAAGGAGACAATTCTTCCTGATTATTGCTGGACATTAACTGATAATTGCTATGTTCTTGCATTGACCTTCTCATCTCGCTTGGGGTTGTCTTAAACAGTTTCCTAAAGGATGAATTAAAACTTGAGATGGAACTAAAACCGCATAGAATTGAGATATCTAGCATGGTTTTATTGGTTGTTTCAAGATAGGTAACCGCGTGATGTAGACGTCTTTCCGTCAGATAGGTCATTGGTGTTTTATTTGTAATTGCAGAAAAAACTCTAGAAAAATGATACTTAGAAAAATTAGAAACTTCAGCTAGCGTTTCTAGATTTATCTCTTGATCTAAGTTGTCCTCGATAAAATGAAGAACCGTCTGAATACGCACCCTGTAATCATTGTTCACTAGACCTACCTCAATCCCGTGATGATAAAATGATTTTTCCTTATTTATTTTCTTCGCCCTATATACAACAGATGAGAGGAAATCCCCAAAATGGATGGATCCTTTGCTGCGTTAATGAGAAATTCAAAGAGCTCCTCATGCTCACCCCGGTCTGTCCAGTATTGTTTCTGCTCATTTGTCAGTAATGCTCCGAGGCTAGAAGAACCAATTAAATCAATGGTTCGAAATCCATTCTCCTCCATGAAAGGTTTTATATCCTCAATATTGAAGTAATAAGCTCCCGTAAACCTACCTTCATCTTTATGATTAAAAATCCCGCTATCATAAAACTCTTGTATTGAATCCATGTTGTCATTAGGCTTCCAATGTTGTGGGAACTGTAAGGATGTAAGAGTCATTCTCATCCGACTTTGAAAGGCTACAAATACGATGCCATTCTTCCTTGTCACACGAAACAATTCCTTAACTGCTAAAATCCGATCCTCTTCTTCTTGCAAATGATATAAAGGGCCTAACATCAGAGAAGCATCAAAGCTTTCGTCAGATACTCCCTCTAAACTAGTTGCATTCAGCACATGAAAACCTTTAAATTGCTCAGTTAATCCTAATTCATTAACCTTCTGCTGAGCTATTTCAACTAACTTAGGGGTAAGATCCGATAACGTTACGTTATAGCCCAGCTTCGCCAGCTCCATGGCATATTTACCGGGCCCAGCACCATTATCCAGTATAGATTGTGCGGTAGTTAAATACTGTTTTATATAATGCAGATTAATGATGAACTCCAGCGGCTCCCTATCCAATCTTCCCCACTCATCAAATTGGGAGTAATATTCAATAATATTGCCCATTACCAAAACACCGACCTTCAATTGTATTTTTTACTGTAGAGAACAGAAAAAACCTATCGCCTCCAAAGAGGCGATAGGTTTAACCTTCGCGGTACCACTCTTTTTGATCGTTGCGTATTGCTTATAATAAACAACGAATCTTAGAACCCGATTACGGAGGGTTAGCCGTTAAGATCTACTGAGGTTCGATCTTACCGCTCATGGGTGAGTTGGGGAACCTACTCCGCTGTCTTGCACCAACCGGCAGCTCTCTGGGCAGTAGTTATTCCTTAATACTCCCAATCATTACGTTTATTCCGTATTGTATTTTGACCTAGTATATATTTAGAAATTATTCCCTGTCAATACAAATTCCACTTACAGCTCTACTGACTTACCCATTTCGTTCCAGACAGGCTGTCCGATCAGACCTAAACGCCAGATCGCAATTCCTTTAAGACCATAACGTTTAGCAAGTCCTACCTTCGAATTCACTGAAGATTCGTTTTCGCTATACACAGAGATCCCGAGGATCAGCTTATCCTTACTCACTTGCTGAAGCGCAAGCCGGATGCCTTCATCAACTAAACTCATCGGCTCTGGAACTTTTTTCTCTTGTAAATAATCGTACGCCATAATGACCAAATCATCTGCAAGTGTTCCTAAAGTTTTGTAATCATATCCTTTATAAGAACTATTTAATGGATGAAGAATAACGGTAAGTTTAAGTCCTGCTGCATGTGCTTTTTGTGATAGGTTTTTAACAAAAGCATTGTAATCTGCTTGCACCTTCGCCTTATCACCTGTTAGACCTAGGCCCTCCAGATCCAGGGTAATGCCTTGGAATCCTTTTTGCGTTGCAAGATCTACGATTCCAGTAATCGTCTGTTCTTGAAGCTGCTTATCTTCCAGGTTCTTAGTTAACTCTGATGCGGTATCTCCAGAGAAGACCATCAGATAAGGAGCTGTTCCACCTGCCGCTGCATTCGTGACAATCGATTCTGGCGTTACGTCACCAGCCGCTTGAGGCCATTTGAAATCAGTCCCCGTTGTGGTGAATTGCCCGCTTTTATCAATCCCACTCCAACCAAAGGCCACAGCATCAAAATTAGGAAGTAAGGAAATCTCACTATAAGAACTCAGAGCATAGAAACCAAGAGTGTACAGCTCAGTCTTCGGCGAAGTAATAGATACGGTCTTCGTAGATTGATTCCAAGCTACACCCGCACCAAACTGCTGGCCGAAGAAGCTAAGGGGAATCATCGTTGTATCCCGGATCGTCTGCGGAGCAACTCCTAACTTCACAACCGCGCCGTTAACACCTGCATTTTTGCTGCCAAGGGTCAGGGTTACCACTTTGGTCCCTGCAGTATCTGTTTTGGTAGCCGTAATTTTCTTCTGCGCTTGATTCCACTCGACATTAATTCCCAAAGCTTCAGATATAGCTCGGAATGGCACCATCGTTGTTCCGCTCATCACAACAGGTTCTACTGGAAAGGGTAGTGGATAACCATCCAGCACAATACTAACTCCACCAGCTGTGGCTGCCTGTGTGGTATTGTGGAATAAAGCCGTGGTGCCTCCTAGCGAAATAGCCAAACATAATACTAATTTACCGATTCGCTTGTTCATGAATGATAAGTCTCCCTCTTCTATGATATGAAGTCTAATCTTGTAAACTCTTATATGTCCTCTACCATTTTACCAAAGATTATCCAATTGTAAAATTAATAGATTGTCATCTATGAGCTTCGAAATTATTTTTCATATTAGAAGAGGTCGGCAAAATTACATAAACACGCTCAAAAAGGTTCCCACTGCTCGTTCAACATCTACATCCACTGCAACTTGTATAGGTTTACCTACTTTTGGCTGAGCCCGCAAGTCCGCTACGACCATTCCCGATGTAAACTCACCTTTGTGCTCCACACGAACATTCATCTCTTTGTAGGTTACTAGATCTGGTTGCAGCGCAACCATAAGTGCGAGTGGATCATGCAGCGGTGCGCTGTTGATCAAAAAGTTCGCTTCACGATAGAAATTAAAATAATGAGTAAGCGATTGTTCCATGAACGAAATGATCGCTTTATTTTCTTCACGTCCAAAACGGTTTAATAAATCGATATGCTCTTGGGTAATCCGCGTCTTAAGCGTAACGTCTAGACCCACCATCATAACAGGAAGTCCAGATGTAAATACATGATCAGCAGCTTCCGGATCCCCAGCAATATTCGCTTCCGCAACCGGTGTTCTATTGCCGGGATTGAAGATCGTACCGCCCATCACCACTACTTTTTTCAAAGTATTCTTAATACCAGGGTCCATGTCAAGCGCCATAGAAAGGTTAGTTAGATGTGCCAGTGTGACTAATACAATCTCTCCGGGATTCTCATTAGCCATCCGAACAATAAACTCAGATGCAGTTTCGCTAATGGGACGCTGGCTGGCTGGAGCAATTTCCACATTACCAATACCGTTCTCACCATGCACATGAGTGGCGTAGCCTGAGTGCTCACGAACAAGTGCCTTGGATGCTCCGATCGCTACAGGAATCTCATAACCAGGCTTAGCAAGCTCAATTAGCCGCAGTGAATTGTCCGCCGCCTTTTCGACATCAATATTCCCAAAAACGGTTGTAATTCCTTCTACAATTACGTTTGGAGCGCGTAAGGCATATAGAATCGCCAGTGCATCGTCAATACCTGTGTCTGCATCAATAATAATTCGTGTTTTGCTCATTTATGTTCTCTCCCATTATGCTTTTTTCATAAAAGTTATCATATCACGGCCAACGAGGATCGCTCAATTCTTATTCAATTCCTGTTCTTTAAAGGCTTCAATAAACCGCTCGGGATCACACTCTATCAAATAAGCATACACACCCTTACTCGTGTGCAGATAGAACATGCCGCCCATATCCCCCATTGAACGATAAGACATATCGAAAATATCTTTTAGCGGGAATTCCCGATGACGAGTTACAATTCTATCTTGATATAGATACATTAGCCGATTGGAAGCAACACTTCGTTGTTCTCCATCCCTAATTTCTCGTTGTATCTTATAATACGGAAGCTGGGCTACCCATTTCATTTGCAGTCCTCCTGCTTGTCGTAATGGACTCCATTTTATTATTCTTTTTACCCTATTGCAAAATAAAGAAGCTTAACGACCCCATTAGCGGAATCATCAAGCTTCAGTAATCACCGTTTATTTCTTTGTATAAGCTGCGGCTGCCTTGCAAAAGCGTTCCAATGCCTCAACTAACGTAGATCTCGGACAAGCCAGATTGATCCGCAGATGGCCTTTGCCCTCTGTTCCAAAAACAGAACCTTCATTAAAAGCAACTTTAGCCTCTTTGTGCATCAGCTGCTTCAGACCGTCTATTTCCAAGTTCAGTTCGCGGCAATCTACCCATAACAGGTAGGTTCCTTGCGGCTGCATCACATGAACCTGTGGTAAATGCTCCGACAAATAGCTAATAGTATAATCCACATTATCTGATACATATTGTAACAGCTCATCCAGCCATTCTTCTCCGTCGTTGTAAGCGGCTTGTACTGCTCCTTGCGCGAAGAAACTAGCCATATGTAAGCTCAAGGCTTTCATTTTTTGATCAAATTTACGTTTCAATTCCGGATTCGAGGACACGATAAAAGAGGATTGAAGCCCCGGAAGATTGAAGGTTTTGGTCGCGGCAAGTGTGGTTAACGTAATATTGGCAATTTCCTCAGACAAAGATGCAAAAGGAATATGCTCATACCCTGGAAGCGCCAAATCACAATGGATCTCATCAGAGATAACTGTCACTCCGTGGCGCAAGCACAGTTCACCGAGCTTCAACAGTTCTTCTCTTTCCCATACTCTACCGCCTGGATTATGCGGACTGCATAACAGCAGCAGCTTAGCTCCACCCAACATCAGCCCTTCCAACTGCTCATAATCCATCTCAAAGCGCCCATTACGGACGATAAGCGGATTCTTGGCAACCTTCCGGTCATTCATCTGGATGACATCATAGAAGGGATAATAAACTGGCGATTGTAAAATAACCTCGTCCCCAGGCTCAGTAAAAAGTTCAACAGAGAGGCTTAAGGAAGTTACAATTCCGGGAGAATCTGAAATCCACTCCGGTTTGATCTGCCAATCATGCCGTCTTTTAAACCATGACGTGATGGCTTCTTTATAAGTATCACTAGGTACACTGTAACCGTAAACTCCTTGTTCTGCGCGGCGCAGAATGGCTTCCTTCACTGCGGGAGGACTTTCAAAATCCATGTCTGCCACCCAAAGCGGCATAATATCCTTCTCACCAAACAACTTCTCGGATTGGTCCCATTTGTAAGAGCTAGTATTACGGCGGTCAATTACGCGATCGAAATCATACTTCAACTAAAGTCACCTCATCCTTATAAACTTATCTTTTATTGTATCATGAGGAAAGCGATATGGCATCTTAAGATAGAATCAAAAGAATTCACATAAATAGATGATTAATTTCAAGTCGTTAGACGATAGAAAAACAATAGAATGTTAATAGTAAATACTCTGAATAAAGAGGAGGACCTTCGTTCGTCCTCCTCTTTACAATAATCATAAGTAAAATCACCAATATTAAGGTGACCAACTTATCTATACGAAATACACCTTATTACGCTAATTGTGTAATAACGAGATGTGCTGAAACAGATCTTGTTCCTCCAGCGAGAGGAGTAATAGTAAGTGCAGTAGAGTTACCAGCAGGATTCCGAACGGTCAGGATGGTGTTAATAACCGTTGTTTGCACTATAGCCATTTCTACGATTTGTGATGTACCTGTTGCGCGTCCAACTACAGTATAGGCGAGATCCGCGCCATTAAGAGTCAAGATGAGTTGTCCTGCTTCGGTTACACTAACCTGAAACAACACCTGATAAGTCCCTATTGCTGCTAAATTAAAAGAACTAGGACCCGTTCGTGCAATTGTCGTCCCGCTGGTAGGTCCGTTTTGAGGAAAACTTACGTCTGTGCCCGGTGCTACAGTTGCTGCATTATCAGGAGGCATTAGGGCAAAAAAATCAGCAAAACCTAATACACCTCCTGGTGCTCCGGTTGCCCCCGTTGCTCCTGCTGCTCCCGGTGCTCCCGCAGCTCCTGCTGCCCCCGGTGCTCCAGCTGCTCCCGGCGCTCCGGTTGCTCCCGTTGCTCCTGCTGCTCCCGGCGCTCCTGCTGCTCCCGGTGCTCCCGGTGCTCCGGCCGCTCCCGGTGCTCCGGTTGCTCCAGCTACTCCTGGTGCTCCTGGTGCTCCTGGTGCTCCTGGTGCTCCTGTTGCTCCGGTTGCTCCCGGTGCTCCCGGTGCTCCCGGTGCTCCTACAAAACCTTGTGGTCCTATAGCTCCTGCAGGACCAGGTAAACCTTGCGATCCCTGAGGACCTACAACTCCTTGGGCACCCGGCACGCCTTGGGCACCCTGAGGACCAACGGGTCCCGCTACACCCTGTGGACCAATCGCTCCCGCTGGCCCTGGTTCACCTTGAGGTCCTTGGGGTCCTGGAGGTCCGCCGGCGGGCCCTGGAGGTCCTTCAGCTCCTTGGAGTCCTCGTGCTCCTTGAGCTCCGGGAACGCCTTGGGCCCCTTGTATTCCTTGGAGACCTTGTGCTCCTTGCGGCCCTTGCGGTCCTGTAGCACCAACGACTGTCGGTGTAGTAACATTCACTTCTGGTGGAGGACAAGTGACTTTTACAATCTTCTTAATAACTTTTCGACGATGTTCTTTTCTTTTTCTTTTCGAAGGAAATACAGTGGCGACTTTTTTCTTATGACACTTTTTATCGTCTGGACAACTCAATGCGTACACCTCCCTATAAATATAGTTCAGTGTACGCATCTTACTAATTTTAGACATGGATCAATAACTAGTTTCTATTAGACTGGAACCTATTTTCATAAAAAAGGGCTAATAAAGTAGGAGGTGGCCCTTAAGTACATTACAATGTCCACACCATTTTTATTTACTTTTCGTATTTTATGATTAGGACAACTGACACTTCCCTATTAGGCCCAAATCATAGATTTGGGTCTTTTTTATGAGCACATAAAAAAACAACCCCCAAACCACGGGAGCTGCTAATCATCAACTATTATATTTTATCAACAGGCTTACGAATGGTGTTGCCTACCTTCGTGAGAATATCCGCCATTGATGCCGAGTCATTTACGTCATAATCATCAATGTTCAGACGAAGCACTGGGCAAGCTGTAAACTCATTGATCCATTTCGAATATCTGCCATGCATATGCTCCCAGTAGGACACGTCCGTTTGAATTTCCATTTCACGGCCGCGTTCATTAATTCGCGCTAAAATAGAAGGAAGACTGCCTTCAATATAAATCAGCACATCAGGGTGTGGGAAATAGGGTGTCATGACCATGGCTTCATACAAGCTTGTATAGGTTTCATAGTCTGTCTTGGACATCGTGCCTTGATCCGCATGCATTTTAGCAAAAATACCAGTGTCCTCATAAATCGAGCGATCTTGAACAAAACCACCGCCCATTTCGAACATTTTCTTCTGTTCTTTAAAACGTTCGGCTAGGAAATAAATCTGTAGATGAAAACTCCATCTCTCAAAATCATGATAGAACTTTTCAAGATAAGGATTATGATCAACTTGCTCCAGCGAGGTTTGAAAATCTAACCTTTTAGCCAAAGCACCTGTTAAAGTGGATTTCCCCACCCCCACGGTTCCTGCCACGGTAATTATGGCGTTAGCTGGGATGTTATATGGATTCATTTCATTAGCTCCTTTATGTGAGAGGCAATTTCGACGAAGTGTTCTGGGTTCTCCACGAAATCGACTGCATTTCCATCTATGGTAATAATAACGGTAGACGGCTCTTGAATCGCTAGAGAGCCCATCGCATCATCATAATCTTCTATCAATTGCTGCAAATACGCAGTATCCATATCCCCTTCAAAAGGGCGTCCGCGTTTGGCGATTCTTTTTAACAAGGTATCGAGATCTGCTTTTATATAGAGAATAATATTTGGCTTCGGCAGGTCATCCGTCAGCACATGATAGATTTGTCGATACTTTTCTCGTTTCGTTCCCTTCAGCGTTCGTTCCCCAAAGATAAGGTTCTTATAAATATGATAATCCGAGATCACCGGTTTACCTTTATCTATGTACTGAGTTACTGTATCTTCAAGCTGCTTGTACCGATTACAGAGAAAAAACATCTCCAGTTGAAAGCTCCAGTCATCCATGTTCTGATAAAATTTAGCCAGAAACGGATTCTCATCCACAATCTCCTTAATAATCGGTAAGTTTAATTCCTCTGCAAGCATCGAAGCTAATGTTGTTTTTCCAGCCCCGATCGGGCCTTCCACTGCAATAAACGGTGCATGTTCCATTGATGCTGACTTCCTCCTCAGATACGGACCCTTCAATAACTAATTTTAAAAAACAGACTAAATTATTGTATCACATGAGACCTTACTTGTGAGCGGCTAATTATGAAGAAACTTTTCCAGTAATACAAGTGTCCAACTGTAAGATAAACGCATATATAAGAGAGTTATTCCTCTGAAAAATCGGTTCGACATCTATCTTCTCCCCACGAGGATGAATCGGACCGAGGAGACTCTATTTCCGAAAAATCGGCTGTTTCAGCATACAATCGGACTCAGTTGCAGCTATTCTACCAAATGCGCCCTAATAATAGTCACTATCCGACCAATAAGAGCTATACAGTCCATAACCTTAGCTAAATGAGCTAATAAACACCAATAGTTGCCATACGGTCCTTTAGCATCACTTCTCTTTTCCTAGATGTAATTGTGCATTCAAAGGACTGGAACCATAGCAAAAAAAGGTGTCCCTGAAGGAACACCTTTTTAGATCATTCTATTAAGATAAACGTCCGCTGAAATCTTCGAAAGCGAACTGTTTAATTACTTTAATTCCCTCTTCGTCATTGTAGCTGACGATAGCTGGCAGATTCACGCCGTTAAACATATGGTTCTTCACCATAGAATAATGCGCCATATCTAGGAATACGAGTCTATCGCCGTATTTCAAAGGCTCCTTGAAGGAATAATCTCCAATAACATCTCCGGCTAGGCAAGTCATTCCACCTAATCTGTACGTATAAGGATATTCCCCAGGTTGTCCAGCATCGATAATGTTCGGACGGTATGGCATAGCCAGTACATCTGGCATGTGGCATTCAGCCGAAGTATCGAGAATCGCAATGTCCATTCCGTTATGCATAACATCCAGAACGGTAGCTACCAAATATCCAGTATTAAGCGCAACGGCCTCACCTGGCTCCAGATAGATTTCCACACCGTAAGTCTCTTTCATATGCAGAATGCAGCGGACAAGGGTCTCCAGATCATAATCGGGACGTGTAATATGATGACCGCCACCAAAATTAAGCCATTTCATCCCTTTGAGATAAGGTCCGAACTTCTCTTCGACTACCTTGAGCGTACGCTCCAGTGTGTCTGAATTTTGTTCGCACATGGTATGGAAATGTAATCCATCAATTCCCTCAAGCTCTTCAGGTCTAAAGTTAGGGAGAGTTACTCCCATTCTGGAATAATTGTAGCATGGATCATACAGCGGAACTTCGATCTCGGAATACTCCGGATTCACCCGAATGCCGCAGCTGATATGCTTCGGTGCATTTTTCACACGATCCTTGAATCGATTCCACTGGTCAAAAGAATTGAACACAATGTGATCGGAGTATTCAAGAAGCTCATCGAATTCACTTTCCACATAAGCTGGTGCGTAGACATGAACCTCTTTGCCCATTTTTTCATAGCCAAGTCTGGCTTCGAATAAGGAGCTGGAAGTTACGCCATGCAAGTACTTGCCAACTAGCGGATACAAGGAGTGCATTGAGAAGCCTTTTTGCGCGAGCAAAATCTTAGCTCCTGTACGTTCTTGTACAGAATTCATAATCTCAAGATTGCGGGTAAGCAATCTTTCATCTACAAGGTAACATGGTGACGGGACAACGCTGATATCAATATCCATCAATCGCGCCTTAGTCTAGCAGCGTTGGCGAGAAATCTTCTTGCCAAGGCAGACCATGTTTATTCAAAGCTTCCATGAATGGATCTGGATCGAACTCTTCTACGTTGTACACGCCTGGTTTCTTCCAGATTCCTTTTATAATTAACATTGCTCCGATCATTGCAGGAACGCCTGTAGTATAGGAAATGGCTTGGGAGCCAACCTCTGCATAACATTCTTCATGATCGCAAACGTTGTATACATAATAAGTTTTTGGCTTACCGTCTTTAGTACCTTGGATGATACATCCAATGTTAGTTTTACCTTTTGTTCTTGGTCCCAGGGAAGCCGGGTCAGGCAGCATTGCCTTCAAGAATTGCAAAGGAACGATCTCTTTGCCTTCGTACATGATAGGCTCGATAGAAGTCATACCCACATTCTCAAGCACTTTCAAGTGAGTCAGGTAGTTCTGCGAGAAAGTCATCCAGAAACGGATCTTTTTCACGCCCTTGATGTTAACAGCCAAGGATTCCAACTCTTCATGGTACAAAAGATAAATATCTTTAGGTCCGATTTCCGGAAGATCGTAAACTTTCTTCTCAGAAAGTGGTGCGGTTTCAATCCACTCGCCATTCTCGAAATAACGGCCATTAGCTGTAATTTCACGAATATTGATTTCAGGATTAAAGTTTGTAGCGAATGGATATCCATGATCGCCAGCGTTGGCATCTACAATATCAATGGTATGGATCTCGTCAAAATAGTGTTTTTGCGCGTAAGCCGTGAACACGCCAGTTACACCTGGGTCAAATCCACTGCCGAGCAAAGCGGTAAGGCCAGCTTTCTCAAATCTTTCTTTGTAAGCCCACTGCCAGGAATATTCGAATTTCGCTGTATCTTGTGGTTCATAATTGGCAGTATCCACATAGTGCACTCCTGTTGCCAGGCACGCATCCATGATCGTCAGGTCCTGATATGGGAGAGCGACATTAATAACGACATCCGGCTCAAAGCTCTTGATCAGTTCAATGACTTCGTCCGTGTTATCTGCATCGAGCTGAGCAGTAGAAATCTTCGTGCGGCCTCCGGCTAATTTATCTTTCAGAGCGTCACATTTCGCGACAGTTCTGCTGGCAATGCAGATCTCTTCAAATACATCCGGGTTCTGGCAGCATTTATGAACAACAACACTTGCTACGCCGCCAGCGCCAATAATTAACGCTTTTCCCAAAATAAAAACCTCCTAAAATTCCATTTGCAAAATCAACAAGGCTGATTATACATAATATTTTTGAATAAATCAATAAAAACCGACAAAAAATGATGTGTTTTGTGTAAAATCTCTAAGAAATCTTGTTAATACTCTTAAATGCTCATATTTCCTCGATTATCCACGTGTATAGATCAGGTGTTTTGCTGGAACAGAGTGGATTTTCAGAAACTAGAGCAACTAGATTATTCTATCACAAGAGGGTTATACTTCATACGATTTATTTTAAAATCAATGAAAAACCTCACCATCCTTTCAACTCCGCCTAAAAACGTTCGGTTTCCACCATTCCAATCAACAGCACTGCAACAAATACAAAGAGGCCGTAATATATACTCTTACCCGTTTTTGTCGCAATATTAATCGTTGTTGCTATGCCCATCCGTTTCGCGACCAGAATTGAACGATCATTGGGATAATTATAAGTTGTCCCATTTTTCCAATATTCATCATCATCCGTATAAAGAATCCTCGAAAAGATTCCCGCTTACATTCTTCAAAATCGCATACGCTTTGTTTACCGTTATTGCATTTCCCTCTAAATCTTCTGCGCTCCACGCAAAAAGCTGAACTCTCCAGAAGGAGAATTCAGCCTAAAGCTTCTAATAAATAGTCAACTTATTTATTGGAATTTATTCGAACTGCATAAGCATCTGCATCCCATTCTACCTGCGCCCCCAACATTTCGCTTATCAATCTGAGGGGTACATAAACGCTATCATTAATGAAGACCGGTTTTTGATCTGTTGCTATTACCTTTCCATTAACAGTCGTTTGTCCAGTTACCGAATTCAAGATCAGAGTTGTAGATCCCTTTACAGCGACCACAGCTCTCGATGGAACATCCCAACGAACATTAACTCCCATCTGCTCGAAGACTCCTCTTAAAGGAACATATGTCGAATTATTAATTAGTAGTGGCGGCATAGTCAGTTCCATTTCATTCCCATTCAACAATACTTGAATAGATTTCTTCACGAGCTGAGGCGTATTCACCTCGATCTCTCTGACCCCCAGACCCGTCTGCCCAAATTCATTTGCTCCCCAGGCAAGGACATGACCATCTTTTAAGAGTACATAATGATTTCTGCTCCCTTTAGAAATGGAAACTGCATTCTGAATACCCTTTGACTGTGTAACATTAATCTTGTTCTTATCGCCAACCGTCCACTGCCACACGGTCCCATCCGCCTTCACCGCGGAATCTGTTGTCAGCGAAATGACGTCTGAAAGCCCTGGAATCTGAACGGGTTTTAGAGTTTCTCCCAGATATGGATCTATGTAATTATTCCAAATCCATACTGTACCATCCCATCTCAATGCTGCCCCATAGAGCCCATAGGCTCCGTCCATATCAACCGCTCTATATTCTCCGCTTCCTTTAATAAGCGTAGGCTTTAAGATTACGCCTTTTTGCGTTCCCAGCGGTTGCTGCGATCCCCACACCCATACCTCTCCACCATTACCAAGCGCCACTGAATTATTCGATCCCGCTGCTATAGACAGGACAGAGGGTAGTCCCTTTACCTGCACCGGGGTTAGCTTGTTTTTCCGCGAATCGTCACCGAGTTCACCTTGTTCATTGCCTCCCCATGCCCAGACCGTTCCATCTTTAAGAAGAGCTAAGCTAAAGGTGCCCCCCGCAGAAACAGCTTTCACATCTGTTAGCCCTTGCACTTGAACAGGCTCTACAAGAATCTTAGAGGACTGTGTTCCAATGCCAAGTTGTCCATGCTCGTTCCCCCCTACTGCCCACACTGTTCCATCGTCCTTCAACATCAAGTTATGACGATAACCACCTGAGATTTGCTTTACATGATCGATATGCATTTTGACGGGAGTATACGCTGGTGTGGTCGCCCCATTACCAATAGAGCCGTACCCACCACCCCACGCCCAGGCTGTTCCATCCGCAGTGACGGCATACGCACTTCTGTCACCAGCGTCCAGTTGGGTGATGCCAGACAATAATTTCTTTTCTTCAGGTGAATTCACATTATCTGCTGCTGCCACTAAGGGTGAGACCATAGCCAAGCTAAGAACAGTCCCGACAACAACTCTACATATCCGCCTTACCTGCACTTTTGACATCAAACTTTGTTTAAACACTTGAGATCACTCCTTTTATTAATAAATAGATAACGCAACAACTCACGGTCCCGTTCCAAAACCTCCAATCTTCCAGCCGTTAGCGTGTTTGGTCAACACTGCGAAGCGAGTCTCCCGGCCATCTGGGGTATTGAAGACGGGATTTAGTGATTTCATATACAGATCGACCACAATATTTAACGTTGTGCGATCACCGATGTCTTTGATTTCAGAGCCAGTATCATAATCCATCACTTTATAAGAGGTAGGCTTAGCCTCAACAATACTTTCACTGAGAGCATTTTCACCACCAAAACCCGGGTTATAGAGTTGATGCTCTTGACGGTTAACCGTCAATGCAGTGAGTAAGGCATTAGGATTCAAACATGCGCGGGCGCGGGTATGATTACCCACCTGTATAGCCTGGAAAAAAGCATCCAGCAGCTCGAAATGGCCTAATGAGGCTAAATCACCATTCTCACCTTCCTTAGCAAACAAACCTTCTCTCTCCGTCCACTCCTCAAATGTATATCCTGTAATGTCGGTCAAGCTACGCTTCTTAATAGAAGGGCCGATACTTTGAATATTAAATTCCAGCCAAGCCCCAACGGTATTTCCTGATTGAACAAGCAAAACGAGATTGGAGGGATAAGAAAATTCTTTTTGTTCGCCAGAACCAGGTAAACCATCGACTAAGGAATACCGCTGTACCTCTACCGTGGCACCCTTCAGGAGGGTCAAATCCAATCCGGCATCTTTAGAGAACTCATTCGCTAATCGCCAGTAAAGTCCCACTGGATACTCCCCCAGCTTAACCTCCCAGTTCTGTGGTACCTCAACTGCAAATGTATCCGGATGGTTCTGAACTTTATAATCCAGTGTTAGCAAAAAGTCTTCGGGAACCTGTGGTACAGACGTTGAAGCTATAGAGCCAGAAGGCTCCACACCAATGGAGTTCTCCCCTTGATTACAACCTGAATTTAAGAGCACAAGAAAACAAATCGTTACCATCGTTATGAACTGCCGCTGGGTCATCTAATTCCCGCCTCTCTAATCACTCCTCTATATTTAGACTGAGGAATATTATACAAAGTTGCGGGAAACTGGAAATTATTAAAATCATTTTATACGCATAGGACCCTGTAGTTTGGGATTGGCGTTGATTTTACCTGCTTATGCGGCATAAATCGCTTGTTGCTTCACTCTAGGACTCTCGTCCACCTTTTGACACTTGATAACTTCGGGAGCATAATAAGCTTCGGCATATTGCAACGGATTTCCATGAAATACAGGTATATGCAGGACCTTGGTGTAATTGCATCAGAGAGGATGATAACGAGTGAAAAAAGATTTTGATATAAAAAACAAACCCTTCCTAGTCTTTAGCTTCGTCCTGCTGCTAAAATGCGCAGTGGCCTGGTTCGTAGTTTTTAGCGACGGTCCTAACTGGAGCATGCTGCTGACAGAGATCCCATTTTTCTTTATCGTATTTGGACTTATTGAATGGATGGCTTCCAAACGAAAATTTCTGTATTACATGATAGCCAACCTATTGATTTCAGTCATATATTTCGCCGTCCTAATGTATTACAAATATTACGGTGTAATTGCTACTTATCATGCCTTGGAACAAGCAGATAAAGTAACTAAGGTGGGAGAAAGCACATACTCGTTGCTGGACCCTTACTATTTGTTCATTTTTGTGGATATTGTAGTGTTCATGTTTTTTATGTTCCGTCCGAAATATATTGCGATCTGGAAAGAAAGAGGTATGAACCGCCGCATGAACCGGACCGCTTTGTTTGGGATCATCAGTGTTTCCTTAGCAGTTTGTGTCTTTAATGTTTGGCCGAATCATGCCAGTATGAACGAGAACAAAAAAGCGGAGAGTATGGGGATTCTTAATTACGAGGTCTATACTATTTTTGCCGATACAAGGGAAACAGAAGAAATAATCGACAGCAAAGAAATCACGCAACCATCCATTAACGAGACCAAAGGAATTACAGAGCCTGGCTCACCGAAGTACTGGGCGGCAGCTCAAGGTAAAAATCTAATCGTGGTACAAATGGAATCTTTTCAGAACTTTTTGCTGGACCTGAGCATTGACGGACAGGAAGTAACACCCAATCTAAATAAGCTTTTGAAAAGCGAACATTATTTCAATAACTTCTATACTAATGCCGGGCAAGGAACAACTTCGGATGCTGAATTTGTGGTGAATACTTCGTTGTACGTTCCTCATCACGAGGTAGCCACTTCATCCAATTATATGGATAAGGCGCTTCCGAGCCTGCCTAAGCTGATGAAAGCTAATGGATATAATACAGCAACCTTTCACACCAATAGCGTAGAATTCTGGAACCGCAAAACTCTATACAAAGTCCTAGACTTTGATAAGTATTACGATCAAGCGTTCTATGGGGATGGTGATCATATCGCATTCGGTGCTTCTGATGAGGTACTCTATGCCAAGACTGTGCCTGAATTAGTCAAAATGGATGCTAAAGATGATCCTTTTTATGCAATGGTCATTTCTATGAGTGCTCATCACCCTTATAAAATGCCAGAGTCAAAAAATAAAATGACGCTGCCTAAACGGTATGAAGGTACCCTAGTTGGCAACTATATTCTAGCTCAAAATTACGCAGATTATGCAATGGGACAATTTCTGGATCAATTAAAGTCCAGTGGTCTATGGGATGATAGCGTCATTGTCTTTTACGGGGACCATCAGGGTGTATCGCTATATTCCCTTGATGGCAACGAGAAATCGTTAATGGAAGAAATGGTCGGTCACGAATATGGTTATACCGATATGTTCAACATTCCTTTCATCGTACATGCGCCAGGGGTAGGTCAACCTACGGTATACAGCCAAACTGGCGGCCAGATCGACATTATGCCAACTGTAGCTAACCTGTTAGGGATTTCAATGAAAGATCAGCTCTACTTCGGAGAAGATCTGATGAACCAACAGACCAACATGCTCCCTGTCAGACACTTTTTGCCTACCGGCTCTTTCATTAATGACACAAGCATGTATTTGACTGGTGTCGATTACGATGATGGAGACAACTTTAATCTAATCGATGGCTCTGAAACAGAGGGCGGTTCGACAAAAGAACAATTTGACGCCGTTCAGCGGCTTCTAAATATGTCTAACAGCTACATTCAACAACTGCCGGATTTACCATCTACGGATAATGCAGAGTAACTATAAAAAGAATGCCCCTCAGCCAAATAGCTGAGGGGCATTCTTGTATTATTTTATAAGTATCTAAAACTTAATTAAGCTTCAACATCCTATCAATAATCACTGCTGCTTGAGCACGGTTGGCAATGTTTTTAGGACCGAAGGTATCCGCAATCAGACCTTGCACAATACCTTCCTGAGTTAGTAATGCCACCGCTTCTTTACCGTAAGCAGCGATTGTTGCCTGGTCTTTAAAGTTAGCCAAAGCGGCATTTGTATCATTTACCGACTTGCCTTTAAATTTCTTAAGTGCATTGGATACAATGATTGCCATTTCCTCGCGTGTAATCGCACGGTTAGGATCAAACCTTCCATTGCCTACACCGTTAATCAATCCGTTCTTGACCCCGGATGCAATGTATCCATAAGACCAGTCAGAAGCTTTCACGTCACTGAAGGCAGCGGTTGATTTCACATCAAGCAGATCAAAAGCTCGCACGATCATGGTAATAAACTCGGCACGCGTCACCTCTTTAAGCGGAGCAAAGGAATTATCGCTCACTCCTTGCAGGATCCCTTTTGCCGCCAGCTCTTGAATTGCCGATACTGCCCACGCCACCTTACCTAGATCCGTGAAGTTAGAACCTATTGGGTTTGGTGTTGCAGACGGCTGCACAGTTGGAGTTGGAGCTGGCGTTGGTGTTGCAGACGGCTGCACGGTCGGTGCAGGTGTTGATGTTACAGATGGCTGCCACGGTGTCGAAGGTGTTGTTGGCTCTGGTTCATTCACCCCGTTATCCATACCATCCTCTTTAGTCGCCGCTGGAGCAGCAGCATAGATTGAATTGGCAAGCAATCTGAATTGATTTTGCGGATGATATTTATTCATCAGATCATTCGCAAATAACGTCACATGGATGTTGTCTGTATTGTAAGTAAGCGCCAATACTTGGTCTTGTGCAGCCTCGTTATTCGGCCACCAGCCTGCTTTGAAAAAGTCAGCTCCTGATCCGTATTTCGCCAAGATCTCTGCGCCTTCAGGCACTTTTGTAATATAAGCCGCGGAAACTGTGTAGAGATATTCGCTATCGGCATAAGGCGCTGTAATTACATTGTCCTGAGAGACCTCAGCCTTAAACAATCCCTCATGAGCATCTTCTTTACCATCCTTATTGACCGGAGTTGAATAGTCCAGTCCAGGGAGGACCTTAAGCCCTTTAACAGTTTTTAGCATCGTTCTTCCATAACCGATAAACGGTTTACCTGTAGCAATCAGATTCGTTCCCGAATTGATTAGAACATCTGCTGCCACTGTATCCGTAGTTACGTTAAACCCAAGATCCTTCAGCATAAATGCAGTCGCTCCTGCAATAGCTACCTTAGGAGCCTTAAGCAATTTACCCGTTCTGTTCTCTGCAGCACTAAACGGCACAATATCCAGCAGATATTTAGACGATACCGTTCTAAGATTGGATCTGGAAACAAGGAAACTTCCCTTCTCGTAACCCGTCCCCCCATTCTCCAGCAGTGTCACTGCCTTATGGTTGGCTAGCAGCTCATTCACAGCTTTTATCGCATCATTGTTGCTGTTTTTAATCACATAATTTTGCTCGAACGGAGATTGATCCAGATTCGTACTAGGGATCGTTACACCGCTAACCTCTTCTGTCTTCCCAGTGAATGCTCCTACAGAACGGCTAATATATCGGTCAAAACCACGCATAGCCGAGAAATTCTGTACCGTATCGGAATACATCTCATTAAAATCCGAGACATCTAGTCCATCATACAAGACAAGATTCGCATAACCTCTTTTGGCTTGATGCATATTCACCACATAGGTTCCAGCCGGATAGACTACAGAATCTACAGTTACACTGGCTGTTGTCCGTTCTACTTTCACATTGTTACGCAGTAGGTACTGAACCATTTTGTAGGTTTCCAGATCATTTTTTTGCAAATCTTTTGCAACCGGAAGAATGTAATACTCAGGGAAGAAATTCGTATTCTCATCTACCCCTGGACGTCCAATAGACTCATTCTGTGCATTGATTAGATAATCTTTAACAGCAGCATTAGTATTCTCATTTTGGATACCCCGTTTGAAGATTTCCAATTGATTCAGGAACAGTTCCTGCTTGTTGTTGATCACATAATCGGTGGCCCCCAAAGCCGCATAATAAAAGGCATCCAGTGAATCTTCATTCAATTCAGGCACTTCAATGGTATGCCCAAGTGCTCCTTGATGCATGGCATATACAGCTGTGTAGGCTGGCGAAGCATCATCCCAACCTGTTGCATTCGTTCCTTTATAGTTCGGATCCTGTTGTGTTTTTTCGTATTCTTCATAAGGGATATGGTAGGAATCATATTTTGTATTAGCAATCCCCGCCTTACCCATGGCATTTGCTTGCTCAAGCATACTTGGCATTACAAGATCATATTCAATGTTAGGATCATGAGGTGGTGTGCAAGGCTCAATCAAGAAGCCACTTACAAATCCATGCATGTCCAAAAAGGTAAGCGGCGTCCACTTAGCAATTTGTGCAGTTACCGCTTGTGTCTCAGGTTGGGTCTGGTAAGAGTTGTCCCGATTTGGATCAAGCAGCGTTGAAGTTTGACGCGTGTTTAACGCGCGACCGTCAGGATTCTCTACATAATCAAGCAGGAAAATCACATGGTCAAGCGCTTCGTCGATGTTCAGAACTACCTTTTTCGGATTTCCATTCTCATCAGTGGTATCATAGGTGACAATTTGCTGTGTCATCAGCGTATCCAAAAACTTAATGATTACATCGACACCATTGGCTTCATCGGCATGAATGTTATTCAACCAAATAGGTACCTTATAATTCTGCAGATCCCCGTCGTTAATTTTCTTTTGCAGGGCTTCAGGATCATTCATCATAAGCGGTAAGGTCTCGTTCAAATATTGATCTACTGAGGACTTATCCTTAGCAACAATAGAGAAATGAATGGCACGACCTTGAGTTGAGGTCCCAATTTGCTGATACTCTACATATCGATCATATTTATTATTGCTTTCAGCAGTAATCCTATCGATCGCGGGTTTAATCTCATCATATGTATGATAGGTTTCATATGGATTTAGTTTGACTTGCTGCTCTACCAGCACATCTCCAGCAGGTAATGTCCCGATTAGATTATAAATTCCCACTCGTTTGACGTACTCTGCACGTATACCCGTTAGTGAGAGATTCTCTCCGTACAGCAAATCAAAATGAATTAAAGCCTTTACTTTTGAACCTGAGATCGGCTCATATGTCACTGTTACGAAAGGATTACCTGAATAATCTTTCGCATCTTTATTCCATTTTTTCCACTCTGCCAGCGGCTTCATCTCTTCCGCCGTTCTGCCAAAATTCCAGATGATATCTTGAGGCGATGCCCCATCAGGAAGATCTAAAGTCAATTCTAATGTTCTAGCTTCCGTCATAGAAGCTTTGTATACTTCTGTGGAAACTGTCGCCGCTATTTGTTCATAGACAGCAGTCGCTACCGTAGTTTGTTCTGAAGAAAGCACCGCAAGATCAGCTGTGTTCTCCGTAGAAACCGGAGCAACAACCGCCTGCGGGTTAATTTCGGTTGCAACTTCACCTGCATATGCAGCTGGAAGCAGACCCGACATCATAAGTGTAAAAGCTAGTAATAAAGATAGTATTCTCTTGGACATTTTTTACCTCCTATAATTTTGTCTACTTTCACCCCAAATTGAATGAATATACACTTATATGAATCTGTATTCATAACATAATATAGTATTCTATTAATTTTGGGAACAAAAATAATAGAAAAAATAATATTTTTATACGACTTGCCTAGGTAAGCGCATTCATTTTGTGCAAGAGTCCTACACTACCGCAATCGAGTAGGAGGGGGCGGCTAGCCCCCGACCTCTCACACCACCGTACGTACCGTTCGATATACGGCGGTTCATGAAATATTCCGTAAGGAGTTGTATCTGTCCAATACACTCTTTAATCCATTGGCTTCCCAATATTGGTTATTCAATGCATGTTGTAGAATTGGACTCCCTGCAATTCGCCAATACCCTTTTCGGGTATTTCCCCACTCATAGGCTTTATCCTTAGGTACCCCTAAGGATATAAGTCTTTTGACTTTGGTTCTAGGGGTCTTCCACTGCTTCCAGAGGCACATTCGTAGCCTTCTTCGTATCCATTTATCCATATCTCGAAAGGTACTTGGGGTATCCGCCAGCGAGAAATAACCGCACCATCCCATGAGGTAGTGGTTTAGTTCCTTGATTCGCTCTTCCATCTTCATCGATCTCTTTCGAGAGGATATCTCCTGTATTCGAACCTTGACTCTCTGTAAGGACTGCTTCGCAATTCTCACCTTTGGTTCTTTGTCCACACTAAAACTAAATCCTAGAAACTTTCGTTTCCAGGGACGGTCTACCGCGCTCTTTACTTGGTTCACCTTCAGCTTTAGCCTCGTCTCGATGAATCGGGTGACCGTTGTCTTGACTCTCTCTCCTGCTCTTAGCGTTTTCACGTAAATATTGCAATCATCCGCATAACGAACGAAGCGGTGCCCACGTTTCTCGAGTTCTTTGTCGAGCTCATCTAGGACAATGTTAGATAATAACGGACTCAGTGGACCGCCTTGCGGGGCACCTTCCGTTGTCGGGGTTACTAACCCGTTCTCCATCACACCTGACTGAAGATATTTGCGGATAAGCAGGAGAACTTTCTTGTCCTCCACTTTCTCCGAAATCTTCATCATCAGTCGGTCATGGTTGACGCGATCAAAGAATTTCTCCAAGTCTAGGTCGACTACGAATCGATATCCTTCTTTCATAAAGGTTCGAGCTTTCCTCACCGCATCATGCCCTCGTCTTTTCGGACGGAATCCATAGCTATGGTCGGAAAACTCTGGATCAAACAATGGAGTTAACACCTGCGCGATTGCTTGTTGAATCATTCGATCTGTCACGGTAGGTATTCCTAGTAACCTAACACCTCCGCCACCGGGTTTCGGGATTTCGACTCGGCGCACGGGGCTCGGTTCATAGGTTCCTTCTTCTATGGCATGCCGCAAGGTCTGCCAGTTTTGTACGATGTGTTCTCGTAAGGATTTTACGGACATCCCATCTACGCCATGACTTCCTTTATTCGCTTCAACACGCTTTAAGGCTTGCAGAAGATTTTCCCGTGATAGCAGTTGCTCCAACATTTTTTTTTAACCTCTCTTTACGTGATTTATACCTTCCATTTGTGCCAAAGATGAACTCCGCCCTGCTGAAGACCCCCACGGGATTCACCGTTTCCTTCTTCAGTCAGGTCCTTTCGGATTTTTTTTTCTGCATTCATCGCTCATCTTGAACGCCTGGATGTATAAATCCTATTCCATGTTCAGCCCTTCCGCAGCTGTTGCAACAGCTTGCGTACTATGGCGTCTGCTGACTTCTGTGCACTCAGCCTACTCTCACAAGTAGGGTTACGAAGTATACTCGCCTATCACACAGATCTCCCCAGGTAAGAACGCTATCTTCCTCTCCATCTATCTGCTTCATTTACTCTCGTACGCCTTTGGCAGTATGGACTTTGGTTTGTTGTGCAACCTCATCCAGCCTACGTTAGCCTTGTATGAAGTTCGTATTCCTCAGACCGGAGATTTGCCGCTGGCTTCCTTCAGATTCCACCTCGCGGTGGACACCCTTGCCTTAAGCTAATGGCTACTACTGCCTTCGCCATTCGGGACTTCAACCCTATAGATAGCGCCCATGCTGGGCGCACACAAAAAAAGCGCCCGGATAACCGGGCGCTTTGAATTACAATAAATATATTAAACTGTTTCTGGAAAAGAAGCTTCACTTAACTCTTGTGCAGGTACAAGTTCACTGCTCCCCTCTTGCTCTACAGGTGCGTTAACCAGCATATACACACGGGACTCGTAAGGCCGTAATGCGACAGTCTCAATCGGCTCCGCAGGATCAACCTCATAGTTATGCAAGAGCAACTCACTAGTATCAAACTCCAATTCAAATGGAAGGTCAAACAGCGCTTCCTCTGCTGTCAGGTTAGACATGACCAGCAGTTTTTCATTTCCAAGCGTCCTAGTATAAGCATAAATACGTTCATCTTCAGGCAAAATGAGATCATAAGTCCCGTAAACAGTAACGGGATTAGCAGCCCGAAGAGCGATAAGCTTTTTGTAATGATGATAGATGGAATAAGGGTCCTGCTTCGCCCGCTCCACATTGATTTCCGTATAATTCGGATTCACCTTCATCCATGGCTTGCCGCTGCTGAAACCAGCGTTTTCAGAGTCGCTCCATTGCATTGGTGTTCTAGAGTTGTCCCGACCGTTCTTCCAGATTACCTCCATGACTTCCTCATGTGATTTACCGGCTTCAGTCTCCAAACGGTACAAGTTCTTCATCGCCACATCATCGTAATCATCCATTGATTCAAATCTTACATTGGTCATCCCAATTTCTTGACCTTGATAAATAAATGGTGTTCCCTGCATCAGGAAATACATCGTAGCCAACGATTTAGCTGACTCTTTCCAATACTGGCCATCATTTCCCCAAGTAGAAACTGAACGCGGCTGGTCGTGATTTTCGATGAACAATGCGTTCCAGCCTCTGCCCTCAAGACCTTTTTGCCAACGGGAGAGAGCTGATTTTAGCTGCAGAACATCCAATCCACCTGTCACACTCTTATTCCAAAGAGCTAAATGCTCGAATTGAAAAATCATATTAAATTTGCCTTGCTCTTCACCCACCCACGACTCCGCCTGATCAACATTTACACCACTCGCTTCGCCAACCGTCATGATGTCATATCGGTCAAACGTCTCCTGCTTGAGCTCCTGCAAGAAATCGTGAATCCCTTCACGGTTCATGTGACCATCGCCAGACGGAACATACGGAAGATTCTGTGGATTCGGCAGATCGGGATGTCCGGTGATTTTTTTAATATGTGAAATGGCATCCACCCGGAAGCCGTCGATTCCTTTGTCCAGCCACCAGTTGACCATGCTATACAATTCACGGCGCACCTCAGGATTCTCCCAGTTGAGGTCTGGCTGTCTTTTGGAAAATACATGCATAAAATATTGCTCTGTGGCGGGATCAAGCTCCCAAATCGAACCGCTGAAAATACTCTCCCAGTTATTCGGCTCCTCCCCGTCCTTAGGATCACTCCAAATATAATAATCCCGCTTCGGATTATCCTTGCTTGAACGTGCTTCAACAAACCATGGATGTTCGTCCGAAGTATGATTAATCACTAGATCCAGAATCAGCTTCATGCCTCGTGCATGAACCTCGTGCAGCAGCTGATCAAAGTCGGCCATGCTGCCGAACTCCGCCATAATATCCTGATAATCCGAAATATCATAACCATTATCATCATTTGGGGATTTATAAATAGGACAGATCCAAATGACATTGATACCAAGCTCCTGCAAATAATCAAGTTTAGAAATGACTCCTTGCAGATCGCCTATACCATCACCATTGCTGTCCATAAAGCTCCGTGGGTAAATTTGATACGCTGTGGCTTCTTTCCACCATGTTCTGTTCAATGCATGCAGCTCCTTCGTATTCATATACCCTTCATAGGAAAATATTTTCCCTAAATTCATTAAAATTAATAATTCAGTTATTGTTTTTAGCAAAAATCCAACTTTATCGTTGAAAACAAGCTTTTTTCAAGGAAATAATTTTCCTACAGCGATCATTATAGGACCTTTTATTTCCTAGGTCAACAACAATCTTTTGGATTCTTGAAGCTATCCGTGATATGCTTGCGAGAGTTGAAACACCAAGTGAATCATATGGAAAGTTATGGTGATCTTCTTGAAGGTAAAGATAAAAGATATAGCCCAAATGGCGAACGTTTCGATCTCTACGGTGTCCAGGGTAATCAATAACAGCAAACCAGTAAACGAAGATGTCCGTAAACGAGTACTGGAAGCTATTAAACAAACCAACTACCGTCCGAATGTCATCGGCCTTGAAACGGACAAAGCTAATACACAGCTGATCGGTGTGATCATTCCGCAGAATAGCAACACTGTACTGGATGACTTCAATGTTGGTATTCGCGATCTTGCGGATTTGTATGGATACGACATTATGGTCGGATTAACGGACGGCAGTGCAGAAAGTGAACAACACTATTTGAAGATGTTCCAGCGTATTGGGACGGAAGGAAATATATTTGTGGGTTCAATTCCAAACCATGAACATCTGGAGATCATCCGCAGCTCAAATACACCTTGCGTGCTTGTCGGGCAACAATCGCAGGTGGATATGATTCCTTCCGTTCATCTGGACAATATAACTGCCTCCTATGAAGCTGTTACTTATCTGATTCAAAAAGGTCATCGCAAAATCGCTATGATTCGCGGCTCGGGAGATAATGCGGTGGGTGGGGATCGGTATAAAGGCTATCTACAAGCCCTTATGGATGCAGGCATAACCTTAAGGAAAGAATGGGTAGTAGAAAGTGCGATGGCCGTCGAAGATGGGAGCGACGCCATGCGCCGAATTATAGATAGCGGGGAGTTACCTACTGCGGTGTTTTGCTCTACAGATTGGATGGCAGTTGGAGCCATGAATCATTTAACCGATAACGGTCTACGGGTGCCAGCTGATGTCGCCGTGTTCGGTTTTGATAACAGCTTCATTGCCTCTATCGTTCGACCTAAGCTTTCCTCGGTTGAATACTCTGGAACGGAGATTGGGATGACCGCCACCCGAACCTTAATCAAGCTGATTAAAGGGGAGACCGTTGTGCCGCATCATGCAAATGTGGCTCATTATTTGGCTATTCGGGAAAGTACGGGTTAGGAGCTGTGGAGCTCCTAACCCTTTTTTATACAGATGATGTTGTTGATGTTATTGTGTGAACCCTACTTTGGCTCGTTCACGCGTTTTGGTATCTAGAGAGATAGAACAGATCGAGCTGATTGGAATATAAAACTCTTCAAAATCCGTCCGATATTTGACGAAATTTTCACTTACCGTTTCCAGCACTCCTTTTGTAGCGTTGGAGCCATCCACAAAATAGATTGTTACCTCTTTTCCCTGCAAAACCTCCAGCATAGCCTTCTTCACTCCTTCGTCTTAGAGATTTGTGATGACCTTATCGATAATTCCGTATTCAACTGCCTCCTCGGCTGACATGAAATAATCTCGATCCATATCTTGCAGTACCTTCTCTACCGTCTGCCCAGTTCGGTCCGCTGTAATTTGCACAAGCACTTCCCTTGCCTTCAAAATACGTTTGGCACTGATCGCAATGTCACTAGCTTGCCCCTGCGCCCCACCATGCGGCTGATGAATCATAATCTCGCTATTCGGCAAGGCATAACGTTTCCCTTTGGCCCCAGCCAATAACAACAAAGAACCAAAAGAAGCTGCCATTCCTGTACAAATGGTATTCACCGGCGGCTTAATAAGCTGCATCGTGTCATAAATACTGAAGCCTGCGGTGATAGAGCCACCTGGACAATTAATATACATGTGTATATCTTTATCCGGATCTTCTGCTGATAAGAACAATAACTGGGCAACAATACTGTTAGCCAGCTGATTCTCAATTTCCGCACCTACGAACACTATCCGGTCCTTCAACAGCCGCGAATAAATATCGTAAGATCTTTCACCTTGATTCGTTTGTTCGACTACATAAGGAACGTACGCCATCCGTATTCGACCTCCATCTGTTTTAGAGTTTTGAAATCTACCCTGTAAACGGATTAATATGGGGATAGGATACGTTAGGCGTGAGAATTTTTATTTTTTAAAATTGCGTATCTTAATTTCCTGCTCATTCGTTTATTATTAGAAGTAATCGAAATCACCTTACTGGAAAAGGAGTTATGCAGAGTGATCATCCTTGAGAAGCTTAGCACCGGAGATGAGCCGGATGAAAGTAACAGCAGGTCTTTGCAGATAGCTCTGAAGCGATATTGTCTTGCATTGACACAATCCCCGTGGGATGCCGATGATTTAGCTCAGGATACATGGGTCAAGGCTCTAGGTTATATGAAGACTTCGAACTCAACGAGCGCAAATAATGGGAACAGTCCAATGAATGAAGTTAAACAAAATAAAGAAACCATTGAAAATGATAAGGCTAATGGAGCAAATGGAGCTAATGAAAAACTTGAAACTAATCAAACTAATCAAATGAACTATACGTTTTCTAAGGCTGCAACGTCTGCTAATCCTGCAACGTCTGCTAAGGCTGTAACGCCATCTAAGACTGCACCATCTACAAGATCTGCAAAATCTGCAATGCATTCTACGATTCCTACAAATTCTACTCATCATACAAGTTCTACAAATCACCCAAATCCTGAGGCATTGCTTTTTCGGATTGCCCGAAACACATGGATTGATATCATGCGGCGAAAAGCCACCTTGTCACGAGTGTTGGAGTTGGATCAGTCCCCCACTGAGGCCTCTGCGGAGTATGGTTCATTTGAGATTGAAGCTGCTTTTCAAGTACTACAGGAGCATTTATCTCCGCTGCAGCAGGCGGTATTCCTGCTTCGAGATGTGTTGGGACACTCTGCAATGGAAGCTGCCGAGATTCTAGATACCACAGAAGGGGCAATAAAAGCCGCTCTGCACCGAGCCCGGCAAGCCCTTCCTCTCGTAAGACAAGAGCTGCTTCAGGCCGATGGTCCTTCCTTACCACAGGACACAGCCATGCAGATTGTCTTGAGCCGCCTTGCAGCCGCGTATGAACATGGGGAAATTGCCGAGCTGATCGAGCTTGTATTTGCGGACGAAAGCCAGGAACCTGTAATGGCGGTATCGAGCCAAAGCTTGCAAGGCTTCCAGACCTTCCAAGCTGGTGGATTCAGTTCAAACAGCTGGAATTATACCACGCCAGGAATGTGTATGGTGGCGTAGTTTTTCGTTAAGCTCGATTTCGGGCAGCTAAGTGTCTCGTTACGTTAAAAACGAACAGATATAATTGTGATTAGTGCGCTTAATCTGTAATTAACATTTGGGCTGTTTGTGGTAACTAGCTACAAACGTTGCATATTGTACAACAGAATCCGCCGTCCTAGCCGCAAAAATTGAATCTGCTGCAATCTCTGCAATAGATTCTGGTGAAAAGCTAGTTTAATGCCACTTGCTCATCCATTGATTGTATAGAGTGCAATAGGATCAAATTTTCTCCACTCTAATACGAATTCTATTGCACGAAGTACAATCAAACTAACTCTTTCCCGTTAGTCCAATTTGTATCACTCAAAACTCAATACATTGCTGCTGATCTGGCTGATCCCGCCGCTTCTCTACAATGAATCAGAAGCTTCACATAAACCAATAAACAGTCATTTTAATAACCATTAATAGCAATCAAGGAGTGAGGTTGATGAGTAAGATTCTTATTTTAGGCGGCACACGCTTTTTTGGGAAACGTTTGGTCGAGCGTCTGCTTGAGGATTCTAAGAACGAAGTAACCATATTAACGCGCGGGGAAACAAGCGACCCTTTTGGCGATCTCGTTCACCGGATACAGGTGGATCGGTCTCAACCGGAGGCCTTCGCTCAAGCATTAGGTGATACGAGTTGGGATGTAGTCTACGATAATATTTGTTTTTCACCTGATGAAGCGGATCAGGCGCGCCGTATTTTTGACGGCAAAACCACACGTTACATACTGACTTCAAGTTTATCTGTTTATGATTTCAGTGAGCAAGCGCTGACGGAAGAGGTGTTCGATCCTGAAACGCACCCTATTCGTTATGGAGGACGAAATGACTTCACCTATCAGGAGGGGAAAAGACTGGCGGAAGCCGTCCTTATCCAACAAGCTAACTTCCCTGTAGCCGCTGTCCGCTTTCCGATTGTTCTGGGAACTGACGATTATACACGAAGACTCCATTTTCATATCGAACATGTACGTAACGAGCTGCCCATCGGGATTCCGAATCCAGATGCAAATATCTGTTTTATCCGTTCGGACGAAGCCGCTGATTTTCTGTATTGGCTTGGCAACTCGACGGTGACGGGTCCTCTCAACGCTTGCTCAGACGGTACGGTTAGTATTAAGGAGCTTATCTCGCTGATTGAAAAAGAGACCAGAAAACAAGCCGTCATTCAAAGCGAAACAGCGGATGCGCATAATTCTCCATTCGGGATCACACAATCCTGGTTTATGGATACAGCTAAAGCTCAATCGGAGGGATACAAGTTTCTCACTCTAAGCGACTGGCTCCCAGAGTTAGTTAGCACCCTAAATCAAACTTACGAGGACTAATTATATTTCTACATAAAAAAGCTGGCTCCTTCGTGGATACTCCCACGAAGGAGCCAGCTTCTTTATGCAACAAATCACAATTATGCGTTGAGTTAATTGCACTCTATACAACTATTTTCAGGTATGTGCACTCCCACCTGGTTTTAGTTGTATTTCATGCAATTAAATCCCCACTAAACAGCCGCTATCCCCTTTTCAGCTCGAAATAGCTGCACTAAATACAACTAAACCCTAATCAAGCTAAATACAAACCTTTTTAGTTGTATAAAATACACTTAAAATCAAAACGGCAGATAGAACCTCACTAAGCGCTAAACTTTAGCCTCTCATCTCTAAACTCTATTCTATAAACTCTAATCTCTGGACTCTACTCTCTACTCTCTACTCTACTCCCTACTCCCTACTCCCTACTCCCTACTCTCTACTCTCTTCTCTCTTCTCTCTTCTCTATTCTCTATTCCCTATTCCACCTTACGCTACGAATGCCAATTCCCGCTGAGCTACGCAGAGATTGTCAGATAAGACCCCTCTTTAGAAGCGTCTGCATTTGGTGTACCACCATCATTTGGAGTACCGCTATCATCTGGAGGATCGCCAGCACCTAATGTATCATCTCCTAATGCGTCTCCTAATGTGTCCCCAGCTTCTGGAGTGCCAGCATGCTTTGTATCCCTGTCCCCTTCATCGCTGACCCCATCGTCCCCATCTGAATCAATCTTAAAAATATTGATTTCTTTGAATAAATTCTGCGAAATTTCATTAATCTCAATGGCTTGACGGGCTATATCACGGATAGCATGATCCTGCTGTACGCTGGAGGCGTTCACCTCTTGCACTCCTGCCGCAGTTTCCTCGGCGATGGCCGCGACGGCATGCACAGACTCTGCGAGTCTACGGTTCATAGTCTGAGTCATATCCACTTTGTCGTGAATTTGCCCAATCTGTTTACTAATCTCCACAATAGATTGATCAATCGCTTCGAAAGAGGACAACGTTTCGGCCACTTTATGATCCTGTTCCTCAAGATTTCCTTTGGTCACCAGCATATATTGCTGGAATTCATCCATCCCGGATTGCAGCTCGCTAATAATCTGACTGATATGTACGGAGGACTCTTTGGTCTGCACAGATAATTGTCTTACTTCATCAGCGATGACAGCGAACCCTTTTCCGTAGGCACCTGCACGAGCTGCTTCAATTGCTGCGTTAAGTGAGAGGATATTGGTCTGATTAGAAATATCTGTTATGGATTTAGTGATGCGCGAGATGTCCTTTGATTGATCACTCAGTTTGGTTAAAGCCAGATATACTTTATTAACAGATTCTCGCGAATGCTCAGACACCTCCCGGAGGGCGATGACGGATTCAGATCCTTTACGAGTATTGTGATTAGCCGTTTGACTGGTAGCCAGCATAACCTCGGTATACTCCGTGATCTCATTCACTTCACGTTCCAGCTCCTGAATCAGGCCAGCGCTCTGCTCGGATTGTCCTGCCTGCTGTTCTGCGCCTACCGAAATTTCCTGTATAGTGCTTACGATATCTTGATTCGTATGCGCCGTTATAGATGAAGATTCTTGAAAAGAATGCGAATAAGTTGCCAGCGAAGAGGCTACTGACTGGGTATGCTGAAGCATTTCCCGGACCCGCTCCACCATATGATCAAAATGATGACTCAAACTGCCCAACTCATCGTTGTAAGGTGAGTTAATCTGCTGACGCAAATCTCCTTCTGCAATTTTTCGCAGAGCCACTTGCAGTTTATGGATAGGATTCAGGAAGGAACGTATGAGCATAACCGCAATCACTAATGTGAAAATAAACACTAGCACAGCTGCGTAAGCAACTATAGAGGTGGTTAGATTAAGCAGATCAAAAGAATAATCCTGTGCTTTTTCTGCATTTTCTGCTGCTGCCGTATACAAATGTTCATTAGTCACTAGCATGACTTCACTCAACGCTGTAGCCTTCGTATGTAATTCATCGATTTGTTCCAGCACACTCATGGGATCGAGCTGCTCATCTTCTATGGTCTTTACCAATTCGTCAAAATATCCCGTATATTCCCCAATCTGACTATGTAATTGTTCTAACTCTTTAAATGCCGGCGAATCTGCCGCAAAATCCACCGTCGCCAACTCTTTAGTCAGCTTTGTTTGCTTGTCCTTAAAGGGTTGGACGAACTCCAAATCACTCGAACCCGCTAACGAAGATTCTACCGCATTCATTTCCTGCAGCAGCTGCGTAATTAATGACACGGTAATTCGTTTTTCCATCTCAGCTTTTTGCGTTTCCATAGAAATCTCCACTTGGCTGATTTTATGGTTTTGATAAAACGCTACTCCCAAAAAGAAAAGAACAACGGCGGAAAAACTCAAAATCAACTTCCATTTCATAGTTAGATGCATAGACCTAGCTTTCAACAATATCATCCTCCGTATAAAGCCTCATATTGCAATAGGTACATTCTACCAATATCTTGATTGTAGAAGCTGGACGTTAAATACTGGACAATGTTTTGTATGAGAAATGTAAATTATCTCGAATACCCAATCATTAATTCTCCTTGCAATTGACGTAACGTTAAATGCTAAAATAATCCACATAAGGCGCCTTATCAAACTATGAAACGGGAGTTGTCTATGAGCGGATTTGTTACCATTGATAAGCTTTCTGCGCAATTCGGACTGACGAGTCGGACTCTGCGTCACTGGGAAGCACAAGGATTGTTTGAAAGTAAGCGGGACAGCAGCTCTGGCTGGCGGATTTATGATGAGAAAGCAATACTCGCCATTCGGGTTACCTCATTATTAAGAAAGCTGGATATTAGCATCAAGGATATTGGAACCGTGCTTAAAAATATGTCCGTTCAGTCCATGTACGAAGCGCTCAGCCAGCAAGCGGCTTCTATTCACAATCAAAAAACAGAACTAACAAATAGAGAAGGTGAAATCCATCTCTTTTTACAGTGGATATCCGCCCATCTCGAGGAACCCATTACAAATCAATTATTATCTGAACTAAACGAAAAGTTATGCAGTCCATCGGATGGTATGACTAAAACTGAGGAGGTTATATCTATGCCAACTATTAATCACTCTACCCCTATTCATGTAAGATTCATTACTCTCCCAGCTATGAGATTTGCCTACAATGTTGCGGTTAGTACCTCTCCAGAAGATGAAGCTATGATCCCAGTTAATGAATGGCTGGAAGCTAGTCAACTATTAGGCACAGCACGGCTGTTTGGCGGCAATACGAACCCGCATCCAAGTGGTGAGAATAAACCTTACGGATATGGATTCTGTGCCTCAATACCGGAAAATGTGAAGATACCAGCTCATCTAAAGGAAATGCGGCTCGACGGCGGCCTCTATGCTCTGACAGAAAGCACTGATGATATCTATGGTTCATGGCAAGCCCTAATGGGGTATCTGGATAATCATCCTGATTATCAAGCGGATCACGACTCCAGATTATGTCTGGAGGAGCATATCCGCAACGATAGTCCCAAAGGTAGCGGAAATGAGTATGCCCTAAATCTACTCGAACCTGTAAAAAAGAGAGTTCACGCGCTTACGTAAACGAGCGAGCCATAGATAAACGTTTCTAATCTTTTAAAAAACAAAACGCTCTCTTCTGCTTATTCAGGCAGACGGAGAGCGTTTTGTTGTACATTGCTTCTATTGATTTATTCCCTACGCAGACACTGCTGGAGTAATTTTCACAAAAATAAATCGTGTAAGCGGCCCAACTAAAATGATCTGCAGTGGAAGTGCAAAAATAAAATTTTTACCTATGGCAGACAGATAAGCTCTTGGTAGTTCAGCAGAAAATCCAACATGGAGAACTGCGCCATAGAAGGACATGAACAATACCATTCCGGTCACCATAAAAAAGGATATGAACATGATTTTTTTGATCATCGGATCATTTTCTTTAACCAGCTTATGCGCGATCCCCTTTGCAACCTTGCCTACAACAAATACATCTAGAATGAGTGCAACTATAAATGCAGGCAAGTAGCCGACAATCACATCCTTAACTAACGTGCCTGACCAACCCTCCATTAGTGCTACATTGTAAATACTCATCCCCAGCACCATTAAAAAACACATGATGAACGTAAATAAAAATGCTTCTTTTTTGTTTCTTCCCATCTTCAAGCTCCTTTTATCTCTGTATTGTCAACTTGGATTACAATAACATAGATCCTTAAATCAAGTCAACCAAGTTGACAATATTCACAAATGACTTATACTGGGATAAACGAGCCATCATTTAGGAGTGTTCTAATGAATAAGCAGCTGCAAAAAATGAACCTGATTGATTTACTCAGTGAGAAGCATCTAGCTTTACGTAAAATAGTGACAGACAAAGACCCGGATCAAATCAATAAGACCGAATCCCACATTCTTGCAGTTCTTGCGGCCCGAAAAATGTTATCGATCTCAGAAATCAGTAGAATAATTCATATTTCAAGACAGGGCACCCATAAAAGCATTCAAGGCATGTTATCCCGTGGTTATGTTGAAGCCGTTGAAGTCGAAGGAAATCAGCGTGACAAAAATATTGTCCTCACTCTAAAGGGTATAGAATGCAATAACAGAATGATGATCACCAAAATTGAATTAGAGCAGCAGATCGCTGCCAAGCTGGGAGTAACAAATGTAGAGCTTCTTAAATCTTTGCTAAAAGAAGATTGGCTCTAATCTCCAACAAAAAAAGCCGCAGAGTTGTCTACTCTGCGGCTTTAAAAAGTTTGAATTATTTTCCGGGAAATTGTCGTTAATTAGCTTTCAAAGCACTGTTTGCCGCGCTCTCTCCACCTAGACGACCTGAGGTAAAGGAATAACCAATTCCAACCCCATTGCCAACATAGGTATCGTTGAATAATACGCCTTCCGATTCAAGCCCTACAGCAAACAATCCTTTTACTGGTGTACGTTTATCATTTAGCACTTGGAACTTAGTGTTTACCAGCAAGCCACCTACAGAACCCAAGTTGTTGATTTCAGCGACGATGGCATAATATGGTCCTTCTTCGCCCATTGGCTCTAAATAATCAGCAGCTTTACCAAATTCAGTATCCACACCAGTTTTTGTAGCTTCTTTATAACTATTGGAATTTTCTACAAACACATCTACATCCATACCTGCATTTGTTGCTAATTCTTCGATTGTATTTCCTTTGAAGCCATCTCCGTTTTCTACCATAGAATCAAAGACCTTTTCTGCATTTACCCATGGATTCTCTAACGTGAATTGATCTGCAAATTCGGCATAAAATTCTGGTGGCATTCCTGGCAGGCTTGGTGCGTTAACACCTTTCATCCCCTTGGACTGAAGAGCAGCCAATTGTGATTTTGATACGATAACCATATGATAAGCACCATTAAATGCACTCGTATTAGCTGCTGCGACCGATGTTAATGTAGCTGCTTCATCTCTGAAACGTGCTCCGGAAGAACCGACATTCATGAAGTTAGGCAGATATGTCAACATCAGCGGATAACTTGCTTCAAAAGGCTCATATTGTGCTTTTAGTCCTTGTGTTGCTCTGGCTAATGTTTGGTGCAGCATCTGTCCACCGAAGTTATCAGGAACCTTGGCCCCTGCTTCCCAAGCCATCTTCAGACCTTCCCCAACGTTCTGACCTAGTCCTCCGTTAACCCCTTCAAAGCCAAAAGCTTCTTTAACCATTTCCGAATTTGCGGCATAACCGCCTGTTGCCATTACGACACTTTTTGCTGTGATTTCAAGAGTAGTCCCGTCTGATTTCTCAGCCACAATACCTGTAACTTCTCCTGCTTCATTGGTAATCAGCTTTTTTGCAGTGGTTTCAGTGATCACTTGTCCACCCTTTTGTTCAACCGATTCAGCCAACATTTTCCGAAGGGTCTCTTCACGGGTTTCATAAGCTGGCAGTACATGCAGCTGCTCTCCGAAGAAGTTTAGGAAGCTGGTTTTATACCCTTTTTCTGCTAACCAATCATAAGTTTCACCGGATTTCGTTACGTATTGTCTAATCGCTGCAGCGTCAACTCTCCAGTGATTGTTGACAATCCAATCGGCAATTTCTTTTTCCACATTTACTTTAAGATTATTGTCAGTAGCTGCGGAAGAATTGTAGAACTTACCAGCCCAGGATAGATTACTTGCTCCCCCGATAACTCCTGTTTTTTCGATAATAATAACCTTGGCACCTTTATCAGCAGCGGTTACCGCTGCGGACACACCAGATGCACCGGCGCCTACTACCACTACGTCTGATTCAAGCTTTTCCGTTTTACCTTCACCCGCTTTTTGCACGCCACCGGCTTTGAGGACTTCCAGATTTCCTCCACCTTTGGTTACGGCATCTTCAACTGCAGCGAGCATTGCTTCACTGGAAAGACTCGCACCACTAACAGCATCTACTGCCAAGGTTTGTCCCTCCAGAATTTGATCTTTTATTTTTTCAAGTGCACTATCGCCTAGACCACCCGTTTCTGACTGGCTTACGATCTTGATATCTTTAATTTTATCTGGCTCATCCATAGTGACTTCTACTTTAATCACGCCTTCTTTGCCTTCCGCTTCCCCAGCGAATGTACCGGCTTTAAAAGATGATGATGACGAATTTGCCGACTCCCCATTTCCTTTGCATCCGCTCAGCATGGAAACGATCAGCACCATACAAAAAGTTAACATGAGCATTTTCTTGGTGAAATTTCTGTTGCGCATTCTCTTCTCCCCCAGTATCTAATATCTTATAGCTCGCCAAGAACGTGATATTTTTCACATTCATATCTATACATATCTACCGAACGTTGCCAAGCTATATACCGAAGTATAAACATTGGTGCAGCACCAAGGTCAATGTCCAATTCTTGTCCAAAAAGAAAAACACCCGCTCTCAGAGCAGGTGTTTATAAAAATACACTTATACAATTGGGATATTCACTTCCAAATACGAGCGGTTATTGCCTTCTATTTTTTCAGTAAGCATTAATTTACCCACCACATCACCCGCTATAGTATATCCATTTGCTTCGATGTAATCTATCATAAACTGCAAGGATTTCTTCGTGATATAATGTCCATCCGTAGATAACATGATAGCAGAGATACAGGTACTCGGGCTAATGTACTCTACATATTCATCGATATCCATCGCAAATTTCTGCACTTCCTCCTCTGGTAAGGTAAGCCCCCAGCTATAGTCAAAGTTATTATCACCGGATAACACCCCCGCGTCCTCAATCTTAAAAGAATAAAACGCATAAGGAAGCCTATCCATCCAAGTGTTGACGAGGCTTTTTACGATATCATTTTTTAATAATGCATTTTTATCCGTTTGCTTAAGCCTGTACATGCCTGGCAGCTGTTTAAGTTTACATATATATAATGAGGACTCTATTTCCTTAAGCTCTTTATGAATTTCATTCATCTTGTTTAGCAGCATCGTCTTTTGCTTAATCTCTTCTTCTAAACTCTGCTGAGACTGCTGCATCATTCCCATAACTTGCTCAATAGAGGACTCCTTCATCAAAAGTGCCACTTCGGGCAATGGAATTTCCATACTGCGATACCATCTGCTCATTAACAGATCCCTTGCATCTAAATCATTAAAATATCTATAATTATTGCTGTTATCTTTTGTAGGCCTAACAATATCATGTTTCTCGTATAATCTCAGCGTATCCGCAGTTACCCCGAGAATGGAAGCAAATTCACCTATGCAATACTTCACCTGAAGTCCCTCCATTCATTATGCATACCCTACCACACTAAATGATAAAGAGAAAGACGCTGTTGGGATATGAAGTAACTCATTTCATACTCAGGGTGTACATGCTAACTACGCTAGTGCAAGTATGTGAACTAACATAAATCCAACTAGAGATAACATGACCGAGCCTATAAGTCCCGCTGCAAAAGACTTCATTCCAAGCCGTCTAAATGCCGCCAAATCAACGTTTAACCCAAGCCCTGCCATCGCCATAGCGATTAACATATAAGCAATCGTAACGATTCCATTGGCTACTGATGCGGAGACGATCCCTAACGAATTCACACCACTGACGACTAGAAATCCTAGAATAAACCAAGGGATTGGAATGCTTTTCCACGAAGCTTTAGCCGCTCCACCTTGCACTTTTCTTTCTTCACGATTGGACCAAATCCCAATTAAAATAGCCACTGGCACAAGTAAGGCCACCCGGGTCAATTTAACGATGACCGCCATATCAACGGCAGCATTTCCACCAGCATCCGCAGCTGCGATAACGTGAGCAATTTCATGTAAAGTCGCTCCTGAGAATACCCCATAACCTAAATCTGATAAGCCGAGATAAGGATATAGAAATGTGTACAGCAGTGTAAATATTGTACCTAATATAGCTACTATAGCTGCACCAATGGCAGTTTCGTCATCTTTGGCTTTTATCTGTGGAGCGATGGCAACCACCGCTGCCGCACCGCAAATCGCAGTTCCGCAGGCAGTTAAGATACTGAGGCGCTTATCTACTTTGAACAGTCGAGCCAGTCCGTATACAACGGAGATCGCAAATATAATGACGATGACTGCCAAAAGAAATACCCGGGGTCCTGCAGCAACGATATCCATTAGATTAAGCCGCATACCGAGCAGGATAATCCCTAGACGAAGCAGTTTTTTACTGGAAAAATCGGTGCCATGTGTGATGTTATTTGGCACTCCTATCGTAGCTCGCCAAATAATCCCGATTAAGATGGCAATGACCAATTGCCCCATAATAGATAGGAATGGAAAACCCGCTAAAAATTTCGCCAATAATGCGATAACTAAGGTTAGCCCTATCCCTAATGCAAACCCAACCTTTTTGTTGTGATCTGGTTGATACAAACCTTCTGATTGACCCATGTCGTATACACTCCTTGATGAATCTCTAGATGATGCTGTATAAATACATCCCATGACTCAACAATAATACGACAGCGCTCGGAAGTTAAATACCAATATCCTATCCGTAAGATTAGGAATACTTATGCTTAATTTTAGACAAAAAAAGCTCCTTCGAGTGAAACATAAATGCCGTAGCATCTGCCTCACCAAAGGAGCAATTATAATCGTTAGTGATATTTAAGCTTCCAGCTTCTGTAGTCGAGTCCCTTTTGGAAGTACAGAAGTTATATATTCGTATACCGGATGTTGCCCTTCCTCTTCCGCAAGTACAGTTACAATTCCTTGATCTGTACCGGTTCGAATCAGCCGCCCCATCCCTTGTTTGAGTCTTAACAGCATGTAAGGCAAATCCACATCTTCAAAAGGAGTGGAGGTTTCCGCCCTCTTTGCCATAAACACTGGATCAAGCGGAGGATACGGCAGCGACCATATGATCACATTGGATAATGAAGGTCCAGGGATGTCCAGCCCTTCCCATAAGGTGACCGCACATAACACGCTATGCTCATCCCGTTGGAATGCCGAAATCAAATAGCTGATTTCTTGATCCCCTTCATATAAAAATGAATATGAACTGCTTTCCGGTCGTAATGAGTTAAGCTGCTTGAACTGCAGAAGCTCTTCACGAGTACGGAACAGTAGCAGTGCTCTACCTTCAGTCCGCTGAATAAGCTTCAGGGAAATTTCCATTTTCTCAGCAAAATCCCCACTCTGAAGCTCTGGCACATAGACATTCATCTGGTGCTCATAGTCATAAGGTGAGTCTACAGAGAAGGATAAAAAATCTTGTATCCCAAGACTGTCCTTCAAGTATTGGAATGATTTATCCACAGACAATGTAGCCGATGAGAATACAATTGGCATTTTTTGCGTGAACAGGCTGTCTTGAAGTACCTCTTTGACATTTCGTGGCATGACCGACAGCGTTAGACCATCGCTTTCTTCTGTCGCCCAGCAGATTAGAGCTCCCGAATCCTCAAACAATCGCAAAGCGATCTCTATGGTCTCCAAACGTTCCTCCACAATTCGCAGTTGGTATTCATCAATCGTGTAGAGTCCGCTTTCGAATACTAATTCTTCTTCGATAGCAGCAATTACACTCCGCATCCGGTGTACCTCACGAATCAATGAAGCATTCAGCTCAATGCTTTTCCGATCTGATCCAGGTATGTTTCGGCATTGACGGCGAATCGCTTTGAACATTTGCTCACTTTGCATGATCGCTTCATCAATCAGAACGGCCAGCGTTTCACGGATTTCATTCTGTAGCAGGCGAGAAATCAATTCTTCAAAGACGACATGCTTCATCTTATAGCCAAGCGCCTTCATGGCCGCTGATTCTAATAAATGTCCTTCATCGAATACAACCGCACAGTGATCCGGAAGCAAAGGGATTTGCCCTTCCCGCTTACGCGCTTCATAGGTCCAAATATGCTCCATGTAATAATCGTGGGAACAAATGATCAGATCGCTTGATTTCCGGTAATGATCACGGGACAAGGTCTGCCCGCAGCGGTGACGCATATCGCAAGTAAAGCAGTCCTGAAACGTATCCCAGTTAATCTTATTCCATTGTTCGTCATTCAGATCAGGGTAATCTCTGCGGTCTCCATAAGCATGGAATTGCTGCATCGGTGCATGTGAATGTACAAAATCAGGTAATGTACTGTACAAGCTCTCCAGTGGTAAGCTTTCATCATCATGGTTCCGAGCCTGATCCAGCTTTTTCAGACACATATATTTATCCGGAGATTTCGCTAGTCTGGCATCAATATTCATGTTCAGATGCTTCGCAAGCTTGGCGATATCGCCTTCCGGTTTCACAAGCTGCTCAATCAAGGACTCGTCCGCACATGCAATAATCGCAGGTTTGCCGATATAACGCGCATAACAAATGCTATACAACAAATACACTAATGTCTTGCCTGTTCCGACCCCTGCCTCAGCAAAAATCGTCTTTTTCTCGGCAAAAGCTCGCTCTACCTGAAAGGCCATATATATCTGTTCATCACGTACTTCAAATCCAGCCTCAGGAAGAATTTCATAGAATACATCTCCGACCCATTCCCCTACTTGCTCCATAAAAGGTTTGGTCCGATCATATTCAAAAGGATACTGTTTCGCCAACAAGCCTACCTCCAATATTTGATCAGGCATCTCTACCATGCCATGAAAAATAGAATCAACGGAAAAACTCTATTATCTCATACGTTTGGAGGAATTACAAAAAAAAATTAGAGATCTAAAGATCAGATTAACAACGAAGATACTCATTTTCGTAGATATTATTAATCTTTTCCAAAACATTCCGGGCTTGATCCTTAAATTTCAAATCCGCAACCTGGCCTTTCCGAAGAAATATACCTGTCTCTTCACGGTGTTCTCCCAGAGCACCCTCATACAATTGGCCGGCGCCGTGGGTTGGCGGAGAGAAAAACAGCTTCATCAACGGTTTAACTATAAGAGGCAGTCCAGAATTTTTCCCTTTTCGCAATGTGTTATTGCTACCCGGATCAACACTGCGAATCATGATGCCCTCGTTAGCAAGTTGCGGCGCGGCGGCCTGTGTCCATAACGATAATGCCAGCTTTGAGGTGGCGTAAGGACCAAGCAGCTTGCGGAAGGTTGTGGGATGCTCCAAGATTTCTATCGTAAACTCTTTCGTATAATTAAGCGCTGAGGATGAGGTGTTGATCACCGTTTTTAAGCGTCCTTTTTGTAGGATATCCTTCAATTCCATTAAAATAATATACGGAACAACGGTCATCAATTCATAGTGCTTTTCGCGCCCCTGTGTCGAATAGCTTAGTTCGGGGAAGCTCCCGCCGGCATTGTTGAACAAAATATCGATTCGCTGCTCTTTGCCTTTGATCTCTTCCAGCGTCCCTCTCAAGCTAGCAAAATCCGCGTGATCGGTTGTTTTATAAATACGAAGCCAGCCGTTTTTGATGGCTTTTTGGATGTTCACATCGTCGGCGGGAAAATCGGAACGGTTCAAAGCAATCACCTGCCAATCCTCCGCTAGCAGTTTTCGAGTTAATTCCAATCCAATCCCGGCGTTAGCGCCTGTAATCAATGCGATATTTTCACGTTGCTGTGTGCTCATTGTAAATCTCCTCCTGAATTCGGGATATCTTCCTCTTATAACGCACATTTTATTAATTGGAGTCGACTCCAAGTCAAGGCGTAATAAAAAGATTTTGTCCCAGAGATAAGGTCTTGACTTGGAGTCAGCTCCAAGTTGTATAATGCACACACAAAGCAATCTCCAGGAGGTACAGTATGAAGGCAGAGCAAACGTTTACGATAAAAGAAACCGCCGTGCAAACCGGAATATCCGAGGATACGATCCGCTATTACGAAAAGATCGCGCTGCTTCCCCGGGCGGACCGGAAGGACAACGGGCATCGCGTTTACCGGCAGGAAGACATAGATACAATCCGGCTGCTATCCTGCCTCAAAAAAACAGGTATGCCCTTGCAGGATATGCAGCCATTTTTGGCGGTCTCCGCCGACGCTGATCCCGCGGATTATCCTGAACTGGTGGAGCATTTAAGGAACCATCGAGAAAACATCGTCAGCCAAATCTCGTCGCTGCAGCAGGTTGTCGATTTTATTGATATCAAGCTGGAACAAGGGAAATATCGCCGAGACTGCTCAGATAAAAGCGAAGACCGATCGGAACCAAAAACCATCTCCCCCGTTGAGATGAGTTATTTTTCTGGAACAGCAAAAATGAATAATTAATGAGTTGGAGGTTTTAGGATGAAAGCAATGATCATAAAAAAATACGGGAATTCCCCTCTTCAGCTAGCCGACATCCCAACACCCGCAGTGGGTGATTATGATGTATTGGCAGAGATCCATGCAGCAAGTATTAATCCTATCGATTTCAAAGTGCGGGATGGCAAAGTTCGTACGCTGTTGAAATACGATATGCCCCTAGTTTTAGGAAATGATTTTTCAGGGATTGTCATCCAAGTAGGAAAGAATGTTAAAAAAATCAAGATAGATGATGGCAAAAGGTATTGATTCAAGCGGGAGCGGGCGGTGTTGGCACTTTTGCTATCCAACTTGCCTAAGCGATGGGGATATACGTGGCTACTACTACAAGCGATGCTGGAGCAGAATTGGTCAAGTCACTTGGAGCCGATCAAATTATCAATTATAAAACCGAAGCATTTGATAAGGTCCGGACAAATAAAACCTGTTATTGATCAAGTGTTTCCTTCTGTAGAGGCGCAGAAAGCGATGGAGTATTCCGAATCGGGCAGAGCTAAAGGAAAGATCATATTAAAAATAAAGTGATACAACACATAAATAAAACGGCAGTCTAAGACTTTATGCTTCTCGTCTAGACTACCGTTTTTTATTTGTGTACTCGTTAATTAAATTATCTATTTCCAAAAATCCGTGCCAGCAAAAACAAACTCTTTATCCAACGTCTCGTCCCCATCTTCAAAGCAATCTGCCCAAGAAACACGTTGCTTACTCAGGAGAATTGCATCCTTCACGCCATATTCCTGATAACAAACGGTTTGTTCATTAGCGGTGTTGTTCCAGTTATCCCAGCCAAGTGGATGAATATGTGCACCCAGCTGACAATCTACAAATACGGTTTTAGCATACTCACGCCATGGACGGCCCAGAAACACCGGAGCAATATCAGGAGCCGCTGTTAAAAAGCAATTTTTAAAAATATAACCATACGATTGTCCCACGGGTGTGGAGGCTGCCGTAATATAACCTGCTTGATTCTCACTATGACGCAAGCTGCGAATTTCACATCTGTCAAAATAAGCCGTAGCCCCACCAAATATAAAGTCCACTGTTCCCTCTATATAGCAATGCTGATACAACTGCCGATATTGGGCATGGTGCTTTCTCAGTGGTATACCTCCAAACGTAGATCGCTCTTTGGGTGCAGGTGGCAAAGGTCCCGTGAACAACGTGTCCTGATACCCTTTTAAAGTACAATTTCTGAATACGGTTTGATCACAATTAGCATACACGGCTACCGCCTGCCCGATATTTTCACCCTGCCCTGCATTATTGGTAATCACCAGATTCTCCAAGATCAGGTGGCTGCCGCCCAGAAATAACGTTGGTGTAGAGAATGTATTGATTTCTTCGCCCGCTTCATCACGCTCTTTCGCGTAACGATTCATAACAATCTCCACGTAGCCAATCCCTATGATCGTAAGATTAGAACGATAAATCCGCACTGCCTCTTTATAGACCCCTGACAAAATATAAAGCGTATCCGCTTGACCGGATGGCCCCTGCTCTAGTGAATCTATCGCCTCTTGAATCGTGTGATAAGCGCAAAAGGATTCTTTTCCTACAACAAGCATAGTGGATTCTTTTCCTTTCAATAAATTGATGACTCTCTCTTATGGACAGACATTCTGTTCTTCAGGTGACACTGTAGCTTGTTCTACTAATTTTTCCGGCTTCTTCGTGTTTTTTGATCGACAATTTATGATCTCTACAGCTTCTCCATTTTCAATGTAAAAAGCAGGCCCTTCATGGTTCTCAATCGTCACCTGATGAAATTGAACATCTCTTGCATTCCCGAGGAAAAACCCGCGATTATTCATGTTTTCGATCCCTGTCATCATGTCTGGATGGCCGGGAATTGCATTCGTCGCCATGGAGATGTCCACATTGGTAAACGTAATCTCGGATACATACTGCTCCGCAAGCCCGTATAAGAAACCCGCTGCGGCATGAACATTACGTGCGGTAATATTGGCAAAATGAATGCGTCTAAAACACGGCGTTTCCTCTGTAACCGGATAAGGATTTTTATCCCACACATATTTTTCTTTTCCGCGTGGTCCACAGAAATAATATAGATTTAGAGTAAACGGACAAATAACGTCCTCCATTACAATATTGCTGATCCGAATATCTTCAATCGTTCCCCCGCGTCCCCGTCTTGATTTCATCCGGATTCCACGATCGGTTTGTTTAAACACACAATTACTAATCGTGACATTACGAATATCTCCACTCATTTCACTACCGAGTACGACACCCCCGTGTCCATGTACCATAGTGCAGTTGGTGATCGTAATATTCTCACAAGGAACTCGTTCTTTGGTATCCTCAGTTCCTGCCTTGATCGCTATGCAGTCATCACCGACATCAATATTGCAATTGCTAATTCGCACATTGGTGCAAGACTCTGGATTAATACCATCTGTATTTGGAGAGTCCGCCGGGTTCAGAATGGAAATATTATCAATAGTCACATTGTAACAGCCTATCGGATTAACGGTCCAGCTTGGAGAATTGACCAGCGCGATATCTTTAAGGGTTACCCGCTGACAGCTGTCCAAGCCGATTAGAGTCGGCCGGGGATACTGCAGCTCTTCCCGGCGGTTCCGAAACTTATCCCACCAGAGTTCACCATTTCCGTTAATCATTCCGCTGCCAGTGATCGATACATTAACTAACTCTCTTCCATAAATACAAGGTGAATGAACCTGCTGCTTCACTCCTTCCCATCTGCATTCCACTGCAGGGTAATCCTCCGGGTTCGTACTGAATGAAAGAATGGCACCCGGATTTAAATTCAATTCGATATTGCTTTTCATATGAATTGCACCGGTTAAGAACGTACCAGCCGGCACATAAACGGTTCCTCCACCGGCTTTATTTGCCGCTTCAATTGCACGCGTTATCGCTTCTGTCGCTAACTTTTTACTATTCTTAAGCGCTCCAAAATCCTCAATATTGTAGATCAACATTCATAAGCCTCCCTGTTCTATATCAGATCCAGCCTCTTAATTGTTCGTATTCCACACAGGCCTGAAGGAAAGCACCCACACCTTTTTGGTCGTTAGTGACAATAGGCTCGCTAATGTAATAAGCGAAAGTACCGTCACGTTGGTCCACTCCACCTAATCCTGCTACTTGGCAATTCTTATTTAAATTGACCCATTCTTCTTTGGTTTCTAGTACAAACTCCGAGATAAGTCCTTGTTGAGCCAGATCTAATGTTTCGTACCATCCAGCGTTTAACACGCCTAATCGGATACCTTTAGCCATGGCATACACGATCATACTTGAAGCAGAGGCCTCAAGATAATTTCCTTTGCGTTCCCCTAGATTAATCACTTGATACCAGACCCCGGATTCCTTATCCTGATATTTCTTCACCGCAGTTAAGGTATCATTTAGTATTCGTACCAGCTCTGGATAATCTGAGTGCTCACTAGGCAGCAATTCCAGAACATCAACCAATGCCATGAGATACCAGCCAAGTGAACGGGCCCAAAAGTTAGGCGAAAGTCCTGTTTCAGGGTCGCACCAAGGTTGAATACGCTGTTCATCCCATGCATGATATAGCAGACCTGTTACCGGATCTTTCGTATGCTTCTCACACAAGATAAATTGTTTGGTTACATCCTCAAGTCCCTGCCCTTCTTCAAAAGCTAGCAAGTAGGCTAAATAAAAAGGAGCGCCCATATAAAGTCCATCTAACCAAATCTGATAGGGATATATATTTTTATGCCAAAAAGCACCTTCCGAGGTTCGCGGATGGGTCTCAAGTTGCTTTCTAAGTAGAGCAGCCGCTTTTTTGTATTTTTCCTGCTTCGTTTCTTTATATAGAGTCAATAATAATTTTCCGTTGTTAATATGATCGATGTTATACTCCTCTAGGTGGTAGCCCTTGACACTGCCATCTTCCTGAATAAAGTAGTCCATATTATCTTGAATGAACTGCAGATACTTCGAATCACCGGTCTGCTTCCAAAGCCATTCAAAACCGTTCAATACCACGCCATAATCGTAGGTCCAGCTTCCTTTGTAGCCTTTATCTTCATAAAGCTTCGGTGTCCGCGCCATAATAGAGTCTGCCGTTTGAATTGCCCACTGTGATTTCTTCATCCCAACCCCCAAAATATTTATAAATTTAAGAGCTCAAAAACTATAAATAGGTTCACCCGATTTAAGGATTACTTTGTACATAAAATAATACGACTTGATTCTCTGCAATCTCAGAGAATCAAGTCATTGTTTAGTAAGGATACGGAGCGATTCAGTCTTGGAGCATTGACTGTATTTCAACACAAGCCATCACCAATGCGCCCACACCATGCAGATCATTTTTAACCTTAGGCCGAGTCACGTAACTCTCGTAATCTCCAGCTGAGGTACCGATACAAATGTCCGGCAGAACTAATCGGTTATGCTCATCCCACTGGATTACTTTGGTTAACCCTTCATATCCTTTTTTAGCGGCAGCTGTAGCGATAGTCACATCACTTACAACGCCATGCTTCACGGCTTTGGCAATCGTATAGACGAACAAACATGACCCTGAAGTCTCCAGCCAATTATCTGGCTCATGTCCCTTATCTACGACTTGATACCAAAGTCCACTTTTTTGATCTTGGTAACGAATAAGTGCATCCACAAAATCTCTCAGCGTAGTAGACAGCTCTGTCCGGGCTGAATCATGGGAAGGTAACAGATCCAGAAATTGCGATAAGGCGAGACCATACCATCCTAATGATCGGCTCCAGAACTCCGGTGAACAACCCGTCTCCGGATTCGACCAAGGCATCCGCCGGCTCTCATCCCAGGCATGGTATAACAAACCCGTTGTCTCATCCTTCATATGCTTGCGCATTAACATTTCCTGATGAAGGACCGTTTCACGCAAGCTTGGTTCATCGTAGACATTAGCATATTTCAAGGAGAATACGCCTGCCATATAAAGTCCATCCAACCACATTTGGTTGGCGTACTTATCCTTGTGCCAATACCCGCCCTCAGAGGTTTTATTTAGTGTGAGCAGTAAATTTCTTAGCTTCTCTGCTGCAATACGATACTTAAGTTTGCCTGTCCGTTCATAAAGAGTGAATAGTAGCTGTCCTGCTTGAACCGCATCCAGCTCATCACGTGCAAAATAAAAGTTCCCGTATTCATCCACCAAATCATCTACATATTCCTGAATATAGTTGATATAACGGTCTTCTTGATAAGCATTCCACAAAAGCTCCATGCCACACAGAAATACACCCTGATGATAGTGCCATCGATGCGCGGGGGGAAGCTCTCCCGCCCTGTAAGTATCCATTAGTGAATCGCAAGCTTTTTTTGCCCACTCTATCGGCGTTGTAGGTATCTGTACAGTCATCTCGAAGCTCCTCCCCTAAGTATAGTCTCTCTCTTTCTTGCTAGCCCTTCATAGAACCCAACATGGCACCTTTGGCAAAATGCTTTTGCAGGAACGGATACACACAAACTATTGGTAAGGTAGCTACAACGATAACAGCCATTTTAATTGATTGATCTGGCGGTGGAACAGCAGCATCCAGTGTAGCGCTGTGATCCATACCGCTGGCAAGGACGACAATTTGTCTGAGCAGAACCTGTATTGGCCATTTCGCACTATCATTCAAATACAGAATCGCATTCATGTAGGTATTCCAATACGTTACCGCATAGAACAATCCGATAGTCGCTAACGCAGGTAAGGATAGTGGCAATACAATCCGAAATAATATTCCAAAATCGTTACAACCATCAATTTTGGCCGATTCCTCCAAACCTTCAGGTATATTTTGGAAAAAGTTTCTCAAAATGATCATATTAAAGGCACTAATCGCTGACGGTAGGATCAGTGATGCGTACGTGTCAATTAGTCCTAATTCCTTCACCACGAGGAACGTTGGAATCATCCCACCATGAAAAAGCATGGTGAACACGACCATGAAGTTAACCACTTTACGACCATCCAGATCTTTTCTGGTAAGAGCGTAGGCCATCAAAGAAGTTATAAACAAACTAAAAATAGAACCAATTGCCGTGATACCAATGGAAACACCCATGGCTTTAAATATTGTATTCGTCGAAAAGATGAACTTGTATGCTTCCAGACTCCATACCTTTGGAATCAGTACAAATTTGCTAGAAGCTAGTTCTGCACTCGTTGTGAAAGAGCCTGCTACAACGTGAACAAGGGGAAGCACAGTAATTAAAGCAATGATCGCAAGCAGCGTAAAGTTTATAGCAGAAAAGATTCTACCACTGATTGTTTTATCTTCTACCATTTCGATTCCTCCCACAAAATATCAATAAACGCCTTCTTCTCCCATTTTCTTGGATAATTTATTCACCATCATCACCATTACAAAGCCTACAATCGATTTAAAGAATCCAATAGCTGTACTGTAACTAAACTGCCCTTGTCTCAAACCAGCAGTATATACATACGTATCGATAATTTCCGCAACTTCTCGATTCATGGAGTTAAGTAGCAGATATACATGTTCAAATCCAAGATCAAGAACGGAACCAATTTTCAGAATAAATAATGTAATAATTACGCCTCTAATCGCTGGAAGAGTGATATGCCAGACTTGTCTAAGTCTTCCAGCTCCGTCCATACGCGATGCTTCATAAAGCCCTGGGTCAATCGCAGCTATGGAAGCTAGATAAATAATCGTTCCCCAACCTGCTTCTCTCCAAATCACCTGAATAATATACATGGGCCTGAACCACCCTGGATTAAGCAGGAAATTGATTGGTTCAAAGCCAAAATAGACAAGCAGCTCGTTGATAATCCCTCCATCCATCGTGACCATTACATAAGAAATGGAGACGATGATAACCAATGACAGAAAATGGGGCAAATAGAAGATCGTCTGAAAGGTTCTTTTGAAAAAGCTGCCTTGAAGTTCATTTAACATCAGGGCAAGAATAATCGGCATCGGGAAATAGATAAGAATATTTAATCCGAAAAGAATAAGTGTGTTCACTAATATATTTAAGAAATCCGGCTCTGTGAACAACCTGCTGAAATGCTTCATCCCTACCCAATCACTACCGTTGATCCCTTGATAGGGTTTGTAATCCTGAAATGAGATAATTAATCCGTACATTGGAAGATATTTAAAAATCAGAAAATACAGTACTCCCGGAGTTAGCATGACGTAGAGCCATTTATTTCTCCACAGCCGCTTTTTCAGTTCGCTGCTACTTTTATAAATTTCAGGCTTAGGATTCATTTGAGGAGCTGAGCTGGGCTGTGCGGTGACTTCCTGCATGATATTCTTCCTTTCTCCTTCTTTATTCAAACACGATATTTCTGAACCCAGTGAGGAATAGAAAAGGTTGTTGAAACAAGATCAACAACCTTTTCAGCTACAATTTGTCGCTTAACTATTCCAGTACGGGTTACTATTTTTTGTATAACGCGTTGTATTCTTCAATAATCTTATCTCCACCACGGCTCTTCCAGTTCTCTACTTCCTTCTCAAATCCAGCCTTGTCAATCTGACCATAAATATATTTATAGGTTGCATCTGTAATAATCTGTTGAAGCTCTACGCCTTTTTCTGTATAGGTAGCCGAATCCATAGCAGCTGTTGGATCCGCTACACCAACTTTGACATTCTCAAGAACCAATTGATCTGCATGAATTCTTCCTGGCAGCGTGTTATAGTTTTCGTACATTCCATTGGTTTCAGCTTCGCCGATAACGCTGTCCTTATATCCCTTTACTTCACGTTCAATCAATTCTTTGTCGTCTGCAGCTTTCGCTTTACCGTCTTCAACGGTATAGTGAGTACCTTCAATTCCCCAATACATCAAATTAGCTACTTCTGGAGTCATCATTTGATCAAAGAAAGCAAGAATCTTCTTCAGCTCTGCCTCATCCTTGACAGCAGATTTCGGGAACAAGACAACATTGTTATAGCCTGGAATCATCCATTGAGCATATTTTCCATCTGGACTTGCAACCATACTATGCGCATCCAAAACAGCGTCAGGGTTATTCTTAATAGTATCTTTATTGAGGGAATCAATATCTTGCATGGAGCCCCCAATATAGAGTCCACCCTTTCCAGCCTTAAACATATTTACTGCATCCGTTTTACTGGTGGCAGCGAAATCTTGATTAATGTATCCGCCATCACGAGCTTTTTTGAAAAAATCCATTGTGTCGAAATATTCATCGAAGGTAAATTCAGGCGCTAATTTGCCATCCTTCTCACCCCAGGTATTCGGTGTTCCGAACCAAGACGAAACAGTTTTGAAAGCTCCATAGGTCAACTCATTACGGTCAATAATACCGGTAGTATCTTTCTTTCCATTACCGTCTGGATCTTGTTCTGTGAAGGCTTTAGCCATTTCAAATAATTCATCTACATTAGCTGGTGCAGCAAGTCCTAATTTATCTGCCCAGTCTTTGCGGTAAATGATCCCTTGGCGTGCAAGTGGACGCCCGATATATAGGGTATAAAGCTTGTCATCTACTTTCGTGTTATTAAGAATTTCTGGTTTCAGTTTGCTCAAATTCGGAAATTCGCTTAATAGTGGACCGATTTCCCAGAATTGTCCGTCTTTTATCGCTTCTTTCATCTGAATGAAGGTTGTCTGATTCTTCAAATATGTTACTTGCGGCAATGAACCCGTTGCAAAAGATGAATTCAGTTTTTCTTCATAAGTATCAGCCGGAAAAAATTGATAAGTCAGCTTCGTGTTGGTCAATTTCTCTAGTTCATTCTTAATCGTATCAGGCGGAGTCTCTGATGTATTCAATGGAAGCATGATTTTGATTTCTGTAGGTTCCTCTTTAGGTGCTTCAGTCTCTTCCACCTTCGTAGTGTTCTCTGCACTTGTAGTTGGGGCTGCTGCTTCTTCTTTGTTATTGTTGTTACCACCGCATCCAGCTAACAATGTGCTGAATGTTAACAGTGCTGTTAACAACATGGTGAAGGATTTCTTCTTCATACCATTTTGACCTCCATAATTTGTATTGGTTACGAGTTCCACGTTACATCGTCGGCAAGGTTACGAAAACAATCATTTCCCCATAACGGCGTGTTCTGAAAGGGATCTGAGCAAATGATTATCGTGATATCGCAGCACAAAAAAATCCACCGCATTATCCGCAGTGGATCAAAACCTTTTTAACCTATTTACTTTTCTGTCCCAAACTCAGCCTCAGCATATTCCTTAATAATAAGATTGCCTCCACGAGCTCTCCATTTCTCAACCTCTTGCTGGAATCCCTCGACGGTAATATTACCTAATATATAGTTATATGTAGCATCCACAATGATTGTAGATAACTCCATATTCTTCTCATCAAAAGTAGATGAGCTCAGAGAAACTGTCGGGTCATCGACCAGAAAAGATTCATTATCTTTACTCAGCTGATCTGCTAGAGAGGTTAATTGCTCCTTCTGAGCCACTTCCATAATGTTTTTATTACTAATGTCCGCGATCATTAAAGCATATAGCGGATTCACTTCCTGTACCCGCAGTTGTGAGGTTTCCTCGGGAAGGATAATCTTGCCGCCTTCAAGCTTATAATGCCGCCCCTCAAAGCCATACATCATTATATTGGCTACATCTTTATCCATGGTCCGATCAAAAAATCCAAGCACCTGCCGAAGCTCCTCCTCTGTGGCAATGGACTTTTTGGAAAAGAGATACAGTCCGTTGTAATTGGGGATAGACCACACTTTATATCCATCAGGCCCCTCGATACGATTGATCAGGGTAAGTTCAGCCTTTGGATTGTATGCTTGAGCTTCAATTGACAACCGCTGCACATCAGTCATGCTGCCAATAAACACACCAGCGATTCCGTTAATGAATTTATCGCGTTGAACCTCTTTACTGGTAAGAGCAAAGTCCTGATTTATGATTTTTTCATCATATAATTTCTTCATAAAATTCATTGTGTTCATATACTCCGCTGTTACGAATTCCGGAACAAATTGATGATTCTCTAGCTTCCAATTATTTGGTGTGCCAAAATAAGAGCTTAGTGTCTTAAATACACCATAAACAAGATCATTACGATCGACTAATCCAAGGGTATCTTGTTTGCCATTCTGATCCGGATCGTTATATGTAAATTGCCTCATTACTTCATATAGATCATCTAAGGTCTGTGGATTGCTTAAATGAAGATTGTCCAGCCAATCCTTACGTATAATGACACCCTGTCTGGAGGAAGGGCGTTCTGTATATAGGCCGTAGATCTTTCCATCTACAGCGGTCTGTTTAAGAATAGCGGGGTCCAGTGCTTTAAGATTGGGGAACTCCTGAAGATATGGGCCGATCTCCCAAAATGCTTCAGAACGGATGGCGTTTTTCACCAGATTATAATCTGAGAACTTCACAAAGGTGACTTTTCCTAAGGAATTAGTGGTCAACGCCGTGTTCATTTTATCGGTATAAACACCCTCAGGCACCCACGTGATATCAAGCTCCACCCCTGTTAATCTTTCAATCTCAGCTATAATCTTTTTTGAAGGCTGCTGTGGAAAATGAAGGGGTGCCAAGATGGAGAGGTTCGGGCGAGCTTCTTGCAGTACAGAACCAGCTGACTTTCCATCACTGCAAGCGCTTAACATAGGGAAAACAAGCATGAAAAATAAGCAGAAACAAAACGTTGCCCTTCTACACAAAAATTGTCTGAACATTTCTACAGCCTCCTAAGGTATTGTAAGGATTTTCACCCTACAGCTTGAAGATTTTCCATTTTGTAGTCATAATTAGGATTAATGATTATTGCGGAACGAGATGATTATTGTTATTTTCCACCAGGTTTCATACACTAAGAACAAGTGTCTACTTCTACATAAGTAAAGGTGCTGAGCCCCGTGAGACCATTAAGCTTTTTAAGTAAATTAACGATTTTTGCCTTTGTAATTAGCACGTTGCCGGTGATATTCATCGGTTCTTTTTCCTATTTCACATCATCTAATGAGATCCAAAAGAACGTAAACAACAGTAAAATGGAACTTATATTACAAATCACCTCAAATGTAGAACATAAGTTAACAACTGTCAATCAAACATTAAACCAAGTGATCAACTCTAGTGTATTAAAAAAAGCACTAAATAACCCTTTAAATGAAACCGATTTCATTTTATATAATGATTTAAGAAACGAAATCCGCAATATGCAATCCTTCGATACGAAACTGGAGGATGTCATCCTGCTCAATCAGCAGCAGAACTGGATGATCAAAAATTCAGGCGTCTACCGTCTGAATGAATACAAAAACCACGCGCAACTCTCTAATCTAATGAATATAGCTGACGATACTTCATGGATTTTGAATCCATCGTCCTTATTTTATAGCGAGGAGAGCATTAACGTCACTGGCTGCAATTACAGCATTAGTCTTATCAAAAAGCTTCCCACCAATAAGCTGCAAAAATATGGGCTTGCCCTAGCTAATATTCCGGTCTGCAGTCTTCAGGATTTCATTAATTCAGATGTGCAGCCACTCGATGACATTATCGTTCTGGATCAAGCTGGCCGCTTCCTGCTCCATCCGGATACCAGCTTAATCGGAAAACCTAAAGAGCAAGGCGGATTTAAAGAAGTCCCTTTAATCTCTGATCCTTCTAAACAATCCGGACAGTTCAAGACTGTGATCAATAAAAAGAATTACTCCGTCACTTTCATGCGTTCTCAGTTAAATGGCTGGGTTTATCTATCGGTTACTTCTATGGAAAGCTTGACGAAGGAGTCCAATAAAATCGGGATGTTTACGATAATCGTGTGCACCATTATGCTCTTGTTCTCCATTCTTCTGGCATGGATCGGTTCCAGGCGTATGTACACCCCTATCGAAAGACTGCTTAATCAGATGGGCCAACGCAAACCGGATATTAAATCGAGACATCGCAATGAATTTCAGATTATAGGAGAACAAGTTCATTCTTTGTTCCAATCCAAATCACAGCTGGAAAAAGAAGTCCGGCAACACTTTCAGCAGGTGCGAACGTTTTTTCTGATCAATGCCTTCCACGGAAATGTTAAGAAACGTGATTTGCTCGAAGAATTAGGGCAATTCGGCTACCAAACACAGCTTAAAGAATGGAAAACCATGGCAGTAATTACGTTGTCTATTGATTATGCCGAGGATTCCAGCTATGAGAAAAAAGATCTCAGCCTCTTATTGTTCGCTGCCCACAATATGATCGAAGAGTTAATCTGTCCTGAACAACGGCTGGCTCCTGTAATCATGGACCATGCGGTAGTCGTATTATTGGGCAGTTCAGACTGCGATACCCAGTCTTTTCATAAGACACTGTATTCGTTAACGGAGAAGCTGCAGCAAGAAATAAATAATTATCTAAAGGTGCAGGTGAGTATTGGGCTGAGCCTTCCCTTCAACGCCTTCGATAAACTAGCCATCGCCTACAGAGAAGGTCTAGAAGCACTGAAACATCGCATTAAGCTTGGCAAAGGCGTTATTATTCAATATGAGAACATTAACTCCGGCAAACATTATCTGAACTTGAACTACCCTACGCATAAAGAAAACGATCTAATGGATGCTATCAAGCTGGCTGAAACGGATAAAGCCAAGGAACTGATTCATTTGCTTTTTAAATCTATTTTTGCCCTTGAGCTTTCACCACAGGAATATCAAATCCCGTTGACCCGCTTACTCAATAACTTGCTCATTATGATGCAGGAATCGGGCATTAGCTTAAATCAGATCTATCATGCTAATGGCTCTATTTTTGAGGAATTGCATGACCTTCATACCGTGGCTGAGATTGAGGATTGGTTCTGGAGCATGGTCATTTACCCGATGATCAAAATTTTTATCAGCAGGCAAAATGCCCAATACCAAAACATCTCTGAGAAAATCATTGATCTGATCCAACATGAATATGATACAGATCTAACCTTGGAAGAATGCGCTTCTCGGCTGCATTACAACGCCAACTATATCAGCAGTGTCTTCCGTAAGGAGACCCAATACTATTTCAGCGAATATTTAACGATGTACCGATTTAAAATGGCGAAAAAATGGCTGCAGGAAACCGATATGCCGATCAAAGATATTGCAGCCAAATTAAGATACAACAATTCTCAGAATTTCATTCGATCTTTCCGTAAACAGGAAGGGATGACCCCTGGACAGTACCGGGATAACAATACAGGCACTAAATCCAAACCAACATTTGACGAATCTATGTAAAAATCACAAAATAATCGTTCAAGGTCGAATCTAAAAAAAAAGAGTCTCTCTTTTTTTCGGAAAATATGTTAACGTGTGCATATAACCATTTAGGGAGGAATTTGAACGCAATGTTGAACTTTCGACTAAATACTAACCGTGTAGAACAAGATGAGATTTCTCAGGAAACCTCACTACTCACCCTCTATCCGCTCGAGACGGATCAACCCCGTCCTTTTATATTGGTATTGCCTGGTGGAGGTTATCAGCACTTAGCCAAACATGAAGGAGAACCTGTGGCTCAATGGCTAAACAGTCTAGGTATTCATGCAGGTGTACTAGATTATCAGGTCGGAGACTTCAACGTCTCTTCTTTGTTAAATGATGTTGAGGAAGCTCTCAAATGGATTAGGGAAGCACCCAAAGCTTGGAATGTGATCTCAGACAAAGTAGGGATGATTGGATTCTCGGCTGGAGGACACTTAGCTTCCATCTTTTCTACCACTAGAGCAGAGAAACCAAATCTTCTTCTGTTAGGTTATCCTGTAATCACTTTCCAAGAGTCCCATTCGCATAAGGGAAGCCGGCTACATTTTCTTGGAGACGACCCATCACAAGCGGAGCTTGACTCCTTTTCCTCAGAAGCCCAGGTGGATTCACTCACACCTCCAACCTTTATCTGGACAACAGCAAACGATGCCAGCGTTCCCGTGGAGAATAGTCTGTTGTTCGCCTCTGCCCTGTCTAATCAGGGAATTCCTTTTGAATTACATATCTTTGAAGAAGGGCGGCATGGTTTAGGGCTTGCTAAAGAACACCCTCATTGCCAGCAATGGCTTTCCCTTGCTGAGAACTGGCTAAGGGAACATCAATACGTTAAAGGAGCAGAAGGCCTTATGAGACAACAACTATTTATTGCAGGCGATTCCACTGCGGCTATTAAAGGCGCTGGAGAAAAACCTATGACTGGCTGGGGAGAATACCTGCAAAGTTATTTTGGGACTTCTATTCAAATCCAGAATCGTGCAATTAATGGTCGAAGCACCAAATCGTTCATAACAGACGGCCGCCTGGATGCCATCAAAAAAGACTTTCAACCCGGCGACTACCTGTTTATTCAATTTGGACATAACGATGAGAAAAAAGATGATCCATTACGTTACACCGATCCTGAAACTGAATATCGCCACAATCTAATTCAATATATAGATGCAGCTCGGCAGCTAGGGGGGACTCCGATTCTGTTAACCTCTGTAAGTCGCCGCCGCTTTAACGCCGATGGAGAGCTTGACCCGTTGGCTGTAGGCGCTTATCCCGAGGTAATGAGACAAGTGGCTGAAGAAACGCACACTCCGCTACTTGATATTTTCACAGCCTCGCAAGCGCTCTATCGTTCATTAGGCGAAGAAGAATCCAAGAAGTTATTCATGCACTTACCAGAGAAAACACATCCCAATTACCCCAATGGAGTTACGGATGATACTCATTTCTCGGATGAAGGTGCCCAGCAAATTGCTAAACTTGTGGTTCAAGCACTTAAACAAAATACAGCCTCCCCTATATCAAACTTACAACAACTTTTATAAGGAGTGATCACAGATGTCTATAATTAAAGAAGTTATTACAGAGTACTATCGTATCCCTTTGCCAGAAATCATGGAGGATGCTAAACACGGCTTGCATACTCATTTTGAAGTACCCATTGTCAAAATTAGAACGGATGAAGGTCGTGAAGGTGTAGGTTATACCTATACTGGCGGATTTGGCGGCAAAGCGATCTGCTCACTAATTGCTAATGAATTAACACATATTTTAGTTGGCAAAGACGCCAGCTGTGTGGAAAGTATCTGGGAGCAGATGAACTGGGGAATACATTATGTTGCTCGCGGGGGTCTGGCGAGCTTCGCCATTGCGGCATGTGACATTGCGTTATGGGATTTACGTGCGAAGAAAGCAGATGAACCTCTCTACAAACTTCTGGGTGGCGCAAGCAATGAGGTCAAATGTTATGGTGGAGCGATTGATTTGAATTTCCCATTAGAAAAGCTCCTGCGCAACAATCAAAAATACTTAGATATGGGCCTCCAGGCTGTCAAAATTAAACTAGGCCAAAAAACATTAGCTGAAGATGTGGAACGAGTGGCTGCGGTACGCCAATTGGTCGGCCCGGATGTAGCCTTTATGGTCGATGCCAATATGAGCTGGAGTGTGGAAAAAGCGATAAAAGCCGCACGTGAATTTTTGAAATATGACATTCTTTTCTTAGAAGAACCAACGATTCCGGAGGATTATGCCGGCTATGCACGGATTGCTGAAGAAACAGGAATGGCCGTTGCAGGCGGAGAGAACTTGCGCACATTAACCGAATTCCATCACATGCTGCAATATGGTCATGTTGATTTCCCTCAACCTGATGCTTCCAATATAGGCGGAATTACGGGCTGGTTAAAGGTAGCTCACTTAACACAAGCCTATAACCTTTCCGTTTCCACACATGGGATGCAGGAATTACACGTTAGTTTGTTAGCAGCTATGCCAAATGCAGGTTATCTCGAAATGCATAGCTTCCCTATCGATCAATACACTACACGTCCGCTAGTGATTAACAAAGACAATGGGATGGCAGTAGCGCCTGAAGTAACGGGCACTGGCGTTACCTTTGACTGGGACAAATTAGCACCTCACAAACAACAATACTAATAGGAGCGATCGATCATATGAGCATTCCCCTTCATCTAGGTGTTCGAGCACATGATTTCACACAAGTTCCATTGCAAGAGTTAATTGAGAAGATTAAGTCCTATCATTTCACTCATATCCAGTTTGCACTTAAGAAATCTTTTCCTGATAGTGCCCCTAGTCTGACGGCTATAAGCCCTGGAACAGCCAGCTATTATGGCAATGCCTTTAGGCAGGCAGGTATTCAGATTGCGGTTCTGGGCTGCTATGTAAACATTGTAGATACCGATCCTTACAAACGGGCACAAGCGTTAGCCGCGTTTAATACCCACCTGCGCTTGGCCAGAGATTTTGGCGCTAGTCTGGTAGGTACGGAAACCGGAAGTGTGGGACTTGGGTATACCACAGATAATTTTACAGAAGAAGCCTTCCAAGAGGTGGTGACATCAGTTAAGGCCATGGTGGCGGAGGCCGAACGTTTTGGTGTGACGGTAGGAATCGAAGCAGGACTTCATCATCCGCTGTACACCGCGCCCTTAACCCGCCGACTTCTGGATGAAGTCCCTTCTAACAATCTTCAGGTCATATTGGATTGCGCAAATCTAATGTCACCTACAAATTACTTGCATCAAGAAGCTATTATTATGGAGGCTTTGAAGCTTTTAGGAAATCGAATTGCTATCATTCATTTAAAAGACTTTATCGTCCAAGATGGAGCTATAAAAATTGTCCCTGTAGGTCAAGGGTGGCTAGAGTTTGAGCCGATTCTTCGTTATATGAAATATGAACGTCCTCATATTCAAGGAATCCTGGAAAGCACTCCTGAGTCACATTTAGGAGAAAGCATTACCTTTTTGCAACAGTTATACGAATCCCTGTAGGGCTTCATCCCATTAAAACTAATAAATCCACTGCACACCTCTTTACCTTACTTGGTGCAGTGGATTTTTATATTCTGTTTAACATCCGTTTGACCTCCATCAAATAATCGCCTGTTATGATCAGGGCATCAAGAGTATCTGGGAGGGGTTCCATGCGTCTTGCTTTATTCACGGACACATTTCTTCCGCAAACCAACGGAGTTTCACGTACGCTTCAACGATTAACCACTCATTTGAAAGGGTGTGGTATTGAACATCTGCTTTTCTCACCGAAATCTGCTCCTGAAGACAGTTATGCCGATCCCATACGTCCCATTACCAGCATCCCCTTTTTCTTATACCCCGAATGTAGACTCGCACTGCCCAATATGTCCTCTATCCAATCAGAGCTGAAAGCTTTTCGTCCCGATCTGCTTCATATGGCAACTCCGTTCAATATCGGTCTCTGCGGCCTTCGTTATGCGCGAAAACATGACTTGCCCCATGTCGCCTCATACCATACCCATTTTGACCGCTATCTTGAATATTACCGGATGAAAAAAATCGCTCCGCTCTATTGGAAATACATGAAGTGGTTCCACCGCTCCTGCGACGCCACCTTTGCACCATCCTACGAAACCCTCGATTCCCTCCAAGCTCAAGGCTTTCATCGCCTGAAGCTGTGGTCCAGAGGCATCGACTGCCAGCAGTACACCCCCAAAAAACGCAGCCATGTGGTCCGTGAGCGCTACGGAATTACCGCACCGTTACTGCTTCTATATGTGGGAAGGATCGCCCCTGAAAAAGATATAAACACCCTTGCTCTCGCCATGCAGCAATTACCCGAATCTATGCAATCTCAGGTTCATTGGCTGGTCGTAGGGGACGGCCCCCTTCTGCCGGAAATGCGGGCACAGGCGCCCCATAATGTCACGTTTACAGGCTATAAACATGGTGATGAGCTTGCCCAATTATATGCCTCAGCAGATCTGTTCGTCTTCCCTTCCAGTACGGAAACCTTCGGTAATGTTGTCCTTGAGGCTATGGCCTCAGGACTGCCTGTCCTCGCAGTAAATGAAGGTGGAGTGAAGGATCTGGTCACACCCGGCCGCACAGGAATGATTGTCGAGTCCCGCTGCCCGGATGCTTTTATTCGTGAGATTTGTGCATGTATAGAGCACCCTCAAAAGCTAGCTGCTATGGGACATGAAGGTCGACAGCTGGCACTCGGCCGCTCTTGGGAGAATATTTTTGATGGACTCATCCGCGATTATGAAGAGATCATTGAGAATAGACGTTATGATCTTATACCGGCTTTACTACCATTAATATAATAATGACGATAGTAAGCACATGAACCGCCGCTTCTAGGGGAGCGATCTTGTTCATAGCGGTAGTGTAACCCTCAGGGATTTCCTCCCCTTCGCTGGTCATTACGAGCTGGGTTAGCTTTTTCAATCGGGGCTCAACCATTCCAATAATAATCACTTCGATCACGATAAAAAATAATAACGACAGATTTAACCACAACACCGACAAGCCCATTTTATCTATGATCATTAACAAAATACCTGTAACGATCAGGGTGACCCCACCTGTCTTAGGGAATCTGTTTATTTTCTTCATAAGACCAAATACAAAACGAAGCTGACTGCCTGTCTTGGCTGAGCTTGTCAGTATTGGCAGCACAAAAGCTGGCCCAATTCCCACTATGGATGCTATAACATGTATAACTACCACAAGCTTTGAGATCATATGCGTCAAATCCATATTTACAATCCCCCCTATCATTCGTTGTTTAGATTCATATGAGGCAGATAGGAGAATTAGTCTTGCAGAATCTTTTAAATCTTAGATAATCTAAAAAAAGCGCCTAGCCGGATATTACCGACTTAGGCGTTTTTTTAACAAATATTCAGTTATTTTACCGTAACTTTCATGATAACACTCTCATTTACCCCTTGATCATTCAACAGCTCAGCCCGGTATTCATAGACGCCTGGAGAACGGTTAGTAATAGAAGTAGAAGCCGTTTGTGCGTTTGGGGTGCCTGCTGTTAAAGTCTTAGTATCGATCAGTATTCCGTTCTCATACAAGCGATACTCTTTGCCGTTCATCCCCCACCATAAATTCATAGTCACTTTATACTCTCCATCGCCATCCCAGTTGTCATTGGACAACACCGGCTTAGCTGGTGCAGCATCCTTCACGATAACCACATGAGCAGCAGACACCGTTGTGCCAAAAGAATTGGTTAGCTCAGCCGTATAGGTGTAGGTTCCGTTTTCTTTTCCGGTAATATTAGTCACTGCAGTCTGTGCAGCTGGGGAATCATCACGTAAGGTTTGCGTGTCGATTAAGGCACCATTCTCATATAGCTTGTAGACCGTACCATTATTGCCCCACCACATATTCATTGTGATTTGGTAATCCCCGTCCAAAAGTCCTGTATCCTGCCCATTATTATTGGATAGAACCCATTGCCCCGGAACACCTGTAGCCTTCTGAGGTCCACTTACGACCACAATCACTTGTTCTGTCGTTGAGAGTCCAGCGTTATTAATGGCTGTTGCGATGAACGTATGCGCTCCCGCAAGTTCTGTGAGTGGAATCTCATCTCCATAAACTACAGGTTTACCATCAAAAGTAATATCCAGACTGCGAATACCAGACTCTGGATCTTCCGCTACGACCTGCACCTTCAATACATCCGTTTCACTCATTTGAGCAGAAGGTAAGCCAGAAATCGTAGGTGGTGTAGTATCTTCAGTTTCTCCCGGTGAGCCTACATATTGAATTTTTGGAGCCGCTGGTTGTTCCATCCCTTCACTAAGAAAGAATCCAGGGTGCGGAGGTTGATTATAGCCTACATTTTGCCAAGCTACTGCCAGGCGGTAGATCGGATCATGCATCAATGTGCGAATACGATAGTCTGTCATATCCGTTGTTGTGTAGATCCGTAGTTCAGAACTGTCCGTTGCCCGCCAGATCACTTCTTCACGCCAATCCCCGAACAGATCTGCCTGCAAGCTTGGATTCGCCTTGGTGCCATTATTTGAAGAAGCACCTACAGCCGTCAATAAGTTAACCGTTGTCTGATTGCTATAGTCCCACTTATCCACTCGATTAGCATCCAGTAATTCACGTAAAAGATCACCATCCCACCAAATACCAAAATTCGTGGAGGAAGGCAGTTTTTTAGTAATTAGTTCACCTTGCGCACTGTATAGGCCCGTAACAGGTATATGCTCCTCATTGGTGATCGTTGCAGCCCATACCTCTTCGCCAGCATATCGCGGATCAATATCCGCTGACATCCCCCGTCCAGTATCAATCCCCGTGAACACACCCCATAATATATCTCCTGTAGCTGCATCACGCATTTCAATCCCATACTTCGAATCGGTATGCTCATGAACATCAAAGACTTCCAGCCCGGGTCTGGTAGGATCAAGGTCCCCGAAATGAATTGCATCACCATGGCCAAGCTTTGTATTATACAGCGGCAACCCATCATCGTCGATTGCCATCGCACCGAAGGTTATTTCGTCCTTACCGTCGCCGTCCACATCTCCTACAGAAAGATTGTGGTTTCCTTGACCTACGAAGTCTCCATATCCTTCATCATTAGAATCGAAACGCCATACTTTCTCGAGCTTGCCCTCGCGATAATTGTAAGCTGCAAGTACAGTTCTAGTATAATAACCGCGGCTAAAAATCACGCTTGGCTGCTCGCCGTCTAAATAAGCTACAGCTGCCAAAAAGCGGTCTACACGGTTACCATAGGTATCCCCCCAAGCGCCAACATCTCCACGTGGCGGATCATAATCCACGGTATCCAAGGCCCGGCCTGTTGCCCCTTCGAACACCGTTAAATATTCATTGCCCAGCAGCACATAACCCGAACTGTTACGATAGTCTGCACTGGCATTGCCAATGACTTTTCCTTGACCGTCCACTGTGCCATCTGCCGTCTTGATCATAATGTCGGCACGTCCATCACTATCCAGATCATATACCAGGAATGGAGAATAGTGTGCACCGGCACGAATATTAGGCCCTAAATTAATCCGCCATAAGCGAGTTCCATCTAATTTATAAGCGTCCATATAGACAAGTCCAGTATACCCAGCTTGAGAGTTATCCTTGCTGTTCGAAGGTGACCACAACATGATGATTTCATATACACCATCACCGTCCAAATCACCTACACTTGCATCTCCCGCACTATACGTATACGGTTGACCATCCTTGGTGTAATCATCTGCTGGCTTTTGCAAAGGGATCGATAGATATTGCTTCTGCCATACGCTGAATGGTTCCGAAGCAGATTTCTCGACTCCATTGATTACTGATGTGATTCTATATTTGGCATCCTCCCTGCCTGTAATATCGAGATAGTTCGTGTTTTGAGTAATCAACGAATCATTTAGTTTCTTATCGCCACGATACAGATTGAATCCTATCGTTTCCGGATCCAGACCTAACATCCGCCAGCTGATATACACACCTTCATCTGTCTTAACCGCTACAGGCGCACGGTCCAGCGCCTCCATCTTCCGGTATAAAGTTGTCACCGCTGAGGTTTCCAACGTAGCGGATAGATCAGAGATGCCGCCTGCATTTACCGAGGCTACTTTGTAATAGTAAGGAATGGTAGTCAGAACGGTCATGTCTGTGTACGAAGCTTCGAATGATTTGCCGATCAGGATGAACTCACCGTCTGCGGATTTCGCACGATAAATGTTGAACATCCGTGCATCCGGTACCTCATTCCAAGTAAAGGTCACATCATTTTTGTTCGTAGATTGTACAGCTAGACCACTAGGTACGGGTGCTTTTGCTACGGAGGGATCAATCATAGACACTTTTAGCGCATTAGAGCCTACGGATTCCAGTCCCGTGCTGTCGACCGAAGTTACCGTATAGATATATTCCATACCAATATCCGCAGTGGTATCTGCGTAGAACGGCTCTATTGTCTCGCCCAGCAGCTCTGCACTATTCGCAACCGTAGCCTGACGATATATACGGTATTTCAGCGCACCCTCCATACTGTCCCAAGAAAGATTAGCTGTAATAGGCTCACTGTTTAAATCCAGGCTACCCAGTTTCAGATTCGTTGGGGCTAATAATAACGGTGTGATCTCCAGCCCATTGAGATGAGCGGTTGTGCCACTAAAGACAAGATTCATCTGCCCGTCTTTGACAGCAATCTGGTTATACAGCTTCTCAGCAATATTTTCCTTACCTGAGGAGACTGTTCCGTAATCTTTGCCTTCAATGGCTACATTCGTCTTAGCAGATCCAATCCAATCTCCTGTATAAGTCTTAACAGAATAATAACCATTGGGTAAATCAACTTTGAATTCATACGATCCTCCAAAATAAATCACAAAATCTCTGCGCAGATCGTCCGTCGCATTTCCCCGATCCCGATCAATCATCCCTGCACTCGAGGTCAAACCATATCCTCGTTCTGGGGTATATAGGACATTCACATTCACTTCCGTATAACCCGCAGCAACGGGTGAACCAACAGGTCCGAAATCATAACGATACTGAGCGGATTTCGTAGTCAGCTTCACTTCATCTGAAGGCTCAGACTCTCCTAGCCCATTCACTGCAGTCACTCTTACCGAGTAGCTTTGACCTTCAACCAACCCGCTTAATGTCAATGAAGGGACAGTTGAAGTTCCCGCTAATGTATAAGCAGATTCGGCTTCTGCCGCTAGCTTACGATAGATTTTATAGATATCTGTACCTTCTACTGTATTCCATTTCAGTACTGCACCTGCATTACTGATACTCCCAGCTACAAGTCCTTCAGGCTTCGCTGGCACCGTTTCCGGCTGTTTGATGTCCTGCACAAAGCTGGAGAGTGGAATATTTAATTCCCCTATTCCTTTGGCCAGCAGACGGGCCATTTGAATGGCTCCGTACTCTTGAAAGTGAGTATCGTCTGTCGAGCCATTTGGGAAAGCACCATATATCCCTGCATCGAGGTGAAGGAATACAGAGCGTGTAGCTGCAAAACCGATAGAATTGTAATAAGCTACACTGAGTGCGCTAAGATCGACCAAGTCAACATCCAACTCACTTGCTACTTCTTTCATAGCCTGCACATATTCTGGAAAGCTCACATTAAATTTTTCACTCGCGGCATTATAATCTCTGCGGCCCATGGGAGTCACCAGAATCGGAGTTGCTCCTCTTTGCCTAGCTCCATTGACATAAGTTTTTAAATAAACTTTGTAATCGGCTGGAGAAGCATATCGGTCTGGAACGCTAATCGTTGCGTCATTATGACCAAACTGGATAAGGAAATAGTCGCCCGGTTGGATCTTACGCAGGACTTCATCCAGCCTTCCCTCGACCATAAATGACTTAGAGCTGCGGCCTCCGATAGCGTGATTCTTAAACGTTACTTCCTCACTAAAGAAATCAGGAATCATTTGTCCCCAGCCTGCTTGTGGTATCCAATAAGGATCATAAGTCTGCACGGTTGAATCACCCGCAATATAAACTGTTGGCAATTCATTAGCAGGACGGTCTGGCTGCTTAGTAATCACCAGTGCATTGATATTAGGCTTAGTGCCAGAGAACACCAAGTTCATTTGTCCATCCACCAAAGCGATGTCAAAGCTCATTTCCAAATACTGGCCTGCTGTTTTGCTCGTCTGTTGAACTTTTTGAATGGATTCTACTTTGATGCCAATCTCTGTATCTCCGGCGCTGTCACCAGCGATAAGTGAAACTGTATAGTCGCCATTCGGTAAATCTACATTAAAAGTTGCATCCTTAGGGACCACAAAATCTGAACGCAAAGGATCTGAGGTTCCTCGGTCTACCCCAGTTACTTTCGATATATCTGTAAATCCATATTTGACCTCAGAGGAATAAGATACCCCTGCATCTGCCTTAAGATAACCTTCAGCCACAGCACCTGGGCCAAAATCAAAGGAATAAACATCTCCTTCTGGCAAAGTTCCAGGAGGCGTATACACGGCACTTTCCACCTTGTTAGATAGCTCTGATTCTCCTTGGCCATTGGCTGCCTTCACCCCATAATATTGCCGTTTTGAGGTGTCCGCTGAGGCATCCGTAAATGTCGTCTTCTCTGACTGACCAATCTCATGGAATGTTCCATCTGCTGCATCAGACCTTAAGATCGTATAGCGGTTTGCTCCAGCCACACTGTTCCAACTCAGTTGAACAGAACTTACACCTACACTGACAATTGAAAGACCGGTTGGTGCTGCGGGAACCTCTACCCCCGGAATTTTGTCTACTGTCACAGATGCGCTCAAAACAGACTCCTCACCCTTTCCATTTACAGCTGACACATTGTAAATGTAACCACTGCCTTCATCTACATCTGAATCCACGAAGCTGTTAGCAGCAACTTGACCTATGGCTTGAAGGGTTCCACTAGGAAGAACCGTTCGATAAATATTGTAATAGACTGCTTCTGTCACGCTGCCCCACCCCAGAGATACCTCAGTGGGGGTGATATTATGAACCACTAATCCCTCAGGGGCTTTCAATGGACCTGGTACAATCTGCTGAATAATTAGTCCATTTAAATATCCGCCAACCCCTGTACCCGTAATGCCGACAGTTAGTTGACCATCTTGAACAGTCGTCCGATAGGTAGCTTGATTTACAGCTTGCTTGCTGCTTATCGACCCAGCCGTGCTACCTTCCAAAGTAATCGTAGTTTTGGTTGTACTTGTACCCGCTAGTAAATCTCCTGAGTATACAGTCACATCGTAATCCCCATTAGGAAGATCCACCAAAAAAGAATAGGACAGTCCCAATACAAAATCGTTGGTCATACCGTCTCCACCCGAACGATTCCTCGAAGCAACCGCCTGATCTAAACCATACCCTAGCTCATTCGTATATAACTTAGATTCATGCACGCCTGTATAACCACTCATAACAGGACTTGTTGCTGTTCCAAAATCATATTGCAAGGTTATTGGGCCTGAAGCTGCACTGGCCTGTTGCCCCCCAAATGTTGTAGATGGAAGTATTGATGAACAAATGAAGATCCACGACAATAACACCATAAATATTTTATTTCCAAGTTTATTCCTCTTCATCTTCCGTGCTTCACCCGCTTTCTTATGATTGAAAGAACTTAGTACGCATCTAGCCCTGTTGTAGTAAACGCTTACAATAAGCTTCGTTGTCATTCGTTCTTCAAATATAAGTTCACTTCGTGCGCGTATCCCCTCCTCTTTGCTCAGGCAGCTGTATGGTAGATGATTCCAGTTTTACTCATATCCAACACGATACTACCACCTAAGTGTCACTCTGAACATTTAAAAAACAGATTTTATCATACACTAAACCGTTCAATTTCTTCGCCTATAGTTATAAAAACCTACGATTTGGTAAGCAGTTAGGACAGAAGAATCAGTGAGGGGACACCCGCCTTTTGAGATCACGACAACAGTTTTGCTATTCCTTCATCCTTAACCATTCACTTCTGAGCAATCCATAGGAATAAGTATCATGCCAGATTGGCTCTCCATTACTATCGTATTTAAAATAACCCGTCTGCAAAAAATGTCCTTCTCGACGAAGCTTCAATCGTTCAAGCAGTTTCCATGAGCGTGTATTTTCGGGATCACAGTTCGCAATCACACGTCTCATTTTCAGATTATCAAAGCCATAGTTTAACAATTGATTACAAGCCTCTGTAGCATACCCGCTTCCCTGAAAATCAGGGTTAAAAACATATCCAAATTCCCAAACGCCAAAAGCCTTTGGTTCGCTCGCTTGAAAATATAAGTTGCCGATCATTTTGGTCGTAGATTTAAGACAGACTGCCCAAAAAGCACGGTCCGATGACCGTCTGAGCGCCTCAGTGCGAGATTCATCTGCACTAAACAAGGAATAGGGCTCATATTTCACAACACTTTCTTGCGACAAATATTCATGAAGGTCTTTCCAATCCTCTGCTGAGAACCTTCTAATCCATAAACGTTCGGTTTCCATAATTTCCATCAGAACAACACTTCCCCAATATTAATAGTAAATATATACCATACACCCCATAATACCCCTATGCCTTTTTTATTTCATATGAGCAAAATCATTTCACAAACAGCAAATAGGCCTCCTTGGATTCCCAAGAAGGCTGATGAATGTTTCTCTATATCTTAACTCCGCTTAAACTGCCACCTGACGCAAATAATCGTTCGATATGCTTCTGAACGGTTGGGTCTGGGATCAGTGGTGGGGCTTGATGGGGTTTTACCCGAGCATCAATAATCACGTTATCACAGGACCAATGTTTATACTCAGTAGAACTGTTCACTCCATAGATATCATGAGATGGATTACTGCGGGTAAACGTCGCCCATAGGAAATTGTCGATCTTTTCACTCAAAAACTCGCTATCATCACACAAAATAATCATTGGACAAGAAGGAAGTGCCCCTTGCTCCTGAATAGCTTCACTAAGCTTGTTCATTTCCAATGCTGCTTCAGCGTAGCTTGTGAATTTAGCACCTTGAAGGGCAACAAGACCAGGCATCACCATTCGTGCATGTCCAAATCCCTGTAATTCTTTAAGCATGCCCGGTACCTCTGTACATAGCTCTCTTTTCTTATCCCCTACTGCTGCGAAGATCACTTTACTTCCGCTGTTTAATCCTGTGCCGGAATAATCAAGCGTATCAATCGTGGTGTTGGTATAGAAATGAATATCTCTACGAAGATTAATCCGCTCCAAGATATACGTCAAGAAATCCTCGATATTATGTGTACTGATAGGCTGATTTTCTTCTGCAGTAATAAACAAAAACTTAGCTAAACTAAGCTGACCCGTACCTAAAATCCGGTTAGCAATGGTCAGAATTTCCGCTGGCTGCTTTACTTGCTGATAAGGCGTATAACGTTCACTGCCAATGGCGAACAGCAGGGGATGAACACCCGCAGCATCGACTGCATGAACTTCTTTGACGCCCGGAATTTCTTGGCGGATAGCCCCACCTGTCAGCTCGTGAATTAACTCACCAAACGCGGTATCTTCCTGTGGCGGCCGACCGACAACCGTAAATGGAAAGATTGCATTTTTTCTGGCGTACACTTTATGTACTCTCATTACTGGGAAAGGGTGAACCAAGCTATAATAGCCTAAATGGTCGCCAAATGGCCCCTCCGGCTTCGTCTCACCAGGGTGAATTTCACCTGTTATCACAAAGTCCGCATCATTGCTGATACAGTAACCATCCACATAGCTATAGCTGAAATGGCGTCCTGATAATAAACCTGCAACGATCATCTCACTCATTCCCTCAGGCAAAGGCATAACCGCCGATAAGGAGTGAGCGGGTGGCCCACCGATAAAACAACTCACTTTAAGCGGTTGTCCTTGGCGGTTCGCTTTTTCCTGATGTACGCCAATGCCGCGATGAATTTGATAATGAATGCCCACTTCTTTATTTAATTCATACTCATTTCCAGTCAGCTGCACACGGTACATTCCCAGATTGGAATTCATAATGCCCGGCTTGTCCGGATCTTCTGAATACACCTGCGGCAAGGTTACAAAAGCACCACCATCTCCCGGCCAATGTGTGATTAGCGGAAGATCAGAGATACTAATTTCCTGGAAACCGCTTGGCAGACCTCCTGGCTTTTTAATAGGCAATGCTTTTCTCGCGGATAATCCGGTTCCAACATATTTAAATGGATTTTTGAGTGCTTTTACGGGATCGTTGCGAAGGGCAATTACGTTATGTGTGGAGTCCCAAGTCCGCCGAAAGATAAACTTACTGCGCTCTAGCGTTCCAAAAAGGTTAGATACGGCCCGAAACTTCGAGCCTTTTACATTCTCAAATAATAATGCGGGTCCACCAGCCTCATAAACCTTTAGGTGAATCGCCGCCATCTCTAGATAAGGGTCCACCTCTTCACGAATCCGAACTAAATGTCCGTGTTTCTCTAAATCATTAACACACTCTTCTAAATTGCTATATTTCATTTCATTACTCCGATCTCTAGAAGGTTATTACAAGATTACTTGGATGCTTTAATTATACCCTGTAAGATATTAAAATAAAGCGCACGCGTACCCTATGTACTAGAACCTAACGTCTTTATCTTGTATTCTCTGGTTTCGGTTCACTCCGCAATATATTTTTAGCAGGAATACCTACTGCCGAAGCATTATCCGGCACATCCTTTACCACTACAGACATGGCCCCGATATTAACATCGTTACCAATGACAACCGGTCCAAGAATCTTGGAGCCTACTCCAATAAAAGCTCTGTCTCCAATCACAGGCTCTCCTAAGTTATTTCTCCCGCCAATCGTCACTTGATGAAAAATAGTAGCATGGCTTCCAAGCACCGCTTTAGGACTAATGATAATCCCATTTAAACCATGCGGTAAATGAAGCGCATCACCAATTTGAGCTTGAGCGTGAAGCTCTCCATTTGCAAGAATACGGACAAAAAGCACATCCATTATTCGATATAAAAGCCACAAAGGTTTTCGCACGATGCCATTCTTCACTCGATAATACACCCAATTTCCATAACGATAAGTAAACAAGGCCATAATCGTTTGAGGATTTTTCAGATTTGCTTTCCAGTCCGTTTTGAATGATTTCATCATTTTATCGTTCTCCTTTTTAGGGGCTAGGGTATGCACTGTATTCTGGAGTAATGAAGGGCAGCTGTGGATAAAACATCTGGGAGGATCGCGGGCTGGAGGGTCAGTCGGTGATTGTACTTTCACCAGTGTAAGATAGATTTTGAGATTCATCAAGCAAGTGGACAGTTCTCTCTATATAATCATCAACCGATTTAGAGGCTTGTTAAACAACAACACGCGCCGAACAAAAAGATCGGCGCGTGTTGGAAAGCATATTTTCTATTAAATCAGATCCAGAACAATCACATTTACGGAATTGGCAGCTAGCTTCACAACTGCCGTGTCTTTATCAATTACGATTTCTGTTTCGACTGGTGTAACCTTCTCATCATTTTTTCTGTTCACATTAGGTGTATGAACCAGTGAGGCGTCTCCAGTTAAGGTAATCCGTTTACCAGTAGCAGCTACTTTTAAACCTTTTAGATCAAGCTTCGTTGCTTTTTCTACACCATCCGCATTTACAAGCTTCACATAAAGATGCTTATCATCTTTAGTTACGGAATTATATACCTCTCTGTTATAAGCCTCAAGCTTATAATCCAGTACTTTGCTTGTTACCTTGCCATCTGTATAAGAGCAAATCAAATGTTTGCCATCTGCTCCGCCATAATTAACGGTGATAGTATATTCCGTATGATCCGCAAGCTCTTCATAGCAACTGGCTCTCAGGTTACCAGCAGCGGTACTAGAGGAATAATCGCCCAGAGTATAAGCCTCAATCCCTTGCTTGTACACCTTGACTCCTGTGGCATCACCATTATAGCCAATCGCATATTCGATGACATCTTTATTTTCCGGTGAGATTTCTGTCAGACCTGCGCCTACATAGAAGCCATCTTCGCCAGAAGCTTTTTCAGCTACAACCTCTACTTTATAATTAGTCCACGCGTCATTAAGGATATACAATCCATTCAGTCCGCCATTCTGCGCTTTCAATACCAGACCTTTGGAAGGATCAATCGTATATCCGGCAGAGCCAGGAATCACTTTCCAAGCTTCATTCAGCGGCTGCGTGAAATCTTGATCCAACCAAACACTGCCATCTACATTCGAGGTCACTTTCACCCGTTTCACGATCACAGCTGATTTCCCGGCAGCCACTTCAATTCCTCCATGAGGAATGAGGTCTACCTTCTCCCCGTTGCGATAAGTCGAAAATGAGGTGCCAACCACTTTGGTTCCCAGGTATTTAGCATACAGCTGCTGAACATAATAGTTCGGTGTGTACCATACGGTCTCATCATCGAACCAGATGCAATCCGGTGTCCATCTATAGGTGCCATCTGTCAGAACCTTGTTGAACAATGGTGCCGTTGCCGCCAATCTAATCACATCAGAGTTATTCTCGAAGCTGGACATAATCGCTGCCTCAGCAACAGCTCCTGCCAATGTGTTTTTATCTGTGGAAGCATATTCACCCACAAAAACCTTTGAAGTTTCAGCCTCATCCAAGCTGCCGTCTTCCTTATAGGCTCTGTAATAGTAGTTGTAACGATCAGCATTCTCTAACAAATACTCATTGGAACGGTAGTAATGCTCATCCGCAATGGTATCCATGTAGTTCTTTTGTTTTTCGTACCAGGTAACAGTCTCTTCGATGCTCGATGTACCATCCGTAAAGCTGATTTTTTCCGAGCCCTGTAAATTTCCGCTTAGGAATTTCCAACCTTGCTGGTAAGCATCATCATCTGCCTGTGCACCCACGGTAGAGAGAATAGTCAATTCATGATCAGGATAGTTCTTCACCATATACTCATCAATCACTGTTTTAAAATATTCGAAGTTGGCAAAAAACTCTGTACCCCAGTTTTCATTCCCCACACCCAAATAACGCAGGTCAAACGCTGCTTCATGGCCCATCTTTTTACGCAATGCAGCCCACTCATTATTGTCAAAATCCATGCTAATCGCAAAATCAATCAGATCCGTAAAGTTCTTCACATAATAATCTCTTAACGCACCGCCAGCTGGATTCGCATAATCCGAACGAGCTTGACAGAGTACGCCGCAGGCCATAACCGGAAGTGGTGTTGCGTTCAAATCCTCGGCTAATTGGAAATACTCCATATATCCAAGACCCATGGTCATCATGTAGCCCCATACGTTATAGTTCTCTTTGCGCAATTCGATATCGTTGACGGACTCTTTCCAATCGTACACGTTCTCCCAAATGTGAGAACCTTCAGAAATACAACCCCCAGGGAAACGCAGGAATGTAGGATGAAGATCAACGAGTGCATTCACTAAGTCTTTTCTTAATCTATAGTTTGGATTTCCTTTATAGTTAGCATGAGCTGTAGCAGAACGTTCCTCTTCACCAGCGCCCCAAACGTCATCAGGAATTAAGGATACCATATCAATGGAGATCTCACCGTTAAAGGTTAACGCCAGCTGACCAAGCACAGTTTCAGACCCTGTTAATACAAGCTTAGAATCGACACCATACTTCTTCCAGTTGCCGTCACCGTTTACTTCAACAACTGCAGTATCGCTGATGGCTTTACCGTCTTTGTCGAGCAATTGCAAGGTAATTGTGCCTGCTGCTTCAGCCTTCGCCCAGATTGTGAAGTTGTACTTGGCATCTTCCTTAATAAACATCGAGCAGTGCTGATTGGAATCCGCAAAACCTCTATTATTAATAGTCGCGCCATCCGCTACCGTCACATAATGAGCATTCATATCTTTATCTTCGATGCCGAAGAAATCGTTTAATCCGCCTGTATTATGGACAGTCATTTTCTCTGTATCCCCAGACCATGCGTGAAGAGGTGTATAATTTCTTCCGGTGGAAGCACCATGTACACCACATACATGCGAATAGCTGTCAAAAGCAAAAGATTCGAAGGAGCGATTCTGCACTAGCTCTGCATAGATCCCACCGTCTGCTGCGTTGTTAATGTCCTCATAGAATAAACCATATAGAATTTGGCTAACATCCAAAATCTCCTGATTACCATCAATAGTTAAGGTGTATGGTGGCAAATCTTCCGGAAGCACAGACACCGTGAAGCTCTTTTCTACTGTACTAGCTCCCTTTTTCAAATGTGCTGTAAGCGTTACGCCTTGAGCAGATTGAACTCCTTTATTCACAACACCTTCATTAGAAATGACTTTGGAATCGCTGGATACCCAAGATACGTCAACTTTTCCGCCCATCAGCGAAACTGGCAACTCAATATCTTTGGTAATGATCGAGCTTGGGAAGGTTAAGTATTTATCTTTTGCAAGCTTTACGATATCTTCATCCGTCAAAGATTCGCACATGATTTCAATCACTTCATCTTGAGTTAAACCTGCTTTATATACACGGAAGTCCGAAATATAGCCGCTAAAATCAACATCTGCCGCGTATTGGGATTTCCCGATTGTATTATTGCTATAATTCTGTTGATCTTCAAAAGTAGCAAACCATGTACGCAGCTTAGCATATGTGCCACTCGAGGTTTGGCTGATCATTCCATCCGCAACTACTTCACCATTTACATACATCACAGGACCTGCACTGCTTAGTGTTCCACCTTCTGTACCTGTAACTGCAAAGGAAACATGTACCCATTCATCAGTCGCAAAGGATTTCCCTGGATCTGCGATTAAGTCTTCCCCTGCAAAACAAGTCCCCCGCAAATTGCGAGTTACGAAAATATAAGGTCCTGTTTCACCTTTACCAAAATCAAAGATTCTTTCCCATAAGCTTGAAGCTTTGCTTACATACATCCATGTCGAAATTGTAATTCCTGTATGGTCACTGACCTCTTTAAGCAGATCGTTAGGTAATGAAATATAGGATGTGCCATGTTCTCCCCCAGCAAGCGAAACAGCTTGTCTACCTGCTACGGATTTAATAGCCGGCAGCGTAGTACCTGAAGCGGTTCCATCATTGCCGTTCCCCGAGAAATCTTGACCTACATCCTCTGGATTATCAAACTTATAATGCGCAATTAGACTACCATTAATAAATTTGTTACCGTTGTCATTTTTCATAAAATATCACCTGTTATCTTTATAGTAGAAATCTTAAAAACCAAACAATACTAGTTCATTGCCGTTTATACGAAACATAATAACATATTTTATAGTCAATTAATATATTAACCAATTAATATTTATGTGAAATAAAAGAAAACAAATTTTATAATCAAATATTACCAAATCAATCATTTATTCCATGGTAAAATATCTGTTAGTTAATAAAGGAGTGGTGAAAGTTGAGCGAAGCTGTGAATGAAAAGGCCAATTCTAGTGATTTATTTACGATTGATTGTAAAGATATTTTTCTGCGGGAATATAGTGTGGAGGATTTAGAGGAGTTTCATGCGCTTACTCTACAGCCTGAAATTATTGAATTCTTGCCAGAGTGGAATGTTCCTAAAGAACAACGGTTGGACTGGTTAATAAACTATGAAATAAAAGAGAACCAGCAATTTCTTCAAGTGATCTCAGTGGGCGGAGATATCGGAGAGCTTCGTCTTCGTTTAGGCATTATTTTAAAAGTGTCCGGTGAGTTTATTGGTTGGTGTTGTACAGGAATTAAGGAGGAATTGCCCGTTCCTAACAGAGAGATTATGTATGCCATATCCAAGGATCATCGCGGTAAAGGCTACACTACTCAAGCTGCCAAGGGATTAATTAAGTATTTGTTTGATAATAGCTCTACCGATGTATTAAACGCCATTGCTCTGAAACACAATATCCCGTCTAATAGAGTCATTCAAAAATGTGGTTTCGAGCTTCTTGACGAGATTACAATTGAACATGAAGACTATAATTATTACCGGCTTTCCCAGCAACAGTGGGATGAACAGGTATGATGTAAATAGCGCCTTACACTAAAAAACCTCTGTATGGGAAATGGAGATTCGGTCCATTTACCAAAACAGAGGTTTTATTGTGAATTCATGACTGTTGCTTCATGCGAAGCATTTGATCCAAAAGCTCTTTCACATCTTTTTCTGGAAAAGCTGCAAGCAGGGTCTCTTGAAAGGTATCTTGTGCACGAAGGAGCTTGTCTTCGCCAATGGCAGTCAAGGCAGTATAGATACTTCTGCGATCAGCATCACACGCTTTTCTTTCTAAAGCGCCACAGCCTTTGGCCTCAAACCGACTAACCAGTCGGGAAACTGCACTCTGGCTTAAACCCACCATAGCTTCGAGTTTCTGCAATTTCAGTTTCTTCTCCGGCGCTTCCGATAAAAATAACAGCAAATAAAATTCTTTTAAGGATAAGCCATGTTTGGCTTGTAGATTAGCTTCCAATTCATTCGTCACATTCATTTGTATATGCGTTAACGTCAACCAACTCGTTATAAGGTCATTGTTAAGAATGTCGTCCATTTTATTATTCATCTCCCGGGTGTATGGCTTTTCATGATTTTTTCCTTCTATATAATAGTACTACAATCCACAACCATACATAAAGTATAGGTTCGATACTTATACTTTATTTTATTTTAAAAAAGAGGAGAGACCGTTTCTCCAAGAAGCCGGCCCCTCCACACTTTACAATTATTTTGTTTGGACTTCAGACTTCATACCATTTATATTAGTCTTTACCCATTAATTCTTGGAAACCCGAAAGTATACTGTCTAGGAATGCCGGCATCTTTCTGAAGTTCAACCCCAGCTTCCAGCGTCCAGTATGGATTTCTCAGCATGCCCCGGCCCACGGCAACAAGATCAGCTTCCTCATTCCCAATCACGGCATTAGCAAGTACAGGCTCATCCAATCTGCCAACCGCAATAACCGGAACATTCAAGCCATACTTGATTTCTCTGGCCAAAGGAACCTGATAAGCTGCATGCGTCCCTGGTTTCCCGGCAGCTGCGATAGGACCTTCACCACCTGCACTGATATGGAAAATATCTGCGCCTGCTTCTTTGTAAGCTTTACTAAATTCCAAGCTTTCTTTGATACCGTACCCGCCCTCAACATATTCTTGGGCGGAGATACGCATAATCAATGGCATTCCTTCCGGCATTTCACTTTTTGCTGCGCGAATGACTTCTGTACCAAATAGTGTTAAATCCTTGCCGTATTCATCTGTTCTTTGATTGGTTAGAGGGGAATGGAACTGATGAATAAGGTAACCATGCGCTCCATGAAGCTCGATAACATCAAATCCCGCTTGTATCGCCCGCTTCACGCCCAACCGGAATTTCTCAACCATAGCTTTCACTTCTTCAGTTGTTAATGCACGTGGTGTTTTGGAGTCAGCGTCAAAAGGAACGTTAGATGAGGATACAGGAACTGCTGCATCTTCTGCTTTACGTCCGGCGTGTGCAATTTGAATACCTACTTTAGCGCCATAAGAATGACAAGCTTCAACGATTCTGGCCAGTGCAGGAATTTGCTCATCAGACCAAATGCCAAGATCAAAATCAGTAATCCGTCCATCAGGCTCCACGTCCGTCATTTCAATAATAATTAATCCGGTTCCGCCAACGGCGCGACTTACGTAATGATTATAATGCCAATCCGTAGCAATTCCGTCTTTGTTAGACACTGAATACTGACACATTGGAGGCATAACCACGCGGTTCTTCAGTTTCAAATCCTTCAATTCATACGGGGTGAACAAGTCCTTCATGATATCTCTCCTCTTTATAAAAAACTAAGTATAGTATGATCAATGCTTCCAGTGAACATGAGTTTCTAAGTTCATCTTATATATAATATTTATAAATGCATGCTCATGCATGTATATTATTATATAACAGCGATGGTGTCAACCGTGAATAATCTTCTGCTTAATGGAAACTCCATGTATTGTTGAAACTTCTACCTTGAGGTAATATATGGATATCTATTTTTCTTTGAAAGGATGACCTCACTCGTGGACAAAAAGCTCTTACAATCGCATAGTATTTTCCCTACCTTGAATATTGAGCAAACTGCTGCCTTCTATAGCCAGTACTTAGGTTTTAAAGCTGTGCCCTATTTAGATACACAAGAACCACATCTTTGTTTGTATCGCGACGATACAGAGATTATCCTTACGCAATCCCATGGACAAAAGGTCATTCCCAATCGAGAGTTGTACGGTTATGGATACGATGCCTATTTCATTACGAAGCAGCAAGAAGAGTTGGAGAAGGAGTTCGAAGCCGCCGGTGTTCATATTGTTCGTTCTTTATCAAACACCGATTATAATAACAAAGAATTTGTGATCGAAGATGTAGATGGTCGCTGGATTGCTTTTGGAATCAAAAAATAAAAAAAACGGCTCTCAGCCGTTTTTTCTTGTATTTAAAAGAGTCCCCATAACTTCTTACAACTATTTTTACGGGAAGGATCCAAAACATCCGTAACCCCAATCTTATTTAACTTGTGTAGTAACTCTTCCTCGCTATGCTTGATTTTATAATCTAACTCCTCCCCATAGAGCGGAATTAACGTATAAAAGTGCACCACTTTCTCACGGGTCATTTCTAAATTAAAGAAACCGGCTTTATCTTTTACATCTGGAACCCAAACGAACATCCCTTGAAATCCTGTATCCTCACTATAAGGCTGGGCGGGATTACCGTTCACAAGCGTATGCCCCATATAAAGCCATGTATTATATTCATGCGGAAACCTAGCCATTGTTTTCAGGGCCCGAATCGGCCAATAATTCCGTTCATCCTTAAACGCCTCATCCGACAGCTTCCAGGTAGGAGGGAGACAAATCATTATTTCAGCATATTGATATTCTTCTGCACCTTCTGGCACCGTCATCGGTAATTCGCTCATTCCAGAAGTAATTAAAGTATAGAAGTTCCGCTCAGGCGTCGGATCAAGAATTAGAATATCTATCGACAGAACACCTGAAATAATTTCTTTAAAAACATTATCAATAACACCTATGTATTTTTCAATATGATTACATATTTTCTCATTAGACTGAGCAGAATGCATTCATAATTCCCTCCCTTATATATGTTTATCGGTATAAACAAAGGAGAGTTTATTGCTAATTTACAGAATTTCTTCTCCACTACCATGGATCTCACAAAAATCTTTATGAACACTACTAATTAATGCCGAATAACCTTGCCCCTGATCTAAAAGATGTTCCAAAAGGAACTTACTTATAAGCTCATTTAAGCAAGTATGAATTTCACAGGTTCTTTGTTTTAAAGTCTCTCCTTCCTCATAAAGAGGCAGATCGCTAAATGACATATGTGTAGCATTTCGTATTTTTAGAAAAGATTTATATCCGTTCCAATTCTGAAAAAGCGCCTCTTGTCCTTTGATGAAATCATTTGCCAGTTTCTCCTGTAATATATTACTTAAGGATTCTAAGGTCGAGGCCTTTTGCCTTAATACAAGAAGCGGCACAGTATTGTTCTTCTCTTCATTCTCAATATATAAGTGCATGCTTGCATCTAATAAAATAGCAGCTTTAATTCTATCGTCTTCCATAGTTAAATCTAATGCAGTAGCACCACCGATGGAATGGCCGATAATACCAATCTTATTCATATCAAATAAGCCCTTCACATCTTTATCCATAGAATTAAGCGTGGACAGGTGATCCAGAACGTATTGAATATCTTTTTTTCGAATGGAGATTAAGTAATGTAAATCGGTATAATCCGCAGCTTTTATTTGCCTCATGGCTTCGGATTGATTAATAAATTCTCCACTAGGGCAAACAGTAAACATAGCTTCGTACGCAGCACTGACCGTTACCACTATGAAACCTTGCTTGGCCAACGCTTCTATATTATAAATATACATATCTCTATCTAAACCTAATGCAGGTGAATAGATGATGACTGGATAGGAGCGTTTGGATTTGCTTTGAAAGGTTCGATCGCTGATTGAGGTTGATAATGTATTTATGATTTCCATATTCATGCCAATATCTTGTAGAAGCTCTCTCGCCTGTTGTTCACAGGGCCCGAAAAGCTCCATATACTTCATTGCAGATGCGTTTTTATTTAATACACCCTCTGTATCCGGATAATAAATACTTATAACTATTTTCCTTCCCTCTGACTCTTCTTGGAACGTTTCCGTGCGTGTGTAATCCTTCAATAATTCAACTTTTCGAAAAACTCCCATTGCTCCACCCCATTCTTCCTAATATTCTATATTTTAATTGATTTTCCCATTTACTGAAATGCAATCTCCTTAATGTCCATAATAATGTCGATTACAATGAATGGAATGAAGCTGTATGAACGGTTATAATACCTAAGTGCATAAGAAATCTCTAAAAACTTCAGGGATGTGGAAAATTTAATGGTGAATAATTCAGCATATACACTTTATTTACGTGAGGATTGGAAAAAACTAAGCGATTTCACCGCTATCCAATTATCAGAAGAAGAACTTATGGAAGTCCAAAGTATTAATGAAAAAATCTCCAGCGAGGATGTTAACGAGGTCTATCTTCCTCTGTCCAATCTGCTAAATCTGCAACTTCTATCTGCTCATAAATTTAATGAATCTATAAATCACTTTCTGAACAATGATGTAAAAAAAGGTCCATTTATCATAGGCATCGCGGGAAGTGTCGCTGTTGGCAAAAGCACTACGGCCAGACTCCTACAAAAACTTCTCTCACAATTACCTTCCCATCCAAAGGTGGATTTAGTTACGACTGATGGGTTTCTACATCCCAACGCAGAGCTGGAAAAGCGCGGTATAATGACGAAAAAGGGCTTTCCTGAAAGCTACGACACGCGTAGTTTAATTTCTTTTTTAACGGATGTGAAGTCTGGGGTGCCGCGGGTCCAAAGCCCTGTATACTCTCACTTAACTTATGATATTGTGCCAGATGAATATATTACGATTGAGAATCCGGATATTCTAATTGTTGAGGGCTTAAATGTTCTTCAGACTGCGATTACAAATAATCATAATATGCCTAACTATTTTGTATCTGATTTTTTTGATTTTTCTATTTATGTGGATGCTGATGTAAACGATATCGAGACATGGTACATTGATCGGTTTATTAAGCTCAGAGATACTGCCTTCCAAGATGAACAATCTTATTTCAAAAAATATGCACAGCTGTCTCTAGAGGAATCTATTGAAATCTCAAAGCGGATCTGGAAAGAAATAAACTACGTTAATTTGCAGCAAAATATTCTGCCCACCCGAAATCGTGCGGATCTTATAATGCATAAGGACAACAATCATCACGTAGATCGAATTAAGCTGCGAAAATAAAGATTGAAGTCCTTAGCCGACCAAGTTGCTGAGATTCAGCACTTGGTTTTTTTGGTGCTCACATCAAATTGGGTGAATATTCTGGGTTTAATGTCTCTGTCCTCTGATCAAGGCGAACGTATACTGTGGTACATTCGTACACAAACGTGAAGAGAGGATAAATCAAATGATCGATATCGCCTTGGCTTTTCAAGATAAGGATGGGAAATATGCTGAACATGCCGGAGTCGTTCTAGCGTCAATTTTTCATCATACGAGTTCCCCAATTCATATTCATATTTTACATGATGTTTCTTTAAGTGAAACTAATAAGCGCAGGCTTAGCGCATTAACTACAAAACATAATCATACCCTTAGCTTTTATTCAATCACTATGCCTGATGATCTAACTCAGGTGCTAGCCAATGTTAACTCCATTAATGTATGGACGCAGGCATGCATGTATCGATTGCTTCTTCCTGCACTAATACCCGTGGACAAAATCATCTATCTGGACTGCGATGTATTAGTGAATATGGACATTACTGAATTATGGCAGGTTGAATTGAATGACAAGTATTTGGCCGCAATTTGGGACCAGGGGATTAGAGAGGTTGCTCATATTGTGAGCGCTAAGGGATTAAATCCTGAGCTTTATTTTAATTCCGGAGTGATTTTATTTTCTTTGCATAATATCCGCCAGAATACCAACTGGTACGAAGAAATGCTAACCTTCCTACGTACCTTTCCTGATGTCACCATGCCAGATCAGGATGTTCTGAATGCGGTTTTTGGTGGGAATTACCTCCCCCTAGATATCCGTTTTAATTCGTTCAACACAAACATTCCGGACCATGATTTCACTAACAAAATCATCCATTTTGCCGGAGATGATAAATGCTGGAATAAAGATTCCGCGGGTTCATCCCTATATCAGCAATTCCTAAAGCTAACCCCTTGGAGAATCACCAGAGCCAAAATCAGACGAAGAAAACGGAAAAGCAGCCCTTTAAAACCACACCTCACCCGAAAAAGAAACAAGCAGAAAATAAAAATTGTTCAGTTGAACTTAACCCCTATTCTTTTATCCGATTTAAAACAAATTAGACCGATTAGAAAAAGCCCCATTTGATATGGGGCGGCATTTCTTTAGTTCACTTTCGTAAAAAACCATTTCTGAGCATCACTCCCGTTATCCGTCCACTGCTGGACAGCTGCGCCATCGGCTGTTGATGCTCCGGATACATCCATGGCTAATCCGCTCACTTTTGAAATAAGCTTATAATAGCCCCCTCCAACATCAATAATGCTCCATCGCTGAGCGTTGGTACCATTGTCATCCCACTGCTGCAGCTGTACACCGCTCGCGGTCGATGAGTTCGGCACATCCAACACTTTTCCACTATGCACTGCCGTAAGCTTGTAATAACCGTCGCCTGTACTCTCCACTTTAAATTTCTGATTATTGGCAGTGTAATTGGTCCATTGCTGCATTTTCGCCCCGCTTGCTGTGGATACATCCACTACGTCCAGAACCTTACCACTAGCCTTGTCAGCTAAAGTGTAAATTCCACCACTAACAATGCTTGAGGTAGGCGCAGCCTGATACACACGTACGTAATCAACCAGCATTTGAGCTGGGAAAGCAGTTGAAGCATTTGGACTTCCCGGCCAATTTCCACCCACGGCAAGGTTTAGCAGGATGAAGAAAGGTTTCTGGAACTCCTCCGTATTTCCGGTTCCGTTCTCAATATAAAAAGCATTAAACGGGTTGCCGTCTACAAACCATCTTATATAATTCGCATCCCATTCCACGCTGTACACATGGTACTGTGAGAAATCGAGGTTACTAGATACCTGACCGTACTCGGCATGCCCATTGGCATCCCAATGTACCGTCCCGTTAACAAAAGCATTATTGTTCACACGCTCCATAATGTCCGTTTCCCCAGATTTCGGCCAACCCACTGAATCAATATTCGCCCCAAGCATCCAAAATGCTGGCCAGAGTCCCTGTCCTGAAGGTAATTTGATTCTAGCTTCGATTTTTCCGTAGGTGAAGCTTTTGAGTCCCTGTGTTTTGATCCGTGCAGAGGTATAATTCATCCCCCCATACGACTCCTTTTGTGCAGTAATCACTAAATTCCCACCCGTTACCTGCAGGTTCTGCGGACGACTGGTATAATACTGAAGCTCATTGTTTCCCCAACCTCCGCTACCCGTACCTATTTCCGCCGACCAATTATTAGTGTTCAGAGAATTCCCATCAAATTCATCACTCCATGCCAGATTCCAGCTTGATGCCGCGCTTGAACTCCCTGTAGGTACCCAAGCAATTAATAGGGTGAACAGCAGAAATAGACTTAACATTTTTCCTTTTCGTAACATCGTCTTTTCCTCCTACTGATTTCATTGCGCGGCGCGCTCGCACATTTGAAACCGGTTTCGAATAATGGATAAAACAAAACGTTATCCCATAAACAGCTATAACAGCCAGAGTCAGGTTAACGCCTCGCTTCATTTGATGTGTACGTCTTTTCTAAACGCAATATGCCAACATTTCGATTAAAGGGACCATTTTCCATAGTTCTGCATGCTTAATGTCCAGGTTTTCTCTGCGTATTTTACCGTCGCCATACTCTCTGAGAGCGTCCATGCGATACCAACATACTGGTCCTTTTGATCGTCAAGGAATGATTTCCAATGTTGTCCCCCGTCTATCGTTATATATAACAATGTATGTTCATTTTCAGCGGGCCGAGTAATTAAGATTCCTTGATCCTTCGTAAGAAAGAGGGGAGGATAAGCATAGATTTGCGAGTTTACTAACTCATCCGGCACTGTGACTGTCTGTTCACTCCAGGTAACTCCACCGTCCATTGTTTTATATAAACCAACCTTTCCCTCCCATGGAGCATTCGTTGTAATCCAGCCTTCTTTTTCATTAACAAAAGTAAGTCCCGATTTCACCCCGCTAGGAAGAGTACTTCGTGCTTGTAAGCTATCCCCCATCTCCTTCCAAGTCTCTCCCCCATCACTAGTTGCATAAAGCTCCATATCTTCACGTGACATTCCTTGAAAATGATAGACCGCTTTCCAACCTATATTTTTGTTGAGGAACACAGTATCTTCTCTGCGGTTATCTGAAGAATCAGTATCAGAATTCAAATTTGTATTTGGATTAGGATTAGGAGAAGGAGAAGGAGAAGTTTCCTGATTAGAAGTTGGATGAGGGATTGGAGTGGAATTGGAACAACCAGATGCTAGCACTGCAGCAATTAGTAGTATTGAAACTAGATATTTCATCTTGTTACCACACCTTCTGTTATTTTTCTGAAAAAGTATAGTGGTGCTGTACATATAGCTTGGTCCGCAAACGTATTCAGTAAATGAAATTTTATCCTAAAATATCTGAAAAGTATTTACAGTTTCTTTATATAATCCAGCAACACCAAGGCCTATCGGACCGAGGAGACGTTATTGGTTCAATTTCAAGAGAATTCTTCTGTTAACGGACTGAGATGCAACTCTTTGGCTAATTCTCCTACTTTTATCGGCGATAAACAGACAATAAGGGCTATACGGTCCTTGAGTTCGGTAAATGGAGCTAAAAAGCAAAGATAAGCGCTATACAATCCGAAGATGATGTGAACGAAACCTTCAAGCAGCAGGTTATCAGCCTATAGTAGATATGAATGAATTCATTGAGCAAGGATCTACTCTTTGAATGTCAAAAGAAAAAGAAACGGCATTTCTGCCGTTTCTTTGGGTTATGGATGGTCAGGGCTCAGAGCCTGTTTTACTCCAATCCATGTTCTCTGCGGATGTTATACATACCCTGAACAAGCAGCTCAGATGGATCCCGGTTCAATTGCAAATGGGTCAGCAACAGATGAAGCGGGAATGCACATACGTTATTCCCATCGGTGATCGCTGGAAATCCAGCCTCGAAGACTGGTCCCAATTTCTCGTTCCAAGCTAGCCCGACATGCACTTTTTCTGGAGCAAATTCTTGGGTAATTTCCTCAATACAAAGCGGAACTAACACATTGTCAATGATCCCTTTTGCTTCTTCTTCACTTGCTGGTGGTTTTGGAAGTGTTTTGCCTCCCTCAATTTTCATCAGCTCAACGAAGAATGAGGCCATCCATGCTGCCGGATCCTTACCCGACTGGAATCTTGCAATTAACTCGCGCAGAAAAAATCCGCAGGAATACACCTGATCTAATTCAGTTTTCACGTGAAAAACAAAAACAGGACCGTAGGCTTCCATGTTCAATACTTGTCCTTCAACATCTTTAAAGTGTACTCTCAATGCTACAAGGCCGTTATGGTGAACAGCCTTTAGCAGCTGTGCCATATCCTCTTCAGACATTTCTGTATTATCATTTACTTCCTCATTCTCATTTGTTATTTCATTTTCATTAGTCGTCTCATTGTTCATTTTATAATTCCCTCCCATACCTATCATACCATCTAGCGAATTGAACGAACACTTTATAATAGAACAATTTCTACCAGATTGCAGAGAAAACAAAAAAACGGCAGCTTTGCCGTTTCTCTGTTCGTCTCGCTGGAGCTCAATAGCTAGATCATATCCCTTACTTTCTTCACTATTTTACCAGTTAATTGATTAATATCCCCCTCATTTAACTTATAAGCTGAGGTATCTTTACGTGCAGGTTTGTGATCTGCCGATATCAGATCTGCGATATGCTGCTCGATGAATACAACAGGATCTGCTCCAGTTCTTTTTCTGAGCTCCCCTGGCACCTTCGGATTTGGACCGTCAGCTCCGCCACTGATTGAAAGGTAACCATACTTTTGCGGATTTTTCTTCAAATCCTTTAAATAGGCACGGAGCGGTGTGGCCACTTTCCCCATCCAAACCGGTCCAAAAAATAGGATAATATCATATTTTCCTATTTGCTCAGGCTTCGGTTGAACCAACGGTATCCTGTCAAAAATCATATCGAAGGTAATCCTACCGAGTGTTCGGGGTTTGGCTTCCGAGATTCGGATATGTTCAGCCGACAACGCATTCGCCACACTCCTTGCTAATGCTTCATTATTACCTGTGAATGAATACGAAATGACTGCAATGTTCATATAAATTCTCCTTAAAATGAATTATTTCGTCTCCGCCTGCTGTAGGGCATTTTCGAGTGCCTTAAGATGTGTTTTAGAGGTAAGCGTTGCCCCGCTGATAACGTCCACCTGAAGAGACTGCGATTCAATCACATTACTAAACAAATCACCAATGCCTAGACCATCCTTCAGTTCAGCAGGGTTCCCTGTTTTGTCCAAGGCACCTTTGAGTATTTTGATATCTGTCAGCCGTTCAGCAGATATTATTGCCCTCACCTTGGTATCTCTGGAATGATCTTTGATGCCAATGTATTCCCCCACATAGGTACCCTCCCGCAGATTCTGTATATCTATGACGTTGATAGTAAGCTGCTGAACCTCATGCCTTCCCGGAGCAGTCAAGAGAATACCACCTATCCAACCTATGACTGTAATTACGCATAGAATGCTGAGAATAATAATGCATTTATTGAATTTTCGCTTTTTTCCTCTTCTCTTACTCACCTGCTTGCCTCCTTCCTTTGGATTTCAATTTCGAATGAATATTTAATTATTCATTCATTTTACAAGAAAAAAAACTGCACCATAAGTGTATTAGGGGCAGTCTGTCAAACCCTTCATAATTAGTTCCAGCATATTGTCCAAAAGTTGTGGAAAATACTCCAGCCCGATTTCTTCCTTGTGGGTTTCCACATTAATCATTGCGCCGAAAATCATCATAATCATTTTACTATCCATATCGCTGCGCATTTTACCATCGGCTTGCCACTGCTTAATGATTTCATGGAAGCTATCATACAAGAAGTCGTTTACCTGAATGTTGGTTTCTTCCCGGTACAACTGTTCGATTTTTGCGAAAACACTTTTGTTATACCATTCCTTAAGAATGGGGTTGGCTATCATACCTTCCAAATTAAGCGCCATCATCTGCCGTATTACTGCCAGTGGGCTTTGGCTCATATCGAGCGATTGCATACAGCTTTTTTTGAGCTTTTCGTTTTCCTCTAAAAAAATATCCATAAAAAGCTTTTCCTTAGAGGGATAATAGTTGTAAAAACTTCCTACAGCTATTCCAGCCATTTTGGTAATGCCAGAAACATTAGTATCTTTAAAGCCTTTATTGCTAAATAGCTCTTTCGCGCATTCGTATATCTTTGTTTTTTTGTCTTCCACTTTTCGTCTCTCCGTGAATGAATAATTATTTTTTCATTCATATCATAGTGTTAACAGCTTGGTATGTCAATGCAAAAATAGATCACCAAAAGCATTAACATCTATAGCATCACCCAAATTAGGTTGGAGTGCCCTCTTATTGCGCAAGAATTAGAAAAATTCTGACTAATCATTCTAATCTTTGCCAAAATGCTTAATTACAACATTATTAAAAATCGCGGTGCCACCTTCAGAAAACAAGGTAATGCCTTGATCATTTATTTCCGGGAAGATTTCATTAGAAAATACAATTTCACCATCATCTATAAAAACTTCAATACTTGTTCTATCCACAAGGATCTTCAGATGCACTTTTTTCTTGTTCACATCAAAGGGGGCCTTGCTTTCAAGATATCTGTCACTCTCATCAGGTTGTCCAGTGAAGGCTCTATTAACATAAGAATATTGTCCTTCAACAAACACTCCTACGTCCACGTGGCGCGTCTTATCTGCGGATTCACGAAGTCTTAAGCCTACATTGGTACTCTCTGACCAAGATAGATCTGCATCGAGCTGGTAATTTTCGCCTGTGATATCAAGTGTTGACGAGCCGTTCACTTTTATTTGTTGCAAGGAATCCGTTGAAGTTACCATTTGATCTAATGCTTCGATGGGCTGTGATACTAACTGATACGACTGCTCTTCATCTCGTTTTAATTTTATTTGACGTACGATTGAATCCATTCCGTTAAAACCTTCGTTAAGATTGGGGGTAACATGAGGGTAATCCCAATTATTCATCCAGGCCAAAGCATATCGATGATTGTATTGATCCTTGTCCTTTCCCTCTTCAAAAGTCACAGCACCATACCAATCAAATCCATAATCTAGCCACTGTGGTTCATGATAATCCGTGATAAATTCATTCCCATTAAAATCTCCAGTCCAGTAGGCATACGTGTTGGGTTTACCTATCGACTTACCATTTGCACTGACCCCAAGAACCCATCTATAAGTGCCATCATTCGCCCGCATCATATAGAAGTCAGGACACTCCACAATTCCGATATTTTCTGTTTCGAAGCCGCTTGTGTAGTGCCAATCCTTTAAATTGTCAGACTCGTAAAAGCCCACTTTCGTACCTTCGGCTAGTGTCATCACCCATTTATGAGAATGTTGATCCCATATTACCTTCGGGTCTCTGAAATCTTCTGTGCCCGGATTTGGCAAAATAGGATCATCACTATAAGATTTAAACGTCAGCCCACGATCCGTACTGAACCATAAATATTGTTCTTGCTTCCCCGCCTCTGCAGAGGGCTGTGTTAAAATCGCCACAATTGCCCCTTCGCCAAAACCTGCTGTATTGCTATCGTCAACAACAACAGATCCTGACCAGGGATCACCATTGGGTGTTGTATATTTTGGAATCGCAACGCCTTCATCTGTCCAGCTCACCAAATCCGTTGATGTGGCATGTCTCCATTCTGTACCATTTCCATCCGGGTAATCAGCATTATAGAGATAATAGTAATGATATTTACCATCAAAATAAATGGGCTTCTGCGGATCGTTTTTCCAATGCTCAGGTACAGTGAAATGATAGCTAGCCCGAGTGGTAGGTTTATGATCAGGAACGTCGGTCCCCGGCTTATTCTTCTCTCCAGCGCCATAAGTTACTAATACTATTGTCACAATACAAATTAAACAAAGGATTAATATAGTGATTCCTATCATTTTTTTCTTATTCAAAATATACCTCGCTTTTTTAACATTGCTAATCTTAGCTTATAAAAAGAAAAGTAAACGCCAACTACATTGGCATTTACTTTGTAAATAATTAATACGGTTTGTTACCTTTAAGTGTCAATTGCCCTTGTTCCAAAATGCTGTTCGGTACAACTGAAGTCTTGGAGCCTTTAATATTCAGCACAAAGCTTGGAGCAAAAGTGGAATGATGATCCCCAAAGTAACCTCTATTCGTCATGTAACTTGTGATGACTACATTATTCCCTTTCACTTGCGGAATCGCAAAGTGAGCATAAGTCCAGGTAATATCATAAGGATTAAGATCTTGATGAAGGACAAGTCCTGTAGCATTTAATGGTTTATACGGTCCGTTTAAAGAATTAGATACGTACCCGAGCATGTAGATGTCTTCATCATCAATGCCATCAATGAACATTTTAGAACCTCTTGAGCTTGTGAACAGATACCACTTGCCATTCAATTTAAATATGTTCGCACGTTCAATTTCATCTGTCACGGTATTGGAGGCAAGTAGCGGCTTCATTTCTTTTTTGAATGTATAATCATTATTTAATTCAATGATACCGAGCGCACCATTCGCGGTTTCCGCAGATGTTTTGTCAGCACTGCTTAGTAATTTCTTTTTCTCCGCTTGGAAGAAGGCATTGCTATTACCATAATAAGCTTTGTTAAAGAGAGATTCTTCACCCTGGTAACCCGTAGTTGTCCCTGTATTTGCTTCAAACACAAGATACTTGTGGCCTTTATCCTCCACATAGTGAGGATCTCTTAAGGTATGATTATCGTCGTAATCGCCTTTGCTGAAACCGGTGATATCAAGACTTTGATAAATTTCACCTTGATTACCGTCATAGATGGATTTCATATCTTCTACGCCATCAATCTTAAGGGTATCCCCATCCGGGGCAGAGACATTAATTTGAGCTGTAGTTAAAGTTTGTTTCCCGTAAAATCCGCGATCTGGATCCCAAGGATGACGATTGGTGTAGAACAAGCGAACTTTGCCATCAGATGTCATGGTTGCTGAACCGGACCATTCTTCGGCTTGATTGTTTAAAACATAATCATCAGGTACAAGTTTGTCACTATCCTTAAACACCCGGCCGGCATTCTTCCAGCTGCTGATAGAGTTGTCTCCTTCTTTCTTATAGAACAAATAAATAAATGTGTCTGATCCATTATTAGGGTCGCCCGCCAGACCAAAAACAATTTGATACCCCTTATAACTTGCTACAGTTCCATCTGCATTTTGCAGCGGCCAAGTATCCCAAACATCCATTTCAATTTTGTTTCCATTCTCATCGAACTTAACGGCTGCAGGAATGTTCTTAATCGTTGAAGCATCAAATTTTGGGACTTGGAATTGATTACTATTTTGTTGTTTGGGTAATTTCAACATGTCAGCGCGAGTGATATGAGAGAAACCGTAGTCATTGTACTCCGGCTTGTTCGGCTTGTTATTTCCTTTCGCAAAGGTTTGAGTAGCTCCACCTAACATTAAAGCAGCTGTAAAGGTTAGGATTGTTGTTTGTTTAATCATTTTCTTGAAATTCATCATCTAACTCCTCTTATACTTTAAATTTGGGTTTCGATCTTCCTTTGTGCTGTTCCCCTTTTAAATTCTAATGAAGAGTAGACGTTATGAGTATGTCGTGAATTGATGCATTTACAGGGTTATATTGATTTGGTTTTATTACTTCACATGGCTATCCCACGATTTTTGAAGCTCTTGAAGCAATTGATCCCGATTGATTTGCTCTCCTACATAAGCTTGCATAAGATAGCCAAACTCCTCTCTTGCTCTGGGAGGGAATTTGAACCAATTCCAAGATAATGTTTTCTGCTCATCGACGTATCGCATAAGATCTTTTACAAGCGCTCCCGAACGGTCCGTCTCTATATTTTTAAAAGCTGAAATAAAATGAAAGCGATCCTTCATGAACTTTTTCCCTGTTTCTGAGGAAACCATCCAGTTCAAAAACTTTTTGGCTTCCTTCTTCTTTTCTGGCGAAGATTCTTTATTAACAGCCCAATTATTAGATATCCCTACTGGCAACGCATTGTTTTCGGCACCATCATTAATAGGCATGGGTAAAAAACCGATATTCATATTCGGCGATATTTGATCAATTTTAGACTGAACCCAATTCCCTTGTTTAAGAATCGCCGTTCTCCCTGTTGCAAATAACTCAACTTCCGAATTATAATCTGTTGTCAAAAAATTTTCGTTACCATATTGTACGGTCAAATCCAGCATCCGAATGACATCTTTAACTTCCTTATTCTCTCGAAAAGATTGTGTTCCGTTGTTTAACCCTTGAATAAAAGCATCCGGCTCCTCCTGTTGTGCAATAGCAATATTCAACAGAAGTACAAAAAACCAATGATCGGAATACCCAACAGAAAAAGGAGTCACACCTATAGCCTTCAGCTTTTTCGCCGCCACTTTTAATTCAGTAAACGTTGTCGGGAGAGGAGTAACCCCAGCCTTTGCGAATAAATCCTTATTATAAATAAAACCGTAGCCTTCAAAATTGATCGGCATCCCGTATATTTTCCCGTCCATCTTCATCGGTTCTAGCGCCTCGTCATAAGCCTGTTCCACCCAGGGTTGATCCGATAAATCTTCAAGATATCTACTCCATGCCCTCGCTTCTTCATAACCGCCATTTGGAAAAATATCCGGACCAACATTGGCCGCAAACCTCGCCTTTAGCTCATCAAGGTAGTTAGCTCCTCCGCCAAAGGTTAGAATTTCCACGTTAATATTCGGGTTTTCCTTTTCATATTCCTTAACCATCTGCTCGAATTCTATAGAAATTTCCACTTTAGGATTCAGTACCTCCAAAGTGACTGTCTTATCCGCTACCTTCAAATCCGCTTCCTTCAGTGGACGTGTATGCGCACCACATGAAGAAAGCGTTAGCGTAATCAACCCCACGATAATCATTTGAACCCTTTTTATTTTCATAATTCCCCCAGATGCATTCAACAATGAACTTATGTATTGGCTATCCTGACTTCCGCGTCTATTTCTCTTGCTCCCTGTGAATTACGATATTCAGCAGGCGTCATACCGACATTTTTTTTGAACAGCTTAGAGAAATAAATCTCATCTTGATACCCTAGCTTTAAGGCAATCGAGTACATCTTTTCATCCGATTCTAGTAACCACTGTTTCGCTTGATTTATTCGTAAATGAATGACGTAGTTAGTAAGAGTCATCCCTACTTCTTGCTTAAATCTCCGCGAGATATGTTCTCGGCTCAGAAAAAAACGGGTGGATAATTTGTCCAAACTTAACTCTTCCATATAATGCTCATCAACAAATGCGACAATATCATTCATACGCCTAACATCATCTAAATCCGCCAAACGATGGATTGCTCTAAAATTTTGTTCAGCCATAGACCTTTGTGCAGATTGAAAAGATAACGATATCTCTGCAAGCGATTGGATGGAAGGGCCGCTAACCAAACGAACAGGTATATCAAAATGCTGGGTAATCCATTCCTCTATCGGGAAAAACTGTCCATGAAGGGACAGAATCACACAGACATTAGGATCATTTTGAAGCGTAAATGCATTTCCCCACTCCCGTGTAGCCAGTTCTTCGGTCAAAAGCTGAATGTATGGCTCCGAATAGTGAGATTGGTAAAAATACATCATAGTAAAGTCGTATATGTCTGCCTGTGGGAGAGCCGAGGCAATTTCGCCTGCATCAAAAGCTTCACCGTTACAAGCAGCAGTAATCTCCCTGTTTAAGCGAAACATTTTTACCTCTTCATAAAATCCGGACTCCATATTGCGACGGTCTCCCTCTTCTTGTTCCCAGGCTCTCAACGCCCCTTCTATAGTTTCATTCAGCATTTTCTCTTCAATTGGCTTCATCAAATAATCAAAGCATCCCAGCTTAAACGCTTTACGCATGAAACAATAATCGTCAAACCCTGAAATCATAATCACTTTTCCCGGATAGTCTTTAGCAGCCAACCACTCGATTAACTCCATCCCGCTATTTTTGGGCATTTTGACATCTGTCATTATGATCTCTGGAGATTTCTGCTCAATCAACGCCTTAGCCTCGAGCCCATTTCTGGCTTCCAGCACTTCGGTAATCCCGTATTGTTCCCACCGTCCCAAAAAACGGATGATTTTTCTAACATTAGACTCATCATCTACAATAAGAGCTTTCATAAACGTTACTTCTCCTTTAGGTAGAGTGGAATTACTAGCCGTACAGTGAACCCTTGTCCCTGCATCGAATCTAGTTTGATTCCCGCTGTGTGATCGAAATGAAGAACCAAGCGATCATGAATGTTTTTTAACCCGATATGTGCAAAAGAAGGATTGCCTTCTTTAACCGGTGTGTAGAGATTATTTTTTAATGCCTCAAGTTCATCATCCGTCACGCTGTTTCCGTTATTTTCTACGACTAGATTCAAATATTCACCTTGTATTTCACCATAAATATGGATGTAAGCTTGTTCATAGCCCTCGTCATAACAGTGCTTAAAAAAGTTCTCAACGAGCGGCTGCAGGATCATACTAGGAACCGGAATATCAAAAATATCTTTAGGTATATCAATGGAATAGCTAAAATCAGTCTGAAAACGTTCCGCTTGAAGATTCAAATAAGCCTGTACATAATCCACTTCGCTTTGAACCGTCGCCTTCTGATCCACACGAATCGAGTACCGCATCATTTTGGATAAAGAGGTAATCAGTTGATATACTTTTGGAGATTCAGAGAGTAGGGCAACAGCTGCAATGGATTGTAAAGAATTAAATAAAAAGTGCGGATTGATCTGCGACTTTAGCGCCCTATGCTGATTTTTCCTGTTCTCTATCTCAAGCTTATACTCCCGGTCAATGTGACGGTTGATCCGATTCATCATCTCCTTGATGTGTCTTTCTAGAATACCGATTTCGTCCTCCCGCATATCGTCGAATGGGGCATTCATATTCCTCCCCTCGATACGCTGGACTTTTTGACTAAGCAATTTTATCGGCCGTGTAAATCCATATGAAATGATTGTTATCATTATCAAGCCCAGTCCACCTACAACCACACCTACAATGATGTTTGTATAGGCGGTTTTCCTTACATCTTCAAATAAAAAAGAGCTCGGGGTTACCTTAGCAAAATGCCACTCTTTTATCGGTTCCTGCAATGTTCTAGTAAACACAATATCTCCTTCTGGAGATTTAGTATCTGCCTGTGCCGGACTTATTTTCCTTTGCAGTTCATCGGGAACGGTTTTGCCTATCCATGTTTCATCACTGGCGTAAATGACATGATCCTCCGCATCGGAAAGCCACACGCTCTCTTTATTTTTCTGTAGAAAATGATTAGCGATATGAGCAATCTTGTCCAAATCAATATCCATAGTGATGACGCCCAGAAATTCCTGCGTTAGGACATCCACAATTTTGTGATGAACCGTCAAGACCATCGTTTTATCCGAAGGAGGCATAATGGAGGTATCGTTATAGTTCTCAATCAGATGCGGAGCTTCAATAAGATAATTGCTATTAGAGCTCATCAGCTTCTGAATAGAAGCTTGCTGTAATAAATCCGGATTCCTTTTACGGGAACTTAACATGGCATTATAAACTGTAAATGAGCTTTTCCCTTCGTTTATGAATAAACGGATCTGACGAATTTCACTCCTCATGAGATAGAAGTTAGTCATACCCTTATTAATTTCAAGCTGCTTAAAATAAAAATCTTCTTCTAACCCTTCTTCAAACACCCTGAATAAGTCTGGATTTCGGTATAAAATATATGGAAGATTAATGATTTCATCAAAATAATGCTCTAGATCGGCTGACGCCTGCTGAATTTGCTCATGGCTGTTCTCAAGTTCATGTCGTTCCACATTCTCTTTCGTCTGCCGATAGATCAACAACACGGATAAAAAATACGGTAGAATTATAAACACAAGCAGCAAGAATAATAAGCGCTTATGAATGCTTTTCAAATAAATACTCCTCTGTAAAAATTTCGGTTTTCAGCAAAAAATCTAATATCAGGTTTTATATTTTCACAAATATCCAACACAAAATCAAAATACTTGTTGCTGAGCAACAAGTATTTTTGCCGGATCCATATATGACAAACGCCAATCGTTTATTACCCAGATTATATCCATATGAAACAACCGTTAAGAAATTTCCGCAAATTAATCAGCTATTTGAAGATTGAAATAATTCCCTGCACAATGGGCTTCCAAAGATGTGGATATTCTTGCTGAATTAACTTTCTTACCTCCTCCCCCTTGATGTCGTTGAAATTATTATCTTGAGTAATAAAGGTATAAGCACCTTTTACGGTATCCCCTATAGCTATATGCCCGCTTGCATATCCACCCATTGCAATATGGGAAGCGATAGAGAGACCACCCAAGGAGAACATACCTACAGCTAAACCTCCAACAGCAAATATCCCCAATGCTATTCCACCAACGGCCATTGTACCCGCCGCAATGCCCCCAACGGCTAACAAAAGCCCTAGAGCCAGACCTGCAAAGCTGATGAGTCCTAAAGCAAGCGCACCTAAACATAATCCGCCCAAAGCAACAATACCAATGGATACAGCACCAATCGCAACATTACCTATGGCAATAACCCCTTTGGCAACGTATAGCCCCCGTCCGATATGGATATGAACCAGAGGAATTCCAAAGCATGTTCTCTTACTTTTGTACTCATAATGAAACAAGGAATTCAGATCTACATATACGGGGCTTGCGACATGCTCTGCTTTGGTATCGCTTGAAGCATCCTTCACCAGATGATCCAAACTTACGTGAAATAATTCACTTAAACTAATCATCTTATCCATTTCGGGATAGGATTGACCTGATTCCCACTTAGACACGGCTTGCCGCGAAACACCAATCACCTCCGCCAAGTTCTCCTGGGACATTCCTCTCTGTTTCCTATAGCTTTGCAATTTATTTGCAAAGTCCATTCGCCATCACCTCATGCTCATCATATTATAACGTTCTGTAATTGACTACCTATCTACCCTTACATACTGTCAACCACTGGTTGCACAGCTGATTTTGCGGGCTTTTATCCTCACTAAACGTTCTTGATTCCCCATTCTCCCTGTTTCCGGGCAAGATGATAGCGTATAATATACGATATAGAATATTCATCAGAGGAGACTATAAAACCATGAAATTGAGTATGAATTGGATTACGCTTCGGGTCCGCGATCTGGAGGCTTCCCTTCATTTTTATAACCGGATACTGGGGCTACCCATTGAGCGTAGATTTGAGAGCAGTGGAAAACAGATCGTCATGTTAGGTCTGGAGGGGCAACCCAAGATCGAGCTTATTCAGGGAAGTGACCCGGCTTTGAAGCCGGAATGTGGCGTTTCTGTGGGTTTCGAAGTGGATTCACTTGATGAAGCGATGGAGAGTTTAAAAAGCCAAGGTATCCCAGTAGCGCGCGGACCAATCGCCCCCAATCCCCACCTGCGGTTCTTTTATATCCTGGACCCGGACGGGTTTGAGGTGCAGTTAGCGGAGCATAACTAACGTTTATCAAGCGTTATTACCTCAAAAAGAAATAGACCGCCCTAACCAAAGGTAGCGGTCTATTCTGCCGTGTAAAACCTAACCCCCACTCTTAAAGCAAGGCTTTATTCAACAGCTTTAGTTGATCTTTTTTCAGTGAAAAAGTAAACCAAAGCCAATAGCGGCAGGATCACTCCGATGAGTGAGGCGAAGGTCCATCCCCCATAGGCATAAGCCCAACCACCCAAAGATGATCCAACGGCTCCACCCACAAAGAAAATCGCCATAAAGATCCCATTAAGACGTCCCCTCGCTTCACTTCCCAATGAATAAATCACACGCTGTCCGAGTACAAGATTTCCGGATACGGCCATATCCAATGTAATCGCGGAAATAAAGAGCAGAATGAGAGCAAAAGTTGAGTGGCTATGGAAAAGATGAATTAGTAAAAAAGACAAGGTGGCAATGATCATGGCCAGCCCGGTTAACCATTTGCTCCAACCTTTATCTGCCAGTCTTCCAGCAATCGGTGCGGCTACAGCCCCACCAACACCTACTAAAGCAAACCATGCGATACCTTGCTGCGACATTCCAAAATCATCCGCCAACCGCAACGGAACCACCGTCCAAAAGAGACTAAAAGCTCCAAATAAACAGGCTTGATATAAGGCACGTCGGCGCAATATAGGCGTTTGTTTTAAAAGGGTGCCTAAAGAGACAATTAATTTACCATAGCTTACCGAAGGTGCAGGTTTACGTTCAGGAAGAAATCGCGACAGAAGAATGGCTAACAACGTGATGACGACCGCTGAAAAAATAAAAACGGCTTGCCATCCCCAGATGCTGGTGATAAAGCTTGCCACGGGCCGGGCAAACATAATACCTAGTAAGAGTCCACTCATAACATTACCAACCACACGCCCACGCTGCTCTTCAGACGCTAAATAGGTGGCATAAGGTACCAGGATTTGGGCTACCACTGAACCGGTTCCTATAAACAAAGATGCTGTCAGGAACAAAGGCGCATTAGCTGCGAAAGCTGCAACCAGCAATGCACCCACTGCAACCATTAACGTGATTATCGTGAGGCGCCGATTCTCAACAATGTCACTCAGCGGCACGATAAATAACAAACCTACAACATAACCGATTTGAGTTAAAGTGACGATCAAGCCTGCGGCTGTAGAAGAAAGTCCTGTCGAGACACTGATAGGTCCAACAAGGGTTTGAGCATAATAAAGATTGGCTACGATAAGCCCGCATGCGGCTGCTAACATAAACATCATCCAACTTGAAATGTGGTTCTCTTTCACCGCTTGTTCTTTTTGCATGTGAATCCTCCTCAGATTATCTTAATAATTTAAATACTGTACGTTCAGTTCACTAATTCATGTTTAAATAATATACTGAACGTATCGTTTTGTAAATAGGTGATAGTCATTTATTTTTTTAGGTTTTTTTAGTATACTGAACGTATAGTTTATATTTTGATTGGAAACAGATTAATGAAAGGGTGATTTCAGATGGAGAGTAAACGAGGGCGTCCGCGTAATGTTGAGACGGAGAAGTCTATTCTTACCGCATCCTATGATTTGTTATTGGAAAATGGTTTTGGAGCAGTTACGGTGGAAAAAATAGCGGATCGTGCCAAGGTCAGCAAAGCTACGATATATAAATGGTGGCCTAACAAGGCTGCCGTGGTGATGGATGGATTCCTATCCTCCGCTGCGGACAGACTGCCCGTACCTGACACAGGTTCAGTATTTGATGATATTCTCATGCATGCAACGAACTTATCCCGGTTCCTGATTAGTCGAGAGGGTAAAATCATTACGGAGATCATTGGCGAAGGACAGATGGATTCAGGCTTGGCGGAAGCTTATCGGACCCGATATTTCCAGCCTCGTCGGCTTGAGGCACGGCTGCTTATGGAACGGGGTGTTCAGCGCGGGGAATTGAAGGATAATCTCGATATTGAAGTAGTTACCGATCTTATTTACGGGCCGATATTCTACCGCTTGCTGGTGACCGGCCAACCCATAGACGATGCTTATGTGCAGCAGTTGGTGAGGTACGCTTTTCAAGGAATACGTAACTAACGGGAACGGTAAAATAGACCGCCCTCTCTCACCAGAGATGCGGTCTATTTCTGCTCGTAGTACTATAAAAGGTCGGCCTGGCGGAAGGTTGAGATACAACGGACCGAGGTGCTCTTATTTTCTGATTATGGGGCGTTTTCCCAAGCTATCGGACTCCTACGCACTTATTTAGTCTTTTCAAAACAAAATACTGCTACTGGAGAGGAAATAAGTGCGCTACGGTCCGATCACTCGACTAATTGCACCGAATAAAGAAAATAAGAGCCATACAGTCCGCAGGATCAAAAGTAGGTGATTCGAACGGAAATGAGGTCAGTTTCACTAATCACATCAGTTTCCAACGAAACCTTTCTGCTGCACAATGTCTCTCGTATCGTTCCATAATTTATTTTCCATTACCTTATCTCCTCCCGGTTGTACGGGTACAATGGGATTGCCTGTCCCAACGTTAAAATATCCCCCGGTACTCTCTTGATACTTAGGATCGGTCATTAAACGAATAATGATCTCAGCTCCTTTACGAGGATCGCCAATACGAAAGAAATTCAATAAGTGCTTAAGCATCGAAGAAAACCAAAGTTCACGCCCGAGACCTGTAACATTAAAACCTGGATTCAATGCATGAACGCTGATTTCCGTTCCCGCCCAGCGACGTGCAAGCTCACTGGTAAACATAATATTTAACAGTTTGGTTTTCCCATAAATCTCAGATGATCCTCTGGAAGTAAAAGAAGCTGTATTGAGCAAATCTTCTGGCAACTTTAGCACTCCATGCCGGCGTGAAGCTTCCGAAGCAACATTTATAATTTTTGCATTTCCTGCTGCTCTCAAAGAACGTTCTAAAGTATGCGTCAATAACCAAGGTGCAAAATAGTTCACAGCCATCATTTCTGAGAATCCATCTGCAGTTATCCGCTGTTCAAACCCATGAAGCCCTGCATTATTTATTAACACATCTATCTTCGGAAAAACATTAGATATTTCTTGTCCTAACCTAGTGACATCCTTCATTGAGGATAGATCTCCGTAAAAAAAACTAATTTCGGCTGCTGGTACGCTCTCCTTTATCATTTTTCCAGTTGCTTCTGAACGCGTATTACTCCTTGCAGTCAGAACAAGATGGGCACCCTGCTTTGCCATTTCAAGTGCAACGAGTTGTCCCAAACCGCTTGTAGCTCCAGTAATTACAATAATCGGCTTTGTCATCATCTACATTCTCCTTTATATAAGGAATTCATCAGGGGCAATTTCATTTTGACAGCGTATTGTCCAAATCATATAATTGATATATATCAACTATATGACGATGGTTGATATATGTCAACTTTATAGATGTATAAAGACTTTTGAAAAATACTAGGTTAGGTGGTTAAAACAATGAATGCCGAGCGTAAAGACACGTTGAGAGGGCAATTAGAACTGAAGCTAGGTGGACAAATTAGTGCCCTTATTAGCGCTTCGCATGCCCTAAATGTCAGAACTGCTGCCGCTTTCGATTCATCTGTACAACCTGCTGCTTTCCATATAGTCCGTTGGCTGTACTCCTATGGTCCAACAAGTGCCTCTGTATTGGCAGAATCTACGGCTATGGATCGTAGTTCAGTCAGCCGTCTCATCAAGCAACTCGAGAATTTGGGTTATATCAAAAGGGAAGACTCCCCTAACGATCGTCGAGCTATACTTCTTACTCTCACTGATCTTGGACGACAAAAAACCTTTGACGCGTTACAGGATAAGGAGTTCATATTTTATGAGCGCATAGCCCAATGGGATAATCAACAGCTTGAAACCTTTATCGAAATGCTTCAGGAGTTTAATGGATTTAATGATAATTAATAAATGGAAACAAAAAAAGAAACAGCATCTTGCTGTTTCTTTAGATATGGATTGTCTGTAATTGGAGTCAGCAATTGTCACTGATGTTCATGTTCGGCATGTTCATTATTGCATTGCTCAACTACCTCAAAAAGAAATAGACCGCCCTCTCGCAAAGGAATGCGGTCTATTTCCTGACTAAACTTCCGAAGCCGCTTTTATCTACCCAAACTATACCACGATCAAAACCAAATAAAAAGTCACTCTTCCCCAAACAGCAAAGAAACGGCATTTCTGCCGTTTCTTTAAGATGGACTCTCAGGGGCTCGAACCCTGGACAAATAGATTAAGAGTCTACTGCTCTACCAACTGAGCTAAGAGTCCATATGATGTTTGGTGGAGCCAAGGGGGATCGAACCCCTGACCTCATCGCTGCCAGCGATGCGCTCTGGCGTGATGGTCAGGAGCACTGCCCTATAGAAATTGCAATATAAAGGTTTTTATCTAGTAATCAAAATCTATCTTTCATTTCAAATTCTTTATATTGATCTATAATGATGTGTGTCATATCAGTACCATTATCAGTCCAACATATGAACCATTCTTCTTTTCTACTGCGCTCAGACATCTTCTCCATATAAAAATCCCATACCACTGTTAGATCGTTTTCTCTTAAATATTTTTCTAAATAGTCAGCTCTAAATAACAAATTACTTTCATATCCCATATACTGAGAATCAAAGGCAACTAAATTATTCTCACTATCTTTCCAGATTCCCTCAGAAATTTGAAATAACATAAAAAACTTAACTAAATTAGCATTTGGTAAAAGGTAACTACATGAAGTTCTTTCTCCAGAAGCAGGATTGATATTTGTCTCCCACAGATATTCCCATATTGCATCTTCACAATCGATATCTTCAAATTCATTTTCAAAAAACATATCAGAGAACGATGGATGCCAATAATGTTCAAATGCAAATACACTATACGCACTTGCCCAAGAAACACCTAAATTTCCTTTCTTTTCTGATTTCACAGCAATATATTTTTCTTTATCTGAATTAGATAAAAACACTGCCTTTGCCTTTATGCAAAATTCATCCTTATCAACAAAATTTTCACCATTATCTCTACTTTGGACAAGTAATTGGGCTAAAGATATATATTTATTACCTTCATACTCAATAAATATAAATTTATCAAGCTTATTAAACTCTTCTTTATTTTGCGCCCACATTTTATATGGTTCATATGGCAAATATGATTTAATTAAACTTTGCTTATTATTATCTATCGTTGGGTACTTTAATAAACTAGGATCAATGTTTCTTAGGAATGGATTCCATGGTCCATTGTATTTCTTGTAATATTCTTTCTTGATTCCGAGGAAATGATCTTCTTCTTTTAAAGTCTCTTCATTTTCTTCTGATACCAGTTCTATATCTTCTCCTGTTTGAGTTTTCAATATTTTATCCATGTATGAATATATTTTTTTATTTTGCAAATCCTTATATTTTTGATATTCAGGAGTATATAACTTTACTTCTTTGTATATAGGATAATTATCTGTTACTTTAGCTAATAACTCATACAATGCAATCCATTGATATTTTTTACCAATACGCTCTACTAGATTTTCATGTCTATTATATTCTCTAGAATTTCTATCATAATAACCATGTATTTTTTCATCATAACCATAGTCAATAACCCTCATTGTAGCAATATTGCTTAAATCTTGGTCATTAAATTGATTTCTCCAATCATATAATACACTCCCAAAAACATACCTTCCAAAATCTCCATAAGCTCCAGTTCCTCTTCCATATTCAGTTGTCATAGATCTAATAATCCGATCGAATCCACAAAATTGCTCTCCTGTTACTTGTTGCATTTCTTTTAACTTTTCATCTACGTCTTTTAATGTATATGTTTTTTCATACCAGTTACTCGAATATGGAGGATTAATCTTTTTATATTCTTCAAGTTCAATAATCCCTTTACTTCCAGCATATAAAATAATACCTCGAGCATAATCTCTAATTAGTACATTCGGATACACTTCATCTTGATCAAATATTTTAGAATAAATAACATCTATTATTTTCTCTAATTGTGGTATTTCATTTGTTCTTAGAATTGCACCATATGCACTTGCAAAAAGTCTTTCCAACACATATGGATCATTAATATCAATAAACCTATTGATATCCTTTAAAATAATCGATGGTTCATTCATATATAGTTTTACTAGAGCCGCGGTAGAAGTATCTCTTAATTTACGGTCTGTACATGTAAAGAGCCAAATTATGGTCAAAGACAGCAACTCAAAATTCTCATACTTAAAGTGTTGAAAGCTTAAGTTTTGATTTAGAATGATCTCTACCAGTCGCGTAGGCACTTCTGGATTATTATTTATAGATATAGTCCAACTTCCATCCCTTATAGACATTGCTAAAGGATAAATGTTACCATGTAAAAATTCTGCATTTAATGGTGATTCTATAGTATAAGACTGTTTTAACAAATTTTCATAGACTAAACTTTGTAAATCTATATTTCCTTGTATCAGACATAAATCAATCCAGTGGAAAGTTCTTTCATTTATATTTTGCACATTTCTCCATGGGATTCCTCGAATAAAGGATTCTGCTAGATCAAAAGTAATTAACTTACTATCTACTAAATCTAGCCATTCTAATTTTAATTTTTCCGGAACAACTATCGAGAGACTCTCATAAACTCCATAATAAAATGGATTATCAGATGACAATATTTCCTCAAAGAGCTTTTTATCTTGCTGATATCTTTCTAATAAAGCTAGGGATATATATATATCTGCAAACCTTTCATAAGTAAAATATACGAAACTTTTACCACTATAGCCTGAATTAATTGTTAAAATATTTTCCTCTTCTAACCCTAAGATTAATTCTCGGTAACCCTTCGTAAAGGGACTTGCTACACTATCTAATACTTTATAAAGTTGCTTTATTTCAATATAATGACTTTCACTTTCAATAAACTTTAAAGCAATTTCTTTTAAAATATTATCAACTAGATTTAATGAGTTTGAATATGGAAATCTTTGATCAAGTGATAACCTACTATTAACATTTTCTATATATTTTACTAATACCTCGACTATACTCCAACCTTTATATCCTACATATTCTTCTTGAATTGCTTCACAATATATTTGTAAGAATAAAGGATTATAGCACTCATTTTCTAAAGAAGGGAATGTTACCGGATTTATCCTATAGTAATTAAAAAAAGGCTCTAAAGCTTCCAAACTTAAATTCTTAAATCCCCTGTGTTCTAATTTATGTAAAGGAAATTCTTCTGCAATATTTTCAGGTAAAACGCTTCTTAAATAGTTACTTCTAACAGATAAGACCACAGCAATATTGTCAAATTCTTTAATGCTATTTAAAAAATTCAGCAAATAATTTGTCCAAAAGTATTTACCTGCTCCCTCATTTAAAGCATCTATAAAAATTACAGTTCTCTTATTTTTCTTATTCGCTCTATCATTAAATTCTTTTAGAAATGACTCTTTAGAACCTTTGTAATCAATCAAATTAAATATTTGTTCAAAAGGATTATCATATGCATTTAAATGCTGACCTAAAAATAAAAAAACACTATGACCTTCTTCTTGTAATCTTTTAGCATTATCCGCCAATAAATGCGATTTACCTATTCCTGCATCTCCATATATCAATAAATATGGCTCATTAATTAATTCAGGTCTTACCATGTCTATATAATCTTTTAATTCTCTTTCATACTTATTTATTGTGGTGATTGGATTCATTATTTCTTCTCTAAAGCTTTTATTATCATCTTCAAATAGCTTATATCTGACCCCTTTAACTTTTGCCATAAAACCATTCATCTCTTCTGAAAGACATTTCAAATTACTGTCTAGATAGAATTCTTTGTTTTTGCAATCACTCATTTTTAAATATTTTAAAACTTTTTCAATAAAATTCATATCACATCCTAAATATTCTCTATATTCATTTAAAACTTCATTCAGATTCACAATACTCGTTTGCAGTTTAAATAATAAATTTTCAAAATTTTGATAAACCTGGTTTTTACTTGCCAACGAATCAAATATCGCGTTAAAATCCGTTTCTACATTCGCTTCTGAATTATATCTTTTACCTAAATCTAATATATTTCTATCTAATTTATTCCCTAAATATTCATCAGTGTATCTTTCTAAATAAGCTCTTTCTTTTATTTCTAGTAAATTTTTCTCAAAGTATTCTTGTAAACTGTGATTACTTTCCACAACACTATTTTGAATATTAGATAAGATACTCATTTCATTTGATTTGAAGCTTTTATCTCTATACTCCTTAAGATGTATAATCAAATCACTAAGATATTGATTTACAACAGGATGATTTTCTATTACTTTTAGATCCACAGATATTCTATAATTGTTTATCTCATCGATTGCTAATTTTGTTAATTGTTGTACAAATGCCTCTTTAGTAACAGAGCTATAAGTAGCTCCAAATACATAGTTAAATATCAAAAGCCCATTCTTTTCATCATTTAAAAACTGTTGAAATGTATTTGAATCAACAAATGAATCTTCGTATTCTTTTTGAAAGTCTTTTATCTTATTAAGTTTCCATTTAATCTTGAATTTATTTATAAATGTTGTACTTATTAATAGCGCTATTTTCCCAATTAAAGGTTTAACTATAAATAAAATATTCACTATTTCCTATTCTCCTCTTAATGAAAGACTTATCACTTAATAATGAAAAGTATCTCTATTCTAATTAATTTATAAATACAGTTTTTTGAATTACAAATTTAAAAATAATTAGAGAATAACATTCTTAAAACCCTATCAAGATGGATTAGTAGTTGTTCTTTTTCCATTATCATTCTTCCATCTCTTCAACCTATCATCCAACGACAGCCCATTAATCAACTTAATATTCAGCTTATCCGCAGCCTCTTTCGCCGCCTTCGTGAAATTACTAGTCGTCACAATCCAAGCATCATAACAGCCATGTACCTGCTTACCGGCTTTAAGCCGTAACACAATATCATTTCCAACATCCTGCTTCCAACGCTTGCACTGCACAGCAATTTTATACCCCTCTTTGCCTTTGAGGATTAAATCCACTTCATGATCACCTGATCCGCCGACTCGTTGTACGGTATAGCCTTGATCTATGTAATACAGCTCCATTAAACGCTCAAAATCCGTACCAGACAATGTCCTTACGTCTGCTTTCAGAATCTGTGCATCCGTCAGTTTTTTGGTAGAAGCCTTAGTCGATGTACTACGAACACTAGCCTTGGTCCTTGCTACGCTACTCTGTTTTGTATTATTCGTTCCAGATACTCTTCTTACTTTCTTAGACTTACGCCGCTTACGAGTCCACATACCTCCGAAGATTTCCCCGAGAATGACCGAACCTAATAGAATTCCTAAAAAGAAACCCCAGTGCAACCCCGGAATGCTAAAGTAAATCGCTAAACCTCCAAGGATAAACAGTCCTCTTACTACATATGCTACTTGCCTGCCTTCTGCATAATACGTTTTAGCCATATAATATCCACCTCATGCTGTAATAGCTCCATTTAAAGGACTATCTACCTAGTCCATTCGACATTTCATTTGATTATTTTCTACATTTTGCTATTTTTCGGATCAAGTTTCTCTACTATATCATAAGTTTGGCTATATTTGGAATGACAAAAAGCCCCCATATAATACTGAGGACCTACTCTATTTCACAAAGATTTAATTAGCTTTGGAATTTAGTGAATGTTCTATAATTAATTCTGTTATATCTTAGTATGATGCGATAGTGCTTTACCTAAAACATTATCACCAGCATTCAAATCATTACCTTTTAGACTACTTGCACTTGCAGTCGCTAAAAACGAGCTAATGTTCAATTTCAACGTCAGTTCTACTGAATCTCGGTAAACCTTAACACTCTCAATGATCGTACTAAGCATCATTTTCTTTTTTGCAGTAGAGCTTTCTGAAATACCTCGCGCCAAACAGGAATATAGGTCTGGAGAGTCTGTATTTCAACTTGTTCTACCTTTCTAGCATTGAGCTCCTGCTCAAACATCTCTAGCTTTGCTAGTAAAAACGATACCTCACTCTCTTTCTTCTTAACCATCTCGTTTACCATCTCTCTATCTAGAGGACTTTTCCCCATGATGACTTTTAATACATCATCTTTGAAACTTGAAAGCTCCATTTTGGCTTTATCCGTCAGCTTTTGATGCTTTCGTAAAGCTTTTTCCTCGTCCCCAGAGTTTCTACTTTTTATCTGTTCTATTTGCTCTTTCAAGTCCAGCGTTTCTAGTTGATCCAGATAAGCATATATTTCATCTAGCACAATCCCTTCCAGACAGATCGGGGAATGGATTGTTTTACCACTACATTTCACCTTTTGAAGTGCCTTCCCTGAACAGCGATACTTAGCCTCACGCTTCACTATTTCCGTACCATCTTTACGAGTATACTTTTTTGTGTTCCAAGTTGTTGTTAGTGGATTTCCGCAATGACCACATCTCGCCATTCCAACTAACAGTAATGACCCCTTCGTATTTCTAAGTACACATTCGATGCCTTTCTTCTTTGTATTCTCGGGATTTCTCTTTTTGTGTATGGCTTGGACTCGTGCCCATTTAGCCTCATCTATAATAACCAGTTCTCATTGTGTTTCTTAGAGACAACTTCTTTATCAGTTCTTCTTTCGCAAACTATTTACCCTTTCCCTTTTCTTTTTCTTTTTCTTTAAGCATCTTGGCGATCAGATATTGTCCGTAACCTTCCTGAACTACTCAGTCGAACATTAATATTTTCTAATTCGGTTGTACGTTCTCATCTACACTAACCTCCAGTAGTTACTTCGTAACTTATGATTTTAGCTCGATTGCTAAGATCAGTTATATTTTATGATATCCTACGTCTATATCTACGTCTTTGGTTTTGAGGAAGTTCTTCATCCTTCATTAGATTATTTAATCTTGCAATAATAAAACCTATGACAACAAATTCAATTAATGTAGTCGTGAATATATGAAATACTTGCAAAAATCTCAAAATTCCAAAACTATTAACATTGTGCTGAAAATCTATAAATAACCCTGTTAAAGGAAGCGAATACTTAATAGAAAATGCATAAAACATAAAATCATATAACCCTAAACTTGAATTGACCTGAACTACTATAGACCATAAACTATAGAGCAACGAGAACATTACGTTAGGTAGAATCAAAAAAATACAAATCATTATTAACTGGATTGCAACATCGTAACTTTTACCCATTTTTGACCAAGGATTATCGGATCGAAGATATTTCACTCCTCTCGAACAAGCAAAATAAATAAGATAAATTATTATCATAGTAGCTTCAATCATTGAGAAAGTTAAAACAGTCCAACCCATAAATTCTCCAGACTTAGTAGAAATCCACGAGTTTTTTAAAACACCTATACTAGTTAAATAAAGACCAATTAATGAACTACAAAAAAACAAAATCTTCATTACGTCAATTTTCTTCAAACAAAACAAAACAATACCTGGAATTACCAAACCCAAAAATATAAGAAACCATGAAAAAATTAACATAACGAAACACCTTCCTTATCTTTCTATTATATTGAAACATAATACGCATACATTTGTGAAGGCGTTTCATTTAGTCATGTATATAAGTGCCCCGTAGTTTTTCATTAAAATTCACAAAAAAAAAAAAAAAAAAAAAAAAAAAACGGCATTTCTGCCGTTTCTTTAGGATGGACTCTCAGGGGCTCGAACCCTGGACAAATAGATTAAGAGTCTACTGCTCTACCAACTGAGCTAAGAGTCCATATGAAGTTTGGTGGAGCCAAGGGGGATCGAACCCCTGACCTCATCGCTGCCAGCGATGCGCTCTCCCAGCTGAGCTATGGCCCCAAACTGAAATTTCAGATGTATGTAATCACACATTTTTAAATTTTAGTTTGGTCGTAATTGAGTTGTTCCGATAAACTCAAGCGTCGTAGGCGACTTCTATATAATATAAAAAATCGCCCTCTATGTCAACACTTTTTTTAAAATTCATTTTTCCACTCAAATTCCCCGCTCAAAACTCAGAGGAAACAAACCAGTACAAGCACTCTTAACAGACCCTAGGATTGGTTGTAACGCCCTAACTGGACAAAACCCTATAATCCCTCTAATTCTCCCGTACTCTTGGACAGCAGCCCCTTGAGTTCCTTCATGAACATATTAATATCCTTGAACTGGCGATATACGGACGCAAAACGAACGTAAGCGACTTCATCTACTGGGTAGAGCTGCTCCATCACGAATTCACCAATCTGTTGGCTTTCCACTTCCGCAACGGCGATGCCGCGCAAAGATTTCTCAACCTCGGACACGATCTTTTCTAGACGTTCCACAGAAACCGGCCGTTTCTCACAAGCACGGATGAGACCGCGGAGTATTTTATCACGACTGAATTCCTCACGGCTGCCGTCTTTTTTAATTACAATCAGTGGCGTCTCTTCAATCATTTCAAAAGTAGTGAAACGTTTGCTGCAACGCTCACATTCACGCCTACGACGGATTGACTTATTTTCATTCGCTGGTCGCGAGTCCAGCACTTTAGTATTTGTGTGATCACAGTAAGGGCATTTCATAAGCTTCATCACTTCCTAATACATAATGGTTTGGTCCCGGAACGTTATAAATCCGGCTTTTGAACGGCTTTTTTATTATTTCCAGAAATCACCGTTTTTTTCTTGTAATGATAATGGCAAGTCCGGCACATAATACAGTTACCAACAGAGGAGGTGAACAGCAATGAGCCAAAGCAACAACTCCAATAACCTTGTAGCTCCAAATTCCCGCGGTGCCTTGGAACAACTTAAATACGAAGTTGCCCAAGAACTAGGAATCACGCTTTCCCCAGATGGTTACCAAGGCAATAAAACTTCTTATGAAAATGGTTCGATCGGTGGTTACATCACTAAACGTCTTGTAACCCTGGCAGAACAACAACTGGCAGGTCAATACAAATAACCTGACCAACATAAGCTTTTTGAAGAAGTATTAAACGACCTACAGGTCGTTTAATACTTCTTTTTATACATAACACGGCAGAAATTAAAATTCTTTGTAAATGTCCGTGTACTGATCATAGTAATAATTAACGCGCTGTACATAATGCCTGGTTTCACCAATGGGAATATCTTTAATGGTTGCATCTGTCCCATCCCAGATCCCTTCGTCCAACCAGCGTTGAACTTTTCCGGGTCCAGCATTATAGGCTGCGATAATTGCTGTACGTTTACCTTCGAACTGACGGGATAAAGTTGAAAGATACCATGTACCCAGTTCAATATTAGCCGAAGGCTCATGCTTGAGTTCTTCCATAGATACGTTTGGAAGCTTGGCCTTTTCCAGCGCCCACTTCGCGGTATCCGGCATAAGCTGCATCAGCCCTAGTGCGCCTTTTTTGGATTCTCGTCCAGTTTTAAAGTTCGTTTCTACACGAATAATCGCGGTTACAAGAAACGGGTCTATCTCATAAGTGATGCTGTGCTTGCGAATCTCGTCTTTAAAATGGATGGGATAAAACCACGACATCCAGTTTGTACTCAGAAACAATATTGCCGTAAAACCAACAAATAGCAGAAGCAGTACTCTTTTTTTACGTAACCATTTCATGATAAACCCAGCCTGTCCCAAAAAACAGCAACCTGTTGCTCAGTGTACGCAAGATCGCCACTGTTGTCGATGATGTAGTCCGCTTTATTACGTTTCTGTTCAATATCCATCTGTGCATTCAATCGCGCTTCTGCTTCTTCTAAAGAGAGCCTGTTACGTTCCATTAATCGAGTAATTTGCACTTCACGGGGAACGTAGACTACTACAATCTCATGGAACAGGGTCTCAAGCCCTGATTCAAAAAGAAGCGGAATATCCACAATAATAAGCCGCTTCGGCTCTTCCTGCTCCATGCTGTACATACGATTTTTGATTTCCTGCCGGATGGCAGGATGCGTCAAATTGTTCAAGGTTTGCAGGGCCACCGGATCTTGAAAGACGATTTCACCTAATTTGGCCCTATTCAGTGTTCCATCCGAAAAAAGGATCTCTTTTCCAAATTGCTTAGCAGCAGCAGCCAACACTTCATGCCCGGGAAGCATAACTTCTCTGGCGATCACATCGGCATCAACCAGCCTCGCTCCCTTGTTCACAAGCAGTGCAGACACTGTGCTTTTTCCGGATGCGATTCCTCCGGTTAAGCCTATAATCATGTACTCACCTCATAATAGCTTCAGTATTCCCATTGCAATTAATAATAACGCTGGTAATGCGGCAGCATGCTTCATCCAGTAGTTCCCGGCAAATCTAAGTCCAGTCTTCATACCCAGTAATAGAAATGTACCACTAAATAAAGCTATTGTAAGTGATGTCCATATCGGATTGAAGCCAAGCAGCGCTGCGCCAAGTCCAGCCCCAAAAGCATCCAGAGAGAGCGCAATCCCAAGTATCATCGCCTCCATCGAAGAGATGCTTCCTGAGGCATCCATATCCGCAGAAGACGGGGTACGCAAGATCTGCACTACAATCCCCAAACGGCGTAGCTCAAGCGAAAAAACAGCTGATTTCAACGGTTCATCATTCATAACAGGTTCTGTACCCGCTTCAGAATCAGCAGCTACCTCTGCCCAAGCCTGCTCGGAAAATGAGCCCTCATCTACCGTTTCAGCTTTACGTCCGCCATCTGCATCTTTCTCTTTTTGCATCAGCATCTGAACAAGTGACCAGCACCCCATTAGCACAAGTATAACCGCACCAACCATAGAAGCTGCATTCGGAGACACTACCTTGGCAAGCAAAACCCCAACCTGCATAGATACACAGATAACTACCCCCGAACAGAGCGAGATAATCAGAACGGAGAGCAGTGGTATTTTCATTTTACGCAGCCCATATGTAATTCCTACACCAAAACCGTCCAAACTCAAGGCAAACGCTAGCAATAGCAGTGAAAATAATGGGCTGAGCACCCGCAATCCCTCCTGTGAAGAACCGGCAAACTGAAAAGTTTATCGTTTCAGCTTCCGTTCTCTATTAAGCATTCTTCACACAGTATATGGGCGGGACAAGTAGTGGGTGCCAACCTTATTATTTCAACAAATTCAGTTAACAGTCGGGCGCTGGCAATTTGGACAATAATGCGTGCCACGACCGCCTACAACCGTCTTCTCAATCATCGTTCCACAGTTACTGCACGGCTGATCCTTACGACCGTAAATCAATAGCTGCTGCTGATACGTACCGCTCTCACCTTGGCCATTAACATATGACTTAACAGATGAACCTCCGGCGTTAACCGCTTCGGCCAGCGTGCTTACAATGGCATGATGCAGCTTGTCCAATTGATTGTCCGTGAGCGATTTGGCGCTGTCTTCAGGATGGATGCCCGCACGGTGCAACGACTCATCTACATAAATATTGCCGATGCCGACGATATATTCCTGATTAAGCAGCAGCGATTTAATTTTGGTGCTTTTACCTGACACGATCTGCTTAAACCTCTCCGGTGTAAAAGAAGGCTCCAGCGGCTCCTGCCCCAGCTTGTTTAAAGGCGGCAGCTGAAGATCTTCTCCCATCTGAAAAAGATGCATCGTACCGAACTGGCGAACATCCGTGTAACGCAGCTCAGTTCCATCCGTAAAATGAAAAATCACATGTGTATGCTTGTCCAGTGGGTCATCATTTGAAAAAAGTCCGTAACGGCCTTCCATCCGCAAATGTGACACAAGCACCAGACCATCCAGCACAATACGCAAAAACTTTCCTCTTCGTTCAACTTTAACAATGCTATGACCTGCCAGCAGGTGGGCAAAAGCCTGAATATCATCCGGACGCTGAATAATCCGCGCCAACCGGACGGTTACATTCTCTATCTGCTTTCCATTAACTAACTCATTAAGTGTTCTCTTGACTGTCTCTACTTCCGGTAATTCCGGCATGATGTCTTCACCTCAACTACATTATAGCTGATATGCACACCTTAAAGGGAGTCTATTTCGCCTCGTACCAGTTACTTCCAAAGCTGACCTCTGCCTTAAGTGGCACAGATAACTTCAGGGCTCCACCCATTACTTCCGGCAAAAGCGTCTTCATAAGCTCCATTTCATCCTCTGGCACCTCGAATACAAGCTCATCGTGTACTTGAAGCAGCATACGGCTCTTAAGCCCACGATCAAATAATGCCTTGTCCATATGCACCATCGCCAGCTTGATAATATCCGCTGCTGTTCCCTGTATAGGTGTATTCATTGCTGTCCGCTCCGCAAAAGAGCGCAGATTAAAGTTTTTCGCATTAATCTCCGGCAGATAACGGCGACGTTCAAGCAATGTGGTCACATAACCATACTTCCGTGCCTCCACTACGATATCGTCCATATAGCGGCGCACACCCTGATATACCTCGAAATACTGCTCAATAAATTGAGCGGCTTCCTTACGCGGAATATTCAAATTCTGCGAGAGGCCGTAATCACTGATCCCGTAGACGATCCCGAAGTTTACGGCTTTTGCGGCACGGCGCATATTGCTGTCCACCTGTTCCGCGGTCACACCGAACACATCCATCGCTGTCTTCGTGTGAATATCCATATCATGCAGAAAAGCTTCCTTCATCCGCTCATCACCTGAAATATGCGCAAGCACACGCAGTTCGATCTGCGAATAGTCGGCTGCCAGGATGGACCAGCCCGGTTCGGACGGAACGAATACCTTGCGGATTTTGCGTCCTTCCTCTAGACGAATCGGGATATTCTGCAAGTTCGGGAATTGGCTGCTAAGCCGTCCTGTAGCGGCAATCGTCTGCCGGTAGAATGTATGCACCTTCCCTGTGTTCGGGGAAATTTCTTTAAGCAGCCCCTCTACGTAGGTAGATTGAAGCTTCGCAATTGTGCGATATTGCAAAATCAAACGCACCACATCGTGGTATGGCGCCAGTTTTTCAAGCACTTCGGCATCCGTGGAATAACCCGTCTTCGTCTTCTTGACGACAGGCAGACCTAGCTTTACAAACAAGATTTCACCCAGCTGCTTTGGTGAGTTCAAATTAAACTCAGTGCCACAAATCTCGTATATTTCACTGACCAATTTGGAAATTTGCGCCTCAAATTCTTTTCCAAGCTCTTTAAGATCACCAGCATTGACTGCAATCCCCTGTTTCTCCATATCCGCCAAAATCCGTGACAAAGGCATTTCCAGATCCTCGAATAGCCCTGTCATCGCGGTCTCCACCAGCTCCTGCTGTTGCTTCTGTGCGATTCCAAGAACCGTTGCACTCTTTCGTGCAACGTGATTTCCTAAGACTTCAAGCTCAGGGATTTTGTATTTGGCACCTTTACCAAATACCTCTTCATCAGGAGAGAGCCGCGGCAAGCCGTATTTAGCAGTGAGATCGTTTAGATTCTGATTAGCCTCCGTAGGATCAAGCAAATAAGCCGCCAGCTGCACATCATGGGCTGCACCTGCAAAAGCAATTCCCTGCCAGTGTAGAGCCAAATCAGCGCGGTGAAGATCATATCCACTTTTCGGAGCCTTTTCATCTCCTAGCCAATCACGCAGCTTCGCAGCAGCCGGTTTATGCAGTAATTCAAACGGCACATAGTAATGCCGCTCCAGAGAGGACAATCCTATTCCGATTACCTCGGCACGATGCGGATTATCTCCATTCGATTCCACATGCAGCGCCGAAATGCCAGCCAGGGCTTCACTTAGCCCCTTAAGTTCTTCTTCACTTACGATCGTAATATCAAGTGCAGCTGCTTCTACTTCAGCAGCACTTTCCTCTCCCTCGGCAACAGGAGCATAAGCACTAAGAGACAAACGTTCCAACAGTGATTTAAATTCCAGCTTGGCAAGCGCTGGGCCGGCTGTATCCGCTGAAATTCCATTAAAGACCATGTCTTCCCACGAATGCTCAAGCGGCACTTCGCGATAGATGGTCGCTAATTTTTTACTCATTACCGCATCTTCCGCATGGGTTTCCAGTTTTTCTTTCATTTTCCCCTTTAGCTCACCGGTTCCAGCTAAGACACCTTCCACCGATCCAAATTGATGCAGCAGCTTCAAAGCTGTCTTCTCACCTACGCCGGGTACTCCCGGGATGTTGTCACTCGCATCGCCCATCAGCCCTTTAAGATCAATGATCTGCTCTGGGGTTAGGTCATATTTCTCCCGGATTTGTTCCGGCCCATAAAGCTCAACTTCAGTGACCCCTTTGCGGATTAAAGCAACGGTCGTATGCTCAGAGGCCAGCTGCAACATATCCTTGTCTCCCGACACGATCATAACCTGCCGTCCCGCTTCATCCGCCTGGCGCGAAATGGTGCCAATAATATCATCAGCCTCATAATTGCCAATTTCAAACTGCGGTACACCTAAATTAGTCAGCAATTCCTTCAACAATGGGAACTGCTCGGAGAGCTCGGGCGGTGTTTTTTGCCGGCCGCCCTTATAATCCTGATAACCTTCATGCCGAAAAGTAACTTTCCCTGCATCGAAAGCGACAATCATATGTGTCGGTTTATGTTCTTCAATTAATCGAAGCAGCATCGTTGTAAATCCGTACACCGCATTTGTCTGTTGCCCTGCTGTATTCGTCAGCGGGGGCATCGCAAAAAAAGCACGGTAAATAATATTGTTTCCATCTATAAGTATCAACTTGTCCATAGTGCACCTCGCCTTTTCATGCTTACTCCTTACATCTTACCATATGCCCTCTACAAGTAGAAACGGCTTTACCAACCTAAACAGTGGGATAAGCTGATATGTTAAGGATATACAACAAGTAGCCGCCCTTTTAAAAGGGCGGCTACTTAGTTTAACTAAAGATATAACAAAAGATGTGTAAGTACAAATTACTGATTCAAGTCCGGACGGCTGCCTGTGACCAGATAAACAACACTCTCACCAATGTTAGTCGCATGATCGGCAATCCGTTCAATATAACGGCCTACCAGCGTTAATAACATAGCTTGGGACACAGAATCCGGTTTTGCCACCATATAACTATATAGCTCATTGATCATCGAACCATATAATTGATCGACCTGATCATCATCTTGTGCCATTCTATAAGCCAGATCAGTGTTCTCATCCAGATAAGACTGGATAGCCTCATCAATCATGGTCGTCACAATTTCCGCCATACGTGGAATGTCTACAAGCGGCTTGATCAGCTGCTGTCCATGGATGCGCATAGTTGCTTTCGCAACATCAATAGCCAAGTCACCCATACGTTCCAAATCGCTAGATATTTTGAAAGCAACGATAATGCGGCGCAAATCTTTTGCTACAGGCTGCTGCGTAATAATTAGCCGTGAGCCAATTTCCATGATTTTATCTTCCATGGCATTCAGCTGCAAATCTGCTTTAATGATTTCCTGAGCGCGTACAGTATCAAGATTCTGTAAAGCAACAATTGCTCCACCAAGAGCATCTATTACATGTTCACCCATCTGCTGCAGCAGACTGCGCAGCTCTTCCAAATCTTTATCAAATTCTTTTCTGCGAATCATAGTAAGAGCGATCCTCCTCATTAATGTATGGTCAGCTTGCCATTTCCAAGGACGAGCGCCCTTGTAGCCCGTATCAGCCGAAACGTCCAGAAATATAATCTTCGGTGCGGGAATCCTTAGGAGTCGAGAACAACACCTCTGTATCCGCCGCCTCTACAATTACACCATTCAAGAAAAACACGGTTCGACCAGATACACGTGCCGCCTGATGCATGTTATGAGTAACCATAACGATTGTATACTTACTTCTTAATTCCTGTACAAGCTCCTCTATCTTGAGCGTAGACACAGGATCCAGTGCAGACGTTGCTTCATCCATGAGCAGGATATCCGGCTGAACTGCCAAAGCTCGGGCAATACACAGCCGTTGCTGCTGTCCGCCGGACAAGCTAAGGGCAGATTTTTTCAGAAAATCTTTAACTTCCTCCCACAGCGCGGAATGACGCAGACTTTGCTCTACAATCTCATCCAGTTCGCTCTTTGAACGAATGCCATGCAGGCGAGGACCGTAAGCTACATTGTCGTAAATCGACTTTGGAAAAGGATTTGGCTGTTGGAATACCATGCCGACCTGTTTACGCAGGCTTTCTACCTCTACCTCGTCACTATAAATATTTTTGCCACCGATGTTTACAGTTCCTTCAATACGTGTACCAGGAATCATATCATTCATACGATTCAGCGTGCGCAACAGAGTGGATTTTCCGCAACCGGAAGGTCCGATAAAAGCAGTAACCTGTTTCTCCGGAATTTGCAGATTCACATTCTTCAGTGCGTGAAATGACTCATAGTAGAGATCAAGTTTCTCTATGTCAATGATGGATTTCATTAGTATTTACGTCTCCTTCTCATCATCTTCGTTCTCCATAATAAGCTTTTAATGTAAATACAGTTGGAGAGAAATGTTAACGCAATGTAAAATTGGTGAAGATGAATTAGTCCACGTGATAGTATTCCCTACAATTCGGCGTGTAATCTCACCTGAATCTTGTTTATGAACGGGATAAAGAAGAAAACTCCAGTCATGCTAAATGACCGGAGCTCTCTTTTTGTTAACAACTAATTTATAACCTACACCTCGAATGGAATCGATATGGACGGATTCTGGATCTAGCTCAAGCTTTTTACGGAGTGAACTTACGTGCACATCAACGGTGCGCTGTCCACCAATATAATCAAAGCCCCATACAGCGTTCATAAGATCATCTCTTGTCAGCACTACCCCTGGTTTACGAGCCAAATATAACAATACCTCGAACTCTTTAGGTCGCAGGTTAATGCTATGTCCACCTAAGGATACTTCATACCGCTCAGGATAGATTTCTAGTTGTCCCAGAATGATCGTAGAGGCAGATATAGGTGTCTCTTGTGGAGCCTCCTCAGCAAGACCGGAAATCCGCCGCAATACAGCGCTCACTCTTGCAAGCAATTCGGATACTCCAAAAGGTTTGGTTATATAATCATCAGCACCGGATTTCAGCCCTCTAACCACATCTTCTTCAGCATTTTTAGCAGTCAATACGATAATAGGTGTGCGGATACCTTGTCCACGCAATTTATCAAGGATGTCAATGCCATTCATTCCTGGCAGCATCAGATCCAATACGATCAAGTCAAAAGGTTCCCTCGTCGCACGATCATATCCTGCCGTTCCATGATCCTCTACCGTCACCTCGTAACCTTCCTGCGTTAAGTTATAGGACAGCAGCCGGGCTAGTGTCGGTTCGTCTTCAATGACAAGCAATCGTTGAGCCATAGGTTCCCCCGTCTTCCATATAGTTTGATTTTTTACAAAACAGCAACAAAACCATCATATCACCGTAATGTTAACTTAGTGTAAAATTGAAAAAGTGAATTTACAAAAATCTAATCGGTCTTTTCTTCCTGCAGCAAAGGCAATTCAATCACAAAGGAACTGCCGATTCCCAGATCACTTTCAACTGAAATCACTCCATGGTGCATATCTACCAAATGCTTCACAATAGACAGCCCCAATCCCGTTCCACCGGAGCTTCTGGATCTTGCCTTATCCACACGGTAAAAACGTTCAAAAATACGCGGCAGATCTTTTTTAGGAATCCCCATACCCGTATCGCTAACAGTAAATTGAACATTTTCGGAGCCGTCTGGTTTCAGTAGACTCTTAACGTAGACCTTTACGTTTCCGCCTTCATGTGTGTAATTAATCGCATTAGAGAAAAGATTCATAAAGATTTGACGCAGCTTATCCTCATCCGCCTCAATGAACAGCTCCTCAGGAACCTCTACATTAAGACTAATGTTTTTCTTCTCAGCGACTTTACTGATGGTTCCCAGCACGGAATCAAAGAATTCAATGATATGAACCGGTGAGCAATCGAGCTGCACCCGTTTAGATTCGATTTTAGATAATTCCAGAATATCTCCAATCAAGCGATTTAAACGCTCATTCTCATCATATATAATTTGCAGGAAGGATCTCGCCGTCTTCTCATCTTTAACTCCGCCTCCCAGTAAGGTCTCGGCAAACCCTTTGACCGCTGCAACCGGAGTCTTTAGTTCATGCGATACGTTAGCGACAAATTCACTGCGCATCCGCTCCAAACGGCGAATTTCCGTAACCTCTTGCAATAGGAAAAGCATACCTCTGTACGTACCATCCTGGATCATCGGAACCGCGTCCATCCGTACAATTCGCTCTCTTGGGTTATAAATACTTCGCTCTTCATGAATCGGCTCCCGGCTTAATACCCCTTCTTCAAGCAGACGGGTTAGCTCATAATGCCGTTTTAACTCTTTGTACGAATGACCCGCCATTTCACTGTTGCTGACATCAAGCATTCGCTCTGAAGCCCGATTGAGCAGCGCAATCTCTTCTTCCGCATTGATCATTATGATGCCGCCAGTCATATTATCCAGCACGCTTTGCAGCAGATCCTCATTATCACGAATCGTCTTGAGCTGGTCTTGAAGACTGTCTGCCATCGCATTAATCGCTGTAGCCAGCTGTCCAACTTCATCTTTACGCTTCAAATGAACTCTGGCATCATAATCCAGATCGGTAATCCGCCGGGCGACTCTTGTGATTTGCTCCAACGGGGAAGTCATGCTTGAAGCTACTTTATAGCTCACAATCGTTGCTGACAAGAACAAGATAATAAGACCTGCAGCCATGATCATCCAAGCATGCTTAAGACCTTGAGTAACAGCATCAAGTCCCATTGAGACCCGAATATAGCCGTCAAACCCCTGATCTGAAGTTACCTTTCCAGCCACATATAACATCTCATGCTTTAGAGTTTCGCTGTAACGGATTGCCCGTCCAGTTCCCTCTTTCGCAGCCCCTATCTCTTCTTCACGATTGGAGTGGTTGTCCATTTCCAAGGGGTTTTTCTCAGAATCGCCAATTACTTTACCCGACTTTGTAATAAACGTTATCCGAGAATCTAAAAGTTTAGAAATATGCTCCGCCTGTTCAGTGTAATACGGGATCGCATTTGAAGAATTCATATCTACAAATTCCAGTGTGCCTGAGAGCAAGCTTATTTCCCGGGACATATTCTCTTCCAGAGCAGTTATATGGGAGCTCTTAAACAGATGAGCCATCGTAAATCCAGTACCAATCATGGAAATACCGATTAAGGCCATAAGTATAAACGTAAGACGAGCGCGAAACGGTTTCATCTGAGATTTGCCTCTCCCTTTATCATTGTATCTTTTATCCTAACTTCATTTTCTCCAAAATACCAGTACGACTATGACCGTGACATAAGCCCCCCAGAGTAAATTATATAAAAATAACAGCCCGAGTTGATTAACTCTGGACTGTTACTTTGTATTACTTTTGTAAAAACACATGAGTTTATTCTGTACGGGTAGCAAGAAACCACTGATTACCCTGACGGTCTCTAACCCCTGCTCCTCTTTCTCCATAGGACTTATCCAGTGGTTCTTCAATAATAGAGGCCCCGGCATTCAGGCACTTGCGGTAGGTCTCATCAACATTTCTTACATAAAGATGAATGGCAAGCTGTACCGGTGAATACTTTTCATTCGCTTCGGAAACCTCAATGATGGAATCACCGATTCTGACCTCGGCATGCCTAATCCTACTCTCATCGTTTCGCAGCATATCAATAATTTTGGCATCAAAGCAGTGCACAACAAAATCTATCAATTGGTCTGCATCTTCCGCAATAAAATACGGCGTAACGTTAAGAAAACCATTTCTAATATAATGTGGTGCCATTCGTTGTCCTCCTTTAGACAGGCAAAAACGCCTTCGGCGTTCCTTAAGGATAATTTATAGTCTGGAACATATAAATCCTTATAATTTGATTAAAACCCATGGAAAAGCCATTCAGAGAATCTGCCCTCCTCATGACTTATCCACCGGTTGTAACCCCATTTATTTAAACACTGGCTCCTTGAATTGAGTCAATTTAGCTGCAGAATCTTTTTCCACATCCGCATGCAGACTGTTGCCGTGAGCATCCATCGTCACAATCGCTGCAAAACCCTCCACGTCGAGATGCCACATTGCCTCAGGAATACCAAATTCCATAAAATCAACAGCGTTGACCTTCTTGATGCACTCTGCATAATACTGGGCGGCTCCACCAATCGCATTGAGGTATACCCCGCCGTGCTCCTGTAAGGCTTTTAACGTTTTTGGACCCATACCACCTTTTCCGATGACTGCACGGATTCCAAATTTTTTGATGATATCGCCTTGATAAGGCTCTTCACGAATGCTCGTAGTTGGGCCCGCAGCTTTTACATGCCAGCCTTCCTCATCTTTCATCATCACAGGACCGCAATGATAAATCACAGCCCCTTCCAGATCTACCGGAGATTCATGATCCATTAAATATTTGTGCAGAGCATCACGGCCTGTATGCATTTCACCGGATAAAATAACCACGTCTCCAACACGCAGACTACGGATATCCTCTTCACTTACCGGCGTTGTAAGACGTACTTCCCGCGACTCAGAGGCTGGGCTGTTAGCTCCCTCAGCAATTACCGCTTCAGATTCATGTGCTCCTTCATCATCTACAGATATCCCTGTGCCGCTCTCATATAACCAATCCTCTATATTGCCAGTTGATGGGTCAACCAGCACCCCTTGGCGGCGGAAGGCCCAACAGTTATAAGCAACGGATACGAAAAAGCTAGCTGGCAGACGATTCATAACGCCAATCTTACAGCCCAGCAGCGATACCTCACCACCAAAACCCATCGTGCCAATTCCAAGCTTGTTAGCATTCTCCATAATATAGTCTTCCAGCTTGCTAAGGTCTTCTATCGGATTAACATCCTCCACTTTGCGGAACAACTGCTTCTTAGCCAGCTCGTAGCCAGTCGTACGGTCACCGCCGATACCCACGCCAATAAAACCGGCACTACAGCCTTGTCCCTGCGCCTGATATACCGCGTGTAAAATACATTTACGGATTCCGTCCAGATCCCGACCCGCTTTGCCGAGTCCTTCTAATTCTGCCGGGAGACTGTATTGAATATTTTTATTCTCGCAGCCTCCACCCTTCAGAATAAGTCTAACGTCTATTTTATCCTCTTCCCATTGTTCGAAATGAATGACTGGTGTGCCTGCACCCAAGTTATCTCCGCTATTCTCACCTGTTAATGAATCTACAGAATTGGGACGAAGTTTACCATTCTTGGTCGCTCGTACAATGGCATTATGAATATCTTTTTTCATCTCAATCTGATTGATTCCCACAGGGGTGTGAATGATAAATGTAGGCATTCCCGTATCTTGACAGATCGGAGACACTTGCTGCTCAGCCATTCCGATATTTTGTGCAATCGTGGTTAAAGCAAGACCGGACCGGGTAGCCCTGTCTTCCAGCGCGCGACCTTTTGCAACTGCCCGGCGTACATCTCCCGGCAAATTCGTGGAAGTTTCTACGATAAGGTTATAAATACTGTCTTCAAAATGCTGCATCTTCATTCAAGCTCCTCTCGGCAGTTCCAGGTTATCTAAAGTTTGATACAATTAGTATAATAATATCATACCTAGCACCGCATGAAAGGGGTTACTTTAAAATTGAGCTACCATTTTTCTGCCTATCTATATCGTCTTCAGTATATTCAGCGCTGGAGCTTGATGCGCAGCACCGCACCGGAGAACGTCGCTGAGCATTCTTTTCATGTTGCATTGCTCACACATATGCTCTGTTCCATTGGTAATGTACATTTCGGGCGTTCATTAAACGCGGAACGAGCAGCAACCATAGCTCTTTTCCATGATGCCAGCGAAGTATTCACAGGCGACATTGCCACGCCGGTAAAATACAACAATCCTCGCTTGCTCACCAGCTTCCGCGAAATGGAAAAAGTTGCGGCTGATCGCTTAACTGGAATGATTCCATCAGAGCTAAAAAGCATCTACACTCAGCTCATACGACCGGAAGACAGCCCTCCCGATTCGGAGGACATTCTGCTGCACAGCTATGTGAAAGCCGCTGATCGGCTGGATGCTTATTTGAAATGCGTATGGGAGGTTGCTGCAGGCAACCGAGAATTTGCCGCCGCGAAGGAGCAGACAGCAGCAAAACTTCGTGGGCTTGGCCTGCAGGAAGTGGATTATTTTCTGACTCATATGGCACCGAGCTTCGAAATGTCTCTCGATGAGCTCTCTGCCGGAAACTAAACACCATCTACACAATAGAAAAAAGGACCTCCGCATGAATCTCGCAGGGGTCCCTTTAGTGATTAATAATAAAAATACAAGCGTTACGTTACTGATTCAGTCAGGATATCCCAGTCTTTAAAAATCGGCTGCAAACCCTTCGTATATAGCATTTCCGTAATCTCCTGCACACTGCGGCTATCGGATATTTCGAATTGCGGAGTTCCCCCTGCATTAGTGTGACCGCCCACCTCAGTAGTGACCCCGGCTGACATCTTAGTTATTCCTAGATGAATTAAATGATCGCGTAGAGAGGCAGGCTCTCTTGTAGATAAAGTAATGCCCGAACGGGGTAAAAATAACCGGTATGCCAAAATAATCTGCACTAGTGATCGATCGGTAACATCGCACTCTGGGTTAAATTCCCCTAAATAAGGCCGAAACCGTGGGGGTGACAGGCTGATCTCGCAATCTGGATACCGATCCTGTAGATAGCGGGCATGCATGGCACTTTGGAATGCCTCTTGCCGCCAATCGTACATCCCGAGCAACGTACCAATATTCACAGAACGAAAACCTGCCTGACAGCCGCGTTCAGGTGCATCCAGGCGATTCCGGTAGTTTCTTTTAGGCCCTTTAACATGCAGCTTTTTGTAAGTCTCCTGGTGGTACACCTCTTGGTATAGTGTTAGTCCATCCACCCCTGCTTGAAGAAGCTCTTTATATTCTGCAGTTGATAGAGGATTTATCTCAATACTGACGGAGGAAAAAAATTCCTTGAGTACATCTACACAATCCTTAATATATGAGACAGGATTCTCCCGGCGCGATTCACCAGTCAAAATGAGGATATGCCGCAGACCTGTAGCTGCAATCTTCTCAGCCTCCCTGCGAACCTCCTCCAAGGACAGCTTTTTGCGCGGAAAATCATAAATGGAGCTGAAGCTGCAGTAGGTACAATGATTCACACAAAAATCCGCAAGATACATCGGTGTGAACAGCTGCATCGAATAACCAAAATGTGCACGGGTCAGTCGCTGTGCAGCCAACGCCATCTCCTCTAGCAGCGGCGTTGCTGCCGGAGAGAGCAATGCCAGCAAATCATTTTCGTTCAGCTTGTCTTTTCCAAGCGCCCGCTTAACGTCATCCTCCCGGAACTCCTTCCACAGCTGCTCATAAGGATACTGCTCCAAGCGGGCCAGTGTGTCAAAAAAGCTCATGCTAATTCTCCCTCCTTTCGTGAACCTATCAAATTCAGTTCAGAAATCCAGTCAACGGTGACGAAGCAAAAGCAACTTCTTCTACAGGACCGAGTCCTGCCAAATAAGCTTTGCGGCCAGCGGATATCGCCTCGCGGAACGCTTCCGCCATGACGAGCGGATTACGTGCCGTTGCGATAGCCGTATTAAGCAGAACAGCAGCGGCCCCCATCTCCATTGCTTCCGCCGCTTCCGAGGGCTTGCCAATTCCGGCATCTACAATAATCGGCAAATTCACTTCTTCAATAAGAATACGCACAAGCTCCTTGGTGCGCAGGCCGCGATTCGTCCCGATCGGCGCACCAAGCGGCATCACAGCAGCAGCACCGGCATCTCTCAGACGTAAAGCAGCCGAAAGGTCCGGACTCATATATGGCAGTACTACAAAACCCTCCGCCGCTAGAATCTCTGTAGCTCGTATGGTCTCCAGATTATCTGGAAGCAGGTATTTCTGATCATTGATCACTTCGATCTTCACCCAGTTCCCCAGTCCCGCAGCTCTTGCTAATCTCGCAATACGGACTGCCTCTTCCGCTGTACGCGCTCCTGAGGTATTAGGCAGAAGAGTCATGTGGCCGGGAATGTGGTTCATGATATTTTCTGCTCCACCTTCCGGGTCCACTCGGCGAAGCGCTACAGTAATCACCTGAGAACCAGAGCTTGCGATCACTTCGGGGATCAGAGCATTCCGGCTATATTTTCCGGTTCCGATAAATAATCTACTAGTTAATTCGATGCCTCCAATATGTAACGGGTCATGCATGAAATTACCTCCCTTTGGTTCTTATAAATTTCTCAAAATTCTATACCGCTCCATCTCAACCCCCACCAACAAAGTGCACCAGTTCCAAACGATCATCCTCGCTCAGAGCTGTACTTTCATAATTCTCCTTACTGACAATTTCTCCATTCAGCTCAATGATCATCAGACGACCCGACCACTCAGGAAGACTGATCAAATCAGCTATAGTTTGAACACCACCAGAACACTCTGCGGATTTCCCGTTAATCAACAGTCTCATTCTGAATCACCCCCTTCGCCTATGCTTTTACCTCCCGGCTATGAATGAACCGCCTTATGAATAGCTTTGGCGGCCTCATAAGGATCATCCTCTCCGCAAATACCGGACATCACAGCAATTCCTGCCGCGCCTTGCCTAATGATCTGTGCCGCATTAGCGGGACCAATTCCGCCAATCGCAATTACAGGAATAGAGCTAGTCTTCACCGTTTCTGCAAGCAGCTCTAACCCACGTGCGGGCAGCCCTAGCTTGCTCGCCGAGGGAAATACATGGCCAAACAAGCAATAATCAGCTCCCTGCTCTGAAGCATTCGCCGCTTCTTCCGGAGAATGAACCGATCTCCCCAGCCAAAGCTGAGGTGCAATTCGCCGGGCTGTAACCGGGCTCAGACTGTGCCCAGCCAACTGAACACCCGCGGCACCAGCTGCCAATGCTACATCGATCCGGTCATTGATTATCAGTTTGGTAGCGGGTATACCGGCAGCCAACAGCTCCTGTGCCGCAGAGAGCAGTTCGCGTGCTGGACATTGCTTCTCTCTTAAGTGAATATAATCGACCCATGTCTGCACCGTGACAGCCAGTTCAACAAATTGTCTCAACTGCTGCTTGCCGTCTGATATTAGATGGATCTCAGCTTGTACCACTCGCGATCTCCTCTCTCTCACTTCCCTGTAGGTCAGTAAAAAACAAAAAAACTGCCCCCGTAAGGAAGGCAGTCAGAATCTGTAACTAGACGGTACTACAAATAGCCCGACAACAGAAATTCGTTCTCCACTTCCCTACGCTGGTCTTAACCAGATCAGGTTCAAAGGGTCCGGAAATCCATTCCGTCTCAGCCAAACGGCACCCCTAGTGACATAAATATACAATTTTAAAATGCTAACGTGGTTTATAGTAACATATTTTTTTATTGAAATACACCCATTTATTCACATTAGCTGTACTAATCTAACCGTTTACTACCTCGCCACCATTTACATGAATAACCTGTCCAGTCACATAACTGGAATCGTCAGAGGCTAGATATACATAGGCTGGCGCCAGCTCCTCTGGTTGTCCAGGCCGTTTCATAGGCTGCGTGCCTCCAAACTCGCTAACCTGCTTCGCATCAAAGGTAGAGGGAATTAGCGGTGTCCAGATTGGACCTGGCGCTACACCGTTTACCCGTATGCCCTTCTCCGCCAGATTCGTGGACAAAGATCGTGTGAAACTAAGGATAGCTCCTTTAGTTGATGAATAGTCCAGCAGCTGCGGGCTTCCGCGATAAGCGGTAATTGAAGTTGTATTTATAATTGTAGATCCTGCTTTTAAATGAGGCATAGCTGCTTTTGTTAAATAGAACATCGCAAATATATTCGTACGGAAAGTACGCTCTAGCTGCTCGGAAGTAATATCCTCGATCTTAGCTTGCGGATGTTGCTCTGCCGCGTTATTGATGAGAATATCAAGCTTTCCTAAGCCCTCCACCGTCTGTTTAATAAGATCCTTACAGAATTTCTCGTCACCGATATCACCTGGAATTAGGATACATTTGCGGCCTTCCTGCTCGACCTGACGTTTAGTTTCCTCTGCATCTGAGTGTTCATTAAGATATGAAATGACCACATCAGCGCCTTCTTTAGCAAAAAGCACAGCAACTGCACGCCCAATTCCGCTGTCTCCACCGGTAATCAACGCCGCCTTGTCTTGCAGTTTACCTGCTGCTTTATAATTTGCCGGCTCGTATTTGGGCAGCGGCGTCATTTCACTCTCAATCCCTGGCTGATGATGCTGCTCCTGTGGGGGTAAGGTTTTTGTAGCTTGTTTATTATTGCCTGACATCTTCCCTATCTCCTCTCGTTAAGCAAATTGATAGTTAACTGATCATCTTAGGATGGCACAACAATGCACGTTTATACGCTGGGTTTGTCATTTTCTTAAATCGCTTTACGAATCTTACTTACCACAATGCAAGTAGAAATAAACAACCGTGGATGTAAACTGCTGTAAGTGGAGAGGACTTCACTGCATACAAAAAGGCACAGCATCGCTGCTGTGCCTTGAATTGTTCACCCTAACTATTTCAAAGAAGAAACATGATTTTCTGCATTCACTTCATGTTCCAGTACCCACATAAAATAAAGAGCCTTAGCTGCTTTCTCCCGGGTCACTATGGCTTTAGGTTCTAGTTCTGTCCCATTGACCATTTGGCCTCTAGCAATCCCCACTTCAGATCTAATAAGCCCTAATTCATAAGCACTTTTCACTTTTGAAATTAAAAAGGGAGAAATGTCCGCCGTATCAACCAGCTGCTGCCAGGATACAAGTGGATAGTACATCGCTCCTCTAGCGCCTGGATCCAGATTGAAATCATAACCAGGATCTCCTGGCACTACTGCTGTGCCGTTATAATCAGTCATGTACTTAGGTTTATTAGCAAACTTTACTTGGTAAACATCATAGAGAATAGCACCCATCGTTTCACGTGACAGCTTACCTTTCGGATAATAGGCAAGATCTGATCTTTCCACTTTCATTAACTTAGAAATACTGCGTGTGAATTCAGCAACTGTCATCTCCGTATCTGGCTTAAAATTCCCTTGACGGTCTTTGCCCATTACTCCCAGCTGGATTAATTTTTCAATTTGATTGCGGTAATAAGCAGCTTCCCCGGTCGTCGTATCATTAGTTATTTCCGGAAAAACCTTATCCCAGTTGCCTGTTAGTGCCGCATGCTTAACGTTCCCTTTAAGATAAGCAGTAATGGAGGCAGCAGTAGAATCGCCAGTAGCACCTTTCTCTACAAGCTCCGTAACAATCATCCGCGAAAATTGTTTGGCGAGCGCTTCTTTAAAATGAGTCCCATCGATTTTCTTTGAAGGATGCCCGTTAGCGTAACTTCCGTCATTTGTTTTGCCTGGCGTTTCTCCGGCTTCAATTGACATGAAGAGGGCTGTTATCGCTTCTACTCCGATCTCGTTATAATATTTCAGACTTTCCGAGTTAAGGTCAATAAGTGTAACTCCAGATTCATCTGCAACCCGTTTAAGAATATCTACAAACTTTCTTGATTTAAAAGAATTCTCATAGATATATCCCGGACTTGCATTCCCTTTAATTCTGGACATTGGCGTTACCAGTACTGGTATCATGCCCCGGGCTTGGATCGCAGGGAGATAAACTTCTTTAAGGTAGTTTTCATACATTGCCTCAGTCGAACCTCTGCCGTAACGTCTGAACTCATCTGCACTCTCATCATTGTGTCCGAATTGAATAAACACATAATCCCCAATGCTGCCACTCAGTAAAATGTCGTTAAGTCGACCTTCTGTATAGGCATTTTTAAACGAGCGTCCTCCCATGGAATAGTTAGTTACACTCACTTTATGTTGATTAAACATACTGCCAATAATCTGGCCCCAACCACTCATTGGCGCTTCGTCGAAGGTGTAGGACTTGACCGTGGAATCTCCAAGTATAAATAAATTCGGAAGAGCTCCAGCTGCTCTATGCTGTGGCAAAATCGGTTCCAGTATGATCTCCTCAATCCCCACAGCTGTGTTCACTTTGTTCGGTTCAATCTCAATATCTATATGGTCACGGCCGTTTACATACGTATAAGTCCACTTTTCAACAAGCGGCTGGTCTGCATTCCTGATACTGACACGATCCCATCCTCTGCGTCAGAAGTCGTTTTTACATATACGTTGTAGGTTCCAGGGGAAGCATCCATTCGAAACGCCATGCCGTAGTTATTATAATTATCCTTTTCAGATTTAGGTTCAGCAAAAAAATAAGATTCTGTGATGAAAAAACCTGTTCCATCGGATGTAATTGAATCGGTATGCACTTCTCTAGCGGGTAAAGCGTTGGTCTCTTGGACAAAACCATAACCTAATGATGAGTCATACAATTGCGCACCGCGATTAGGATCATACCTAACGGATTGATACCCTGTTTTAACTTGGTTTGTAAAATTGAGCTTGTATGCGTTTGCAATTTGGATTGGAGGTTGCCCCTCTACCCCATCTTTAATAAGGGCTGCCTCTGTTATACCGTGAGTAAGAGTCAATGAAGCCATAAGTAAAGAAGATAAGATTAGTATATCCCTACACAGCTTTCTCACTTCATTACACTTCCTTCCGTTTCTCGAAGTACTTACCTAGGTTCCTCCATTATCCCTTTTCTCTAAAGTGATTCAAATGATGATTTCATTCTTTTTTTGACCTTTTGTAACGTAAAACTTGGAATTGATCAACGGCTCACACTGCAAAACGGTCATATGTATAGGTATCCTTGATATAATTAAGAACATCCCTATTGATCCTAAGGAGGAGAACTCCTATCGCTTACAAAGTCAGCTTTCCGAACATTATAAGTACACTGCAGCTGATCGGTGTTCATTATCGTGTAGCAGAACCTGGGTGGGCATACCCTGATCATCATCACAAAATCTTCGAACTATTGTATTGCTACGATGGCAACTCCCATCAATATGTAGAAGGTAGCTCCATCGCCTTTGGTAAAGGAGATTGGTTAATCATTCCGCCTGGCTTACGTCATTATGTAGTTAATTCAGGCCTGAGCAACTATATTTACCTCTCCTTTCATTTCGATATTGACGATTTAAAGTTTCGTGAATGGTTTCAATCTCAGGCTGTACAGAAATGGAATAACCAACAAATGCAGCGTTCGGGATTAAATCACCAGTTGGAACATTTGGATGAATTTATTAAGAACAATATTCTCGCCACGACGGCATCCACTGGATTTCCCGAGGAAATTGAAGAAATGATCCTTGTAAAAGAAAGGCTTCGTTTGCAAGCGATCATTCTGATGATTTTGACTGAACTCATTGATGTACAGCTCTCGAATTCAGAGAATTCCAACACAGCGAGACAAGCAAACTCTTTGTACGAGGTGGAAACTGCTCATCAGATCGAAAAATATATTGCAGCCAATATTCATTTACCGGAGCTCACGGTTAATTTGATTGCTGAGCAGCTTGCTTAAGTCGGGTGCAGTGCCATAAGTTGTTTACAAAGGTGTATAAGATATCTCCTAGGCAGTACATAACTAACCTAAGATTAAAGAAGTCAAAACATTTACTGCTTCATACCGATTTAAAAATACAGATGATTTCTGAACAACTCGGGTTTGCTTCCCAGAGCCACTTCAGCCGACAATTCAAGCGATGGACGGGTGTTTCTCCCTTAAACTACCGGCCGAAATCTTATACTAATCCTATCAGGGATTAACGTTTATGAAGATAAATTACCGGTACATACGAAAAACCCGCTCTCCATTAAGGAGGCGGGTATAATTCGCTGTAAATTAAACTATGTCGTTAAACACCATGAAGAATACCATCAATAGCAATGACACCGTAAGCAGTGCACTAAGTGTGCGCAATTTGCCAGTCTCTGCGCTAACGTCGCGGTTCTCACGAATTCCAGCTGCTGCAAGACGCAAAGGCTTGCTCATAATACCGCCAAGCGCAAACATCGCTAGCAGTAACACAACAACAATAATCATCCACGCTACTGAATAATCACCTTTGGTCATCATGTAACCGCCTGTAAGGAGTTGGATCACCAATCCATACTGCGCAAAACGATTAAATCCGGTTACTGCACTTAACGTTCCTTCTTTAGCCCCAGACGACAGTTTCTCTGCACGTCCTAGGATGAAGGGTAGCACAAGGTAGAAGCCAAGTGCCAAGGTTCCGATCATATGTAAGAAAAACAAAACGTTCCAATCCATAACATATCTCCTCCATTTTAACTGTGATAATAGTTACATTTAATTATACCCATTATTGCTTGAGAAGAAAAGGAAACCCCCATTTTAAGTGAACAAAATGGGGGGTTCTTCATACCTCTGTCACAATCTATACAGTTAGCACAGCTGTTACGCTACGCACGGATTCAGCAGACTTATCTAAAGCCGCTTTTTCCTCAGCTGTAAGCTCCAGTTCAAAAATCTTCTCGATACCATTGGCACCAAGTAACGCCGGAACACCCATGAACAGGTTATCATAGCCATATTCTCCTTCGAGCAAGGCGATAACCGGAATGATCCGTTTTTTGTCCTTCAAGATAGCTTCCGCCATCTGAACTAAAGAAGCCGCTGGTGCATAATAAGCACTACCATTTCCTAAGAGGTTAACAATCTCTCCGCCACCCACACGTGTACGTTGCACAATCTCATCAATACGCTCCGCAGATATCAATGTATCAATTGGGATGCCACCGACACTGGAATACCTTACGAGCGGTACCATATCGTCGCCATGTCCGCCTAATACGAAACCACGTACATCTTCAACGGATACCTTCAGCTCTTGTGCAATAAACGTGTTATAACGGGCTGTATCCAGCACTCCGGATTGTCCAATTACGCGACTCTTCGGAAAACCCAGCGCATTAAATGCCGCATAGGTCATAGCGTCAACTGGATTGCTCAGAATGATTACAATGGAATCTGGTGCTACACGTTTTATGTTCTCGCATACCGACTTCACAATACCTGCATTGGTGTTCACGAGATCATCGCGACTCATTCCAGGTTTACGGGCAATCCCTGCAGTGATGATTACAATATCTGAATCCGCAGCATCTTCATAGCTTGAGGTTCCTGTAATTTGACTGTCAAATTTCTGTACAGGACCTGCTTCCAGCATATCTAGTGCCTTCCCCTTGGTAGTGTTCTCCATTTGTGGGATATCAAGCAGCACAACGTCACCAAGCTCCTTTTGAGCAAGCATAAGAGCTGTAGTAGAACCAGTAAAACCGGCACCTACAACTGTAATTTTATAACGTTTGATTGCCAAGGATTCTCCTCCTAGAACGGTGTCGGTATAGCTTGTATTAGCTAAACTTCAATATATTCAGTTGGTTGAGCCAGTCTCTTAGAGGTGATTAATAATCTCGTCGGCAAATGCAGAGCATTTCAGTTCAGTTGCGCCTTCCATCAGGCGGGCAAAGTCATAAGTCACGGTCTTGTTATTAATAGCTGTTTCCATACCTTTATAAATCAGATCTGCTGCTTCCTGCCAGCCCAGATGCTCCAGCAACATTACACCGGACAGAATCACGGAACCAGGGTTCACAACATCTTTGTCTGCATATTTAGGTGCGGTGCCATGAGTGGCTTCAAAAATCGCATGTCCAGAAATATAGTTAATGTTCGCTCCAGGAGCGATACCGATACCGCCGATTTGCGCAGCAAGCGCGTCAGACAGGTAGTCCCCGTTCAGGTTCAAGGTAGCAATAACATCAAAATCAGTCGGACGAGTCAGAACTTGTTGCAATGCGATATCCGCAATGGCATCCTTGATGATGATTTTGCCTGCAGCTTCAGCATCCTTCTGAGCAGCATTGGCAGCAGCTTCACCTTCACGTTCTTTAATCACATCATATTGATTCCAAGTGAAGACCTTATCTCCGAACTCTTGCTCAGCAACTTCATAACCCCAGTTTTTGAAGGCACCTTCAGTGAACTTCATGATGTTTCCTTTGTGCACAAGCGTTACGCTCTTGCGTCCGTGTTTGATCGCATATTCAATCGCAGCGCGCACCAAACGTTTCGAACCTTCGGAGGATACTGGTTTGATACCAATACCAGAAGTTTCAGGGAAACGGATTTTGTTAACTCCCATCTCTTTTTGCAGGAATTCGATGACTTTCTTCACTTCAGCAGAACCTTCTTGATATTCAATCCCTGCATAAATATCCTCCGTATTCTCACGGAAAATAACCATATCCACCAGCTCAGGACGTTTAACAGGAGAAGGAACCCCTTCGAAATAACGAACTGGACGCAGACATACGTACAAATCCAACTCTTGACGCAAAGCTACGTTCAATGAACGAATACCGCCTCCGATTGGAGTCGTAAGCGGACCTTTAATAGCTACAAAATATTCACGGATTGCCTCCAATGTATCATTTGGCAGCCATTCGCCATATGTATTGAAGGCTTTTTCGCCAGCAAAAACTTCGTACCAAGCGATTTGCTTTGTGCCGCCATAAGCTTTAGTTACTGCTGCATCAAGTACGCGTTTGGAAGCCTTCCAAATATCACGGCCTGTGCCGTCACCCTCGATAAAAGGAATGATTGGATGATTAGGAACCTGCAGTTTACCATCTTTAATTGTGATTTGTTCGCCTTCTGTTGGCAGATCGAATTTTTCTAGTTTCAACATTTGAGTGTATTCCTCCTAAAGTTTTGTGGGATTTAATTTCTCATGGACAAGCCTCGAACAAAACTCTCTACGTATGAATATGCATTATTGCATATATTCTAGGGTTCATTCTACTAAACTTTAGGAGCAGCCTGCAAGGCTGCCCTTCTATCTTTCGTCTACTGGAACGTATTTCTGTTCAATCATACCTGTGTATTCTGCACGTGGCCGGATAATACGGTTATCTGTATATTGCTCCAGAATATGCGCAGTCCAGCCTGAAGTCCGGCTAATTGCAAAGATAGGAGTGAACAGCTCACGTTCAATACCCAGCTGTGTATAAACTGATGCCGAATAGAAATCAACATTTGGTTTAAGTCCCTTTTGTCCGGTAATCAATTCCTCGATATTTACGGACATATCATACAGCGTAGTATCATTCTTCATTGTGCCAAGTTCAAGTGACATTTTCATCAGATGTTTAGCACGTGGATCACCATTCTTGTATACTCTATGGCCGAAGCCCATGATCTTCTCACGGTTATCCAGCTTCTTACGAATATAAGGTTCAACCGCTTCCAAACTTCCGATCTCTTCAAGCATCTTCATAACGGCTTCATTCGCCCCACCGTGAAGTGGACCCTTGAGTGCACCGATAGCAGAGGTTACGCCTGAATAAATATCGGACAAGGTTGCAACCGTAACCCGGCCTGCAAAGGTTGAAGCATTCAGCTCATGGTCCGCATGAAGCACAAGTGCGGTATCAAGCGCTTTAACAGATACACTGTCAGGCTCTTTTCCCCATAGCATATACAGGAAGTTCTCGGCAATCGAGACGCCTTCTTTAGGAGCCACAGGTTCCAGACCTTTGCGAATACGCGATAGGGCTGCCACAACCGTCGGGAGCTGTGCCTGTAGTTTTACTGCTTTAATCTCGTTAGCTTCTCTACTCATATCGTCAGCCGCTTCATCATAGAGAGCAAGGCTTGATACAGCAGTCCGCAATGCTGCCATGGTGTTGGTGTCTTTTGGATAGAGCTTCATTTGCTCGATGACTGGCTCAGGAATCCGTGCGAAAGCACTGAAATCCCGTTTGAGCGCTTCCAGCTCTGGTGTTGTTGGTAGACTGCCAAACCACAATAAATAAGCGGTTTCTTCGAAGGTAGCATTTTCTGCGAGATCATCAATATCATAACCACGGTAAGTGAGTACCCCATCCACAATAGAGCTAATGGATGAAGTTGTTGCAACGATACCTTCCAAGCCTTTGGTAGCTGTCATAGCATATCTCTCCTTTGCCAACAAGGTATAAAAAGCATTCTCGGTTTCATGAAAACATTTCCAATTTAAAGCATTGAAAAATCTAATGAGTGCAGTTCAAGGACATATCCGGCGAGGATGTTGTCTGACTTTCGTAATCGAATCTTTATTCATCATACTGGATTTTGTCGGTTATGTGAACAATGTGGAAGCTTTGCAGCGCATCAAATGATTTTATCACAGAGATAGAAAAAAACTTCTAAACCCTTGATTCACAGTTGAGATTTTAGTTTATAGCATCCGGTTCAGCCCAATATTTATCCCGTTTCCTAGTCTTTAAATACGTTCTATGAATATATATGAAGACGAGCTTTTATTCCCCTGCATCAGCAGGAATGAAGGAGGTGTAGATCTTCGTATGGACCGATTAGCATTAAAAAGACTGCTGCGCGGCCTGTGGGTCGTTCTGGCTACCTCTATCCTCCTGCTGGCAATCTATGTATTGCTTCCGCTGTTATACCCCCTCCTGCTCGCTTGGTTGCTCGCTTATATCATGCATCCACTAGTGTTGATTCTTAAAGGTCTTAAGCTCCCAGCGTGGCTCGCAGTGTCGCTCTCGCTGCTATTTTACATAGGCGGAACCGCACTAGTACTGACCGCGATGATTACAAGGCTAGTGAAAGAATTGATCGTATTGCTGCAGACCTTTAATCTTCATACGGACCAATGGAGAGAGCTTCTGCTGTCTTTGAGCCAGAATGCAAGCATACAGAATATCATTAACCAGATAAATCAGTTCTACCGCGACAATCCTGACTATCATGCCACCATTGACAGCAATATCAGCAGAACAACGGAAACAGTTGGTTACGCAGTTACGCAAGTGGTGACCGGATTTTTTAATGTGATCTTAAAGCTGATCTCTGCTCTACCCAGTATGGGTACAATTCTTATCGTGGTCGTTCTCGCTGCCTTTTTTATTAGTACTAGCTGGGAAAGACATAATGCCAAACTCACAAGCTGGTTGCCAGCACCGTTCTTAAAGCCTGTATCGGATATCTGGCGGGATCTGCGAAAAGCTCTCTTCGGCTATCTCCGGGCTCAGCTAATCCTCATCTCGATTACAGCGGTCATTGTCGTGATCGGGTTGCTGCTCTTGGGTGTAAAATCTGCTTTCGCTATTGGCTTAATGATTGGTTTTGTGGATCTGCTGCCTTATTTAGGGGTTGGAATCGTAATGATTCCCTGGGCTTTATACTCTTACATGACAGACAATCTGGCACTGGGGATCGGACTTACTATCCTATATGCCGTTATCCTTATAACCCGCCAAGTGCTTGAGCCGAAAGTGCTCGCCAGCAGCATTGGGCTTGATCCCCTTGCTATGCTGGTCGGTATGTTTGCAGGTTTGCAGCTGTTCGGCATGCTTGGGCTGATCATCGGTCCCGTTATTCTAGTTATCCTTGTAGCCTTTAACCGAGCAGGTGTATTTCACGCGTTACACAGCTATATTGTCAGCGGAAGACTAAGATAATAAACAATACCCTACAATTCCTAGAATAGCAAAACAGAGCGGATCCCTATCAATGACTGGGATCCGCTCTGTTTTTATTTTGATTATAACTAGCGGCGGTAAAAAGTGAAGGTGCCGTTTTTCATCTTTTTCTCAATCCACTTCAGCAAAAATATACGATACAAAGGCCGAGTCAACGGAAACACCAAGGAGAAACCTACAATATCCGTTACGAAACCAGGTAAGATCAGCAGTAAGCCCCCGAAAAAAATGCATAGGCCATCCAGCATCGTCCGGCCAGGAACGCGTCCCTCCTGCATATGTGTTCTGCTGTCTTGCAGCACCTTATTCCCTTCGAAACGCATCATCAATAAACCGATAACCGAGGTGGTCAACATAAGCAGCAGCGTTTTGAATGCTCCAAGCTGATCTGCTACAAAGATAAAGCCGAATAATTCCACGGCAGGAATGATAAATAATGCAGCCCACAACCATTTGCTTCTAATCATACAGAACCCCTTTCTTCCCGCAGCGCTCCTTTAATCGCGTGAAACAGCTCCGGAAGGGCTCTATCCAGCCTGGCAGGCTTCCATTCTCGATTCACCCAAACATGATTTGTCGAGCCGGTAACCAGCAGTTCCCCGGGGAGGTCCATCGACCGCAATTGTCCCAAAGTAGCCGCTGAACCCTCTAAATTCCTACCTTCTGCTTCCGAGAGCCTCCGCACCTGATACTCAAATGCGACTCTTAACGCCGAAAAGGTAGTCATTCGCGCATACACGGAGATAAGATCATCATATCGCGCCGGACTTTTAAATTGCAAATCGGCTGAGGTAACAGGAAGCAGCACTCCCTGATTCTCAAGCTCACGATAAGTAAAGCCAAGCTGACGTAACAACTCCGTACGGCCAGACTCAAACCAGTTCAAATAATTCGCATGATACACAACGCCCATCTGATCACTTTCCTGGTATCGAACACGCAGGGTCGATTCATACCACCGGCTTCGCAAACCGTCTTGCTGTAATTCCATTTATAAATACTCCTTTCGGCATAGGCAGCAGGGAGAGCTTTATGCCCTGGCCCCGTCTGAAGATAGCTTTGTCGTTGATAGTTTGCTTCGGGAGCTTCTGGCGACATAAAATAGCAGCATCGCTCCTGCGATTGAACTCAACATACAAGACAGGTTCATCACTTCTACACCGCCTTGATTGAGCAAGAATCCATTTAATAAATTGCCAACAACACCGGCAAAACCCGAGAACACCATATTAAAAACACTTTGCCCAGTCGCCTGCATCTCGTTAGAGGTGATCTGAGATACATATTCAACGGCAGCAATATAAAAGAACCCGAATGACAGACCATGCAGTACCTGCACTCCAATCATTACGGATGGATAAGGGAATGCCACCTGAATGCCCCACCGCAAGACATAAATAAGTGCACCAAGGAGCAGCGTCCGCTCGCGACCCAGCTTTTTGATTACCTTGGAAGCAAACAGCATGGAGGGCACGTTCGTTACAGATGCGAGAAAAAGCGCAATTCCTGCATAACGAGTTGAACCTCCAACCGACTGAAACGCGATAACGAAGTAGGTTCCAAAAGCAGTCATCGTCTGGTTCACAAGAAAACTGCCACCCAAAAACGCTAGGAACACCCGATTCCCCAGCAGCTTTTTAACCCCCTGAGAAAACGATTGCCGCATCATATGATTCTCTTCTGCCTGCTTCGGCAGCGTCAATGCAATAAGAACCGCTATTAGATTAAACATAAGAAAGGGCAGCCATATCGTGGATACAGAGAAGGACGATACATACAATCCGCCTAAATAGGCTCCCACAGCCGCTCCAATGCTCATCATAAGCCTTATACTACCATAAGTAGCCCCAGCCCTCTTCGCCGCTGAAATCGCGTAAGAATCGGCTATAGGCGCCTGTGTTGAGGAAAAGATTGTTGAGAGGGTATACACCAGCAGTAACACTATAAAATATTCCGAACGGTAAAAGACCGCTAATAAAGCCGGTATCGCCACACTTAGGATTAGTACCAAACGTGTCTGATTATACCGATCCGAGACAATTCCCCATATTGGCTGAATCGTGATCGCAATTAGCGTGCCTGTTGCCATTAGTATACCTATTTGCCCGCTATCAAGTCCATTGTGTACAAGCAGCAGCGTTAGATATGAGCCAAATGAACCACCGGCCAATCCTAAAAACAGATAAAAGCCACGCAGCTTCGATAATTTTTCCATTTTAAGCTACAAATCCTCTCCAGCTTCTTAATCAAGCATTGCACTCTCTTATATTTTAGCAGAACACCCGTACTTCCTATGTAATCACCGCATTTAATATAGCAGTACTATAAAGGCGGTGGACAAGTTGAATGATAAACAAAATTCTATTCGGGTCAATCATCCATGTCTAAAAGACAAATCTAATGCGAACAAATTTCAAAGCTCCGGCTTCGGCTGGTCTTCAACAAACTGGAGCGGGTATACAATCACTGGAAAAAAGGGGACCTTTAACCGCATTGCCGGCGAATGGATCGTTCCCTCCGTAAAACCAACCTCTAAACCTTCCTATTCCTCTGCTTGGATTGGAATCGACGGTTTCAAGAACAGCAGCCTGATCCAAACGGGAACAGGCCATGAATTCGTAAATGGTCGTGCCCGGTATTACGCTTGGTGGGAAATCCTACCTGATGTTGAAACGGTAATTCCCCTTCCAGTGAGCCCTGGAGACCATATAAAAGCTAACATCACGAAGGTAGGCCGCAACAAATGGACGATTACGCTCCGCAATTTGAGCCGAAATTGGATTTTTCGAACATTGCAGCGATACAACGGACCACAAACCTCTGGTGAATGGATTATGGAGGCTCCCGAGGTAGACGGCTCGATCGCAAAGCTGGCGCGCGTCTCCCCTACTTGCTTCTATTGCTGTCGAATTAATGGCAAAAGTCCGAGGCTTACCCTAAATATGGGAGGAATCATGGTGCAAAATAACGCTACTATCGCCGTTCCTTCTTGTCCAAACCATCGTGGGGATTCTTTTACTGTCAAACGAACATACCCCAAATAAAAATTCTCGAACCTGTCATTCAAGATTTGTTACTAACAGCATAAATGGATTTAACATAATCTTCAATCGAATATGTTGATAAACACGAAAAAAGGGCTGCCTCGCTTGTAGATTTACACTACAGTTGAGACAACCCTTTAATTAAGCTCTATGGAACCTGTTAAACAGGTGAAGCCAGTCGAAAACTACTCGATTGTGCTTACTTTTACCAAGTTAGTGGAACCAGAACGTCCAAGTGGAATTCCTGCAGTAATCACAACTAGGTCACCAGTTTGAACCAGACCGGAATCCTTACCACCTTTGATTGCTGTTTCCAGCAGCTCATCTGTGGAAGATGCAACTTGTCCGAACACTGGCGTTACGCCCCAAACGAGGGACAATTGACGCATAGTTCTTTCTTGTGTTGTAACGGCAATGATTGGTGCTTTAGGACGGTATTTGGAAACAACGCGTGCAGTATGACCTGTTACAGTCGAAGAAATGATAGCCTTAGCGTTCAGATCCAAAGCAGAAATTGCAACGGATTGGCTGATTGCTTCTGTAACTGTAGTTTCTTGTGCAGTTTGTTGTTTCATGAAGATTTCATGGTGGTTCAGAGCGGATTCCGCTTTCTCAGCAATGCGGGACATTGTAAGTACGGATTCTACTGGATATTTACCAGCAGCAGTTTCTCCGGAAAGCATGATTGCATCTGTTCCATCTAAAATAGCGTTTGCTACGTCACTTGCTTCAGCGCGAGTAGGACGTGGGTTGCGTTGCATGGAATCCAACATTTGTGTAGCTGTGATAACTGGTTTACCAGCAACGTTACATTTTTGAATCATCAATTTTTGAGCCAAAGGTACATCTTCAGCTGGGATTTCAACACCAAGGTCACCACGAGCAACCATCAGGCCGTCAGAAGCTTCTAAAATTTCATCAAGGTTGTCAACACCTTGTTGGTTTTCGATTTTGGAAATGATTTGGATGTGAGAAGCGTTGTTTTTCTCAAGCAGCTCACGAATTTCCTGAACGTCGCTAGCTTTGCGAACGAAGGAAGCGGCGATAAAATCGATGTCCTGTTCGATACCAAAAAGAATATCGTTGGTGTCTTTTTCCGTAATACCCGGCAAGGAGATGTTTACTCCTGGTACGTTAACGCCCTTCTTGCTCTTAATCGTACCACCGTTTACAATACGGGTCTTGATTTCTGTACCTTGAATGTCGACAACTGTCAAACCAATCAGACCGTCATCAATAAGGATTGTGGATCCTACTTGAACATCGTTAGGAAGTTCGCTGTACGTGATGGAAATACGATCTTGATTACCAAGGATCTCTTCCGTAGTCAGTGTCAGGTACTCGTCCTGAACAAGTTCAATCGGTTCTACTTCCAGCTTGCCTGTGCGAATCTCCGGTCCTTTAGTATCGAGCAGGATAGCAACTGTTTTGTTCAGTTCCTTAGATGCTTGACGGATCGTATTGATCCGAGCACCGTGCTCTTCGAAATCGCCGTGGGAGAAATTCAGACGGGCCACATTCATACCAGCCAAAATCAATTTTTTGATATTCTCCAACGATTCACTCGCAGGTCCGATCGTACATACAATTTTACTTTTCCGCATTAGGTTTTCCTCCGTTTTTTCGTTCTCTCTGTCTCACTTTTTCCAACTACAAAATCTACTACAAGGCTAACTAATAAAATAGGAACTTTGTCACATGTGCCTTTAAGTACGCCCTTATGAATATTACTGCAAACCAGACACAAAATCAATGTTGTAGGCACTTTTGGGTGTAACTTTAAGTCGAATTTTCTGTAAACATAAAAAAAATTAAAATAATCCCGTTAGTGGATCGAGATTATTTTAATTCCAATAAATTGTATATTTTACACTATATCCAAAAGACCCACTAAGTATAGCTATATGTCTTAAAGTGCAAATGATTTTGCACTTTTACACTTCTGACTTCACTTCTTCTTCAATGAAAATTTGTTCCTGCTGAGCCTCTGCAAACTCACCAATTTTACGGAATTTACGGTATCGATCATCCTTCAATTCCACTGAGTTCATCTGGGTTAGCTCCTGCAGATGCCGCCATAATGCATCCTTAATCGCCGCTGCCGTTGCTTCGTAATCCCGATGAGCGCCGCCTTTAGGCTCTGGTACGATCTCTTCTATAACTTCCATCTCAAGCAGATCAGCAGCCGTTATCTTCATGGCTTCTGCCGCTTGATCAGCCTTCGAAGCATCCTTCCACAGAATAGAGGCCGCTCCGTTTGGAGATATCGCCGAATAAATGGCATGTTCCAGCATGAGCACTCTATTTCCAACCGCCAATGCCAGGGCGCCACCGCTTCCGCCTTCACCGATGACCACACAGATTACAGGGACACCAAACTGAGACATCTCGCGTAAATTACGGGCAATCGCTTCGGATTGACCTCTTTCCTCGGCTGTGTTGCCTGGGTATGCACCTTTCGTATCCACGAAGGTAATAATGGGACGTTTGAACTTGTCCGCTTGCTGCATCAGACGCAGCGCTTTACGGAAGCCCTCAGGGTGTGCACTGCCGAAGAATCGTAAAATATTCTCTTTGGTGTCTTTACCGCGCTGCTGGCCAATAACTGTAACCGGCAACCCATTTAGTTTACCGATGCCGCCTACAATAGCAAGATCATCCCCAAACATCCGATCACCGTGGAGCTCAATAAAATCTGTGAAGATCTGCCCCATAAGATCAAGGGAAGTCGGACGTCCTTGATGTCTAGCCAAATGCATTTTTTGCGAAGGAGAGATATTAGAATATATTTCTTCCTCCAGCACACGGTATCGCTCTTCCAGCCTAGCTACCTCGTCCGTAAAATCAATACCCTTCTCTTCGCCAAACTGTTTCAGTTCAGCAATCTTCTTGCGCATTTCTACCAGAGGCATTTCAAAAGGCAACTCTCCTGCCAACCTAAAATCCCCCTTTCACGTCATGCAGCTCCAAAATTTTAGTCAATGTAGCGCGCATTTCTTTGCGATGCACGACCATATCAAGCAACCCATGCTGAAGATTAAATTCAGCGGTCTGGAAATCATCCGGAAGCTTCTGGCGAATGGTCTGCTCAATGACTATACGTCCTGCGAAACCAAATACCGCTCCAGGCTCTGCAATAATTATATCACCAAGGCTGGCAAAACTCGCAGATACTCCACCGGTAGTAGGATCCGTAATTATCGAGATGTAAAGACCTCCAACCTCGTTAAAACGAGCCAGCGCAGCGCTGGTCTTCGCCATTTGCATTAGACTAAGAATACTCTCCTGCATTCTCGCTCCACCTGAAGTAGAGAAAATAAGGAGTGGAAGCTGTTGCTCCGTGGCCTCTTCTATCGCACGGGTGATCTTCTCACCTACTACAGAGCCCATACTGCCTGAGAAAAATTCAAAATTCATCACAGCTACGATGACTGGATGGCCACCAATGGAACCCTGACCCGTAATTACGGCTTCAGTTTGTCCAGATTTCAGCTGCTGTTGCTCCACTTTGGAAGCGTAACCCGGAAATTTCAGCGGGTCGATAGAATACATTTCACTGTCAAACTCAATAAAGCCCTCAGGGTCTAATGTCATTGCAATGCGCTCCACAGCATTTAGGCGCAAGTGGTGACCACAAGTAGGACATACCTTTAGGTTCTTCTCTAATTCCTTACTATACTGGATCGTTCCGCATTTATTACATTTGCTCATTAATCCTTCAGGGATTTCACGTTTGGGGCGTTCGCCTTCCGCAGGCCCGCCGCTCCGCTCCAGACGTTCTGAAGGAATAGTCGCGTACTTCCGTTTCTTCTGAAATAAATCTTTGAACACACCCGCACCTCTTCAGCCGTTTATTTGCGTTATGCAGCTTGCCGCTGTCATGACTTTTGTCTTGTAAGAAACTCAGGGATGCAGAATAAGATTAAGGACTTCCTGTACTTCCTCCAGTTCACCTGAAGGAACCAATATCTCAAACTGCTGCTTGGACATATTGATTGGACGGCATTCTACCAAAAAACCTTCTTCTGTTAGCTTACTCTTAATCATATCCGCCACTCTGGCGGTCGGCGCGATATATATTACCGTCCACATGCCCTGCAAGGCCTCCCCAATCTTAATTCCCAGCCGTATCCCGTATAATGGAATTATGATAACACAGTTTTCTTTTTTCCCGCAACAGGAGTAGGGCATAGGAAGCAAGACTGAGGAACTTGTTCAAACGAAATAAAGGGGCTCAATTATTCCTTGTCCGTGCCTAAAGGATATACTTTTGCCCCTTCATGCCGATGAGCAATTCTGGCGGAAGCGGCGGCAGCAATGCCGGCAACAAGGTCATCCAAGAATACATGAATCCTACCTTTATCATCGTTCAGTTCACCAATGATTCCAAGCTTTATTTTGTCCAAATACCCAAAACCTGTCAGTCCGATCATCCCATATACCCCTGTTATACCAAGTGCCAGAGTCTCGTCCGCTCCGTAGAGGGATTCATCAGCCTCCATTACCGCCTGCAGCGGCTGCGGAAGCAGTTTTTTCTCGGCTAATTCATCAAGAGCAACACCTGTCATTAAAGTATACTGCACTTCTCTTTTGCCCAAAACAGACTTGACGCTGGACAGACATTCATCCTTGGTTAAACCAGGATAATAAACCGATTGTAAAATATATACGATTTCAGCAATGGAGGAAAGTGATACACCTCTGCGTTCCAACAGATCTACTGCCATTTGATAGGACATGCTGCGACTCCCCTTTCCGTACAGGGATGTGCCCTGTGGTTTCCTAATGTATGCGGAAAAGGGGAGAATTGTTCTTATTTTATTCTTACCGTACCTGCACCCAGCATAACCTCGATCGCCGCGAAAAGTTCCTCGGACGGCTTAATACGATAATTATCGCTAAGAGCTAGGAGCTTCTGATCCTGTTCATAGAACAGAAGCGTCGCAGCTGGACCGGGATGATTCTGCAGCAGCTCTTTCAGGCGCGACAGCAACGCTGCATTCTCTGAGGCCGGCGTGATCTTGATAAAGACACGCTGGCCTGAGGTCGCCGCTGTTGTTGGCGCGGCCTGTGCAGTTGTTGCAGGCGGCGTTGTGCCGCCTGCTGGCCTGGCAGCCGGACCAGTGGCGGCACCGCTGGTCCGGGAAGCAGGAGCTGCGCCGCGTGGCGGCGCTCCTGCCGAGGCCGAGCGTCCCGCGCTGTACGAGCGGGACGCGGCGGCACTACGGCGCTGCAATAGCCCGCGGAGAGCCTCCGCAGACAGCAGCGCCACTTCCTCGGCCAGCAGCTTGAAGCCTTCGTCTTCCTGCTGCACCTTGGCGCGCAAGGCCAGCAGCGCGCCCTTGGCAATCAAGCTGCGGCTTCGCTTCCACACCTCAGGGAAGAGCACGACCTCGCAGCGCTCGATCTGATCTTCCCATTCGACGAAGGCCATCGATTTTCCTTGCTTCGTCGTAATTTCCTTAACGGATACTACCATTCCGGCCGTAACCGTCTGGCTCTCATCCGCGGCTTCACCAAGATCCATCAGCCGCTGCATACCGGGCTCCTCAAGCAGCTCCGCGCTATCATCAAGCGGATGGCCCGAAAGATATAACCCCAGCAGCTCACGTTCCATCTCCAGCTGCTGGCCAATGGTGAACTTAGGGATATCCGGATAGCGGATTTCCCAGTTCGGTGTCTCCACCAAATCGTCGAACAGCTGGATTTGCAGCTCATCCCGCTCCTTGCGCCATTTCAGCGCAGCGTCAACCGTCTCGTCCAGCATAGCCAGCAGCTGGGCGCGGTGACCCGGCAGACAGTCAAAAGCTCCCGCCTGCAGCAATGATTCCACTACCCGCTTATTGCAGACCCGCAGGTCCACACGTCGACAGAAATCTAGCAGACTGTCGAACGGACGCTCCTTGCGGACCGCCATAATGTTCTCCACTGCCAGCGTGCCGACGTTCTTAATGGCTGCGAGTCCAAAGCGGATATGCCCGGTTCCGGTTCCTTCGCCTGGAACCGGAGTAAACAATACGCCGCTCTCGTTCACATCCGGCGGCAACACGCCGATGCCCGTGCGGCGGCAGTCCAGCACATACTCCGCTACCTTGCGGTGAGTGCCCATTACAGCGGTCAACATAGACGCCATAAACTGCACCGGATAATGTGCCTTGAGATAAGCTGTCTGGAAAGCCAACACTCCGTAAGCCGCGGCATGAGCACGCGGGAAGCCGTAATCGGCAAAGCGCACGATCATATCATAAACAGCATTCGCATCCGTTTCATTATACCCCTGCTGCAAGCTGCCTTGAACAAAATGGCTCCGTTCCTTATCCAGAGTCTCACGTTTTTTCTTAGAGACCGCTCGACGGAGCAGATCCGCTTCTCCTAACGAGAAGCCCGCCATCAGAGAAGCAATCTGCATGATCTGTTCCTGATACACAATGATCCCATAGGTGTCCGCTAAAATAGCCTTCAAATCAGAATGTGGATACTCTACTTCAATCTCACCGTGTTTGCCTGCTATATATTTCGGGATAAATTCCATCGGACCCGGACGATACAGCGCTAGAACCGATACAATATCTTCAAAGCCGTTAGGCTTCAGATCTTTAAGTACTCGTCTAACGCCCGCCGACTCCAGCTGGAAGACCCCTGTTGTCTCACCAGCCCCAAGCATTTCATACGTAGCTGGATCATGATCTGGGATGACACGGAAATCCGGAACACTTCCGCTCATTTCTTTAATCGAATTCATACAGCGTTCGATAATCGACAACGTGCGCAAACCCAGAAAATCCATTTTCAACAGCCCGACGCTCTCCAAATGCTCCATAGAGTATTGGGTTAACGCCGTACTTTCATTACCTTCCTGAAGTGGGACTGCATCGGTCAACGGACCCTTCGAGATAACAACCCCAGCAGCATGTGTCGAAGCATGGCGGGGCATGCCCTCCACCTTCATTGCCATATCCAGCAACCCTTTAATCTTTGGATTGCTATCATACAGTGCTTTAAGATCTGGTGTACTCTCCAGCGCCCTGGCAAGGCTGATCCCTAGTTGACCAGGTATAAGCTTGGCAGCTTTGTCTACCTCGTTATAAGGCAAGTTCAGCACCCTGCCTACATCACGAACGGCAGCCCGTGCAGCCATAGTTCCGAAAGTAATAATTTGCGCCACATGTTCTTTGCCGTATTTCTCCACTACATAACCAATAACCTCATCACGCCGTTCATCGCTAAAATCGATATCAATATCCGGCATGGTGATCCGTTCTGGATTTAGAAAACGTTCAAAGAGCAAGTTATATTTCAAGGGGTCCACGTCAGTTATTCGCAAAGCGTATGCGGTGAGACTACCCGCGGAAGATCCCCGTCCGGGTCCCGTAGCAATTCCCTGACGATGACAATAAGCAATAAAATCCCACACAATTAGAAAATAATCGCTGAAGCCCATACTCTCGATAACGCCCAGCTCATAGGTGAGACGCTTCTCAGCCGTCTCTCTTTGCTCAGGTGTAGCCCATTGCGGTGTATCTATATATCGTTTCTCCATCCCCTTCCAGCACAGCTCACGCAAATAAGCAGCGGAATCCATGCCTTCAGGGAGCGGAGAATAGGCAGGCAGAATATGATTGCCGAAGGTAAGCTCCAAATTACATTTTTCTGCGATCAATAAGGTATTGGCGATAGCCTGCGGCACATGCGGAAACAATGCCGCCATTTGCTCGCTGCTTTTTAGAAACAGCTGATCTGTTCCGATCTTGAGACGTTCCTCATCATCCACCGTTTTGCCTGTTCCGATGCAGATCAGCACATCCTGAACCTCAGCATCTTCCTTCGCCAAATAATGGACATCATTCGTCACCACAAGTGGAATTTCACATTCCCCGGCAAGGGCGATCAGCTTGGGATTCACTCTCTTTTGCTCGGAGATCCCGTGGTCTTGGAGCTCCAGATAGAAATCTTCGCCAAAAATCGCCTTATATCGCAGCGCAGCCTTTCGCGCCTCCTCATCACGACCATGCAGCAGATGCTGCGGCACTTCTCCGCCCAGACAAGCACTAAGGCAGATAATCCCCTCTGAATGAGCTGCCAACACTTCCATATCGATCCGGGGTTTATAATGATGGCCTTCCAGATGGCCGATAGAGATCAGCTTCATCAGGTTCTTGTAGCCGGTTTCATTCTTGACGAGCAGAATCAAGTGGTAGATCGGTTGATCTTTTCGACTGCCCCGCTCACGGCGTGAACCCGCGGTTAAATAAGCTTCACAGCCAATAATCGGCTTGATTCCATTCTCTTTACACGCTTTATAAAAGGGGATGGCCCCGTACATCACTCCATGATCCGTAAGCGCCAGCGACTTCATGCCGTATTCGCCGGCCCGGCGCACGAGATCGGTAATGCGCGCCGCCCCGTCCAGTAAACTGTATTCGCTGTGCACATGCAAATGCACGAAAGGGCTCATAACCCCACTTCCTCTCTACTGCAAAAATCAAACATAAGATGAAACTATTTTATCATATTAAAGGGGGACCCGCCCATACAATGGATTAAGAGCATAAGGACAGGCAAAGCTTGTAAATGCCTCGTCCGGGAAGGGGCCTGTATGAGCATTTTTATGAGCAAAGCTATCCTCGACTTCTTTATCGCCTTCGGCATCGTGCTTGGCGGAGCTATGCTCGGCGGAATCGGCGCCGTTGTATCCCTGCAACCGCCGACGCAAACGATGCTGGATGTGGCAGATCGGATTAAAATATGGGCACTAGCAGCCGCTGTAGGAGGTACTATGGACCCCTTACGGGTCATTGAAAGCAACATGATTGGAGGCAACCTCTCCCCCGCCATCAAACAAATCATGTATCTTGCCTTCGCTTTTCTAGGAGCCCATATGGGCAGTGAGCTAGTAAAATGGGTGTGCGGCAGGGGGTAACGCCAGTGAGAGTTCCACCATTCAGTCGTTTTCGCAGATTCACCCAGATCTCCGCTATATTCATGCTAGGGATCGTCGTAGGAGCTGTCATATACAATGCTATTTACCATGTAGGATATAACGTATTATGGCTGCATAATCAAGATCTGCGTGTACAGATCGAGCAATATCAAAAAGATATTCAGACACTCAAAAAATACAATAATACCTCAACCGTAATCAGAGAAATCAAAATTCGATCGGAGGAAAGCAAATCCAAAGAAGATACCCCACTTGACCCCGTAACTGTAAAATTAATCATAAGCCAAATGGGCTCAGATCTGGAACCGATGCGCGGCCGCAGCATGTTCGATATTGATACAGACAGTAAACTGGTTAGACTGCTGTTGGATGGAAAGCTATACATTGTGCGTGACAAGGAATACTCTGTCAAAATCCGAACCATGCTCGTCATGGAAGGCGTCCTGCAAATCTGGGTAGAAATCAGTCCTTTTAAGCGCAGCTGACAGCCATCGTGTGATACAATAATGGACAGACGTGGAAATTACTTCTTGGCTACTGCAAGACACGATAAAGGAGCTGGCTGTCCATGGTTTTATTTATCAAGTATTTATTGTTTATCCTGCTGGTGATCTTTGTAATCGGTGCCGCTGTGTTCAGCATATCCTCCCGCCGTGCCTTAAATCCCCAAGATAAAGGGCTGAAACGCTCCGTCATGAATGTGATGCTCGGTGCTATGCTCGTAACGCTATCCTTGATATCCATGTTTTTGTTTCGCGGCTCTACCGTTAATATTATTGTTGAAGCTGCCTTTCTGCTGATTGGTGCGTTCAACATCTTCTCGGGTCTACGCAGCTATAGTTTTTACAGCCGTAGCCGCAGCCAGGAACAACACCAGTCAAAAGCCTAGCTGCTGCTCTGACGGAATAGGAAAAGAATAAAATAGACTCCCCTCTCAATCAATGATGAGGGCAGTCTATTTAGCATGTATACGATCCTATTTACCGGATGCTATCCAGCTAGCAAACCATTCTTTAGCCATGATCAATGGATTGCAGCATCAGAACAGCTTTGGCTACCAGAGTATCCGAGTGGCTGATCTCAATCTCAAGCTTACAGGTACGGCGGCTGATTTCGAGCAGTCTCGGCATTACAATGATCGCGTGTTCGATCTGTACCGGTCGGATAAAATAAGTGGACATATTATCTAGTACATAATCATTTCCTGTGATATCCTTAGCTGCTTTAAATGCCGAAAGCGTCATAAGCGTAGACAATATTCCTTCAGAAATCGTCCCAAGATCCGTGGCCATCTGCGGCGTAATAAAGCCATGGAAGAACAATCGTCCCTCTTCGTCCCGCTCATCCGCAAAACCATTCCAAATGAGATGATCAAAAGTCTCTCCCAACTGAGGTTGGTTCCGAACATCGCGTAAGCTTTGCAGCACTTCTTTACGGGTTAGGGAGCCTACCAGTTTGCGGTTACGGTCCACTATGGGCAGAAAATCCACGCCTTCCCACATCATGATCTGGGCCGCGGAGGCTAGTGAGGTTTGCAGTGCAGCCGTAACCGGACTGCGAATCATCGCTTTTTCAATGATCTGCCCTTCCGTCAATTCCTCTACATCACGGCGACCGATAATGCCAATGACTCGGTTCCATTCATCCGTAACGGGAAAGCGCTGCTCTCCAGTTTCCTCAGAAACCTGTCGTAGCTCGCCGACGGTGCTAGAGATTTTTAACGTATTCAGGCGCGGTTTGCTGTCGATAATATCCTCTACCAGCATAATTTTTTTCTTTATCAATCTATCAAAAATAGCACGGTTAATCATTGAAGCGACGGTAAACGTGTCATGTCTCGAAGAAATAATGGGAAGATCCAGCTCGTCTGCCAATGCCTTCACTTCACGGCTCGTCCCGAAGCCCCCTGTCACCAGAACCCCTGCACCCTGCTCCAGCGCCAGAGAGTGAACATCATCACGGTTACCCACAATCAACAGACTGTCAGCGTCTATATAACGGATCATCGCATCGACCTTCATCGCCCCGATCACGTATTTATGCAGATGTTTATTTAGTCCACTTGCCCCGCCAAGCACATGCCCTTCAACAATATCAACTACATCGCCAAACGTCAGCTGCTCTGAAATGTTCCGAGGTTTCTTTTCTACACGAACTGTACCAATCCGTTCCTTCGTGATGACTATCCCGAGATTCTCAGCTTCCTTCACTGCACGGTAAGCAGTCCCTTCGCTGACTAACATTTCTTTGGCGAGCTTGCGAACAGATATTTTGGTACCTACCTTAAGACTTTCAATATGCTGCAGCAGTTGCTCGTGTTTAGTAATCGCATCGCCTTGACCTTCCAACTGTTACACCCCCATGCTCCGATCTGTACTATACTGTACCTATTATACAACGATAGAATGGCTCAGTACAACCGATTCATAAGCTTCGGATTCGAATTTCACTCTCCTTACACAATCTACGATTAAGGTAGGTATTGCCACATAGCAAGTTTGAAAACCACCTTAAAATCGAATTTTTTGAAACTGAATATCTCTGATGCGTTTTAAGCTGACCTTAAAAATTCGCTGCCTTTATTTAGCAACCTTTTCCTCTTTTTTATAGTCTGAGAATTAATGAATGTGTAAAGGAGCATTGAAGATATGAACAAGACCGCTTTATTACTACTTACCCTTACTTTGCTTTTCATAGGACTGGTCAGCTGTGGAAATACGGGAAACGAAATAAAACAAGCAGACCAGATAGAGCTGGATGCAAATAATATAGTTTCTATCAACTTAATTGAAAGAAAACAGCCAACGACGACTATTTCTGATACATCCTCCTTTGAACGTTTCGTTCAAGCCATAACTACTGCTGAATATGATAGAGGACAACTAGATATTGCTCCCAGCGATTACAGAACCACTGTGAACATGAAGGATGGCATAAGTTATGAATTCTCTTTTTGGATCGTCGGAAGTAACAATGGGTTACTCATTAAATCAGGACAAATGGGCCACTATCGCCTGTCAGATACCAGCAAAAAGGATCTATTGGACTTGTTTCAATCAACTTTTAATGAAGATAAGAATTCATCAGAAGACACTGTTAACCCACAGCCCCCAAGCGTTCAAGTTACTGTTGGCGGTGAACAGTTCGAGGCTATTCAAGGCTCTTATTGCTGGAACGACAATGGCAAAGGCGTATGTGTGGATATAGCTTCTAACGTTGAGCTGGTTTCCATACAGAAGGTACATCCCAAAGCCATCAGCGGTGATCAGGTAGAACTCGAATTCTCATATGCACCCAAGGAGATGGAGGTTATGGCTTCATTTCCTGGTGAGGAACGACCGGACGAAGCCCTTTCCGTGGACAAAAACAGTTTTCAACTCGCAGCAGGTAGCGGCAGACACCTATATATCATCCATGCAAGATGGCCTCAGGGAAGCGCCAGTTATGTATTTGAAGTTCAATGCTCGGTCAGTAAAAAGTAATCGGATTGTTTTTGCTTAACACGTGGATGGGATGGTCGGATGATGGTAGGATGATGGTAGGATGGTAGGATGGTAGGATGGTAGGATGGTAGGATGGTAGGATTATGTCCATCCTCTCTACGATCAGGAAAAAAGTTTATACTATCGACGTGAAAGGAGCTGAGCTTATGCAATTTCTTTTTATACTCGCGGTCCTCGTTCCTGCAGTGTGGTATTACGCGGCTCTTGGTAAACGGATATCTGCCGAAGAAAAGAAGGCTGGAAGAGATCTCACCAATGAGAAAATAACATTTAACCCCCTGCAAGCAATACAGGGGGCATATTAAAGCCCACTGGCTTAGGCTAGTGGGCTTTTTCGTATGAGTGTGTCTTTTTTGTATGCCTCTTTGTGTGACTTTTACGCTTTGCGCGGCATTCTACGGTATTTATACCTCTCTTTTGGCTACTTTTACGATTTGCGCGGCATTCTACGGTATTTATACCTCTCTTTTGGCTACTTTTACGATTTGCCCGGCATTCTACGGTATTTATACTTCTCTTTTGGCTACTTTTGCGTTTTGCCCGGCATTCTACGGTATTTATACCTTTCTTTTGGCTACTTTGGTATTTTGCGCGGCATTCTACGGTATTTATACCTTTCTTTTGGCTACTTTGGTGTTTTGCCCGGCATTCTACGGTATTTATACCTTTCTTTTGGCTACTTTGGTGTTTTGCCCGGCATTCTACGGTATTTATACCTTTCTTTTGGCTACTTTGGTGTTTTGCCCGGCATTCTACGGTATTTATACCTTTCTTTTGGCTACTTTGGTGTTTTGCCCGGCATTCTACGGTATTTATACTTCTCTTTTCACGACTTTTGCGTTTTGCCCGGCATTCTACGGTATTTATACCTTTCTTTTGGCTACTTTGGTGTTTTGCGCGGCATTCTAAGGCATTTATACTTCTCTTTTAGCTACTTCTACGCTTTCCGCGGCATTCTACGGTATTTATACTTCTCTTTTGGCTACTTTTACGATTTGCGCGGCATTCTAAGGCACTTATGCCTCTCTTTGCACGACTGCCGTGCTTTTCGAGAGACCTGAAGCTAATCTAGCTTTTTTAGTAATCGACCCCAACTCTATTATCTTTGCGAAACTCTAGTTTCTTCATTCCACTTTGTCTGCCATTGCTCCAGCTTTGCTTTTCGCACAGCTTCCAAACGTTTGGTCTTTTCCTCATCAACCCCGATAATAAAATGCAGATGTGCCGCAATGACCATAAACGCAAAAAGTGACCAGACGACTCCAAAACCAAACACCCAACTCGGTCCATTCGCAAGCGAAAGCTTCGGCAGTGCATACAAAAGCATGGCCAACGCCAGCAAGAGATAGACACCGTGTTTGAACTTGTTTCTTTTTCTCATTAATAACAGCTCCTTCGTAGACAGGATATTCGATTGAATCTATATCTCTACTCTATGAACATGAGGCCCGTAATATGAGACAAGTCCATTAAAAAATATAACCTTTTCAAAATTATGTATAAAAGGTTAGCATTTATATAGCAAGAGACGCTTATATATGAGATGATGATTTCATTTAGGGGAGGCGTTTTTGAATTGAATGCAGCTTATAATCATACCGAATACATAATTCGCAAAAAAGTATTTTCGATCATGGGTGCGAAACTTCATATTTTTGACAGCTCTGAGCAGCTTGTGCTCTATTCACAAATGAAAGCGTTCAAGCTTAAAGAAGACATTGCACTTTATACGGATGAATCTATGCAGAAGGAGCTTCTGCGCATAAAAGCCCGTAGCGTCGTCGATTTTAGCGCTACTTATGATGTACACGATACAGAGTCCGGTGAGCATATTGGTGCTTTTCGCCGTAAGGGTCTCAAATCTATTTTGAAGGATGAATGGATTATTCTTGACCGTCATGATCAGGAAATCGGAAAAATCAAGGAAGACAGCACCGCGATGGCTTTACTGCGCCGCTTCATCGCTATTATTCCGCAGAAATATAATATCGAGATGGATGATACTACGATCCCTGCCTTCAAGCAAAATTTCAATCCATTTGTCACCAAAATTATGGCTGACTTCTCGGAGGATCGAAAAGGCAAGCTTGATCGCCGCTTAGGTTTGGCAGCTGGTATTCTTCTCTGCGCAGTCGAAGGTAAACAAGATTAGTTGAGGTTGAGGTTGAGGTTGAGGTCGAGCTTGAGCTTAGGCTAGCCATATAGTCACAGCCACAAGAAAGAGGGTGCTTCCAGAGCCATCGGCTTCGGGAACACCCTCTTTTGATTTTCATTGCTGAAATTTATTCACCGTACAATTGGGACAAACTCTCGGTGATAATTTTATTTACATCCTCGATTACAACGCTCAGACGGCGTTCCGCATCGAACAGACGACGAATGCCAAGATTCAAATTAAGCACCTCGAACAGCTTCTCCATCTTTTCCATTTCTTCTTGTGGAGGCATTTCTCCGCTCATCATCCGTTGTTGCAGCTCCATCTGACCTTGGCGGAAATTGTCCAGCATCGCTTTCGCTTCAGGATCCGTTTCTACGACCTTCATGGCATTTCTGATGTCCGATACCTCGCTGCTCTCTTTAATGGCTTTCGCCAGTTCATGTGCTTTGTCGTGAATGCTCATTATGATTCCTCCTAAAAGTTTTGTTAGCGTACACTCCTCAGATCGTCTTCGTGCAAAACTCACTTCGGAAGCTTACGCTTAGGTTTTGTAACAGCTGCTTCCTGAATCTACTCTGCTCTAAAAACTCACTCCGAAAACATACGCTTAAGTTTTGTTAGCAGCCGCTTCCTGAATCCACGCTGCTTTAGTTTCCAATATTCGCTCATTCCATACTTGTTTCGCTTCTTGGGCCGAGCTTATGAAATGACTGGGCAAGGTTTTTAGCGATTAGGTCAATCACCAAGGGTCATCTGTCTCCATATGATGAATGATATGTAACCCTTAGCTACCAAATTGCCGGCATCATGCTGCCTACCGGAAGGAGATCCACGATGTCCCAATTCAAGATCCCGGTCCATACGGTCAACTCGGGCATCCTGCAGGAAAACGCTATAATGCTTGGCGAAAAATCCATGAAAAGACTCAAAATCCCGTCTCACGGAACACTCCAGCTGGCATTCGGCTCTTTCCGGCAGGAGGTTACCATTATCTCGGCTCCCAAATCCGACATCCTGCGTGTAAGCGAAGGACTGGCGCGGCGGACCGGATGGAAACACCGACAAACCCTCAACGTTTCTTACAGCTCTGTAAGCCGCACCTTGCGGCTTGGACCGTTGATCGGCGTGCTCGTCAGTCGTGACCATCCAGATAATCTCGACAGGTTGTTTGGACCCATTACCATGTTCTGCCGGGAATTGACAAATGCCTGCCACACACAAGGCGCCTATGTATATTTCTTTACCCCGGAAGCGCTGGAAACACGCAGTTCTTCCATTCAGGGCTGGGTATACAACGAGGGTTGGAGAAAAATGAGTCTGCCCATTGCCGATGTAATCAACAATCGGTTAACGACGCGAAAGGTGGAGAATAAACCTAGCGTACAGCATTTTTTGGCGGATGTAAAATCGCGATATGGAACGCATTTCTTCAACGAAAAATTTCTTGACAAGACAGAGGTATTTGAAGCTTTAGCGCAAGACCCTTCCCTGCAGCGGTATTTACCTGAATCGCATGCGTTGAACGGCTTTGCCGTAATGAAGAAGATGTGCAGCCATTACCCAAGTGTATTTTTGAAACCTGTACGAGGCAGTCTCGGCAAAGGCATACTTCGTATCTCTAAAGAAGAAGGCGGAGGTTACCGTCTATTGTCTACTACCTCCATAGGTACACGCAAGCAAAGCTACACCACTCTCGCTAAATTGTACCAGTCCATCGCTCCCAAAATGAAGACCACTCGATACCAGATTCAGCAGGGATTGCCTTTGATGGAGCTAGGAAGGCGACCTGTAGATTTCCGGGCACTTGTTCAGAAGAATGGCAGCGGAAAATGGGGAGTTACCTCCATTGTCGCCCGCACCGCCGGAAGCAATCACTTCGTGTCTAATTTAGCTAGAGGTGGCAGTCTCAGCACAGTGAAAGAAGCGATTAGCAAGAGCAGTCTTCCTCCGGGCGCAAAAGAAAACGTTCAGCTTCAGCTGCCCAGAGCAGCACTTGCCATTGCAAGAGGGGTCGAAACCTTTATCCCCGCTCATTTCGGAGAGCTCGGAATCGATCTGGCACTGGATCAATCAGGACGAATATGGCTCTTAGAGGTTAACTCCAAGCCCTCCAAGAACGATAATACACCGTTAAACGATCAAAAAATAAGACCGTCCGTCAAGCAAATGATTTTATATTGCCGCTACTTGGCCGGTTTATAAGGAGGACACGATGACTGAAAAAGAAGTGGGGTTCCTCGGCATTATGACAGGCCGCCGCAACGGGAATCCACCGATCGCCGAGCCAGAGTTTTGCAGTCATTTATGCCGGGCAGCTCCTCTATACAGCCTAAAAGTCCTCGTATTTCATCCAGACGGAGTAGCGGCAGACGGTTCCTCCATTACCGGCTATACCTGGAAAGATGGAAGCTGGCAGAATACCACTTCTTCACCGCCAGATATTGTCTATAATCGCTGTTTTCACGAAGGTCCGAAAGAAAGAAAAGAAGCTTCCGCTGCACTTTCTTCTCTTCATCGTTCTCTACCTTGGTCTCGAGGTTTGCCAGATAAATGGGGTGTACATGAGATATTGAAGCGCGACCGGAGAGCAGCGGCAATACTGCCGGAAACTGTACTCTATACCGGTACCCGCAGGTTAAGTACAATGCTTGCTGAAAGAGAATATGGAGTTTTTCTAAAGCCCAAGGCCGGCACCCATGGCAAACGTACATTACATTCCATACTGCAGAACAGAGGCATGAGAGTACGAGGGCGTGACGGAACAAATACACCATTTCAATATGTTTTCGACTCACAGGCTGAAGGACTGAACTGGATTCATGAATTTATCGGCTCACGCCGCTATATTATACAGCCTTTCCTGCACCTAACTAATAGTAAGGGGCAACCGTTCGATGTGCGTGTATTGATGCAAAAGAATGGCCTTGGCCGCTGGACTCTTACCGGCATGGCCGTACGGCTGGGTAACCAAGGTTCGCTGACTTCGAACCTGCATGGCGGCGGAACAGCTGTTTCTCCCCTGCCTTTTTTGCTTGCAGAATATGGTCAGGGTGGAAAAGACATCATGCGTGAGCTTGCTGCAGAAGCTGCATACTTGCCTCCACTACTGGAGGCTGCATGCGGCAGGCTTGGAGAACTCGGCCTTGATTTCGGTATTGATTCGAGCGGTCGGATTCATTTACTAGAAGCAAATTCCAAGCCAGGGCGCACGGTATTCCGGCTGACGGGCGACCGCCGGGCTGCTAAGCTCGCCGCCGAGAATCCACTGTCTTATGCGCGCCATCTACTGCTCACACAACGACGGATACCATCCCTATCTACGGACAGCTCCGTTACAAACGGGAGAATGATAACAATGGTTCCTAAGGAGGATTCATAAATGAGTCTCACTTTTTGCAATGTGCATTTCACTAAGCAGCCCCAAAGAGTTGTATATGTATCAGGTGCACTGATGAAAAGCTTGAAGTTAACCGGGAAAAAAAATATACGCTTAAGGCTCGGTAAAGATGCCACCCCGACCATGATCAAGCCCATCAAGCGCGCCGGAAATCACCTATATCTCGCCTCAGGCGTAAAAAGCGCTATCAAGGTTCCGAAATCAGGCGGTGTCTATTTACGCAATCTACAGAATGACGAGGTGCAGCTAGGACCTTTAGTTGGCATATTGTCCGATGGTCCTGCTTCCTCGTCTCAGCCTTTCGGTTCTCGCACAGGGTTCATCAAGCAATTACTGCGGGAAGGCAGCAACAAATGTTATATATTTGCCTTTATGCCGCGTGACATCAACTGGCAACAGGAACAGGTCTATGGATATTTTTTGACTTCAAGCGGTAAGTTTGAACGAAAAATGGTCCCTCTGCCTGATGTTGTCTATAATCGATTGCCCAGTCGGAGAGCTGAGACCTCACCCTATATCAACCAACTTCGCGAACGATTTATGCGGAAAAGAATTCCATACTTTAACTGGAGCTTTTTCAATAAATCCGATATCTATAAGCTTTTAGAAAATGATGGGGCGGCAAATCGTTACGTACCTGAAACCCACAGCAATCCGTCCACGGAAAAAATGAGAGAAATGCTGGATCACCATCATTTTGTATACTATAAACCTTCTGCGGGAAGTCTGGGTCACGGAATTTATCGGCTTACCTATCTCCCGAAAAAGGGGTATTTTGCCCGCTACCGCCGCGGTGGAAAAAACGTTCTTTTACGCTTTACCACCTTTGAAGCCCTTATGCGTATGCTTCGTTCGCGTCACGGTCAAAATCTGCAAAATTATATAGTTCAGCAGGGAATACGCCTCATTGAAATAGATGGCTGCCCGATTGATTTCCGGTTCCATATGCATAAAAACGGCAGTAATCAGTGGATTGTAGTCGGCATAGGCGCTAAAAAAGCCGGCCGTGGCAGTGTCACCACTCACCTTAAAAATGGAGGAGCATTGCTTACACCTCAGCAAGCACTCGGACGTGTATTCGGCGCAAGAGCTGACGAAGTACTGCAGCGTGCAAAGACTACAGCCATCAAGCTGGCAGAATCACTAGAAGTCCAGCATCGTCATTTGCTCGGTGAAATTGGCTTTGATCTCGGAATTGATCAGGATGAAGACATCTGGATGTTCGAGGCCAACGCCAAACCAGGTCGTTCCATCTTCCGTCACCCTTCCCTGCGCGCTGAGGGCAAAGCTTCCATCGAGCACATTCTGGAGCATTGTCTATACCTCAGCAAATTCCGCAGGAGGGATGAGATGTGAGCACCCATAATCCGGAAGATACAAAACCTGTTATTGCCATACTGACCACCAGCGATAAAGTACGGCAATTTAATGGCAACCGCAGCAACTTCCGGGACATTATTCGCACAGGCAAAGAAATGGGATTTCTTGTCTACGTCGTCACTGTCCGTGACCTCAAGCTTGAGGAACGGATGGTGAACGGATATGTCCCATCGTCCAGCGGTAAAATCTGGTACAGCATTCCTGTACCTCTTCCACAAATCATTTATAACCGAATTCCCACCCGTGAGGATGAGGAAAAACCTGCTGTGGTACGTAAAATAGCTCAATGCCTGGAACATCCAGGCATTAAGCTATATAATCCATATTTTTTCAATAAATGGAGTCTATTCGAATGGTTAAGGGGTTCGCACTCCACCTCAAAGCATGTTCCAAAAACGAGACGATTACGCAGTGCAAACACCCTTACTGCCATGCTGAACCAGCATACCAGCCTCTACCTTAAACCAGAGAACGGCAAAGCAGGAAAAGGAATTATGCGCCTGAAATATCGTGCAGATACCGCTTTGCCTTACCGGCTTCAAATTCAAAGCGGCAAAAAAAATGTGACGTACAAAGCAGCTTCCATGGACCGGCTCTGGGCAAGAATCGGAAAAGAAAAAGGAATCTCTCGTTATATTGTGCAGCAGGCTATTGAACTGGCGACTCATCGGGGAAGACCGTTTGATCTGCGGGTGCTGCTGCAAAAAAACAGCAGAGGCGGCTGGGGAGTGACCGGCATAGGCGCACGCCTCGCCGGTGCCCGAAGTATAACGACACATGTACCACGCGGCGGTAGTATTGAAGAGCCTGCCAGCATGCTGGAAAGTACATTTGGAACCGAAAGAGCAGCCATGATCCTGAAGAGCGTGCCTACAACCGCCCTTCTTATCGCTAGACAAATCGAAAGAGCTTCTGACTCTATGCTCGGAGAGATGTCGATGGATCTGGGTGTAGATGAGAACGGGGGACTCTGGTTCTTTGAGGCCAACTCCCGGCCGATGAAATTTGATGAACCCGCGATCCGCAAGCTGTCCCTAGAGCGAATCTTTCACTACGGCCAGCACTTAGCGCGCCAGTTTAAATAGAAATCATTAAAAGGATGTGACACAGCATGCAGATATCCTCCATCTATGACACAAATGCCAAACAGTGGAAATCACGGCTGGCTGGACTGCTTGAGTTTATAAGAGCGCATGGGGAGAAGCGAATCACAAACCAAGCTTGCAAAGTACTGGCCCGTTTAACACCGGATCAGTTGTCAGAGCCGGGTATCTCGCTGCTTGTCGCCACCGTACGCGGTCAGAATGGGCGCCAGCTCGCAGGAGTCAGCTTCGTATCCGGTTTCGGTGCAGAAGCCTGTCTTGTCGCTGTGCACCCCTTCTACCGGAATAGACACACCGGCACTGCCTTAATGGCTGCCCAGCTGAAACGCCTCGGGCATCTGCAATGCAGTGTTGCCTGTGACAATACAGCTAGCCTAAAGATGTGCTTCAATATCGGCCTTGCTGCCGACACACTTACCACTGGTCCTACCGGCAAGCCAACATTACTGCTCCGGTCACCCCATCATACCGGCAGCACTACTAATTCTCCACAAGAAGGTGAACTCCTGTGCCAGAGCCCGTCTTAGGCATTCTTACTTTATATATTAACGAAGCCAAGCAGCTTGAAGAAAAGGCCGTGTACCGGAGAATGATCGTCGAGGGCAAACGAATTGGCTTGGATGTCTTTGTTTTCACCCCCATGGATGTTCATCCCAGTAAAGAGCAGATCCATGCCCTTGTCTTTGATCCCAAGAGCGGAAAATGGTCACGCAAATGGCGTTCTTTTCCGAACATGATTTATGACCGTTGCCGTATTCAGCGCAGCTCACGCTTTCAGCAACTGCTTCGTTTCCGAGAACGCTACAATCATCTGTTATTTCTGAATCGTCCACTGCGCAACAAATGGACCATTCACCAAACATTCTCACAAAAAAGCCGTTTCCGGCAACATATGCCAGAAACTTTACTCTATCAGTCCTCTGCCGACCTGCGCCGGATGCTGAAAACCAATTCAGTAGTCTATATCAAGCCGGCAAACGGCACAGGTGGACGTGGCATCCTCAGAATTGAGAGAATGAAGAATGGGCGTGGGGTATATGATATTCAAGGCCGTCGCCAGGATCGCCGAATCATTCCCACACGTAAAGTCTCTTCTACTCGGCTGGATTCCATCGTACGGCAATGGTGCATCGGCGGACGTTTCCTTATCCAACAAGGGATTCCATTACGTCTGCCGGGCGGACGTTTCCATGATTACCGGATGCTCGTTCAAAAGAATGGGCAAGGTGTCTGGGAACTCACAGGTATGGCAGCACGGGTCGGTGCAGCGCGGAGTGTAACCTCCAATCTTCATGGCGGTGGTCATGCCGTTCGAGCGGAAACACTGCTGAAGGAATGGCTGGGTAGTCAGGATAAAACCGATAAGGTCATGAAGACTGCCGAGAGGTTAGGCCTTGATGCCGCAGCCTTCCTGGAAGAAAGTTACGGAGCCTTATGTGAGCTTGCATTGGACCTCGCCATTGATCGCGAAGGGAAAATTTACGTGCTGGAGGTTAATCCAAAGCCCGCCCGTGAAGTGTTCGCAAGATCAGGTGACGGAACCACATACCGCAAAGCCCTTATTCGCCCTCTGGAATACGCGCTGTGGCTCTACAATAACAAAGGAACCCCCAGCACAGCTAAAACGACTGAGGAATAAAAATTATCTTAATAGTCATCAAAAAAAGACGCCCCTAGCTCGTATTAATACGAAGCCGAAGGGGCGTCTTTTCGATTTATTTGGCCAATGATCCCTGCAGGGAACCTGCATCGAAGTCCGGCTGTGCTTCGATATCGGTGTCACCTGCGGCTTTGGCTTTTTCAAGTGCCGCATTATAGCGAGTATTCAAGTCCTGAAGCTCTTTATCTAAATCTCCACCACCAAAAATGTATCTATTGAAGACATCAACCTTCTTTAGTCCTTCCAGACGTCCCTCACTAATGACCATCGGAGTCGCTGGATAAATCCCGTCTAACTTTGTAGGCAGAAAATCTTCAATCCCTGCAATGTCTGGTGCCTTGGCAACAGTAGCAACCGATGGAATAACCGAAACCCCGTACCCTGCTTCCTGATAAGCAATCTGCACATCATCACTGTACATCCATTCAATAAACTTCCAAGCTTCTTCCTTATGCTTAGAATCCTTGCTCATAGCCAAATAACTTCCTGCAATAACTTGGCTGACACCCTTCTGCTCCCCGTCAATAGTTGGAGGAATCGCAGCTGCCCAGCGAATTTCAGTTGGGAATTGGGTTTTGTAGACCGTCGGCTCAACGGAATGGTTGAAATACATACCGATCTTGCCTTGAGCAAATTGCGCACGCAGCGGGTCGATATCAAGCGATTCCGATCCTGGCATCATGCTTCCATCCACCTTAATCTGCCGCAGCGCCTCAGCAACCTCTTTATACACGCTAAAATCAAATTGCCCGGTCTGGAAGTCGAAGCCCTCTGTGCCCTTAGTCTTGCTAAGTGTTGTTATTGGATAAGCGATACGCTCAAATCCGCTGGTACTTTTGAAATTACCCGCGAAGCCGTAAGCGCCTATATCTTTTCCCGCTGCCGTAATTTTCTTGGCATCCTCGACCATCTCTGCGAGTGTGGTAGGCGGCTCTGTAATGCCAGCCTTCTCGAACAAATCTACGTTATAGATGAGGCGCCAGAACTGACCAATATTGGGAAGGCTATATATTTTGCCGTCAACGGTATTTTTCTCGTTGATAAGTACGTTCTCGAACCGGCTCTTCATCTCTGGTGAAATGTAGCTATCAAAAGATTCCAGATACCCTCTTTTGACCCAGGTTGGCACGTTATAAGTATCCACCCGGAGAATATCAGGCGCCTGCATGCTGGAGAAGGCAATATCCACCGACTGGGTATAGTTCTCTGCCATAACCTTCATTTCAATCTCAATATTGGGATTAAGACCTTCATACTCACTGATTTTTTGTTCAATAAAGTCAGAATCGTGACGATCAATGGTCCAGTAGACCAATTTTGTTTTTTCGGAGTTTGTATTGCTGCTGCTTACCTCCGTATTAGATTCGGATGATGAACAGGCGGCCAACGAGCCAGCCAGCATCAGCGAAACTCCAGCTAATATCCATTTGTTTCTTTTCATCTAAAATGCCTCCCTTTTCTTTTGAAATCGCATTCATTTCTTAAGAAAATTATAATTCCACTGCCCTTTTATCAGTGAAGGAGAAAACAACTGTCAATGGGAGACGAAATCACTGTTTCCCTCCACTTTGGGTAAGGTATATTTTGCACGAAAGTCAGTCGGCGTCATTCCGGTATATTTTTTGAACTGCTCTGTAAAATAGGGACGATCCTCATAGCCCAAAGAGATGGCAATATCCTGAACCTGTATGCCTTCCAGCACTAGCTCCTTGGCTTTGTCCATTCGTCTCCCGATAATATATTGGGCGAGTGTCATCCCCGTCTCCTTTTTAAAAAGATTGGAGAAGTAGCTAGGACTAAGATGCACCTCCCGTGCACAGTCGGCGACGGATAGATTTCGATGCAGATTGCCATTGATATGAGTGATGGCCCGATCCACAAGCATACGCGCGTCGCTGCATTGGCGTTGTTGCAAATACGTACAGCCCAAACGGCAAAATTCCCGAATCTGGCGGCTAAGATCTTCAAATGAAACTGCACTGCTCATGTCTGCAAGTTTGTTTTCCAGAGTTTTAACTTCCGAATCTGTTGCTTTTTCCGAAAAAATCCGATGGATAGAATGAGCCAGTTCAAGACAGAGTGTCTTAACGATGGACGGGTTAGGCGTTGCCGGTGCAGTAATCCAATCATGCCAAATGTTATCCAGCTGCTCCTCTGCTTTGGACAAATTTGCCGAACGCAGACAATAAAGCAATTCTTTCTCCTTGTCATATGAGTATCTGGGTAGCGCGGCATTCACGACTGCATCTTCAACATAGGTGTACACGCTGTTCCCACCATTTAGAAAGGTGTTCGCAAGTGCAGACAGTGCCTGCGCATAAGAAGCAGAAAGCTGCCCTACCTCTTCTACCTCTCCACCCAGTCCAATGGACACCGTCTGGTACGTATACCGATGTACATTTTCCCGGCATTTCTCTGCAAGTTGCTCCATATTCGGCTCCGCCAGAGGGTTCATCACAATAACGAATTGATTCACATTTTCCCGGAACACAATGCCCCGAGTGTATTCAGATATTGTATTTTCCAAAATATTCTGTACGGCAAAGCGGATTAACTCCACCTCGGAAACCGTAAGTTCTGATGTACGTTCCACAAAAAAATCCACTTCCGCTACCATCACGCAAAAGTTATGGTTATTCATCTCGATATTGTAAAAATCCCACTGCTGGCTCAAATGCTGCTGTCTAGTTCCGTAACGGATGAGCAGACGCATATATTCCTGACGCAAATAGGGTAAGCTCTCGCGCAGCTTTTGTTCCATGCCCATCATCTGCTCAGCTTGACTGCGTTCCCGTTCCAACACTTCCTTGGCCTTCAACACGGATTCAAGCACTTGAACCTTGGTGTACGGTTTTACAATCAGATCAAAGGCACCCAGCTTAACAGCTTCCTGGGCATAAGTGAAATCAGAATAACCCGTCAAAAAAATCAGTTTGATGCCTGGCTGCTCCGCTTGAAGGCTTCGCATCATCTCTAAACCATCCTTAAAAGGCATTCGGATATCCGTCAATACGATGTCAGGACGATGCTTGCGGATCTGCTCCAGACCTTCTTCCCCGTCTGCCGCGGTGGCCGCGATCACAATCCCATGTTCCTCCCAAGGAATCCGCTGCGACAATCCGCGGACCACTGCAGGAATATCATCAACAATACATATTTTAATTGAATGGGCGCTCAGGATTTATTCCCCCTTCCACAGGAATGGATAGAACAGCTTCGGTTTCAACACGCGGACTGCTTCGAAAGACCAATCCGGCTTCTTTGCCGTAGTACAGCTGCAGTCGGCTACATATATTAGACAGAGCGTACCCTCCACTGCCGTTCGGCTCCTTCAGCCAGGCATTGAGTTTCTCCGCATTCATGCCGGTTCCGTTATCGGTAACCCGGATGAGCAGTGTGTTTTTGGCTACTTCTACAGAGATCCGGATCACTCCCCCTCCCCTTAATTCCTTAAGACCGTGCAGGATAGAGTTCTCTACCAAGGGCTGAATAATAATTTTCAACACAGGAAGCTCCAGCAGTTCCACTCCGGCATCAATTGTATAGTCAAACAACCCTTCATAACATTGCTGCTGAAGGTTTAGATACTGGCGGACATGTTCCAGTTCCTTGCCTAAGGTCGTAATTTCATACCCGTTGTTCAGTCCCAGCTGAAACAGCGCAGACAGCGAAATGACCATCTGTTTCACGTCCTCATATTCATCCATCTCACATTTCCAGAAAATCGTGTTTAATGTGTTATATAAAAAATGAGGCTCGATCTGCGCCTGAAGCGCCTTGATCTCCGCTTTTCTCTTTTCTTTTTCTGTATCCTTGACTTCAACAATCAACTCGCCGATCCGGTCTAACATCTGGTTAAATTTGCGTCCTGCCTCCCCAATCTCATCCTGGAAAGGACTCTGGAAGCGAGCACTGAGATCCTCCTGCTCTACACGAGACATCGTCCGTTGCAGTTTCAGCAGCGGTCCCAGTAGCAAAGCGGACAGATACCTTGCAAGAAAAAGCGCGATGACGATACATGCCGCCATGATCATCAACACCAGCCATTGAATACTCCGAACAGGTTGCAGCAGTTCCTTTTTGGACAGGTAGCTGACCAACACCCAGTCTTTTGCATACCCTGAACTGGCATAGCTGAGCAGCATTGTCCCGTCACCAGCGGAATATTCAAAATTACCCCGGTCCGCCTCCCTCAGTTTGTCTAAAAACACAGAGTCCCGAGACCATTCCGGGCGTTCCCCGTCTCCGAAGACGCTTGTTCCCTCTTTATTGATCAGTAAAAAACGCGCGGAGCCAAGGCTCCCGCCTCCACTTACAGTATCTTCAAGAATGTCCTCTTTTACATTAACGATCAAAAATAGATCAGGGACATAATTGTCTGTAAGCGGCTGCAAGACTAGGGAAATAACATGATGTTTCCCGGCAAATAGCTCGTCCCGATGGCTCTCCACCCAATTGGATTCAGGTTTCTCCTTAACCCGTTGGTACAGCGAAGATTCTAGAAATGGGGTCAAGGTTCTGCGCTGATTGCTGGTAGAGTAGAAATCCCCGTCCGGCGTACTGATCAAGATAGATTCAATAGAGTTTTCCGTCAACTCTACCTGCGTGAAGGGCGCTTGCAGCATAGAAAAATTGGCAAAAAAACGTTCCATATTATGAGCTTTAATATCCCGGATGGTCTGCTGATAAGCTTCGCTCAACATCATCGTGGAGGAAGCCACAATGATTTGCTTTAACTTCTGGTCTAGGACATTGATTGACTGATTCAGCACATTTTGATTTAACTCGACAGAGTTACGCTCCATCGCCCGAGAAGCAATGGAGTAAGCCAATAAACCAGTGACAGAAATACAGAATACCGTCAGTGCGGTAAAAGACAGCCATATTCTTTTCTTCAAAGAGGTACGATAAACCCAGGCCTTCAGCATGTATTCACATCCTTCTTGAATAGCTGTCCGAAGCCCGCCCCGAATCTAGCCCTTTACAGAGCCAGCTGTCATCTGCATGAACGATTTATTAGCGAAGATATAGACAACAATCATTGGCAACATGGACAGACATGCACCCGCGAGCATCAATTGAGGTTGCGCCGCATCGCCGATACCATATTTTAGCCCCGCCAATCCTACGGTGAGTGTCTGTAATTTGGGCTGAGTCATGGTAAAAACCAGCGGCAGAATATATTCGTTCCATGCTCCGCGGAAGGTCCAGAGCGCCGTGACTCCAAGGGCGGGCGTCAGAAGCGGTAAGATAACTCGAAAGTATACGCTATAGAAATTACAGCCGTCAATAAAAGCAGCCTCATCCAGATCCTTCGGAATCGCTCGTACAAAACCAATCAACATAAAAAATGCCGTAGCATGCGCACTAATCAGAATAATAATGACTCCCCATAACGATTTCTGTAGATTAAGCGCTACCATAAGGTCAAATTGCGGCCGAAGCACCACAGCACCGATCGAGATGAATAGCGTGCAGGACTGAATTACAACATATATACGTTTCCCGTAAAAATCGACTCTCGCTACCGCATATGCGGCCATCGTTCCAATTAATAGAGTGCCTAAGGTGGTAAAGATACTGATAAACACACTGTTCCATGTAAAGCGGGCAAAGTTAGCCGAATTCCAAGCCTGCGCGTAGTTTCCAATCTGCCATGACTTAGGCAGCAAGGTGGTTCCCGTCGTCAACTCCAGATTGGTCTTAAGGGATCCGAAAAAAGCCAGAATAATCGGAAACAACGCAAAAGCCGCCACTATAAGTAGAAAAATCCACAGCAAGGTCCGGGACAGCACCGCTCGGGTCTTGAAGGATCGGACAGGCTGGACCGAAGTATTCTTCGTCTCCGCATGTAATGTACTCACTGTTCATTCTCCTCTCTTTTAATAGATATCATTTAGCTTTTTAGATACATAAAAGTAGACTAAGGTAATCAGACCTACAATAACTGCTGTGGCAAAACCAACCGCACTACCGTAGCCAAATTGCTGAATGCTTGTACCTCCACTGGATACAGGGAAGAACAGCTTATACAGGTACAGGTACATAACTTCCGTCTTGCCATAAGGACCGCCTTCGGTAAGCACCATAATACTCTCATAGCCTTTTAGGGAGGCGGTAATAGCGAGCATAATGATCATTTGCAATACAGGTCCGAGCATGGGAACGGTGATGTTCCACATTTTTCTGAAGGGTCCAGCTCCATCTATAGATGCCGCCTCATAGAGATCCTCAGGAATGTTCTGTAAACCAGCGATAAAGAGCAGCATATAGTTACCGATAGCCCCCCATATCGCAATCATAATAGCTGTTAGTAAGGCATATTTCGGCCCTAGCCAATCTATCGGAGCGGAAATAATTCCAGAGCCGACCAATAGCTGGTTAACCATCCCATTGTATGAATTAAAGATAACGTAGAATACGATGGCCATAACCGAAGCACTGATTACGGTCGGCATAAAGTAAATCGCTCTTAGCAGCTGCCGCCCTTTCAAAGCACGGTTAAGGACAACCGCCAGTAAAAATGATAATGGCAAGGTGATGAGCAGCTTGCCTCCAGCGTAGATAAAGGTGTTGACCACTGACTTCCAGAATTCCTGATCCCTTAATAAGCGCTCGAAATTCTCCAGTCCGATAAACAGGGGTTCGCCGAAGCCCTGGTAATCATAGAACATGTACTTCAGAGCCCAAAAGATCGGATATACTCCAAAAACCAGCGTCAGAATCAAACTGGGAGCAACGAAGGTCCAGGCGTTAATTTGACGTTTTGATAAATTCATTTATTGTTCCTCCTGTCCATTGGACTAAGCTTATGTCCTTAATGATAATTCTATCCGTTCGTAACGGTTAGGGAGAAAGCGACTGCGCTTGGGGGAGAATTTCACTTTTTCAGTTGCTTTGTCCCCTTTCCTTCATTTGTTTATCTATCCCGCCCTTCGTAAAGCCACGTTTATACTAATTAAGAGAAAGCTCACCCACGAAATATGACAACTTTACAAGGAGGTTAGAACTACCGATGATTTCAGCATATGGTGGCGGTACACGCCCCTTCGGGTGTTATACGGAAGGAGAGCTGGAGGGCATACGCCTTAGAATCGAACAGCTTCCCAAGGTCCGGCAAGAGTACGAAAGACAACGGCAGCTATCTGAACAATTTGCCAGCCGAGAAGCTGCTGCGCCACTCCATAAACTCGGCGTGTTCCGGGTAGAACCCTTTGTTTTTAAAACCCCTCCCAGTACGGCCTTCCTGAAGCTTTCTGTACAGATTCGGGGAAAGGGCACGGCACGCATCGGGGGCTTGCGTCTGACTCATTCGCAGCTTGGCTTGCCGGTTGAACTAGCGAATGGCGGTCTAGAATCTGGGATGCTGGGGTGGAGTCAGGACCGAGAAAACGGAAGCAAAGTATATCTAGAGAAATTGGCCAGCTGGCAGCAGGGTCTTCAGCCATCTGGTGTGACTCCATCTGGCGCCACTCTGGCAGACGATTTGCAATGTATCTGCATCAGTAATGAGGAAGTGAAGGGATTGACAATCCTTCATTATGGAGAGACCATACCTGTATACGAAGGTGATCATTACAGCATGCAGACAGCACTCAGTCTGGAAGCTCCTCTAGACGAAGGAATCTGCATCGGGGTCCATTTTCTAAATGCTGCGGGGCAGCCGTTGGGAACCGAGCAGCTCTCCCCGCTTTTTAATCGGCCGACGCTTACCAATTGGGCCTACCTGCTGGAGGCTACGGGAACGGACGCCAATATGTATATGATCACGGGTGAAAGTGAATTTGCGGTTCGAGCCAAGCAAAAGCTCCAGTACATGCTTGCCGATATGCGGGTAGGCATGGATATTTTCCGTAGAGACGGCTGGCATGACGATGATACTTACGGCGCGGTGCATATCGGGAGGGGGCTCGCTGCTGCTTCGGTAATCTACGATCAGATTGCTGGCAGCAGTGTATTCCTCACTGGAGAAGAAACCGAACTTCTCGCTCATTTCCGGTATATCGCAGACATGATGATGGATACCCACTACTACCGGTTTGATCTGGAGACCTTCCCAGATGAAAAGGGAGGAAAACGCAGTAATTGGAATGCCGACCGGGCAACCGGACTGGGTGTATATGCCCTCCTCTTTCCCAATGAAAAACAAAGTGAGGCATATCTTGATCATGCCCTCTCTGTCATCAACTGGCAGCTGGCAGAAGTGGTGGATTCAGACGGCGCATGGCCAGAAAATATTCGCTACCATGGCGCAGTATTGCATCGCTATTTTCTCTTCTTCGTCCTATTAAAGCGTTTGAAGGGCATTGATTATTTCAAGCATGAAAAGGTTAAGGGCATGTACCGTTTCCTAATCGGCACAGTGACTGTACCCGATATTATTCAAGGAGGCTCTTCTGGCTCCCCCATCCTGCTTACACCAGCGGTCGGCGATGCCAATGTGCAGGAACAATGGTTTCGCCTGCTTGGATACGCTGCCCCATTCTATATGGACGAAGACCCCCAGCTTGCCGGGGAAATGCTCTGGACGTGGAAGCACGGCGGAGAACCGATTGAGGATAGTGGCGCATTTCCTCTGCCTCTGGTCGCGCTGTTATATCCACAGCCCGATTTAGCAGAACAAAGGCCTGCACTCGACTCCGTACATTATCCCGATATCGGTTATGTCATCTTCCGCAACGGAGAACAGAACCTTCAGCATTATGCAATCTACGAGGCTTCACCGCTGACTTATCACGCTCATCACGATGAAGGGCACTTCTCCATCTGGGCAGATGGTGTTCCAGTAACCCTTGATTCTGGAACGGGAGGTTATTATAACGGGGATCGGCATTGGTATGTATCCAGCGCAGCTCATAATGTTGTCCAATTTACCGATTCATTCGGAAATTTTGCCAATGGCCCACTGCAAAGCACTTGCAAGGAAGTACGCTTCTCAGAAGAGTTAGATCATGCCAGCAGTCTTATTCCAGATGCTAACGCCAGGGAATATGAGCGGAATTTCTTATTCATTAAAGCAGGCTTTAACGTCTACTTGATATGGGATCGAATCGAGGGAGCATCGAACAGCGTCTGGAATCTGCATACACTCAGTACTGATGCAAGTATCATGGAGCAATCCATTGATGCAGCTTGCCTGAACGGCAAGCACCTAAGCGCTTATATCGCCGAGCCAGAACTTCCAGTGATTACAATGGGAGAAGGCGCTGTAGCCGGGAATTATCCGCTGGCAGAGCAGCAACATTTCCGTGTTTATGGTGGTACAAGCGACTACGTCATTCTGCTTCATCCCCGGACAGAAGATGCTCCTTCACTACAGCTTGAACAGCTTGATTATGAAGAGGCTGTCGAAGGAGTACGCTTGTACAGGATATCCCGTACGGATGGAAAATGGTTTATCGCCGCCATCAACGGCACCAAGGAGGAACGCCTTGTTACTATTCCGGGTCTCGGACCGCTTAGGCTTCTCGGAGAACCTGAGTCAACGTCCGGGCAACCTGAACCAACCCAATTAAGAATTGAGGCAGGCAAAATTCATATCGCCATGCCCCGATAACTATATAGAAGGAGGAAGATTAGAACATGAGCAATCTTGGAGTATGGGAACCAGCAGAACCGGGAGTTAAACGCTGTATCTTGAATGCTGCAGCCAGTCTGATGATGATGGAGGTTCATTTCGAAAAGGGAGCCGAGGGCTATGAGCATAGCCATCCTCACGAGCAGATGAGCTACTGTCTGCGTGGAAGCTTTGAATTTCGTATTGACGGCGAGAAGCATAAGGTAACCGCGGGGCAAAGTATTGCCATACCGCCAGATGCAAAGCACGGTGTAACCGCATTGGAAGCAGACTCCGCGCTGCTCGATGTCTTTACACCAATCCGCGAGGATCTGCTGAAACGCTAATAAATATATATCTGGCAGCAAAAAAAGGCCCAATCATTCCATTTCTTAGGGAATGATTGGGCTTCTGTTATTTTTCAGCTTGGTACCGTTCCACTTCAAGTGATGCTAATAACAATGGAGCGACGCCCATAGGCACATCCGACAGTACGTCCTCAGAGATATAGTAATCGTATGAGCCATTACGGTCTTTGCTCAGACCCGCTCCATGACAAATCTGGTGCAAGTGAACACCTTGTTCATCCTCTTCAGTCAAATGCGTCAGAATGCCTTCATATCCTTGCAACATCGCCTCTATAAAAGAGGGTTCCAGATAACCTAATCTTAGTCCCTTAGCCATCGCATAAACAAACATGCACGAGCCGGAAGCTTCAAGATAATTGCCTTTTCTCCCCGCTTGATCTAACACCTGGTACCAGAGGCCAGTCTCCTTGTCTTGAACCTCCAGAAGCGCGCCGCACATCCGCTGGAAAATGCCAATGATCGTCCCCCGCTGCGGATGAGTGAGCGGAAAATGCTCCAGGCAATCAACCACAGCCATCGCATACCAACCCATCGCCCGGCTCCAGAAATGAGAGGACAATCCGGTAGACGAGTCAGCCCATTCTTGCTCTTTGGACTCATCCCAGCCATGATAGAGCAGGCCGGTCCGTGGATCGCGGGTCCGTCGCTCGACCAGCAGCAGCTGATGCGCCGCTTCGTCAATCAGTTCAGGTCGTTGAAAGACCTTGCCGTATTCCGCTAGGAATGGCGATGCCATGTACAGCCCGTCCAGCCACATCTGGAAAGGGTATACCTTCTTATGCCAGAATCCCCCTTCGGAGGTGCGGGGATGTCCAATAAGCTGTGCGGCCAGCAAATGGGCTGCTTCAGCATACCGTTTTTCTCCGGTTTTCTGGTATAGCAGGAACAGGTTTTTCCCCTCGTTAATCTGGTCCAGATTATATTCTTCCAGCCTGTAGGTACGGATGGAACCATCTTCTCCAATAAATGTGTCCATATGCCGCTCCATAAAGGAGATATACTCAGGCTGGTCGAGCTGAACACCCGCCCGGGCCATTGCCATCAGCAACATGCCCGGAACATACGCCCATCTTTCCAGCACATATTCATGCTCTCCCTGCTTGTTGCACCCTCCAAGAATCGTATTCGCAATTTTACTGGACAAGCGAACGGTTGTTGCTTCAGTTATAGACATCCTTATTCCTCCTTCGTTTGTCATCCATATGAAGTCTAATCTTATGCTCAGGTGAGCTGCTTGCGCAGCCAGGCAAAGGCTGGTTCACCATGAATCTCATGACCTCCGGTGAAGAAGTCCGCTTCTACCTGTCCGATATGATTCGCCGACCTGTAAATCGTCTGCAACTGGGTTAAAGCAGATTTTGTTCCGCGCGGGCCAAACAGATGATCGGCATCTCCCGATTCGAGGAACAGGCCACGTGGGGCAATGAGGCCCAGTAGATCAGGCATCTCCGCTTCCAGCAAAATCCCTGGAATATAATTGTCAAGGCAATGATTGCGTGTCAGAATACTGTCCACGAAAGTATTGGCATACCCGCTTACGACCGCACAAGCGATTCGTTCGTCAAGTGCAGCTGTGAAGCCAGCTACCAGTCCTCCACCGGAAATACCCATAATTCCAATCCGTTCGCTCTCAACCTCTTTTCTTGTCTGCAAATAATCCAGTGCCCGCATGGTTTCGTAGATACGGTAGCCGGCCATCGTCTTCCCAACCATCAACAATGCTGATGACAGGCGGAAGCAGGAATTACGTCCAGGCTCCCCGCTTGTTAGGTCTTCTTCCAGTCGTCTGTCGCCAAAGCCGAACAGCTCCGGAGCCGCCACTACAAAACCCTGTTTTACCAGTGAAACAGCGAAGTCCTTGTGCAGCCCGGGATCTCCCTGCCGATCCGATCCGTCCGGATTCAAGCCTACGATCTCCCGGCTTCCATAGCCATGTCCATGAATGGCAAGAACGGCAGGGGCAGGGGTAGAGAACGGCTGATCCGGGATCAAAAGATACAGCGGCATGCGCAACCCTTCATAGGTAGTTATCTCTATACGTTCACGGGTATACCCGGAGCAGACTGTACGTTCCAGCAGAACCGGTTGCAGCTCCTCAGCTATTTCTGGAAAGCCACCTAATCGCTCCGTAAATGCTGCGGTAAGCTCATCGCGCCATTGCTGAAAGGGTATATCTTTGCTGAAAGCCGAGTTGCGTTGAGCTGAACCAGATAGTTCTTTCATGTATTGTTCCAGAGGCTCCATCCGAAGTGCTCCTTCCCTTAATATCCTTCAGGATGCCAGCCATCAAGCACGGACAGCACCCTATACTCCGCAGCTTCCTGTGGAATCAGCTGCCGCGACCATGCAGCTCTGGCTTCGGGATTAGCTCCCGGTCCACTGCTGCCATATTCTTCATAGCGGCTAGTTTCCTCCCTGTCCGGCTGCCCCCAATTATGCCAGCCTTCGCCGATAATCGAACTGTCCATGACCGTGCGGATAAAAGCAACATGTGCATAAGGGCGCCAAGGTCTGCCAAGATACACTTCACTTACACCTTGACCGCCAGTAATTTCACAATCGAGGAATACATAACCAAACGATGCGTCTTCAGGCGTTGATGCGGCTGTAATATATCCTCTGGAACGTTTGTTATGCAGCCGGCAACGTTCAAACAAAGCCGTAGCCGCGCCAAAAATATAATCCACATCGCCTTCAATGTAGCATTCGTTATAATATTGCTTCCCTTGCCCTGTATACAAAGTATCCTGATCACCCAGCAGGCGTACACGCCGGAATACAGCATGACCAGCATCAACAAAAGCAGCCACCGCCTGGCCAGTGCCGGGACCTGATGCATTTCGAATGGTCAGATTTTCAGCCGTGAAATGCTCAGCGAATACATTCAAGGTGCCGGATTTGAACGTGCCAAGCGGCTCTCCGTCCGGACCTAAAGTATGGGCGTTGTCTGACCAGGTAATGATGGTGGAATTCGTGTCTTCCCCCAATAGCAGAACCGGAGGCGTTCCCTGTTTCACTGTAATTTTTTCCTCGTAAATGCCGGGTTTGATACGAATCGTCACTTCTTCCTTGTGTTCCTGTGGAATTGAATCCAACGCTGCCTGTAGACTACTGAATCCTTCGTCGACACTCTTAGAGACTGTAATTAACATCTGCGGCTCCTTTCCTATCAACCTGAGTTTATTCTATAATAACCGTAACGCTTCGTAAGAGAAGAGGAGAATTATGACTAGCCTGACTAGCCCCAATCACAAATATCATATTGAAGAAGACCGCTACAGCATCCAACATATGAAACGTAAAGGCATCACTGCTATGCCACGTCCCCACAGCCATAACTTAGCCGAGCTGTACTATCTGATACAAGGGGAGCGGGTATACTTTGTGGACGACCGAGTCATTACGGTTCATAAGGGTGAGCTTATTCTTATCTCCGGCCGGGAGCTTCATTCCACAGCAAGCTCGGAAGTAGCCGAGTTCGAGCGGATTCTGATCAACTATGATCCTGCTCTTCTACCGCCTTCCCTGCAGAGTGAAGCCATCTGGTTTCATGACCGCGGGTACCGCTTGTTCAAGCTGACCCTGCGCGAGCAGGACGAAGCGGAAATCCTAATGAACCGGATGCTGGAAGAATGCCGGTTGCAGCGGCCGTATTACGAAACCAGCGTAATCGCTTTATTCTCCGAGCTGATGATTCTCCTTCAGCGTTCAGAGAGTATCTCACAAGCTGGAGGGACGAAACATCCGCTCCATCATCTAGTAACTGATGTAGCCACCTATATCCGCGATCACTACCGTGAGGCCCTTACTCTGGAAGAGACTGCAAGTAATTTTTACATTAGTCCTTCATACTTGAGCCGGGTATTTCACCGATTGACGGGTTTTCACTTTCGGGAATACATCGTTCATGTCCGCGTAAGGGAAGCCGAACGCCTGCTTGTCGGATCTACAGGCAAAATCCAGGAGATCGCCTCCGCTGTCGGATTTGAACATCTTTCCCATTTCAATAAAACATTCAAAAAATCAACCGGTCTGACCCCGCTCCAATACCGAAAAGAAGCAAGGTCACACCCACGGAAGTTCAAGACGGATTTCCATCATCCATAGAATTTTTTATCTCTCTGTGATCGTCAAATCTTCGGAATTAGTGAGCGTGACGTGGCTGCATCTATGCGCTGTTATCTTCGGCATTTCCGAAGTCTGCAACCGGATACGATCCAGCTTAAGCCCCGTAGCATGCCGCAGCACAATTCCCCGGTCACTCACTGCGTGGAATTTTTCAATGGTTAGATCAGCAAGCGGCATCTCCGGCAGCCCGTTAACCAGTAGAGCGGTTGCCGCACCATGGCACACAATGTTCTTCAGGGTAATCTTCCGAAATTGCGGAGTTTCCTCTGTAACCGAAAATAACTGCTCGTCATACCCTTCCGATCCTTCAACCCCTGCATAGAACATATGAAAGGATACAGCCTCGTGGATGATGCCGGTCATGTTGATATTCTCCATTACAATATCCTCCACCACACCGCCTCTTCCCCGGGTGCTTTTGAACCGCAGGCCGATGTCCGTGCCGATGAACAGGCAGTCACTAACTCGAACTGCATGTACACCTCCGGACATCTCGCTGCCGATCACAACGCCTCCATGTCCATGATATACCGTGCAATTCCGGATGGTAATATACTGGCAGGGCATTCCCCACTTACGGCCTTCCTCATCCTTGCCTGACTTGAGACAGATGGCGTCATCACCCACATCAAAGCTGCTGTGCTCAACTAGAGCATGCGTGCAGGATTCCAAATCAAGGCCATCCCCGTTCTGCGAATACCAAGGATTACGTACCTGAACATTTCGTACGGTAATCTGTTCGCAACCAATGGGATGAAGACACCAAGCAGGTGAATTCTGGAAGGTCGGCCCTTCCAGCAGCACCCGCCGGCAGTTGCGCAGGCTAAGTAACGTCGGACGCAGATACGTACGAGCAGGCAGATAAGCCTCCATACTAGTTTCTCCCTTGTCCCACAGCTTCCGGCAGAAGTCCTCACCTTCCATGGCTTCCCGGGAAGGCCACCATACTTCGCCCTGGGGATCAAGTACTCCTCCAGATTCGATCAAACGCTCCCATTGCTTCTCGGTCATCTTAAACCGCTTCACTGGACGCCAGCCTTCACCGCTGCCGTCGAATATTCCCTCACCGGTTATTGCCACATCGCTTAAGCCTTCTCCATCGAGCGGAGCCTGACAGCGCCAGCCGGCATTCCCCTCATAATGGGAAGAAAGTAGCGGATACAAGGTATGATCAGGATCAAACTGCACCAATGCTCCCTTGTCTACATACAGATTAATTCGACTATGCAAAGTAAGAGGTCCTGTGCGCCAGATACCAGCGGGAATAACAACCTTTCCGCCTCCCGCTGCAGCGCAGGCGTCCAGTGCAGCCTGAATAGCAGAGGTACATAGCGTTAATCCACCCTCTTCCGCCCCATAATCCGTGATTGTAAAAGTCCGCTCGGGAATCTGGGGAAGCTCGGGAATCGGATACGTATTGGTTACAAGATTGCTGCTCATTGAATTTCACCTCCTCCTATTACTCAAGTCCTTCATAGCTAAACCAGTCGAAATCAGCATAGCTTTCGCTCTTTGCACCTTGAGAGCTTGTGTACATCCCGAGGTATGCTCCTGTGAACCCTCCGGCCAGATCGGTGCTGAGCACTCTGCCATCCGTCCGTTCGCAGAAGGCTGTCCACTTGGCGGCTTCAGAAGGTCTGTAATAGAAGCTGTACTCTTGTCCTCTGGCTTCCACCTTAAGCTGTACCTGATCCTGTGGATATGGCACTGACGCCAGCAGCTGCTCGCTGCCCCCCATCCGATGAATCAGCTGTAATACACGTTCGCCTGCCTCCAGCCCCAGTTCATAACGGAAGTGGTGATCCGCATTTTGGAGGAGAACAAGACCAGCCACTTCCCCTTCTGCAGCGGGACTAAACGTCATATCAGTCGCCGCCCTGAAGCTCAAATGCTGCTGGCGTCTACCGATATAAGATGGATTGGCAATCTCCGAGAGCCGTTCTGGCTTCAGGCGAAGCCGCAGAACTCCGGGCTTGTCGGTGAGACTCCAGAATTCACCCCGCGGTGTCCGCAGGAAATTCCAGATCGGTGCCAGCTCATAACCTATAAACTCATCGCGCGCAGGCAATTCCGGCCATTTTGTCTCCGGCAAATCCGGAGCCTCCGTCTCAAATTCCAGCACCCCTTTGCCGGGATTGACCACAGGCCATTCGTTCTCCCAGATTACCGGTGTCAGGAAGGTTTCACGTCCCAGATTGCGGTAATAACCACCGCTGGTTCGTGAAGCCAAGCAGAACATCCACCAGTCACCATGCTGAGTCTCCACTAGCTCTCCATGACCCACATTAACAATAGGATACGCTCTGCCAAGATGGCGATGCGTCAGAATCGGATTGGCTTTATGGCCCTCATAAGGACCTGTCACACTCTTGCTTCTGGCAATCGTAATCGCATGAGTATGCCCGGTTCCGCCCTCGGCAATCAGCACGTAATACCAAGCGCCGATCTTATAAATATGCGGTCCCTCTTGCGCATGAGCTACCTTGAGTGCGCCTTGCCAAATACTATGCTTCGGACCGATTAGCTTCCCTTGGCTGAGATCAATCTCCTGCAGCCAGATATCCATATGCTTCGGATAATCCTGCCCTTCCGGCGGAACACGGTTGCCGGTATAATACACCTTGCCGTCTTCATCGAAGAACAAAGAGGAGTCAATACCGGGTGCATCCTCCAGCCATACAGGGTCAGACCAGTCTCCGGCCGGATCGGTTGTTGTTACATAGAAATTATGCTGGTTCTTGTCATTGTCAATAAAAGTAGTAATCATATAGAAAACTCCCTCATGATAGCGGAGCGTCGGTGCCCAAATGCCCATGGAGGGAATCGAGTGATCCAGATTGAGCTGGGACGGGCGGTCCAGTACATGGCCAAGCTGGCGCCAATTGACCAGATCCTTGCTGTGGAAGATAGGAACGCCTGGGAAAAATTCAAAGCTTGAAGTCACAAGATAATAATCTTCACCAACACGGATAGCGGAAGGGTCAGGATAAAATCCCGGCAGCACTGGATTGCGGAATGTTCTCATTAAAAGTAATCCTCCTCAAAACAATTCAAATGTAAGCACCACCAATTATAGTTCGTATAAGTTTAACTTTCTTGTATTTTCTATGTTCTATTTCTTCATTTTTATACTTTCATGCTATATTGCCCATATTTCACTCCTTGTCAGCGAATAGCCTTTCCCTCTAGAATGGGTGTAATAGGATTTACCTGAAGGGGTGAGCAGCTTGGGAAAAAGAAAGAAATTGTACTCCCGCTTTTTTATGAGCCTAACCGCGATTTCAGTTTGCTGTATTCTAGTACTGGCTGTAGTGATCTTTTATTGGTACCGGAATATTACGATAGATAATGTCAACAAGGCGAACCAAAATGTACTGGTGAATACTGAAACCGTTTTTACAAACTATGAAGAGATCGTCCAGAATTACGCTATGGACTTCTATAGGAATCCAAACATCAACGCGCTCATGATGAATGGCGATACCAGCTGGAGCGATCAGTTGTACAGTGCCCTAAGCCAAATCCGCGGAGCATTGGTTGTGAACCAATATATGGAGAATGCCTACATCATGGGAGTGGATGAGCCTGTTGCCATGTTCGAAAACCTTCCGCTAAGCCCTGAATCCAAGCTGGAGCTGTTCTCGAGAATGCGGGATAACATTATTGTTGAATCACCGTTTCTGTGGGAGGCAACCTTGAATAACGGTGCCCCCATTACCCTGCTCACCGTGTTCTATAATGACCGGGCATTTGCGGATAGCGAATATAATGGTGCGGTAGCGCTGACCGTCAATTTGGGAAAGCTGCAGAATAATCTGTTTACGCAAAAAGAAGGCGAAGCCACCCGTTACGCTGTGCTTGACGGAAAAGCATCGGTGCTCATGCACAGTGCATTATCTGACATCTCTCTGGAAGAGGGCATGTTAAAGCAGGTGGTGTCCTCCACCTCTGAGAGAGGCTCTTTTGTCTATAGGGGAGGTGAAGAGCCGCAGCTGATTACTTATGTATATTCTGCAGCGGACAAGCTGTGGTTTGTGTCGGAGACTTCCTACAAGGATAGCATCCGTGATATCTCCAATGCCCGCAATCTGATGACTGGCCTATGCTTGGCCTTGATTGCCGCCGCATCTATAACCGCCAACCTGATCTCGCGGCGGATGTATAAGCCAATCGGCCGGCTGTTCGGCAATATCGCTCATCTATCTGGCAATGAAGAAGCGCTGAAAACCGGTGGCGATTTCGATACCGTAAGCCAGGAGCTCGAACAGATTGGCGTTAAGCTGGAGCAGCTAAAAAAAGAAAGCGATGATAGCGCCTTGATGCGGTGGCTGCTTTCCCCGCAGAGAACACCGGAGAACAGCAGGACACCCCTGATGAGTATAGCCGCTGCTGGGGGAGCATATTGTGTATGCGTGCTGGCCGCTCTGGAGCCCGAACAACCTGAAGACTCCGACTTCCGGCATACCTTTGAGGAAAACATACAGCAGATTGAACATGCCTTCTGTGAACTTGCAGCCATTCAATCCTTCCGCCCGCATCAGGGCACTGCTGTGCTGATTCTGAGCGAGCTTCACAGCGGCAGCTTCGGCGATTACGCTTTGTACCGCGGCAAATGGGAAGAAGTCGCCGCTCAGCTGCAGCTTTCCGGAGCCTGCTGCGCCTTCGGAATCAGCGGGCTGACGGATGATTTAAACCTACTGAGGGCTAAATACAATGAAGCTGCGGACTGTCTGCAATATAATAAATTTCATGTGCAGCAGAACATCATCTTTGCCGATGATACGATCCATCTGAACAGCAGCCCAATGCCCGACAGTGCCCTTGAACCGGTACTGCAAGCCGTTAAGCAGACGGAACTCTCTAACCATATTCCGCAGGCAGTGGAGAGATTGCTGGCAGTAGCCTGCAGTTACCGTGTCGAGCCTGCCACCATCGCTTTATCGAGACTGGTCTTTGAGCTCAGTCGCACGGCTGAGCTTAATGCAGACGTCCAGCATTCCGGCTTTCTAGATAATTACCAGCATATCTGGCAGATCCAAAGCTATGACAAGCTATGGAATTGGATTGTAGACAGCTGTTATACCGCCCACGAGCGCATTGCCAGCATGAGTGCTGTACAGACCAAGAGCATTGCTGGTGAAGCCATTTGTTATATCAGAGATCATTATGATGACTCCAGGCTCTCCCTTAATGCCCTTGCCGACAAGCTATCGCTAAGTCCCGCTTATCTCAGTAGACTTATTGCCGACGAAGTAAACTGCAGCTTTCCCGATTTCGTTAACCTGCTGCGTCTGGAGCAGGCGCAGATGTTATTAGTCACAGAGCTTGGCTTGGATATCCGGGAAATTGCCGAGAAAGTGGGCTACAACAGCAGCACCTATTTTACAACCCAGTTCAAAAAGCGTTATGGGGTTACACCTTCCAAATGGAGAATGAATCATATTCTGCAAAAACAGAATCTTCCTGATTGACCCGCTAAAAGTAAGGAACAAAGGGGATGTCCCGGCAGCATTTTCATAGCCGGAGACATTCCCTTTTTGACTTTCTATGAATAATCCCTCGCGTCGCATATACTATGAGATTTCCCTTTAAATCAGGCTTTTTAGCACCTAAAAAACAAAAAAGTTCTGTTTTTTTCGTTTTTTTAAGCCGTCCTTTTCCGCTTTTTTTAACTTTTTTCCGTTTATTATGATAGCGTTTACATTCCGGGTGGATTTATGATTTTCATGTAAAGCGTTCTCCTAAAACAAGGGACGGAAATGACAACGCTAGTATAAAGGAGTGGACTGTTAATGATGCAAGAGGCTACATCGGAGACACAAGGAATGCCAAGTCCGGGAATCAGGACGGCCAAAGCCAAGAGCTTCCGTAAATCCCTAAGGAAGGACAGCTCGCTTTATTTGCTCGCTCTTCCGGGAATCGTCATTCTAATTCTTTTTGCTTATCTGCCGATGAGTGGTCTGATTCTCGTCTTTAAAAATTACAACTTCAACGACGGAATCTTCGGCAGCCCGTGGGCCGGCTTCTCTAATTTCGAGTTTTTCTTCTCTAGTATGGAAGATTCTCTTAGGGCTACACGCAACACGGTGATGTTAAATGCGCTGTATATGCTAACCGGCACGTTTTTTTCAGTGGCCATCGCCATTATTCTAAATGAGCTGCGCAGCAAATGGTTTATCAAAATCACGCAGAGCGTCATGTTTTTCCCGTATTTTATTTCCTGGATTATTATCGGAGCCATTCTGTTCTCCCTGCTGGATTACGACAAAGGCATTATGAACCAGTTGCTCCAGACATTCGGCTTCTCTCAGGTTGACTGGTATTCCAGCCCTTGGCTGTTCGTAATCATTCTCGTGCTAGCGAATATCTGGAAAAGCGCTGGTTACGGCGCCATCATCTATTATGCGGTGCTGCAAGGCATCGACACTTCCTATTATGAAGCTGCAAGAATCGATGGTGCCTCCAGATGGCAGATTATCACCAAAATTACGGTGCCAATGCTGATTCCGTCGATCATTCTGATGACGCTGCTGGGCATCGGGGGCATGCTGAAAGGCGATCTCAGTATGATTATGGGGGTAACGTTCCTGAATCCGTTGCTTCTGCCGACTACCGACATTATCGATGTGTATGTATACCGCACAGCCATCCGTTCCGGTGAATTCGGCTTTGCTTCAGCCATTACGCTCTATCAATCCGTCTTTGGTTTCATTCTGGTGCTGGTGGCCAACAAATTAGCCGGCTGGTATGACAAAGACAGCAAACTATTTTAGGAGACTGATAAGATGCAAACTACCGAAAACAAAGGCCTGCTCATTTTCTTTTACATCTGTATTGCCGTATTTTCAGTAATCTGTCTAGCGCCGTTTATTCTGGCAGTATCCGGCTCATTATCTACCGAATCCAGAATCGCCGCGGAAGGATATTCGTTCTGGCCCAGAGGCTTCACCTTTGAAACCTATGAATTCCTGTTTGGCTCCAAGGCGCAGCAGATTCTGCGGGCGTATTCCATGTCGGTGATCGTTACGGTGCTGGGTACCGTGTCGGCCGTATTGGTGACCACCGCTTATGCTTATGTCATATCCGTTAAAGGCTTCCGGCTCAAAAATTTCTTCGCCTTTTTCGCCTATTTTACAATGCTGTTCAGCGGAGGAACGCTGCCATGGTATCTGCTTAGCACCAAATATTATCATTTGGGCGATACGCTCATCGGCCTGTTCATCCCTTATGTGCTAAGCGTCTTTCTGATGTTTCTCATGGCTAACTATTTCCGCAGCATCCCGCATGAAATTGTGGAATCTGCGCAAATCGATGGTGCCGGACATCTGCGTATCTTCTTCAGCATTATGATTCCGCTGGGCCGCGTCGGACTGGTCACCATCTCGCTCTTTTACGCACTGCAATTCTGGAATGACTTCTATTTGCCACTAATGCTGGTATCCGATCAGGATCTCTATACGATTCAATATTTGATGTACAACATGATGGCGAACATTCAGTTCCTGGCTTCCGGCAACGCTGCTCAAATTGGTGGAGCTATCATCGCACCGCCACTGGAGACAGCCAAAATGGCAATGACCTGTCTGACCGTTTTGCCAATCGCCATATTATATCCTTTTCTCCAGCGCTTTTTTGTCAAAGGCATTATCGTAGGTTCAGTCAAAGGCTAATTTCCAGCAAAGATACCAAATTATGTTCGGTTGCACCGGGTTTATGCTCCCCTACTTCTTGATGTACAATGGGACTTAAGGGAGCTCGACCTTTGCAATAGATGCCTCAAACATTATGATTCTATTTCAGGAGGGTTCATCATGAAAAAGAAAAAAGGTTGGTTAAGTTTGCTCCTAGCTGCGGTGTTCTTGGTAAGTGGCTGTGCTCAGGGCAACAATGAAAGCGCTCCCCCTAGTTCTGGGACTGGAAATGAAGGTACCTCTTCCTCTACGGATAGCGGTAGTAATGACGGCAGCGCCTTGACTCCTGCCAAATTGAAAATTGTGCTGTACGGGGATGAGTCCAACCGGATGAAGGAACTAGCGAAGACATCGTTCTACGACACTATTAAGAAAGAAATCAATGCTGAGGTTGAATTTCAGTTTCTTCCTTGGACCGAATATGGCGGCGGCAAAACTGACTTAATGCTGTCTACGGGAGAAGACTTCGCAACCTATACAGATGCCAATTACATGGTAAAATCTGTGGCAAAGGGGCTTTATGCCGACCTCACTCCGTATGCCGATGCAGCAGCTGATTTGAGTAAAAATGTGGACGAGGCCTCCTTCAAAGCCTTTCAGCTGGAAGGCAAGCAGTATGCGATCCCCGTCGGCAACAAACCGAATTCTGCGGAATTCTACAGTGCGCTAGTTAGACAGGATTTGCTTGAAGAAGCCGGCATGACACAGGTCACTTCACTGGGGGAACTAGAGCAGTTCTATGATAAGGTCCATGCCATTCATCCCGAACTGATCGGGTACGCCAACACCGATGCACGCAGACTCCTACAATATGATTACACGGACAAAAACCTCTATTGGCAAAATGATTTTATTGCCCTGGATGAGTCTGTGAAGGATGATAAAATTATTAGCTGGTTTGAAACCGAAGAGTTTAAGAGTTATGCGAGCCTAATGCACGGCTGGTATGAAAAAGGAATCATTCCGAAATATGCCGCCACCAATGTTCCGCAGCTGCAGTCTGACTGGAACTCCGGTAAAGCGATGTTCTGGGCCGGCACAGCGGCACGCCCATTCGAAGGTGCGGCAACCATCTCACAAGCAGTGCCTGATGCCAAACTGGTCAACTATTTCCTCGGCAGCGGCCGTCCAAAAATCAGCCGCGGCACTTACAGCACCGCCTTTTTCGTCTCCACCGCAGCTAAAGACCCTGAACGTTACGTCATGTTCTTCAATCTGCTGCAAAAAAACCAGGAGCTGTACGACTTGTTCGCCTACGGGATAGAAGGAACAGACTATACGCTGGATGAAAACGGGCGTTTGACTAAAATAACCACTGATTCGCTGATCCCCGACTGGCTGCTGATGAACAAAAACTTCATGCGTTTCGATAACACGGTACCGGACGAATTCATTGCAGAATATAAAGCTTGGGACGATGGAGCTATCATTTCCAAAGGTGCCGGCTTCAACTTTGACAATACACCCGTCAAGAATGAAGAAACGAAGCTGAACGGCGTATTCACTGAATACCTCGCTCCGATCGGCAGCGGCTTCAGCGATTATGACACCGCCTTCCCCAAAGCGCTGGACAGACTAAAAGCAGCGGGAATAGACAAATATATCGCTGAATACCAGAAACAATTTTCCGAATGGTACGCTAAGCAGCAGTAAGCACCGCCGCGGCAATTATCATACCGGTCAATCGAGTAGGAGGGGGCGGCTAGCCCCCGACCTCTCACACCACCGTACGTACCGTTCGATATACGGCGGTTCATGAAATATTCCGTAAGGAGTTGTATCTGTCCAATACACTCTTTAATCCATTGGCTTCCCAATATTGGTTATTCAATGCATGTTGTAGAATTGGACTCCCTGCAATTCGCCAATACCCTTTTCGGGTATTTCCCCACTCATAGGCTTTATCCTTAGGTACCCCTAAGGATATAAGTCTTTTGACTTTGGTTCTAGGGGTCTTCCACTGCTTCCAGAGGCACATTCGTAGCCTTCTTCGTATCCATTTATCCATATCTCGAAAGGTACTTGGGGTATCCGCCAGCGAGAAATAACCGCACCATCCCATGAGGTAGTGGTTTAGTTCCTTGATTCGCTCTTCCATCTTCATCGATCTCTTTCGAGAGGATATCTCCTGTATTCGAACCTTGACTCTCTGTAAGGACTGCTTCGCAATTCTCACCTTTGGTTCTTTGTCCACACTAAAACTAAATCCTAGAAACTTTCGTTTCCAGGGACGGTCTACCGCGCTCTTTACTTGGTTCACCTTCAGCTTTAGCCTCGTCTCGATGAATCGGGTGACCGTTGTCTTGACTCTCTCTCCTGCTCTTAGCGTTTTCACGTAAATATTGCAATCATCCGCATAACGAACGAAGCGGTGCCCACGTTTCTCGAGTTCTTTGTCGAGCTCATCTAGGACAATGTTAGATAATAACGGACTCAGTGGACCGCCTTGCGGGGCACCTTCCGTTGTCGGGGTTACTAACCCGTTCTCCATCACACCTGACTGAAGATATTTGCGGATAAGCAGGAGAACTTTCTTGTCCTCCACTTTCTCCGAAATCTTCATCATCAGTCGGTCATGGTTGACGCGATCAAAGAATTTCTCCAAGTCTAGGTCGACTACGAATCGATATCCTTCTTTCATAAAGGTTCGAGCTTTCCTCACCGCATCATGCCCTCGTCTTTTCGGACGGAATCCATAGCTATGGTCGGAAAACTCTGGATCAAACAATGGAGTTAACACCTGCGCGATTGCTTGTTGAATCATTCGATCTGTCACGGTAGGTATTCCTAGTAACCTAACACCTCCGCCACCGGGTTTCGGGATTTCGACTCGGCGCACGGGGCTCGGTTCATAGGTTCCTTCTTCTATGGCATGCCGCAAGGTCTGCCAGTTTTGTACGATGTGTTCTCGTAAGGATTTTACGGACATCCCATCTACGCCATGACTTCCTTTATTCGCTTCAACACGCTTTAAGGCTTGCAGAAGATTTTCCCGTGATAGCAGTTGCTCCAACATTTTTTTTTTAACCTCTCTTTACGTGATTTATACCTTCCATTTGTGCCAAAGATGAACTCCGCCCTGCTGAAGTCCCCCACGGGATTCACCGTTTCCTTCTTCAGTCAGGTCCTTTCGGATTTTTTTTCTGCATTCATCGCTCATCTTGAACGCCTGGATGTATAAATCCTATTCCATGTTCAGCCCTTCCGCAGCTGTTGCAACAGCTTGCGTACTATGGCGTCTGCTGACTTCTGTGCACTCAGCCTACTCTCACAAGTAGGGTTACGAAGTATACTCGCCTATCACACAGATCTCCCCAGGTAAGAACGCTATCTTCCTCTCCATCTATCTGCTTCATTTACTCTCGTACGCCTTTGGCAGTATGGACTTTGGTTTGTTGTGCAACCTCATCCAGCCTACGTTAGCCTTGTATGAAGTTCGTATTCCTCAGACCGGAGATTTGCCGCTGGCTTCCTTCAGATTCCACCTCGCGGTGGACACCCTTGCCTTAAGCTAATGGCTACTACTGCCTTCGCCATTCGGGACTTCAACCCTATAGATAGCGCCCATGCTGGGCGCACACAAAGAAGCGTGCTCCTTAATGGAGACACGCTTCTTTTGGCGTCACCGAACGACGTAGCTAACAGGCAGAAAAGCGTAATAGCATGTCCGATATTATGGTACAATTTGTAATACTAAGGCGGGGTGAAAAACTTTGAGGAATATTGTTAATGATACTCAGTTTCTCAGTGAAAGAGCTACGATGATGTACTATTTTCAAGATGAATTTTACAATCCTGAGAAAACTGAAATTTTTTATTCACCATCAGGGAAGTTTAAACTTGAAATCCATCACTATAACCATGTAGAAGGTATTATTAGATATAATTATACAAAAGGAATTATTACGGATAGTGAGCATAAAACCATCGACATAATATATAGAAACTTCGGCACATTTCTATTCAGTTGGTTAGAGATAAATGGCATAGAATATCTTTTAGGTGGGTTAGATTATCAAGGGTATTCAATTGTTAATTTATCAAATAAACAAACCAAACATTATGTTCCTGAAGAGGCATATAAAGGTCATGGATTTTGCTGGGGGGAAATAATATATTTTCAACAAAAAAAATTAATAGTGATTGATGGATGCTATTGGGCATGTCCTTATGAACTTGTTTTTTATGATTTTTCTAATCCGATGAATATGCCATATAATGAATTATTTCGCGTGGAAGTTGACAGTATAACAAATTGGGATAATTGGAAAGATTACTGTAGGGTTAGATATCTTGATGGAGAAAACAACGAGAAAGAATTTGTATTTTAGAGACTACACTAACGGAAAACGATAGTGGGGGAGCTTCCTATAAGGTAGCTCTTCTTTTCTATTAAACTAACCGGTAACAACTAAGGGAATATTGGAGGAATACTTTTATTGTAATTAATGATCGAGTGTTGCCCGTTATAGGTAAATACTATAAATATTATTCCTATTATATATTAGACCAATAAACGCCTATAGCGCTATTATGTTATTTATAATAATAACGTGGAGGGATGATCTGATGTCTATTTATGATTTTCAAGCAAAGTCAATTCATGGTGAGCCTGTTGAATTGTCCATTTATCGTGGAAAAGTTCTGCTTATTCTGAACACTGCCAGTAGGTGCAGCTATTCTCGCCAATTACCTGATCTTCAAAAACTTTACGAAATTCACCATGAGCAAGGGTTTGAAATACTTGGTTTTCCTTGTAACCAATTCAACGAGAAGGAGCCAGAAAGCAACTCGGAAGTACATGAATATTGTGAGAGCAACTTTGGAGTTAAGTTTCCTTTATTTGAGAAAGTTGAGGTTAGGGGACCGTCTGCCCATCCTTTATTTCAATATCTAACACAGCAAGCACCATTTCAAGGATTCGATACTGAGACATCAGGCGGTAAATGGATGCAGGATTTTCTGCAGGAAAAGTATCCGGACATATATGCCGGAGATGGGTTTAAGTGGAATTTTTCGAAGTTTTTAATCGATAGAAACGGTCATGTATACGGTAGATACGAAACAATGACTGAACCCTTTGACATAGAGCCATTTATTGAATCACTTCTTTTAAAGTAAATGAATCCGATTGGTAATTTAACCAACAGAGAACGATAGTTTAACATAAAGGGTTTACATATTAGGCATGCAAAACATATATAGACCCTCTCCATTTTTTATCGGATTACTTCCTTTATTTATGTATATATCTTTACTGCCTGACGACGATACCGATTTCTTTCAACTGAAGCACCATCTTTTTGACTTCAATAAAAAGACAACCTTCTTCAAGAAGGTTGTCTTTTATGTGATCAAGCGCTTGCTTGTAAGCTAAGCAAACTCCCCATCGTAAGTTCTTATTCACTAATCGTTGCGTTATCGTATAAGTCAACCAATTCGTCGAAGGAGGTAATAATGACATCAGAGCCCTTCAGCTCATCCTGACGTCCGAAGCCTGCATAGGCGCAGCCGATTACGGTCTGGCCATTTCCTTTACCTGCCTGAACATCAGAAGAACGGTCCCCAACCATCCAGGCACTGCTGATCCCATGATTATCCAAAAGAATGCGTAGCAACTCGGTCTTAGTCGCAGTGCCTTGACCTCCCGCACTATACAATCCTTCGAACAACGCCTTAAGCTCATGTACCACAACGATGCTGTGAATGTAATCCTCCAGCCCGTTGCTAGCCACAAACAGCTTCACTCCGCGCTCTTTAAGCGCTGTCAGTGTCTCAACCACCTGTGGATACAGTAGTGTGCCTCCGGCTTCAAGCCCTTCAATCTCCAGCTGCAGGAGCAATTCATCCGCCCGGCGGTGCACGGCTTCATCTGCTTCAGGCATAACATTCTTCCAAATGTCTGCCAGCAACATCCCCAAGCAGCCTAGAATACGTTCTTCTGGTGGTGTAGGTCCTACGTATAGTCCCTCTTCCCGCAAAATATCGAACATTTTATGATATGCAGGCAATAAAAGACTTTCAGTCTGGAACAATGTTCCATCCATATCAAATACAATCGCTTCTGGCTTGTTCAGTTTCGCATGAACCACGTTTTGTTCCGTTCCTTGTACTTCGTTACTCATCTGTTGTTCCTCCCCATTCTGTTCTACTTCAGGTAAGACATTCATCTGTGCGATATTTCCAGTACAAGCCCTATGATATATGAAATCGCTTTGTAATGTCCATGCTCTTAACTTTTTCTGTTGCAGTTTATATTTCGTTGTGCTATATTTCAATCTGTAATATTACAACTTGAAATATAAAGGAGAAATAACCATGTCAAATCCATTAATCATACGCTTCCTCAAGCAGCCTGCTACCATCATTGGAATTATAACTGCACTGTTGTTCCAAGTTTTTTTCAGCTTAATTTGGATTACAGGGTACGATCATGTAACGGATCGGGTAGATCAGTTGCCCATTGCTATTGTTAATGAGGATGGTACAAATGCCCAGCCTATAGTCGATGGGATTGCAGGATCACTTCAGTTCGTAACCAGACAGGATCTCCAACTAGAAAATGCAAAAGAAGCACTTGAGCATAGAGAAATCCGCATGATTATCAATATTCCCCAAGGGTTCACTGGACAGATCAGTAATCCATCTGCAAAGACTGAACTCCACTACTTCTTAAATGAATCTAATCCGCAGATGGTCAGCAATGTCATGCAGACGGTAGCACTTAAAGTCACGGCTGCAATGAACACTCAAAGCAGTAATTCAGCACTAAGCCACACCTTGGATGCTATGAATCTGCCGCAGGCACAAGCGGAGATCATCAAAAGTGCTGCAAGCAGCCGCATTTCCGCCAACGTCGAAATCATTAACCCTACAACTAATTTTGCACAAACTATGGTTCCCTTAATGATCGTTACCGCCTCATTTACCGGTGCTATGTTACTCGCGATGAATCTCCATAAAGCTTCCTCCAACTTGTCTGGACAATTTAGTAAATGGAATCGCTTTGCAGCCCGATTTGTCATAATGGGTGGAACGGCTGTGCTTATCTCACTAGTGGGAACTATCATGGTTAACTCACTCGGTATCCACTCTAATCGTGGCTTTCTGCTTATGTGGCTGTTCGAGTTCACGGTAATTCTCTCCTGTATGATCCTTGCTCAGTTTAGTCTGCTGCTCCTCGGGGATGCTGGCGGCTGGCTAAATATTGCCCTTCTCTCCATGCAAATGTTAGCGTCCGGAGCAACTATTCCACGCGATGTGCTTTCACCTTTTTATAACTGGATCGGTCCCTTTTCGCCCGCTTACTATGCAGTTAATGGTATGCTCGACCTGGTTATCGGGGGTAACGGGGTATGGAAAGATATGTTCTATTTACTCTGTATTGGGGCAACAATTGCTGTATTAAGCGTACTTGTCACTTTCCTTCGTAAAGAAACTCGGATCTCACGAGAACAAGAGCCCGTGTCAGTAAATGCGTAATTATACAGTTTGCCACTCCGGCTATGCCATTTCAAATTGAGAGCGATATGCAGTTGTGATATGGTAGGAAGTGAAAGAAAGGAGCGGCAATGATTTATGAACATACAAGATGTTATTCTGGGGATTTTAAGCGAAAAACCTCATTCTGGTTACGAGATAAAACGACATTTCGAGGAATACTTCTCATTTTTCTTCGATGCCAGCTATGGCACGATCTATCCTACCCTAAGCAAGATGGAAAAGCTGAATCTGATCACTAAAGAATCTGTGCGACAGGAAGGCAAACCCGACAAAAATGTATTCACCATTACCTCTGCCGGCTTGGATCAGTTCCACGCTTATCTACAATCACCAGCCGAAAAAGATGTTCTGCGTTCTGACTTTTTTATGCACCTGTATTTTGGGGAAAAGACGGACAAAGAGAACATAGATAATCTGCTTCGGCAAGCATTGATAGAAAAGCAGGCAATGTACGACGATCTGGAACAGAAGTTGAACCAGCTAGATTACAAGTTATCTTCCTACCAGAAGTTGTGCATGGAGCTAGGCCTCGTACAATATGATGCTTTTATCAAAAAAATCCAAAGTGTGCTAGAGTCTAAATAAAACCCGCTTTCGAAAGTACACCATAAAAAAAAGAACCGGTATTACAGGCACATCTTGTGCTTGTAATACCGGTTCTTTTTTTTGGAATCATATGTGGTATATGGATTATGCTCTATCAAAGCTTGCAATAAGTTCATCAAGAACATCTTTGCTTACCATTTTACCTTTGAAATTGATCAGGTTTTCTGAGCTTCCGGAGAAGATACAAGTTGGCTCATATTTTCTAAGGATAATCTTTTCAGCGTCTACAAAAATTTCGAGCGGGTCTTTTATGTCGATTCCCATTGTTCTACGCAGTTCAATAGGAATTACGATACGTCCCAATTCATCCACTTTTCTTACTATGCCTGTTGCTTTCATCATCGTACATCCTCCCTTGAAGTCACATTTATAATCATTCTTGCTAAAAGCTATGTACGCTTCTATATGATAGTAATGATTACGCTACTACCTAATTCTAAAGTTCTATTCATTTCCTGTCAATTATTTTTCTACATTATATGATATTATTCGACAAAATTTCGACAATGTATGATATCTGTTGAGCACCAAGATATGAAGCCGTGTCAGAACACAAAAAAATAGGGGCTTCTCTGGAATGTCGAAATCCACCCAGAATGTAACCCTACTTGATGACAATTCTACCCTAAAATACCTTCGTTAATCTATTTGTAAATCTTGTCACTCCGCTTATCCGCAATCACAAGTAGGAAATTGTCGAAAACTAGCAAGAACGCTACTCCGTCATTTACCCAGATGTTTAGTAAGTCAAACTTAAATAGGATCTATCATTGGAATAATAATTTCGCTATGAGTAGTGTGTGTATCGAATCCTCATGTAAATACAAGGCTGATGATATCACTGTAGTGTAAATACGATGAATCCGGAAGTCGACTAACGAGGGGCTAGCAAAGAAGTTATTAATGCAGGGTATTCTAAGTGTTTGATGATTTTTGTCCCCCATTAAGAGAGTAAATAAACTATAGAATTATAAAGTTCTCCGATAAAGGTTTCATCAATCTGTTTAATATTGATAATACGTTCCTGGCATAAGCCATTTACAGCAAAAGTTGCTTGAAAGTAACCGTTTAATGGTTCAATGTCTATTTCAATATCCGTTTCTATTTTATCCGAAATATCATAGCCATATAAGACATATATCGCGATATCGTAAGATTTCTTATTCAGAATTAAGGAAAAATAGGAAGATGTCTGCGCTGAGTTTGTCTCAGGAACATAGTCTATTCCGTATAAAACTCCGATAGGGTGATTCGATGCAAAATAACTGTTATAGTTATTATTTTTAAATTGCCCTTTTAACCAGAGAATAACTTCAAAGTCAGTGTCAGCAGGGATGTAAATAGAAACCATTGGCTCTTCGATCAGCAACGGGGTGCTGTTAAGTGTGTAAATGTTGTGTATTTTGAATAAGCTATGCCATAACTTAATGTTAGTACACTGATTGTTAACTATCTTGTTCATATCTTTTCCTTGGTAATTGTCAATAAACACTACATTTTTATTGTATTTCGAAGCAATCCACTGTAATTCAACATAAGCATCAGGGTAAAGATCTCTGCTGATCACAACGAGAGTCTCAATATTTTCATTGTAAGCCAATAGGGCTGCATCAACAGCATCATAAGCCGACTCAGCGGGAACGACAATTTCACCGTGTATGTTAACGCAAAGATTCCGATTGTCCAATTTGCATTTTCCGTTCACATAGCATACTAATATATCACTTATCCAATCAGGGTCAGCATAGCAAATAAACAAGTGTTTATCGTCCCTATAGTTATTTGCCATTTTCGACAACATGAGTTTTATTTGCTGCAAGTTAGTTAGGTGAGATTTACCAATGAGTTCACATACTTTGGCTGTAATCATGGGCGCGGCAAAGCTGTTCGAGTTGCTGCACTCTTTACCATTCAAATGATGTCTAGCAAAAGCCGTAAATTCTATACCGTCGATGATATTATCATTGAGATAAAACTCCCCTTCGTGCAGCGTGTTGCTTACCTCTCTCTTAACGCCTATAACGTTTGAAAAAGAAGCTGGATATGTAATATAATCATGATTACTTGCGGCACTTACAATAACTAAGCCTTGACCAGCAACCTTGTTTATAACTCTCTGCGTTTCTAATAAATCCGCTGAGCAATGGCTTCCCAAGCTGATATTTACAACTTGGATATCATTTTGAACGCACCATTCTAGTGCACTATACAACTTCTGGATATTTCCCCTTAAGGTATCAGACAATATCTTCAAGCTATACATATAGATTTCCGGATAATAGTGCTTAATTATGCCTGCGCAGATGGTGCCGTGAGTTATTCTTTCGGGACTGTCTATTGTATAAGCGTCTATTGTGAAATCTTCATTGAAGATCAACTGTTGAACAACCGGTTCACCTAGCAAATATTCGTTGATACCATCATCAATCACGGCAATTTTCACTTTAGCTTCGATGTTCATCATCTCCTTTTACAGATCGACAAAAATAAAACCGCCTCATTGGTCACAAATCCATTGACCCAGGCGGTAGTCATGATTAAAAAAGTGATTAATCATTTAATTAAACAGGTTCTTTTTCCGCAGCATCGAATCCAGACTAGCTTGTAGCACACTATTTAAATACATGCTATCTTCTTCACCATTATTGGAGTTGTCAATAAATAACCCGAATTGTGATAGGCTAGAGCTGCTACTTAATTTACTCAACGAGTCTAACTGCTCCGCCTTTCTTTTTTTTTCTGCCTCTACTTCTTTATTAATCTTCTCCCGCTCGGCAGGTGTTAAATAATCACCAATCACCCAAAAAGTAGCTGTTCCATCCGGATGTATAATGACGCCACTGGCATCACCGGGTTTATCATTAGCGCTGGAAGCAAAATGATCCTGAATAATTGCTTCTACCCTTTTTTGCATTTGTGGATCTGTTGCCGACTGATTCAGTATATTTGGAGCAATGGTTACATTCCCTTTGCCAACACTACCAGAGTATACACTTTTCACTGCTTCATTGTTCTTTGGTATGGCTTGAACGTTGATTTTAATGTCGAATTTTTTTTCCAATTCCGTCAAAACCGCTTCCGAACTCGATGTCGATAGCGCGTCTTGAAATGAAATCTCTGAACTCTTATTTTTCTGGATTACCATTGCAGCCCCCGCACGATTCAGGCTACTGAGTGAAGCTACATTCAACAACTTAAACCAACTCCCTTATTCTTTTTTCCTGTAGAATGCGGCAAACTGTATTATTAATTCGATCTAGGCTGTTGAAGCATCCATTTAATATATCGGTTTCCGGAATTTGTATTTTTAGTTTTTCCTCAATATGTACAAATAGAACCAACAAATCCCGTGGTGAGAACTGCATCGCCTCGCCCAATAAATCTTCATAGAAGTAGTTTTCATTAAGCTTGATCTTGTCCATTCCCATTACGTCGAATAATATTTCGTTTATCTGTTCACGCACTTGATCCAGATCCATAAATATCACCCTTCTTTTATACGATTTGCATATTTTCCTGTAACAATAGAGCTTCACAGCATTCTGCTAATTTCAAAGTGTCTGTCCCATTTAACGAATTAAACAGAGGAACCTTTGACTCTAGCGATATTTGTGCAATTTTTTCATCAACCAACTTAGAATCAACCGTAAAAAACTTCAATTCTTTATCCTGTTTGCTTCTGCCCGTATCAAATTTATGATTTGACATATTAAAACAATCAATATCAAAACCTAATTTATGCTTTGTTGACACACATATCTTATCGAGAAACTCTCCATTAAAATCATCATAGGTCAAGTTCATAATACCGACATCCGGATGGATTGCACTAGCCGCCTCGAATGCAGTAATACCAAATCTATTGGTAAACAGATTATTATATACCATTGTCCCGCCTGGAATTCCGATAATCATTACATCAGGTCGTTCGTTCAATTCAATATATTTACAGAAGTGATTAAAAAGAAATATTTTATCTATCTCCGCTTCTTTATGATTAAACATAAAATCAGGAAAAGAATGAAATCCCATAATCTCACAATAAGATTTTGTCCCAATTTGACTTACTTTGTACCCTTCTTTCAAGAAATAATCCCTTAGGCTAAGCTGAACATCAAATTTATTGGATTTTTCCATAAGACTCGCCACGCAGATTATCGGAACATTAATATCCAGCAGTATTTTCTCAACGAGTTCTACTTTCGTTCTGTCAATGTCAATTCCAAAAAAACTTGTGAGTTCCACATTATTTTTCAGGCATACCTTCTTTACCATTTCAACTTCATGATCAGCACATCTGTTAAGCAGAACAATATCTTTCCCCATCTCTGCGGCTTTGATAATTGTCGGGAACACCACTTTTTCAAAACTGCATTCAAATTCACAAATCATTAACACATCAAATTCATCATCTGAAAAAGAATCTTTAACTTTTATACCCACATCCTCACCATAATAGCTGTACGCTGCATCTTTTTCATTCAGTCCAAAACCTAAAGGTGCCATTAATGAAACAAGCTCAAAGTTGCCCAGTAAATTGGAGAATCTGACGACCGGACCGAAATCTGCATGATATGGATAAACAATTGCTCTTTTTTTCACCATTGTCTCCCCCATTACACTTTTTCTTTATCAAAGTCGTAGCCTAACTCTCTTAGTACGCAATAATCTTTAAACAAACTCTCAGTGTTTTCTTTAACTTTATTGCAGATACTTAATTTTTTGGCAGCAGAAAACTCACTGATATCATCGGCGGCCATTGCACAAGAAGTGCAATATCTAAAGGCCCAGCACTCTTTGCATTCTTTCTCCGTTATTGTTCCAATGTTTAGTATGTTCCGGATATTATCCAATTCAAAGCCTGTATCTATATGCCCAATCCTCATTACACTAGATGCTTCACTAACTCTTTCACAGGGATACAGAGCACCGTCAGCATTCACAAACAATCGTTGTACTCCTGGAACACACGGTCCGGAATGATGGTCTTTTTTTACATCATAGAAAGAGATTCTAAGCCTGTTATGGACATTCTCCTGGATTTGATCAAAGCTTTCCATCACCAGCTTGGATACATCATTTTTCTTAAGCCTATCAAATTTATAAAGAAATAATTTGAAAACTTCGTAATTATACATCTTGATAAAACTGTCATTGATTAAGGACTCACTTTTTTTGTAGCTACTTGCTATATCACTTGCCATAACAGCAAAGTCTTTTACGGTCTCATAGTTTGAAAAAAAGTTTGTGGAACAGCTAAAATCTGAATTTGGATCAATTACTGCATTGAACATCACTTTATCAACATAGTCTGGTGTTTTGTTTTTGATATTTTCAATATTATCCATAATAGTCTGAAAACTGCCTTTATTATTTACCGCAAAAACTCGGTTTCTATCATGCGCGACTTCATCGCCGTCCAGGCTGATCGTTAAATTAAAATCATTAGAAGATAAGAACTCTAAGGTTTCGTCGGTAATTAAAGTTGCGTTTGTAGTAAGGTTAAACGTTAGTTCTTTGCCCGCACTTTGTTCTCTGGCATAAGCAACACAAGCTTTTATTAAGTCCATTTCCAGTAAGGGCTCTCCTCCATAAAATCCAATATTAATAATTGGAGAATCTACGGAGTGCTCAATCAAAAACTTAATTGCTTTCAAAGCAACCTCTTTTTTCATTCTCTTATTGGTATGTACTCTGTGTAAGTAGCTCCCTGAATACGCGCAATAGCTGCATCTTAAATTACAGTTTTGCGTGACCTGCAAAGTTATCGAGCCAACGCTTCTGCTTAAATTGTGCTGCAAAGAGTCGCTCATGGGATGAATCATCTCAAAATCCTGTTTCTCCGCCAAAAAACCGGAATCAAATAAGTTTTGAATCTCCGGTTCCACTTGTTCAAAGTTTGAATTTCTATAGTTCAACAAAGCCTGATAAGATCTTTCATTTAATTTAAGAAATGTATTTGCATTCGCATCGAACATATATTTTCCCGTTACCGTGTCAAATAAATGAAATACTGGCACCTGAACTCCCCCCACTCTAAAAGTGAAGCAGGACAGCTTTTTTAATAAAGCCATTTAGCCATCCTGCTCTTAGCTATACTTAAGATTGCACTTACTACCCGATTCCAATAGCAGTCATCTTCATGGAGTTACCAGTATAGGTTACTTGTTTCATGGCTGCTTTGTTTGATCCGCTGGCATTGCATGTACATGCATAACAAGGACATGCACTGCAAGCTGCATATGCCTCCAACGTTTCATAATTTGCATTTGTTCTTTTTACAAGTTGTTTCATATGCCTATTCCTCCTTTCAAATCGTATTTATCTAAATATCAATATTTGATATTTAAATCACTCGAAGGGTAAACCCATTAAACGAATTGATGCTGTTGTGTGATGAGCCGATACCTTTCATTTGTATAAGACAACTTCTCATGAAGTCCAATAGCGGAGACCTGGCCTTTTTCTAAAAAGATTACTCTATCCACATGCTTCAGAATTTCCGGCCTATGACTGACTATAATCACTGTATTGTTACTGAGTGCTGTATCTAATAGATGGTTGATGGCTTGTTCAGAGTGAAGATCAAGGTTGGAGGTCGCTTCATCAAAAATCACCATAGGCCTGCTTTTTACTAATGCTCTGGCTATCGCGATTTTTTGTTTTTGTCCACCGGACAACTTGTTCCCATTAGAACCTACGACATAATCCTCAAACCGGCTTGTATCCTTCTCTAATAATTGGGTAGCCTCAATAGCCTGTCTATACTGCTCCTCATGGTTTTCACTGTAAAGTTTTATGTTATTTTCGATGGTTGTGTCAAAAAGATATATCTCTTGACTAACAGTCGAAATTAATTCCCGATATTCATTCAAATTAATAGCCTTAATATCCACTCCGTCAAATAAAATTTTTCCTGCAAGTGGTTCGTAAAACCTCTGGATTAAATTTAGGATTGTAGACTTCCCCGAACCATTCATTCCTACAATGGCCACTTTCTCATGGCTGCCAATCGTGAAATTCACATTTGACAAGATCAGTTCAGTATCATAAGCAAAGCTTACATTTTCAAACTGAATGCTCCCAAAAGGGTTGAGTCGCTTCATACCAATGTTGGCGGATTCTACATCACAAGCTTCGATTTCTTCCTCGAGCAATGAATAATACCTTCGGGCAGAAGGCATTATTCCCGACAATAAGTATCCAATATTCAACATCGATGAGATAGGAGTGGTCACATAAGCGCTATAGGTAATAAATGCAAATATACTTCCTACCGAAAGCTTTGAATCTAATATCATCGTCGATCCAGAAGCATATATTAGAAGAACTAGTCCTCCAATTAGAAATCTCTCCACAGTAATCCGCCAATTATCCAATAAACTGATTCCCATATGGGAGGTTATTACTTGATTCTGCTTGTCTGCAAATTCTTTTTCTTTGAAAATGAATAAATTAAAAAGCCTTGTTTCCTTCACACCATTCAAGCTATCCTCAAACCAATGCGAATATTCTCCATCCTTCGTGATGTATTTTTCCGCAAGAGACTTTCTTTTTTTAGCAAACGATTTCAAAATTAAATATTCTATAGGGATTAAAATAAGCACAATAAGTGTAAGTTCCCAACTTATGATAAAAAGTCCAATAACTCCTCCTACCAAACTAAAACACTGACTAACAATAAAAAGCATGCTACCATCCGTTATTTGCGAAATATTCGATATATCGGTGCTAACGCGATTTAAAATTTCACTGCAGTTTTTATCAGTGAAATATTTCACTTTCACTTTCATAAGTCGATCAAATGCAGCTTTATGCAAGGAGTAGATAATATTTGAAGCTATTTTTATTCTTCGTTTTTCTTTGAGCAAATCTAAAAAGCTACTGAACATAGACAAAAGAAAGATGTAGATTGCCGTTAAAATAATGGTTCTAACATCTGATTTCATAAATCCTTCATCAATAATAATTTTGTTGAACATCGGCAAAATGGAACTAATCAAAGTAGAAAATATTAAGAGCAGAAAAATAATACATAAATTCTTTTTATGCGCTTTAAATAATCCGATAAGTTTTTCAAGGGTATCCTTATCATTCATAGAATATATCCTCTTCTACTTTCAAGCTTCGGTTTGACATTGATAACGCTATCAATATATCATATAAAAGAATATTTGGGGTAATTTGGTAGCTAATGGTTGGAATAGGAGGCTGAATGACGTTTCGTGTCAGGTTTTGGTATCTCTGAAGATTAACAAATTTAATTATGGGGGGGATGGCTTTGTTACGCATAGCCGTATGCGATGACGAGAAAAAGGAACACGATTTGCTAAAGGAATATCTCCCAAGACTTATGAAAAGCACGGCTTACTCTTTCGAGACTCAATATTTTACCTCCGGTGAGGAATTGCTTCACTATTATAATCAACAGAGTAGTTATCCTTTTCATATACTTCTAATGGATATTGAACTGAGAGGATTAAATGGAATCGAGGTTGCAAAAAAAATCCGTGCACTTCCGGATCGGGAGGTTCAAATTATATTCTTGACAAACTATCCGCAGTACGTAATGAGCAGCTTTGATGTGCAACCCTACCATTATTTGATTAAACCAGTAAACTATGAGTGTTTTGAGGCAAAGATAATAAAGCTATGTAACTATATCATTTCTTCTGTAAATAGGTTTCTAATGATTAAAACTGAAGATGGACATATGGTGATCAAAAATTCTGACATTATTGCGATTGTTAAAATCAAACATTCCTTGGCTAAAAACCGACTAAAGATCATTACCTCTACGCAGCATTACATAATTCCAGGTACAATTTCAGAATATATAAGTAAACTAAACCGTCCATTTATGCTTATTCATCGTTCCGTTATTGTTAATCTGGAACATGTCCATAAGTTTACAGCTACTTCCGTAGTCATGCACAATCAAGAGCAGTTTCCTATTGGCCGTACTCAGGCAAAAGAGGTTAAAGAAGCCTACGCCTATTATATGATTGCACAATTCAAAGAACGAGGATGACTCTTTATCTATCAATGGTCATCATGATGTTGCTTATTCTGCTAATCAGAGAAACCATCCTTTTATTCGGTAAAATTAATGAAAACACCAAACTGACTAAAGAAAATCTGCAATTACATAAACAGATGGATTATCAACACATCAGCTATGAAAAAACCACACATTCCCTTACAAGCATCAAACAAGTTATCCATGATACGAACAAGCATTTGGTATATGTCCGGAATTGTATTCAGAACAATGAGATTCAGGAATCTATCCATCATATCAATTCAATGCTCGGTCAAATTCATCAGCCTTCTCTCAAACTATCAACAGGTAATTTGGTAATTGATTCTTTAATTGGCAACGCGCTAAATATTGCTTGTGAACACAAAATTGCTATTAAGTATGATATTCATATACACGCCGAAGCTATTGATATTGATCGGTTTGACTTATGTACCGTGATCGGGAATGTGCTGGATAATGCTCTAAACGCCGCTGCAAGAGTTCCAAAAAAAGAAGATAGATTTATTCAGCTGCTAATTTTCACTACCGATACTTCATTGTTTATCCAAGTCACCAACTCACGGAACAATTCTAGCACTATAGTGCAGCATAATTTTAAAGAGAATCCCGCTTTTCACGGATTCGGCTTAACAAATATTCAAAGTGTCACCGAAAAATACGGAGGTCATCTAGTTACTAACGCTCAAAATAATGAATTCGAAACAATCATTGTACTACCTTTTCTAAACATACTTTCAGCAGCTAAGCCAAACCTGACCGAATTAGAAAGGCAGTGAAAAAAACTATTTCCCTAGCAAGTACAGCGGCCGCTCCCCAACAGCAGACTGAAGGGGAGCAGGCCCGCCGCAAGCTTTACGAAGTAATCTCAAACAATCTCGCTGTTTTTCCTGGTGGGAGTGCCACCGTCAAAACCCCTGCCGATTGATCCCAATTCCAAGTTGAACTATGCTGCTGAGGATAGGCACAGGCGATCACTGGTTCAAATCCCTTCAGCTCTTCTATCGGCAATTGGACATTTGCAGCTTCTCCGTCAATCCGCCATACCGCGACATACCGTCGTTCGCCGCGCCGCAGGCCAAGGCTGACCCATTCGCCCTCACTGTCCGGCAGGCCGAGCGGCCAGAAAGGTGTGGCGTGTGGGATATCACTGCGAATGGTTTTGTAATAATCCAGCGCTTCTTTAACTAGACTTCTGCGGTGAGGTTCAAGCTCCGCCAAATGACCGCTCTGGTGTACACGAAGCAACAGCGCATTAACCATATTGAAGATGACTTCCTCATCGTCACCCTCGCGCAGCGGATAAGACCAAACTGCGGACTGCTCCGGTGTCAGTGCTGCCGGAGAACCTGCGGCAATGGCCGCATACTGTACATAATCCTCCTGGTCGCTAGTAGACTGGATGCTGTGTCGGCTGAGCATCGCATAATCCATGCGCATTCCCCCGCTGGAACAGTTCTCGATGACAAGGTTCGGATAACGAACAAAGATGCTGTCCAACCAAGCCAGATAAGCGCGGTTATGCTGTAGCAACCCATCTCCGAAGCTGTCCGCATCCGTTTCTGTCCCAATGCCTGCATTGATGTTGTAATCCATTTTAATGTATCCTACACCGTACTGCTTAACCAGACGCGCAATAACACCGTTTGCATGATCAATGACTTTCGGGTTGCGGTAATCTAGCTGATAGCGGCTACGGTCCTTAACCCTTTTACCATGCCGCATGAAAAACCAGCTGTCATCAGTCTCCGCAAGCTTCGGGCTGTTGATGCCCATAACCTCCAGCTCAAGCCATAGTCCGGGAATCATCCCTTTGCTGCGGATATAGTCGAGCACATATTTAATCCCTTCCGGAAACCGATCGCTGGAAGGCTCCCACTGGCCTACGCCATCCCACCACTCTCCGGGTGCATACCAGCCAGCATCAATACAGAAATATTCACAACCTACTTCTGCGGCAGCATCAATTAAAGGCAGTAGTTTCTCAGTCGTTGGGCTTCCCCATAAGCAATTCATATAGTCATTAAAAATAATCCGCAGCAGCTCATTATCCTCATTAGGTCTGCGGATCATCCGGCGATATACCGTAAGCTGTTCTGCCGCGCCCTGAAATCCTCCCTGCACAGCACCTACAGCTGCTGGCACCGAAGTAAACTCTTCACCGGGAGCTAGGTTCAGCCACCAATGGTTGTCATGTTCTGTAGGTCCGCTGACCAGCAGTGTAAGCTGATCGTATTGATCCGTCAGCTCCCAATGCCAAGAGCCGTTATGCTCAATCTGCCAGAACAAGCTTGTCCCGCTCTCCTTATTATGCAAAACCGCCATCGGTAGAAGTTCCGCTGCTGACCAAGAGCCTGTATTGCTTGCGGCAATTCGTTTGGAGCCACGGTCTGCCAAATGATACATCCCAAGCTCAGGCAGGCGGTAGGTCCGCCACTGAAGTTCACTCTGCCATCCACTGTGGGCAAGGGTTACTTCAATCTTATCATTGCGCTCCCCGCTCCCCTCTTTGTCTACACCTGTAAGAGCAAAGGAGGAGATGTATTCCACTGCCACCTCAGCTTCTCCAGCATTCTTTAGCACTGTCCAGCTTCGAACGATTTGCACGCCCTTGTAGAACTGAAAATGCTGCACTGCCTGGATTCCTGTAATCGGATCAGCCAAGCTAAGCTCCAATTTACGCCCGAGTGCATTCACTGTATCGCTGTGTCCCACATATACCATCCGAAGACCCGGAAAGGATGCTCGGTGTGTGCGCCCGTGATATTCGGCGCGGTCTTCGCCCGATAATTGCAGCTCCAGCAGCCGGAAGCCTTGCTTGTTCTTATCCGCTATGGCTGCTTCCAAAGGTGCCGCGCCAAAATGCAATAGCCGAACATCTTGATCTTCCGTAACTTCAATCGTAAGATATAGTCCATTTTCAATGATTTCAATCATTTTGCTATTCACAATAATGTACCTCCTGACTTTGTCTCAGTATCTTCTTATGATTATATAACATATAAAAAAGGGACGGTTCTCCAGTAAGTGAATCTTACCTTGGAGCCCGCCCCCTGATCTCAACCTAGTTATTCTGCCGATCCGAATTGAATCCAAGCTTTTTGAATTTCATCGATGGCTTGATCCTTAGTTTTGCTTCCGCCGATGTAAGCCTGCATGAGCTCACCAAATTTTTGGTGGAAGGTATCCAGAGAGTAGTTCACGGACAGGTCGCCGGATTTCTCTGTTTTGAGGATCTCTTCCATTTCTTTTGGCATTTGCAGGTCAGGCATTGGAGCATCCTTAATTGGAGGAATAACCTTAGCTACTGTAGAGAACCAGTTCTTACCGTATTCAGAAGTATACAGCCAGTTGAAGAATTCAATAGTCTCACCAGCTACAGCAGAATCCTTATTGATACGCAGGGCCTGATCCGCACCAGTAATGATCTGGGACTGTTCAGCCTTGTCGCTGACTGGGTAACCCATAATGCCCAGGTCGAAGTCAGGTGTGATTTTCTTAATGGCTTCTTCATCCCATGCGCCTTTACCAGTCATGAACGCTGTTTTGCCGGATGCAAAGTCGCTGACTTCAGCATTGCTGTCCCGTTCAAGCGGTTTGTCTGTGCCATGTTTAACAGTGGTATCAACGAAGCTGAAGAAGTTATTGTACAGCACCGGGTGATCCTTGATCGTGGTTTTTCCGGCAATAAAATCATTTACTAGTGTCTTAGCATCCGTACCTGCATCTTGGGCTGCCGCATCTACGAAGTGTTGGAAGATGTGTTTCCATACCCACCACTCTTTATAGGCGTTGGCAAAAGGAGTAATGCCTTTAGCTTCAAGCTTAGTAATCGCATCGTCCATTTGGGCTGTTGTCTTAGGAACTTCCGTAATCCCAGCATCAGCCAACAGTTTCTTATTGTACATCAGGACAAATAGATTCCCTTTTACCGGAAGACCGAGCACTTTACCGTCCGTAGAACTCATGTTAGAACGCACTGCATCGGTCATCGCCGCAGCCAGTGGCTCATTAGTTAGGTCAGCACTATACTCCGCAAAGGTATCAATATCTCCACCCGCTGTGGTCTGGAATACGTCAGGTGTACTTCCCGCAGCAATCTTCGATTTGAGCACCGTATTGTAGTCAGCCTGCATAATCTCCAGATTAATCGTCACATTCGGTTTAACTTTCTTGTACTCGGCAATATAAGCGTTAAAAGCATCAGTGTACTCGGGTGATGCGGTGAACATATTAATCGTGACCGGCTTGCCAGAATCTGTGGCAGGAGTATTCCCTGTTCCGCTATTGTCAGCGGCATTGTTGTTTCCGCCGCAACCCGCCAGTAATCCGCCGACGAGCAGCAGACTCGCAGATAAAGCCATAAATCTTTTTAACATGATGTTGCCCCCTTTTCCTCATGCATCTAGTGGTCTTGAGACAATTCTAAAGAAAAAGAAAAAGGATAAGAATGTACATAAGTGAACTTATTAGGGTAAAAAAGTGTGTTCATGTAACCGCTTCACTCATCCCCGTTCAATAGCAGAACCCGATATTCAGAAGGTGAACAGTCATAATAATTCCGGAACGCCTTGCTGAAATAATTTTTGTCCTTGTACCCCAACATCTCGGAAATGTCTTGGATTTTCAAGTCGGGGGTGGATAGCAGCTCCTTTGCCTTGTCCATTCTTACCTTTTGTACATACTCATGTATGCCATAACCATATTGCCCCTTAAAAAGTTTCATCAAGTATTCTCTGCTCAGGAAATATTTATCCGTGAACATCGATATTTTAATATTCTCAAAATAGTGATTATCAATGTATGCTTTAATATTTTCCAATACGCTGGGGCGATTGCCAGCAAGGCTTTTGCTGATTTCATTGCCATAGCAATCTAGAATCCCGCTCAGCACCCGCTCAAATTCGCCAAAGGAAGCAAAATCGCTCCCGATGCCTAGCCCACGCAATCCTTTATCTTTACCGCCACGGATACGTTCGGGGATTGCATCCAGCTCCGTCGCAATATCGTTCAGTAAAATAATAAATTCCTCTATCTGCCGGTCAGCCTCGCCCAGATTAAAACGTCCGGAAGCCTCCCATTTCTTCGTGAATTCGCTTAAAATACTTTTGGCATGATTGATGTTCCCGCTCTCCAGTGCGTTGCGAATCAAGGGCATACGTCCAGTCAAGGAAGGATTATCTTTCCCCTGGGAAGTATCGTTGCTGCTATTTGTGACAATCGCTCCCTTCAGCGTCAGGAGGTCAATCCCGTCGAGAGAGGCTTTGGCAGTCTCATAGGATTGAGCAAGCGCCATGATGTCACCATAGGGCTGTCCAATTCCTCCGGCAACAACAATTCCGAATAGCTCTTTCAGCGTCGAGACTAACTTCTTCATATGATGTAAAGAGCGGAAAGTTGCGTCCTCCTCATAGCCGCCTTTCATCGTGAAGATGGCGATAAACTCGCGTTCTCCCTTATGGCTGGCGAAGCTGAAGGCCTGAAAATGCTCATCGCTATTCTCATTAATCACATTTGTGACGGCAAAATGCAGCAAATCCCGGTCCTCATGGAAGCGATTACGACGCACTTGTTCCAAATTGAGCACCCGCAGTACACCCGCAGCAAAATAGTTTCCGGCCGTATCCGCGCCGATCAACGGCAGAAAAGCCTCGTTGGACTGATTTTTGAAGCTGCGCTCAATGATCGACAGATAGATTTTCTCCTTTAGCTTCGGCAGAGACATGTTGAGCGTAATGTTCCTGTTGATGAACTCACTTTCTTTCTTGCGTTTGGCCTCCAGCACATCTATAGCTTTACGCAAGGCCGCATTCAAATCCGCCCGGTTGACCGGCTTCAGCAAATAATCAACTACCTTAGAACGGATAGCCTGGCGGGTATATTCAAAATCATTGTAGCCGCTGATTACAATCGTCAGCAGTTCCGGGAACTCCTTCTCCACGATCTGCAGCAGCTCACTTCCGTTCAGCTCCGGCATCTTCATGTCAACCAGTACAAGGTCGATCTTTTGCTCACGCAGCATGGCTAGACCCATATTTCCATCCGTAGCCTCCAGTACCTGATCGACACCTAGTCCTTTCCAGTCTCCCAGGATGTTGATCGCCTCACGCAACGGTTCCTCATCATCTATAATCAGTACTTTATACATGGTTAATCCCTCCCCGCGGTAACCGCATGTCCATCTTTGTTCCGCCAGCATCACTGGTAATGGCCAAACCCGCAGCCTCACCATACAAAAGCTTCAGCCGCGTGTTCAAATTTTTCAGTCCAATGCTTTCCGTGTCACTTTCGGCAGCGTTTTCTCCGCCCTGATCCTCCCACTGGATTTGAAGAGAATTTCTCACTTGCTCCAGCCGCTCCCCGCTAAAACCCGGCCCATCATCCGTCACTGAAATAACAGTATGGCTGGGCGTCACATGCGCTTCAATAGTAATTGTGATCGTTGTGGATACTTTTTCCAGCGCATGCTTGATGCAATTTTCTACCAAGGTCTGAATGGACAGCTTCGGAATTTCCAGCTCCAGCAAAGGGTCTTCCCACTGGTAGGCCACCTGCATTCTGTTTCCGAAACGGGCCTTCTGCAGCGCTAAATAACGTTCAATATGCTTTAATTCCTCTCTGGCATGGACCACATCTTTACCGCTAATGCAGTATCTCAACGTCATAGCAAGATTATCGACCATATCGACAATATCATCATTGTTGTTTTTCAGCGCCTTGGTGGAAATGGCTTGCAGGGCATTATATAAGAAATGCGGATTGATCTCAGCTTCCAGTGCTTTGAGTACAGCATTTTTCTCGACAATTTTCATTTTGTACCGTTCATTGATCAGCTCATTCGTCTTTTCCACCATCTTATTGAAGTGGCGAGACAGATAGGCAATTTCATCCTTTCCCTCAACCTGTGCTTCAGCGTCAAAGCTGCCTGTACTGAACCGCTTCATCTGCAGCGACAGATTCTTTAGCGGGCTCGTTATTTTGTTCGAAATAAAGCTGACCAAGATGACCGAAACGATTAAAAATAACAGTCCTATGAAATAGTTCAATTTGCGTGTTGTCGTGGCCGCTTCATAAATTTCTTTGTAGGGAATCGGCTTAATCAGCTTCCAGCCTTCTTTTTTGCTGATGTCATAAATCACTAGATACTTCTCTTCTTTATCCGACCACGTCACGCGTCCTCCTGAGGCTGGTGTCAGCTCCTTAAGCAGTCCCTCTTGTTCGCCCTGTTGATAAAACCCGGGGTCATCCACCACAAAAGGTTCATTATCGGGACTGACGTACATTAGGTGCTGCCCTTTACTGAAGGGAATATCCTTCATAATCTCGTCCGTAACCGAGGAGTTGAAATAAAGGGAGAGCACCGCCTGTGGCTCTCTGGAAACTATGGAGCGCAGCAATCGATGGTAGCCCATGAAGCTTTTATCCTTATTTATAGGGTAGTCGGAGCTATTGATCATCGAGGATTGGTTTTTTACAAAAGACTGGTAAGAACGGTTAAACGGGCTGGCCAGCGCTTTTTTATACCAGGAAAGATTCTCAATCGACGGATGCTCGGCGACCCGCACGGTAATATTGTAGTTCTCTTTGGTGACATAATAATACTTGTGCTCCTTGATCACATACAGGTAGATAGCTTCCAGATCATTGCGGGAGAAGTACAGGTTCTTCAAGTAGTCCTCCACATACATCTTCGAGGCATAATCCTCCGATTCATGCAAAATCGCATAGGTGATCTCGTCATACGATATTTGCGGCAGGGATAATTGCTCGATGCCGTCCAAATAACTCTCCAGATTCCGGCCGACAAGCAACAGATTGTTGCTCGTACTGGCGATGCTGTTATCCACCGATTCTTTTCGCAGCATGCCGTATGAAATGAACGTCAGTGAGGTCACCACCAAAACAATGATGATTGTAAACAGCAAAATAAGCTTGTTCGCCAACCTGCGTGAGACAAGCTCCAGCACGGGTTCAAACCGCTTTATGATCCATTTTTTAATAATGACCGGCAACCTCCCCCACGATTTACAGGCTTAATTATAAATATTTCAGTTCACCTTTTTACCCCTAACTGTACTCTTAAATCCATTTTTGAGTATAGGGCACTGCTCTATAATACACAATATAGACTAACCGGAATGGTTATGTGTGGCAAGCCTAGTCGATATTACCACCCAACAAATCAAGAAGAGGTGCATCCATGTTAAAATCACTCGGCAAAAGATGGCGCGAGAAAACAGAATTCGGATTATTCACTCTCCCAGTCCTAATCTGTATCGCTGTAGCATTCTACATTCCGTTTGCCATGACTATCCGCTATTCGATGACCAAATGGAACGGAATTTCGAAACACCCTAAGTTTGTCGGACTTGATAATTTCAAACAAATCTTTATGGGCGACACCAACTTCGCCAATTCAGCCTGGTTCACCATAAAGTATGCGATTCTGTACATTGTTCTCGTTAACGTGCTGGCCATCTTGCTCGCATTAGTTCTGGACATGAAGCTGAAGAGCACCCCTTGGCTGAGAGCCGCTTTCTTTATTCCTTATATCCTCAGTCTTGTCATTGTCGGTTTTATCTGGAAATTTATCTTTATGCAAGGTTTCAACTCACTCGGAGAAAGTACAGGCTGGTCCATATTTGGTCTAAGCTGGCTAGGGACGCCAGGACTTGCTTTCGTCTCCATACTGGCCGTCTCCATCTGGCAGTCGATTGGTTTTTATCTGGTCATTTATATTGCCGGTCTGCAATCTGTACCTGAGGATCTCAAAGAAGCAGCCACAGTTGATGGCGCTGGTCCCATGAGAAAATTCTTCAGTATTACGCTGCCACTGCTCGCTCCATCCATTACGATTTCTGTGTTCATGGCACTGACCAATTCGATCAAGGTTTTCGATGTCATCCTGTCCTTAACCGGGGGCGGACCTGGCGGAACTACCTACAGTATCGCTTACGATATCTACCGTGATACCTTCCAGAACAATCTGTATGGATACGGTACAGCGAAAGCGCTTATCCTGTTCCTGGCCGTCTTGGTGGTAACCATTCTCCAGTTAGCATTCTTCAAACGAAGAGAGGTTGAGGCATAATGAATACAAACCGCAAAGCAGGACGAATCATTCTAGAGGTTGTTATGGTCATCCTCTCTCTTCTGTTTCTATATCCGCTATTTCTGACAATTATCAACTCGTTAAAAAGCTTTAGCGAAGTCATGACAGATGTCATCGCCCTGCCAAAACATCTGGTATTCGGCAACTATTCCTACGTGTGGAAGTTTATCAACTATCCGAAGCTGTTTCTGAACAACTTTGTCATTACCGGTGTAGGTCTTCTGGGTATTGTGTTCATTTCATCCATAGCAGCCTACAAGCTGGCACGGACGAAATCCAGACTGAGCGGGGTGATTTATTTCCTCTGCATTATGCCGATGCTGATTCCGTTCCAATCGATCATGCTGACCGTTCTGCAAACCGCTAAGACCTTAAATCTCTCTGAGAGTACTTGGGGACTTGGGTTGTTATATTGGGGTTTCGGTGCTCCACTCGCCGTGTTTATCTACCATGGATTCGTCAAGGGTATTCCGGTTGAAATTGATGAGAGTGCCACGATTGATGGAGCTTCCGGCTTCCGCCTGTTCTTCAGTGTCATCTTCCCACTGCTGAAATCGGTCACAACAACCATTGTCATTATCGACGTAATGTGGATTTGGAATGACTTCCTGCTCCCGCTGCTTATGGTCAACGGCTCCCCAGATACCAAAACGCTGACACTGGCTGCCTACACCTTTGTGGGCCAATATACCTCAGATTGGCAATATGCGATGACTGCTATGGTCATGGCGGTGTTGCCATCAATCGTAGTATTCATCTTCTTGCAAAAGTACATCGTTAAGGGTGTTGTTGCGGGGGCGGTGAAGGGCTGATTAACTGATTCCAAACCTAGCTTCTGCATAAAAAGGGGGAGATCCATATGGATCTCCCCCTTTATGCAGACGTTCCAATACTTTGCATACTGCTACAGTCTGCTTTTGATGCAGACGTTCCAATACTCTGCATACTGCTGCGGTCAGCTTTTGATGCAGACGTTCCAATACTAACTAGTAGTTTAACTGTATTTTGTACAACTATAACTCTGCAACTCGCTCGACCGATGGATATAGCTGTATTTCGTACAACTATTCTCTTGATTTAATGCCCTCTAGGCCGATTTTCTAGTTTTTAGTTGCATAGAATACACTTAAAAGCAAAATGGTCCGTTTTACATATAAAATAGGTGTATAGAATGCAGTTATTTCACAATTACAAAGATGATACTTCATGGGCACTCCATACGGACTCCATAAATACTCTCTTCATACTGCTTCAGTCAGCTTTTTATACAGACGTTCCAATACTAACTAGTAGTTTAACTGTATTTTGTACAACTATAACTCTGCAACTCGCTCGGCCGATGGATATAGCTGTATTTCGTACAACTATTCTCTTGATTTAATGCCCTCTAGGCCGATTTTCTAGTTTTTAGTTGTATAGAATACACTTAAAAGCAGAATGGTCCGTTTTACATATAAGATAGGTGTATAGAATGCAGTTATTTCACAAACACAACGGTGATCTTTTATAGGCACTCCATAGGTATTCCATACGCCACATCCTACGTACACCATACGTACTCCATACATACTCCATACATACTCCATACATTCTCCATTCGTACTCCATACGGACTCCATACATACTCCATACGTACTCCATTCGTACTCCATACATACTCCATAAGTACTCCACACATTTCGCATTCCAACGGGATCGGGCGCGATCCGTGAATAGTTAATCAGAGTTTGTATTTATTAAAGCTCCTTCTCCGTGACCCTGCCGTTAGCATCTATGTTGGCATTAAAAGATAGGGTGTTCATGAGCTTAATCGTTTTCCTATTGTAGGAATCATCCATGAAATTAGGCTGTCCGCCAATGATTTTGACAGGTGTAATCTTGCTGGTGATCTTGGAGTCCTTAATCTCAACATTCAACAGCATAGAATTAAGTGTTTTTTCCCCACCACGTGTGGAGCGATTAAACACAAAATTCCCAAGTGAATAATAAATGGGCTTGTGCTTATAGTATTCGATGCCCATAAGGCAGTGACTGTGTGCGCCAAGAATTAAATCCGCCCCGCTATCAATCATCTGTTTAGCTAGTGTGCGAGCGTACTTTTCAGGGAAATCCTTAAACTCTTCATTCCAGTGAATATATACGATCGTGTAATCATTCTCCTTGGACATCTTCTGAATGGCGCTAAGCATAGGCTGCGAGGTGTAAGCTGAAGCGGCTCCCGGTTTGTTTTTGCCGGCATACCACGAAGGATCTGAAAGCACACGGCTAACACCAAGGATGGCGATCTTTTTCCCTTTTACTGTCTTAGTATAAGGCTTGAACGCTTCATCTTCATCTTTGCCAGCTCCTGTATGGCCAATCTTGTTTCGATCCAAATGGATCAGCGTGTCGAGCATAGCGTCTTTTCCATAATCCAAAATATGATTATTCGCCAAGGACACTCCATCAATCCCGGCATAGGTTAAGCCACCTAACGTTGCTGGTTTGGATCTGAAGGCAAAGGTTTTCTCTGCCGCTTTCCCTCGGATAGACACAGGCGTCTCCAGATTGGCGAAGGCGATGTCAGCCTTTTGCAGCGTAGGTGCGACCTTTACAAACGGAAAGTTCACCCCATATTTAGCAATCTGATCGCCAACAAAACCATCCAAAAGGATATCACCCGCAAAAGCAAGCTTTATAGGATCTGAAGATAGTGAAGCTGCACTGGAAGCAGATGTCACAGGAACTATTAGTGATAACATAAGTGTAATAAGTGCTATTCTACGCAAAACCTTCGATCCTAATCTCAAAAAACACAGCCTCCTCTCATCTTTTTATTAGCTATGATCCTAGCATACTGGAAAGAGGTTACTAAATTAAGAGTAGAAAGACCTGTTATTCCTTTGCTTTTTTCAGAACGGCTCTGAAGCAATTTAATCCGCCCCACGCATCCGTATGCACAGCATCCGCAGGCAACTCAAAATCCGTCTCCCCCCAATACTGAAATCCAGTTTGCAGCAGCAGGTCATTCATAAGATTCAGATTTACCGTCGGGTAATCAAATGTCAATACCAATAATCCTTCTTCGTTCAACGTCCGGTGAAATTCCCGTAAAGTACCCACTGTATCCTCAAAGCTCAAATGCTCTAATACTGATATGCAAAAGACAGTGTCAAAGCTCTCATCCTCATAAGGCAGATCCGTCAGATTAGCTTGAGCGAAATGCAGGTTGTTTGTTCTTCTAGCGATAACCTGCTTCGCCGCTTTTTCCCCAATCTCATTCTCAATACATTCTTGGATAGCTTTCGGGTAAATAACCCTACTGTCCTTATCGCAGGCATAGACCTCTGCACAAACCCCTGCCAAATAAAACTTCAAGGGATGAGGAATCCCACAGGCGGCATCCAGCACAACACCATGCGGAGAAATAAAGTTAATACACCACTCATATTCAAAGGGACGGCTCCACCATGATTCCGGCAGATCATAAATCAACTTCTCACGACGTGCATCTGAATTTACGAAAAAACGCGAGACAAAGGGATGGGTTGGCATGGCCAGGACTCCTTTTTCAACGGAATTTTAGGTAGTGAGAGTATATTCATGATTTGCTGATTCATTCCATAACCTTACATTGAACGAGACAAACCCAAAAAAACGGCTGCTCCCTTAGGAACAGACCGTCTTTAAATATAACTGTATAAACCTTATGCGTAGAATGAAAGAGGTTTGGCCTCAATTCCATGTCTCTCGATCAACTTATCAAGTAACGCAGACCATTCCGCATCGACTGTACATTGCTCAGGATGTGCCTCGAACCAAGCAACCGACTGCTTGATCCCTTTGGAGAAAGGCACAGTAGCCTGGAAGTCAGGCACGAAACGTTTGATTTTGCTATTATCAAAAACACTGCTTACCGCTTGATCACCGATCAAGCCATCCGCTGTCCCTGGAGGGGAAAAGGCTGCGATAAAGTCTGTGGAGATATGCACAACTTTAGGTTCCACACCTGCCGCTTGTCCGATGGCCGCGTAAATCTGATTCCAATTTAATACCTCGTCGGAAGTTATATGAATGGCCTCACCTATCGCTTCCGGATGTCCAAGCAATCCAACGAAACCTTTGGCAAAATCCGAATTATGCGTCAGTGTCCACAAAGAGGTTCCATCTCCATGTATGACTAAAGGTAAGCCGCGGCGGATACGATCGATCAGTGACCAAGGATGCTGGCCACTCGTAAGTGCCGCAGGGATGGCTGTATTTCCATAGGTATGGGAAGGACGAACAATCGTAACCGGGAATCCGTTCGCCTTGTAAGCTTCCATCAACAGCTGCTCACACGCAATTTTATTCCTCGAATACTCCCAATAAGGGTTCTCCAGCGGTGTCTCTTCTGTAATTACATAATTACGCTGCGGCTTCTGATAAGCAGAGGCTGAGCTGATGAAAATGTACTGCGTCGTTTTACCAGTGAACAGGTCAATGTCTGCCTGCACATGTTCCGGTGTAAAAGCAATCCAGTCTACCACTACGTCAAATTCGTAATCTCGTAATACTAATGCGGCTTCTGCCGGATTACGAATGTCTCCTTTAATTACTTTTGCACCTTCTGGAACGAATTCATCCCGCTGTCCTCTGTTGAACAAATACAGCTCGATTCCTTGAGCTACAGCCAACGGGGATACAGCCTGACTAATTAATCCCGTACCTCCAATAAATAAGACCTTCATTTTGCACGCTCCTTATAGTGAATCCGGCTCGTTATTTACTGGTTAACATAATCTCGCCATACGTGCTTCGGCTGCCAATTCAGCAGCTTTTTGGCCTTCTCATTACTGAGTAGCGACTCGTGACCCTCCAGCGGCTGGCGGAAATCCGTCACCTCTGGATAACGTGCGGCCATTAGCTCTCTGCTAGGAACAGCCATGCTGGTCTCATCTGCACATATATTAAGAGCAACCGCGCCCAATCCATCCGTTTCGATTGCCAATTGGCAAGCTGTTGCTACATCCCGTGTATCAATATAACTCCATAGAATCCGATCGCGCTGCGCTGGATCATGAATGAAGGAAGGGAAACGTTCATACGCCGATGGATCAATAACATTTCCGATTCTTAGGGAAACGACCTGTATACCCTTTCTGCGATAGAACATCTCAGCGGTTTGCTCATTCACAACCTTAGACAGACCGTAGCTGTCTTCAGGCAACTGTGGATGCTCCTCATCCATAGGCACATACTTCGGCCCCAAAGGATTAACCGCAAAACAGATTCCGTAGGAGGATTCACTGGAAGCAATCACTGCTTTTCGAATCCCGAGACCCGCTGCAGCCTCCAAAATGTTATAGGTAGATACTACATTATTTTGAAAGGTGACCTCACTCGTCTTTATATTTGCAGCTGGGATCGCAGCCAAATGTACAACTGCATCAGCGCCAGCAAGTACACCATATACTTCACCCAAATTATTCAAATCAGCAATCATCGTTGGGCACAAAGAATCTGCGGATTTTTGCGTATCTACATTCACAACCTCATACCCTTGCTCTACAAAATGCCGGACCACCCATCTGCCCAACATCCCACTGCCGCCTGTAACAACTACTTTCGCCATGAGCGTGTCTCCTTTTTTATGAAGCTAACAACTACTCCAGAATCTCCTCAATCTGCTTCAAAATCTCTTCCGAAAGCTCCATACCCGAAGCCTTAACATTCTCTTCGACCTGCTGCGGACGGCTGGCACCCACCAGTGCACTAGCTACATTAGGTTGACGCAAAATCCAAGCCAAAGCCAAATTCCCAACAGAAATATTCAGTTCCGTGGCGATCCCACTCAATTGGCGGACTTTTTCAATCTTTTCTTCTGTAATCGAATCTTTTAATCGATCCAGCTTAGCAGCACGGCTATCCTCAGGGATGTCCGTGTTATACTTTCCAGTTAACAGCCCTTGAGCCAGTGGAGAAAATACCACCTGTCCAATCCCACGGCGCTCACCGAGCGGAATAATCTCTTTCTCAATATAACGGTTAAACATATTATAAATCGGCTGATTAACAACAATATGATCTAGCAAATAGCGGTCTGCTACAGCTAACGCATCGGTCATTTGCGCCGCCGTCCACTCACTAACACCGACATAATATACCTTGCCTTGCCGAACCAGATCATCCAGCGCACGTAAGGTTTCTTCAATTGGAGTTTCCGGATCAAAACGGTGGCAATACATAATATCCACGTATTCTACTCCGAGACGTTTCAAGCTAGCATGACACTGTTCCGTAATATGTTTGCGGGATAGTCCACGGTCGTTAGGTCCCGAGCCCATTTCCCCGTATACTTTAGTAGCTAATACATAGGACTCACGAGAGTAGTTACGTAAAGTCTCACCTAGTACTTTCTCGGCAGCACCTTTTTCATAAACATTTGCAGTATCAAAAAAATTCACGCCTAAGTCGTAAGCGGTTTCAATGGCATTAACAGCATTATCTCTTTCCACATAGCCTCCGTATGTCAGCCAGCTTCCCAAACTAATCTCACTGACTTTTAAACCGGTTCCACCTAATCTGCGATATTTCATAATAACTGCTCCTCTCCATAGTTCCGTGTTTGATTTTGGCAGGTTGCTTAGCACTCATATTCATTCTAGAATAGTTTGTATATAATAGAAAGAAGTGAAAATTAGTTTATTATATGATCTCTAGTGTAGTTACTATACTAGAGTATAGTAGCTTCACAAACAGGAGGAGATACCTTGAAGACAGCTAAATCTACTAATAATTATATCCCCAAAACCCCTGTTACTATTGAATGTAATGTTGAAAAAACACTTGAAGTATTAGGTGGAAAATGGGCCTTTCTTGTCCTCAGAGAGCTATTCGACGGCACGCAGCGTTTTGGGGCACTGCAACGAAAAATCACTAACGTGTCTCCCCGCGCACTGACCACTACGTTGCGCCATCTGGAGGAGCATGGTGTGCTTGAACGTCACGTATTTCCGACTGTTCCTGTTACGGTAGAATATTCGCTTACTCCCAAAGGTGAGGATTTACATCAAATTTTGAAGGAAATGAAGCTGTGGTCCGCGAAATGGACTTAGCTTGAGCTGGTTGTGACTGATGAAAAAAGAAAAGAAGCTGTCCAAAAAGTAGAGAATTCTACTTATAGGGTAGCTTCTTTTTTATAAATTGGCTATACAATGGATGGATTCTTACTTTAACCTAGGGGATATGTGCGGTGTGCGGTGTGCGGTGTGCGGTGTGCGGTGTGCGGTGTGCTGTGTGCTGTGTGCTGTGTGCTGTGTGCTGTGTGCTGTGTGTGATGCGCCGCGGTGTGCGATGTGTGATGTGCGCTTTAGTGTAATTGGGGAAAAACTCCCTAAAAATAGCCGATATTCGCTAAAAAAGAGCATAATGAGGGAATTTCTCCCTAAAAATCGGGTTGATTCCTTTCTTTTTCACCAAATCAGGTAAATTACAGGGAGGTTTTCCCTAATTATAAGTTAGATGACCAAATATCTAAGAATTATAGGGAAAAATTCCCCAATTATAGAGTCGGAATGCGTATTTGGTTAACTGAAAACAACCGGAGATACCAGCGATTTCTGCGTCAAGTCATACACAAATTGCCGTTTGAGGTCAGCAGGCTATGCCTTGCCTTCAATCTACTACTGAAGCAGATCGCGGATAATCAAAAACGCAGAGCAGCGAAGATCCAATAGGAGGATGAATCGCTGCTCTTTTGACCCTTGCATTTTTGAAAATGAAGGAGAGGTCGTCTCTTTTCGTAGAAAATCCACCTGTAGAACAACCCTTCCAGCATTTTCACTATACGGATCTAGTATTTATCCACAATCGCGCCGAGAACTGCCGTATTTACATAGGGTTTTCCTTTGAGGCTTTGCAGCTCTTTCGCAGTTCCTGTAACAACAGCTCCCAATAGCTGTACATCACTGGCATCCGGCGCCGCTTTATCCTTTTTCAAGTAATTCGAGATTCGCTCAAACTCTCCGTAATGCTTGCCCTTCATCTGAAGCCCATAGGCTAGGGATTGTAAAAAATCCTCTGGTTTCGGTTTAAATAACCCTTCCCATTCCCCACCGTAGCCATATACTTGTCTAGCTGATTCCGGTAAGGCATATTTATTCGGACCGCTGTCATTCCTAATAAACTCAAGGTTCCTTTTATCGTCATACGTATCCACCCAATACCATGTCTGTGTCAAACCCGCCGGCAGCATCTTCTCTACCTCTGCCTGAGTGTAGCCTTTATCAAAAGAAACTGCCATTTCTACGAGCTTACCAGGTTCCATTTGTTCGAGTGCAGGCAGGTCATTCAGCACTTTTTCGTTATAATTCACTCCAGGCACATAAAACATCATTTCCCGCTGAGCATTTTGACTGTTATATCCTCGGTAGTATTCATAATTTTGCTGTGTCATTACCGGGTCAGGAACATTTATACTAGAGTACCCCCTATTAAGCAGAGAAAAACGGCTGCCCATATCGAAATACAGTTTTTTTGTATCCCATACGATGGGTACACCCTCAACAACTTTGTAAGTACTCAGTTCGACTTTACCCGATAGAAACCCTAAATCAAGCTCAGTTCTCAACTCCTGAAGGTTAGGACTGCTTATTTTCATCATGATCCTCTCTTCATCCAGACCACGCATTGCCAACCAGCTTGTCAGATGGGCGTTGCCCAGCATCCCGCCGAATAATACTATAACCGTCACCACTAGAGAAATGATCGTATTTCGAATCATTGTTTTTCGTTTTGCCTTCTTAATTACTTTTGAAAGGTTCTGATCATCCTTTTGTTCCCATGGAGCTGTCATTCCGCATCACCTCTATACTTTTTTTGAAATTGCTTGCGGGCACGAAACAATGCCGATTTCACTGTATCTGTCGTAATTCCCAGAAGCTCAGCTATCTCCTGATAGGACAGCTCCAGCTCATATTTCATAATAATTAGTTGTTTATGGAGCGGTAGAAGCTCATCCAACACTCTTTCGATGTCTTCTCGTTTCTCTTTTAACAGCACATGATCCTCTGGCAATTCCATATCCGGCACATCTACATAGTCAATAGGAATGACTATCCGCTTGCGGCGGCGGCACAGATCATAGTAGCGGTTGATCGCTACTTTATATAACCATGCACTGAATTTGTTCTCATCAATGGAATCAATATACAAAAGAGCCTTATACACCGTATCCTGTACGATATCTTCAGCGTCGGCTGCAGGTGCCCCGAGACGAATCAGGTATTTTTGAATTTCTAACATTTTAGGTTGAAGTATCTGATGTAGCTGCCCGGGCTTCATCCTGCACCTCCCTTCGTATGTATAACGATAAAGTTCTCAGAATGTTAGCTTATGAGGTAAAAAAATTATAAAAGAAAAGACGGCTGCCTCAGAAAGACATGCCGTCACATTTTAAAGAATGAATAAGGTTCCAGTACAATTCCTATATATCCGTAGGATTCATTGCCTGCTGAGCTGTAGATATGAGTATGGTTTGAACTTTCAGAGATTGTTTGTCAATAATGAAGCCTATATAGAACCCACCCTCCAGATTATCCATTTCAAAAGGTGACAATCGGGGCTCATACACTCCACCCTTGTTCTCAAACCAGTAACTCACTATAATCCCGTATTCGTTATCCACTGCAACGTATGTACCGTATGCCTTTAGCACATCTTCCAATGTACTTACCCCAGGTCGAATATTGTTCAATGTACCTATGTGGATTGGATCAATGCGCTCATTATCTTTATCTATTTTCCAAGCGTTCAGCCGACCTTCGGTATCATAATGTACAGATACTTCTTTATACATTTCATTATTGAATACATCTTGACCTGTTGAATCCCCGTAATGTTCCTCTACTAACATTCTTGAACTCCCAAAATCAATAAAAAGATTACGTCCACTATCCGCTATTCCGAAATCACTATCAGTTACCGGAGCCGCTATAAAGTCCTTCAAGCCTGTACCCTGTTCCGGTAATGACGGTAATAGACTCCGATCCGATCGTTCTTCTGGACGAGAATTTACAGTATATATTCCCTTAAGCTTGAGCATTCTCATCCATTGTATAGCCTCTGCTCTTGTAAGCGGGAGATTTCCTTTAAAACCGACTAAAGTTGGCTCCCCGGGAAGTGGAAGTAGAGAGTTACCCAGCAAATAAACGACGGAATCCGTGTCGTTGTAATTCATCCCTAGACCAGATACAACTAACCTTGCGGCGGCCATTCTGGTGATTGGAGTCGATCTTGCCACTGGATATTGTAGTCCAGTAACTGGATGATTCCACCACTTAGCCATTCTATACGGTGCTGCTGTCCATTCTTCGCCTATGCTAGTAGCCTTTGGATAGCCGAAAGAAAGATAAAATAATTTCAAAAATTCCGCTTCCGTAATCGGCTGATCCGGTCGAAAGCTCCCATCATCATAACCAACCATCAATTGGTTGCCTAACGCCCAGCGCACCCAAGGTTCAGACCAGTGACCTTGAATGTCAGTGAACAGTGAAGATGCCGGATCCTCCTCACCGTCCTCTTCCACTTCTTCATATGTCCCTGTATTCTCGTACGTTGTCGTTTCAGCATGAACTCTATAACTCACGTTGCCGCATGTCACAATTGTCCCCGAGATAAGACCTAGTACCAATAGCTTCATTATCTTCAATTTAATAATCCCTTTCGTTCTTATCGGTAAGGGGTTCCTGCTCTCTTTGTCAGGTTTATCGTGATTAACCCTTTATCTTAACTATCGGGTAAAAAGTCTGATTCGTAAATATACTGCTCTCCTTTTTCACAAGAAAAGCCAAAAAAGATCGCTCCCCTTCATAGCGGGAACGATCTTAACCTACCTACTACTTAGACCTTTAATCGACGTTCGAAAGCTTTGGGGATAAGCATTATAGCAAGTATACCTATGATTATCACCGAAAGAATTGACAAGGGTAGATGTAATATAGGGATGCCAAAAATGTTATAGGATACATATTTTACGATTAAGGATCTGCTAACCATTACACCTGACGGTAAAAAAGAGATTATTTTGCCCAACATTCCAGGCAAAGAGAAAAGGGGAAGAATAACTACGAATGCTGCCAGTCCAAGACTGCTTAAGCTACTCCGACACAAAGCGGATATCAGCGCCGTCAATAACAATAGACCACATGCAGCCAGCAAGGTTACAGCATATTTCAGGGCAAATCCCTGCAGCTGGGTTAAGGCATATGGAGTCTCATCAAAATAAAAGTAACTATTCAGCGGGGCATTCCAGCCCACGAAGCCGAACGGTAAACAGGCCAGCAATGTGCAAATTCCGTAAAAAAGAGTAACCCAGCTAAACGTAACTATAAATCCAGCTAATAGTTTTGCCGAAACAATCTTCAACCTTCCGTATCTACTAGATAGAATAAGTGCATCCATTCTATAGTTTTCCTCACCAGAGAACAAGGGTGCCAGCGCAAATACTAGAATAAGACCGATCAGAAGATCGCCGACGCCAGGCGAGCTTGAAAAAAATATATGTAATAAGTCCCAGTCCTCCGTTACATAAAACCCCCGTGGTTTTCCCTCCTCCAACATGGAGAGTTTTTTAGTAACATCTCTTAGTGCATATGATCCTGGTTCTTGCTTCTCCAATAAAACCTTCCGCTCTCTCAGCTCTGTTAAATTTCTGTTGAATTGATCTACCATATAAGCTGTACCAGCATAGTGTTGCTCCAGAATTCGTTTCATCTTCTCCTCTTTGGACCAAGCGCTGTCTTCGGCATATTCTTCTTTGAGTCTAGGAGCGTATTTCAAAACTAAATCTGCTTGAATCGGTCCTAGATGAGCGGCGATAGCTTCAGGCTTTTCCTTGTTTACAACCAATAGACTATCCGTACCGGATGGGTAGAAACTAACAAAACAAAAAATGGCTAATGCAGTACTTCCAGCTATAGAAATCCAGACTCTGGGAATCATAATTTTGCGTAATTCAAACATCACCAGACGGTTCATGTGTATCATCCCCTCCGAAAATAATGCATATATACATCTTCTAATGAAGGATTCACCATCACCGCATTCTCAACTGGCGAATCCTTGCTGACTATCCGAACCACTAGTCCAGTATCTGACTGCTGCACATTCACTACAGTTCCCTTCTCTTCGATTTGAGCCAGCAACCGTGCAGGGATATGAACCTCCCAAACCTCTCCTTGCAATTCATCGGTCAACTCCTTAATTGTTCCTTGACGAAGTAACTCTCCTCGCCCCATCAGTAGCACCTGTTTAGCTATATGATCAACATCAGAAACGATATGAGTAGACAAAATAACGATGCGCTCATTTGATATTTCAGAAATTAAATTTCGAAATCTTACGCGTTCCGAGGGGTCAAGTCCTACTGTGGGCTCATCCAATATGAGGATGCTCGGATTATTAAGCAATGCTTGTGCGATACCGAGTCTACGCTTCATCCCGCCGGAGTACTTTCCGCATTTTTTATCCATTTCACCGGATAGATTAACCGTTTGAGCCAGAACCTCTATACGATCACTCGCCTCCTTCTTGGTCAACCCCTTTAGGGCAGCAACATAATACAAGAAATCACGAGCTGAAAAATGATTGTACATCCCCAGTTCCTGTGGTAAATAACCAATCTGAGCCCGGTACTGATCCCCCATGTCATCCTTGTTTTGTCCATCTAAAAGTACATTTCCACGAGTCGGATACAGAACATCTGCGACAATACGCATCAATGTCGTTTTTCCTGTTCCGTTAGGTCCTAGAAGACCATACACACCAGGTGACATAGAAAGGTTAATAGTATTCAAAATTCGCTTTTTGTCGAAATCATGTACGATATTACATAGTTTAAGCTCCAATCAGAAACCCTCCCTTGCTCAATACTCTGGATTGAAACCTCATGGCTAAGACAAATAACACTGCCGACAGAACACCCAATCCCATTAACCAAAATAACTCAACCGACGTCGTCCAGCTCACTGCAAATTCTCCGGAAAATAAAATCATCCAAAAGAGAGGCAAACTGAAGAGTACGGTCGTTAATTGTCTAAAATTACGTATCAGCGTAGATAATACTGACGCTACCGCCGCATTCATTAGGATTGGGATGCACCATAGCAAGGTCATACGCAGCATAAACTCCTTTCCCCCTAAAGGGGTTACCATAGCAGTAACACTAAAGTTAATCATTAGTGAGATCAGCCCTGCCATAAGGAACCGAGCTTGCACATACCGATGCAACGGGATTCTAAAACTACGTGCGAGTTCTCCCATTCCACAGAGCGTATTCCGAGCCGTATGAGAGACGACCACCAGTAAAGGAATACAACCCACGATGGACAGAATAAACATAGGGCTAACAATCTCCGTAACACTCAGCACCAAATATCCTACTACAAACAAGATCACACCAAGCACAACTTCTCTCCACCATCCCTGTGAAAAAAGAATCCTCATCTGTTCCCGTACAAATAGAGGAACTGGTGGGACTGGCGCAGGTAAAGCCCGCTTGGATCTTCTCCACCTGCTCATGGCTTCTTCTGCAAAACCGTCAAGGAGTGGCGGTTCAGGAATGCACTTGATGGAATTCACGATCTCCTCTACAGACTCTGCTGTCATCTCATCCTGTAAATTTAGATTGAGGTAATCTTGATGGTTACGTTTAACCCTCATTTCCCTGCTCCTTTCTTTAGGGGTTGGGATATATCCTCTTGCTTGGAATACCTTAGTAAATCGCGTAATTTTATCAGTGATCGACTTACCCTTGACTTCACAGTTGATTCAGGTTCATGAGTTACGGCAGCTATTTCTGTAAACGTAAATTCATATTTATACCTTAACAAGAGCGCATCCCTCTGTTCCTCTGGCAGTGAGCAAATCGCGGCGTATACCTGCTTAACCTCTTCACGAAGTAATATTCCTTCAAGAAAGTCTCCTTCGACTGTGATTTCATCAGATAAGCTTTGATTCAACTCTGCTTGCCGAGCACTTTTGCTGCGAAAATAGTCAATGCAGACATTTTGCGCGATCGCCATCAACCAAGCTCGAAAACTCCCCTGTTTATTTTGATAGCTGCCAAGCTTGGCCCATGCTTTTTCATACACCGTCTGTGCAAGATCCCAGGCTAATTCGTCATTATGTATTTTCCATCTGATGAATCGATAAATATCGCTATAGGTATACCGAATTAATAATTCCACCGCTGCCTCATTGCCCTGCTGCGCTTCTGTGACCCATTTGTCCTCTCCGATTTAATTCCCCTCCAATCTACCAATCTACTAAATATAACGAAATCGCCTACAAAGTAGACGCATCACATTAAAAAGACCAACCAGAAGGTTCTGGCTGGCCGAATATAAATTTTCCCTAGATTATGTCCCCGGTTCAAATTATGAGTGAACATTCTCAGCTTGTATCTTAGTGAATTATATAACATTGATTCTATTAATTTCCATAGTGTACACTCATTACAAGTGGTCTTTTTGTGAAACTCTTCGGAAAAGGTGGATTATTGTTCGATGAAAAAAATGATGCTGTCTATTCTTTTAATAGTTTCTTTAATAGGTATAAGTGGATGTGCAGAGAGTAATATAGGAGATCTTAAGATAAGCGCAGGAGATCAAGAAATTAAAAGTACAACATTATCTAACACTAAATTAGCTAACGCGAAGAGTGACTTATCCTCAAACGCTGAAGCAAGTGGATTTGAATTCGCCTTTGAGCAGGATGCAGTAAAGAATATTCAATATTTAAAAAATGGAGAAATCATTACTCTAGACTTTGGAGATTCTGAGCCAGATAATGTATCGCTCGAAGATAGCGTACTAAATAAGAGTGGAGCTTATCAATTTTCATCCAGAGAAACACTAGAAGTTCCAATTACAAAAGAAGACGGTAAATATTCCTTTACGATCGAAAAGCATATGGCTTCTTCATTGAGTTCGTTTTACGAAGAGAACAAAAAAGACTATAGAGGCTTTAGCATAACGGCAAGCTGGGGAGAAAAAGAATATAGATATGCTTTTGTTATACAAGCGGATGCCAATTAAAGCTAACATTCTGATTTAAACCCGCTAATCATATTAGGCATTCCATCGAAATATTCAGGGCCCAGAAGTCATCCAGATGGCTTCTGGGTTCCCTTGAATAGAAATCTAACTATCTATTTTTTAAATATACAACAAATTGTTCATGCAACTCTAGTTCGGATCGTTTAAAGATCCCAGCCCTCGGAATTTAATTATTGAAAAGTAGGAATAACAAGATTATGAATTTGCTCTGACCCGAGTTTACTTTCAACAAAAGATATTTATGGATTCTTTCGCGATATTGATTATAAGTGATTTCAAAGCTTTGCTTGTCTCCCTGTGCATCCGGATAAACAGTGGATTTGTCATGAGCTCCAGACATTGTAAGAACCTCCTCTTGACCTTACATTTAATTAGACACCGCAGGTTGATTAAAAGCCACATGTCATTTCAAAAAAATCCACAATAAAAAACTGTCGATTGCTAGACAATTATATAGAGCCAAGTTATAGTATTGATAATACTTTTAATAACTATTTTCAAAAGTCTAGAGGTGAATAAAATAAACCAAATCGCAAACAATTCTATTCGTGTTAAAAAGATAAATCAGGAGCTTATCAAGCAGGCCTTGAAATCGATGAAAGAAGGAACCAAATCCACGATTGCAAGTGCCACCGGATTAAGTATTGCTACCTGCGGAAATATCCTGAATGAACTTCTGGAGACTGGTGAAGTCATTGAGACTGAACTGGAGGCATCAAATGGAGGTCGACCGGCCAGACGATTTATCTATAACGCTGATTTTTCCTATATTGCATGTATCTATGCCAAAATTGAGGATGGCCAGAAATCCATAACCTATGCGGTGACCAATTCAGTTGGTGATCGTGTGGATCATGGATGGATGGAATTAGAGTACATAGATGCTGCAGCCATCGACCATCTGCTGGATACGCTTATCCAACAATATAACAACATCAAGGCAGTCGGGATTGGAATTCCCGGCCTTGCTCACCAAGGTGTCATTAATATCTGTGACATTAAAGAGTTAATTAATGCTCCCTTAGAATCACTGCTCAGAGAAAAATACGAGCTTGAAGTCACGATTGAAAATGATATGAATCTGACCGTTTACGGGTTCTATAAACAGCAGGATTATGAAGAGGATAAAACCATTGTCGTGGTGACCTTTATCAAAGGAGCTTTTCCAGGCGCCGGGATGATGATCGACGGGCATATCCACAAAGGTAATACTAGATTTGCTGGTGAAGTCTCTTTTTTACCGTTTGGAATCTCGCGTGAACAGCAATTGAGTAGCTTGGACCACACGGATACCTTCATCCCTTTGGCGGCTCACACTATATCGTCCCTGATTGCAATTATTAATCCAGAGACCATAGCTCTCACAGGAGAACAAGTCAAACAAGAGAATGTGCGGCCGATTTATCAACGTTGTCTGGAAGTGATTCCAGAGGAGCATATGCCTCACTTAATTGTGCTGGATCAACCTGATGATCATTACATGAACGGATTAATTGCGATCACACTGGAAAGCTTAACCTACTCATTGCAGTTGGTTGAGAAGCGCCGTTAAAAACATAAAACTAACATACACTTCAGGAGGAACTACGAATGGCAACAAACAAAGAAAACATGATCGCAGGAAAGCTATATATGGCAGGCGGTGAAGAATTAGCAAAGGATAACAAAAGATCCAGAATGCTCACTCGTTTATTTAACAATACGACGGAAGAACAAGGTGAATATAGAGTAGAACTACTCAAGCAATTATTTGAGTCTACAGGAGAATCATTATATGTTGAACCTCCCTTCCGTTGTGATTACGGCAGTAATATTACCGTTGGCAATAACTTCTACGCTAATTTTGACTGCATTATCCTTGATGTAGCTAAAGTAACGATTGGTAACAATGTTCTCTTTGGACCTAGAGTAGGCGTATATACTGCTGGTCACCCCATAGATGCGGACGTGCGTATTAGTATGCTTGAATTCGGTACACCGATTACCATTGGAAACAATGTGTGGGTTGGTGGAAACGCGGTAATTAATCCTGGGGTAAAAATCGGCAACAATGTAATCATCGGTGCAGGTTCAGTCGTAACTAAGGATATCCCTGACAATGTAATTGCGGTGGGTAACCCATGCAAGGTATTAAGAGCAATCACCGAAGACGATAAGCAACACTGGGAAAAACTTAAAGAAGAGTATTACAGAGACATTGAGCAATAAAGTAACCCGTTCTGGGAGGATCTTAATTTGAAAAAGCGCTTCGGGGGATTTAACAAGATTTATGCCATGCAATTGGCGACCATCTTTTTAGGATTTATAGTGTTTGGCATATCGGAAAATATTAAAGGACCCGCCATTCCGCGAATCCAATTCGACTTTAATCTGGACGAGAAACAGCTTGGCTCCCTTTTATCCCTAAATGCATTAGGTTATTTGATCGCCTGCTCCTTTACAGCTGTATTGGTTCGGAAGTGGGGGATCAAGGCTGTCAGTATCATTGCTTTTGCATCCATGATATTTTCAGGAGTGTTAATCTATATCTCCCACAGCTACCCCTTTTTCTCAGCTTCTTATTTCCTGATGTACATCGGAAACGGAATGCTGGAGATTGGTCTTGCCATTTTGGGAGCACGCATCTTCGTAAAAAATACCGGGACTATGATGAACTTATCCCATTTTTTCTACGGATTTAGTTCAACCTTAGCTCCACTGCTGGCAACAGGACTCATGTCGGTAAGTATATTTGGCCATCCACTCGACTGGCGCGGAATGTATTTGATTATGCTAAGCTTATCTTTACTGCCTATTCTATCTGCCTTGCGCAGTACATTTCCGGGTGACGATCTTCCGCAAGAGGACCGGATCCCATTAAAAACGCTGGTCCGCGATCCCGCTTTATGGCTGATGGTGCTTATTCTTTCTTTCGGTGTAGTGTCAGAACTTGCAGTAGGTGGATGGCTAGTGAATTTCCTAGAAAAAGCATACTTGTGGGATACAGTTACAGCTTCTGGTATGTTGTCCACCTTTTTTCTCTGCTTCTCGCTAGCAAGGCTCCTGCTGGGGCCGGTTACAGATAAGATTGGTTTCAATCTATCGCTTATCATCTTTTCAGCCTTCTCTGCCTTATGTACGTTTGCTGCTATTTTGGGTGGGGAACAGCTCGCGTTTCTATTTGCAGCAGCAGGCATAGGTATCGCTATGATTTATCCGACCGTCATGGCGTTTATCGCAAAAAGGTATCCGCATGGCAGTGACACTGCCATCACCTTTACAGTTACACTAATGGGAGTCGGTAGCGTGATTGGCAACTATGCCATAGGTGCAGTAATCGAAGGTGTAAAGAGGCTTTACGGAGCAGAATCACAAACTGGCTTGCTACGTGGACTTCAAGCTGGGTATGGTTTTATCGGTTTATGTGCAGCTATATGCGCGATATCCGGTTGTGTTTTATATCGTTATTTAAATCGCCGCCAAGAACTTATATAGAATAGTTATCGCACTTACTTCTGCTCATCCCTGCAACAACCTGCTGATTTCATGGCAGGTTGTTTTGTTGCAAATAGCGACCAACCTCCCACCATCGGACTCAAATGACCTTATTGGCTTCGAAATAGGCAGAAACGAGGTTTTTCGGACCCCAGAGTCGTTATTGAGTTGTTTTTGTGCAAAAACCGCTGTCTTCTGACTTGATAACGCCTCCTGAGTCCGAACACTCCGCCTAATGAAGCTAAATCCTGAAATAGCGACTATACAGTCCGCAACAATGACCTCTGAGCTGGTGATCACCATCCCAACAATTATCGCAGCCCTCCCGCCAGCTCCATTATTTTTCTAACAATCTGCTCTTCACCACTACTAACCTTTTCCGTTGCAACTTCTCCCAAGGTTATATGATCGCCAACACAAACCGAGTGTGCGGAATGTCTGAACATTTCTATATCATTAGCATCGTTACCAAAAGCAATAAATTGCTGCGGTTCTATGCCTAAATTTTTTAGTCCTGTCCATTTGTTTACGCCTTGGGGACTTATATCCATAATATCTTCTTGTCCATGCTGGTAGATCACAATCGGCAGATTTTGCAGCTTATGTATAAGTTGTTCCCCGTTCAGACTGCTCAAAATAACTACCTTCACAATCTCATCCAGCTCCGATGGAGTTACATTTTTGGCGCGTTGTTCTGGATCTACATTTCTCCGCACCATTCCCGCCAACCATAGACCTAAATGCCCCTCATTTAATTGAGGATAAAATGATCGATGTCATCATAACGGATATCGATCTTTTCTCCGTTTCTTTTGACAAGATTTATATACAGAGGAGCTGCATCAACACTTCCGCCACCCACCAGCACATGGTAGTTTTCATTGATTTCATATTTACGGATGTACAAGCCTGAACCGACATCTTCAAAGGGATAACCTTCAAAATCCTTCCACGACAACGCCTCGCCTTGATGAGCTAGATCCTGTATTTCATCCATGGATAATATTGCAGTTTTTTTATCATTACAGGCTGAAAGTATAATCGTCAAAGCAAACAATAACAGCATTATCAAGCTACGCTTACTTCTCATTCATAAACCTCCAAACTCTATATATTGTTATTTATAGGAAAATATAAGGTAATAATAACATAGCTTAGACTTGCTTTGAATGGATTGCGACCAGTTTCTGCTCTGAGTGCTAGAAATTCAAGCTCCCCACATCCTCCTCGGTTTCTTCCTGCAAATCTATTTTAAATTTGACGTTAATTTGTTATGTATGCTCTAATATAAATGAAGGGTGGAGCTGCATGTTATCATTTTTACTAACTTTAAAACGTTTATTCTCGGGCTTATGGAAAGCGCTAAAACGTAAAAATTTCCAAGTATTATTCTTATTAGTTTTGATGACGCTGTTGTCTGGAACCATTTTTTATGTCAAACAGGAAGGTTTGTCTGTCCTGGATGCTATTTATTTCTGTGTTGCAACGCTTAGTACATTAGGTCATCCAACATTTGTTCCCCAGACAGCACTCGGAAAAATATTTACGATCGTTTACATTATTGCAGGCACAGGGTTGTTCTTGGGAATGATGGGGTATATCGCTTATGAACTGATCAAACAAACCGATAAAGATAACAATTAAATAATGGAATCCAGAACTCGTGACATTATTAACAGCCTTGTTAGCCGAAGCTGACATGGCTATTTTTTTCAAATATTCGATTATATCTGTTTCTTTTTCGCAATCACTTTCACTTTCAATCAAAGCAATGTTGATGGATTAACGTGTCTCATCTCCAATGGCTGCAAGAGCTTTACTGCTTTCACCATTACCATTGAAATGACCAAACAAGGCTTGAAAAATGGCTTTATGCATGGCTGGATTGTTGGCCACTCCATATTTTCTAACATTAAAAGCCGTTCTCTTATAGAAGAGAACGGCTTTAAATGTTTTTTTCACAGAAATCCTTAGAACACCCGCTTCTGATTCCGATCATCAATAATAATCTGCACCGCTTCCTTAAACCGTAATGCATGCACAATCTCCCGCTCCCGCAGGAACTTGAGGCTATCCTGCAGATCCACGTCATCCGTCATGTCAATCAGCCACTGATATGTAGCCCGGGCTTTTTCCTCAGCCGCAATGTCTTCATAAAGGTCTGCCAAAGGGTCTCCCTTAGCTTGAATATAGGCTGCGGTGAATGGAACTCCGCTAGCATCCGTGTAGAACAGGGCATGATCATGCGCTACAAAATGTGGCCCTAATCCCGCTTCCTCTAATTCACATACCGAAGCATCCTTCGTCAGCTTGTAGATCATCGTGGCAATCATCTCAAGGTGAGCGAATTCCTCAGTCGAAATATCGTTCAACACGCCAATAACTTTATCTGGAATCGTGTATCTTTGATTCATATAGCGTAGTGCAGCGGCGAGCTCGCCATCTGCTCCTCCGTATTGCTCACTCAAATAACGCGCCATCCGGACATCACATTTACCCACCCGTACCGGATATTGCAGTTTTTTTTCGTATATCCACATTCGGGAACTTCCCTCCTCTAGAAAAATAGTTCCTTACGGTTATACTCCTCTTACACCTGCCAAGGCCAAGGGGGTTGATTCCATTCCCATGGACATTTAGAATAAGCGCGGCCAAAATTCTGCAGCGGACCATATAACTCCTGAAAATGATTCGCTAGCTTGGTTCGTTCCAGCGTAAGCTGATTAAATTGTTCAATACTTCTCAGATCGTCAGGATGCGTATTTAGATATAAGTTCAACTCCACTAAGGCAAAATCAAGGGTCTGCAACTGTTCAAGCAATTCATAATAACGTTGGTCGCAAGGATTTGCCTCCATAGTCTATTTTCCTCCTCCTTTGCACTTGGATTCATACGGACTAAATAGTGCTGGCCAGAGCGTTCCATACTTCAGAGCCTCCTGCAAACTAAACTGTGGCAAATCGGGTGGCTGAAAGGTGATAAATTGATTGGGTGGAACTACATACGTCTTGAACGGCACCGGTGGGCAAGGATCAAACGGGCCCCTAAAGGGGGTATACCTCCGCAGCTGTGATTCCATCTTTTTTGTACCTCCTTTGTTCCTGTTCCTTCTTTAAAGACTCTGAACATTACTCCCTTAGCTAACTTATGACAGCAGGACACAATATAAAACGTTATTTACAAAAAAAGCCCATTAGCAATTTTTTTGAGCAATGTGCACGACAAATAAGCTGTCTCCGGAAAAGTACCGGAAACAGCTTATAACTTGAGTCTTTTAGTATTCAGCTTAGGGGTTCGCTCTTTTGAACGAATCTTCGTGGGTAATCTCAAGGATATCCAACATAAATACAAAGATAGGAATACCAAGAATAAGTCCCCAGACACCTATATAATGCTCAGAGAACAACAACACGCTAAAGGTGAAGAACATCGGCAAATTCATTTTTGTGGACATCAGCTTAGGATTCAAGAAATAACCTTCGATAAAATGCAACACCGCAATAATCGCCAGCACATAAGTAACTGTTATAAGACCGCCGATGTTGTAACCAATTATTAAAAGCGGAATGAGCGAAATCAAAAAACCAACCACCGGAATGAGACTGAGCAGAAAAATCAAAATCGCCAGGGCAAATAAATACGGGAAGTTAAGCAGCCACAAGCCAATAACAGTAAGACAGGTATTGAACATGGCAATGAGAATTTGCGCTTCTATTACTTTCCCAAAGGAAACGATGAATTTTCGGCTGAAATACTCCAGATCTATATAAAACCAGGCAATCCTGCTCTCTCTCATCCTAGAAGTGAAACTGACGACCCGGTTCTTCTCCAGAATAAACACAAAGCTTAAAATGGTTGATAGAACGAAAGTTGCACCCCAGTTGCTAACCTGCAGCACATAATCGATGCCTCTTTTGATATAGGACTGATAGTTAAGGTCCCTGAGCATATCATACAAATATAATGTAATCTTGTTCTGCGGAAGATCCTCTGATTTGAGATTGGTGAGGAAGATCGCCAATTGCTTAATCTGCTCCAATACTTTAGGAAGATATTTTACAAGGGCCAGTACAATCAATGCGATTAAAGCAAGGTATAGAATGACAATAATCACCTTACTGTTAACCTTCATGAATTTACCAATTCGTTTACTGAGCACAATCTGAAAGCTGTTCATGACAAAAGCAATCAGAAACGTCAGCAACACCAGATTAAGCATCCCACGAACCATGTACAGCAGCAACCCGATAAGTGCGAGAATAAAAAAGCGTCTGGTAGTACTATTCGCGTAGAATCGCTTGAATACATTCATTGATCTTGCTCCATTCAATTGCGATTAATAATGTTAAACTTCAATGGCTATAAAAAGGAAAACTTAGCCCCCACAAAAAAGCCGATAGAAACAAAAAGGAGTGACCAGGTTAGCGCTCCTGCAGTCGTTATAAGTATATATTTTTTGAAAGACATAGCACTGATTCCAGAGATATAGCTCGATACATGCCTCAGACCTGGAATAAAATAAGCAATGAAAATCGCCCAGTTTCCGAACCGCAAAAACCATCTTTTCATACTGGCAAAACGCTTGGGTGTAAGGCCAACCCACTTGCCGAATTTTGCTACCACAGGTTGCCCTAGCCTTAGACCAATAGTATAGCTGATAAGCATTCCTGTGATGGATCCCATGAAACAAACCAATACAGAAAGTGAAAAATCCAAAACCATAACGGAGGATAAATAGCCTACAAACAGCATTAACACCTCATCAGGCACAGGAAGTCCGATAATCCCAAGTGCCATAAGGCCAAATATGGCTAAATATCCGTACTGTGAAATAAACTCTATAATCCAAGGCATGGGTGTATCACTTCCTGTTGAAGGATTTTTTAAGGGACGGAAATGGGATACGGCTAATCATCATTACGGACAGCAATGCCATTAATCCGATGACCAGTCCTGGTTTCATACGTTCATCTAGTAAAGAAATCATCGACAGAATGACTCCAGCAGCAGTAATCGGCATCCCCACGAACCCTTTGGAAGGCGCCGACAGATTAAATCTGGCCAAACGAAGTGCGCCACAGATCAAAAAGAAAACTGCAGCTGCAGGTCCAATCCAGTGGGCATCTTCTAACCTATACAACAAGATAAGGAAGGTAGGCGCTAAACCAAATGATATAATATCCGCCAATGAGTCCAATTGTTTACCGAATTCACTAGTACATTGCAATATTCTTGCCAGTAATCCATCCAGTACATCGCATATTGCCGCGAGCAAAATCATTAATAAAGCTAGGCTATATCGTTCTTGAATCGTAAAATATAAGGACAGTGATCCTAGTCCCAAGTTTCCTAGTGTGCACGTTGAAGGCAACCAGTTCAATTTCATACAATCTCACCCCTTTCATAGCAGTATTTCTGTTGATCCGATTTAACCTACAAAGGTCACAGTAAAGCTGACACCGTTCTCCGTATTTTTCACTGTATAAAGACAAGCGTGCATATCTAGTATTCGCTTCGCAATGGAAAGCCCCAGACCCGTACCGCCTGTCATTCGACTGCGGGATGGCTCCAACCGATAGAACCGCTCCCAGATCTGCTCCAGCTGATCTTCAGGGATTGATTCTCCTATATTTTGAATAGTGAATACAATAGTCTGGGCATGACTCTCAATATTGACGGTGATAGAACTTCTTTCTTCCGCATGCCTGATAGCATTGGTCATAAAATTTAGCATAACTTGTTCGATCCAGTTCACATCCGCATAGACCGGTAATTCATTTGCAGGAATAATGATGACTTCCAAATGTTTTTCACTCAGCAAGTGGACCAGCTTGTCCGTCACCTTTTCCGTCAGTTCACTTAACATAAAGGAAGTTTTCCGAAGTTTAATCGTGCCCGACTCCAACCGCGCTAGATCTAGCATATTTTTAACAAGAAACTCCATTTTATCGGCTTCCTCAATAATTACCTTAATGTAGTGATCCTGCTTGCCGGCGCTAACGCCATCTTCCAAGCCTTCAGCAAAACCTTTGATAATACTGAGTGGTGTCTTCAATTCATGGGAGGCGTTGGCAAAAAAGTCCTGCTGCATGATCTCCATTCTTTGTTTCTGCTCCATATCCTCAACTAGCTGCTGATTGGCCTCTCTTAACTCTCGTAAAGCAGAATCCAGACTTAGTGATAAGGTGAACATGCTGTTAGAAAGGCTGCCTAACTCATCCTTCTGCCGAATCGATGTGTCCCCTGTAAAATCCAGAGAAACCATACGTTTGGCTATGTTATTTAATTTAATTAGCGGACGCGTTACCATTTTCGAGAAAAAGAGAGAAAGCACCAGAATCAGGACAAAACCACCCATTCCCAGATATAAAAAGAACCAACGCAACGCATCGTTCGAATCCTTAACTTCCTGTAATGAAGTGACTGTGAATAGTAATTCAATTTCTCCGTTACTTTGCTTCAGGGGCAGAATAACCACAGAATTGCGACTCCCACTCCAGGGAGCAATCCAGTCTTGCTTCTGTATTTTCAAATTTTTGAAGTCTTCTGCCTGCGCCGGTGTCAAAGGAAACCATTCCTCTAGAGCCTCAAACAGTATTCCCTGGCGTGGATTCCATATTTTCAAATCAGGCAGTACAACTTCGGCAACAGTACCAGATGCATGAATCGTCCCAGTCTCTCCCGTCTCCCCTATTGTTCCGCCCCCTTTTTTTGTAATGCTTATGGGGTAGAGTATAACGGGTGAAGCACTGTCTTCGTCCAAAAGTTCGCCTTCCACGCTCAACTGATCATCTACTTTAATGTTTGCTGCTCTCAGTGAATCTCCGTACTGATTCATGAATAGGGATAAAGAAACAACCATACTCTTCCCGTCATCATCGATTAGCTTTATATGAAATGGATCTTCTGAATTCATCTTTCCATCCAGCTTCAAAATAACCATTTGTGTTTTATTCCGCAGCATAAACCGGACAAGCTCCTGAGAGGTTCGAGTGCTTCCCCATGGCTCACTTATATATCTTGCCGCAAAGCTCTTAAGGTGTTTCTCCACGCGGTGCTCTTTTTGCTTCTGATAGAAATTGTCAAACAACAGCAATTGGCTTAGAATCACCATGCCATAGAAGCAAAGGAAAAAGATAACGGTCATCACAAACAGTTTAAAAGTAATTCCCCGTCTTCTCATGCCTCTTCCTCGAACATGTATCCTGTGCCAATTACCGTACGAATAAAACGTGATTCATAACCCAATTTACTTCGCAGCTTTTTAATATGACTGTCCACAACTCTGGAATCTCCTTCAAATTCAATTCCCCAGATCCGACTGAGGATCGTATCCCTTGAAATGACAATCCCTTTATTTCGTATTAAAAGCCATAAAAGATCATATTCCTTAGGGGTAAGCTCCACTTCCGCATCTTCTACCTCCAACCGATGAGCTAAGGTATTAAACATCGCGGAACCAAATTTTATTATGCCAGATTCAGGCTGATGGGTGCCTTCAACCCGCTTCATGAGTGCATTTGCCCGGGCTACCAGCACCTTTGGACTAAATGGTTTTGTAACATAATCATCGGCTCCTAATTCAAATCCATAGATTTTGTCGTCATCTGTAGACTTGGCGGTTAACAAAATAATGGGTACCGCTGATTTCTCACGAACTTCACGGCACACTTCAAAGCCATTCATAGCAGGCATCATGATATCCAGAATCAGCAGATCCGGCAACAGTGAATCAAACCAAACCAATGCATCTCTTCCATTATCCGCTTCAAGTACTTCCCAATCATTCTGTAAGAAATAATCAGATACCAGTTCACGAATACGAATTTCATCCTCAACGAGAAGAAGTTTCTTTTTCAATCTAGACCCCGCTTTCAAACAATTTATAAACATTAGCATAGACGAGCGTTATGTCCTTTATGTGTCCACAAAAAACTCCCCCTGTCGTGAGCCATAAAGCTCTTACAGGAGGAGTTCATTATATCCCTGATCAACCGGAACAATACGTTACAATCTTTAATAGGTTATTCTTTATCCTCGTCCAATTTTGATGAGGTTTCTTCATCCTCAACACGGGGTTCCCGGTGGATATTAATTCTAGTGATACGCAATCTTGTCGATTCCTCGACTTCAAAAATAACATCTTCAACTTTGACACGTTTTCCTTTGGTTGGATTACCCTCCAGCTCCTTAAACAACCAGCCGCCGATGGAATCCACCTCATCATCTTCAATCACAACACCCGTAAGATCGTTGACATCCTCAATCAGCATCCGGCCCTCAACAGAGATATACTCCCCGTTATGTTCCACACTTGGACGCTCATCTTCGAACTCGTCATGCAGATCTCCTACGATTTCTTCCAGAATCTCTTCTGCTGTCAGCAAACCTGCTGTGCCGCCATATTCATCGACAACCAACGTTAGCTGCGCCTTATTCTTCTGCATAAAACGAAGAGTATGACTGATCTCCATCGATTCCGGAACGTTAAGGATAGGCCGAACCAGAGTTGTAAGATCATTCTGCTGCTCCGGTGGAGCAAACAACAGGTCGGTAATATGAATAAAACCGATAATACGGTCCTTATCTTCCAGAGCAACCGGATAACGTGAATGTCTCGTTTCGGTAATAATCTTCATATTTTCTTCTAACGAAAGATTGCTGTAAAGCACATCCATATCTGTACGAGGCAGCATGACTTCACGTGCAAGCAGATCTGAGAATTCAAAGATATTATCCATTAGTTTCATTTCATCTTTGTCAATGACGCCACTCTTGGCGCTCTGATTCATCAGAATACGTATTTCCTCTTCCGAGTGTGCTGCTTCACTTTCATTTGCAGGCTCCACACCGACTAACCGAAGTAACGCGTTGGCTGAAGCATTCAGCACCCAGATAAAAGGCATGAACACATTATAGAAGAACATCAGGGGTGCAGATAACAACAGTGCCGAACCTTCTGTTCTTTGAATCGCGAGCGATTTAGGAGCAAGCTCCCCAAGTACAATATGTAAAAATGTAATGATCGAAAATCCAATAATCACAGATACAGTAGAAATCAGGGTATGATCGGTGATCCCCATCTGGTACATTAAAGGTTCGACCAACAGCTCAGAAATCGCGGGCTCTCCAACCCAACCTAAGCCCAGCGATGCAAGTGTTATCCCAAACTGAGTGGCGGATAAATAGGAGTCCAGTCTCTTATTTACTTTCAGAGCATATCCAGCCATTTTATTACCTTCACTGACAAGTTGGGTCAGGCGGGACTGCCTGACCTTAACTAATGAAAATTCCGCTGCTACAAAAATACCGTTCAATAATACGAGCACCAGAACCAGCAAAAGATTAAGCAATAATCTCCCTACTTCAAATTCCGTATGCACCACTTAACAACGCCTCATTTCTACAGATTGATCGCTTTTCTAGTTTTGAAGTCAACTTCCGGATAATACATATCCGCCACTAACAGATTAGGTCCGCAGCAGCCTGCTGCATCGCAGTGGCAGTTCACCTTTTGGTTCAGCGGGTGTTTAGTCTGCCAATCGATAAATATATCATCCAGCTTTTGGTTCTCGATGTTGCCAAAGGCTGCGATATCAGCGAAATCTGTAACAAAAACATCGCCCGTAAACATGTTTACGTTCACTCGATTCCGGCCATCCGGATCATTGCGAAGGGTAACATTCTTCTCGGCGCGCATTCTGCTTATCAGCTTCTGGTCTTCTTCCAGGAAGCTGCAAGCAAAAAACGGAAGGGTCCCAAACAGCATCCAAATCTCCGGATCACGGGTATCCAGTAGTTCATGGATTGCCGTCCGCATTTCATTCAAGGACAACACTGGCAACGCCGAAGCAAAACTGGAGTCGTACATAGGATGTACCTCATGCCGTTTGGCGCCCATGTCGAGAATCAACTTATGAATTTCAGGCAGCTTAGTATGTGTACGGTAATTAATCATAGTTTCCGCAGAAATTAGCATACCATCCTCACTTAGCCGTCGAGAATTCTCAATCATTGCATTATATAACCGATATGCACTTTCCTTTGAAACAGCATGCCCGCTGTTGGCAAAACCAACTTCATGAAAATCGTCTCCGTTCACATAATTAAAAGAAATATGCATAACGTCCAAATACGGAAGCAGCTTTTCATATCGAGCATACGGCATCGTCAGATTAGAATTAATTTGCGATCTAATCCCCCGCTCTTTGGCATACTTTAAGAGCGGCACTATGATATTATCCACCGTTCCGGCCAAAAACATAGGCTCTCCGCCGGTAATACTAATAGTCTCCAGATGCTCTACTTCATCTAAACGGTCCAACATATTTTTAAGCGGCAGCATATCCCCTTCTCTAGAGGTTAAACTATCACCTACCGCACAGTGTTCACACCGCATATTACATAAATTGGTTACTGTAAATTCCACACTCGTTAGCACATGGCGTCCATGCTTGCGTAAAGAAGTAATGGGATCCCATGGATCGTAGCTTGGCGACAGCTCCTTCGGTGAAGATGTTAATGGTCTTATAACATTCATTTGTACTAGCTCCTTTAAATCTTATTCCTATTATTAACCCATAATCATGAAGATTGAACGGTGTCTTATCCTATATCATACCACGTTAGTCAGAAAAACTGCACTTCGGATGTCTTTCGGACTGTCCTCACAAGCTTTCTCACTGTAAAAAATAATAGCAGCGAGACGAAGAAGAGGCTTCCGCGAGTTATGCGGACAAGCCTATTCTTCTCTCTTCGCTGCTATTATAAATATTTTGGCGTTCCCACAGAATCGCCTTGATCTGCGACGTCAACGATAACAACGGAGAGGGCTTTTCCTAGATCCCTTTCGAACGGTACGACTTTCTCTCCTTCAGGCCCTGTAAGCACACGTACGATCGGTCTGTGAGGCGTACTTGGATCTATTTTGACAACAACTCCACTTTCACCCGTACTGAGCTTCACCGTAAGACCAAGTGGATAGATAGCCACACGATCTCTAAATAACTCTAGCTGCTTCTGCTCATACAATGTACCGGAACCTACATAAAGCGCCTCAACGGCTTGATGTGGCAGCATAGCCTTTTTGTAGACCCGGTTGGAGGTCATGGCATCGTAGGAATCAGCCACGCCCAACCATTTGGCATATTCATGAATTTGAGGTCCTTTTAATCCCCGCGGATATCCGGATCCGTCAATGCGTTCATGATGCTGAAGCGCACAATGAGCCGCGAGCAGCGGGATATTCGGTTCTTCCTTGAGAATCTGATACCCGATCTCGGTGTGTGCCTGCATATGCCGAAATTCATCTTCACTGAGCTTGCCGGGTTTTTGAATGATTTTTATCGGGACTTGGGTCTTGCCAATATCATGCAGCAGCGCACCCAGACCAATCACTCGAAGCTCCTCTTTGCTGTACCCATGCGCAATGCCAAGCACCAAAGTGTACAAGCAGACGTTCAGGGAATGGACGTACAAGTAGTTATCAGCAGTGTGCATATCAAGCAGCATGATCATCGGATCTTCTTGTAAAGACAAATCATCCAGGATGCTATCCATGATTTTTGAGAATTTTTTATCCAGATGGTAGAATCCCTTACTTATTCCTGAAGCGCCTGTCATTTGCTGAAACTGATTACGAATCACCTTCAGTGCCTGATTGCGTGTCTCATCTTGAAGCATACCTATAATCTCAACATCGTCCGTGACAGAGTCCTCTATGTAAATATAACCGATGTCAATTCTTGCAAGCCTCTTGATCAACGCATCAGTAAGCTCCACCCCATCCGCGAGGAGAGTTAGACCTTCATCATTATATATTTTTTTACCTAATTTCATGCCTGCTTGAAGCTGATTCACGGATACTAAACGCACTTAGCTCACTCCTGCCTTTAACGGTAAAATGCTATTCTGTTTTGAAATCCTTGGGTCACACGCTTTGTCTATACCGTTTATGTAGAGATCAGACAGGTGCACCATGAAGAACATCGGGTGTGTCTAGGTCTTTGCCTATGGGCATTAACGCATAATAAACAACCAGAATATAGCAGCAAGAATAAATCTGTAGATCGCGAAATGCGTCAATCTAATCTTTTGAATCAATTTCATAAACAAAATGACCACTACATAAGCCACTACAAAAGAAATCAGAAATCCAATTACAAAATAGCCAATCGTCTCACTAGTGAAGTTCTTATAAGAATCCAACAGTTCATATCCGGAAGCCGCACACATAATAGGAATGGCTATAAGGAAGGAGAAATCCGCAGAAGCTTTATAACTAACTCCACTTAACATCCCTCCGGAGATCGTAGATCCCGAACGGGAAAATCCTGGCCAAAGCACTGAAATAATCTGATACATCCCGATAGCCAGCGCCTGTCCGTAGGAAAGATCGTCTAGCTCATGCGCTGTAACTCTAATTTTGCGTCTATTTACCCATTCTGCGATAATCATTAGAATCCCTCCGGCGACAAGCGCCCAAAGAACAGTCGTGGCCCCAAAGAGACTTTTTATAAAATCGCGGGCAAAAAATGCCACAGCTAGTGCTGGGGCAATCCCAAGTATTACATGGATTAAGTTCAAACGAGACGCCGGCATCACACCGCCTCTTCCTGAGTTCTTACGCCCAATGCCCAGCAAATTAAGCACACGCTCGCGGTAAACAAGCGCAATCGCCAATATTGCCCCTAGCTGAATAACGATTTCATAAGTCTTCATAATCGAATCCTGCTCATCAAAGCCCAGAAGCTTCGAGGTCAAAATCATGTGTCCTGTAGAAGAAACAGGAATAAATTCAGTGATCCCTTCGACAATTGCTAAAATAATAGCTGTAATCGTGTCCATAATTTCCTCCTATTTTTTTGGGAATCTAGCACTGTCTAAATGGAATCAAAAAGTAAATCTTGTAAGCTGCAGGTTTACTCAGACTTGATCTGCCAGCGAGTGAGCATGCATTCATCAAGACTGTCCGGGCGCTGCAATTCCATCCCAAGCAGGTCGCGTAAAAAATGAGGCAGCAAAAATAAAGGATCCTTCCCATTGGCGATCGTCTCATAGCCTGCACGGAAAGTAAACATGTCCAGCGTACCAACATTATACTCTTTATCATCCTCCAGCGGATTTCCTTCGACAAAAACTGCAATATTGTTATCATACGGTATCTGCTGCGGATCGTACAAGATTTTTATCCCATCTACTGCTAAGCTGCCCAGATAATTCCCGCGAAAGCCATACCCAAAAATCACCTTATTATAAAATTCTTCCGTAAGACTCTGCTCCAAAGCTATGCGAATATCTAGGCCTTCCAGCTTGATTACGCATGTATTAATGGGAGAAGGACATAGGGCGTGCAGCATTCCCGTTGTAACCTCCCCTTCAGGCAAAGGTCCTAGAAGCTGACCTGTGTTAACTATCGACAAACTGGCGCCTGTAAATCTACGTACAGCTTGGGCTAAAAGATTGCCAAAAGGGGATTCTCCCTGCAAATTCAAAGGAAGCTCACGATCTGTGATCGCAACGGTCTGCTGAAGAGCCTCACGACCACGCTCCAAATGAATAGTAGCGGCAGGACCTACAACCTCTTCCTTCAGTTCTGGGTCAATCGGAATACATTCACCTACCACCAGACTGAATCCAGTTTGTCCCTCTCTCCGCTCAAATTGAAGCCGCCCGAGGTAACGCCCGAATTTCCCCGCTCCACATACAGCTGTTCCGTTAATCATGAGCGGCTCTTCCAGCATATGATGCGTATGTCCACCAAGAATAGCATGCACACCTTCCAGCCGCTCTGCCAGAATTCGATCTGCGGGAAGTCCCAAATGAGAAAGGATGATTAGAATATCCACCTGGGGAGCTAAAAGAAGGCATTGTTCCCGAAGGGTTGTCTCGGGATCCAGGGCATCCCAGCCCAGCAAGGAATAGAACGAACTAAATGCCGCTGTCGCTCCAGTTATTCCTATTCTGATTCCATCCTTCTCCAAGATGGCATGACGCTTCATCCAGTGGGGAGGTTCCCCTGTTGCAGTCTCCACAAAATTACAGCATACCACTGGGCACTGTAACCCGGAGAAAATAGAGGATAACATCTCCTGTGAGAATGTTAACCCCTCATTATTACCGATGGTTACAGCATCATATCCTGTTAAGTTAAGTACATCGATGTTAGCCTGACCCATAGTTCCTTCTGTCTCGACGGCTGCACGATCCATATGATCGCCAATATCCAGCAACAGCACAGGCTCTTCCCCCGCTGCAGCTCTTTGTCTCCCGATTTCTGCTGCCAATGGACTCACCATTTCGAAATGGCTATGTATATCATTGGTATGAAGTATGGTCAGTCTTTGCGGCACATGCCCCATTAGCAACATTCCTCCTACCTGTTGAGCCGCTCTTAAATGAAGCAGCCGATGCATGATCTTATAGAGCCTAGCATAACATTTTCAGGCTCATTATGGTATATTGTAGACATTACAACATATTTCAGAGGTGAATAAGTATGCATATCACAATCCGTCTGTTCGCGGGTTTGGCTGAGATTATCGGCTCATCTTCTCTGACCTTTCATGCGACAGAGAATCCCTTAACCGCTGGGAAGTTAAAAGAACTCCTTTCAACCTCTTATCCGGATGCAGCATCCCTAATTGGAACTTCTTTGGTCGCCATTGACCGGGAATATGCACCTGATGAAGCCCTCATCACCGAGTCTGCCGAAGTTGCATTAATCCCTCCCGTTTCCGGTGGAGAGAATGGTTCTTTATATGAAAGCACTTCTGACGGCCTCTATAGCATAACGGATCTGCCTTTAAATGCTGAGAAGCTTCTGGATGCCGTCCTCGACGCCAATCATGGAGCATCCCTATTATTTGTAGGAACTACACGCGAAATGACCGGAGAACTACGTACAACAGCATTAGACTATGAAGCCTATATTCCTATGGCCTTAAGCAAGCTGAAAGAAATTGGTGACGAGGTGCAGAATCGCTGGAATGCACGCTGCGCGATTTCCCACCGCATTGGGCTTGTAGGCCTGAAGGAAGCAAGCGTTATCATTGCCGTCTCTACCCCTCATCGCGATACCTGTTACGAGGCTAGTCGTCTGGCCATTGAACTGCTGAAACAGACCGTCCCTATCTGGAAAAAAGACATCAATGAATCAGGCCAGCACTGGGTAGGCTCTGAACAAAAGGCTGCCGATTCCCTCCACAATTAATCTTCACTCCTTTTTCATTGAAAAATCTGCACTTTGTTGATATTCTGGATAAAATCGGATAAAAGGTGGCATAGGCATTGAGAGTACACGTCTCGGATCTAAAACCTGGTAATCACCTCAACTCAGACGCTTATAGTTCAAGAGGTCTGCATGTATTACCAAAGGGATCGCTGCTCCAGATAGATGATATCGCCAAGCTGATGCAGCATGGAGTTGATTATGTTGATATCCAGACGTTAGTGGAAGAACCTGCCCCATTAAGCAGACCTTCAATTATTCAGACGGTGACCACTAGTTTTGATACCATGATTGACGGCTTTGAGAATCTTTATATGGAAGCACTATTAAAAGGAAGCTTTAACCAATCCGTGGTTAACGACATTCTTCAGCCTTCGCTTCAATCGTTGGACAAGCAAAAGGATGTAGTCTCCCTGCTGCTTCTGCTCGATCGCGAAGATAATTATACCTACAATCACTCTTTGCAGGTAGGTATGCTCTCTTATTATATTGCAATCTGGCTTGGGTATTCCAAACAAGAATGCTATGAGATTGGACGAGCTGGATATTTAATTGATATTGGAAAATGTAGAATCTCACCTGCACTATTAAATAAGCCTGGGAAATTAACCGCGGAAGAATTCGAAGAAGTTAAACTACATACTAAGTACGGCTACGAAATTATCCGCAATTCTATGGATGACTCACATACAGCCTTGGCAGCCTTGCAGCATCATGAACGTGAGGACGGCTCTGGCTATCCTAATAAGCTAACCAAATCCGATATTCATCCTTATGCGCAAATTGCTGCTGTAGCTGACATCTATAGTGCGATGACTTCTAAACGCGTCTATCAGTCCAAGCAAGAGCTTATTTCTGTCCTACGTGAACTAAATGATCTCAGCTTTGGTAAGCTGAACGGTAGAACGGTTCAAGCCTTTATACAGCATTTAATGCCTAACTTTATCGGCAAGCGAGTATTACTGAACACGGGGGATACAGGTGTGATTATCATGAACAACCCGGTTGATATTTTCCGTCCGCTGGTAAAGATCGATGGATTATTTGTCGATCTAGCCCGCGAACGTAACGTTACGATTGTGGAAATCTACATGGACTAGGGCGTTTCTTGAGGTCCTGCGTTGCTTAGCAAAGGGTTCAGAGCTGCTGTTTGTACACTAAATCCCCCGGTTTGACTACGGGGGATTTTTTAGTTGTACTTTGTGCAACAAAATTCATGTCTACCAGGCTGACTTCTGATTTAGTTGTACTTTGTGCAACAGTATCCACGTCTAACGAGCTGAATTGTGATTTAGTTGTACTTTGTGCAACAGTATCCACGTCTAACGAGCTGAATTGTGATTTAGTTGTACTTTGTGCAACTAAATCCACTTCTAGCGAGCCGATTTCTGATTTTGTTGTACTTTGTGCAACAGTATCCACGTCTAGCGAGCTGAATTGTGATTTAGTTGTACTTTTGCAACTAAATCCACGTCTAGCGAGCTGAATTGTGATTTAGTTGTTCTTTGTGCAACTAAATCCACGTCTAGCGAGCCGATTTCTGATTTAGTTGTACTTTTGCAACTAAATCCACGTCTAGCGAGCCGATTTCTGATTTAGTTGTACTTTGTGCAACTAAATCCACGTCTAGCGAGCCGATTTCTGATTTAGTTGTACTTTGTGCAACTAGAATTAAGGAAAATGCCCTTAATAAGCACATTTCTCGAAAATAGCTGCACAAAGTGCAATTAACAGTATTTTTATAACAAGAATGGCGGTTACTATTGTACAAACTGCAACTAAACGATTCGTTTCCTGATTACTCCTAAACTTCCCTCGATTTTCACCTCTACTTGTTTCCTTCTGACTTCGAAGATAGTTCCTCCTACCCTCAACATAGTAAGGCCCCTCAATTTAATTATCTGACGTAACGTTTGAATTTCTCTTCTCATGGCGAAACTAATATGTGGTTTTAAATTGCTGTAGGAGGAAAAAAGCATGCTTCCTGTCCATGAACGCCTTGCCGAGTTGTTCACCCTGAGCCGTAGACGGCAGCTTACTGCTGCTGAGGAAACGGAACAACAGCAGTGCCTGCAAATAAACGCTACCTACTGCTATGAGTTGGCCCGATTGCAAAATGAAATCCAATTAGCGGAACAGACAGCTGATCTACAATGGCATCAAGATATTTGTGCACAAATGTTTGAGCTGCGTGTGACGGGCAGGGTATCCAAACGTCCTAAGTAACTGAATAGAAATCTAACCCTGCTGTATTATGTTCTGCTGCTCTGCTGTTCTTGCATTCTTCCGTTCTTCCGTTCTGCCGTTCTGCCGTTCTGCCGTTCTGCCGTTCTGCCGTTCTGCCGTTCTGCCGTTCTGCCGTTCTTCCAATCTTCCATTCTGCCGTTCTGCCGTTCTTCCGTGCTTCCGTGCTTCCGTGCTTCCATTCTGCCGTTCTTCCGTTCTTCCGTTCTTCCGTTCTGCCGTTCTTCCATTCTGCCGTTCTGCCGTTCCCCTGTTCTGCTGTTCTGCTGTTCTGCTGTTCTTCCATTCTGCCGTTCTTCCTTTGCCTTGTCCCGTAATACCTATATGCCATATTCCACTCTACTCTGGTCTGCCTGTTCTAACCCCGGACCCATTAATCTCTACATCCTATATCCCTATAAAAAACAGCCCACACCGCAGTTGCCTAAGCAACGGGAATGAGCTGTTGTTGTGTTCTGTTCTGTTCTGTCGGTCTATAGGAAGCGGAATTGCGCTTCGATCAGACCGTTGTATACCCCATCACGGGATGTCAACTCATGATGGTTTCCTTCTTCTTTAATCTCTCCGTGATCGAGGACGACTATTTTATCCGCATGGCGGATGGTAGAAAGTCTGTGCGCTACGATAAAGGAGGTTCGGCCTTGAAGCAGGATTTTGAGTGCCTCCTGGATCTTCAGCTCTGTCTCCGTATCAATGCTGGCAGTTGCCTCATCCAGGATTAGAATACGCGGATTTGCCAAGAGCGCCCGGGCGAAGGAGAGAAGCTGACGTTGTCCCATCGACAACGCGCTGCCGCGCTCTTCCACCTCTGTCTCATACCCACCGGGCAGCTTCATGATGAAGTCGTGGGCATCCACGGCTTTTGCAGCATTTTCCACTTCTTCATCTGTAGCCTCCAGACGGCCAAAACGGATATTATCCCGAATCGTTCCCGAGAAAATAAAGGTATCTTGCAGCACGATTCCGATCTGCCTTCGCAGGCTGTCTAACGTAACCCCGCGGATATCTTCACCGTCTATCGTGATTCGGCCGCTTTTGATATCATAAAACCGGCCAATCAGGTTAATGATCGTACTTTTACCAGAACCTGTATGACCTACGAGCGCGATCGACTGTCCTGCTTTTACATCCAGATCAATACCTTTTAATGCAGCCCGGCCTTTTTCATATTCAAAAATGACCTTCTCAAAGTTAATATCCCCACGAATCGTTCCCATTGGCTTAGCACCAGGATTATCTTGAACCGCAGGTTGCTCATCCAAATATTCAAAGATCCGTTCCGAGGAAGCCATTGCCACAAGCAGCTGATTGTACATCTGCCCAAGGCGATTAATCGGGTCCCAGAAGTTGCTGACATAAGAACTGAATGCTACCAGCATACCTACTGTGAGTTCTCCAGATTGGATCAGATAAGCCCCCAGCCAAAAGAGGATCATTGTTCCAAAACCACCTGTGACCTCAATAATCGGACCGAACGCCTGGTTCATCGCAGAGGCTTTGTTCCAGGATTTTTTGCTGTCGGTATTCATAACATCGAAATAATTCATATTTTCTTGTTCTTGGGTGTAGGCTTGTGTGACTCTGATTCCCTGAATCGATTCATTTAAATGAGAATTAATTCTGGAGTTCTTCATCCGCACATCCTGCCAAGCGATCCGAATCTTTTGGCGCAGCTTAGTTGAAACAAAGAACATAATCGGAACCGTAACCATTACTGCAAGACCTAGCTTCCAGTTGATCACTAGTAGAATAATGGTAATCCCCATAAGCTGCACGCAGTCGATCATCAGATTGACAACCCCGTTTGTGAACAAGTCCTGCAAAGAGTTGATATCATTGGTTACCCGCACTAATACCGAACCTGCCGGACGTTTATCAAAGAAGTTAAAGGAGAGCTTCTGAATATGCTTGAACAAATCTGAGCGCAAATCATAAATCACTCTTTGGCCGATGATGTTCGTGTATTTAATCCGGTATACTCCCGCAATCCATTGAATCAGATATAAGACGATTACCCCTGCTGTAAGCGAATATAGCAGAGATAAGCTGGGATTCCCCACCTTTGGTGCAATCGCACGGTCAATGGCTAAACTTGTTAGGAACGGGACGGTCAACTTCGTGATAGTTCCCAGAATCATCATGATGGACACCAATGGAAGCATCTGCTTTGCATAAGGCTTCATGTACCCGAACAGTCTGGTGAATTGCTTCCAGTCAAAAGCCTTATCGATGACATCATCATCTTTATATACAAAACGTTCATCCAGCTCTTGCTGCTCGGCTGCTTTATTTTTTGCTCCCGTAGCGGTCATTGGTTTGGCTTCAAGTTTCATATGCCTCACTCCTCCCCTCTTCCGGTCGCTCTGGCCAGATAATCAGCATACTGTATCCGGTATACATCCTGATAAGGACCCGGCACTTCAATTAGCTCTTTATGGGTACCACGCTGCTGTACATGACCTTCGTTCATGACGATAATCTGATCCGCATGGCGCAAGGAGGAGATCCGATGGGCAATAATAAGTGTAGTGCGCCCCTTCATGACCTCTTGGAATCCGGCTTGAATCTCGTGCTCCGTCTCCATATCGACAGCGCTGGTCGCATCATCGAGGATAAGAATCCGCGGATTCTTAAGCAGGGCTCTAGCGATGGCAATCCGTTGCTTTTGTCCACCGGAAAGACCCATTCCGCGCTCACCCACCACAGTGTCATAACCATCTTCCATCTCCATGATGAAATCATGGGCTTTGGCAAGTTGTGCAGCTCGGATAATTTCTTCCATGCTTACATTTTTCAACCCATAGGAGATGTTGTTGCGAATTGAGGAGGAGAACAGGAAGGTCTCCTGAAAGACCGTCGCGATCTGTGAACGCAAGCTGCGAACATTGTATTCTCTGATGTCCATCCCATCCAGTGTGATGCTGCCTTCATTAACGTCATAAGCACGCATCATCAGCTGTGTAATGGTCGATTTACCAGAGCCCGTTCCTCCAAGGAACCCTATAACCGCACCAGATTTAGCCTCAAAATCAATGTCTGTAACCGCAGGCATTTTGTTTCCATAAGCAAATGTGACGTGATTAAACGCTACATCTCCCTTAACCTCAGAAGGTACCAGTTCACGGGCGTTCTCTTTATCCTTCACATCAATATTCTGATTAAGTACTTCCAATACACGTTCTCCCGATGCTTTGGACTGTGTATAGTTATTAATATGGAATCCAAGACCCCAAATCGGTCCAATGATGTACCAAATTAAGCTGAAAAAAGCAACCAGTTCGCCCAGCGACATTTTCCCCTTAATAACTAACGTTCCGCCTACTCCAAGCAGAATAGCTGCACTGATCGATGCTAAAAACTCCATCGCTGGAAAAAACTTACTCCAGAGCTCAGCGGCAAAAATCTGGTTATTCTTATAACGTTCGTTGCGGTGTGAGAATTTCTCTACTTCATGAGCCTCTCTCGCAAATGATTTTACGGTGCGCACACCCGTGATATTCTCCTGTACAGCCGTTGTCAGAGAACTGAGCGCAAGACGCATCTCTTGAAAGGCCGGGTGAATCTTAGACTCGAATTTTAGCGCAATAAACGCCAGGATTGGCATCGTAATCAAAGTTACTAGAGTAAGCTGCCAATTGAGTGAGAACATCATAATCGAACCAAAAATGACCATAAAAAAGACATTCAGCAACTGAGCAAAACCGAAACCGATAAAGTTACGAATCGCTTCCAAATCTCCGGTTAGCCGGGACATCAAATCTCCCGTTTTCGCGGTATCATAATAGCGGAAAGATAGGAATTGCAGCTTCTCATAACAAGCATTACGCAGCCGGTATGCAAGAAAGTTACCTAGCCGTCCTCCAAAAAATCCATGTGCAAACTGCAGGCATGCTTTTACTATTACTACAGCTAACACGCTCAATGCGAGCACTGGCACCTCTGTAAACTTAAGTGGCACAATAACATCATCGATCAGCTTTCTTAACAAATTGGGGGTAATCAGCCCCACTGCAGTTGCAGCGGCCAAACATATAATCGAAAGAATCAGAAAATGCAGCTTCTCCCGATAATAACCGCGCAGTTGCCTGAGAACATCCATATCTCTCCTCCTTAAGGCTTACTTAGTAAGCATTTTTTTGTATAAAGCAAATGTTACATCGTAAGCTAGCTTTTTTTAGCGCTTACAATTTAGTGACTTTAAGCAGTGTATCATCCATAATTTAATGCGGCAAAGGGGAGAATTGCGCGTTTTTGCGGTTATTTCGGAAAAAAGCAGCATCTACATGATATAAAGGACCCTCGTTATCTTAAAATGCTCGTGTTTCCTCCTTAATCCTGATGAATTAAGAATCTACATGATTATTGTAATCATCGTGTAATATTAGGAGGACCTTTATTCGGTTTTTTGCATAATTATTGGGATTTATTCGGGGATACGAAGAGTTCACTTTTTCGCCGTCTTAAATTTGCTTCAGATGTAAAACTTTTACCACAATTTACCGTAATATAGTAATACAACACTTTTTACTTATATTATGGAGGGGAACTATATTGAAAAAGCAGCTTGTTTTATCTTGTATTATCGCCATTATCCTTCTTTCAGGGTGTAGCAATACAAATAACATTAACCCTACGGACGCAAACACAGCGATCAACGAATCTAAAAACTTGTTTAATTTCGGGGAAATCTCCTCAAAAACTGATACAGCACCCTCACCTGAAAAAATGCTAAGAGAAATAAGCAATTTTGTTATTGCGGACATTTGGAATGTGGGGTTTGTAGATGTTATCTCATACACTAGAAGTGGTACAAGCAGTACAGGAGCGAGCATGGACATTGACTTTACGATCGAACAGCTTGGCAAAGCCATGGAAGAGAAAAAAGAATACGATACATATATGAACAAGTTAGATACTAAGTATGATTCTATAAAAAAAATATGGGCCAAGCTTTCCCCAGAAATTGATCTTTTATATAAACAGATTCAGGAGACACCTCCAAAAGCAAACGATAACAGCTTAAAACTTGATGCAGGTAAATTCAATCAATATTCAGAGGCTTTTAGTAAAGAAGTGAATGATCTGGCAAAACAGTAGCCTTTACTATATAAAAAAACCCCGCCAATGATTTGGCGCCATTCTATTCTTTCTCTCATAAAATATAAAATCTACAATGAGAGGTTAGGTGAATTGGATGAGTATACAGTTTCTTGATATGAGAATTTCACAGGGCAGCACTATGGATGCACAAAGTCTTAATTTAGTTCGTTCAAGTGCAATTTTCGGTGATATTGGACTTCAGACAGTAAATGTTAACCCTGCCAATGCAGGTTTAGTGAGAGTCACATTGAATGCTTTTGCCAGACTTAGTGTTGATGTTAGCATTATAGTTCAGAATGATGTTACTTTTAGTATTTACCGCAATAATATATTAATTTTTAGTACAACGTACCCCGGAAACATCAATAATACAACGACCCAATATGAAATGGTTGGAATCACCGCTGTCGACTATCCGCCTTCGACCGATGTGCTTACCGGCCAGATTCAATACACCATTGTAGCATCAGCGATTAGAACGGCATCTCTGGGAGCCAGATCCTTCAGTGGAATTGCCGTTGCCGGAAATGGATAGTTGAAAATATTAAAGGTGTGTCCCCGGAGCATTCGGGGATTTTTTCAATTGTGCCCATAAAAAAAGCATCCGTAGAAAAATATCTACGGATGCTTTGAAGAAATATAAACGTTAGGAGGACGGGCCTCCATTCATAAGCGCTCTTATTAACCGATTGAACCTTCCATCTCGAACTTGATCAGACGGTTCATTTCGACCGCATATTCCATCGGCAGTTCTTTTGTGAACGGCTCGATGAAGCCCATGATGATCATTTGAGTCGCTTCAGCTTCTGTGAGGCCACGGCTCATCAGGTAGAACAGTTGCTCCTCAGAAACTTTAGACACGGTTGCTTCATGTTCAAGAACGATGTTATCGTTCATGATTTCATTGTAAGGAATAGTATCCGAAGTGGACTCATTATCCAAAATCAGCGTATCACATTTAATGTTCGATTTCGCACCTTCTGCTTGACGGCCGAAGGAAGCTAGACCACGGTAAGTTACTTTACCGCCATGTTTACTGATGGATTTCGATACAATGGTGGATGTTGTATCTGGAGCCAAATGGATCATTTTGGCACCCGCATCCTGATGCTGGTCTTTACCTGCTACCGCGATGGATAGTACTGAACCTTTAGCACCACGGCCTTTAAGAACAACCGCAGGATATTTCATGGTCAGCTTGGAACCGATGTTACCATCGACCCATTCCATGGTAGCATTCTCTTCTGCAACCGCACGTTTGGTAACGAGGTTGTAGATGTTTGGAGCCCAGTTCTGGATTGTGGTATAACGAACGCGGGCGTTCTTCATACACAAGATTTCAACAACCGCACTGTGCAGAGAGTTCGTGCTGTAGATTGGAGCAGTACATCCTTCTACGTAATGCACGAAGCTGTCTTCGTCCGCAAGGATCAAAGTACGTTCGAATTGTCCCATGTTCTCGGAGTTAATACGGAAGTAAGCCTGCAAAGGAACTTCACATTTCACACCTTTAGGAACATAGATGAAGCTGCCGCCTGACCAAACTGCACTGTTAAGTGCGGCAAACTTATTATCGGTTGGAGGGATGATCGTCCCGAAATATTTTTTCAGAAGCTCTGGGTGCTCACGCAATGCAGTGTCGGTATCTGTAAAAATAACCCCTTGATCTTCAAGGCTCTTCTGCATGCTGTGATAGACTACCTCAGATTCATATTGTGCCGATACGCCGGCGAGGAACTTCTGTTCCGCTTCCGGAATCCCCAGCTTGTCAAAGGTTTCTTTGATTTCGGAAGGAACTTCTTCCCAAGTCTTCCCTTGCTTCTCTGAAGGTCTTACATAATATTGAATATCCTCGAAGTCCAAATCATCCATATTGCCGCCCCATGTAGGCATTGGCATTTTACGGAACTGCTCCAAAGATTTCAAGCGGAAGTCAAGCATCCACTGTGGTTCATTTTTGATCGCTGAAATTTCTTTAACAATTTCGGCCGTCAAACCTTTACCAGACTGGAATATCGACTTATGCTCATCACGGAACCCGTACTGGTATTCTTCCATATCAGGCGCTTTCTTAGCCATGGTGTCAGCCTCCTTGTTCTACTGTTATTTATGTTGCTCTTCTTCGTCAATTCCTTTACGGAGTGCGTTCCAAGCCAGTGTTGCGCATTTGATCCGCGCAGGGAATTTATTCACACCCGAAAGGGCTTCAATGTCTTCGTAATCTCCAAAATCCACGTCTTCACCCTTCATCAGTAAGGAGAAGTTATCGGCCAGTTCAAGCGCACGTTCAACCGTTTGTCCTTTGATCGCCTCAGTCATCATCGAAGCCGATGACATACTGATCGAACAGCCTTCACCATTATAACGGGCATCCTTTACAATTCCATCCTCTACCTTAAGCTGAAGAGTAATACGGTCACCACAGGTTGGATTATTCAGTTCGATTTTTAGAGCATCATCTTCAAATGAACCGCGATTCCGAGGACTTTTATAATGATCCATAATTACGCGTCTGTATAAGTCATCCAAGTTCATAGCTGAAGTACTCCTTTGTCTTGATTAAAGCGTCCACCAGTCGATCTACATCCTGCTCAGTATTATACAGATAAAAGCTTGCACGTGCTGTAGAGCTGGCTTCCAGCCAGCGCATCAGCGGCTGACAGCAGTGATGACCAGCGCGGATGGCAATACCTTCCGCATCTAGCACTGTAGCGACATCATGCGGGTGAACGTCACCCAGATTAAAGGTGACAACGCCGACTTCACGATTCCGAGGACCATAAATGTTCAGACCCTCGATCTCTGACAGACGTTGCTCTGCATACGCTGCAAGAGCTTTCTCATGGCGGTGTATCTCATCCAATCCGATTTCTTGTAAGAAATCAATGGCTGCACCTAAACCAACAGCACCAGCTATGATCGGCGTACCGCCTTCAAACTTCCAAGGCAGTTCTTTCCATGTGGATTCATAAAGACCCACATCATCAATCATCTCGCCACCGAATTCGACGGGCTCCATGGCTTCGAGAAGTGCTCTCTTGCCATACAAAGCGCCAATTCCGGTTGGTGCGAGCATTTTATGACCAGATAGTGCATAGAAATCACAATCCAGATCCTGCACATCGACTTTCATATGTGGTGTGCTTTGTGCACCATCTACGACAATTACTGCACCATGACGATGAGCAATAGCCGCAAGCTCTTTAATAGGATGAGTTACTCCCATAACGTTGGATACATAAGCGATAGCAACGATCTTGGTTTTATCCGTAATCGTCTGCTCGGCAGCTTCCAACGTAACCGTTCCATCAGGTTGCAACGGTATATATTTCAATGTAGCACCTGTCTTCTTAGCGAGCTGCTGCCATGGAATCAGATTACTATGATGCTCCATTAAGGTGATGACGATTTCGTCGCCTTCACCCACAGCAGAGGGTCCGTAAGAAGAGGCTACAAGATTTAAGGCTGTAGTCGTTCCGCGTGTAAAGATAATTTCTTTAGTGCTGCGGGCGTTAATAAACTTAGCTAGCTTCTCCCGGGCTCCCTCGTAGGCATCGGTTGCTCGGCTGCCTAAAGTATGGACGCCACGGTGTACGTTGGCGTTATCCCACTCATAATACGACTTGACCGCCTCAATCACTTTCCGAGGCTTCTGTGAAGTAGCAGCACTGTCCAGATAGACCAGTGGATGTCCGTTCACATTTTGGTTCAGTATGGGAAATTGCTCCCGGATGGCGTTGCTAATCATTGAACTAACTTCCTTTCCACAAGAGATTGGAGCTGATTGCGCAGTCCCTCCAGTGGAATTTGTGACACAACAGGAGCCAAGAAGCCGTAGATGATCAGAGTCTCTGCATCATGCCGTGTAATTCCGCGGGACATTAGGTAAAAGACTTGCTCGTGATTGACCTGTCCTACGGAAGCGGCATGGCCGGCTGTAACATCATCTTCATCAATAAGCAGGATCGGATTGGCGTCACCACGGGCTTTTGGACTCAGCATCAATACTTTTTCCGTTTGCTGGCCATCCGCTCTAGTAGCACCTTTCTCAATCTTGGTGATTCCGTTGATGATAGAAGTAGCAGAATCACGCATAACTGCACGAGTGATCATATCACTTGGTGTGCTTTTGCCAAAATGCTGAGCTTGAGTGGTGTAATTCAGTTTCTGTGATCCCGTACCTACTGCAATTACTTTAGCATCGGAGCTAGAACCGTTGCCTTTAAGCACAGACTTGGTATCACTCGCAGTATCTCCGTAGTTCATCTCACCAACGATCCATTCGATGACTCCGTCATTCTCAACAACAGCCCGGCGATAAGTTACATCTGTAGTATCTACACCAAGCTGATGCACTGTAGCATAACGAACTTTAGCGCCAGCGCCCACGAATACCTCTACCGCACCATTGTGTAGTCCAGCTTCTTCTTTATCCGATACGTAGTTGTCTACATAGGTTACGGAACTGTTAGTATCAGCTACGACCAGAATGTGTGGAACAAAAGTAGCTTCCGCATCATCCGTTAACAGCACTGCTTGAAGCGGAGTTTCAATAACAACATTCTTAGGAACATAGAGGAATACTCCACCATTCCACAATGCAGCATGCAGCGCTGCGATAGAATGCTCGTCTGGCTGAATGGCTTTATGCAGGTAACGTTGAACCAAATCTCCGTGTTCTTTAACAGCTGTCTGTAGATCTGTAAAAATAACACCCTGTTCTGCAAGCTCAGGAGCGATACGTGTATATACTGCACCAGAGTTGCGTTGAATAATCAGGCTGCCTTCCTCCTGATCCTTGATCAAGGAAGAAATAGATGCAGGTGCATCACTTAGCGAAGCAAAAGGTTCACTTGCTTTATAGCTACCATAATTATTGACATTCCAACGATCAATCCGTGTCTTCTCTAATTTAGGCAGTGTCAGAGTAGCTGCCAATTCTAGTGCCTTCAAGCGGCTTTCTTTCAGCCAACCCGGTTCGCCGCTGCTGTGCGATAATTCGCTCAAGCGTTCGGCATCCACCGGAAGAATGGTCTGTGTCGTCATAGTGGTCTCCTCCTTCCTGGCGTTTCTTACGCTTCTTGCCCTACAGTTTCATCTTCAATTCCAAGTTCTTCTTTAATCCATTCATAACCCTCTGCTTCCAGACGCTGTGCAAGCTCTGGACCACCGGATTTCACGATTCTACCTTGCATCATAACGTGAACATAATCAGGTTTGATGTAGTTCAAAAGACGTTGATAGTGGGTAATAACTAAGAAGCCGCGTTCTTCGCTCCGCATGGAGTTTACGCCTTCAGCTACAATTTTCAAAGCATCAATATCAAGACCGGAGTCAATTTCGTCCAAGATCACGATTTTTGGATCCAGCATCATCATTTGTAGAATTTCATTACGTTTCTTCTCACCACCGGAGAAGCCTTCGTTCAAGTAACGGTGTAAAAACTCAGGGTTCATATCTAGTTCTTTCATCTTTGCTTCCATTTGGCGAATAAAACGAATCAACGAGATTTCGCTTCCCTCTTCACGACGGGAATTAATGGCAGAACGCAAGAAGTCGGAGTTAGTTACTCCAGAGATTTCGCTTGGATATTGCATTGCAAGGAAAAGACCTGCACGTGCGCGTTCATCAACAGCCATCTCCAGAAGATCTTCACCATCAAGAGTTGCAGTTCCATCAGTTACTTCGTATTTAGGATGACCCATTAGCGCCGAAGCCAAAGTACTTTTACCTGTACCGTTTGGTCCCATGATGGCGTGAATTTCGCCACCTTTCATTTGAAGGTTAATCCCCTTCAAAATTTCTTTTCCCTCAATCGTCGCTTTAAGACCCTCAATGACAAATTCTGCTGCCATAATATTATTCCCTCCATTGATCGATTTGCGAAATCAAAAGTTGTATTGAAACAGGATAATCCTGATTCCCAGCACAATTAGATTTTCTATCACATTATAATTATTATAAATTGAATCACAATGATTATCAATGATTCTCACTAATTTTATATCAAACCTTGTTTTTTTACAAATTTCTCTTTAGCTAATCACTTGTGACTCAGAGAAGATTTTCATTAAGTATAAGACTAACGCAAAAATAAGACTTCCCGCAGGAAGTCTTATTCAAACTGCTTAATGATTAGCTAAGAAATGAACGTAGCATCCATTGGTGTTTCTCCAGATCACTACGGATTTTAATGAACTTATCTGAGGTTGGCTGATCCTTGGTTTCTTCGGCAAGCTCGATGCCTTCTGTCAGCTCTTCAGAGATGGTGGCGAAGTCTTCAATCAGAGACTGAACCATTCCCCGTGTATCTTCCTTACCTGTAGCTTCTTGAATTGTAGCTAATTCCAAATATTCTTTCAATGTTGCTGCCGGACTACCTTTGATGGTTAGCAAGCGTTCTGCTACTTCATCCATGTGAAGGGTTACTTCATTATATAATTCCTCAAATTTCACATGAAGGGAGAAAAACTGTTCTCCTTTGACGTACCAATGAAAGTTATGAATTTTTACGTACAGGACATTTAAGTTAGCAACCTGACGATTCATGATCTGTTCCAGTGAAGTTGTATTTACTTTATTCGATGCTTTAGCCATGAGATGATCCCTACCTTATCCATTATATTTACCGGTTACTATTTCCTTCGTCCGGTAGTAACTTGTCTATTCTTAATTTACCCTTTTACCTGTAATACGAAACAAGGAGAAGCCTTCCATAACCCCTTTATTTGTACTAGCATGAGCAAAGACACACCCGATTATGCTTAAATGTGAATACTTGCACACAAACAAAAAGGGCCTAAGCCCCGTTTGTTTGGAATTGTTAAATTTTCCGGTCAGACCATAAGAAGTAACGCTTCCGCACCCGTCATACCTGGTACGATGCCAAGACTCTCTGCTTCTATCGTTACAGACTCCAACGGGGCAGCTAAAAGCTGGGCAAGTGTCCGTACACCCACCGCACGAGCCGCGATGATATGCCGATCACTAAGTGTTTCATTAAGGAGACCGACATCCAGTGCACCGCACATAATATAATGGTCAAAAAACCCTTGATACATAAGGCTTTTTTCGTCCGTGGTCACAGAATATCACAGATTGGTCACAGAGTTATGATTTCTTCTAGAGTGTCAGTGACCTCTTGTTCCATGCTTGGCAATACATGCGAATAAGTATCTAAAGTTACTGCTGTCTTACTATGACCTAACCTTGACGAGATGACCTTGATATTGATTCCCTTTGATAACAATAAGGTCGCATGACTGTGACGAAGGTCGTGGAACCTGATGTGTGGCAATTTAGCCTGTTTAACATCTCTTGTATAGGACTTAACTAAGTTGCCGGGAAATACTGTTTTTCCATTAGCCAAATTAAAAATTACAAGATCCAAATCAACGAAATTATCACCTAGCTCAATTCTAAGAATCTCATACCTTTTCTTTTGTTCCTCTAGAATCTCAACAAGTTGATTAGGAATTGATATTCGTCTCGTTCCAGCTGTTGTTTTTGCTCCAAGAGACAATTCAGTACCATGAAACTTAAGAGTCTGAATGATACTAATTTTTTTATTAACAAAGTCAACATCTTGCCATCGTAAACCCAATATTTCCCCTTGACGGAGACCTGCTAACAGTGCCAAAGCATATACGCAATGATACCGCTTCTCCTTTGTTTTATTCAAAAATTCATTTGTCTGTTCCAATGTCCAAATATTAAGCTTATTTTTCGTTTGTTTTGGAAGGGTCACTTTTCTCATGTAATTAATATTTATGATCTCATATTCAATTGCCTTATCAAATATCCTTTTCAGCATTGTACATATTCGATCAATTGAATTCCTTGCAAGTCCTTTATCTACCAATTCCTTAACAAACTGCTGACAAGACTCAAGATCAATTCTTTGGAGTTTTTCTTTGCCAAAGGTTTCTTTGATGTGATTCTTAAAATACAACTGATTATTATAAAATGTTGTTTGTCCTACTTCCATTTTTCTTATGTTGTCTAACCAATATTCAGTAAATTCATTCAAAGTGGTGTGCTTAGTACCAACATATTGACTTGTTTGTACTTCAGATTGTAGTTCAATCATCTTATCATTTGCTTCTCTACGACTGTCGAATCCTCTTCGTTTAACTTGTCTTCGTTTTCTTAGTTTCTTGTCGTAATAATCAAATACGAATTCCCATTTCTTCGTTTGCACATTTTTACTGACAGAAGCCATTTTAATTCCTCCGATTCTTATTGACCATATAAGAATGGAGCTAAACATGTGACTAAAAATATCTTAGCACAGTCTTAACTCCATAGGTATATTAAGTCAAACTATTTGGTTGCAAATGATGTAACCCAATTTTCTAATGTCTGTTTTGGAATGTAGTACCTCTTTCCAATTTTCTCAGGATTCAATTTGTGCATAATTTCCGTTGCTGAATTTCTTCCAACATTCAAACGTTTCATAATATCTTTGACACACAATAATTCTTTTTCTGTCGTACTTGCGTTCATATTTAATCACCTCAATAACACTTATGTATTTTAAAATTTGTCCTATGTATTCTAATTTTCATAGCTTGTCTCTTTTAGCAAACGCATTAATAACTTCTCTACCCGCTCCACACAACAAGCAAGAGGGATTAACCCTCTCACCTTTCTTTAATTAGAATCATTCCAGATAAAATAGTCGTTTCATATGTATGTTTATTCATTTAACTTTGCTCTTACTTAATCTAAATACTCGATTAATACAACTCTCTAAGATATGATTCTCTAACATCCTGTAAATAGAAGTGTTCCAGAAATACCCTAGCCTCTTCTTCTGAAACATCTTCATCCATTAGTAAACTTCTAATATAGACAATTGGCTCAAGGTGTTCTCCATCAGTACTGCACTGCCCTGCTACAATCCCATAATCCTCAAGTAAATTCTTATTACCCAATACTTTCCATCCTCCAATTTATTACATTTCATAATCGTCATACTCAACACTATCGTCCACACTACTGCTACTACCATATGTATCTACTTCTTGTTCCTTCTGAGCCACAGCGACAGCAGTAAGTGATTTAATTTCATTCTCGCTCAAACCGACATCATTCAATTTAAGTATCATCTTTGACAATTCCTTATGTGAGATAGTCCATCCACGTTCAACAAACTTAATTGTTCGGATAAAGGTATGTGCTATGTTTCTAGCTCTCTGCTCATTGTAAACGAGTTTATTATCATCAAGATATTTAAAGCTGCTTAGTGTTCCAATCTCTCCATCATGGTAATAGAACTGGTTGTGTTTAAAATCAAACTCTGAAACAACCTCATCAATACTTCCTACCCATTGAGTAATGATTTGATATTTGCCAATAGTAATTGCATTATCAGTTAGAATAAATGGGAGTCCTTTATATTCTCCCTTTTTAACCCCTTTCTTCTCTTCCATATCATCCAAGTTGTCAAAGTACTCTCTTAACGCAGTAGCGAATCGTTTACTTGTAAGGAAGAAATCATAATCGTTTGGCTCCTGCTCATTGTAAATACTATGTATTCAACCACCAGCGATGAATGAATATGTATCAAAACTTTCTTGAAGATTTTTAGGTAACAGACTTTTTAATTCAGCTTTAGCTTTTTTATATAAATTCTTTTCAGTAATCTTAGCAAGTGGTTTATTATCATCCAAACTATGTTCCTTCAATATCTCACTATATTTCTTATAAAATTCATGTCTATCAGTAATCTCTTTGCCTTGTTCAAACCGTCTAACCTTTTTGTCTGAGCATCCAATAAGTCCAGCAATAGCTTTTTGCGTAAATGAAGTTTCAAGGCGTTCATTTTTCATCATCTCTCCGACTAAATCCCAACCAAGGTTTTTCATTAACTCCATCATCCTTTTTATGTATTTTTATTATTAAAATAGATATATTAGGAGCGGGACAAATCACCAATTTGATGAGTCGTTTAAGCCGCTCCTATATAATAATACTCTAGTTTACTATTACATTATCACTACCACCATCTATTGTTGTTGTATTCCCTAGATGTGTTGTAACAGTTGAACCCTCAAACGCTAATGCTTTACCATTTACAAAAACATTACTACTTCCCACAGAGACCGAACCTGAGCCACTTCCTGATGTTGCTGGACTAATTGAAGTAATCCAACCCCCATAATGTGGATAGGGTTCAGGATCGGCTGTCCATTGCTCTTGTGTCGTATCTCCAACGGTTATAGCAGGAGAACCATTAATAAAGACATTACTATTGGATGAATTCAATTCCCCTGTAACCTTAGCATCAGAATTCCAAGATGTATTACTATATGTGGGATTACCATTACTATTCGAACCAGATTGATAACGCTCAGTATACGTTACGTGGCTTGATTTAGTTGAATCGTTAATTGTTGAATTGCCGTTTGCTGCTCTTGGCATTAAATCACTCCTTGTTGAAAAACATGTAAGTTGTAAGACCAGTTTCTATAGCTGAATTTTTCTCAGCATAATCAATTGCTTGTTTCCCGCTATTATCTTTAATTGTTGCTTTTGCTTTCAAATTCTTTAGTTCACTTGTATAAAAATCGCTTTTCTCAATTACCGCCAAATGTAACGGCGTTTGTTTTTCGGAATTCTGTAAATCCACATTCAAACCATTAACTTTAATTACTGAGTATAGTGCAAATGTGTCTTCCAAAATTGCATAGTGCAACAGAGAATTGCCAGTCTCTTTATCTTGTGCATTTACTGTAATCTCTTTAGCTGCAATAGCTGCCTTAACTTTCTCAGCATCTAACTTACCATCTGTACTATATTTGTCATGTAAACCTTGCACATATTCCCCTCCTGCTTTGGTCGATGAAGCGTTCGTATTCCCTGTATTAGTTTCTGTAGATGCTGAATTAGTAGTATTGGTTACTCCTTCTGCAAACGTTACAGTAGATGAAGTAACACCATTAACTGAATATCCGAAAGAACTACCTGCGTCACGTACACCTACGTATAATTTGTCATTAACATTCATAGCTTCGACCGATTTTTGATTACTACCTACTACAATTTTAACCGTTTTAGGAGTTGCTTTTAAGTAGGTGACTGCTCCCACTGCCGTTCCTGCTGTTAAAGTGATACCTACTATTAAACCTAATGCAAATGTTGGAATTTTTTTCATTGTTATGTACCCTCCCGATATAGAATGGTGTATTTCTGTATTTCTAATATATACCCATTCTATATCGGTTATTTAAGTATTTTGAATTAGTTCAGCTTAATAGTTTGACCGTTGATTGTAACTGTTCCAGTAGCTTTAATATCAAGATCTCCTTGAACATTTAACTTTGTACCTGTTGGAGTCATTTCAAATACAGAACCATTTGAAAGTCCCATTTTCAATGAACCCTCTTGAGCAAGAAACTCAAACTCTTTACTGATTGCTGTAAACTTTCCCTTGTCAGACCGAACGGATATGCCATCATCATTCATGTCAATACTGCGTTCAAATCCATAGTTGCTACTTTTATACTCACTTTTATATCCTCCATTACGCTTACGATTAACAACTCGACCATTGCCCGTGTTATCACCTGTACCAATATACTCTGCTGGTGTGGCTGCATCTCCGCTTTCCTCAAACGTTAGAACACGCTTCTCTTTGATATCTCCCTTATTGAATCCATATTCATAAGCAATAATTCCCGTGTTTTCAGTGGTCAGAATTCGCTTTTCTCCATCTTGCCAATACAATAATCTATCTCTGGAGTCTTTTGCCTGTGTTTTCGTGCTCACTCTTGCAGTAATAAACTTTATAAAATTATCTTGAATATCAATGTAGTCAATATATTGCCCGACTTCAACGTCCTTACCAATCGTTTTAAGGCGATTAACAGTTAGATTGTTAACATAACCATCATCAGCTAAGATTGTATTCACTTCGAGCATCTCAGCTACCAATTTACCCACATTGATAATATCTAGCTTATCCATATCAATGTATCCTGCTTCAGCATCAATCAAGATGCTTCCATCTTTACCAATGAATTTCCCTTTTTTAAAAATAGCTTCACCATTTGGTTTAATAAGTGCAGGTGCATCTTCTGCGTTTTCCGCTCCTGCCCAGAATCCCTCACTCGGATAAAGTTTCATTACTCCACCATGACCATCACGAAGAATGATGTATGAGCCTTCAATTCCCCCGCCCTTGACAGATGGATTGTTAATCTTAAAGTCTTCTGCATGGACAATACCGTCAGTATCTGCCCAAAATAGATCAACCCAAATTGGCTTATCAGCAGTACCATTATTGCGTTGCACTGCGAATCCTTTGATTGCGTTCATAACAGTTCTGTACACAGTATCGTTTCTTGTTGCTGTAATGCCCTCTACGCTGTCGATTAATACGTTATTGTAGTAGCTGCCAAGCTGAACACTACTATACTTAATCGAATCATTAATCCCTTGTACAATTTGTACTACAGCATCAAAGTAGGCTTTAAATTTCTGGATAAACTCATCACGGTTGATATCAGATGTAATCGTCATATTGCTCAAAAGCGGCTCAAGATACGTAATCAGCGCATTATAAGCAGATGTAAATGGAGGGATATCAATTCGAATGGTATCGTCACGACTTGTCTTCTTATATGCGTTAGCTTGATCTAGTAACTTAGTATACTCAGACATGATTCTGGTGCGTTCGCCCAATACTGTTAATTTTTCAATTCCTGTCAATTTACCATCAGTAACAATATTTTCGAATTTACTAATATTCATGTACTTCGTAAAACCATCAAGCAACAATCCATTATCTTTATCAATGATCTTTAAGGATTTCGTGGTCATATCTTGAGTGTACAAATAACCATTATTATCAACAGAGAATACCTTGTCATAGTTATAACCATTCCAACGTTCAATAGTAAAGCCGCCATCCTCTTCAACGCTAATTTTATTGATTGGAGTTTCATCATCTTCATCATCTGTAGCATAGCGATTAACAGTCATACCAAACTTATCAGGTTCTTCCTGAATTAAACCAAGAAACATAGCTTCTCTTCCGTGTCTGTCTCTAATTGTCGTTGTTGGTCCTTCCATTAACCACACGCCGTCGCTGTCACCAATGACAACACGTTGGGAAAGAACAACTTTACCATAAAGCGTCTCTGCCACTATTCTATGTTTTTGTGGTAGCAACCATTCTTGTTTATTCTCAAGAGCTATACTTTCTTTTACTTTTAAGGCTAAATCTAGAAAATAATCACTGTCCATTTCAATTGCAGCGTTAGCAAGCCAATCCGCCAACACAGATTGATTAAGCTGCTTTAAGTTGTGTGGCTCTTGGATCTTCTTTTTCATTGTGTTTTTTACGAATTTCTTATTAATTTGGAAAACATTCAATTCTCCACCAACTTGTTCACATGCAAGATAATTAAATGTATTTTCAAATGTCTTTCTAACATCTAATCCCCATTCTAAGAATTCAGATGCTCTATTAAATGCTTCCTTCACTTTGAATCCCGCTGCATATACAGCAATGCCATCTTTTGGAGCTTCAATTCTTTTGACATCAAAATTATTCTCACGATCAATTACATAGATTACAGGAGTTTTCTTTTCCATTTTACACAATACTGCACATATTACTCCGTTTGTACTTTCATTAAATGCCTTTTCTGTCTCAGGAAATTTATACAGATAATCAGGGAGCATTCTTCTAATAATATCTCTTAATGTGTAGATATTTCCATCTGAGTCTTTGTAGACCTCATATACTTCTTTAGCCAACTCATCGGCTCCAGATAAGAAAAGTACTGCTTTTTCTTTTTTGTTGTATGAAAGCTTATTAGTTTCTCCACAACGGTATGATTGTCCATTTACTGATACGGATAAGGCGGTATCTGCACCTGTATAAATTTCATTTTTAGTCATAATAATTAGATTAGCGCTCATATTATCTCCCTTTAATATATGTATTTTTATTAATAATATTCATTTACTCAAAGTTATATCCCGCTTCCTCCAACTTACTACACAGTTCATAATAGATATCTGCACTTTCACCAGATAGTGGTTTATCATATGTACTGAGTTTTTCATACAGAAAGTCATTCATAAACGCTTCATTAATCCACTTCATTTCTTTCTCATTAATCTCAATCAATCCTCTCACCACCCTTCACCATAATAAGCATTACAATTCAAACGGCAATCCATTATATTTCTTGAATAAATCCCTTACCTTGCTTTCTTGATCAGGTTTTAAATCTCTGTTACCAGTTAAAAACATTGAGAATTCTGATAGTGAGATACCTATTCCTCTTGCAATGAAATTCTTCTTTACTCCATATTCCTTAATTACATATTCGATTTTTTCCTTCACATTCATCATTATCACCTCTTATTTTTATGTATGTTTATTATTAAAACCCCATCAATTCTAACTCTTCCAAGAAATCTGAGTATTGATCAACATCATAATCATGTAATTGAAACTCAAACATACTCAAGTCGCTACAGATCTTAGTTGGATTTTTCATTATTCCCCCGCTCCTTTCATTTATTCTATCAAATCGTCCACCTTCTTAGTAGTTGTTGCCTGTTGATGTTTCCATCTTATCATCCGAATTTTATTTTGTATATATTTATTTATAAAAATATACTTTTTTATTTATCCTCATATGATATACAAATTGACCACCACTCAGTGCGTGTCTCATGACACATTTGAAAGAATTTCGCCAACTAGAGTGAGACTCTTTTCTCGTTGGGCAATTCTGTCGGATGTCACTTAACTATTCCTTTTATGGGGTTGTAAATCTGCAACATGTATACTCTACCTGACCTTCATATTAGACACGCCTTCAACCAAGACTCATCACGACACAATATGTGAGCTTTGCATTTAAGCCTATCTTTAGTCGATGCCCTCGATAATATCGCCGCATCACATCATTTATGTTTTATTTTAAAATGTTGCATATGTTTATTATTAAATGATAATATTGTTCTCATAATTACTTATGGGACGGTGTTAAATGAAAAAAGATAGAGTTGAGCTTGAACCTCTACTGATCGAAGTTATTGATCAAGTGAAACACAATCGAAAGATAGTTCAGCAAATCAATGACGTTTTTAGAGAGTATGGGTTGCCATCTGGCACGTTTCAGTCAATCAGTAGATCCAAAAACGAAGTTTATTCATTAGATGCAGCAAGGTTGTATGTCCTAACACATGCACTCCATATCACAACTAATAATAATGCTATTTCACCTTTCGAATACTTCACTATAAAAGAAATAGACCAAGCCAAGGAGTATATAAAAAAGACAAAATCGAATAACGTCCTGGAATTACCTATTATACTGGATAACGTTATCAAAATGAGTGATGAAGAATATGTAACTAAGATAGATGCAAGTACATTAGTGCAAATGTATTTATCACAACTGATTTTTTACGATTTTGAAACGCAAAGAAGTCCAAAATTTAAAAAGCATGGGAAAAACAGTTTTATTGAAGTACCAGAGATAAATAAAAGTAGTGTTGATGATATATCTCAACATATGTTAAACGGAATCTATCTTCCAGACACAATCACTCTCAATGTTTATTCAGAACAAGTTGAATCGATTAGCTATGCTCCCAAGACACAAATACTCACTATAAATGAAGAAGCTATAATCTCAATACTTGATGGATTTCACCGTTTACAAGGAGCTGTAAAAGCTTTTTCAGTCAATCCTGACTTAACTCAACAAATGTTCTTGTCAATACGTTGCTATGATAAAGACACAGCTAAAAGATTCTTTGGACAAATAAACACGGTGAATATTGTAAAACCGGAAAGATTGAAGGAATTAAAATCTGAAAAGTATTCGGATAAGATTGTTAAGGATCTTCAGCGGAAGTCTGAGCTAACTGGTAAAATTGCCTCCGCATCAAAAGTGAGTAAGATAGCTGGTCAGTTAACAACTTTCGATACATTGTCTTACGCCATTGAAAAAGTGTTCAATCCAACTAACTTTATTGAGGAACGAGAAATCGCACAATATCTAACCGATTTTTTTGGGTATCTGATTGCTTATTATGTTGATGAATTCAAGGATACTAAAACAACATATATGAATCACCCAAAGATGTTTGCTGGATATATTCAAATCGCGAAAATATTTAAGAATGAAAATATAAGCTTGAATAAACTTAAACAATATGTTGATGAAATAGACTTTAATGATTCCGAATTGATTAAGGCTTTAGAGGATCGTAGCACAAATAAATCGAGAAATATGACTATCACTTACTTCGAAAACAGAGGTGTACTAAATGTCTAACAAAATATATGAGGATACTCTGTATAATCAAGCTCAAAAACTGAGGTATTTAAACAACCACAATGCGAACACAAGAAGCATATACTATCGGGTGTTAATCAGAGCATCTTCTCTGGAAGAAGAGTATGGCAAAGACTTATATAATTTTAATATTGTAGAAATCGAACAATTGTTGAGTTTCTTGAATCCTAAGACACTCAGTTCGTGCAAAGTTGCTACTTCAACTATCCAAAGATACATACGATGGGCGATTGAGCAGGGACTCAGAACAGACAATACAAACCCTTTAGATGCTATGGTTGATAAAGATTTCATGAACAAATTTATTGATCAATCGAATGAGTTATTATTTTCCAAAGAAGACATAGACAATATTACGGGTAGATTAACTAACTTCATTGATGCTGCTTTGGTACAATCTATATTCGAAGGAGCCTTAGGTAAGGGATATTCTGAGATCCTTAATCTGCAATTTAACGACATTGATGAAGCAAATAATCAGATCACTTTAACTAATAGTATTGAAGATGGACAGACAACAACAAGAATATTGAAATTACGGGATGATTCTAATTTGATCACCTTGTTAAAGAAAGCGTTTGAACAAAAAACATACTATAAAAACAATGGTAATCCATCCCCTAACAATAAGTCAGATGAAATTAAATTAGTCGATAATAATTATATATTTAGATCTGCTGCTCTTAATATTAAACACGAAGATAAAGCGCACCCTCATATGGTTCTACGTAAGCTTAAATTAATGTCTGAGTGGTTTGGATATCCATATTTGACTGCTATTAATTTACGAAACAGCGGTATGTTATATGAACTTTACAGGCTTTATATGACATACGATGAAATTGAAAAAGAGCAGTATGATATTTTATGTGATAAGTACAATGTTAACAAATCAAAGGTAGGATATTACATTGTATCGAGATATAAAAATGAATTTTTAAACCTACAGACCTTAAAACAGATTTATGATATAGAGTGAGCAAAATCCTGCTTTCCCTATACTTTATTAATAAATATAAACATAATATATACAAATTACATTTATCCGTGTACATTAAGATTACCAAATATTATTTTTGATATAAATATTATATGTTTGGGAATGTTTATTTAATAGATCAATGATCTATCAAAAGAGGATTTTATTAATAAACATAGTTATATTTTAAACCACTACCTATTCTATAGGTGGAATTAATGGGAAAGGAGTAAAGACAATCACAAACAAGGATGATGGTTTTTGCAAGTCGCAAAAAGCCTTGGCGAAGGGGCTAATGTGACAACAAGGGTATTGACATTGTGTCAAAAGCCTTACCAAAAACTAAACACTCTTATGAAAATATGAATATTAAAACTAGCTTTAACTGAGTTACAAATAAAAAGGAGAGGTTATTTGATAACAGAAAATTTACACGTTGGGTTAGTGGCAAAGAATTATAAGCACATGTGTCTATTATTAGGTGAGTCGGTTATGAAGGGCAAATCTAGGCAATTACAGTTGAAAAGATGGGGTTGTTATTTTGAACATGAGAATAGCGGTCAAAAATGGACAATCACAGAAATATTTGACGATCCAAAAGAATTAGTAAAAGGGGGGAATTTCACTCCATACATAGGCGAAATAAACAAATTGATCGTGCAACTGCTATTGTGTACAAAAGAAAAACGTGTGATATTGCCCAAAAATAGGTTATTCCTATTATTGAATATGATAAATGGGAATTACAGAGAAGGTAAAAAGAATATCGCAAGTCTAAGCGAATATTTAAATATGGCGAGGATTGATATATATGATTTTTACAACTCTGCAAACGATGTTCTCACAGGAAATATTGAATCATCATTAAAAGATTTGAAGAATAAAAAGGCGGTTTTCCACCATTCTGTAATGATGGTTGTTAAAGGGAATATCTCACATGAAGCAACTGATGCAGAAATGGATATCATCTACCCTATTCAGGCTAGAGTATTAAAGGAAATGGGATTTGATAGTATGGTTGATGTGTATAGGACTGGACGAATCGAAACATATACAGATAGAACCAATAAATTGTTAATTGCTGAAGCAGGAATATCATATGTATATGAAGCTTATAACATCTATCTGAACAGAGAAGTTTTACAAAAAGAATTACATAGAATAAGTAAAGACAAGGTAAAGGAAATAGAGGAAGGGTTGAATCAGTCAGTCAAGGAAAGATTGGTGAATCTATCCGAAAAAAGGAGAGATAGGGAAATAGCAAGCATTGATCAGTGGTTTGGTGTTTCCAATTATAAAAAAGGATACAGAGTGAGTGACAATTACATAGGTAATCAAATCAAGCTGGCAGATGTTTTAATAGATAGCAAACATAAATTAATTGTTGATGATATCAAAAAAATCAATGATAAGTGTGGGAAATAAGGAATACATATCAAAAAGTGTCACCTAAAAACCATAGTACTATATATTCTATTATAGGTGTTTGGGTGACACTTTTAACAGTCGTTCAATTATATAAGCGTAAGCAATCCATAATGAGCCGTGAAGGTGAATTGCCGTAGGCAAGAGGATGGTGCGGCAGGTCTATTATTTTGACAGTACTGCTTGCCAGTGCTGGAAATATAATAGAGTTGGTATTAGCATCTTGCACTTGACCTAAAGTATGAGCAACTCTAAGCGTAAAGGTCAAGAGAATCGTCACAAAAGCTGCGCTTATGTTCCGTAGTCGGTTCCCGCCTTCGTTAAGTTATAAATTCTCAATTTCAAATGCAAGAGAGAAAGTCAAAAGCGCTTAAACATGGATGAAGTGTATAACTAGTCAACTATTACTCTCACGTCAATTCTAAGCTTCATTTACTTATAGTATTATGTATAAATTCAAACTATACCTGCTTCCCCCTACACTTATGACTCCCTTTAGTTTGAGTATGGATTTCACTGATTAATTATAATGAAAATGACAGGTCCCGTCCCGTTGTTGGGTTAACTACTGAGTCGAATACAATTGACCGCTGGACTAATAGTCCATCTTAATAATCAAGTTACATATAAAAATAGCACTCCATAAGAGTGCCATGAACTTTACTTATACTAAACTAAGAACAAATTAAATCTATTTGTTTTGTTCCCGTAAATCCAAAAATCCACCCTATCCTCATAATGTGAAAAGGAGACTTCCGTATAATTAGGGGTCGTGATGGACTCTTGATCCATTACAATTGTTATTTCTGAATCTACGATTATGTAATCCTTGAGAATATCATCGGTAAAATTGGATATACCTTCAACTCTATATCTAACCTTATTACCTATACAAGCTTTAAGAATACCTTCTAGCTTGCTAACTTCTTGTTTAATATCTCTTTCTTTCATTTTATCACCTCCATAAATATACATTCTGCACAAATCGAGTAAATCCTTCATCAACCTCCAAATATATCCTTATATTTCGACAAAATAAAGGCGTAAATGAGTGTTGCTGATTTAGATATAATGCAATACAGATTAATGCAAATCTCTTATTGGTTGATGGATGTAGAGTTGATTTGATGATGGGATTAAACACCTATAAAACTGTAGGGTATTTAATAGTCGCGGAGTGGAACAGATAGCGGATTATTTTCCAGTTCTAATAGGTTTTATAATTTAAAGTACCCCCACCGTATTGAACATAAAATAACTATGCGGTGTGAGTGGAACAGATAGCGGATTATTTTCCGAATTCAACACTATTTAGGATGTAAAATACCCCCCTGCTCTACACAATTCATTCACTTAAATAAATATCAACATAACTATATTAATAAATATAATATATCAAAATAATACTCTACAACCGTTATCGACTATTATATAATTATACTTCAGTCATCATTGCAACTCTTTCATTCATACGCTTAATCGTCAAAGACATACTCGACTATTCAAAAGCTAAGAAGAAAGAACGCAAAAAGAAAACGTCTAAGACTTCTCACAAAAGTCGTAGACGCAAGCGCTAGGCTCCAATAGCCTGATGATATAGAATGGAACGGACACTAACACCGTTCCTCTTTTCCCTTACATTGTAATCAAATCGTTGCTTATGGTCAACACTAGACAAGTCACTTATAATCAAATTAAGACAAATCAAACTATGAGAGGAGTTGAGAATATATGTCTAGTTCAAAACGTGAAGGTTCTTTACGTTTGTCGTTATTTATCATTTTCACAGCTTTAGCGATTGCCGTACAGTCTAATAAATGGGCTACTATTATTGTGTCATTTGTTGCCTTATATTCTCTTGTAACAGGCGTATATAGGCTCACACGCAAAGACTGAGGGGAGTGTTTTTGATGTTAGAAAAGGATAAACTGTCTGACCAACTTGATTCAATCATGACTCAGATTATGACTACAGAAGAAGCTGCTATGCTTTGGAATCTCTCACAGGATCGGATTAAGGCTTTGTGTGCATCGGGACAAGTCATAGCAAGTAAGCGTGGTAAAACGTGGCTTATACTCAAGGAACAGGATAACCCAAAACAAAGAAATAAAGACTAAGAAGTCCTAAAGTTAGGGCTTCTTTTCTTTATGTATAGGATAAAGCCCATACAGTCGCGTATAGGCTTGTGTGCTGCTAGAGTCTATCCATCTTGGCAAGCATCTTATCCCTAGTAGGATTAGTGTATAACAATGTAGTGTGTATGTTACTGTGTCCAGCTTGATTCGCAACCTCATGCACACTCATATCATTCTCTAAAGCATGAGAGCAGAAGAAGTGACGCATATCGTGAGGTGTTAGCTCTTTCCCTATAACAGTCGAGTAGTGCTTAAACAGCTTATTGATTACTGTCCTGTCTATCTTACTACCTCTATTAGAGACGAATAGATATTCACTATCTATTCCCTTCTCGCTTCTCTCCTTGATCCAACTGGACATTGCTGTCTTTGCCTTACTGCTTATGATTACGGTACGCTGCTTATTCCCTTTACCCTCATACACAATCAATTCCCTTGATGTTAGATTGAAGTCGCTCATACGAATGTTCAAGCACTCACTAATACGCAAGCCACAGTATGCAAGCAATGAGACAATGCCATAGTTACGCTTCGAATCACTCTCTAATACTAACTGTCTGAACTTCTCTACGTCTGCAAGCCCAACGGTAGCCAGTGAAGCATATTGAATTTGGAGCTTAAGCATGTCCTTCTTGCTTAATGCCTGTTCTGTTTGTACATGTGATTCAATAAGGAAATCATTAAATTTTATCAATGCTGAAATCTTAGCATTAATGGATGATGAACTGTTTTTCTTGATTGTCTTCAAGTATGAAATGTAATCCTTTATATTCTCTCTATGTAATTTCTTAAATTCAGTACCCTTACTTTCCTCAAACCATTTAATATATCCTTTAACATTAAGTATGTAACTTTTGATTGTATTAATACTCATATCATCGTTTTGTAGATGCTGCTCAAATAATTGAATCATTACTTCCACTCCTATCAATTATGTTGCATTGAATATAGGCTAATAAGTTATAAATTATGTTGCATTTCATACTCTTATTGTACCTATTATTAGCCTACTTTGCAACATAATTAATATTATGTGGCATTATATTATTTGAGAAATTTTACTGTGAAATAGATTCATAGAGTAGATTAATAATCAAAGTAAGATATTCAATTGTAACGTTCAGTTACTTTAGAATTCTGAGCGGTCTATCGATTCGGGAAGGGACAGCATTTCGAATATTTTGCCGATTGGCATAGCTCGCGACGTCGCGAGGTTTCCAAACTGATCAACTGCTTGGATGAAACTATATTCAAATGAGGAGATGTCTCCTCATATTAAAATGGGAAGTAAGTGTATATATAGGGTCGTCCCTACATTTGGAGTGTCTATATTCTTCATATAAGGTCGTTGTCATACCGACCACGACTAACGTTAGGTCGTTGACTTTGGTGATTAATCGGTAAAAGCGTCGATGTCGTCGTATTTGATATTTCAGATGTAACGAATCGTTATATCCGAACCATGTATGTAGTTTTAACCATACATTTCACAAGGTGGATAATCTTCCACCCTGTTTAATCTGTTAAACAATGAATATCTGTTACACGGTGAATACACGGTATATGGTGCGATGTCGCACGATTTGCCATATACAATAAGGGTTTATCATGTAATCATGTGTAACTAACTGTAATGTACACGGTGAAACCTATATATAGTAAGGGTTATTACCTGTTAGGAGGCAATACAGGGCTATTAGGCGTTGTCTGAAGGTGGATCAGGATAGGAAAAAGCTTGATATATAAGGGGATTAGCGTGTGGAGGTACGTGTATATTATGCATAGGAAATGGATGTTAATCGAGATATTCACATCGTAAATGCATAAAAAGCTCAATGTTTATAAGGGTTTTAGTGTAAATAAATGGCTAAAATAGCGTAATCGAAAACTGTATCGTGAATATTAGTGAATATATATACATAATATGCAGTGTTTATGCGGTTTTTATGCATGATTATACATCAAAATGTTATATTAATCAAAAAGAAAAAGCCTTATCCATCAAGGCTTTTACATTTACAGTACACGTATCGTGAAGATAACGTAGATCGCGGAGTAGAACACATATATCAGCACAATATTATGATTTAATCTTCACGTAAGTCTATCCAGCTTCTTCTGAAATGTTCAATCCCTCAACATGTATAATATTGTTATCAGCGAATACACTTACTTCTGGTAAAACCTCTGTCACCGTTTTAGACGGTAACGCATCAAGCACGCTATTTCTATAGTGTGAATTCACTCTTAAACTTAGCCTTGAATCAAGAATGCTTATTATTCGCTTATCGATTTCAGATCTTATCAATCTTCCTGTTGTGCCTTGGTTATTACTGTTTTGTGCCTATTTGTGTTTACTAAGAATATAAAAATTCACAATCATATCTTATATTTATCTTCATTCTTCGTACATAATTAATGTACAAATCATCAGACTCTTTAAAGTTTAATAGCGCATAGTTAATGTAGTTTTCTCCTCTAACACCTTTATAAAGAATTCCATTGTAACCAATCTCCTTACAACATTGCGCTATAAAATTAGTTAACGAATAGTCAGAATTATATATCCCCTCAATGTTTGTATTCTCTCTAACTAAATCATTAAAGTTATAAAAAAGCCTGTCAATATCTAGCATTTTTAAAGACTCTTTAATTATAACATCAGCAATACAAACGTCTTGTTTGCTCGTAGTGTTAATTTCGTAAGGAATAGAGTCCATACTGTCACAACAATATAAAACAGAGCTACCAACCGGATTGTATCGTCCATGACTAGCCCACGATTGTGGAGGATTCCACATCTGATCTGGGACATAATTCTTTTCGCTCTTTGAAATATTTCTTCCTCTAAAAAGAATTCTGCCAGATTCAAGCACAACATAATGTTTCAGCCTATAATGCTTTAATAAAAGCTCATAAATTAATCGACCAACGCGATGCAGTGAACCAAGCATATTATTATTTTTTAGATAATCTGAAAATTCAATCAGATCAGTATATTTCAGATCAATTGCGTAATCAGACGCGAAATTTCTTATTTTAAATGAATTACACATATCATAAAACTTCTCTATGTCTGCTTCACTGTACACTCCATCTTCCATATAGAATCTATACTCAGAATGATTTCTATCCGACAATGGATCACTTCTGTTGTATCCAAACCCGCAGTTCTGGCAATATAACATTAACAACAAGTCTTTTTGAACTCTAGTGTCTAAAAGTGGGAAAATAAATTTAGAGATTTTATTACCCAACATAGATAAATTTTCTAAGTCATGTTCGGATAAATCATATTCTCCTTTTTCACGAGAACTGTCTTTAATCAATTGTTCTATTACTGCCCCTTCGCAGTGAAAACAATAATCTATTTTACTAGAAATGCTCTCTGACAACGCTCGAATAGAATTGTTATAGAAATTATCCATATCGACATAGAAACTTTGAGGTAGTATCTTTTTTTGACAGGAGCATAGTAAATCATCATCTTCTTCTGACAAGTCAAAATATGAACTCAAATACTGTGGCTCAATCTTTAGCAATAAATCTCTAATAAGTTTATATGAATTTTTTTGAAAGCAAGTTGGACATTTAAAATTATAATACATGCTAAATTCACCTTTCTTATACTTTTGAAGTTTTCATTTAAAAAGAAAAAGATCGACCCTTACGTTTTCATTTATATATCATTCAATTCATCTATTAATCCGAATATTCCGGGGCTATAATTAAAGAACCTTCACCCTCTTTACTCCTAAAATTTATAATATTCTTGTAAATTATTGTATCATTCATTCAACAGCTATATTGTGTCTATTTAGATATAAAATGCATTCTAATGTAGTTTATTCTCCCGAAAAAAAGACCATCACTTTAATTCAGTGACAGCCTTCTAATTTATAATTAATCGTCCTTACACAGTTATGTATACTAAAGTTTGTCCTTCCTTCATCATCAATGGCATATTCCTCACCATTAAAGTTAGTGAATACCTCATACACTCTACCGATTGTAAAGCCGCAATGATACTCAAAACAAAATCCAATCACTATTACACATTTCATTGTTTATCCTCCAATTTTAGTAATATTCACGTCTTACACTTTTAACAGAGCGTTCATCAACAATTTAGGATTGGCTTGCTTAAGGTCATACATTTTCTTAAGTGTTGCTTTAGACTCTATAAATTGCTCCTCCATAACAATGTTAATAGGTTGCTGGAATAAGTGTTCTAAAGCGTTTAGCAGACTCATTTTTTCTAATTCTTCAAAAGAAGTGTATGTATAATTGTGTGATCCAATCTCCTTAGAAAGCGCTAATACCTTAAGACCTTTTTTTCTATCTCTCCATAATTGTCTGGATTCATATTCATTGATGAATGTGTTACGGTCTTCATTACTTTTGAGAAAGAATTCTAATTGTTCGATTACAATAGTTGCTTTTGGTGAGATTTCACAGTGAGTAAGGATATCTTTGATTGTTACGTGTTTATTAGTTGCTTTAGGATTCTTAATTGAAATGCTTACCGTGTTCAGCTTTTTCACATTTAATACTTGGTTCTTAGTGATTATTTGAGTCAATGTTATCGTCTCCTTTAGTTGTATCGCTGGTAATGGGAAAAGGGCATGGTTAAATAAGGAAATGTATGTACATTCCTTTTGAGAAATGGTAATATGAAATAGTGAACGTTTAACGTTCAACCCTTATGTAGACAATATAACACATGAACGTTTAACGTGCAACAATACATTTTTTTTAATTTCAGGAGGTATTTTTATGTGTGAGAATGAGAATAATTTTATTTTGTATTGTAAACTTGAAGAATTAATAAGTGTACACGATATCTCAATCAATAAATTATCAGAAGATATTGGGCATAGAAGATCTACAATTATGGAATTACTACATAATAAAGATATGGAAAACAAACGGATACCAGCGTCACTTATCGTTAAACTTTGTAATTATTTCAACGTTACACCTAATGACTTGTTTGAAATCAGACCTATTAAATCCTAATAGATTGATTCGTATACAGTTTGAAGAATCCGACTAACGCAGTATATAGTTTAATAAGCACACTTACATAACTCGTTGTAAAATCCGCCTAAAGGGCGGAAGTTCAATATCCAGACACAAAGAAAAAGCCCTAGAGAACGTGTCTCAGGGCTTATATTTCACTTATTATTCTCAAATAATTCCTTACTGTTATTCAAATAGCCTATCCAATTTTTATTAAAATTCAGTATCGTCCAGAGGAGATCATCAGAAATTCCAATTTGTCTTAAAATTGTATTTAGCATTATTAATTTCAAACTCTCATTAATGCTCATGAATTGATGAGGCGAAAACAATTTATCGCTTATTTCTCCGAAGTGAGTATTATAATCTCTATTTATCCGAACAATATCAGCAAAATCTCTTACCTTTAATCCCATAATTACTTTTTCTTGAATTTTCGGGTCTAATGATTTGATGATTTCTTGAATTCTTCTTTGAAAACCAAATTCATTAGCATATCTTAATGTAGATGCCAATTTGCTGTATAAATCTCCCAAACCCTCCTGTCTAACAGATTCCAACATTGTACTTGTGATCTGCTCGTACTTCTCCTCATCTACAAATTTATTATTATCCAAGTAACAATCCCGATGTGCGCTTTCAAGTGCTTTACTGTATCCTAAAAATATATCCTCATAAAACATATACTTTTCATTAGCTAGAATATTCACATAAATTAAGGCGCTTGAAGTAATTTTTAGTGTGTACCACTTGTTTAATATGTTATCAATTTCTTCCTTAATCACTGTAAAAGGTATCATAAACCCTTTATATGGACTAATCTTAGATTTTTTGTAATCATTATAAGAGATGGGATAATATCTAACGCGTTTCTCTAACGTAGAATACTCAACATACTCCATAATTATATTGGAGTCCGTAAGTATAGATAGTAAATCTTTAAATTTTTTCGCAACCCTTTCATACCATTCCAATGATTGAGGTTGATCTGGTTTTATAGTAACAAAGTTTTTGTAGGAAAGTTGCTGGTATGAGAACTCCTCTCCTGAATTTCCAAAAGTATAGGCGAAAGAAATTTTCGCCTTTATTTCTTCAACATATGTTTCAAATGTCTCAAAAGTTTTTGCACTTATTTGTATTCCATTCTCAAGACATTCAACCTCTATCGGTGAAAAGTTCATCCATTCATTAAAATTAGAAAATTCAAATGATAATTCTGGAAATACAACATCTGCAAGGGTCTGATAGTGTTCTCCAATTAATAACTTTGTGAAACTAAGTTTTAAAATACTATGCGGATTATTCTTCCCTATACCATAATTAGTATTTTGACTGAGAGGAAAACCATTAAATAGAGTAATTGCTCCCTCAAGGCAGTTACCATGAATTACAGATAATCTCTGAGGATCATTCTGAAAACTTAAGATATTCACTTCTTCGTCATTTAATTCTAACAATATATCATTAACCGTAAACTTTAAAACCCCTCCAACTTTGTTTCCTTCCTCTCCGGCAATCCACCATACTCCTTGATATTCAAAAGTATCATAAATTTTGGGGTATTTATTCAAAATCAGCAACTCCCTTCCATTCTATAAATCATCTACTAATTCTATACTGAAGTTTTCTTTTGTTGTTTTGTTAATAATCACCCAAGGACTATCTTTATCAACAGTTAACCTCGAAGCAGAGATAAGCCAACCTTTGTTAAAAGTGCTCTCAGTAAAGTCAGTTGCACGTTTAAAGAACACTGTGACAAAACTCTCGAGATCAACCACGACATATTCTTGTATACCCTCAAGTAGATAATTCTTAGCTTCTCTTTTACAGTCAAATCTTAGAGCTTTAATTATTCCTTCTGTATTTAGAAATCGTTCAAGCATAAAATCCACAATTCTCTCTGACATATTTTTGTCAAACTCTATTGCTATAATTCCAGATGCAAAACATGATATAAAAATTTCACGAACCAGAAATGTCTCACTAATAAGCTTCTTCTGGTTCACAAAACGATTAAACTTTGCTCCACGTTTAGGACGTTTTTTGTATCCAAACGCTTTCCAAGTCCAATCATCTAATATCATTTTTGCGGATATACCAGTCAATTGAGCTACAAACTCTTTTACACTATAAGCCATTCTTCTTACTCCTGACTTTTATATGTAATCATTAAGTAAATACACTATTCATCTTATCGCCAAGTGAATAATAATCATCCACAGCTTTCTCATACCTCTTAACTAAGTCATTATGTTCACTAAGTTTATAGCTATTGAATCCTTGACTTTTCATATGTAGATTATGTGTTATGCCCTGTAGTAGTTGCACAGCATACATAAGCTTATCAACGTAATCGATAAATATATTGCACTTGTTGGTATCTTCGCTTCCTGATTGCCTTATGCCATTAACTTGCGTCTTATATCTTGACAGATCATTATGAATGTTCTGAAGCCTGTACTCTAAGTCCTGAAAGTTAATTGCTTTAAATATGAATGGTAACGGAATAGTCTTTCTAAGAGATTTCTTGAATATCGCATCATGGATGGTCGTGTAATCGGTAAGAGAATCATTCAGGTTTCTGGCTATGGCAATTAAACTACTCATTTATCTTATCTACACCTCTTTTATTTTTTAGTATTTCAATAAAAGTGAAGATACAGAGGGATTACAAAAACAAAATCAATACCTAATTCCAGCGTCATAATGAAAGTGGTTTTCCAATTTAGGGATCTTGACACTCTATTTTCTCCACCAAGAAAAAGTAAAACAATACCAGATATCAGTGTTATTACATATCTGATGGTTTGTATACCAACTAACACCATGATTAGCCATAAACCATATACTCCAACAAAGGTGTATTTAGATAATAGAAACAAAAATAGCATAAGTAGGAAATTCGGGATTAGACCATTCTTGTTTTTTTCATATGCCAGATTTGCGATTTGTAAATCTTGTCTTTGTTTCTCAGGTACATATTCAATTCCTGCAAGTGTATAAACCCTTTGATGGTATAAAGAATCCTCTTCATCTAGATCACTTACATCTGAAATAAACTGTTCTATCTCTTCCATTAAGTCTATATTCACCATGTTTTTCATGAAGTTACTATACTCTTCTGATGATACATATTCATCATACATTCCAGACTTGTACAGTTTAATGGATCGATTAAAATCCATTGCATTCTCATCGGAAATAAATGATCCGATTCCACTGAGGGAAACTATCAATGCATCTTTTGTTTTCTCTTCTAAGCTTTTGTACTCAATTAAGTGTGCAATAAACAACTTATATGCTTTAACAATTGTTTCTTTGTCACAAGGAAGAAGAGAAATCTTTCTAGCCATTTCGCCCTCTTTTCCAGATGCTAAAGCTGCCCCATATTCATTAACAATTTTTTCAGCTTGCTCAAGATCCATTTTCTACTCCTATCTAATTAGAGTTATAGTGAAACTAGAATTGATTTTGCCGAATCCTATCATTCAGTAATATTTTACCACGGAAAATAGTACAAGAGCACCAATATTTTGGATAAAACAATATATGCTTATTGCTGAGAATACTGAGAGACGTGGAGAATCAGAAAATGATCCCATTAAAAAAGGTAAGATTGCCGCATTTTTAAAAGAGTATTGGGAGATTAAAAACAATAATAATAACATTTCTGCGCGACAAAATGACACGCAGAAAACCATTAATGATGTAGCAGATTCAATTGGCGAGAACAAAAGAACTACGCAACGTTTAATTAAACTTAATGATCTTATTCCAGAAATTCAATCTCTAGTATCGTCCGGCACACTTGGCACAACCGCCGCAGAACAACTTGCATACTTGACTGAGTGTGAGCAACAAGGCTAATTACAAGTTGTCTTGTAATTTAGATGGTGTTTGAAGATTATGAACAGAAACTAAAAGCAGAAGTCCATGAGAATGAACAACGTAAAGAGTTTAGTTTCTCTGAGCGGCTAGAGTGGGCTAGAGAGCTTGAGCAAGTAGAAAGATTGAAAGCTGAAGAAAGAAAGATGTCTAACTTAAAGCAAAATAAAACCGAGTGCGAAAACTTTCCCGTTCGAGAAGGTAGAGCAATAAACATTGTTGCCGAATCAACTGGGTTTGGTTCTGGTAAGCAATATGAGAAAGCTAAATACATAGTTGATAATGGGTCTGAAGAAGTTATTCAACAACTAGACAATGAGGAAATTAGCATCCATGCTGCTTACACAATTAGTTTGTCTAATGAATTCTCATGCACATCAATTTTAAGGCTGATTTACTTATAGTTTTCTTATGTATTTTAAATTGTCTCAATCTTGGAGGGTAGTTGTTAGGGTTCAGTGGAGTAAGAGGAATTACTTATTAGTTATTGTAGCTGATTAGATAAAAAAAGGTACATATATCTGTTATGGGCAGATGAGCATGTACCTTTTTATTATATGATGCTGAGACGTTCTAGGACTGGCTGTGAGCGGTTATTAATTATTAGCAGGTTTGTATATCAAATCATTATATTCAAAGCAAGTAGAGCTAATATAGCGGCTGAGAGAATGGTATTTTTCGGCACCTACTTACTAACCTGATTTATCATCTTTCTGAGTATTTTTTTAAGTTCGAAAAATCACAAAAAATGAATTAGAAAACTGATAAAACTATCAAAAAACTCAGCATTGTCACATGCTTGGCTCACTCTTCCGTGGTCACAGGATTGGTCACAAACTTTAGATTTTTGTAGGTTTTTTAGGCATTTTTCAAGATCTTTTAAGTTTTTTGAAAAAGAAAGAAAATCAAATGAAAGCTTGTCCCACAAGGGATTATGGGCAATATCAGTTTTTTCCAGCACCTATCGGATTAGCATACTATAGTTGCACCGCACATAATATAACCTCGGTTCGTGCTGATGGAGAGCAGTGTAGTTTTGGGAAGCTTAACCTCTACCCCGATCAGCGTATGTTCACCTACTGTAATAGGCTCCATAGTAACCAATAGCAGCACCTCCTTTTTTTCACTATCCACGTTGTATATGTATGCTAATTTTCCTGTGGGTGTGCTGACGGTAGTCCTATGCCTAGTATAAAATGCAGTATAATAGTCCCTATTCCAGTAGTCCTGGGTATATGAATATTGCATGTTTAATGTTATAGTTAATTACATTCCTGTAACCATTCAGAGATGTTCTAAACGAAAAGCTGGGGGATTTATGGACGAGAAACTACAACGCACAGACGGCAATTATTTATTTAACGTCGACATCCTGATTAATGCCCGTACCAACCCGCTTGCACTGCAATTTCTGCTCGAAATGTTGAACAATAATGACCATATCACAGATTTCAACATTAACTCCGGTCTTGAATTAGGGAGAACCATTGACAGCTTGCTACGCTCCGCTAAACTAGCTTTGAATCAAAACTCTGCTCCTCCCATTTCATTAAAGCTGCCTCCAAAATCCACAAAGAAGCAGCTGGATACACCGATAAAAAAACAGGCAGAAACGCCTGCACAGCAAACGGCAATTGAAACGCCAGCTGATGCATACGGGAAGATTCGTCAGTATATTCAGAATAATCAATTGGTACGTTTACGAGCGAACCGGTACGGGAAACAAGTGTCCATGCCCTGTCGTATTTTAAACTTTGATGAAGCAGCCAACTCTATAAGTGTCTACCATGTGGATGAGAAGCAGGTGTACAGCTTTAATCTAAATGAAATCGACGAGTTTCTGTAAGCGCATGCGTTACAAGCAAATAAGCACCCTCCCTCTTTGGGAATAGGTGCTTATTGGTCTTTCTTTTCCTAACAACTAAGACGACGTTTTACGTGAAAATCCTTCTATCGCAAGGCATAACCAGCCAATTATAAAGCATACCCCACCGATAGGTGTAATCGCTCCTAGCACCTTAATTCCGGAGATACTCAGAACATACAAACTGCCAGAGAACAAAATGGTACCTGCAATTAACAATCGACCCGCCCAACGTAATCGGGCACTTTCGCCCCATTGGCCCACAGCCAGTGCGATGAGAATTACCCCCAGCGCATGTACCAAGTGATACTGCACGCCAGTCTCATATACCTTCATATAGTCTTCACTGATAACTGGTTTTAGTAGATGGGCACCGAAAGCACCAATTCCTACTGCCAGCATTGCTAGCACAGCCCCCCAGGCCATAAATTTCCGTTGCAAATGATTACACCCCCTTAATTTTAGACTCATTCTATCATAACGTAATGCCAGCTCCTATTTCCAGCAGTCATTTTTTAATTTGCCTCATTCAGGGGTTGCTTTTTTAGCATCAATATGAAAAAGTGGATATTAACAACATTTTCATTCTAATCTCTCAAGGAGTGCAAACCATGGACTTAAATTCTCTGTCAAAATCAGACGTACCTGCGGCAGAGGTAGGAAATCCCAGCCCTCATCCGGATTACCCAAGCGCTGATTTATCGTCTACGCATCAAAAAGTAGAACATGATCTTCAACATTCTGGACCTGGTATTGCTTCATTCATTATCTGTCTCGTGTCGATCATCGGCTACGCAGCCATCTTTATCTCTATTATAATGAAGTCTTCTTCATTGGTTAATGAGAATTCCGAACTATTAAGCCAGTCCTCGCAATTCATAATGCTTCTAGGATTAACGGTTATTATTCTGGCTGCTCTTAATGTAATCGGTGTAGTCATCGGCATCATTGGGCTTTCCATTCGGAAACGGCGCAAGGTGTTTGGCATTATTGGCACGATAGTCAATGGTGTTATTATCTTACTCTTTATGCTGCTTATTACAACCTTTCTAGTCAATGCAGGAACGCTTTAAGCTTCTTTTAAACATGCTAACTTCATTAAAAAGGGTATCCCAACAACTTTGAGCTGTTGTGGGGATACCCTCATTTTATGTATGAAGCTAAAATCTGCATCGGGGAGTCCTCATCGTCATCCGCGGCTTGCGGACTCAGATGACGTTATTTACGAATTTTCGCCCTTTGGAGCAGAGTTTCGGACCCCAGTGACGCTATTGCATCGAAAAAGGATCCTATTGGGCGCTTTTCATGGCAATAGCTGCGATAGGGTCCGATAGTAATTCAAATATCGGAAAAAGCTGCGTATAAGGGCCGCTGGGTCCGATGATGCTGAGTCCGATAATGCTGAATCCGATAATGCTGAATCCGATAATGCTGAATCCTATCCCTCATCCGCTCACGGACTCAGATGACGTTATTTACGTTTTTTACGCCTTTGGAGCACAGTTTCAGACCCCAGTGACGCTATTGCATCGAAAAAGGTTCATATTGGGCTCTTTTTATGGCAATAGCTGCGATGGGGTCCGATAGTAATTCAAATATCGGAAAAAGCTGCGTATAAGGGCCGCTGGGTCCGATGATGCTGAGTCCAATATAGGGGCTACCAGTTCCGTTAGTGGGGCTGCTAGATCCATAGTGGTGCTGCTAGATCCATAGTGATGCAGCTAGGTATGCGTACTGTGATCGACCAAACAAAGTTTAGTGTTTTGAGCAAGAACTATACTTAAAAAATACGAGGGTGTCCCAGCAACTGATATGCTCCCCATATAGTAGACAGGTGAAATAATAAAAACCTGTCGCTGTATGGGGAGCATTTTTATGGAACAAAAAAAGTATACAGCACTGGAAAAGTTAACGATTCTCCAAGAAATTGAACGGGGCGACATTGGTTTGAAAGCTGCGAGTCGGAAGTATGGAATATCCAAAAACTCTATAGTGAAGTGGCGGCAACGTTATCAATTGTATGGATACGAAGGGCTGGAAGTCCGAAGCTACAATCGTACGTATTCTGCAGAACTTAAACTCTATGCCGTTAAGGATTATCTCGAGGGAGGATTGTCGCAAAACCAAATCATCTGCAAGTATAAGATTGCAAGTGCAACCCAACTCGCCAACTGGATTAGGAAGTATAATGGTCATAGCAACAGCTTAACAGCTCATTCAGGAGGAACTAAAGCTATGACCAAAGGACGCGTAACCACTTGGCAGGAACGGATAAATATCGTGCTGTACTGCCTTTCGAACGGAGAAGACTATGCGAAGGCGGCAAGCCATTTTCACGTGTCTTACCAACAAGTATATAGCTGGGTAAAGAAGTACGAAGCAGGTGGTGAAGAGGCATTACGAGACGGTAGAGGACGCACCAAAGCGCCTGAAGAACTTACGGAAGCAGATCGCCACAAACTCGCGATGCAAAAGCTGGAATACGAGAATGCACGCCTGCGTGCGGAGAATGCTTTTCTAAAAAAGTTAGAGGAACTCGAAAAGAGGAGGCGTTAAGAACCATTCGCCAGGTGAATATCTACCTTACCATTCAGGCTGTTCAGCAGGAACAGTCTTGCTCCATTCGGCTTTTGTGTGACATCGCAGGGATTTCACGGTCAAGTTATTACAAATGGTTGAATCGCAAACCCAGTTTTCGAGAGGCTGACAACGAGAAACTGACAGAGCGCTTCATGCTCCTCTTGTATGAGAAGGTGGAACGAACCTTTGGGTATCGCCAATTGACCCTGCATTTGCGCAGACAAATGGATAAATCTATTAACGCAAAGCGAGTGTACCGGCTGATGAGATGCCAAGGTATCCAGTCAGTCATCCGCAGAAAGAGAAAGAAGTATGTAGGCTCCACGCCTCAGCAGGTTGCAGAGAATGTGCTGAACCGTAATTTTGAGGCTGAAGCTCCAAACCAAAAATGGGTAACGGATGTAACGGAATTCAAATACGGCAACGGCAAGAAGGCGTATTTAAGTGCAATAAAAGATCTGTATGACAAGTCCATTGTTGCTTACGTTCTGGGTCATTCCAATAATAATTCGCTAGTTTTTAACACACTGGAATTAGCTTTGCAGGCAGCACCGGAGAGCCGAACCTTACTCCATAGCGACCGTGGTTTCCAGTATACCTCTCTGCATTTTAAGAAGATGCTGGACGATGCAGAACTGAAGCAAAGCATGTCCCGAGTAGGCTGCTGCATTGACAATTCGCCGATGGAATCCTTCTGGGGAACATTGAAATGTGAGAAGTACTACTTACATACCTACCAGACCTTTGAAGAACTCCAAACAGATATTGATACCTACATTCACTTTTATAATAACGAACGGTTACAGGCAAAACTAAACGAGCCAGTCCCATTGAATTTAGGACTAAAAGGTACTTAAACTACTTTTATTTTTTGTGCTGTCTACTTGACGGGGTGCAGTTCACAACCACTATATGATTGCTGAGACACCCTCTATTAATTTGCAAATCAATACATTCAATTATTTTGCTAGAGCCAGCTTTGTCAGCACACGCTGCTTGACGGACGGATCGCCCTCCACTGCTTTTTCGACATATTCAATAACTACGGAATCATCCGAATTCAAAGTGTCAAGTATGCTCTCCATTCCAGCTGAAATCTCAAAAGCGGTTGGACCTTCTTTTGTCGCAATCTCAACGGAATGACTATCAATTTGTCCGATATAAACGGCTGTCATTTTTATTGTTTTACCTTCAGCTTTTGGAGTAGAACTAGGTTTAGCTGTGCTCGGATTTTCGGTTGGTGTGGCTGTACTTGGGTTCTCAGTGGGTACGGGAGTGCTTGGAGCTTCTGTAGGCTCAGCAGTGCTTGCGCTCTCGGTTGGTGTTGGAGAAGGTGTTGCAGTCGGTTCTCCTGAAGTCTGTGCCGAATTATTCCCACCGCAAGCGGTTAAGGCAAATGTTAAGGCAGCAATCGCTGCTATGGCGGGTAATGAACGTTGTTTTTTCATGTTGAGTGCCTCCTCTATGTGGCGATTATTTTCAAAGTCATCTTCATAAGTATACTCCTATAACGTTAACCACTCTATGAAAGTTTCATATGAAGTAATTTTAGATAACTTCCAGCTTCTATTAGGCATCCGTCGGATGCAGGCTACAGCGGTATTAATACAATAGTGTGAGCCTGATTTATCCCAAAGGAGTGAGCCCCTTGAGAATCGATATCGGCTGTGGATCTAATAAGGAAGCAGGTTATCTCGGGATCGATCGGATCGCGGGTCCTGATGTAGATATTGTCTGTGACATTTGCCAAGAGATTCCTCTCCCTGACAATAGTGCTGAGTTTGTTATGGCTAGCCGTGTACTGCCTTATGTGGACAATTTATTCGCAGCCCTGTCGGAAATTCACAGAATTAGCATCCATAAAGCAGTTGTTTGCATCCTAGCACCCTATGCCCACAGCTTTGCCCATATGTCCAACCCTGCCTTCAAGCAGAAGTTTGACGAATATACCCCCCGGCATTTTACAGGATCCTTCTTCCAGCCTCCATCCGGTCCAGTTTGCCCAGCTATTCCAGACTACCCTGTACCCGCACCACCCTTCGATTATCGGTTGCTGCGGATGGAGTTATTCTATCAGCATCCTTATGAAGATCCGCTTTACGAAACTGAAGAACTAGAAATACTAAAGACCCTTCAAGCAAATGTAGTGCATGAAATCATGTACCATTTTGTCGTAGTCAAGCACAATATCAACGATCAGGAGTTAGAGCTGATGAGCAGAAGCCATTATCCTGAACCTCATGTTCTTGTCGAACGAAGACTTAAATCACAAAACAGACATTTTTTTCTATAATTTTAAGATGGGACATACACTAATACCCATTTTGTGTCATAGGCTAACATACAGGTATTAACTGTGCCATCCTAGTTATAGGACGGCACACTTTTGATCAAAACCAACCTCGAAGGAGGTGAGAATCATCCCACTAGTCGTACGGGCAACGATCAATGCGACCGGTGCTATCACATTTACCGGCAACACGCTTGGACTTAGCCGCTCCGATACGATCGGAGTGCCAGGGACACTAGACAGCATCGGTGGCTTTACTACTGTTAATACTTCATCAACATTTGGTACCTATCCTAGCGGAACTACTAGTCTTTATACAAGCAACAGTTCAGCAGCCATACTGGTCCTACCCTCAGGCAGTACCGTACTGTATGCGGAGCTAATCTGGGGCGGTACCTATATTAACGGAAATGTAAACCTTAGTTCGGCCATTAACAACCCTGTCTCCTTCATAACCCCTGCCGGCACTACATTCAGTGTTACTCCTGATTCAGCAACGAGCAACGTAGTCGATTTGGGAGGTGGTGCATCAGCATATGTTCGTTCCGCCAACGTGACCAGCATTATCCAACAAGGCGGTGCCGGCACCTACACCACTGGCGGTGTAGTGGGTACGATTGTTATCCCTAGTGATTCTACAGCCAACCATGCGGGCTGGACGCTGGGTGTAATCTACCAAAATACAGCCTTACCTTTTCGCAATATGTCCCTTCGGGCAGGTGCAATACTTGTACAGGCAAACTCAGCTCCGGTATCCACTACAATAACTGGATTTGCCACACCCATTACTGGTGCGCTTGGCGGCAGAGCGTTATTCAGCGCGCAGGAGGGGGATGCCAACCGTTCGGGGGATCAGGCATTATTTGGTCCAACCTCTGCTACACTTGTTGCTTTATCGGGACCTAATAACTTTGCCAACAACTTTTTTGCATCGCAGATTAACAATGATGCAGGTAACCTAAACACAACGGGTACCTTTGGAAACCGCAACCAAATAAACGGAAATCCAGGAACCAACATTATCGGTGGTCGCCAAGGCTGGGATATTACCAATGTTGACGTCTCCGCACGGCTGATAAACAATCAATCTTCAGCCGTATTACAATTAACCACCTCAGGCGATGCTTATGTACTCAACGGTAATGCCATACAGGTTGATATCAATGCTCCAAAAATAAACCTCACTAAAAGCGCTAATGTAGCCGGCCCCATAGTCGGTGATACGGTAACTTATACGGTGACTGTCAGTAATACAGGAACAGCGGGAGCAGCAAGTGTCGTTTTATCAGATGCGCTGCCGGCAGGATCCACTTTTGTAACTGGAAGCGTAGTTGTTGCTGGTGTCTCCAGACCTACTTTTGATATTACAGCAGGAATCTCACTAGGCTCATTAGCTTTAAGCAGTTCAATAACTGTTACATATCAAGCCAAAGTCACTTCATTACCACCAAGTCCGCAAAATATCGCTAATACCGCTAATGCTGCCTTTACATTTCAAAGTGTAGCCGGAGGCCCTATCATGACCGGGGTCATTCCATCTAATACAGTAACCTTACCTGTATATTCACCCGTCCTTAACATTGTGAAATCAGCCAGTACTACCAATGCTACGGTTGGAGATCAGATCACCTATACCCTTCAAATCACTAACACAGGAAATATCGGCGCGGTAACAACACTTACTGATAATATTCCTTCAGGCAGCTCTTATGTCGCAGGTAGCTTCACCGTCAATGGAAATCCTATCGCCGGTAACCCTGCCACAGGGATTGCTATCGGTACGGTTGCCGCCGGTGGCAGTTCTACTGTTCAATTTCGGGTCATCGTGAATAGCCTACCTTCTCCGCCACAGCTGGTCGACCAAGCAAGCGCCGCTTATACGTTTCAAGTTCCAGATGGGCGAACAGTAGCTGGATCTGCCTCGTCCAACATTTTGTCTATTCCAGTTAGAACACCTAATGTTACCGTAGTCAAAAGCGCTGGATTCGCCGACGTAACTGTCGGAGATATACTACTCTACACCTCTGTAATCAGCAACAACGGAATTGCAGCAATTACCAACGTGTCACTCTCAGATACCATCCCTGCGGGTACATCGCTGGTCCCCGGAAGTGTCACTGTCGCCGGTGTATCGCAACCCTCAGCTAATCCTGGAACAGGGATTTCTGTCGGTACCATCGCTCCAGGAAGCTCCGTCGCAGTCACTTTTCAAGTCAACGTTATCTCATTACCAAGTACCGCTCAGCTATTGAATAAATCTAGTGCCTCTTTTAGCTCGGGTGCTTTTACTGGCATTTCAGTCTCAAACACGACGACAACTCCCGTGTATCAGCCTGTAATCCAAATTGCAAAAAGCTCGAACGTTTCCAGTGCAACTGTAGGCGGCAATATTCTTTATACGTTAAATGTGCAGAATTCTGGAAATATCGGGGCGGCTGTAACCCTGAGCGACAATATTCCTTCAGGAAGCACCTTTGTCTCGGGAAGTGTAACTGTTAACGGTGTTGCTAGACCTGCTGACTCTCCACTTACAGGAATTAACTTAGGTACTTTAGCTTCAGGGGCAGCTGTTCCTGTGACCTTCCTTGTCTCTGTGCAATCTCTGCCTGCTCCACCTGTTCTGAATAACCAAGGCAGCAGCAATTACACCTACCAACTGCCAAGTGGAAGATCATTCTCCGGGACCAGTCTATCCAATACCCTAACCATTCCGGTCTCCGCTCCAAACATTACACTAACCAAAACTGCAAATCTAACTAATATAGCAGTTGGAGAAAATCTGACTTATTCAGTCGTAGTGTCCAACCCAAGCAGCGTCACTGTCACTAACGTTGTTGTCTCTGACCCTATTCCTACGGGGGGAGCATTTGTAGCAGGCAGTGTGACTGTCAACGGTTCGACGGTAGCAGCGGCTAACCCAAGTACAGGTATAGCAATCGGAAGTATCGCCGCGGGCAGCTCTGTCACGGTGTCTTTTAGAGTGAATGTTGCTTTCTTGCCAAGTCCAGCACAGTTTACAAACAGAGCCAGCGCCTCCTTCACCTCTGGAGCGTTTACCGGTTCTTCGCTCTCAAACACGATAGTAACACCTGTATTTCAGCCCATCCTTAGTATGGTCAAAAGTGCCAATGCAGCACAGGCATCTGTAGGGGGATCTCTCTCATACTCCATCCTGATCAGCAACACCGGGAATATTGCAGCTACTCTATTAGTAACTGATATCCTGCCACCCCAAGCCGTGTTTGACACGAATAGTGTAATTATTGGAGGAACGCCTTTGCCCGGATATAATCCGGCAACTGGCATTCCAGTAGGACCGCTCGCTCCAGGTGACAGTGTCACCGTAAGTTTTCTGGTCACGATCACAGCACTGCCTCCATCACAAGTATTGCTGAACTCTGCTTCAGCGACATATAATTTCACCCTTCCAGACGGGCGTCAGCTCGGTGGAAATGTAGTGTCCAATACGCTCTCTGTCCCAGTGTCTGCCCCTAACGTCAGTGTTGTAAAAAGCGTAAACGCTGCTACTGCTGTTACTGGTGATATCCTTACCTTTACCTCTGTATTGACCAACAACAGTATTGCAACAGTAAGCAATATCATTCTCAGCGATCCTCTGCCTGAGAATGTAGCTTTCATTCCCGGAACCGTAATTGTAAGTGGCACTCCCCTGCCGCTAGCAGTTCCGTCCGCCGGCATTCCAATCGGTAGTTTGAGCCCTGGCGCCACAGCTACCGTAACATTCGAGGTGAGGATAACAATGCCGATACCATCACAGATTAACAATCAGTCGTCTGTCAGTTTTACATCCGGTGTATTCTCCGGTTCTTCTTCATCTAATATCACAACTACACCAGTTATTCAGCCCCAAATCTCCTTATTAAAAAGTGCCGCTGATGGAGACGGCGATTTCGATGCTTTAGTTGTCGGTGATTCTGTCATCTACACAGTGCTTGTTAGCAACACAGGTAATCTGGCTGCAAATTTAACACTAACTGATAACATCCCAGCAGGTACTGTCTTCGTTCCTAATAGTGTCATAGTGGGTGGTATGCCTCAACCTGGTTCAGCCCCAGATACAGGGATAGCTGTAGGAAATGTCGCTCCTGGTGCCAGTATTGCAGTCAGCTTCACCGTTGATATCATCTCCCTGCCAACACCTCAGCAGATTAGTAATCAGGCTTCTGCAAGCTTTACCTTTACTCCGCCTGACGGTAGACCGTTATCTGGGACTGCGGTGTCTAACACTGTAACTTTACAAGTCTCTGCTCCTAACATTGTCGTTACCAAGAGCACTACTTCAACATCAGTTGCTGTTGGTGAAACGGTCACTTACAACGTCAATATAACTAATAATGGTATAGAATCTGTTACTAGCGTCTTACTCAATGATCCTACACCGGTAGGGAGTACTTTTGTAACAGGCAGCGTGTCTGTCAACGGAGTTCCATTCCCGAACTTGAATCCTGCTTCGGGGATATCTATCGGTACTCTAGCAGCTGGTGCATCAGCGCTGGTTACCTACAGTGTTACTGTTATCTCCGTCCCTCCTACAGCTTCACTCATCAATCAGGCATCCGTTACCTTCACTTCAGGCGTTATTTCAAGCTCCACTTTTTCTAATACTGTTACAGTCCCTGTGTTCCAGCCGAACATTGCCGTAGTCAAGAGTGCTAGTACAGCCAATGCCACGGTTGGCGATTCCGTTAGCTACACACTGACAGTGAGTAACACAGGAAACTATGCTGCTAATTTAACACTGACGGATAATATTCCCGCAGGTACCACTTTCGTTCCGAATAGTGTGCTCATCAACGGCCTCCCTTTAGCGCAAGCGGATCCTTCCACCGGAATTGCAGCTGGAATAATACAGCCTGGAGGAACGACCGTAGTCATTTTCACGGTTGACATCACTTCATTGCCTAGTCCTCAGCAACTGGTCAATCAAGGAACCGCAGCATACAGCTTCACCTTACCCGACGGACGTACACTTAATGGGTCTGCACTCTCTAACACCGTCACTATTCCGGTCTCCTCACCTAATATTGCTGTAGTTAAAACTACAACCACAACATCAACTACAGTCGGTGACACTATTACTTATTCCATAGCTTTAACTAATAACGGGATTGCCACTGTAAATAATGTGGTCTTCACAGACGCCCTTCCTGCCGGCACCACCTTTGTGACAGGCAGCGTGCTTGTGGACGGTGTGCCTCGCACAGGAGTTAGCCCAGCTATTGGAGTGACCCTAGGCAGCATAGCACCCGGTGTAACCGTAACTGTTGCTTTTACCGTAAATGTAGTTTCACTGCCGCCTACTGGATTGTTAAATAATCAGTCAACAGTCAGCTTCACCTCAGGTGTTGTCTCAAATGTAGCCTTCTCAAATATCGTCACGACGCCTGTCTATCTGCCTATCCTTGCAGCAGCAAAAAGCTCCAATTCAGTCAATGCTACCGTTGGGGATACGATTACTTATACTATAAATGTGACCAACACAGGTAACTACGGAGCTTTAGCAACCCTGAGTGACACCATTCCAGCGGGTACAACGTTTATTCCAAACAGTGTACTCATTCAAGGCGCTCCTGCTCCAGGAGCAGACCCAGCTGCCGGGATCTCACTGGGGGTAATCTCCGCGAATGGAAGCCTGTCTGTAATGTTCTCAGTGCTTATCACAACATTGCCGGCAAGCCAACAGCTGCTCAATCAAGCTTCCGTCGCGTTTGCATACACACTTCCAGATGGACGGACATTTAACAATTCGATCAATTCCAATACAACAACAATCTCAGTATCCTCACCGAACGTTATCGTCACTAAATCTTCGACAGCTACCGATGCCGTTGTTGGGGATACCATCACTTATAACTTCACTGTTACCAACAGCGGAATAGCAAATATCAGTAACGTTAACCTCAGTGATCCAATACCTGCAGGCTCTAGCTTTGTCGCTGGCAGTGTGACCGTAGATGGCACTCCACGCCCTAGCGCCAACCCAGCGAACGGGATCTCGCTCGGTACACTTGCACCGGGAGCATCTTTCCAAGTCTCGTTCAACACGATTGTCAATGTGCTTCCTAATCCTGCAACGCTTAGTAATCAGGCTTCCGTCAGTTTCACCTCCGGCGCATTCTCAGGATCTTCTTTCTCAAATACACTTGTTATTCTGGTATATCAACCTATCATTGTAGTTGTCAAAGGGGCGGACAGAACCGCCGCAACTGTCGGAGATACGATTACTTACTCCTTAAATGTGACGAATACTGGTAACCTCATAGCAAATGTAGTTATTACCGATACCATTCCGAACGGAGCTGTCTTTGTTCCAAACAGCGTGCTCGTGAATGGGGTACCACAACCAGGATCAGATCCATCTACTGGCTTAAGCATTGGGGCGGTAGCTCCGGGAAGTACAGTAACAGTAACGATTACCTTACAGGTTACTATTGCGTCCCTGCCTTCACCGCAGCAGTTGGTCAATCAAGCTACAGCAAATTTCACATTCACACCGCCAGATGGACGTTCACTCACGGGCTCCTCTGTCTCAAACGTCCTCATTATCCCTGTATCTTCTCCGGACGTAAGTGTGGTTAAGAGCACTACTTCTATTGATGCGGTTGTTGGCGATATCATTACCTATACGATAGTTGTCACCAACTTAGGGATTTCACCAGTCAATAACGTCATCATGGTTGACCCTATTCCAGCTGGCAGCCAGTTCGTAACGGGAAGTATTACCGTAGATGGAGCCCCTCGTCCTAGTGGCAGTCCGGCTTCGGGAATCGTAATTGGTACAATTGCTGCAGGTGCTTCTTCAACCATTACCTTCCAGGTTCAGGTAGTAGCGTTATGATTCCCGGCTCACGTACCCAACCTGTCGTAACCAATCAATCCATGGTACTCTTCAATTCGGCAGCGGGTGTTGACGGAATTGTCTATTCCAATACCGTTAACACCCCGGTCGTGGGCCCCGTGCTTTCATTGCTGAAGAGTACAGATAAACTCCACGCCTCTTTAGGCGACACTTTGGTGTATACCATTACAGCCAGTAATAATGGAAATACAGATGCTTTTTTGACGGTGTTTGACATTCTTCCAGAAGGTGTATCCTTTATTTCCAACAGTGTGCTCAGAGACGGTGTGCCTCTTCCGGGGGCTACACCGTCTTCAGGCATCCCCCTTGGTTCTATTGCACCGCAGAGTCAAGTGAGCATCGCCTTTCAAGTCGTCATCATTTCCCTGCCGTCTTCCCTAGTGCTGCAAAATAAAGCGCTAGGCCGTTTTTCTTTTTCCACTCCGGAGGGAAGAACCGTTAAGGGTGAGCTTGCGTCTAACTCTGTACTGGTTTCTTTACGCTCCTACCAGCTCTCGACCTCCTTGTCTGCAAGTACTCCGACTTCTTTTATAGGGGATGTAGTCACTTACACCTTGCGGCTTACAAATGAAGGCAACAGCCTTTTAACTCAAATCAACGCAATAATTTCTATTCCGGACGGGGCCGTGTTTATACCGGGGAGTGTCATTGCAGGTGGGATTTATTACCCAGAATCGGACCCGGAGCAGGGGATATTACTCGGTTCGCTGGACACAGACCTAAGCGTTGATATTACTTTTCGTGTCCGAGTAACAGAGTTTTCTCCCTCGTTGGCCTTAACCAACAACGCGGTTGTCACCTATTCAGTCGATGAGCATACAATTATGACCGAAAGTAACACTGCGGTTGTCTCACTTGTCCAAGCGGGGGTCAACATTAGTAAAAAAGTGGATCATGTTACAGCAGCTCCGGGCGATAATTTGAGATATGAGCTTACGGTAACGAACAACGGGAATCTGGCTGTAAATGCAGTCCTAACAGATGCTATACCTTCAGGTACTCTTTTCGTATGGGATAGTGTTCTCTTAAATGGAGTGTTGCAAAAAGGTGCACGACCAGCGGAAGGCATCCAGTTAGGTACTTTAAGAGGCGGAACTACAGCAGTTGTAGTATTTCAAGTGAGTATACCTGCAGCCATTAACATTCATGAAATCGCAGCCGTACAAAACCATGGTAGTGTTCAGTATACCTTTGTGCTTCCAGACGGACGGACCGTACGACAAACCTCTCGTTCCAATACAGTTACCACCTTAGTAGTCACACCTGTCATTTCACTCGTAGTCCATGCAAAACCAACTATTGTAGAAGCAGGAGAGCGAGTCCAATGCTGGATCTCACTAACCAATAGCGGAAATTGGCCTGCGGAAATATCTCTGAATCGGCTAACCCCGGAAAAATGTTTTCTTGATCCCAACAGCATTGTGATTGATGGAGTTCCGAATCCACAATCTTCATTTGCCGGCACCTTGCCGCTGGGGGTAGTTAATGCTGCATCTATGGTTAACATTCATTATTTTGTCCAGGTAAGTGAACAGGTAATGGGTCGTTTCCTTAAGGGCTCCGTGAATGCTCAATACTCTTTCAATATGGATGGACGTGACTACTCTGGCGAAAGTCAATCTAACAGTTATGTGCTGACCGTAGATGAGATCAGTGAATAAGAAATCACATATCCCTCATCCCCATGAATATACTTTAGTTACAACCCCAAAACATCCCCACAAGGTGAGGCTTTGCTCTCTATGCGTACTCAGGTACTTTGCGGGGGATCCAAATATATGCTTTGCAAAAGATTTCTTCAATCAACATTCATATTCCATGGGAGGTGGTCATCCTGTCGCAATCATCCGGTCCCTTTTCCTTCGTAGTCTCAAAAGAAGATTGGTCCCTTCATCGTAAAGGTCATCAGGATCAGGAACGCCATCAGCAAAAGGTCAGAGAAGCCATCAAGGATAATTTGCCTGACCTCGTTACCGAAGAGAATATTATTTTGTCAGGCGGTAAGCAGATTGTGAAGGTTCCGATTCGCAGTCTGGATGAATACCGGATTATTTATAACTTCCGTAAACAGAAGCATGTAGGACAGGGGGACGGAGAAAGCCAGGTCGGAGATGTGCTTGGGCGCGATTCACAATCGGCACAGCCAGGCAAAGGAGAAAAAGCAGGCGATCAGCCCGGTCAAGACACCGTGGAAGCAGAGGTCAATCTGGAAGACCTGGAGGACATTCTATTTCAGGATATGGAATTACCACATTTGAAGCCTAAGAATAAGGAAGAGATCGAGGTCAAATCCATTATTTTTAACGATATTCGTAAAAAAGGGATGATGTCCAACATCGATAAAAAACGTACGCTGCTGGAGAATCTTCGGCGCAATGCAAGCAGCGGCAATCCCGGCATCCACAGTATCAGCCCAGATGATCTGCGCTACAAAACATGGGATGATATTAGAACCCCTCATTCCAATGCGGTCATTATTGCCATGATGGATACGTCAGGTTCGATGGGTTCATTTGAAAAATACTGCGCCCGCAGCTTCTTCTTCTGGATGACCCGTTTTCTGCGCCGCCAGTATGAGAAGGTAGAGATTGTCTTTCTCGCCCACCATACGGAGGCTAAGGAAGTCAGTGAGCATGATTTCTTCACCCGTGGCGAAAGCGGGGGAACGATTTGTTCCTCGGCATATCAGCGAGCGATTGAAATTATCGATAGCCGCTACCCGCCTGCGCAGTACAATATTTATCCATTTCACTTCTCCGATGGTGATAATCTCACCTCCGACAACGAACGTTGCGTGAAGCTGATCGGAGAACTGCTGAAACGAAGCAATATGTTCGGCTACGGTGAGGTGAACCAATACAATCGAAGCAGTACCTTGATGTCAGCTTATCGCCATCTGAAACATGAACAATTCATGCATTACGTCATTAAAGACAAAAAAGAAGTGTATCAGGCGCTGAAGACCTTCTTTAGTCCAAAGGGTACGGTTAATTCTTAATCCCCCACTCCAAAACGCGGGTATCCCAAAAGCCAAAAATGGCTGATGGGACATCCGCGTTTTTGGCGTTGCTCCTTCTTGAACAAAACAACAAACTTCGTAAATTGCGTCATCTAAGGCGAATCGCTTCATCTGGGTCCGTAAGATCGAGGGATGGACGAATAGCGTCACCTGGGTCCGTAAGATCAAGGGATGCGCAGAGTAGTATATTAGGGCAACTGAGGGATTACTGGGGGATCGGCGCTTTCGGACACAGATGACCTTATAAGTAGCTTTAGCGCACATTTGGATTGCTATCGGACCCCATAGCTGCTATAGGCATGAAAAACACCAAAAACGAACCTCATTCTGAGCAATAGCTGCACTGGGGTCCGATAATACGCTCCAAAGGCGATAAATTGCTAAATAGCGTCATCTAGGTCCGCAAGTATCGGGGGATGGGCAAATAGCGTCATCTGGGTCCGAAAGTACCGGGGGATGGACGAATAGCGTCATATGGGACCGCAAGTATCGGGGATGGGCAAATTGCTCATCTGAGTCCGTAAATATCATAGAATGTAGGGCAACTGTGTGGGATTACTGTAGCGCTCGGCGCTACGGTATAGATTAAAAAATAAGCCAGTGAAATTAAACTAACTTTCTTTTTTCAGTTACATAATAACTCCTACTATACACCTAATTTCACAATTTGGATCGGCACCGATAAACTTGTACTCCCCACCCATGTCAGCTTGTTATCGTAAGCTATGACTGCTGTTTTGTTTTTCCCCGCTTAGATTTCCACCATGCAAATAACCTCCAATCTCAAACTCTGGAATGCGGAGGTTATTTATAGTTAAAAAGCTTTCAACGCTACAGCCTAATGAACCTTCTCTCTATCCTTGCCTTTATCAGACTCACCAGCATTTTTGTTCGCTGCTTCCCGGTCCTGCATCATCTCATCCACCGTCTTCACCTTCAGGCGAGCAGCGCCCTCGTTGTTAGCGTTCGTTGGGATAAGCTCTCCTGAAGCCAAACGTTCCTTGGCCCTAGCAATAGCTTCGCTGTATTGAGGCAGCCACTGTTCCCCTGCGACGAGCATCTCATCGACCATCTGCCAGATTTCTTTTGGATTACATACAGCACCAACGAGTGGGTCCATCATAAATGCCTGACGCAACAGCTTATCATCGCCGTGTACAGCTGCTTCAACCGCCAGACGTTGCACTGAAATGCTCACGTTACATACGGCGGCAGGCCCAAGCGGCAATTCACCTACCAATGGCATGGAGATCCCGTTCCGGTCTACATATCCCGGTGCTTCGATAATGGCGTCCTCTGGTAAATTAGAGATTACGCCATTGTTCACTGTATTAAAGTGCCCCCGGTACACTCGTCCCGTTTCCAATCCTTCTATAATATAAGAGCCGTGCTCTTCCCCGCGATTCTCCTTCGTATACTCCAATGCCGGGTCTTTCATCCAGTTTGGAAAATCGGTCTCGAACCAATTCCGACCTTCCGTGCAGACACGCAGATAACCGCCTGTTTCTCCGTTAATCCAGCTCCCCAGATCGATCCAATCCATAATTTCATCACTGCGTTTACGATACCATGGCACGTACTCACTTAAGTGTCCATTGGATTCTGTACTATAGTATCCAAAGCGACGAAGCATATCGATGCGCACTTTTTCCGTACGGCTGAATTCCGGATGTTTCTCAAAAGCCTCTAAAAGACCTTCGGTCAGATCCTTCCCCTCATGACTTGCTGAAATATACCAGGTCTGGTGATTGATGCCCGCACAGATAATATCAACTTCGGATTTCTTAAGCCCATACACATCCGCAATTTGTTGGTGCCCATGCTGTACACCATGACATAGACCGATGGTCCGAACACCACCATATTTATTGCAGGCCCAGGTCAGCATAGCCATCGGGTTCGAATAGTTAAGCAAAAGCACATCCGGTGCTGCCATCTCCCTAATATCACGGCAAATATTCAGCATCTCCGCAATTCCGCGTTGCCCGTACATGATACCTCCCGCACACAGAGTATCTCCCACACACTGATCGACTCCGTATTTTAAGGGAATGTCCACATCCGTAGCAAAGGCTTCAAGCCCACCCATCCGAATAGTACAAAATACGTACTTAGCATCCTTCAGTGCTTCTCTGCGATCCGTTGTCGCCTGAATTTGTATATTTAAACCATTCTCCTTAATATCACGCTGGCATAGCTCCGTGACCATCTCCAGATTGTGGCTGTTAATATCCATAAATGAGACTTCGATATTTTTAAATTCCGGTACAGTTAGTAAGTCCCGCAACAATCCACGGGTAAATCCAATGCTGCCTGCCCCTATAAAAGACACTTTAAATGACATGGTTATCATCCTCCGGTAATGAATTGGTTGTTCCTGTCCATTGTAGCAAGGGACCTGAGGAAAGCGTAACCAATATCATGACCTCTTTTGAAAGAAGGTGTCAAAAATCCTAACCTATCTACTAAAAATCATGCTCTTCATAACTCCAGGCGTGACGCTCAATGGAATTGCGGAATTCTACAGGCGTGCAATCGGCGTATTTTTTAAAAAGAAGGTGAAAATATTGCCTGCTGCTAATTCCTACGTAATCTGCAATTTCAGCAATCGGGATGTCGCTCTGCCCAAGCAGCATCTTCGCCTTCTCCATTCGCAGCATATTCAAGTAATCGCTGAGTGTCCGACCCGTATGGCTCTTAAAAATTCGATGCAAATATCCGGGATGCAGATTTACTGCGGCAGCGATGTCCTTAACCTGAATGTTCTGGTCATAGTTCTGATGCAGAAATTCGATGCTCCGGCGCACATAAAGCTGCGAGGGCTGTTGGCTGGTATGAAGCTGCTCTTGCCGAAGTCTGGATAATCGCAACAGAAGCTCACAAAATAATAAATCAACCATACTTCCCCCCTTCCCGCCGCTCTGATCAAGCTCTAACACAAGTCCCTTTAGAACATGATAGATTTCCTCCGGATCAGGCATTACTAAACTGGAAAAAGGAAGCTGCAGCATTTCTGCGAGCGCCGTTTCTTCACGGGCTAGCTTGCCGACAGAGGGTGCAACCCCTCTATATTCCATGAAGCCAAATTCCACATTTAGCATCCGACAAGGTGCCCCCTCTTCAACAATCAGCCTATGCGGAACATTCGCGTCTAGGATGATCAATTCTCCCCGCTTCAGCCGAACTCTCTCTTCTCCTCCTGAGCTTGGACGGACATCTACGATACAACTTCCTGAGATCAAATACATGATTTCCGTTGAATTATGCTGATGGTAAGACATATTGTAGTTATTCCACTGTTTATAATAGTAAGCAAAAAAATGAGGACTATAATCTCCCTCGATTAAAACCTGCTGAAAAAGACTCCCGCTGGGGCTCAGATTTAAGTTCGTCAATGGATCACTACTTTCTTCATTTATTACTTAATACAAGTGTATCTCTTTAGCCACTTCGAAGACAAGATAACGTCCGATAGCAATCAAATCAACAAAAACGAGCAACTCTCCATTATATTGGAAAATTGCCCGTCTCTATTAGAATAATATTGTCATACTTGAAAAGAAACCAAAGAGTGCTTAAGATCGGCTGCCAAGCCCTCCAGCTTTTCCGATAGGGCAACCAATTCCTCACTAACCGTGAATTGCTGAGATGACATAGAAGCTACCTCCTCCGTCGAAGCAGTGGTTTGCTGGACGATGGAGCTTACGCTGGCCATGGATTCACCGAGTTGACGCTGGAACTCAATCAGTTCGAGGACAGAAGCAGAAGATTCACTAATATGTTTCATGAAATGTTCCATTTCCTCTTTGACACTCGCGAATATCGTTGACGACTCTCTTACAGAAGAGATTTGTTCACGGAACTTAGGAGCGGCTTCATTGATATCCTTAACGGTGTTCTCGATATGTAGACCAATCTCTTCCGTGATCTTGGAGACCGATTGAATCGATTCATTCGACTGGTTAGCGAGCTGCCTGATTTCATCAGCAATCACTATGAACCCTCTACCTGCCGCACCTGCTCTAACTGCTTCTATGGTAGCATTTAGTGCCAAAATATTGGTCTGCTTATTCACAGCAATCATAGGGCTGAGTATACTGCGAATTAAATGAGTGCTTTCTCTGAGCTTAGTAGAATTATCTTGAATTCGATTGATCACCTCTACCGTAGACTCACTCTGCTCTACCAGCAGCTTCATCAGCTCTGTACCTTGATTGCTAACCTCAATGACCCGTTCTGCTGAATGGTCCATCACTGTATTTATTTCCGTCACTTCACTCATTTTGTTGCCGATAATCTCAACATTGTGATAACTGCGTTCGGCTTCAACAGCGAGGCTGGCTGACCCCGCTGCAATCTCACCGGTAGCGGTCGCAACCTCTCTGGCATGGAGGGAGATTGTACTTGATGCTTGTACTAATTGTTCCGAAGTAAGGAGGACCTCATCTGCCGAATTCCCGCTCTGCCTTGCAAGTAAGGAGATCTGCTCCATCATTTTGTTGAAGCTTTGACCCAAGCGGCCAATCTCATCTTTGCCCTTGAAATTGGTTCGTACCTGTAGGTTCCCACGCTCTCCTTCCTCCATCAAGATTGCCAGCTTACCCAGCGGGCGCCCTACCAATCGAACAAGAATATAACCAATTAGCAGTGCTATTAAGGCTGCCGCCAGCACCACAGAAAATGTGATATATAAAAGCTTGTCCGCAGACTTAGTAAAATCACTGACAGGAGCATACCCCATAAGCATCCACTTGGCAGTCGCCAGGGGCTGGTATACAACAAGCTGAGAACTTCCGTTCTCATCCTCCGCTGTAAATGAATGATTTTGCTCTTTCCCTTGTTCTTCTGAAACTTTTATGTAAGAGGATTGACCCAGCTTGGCATGATCCGCACCATACACAATGCTGCCATCCGCACTCAAGATACGAATTTCACCGGTCATCCCAATCTGAAGGTTAGACAGCATTTCAGTCATGGCCTTCCCTTTCACTTCGATTAGCATGTAATACTCCGCTTCGGGATGTAAAAGATTACGTAGCAATCTCCCCATAGTTAAGGATGGCTCAGTATAAGCATCAAAAAAGCCTTTCTCACGAACGGGAAACCAGACTGGCTCTCCTTTAGCTGCGGCAATTTGCTCTAATCTTGCGGAAATGCCTTCATCACTACGAATCCCACTTATGCCAGCAGACTTATAAGATTCTGAGTCTACCAAGCTCTTGGATACCAGCCTGACGCCATACATCCGCTCATCAGACCCTTTTACCAAGTCCAGCTTTCTGCGAATCCGATCTTCAGCACCGGCTTTGTCCACAGTTGTAAGCTCGCCACTATTTATTTTTTCTAAATCACCCTTTAACACAGAGTCGAGTGCAAACTGCCTTGATAGTGCCTCATACTCTGCCAGCACAAAATCCAGCTTGTCCGCTGCCTGAACTACAGATTGTGTGGAGGCTGCAGCAACCTCATTCGTAATGATATTTTTAGCGGCAAAATAGGAAGTCAATCCTAGCACGGAGGATAAGAGAACTATAGAACTAAATAAAATAACGAACAGTTTAACTCCAACAGATTTAAAATATAGAGTCCAGGACTTTTTCATTAAGTTCACTCCCCGTGACGAAATAAGGGTACAGCCCTCCATTTCTGTATAAAGGCTGTACCCTGATCATTTATTAGCATGAAGCGAGCGAATGGGTTTACCCCTTACTAGCTCCTGCTGTCAAGCCATCTACTAGCAGACGTTGCAAGAATACAAACAAAATCATAATTGGAATGGAGATCAAAACCGCACCCGCAGAGAACAAGGTAAAGTTCGTGTTTTGGTTCGTGTTAACCATATCCCACATTCCGACTGCGACCGTCCAGTTCTCCTTCGTCCGCAAAATAAGTCTGGCGAAAATGAAATCCACCCAAGGACCAACAAACTGAGTCAGCGCCATGTAAGTGATCATAGGACGTGACAAGGGTAAGATGATCCGCATAAATATCCCGAAATTACTCGCCCCATCTATTCGAGCCGCCTCATCCAAAGAACGAGGAATCGTATCCAGGAACCCTTTAGCGATAAAGGTCCCACCCAGCGGTGCCCCCGCCGCATAAACGATAATTAACGCAATATGTGTATCCAGCAAATTAAACTCTTTAAGCAGCATATAAATAGCGATCATACTCATAAAACCAGGGAACATACCAAGAATCAATACGGTGGATAACGCTGTTTTACGCGCTTTAAACCGGAATCTGGATACGGCATAACTGGTTAACAAAGTAAGAACTACCCCGATAAGCATCGAGAACACAGCTATTTTCAAGGTATTGGCATACCAAGTCCCAAACATATAGCTGGGTGATGTGAACAATTCTCTGTAATGTGATAAAGTGAATTGCTCGGGAATAAACGTTTTGCTGTACAATGATTTACCAGGTCGGAAGGAAGCTAAGAGAATCCAAAGGGCAGGATAGAGTGCAGCTATCGACAAAGCAATCAAGATAATATAACTACCTGCTAAGCGAATAATGTTCGCGACTTTTCTGCTCATTGGATCATATCCTCCTCTTTAAATGACTTCGTCCGGCGGTAATTGTACAGGGAGAATGAAGCGACAATGATAAAGATAATAATCCCTATTGCCGAAGCCATGTTGTTTTTATTCTGATCAAGCGTTAATTTGTATAACCAGGTTACTAGCAAGTCCGTAGAACCGGCATATTGATAGTCACCATTTACCGGACTACCCCCAGTTAATAGGAAGATTGCGTTAAAGTTGTTGATGTTACCTGCAAACTGCGTAATCAAGGTTGGTGCTGTGGAGAATAATACCATCGGCAACGTTACGATACGGAACTTCTGATAACCCGATGCTCCATCCACCTCAGCAGCTTCATACATATCCCGTGGGATAGTAGTCAGAACGCCCATGATAAGCAGCATAGAAACAGGAATACCTACCCACATATTAACGATAATTACGGTAACCTTAGCCCAGAATGGGTCAGTCAGCCACGGTAATCCATCCAATCCAAAATACCCCATGTATTGATTGATAGGCCCGAATTGACCGTTAAATAAGTTGCGCATGAGCAGAAGCGAGATTAACTGTGGCACCGCGTAAGGCACAATCAGAATTACTCTCCACATTCCTTTGAAGCGAATGCCCTTCTGACTCACCAGCAAAGCGACCAACAGTCCTCCGAAGTATGTAGTAATGGTTGAAAGAACTGCCCATATAATTGTCCATGTTAATACACCATAAAAAGTGTGGCTCCATGTCTTAAGGACCAATAAATTACGAAAGGTCTGAAATCCAACCCAGTCCACCAATTTGGCGGGTGGAAGATGATCAGGTGCGGAATAGTTCGTAAAGGCCAACAGGATCATGAAGATAATAGGCATAATAGTAAAGAATAGAACACCGATACCCGGCAAGACTAGAAACGCTTGAGCAAACTTGTAATCCAGGATATAACGAACACTTTGTTTAAAAGTGTTTGCCTGAAGACCGTTATCACGTTTTTCTCCAATCTTGTAAGCATCTCTGATATTCAAATACCACGCGATAATCAATAGAATAAGAATAAGGATGGTGATCAAGCTTTGGATCATAATATAAATCGAGTGATCACCGGTAACCATCTTGGCGATCCCCTTCACTTTAACCAGACGACTCGGATTCTCTCCTAGTGTTACAATGCCCCATAAGGAGTTGGCAAGATTCTCAATAAAATAAAAAACGGCTACAGCTTCTACGGCTAAATATAATATTCCTTTAACGAATTGGCGGTTATATATTTGTCCCAATCCCATAAAAATCGTCGACAGTATTGCGGCCCTCGTGCGATGTCGTTGCATTTCGCTTCCGTTCTCCTCTCCGAGTGAAAATAAGAAGCTGCCAGCCGCTAAACATGCGGCGGGCAGCTTGATTCACTGTATGCTGTTAAGACAGTGAATTATGATCCTTATTGAGATGCACTGTTATTCAAATCTTTGATTTGTTGTACAGCTTTGTCCATTGCTGCTTTTGGATCCCCATTTTTATCCCAAATTTCTGGAAGGGCAGCATTTACTGGACTCCATACGTTACCCATTTCAGGGATAGAAGGCATCGGTTGGGAGTTCTTAGCTTGTTCTGCAAAAACGGACACATAAGGATCGCTAGAGATCTGTGGATCAAGAAGCGCCTCGTTGTTTGTAGGAACCGAACCAATCGTTTTGTTCAGTAACAGCTGAGCGTCTTTGCTTGAAGCAAAATTCGCATACAATTTAGCAGCATTCGGATATTGAGTAAACGAGTTAACTGCGAAAATTTTAATACCAGAGAATGTAATTGCTGTTTTGCCATTCACTGTAGGGATTGGAGCAATACCAAGGTTGTCACCAAGAGCTTCTTTGTATCCTCCAAGCTCCCATGGACCTGTGATATCCATAGCTACATCACCAGAGTTGAACAAGCTGCGTTTGATATCACTGTTGATATCACCACTCTTAATTGGCAATGCTTCCTTCAATTTCACAAATTCTTTAAGTCCTGCAATTGCGCCATCGTTAGCAAGACCGATATCATCTTTATCCGTACCATCCTTACCGAAGAGGTATCCGCCATCGGATGCGATAAACATGTAGTTGAAGTACACGTTTCCTACTTCCCACATAATTCCATATCTATTTTTCGATTTATCCGTGAATGTTTTGCTGAATGCAAGAACATCATCGAATGATTTAGGTGCTTCTTTAACAAGCGATTTATTGTAGAACAATGCATAAGTTTCTGCTGCTCTTGGGTAACCATACAATTCGCCTTCGTACGAAGATCCGATAATCGAAGCTTCAGTATTGTTAGCTTTTGTTTCTTCACCGAAGACATCGTTAGGAAGAACCAAGCTCGCGCTTGCCGCTTTACCTAAGTTATCGTGAGGGATAAGAATAACGTCTGCCGCTAATCCTGAAGGACCATCTTGAGTAAGCTTAGTTACTTGATCCGGGGGTGCCAATTCTTCAACCTTGACTGGAACGTTATATTTTGCTGTGAACTGTTTAGCAATCTCATCTGCAAAAGGTCTTTCTTCTTTACTTTCCCATACCACTAGAGTTGCGCCATCTTCAGGTACGATTTCATCTGTTACTGCTGCATCTGTGCTCTCTGGCGCTGCAGTCTCTGTAGTAGCGTTGTTAGTAGCTTTTGCTGCGTTGTTGCCCCCGTTATTCGTACTGTTGTTGTTCGAACCGCATGCTGTAACGGACAGAGCCATTGAGAAAGCTGCGGTGATAACCATCATTTTTTTCAATTTCATTACTTTAACCCCTCCCAATTTTTAAAAACGTAAGATGGAAAATAGTAGTGCTGCAATCTGCGCAAACGATTTCAGAAAGGCTAAAAAAAAAGTTCTTCTTTTAGCTTGCTCCTTCTGTATCTGCATTTCACAGGTACGAAAGCGCTTCATTCATGAGTACATCATACAACAGTAACGATTGTTTTTAAAAACGTTTGCATATACTGTATTGGGTCATTTTCCATTAATTGATATACATTATAGGCATATATCTCCATTTTTCACATGATATCTTTTAATTAGTCGATAATTCATGTGTTTAATATTGGAATATCTATTTTATTTGCCCCTAATATGCCACATTTTCTCTATTTCAAGAGATTTCTCATAAATTAACGTTCACAATGCTCGTTTACTTTAGTGAAATTTAGTGCAATGGTTTGAACAAGAGTATTGAAAGCCCTTTTATTCCATGCTATAATCCAAAACGTTAAGAGGCTGTCCAGCATGAAGCACAACATCTCTTGTCTGCCTCCTGTTCTATACAATTAAAAGGCAATGTTACTTATCAAAGGTACAACCTCGGGCAAGCTATTTCGCGGTGGCTGTGCCTCTTTGTTATGTGCTACTCTGCTACTGATTTAGTGCATGTTGCATAAAAAACTGTGCAACCAATAACAATAGCGACATTCTACATTCCACGCGCTCTGTGGAGTATCGTCCGGGAATAGTTTATGCTTTCGATGCGGTTTTGCCGAAGTGTCCGAGGAAGTAGCGCTAACAAAACTTAGCCTATGCTTTCGATGTGGTTTTGCCGAAGTGTTCGAGGAAGTAACGCTAACAAAACTTAGCCTATGCTTTCGATGTGGTTTTGCCGAAGTGTTCGAGGAAGTAACGCTAACAAAACTTTAGGAGGATTTATCATGTTACTGGAAGCAGTGTATCATCGTCCGCGGTTAAATTGGTCTTATGCCTATAATGAAAGTACGATTCACCTGCGTCTACGCGCTAAAAAAGGGGATTTAACCGAAGTGTTCGCCTTTGCTGGAGATAAATATGCTTGGGATACCACAAAAGAGCTAATTCCCATGACCCTCTTCACCTCCGATGCTATGTTTGACTATTGGGAATGTGCTTCAGTACCTCTCTACCGCCGCTTGAAATACGGCTTCTTACTTCAAAAAGATAACGAACGAATTTGGATGACCGAAAGTGACTTTCAAACGGTGCGGCCGGAAAACCCAAACAAGCTGTTCGAATTCCCCTTCATTAACCGCGTTGATGTATTTGCTCCGCCTGCCTGGGTAAAGGACGCTGTTTTTTATCAGATCTTCCCAGAACGCTTTGCAAATGGTGACCCGAGCCTTGATCCGGAAAATGTTCAGCCATGGGGCTCCGAACCAACACCAACCAATTTTTTTGGCGGCGACCTGCAAGGGGTTATTGATCATTTAGATCATCTTAACGAGCTTGGGATCACTGCTATTTATTTCACACCTATCTTTGATGCAACTACTAATCACAAATACGATACAGAAGACTATATGAAAGTCGATCCGCATTTTGGAGATATTGAGACTTTAAAAAAGCTCGTCGATAGCTGCCATAAACGTGGGATTCGTGTCCTGCTAGATGCCGTATTCAATCATTCTGGCAGAACCTTTGCCCCTTTTGTGGATGTTCAAGAAAAAGGAGAGGCTTCCGCCTTTAAAGATTGGTTCCATATTCGCAAGTTTCCACTTCAAATTGAAAACGGTGTCCCTACTTATGACACCTTTGCTTTTGAACCGCTAATGCCAAAGCTAAACACAGAACATCCTGAAGTTAAACAATACTTACTGAAAGTCGCAGAATACTGGATCAAAGAAGTTGGGATCGATGGCTGGCGTCTGGACGTTGCCAATGAAGTGGATCATGATTTCTGGCGGGAATTCCGCAAGGTGGTTAAACGTGCTAATCCTGAGGCTTACATATTGGGAGAAATCTGGCATGAATCTGCACCTTGGCTAGAAGGCGATAAATTTGATGCCGTTATGAACTATCCTTTCACTGACGCTGTCCTTGACTTCTTTGTGCATGGCACTCTTGATGCTGAAGAATTCGCTAATTCCATTGGCAAACAGTTATCGCGCTATCCGCTGCAGGCAAGTGAAGTTGCTTTTAATCTGCTGGACAGCCACGATACTCCACGACTGCTTACGCTGGCTGCTGGAGACAAAAACAAGATGCGATTAGCAGCACTGTTCCAATTCACCTTTATGGGCACTCCCTGCATCTATTACGGTGACGAGATCGGCATGGACGGTGAAGGTGACCCTGGTTGCCGCAAATGCATGGAGTGGAACCCTGAAAAGCAGGATCGTGAGCTCTTCGAGTTCTATCGTCAGCTTATTCAAATACGCAACGATCACCCTGCTCTCCGCACAGGTACATTTACCTTCCTTGAGGCAGGACAACAAGGCAGCAAGCTAGCCTATGAGCGCCGGCTGGATCTGCAGACAATTGTCGTACTAATCAACAGTGAAGAGACCGCTCAGACCTTCCGTATTGACGTAGACGAGCGGGATTGGGAGAACTTGTTTACAGGCGAAACACTGCGCACAGAACGCAGCAAGCTGAACGTGAAGATGCCAGCCTATGGATTCGCAATCCTAAAGGCAATCATCTAAAAGACTTCTTTTCTTCCCACTGCTCAGCCATATAGCATAACAAAACAGGGTATCTCGCAAGCGATAATCGCTTCGGGATACCCTGTTTTCTTTTGGAGAATACTAAAATGCTAACCGCTGCTCTAACTAAAGGGTGCCAGAGTTCAGCACACCTTAGTTTAGCCTACTTGCTCAGCAGCGTATAAATAACCTGTGCGCTTTCTGCGCGGGTCATCCATGCTTTTGGAGCGAATCGATTGTTCTCTCGGCCTTGCAGGAGTCCTAAGTCTGCTGCAGTCTTCACATAAGCTTCCGCCCACTTGCTAATACTTGAAGCGTCAGTAAATGCCGTAGAGGCTGCTACAGGTTCAAGCTTCTTACCAGACTTCACTTCAAGTGCGCGGATCGCCATAACAGCCATTTCCTCACGGGTAATTGATGCATTCGGCGCAAAAATATTATTACTCCGTCCACTAACAATACCCAGCTTAGCAGCTGTGGCTACATATGAGGCATACCATGCATCTGACCTGATGTCAGTAAACAGGACCTGCCCTTCCGCTTTTAAGCCAAGTGCACGTACTAGTAGTGCTGTAAATTCCGCACGGCTAACATTACTTTTCGGATCAAACTCAGAGGTAGTAACCCCTGACACAATTTGTTTGGCGGCAAGTGATTGAATCGCCTTAAATGCCCAATAGGTTGCAGGAACATCTTTGAACGACTTATCGATTTCAAGCACAGCATACTTACTGAAGTGTGTGACTTGTGCCGTGATCACCTCTCCATTCAGCTGTCCTCCCACGTACTCTAACCCGCCATTATCACTTAAATAATAGATTCCGATTAAGTCTTTGTTGAATTGCCCTTTAATCTTAAATGAGATCGTAATCGGCTCATCGAACTGCTTAATTACAATCCGAGTACCGTCTTTCATCAGCACGCTAAGTCTGAATTCAAATACATCGGAAAGAGAGCTAGCATGAGCACTATCATTGTTTAAACCGTCTACTATGGCTTTCGCAGCAGACTGCGCCAGTGGCTTCAGTTCAAGCAAGATTTGGGCACCTACCCCATCAATACCTGAAGCTAAACTTGGCATTGTACTTAAAAGCTGGCTAGGGATAGTAACTAACAGATCTCCCATTTTAAATACAAGATCATTAGTTCCTAGTATTTGTGCAGCTTGTAAAGGTAAGCGTACCGCTGTCTTACCGGCAGCAACATCAATTTGCACCTTGCCTTCTTTACCATTCTTCAAGCTATCCTCATTCACAACCTGAGTATCCGCTGGCGGTGTAGGGCTAGGGTTAACAACAACTCCAGAGGTTGGTGCCGCTGTGGCTTCTGGCGTTGGTGTCACCTCAGGCGACGGTGTTACTTCTGGTGCCGATGTTGGCGTCGATGTTGGCGTCGACGTTGGTGTTGGCGTTGGTGTTGGTGTCGGTGTTGGTGTTGGTGTCGGCGTTGGTGTTGGTGTTGGTGTCGGCGTTGGTGTTGGTGTCGACGTTGGTGTTGGTGTTGGTGTCGGCGTTGGTGTTGGTGTCGACGTTGGTGTCGGTGTTGGTGTCGGTATAACATCCGATACCTCAGCCAAAATAACCGTACCTCCATCATCTCTACCTGGCAGATCAATATTTACCTTTTGATCCTCGGAAACCATGTATGTTTTACCGCTGTATTCATCGGTTACCGATGAATTAGCAGCAAACGGTACTGGAATCGTTACAGAACTCTCACTAGTTTTAGTATTGATTACCGTCACTACGTTCTCATCTTCATAAGATTTGTTGAAAGCCAAATAACCTGAATCATCTGAACCTGCGAGCTTCGTGCGCGCACCTTTGGAATACACTTTGGAGTACTTCGCACGGATATTCAACAGCTTTTGATAATGGTCATGTAGTGGCTTCTCTGCCGTCAATTGATCCCAAGGCATATCCTTACGGTTCTCACTGAATTGACCTTCAGACATATTTCCAGCATTGCTGCCTGAATTACCCAGTTCTTCTCCGTAGTATATTACTGGCTGTCCTTTGGCGGTAATTTGCAGAGCTGCAGCAATCTTCAGCTTGCCTTTATCGCCTCCCACATAATCAGACAAGAAACCATTCTCATCATGACTGCTCAGGAATTGAGCCATCATCTTCGTATTGTCGATCTTCAATTCACGTTCCTGCAGATAAGCATCCACACTGTTTACCTTACCATTTGCAAAATCTCTGGCTGCATCTTTAAATCCAAAATCAAGCAGCCCATCCATCTGGCTAGTTTCGAGCATTCCACCATTGTTATCAATGGTTCCACCGAAGTATTCGCCGGTCATTTTGAAGTTTGGATCCATCGCTGTCAGTGCATTTTTAAAGGCTTTCCAAGTCGTATCGTCCACGTGTTTGACCGTATCCACACGGAAATAATCAATCGTGTCTCCACGTTCCGTACGTGCGTTGTCTAACCAGCCTGTTTGCCAAGCGATAATTTTTTCACGAACGGCTGGATCTTCCGTTTTGAAATCTGGCAGGAAGGCAAGTTCACCCTTAATTGGATCTGTATCTGCGGATACACCATCCGTGCGCAGCATCCCTTCGAAACGTGCTTTATCCTCAGCTGTAATTGTCGGATAGGTATCCTCAGCTTTCAGACCGTAACCCGTATGATTGAGTACAACGTCAACCATGATCTTGATCCCTTTGTCATGCGCCTTTTCGATCAGCTCCTTGAAGGTGGCCATATCGCCAAGATGCTCGTCGAGCTTGGTGAAATCTTTTGCCCAATACCCATGGTATCCATATTGTTCGCTGCCAAAGTCAACGCCTTTGTTAAAATCAATATTATCTACGATTGGCGTGATCCATAACGTGTTAATTCCTAGCTCTTGCAAATAATCGAGATTGTCGATCATCCCCCGGAAATCTCCACCATGATAAGCTTCCAGATGATTTTTATTCACATTCTCATTATTCGTTGGGTCACCGTCTTTAAATCGGTCTGTAAGCGCGAAATAAATTCGAGCCTCATCCCAATCAAAATCCAGCTTATCCCCTGTATAGGTTCTTGCTTTTACCTCAAGTGTAGCCTTTTCCTTATGTGCATTGCCGTATTGGTCTACGAGCGTAATCGGAATATCCTTGATGCCCGCTGACACCGTGTCTTCCACAGCAACCGTTTGTTTCAAGAGTTCCGTATCCAGCTTAACTTTGCTAGGGCCCCCAAGATTAGTTAAATCCATATATGCTTCAGAGTAAGTTACTTCTTCCGAAGAGGAAGCGTGGATGGTTACAACAGCATTCTGATTGGATGTGACTGCCTCTGGACTTACGGATGTCGCAATCTTAACGACAGGTTGATGATAATCAATAACAGATTCATCATTCACCGTATTCTTTGGATCTGTAATTTCGGTAGTGACGCCGTCTTTTGTAATCAAGAAAGTATATTTATACATACCTTCTTTTAAATCAGCCAGTGTGTAAGTGAACCACTCGTTAGCCGGATCATAGATCATTGGATACGAAGTGCCGTTCACTTTTACTTTAGCAGCTGTTATTGCGTCCATATTTCCATTACGGAACAAAGCGTCGTCGCGGTATCTGAAAGTAATCGTTCCATCTTTTAAAATAGGGCCGCTAATACTTGGTTTGATATCAAGCTCTTTAACCATACTGGTTACATACACCTTAGTGAACGGTTCACCAGGGGTCAACGGAATAACACGATCGTCTGGGTAGTCTAGTTTCCCCGTGTTCCAATCCGTACCTTTGCGCAGGACAAATCCAACGCTTGTTGCATTCTCCGCAACCTCAATCAGAACGCTCGCTGTGCCATTCTTAAAGGTTGTGAAATCAATCTGGTCATTTTTAGCTCCAGTGTTCCAAACCCAGATATTCCAATCCTTATAGTCCTTATCGCTACGGGTATAAGTGAATTGAACATATCGTTTGTCAGTAACATTAACAGTGACGGTTGTAGAAATACCTTCATAAGAAATAGTAAGGGTTGCCGTTCCTAGCCCAACCGCTTTGACTAGACCTTTATCAGTTACTGTAGCTACTTCAGGTTTATTGGAGAGGTAAGTAGCCTTCTTAGTAACATTACTTCTGCTATTGTCATCATATTTCGCAAAAACAGCGGTTTGATGCGTATTTCCAGCTGCCAGCGTGTAGCTTGCACTATCTGTTTCCAAAGAGTTCAGCGTAACTGGTGCAGCTTCCTTTTGAATAATCACGGCCGTCAAAGGCTCTAGTGTAATTGAATTTGCTGTCAAAATAAAACCTGACTGCTGTGCAGCCGGTATCGCTGTAACACCAGCTTCATCGTTGTCCACAAGCACCTGACCGCCCGTCAAATCCTCAGATAAGGTCAGTTTTCTAGTTGTGCTGTCACCATTCATGAAGACATAATAGATGCCAGTGCCATCTGTTGCTTTGTTGGAATAGCCGATGACAAGATCGTTATCCTTCATTTCTGGAGCAGGGATCAGGTTAATGTTAGAGTCAACCAAATCCTTATCGCCCAATCGGAAGGCATCCGTTGATTTTCTCAGCTCCATCAGACCCGACGTATATTTTCTTGTCGTGTTCTGTACTGGGAACTTAGATTCATCTGTTGCTTTGGTCCAATCAAACATGTTAACTGCATCCGATGAATCGTAAGAATCATGAATGAAATAGCCAAACGATTGGTTGTTGTTGTCGAACATCTCTGTGAATTTATCCTCAGGATCCGTTGTGCCCTTCCACTGCTTAGTCCGCCCATATTCCTGACCGGCATGGATAAAGGCTGTACCTTGAGAAGTTAATACGAGCATATTTCCTAATCTGATCCGCTGCTGAATTTCAAGCTCATTCTCAGCAATATCCGGATCCTTCTTGATCGATTGTACTATGACATCATGAAGTGTCAGATTATCATGAGCTTCGATATATGGGACGATATCACCCGGATCATCTGCTGGTGTATTCGAAGGTTGAGCTTTGATATTGTCTAGGATTGTAGCGATCGGACGTGCTCCACCTGTAATAAATCTAGGCTGACCTTCGGAACCATAACCAGACTTCAATTCATTACGGAATTCATCTGAGAAAACACCGACACTATCCGTTTTGTCCATCCAATCCTGATCTGCACCTTGCCCAGCGAGAGAAGGATCAGCCGCGGCGCCGCCGAATGTTCTCCAGCCTTCACCAATAAAGAGTGCCTTCGGATTCACTGCTGCTGCGGCATCATAAGCATGCTGAACAGCATCAGCTGTCGCATCGCCCATCATATCCCAGCGCATTCCATCAATCTTGTACTCTTCAAACCAGTATTTTACCGAATCAACCATCAGCTTCTCAGCCATTTTATGGTTGGTGGCTAAATTGTTGCCGAACCCCCCGATAAAGTTACCGTTTGCATCTTGGAAGGCATAGTAATTAGGTACGATGTCGTTTAAAAATTCTTTTTTAGCCATATGAGTATACACTACGTCCAGAATGACACCCATTCCAGCTTCATGCACGGCATCAATCAAACCTTTTAATTCTTTAATCCGCTCTTCTGGATCGGCAGGGTTCTGTGAATAGGCCCCGTCCGGTGAAAAATAGCTGTGAGGATCATAACCCCAGTTGTATTCATTGTTTTTTGCGGAATAATCCGGCTCTCTAGTCCCCATCTTCGTCTCATCCCCGTAATACCAAGCCATCACAGGAAGCAACTGAACATGCGTTACACCAAGAGATTTAATATAATCAAGTTTCTTTTCAAAAGCGCTATAAGAACCCCATCTTTCCCCACTCAGACTATCCTCGATCGATACATCCGATGTAAAATCTCTCACGTGGACTTCGTAGATGATGGCGTCCTCACGTTTTTCGTAGCCTTTTATATCAGCATACCCAAAGGTATCTGGGTTCGTCTGGCTTAAATTAACAATAGCCGCTTTGCCCACTGTATCCCCGCCAGCACCAGCAGCACCTGTGGTATCCACAGTAAATACCGCCATTGATTTAGCATAAGGATCAAGAACCTTATGGGTTACACCGTCATTCGTTACTTCGTATTGATAAAAGTATCCTCTTACATCATTTGTGGTAGTGCCTGTCAAATCAGCTGGCTTCAGCTGGACTGACCAAACCCCGTGCTCGCCGAGCGTTAAAGCAACTCTGCCCACTTGCACGTTAGAGTCATTCTTATCGTAAAGATTTACAACGACCGAGCTTGCTTTAGGTGCCCATAATTTCAATGTGGCTGTTTTGTCAGCATTATACGTAGCTCCAAGATCGTCTCCTGTATAGTTGTACATTTCATCAAGCATTCTCCAGCCACTTGCGGCTGAGACCGTTTTACCTGAATAGGTAACGCTAAGCGGAACTTTTTCCAGATCAAATGCTTCTGTATCCACTTCGATTGAAGTTTTACTTGTAAGGGTTACAGCAGTAATCGGGATTGCAGCACCCTCTTTATCCTTAACTGTAATTGCTGTCTTTAAGGCTGCTGGATCCAAACCGTCAGTCAGTGTGAAGCCGAGAAGGATTTTGCTCGTCGACAGCACCTCTGCGGATACTAAGCCAATAGGTGTCTCACCAAACGGAGAAACATAAACATTGTTGTCTCCTTCTTTAACCCATAGCTGATTGTATCGATCCAGCAGGCTAAAGGTTTTATTGTCACCGTCCTTATCACCGTTCGAAGGTTTCATCACAATAAAGCCGATTTTCTTCGCATTCTCAATAAGCGGAACATCAACATATGCACCATAACGATCTGTTTGATCTGCTACAAAAGGAGTAGCTCCAGACGGCCAATTTTCGGATGGGGCTACGACGTCATCCCACAGCCACAGTCCATATTGATCATGATTTGTATCAGCTCTGGTATAGTGAATTCGCACTGTATTAGGAGCAAGTGTAACTGGTTCATACGGTGTTACATCATTTGAACCCTGCTTGATCCAAATTTCATTCGCCTCAGGCGTGTTAATGGCAAAGAGTTTATCCCCTTCATCCTTGGCCTGAGTGACTCGGTTTACCACAAGGAACGAAATTTTCTTAGCTCCATCCTTCACTGGCACGTCAACATAAGCACCATAAGAATCGATTTGCCCTTCAGGAAATGGAGTTGCACCTGTAGGCCAATTTGCGGAAGGGGATTGAGCATCATCCCATGTCCATAATCCCTGATTTTCATAGTCACCAGCTGTCCGATTGTAGTGAATACGGATGTGTCCAGCCGGAACAGGAGTAACCTCAACAGGTTCAGAAGGAATTTTATATTCTGCTGTCACACTGCCATCCAGTGGATTAAATTTAAAGGTAACCAGAAGATCTGAAGGAAGACTCAGATTATTAGCAGTTTCGGGATACAATTGATCCCCGGCTTCACCGTCTCCTGGAACAGAAACTTGGTAGGTGTAATCTCCCTTAGGAAGGGTAGCCACCGTACTGTAAACATCATCAAAATCAGGATCAGATAATACGGTAAGTGCTTCTGCCGGCAGGTTTCCTGTCAATCTTGGTAGTTTAGCGGAAGCAATCGGTGTGTAATACGTGGAATCAGCTATTTTATGAGTTAAGTCATTATAATAAAAGGTTACGGCAGTCTCTGTTTCCAGCTTGATATGGATATTCTCCCCATCATTTGTTCCCTGAGGATTGGTGTAACTTGTGAATCCATAGTTCTCGTCCCATAAATCATTAAGAGTAACCTTGTAGTTATATTCTCCTGCCGGCAGAGTGCCTGTAAAAGAATATAGGCCATTATCTGAATAGGTCATTTGGGTAACTACTGATGTCTCATCCCAATCCTTACCCGGCGTTTCCGCACCTGTCGATGTAAATTTAGACTGCAGATCCCCAACCAATACAACCTTCGTCGTTGCTGCTGTAACATTAACAGGATGTAGTCCAAGACCAGAGAACACGAGAGCAATAATCATAAAGATCGCAAATGCCCTCTTCCCCCATAAAGTTATTTTCATTTTTGCAAAACCTCCCATAATTATGAATTCCCTTTTTGCAAGCGGATACATGATTTCACAAACCCCACCAATTTATGAGATTATAAATCATGCTATTCCTTCTAAAGTTGGAGAAGGTCTATATGTATGGCTCGTCAAGCCAATTCAACGCTGTCACCATCCTTTTATCAAAGTAAAAGCTTGATACATCATGTCGAAATTAGTGCAATCGTTTGCAAAAAGCTATGCACAAACACTAGTCCATAAAACCCATTCGTTAGTGCAACTGGTTCAACCTAAAAACGCCCAATGAAAACGCTTGCTGTATTTTGATTTACATACTAATGCCGAATTTGCGGTATTGTCAACCAGTATTTTCTAAAATAAAAGCTCAATTTAAAGCCGCAATAAAAACGAAACTTGTTCTTCCCTTCCTTTCAGCTAAGTTCTTGCATCATTTAAGCCATACGTTTGCATTCAGCGAATACTCTTTTCGCAAAATCCAGACCGCATTTATACATATTAAGATCAAAATTCCCGAATCATTCATACTTTTTTGGTGAAAAGCAACAATATTACATTGAAATTTCTTGTGTTCCTTCCAAAAGTAGCAATTTCCCCCTTTTGAATGACTTTATCTATTTACAATTTAGAACTCTTAGATTAATATTACTGTGTAAAGCAAACGGTTCCATAAGGAGGTTTCAATGACAGTTACCATTAAGGATGTGGCCAAGAAAGCGGGAGTATCTCCCTCCACGGTATCCCGGGTATTGTCCAACCATCCCAGAATCAGCCTGGAAACTTCCCGCAAAGTTAAAGCTATTATGGAGGATATGGGCTATACCCCTAACATGATGGCTAAGAGCTTGGTGTCGAAAACTACTAACAGCATCTGCTTCAGTCTTCCTAAACCTGCTGAAGAGCTGTTCTCTAATCTATTTTTTATGGAATTAATTCGCGGGATCGTTACACAAGCCAGCCGTTCCGGTTACGATGTGTTAATAAGCTCCGGAGCGAACGAGAAAGAAGAACTGGAAGCCGTTTCACGACTTCTGAAGGGTCGCCGTGTTGACGGCGTTATTCTGCTTTACTCTCGTACGGATGATGCCGTTATTGATTTTCTAGAGAGCAACGATTATCCATTCGTGCTTGTTGGCCGAAGTGATAAATATGAGAATATTTTATCAGTCGATAATGATAATGTGATGGCAGCGTACGATGCTACGAACCACCTCATTTCCATGGGGCATAAACGTATTGGCTTCGTAAGTGGACCACCTAATCTAATCGTTTCTCGTGACCGTCTCGCCGGATATCGTAAAGCATTGCAGAATAGCGGTTTAGAAATGCGGGATGAATGGATTGTAGAAGGTGAATTTCTACAGGATAGCGGCTATAGAGCGATGTCCTTTTTCATGAATTTGCCGAATCGCCCCACTGCGCTGGTAGCGGTGGATGACATGGTATCGTTCGGAATTTTGCGCGGGTTGAATGAACTGAAATACAAGGTTCCAGACGATCTCGCCATTGTAAGCTTTAACAATATTCCATTATCTGAATTATCTAGTCCTCCGATCAGCAGTATTGATATAGGAATTTATCATCTTGGCTACACCGCATCACAAGTACTTATCCAAAATATCAAGAGTCCGGATAACGGTTCAGGTCATACCAACCGATTTGTTATTCCCCATCGTCTGATCGTGAGAGAGTCATCCATGCACTCTCTGGCAAAGCATAAAACCGAATGAATAAGTGAAGCGTTTAACCGCTTCATTTATTTTTTGAAAATCTGTACAAACGTTTGCGCTAAATCATACAATACTTATTGATCCAGTTCTTTATGGGTGATTTCTAGGATCTTAGGTTAGGATAAACTTACACATCTTAATCAAAGTTTAAACGGTTTAATAAGATTCTAATACGGCATCCGCTGGATCACGACGCTGTCAAAACTTTTAGGAGGTACTACAATGTCGGAAATTAAAGCCTGCTTGTTCGACTTGGACGGAGTAATCGTCGATACAGCAAAATACCATTATATTGCTTGGAAAGAGCTTGCAGATGGACTGGGGTTTCTATTCACAGAACAAGATAACGAACGCCTTAAGGGAGTCAGCAGAACGGCTTCACTAAATATTTTGCTGGAAATCGGCGGACTAACGATTGACGAAGAAGAGAAAGCTAAGCTTGCGGAACAGAAAAATAATCGTTATGTCGAATATATTGCGAAAATGGACAGTTCTGAGATTCTGCCAGGTGCGCTTGATTTCCTAAAAGAGTGCCGTGCGAATGGCATCAAAGTTGCTCTCGGTTCTGCCAGCAAAAACGCTATGACGATCTTGAATAATACCGGATTAACCCCTTACTTTGATGCAATCATCGACGGCACACACACTAGTGCTGCTAAACCAGATCCGGAAGTGTTCCTATTAGGAGCCAAAGCACTGGATGCCGCACCTGAACATTGTGTAGTCTTCGAAGATGCAGAAGCGGGAATTGAGGCCGCTACCCGGGCCGGTATGTTCAGTGTTGGCATTGGTTCGCCGGAAACCCTGAGTGCAGCGAATATTGTTGTCCCATCGCTTGCTCATATGAGTGTGTCCCTGCTCAAAGAATCTTTTGCATAAGTTTATTGAACATAATTAACTCAAATAGTACTGATTTGAGTTGTTGTGGACATTCCAACCAAAGATTAAATGAACTAATAATTAATCGTTAGCCTTCTGGTGATGAAGTGACGGAGAGGAATTTTGGAACTATAGAAGCATAACGTTCGCCTTTATAATCAGATTTCATCCGCAAAATGTGATCGAAAGTCCAAAGATTCCGCGCAGTCACTTATATATCACCGGAAGTTTAACAAGGGATTTGTTCATTTTATATATCCCCCTAACATATTTAAAGGAGCGGTTATCGTGAAACAATATTTAACAATTGATGAATGGTCCATTATTGAGGAATCCTTTGATCCACAGACGCAAGAAATTTCTGAAAGCGTATTTAGTCTTGGTAACGGATTTATGGGTGGCCGGGCCAATTTCGAAGAGCAATATAGCGGTAACAGCCTGCAAGGCAGCTACATGGCTGGCGTCTACTACCCTGACAAAACACGTGTTGGCTGGTGGAAAAACGGCTATCCTGAATATTTTGCCAAAGTACTTAACAGCACGAACTGGATCGGTATTAACATTGATATCGAGGGTACCCCCCTTGATCTGGCAAAGTGCACCGTTTCCGAATTCCGCCGTGTACTTAATATGAAAGAAGGTACGCTCTCCCGTAGCTTCACTGCAACACTCGAAGATGGTAAGGAAGTTAAAGTAGAAAGTATCCGGTTCGTAAGCATGACTCGTCAAGAAATCGGCGCGATTCGCTATTCCATCATTCCTGTCAATTTCTCAGGCAAGATTACGATTACTCCTTATCTTGATGGTGATGTGAAGAACAAGGATTCCAACTATGACGAGAAATTCTGGAATGAAGTTGAGAAACAAGCGGGACCTGATCATGGACATCTCACCCTAAAGACTAAGAAACTCGACTTCCATGTCACCTCTGCTATGGCTCTTGATATCCTTGTCAATGGTGAAAAGGTAACTGCCGAAGCAGAAGTCATCGAACAAGAGAAATATGTAGCCAGCAAACTGGACGTAACCGCACAAGCGGGCAATCAAATCGTCATTTATAAATATGTAGCCAATGTTACTTCTCGGAATCACGGTCTGGGACAATTGGTCGACGCCGCCCAAACTGCTCTGCAAGCTGCTAAGGAAGCTGGGTTCGTAACCCTTTTGACTGAACAAATTGAAGCTTGGAGAGAAAAATGGAAAGAAAGCGACATCATTATTGAAGGTGACGTTTCGGCTCAGCAAGCGATTCGCTTTAATATTTTCCAACTCAATCAAACCTATAATGGTGAAGATGACCGCCTGAACATTGGGCCTAAAGGCTTTACCGGTGAAAAATACGGCGGCAGCACCTACTGGGATACAGAGGCGTATTGCGTTCCCTTCTATCTCAGTACGGCGGACTCCTCCATTGCCCGCAATTTGTTGATCTACCGTTACAAGCACTTAGAGAAAGCTAAAGAAAATGCCCGTAAGCTTGGATTCAAAAAAGGTGCGCTGTACCCAATGGTTACCATGAACGGTGAAGAATGCCACAACGAGTGGGAAATTACATTTGAAGAAATTCACCGGAACGGTGCCATTGCCTACGCCATTTACAACTATGTGAACTACACCGGAGACAAAGCTTATCTGGGACAATATGGCCTTGAGGTTCTCGTGGAAATCTCCCGCTTCTGGGAAGAACGTGTTCACTACGCATCACGTAAAGACAAATACGTAATGCTCGGCGTAACGGGCCCGAATGAATACGAGAATAACGTTAATAATAACTGGTATACAAACCGTATGGCTTCGTGGACTATGGAATACACCATGGAAGCACTGGCATACTTGCAAGAAAATGAGCCTGCTCGTTATGCAGAGCTAGTTGACAAACTAGGGCTGCAAGAGAGCGAAACTACAAAATGGAAAGACATCATTGCTAAGATGTATTATCCTGCGGATGAAGAGCTGGGTATCTTCTTACAACAAGATGGCTTCCTGGACAAAGAGATCATTCAAGTCAAAGATCTGGAACGTGAGCATCTGCCACTTAACCAAAAATGGTCATGGGACCGTATCCTGCGTTCTTGCTTCATTAAACAAGCAGACGTTCTGCAGGGATTATATTTCCTGGGTGACCGTTACGATCTGGATACAAAAAAACGCAACTTCGACTTTTATGAACCGATCACTGTTCATGAGTCCTCCCTTTCCCCTTGTATCCACTCCATTCTAGCCAGTGAGCTGGGATATAAGGATAAGGCCTATGAAATGTACTTGCGTACTTCAAGACTGGATCTTGATAACTATAACAATGATACAGAAGACGGGTTGCACAGCACTAGCATGGCTGGTACTTGGATGTCGATCGTACATGGTTTCGGCGGACTCCGCGTACATGACGGCAGACTGACACTGAGCCCATCTAACCCAGGTCACTGGACTGCTTACTCTTTTAAAATTATGTTCCGCGGCTCCCGTCTGAAAGTAAGCGTTACGGATGCACAAGTTACTGTTACGAATGAAACTGATATCCCTGCTTCTATTACTATCTACGACAAAGAATATACCGTAAACGGACTAAGCAGCATCACTGCTGATAGCAATTCCGTCACAGTATAAAACTTACACCCAAGAGACCCTTGAAGCTTAAAGCTTTTGGGGTCTCTTTATTTTTTAGGAAGCTAACTTATAAAAGGAGTGATTATGAATGAACAGAACCTTTTGGAAAGAAGCCGTTGTCTACCAAATCTATCCCCGCAGCTTTCAAGATAGCAATGGTGACGGGATTGGAGATCTGCAAGGAATCATTTCACGTCTGGATTATTTGCAAAAGCTAGGTGTCGACGTAGTTTGGCTGTCACCTGTCTATAAATCGCCAAATGACGATAACGGTTATGACATCAGCGATTATCAAGATATTATGGATGAGTTCGGCACATTGCAGGATTGGGAAGAATTACTGACTGGATTGCACGCCCGTGGCATAAAACTGATGATGGACCTTGTAATCAATCATTCCTCAGATGAGCATCCTTGGTTCGTAGAATCCCGTTCTTCAAAAGATAATCCATATCGTGATTACTACATTTGGCGTCCGGGTGGACCAGATGGTGAGCGCCCCAACAATTGGAGTTCTGTATTCAGCGGCCCGGCTTGGGAACTGGATGAAACTACTGGTGAATACTATCTGCATCTGTTTTCACGCAAGCAACCGGATCTCAACTGGGAGAATCCGCAGCTGCGTGAGGAGTTATACAAGATGATCACCTTCTGGCTCGACAAGGGTGTGGATGGTCTACGAATGGATGTAATCAATATGATTTCCAAAGTGGAAGGTCTCCCTTCCTCCCATAGAGACGGCCTCGCTCCCGGGGAACTTGCCTGGGGTGGCGAATATTATATGAATGGACCACGTGTTCATGAGTTTTTACATGAAATGAATGACAAAGTGTTATCCAACTATAACATTATGACTGTCGGCGAAACTCCTGGCGCTACAGTTGAAGATGCTATTCTTTACACGGACGAGGAACGCAAAGAGCTGCAAATGGTGTTCCAGTTCGAGCATATGGATGTGGACTCGGGTCCTGACGGCAAATGGGACGTAGCCCCGTGGACGTTGTCGAAGCTGCGCGATATTCTTCATAAATGGCAAGTGGGTCTGGCGGATAAGGGTTGGAATAGTCTTTATCTTAACAATCATGACCAGCCACGTATGGTCTCAAGATTCGGGGATGATGGTAAGTATCGCGTGATCTCTGCCAAAATGCTCGCTACCTTACTGCACACGCTGAAAGGGACGCCCTATATTTATCAAGGCGAAGAAATCGGGATGACCAATGTAAAGTTCACAGCCATTGAACATTATAAAGACATAGAAATCCTCAATATGTATCGCGAAAAGGTTACCGAAGGCGGCGCTGATCCTAACAGCGTTCTAAACGCTATTCATATCAAAGGCCGTGATAATGCGCGCACTCCGATGCAATGGGATGATTCTGCGAATGCCGGCTTTACTGAAGGGGAGCCGTGGCTCAAAGTTAATCCGAACTACAAGGAAATTAACGTGGAGCAGGCGCTGGCTGATTCGGATTCTATCTTTTATTATTACCAAAGGCTGCTTGCTTTGCGCAAAAAAAATCCGATCATGGCTTATGGCGAATACAAGCTACTTTTGCCAGAGCATGAGGACATATATGCCTATACGCGTACTCTGGATGACGAGAAGTGGCTGGTGCTGCTCAATTTCAATGAGGTTCCACAGACTGTTGATCTTTCCGCAGAGCTAAGTAAGGCTACGGAACTTATAATTGGAAATTACCCTGATGATGCACCCACACGGGAATTATTACGACCTTATGAAGCAAGAGTGTATCGATTGAAAGACTAACTTTGTCTATCTTCCTGAGTTATACTATTTAGGATGATTTTTTATGAGATTATCCTTCTGCCTGCTACCTGTCATTAGAGAGCACGGAATAACAGGATTTTGCAAATGCAGCCTGATAGTATGAACTTAAAGGGAGATGACGGACTTGGAATGGCTTATCCGCATGAAAGAAGCTTTAGATTATATGGAGAGCAAGATGGAGGAATCTGTGACGATTGAAGAAATCGCCAAGGTTGCTTACTCCTCCCCCTTTCATTTCCAGCGCATGTTCAATATGCTTACCGGAGTATCTATTAAAGACTATATCCGTAAGCGCAGATTAACTCTGGCTGCACAGGAGCTTGCTATTTCTAAAGTTAAAGTGCTGGATGTTGCACTGAAATACGGATATGACTCGCCCGAGTCGTTTGCCAAAGCATTCCGCAAGGCACATGGAATTACTCCTTCTGCTGCGCGGGAGTCAGGGGTACAGCTCAAGGCTTTCCCTAGACTCTCCTTCCATCTATCACTGAAGGGAGATAAAGTAATGGACTACAGAATTGAGAAAAGAGACGCCTTTAATGTTATCGGACTAGTAGAGGAAATGACAACGAAAGATGGGGAGAATCTGCGCCGCATCCCTCAGTTGTGGATAGAAGCTAATGAAAATGGTACGTCGGATAAGCTGATTGAGCTCGGTGGAGATAAGGATTTATTAGGCATCTGCTCTGACATGAACCATGATAAAGAAACCTTCTCCTATTGGATCGCTGTCGAAGCTACTCCAGAGACTGATGCACAGGGCTTTGCTTCTACAACAATCCCAGCTGCAAGTTGGGCTGTGTTCACCTCAGTAGGGCCGATGCCTGATGCTATCCAGCAGGTATGGGCACGCATTTTCCAAGAGTGGTTCCCTTCCACAGGCTACGAGCATACAGGCGGGCCTGAGTTTGAGCTATATCTTCCGGGGAGACCAGACGCAGAGGACTATCGCTGTGAGATATGGATCCCTGTTACGAAAAAAGAATAGAACTAGAAAGACTATCGAAACCTCGATAGTCTTTTTTCTTGTGATTGCCTACTATTTCATTTTGAGAATTGGCATAGTCTTGGTATAATAAATAGATTATATAGTTCTATAATGATTATTGATTATTGTCATCCGAATTATCGGTGAAGGAGAATTTCATGTCTACTGTAAAAATATTTTCAGACAGCACTTCCGATTTACCTCAAAACTGGAAGGATACTTATGACATCGGCATCGTTCCTCTTTATGTAGTATTTGAAGAAGGTACCTACAAAGATGGTGAAGATATTACACCCGAGGAAGTGTATCGCCGTGTAGCCGCTAGTGGAGTATTGCCGAAAACGGCAGCACCTTCGCCAGCAGATTTCATTGCTGCATTTCAACCCGTGATTAGTAGCGGACAAGATATTGTATATATCAGTCTCTCCTCCTCACTATCCTCTACATATCAGAATGCACTTTTGGCTGCCGGGGAATTTCCTGAGGGACGCGTACAGGTCATAGATTCGCAAACCTTGTGCGGAGGCATTGCCCTCCTTGTTATGAAGGCTGTCAGAGCTGCTAAAAAAGGCCACACTGCGGTGGAGATTGCAGCCATGCTGGAGCACAGCCGCAACCTTGTGGAAACTGAATTCGTTGTGGATACGCTAGATTACTTATATATGGGTGGACGCTGTTCAGGCATGCAGAACTTCATCGGTAGTCTACTCAAAATCCGTCCTGTTCTTAGACTGGTAGATGGAAGCATCATACCTACTAGCAAAATCCGTGGCAAAAAGGAAAAAGCTGTGGAACAAATGCTCCAGAACGCTTTGGTTCACATCGATCGAATGGATAAAGAGTTGCTCATCGTTGTCCATACCTTGGCGGAAGAAGATGCACTCTATCTGGAGTCAGCACTACGAGAGAAAACTCAAGTTAATGAAATAGCAATTCTCCATGCTGGTTGTGTAATTGGCAGCCATTGTGGGCCGCATACTGTAGGTCTCATGTATATGCTTCAGGACTAATAACACACAAATCTCCGGCCATTGCTTCTTAAGCAAATGGACCGGAGATTTGTGTGTAACCCCCCTAGTTTGAAGTTACTTCCAGCTCTATATCTTCTGCTCTGCAAGGCAGCATAAAACGAAACGTAGAACCTTGATTCTCTTCACTTTCTACAAAGATCGTCCCACCCATCAGCTCAACGAGCTGCTTGCAAATCGCCAGTCCCAAACCTGTGCCTCCATATTTACGGTTTATGGACGGATGCAGCTGTGAGAAAGATTGAAACAACAGATTGAGTTTGTTACCGGCAATTCCTACACCTGTATCCCGCACTGAAAATTCCAACAAAAATTCTTGTTCATCAGATAGTGGAATGTTCTTCACCGATAGGGTCACGCTCCCACGTTCAGTGAATTTCAGCGCATTGCCAACCAGATTCACAACAATCTGTCGCAACCGGATCGGATCAGCAATGATTATGGTTGGAACGCTAGTATCCATCCACCACCGTAATGCCAGCTTCTTCTCTTCCGCTTTCGGTGCAAATAAATCTATGACGTCTGAGATCATCTCGCGGAGATCAAACTTCTCGGATTGCAGTGACATTTTACCTGCTTCCATCTTGCTGAAATCAAGAATGTCATTCAAGATCTGTAATAACGTATAACTACTGCTGCGTAAAATCTCGGCATAACCTCGCTGCTCTTCTCCAAGCTCAGTATCCAACAAAAGATCAGCCATTCCGATCATCCCGTTCATCGGCGTCCGAATTTCATGGCTCATCATCATTAAGAAATCAGATTTGGCTTGCGCTGCCTGCTCTGCTGATTCTTTGGCACGAATGATTTCTCGCTCATTCGTAATATCACTGAAGGCAATAACCGCACCTGCGATCAGCCCTTCATCAATAAGAGGTGCCACCCGGTAATTAACAAAAAAACTGGTGCCATCCTTACGCCAGAAGATCTCATCATCTTTTTTACGGATGATTCCATCCTCTATCGTAAGACTAATCTGGCAATCAGGCGTCGAATAGCGCGAACCGTCACCTTGGATATGATGGATATAATCCATAAGCTTCAGACCCATCAATTCTGTAGGTTGATAGCCTAGCATATCTGCTGCCTCACGGTTAATAAAAAGAGTTCGCCCCGTTGTATCGAGCACAAAGATTCCCGCAGAGACAGAATTCAGAATGAGACTCGATTGTTGATCCTTCACAGCTACTATTGAGGTATCTTTGGAGCTTACCTCCGCTTCTCCCTTGGCAGGTATTTCAGTGTCCAAGGTGTCTGCCAATTCATCCAACCAGTCTTGTAACAATTCCGCATGTAAAAGAGCGCTTCCGTTAGCTACTTTGGTAATCGCGAATACCCCGGCGATCCCTTCTTCCGTTCTGATCGGTAAAAGTTTAACGCCTACGCAATTCGAGCCTTTTTTGGGATTCTCTAAATCTTGTAGCTCAAAGCTTGAGGAGTTCCCCTGCAGAGCAGCCTCAAAACTAGCAATATTGCCAAGTTTTTTTCTCTTTGCTGATATCGGACTTGTATTTTGAAACTGCGCTTCTGCGCCGGAGCCTAGATGGAACGTTAGGTTGGTTCCTACGCAGCGACCTTGTCTATCCAGAACGAATATCAAATCAGGATGATGGTCATATAACGATTTATAAGCGCTCTCTTCCGAAAGCAACCGTCTCAGAATGGACGTCCAGTCTTTATCCACAGTTCACATCCCCTCAGGCTCTCTCATCCATTATCATTACCCCTAAACGGGCAATGTTCATCTAAAATTTAAAATATATTTCATATCTATTATATCAAAATTACGGAAATCAGTCGTAGATAAACGTCAAATCCCCCCTTTATAACCCCAATCACGATGCTTTTTCATCGTTACAAAAGGGTTATAAAAGGGGGGAATTCCGAATCTATTAGGCGATATCTTTATGTTCAATGTTGCGAATGGCCATATAGGCAATGGCTGCTCCTAGCAAACCAAGTGAGATCGACACCGCCGCTAAATTACCTAAACGCGCTTGATCAAATCCCCCAGAAATTAGGGAGGTAACTAACACAGCTGAGACGATGGTGGCTGGGACTGATTTTTTCTTCATCCCAAAGTACAATGGAATTAGAGCGATACCCGCGGCATAAAATGCGTTTGCGCCTAACTTAATCAGCTCTGATGTGATTACATGAAGGGTCAGTTCACCCGGAATTAGCCCTGCAAAGGAATTGAATCCTATTAGGATAGCGCCGACTACAATGTCTGCCACGATAATGGCAACAAATGTGAAGGCGAACACTATCAATATTTTCGCAGTCATTAGCTTTTTACGTGAGATAGGATACATGAAGAGAAGAGTAATGGTGTTGTTCTTATACTCATCAATCACCAGCTTGCTAATAATAACCGAAGCGAAAATAATATAAGCAGCCTTTACAAAAACGAACACACCCTCAAACAACTCTGCATAAGAAGCAAACGACGGTTCGCTCTCATTTTGATCAACGAATAAAACCATAATCATAAAAGCAAGAATCGCAAGATTAACGATTGCAGCACCTGTAAGAAGCGTTTTTAGCTTATTCTTCCGAATCTCCAAAGATATTAATTTAAGCAATGCTTTCACCCCCAATCAATTGCAGAAAATGATCTTCCAGCGTATGTTGTTTTTTGCTGATACTCTCAATTTCCACATCTGCTAGCACTAACGCCTTATTCAGATCACGCTGTGAGATTCCATCGTCATATATTCTTACTGTAATATGGTCCAGCACTTTGAAATTATTAAGCCCAAGCTTATGCTCCAACACATACACTGCTTTATTAATCTCGTTCGTAACCACTTCGATATATTCAGTATTTTGGCCACGAATGGAATCCATCGCCACTTCTTCTACCAGAGCACCCTGCCGGATCACACCGATCGTATCAGCAATCTGCTCTATTTCCCCCAGAATATGACTAGATACAAGTAACGTCATTCCATATTCACGGCTAAGCATCCGGAACACTTCACGCATCTCCTTGATTCCCACAGGATCTAACCCGTTAATCGGCTCATCCAAAATGAGCAGCTCAGGTTTCGTCATGAAGGCTCTGGCAATACCCAGTCGTTGCTTCATCCCAAGTGAAAATTGCTTCACCGGCTTTTTATCGACACCTGTGAGCTTTACGAGCTCCAGCGCTTCACCAATCGCTTGCGGATCATAATAGCCCATGTACTCTCCGTGCAAAATCAGATTTTCCTTGGCTGTCAATTTATCATAAAACACGGGATATTCAATGATGCAGCCCATCCGCTTCAGCATTTCGTAAGAATGTTCAGTCATTTTTTCATTAAAAAATTCAATTTCTCCACTCGTAGGTTTAACGAGGTTCGTGACCATTTTCATCACGGTAGTTTTGCCAGCACCATTAGGTCCAAGAAACCCGTAAATTTCACCTTGCTTAATATTCATATTCACATTGCTTACGACTTCTTTACCTTGATAGGTTTTCGTTAAATTTCTTGTCCGAAGTATTGTAGTCAATTCCGCGCTCCCCTTTGTTTTCGTCTCGTCTTCCTTAGTTCTTATTGTACACAGCAGAATTTTCTTTTTTATTACTCGTTTCTTACGAAAATCTTAAGCTGCGCACAATTCTATTCCTTAGAAGCGTAATCTGCGAAAAGTAAGGGTAAACACCGTTCTCACATACGGCTGACTAACCAGTGTAATCGTTCCATTCATTTGCTCCGTTAATCTTTTGGTGATCGTCAGACCTAGACCGCTGCCTTGATAAGCCCGGTTTCTTGAATCCTCCAGCGTATACAGACGCTCAAATACTTTATCTTGGTGTACTTCACTAATGCCCTTTCCCCGGTCCCACACCTCTATGTATACTTTGTTCTCATCACTATAGAGCTTTAATCCTAATACGCCCCCCGCGTCGCCATAAGAAATTGCGTTCGACAACAGATTGGACAATATTCGATCAAGAGCCTCTTCATTTCCCATGAAGTAAACAGCCCCATCCGGAATCTCAATCTCCACCTCACTGCCCTTAGCACTGAGGATATCATAGAAAGAAAGGATGTTGCGTCTGCATACTTCACCTGCCTCAACTCGTGAAAGAGCAACTTCCCGATCTCCTGATTCCAGCTTGGACAAATCAAAAAACTTGTTCATCAGCTGGATCACTTCATTGGCTTTTTGATGAATCATCTTCATCATCCGTTCCCGTTCCTCAGCCGGCAAATGCTCATCCTGCTGAATGGTCTCAATATAACCAAGCACAACCGTTAGCGGAGTCTTAAGATCATGAGAAATATTAGACAGCATATTACGCATGGATTTCTCCAGCCTCACACGCTCAATGCTTCCTTTATGATTGATATCCAGCAGCCGGTTCAGGTCAATCAGCACGTTTTGCAGCTCCAAATTACCGCTGAACAGCAGCAATCTTTCATGTGAGCCTTCTTCCATAATGCTGCTTAACTTGTCATGCATATATCGCAAATCATTAGAAGCTTTACGCGAATTCTGATATTGCCAGACAATGACGGCCAGTAAGAGCACAATGACAACACCTAGCCCCGCAATCATTATAGCTGTTCTCCCAGCTTATACCCGATGCCCCATAACGTCTTAATGTATTCGGGATGGGAGGGGTCGTCTTCTATTTTTTCACGCAATCTTCTCATATGTACATTAATGACGTTCTCATCCCCGAAATAATCATCCTCCCATACGCTCGCATAAATCTGCGCTTTGGTAAATACTCGGCCCGGATGCGTCACAAACAGCTTAAGAATATGAAATTCCTTCGACGTTAGCTTTACTTCTTCCCCATTCTTCAACGCAGAGAAGTTATCTAAATCTACAGTCAATCGGCCAATGGAGATCATTTGCTTCACCGGAGCTTGATCTTCCACTTGGATACTGGGAGATGCATAACCTGCACGACGGATCGCTGCCTTCACCCTAGCCGCTAGCTCAATCATAGAAAAGGGCTTCGTAATATAATCATCTGCCCCAAAGCCTAACCCAAGCGCTTTATCTACATCACTGTCTTTGGCGGACATGATCAACACTGGAACCAGACTCCCCGCACGGATAGTCTGAAGAATGTCAGTCCCGCTACGCTTCGGCAGCATAAGGTCTAACAGTACAAGATCAAATGGACCCCCGGTCCGAAATGTTCTCTCCGCTACTTCACCGTCAAATACAGCTTCAATCTCATAACCTTCTTTTACCAAATAAGACCTGACCATTTCACTGATTGCTTCGTCGTCCTCAATCAGCAGCACACGCTGTGGCATGTCCAAACCTCCCCGTAGTCGAAAACCTCTTCGTTAAATTATACCAATTTCCCGGAGCGCTTACTATTTCAGTTTTTATTTCAGTTTCATTAAAGGTAGCCCAGGTATTATGGCCTTAACAACTTACAAAAAGAGGTGATGCTTCAATGTTGAACAAGAGAAGTAAACAAGCCTGGAGCTTCAAACGAAAACTGCTGATCGTCATGATCATTGTCCTCCTGCTTCTCGGCACAGTGATATATAGTCTGGCAGATCGTTACTTAATCGAACATGTCGAAGTCGTGGTTGCGGATGATGCAGCTACAACTAGCAGCTCAGGAGCTACAGCCGTTACAGCTGCCGAAGTTAATGCAACCTCTGATGACTGGAATTACTCCAGCGATGATATTCAGATCCAGGTCGATCAAGTGCAGACCGGTTCCGGATCAGACCAAATCACTTATTTTGTCGCTGATGTCGTCCTCAAGGAAGCGAGCAGCCTGCGCACTGCCTTTGCCGACAACAGCTTTGGAACAAACATCACTGAGGATACCTCGGACATTGCTTCCGCGAACAATGCGATATTTGCCATCAACGGGGATTACTATGGCTTCCGCAATGACGGAGTGATTATCCGTAACGGCACGGTGTATCGTGATGATCCTGTGCGGGATGCAATGGCGCTGTTCGATGATGGGACAATGCAAACCTATAACGAGGAAGAGATTTCTTCCTCTGAACTGCTGGCGCAAGGGGCCACCGATACCCTTTCCTTTGGTCCGATTCTGATTCAGGACGGGGAGATTGCCAGTAGTTTCAGCAATGTCAAAATCGATACCAACTTCGGCAACCATTCCATCCAGAATGCGAATCCCCGCACCGCAGTTGGTATGATCGCACCAAACCATTATGTGTTTGTCGTAGTTGACGGGCGCAATGAAGGGTACAGCCGTGGGATGACCCTTACTGAGCTAGCCGATGTAATGTCCGACCTTGGCGCCACAGAAGCCTACAATCTGGACGGCGGTGGTTCATCCACTATGTACTTCATGGGACGGGTCGTAAATAATCCGCAGGGCAAAAACAAGGAGCGGGGCGTCAGCGACATTCTTTATATCAAGGAGGGTGCAACATCATGACTATACTGATCCCAGCCTATGAGCCAGATGAACGACTGCTCGATTTGATTTTACAGCTGCATAATTTCCAGCTTGAACCTATTGTTCTTGTGGATGACGGCAGCGGCCCGCACTACCGTGGAATCTTCGATATGGCCGAAGCATTCGGCTGCACTGTCCTAACCCATGAAGTCAACCTCGGAAAAGGACATGCTCTGAAGACAGGGTTCCAGTATATTCAGGAGGTTGGGATGCCGGACTATGTAGTCTGCGCGGATAGCGACGGCCAACATCTGCCTTATGATATTAGCCGAATTGTTGAATCTCTGCGGAACCAGACTACCCCGGGAATCGTACTCGGCAGCCGCCGTTTCACCGGAAGCATTCCACTGCGCAGCCGCTTCGGCAACTCGGTAACCCGGACGGTCTTTTCCTTAACTACAGGCACTAAGATTTATGATACACAGACTGGCTTGCGCGGCTACCCCATATCAATGCTTGATTGGCTATGCCATATTCCCGGTGAACGGTTTGAATATGAAATGAACATGCTGCTGACCGCCCATAAAGAGGGGTACACCATTACGGAAGAGTACATCGATACCGTCTATCTGGACGATAATAAATCATCCCATTTCCGGCCTCTGATGGACTCCTTCCGGATTTACCTGCCGATACTAATGTTCAGCACTTCTTCGCTGCTGTCTGCCCTGCTCGACTTCACACTCTTATTCCTGTTCCAGAGTCTCAGCCATAACCTATTCCTGTCCGTCGCGGCCGCGAGATTGTGCAGTTCTGTCTTCAACTATTCTATGAATCGAAAATATGTCTTCACGGGCAGCAAACGCTCCAAGATTCAGGCGTCGCTTCCCAAATATTTTGCGCTAGTGATCCTCGTGTTGTTGTTCAACTATGGGCTACTCTATTTCTATAATGAAAAGCTGATTATTCCGCTTGTCGCCGCCAAGCTACTGACCGAGGCTTCAATCTTCTTATTCAGCTATTGGGCGCAACGGAGGTTTGTGTATTGAGGGTTTGTGTACTGAGGGTTTATGAACTCTGGGGAAGGTTACGTTCTCTCGACCGCCTATGCTTGTTTGGTAAGCTATCGGGAATTTGTGAAGCACTAATTGGACGTTTGTGGGGTATTTTTCGAACACTTATGGAATACTTTTCGAACACATATGGAGCTTCTATCGGGCATCTATGGAACTGTTTCTCGAACACATATGGAGCATCTATTGGGCACCTATTGGGCGCCTATCGGACACAGATGACACTAATCGCAGTATTATTCCACTTTTGGTATGCTAACGGACCCCATAGCCGCTATTGGTAAGAAAGACACCACATATGAGCCTCTTTCTGTGGGATAGCGTCTGTGGTGGACCTCTGTCAAGAAAGTGGACAGTCACGCAATAGACATTCTAGTCAATTGCTCAGCAAAACGAACTGGAGAAAGATACCCCAGCGCGCCATGCATTCGCTTGCGGTTATAATAAAACTCAATATATTGAAAAAGTGTCTGGTAGGCTTGCTCCTTAGTTTTGAATCGTGGATTACAATAAATGAGCTCCTTTTTCAAAATGCTGTGCCACGACTCGATACAGGCGTTATCATAACAGTTACCTCTGCGGCTCATGCTGGACTCCATGCCATACGCTTTCAACTGCTTCGTATATTCATGAGAAGTATATTGAGAACCTCTATCGGAGTGATGTAATAGACCCTTTTCCGGTTGTTTAGCTTCGTAAGCATCTTGTAAGGCGCCCGAAATTAAGCTAGTTTCCATATGGTCCTCCAAGCGCCACCCCACGATTTCACGCGTGCAAAGGTCCATCACACTAGCCAGGTACAAGCGCCCTCCCCGGCAAGGAATGTACGTAATGTCGGTAACCCATACTGAATTGGGTTTGAGTATTTTAAATTGCTGGTTCAGCGTATTCGGGGCAATCGGATGGTCATGATTGGAGTCGGTGGTCTGTACGCGATACGTTTTGGAGACAATGGAGCGAAGCTTCATATGTCGCATGTACACACTCACCGTGCGTTCGGTAACGGTATAACCTTCTTGATGTAGCAGGCGGGTGATCTTCGGACTCCCATACCGCTTTTGATGGTCTGCAAAATGATACTGAATTCGCTTCATTATCGCAGCCTTACGAAGCATATGCGTACTGTTTTTTTCTGTCCGCCACTTGTAGTACCCGCTCCGTGACACATGTAGGGTCATGCACATCTTCTCCAAGAGAAACTCGGAGCGATGTTTTTCAATAAACTGGAATCTCAGTTCCTTGGTTTGCTGAAGATGTGCACTGCTTTTTTTACGATCGCTAATTCCTCTTCCACATCAGCAATCTTGTTATCTTTTTCTTGAAGTTGACGGCTCATTTCTTTCAACTGTGCCTCGAGTTCCCGTACTCGATCCACGCTAGCTGCCGGTTCATTCTTTAGTTCTCGATACTGACTCATCCATTGATGCAGGGTACTTTTTGGGATGTTGAGCTCTTCCGCCAAGTCGCCCACTGTCTTTGTTTGCTCTTGAATGAACTGCACTGTCTGTTTTTTAAATTCTTCGTTATACCGTTGTCGATGTTCTCCCATGTGAACACACCTCCGTGGACTCATTATCGCCAGTCTGTTAACTACTGTCCACTTTTTATTCTAGCTTCATGGGGTCCGAAACCCTGTTCAAAAGGCTGGAAATTTGCAAATAACGTCATCTGAGTCCGAATTCACCGAGAAGGGTACCGTTGATAGAATCGCATACAAAAAAAGCTAGTGCGTCCTTCCAATAATGTATGCAAAATCACATTATCTTTGCTCAGAAATTCAGAACGTCATACACTCATCTACTCTCCCATATATATAAATGGAACAGTCCCGGACGTTGTCGCGGAACCTTTGCAGCCTTGTCAGAATAGGTTGCAGCATAAGCCCAAGCTGGAGGGAGAGAAAGATTCATGCCAAGCGAAGAAATTAATGCGCTAGAGCGGGCAATTGCCGAGATTACGGAAATAGCCACTGGCTTCGGTTTAGATTTTTATCCCATGCGTTATGAAATATGCCCCGCAGATATCATTTATACATTCGGCGCTTATGGAATGCCTACACGATTTGGACACTGGAGTTTTGGAAAAACCTTTCATAAAATGAAATCCCAATACGATTTCGGACTGAGCAAAATATACGAGCTCGTTATTAACTCCAACCCTTGTTATGCCTTCCTGCTGGATGGAAATTCACTGATTCAGAATAAGCTGATTGTTGCCCACGTGCTAGCGCACTGTGATTTTTTCAAAAATAATATGCGTTTCTCCATGTCCAACCGAGATATGGTCGAGAGTATGTCAGCTACAGCAGATCGGATTGCCGGTTATTCTGTAACCTACGGAACTGATGCTGTGGAGAGCTTCATCGATTCAGTGCTGGCTATCCAGGAGCATATAGACCCCAGTCTGATCCAACCACGCAAGCTGGGCAAAACTCACCTGCTGGAAGCTAAGATGAAGGAGCTCAAAGATGCCCCTCCAGGTGGCTCGAAATCATCCAATCCTTATGACGAATTATGGAATCTAGATAAAAGCACTACCGGTCCGCAGGAAGCACCCTCTGGAAATCGTGCTTTCCCCCAGAGCCAGAAAAAGATATGGTCTGGTTCATTCAGCAATATTCCACTGTTTTGGAGGATTGGCAACGTGACATTATGACGATGCTCCATGATGAAATGCTCTACTTCTGGTGCAGATGGAAACAAAGATCATGAACGAAGGCTGGGCTTCCTACTGGCATCAGCGCATCGTTCGCGAACTAGATCTGACCGAAGAGGAAACAGTGGAATACGCAAAACTGAATTCATCCGTCGTGCAGCCCTCACGGCAAAGCCTGAATCCTTACTATCTGGGGCTGAAAATCTTTGAAGACATCGAACGCTGCTGGGACCGCGAGAAAATCTTTGAAGTACGTGAGCTGGAATCCGATACCTCTTTTATCCGCAGCTATCTATCTAAGGAATTGGTGAACGACCTCGATCTTTATGTTTTTGAGAAAAAAGGCGAATGGAAAATCACCGATAAAGCATGGGAAAATGTACGCGATCAACTGGTGCTCGCCCGGGTCAATGGGGGGTCTCCTTACTTGGTCATTGAGGATGCAGACTTCGAGAAGAATGGTGAATTATTTATAACTCATCGCTATGAAAGCATCGAGCTGGATCTGAAGTACCTGGAGCGCACACTCCCTCACATCTACTCTTTATGGGGGCGGACGGTTCATCTACAGACGGTTGTGGAAGACAAAAAGGCGCGTTTTTCATACGATGGCAAAAAGGTGCAGCGGAAGTTTATTTAGAATTAAAAAGCGGCAGACCTAAACGGGTATTAACACCCTGGTCTGCCGCTTTTTGCTATGACTAAAATGTGGATTCAGATTCTTTTAATGACTTCGAGAAATATTTTGGAGCCTCAACAAACCCTTGCCGAGCATAAAATCTATGCGCTTCAGTTCTTCTGGAATGACAATGAACCTGAATGTTATCACAGTTTCTTTTTCTAGCTAATTCAGCGCAATACTCCTCAAGCTTACGTCCAATTCCTTTGCTCCTAATGGCATTACTCACCACAAGATAACTTATAATTGCAGTCTCTCCTACCAGACCTAATTGGGGTATGTAATGCATGGAAATACAAGCTACCACTTTATCATCTTCCTCAAAAACCAATAATTCCTCATCCGGATGTAGGATTAGCTTTTCTATTTTTTCTTGCATGAACATTTCTGTATTCGGATATCCCAACTGTTCTAATAATTCCTCTATGTCTTTCCAGTCATCAGCTCTCGCTTCTCTAATCATCTGCTTCACTCTCCGTTATTTTCGAGTTACCCTACTAATTGACTCTATTAAACTACGGAAGATCATACTCGTCAAACATATTAATTTCGATGTATAACTCCTCCAAGGTATCTACGTTTCCCATATGGGAATTCCTAAAAAAGAAGCCAGCGGTAACACGCTGCGGACCTTCATCGACACCCTCATATCGACTTAATAACTGCACATGGCAAATGCCCAGGTGAACGTAACGTAAGGAAGTTTAAAAATGTAGGCGCGTAGCGTTTGCCTTTGTCAGCGACATAAAGTCCAAACATTTCAGAAATTACAATTATCACCGAGCGGTATTTGCCCTTATCGACTATTCAGTCAACTTTTTCACAGGAACGTAAATCTCCATCACTGTATCTGGTACCGCGAATGGCAGCGTTCATCGTAAAACTCAAAATCCAGTTTAGTCTCGTCATAAACGTAACCACTATCCTTAACCATTCTTCGAAGATGTACTTCCAGCTGCTTTTTATGACTTGGGCAAACTGTATTTGCTCTGTATCCGTTGAAGTATCCACTGGAGGTGTTGTAAACACGGCATATTCGGCTTCTGGCACATCCATCGTCAACATATCAGCTTCTACCTTGGAGTAGTCCTCAACAATAACACCCAGAAGATAGGTGGCATTGCCGTTATCTGAAGACGGAATACATAAACCAACTTCTCCGTGTTTAGGCGGGTTTAGTATTTTATACATTTTGGACTCCAGGTTTTCACCCTCATAATGGCTCCAAAAAGAAGCAATATCCTTAGTGTACATACTACCCGCAACATTAGTTTGGATACCATAACCAGCCACCTTAAAAGCAGGCTTACGAACAAAAACAGGATTCATAATATAACCTCCGATATCAAATATTGAATTTCCTTTACTAAACCCATCCATCCGCGCCGCATATTGTGTCGGACTATAACCAAAGGTTTTGCGAAAAGCTTTGTAAAGCCACTTTGTGTTTCAAAACCATAGTCCAGCGCAATATCAATGATCTTTTTTCCAGCAAATAATTCAATTGAGGCTAAGGATAATTTTCGGCTCCTCACATATTCCATCACAGACATTTCCTTGCACAAGCTGAACACTCGGCAAAAATGATACACCGAATATCCGACCTCAGTCGCTATTTCTTCCACCGTTATATTTTCTTTGATATGAGCTTCTATATATTCAACACATTTTTCTATATCTTTACTGTAATTCAAGTGCAGCACCAGCCTTCCCCCGTACGGTGATTTCATTATATCAACTGCGCATGAGATGGACTGTTCCTGTTTTGCTGAGCTGCATTATTGCCTGTATAAAAAAACAGAGCAGCGAGCCCCTCCATTTACAGAAGGATCACAACTCTGCGTATTCTTGAAACGCCATCATTTTGGGTAAGCCTCGAAGTAGACAACGCTGGATTCACGTAACCTACTTACACTTCAGTTGCTCCCTACGACTGACTAAAGGACCCAGATGACGTTATTTTCCAAAATATCGCCTTTTGAGCGGAGTTTCGGACTCCAGTGCAGCTATTACTCAAAAAACGGCTCATATTTAGGTTTTTCCTGCTAATAGCGACCATAGGGTCCAATAGCCTGCTAAAGATGCTCAAAATCTACGTTTAGGGTCTCCTGTGTCCTTTAGCAACTTCCTACGCACAACAGCCAAATTAGTCAGATGGGTGGCGGCGTTTAGATCAACATTAGGAGGGTAAAAGGAGGCAGATAAAACATGGAAGGACAAAAAAAGAGTGCTCCACAGCCATTTTCATGGCTTTTGGAACACCCCGCATAAATGAACTCTTTTTAACGGTTTAGCAGACTTCCCACGTATTTCAGCAGCTCGTTGGCGCAGATTGGGCAGTAGTGATGTCCATCAATAAGTCTGGCGCATACCTCATTGATTCGTTTGAGCTGACTTTCATCAGGTGTTTTGGACGAGGTGGTGATTTTGACGATATCTTTGAGGTCTGTGAACAGCTTTTTCTCAATCGCTTCCCGCAGGCGGTCGTGGTTGTTGTACTCGAATTTCTTCCCTTTGCGTGAATACGCGGAAATCCGGATCAGGATCTCTTCACGGAACGCTTTTTTTGCATTCTCAGAGATACCAATTTGCTCTTCAATCGAACGCATTAACCGCTCATCCGGCTCCATTTCCTCATCCGTCAGCGGATCACGAATTTTCGACCAATTGCAGAAGGCTTCGATATTATCTAGATAATTCTCAAAAAGTGTCTTCGCAGATTCCTCAAAGGAGTAGACAAATGCCTTTTGTACTTCGCTTTTCGCTAAAATATCATATTCCTTGCGGGCAATGGAGATGAAGTTCAGATAACGCTCCCGCTCCTCTTTTGTAATCGATGGATGCTGATCCAGGTATCCTTTATCGCCCGCAGGACATCCAGTGCGTTCATGCACTGCAGATCTCCTTTGATCAGAGCGCTGGAAATGCGGTTGATAACATAACGTGGATCAATTCCGGACATGCCCTCATCTAAATACTCCGTTTGCATCTCCTTAAGATCGGTATCTTTTATAGCCCTCGACCTCTTCACCATCGTACATCCGCAGCTTTTTGATCAGATCCATACCTTGTTTTTTGCTTTCTTTAAGACGGGTTAGGATGGAAAAAATAGCGGCGGCACGCAGCGCATGTGGCGCAATATGCACATGACTCATATCACTCTGGGCGATCAGCTTCGCGTAGATTTTTTCCTCTTCCGAAACTCTGAGGTTATACGGAACAGGCATAACAATCATACGGGACTGGAGCGCTTCATTCTTTTTATTAGAAATAAACGACTTATACTCGGTTTCATTTGTATGAGCAATTATCATTTCGTCCGCACTTATCAACGCGAAGCGGCCAGCCTTGAAATTGCCTTCTTGCGTCAGTGACAGCAGGTTCCATAAAAACTTTTCGTCGCATTTGAGCATTTCCTGAAATTCCATCAGCCCACGTTAGCCTTGTTCAACTCCCCATCAAAACGGTAAGCGCGTGGATCAGATTCCGAACCAAATTCAGTAATGGTCGAAAAATCAATACTTCCTGTCAAATCAGCGATATCCTGAGACTTCGGATCAGAGGGACTAAAGGTACCAATCCCTACCCGCTCTTCTTCTGACAAAATAACACGCGTCACCTTAACCTGCTCAATGTCACCAGCATAATCATTTCTTAGACGCATCTGGCAGGATGGGCACAAGTTGCCCTCAATACGTACACCAAGTTCCTTCTCAATCTCCGGACGGAGCTCCAGCGGGATCAAATGCAGCGGGTCCTCATGCATCGGGCAGCCTTCTATTGCGTATACCGCACCCGCATCTGTCCGCGAGTACTGTTCCAAACCACGTTTAAGCAGCGTGACCAGGGTCGATTTCCCCCACTGACAGGTCCCATCAATAACAAAATCCGTTTGCGAACATCAAGCCGACGTGCTGCAGAGTGAAAATATTCCTCGACCAACTTTTCGACTGCACGATCAAGTCCAAAAATCTCCTGTTCAAAAAACTTATACCGTTTGCGTCCGTTTATGTCCTCTACGCCGTGCGACTTAATCATGTCATAAACGCGGGAGTGAGCGGTTTTTGCGGGAGAGGGGTCTTTTCTCAACAGTTCTATATACTGCTTGAAGGTGCCGCTCCACGCCAACCGGTCGTTCTCAGCCCGATACGAAGCTATACGCTCAAAAATGTCCATTGCTCGCTGCCTCCTCTTGCGCTCCTACTTGCTCTTCTACTTGCTCTCCTATAGCGTTAAAAAGTGTATTACATACCTATGCGGCAAGCGCGGAATAGTTGACCTCTTTTTTACTGTGCTATAATAGAGAATCAGAAAATGGCTGTAAAACCTTATTGAGAAACCCGAAAATAAAGGCTTACGGGAGTGACAAGATGGCGGTACGACATGAAACGGAGCTGTATGCTCCTTTGAAGATTTTTTTGAAAAGCAGGGTTACAGCATCAAAGGTGAGGTCCGGACCTGCGATTTGGTGGGGATTCGGGAGGACGTTGAGCATCCTCTGATCGTGGAGATGAAAAAATCATTCAATCTCGCCTTGCTGCTGCAAGGGATAGAACGGTTGAAGCTCAGTCCCACCGTCTATCTCGCAGTGGAACGTGTCCGTGATAAAAAAGGTGCGGTGAACCAGCGCTGGGGCGAGCTTAGCGGGTTATGCCGCCGGCTCGGTCTTGGGTTGATCACCGTTATCTTTTATAAGACCAAAGCACCGCTGGTCGAGGTGCTTGTAGAGCCAGACGAGAAGCCGCCTGCGCAGCGCAGCAACAAGCGGCGGCGCGAGCGCCTGCTCTATGAGTTCCGCGAGCGCAGCGGAGACTACAACACCGGCGGCAGCACGCGCGTCAAGCTCGTGACGGCTTACCGTGAGAAAGCGCTGCGTGTCGCGCTTTCTCTGCAAGCAGCGGAGGCGGACGCCGCCGTCGCTGCGGAGAAGGCAGCTGCGAAGGCTTCGCTCGCAGCTGCAAACGTTCAGCGGCGGGCACCGCTGAACAGGTTCCGGCGCTGAGCTCAGCGCCGGAGAGCCGTGCTGCCGGGGACGCGGCAGCACGGGAGGCAGCGGCGGCAGGCACGCGAAGCGGTGCCCCTAGCGCTGCCTCAAGCACGCTTCCAGCGGCCGTATTGGCCGCAGGAAGCGCTCCCCGCTCAGCCGGCATCACTCCGGCCGAGCTGCGGAAGCGTAGCGGCGTACCCACCGCCGCCGCTATGCTTCAGAACAACTACTACGGCTGGTTTCACCGGGTAAGCCGTGGGCGTTATACCCTAACCCCAGCCGGTCATGCGGCGCTGGTTGAATATGCCGCGATAACAAGCGGCGTACCCAATAACAGCAATCATCCCAGTAATTAGCTAACCTAACCTGGACAGTACATCAATCGAGCACCTCTTTTAGTCGGGTTCTAATCTTTTACCTCGGTTCTAATCATTTACTCAGACTTTAAACTTATTATTCTGATGCACACATAACATATTAAATAACGCCAAAAAGCATCCCAACTACGGGATGCTTTTTCGTATGTCTAATCTTATTTGAATCTTATCTCTGTACATTCCATGTTCTTATCTTACACATAACACATTAGTATCTGGTGCGTACCACGCTCTTACTATACTCATATCACATTTAGATTACATTTTTAATACACTAGTATCTCATCCGTATCATGTCTTATTTCACACATATCTCATGAGTATCTCATACGTATCACATTCAGACTGCATTCTTAACATACTAGAATCTCGTTCGTACCACGCTCTATCTCATACGTACCACATTCGTATTTCATTCTTACCGCGTGCGTAACTCGCTTTTCCCACGTTCGTAAATCACTCTCATCACATTAGTAACTCATTCATACCACGTTTGCATTTCACTCTTACCACGTTCATATCTCTGCGTACCTCATCCAGCTCTACTTGACTGTACTTAACTAACTTATTTACAATCTTCGAATACGAGCGCTATTTATTAATTACTATTTTCTCTACTCTTGCTTAAACATGCTACTCTTGCTGATTTATTCACATTAGAACCCCTATGCTACATTCAACATCCACTAATACTAAATCATTCAAAGCAAAATAAGCTTTAAAAACACCATTCCGAAAAAGGCACACTAAGTTATTAGGGAAATCCTCCCTAATATTCTTCGATTCACACGCTAAAAACCGCATTTTAGGGAATTACTCCCTGATTTTCGCCAGATTTACCCCTAAAACGGGGCATCCCTTGATTTTTTAGGGAGAAATTCCCTAAACAGTCCATTTTAGAGTTCAGATCGACCAGTTTTAGGGAGGATTTCCCTAATTAATCTCACATCACGCACTTCGTCTTGCCCGACTTGTAATTCTGTCCGTGTTTTAGCTCTAAGAGTGTCTTGTGTTTTCATCATTTCAATCATTTCACTCCCAACTTTCATTCCACTACCTAACTCCGTGCCGTGAACTCCTTAACCGCTTCGCTCATCAGGTTCATGCCAAGCAGCAGCTCATCCCGGCCGGGATGGCTGAAGTTAAGGCGAAGATGATTGCTGACTCCATCTACACTACATAACGGACCTGGCAAAAAAGCCACTCCCTTACCAAGCGCACATTTGAGCAACGCCATAACATCCATTCCCTCTGGTGGTGCGACCCACAGGAACATGCCTCCTGACGGCAGATCATAGGAGCTGCCCTTCCAAGCAGGCCGCTTTAGCAGTTCTACCATAAGCTTCAGACGGGTGTTATACTCTCGATTCAGCTGCGCGATATGCTCACGCAGATCAAACGCAGACACATCCAATAAATGATGCAGCAGCCGCTGATTTAATGCGCTCGACTGCCAATCGGCCATCTGCTTAGCCGCAGACATCATTCTGATCAAGACTCGGCTGCCTGCCGCCCAGCCCGTCCGCAGCGCGGGCGCAACGGTCTTGCTGAACGAACCGATATAAAGCACATGTCCGCCATCGCTGATATTTTCCAGTGCATACAAAGACGGATATCTTTTGGCCTTGTGTTCACCCTGCTTCTGGAAGTGCAAATCCCCATAAGAATCATCTTCCACAATCAAGATGTTATATGCGATACATAAATCCAATACTGCGCGGCGTCTCTCCAAACTCCATAAAATGCCGCTTGGATTGGTAAAGCTAGGGGTTGCGAACAGCATTTTCGGCTTATGCAGCTCGATCTGGCTCCGCAAATGCTCCGGATCAAGCCCGTCCAAATCACCCTGTACGGGAATAATAACGGCCCCCTGCATCCGAAGAGTCTGCAAAAATCCTGGAGAGGTCGGATTTTCTACTAATACACGATCTCCTGGATCAATATACACCCGCGACAACAAATCAATGGCTTGCTGGCTACCCGTTGTTAGCAGAACTCCACCCTCAACAACATTTACCCCTTTTTCTTTAAGCCAATCCCCAGCAAGCCACTCCCGAAGGGGTCCGTACCCGGCAGGATCACCATATTGCAGTGCTCCCGCATCTGCTGAAATCACCGTAGATGCTGCTTCAGCAAGCAGTGACAATGGGAATAGTTCTTCCGCTGGTAATTCTTCAGCTAGCGATATCATGGAGCTTCTCCGTGTTTGGGTGCGGATACTAAGAAGCGATGACGACAACAATGTGTGTGCGCGAGCAGAAAATTCGTAAATCATGCGAAATCCCCCTTCCCTTTTACCAAGTAGAAACGGCTTCGTCATCCTCATCCAAGGATGGGATGGTTACCCATTCAACATGATATTCTTACTTCTACTCCAAGAATATTCCACCCCATACGTCATTATGTCGTAAAGCGTGGGTTAGGCGTAGATTTGCCTGTTTTGTCTTGAGAAGAGCGCGAATTTCTCAATCGCTTGTGCCCGGGTCGAAACATCGAGCTTTACATAGATTTTGCGCAAATAATTATCAATGGACCGGCGGCTTACCGCAATTTCAAGCGCAATTTTATCGTAGGTAATCCCTTGAACGATTCGCTCCATGATAAACATCTCTGTCTCCGTCAGTTGCAAAACATCATCTAATCCTTTAAATGTCGAAATCGGCCAAGCTCCTTTTTCAATCCATTCCAAGGGCATTGAAAGAAAACCCTCCCGTAAACCCAGGATCAGCTGTAAAAGCTGACGGGGAGAAGCTCCCTTCGAGAATATCCCGCTGGCTCCTAGTTCTACGAGGGGCTGAAGCAGTTCTCGCCCGTCTTCGTCTGTCATCACGACAAAATGTGAGTTTGGTGAGCTTTTTTTCATATTTAACAGCACACTCTCAATATTCCCCTCAGGCATATGATAATCTACTAGCACTAGCTCGGGATTTTTTTCCCTTACGATGGTAGCGCCTTCGTCCCAAGTGGAATACATTCCCAGAACCTTAAGCCCCTCTTCCTCTTCCAAAATCAATTTTGTCCCCAGCATACTTGTAGGATGACACCCCACAATGACCACCTGCCAAACCTTCATCATTAATGCCCTGACCCCCTGCTCTATATATAATCATCTAGAAAGGAAAGCGCCGCAGCGTTTCCGGTTAAAACGCAAGCAAGGCTGTATGATGACTTGTCTGTATAATCTCTAGCTGGTTACCTTGTGTACGTCTATCAGAATTCCAATCTATAGAAATTGTATCGCAGTAGTTTAATAGGATGCAATTACTTTTTCTAGTTTTCATACTCTCTTACATTTTTGCGAATCTTGTCAAAGTCTGATAGAATGGGGACTTGAAAAAAAGACCAACCCGAGGTGATAAAATGCAACCGCTAGCGGAAACGTCCCCGGTACGCTCGCGCTCTACTACTGCGAGAAACGGCCCTTCCGTAAAATGGTTTTTACTGTTCTGGATTATGATGATCGGACTCGGCGTATATGCTGTATACAGCTACACGAACCATCTGAAGCAACAAGTGCTAACCGAACTTAGTACTCAGAGCCAGCAGCAGCTTACCGTTTTAAAGACCGACTATGAAGCAAAAATTGCCGTTCTCTCTGAAGAAGTGAAGGAATTGCAGAATACAGTGCAAAGCTTTAACGAACTATTAACCTTCACTAAAGATAATGCTAGTGCCAAGACAGATAACAGCAACAAGCTATATACGCAATTGAGTGAGGTAAGCAAACAGTTAGAAGCTTTGAAGAAAGAAATGGATCTGATCAAATGATGACGCCAGTCAAAAGAGTAAATCGCTTCTTCATGCTTCTAACTGCACCGTTCATAGGCTTGTTTATATGTATGTCGTGGTATCGACCACCGCTACAGCTAGACCTTGATGTAGGACAATTCATACCAAGCGCTGGGCCAGTGAATGAAACAGCTTCCTTAAAAAAAGAGCTGACTCTGGCAGAGGCCTCCGCAGCTTACACCATTGATGCTGTCAGCGCTAGTGCCAAGCTATATAAAGAGACTACCACTACGATGAATAAGCTGGTCGAAACAGCAAAGACTCAGGCGAACCGGCCTGAACTGATCTATAACCGCAGGATTTCAGCCAAGCTTGGTATACCTTCAGAGATTGTTACCAGCGACCGTATAAGAGTTGAGTTATATCGATTGAATCCAGGAAACTACAAAGCTTATGCGTTGAAAATCAAATTGAAGGACCCGACCGCTATGAAGATGAGCTTGGCGGAGACAGCCTCCGGTGCGGAAACTACTATGCATGCCGTACAGCGTAATGGTGCCATTGCTGGTATTAATGCGGGCGGCTTTGCAGATCAATCCGGAAAACGTTATCCCTTAAGCACAACTGTAGTGGATGGAAAGTATTTATACGGTTTTGAGCCAACGTACAAGGACCTAAGTTTTGTTGGGCTGAACAAATCCGGGCAATTAATCGGCGGGAAATTCTACAGTCGCGCACAATTAGATCAGCTAGATCCGGTATTCGGCGCCACCTTTGTGCCTGTCCTCCTTAAAAACAACATTAAAACACCCATACCCGAAAAGTGGAAAACATCCCCTAATCGGGCACCACGTACCGTGATCGGCAAATATAAAGATGATCAGATCCTGCTTTTTGTAGCAGATGGATATAATGAGTATGGCAGCTCTGGTGCACAGCTGGAGGAGATTCAGAACAAATTATCGAATATGGGCCTCGTAGATGCTTATAATTTAGATGGTGGTGGCTCTTCCTCATTGATCTTTAACGGAAGAGTTATCAATAAACCATCCGATGGAAATCTAAGAGCTGTGCCAACGAATTTCCTGTTTTTTAAATAATATAGTAAATTGTCTATGTAACATATCACATTTGCGTTTATTTTTATTAAATTGCAGGTTATAATCTTGATAACGAATACATTCGCTATTGGAGGTGCCAGTATGTCGTTCTCATTAACCTTTTGGATCGTAATGTTCGTATTTGTGTTATTTACGGTCGGCATCCTTACCTCATCTTACAACGACGACAAAACAAAAGGCCTATAAAGCCGATATGTCCCTGCACCCACTTGGTGCGGGGGCATTTTTCGTATACATAAAAAAACTGCCCCCAAGTAGAAGAGTTCTACGAAGAGGACAGTTTTTTTATAAGCTCTTGGCTGTCAAAATTCAAAATATGTACTTCTTAGGCATGTCTTGGCAATTGAGTCATTTCCGAAAGGCATGCAGAACAAATATAACGATCTTTATATTCGCTTACACCATCCATTGATCCACAGAAAACACATTTTGGACGGTAACGCTCCAAGATGATATGGTCACCCTGTACCAAAATTTCAACCGGGTCGCCTTCATTCATCTGATACCTTTTACGCAGGGACTTAGGCAGAACAATTCTACCCAACTGATCCACTTTGCGAACTACACCAGCAGGTTTCATAACTAACGTACACCTCTCCTGTTCAAGAAAAATTATTTAGTAGCTACTACTTATTTCGGCTCTTTCAATATATTTCGTTACCTAATTGTCGAATCCTGCTGAAAAAAATAAAAAATTTGTCTTTTTTTAAATAAGATTAGGAAAATCCAATTGTCGAAGCGCCTCGTACACAATAATAGCTGCCGAATTGGATAAATTCAGAGATCTCACAGCATCACTCATTGGCATGCGCATTTTTGTTTCTTTACCTGCTTCTAGAATCTCTGCAGAAAGCCCCTTCGTTTCCTTGCCAAAAACAAAAAAATCGCCATCTTGGAACTCAAAGTCACTGTATCTTTTCTCTGCTTTCGTCGTTGCGTAAAAGAAACGCCCCTCGTTATATTTCTCCAAAACCTCAGCAAAGGAGTCGTGATATTCAATAGTAACAGCATGCCAATAGTCTAATCCTGCTCTTTTTAATGTAGCATCGTCTGTACGGAATCCGAGTGGACGAACCAAGTGAAGATGAGTGCCTGTAGCGGCGCAAGTACGCGCAATGTTGCCAGTATTGGCCGGAATTTCCGGCTCGACTAATACGATATGGAGTGCCATTATATGGTTCCTTCCTCTCTAAAGGCTTAATAGCCAGATGTTTTACTCTAGTGCCTAACCATAGCTTCTCCAAACAAACTGAAAACCTTCCACCAAGAAGGCGGAAGGTTATAGATAGAATTCATTAACCTTGAGTTTGCCGGAAATGGTTCATGAAATCGGACAGTGCTTTTACACTTTCGTAAGGAACAGCATTGTAGATGGAAGCACGCAAGCCCCCAACACTGCGGTGACCCTTTAAGCCGACAAAACCTTCCAGTTCAGCAGCTTTGACAAACTGCTTTTCGAGTTCTTCTGATTGCATCCGGAAGGTAACGTTCATAATAGAGCGGCTGCCTTGTTCTGCAACGCCACGGTAGAAACCGTCACTTCCATCGATGTGATCATATAACAGACCCGATTTTTCAAGGTTCTTGGAATGGATGCCAGCTAAGCCGCCTTGCTCCTCAATCCATTTTAATACTTCGTTCACCATATATACAGAGAAAGATGGAGGTGTATTGTAAAGAGAGTTATTCTTATAATGAGTGCTGTAACGCATGATCGTAGGAATGTTAGAAGGTGATTCTGCAAGCAATTCTTCTTTCGCGATAACTACAGTCACGCCTGAAGGTCCAAGGTTCTTTTGTGCTCCGGCATAGATCATTCCGAATTGGTTCACATCGATTGGACGGCAAAGTATATCACTAGACATATCCGCGATTAACGGAATCGAGCCTGCATCCGGAAATTCTGCATATTGCGTTCCTTCAATGGTCTCGTTGGAAGTAACATGAAGGTAAGCAGCATTCTCCGCAGCTTTGATCGAACTTAATTCAGGTATAGCCAAGAATTTCTTATCTTCGGAAGAAGCAGCAACATGAGCGCCTCCTACCAATTTGGCTTCTTTATAAGCTTTATCTGCCCAGCTACCTGTCATTACATAGCTACCTACTTGGCCTTCGGAAACCAAGTTCATAGGGATCATTGCAAACTGTGTGCTTGCTCCGCCTTGTACGAACAATACCTTATAGCCCTTCGGATTGCCGAGGAGCGAAAGCAGACGTTCCTGCGCTTCATTATGCACGGATTCGTAAATTGCACCACGGTGCGACATCTCCATGATAGACATTCCACTTTCCCGGAAATCAACAAACTCCGCTTGTGCGCGTTCCAGTACCGTAAGCGGCAATGCTGCCGGTCCGGCATTAAAATTGTATGCTCTCTTATTCAAAACTGCTCCCCACCCTTTCTCTCCTATCAATATGGATATGGTTATGATAGCAATATTCTCCCGCACCAGCAAGTATAATTATTCACATAAAAGGTTAAAACGGTACTCATTTCGCAGTGAAAAACCGGTAAGATCGGCGCCAGCTCTTGCTTTGACGCGGTAAAATACTAATGTTCACAAATACTTCAGGAGAGACTACATGACCTTCTCCCCACAGGGCCATACGTTCTACTGGAAAGTCCCCACTCTCTCGCACGCCCGTTCCACTAGGCTTATGAACCAACTCCCAGGTGAACTCATTTTCCTGACCTTCCCAACCGCTCAACTTGCAATAAAAGGGTTTATCCGGTTCCTTTGACCAAGTAAGAGTATTCCCGGATACCTCTAGCAATTCTTTCGTATAGGAGGATTCTGGTTCTACTACCTTGAGTTCCCTCGGAAGACGCAGTTCAAAATCCTGCCCAATATTCAACCCATCGATTCCGATGAAATTGTGAATATATTCCTCCGTATGGAAAGGCTTTTGACCTTTGTTATGCAATTCATATGCAATTGTTAATTGATCCCCCTGTAAAGAAATCGTTTTGGTTAGCTGCACAGCATATCCGTTGCTTTCCATTGGGTGGATCGTATATGTGACCGCATCATTCCCTGCTTCGACATCCTTACTAAAAGAGGTTAAAGGGAACTCCTCATTGAAGCTGTATAATGGGGAATTTCCTTTTTGTAACAATCCGACTCCGATTTTTGGAAACCAGCCTCCGATTGGCGCTTCATCATATCCAATTGCCCGGGAAATGCCAAACTCATTACAAAGCCCCTTGCCCCCAGTTCCTTCGCCTGGCTTCAAGCTTTCCGGCACACAAAACGTATGTTTCCCCTCTTCTAATGTCACCTGTGTAATAAATCCTGTCCAGTCAAAACGAGTGCCCTTATACTCTCCGATATCAGCGATATCGACAGTTAATATGCCATTTGACAGTCTGCAACCCATACCTAACGCGCCCTTTCGTTCATTGTTACAATGAATAAATATTCATTATTGAAAAAAACGTCTGCAGCCGCTATGAATAACGGTGCAGACGTCTTAAAATATCGTATAAAGCTACGCCAATGTCACTTCAATCAAGTGGCATTTCTCTGTCTGCAGAGAGAGCAACTCTTCACGCGGAATAATCGCACTTCCTGATCCGCGCTGCAGCGTCACCTCGCTGCCATTCAGGGTAACAGAGTGTATTTGGTACTCCCCGTAGTTTAAGCTTCCTGTGGCTTTATAGACCACTTCAAACTCGCGATCCGCGAAGATTGTCTTAATAGAGGCTTTTCCCTCGGAATCAAACTGCTCTTTAACAAGCTTCGGTTGCAACAAAAGATCACCTAGCTTACCTTTTACACCAAATACTTCAGTAACCATAGTTAACAGCAGCCAGCTTGCTGATCCTGTTAAATACGTATACATCCCTCTGCCTTGCTCGTTAATATACTCAGGAATTCCTGGGTATATGCGGGCTTTTGCAAAGTCAGTACTTAAGCTATACAGAGATTCTAATACTTTATGTCCTTCTTTCACATATCCGCGTTTATACAACGCATTGCCATACATGATGGTCATGTGACTGAACATAGCACCGTTCTCTTTATGTCCAAAGGCAAAGCCAAAGGCACGACCCAGATTCTGCTGGATCCCGCCGAAACGGGAATTAAGTCTGTACCCAATTTTGTCATCCAGTAGATTACGATCCACGGCGGCAATGATATGCGGAATTTGCTCTGGTGCAGCTGCATGGCCCATCAGCGGGAATACTTGACCCGTAAGCGTCATTCGAACGCCTTCTGCGAATTCCCCTTCCACTTGTTCCCCATCATTATTATAATAACCGTTAAACCAGCCTCCACCGTGTTCACTTTCCACCCACTCATTGCGGCGCAAGTGATTAAAGATCCACTCTGCTTTTTGTTCCAGATCGTCCGCTACTGTCTCTATGTCGAGTCCTACACGAATACCGCTGACTTTGTTCGGAGCGGCAGCATAATATTGATTAAGTCTTTCATGCTTGCCTGATACAGATTCATAATCCACTTGCTCACCAAGCGAATCTAGCAATAGTTTCATTTCTTCTGCCAATTCAACTGTCTCTTGCCCTTTAGAAGTCTTTAGCGTACGTAGCACACGAGAAATATCCAATAAGTTACTTGCGTAGAATGCTGTGAAAGCTACACTCTCACCCCGGTCTGCGCCCATATCAAGACCATCATTCCAGTCTGCGCCCTCCAGCAGGATATTATTGTGCTCTCCAACATTAAAGAACGGAACCAGATTTTGCAGCAGGATATGCTCCAGAATCGTACCTTTATAAACCTCACCAGAAGTAGTTCTGAGATCACTTCCCAGCGAGGTATCCCATGAATTATCGCGTTCCTTACAGCGACTCATAAAGGTATCGCGGAAATACGTCTGTTCCTGCAATAAGAAATCAAGATCACCACTCTGATCCAGATATAACATAGTCGTTAAGAACGGCCAAGCTCCATGATCCATCCACACCCGCGGGATGTTGTTACGGTCGGCAATAAATTCACCAGGCTGTTGACCGATAATAGTGGCATTACTACCATCTATTCTTACCCCGGCGTAGTTGTTCAGCAGTAAGCTGCGTACTTCAGCCGGTTCCATAATAAGGAGTGCTAGACAATCCTGCCAAAGATCCCGCCAGCCACGTCCGCCTCTTCCATAATCATGATAAGGCAAGAAGGAGTTACCATAAAGTCTTCTCAGCACGGGTTGAATCGTAACCCATTTCATCCATTGGTCAGCATCTGAATCACCGGTATGAAATTCTACCATATTCACTTTATCTGCCCAGAAGGCTTTAGTTTCCTCAAGCAAATGATCAAAAGCTTCAGATGTACCATATTTGTTCATCAAGGCATCCACGTCAATTCTCTCATTATGGATCGCCATAACTACTATATAAGAATGGCTGTCACCAGGAGACAGATTAAGCGCCTCGTAACGAAGACCCCCGATAGCCTCATATCCCTCTCTTTGTACACCTCCACCCTTGCCAATCTCCGGCGTGTTGTTCAGGATAACAGCTTCTGGCCAATCCAGACTTCCACCTTCTCCAATGAACTCCTCCTGCACTGGAAAGAAACCAGCAGGTTGATTGCCGTCACCCTCTGCACCAAATACTCCATAAGAAGTGTGATTGATGCGGTGTCCCCGCTCATCAAAGGAGAGCGCAGGCTGAACCTCAACACCATAAGGTGAAGTATAGATCCGGTTAAGCAAAGAGGTTACATGTCTATGATCGCGCAGATCATCTGCCGAACGCGCGTAGATCGGAACTACCGCTGTCGGTGTCAGCGTAATAACCTCTGCTATTGTATTCGTCAACGTAACCTTCATTAGTTCGACCTTATCATTACCGCTTGGCACAAAGCTGGTGATTTCAGCTTTAACACCCATCTCTGCGTTACAACGCGTTACGCGTTGCCACAGGAAACCAGCCTCTAGTACTGCTTCATCAGTAGACGATGTATAGAAATCGGCATTTTGCTTAGCGGAGTTCCCCACTGCCGACCAAGCTCCCTTGCCTTCTACGTATACCCAGAAGTTACGGGAAGCCCGCGAATTATGCAAATCTTCAACAGATAATGGCGGTGTCAAAAATGTATTATGACCTGTGGTAACCTGACCATGAAGTTTTGGAGTTACCGTCGACATCATTCCCCCTTCATTCACTAGAGGGAAATATAGAAAACTGCTGCGATCCGGTTGCTGAAGCCTGAATTCCCCATCATTTCCGGTGAATTCGAAGCCATGAATTTTATTACGATCCATTCTCTCCATCCTCTCATTTACACAACTACTTAAGCTTTAACCGCACCTGCCAATGCACCGTCAACGATATACTTTTGAATGAAGGTGTATAGGATGATAAGCGGTGCAGATACGATCATGATCCCGCACGCCAACATAGGCCAGTTGTTCCCGTATTGACCGCGGAATTCTTTAAGCCCGAAGGTGATTGGATAGTTTTCTGGACTCGGTAAATACATGACCGGCCCCACGAAGTCATTCCAGATACTAATTGCTGTTAGAATAACACCTGTAGCAATTACTGGTTTCATAAGTGGCATGATGATCTGGAACAAATAACGCATATATCCAGCGCCATCCATACCTGCTGCTTCATCCATCTCCCGGCTAATTCCTTTGATGTAACCTACAAACATCATGAACACGATACCCGTTCCGCCTGTTTTAAGGAGAATGTAACCCAGCTTCGTGTCATAACCTACAAATCCTAGCTCCTGTTTCATGGTAAGCATCAGCTTGAACTGTGCGACCATTGGATTCGGCAGGAACTGAGACATCAAGAAGAACAAATAAATAAATCCGCTCCACTTCACATAATTTCTCGCCACCGGGAAGGCCCCGAATAACGAAACAATTAGGGTCAGCACTGTTGCCACAGCTGTATACAGCAGACTGTTTAAGAAATAATTAGAGAAATTACCCTGTAGCCAAGCTTCTTTATAATTATCCCATTGAATACTTTTTACGAGACCGATAGGATCTAACAGATATTCTGTAAAGGACTTGAATGAAATATTGATTACAAATAACAACGGCATGATATATAAAACAAGCAACACTGCAATCAGAATATAAGAGAGAGTTTTGGCGGTTTTGGAATCCTTCATTAATATTCCACCTCTCTCTTACGCATTTGTTTCACTGCAAATACTACAAACACCAGAATCATAAGGAATTGAACCACGGAAAGCGCGGAAGGAAGTCCCATCTGTAGAGAACCACGGAACGTCTCTTTATAAACGTCATATGCCATCGTTCTTGTGTTAAAGCGACCGTCCGTAGTTGCGAGAATAATATCAAAGGTGGACATCGCACCGATAATAGACAAAATAATGTTAATCGTAAAGGATGGAGCGATAAGTGGGAATGTGATATTTTTAAAAGATTGCCACTTCGTAGTTCCGTCTATATATCCAGCCTCATACAAATCTTTCGGTACGGATTGTAGTCCCGCAAGGAAAATCAACATCGAATAACCCATATACATCCAAATTTGCGTAAATATAATATAACCGAACGCATGAGTGAAGCTTCCAAAGAACATATCTTTATAACCGAACAAAGAATCATACAGTTGGTTAACCGGACCACTCAGCGGATCGAACATCATGCCCCATACCAGTGCAACTACCGCTACACCAAGCACAACCGGTAAAAAGAATACCGCGCGATAGAAATAATCGCCTTTCAGCTTCTGATTGATAACTACGGCCATAAGCAGACCGACACCGTTCTGTACAATGGTTACAATGACCATGAAATAAATAGTACGTATAATGGAATCCCAACGCTCGCCTGAATTTCCTGAGTAAAATACATCATAATAATTGTCAAGGCCTACAAAACTCATCTTGCTTCCAGGAACGTTAGTGATATCTGTAAATGAATAGATAACCGTCATCATAGATGGGCCAAAATAGAAAATTACATACAATGATAATGGAATCATTAGCAGCAGAAGCGGTATATATCGTTTAATACCTTTCCCGAACGGATACATTTCTCTCACCTACCCAATCCTAATTCAATAAAATGATCGGGGCCTGCACAAAACAGACCCCGAAGTTGTAAAACATGTTTGGTGTACAGTATGTTGTAGATTCTTTTTATTTATCGGGATAGCTACTTATTTAGGTGCTGCTGCTTCCCATTCTTTTTGTTGTACATCTGCAAGCTCTTTAGCGGTTTTAAACTCGCCACCTGGTGCCAAATATTCAGTGTGAACGCCTTCAGCTGCAATGTGCTCACCAACGTTATCACGGTTAATCATCATAATTTCATAAGCAAGTTCGAAATCTCCAGTCATGTATGGAGCAAGTTCTTTGTCAATAAAGTCACTTTCAGTGGCAATATTGTCTTGTGTAGGCAAGAATCCAGCTGCTTTAACATATTCTGTGTAGTTTTCTGGTTCAGAGAAGAATTCCAGCCATTTCAAAGCGCCTTCTTTGTTCGGGCCTTTTTCTGCTGCATACCAAGTTACATCGTATTTACCGACAAGAGAATTATTCTTAGCAGCATCTTCTGTAGCTGGGATTGGGAAGTAACCAAATTTCACATCTGGATTTGCTGCCGCGATCGTAGGAGCATCCCAAGTTCCGTCAGCAATCATAGCTGCTTTTCCTGTTGCGAAAAACGAAGGTGCTGTTGCATAGTCGATACCCAAGAAACCGTCGATGATGTAGTTATCTTGAAGCGTCTTCATTTTCTCCAATACTTCTACAGCCTCAGCATCGTTAAACGCCGAAGTTCCCTTCCAAACCCCTTCAATCCATTGTTGTTGGTTGCCGCCACCCAGAATCTTGGCTTGCAAACCGAACACTGGCAATTTCAATGGCCATACATCCTTACCAGCCACTACGATTGGAACAATACTCTTAGCTTTCAATGTATCTAGAACACTAATGAACTCTGTCCAAGTTGTAGGTACAGTCAGCCCGTTTTGTTCAAAAATTTCTTTATTATAGAAGAATCCTGACATCGCTACTTTACCGGTTGGGATTGCATACACTTTATCTTTATAAGTGCCGGCTTTAGCAATATCATTCGCATTGTAGTTTTTAACGAAAGCTTCGCCGCTCAGATCAGCAATCAGCCCGGAATCAATCCATTGTTGCCAGTCTGGCACTTTCGCACCTGGTGTCCAATCTTTCGGAGACAATCTCATACCGGATAGATCGGCAAGTACATCTACGTCACCAGCTGTAATTCTTGCTCTTTGTGCTTGTTTGAATTCATCATCCGGACCAGTGGTTGTGTACTCCACTTTGTATTCCGGATATTTTTCTTCAAACTTTTTATTAATTTCTGTAATGACCTTGTTAATATTCTCTTGTTTCCAGTGTAAGATCTTAATCACTTTCTTATCACCAGATGCAGGCTTGTTTGTTCCGCTGCCCGGAGTAGCCTCACCATTCGCGTTGTTATTGCCGCTTCCACATGCTGCTAATGAGAGCACTAGCGCTGAGCTCAACAATACCGCAGAAAGCTTCTTTACCATTTTGTTACCCCCCAGATAATTTGTTATGACCCTTTAACGAAACCACATGCTAATTTCTGAAAATCACGAAACAGTAAGGATGATATCACAGAAAGCGGTTTCGGTGTTTTCATTATTACATCGTTATTTGTCTTTGTAAAGTCTTTTTTCATTGTTCATTTTTGAACGTTTTTTGAACCAATCATTCAAAAAAACCTTTAATATCAAGCATAATCCTAGTTTAAGAGTAAACATTCCATTGACTATAATCTTATTGAACTATAAAATAAGTAACGAAACTATTTCGTAAATCATAAATTCAAGTCATAAAAAAATAGCCTTGAGTAGATTTTAAACATATATTACGGAACATTTTTCACTATAAGGGGGACTTAATTTGGCCTACAGCATCAAAGATATAGCGAAAATTGCTGGAGTTTCTGTTTCGACAGTATCCAAAATCATTAATAACTACAGTGATATTTCGGAAGATACCAAGACAAGGGTTCAACAAATTATAAAAGAAACTGGATATACCCCCTCCAATTCAGCTAAAACATTGGCTACGAAATCGTCCAATCTAATCGGAGTGATTTTTGCCGGAATGCTGAATGTCGACTTTACCCACCCTTTTTTCATCGAGGTGCTAAATTCATTTAAAAAACAAATGGGACTACTAGGTTACGACCTTATCTTTTTTTCCAATGAAAAATTCCAAAGTGGCGATACTAACGATTATCTTGCCCGTTGTCAGCATTTTAATGTAGATGGGTGTGTGCTTCTATCCGGACAGGAGCTAGAAACCTCTATCAGCGAATTAGACAACAGTGCTATTCCATGTATCGGCGTAGATTTAAAACTAACGGGTGACAACTCTGGCTTTATCATGTCGGATAATTTCAAAATGTCCTCCAAAGTGGTAGAACACTTTTATTTACTGGGCTATCGTGAGCTTGGCTACATTGGCAGCTCCTCAGATTCAGACATCTCCAATATGCGCGAAAGTGGTTATCGCAAAGCTCTTGAAGATTTGGGGCTGCCTATTAACGAGAGTTGGTTCTTAAACGGAAGTAACTTCTTTGAGGCTAGTGGGTATGAGACGATGCGTAGAATGATTGAGAATGGAAATTTACCTAGAGCGATCTTCGCAGCGTCCGATCAGCTTGCTATAGGAGCGATGCGTGCCCTTAAAGAGGCTTCTATCGCTGTTCCTGAAACTGTTGCAATTATTGGCTGTGATGATATTGAGGCCTGCAATTATACAACACCCCTATTGACTACCATCCGCCAAAATAAAGATAAGATCGGTCGCCTAGCAGCACTAATGCTGTATGATCTAATAAACAACCAATCAGGTACGAGTTCTTTCAGCGTAGAACCAGAGCTTATCATTAGAGAGTCCTGCGGCGCTCCTGAACGGGGGCTAGTGTAGCCTTTCTCGGAGAATACACGAATAGCAAAAAGGGGCTGTCCCAAGCAGCCATTTTATGGCTTGGTGACAGCCTCTTTTATGTTCTTAACACTACTTAATGTCCAAATGGATTCTATGGGCGCACCTAGTGTTGCTCCGGATGATGCAATAAGTGAAGCACTTATAGAATAATTGGGGAATTTCTCCCTAAAAATCAGAGATTTCTGTTCATCGGACTTATAATTAGGGAAAACTTCCCTGAATTTTGGCCTATTCAGTAACTAATTAAGAAATCACCCTGATTATTAGGGAGGAATTCCCTGATTTCGTTCATTTAGAGCAAATATCGGCTATTTTTAGGGAGTTTTTCCCTAATTAGTTTAAATCCACTTTGTACATCACATAAACACAGAACGCATATCGCTCACCGTACATAGTCCAGCGTCACAGATACCACAAATCATATACTGCAAGCCGAACGGAAATCACACATAGCAGTCACCTACCGCCCACCCCAATAACATAGAACACTACTCATGGCTTAGAACACTATGCGTGGCACACATTCATAAGGTACAATAAAATCCATTACTTTCCCAATTCAAAAAAAGAAGCTGCCTCCAAGTAGAATCACTACTTTTGAGACAGCTTCTTTTATTATAAAGATTATAATAGCAGGAATCTTATAGATCGAAGTACAGGGCATATTCATGTGGATGAACACGAATCGCTACCTCTTGTGCTTCAGAACGTTTCAGAGCAATATAGTTATCGATGAAGTCCTTAGTAAATACGTCGCCTTCTGTTAGGAACTCGTAATCAGCTTCCAAAGAATCAAGCGCTTCGCTCAGGCTGCCTGGAACGCTGCGGATTTTTTCTTTATCTGCATCAGACAATTCATAGATGTTCTTATCCAGAGGACCATAACCCAGTTCTTGCGGGTTGATCTTGTTCTTGATTCCGTCCAGACCTGCCATCAGCATTGCGGAGAATGCCAAGTAAGGGTTAGCCGTGGAATCCGGTGTACGGAATTCGATACGACAGCCTTTTGGTGTCACAGCTGCTACTGGGATACGAACTGCTGCAGAACGATTTCCTTTGGAGTAAACCAAGTTAACCGGTGCTTCGTAGCCAGGAACCAGACGCTTAAAGGAGTTGGTGCTTGGGTTAGTCAAAGCGATCAATGCTGGTGCATGGTACAAAATACCACCGATATAATGAAGAGCCATTTCGCTCAGGTTAGCATAAGCGCCTTTTTCATAGAACAAAGGAGTATCTCCGTCAAAGATCGATTGATGCACGTGCATTCCGCTACCGTTATCACCAAACAGCGGTTTTGGCATGAAGGTTGCTACCTTGCCATACTGACGTGCAGTGTTTTGTACAATATATTTATAAGTCATGAGATTATCAGCAGTTTTCTTCAAGGTATCAAAACGGAAGTTAATTTCCGCTTGACCTGCAGTGGCTACTTCATGGTGATGACGTTCAATGCGTAGTCCAACTTCAGCAAGCAGACGGCACATCTCACTACGGATATCCTGTTGGGAGTCAACTGGTGCTACAGGAACATATCCACCTTTAACGCCAACTTTAAATGCCAAGTTGCCGCCCTCTTCTTTACGACCCGTATTCCAAGCCGCTTCTTCAGAATCTACGAAGAATGAGGATCTGTTCATGCCACTTTCGTAACGAACATCGTCAAAGATAAAGAATTCTGATTCAGGTGCGAAGAATGCAGATGTACCTACTCCGCTTTTTTGCAGGAATTCTTCTGCTTTCACAGCAATACCGCGAGGATCGCGCTCATAACGTTCGCCATCAGGAGTGAAAATGTCGCACATCACGTTCAGCGTTGGATGAGCTGTAAACGGATCTATGAACACACTATTCGGATCAGGCATCATAACCATGTCTGATTCTTCAATACCACGGAAACCTTTGATGGAAGAACCGTCGAATGCTACCCCATTTACAAAAGTTTCATCTTCCACTTCAGAAGCTGGCAGAGAGATGTGGTGGGCACGACCACCTAAATCTACGAATCGAAAATCTACCCACTCGATATTGTTCTCTTTAATTGTTTGCAACACTTTTTCAACCGACATGAATTTTTCCTCCCCCAAGTTCCGAACATTAGGCCGCTCACAGTATGCAAATGTTCTTGTTTTAATTTTTTTTGCTGTCGTAATTATAAATCTCATACCTAACATCGTCAATGCTTATGTCAGGTATTTCTTTCAGCAATGTAAGATATTCTAACGCTTTCGTGAAATCTGTTATTTTCGCATATTTTCATGTCACATTTATTTTATTCAACTCCAAAAAAACCCTCTTTTCCCACTAGGTCGCGGGTTAAGAGGGCTTCCGAGGAAGCTCTTAGATTGAATTTTATAGCGCCGAAACCGTTTCTGGCGAAGTAGAAAACTTACGTCCAACAATTGGAGCCAGCTTTTCCAGATCTTTAAGCAGGTTATCAAACTGATCAGGGAATAACGATTGAACACCATCACCTGTCATGGAATTGTCCGGATCTGTGTGCATTTCGATAATTAGCCCGTTTGCACCAGCAGCAACAGAAGCTTTGGCCATAGGCTCAACTAACTCACGACGACCGGTTCCGTGACTTGGGTCAGAGATTACTGGAAGATGGCTTAAGCTTTGTAGAACTGGAATAGCCGATAGATCCAGTGTGTTACGAGTGTAGGTCTCAAATGTGCGAATACCGCGCTCACAGAGCATTACATCCTTATTACCGCCTGCCAAAATGTACTCCGCTGCATTGAGCAACTCATCATAGGTCGCACTGAAGCCACGTTTTAGAAGAACAGGTCTGCCACAGGTACCCAGCTTGCGCAGCAAATCAAAGTTCTGCATATTCCGTGTACCCACCTGCAGAATATCCGCATGCTCCGCACAGATATCAACATACTCCGGTGTCATAACCTCTGTAATCGTCAACAGGCCATGACGCTTTCCTGCTTCAGCCATCATAGTCAAACCTTCCACACCTACGCCTTGGAAGCTGTACGGTCCTGTGCGGGGCTTAAACGCGCCTCCACGAAGTACCTGAGCACCAGACGCTTTAACAAGCCGGGCGATCTCATCAATCTGCTCTGGAGACTCAACGGCGCAAGGTCCGCCCATGATCACCAGGTTTTCTCCACCAATCTTCACACCCTTGATATCAATAATCGTATCCTCAGGATGGAAATCCCGGCTGGCCAGCTTGTAGGATTTGGAGATCTTCACGACGTTCTCTACACCCTTCATTTGCCGCAAATGCTCGGCGAGCTTAGGAGTGACGCCTCCCACTAAACCTATCACCGTGTGATCTGCTCCTCTGGAGAGATGCACCTGCAAACCTTCTTTTTCGATTACGGCAATTATATCTTTAACCTGCTCTTCCGGTGTTTGATTTGATGTAATGACGATCATATTTATAACTCCCTCTCTACACTTAAAATTTATAATAATTCCGCTAGATACTATCGCGCTACGACGCGTGTTCGCTTTTAAGCTTTTATGCTTTTAATCACTAAAGCAATTCTACCTCAAAAAGCGATTATAGTCAATCTATATTCTAGATTCCTATGCTGGAAGCGTTCTTTCGATAAAAAAGAGCACTTAACCTCGACTGACGAAGTTAAGCGCTCTTGTTGCAGCGTTCATAATATATAAGTTCGAGCCTAGCCCATTACATTAAGTAGTACTTGCACTCTTATTCTTAACCGGTGGCAGCAGCTTCGCCATATTCACAGTACGTTTAATCTCCCACGTCTCCGGATTAGCCGAATCATACTGATCTAAGTAGTTAATCACTTCTTTGGTGATAGGTGTAGGTGTGGATGCGCCAGAAGTGACCCCGACGATATTCACACCCTCTAACCATTCTGTTTGGAGTTCAGACACATCAGAAATACGATGGGCAGGAACCCCAGCGATTTCTTCCGACACCTGTGCCAGACGATTAGAGTTGTTGCTTCGCGGATCACCGACAACAATCACCAGATCACATTGCCCTGCTTGTTCCGCTACAGCCTCTTGACGTACCTGGGTAGCCATACATATCTCATTATGCACTTCAGCACCTGGGAAGGTCTCCAGAAGCTTTTTCATGATATGCTTAATATCCCACTGGCTCATAGTAGTCTGATTCGTAATGACGATACGTGAAGAAGGGATGGATAACGTAGCAATCTCATCTTCTTTTTCAATCAGATGCACATGCTCAGGGGCAATACCCACAGCACCCTCTGGTTCCGGATGGCCTTTTTTGCCGATATAAATGACCTCATAACCATCATCTACTTTTTCCTGAATAAGATCGTGGGTCTTCGTGACATCAGGACAGGTTGCGTCGACCGTAGTCAGACCCTTGTCCCTTGCCATCTTGCGCACCTCAGGAGAAACCCCGTGTGCAGTGAATATAACAGTCCCACTATCCACTTTATCCAGAATATCCAGACGATTATGTCCGTCCAAAGTAATAATGCCATCATCTTCGAACGAATTCGTGACATGACTGTTATGAACAATCATACCCAGTATATAAATCGGCCGGGGAAGATCGAGATTTTGCGCAGCCTGCCGTGCCATAACCATTGCATCGACAACTCCGTAACAATATCCCCGGGGAGAGATTTTAATGACTTCCATGAGTTCACCAGCTTTCTGCTTTCATTGACCTCTGTAATAGGACACTTCTAAATTATACCCTATTCCAGCGGCGGAGCAAAGAGAAGCGGCAACCAGATGACAAAAGTAGTACCCTCACCTTGGCGTGTAACAACCTCCACAGACCCACCATGCTCGTCAATAATCCACTTAGCAATGGATAGACCAAGCCCAATCCCTTCCGTAATTCCACGCGATTCATCCGCACGATAGAAACGATCGAAGATATATGGAACCTCATCTTTATCCATACCAATACCTGTATCAGTGATCCGAATACCAACCTGATTCTGATAGAAAAGGGTATCCAAACTCACGATGCCAGAAGGCGTGTACTTAAAGGCATTATCAATAAAAATAAAGAGCATTTGCTGTAGATAATCTTTATTCCCAACTATATATTTGCCATTTAAGACTGACATATCACCTGTAACCCACTCGGCTTGACGCGGCAGGAAAGAGGCGCGGCGCGCAATCTCATTCATCATCGGTTCCAGTGCCACGGGCTCTATATCAAAAGTACGTCCAGTATCCGCACGCGCGAGCGAGAGCATATCCGCTACCAAGCGGCTCATACGCTTAGACTCGTCTGCGATATCCTGCACCGATTCAAGCGATAGCTGGCGAATCTCAGCTTCACTCATCTTCCCTTCTCCGGGTTCCATCTCCCAAACCTTTTGCAGCAGATCAATATTTCCGCGAATCGTAGTGAGCGGTGTCCGAAGCTCGTGTGAAGCATCTGAAACGAAACGGCGCTGAGCCGCATACGAATCCTCCAGCTCTGTGTAGAATCCTTCCATACGCCCAAGCATACTGTTAACGGTCTCAATAAGTCTTCCTATCTCGTCTGGCGGCCCATCGTATTCAATACGCGAGCTTAAATCATTCCCCGTCTGAATCCCATTCGCAGCTTCAATTACTTTGCCGATTGGACTCATGGATTTGCGCGCTAGGAACAAGCCGAAGGTAAATGCCGCGATCAGGGTAGCAAAAGAACCTACGAGCAGGATAGTTTTTAAACGCTCCAAGAGCTTATTCTGTTCACCTACATAGGTAGCCACTTGTAACACAGCAGCAGGATTTTTTTTATAATTTTCCAATAGAATTGGCCGTTCATAAATCAGAAATTGATTGCCTTCAATTACAACATTACGAAATCCCTGTACAATTTTATCCCGCTCGGGATAATCAAATGCAAGATTACCATTTCTCATGTTTGTCGTTCGCTGCATAACCTTAGTATCATAAACATAGATCTGTGTATACGTATTAGAATTCTCAGGAGTTCTGACCCCATCCATCATTAGTTCACCGCTGTATAAATTGATACTGAAAAATGGAATGGTCTGCTCAGCTTGCACCTGGAGGCGATTCTTCAAGTCCCCATAAGTATTAAAATAAACAAAACCGTAAATTGCGGCTGATAAGGCCAGCAGCATAACGGCCAAAATCCCTGAATACCAAGCAGTCAGCCGCAATCTTATAGACATGTTAGTTGTCACCTCTTAGAATGTAACCGGCACCCCGGATCGTTTGAATGAGGCGTTTACCGCCATGCTCCTCCGTCTTTTGACGTAGCATAGCTATGTATACCTCAAGCACATTAGATTCACCGCTATAATCATAACCCCATATTTTATCCATGATCAGATCCCGTGAAAGCACACGTTTCGGATTTTGCATAAAAAGATGAAGCAGCTCAAACTCCTTCGCTGTTAACTCCAGTCTTTTACCGGCACGGGTAACCTCACGTGAATCCACATCCAGCGTAATATCTTCATAAGAAACCGCTTGCTCCCCACCTTCACTTTGCTCACTCTTACGCCGAAGCAGCGCACGTACACGTGCAAGCAGTTCTTCCAAGGCAAAAGGTTTAACCAGATAATCGTCCGCGCCCAGATCAAGCCCTTTCACACGGTGCTCAATTTCATCCTTCGCGGTAAGCATGAGAACAGGAACATTACTGCCCCCTTCCCGCAAGCGGCGACATACTTCAAAGCCATCCACCTGAGGCATCATTACATCCAAAATTACCACATCCGGATCACTGCTCAAGATTGCCCGTAATCCATCCGCTCCATTCACCGCTGTTTTCACATCGTAACCTTCAAAAGCTAAACCTCTACGCAGCATAGAAATAATCTTTTCGTCATCATCAATAATTAGAATATTCGGTCGCATCAAGCAGCCCCCATTGTTCAGTTCTTTTTATATATTGTAGCAGTTTACATCACAATTAGACAAAAACGGAAGGGTCGCCCCTTCCGTGTGACTTACCGTCCGGTATTATTGCTGCTGACTTTGTTGTGTAGTCGTTGTATCAAAATCATTTTTGTTACCGATGGTAACTGAAAGATCCATGGTTTTACCATCGCGCACAACATTTAATGTTACTTTGTCTCCAACTTTTAACGTTTGAATGAAGGTAATCAGATCTTGGTTGGTTGCATACTTCGTTCCATTCGCACCGGTAATGATATCGTAAGGGCGCAGGTCAGCGGTATACGCTGGGGATTTATAGATAATATCTGCAACCACAGAACCTTCTTTAATATCCGTACCCATTTGCTTAGCAACCTCATCTGTAATCGTCATAAGAGTTGCACCAATGAAAGGTACCGGCTCTTTCGGAATGGCTTGGTTGGCTTCCAGTTTATCTACGACTTCTTTAATCGTATTCACAGCGATTGCGAAACCAATACCTTGAGAATCCGTGCTGACGGCTACGTTCATCCCGATTACCTGTCCGTTCATGTTAAGCAACGGACCCCCTGAGTTACCCGGGTTGATAGAAGCGTCGGTTTGCAGCAGATTTTTGTAATTACGTGTTCCACTGCCATCTTCTTCGTTAATATCAATACTGCGTCCTTTTGCACTAAGAACACCGGAAGTTACAGTATGGTCGAAGCCTTGTGGGTTACCGATAGCAACCACTTCTGAACCTACCTTTATGCTATCCGAATCTCCAAGTGCTACGGTAGGGAAATCACTATCTCCTTCAATTTTAAGCACAGCCAAATCCAGATCTTTGCTAGAACCTAGCAGCTTCGCTTCATAAGGCTTGGTTACGCCATCCACGGTGACTTGGATTACATCAGCATTGTCAATTACGTGCTGGTTGGTCAAAATATAGCCGGATTTCTCATAAATGAAGCCTGTTCCAATTCCATAAGGGATAAGCTGTGATGAAGAATCCGATCCTGATTTGGAATCCTGTTCATTTTGTGAAGAACCATTTCCACTGTATTGATCCCCGAAGAAAAATTGTGAGAAGGGATCACTCAGATTCGGGCTGGATGAGCTTCCATTACGCGAATTAGATTTCACTAGTGTCTCAATCTTAACGACTGCTGGTCCCACCGCATCAACAACACCTGTCACATCACGAGATCCAGTCACCAAGGAGGTAGTAGAAGTAGAAGGCGCAACACCTGCACTCTCGCCCGTTGTCTTCGCCGTTCCATTCGTTCCGGAGCTAGCAACAGTTGTAGCTGTATCTCCCGTAAACCAGTTACCTCTGTCTGCCATATACATTGAGCCCGAGAGAACGACCATACCGGCTAGGAATGATACCAGCACTGTTTTTAACGAGCTTTTTGGTTTTTTATTATATTGCCAGCCGCCGCCACCTTCAGAACCGCCACCGCCATTTCCTCCGCGGCCACCACCATTGCCATCATAGCCAGTGGTACGAAGTGATGTGTTATATGGTAATGGCTTTACAGGCTGTGGAGGTGTAACCTCGACCCGTTCAGGCTCCATCCGATTGTAGTGCTGCGCGCCTCCGTCAGCGTTATTCTCATCTTTGTTCAAAGATTTAAAAGGTCCGTAAGAATAGTAGTAGGATGATGATCCTGTTTCAGATGAAGTATTATTATTGCTGCTATTGTTATTATTGTCCCATTCCCGATCTGGTGCTGGTCCATTGTCGCGATTGAAGTTGTTTTTGTTATCGTCCATGTTTATCTTTCCTCCTGCTTCCTGTCGCCGTGACAAGGATTAATTTGTTTTCATGTTCTTATTTTGTACTTTAAACCTTAAGGTCACATTAAAAACAATTTAAGCGCAGATAAAAGATATAGGCAAATGGGAGGAGATTATACAGGGAAGCAGAAAAAAGAAGCTCGGGCGCGAAAAAGGTCGCGGCCCGAGCTTCTAAAACCATTTCAAATAGTAATGCACCTTAGTCTACAAGTCCTACCCCTGAGCCCAGCCCTTTCGATGAGCGTAAATAGCCAACTGGGTACGGTCATCAAGCTCGCATTTCATCAACAGATTGCTGACATGCGTCTTTACTGTCTTGATGCTGATATGCAGCTCCTCACCGATATCCTTATTGGTCTTGCCCTCAGCTATAAGCAGCAGGACTTCCTTCTCACGCTCTGTTAAACCGGAGGAATCACCTTGCACGGTGCGCTGGCGTATACCACGGGTCAGCGCCTGTGACACATCACCCGTCATGACGGGCATGCCGCGGTAAGCCCCTTGCAGTGCGTAGATTAACTCTTCTGCCGACACTGTTTTGAGCACGTAGCTGACAGCACCAGCCTCTATAGCATCTACAACAAGATCATCCTCCAGAAAGCTGGTGAGGATCACGATTTTGAGGCCAGGAAATTCAGCCAGCACTGCTCTTGTGGTCTCGGCACCATTCATCACAGGCATCATCAAATCCATCAGCACGAGGTCAGGCAGACCTTCATGTCCACCAGCACGCAGCATCTCCAGCGCCTCTTGTCCATTCGCCGCCTCACCGATGACCTCGAATGTAGGCTCCAGCATTAGATAAGTTTTGAGGCCCATCCGTACCATATCATGATCATCTACGAGCAACACTTTTATGACACTCATGCTCTACTCCTCCTCGTCCTGTGTATCTGTTCCTAACGATCTATTCTGCTCTAATTCTGGGTTCCCTTGAACAAACTTAGGAATATGTACACGGATCGTCGTTCCCGCACCCTTGCGGCTAATAATCTCCACTTGCCCACCCAGTTTCTCCGCGCGTTCGCGCATGGTGGTGAGACCGTAGGAGCCTTGTTTTTGCTGCACATGTTCAAAACCTTGACCGTCATCACTAATACTCAGCACAACTTGTCTTGATCCTTCACGCAGTGATAAGCTGACCAGTCTAGCTTCAGCATGCTTCACAATATTCGCCATCGCCTCTTGAATAATTAGGAACAGCTGATGTTCGATCGCTTCCGATAACTCGCCCTGAAGTTCGAGCTCCTTCATTCCTTTTAAGCCATTCTGGCGACAATAATCGGGAAACCATTTTTCCAGCGCCTCGAACAGATTTCGACCTTCCAGCTCCACTGGACGCAGTTGTGCAATTAATGCTCTCATTTGTTTTTGTGCCATCTGAGACATTGTAATCAACTGGTCCATGACCATTTGACCTTGAGCTTCATTGACCTTCAGAACTTTAGGCAGCGAAGAAGCGGACATATGGATGGCAAAAAGCTGTTGGCTCACCGTATCATGCAGATCCCGGGCCATACGCCTTCTTTCCTCCAACACCGCACTCTCCGCTGCCTGTTCCTTCTCAATAACCTCTTGTTCACCCAATCGCTGTAGAAGCTGCATCTTATTCTCAACCGTATCCATCATGACATTAAACTCGTGATACACTCGGGCAAAAGACTGATCGTCACTTTCTGGCATCCGTACGGACAGATTTCCTTTGGCTACCTGCAGCATATTCAGATCCAGATGATCAATCCGGCGCTGAATCCGCTGGCCTGCCATGTAGCCGATAACTACAGTGAACAACACAATCCCGAGACATAAGTACAGCCACATCCGATAATCCTTCACTTCGATATAACCAAGGCAAGTGCCTGCATACATCAATCCAGCGCTTACCGCTCCAGTGAGCAAAAAGTAAAACAACAGCAACCATTTGGTATTACTGAAGATTGTCCCCATCTAACCCACCGTTTTAACTTTAATGTCACCTATAAATGCACTTACATTTATACGGACTTTTTTGCCTGCTTCTTTATAATAAGGAGTCTTGCACTGTACACTGCTCATAAACCCACTGCGAGACTGATCCAGAACTTCCATATCCCCGATAAAAGAACTGCTGTTCACCGAGATGCCAAGATCCATATCATTCGGAATGTACACTTTAATGTCGCCTATAAAAGCGGAAATATTAATCCTCGTTTCGCCATAAGCAATTTGTGCATTCGTCAGATCCAGTACGGTATCGCCGATAAACTGCGAGATATTCGTGTTCTTCAGTTGGAAATGCTCGCGCCCCATGTGGACATCTCCGATAAAAGCAGAGCGATTGGTCGATTCCTTTTGATTATTTGATTCATGGAATTCCTCATGCCATTCACCATGTCTACGAGCATGACGCTCATGACGTTCCTGACGTCTGCGCTCGTGTCGTTCCTGCTTCTCTTGCCAACGTGCTTCAGCGCCGGACTTATAAGATCCTGTTTCGTCCTCATCGTCTTCTTCATCTTTTTGAAGATAGTCCTTCCAGTCGCGTTGACCAGAAGCCTTGCCGAATTTTTGCTCAAATTGTTCATCAAGTGTGGAATCCAGCGGTTTGGGCGGCTCCACATCTAGTGAGCTTTTTCCTGAAGGAAAGTGATCTGGTGGTGACGGTGGAGCTGGTGGCACAGGTGGTACTGAACCGCGTGGTTTAAAAATCACATAAAGTCCGCCGCCAATCAACATGACTGGAATGAACATTTTGAAAAAATCCCCGGCCGAAATATCAAACCAATCTAAATTCCGTCCAAGGAAAAACACTCCGATCGCCAGAAAGAAAAAGCCGCCGATAGGTGAAGAACCTTTTGATTGCTCCTCCCCTGTACCTAAAAGCCGTTTCATTCCCATTAGGATCAAGATAACCGGCCAATAATTCGAAATCAGGTAACCTAAGCTGAAATCAGTGTAACCCAATTGTCTCAGTAGAAACATAGCTCCAATCCCTATCAGGATCAGGCCGCCTAAAACCTGGCTGGTGAACCTTCTTTTCATGACTCATTTCCCCTTTAAAGTAGTGGAACGCTCTCTTCTTCAATCTTATAGCCTTAGTCTACAGGAATGAAGTGCTGAGAAACAGCGGCGAGAGAAGGAACTTCCCCTCAGTCTCTAGACTGAGATGAATGGGATAAAATTCTATTTACTTCATTATATATGAAAAAAGACTGTCCCTCAGTAATTAACTGATTTGGACAGTCTCTTTTTTTCAGCAGTCTTCTGCTTCAGTTAGCGCATTATTGTTGCGGTTTCTGAGCTGGTTTAGAAGTATTTCCACTTTGCTTGTTAGCGCCGTCATTCTCAACAGCAAACTCAGCATTGTATTTTTCATTTGGTGTTTTGTAATTTTCTTGTACTTTAGATTTCTTGTTATTAGCCACGGAATTCACCTCCTTTTCTCTTATGCAGCATAGAATATGCTTACTAAGAGAACATCTCGGAAGAGGCAATTGCTTTGCCCCAGTCCGTATTATGGCAAGGTGATGTCACTATTATGCATGACCAAGTGAAAATAAGTTCAATCCCATTAAATGGATTCTTCGAGTAGGGATTGCGGCACTGCTTTGTAAGTCTCAATCGCTTGGCTCAGCTTCTTCAGCATGACTTCCGTGCAAGTCCCGTTACCACGCTTAATGAGTTGAACTACAACCGATTTTTTGCCCCATTCCTTATACACCTGTTTCGTAGTAGCAAAATACAGATCAATCTTCCGCCCTTTAATAGCCGAGCCCGTATCAGCAACTATGGCGTATCCATAGCCCGGTATATAAAGAATACTACCCAGCGGCAAAACCTTAGGGTCAGCAGCAATGGTTGAGACTGTATTCTTATCTCTGCGCACTTTTACACCTGAATAAGTGATTCCATATTCGGGATGCTTAGATGTTTTACCTGTAGATTCATAACCCGCAGTATAGCCAGTCGCCATTACTTTCATTGAAGTAATAATCTGGTCTTCCGCGGGAGCGGCTACAGGAATAGAATTTGGTAACTGTTTTGAAGATCCGCTGCCACCATTTGTTTTAGTGGTTGGAGCTTTGGTGCTCTGCGGTGCCTTTGTCGCTGCTGGTTTATTTTTTGTTGTTGCAGGTAATACAGGTGCGACGGAATGCGCCTCGTTTGACATTAGTGTGGCGCGGCCAGTCGCAAGAACGACCTTATCATCTGTGGTTCTCATAAACACAGAATTAGCCTTGGTATATTGCAACTCGTTCGATAGCGTTTTGTTAATACCCGTGTGCTGTAAAGTGTCTCCTGTCCCAATGGCCCCTACTGCCTGTTGCTTAGATTCTGGAATGATTCCAGCAGCGGTCAATAGCAAAACGATGGTGACAAAAAGACACCAAAACCTCTGAAATATGCCCATTTTGTTCATGTGATAAACCTCCCCCTTATTAGCGAAGGTTTCCCGATTCACAAAATTTTATACATGAAGATCAGAAGTTGATCCTCATGGGCATATAACAGAGGTCTTATTTAGACGTAATTTTGGTGTTGTTAATTACAAGAAATTAGGAAATCACACGATCAGCAATTTCCTGAGACAAGAGCTCAATCACTTCTTGAAGCGGCTTAGCTCCAATGTCGCCTTCCCCGCGTTTACGGATGGAGACCGTCTGAGCGTTCATCTCATTCTCGCCAACTACGAACATGTATGGCAGTTTCTCAAGCTGAGCTTCGCGGATCTTATAACCCAGCTTCTCATTGCGGAGATCTGCCTCAGCAGAGATACCACGGCGACGCAGCTTGTCTGTAACTTCCTTGGCATAATCGTCGAACGCTGTCGATACAGGAATTACTTTAACCTGCTGTGGAGATAACCAAAGCGGCAGCGAGCCCGCAAAGTTCTCTAACAGGAAGGCAACGAAACGTTCCATAGTACCCAAGATTCCGCGGTGCAGAACGACTGGACGGTGTTTTTGACCATCATCACCGATATATTCCAGTTCAAAACGTTCAGGCAGCAAGAAGTCGATTTGTACAGTAGACAGAGTCTCTTCTTTACCTAATACAGTTTTAATTTGCACATCAAGTTTAGGACCATAGAATGCAGCTTCGCCTTCTGCTTCGTAGAACGGCAGTCCTGCTTCCTCTACTACCTCACGCAACATCCGCTGTGCAGTTTCCCACATTTCGTCATTCGCATAATATTTCTCTGTATCCTTAGGATCACGATAGGACAACCGGAAACGGTAGTCATTAATACCAAAGTCACTGTATACCTGTTTAATCAATTCGATTACACGAATGAACTCGCCTTTAATTTGGTCCAGACGGCAGAAAATATGGGAGTCATTAAGAGTCATCGAACGTACACGGTGTAATCCAGTCAATGCGCCTGACATTTCATAACGGTGCTGGATACCAAGCTCAGCAATACGGATCGGCAGATCACGGTAGCTGTGCATCGAGCTCTTATAAATCATCATGTGATGCGGGCAGTTCATTGGACGAAGAACAAATTCTTCATTGTCGATAGTCATCTTAGGGAACATATCCTCTTGATAGTGCTCCCAGTGTCCTGAAGTTTTGTACAGTTCAACATTACCCAGAACTGGTGTGTATACATGCTGATAGCCAAGACTTGCTTCCAGATCTACGATATAACGCTCCAGAATACTGCGCAATTTGGCACCCTTAGGCAACCAGATTGGCAAGCCTTGTCCTACCAATTGATTAAATGTAAAGATTTCAAGCTCTTTACCAAGCTTCCGGTGGTCGCGTTTCTTCGCTTCTTCAAGCAGGCGAAGATGCTCATCAAGCTGAGCTTTTTTAATCCAAGCTGTGCCGTATACGCGTTGAAGCATCTTATTCTTGCTGTCGCCACGCCAGTAAGCACCAGCTACATTCATCAATTTAAAGACTTTGATCTTGGCAGTCGACGGCACATGCGGTCCGCGGCATAGATCGAAGAATTCACCTTGTTCATAGATAGAAATCACGCTATCTTCAGGCAATGCCTCGATCAATTCCAGCTTGTAAGGATCACCTAGCTCACCGAAAATTTCAAGTGCTTCCTTGCGGCTAACTTCTTTGCGCACGATCGGCAGGTTCTCCGAAATTATGCGGTCCATTTCCTTTTCGATTTTGAGCAAATCTTCAGGATTTAGAGGATGTTCCAGATCCATATCGTAGTAGAAGCCATCTTCAATGACCGGACCTACACCAAGCTTAACTTCTTTTGTTCCGAACAAACGTCTAACCGCTTGAGCCATCAAGTGAGCTGTACTGTGACGCATAACCTCCAGACCTTCAGGTGAATCCAAAGTTACGATCTCTACCAGTGCGCCCTCTTCAAGGGGAGTAGATAAATCTACAACGATACCGTTCATTTTCCCCGCTGCTGCATTTTTGCGCAGGCCACTGCTAATAGAAGCTGCTACATCATCAATACTGCTACCCTCTGCGTATTCACGGACAGAACCGTCCGGAAGCTTAATACTTACTGACATTGCTAATTCCTCCTTCATATAATTAAGCCTAACGGCCCTTTAACCTTTGCGGAACAATAATATCCACGCACACAAAAAAACGCCCGTCCCGCAAAGGGACGAGCGATTACACCCGTGGTTCCACCCAAATTCGATTCTCTCTAGCCTCCCTTGAAACCTCAAGCGGAGTGAAGATAGAATCCTTCGTAAGCATGGAGTAACGACCATGAACCGGCAGTTCTTACTATCCCATTGCAGGGAGTTCAAAACGGCAGCTACAAAGGGGTAAATCGAAAGCAGGATGCCGGAGGAAATTTCAGCCTAAGTTTCCTCTCTCTGAACGGTCCAGAACAATCAACTCATATCTTCGTCAATGCTGTTAACGTGAATTATGGAGTAATTATAAATCTGTCCTCTCTGACAGTCAAGTCAGAAAAGGGTCCAAAATGATAGAAACTCAGGCAGAAGACACACATAAGGACTGTTCTGGCAGCCAATACATGGATGCCGAAACAGTCCTTTTGTGGTTATTCCTCTCGCCGTTTTTTTTCAGGTAAGCGGCCTGCACGTTTCAAAGACTCACGCAACAAGTATTCGATATGTCCGTTTACGCTGCGAAATTCCTCTCCCGCCCATCGTTCCAGCGCCTCATGCAGATCCGGATCGATCCGCAGTGGAAAGCTTTTCTTGGCCGCCATGATGCACCGCCTTAGTACAACGAGCCGGCGTTAATGACCGGACTCGCTCCGCGCTCCGACACGATCGCAACCATCAGATTATTGATCATCGCCGCTTTGCGTTCCTCATCAAGCTCAACTACGCCGCTTTCTTTAAGCTGTTTAATCGCCATATCGACCATGCCTACGGCGCCTTCAACAATGATTTGACGAGCGGACAGAATTGCAGATGCTTGCTGACGTTGCAACATTGTACTGGCAATTTCTGTGGAATAAGCCAAGTGTGTAAGCCGCGCTTCAATGACCTCTACACCAGATATCGACAAACGTTCTTGCAGCTCGGTTGCCAATTCTTTAGCAATCTCATCTGCATTAGCCCGCAGGGACATGCCCGATTCATTGAAGTTATCATACGGGTATTTACTGGCTACATGACGCAGCGCTGTTTCACTTTGGATTTCCACAAACGCCATATATTTATCTACATCAAAAAGCGCTTTTGCAGAGTTAATTACCTTAAATACGATAACTGCAGCAATTTCAATCGGATTACCTTCCACATCATTAACCTTCAGCTTGACACTGTTAAAGTTACGCACGCGGAGGGAAACCGTCTTGCGCAAACTGAACGGAATGACTGCAAACAAGCCACTTGTCACGATAGTCCCTACATATTGCCCGAAAAAGGTAACTACGACCGACTTATTGGGCTGCACAACCGTAAAACTTGTACATAGAACTCCAGCTACAACGAACAGAATGACTGGCACTGCGACATACTCCTGAACAGCACCATAAATTCCTCCAGCTAAACAAACTGCAATCAATGCGAGAACCCAAAATCCACTGACAGGACGAAGCGTTTTCTCTTTCATAAAAGCACCCCCACTAGATATTCTTTTGATATGATTATGATATCACTTTTGGATAATAATGTGAATGGATAAAAAGAAATAAAAAATGAATTTATGTTCACATTTATATAAAGTTTCGTTTAAAAAGGCGTACTCCACACCAACCTTAGTTTGTGTAGTTAACCTTAGTTCATAATGTTCGTATACCTCAGCTCTATGGACACTAATGCTCTTATACGCCACATTTTCCGATATCCCCCATGCTATCGGACCCCACAGTCGCTATTGCGCTAAAAACCAGCCTATATGAGGCTCTTTTCAAGGATACCGTCGCTGGGGTCGAACACCTGCTCAAAAGACGCTGAATTTACGAATAAGGTCCACTGGGTCCATACGCCTAACGGATGATATAACAAGCGAAGATTCAGATGTGTTCTGCAATGAGGCTTGCTAATGATCGTAATCCTAACCTTACAAAAAAACGCTTGATGCTCATTAGTCCACTGAAGGATTAACAAGCATCAAGCGTTGATTAATTAATATATATTAGTTCTGCATTACAAAATCATTATCAATCTTCGCATTAGGATCATCGAACACCCGCAGAATATCATAACGTGTATTCCGCTGCGCTGGAACTTTGCCTGCTTCGCGAATCAGCTGAGTGATCGACTCGATGTTTACCTTGTAAGTCGCACCCGCCGAAGATACTACGTTCTCTTCAATCATTGTGCTGCCGAAATCGTTGCAGCCATATTGCAGGGAGAGCTTGCCGACCTCTGGTCCCATAGTGACCCATGAAGATTGGAAGTTCTTAATATTATCCAGCACAAGGCGGCTGATCGCTACCGTCTTCAGATACTCCTCAGGCGTTTGTCTGTCCAGCTTCAGGTTGGTATTGTCCGGCTGGAATGTCCATGAGATAAAGGCCAAGAAACCTTCAGAATCATATTTATTGGCAATACACTCATCCTGAGCCTCTCGCACACGTAGTAAGTGCAAAGCACGTTCCTCCATACTTTCCCCAAGCCCAATCACCATTGTCGCTGTGGTATTCATACCCACTTTATGTGCCGTCTGCATTACATCCATCCACTCGCGCCACGAGCCTTTTAGTCGGCTGATTTTGCGGCGTGTACGGTCATCAAGAATTTCTGCGCCTCCGCCTGGCAATGAATCCAGACCCGCAGCATGAATTTCACGAACCACTTGTTCCAGTGGTAATCCTGATACTTCTTTCATCTTCATAATCTCCGCAGGAGAGAAGGAGTGCATTGTAATCTCAGGGAACCGTTGCTTAATTCCGCGCAGTATATCTGTATAGTAGCTAAATGGAAGGTTAGGATTAGTTCCACCTTGCATAAGAATTTCTGTACCATTAACAGCAATTGTTTCAGCAATTTTTTGATAAATCGCCTCATCTGGCAGCACATAGCCTTCATCCGAGCCTGGTCTGCGGTAAAAAGCGCAAAAACGGCAGTACACATCACATACATTCGTATAGTTAATATTACGGCCAATTACAAAAGTGGCTAACGGGTCCGGGTGCCAGCGTTCCATAATAGTGTTTGCAGCAGCACCCATTTTCTCAATTTCGTTGCTCTCGAATAGTCGGATGGTATCTTCCAATTGGAGACGGTCGCCCCGCAGGGCTTTATCCAAAATAAGATCTATCGCACTCATCGTTCGCATCCTCCTTTTAAACCCTTAGGGATATGGTAGATTCACAAAATCACAAGAAAAAATAACGTTGTCGTCCTTTAGAGATAACAACCGTTTCTCGTAGTAACATAAGGATAAAGTATAGTATGTAACTTATACCTTATATTTTAATAAATGAACAGTTCATTTCCTCATCGTATCACAATCTGAACAGCTTGAAAAACTTTTTACTTTCTTAGCAAGATACCATCCAGCAGAAAGAGTCCTTACATTGCTGCCTGCACCCGTTGAATCAAAATTCCCTGAGGCTGTCGGACACAGATGACGTTATTTGCAAGTTTTTAGCCTTTAGAGCATAGTTATGGACTCCAGTGATGCTATTCCATGAAAAGAGCCTCATGAAAGCTGTTTTTTAGCGCAATAGCTGCTGTGGAGTCCGTTAACATTCCAAATGTGGAATAATGCTGCGTTTAAGGTCAGCTGTGTCCAATAGCGAAAAGTCCAAAAAGAAGAGCTATCCCAGCAGCCAATTCCCGGCTTATGAGACAGCTCTATTTCATCCTCAGTCTAACACCAGTTCTAAATCAACGGTGAGATAGATCCTCGATATTTCCCAGCAATTCGGTGCCGATCTGGGTTGCCGTTACTTTTACTTCGTTTCGATTTCCGCCCGCGCAGCCTCCAAAGCATGACCCAGATCAGCAATTAGATCCTCCGCATGTTCAATGCCCACCGAGAAGCGCAGCAACCGATCATCTACACCCACCGCATTCCGAATTTCCACAGGAATGTCCGCATGCGTCTGTACTGCAGGATAGGTCATTAACGATTCAACCCCGCCGAGGCTCTCAGCGAAGGCTATAAGCCGGATATGACGAAGCAGAGGTTCTACGTATCTGGCATCTTTTAATTTGAAAGAAAAAATTCCGGTATTGCCCGAGGACTGGCGATTCTGAATTTCATATCCCGGATGATCCGGCAGGCCTGGATGGAACACTTCCGCAATCGCCGGGTGCTCTTGTAGATAGCGGGCAATTGCTAGTGCATTACTCTCGTGCCGTTCCATACGCAGAGCCAGTGTCTTCATGCCTCTCATCAGCTGATAACTGTCTGTTGGCCCAAGCACAGCGCCAATAGAGTTATGTAGAATCGCTATTTCAGCGGATAATTCAGCCCCTTTAGATACAATAAGACCAGCAAGTATATCATTGTGTCCGCCCAAATATTTGGTAGCACTATGGACTACAATATCCGCACCTAATTCCAGAGGACGCTGGAAAAATGGAGTCAGCAGTGTATTGTCTACAATTGTGAGCAGCCCATGATGACGAGCCCAAGTAGCAACGGCTGCAATATCCGTAACCATCATCAAAGGATTCGTTGGCGTTTCAATAAATATCGCCTTTGTATTTGGAAGACGGGAAGCCTCAAGCGCATCCAAATCATTCGTATCTACATAGGAAGCAGTGATTCCAAACTTGGACATAATTCGTTCCAACAAACGATAGGTCCCGCCGTAAAGATCCAGCGAAACGATCAAGTGATCGCCTTGCCCAAACAGGGTAAATATGGTTTGAATAGCCGCCATCCCAGAGCTACAGGCAAAACCTGCATCACCAGACTCCAATTCCGCAGCCGCATTCTCCAGTACGGAACGGGTCGGACTTTTGGTACGGCTATAATCGAAACCTGTGCTCTGCCCAAGCTTCGGGTGACGGAATGCCGTAGCATTATAGATAGGAAAATTAATGGCTCCGGTAGCCGGATCTTCTTGTGAACCTATTTGTGCCAGTCTGCTTTCAATCCTAAGTTTGTCGTCCATGATAAATGCCTCCTAAATTATAATGTAGCGCTGATCTTAATAAACAATCGGGTCGATATCGTAAGGTGTCTCTTGATATACATAGTAATTGAGCCAATTAGAGAATAATAAGTTGGCATGTGCACGCCACACTGCAGGAGGTGTCCGTTCTGGATCATCTTTAGGGAAATAGTGTTTCGGCAAGGCCATCTCCATGCCCCTCTCCAAATCACGATCATATTCCCATTTCAGGGATAGAGGATCGTACTCGGAATGTCCGGTCACAAATATTTGTTTGCCGTCGGTCGTAGCTACTAGATACATACCAGCTTCTTCGGATTCTGCCAGAATCTGCAGATCTGGATTGCTCTCAATATCTTCGCGGGAGACATCGGTATGACGGGAATGCGGTACATGGAATACCTCGTCAAAACCGCGCAGCAATTTAATGTTATTTTGATTAATCGTATGGGAGAATACACCAAAACATTTTTCAGGCAATGCCACTTTACGAACACCAAAATGATGATACAACCCTGCCTGTGCCGCCCAACAGATATGCATGGTCGAGGTCACATTATCCTTGCTCCATTCAAAAATCTCTTTTAGCTCTTCCCAATAGGATACTTCCTCAAACTCCATTTGCTCTACGGGTGCTCCTGTAACAATAAGGCCATCCAAACGGCGGTGGCTGATCTCGTCAAAAGTTTTGTAAAAGCTTCTCAAATGCTCAGCAGAAGTATTCTTAGAAGTATGTGAGCGTGGATGCAGCAAGGTAACATCAACTTGCAGCGGTGAATTTCCTATTAAACGCAGCAATTGAGTCTCCGTCGTTTCTTTAGTCGGCATGAGATTCAGAATAGCAATCCTTAGTGGACGGATATCCTGATGGAAAGCCAAACTATCATCCATCACAAAAATATTTTCTCCGGATAGTACTTCTTTTGCTGGTAAACTGTCGGGAATTTTAATTGGCATTGTCTTTCCACTCCTTAACTGTATTTAGGTTATGTTGTCACATCGCGGCTTTCTGAACAATAAAAAGACCTTTCTCGGAAAACGAGAAAGGTCATATCTACAGTCATATGCGCCTCTCTCATCTGCCAGAAACTTTTGGACGGGGTTTAGTCGTCAGCAAAGTTCCGCAAGAATTAGCACCGTGCGTTCACACGCCGGTTGCCGGGTTTCATAGGGCTAGTCCCTCCACCTGCTCTTGATAAGATTTAGCTGTATTCAATTAAATTTCTTTAAAATTTACTTTAAATCATGAACCTCCTTTTCGTCAAGTCCATACAATGCTGAAGTAGCCTTAAAGTAACAATAAATTTGCTTGAAAGAGGCATACTCCGTTGTTATACTAGACAAGTATTTCATACCTGAACGAAAAGAAGAGGTGAGAAGAAGAATGGAAGGCGACCCGAGCTCGCAATTAAGTGTACAAAATGAGCAACCACACAGGATAATCATCAGCTTGCCGGCGGCGGGAGCAGTTCTTCTTCATGCCCTCGAATCGTCATTCGGCCTCTTGTATTGATTGTAACGCCGGCCAAGCTGATTTTTTTCTCTGTGCTTAATTAGCAGTCCCTGGTGAAGACCCGGGGATAGAAGGAGTGGAATCAGATGAAAATCCGGCTGGTGAATGCAGGGGTTTTTACACCTATTGATGAAATTGATGAAACATTGACACCCCCAACAGAAGGGTTCTATTGGATTGATGCAGATGTGGAGGATTTGGAGCTGCTTCAGCCCCTGTTCAACCTGCATGATCTCGCTGTTGAGGATTGCCTTAGTGAAGAGGATCAACGTCCAAAGATCGAAATATACGAAAGTCATTACTTTATTGTTGTAAACAGCATCCGCTTTGATGATGAGGAAATTTTCCTGCGGGCACTCAATATATTCTTGGGCAGACATTATATTATTACTGTAACGAAACAAAAGATCCACGAGCTGCGCATCCTGAAGCCCATGTTATGGGAGCAAGAGGTTAGCGAACCAGACCAATTCCTTTACCTGCTTATCGACCTTGTCGTAGATAATTATTTCTCCGTAGGTGACCGAATTGAAGCCCGGATTGAGAAGCTTGAAGAGGATATCCTAATGCATACCAAGAAATCTCATCTGAGTGAGATTATCGGTCTGCGAAGTGAGATCTTATGGTTAAAGAAGATGCTGGGACCACAGAAAGAGGTTATCAATACCCTGAACAAAAAAGACCTCCGTCTGATTGATGATCAGCTGCAGAAGTATTTTAGCGACATTTATGAAAATGCAGTTAAAATATCCGAAACCTTTGAGACGTACCGCGATCTCATGGGCAACTTACGTGAGGCCTACCAATCCAGTATCGCCAACCGCGCCAATGAAATTATGAGAGTATTTACCGCGATTACAACGATATTCATGCCTTTGACCGTAATTACCGGAATCTATGGGATGAACTTTGATCATATGCCTGAGTTGCATACGAAATACGGCTATTTTGCCGTTATAGGTCTAATGTTGACGTTAGGCTGTGGGATGCTGTATGTATTCCGCAAGAAAGAATGGCTATGAAAATAAACGGACGAATAGGCAAGACGAAGGCCCTTTAACCCTATGGTGTAAGGAAGCCTTCGTCTTTTTGATATGAGGAAAAGCTACTAGAAACTGGTCGCCACGCCCACTTTAGGAGCTTGCTCCCGCCGGAAACGAATGCGGATCAGCCGCAGACGTTCATAATAGCTATCCAGCCCTTCTGCTGCTGAAAAATCCTCCCCATACACCTTATGCAGCACTGGCTTTAGAAAAAGATCTCCTGCCTCTACATAGGCATTCCATATCGCTTCCTGTTCATTCTGCGGCATATTTTTCAGTTCTACCTCGATCAGTTTCTCCACGCAATAACCTTCTCTTTCCAGCTCCTCTACCGCTTCAATCAGTTCGCGACGGTTCACTCCACTGTTCACCTTAAGCTGTTCTAACCCTAACCCATTCTCGATCCCTTGCAGCAGAATTCGCCGTAATCGCAGTCTTTCTAGCTGTTTCTTATATTTGACCTCTTTCTGTTTATAGAGCCAGGATACAAAAGAGTCCTCCTCAATTTCTTGGTGAACCCAATTCAAAGGAAAGGAATGCTCCCTTGCAGCCGTAGAGGTTATAGCCAACCAATCCGTGCCATATTGGGCTACCTTTCCTTCCCCTACACCAGGGATCTGCAGCAGCTCCTCTGGTGTATGCGGCAAGAAAGTGCTTATCAAACGTAACAAACGATTGCTGGCAAGAATGTAAGGGGCTTTCCGTTCACTAGAAGCTCGGCTGCGGCGCCAAGCACATAACTCCTCATAAATAGCTTCGTTCCCATTATATTCACTGTAATATTGCAGCCTTAGCTGCTCCTGATTGCGCCCAGTAAGGCCGTCTTCTTCATGAAATACGCCATCAATCAACGGCCGATAGCCATCCCCCATCTTCACCGCCAGCTCATGCCTGTAAACACAGAGCATTTCATTCCAAGAACCACCCGCATACCACAAATGCTCCTGCGTCTCCTCACCGTCTGAAAAATCACGCCAGCCCAGGCTCCACACTCCTTCTTCCTCTCCAATCCATAGCTGAGCGAACACCTCTTGATCCACCCCAGATATTCTGGATAAGCGATTCATAAATACAATTTGCATATTCATCCCTGCCTTTCTAGTCTTCAGCAAGCACTATACCTACCGGGTCTGAGCTACTCTTCGCTGGTGTGAATCCCACACTGTCAGACTCGGAAAACGCAAAAAAGCACCACTCTCACGATAAACGTGAAAGAGGTGCTCCCTCATTAAATGCTATACTGTTAGATCCTACAATACCATATATTTCCTAACAGTCAATATCTTTTTATACTAGTTTCTTGCCAAAGCTAAGGTTGCCAGTCCAATCGCACCTGCAAGTCCTGCATTATCTCCAAGCTGCGGTGGCACAACGTAATTATCAATATCGGTATTGAGCGCTGGATGCTGAACATAACCTTTAAGCAGCTCCTGCAGCTTGGTACGGATTAGCGGGAACAAGTGGCTTTGCTTCATGACCCCACCGCCCATTACGATTTTTTCGGGAGACAGAATCAGCACGTAATTCATAAGTGCATGTGCAAGATAATGAGCTTCCATATCCCAAGCTGGATGGTCAACAGGTAGCTCGCCTGCTGGTTGTCCCCAGCGTTTGCCAATCCCCGGACCTGCGGCTAACCCTTCAAGGCAATCGCCATGATAAGGGCAGTAGCCCTCAAACGTGTCCTCTGGATGTCTGCGAACTAGAATATGTCCCATCTCAGGATGAGACAATCCATGCACCATCTGACCTCCAACAACTGCTCCCGCTCCAATACCTGTCCCAACCGTAATATAAAGGCAGCTGTCCAGACCTTTAGCCGCTCCCCATTTACTTTCCGCAAGCGCTGCACCATTCACATCCGTATCAAAACCGATCGGCACGTTAAATTGCTCAGCCATTGTGCCTACCAGATTATATTGTCCCCAGTGAGGTTTTGGTGTCGTTGTTATGTAACCATAAGTAGGGCTGTCCAGCACGGGATCAATCGGTCCAAACGATCCAATACCAAAAGCTTCTACATTCTTCCCATTAAAATAGTCGATTACGAGTCCCATCGTTTCTTCCGGTGTTGTTGTCGGAAAGCTAACTCGGTCCAGAATGGTACCGTCCTCATAACCAATCCCGCATACAAACTTCGTTCCGCCTGCTTCAATCGCTCCCAATAACTTCATAGCAACTATCTCCCTTCTCCAATAAGCAATAATCCGCCATCCAGTGTGAAAATAAAAAACAATATAAAAAAACAATCAACAGCCCTTATTATACGTTGGATGAAGCGCTATCACAATAATAAAACTCCCTTCATGCTATTTTGCATGAAGGGAGACTATTGTTGTTTAATTATTTAAGTCATCAAACATAGAGCCTTTTACCGTAACCTCAATTTGATCCAGCGGCTTAATGCCGACAAGCTTGCCCAGTGATTTGTATGCGTTGGTACTCTTGGAGAGCTCCACATCTGCCAACCAAGCCTTAACATAGTACTTCCCATCTGGCATTTCAGCTGTAGTATAGACAGGAATATGGTCCTTATTAATCGTAATCGTCACCGTAGACTTTTCCGTGATCTTGTACATATTCTGATTCAAGCCCACATATTCACGGTATTTGAAATTGTCGAAGCTTCCCAGTGTACTAGACTGTGAGTAACCCTCTAATATATTCTTCCAGAATTCATGGGTGCCATTATCACTTTCTCTTTCTTGTGAATATGGGATCTCTTCCACATCTTTAGTAAAGCTGTTCTCCACCGTCAACAATTTCGCATCATTCACTCCGGTGTTATCCTCTACGGATAAAGCTGCTGGCTTTCTTGCAAAGTTATTCCCGTTTTTGCTCAGTGGTTCATTCCGCAGATTGACCGCAACTTTATCATTATTGATATACATAAGATCAGTTTCATATCGGAAAGAATTCGTAAGTTCCTCAACAAGATCCTTATGGTCCTTCGTGTCTTTATCCGTATCTTTAAACGTAACTGTCTCCAGTGTAAAGGTATACGTTCCAACAGGATTAAAATAATATCCGGATTTAATCGGATAATCATACCCTTGAAGTTGCTTATCCGTCGCAAACACGGCGGTATCATAATTAGATTTGTCGTTAAGCATTTTTTTAGCGGTAGCTCTGGCTTTCTTATAAGCTTGAGCCATGCTATTCTCTACCTTCCAACCGATGTCTCCGCTTGCCTGTTGTGTGAAGATTCGTTCGAATTGCCCCTTTACTTTCGTCCAATCCTGTAAGTTCTTATTCTCATCTTCATGAGCCATCCAGCGGATTACATTATAATTGTAAGGCTCACTTGTCCAGAGGAGCTTTCGAATCAAAGAATCCGCTTTATTCTTGTCTATTGAATTCTTGTACAGCTTAGGTGCTATTTGTTTGGCCCCGTTATAAATATAGGTCCGAATGGTTTTGACATCCTCACCTGGTGTAAACGGAGCTGAAGTGCTGCCGCTCTCCGTATACGTTTGACAAGATTCAACATCTTTACCTTGCCCGTTCTTAGTTGTGCTGCACACCTGATAATTACGAGTGAAATTTCTGCTCACAGTACCCTGGAAACTGATATTACCTGACTTTTGATTAGGTGTATACGGAGCCGGATTAATGTACCACTTACCGTTAACAGGATCATCACCAAAATCAGGACGCTGCAGACTAGCTATGATGTCAGGTTGCCTAACTATAGTACTGGCGGCATCGTTAACCAGCGGATTATTCTCCACACGGAAATAACGATAGATAGTATCCGAATTATTGATTACTTCCAAAGCGCCTGTAGCATTCCCACTCCAAGTAAAATCAGAATATTGCGGTTGTAGAACAGCCTTTATAGCAGCACCATCGGCTAACCCGAATTTCACTTTTTTCGATAACACATTATAATCCAGATCGAAGGAGCCTTTAGTTGTTGGCATCGAGTTGATCTTCTTAATCCATCCGTAAATCTCATTATTTCCGTAAAAGACTTCATTAGGTGACTTCAGCCTGTTCAGATTAAACTGGATGTATACGTCCTCATCAGGCATTGTAAATGTCGCGAAAAGAATATTGTCAGCCGTATTAGCCGCAAGCATAATTTCACCTGCTAACGTTGACGCATGACCATGGTATCTTACAGGGATTTCCTTTCCGTTACTCGTGATCTTCCAAGCGTAATCTGTTGTTTTCTGCGTGGCGAAGCTGGATCTGAGCCTGATTCCAACGGTTACCTCTTGTCCAGCTACCGCGCCGGTTGGCAAAGTTTCGAAATGAGGGGATAAATCATTTACCTGCAAAATAAACGGTGCGATAGGAATGCCTAAGTAAGTAATATTTCCGTTGGAACCTTGGATGTAAATCCTCCCTGATCCCCAAGACAGATAGGTAGGCGGTTGCAAGACGTGAACATAATCTATCCATCGCCCTCCCTTAGACGGTGTAGTATTCTGAGTGTATACAACCCTGTCTTTATACTCCTTGTCTTGATTGTTATAGATGAACCGTTCATATTTCTTACCGGCATAGCTCAGGTTTAGTCCAGTAAGAATCGCCTGCTCAAAAGTCCCGCCGGAATTTGCTAGATACTCAATATCCCGACCTACAAATGCATCAAAATCATTTTTTCTAATTTTGTAGCTTGATTTTACGCCAGAGTCCTTCCAAGGTTCCTTAATCATATTAAAATTCTGAATTTGAATCCCGCTCCATCCAGCATACCATGGAGCTCCCTCAGTTGAGACCGAGTCCCCATCAATCGAATACCCGGAAAAAGCAAACATATTGCTATGCTCAAGCCATTCATGATTTCCACCATAAACAATCTCAAAATTACTATTGTTAGATTTTATCTGGTTTTGCAACAAATCCTCTCTTAACTTTCCTTTATTAGTCTCCATTGTGTAATAATTAGATTTTTTATAGAGCTCCGCCATATCTTTATTGATCTTCTCGATAACAGCTGTCGCTGTTTTTGGAAGATTGTTAGATGTATCATTCACTGACTCTTCAGAGAAAACTGAAGAAGCTATAGATTGGAATAAGAATATTGTCACTATACTAAGCCATATCGATTTTTTCATACCTTCACCTCTCCTACTTCGGCCATACTGCGATTCCTATATCCCCCATACCAGGAGAGTCTACATCAATTTTATAATCTTTGCTTTGGAAGACTTTATAATCTAGCTCATCCATTCTTTTTGTTTTTGTTCTAACATACTTCATAATCGAATCTACGACATCGCCCTCAATGTTTTGTCTAAGAATATTCTCCGCTTCCTTCGCTTCCAGTGCAGGGTCAGAGCCTATATTAGTAAATGTAATTGTGATTTGAAAAAGATACTGACCTGCTTTCCGATCATCATTGTTGTATACTGTCAGCTGTGAATCGGTAATATAAGTCGACTCTAGATTGGCCCCCAATTGAGTATACGGGATTTCAAACCCATGAATCGTTACCGTCTTCGCTCCATTCGTTGATTCTCCCGTAGCAGGCTTATCAGAGGTAGCTATTTCACCTGAAGGAGTAGTGATGTAGACCGTCTTCACAGCATCATCCCATTTCACGTTTACACCGAGTCCTTCATATACAAATCGAAGTGGGACAAAGGTTCTTGACTGTTTGAACAATGCTGCCGTGTCCATTTGTTTTGTTTTTCCATTGAGCTCATAACTCTTTTTCCCGATATAGACACCCATTGTTTTGCCTTCAAGCGAGATTGTTGCCTTTTTGGCCTTACTGTCCCATAACACCTTAGCTCCAAGCGCTTCACTTATAAAACGCACGGGTAGCTGTACTCTTTGCTGCGCATCGATAAAAGGCTGGGCGTCTGGAAAAATAACTTTTTCTCCATTTACTACTACCCTCAATGGAAGACTTGCTGCAAAACCTGAAAATGCAGAAGTCATCAGGGATACCATTAGTAATAAAAGTAGAGAACTGATTAATTTTTTCATATAATTACTCCTCTCAATTTATCTTTCTATTTCCTGATATAATTAGTTAAGATGTATTGTGGTAGTACTTGCACGGGCAGCTGCAACAATTTTGGATTCAATCTCTCGATATTTTGTAACTGTGTATCTTAAACCTGCAGTTTTTCCGTTAATCGCTGTTGTTACACGATTTTTCTGTGTCCGGACTTCATTGCTTAAACGTTGAACTTCTCTTAATTGAGCTTGAACATAAGATTCACTGTAAGTCCTGCCCACGTTAGAACTGACTCCAGAAGCTATAGATAATATCCTCTCGACGGCTTCAGCAATGCTCTCTTCCTTACGCACCAGACTTTTCTGCAGACTCTCCAGTTTATCCATATTCGCCAAAATCTTGGCTCCTTGAATGACACTAGCAGATGCAACTGCAATCTTCGTTATGGTTTTCGTTACGGTCGATTTGACTTTGCTGATCGCTGAATCTTTAATCGTGCGTACGCCAGCGATAAATTCTTCCTTAGTTTTCTTAATTTTAGATTTTACACTTTGGAATATATCCCCCATTTTCTTCATTGCTTTGTCTTTTACACTAATCCAATATTCCTTCTGAGCTTCAATATACTGAATGGCATTCTCTACAAAACGATTAAAGCCCTCTTTTAATTTCGTCATAAAATCAGAGACTGCGTGCTTTACCTTTTGTGAAAACTCCTCAATTTTATCACCGATCAAATTAGTCACTCGGACAGCTTCTGTCACCATATTCGTTACAAATTCAACACTTTGATTATAAAAGGAGACCACTCTCTCCTTGATATCCTCCACCTTTTGCTCAATCCAGGGAATCACACTGTCAATTACAAAACCAATCACATAAAGCGCAACCAGAGCTTTTATAGTGACAACGAGCGCAGCTAACGCTGCAGTAATCGCCGCAGTAACAACTGCAACGGGCCCAACAGTCACCATTAAAAGCCCAACTACGGCTATTCCCGCAAACGCTAATGGTCGCAGATCTACTTCCCCATCCAATACTTTAAAAATCCCTTCAACCAATGCTTCCTTTAGTGGCCCCGGCACAATTTCTAAACCAACTGTAATATTATGCACAAGGTTAGGAACCAAAGCCCGAGTCTGTGACTCTGAACGTTGAAAAGACTCATTGTTCCCGTCGATCTTCAGTGAGAATAAGGAATGATGTGGCAGCACGGTATTCCTTTCAGATTCAGTATCAATGTAAATACCTGCTGATGGATTTTGAAATAAGGCCGGAACGATGTCATTTTTATTTCTGAACTCTTTAATTTTGTCATTCTCATTCAATTCATCTATAGTGGCCCTGTGTTTATCAAGCAAGATTCCATTAAATCCCGGTGCATTAAACGTTGATGTGGAAGTTAGTTGATTCCGTAAATTCTCAGGTAATATAAAAGAGGAATATAGGGCTAGATTACCTCCTAGCGAGTGCCCAGTCAGAAACAATTCATAACCCGCATCTATTTTGAAATTATCCATATATTCTTTAGCTTCCGCCTGTTGTAAAGATTCAAGGGCATATGCAGTTGTTCCGTTGTTTTTCCAGTCATTATGGTAAAGCGGGTTATCCATTGGTTCACTACCCCGGAACGCCGCTACCTTTGCCCCGTTCTTGGTATCTACTGTAAATGCAACAAAACCTGATTCCTCTTTTTTATTATGAGAGACGATATTGGAGATTTCCCAATTCTGATAATCAGATATATTCATCTGCTCTATGAGATCATTCCACTGCTTGTATTCTTTGACTCCGTTAAGATCGTCAGGAAAGCGTTCTTTTAATTGTTGCTGACCTGCGGGAGAAGCGTAGAAGTTGAGAACTTCGCCGAGAGTGATTTTTTTATATAATGCATATGTTTTTTCCAAATCCTTAATGTTGAGTATATCTAAATAAACAAGTTGTGAGATCTGCTTTAACTCTACCTCTGTAAGCGTATCGTCCATTACAATCCCCCTCTTTGTTCCATTCTTTTTATTCTGTCCTCTTTCCATATATCAAAGAATTCTCTAATCTTGTCTTGAGATTCTACAATCTTTCCATCAACTCCTAATTTGAATCCAGCCATTGTAACTATATTAATAATTCCTGTTTTTTTGGTTTCGTCACTAAAATATATGTCAACACTTTCCTCTGCCTTTTTGACCTCTTCTAATCGACCATAGGCCTCTGGAGTGAGGTATCCTATCCCTATCAGACTACTCACATATTTATTTTCTGCTAGTATTTTTGCAAAATCCATATATTTTCTCATTTCTGCCTCTTGGTCCATATCTCCATTACCATCAACATAGTTATCACTATTTAAATAGACTGAAATCACCAGCGTATTCGTTGGATATAACTTCAGAAATTGCTCGTAGGAAATCTTTGTATCGTTATGCTTGGGGTAAACCAACCCCGTTTCGTTGGCAACGATAATTTTACTGTCAGGCCAAATGCTAGCAGCGATTGCTTGAATCATTGGTTCGTCTTTTTTTGCTACCACCTGGTTTAAATAGTTGTCATACACCTTTTCCAAATCCTTCGTGATTTCCACCCGTACATTAATCGTGTCATCCTTCTTAGGATGCACAGTCGCCTTCAATGTATTGTTGTTCATCGTTCCCCAACCGCCGCCTATGCCATCAAGGATGAATTCCTCGCCATACTTTTCCTGCAAGGAGCTCAAAATTTTCTTTTCACTTTTCTCCTCTCTAGAGCCACATCCCATAAAGCTGAACATTGATAATATCAACATCAGAGTCAACACCTTCCTTGTATAAATCTTTTTCATGCTGGCTTCACTCCTTTTTGATGGCGATTCCAGTTAGTAATCAGAACTCAAAATCCAGCTTCAATTCTGGAAATTTGAGCATTTGATTCATGGTTGTTTCAACCACCTTATCGAGATGTAATGTCATTTGGTTCGTTAGTTTCTCCATACGTTCCATGAGGGCATTTGTCAGTTTATTCAACCATTCCTCTACATGGTCCATCAGCTTATCCCCTACCGGACTGCAAATCAGCAGGATGGATAAGACAGCTTGCGTGATTTCATTAAGCTCTTCTGCTATTCCCGCTGCCTCTAGCATGGATGCTTCAGATAGTTGTTCAAATTTCGCACGGATGTCATCGAATAAGAAGGATTCCGGAATATTATTCATTTCGGTTCTCCACTCGCTGAACTTCGCATCCAACATTCGTTCATATTTGTGGGCAATTTCAATCAGTGCACCTCGCACTTTTCCTACATCCAACTGATCTATTAAGGTAAATATCACGTAACCCAAATGATCCGATGCAGATTCTGTTAGTCCGACGGTATCCCCAAATCCACTCATAACAGCATCAAAAACAGGCGTATGCTCTTCCGTTAGGATATTAATCTTGGATAGCAAAGCATAGGCATTCCCTTTTTCACCTATAATCACGCTCCCCTCAGAGTCAAAGGTATAGCGCTGCCAAAGCGAATCAGGAATTAGAAATTCCGTTTCTTCTATACCCGATTTAGCAAATACAATCTCTTCGTTGTGTTTGCCTAACGCGGATACAAGACTGTTATAAGCCACAATATTTTTAACCTGAAGCTTTCCCCTTTGCTCCGCAGTCAGAATGTTTGCTATACCTGGTGCGTCGAATACCACACCACCAATCCCCTCATTAACCGCTGCTGCATAAAGAGCTAAGGCACCGCCCATGGAATAACCAGTAACCTGGCAATCCTTCTCCCCTTTGTTTTTTAATAAAAATCTTGATGCTTCCTCCGGCATGCTGCTCTGACCGCTTAACAGAGACTGCAGATCCGCAAGCCAATCTTTTCCTTTATATGTAAAGATAATTAATCTATCATCATGCTCATCTCTATAGGCATAGGCTGCTGCACCAGCAAAAGCCAGACTATCCGTCAGTTCGAGACCGTCTGCTGCTTCTACAACTGATGCCAGTGTTATGTATTGTTGTTCGGTCAGCTTCACTTACAGATCCCCCCAAATAAATTCACTTCATACTTACTTAAAATCATACTAACAAGGCAGATAGCTCAAAATCTGCCTTGTTATGTATGCCAGCATTATTTTCCACGCAGTTTACTTGCCATTTCTTGCTCGGCTTGTTGCTTGATGTTAGCAATTTGCGTTAGGTTCTTACTGATGTTCTCTACACAGAGAACCATTTCCTTAAAACTAGGCATAAGTCCATCGAATTGTTGTATAAAAGCAGTTTGTGATTCTCCTTGCCACCAACCGCTAACAGCATGAATTTCAGATTGCAATTGTTTGATAAGAGTATCTGCATTGTTTGCTTTGGTTTTAATAGACTTAGCTACACCTAGTGCCTGATCCGGATTAAATGTAAGATTGTTTCCCGCCACATTATTCACCTCCTTTCAAAGCATTTCTATCTCAACACCCCTGTCATTACTTCTGGCTTTGCTTTTGCTTTTCTAATTGCTTTTGTTTCAGTGCCTCTTGCGCCGCTTTCTCTGCTAGTCTTCGCTTTTCTTCTCTTTCCTGTTCAGCACGGATCACTTCTGAAGCCACTCTTTGGACCCCACTTTCGAGCCTATCCAGCATTGTAAGCAGGGTCTTCATTTCGCTATCCAGCTCGTTGTATTCACTTTGAAATGCTTTAGAAGCCGTACCGGTCCAATAGCTGGCCGATTGTGTATAATCACTTTGCAGTTTTTTTGAAGTACTGTTCACTTCATTGATTAGACTATGGATTTGTGAAGCGTTTCCCCTGATTTCTGATGGACTAACTGACACTAGCTGCACCTCCATCCTAAACTCCTACTCCCGCATTAACTCGATTCTCCTTACTCCATACGGCACATCTTAATCCGGTATATTTATTCTTTACAATGAGATAGCCATCACCTTGCTCCCCATCTTTCTCCTGGATTCCGTAAGGTAAGGACACATTGTAAAGATTTTGTTCTTTCATTCTACCTAGCAGGATCCCGGTCTGTTCTTCTCGGATAGTCTTGCCCAAGGAATCCCAATTAGAGGTAAGATCATTTGTGTTATCTGTCGCTAGAACAGCTACCTTCATGCCGCGTTCTTGCTTCACAATTCGTTCAATCAGCTCATGCAGCATATACTTGTCTCCGCTCGTAAATTCACTTAGACGATCAATAACGAAGATTATCTGCTTCCACTGTTTCATCAGAGCGCCAACGTCACCACCGGACATTCTGCATGAGAGAAGCTCACTGCGTCTAGTTTCCAATTGTTCTTTGATCCCATCAATGAAATTGTCCAAATCATCCACGTTCGATAAATCCGTTACGTAAGACTGTTGTATCAGTTCATAAATGCCCATAGCAGATGAATCCAGCGCATATACCTCTAGATCCTCCTTTTCGCTCAGCAGCTTCATCCACGATACAAGTAAAGTGCTCTTTCCTGACATAGCCTCTCCAGCTATCATCAGCACTGGTGTTGCAACAAGGTCTATAAACACAGGCTGTAAATCATTGTTGCCCAAGCCTATTGCCAGTTGCTCTGTATTATTATTGAGCTGCCGCAGATCAATCGTAGAAGGCATCACCGGAATTGGTGCGGCTCCAGTTAGATTCAAAGCCTCCATTCTCTTCAAGATGAGCTCGGTAGCGGTATGTTGATATTCAGGAAGCGAAGTCTGAAATTCCAAAGGCGGCTTGCCTCTTACCAATCCTCTGCCTGCAACCTTAGCGGGTTCCAAGCCTTCCGTTCGTCCTACAATACCATCATATTCACTCTTCTCAGTCATCTGGAAGCTGATCGCCATTTTGAAGTTAACCGAAAATTTATATCTGACCAAAGCACTATTGGTTGCTGTAGCGACCATATAAATACCGTATTTAAAACCTTCACGAGCCAGCAGCACCATTTGAGCGTCAAAATCTTCGTAGGTCTCCGATAAAGCAAAGTAGTTGTCGACTATGACTATAAATGCGGGCAGTTTTCGTCCACTTCTACGGTAATCATTGAACCCTTCACTTCCATTATTTTGAAACAGCGTTCTTCGATCCTCCATAACCCTGAACATAAAGCGCATAAATTGGTCAATTTTATCTTCTTGCTCCAGTGTCATTACCCCACCGACATGAGGGAGTTTCTCCATAGCTTTGAGTGAGCTTCCGCCAAAATCCATAATATAGATATTGACGTCATCCGGCGGATACATTAGAGCCAGCGATAAACATAACGTTTTGAGGAACACGGTTTTACCTGTACCCGGCGTTCCATAGACAAACAGATTCCCCTCAGATGCAAAATCTATCTCCAGCGCTTCCTGTCTCTGTCCTCTTGGATCATCCATGATCCCCACTGGCACACTGAGCAGTTTCTGCTGCTGCGGCCATCTACCATCTGCTAAGCTATTCGGCAGCAATAAATCGAGGTAGACTACTTCAGGCAGTGGCGGTAGCCAAGGCCCTTTCATTGGAGAAATCCCATATTGCTTGGCGGTTTCTGTAATGTATTCAACCATGGCATGCAGTTGGGAAGCAGACTCATTTGGGGAGAATTTCTCTTCCTCAAGCGGAAAGATCTGCTCGCTTCTACCATTCAGAGCTACCTTATAGATTCGTTTGGTCTTGTTCTCCTGTTTCTGCAGTTCGCCTTTCGGATCATAATCAGCACCAGAATACGCAGATTGGAACAACTCAAAGATCTCATCATTTCCGACCTGTATATACGCCCTTCCCGGTTCCTTAATCATGGCCGCATCAGGACGTTTAATAACATCCCGACTGTCAGCCTCATCCTGCACTTTAAGACATATTTTAAATTTCGAGTTACTCCATATCTGGTCATCCACTACGCCGGCAGGCTTCTGGGTGGCAAGGATCAAATGGACGCCAAGGCTTCGACCTACCCGGGCCGTACTTACAAGCTCTTTCATGAAATCCGGTTGATCCTGCTTAAGCTCCGCGAACTCATCCGCAATCATAATCAGATGGGGAATGGCTGGCATGTCACCTTTTACATTTTTGCTATAAAATAATTTCTGGTATTTATCAATATTGTTCACGCCATATTCCGAGAAGACACGTTGCCGCCGCATGAGCTCACTTTTGATAGATAGCAGTGCTCTCGTCGTTTGATTCCCATCCAAATTCGTAATGGTACCGACCAGATGAGGCATTCCCTTGAATACATCTGCCATGCCGCCCCCTTTATAATCAATAAGAACAAAAGCAATATCATGCGGATGGTAATGAATGGCTTGGGATACGATGATACTTTGTAATAATTCACTTTTGCCAGAACCTGTTGTCCCGGCTACAAGACCATGGGGCCCGAACCCCGTCTCATGCATGTCTAAATATAAAGCTTCTCCACCAGCCCTCACCCCTATAGGTACACTCATGCCCATATAGGTTTTGTTGCGGGTCCAGTTCAACATTACATTTACTTCAGATACCTTTTCGTTCTGTAGCATTTCCATCAGTGTGATGGAGGATGGAAGTGAGAAATTAGCACTTGAATTTTTGATTCGTAGCGGTGCGAGCTTTCTGGCGACTAGATCTAAATCTTTTATATCTGCCTGATCCGGAGTAAATACGATCTTCTCCCCGGTTAATCGATTGGCCATTTCACCGTTTTTTCCGTTTAAATGAATAACCGTTTTACAGTTCATGGGCAAATAAGCGGAATTCTTGGCGATAAAAAGGGTTGATACTCCAAGCTTTACACTGCCGTTGTACAAATATTTACTGATTAGCTCATTCTCAAGTAAGGAAGCGTCCTCTACAATAAAGAGATAATGGGGCAATACACCACCGCTCAAAGACCTCATCTCCCGCTCCTTCAAAGAGCCATAAATCTCGGACAAGGTCTGATGGGCAATGGCTTTACCACATAAAAGAAATCTGATATTAAAACCGTCATCCCATAGGTGGGGTACAAATTTCAGCCAATCCCATTTCTCCAATTCATCCTCTGCGGCAAGAACAATAACCCTGACATCGTCATAACCATGATGAGTCACAAGCTGTAGCAGCATCAGTTTTATTAGCACAGCTGTTTTATCGCTTTCACCGGCAATCCCGCATATTTCGGTAGTCAACAGATTAACCGTTATAGGAACGTTCGGGACCTTCTCAAATTCCATGGCCAATCTCTGCGGCTCCATCAGCAGCGGGTCTGTTTCAAGGATGATCGCCTGTTTGGTGTATTTGATGTGCAGTTCCAGGGGTACACTTCCCACCCCGATCCGCAGAGCCAGAAAATCATTATGTGAAGGCGTTTTTTCCCATAGCTTGTTATCCCTGCGCGAGATTCGTTGCACACATTCCGCAGGATCCGGGCTCATTTCATTCATGGCTTTCACCTGTTGTTCGCGAGCTATCGACAAATCGCTGCGGACATCGGTTATAAATTGAAGATATTTTTCTTCCCGTTCCTTCTTCTTTAGCTTATATTTCCGAATCTGAGAAGTTGCTCCTGTCAATGAGCCAATCAGTGTCATTACTGTGGTCGCAACTGAGATCAGTAAATAGATGGACTGTGAAGTCATTGCGATTAATACGGTAATAATCAACATTACGATAGGTGGAAGCAATATTCCGAACCAAGAGATCTCTGGTTTCTCGTTAATCATAGGTGGATTAGGAACATCAATTTCTCCCCGGGGCATATCCGGTAGAAAACGGGGCTGACGACTGAATTCATAGCTCATTAGATCTACCTTCCTATAAAGGTTATTGTCTCCGCCTCTCCACCAAATAGAGAGATTCGATGCCATTCACGACCACTGCAAAAATAAAGATCATTGTCCAGAACATGTAAATAGTCCGCGCTTTCCCCAGATATTCGAATACTCCCTCCATGCAATGGATCTACGCGATATATACTGTTGTCATTTAATCGGTTAGCACAATAAATATATTTGTCATCCGTGCTTATACTAAGGGCAACTATATTGTCTACCATAGTTACCGTATGACGCTCCACATCAAGTAGCGTCAAGCGATGTCCATTCTCGGCATCTGAAAAACACAGCTTATTTCCTATCCGAATCAGTAAACTTGTAACCAATTCACTAATCTTTTCACTTGCCTCACCGGATTCTGTGCTCCTCTTAATCCCATTTGGTGTAGCATAGTAGATTTGTCCTTCGTACAAGAGAAAACTCTCCACATGCTCATCAATCAGCCTCATATCACGTTTACCACTAGTAGAACAGCGATATAATCGATGGTCCTCCTCGTGAATATAGTAGATCCAATCTTCATGTCGCTGAAGCTGATAACAAGGTTTGTCTAACAATACTTCTGAATGTTGCTTTACAATATCAAGCTTACAGAGCACATTTCCCTTTAACTGATCACTGTAATAAAGGAAATTGCCAGCCTCATTCATGAACCAGAACAAACCCTCATAATGAATAGGCACAGCTTGATCATTCGCTCTGTCCAAAGAATAGGTTCCTGAATAGTTTTTAATATCCGTAATAAAAAGAGATTCATCAGCCTTTAGGATTAATCCGCCACTTTGCAGGTTGCCATTCATTTCATTGCCCCTTCTCAGATAAGTGTGAGCAGTGCGCCTTGGGCTACACCTTCTTGATCCAAGGTTTTACTATTACTTAATATTCTGCCTAATGGCTCAGCCTGAAGCTTAGCCCCGCTTCTCTCCTTTAAGCTCAAGGACTCCGTTAACATGTCTAACAGTTCTTCTATAGTCACAAACACCGGGACTTTTAGGTCCATTCTTAGACCTGTATCCGTTTGAAAAGTAACCATGATATAGTCCATTCTGATTATTCCTTTCATCAATTCTTAACGGAGAGAATATATTTCCTCTCGCTAATTAACTGATAATCTACTTCTTTGTCTGCTTCTTCAGCGAGCTTTAAGTATCTGGTTTTAAATTTGTATGTTGCCTGTGCTTTCACATTAACTTCTGATACCCATTGGCTGGTTTGGGTGTTCTCTATGTTAGAAAAATCTAAATTTACCGTAAAATCATTGTATCTATCATCATTGGAGGTAAATGTAAGCACGTTGCCATTATCGGTCTGTTCCGATACATTTAGAGCACTTTCGAACGCATCTGAAAAGTATTCTTTGAACCTCTCCTCGTTAATCACCGCATCCAGTCCACGTAGCAGTTCATACTCTAAACTCCGATCCTTGGCTGCCCGGCAAGCATTAGAGATCGCAGTGCTCAGCACTACCTTCTCTCTAAATACAATGCCCATCTCCACCAAAGGCTCCACAACAATTGACACTAGAATAATCAACAATACTCCTACTGCAATATTTTTCACACAAAGTCATCCTATCAATCTATATAGTAGTCCAGATCCTTATAATGTTTCAGGCCTGTCGTTGACATGGAGAAGTGGACCGGAATTTCACGCTCCAGCTTCTTTCCCCATAAAGTGATAGAGAAAGGATATACAGCTTTAATCTCAACCGTAAGCGGTTCGCCTCTTTGCCGATAAGGTTTATTCCATTCGTTCCCTTCATCGTAATATGAGGTTTCATCATCATTTCCAATCGCATTATCATGATCTGCATTAGTGACCGTAATGACAATATCATCGGCTTTATCTCGGTAAATAGGGCGCTCCTGTAATCTCTCCATAACATCCTCATAATACGATTCCTTCAAGTAGTTATCACCAGCTACAATCTGCGAAACACTATACGTCTCTGTGACCAGCGTTAAATACCATGGGAAAAAGAAAGCCAAATTTACAAACAGCAAAATCGTAACCGAGGTCAGAATGGTAAGTAATACTGCCTTTGCTATCCCTTGCATTGTGTTTTCACCCCAAATTAGCTAACCATCTTTCCAATCAAATCATCGAATAAGAATTCCCAAACATCATCAACCCATCCTGTCAGTACTCCACCCTTTAGATAGGTCACTACCACTCCAATTAAAATAATAACGCCAACCGTGATGGCAATTTGCTTGATCCCTACTTCTCCTTTTTCCTCCACTAGCAATTCCTTAAGATCTGTCTTCATTCGTTTATCCCCCTATAAATAAATTTGGCTTATTGAAACATCTTCATTGAACTCAGAATGGTAAACAAATAGTACATAACGATATAAATAGCCAACACTATAATAAGTAGAAACTGGATCCTTGCGCTGCTGCGCTGCCTACTCTCCAGCTCTTCTTCCAAAGCCCTGATTCTGAAGCCATCTAATTCATTCTTGAGATATGCCATCTGAGACACATTATCGTATCCTTTAAGCCTCGTCTCCATAATGTCGCAGAACTTGATCACGTAATGCATCGGAATCCGTTTCTTCAGCTGCTTAAAAGCGAATTCTTCTCCGTAATCAATATTATCCAGCATCACACCGAGCTCCTCGGCTATATCAGGATTTGCACTAGGAATGTAATCCTTAAGCACATCTGAGAAATGAATGTTAACCGACTTTATATACTGGTAATAGACCATACTATAAAAGGCTGGGAAATCCAGGGATATATTTTTGTTCTTCTTATCGATAATCTTCTCCAACTCGACCACCGGATAGAGCCAGCCCAGCATGATGAAGATGGCAGAGATACAGCCAAGCAGGATGTTCACCTTCCATAGCAACAACATAATCACAATAGCACTTAGCGTGTACATGAATTGCTCGGTCCGTATTTCCTCTGGAGTCTTTTGTAGATCAAGTCGGTCAATGATTTTCTTGAATCTTAATCTTTCAGCACTTCCCAATAACCCTTTAACATATTTCATTGCAATTCTTCGTTTATATTGGTTGAACTTCTCTTTTAGCGCCGCATTTTTACGCTGCTTGATATATTGACGTGCACGTTTTTTCTGTTTTCTGCTCACAGGCTTGAAGAAGGGGTATAACAATATCTTGATCAAATAAAGGATGAAGAGCATGGCTATCAGCTTAACTAGGAATATCATTTGCGCTCACCACCCATGCCGACGTTCCCTTGGAGTACCTGACTGCGTGCAAAGCTTAAACAAATGACACTAATCAATATCGTGTTGATCAATTTCCCAACATTGCTTTCAAGCATAAATTCTCTAAAATCCTTTACAGTTAATGCGTACAAGAAAAAAAGCACAATGATTCCGGTTTTAAACATAAAATCTCGATTCATCTTTCTAAAAATCCGTTCCTTTTTAGAGTTAATCTCGCGCAGCACGGCATTTTCATCTACAATATCGAGGAAAATGTCTGCCATACCTTTTCTTTCGTTATATTCGAAGACCACTGCTTTTTTTGTGAAATTATCAAATTTGGGACCAAGCTGTCTATTTAATAGCGTAATAGCTTGCTTAAAGGAATAGCCGTTGTTGTCGCAATTATCTATAAATTGCTGAAAATATGGCCTAAGATTAGGACTGATATATTCATCGCTCTCCATCACCTTTTTAATGGCTACTAGTACACCTTCACGGGCTAACGGACAAATCACATCTTCGGCATCCATTATATTTTCAAGCCGTTCTGCTTGGATGGCTCTAGACTGCATCACGAAAAAAGTAAACAATCCTACAAAAATTGAAATCGTAATCACAAGCGAAAGCGTAACGCTTTTCATAAGCAGAACCACTAGCAGAGCTATAATCGCAAAGCAAATGCACAGCATTGAGGTAAAGCTCTCCAGCGTAAACGGCATATTAAAGTCTAAAATCAAACCCTCTACCATTCGATTGTATTTCGCATAAATATTTTCCTTCTGCCTGACGATTCGCTCCTTCTTGATCCGGTCAACATAACGCTTCGTGTTATACTTGCCTAGGTACTCTGCGAGGGTATCCATAACGTCGAGAACATATCTTACAGAACCCTGAAAAAACTTGACCTCAAAGATGGCGTTAAATAGTACAAATGCAGCCATACCAAGAAGTAGACTAATGATTAAAGTTGTATTCATCGAATTCGTACACCTCTGTTTCGCCCTCCAACGGATCCTTGGTAAAGAACTCAAACCTGCTTTTCTTAATTCCGGCCTTGAGCATTAGCTGCTGTACATTCTCCGAGATCTTTCCTACACGTAAATGTCTGCCAACAATTTTGATCATCTTCTTGCCTTCAATCATCTCTTCAATAACATCATCACAATCAAATCTATAGATTTGATTAATCAGTGGATTCAAGCCATCTGAGCCCAAAATCTCTGAAATTGAAGTCACTTTACGAGTACCATCTGCCAGTTTCTCTTGAAAGATTACAAATTTCACAGCACTGCAGATATTTCGTAGAGCAAGTTCCGCTGGCTCATTAGAGGCCATTAGATAGGCCGTTAGAAATCTAAAGATCGCTTCCTTATCCCCCTCTGCATGAAGGGTGGAAAAGAAATAGTGTCCCGTCTGTGCTGCTCGAAGCGCTGTGGCGAATTCACCGGGTGTTCGAAGCTCCCCTGGTCCAATCCAGTGAGGTGACTGTCTCATCGCATTAATAAGCAAATTTTCCATAGTCGCTGGGCTTGAGTCATCATCATCAGGGACCGACTCGTATTGCAACACATCATTCAGCACTCTACCGTGTTCGCTGTTATCTTCTCTTTGAATCAATCTCATCTCCGAAGGATTTTCAATGGTAATAATCCTTGATAGAGGATTGATCTCCTTCACAAGAATTTCATTTAGCGTTGTCTTTCCGCTTCCTGTCGGTCCCACTGTAATCCAAGATAAGTCTGATTTCGGGATCAAAGACAATAATTTATACATATTTGAGGAGAAGGATTTATTCTCAATGAGCATTTTTGGAACAATACTCTTCTTGCTGAACTTTCGGATCACAAACGCCGGTTGATCATACGGTGAGATCTCAGCATGAGTGGCATTCACACGATATCCCTCAATCGTTCTGGCATTTACCATGGGTATCTTTGGAATCAGCCGAACCTTGGAGATACCTATAAGCTTGGCGATAATCCGTTCCATATGATCACGATCTGTAAAATTTTGATCCCACTGCAGGCTTCTTCCGCCGCTTTCCACAAAGATTTGATCAGGCCCGTTGGCTCTGATTTCATCTATACTAGGGTCCTCCATAGCCTTGGTAATGGGACCATAGTGAGTGATTTCATTGGTGAGTGCGTTTTTCAACTCTGCTAGATCATAAAATCCCTCGACAGAAGGTTTCTGCGCGTCTACAAATTCATTTATGTATGCCTTAGTCATTTCGCGTTTTCGAGCAGGGTCGTTTTCTCGCCTATAGGCATGTGTCGTTATTTTCGTAATATATTTTTGGCATAACTCCAAAGCCTCATCAAAGCTTATGGTCGTATATTTACTAGCCAGATCCTCCATGTTCTCCTTCGGCCCTACCTGATGCAGTACTTTTTGCTGCATATCGCTAATTTTCGCACGTGTCAGCAAGTCGCTCTCCCCTTTACTGATCCGCCAACCGATCGGCCAGCTTTTGGATCTCTTTTTTAAAATATTTATTAATTAGGGGGTTATCTTTTATGTACAGCCTGCCCTCATGTGCACGAACTACGGCATCCTTCACAAGTGGCAGTACAGAAACTATGTTAAAACCCATGTCCTTCATAACCTTATAATCAAATTCAATATGCTGAATATTCATCATCACCACACTGGTGAACTTAGCCGTACTTATCCCCACCGATTTAGCATAATCCAGCAGCTTCACCATATTTATGGTAGCTTCCATCCTCTCTGTTGCCGTAAAGAATCCTATGTGACAATACTTCATGGCACCCAGACAAAATTCCAATGGAGGGTTGTTGGGAATGTCGATCAGCACAATATCAAACATCTGCTTAAGTGTAGTAATTACACGCTCTAAATTTCCAAACTCAAAATCAAAATACTCCTCCATTAGATCCTGTGGACTAGCTGATAACAGGAACAGCTTCTCGTATTTGGTCCGCTGCAATTCATCTCGGAAATCTACCTTGTCGCTTTTTAACACCTTAATTAATCCTTGCCCCTTCTTATGTGCAGGGACATCTAGAAATTGATATAAGTTCGGATAAAACACCTTAAGGTCAACCACACAAGTATTTAGACCCTTTTGAGATAACAAATATCCTAAGTTGCTTATGAGCATGGCATTATCTACGCCATCACAAGCAGGTATAAAACCTACTACACTATAAATCAGATTATTCTCTTGAAGTTCGGCACCGACGAGATCCTTAGATGATATTTTCTGAAAAATGCTGTCGATTCCTAATCCTCTTTTCCGATCCACGATTCCACCTCTTTCTCCAAAGTGGGCAGTTGGTCAATGATGACATCACTACTTTTTCTGCTCAGTATGGTAATCAGAAATGAATTTCCATTAAGTCCTTTGTATTTGGCATAATTGTTAATTTGTGCACTCGTCCCCTCGAGGAGTAATGCTTTAGGTTGAATGTTCTTTAAGAAATCTTTACTCTTCATAACATTTTGTTTCTTATCCTCATCCAGTTTCTGCACCTCTTTATATACTTCGTAGATGGAATGACTACTTGCGTTGAGCATATCCTTCACAACAATGCTTTCAAACAATACTTCAGTTTTTTTGATCGTATTCGTGGACTCGGAATAAATAGCGTTTGGATTGCCACCCGGGGCATCCTTCTCCTCTACCTCATAGGACACACGGATACGAACACGGTCTCCTGGCATTAGAATATCTCCACCAACCTCCAGAAAATTATAAGGAAGCGTCAAGACCTCATTTTCCTCATTCACTTGATACAGCCATTCATTTTTTTGCGGTTTTTCATCCAGCAACTGATCTTTGTAGAGCACGCTGTTTTCTCGAAGATAATATGCGGACAGTTTATCCTTCACCGAATCTATATCTTCAGACAACACCATGTCCTCGGTGTATTCTTTTTTGATAATATTGTATTTCTCAATCATAGGCTCCGTAATGACTACGTAAGCCGGAATACCATCACTCTGCTTGACCCGCAACACCTCTACCACATCGCTGGCATCTTTGCTGGCTTTCGTAATGAACATATAAGAAACCACGATGATCAATAGACTAAAGAGCAATGCTGCAACCCGCTTGAACATTTGCTTATTGGGTGTCGCGTTTTTAAGCCCACTTAAATCCATTAACTACTCCCCTCCAGTAATCTAAGAAGTATATTTCCATATGCCCGCTCATGGTCTTTGTTTGAATATACAAGCGGCACATCGGTTTCAATCTGAGTATCAAAGTCCGTGTCATAAGAGATATGACCTGCCACTTTCATTCCGTATGTAAAGCTTTCTAAAAGACCGGATGTAGCAACTGCACTTACCTTGTCTGGTACGAAAATTTCACCTTGAAATCTGGAACGGTCATTATATTTGGTGACAATTACTTTTGATTTAGCATTCAAATAGGCCGTATTTTCCTTATTCAGTGTCTCTTCCACATTCCTCAGAGTGCTTAAAACAGCATATAGATTATTGGGAATACAGAGGCCAAAGCTGTCGATATGGATTAATGCTTCTCGAAATCTGTCTAATAAGTTCAGTGGTAGATCCAATAGGATCAAATTAAATTTGTTTCGGAGTAAGGACAACAGACCGACAAGTTTAGAGCTGGTGTAAAATTGCTGGATTAACTTGGGATCGGAAAAGCTGTAACCCAGTCCAGCCAGCCATAGGTTTTCTTTCAAATGAAAAGCCGTAGTCAAATAATCCTGAGGTCTTGCTAACGTTCGGATGAGAGATGCATTTATATCTTCATCCCGCTTGGTTCGTTCATGAAAGCTGCTAAAATACATATTCGTACTTCGATATTCGATATCCATATCCACTATTAATACATTCAGCCCCCGTTTACTCGCTTCACTTGCAACATTGATAGTTGTGCTGGTAATTCCGCATCCACTATGCCCGGTTATCGCTACAATACGACTAATCCCTCGGCTAATCTTATCAAGCTCCCTAGTAAGGGTATCCGTAGCCTGTAATTCAGTTGGGGCTTTCGGTTTCGGTTTAAAGCGATCCAGAAACGACCCTTTTCTGTCTGTACTCTTTTGGTGATTACTCTTATCGTCGTGAGGTCTGGAATGTTGTTTTAATTGAGGTTTGGTATCGGATAAATACTCAAGAGCTTCCTGAAATAGTACTGGTGTAATGCGTATGTATTCGTAATTCTTAATTTGGAGATTCGGATATCTATAGCTGAGATTCTCCCATTCTGTATCTTTCCTTATGTACCTGGTGAGGATTAAAATCTTTACATTTGACTTTTGATTAGCTACGAGCCAATTGATTAGGTTATTTAAATCACTCCTGTTCTGTTCCATCCTCAGAGATAATGCATCATCTGTTATTAATATGCTATCTATAGAAGGATTGATGTTTTGCAAAAACTCCAAAACACCTCCAAGGACTAATTCAGACTCGTTCACTACGTCCATGGTCCGACTGCAATAATTACCTACTATCTTCTGAAACTTGTGCGTGACCAAAAGTATCTTCATCTCATCATCACCTACTATGGAAAATAATCCCTATGTATTTCCTTTGAAATTTCATTAAACCAATATCCATGATTAGAAACCTTAATTTGTAATTCAGTCAAAAAAAGACATATATTGATAAATTTCCACATGAATTCGACAACAAAAAAAGCAGGTCAAGGATAGTAACCTTGACCTGCCATTATGTTTATTCACATTTTCATCAGAAGAGAACCTCTCTCCTTAACCCAGATCACCTAACTCAATCTGTACAATTCCCCGTTCGTCCTGCACCTCAGCGATCAAATGCATCAGGCTGCCGAATTCCAGTTCTTGAAATTTACGCGCAGCTGTTTCCCGCTGTAATTGCCATAAAGCTTGTGCCAGCTCACAGACCACAGGCACATCACAACGGATTTCAGCCAGCTCCCTTGATAGATGCAGCATATCTAGGTCGGCTTCAATTTTGGACCGTACACCTTTAGGGAGCAAGTGAAGATTCTCAATTACACCTTCAACTGTACCGTACTCTGTTAACAGCTTCAGCGCGGTTTTCTCACCAATCCCTTTTACACCAGGGTAATTATCACTTGTATCGCCCATAAAGCCCTTCAGGTCAATAACCTGTCTAGGGGTTAGACCTTTATCCTCAAGCAATTCTGCAAGGTCATAAACTTTATAGTTGGAGCGTCCTTTTTTCATAATGACGACTTTAACATTCTCATCAATAAGCTGCAGCATATCATGGTCACCCGTCAGAATGTAAACCTCAGAATTATCGCTGTAACAGGATGCCAGCGTACCTATGCAATCATCTGCTTCATAGCCGGCAAGACCAATGTTTGGCACACCTAGCTCAGCCACCACTTCTTTTACTAGGTCAAACTGCGGAATTAATTCCAGCGGAGCTTCGATCCGGTTGGATTTGTATCCATCATATTTCTCGGTGCGGAACGTTCCTTTGCCCATATCCCAGCAGCATACGACGTGAGAAGGCTCAAACGTACTTACTGCATCAAAAAAATACTGCAAAAATCCATATACCGCATTCGTTGGCAATCCATCTTTTGTCTTGCGAATATATCCTCCATAAGAGGTCGCATAAAAGGCCCGGAACAGCAGAGCCATTCCATCTACAAGCATTACCCGGCCCATTGTTTCTGTTCTCACTTATAAACCTCTCCCTTGATCGTTGTATTGATATTAAACATTAGTCCAAGTATCGGCATATTGGTCTTCTTTGAATCCCACCGTAACTTTAACTCCATCGGTGACAATCGGACGTTTGATCAGCATCCCGTGGCTTGAGAGCAGCTCTAACTTCTCCTGTTCCGTAAGCTGGGGCAGCTTGTCCTTCAGACCTAATGATTTGTATACTTCACCGCTTGTATTAAAAAACTTCTTCAGCTCAAGGCCGCTGTTCGCGAGCAGCTCACGCAGCTCGTCCACCGTAGGTGGCTGCTCTGCGATGTGCTGAAGCTCCAGCTCATGACCTTGTCCCTGCAACCATTTCACTGCGCTGCGGCAGGTGCTGCATTTGGGATATTGATATACTTTTAATTTGCTCATGCTGTGCTCCTTTAATAATCGGCTAATAATACCGTAACTACAAGGAATGTTTGGACTTCCGGCCGCTGTTGTCTACAGATTTCATCAATTTTACCGTTAAACACGGTTGAAATCCGCAGACAAAGGCGGTCGCTATCGCTCCTACAGTTCCAAACTTCCCCTTCGCCACTCTATCGCCTGAATCATAATTTTATCACAAATTCGCTGTCAGACCTTGCTCCAATATTTTCTCCAAGACTGCCATGTCAGGTGGCAACGGGGCTTCGAATATCATTTCTTGCAGAAGCACCGGGTGCTTGAACGTCAGACGCACTGCGTGCAGTGCCTGACGCGGTATGGAAGCATCGAGTGCTGCAACGGACTCCAACTGCTCGCTTTGCGTTGAAGTAAATTCTGGTAGATTGTACAGCTCATGACGATACATGCTGTCTCCAATCAGTGGACAGCCGATAGAGGTCATATGGACCCGAATCTGATGCGTACGTCCACTCTCCAGCTTTAGTTCAACTCTGGAGCCGGCCGAATACACCTGCTTAACCTCATAGCGGGTTAGGGAAGGATATCCATCCGGTGTCACGATACGCCGATGTGGCTCCTCAGGATCACGGTCGATAGGGCCGTCGATATCACCGGATAGCTCCGCAGGAACCCCATGAACAAATGCAGCGTAACGCTTATCCACAGTACCGGCGATCATCTGCTCGGAAATATGCTGATGGCTGTATGGATTTTTGGCGATCACTAACACACCGGAGGTTTCCTGATCCAGGCGGTGAACAGGCCGGAAACGGAAGCGTTCATTCTTCTGCGCCCAATAATAAACCACGCCATTGGCAAGCGTGTCAGTGTAATGTCCATGTGTTGGATGAACTATAATTCCCGCTGCCTTGTTAACCACTAGCAGATGTTCATCTTCAAATAGAATCTCGAATGGAATCGGCTGCGGTAAAATATCATCCGAAGTCTCCGTTTCCATGCGGATCTGCACGGTATCTCCTGCCTTAACATGCACACTAATGTATACACGTTCACCGTTTAATGTAATGCCTTGTTCCGTCTGCTTCAGCCGGGAGAGTAGCTTGCGTGAGACATCCATCCGTTTGTGCAGGATTGTCTTCAGCAGGAAGTCATCCTCTTCTGGCGGTATGATATAAGTAATGGGTGAATAATAGCTTGTCATATTAGTCTCGAAACACCTTTTTACTACGGATGTATTCTACATCAGTAATCCCTGACCGTGTATTAGCCGTTCTAGCCAACGCGAAAAAATAATCCGACAATCGATTGAGATAAATCACCGCTTCTGGGTTTATGTCCGCATTTCGCCCTAAGGTAACTGCCCGGCGTTCCGCACGACGGCAAACCGTGCGGCATACATGTAGAACCGAAGCCAGCTGACTACCTCCTGGCAGGATAAATTTCTCTAGTGGTGGATTCTCCTCTTGTAGAGAATCTATCCAGCCTTCCAGCCGCTGAGCCATCTCACTTGTCACCATATATTGACCACCGTCAGCAAGTTTAACAAATGCTAAATCCGTGCCGCAATCAAACAGCTCATGCTGTATTTCGAGCAATTGCTCGCGGACATCGTCGAAATTATCACTTTCCATCAGGCTTCGTGCTTGCCCTACAAAACAATTCAGCTCATCGATCGTTCCGTAGGCCTCGACGCGGACATCATCCTTGCCGACCCGGCCGCCAATCACTGAAGTCTGACCTGCATCACCCGTACGTGTATAAATCGCCATGGTTTAAGCCTCCTATCCATTCTTGAAATCACATACTGATAGTTTAAGCTTTCTGCTATAAGGAAGGCAATAAAGATAGCAAATTAAGAGTATACACAATAACACCGTCATTAGTAAGAGTGAACAATCGAGTAGGAGGGGGCGGCTAGCCCCCGACCTCTCACACCACCGTACGTACCGTTCGATATACGGCGGTTCATGAAATATTCCGTAAGGAGTTGTATCTGTCCAATACACTCTTTAATCCATTGGCTTCCCAATATTGGTTATTCAATGCATGTTGTAGAATTGGACTCCCTGCAATTCGCCAATACCCTTTTCGGGTATTTCCCCACTCATAGGCTTTATCCTTAGGTACCCCTAAGGATATAAGTCTTTTGACTTTGGTTCTAGGGGTCTTCCACTGCTTCCAGAGGCACATTCGTAGCCTTCTTCGTATCCATTTATCCATATCTCGAAAGGTACTTGGGGTATCCGCCAGCGAGAAATAACCGCACCATCCCATGAGGTAGTGGTTTAGTTCCTTGATTCGCTCTTCCATCTTCATCGATCTCTTTCGAGAGGATATCTCCTGTATTCGAACCTTGACTCTCTGTAAGGACTGCTTCGCAATTCTCACCTTTGGTTCTTTGTCCACACTAAAACTAAATCCTAGAAACTTTCGTTTCCAGGGACGGTCTACCGCGCTCTTTACTTGGTTCACCTTCAGCTTTAGCCTCGTCTCGATGAATCGGGTGACCGTTGTCTTGACTCTCTCTCCTGCTCTTAGCGTTTTCACGTAAATATTGCAATCATCCGCATAACGAACGAAGCGGTGCCCACGTTTCTCGAGTTCTTTGTCGAGCTCATCTAGGACAATGTTAGATAATAACGGACTCAGTGGACCGCCTTGCGGGGCACCTTCCGTTGTCGGGGTTACTAACCCGTTCTCCATCACACCTGACTGAAGATATTTGCGGATAAGCAGGAGAACTTTCTTGTCCTCCACTTTCTCCGAAATCTTCATCATCAGTCGGTCATGGTTGACGCGATCAAAGAATTTCTCCAAGTCTAGGTCGACTACGAATCGATATCCTTCTTTCATAAAGGTTCGAGCTTTCCTCACCGCATCATGCCCTCGTCTTTTCGGACGGAATCCATAGCTATGGTCGGAAAACTCTGGATCAAACAATGGAGTTAACACCTGCGCGATTGCTTGTTGAATCATTCGATCTGTCACGGTAGGTATTCCTAGTAACCTAACACCTCCGCCACCGGGTTTCGGGATTTCGACTCGGCGCACGGGGCTCGGTTCATAGGTTCCTTCTTCTATGGCATGCCGCAAGGTCTGCCAGTTTTGTACGATGTGTTCTCGTAAGGATTTTACGGACATCCCATCTACGCCATGACTTCCTTTATTCGCTTCAACACGCTTTAAGGCTTGCAGAAGATTTTCCCGTGATAGCAGTTGCTCCAACATTTTTTTTTTAACCTCTCTTTACGTGATTTATACCTTCCATTTGTGCCAAAGATGAACTCCGCCCTGCTGAAGACCCCCACGGGATTCACCGTTTCCTTCTTCAGTCAGGTCCTTTCGGATTTTTTTTTTTCTGCATTCATCGCTCATCTTGAACGCCTGGATGTATAAATCCTATTCCATGTTCAGCCCTTCCGCAGCTGTTGCAACAGCTTGCGTACTATGGCGTCTGCTGACTTCTGTGCACTCAGCCTACTCTCACAAGTAGGGTTACGAAGTATACTCGCCTATCACACAGATCTCCCCAGGTAAGAACGCTATCTTCCTCTCCATCTATCTGCTTCATTTACTCTCGTACGCCTTTGGCAGTATGGACTTTGGTTTGTTGTGCAACCTCATCCAGCCTACGTTAGCCTTGTATGAAGTTCGTATTCCTCAGACCGGAGATTTGCCGCTGGCTTCCTTCAGATTCCACCTCGCGGTGGACACCCTTGCCTTAAGCTAATGGCTACTACTGCCTTCGCCATTCGGGACTTCAACCCTATAGATAGCGCCCATGCTGGGCGCACACAAAAAGAGGACCCTAGGGTCCTCTCAAGAGCATTCAGCAGCACTATTTTCCAGCCGGACGCCCCTTCATGTACTCATTTATTTTGAGGTCCAATAAACTGCTAATTTCAATCACATTATCCGAAGTGAATGATTTTTCCTGCAGGAAAAGCTGCTCCATCTTGCTGCGGAGTATTCTAATTTCATCTTCCAGAGAGAGTATGCGAGCAGAAGCATCACCCTTGGGGGGTATTTTCCCATTTCCAGAGAAACATTTCCCACCATAGGAAGGTAAGTAATAATCGGCGCTAAGCACAATCATCCCTCCCAAAAGTATTATTGAGCGCGTGCTGCAAAATAGCATAAAAGTTAAATAAAGCAACTTCAAAGCAACGCTTAGTTCCAGAGTAAATGGATCCTTGTAAGTTCTATTATAGGGGCTAATTACTCTCAAAGTAAAATAATACCATAGGATTGTATGATCGGCTATAGTTCAATTTTCACTAATCCGTTCTCTCACGTGTAAGCTTTGTGACAAAAGCACCAATTCGTTCTACTGCTTCGTTCAGTTGAGATACTGATGTGGCGTAGGAACAGCGCAAGTAACCTTCTCCACCTAATCCAAAGACACTTCCAGGCACAGCCGCAACCTTGTATTCAAGCAAAAGCCGCTGAGCAAATTGATCAGAAGTCAGCCCTGTCTTGCGCACGCTTGGGAAAGCGTAGAAGGCGCCCTGCGGCTCATGGCACTCCAGCCCCGCATCGCGTAGGCCTTTGACGATCAACCTCCGCCGTTGATTATAGGAATCTACCATCCGGTCCTTCTCTTCCATACCATTGGTCAGCGCTTCAAGTGCAGCCACCTGTCCCATAGAAGGAGCACACATGACAGTGTACTGGTGAATCTTAAGCATTGCAGCGATAAGATCCGGGTGACCACAAGCATAACCCATCCGCCATCCGGTCATTGCAAAAGCTTTGGAGAAGCCGCTAACCAGAATCGTACGGTCTATCATGCCTGGTAAAGAGGCAAAGCTGACGTGATTAATGCCATAAGACAACTCTGCATAAATCTCATCTGAAATCACTATAAGATCATGTTTCTCTACTACCTTAGCAATCGGCTCCCAATCTTCTCGGGTCATTACACTTCCCGTAGGGTTACTTGGGTAACACAAAATCAGAACCTTGGAGCGCGGAGTGATTTTGGCTTCCAGGCTTTCCGCAGTAAGTTTAAAGTTATTCTCACCAACCGTTTCAATACCTACAGGTATCCCTCCACCAATCGCGGTAATCGGCGAGTAAGAGATATAACAAGGCTCCGGAATCAGAATTTCATCCCCCGGTGAAATCAGCGCACGTAGCGCCAAGTCGATGGCCTCACTTCCGCCAACGGTTGCAATAATTTGATTGGCAGGATCATATTCCACAGCAAAACGGCTGTGTAAGTAATTTGCGATCCCTTCCCGCAGTTCAGGCATCCCTGCATTGGATGTATACCCTGTAAACCCTCTTTCCAGCGAATAGACACAAGCCTCTCTGACATGCCAGGGGGTCTTAAAGTCAGGCTCTCCGACTCCCAGAGAGATGATATCCTTGCTACCTGCAGCCAGATCAAAAAACTTGCGGATACCCGAAGGTTGAATTTGCTGTACCAACGGGGCCAAATAAGAATCCATTGATTTGCTGTCTTCTCCAGTTAGCTGCGATTTATTCGTGATCATATGATTACTTCCTTTATGGAGAGATCATCAGACGGTTGTCTTCTTCATGCTCTTCGAAGATGATCCCGTCCTGTTTGTATTTTTTAAGGGTAAAATTCGTTTTGGTTGAAAGTACTGAATCGATTGGAGACAGCTTCTCAGATACGAAATTGGCCACTTCACGTAAATTCCGGCCTTCCACTTCCACCAGAAGATCATAAGCACCAGACATCAGATAAACTGATTTGACCTGTGGATACAGGTAGATTCGCTCGGCAATTCCTTCAAAACCACGCCCTCGTTCAGGCGTAATCTGCACCTCAATCAGTGCGGTTACCTTCTCATCGTCCACTTTATCCCAGTTTACAACGGCAGCATATTTTACAATGACATGATCTTTCTCCAACTGCTCAATCGCAGTCTTCACATCTTCTTCCTCCGCGCCAAGCAGCGTTGCCAAGAGTGCAGTAGATCTTCTCGCGTCTTCCTTAAGCAGTTCCAGCACTTTCCTCTTAAGCTCGTTCATTTCCTTCATGCCTTCCCTCCGGATAGTTCGCCAATGACGGTACGCTATAAATGCGTCGCCCCGCGAAAAGAGTTTAATACTAATATGACATGAAATGTGCATCTCTGCAAACAAAATAACCCTATAGGAGCTCCCATGAAAGGCTGAGTTTATATAGAGCATACTCACAAATATAGAAAAAACGCCCGTTCTACCGGATTTAACCAGTAAAAACGGGCGTTAGCTCCACACACTTGAAGCGATTTGCTTCATTCGCCAACCATCATGGTTACATTAAATGAGAAGGCTGATGTTGTCCGTTAGCCGGAATATGAGCATTCTGAGCGGATGCGCCAAATTGCCCTGTTTTTTGTTGAACGAATTGCCCTGTTTGCTGTTGCATTTGCTGTGCGGTTTGAAGCTGCTTGTCCACATCTTGGCGCAATGCTTTTGCAGGTGCAGGATACATATTCAATTGAGACATATGCGTGTATAAATCACCTTGGAGTTGCAGTGTGTCCATGGTCATAGTATTAAAAACCCTACGAACCGCTGGACATGCTGATTCTGTAGCAGCTGTAGCATATTCGCGTACGGTCCGCTTCAAATCACACAAAATGGTGTTTAGTAAATCCTCATCCGGCATAAATGCTCCAGTATTTTGCGCGTTCATTAAATAACCTCCTTAGAATTAATATTGCAATTATTGTGGGCTTGTTGGCGCGTATTGTTGATGTTGTTGGATTAACTGAGTGAGCTCAGTCATGTGCTTGGTGTGATTTTGCATATGCTGCATACAAATTTGACGAACCTGTTGATTCTGTGTTGTCGCAGCCGTTGCTGCACATTGCTTAAGAAGCAAGTCCTCATTGGAGATGGAGTCAGCGATATATTCCAATTCTTTACCACTTAGCGCTTGCATTTGCGTTGATTGCATTTGTTGTAGTCCCTCCTTGTAGTTGATTCAAACAGGCATTAGTATGCCGCTTAAGCGCGCTATTTATTTGCCGAAAAGCACTAGAGAGTTATGACAGAAATAAGAACACGCTGCGAATGAGACGATAAATTGCCGCCAATACTAATCACGGCACGAATGAAGGAGCGAACAATTCATGAATTTAAATAGTGGAAGCACACCTTGGTCTAGCACTTTACAGAACCCTCCGACTTACCCCACTCTAGAAGGTACTATTCATTGTGATTGTCTGGTTGTAGGCGCGGGAATGGGTGGAGCAATGGCTTCCTATCGTTTGTCCTTAAGTGGAGCGGATACTGTTCTGATTGAAAAAAAACGGGTCGGTAGCGGCAGCTCGCATGCTAACACAGGGCTCCTGCAAATTTCCAACGATAAATCATTAACCTCATGTATGAACACTTTTGGGCAAAAGAACGGTTTGCTCTTTTATCAGTTATGCCAAGCTGGGGTTAGGAACATTCTGGACCTGCCGGACAAGCTCGATATCGATCCACAGATCATTCCACGCAGCAGTCTTTTATATGCCAGCACATCAGAGGATGTACCTGCATTGCGGGAAGAATATGAGAATCTCGCAGCTAATGGTTTCGATTCTGAATTCTGGGAAGAGGAAAAGATTGCAGCTCTATACTCTTTTTCAAAACCAGCAGGACTTTATTCACGTGGGGATGCCGAAGCGAATCCTTATCGAACGGTGCACAGCTTAATCGCCAAGGCAGCGTCGAATGGTGTACGCGTCTTTGAACAGAGCGAAGCGAAACATTATGAGTTTACTAAGGATGGCGTGATTTGCCACACAGAAAATGGCCGGATTATTGCCAAGGATGTTATTTTTGCAATGGGTTATGAAACACAAGAGTTCAAAAAAGACCGGGGCGCTGAGCTGATCAACACGTATGCAGTGATGACCAAACCTTTAAAGGATCTTCCAAAATGGCATGAGCGTAGCCTGCTGTGGGAGACAGCCCGCCCTTATTTATATTTTCGGACAACTCCTGAAGGCAGGATTATTGCGGGAGGCAAGGATGAGCAGCTGACAGACCCCGAACGTCGTGAGGTCCGGATAATCTCTCAAGGTCAAAAATTGCTTGAGGAGCTTGAGGCCTTATTTCCAGAAATCAAAGGCATTGAGCTGGAGTACTCCTGGGGTGCTGTGTTCGGTTCTACTCGTGATGGACTCCCATATATCGGCCCCCATCCAAAGTTCCCTCACTGTTATTTCATCGAGGGCTACGGAGGCAATGGGACTGTGTACAGTATGATCGCTGCGGAGTTGTTAACGGATACGATTACCGGCAAACATCGGCCTGAGTTAGATTTATTCTCACTCACCCGGTCAGCCAAACCCTCTCCTTCTAAGAATTTGGACGTGATGAAACAAAGCTGATTAGCATAGAAAATAAAAAAGGGACTCTCCCACGTAGCCTCTCACGGCTTTTGGGACAATCCTGCTTTTAATTTTGCCTGCTTTAATCGTAAATCCATCATTCCATGGAGCTTGCGGACTCAGTTGACGTTATTTACATGTTTTTAGCCTTTAAAACAAGGTTTCGGACTCCAGTGATACTATCCTTGGAAAGAGGCCCATATTTAGGCGTTTTTCAGACCAATAGCTGCACTGGAGTCCGATAGCATTCCAAATATCGAATAATGTGGCGCTTAAGGTCGGCTGTGTCCGTTTGCGGGTTACTATGCGCATCCGTCAGTGATTACATATACGCACGCTTTCGACAACGGTCAAGTAAGGTCCAAAAAAAGGAGCACGCCCCAGCAGCTATAAGCTTATGGGACAGCCCCTTTTTTTATATGCTTAACCTTACGCCTGAGCGTTGCTCAAATTGCGTACGAGCTGAATACGATCTTCCTGTGCCAGACTGTGCTGAACATGGAAGCATGAAGGACACACGTAAACATTGAGTGAGAATGGAGCGGTTAATACCGATTTACCTAATGTTGCTGGAGCAGACGGCTCAAAGCTGCTCACAGGCTGCTTACCCGCAAGGATCGTAAGCTCATGGCATTGAGTACATTCCGGAGCCTCCTCCTGAATGGCTAGAATAGCTGAAACACTCTCTTCGTACTTGTTCAAATCATAATCATCGCCGAATTGATTAAGCGTATTATAAATTGGAACTACGCTGTCTTTATCAGGCTCTCCCCAAAGATCATCGTCATTAACAACCTCTTGTTTGGGTTCTTCTATGACTTCCTCTACTTCTTCTTCTTCGATGCCGTCAATCCCAACAGTGACCGTGCGGTATCCGCTAAGCTCATTGTTACAGTGAGGACAATTCTCCTCAGGTCCAAATTCCTCATCCCATACAATTTCAGTATGACACCAAGGGCATACAGTTGTTTCCATCTTTTTAATCTCCTTCATACTTTCACTTTTAAATTTAATTCATCATTAAATAAATAATACCGGCTGCTATAAAAGCAATCGCTGACAGAAACAGAACTCGGGTGAGAATCTTCATGATTTCCTCCTAAGATACCCCACAAAGAGTGGGACTGCTCATTTCAAAGCTTGTCCAGATCATAATCCTTTGCAGGGTGTCCTTATAAGGACGGATTTAAAAAATAGCCGCACCAATTACATAAGACAACGATACCGAGATCAGCATGGCAATAAGTCCAACAGCACGGTTATCCGCAGCGATCTCCTCGTCAATAGAGAATACAGGGGTCAGAAATTCAAATAAAAAATAGGCAAGCAGCAGCAGCAAAAAACCGACGACGGACCACTTCATTGTCTCATAAATTGAAACACCAGCTTCAATGCTGAAACGCAGTACGTTGCAAATCCCGAAGATTTTACCGCCTGTGGCCATTGCCACTGCCAGGTTTCCCTTACGTATTTCTTCCCAGCAATTATATTTCGTTACCATTTCAAAAAAAGACAGAAATACAACTAGCCCAAGAATCGCCACTGCGAAGTAGCCAAGCAAGGCACCTAGCGGATGACCCAGCAAAAGATCAATATCTTCTTGCACGCTTTCCCCTTCTTTCTGCCGGGAAATCCCGCTATTGCAGCTCAGCCACAGTTACGCCCGCGCCGCCTTCGTTATAATTCCCGAGCCGATAACTCTTCACATGCTTGTGCTTACGCAAATATTCCTGAATTCCTGTGCGCAGCACACCCGTTCCTTTACCATGAATGATGGCGATTTGGCCCAGATTACCTAAAAAGGCTTCATCGATAAAACGATCTGTCTCCATGATAGCTTCCTCCAGGTTAGTGCCGCGCAAATCCAGTTCACTGCGAATGTTCTCATCACGGGAACGTTTGACGGTTGTCGCATGGCGAAGGGCCGTTGGCGCAGCTGTTGCCTTCGAGGAGAGCAATTCCAAATCATCCAGCCTTACTTTCATCTTCATAATGCCAAACTGCACCAGCGCCTCTTTAGTACCGCTTAGCTCCACCACAAAGCCCTTTTGGTTCAAGCTGTCGACTTTCACTTCATCTCCAGGACCAATTGTCCGTGGGGCCTTGGCAGTCTTGCGGGTAGCAGCCTTCTTGCGCGGTGATGGCTCAGCTTCATCCAGACGTCGCCGCGCTTCAATCAGCTTATGCTCTTTAACTGAAGCTCCTTCTTCCATAGCCAAGCGGCGCAAATCACTGATAATTTCCTCAGCTTCCTTACGCGCTTTGTCCAGGATCGCGCTGGCGTCCTTCTCTGCCTTCTCGAGGCGTTTCTCGCGCTGGCTTTCCAGCTTCTCAAGCTCTTGCTGTTGTCTGCTGCGCAGCTCCTCCACTTCACGGCGGATGCCCTCGGCACGTTCATGCTCCTGTTCTGCTCCCAGCCGATTCTCTTCGAGAGAAGCAATCATATGCTCCACGCGCAGATCTTCTTCCTTCACTTCGCCGCGGGCATGCTCCAGAATCGCATGAGGCAGGCCTAGACGCTCAGCAATCGCAAAGGCGTTGCTTCGTCCCGGTACGCCGATCAACAAGCGATAGGTTGGGCTAAGGGTCTGGACATCAAATTCCATACTGGCATTGATGACTCCCTTACGCTCATAAGCGTAAGCTTTCAATTCGCTATAATGTGTTGTTGCGACCATCCGGCATTCGATCCGGTGAATATGCTCCAGAATGGCAATTGCCAGCGCAGAGCCTTCTGCCGGGTCGGTTCCAGCACCCACTTCATCAAGCAGAATGAGGCTCTTAGGAGTCATTCTACGCAGAATGGAGATAATATTAGTCATATGACTAGAGAAAGTACTCAGACTTTGCTCAATGCTCTGTTCATCGCCAATATCAGCATAAATGGCATCAAATACACACATCTGGCTGCCTTCCTCTGCTGGAATAAACAAGCCGGACATCGACATTAAGCTTAACAAGCCGATGGTTTTGAGGGTAACGGTCTTACCACCGGTATTCGGTCCGGTTACGATAATTGAGCTGTATTGATTGCCCAGCTCCACGTCCAAAGGAACCACATGCTCCGCTGGAATAAGCGGATGCCGCCCTTTGCGCAGCTTAAGATAACCGCGGTCATTCATGCGCGGCTGAGTAGCCTTCATATCACGAGCAAGACGCGCCTTGGAGAAGATGAAGTCCAGTTCTCCCAGAATATCAATATCGTAGGTCATTTCTTCCGCAATGTCGGCTACAAGTGCCGTCAGCCTGTGTAAAATGATCTCGATTTCCCGTTCCTCACGCAGCCGTGTTTCACGAAGTTTATTATTCATCGCCACAATAGACTCTGGCTCGATAAATAAAGTCGCTCCTGATCCAGACTGATCATGTACGATACCGCCGAAATGGGCACGGTACTCCGCTTTTACAGGAATAACAAACCGATCACCACGAATGGTTACCAGCTGATCCTGCAGCATTTTTGCTACAGAAGACGAACGAATCATCGAATCCAGCTTCTCACGAATTCTGGTCTCTCCTCCGCGCAATTCACGGCGAATGTTAGCCAGCTCAGAACTAGCTGTATCAAGTACATCAGCATTCTCGTCTATACATAAGCGGATGGCATCTTCCACATGTTTTTGCTCCGATAAAACGTCGCTCAGTGAGAACAGGAGCTCAATCTTTTCTTCCTCATGCATAGCTGCCAGGAAACGTTTGACTCTGCGTGCGCCGCCAATGGTATTTCCAACGGCCAGCAGCTCAGTTGTTCCCAGCATTCCGCCTATAGACGCACGTTTTAGTGCAGCTCGAATATCGCTTACCCCGCCGAACGAAGGAATACCCTTCAGGCGGTCCACATTAGCCGCTTCATCCGTGGCTTGAAGCAGCTTCTTCACGCCTTCGAAATCGCCGGAGGGTCTTAGCTGCTCAGCAGCCAATCTCCCCATGGGGGTTTGCGTATATTGCATTAATTTATTTAAAATCTTGCGATATTCAAGCGTATGCAAAATTTTGTCGTCCAATTACAGTCACAGCTCCCTTCATAGATGTTTCCATTATACAGAATTCAGGTCAATTTCGCTATTTGGGTCTTATTTTTAAGCATAGAATCACGTAATAAGGTCACAATAAGAACTGCACATATCCTTAGCATGGGCCAAAGGAGGTTAGTACAGTGAATTTCTTAAGTCATGTTGGTCGTTTTGTGGTCGCAGCGCTTGTTCTGATGGTTGTTGGCTGGATTGTTCCACAGTTCACGGTTGGTGGGTTCTGGAGCGCTCTAATCCTTGCACTGGTGATTGCGCTACTCGGCTGGGTAGTCGAAGGAATCTTCGGCAAAAAAGCAACGCCTTTCGGTCGCGGTATCGTCGGCTTTATTGTCAGTGCGGTAGTTATCTGGGTCGCTCAATTCGTAGTCAGCGGAGTCAGCGTATCCATTCTGGGTGCCATTTTAGCAGCTCTGGTCATTGGGATTATCGACTTGTTCCTGCCGGTATCCACTCCATTTGAGGCCGCTAAGTAACAAAAGCTCTTCACAACACAGAACCCCTTATTCCCGGTTCTTCTCCGGCAATAAGGGGTTCTGTGTTGTTTTTATGCAAAAGACACAATCTCCTCTTTATGACTTTCAGCACAGTTGACCACTCTGTTCTTGCCTTGCTTTTTAGCGGTATAAAGCGCCTTGTCTGTTTTACGGAAGAGAAGCTCTTTCCCATCCCCAAGCTGATAATCACAAATTCCAATGCTAACGGTGATCGGCTTGTTCCCAGCCTGCAAATGTTCAATTTGAGCAATATTTTTCCGTAATTTTTCTACTGCTTCATAGGACTCCGAGAAACTTTTATCTGTAAAAATCACAGCGAACTCTTCCCCGCCATACCTAGCCGCAAAATCATTTAATTCAATCATACCGCCTACCTTGTCCGCTATCACCTTAAGCACAAGGTCTCCAACCCTGTGTCCGTAGGTATCATTCACTTGCTTGAAGTTATCAATATCGAAAAGAGCCAGCTGCAGTTGAAGGTTGTTGCTTTCACATTGCTCCAATAATGAATCCAAATATTCATGAAAGGTTTTATGATTATAGAGTCCAGTAAGTGCGTCAATCTTCAGCAGCTTATCCGAAATAGCCCTCTCCACCATTAGATCTTGGCCCGCCTTCGTTAATCTCTCTAAATTTATACGCGCTTCACGAGCACGAATAATTACTGCAATAGCCATCAGCACAAATACCAAAAATACACACTCTACCATCAAGAATTCAAGCAGCGGTTTATGTAGGAATGGCCGTTCCAACCCAAAATATACCCCAGCATAAAACACAATACTAAATAACCCCATTATGTACAGGAGCTTACGATCAAAATAAATAAGAGCAACCATAATCGGCATCATAAGTGTCATCTGAGCACCGTCAACAAAAGGCTCTAATACAAAATACATAAGGTAGGACACTAAAAAACCACAGCTAACCACCCCATATTTAGGGGACTGTTTACTATAACGCAGCCACAGCTCCGCAGTAATCATAAGGACCACAATTAGTAAATTACAGGCTATAAATAAATGCCACAGGTTCGTGTCCATTGTTGTTTTTATTTGGAGTCGGTCAATATTCGACAAAAACAGCAACTGTGAGATTAATAAAAGAATGACTACCATCCAATAGCCTTTTAAGATTCTACGGTGCCAAACCTCCGTACTTAGCGCATCGTTAATACTTGTAATATGTATCCCCTACTTTTAGACGTTAATGTAATAGCTTTCATTATAATAAATTTTAGTTATATTTTCATCATTTTTTTGCAATTTACGACAAAGTTTGAACAGTCTGCCTGTTCACAGATTTTTCACATTTAATCAAAGCGCTTTCTTAAATTTTAAGTTATGATGTCTACATAATTGTCACATTTTCACTATGCTTGGACTTCTTGGGAGGGGATTTAGATCATTAAAAAATTTGCAATTCTACTTTCAATGGTGTTCGTTATAGCACTTACAGCCTGTGGGAACAGCAATGATAGTGCTGCTGGCAATGCTAACACATCGGAGCCGGAGATCGAGGCAGAAACAGAACTCATAATTACAGCTACGAATTACAGCTTTGATCAGGAAGAATATCATCTAAAAAAGGGTGTACCCGTCAAAATCATTTTTAAAAATGATGACGGCAATCACGGTATCCTTATTCCTGAGTTCGAGCTGCAGCTTAATGAAAAAAAATCCTCAAAGGTGATCGTACCAGAGGAAGCTGGAACTTTCGAAATGACCTGTTCCATTATGTGTGGCTCCGGACATAGCGGAATGAGAGCTACTATCATCGTGGAATAGATTACACATAAACAGCCGATTATTAGGGATTCTCCCTGATATCGGCTGTTTTTTTAATCTGAGCTCATTAATAAAGAGTGCTGACCCGAGATAGATCTCTCTACTCATCAGGTCAGCCCTCTTACTTGCATCCGGCATTCAACTGTCCTGCTCGATCAGTTGAATCCATTCATTATATTCATTTTGCAGCTTGCCATATTCCTCTTTAAGGTTACGATGCTCGTCCGTAAGCTTGTCAAGCTCTTCCTGACGCATTTCAAACTGGACCTGCAACAAACGAAGCTGTCCTTGAACCATTTCATAGCTTTCACCAACTTCACCTAACTGCTGAAGCACCTCGCTACGTTCACGATCAATAGCTTCCTGCTTCATCTCAGCCTCGCCGGCTTCCTGCTGCCAAATGTCGATCTCCTCGCGCAGCTTCGCTTCGAGATCCGTCCACTGCAGCTGCCGATCGGATAGCTCCTCGTACTTGTGCTTCCAAGAAGCTCCGTACGCCTCTGCTTCCTTCAGCACTTCCTGTTGCTCAGCAACAGTAGCAGCGGCTTCACGACTAGCTTCAGACAGCTCTTCTAAGCGTCGTGTTGCCTCTTCGCCTTCTTCCTGCAGCAGTTGATATCTTTCCTGCAGGCGTTCTCCTTCTTGCAGTACATCATCGTATTGAGCAATCAATTCCTCATAACGCACACGAAGCGCAGACAGCTCCTTCTGAACCTGCACACCTTGCTCCCGAAGTGCCGCTGTTTCGCGTTCTGCATCTGTACGAAGCTGAACCTCCTGATCCAGCTGCTGTACTAATCCATCGGCTTGCCCACGTAGCGTGTCGATCTCTTTCTGAAGCAACACGGATTTCTCCTCAGACTCCAGCAGATTCATTTCCAGTTCACCAATATCTTCCATACGTTTATCCGAAAGCTCCTGCCAGTTAGCCGCCTCTGCTGCTGATCCCGCAAGTTCTTCCTGAACACGGTGCAGATTCTCACTCGTCTCCTGTAGAGACGCTCTTAGCTCTGTCGCTTCATTCTGTGACTGTTGATAACGCTGGCGTAACTCTTCCAGCTCCTCATTCAACAGTGTGCCCAGCTCAGTAGCTGTGCGCAGCTCTTCACTGAGCTGTTCTTCACGTTTAACAATCGCTTCATATTGTCCAAGCAGCGTCTGTCTTGCATCTCGCTCACTCTTAAGACTGGCTTCAGCCGCCCGTAATCTGGACTGAAGTTGCCCGGTCCCACCACGAAGCTCCGCCAGCTGTTTCTCCAGCTCTTGAATGCTTTGCTTATGTCTATGCTCTTGAGTGCCTTGTGACTGCCGCAGTTCCTTATTCTTGGTTTGCTCCCGCTGCAGTGCTTCACGTTCTTCCGCCAGCTCTTTGCCCAACTTCGCTTTGGTACTCTCAAGCTCTTTACCTAAGGTCAACTTGGTATCCTCAAGCTCCTTACCCAGCGTCAATCTGGTATCTTCGAGTTCTTTACCTAATGTAGACTTGGTAACCTCAAGCTCTTCCTCCAGTGTTGACTTGGTCTCGGTCAGCTCAAGCTGCAGAGCAGACAGCGTGTCTGTCTTCTCCTTGGTCAGCGTCTCTCGGATGTTCTCCAGCTCTTGCAGATGAGCAGCCTTCTGCTCCTCCAGCTGCTGCAAGCGGATGGCTTCCGCCTTCGCCAGTTCCTGCCGCTGTTGTTCACGACTAGCTGCCCGCTCTTCTTCGTAGCTTGTCCGCAGTTCTTGCAGCTCTATCTCGCGCTCAAGCAATTCTTCTTCCAGCTTCTTGCGTGCAACTTCCACAGCTTGTACTGCCTCCTGAAGCTGCTCCGCATGTACCTTGCGTTCATTCTCCTGAATCTCCAAATGCCGCTTACGTTCTTCCTCAGCAGCAGCAATCAGTCGCCCAGCCTCTTCTTTGGCCGCAGCTTCAAGTCGCTCAATTTCTTCTTGCCGCTCCCGCTGTACCTCCAGCAGGCGAGATACTTCCAATCGCAGTTCACTGCGTTCACCTGTCATCATGTTTAGTTCATTTTTGAAGTCCTGAACCTGAATAGCCTGCTCCGCCATATGTACAGCTGCAAGCACCGCTATACGCGGTGTGTCCAGTCTGGTGTGTGATTTAGAAATCGTGCGCATATGTTCATCAACATAACGGGCCACTTGTTTCATATATTCAGTACTGCTTCCGACGAGTTTATAGGAAGTTCCGTATATCTCCACGGCGACACGTGTCCGGTCCATAGCCACAGTTGTGCCCTCCTTTGTATGTGTGCGGATTCTAAGCTAGTTTCACTTCTTCTATTGTAGCTTTTTTGGTAAGCATTTGGCAAAATCCCTAATATTCAATAGATTATGGCTGATATTCTCCGCTTTGCACTCTACCTAGAAAAAACCGCAGCGAATCTCAGTTTCTAAATGGATTCGCTGCGGCTTTACACAATTCCTGCTACTTTCTTAATTCTGCACCAAAAGTTTGTTGAAGAGATGCTAATACCTTCTCATGCACCTCTCCTACTTCTTCATCAGTCAATGTATGTTCACTATGACGATACAGCAGTGAGATCGCGATGCTCTTCTTTCCACTCTCCAGCTTACCGCCAGTGTACACGTCAAATACCTGTACGGACTGGAGCAAAGTACCTCCGTTATCACGGATGGAAGCCAGCAGATCGCCCGCTGGTACAGCGGAATCCACGACCACAGCAATATCCCGTTCCATTCCCGGGAAACGCGGAAGCTCATTATATTGCAAACGGCTTTGCGCACTTTCATATAACGGCTGCAATAAAATTTCTGCCGCATAAGTATCCACCAGATCCAGCTGTCTTTGCAGATCCGGATGAATCTGCCCCATCGTTCCGATCTTCACACGGCCCTCGTTCCCGAGTAAATATACCGATGCGGAACGCCCAGGATGAAATCCTTCTGGACTGTCTCCCACATAGACGATTTTATCAGTCAGCCCTAAATGAGCAAATACCGTTTCCAGCGCACCCTTCAAATCAAAGAAGTCCACAGGCTGTGCCGAAACATTCCATTGCTTCACTGTTAAGCTTCCGCTAAGCAACAGCCCCAGCACTGGCAGTTCGCGTGGTTGGCGAGTCAGCTGTTCTTCATCCGTGAAGAAGACGTTGCCGATTTCAAACAATGCCAAGTCGCTTTGACGACGATTGGTATTGTAGCTGGCAATATCCAATAGTTGCGGAAGAAGGCTGGTACGCAGTACGCTGCGTTCTTCACTCATCGGCATAGCCAGCTTCACCGCTACTGCTCCTTCTGATAACGCAGGGAACATTGTGCTTTGTTGCGGCTGGATGAAGGAGTAACCCATCACCTCTTGGTAACCGCCATGTGACAATAAGCGGCGCAGTTCACGACGGAGCGCTTGCTTGTGAGTTAGTGCTCCTGGCGTTGTAATTCCTTCAATTAGAGTCGTTGGAATATTGTCATATCCGTACAGGCGGGCAATTTCTTCAATAAGATCAACATCATAGCTGATATCGCCACGTCTGGTTGGGACTTGAACTTCAATCAGCCCTTGTGCGGTATCTCCGCATTTGAAGTGTAGACGGCCAAACAATGTCTTCACTTCCAGCAAGGACAAATCCGTTCCCAGATAACGATTCAGTTTCTCTAAGGACAAGGTGAGAACCTTCTCTTGAACAGCGTCAGTTCCTGCTTGCACGATGCCTTCATGGACCGATCCGCCAGCATAACGTGCAATCAGCACTGCTGCACGGTTCAATGCAGGAATAACTGCACTTGGATCCACTTCCTTCTCGAAACGAAGGGAGGCCTCAGAGCGAAGTCCCAATTGACGCGAGGTTTTACGAATCGTACCACCATCAAACTTAGCAGATTCCAGAACAAGGTTTACCGTCTCAGCAGTAACCTCTGTATCCCGTCCACCCATTACTCCGGCCAGACCTACAGCTTTAACTCCATCAGCGATAACGAGCATTTGCGGCTCTAGCTTACGCTCTTGACCGTCAAGTGTAACCAAAACTTCACCTTCATGGGCAAGACGAACGCCGAGTTCTCCACCTTGCACTTTATCTGCATCAAAAGCATGCAGCGGCTGTCCATATTCCAGCATCACGTAATTGGTAATGTCCACGATATTATTAATTGGACGAACCCCAGCAGCCATCAGACGATTCTGAATCCACAGCGGTGATGGTGCAGGTTTAACACCTGCAATATAACGAACTGCATAATGGCTGCAGTATTCTTCATCTTCAATCTTGACGGAAATGGAATCCGCAGCAGGACCACTGATCTCAATAATTTCGCTTTTTGGATCAGGCAATTTAACTTCTCGCCCAAGAATCGCACTTACTTCATAAGCAGCACCAATCATACTGAGGCAATCCGAACGGTTCGGAGTCAGATCGAATTCCAGAATCTCGTCATCTAAGCCGAGGACCTTGGAAATATCCTGACCAATCTCTGTCCCTTCAGGCAGCACAAGAATACCTTCTTGTTGCTCTTTTGGAAGCAATTTATCATTCAGTCCCAATTCTTTGGCCGAGCAGATCATCCCTTGCGATAGGACGCCGCGCAGCTTGGCTTTTTTGATATCCAGTCCTGGCAGCTTAGCACCGACCAGTGCTACAGGTACAGTTTGACCTGCAGCTACATTTTTTGCGCCGCAGACGATTTGTAGATCCTCATCTTGGCCCGCATCCACGATACATACGTTCAGCTTGTCGGCATCAGGATGTTTTTCCTTTGATTTCACATAGCCGGTTACGATGCCGGAAATGCCTTTATTGCGGCGCTCTACGCCGTCAATCTCAATGCCGGCAGCGGTAATCTTCTCCGCTAGCTGTTCGGCGGTTACTCCTTCAATCGATGTATAATCAGCCAACCATCCGGTTGATACTTTCATATCCGCTCACTTCCTTTATGTTTCAGATGTATTTATTTCACTGTCGTTCGTGCTGCTTCCTGTGGAAGAACGGATGAAGTGCACTCAATTTCAGCTACACACTATTAAGGACGGCCCTACAAGGAAATCAAATGCTCCAAAACCCATTCTCCAGCCACTATCAGCTAGCGCACCACAATAACTAAACGCCCTTGAACTGCTTCACAAAACTCATATCATTACTATAGAAATGACGGATGTCATCGATGCCGTATTTAAGCATTGCAATCCGCTCTACACCCATTCCGAAGGCGAAGCCGCTGTATTCAGCAGGATCATAGCCACCCATTTTCAGTACATTCGGGTGTACCATACCTGCGCCAAGGATTTCTAACCATCCACTTTGCTTGCATAGTCTGCAGCCATCGCCACCACATTTGAAGCAGCTTACGTCTACTTCAACACTTGGCTCCGTGAATGGGAAAAAGCTCGGACGAAGACGAATGCCTGTATTCGGTCCAAACATCTCCTGCACAAATTGTTGCAGGGTGCCCTTCAGATCACTCATTCGAATGTTACTTCCAATGACCAAACCTTCGATTTGGTGGAACTGGAAGGAATGCGTTGCATCATCATCATCACGGCGGAATACTTTACCCGGACAGATGATTTTAACAGGAGCTTCACCGTTCATAGCCTGCATAGTACGAATCTGTACTGGCGAGGTTTGAGTGCGCATTAGCAGGTCATCTGTTAAATAGAAAGAATCCTGCATATCACGTGCCGGGTGATTCTTAGGCAGATTTAGAGCTTCAAAGTTATAATAATCGGTCTCCACTTCCGGACCTTCAGCTACACGGTAGCCCATGCCGGTAAAAATATCCTCAATCTCCTGTACGACTCTGCTAAGCGGGTGAATGCCCCCTTGCTGTAAACGGCGACCCGGTAAGGTTACGTCTACTTTTTCAGCCTGCAGACGTTGCTGGGTTTCCTGCTCTTGAAAAGCCTCCTGCTTCGCGCCGATAATCTCCTCAATAGCACTGCGAACCTGATTCGCCACTTGCCCGATTACCGGACGCTCCTCAGCACTAAGTCCTCCCATACCGCGCAGAACCTCTGTAAGCTCACCTTTTTTACCGAGATACTTCACTCTTAAATCATTTAGTACCTGCGGATCCATAACCTCCTGCAGCTTAGCCAGCGCTTCAACCTTCAATGCTTCCAACTTCTCTTTCATGGCCGTGTACAGCCCCCTTCAATCATTGTCTAGTTCAACAAAAAAAGGCCTTTCCTCCCGGTAAGGGACGAAAAGACCGTGGTACCACCCTTGTTAGACAAGCTGATCTGTTCCCCTTAAGAGCTTCATTCCCTCTTTTGGCTGGACAGATACCTATCTCACTTTATACAGAAATAACGGTCTGTGACCGGTATCCCCTACCCTTCCCTATTAGACAGCTTAAGGAATTCAGGGAACTGCTCCGGAGTGAACTTCGACAGCTCTGCTTCTTAGAAACGCTCTCAATCCGCGGCGTCTCCTCCCTGTAAGTCAGGCACTGTGTACTCTTCTCCATCACTGCATTTCACAATTCATGCTAATTGTCAGGTATCTCTTTACTACAAGAGATATGTCTCTTTATTATATGCAAAATCTGTCGTTTTGACAAGCTGGATTGGCATCGGAGCGGGCAGGCGTGATTTTTGGAATGATGCCTGCTAACAAAGCCGCACGACTTCACCCCATTCACGCACTGCGTAACGAATAATGAATGATTAGCTTTCCTGTAGTCATTATGACTAAGGGCAGTTTTTTTCAGCAGCTGTAAGCCGTATCATTTATGATCGAGTGGGGTAATAGGATCCATCGGTTTGAATATAGATAATTCAATAGGCCCATACATTAAACTTTAAATTTTGTCTTTTGGATTATTATGAGTAAAGATTGCTCTATAAGCAGCACGTCCTATATACTTGATATACTAGAAACTACCATTTACTCACACGTACACTTTCCTATGTTTTCCCACTATGTATACAACACCTCTTTTATTCCCAAAAGCACCTTCAAACATCAGTGACTGAGTTAAATTACGCCTGACCATAGATTGACTTCTGCAGGTTCTACTTAAGCAGCAATAGATTTACTTAATCATCTTATACAGGGAGAAGATGACTGTGGCAGGGTTCTTCGAATTCAAGGTAACACGCAAACTATTCTATGTCTTCGCTGCAATCTCCGTCCTTCTGGTCGGGATCAGCGTGTCCTCGCTACTCTATTTAAATCACACTATTAATAGATTGTCAGATTCTCTTTATGATGATATATATCAGAACTCTAAGCTCATACTGAGCGCCGATCGTGATCTGCATCAAGCTGCTGTAGCCTTGCAAATCGCAATGGGTCCAAACCTAACAGCCGCGGAAGGTGAACAGTTCACTACGGAGTTTATAGATAATAATCTTCAAGCGCAGGAACGAATAAGTCTAGCAAGAGCAAATATCAACGCTATAAAAAAACCTTACAGTGATATGAAACAAAGTGGAATTATCCTTTCCGAATTAAAAAACGAGCTGCGCTCCTTTGAAACTACTATTGTCATGTGGAAAAATTCAGGGCATACGCTAATAACGGAACGGACGAAGAGTAGCTGGAATCCGGATTCATATTCTGCGCTCACCCTAAACTCGCAATTCAATGAAGCTAGAGCACATCTCGATCAAGCAGAGGACTTGATTGGCAACTACGCCTTGCAAGTAACGGACGGTTTTAAGGATAAAAAAAGCGCTTTGTTCTCCCTGTATTCGCTCCTCTTACTTGTGTTTCTCCTGGTCATTATTTACCTTGGACGCAAAATCATCTGGCTCCAGAATGAAATGCTGGAAGAACAAACACTTTATCAGCTAATCGGTGAAACCATGTCTGATTTCATTATTTTGACGGATCCTAACGGGTTGATTCTATACGCTTCCCCCTCACACTCCAGTATTCTAGGCTATGTGCCTAAAAAAGGAGATCCGTTATCCAACTACATACGTGAACCGGAGATTGCCTGGGCTAAATTAAAGAGCGTGGTTCAGGGAACCCCGCGCATTTCAGAACTGCGCATGCGCGGAGCAGAAGGCCAATGGGTATGGCTTGAAACTAAGGTGTCACCTGTTCTCGGCAGCCGTAAATTCCCAGCACAATTCATGCTGTTATCTCGAGAAATTACCCAGCGAAAACAATACGAAGAACGACTACATAAGCTAGCCTTCTATGATCATTTAACAGCGATTCCCAACAGGGCTCATTTCAAAATGTATATGGAGAACCTTATCACACAACCCGGAGAACGGAAGCAAAAAATTGCACTGGCCCTGCTGGATTGTGACAGATTCAAGCAGCTAAATGATACCTTAGGCCATCTGGCTGGAGACGAATTTCTTCAGCTGCTCTCCCGTGAACTTCAGCATACAGTCAAAGGAATAGGTCAGGCCTTCCGGATCGGCGGAGATGAATTCGCAGTTGTACTGCATCGATTCACTTCTCCAGAGATGCTTGATGAAACGCTGCAGCGGTTACTTAAACTGTTCAATAAGTCTTGGTCTGTTGATAACGGGTCCAGCTTCCACACCTCCGCGAGTATCGGAGTAGCTTTATTTCCTGAACATGGAAGCAGTATCAATGAACTGCTGCGTGCCGCCGATTTGGCGATGTACCGCTCCAAAGACCATGGTGGCAATAAAGCCAATCTTTACTATGAGCTTGTGGACGAAGAGTTTGCTGACCAGACCATTGTAAAACCATAAAACCAAATAAAAAGCTGTCTCAGGATACAATCAACCCTGAAACAGCTTTTTTTGTATTGCCACTAACTGCTTAACCGAAGATGATCCTCTGAAATCCCATCAATCTCCTGATCACGATCCCGGACTAAGACCTTGGTTAACTCTCCATTCGTAGAACAATCAATGAAGCGGTCTCCGTCTCCATCTTTTTCTTCCCAATCATTAAGCCGCAAAATATATCCGATGGATTGGGTATCTGGCAGCACTTCGATGCGGGCTACTGCACGCCCGTTCTCCATATATCGGAAATCGCATTGTCCATCCTGGATTCCTGTATCCCAAACCCAAAGATTCCAGCCTTGGTAATTCTGATCAGGGCGTTCATAGTGTATTTCGATGATTTTAGAGCGTGGGGCTGGCTCACCACATTCATCATAAAGGACCATCATCGACAACCCTTCCACTTCTACCTCATTGCCTTCGATTCTGCGGATGGCTTCTATCCCGGCACGGGTATGGTCTACTACTATACTCCACCCGTTAGAAATCTCAGGAAGAGCCACCGTCATTCGATCATTATTAGCATTGAAGATAACGGTTATATTGTTCCAAAGATCGCCTCCTGCATGGCCTCTAAGAAGATACGATACTATTCCGCCATCACATCGCAGAAATTCCAACGAACGTTCAATTTCCTGGCGGCCATGCAGACGAAATGCCGGATGTGTGCGCCGCAGCTCGATCAGGCCTTTATAATATTGAAATACGGGCTTAAATACGCTTTTCATATTCCAGCGGATCGAGTTGATCGCGTCACCGCTGCGGTAGCTGTTATGATCCCCAAATTTACTGCGCAGGAGCTCATCTCCAGCATGCAGGAAAGGTATCCCTTGCGATGTCAGAATAATTCCGTTAGCAAGCAAGGAACGACGTACAGTTTCATTACCGAGAATGTTCTCCGGATCTACATTCACGTATGGATTGGCAAGGGCCACTGCATCTTCCAGATCCTCGTTATCCATGTTGGCGATTACCGGAAAATCAGCTTTCTGGCTCCCCCCTTGAACGATAAGCAACTTATCCCATAAATTCAAATTATCATGGGCAGTTACATAGTTCACAGATTCCACAGGCGAGTCCGTAAACTCATGAATTGCTCCTTTAATTCCGGCTGCAATAGCACCTTCTTTGCCGTATTCGCCTGTCACGAACCCTCTTCCGAAGCCATCACTATCCCCTTTGATCGCTGAACGAAAGTTATCGTTGAAGACAGCATAACCCTTGCCCCGTTGTACACCTTTTAGCGTTTTAGTGGCCAGCGGAGAATCTCCACCCGTCCAAGGTTCACCGTAAAGCAACAGATTCGGATTCACTTCTAGACGGAGCTCTTCCGTAATCTCCCGCATGGTAACACTGTCCATCAGACCCATCAGATCAAACCGGAAACCATCGATATGATATTCCGCAGCCCAATAAGATAGGGAGTCTTTAATAAATTTTCGGACCATCGGACGTTCTGTAGCCAGCTCATTGCCAACCCCGGAGCCATTCGACAAACGTCCCATAAAATCGCGGCGATAGAAATAATCTGGGACAAGCGGCTCAAAAGGTCCATTCTCCACAGCATAAGTGTGGTTGTAAACGACATCCATAATTACCGCGATCCCGCGGCTGTGCAAGGCCTGCACCATCTCTTTAAATTCACGGATCCGCAAGCCAGGATTGGCAGGATCGGTGCTGTAAGATCCTTCAGGTACATTATAATGCTGGGGATCATACCCCCAATTGTATTCCACATTAGCTATGGAGGAACCCCGATTAACCACCTTCAGCTCATCCACGGTCTGAAAATCAAATACCGGCATCAGATGAACATGGGTAATCCCTAATTCAGCCAGATGATCAATCCCCACTGTATTTCCTGCCGGATCCTTTAATCCAAATTCGGTAAATGCTTTGAATTTACCCTTATAATACATACCAGAGCTCTCATGTGAGGAGAAATCACGAACATGCAGTTCATAAATCACTGCGTCGGCAGGATGCTGTAACGGAGGCGCTACATCCTGATCCCAATGTTCTGGATTCGTATCCTGCAAATTAACGATTGCCGATCTTAAACCATTAGCTGATACGGCTGTTGCATAAGGATCTACTGCTTCTGTCACATTACCATCTGCAAAAACAGCACGGTACATATAATATTTCCCTTTTAGATCACCTGATAACTTGGTCTGCCAGACTCCGCCATTACTACGCTGCATATATACAATTCGACCACTGTCCACAGCGCTCTTATGTGACTCACTATTCAGTTGATAACCACCTGTTTCGTACAGGACAAGGGACACAGCAAGAGCCGTAGGTGCCCAGACTTTAAAGACACTGTACTCCGTTGAATACGTCAAGCCTAAGTCCTTACCCTCATAGACTTCCATCATCAATTCTGCATTTATATAATTTTTACTCATGAATTAACACCATCCTATGGCTCCCCACCTAACCTGTAGGGTTGCTTATAAGTCCATATATTACCAATTCATTGCATATTAATACTTGCACAGCGCTGCAAGTCGGCAAATGGAGTATAAACTTTCTATGGATCCTTACTATTATATGTACGACATATTTATAGGTTTGGGTTCCTTATCGACTTTATGCTCATTACTAATACTATCGGTATAGACATCTGCGCAATAAAGAAAATAAACAGTGAACAGTAAATGAGGTCGAATTAAAGTAAATTATAGATTAAAAAACATAAAAAAGCCGACCTCCAGCCATCGGAAGTCGGCAATAGTAGTTGGAAAACAGTAGAACGCTAAAACGGATTAATGCATGCGTAAAAAGTTACTTAGCGATACTTTGAACAAGTGCAGCTACTTCTTCAGCCGTGCCAAGCTGCAAAGCTTTTGCAGCCAAATCCTTCATGTCGGCAGCCGACAATTTAGAAATTTGACTGCGCGCTGGCAGAATGGAAGTTGCACTCATGCTGAATTCGTCAAGACCAAGACCCAGTAGCAGCGGAATAGCTGTTGCGTCACCAGCCATTTCACCACACATCCCTGTCCATTTACCTTCTGCATGGGCTGCATCAATTACATTTTTGACCAAACGCAGGATGGCTGGATTGTAAGGCTGATACAGGTAAGATACCTGTTCATTCATACGGTCAGCAGCCATTGTATATTGAATAAGATCATTCGTACCGATACTGAAGAAATCAACTTCCTTAGCAAACTGGTCAGCCAGTACAGCAGTTGATGGAATCTCAACCATTATGCCGAGCTGAATGTTGTCTGATACTTCCTTACCTTCTTCCCGAAGCTTAGCTTTCTCTTCGAGCAAAAGATCACGCGCAGCACGGAATTCACCAAGCGTAGCTATCATAGGGAACATAATGCGAAGATCCCCGTGAACACTTGCTCTTAGTAATGCACGTAGTTGAGTACGGAAAATATCCTGACGATCCAAGCACAGACGGATCGCACGGAAACCAAGGAAAGGATTCATTTCCTTCGGAAGGTCCAGATAAGGCAGCTCTTTATCGCCACCGATATCCAGGGTACGTACGACTACCGGCTTACCCTTCATGTTCTCAAGTACAGTACGGTAGGCGTTATATTGGATTTCCTCAGAAGGCAGCTTATCGCGACCCATGTAAAGGAACTCAGTGCGGTACAGACCTACACCTTCGCCACCATTCTCAATTACACCATTCACATCATTTGGTGTACCAATATTGGCAGCTAGCTCAACATGTTTACCGTCTGCTGATACTGTTGGTTCGTCGCGAAGTTTCTTCCATTCTGCGATTTGCAAGTCGTAAGCTTCCTGCTTGCGAGTGTACTCTGCCACTTCAGCTTCGCTAGGATTGATCAGAACGTCCCCATTCAGACCATCGACAATCACCAAATCGCCAGAATTCACTTCGGACAGAACCGTTTTAGTTCCAACAACCGCTGGAATTTCCAAAGAACGTGCCATAATCGCAGAGTGGGAAGTCCGTCCACCAATGTTCGTTGTGAAGCCTTTAACGAACTTACGATTAAGCTGTGCTGTATCCGATGGTGTTAGATCTTGAGCAATCACGATTACTTCTTCACTGATTTCTGCAGGACTTACATAATGAATGCCCAGCAGGTGGTTCAGCAAGCGCTTGGTAACATCACGCATGTCAGCTGCACGTTCCTGCAGATAGGCACTCTTCATATTTTCAAACATCTCAATGAATTGCGTAGCCACTTCGTTTAGCGCATAGTCCGCGTTAACCGATTCCTCACGGATTTTATCAATTACAGGATTGATCAGCTCTGGGTCATCAAGAATAAGCAGATGTGATTCGAAAATCTCAGCCTTTTTCTCTCCCAGCTCTGCCAAAGTACGCTCTTTAATCGTTTGCAGCTCCACTCTTGATTTGGCGAGTGCATCATTCAACTTAGCGACTTCTGCTTCAGTATCACTGATACCTGTCTTCGTAATCGTATAATCCGGATGTTTCAGGATAAAAGCACGGGCTACTGCAATCCCTGCTGAAGCCGCGATTCCTGAAATCTTATTCATGGATTTCCCCTAGCCCTTCTTTAATCATTACTTCTTGAAGAGCGTTCAAAGCTTCTGCTTCTTCGCTTCCTTCGGTAATCAAAGACAAAGTATCTCCAGCTTCAAGACCCAATGACAATACGCCAAGAATGGATTTCAAAGTTACTTTTTTACCTTTAGCTTCTGCAAATGCTTCTGTACCTTTGAATTTTGTTGCTGTATTTACCAAGGCAGTTGCTGGACGTGCGTGAATTCCATCTTCATCGACAATTCTGAATGTTTTTTGCATAATATTATCCAACTCGCTTTCTGTTATTAGAGTATTTTAAATTTATAGTGAAAGCTTCGCTTCCTTGTATGAACAAGGAAGCATCGGCCCTTGCACTTTTACTGAATCGTAATGATGTCTTGGTCTCCTATAGAAACCTTACCCGGCTTCTTCAATGTTACAGAAGAGCCTTCTGGTAAATTCGAGAAAATAACAGGTGAGATTACAGAAGGTGCATGTGCTTTTACATACTCTAAATCCACTTCCATAATCGGTTGCCCAGCCGCTACAAGATCGCCTTCTTCAACTAATACCGTGAAGCCTTGACCTTTAAGCTTAACCGTATTAACCCCAATATGAACGAGCACTTCCTTGCCTCCGTCAGACATAATACCGATGGCATGTTTGCTCGGGAACACGTTAAATACCTTACCGTAAACCGGTGAAGCAATCTTCCCATCTTCGGATAGGAACGCGAAGCCATCGCCCGTCATTTTTTGGGAGAATACTGGATCTGGCACCTCTGTGATATCCAACAATTCACCGTTTACTGGAGATACGATATCTTCCTTGATAATCGCTTCACCAGCTTCACCTGCCTGTTGTTCTTCTTCTGGCTCTGGAGTAACCACTACTGGAGCTGCTGAAGCCGCAGGTGTCTTTCCGTTAATCACATCTTGAATCTGCGATTTAATCGTGTCTGAACGTGTGCCAAAAATCGCTTGAACGTTATTACCCACTTCCAGCACACCTGATGCACCAAGTTTCTTAAGACGGTTCTTGTCTACGCCTGCCTTATCTTTAACTTCAACACGAAGGCGGGTAATACAAGCGTCTAGATGAGTGATGTTTTCTTTACCACCTAGAGCGGACAAAATGTTCCGCGGTAGATCATCACCGGCTCTGGAGACAGACTCCGTATTCACTTCTTCTTCTTCATTCGTATCTTCTTCACGACCCGGTGTCATAAGATTGAATTTCCGAATTACAAACCGGAAGCCGAAGTAATAAATTAAGGCAAGGGCCAGACCTACCGGAATAACCAGCCACCAAGCTGTACGGTTCGGGATAATACCGAAGAGCACAAAATCGATAAAACCACCCGAGAATGTCATCCCGATTTTAACATCAAGAATATGCATAGTCATAAAGGACAGACCTGCAAACACAGCATGTACAGCGAACAGCAATGGAGCCACGAATAGGAACGAGAATTCGAGCGGCTCAGTAATCCCTGTCAAGAACGATGTCAATGCCGCGGAAATCATCAAACTTCCGACGATCTTTTTATTCTGTGGTTTAGCTTCATGATAGATAGCCAAAGCCGCTGCTGGAAGACCAAACATCATGAATGGATATTTACCCGTAGTAAATGTCCCTGCTGTGAAGTCTACTCCATCGCGAAGCTGCTGCATGAAGATCCGTTGGTCACCACGTACCAATTCTCCAGCTTTATCAACGTAGGTACCAAATTCATACCAGAATGGAGAGTAGAAAATGTGATGCAGTCCAAAAGGAATGAGCGAACGTTCGATCGTTCCGAAGATAAACGCTGCAAGCGTTTTGTTCGTATCAATCATACTTTGTGACACATAGTTCAGACCATGTTGAATAGGTGGCCATACTATTGTCAGTAACAAGCCCAAGATTAGAGCTGTTACCGCCGTCATAATCGGTACGAAACGTTTACCTGCGAAGAAACCTAGGTAAGAAGGAAGCTCAATTTTGAAGAATCGCTTGTACATGGCCGAAGCCAATATACCGACGAGTATACCTCCAAACACCCCTGTTTGCAGTGTTGGAATCCCTAATACGCTGGCATACGAGAAGTCGCCTTGGCTTAGAACGTAATCATTAACACCAATAACTGTACCCATCGTAATGTTCATTACGAGGAAACCGATAATGGCAGCTAGACCCGCAACACCTTCACCCCCGGCTAAACCTATCGCAACCCCCACCGCGAAGAGTAAGGCTAGATTATCAAATACAATTTGTCCTGAATTCATCAATACGTTGGCAACAGCCTGAACAACATGGTTCTCCAGTGCTGGAACATATTGCAGGAAGTCTGGGTTTACCAGCATGTTTCCTATTCCAAGAAGCAAACCTGCCGCAGGCAGAATAGCTACTGGAAGCATCAGAGCTTTACCAACTCTTTGTAAAACACCAAACAACTTTTTAAACATTTAGGTTACTCCTTTCATTAATTTCACTAAAACAGATGCCAAAAAAGGCATGAGCAACACAGTATAGAAGTTGTAATCTAACGCTATCGTTAGATTGCCCCAAGAAGGGGGTTAACAACCAAAATACTGTAATTCACTCATGCCTGATCGAATCAGTTACACGCTCGATATTCTGTTTTGTTGATGACAGTGAACATTGTAGCATCGTTTTTTTTAAGTAGCAAGCGTTTTTTTTGAAACCATGATTTGTTACAACTTTTGCACTTTAAGGAGCTTCACCATTCTTGTCCATATCTTGTTCGTCCACTTTTTTCTGGGCAATACGCTGCAGGTGAATCGTCAAATAACTTACCTCAGCTTGATACACGGGAATTCGCACACGCTGTTCGATAATTTTTGTTAATTTCCAAGCCAACGAATACATCTCAGGATACTCCCGTTTCATGAGTCCATCCAGGGTTGAGGTCTCTTGTACCGCCTCTCCACGGCGTAATCTTTCTAGAACAAATCGCAGATGGGTTACCAGTCTTGAGTAATCAAGTGAATCCCGTGGGATTCGATAGTCCAGATAATTCTCGACTAACCCAACCAGCTCTCCAATCAAGAGAGAATGTTGTCTAACCTCGGAAATTTGCCTATTACTAAGTGCGCTGACAATATGAAGAGCCACAAAACCTATCTCATCCACCGGCAATTCCACGCCCATAGCCTCATTGATCCGTCCAATCGCATATTCTGCCATCTTATATTCCTCAGGATAAATCTCCTTAGTTTCATACAAAAATGGATTATGAATTGGGATATCTTGTTCAAAACGACGGATAGCAAAAGAAATATGGTCGGTAAGTGCAATGTGAATATGCTCATTAAGCGGCTGACGGTTACAATGCATAATATGTAATACTATTTCTTGAACGACCTCAATCAACTTCTCATCCACTTGGGGAAGAAGCTGTTTATATTGTTCCTGCTCCTCCTGGCTACGAAGAATAAACATCTTCTCCACGGAGGATAGATTAATCTGATCACGCAGCTTGCGGTTAAACCCTATCCCTTTACCGATAACTACAACCTCAGAATATTGAGGATGCTGGGCAATGATAACGTTGTTATTTAACACCTTCGCCACTGTTATGCTACTCATTTTTGACACCTCTTTTATTTCTAAACACCTAACTTCCAGCAGCATTCGCAATAAGAAATCGTACGATAAATACAAGCTTTGCTACCATCATAACACCAAGAATTGCATATTAGAAGAACACTCTGTGTCCTTACTAAGCTAGTAGATCAGAGTGAACAGCCTTAAAGGCTTTTATTTTACCTGAAAAAATCTTTAAACACCAGTGAAAGCGACGATGTCCATTTATACAATAATTCCCATGGTATTTCGATAAGCTATAAGCCTTCACCAAAAATCACCTGTATACGCACGAGCTGTTTATCATGTTGTCTGTTTTAGATCAACACATAAAGATTAAGGTATGACCAGCAGCTTTGCCAGTCATACCTTAAGTAAATTAAATCAATATAATTTGCATTAAACTATTTTTCCTTTTGTTCAGGCAGAGAAGTTAAAGTCTCGCTGGCTGCACTGGATGTTACTGATGGCTGAATATAAGTTGCAGGGGCAACTGCTGCGGTTGGTGTAACTGATGCTCCTTTGCTTCCGGAAGCTTTAGTGGTCAGCCCCTTGATCAGTGCCTCTACATCAATCCCTGAGACGCTCTTCAGCATCTCTGGAGCGGTGGACATTAGCTGAGTCACATAATTGCTGACCCGGGCTGCACCTTCCCCATTACCGGTATCTACAACGGTAAGTTTATCAATAGATGCCAGCGGCTTCGCAATTTGGCCAGCCAAATCAGGCAGCATTTTGACGATGATGTCGAGCACCGCTGCTTCGCCGAATTTCTGGAAAGCTTCCGCCAGTTTCTCTTTGGCTTCTGCTTCCGCTAGACCGCGCAACCGGATAACCTCAGCATCCGCTGTACCTTTAGCCAGCTCTGCATCCGCCATCGCTTGACCTTCAAGACGCTTCTGCTCAGATGTCGCTTTTGCTTGCGTTTCAATACTATATTGCAAGGCATCTGCCTCACGCATTCTCTTCGCCTTATCGGCTTCCGCCGCTTGCTCTACTGCATAACGATCCGCTTCTGCTTTTTTCTTCACTTCAGCATCATACTGCTTCTCGCGAACTTGAATTTCTTTGGCTTGCAAATCGATTTCACGTTCCTTACGTACCAGCTCAACCTTCATCTGTTCTTCAACAACGGTCTGCTTTGCACGTGCCTCTTGAATATGATAAGCCTGGTCGGCTTCCGCTTTCGCTGTATCCTGATCCCGTTTAAACGCAGCCACCTTAAGCTGGTTTTCCTTAGAGGCTTCGGCAATATTCGTATCCCGCAGCAGCTCAGCTTTTTGCCCTTGCTCTTCTGCGTTTGCCTTTTGAATTCTCGCATCCCGCACTGCTTCTGCTTCAGCGATCTCTGCATCCCGCTTCACAGCAGCTATCCGCGGTTTACCCAGTGCCTCTAGATATCCATGTTTGTCTCGCACATCCTTGATGGTAAAGGAAACAATTTGCAGACCCATTTTCTTAAGATCACGTGCCGCCACGCCTTGAACCTCTTGCGCAAAGCGGTCACGGTTACGATATACTTCCTCAACGGTCATCGAACCGAGAATGGCCCGCAGATGACCTTCAAGAACTTCTTGTGCTTCGCTCTTCAGTGCTTCAATCGGTTTGCCCATAAATTGCTCAGCAGCTGTCGCCACATCTTCCGTTGAGCTACCCACTTTAATGATCGCTACGCCGTCGGCAATAACCGGAACCCCTTGTTCGGTGTATACTTCCGGGGTCGTCACATCGAGTTTATGAGAAAGAAGCGACATAAATTCAGCCTTCTGAAAGACTGGGAGTATAAAGGCACCGCCCCCGCGTACAATCTTTATTTTACGACCAGAACCATCGTCTGAAATATGATTTTTCCCTAAGAACGACCCCGTTACGATCATCCCTTCATCGGGTCCAACCGTTTTGTAACGTGCCCAGAATGCGATACCTAGCACAAACAAAACAGCAACGACAACAGCAGGGACTAACAAATACTCAGGAATACCGAACATTAAAGATCCACTCCTCTTCTCTTTTCGAATTCTGACACCAATGCAACGCCTTCTCTAACCTCCACTACAACAACTTTAATCCCTGCCGGAAGCAGCTCATGATCAAAGCTTGCTGCCGTATGCAGGCTATTGCCGGCGCCAAACTTTACCATAATCTCACCATAACCAGTGGCGGGAACAGGAATTGTGATTTCCCCGATCTTACCAGGCAGATCACTCATTGAGAAACCATTGGACATTTCGCTTTTTTCCATGGGCTTAACCACCCCTAGATACATAAGTACTCCCAAAAAAGCGGCGGCTAACAAAGACAAAGCAATGATCGCCCCAGCTTCCAGAGCGCTGTACCGGGTTAGAAGAATGCCCGCTCCGCCGAACACGGTTATTCCTCCTGCCAGCACGGTGGGATTCAGAAAATCTACAGATACGAAATCAAAGGCCCCATGCAAGGCATCTCCGATCACATCGCCCACCAGGACGCTGACTATGGCAAATATGACGCCTAGCGCCAAGCAGCCTAAATACAGCGTTTGCATTTTTATTTCCTCCTGTCTTCAATCAGGACTGTCATATTACATTAAACGTACAAAGTAGGTCCTCGGTTTCACAATCTTTGGATATTCACCCAAATAAGTTCCATTCAGAGGATAAGCATACGCACATTGACACTGTTTTATTACATACGATGGGGTTGTTCTCAAAGCCGTCCAATAGTTGCTGAGGCGCTGATTTTTGTTGGAAAGTTACTTAATCTAAACAGCAAAATTTGTAGTGTCTCTGGTGTCCGAAAACTTGCTCAAAAGGCTGAAAATTCGCATATAGCGTCAGCTGGGTCCGTAGGGTAGGCGTGTATTGGAAGAAGAAACAGTCGTGAGGAGATCTTACAAACACTAGTTGGTTGAGTAACACTCTCGCGCGTATGAAGAGGCTATGCTGCTTACGCACCTCGGCGCCTCGGCCAATCGGACTCAACAGACCCTATTCGCCGATTTTTCCGACATTTGTTATGCTATCGGACCGCATAGTCTCTATTCGCATGAAAACCAGCAAATATAAGGCCATTTCGAAGCAATAGTGTCTCTGGTGTCCGAAAACTTGCTCAAAAGGCTGAAAATTCGCAAATAACGTCAGCTGGGTCCGTGGGTAGGGCGTGTATTGGTAGAGGAATCAGTCGTGAGGGGATCATACAAACCCTAGTTGGTTAGGTAACACTCTCGCGCGTATGAAGAGGCTATGCTGCTTACGCCTCGGCTTATCGGACTCGGACTAGCAGACCCTATTCGCCGATTTATCCGACATTTGGTATGCTATCGGACCGCATAGCCCCTATTGGCATAAAAACCAGCAAATAAAAGACCATTTCGAAGCAATAGTGTCTCTGGTGTCCGAAAACTTGCTCAAAAGGCTGAAAATTCGCAAATAACGTCAGCTGGGTCCGTAGGGTAGGCGTGTATTGGTAGAGGAATCAGTCGTGTGGGGATCATACAAACCCTAGTTGGTTAGGTAACACTCTCGCGCGTATGAAGAGGCTATGCTGCTTACGCCTCGGTACTATCGGACTCAGCAGACCCTATTCGCCGATTTATCCGACATTTGGTATGCTATCGGACCGCATAGCCCCTATTGGCATAAAAACCAGCAAATAAAAGACCATTTCGAAGCAATAGTGTCTCTGGTGTCCGAAAACTTGCTCAAAAGGCTGAAAATTCGCAAATAACGTCAGCTGGGTCCGTAGGGTAGGCGTGTATTGGTAGAGGAATCAGTCGTGTGGGGATCATACAAACCCTAGTTGGTTAGGTAACACTCTCGCGCGTATGAAGAGGCTATGCTGCTTACGCCTCGGTACTATCGGACTCAGCAGACCCTATTCGCCGATTTATCCGACATTTGGTATGCTATCGGACCGCATAGCCCCTATTGGCATAAAAACCAGCAAATAAAAGACCATTTCGAAGCAATAGTGTCTCTGGTGGACCTCTGTCAAGAAAGTGGACAGTCACGCAACAGACATTCTAGTCAATTGCTCAGCAAAACGAACTGGAGAAAGATACCCCAGCGCGCCATGCATTCGCTTGCGGTTATAATAAAACTCAATATATTGAAAAAGTGTCTGGTAGGCTTGCTCCTTAGTTTTGAATCGTGGATTACAATAAATGAGCTCCTTTTTCAAAATGCTGTGCCACGACTCGATACAGGCGTTATCATAACAGTTACCTCTGCGGCTCATGCTGGACTCCATGCCATACGCTTTCAACTGCTTCGTGTATTCATGAGAAGTATATTGAGAACCTCTATCGGAGTGATGTAATAGACCCTTTTCCGGTTGTTTAGCTTCGTAAGCATCTTGTAAGGCGCCCGAAATTAAGCTAGTTTCCATATGGTTCTCCAAGCGCCACCCCACGATTTCGCGCGTGCAAAGGTCCATTACACTAGCCAGGTACAAGCGCCCTCCCCGGCAAGGAATGTACGTAATATCGGTAACCCATACTGAATTGGGTTTGAGTATTTTAAATTGCTGGTTCAGCGTATTTGGGGCAATCGGATGGTCATGATTGGAGTCGGTGGTCTGTACGCGATACGTTTTGGAGACAATGGAGCGAAGCTTCATATGTCGCATGTACACACTCACCGTGCGTTCGGTAACGGTATAACCTTCTTGATGTAGCAGGCGGGTGATCTTCGGACTCCCATACCGCTTTTGATGGTCTGCAAAATGATACTGAATTCGCTTCATTATCGCAGCCTTACGAAGCATATGCGTACTGTTTTTTTCTGTCGCCACTTGTAGTACCCGCTCCGTGACACATGTAGGGTCATGCACATCTTCTCCAAGAGAAACTCGGAGCGATGTTTTTCAATAAACTGGAATCTCAGTTCCTTGGTTTGCTGAAGATGTGCACTGCTTTTTTTACGATCGCTAATTCCTCTTCCACATCAGCAATCTTGTTATCTTTTTCTTGAAGTTGACGGCTCATTTCTTTCAACTGTGCCTCGAGTTCCCGTACTCGATCCACGCTAGCTGCCGGTTCATTCTTTAGTTCTCGATACTGGCTCATCCATTGATGCAGGGTACTTTTTGGGATGTTGAGCTCTTCCGCCAAGTCGCCCACTGTCTTTGTTTGCTCTTGAATGAACTGCACTGTCTGTTTTTTAAATTCTTCGTTATACCGTTGTCGATGTTCTCCCATGTAAACACACCTCCGTGGACTCATTATCGCCAGTCTGTTAACTACTGTCCACTTTTTATTCTAGCTTCATGGTGTCCGAAAACTTGCTCAAAAGGCTGAAAATTCGCAAATAACGTCAGCTGGGTCCGTAAGACTCCCGAGGACGGTCGACGGATTAGATTACGGGTGCGAACAGTGATTGATGAGGCGCGGTCAGCGGCAGCGGAGGTTCGGACAGCGGCAGCGGAGGCGCGGTCAGCGGCAGCGGAGGTTCGGACAGCGGCAGCGGAGGCGCGGTCAGCGGCAGCGGAGGCGCGGTCAGCGGCAGCGGAGGCGCGGGCAGCGGCAGCGGAGGCGCGGGCAGCGGCAGCGGAGGCGCGGGCAGCGGCAGCCGAGTTTACGGTCAGAAGCATAGGAGGCGCAGTCGGCGGTAGCGGAACTTGGGACGTGGGCGAGTGAAGTTGTGCAAGAGGAGCAAGTCACACTAGACCATAAACACAAAAAAGCGGATCCTCCATTAACGGAGGATCCGCTTCTTTGACATTCTATTGCGGCTTCTTGAATAAAGACAAATGGTCTCTTTCCGTAGAAGAGTTACTTACAAAGCCATTTTATAAATCTCAACTACATCTTCACGCTCAAGCTTGCGGAAATTACCAAACGCTCCGAAACGAACAGCCTTGTCAGCCATACTGCCGATCTCGCTGTCATCAATATCATAATCACCAAGTGTCTTCGGCGCACCGATGGAATCCCAGAAATTACGCAGAGCCTCGATACCCTCCAACCCGATTTCTTCATCAGTCTTGCCAGCAGGATCAACTCCGAACACATTTACCGCAAGCTTGCGGAAACGTGCAGGGTTTGTGCTGAGGTTATATTTCATCCATTGCGGGAACAAAATCGCCAAACCTCCGCCATGCGGAATATCGTATACAGCCGATACTGCATGCTCGATATTATGAGTCGCCCAATCTCCGGCAAAACCCATGCTGACCATTCCGTTAAGCGCCATCGTACCGCAGTACATGATGGTCTCACGCAGCTCGTAGTTATTCAGATCTTCGATAAGCTTCGGCGCGGTTTCAATTACAGTGCGCAGCAAAGTTTCACAGAAACCGTCTTGTACCGGTGTATTGCCGTCTGTATGGAAATAGTGCTCCAGAACATGTGACATGATATCCACCATGCCATAAACGGTCTGATCACGTGGCAGAGAAAAAGTGTTCTCTGGATCAAGAATCGAAAATGCCGGGTAGGCATGCACGCTGCCCCAGCCCATTTTTTCCTTAGTAACCTCGTTTGTGATTACGGAGCCGTTATTCATTTCAGATCCCGTAGCAGCCATTGTCAGCACTGTGCCCAGTGGAAGCGCGTCTTGGGCCGCTGCTTTACGCTCTACAAAGTCCCACATATCACCATCATATTTCGCTCCAACAGCAACAGCTTTTGCACAGTCCAATACGCTTCCGCCCCCTACTGCGAGAACAAGGTCAATATTATGCTCCCGGCACAGCTCTACGCCTTTATGTACTGTGGAAAGACGTGGATTGGGTTCTACTCCAGAAAGTTCAGTCACTGTAGCGCCTATTGAACTCAGCTCAGCAACTACTTTATCGTACAAACCGCTACGCTTGATACTGCCGCCACCGTACATCAAAAGCACATTTTTACCGTACTTAGGAACCTCCGTCTTTAAGGCTTCAAGGGTACCCTGTCCAAAAATCAGCTTGGTAGGATTATAAAATTCAAATTTACGCATATGTGTAAACCTCCAGTAGTTAATTCATAATGTCTTACTCCTTCGTATTATAAACCTCTGATTACCCGCATTCAAATTAGGTGGCTGGATTTCGTCATTCCGAATAAAAAAAGATGCCCCAAGCCCATAGGCTTGAGGACATCCTTAAATCTAAATTCACTTACTACAAAGCACCGAAGCTAGTTACAAAACGGCGGAAAGCCGCTTGACCTTCTGGAGTCCGTTTGTAAACGCCAGCGTGTTCAAGAATATGCGTAAACTTGATGCCAACTTCGTTCTGCACAATCTTGAGCGCTTCCTCGTGTTGCAGTGCAGTTCCGAATCGCTCCACCAGCTCCTGAATCCAAGCCGCATGCTGCGCAAGAGAATGACTAGGGTCATTCTTCACCGCTTCTAACAGCGCTTGATCTCCTGCAAGAATACCTGCGATGGAATCAAGTTCTTCCTTCAAACGGCCTGGCAGAATCGCCAGTCCCATAACTTCAATCAAGCCGATGTTTTCTTTCTTGATATGATGCATTTCCCGGTGCGGATGAAAAATCCCTTCAGGATATTGCTCATTAGTCCGGTTATTCCGCAGCACAAGATCCATCTCGAAGCTGCCGTCCTCGGCCCGGCGGACGATAGGAGTAACGGTATTATGAGGTTGTACTTCACCGTCAACCTCACTAAAGGCTAGCACTTCCGCCTCTGGATCGCTGTAGGCTTTCCAAGCTTCATAAAGCGCATTTCCGCATTCCAGTAGAACCGCAGGATCTTCACCATTTAAGCGCAATACGGACATCGGCCATTTTACGATATTAATGCTGACACCCGGATAAGAAGCATGTGTAAATGTATCTTCCTTAGGCGCTTTTTGAATCGGGAACGTGTGACGTCCGCCCTGAAAATGGTCATGCGTCAGAATAGAGCCGCCAACAATCGGCAAGTCTGCATTTGAGCCAATAAAATAATGCGGAAATGATTCCACGAAGCTAAGCAGCCGCTTCAAGGTATCCTTGGTAAGCTTCATTGGCACATGATCATGATGGAATACAATGCAGTGCTCATTGTAATAAACATATGGCGAGTATTGGAAGAACCATTTTTCATTATTCAGGTTAAGCGGAATGATACGCAGGTTCTGGCGCGGCGGATGATTGATCCGTCCGGCATAACCTACATTCTCACGGCACAGCAGACATTTCGGATAGACTGGCGGCGGGAGCAGCCGAGCCATCGCAATTTCCTTCGGATTTTTCTCAGGCTTGGACAAATTGATCGTCATTTCAATGTCTCCGTACGGCGAATCCTGCAGCCAGTAGACATTCTTGGAGATCCGATCCATCCGAATATAGTTCGAATCAATGCTCAATTTATAAAAACGGTCTGTAGCCGCGGAGATGCCTTTTTCAGCAGTCAGACTATAGAATTCAGCATTTACATCCGAAGGACGGGCCATGAGAAGTCCCATAATCTTGGCGTCCAGCAAGTCACGGTAAGTGTCACTATTCTCTGGGATCAATCCGATTTCAAAACCATAATCAATCAGTGCATCGAGTGGAGCCTGCGGCCCTTCCAATGCACTTTGATCGATGTCACCTACAAGCGGCTCACTGAAACCAAACTGTTCGAGCAGCACATTACGGCTATAATCTTCATCGGATGGAGCTATAAGCTGCTGGCGCAGTGCGAACAGAACAAGCTGCTCAATCGCATGTAATGCTTTCTGGCCAGCAGGCGTAATCTTATTCTCGTTGTGCATTTTAATTCTCCTTAAGTAGGGTCTCAAGTTCAAGATAAGCTAACCTAAAGTCCCTTATTCTCCGTATCCTTGCGGATTGGCAGAGTGCCAGTTCCATGCACTTTGAATAATATCTTCCAAATCTGCATGCTGCGGGTTCCATCCAAGGACGCTACGCGCTTTGTCGGAGGAAGCTACCAGCACAGCAGGATCGCCGGCACGGCGTTCTTGAATGACTACAGGAATTTCAAGTCCAGTAACCTTCTTCGCCGTTTCAATCACCTGTTTTACCGAGAATCCAAGTCCATTGCCCAGGTTGAAAATATTGCTGCTGCTTCCGCTGCGCAGGTAAGTTACCGCACGGACATGGGCGTCAGCCAGATCGCTGACATGGATGTAGTCGCGCACACAAGTACCGTCTTCTGTAGGATAGTCATCTCCGAAAACAGCGATACTGTCACGTTGCTTCAAAGCCGTTTGCAATACCAGCGGCACCAAATGACTTTCTGGACGATGGTCTTCACCGATTTTGCCACTGGCATGTGCGCCAGCTGCATTGAAGTAACGCAATGCTACATATTTGATGCCCAGTACTTTATCAAACCAAGCCATCATCCGTTCCATGGTCAGCTTAGTTTCTCCATACACATTGGCCGGTTCAGTGCGATCTGTTTCTTCAATCGGCACCTTTTCCGGTTCGCCGTAGGTTGCAGCTGTGGACGAGAATACGATCTTGTTTACGCCAGCTTTTTGCATAGCTTCCAAAAGACACTGTGTACCATATACATTGTTGTCGTAATATTTTACAGGGTCCTTCATGCTTTCTCCGACCAGCGAGCTTGCGGCAAAATGGATAACCGCTTCAATCTCATTTTCAGCGAACACCTTACCCAGCAGTTCTTTATCACGCAGATCACCTTCGTACAGCTTGCCACCCAGCAACGCCTCACGATGCCCTGTTAGCAGATTGTCGATGACCACCACTTCTTCGCCACGATCCAGCAGCTCCGCTACAGTATGAGACCCAATATACCCTGCTCCACCTGTTACTAAAATCGCCATGTGATTACACTCCCTTCAATTCTTGGACACCATTACCGATGCCGCAAACGTAGAACTCGCCAACCAAACCAGATCTTGTGGTATAGGCTTCACCAACTTCACGAATAAAACGTTCTATATCATCTTCATGTACCAAAGATACTGTACAACCTCCGAAACCCGCGCCAGTCATACGGGAACCGAGTGTACCTGGGATACGTCCAGCTTCTTCAACCATAATATCAAGCTCTGCACAGCTAACTTCATACAAATCGCGCAAGGACGCATGCGAATCATTCATGAACTGTCCAAACTGCTTCAGATCATTGTTTTTTAATACCTCAACGGAATCCAGCACGCGTTGATTCTCTTCCACGACATGGCGAGCGCGGCGTCTTACAATTTCGTCTGTGATTTTATCTTGATGTGCTTCGAACTGTTCACGATTGAGCTGTGCCAGATAAGCTAGCGAAGGCACTTCTTTTTGCAAAATAGCCAATGCCTCATCACACTGCTGACGACGTTCATTGTACTTGGAATCTACAAGCCCTCTGCGTTTGTTCGTGTTGCCGATAACCAATTTGTATGAACCTGTGATGAATGGTACCAAATTGTACTCAAGTGTGTCGCACATCAGCAGGATTGCATGATCGCGTTTGCCGTTAGCAACTGCGAACTGATCCATAATTCCGGAGTTTACACCTACGTACTGATTCTCCGCACGCTGGGACAAAAGTGCAATCTCAACAGTGTCTGTATCGCCGCCTTCGAGAGTCAGGAACGCATAAGCAGTAACGACTTCAAGAGATGCCGAGGAGGACAAGCCTGCTCCATTCGGAATATCGCCATGGAACAGCAGATCGTACCCTTTGGATACCGGGGTGCTTTTCTTATCCAGCTCAACCATTACCCCAATCGGATAGTCAATCCATTCACCAGTTTTGGACTTGCCAATTTCGCTATAATCAATAGAAGCTTCGTAAGGAAAATTAGTCGATGCAAAATTCACTTTGCTGTCACTACGTGGACGCACAATCAGCGTTGTACCGAATTCCAAAGCTGCGGGAAGTACATATCCGCCGTTATAATCCAAGTGCTCTCCGATGAGATTGACACGACCTGGTGCATAAAACACCTTAGCCTCTTCCTCGCTCACCCCATATTTTTCAATAAATTTGTTGTTAAGTTCCTGCATGCTCATTAATACCACTCCATCCTTTCGCTGCTTCAGCCAGTGGGAATTAGTAAAGCGTTCTTTATGTACTCATTATAATAGATTCACTCATCCTCTGATAATGCAATCATGTGTGTAATGTATGGATAAATGTGACTTCCCATAATATAATAATTACATATATTACTGTTACTCTCTAAACTATAAGCCATTAAATGACATTAACACAAGAAAGGCTGTCCCAAATGGAGCATACTTATTCCGTAGGATCCAATCCCGTGTATTACGATAAACAGAACCTTCATGTACTATTTGCCGGCCAGAGTCAGACACTGCCCATGCATCAAGCTGGACCCAAGATCTATGATTATTATTTGCTGCATTTCATAGAATCTGGCTCGGGTGTTTTCCGTACAGAACATCATAAATATGAGTTGGGTAAAGGAGACTGCTTCTTGATCCATCCGGGACAATTAGTCAGTTACGTCTCTGATAAAGATCAGCCCTGGTGCTATCGCTGGGCAGCATTTACTGGCAGCGAAGCTGACGATCTGGTGCTGCAGACGGGGTTCACACCACAACAACCCGTGGTGACCACAACAGGTGAAAGCCTCATTCCAGGTGCCCTGTCCAGCATCATGCAAGCCTTCAACGCCAACAAAGAAAGTGCCCATCTGACTTCGCTTGGGTATCTCTATCTCATTGTCGGCGAGGCAGCTGATTTGCTCTCTTCCTTCTCCCGTCTTCCCGGAACAGAATCACAGGTTAAGCGTACTGTGAAGCAAATGATCCACTATATGGCTTCTCAATATGCGCACCCGGTCTCTATTGAACAAATGTGTGATACGCTGGGTTATAATCGAGCCTACCTGTCCCGTGTATTTAAGCAAGAGACCGGATTATCTCCGGTGACCTACTTGCTAAAGCTGCGTATTGAAAAGTCCAGACAGCTGCTGCGTGAACGACCGGAGCTGTCCGTGGAACAGGTAGCAGCATCCGTGGGGCTCACCGATGCTTTATACTTCTCTCGCCAATTCAAACGGTTTTGTGCCCAGTCACCGACGGCTTACCGGATGACTACAACGAGACAAGCAGAGAAACCTGAACGTTAGTTTGACCTTTAATTCATAAATCCACCTTACAACAACAGCCCGTCTTCCTTAACTTAAGGAACCGGGCTGTTACTGTGTTCAATACGCTATAGTTCTGTCTTTAGAATCGTTTCAATCCGCTCTAACTCCTCTGGACTGAAATCAGGCTTAGCTAAAGCAGCTATATTCTCTTCAATCTGATCCACTCTGCTTGCTCCAATTAGGGCAGAAGTAACCTTGCCCCCCCGGAGTGTCCAAGCCAGTGCAAACTGAGCCAGACTCTGTCCTCGCGAAACCGCAAGCTGATTAAGTGCGCGAATCCTCCGCTGCACCTCCGGTGTAATCCGGCTCTCATTCAAGGCGGCAGACGGCTTGGCAGCCCTTGATCCCTCTGGAATACCATTCAAGTATTTGTTGGTTAACAAACCTTCAGCCAGAGGTGTAAAAGCGATGCTTCCTACACCACTTTGTTCCAGTACATCCTGTAAGCCGCCCTCAATCCAACGATCGAGCATAGAATAACTAGGCTGATGGATTAAGAGCGGTGTGCCCAGGCTTTTTAGAATGCTGAGGGCTTCAGCCGTCTGCTCCGCATTATAGTTGGATAGTCCTATATATAAAGCTTTGCCAGAACGTACCGCATAATCCAGCGCCTGCATGGTTTCTTCAAGCGGTGTTTCCGGGTCTGGACGATGAGAGTAATAAATATCAACATAATCTAGGCCTAGCCGTTTCAGGCTCTGATCCAGACTAGCCAGCATATATTTACGTGAACCCCATTCGCCATAAGGGCCGGGCCACATGTTATACCCTGCTTTTGTAGAGATCACTATTTCATCACGATAAGGAAACATATCATTGGCGAGAACTTTACCGAATAGCTCTTCTGCTGAACCAGCTGGTGGACCATAGTTGTTGGCCAGATCAAAATGGGTAATTCCAAGATCAAAAGCACGAGTGATCATTTCTCTGCCGTTCTCGTAATTATCGATCCCACCAAAATTCTGCCATAATCCTAATGAGATTGCTGGGAGCTTGAGACCTGAGTTCCCGCAACGATTATAACGCATGTTGTCATACCGTTTATCGTCTGCTACATATACCATTGCTTATCCCTGCCTCTCATTACACGCTGTTGTGAGCCTACCTTATCTTTAAACTTCTGAGCGTAATAATAATCTGGCAAGAGAAACCAAAGGACAGCTTTTTCCATCTAGCTTAATAGATCCTTGACACTGCCCATTACTTTTCCAATTCGATCTGTAATCAGCAGATCCGCCCGGTCATCATAAGGTGTGGGATCTCCGTTCAGCAGCACCGTACGTTTGCCCCGGAAATAAGTCACCAGACTAGCCGCAGGCTGAACCGTTAGCGAGGTTCCGCCAATAATAAGCATATCTGCAGAGGCAATCGCAGCGACAGAGCCCATAAGCACGGAATGATCCAATTCTTCTTCATATAAAACCACATCCGGCTTGATAATTCCGCCACATTCCGGGCAGCGAGGAACGATCTCAGTCATTTCCAGCAGTTGATCCAGCCCGTAATACCGTGAGCAGTCCATACAATAGTTGCGATGGATCGAACCATGCAGCTCAAGTACACTACGGCTACCCGCCTGCTGGTGCAGGCCGTCAATATTTTGCGTAATCACCGCCTTCAGCTTCCCCTGCTGTTCCAATTCCGCTAGTAGCTGGTGCGCACCATTCGGACGGGCCTCTGGATGAATCATTTTACTGCGGTAAAAATCAAAAAAAATGTCCGGTGAGGACATGAAAAAAGTGCGGCTCAGCATCACTTCAGGTGGATAAGGTGAATTGTGCTGAGTTTGATATAATCCAGCTGCGGAGCGGAAATCGGGAATTCCACTCTCTGTCGACGTACCCGCCCCTCCGAAAAAAACGATGTTGTCACTTTCTTTGATCCAAGAAGCAAGTGTCTGCAATTGATCCATGCTAAGTAGCACATCCTTTCCTTTTATTAGCTGATCAGTAAGTGATCCGAAGCTCATTAAAACCGGAAATGATTACATCTGCGTCTATAAGGTGCTCCCCATCACCACTGGCGGAAATCCCAATTGCGAGGCGAAGCCCTGCACCTTTACCTAATTGCATATCGGCATTACTGTCCCCAATAATAATCGTCTCTTCAGGCGAAAGCCCTAGCTCCCGGCAGGCCAATTCAGCCATTTCAGGAGCGGGTTTTCCGTTTTTCACCCTGTCCCTAGTAACTACCGAATCAAAATAGCCTGCCACATTAAGCCATTCCAAATGCTCTCCAGTGGTCTTTGCCCCATCGGAGGTAACCACGCCAAGCTTAAGGGATGCCGCAGAGCATTGCTCCAAAAAAGAATAAAGTCCCGCTAAAGGCTGTGCCATACGGCGTCGGCGTAATTCGTACATTGCGTTTTTAGTTATGCTTTTCACACGGGTCAGCGCTTCATTCCAAGGAACTCCTGCTGCATATAGCTGCCACGCGAGTACACCGTAACTTTCTTCCTCTGTAGCCATGGTAAGCGGCCCCGCCGGGTCGTACCCTATTAACTTCCCTTGCGGATCATGTTGCGTACCCAGCACCTTGCTGCGCTCTACAATAAATCCCGCTCCCATGATCGCTAGTTGATCTTCCAGTCCGCGCAGCACAAGCTCCGCCCAATTCCCCCAGGTGGCTAATAAATCGAGTAACGTCCCATCTTTATCAAACAATATTCCAGAGCAGGGAACGCATTCATCGTTAATGTGTAATACTGGCATGAATTGTTTCCTCCCTCTGTTGAATGACCCGTAACTACCTCAGATTTCCCAGCCAATCCAACAGGGCACTTACTGTGCGACTCTGCTGCTCTTGCTCAGATATTGTGGCTTCGCCGTCCCCCTTCTGAGGCCCGTAGCTGCCAAATTGCGCATGATTCCCACCTAAAATTGAACTATAAACTGTATTATCTGGCAGATAGGAACGCCCTTTGTTGTAGCTGTCTCTGTCAATCACTTGATCCTCAGTACCCACAACTGATAACACTGACAAAGTAGTCTCTCGTAGACTGCCCTTTTCATCTGGATAAGAGGCTAAGAAAAATACACCTTCCAGCTGGTCCGTATGCTCAATTGCGTAACGTGAGGCCATGACACCCCCAAGTGAATGTCCACCCAGCACAAAAGATTGCTTCGGATGTACACGAATAATCTCTTCTGCGGCATCCCCCTTCGTTACGGCTAAATTAAACGGCATTTTGGCGATGTAGAAGGGATGCCCTGCAGCAGCGACGCTCTTCGCAAGAGGGGAGTAAGCTTCCGGTTTAACCAAAGCCCCAGGATAAAATATAATCGAGGCGCCTTTAGTAATGGAAGGTTCGAACGAAATCCAATTATCATTCTGTTCGACGGTAACTCCGCCACTTGAAATCAGTGCGGTTTCGGCTTCTTGAGCCGGTGCATATGGCGTTAAATACTTCCATATCAGCAACCCGGCTACAACTAAAATAATCAATACAAAAATAGCGACGCGACGCTTAGTTATTCTTCTCTTCAACATGTTCCACTCCCAGATGTTAATGCATATAAAAATTATAGTGGAATCCCTCTATTCTAACAACCTTCAACACATCGCCACATTTCGCACACATGATAACGCTTTCTATTGTGACTTAATTCACAATTAAATCAAAGAAAATCTAGTATTTTAAAATTAAATTAATTTGCATACAGCATAATTTGGAGGCTAAATCATGGTAGGGGAAAACTCGCTGGAAACGCGCGGAGAAACCTTTTTTCTCAACCTGCGTTTTATGCTTATTATCACTGTTTTTGCCGGTAATGCAATTGAACCTCTGATTAACAAAATGAGTGGAATACACGGATTATATATGTGGATTTTCAGCTTTCACATGCCACTGTTCGTACTGGTGACCGGCTATTTCGCCAGAAAAAGCCTTGCCGGAACTACCGGCCGCAAAATGCTGCTGCAAATTGGATTGCAATACCTCATTTTTCAAAGCTTATATTCCGCACTCGACGTTTCCCTCTTTCATGTAAGCAACATCCAGCATTCCATTTTCGCACCCTATCTGCTCCTATGGTTTCTGGCCAGTCATGCCTGCTGGCGCCTCCTGATGCTCGGAATGAGCAGATGGTCAATAACCGCTAAGCTCCTCTTCGCTGTAACAGCGGGGGTGGCTGTGGGATATCTCCAGCTGGACGGTGTATGGTTTAGCATCAGCCGTACCTTTGTATATTTGCCTTTTTTCATTATCGGCTATCATTTCTCCTTCGAAACCTTCGTCAAGCTCTATCAGAAATATATCAAAATCTTTGCAGCAGCAGCCTCCGTTCTACTCCTTGCCATCATGGCTACATGGGGAGCAGGATTTCCCTTTGGCTGGTTATATGGCAACATGACCTATATGCAGCTTGATGCCAATGTATGGTATGCAGGCGTATACCGCCTGGGACTGTACGGACTACAAATTGTCGCTTCACTCGCTTTCCTCGGTCTTGTACCTTACGGAGCGAGCCGCATGACCGACTGGGGACGCCGCACGTTGTATGTCTTCCTGCTTCATGGTTTTATCGTTCGTCTGGCTGCCGTTTCTGGGATTTACACCTATATTGGCAATGCTGCTGGGGCAGTAGTCCTGCTGCTCACCGCCGTATTATTCACCGTATTGCTGGCTCAGCCGTCAGTTAAACGGCTCTTTCACCCGCTGGTTGAGCCGTCCGTTGACTGGATGATCACCCTTCAGCGTGCCGCCCTACGCCGCACACTCTGATTTTACATCCAGAACAAACAAAGCAAGGCGGTTCCCTGGATACGAAGATTCGTTTCCGAGGCACCGCCTTGCTTTATCCATCTCCTAAGCTAAAGTTCTACTTCATCCTGATCCATTGTATATTTTACCTTCATCATAATATGTTGTTCATAATCGCCAAACTGGCGCCCAAACAGGTTAAGTCCACCTTGATGAACTGCATCGGGATTGATTCCAATGCGCAGCCGCAATTTGGGGCTCCGGTTAATCAGAAGATCATTTAAGGAAACATTCGACACCTTCTCCATATCAAGTGTCGTCTTTTCATGGTCAACACGCCAGGTCTTGAGAAACCCGTATTGTGTGGATCCATCCCACCACCAGTTCGGATTCAGCTTGCCCCGCCGGTCACCGAAATCACCGGGACTGGTCCACATGCCAATCTCCGATCCATTCACCCACACGGAAATGTTCGAAGGCCAGTTCTGGTCATAATTCGGAGCTTCCGAACAGATCTCCATGGATAATTCCAGCGATTCAATTTGTGCTCCGGAGGGGATATCCATAGGCAGCAAATATTCCAGGAATCCTTTGCGGAGCCAGATCAGCTGAGCGTTGACATGTTTAGGGTGATAAAAGCTCGACGGTTCATCTTCTTTGATAATAAGACCCTCGCTATTAGCCATTCCGCAAGTAGGAGATACCTCACAGTCGCTATAATGACCGATCGGCATCTCTACTTCATAGACATGAGTTAATCCCTTTGGCATCGGCTCTTTTAAATTCAAGGCAATATGAAGATCATCATAATTCCGGCTGCAAACTTTCATCGCCCCGCGTGAAGCCGGAAGCAATTCTGTATGAATTAACTCTGCTGCTTCTAATACTTTAATATTGCTTGCTACCGTCGACACTGGAAGCTTCAGCCTCTCAGCGATTTCAATAATATTTAAGTTTTTGGAGTTTAAGAGCCGAAGTATATCAACCCTAGAACGGGTTGATAAAGCATGCGTTACTGTGACTAATTTTTCCGGGTCGTTTAAGCTAAGTTCCAGCACAAATCAGCTCTCCTTGTATCCTAATAATTATCCTAATCTTACTTCTTAATGAGATGAAAAACAATTACAACTACAGGCCCTTTCACCTAGAAATGACCTCCGGAAAACCGGAAGCCATCTCGTAGGTCTCTTAGGTTTGTTCGATTCACAATGGCTTAATATCAATGAAATCAATTTCTCCGTAACCTTCGCCTTTGGTAAAACGAAGCTTGTTTATGCCTGCCTTCAGTTGAATCCGGGCTGTGGACAGCCCCCAATTCTCCCACCCTTTATTGGTGATATAGAATGGTCCGGAAGGTCCTGCATTGACACTAAGCTGAAAATTCGACCAATTCCCGCCAGCCGTTCCATTCGCCGTTCGAGCCAAAAGAATATACTCGCCTGCGGCTGCCGCATCAACCGAAAATTCTACGTAACTGTCCGGTGTATCAATATGACCCGCCTTAAGCCCACCCGAGCCCTTGGGACTCGAAGAGGCATAGGCATCGCCGCCAAATGTCCCTTTTTCCGCTTCGTAGCGGGTATGCATGTTTTCACCTGAAGGCAAAGTTATAGGAAGATTAGGGTCAACGGGAATGCCCAGATTAGGTGTATGATCAGCATTCCAGCTGAATTTCTGCATCCGTACCTCGCGGTTCCAGCCAGCGTTGTTGTATTTGGCGACATGGTACATGATCCAATCCTCTTGGCCGTCAGGAGACTTAGTAAACGAATGGTGTCCAGGTCCGTAAAGTCCATTGCCTGAGGAAAAGATAGGCTGATTGCGTTTATTCCATGATGCCGGATTCAACAGATCACTGGAGATGTCTGCGGTGATCAGTCCCAGACAATAATCATTGGTCCAGCTTCCACTTGCCGAGTAGACCAAACTAATGACTTCTCCATTTATAATCACCTGCGGTCCTTCATTCACATTTGGGGAATGAATCGTTTCCCAGCTATACGTTGGTCTTGAAATCTCTACGCGTTCGGAATCAATGGTCCAGGGATTACTCATATGCGCGATATAGAGATTCTGCCGCACATTAACATTCCCCTCCCAGCCGGACCAGATAAAATACAGCTCGCCGTTCACTTGCAGCACAGTACCGTCTATAGCCCACTTATTGCTTGAATCTGTGATCTGGCCTTTGTACTGCCAAGTTCCCTGCATCGGGTCTGCCGCTGTGTTCTCCATTACATGCATGCGGTGGTTTACGTTATCTCCGTCGTCCATCGCATAGTAGATATACCAAGCTCCGTTTATATAATGTAGCTCAGGCGCCCAGATGCCGCTACCGCCCGTGTTGACAACTTTAGTAGGCGCTGCATCAATAGTGGTCAACTGGGCTGACTTCCAGAGAGTAACATTGCCACCTGTTGTTTTGGTGAAATAATAGAAGCCATCTGTATGTTTATACACCCATGGGTCCGCCCCGTCCTGCATAACCACGTTGTAAAAGTCATTATGATCAGAGACAGCTAAGGTCACCTTCCCCATTGGAAGAATAAGAAGAACACTTAAGGCGACCAGACATTTTTGCCGGAAATTCACTTTCATAATCTATCACATTCCTTTCGAATGAATAGTTACGTAGCGCCTCTAATCTTCAATTGCAGCCTTACGCGCATTGATGCGGCGGATACGCTCAGGATCGAACTTCGGCTGTCTGTCATAAGTATACAGTCCATTAACTTCCTGCTCCACATCGTACAGCTGGGTATAGCAGAATCCAAACATCAGCGGATGATCTAATAGAACATTCGTCAACCCCTCGTAGCGTTCGATAAACATTTGCTCTGAGGTCGGTCTGTCCCCATACCCCCATGATTTTTCATCTTTCTGCTGTGGGTTCCACCAAATTCCGCCATACTCGCTGATGAAGTAAGGTTGACCTTCATACGTTTGGCGATCCGGGAAGGTATTGAATACTTGACCGCCATGCTTCATAGGTTCATATCTGTCCCGGAACGTCTGCGGATTCTGGTCATAGTCATGAAGATCGAAGATATCTGTAGCCACATGGAAGTTACCGCTTGTATCAATTACGGGACGTGTTGGATCCATACGTTTTGTTACGTCGTAAACAATCTGTAGCACGGCGTTATGCTGCTTCACACCGTCCCGATCCCAGGTCTCATTAAAAGGGCACCAGCCGATCAGCGCGGGATGATTGAAATCACGCTGCATACCTTCGAGCCATTCCGGCAGGAAGTGAGACAGGCTATCCGCTCCAGTAATATTCAGCCCCCAATTGGCATGTTCTCCCCAGACAAGATAACCTAATTGGTCAGCCCAATAAAGATAACGCGGCTCAAAGATCTTCTCGTGAAGTCTTGCGCCATTGAAGCCAAGCCCCATTGAGATTTCGATGTCTCTGCGCAGATCTTCATCAGTAGGAGCGGTATAGATTCCCTCCGGATAAAAACCTTGATCCAGTACTAACCGCTGAAATAAGGATTTCCCATTGATCCGGAATGCCATCCCATCCAGTCGTACCGTGCGGAGTCCAAAATAAGAATGGACCACATCACTCTCCCGTCCCTGACAATGCAAGGATAACTTCAGGTCATACAATCTGGCGTTTCCAACTTCCCATAAGTGAATCTCTGACAGTGGAATCGTAAGTTTTATAGAGGGCCCGGAAACAATCACACTGCTGTCCCCGACGGGTTTGCCGCCATAAAGAGCAGTAGCGCTAAGCGTGTCCCCCGCAACGTTCCCTTGTACCTTCATTTCGAGGTGCACACAGCCATTGTCGGGATCAGCGACAACTTTCAGATTAGACAGATAGGTCTCAGGCACTTGCTCAAGCCATACCGTCTGCCAGATTCCTGTAGTGCGTGTATAGTCGCAGCCGTGCGAATGGAACTGTTCACTCTGCTTGCCCCGCGGCTGTCGCCCCGATCGAACGTCGTCTTCAGCATATACAGTAATCACATTACCGCCCGCTAAAAGATTAGAAGTAATATCAAAGCTAAACGGAGTATATCCTCCGCGATGCGTACCTACGGATACGCCGTTCACCCAGACCTCCGCCATATAATCAACGGCGCCAAAATGAAGGATAACTCTGCCATTTGTCCAGTTCTCCGGCACGGTAAACTCCCTTTTATACCATACAGCAGCCATAAAATCTTTGTATTCTACGCCGGACAGCCTGCTTTCCGGACAGAAGGGCACAGTAATTGTCCCTGAGAGATTATGTTCGTTAACAGGGTATCCGCGTTCCTTCCCACTTTTGCCATGATCAATTTCGAATTGCCACTGGCCGTTCAGATTGATCCACTCTGGTCGAACAAAGTCAGGGCGGGGATATTCAGGACGCGGAAGCGTTGCTTGTTGTGTCATGGTGTAACTCCTTTTAATAAATGTTATTTATTTGATATGCATCATGATGTTGCGGATCGCTTCAAGCGGAGCTTTGGGCTGTCTATCATAGGTGAGCAGTCCGTTGATTTCCTGCTCGACATCCGTCAGCTGGGTATAGCAATAACCTTGGATCACCGGGGAAGTGAACATCGGGTCAACCACAGCCTTGAGCTTCATCAGGAAATCCTCTTCGTTCTCTGCCCCAGAATAACCCCAGCCCTCCCACTCACTTTTCTTGAAGGCAATTCCACCAAACTCGGATACGAGAATCGGCTGGCCTTGATACGAAGCTCCACCGACAAATATTTTGCGGTTGGCCGGCATCGCATTTACAGAAGATTCAACCGTGGCGTATCTATCCTCCAGCACTTCCTGATGGCTCTCATAGTCATGAATAGTCACCAAATCTGTAGTCATATGCTCCCACCCATCGTTATACACAACAGGTCTCATCTCATCCAAGGATTTCGTTAAATGATACATTGCCAATCCGTGCTGCTGCTGGCGTGTATCAATCTGGACATTGGGAACCCCCCAACTCTCATTAAGCGGAACCCAGGTCACGATACAAGGATGGTTATAGTCGCGCTCGATGATCTCCTGCCATTCCTTCGTGAAGCGGCGGACATACTCCTCGGAATATTCGTAAGCATTGGCTGCCTCACTCCATACCAGCAGGCCGAGCTTATCACACCAATACAGGAACCGGGGATCTTCTGTCTTCTGATGTTTCCTCACCCCGTTAAAGCCCATTTCCTTCGTCAGCTGGGCATCACGTTTCAGCTCTTCGTCTGTAGGTGCGGTTAGTATCCCGTCAGGGAAGTACCCCTGATCCAGCACCAGTCTCTGGAAATATGGGCGGTTATTCAAGCATAGCTTGCCATTTTCAATCGACACCTTGCGCATGCCGAAATAACTCGCCGCTTCATCAATTACTTCCTCATTCCGAAGCAATTGGAATTGAATATCATACAAATTCGGATGCTCAGGGCTCCATAAACGTCCAAGACCATGATCCGCAAAATCCCCCAAGCCGATAGTCCGCAGCTGCTCTGCATTCTTGATCATATATTGATCCTCTGCGATCACTTCACCGTCATACGATACCGTTATGCGCAGCTTGAGCGGATCAGCAGACTTAAATCCTTGCAGAAAGGTCCGAAGCCGGATTTCATTGCGGTCAATATCTGGTGTCATCATGGTTTTATTCAGATGCACTGCAGACAGCGGTTCAAGCCAGACACTCTGCCAGATTCCGGTTGTGCGGGTATAAAAGATGGCAGCAGACTGTTCCAGCCAATATTGCTTGCCCCGCGGCAAGGTGACATCGCGGCTGAAATCCTCTGCGCGCAGTATAATGGTATTATTTCCTTTGATCAGCGAAGGAGTGATATCGGCCTGAAATGGCGTATGTCCACCTTCATGCACGGCCACCAGCTGACCATTCACCCAGACTTTTGCCAAATAATCAACGGCGCCGAAATGGAGGACAATCCGCTTCCCGTTCCAACCCTCAGGAACTTCGAAAGTTCTTCTATACCACACAACATCATGAAATGAAGGATCTTCAATTCCGCTCAGCTTGCTCTGAAACGCAAAGGGCACTTGAATAACCTGTGAAAATAAACCCTTTGTGTCCGCCCGATACCATTGTTCTTCCTCACCGACATCTTCATCATCAAACGTAAAATCCCATTCTCCATTTAGGCTAAGCCAATCCTTACGGGCAAATTGGGGTCTTGGATATTCTGGACGTGGAACGGATGTGCTGCTTGCTTCTGTCAACATGGTGTACTTCACTCCTATTAAATAATTTCTATATAAGATGAACTTGTTTTTTTGCCCGCTATCCTTTAATCGAACCTACGTAAACACCTTTAACAAAATATTTTTGCAAGAAAGGATATACCATTAATATAGGAAGCGTAGAAACGACAATCGCGCAATACTTAACCAGCTCGCGGAAAGCCGTCTGGCTCTGGGCGCTATCGATGACTACCCCGCCTGCACTGCCGATCGAGGTTGCGGTTGCATCATTAGCTACTAATATTTCCTTCATTAATAGCTGCAGCGGGAACAGCTGTCTGTCCTTCAACAACACCATCGCATTAAACCATGAGTTCCAGTTCCCAACTAAATAGTATAAAAAGATTACGGCCAGCGTAGCTTTGGACAGCGGTAGAATCACATTCGTTAAAATATGGGCCTGACTTGCCCCGTCAATAGTAGCCGCCTCTTCCAATTCCTGCGGAATGGCTTGAAAGCTAGTTCGTAAAATAATAATGTTCCATGTGCTTAAAGCACTTGGCAAAATCATGGCCCACAAATTATTGTACAAACCAATATCCTTCATTAATAAGAACCAAGGAATCAACCCGCCACCAAAGAACATGGTGATTGTAATCAGGATCATGATAAAGTTTTTGAAATACAAACCTCGTCTGGACAATACATAAGCTCCCAGAATGGTCATGATCATGTTGACTAATGTGCCTAACCCTACATATATAATCGTGTTTTTATAGCCGTTGATCAGACTGTTATCTTTAAACACCAGCTTATAGCCATCCAAAGTGAACCCCAGCGGTTTCAGCAAAATCCCTTTATGAGCAATCAACATGCCGGGGTCGCTGACGGAAGCAAACAGGATATGCAGGATCGGATAAAAACACACCAAGGTTAATGCGGTCAGCAGAGTATAAAGCGTGCCGTCAAACACTCTGTCGCCGATGGATTTATGTTTTCGTCTTTTTTTCGTTTTACGCTGCAAATTATCTTTCATAGCTGTCCCTCTTTCTTACCATAAGCTGACCTCGGACCTGCGTTTGGCTATTGTATTGGTCATCCAGAGCAGCCCGAAGTTAACGATTGAGCTGACCAAGCCCACAGCCGTAGAATAACTAAGACTGGCTTCTCTTAAACCGCGACGATAAACATAAGAGGCAATAACATCCGCCGTATCATAGATCAGAGGATTGTACAGCAGGATAATCTTCTCGTACCCGGATGACATCAACCCGCCGATGGCAAAAATAAACAGAATGATGATAACTGGGCTGATCTGCGGCAGCGTAATATGCCACATTTTTTTAATCCGTCCCACTCCGTCAATTTCAGCAGCTTCATATAATGAAGTATCGATGGAACTCATCGCCGCAAGGTAGATGATGCTATCCCAGCCGATGCTCTGCCAAATGCCGGAGAAGGTATAAATCGGCCGGAAGAACGAAGAGTAGCCGAGCAGTGAAGAGTACTCTTTTCCGGTAATAAATTGCAGGATTTGCGTGATAATCCCTTCATCTGCGGCAAAGATATGAATGATCCCGCATACCACCACCAGGGAAATAAAGTGCGGCATATAGGTGATCGTTTGGACCACTTTTTTAAACTTAACCCCACGGATTTCGTTCAGCATCAAGGACAGAATAATCGGGGCTGTAAATCCAAAGGCAATCCCCCAAACATTGAGGAGAAGGGTGTTTTTAACGACCCGCCAGAAATAAGGCCCTTGGAAAAAATCAATAAAGTGCTTAAACCCTACCCACTCGCTCTGGCCAAACCCCAGCAGGGGTTTAAAATCCTTGAAGGCGATCATAACCCCCCACATCGGCCCGTAGCAGAAAATCAGGAACCATGCTACAACAGGGACGGCCAACAGATAGACAAACCAGTTCTTTTTCAAATCCTTCTTAATCACTAGCTTGGTATTTTTAGGTTTGGCGTCCTGAGGAATGGGCTTTATCGCTCTGTTTTTTCGTAATATTTCCATAAAACAACCACCTATCGTTTGTTATATCGATCTAAGGCTGCCTGATGGATACTCAAAAACTCTTCCAGTCCCATGCTCTGAGCTTCTTTCAAAAATTTATCATAGGCATCTACCGGCAGGTCTCCCATTATGATTTTTGCAAAATACTCTCCGCGCAGTGTCGACAGCTGGTTTCCAAGCTCGGCTTCCCGCGAAGCTTCATCCTTGGTAAAGGAAATAGGTGGCATAGCCATACTGGTGTCCATATTTTCAGTCCAATTCTTGCGAATGTCTCCCGAATAACTTCCTTTGGCAGCGATCAGCGGGTTGGAATGATGCTCATCCCGGATATCCGGCCAGTTGTGCATCCGGTATTTCCATAAGGTTGTCGATACGGGCTGACCTTCAGGGTCTTTAAAGATATAACTGTTCTCTGGATAATAAGGCATTCCCGTGTCATCAATCAGGTGGACCGTGCCGTATTCACCAAAGTTAATCAATTCCCAGCCCTTTTTACTGTAATTAAAATCAAGCCAAGCCATTGCCGCTTCTACATTTTTGCTTTGCGTTGTGATCGCAGCTTCGATCCCCGCTCTTTTGAAATTTTTGTACGTGGTTGCGGACTTATCTCCTTTGTTTAGAACCGGGTTCAGTGCCCCCACAAAGTCGATACCGCTTTGCTCTTTCCAATAACTCCACATCGTATCCGGAGAGTCCATCATCATCGCGGTATCTCCCGAAATGGCACTCGCCATTCTCTGGTTAAAGTCTGCCGTTGCCCAGTCCGGGTTCAGTAATCCTTCTTTGTTCCATTGCTGCATGGTGGTCAAATATTCCTTAGCTTTCGGCTGTGCTGGCCCCCAGGCCACTTTGCCATTCTCATCAAGGAACGTCCAATCCCATACTCCATATGCGCCATTTATGATGCCGGTAAAAATCTGGCCGTAAGTAGAGCCGTAATTAAGTGGTGCTTTGTATCCGACTTCCTTTGCTTTTGTCAGGAAGGTATGCCATTCATCAATCGTATTTGGAACTTCAAGCCCTGTTTTATCCAGCGCCTCTTGCTTAATCAACGTTCCAAACCAAGTCCACTCTGAATATGGGGCGATGCCATAAAAGCCAAGCAGCTTGCCGTCATCCGTGACCGTGGTTTTTCTTCTTGATTCATCCGAATTGCGCCACTTCGTATAGTTCGGAGCATTTTTCTCCATCAGATCTGTCAGATCGATATAAGCGCCGTCATTTACGCCCGCTTCAAAACCTCCCGGATAACGTCCCGGCTCAATGATAATGTCAGGCAGTTCACCGGAGGAGATCATCAGCGTGAAGGCATCCGCTTCCTGGCCGATTGGCGGCGTGATGAAGTTTACTTTGATTCCCGTTAATTGCTCCACCTGCTTCTGGACAGCATGATTGTTCATATCCGGAATATTGGAATTCGCAGGCATCCATACATCCAGAACCACATCACCTTTAACAGGATAAGCTGAGTAATCATTTGGAATGACTTCATCGAAAACGTCGCCGAGGTATGTATCATTCAAGGAATGATTAACTTCGTCGATTTGCTCTTGCGTTGGGGCTGTATTGCCGCGTATGTCTGCGCTGATATCTGTAAACTCAACCGGGTCTTTGGCTGTGCTCTCGTTCTCTTTGTTGTTGGAGCCACCGTTATCAGCCCCATTGTTTGCACTGTTGCCACTACATGCTGTTACAGTCGAAATGATCAGTATTAACACAAATAAAAGACTAAAAAAACGCTTTGCATTGTTCTTCATACTTAACCTCCCACTATAAAATATTTGCCACAACGCCTTAAGCAAATCCAAAGCTTGGAACCACGCTCCTTTTTGCCCTGTAGATAACTCCCCTTGATTAATACAGTTTTTCTGTATCTCAGATCGAATTATAAGCATCCAAAATCCATATGTCAACGCTTTCAAACAATAATTTTGTAATCTTACGAACTTTTCTCAAACAAATATATGGCTACACCATCTACAAACCTATTAAAAAAACGTACTAAACATCTGTATTTTGGCGAAAAACCCCTTATAACACAGGCGTTTTTCGTCAATTATTATCGACAGCGAATAAAAATATCTGCATTACATGAAAAGGCCATTCATTACAGTTTTTCTGTAATGAATGGCCTTTTCAATCTTGTTTTTCTGTTTTATTCTTATTCTCCCGACGGTACGGTCTGAGCAAGCGTATCCCTACAAGGAACCCCAAAATCCGGTGTCCCATCCACCTTCCACCCAAATTTCTGGATACGGGTTGCTCGCAAAGACACATCCGCTCCAGCGGAAGGAAGCGCATGATAGACTATCCAATCTTCCTTGCCATCAGGAGATCGTGTGAAGCTATTGTGCCCCGTGGCAAAAATCCCGTTCTCTACACTTTTGCAAAATACAGGCGACATTGATTTTACCCATGACAGCGGTTGCAAAGGATCTGCCGCTTCGCTCATGGTGAGCATCCCTAGTGCATAATCCTCAGACCAAGTCGTACTTGCCGAATAAACCATGAAAATACGATTGTTGCGCCGCAAAATTACCGGACCTTCGTTAATCGCCATGCCACCTTGCTTCTCCCATGACAGAGTTGGAGCGGTAAGCAGGTGATGCTCCCCTTCTAAGGTCCAAGGATTACTCATTCGCATAATGTAAATAGCCGACCCATAATCAGGGAAATGACCATATCCCGCATACAGAAAGTACAGCTGATCCCGCAAAGACATTACTGTTCCATCCAACCCTGGGACAGGTGTCTGCAAAGCACCTCTCCATACCCACTGCCCTTCCAGCGGGTTTGCCTCTTCATTCTCCAGCACGCAAATCCGTCGTGAATCGTCGCCTCCTCCGTCATTCGCAGTGTAGTAAATGTACCATTTGTTGTCCAAATGATGAATTTCCGGCGCCCACAGATTGTAACTGTAGCTGCCCCCCGGTTCGGGAGACCAGATCACTTTCTTGTCGCCCTCCGCAAGGCCGGTCAAGGTTCTAGATCTCGTCAGCTCCAGACATTTAGCTTTTGTGGCCATAAAGTAATAATAGCCATCGGTATGTTTGAATACCCATGGGTCTCCTGAGCTTGCTACAATTGGATTTAAATAAGTTGTACGCTGTGACATTCCCTTTCCCTCCTTAGCTTTTCATCCCCGTAAAAACGATCCACCGCGGCGATAATAATACACAAATCCCGATTTTCCAGCACCTCCCATAAAATAATAACTCCCATCATACTCAGCTCTCCTAAAGTTGTCTAGAGTGGTAAATAGATACATCCGAACCCTGATCCATTTTCCAAATAAAGCACTTTCCTTTCGAAAATGAGCTTTTCCTCCACTTCCCACGCTTTGCGTCAATCGACAAACTTCACATTGTCCGGTAGAAAAAACGTGCTCTTTGTGATAGACTCACTAATAACAATGACTTCTCCGTTCATTTTAGGCGGTAACTGTTTATACCAAAACAGCGGCTTTTTTTTATAGAAACGGCATCGCTTTTCTTATTGAGGAAGCAGGTCCCCGTTCTTTCTATAAACCGTATATACGCAGGTCTTTGGAGTTCATTGCGTTAATGCGACACTATATTTGATTGAAATTCATTTAGGGGGGAATGTCATTATGGCAGCCAAGAAAATGCGTTCAGACATGATTAAAAAAGGCTTTGACCGTGCTCCACACCGTAGTCTCCTGAGAGCAGCCGGAGTAAAAGAAGAAGATTTCGGAAAGCCGTTTATTGCGGTCTGCAATTCCTATATTGATATTGTTCCAGGGCATGTGCATTTGCAAGAGTTCGGTAAAATCGTTAAGGAAGCGATTCGCGAAGCTGGTGGCGTTCCTTTTGAATTCAATACGATCGGCGTAGATGACGGAATTGCTATGGGACATATCGGCATGCGTTATTCACTGCCAAGCCGCGAGATCATCGCTGACGCCTTGGAAACCGTAGTTTCCGCGCATTGGTTCGATGGCATGGTCTGCATCCCTAACTGTGATAAAATTACACCGGGCATGATGATGGGCGCACTGCGTGTTAACATCCCAACCATGTTCGTAAGCGGCGGCCCAATGAAAGCCGGCGTAGATAGTAAAGGTAACAAGCTCTCTCTGACCTCGGTATTTGAAGGCGTTGGTGCTCACCAAGTCGGCAAAATCAACGATGCAGAGTTGCTTGAATTAGAACAATTCGGTTGTCCAACCTGTGGATCTTGTTCCGGAATGTTCACTGCCAACTCCATGAACTGCCTTGCAGAAGCACTTGGACTGGCATTGCCAGGTAACGGTACAATTTTGGCTGTTGCTGATGAGCGTAGAGAATTTGTTCGCAGATCCGCAACACAACTGATGGAATTGATTAAGCTGGATCTTAAACCAAGAGATATCGTAACTAAAGAATCCCTTGATAACGCATTTGCACTGGATATGGCAATGGGTGGTTCTACTAACACAGTGCTGCACACCCTTGCATTAGCTCAAGAAGCAGGTATCGATTATCCGCTTGAACGCATTAACGAAGTTGCAAACCGTGTTCCATATCTGGCTAAGCTGGCTCCAGCTTCTGATATCTTTATCGAAGATGTGGACCGTGCGGGCGGCGTTAGTGCTGTATTGAATGAACTGCTGAAGAAACCAGGTGCTCTGTTCGGGGAATGTATGACCGTTACCGGCAAAACATTAGCCGAGAACGTAATCGGACACGAGATCCAAGATACTTCCGTAATTCATACTATCGACAACCCTTACTCCGAAAGAGGCGGTCTGGCCGTACTTTACGGAAACTTGGCTCCTGAGGGTTCTATCATCAAGGTTGGTGCAGTTGATGCTTCAGTAGGCGGATATCATAAAGGTCCTGCGATCTGCTTTGATTCCCAAGAAGCTGCACTGGAAGGTATCGCCAACGGTAAAGTTAAAGAAGGCCATGTAGTCGTTATCCGCTATGAAGGTCCTAAGGGCGGACCTGGAATGCCGGAAATGCTGGCGCCTACTTCACAAATCGTGGGTATGGGGCTGGGTGCTAAGGTCGGTCTGATTACAGACGGTCGTTTCTCGGGGGCTTCCCGCGGAATCAGTATCGGTCATATCTCTCCAGAAGCAGCTGAAGGCGGTCCGATCGCTTTTGTTGAGGATGGAGACATCATTGAACTGGATCTCAACAACCGGAAGATTGAATTGCTGGTTGAAGAAGAAGTATTAGCAGTTCGTCGTACAGGTTGGAAAGAATTCGAACCTAAAGTTAAAACTGGTTACCTGGCTCGTTACTCCAAAATGGTTACCAACGCAAGTAACGGCGCTGTGCTGAAGATCTAATCCCTTTAGCAGAAAAGAATATTAAAACAAGCAAGAGCAGTCCCACCTTAGTATTTTTACTGGCGGGCTGCTCTTTTTTTAATTATCCCAACAAAAAAATGTTCCACAACCCAACGTTGGATTGTAGAACATCTCTTTACACGTCCACTGTATAATATTTATCAATAAGATCATGAATCAATTTGTTACTGTCGCACCTGGCATTTCTACTTCCGCAACCGAATCATTAAGTGACAACGATTCTTCCTGTTGCGATTTGCGTTTTTTTGCAGTTTTCGGATGATGAGGCAGCTGTTGATTCATCTTTTTGAGCAGCTCTGAGACAGGCATCAGGATAAGCTTCGGCACAAGGACCTCGCTCCGTTCTTTAAGCCTTGCCCCACCTGCTGGATGAATCACACTTAACAGGATCCTTAAGTAAAATTTGGAGGAACGTGCGAATAAGCCATCCGGCAAATCGCGTACGGTAAAGCCGAATTTCTCCGGTCCCCGGTTAATCATGCTGACTCCGTAAAGCGCTTTGGCTTCTGCAAGATCCACATCCTTGGCAATGATCTCAGCAAGAATGGGCAGATCCTTTTCCATTCTGCGGATCATTCGAATCGCTAGTTGAGCGGAAGAACGTGAATGAATTCCTAATTCGAACAACTGTTTATTATCGATGTGCAGCTCAATGACTTTGTCGCCTTTACGCAGCAGTTCTCCACCCTCGAGTTCAACCGGTTCGCCCTGATATTTCCGCATCCGATAATGCAGGAAAGGATCTGACGGAGTAATCGTTTGGAGATGAAAAAGAGCTTGAAATACCTGTTCCCAAGCTAACCAAAGTCCTACAAGCACCCGTTTACCAAAAGATAAGCGCCGGATAGGTGAAGTCTCAGCCATCTTAATCATTTCGTCAATCCGAATGCTGCGGAGTCCCCGTTTACGGGCTTCCTCCAGTGTCTGCTCAAGAGCCACAAGCATATTCCCTGGAGCATCCGCATCTGCACCCAGCGTTGTGCCGCTATCATGCAACAACATCACTTCCCCGGGATTTAGACGGGCCAGCATCTTCTCAGTAAGTTTTTCGGCGCCGAGCTTCTCACGCCAATCGCCAAACATTGCCGACCAAAGCACAATTTCAACTTGGCGTCGTTTGGAAATATCAAATAAATTGACAATGCCCCAAGGTGGACGGTAATACGTACTGCGTTCGCCAATAATATTATAAATAATATCATTCGTACGTTGAATCTGCCGGCGGACGGTTGCTGGCCGCATGAGCCAGTTCGTCTTGTGAACATAATTATGAATCCCGATGAGATGTCCCTCATCATGGATACGCTGAATAAGATCAGGATAACGTTCAGCATTAGAGCCTACTACAAAAAAGGTCGCTTTTGCATCATACCTCTTCAGTAATTCCAGCAATAATGGTGTAAATCGAGGATCAGGTCCATCATCGAAGGTCAGAGCAAATTCATTTCGCCCAGTTCCTTTACGAAAGACACGGTAACCAAAAATCCGGCTGATCATACCAGGGATAAAAGCATAAAATGATGAGATGTAAAATAACCAGAGCAGCAAAGTCTGCATATTAATTCCCCGCTTTTCCAGAGTTGACTTTGGCTCGCCTAATGTCTGCAAGCAGAACCTGTGAAACGGCCAAGTGAAGTAGAATAAAAAAAACGTTACCCCCTATTTTAACACATGTATCAAAGAAATAGACGCTTTTAAAGTAAAATCATGTACAATGTAATCAACCTGGCATATCCACTTATAAAAAAAGGGAGTTGTTTATATCTATGCTGCCGTTATACAAAAAATATTGGCGCACATTTTTTGACATCGGATTAATTGTCCTCACGGTTTATTTAATTATGTTCTCCTTTAGTAAACTGTACCAGTTAGCTGCACCTGTATTCCTGTCTTTTTTTGTATTTTTGCTTATCGAACCCTTGGCCCGCTTCTTGAACCGCCGTGGTCTTGGTAAACCTTTCGCCTCCGCTATTTCAGTGTTGCTCTTTCTGATTGTGCTGTTAGGTACATTATTTGGTGCCGGTCTACTGATTACGATCCAGGCCCTTCACTTCCAAGAGAACCTCCCTAAATATACATATGTGGTGCAGCAGCATTTTGTGGAGACCACGACCTACCTGCAGCAAAAAATAGATAACTTGCCACCCGATATTACGAACAAGGTCAACGGCTACTTTAAAGATGCCACGGATGTCCTAACAGGATGGCTGATTACTTTTCTAAAATATATGGCCGGTATTCTTGGCTCCTTCTCCACCTTCATGGCCAATTTCGGGATAGCCATCATTTTGGCATTTTTCCTTAGCATGGAGATCAAAGATTGGCGTAAAATCGCGCATGACAAAATGCCAAAAACTTTTAAGAACGCCTTTGCCTTTTTACAAGGCAATGTTTTTAAAGCCATCGGGTCCTATTTAAAAGCACAACTTATTCTGATCAGCATTACTTTTGCCATAGTTCTGGTCGGCTTATTTATTCTGCGAACCGGCAACGAAATCACAATGGCGTTAGTCTGCGCTGTATTTGATGTTTTGCCGCTTCTTGGCGTGACGACAATTTTAGTCCCTTGGATCATCTATTTGTTCATCGTGGGCAATACTTCACTGGCTATCGGATTAATTATCCTCCTTGCCATTGTACTAATTGTTAGACAGCTGCTTGAGCCGAAGATTACCGGGAATTCGATTGGCGTATCCTCAGCTTTCCTTATGCTGTCGTTCGTCATTCTGTCCACATCTGCTTTCGGTATGGCCGGTCTGATCCTGTCGCCGATTCTGCTTATTCTGATAAAAGAACTGATTCAACAAGGGTATCTTCAGAGCTGGATCTATCTTCCGCAAGAGGAATTTATCGTTTCGCCCTTTGCTGCTAACGGTCCAGCTTCCAATCATACCAGCTCTGCGCCACCACCTGAACCTCAAGCTCCAGAGGGAACCGATGATAGTAAATCCAACACTTGACCAAACAGCTTAACCGCTAGATGTGAACTGTCCGGAGCAACGTTCTCAACCGCTACCGACACAGCATATCTGGGATGATCCACCGGCCCATAGCCGATAAACCATTGATTGTTACGCGGCACACCCTTAACAAGGGTTTGTGCCGTACCTGATTTCCCGGCAACCGGCCATTTCGTACTCTGCAGACTTGTGCCGGTTCCATCCGTAACTACTTTACGCATCCAGGACAGCAGCTGGCGGGCTGTAGATTCTGAGATCCTCCCGGCAGTTGAAGGGGAAAGATGACCCGGCAGATCCTCTAGCTTTTGACCATTTGCAAAGGTTACACGCTGGAGAATTCTTGGCGCTCTCACTTCCCCACCATGCAGTAACGTCACTACCAGGTTGGCTGCCTGAAGTGGTGTCACTTGCACATCTCGCTGCCCAATGGCCGTCTGCACTCTGGCGCCTGGATCATCCGGCAGCAAAGAAGTGAAGATCGTCCCCTTCTGCTCACCGGATAGTGGCTTAAGAACTGGAAAACCAAGCGTATTCTCCGCTTGCCAGCTAATATCTCTTCCGAGCCCCAGCGCGAGTGCTGTCGCTTGAAGCTGCGCCCCACTTAAGCGCTCTGCCAGCGCAGCAAATACTGTATTACAGGACACGGCGAACCCTTGCGCCAGCGTGAGGGCGCCGTGTCCTTTTCCTTTTAGACAAGATAATCCATATTTCTCATATTGCCCTGAACAATAGAAGAGCTCATCCGCTGAGGTGACCCCGGCTTCTAGTGCCGCGGCTGCTGTGACGATTTTGAAGATTGATCCAGGTACAGCAGCCTGCAGCGCCCGGTTATTCCACTCTCCCCCTTCAGGGGATATCTTCTCTGGGTCGTAAAAAGGTAAAGATACCATGGCTTCAATATCTCCCGTTCCGGTGTCTAACACCACCACGGCTCCTTCCTCCATTCCAGCTTTGACAGCTAACTCCTCTATTTGTTCCTGAAGCTTTTTATCAATCGTTGTATATAAAGACAGCGGATAATACGGATTGCCCGGGGCCCGCACTTGAATGGGACTGCCCGGGACACGTTGCCCGCGCGCATCAACCTGAGCGTATGCCTCAGTATGCCCGACGCCTCGAAGCAACGGCTCCAGGGTCTTTTCTAACCCGTCCGTTCCTGTCATCGGAATTCTCAGCCCCGATGGCGATGCCTTCCCATCAGTGTTTGGGACCGCTTCCGATAAATATCCAAGCCACTGCCGTCCAGTTGAATTTCCATCATATCTGCGAGCAAAGGGAAGCACGCCTACTCCGTCGATCCCCAGCGCACTCACTTCTTTTGCTTGTGCGGATGTAAGTGCGAGCGGTCCTTTTCCCACTGAGGATGGCCAAAGCAGAGGTTCTTTAAGGGAAGAGCGCTTGTTTAGCAATTGCTCATAACTCACTCCAAGGATAGCTGCCAATCGGTGCATGGACTCAGCTTCTTCGTATACAACCTTCGTCACGGTATTCCTAGCCTTCGCCTCTTGAGGAAAAAAAGCAGCCGTCCAAATGGTTTCCCCGGCAAGGGGTTCACTCTTTCGGTCATACAGGCGCCCCCGCCCAGTATCCAATACAGTCTCCCGTTCGCTTTGAATTTCCGCCATCTTTGCAAGTGTATATTTCGTTCCAGGGACCGTCTGTTCCTTCATAAACAGTTGAATCCACGCCAGCCTAAGGACCAACACGGCTACCACTGAACTTAAAATAATCAGTCCGCCGAGTATGCGTCTGTGGACATTATTGTGCAATCCCATTCCTCCTGACTGACGTTCATAGCCTTTATTATGTCCCACCCGCTGGATTATTTACACTCATGCTTAGTTAGCTATTTTATAACCTTTTGAATAGCACAAAGACCAGTCCCAAATAATTGGAGACTGGTCTTTGTATTGAAAATAATTACTGAGGTTATGCAAGGTTACAAATTAAACTTGGACAGTTTTTCTTGCAACTGCCGGGACGCATGCTCAAGCTGCTCAGACAGCTCCACTAAATGATCACTCACACTTTGTTGCTCTCCGCTAAGCGAAGCCACTTCTTGCGAAGCTGCTGATGATTCCTCTGCAATGGAGCTGATATTGCCCATGGAATTTGACAGCACCTTTTGGGATTGGCTCAAGCTATCCATCGATAAAGCAACAGATTCCAAACGTGTAATAAAATGACGCATCTGATCCTGTACAGATACGAAGATATCGCTAGTGCTCTCCACTGAAGTCACCTGCTGATTAAAAAGAGGGGCTACTTCCGAGAGAACACCTACGGTCTCGTTCATATCCTTCATAATGGTGTCTGTTATATTAGCCACCACAGCAATGGAATCTTTGGACTGATCTGCAAGCTGGCGTATTTCATCGGCCACTACCATAAATCCCCGGCCGGACTCCCCTGCCCTTGCCGCTTCTATCGTTGCATTTAGAGACAAAATATTCGTCTGCTGTGTAATATTCTGCATAACATCAAGCACCTTCATCACTGATGATGTGGTGTCTTGCAGCTCATTCACTTTCAACACGAGCTTATTCGTCATATCGCCCGTCTTATTGGTTTTGCCAAGCAGCTCTTTTAACTCATTAAAACCTTCTTCACTAAGCACGCCGATACTATGTGCGGTATGATCCATCTCATGCGTAGCTGAGTTCACTTTGTTCATTTGCACCGAAATTTGCCCCGTAAGCTCGTTGCCCTGGTCCGCCTCCAAAGCCAGGCTGCCTGAACCTCCGGCAATTTCTTCTGTTGCAGCGGCAATCTCTTTGGCGGCCATCGCTGTCTTACGCGATACCCCACTAAGTTCATTGGCCGTTTCCATTACCTTTCGAGCCGTTTCATTAGTATGGATAACCAGTTCTGTGATCCGTTCCATCATCCTATTAAAGGAACCCGATAACTGACCTATTTCATCTCGTGAGGTAATCTCCGTGCGTACTCCAAGATTCCCATCTGCCCCCTTAGACATTAAATCTTTAAGCCGGGTCAAGGGCTTGGATACCATTCTGTACATCCAGTAACCAATTAGAATGGCGACAATAGCAGCCACCGCAACAATAATATATGTAGTTTTTAGAATACGAAGTGCGTCTTTCGTAAGATTCTCAGCCGGAACAACACCAAGCAATCTCCAGCTGGAGCTTTCCATCGTCCCATACACAGCTAGTATGGATTTCCCTTTCTCATCCTTCGTTGGCAATGACCCCGCCTCATGCTCCAAACCATGAAGAAGGGTCCCTCCCAGACTGAGATAAGTATCTGTTCCTACTTGCTGGGACGATGCGATCAATTCATCCTTATCCGTCAGCAATTGCATGTAAGAGCTGGGTCCGAGATCAACTTTACGAAGCTGATTTTCTAATTCACTAATTCTAATATCACAGATAATTATGTATCCCGGGCTTTGTGTATCCCCAGCTATCGATTGTGCCAAATGAAACATACCCGAAGTATTTCCTTCTTGTTCTTGTACTGTCCGGGGAATCCACAGTGTTTGTGGTTCCTCTTCAAGCTGCTTGAACCATGATGATTCTCTGAATTCCTTGATAAAAGCGTTGTCTTTTGATCCCGCTGAAGAAGTGGGGACTTCCTGATTCATCGGGATGAGGTATACAGCTTCTACCCCCTTTGATGCGGTCAGCCAGGCATTCAGCTCGGCGCTAATCTGGTTAGACTGCAAATTACGTTCCTCATTACTTGTAGTGGGATTATTCCCTTGTTTGAGTGCATCCTGAATCTCATTGTTGTAAAGAATTCTTCCTAGGCCGTCCTCATAACGCAATAATTCAACATCAAACTTCTCTGCAGCTTGGACGACTGTCTGTTGATTGGCTGACAGCGCGTTATTCTCGATCGTTTGCTCAGCTACGGAATAGGAAATGTAGCCAAGTGAGAGAACGAGCACCATTGTTGAGATGAAGAAGATGAGAAAAAGCCGCACCCCAATCGATTTGGCAGGGTGCAGCTGGAAATGCGCCTTTTCTTTTTTTGCTTGCGACTTCATCAATTGTTCACCACCGTTGTCTTCAGTTATGCCTGCTGGCTTATCTCTTACAAGGTCATGAACAATTCCAACGCCCGATCGGCAAGATATGGTAAATACTCATGACCGTACTCATAATAAACCATAAGCTCTTTGGACGCTAGTATTTTATTGTATGCGGCAAATTGAGTTGAAGGTGGACAAATCGTATCGGATAACCCGGTAACCCACAGTACTTTAGCCTGAATTCTTTCCGCAAGATTCTGAATATCGATATAGCCGAGCCTATTAAAAATCTCATCCTCACGCAAATGATGGGGATCAAAAAACCGGAAATAATAGTTGATCTCCTCATAAGCTGAGGTGGTAATATCCAGTTCCCAAGCACGTTTATAATCTGAAAGGAAGGGATACACAGGCAAGGCTATTTTTAAGCGAGGCTCTAATGCTGCACAAGCGACAGTCAGCGCTCCACCTTGAGATAGTCCAAAGGCACCTACACGCTCAGGATCAACTTCATCCATAGACATCAGAACTCGGGCAGTCTGTGCCGTATCCAAAAACACATTGCGATAATAAAGGTTATCTGGATTAGGATCATCAATCCCTCGAATGATATGTCCACGTATCGTGGTGCCCTTTACGGTAAGATTATCTTCGGAGAGGCCGCCCTGTCCGCGACAATCCATCGCCAGGACGCTAATCCCGTGGGCAGCATAAGCCACCTTCTCCATCCAATCCCCGCTGTCACAGGAGTACCCATGGAACATCACTACACCGGGGCCTCTTTTATGTACGTTTTTCTTCGGTCTTACATATTTGCAATGGATTCTTGCACCGCCAACTCCGGTAAAATACAAATGGAAACACTCCGCAAGCTCACTGACAAACTCCGCCGGCTCCAGTTCATAATCCAGTCGCTGTGCATCCAGATCACGCAATGCCCGCTCCCAAAATTGCTCGAAATCATCCGGCTTTGGACTACTTCCGTTATATTCCTTTAACTGTGACAAATTCATGTCGCTTCCCAAAATATTGTTCCTCCTTAAGTTATGTAACGATATTGTTCGCTTGCTGTTCGTAACCGCGAAGCATCGTTACAGTTACTAGGCTAGATAGAAACGGAAAACCCCATATGGGTTTTCCGTTGATGTATGGATATCTACGAGGGGGTAGTTGCGATGGGATAGTGAGATGGGATAGTGAGATGGGATAGTGGGATGGGTTAGTTGCGTTTTCTGCGACTGAATAGTTTAATTGCAGCTCTGAGCTGGATAGTTGCACTTTGTGCAGCTATATTTCAGCTGAATATGTGTGTTTTCCTCTTAGTTGCACTTTGTACAACTAAAAAACAGTAAAAGGAGCTTTTGGAGGTTACTTGGCTGATATAGTTGCACGAAGTGCAATTATATCGCCTAGTAACCAAAGAAATGTTAGTTTAAGTGCACAGAGTGCAACTATTTAGTCCTAGAGTAACTAAGCAACAGAGTAGCAGAATCACCAACAGATCCACATTCACCACTCACTCGCTGCTTGCCTATTACCTTCACAACTAATCATATTCTACGTGCCTATAACCTTCTTTTTACCTCTACAACCCCTCACATTCCACTTATCCGCTATCTTCTTATTACTTCTACAACTAATCATATTCCACGTACCAACTACCTTCTTATTACCTCTACAACTACTCACATTCCACTTATCCGCTATCTTCTTATTACCTCCACAACTAATCACACTCCACGTACCTACTCCTTCTTATTACCTCTACAACCACTCACATTCCACTTATCCGCTATCTTCCTCTTACCTCCACAACACCCACATTTTCCACCTTGCCCATTAACTTCTTTATAATCGGCACAGTAACAGCTTCTGGCTGGATAGTTGCACTTTGTGCAGCTATTACAGCTGAATATGTGTGTTTTCTCTCTTAGTTGCACTTTGTACAGCTAAAAAACGGCAAAAGGAGCTTTTGGAGGTTACTTGGCTGATATAGTTGCACGAAGTGCAATTATATCGCCTAGTAACCAAAGAAATGTTAGTTTAAGTGCACAAAGTGCAACTATTTACGTCAGAGCCATAGAGTTGCACTTTGTGCAGCTATTACAGCGGAATATGTCTTTTTCCCCTTTTAGTTGCACTTTGTACAACTAAAAAACATTAAAAGGAGCTTTTGAAGGTTACTTGGCTGATACAGTTGCACAAAGTGCAACTATATCACCTAGTAACCAAGGAAATGTTAGTTTAAGTGCACAAAGTGCAACCATTTACGTTAGAGCCATTGAGTAGCAAAGCCATGGAGTAACCAAGCCACAGAGTGACTAAGCAACGATCGCCAACAGAGCCGAATTCCCCCCTCACCTGCTACTTATCTATTACAAGCAATATTGAGTTGTTCTGTTGCACATTCTGCAACAGAACGGAGGCCGCACATGGCAACCTCCGCACTGAGCACACTTAACAACACCAATCCCAACACTTCTTTCGAACTCTACGCTACGCAATTCTCCGGACAAGCAAGCTCCCTGCAAATATAGGTCATTAAGTCCAATTAGATTTTGCCTAAACCTGCATCATCGCCAACCTCTTCATGAGTTTCGATGACATAGTTGACGATTTCATTAACCGTTGTATAAGCAACGCCTACATAAGTATCAGCAGCGCCATAATAAATGGCGATACGGCCGGTTTCTGCATCATGCAGTGTGGCACATGGGAACAGGACGTTATTCACAAAACCTCTTTCCTCATACCATTCTTCTGGCGTTAATACAAAGTTTTTCGAGCGATATTTTACTTTCGAGGGCTCATTGATATCCAAAATAACCGCCCCCATGCTATACACAAGACCGTTGCAGGTTCCAGTTACGCCATGGTAGAACATCAACCAGCCTTCAGTAGTTTCAATCGGCGCTGGTCCGCCACCAATTTTGACACTTTGCCACCAGCCTTGACCACCCTTGGTCATTACATGGCGGTGTTTTCCCCAATATACGAAGTCAGGGCTCTCACTAAGGAACACATCACCAAATGGCGTATGGCCACTGTCACTTGGACGGGACAACATCACGAAGTTATTGTTGATTTTTCTAGGGAACAGTACGCCGTTCCGGTTGAATGGCAGGAATGGGTTTTCCAAGCTGATAAATGTTTTGAAATCTTGTGTTTTAGCTACACCAATAGCTGCGCCGTAGAAATCTGTACACCAGATAATATAAAATGTATCTTCAACCTTCACCAGACGTGGATCGTAAGCATAACGCGGCTGATAAGGATTACCTTCTTCATCTATAAATCGGATCGGCTCATCATCGATTTTCCAATCCAAACCATCCACACTATGTCCCATACGCAGATGCGGACGAGTCGTGTTATCTTCTACACGAAATACACCAATAAAACTGCCTTCATACGCAGCAACCGCACTATTGAAAATACGGGCTACACCTTTTGCAGGATTTCTTTTGATAACCGGGTTATCATTATGTCTCCAAATCGGATTCTCGTAGCCAGCAGGCTTTTCTTGCCAAGGCATGTTCGGGATGTTAATTGCACTTGCTCCAACCAATTTTACTTCACTCATTAGTTTTCCCTCCAAATGTATGCAACTTTTCAGTATGCTATTTTATCTAGTACTGTTATTAAATTTACTGTTGAGCTCACTTTACAGAACCTTGCGAAAAACCATTGTAGATATATTTTTGCAAGGCGGTAAACACAACCAATGTAGGTATAATTGCGATCATAATCGCCGCACATATTACTTCCCACTGCGATCCATATGGACCTTTAAACTTAAAGAGTGCTGTGGAGATCGTTTGCAGATCTGTTTTCGGCATATAAAGGAAAGGGGTGTAAAAATCGTTATAAATATTAACACCCTTCACGATCACTACAGTTACAATCGCCGGCTTCAACAATGGCAAAATAATTCTCCAATAAATCGTCCAATACGAAGCTCCGTCCAGCATCGCGGATTCATCTAGTGACTCGGAGATCGAATCCAAAAACTGCATGAAGATATAAACAGCGATAATATCCGTGCCCAAGTACATAACGATTGGCGCCCATCTGGTATTAAATAATCCCAAGTGATTGATGATTTGGAAAGTAGCCACTTGTGTAGTTACGCCTGGAATCAGGGTAGCAATCAGGAACATACTAATTAGGATCTTACTGCCTTTAAATTTGAAGCGCGATAAAATATAAGCCATCATCGAACCCGTCAACGTGGCACCCGCAATAGAAATCACAACGATAATGACAGTATTTTTAAAACCGAGCAGCATTTTCCCGTCTACAAAAGCCTTTGTGTAGTTGGAGAAATTCAACCAATTCTCTGGCAGCGTTAACGGTCCGGTAGAAGCATATTCCGTTCCGGTCTTTAATGAAGCGAAAAACACGACCACGATAGGTATCAAAGCTACAAGTGCTCCCAAAATCAAGGTGAGATATTTGAATATACTAGCAGTGGTATATTTTACAGAATGCATAGTTTATTTCTCCTCCTTGATCAGAACGCGCTGCAAAATAGTAACTATGATAACAATACCCAGCAATACCACGGCCATCGCCGATGCCAAACCAACCTTGCTGTATTTGAAAGCTACATCGACCGTCTGAATAACGAATGTACTACTTCCGTTTGATCCGCCTGTCATGACGTATGGAATTTCGAATACCCCAATGGCGCCACTAACCGCAAGAATCAAGTTCAATTGCAGAATACGTTTAATGCTTGGCAAAATAATATGCATAAACTGATGCCATCTGTTTGCACCGTCAATTTCAGCGGCCTCATAGATATCCTTACCGATAGAAGAAATAGCTCCAAGAAAAATCAGGAAGTTCATTCCCATGTATCTCCACAGTGATGCACCTGCGAGCGAGAAGTTAATCAAATTAGGATTCAGTAGCCACTTCTGCTGCAGACTGCCAAGCCCAATCAGATTAAGAATCGTATCTAGCGTTCCATCTGGTTTGAAGAAGAAGAGAAAGATAAAACCGATCGCTACACCGTTTAGCAAGGTCGGGAAGAACAAAATCCCTTTAAACAAGTTTTTCATGCGAACACTAAAGCTTAAGATGGTTGCAAAATACAAAGCAAGTGCCATCTGAATAAAAGTGGTAAAGAAATAATACAAGCTGACCTTAAACACAGAAAAATACTCAGGTTTTGTAAAAATGGTCTTGTAGTTTTCTAAACCGACATATTCCATATTTTTGCTCAATCCATTCCAACTGGTGAAGCTGTACCGAAACATACTAATGACTGGATAATAAGCGAATGTGAGCAGCAATAATATCGGCACTAATGAGAATAAGATGATGATAGCGATTCTTTGATTTTTATAACTCAAATTTGAAAACTTAAACACCCGATACACCTCCAGAAAAAGCATCCTCATTTATTTAAGACTCGTTTAAATGTGAAGGGGGAAATGCTTGTTAGCATATCCCCTCCCACATTCACTACCGCCTATAGCATCTAAGAAGCTTATAGTTGTTACTGTGCTGTGACTTTAGCGCGAGCGGCTTTCCACTTGTCGTTCAGGTCTTTCATGATGTCATCATAGGATTCTTTTCTGTTGCCAATCGCTGCTTCAATAATCCGTTTCTTGAAGTCTGGCTGCCAAGCACCGATCTCAGCTTGTTTGTCGATTTCATCAGACCAGCCTTCTTCACCAGCTTTAGCAGGAGCAAGAGTATCAAAGGTTACATCTGTACCTTCATATTGTTTCAGGATTTCTGGAAGCTCTGCACCGATAGCCGGGCTCATACCGCCGCCTTCAGTTGTAGGGTAATTAGATTCGTTGATGAACCAATCCACCCAAGCTCTAGCAGCTTCTTTGTTCTTACTGTGAATGCTGACACCCAGATTGTAGTCACCAGCAAGCGGCACAAGGATTTTATCCGCATTGGTTGGGAAAGGCATAAATCCAACATCGTCTGGATTTGTAGCCAGGCCTTTGATTTGGCCAATCGCCCAAGATCCAAGCACCATAGTCCCAATTTTTCCGTTGGCTAGATCAGCTTTGGAAGATTCCCAGTCTGTTGTAGTTGGATCTTCTTCAATCAAACCTTTTTGTGCTGCATCGTACAGAATTTTGTACAATTCATAGTGTGGTTGACCCGCTACATAGTTGTCGTCGCTAGCCACTTGAGCAATGTTCACATAATCACGGTCACCAGCTACTGTAGCCAGATCCGCTTCCCATTGTGTCAATGTCCAGCCTGCTGCGTAATTTGTGTAAAGAGGAACAGCTTGTGTTTTGTCTTTAATAGTCTGCAGAGCATTCAAGAATTGTTCAGGGGTTTTGGGAACCTCTGTAATTCCGGCATCTTTGAAGACTTGTTTGTTATAGATAATGCCGTTAAAGTTGATGGTCATCGGAATACCATAGGCAACTCCGTCTACTGCACGTTCTTCCAGCCCTGTGTATTGTTTGCTCATTTCTTCAAGCTTGCCAAGGGGTTCGAAGAAATCAGGAATATCTTTTACAGCTATGCTAGTAGGTAACAAAAGAACGTCGCCATAATCACTAGTGCTCATACGAATTTTAATTTGGTCTTCGTAAGTAGCGAGCGCTTCAAAGTTCACCTTTACATCAGGATATTTCTCATTGAATTTAGCCGCATACTCTTTGAATACGGTATCAACAATATCTGTTCTTTGCGTTATGACTGTGATATCCCCTTTGATATCCTTAGCTGCTGTACCATCAGCTGGAGCAGTTGCCTCTGCTGAAGAACCATTGTTTCCTGTGTTTTTAGCAGCTTCATTGTTAGTGTTGTTGTTTGAGGAACAACCGCTAAACAATCCCGCCACAAGTGTTAGTGCCATCAAGCCCATCATTGTTTTGCCTTTTTTCATGCTGTTACGACCCCTCTCTTCAATTCAACTCTAGTTTTAGGTAAATAACAAATATAATAACTTTTATCATCACTTATAACTTGAAAGAGTAGTCATTAATACCGGATTATCTGAATTACTCTTAAAAATAAGTGATGATATCGCTTACAAACCCATTATAAATCTATTTTCGACGCAAAACGATGGTTTCAATTGCTTTTTCTGGTCTTGTATTTGTTATTTTTGTTTTACTTATAATAATTTTGTTATCTAATTTATAAAAATATCTACAAAAAAAGAGAGCTTTTCGCCCTCCTAATAAATAGCTTCCTATATATGCCTAAAACTCTCGTTCAATTTTCGGGAATTTACAGCCGCTTTTATAATCCTTAGGTGTCATACCACACATTTTCTTGAACAATTTATTAAAATATACCGGATCGCTATAACCCACCTTCTCGGCAATTTCATAATTCTTCAGGTCAGGATGCTCCATTAGCAGTTCCTTAGCTTTAGAAATTCTAATCCGAATCAGATAGTCTGTGATCGTCTGCCCCGTCTTTAATTTGAACAAACGGCTAAGATAACTCGCATTCATACCCACCATCTCCGCTAGGCGTTCTAGCTCGAAGTTCTGATCATACTCTCTCTCCAGAATGCTTTTTGTCTGCTCAACTACATAATGTTCCCCACCATCCGCAGCTTGTGAGAAAATCTCCTCATGCTCCGTCACGTTCTTTTTCTTTACATCCTCTACTCTCTTAAGCAGCTCATATAGCTGAGTCTTATCAATCGGTTTAAGCAAATAATCCATCACCCCATGGCGGATCGCTCGACGGGCATATTCAAATTCACTAAAACCGCTAAGGACAGCAATAGGTATATCCTCCATATGGTCTCTAACCTGTTCAATCAGCTTAAAACCATCCATTCTAGGCATTTTGATATCTGTAATAAGCAGATCTATATCCTCTCGGGATAACTTTTCTAAATGTTCCCAGGCTTCCAACCCGTTTCCATAAGATCCAATTACATGTACGTCTATTTCCATTCTGGATGTGATTTTTTCGAGCCCCCTGCGAATGACTTCCTCGTCGTCCGCAATCATAACATTTATCATTTAAGTAATTCCCTCCAGTTGTATCCGCCAGTTATTATGATTGCGCTATCATCACGAATAGTATCTCCCCATGCATTACGTCAATGTACGATTGCGCCCTTTTATAGTCTTATATTTACTATAACTAAAGTTATTCAAATTTCCCAGCTCCAACTACAAATTGTCCTTGAAATCATCTACGAAAAAGTATATAACTAAATTAAGTTGTTATTATAAACTAACAAAACAATAATAACTATCTAACAAAATTAAGTTTGCTAATTTATCTATTTCCATTTGTAAAGTGAGGATCCTCGATGATGTTAAACAACGAATACATTGCAGGCGTAACCTGGGGTTTCTCAGGTAGACGTGGTTCATGGACAACAAAAGAAGCTGAGTGTTCGCTGGAATTAATGTCCTCTGTCACCGGAGCGAACTGGACGGCCATTGCGCTCAGTGCGCTTCAAGCTACCGCTCATTCTACGGAAATTCCCTACTGGGAGGCTCCAACCGTTAGCGACGAAGAAGTGAAATGGGCTATCAGCAAAGCGAAGTCACTCCAGCTAAAAGTATGCCTGAAGCCGATTGTTAATTGTGCTGACGGAACTTGGCGTGCCCATATTAACTTTTTTGATAAGGATGTCCCTTGCGAGCCTAAATGGTCTGAGTGGTTCAGCTCTTATACTAAATTTATTCTGCACTATGCCGCTATCGCTGAGGAAACAGGCTGTGAAATGTTCTGTATTGGCTGTGAGCTTGTACAGACGGATAGACGCGAAGCCGAATGGCGTTCGCTTATTGCCGAGGTGCGGAAGGTCTACTCAGGTATTCTTACTTATAATTGCGATAAGTATCAGGAGGATAACGTAACCTGGTGGGATGCGCTCGATGTGATTTCTTCAAGTGGGTATTATCCAGCTAGTGATTGGGAGGCTCAGCTCGACCGGATTGAGCAAGTGGTGAGCTCAAAGAATAAGCCGTTCTTTTTCATGGAAGCGGGTTGCCCAAGCCGGAGCGGGAGCGCTGCGATTCCCAATGATTGGACCTTAAAGGGCGAACCAAGTCAAGAAGAACAAAGTAAATTCTATCAGGCAATGTTTCAAGGCTGTGAGCACAGAGATTGGGTTCAGGGCTTTATGCTCTGGGATTGGCCTACTCATCTTTATCCAATTGAAGAAGCAGCACAGAATGATGATTACTGTATGTACGGTAAGCAAGCCGCTGGGATCATCAACGAATATTTCACCTCAAAAATCACCAAATAATGTGAGGAGTGACTGATTACAATGATTAATTCACCAGAATTATGGTTGACCCAACTTGAGGATGAGCTGCAGGATAATATTCTTAGTTTTTGGATGAAACAGACGAAGGACGAAGTAAACGGCGGTTTTGTAGGTGAGATCGACAATCAGCTGAACATTACTCCTAACGCAGAGAAAAGCCTTGTGCTTAATGCCCGGATCCTTTGGTCCTTTGCGAGCGCTTACCGGATCTACGGTAAACCGGAATATCTGGCGATGGCAGAACGTGCTTATACCTATCTGATGGAACACTTCATTGATAAAGAGTATGGCGGATTATACTGGATGGTGGATGCTGAGGGCAGACCTTCTCAAGAGAAAAAGCAGATCTATGGCCAATCCTTTGCTATCTACGGACTGGCTGAATTCTACCATGCGACCGGACGTCCAGAAGTCTTAGAGGATGCGATTCAATTATTCCAGCTCGTTGAGAAATACGGCTATGATTCTATTTATAAAGGTTATGTCGAAGCTTTATCACGGGAATGGCAAATCACTGATAACCTCAGTCTCAGCAGCAAGGATATGAATGAAAAAAAATCTATGAATACCCATCTGCATGTTCTGGAAGCGTATACCGGTCTCTATCGAGTATGGAAGTCGGAGGAGCTAAAGAGCACGCTAACCGAGCTTATCGAAACGATGCTGGATCATATCATTGATCAGAAAGGCCAGCATTTTCATCTTTTCTTAGATGAGGCATGGAATGTGAAATCAGATATTATCTCCTACGGACATGACATCGAAGGAAGCTGGCTGCTGGTGGAAGCTGCTGAAACCCTTGGAGAAGAGCAGCTGCTGCAGCGTGTGCGAACAGTCGCTGTCTCCATGGCAGAAGCCGTTCTTGCGGAAGGTATAGATAGCGATGGTGGGATATGGAATGAAGCTGACCCAAGCGGGCTGCTGAGCAAAGATAAAGATTGGTGGCCGCAAGCTGAGGCGGTTGTTGGATTCTATAATGCTTATCAGCTGACTGGTGACAGCAAATTTAATAAGGCTGCCCAAGCCTCCTGGACTTTTATCGATAAATACATGGTGGATCACAAGCTCGGTGAATGGTACTGGGGCGTGGACGAGAACCTTCAGCCCCTGCCTCACGGATCAAAGGTTAGCGCCTGGAAATGTCCTTATCATAACAGCAGAGCCTGCTTCGAAATGATCGCACGACTGAAATCAACTATAAAGGAGACTGTCTAATGTCATCATTATTCCAAGAACGCAAACAACAATTAACAGAACGTTATGAAGCCCTGATCGCCCGCAAGAACGAAAAGCTTCCTTATGGAAACGGCATTTATGACCGTTATGCTCATCCACTGCTAACTGCTGAGCATGCGCCCTTAATCTGGCGTTATGATTTTAACCCAGACACCAACCCTTATTTTGCCGAAAGAATTGGCGTCAACGGCGTCTTCAACCCGGGTGCTATAGCACTGAACGGCAAATTCTATCTTGTTGCTCGCGTTGAAGGCAATGACCGCAAATCTTTTTTCGCTGTAGCAGAAAGCGACAATGGCGTAGACGGCTTCCGCTTCTGGGATCATCCAGTTGTGCTGCCTGAGACAGAAGTTCCTGATATCAACGTCTACGACATGCGCCTCGTAAGCCATGAAGATGGCTGGATCTACGGCCTCTTCTGTACAGAACGCAAAGATCCAGAAGCTCCACATGGTGACCTTTCTAGCGCAGTAGCACAGTGTGGTATTGTTCGCACCAAAGATCTGAAAACCTGGGAACGTCTGGCGGATCTCAAAACAGGCTCTGCTCAGCAGCGTAATGTCGTGCTCCACCCTGAATTTGTAGATGGAAAATACGCCTTCTACACTCGCCCACAAGATGGCTTTATCGATGCAGGTTCCGGTGGCGGTATCGGCTGGGGACTCTCGGATACAATTGAAGATGCCGTAATTACTAGTGAGACCATCATGGATGAACGCCACTACCATACCATCAAGGAAGTTAAAAACGGCCAAGGTCCGGCTCCAATCAAAACTGCAAAAGGCTGGCTGCATATTGCTCATGGTGTACGCAACACAGCTGCTGGACTCCGATACGTACTATATGCTTTCTTGTCTGATCTGGATGAGCCAAACAAAGTCACTCATTCACCTGGCGGTCATTTCATCGCACCAGATGGTGAAGAACGTGTCGGCGATGTCTCCAATGTCGTGTTCTGTAATGGCGTGATTGCACGTGATAACGGTGAAATCTATATTTACTACGCTTCCTCCGACACTCGTATCCACGTGGCTACAACTACCGTTGACCAAATGTTAGATTATGTGCTGAACACTCCAGAGGATCCACTTCGCTCTTACGCTTGTGTACAGCAACGTATTGCTCTTATTGACCGTAATTTAGCATTGTAAATAAGGTTTCATAAACCCTAGAAATCAACAGAGCAGCGATTCTCCTATTATTGGAGGATCGCTGCTCTGCGTTTTAATCATTCACTGTTTGCTTCAAGCGAATATCAATCATCTAAAGTATCTTAAGGACTCAGATGACGCTATTCACATATATTTAGCCTTTAAAGTATGTTTTCGGACTCCAACGACGCTATTCCCTGAAAAGAGGTCCATTTGGGGCGTTTTCTAGGACGATAACTGCTCTGGAGTCCGTTAGTATTGCAAATATCGGATAATACTGCATATAGGGTCAGCTGTGTCCGTTAGCAGGTTACTATGCGTATTTGATTGCGTATTTGATAGTATTTGCAGTTTGCCTTTTCGACACAAAAAGCCATTTACATGACGCACATCCATACTTTTCAACCCATTCATGAGTAATTCCTATAGATTAAGCTCAAAATAGCTCAGTAACCCCTAACCTCAAGGAGGCTGAGATATTAATGTTCAAACGTATGGATGAAATCATGATCGAGATTCCTGAAGTTGAGAAGCCCGATCCCAATGCTGCTGCCGCTGTTCAGGAATTGCTTGGCGGAAAGTTCGGAGAAATGTCGACCCTTAACAATTACCTCTTTCAATCCTTTAATTTCCGTTCAAAAGACAAACTGAAGCCCTTTTATGATTTGGTGATGAGCATAACAGCGGAAGAGCTTGGCCACGTCGAGCTGGTTTCTCATGCCATCAACAAATGTCTTCGAGGGTCAACAAGTTATAAAGAGCCCGATTCCACCCCTCTAGGGTCCGCAAAAGATGCGCGTCTATCCTATCACTTTCTGGCTGGTGCACAAGGGGCTATGCCTTTTGATTCAACGGGGAACCCGTGGACCGGAGCAAACGTATTTAATAGCGGCAACCTAGTGGAAGATCTGCTACATAACTTCTTCCTCGAATGCGGAGCCAGAACACATAAAATGAAGGTCTACGAAATGACAGACCATCCAGCTGCACGCGCTGTAGTCGGATTCCTTTTAGTCCGTGGTGGTGTCCACGTGGTCGCTTATGCCAAAGCAATCGAAGTGGCAACAGGTGTTAATGTAACTAAGCTCGTGCCGATTCCTTCGTTAAATAATAAATCATTCAGTGAAGCAAAAAAATATGAAGAAAAAGGCGTGCACACCAAGCTATACACCTGGAGTGAAAGTGACTTCGGCGCCATCGATCAGATTTGGAAGGGAACCCACCCGGAGGATAATCTTCCGCTTGAAGTCATTCAGGGAGCCCCTAAAGGTTTTCCGATCCCCGTTGCTCCGGCAGTCGAAGAGGAATTCGCTCCAGGAATCTCCCCCGAAGACTTTAAAGAAATTGCCAAACGCCTCAAAATGGCTGGAAATATTACAGACTAATATTCATAGTGAATCTGGTGAGGAAGTTACTTACAATCTTCCTTACCGTAGATTCACTTTTTTTAATTGTACAAACTGCGGAACTCCTCCTCAAGCATGGACATCAGAATCATGTTATGAAACTCTCCGTCTACATAAAGAGCATCCCGCTCCACACCATCGCGTTGAAAACCAAGCTTCTCATAGACATGAACGGCTCTGGGGTTAAAAGTATATACGCCGAGATGGATGCGGTGCAGCTTCAAAGTTTCAAAGCCATATCGTAGCATTTGAGTCATAGCTTCAGTACCGTAACCCTTACCCCGATGTTCATGTCCACAAATGCCGATCCGGATATTTGCACTACGATTGTCCGGATCTATTTCATTTAGTACCACTTCTCCAATGAGCTCACCCGTGTCCTTTACTATAATCATAAGATCTACACGATCCTCGGCTGGAACACTAATCTTACGAATCCAAGCTGCCGTTTGCTCACGAGAGAAATCTCCTTGCGAACCTGTTAATTGCCCCATCTCAACATCAAGCAAAAAATTATAATAAGCCTCCAGATCGGATGCTTGCACACCACGTAGTTGAATCTGTTCGCCATCAATCTTTGGGATGGCAACTGGTTCTGTCATAACTAAATTCCCCCTTACTCAAGCAAAACTAGATTCCATGGCTTTTATATACTTTTTAAATCAACAAAGTTCTAGTCTCGCGGCTTATCCACGGAATCACGATGAACAATGTCCGCTGCGATAAGGATTTTCTCAAGCGGTGCAGAAGGATTATGAATACGGCTCAGAAGTTTCTCCACTGCGGCTCGGCCCATCGCTTCTTTAGGAACATGAACAGTTGTAAGCGGTGGAACGCCTCTTAAGGCATCCTCAATATTATCAAAGCCAGTAACCGAGATATCCTCCGGAATATTAAACCCTTCTTCCTTGAGGATGTCACTGACCGAAAGGGCTGTGGAGTCGTTAGCGCAAACCAAGGCTGTCGGGAGTGTTTTGGCTTTTTTACGCTTATTCACCCAGTTTTTAAAATCCTCCTGAAATAAGTCTTCCTCCACCCCTTCCAGAAAAAGATTCGCATCATCTTCCAAAGGCAGTCTTATTCCGCTCTCCTCCAGCGCACTCCGGAAGCCAATCCACCGGTCGCGGAAACTGCGTGAGAATCCAATATTGCCGATAAAATGCATTTGGGTATGGCCTGTGCCCATCAAATGATTCGTAAGTCGAGCCATAGAATCCACATTATTCGCAAACACAGTATCACTTGGAATTAGCGGATCTTCATGGTCAATCAACACCATCGGCAAACCAATACGGTGTACCTCAAGCAGCAAGGAAGTAGAGATTTGGCCCACACCTATCAAACCAAGGATTCCATTGGGATTCAAGATATTAACGAAATTATCCGCACGGTTCTCGGAGATAATGACCATCCCAAGCCCTTCCTGATCCAGCGCAATCGCAATACCATCCACAATTTTTCCCCAATACAAGGAATCCTGCGTCTGAGAACGAATATTCGGCATTAACACCAGCACGGATTGCTTATTCCGATCCCCGCCACCTACCGGAGGCGTGCGTTTTATACCTTGGACAAAAGCATTTTTTTGCGTAAAATAACCCAGCTGCGATGCCGCTTGAATCACTCGTTCTCTTGTCGTCTCATTAACGCCGCCTTTACCCGAAAGTGACTTGGAGACAACGAATTTGGATACGCCGAGATGATCAGCGATTTTTTGCATGGTAACCTTTTTAGCCATATATAACCCTCCAGAGAATGTCATCAAATTTATGTAGTACTAACTTTAAGGCTGAGAAGTTTGTGGCGCTCCTGCCCGCGCTTCCTTCCATTTTGCATTTAATTCGTCAAAAGCCTTTTGTAAATCAGGCGCAGCCAGTAACTCCTGAATATAATCCCCGGACCAAAAGGACATTTTGGCTCTATTCGCCAGCTCGATGAACGCATCACTTTGTACAGTAGCATCGAGTAGCTTAGGCTTATAAGATAAAAACTCACGATACTGCGACATAGAGGGATTCAAGCTTCCATCTGCCGGAAGAAATCCCCAATCATCTCGATAGGAAGTCTCCTTCACAAAAAAATTCAACCACGCCATAGCAAGCTCTTTGTTCTTGGTATATTTACTAACCCCCATGAACCAATCTGGATTGATCGGCGCATAATGAGCACTGCTATTATCATACGGAAACGGGAAGAATCCAATATCATCCGGGGCAGCCCCCACATCAAGGACTTGTCCAATCGTCCAATTTCCCAGTAAATACATCCCTGCTTGACCTTTAGCTAGCTTAGTCTTCGATATCTCCCAATTGTTCGAGAATAGTTCATCTTCAACATAGCCTTTACCAATTAAGGTTCGAGCAATGGAAATTGATTTCCCCCACTCATTATCAAGCTGCCACGGGCTATCCTCATTTACCATATTATTTAGATACTCTGGATTACCTGTCATATAGTTAACCAAACTGTTTCCCCATTCACGTAAAGGCCAGACGGCTCCATAATTCATATATAGGGGGATAATGCCCGCTTGTTTTAATTTCGCACAAGCTTCGTAGAATTCATCCAGCGTCTTAGGAACAGTAGCTATTCCTGCTTTTTCGAATGCCTTTTTATTATAGACAATCCCAACCGTAGTAGTCCCCGTGGACAGCCCATATCGTTTCCCGTTATACGTAGCAAAAGAGGTGAACCTCTCACTAGCGGCGGTTTCTTCATCTAGCGGCTCGAAAAAATAATCCAGCTCCTTTGACGGAAGATTCACCGGAAGCAACAGTACATCACCGGCATCTTTCGTGGATAGCCGTACCAGAATATCCGTTGCATAATTGGACAAGCCTTCAAATTCCACATTGGCTTCGGGGTATCTCTGTTTAAATTGGTCCGCGTATCCTTGAAAAGTTCCGTTCTCAATCAGATCTATTCGATTGGTCATCATGACTATGGTGCCGGACAAGTCAGACTTCACCTCGTCTCCAACTGGAGGCGGAGTGGATTCCGTCTGCTTATTGTTATTGGCACAGCTACTACTCAATAACACTAAGAGAAGTAACAGTATGGTCCGCATAGTCCATTCTAATTTCAACCCCTTCAACGGACAGCCCCCTCTTATTTCGTTACTCAGGTAAGCTAATTAATTCCTGCTCCAGTAATGGCAGCGACAAAATAACATCGGTCCCTCGTCCAAGCTCACTATATACCTGGATCCCAAATGCCGCTCCATAATGAAGACGCACTCGCTGCTGTACATTTTTCATGCCTATCCCCCCGTTAATGCTTTTCTTAGGAGGGCTTTCGTTCTGCAGCCCATCATTCAATTTCTCCAAAGTCTTCTCATCCATTCCGATCCCGTCGTCTTTAATATGAAACAACAGCATTTGCTCTGTAATCTCGCAGCGGATGCTTAAATGCATTTGCGGCTTATTATCATCTAAGCCATGGTAAGCTGCATTCTCAATGATAGGCTGGAAGACCAGCTTGATAATAGAGTAATTATCTAACGACTTCGGCACATCGATATCCAGTAAAAAACGGTTAGGATAACGATAGTTCAGCAGCTCGACGTAATTACGCACATACCCAAGCTCTTGCTTCAATGTCGTATTACCACTCAGATCACTTGTACTGTACCGTAGCAGTTTGCCCAGAATAGAGATCATATCCGCAGCTTCGACATCATCATTCAGCTCGGCGGTCATTCGGATGGACTCCAGTGTGTTATAGATAAAATGAGGATTGATTTGACTCTGCAGCGCATGAAGCTCTGCTTCCTTTTTCTGTTCTTCTATGCGGTAAATATCCTGAATTAGCTGCCTGATTCGGGCTAACATACGATTAAATTGATGCCCTAGCAGACCAATTTCGTCACGCCGTTTAACTCTGAACATCACATCCAGATCGCCGCCCTGAACTTTTTTCATCAATTGAATCATTTGAGTCAGCGATTTAGTAAGGGCAACGGAAAGAATAATCGAAATAATTAACGCCAGTACTATGATACTTAATGTAGCAGCAAGTGTTGTATTACGGGTCAGCTTCACATCACGCATCAGTACATCAACAGGAATAGAGATAATTACCTTCCAATTGGTTTTGGTAGAGCCAGAGTAAATATTCAACCGCTCTTTTCCGTTGACTGTATCATAAAAGCTTCCAGAAATGCCTCCAACTCTTTTGAACAAGTCTGAATCAGAAATATCTGTGGCCAGCAGCTTCTTGTCGCTGTCGTAGATGACCATTCCCTTCTCATCCACAATCAACGACTTCCCATGGGTGACTTTATCCAGCTCCGTAACTTGATTCTCCAAATTGCTAATATTCGCTTCAACCGCAATCAGCCCGATTGGATTTAACAAGCCATCCACGATTTTGCGAACAACGGTAAAAGCATGTCGGGTGCTCTGCAGATTACTTGTATACGCTTGAGTACCGAACAATAATGCTTCTCCGCTGGAATCCTTAGTCTGCTGGCTCCAGTATTTATAGCTTTGCTCGAGATCAAGTCGTACGCCACCATCCTTCGCAGAATAATAACCATTTCCGTAAGCGTCAAAAATATAAACCGAGTTCGCACCTCGCTTAATATTGTTAATAAACGAAATGTTGCCCTCTATCCCCCGTTGAATGGACAACAGAAGATCAAAATCACCGGGCGACAAAGCAGCACTCCCAGTTGCGCCTCCCATAATCTTTTTCTGCTCATGGTAGTTGTTCGAACGTATTAAATTCTGTTTGATATCATTCACATAGGCGGGCATAGATGAAATACGCTTCATATCTTCGATATAATCGTCTACTCCATCCATCATTTGATCGATTAATTTCTCAGAATAAGCAATGGTGTTCCCCTGAATAGATTCTGAGTAGCTCTTGAAGGTAAATACACTGATGAAGGATAGCGGGAGGGTAATGATAATTAAAAAGACGAGGAGCAGCTTGCGTTCCATGCTCATGTCCCCGATAACGGACCACCAGCCAGAGATGCGTCTACCTTTCATTTGGTCCTTCTCCTTAATACTTTTTACCTAACTTGTTATTAAATTATAACAAATACCTAACAAAGTTATTATACGGTGTAGTTCTTCATTACACAACAACAAACCGCCTCTTCATGTTGAAGAAGCGGTTTTGTTAGGTAAACAATTTAGAAATTAGTGATGAATCCACTCATTTTATAGTGAATAATGACAGCTTGTCCTTCAATTGACCTGAAGCACTTTCCAGCTTGCCAGATAATGAAACGAGTTGATCACTTACATTTTGCTGTTCATTACTGAGTGAAGCTACTTCTTGGGAAGTTGCTGAAGATTGCTCAGCTACAGCGCTAACGTTCCCCATAGCCTCTGACAACACACCTTGCGAATGATTCAGACTGCTGATCGCTGTCGTCACCGATTCCAGGCTTGTTATGAATTCATCCATCTGTCCTTTTACGGACAGGAAGATATCACTTGTACTCTTCACGGAGCTTACTTGTTCTTTAAACAGTGGTGCTACTTCGGATAATACAGCTTCCGTTTCGTTCATTTCCGCCATGATCTTATCCGTAATTCCAGCAACAAGGGCAATAGATTGTTTCGATTGGTCAGCAAGCTGCCGCACTTCACCCGCAACTACCATGAAGCCCTTACCAGCTTCTCCTGCACGAGCGGCTTCTATTGTTGCATTTAACGATAAGATATTCGTCTGTTGTGTGATACTCTTCATCACATCCAACACCTTAATTACGGAGAATACTGTCTCCTTCAGGTGGTTGACACGTTCGACAAGTGCACTTGTTTTTTCTCCAGTGCGGCTAGTCTGATCCAGCAGGTCAGTTAATTGCTTAGCGCCTTGAGCACTAGCTTCACCAACCCCACGTGCTGCTTCATCCATCTCAGTGTTGGCATATATTACAGTCTGCATTTGCGTAGCAATCACATCTGTTAGCTCATTACCTCGTTCAGCTTCAAGCGCCAGACTGCCTGCCCCACCGGCAATTTCTTCCGTGGCGGCTGCGATTTCCTTCGCAGAAATAGCTGTCTTCCGTGAGGCTTCACCAAGCTCACCAGCGGTCTCCAGCACATCCCGAGCGGTTTCTGTCGTTTGCGATACAAGCTCAGTAATACGCTCCATCATCACGTTAAAGGAAGCTGATAGCTGGCCAATTTCATCTTTAGAAACATATTCTGTACGTACACTTAGATCACCACCTGCACCTTGTACCATAAGATCCTTCAAGCGTGCTAGAGGGCGAGCAATCATACGCACCATCCAGATCCCGATTACTATGGCTAGCAGAGCCGCACCAGCAGCCGCAATAAAAGTAGTCAACAGAATCGGACGTGCTTCTTTTACTAGCTCATCTGTTGGGACTACTCCTGCCAACTTCCAATCCGCCCGGATCATTGGATTAAAGACAGCAAGGATTTCTTTCCCGTTTGTATCCTTCTCATCCAAGCTTTTGTTATCCTTTTTACTTGCCTGAATAAAAGCGAACTCTGAAGGTTTACCATCGTCTTTTGAATCCGAAGAAGCTACTACGGTTCCATCAGGAGTGACAAGTTGAATTCGAGAGCCATCTCCCAGCTGTACACTTGCGAATGATTCCTCCAGCAATGTATTCTTCAACACAAGGATGACTATGTATCCTGTACCTGAGCCCAGGGTTTTGAGAGATCTTGCCATAGCAATATTTTTGTCTCCATCACCTTGAACAGCTGTCGAGAACCATATGTTCTTGGCTGCATCACCATCACCTTTAGAATAGTAGGATTCATAAGATGCAGTGTTGTCGACAATCTTCTTATACCATTCTTGTTCTCTTATGTTATCTAACTTAATGCCGCCACTGCCACTTGTAACAATGTCTTGATCAGGCGACTCCGGGATCAAAGAAACACTAAGAATATTAGAATCCGTTGTAATCTGACTGGACAACTTTTTACTTACTGCGCTTGTAGCTTCAAATTTCTCATAGGAAGATTGTGCAGTCACTAAAGACTTCAAATCTTCTTGCATCTGCGCATCAAAATAAAGCTGTAAAGCCAAGTTCTCGTACTGCTTCAAAGTAATATCTAACTTCTCTGAGGTCTGAATAATAGTCTGACGGTAGGCTTCCGATACGTTGTTCTTAATTGTCTTCTTGGCTTTTGAATAAGATAGCAGTCCAAGTGCCATTACCACAATTACAATTGCACACAAAAATATCAGGAATATCTTCACGCCAACAGATTCCATAGGATTAACTCTTTTGATCTGTCCCCGCAAATCTATCCCATTCTTCAAATTAAACTTAGGTGTCTTAACTGCCCCTTCAATCTTGCTTGTTTCCTTGTTTCCTGTGATCGCCGATTTCTTATTCTTTTTATTCATGCTAAACCTTCTCTCATTATGCTTTTCACTAATACTATCTTGATCAGGATCCCCCATCTTGATCACCTACCCGCTAATATTAGAATACGCATGAAAGCGTTAACCAATATATATATCGGCGTATTAGGTCTTTTTCCTTAGCTTTACGAGACTTTTTTTACAACTTTTAACCTATGTATGTTTAAACATAATAAATAGCTTGCTGCACCTCCTCTCTTGGAGATATTTGTTAATCCCTAATATATATAACTTATTGTTTGCTTTGTCAAAAAGAAAAACAGGGAGGCTCTTGGATGACCAAAGGCTTCCCTGTTTTTTATTAAAACTTCTTCTTACGCATCATATCAAAGTATGCAACCGGTTGATCTACCTTCATACGAATAGGTTGCAGTGGATGACGGGCAGCATCAAGCGAATTGCCTTTCTCATCCCATATTTCGCCAACCGTTTGCTTGAAGAACGTATCGTTAGGTCCAAAGAATTCTACTTCCTGACCTGGCTTAAAGTGATTGCGCTGTTGAACTAGTGCCGTACCACTTTCAGCATCGTACTCAATTACAAGTCCAGCAAAATCATACGGAGCTGCTTTTTCTTCAGGCTCATAGATATGATCTTCATGATCCGGAGTATCATAGAAGAATCCTGTGTTTAGCGGACGGTTAGCGGCTTTATTAAGCTCATCCAGCCATTCCTGCTTCAATTCATACCCTTCCGGATCTGCCATATAAGCATCAATGGCTTTACGATATGCATTAACGACAGTAGCCACATAGTGGATTGACTTCATTCGTCCTTCGATCTTGAAGCTGTCGATGCCCACTTCAATCAGTTCAGGTATACTTTCCAGCATACACAAATCCTTAGAGCCCATGGAGAAGGGATTATCTCCTTGCTGATGCAGTGGAATCTGAGTTACCCCGGGAAGCAAAGGAGCTGGAGATTTCGCTTCAGCCTGCTCTTCCTCAGACACCCAAGTCCCTTCCGGACGTGCATCCTCAAACAAATCATATTTCCAGCGGCAAGACTGGCAACAGCCCCCGCGATTGGAATCACGGTCGGTGAAATGGTTGGACAATACACAACGACCCGAATACGAGGAACACATTGCACCATGGATGAAGCTTTCGATTTCAATGTCGACATGTTTTTTAATCTCAGCGATCTCTTCCAGGCTTGTCTCACGGCCCAAAACAACACGCGGAAGCCCCTCTTCCTTCCAGAAGGACACCGCTTGCCAGTTCAACGTAGACTGCTGTGTACTCAAATGCACTTCAAGACCAGGCACTAACCGGCGTGCTGTATCTACAATGATTGGATCAGCTACGATAATAGCAGCAATGCCAGCTTCATATAAGTTACGCAGGTATTCTTCAATTCCCGCGACATCTTCATTGTGAGCATAAATGTTTGTTGCAACAAATACCTTAGCGCCATATTTCTTGGCGAATTCAACACCTTCGCGCATTTCCTCGAAGCTGAAATTATCTGCGCCGGAACGCAAGCCGTATTGTTGTCCTCCGATATAAACAGCATCCGCACCATAGTGTACTGCGAACTTCAATTTTTCCAAATTACCAGCCGGAGCGAGGAGCTCCGGTTTGTCCAGACGGTAACGTTTGCCCTTATATTGCGGCTTTGTCATGGTTCCCATTCCTGTTCTCCCCTCCATCGCCCCACAAAGCTAAGTCACATGCTATAAATGCTGTCCTAATCTTCGTGGGGACCTATAACCTCTTTATTTTTGTCAAACTTAATATACTTGCTCTTTATAGAAAAATCCGAAGCTTAACTCCCGTTCAGGGTCCTGCACCGTTCTGATTACATCCATCCATTCCTCATCGAAGGCATAACCTTCCGGATCAGCCGCATAAAGATCTATAGCTTTACGATATGTCTTCACAACCGTCACATTATACGCTATCGATTTCAAGAGTCCCTCAATCTTAAGGCTGTGTATACCTGCAGCCATCAGAATATGCAGATCCTCCAAAATACAAATATCATCCGAGCTCATAATATGAGTGCCGTTCTCGTCTTCATAAATCGGGAATTTCTGGTCATCTCGTTCTTCCTCAATCAGAAATAGTCCGCGTTCCTTCCCGAGACTTCCTCCATCACTAGGACGGCCTTGATGTGACATATAGCTTTCAACAAGCTTCCGCTTGGAATGGTATATATTGGTCATTCCATGAACCTGCACCTGTGCCTCAATCTCCAAAAGCGGAACCATTTCCGTCATTTCATCCATATTCAGCTCACGGGCCAGCACGACACGAGAAGCCCCCTTGCGTCCCCAATAATTCGCGGTCGCATAGTTGGTGGAAGTCATTTCCGCATTCCAGTGCAGCTTCATTGCTGGCGCTTCTTTCTTCACTGTGGTTAACACAGCTGGATCCCCGAATTCAACACCATCAATGCCAAGCTCACCTAAAGCCTTCACATAGTCAGGAAGCTCATCCAGCAGACGGTTAGACATCAGCCCACCCAAGCTTGCATACACTTTGCAGCCTCGCGAATGCGCCATTTCTACGACAGTCGCTGTATCCTCCAGAGAGAAATGTCCAGCAAGCCGCATCCCGAAACGGTCATCCCCAATGAGCAGCGCATCTGCTCCGGCATCCAGCAGAGCAGCAGCTTCCTCTAAGGACGCTGCCGTCACCAGCAATTCCGGTTTGTTAGTCATGTTGTACCTCCTACTTGTACAGTTATTTCAACCGCACCACTCTTCATTTTAATAGTTTATTTCGATTCTTGCTTGCTTTTTTCGATATTGGCTAAATGTTCCTTGTAGGTCTTAGCAAACAAATGGCCCTGTGTACCATCTTTTTTGGTCACATAGAAATAATATTCAGAAACTTCTGGTTCGAGGGCCGCCTGAATGGACTCCAGCCCCGGATTACTAATAGGTCCCGGAGGAAGTCCAATATTCTTATACGTATTATATGGATTATCAACTTCTAAATCTTTATACAAAAGTCTTTCCTTCTGCTTATTGAGTAAATATTGAACGGTAGCGTCAATCTCCAGCTTCTGTTCTTTCTTTAGGCGGTTATAAATAACCCCAGCCACAAGCGGACGTTCACTATCCACCACAACTTCCCGCTCTACCAGCGAGGCTACGGTTAACAGTTCATGCAGAGACAATCCTCGCGTTTCTAGCTTTTGCTGCCAGTCGGGAATCGTATCCAGCTTCTTCTGGAACTGATTCAAAAGTGCTTCTACAACTTCCTGGGGCGTGCTATCTTTGGTCAGTTCATAGGTTTCGGGAAATAAATATCCTTCAAGACGGTGGCGAAGATTCTTATCCTGCGGGATACCCAGAATATCAATCCCCTTCAAACCTGCACCAGTATCCATAATTTCAAGAAAAGTAGCCGCATCCTGATTCCAAGCTTCAGCGAGCTTCTTAGCGATCTGCTCAGCAGTATATCCTTCGGGGATGGTAAAGACCACAGTTTCTTCCTTAACTACATCACCTGCATTTAATCTCGCAATGAGTTCATCATAGCTGTCACCCGGCTTAGCGATATAAGTACCTGCTTTGAAGCTAGAGCCTTCTTTAGTCCATTTCAAATATCCCTTAAAAAAAAGACTCTTACGGATAATGCCATTCTGCTCAAGCAGATCAGCAATCTCCGCACTTCCCATGCCCTTCTCTATCGTAAATGTTACAGCAGGACCTGCAGGCTCTACCGGCTGCATCCCGTTCCAAATGTACCATGCTCCCCCACCTCCTGCTGCTGCCAGCAAAAGAATAATGATTAACACAGTACGGATTGCGGATTTCAAGTCTGGTTCCTCACTTTCCGACTATAAAGTATAAAAGTGTATTGCCTAAAATTCAATATATATTTCCTTAAATTGATGTTTATACAGGATATTGCTCGCATTTCAAGCAAAAAGAGCGCGGAATTCTCCGCCCTCTTCCGTGCCCATCATAAATGTAACGTACATGTTTAAGATTTATTCAGCGCCATCTGCTGGAAAAGTCATCTCATCGTATAGCTCAGAGATGTCTTCCCACTCTTCATCGTCCATAATGCTCTCCAATTCCGGAAGTCCGTCAGAAGAGACAACGATACGCAGGATTTCATACTCCACGTCTTTGCCAGAGCCTTTCAGCACCGCATATCCGCGATCACCGACTTCAAATTCGGCGATAATATCGTAAATGGAAGATTTGCCTTGCTCATCTTCCAGTTCTACAGTTTCTCCGTATGCTTCTTTAAGCCGTGAAGTCCACACCGCTTGATCAGCGGATATCTCAGTCATTCTCCGATCCTCCGTCCAACTCGTCGACCAGTGTGTTGAAAGTCTCTTCGACAATCGCCCACTCCTCATCATTATCGATCATGAACAATTGAAGATCGTCGCCTTCTTCCACATAACGGAACGCGTATACCTCATCGGTTTCCTCGTCCTCGGAGTCTAGCGGAACCACCATCATATACTTAGCGTCCGAGCCATCAACCTCAAACTTCATAATGACCTCGAATTCCTCTTCATTACCTTCCTCATCGGGAATATAGATAATTTCCGGTTCTTCCTCTTGGCCAATCTGTTCGTTTGTCATATCCTCGCACCCCTCACCTTTTACTGTTAGCATCCAAAAAATTTTGCAAAATCAGGGCTGCAGCCATTTTATCCACAATCCCCTTGCGTTTCTTCCGGCTGACGTCCCCTTCAATCAGCACCCGCTCTGCGGATACCGTCGTCAGACGCTCATCCCAAAGGTGTACGGGCATTTCTAACTCTTCCCGTAGCTTATCAGCGAATTCAATACAGATTTCGCCCCGGGGTCCTACTGAGCCGTTCATATTCTTCGGCAGACCAACTACAATCTCTCCAATTTCGTGCTCTGCAACAAGTTCACGAATGCGTTCGAACTCATTACCCGTACCTCGGCGCTCAATCGTTTCAAGAGCTTGTGCCGTCCAGCCAAAAACATCGCTTGTGGCTACACCGATTCTACGGTCGCCGTAATCTAAACCTAACTTTTTCTTCATTTCGGATTGTCCACCCTGTGATTGACGAGATAGAATCTAACCAGCTCTTCAATCAGCTCATCACGTTCTTTTCTCCGGACCAAACTTCTCGCATTGTTATGGCGCGGAATGTAAGCCGGATCTCCGGAAAGAAGATACCCTACGATCTGATTGATCGGATGATACTCTTTCTCCACCAGTGCATCGTATACTGCTAGCAATATTTCCTGGGGAGAAGCTTCCTTTTCGTCGCCCTTCACATTGAATTTGACCGTTTTGTCCATGGAGTCCATTTGTGACACCTTCCTTCTGCAAAATCGCCTTTTGGGACGGCTTCGCAAAGTTGCTACTGTGCAGCTCGCTTGCTTCCTTTATCATAACATATTCATGCCCCAACGAGGAAATCCTGCCCGTTATTAACGCTTTTTTTGGCATTTTCTCTACAAAAATTATGATATTTTTGGCTTTTAAGCTATTGTCAAGCACAATTCTTCATGAATAATCTAACATCCTGCTAATAAAGAGTAGCGGTACTGATATCAAACTCTCAGTACCGCTATGTTTTCTCGTAATACGTTTAGTTAGAGAAATGGTTTCGTAATTTTAACTTAGGCTAAGGAAGCTACCAATTCTTCAGCCTTTGCCAATGCTTCGTTTAGCTTAGAAGCATCTTTACCGCCGGCTTGCGCCATATCTGGACGCCCGCCACCGCCGCCGCCGCAAACCGCTGCGATTTCTTTAACGAGTTTACCAGCGTGGAAACCTTTCTTCACAAGGTCTTGCGGTACAGATACTACAAAGTTCACCTTATCATCCATCGCTGCACCTAATACAAGCACTGCATCCGGAAGCTTGGATTTCAATTCATCCGCTGTAGAACGCAAAGCATCCATATTGCCTGCTTGAACAGCAACAGCCAGAAGCTGCGTACCTGCGCCAACTGTCTTCACACTGCTTGTAAGTTCAGCAGCAAAAGTAGCGCTCAGCTTGGATTGCAGAGATTCATTCTCACGTGAAAGCTCACGCACCTGGTTATGCAGCGCTTCAATCCGTTTCGGAACATCATTCAGAGAAGACTTGAGAAGGCCTGCTGATTGTTTGAGCAAATCTAGCTGGCTTTCAGTGAACTGGTAAGCGTAACGTCCGGTAACTGCCTCGATGCGGCGCACTCCGGATCCAATGCCACTTTCGCTAAGCAGCTTGAAAATTCCGATTTGCGACGTGTTGGATACATGACAACCACCGCAAAGCTCAAGACTGTAATCGCCCACTTGAACGACACGGACGATATTACCGTATTTTTCACCAAAGAGCGCCATTGCTCCCATTGCTTTAGCTTCATCAATCGGCTTGTTCTCAATCACTACATCTAGACCGCGCCAGATTTGTGCATTTACGCGATGTTCGATATCGCTCAGTTCTTCTGGAGTAATCGCTCCAAAATGGGAGAAGTCAAACCGCAAACGAGCACCTTCCACTAAAGATCCCGCTTGATTAACATGCCCGCCAAGAACTTCTTTAAGCGCTTTGTGCAATAAATGGGTAGCTGTGTGGTTCTTCACGATATCTTCACGCTCTGCACGATCCACTTCCGCGCGAACGGATTCGCCCACTTTCAATTCTCCCGCTTCCACAGTTACCAAATGTACGTGTTGGCCGTGCGGCGCTTTAAAGAGTCCTTTTACCTTAGCCGTAACTGAACTCCCAGTAAGCACACCGGTGTCACTTACTTGTCCGCCGCTCTCAGCATAGAACGGTGTTGCTTCAAGAATAACTTGGCATTCTGCGCCTTCGCCGGCGACATCTACCAATTCATCACCCACAACAATAGCCAGGATTTTCGACTCTGTTACCGAGTCATTATATCCAACAAATTCACTTTTAACCGTCAGGTCTGCTAGTGCGCCTCCCTGAATCTTCATGCTGCCGCCATCATGACGTGCAGCTCTTGCACGGTCACGTTGCTCCTGCATAGCCGCATCAAAACCTTCACGGTCTACAGTTAATCCTTGCTCCGCTGCGAAATCTTCGGTCAAGTCAAATGGGAATCCATAAGTATCATATAACTTAAATGCATCGGCTCCAGCAATATTGCTGAGACCCTCTGCTTTTGCTTTAGCACTGATCTCACCCAAAATAGCCAATCCGTCAGACAATGTTTCGTGGAAACGTTCTTCTTCAGTACGAATAATCTTTGCGATATATTCGCGGTTGTCCACAACGGATGGATAGTAGACACCCATAATTTCGCCAACGGTTTCAGTCAGCTCATACAGGAATGGACGATCCAGACCCAAGGTCTTTCCGTACCGAACAGCACGGCGAAGCAAACGGCGGATAATATAACCGCGTCCTTCATTAGAAGGAAGTACTCCATCCCCTACTGCAAAAGTAACGGTACGCACATGGTCAGCGATTACTTTAAGCGCGATATCCTGCTCAACGTTATCTTTATAAGTTACACCCGCGAGCTGTGCTGTCTTTTGAATAATAGGTTGGAACAAATCAGTGTCGAAGTTGGAATCTACATCCTGTAGAATGGATGCAAAACGCTCCAAACCAGCACCTGTATCAATGTTTTTATTCGGAAGCGGCGTATAGCTGCCATCCTTGTTATGGTTAAATTGTGAGAACACCAAGTTCCATACTTCCAGCCAACGTTCATTTTCTCCGCCTGGATACATTTCCGGATCGCTCATATCACTGCCGTAAGCTTCTCCGCGGTCATAAAAGATTTCCGAGCAAGGACCGCATGGGCCTTCGCCAATATCCCAGAAATTTTCGTCGCCCAGCTTAATGATGCGTTCAGCAGGCAGGCCAACCTTTTCATTCCACAGCTTAAATGCCTCTTCATCCTCTGCGTACACCGTTACGGAAATACGTTCCGGGTCAAAGCCGATCCACTCTTTGCCGGTTAGGAACTCCCAAGCCCATGTGATAGCTTCTTCTTTGAAATAATCACCGATGGAGAAGTTACCCAGCATCTCGAAAAACGTATGGTGACGGCGTGTCTTACCCACATTCTCAATATCATTGGTACGAATACATTTTTGTGAGTTGGTCAGGCGCGGATTTTCTGGAACCTCCCGGCCATCGAAGTACACTTTCAAAGGTGCCATACCCGCATTGATCCACAGAAGCGAAGGATCGTTGTGAGGAACGAGGGACGCGCTTGGTTCAATCTTGTGACCTTTACTTTCAAAAAACTTAAGCCATTTGGAACGAATTTCACTTGCTTTCATAATTTACAGCTCCCGTCTCATCTTTTTACTTCGGCATTTACACCGGAAATTACAAAATACCTAAAAAATAAAAACAAAAAAACGCCCCTGAATAATTCAGGGACGATTAATATCGCGGTACCACCCTGGTTATCGCCTTGACCCCACTCATGGGACAATTGCAGACGATCGCCTTGTCGCGGCTGATAACGGGCGCCCCCGGTGAGCATTGATCTCACACTCCGAAATTAGCTTTCCACCGGCCTGTCTTCAAGGTTCTCACAGCCATTACGAAACGTTTCGTAAAGGAACCTTTTCTCTGACCAAGCCATCCTCCGGTGTACTTCATTTTCATCAACGATTTGTCCGATTTGCATTTTAACATTTCAAGTATAGCCAGTGCCCTTGCTTCTGTCAATCTGGGGATGGGCGAATGTGAAGAATAACACATGATTTTTGTAACAGTAAACTTGGCCTCAAAAAGGATATAGTGAAATCTAAGGTTAATTTGGAATATTTTGTATTCAGGAGGACTGCCGTTGATGCTTCACTCCAAGGAGTTCAATCCATCATCGATTTTTGAAGCAAAGCCTACACACTACCTTTTTATAGCGAACCTGATTTTTATTCATATTATCTTTACTCTTGCGGTTAATCTTATCCTTTTTGAGCATGGATATTTAAGTTTTATCGCCAAAAACACAAACCACTGGATCAATGAAACGTTAGCCGCCAATCTAGTTGGGCTTCTCTTAGAAGTAATTTTTTTTTTGATTCTGATAGCTAAAGTTTCGCCCCGGGATTTTGGGTTAAAAATAGAAAAATTACGAGCTGGACTGCTGGGCACCTTTCTGTTTTGGCTCGCTATAAATATAGTAGATTTGTGTATGGTACACTTGAATCACTCAGAGCTAACGCTTAACAATAATATCTTCAGTCATTCAAATTTAGTTTTCGGTGAAATTCTAGGTCAAATCTTCGGAAATGCTTTATTGGAAGAAATCTTATTTCGCGGCTTCCTGCTCGTTCAAATCTATCTATGCTTAAAAAAAATCAACAACAAGACTACACGGATGATCTCGGCAATGCTGATTTCACAATCGATCTTTGCTGCCATACATATCCCAAACCGGATTTACTCAGGATTAGTTGGAATGGAGTTTGTTTATGATTTTATCATGCTTCTAATTCTAGGAGTTATATTCGCTCTACTCTATATCCTAACCAAAAATCTATTTTTCGTGATCGGCGTTCACTCATTAATGAATATTCAGATAGTGTTTTGGAATAGCAATTTCACGTATACGGCAACTTTATTATGTGTGTTATTACTGACCTGTCTTTTGCTTTGTATAAAAAGGAAAACATTTCGTGCGCAGCAACGGGCGGATATGGGGCTCTGATAATTAGAACTTTAATTATTCACAAAAAGAAGTTCCCCCCTTTAAGCAGGAGGAACTTCTATCACTATTACTATAATGTCTCTATTAATTCGCACCCTCTGCAATAGCTTTATAAGCAGCTAAATCCGTATAAACTTCCTCTTTAAGCGGATTGCGTTTATGCTTGATGATTTTATAGAAATGATAACCAAACACTGCAATATTAGCAGCTAAAGATAATGCACTTACTATCCACAGAGCGGTTTCACTATGAGAGGATTGTACAGAGAACTTTGACTCGCCAACAAACGCCGGGAACGACATCGTAAACATCATCCAAATCGCCAAAGTCTGTGCACGATGCTGCAGCCATGCCCCTTTTTTAAAGAAGAACGCCGGGATGGTACAAGAGATCAACAATGCTGCACCTGCATAGAAGGAATGGTCAGAAACTGCATTATATACATAGGCAAAGTTCCAAATGTCATAAGCAATGATCCAGAACCAAAGCTGGTCAGGCCACAACATATCTTTACTCTTATCTTTACTGATCACAATTCCCATCCAACCAGAAATCGTAATAATGTTCAGAATACCTGCGATCCCGTTCATAATGTTCCAAGGACCACCTACCATCATTACGCCATCCACCATACCTTGCAAGCTGTACACTTGGAAATCACGAATAACTGCTTCAAGAATGTTAACTGCAAGGATAATAGCCGGGAACATTAATATATATTTATTTTTGTCCCATCCTTTAACATAACGGATAGCCATAAACCCTATACATCCTGCCAAAGCAGAATATACTTTTACCCAGTGAAACCATGTTCCAGTACTAGAGCCTTCGCCTGCCGTATTCGGCCAGACCGCTATGGTAAGAACAATAGGGACAACTATAAACAGAATGATTGAGAACCACTTGCTCTTCCGTGCGATTTCATTTACAAACATTAATCCTGCTAGTACTACTAACCACATTAGTGCAGAGTACCAGGGAATCGATTCGAATAAAAACATGTTTTACTCCTCCTTGTAGTTTGGTGTATATAATCTGTGTCTCAGGTCCAATATAGTACATCCCTCTTTGAACGATCAAATCGCTTAAAACGTTGATTTATCAGTGTTTTTTTAGTTTCATTTCAAGTTGAGTTTACACAACCATAGCACTAGGATTCGCCAAAGTTTCTACCTTTCTTCTGAGCAATCTATTAGAATGCATGTCTACAGAACTATATACTGCAAACCTAACTTGAATGTAAAAAAAACCTTGTCGACAAATTTCTTTGTGGACAAGGTTCCTCTTTACTATTATTTAAAAGAATCGTTCAACCAAGTGTTTCGCATATACAATACAATTCTCAAGTGTAGGGAAGTTCATAATTTCTCCAGCTAAATAGATATTGTTGTTCCCCTGCATCTGATCAACCCGTTCATAAAACCCCTCATGTAGCGCATTAGAATCCACATGAGGGAAATGCTTCCAACGCTTCATCATATACAGTCGAATGCTCTCTCCGCCCAGCTCGCGAAGTTTATTTTCTACCGTCTCTCGCATTTCCAGATCAGTCATAGCTTCATTCTCTGCTACATAAACCGTAACTAGATCCGTAGTTCCCATATCTGCCCACCGATAGTACCATGCCATCATATGCCCTTTACGTTCAGGGTACATATTCCGGGGGATATAGCCAGAAAGCTCCGGCAGCCCTTTCACTCTGTAGGCATATACCCTAAACCATTCGTACGTTATACTCGCTAATAAGGTTTTGTCCTCACTGGACAGGCTAACTGTATCGCCCATTTGCTCTAAAGCTGCTGTATAAATGACCTTGTCAAAATAAAAGATGTCCTGACTCGTCTCTACTCGAACCTGTCCATCTTGTTCTTGCTCCATAAAAAGCACTTCACAAGTCAGGCGGAGATCGTTCACTTGGTCGGCCATTCGTCTTATCAGTTCAGTAACACCCTTAGGCCAGGTTATCATATGCGTAATTTCAATAAACGACAACAGATTATCATAGCTTAGAAATTTCAACACATATGCAGCGGGCACATTATGGATACTACCGAATCCAAAAGTATTAAAATAATGCATGTAGACCTGTTCAAGGACAGACAGCTTATTCTCTGCACACCACTGTGAAAATGGCTGACATAAATCTGGTGGTAAGTGAAGAAATCCCGGTTCTTGGAGAGACTCATAGCGTTTTAGAATATCCGGCAGTCGTTTGAATTCTTGTGTAAACGCCTCTATCTGCTCCATGGGAATCTGTGAAGTTTTCCTCCCATTATTATCAAAAAATCCACGTTCTAACAAGGGTCCCCTATCCATAAGATCAAAATCTCTCATTAAATCCATCGTATGTTTATAGGTGGGCAGGCCGATTAGCGTCCCCATTTCATAACTTTTTCCTTTGTACTCAATAGAATGACACTTTCCTCCTACTCTGTCCGACTTCTCCATGAGGGTAATGTGGGTATAACCTTTTTTCGCTAATTCGTAAGCAGCTGTAACCCCAGAAATCCCTGCACCGATGATCCCAATTCGGTCTTTATTCTTCGTGTTTGTCATCATCCGTTATCTCCTTGTAAATAACCATAATGGCAAAGTTTCTCGTTGTCCCGTATAGGCAAGTGCGACATCCGATGGTATTTTACCTTGATTAGGTCCATCTGTAATTTGCCTGCTGAAGTTGTAGGTTCTCAAATATTCATGTAAGCGCTTTTCTAAAATTTCAAAAGAATCTATCGTATCATCTACCCAAGCCTGCTGGTAGAATTCTTTGGTCAACACCGCCGCAAATTGCTGCAAGGGCTGAAATATCTCTGTTTGGTCTACCGTTATAGCTACTTGATTAATATTGTTCTTATGTAAAAATTCACTATATTTATGTTTTCCTCTGTCCCAGTTCGTAATGAATTCACGGCTTTTGTTCGTAACCAGATTATCGATATGAAAATCTAATGTCTTCATCAATGGGAGAACTTTCAGATGCATAAAATCTATAAAATGAATGGTAGACTTACGATTGTATAGCTTAACTAGACCTAGTCTGGAGTAGGCATCATAAATTACATATTGATATACCTTTCCGACCCTCGGGAAAACTCCCAAATAGCTGATACTCTGCTGACACATATACCCGGGATGAGCATTTATCGGATTCTTCATCTTATAATCTAGTGTTTTCCGTTTCTCTTTAAATCCTTTAGTGAGAGTGGATTGTGCGCCATCCCTCTTCTTTGCTTTGATTTGATTGGCGTAAGCTTCACGCTCTATTCGTTTATTTAGTCCGTTTCGACGTAGTACATTATAAATACCCGATTCCCCTATTTGCATACCTTCATCTTGCAGTTCATAAAAGATGCGTCTAGGCCCATCCTCAGGAAATCTGGCGACGTACTGCAAAATCAATCTTTCCGTTTTCTTATCTACTTTATTAGGCATTACCGGCTTTTTTTTCTTCTCCCCAAGTCCATCCATTCCATGTTGTTGATAAGCTTTAGACCACTTATAATAGATCGTCCGGGAAATGCCAAACTCCTTACAGGTTTCGCTCACATTCTTGCTGATGGCCCCTTGCATGAGGATATGATATTTGCTGTTTGCATTCACCTATTTGCACCCCTCCTATCTTTATTTTATACATAGTTAACGTTTAATTCATTACTATTCTAAAAAAAATGGGAGAACGCTCAAAGCGTCTCACCATTCCGAACAAAATGCGTTATGTATTTCCCTGCGGAAATCTCCAGGCAATTTAGTCGTTGGCCATATGCGCAGCCACCATCTATGCCAATTTTATCTCCAAGTGGACTAAACCAAATTTCTTCTGAATCATGCAGATCCATCGTCGAAGTATGACCGAAAACAACCGTTTTGTTAGTGCTAACTACCGGATTCTTATAAAAGGGTTCTCTAATCCAGATAAAATCATAAGGGTCCTGCTGCTTCCAATCCTCTATTAATGGATTAATGCCCGCATGAACAAAAATATGTTCTTCCGTCTCATGATAAAGCGGCAATGTGCTTAGAAAGTCTATATGATGTCTATAGTCCCGCCTAATTTTTTCTTTTAGCTGCATATAATCCTTCCAGCCAAAATCCTCCTGCAAACCTTCGGAGCCCGCCTCACAATAACTCATCAGCGTATGAAATCCGCCATTAGTAAGCCAATGGGTATCCAATTTATCATCTTCGCCGGTGAGCGCATCGCAAGCCATTTTATCGTGATTTCCTTTGAGAACTATAGCTCCACATTCTTGCTGCAGAGTCATCACTTGCTCCACAATTCCTTTACTGTCCAGCCCTCTATCCACATAATCTCCCATCAAGATAAGCTTATCCTCCGCTGGGCGATAATTCACTTTTGATAACAGTGCATTGAATTCTACATAACTTCCGTGAATGTCACTAATTGCTAATATTCTGATGATAATCGCTCCTTGCTCTAAGATGCAAAAAAAGATGTTCCCGCGGGTGTGCAGGAATATCTTTTGATGTTGGGCTTTTTATACTGAATCTATAACTAATGACTCTTCATCCGACTGTGGAAAAAAATGACGGCTTCTGACCTCATGCACCGCTTCTTGAAAACGATCGCACAAAAAGATCAGCTGGTCGATCTCTTCCTTACCGACCTTTTGCGTGATTTCACTCAAAATACCGGAATAGGATGCCATCTGCCTGCTATAAATCTGCTCTCCAAGCTCACTCAGACAGATATATACGACCCGACGATCTGTCTCGGATGTTGTACGTACTACGTAACCTTTTTCCTCCAAAGTATTTGCCATTTGCGTGGCAGTAGGTCTACTTATCTGGAGCAGGTCACTTAATTTAGAAATCATAACTCCCCGGTGCTGTTTGTCACCTTCGGTCGCTTTCTTTTGCTTCATTACAGTGTGAATGACGTACATCATAACAAACTCTCTATACGATACTACATCAATCGAGTAGGGGCGAGCAGTCAGACGCTTTATATTTTCAAGGGCTATGATAAGCTTCTGCTCTTGATTGTCATGGGTATCCATAGGGCACCTCCAATATACCTCAATCTAATTAGATTACTTACCTATTCCCAAAAAATCAAGTCAAATTCAAATTCTCTTTAAATTAAAATTTAATAATTAACCTGTTGTGCTAATTGATGAATTTGTGTATTATACATAAATGATAGTTTGGCTACCTAATTATTACGACATGAATTCCCAAACTACAATATATAGAAGTTAAAGGAGAGGAACTGCTCTGGAGCATCTCACTCAGAAAAAGAAAGTTACAATTATGATTGCTTTAATGGCGGCTATGTTTTTCGCAGCAATCAACCAGACAATTGTGGGCACAGCAATGCCCCGAATTATTGCGATGCTTGGAGGCATTGAACATTATACCTGGGTAATTACCATCTATATGCTCACCTCAACCATTGCTACCGTACTTGTCGGTAAGTTATCCGATATTTACGGAAGAAAGCCCTTCCTGTTATCAGGGATTGTCATTTTTATTATAGGTGCGTTCCTATCCGGATTGTCGACCAACATTTTTCAAATGATCACTTATCGCGGGATTCAAGGTCTAGGCGGCGGGATTCTAATGTCGGCTACCGTAACCGCTGTAGGTGATTTGTTCGCTCCAAGAGAGAGAGCCAAGTGGACTGGAATTATGATGGCGATATTTGGTTTCTCCAGCGTAATTGGTCCTACTCTTGGCGGATTCATGGTAGATCACATGGCTTGGAAATGGATCTTCTGGATCTTCTTGCCTTTCGGTATCGTGGCCTTCTTTATGATTTTGAAAATGTTCCCTAAAACAACGCGTTCTACATCTGAGTCCATTGACTATTTAGGCTCCATTTTCCTTTCCCTGACCATCGTTGCGCTCTTGCTCGGCTTTTCATGGGCAGGAACAAAATATGACTGGGGTTCTCCGGAGATTCTCGGCTTGTTTGGGGCTTCCATTCTGGGTCTGATTATCCTGATTCTGATTGAGCGTAAAGCTAAGAGCCCCGTATTGCCATTATCCTTATTTAAAAACTCCATCGTATCCATCTCAATGATTGTCGGTTTCCTGATGAATGCCGGTATGATGGGCGCAATGATCTACCTGCCCTTCTTTGTGCAAGGGGTAGAGGGCGTCTCCCCAACTAAATCTGGTTTTATCAATATGCCAATGTCACTTACTATGATTGTACTAAGTACTTTAGTGGGAAGATGGATCTCCAAAACAGGAAAATATAAACGTTATGCTCTAATGGGGATGCCATTCATGGTTGTAGCCATGATATTAATGGCCTTTATGAGTAACATTGCTACGGCTGTAGTCAGCATGATTATCTTCGGGGTTGGGTTAGGACTATCGATGCCCGTATTTACTCTAACCGTACAAAATGCTGTTGCTCCTTCAATGCTAGGTGTTGCTACTGCTACAAATACTTTATTCCGTAATTTAGGTGGAACCATAGGTATTGCCATCATGGGTACCATTATGAACTCCTCATTAACGAAAAAATTAGAGGCAGCGGTATCTTCAGGCAAAGGTCCGGATTTATCCAAACTCGATCCTGAATCCGCTAAACAGCTTTCTGCATTTATGAACCCTCAAATGTTGCTAGATCAACCTAAACTAAAGGAATTGCATGCAACACTGCCAGAGCAAATCCAGCCGCTCTTCAATCAATTGATTGAGATGCTGCGGAACGCACTGAGCGATTCCCTGACAGTTGTGTTCTTAAGTGGTACGGCGCTGTTAGTTATCGCAGCACTGCTCGTTCTGTTCCTTAAAGAGATTCCATTACGTAGTGGAGAGAAAAAAATGGAGGCACACGCAGAGGATAAAACCGGGAGTAAAAAACTCGAAAAATCTGTGCCTGCTGCACATTAATCACAAATAACCTTACATTAGAGATGTCCGTAAACAGCTTAGGCTGTGCGGCATCTCTTTTTGATAAGAAGGGCTAGGATTCGTTTGATTGATCATTCAATTCTTCGAAGTAAACGTAAACTCCGTTTAACAGCTCCATTAACGTATCCGTCTGTTCTTTGCCCATGTAATCAATCATACCTTTAAAGGTATTCCGGGATTTCGTTACGGCCATCTCAGCCAGATGCTCCCCTTTTTCCGTAAGCGTAATTTCACTAACTCGGCGATCCTGTGCATCGGAAGTACGCACCACATATCCTTGTGCAATCAGACTGTTGAGCATTTGGGTAACCGTAGGAGAGGTGACTTTCAGAAACTTGCTAATCTCCGAAACCGTCTGTCCCTTCTTCCCTTCCCGTTCTTTACCAAGCTTTAAAGAAACCAACATCCGTACCTCACTTGGCTTCAAGCCCCAAATCGTGGTTTTACGCCAGTTCATTCTAGCGAATTGTTGGAAAGCCTCCATTAATCCATCCACATTCTGATATTTCTCTTCGTTCATCAGTACACCCCATAAAATCATTTAACACTAAGTATAGCCTAATATGACGTAAAAAAGAATTGATAGATGTCAGATTACCCATTTTCAAAAAATAACTAATGGGATGTATAATATAATAATCATCCTAAATTGAAAGTGGGTATTAATTTGACCTTTTCTTACTCTACCTATGACGCTCTAGGACTTGCTTCACTTGTCAAAGCACGTGAAATTTCACCTCGTGAGCTGGTCGAAGCCGCCTTTGCTCGGTTAGATGAGGTCAATCCGGTCATAAATGCGGTGGTGCGCACCCGCCGGGAAGCTGCTCTTAGAGAAGCCGACGAGATGCCTGTTCAGGATAACACTCGGCCGTTTGCTGGCGTTCCGTTTCTATTAAAGGATATTTCCCAATCTATCGCTGGCGAGCCCATCACTTGTGGGGCTATGCTGATGAAGAACAATGTCGCGCGGTGGGATTCAAATTATGTTGCACGGATTAGGAAAGCCGGCTTCATTCCACTTGGCCATACGAACACACCAGAGTTCGGCTTAAAAAACATTACAGAGAATGTCCTCCATGGACCTGCTCGTAATCCTTGGAATCTCGAATATTCTCCTGGAGGTTCGAGTGGCGGAGCCGCGGCAGCTGTTGCTTCTGGTATCGTTCCAGTAGCAGGAGCCAGTGATGGTGGTGGGTCCATCCGTATTCCCGCCTCATTCACAGGCTTATTCGGACTTAAACCCACGCGCGGGCGCACACCAGTAGGACCCGGAGTCGGCCGTCAATGGCAAGGGGCTTCTATTGATTTTGCCTTAACCCGGTCCGTTCGCGATAGCGCTGCTATGTTAGATCTGCTGCAGGTTGTGCAGCCAGAAGCCGCCTTCCAGACTCCGTTATATCCGGGCGTATATCTGGATGATCTGTTTAAGCCTACGCAACGTAAACTACGAATTGGATTTACGACTGCTTCCCCAGTAGGTACGCCTGTCTCTGAAGAGGCCGTAAATGCTGTTCTCAAAACCGTGAAATGGCTCGAAGCTGAAGGACATGCGGTTGAAGAAACAGAAAGTCCTGTGAATGGCACAAGACTGATGGAGAACTACTATACGATGAATGCCGGAGAGGTAGCAGCCATGTTCGTCTCCCTGGAGAGAAATATGGGACGTTCCATAACTGCTGACGATGTCGATATCATTACGTGGGTTCTTGGTGAGACCGGAAAAAATGTTTCAGCGGCCGAATTCGTACATAGTCTGGATGAATGGGACGTTGCAGCCGCCCAAATGGCGGAACTGTTTAATCATTACGACTTATATATAACACCTACGAATGCAAACTCCGCTCCCAAAATTGGTGAATTAACGCATAAACCTGCAGAGATAGCAAAGCTGCTGCACGTAAACGAATTGCCAAAAGAAGAACAGAGCCGCTTAATTTACGAGATGTTTGAGCCAAGCCTAACCTATACACCGTTCACCCAGCTCGCAAATCTGACAGGCCAGCCTGCAATGAGTGTGCCCGTCCATAAGTCAGCAACTGGCCTGCCGCTAGGCGTTCAAGTCATGGCGAACAAAGGTCGTGAAGATTTGCTGCTTCAGCTTGCTGCCCAGCTTGAACAATCCGCTCTTTGGGTCGGCATGACTGGAAATCCGCTGTTCACCTGATCAATTAAGGGTGATGCTCTCGCAGCTCAAGCTCCCCTTACTCTTTCCCGCAAATGCCATAGAAGAAAATATGGATGGCTTCCTCGATGAAGGCATCCATATCTTCCTGTTTGCTAGCTTCGTCTAGAAGTTCACCCGCATTACGCATATACATCCCCATTAGTGAAAGTATCCCTTTGGTGGATACTTTATTTGAGATTTCTCCCCGGGCTTTCCCATCCTCAACCATCTTCACCAGCACCGGCAAAATGTCATTCGCATATCGTTCCTCAATATAACGGAACATTTCTTGATCCTCAACCATAAGCTCCTTCACAGTCGCGGGAGATAAACCGCTGTAAGTTTGCCTTTCCATGGTTAGAATGTAACCAATAATCTCCTTTAGAGAATGCTCTTGATAAATGTAATCTTCAAACTCCTGAATTTCCTTCTGAACAAAGTCCTTAAAAGACTCACTAAGCAGCGCTTCCTTACTGCCAAAATAATTATAAATCGTCACCTGAGAGACCCCTGCTTCTTTCGCAATATCAGCGATCCGTAGACGTTTCGGTTCCCAGTTCTTGAGCATCTCCATGGTAGTTTTCATAATTTTGAATTTAATCTGTGCTGCTCTCTTCTCAAATCCATTCATAGCTTCCACCCTAACTTCGTTATTAAGTATGCGTATTTAAATTTAATGAAATATTCCATTTCAATTATTTCATAATTATATTGACTTCATTAACCACTAGGAATAATATAACATATGAAATATTCAATTCATATTAGTTCATTATTTTGCGGCGGGGGTGGCGGCATGCTGGTTGTAGAAGGCTTAACTAAACGATTTTCGAATGGCAAAGGAATCGAAGATGTAACATTTACCGTAAACAAAGGCGAGGTTTTTGGATTTCTAGGTCCTAACGGCGCGGGTAAATCGACAACTATACGGCATATCATGGGTTTTATGAAACCAGATCAAGGGCATGCGAGTATCCATGGGCTTGATGTATGGAAGGCACAAGGGACAGTCCAGAAGCATATTGGCTACTTACCCGGTGAAATTAACTTTTTTGATGGGATGACGGGCCTTTCTTTCCTTAAATTCATGTCAGCCATGCAGGGAATCAAAAATACTACCAAACGCGAGCAGCTGATTGAACGCTTGCAATTTGATGCCACAACTCCGATCCGAAAAATGTCAAAGGGAATGAAGCAAAAGGTCGGAATCGTCGCTGCTTTTATGCACAGTCCTGAAGTTATTATTCTGGATGAACCTACCTCGGGTCTCGACCCGCTCATGCAAAAGGTATTTATTGATCTGGTACTGGAGGAAAAATCAGCCGGAACTACCTTTCTCATGTCCTCACACAGCTTTCAGGAAATTGAACGCACCTGTGACCGCGCCGCAATTATTAAAGACGGACGGATTATCACCGTAAAAAATATTCATGAACTACAATCGATGCAACGGAAGCTGTTTGAGGTCATTTTTGCGAATAGTGAAGATGCAGTGGATTTTGCCGCCTCCGGCCTACAAGTGGAAGCTCATGAGGGAAATAGGGTCCGCATAGCTGTGCAAGGCAATTATGATCGATTCATCCGGGAAACTGGAAAATACAATATCCGCAGCATCGACGTATTCACGCAGAATCTAGAGGACATCTTCATGGACTATTATGACCGCGAGGGGGCTGTGCAATGAATCTTCCGCTCTATAAGGAAATGATGCGAGTGAACCTGAAAGGAATATTGAATTACGCCTTTGGTTCTGCCTTCTATATTCTGTTTATGATCTGGCTTTATCCAGGGATTGCGGGGAGTACACAAGCAATTGATGACCTTATTAAGGCGATGCCAGAGGGTGTGGGTAAAGCCTTTGGGTTAAATAGCGGATTTACCAGTGCTGAAGCTTTTATCTCCGGAGAATATTATGGACTTATACTAGTTCTGATTCTTTCCATAGTTTGTGTGCAAATGTCAACGCAGCTAATGGCTCGACTCGTGGATCGCGGCTCCATGGCTTATCTGCTCATAGCCCCAACTACACGGAGAAAAGTCGCCACCACGCAGGCACTTGTACTCACTACAGCATTGCTCTTAATTATGGGTGTAACCACCCTCGCCGGATTATTAGGTAAAGCATGGTTTCTTGGCAGTGAATATGACTTTAACAGCGGTCGCTTCGCTCAGCTGAATACCGTGGCGTTTTTATTATTTTTTGCGGTAGGCGGCCTTACCTTTCTCGTGTCCTCTGTATGTAATGACGAGAAAAAAGCGCTCGGAATTTCCGGCGCCATCGCCTTCGGATTTTTCACTCTGGATCTACTCGGTAAAATAAGCGACAAACTGGAAGGACTGCGTTTCCTAACCTTATTCTCCTTCTATCAACCCGGGGAAATCGTTCAGGGCAACGTGGAGATTATTCAGGTCTCCAGTTGGCTGCTGTTGATCGGAGTGTTCACCTTTTCCTTGGGAGTAGAGCTGTTCAGAAGACGGGATCTTCCATTATAAGAGTACCTCATTTGATCAACTCGCTTTTACGCATTCCCAAAGCAACTATCGGACACCGTTGACCTTAAATGCAACTTTATCACAAATTTGCGTACCTAACGGACCCTAAAGTCGTTATTGGCTTGAAGAACAGCAAAAATGAACCTTTTCTAAAGGAATAGCTGCACTGGGGTCCGCAACCTTGCTCAAATGTCCAAAAATTTGCAAATAGCGTCAGCTGAGTCCTTAAGCCTCAGGAGGGTTATAACTATGACTCTTATAAAAAACAACAGAGCAGTGTTTCTCCACCTCTGGGAGAATCATTGCTCTGTTGTTTTATGTGACAAATCCCTTTTTATTTCGTATCCGGTCTAGGTACACCAAAGTTTGGCGTTCCGTCTTCATTCCACTGGATTACTTGCACACGTGCGTGACGATTCGGATCGTAAAGCGGATCACCGACAATTTCCTTATAGCTTCTAGCATGGAAAACAAGGATATCCTGTGTGCCATCCTCAGAGACAGTAAAACTATTATGTCCCGGACCATATTGGCCGTTTTCCTCAGAAGTCGTAAACACAGGTTCAGGTGTCTTGACCCATGATTTTGGATCCATCAAATCACTATTCTCATCAGCAGTCAACAATCCCATACAATAGTTGTGATCTGTTGCACTAGCTGAGAAAGTCATGAAAATACGCCCATTACGCTTAAGGATTGCCGCGCCTTCGTTCACTAAAAATCCGATTTTTTCCCAATCGTATTCAGGAGTAGTGATGCACACCTGCTCACCTTTTAGTGTCCAAGGGTTCTCCATTTCGGAAATATAAATATTTGAATTGCCAGGGATAGCAGGATCTTTTTGTGCCCAAACGTAATATCTAACTCCTTTATGCTCAAAAGTTGTTGCATCCAAGGCAAAAGATTCCCATTTTGTTTTTATTTGACCCTTTTCCACCCATTCACCCTCTAAAGGATTTGCGGATGGGTTTTCTAACGCAAACATGCGATGATCAAATAAACCGTCTTTCGTATCAGAGGTATGTGCAGCTGCATAATATACGTACCATTTTCCATCAATATAATGAATCTCTGGCGCCCAAATATTAGCACTCATCAAACCCGTTTCATGCTTAACCCAAATGGTCTTTCCTTCAGCCTCAGCCAATCCTTGAATGGATTCAGAACGGCGAAGCTCAATTCTATCGAACTCTGGAACTGAAGCTATGAAATAGTAGTAACCATCAGTATGTTTATAGATCCAAGGATCTGCTCGTTGCTCAACTAGTGGATTTTTTACATTAAATTCTCTCACAATGACAACTCCTATATTTATCTCTTTTTTTATATTTGCAGGTCACCAAAACACACCCTTCCTTATAAGAAGTCAAGGTGTATTTAAGTTTAAGTTCATTCGATCTAACCTTTGATACCCGAATTCAGGTTGATGGATTGAACGAAGTATTTTTGTGCAAAAACGAATAGCAGCAATGTTGGAATAATCGCCATGATTGCCGAGCCCATTAATTGTCCGATCATACGATAGTTTCCGTAGATGTCTTGCAATAAGAGCAAACCAGCGGTAATTGGCATTTTGTCTACGTCTGTGTACACGATAACCGGCCAGAGGAAGTCATTCCAAGATCCAGTAAAGGAGAACAATCCGCAAACAATTAGTATTGGTTTAACTAACGGCAATATAATTTGCGCGAAAATTCTAAAGTCACTTGCACCATCAACTTTAGCCGATTCATCTAATTCTTTTGGGATACCGTTCATAAACTGTCTGACCAAGAAGATATTACCCATACCCGCAAGACCAGGGATAATCATAGCCCAGGAAGTGTTCACCCAACCAAAGGAGTCAATGATTTTATACGAAGGAATCAAGTTAACAACACCCGGGAAGAAGGAGATCCCTAGCAAAGTAAAGAACAATGTGTCTCTTCCTTTAAACTTAATACGGGTGTAACCAAAACCTGTAATCGAAATAACAATAACAACCAGAATGGTGTGAGATGTAGCAATAAACAATGAGTTACCTAACCAACGTAGAATTGGAGCTGTAGAAGTATTGTTTAGGATCGTAACGTAGTTCTCAAAGACCCACTCTTTAGGAAATAGTCTAAAGCCCGAGGATACTACTTCCGTTTGTGATCTAAATGAGGTGGAAATCCCGAATATAACAGGAATGATCCAAATCACACATAGGATACCTAGAAATATATAGGATATATATTTTGAAATACTTACACTGGAGGAGCCTTTTATTTTGCCTGTTGTATTTACAACTGGATTTACTGCCTGGTTTGACATTTTAGTACACCTACCTTTTCCATTTCCTTGTTAGTCAATTAGTTTCTGCGAACCCTATGAAGCATTTCGGTTCATTACATAATATTGCAGTGCTGAGATCACCAAAATAACTAATCCCAGTAAAACTGCCATAGCTGATGCCATCCCGGCGATGGATTCACCGTTACCGAAAGCTAATTGACGAATATACATCATTAGAACGTGTGTACTTTGTCGAGGTCCACCATCGGTCATCATTAACGGTTGGCCGAATACATTAAAGGCACCCGCAGTTGTCATAACAAAGGTATAAATTAATGGAAAACGAATAGATGGCAAGGTAATACTAGTGAATCTTTTAATTGAACCCGCACCATCGAGCTCCGCTGATTCATATAACTCTTGAGCCACGCCACTTAAGGAAGCACGATAGATAATCATGTTGCCCCCAATACCACCCCATAAAGTAATTACAATGATAATAATCCACGCATAGGGTTGATTTGCAGGCCAAGCAATTTGTGATCCAAACAGATTACCAGTGATCCCTAGTTGCTTATTAAAGATCAACAGCCAAATCAGTGCTGCCGCAGAAATTGAAATCAAGCCAGGAATATAAAGAATAGATTGAATTAAGCTCTTCATTTTAACTTTTTTATGCTCCAACGCCACCGCAACCATTAATGGAATAATAATCAGCAGCGGAACAGACAAAGCAACGAAAATCAATGTGTTTTTTAGGCCTCTGAAAAATTGAGTATGAAAGGTTGATCCGCCGTCAAAAAGAATAGCTTTATAGTTATCAAAGCCTACCCATACCGGATCACTCATTAAATTCCATTTTGTAAATGAAGCATAAATCCCATAAATCGTTGGCAATAAAATGAAGACAGCAAACAAAATGACATGCGGACCTACAAAGAAAGCAGGTGCCCAATTGATTTTCTTTTTCATAGGAATTCATTTCTCCTTTTGCACAAAGTAATGCACCATAACATGGCACATTACTTCGTACAATCTATTCTATTTTGCTTTATTTTGCTGCACTGCTGCTTTCCGCAATTTTATCTTCAACAAATTTTTGCATCGTTGCCAAAGTCTCATCAATATCAACGTTGCCACGAACGATATCCGCACAGTAAGTATCTACAGCTTCCGCAATGTATGGGTAGTATTCATATGTGTAAATGTAAAGGGATTCGATTTCTTTTTCATCAGATGTAAAGAAGGATTGCATAAAATCTTTGTACTCAGGGCTTTGGTTAACTACGTTACTTGCTACGTTTTGTCCAGCTTTTGCCCATTCCATCGAATTCGTACGAACATATTCCAAGAAGTTAGCAATACCTACTTCTTTTTCGTCTGTTCTCTTATCATTTTTCAACATAGCGAACAAGTGAGAAGAAGATCTGTTGGTGAATTTGTCAGGAGTAGGAGAATAAACATTGGTCACGCCAAAGTTCAAACCTTCAACCCCAGCATGTGCTGTAGAACTCCAAGTTCCGTCTGTCGAGAAAAGTACATTTTGAGATTGGAACATCAAGTAACCGTCTTCACCAAATGGAGTCATAAGGCCAGCATCGGCGATTTTCTTAACATTTTCAAACGCTTGTTTAAAGACAGGGGTGTTAACAGCCGGTTTTCCATCAACTTGGATATCGCCGCCCAAATCTTGAATTTGAGCCAAGATAACCCAGCCCAGCAAAGCATCATTAACTACGTAATCGCCTTCATCCAATTTACCTTGTAAGGAAAGCATTTCATCAATAGTAACAACGTTATCATCCAAGAAAGATTCAGCATTATACTTTTTCAGCAAATCTTTATTGTAATACATTACGTTACTATGAATATCAAGAGGAACTGTGTATTGAGTTCCATCGATATTACCAGTGTTCCAAGCTTGTGGTAAGTAATTTTCAGCTTTCAGTTCAGGTTGTGCTGGCAATACGGTATCTTGCATGGATTCCAGTACACCTTGTTTAACAAATCCAGGAACACGGTCAGCATGGATAATTGCTAAATCAGGAACACCTTTGCTAGATGCCAAAACTGTAGAAATCTTTGTGTACATATCAGCCGTAATAACATGTTTTACTTTAATTTCGGGATTCGTTGCATTGTAGTTTTTAACAATTTGATCCATATAAGCACCGTCATCACCGGTCAGCGGTGTCCAGAACGTAATCGTCTTACTATCATCTTTACCACCGCATCCTGCCAAAACTGTCGATAATGTTAGAACCGTTGCTAATAAAACTCCAAATTTCTTTTTCATTACTCTCTCCCCCTGCAGCTGTAATGTTAAGATAACCATTCATGTTCACTTTCTTTGAAAACGATTAACTTGAGATTAGTATACATTCATTATGAAAGCGTAGTCAATAACATTTAAATAAACTTAATAGAATTTTTTTTCATTTAATTAACCTTTTGATTCATCTCTCGGAGATGAAAGCGATATTATATTTACTTCGGTTACCTTTCATGTTACTTTATATATAGATTAATAAACTTTACAGTATATGAAATAACTTTGAAAGAAGTGGGTAAAATGCAGTTGGAAATCGACAAATCCTCTCTTGTTGTTTACGAAGCTTTAGCGAGTGAAGTACGCATCAAAATTATTCAGTTGCTCTCCAAAAATAAGATGAACATCAAAGATTTGGCAGAAGAACTTAAAATAAGCAGTCCTATCGTTACCAAACACATTAAAAAACTAGAAGATGCAGGGCTCATAAAAACTGAAAAGGTGCCTGGTAAATCCGGAATGCAAAAAATCTCAATCCTTAGGGTGGATCATATTGAGATTAACTTCCCGAAAAAAATCTTTCACTCCTTTGCCTCCTACGAGACATCAGTGCCGATTGGTCATTATACCGATTATGATCTGAAACCTACTTGCGGACTTGCTACGGATAAGGAGTTTATCGGCAGAGTAGACGAACCTAAGTATTTCATGGATTCTAAAAGAGTGGACGCAGAGATTCTCTGGTTCACTCAAGGTTATGTGCAATATAATATCGCTAATTTCCTAAAAAAAGAGGAAACCCTACAGCAATTTGAAATTAGCTTGGAGCTTTCTTCCGAATTCCCCTTTGCTAATGACGTATGGCCTTCAGACATCACCTTTTCTTTGAATGGCTTGGAATTAGGGACTTGGACGAGCCCCGGGGATTTCGCTGATGCTAGAGGTAAATTCACACCGGAATGGTGGCCACACAATATCAATCAATACGGATTGCTAAAAACGATTAGAATTACAAACCACAATGGAACTTACATTGACGGTGACCCGCTGTCTCAGGTTTCGATTGAGGATTTAGATACGACTTGTGACCGTTGGACCTTTCGGATCGAAGTGAAGGAAGATGCAAAGCACGTAGGAGGAGCAACGATTTTCGGGAAAAAATTCGGAAACCATGATCAAGATATCATTTTCAAATTGTACTATCTGTAAATTTTTCTTTTATGTTCTAAGCAAAACTGGTTCTTTTTGCGGGGGTGAACAACTAATTAGCTATTCTTCCTTAGCTCCCCCCCACCCGTTATGCCCTACCCCCTCTCTTTATCCATGCTGATATATCCCGCCTAGTCATCCATTCACCAAATTTCACTCTTATCCACTTCAGCATTAATCACCAGTAGTTAAATCATTTTCCTCTATTTTGAATTTATAATTTATAAAAATATAAAAAGATTCATGGATTTATAAATTTCCATTTGACTATTTGCTGATATCATGCTTAAAATGAGAGCATTATAAAACGTTTTCCTTGTTATGGTTTAGTAATACATAAATTAAAACCATTTTCATATACGAAAGCGTTTTTTTAGTAGCTATTTATGTAAGCGTTTTACATTTTTTTTCAGTAAAGAAGGGAGGAATTGGAAAAATACGCGTGTACAAGCTCTACGTCACTAGAATCGGAGGATCATACATTTGAGAAAAACTACTGGTAAACTAACCGCTTCCCTGCTTGCACTCACTCTATTAGTGCCTGCTCCATTAATTTCTGCAGCTTCTGCAAGCGATTCCAAATCAGTCGCATTATCCACTCAGCAACAAATCGCCGATTATTCCGGCCACTGGGCACAGAAGGATTTTCAATCTTGGGTAGATAAGGGCTTGATTCTGGGTTACGGAAACGGAATATATAAGCCAAATCAAGAAATCAACCGTGCAGAGTGGGTTACTCTGGTTAATCGGGTCTTTAATTTGCAGGAAAAAGCCGAAATTGGCTTCACGGATGTTTCCACGACAGGTGCTTACTACAGCGATATCCAAAAAGCAACCGCTGCAGGATATGTGACAGGATACAGCGATGGCACCTTCCGACCCGCACAGCAAGTAAGTCGTCAAGAAGCTGCAGTAATGTTATACAGACTGTTCCAACTCAACTCATCTGTTGGCACTTCTGCACCAAAAGATGCTGCTGATTTGCCAGAATGGAGCCAAGAAGCAGTATTGTCTTTACTTGGTGAAGGTTATCTGCAAGGCTACACTGACGGCAGCTTTAAAGGAACTCAGGCTGTAACAAGAGCGGAAGCACTGCGCATGATTGAGAAGCTGGGCGGAGAAATCACACCTAAGAGCGGAAGCTATTCGGGGATTAACACTCGGAATATGGTTATCAGCAGCCCAGGCGTAGAGTTGAAAAACTCCACAATCTCAGGGAATCTCTACCTTACCGAAGGTATTGCTGAGGGCGATATCACACTGAATAATGTCACTGTTAAGGGAAAAGTATTCGTTGCCGGTGGCGGTGAGAACAGTGTCGTACTAAGCGACTCCAATGCTGCTGAAATGGTAGTAGATAAACATAACGGCAAGCTGCGCGTCGTTACTAGAGGCACAAGTGCTGTACCAAACGTACGCGTACATTCCGGTGCAATACTAGAGGAAGATGCATTAACGGGGGCAGGTTTCAGCCGGGTTATTGTTGAGAATACGCTGCCTAAGGATTCCATCCTCAAGCTGAAAGGAAGCTTTGATTCCGTTGAGCTTCAAGCGTTGGGAGAGCCTACACTACATCTGACAGCAGGCAGTATTGCTGAAGTTACACTGAAGCAAAAAGCCAAGCTGCGTGTAGAGGCAGGTACGGAAATCAAGAATCTAATCCTTGGTTTCAACGATATCCTAACCATCCAAGGCACGGGTAAGGTTATCTTTGATAGCAAGTACAGTCAGCTAATCCATTTTGAAACACCAACTCCAACGGCTACGGCAACCACTGGTACTGGTGGATCTAACGGCGGTTCTGTTGCTACATCAGCTCCGGAAGTTACAGCTACTCCGGCTCCAACTGCTACACCAGATCCAACGGCTACACCAAATCCAACAGCTACACCAAATCCAACAGCTACACCAAATCCGACGGCTACACCAAATCCGACGGCTACACCTAGTCCGGGAGCAACTGCACCAGCACTCACCAATGTCTCGGTGCATGATCCATCGGTGGTTGTGGATAATGGAACTTATTATGTATTTGGCTCCCATATCGATGCGGCCAAATCAGATGATCTGATGAACTGGACACAGTTCACTAATGGTTATACAACACCGGGCAACGTGATTTTTGGTGATCTGTCCAAGAATCTGGCAGAATCCTTTAAATGGGCTGGCGAGAACGATTCGGACAGTAAAGGCGGATTCTCCATCTGGGCACCGGACGTATTCTGGAATAACGATTATAAGAACGCTGATGGAACAACTGGCGCTTATATGATGTATTACAGCGCTTCTTCTACTTATATCCGTTCGGCGATTGGCTACGCCACTTCGCAAAATATCGAAGGGCCTTATACTTATGAAAATACCGTAATTTATTCCGGTTTCACCAAGGAAGAGGCTTATGACAGTGACAGTAAAGTAAATAAGAAATGGGACAATACAAATATCAAGGACCTTATCGACAATGGAACGTTGGAAGGTGTCAATCCAGATTGGTTTAATGCAGGTGGTTTGTATCAAAACAAAACCTATACAAATGCAATTGACCCAACTATTTTCTACGACAAAGACAACAAGCTTTGGATGACTTATGGTTCATGGTCAGGTGGTATATTCATTCTGGAGATTGATCCAGCTACCGGAGAACCTAAATATCCAGGCAAAGATGGAAAGACCGCTGATGGACGTCTTATCGACCGCTATTTCGGAACCCATATTTCTGGCGGAATGACCAAATCGGGTGAAGGTCCGTATATCGTTTACGACAAGGAGACTGGTTACTACTTCTTGTATGTAACTTACGGTGGACTTGACTCCAAAGGCGGTTACAGCATGCGGCAGTTCCGTTCAACAAATCCGGACGGCCCTTATACGGATGCAGCAGGACAGAATGCTGTTCTAACTACCGATGGTGACAACACACCATATGGTAATAAGCTATTAGGAAACTTCATGTTTACAAATCAAAATGCAGACCCGAATTTCCAAACGTATGGTTATGTGTCCTCAGGACATAACTCGGTACAATATGATGATGAAACGGGTAAAATATTTAACTTCTTCCACACTCGTTTCCCACTCCGTGGTGAAACACATGAACTTCGTGTGCATCAAATGTTCACTAACGAAGATGGCTGGCCAGTAACTGCCGTACATCGTTACACGGGTGAAACTATTGGGGCTGTAGCACGGGATAATGTTGTCGGCTCTTATCAGTTCGTTAACCACGGCAAAGATGTTTCAGGCATCATCAAGCCTACAGTAGATATCGAGCTGAAAAGTGACGGAACGATCGCTGGATCGTTAACCGGAACTTGGGAATTGAAGGATGAGTACTTCGCTCATTTGCTTATTAACGAAACGGAAAATGGAAACACCGTACAACATCTCTACAAAGGTGTATTTGTGAAGCAATGGGATTCCTCACGCCAACAGCATGTTATGACGTTCACCGCAATGTCAGATCAAGGAATCACTATCTGGGGCAGCCAGATGGAATCGATGAGCGTTGAGCAGATTTTGAACAATATTGCTGCAGGCTTGAGTATTGGTGACACAAGAAAAATATACGATGACATCACCCTCCCTACGGAAGGCTTGCGCGGAGCAGAAATTTCATGGTCCTCTTCCAATGAGGCCGTAATTGGTAACAATGGTAAGGTTACTCGTCCTGAACTTGGACTTGGAAACGCTACAGTTGAACTGACTGCTACAATTAAGCTAGGCGAAGTCGCAGTAACTAAAACCTTCACCGCCGTTGTTATGGAAAAAAAGAGCACGCAACTGGAAGACGGCTTAGTAGCTGCCTTTGACTTTGATGGCGACCTTGCAGAAAATGGTGATCGTACAGCTGACGGCATAGTCACCGGAAATCTGATCAACAACACTGAGGATGGAGACATCACTTTTGAGGCTGGTAAAGACGGTCAGGCAGCCAAGTTTGATGGCAAATCCGGTGTTCGTCTACCTGACGGATTAATTCAAAGTAGCGCATACTCGGTAGGGATGTGGCTGAATCCATCCGAATTAAAAGCTTTTACTCCTGTATTCTTCGGTGCTAAAACCGAAACGAACTGGTTCAGTCTCCTGCCTTATGGAAACGGTGGAGCAACCACTAGACTCTGGTTCGGTAGCGAGACTTGGCTGTATGCTGATACAGGCTTACAAATTCCAGTTAACCAGTGGACGCATGTAGCCTTCACTTACAATGCTGGAACAGTCAATATGTATGTAAATGGTGTATTGAAATCCTCCGGAAAAGGATTCACAGATATTTTTGATACAGAAGACGGCGTATTTGCTCTTGGTGTGAACTATTGGGATGCACCCTACAAAGGTTTGGTTGATAAATTCCGCGTGTATGATAGAGCATTGTCTGCGGAAGCTGTTGGCTGGCTTGTAAACGGTGAGCCTGATACGAACATCAAAGTAAGTAATATTTCATTCAGTGAAGCTGTTAAATCAGTAGCTGTAGGAAATACTTTCACCCCTCAAGTAAGTGTGCTTCCGACCAATGCCGGAAATAAGGCGCTAACTTGGAGCTCTAGCGATTCCAGCGTAGTGGCTGTTGACGCAGCGAGCGGAATAGTAACAGCACTAACTGTCGGTGGCCAAGCTGTAATTACTGCAACAGCGACTGATGGAAGCGAAGTTTCAGCCAGCTACACAGTAAATGTAACTGATGGAAAAGTAGCTCATTATGCTTTTGATGGCGACCTGGATGACTCCTTCCAATTGAACGGAAAAGGCGAAGTTACAGGAGCAAAAGTAGATAGCCCAACAGTAGGCAATATCACATACGGTAACGGTGTCCTCGGTCAAGCTGCAATATTCAACGGTACCTCCGGTATCCGTTTGCCTGATGGATTAATTGACAGCAATACCTACACCGTATCTATGTGGCTAAACCCTGAACAACTTACAGATGCAACAACTACTTTCTTCGGCGCTGCCACTAAAAATAGCTGGATTAGCTTCGTTCCTCAGAACGGTGGCGGTAAAACGTTGTTATGGTCCGGAGAAGCTTGGTATGATGCTATTTCTGCCATGAAGATTCCAGTAAATACATGGACACATGTTGCGTTTACGGTCAGCAATGGAACCGTAAAAGTTTACCTCAACGGAGTAGAGCAGTTCTCTGGTGAGGGCTTCCCGAATGTCTTTAAGAATAAGAATGGTGTTTTCGCTCTAGGCGTCAACTATTGGGATGCACCATTTCAGGGTATGATTGATGAACTGAAGATTTACAGCAGAGCGCTCAAGTCAGATGAAGTACAGGCAGAGTATAGCTCGAACGTAGATTAAGCAAGACTTGATTTGAAAAGAGAGAGCGGAGCCACAGGCTCCGTTCTTTTTTTAAAGTCCCATATTGTAAAAAAAGTATTTAACTAATATAATCATTAACTATACGTCCGAGATAAACGTCGATTTTTATATTGTTATTAATAAATTTCTTAATCATCGGCGATTAGCCCATAAATTTTAATTGGAGGCCATTTATGAAACTTGACCTGTCGGAAGAATCCCTTCCCGTCTATGAAGCTTTAGCCAGCTCAGTACGCCTACACATGTTGCGTTTGCTTGCCGAAAATCCTATGAATGTTAAGGAATTGGCCGCAGCAGTAAATTTAAGCAGCGCCATTATGACTATGCATGTGCGTAAGCTGGAAGCTGCCGGCCTGATCCAGACGCATATGGCACCTGGTCGAAGTGGTCTGCAAAAGATCTGTACTCTAGCTGCTGAAGGAGCAGAAATCACCTTTCCAGGCAGACAAATCAATGAGCGCAAAAGTTATCGTAAGGAAATTCCGGTTGGACATTATTCCGACTTCCTGATCGAGCCCACCTGTGGTCTTGCAACTACTGAGAAAGTGATCGGCAGTTTTGATGATCCCCGATATTTCTGGGATCTTGAGCGTATGAATGCGGGGATTCTTTGGTTCGGCAAAGGATTTATTGAATATAAAATCCCTAATTTCCTACTCTCCAGCCAGCATCCTGAGGAATTGATTATAACCATGGAAATTGCTTCCGAAGCACCTTCCATTAATAATAATTGGCCTTCGGATATCACATTCACTCTGAACGGAGTGAAGCTTGGATTCTGGACAAGTCCTGGTGACTACGGGGATAGCCGTGGTAAATATACACCGGCCTGGTGGCCAGCACTCACGAACCAATACGGCTTGCTCAAGCAGCTGCGCATTACAGCAAAAGGTACATTTATGGATGGTTTGAAGCTCTCAGAAGTTACCCTTGATCAAGTGAATATCCGTGACAAACAGTGGTCTTTCAAGCTTTCCGTAGATGAAGATGCCGAGCATATTGGCGGGATTACTCTTTTTGGCAAAGGTTTTGGAAATTATAATGAAGATCTAATCGTTGAGTTGTTCTATACGGATAACCAAGAATAAAGCCGCATTCACCTCCCATTGGAGAGTCGAATGCGGCTCTTATTTTAGCTTAATTCTTTTCGATAAAGGGACCCCACAAGCCACCCCCCGGCAATGGACAACTACGTTCCTTAAGCTTGGCTACTACGGGGATGATGCAGCCGCAAGCGACGCAAGTTACCCCTTCGTGCAGCTTAGGGCAAGTCCCACAAAGGGCAACCCGTTCAGCGTAAACTTCATCCGGAACACAAAACTCTGGCTTAAACATGGAAGAAGACAAGATCCGATTAATCTGCGTTGGCGTAACTTTATAATCCTCTCTGCATCCCTTGCATGTTGATGTTGTTGACATGGTAACACCACCTTAAGCCTTCGGCGTAATCTCCAGCACAGTTACTGACATTGGAGGCAGTTCAACATTAAGAAGATCGCCCTCCAGAGTGAAGGCAGTGAAGGCTTGCGGCACTACCGCCTCCGGTTGGCTGAAGGTATTGTGAGCATCAATTTTATCACCGGCAAGTGTTGTGCCTGTCACTTCAACCTTCTTCCCGGAAAGACCACGAAGCTCAAGTGGAACAGCAGCAGAAGCAGCATGGTTCAAGTTGCAAAGACTGACATGGATGATTCCAGAAGCAGTTACGGAAGCCGAAGCAGATACTTCAGGAATCTCACGGCCTTCAAAGCTGTAAGTGCCACTTTCCAGTGCTAAATCCAGCAACTCCGCATCCTGATGGACTTTAAACATATTGAATACATGATACGTTGGGGTCAGCACCATCTTTTCCCCTTCGGTCAATATAACTGCCTGAAGTACGTTAATCGTCTGCGCAATATTTGCCATCCGTACCCGGTCACTATGTTTATGGAAAATATTCAAGGTCACGCCTGCCACAAGAGCATCCCGAATTGAATTTTGTTGATACAGGAATCCTGGATTCGTTCCCGGCTCTACATCATACCAAGTTCCCCACTCATCTACGATAAGACCTACTCTTTTATCCGGATCATATTTATCCATAATAACGCCATGTCTGGTGATCAGCTCATCCATGCGAAGGGCTTTCTCTAATGTACTAAACCATTCACTCGTTTCAAAGCCTGTAGCTGCACCTTTATTCTCCCATGCTGGACCAGGGATTGTATAATAATGCAGGGTAATCGAGTCCATAAAGCGTGTTGCCTCACGCATCAGAACCTCCATCCAGTGATAATCATCCACGTTAGGACCACAAGCAATCCGGTGAATACGATTGTCCCCGTAATTACGTACATACGTCTGATATTGGCGATAAAGATCTGCATAATATTCTGGACGCATATTCCCGCCGCAGCCCCAGTTCTCATTCCCCACGCCAAAATAAGTCACAGCCCAAGGCTCTTGATGGCCATTCTGCTGGCGAAGCTCGGACATTGGAGATACGCCTCCAAAGGTTAAATACTCCACCCATTCGGACATCTCTTGAACGGTACCACTGCCCACATTACCGTTAATGTAAGGCTCACATTCCAGCATCTCACATAATTCCATGAATTCATGTGTACCAAAATGGTTGTTCTCAACCGTTCCGCCCCAGTGAGTGTTGATCATACGTTTACGACCTTCACGGGCTCCGATACCATCTTTCCAGTGATATTCATCTGCGAAACAGCCGCCTGGCCAGCGAAGTACAGGAATTTTAATTTCCTTAAGCGCTTTCACGACATCATTACGAATGCCGTTGGTGTTAGGAATAGTTGAATCTTCTCCAACCCAAATCCCTTCATAAATACAACGGCCTAGATGCTCAGAAAAATGTCCGTAAATATTTCTGTTAATCGTCCCTTTGCGAATGTCAGTATTAAGGATCGCACGTTCTGCCATGGTTAAATACCGCCTCTCAACGTTTATATTTTTATTAACTAATTAATAATTATATAAACATTATAAGACGCTGCTTAGGCATCCGTCAATCTCCAATATGAATAAAAGCTATTCTTTATCAATAGGTTTCTTTATCCCGTCTTCATAATAGTCAAAAATGAGCTGCTGCTGCGTTCCTCTTACCCCGTAAAACACATCAGAAATTTGTTTTCCCTTACGTCTTAACTCGTTCTCCAGCCACTCGTGGGTCAGGCTATTATCCTTAAGATTATCTGCAAGCACTATTCCATCCATAATCAATTCAACGGGAAAGCTCTGAGGAACGGACAACAGCTTTAGATCTTTTCGGGTAACATATTGGTACTCTTGTTTCTTTAATACAGACACCATTCCGTTATCTTCCAGCACAGCGTATTCTACTACCTCTAGATTAAAGATTTCCTTTTCTCTCAATGCCTGATCCAAAGAGTCCAACGAATACCTTACCTTTTTCATATTTTGCTCAAGAATTTTCCCATCCTCAATAAGTACAGTGGGTGAACCTGAAATCCAGCTTCTCATTTTACGACTTTTTAAAGCGATGACAGATAGTATAAAAGATGTAACGGTAACGACTATAAGCGCCAGGATCATGTAGGAAGAATGCAGCTGTTTATTAAACGCCAGGTTCGCGGCTATTGAGCCCAATATAATACCCGTCACGAAATCGTGGAAGGTCAAGTTAGATAACGTTTGTTTTCCCAATATTTTGGCGATCAGCAAAAGCATGATCATAGCAACAAACGCCCTAAGCACAATGTCCATATACACCTGCATCTCTAATGCTCCCTTCCTATTCAATCCTCCATTATTCACAAACCGAGTAGAAATGAAACCTCAACGAAAGCTCTGCCCATCCAAACCTGCCGATTTCTCTAAACGCCAAAAGGGCTCTGGAATGGTTCTACTGAACCTTCCCAAAGCCCTGGCTTCAAATTCTTACTTTTCAGTCTTAATTGCTAAAAGATTGTATAGAACCATTGCACTCTCAGCTCGAGTTGCTGAGCCTCCCGGAGCGAATTGCTGGTCACTTCGACCCTGGATAAGTCCAAGGGCTTGGGCAGCAATGATCGATTCACGGGCCCATGAGGCAGCCGCACGCAAGTCACCGAATTGGATTACAGGCTTTGGTTCCACCTTTTTCCCGCTGACATATTGGTAGGCTCGCATCACCATGACCGCCATCTCTTGGCGGGAAATAGGGGCTTCTGGAGCGAAGAGAGTCTCACTCACCCCATGGACTATCCCCGCCTCTACAGCCTGCGCCACTTCCTCCGCATACCACTCATCCGCAGATACATCCGCAAATGCTGTAGATGATTTCCCTTCAAGTCCCAGCAAGCGGATCAGGATAGCTGTAAATTCTGCACGGGTCACTGACCGGTTCGGCTCGAAATTCCGAAGTCCGACTCCTTGAATCAGATGTTTGGCCGTTAGCTCTTGTACAACCGCCGCCGCCCAATGTCCAGAAGGAACATCGTCATACGATTTGTTGTATTCCAGCACAGCATATGTGCCTAAGTATTCGGTGCGCAAAGCCACCTTGCCCTTCAGCCAGGAACCGCCCGCATACTCTATATTTCCGGAATCCGGAAAATAATAGCCGCCGAGCAAATTCCTTTTGGCCTCAGGGTAGGCGTTAAGCTCTAATGTAACGGGCTCAACAAATTGGTGAAGTATGCTTCTTGTACCGTCACCAGCAACAATATACAGGTTAAAGAGAAGGAACTCTCCTGCCTGGTTTAGCACTGCACCAGATTTCTTCTCTGCGCTAGCTAGTATTCTCTGCGCCGCTTCCCCATTCACCTCAGAAGCCTCCAGAAAGATCTGGCTACCGGCCAATTGCTCCGCAGGAATCAAACCCCGTAATTGTTGAAGCACCGCTGCCGGAAGGGTCACATTAAAGTTAGAAGCCTCTACCCGAAGCGGCTTCTGTTTGAGCATGTCTGCTGCCATCCCCGGCAATACTAGCATTCTCAATTTACCCTCGTAGACAATGGCTGCCGAAAGATCGTTCAACGAAGCTGCGTTTAGTTGCAGCCGCCCCGCCGTTACCTCCGGTACGGAAGGCACTTGTGGTTGCGGACTCGGAACAGTTGAAGTATTGTCTTCCGCTTGTAGAATCTGAAGCGTCAGCTTGCTCTGCCGTCCTCCGTAACTTGCAGTAATCACTGTCATGCCCGGATCAAGTGCTTGCAGCTGCCCCGTTGCCGTTACTGTGGCTACCTTCCTGTTACTGCTCTCGTAGATCACACCCTCTGTTACCGTAAGGTGGCTATCATCACTATATACCGCCGTTGTGACCACCTTACCGCTCTGCCCTATTTCCAAGGATGTCGGACCGCTTAACGAAATAGAGACGAGCTCCGGCAGTTGTTCATACACCTTTAATAAATAGGAAGCGGTCATGTTGTCATATACGGATGAAATAACCGAAACGCCCGGGCCTTTAGCTTCAATATGGCCATCTTTGCCTATACTTGCGACGTTAGGATCGCTGCTCTCATAGACTATACCTTCGGTTACTATATAACGGCTGCCATCGCTGTACACTACCGAAGTAACCGCCGTTCCGGTCTCCCCGACACCCAGGCTTTCCGGGCCGCTAATTGCCGTTGAGACTCTTTCTGTAGGCTCCATGACCGTCACCTGAAGCTGTCGGAACGGCTCTACATTGCCAGCCTTATCCACCGAACGATAATCGATCCCGAAGGTTCCGGGGTTCTCGATATATACGCTCTGAGTAACCGTATTCCATGCACCACCATTGAGCCGGTATTCTGTCCGCTTGACTCCCCAGCCGACAGCTCCCCCATTGGATTGGTCGGTGACATCAAAAGTGATATTGACTTTGCCCTTATATGCGCCCCCTTCTCCTGTTTCTCCAAGTATGGTAGCCTTCGTGACTGGAGGTGTTGTATCTTTCGGCAAAATTTCCAGATACGCGGCATATTTGCCATTCTCATTCTTACGGCTTCTTATGTCTGTGGCGAGATTATAGCCTACCTGCCTAAGAGCCAGACTTATCACCGGATCGGAAGGGAACTCCGTGCCAACCCATGAGGTGATATCGAACTGCCGCCACTGCTCCGGTCCGGAAAAAGTCTGCAGCGCAGCTTGAGTACCGATTTTTGGAGCATTATTGTAATTTAGCGTTGCCTCCGTCCAATCATCATCTTGGACTCCAAATACACCGATATCGGACAAAGTGCCTGCCCCGTCATTTGTCTTTCCGAACACATTCAGCTTCACAGAACCGACTTCGCCGACAAACGGACTCAGATCGAATTTTAGATAAACCCTTCTGTCTGTGTCCCCGCTGCCATTTCTGATTTGCAAGTAATTGACCGAACTATAATTGACTGCAGCTTTCGATCCTCCATTGACATACGCATCTTCAGAAACATACAGCTTCGTTATTGCCGCTTCGTCTGGTTCCGAATCGGAAGGCTCAGAAGGTTCGGCATTCGGATCAATTCTGAACTTGACAACATGGCTTTTTCCTTTGGACCCGCTTGTATGAATTGCGAGTTCAATCCTCGGCGAGGTCTGCAGTACCGTTACGGTTGGATCTTTCATCAGTTCTTCCAGCGCGGTTCTGCCGACATCCACATTCACCACAGATTGAGACTGTGTCGGATCCGAAATGGCTATCGTCAGTTCATCTCCAGACTCCTTGATAATAATGGAGGCTGGATGATTGGCGCGCACGGATTCGATCATTCCCGGTACCCAGAAGTTCATAGCCATAAGTCCCAGCTTCTGTTCCTTGACGGCTTGCACACTATCCGTGTTGGCTATAATTTCGATGTCAGGACTACTGCTATAGCGCGCTGTCGCCGTTTCATCCTGATTCGGCAGAAGCACATACGAATACGATTGATTCACCGGATTCGTTCCCTGAGCAATCGACAGGCTGGCATAATTTCTCGTAATCGGCTCCGTTGATCCCCCTTGATTAATATCCTTCCATGCGCCAGTCCGAGACTCACGCAGACCGTCAATCGTTGGGGCATCAGGGAAATAATAACCGATTCCCGAGCCGGGAACATTGCCTTCCAGATGTGCCCAATGCACCTGATTCATTGACTCAGACCAACCCAGCGCGGATGGCTTGGCCTCTCCGTTGACCGTAAGTACATTGTCTCCGCTCGCCTTGAGCTTACGGTTATCTACGATGGTCTCCACCTTGCGGTTATCTGTGCTTGTAATGCCTGCCCCAAGCGCTACGATTTCATCATCGAACATGAACCAGGACTTTTTACCGGACAATGTGCTGTTATCCGGATCCAGATCCATGCCGGCCGCTCCATAAAGGCCGTCTATGGATGATCCTCCCACCCATGTTTTAGATGTAGTCTTGGCTGCACCGCGACTTGCCCCATCCGATGTAACCCCAGGTAGACGGTAAGCGTTCACGGTCGGCCAGAATGCATCTGCATATTGATCCAGATCCTGATTATACAGATAGGTCATGCCTTCGCCTGTATACCAGCCCTTCAGATTCTCTGTGCCCGCTTCATAGTTGGCAATTCGGGCCGAAGACATGCTGATCCCAAAGGCATATCCAGGCCGATGGTGGACAATCCGGTCCATAGCCGAAAACTGCTTATGCACAGTAAGGTCTCCTGATGGCTGCACCTCTGGATCGTCCATAAGCGTCTGGAGCAGAACAATATCGGCTACTCTTAGACCGTCGTAATAACTTTCTACTACCGTATCGGCTTCGAACCAATACTTCACCATCGATTTAAATCGGGCCGCTTGCTCCGGTGGCGCGGAAGAAGCCAGCCGCAAAATATGCGACCAAGGCACGAGCTGCCGGTTTCCCCGGGCTATCGATCTACCGAACACCATATCCATCATTAATTTTCTGTAGACAAGAGGTTCATAAGAATCCGTTACCCAGTTGTATACATTCTTCATATTGGTATCAGTCAGCGGCCAAGAGGACCCTGTCAGCAAAGTCATCATTTTCATCATATCGCCAAGCAATACAGCCCCATAACTGCCGGTATAAGCAATATTATTATGCTGGATAAAGGAGCCGTCCTCATAAAATCCGTCTCCGCGGGTCACATAGGGTAATACTTGGCTAACTGCATCCCGCCCTTGTTTGATCTTCGCGCTGTCACGATTATAAATGCCCCTCAAGACCACTGCCAGTGCTTTATCCAGCCGATTCGCGCCGGTTTCCATCAACGAGGGTTGATTGGTCCGTTTGGTTGGGTCCGGGCAGAATTTATCAATGGCTTTGGTATATTTGGTAATCTGATCGCCTGACAAATACTCGAACATTAAGGCCATCGTATCTCCCAATGCAAGCGGAATGCCGATCTCCCATTCGAACCAATTGCCTTTCTCCAGTTTGGTTTCGTTATACCAATTCGCGTATAGGAAATCTAAACCGTCCAGAATATCTGATTTCAACTGCATATTCTCGTACAATGGTGAGCCGGATGTCGAAAAGGCAATAGCCATATCCTTCAACCGGTTATAAGAGGCTGCCGTATCAAAAGCATCCGCTGTGCTGCCCGGCTTATCGCTCCATAAATAAGTACGGTTCATTTGCTTGTTCATCGTATCCCAGAATCCAGTTCGCTCCTGATTACTGATCTTATCGGATAAAGTTTTTATAGACTTGGCAATGTCCGGGTTATTCGGGTCGAAGGATTGCCCTCCGGTCAAATACTCCACCCATCTTCCACGAAGCTCGTCATATTCGTCTTTTGGAGTCTCTCCTTCAGTAATATTAAATTTCAATACATGCGTTGCCCCTATAGAATTCTTCACATCCACCGTTATAACTGTATTTCCCGAAGCTTGCACTACTTCCGTCTTGCTGTCTTTGCTGAGCAATGTCAACCCCGGCACATCCAGTTCTAGGGCCAATAGGTTTTGCGATTGTGTAGGATCAGACACCGAAACGATAAGCTCCTGATCGGTCTGCTGAATCATCACGGAAGCTGGATTGCGTGCCTTGATGAAATCCACCGTTCCGGCATTCCAGAAATTAGCGGCGGTTATGCCCAGCTTTTTCTCTCTGACTGCATGCACATCCTTGCTGTTGCTCAACACTTCGATATCCGGGTTGCCACTATAGTCTTCAGTACCGGCAATGTCACGATTAGGCAACAGAACATAGGAGTATGAGCCATTCGTAGGCGTATCTCCATGCTCAACTGCCAGGCTTAAGTAGTTGCGCGTAATGGGAACATCGGATTGAGTGGCATTAATCTCTTTCCAACTGCCGGTTCTGGCTTCACGTTGCGCCAGTATACTTGGAGCTTCAGGGAAATAGTAGCCCACGTCGGAACCTGGCACATTACCCTCCAGATGGGCCCATTGAACGTTCTTTAACGTCGCTGACCATCCGGACTGTGACGGTTCTACAGCTCCGTTGATTAGAAGTTTGTTGTTTCCCACTTCGTTTAGCATCCGGTTATCGATAATCGTCTCAACAGACTGCGGGCCGGCAGTTGATTTGGAAATTCCCGAACCAAGCGCCACAATCTCATCATCGAACATAAACCAGGATTTCTTGCCTTGCAAATCGCTACCGGTCACTTGGGAGAGTGAGAAATCCATACCTGCTGCACCGTATAGGCCTTCCAGCGACGATCCACCCACCCAGTTTTTCGGATTCATGTAACTTTTCCATTCCACAGGCACCATCCCCTGCCCCGATCCATCCGTTGTCGTGCCAGACAAGCGATAGGAATTGACGGTAGGCCAGAAGTCATTGCGGTATTGGGTCAGATCCTGATTGTATAAATAGGTCATCCCAATCCCCGTATACCATCCTTTCAGGTTCTCGTTATTCCCTTTCTCAAACGCCGAGATACGATTCGAGAACAGACTCAAACCGAAGCCGTAACCTTCGCGTAGATGAACCACCCGGTCCATGCCGGCGAATACCTGATTCTTAATGAGAGCTCCTCTTGGATTGATCTTCCCGTCATTCATCAGCTTTTTCACAATCGTTATATCGGCAAGCGACAACCCTTCATAATAATTGCCGGATGTCATATTCGCCGAGATCCATTCTTTCGCCGCTTGCTTAATGGATACTGCAATATTCTCCGGAGCAGTTTCAGCCATCCGCAGCAAGGTGACAATTAACCCTCTTGCGCTGCCGCTTCCTTTTCTAGATATACCTCTGCCATTTACCGAATCCATAAATTGACCGTTGTAGATCACCGGCTCGTAAGTCTGAGCCACCCATTCGTAAATGTTCAGAACATTCGGGTCCGTTATTGGCCATGGAGAATCGGTCAGCAGATAAGACATATCCGCCGTCCCTTTGAGCCAGACCGAACCATATCCTCCCGTATAGGCAATATTATTATGCTGAACGAGGGAACCATCCTTATACACACCGTCACCATGGGTCGTGTACACATACTCGGAGCCAATAGAATCACGGCCCTGAATGATCTTTGCACTGTTGTTGCCAATCACGCCTCTTACCGTGACCACAAGCGCTTTATCTAGTAGATTTGCTCCCGTCATCTTCGTGCCCTTAACGCCAAGCACCGACCCTACTTTGGGGTCTGGACAGAAGGCATCAATAGCCGCAAGATACTGATTGATTTGCTGCGGTGTTAGATGGTCGTACATTAGCACCATAAGATCATTCACAATCTGCGGCGTGCCAATCTCCCAGTCCCACCAGTTTCCATAAGCGCTTTTGCTCGGATTATAGCGGTTTGTATACATCCAATTGATTGCGCTTACAATATCATTCGCCAAAGCGCTGTTGCCGTAAAGCTCCGATCTCTCCACAGAATAGGCCAATGCCATAGTCTTCAAGCGATTGTAAGCGCTTGTAATAAACTGCGAATCTGTAGTGCTCGCGGTATCACTCCACAAGGAGGTGCGGCCGGAGGATTTATCCATACTCTCCCAAAGTGCAGCAGCCGATGCAGCCTGAGCGCTAATACTAGCAGCTATATCAGGATCACTCCCATCGTATTGACCACCACTTAATCGGTCGTACCATTTCAGCCTCAGTTTATTGTAGGCCTGTATCGTGTCGGGAGCTTCGACAGTAACCAGACATTCGGCTGCAAGGCTACCATCCGGTGTGGCGATCTTGATGGTCGAAGAGCCGATCCCCGTACCCATTACATTACCAAGTGCGTCCACAGTCGCAGCTTCTGGATTGCTCGAAGTCCACACTACCGTTTTATCCACCGCCGTTATAGGGGATAAAGTCGGCAGAAGTGCAACCGTGTCCCCTTTGACCATAGAAAAGGCCGTACGGTCTAGCGCAATTCCTGTAAGACCCGCATATTCCTCCAATGCGATATCATCTATCCATAGCTTTCCTTTTCCAGTCTCCAAAAAAGGCTCGATGACTAGCTTCGTCGCGTTAGCCGGCATAGTTAGAAGTACTTGCTGCATACTCCAGTCCTGTGTGCCTGTTATTTTGGGAGAGGAAGGTCCATCTCCCACTTTGGCAGTATTGTAATACTGTGTTCTAAAGTAGGCTCCCTGTCCAGTGACGTTGTCCGTCTTTAGCCAGACTTTAAGTCTGTAGGATTTACCGGGGATAACCGAAGTTACCCCCTGATTGATGGAAATCCTGCTTGTGGCAAAGGCATCGAACAGCATGGACCGGGTTCCTTCATGCGCAGTGCCAGCGTCTATCTTGATATTCGCTGTTTTATTCGTGCCTTTCCCGCTACCTGTAGGGACCCATAAGCTCCAGCCCACCGGAGCAGCGTCTGTAACCCCTGTCCAGGTTGAGTCAAGGGCTGTCGTTGTATTCTCAAAGCTTCCGTTAAGCATAAGATTTGATGCAGCCGCAGATGCCCTGCTATGCGAGGGATAAAGAACTCCCCCACAGGAAGAAAAAAGATCAACAATGAGAACTAATACTAAAAATAGACTTGGTTTACGCATTTGTTCACCCCAATCTTAGAATTGGTTAAAGCTAAAGGCATCTACAAGTTATCATCCTGCACAAAATTCAACACGGCGTCATCGACGGCCGAAGTTCTTCCCAGATCAGGAAGGTTCACAAGCTCAATCTCGCAAGTCTCCGCACGGCCATGCAGCTCCAAAAGAACAAGTTCATTGCGCCCCATGCGCAGCAATGGGCCCGGGATATATAGGGCGCGTTGCGGCCCTGCGTTCCAGTAGCGGCCCAGATTAAAACCATTGATCCAGGCGACCCCTTTATTCCATCCATCGAATCGTAGAAAGGTATCGCCAATCTCCTCCGCCTCGAAGCTCCCCCGGTAGAATCCGGGCAGACCCGAAAGGGTCGCAGTTTGCTGCTTCTCCACCGGGTGCTTCTTGTACGCTAGTGAATCCAGCTGTTCCTGTTCCAACGGCAAAGTACGAATCGTCCAGTTATATTGCAGCTGGTTATCAATCCGAACCCCGTCCAGAATCCCTTTCGGATCGCGAATGAGCGGCCCGTAATTGATTCGTCCCATGTTCTCGACGAGGATATCCAGCTGCGCTCCCCCAGCGGGGATGGAAAGTTCCAGTGGCAGCGGATTCCAGCGCTCAATCACCCCAAGCACCTGTCCATCCAGGAAGACCTGCGCCCGATCGCGCACGCCCTCGATGTAGAGTTTCTGTCTAGAGCGCGGCCCTTTCACATAAGTGCTGTACAATATAAAACCATAGGATTGTCCGAGCTTCTCCATCGGCTGTACACACACGCTGTTCACCGTCTCTGATAACTTCTCCAGATTGGAAGCCGTGAATAGTTCCGCTCTTTCCGTCAAAGCGACTTTCCCGTAAGAAATCTTCGGAATCGGCTCAGGGAGTGGACAAGTCGGGGCAAATCCATGGTTGCTGAGTACCGACCGGACAGCTTCAAATTTCGCCGTCGTATCTCCCCATTCCGTGAGCGGGGCATCATAGTCATAGCTTGTAGTCGTTGGCTCGTAGGTGACGATATGATTCGCACCATTATAGAAACCAAAATTGGTTCCACCATGGAACATGTACATATTAAATGAGGAGCCCTGTGTCAGAATCTCATCCAGAACACCTGCTACATCCCCGGCATCGCGTACATGATGATCCTCCATCCAGTGATCAAACCAGCCGTTCCAGTATTCCATCACCATAAGCGGCTCTTCAGAGCGGTATTCCCGATATTTGCGGAAGGATTCCTCTGTACTGGAGCCGAAATTGACTGTCGCATGCACATCCTCCAGTGTTCCGCCGAGCAACATCTCATCGGTTGGCCCGTCGGAAGTAAAGAGCAGCACATCGATCCCTCTGCTGACCAGTCCATCACGCATATAGCCCAGGTAGCCACTGTCATTACCATAGCTGCCATATTCATTTTCTACCTGAACGGCCAGAATTGGTCCGCCATGTGTGGAGAGCAGCGGAACCAACAGAGGAATTAGCTCATCGTAATAACGGTCTACCTTGCTTAAATAAAGAGGGTCACAGCAGCGAAGCTGGAGTTCCCCGTAAGCTAGCAACCAGCCCGGCAGGCCTCCGAACTCCCACTCCGCACAGATGAATGGACTCGGTCTGACAATAACATGAAGCCCAAGCTCCCCAGCCAGTTCGATAAAAGATACCACATCGGCCATGCCATCAAATACGAACTCCCCTTCTTTAGGTTCATGTATATTCCAGGCGATGTAGGTCTCCACGGTATTGAATCCGCAGGCTTTCAATTTCAGCAGCCGGTCTTTCCAATATTCAGGCACAACCCGAAAATAATGAATGGCTCCCGATACGATACGATAAGGCTGTCCGTCCAGCAAATAGTGTCCGTCGTTCCAGGTGAGCAGGCTCATTATCGACAACCTCCTTTATTAATATTTATTCTAACGATTCCCCGCAGTGGTAGACGGCAAGCCGTCTGATCTTGGGGCTTGCGGCAGCTTCTGACACCCGTAAGCGGATTTTCTCTGCGACAACCGGAGGGAAGGCGTCGATTTTCTTATGGCCAATCGCACTGCCACGCTTCAACTCCAGCCACGCTCCGTTGCTGTACGCTTCCAGCATATATCCTTCTACTCTTTCGCCGTAAGCGATATCCTCCATAATCTCAGCATGATCAATCACAGTAGCTGCTGGCAATTCCAGTTCAACAATATCTCCAGTACCTGCTGTTACCGCCAGAGCCTTGTCAAATCTGCGTCTTATCTCCTTGCCGAATTCCAGCAGCCGCTGCACATCAGCCTCCGGAAACAGCCCGCGGTTGTCAGGGGCTACATTGAGCAGCAAAGTTGCCCCATGTCCAACCGAACGATAATAAATATCCATTAGCTGCTCCAGAGACAGCAGCAGATGCTCCTCCTCAGGATGCCAGAACCAGCGGTCTTTACGGATGGGCACATCGCATTCCGCAGGCACCCAGCTCGGCGTTCCGGGAAGCCAGTTCAATGAAGCTTCACTGAACATGCTACCCCGCGCAGAATTTGCAGTGTTCCAGCATGGATAAGGAGCAACGCCATCCTCATTGCCAACCCAGCGGATCGTTGGTGCCCCCATATTAAAAACCATGGCGCCTGGCTGGTGGCGCTTGATCAGATCCATAATCCGCTGCCAATCGTAATTGCGGCCCTCCGACCCTGCGCCGTCGAACCAAATTTCCGTAAGCGGACCATAGCCCGTAAGCAACTCTTGTAATTGTATGGCATAGAAATCATCGTACGCTTGCGGATCTGCATAACAGGGCTCATGTCTGTCCCACGGAGACAAATAAATGCCGAAGCCAACTCCAAGTTCACGGCAAGCCTCCGCGCATTCCTTGACGACATCGCCGCGCCCTTCTTTCCATGGGCTAAAAGCCACAGAATAAGTACTTGTCGCAGTCGGCCACAAGCAGAAGCCATCATGATGTTTAGCTGTCAGTATAAAATAACGGAATCCAGCTTCTTTGGCTGTACTAACCCATTGGTGGGCATCCAAATGAAGCGGATTGAAGACCGCAGGTGAATCATTGCCTTCTCCCCACTCCTGATCGCAAAACGTATTGATGCCAAAATGGCAAAACATCCCCAGCTCCAGGGCCTGCCACTCCAGCTGTTCCCTAGAAGGCAGCGCCAGTTGCTCTTCCGGCTTGTTCTGTGAAAATCTGCTTTCCATCATTTCTACACTCTCCCATATGTTTGTGTAGGCCCAATATATAAATAAGGCTTTGGAAAGCCAGTTGATGACCTTCCAAAGCCCCGTCCACAACTTGTGATACTTGCTTATTCCCTATTTATTTGATAACACCTTTTTCGTTGATAATTTTTGTTGCTTCATCAACCATCCATTGCTGCACCTTATCAATCGATTCATTTCCAAGCATAAATCTGCTGAAGCCGTCATCGATTATTTTGGTCAATTCGGACGTTGCCGTCGTCATCACCTGCGCACCATCAAGGAACTGAATTGCACTGTCAAAGAGTGTATATTTGAGTGAATCCATATCATACATATCCTCTTTGCCAGCTACCAGTTTGGTCAGCAAGGCTTCATTATCCGCTTTTTTATAACCGGAGAATTCCAGTCTGTTATCACTAACAGCCGTTGACATAAATCTCATCAGTTGGAAAGACGCCTCTTTGTTCTTCGAAGTAGCGCCCATCGCCAGCATATTGCCGCTGGTGAAGTATTTGCCCTCGTATTCTTTTGGTTCCGATCCTGCCGGAGGCACCGGTACCGGAGCAAAAGCTGTCTTGAAATCATGCGGATACTGCTCAGTATTGCCCGGATCAGCAATCGTCCAGTTACCAGCCAGAATCATAGCGGCTTCTTCATTAAAGAATTCCGTGCGGTAATTGAGCTTAGCCGCTAAAGCGTCTGCATAAGTTTTCGCAGATTTATCAGCAGACTCCATATCTTTGCGCAGCTGGAAGAAGTATTTATAGGTTGGATCCGCGAAAATGGTCGTCCCGTCATCATACACGAATGGATCTTTCATCATCGTTTGGGCCGGAGCGTTCATATACAACTCCCAGGTGTGGAAGTATGTGCCGTAACGTTTGTCTACGCCTTCACCTTTGGTCAGTTTTTTAGCATAATCGCGGTAGTCATCCCATGTCCAGCCAAAAGTAGGTACAGGCAGCCCAGCTTCATCCAGTGCATCTTTGTTCAGCATTACATAGTTGCTGCTCTTGGTATATTGCATCCCATAATAGTTGTTGTCTACCTTAGCATTCACATAATATTCATCCTCAGGAACGAGGTTATCCTTCTCATAGAATTCATTCAGCGGGGCAAGTGCTCCCCGGGTCGCCCGTTCAAGTACGCCTCCAAGGCTTGGTACCTGAACAACGTCAATCGCTTCGCCGGATGAAATCAGGAAGTCGAGTTTCTTCAGCATCTCCACAGAATCACCGGGAACGAGTGTCACATGCTCTACCTTGATATTTGGGTTCTGATCCATAAATTCCTGCAGCATGGCATCCGTGCCTGCTGATTGGGCTTCATTGTCCCAGTTGTAATATTTGATGGCGACTTGCTTGTCCACCTTGGTGTTCCCGGCATTCGTACTGGCTTCAGCACCGCCATTCTTCTCTGAATTTCCGGAATTTCCACAGGCGCTTAACGTTAAGGAAACCGCCAGCATGGAGCCTAGTACAACGGATAATCTTTTTTTGCCCTTTGTTTTCATTTTACTTCCCCCCGCACTGAAATTTAAGTATAGTGCCTTGTTCATTTCTTATTATAGGCACCCGCTGTACAAGCCAAGTGCACAATTTTGCTGTAGTAGGATCACATTTTTGACTTTTACCCTCTTTTGCATACCCGCAAGTCAGCCCTTTACGCCCCCCAAGGAGATTCCGTTAATGACTTGCTTTTGCAGGGCAATGAACACGATGACCAATGGGATGATCGCCGAAACGGCTGCCGTCATCATAATTGCATAGTTGTTCGAATAATCGTCCCGGAACAGTGTCATACCGAGTGGGATAGTGTACAAATTCTTGTTTAGCAAGAAGATCAGCGGATTCTGGTAGTCATTCCAGGTCCAGATAAATTTGATGATCGCCACGGTAGCGAGCACCGGCTTGCAGAGCGGAACAATGATAGACCAGAATATCCGCAAATGGCCTGCACCATCAATTCGCGCCGCTTCAATATATTCGTCGCTGATACCAATCATAAATTGCCGCAACAAGAACGTGAAGTAGATGGAGAACATACTCATTAGTACGATAGCAGCATGAGTATCATAGAGGCCGAACCAACGAATCAGTAGAAAACGCGGAATCAGCGTGGCCTGGTCAGGAATAATCATGAACGACAGCAGCGCCAGAAAGACCATATTCCGTCCTTTAAACTTGATTTTGGTCAAGGCGTACGCCGACATAGATGAAATGATCAGTGTGATGCAGGTTGTAATAATCGCAACTTTAAAGGAGTTTAAATAGAAATGGGAGAAAGGTACCCGTCCCATCCAAACCATCTTGAAATTATACGCTACATTGATCTTCTCGGGAATCCATTGGATCGGGAAGCGCATTACATCTTTTTCATACTTGAAGGCTGCGGAAATCATCCAGATCAGCGGAATAAGAAACACAATGGACAAAGCCCCCATGATGCAGGTAGTGATCACTCTGGACATATTTTTTCTAATCAGTTGCATGTTAATCTCCCCCCTTTATTCTTCATTTCTCATTTTCCAAGTGGCTGCGGTAATCAAGCCGATAACAGCGAATAGCAGCCAGGAAATTGCAGAAGCGTAGCCCATGTTGTAGTATTTGAACCCTTCCTCATAGATCCTGAACACAAGCACGGTAGAAGAATTATTCGGACCGCCTTCGGTCAAAAAGGCGATGATGTCGAACACCTTAAACGAGCCAATCAGCATGGTAATAAGCAGGAAAAATGTAGTCGGACGCAGCATCGGAACTGTGATGGCAAAGAATTTTTTCAGCGCGCTGGCGCCATCTATTTCGGCGGCTTCGTAGATTTCATCGGAAATATTCGTCAAGCCAGCCATATAGATAATAATGGTGTAGCCAAGACTCGCCCAAGAACTGATAATAGCAATGGATAACAGTGAGGTTTTTGGATCAACTAGCCATTTCGGAGGGCTGGAAATTCCAAACTCCATCAGCAACTGATTGATCGGTCCAAGAGACGGATGGAACAATGCACTCCATACGGCAGCTATCGCAATAATCGAAGAAATATAAGGAATAAAGAAAGCCACTTTAAAATAATTTTTGAGGAACACACTGTTTTGAATCAATGCCGCGAGCACCAGCGCAATCGCAATCGGTATCGGCACGGTCATAATCATATAAAAAGCATTGTTCTTCAAAGCTTGAATGATACTCGGATCATGGAACATTTTGATATAGTTATCCAATCCGATGAACTCGATTCCTTTGACTCCCGACAATAGATCCCATTTCGAGAAGCTCAAATAAAGTGAGAATCCAAGCGCAAATACATTAAGAAAAAGCATCCCGACAATTTCCGGTGCCAAAAACAGCCACCCGGTTAAAGCCTCTTTCCGTTGCGGAGTCCAGAATTTCCGCTTCTCTTGCAGAATTTTTGGCACAGGTTGTTTTGCAGCCTCCACGTTGTATCACCTCGACAATTTGATTTGTCATTATAGTAATACATCTGCCTTCCGCAAGAAGGAGTGATTATGACCCGGAATGTGCAAGATTTTGACCTTTGTCCGCCGACAACAAAAAACCGCCCTAGAGGGGCGGCGGGTCTGTTCATATCGTTAACAATTGTGCTTCTCAGCGTACCGAATGTTTGGATTTATATTCGCTTGGCGTAGTTCCTACATATTTTTTGAACACTTTTGAAAAATAGGTTCTGTCCGAATATCCCAGGCCGACGGCCAGCGACTCCAGGTTCTGGCTGGAGATTTTCAGCATTTTGGTAGCGACCTTCATCTTGTGCTGATGTACATAGTCCGTAAAGGTCAGGCCAGTCATGCGCTTGAAATAACGCGAAAAATAGCTTGGATCCAGAAACAGATAACGTGCCATATCAATTGAGGTGATATTATCGCCAAGATGCTGGTCGATATACTGCTGGATAAGCTGCAGCTTGGGCTCCTGCGGAGAAGCTCCTGTCACCTGCTGTTTGCTGCCTGTAATCTGTACAAGCTTTCTTTCCACCAGTTCCATCGTATCTTCAAGTGTGCGGGTCTGCACGAGATAGACGAACAGATCCTCATCGAACATCAGGCTCGTAAACATTAACTCGATGCCGCGGAGCATAAAGGATAAATCCCGGGCGAAATCGCCAGGATGAATAGACATAACTTTTGCAGTCCTAGCGATTTCCTGTAGAGTGCCACGGATGGCTTCAAGGTCTTTTTTAATCACGGCCCGTTCCATCTGCGGGATATAGCTGTCCAGAAATCCTTGGGGTGCAGGCTGGAAACGTGGAGAAGCGATTTGCAGAGTATCCAGAACCGTGTAATCCGCACTTGCATAGAACTCGCATTTGTCCTGAACAATCTGCCGATGGATCTGGCCAATCGCCTGTAGCTCCATTTTCTCTGTGACGGCAATAATGCCCGGTTGAATCTTTAAGAGATGGGAGCATTCGGAACACAGCCGCTGTAAATAATCGTGAAAATGAAGACTGGCATTCTGCGCGAGATTCACACGGTAATTATATAGAATCACAATATTCTTTTGCTCCAAGAAAGGCGTAATCCCTTCACATGTTTCGGACAGTTCCAAGGCTATATTGTAAATAGCATATAAAATAAGTGGATACTCACTCTGCTTGTATCGCTTGTCGAAACTGGAAAAATGAATACTAACCGTGCCCAGCATAAACCACGGATACGTCCAGGATATGCCGATTTGCGCCGCATAAGCCAGTGTGGTTTCGGGCGGAGCACCGCCAATCACCCTTTGCAGCAGGTTCTGCCGGAAGAGCTGGCTGTTGTAGCCTGTCTCCCCATGGCTGATCAACCCGATCTTCGACTTAAGCAAGTGTACGGACTTGGCAAGGCTTTTCTCCAGTTGCTCTTCTGTAAGCTGGTCCTTGATTAAATAATCATCTACTTTCAGCTTTACCGCCTGCTGAGCATAATGGAAATCCTCATGACAGGTCAGGAAAATAATTCTGACCTCCGGCTTCATGCGGGTGAAACAATCGGCTAGCTCAATCCCGTTCTTTTGCGGCAAACCAATATCCGTGATCACAATGTCAGGCTGCACTTCCTCAAACATTAATAAAGCCTTGGCACTGGAATAGGTGCTGCCGACAATCTGCAAGCTATGTGCCTCCCAGTCAATCATCTGCTGAAGCACTTTGAGCATAGGAACATCATCGTCTATGAGCATCACTTTATACATCAATATCCCTCTCTCTCTGACAGATTAACCTGATGATTGCCTTGCGGCAAATACAGAGAAACGGACACCCCACCCTGCGGCAGATTATGCAGCGACAAGCGGGTATCCTGCCCATAGGTCAGCCGCAGCCTTTGAACTACGTTCATTAACCCGACTCTTTGATAAGCTTCATCCTGTTCATTGTCCTTATACAGTAACCTGCGGTTCAGGCCCGCCAGAACTTCAGCCCCTGCACCGCAGCCATTATCTTCAACTTCAATCATGATCCCATCAGGGACCGTTCGAGAGCGAACGACAATACGCGGTGCCGGGTGGTCAACCAATCCGTGGACGATTGCATTTTCTACAAGGGGCTGCAAAATCAGCTTAGGGACGATGAGCTTCTCTGTATCCTTTTCCAGATCGACCTCCAGTTCAAGAGGGATTTCATTACGGATCTTCATAATATCGATATAATGGCCAAGCAGTTTGCATTCTTCCCGCAAGGTGGCCGGTTCATTGACCTTCAAATAGGCCCGGAGCAGACTCATTAATGAATCGATGATCCCGCTATGCAGCTTATCTTTGGCCAAAATAAGGCTACATTTAATCGAATTCAACGTGTTGATCAAAAAGTGGGGGCGAATCTGCATAAACAGCGCCTCCAGCTCCATCACCCGCTTCTGTTCCTGCTCCAGCTCGATGTCGTGAATTAGTCCTTGCAGCTGGTCCAGCATAGTATTCAACGTCTGCCCCAGCTCAGCGATTTCATCCTTGCCCTTGACCTCCAGCCTGACATCAAGATTCCCCATCCCGAACTGGCGCACAACGCGCTGCAGCTTCATGATCGGACTATGCAATCTTTTGGCAATCAGCATGGAGGTAGCCGAAAAGACAATAAATAAGAGGAGTACCAAGCCAATGCCACTATAAAACGTCCGCGAGATCTGGCCCGACCATTCTTTCTCCGAAGCTTCATAGATCAGCTGCCAATTAGATTTGTCGATAGCTCTGGCCGTACGAACGCTTCCTCTTGCTTCCTTGCCTTCTGGAGCCAGCTCAGAGTTCCCAGCAATCAAGCCTCCTCCAGAATCAAATAACGCAACCTTGCCAAATTCGACGGGTCCGAGCAATTTATTGAAATAGGATTCAGGAATTGAGATAAGCAGCACGGACACCTGCCGTTTCTCCCGGCTGTCATAGATAACTCTGGCAATATAATAGCTGCTGCTTTTACCGGAACCGCTATCAGCCATCCCAAGCCATTGCAAGGTCTCCGGTTCGTGAATATTGACACGGCTCATCAGCTTGTCCAGGTTGGCATTGATCACGGATAAATTCTCAGTCCCAGAGGAGATCACAAAGTGTTTCCGGTTGACCAAATACATGCGGATATTATTATTCAACGGCTTAGAGTTGATGAGCGAAAACACATCTTGAATTTGCGTAAAATGTACGTAATCCTGATAGCTATTCAGCCGCTCAGTATCCGCAAATGACTTCAGATTAGCGCGGAAATTGGTATCGTTTACAATAAAATGGGAAGCGAACGTCACATCATCAATAGTTTTGTTTAATTCGTCAATCATAACGTTCAGGAAGTTATCGTTGCTGAGCTGCAGCTTCTCTACCATCGTATCCCGGATGAGCACGAAGGAAATGATCGATACTGCAATCAGAGGGATAAAAATCAGCAAAAGAAATGAAACCTGGATACGTCTATAGTAAGTGAATTTGAACATGTTTTCTCCGCGCCTTTCTCATGCTCTTTTCTTTTATTCTATCAGCCCGTTGTCCAGTATTCATACATTATCTGATTACCGTGACCTTCTTTTGACCGTCTGCAGAAACAATAAGCACTACTTCTCCAAAAATTTGTACGCCTTCCACTACATAGGAATCTAAATGACTGGATGGAATCTCGTGGCTGATCACGATAATATGCTCCTCATTCCTTTCGGGGAGGATGATGCGGCAGGCCTCCGCGTGTGCAGCAGCCACCGGTTCACCTGTATGGCGGTAAATCGGCACCTGTTCGACCAGCGGACAGAACAACTCACCCGAAGACTGCGGGTACAGCACCTGCATGATCGAGACCGTCCCTTTCCCCTTTCGGGAGTACACAGCATACTGATTGGGTTCCAGCAGATTATATTCGCGGGAGATTACCCCAGCAGCAACCCTGCCCTGAAGACCCTCAACATGAACAGGAAGGATACAAAGATTGGCTTCCCGCTCATTTTTTGTACGGCATATTAGCGTTCCATCTTCCATCTGAACCGCTCCGGGTGCAAAATGAAAATGCAGGGAAAATGTATGCTCCTGCCGGGAACTGAAGCTGTCCACCAAAAGCCAGTAAAAAGGCTTAATAAATAGGATCCTCCTTAACGGGTAAACCGGATCATCCCAATGACGGTAGCCGTCGTGGCTACCCTCTACATAATCAAAGTCCGGATGGCTGATCCATTGGCAGCCCATTGGCTTCGCAATCTGAGAGAAGGACCATGTATCCGTGACTTCGGTAAATCCAATTCCGTCGACAGTGGTCGTATTATGGGCAGCGCTTTCTTTTAGCGCTTTTCTAAGTGGTGTATGATCACTATAGTTGTATCTGCCAAGATCGGTAAGCAGATCCCGCCCATAGGCATACAGATCGAAATGTAGCAGATCCGCGTGCCCATGTCCACCCCCAAGCGGTCCGCAGTGAAAATATAGGTACAAATCCTGCTCGTCCCAGCCCGTTCGCATCACATAATGGCCGGAATGTGCATAGGAGCGTGACAAGTTTGGTGGTAGCTCCGCATTCAGCCGCTCGTAGCCCTCAACTCCATTTATCCCAAACAACCAGGCATTGTCATAATCCATTTGATCGTATCCGCCAAAGCGGAGTACAGCATCCTGAAATAACCAGCCCGCATAAGTCAAAAGCGAACGGATATCGCTGTCATCACTATCGCCAAGCATCGGCTGTCGGTGATTCGGCTTGGCCCAATATAATGAAGCGGCAGCCATTTGCTGAACCTTTTGCTGAAACTCATCCTGAAGCTCCACTCCATTCAATCGGGCTAAACGGATGCAGTCGAGAAAACATACCAAAACCTCATGGTGATAGGTGGGCGATTGCTCCCAGTGGATGCCGTCCGCCATAATCTGAATTCGAGCTGTCTCTCCCAGTCTCTCCTTACTGAGTTGTCGCCAGTTTTTGGCGCTAGTGAACTCAGGGAAGTAGAGCGCAGTTTGGAACAAACCACAAGTCTCCAGCACCCCCCAGTTGCTGATCTTCTTCCAGCCCGTAAACGATAAAGCTAAATATTGGCCGTGTTCATGCAGAGATATCATCACTTTGGCCAGCAGCGCCGGTGTGAGCAGTGGACTATCCTGTATATAGGACAACGCTTTGATCCAGTTAGCACAGCGAAGGCCCGTTTCAATTGTGCGCCATGTCAGCGTATCATTCGTAGGCTTGTCTGGAACGGGGTTACGGTCTATCCAATCTTCAAGCTGGCAGCAAACTGCTCTCGCATAATCCTCTTTACCTGTTATCGTATACGCTTGTCCTAATGCCACCCAGTAGCGGTGGCGATTCAGCATATAAGCCCATTCTACATCCTTGTCTGGAACATGACGCCAGTCAATTTCTTCCTCAAAGGTAACCGGAATGCGGCTGCGCTCCATATCCCAGGGAAAACGAAAGAGAAACGTCTGCTCCACAACTTCATCCGCTGTCTTCATTACAGCTTCCAGCTCGTCTGCACAATAGCGCTGCACATAGTCAATAAGCTGCTGCTTCCGGTTATCCTCTATCCGCCAGCCCGGCGTGGTCCGGCGGGTCAAATACCGATGCAATTCAGTCAGCGCATCGTCCTGCCGAGCTTGGCTGAGCGCATTCTTCACTAGAGCTAAAGCGGGCAACTCAAGATCGAGCAGCGCAAAGACGGCATAGGGGGAGATTTGTCTGACATCAGCGTTCATACCAGTACCCCTTGTTGCCATTTTGCAGCCGCATCAATGCTTCGAGATAGAAATAATCTCCCCAGATCATGAAGTCATCTGGAGACAGATCGCCGCGCACATGGTAAGAACCATGCTTCAGCAGCCCCTCCGCCTCTTCGCCGAGCGTGGAATAGTTCTGCACAAGCGAAGTCATCGACTGCACTAATCCCTGCTGAAAATAAGCCCGTTCGGGATCCTCCCCATCCATTAGCTCCAGCAGTTCCTGGAGTCCGGCTGCTACTATTGCAGAGGCCGAGCTATCCCGGTAAGTATCCGGAGACACCGGAGCATTAAAATCCCAGTAAGCGACATGATCCTGTGGCAAATGCTCCAGAAAATAGCGGCCCATCCGCTTGGACGTTTCCAAAAACAACGGATCTTTGGTATAGCGGTATGATAACGCAAAACCGTAAACGCCCCAAGCCTGCCCGCGCGTCCAGGTCGATCCGTTAGTAAAACCCTGGTGTGTGGCGCCGCCAATCGGCTCTCCGGTCTTCGGGTCGAAGAAAAACGTATGGTAAGAGCTGTCATCTCCCCGTACCAGATACCGTCTCGTTTTCTCCGCCTGCATGACCGCCACCTCCCTGTATACGGAATCACCGGTCTGTTCTTCTGCCCAATACAAAAGGGGAAGATTTAACAGACAATCAATAATGATGCGCCCGCCTTCCTGAGCATCCCCCTCCGGTCCCCATGCCTGAATATAACCGCCAGCTGTACGCCAGCGCTTCAGCAGCAGGTCTGCCGCCTGCAATGTCAGTTGACGCGCTGATTCGTCTTTATCTATAATCCACTGGGCTTTAGAGGATAACGAATACAGGAAGCCAATGTCGTGATGATCAAGCACGGTCTTTGCCGCGAAACGGCGGCGGAAATCTTCTACGGTATGGGATGCCGCAATACGGAAGCTGTCATCCCGCGTATATTCATAACACAACCACAACATGCCGCTCCAAAATCCGTTAGTCCAGTCGTCGTTGTTATTGAGCTGATAAGTTCCATTCCTGCTGACATGAGGAAAACTGCCCCCGAACCGGTCTATGTTCTTACGTACCTTCTCTATCGCATCTTCAATCGCACTGCTCCACATAAGTTCCTTGCTCCCTTCAGGCTCTTCGTTTCTTACGTTTCATGATAAGGAGAGTGAACAGGATCTAATAGGGGCGATTTTTGCTTTGATGTGCATTATTTTGACTTCTGAATGACGTGAAGCACTGTAAGTTTACTTTCCAATCATAGGCATCAAATCAATATAGTAACAAAAGGTATAACTGTTTATGGGAAAATACGTTAAAATCAGAGAGTGACTTACATCTTTCATTCTTTTTTAGAAACGGAGTGTCCTATTAATGAAAAAGCTAGGTGCATTATTTTTATCCATTTTCATGGTTATGTCTGTCTTTACCACTGCGCATGCTGCTGAAAAGCCTGTCGGTGTATGGATTGATGGAACCGAAATAAAGTTAGGCGATTCTAACCCTGTTGTAGAAAAAGGAACGACCCTAGTTCCTATGCGTCCTCTGCTAGAGAAGCTTAATGTAAATATTAATTGGAATAAAAAAAACCAAACCGTAACAGGGACCAAAAATGGACTGGCCCTCTCACTGACCATTGGCAGCACAACTGCAACGGTAAATGGGGAGAAGAAAAAACTAGAGGTGGCTCCTAAGACCATCAACAATGTCACCTATGTTCCTGTCCGCTTTATAGGAGAAACGATCGGCTATAAAGTGGAGTGGAGTCCAGCGCTGCGCACCATCACTTTTGTGGCCAATACTCAAGCTGCAGGAAGCACCGGATTCTTATGGAAAGTGGAGAACAAAGGCAACACCGTTTATCTGCTTGGTTCTATCCATGTGGCTAACGACAAAATGTACCCGCTGCGTCCGGAGATTGAAGCTGCTTTTGAAGCCTCGCAATATTTAGGTGTCGAAGTAGATATCTCTAAGATTGATCAAGCTGAGATCCAAAAGTTTATTTTGGAAAAAGGCTCCTATACAGATGGGACCAAGCTCAAGGATCATGTATCCGCAGATACCTATAACAAAGTGACTCAACTGCTAAAAGCAAATGGTCTGGCGGAAAATGCATTCGATTCCTTCAAACCGTGGGTCGTTACCCAAGGTGTCTCAAGTCTACAGATGCAAGTTACAAGTTATACGGCGGATACCGGCATTGATTTATATTTTTTACAAAAAGCAGGCAAGCTGAACAAACCTATTATTGAGCTGGAAAACACACAATTGCAGCTGAATATGTTCGACCAGTTCTCAGATGGATTGCAAGAAAAGCTTCTTGTCGACACACTCGGCAGCCTCAATCAAACGGACAATACTTCCGCAGCAGCTTCACTGGATGCACTATCCCAAATGTGGATGCAAGGTGATGAGCAGTCGCTCGTAGCAATGACAAAAGCGGTCGCGCAAGAGCCAGAGTATTATAAGGGCCTGGTTTCGGATCGTAACGTCAACATGGTGAAGCATGTAAAAGAATATTTGAATAGTGATAAAAAAGCGACTTACCTTGTCGTCGTTGGTGCGCTGCATATGCTCGGTGACGATGGTATCGTGACCCAATTGCAAAAAGATGGCTTTAACGTCGTCAAACAATAATTGTTTTAGCTAAAATAAACAAGGCTGCCTCTTAGTCATCTACGATGACTAAGAGACAGCCTTGTATTTTACTTTTTTTAGATCAATCTAAAAGTAGAAGTTGGCTTAACGTGCGGACAGAGCGGAGGGTCCTCCGGGATTCTGGAGAAACGCACCCTCCGAACCCCAAGCCGCTTGTTCATAAACGGGCTACTACAATTTTATTAACTGATCTACCTTAACTGGAAGTCCAGTAGCTATCGAACGATTTGCCGCAATCCCGGTCATAATAGACAACGCCCCGTCCACATGGGAAGCCGCACGATTAAAGCGATCCTCTAGCGGACGTTCAAAAATATCACGCAGCATCACAGGATCTCCGCCCCCGTGCCCCCCAACTCCTTCTTCAATCTCCACTTCATAAGGTGCTGCGAAATGAGGGAAAACCGTGATCCGCTTGTCTTTTAACGCCCCTTCATCTTCCTTGTTTCCTCCGGCATTTACATAAGACTGTTCGACGACCTTTACTTCCATCCGCCCCTTCGTTCCATTAAATACTACAATGAAGCCCTCCCAAGGCAGATAAGCATTAAGTGAATAATTCATAATCGTCTTATTTTTGTATTTGACCATAACCGCCATCGTATCCTCAATGCTGATATTATCACCGAACACACTTTGATCACGCAGGTAACCATCCTCATGCTCCGTATCCAGATACATCTGCTTTAACTGCTCGTTGTCTTTAAGATGCAGGGCAAACGGATCATTTTCTGCCGCGCTACTTCCATGAGCACGCTGATAAAACTCAGTCACCCCGCGCTTCTCCGCGTTTTCTCTGCCATAAAATCTTAGATCGCCCATCGCATAAATCGTATCCGGGCGCGAACCCAGCCAGAAATTCATCAAATCGAAATGATGTGTGGATTTATGAACCAAGAGACCTCCGCTGTTCCGTTTATCACGGTGCCATCTGCGGAAGTAATCCGCCCCATGCTGCGTATTCAGCAGCCACTCGAAGTTGACGGAAAGCACTTCTCCAATCGCGCCGTCCATAATGAGTTCACGGATTTTGGTGTTGTGTGGTGCATAGCGGTAATTGAAGGTCACACGCAGCTTTTTCCCAGTCCGCTCAATCGCTTCAAGAATTTCCTGACATTTCTCTTCATCCACTGTCATCGGTTTCTCCGAAATAACATCGCAGCCAAGCTCCATCGCCCGGATAATGTAACGATGATGCGTGCGGTCAATACTCGTGACAATAACCGTGTCAGGTTTGGTTTCCTCAATCATACGGTCAAACTCATGAGCTTTATAGGTAGGAACCGCTTGATATTTATATTTTTCCTCCAGCAAACGGTTCGCATAATCCATTCTTGCTCCATTCACATCACAAAAGCCTACAATCTCAGAGGTTTCACGATAATTCGTAGTGATCTCACCATAAAAAAACTCCGCTCGGCCGCCGGTTCCTACGAAAGCATATTTCTTGTTGGACATCAGGATCACTCCATCACTTATTAATTTAAAAGCGTTTTCTTCTTATAGTGTATAGTATAAAATATATCTTAATCTAAGCGATTCTTAGCAGAAAGAACAAAAACTTTGCATATATTATCTTCATTATCAGAAAGGAGCAGATTTAGCATGGAACAGGAGCCTCAGCCTCCTTTTATAATTGAGCAAATAAAAAGAGCCGGTCCATTCAGCATGGATTCCGACCATTATCACGATACTTATGAAATCTATTATTTACTCGCCGGGGAACGCAGTTATTACATTAACAATCTGATCTACACCTTGCGTAAAGGTGATCTGATTTTTATTAACAAGAACGAGCTCCATCGTACCACCTCTAAAGGCTCTGCAAGCCATGAACGGATCTTAATTAACTTTGAGGAAAGCTTTCTGCAAAAGACATTGGCGCACTTCGAGCTGCATTTTCCATTTATGGCTACACAAAGCTTGCTTTTGCGGCCCGGAGTACATGAACAGGGTGCCATTGAATATCTTCTTTTCAGCATGCTAAAAGAACAAACAGAACCACGGACACAGCAAATCTCCTATCTTCAGACGCTGCTCATCCAACTATTTATTGAAATGAACAGAATACAGGAAATAAGCCGCGAGCCCATTGCCCCTGAGAGCAGTGAGAAGCAGCTAAAAGTCTACGAAATTATCGATTTTTTACAAGTACATTATGCTGAAAAGCTTACATTAGAGCGGCTATCTGAAACTTTTTTCATCAGCAGCACCTATCTCTGCCGTGTGTTCAAGCAAACGACTGGCTTCACTATCGTAGAATATCTAAACTACATTCGGATCAAGGAAGCCCAACGTCTCTTGCAGAGCACCAACGCTAAAGTTACGAACATCGCCGAGGATACCGGCTTTGACAGCATCGCCCACTTCGGGCGTGTGTTTAAACAAATCGTTAAACGCTCGCCTTTGCAATATCGCAAGCAAAACCGCTGATCCACAGTTAGAAATCACAACCGATTCTCTATGTAGCCGCTCCGTCGATCAAAAGCACCTTATGTGAACTGCCATGGGCATACGGGGGCATCAGGAGCATCTGGCATCTGGAGCATCTGGGGCATCTGAGCAACAACAATACCCCGTCCCTAGATTACCTTTTCGCGCGAACAAAGTTCATGAGGCTATCGGACCCAGTGGACCTTATTCGCAGCATAATCGCTATTTTGGGATTTTATCGGACCCCATAGTCGCTATTGGTATAAAAAGCTACCTATATTGAGCGTTTCCGAAGGAATAACGTCACTGGAGTCCGAACCCCTGCCGAATAAGCAATAAATCTGCAAATAACGTCATCTGGGTCCGCATAACTTTGTCTCGCAGGAGTAATCTGCGGTTTCGGGGGGGGGGGGGGTTTCGGGGTTTCGGGGTTTCGGGGTTTCGGGGTTTCGGGGTTTCGGGGTTTCGGGGTTTCGGGGGTTTAGGTAGCACTGTAACGCATAACAAGAGCAGCGATCCCCACTAATGGAGTATCGCTGCTCCGCTGTCATTTTGTGATTAATACGGTCGTCTCATTCCTCATCATGCCATTCATTTTGCTTCGTTATGTGATTTCATTTCCAAATCTCGTACAAGCCTGTGAACCTCAATTCCGGCCAGCAGCACGATGCCAATCCCATGTGTATCGTTTAATTGCCAGGTCAATTCATCTTTATAATACAGTTTGTTAAACGAATAACCCGAACCGCGGCAGACACCGTAAACATTGCCTTGTTTGTCAATACAATGACGGGTTAAGCCGCTCCAGCCGTGGAGTGCAGAGGTTACGTATGACTCCGGTTCCAGCAGCCAACCGCAGCGGACGCCTCTAGCAAAAGCATAAATAAACATAGAGGTACAAGAAGCCTCCGCGTAAGACTCAGGATCCGTCAACACTTGATGCCATAAGCCATGCTCATCTTGCAGCTTAAGATAGCCTTTACTAAGCTCACGGAAATAATCAAGTAAATCAGCCCGCAACGGATGTTGCTCAGGCATAACTTCAAGCAGCTCAGTCAGCGAGAAAATCACCCAACCATTACCTCTGCCCCAAGGCACGCCATTGGGTTTATTAAACTTATAATCATATACATGATGCATAATGCCAAGCTCCGGCTGGAACAGCCGCTCCTTGTAATGTAAAAACTGCGCCGCCGCATCATCAAGATAAGCCGCATTTCCGGTCAATTTATAATATTTGCTTAGAAAAGGCGTGCTCATATACAGATCATCACACCACATCGTCTGCTGCATGAAATCAACTGTGCCACTGGTCCGATACAGAGCTCCGTCAGGCAGCCTGCTCTGCACTTTAGTAATGTAATTGGCAATTTCAGCAGCAGCTTCCGGTGCGCCCTGTAGTGGACGAAGCTTATTTGCTTCCAGCATCGTTGCCCCGAAGGATCCGCAGTCGTCCAGCGAATCCATCAGCGCCAGCTGATGATTGATGCCCGGAGCGCCATAACGTTCAAGGTCCCATAAGGCATATTCGTGCAGCCCTGTACATTGCTCAATATGGTGTTGTGCATATTCGGCATAATGGGGGGCCTTAAGCTCTACTCCTGTTCTCAGCAATCCGTACAGGGTTACGCCTAGAGGGTAATTCCAGCGCCCAAACATAACACTCTCCAAATAAGGCCTAACCCAGCTATTCGGTTGGTCCACCCGCCAAAAGGTTACTTCATCCGCTTCCCCAAATAAAGTATCCATAGAGGTCAGTTCTAAGACTTTCGGCGCTGTCCCCGAGGTGAATAGTCCAAGGTACAGCCAAGGATCAGTTAATCCTTCAACTGAATAAGGTTGCACGAGACTACTCTGAACACCACCAGACCGTACGTCCAGTTCAAATCCCCAATTCCCCTCTCCGCAGACGGACTCCACGACGAGATCATGTAGTCCATAACCAAGCTCCAGTTGGATATCCAGCGTGCCGTTCACGTTCTGGTGCTCAGCTACAAGTTTCCCATTCACATAGATAGAGATTTCAGCCATTCCACGATAGCTACCTTGCAGGCGTATGTCATCTTTCTGTAGGCTCTTAACTTCCAGCTTACACCAAGCAAACGCCTTGGCTCCTAGTAATTCCCCAAATATACGTGAACAGTTGCCAGTTGCCTGTTCCTGTGGCGACCATTGCGGCGTCGGAAACCAAGCGCAGCGAGCTGTCATCTGCTCTTCAGTGAAATCAGCTTCCAGCCAAGCTGCCCAAGACGTCTGTTGGGGTCCACTATAAATCCAACCTTCACAACCGCTTAACTGCGCCGTTGGAGTAAGAAAGTGTACCGGTGCACCTTTGACGCTGCCCGTTCCAAAAACCCCTCCGCAACCTGTACCTGTTGCTACATACTCCAGCACAAGATGGTTCCAGCCTTTATCCATGCCCGCCCGAAAAAACGTCCTCCGGTCCGGAAACACATCATCATTTAGATTGGAGCTAAACACCAGACGTCCATTTATGTAAACCTTAACTGGACTGTAGCAACTAACTGAGAAAGGGGCTTCTACCTCATTGTCACTCCACAGCTTTCCCCATACATATACGAATTGTCCTGCCTCTAGCTCCGGCAGTCGTTCTTCCAGATTCATATCGTAACGGCAGTCGCGGAGCCGTTTGAAACCACTCTGTGAATGTACCCGGTAAACCGGAGGCTGCGGGGGATAGGCACCGATAAAACGGCTGGCCACAGCGGCCAGTACATTTTCGATTTTGCCCCCATTATATTTGGCAATACAATCAGGATCAGGAAAGTATTCTGGAATATAAGTACTCACTAAGCATATCCTCCTTCACACCGTTATTTCTCCACCGGGATACAGCGTCGAGCTGTACAATCTTTTAGGCTGAGGTAACGATTTCTCAGAGGCACAGGTACTAATATCTATCCACTCGCTTGAATATACCGTTGCTGACTCATCATTATAAATTACAACCTGTTCGCTGCCACATCCCAGAAGATCGCCGTGAACGGCATAACCTTCCTCCTTGAATTCAGCTACAACCTGCATATGTCCATCGTACAAAGCAGGATATACCCCGCCTCCCCGGCGGTACGCGAGAATATAATCCGGAGAACCCACTTGCCAGTTGCTCACAGCTTCCACTATAGTCAGCCAACCGTCGGTTGTGCGTTCTTCTTTCCACAGTTCCTTGCCATTACAGTCTAGAAGAAACAACGCATCCTTGCCCTTCAGCCCTTTGCCGTCATCTTCGCGGATCATTCGGTCCAGCCCGGCAACCTGAAGACCAGGCAGTTCGGGCCGGAATCGGCCTAACGCCAGATGCTGTGACTCTATAGAACCGTCATAACGCCAAAGCTCTTGCCCGTCCCGGTCATACATCACCGTTACGCTTCCGCCGACAACCAGTTCAGGATAACCATCTCCATTCACATCGCCAACCCAAATACAGTCCGCGTGGTCATCCAGATCGTGGCAGCTCCATAATAAATTACCTTTAGAATCAAGCAGATCATAACCTGCCATCACTTGATCCTGTCCATTTCCATGAAGATCGTGAACCCACGGATAATGTCCTACATTGCCTGTATGCGTCCATAATAAATTGAAATTCTTATCCAAGACCCACAGTTGATGATAACGGTCCTTCAGAATGATGTCGGAAGCATGTTCTTGCCCTGTTAGATTGGCAATGATAATACAATCATGTGCATGTTCAGCAGGTAAGTCGTATATGGACTTAACCGTTCCTGTTGAACCTTCAAAAATATGAAAACGTCCATCCATTACACATAATACTTCCAGCGACCCATCACCATCTATATCATAAACTTGCGCTGGATAGTCCGAGCCTTGGCTGCCAGCGTCAGGATCGGGTGTGCCCACCTGCCACAGCAGCTTGCCATCCATATCAAAAGCGGTCAGGCATTGCACCTGATGGGGAATATAACGAACATCCTGGCGATTATCCGGCTGGACCAGCAGCATTTCTGCACGTCCATCCCCATTCAGATCGCCAATAAGCATTTTACAGCGTGGACCAGCAGCGGAAATATCTACTTTTGCCAGCTGATAGACTGATTGTGTGTCCTTCGTTCTCATTAGAATCCTCCTGTCTTCTCTCTTCGATTAGATCTCAGGGAAACGGACGGTTTGTCCGCCTGCTACTTCTATAATCACACCGTCGATTTCCAGCCAGACAGATACCGCTCCCGGATTATATACAAAATCCCTAGCAGCGGAGAAAATAAGGGCTTCACAAGCCTTCATATAATGAACGAGTTCAATATTTGTGGCGTACCAGATTTCCTCCAGTCCTCCCACTGCTTCACAGAAGCTTTCCATCAGCTCCCAGTTATTATCGTTATCAAATTCATAACTATGGCCCCACACATACATCAGATATAAATACTGCCGTTTATGCAGCTTCACGAACTGCTCCGCATGCTCCAGCAAATGATCATTATGATGGCAAGTCCCCCGCCATTCCAGCCAATCCTCCGGCAGCCCAAAGCCGCCGCCAGTGGTCTGTACCACACGGGCATATTCCATGCCTAAATGAGGCAAAAGCTTCTTTATCTCCTTGTTAAAGGAACCGTTAGGATAAGACATTCCCCGTATCGGCACCTGGAGCAGCGTCTCAAAATATTTTCGATCCTCCATAATCTCATGGATGATTTGCTCCTGCGGACAACGGGCCAGCGTCGGATGGTGTTGCGTATGGACAGATACTTCATGTCCCTGGTACAGCTCAGTTATTTCATCTGCCGTAATACGATCACCTTCACCCAGCAGGCCAGAATTGAGATGAAATGTTCCTCTAATCCCATGGCGGTTAAATAGTCCAACCAATCTTTCGTCAGCCCGTCTGCCGTCATCATAGCTCATCGTAAGCGCCTTATGTCTGCCCTCAGGGTAACAATAATATATAATAGACATCAATCTGAAGCCTCCCTCGCATTACTGTCCAAAAACCGTCAGATTCGAGTATTCAGCAATCAGGGGTGCCATCTGTCGGAACCCAATTTTCCCGCCTGTCAGTAGCGGCCCATAGGTTTCACCATCATCTATCCATGTAAAAATCGGCAGTTCATTGATTGCAAAAGACAGCATAGGGCCACGTTTCACCACTAACATCCGGTAGGGCTCAGTCATGTCGCTGACGTCCGGAAGCGGATCGGCTGCCTGCGCAACCAGATGAAAACCATAACTTTTGCGCAAATTACAGGTGTGAAATTCACGTTCTTCCACCCAACGCCTGCGAAAATACGAGATATGATACGTGTCTATCTGCCCGTGATGGTATTGATCATATTCACCCGTACGGCGAGCAAGCGTGGAATCAAATAAATCCTTCCCACCCTCTCCTTTGGCCGCGATAAACAATATCGCCAATCCCGGCTCACACAATGGGCGGAAATTCCAAGATACGGCGAGGTCTGCCGGGAACTCCTCTGGACACCAGAGAACGACATTTGCTTGTTGTCCGGCCTCGGCATGGATAGTACTCTCTAATCTCATTCGTTGCAAAGGGAAGGAAACCGTTCCCTCTCCCTCCATCTGGAATCCAGCGATATCACTAGTTGAAGCGAGGGGATTATGGTAGATTGGTTTCCATGCTTCAGGGATCAAACCACCTATACCCGTGTCCTGCATCGGCCTAGCCATAAATCATTCCCCCCACAATGAAGCCTTCAATTCGCGAGTTCCGGTATAGCACTACCGATTAATTCCAAGGCAATGATCGTATTTAAAGACCACTGCGAGGCTTCATTTGTATTCATCCAATCGATCTCATTTAACTCAGTCATATAAGTGACCCGATCAGCTTCCTCCTGTAGATTCACACAACCAAACGGATTCTCCAGTAAAATCGACCAGCACCGCTCTGCCGTCGCCGGATCCTTGCGGTAATATGCTCCATATGCCGCAATGGCTACGCTGAGTACAGGATGCTCAAAACGGAGTTTTCCTGAAATCAACCCTCCTGTAAATGCGTCCTTCTCTTCTTGTGGCAAATTATAAAATACGCCGAACTCAGCCAGCATATCTTCCCAGTCCGGGTCCTCCAGCATTGCCGCCAGCTCGAACCACACCTGTGGACCTCCCATGCTAATCGCTAGATGACGCCCCCAGTTATCGTCGCCCATTCCCGACAATAGGCCAGTTGCCGGATCATACCCATATGTGGGACCAGATAATAGCCGTAAATTTGCCCTTTTGATGCAATCCATGCCTGTTATAATCTTGTCACGATAAGCGGTATCCTCGAACCGCTCCCAGCGGGTCATCCAATTAGAGCTAAAGGCTGCCCAGTCCGGACCCACCCTAACATGAGTCGGGAATTCATCCTTCGGAAAATACGCCCGCATCGGGTCCAGAGTAACTGTTGAATAATCAGCATCCTTTACACTGTCCATAATATCGCCGACCCGCTCGTCTCCGGTCAGATAATAATAGTAGCGATGCAGACCCGCCATAGCGATACGAGCCTCTTTGCAGCCGCAGCCCCAGTGGATGACATTATGCCGCGAGCCTAGTCCGGCGTATTCGCCAAAATGATATACATCTACCTCACTCGTATGCCTGGTCATAGCTTCGGCCATTCGGAACACATCCGCTCTCCCGGACCGGAGAAACGTTACCCACAACCACATATTTGGCACCAGCTCGGAATTCTGCCAGGCACAGCCACCGAGATCATAGTTCCATACATGTCTGACCGGATCGTAGCTGTGCATGAAATCTCCGTAGTCCCAAAAACCGTACCATTTGCGCTGCTCGATCTCTTCCTTGTAAAAGGAGATGATCCCGTCCAGCCGCTCTTCCAGATACACCTTGGCTGGCGTGCTCCGATCAGGCAAACTCCAGAAACCAAAAGCACCCGCTTCATGATAATAAGTTGGTTCACAAACCAGCAATGAAGGTTCTTCAGCTTCTGCCTGCATCCGCTGCAACAATTCAGGCCCGGGAGTCTGCGCCGTACACCAGAATGTTAGCTCGCTAGTATTAGCGATACCAAATGGAGTGGCCCGTAATTCTTCTGCACCTTCATACGAGGATTCCACATGTGTTTTTGTATCATAATGCCGCAAGTCCATAGCTGCCGCATCAGGTGACCAGAACCAGACAGTAAGAGCTGCCGCGTCTGTGGCAGTGGAACCAATCTCCATTCCTGCCGGATGCTTACGCCAGAAATTCTTCATCCCGACGGCTAGCCCTCCACCCTCTGCTCCAACATAACCAAGCCCACCTGCCCGGCGGCCTTCTGCTGCCTTGATCCAAGCGCACCCATCCTCTGTCCGCTTCCAGATCCCATAATGCTCGGAAGAATCTTGAACCAGCCGAAAGCTGCCCCAAGTCGCGGAGTCATCCAATAAACTAAGGAAATAGGCATCCTCTTCTGGATCAAATTTCACAGCACATCCTGCTACCTGATCGACGAATAAATCACGGTACTTACCTTTGGTTCGCCGTGTATGCAACGTCTTAGGAGACTCGCTAAACAAGCCGCTATCTCCGGCAAAACGAACATGGCGGTTGTAAAGCGGTCCATGCAGCGGCACTGTGAATTCTATTCCTAATCCTTTAATAAAATCCTGCTGTGGATTACCGTCATAATGAAACGTATGAACTAATCGAATAGACTCCAGCCCAGCATAAAAATATAAACGTAACGTATAGGGAAGCCACTCACGAGCATTGTGTGAAGCTTGGTGAAGTCCCTCTAGCTTCACCACTGCGCGAACAGGTCCGTCCTGTTCAAGGATGGCACTTAACGTTCGTCCTGTGAATCGCTCCTCACGTATGCTCAGGGTGCCAGCACCCTCATCTCTCTGTTCACGTATACATACAAGCTCTCCATTACTGCATACTTCGGTTCCTTCCGTGTCCGCCGGATTTCTGCGCACAATACTGCGGATAAGACCCTTCCCCTGCTTGTTAACCGTGCAAATAATAACACCTGTATCTATAATGAAAGCTTCCTCTGTTTCCTGCACAGTTAGTCGCTCAGTCATTTCCGTAGCTGGAGCCGCTTGATTTATTGTCATTGTCGCTAAGGAATCCTGCTGAATATCCGAATTTTTGTTTACTGCCGAGTGCGTGGACCATTTGATGCTCCCGTCAGGCCAAAAAGCTGCCGGCCAGCTTTGCAGCGGCACAAGCTTTTCGTTCTTCGGCATACTTAAGCAGAGATTCTTTAACGATTCCCTGTTGAGCGCTCCTTTTTTCCAAGGAACCCCCCAGGTAACACCCACATCAATAGCGGGCTTTTTTAGCCAATGCAGGCTAATCGGCAGAGCCGTAGGCACAACAACCATCTCCTTTATACCTTCTTCGCCGCACGTCCTCTTACTTTTAAAGAGCTTCATTATTATGGCTTAGCTCTCTATAGCGGCTTGGGGTTATTCCCTCTTGTTTCTTAAAAATCCGGTTAAAATAGCTATGCTGATAACCCACCTGTTCAGCTACATCGTTAATTCGCAGCGAGGTATCACGCAGCAGCTCCTTGGCTTTATCAAGCCGCAATTCGGTCAGATAATCAATGAAATTTTTCCCGGTGACCCGTTTGAATGATTTACTCAGTAAAAATGGGCTGATCCCTGTATAATCCGCACATCCATCCAGCGAAATATTATCCATATAATGCTCATTGATATACATCATGGCATGCTCAATCGTCCGTTTGATTCCGGCATCAGAACGCTCGCTCAGCTCCGTCAGATACGGTGCGACTACCTTTTCCTGAAACCAGGCAAGGATAAGCTTCGGCTCATGAATTTGCGACAGTGCCGCGTACAGATTAGCCCCTTTGAACAGTTGGTTTGGATGAATGCCTGAGACCATAATGGCGTGCTGAATACTGCCTAACAAATGAAGCATGCCCTGCTGCACATCAATCACTTTTGCCCCATTGGCACACAGTGCCTCCAGAAATTCCTCCAACAGCCGGTAAGCCTCTTCCGCTTCTCCTGTGCGCAGGGCCTGAATCATTCCGCGCTCCAAAGTGAACGAATATTGCGGTTCAGGCGTACTTTGCCCCTCACGATCCAGTAGCTCCATATTAATAATCTGGTTCTCACCACCAAACTGGCGATAACTAGCGGCTTGCTTCGCAGCCTCGAACGCTAGCGGAATACCGGATATCCTTCCAACCGGTGCACTAAACGCCACTGTTACCCTCATTTTTAACATGCGATTAATCGTTCCTGTCAGTTCTTCGCTAAAGGCTTGCACCGCTTCCAGCGATGGATTCGCAACGGGTTCGATAAGAAGTAATCCTGCCGTGAGATCATGGAAATTGATAATATCAGCCTGCTTAAAGTGCTCGGCAGACAATTCTCCGATAATATTGACGGCGGCGAATGATACAAGACTTTCATCACCGTTGCGGAACTTCCCCTCCTGGCTGGAGATGCCTGTAAGCTGAATATAAAGAATAATATAATGACAATCCTCTACTTCCCACTTAAAACGCCGCATCCGGCTTTGCAGATCCTGCTCAGAATAAGAATATAAATACCCCTGAAACAGCTGATGCAGGAAGCTTTCCTTCACATGTGGAAGCTGCTCGGAAAGAGTGTACTTCAGGGCATGGCTCTCCCCGTGCAAGTTCTGCCAATGCCGTTCAATCAGAATAAACTCATCCTCCCTACTCGCAGCCGCCGCTTGGTCAGGCAACAAAGTCTGCAGCAAACGTCCTATCGGTGAATAGATTTTGCGGGAAGCAAACCAAGACAGAATCGCCGCCAGCAGCAAAGCACTGAAGCTAACTAAAAATATCAGTCTCGAAATGAAGACGACAGGTGAAGTTATGCTGGTTATCGGTGAAGCGGACACATAGAGCCAATCTGCGGAGAGTCGGGAAAACTCACCATAAGTCACTGCATATGTAGCCTTACCCCAGTCGAAGAGAAAAGAGGACTCAAGATTTGACTCATGGTTCGCGCCCCGTTCCACAATCTCATTATGCAATGCGGTAAGTAAGGGAGAATCCTCGGCACTGTCTCCAGCAGATACGTACAAATCCCCCGTCGTCTGCAGCAAAAATGTCTCGCCGCTATTATAAGGTGTCATAGTTCGTAGCATCGCAGCTACTTTCTCCGTATCCATGCGGAGCAAAAGAGCCCCGAAGGGCTTCAAGCTTCCGCCCGGAATATGATGGACAAGCGTTAATTCTTTGACATTTGGTTTATTGGGATCGAATGCCCACTGCGTCCAATAGGTGCTTTGTTCAGTATCAATCAATTTGTCATATTGACCCGATACCGCGCTGGAGTCAATCGTGCCATATTCGGGATTAAATAGTAATGGATGATCTCCTGATAGATAGAGTTCAACGTTACTCGTCATCGTGTTCGAGCCCTGCATCACTACGAGTGTCTTCGTAATATCCCAAGCCCGCTCATGATCCTGAATAAAATCAAGGCCATTCAAGCTGTAATCAAACTTGGGATCAAAGGCCCAATGTGCCAGCATCAGCTCCAGATTGGACAGTTGATCATCAATATTAGCCGCCCGCTGTTCAATCTGCCTGTTATGCATCTGCAGCAGCTCGCTCTCCAGGCGTCCCCCTGCCATCCAGTAGACAAGCGCACCAATAATAAACCCCGGAATGGATGACACCACCAGCATAATGATCAGATTTTTACGATAATATCGGCCCTTACAGCCTGACCAGCCTTTTGTATAACGCTTCCATTTCGCCACATTTCTCATCACTATGCTCTCACCAGCCGAATCAGATAAATTTGAAGTGCAATCGAACCACATTCGTTTTGCTCCTCAGATCCTTTCCAGCCGGATAAAAGCACTAGGAAGGATCTAGTGGTCAGCCTTAGCGTATAACTCGTTCATTTCCTTAACTAAATCATCTCCACCTGTTTTTCTCCATACATCAAATGCTGATTTCAATTCAGCTTCATCAATTTGTCCTACAATATACTTTATGCGTGCATCATTAATTACATTGTCAAGTTGAGCACCCTTTTGGGAATATACTGTGGAAATAAAGGCCTCTGCCGGATTAACCACGATCGAAGCTTCATTTGCTTTCTGAACTTCGATTTGTTTAAGCCGCAGCGGTGTCTGAGCTACAGTCTTGGATTTGTCCTCAGGTATAAAGGCCAGAATTTGGTTTAACCCTTCCACTTCTGACTCCAGAAGGACAGTGTCTTTGGAGCGTTCAATAAAACCATCCACCATAGTGTAGTGAGTACCTTCCAAACCAAAACCTAACATCGTTTGTAATTCCGGATTATTGATTTGATCTAGAAAAGCCAGTACCCGTTTCAGTTCTTCTTCGCTCTTCACAGATGATTTTGGAATAGCCAGCATGCCCGAGAAACCAGAGGTCGGCAATGTATGTAGCTTGCCATCCGTACCTGTTACGCCCCCGCTTACATCTACATAATGTTTATCCGGTTCGTCTTTGCCTTCTTTTTCTAGCGCAGCGTGAATTTTATCATCCACCCGGGCACCTGTATCGACCACATCGACGATTACTCCTGCCTTATTGTTCACGATCGGATCTGTCCATTTGGCACTATCCATAACTGCGAAGTCGGAGTTGATCAATTTCTCATCATACAGCTTCTTCATGAACTTAAGCGCTTCCAAATATTCTGGATATTCATGCTCAGGCACCAGCTTGCCATCTTGCACGCCCCATTTATTCGGTGTTCCAAACCATAACTTAATGGTATCAAAACCGCTGGCCCACTGGCCGCTCCATTTGACCAGCACCATGCCATAAGTATCCTCTTTACCATTGCCGTCTGGATCTTTTTCCTTGAACGCTTTCAGCATATTGTAGAAATCATCTACCGTCTGCGGTGTTTGCAGCCCCACCTTCTCCAGCCAATCCTTACGGAAAACCATACCGTTACGGCCGAGTACACGCCCCCGATAGATTCCGTAATTCTTCCCATCAATAGCCGAGTTTTTCAGAATAACCGGGTTCGCTTGGCTTAAATTCGGATAATCCTTAAGATAAGGCCCTACTTCCCAGAATGCGCCCGATTTGGCAGCGTTCACAAAACTAGAAGCCTTAACATCCCCCACGTAGATAATAGTCGGCAGCTTCCCAGAAGCTAGCGTAATATTAAATTTATCTGCATAAGATGCGTTCGGGACCCACTCAAAGTGGATTTTTGTGTGGGTCTGTTTCTCCAGTTCAGCAGCAACCGGACTGCCATCCTTCGGATAATTTGTTTTGAATATCGGCAGCATGAGGGTCAGATCCAGCGGGGACTCGCTTTTCTCTTCTCCAGTATTACTACTCCCCTCACTTTTGCTGTTAGAACCTGCAGATTCATTACCTGAGCAACCTGCAACAACAGTGGTAACCATCATAGCCACAAGTAAAAGTAACAACCAGCGCTTCTTTTTTACCGAACGATTAGCTTCCATTATTATACCTCCAAATTGGAATAAGTTAAGTTTGCTATCCTTTAACAGAACCCAGCATCACCCCTTTAGCGAAATGTTTTTGCAGAAATGGGTACACACATAAAATTGGTAGAGTACCTACTACAATGACCGCCATTTTAATCGACTGCTCCGGTGGCTGCACAAAGCTCGGATCCATAGAACTCATATCGCCAGCCGCAGATTGGGACAACATTACGATCTGTCGCAGCATCACCTGCAAAGGCCATTTTGTCGGATCCGTAATGTAGAGCAGTGCCGAGAAGAAATTGTTCCAATGTCCCACAGCATAGAACAACGTAAATGTAGCAAGAACCGGTTTGGATAAAGGAAGGACTATCTTCCACAACAAGCCCAGCTCAGAACAACCATCAATACGCGCCGCTTCTTCCATTTCTATAGGCAGCTCCTGAAAAAAGTTTTTGACAATAATCAGGTTAAAGGCGCTAATTGCTCCCGGTAAAATAAGAGAATTGAGCGTATCAAGCAGATGCAGTTCCCGAATGACGAGATAGGTTGGAATCATTCCTCCACCGAACAGCATCGTAAAAATAACAAGGTTGAGTACCAAATTACGGCCCATCAGATATCGTTTTGCCATCGGATAAGCCATTGTTACCGTGAAGAATAAATTAACGACAGTTCCGATTACCGTAACATAAATAGAAACCCCTATACTGCGCATAATCGTATCTGTTGAAAAGATAAATCGGTAGGCGTCAAATGAAATCGTGGTCGGGATCAGGAATACGGCACGTTTAGTAATTTCCGCATCTGTAGCGAAGGAGCCCGAAACCACAAAGAGGAAAGGGAGAATCGCTACGATTCCGATAATCCCTAAAAATATATAATTGAATACATCAAATGCAGTTCCACCCGTACTCTTGTATTGTTTGGCCACAGCAAGCTACTCCCTTCTCAATAAAGTCCGGATTCACCAAATTTTTTGGCGATCCAATTCGTCCCGAGCACAAGCGTCACACCGATTATTGATTTGAATAATCCAACAGCTGTACTGTAGCTAAAAGCTCCCTGGGTGATTCCCAGTGCGTATACATAGGTATCGAACACCTCCCCTACTTCACGATTAAGAGCATTCATCATTAAATAAATTTGTTCAAAACCGTTATCCAAAATCGTTCCCATCCGAAGAATAAGTAAAATAACGATTGTACTGCGAATAGCAGGCAATGTAATATGCCAAATCTGCCGCCACCTGTTCGCACCGTCTACTACCGCAGCCTCATATTGCTCCACATCTACACCGGCCAGCGCTGCCAGGAATATAATTGTCCCCCAACCGCACTCCTTCCAGATCGTCTGGAGAATAATCAATGGACGGAACCAGTCGGGATTAGCTAGAAAGTCTATTTTCCTGCCTGTAAACGTATACAAAAACTCATTTACAGTCCCGCCTTCCGTAGTTAGAAATACATAGCTCATACTGGCCACAATGACCATGGATATAAAGTGCGGAACATAAATCATCGTTTGTATCGTCTTTTTATAGAAGGAAAGCCGTATTTCGTTTAGAAGCAGTGCCAGAATAATCGGCGCCGGAAAAAAGAAAATCAAATTATAAAACGATAACAATAACGTATTGCGCAGCAGCATAAAGAAATCGGGATTCTGGAAAAAAACACGAAAATGCTCAAAACCTACCCATTCACTTTTCTGAAAACCAAGAAACGGCTGGTAATTCTTAAAAGCCAACAGCACGCCCCACATCGGAACATATTTGAAAACAAGAAAATAAAGGACTCCAGGGAGCAGCAGAATATATAACCATTTATCACGTTTAAAACGTTTCCATCTTCTTACCCGGATATTTCGATAGGTCTGCGGTTTTGGCTGTTGTTCTGCAGTTCCCGGAACTGTTACGTGCTTCATCCTGTTCACCTCCATTTGTCATGTACAGCTCGCGATTACTGTAGCCATGGATTACTGCAATCACCCTTACTGCGACTCCTATTATGCTGCTAGTGATTTTTTCCAGCAATCGGACTTTTTTGAACGCTCTATATAAGCTAAAAATCCCATTTTATCTAAAAAGTCCAAACCGCGCAAAAGTTTACTATTGCCCGCAAGACCCTAACAACCTATGATTCCAAGTGATGATTTCCAGCAAATGTTTGCCTTAAAGGGGGAGCTGAATTGAAGAACAAGTTATACTATGGTGCTGCTTGGTATCCCGAGCTATGGAGTGAAGAGGTGCTTGAGCAGGACATCCTCCTAATGAAAGAAACGGGGATTAATATCGTACGAATCGGAGAATTCATTTGGTCTGCCTTGGAGCCAGAAGAAGATAAGATTGATATCCGTCCCGTCGTGAAATATATCGAAAGGTTACATAGAAACGGAATTGACACAGTAATGTGTACGCCGACACCTACACCCCCCATTTGGCTTACCCATGGACATCCTGAGCGCTGTTATGTGGATGAGAGCGGAACGGTAATGGGACATGGAGCACGGCAGCATATCTGTACGAACAATCCTTATTTTCGTGAGCGGGCTGCCATCATTACGGAGCATATTGCCAAGGAGACCGGAGCACTTCCGGGGTTAACCGCCTGGCAGCTCGATAACGAATTTAAAGCGCATGTGGCGGAGTGCATGTGTGAGACCTGTAAAGGCTTATGGCATATCTGGTTGCAGCAGCGCTACAGCTCCATTGAAAAGTTGAATGAGGCATGGGGAACAGGCGTCTGGAGCCAAACTTATCAACGTTTTGATCAGGTGCCACAGCCAGGACCCGCACCTTTCCTCCACAATTCATCTCTGCGGACGATGTACCGCTTATTTTCAATGGAAAAAATCGCTGAATTCGCCGATGAGCAGGCTGATATTATCCGCCGCCACTCCTCAGCACCAATTACCCACAACAGCAGTGTCGCTTTTCATCTAGATAATGAGCGGCTATTTCAGAATCTCGACTTTGCCGCCTACGACACTTATGCCTCACAGGAAAATATGCATGCTTATCTGCTTAACTGTGATCTATGGCGAAATTTCAAGCCGGGAAAAGATTTCTGGATAATGGAGACAGGACCCTCGTTTGCCGCATCTCTAGTAAGTTTTGGTGTGCCACATCCGAACGGATATCTGAAGGCAGAAGCGGTTGCCGCCTATGCGCTGGGTGCAGGTGCATTTTGCTATTGGCTCTGGCGCCAGCATACTTCCGGAAGTGAACAAACACATAGCTCGATCCTTAGTGCCTGGGGAGAACCCGCTCTAGGGTACGATAATGTGCTGGAGGCCAATCAAGCACGGCAAGAAATTGAACAAATTATGCTCTCCACCCGGCCCCTTCGGGCAGATGTTGCGATTACATATTCGGACAGAACCAAAGCTTATCTCGCAACTGAACCTCATCGAAAGCTAAATTATCGTAGTCTGCTGGGCGATTTCTACAAAAGAATTCTACATATGGGTATTCACCGGGATCTGCTGCCCGAAGGCGGTGACTTAACCGGATACAAGCTGTTATTCACTCCATTCGTACATTATTTGTCCCCCGAGTATGTGGAAAGTGCGCTGGCCTTCACAGCAGCTGGCGGGATTTGGATTGTCGGTCCTCTTACCGGAGGACGAACGAAGGAGCATACCCTTCATAGGAATGCCGGACTTGGGGAATTGGAGCGATTAGCAGGAGTCAAAACTAAGTTTATCTATCCGCTGGAATTAACAGGCACGATTGGACACGCTTTTGGGGTATCTGCTCCCTTGTCCATGTGGAGTTCTGTTTTTGAACCCGTTTCAGAGTCCGCTTCCAGTCTCGGAATGATTACGGAGGGGGTGACACCGAGTTTGTCCTTCCTGACGGAGCAGCCTTACGGACAAGGTACTATTGTTATGCTGGGTTCAATGCCTGCCGGTGAAGAAGGTGACCTAATGTTATGTAAACTTATTGATCATTATGCAGAACGTACTGGTGTTACCGTACGCAGTGATGTCACTAAGGGAACCCTTGTCTGCCCTAGAAGCAATGACCAAGGTACCGAAGTGTGGACCATTGTAAATATGGATGGACACGGGGGAAGTCTCACACTCCCGCGGGACGGACATGATGTTCTCTCAGGCAAATCCGTGGCCTGCGGCCCCCTCTCCCTTGGTGCATATGAGTACAGAGTAATCCGGTTATAAATACTTATCCTTACAGCATAAAAAGCCGCTAACTCCTTGGTCACCCAAGCGGTTAGCGGCTTCATTTCCGTTATTTTTAACTTTTAATAACGCCTTTTTTAAGAATAACATTCCCATACAATGCTTCTTCACCAGTAACTATAACCGCATAACTTTGCTTAGAACGGTTATAGAAATCAAAACGTTCCTCATGTTTAATCGTCGCTTCAGCATCATGTTTGGCAATGATAGTCTCGTATGTGGACCAGATGACCGGTACAGTTGGATCTCCAGCCACCACTGCCATAAAAGCCACCTGTTGCTCTGCATAATGATCCAGAGGTAACAACTCTAAGATGGCATCCAGCAGGTCAGGAATACCGATGCCATCATATCTCAGTACCCTCGGATTCAACGAATGTCCGGGATAATTCGCATCAGCCAATACAAGCTCATCCCCATGACCCATTTCCATCAGAATGCGCACCAGCTCCGGAGAGAGCAGCTTAGGAATTCCTTTTAACATAAGGCACCTCTTTACTTCCCATAAAATGATCGCAACGCTACCAGCTCATCAATCCGATGCTGCGGCAATTCTCTCTCCCCGCCAATCATCCGGGTAATGAAGGTGAGCTTGGCGGTATACTCAAGCCGCTCCATGTTCAGATATGCTTCCATAACATCTTCTCCCCAAGTAAGGGCTCCGTGATTCTCGAGCAGGACCGCAGTTTTTTTGCCCAGGAAAGGCATCAGTGAATCTGGAATTTCTTCCGTCGATGGTGTTCCATATTCCGCCAATGGAATATCTCCGATCATGATCACCGACTCTGGCATCATCATCTTGTCGAGCGCCTCACCTTTTATGGCAAATGCAGTAGCATACGGGGGATGTGCATGGACCACACCCTTCATCTCTGGCAGCTCATTATAAATTCTTAGATGCATTTTCGCTTCCGTTGAGGGTCTGTAGCCTTCAGCTGCTTCAAGGACTTCACCTTGCAAATTCACTTTCACAAGCATATGAGGCTCTAAATATCCCTTACTCACCGCTCTGGGGGTAGTCAGAATTACATTCTCTGATAAGCGAGCAGAAATATTCCCATCATTAGCCGCGATAAAATCTTTATTAAACAGGTTTCTCCCGATATCACAAATCTGCAAACGTAATTTTTGTTCCAATGTATCCATAGGGTTTCTCTCCTCGCATCCTATTTTTCACAAACCTTCATCAAAGAAGGCTGATATGTCTTAAAGGCAAAAGATCTTTCCACTACCTGCTTGCCCTCGGAGATTTCCAATTCCCCTAGGGCAGCCAGTTGAATAATTATATTGCCAATTGCACTAGCTTCCACAGGCCCTGCTACAACTTTTCTCCCCGTAATATTAGCGGTAAGCTGACAGAGCAGTTCATTCTGAATCCCACCACCGACCATATGAATGATATTGATTTTTTTGCCGGTGATCTCTTCCATTTCGTTAATCGTATGGCGATAGGACTCTGCTAAGCTCTCAAGTATGACGCGAATAATCTCAGCTTTCGTGTAGGGGGCTTGCTGGCCTGTTCGTTCGCAATATTCTCTAATCCGTTGGGTCATCACACCGGGTGTACTAAACAGTTCATCATTCGGATCAATAATTGCTGGGGCATGATTTATGGTTTCAGCTAGCTCAACCATTTGGCCTTGGCTGACGTATTTTCCCGCTTCTGCCCAATTCCTTTGCAGCTCCTGCAAAATCCATAGTCCCGTTATATTTTTGAGCAAACGATTAGATTGGCCGTAACACTGCTCATTTGTGAATCCGTATTCATAGCTTTTCTCTGTAATGACAGCTTCAGGCGTCTCCATACCCACTATCGACCATGTTCCACAGCTTATAAATGCTGCATTATCCTTAAGAGAATACGGAATGGAAGCTACTGCTGAAGCCGTATCATGAGAAGCACCCGCAATTACCTCCATTGGACCAACGCTAAGCTCCTCTTGAATTACCGGAAGGATAGGACCAATGACCGTCCCCGATTGAACCTGTTGTGGCACTAGGCTAACCGGGATACTAAGCCTGCTAAATACTTCAGTAGAGACTTCACCAGATACAGCGTCCATTAAGCCACTTGTACTCCAAATCGTGCTTTCTGCTGCCGCGATACCAGAGAACAAATAGTGGAACAGGTCTGGCATCATTAAAATAGTATCTGCGACCTCTAGCAGAGAATCATTATCCTGAAAATCAGCAAACAGCTGATAAACCGTATTAATCAAGCTCGGTTGAATACCAGTAACGCTAAATTGCTCCCTTGGCGGAAGCAGTACCTCCAACCCTTGACGATGACTTCCCATTCTCTTATCCCTATAATGATGGGGGGAATAGAGCAACATCCCTCTTTTATCAATAAAACCGTAATCGACTCCCCACGTATCCACGCTTAGAGACCTCAATTTTCCACGCGCCCTATAAGCTCTCTGGATTCCTTTTTTCATTTCGTGAAAGAGCTTCAAAACATCCCAATACAAATGCCCGCCAATATACACCGGGGTATTAGCAAACCGATGAATTTCTTCCATGCGAAGGGTGTTACTGTCATACAATCCCAACATCACTCTTCCGGAGCTGGCGCCAAGATCCATAGCCAGAAGCTTAATCGTATCACCCATTTCACGCACACCTGCTTCACAAGAAGATTTTAATATAGCGGTCCGAAATTCTGACAGGCTCTGTAATCTGCTCCTTCCAGATTCTCCGTCCCAAATAACGACCACACCCGTGGTCTGAAAATACGTGATTCCTCAACGTTATGCATACTTACTGGAATACGCAAAATCGACGCCAGCGTAATTAGATCCGCCCCGATATGGTCATAACTTATCGCCCCATGATTCGCGCCCCAATTATTCATGACATCATATACCGATTGGAATGAACCACTGTTAGTTAGCTTAGGAGCGAACCAGGTCGTCGGCCAGGTCGGATCTGTTCTTTGATCCAAAATATGATGAACCTCTTCAGGCAGCTCTACAGTGTAACCTTCAACAAGCTGAAGAACAGGTCCAAGCCCCTTCACCAGGTTCAAGCGAGCCATAGTAACCGGCATTCCGCCTTTGGTTAAATAATCGGTAGAGAAGCCGCCTCCTCGGAAATATTCTTGAGAAGCTGGCCGGAATTGTGTATTGCTTAGACAAGCCTCAGCCTCTTCGTCTGAAATCTCCCAAAACGGTTTGATTGCAGGCTTACCCTCTATCCTCTGCTCACCTGTGCCATCAAGCGCTGCCGAACCAGAGTTGATCAGATGCAGTATTCCGTGAGCTGCTTCTCCCTCCAATTGATGACCCGTCACTCGCTTAACGGCATCGGGACTCCAGAAGGTTCGGACATCAGCAAAAATTTGTGCTGTATTTGTAAGCAAATAATTGAACAACATCGTTACCCCATTCAGGCTGTCATTCTCTGTCGCTACGAGATAAGGTGCCCGTTTGCCGTTCCAGTCAAAAGAAGAATTCAACATCGTCTCCATGAAATCGCCGTTAGGGAAATGGTCCGTCCATTGTCTCTGGCCTTGGAAACCGCCAACAATTGCATTGTGGCCGTTAGCTTCCTCCTCAAAACCAAGCTCAGCGAGAACCGGATTGCCGATCATCAGGTCGCGGGCGATCAATGTCATTTTCACACAAGTCTCCCACTGCTTCTCTTTCTCTTCTGCACTGATTTGCAGATGCTGCGGATTATTATCAGCGCCAACTTGGCAGTTTTCTTTAGTCCAGGCAAGCGCCCGCTTAAATTCCTCTTTATCATAAATCTCTTCTTCAAAGCGCCGGACATATTCAGACATATCTATATATTCATTGCGCATGCCCAGATACTCTTGGAAAAATTGTTCATTCACAATGGAACCCGCAATCCCCATCGAAACAGAACCCATAGATAAATATGATTTCCCCTTCATTTGAGCAACTGCTAAGCCTGCTCTAGCAAACTGTAGCAATTTAGACTGCACATCCGCTGGAATCTCTTCACTGCTAGACTCTTGAACATCTTCACCATAGATACCAAACGCAGGAATTCCCTTTTGAGCATACGCAGAGAGAACAGCAGCTAGATACACAGCACCCGGCCGTTCCGTTCCGTTAAATCCCCACACGGCATGCGGAATGGATGAATCCATATCCATTGTCTCTGAGCCATAACACCAGCAAGGCGTCACGGTGATCGACACCCCTACGTTAGCCCCGGAGAATTTCTGAGCCGCCGCAGCAGCTTCTTTAACACCACCGATCGTAGAATCGGCGATGATGCACTCTACAGGACTCCCATTTGGATACCTTAAATTCGCTTCAATAAACTTAGCCACCCGCTGAGCCATGCCCATCGTTTGCTCTTCCAGCGATTCACGAACGCCTCTTCTTCTGCCATCAATGGTTGGGCGGATACCAATTTTCGGATAGTTTTCTATCAATGCCGTTCCTCCTCAAGATCATCTTAGAGTCATCGTTAATAGATCTATTTCTCCTTCATCATAAAATCTGCAAGCGCTTTAGTCAACACAAAACAACATATTACCTAAACAAAAGTGTGGTTTTATGTGATATAATTATTATATATTGTGGTTTTATGTGAATATGTAATTATTTTTAGATTTAAACAACAATGTAGTACACTAGAAAGCAGACGATTTATATATAAAGGTGAGTGAACGAATGAAAGCATTTGAACGACGGGATCTAATTATTAAAGAGCTTTACAGACAGAAGAAGGTCCATGTCGCAGAGCTAGCGCAAAAATTCAACGTCTCGGAAGAGACCATTCGACGGGATCTAGATAAACTGGACAAAGAAGGTCTTGCCAAAAAAAATTATGGTGGAGCCATTCTCAACGCCCATACCAATGAAGATCCTTCCTATACCAGCAGGCATCAGGTCAATATTGAAGCGAAGCGAATCATAGCCGATAATGTACTGCAATTAATCAATGATGGAGACAGCTTGGTGACGGATACGAGCTCAACGGTGTTTGAAGCCTTGCGTAGAATTATTGAGGAGAAAAACAATCTGACAATTATTACGAACTCTCTGGTGGTATTATCTGAATTTCAACACTCCGGTCAAAAGCTGATTTCCACAGGTGGAATTTTAGGCCCCGAGACCAGCTCCTTTGTTGGAAATACCGCTTCACAGACAATTCGAAAATATAATGTGGATGTAGCCATATTCAGCTGTAAAGCATTGTCCATGACAGGCGGTCTAAGTGATTCAAATGAAGAAGAAAGCGAACTGAAGGTGCTTATGCAGCAGCAGGCGAATAAAGTGGTTCTGCTCGTAGATCACTCCAAATTTGACCGGACCGCGTTCATTAAGTTGTTCAGCTTTGATAGAGTGGATTATATCGTTACAGATCAGAAGCCTTCTGAGGAATGGATCGATTTCTTAAATAATTACCATGTATCTCTTATCTATGCGCCCGCTGAGTGATCAGTAGGTGCATAGATAAAGAGAGATAATGACTTTATAACTTAATTGTTTAAAAGACCACTTTCCAAAACGACCTTCAGCCATTCCCCAGCAATCAGATCATGCCCGGCAGTCGTCGGGTGAACGCCGTCCCACAGCCAATAGGCTGCCTCTGCTCTCTCTGCAGCTGCGTTGAAAGCATCCTGTAGAGGTACATAAACCGTATCAAATTGCTCAGACAGCTGCTTAACCACTCCCTGATAATGTGTAATCTTCGCTTCCCATTCTGTCCACTGTTCAGCTGGAGCTCCGGTATTTAAAATAAAAGGCTCACATAAAACCAGCTTCGTATGTGGCAGAACTTCACGTGTTTCTTCAAGTACGTGACGGTAAGCGCGTTCAAAACGGTCCGTAACTCCACTTGGTTCCCCTTTCATCATTCTCCAAATATCGTTTACCCCAATCAATATACTAATGATGTCAGGCTGCAAGCTAATTGCATCTTCATTCCAGCGTGCATATAAATCGGAGATTCGATCTCCACTCACTCCGCGGTTATAGAATACCAGATTTTCTTCTGCCCGCTCATTCCCTAGCTTGCCTCCGATGATATACGCATAGCTATGTCCAAGAATATGATTCGGGTCTTCATCACGACCTCGATTCCCATCCGTAATGGAGTCACCCTGAAATAAGATCACTTTTGATTTTTTAGTAGCTGGATTAGTCATTGAATCTTTCATCTCCTTGATTACTAGTATATTAATCATTCAACTTGAATGTCTCCTATAATACAAGTAAAGTTATCATATAGAATACAAGGAGGAAAGAGAAAAATGAAATATAGAAGACTAGGCAATTCAGGGCTCAAAATCAGTGAGATCGGACTAGGCAGTTGGCTTACATATGGAACCGCAGCAGAGCAAAAGGCAGCCGATGCTTGTATAAGCAAAGCTTTTGAATGCGGTATCAATTTCTTTGATACGGCTAATGCATATAACCGTGGCGAAGGCGAAAAAGCGATGGGTGCTGCTCTACGTTCCTATGAAAGATCATCTTATGTGCTAAGCACAAAGGTCTTTTTCCCCATGGGAGACGATGTTAATAACCGTGGCTTGTCCCGCAAGCATATTATGGAGCAATGTGAGGCCAGCCTCCGCCGCTTAGGCACTGATTATATTGATGTATATTATTGTCATCGCTTCGATACAGAGACCCCTGTAGAGGAGACTCTACGCGCACTGGATGATCTCACAGTTCAAGGCAAGATTCTCTACTCCGCTGTTAGCGAATGGAGCGCAGCCCAAATCTCTAATGCTGCTGGTATCAGCCGCAGACTGAATCTGCGTCCACTGATCTCCAATCAACCCATCTATAATATGTTCGAACGTTATATTGAAGACGAGGTCCTTGAAGTATCCCAGCGTGAGGGGCTGGGCCAAGTGGTCTTCTCTCCACTGGCGCAAGGAATTCTGACTGGCAAATATAAACCGGGGCAACAACCTCCAGCAGGAACCCGTGCTGCGGATAATTCAGTTAATGGTGTAATCTCCAGCTACCTCCGTGATGATGTGTTGTCTGTGGTTGGACAGCTGGATGAACTCGCTCACAGTTTAGACCTGAAGCTTTCGCAATTGGCATTGGCTTGGATCCTGCGCCAGCCTGGTGTAAGTTCAGCATTAATTGGTGCCAGTAAGCCAGAACAAGTTGCAGAAAACGCCAAAGCTGTAGATGCGGTACTCTCCGCTGATACTTTACAGCAGATCGAGGAGATTCTTAAGCCAGTAGCTGATTTTGCTCCTGCAAGATAACCTATTGCACACTTGCCATATAGTACACAAAAGAGGATGTGCCAAAAGCCATCACCATGGCTTAGGCACATCCTCTTTTTCTTTAAGAAATCAATTTAGACTCTTCGGCTTGTTCAGAAGCCTTATGGATAAAAGGCTCCAGTGGTTTCTTGAGGAGTAATGCCAGCAAGAGTGCCAGCACACCGAAGATAATCAGATAGATCACATCACGAATCGCCACTTCTGGCAGAATTCCCCCAACCGCCTCCCGCATCAGACTAATTGCATAGGTAAACGGCATATACGGATTTAATATTTGAAAAAAACGCCCTGTCGTACTAATCGGAAATGTACCGCCGGAGCTAGAGAATTGAAGCACCATGAACACGATCGCTATTCCTTTTCCCAGGTTGCCAAATACAGCGACAAGCGTAAATACAATGGTTACGAACACGATGCTGATTAAGACTCCAAAAAGTACAAACCACACCTTATTCACCACATAACAGTGCAGAATAAAAATGTTGCCAAGGACAGCCACCAGCCCCTGAAGAATTCCCACCGTAAGGAAGGTCAGCAGGCGGCCAAAATACAATTGATATCTTTTGTACGTTAGCCCACCCGTATCCACACCTGTGCGGAGAAGGGAGACAAGCAGTGTGCCTCCGACCCATAAGGAAAGTACCACATAAAAAGGAGTCATTGCCGAGCCATAATTCGGAATGGGATATAACTTATTCTCTTTTAACACTACCGGATTGGCCAAAAAATCACTTTTGCTCTTAATATCTCCTCCGAGCAGTTGTGCAATCTCCCCCAGATCAATCTCCTCTTTAATTTGGCGGATCGTGGAAGCGGCTTTTCGAATCGAGTCTTCCAGTACTGGAAGATCATTTCTCACCAAATCTGCGGCAAGCGCCACTCCTTTATCCGCACGGGGGAGTCCTGTACGAATCAACTCCGAGACCTGATGAACCCGCTCTTCTACAGTAGGCAGATCCTGACGCACGAAGTTCGCAGCTTGCTGTATCTTTTCCCCTGCAGTAGGCAAGCTACTCTCCAATAGCGGAAGTGTATCTCGGATGAAGGCAGCAAAGCCCTGGGTCTGATCGGCAACCCCACTGGCTGCTGTGTGGACCGCTTCGCGTATAGCTGGCAAATCCTGCTGCAGACTAGCTAAGCTTGTCTGCCCAAACTCAATCGCCGACACTGTCTCTTCCAGCAGGGTACCCAGCGCGGGTAAGCGATCTGACACCTGCTGCAATGCGGTGGCTGTGACATCTGCCGCCGAAGTTATTTGCTCCAGTGTATTTTTTATGGCAGGGATTGTCGAGGAATCATACCCTGAGATAAGCTTCGCAATCGCCAGCTTCCCAAGACCTGACTTTAGGAACAATTCGTTAATTGCACTGGAATCAGCGTCTTCCTTATTCTGAAGGTCAGCCGTCATAGCATTTACCAAAGACTTCTGACTGTTCAAAACACTGTCCACACCTTTCAATGCCGCAATCTCAGCAATAGACACTGTTTCAGGCGAAAATGTGTTCAATGCATTTAACATAGAAAGTGTGTGTTCAATCACGCTGCTTCCTGCAGCCAACTGTGCTGAGAGTACCTCCAGCTGCTCACGTACAGCTTGCGGCTCGTTATCCTCTCCCTTTAACTGTTCAGCAAGCTTGACCACTGAGTTCTCCGTTTGCTGTAGGAGATTAAGATTCTGTTTGATAGCTGCTGGAACAGCTTCAAATGCAGCACTGCTCTTCTCCAAAAATTGTTGAAGTTCCAGAACAAAATCATTTCCGGCAGTGGCAATCTTTTCTGCCTCAGGCAGTGCTGTTAAGGCAGCATTAACGATTTTATGCGCTTCCGTAAGACCTTGCGAGGCCTGAGCCATGATCTGTTCAACTTCACCATAATGGTTATCAAGTTGAACGATTAGCTGTGCCGCTTCTTCAATCTTGGGCAGCTTGTCCTGTAGCCCCCCTAAATGATCTAAGGTACTCGCGATTTGCGGCCAATGCTCAGCAATTTTCTCTAAAGCCTCACCCGCTTTTTCCACCTCTGGCAGCTTATTCTCCAATGTGGAAATACGCTCTGCTGAAGCATGAATCTGCGGCCAATTTTCCTGAATTTTCAATACACGTTTACCTGCGGTTTCAATTTCTGGCAGGCTCGCCTCTAATTTAAACAATCCTTTTTCTACCTTGCGTATAATGGGCAATTCAGATTGAAATTCCTTATCGATTTGACTTAAAACAGTAAATACCGTCTCACTAATCGTTTCCGTGAAATTCTCACTGATCTGTGTGGTGATTGAAGTGGCGCCCTTATCCGTGATTTTAGGAGCAATCGCATTTATTTTCTCATTGACGGTATATTCGATCTCTGGTTTCACAATCGTTCCTTCAAGAATTCCAGTCATTCGTTTGGAGAAATTAGCAGGGATAACAATACTGGCATAGTAGTCTCCGCGTTTGACACCATTATGTGCAGTCTCTGCATCTACAAAGGTCCAGCCCAGGTTTTTATTGCTCCGAAGACTTTCCATGACCTCATTGCCGATATTAAAATCCTTCTCCTGCACCTTAGTACCTTCATCTAAGCTGGTAACAGCAATTTTAATGCCAGAAGTATTGCTATAAGGATCCCATACTGACGCAACGTTCACCCAATCATACACGGAGGGCAATACCACCAAAGCGGCAACCAGCAATACGGCCACAGGAACTCTGAATAAGTTACGCCAATCGTTCCTATAAATCCGTAGTATTCCGCCCATTCGCTGCTCCCCCTAATCTGCATGTTTTGATATTTTAATATGCCCGAGGAGATAAGCTTTTACTATTCATTTTAGGGAACTCGTGACTTCTCATTGCTTTTTAAAAAAACTTTTAAAAAAATGCAACAAAAACTGCTCATTTCACGTAAAGAGTAATATATAACCCGTTTAAGAAAAAACGGAGCGGGTAATAAGTTTTATACAACGTCTTACATATCTCAAGGGGGAGATTAATAATGTTTAAGAAAAAGTCAGCGTATGTGTTACCGGTTGTTGTTCTGTTGTTTCTTTCCCTCATTACTTCTGCAAGTACCGTTGGAACACGGGTAGATGCGCAAGATAGTGACAAGACCCAGCATCAAACAGTTTACTTTCATACTATTGAATCCGACCATGGCAAGCTCTCCGGTACGACCGATGAAATAAACTGGTATCAGGGTGCTGATGCCGATCGAATCTTTGCTGAAAGAGATCCAGAAGCTGCAGCAGAAATCGGCGGAGCTCCAGACAGTTATTATATTGTAAATGATGTTGATACTCTAACAACTTATCCGATAGCGGATAACGCCACAGTGACGTTGCAAGTTTTTGATCACACTGGCAACATGGAAGACTTGGATATCAACTGGAATGAGTCCATCACCTTACAGCAATTTATGGATCAATTTAATAATACGGATGTCATCGACTTGAGCCAGTTCCCGTATCACATCACTATTCAGGACGGCGTAATTACTTCGATCGTTCAACAATATATACCTTAAGGTGCAACATAAGAAAGAGGGTTACTCAGCAGCCATCTACATGGCTTATGAACTGCACCCCGTCAAGTAGACAGCACAAAAAATAAAAGTAGTTTAAGCGGCCTTAGTCCTAAATTCAATGGGACTGAGGCCGTTTAGTTTTGCCTGTAACCGTTCGTTATTATAAAAGTGAATGTAGGTATCAATATCTGTTTGGAGTTCTTCAAAGGTCTGGTAGGTATGTAAGTAGTACTTCTCACATTTCAATGTTCCCCAGAAGGATTCCATCGGCGAATTGTCAATGCAGCAGCCTACTCGGGACATGCTTTGCTTCAGTTCTGCATCGTCCAGCATCTTCTTAAAATGCAGAGAGGTATACTGGAAACCACGGTCGCTATGGAGTAAGGTTCGGCTCTCCGGTGCTGCCTGCAAAGCTAATTCCAGTGTGTTAAAAACTAGCGAATTATTATTGGAATGACCCAGAACGTAAGCAACAATGGACTTGTCATACAGATCTTTTATTGCACTTAAATACGCCTTCTTGCCGTTGCCGTATTTGAATTCCGTTACATCCGTTACCCATTTTTGGTTTGGAGCTTCAGCCTCAAAATTACGGTTCAGCACATTCTCTGCAACCTGCTGAGGCGTGGAGCCTACATACTTCTTTCTCTTTCTGCGGATGACTGACTGGATACCTTGGCATCTCATCAGCCGGTACACTCGCTTTGCGTTAATAGATTTATCCATTTGTCTGCGCAAATGCAGGGTCAATTGGCGATACCCAAAGGTTCGTTCCACCTTCTCATACAAGAGGAGCATGGCCTCTGTCAGTTTCTCGTTGTCAGCCTCTCGAAAACTGGGTTTGCGATTCAACCATTTGTAATAACTTGACCGTGAAATCCCTGCGATGTCACACAAAAGCCGAATGGAGCAAGACTGTTCCTGCTGAACAGCCTGAATGGCCAGGTAGATATTCACCTGGCGAATGGTTCTTAACGCCTCCTCTTTTCGAGTTCCTCTAACTTTTTTAGAAAAGCATTCTCCGCACGCAGGCGTGCATTCTCGTATTCCAGCTTTTGCATCGCGAGTTTGTGGCGATCTGCTTCCGTAAGTTCTTCAGGCGCTTTGGTGCGTCCTCTACCGTCTCGTAATGCCTCTTCACCACCTGCTTCGTACTTCTTTACCCAGCTATATACTTGTTGGTAAGACACGTGAAAATGGCTTGCCGCCTTCGCATAGTCTTCTCCGTTCGAAAGGCAGTACAGCACGATATTTATCCGTTCCTGCCAAGTGGTTACGCGTCCTTTGGTCATAGCTTTAGTTCCTCCTGAATGAGCTGTTAAGCTGTTGCTATGACCATTATACTTCCTAATCCAGTTGGCGAGTTGGGTTGCACTTGCAATCTTATACTTGCAGATGATTTGGTTTTGCGACAATCCTCCCTCGAGATAATCCTTAACGGCATAGAGTTTAAGTTCTGCAGAATACGTACGATTGTAGCTTCGGACTTCCAGCCCTTCGTATCCATACAATTGATAACGTTGCCGCCACTTCACTATAGAGTTTTTGGATATTCCATACTTCCGGGCCGCAGCTTTCAAACCAATGTCGCCCCGTTCAATTTCTTGGAGAATCGTTAACTTTTCCAGTGCTGTATACTTTTTTTGTTCCATAAAAATGCTCCCCATACAGCGACAGGTTTTTATTATTTCACCTGTCTACTATATGGGGAGCATATCATTATGAGTAACCCTCTTTTTTATATACTCAACGAATTATTGTTTAGCAGCATCCTTAACGGGAACCCCAAAATTCGGCGTACCATCTTCATTCCAATGGAAGACTTGAGCACGAGTATGACGGTTCGGATCATACAACGGATCGCCAGTAATTTCTTTATAATTGCGGCAGTGGTAGATGAGTACATCTTCCCCATTTTCATTTACAGTAAAACTGTTATGACCCGGACCATATTGTCCATTCTCTTCGTGGGTCTGGAATACCGGTTCCGGCAGTTTGGTCCATGAAGCGGCGTCCAGCAGATCGCTGTCTTCATCCGCAACCAAAAGTCCCATGCAGTAATTGAAATCCGTAGCGCTAGCCGAGAAGCTGATAAAGATACGGCCGTTACGTTTAAGCACTGCAGCTCCTTCGTTTACCTTGTACCCAATAATTTCCCAGTCATATTCAGGAGTAGCAATCATCGTCTGAGGACCCGTTAGCGTCCATGGATTACTCATTTCAGAAATATACAGATTAGAATTCCCCTCAATATTCAGGTCCTTCTGTGCCCATACATAATACAATTTTCCTTTGTGCTGGAAGGTGGTTGCATCCAAAGCGAAGGATTCCCAAGCGGTTTTCACCTGGCCTTTTTCTACCCATGTTCCTTCTAAAGGATTGGCAGATTCATTCTCAAGAGCAAACATACGGTGATCGAATAATCCATCCTTCGTCTCCGTAGTACGCGCCGCTGCGAAATAAATGTACCATTTCCCGTCAATATAATGGAGCTCTGGTGCCCAAATGTTTGCACTAAGCGGACCCGTCTCATATTTACGCCAAGCTACAGCCGGTTCTGCAGCAGCCAATCCCTCGATTGTTGTTGCTCTCCGCACTTCGATCCGGTCGTATTCTGGAACAGAAGCAATAAAGTAGTAATAACCATCTGTATGTTTATATACCCATGGATCAGCACGTTGCTCCACCAATGGATTTTTATATTCTACACTCGTATTCATAATCTCTCTCCTCTATTTAAACTTTAACAATACAGAACCATGCTGTGGAAGAGTTTGAGAAATACCTTCGTTAACTACTTCCAAATCGCGGCTCTGCCATAGATCACGTATAGTATTAGGAATTGAAACATTAAGCTGCTCGAATGATACCTTAAGCGTTAATGTTTCATCGCTAAGATTAAACAAAGCTACATAATGGTTTCCTTGTTCATCCTCAGATGTCCAGATCGCATGCTCCTCATTTAGCGCTACCTGTCTGCCGCCTTTACCATAACGATGCAGATGAAGCACTTCCTTATTGGTCAATAAAGATAATGTCCAATCATCATTGTCCCGAAGTTCTCCTCCAAACATTAACGGGGAGCGGAAAATACTCCAAAGTGTCATCATGGTGACCTGCTCGTCATGAGTAAACCGCGTGAACCGGTCTCCCCCGCCATCTACAGAACGAATGCCCAGATGACCTAACGGCAGCATGTCACAATCCGGCCAATGGCCCGGCTGCACATAAGGAGCCCATTTCTCACAGCGCTCAAACATCCCGCGCAGCAAATGCCAATGATCCCAGTAATCATCGGTCATTCTCCAAAGGTTAGCGTGTCCGGCTAAGTGTTCAGCCTCTTCCACTGGAGCAGGTCCAGGCGAAAGACTGAGCACCATCTCGCGACCACTGCGGTCAATAGCCTTACGGATCATAGCAACTTCTTCTTTGTGGTATCCATAAATGCGAGAAGCGGCAATATCATCCACTTTCACATAATCCACACCCCAACTGGCATACAACTGGAACAGCGAGTCATAATACGCCTGACTGCCTTCTTTTGAAGCATCTACTCCATACATGTCCGTATTCCATGGACAAATAGAATTTGGGTGAGCCACATCGCGTGCGGTTTGCTCAGATCCTAGTATGGCACTGGCCGCATGAGCAGCCTGACGCGGAATTCCGCGCATAATGTGTATGCCGAATTTCAAACCCAATCCATGCACATATTCAGCGAGTGGCGCAAACCCTTTGCCTCCCGCTGCGGAAGGAAACCGGTTCTCAGCAGGTTGAAGTCTGGAGTACTCATCCATAACCAGCGGTACAAAGTTGCGATACTGCGAAGAATTCGCTCCAGGCTCATACCACTGAATATCCACAACTACATATTCCCAACCAAAGTCCTTCAAATGGGTAGCCATATATTCTGCGTTGCCTCTTACTTCTTCTTCATTTACACTGGCTCCGTAACAGTCCCAACTATTCCAGCCCATCGGGGGCGTAGCAGCTAACAAATTTTGTTTGATGATTTTCACGTCCTTTTCAAAAACTTAGTATTCAATCCCAGCGAGGTGCCGAGGGATAAGGGCAAGTAGAGTCCTGTAATCTTGTTCTCACCTCTACGAGGCAGCCACAATAACGGCAAGTGCTACCAAATTGCAGGCCAGAGCAATCTCGGCAATGTTCAATACGCTGCAAATATTGCTCCTCCGGCGCTAAGGGTCTTTCTCTAGTGGCTATTTCTATTAAACGCTCCAGTTTTTCTGGGCTTATTCTCATGTTCTCATCACAGCTTTTGCAGCGACGGTTTTTTTCTTGATTCTCTGACATGATATTATTCCAGAGTCAAGACTACTACAGAAGCAGGTGGAAGCTCGCAGCTCAGCTTTTCACCCGATAAAGATGCACCCTCAAAAGCTACTGGAGTAACTGTATCCGGTGCCTCAAACGTATTGTGCGCACCCAGCACGGAATGCGTTAAGATCTGACCTGTCACTTTGCTAAAGGTAACCTCTTCAATACCAATACTTAGCGATGCGCTGTCATTATGGCTCAAGTTACAGAGAGAAACATATACATTGCCATTCGTATCGCGAGAAGCAGAAACGCTAATCTGTGGAATTGTTAGCTCCCCAAACGTATAATCAGGGCTCTCAACAGTTACTTCAAGCAGTTCATTATCCTGATGCTCTTTGTACATTTCAAATACATGATAGGTAGGCGTTAGAATCATCTTGTCGCCCTCCGTCAGGATAAGAGCCTGCAGTACATTGACCACTTGAGCCAAATTCGCCATTTGCACACGACTGCTATGCTTTTGGAAAATATTCAGCGTTACCCCTGCTACCAATGCATCTCTGAGTGTATTCTGCTGATACAGGAACCCCGGATTCGTACCAGGTTCATTTAAGAACCAGGTTCCCCACTCATCTATAATCATTCCAACCCGCTTATCCGGATCATATTTATCCATTACCGCTGAATGTTTGGTAATCAGTTCATCCATATGCAAGGTTTTTTGCATAGTCTCAAACCATTCGGCTTCGTCAAAACCTAAAGCGTAACGTTTCTCTTCCCAGCTTCCAGGAATCGTATACGAATGAAGACTGAGACCATCCATAAACCGTCCAGCTTCGCGCATTAGCACTTCTGTCCAATTATAATCATCAACGTTGGCGCCACCAGCGATTCTATAGATCTGATTTTCACCATAATTACGCACATATGTCTGGTAACGTCTGTACAAATCCGCATAATATTCTGGACGCATATTGCCGCCGCAGCCCCAGTTCTCATTACCTACACCAAAATACTTCAACTTCCACGGCTCTTCACGCCCATTTTCACGACGCCAATCCGCCATCGGTGATTCGCCTTCAAAGGTCATATATTCAACCCACTCCGACATCTCCTGAACAGTGCCACTGCCAACATTCCCGCAGATATATGGTTCACAATCCAGCAACTCACATAATTCAAAAAATTCATGAGTCCCAAAATGATTATTCTCGACGACACCGCCCCAGTGCGTATTCACCATCCGCTTACGGGTTTCTTTTGGACCGACGCCATCCTTCCAATGATACTCATCGGCAAAACAGCCCCCCGGCCAACGAAGGACAGGAATATTAACTTTTTTGAGTGCTGCTAGGATGTCGTTGCGAAAGCCCTTGGTGTTCGGAATCGGCGAATCTTCCCCCACATAGATCCCATCATAGATACATCTGCCCAAATGCTCGGCAAAATGACCATATAGATACTTGCTAATCTTATTAATTCCTTTACCTGCATGTAGCTTGATAGTAGTCATCTATTCTCTTCTCCATTCTTTTGCTTACCCCAGATGGAAATTCCATTTTCATTTAATCCAGTAAATACAAGGGTCTGAGTTTCTTTCTCCCAATCCCATGACGGAAGCAAATGCACCTTCTCTATCCGGCCTTTACCCTCGATAACGTCATTCCAGACCAAGGTCAGGACTCTGCGTCCATCAAAAGACCAGCTTCCCTTTCCATTCGCACCTTCCAGCTTAAAGTCAGACGATAGACTTATGAGGGCAGACTGAATCTGGCCATCCACTGAGGGGTCCATTACAATCCATTCCCACTGTCCTGCGATTAGCTGTTCTGGAATATCCTGTTCCACTTCACCCGCATACCGTTCTGGAGATACAACAGGCCAACCATCCTCTGTCCACAGAATTCGACGAACCTGTAAATAGGACCAATGTTTATCGATTTCACCACGTGCATGATGAACTATATAATAGCTGCCATCCTCATGAAGAACTGAGTTATGGCCGGGAGCAATCCAACCTGGATCTTGTCCAAAGCGATAGCCACCCAGTATTTTATTGCCGACCTCATATCGGGGTTGATGCGCACTATCACTCATATCTCGTCCGTTATAATCCACATATGGGCCGGTAATAGTATCTGCACGAGCGACACGAACGTTATAATCCTCAAACAGGGAGTCATAGGAGACGAACAAATAGTATTTTTTGAATTGCTCGTTATACACTATGTACGGTCCTTCAACTGCTCCATCTTTAATGGTGTTATCCCGTTTAGCGATCAGCGTACCAAAACCTTCTTGCTTCGGTTTGCCCGTTTCCGCATTCAGCTCAATGATATGAATTCCACCAAAAAAAGAACCATACACCATCCACATCCGTCCATCTGCATCCGTAAGCACATTTGCATCAATCGCATTCAGTGAATCTTCAGCACGCGTCTGAATCACCACACCTTCATCGGTCCAAGGTCCCTCAATAGAAGATGAAGTTTGAAGTCCGATTAGCGATTGTCTACTTCCAAAAGATGAGGCCGAGTAATACATTCGATACTGATCACCGTATTTCACCACATCGGGTGCCCATAAATTAGTAGCCCCTGCCCATTCCTTCGCAACTCGGGGAATTCCCGGCAGCGCATAATGAACCCATTCCCAATGGATAAGATCCTGTGATTTTCGAACCATTACGCCTGGACGTAATTCTCCTCCGACTCTTATATCGGTAGAAAAAACATAGTAACCCTCATCTGTTTTAATAATGCCTGGATCATGTGTGTTGTGAAGCGTCCATAAAGACTCAATATCAATCACTGATAGATCATACATTGGCATGTTCCCTGGGGAACATGGAAAGACAAGATCTGTTGTCTTTTTTACCATTAAATTATCACCTCAGAAATAGCAACAGATTGAGCAGCAATAAATATTAAATTTAAAATGAAAAAATATGTATTCGCTTACAATATAAAATAACATATATAAAAAGCCTTGTAAATATATTTCTATAAACCTTTTTATATTTATATGAAATTAAACTCGAAATAAATGAATGATGGCGAAATAATCGTCTTTTTCTTTAGTTTAATCCTTTGTTTGTTTAAATTTTACTAAATCAAAAGAAAATCATGCCAAAAATCCCTCTTATATTTGACCATTCTACAAAATAAGGAAGTATACTTTATTTATATGCCTTATTAGTTTATAATTTTATAAAATAGTATAATTTATGACGTAATCGGAAGAAGGTATTGATAAAATGATCTATATTAAAGATTTAATGAGTGGATTAGAAATTTTCAAGGCACTAAGCTCAGAAATCAGAATCCTCATTTTAGAGCTCCTTGCCACCAATCAAGCCTTGAACCTGAATGAAATTGCCAAAAAACTGAACCTCAGCAACGGCGCCATTACCATGCATATTAAAAAGTTAGAAGAAAGCGGTCTCATTGAGATAAACACATCAGTGGGCAAACACGGTATTCAAAAGGTCTGCTATTTAAATAAGGACAAGCTTATTGTTGACCTTCGCAGCAAGGATGTTGATAATCTTTACGAAGTAGAAATTCAAGTAGGTCATTACAGCAACTATCAGGCTGTTCCAACTTGTGGATTGGCTACCAAAGATAGCATCATCGGGGATTTCGACGAGCCGCGTTATTTTGCAGATCCGCAGCGAATTGAATCCGAAATTATTTGGATGGCTGAAGGGTTCCTCGAATATAGAATTCCAAACTACCTTAAAGCCAACCAAACGTTCCGCGAAATTCAGTTCTCGATGGAGATCGGCTCTGAAGCTCCTGGGTCTAACGATAACTATCCGTCCGACCTTTATTTCTATTTAAATGGAATTGAAATCGGATTCTGGACTAGCCCTGGCGATTTCGGAGATACCCGGGGAACTTTTAACCCCGATTGGTGGCCTCCGCACCTAAACCAATACGGCATGCTGAAGCTGATCCGTATCAATAATGAAGGCAGCTTCATTGATGGCTGTCGGATTTCTGATGTGACCCTTGATGATATCCAATTGGATTACAAAAGTGAACTCACATTCCGTATCGCAGTAACCGACAAGCCTACAAACAAACGTGGACTCACGATTTACGGAAAACATTTCGGCAATTATAGCCAGGACCTACTGGCACGTGTGTTGTATGATGTACATGAAGTTGGAGAGGGCCTCCCTCGTAACGCTGTTATAATAGCAGAGTAACCAACCCTAATTTAAATAAAAAGACCCTAAATTCAGCTAACGCTGATTTAGGGTCTTTTTGTGCTTCGTATATTTTTTCGATATTGAACCATAATAACTTTGTCTCCCAAACCACCGAGAAGGAGTGTTTCGAATGCGTGAAGGTCTAATTCCCGCTGTTCTTGGAACCGTCGTAACCGCTTCTAGCGCCGCTTTTCTTGGAAGCAAGTATAAGATGGCAGCAACAGGCGTACTTGGATTTGGTCTGGCTCATGTCGTATTGGGTGCCATTGATCTGTTTGAGCATCGGTAAGGATTGGAAGATGCCGGGTGGTATGAACACTGCCCGGTTTATTTTGTATTTATTATGTTGGCGCAATTACAAGCTGCTCCAACGAATGAAGTCATAAAAACAGCGATTCTCCTGATATCGGAGAATCGCTGTTTATGTTTGGGTCGCTGGCTGGTTACTCCAACCTTGTCTCCATCATCTCACATGTATCTCACGTGGCTCACGGACCCAAATGACGTTATTTGCATATTTTTAGCCCTTGGAGCATGTTTTCGGACTCCAGTGACGCTATCCCTTGGAAAATGACCAATATTGGACGTTTTTCAAGCCAATAGCTGCAATGGAGTCCGATAGCACCCATGCTGCGTATAAGGTCCGCTGTGTCCGATAGCTACTACTAATACGTATATCTGATGGTAGTTGTGCATGTATGTGTGTTGGATAGTGAAAACCTACACGCATCCGAAAAGGGCGATGCATGAGCATTCGAGAGCGAGAACTTACACGCTTCCGCAAAGCGGCAATATATGAGCTTTCGAGAGCGAGAACCCACACGCTCACGCCAGCGGTAATGCATGAGCATTCGATAGCGGAAACACACTTGTTTCCGGCAGCGTCAACCTAGGTGCTCCCAACAGCAGTATTCCACTCGCTTCCGCCAGCAATCAGCTAAGGTCAAAAAAGGGGCTGTCCCAGCAGCTATTTTCATAGCTTATGGGACAGCCCCTCTTAGCATTTTGAATATTTATTTTATAGCTACATAAAATAATCGTTCAGCATCATCTTCTGCCTCTACCCACTCGAAATCAGCATAGATCTTCACATCACTAAACCCAGCCTTAAGCAGCTCTTCCTTCATCCAGTTAGGATCGTAGGCGCGCTGAATATGGGTCTCTTCGAATCGGCGATAGCGATCGCTATGTCCGTCTTCACGGGCAAAAATGGACAGATGATGTTCAATTTCGCGGCGTGGAACATCCATCTCACAAGTCCAAATATAAGACACAGATGGCTCGTCCAGAATAAAGGGCTGTTCTTCTTCATAACGAATTAGTGTGTTTGGATGATGCACATCGAACAGAAAGGTTCCGCCTTGCTTTAACCCTGCATAGGTACTGGCAAAAACAGCGCTGATCTCATCCTCTTCCAACACATAATTCAGACAATCACAAAAGGAAATCACAGAATCCACCAGCTCCGGAAGCTCCCATTCCTTCATATTTTGTCTAATCCAACGAACACTGCCTTCACGCAAAAAGCGCCGTCCCTGGGGATGCTCCTCCATTTTGCGCTGTGCCACTGAGAGCATGTCAGAAGATAAATCGATTCCGGTCATATGGTATCCTGAACCCGCCAAAGGAATTGTAATACTCCCTGTACCACAGCCAAGCTCGGCTACAGTTAACGGCTTGCCGTATTTACTCCATGCGGCTTCAGCAAAGGATATCCAATCTGGATACGGCATATCTGCCATAAGCTCATCGTATACATAAGCAAATTTCCCATAGGAAGACACAATTACACCGCTTTCTATAACAACATTTTATAAATTACGTCTATTGAATCGTAAGCTTAATCCGTCGTTTCTTCTTGCCCTTCGGTTGTTCCTTCTTCATTATCTTTAGCAACAAGATAAGTCCAATTCTCTTTTTGAGTAATATGGCCTTCCTTCATCAGCTTCCCAAGTGCACGCTTGAAGGCGGATTTACTGATTCCGAACCGTTGTTTGATAATATCTGGCGGCGTAGCATCCGAATAAGGCATCGCTCCACCTGGACGAGCATTTAAGAACTCCAAAAGTGCGGCAGAATCTACATCCATCCCCACTTCTTTACGGAGACCCATAGAAAGGTTAACACGTCCATCCTCACGGATATGAGAGACACGTGCTTCAAACTGCTCACCAAGACGCAGCAGACGGCTCCGCTCAGATGAATGGACCATACCGATAATCCCAAAGCCTAGAACACCCGCATCCACAAGTACAAAAGTACCCATTTGCAGCGGCTTATACACTCGGGCTGTTACAGTCTGTCCCATCCAAGATTCAGGTGCAGGCAGAGCTAGTGGAGCAAGCTCCTGTTCTCCGGCCAGCTTGGCACGCAGACGCCCCTGTTTATCATGCTCCATGATCGCAAACACATAGTCTCCAACCTGCGGACGCAGCTCTGGAAGCTCTGGAAGCTCACGGATAGGCAGCAGCAGCTGACGTCCAAGACCCATCTCCAAAAAGCAGCCCAGACGCGGATGAATATCAGCCACTTCCAATAACGCCATCTCGCCCAGCGTCAAAAATGGTTTTTTCATCGTTGCCGCAAGACGGTCCTCGGTATCAAAGAAAATGAAAACTTCAACTTTATCACCGGCTTTTACCTTCTCTGTCAGCTCCGTATAATGCAGCATAACATCTTGGTCTCCAGCATTTAAAAAGAATCCGTATGGGGAAACTTCCCGCTCTACATGAAGTGTAACCGTAGTTCCTGCAATCAGGCTCATACAGTCTCCACAACCTTGGCATCGGACCACAGACGCTCGATATTGTAATATTCACGCTCATCGCGGTGGAATATATGAACGATAACATCGCCAAGATCCATCAGCACCCAGCGTGCTGAATCCATGCCTTCAATCCCTTTGATGACTCCGCCTGCTTCATGAACTACTTTACGGACTTCGGTAGCGATCGCCTGTACCTGAATATCCGAGTTACCGTGACATACGATAAAGTAATCACTGATTGGTGAAACATTACGTAGATCTAGTGCCACGACGTTCATTGCTTTTTTATCTTCAACAGCCTTAAGGGCCAGTTCTAACAGCTTGCTTGGTTGTACACTCATATTTTATCCTCCAATATTCTAACTAAATCATTACGCGCCAGTACCGTTAAGGGGAAAATCACCCGGCGTTTCTCCAGTAACAAACTAATCGTAGAATCGAACCCAGCGACTAATCCTTCTTCCAAACTTACTTGTGCCTTCTCGCGTATCTTATCAACCCCGGGAAAATCACGCCCAGGCTCGATGTAGTCAGCTAGGCAGACGATTTTTTCAAGTAAACTCATGTCTTCACGGCCTGAGGTATGGAAACGAATCGCATTGATAATATCAGGATCCGTAATCCCATAGTCTTTCTCAGCTACAAAGGCGCCTACTTCCGAATGCCACATCTGCTTGTCATACACCAGAAGATCCAAATTCAATTGATTTTGTTCAATGATCTCCTTCATTCGCTCAACCGGCCAATACTTGGCCACATCATGCAGAATCGCTGCTGTCTCTGCACGTTCAGGGTCAGCACCATATTGCTTCGCCAGTTGAATAGATGTCTCCATCACGCCGAGTGTATGCTTCCAGCGCTTATCAGGCATCTGTGTGGAGACCGCCTCAATCAGCGCTTCGCGGCCGTATGCCATACAATCCACTCCTTTGAACATAATCGAACACTGCCTCTGGAACCATATAACGAATAGATTTACCTGCTGCCGCCCGTTCTCTTAACATCGTTGACGAAATATCAACCAGTGGCATATCTGCAAGCAATACCTTTTTTGCTATAAAGTCTGGCAATGCATCTAGATCAAGAGGTGTTCCCGGACGACCCACACCAATAAATGTAAGCCGCTGCACCAGTTCTTCAATCTCGTTCCATTTCGGCAAATACTGGACCATATCCGCTCCAATGATGAAATAAAGATCGAAATGCGGATACTCCTCTTGCAGACGTCTTATGGTCTCATAGGTATAGGAGACGCCACCTCTGACAACTTCCCAATCTAATGTGCAAAAAGCTTCGTGATTCTTCACCGCTTCCTGCACCATTGCTAGCCGGTCTTCTCCAGATACACCTGCCTCATGTTTATGAGGCGGGATATGTGAAGGCATAAACCATACCTCTTGCAGACCATAAGTATCTCTTGCGGCTTCCGCTGCCATCATATGACCGATATGAAGAGGATCAAAGGTACCTCCCATAATTCCAACTTTCAAGAGGACGACCTCCTCGGTAAGGTATACTTACAGCTATTAACGCGGCAGCTCAATGGTTTTGTTATCACGTGATTCTTTGTATAGAACGACAGTCTTACCGATCACTTGCACAAGCTCAGAACCCGATTGTTCAGCCAGAGCAGCACCGATTTCCTTGGGATTCTCAATATTATTGCTCAGTATACTAATCTTCATAAGCTCGCGCTTCTCAATAGCTTCTTCAATATGGCGTACGAGGTGATCGTTTACTCCACCTTTGCCCACTTGAAAAATAGGATCGAGATGGTGCGCCAATGAACGAAGATACCGTGTTTGTTTACCAGTTAACATAAATGAATAACTCCTTAATTAACATATATTATTACCTATTATTACCCTAACTTAATGAATCCATTTCTTACTCATTTCCACCCAAACAATCCAGAATGGTCTGCCGCATGATTTCCGTAGGAGCAGGCTGCCCTGTCCAATACTCCAGAGCATAAGCTCCCTGATAGACAAACATACCAAGGCCTCCATGAATCATGCAGCCCCGTTCGAGTCCTTCCAACAATAGCCGCGTGCGCAGCGGATTATAAATCAGATCGCTTACGACCATTCCTTCACGAAGCAGTCCAGGATCTATCGGTGTCTCATCCATATGAGGATACATACCTACGGAGGTAGTATTGATCAACACGTCTACACCACTTAGCATTTCTGCTACTTCGTTCATGCTAATCCCGATGACATTCCCTTTGCTCCGGCACTGTGTCGCCAAGTCCTCTGCCTTCTCAGCGCTGCGATTAGCAATAATGATTGAAGAAGGTTTCTCTTGAAGTAGTGCGGCAACAATTCCTCTTGCTGCTCCACCGGCCCCGATAACCATAATCTTCGCACCAGACAAATCAGAAATAGCTTCCGCTTTGAGCGAACGCACATAACCGATTCCATCCGTATTATATCCGGTGAGCACTCCGTTATCATTAACAATCGTATTGACTGCACCAACGGCTACTGCACTCTCATCTAATACATCCAAATACTCCATCACCGCAACCTTATGCGGAATCGTCACATTCACTCCACGGAAACCAAGCGTACGGATCGCTTGCACCGCATCGCCCAGCTTCTCCGGGTGGATATGAAGCGGTACATAAGCACCCGGAATTCCCAGCGCTCGCAGCGCTGCTTCATGCATAATTGGAGATTTGGATTGTATAATAGGATCTCCCATTACACCGAGTAGAATATTACCGCTATTGTAGCCTTCGACTGCTGTTGTAGACAATAGATTATCCTCCCTCGTTAAATCATCGAAGGGCGGGTAAGCACCTTCACCCCACGCGGAACGTGAATGGCCACAACTGCACCTTCAGTTCCATTAACCTTAATCCAGCCCAGACCCGAAATGTACAGATCGGTTCGGCTGCCCCGATTAATCCGGAACTCATGCCGCTGCCAAGGTGGCAGCTTGTCCATCCGGTCACTTCCCGGTGGAGACAGCATTTCACCGCGATGATCCTGATAGAGGGAATCTGCGCGTTCCAGCTTCGTGCGATGGATTTTTAAAGTACCACTTATAAAGCAAGTGAAGGATTGATGCGGGCCTTGTACGAAATCAAAACGTCCCAGTCCACCGAAGAATAGAGTCTGTCCTTCGTTCAACTGATAGACTGTTGGCTTCAAAGGATTGGCAGGCATAACTGCATCCAGATCCTGACGCTCTACTAATTCACTATAACGCCAAGGATACACAATCCCTGGAGTATCTATAATGTAGTGGCCGTCATCCAATGGAATTTTGACCGTATCGAGTGTTGTGCCAGGGTAACGTGAAGTCGTTAACTCCTGCTCCAAATCGCTATAGTCCGAAATCAGACGATTAATAAGTGTGGATTTGCCCACATTGGTAGCACCCACGACATATACGTCACGTTGGCCGCGCAACTCCGTTACGGCTTCCAGCAAACGGTCAAAACCTTGATTGCGTTTCGCACTGCAAAGTACGATTTCAGCCGTCCGCAAGCCTTCCTCTTTACAGCGCTGCTGCATCCAGTTACGCAACTTGTTCCAGTTTGTAACTTTCGGCAGCAAGTCACATTTATTCACTGCAAGAATAACAGGGTTATTGCCAACAAAGCGCTGCAGGCCGGAAATCAGACTGCCTTCAAAATCGAAGATATCGACAATATGAATAACAAGCGCATTCTTCTCTCCTACTCCACTCAGCAGGCGAAGAAATTCATCCTGATTCACCGAAACAGATGAAGCCTCATTATAATTTTTAATCCGGAAACAGCGTTGGCAAATCACCGGGTCCCGTTCAAGTGCAACCTCCGGAAGGTATCCTGGTTGATCCTTATGCTCCGTCTGAAGCTTGATGCCGCAACCGCTGCACTTCTCAGGACGCCGTGTTTCGCTTTGTTCGTTCATTACTATTTTTCCTCCTCGTGCCACAATCCTTTTTTGCGAAGCCGTGTCAGAGCAACCCGCTCTACCCGGCGATTAAACCTTGTGCCGAACCCCTCATCCTTGACGGAGATTGGCAGTACCAAAACAGTATACAGGCCAAGGCGATTGCCGCCGTATACATCTGTAAGCATTTGATCTCCCACCACAATCGTTTGTTCAGGTGGCAGCTCCATCTGCTTCATCGCTTTGAGAAAAGGAGCATTACTCGGTTTACGAGCCTGGTGCACAAATTCAATATTAAGCGGTGTTGCAAAGCGTGACACCCGTTCCATGTTATTGTTAGATACGATGATGAGCTTAAAGCCCAGTTCCTTCACCTTTTCGAACCATAACAACAGCTCCGGAGTAGCCACAGGCGCTTTGGCACCGACCAGTGTGTTATCCAGATCCGTGATGATTCCGCGATATCCCTGTCTATACAGCTCGTCCAGAGCAATATCGAATACCGTATTCACCCGGAGTTTGGGAACTAACATTTCAAACAATACGTTCACCTCGATTTCATACAAAAAACTATAACATACTCCTTGCGCATCGCAAATAAATCTGTAGCTATACTTTCACGCAAAGTGTTATTTCTTGGATCTCATTTTTCTCCGCACCCACAAAGCTTCAGTATACACGCTCTGCCAGTCTTTGTCTTCAATAACCTCAGGGCTATATTTCGCCTTTTCGAACATTGCTAGTAGTGAGGATAGATGATCAGCCACTGCCGGACGTTCTCCACTCCAGCGATCTACGGCTTCACGCAAAGTTTCGTGCTCTTCTTTTAGCATTCCCTTGCGGTGCAAATACCTTACCCAACGCTCAGTTTCCGCCACTACTTTCTGATCTGGCGTTAAAGGCCGGCCATTGCGCAGCTGCTGCATGAAGAAGCGAAGCTTAAAGCGTCTATGCCAAACTATAAAAATCGTCCAGGACAGCAACACCGCTACAGCTGCCACAACAACCCAAAGACCTACATGAAACCCTTGATCTTCTTGTGCGTTATTCACAGGCGCTGGTGTAGGTTCTGCCTGTTCTTCTTGATCTTCTGACTCGACTTCAGGGGTTTGCTCATTCTGAGTTAAAAGCGGAATATTAAATCCAGGTGTAGCTTCAACTGGAATCCAACCATAATCACCAAAGTAAACCTCAGCCCAAGAGTGGGAATCCGCATTGGTAATTGTATAATTATTATTCACTGTGCCTGATTGCTGTTGTGCCGGATTCATTGGGATTTCTGGCTGTTCCCCAGGTGCGTACCCCTTAACCCATCGTGCAGGGATGTTCAGAGAGCGCGCCATAGTAACCAGTGCCGTAGAATAATAATCACAGTAACCTTCCTTTAACTCAAACAAAAACCCTTCTACAAAATCGTTGCTTGTGACACGTGATATATCTGGATTATTGGTATATGGAAAGGTTTGTTGTAAGTATTGTTGCAAAAGCGCTGTTTTTTCATACGGCGTTTTTCCTTCAGCCGTGATTTCCTCAGCCAGCTCCCTGACTCTTTTAGGAAAATCGTTAGGCAGTTGAAGAAACATTTTCTCCAAATCGTTCCCTTTATATAGCTCCTCATACGTCTTTGTTGTCAATTCTTGAACAGGAATTACAGGAACCTCAGACGTCACCTCAAAGGTAGACGGATAAGCGAGTTTCTTCCCATCCACATCCCAGATCAGCTCGCTGTCCCGGCTTCTCCAGGAGAGTCCATTTCCAGCTTTTTCCCCATTTAAAGAATCCACCGAAGATACTGAATAAGTGCCAAACAGCACAGGAAATTCATTATTATTAAGCACGGTTACTGTTTGTTTCAGTGTTCGTGTATTCACTTTAGAACCCACACTGCTCTCTAAAGATTCACCTACATCCACCGCTTCTAGAGGTCCCCGATTTAACCGATCTCTATCGACCCAGCCTCTTCCGGAATATAATCTGCGCGTTTCTCCCCGCATATAAATACGCAAATCAGAAACCACTGTCATCACCGGTGTATAATCGAAGGTAAAGCCGCCGCCTAGTTGATCATCATTCAGACTGTAACCTGACGAAGTATTGTTAGTAGGGGAGACAGAACCCATCTCAGATTTCGTGGTCCCAACTGTGCCCTTCCCAGAAGACTTCCCAATCCCATTCCATTCTTGCCAAGCGGTATAAGGATCGGTTAGGGTAGGCCTTACCCCAGGCATATTCACTCCAATTAGGATGACCAAAGAGAAGACGATGGCAATATTAATGACAATTTTCGTGGGATATTTCAGCAGATGCACCCAACCACGCGGATAATGTAGCTGGAAGCTTCTCAGATGATGGCTGACCAGCCAGCCCATCCCCGCAAATACCGTCCAGGCTACTTCCTGCCACAAAACGATAGATGTAAAGGAATCCAAGGCAGCAAAAGCCACTATGTTCATTCCTATAAACCATAAAATACGTCTTTTTGAGGATGCCCACCAAGACGACAACAGCAGCAGGGCTGAGGCCCCGAGAGCAAACCAGATATAGGGCACCATATGAACTGCAATATCCTGCAGTCTGTCCGGGAGGGTTGTTGCCCAAGGATCAGCGACGTATATACCATAATTGATAAGTATACGATAAACGATATAAATAATAGCTGCCGCTTCAATAAAGAGCCTTATTTGAACTTTAACAGGAATTATGATTTCCATAACAGTGATCGTTATTAATGCAGCCCACACAACAGCAGTTGTCTGTCTTAACCAGATAGGCTCCGTATAAGAGACCCACTGGTGGGCTATAATCAAAAGCCACAATAGACCTAAAGAACGATGCCATGAGAATTTCATCTGATTCCACCAGTTTTTCATATCAGACTTCCCCTCCTAATACTATGGGAAGCTCTTGCAGTGAATTAATGCTGTAGCCTGTAATCCCCCGAGATCTTAGAACGTCTGTCCAATCTGTGCTGCTGTTCGTTTCTGATAAATTCCCTATATGAATGTGAGACGGAGTCATCCCTCTGCTGTCAGCCCAACGTAATGCATCCAGTACAGGTTGGCCACTTTGAGGACTAATTAGCACGAAGTATGAGCCTTTAGGGAACATACGATATCCTTTTTCCAAACGGGAAATGAGTGGACCATGCCCTTCGGCGTTAAGATCGATCAAATATTGAATCATTTTCTGACGTTCAGCAGCACCTTCAACTGGTGCAAATACCTTCGTGGTCTTATCCAAGCAGCAAAGACCGATCCCTATCCGCTCTCGAATACCGAATCCAAGAAGTGAAGCTGCTACAGAGACTGCGAGTTCAAATTGATTCGAATTCATATAAGCAGAAGCAGAGCCGTCCAGAACTAGAATGGTTTTGGGAATCGACTCATGCTCGAACTCTTTGGACTTCCACGAGCCTGTCTTTGCCGTTGCATTCCAATGTATGCGTGTTAGGCGGTCGCCGTATACGTAGTCGCGTACACCGTTAATTTGGGTGGTCTCACGACGTGATTGAACAACAGAGGTCTGTGGTCCAGAAAGACGGGATTTTCTTTCATATAACTGCCAGCGCGGAACATAGATTGCACGAGGCAACACCTGAAACTGTCCTTCAGCCAGAAAAGTACCTTTATGCTCGACAAGGCCAAAAATATCTTGGCTGATGATATCCGTATCTGAAAATGTATAAGTGCCCCGTTCCAGAACCGGTGTCTGAAACCGCAGTTCCCCATGCCCTCTGAGGCTGGGAATCAGGCTTTCCTCAAATACCCATGATTCGCCATTATGCCGTTTCAGAACTTCCCTTACAACCACATAAGGTAAAGGCAAAATTCCCGGGATTGTGACCTTCAGACCTACACGAAGATACCCACCGGCAGAGAGCAAATCTCCCTTATCCTGTTCGGCATAAAAACTGCGAACACCCTTAGCCCGCCGAACGCCTCCTAAACCTCCAGCAATCAGATATGCAATAAGTACAGAGACCATAATAAACAACATAAATGCAGTTTTACCGCCCTGAAATAGTACATATAAGAGCGTAATACTCCAAATTACAAGGATGCTGGCGAATTTGGTAGGCTGAATGTGAGCTGCCACCGTAGACAAATAACGTCTCATATTATTGCCTCATCGTAACAGGCACATGAATGCTCTGCAGAAGCTTTTGAAGCAGCGAATCTACGCTAATATTATCTAGCCGCGACTCTGGACGCAGCAATATACGATGACCCAAGGCAAATGGAGTAAGCACCTTTACGTCATCCGGAAGAACATAATCCCTTCCCTGTAGGAAAGCATAAGCTTTACAAGCCAGCATAAACGATAACGAAGCACGTGGACTTGCACCTAGCAATACAAGCGGATGCTCTCTTGTCTGGCGTACAATATCTAACAAGTAATTCAGTACAGGATCACTCATATAAATCTCACGAATCTCCTCTTGAATACTAGCGATCTGCTCCATACTAGTGACAGCTGTAAGCCTGTCCACTGGTTGACCTTCTTGATGGCTCAACAATAGATTTTTTTCGGTTGCTGCATCAGGATAACCAAGACTAATTCTTAGCATAAAACGATCCAACTGAGCTTCCGGCAGCGTGTAGGTTCCCTCAAAATCTATCGGATTCTGGGTGGCGCACAACATAAATGGATGCGGAAGCGGATAGGTCTCCCCATCTACGGTTACATTACGTTCCTCCATCACTTCCAGAAGGGCGGATTGTGTCTTTGTCGTGGCTCGGTTAATTTCATCAGCCAGCAGGATATTCGTCATCACCGGACCTGGGCGGAAATGAAACATCTCGTCCCTCGGATGATACACAGATACACCGGTAATATCACTCGGAAGAATATCCGGATTACATTGTATCCGGCGATACTCCCCGGACATTGATCTGGAAAGTGCGCGAATAAGCTGGGTCTTTCCTGTTCCCGGTACATCCTCGATCAGAACATGACCACCGGCAAGCAGCGCTGTTAGCAGCAATTGTATTTCAAATGATTTTCCAAGTATGCAGGATTCTAGATTATTACGGACAGCATTCATGATGTGCATTGATTCTTGACGAACGGGCATATATGATCCTCCTAGGTCAGAATAAGCAGTAATATTTATATTTTACATGATTAGGGGACCCAAAGTACATTGTTGAAGCTTACGAAGTGTAAACAAACCAAAAACCCGCAGGACACAATGTCCCGCAGGTTCTAATCTAAAGCGCTAGAATCCCATTATCCTTTAGGCCGGACAACCAATGCAGCCAGGAAAGAGAACACAATCGCTGACGAAATCCCTGCGCTCGTGATATCAAAAATCCCTGTAACTACACCGATCCAGCCATCCCGTTCCAGCTCTGTCAATGCCCCATGGACCAAAGAGTTACCGAAGCTTGTGATTGGAATGGTTGCGCCTGCACCCGCAAATTTCACAAGTGGATCGTAGATGCCAAAAGCATCAGCAATCGCTCCGGCTACAACTAATGTACTCATCGTATGTGCAGGTGTCAGCTTCAATACATCAAACATCAGCTGGCCTATAACGCAAATGGCTCCTCCGATCAGAAAAGCCCATAAGTAAATCATCATTAAACTCCACCTCCACTTTCTATAGCAACAGCATGAGCCACACACGGAATGCTCTCTCCCTGCTGGTATGACAATGGGGATAATAAGGCTCCAGTTGCCACAATCAGCACCCGTTTAAGCTCACCTTTTTTAATACGCTTGAGTATATGACCATAAGTCACTACCGCGGAACATCCACAACCACTTCCTCCGGCGATCACATACTTCTGTTTCTCCAAATCGTAGATAAGCAAACCGCAATCATCAAAGGTTGTTTGCTCCATTGGAATCCCTTCTTTAGCTAATAAGGTTTTCGCAATGGGCAAGCCTACAGATGCAAGATCGCCTGTTACAATTAAGTCATAATGCCCGGGGGATAGTCCGGTATCCCGAAAATGCGCAGTAATCGTATCCGCTGCCGCCGGTGCCATCGCTGTTCCCATATTAAAAGGATCTGTCAAACCGAGATCCATTATTCGTCCAAGGGTAGCCGAGACCACTACCGGATTGTTGCCAGTCCCATCATTCTGACCTACTACAGCACAGCCCGAGCCTGTGACCGTATATTGCGCTGTTGGCGGCTTCTGTGAACCGTATTCGGTAGGATAACGGAATTGCTTTTCCACCGTACAGTTATGGCTGGATGTTCCCGCGAGCACGTATTTGCTCCCTCCGGAATCAACGATCATAGAGGCAATCGCCAGGCTCTCCATGGAAGTGGAGCAAGCACCAAAGACTCCAAGATAAGGCACACCTAATTTTCTTGCCGCGAAGGAGCTGCTGATAATCTGGTTCATCAAATCTCCGCCAACAAAAAACTCCAGCTTCTCCTTATCGAGGTTTGCATTAATCAGTGCCAGTAGGGAAGCTTTTTCGAAAAGAGCCCGCTCGGCCTTTTCCCATGTTTTTTCTCCCATTTCCAGGGAGTCAAATATAAAATCAAAATCTGACGTTAATGGACCCTCTCCCTCTTCAGGCCCCACTACAGCGGAAGAGCCTAAAATAACGGGACGGCTCGTGAACTCCCAAGTCTGACTGCCAAGCTGTTTCATGTATGTGCACCTCCACCTACGCCTAAAAAGAGATAGACGATACCAATTATGAAAGCAGCGACAGCACCAAATACGATGACTGAACCCGCCAGCTTGAACATATTGCCACCCACACCGAGCACAAGTCCTTCCGCACGGTGTTCCAGAGCTGCTGAACACATACTGTTCGCAAAACCAGTAACCGGAACCGCAGTTCCTGCACCGGCCCATTGGGCCATTTTGTCATAAACGCCAAAGCTGGTCAGAATTACAGAGAGTAGAATCATCGTCGCTACAGTTGGACTTGCAGCTTCTTTGGAGGTCATATCGAATATGGCCATATAAGCCTCCTGAATCCCTTGTCCAATTACACAGATTAGGCCGCCAGCAAGAAATGCTCGCACACAGTTTTTGAATACGGGCCTAGCGGGTACAAAGGGCTTGGACAATTTCTCGTAATCTTGCGGGGTCAGGGTATCAAGCTTCAGCTTGACACCCGATTTTTTCGTTTTCGCCGGCATTGAGAGCACCTCCTGAAAGTTAGGCGAAGGGGGCTGACAAGCATCATAGTAGTACTCACTTTGAGCCCCTCAAGTTGTTTCTTCGCTTAGAAGTTTTCCTTATTGTTTGCCATACCCCGCTTCGTTATGTCCCTCCAATTCAGGAAAAATACAGTAACACAACTATCAGCAGCAGGAACAGCACAAGAATAAGCACCGCTTCCTTTTCCAGAGAGTTGTGGCGCCAGTAACGTCTGCGCGCTCCGCTAACCTTTAGGTTTCTTTTGGAGTATCCTCCCTGCACCCTTCTTTTGGGTACACTACCTGCTACCCTCATTTCCTTCGCATCCTTTCTAAAGCTCCTGCCACCAGAGCCCCTATTGCATTGTATTCGCGGAGCGTTCACCGGGTGTTCATTTGTCTCTTTAGCATGGACAAGTGAGCTCACAATGTTCATACTAAGTGGCAGGAAGAAATAACGTTGTCGTCCATTTTGGATGGCAACCGTTTCTCGTAGAACTATAAGGATGATGTATAACGCAAAGCTTATACGTCCTTATATTTTAATAAAGGAGTGATTTCAAATGAATCAAGAAACATTGAATCTATTCAAAACACTTACCGAATTCCCTGCAGCCCCGGGCTTTGAGCGCGAACTCCGCGCTTACGTCAAGGATTCTATGACACCTTATACCGAAGAGTTCGTGCAGGATCGTCTCGGAAGTCTGTTCGGCGTATTGCGCGGTGAGGAAAACGGGCCAAAAATTATGGTCGCTGGACATTTTGACGAAGTGGGCTTTATGGTCACCGGAATTACTAACACCGGGATGATTCGTTTTCAACCGCTAGGCGGCTGGCTTGCTTCTGCTGTTGCTTCCCAGCGTCTCCAAATCATTACACCAAAAGGCACATTGACTGGTGTTGTTGGCAGCACCCCTATCCATCTACTAAGTGCTGAAGAACGCGGCAAGACGGGCGAAATCAGCAAAATGTATATTGATATCGGTGCAGACAGCCGTGAAGAGGCAGAAAGCTTTGGCGTCAGACCAGGTCAACAAGTACTGCCCATCTGTCCGTTCACCCCGCTTGCCAACCCTAAAAAAATCATGGCTAAAGCGTGGGATAACCGTTACGGCGTAGGTCTCGCCATTGAGCTGGTTAAATCATTACACGGCAAAAAGCTGCCTAATACTGTTTATGCTGGAGCTACCGTACAAGAGGAAGTTGGACTTCGTGGAGCACGTACAGCCGCTAATCTTCTGTCCCCAGACATCTTCTTTGGCTTGGATGCGAGCGCTGCTGCTGATATGACCGGTGATAGCCAAGCCTTTGGCCATTTGGGTAAAGGCGCTCTCCTGCGCATTTTTGATCCAACGATGGTTACACATCGCGGCCTGATCGAATATGTACAAGACACAGCGGATACTCACAAGATCAAATACCAGTATTTTGTCTCCCAAGGTGGAACAGATGCAGGTCAGGTTCATGTAAGTGGAATCGGCGTTCCTTCCGCAGTCATCGGAATATGCTCCCGCTACATTCATACCGCTTCATCAGTTATTCATAGCGATGACTACGAAGCTGCTAAAGAGCTGTTAGTTAAACTCGTAGAAGGCCTCGACCGCACTACACTGCAAACGATTATCGAGAACAGTTAGGTTCTTATTTTTAAAAGAGCAGCAATCCTTTTTGAAGGATTGCTGCTTTTTTTTTGGGGTCGTGGCTTACGGACCTGTGTCACTTGCGCCCCAGTGGTGTTTACAAACCCCGATATTACTTTTAAAAACCAATTGTGCTTATGCTTATCAATCCCATTGCTCGCTGATCCCGCTATAGGTACTACGACGGACCCATGATGCTTACGAACCCACGTTGTTTATTGTTTACGCTCCCAAGTTGCTTGCTTACGGCGACACGTTGTTTATTGTTTACGCTCCCCAAGTTGCTTGCTTACGGCGACACGTGGTTTATTGCTTACGCTCTCAAGTTGCTTGCTTACGGCGACACATTGTTTATTGCTTACGCTCTCAAGTTGCTTGCTTACGGCGACACGTTGTTTATTATTTACGCCCCCCATATTGCTTCGGACTCAGATGACGCTATTTGCTAATTTAGAGCCTTTTGAGTAAAGTTGCGGACCTCAGAGACACTATTCCAGAGAAATGGGCTCATAATCGGTGTCATTTATGCTAATAGCGACTATGGTGTCCGATATTCCTCCAAAAGTGGCATAATTCTGCGTTTAAGATCATCTGTGTCCTATAGAGACTCCCCCTATCTCTTTTCATATAAAAAAAGCCCGCCTCAACGGCGAGCTCTTTGACAATTCTCAGACAGCTATATCAACTCATATCCAGCGGCACTTTCCACGAAGGTATCGGGAAAGCCTCATCCAGCTTCCATCTTTCTTCTTCACTCAGCGTAATTAAACCTGCAGCAGCATTCTCAATTACATGCTCACGTGAAGAAGCTTTTGGAATCGTAATGATGTCCTCCTCGCGGATCGTCCAAGCTAACATAATTTGTAGTGGGGTTGCGTTATGAACACGGGCAATTTCCTGAACCGCCTCACTTTCGATAACCCCTTTGCGGAGCGCGCCTGCTTGTGCAAGCGGAGAGTACGCCATTACGGGCATGCGGTGACTTTTCTGCCATGGCAGCAATTCAGCTTCGATGCCTCTCGACCCTAAATGATACAGCACCTGATTCATAGCACAGTGAGTTCCCCCAGCTATACTAAGCAGCTCTTTCATATCGTCAACATCGAGGTTCGATACACCCCATCTTGCTATTTTACCTTGAGAGACCAGTTTCTCCATGCCTTCCACAGTCACTTCAAGCGGAATATCTCCCCGCCAGTGCAGTAAATAGAGATCCAGATGATCCGTATTCAGTCGTTGCAAGCTTTCTTCACAGCTGCGAATAAGATTCTCGTTGCCGGCATTATGTGGGTATACTTTGGATACCAGGAAAACGTCATCCCGAATACCTTTAATAGCATCACCTACTAAAAGCTCTGAGTTTCCTTCCCCATACATCTCCGCCGTATCTATCAAATCCATGCCTAATTCCACGCCTAATCTAAGAGCAGCAATTTCTTCCTCTCTACGGGAAGCATCATCACCCATATTCCAAGTTCCCTGTCCTATTCTAGGCACAGAGGTACCGTCTGGAAGCAGCATGCGGTTAGCTCGGTTCACTTTCACAATTTCAGCCAAATGCTCGATTGAATCCTTAGTCATTGTAAAAATCTCCTTACCGATAAATTGTATACTTACTTTATACGACCTTTATGACCCTTTCGAAACATCTGAATCGTGTCTAATTTATAACTTATCTTTCCTTTAGGAGAGAAAAAGCAACAAATTGGTTGCTAACTACGCTATCAACTTCAGCCCCACTGCGGCTCCCAGTATCATAAAAATACAGATAACCCGCCGCCAGTCTTTGGCCTCCCCATATAAAAGCATCCCCAAAATTGCTCCACCGGATGCACCGATCCCCGTCCATACCGCATAAGCTGTGCCCATAGGCAAACTTTTCATTGCAAATGATAGAAAAAGAAAACTTCCTCCAAAACCAAGGAAGAGCAGCAAAAACGACTGCAGATTCCGGTATTTATTCAACCTGTTGATCATAGCCACTCCGAACATTTCAAACAATCCAGCAACAACCAAAAATGCCCATGCCATTTAAGACTCCCCCTTTATTTCAGTTTCTTTGATACCTTTAGTTTCGTTAGTTACCATTTTCAGACCTATAACTCCTGCCAGCAAAATAACCACCAGTACCAGCTTCATTAGCTTGAAGGGTTCACCGAATAAAACCATGTCCGCAATGACTGTTCCTGCCGTCCCCAGCCCAACAAATACAGAATATACGGTACCCACCGGTAATTTACTGCTTGCTGAAATAATGACATAGAAACTTATGATTATGGCTACAACTGTGATCAGCCACTCCCACACGCTTGAAGCATGCTTTAAACCTATGACCCACATGACTTCGAAAATCGCAGCGCCAACCACCTTCAGCCACTCTGAATTCTTTTTCATTTCAAGCCCTCCTTCAATTCTCCATAACTTATGATTGCCCACGGACAAACAAATAAGCCCGGAAGGTCATCGCCAAATGGCGATACCTCCCGGGCTTTTATCCCTCCGTGTAGACACAAACTTAATGTTCGTGCGTTTTCCCTCGGACCAGACCAGCTGTGCACCCGCTGCGGAACCCTAGAAAACAAATAAATGATTAAGTTACATCGTATGGTAGCAAATCGGGCGTATAAAAGCAACCTTTTCTATTCCGAGCGTAATTAAATCATAGTATAAAATTCCATAAAATTATAAAATAGATATAAATTTCATTCGATTATCTAGGAAAAGAGGGTAATTCATGTTTCTTTCCAGACATTTTAACTGCGTCCCTCTAGTGGAAGGCATTTATTGCCTTGAAGCGAAGGAGCAAGGCGGAGCCATGAGTAATGCCGGTTTGATAGATATGGGTGATTACACATTAATCTTTGATACATTCAACACTCCACAAGCTGGCAAAGATCTTAGGGATGCCGCTCTGTATTATTTTAATAAACCTATCAAATACATCGTCAACAGCCATTGGCATGGAGACCACGTTAGAGGGAACCAATTCTTCTCGGATGAAGTAATCATATCCTCCAGTAGAACTAGAGAGCTCATGATAAAAACTCAACCAGACTGGCTTGCCCGAATGAAGAAACTGCTTCCTAATCTTGAAGAAGATCTTACGAAGCTTAATACATCTCTCGAGCTCGAACTGAACGATTCCAAACAACGAGAGCTCCTTTCGCAAATAGGTTATTTACAAGAAATCAAAGAGTCTATACTAACGCTTGAAGTAACCCTTCCCCAACTAACTTATGACCGCAAAATGACTATACATGGCTCGGCAAGGACCGTTGAACTCCTATCGGTGGGTACTGCCCATACGGAATGCGATTCTATTCTATTTTCTCCATCCGATTCTTTAGCTTTTGTTGGAGATATTGTCGCAGTTGATAATCATCCATTAGTAGTAGACGGTAATCCCTTATCCTGGTTGGAGGCACTTACTTATGTCGAGCGCTTAGATGTGAACATAATTGTTCCCGGTCATGGGCCCGTTACTCAAAAACATTATCTACAGCAAATAAAACGGTATATAAATGATATAATCCATATTAGCGAATCATTGATACGCGAAGACATGAATGTGAATGTGAACCATATAGAAATTCCCGAGCCTTATCTGGGCTGGAATTATGGGAGTATTTTTTACAGAAATCTTGAGTTTTTGACGAAAGCAGCTAGTAACTAATTTTTGGAGTTGAAAGGAGCGGTTCGTTATGGTTTTTGGGATACTATTTGTAGGTTTTGCTGTATTTATTATTATACAAGCCGTAATACGTAATGGCTCGAGCTCAAACAAAAGTACCTTTGATAGAAATAGGCAAAATGATGCCGCCAACATGTCTTTTATGGCTGCCAGTCATCCGGATCTGCTGGATCCAAACCACTCTAACCACTCTAATCATTCTAACCACCACCATAATCACCACGGAGATCACTCGCATCACCATTCTGGACCTGACAGCGGGGGGCATAGCTGGGGTGGAGACGGCGGACATAGTGGCGGTGGAGACTTCGGTGGGGGTGGAGATGCTGGCGGGGGCGGTTGTGATTAATTGAAAAGAAACGAAAAGGACATCCCTGATCCTTCAGGAATGCCCTTTTTTTAATGCTCATTTATGATACTGAGAATTTTAGCTTGAGTTTGGCTTAATAACTTTTCGGCACGGAGCGCTCTAGCTTATCTTATTGATTAAATTGAAAACGGCTAAGCAGTACCTCACCATTAAAGATGAGATAAACATCGGTAGTTTCAGATTCCACGGACACTTCACCAGTAAGTGTGTTCCACTGCTGCAACACGCCACCCGACGGTACAGTCACAGATCCAACCAGCTTCCCTGCTGGGCTGCCCGTTCTGATCTCAAGGGTGCCTCCTTTTGCAGAGGATACCAAGGCTTCAAAAGCACCTGCCCCTTGCTCGAACAATACATCTTTAAAAGCAATCCAAGCGCCATCTTTTACCGGATGTATGGATGCATCGCCTGCTTTGCACTCGTCCAGATATACGCCTTCGTAGTCATCGTAATTCTCTGCTTTGGTATTGATATACAGATTACGCGACGGAATAACGTCCCCTTGAACTGATAGTTGAGCGGATAATTGGATATCAGCAGATGAACGGCCGATCAGAACCATGTACTCTCCATTTTCCACGCAATATTGCTCACGGGTAACATCCCAGAATGCCAGCTCGGCAACCGGCAACGTAAACTCTATGGTTTGCGATTGACCTGCGGTTAGGTTTACTTTTTCAAAACCCTTCAACTGTTTAATCGGACGTTTCACCCGGGAATTCAGAGCTTGCACATATAGCTGCACCACTTCGTCCCCATCAACAACGCCTGTATTCTCTACTTGAATGGAAATTTTAAACGTGTCATCCGCTTGCAGCTCCTTAGCACTTAGGCTTAGGTTGCTGTAGGAAACTTGGGCATAACTTAAGCCGTGTCCAAACGCATACAGTGGCTCTCCGTCAAAGTACATATATGTTCTTTTGCCTTTGATAATATCATAATCCATCAGCTCAGGCAGCTGTTCTACAGAACGGAACCAAGTCATGTTCAGCTTACCGGAAGGACTGTAATCGCCGAAAAGAACTTCTGCCACCGCATTGCCCAGCTCTTGTCCACTGTGGGAGGTATACAATACAGCCGGGATGTTCTCGTCAATCCAAGTGGAAGTTATCGGGTAACTGCCGACAATGACTACAACTGTATTCGGGTTCGCTTCATAGACAGCCTTGACCAGTCGCTCTTGCTCCTCTGGAAGCACAATATCCGGTCTGTCGATTTCTTCTTTTCCGTTAAGGAGTGGATGGTTGCCCACAAAAACCACAGCGATTTCCGCAGCCTTGGCAGCTTCTACTGCAGCCTCTATGCCGTTAGTTACGATGTTCTTTTTGAAAAGACGTGCTTCCGCATTAGCATCCTGATCTGCCATCTGTAGCGTTCCATCTTCCGGATTCACCGAGATCATTTTATCATTCCAGGTCCGCAAAGATACCGTATCTTCGCTTTCCGGAACGATGTTAATCGATTCTTTTACAAACCAGCCGTAAATTTCATCAGCAGATGCTGTGAGAGTCTCTGCTTCGCTTAAAGTTACATACTGACCGCGACTTGTCGCCTTCAGAGTATTGCTAGTCCAGCCCCAAGCTGTATGTTGGAACAATTCTCCGTGCTCTGCTATGTCATGCTGTACAGCCAGTCTTCCGTCCTCACCTGTGATTCCGATAGCTTGGCCGTTTGCAGCTGAAGTAAGAATGATCTGATCTGCGCCACTCTCAAAAGTAACGTGTTTACCAGGCAGCTTTTTGCTAACACCCTGCAAAGGAGTCACTCCATAAGGTAATGTGCCAGAATACCAATCTCTAAAGGCTTCATCACCAAGCGGACCAATAATCGCCAATTTGCTCAGACTGCTTTTGTTCAATGGCAATGTGCCTTGTTCATTCTTCAACAATACTATAGATTGTTTCGCAGCTTCCAAGGAGAGTGCGGTATGTTTTTTGCTAAGAATAACGGAATCGTCGATTGCATCGTATGGGTTCCCCTCAGCCGGATCGAACTCTCCCAGACGGAAACGAACTCTGAAAGTGTTGGCAAGCGCACGATCCAAATCTTCCTCTGCTAAGAGGCCTTGGTCTAGCGCTTCGTGAAGAACCTTGATTGTCTCTGCGGTTTCTTCTGTTACGCTGTCAATTCCATTTTTGATAGATTCAGCCATCGATTGTGCAAAAGATTCATAATACTTGTGGTCCTTCACGATCCCAAAAAGATCGCCGGCATCGCTTACAATAAAGCCATCCATTTCCCATTCGCCTTTAACCACATCCATTACTGCCGGATGAAGAATAACAGGCACGCCATTCACCGAGTTATAAGCGGTCATCATGGACTGTGCGCCACCTTCTTGAAAAGCAGGCTTAAACGCTTCCAGATAATACTCCCGCATATTTCTCGGATCGATGCTCGCGGAGCAGTTCCCGCGTTCAATCTCATTATTGTTGCCGAGGAAATGCTTCAGCGTTGCTACCGCTTTCAAATAGACCGGGTGATCACCTTGGATTCCCTGCACTAGTGATGTGCTGAGTCGGCCGGTCAACTCTGGATCTTCACCGTAAGCTTCCTCAGTTCTTCCCCAACGTGGATCACGTTCCATATCCACCGTTGGCGCCCATAACGTCAGACCGTTCACCGTTGGATTCTTTTTATAAAAGGCTCTAGCTTCATCTCCGATGGCCGAACCAATTTCCTTCAGCAGCTCTGGATTCCAAGTACAAGCCAGTCCGCTCGGCTGAGGAAAAGAAGTCGCTTTTCCAAGCCAAGAAATCCCGTGCGCCGCTTCCGTACCATGCTTGTAGGCCCCAACACCCAAACGCTCTATGGCAGCTTGATACTGAGGCATCAGGCTTACTTTTTCATCAAGTGTTAGTCTGGAGATCAGATCCTGCACTCGCTCATTTAAAGGTAAATCAATCTGTTGAAATGGATATTTAGCTATATCTGTTCCCATCAAAATCGCTCCTTCGTCTCTTGTTGATAGCGGTTTCATTCATTCCCGAGGACAATCCTTCAAAAAAACTCCTATACGTCCTATCCATCTAATCATAGAAGATTCCCCTCCTCCGCAACACCTTAACAATCTAAATAGAAATCAGGTCATAATTAGAGATTTAGGGGGATGATGTGAGTACGTAGGTTTGCTCGTTATTCGCTCCATCTCCACAATCTACGGGATTTATACCGTTTATTTGCTCACTTCCCACTCCACGCCCACAATCTACGGGATTTATACCGTTCATTTGCTCACTTCTCGCTCCACGCCCACAATCTACGGGATTTATACCGTTCATTTGCCCACTTCCCGCTGTACGCCCACAATCTACGGGATTTATACCGTTTATTTGCCCTATTCTCGCTGCACGCCCACAATCTACGGGATTTATACCGTTTATTTGCCCTATTCTCGCGCCACGCCTCCAATCTGCGGGATTTCTACCGTACATTTGCCCTATTCTCGCTGCACGCACACAATCTACGGGATTTATACCGTTCATTTGCTCGATTTCCGCTGCACAGCTACAATCTACGGGATTTATACCGTTCATTTGCTCACTTCTCGCTCCACGCCCACAATCTACGGGATTTATACCGTTCATTTGCCCAATTCCCGCTCCATCTCCGCAATCTACGGGATTTATACCGTTCATTTGCCCAATTCCCGCTCCACGCCCACAATCTACGGGATTTATACCGTTTATTTGCTCACTTCTCGCTCCACGCCCACAATCTACGGGATTTATACCGTTTATTTGCTCACTTCTCGCTCCATCTCCGCAATCTACGGGATTTATACCGTTCATTTGCTCACTTCTCGCTCCACGCCCACAATCTACGGGATTTATACCGTTTATTCACCACAGCTGAATATCGTTAAGTGAATGTACATATTCATAGCGACAAACCCTCCCACTCACCTGGGAAACTATCGGCTTAAACTTACCTTTCTCACAAAGCGACCTCATACATTTCCTAACTGTACGCAGATCAATGCCAAGCTCCCTCACCAAATCAACAGGCCGAATGTCCCCGTTCGAACGCACCGCAATTTGCAAAATATCACGCTCCAGTCGACTAAACGCCTCCTTCTCTTCTGTCCTCAAAGCGAGGTACGGCATCAGCAATGATCTCAACAAAAAAATAGTATTCTCAGGATTGGCTTCCAGATCATCATATGGTATCGCCACTACCCGATAACCCGCGATTTGTAGATAAGTCTCTCGATTCAATTCCTGCCGATAACGCGTCCGATCTGTGTTTTGCACATGTGGGCCGTAACCTTTTACCTCAAAAGCAAACTTAACCTGCCCAGGCTTCCACGCAAAATCAACAAAATAAGGCCATCCCCGCCAATCCAACACTTCATATTCAGGATGGAGATCATCAAAATGACCCATCATCGGCCACCAAACCTTCTCCGCAAACATTCGCTCACCATGCCCATGTCCCCGCTCCAATCTCCCCCGTCTTTCTCCCGTTCTTCGACTAATATGATCTTCCACCCACTTACGATGTTCTTCCGTAAATCCCATAACGTTCCCCTCCTCCTTGGCATAAAAAAATCCCGCACCCAATTATGGATGCGGGACGTGCTTCGTCCTATTACTCAAAAGTATAGTATTCGCCTTCTTATGCTGTCAATGACACTCTACATTCAACGTTAGCATCGAGCTAAATATACTTGCCTATTAAAAAATCACATTGGTTAGAGTATGTTGCATTAAAGTAATTTCAGCTACAGTTAGATCACTACAGTGAGTTCAGCTAGAATTGGATCACTACAGTGAGTTCAGCTAAATTTAGCTACAGTTAGATCACTACAGTTCAGTTAGTATTAGCTCAGCAAGAGCAATCTCGGTTAAGTAAACTACTTTTGAGTTAGACGACTAGACTTAGCTCAATATAGTATGTTTTGTATAGTAGGTTCAGTTAAAGTAATCTCGGTTTGACTAAGTTCCCCTAGAATAATATTATTCGACCTACCTTTTTGAAATTGTCTAAAATCGTCTCCCATTCTCTACTATTCACTGGCTATCGACCTGTGATTTTTCTATTTAATTGTATTTCATGCAACTATTTAACCCTTATCCCCCTAAAAGTCCATTTAGTTGTACTTTCTACAACTAAAAAAGGAGATATAAGGTAGTTACGCGTAAATGATCAAATTTAGATGTACAAAGTGCAGTTAATTGTTACTTTTCCTAAAACTACTGAAGTTTAGCTGCACAAAATGCAATTAAAACTGAGTTCGAGTGAGGCTGGCTGGATTGCGTCTTAGTTACATCACTTAGCGCCCTAGCTACAACATCGACTTAACTACATTGATTTAGCGACCTAGCTACAACATCGACTTGGCTACATTGATTTAGCGATCTAGCCACAACATCGCGACTTAGCAACATTGACTTAGCGGCCTAGCCACAACATCGCGACTTAGCAACATTAATGTAGCAACCTACCTACAACATTGCGACTTAGCAACATTAATATTGCGACCTACCACAACATCGCGGCTTAGCATCATTAATATAGCGACCTAGCCACAACATCACAACTTAGCACCATTAATATAGCGGCTCAACTAGAGTGACATATTGCTCCTCTTCGCTGCTCTCCCTCACCTAGCAAATGTGCATGCCGAGCGCCTCACCCATAGGCATCATAAGAGATCATTCCAACGACACCCTGACTTCGACACCCTAGCTTCAATCCGAGACGGGAAATCAATGATCATAAATCCATTATCCTTCACAACAACCTTTCACAGAAATGTCGGAGAGCGTTCTTTTGTTCCCTAACAAATCACCGTTTACCGCATATAACTTACGAAATCCCTGCTTATAAAGAATTCGCGCAGCTTTATTTCTTTTGTAGTAACTTCCTGCAAGAATTAATATTGAATCGCCTGGAGATAGACAGTGCTGCCAGACATAGGGTAACCGCCCCAGCGATATATTTATCGAACCACGGATACTGTCCTTCTGGTAATCAACGGCATCCCTGACATCGAGCATTTTCATAGCCAATGATTGATCCGCTAATTCGCGAACCTCACGGACTTCTATATAAGTAAGTGAACGAACAGGCCATGCATAACGTAAAAACCTCAAAATACTAAAGACTATTACGATACTCAGTAGGATCCGTACCATCATGCTCATGCCATTACTCCCGTACCAAAAAATCATCCGTCCAAGCGCCTAATCCACCCGTCATGTTCACAACGTTATACCCCTTTTCACTCAGCAGCTCACAAGCCAGTCCACTACGGCCACCACTTAAGCACATCACAATTATCTCTCCATGAGGATCCAGTTCATCTATGCGCATCAATAGCTGTCCAAGCGGAATATGCTTAGCACCCATTACATGTCCCTCCACCCATTCGGCTGGTTCGCGTATATCCAACATGGTAGGAGTCTCGCCATTCTTCAAGCGTTCCGCAACTTGCTGTGGGGTAATTTCCTTTGAAATTTTAAAAGACATCGAGCATCTCTCCTTCACCTTTATAAAAATAACTTGATTTCCATATCACTATATCATAATATTACGATATAAGGATATTGTAAAGCGAGGTGTTCGTTACCATGGACAAAAATTTTAAAGCTTATAACCAAACCGCCGAAACCTTAAAGGCTATAGCTCATCCCGTGCGCTTATGCATCATCAAAGGACTTCTGGAAAAGGGCAGCTGCAACGTGAGCTTCATGCAGGACTGTCTCGACCTTCCCCAATCTACGGTGTCCCAGCATTTACAGAAGCTTAGATCACTAGGCATCGTTGAAACCGAACGTAATGGGCTAGAAATTAACTATTCTGTTAAAGACGAAAAAATCAAACATCTGATTCAGTTATTTTTAGGGGAGGAATAAGTCATCATGAGTAAAAAAGTATTGATTGTTGGTGGAGTTGCAGGAGGCGCATCAGCAGCAGCCCGACTTCGGAGATTAGATGAAGATGTGCATATTGTAATGTTTGAGCGTGATCCGTACATTTCTTTTGCCAATTGCGGACTTCCTTATTATATCGGGGGTTCCATTCAGGACCGCTCCAAGCTGCTAGTGCAGACACCGGAGGCGATGCATAAACGTTTTAACATCGATGTTCGAATTCAAAGTGAAGTAGTGTCTATCGACCCCGTGAACAAAAAAGTGCGAGTAGAAAGTATAGAAAAAGGCTCCTATGAAGAGAGTTATGATGCGCTTATTTTATCGCCAGGTGCTAAACCGATTCGTCCGAATTTGCCTGGTATCGAGAGTTCCAAAATACACATGTTGCGTAACATTCCCGACACTGACAAAGTCAAAGCTAAAGTCGCTGCGGAAGGCACACGTTCGGCCGTGGTGATCGGTGGTGGATTTATCGGTGTGGAAATGGCTGAGAACCTTAGAGAAGCTGGTCTGGAAGTTTCCTTAATTGAAGCAGGACCACAAATATTAGCTCCATTCGATACTGAAATGTCTTCTATTTTGGCAAAAGAACTTGACGAGCATGGTGTTAATCTTATTTTTTCCGATATGGTCCAAGGGTTTGCTGAGGTGGGAGAACAAATACAGGTGCAATTAGCAAGTGGCACTGTACTGCAAAGTGATATGGTTCTGCTGGCTATCGGCGTTTCTCCGGATACCTCTTTCCTGAAGGACAGTGGCTTAGAATTCGGTCCCCGTGGCCATATTGTAGTCAATGAGCGGATGGAGACAAATCTGGATCAAGTGTACGCTGTAGGTGACGCGGTTGAGGTGGTTGATTTCGTAAACGGAACAAAAACTGCCATTCCACTAGCTGGTCCTGCCAATAAGCAAGGGCGCATTGCTGCGGACAACGTCAGTGGTCTCGGCACAACTTACAAAGGATCACAAGGGACTTCTATTATTAAGGTTTTTGGAGTCACAGGTGCTTCTACTGGAAATAACGAAAAAACACTACAACGTTTGGGTCTGCCGTATCACGTGATTTATATACATCCAAGCTCACACGCAACCTATTATCCGGGGGCAACTCCGATATCTATGAAGCTGATTTTTGATCCAAAAGGTACGGTGCTAGGAGCACAAGCTGTGGGTTACAGCGGTGTAGATAAACGTATCGACGATATCGCTACAGTTATTCGTTTTAGAGGTACGGTCACTGATTTGACGGAGTTGGAGCTATCTTATGCCCCTCCTTATTCTTCCGCAAAAGATCCGGTGAACATGGCCGGCTTTGCCGCTGAAAATATTTTGCAAGGTTTGACTACGGTATTCGTCCCTAAGGATTTAGAGGGTCGTGACAAAAACAACACCATTTTAGTTGACGTACGTTCGGAAATCGAACATGCCAACGGTCATATTGAAGGGTCCATTAATATCCCTGTGGATGATCTGCGTGGTCGGCTAAACGAGCTTGACCCTAGTAAAGAAATTTGGGTGTATTGCCAAGTTGGACTCAGAGGCTACACCGCTTCCCGGATTTTGCAGCAAAAAGGTTACCGTGTGAAGAATCTGACCGGCGGTTATAAAACCTATCAGATGAGCCAATTTACGCCTAAAAAAAAAGATAACTTGACGCCAAACGTTGATACAGCCGTAGCCATTAAAGAAATCGCAGCAACGGGAGCAATGACGGAGCCTGAGACTGGGACTGGCACAGTTACACCAACCGTCAATGCTACAGCTTTCACTGCTAACTCCAGCACAATAGGTGCCCCTTCATCCAAAATAGAAACGGAACTAGCACCTGATTCCGTGCTTGATGCCTGCGGACTGTGCTGCCCAGGGCCGCTGATCCAAGTTAAAATGAGCATGGACCCGCTCTTGGACGGCCAAGTCCTGAAGGTAACTGCTTCCGATCCCGGATTTTATGAGGATATCAAGGCTTGGGCTCGTATGTCCAACCATACGCTTTTGCAGCTAACAAAGCTGCCTACTGGTATGATCGAAGCTTATCTGCGCAAAGGAGTTATCGAGGCTTCAGCATCAGCACCAACCGGAGCAGGCGAACAAGTAATTCAAACTAGCAACGCAAGCACAATGGTTGTTTTTAGCGGGGATTTGGATAAAGCGATCGCTTCCTTCATCATTGCCAACGGAGCAGCATCCAGCGGCAAAAAAGTCACGATGTTCTTTACCTTCTGGGGCCTCAATATTATCCGCAAGGATGAGAAGGTGCATGTGAACAAGAACTTCATCGGTAAAATGTTCGGTGCCATGATGCCACGCGGCAGCCGGAAGCTGACGCTTTCAAATATGAACATGATGGGCATGGGTTCGAAGATGATCCGCTCTCTAATGAAGAGCAAAAATATCTCTTCCTTGGAAGAATTGATTCAGATGGCTATCGACCAAGGTGTGGAAATCGTCGCCTGCCAAATGTCCATGGATCTTATGGGCATCACTCGTGAAGAACTGATTGACGGTGTCGGAATCGGCGGCGTTGGTTATTACCTCGGCCAAGCCGATCAGTCGGGTCATAATCTATTTATCTAAATACCTTAACATCGCAAAGGGACTCCTCTATTTAAATAGAAGAGTCTCTTTCTTATATAAAAATGAACTCACGAGAATCGGTGATATAGATTTGAATAACCAAAATGCAGAAATTGGCTGGATCTGGATACAGAATCTAAAACCTGCTATCCTATTTAATAGGCATTCATCCGAACAACGACCTATTTTAGGTGGAAAAAGGAGATTAAATGAATAACCCGATACATATTCTTGTTGCTGAGGACGACAGCGACATCAACCGATTGCTGTGCAGCATTATTAAGAAAAGCGGCTACATTCCCCAACCCGCTTACTCGGGAACGGAGGCACTTCTCTATCTGGAGCAACGTCAATGGAGCATGCTGCTACTGGATCTGATGCTGCCTGGCATGTCGGGAGAGGAACTACTTGAGAGGATTGCCGGGCGGGACGATATGTCGGTAATTATCATTTCCGCCAAGGGTGAGCCCCAGACCAAGGTGTCTGCCCTACGGGCGGGGGCGGATGATTTCATTACAAAACCCTTCGATGTTGAAGAAGTCTCTGCACGGATCGATTCTCATCTACGTTTGTATTCGCGGATTGCGCAATCGGCTTTGCCTAACGTGCTCCAGCATCAGGGCCTTGTACTTCATCGAGATGCGATGTCGGTTACGGCAAATGGTGTGGAACTGACGCTCACAGCTCTAGAGTTTGAAATTCTCTCGTTACTTTTGTCAGCCCCCAAAAAGGTGTTTACGAAAGCGAATTTGTATGAAAGAGTCTGGCACGAGCCATATTTCGGGGACGACAATACGGTCAATGTCCATATGAGCAATTTGCGCAGCAAGCTAACCAAGGCCGCACCAGGAAGCGAATTTATCGAGACGGTATGGGGCATAGGTTATCGGCTCAAGCCTTAAGACATTCTTAAGATTTGGCTTTAGCTCTTCTTATGTTTTCAATTCTATACTTGGTCTATCACGAAAAGGAGGCCAAGACGAGATGTACGAGTATGTATTAAAAACAAATCAGCTATCCAAAAAGTTCAAGGGCCATACAGCGCTGGACAAAGTCAATTTGTCAATCCGTAAAGGCTCTATTTATGGTTTTATTGGACAAAATGGAGCCGGAAAATCAACATTAATCCGGATTGTGACCGGACTTGCTTTTCCGACTCAGGGGACGATCGAGCTGTTCGGAGCCAGTGAAGAGCAAGCCCTGATCCAGGCTCGTAAGCGAATCGGCTCGATTATCGAGAGTCCCGCTTTATTCCCCCATATGACTGCGAGTGAAAATTTAGAAGCAAACCGGATTCTACGTGGTATTCCCGGCAAAGATTGTGTTCCTAGAATGCTAGAGCAAGTTGGACTGCAGGGCGCCGGAAAGAAGAAAGCCAAAAATTTCTCACTTGGAATGAAGCAGCGGTTAGGTCTTGCCATCGCCTTACTGGGAGATCCCGAATTTCTGATTCTGGACGAGCCAACTAATGGGTTGGATCCGATGGGTGTCGTCGAAATGCGCGAACTGCTCAAGCGACTAAACCGTGAGCTAGGCATTACGATAATGATCTCAAGTCATATTCTAAGTGAGCTGCATTTAATGGCAAGTCATTATGGCATTATTCATCACGGTCAGTTGCTTGAACAACTCACTGCGGAGGAATTAAACGAGAAATGTCAGCAGTATTTATTTATCAAAGTGGATGATCCGGGCAAGGCAACAGCCGTCATTCAGAACGAGCTGGGTACGGCCGATTTCGAAGTGATGCAGGATGGAACCATCAAGTTGTATAGCCGTATTGAGCAGCCAGGCAAAGTATCAACAGCTTTATTCAATGCCGGCCTCGAGATCGAGAAGTTTATGCCTATGGGTGAAGACTTGGAAAGTTATTTTACAAAGCGGATTGGGGGGAACCTAAATGTATAATCTGATCAGAGTGGAGTTTTTCAAGCTCCGTAAGAATAGATCATTTTGGACTTTTCTATTGGCACTTTCCGTTCTCTCGCTTGCTTACCCATTGCTATATTATTTTGATCATCGGTCCAATGGGGAACCTCAGATCACCGGCGCTGAATTTCTGACTACCTTTATTTCAAGCAATGCCTACATTATTAAATTCGGCGTAGCCATTCTGGCTGGATTCTTTATCTCTAACGAATATTCCACAGGAGTCATGAAGACGATCGCATCTTCGGGCAACACCAGAGGGCGGCTGTTCGCAGCAAAACTAATCGTATTCGCAGTTGGAGCCATGGCGATTTCGCTCGTCTTTCCTATTGTCAGCACAGTCGAAGTCACGCTGCTTTCGGGCTTCGGTCATCTGCCGGAAGGAAGCACTACACTTTTCATACCGCGAGCTCTCGGGCTAACGTTATTGTACACGGCTGGTTACGCAGCCATCGGGGCGCTGTTCACCGTAATCCTAACCGACAGCGGCAAAACTATCGGCTTCTCAATGATTTTCTTCCTTATGATCGATACGGTTTTGGCTAGTATAGGTTCGAAGATCTCTTTCTTTAGTAATTTGTACGATTATTCCATCTTCAAACGGGTGAGCGATATCGGTAAGCCCAGTATCGACAGCGGAGATTGGCCAGCGCTTCTACTCGTGCCGTTGTTGACAATAGCCGTTTCCGGGGTACTCGGTATTCTCGTATTCCACCGAAAAGAGATCAAATAACAAATGGGGGGTGCAGGAGAGTGTTGCTTATTCTGACAATCATATTGTTTGCGGCAGGAGCTCTCCTGCTTTTCCGTTTCTTAATGTTAAGGCGAGAACTAGGGCGGATAACAGAGCAATTGCATACCTACAACGAGCGAGCATCCGGTAAAAAAATTGATGTGGCTCTATTCGACCAGAAGCTTGAGGCGCTTGCGGGACAAATCAATCGTCAATCTGATTTAATCGTCGAAGCGGAAGCCCAGCGAAAACGTGTCGAACAAGAATTCCGTCAGGCTGTGGCGAATATTTCACATGATATCCGTACACCCCTCACCTCCATCTTCGGTTATATTCAACTGTTGGAGGATGAGTCAATTACCCCTGATGAAAAGCTTGAATATGTTGCCATCGTTAAAAATCGGACGAAACGGCTGCAGGCGCTGCTGAATGATTTTTTTGAGCTTTCCTTGATCGAATCGCTAGATTATCCTCTACATACGGAAAAGCTTGGGATGAGGGCTCTACTCTCGGAAATACTGGTCGGATTTTACGATTCTTTCAACGAACGCAATATTACACCGGATATACGGCTACCTGAGGAAAATGTATCCGTATACGCCGATGAATCCGCTGTGCGGAGAGTTGTCGAAAATTTACTTGTCAATACGGTCAAACATGCGACTGGGTATGTAGAAATCCATTTCGAACGACAGCAGGAAACAGCTGACTTAACAATAGTAAACGATGCGAAGGAACTAGTCGGAAGCGATATTAACCTCTTATTTGACCGATTCTATACCGCAGACCGTACCCGATCTTCTCAAGCTTCCGGGCTGGGTCTCTCCATCGCCAAAAGTCTAATGAATAAAATGGGTGGCACGCTGACAGCCGAACTGGAGGATGATCAGCTGATAATGACCTGCCGTTGGAAACTAGGTGATGCCGGCATTAGCTTGGCTACTTAATTCATTTTATATTTGGTCTAGACTAACCATTGTTCTAACCCGTTTATGGAATGTAGCCCATTCCCGATAGCCAATGGCCTGCAGGTTTTTCCGGACTTCTTCGAACTGATCTCCCACCCGTTCGGGTTCATGTGCATCTGATCCAATCGTGACCTTCACACCATGAAACAGAGCTCTTTCTAGAAAAGCCGTATCTGGGACACAGTTATCGTCAGAAGTATTAATTTCGAGAACTACGTCACTTGCTGCAACGGTTTGCAGGGTGAAATCCAGCGCTTCTGTCCACAAGCCGGAATAACCGGGAAAATACCGCTTTAAAGCATCCACATGGCCTAGTATGTCGTATAAGCCACTTTTAGCCGATTGAGAGACATAATCATAATACAGATTTTTGGTCGCAAGTTTCCCCGCCTGATCCAATCCGTCCCAGTATTCTCCATCGTAAATGCTGATTCCGCCGAAATTATGAATCGAACCAATCACATAATCAAAGGGATAACTGGCGATGACACTACGATATATATCCAGGGAATCAGGCAAAAAGTCCGCTTCAATCCCCAGCATTACATCAATCTGTCCCGCAAATTCTTTTTTTAAAGCTAGAACCTCATCCACGTATGCAGGAAATTCACTCTTCGCCATAGCTCCTCCGGGCCAGGGCAGGTCTTCCTCCAGCGCAAATGCAGGAGTATGATCTGAGATTCCAATAACCTGTAATCCCTTTTCAATGGCTGCAATTACATAATCTCTTACTGTTCCTGTTGCGTGCCCGCAACGATTATGATGTGTATGATAATCAAACTTCATAAGTTCCCTCCAGGTAATAAACTTTTTTATGATTCGCGTTAACCTTTCGATCCAGAAATAACAATTCCTTGAATAAATACTTTTTGAGCAAAAAAGAACAATAACAGCAACGGAAAGACGGTTACCACAGATGCTGCCATCAACAGATTCCATGGTGTTTGTCCATATGCGGCTGTGAAATTTGCTAATCCTAGTGAAAGAGGATATTGACTGCTTTCACTTAAATAAATAAGTGGACCAAATAAATCATTCCAACGGGACATGATTTCTAGAACAGCCGATGTAGCGAGCGCCGGTGCCGACAAGGGCAGGAGAATTCTCCAATACATGACCAGATGTCCTCCACCATCTATCTTAACTGCCTCATCCATTTCCCTAGAGATCCCAAGATAGAATTGGCGTAGCAAAAAGATAACAAATGCACTGCCTGTAAATGCCGGAACGATAAGCGGCAAATAAGAATTTGTCCAATGAATTTGATTAAATAACAAATATTGAGGAATCAAAGTCACTTGTGACGGGATCATCATTGTGCTGAGTACAAGCACAAACAGAAGCATATTTCCACGGGCACGAAGACGAGCGAACGCAAACGCAGCCATAGAGGAGGCAAGCACAGTCCCAAATACTGAGATACATGTGTAGCCTACCGAATTCAATAAATATCGCCCCATTGGAGCATCTATGAAAATTTGCTTATAATTACTCCATTGAATAGAGGATGGCAGCCATATCATCGGGACTTTATGAATGTCGCCCATGGTTTTTAGCGAGGTGACCAACATCCAGAATAACGGGAATGCGAAAAGAATAACGCCGCCATAAAGGATTAGATATAACAGTATCTTCTGAATGGGCTTCAGCTTGCCGTGTAAAAAACTTCGCTGTCTCATGATGTGAATCCCTCCTATCTTTTAGAGTCATATTCATAGTGGACAAACCGCTTCGAACTCCACATGAATACAAGAGTCAGTGTAAAAAGGATGATAAATAGAATCCAGGCCTGAGCAGAGGCATAACCCATCCGAAATTGTTTAAAGGCTGTATCAAACAAGTAGTATACATAGAAATATGAACTCCAGTCCGGTCCGCCTTTCGTAATGACGTAGGATTCAGTAAATACTTGCAGGGAAGCGATCATTGCAATAATCGTATTGAACAAAACCACCGGCGAAATGAGCGGAAGTGTAATTTTGTAGAACTTTTTCCACACACCTGCTCCTTCAATTGACGCCGCTTCATATAGATCACTCGGAAGAGATTGCAAGGAAGCTAGGAATATCACCATGGTTGAACCTGACGCCGTTAACTGCATCAGAACCATAGATGGGACGACCGTCCCCGGGCTCGTGAACCAGCCTGGACCTTCCACACCAAACCAGTCATAGAGTAAGGAATTGACTACCCCGAAGGTCGGGTTAAGCAGCCAAGACCACAGGAAAGACACCGCCACCCCGGAAATAACACTTGGCGCATAATACAGCGTACGAAGTAATGACTGTCCTCGAACCTTCTGATTCAGCAGCAGGGCAATCACCAACGAAGATACAATGGTAAAGGGTACGGACAATAAGGAATAATAGATGGTGACAGATAACGATTTGTAGAACAGCCTATCCTGAAATAACAGCCTGAAATTATCAAACCCTATAAATTCAGGAGACGAAATTACATTGTATTCGGAGAAACTTAACATCAGCGACACGATGATCGGTCCGCCAGTAAACAATATGAAACCGATAAACCACGGCATAATAAACATCCAGAAGGCGCGTTCCTCCCGCTTACTCTCAGTTGCCATTCGCTTCATGAATCATCCTCCTTACGCGGCCGGCTAGTCTGCGATTAGCGGCCGCTTATCCTTCCAGTTCTAGTTAATCCAGTTTGAGTGAACGGAGGTTCTGATCCACTTCCTTCAGTCCATCTTTCAAATCTTTACTTCCATTCCATACAGAAGACATGGTCTGGTTCATGGTTTCTAGAATCGTATTGAACTTTACGATCAGATGATTTTCAGCTTCACGTCCATACTTAATAGCACCCTCATGGACTTGTTTGAATTCCGCTTTATCCATCCCAATCTGCGAGGATATTTTTTCGTACCACAGTTCAAACAAGCTGCTGTCCGCTGGCGTTCTACCGACATCATTCATATAGCGATAGGCGCCTCCATCGGTTTTGGGATCGGCCAGATATCTGACAAATTCCCAGGCTTCATCCGGATGTTTACTTGAGTTTGAGATGCTCCATGGGTCCACAAAAAGTGTCACTTTGCGGCCATCATGGTAGGGAACAGCTGCGACACCCCAGCGAAAGTCCGCTTTTTCATAAGAACCCAATCCCCAACCTCCATTAATGTACATGGCAACTTTCCCCGTCATGAACACATCTCCAAGCTGAGCCGCGGCAGACACAGTCTGTTGGTCCGGTGCAACCTTATACTTGTTAATTAAATCGAGGTTAAATTGTAACGCTTCAATATTTTTGTCATTAAGTAGATCCGGCTCCCCCATAACCCCTGAGGTATACGCTTCTGGCTTAAAAAAATCACCGCCAAATGACCAAGCCATAGCATTCGGACTAAGGCCGCTTGCAAATCCGAATACCTGCTTGCGTACATTACCTACATCATGAGAAAGCTTTTGAGCAATTTCTAACATTTTATCGTAGTTCCATGAAGTGTCATCCCAGTCCGTTGTTGGATAAGGAATACCCTGCTGATCGAATAAATCCTTATTGTAAAACAGATACGTCGCATTGCTGACAAGCGGAATTCCGAAAAATTTATCATCAATTTTATATACATCCAGCAAATCCTTATCCATCGTATCCAGCTCTGGAGCCCCTTTTTCAATGTAAGGCGTTAAGTCCTTCAGGGCACCCATCTTCATATAAGTAGCAAAACCGCTGTCCGCCTGGTTCGGATTCCACACATCAGGAGCGTTGCCGCTTGAGATCATAGTGGTCAACTTCTGATCGAACTGATCATACGGAATATTCTCAAGATGAACTTTAATATTAGGATGAGTGGCTTCGAACGAAGCGATCGTCTCGTCTTGCCAAGCTTTTTTATCCGGATCTGCAGCCATCACCCAATTAATCTCTACTGTCTCTCCCTTATTACTCTGCACACCTGAAGGGTCGATAGTAGATTCCTTATCACCAGATCCGGCACATGCCGACAATGACATTCCGAGAACTGCAACGGGTAGAAATGTAGAAAGAAGGTTCTTTTTTAAGAATTGAGATTTCATTTTATGTCCCACCTTTTTTCATTTTTCGTTTAAAATCGTTCAAAGCATCTCTAATTTCAGCATAAGTTTACATATAGATTACACAATTCGATAATTTAGATAACATTCTAATTTTCTCTTCACACCCCCTTTGCTAAACCATTCGGAACAACTTCATCATAGCGTCTAAAAATATGATTTTCAGCACATATATTCACTAAATATATTGTTTTTCTGCATATATTCTTGTTAATATAGTTGACATATAACTGAATTGGGAGGGATAGCAAATGGAAACCAATTTTTATGAAGTACAAAAATTCGACATCAGTCGAGAGAAAAAAAGTCAATCCAGCATGCCTACACGACATTACCATAACGGTTATGAGGTTTTTTACATGGTTTCGGGGGATATTTGCTATTTCATAGAGGATAAGGCTTATCAGGTTGTCGGGGGTTCTCTATTGCTGATTGACATCAATAAAATTCATAAGCTTGTCAATTCGAGTGGGGAGACCTTTGAACGAATAACACTTGTATTTAAACGCGAGTTCCTCGAAGATCTGTTTCCGAACAATAAGACGCTTGATTTGCTGTCCACTTTTACACGAGATTGTCATCTGCTGCGATTTAATGGTTCTGAACAAAACTTTATCGAGAAATTATTCAATAAAATGGTCTCTGAATTTACGAAGCAACCTCCCGGCTATGAATTCTATCTAAAAACACTAATGTTTGAGCTGCTTATTTATATTTATCGCCACCAGGAAGCGATGCCTCCTGCAATCACTGAAGAAATCAGTGTAGTGAACAAAAAAATATTTGAAATTGTTGACTATCTCAACCGTTATTACGACCAACGTCATTCCATACGCGATATTGCCAACAGATTCTATATCAGTCCTTCCTACTTCTGCAAAACTTTTCGTGATAGTACAGGCTTCACCTTTACAGAATATTTGAATAATGTGCGGATAAAGGAAGCTCGTGCCTTGTTAATTAATACTGCCTTTAAAGTAGCCAAGATAGCTGAAAATGTTGGATTTGATAATATGACTCACTTTGGTCGGGTATTTAAGGAAATCACCGGGCTTTCTCCATTAAAATACCGCCAGACTTATAAAATAGAGAGTCCATGATGTATCTACGAAAAAGGAGCAGCTGCAATCATTTTTATTACAATATCCACACCAAAAAGACTCCTCTATTTATATAGAAGAGTCTTTTTTTGTTGCGACAGGCTAACGGATTATGTTTAAAATCTAACTCAGTAAGTTTAGGCTTGCTTCTTCAAGCGATGGTATAAGAAATTTATGATCGATTGGCGATGACATCACGATTAGAATCGTGTAGGTACCGTATTTATCACATTGATTTCCGAACTCCTCTAGGGCTCGTGTAGAGTCGGTTACTACTTTCAATAAGTAGTTGTGTTCCCCACTTATACGGTAACATTCGACGACATCAGGACTTGAGCGGCAGAAATCAAGGAATGCATTACAATCCCTAGAATGAAATAACATGTAGGCAGCAGCATGTTTCCCAATCTTTTCAGGAGAAATTATGGTGCGATATTCGCTGATGATGCCTTTTTCCTCCATACGCCTAACTCTCTCCGTAACCGCAGGTTGCGATAAACCGACACATTTCCCCAGCTCTGTCATAGAAATTCTTGCTTGATTTTGAAGATGGAAAAGAATTTGCTTATCAACATGGTCCATCAAAATCGCCTCCTTTAAATTTAAGGTGTTCTATATTAACTAGCTTGTAATTAACCGTTATAAGGCTAATTTAACTTAGTTGCCTTATGTAATCAAGATAACTCGTTATATATAATAACCCTACAATAGTAAAGTGTTCCTGGCTTTAACTATTCCGAAGGGATGAAGACAGATGAGTATATTGGATTCAAACAAAATAAATACAGAATGTTTATCAGGTCGCATCGATAGAGTAATCGATCGAACCCTCGCTGACAAGCGTTTGGTCGGTGCTGTCATTAAAGTGATGATAGATGGGGAACTGGTTTATAGCCGTGCTGCCGGTTTTGCCGACCGCGAGATAGGCCGACTTATGCGAGAAGATGCCTTATTCCGGCTAGCTTCAGTTACTAAACCTATCGTTTCAACGGCAGCCCTAGTATTAGTTGCGCAAGGTCGTCTACAGCTGGACGACCGCGTTGATCGTTGGCTTCCAGAGTTTCAGCCGCGTTTGCAGAATGGCGAGTTCGCGACCTTGACGATTCGTCATTTGATGACGCACACCGCAGGCCTGTCTTACCGATTTTTTCAAGAAGAGAAGGGTTCCTATCAGTCAGCAGGGGTATCAGATGGTATGGATCAGCCCGGCATCACGTTGGAAGAGAACCTGCGTCGTCTTGCCTCTGTCCCCCTCCTTTATACGCCAGGTACCGAGTGGAAATATTCCATCGCGACAGATGTGCTGGGAGCAGTAATTGCAAAGGTCACAGAAACACCGCTCAGTGAAGCTGTACATTCACTCGTGACAAAGCCGCTTGGCATGAGCGACACGGGTTTTATTGCAGTTGACCGAGAACGGCTGGCCACTTCCTATGCCAATGATACTCCAGAGCCACGGCCCTTACTTGAGCCCGACAGTATTGCCTTTGTGGAGGGAACGGCTGGGTTCCTGCTTGCCCCTAGCCGAGCATTTGACACTACTGCCTATCCTTCTGGAGGATCTGGCATGGTCGGCAGCGCCGGAGACTTTTTGCAACTGCTGGAAACATTACGTAAGGGCGGAGCGCCGCTGCTACCGGAGTCACTGGTTCACGATATGACGACCAACCAGATCGGTGATCTGCCAATGGCCTTCTGGCCAGGACGAGGCTTTGGCCTAGGCATTACGGTACTAAAGGATCCTGTCGCCGCAGACACTCCGGAATCCCCGGGTACTTGGCGCATGGGTGGCACTTATGGTCATTCGTGGTTCGTCGATCCGAAGCAACGCCTCAGTGCCGTGGCTTTCACTAATACTGCACTGGAAGGCATGTCGGGTCAGTTTACTGTTGACCTTTGTGATGCCATTTATGATAGACGTAATAAATAGAGCAAGAACACAAGGTGCCTGGGTCCGGAATGAACCGGCCTAGGCTCTCTGTCTAGTAGACCTATTCGTCGTGTGTATCATTGAGTTTGCTAAAATTATATAAGAGAGGGGCTTCTCTATGAGCCAAAACACATCTTCTGCCACACAAAGTGCCTCCAGCACTCCCTCTTCTGAACGTCTGCCATGGGCTGGATTACTCGCCCTAGCCATGACGGGGTTTATCTGTATTCTTACCGAAACGATTCCGGCCGGCTTGTTGCTCCAAATAGGTGAGGGGCTTGGAGTCTCCGAGGCCCTTGCAGGTCAACTTGTCACTTTGTACGCCCTGGGTTCACTGTTGGCGGCGATTCCCTTAACTACCGTGACGCGTGGATGGCGGCGGCGACCACTGCTACTAATGTGCATCCTTGGTTTTCTCATATTCAACACCGTCACCACTTTTTCTTCCAATTATATACTTACGCTGACAGCTCGGTTCTTCGCAGGCGTATCCGCTGGAGTCTTATGGGGGATGATAGCAGGTTACGCCCGGCGCATGGTTCCGGAGTCACTCAAGGGACGAGCAATGGCCGTAGCCATGGTTGGCACGCCTCTCGCTCTGGCACTCGGTGTCCCTGCGGGAACACTTCTTGGCACCCTTGTAGGCTGGCGCTCTATCTTCGGGATCATGTCGCTATTGGCTCTGATGCTAATCGCTTGGGTGTTTTGGAAGCTACCGGACTATCCAGGAGAGGCCCCTGATAAGCGACTCCCTCTCTACAAGGTTTTTGTTATTCCGGGGGTACGGCCGGTACTGTTTGTTGTTCTGGCATGGGTACTGGCACACAACATCTTGTATACCTACATTGCCCCTTATCTTACTCAGGCCGGGCTAACCCAGCGCGTTGACTTGGTACTGCTTATTTTTGGCATTACAGCGCTTGTTGGCATCTGGGTCATCGGTATTTTGATCGACCGCAAGCTGCGTCCATTGGTTCTGATCAGCCTCGCTGCTTTCGCCTTATCATCCATTGTACTAAGCATTAGTAGCAGCCAGCCCGTAGTGATCTATTTAGTGGTTGGTGTATGGGGGTTGACGTTTGGAGGAGCGGCTACTTTGCTACAGACAGCCGTTGCCGAAACCGCTGGCGAAAGTGCAGATGTGGCCCAATCGATGTTGGTGACGGCATGGAACCTAGCTATTGGCGGTGGCGGCGTGATGGGAGGGATTCTTATTGAAACACTTGGTGTCCGCTCCTTCCCGTGGGTAATGTTTATACTATTGATTCTTGCGCTGCTAGTAGCGTGGCGTGCTAAAGATTACGGATTTCCTTCAAGGAAGCGTTAAGCACACACATAAGAAATCCTGCCACAATCATCGAGTTTACAGATAACAGTAGCTGAACAAGAGATTTTTTAAAAAATAAGCCAGTGGTGCATATTAGATAGGACTAATATATGCCACTGGCTTTCTTATATTAGATTTTATAAAATCAACCCTTGATAAATTCTTGCAGATCCTTGGCCGAATTACAGATCTGTGATCGCTGCCAGAACGGTATTATTGAAATAATCAACATACATATTTTTAAATGGCTTCTGGTGATCCAGCTCTACGGATAAATGAACCGTCACCGTCTGATAAATCGGATCCACACAGAGGAATGGACCTGCCGCCCCCCAGTGTGAATAGGCATCAGGAGAGAGCAGATCTCCGCCGTCACGCTTCGTGCCATTAATCGCCCATCCGTATCCCCAGTACGCTTCAGGAAAAACTTCATCTCTATATTGTGAGGATACGCCCGGAATTTGATTGCGGGTCATTTCTTTTACTGTTACCGGACTAAGGAATCGTACTCCGTTATAAATTCCACCGTTAAGGAACATCTGGCCAAAAACAGCCAAATCCATAGCCGTTGAGTAAGCGCCGCCCCCCGCAGATACAGAATTCAAATTGTATTCGCTGTCTACCCATTCCGCGCATGCTGCCTCAGGAGCACGTCTAACTACTCTGTTCCGCACTTCCATTGGCACATGATAATATGTATTTTCCATTCCCAGCGGTTTAAAAATGGTTTCCTTTACGAATACATCATAAGCTTGTCCACTAACACGCCGTATGATTTCACCCAACAGCTCATAACCATATCCACAGTAAGACATCACAGTACCTGGCTCATGGCTAAGTGGTGCATCATAACCGCCATATAAGTAACTATGCAGTTCTGGATCTTGATTAGGTTCGTGTGGAGGATATTCCTCTTGCGCCTGTTTGGCAATTCCATTAGAACGAATCACATCAACCTCAATTCCAGAGGTATGTGTCAACAAATGATGTACGCATACCTTTGTTTTGTTTTCCCCTGTAAATTCGGGGATGTAATCAGAAACCGGCCTATTTAGACCCACTTTCCCTTGTTCCACTAACATCATAATAGCGGTTGCAGTAAATAGTTTTGTTATGGAACAGAGTGGAAATATAGCATCCGCGGTTAATTCCGCTGCGTCTGCTTCAGGGCCTGTTTTTCCATTCGCTTGATGGACCAGCAGCGTCCCCTTTCTCGCAGCAACAATAACTTGCGCAGGTGTGATATTGTCTTCAACCATTTGCGCGGCGGCTGTACGAATGCGCTCCACACCAAAGGCCGAGACACCCGCCTGTTCTAAAGAATTAAATACTAACCCTCTCATCGGTAGCCCTCCAATATGATTCATTTAATACATATATAAACTATTATACAAATATATTAAATAATCCTGCTAGCTTACTATTATCCTGTGCCTGAATTGTTGCTAAAGCTGACCCCGGCTTCTCCCGAAAATCAGCTTAGCTTTGTTTTACTAATTGACCGCTACCTTAAAAGCATCCACATTAAATGTTGTCCCGTTGATGGATAATGTGGCATTGTAATAACCCCGATCGCCATTTGTTTTGCATTTATATTCCCCGGAACATCCGCATACAAAAAATTTAGTTTTGTTGTAACCGGGATATATATTACTAAGTTTTTGGTAAAACAGATGTCCATGATGCGTAAAAATAGCTAGCACCTTATCTCTCACTTTTGTAGGAATGGATGAAAAAAACTTATTCGTCTCCGATGCGCTTAATACATGGGTTGGGTCCACCGTAATCCCGCTCACTTTGAGGGGCCAATGAAAATCTATAATATAATAAAAACTATCATCTAAATTTTTCAACAAATTTATACTACCCGGAGTGAACCGTCCAAGCGCACAATTAAGCCATACATACTTGACCTTCCCCTGAGTACCCGGGAAATTCATTTGCCCTTCATCAGCACCTAAATATTGTCTGAATAAGGACTGTGTACTTGCCTCCCAATTTCCTATAGATGCTTTATAAGGAATACTCCCGAGCGTGCTTGTTACCGTATCCTTGAAGTCCTTGTAGTAAGCATTCGCATTATTTCCATGATTAGCTCCCGCTTGCGTATTATCTCCTCCAAAAATAACAAATCTCTTATTCCCGCTATTCACAGCTTTAGGCAAAAGATTCCTAAAAATGCTTGCGCTGTTTCCATACCCCACATGACTATCACCAATAACCGCAAAGTTAATGATTTGTGCTTTTGCCTTAAGAATTAAACTACGTTTAGGCTGCAGTCTGGAGGCAGGTCTTCTTCTCCTACTAGGTTTCACCTGTCTTTTCATCTTAGATTCACCTCTTTTAAAATGGATGAAGGATCATAGTAGTATTTATATTCGCTTTACCTTAGGGACTCTTGGACCAATGGATTCATCTAGGAGATTAGTTCCTCTTATACTTTGTGGTCATTTATGCGGCTTGTCCCAAACTGGAGATTATAATTAGTCCCATAGAAATGAATAATATAATACCATTCATAGACTTATTTATTGATTAAGAAATAAATAAGCATATAGAAAAATCAAAAAGAGGTAACTCAGAAGCCACGAATGGCTATTGAGTTACCTCTTTTAGTTAGAACACTCTTACTTAAATCTTCATGTCCTTACCCGTATAATCTACAAACATGAAATGACCTTCCGGTGTTGTCCGCTTCTCGATCAAGTCCATGATGCCCTCAGCACTTTGGGTCGGATTCGTTGGCGCCTCTGCCCCGCCCATCTCCGTATGCATCCAGCCAGGATGTACGCCGAGTACTTGTACCCCGCGTTCTTTTAAATACACATGCAGCTGCTGTGAGAACATATTAAGTGCCGTTTTGGAGATGGAATATGGATAGTCTCCCGAATAAGCATTAGTAATGCTGCCTGCTTCCGACGATATATTGATAATCGAAAGTTTGGGTTCAGTGAGCAGCGGCAAGAAATGCTTAACCACCCGCATCGGTCCGTAAAGATTAATATCCATCGTGGTAAGCATATCTTGGAAATCCAGCTCTTCAATCTGTGTGTCCCTGGCGGTCAGCACCGCCGCATTATTAATAATGGCACCAAGTGTCCGGCCTTGTCCTTGCAGATTCGCAGCAAGCGCCGCGATTCCTTCTTCATCCGTCACGTCCAGCGCGGCCACAGTCAGCTTCTCGCCATAGGTCGCAGCAAGCTGGGATAGTGCTGTTTGTTCCTGATCAGGACGGCGAACCCCGGCAATGACTCCATGCCCCCGCTTCAATGCCTCAGCCGCCAGCTCATAACCCAATCCACGTCCGGCACCAGTAATTAGTATATTCACTATAAATCCTCTCCTTTATCCTTATCGTTCTCCAGCAGTTCCACAATCATCTTTAACTCCTTGAACGTGTCCAGATAAGCATAACGCCCCCCGGTATACTCACCCTTTTGCTGGAGTGGGAACCCTTTGCCTTCGAGCAGCGTAATCTTCTCCTTCATTCCTTCAACCACAAAAGCAATATGATGAGGTCCCTCACCATGCTCATTCAAATAATCACGCCACGTACTGGGCTGCTGATCTGGCTCAATCAGCTCAAGCTGCAGGGAGCCCATATCAAAAAAAGCCAGCTTAGCCCGCGCCACCGTCGCCTCGCCATTATACCGAGTCTGCGCCTTATCTTCTGTATCTGTAACGATAATTTCCGGCTTCTCCATTCCAAAAAATTCCGCATAAGCCGTGCTTACCTTTTCAACATCATTCACCAAAATTCCAATCTGCGTAACAAAATGATTCCCCAGCCATCCTGACATGTACTCTACCTCCCATTTGTCTGACAAGTCCACCATACCGATTCTTTGAAAAGGCTGTCAAGCCTGAAAATAAATCGCTCCGAGCCAGTGAAAATTATCCAGAGAAAGTCCAGCCGACTTCGGCGCTATCATAGGCATTTATACCTCTCCAGATGCCGCAACTGGTTAAGAATATTTGGTGCGTGATGTTACTTTTTGTTTCGGTTAATGACCAATTCGGTTATAGAATGAAAAGTTTAAATTAACAAAAGGGGTGAGGAACGATGGACCATAGAAAAAGATCACGCCTGATGCAGCAGTTTATTTTTGTCGGGCCAACTTCCTTGTTTTTCTTTATTATTGTGCTGATTCCTTTCTTTTTGGGACTCTATTATTCATTTACCAGCTGGAACGGAATCTCGCGGCATGTCGAGTGGACCGGACTGCGGAACTATCTACATATTTTCACCAAGGATCCTTCCTTTCTTAATTCATTCTGGTTCACGGCGAAGTTCACTTTCTTCGGTCTAGTGCTGACCAATCTACTTGGCTTCGCACTCGCTTATGTGCTGACGCGTAAACTGTTCACACGTAATGTCCTGAGAACGGTATTTTTTGTACCGCATGTCATTGGCGGACTTTTGCTCGGGTTTATTTGGCAGTTTATTTTTGTCAGAGGATTCTCCTCTATTGGGCAGGCCACCGGCTGGTCCTTCTTTAATCTTCCATGGTTAGGCACCGGAGGGACAGCATTCTGGGCGATTGTTATCGTATTTGTCTGGCAAAATGCGGGATATCTGATGGTGATCTACATCTCTGCTATCAACAATGTTCCCCAAAGCCTAATTGAAGCGTCCAAAGTGGATGGAGCCGGACGTTTTCAGGCCTTGCGCCATGTCACTCTTCCACTGGTCATGCCCGCTGTAACTGTTTGTCTATTTCTATCTATCTCTTGGTCATTTAAGCTGTTTGACCTCAACCTGTCGCTGACCAAGGGTGGACCCTTTAAAGCTACCGAATCTGTAGCCTTGAATATTTACAATGAAGCCTATACCATCAGTCGGTTCGGAATGGGCTCGGCCAAAGCGATGGTTTTCTTCGTCATCGTGGCTTTGATTTCCCTATTACAGGTTAGAGCAACCAAGAAAAGAGAGGTGGAGCTGTAATGGAGACTACCGCCAAGAAATTTAATGTTCCCCTGCTTCTCATCGAAGTGATTGTAATCCTGCTGGGACTTCTATTTTTAGTGCCATTTTACTTTTTGCTGGCTAACTCAGTGAAAAGCTATAGTGAAATACTATCAGACTCTGCTGCGCTGCCTTCAGCACTCCAGTGGAGCAACTACGCGGAAGCTTGGAAAGCTACCAATTTCCCTCGCGCTTTCCTGAACTCTTTTATCATCACGGTGATTAGTAATATTCTGCTAGCATTCCTTTGCTCCATGTGCGCTTACAAAATGGTCCGCAACAACAGCTTGTATAACCGTGTGCTCTATATTGCATTAGTAGCCGCCATGGTTATCCCATTTCAATCTATTATGATCCCGCTGGTGCAGGTCGTCAGCGGCTTGGGCGTTATGGATTCAACCGCCGGTTTGATTTTAGCGTATCTTGGGTTTGGCGCCCCGATGACTGTTTTTCTATTCCACGGCTTCGTCAAATCGGTACCTCTCGATATAGAGGAAGCTTCAAGAGTAGATGGAAGCAGTCCTTATGGTACCTTTTTCCGGATTGTTCTTCCGCTTATGCAACCGATTATCGTCACCGTCATCATACTGAACACCCTGTGGATCTGGAACGATTACTTGATGCCATCGCTTATTCTGCAGGATCCGGTGCTCCGCACCATTCCCATCGCCACTTATAGCTTTTTCGGACAATATACGAAGCAGTGGGATTTGGCGCTTCCAGGACTTGTGCTCGGGATTACGCCGGTGGTCATCTTTTTCCTAGTAATGCAAAAATATATTATTGAAGGCATTGCCCAAGGCTCCGTAAAGGGCTGACGATACATGTTGCTTTCAGCCAGAGAGGATGAATGAATATGAGAACAAAATGTGGAATTCTCCTCGCATGCTCCCTGCTGCTGGCTGCTCTGACAGCCGGTTGCGGACGCAGCAGCGACAATGCAGATGGAGTAAAAACCGTGCATATCTACCAATTCAAGGTTGAAATATCCGAAGCGCTGGCTTCGCTCAAGACCGAATTCGAGAAAGAACATCCCGATATTAAGCTTGAGGTGCAAAGCGTGGGAGGCGGGACCGATTATGGCGCCTCGCTGCGTGCCAAATTCTCTTCCGGAGATGAGCCGGATATCTTCACCATCGGCGGCAACAATGAACGTGATATGTGGCTGGAATATCTGGAGGACCTGAGCGGCGAAGCTTGGGCCAAGGATGTAAAGCCACTCGCAGCAGAACAAATGACCATCGATGGCAAACTCTATGGGATGCCGATGAATCTGGAAGGATACGGCTTCATCTATAATAAGGATCTATTTAAGAAAGCCGGAATCACCGAGAAGCCATTGACGCTAACCGCTCTGCGCGAAGCCTCCGAGAAGTTAAAAGCGGCAGGCATCACACCTTTTGCGAATGGTTACCAAGAATGGTTCGTGCTTGGCAATCATAATGTAAACGTACCTTTCGCCCAGCAGCCTGATCCGGAGGCATTCATCGCCGGACTTACAGACGGTTCCAAAACCTTCGCCGGAGACCCTATTTTCTCCAAGTGGATCGATCTACTTGACCTTACTGTAGAGTACGGCAATAAGAACCCGCTCTCGACCGACTATAATACTCAAGTCACTATGCTAGCGAGCGGCGAAGCTGCGATGATGCAGCAGGGTAACTGGACACAAGGACAGATCGACGGCATCGATCCCAATCTTAATCTGGGCCTCCTGCCCATGCCCATTGACGACACTCCCGAAGACAACGACAAGCTTTATGTAGGCGTACCCAGCAATTGGGTTATCAATAAAAACTCTCCCGTTAAGGAGGAGGCCAAGGTCTTCCTGAATTGGCTCGTCACCTCCGAGACCGGAAAAAAATATATCACCAAGGAATTCCAATTCATCCCTGCGCTCGACAACATTAAGGGAACCGAAGAAGATCTTGGAGCACTAGGTGCTGAGGTGCTGGCCTATACCGATAAAGATCAAGCGCTGACCTGGAACTGGACCCGTCTGCCGAACGGGATGCCACAGGAATTATCCAGCAGCATACAAGGGTATCTCGGCGGCAAGCTGACCAAAGAAGGGATGTTGAAGGAATTCCAAGTCAACTGGGATAATCTCAGTGTGCAGTGATTTACCTGCTCTAAATACGACAAACAGCCGCGCAACGATGCGTGGCTGTTTGTTCGTGTTCATTTAATTCCTCTCCGTTCATTAGTCGGAACCCGTTGCTAGTTCGCACGCAGCATACTAATTTGTCTGGCAAGATACACAGGCGTATAGGGCATGTCATCTCGGAGCCAAGAAATAACCGTGCCGATTAGAGCTGCTGAACCGTACCAAACGGCAATGTCCTTTTGTATCGGCGTCTTTGAATGATCAGCAGTCCCCTCCTTTTTCTCCTGGTGCGCAGAAATGATTTCCGCCATCAAATTAAACAGGCGATCTGTAAAAATCGGGCTTCGTTTGGATGTGAGTATGACCTTGTAGAATTTTGCATTTTCCCCAATATGCTTAAGCAGACTTTCTAATATCCTCAAATTCTCTTCATCAACCGACTGGTGATGGTTGTCATCGTTGTTCACCACTTGTAGAATGTCCTCCACCATCTCATCCGCCATCTTTTCCAGCATATCCGGGAGATCCCGATAGTGCAGATAAAAAGTAACCCGATTGATTTTAGCCCGCTCTGCAATACGATTTACTGATATTTTCTCAATATCCATTTCCTCAAGCAATTCAATCACAGCATCTCTAAGCAATTGACGTGTTCGAAGTACCCGGGGATCTGTACGTTGCGTTGTGTTATTCATCTTGTACTCTCCAATCTTTTACTTTCATATTGTAAGCTACATATTTTAGATAATTGTTGTTTTTTAAAAAGAAAAAACTACATTTTCAGAACGAATGTAAACTACTTTACATTTTTTCGCAAATTGTTGCTTGATTACATGAAAATTTCATTTATAATCTAATTCATGCATTGTAAACTATACAACACACTGTAAATTTAGTCCATGATCGACGAGTTGAAAGGATGGAGTGGAGTGAGTACAAAGACAGAAGTAACAAGCAGTTCCGTGAAAAAGGGCCCCATCTTATTCATTATGATTTTGGGCGCCTTTCTTGCGACACTGAATCAAACGGTAATGAGCGTTGCCGTTCCGGAGTTAATGCATGATTTTAATATCTCGGCGGCTACAGCGCAGTGGCTGACAACGGGGTATATGCTGGTTAATGGTGTTCTTATTCCAATTACAGCTTATCTAATGCAACGATTTACGACGCGAGAGCTTTTTCAAGCTTCTATGTTTATATTTTTGGCTGGAACGATCGTATCGGCCCTCGCGACAAACTTCCCTGTTCTGTTGACCGGGCGTATGATTCAGGCAGCTGGTGCCGGGATTATCATGCCACTGCTCACGAATGTCATCTTGACCCTGTTCCCTCCTGAAAAGAGAGGGGCTGCCATGGGGATGGTAGGGCTAGCCATTATTTTCGCACCTGCGATTGGACCTACTCTGGCTGGATATATTTTGGAACATTATTCTTGGGAGACTATGTTTTATGGCATGATTCCTTTGACCGTCATTGTAATCATATGCGGATTTATTTATTTAAAAAATGTATCAGAACGCATCTTTCCCAAGTTGGACATTGTTAGCGTAACTCTTTCTACCATTGGTTTTGGAACCTTGCTGTATGGCTTCAGCCGCGCTGCCAGTGCAGGCTGGTCGAGCGCAGAAGTGTTATTGTCTTTAGCAGCAGGTGTGCTTTCCCTTGGCTTATTTACTTGGAGACAGCTGGCTTCCCAAAATCCACTGCTTGATCTCCGGGCCTTTAAATACAATATGTTTTCCTTAACGACTGTCATCAGTATCGCAGTTACAATCGTGATGTATGCGGATATGATGCTGCTGCCTCTGTACCTGCAGAATGCCCGCGGTTTTACAGCGATGGAGTCCGGTTTGCTGCTGCTTCCCGGTGCACTCGTAATGGGATTGTTGATGCCGGTAACCGGAAAGCTGTTCGACCGGTTCGGAGCGAAATGGCTCGCCATCATCGGATTGTTAATTACAATTGCAACGACTCTAAGCTTTGTGAACTTAACCGACTCAACCAGCTACATGTATCTGGTATACATGTCAACAGGCCGCCGGATCGGGATGGCTCTCCTTCTCATGCCTATACAAACCTTGGGTCTAAATCAACTACCCGCCAAGCTTAGTGCGCATGGTACAGCGATTTCAAATACCATTCGACAAGTAGCTGGCGCCGTCGGGACTTCCCTGCTCGTCACCGTAATGACGAGCCGTACTACAACGCATATGAAGGATATGCTGGCCTCTGGCAGCACACAGAACGGAACACAGGAACATATGATTATGGAAGCATCCATTCAAGGGATCAATGATTCCTATCTAGTGATTGTGGGAATTGGCATCCTCGGTCTGCTGCTATCTTTCTTTATTAAACGTGTTGGGCAAGCGCCTGATCCTGAGCAAGAACCCAAAGTGAAGCTAAAAAAAGTCATTGCCAAAGAAGCTTGATATATAGAAGTTATCAGCACTGTTTAAGAATCATAAAAAAGAGATCAACGATGAATGACATCGTTGATCTCTTTTTAGTTTGATCTTTATTACAACAATTAGCGACCAAACCATCTGCTAACTTGCATAACTATTTCAGTTTAAAATAGATGGACCTTTTGTCGGACTCAAGCTTGCTATCGTTTCTATAAAGAACAAGGTTGTTCTCCTTGCCTTTGATTATTGGCAGAATAACTTTACCCGAAGCTTCAAAAGAACCTGGTTTACTTGGGGTGACTTCAGGAAAATCAGCTAACAACTTTTCGATATTTTCTCCGAGAGATCCCTCAAAATAATCACTAGAGCCACCAATATAGTATTGTCCACTGGATGTTTCTACCCCCCAAATGGTAGGTGTAAAACTTGAAAGGAACTTCCGCCCTTGGTCCTGACTACCTTTTACAAGAGTGGCGTTCTTCACCTTAAGCGTTACATCAAGCAGGACATAATCTACAGCTACATCGGGATCAGTGACATGTTCCTCAAACCCAAGAGCATGTAATTGTCCGAGAGTAGTCGACGTAACCTTATTGATAGTGAAAGTATATTGAACAGATGTTGAATCACCTTTAGGGCTATAATTGTTATCAAGGTCCGTATAAGTAAAAGAAGTACCTAACTTCACTGCATCTGCAAACGAAGCGCCGCTGTTACTGGAAGTCGTAGCGGAAGATGAGGCAGCAGGCTTTGGTGTTGCCTGCGGTGTGGACTCGGTTGCAGGCGGAGTAGATACGGTTGCTGGCTTCGCAGTAGCTTGTGCAACGGTATTGTCCTTATCCGGGACAACGGATGTAGATGTTCCGCCGTTCGCCGATGTGATCACAACAGCTTGACGACTGTTATCCCATTTCACGGTTGCCCCCAGTGCTTCAGATACAGCCTTGGCGGATACATAGCTATGTCCCTCATAGATAATTGGGTACATTGTTCCTTCACTACTTGACAGGTTCACTTTCTGATTATCCACTTCAATGCTGATGGCCGCATTCTGATATGCAGAAATCTTCTTCAATGTCGTGTCTGCGTAAGCGACTGCACCCACAGCCAACAGCATTGAGCTAACTGTAATAAATGACATGACTTTTTTACTTGTTACCTTTAGCATCTTACACTCTTCTTTCATGCTTATGTATATGAATCTCGAAAATTATATAACTTTATATCGAATATTGTAAATATTGGAATGATAGGATATTCGTTCTTTATTTGTGAATACTTAAAAAAGACACATTTCCATTGCCAACGCCACATTTCGCTTTTAATCTCCTAAATAGCGTGAATACTATAGATCTTTATACTCAAACCAAAAAGCAGCCCTGGGGGCTGCCTTAATCAAATTAATTAGTAAGTGTCTTAGAATCATTCTACGCCGAAGCTTCAATGATCTGTCCTGCCAAAGCAATCAAATCCTCCTTGGTCAGGTGTCCACCGGTTTCCCGAATAATATAATTGACACGGGTCTTTGGATTCATCCATGCAACTGACTTGTACTCCATCTTATCAATAGGTGTGTATACCACCTCTTGGCCACTCACTTTTAGCTTCTGCGACTGTGCATTTGCTGGTTCGGATTCAACAGTCGTATCCTTAGGTCCTGCAGGTTCGGCAGCGATGGCAAGAACTCCTCTTTTACCATTTTTCTCTGTGGTCATATTATAGATGATGTTGATAGCTGTACGCTTCTCCTGCAATTTCTTTACATATATTTTCTTATCGGACGCCTTACCCTCGGCGATCACTTGATAGTATATCTTATCCTGTTCTTTTTTCGTCATATATGGAGAAACAATTGCCCTGAAAAAATTGTAGCCTTCCGGAGGCTCTTGCAATTGCAGTGGCATGGAGGTATTGCCGGCAGCATACTTTTCCACATATTCATTATACGTATTAAACGAAAGGGAATAATATGCACCCGCAGTGGGTGATCCCTTAGCATAGGCTTGATATTCCTTGTCATTAATATACACATATCTGATTTCTCCAGGTTTAAGCTCTTCACTTAATGCTTTCTGCTGCAGATCTTTGAGATTTTTGAATTTTTTTTGTTCCTGATCTGTTTTCGCTTTGGCAGCTTCATCGATGCCCTGAGCTATATATTTGACTTCCGCCTTAATGGCGGTTTCTTCCACAGACTGAGCAACAGACTTCTCGGCGTAAGCTTCTCCTTTGAAGCCATAACCTAAACCGAACATTAGGGTCATACTGGTCATGGCAATGAGTGTTTTTCTATTATTCATTAAAATACCTCACCTTCCTGTATATGTAGTACTCTTACATAACACTTACGTTACCGGATTTGTGACATCAAATTTCTATACTTATTTCATCATGTCGGCAGCAATTCGGATAACCTCCTCTTTGGTTAAAGAAGAAGACTCCGGTGCAGCAGTCATATCGTATACTACATTTTGTTCTGGATCCGTCCAGACAAGTCTGTATCTATACCCCAACTTTATTTCATTGTTTGTAGTTTCCGTATAGATCAGTTGGGTTCCGTTAACAAGAATATTCTGTACGATTGTGGTGTTCGTCCTTAGTAAGCTTTCCACCGTTCCGGACTTTGCCTTGATGTGTTTGGCATTAATTCTTACCATACTCTCCCCTTTTTTGTATCTCATCGACGAATAGTCATAATTAATACTGGCCGTAGCTTCTTTTTTCCACATAACCCGGTAACCGCCTTCCAGCTTTATACCATCAGTAAGGGCAAGCAGTTCCTTCTCGTTGACCTCAAAATCAGGTTGTATCCATGCTTGATCAAAAACATACCCTTCTGGCAGATACTCCGGACGTGGCAAATATGGCACCTTATACTCTTCTGCTTTGGCTAAATAACTGGAATAATCATTAAATAGCATCGCAGGAATAACTCTACCAAGCTGAGGACGTTCATCTCCAGCACCTTCCTTTTTTAACACGTAAGAAGCGCCCTCTCCCGGTAGTAATAATTTCTCTACAACTCTATATGCCTCTAAATTTTTTTCACTCAGCAGCTCTTCTTCTTTGGTCGCCACTCTCTGAGGAATTTTTACCTTTGAAGGAACTAACGGATTCTTAGATACTTCAATCGTCCCCCCTTCCTTCGTTGCAAGAAGCGGCTCGTATGGCAGCACCTCATATTGAAATTTGGCAGCTTGCCAGGGACTCTCCTTAAACAAGGAATAGCTGCCTCCTACCAAGACAACCAGGATCAGCACCGCTGCCCATCTCCTTACAGGCCTGCTCCACATGCGCTTACGGTATCGTTTGGCATAGGTTTCTGGCTCCACTCTATGCATAATATCTGGGATGTCCCCCTCCTGCTGGTGAGGTACAGGCTTAACAGCAAGGCGACCATTACCTAGCCCGATGGCTTGCATTACAGAATCATGAACATCAACCAGCGGAAGTTTGGCAGAATTACCCCCCTCCTTCAGAAACAACTCTTCGGAAGTCAATTCGTCCTTGCGCATAGTTGTTTCTCCTTTCTTTCAATGACTTCTCTGAGCTTGCACCTTGTCCGCTCGTACCGTTTCCTAACTGTGACCGTACTTTTACCCAGAATTTCACTAATTTCTGCAAATGATTTATCTTCAAAAATGCGCAAAATCAACAGATTGCGTTCCTCCACGCTAAGCTTTTCCAGGGCAGAGGCCACGGATTCACTGAACAACTGATTTTCTACCATTTGTTCAGCGCTTTTAGTGGTTACATCCTGTCTGAGTAACTTTCGCAGCTGATTTTGAAATTTCTTCCGGCGCAGTTGATTCAGGCAATGATTATAGGAAACCCTGTAGAGCCATGAGTTAAAACTCACCTGAGACTCAAAATGGCCGATGTTCTGATAAGCCTTAATAAATATGTCCTGAACCGCATCCTCGGCTTCTTCCTTATTGTTCAACAAGCGAAAGCAGTAGAGGTATATCCGTTGTTGGTAGAGTCTGATAATATCTGAAAAAAGGTAGACTTCCCCCGCTTGTACCCGCTTTATCTTTTCTTCAATAGAGTCCACGACTGTCTCCTTTCTACTATCAGTACAGTTATAACACTTGAGCGGTCTGTTTCGTGACATTTTTTTCCGTTTTAGCTCCGATTTAACGGAACATACACAAAAAAATCGCTGCTCCTCTCCGCAGGGAGGTGAGCAGCGATGCTTAAAACAGAAGAACGCAAGGGATGGTTATACACGTATTTCCGCTCTTCAGATTAAAAATGAACATGAGCTAATTCAGAGTTTTTTTCTCTGCTGCCGGGACTACAGCTTCCAGATACGGTACAGGATGACTGCCGCTTCAGCACGGGTAAGCGTATCGTTCGGCGCAATTCTATTATTCTTTCCGTTTACGACTCCGGATTTGATCAACAATGATGCGCTGTCTTTTGCGTAGCTGGATATACTTGCTTCATCTAGATAAGCAGCTACAGTACCGCTCGCCTTAACTTGCTTGCCGGCTGCCGCCAGCGCGCGTGCTGTCAGCACCATCATATCTTGTCTGGAGATATTGCTATTGGGTCTGAACGTATCATCTTTAAAACCTGTAGCAATTCCCAGTTCCTTCGCGATGACCAGTTCATCATAATAATAGTCCGTCTTTTGGACATCGTTGAACATTATTGCACTTTTGCCCGTTCCCTTCAGTTCAAGCGCTCTTACGAGGAGAGCAATGAAATCCGCTCGTTTGATTGAATCTGCAGGTGAAAAGCTGTTCACCGACGTTCCTTTGATGATATCGCGAGCCGCCATAACGCCTATAGCTTGTTTAGCCCATGACAGATTCTGCAGATCTCCGAAGTCTTTCTTTACGAAGGTTACTGCATAAGTGCTGAAGTGGGTTGTTTGAAAGACAACCGTTTGGGTTGCAGCATCATATCGACCGTTCGGAACCGGCATTACGTTGCCTTTGCCATCGATGTACCAAACGACGATAAGCTCTGGATGGTTAAGCTCCTCCGCTGTCGGCACGTAAGGAATGGCTATCGTTACAGGTGCGTTAGGGTTATTCCAAGGAATAACTTTGTCACCTGCTACTAAGCTTAGACCGATAATTGGATGGTTGCCAATCATATTGCGGGTAGCTGCTTCCAAGCTGTCCGTGGTGACTTTATTTATTCGTATGGATACTTGTTCAGCACTGTCTGTTACATTGGACAACATATTGCTTGGAATTTGAATTGTGGTTTTTTCCGTCTTAAGCAATAGTTCATAGTTTTCTTTCCCCATTAGACTTTGGGTCGGTAATTGTATATCATACCCTTTCGTGTCCGTTTGCTTTGGCACTTCAATGATAATTTGTTTCTTGCCGTTTGCCGCTACACTAGCCAGTTCAAGCGCTTTTTTCATGTTGTCGCTGGAGATCGTACCTATGACATACCCATTATCGGACTTTACCTCCAGTTTAATCGTAACAATACCATCTTTGTTTGTAATGGCTCCAGGTTGTGGAGTTGATACAACATTACCGGTGCTGCTACCCGTTGGTGCATTTGTTGGCGCTGGCGTCGCTGTTTGAACAGGTGTCGGGGTTGCCGATGGTTCCGTTGGGTTTGTTGGATCCGTTGGATCTGTTGGGTCAGTTGGGTCTGTTGGATCGGTTGGGCTCGTTGGTGTCGGTGTCGGTGCTGTTGTCGGCGTTGGGGTTGGTTCCGGACCGGCAGATTTCCCCTTTAAAGTAAGCACACCATAAACGGATGTGTCCATATACCCAGTTCCACTCGTATCGTTCCAAGCCGCGACACTTTGACGTGAGCCCTCTTTAGCATCGTTGATCTGTACATCGAAACCAAGCTTTTTATCGTTGTCCGGAGTGATCCCTTGAAGTGGAATCTTCACTTCAACCGTATAGTTTGTTCCGGAAATCTGGGTTGCCGATTCGAAGCCGGCTGCGATACTTGAAGGATTAAATGAAGTCTCGTTGTCAAAATTGACTCTGTACTGGCCATCATCATCTTGATAAAACGTCGTTTTCCCATTATTTTGGTCCACGAAGATTTCGACCGAATCCTGTTCATGTGCATTCACGCTGCTCTTATCAAGCTGCGTATCACTCACCTGGACTAGGACATATAAATATTGATCATCCCAGAGTGCTTTTGCTACTCCACTCGCTCCTTGCCAAGCGGTTTGATACCGATTGACCGGAATCTCAGCGGTTTGGCTCCAGATCTCGTCAACTGTTCCGTCTATAACAGGTGCAGCGAATTTGGCAGTAGATTGATTGGCTTCTACTGATTCAGGTTCATGCTCTTCAATGAAGGTATCAGGATCGATAACGCCATAGTAAGCCGGCTTAGCTTGCAGATTTTTATCGAATAACAACGGATTGGATGAAGCTCTCCAGCTTGTGTTATCATCCATTCCCCAGAAGGTAACACGTTTGATAGAATCAGCGTGATCCCTGAAGATATTTAACAACTGTGCATACAGATAACCCTGCGCATTAGCAAGCTTTTCAGAAAGCTGATAGTTGCTTCCGGCCTGAATGTCCAGCTCAGTTATGCTTACTTCGACACCCAAGGAAATGAACTTTTCCAAGGATAGCTTCACATTCTCTGGGTTCGTATTGATGCTGTAGTGCCCCTGCATGCCAACCCCGTCGATAAGCAATTTGCCAGGGTGAGTCAGCGCGTACCTATCATTGATTTCTTTGACCATACTGTAGATGGCCTGCGCTTTATTCTGATTGTCTTCGTTATAATCGTTGTAATAGAGCTTAATATCCCAATCTGGATGCGTGTCCAGCACTTCTCTTGCCGCCAGGAAGGCTTGCTCTACGTAATCTGCTCCAATAGCACTTTTCCATGGGGCGGAACGCAGCGCAGTTTTCCAATCTGTTGGGTTGGATGGGTTATCGCTCATCGCCTCATTTACAACATCCCAGGAGATCACCTTGTCACCAAAATGCTCCATAACGGTTTGGATATGGGTCTGCAAATTCATAAGAGCTTCATCCCGTCCCAAGGGGATCGTGTTGTTAGCTGCGTCTGTTGTTGTATTCAGCCATGCAGGCGATTGTTGATGCCATACCAACACATGTCCATGCATCTGCATGCCCTCAGCCAGTACTTTATCTACAATTGTATCTGCCGCGGTAAACGTGAAGTTGCCCTTCGTAGGCTGCAACGCGTCCGGCTTCATGGCATTACCTGCCGTAGCAACATTGTGATGCATTTTCAGAAGCTCAAGTCTGACACCTTCCAGATCCTCAGCGGTTATCGCATTTCCGATCAGAAAATCACTCTGGTAAGCATCCTTAATCGGCACAAGATCTTTTTCGATATCAACCGGGCCAGAGCCTACTTTTTCAAAATTAATATCATCGATATAAAATGAGGCTGCGCTATTACTGGAGCTTTCCACATAAATGGTCAAATACTCACTGCTTACATTGTTATAACGGTAAGTTCCCTCGAACTGAATCCAGCCATCGCTTGCGCTGATGGTTTTAGGTGCGAGCTGCACATAATTGGCGCTGCTTCCATCGCCAACCTGCGTGGACAGCTGAAGCTGCGAGCTTGCAGGCTGGATCAGCTTGACCCATAACGAAATTTTATATTCGTAGCCTTTGTCCACATACTTCTCCACACGTAATGTCGGCCCATGCCATGTACTGGTTCTGCCCTCAACCTTCAAAGCGTATAAACCACCATCTGTATGATTCGCTTCATTAGTAACCGTAAGCGTTTCAGTACCTGCTCTGCCTTCAAAACCACCTGCCGTTTGATCCTCAAAAGTAACAGTGGTAAAAGGTAAAGCTGGGTCTCTAGGTGTTTCTGGTGTTGGAGTTGGCTCTACTGTAGCCACCTTTTCTGTGACCAATACATCCCCAATGTAGAACGGAACCGTTTTCCCGTCATCGTTGGATTGAACACGCAGTGTTGTATCTTTGTCCGTATCCACGGTAAATTCTTTCGTCAAGGTGATTGCTTTGCCTGCTTCATAACTCACATTTGCCAAAAGAGCGTAGCTGCCTATCGCTTGAAGATAAGCTTGGGCACCACTAGGTACAGTCACATCAGCGTCTACATACACGGATGCAGTTACCGTGTAGGTTTTGCCGTTTTCTAGGCCCATATCCCTGAATTTAAAATCAACCGCGTCCCAGTTATTCGCTCGGTTGCTTACATATAAAGCTGCCCCGTCAGCATTGCCAGTAAAAACTTTATCGGTGACAGGGGTTAGGTTAGCGCTACCTGATTGTGAGGCTAAACCTTTGCCACTCGCAAAAGTTTCGTGATAGATTTCTTTATCCGTTTCCGTCACTGCTTTTTTTGCTGTAATGAGGAGCTCCCCAATGTAGAACGGAACCGTTTTCCCGTCATCGTTGGATTGAACACGCAGCGTTGTATCTTTGTCCGTATCCATGGTAAATTCTTTCGTCAAGGTGACCGCTTGGCCTGCTTCATAATTCACATTTGCCAAAAGAGCGTAGCTGCCTATCGCTTGAAGATAAGCTTGGGCACCGCTAGGTACAATCACATCAGCGTCTACATACACGGATGCAGTTACCGTGTAGGTTTTGCCGTTTTCTAGGCCCATATCGCTGAATTTAAAATCAGCCGCGTCCCAGTTATTCGCTCGGTTGCTTACATATAAAGCTGCCCCGTCAGCATTGCCAGTAAAAACTTTATCGGTCACAGGTGTAAGGCTAGCACTGCCTGCTTGAGCTGCAATACCCTTGCCACTCGCAAAAGTTTCGTGATATACCGTTACCGTATCTGATGATACTGTCGTATCCTGCGCCGCAGCTTCAGTAACCGGAGCGATCCAGCTTGTCGGAATAAGCAAGGCAGCTGCGAGTAAAATCGAGATTACTTGTTTAAGCATTCTACTCATTTAATGCATTCCTCCTCTAGTGATTTTCATAAAAATCAGTTAATGACCTACCTTATTAGCACCAGCCCTATATTCCCACGCTAATTTCTTTACCTGCTAAATCCTCAATTTCAACAGTGGCACAATCATTCCGAAGAGCAGTAGAACATCATCACAAATGAATCTTTTTACTTACAGACCCCCTCCTTTTATGTAAACGCTTTCATGTGTACTCACACTATTTTACAGCCTCGCTGCTACGCACTACTACGCTAATATTAAAGGTGTTACCCCCCATAATTATAGGAAAACGTATGTATGATTAAAGATTCTACGTATTTAACCCAAAAGAAAACCCCACTTACGGACCGTTGAACGTAACGGAAGGTAACGGGGACTTGGTTTGTTATTTGTTCTGCGGTGTAATTAAATTGTCTGTTTGGATAACGCTCCAAAATATTCTACAACTACCTCCCGAAATTCCAAAGCAGCCTGAGAAATGTACCGGCTCCTGTGCCACAATAGAGCTATCTCCCTTTCCAATTCGTGATTCTCTACTTGGAGGTATTGGATATCTTCCCGTGAATTCCTTGCCGTGCTTGGTATGAAAGCTAAGCCAATTTCAGCTTCCACAAGAGTGCTAAGCCTTGCAGGTTCATCCCCCTCATACACATATTTAGGCACAAATCCAACCGATTTGCATACAGAGTCTATTAAATCGCGAGTACCATAACCACTCTTTACACCAACAAACCATTCATCCCTTAGCTCTGTCAAAGATACGCTGCTTCGATTAGCCAGCCGATGCCCCTTTGGAACAGCCACAAGGATCGGATCGATAAAGACAATTTGACATTCGATGTCATCCCCTTTTATTGGAGGTGAGGATAAGCAATAATCAACCTCTCCTCTATTAAGAAGTGTAACCATTTCCTGCGTGGTCAACATTTGCACATGGTATTGAATATCAGGCCGCTTTTTCCGAAACTCTCGCAGGATATTGGGTAATGTGCTTGCGGTCGTCACCGCTAATTCGAGTGTGCCCTGTTCAGGACTGGATAAATCGCTAAGCTCCTGTTTTCCCTGCTCCAATTCAAATAATGCCCTTTCAGCTCGGCGAAGAAACCGGCTTCCGGACTCATTCAGTCGCAGCTTTCTTCCTACCCGATCGAATAAAGGTACCCCCAGATCCTCCTCCAAACGCTGAATCGTTTTGCTTAGTGAAGATTGAGTAACGTGTAGATTTCGTGCAGCTTCAGTCATATGTTCCAACCGAGCTACCGCGAGAAAATATTGCAGTTGCAGAAGTTCCATTTCGCACCTCCATTCATTCCCTCAAGTCAATGAGATCATAACATAAAATGCGTTGGAATGAATAATCGATTTCAAGTACGATGACATTAATAAGCTTTAGGGGGATTTAAAATGAGTGTTCGCAACAGGTGGTTAATGATTTCAGTAGGTCTGGGGATTTTATTGAACCCTTTAAATTCTTCGATGGTGTCTGTGGCTATTCCAAGGCTGCAAAATGTATTCCAGCTTGACTATACAGGTGTTTCCTGGATTATTTTTTCTTTTTACATTGCAAGCAGCATCGCTCAACCTGTCATGGGAAAGGCCAGCGATTTATTCGGCCGGAGGAAAATATTTCTTACCGGGCTTGTCGTATCCTTCATTGCAGGTTTATTAGCTCCTCTCTCCCCAAACTTTGGCTGTCTCATCGTGTTCCGTATTGTGCAAGCCATTGGAACTAGCATGATGGTTGCCGTTGGAATGGCCATTGTGCGGATTCATATTACGGAGAAACAAGCGACCGCACTGTCTGTTTTATCCATCTTCCTATCCGGCGCGGCAGCAATTGGACCCTTTATTGGCGGGGTTATTATTCACTGGTGGGACTGGCCAGCTATCTTTTTCGTCAATATTCCATTCGTGGTGGCGAGCTTTCTATTATCTTGGAGGCATATCCCCAAGGACGAACCGTCAACAACCATTACCCGGGGAATGTCCCTGCGCAAATGGTTTGATTTGATTGATGCGTCAGGAATCCTGCTCTTCACTGTGGGGCTGGTTGGCGTGCTCCTTGGATTGCTTTCAGCAAAATCATCCGGACATATCTCATTAATACATGTCATTACCTTGCTAACAGGACTCATTCTGCTGGGGGCATTCGTCCGGCATGAGCTAAAAGCGGCGTCACCCTTTATTCCTTTACGTACATTTGCCAAATATCCGGCAATGACTTGGGTTAATGTTGAATTCATGCTCGTTAATGTACTTTTTTACTCACTCTTTTTCGGGATTCCATCCTACTTGCAAATGGTACGTCATGTCAGTGAATTCCAAACTGGGATTCTCATGCTAACGCTGGGATTATGCTCGCTGGTTACTGCTCCAATAGCAGGACGCTGGATCGATAGATCAGGACCCCGGCCAGCATTGCTGGTGTCCGGGGTCCTGATGACATTGGGATCAGTGTGGCTTGTGACCTTAAATCAGACTTCACCGGTGATCAGTGTATGTGTGGCTTTAGCTGCATTTGGTATTAGCAACGGATTGAACAATGTCGGCCTGCAAGCAGCCTTGTTCCAAAGTTCTCCAAAAGAAATCATCGGTGTTGCCTCCGGATTATTTAATACATCGAGATACCTGGGAACCATTCTCTCTTCATTGTTAATAGGTATCATAATGGGAGGTAAGTTTAGCTTCGCGGGATTTCAAGTCCTTGGGGTTATCCTCACGGTAATTGCATTGTCTTTGGTATTCATGAGTCGGAGGCACCGTGAGTCAGGGCAATTGCATGAGCCGGCTAATTCGGGCGCTAACAAATAGGAAAGTATAGACAAATAAGACCTGTCATCAGACAGGTCTTATTTTGTTCTTTTAACGAGATCAATTGATCCCCCTTCTGCCACTTATAGAGTTTTTAAGCTTACATTGCATATAAAAGGTATATACGATACCTCCAAAAAACAATCCAACAGTTAGCCCATTTGCTGAAGAATAAATGATATGAAATACGCTGCTATGGTAAAAAATCGACATCACATTCAGAATATATTTAACAATAAAATTCAGTAGGACAATAAATAATGGAAGATAACTTTTCTTTTTGAACACTACTGATTCTTTTCTAACAAAGGATTGGTACCTCTTATTTAAAAGATAGCCAATCAGGAAACCTGGAATGATAAAGATCATATAACTCGTCAACGTTAGACCTAATTGAGGAAAAGTAGTTGTTATTGTCCGTAATCCCCATGCCATAAAAATAAGCGGGGCAATAAACATCCGTGAAAAAATAACAGGCCGTTCCTGAGAATTTTTAATCCCCATTATGAACAAAAGAATGAATAATATCCACACCCATGATGGTGTGCTTGAAATTACTTGTGTGACTGTAATGTGCATTATATTTCCTCCTTGTATAGAGCGTTGCAGTTCCACTGTGTTGCCTTACTAATAATAAAAAATCATAGGGACTAACACATCTACACAGCGATTGATTTATAAGCAACGATACCTCTATCTAGAGATATACAATGTTTGAGCAGACCCCACAAACAAAACAAAAAAAGACCGGTTGTGGCCGGTCTTTCTAACTACATGGCTATTTTTTTTATAGAACAACTTCTCCCTCTGTTACTCTACCATCCCTGTCCGTATAGCCAATACAACAGCTTGTGTACGATCTTCGACCTCAAGCTTTTGGAGAATACGATGAATATGAGTCTTAACCGTGCCCTGTGAAATATTCAGAATTTCCGCAATTTCAGAGTTCCTGCGCCCGTATGCCATTTGTTGGAGTACATCAAGTTCACGTTCGGTCAGAGATTCAGAAAAATCATCTGATGCTTGCTCTGTTTTGTTTAGTTTAGCATCACTCGAATGGCTGCTATAAGCGCCTTACTTGCAGTAGGTGTCCTGTAAATTGCATTACCTTGATTCGCCCAGCGTATTCCCGCAAGAACTTCTTGCATATCCGTATCCTTCAACAAGTACCCTACTGCGCCTGCACGTATCCCTTCAATAACATAGGCTTGAACATCAAAAGTGGTTAGAAGTACAATCTTAATTTCTGGACTTACACGGAGAACTTTGCGAGTTGCTTCAAGCCCCGAGGAATTAGGCATTTGAATATCCATTAACACAATATCGGGTTTAGTTTCAAGTGAAACAAGGTAAGCTTCCTCCCCATCACAGGCTTCTCCTACGCATTCCATATCAGGTTGTGAATCTATAATGTACCTTAATCCTTGCCGGACGAAAGGCTGATCGTCAGCAAGTACAATCCTAATTATTTTATCCAAGTGAACTACTCCTTCTCTTCCACAATAGGTCTACATGCAACGGGAACGACTGCCTGCAGGCGAAAGCCATGAGGTTCTATAGACGAAAAAAAACAGTAGCCCCCCGATGCTTTACACCGCTTTGTTACGCCATTTAGACCATACCCTAAATTTAAAGGTTCTTCTTTAGCAGTTACTCCATTGTCTGTGACCGTAAGGTAAATCGTATCGTTTACTTCTTCAATATCAATGCTGGCAATAGTCGCATTTGAATGACGAAGCACATTGGTTAATGACTCCTGCAGAACTCGATATAACACGATACTTGTTTCAATAGGCCACTCTGTGACTTCCGATTTTTGATTAAGTTTGAACTGTATAGAAGATCTGCTTTGAGTTTGGGCTACGAGGCCTTTTAAAGCAACTAGCCCTAAACCCATTTCGTCATTTGACCATTCCTTTACCGCAACTCGAACTTCCGCCATAGCTTGACGAGCAATAGTAATTAACTGGCTGGTGGACTCAGCTGCTCTTTTAGGATCATTTACTTGCATAATCTGAAGGGCTTGCAATTGTACTATCAGTGAAGTCAATTGATGACCCAGTCCATCATGAATTTCGCTGGCAAGCCGGGTTCTTTCTTCTAAAGCTGCATAACGTACCGAATGAACCATAGCTTCTTGAAGTTCGTTATGCGTAGCCTCCAGCTCTTTATGAGTTTTATTTAACTCTTCAAGGTGGAGCGTTGTTAAGTAGTGAGCATCTCTTCTGATTTTTATACTTCGCGCTACGAGGATTACACAAAGCAGCCCTAAAAAACTGCTTAAGGACAATGAATAAATCAGAAAAACAGCAGTAAGTGTAGTGATTCCAACAATAAAAGAAACACGGGGATAAACTCGATTCATAAATAGGATAATAAAATAAAGCGGCCATAGTAAACTTGTATTCGGTGAGCCAAAAACATAATGAAGCACTAATATAATCAAAATCATTATAAAAGTAACAGCATAATATTTCACTTCAGTCCACCAAGCGTTTTTTGCCCAAATCAACACCATATATAGCAACAACACGATCAGACCACCTAGAAGGTTAATGAATCCTTGACCGCTATAATCTTTGTAATAGGAAATTGCTAAGAGCAATGACCCAACGAAACGAACCAGATTTACATATATTTTTTCTTCCTTGAATGTAAACTTCACGAGGTTCCTCCAAATTTCTATCTAGTTCAGAACTCAATTTATTACAAGATTCGACAGTATTAATACTATACGTCAAGCTCAATGCTCAGTCCAGTTTCAAGCTCAAAAGACACATTTATAATGTGAAAACAGTTTATGCAGCTCGATATTTTGAAACTTGTCCCGGCTTGAACCGTAATTTTTAAGAACAAAGACACAGCACAGCAGAGAGGAGCTATCATTAGTGGAATATTACCGCAACAATGTAGCCGACAGTTTACAGGATGTTCAGAGTTCAGCTAACGGGCTTACTTCGGCAGAAGTCGACAATCGTCTAAAAGATTATGGTTTTAACGAATTAAAAGGAAAGAAAAAAGATCCTGTTTGGAAGCTTTTTCTTGAAAACTTCAAAGACCCTATGGTAGTCGTACTGCTTATAGCCGCCATTGTCCAGATTGTTATGGGACAAGTTATGGAGTCGCTTATTATTTTCCTCGTGTTGATTCTCAATGCAGTTATAAGTGTCATCCAGACCCGTAAAGCGGAGAGTTCACTTGATGCCTTGCAGCAGATGTCAGCCCCCGAGGCCAAAGTGCTGCGTGATGGAGAATTAAAAACCGTCCCGGCAAGGGAACTTGTACGCGGTGATATCGTCTGGCTGGAAGCCGGCGATTTCGTACCCGCCGATGGCCGGATTATAGAATCGGAAAGCTTAAAAATAAATGAGGGTATGCTAACCGGAGAATCCGAAGCTGTGGAAAAGCATACAAATATCATCGCGAAAGAATCTCCGCTTGGAGACCGGCGTAATATGGCGTTCAGCGGTTCACTAGTTGTATATGGCCGCGGAACGCTAGTAGTAACGGGAACTGCACTCACTACCGAAATCGGAAAAATTGCTGAACTCATTGAAAGCGCCGAAGCCAAGCAAACGCCGCTGCAGCGCAAGCTCGAAACATTCAGCAAGCAGCTGGGGGTAGCAATTATACTCCTGTCCATTGTAATCTTTGCCATCCAGGCCGGACGTGTTTGGTTATCGAATGAGACTGTGGATACAACAGAAGCTATCCTGAATGCGTTAATGTTTGCAGTCGCTGTGGCGGTTGCTGCGATTCCCGAAGCTCTTTCCTCAATAGTAACTATTGTCCTATCCGTAGGTACTAATAAGATGGCTAAGCAACATGCGATTATTCGTAAGCTACCCGCTGTCGAAGCCCTTGGGTCAACCAGTGTCATCTGTACAGATAAAACCGGTACCCTCACCCAGAATAAAATGACTGTTGTAGATTACTTTCTTCCAGAAGGTGACCGTGATCAATTCAATCAAGCGCCTGAAGAATGGTCTGAAGAAGCCCGGCGGCTCCTGCATATTGCCGTGCTCTGCAACGACTCTAACATTAATGAGGATGGTAAAGAGCTGGGTGATCCTACAGAGGTAGCACTTATTGCCTTCAGCAACAGCAAGAATAAAGATTATAAGGAAATACGCGATAATTTCCCTCGCGAAGCCGAACTACCTTTTGACTCGGATCGCAAGCTGATGACGACCTTGCATACTTTTAACGGACAAAAAGCAATGATTACTAAAGGTGGACCCGATGTGCTCTTTGGTCTATGCTCGCATGTACTGTTAAGTGGAAAAGAAGTGTCGATGACACCAGAAGTTCTTGAACGCTTCTTCGAAGCCAATGAGGAGTTCTCCAGCAGAGCACTCCGTGTACTTGCCTATGCCTACAAAACCGTACCAAATACAGTTACTGAAGTCGGATTGGAGGATGAACAAAATCTAGTGCTCGTAGGTTTGACAGCTATGATTGATCCACCTCGGGAAGCTGTCTACGGCGCGATCGCAGAATCTCAGAAGGCTGGAATCCGAACCATCATGATTACCGGTGATCATAAGACAACCGCACAAGCGATCGGCCGCGATATCGGTCTGATGACTGAGAATGAAATTGCCGTAACCGGCCAAGAACTCGATGCCATGTCTGACGAGGAACTTGATCAAAAACTTGAACAGATCGGTGTCTACGCCCGTGTCTCTCCGGAGAACAAGATCAGAATTGTCCGCGCGTGGCAGCGGAAAGGCAAAATAACAGCCATGACCGGTGATGGTGTAAATGACGCGCCTGCTTTGAAACAAGCAGATATCGGAGTTGCCATGGGCAGTGGAACCGATGTTGCCAAAGATGCGGCTGCCATGATTTTGACCGATGATAATTTTGTATCCATTGTCAATGCTGTATCTGTGGGCAGAACGGTATTTGACAATATTAAAAAAGCGATCGCCTATTTGTTCTCAGGTAACCTGGGTGCAATTATCGCCATCCTCTTTGCCCTTATTTTCAACTGGATTAATCCTTTCACAGCGATTCAGCTTCTATTCATCAATCTGGCGAATGATTCTCTGCCCGCCATAGCTCTTGGGATGGAAAAACCTGAACCTAATGTGATGAACAGAAAACCAAGAGAGCTCAAGGAAGGAATATTCGCAGGAGGAATGATGCAGGCCATTGTCACTCGTGGTCTACTCATAGGTATAGCTGTTATCATATCCCTGTATATCGGACTTCAGGATTCGCCTGATATGGGCGTAGCTATGGCATTCACAACCCTGATCTTGTCTCGTACATTGCAGACCTTTGCCGCCCGTTCGAACAGTCAAACTGCTATTGAAGCTGGCCTTTTCAGCAACAAATACGTCATCGGAGCCGTTCTGGTCTGCTTTGCCTTTTACGGCATTGCGGTTCTGCCAGGAGTTAGAGAAATCTTCTCGATTCCGGCTTCATTTGGAATGTCAGAGTGGCTGATTGCAGCAGGCTTAGCCCTCGGCTCCCTCATCCTAATGGAATTAACGAAGGTTGTTCGAAGAGCTTTTACACCCAAATCTGTTGAACAGAACCCTGTAAATTCCTGAGTAAGCTATAATTGACTGAAAAAAAAAACAGCGATCTCCAATGATGGAGTATCGCTGTTTTTCTGACATCTAGAGTTAAACCCAGAAAAACTTCTGTTGATTTTAATCAAAATAAAATAATTCTTCGAATTTTTTATCCAACGCAATACATAAAATCAAAGCTAATTTTGCAGTAGGGTTAAACTGTCCGGTTTCAATCGAGCTTATAGTATTTCTTGAGACACCCACCATTTCTGCCAATTGTGCTTGCGATAATTTTTGTTCCGTTCTTGCTTCGCGCAGTTTATTTTTTAAAACCAAAGGTTCACTCATACTAATCACTCATCCCATAAAAGTAAATAAACAAAAACGAAACACTTATAATTAATCCTAAAATGAAATTGAGTAAATGCATCTTTTTCTTAGTTACAGAATACATCCCAAGACCTTCACAGCTCAAATATCCAAAAAACATGGCTATCAAGGCTTTTAATGCAAGATTTGTTTCCTGACTATGATTATATAAACTGAAGACACTCAGAATGCAAAATACAATCAACATTCCAATGAATCCGCTTTTTCTGCCTTTAGCAAATACAAATTCTTTTCCTTCGTCTCCTTTTTCATTTCTGCTTTTTTCTAATATTTCTTCCTTTTTCATAAAAATTTCTCCTTTCAAATTGAAAAGATGATGACAAGTTTTCTTGTCATCATTATTATAATACGCCAAGTTTTCTTGTCAAATAAAAAATAGCTCACTCCAATCCAAAGATTGGTAGTGGGCTATTTTCTATACCTTCATATATTGGTTATATAATTGCTCGAAAGTATTGTATCGTTCGACTTTCCTGCCTACCTTGTTGTATTCCTCCAGATATTCATCCATGACCTTCAGAAACTCATTTTTAAAGACTTGAAGATGGTCAGAATCAAAATACTGCATGATATCAAACTTTTTAGTTCCCTTCCATTCTGTCATTTCATCAAGAAAACCTTGTATGCCCATTGCTGCAAGATACGCATACGATCTATCACCCGATTCTACACTTGCTATAATCTTATTGCGGTAGTTGCACCATAATTCCTCATAAGTTCCGCCAAGATTATCATAACTTGGGACAGGCTGCACTACAAAATCCTTATACATTTTATTATATAAATCATTGATGTTTTTAAGGGCCTTATATGCTGCACTTCTGATTTCATCGATAGTCTTCGCCTCTATCACAGCCATATATGTCTTTTCAAAATCATCAGGAACATAACGGTACGTAGCTATTTCCTCTAAATATCTCTTAATTCCCCGTTTGAAATAAGTATTGTTCAAATGAGTTAGCGCATTTAACAAATTGTATAAAACTTCGCTTGAAGCATACCTTACTGCTCCTATATGTTCAGAAAGTAACGTATTCGCATATTCCTGTTTTGCTATGTCTATACACTTTTTCGCTCTACTGATACATTCTCTCCCTATAGGCATTGCCAGAGCATCGAGTGCTCTCTGTTTATATAAATTTAGCTTTTCCAAATATTCGGGTTTTGCACAGTATAACACCTGTAAATCCACCAGACATGAAATCATTGGACTCTCGAGATTGGCTTGATCTTCTATCCTTGTTTCCCATGGCGTACAATATAGATCGTATCCAATATCATCCAAGATAAAACACGAAGATATTCCCCAGCCTTGCTCTGTGTTATTAATTATGATTAGATCAAGATCGCTTTTTTCATGAAAATCCCCAGTACTAAAAGAACCTGTAAGCCCTATAATTGCAATATCATCAGAAAAATCTCTCTTAGCCCGTTCAATGACCATGCTAATAAGCTTTTCATTTTTGATTAAGATCTTTTCTTTATGAACAGCATCCATATCCATGTCCCCTCTCCAACCTTATTAATTCTATTGTATAAGCATATTGTTAGAGTAGGTATTCCAACTTTAATTATATTAAATCTATACCAAGCCTTTCCTCTCCTTCAAAGAAAACAAAAAAACGCGCTGGCAAGAGCATAATTAGCTTCTCTCCAACGCGATTTATAGTCATTAGTGAATATTTTTCTTTTTAAAACTGCCGCCCTTAACTTCTGCAACATCGTAGACTACTACAAAAGCATTCGGGTCAATTTCACGAATAATATCTTTTATTTTACTTTCTTCCAGACGGTTAATGACACAAGTGATTTCTTTGAATTGTTCATTTGAGTAGCCGCCATAAGCATCTGTATAAGTTGCTCCACGACCCAATCGGTCACGAATAGTCTCGACCATGATTTCCGGTTGAATAGTGATGATTTTAAACGTTTTAGAGCCACTCAAACCTTCTTCAATAATATGAATGACCTTAGAAGCAATAAAATAAGCAAGTGCTGATAGAATAGCCCCTTGTAGGCCAAATACTGTTGAAACAACAATAAAGACAAACATGTTTAGAAATAAGATTAAATCACTGGTCCCAAAAGGTAATTTTCGTGAAAGTAAGACAGCTAACATATCTATCCCATCTAATGCTCCACCATTACGTAAGGCTAACCCCATACCAAAACCGATAATAATCCCGCCAACAACGGTAATTAATAAGGTATCACCTTCTATAATCGTCGGTACATGATGCATAAGACTAGTGCCAATAGCCAGTGAAGCAATACCGATAACGGAATAAAGAGCAAAGCTTTTACCAATTTGCTTATATCCTAGCCACACAAAAGGGATATTAATTATGCCAATTAGCAGCCCTAGCGGTAAGCCAAACAGTTCAGAGCCAACGATGCTTAGACCTGTGACACCTCCATCTGAGACGTTGTTGGGTATCAATACGGATTCTAGACCATAGGCAGCTATTAGCGCCCCAATAATAATCATGAATACTTTTGAGAATATCTTGAGTTTATTTGATTTCTGTTTACGCGTTTCAATCATTGAATTTCTCCGTTTCACATTGCTTAATTTAGTCCATAAAAATTTCCTCTAAAGGTCTTCCGTCACCTGGATTAAAATCAATCCCTAAAATTTTTGCCATCGTGGGGGCTATATCTACCATTTCGATGTCCCCTATAGGATACCCATTTCTAATCTTTTCCCCGGAGACAACCAAGTTGCATCTATAGCCGTCTTTATCAGGAGAATAGCCATGCGTGGCAAATTTAACGCCTTGTTTGTCCAAATCAACAATCGTTGGTTCATCCATACTTTCGTCGAAACAATAACCTCTCTTAGCCTCAAGCATATACTTTGTGGTTTGGCCCACATGAACATAATCCAGTTCATCTCTAGCATACAATTTCTCTATACCTGAAGATTCATCTCTCATATTATCTCCAATAACAGCTAATGCTATTTGCTCAGCTTCTTCATCGCCCTGCCGGATATGCAAGTAAGCCGCTCCACCCCCACACTGAAAGTAAGCTCTCCACTTCATTTCGCCGTTCTCTTCATAGATCAGGCCCTTTTCCTGCAAAAGGTTGTTCAAATGCACTCTGTACCTAACATTAAACTGGCCATGGTCCCCCAAAATTAAAAAAATCGTATCATCCTTCATCCCCGCTTCATCCACTGCCTGCATAATATCGCCTAACCTTTTATCCATACGTGTGATTACCTGCTTCACTTCGTCACTGTCAGTTCCATAAGCATGTTTGGCATCATCCAGATCGATCAGATGCATCATTAGAAGATTAGGTTTTTTGCGCTTAATCGTGTCTATAGCACATTTGGTCGTGAAGTCATCCAGATAGGGCTGCTCAATCCCTTTGCGGATCCGGCCATATTTCAGCTCCATATCCACGCAGTATAAGGGGCTTCCGCTTTTTAATATCTTCAGTGCCTGATTTTCGTTTTTGATGGCTCTGATTTCAGGTATATTGTATTGGATGGAGGATTTACCCGATACTGGCCATAGGATTCCGGCTGTGCTCATCTTATGCTCGCGCGCAACATCGTAAATCGTTGGCACCTTGATCGCATTTCTAAACCAGAACCAATTCTGCTCCTCTTCCTTAATAAAAGGCTGAAACGGATTGTTGTGATGGATGCCATGCTTATCCGGATATACACCGGTTGCTATGGTCGTGTGCACTACATATGTGAGTGTCGGATACACACTTTTCAATTTATGGCTATGAGCTCCGTTTTTAATTAATTTACTTAAGTTTGGAAGCCGGCTGGCCAATGCCCAGTGGTCTTCTGAAAAGGCATCGTAAGAGATGACGATCAAATGCTTGGCCATAGCCGTTTGTGCTTTAATTGACTTCATAGAATAAGCCCCTTAGGTTCGTCATGTTCAGGCTGCTCTTTAGGTAAAGTTATAAATACGAATAATCCAATAATAAAAAGTGGGATAATCGCTAAAATACTAAATTTAGCATTACCTGTTAAGGTTGTTGTTAAAGACATTACAGCAGGACCAACAATGGCCGCGAACTTGCCAAAAATATTGTAAAAACCAAAGAATTCATTGGAATTCTCCTTTGGAATGATCTTCGCATAATAAGACCTGCTGAGCGCCTGAATGCCTCCCTGAGCGGAACCAATTAGCGCACCTAAAATAAATATATGCCACACTGAAGTGATAAAAAAAGCCGCGATGCAGGAAATGATATATGTAACAATCCCCACGATTATCAAAGTCCTGGCGGAGTATTTTTTGGCGAGATTACCATACAGGATTGCACAAGGAAAAGCGATGATCTGGATAACTAATAATATCCCCAGTAAGGTAAAGGTGTCAAAAGCATCCGCACCCAGAACCGATGTGGCATAGGGCACCACCATTTTAATAATCGTATCTACCCCATCAATATAAAGAAAGTACGCAATTAAGAAAACAAATACAACTTTATGCTGTCTAACATTCCTAAAGGTGTCTCCCAGTCTTTTAAAACTGTTGATTACAGGTCTTGGTTCAGGCTCAATATAATATCTCTGCTTCACATCTCTGATCATGGGTATGGTCAACAGCCCCCACCAAAGGGCAGTAATGATAAACCCAATCTGATAACCGATCGACTTATCCATCCCCATAAACAGAATCAATAGCAGGCTGATGCCAAATGGAATGACGCTGGCGATATATCCATAAGCAAAACCTTTTGTGGATACCTTATCCATCCTTTCATCAGTGGTTATATCCACAAGAAAAGAGTCATAAAAAATATTGGCTCCGGCAAAACCTATAACAGACAGGATATAAAACACAATCAATAACTGCCACTGCCCGCTCGCAGGTGCAACGAATGCCAACGAAGCCGTAGCCATCACACCTATCAAAGAGAAAAATAAGAAAAAGCGCTTTTTCTTATCCTTGTAATCTGCGATCGTGCCTAAAATCGGACTAAGGATAGCCACTAGAATACTCGCAATGGAATTAAAGTACCCTAAATCCATGCTGCTGTTAACATTTGAAAACATGCCAAATACAATAGGCAATAAAGCAGTTGTAACCGCCATCGAATAGGCCGAATTCCCACAGTCATATAAAATCCATGATTTTTCCTCTTTGCTAAGTTTCATCTAACAGCCACCTTTTCACCTATTTGTAACTGTTATATCATTTCAGCATAAGAGGCATGTTAAATGAATGTTAATTCCATCACAACTTCTTCATAAAAAAAACGACCTTTTAAAATCGAAAGGTCGCTTACTCGCATTTATATATGAATTTAATATTTGACGAGATATTCGCAATATTCATCCCCATTAACATTACATTTTATTTCCCGGACGGAAACCCGCTTTCCACGAATTTTAGTAAGTGCTCCTTCAATAATGGCCCCCTCCAGGTCACAAACCATTTTTCCTTCCATAATAGGTAACCCTTCGCAGAAACAATCGTGTACTGCAATCGTCATCCCCTTGTCATCTTCATGGGTTATTATAGGAATCCCTATCTTCAATTCTTCGAATAACTCGAATAGTTCATTAACCGAGGTAACACCAAATTCTTCCCCAATTTTTCTTCCTATAGTCAACGTTGTACCCTTACCATTCATGGGTAACGCTTGATATAAACCAATCAGTCTAATCGTTCTGAAAAGCTCTAAAGGTACGACATTACCTAAATTTTTTCTCTTTATTTTTTTCATATCTGTAAAAGTAAATTGATCCATGCCAGTAGCCTCCAATTGCTTATGTAATTTATATTTCAAATTTAATTGATATATTGAGTATAAACGTATCCAATAATTGCTTTGTGATCTTACGCACATCCTGATTTTTTGTAGAACTATAACAAAAAAAAGCAACTTCCCTATTGGCAAGTCGCTCCTTCATTCCTTAGATACAGCAGCATCTCAAATATGATAATCATAAACCCAAGGCAAAATAACCCTCACGCTAGTTCCAACCTGAACCTCTGAATCTACCTTAATATGCCCCCCATACATTTCGATTAGTTGTTTACAAATCGATAATCCAATCCCTGTCCCTTTTTGCTTGGTAGTAAAGAAAGGGTCAAATATCCGTTTTAATTTATCCTGTGGAATTCCTTCTCCATTGTCTTTAAAGAGTAGAATAATTTCGTTTGTCTCAGCAGCTGTGGTAACAGAAATATCTATTCTGCCTCTAAAAGCTGTGAAGGAATCGATACTATTTTTCAAAATATTAAGAATTACCTGCTCTAGCTGAGAGGCGCTTCCAAACGTTAGTACTTTTTCTAAAGAGCACTCTACTGAAAGTATAATATCATCACTAAGTATGAGTTGATTCACAATGTTATTAACTCTATGTATAACCTCCATAACGTTAAATACTACGCCGTTATTTTTTGTACTGTCACCTTTTCGAGCCAGTATTAGAAAGTCCGTTACTAATCCATTCAGAGCATCAATCTCTTTGATGGTGATATCCAGATATGCACGCAATTCATCCGCTTTGATCTCCGGCTCATTTAGCCTGATATTTACAAGCTGAGCAAAACCTTTAATCGAAGCTAGCGGATTTCTTATTTCATGCGCCATTCCTGCTGCCATTTGTCCCATAACAGCAATTTTTTGTTCATGTAAATTGTCAATCTGTTGATTTTTATTAGACAAATAACCTTGTGCAAAGCCAGTAAAACGGGTCCAGTTGCATTCCATTAAACGATTATAAAAAAACAATCGGATCGCGGAATCATCTACAAACTCTTCAATGATCTTAAACATAATATTCTGAGCGGTTAAATTTAAATCCTTGCTCATATCAAGTAAGATATCAAAATGATCACCGAATATTTCTGCAGTATAAACCCCTTGCTCAGCCCCCTCTTTTTCTAGCAGGTTTAAGTATTGATCGTAACCAAAAGAATCAAAAAACAAGGCTTCTACCATACTCATTAATATCGTACTGAATGATGAATCTAACAATTCCTTATGCGCCTCTACAAACCAGGAGAATTCGATGTTTTTCATAGTCATAGAATGATAATGCCTGTTTAAAATGATTGGAACTGCTAAGGTTAATGACGAACGCAATTCATTTTCTTTGTATGACATTTTCATCCTCCTTCTTTGTAGTTTGTATTCAAGATATGTGTATATTTTCCTGCTTCAAAAACACAGTAATTCACTTTGTTTTAATCACTATATTATATTCTGACACTTGACTGTTAGAGTAGCATCGAAGATAATTACAACCTCACCAAAAAAACTATAATTAGGAAGATCATTGATTTTGAAAAGGGGCGGTCGTCATTAGCTGGTTAAGTGATCTCTATAAATTACAGAAGCAGGAGCTAAAGAAGGACATCGAGCCCTCTTTAGTCAATGCTATCTTTCGAATGTATGATAAATTCCCCAGGATTGGACTTAAAGAGCGGATCGGCCAGCAGGATATGTCTCTAGATATCGCTGATGCCTATATAAATGGTCGTAACGCGATGATTGAAGCTGGAGTCGGTATCGGCAAGTCCTTTGCCTACCTCATTCCCAGCCTGCTTATTAACCAAATCTCAAGGCAACCGGTTATTATTGCGACATCCTCCATACAACTTTCAGAACAAATACATAAAGATCTGAGATTCATCGGAAGTCGTCTCGGATTTACAAGGGTACGTTCGGTAGTTGGAAAAGGCATGGGGCAGTATGCTTGCCGGTATAGGGCAGCAGATCTGTTCCAAGCGGATGATTCAAACACTCCTCTGTCTGCGCTTTCTCAACAGATTGTGAATTATGAAATTGATGAGCGGGCAGATATTAAGGGCGGGGTTAGTGATGCTGTATGGTCTAACGTTTGTGTGAATGATTGCAAATTTGAACGTTGCCATTATAAAAGTACATGTACGTTTTATGAGATGAGAGCTAAAATTAATGCCAACGCGAGCGACATGGATTTTATTATCGTAAACCAGGATCTGCTCATCCGTGATTTAATCAAGAAAAAGGAAGGAACGAAGGGGTTAATCACCGAACGGCCGGCTCTGATCGTAATTGATGAAGCGCATAATCTGGAAGCAAAGGTTAGAGATGCAAGAACGCTCGAATTTACTTACCGGGGAACCTGCCGTATTCTGGATGACGCCTTACAGATTCTCTTCAAGCAATCTGCCGATACGGAGCTTATGCCGCAATTTAAATTTATAAAAAGATGCGTTGGCCATATTTTTAAACAAGTAGAGGCAGACTTACTGCAAACAGCCAAGCAGGACAATGACCGTATAAAAATATCGCAGATCACAGGAATCCCCTTAAGACGAGCGGCACAGGTTTTAAAAGATTTTAATCTCAGCCTTTCCGTCTTAACTTCACGGCATGAACGGGAGATTGACAATATTTTTGAAGCCATGAACGGACTTATCGACCTCTTTGATGTACTCGCCGGAGTAGAGGATAACTATCTGATCTGGGCAAGTAATACCCAGCGGGAGAGTACCCTTAGTATCTGCCCTAAAGGGATAAGCCAGTTTCTGAAATATACCTTATTTAACGGGAAAACCTCAGTTATTTTAACGTCAGCAACCATGTGTCAAAGCGGAGAAACGCTGGAGGAACAATACGCTTATCTCACTGAGTCCCTCGGTTACAGGGGAGATTATATGGAGCGCCAAGCTTCACCGTTTGATTATGACAACCACACCATGCTGTATATTGCCAAGGACATCCCCTACTATAACCATCAGCGGCGGGAAGATTATCTTGAAGCGGCATACAAGGAAATGATGAGGCTCTGTAATTTAACAGACGGGCGGACATTGGTTCTTTTTTCAGCTAAAGAGGATATGAAGTATATTCATAAGAAATTAAACTCTGAGAAGCTTGCATGGGCATTACATGTTCAAAGGGAAGGTTCGTCCCAGGACGGGGTGATCGCTGACTTTCGGGGCAGTAAAGGCGTTCTACTTAGTACCGGTGTATTCTGGGAAGGTGTGAATATCGAAGGTTCCGATTTGTCACAGTTAATCATTTTCCGTCTGCCTTTCCCTGTTCCTGCCGATCCTGTCTATGAATATAAGACTTCGATGGCAAAGAATCCCTTGAAGGAGGTTTTTGTACCGGACATGCTGCTTCGGTTAAGACAAGGAACCGGGCGCCTGATCCGCAGTGAAACTGACCTTGGTGTACTCAGCATACTCGATTCCCGCCTGTCCATTGCCGCCAAAAAGGATTACCGGGATCAGGTACTGGAAGCCTTACCTTTTAAAAAGGTTACTGAGGATTTCAAGGTTCTGGAGAAGTTTGTGAAAGAAAAAGGGATACTGCTTAGTGATACGTAGAGAAATGAAAAAAAGCAACCCATCCGCAGACAAGTCGCTTCTAAATCCTGTAACGTTATCTGGCAATTAAACAACTTTATGTTTGTATACCCGCATCGCTAATAAATACGCAACTACTAGAATGGCTATGCACCATATGATGGCTCCCCAAATATCATTGCCGACAGGCTGCCCCATCAGGAGGGAGCGAACCGCCTCTACTATAGATGTAACGGGCTGGTTTTCAGCAAAGGCGCGAACGACTGGCGGCATCGATTCGGTAGGCACAAAGGCCGAGCTGATGAAAGGAAGGAAAATAATCGGATAGGAAAAAGCAGTCGCGCCGTCCACCGATTTTGCGGATAGTCCAGCAATTGCCGCGCCCCAAGTTAGAGCCAGCGTAAACAATATGAGGATGCCGGCAACCGCCAGCCATGAGAGCACTCCTGCCGATGAACGAAACCCCATAATCAATGCAACAAGAATGATGACGCTAACTGAAATCGCATTGGATATCAGGGAGGTCAGCACATGTCCCCACAGCATGGTAGAACGTGCAATCGGCATAGAATGGAATCTCTGAAAAATCCCTTTTTGCACATCGTTAAACAGGCGGTAAGCCGTATAAGTTACACCACTTGCAATAGCGATCAGTATGATCCCGGGCAACAAATAATTCACATAGTTATCCGTACCCGCCTGGATGGCCCCACCGAACACGTAAACAAACAACAGCATAAATGCAATTGGCATGATAGTTACCGTGATGATGGTATCCATACTGCGGAGAATATGGCGCATAGAGCGTCCAAGCATTACACTCATGTCACTGAAAAAGTGCTTCTTAATCATTTCCATTTACTTCCCCTCCTTTTTGCCGATGATTGCGAGGAATATTTCCTCCAGCGTCGGCTGCTTTTCAATGTACTCAACTTTTGCGGGCGGGAAACGCTTTTTTAGTTCTTCGAGTGTACCGCTCGCAATAATTTTACCTTCATGTAGAATGGCGATTTGATCAGCAAGCTGCTCTGCTTCTTCCAAATACTGCGTCGTCAAAAAGACAGTCGTACCGCCGTCGGCAAGCTCCTTAACCATCTTCCATACATCAATCCTTGCCTCAGGATCAAGTCCAGTGGTTGGTTCGTCGAGGAAAATAATCTGCGGTTTTCCAACAAGGCTCATCGCGAGATCTAATCTCCGGCGCATCCCGCCTGAATAAGTGGATACCTTGCGATCCGCGGCATCGGTCAAAGTGAAGCGTTCCAGCAGATCGTCCGCAACTTGACGCGGATGCTTCTCATGGCGGAGCCTCGCAATCATGATCAGATTTTCCCGGCCGGTCAGAATCTCATCCACGGCGGCAAATTGACCCGTCAGGCTGATGGACTGGCGTACATAATCAGGCTTTGTGGCGACATCGAATCCGTTCACTGCAGCAGTCCCACCATCTTGATTTAGCAAAGTGGTGAGGATTTTGACAATGGTGGTCTTGCCTGCGCCATTGGAGCCAAGCAGGGCAAAACGCTGCCCTGCTCCACTTCAAAATCCACCCCCTTTAAAACTTGAAGCTGTCTGTAGGACTTTTCCAACCCAACCACTTTAATGGACTTGTTCATTGCATTCCCTCCTCAAGGTTTTGTTAGCATATCTTCATGGAATTCTCCCCGCAAAACTCACTTCGGAAGCTCCGGCTTATAGGACTGTAACCTTTGTCAAATCAGCTTCCATGCCTTTGAGCGCAGCGAAGGTCAACTTATCCATCATTGCACCGTCAAAGTTGATCGTTTTGATTGCACGATAAAACTTCTTGGATAACGAAAACCCGGAGAGGAATGACACATTTTTTAACGTCGCACCTCTAAACGAAATATCGTTCAGCGCCGACTTTTCAAACTTGACCCCGATAAAGGTCTGGCCGTCAAAACATAATCCCCGCAGATCAGAGGTTTTAAATTCCACACCGTCAAAGATACAGTTCTCAAAGATTGTTTTCGTGAGATCAGTCGTACACAGCTTGACGTCAGTCAGTCTTGTATTGATAAATTTCGCCCCTGTAAGTCCTGATGAGCTAAAGTTGGTACGAACAAGAATAGATTTGTGAAAGCTCGCATTTGCCAGTTCAATGCCGGACAGATTGCAGTCGGTGAGATTAGCGCTGTCGAACTTGGCCTCGCCTACGTCACTGCCCGCGAAAGAACTGCCAGTCAAGTCAGCGCCTGTAAAATCCGAACCCCGCAACGCGCTCACTTTAAAATCCCCTTTATGGGCGGTAACGCCTGCAAAATCACTCTTCGATAAGTTGCTCGCCCTAAAGCTCGTCACCACCTGACGCTCAAGTGAACGGGAGAGATTGGCAACCTCCTGCACCGTCTGTTCAATGTCGCCGATGCTGTCTATCGTCATCTTAAACGCCGTTTCATCATCCTTGCCTTCAGCCTTGAGTTCACTGAACCGCTCCTGCAAATCGGAAAGAAGGTCACTCTTTAATTCAGCAACGCTTTTTATCCCGTCATAGGGTGCGAATACGCCATTTAAATACATGTTTAATTTCTCATTCATATTATCAAGTCTCCTTATAATAAGTTTTCAAGCACACGCTTTGCATACTCCCAATTAGTCTTGTTATTGGCGTAAACAGCTTTCCCCTTCTCGGTAATCCGAAAATACTTCCGTCGTCCCCCCTGAGACTCATCCCCCCAATACCATTCAATGTCACCGTCTGCCTCAAGCCGCCGGACGCTGGAGTACATCGTAGCTTCTTTTAATTCATACTCGCCTCCGGAACGCTCAGCAATCAATTTGACGATTTCATATCCATAACGATCGGCTTCGGACAAGAGCCGCAATACCATCGTATCGGTATGTCCTCGCAGCAGATCGGATGTGATTTTGTTCTCACTCATTTCATCACCTCATAATCGCATTGTATATCATACTACTGTGACAGTCAATGTACTTTGATCATCATGTTTATACAAAATAAAAAAATGCCGTCCTTAGTTGTCTAAGGCAGCATTTTTCTTTTTAAGTCTGAAGTTCCAATCTACGCTAACCAGAAATAAGTTGATTTACGTCTGCTGGTAATTCACAGCTACCTGCAGGCAACCCTCACACAAAAATGCATAATAAATCCCCTCGCTGTCCTCGGCCTGTTCCATGTCCATTTGGGCAATAAACTTCATCGTCTTCGAACAGCAAGGGCACACAGGATATTCCGCATCCTGAATCCAAGCCGGATGTCCTCCAATCTGCGACGCAGGCGCCTCAAGCATCCAATATGAATTTTCATAGGTTCCCATCTGTCGTTCCGATAGCTGCATGGCATGCCATGCTATTTCTTCCCTGTCTTCATTTGCAGGCAAAAAATCAGGAACGGTATTATATTCACTCCACGAATATTGGCCATCCAGCTCCGCTTTCATAAACACGGTGCCATAACAATTACAATGCATGCAAGCTGCAATCCTTAACCGCTGGCCGGAAAGCTTTATAAATTGAACCAGTGGATTCTGCAAATCGTAATCAAACAGCACTGTCAACTTACCGCCACACCAAGGGCAGGAATGCTCACCCGCCTGTAGCGCCGCTACCGCCGTATGATCCCGATCCATCCCATTTTTTCCGTCCCTGTTTACTTCAAAATGATAACTCTCGGGGTAAAAAAGCAGCCTTTTCCCACCATCGGGATCTAATTCCCATCCTGCTTCGTGAGCATAGGTTTCCGGAGGCACATTTAACTCCGATGTCCATCGAGGCGGATGCTGCCGCCATGTCTCGAACTGCCGAACAACCTCTTCATCGCCAATCCAGGCCAATGCAAGCAGCAAATGATTACGGTTTTCCGAGTCATGCTCCAACTGATGAATGATCTTATCACGGATCTCCTGACCCGCTTCTTTATAGAGAATACCGGGATAATACTTCCCGTTAAGAAAAAAAGCCTCCAGCCCCCGTTCAATGGAAGCACTTGAAAAACATATAAGCGACAGTAAAATAGTCTCAGCCTGGTCAAAATCATCTTCTTCCATCAATTTAATGGCGTAGGTTTCCAATCGCTCCCTTTCGCTTTCAGTCAGTTGACGATATAACTCTTGCGCGGTTTTGTGATAGGGAATTACGTGTTCAAGCGGGCTCAACCTCCGCGGTTTGTGCATGATTTTAAGAATTTCAACCGGATCATTCACACCTGCGTACAAATCAATGTCTTTTCGATTTTGTTCAATATAAGCCTTTTGCTCCAGCGTAAGCTTCCTTTGATGACAGGGCATGCAGATTCCACCTGTCTTTAAAGCAGTTGCAGGAAGTATGCTTCCCTTGCAGTCTGAGGTTTGGCAGGGTATACGCTCGCTCATCGTATCTCTCCTATTCTGTATAAGTTATTCTCAAAGACTATTATTAATAAGCTAAACTGCATTATAGAATTAGCTATATTATAAAATTAGCTGCATTAAATATACCACCAGATTTAGCAGCTTTATATTCATTTCAGATTTCAATTGGATTTATCCCCCACCATCACCTTATACCGAAATAAAAAAGGTTAACCAGATATTTCTGGTTAACCTGATAAACGAAAACTCCCCCGGATAAAGAAGAACCGGTGCCCTTGTATTAAGCTTAATCCGTAATCTTCACATTTCCAAACACAGCCTTATTCCTCGAGTCATCCCCGGGATTGCTAAGTGCTATGCCAATATACACCTTGCGGTTCATCGGAATCTGAACAGTTCCGACCGTTTTCCAGTTATTCCCGTTCGTCGAAATAGCCCCTTTGAAGGTATTTCCACTTCGGGTCAGCTTTAGCCATCTTGGAGCCGAGGCAGCCGCAGTCTGATCAACCATATTGCCGGCAGTCTCTGCACGATACTGGAAGGCTGCCCCATTTTCGGGGGTAAGCATCATATCTGCATGCTTCGAATTATGACCCAGCGACTCCCGAATCATAATGCCGGCCTTGGCCCAGCCGTCCAATCGGCTAGTGGACTGCACTTTAACAATAATCTCCGCATTGCCTCGCACGGATTGGTATATATAATTTAGTTGATCTCCATTTCCCCAAATATCCGTAGAGCTGCTGCTGAGTGTAAATTGCTTATTGGAAGAATTGTAGGTAACGTTCCCCGGCATGGAACCGATATTCCGCGCCTTCCATCCTGTTGGTAATTGAGCCGGATAGTCTTGTTCTACCGGAGGCGTCCAGCCTGGCGTAGGCCAGGTTTCACGTTCTTTGATATTAGCCAGCTCATCTTCTGGCCAGGCCCCGTAAGCAAAGAACGACAGACGCTTCACACCTGGATAATTCTCGCGGATTCCCTTGTAAATCTCCTGATATTGATCATCTGTCCAGTCATTATCCAGCGTCGCAACAATTTCCACGTCACTGCCGCTAATCCGGTCGCTCGTATCCTTCAGGATGCCGTAGGAAGTGCTGTATACCCAATCACTGTTGAACTCCCAGTCATCAAAGTACGCCATTGGTGCAACAAAGTCGATATCATCCTTGAATTTCGCTACATTCTGCCCAACTTCAATGAATTCTGGCGGCAAAATATACACACCGAGCTGCACATCCGGCTTCGAGGACTGGGTGATATCCTGACGGATATCGCCCACATACTGTCCGATTTGATCGGTCCTCCATTCATTCCACTGCTCTCTCTGAGGCGAATCCGTCTCGAAGTCAATGCTGAGCGGTGAATACCCGAACTGCGCCTGATACTTCGTAACCGTGTAATCACTGACGTCCATGTTGTAATTATCGAAGCGGATCCAATCCAGCACAACGCCATCCACATCATAATTCTCGATCACTTCCTGAATGATGGAACGCTCATACTGCTGCACTTCATGGTGAATTGGATTGACGAAGTATTCGTTGCCGTTAGAACCTGTAAACGGAGTCTGAACCCCGTCAACCAGCGCCTGCATCTGCCATTCATCGTGCTCCAGGAAGGCCTGCTGATCATGGAACTGTGGAATCCAGGCATGAACCTTGATTCCTGCAGCATGGGCTGCCGTAATGACAGCCTGCAGGGCGTCGAAATTCTGGTAGCCTTGTGCAATTGGTGCGATATCACTCTGATAAAATACACTTCCAGACGGAACCTCATCATCTTCATCCTGCTTCACGTTCATGCTAATAACATCGACGCCATAGCTTGTAGACAGCGCGATGAAATTCTGGACATCCGTCATGTTCTTAAACTGGTTTACGGTCCGTACAATAACTTCCGTTTCGAAAGGGGGGTTACTCTCCTCCTCGGCCATAACAGGAACGGAACCACCGGCTATCGAAGAAACCAACACGATGCTTAACAGTGCTATAAACCTCGATCTCAACGCAAATGCCATAATCTCGCCTCCACTAGTATAAGATTTTATAAATAGTCTTATTTCGTCGCGTTGATTTTCTTAACATTTTCCTGCCATTTTTCGGTTCTGAATTCAAGCAGCTTAGCCAGCCCCGCTTTTTCGGTGTTCTTTTTAGCTGTCTCCAGCGCCGACAGCACCGCTTCATCCGACTTCGCCTGAACCATCTGGGCGTAAGCAAGGGTATAAATATCCCCGATATTCTGTGCGATGATGCCGATTTCCGTATCCGGAATCGGATCGGTATTTACAAACTCCGTGATATCCAACGCGGTTTTCCAGGTCACCGTGGACTGCGCCACGGTCTCCCAGGATTTCTGGTTCGCGGAAAGCAGCGCCTCGAGGCTCATTTTCGCCGTATCAATAAAGGTTGTATTTCCCGCCCAGTTAAAGTCCTCGAATTTCCGCATCGTTTCCGTGCGCTCGTTAGCAGGAGTCGTCTTGTATTTCTCGTTCGGGATTGGCGCTCCGTCCGCATCCTCTTCATCCCAGTACAAGCCTTTAGGACCGAAGAAAAGCACCTTCTGTCCCTCCGGACCCGTAATCCAGTCAAAATAAGCGAAGATGGCCTCTGGATCCTTGGCCTTTTTCGTAATGACATTAACGTTCCAACCCAGCGTCTCAAAGCCGCTTACAAACACTTGTGTTTTGTCTAGACCGCCTTTATGAATCGGCCATATAATCTCATAACCGCTGTCCGGATTATTCGCTGTCAGTGCCCGGTGTCCCTCGGCTCCATACGTAGTGATATTGGATTCGACCATGACTGCTACCCGGTTGGTATTGACCTTTTCTTTGACCGCATCCTGGGTTTGCTGCAGAGCATCCTGCGTAATCAGCCGTTCACGATACAGCTTATTAATATACAGCACCATCTCCTCGTAAGCGGGATCGTCCAAGATAGATGACAGCTTGTCGCCATCCGGATATCCCATGAGTGAAATGAACTTACTGGTGGAGTTCTCCTTAAAACCACCATACATAATTTCCAGACCTGCCCCCTTCTCCCCAACCTCCAGAGGTACTACATCCGGATACTTTTCTTGCACCTTAAGCAAATATTGATACAAATCATCAAAGGTCTCCAGCAACGGTCTGCCGAGTTCGTTATAAATATCTTTATTCACCATCCATCCGCCGTTGCCGAATTGCCCGGATGTATACCAGTTCGGAATTTGATAGATTTTCCCGTCTTCTGAACGGAGCAAATTCAGGGTGGATTCCTTCACATATTTCTTGAAGTTCGGATACTTCTCATAGTAATCATCCAGCGCAACGAGTTGTCCTGCCTGCACCAGCCGTTCCACTGAGGATCCCCGGTCAGTAAAAATAACATCCGGTAAATCACCGCCGACGATCATCGTGTTGAGCTTTTCTCCGGCCGCTCCTCCGGATTGTATCGGTTCAACAGTAACCTTACGGTTCTCCTGAATCCATTTTGTCGCCTCATTATCCCCCCATGGTGATGTCGTAAGCCAGTCATAGTTTCCATAGAAGCTGAAGGTGACGGGCTTGATCCCGCTGCCGTCATCTGTGGCGGCCTCAGTATTCAGATTTTTCTCGCTTGTGTTTGGTGAAGTGTTAGAATTTCCTCCTCCGCTACAGGCAGCGAGAAGAAGCACCAGTGAAGTCAGCAAAAGAGATACCCATTTCATACGATTGCGCATCTTTTCCCTTCTTTCTACATAATATGGAGACTGCTATTCTTTCATCGAACCGATCATTACGCCCTTAACAAAGTACTTTTGGAGAAAAGGATACGTCAGGATAATTGGAATGGTAGCGATCATCATCGTAGCCATAGTCAGTGACTTCGTGGTAATCGTCCGATTTCGGTTCATATGATCCAGCGCGATAGCATTCGATGAGCCTATTTGGGTCATGATGTTGGAGTTCATAATCTGGCGCAGCAGGGTCTGTATAGGAAGCAAGTGATCCTTTGTAATATAGATCGCTCCCGTAAACCAGTCATTCCAGTAACCTACTGCGGTGAATAAGGCAATCGTGGCCAGCACCGGGCCGGAGACGGGAATGACGATTCGGAAAAAAATGCCGTAGTTGCTGCTGCCGTCGATTTTGGCCGATTCCTCTAACCCCTCCGGCAGAGCGTGGAAGAAGGTGCGGATGACAATCATGTTCCAGACACTGATGATGCCGGGGATAATCAGCACCCAAAAGGTGTCCAGCATACCCAAAGAGCGAACTAGTAAATAACTAGGGATGAGCCCTCCACTGAAGAACATCGTAATCATGAAGAACACCATATATTGTTTTCGAAATAGCAATGTCTTCTTGGACATTCCGTAGGCTAACAGTGCCGTGAAAAAGACAGACAATGCCGTGCCGCATAACGTTCTAAGAATGGTGATCAGAAAAGAATTCAGCAGGCGTTGATCCTGAAACACAATATAATAATTTTCCAGAGTAAAAGCTCTCGGTAACAAGGTTACACCACCGAGCGCCGTATCGCTCCCTAGATTAAAGGAAATGACCAGCGCATTCCAAAACGGGTATAGCATGAGTAACGCCAGCAGCGTCAAAAGGATATACATACTCCGCTGCATGATTTTGTCGCCTAGGCTTAGTCTCATTGTTCACCCCTCCTAAAAGGTTTATGGAGCATCGGAAGCATTCGCTATGAGTAGTAGTACTACCAGAGACTAACATCTGCCCGGCGAGCGATTTTGTTGGCCGTCACTAGCAGAATGACACTGATCACCGCCTTGAATAGCCCTACCGCTGTCGCATAAGAGAATCTGGCATTTAAAATCCCAACACGGTACACATAGGTGTCGATAACATCGGAGTAGGGTCGCAGAATTGGATTGGTTGCCAGCAGCAAAATGTCCTCGAAGCCCGCACTGAGCAGACTGCCGATGGCAAGAATCATAAAGATGATGATAATGGGGGTAATGCTGGGGAGTGTAATCAAGTGAATTTGCTTAAACCGGCTTGCTCCATCTATAGAAGCGGCCTCATATAGGGTTGGATCAATGCCTGCAATCGCGGCCAGGTAGACAATGCTCCCGAATCCGACCTCTTTCCACACATTTACGCTTACTAGAATCGACCAGAAGTATTTGGGTAACGCCAGGAAGTTAACTGGTTCCCCTACCAGATTGAATCGCTCCAGCACATAGTTCACCGTCCCGTTGTCAACGGATAACAGCGAAAATACAAAACCGGATACTATAACCCAGGACAGGAAATAAGGTAAATAACTGACGGTCTGGATAATACGTTTAAAGCCCATATTCCCGATTTCATTCAGCATCAGCGCAAGAAGAATCGGGGCAGGAAAAGAGATAATCAATTTAAGCAAGCTGATCACAAGGGTATTTCGCATCACATTCCAGAACTCCGGCGCCTCGAAGAACATTCTGAAATGCATAAATCCAACCCAGGGGCTCTTCATAATGCCGCCAAAAATATCGTATTGCTGGAATGCCATAACCACGCCATACATCGGAATGTAGCTAAAAATGAATACAAAGATAATTCCCGGCCAAACCATGGACTGCAAATCCAATTGACTGATAAATTTCTTCCATCTACGCGGTTTCTCGGCCGTGTTCATCCGCTTTTCCTCCTCTGGACGATTCTAGTGAAACAACGGCAACAACGATTTGTTCTTCTCCAGCATTTCATCCAGCAGTTGTTCAGCTACGGTGACCGAAGGCACGAGCGGATGATGAACCATAGCCTGCAGGGCTATATCCCGGTCTCCGTGCACAGCCGCTTCGATGGTGAGGCTCTCGTATTGTTTGACTGCAGCCAGCAAGCCTTTTACGGGCTGAGGAATTATGCGCAGCGGAATCGGCAGCGGACCTTGCTTGGTGACCATACAATTCACCTCAATGGAGGCATCGTCCGGCAAGAAGTCAATAATTCCGTTATTCCTTACATTCAACGTCTGGATATCGCGGGAATCATTATAAATGGAGCGCATCAGCAGCACTGCCGCCTCCGAGTAGTAGGCTCCGCCGCGCTGTTCCAACTGCTTGGGCTTTTCCTTCAGCTCTACGTTCCGGTACAGTTCAAACAGCTCTTCCTCCACCTTCTTCACTACCTCAGCGCGCGATCCAGTCGTTGCTGCTGCTTCCTTCTGTTCCGCAAGCATCGCGTCCGTCATATAGTAATAGCTCAGGTAATAAGAGGGAATCGCTTTCAAAGCATTCAGAAACCGGTAGTCCCAGGAATCAAACGGCACATTGCTCGCCTTGTAGCTCTGCGGGTAATCAATGAGCTCCTGCAGCTTGCTTTTACCGTCAATCACGATATCGGATACCCAGTGCAGATGGTTGATGCCGACAAACTCCGCGTAGATCTTCTCCATAGGAAGTCCGAAGAACTCGGAGAGCCACTTTTGAAAACCGATCGGTGAGTTGCACAATCCTACGCTTTTTACCGATGAGTATTTGTGAACAGCTTCAGTCACCATACCGGCCGGATTCGTAAAATTCAGCAACCAGGCATCCGGAGCCAGCTCCTCAATGTCTTTGCAAATATCCAGAATGACCGGGATGGTCCGTAGGCCTTTCATCATCCCTCCGGGACCTGTCGTCTCCTGGCCGATGACATTGTATTGAAGCGGAATTAATTCGTCCCATTTGCGCGCTTCCAGCATGCCTACCCGGATTTGCGTGCATACAAAGTCCGCTCCGGCAATGGCTTCCCTGCGTTCAAACGTCTGGACCACGGTAATCGGCAGTCCGGACTCAGCGATCATGCGTTTGCTCAGTTCTGCAATCGTATGCAGCTTCTCCCTTCCCTCCTCAATATCCACCAGCCATACTTCGCGGATGGGAAGCTCTTGGTGATGCAGGATGATGCCTTCAATAAGCTCAGGCGTATACGATGATCCCGCTCCGATGACAACCAGCTTCAATGTTTCCTCCATGATAGACCCTTCCTTCATCTTTTTCATTTTGGTCTTATAAAAACTAGCCTATTGTGTTCGGTACTTTCCCCTGTGATAGATTATCTAGAACCTTCTGATCTACACGCATACCGCTGCTTTCCATAGCCAGAACGACCGATCCTACAACCGGCTCCCGGGTCAAAATCCTTAAAGTGCCATTCGGAGCCGACAACTTCACTCTTCTCTCAATGGCCCGCCGGATGATGCCTGAGCGGTCTCCCTTTGTCAGCAGGCTGCCTGCAAGTACGATGTCGAAGAAGTCCTCCTCCATGCCCAAGCGACGGATGGCCGATACCGCGGCCAAACCCAGCTCATCCCCTTGCTTGACCAGCAGCTTGGTGGCAACCTGGTCCCCTTCCTCTGCCGCTTGAAATAATAGTTCAGCAATATGGGGAGGCAGGTCTCTGAAATGATCCAGGTAATCCTCTCTTAATTCCGACACATTGGAATAGCCCAACAATTGCGTTAAGCGTTCGGTTAGGACCGTCTCCTTCTCTCTTCCCTCATCCGCCCGAAGGACGCTACGGAATACCTCAATACTTAAATCATAGCCACCGCCATAATCCCCGAACCGGTAGCCGAAACCACCACATTGGTATGTAGCACCCAACGGATTTTTACCACTACAGTTCACGCCCGATCCGCAAATCAGTACGATCCCATAGTTCTTCTCTGTACCTGACCGCAAGGCAATCCAGGTATCGCAGGAAATCTCAGTTTGGGGAAGATCAAAGCTGCTGATGACCGGTCGCAAAATCCGGAAATCAGCCTCTCTGTCCGCTCCCGCTAAGCCGAACCAGGAGTAATCCAGCTGATCCTTGGTCAGCCCTGACGCCATAATTGCTTCCGATAGGGCCTGCTGCAAACTGTTCACCGCCTGCTCACGGTTTATTTGATGATTTCCGATCCCACCCTTGCCAACTCCGATGACCTTCCCTTGTTCATCTGCAATCATTGCGTGGGTTTTACTGCCTCCTGCATCAACTCCCAAAAAATACTTCACGGATGATTTCACTCCTAAAATTCAAGGTAATCTAACAGATGCGGTGGATTCACGAATGAGTAGCTGCGGAGCGAGCTTCGTTACAGCGGGCGGCATCACCTCCCCATTGATCATTTTTAGTAGTAAATCAACGCCTATATTGCCCATTTGTGCCTCAGGTTGTCTGACCGTCGTCAACCGCGGGTAAAATTCACCTACGAACTGCTGATCATCAAATCCAACAATTGAGATATCGTGGGGTACTCGAATTCCCTCTTCCCGGAGAGCCTGAACCATTCCAAGAGCAATAAAATCGTCCCCCGAAAAAAAAGCTGTCGGCAGCTTATCTTCGCGGATCCATCTCTTGGCCACCTCATAGCCGCCGCTTACTGTAAAGCTGCAGTATTCCGTTCCGAATGGCGTTAACCCGGCATCCTCGAGCGCTTGGACATAACCTCGCTTTCGCTCCGCTACACTTAGAAATACCGAAGGGCCGCCAATATAGGCAATTTGAGTGTGCCCAAGATCGATCAAGTGCTTTGTAGCCTCATACCCGCCTTGATAGTTATCGACCACGACGCTAGGCACATCCTCATGCTGAAACTGGTTATCCAGCAATACAAACGGAATGTTTTTTCTTTTCAGTTCCTCTACATATGCCTTTTCTTCAAGTGGGGACAACAGGATAATTCCGTCAACGCGATCCTTCTGAAACAGGAAATTGTCGCCCTCATCCTCATTCTCGGCGATCGATAGGGCTAAAAAATACCCTTGCGCTGCCAGCTTCCGGTTCACCACGCGAATAACCCGGTCATAGAAAGAGTCGTTAAAGTTGGTAATCGACATCCCGATGACTCCCGTTTTGCCCCTCACAAGACTCCGCGCTGCTGAATTGGGCTGATAATTCAATTCCTCCATAGCTTTCAGCACTTTCTGTCTATTAGCTTCCCGTACAGAGGGTAAATTGTTAAGCACCCTGGATACGGTCACTACAGAGAGTCCCGACTTTTTGGCTACATCATGTATATTCATCTTAGCTTCCATACCTCCGTCACCCGAAAGTTTAAACGATTAAACTTTTTAGGTAAATAAAAAACCTTACCTTTCGTGATATTTCTATGTTCTGATTGAAAATTGCACACTGAATGTCAGCTTTGCCTTTATCAAGAACACCAAAATTCTTTACAAAAGTTTTAAGGTTTTAACTAATTTACATTCTACTTACATTTCCAATATCCGTCAATACATAAAATGCAGCCAAAACAAAAAGCAACTCATCCGCAGACAAGTTGCTTTTTAGACACGCTATTCCCCCCTTCCCTTGCTTCTATCTTCCTCAGGTTAATTGGTAATTACCCATTTTTGTCGATCAAGAGTAGGATCAAGCTCGCTTAGAGACAGTGTCGTCCCATCCGCCGATACTTCCAGCGCTTTCTTATGATGAGCAGAAATAATACTTACGGTACCATCATCATTCTTGTGAAAAATCCAACGCTGATTGTTATATCCAAGATAAGGGTATAACTGGATTTTATTTTGCCCTGTGTCGAGATCAAGCGCCTGACCGGCTGTTGTACGAATAGAATAAGAACCTGCATCGTCCCCCGTCGGCACGAATACCCACTTCTGATCCGTAGAATCATTTGCATCCTTCAGTGTAACAGCTTCACCATTTGCGAGATTTGCTGTATAAAGGGATTTCTGTAGTTCTGCATTTACTAGACTGGAAGTGGTTAAATTGGCAGGTGTTTCTCCGCTCACGTTAACGTTTTGATATGAAGCATTTCCGCCAAATACATGTAGTCCAAAGCGGCCTTCGGCAAATGTGCCGTCCTGGAGGTCGATGACTTTCTGCCCATCCACATAAACCACGATATGCGGGCCCTTCGCTTCGATTTTCACTTTATAGGTTTGACCCGGCTGAATGAACGTCGGAACTTTTGCTAGAATCTGACGCTCTTCAATACGGCCGTCGATTTTATAAAACAGACGGATGGACTTCATATTCGGATCCAGATTTAAGTAGTATCCGCTGCGTCCATCTTCGCTGGCACGGAACAACATAGAGCCTGCTCCTCCGGATTTCCCTAACATCATATCTGCTTCATAAGTAAAATCTCCTGCCTGCTTCTCTGCGATATAATTCGCGTCACTCAAGTAATTTCCACGAATCCCATTTTCACCAATGACCCAGGAGGCTGCAGATAGATCTTTAGTCCACCCACTTAAGTTCGTATGAAATTCACCCCCAGATACCTTAACTAATAAGCTAGCTGATGTCTTCCCATTTGGAGTAGAGACGGTAATGATAGACTCGCCTTCTTTTTTAGCTACAAGGGTTGCCTGGGATTTATCCACCACGTTTAGTTCAACTACATCCTTGTTACTGGAATTCCATTTAAGCGGCTGTGCCCCATTACCGGTACCATTCTCTACCATCGCCAAAAGTATGTCGCTTTGCCCCTTGCTCAGTTCGCGATCACTTGTATCCATCATTATCTTGGTAGCTGAGCCCGTCTCCTGATTCCATACAGAGCCTAACTGATTCACCTTCAGAGATACGACTTTTACGTTGCCTCCTTTGGTGTAAAAACTCAAAGCTCTGCTGGCTGGATCCGGAAAAATGACGTCAGAGAAAACAACTTTACCGTTGTTGCCAAAAACCTCAACAGAAGACTCATCTACAAGGATACGCAGCTTAACTCGCTTGTTCTCCGTTTGCATTGCCGCTTCATGTCTTTTACTAAATAGATTCGAAAAATCCGTCAAACCAGATGCAGACCGATCCACGAAAATCCGACCCTCACTAGGTTTATATCCAACAACCGTTTGCTGACTTCCCCCTACACGAACGTTAAAGCCAAATTCACTAACCTGACTACCTGCTGGAATTTCTACTTCAGCTTCAATTTCGTATGCACCAGAGGTAACCCCTTTCAATAGATTCTGAGAAGAAGGACTCACCTCTTTGTTAGCAGTAGAATACAGCTGATTACGCAGCGATTCCAACTCCTTGATCGGACTTTGAGCGAGCTGAATCCCATCTTTTGTCGTTACTAATGAGACTTCTCTTGGGATTGACAGTACGCCTTTCCAATGGGTTGTTGGAAAAGCAAACGGATAGTCCCAGTTTGTCATCCACGCCATCATTACGCTGCGATGATCTGGCATGTTCGAAAAAGACATTGAAGCGTAGAATTCTTTTCCAAAATCTGTTCGCAAAACTTTCCCTGCCGGATTAACATTAACGAATTTACCTTCCGCTGTTAAATGACCCACAAAATATTCAGCATCTGATCCGCCTGTTTTTGAATTCGCTCCTGTACTAATCATCAAAACCCATTTTTTCTGTGATGTTCCGTCTACCGAAAGCTGAAGCAAATCCGGACATTCCCATACACCGCCGCGAACATATTCCCCGTATCCCCAGCTATCTGTTAGGGTCCAATCAAGTAGATTTGTTGAAGTAAAGAAACGAATATGATCTCCACCGGATACAACCATTACCCATCTGTTATTGTCGTTATCACGAATCACTTTCGGATCACGGAAATCCCAGCCTCCGGGCTCCCCTCCATTATCGCCTGGATTTCCGATAACCATAGGACGCGTCTTGGAATATTCCCAAGTACGACCTTGGTCCTTGCTGTATGCAAGACCGATACGCTGATTCCCATTCGGGCCATCGGGATTATAGGAAGTGTAGTAGGCAATCAGCCCCTTGCCTCCTGAATCCCCGAACAAACCTGATGCATTCGTCAAATCTGCCACAGCTGATCCAGACCAGACATGCCCATGATCATTCCACGGCAGCGCAATCGGAAGGCGCTTCCAGTTCAGCATATCTTTACTGACAGAATGTGCCCATGTGCCTCCGTCCTGATGGAATAGATGATATTCTCCATCGAAGTAGACAAGTCCGTTAGGATCACTGGCAGAACCACGAATTGGCGTATAGTGGTATTGAGGACGATATTTTTCATTATAATAACTGCTGGCATCCGTCACATAGGTATCCTGGAAGTAAGCCGTTCCCTGTTTAACGACGATTCCTGTATATCCATCGGTATAGGTTTTATCTGTTAGATCGATCGCAGCCGGGGTGTATCCGTCTAGGAAGACCTGAATTCTGTTTCCCTTCGCCTTTATCTCTACATGATGTTTTGCTCCGGTCTGACTTGGATAGGTTTGCTGTGAACTTGCAATTGTTGCTCCGTTAGCTTTCGTCAAACTTACACGAACCTGATTTCCTTCCTTTGTCAGGGATGCTTCATATCCCTTTGTTCCATCAGCCGATGAACGAAATGCGAGCGCTGCAACAGAATCAGGACGAAGAGATATATTTCCTTCATATACAAAATCAGCAGCTTGTTTATTATAAATTTGCTGTGACTTCATCTGGTTTACTGCCATTCCTTTTTTGCCGTTGATATTAGGCTGCCATTGTCCTTTATTTGTAACCACAGCACCCAGATTTCCTTTCAGGTCGCTTACGATAATATTTTGGAACAAAACAGAACCATTCCATACATTGAGCCCTAGCTTACCAGTACGATACGCATGATCGTGAACCTCAATCACAGATTTATATTCGTTGTCCCAATATACTTTCAGTGATGAACCCTCTGCTTTTACCTTGAGATGATAGATCTCTCCTGCCTTAACAGTAACCTTCCGCTCCTCTTTTAATTTCCCTTCACCATCACTTGCGTCTCGTAAGCGGATCATACCTGCATTCGGAACAATTTGGAGCATGTAGGAACCCCAGCCATCTTCATTAGAACGGAACAATAAGGTCGCGTCAGCTTGCATATCCTTGATCATGACATCAGCTTCATAGATAAAATCCTCTGATACCGTTTCGGAGTTTGCCATTACATTTTCTTGTGGATCAGAAGTCAGTAAAATCCCTTCAACAGTATCCGCCAACTTACCTTTTCCTTTTATTTGCCAACCTGTCAAGTTTGTGTTTGTTTTGGTTACGCTTTCAAAAATAGAAAGCCCCTCCTTAGCTTGTTTACTTACCTCCTGATCAGCGGGCGCAGCCCACCCAGTACCGGGATTTGCTACATAAATGCCTGCTGAAGTCATAACAAATCCTGTTGCCATGAGAAAGGACAAAACAAATTTTCCTTTATTTTTCATCTTCTTCAGCCTCTTTTCTATCATTAATATTGAAAAACAAGAAGGAGGCCAATCCATTACTGCACTGACCTCCTCTCTATATTCTTTTACAATTGAGCAGAAATCTGACTTTCCAGTGCTGTGAGTCCAAGAGCCAGAGCACCACATAATCCCGCCTGTTGGCCTAGACCTGGTGGAACGATATACTCATCTATGTGTTCTAAAATAGTACTTGAGCTAACATAACCGTTCAGGTTTTGAAGCACGGCCTGCCGAATAAGTGGAAACAATTGTGATTGCTGCATAACACCACCACCCAGAATGATTTTCTGAGGAGAGTTAAGCAATATAGCACCCGTAATCGACTGCGCAATATAAAATGCTTCCATTTCCCATGCAAGGTGATCTATAGGAAGTTCATGTCCCTTCTTCCCCCACCTTGCTTCAATAGCAGGACCTGCCGCCATCCCTTCTAGGCAGTCCCCATGATAGGGACATCCCCCTGGGAATTCATCTTCAGGATGGCGTCTTGTAAGAACATGCCCCCCTTCAGGATGCACAAGACCATGAATAAGTTTGCCTTCTGAATACACTCCCACACCAACACCCGTGCCAACTGTATAGTATAAACAGCTGGATAACCCTTGGGCAGCGCCCCATTTGGCTTCACCAAATGCCGCTGCATTGACGTCCGTGTCCCAGCCAAAGGGAACCGAAAAGTATCTTTTCAAAGTGCCCAGCATATCGTAATTTCCCCAACCTGGTTTTGGTGTTGTTGTAACGTAACCATACGTCGGGCTATCTGGGCGTATATCGATTGGACCAAACGATCCAATTCCGATAGCTTCTACTGGTTTGTCTTGAAAATATTGAATAACTTTGGGCAACGTCAACTCAGGATGTTCTGTAGGGAAACTGATCTGATCTTCAATGGTCCCATTTTCATTCCCGATGCCACATATAAACTTCGTCCCGCCAGCTTCAATCGCTCCTATACGCATATACAAGACTCCTCTCGGTGACTAATTCTTGTCTTGCTCAGCAGAGAGAGTAAGCTCATAGATATCCAGGGAAATCAGCAAGTCATTCTCATTTTCTGCAAACACAGCAATACCTTTAGATTCTAGTCCAGGGAATATAAGATCCGTAATTACTGCCTGACCTCCATTACTAAACACCTCAACGGAAGAGCAATCCACATAAATACGGAGATCATTTGACTCATCAAGCGCTGCGAGTTTGGCTGAATGATGTCCTACGAAATGTTCATGGAAATCATGCTGGCCCGAAGCCTTCCGGTCTACATAAAGTTCCTCTGTGTCACCGTTGATACCGATCACTGTTTGTTCATCCGCACCAATTCTTACTTTGAAACCTACAGATTTACCCCGAGTGAACTCAGCTATAATCTCATAAGATTCCAAGCGAATCTCTTTAAGAAGAGTATTGATTTCTTGCACCGTTGCATTTTTTATAGAAAGGACTTGTACACGAGCTGATTCCAACTCTTGTACCGGCTTCTGCACAAGAAAAGTTCCCCCTTGTCTTGATTCGAGCTGAAGTTCTCTTGCAATTGTCATCGCACCACGGAATTCTTCTGCTGGCGTCTTGTTAGCATACATCCAGTTGCTCATCCAGCCGATAAATAGTCTTCTTCCATCCTCAGCCGGTATATCGGACCAGCTTACACCTGCATAGTTATCTCTTCCATAATCAAGCCAGCGAATTTTAATCGAATCTTCATCTGGCGTGAACACTTCTCCATCAAAATCCCCTGTAAAATACTGTGTTCTTGATCCTTCCACAAAAGCGGGATCCGCACCGATGCTCACTAGCATCACCCATTTCGTGTTCGAAGGATCGCCATCAATGGCCAGCGGGAACAAGTCCGGGCATTCCCATACCCCGTCATGAGAACCGATTCCTTCTCCGAATTCACTGGCAAATGTCCAGTTCATCAGATCAGGAGAATGATATAGACACACCGTTTGACCACAAGCTACAATCATCACCCATTTATTAGTATCTTTATTCCAAAATACTTTCGGGTCACGGAAATCAATGAATGTATCATGTTCAAGTACCGGATTCCCATCATATTTCGTCCAGGTTCTTCCGTTATCTTTACTATAGGCCAAGCTTTGACGCTGAATGGCTGGCTTGCCTTCCGGCATATCCAAATGGTGTGTAAAAATTGCTACTAGACCTGGTTTATCTTCAAAAAATCCAGTCGTATTGTTCCAGTCGACTACGGCACTGCCGGAAAAAATCATACCTAATTCATCTGGAGCAAGAGCGATAGGCAGCTCCTCCCATGTAACAAGATCCTTACTGACCGCATGGCCCCAGTGCATAGCGCCCATAGTCATTCCACCTGGATGGTGCTGAAAAAACAAATGATATTCATCCTCAAAATAAACCATTCCGTTTGGATCATTCATCCACTTTTCCTTAGGGGAAAAATGATACACTCCGCGGTAATTTTGTTTCGCAATCGTAGACATTATTGTTTTCTCCTTTACTCCCGAACACGGTCTTTACCGTATATTATTTATAGTTTATTATTTGCTTGCTCTGTCATAGCCGCCTTGTTTAATTTCAAGCCATTCTTGCAAGCCCAGACGGTCCAATTCTTTCAGGTATTCATCCCACTGCGCTTCAACTTTACCATTTTGGTACCATTCAGTACGCATTCTAAGCACGTAGGCAAAAAGATCCGTCTCAATTGTCGTTAGGCGATCAAGCTCTTGAATGGAGTGGAATACACTCGGCATTACGTTTTCTGCTTTCATTTTTGGCGCCATGATGTTCTTGATAATATCCATTCTGCCTTTAGCATCATCCGGCATGGTTGTGAATTTGCCATAATAGGAATCAAGGATAGCTAATGGTCCACCGACACTTGTTTTCTCACGTAGTTCTACAGGAGCTGCACCCTCCAGCGGCAAATGCTTCAGCATTTCTTTTTCTTTATCAAATTCGAAGATATTTTGCTGTTTATCGTCTCCATACGTTCCCCAGTTGTTCTGTACAGATTGAATCGGATCGTAGAGTTGATCAACCCATTTCGCTGTCGTTTCTAAGTTCTTATTGGCGCTAGTAACAACCATCTTGCCTCTGCCCAAACCAAGCGCGTTCGTTCTTGTTACGTTAACTTCACCATCTGGTCCAGCAAGCGGAGGCATAACCTCGTAAGTGTCATTTGCTCCAGTGATATTGGCTTTATCCCATGAGAAGTAAAGTCCGTATCTCTGATCCTTCCCTTTTGCAAGGTAAGTACTCCAGTCCTGTGTATAGGCTTCAATATCAATGAGTCCTTCTTTATACAGCTCGTTAATAAAAGAAACGGCTTCTTTGTAGTCATCTTGTGACGCCGTAAATATTACCTTTCCATCATTGCTCACAACCGCATGGTCAGGGTTCTCACCCAATCCGAACGAAGCAAATAGGAAAACCAGATCTTCTGCTCCAGGCTTGTTAATAAAGGACAGAGGAATTTCGTCAGCCTTACCGTTGCCATTTGGATCTTTTGTCTTGAATGCAATTAATACTTCTTTTAATTCTTCTGTTGTTGTAGGCATATCAAGGCCCAGCTTCTCAAGCCATTCCACATTGATCCAAGGCATACTGTCTACCGCCTGGATTCTTTCCTTGCCATTGCCCAGCTCTTCGATCCACGGAAAGGCATAAATATTACCGTCTGGTGCCGTAATCATACTCTTGTATTCCGGGGCTTCTTCCAGCACCTTTTTGAAGTTGGGCATATTGTTCTCGATGAGATCATTCAGCGGAATAATGGCACCGTCTTTAGCAAGCTTGAGCAGCTCATAGTCGCTATAGTCCGCATTAAAAATCGCATCAGGAAGATCACCGCTTGCCACAGCCAAGTTTCTTTTTTCAACAAATACGTCTTTCGTGAAATTCTTCCAATTAATATGAACATTCGTCTTTTCTTCAAGACGCTTATTAATCAGTTTTTCATTTGGATCAACTGGTGCAAGTGGAGAGCTTTGCGTAATAAAGTTCAAAGTTACTTTACCGCTGGCGTCCTGTTCTTTACTAGCCGCACTTCCCCCTCCTCCTCCGCCACCGCATGCAGTAAGGAACATAAACGAAGCAAGTACAGATGCAGAAGCTACTTTCGTTGATACTCTTGATTTCTTAATTCTTTTCATAGGGTATGACCTCCAAATTATTAGATATGAATGAATTAATCTTTATCTATGTGCAGCCTGTTTCCTACTTAAGGGAACCGACCATAACACCTTTTTCAAAGTACTTCTGGAAGAACGGATACATAACAATAAGTGGCAAACTGGAAACAACGATGGCAGCGTACTTGATGATTTCAGACAATCGTTTCATTTCCGCCATGGCGAGTTGATCGCTGATCATGCCCGGATCTACCTGATTCTGGATCAAGATGGAACGCAACACGAGCTGCAGTGGATGAAGATTCGGATTATCTAAATAGATCATCGCGTCAAAATAGGAATTCCATTGGCCCACAAAGGCATAAAGAGCGAGCACGAAAACAATCGGTTTGGAGAGCGGTAATACGACACTGAAGAAAATCCGCATCTCCGAAGCTCCGTCTACATTAGCGGCTTCCTTCATTTCATTCGGTACTCCTTTGAAGAAAGTTCTAGAGAGAATGATGTTCCATACATTAACTGCCCCTGGAATAATCACCGCCCAGACTGTATCAAGCAGACCAAGATTCTTAACGAGCAGATAGGTTGGTATAAGCCCACCCCCAAAGAACATGGTGATAATAAACAAGGTCATGAAGAATCCTTTTCCTTTGAGCCTGTCATCAGACAGTGCGTACCCTGCACAGATAGAGACGAGAACGGTAAGCATAGCAAATGAAACAGAGTATAAAACAGAGTTTCCAAAACCTCGGATCATGGCCGGATTAGAAAGAATTTTTATATACCCTTCTAATGACCAATCCGAAAGGTTGAATGATAATCCTTTACTGAGCAGAACTGATGGATCCATAAAAGATGCAATCACTACATAAATCAAAGGAAGTACAATGATAAGTACGGCCAGTGTCAGGAAGATCGCGTTAAGCACGACGATAAAGCGATCTAATCCGGAATGTTTAATGGGCATAGCTTGTTGCTCCTTTCTTAGTAAAGACCTTCGCCCTCATTCAGTTTCTTCACGGTGAAGTTAACGGTGATGAGCAGGACGATGTTGATGATAGAGTTAAACAATCCTACTGCGGCTGAATAGGCATAATCGCCCGACTGCAAACCAATTTTATAAACGTAAGTCGGAATGATTTCTGAGGTTGGCAAGTTCATCGCCGTTTGCATGAGATAGGCTTTTTCGAAGCCAATGGACATAATCCCACCAGCTGCAAGGATAAATACAATAGCCATAATTGGACGAATGGTTGGCAAATCGATATGGCGGATTCTTTGTAGAAGATTAGCGCCGTCAAGATTGGCTGCATTATGTAACTCAGGATCGACATTAGCAAGCGCTGCTACATAAATAATGGATGCCCAACCGGCTCCGGTCCAAATATCGGACAGAATGTAGATCGAACGGAAGTACTCCGGACGAGACATGAACATGATTGGTTCACCTTTAAGCCAGGTAAAAAACTGGTTAATCGGTCCCGTTGGGGACAAGAAGATAAACAACATCCCGACCACAACGACAACAGAAATAAAGTTAGGTGCATACAAGAACAACTGAATGTTCTTTTTGACGCCTGCACGGCGAATTTGATTTAACATCAACGCAAGCAGGATAGGAATTGGAAAACTCAGAATTAATCCGAAGAAACTTAATTTAAGCGTATTCATAAAGATAACTTCGAAGTTGGGGGATGACAGGAATTTCTCGAAGTTGTACAAGCCTACCCATTCACTTCCCATAATCCCTTTGATTGGGCTGAAATCTTTAAAGGCGATAATCGCACCATACATAGGACCGTATTTAAAAATCAGGGTCAGGATCACAGCTGGTGCGAGCAAAATATAAAGAAAGTAGTACTTCTTTAGATAGTCTAGTAAGGAGCTCTTATGTTTGGTCACCATTGTTCTGTGTTCAGCTTCTATTAGGTTTTGCAATGCCTTTACCTCCGTTCTTATCAATGTTTATATCTTGATGCAGTAAGGGCTTTCAATTGGCTTATGTCCTGCTGCTTTTACAATTTACCAAACACTTAATCGTTCGTCAATACATTTTGTAAAAATATTTATGTGCATATGACAAAGCATTATGTTCATAAATGATGCATATAATTTTACATAATTACAAATACAGCCAATTTAAATAGGATTATATACTTTAAAGTCAACATATTCTCATGAAGATGAAAAGAATAATACCTTTTTTGCACACTTATACGCCGATAAAATGTAAACTAAATTGTGCATTTGTAAATATCATATTGCTATTTTGAGTAAACTAATATACATTAAAGAGAGTTGGGATCATGCCAAATAGTACACTATTTGTGGCGAAGGTTAAGAACAAGAATATAGAGGTGAATTACATAGATGGCCAGGGAAAAAGTAACCATACAAGACATCGCGGATGCTTTAGGAATCTCCAGAAATACAGCTTCCAAAGCCTTAAATGGAACGAATGGTATACCTGATGAAACTAGAAACAAGGTTATAAAGAAAGCGATAGAGTTAAAATATAAACAATTTGCTTTTATGGACACCGAGAGTGTTCAACCAAGAAACTCTGGAAATATCGCTTTATTAACAGAAAACTTACCTAACACTTCCCACTTTGGATCGAAACTGATCAGTGGCATGGAGAAACGAATCAGTGCAGAAGGATATAATTTATCCATGCACATTATAAGAGACATTGATCAGGCGTCCCTGTCTCTTCCAAATAATTTTGATGTCGCCAATGTAGACGGAATTATTTGTATTGAGTTGTTCAATTCGGAATATAGTAAGCTGATTACAAGTCTTGGCATTCCAACTATTTTCATCGACTGTTCTGCAGATATCTGCTACCCTGAATTCCAAGCGGATGTACTTCTCATGGAAAACGAACATAGCACATATCAACTTACAAAAAAGTTAATTGATGGCGGTTACACATCACTGGGGTTCATCGGGGACTATAATCACTGTAGGAGCTTTAATGAAAGATGGGTGGGCTTTAATCGCGCATTGATAGAATCTGGCATCCAGCTTGATCTCTCACAATGTATTCTCGATGACGATCGACTATTTTTTTCGAATCCGGAGTGGGCAGATACTAGGCTGAGTCAAATCAATGAGCTTCCTTCTGCTTTCGTGTGTGCTAACGATTATATTGCGGTTACCTTTATGAAGTCACTCAAAAACATGCTTTCCATTCCTAATGACATCGTCATTTGTGGTTTTGATAATGGTCCTGAATCAAACATTGTTGAACCCCATCTCACTACTGTTCATATTTATAGTAATCAGATGGGTGTCAAAGCAGCCGAAATGCTACTTTCCCGAATTCATGATCCGAAGCAACCCTATCAGGTTTCTCATATTTATACCAAACTCATCATAAGAGACTCTACACCTAATATCAGTTGATGAATTTAAAAAGAACCCAAGCGATTAAAAATTCCGTCGCTGGGGTTCTTTTTTTTCGTTGAATTGTTCCAATTACAATATCCTGTATATATAATCGCCCACAATTAGTTTATGGAAGGATTGTATTCTTCATAGGATAGAACAATATGCTCTCGTTTTAGCAGACAATGCTCTATGATCGCCTTACGTTTCGCTTTCAGGACAATTTGTTCAATATCAGCAAAACTGCAACCGGAAAGACGTTCGCATGCCTCCTCCATCAACCCAGCTTCACTTTCAAAGTCATTAATTAACAGTTCAACATATTGACGCCTACTTGATTCATCCGGGTTGGAATAAATCATTTTTGTATCAAACCTTCGCCAAATAGCTCTATCCAGTTCATTTTCTAGGTTCGTCGCTGCTACAAAAATGCTATTGTCACCAAAATCATCGAGACATTGCAGCAGTGTATTCACCGCACGGGCCATTTCTTTAACCTCGTCATTACTCTCCCGTGTTCTTGCAATGGCATCAAACTCATCCAGGAAAAGAACACAAGGAGATGCTTTGGCATACTCAAATATTTTCCGGATATTACTTCCAGTCTCACCCAAATGGCTGTGAATAATTGCATCAAGTCTAACCAGGATAAGTGGAAGCTCCAGCATTTGCGCCATATAAAATGCCGTAAGTGTTTTCCCTGTGCCCGGTGGACCATACATAACCACTTTATTGGGAATGGGAACTTGATGTTCTTCAAATCTTCCCCTCATACCTAAGATCGTAATGAATTCTTCGACAATCTTTCGATTCATATCGGGTAGGACGAGATGTCTAACCTTTTTGGCACATTCTTTGGGCGTATAATAGGTACCCATATCAATCCCTTTTGCTCTGGGTAGACGTTGATTGTTGCTGCTTTTGTTCATTATTTATTAAAGCTCCTTTAAAATGGTTATTTTCAAGAAATCCAAAAGATCCTTTCTGAATCCAGTTCAACCTGCTCTAATTGCCGCTCGAAGTCCTCGTGAGGAACGATAGAGCCGGCTTGTGACCATTCATTATGCACAAATCAATTCAACTTCCAAATTATATTTATTCGTAATTATTACGATTTAAAATATCATACTTTCTTTTTGTTTATAATGTCAACCAGTAGCACAAAAAAGAGCCTTATAGTTCCAAGGCTCTTTCGGGGTATATCTATTAAATCGTCCATCCAGGCAAAGCAGAGGTTCCAGCATCCTGCCTTCACATATTGTAAGTCCTGGCTAGCTTGGACTTAGCTCTGAGCCGGGTGAATTCCTTAGTTACCAGGATTACCGTCCACACTACAACCACAGAATCAATCACAAGCGAACCCCAATATACTCCGGAGACGCCTAACCATCTTGGCAAAACAAGCATCACTGGCACATAAAAAACAAGTTGTCTGGTGATGCCGATAACGGCCGCCGGCTTCCCTTTATTAATCGCAGGGAAAAAGGTCATGGCCATAAAAATGAGCGACAATAACGGCAGAACCGCCATGTTCAACCGGAAATATAACATTTCGCTGGTTTTAAAGATTTGATCCGGCAGCATTAGTCCCAGAATGGAAGCCGGCGAGATCATGGAAATTATCCAGAAAGGCAAAGTCAGCAGCATGGAGACGAGTGTGAATATTTTATAGGCTTTGATGGCGCGCTCATACTGTTCTGCTCCAAAATTAATGCCGATGACTGGCTGCAAGGCGCGCATTAATCCGAATATCGGCGTCAACAGGAAGGTGAATACACGGAAAACCACACCATAAAATGCAATATCTGCTGTAGTCCCGTATCTCGACAGTGCATTAAATACTACAACAGCCTGTACCAGATTCATAAAGTTCATAATGAAAGAGGACATTCCCAGTCCAACTATGGATTTGATTGTGGCAGCATCCCGATAGATTGCAAAGACATTCGTTCGGAATGAGGCAAATCCTTTGCCAAAATAAATCCATCCCAGCAAGGTGTAGACCAGCATCCCGATATTTGTAGCCCAGGCAGCACCCTCTACTCCAAAATCCAGCCAGGCTACCAGAATATAATTGGACAATACATCAACTGCCAGTCCAATGCCCATTACCACGGCTGCCGATTTCATTTTCCCTTCGGCACGCACAATCATGTTGGCAGCCAGTCCATAAATCCAGAAAAATGAACCGATCACCGTAATTCTAAAATAGCTGTCTCCAAGAGCCAGAGTTTCCCCTTCTCCTCCCATAATTCGCACCAGCTGTGTGGAGAAAAGTAAACCTAACACCATATAGACAAGCGTTACAAGGATGGACAGATAATTAACATTCCCCATCAAACGTTTCTGCATTTCTTTGTCCTGCCTGCCGAGGGCTAAACTTAAAGCAGAACCGGCACCCACCCCGATCAAGGAGCCCAGTCCCAAGCTGATCTGGGTTAAAGGATAAGCTACCGAAACCCCAGCCAGTGCTTCCTCTCCGACAAACCTTCCCACAAATACAGCGGCAATAACCGCATTTAAGCCATAGAGAACCATTGCGATGATAGCGGGCCATGATAACTGGACCATAATATTCCATAGATTACCGTTGAGAATAAAATGCGTCTGCTTGTCTTTGCTGTTGTTTATCTGTGTTACAGTGTTCATAATGTGGATTTTCTCTCCTTCTTTTGACTGAATATGCGAAGTCCTCGTTCAAAGATTTACGGGACTCCTTACATTAACAAGTCTATAAGACAGGATGGCTAGCAACTACCGCAAAAGGGATTGTTTCTATCTCATAAAGGATTTTATCTTTAAATTTATATTTTCACAGCACAAATAAAGGGCACCTTATACCGCCAGGCTCGGAACTTAAGCCTTAGCAGAAAGGTGCCCCCATTAACACTTCAGAGCAGATTACAGTGCGCTATCTTTAGCCATTGGAGCTAATTTTTCAGTCCTGTCAACGTGATTCCTTCTACGAAATATTTTTGACCAATCAGATAAAAAATGACGCCCGGCGCAAAGGACATACACGTAGCCGCCATCGTCAGCGACCAGTCCTGCTTTAGTTGGCCTCTAAAAGCGGTTAGTCCCAAGGCTATCGTATACTTATCGCTTGAGTTTATGTAAATCATCTGTTGAAGTAGATCATTCCATAAACCGATAAAGATAAATAATGCCACAACGATCATTGCAGATTTAATGGCCGGCATAATAATGCTGAACAAAATGCGGTAATATCCAGCACCATCGATCGTTGCTGCTTGATCAAGCTCTCTTGGAATAGACATGATAAACTGCCTAATCAAAAAGATATTAAAAGCGCCACCACCACAGAAATAAGGCAAAATCAACGGCAGATAGCTGTCATGGATTCCTAAGCCTCTCGTCCACCCAATATATAGCGGAATAAGAGTAACCATGGCAGGTAGAAGCATCGAACCGACACAAAGCGCCCAAATCAATTTTTTGCCCCGAAAACGCAGTCTTGCAAAGGCATAACCGCATAAGGTCGCTGTAAAGGTTCCTGCCAAACAAGCGGGTACAATAATAATCATGGTGTTCCATAAATATTTCCAAAACTTAAATATCTCTAGTGTTTCTGCATAGTTTGAAAACAACCAATTTCCTGGAAGCAGTGAAGGCGGATATTTGTATATCTCGGCATTCGACATGAGCGACGTGCGAAATATCCACCAGATTGGAAAGAGCACGAGTATAGTAAAAAAAATGACAACGACAAACGAGATCAGGTTCATCCATTGATTATTACGTTTTTTACTCTTTAATCTTCCGTATGTGGCTACACTCATTTGTCATCGCCTCCTTCATTAAAGATCCATAGATTGGAGGTTTTGAATAATACACCAGTAAAGCCTGCAAGAATAACAAAAATAACGGCCGTTGTTGCACAAGCATACCCTAATTTATAATTTACAAAAGCTTGATCATACATCAGATAAGTTAAAAATCGTGAAGAATTACCCGGGCCGCCATTCGTTAATGAAAGAGCCGGCGTAACAATTTGGAGATTGGCAATCAAGCTCATTAGCAAATTATAAAAGATAATGGGCGACATGCACGGTAAAGTGATATGCAAGAATCGTTTCCATCCATTCGCACCATCCATTTCAGCCGCTTCATGGTAGACGACCGGAACATTTTGCAGCCCCGCTAAGAAAATAACAATTAAGTTACCTGACAGCCAAACTGAAATCAAGGATAGAGATGGAACAACATAGCTGGAATCCGCGATAAAAGAAACTTTGTTCAAACCAATCTCAGAGAGAATAAAGTTAAAAAATCCAAAATTAGCTTCGTATAACCAAGACCATCCTACATATATCGCGGCTGCCGGCAAAACGTACGGTACATAGAAAACAGCTCGGAAAAACCCTCTTGCCGGAATTTTACGATTCAGTAGCATCGCGATAAAAAGTGAATAAATCATGCCTCCAACTACCGATAAAACGGCAAAGTAGACCGTAGCTATAATAGAATCTTTAATATAAGGATCAGTGGTAAATAGATTAATATAATTCTCGAAGCCAATAAATTTGGGGTCTGAAAGTCCCGTCCAATTCGTTAAGCTGATCCCGAGCACCCCAATAAGAGGTAAATACGTTAGAAAGATCAGCCCAATGAAGGCAGGGATCAATAATATATACGCGGCTCGTGCCTCACCTGCATGAATACGTGAACGACGTTTCGGAGATCTATTAATTATTTCCATCTCTATATCCCCACCTGAAGATCATAATATGGCCGCCGCGGGTGTGAGCTTGGCAACGGCCATTCTTTGCGGATTTTACTAATTGCCTAAATGGGCTGCTTTCAACGCATCCAGATTTTTAGAAATAGCATCCTTAGCGGTCGTCTTTCCCGTCCATACATCCCCTAGAACCGACCCGAGTAAGGTGTTAAACTCCGTCGTATGATTCGTATAGAACCACGCTGCGGGCTTCACAGCAGGTGATTGCGCATAATCGACTACTGCAGATTTATATTCGTCATAAACAGGGAAGTTAGGATTTTCGACCCATTTACGGGTAAGGGTCTCATCCGTGTACCACTTCTCCAGTGTCGGCATCCAGATTCCCGAGCTAATGAGGCCCCAGTTATTTTCTTCTGAGTTGTACCATTTCAGCCATTCCATCGCTTCTTTTGGATGCTTAGTCTGGGAGAACACGACATTGGCGCCACCCGTGTTGAGGGTAACCTTATCCTTCATGTAAGGCAATACTGCAACGCCATAGTTCAGGCCTTCATTCTTAGCCGTATTGAGACTAGTTCCCACGTTCCACGCACCGTTAGTAGCCATGGCAACAGTTCCCGCGATAATGGTTCGTTGAATGCCATCATCAGTCTGTCCGACAGACAACGGAGCAACATGATCCTTCAAGTAAAGATCTGCAACCTTCTGAATTCCCTCTATACTGGCGTCTTCTCCAATTCTCACCTCAGTCCCATCACCCGAATAGAACCCCCCACCATTACCAAGCGCCCAGGTCTCAAGCTGCCATGGTAGGTTTTCAACGGATGCGCCAAACTGAACGATACTCTGCTCATTAAAGCCACTCTCATCAGGATGTTTACCATTTTTATCAAGGGTCAGCTTCTTTGCTGTTGTTACAAATTCCTCCCATGTCCACGCTTTATCCAGAGCGGCTGGGGGATAGGGTACATTGGCTTTGTCGAACATATCTTTGTTGTAATAGAGGAGTAAGATTTCATTGGCAGCCGCGTAGGCTACGGTTTTCCCTTGATATTTGTAGGCTAGGCTATCCAGTGGTTTGCTGTCGCTTCCTTCGTACATTGTATTTACATCATTCAGCATGCCTTGGGTAGACCACTGAACGACCCCATCTTCTCTGAGCATCCCTGTATCAGGTAATTGCTCTGCCGTAGCCATTGTATTCAGCTTGGTCATGTAGTTTTCCCAAGGAATTGCTTGTACTTCTACTTCAATTCTGTCTTGAGAAGCATTAAACTTATCCGCCACTCCCTGGGTTACATTTCCCTCTTCCGCACTTCCCCACATCGAATAGATAATTTTGACCTTCTCCTCAGGCTTGGAGGTGGCGTTCTCAGATGCTTTGGGTCCATCAGTTGCCTTGGTTGCTGTGTTTGTCTCATCTTTCGCGCAGCCAATGACACTTAATGCTAGTGCAGTTGAAAGAATACCTACCCCGAATGCTTTACCTACCTTCATTTCCCTCTCCCCCTTCATAATCACATAGATATGTCCAACCGTTTGACCCCCTAAGTTATTGAGTTAAACGTTTAGTACCAATTTTTTTTAATAATTCCAACCTTTGCTTGGAATCCGAAATTTCGGCCAGCCGATACGACTTTTAATATCGTAAATATTTTCAAAAAGTGGTATAGAGTCTTCATGAACTTGGGATGTTTTAATGAAGTAAGCGCTTTATTGTTATTGTGTCATGATTTTCTATTAGGGAAAATAGCATTTTTCAACCTGATTTTTAAAAATTCCAACCTTTAAAGAATCATCTTTTTTATAAAACAGCAGAATCAGCTGATCCAAAATATTCACTTGCAGTAACGACAATAAGCAGAGCCGCCCTCCTACCCCAATGGTAGAAGCACTGCTCTGCCTATTTAGCATTTATACACTACGCTGCTGTATGAAGCAACGCCGTTTTTCTATTCTCGAAACACAACTGTGTGAGTTTTCCAGCTCCTTGCGATTTCCCGCTATGTTATCGAATTTCTTGAGGTTGTGGACACGAACCGACGTCAAGAAAGAGGACGTCTCTTATTGGTTCCCCATCGTGCTGATGTCGATGACAAACCGGTAACGGACATCTGAAGCAAGCACACGCTCCCAGGCTTCATCTATCCGGTCAGCAGAAATGACCTCGATTTCAGATGCAATATTATGTTCAGCGCAGAAATTAAGCATTTCCTGCGTTTCACGGATTCCGCCAATCATCGATCCGGCAAACGAACGGCGGTGGCCGATCAGCGAGAATACGTTAACTGCCAATGGATCAGCAGGCGCACCGACATTGACTAATGTACCATCCAGCGCCAGAAGTGAAAGATAGGCATCGATATCAATCTGTGCGCTTACTGTATTCACGATTAGATCGAATGAACCGGCAAGCTGCTTAAATGTCTCCGGATCGCTTGTGGCATAATAATGATCCGCTCCTAATTGCAATCCGTCTTCCTTCTTCTTCAGTGACTGTGATAACACAGTAACCTCAGCTCCCATAGCATGAGCAATCTTCACAGCCATGTGTCCAAGCCCGCCAAGACCCACTACAGCTACTTTTTTGCCGGGAGCGGCTCCCCAATGGCGCAGCGGTGAATAGGTGGTGATTCCTGCACACAAAAGCGGTGCAGCCGCGTCAAGCGGAATAGCGTCAGGAATCCGGACCACGAAGTCTTCTGTTACAACGATGTGCGTGGAATATCCGCCCTGTGTATAGTGACCGTGCCGGTCGATAGCTCCATAGGTGCCCGTATTTCCACTCAGGCAATACTGCTCCTCACCTTTCTGGCAATTACTGCACTCTCCACAGGAGTCAACCATACAACCTACCCCTACACGATCGCCAACTGTGTACTTTGTAACTTCGGAACCGACCTGGCTGACAATACCGGCGATCTCATGCCCTGGAACAAGTGGATACTTAACCGGTCCCCACTCCCCGCGGGCTGTATGAATATCCGAGTGGCAAATGCCCGCGTATTTAATCTCTATAAGAACATCGTGCGGCTGCAGATTCCGGCGTTCGATTGTAGTTAGCTTGAACGGGCCTTCCTGACTGAATGTAGCGCGTGCATTAACTTTTATCATAGTGAAACCTCTCTTCTAGTTAATATAAAAAACTGTAATGCCGACTTTACAAAACCTATGTTATTACTTAAAGTTAACTCTAAGTCAAGCACAAAATATAATTAAGACTGGAGATAGATGATGAAGACATACTCCATAAGTGAAGTTGCAGAATACTTTAATATGACATCACATACCCTGCGTTACTATGACAAGGAGGGGCTTTTGCCTTTTATAGAAAGAACCCCCAGCGGGAAACGCGTTTTCAAAGAAACGGATATGGACGCTTTAAAAGTAATTGAATGCCTGAAGTCATCCGGGATGCCGATTAAGGAAATAAAACATTTCATTGAGTGGTGCTCTGAGGGGGACTCCACCTTGCAGCAGAGATATGACATGTTCCTGGAGCGAAAAGCTTCCGTAGAAGCACAGATGGAAGAATTAAGAAAAACGATGGAAGTCATAGAACATAAATGCTTCTACTACAAGACCGCCTTGGATAGCGGCACGGAAGATGTTCATAAAAAAAATAACATTAAGAGTGCATTTACTCATTAGAAATGAACCTTCAAATTACAGTAAAGGCGGGGCAGATTGATCTGCCCCGCCTTTCTTAATTTGGACGCTTTTTTGCCAGCAGCTTCTCCGTAAAATTCACATCAAAAAAATGAATAATGGGTCCCAGACCAAGTGCGGACACTAGAGTTCCTAAGCCTATAACGCCTCCTGCCAGGAAGCAAATCAAAGCACAAAGCGCATCCGTAAACATCCGGTGCCAAAAATAAGATATTTTCGGGAAGTTATCCCTCATAATCAGGGACAGGCTGTCGTAAGGAGCTACTCCCACAGCCGATGTCTGATACAAGGATACCCCAAAACTGCATACCACCACGCCAATCGCTACGACGACCACCCTCTGCCATAACAGCTGAGGTTCGCCCAACAGAGATAGCCAAGTACTATGAAAGAACGTAGCGATATATCCCAAAAAGATTGCGTTTACAAAAGTCCCGGCTCCAATAAACCTTCGTCCGGTTATGAATTCGATTACAAACAATACCAGGTTCAGCAAGATCAGAAAATTTGCATATGTTATACCGACGCACTCTGCAAGTGCCATTACCATGCCGCTAAAGGGATCATTCCCCATGCCGGACAGCTTAAAAATACTGATTCCCATGCCCAGAAATACATTGCCGATAACCATAATAATCAATCGTTTTTTATCAACGTTATAAAGATAACCCTTCATATTGCCCATCCTATTTTTCATATTAAAATTGCACCTTGCAACAACCACGTCATTATATCATATATTCTATTGTTTGACGGTTATCTTTATTGATAGTATTCAATGATTTGGATAAGCAGATCGGTCAGGACTATATTGTTTTGATGGGAACTGAAAAAACAAAAGCAACCCGTCCGCAGATAAGTCGCCTTTGTAAAACTTTAGTGTTAACGGATCTAACTTATGACTTTAAGCTCAGCGCTTAGCCTTTTAAAAATCATGATAAAGCTTCATAAGAGTATATTTCATTCCACCGGGTTCTATAAGTTAATTTCAGACTTCTCTACTTCATGCCATTGAAAAAGCATTAACACAGGAGGAATATAAATTGGCTGGCCCCAGCAATAAATCAAATCAGGTGTCAAATTCGCAAGCCATAGCTCCCCATTCTCATCTAGTTGCATTCTCCACTTTCCGCTGGCAACAACTTTTTCCTGCTCCATAAGGAAACGAGCCTCATCATATGAAACTTCAATTCCTTTATTGCGCTCTATGAAATCAAGGGCAGCTTGGTAATTACGTTCTTGCTCTTCTTCTTTTTCTGCAGTAAAAGCTGAATCGTATACCTCTGAGAAATCTAAGCCCTTAAGGTCATGGAGTTCCACTAGTTGTTTAAATGCGTCCGTTACAAAAAATTGAACGATAGCTGTTTCCTTTATTTTGAACAGTCTATAATCAACACTATCAATTACATTTGTGGTGTTAAGCAAAAACAACATCAAATCAGGATGAGCCAAGGGAAGTGTTTCGTCTTCTTCCGCAACAATTAGCTATCCAGGTAAATATCTCGAAAAATCATTGTACTTCCCCTTATTCTTGGTGTGCATGATTCTGGGTTCTCCTCCTTTTTTTGCTCTGTATGATTGTACTGACAATAAGGTACCAAAAAATCTCCAATCAAAGAGAAAATCACGCCATTGATTCCATCGGCTGGTTCGCCAATTATTGATATTATCCCAACACTACCCAAGCAATCTGTCACTTCTCATTATTTTATTTGTGTTCAAAACTCCCCGTTCTTTGCCAATGATAAGAGTAGAAGAGTCTCCATTGCCAGCCAGCTAGAGGCCGACTCTATCCACCCCTTCAGCAAATGGTTCAAACAAATGTCTGGCTATCCGCCAGGCAAGTTTCGCAGCCGCAGCAGGATGATTTAATATAGAAAACGGCGCTGCATCAGTGCAGCGCCGCTGTACCATTTTCAAGTTTGATCACAGCATCCAACCAACCTCCCTGTAGGCCCTCCAAAGCGCCTGAAAAGATTGCGACTGTGCCAGGTGTCATTTCGTACAACGTGTCTAGCAGCAGGAAACGAATCTCGATATCCACGCCATAGAGAGGCTCATCCAGCAGCAGAAACCATGGATCAGCAAGCATCGCCTGAGCAATCATAAGCCGTTGCTTGTTGCCGCCTGACAACCGCTGAATGGGCGTCTTCCACTCGGCAGTAAGCCCGAGCCGTTCACATAGCTCACGAGATCGTTCTTCAATGGTCGCCCGTGGCATCAGCTTCATCTCACCCACATAACGCAAGTATGCCTCGACATTCATATTGTCATAGTACGCTGCCTGCTGTGGCTTGTAGCCCAGATAAGGCTTGAAAGCATTGCCTGACAACGTCACGCCATGAAGCTGATAGGTAATCAGGCCGCGTACAGGCTGGTATAGACCAGCTATCGCTTTGAGCAATGCTGTTTTTCCACTGCCATTGGCGCCCTCCAGACCATACCAGCCTGGCGGCAATGCCAAATTCACATCCCCTAGCAGCAGGTGACCATTATCTGCAAGAAGTTCAACCGCGGTAAGTTTTAGTTCAGCTCCTCGCACCACTCTTCCCTCCTATCCATATTGCTTGTAATAATGCCGATGGCGCAGCAAAATACTTGTTATAACACCAAGCGCTATTGCCAGACTAACAGCAACAAGCTTGCTTGCAAGCCAGTGTTCGGACCCGTATTCGCTGAACAATTGAAATACGCCAAGCCTCTCGCCAGCGGAAAACTGGATGACGCCCACTGCGAGGACAACCGCGGTACCAGGCCATGTCCCGAAACGAAGCATTGCAGCCAGCGCTGCAAAAGCGCTCAGGCAGATCGGTAGTAATAGATCTGTGATCAGTAAAGTAGTGTTAGATCCGAATTCACCGCTGGTACCCGTCATAACGAGTATTCCATAAAACAACAGCGCTAGAAGGAGGTCATATAGCAGTATGGTTCCTATTCTGGCTACCATAAGCTGTACGGGTGTAACAGGAAAGGTCGCCTCAAGCTCACTCATTGGCGTATGCATGGATCGGAGTGAATAGGCCACACTGGCTACAGGAAGCAACAGAATCGTAAATAAAAATACATCCGGCTTGGCAGAGCTACTGAACCATTCACTTGCTACCAGCCCCTCAACGACTGCTCCTATGCCAATCATAAGCGCTGATGTAAGCCAAAACAGCCAATGCATCGTCCTTACCTGAGCTGCCATGCGTTGCATAAGCCTTACTGGTAAAGATATAGCGACAGTTGGTTGCCGCCCAGGCCTGTCATGTCTTGGCACTCGCCTGGAAGAGGGTACAGCAACCGCCCACTCAGGCTGTGTGGCATATGTGGCGGCAAGCGCCAGCAGAGATTCCGTCTGCTGGCCGCTGGGACCATCGACGGTATAGCGATCCAGTTGGCTGAATACGGCTCCGATCTGGTCATGCTCCCATCGATCCGCTGCTGCTTCACCCTTTTCCTCTAGTTGCCGCTGCTCTTGCAATTCCCTGTGCAGTTGACTGTCGCGACTAGCCTTATCGGCGCTACCGGCTCCGGATATGTAACTCATCCTGATCCTCCCCTTTCTGCAATGTATGGGCCAGTCGCCTGAACGCCCGATACAGCTTGGACTTGACCGTTCCAAGCGGCAGTTCCAGCAACTCGGCTATTTCATCCAGCTTGAGCTCCTCATAAAAACGCAAAATAACAATTTGCCGCTCCTCCTCAGGCAAAGCGCCAAGGGCAGCAATGACTGCTTCACGCTCATATTGCTTGTCTAAAAAAGACGCTACCGTATCCTTACCGCCATCTGCCGCATCATACACTCCGGTATCCTTAGCCGCTACTTCATAACGATAAGCTCCGGACTTCCATACATCACGGCACAGGTTCGTCGCAATTCGATAAATCCATGGTCGAAACCGTTCAGGCAACCGACCAGCTTGCAAAGCCGTGAATACTCTGACAAAACACTCTTGCACCAAATCTTCTGCGAGCTGACGCTTGCTGGTCAGTCGGTATAAATACGCATAGATGGTCTGATGATACCGATAGACGAACAACTCCAGCACGGCTGTATTCCCTTGCTTGTATTGCTCGAGCAGTTGCTCATCCGTAACAACAGCCCTGCTGTTCACTTGACTCTCTCCTTTCTCGCTCAGCACTATTGCCTGCACACGAGCCAACCTCTGCCTTTCCCCAATAGAAGCATACAGCAGAAAAGCAGTATTCCAGCTGCTGCAAATAATGCGATAGCGTTATGCGATTTATCTGTGAACCGGCTCACCGGCCAGACGGCTTGAAATAAATAGTACCGATTGAGCGGCATACTGGACATAAAATACTCCAGCAGCCACACCGTTGCCCCCACTCCTAGCCCGACAGCCATATTGCGCCCTAGCAGACTGCCCAATGCCGCCAGACCGCCAAGGAACATATTCACACTGAGGCTATGTTTAATTATGTAAGCTAGTTGTGCCGTACTTAAAACGATCGCCCAGCGGTCAATTGCCCAGAGCAACGTTGCTTCATAGATAACTAGCAATAGCGCAGCGACCGCTCCTCGCTCGGCGAACACGAGTAATTGTGAATATGGATAGCTGAAATGATGGGCAAAAGTACCCTCACTGAAATCATCGGCGAACAAGGCAGCACTCAAGGCAATCGCAAGTAAAGGCAGCACAAATATAAAAGCCACTTTGACATGATAAAAACCAGGAGAGGGCATCATCATTGGCAGCATGAGGCAACCAGCTGCTATCAGCGCCGCAATAATAGCTATAGCTAGCAAGTAGCCGCCCCATAGGATGCGCCAAGCATATTTTGTACGGGACAAAAGAATGAGGGCAACCTTCATTGTCCTCCCTCCATTTTCCTTTGCAAATAGCCTCGCAGAAGCGCTTCCATTTGTTCATCACTGTCCTCGATTAGCTGCTCTGTGCCAATACTGTCATAGACAAGCTTGATGACATCGTAGACACTTTCAATACCGTACTGGCTGTATATGGTATTCATAAGGTCATAAACCTGATTCGGTGTACCGTTCAAAAAATAGCTGCTAACAGGTTCGAACAGTCGATCTGGCAGTTCCTCTCCGACCAGCTTGAGCTCGTTATAAGCCTGAAAAAAGTTGTTCAGTGTAAATTGGGCGTTTAAATTTAACACTCTCGCATTTCTAATTTCTCTACGTTTGGCACTGTAATCAAGCCAGTATTGCCCCGTTCTCAGTTGAATGTTCCCATTCTTCCCTCGCTCAATTTCCGTCCCAAAATAACTTAACTCAGACAACTTAGACAAAAAGTGGATATCGCGAGCTTCCGGACCTCCAACTGCTGCATCTACCATGCCCAGGGTACTCATACTCACCATATTCAAACTATAATACGGATAATCGGCAAGTGCCATAGTAACCGTCTGGGGAAAGCTCGTTGCAGCTTCTCCATCCAACATTTTCAAAGTACGCGCTGCTTGGGCGTAATGCCTGGCTGCGAACTGTGCTGCTTCTTCGACAGAACGGGTAGGCAATTGACCAGATGCCAACAGACGCAACGTCTTGCCGTCTGCCGTCGCTTCTGCAAGTTGCAGATCGCCCCCAAATAATGTAAGTCCGCTTGCTTCATCCAGCTCCAGGCGCGTGATGGTCGCTCCCTTCTCTCCAGCCATCTTACTAGTAATGACAGAGGCGTTGGAGAACAGTTTCAAGCCACTTGGCCCTGTGATAGAAACTTCAAAGCCCGCCATAGGGCGCGGCAGTTGTGTGTCCAGAATATCTGTAGCGTGACGCCCCCATTCGTAGTGATCGGTAAGCAATTCCGATAGCCGGCTATTGCCGATAACAGGGTACCAGCCATAGAAAGCTGGCAGGAAAATCCTGTTATCGTCGACAACAGCGATCTGCTCCCATCTATCCCTGCTAGGAGCGACGGAATAATAATGCCGCCAATCATTTAGGGTACCTCTATATGTCATCTCGATCTCCAGATGCTCCCCTGGCATAACATCCGTTGCAGGCTTGATCCAAAGTACATCTGTAGCCTCTTCCCACTTATAGGCAGCAGCAGCACCGTTCACCTTCAGTTCCTGTACATCAAAGATATGTCGCAGCATGATTGGGAATCGCTCTAGTGTTGCCGCTTGTCCATTGCTTGCTTGCATCGTCGCCTGTATTTCTAACCCATGCCGCGGCAGTAATTCCAACTTCAGCTTGTAGCTGTTAATGTGTAGATCCTGGAACTTCATTCCGACAAGCAGATCTTTAATATGCGATACCGAGAGCGGATTGCTGGTATTCCCGTTTGTGTTAAGGGTGATCCGAGACATTTCCTCAATATCCGCCTCCGAATATTTACCCGCTGCAATTCCAGCAACGAGCAGTTGCTCCAATTCACGCTGTTGCGTGATATCATTGGCTGAAGTAAGACGTTCGCGATAGAAACGTTCATTGGCATCCGCAATATCTGCCCGTTCCTGCAGGTATCCGTACATCGCACTACCTGCCCATAACAATGCTGCACCTAGAATCAGCATCGTGGGATAGACCAGCCATGCCTTGACCCGTTCCCGCCTGCGTCTACATACTACAAGTAGAACAGTCATGACCATTCCTGCTGCTAAAGCTGCAACGATGCCGCGATGCAGCCAAAATGCCGGATCATATATAAATCCCCACATACGTGAGTAAGACTTACCAATATATTTAACTAGTGAATAATCGAACCAAATCTGCGTATGAGGGGGTAATGAAAAAGAAGGGCGATCGGTCTTAAAAAATTCCGGTAAAATAATTGCCAAGCTAAGCAACAGGACGAAGCTGATCAAGTAACTGTATCGCTTGCGGATAAGGATACCTACTAAGTAGGCAATTACAGTTGCAAATAACATCGGGATGGCAAAGGAAGCCAATACAGCAGAGGTATACCATTCACGCATTCCCCATGAGATGCCATCATTTACGACCAACCATACATAAGCCCCCATCGGCACGAGCGCAGCTGCTAACGGAAGGGTTACAGCACAGAGCAAGCGTGCAGCCTCCATTTCCCATGTTCGATACGGAAAGGTAGCCATCATGGTTGCTGTCTTCCATTCTTCATCCCGCCGTGCTATCGCTGTTGCCAGCAAAGGCAAAATAATGAGGGCTACAAGGCAATACACCTCAGAAATATCCATCACGTATACTGCACGATCCAATTTGGCATCGGCGGTCTGAAACATCAAATACAGGATGCCGACCACAGTTGCCAGCATTAGATACAAGCCTGGGCCACGCAGCAGTAGCTTGCACTCTGTTTTGTAATAGCGAACTAGGCTCATTGGCTATTCCCCGCTCTCATGACCGCGATATATCCGTCCTCAAGTCCTGCCTTTGCCTGGACTGCTCCAGGTAATGGGACAGAACTGGCAAGAACACGCGCCTCATAGCCGGCTCCTGAACGCTTTGCAGTCACGATGGCTGCAGTTTCTTTGAGCTCTGCAAGCTTCTCATCACCCACTTGGACCGTCCACACTTGTCCCTGCACACGCTGGAGCAATTGTTCTTGCGTACCGTGAAATACGATGCGCCCTCCGCTCATAATCGCCATACTCTTACAGTTATTATCAATATCGGCGACGACATGTGTAGACAGTAGCACAGTACGATCTTTACCCAGCTCAGTCAGCATATCACGAAATCGCATGCGTTCTTCGGGATCAAGCCCTGCCGTAGGCTCGTCCACAATAATGAACTGCGGATCACCTAGCAACGCCTGGGCAATACCGATGCGCTGCCGCATCCCGCCAGAATATTTGCCTATACGCACATGGCGCTTCTCCTCCAGATTGACTCGGCGCAACATTTCGGCTACTGCTTTCCTCCGGGCTTTTCCATTTGTAATGCCCTTCATGGACGCGACATAATCGAGATATTCTGCGCCTGTCAACTTGCGATATACGCCAAACTCTTGTGGCAGGTAGCCAAGCAAGCCACGAATTTCACGTTCATCCCGCCCAAGCTTGCAATGTCCAATTTGTACATCCCCTGATGTTTTCGGTATTACTGTTGCCAATATTTGCATCAATGTTGATTTTCCCGCCCCATTGGGACCGAGTAAGCCGAACATACCCGTACCCAATGTCAGGTTAATTCCGTTCAGTACTTGTTTACTGCCATATTTTTTGCACAATTGCTGGATAACTACATGCATCATTACCTGCCTCCATTCGTACTTGGCCAACTACCGTGCGCACGAGTAGATTGTCGAACAGTATAACGACACTCCCTTCTAAAAGTTTAAAAAACAGGTGATTTTTTAAAATAATAGTATCCTTGCGCTGCCAATATGACATTTGTTCGATGTGTCTACTACGACAAAAAAACCTCCAACCCCGTATATGCGGCTTCGGAAGTTATTCATTAACCTGCATTTCGCAGTTACTCTAAGTACAGAATCCCAAAATCACAGCTTCTATGAAATTCTGGTTTGTTCGAATGAACTTTGCTCCATGTTCCAAAGTGCGGATAAACCGTTTCATCGCCGCACTTGTAAAAGTTTCCTCTTATCCTTTTTCCCGGCACTGCCCGAAAATCCGAAAAATAAGATTGTACCCATGCCCATGAGATCGAAAAGCTTAATTCCCAATACGCTTCCCCTTTATCATTAATCTGATCCGTGGTGGATAGGACTTGGAAAAGTGCTGGATTGATAGTGATTGGGAAGCGATCATACCGATCCGCTCCTATCTGCAAGAGAATTGCGCCATTCGCATTAAATTCGAAATTCATATAGCGCTGGTCCGAATCCGGAGTAGGCTGAAAAAAGAACTCGATGCAGCTATCCTTATACACAGGATCATTCATGTTTCTATATGTTCGTATTGGATTCTGTTCGTAAACCTTAAACTGAAGCTTCAGATCCTCCTGACTGTAATTTAATCTTGCTGTAACGACCGGGTTATATCCTTTAAGCCATTGATACTGTTTAATGATCTGGAAATCTTCTGTAACTGAAACATCCGTCTGATTTATCAGGCGGGAAATCACTAAGGTTTCTAATTTTCTTTCCATGGTTCATTCCCTTCGGTTGGAAATCCCACTAGGCTAACACAGCAAAACAACCCTATTAATTAACTTGATTATTTAGACCCGCGACTTACCGGTTTTCCAATACGCAGTCTCGATCCCCGAAATCTCGCACGGCCGTCTGCCGTTACCTGTATTGGCGGATGATGGAACTGCACACTCTATATCCCCTCGGGCGCATCCCCCACTTCCCGATCGATGGTCAGATCCCCCCGTATCCGTTCTCCTGCAATGCGGCGAAATAGGCGTCGAAATCTACCTTCACCTCGCCGAATGGAACCTCCCGGAATATGGCTCCGGAGCTTACTAGCCCTGCAATCCGTTGATGATCCAGCGGGTGGTACCCGACGGCACCGTATACATCCCTCAGTTCGACTGACTGATGTCGGCTGCCGTACTTTGCATGGGTGTGGACAATTTATTCCTCAGCAGGTGTACACCATGCACCGGTTCATCCCCTGTTACCATCACCATGTTGGTCAACCCTTATTTCGCGCAAGGTAACGTAATTCCTTCATGGATCGCCCGGTCGGCTAAGAGAGCGATCTCCATCGCCCGGCAGGCTTCCTCCATTGCCGGTATAGGGGGCAAGTTGTTCTCCAGCATGGACAGGAAATAGTCCAGCTGGGCACCCGTAGGCTTTACGGAGAAGTCCATATTGATCTGCCGGACCGCTCCTTTCTGGTAGTCTTCGACCTCGATCAGATTCCCCAGATGCTGATCCTCTCGCGGTCGTTCGTTCTTGTATATGATGCGAATCCGGCCTGCCGGTCCGATAAATTCCTTCCGGTTATCAGTCGGAAGCCCCTTGCCCCACCCTGTCTCAAAGTAGCCGATGGAGCCGTCCGACAGACGGAGGGTCATGAGTCCGTAATTGTAAGTATACGGCGGGACTTCTTCGTAGAGACGCTGCCCGATCCCATTGACGCTTACTACGTCCGCCCCTGTAGCCCAACGCATCACATCGATATAATGGACGCCGCAATCCACGATCGGCGAGACGTCCCGGAGCAGGGATAAGTGGGAAGCCCAATTTTTGGAGGGCTTCAATTGGGATAGCCGGATGACCAAAGGGAAGCCGATGGCGCCCTCCCGGATCATCTTCATAACCGCCTGGTACGTAGTGTTATGGCGAAGGATGTGACCGATCAGCACCTTGGTTTTAGCTCCACGGGCCAGCTTCATGAATTCCTGTGTTTCCCGTGCATTGCCCGCCATCGGCTTCTCGCATAGGATATGCTTCCCTGCAGCGAGACAATCTTTTGCGATCCCCAGATGGGAGGACGGGTACGTGGCGATAATGACCAGATCCACATCATCACGCTCTATCAAGACCCGGTAATCCGTGCTCCAACACTCAGCTCCGTATTGGCTTGCCACTAAGGAGGCCCTGTCCCGGTTCCAATCCGCCACGCCGATCAACCGGACCCGCACCTGTCGTGATATCGCGTCCAAGTGGAGAGAGCCCATATAACCGCAGCCTATCACGACCGCCCCGTACCTTTTCATGATGCATCCATCCTATCCTTCTCACTCGCGGAGGTTATTTTATGTTGATCCAAGCTCCTTGTTGGGAGAAACCGAAGTCTCCTTACAACGTCTAGTCTTCTTGGGCATTGATGATTTACCATTCTTCATGCATATACTTCTCTTACATTTGTACAATACCGGGCTACTACAGAATAACCTGCATCTTGTTATGATACCTTGTCACCTTTATTATATAAGAATGATAGATATTTTTATTTAGCAAAGAAAGTTACTTTTTGCACGATTCCGTTATTCCTTCTAATTCTATGTAGGGGAAGGGCTCGGTTCATAGGTTCTTTCTTCTATCGCTTGCCGCAAGGTCTGCCATTTTTGTACGATGTATGCGGAACTTCAACCCTATAGATCGCCAATGCTGGGCACACATAAAAAAGCAACTCCCTTTTTGCAAGTCGCTTTTAAAACACTCTATAGTGAATCTTAAGTTATTATCTAATATCCTCACCGCTTCGCCTTATAAAACTCATGATACAGCTTCAGAGCCAAGGATATCGATAAGTGTAATTTCATTACCTTCCTTGTCTGTCCCAATCGGATCGTGCAGAGATACGTCTTTACGTGTTTTCTTGAGCGAACGCAGGTGCAACAGGATTTCGTTTTCAATACAACGAGCAGCAAATGTGGCTAGTTTGGTTCCTTTGTTCGGACGATAGCTCTCGATGGCTTTAATCAAGCCAATGGTTCCATGGAGATTAAGTCCTCCATGTCTTCTCCGGCATTATCGAATTTTTGAGGTTGTGGACACGATACGATGTCAAAATCCACTTTCTTGATAGAAAAGCGTTGATAGAAGTATGAAGGTCTTACCGGATGGATGGCTCTTTTTTTGTTATTCATTGTCCTTTTTTTAATAGTCACTTCGTTTTCTTAAATTTTCACTTGATATCAACAACTTAACAGTTGAAAGACATGATATTTAACATAGTTTGAGCATGTTTACAGTCACATCCGGGAAAGAATTAGCTGTGTTACGATATATCTTATTACTCTAGAGGAGTATTAATAATGTCAACAACTTGCAAAAGAGGTGTGTAATTGAAACTTCCAACAATCCAATTCGGACATATTAAATCGAGAGTTCCTGTTATTCAAGGTGGAATGGGTGTAGGCATATCCTTAAGTGGACTAGCCGCTGCTGTAGCTAATGCAGGCGGGATCGGCACCATCTCTGGTACAGGGATCACTCCTGATGAGCTGAGAATGCATATTCGCAAAACAAGAGAACTCTCTAAAGGAAATGGCTACATCGGTGTGAATGTACTATTCGCAGTGAAGGACTTTGCCGAAAAAATGAAGATTGCTTTGGAGGAAAAGGTTGACTTTATTATTTCCGGAGCCGGAATTTCTAGAGATATTTATGCTTGGGGTAAAGAATATGGTACTCCTGTCGTAACTATTGTTTCATCCGCCAAATTAGCCCGAATTTCCGAAAGACTTGGTGCCTCCGCAGTCGTTGTGGAAGGGTTCGAAGCTGGAGGCCATTTAGGTACAGACAGATCCATGTTTGATATCCTTCCTGAAGTCTTAGAGGCCGTTTCGATTCCTGTTATTGCTGCGGGTGGAATTCTAACAGGGGATGATATCGCAAAAGCCCTTCGGATCGGCGCATCTGGTGTTCAAATGGGTACCCGTTTTGTGGCTAGCCTTGAGTGTGATGCTCCCTTAGCCTTCAAGCAAAAGTACGTAGATGCTCAGCAAGGAGATACTGTCCTAATCAAGTCTACTGTGGGTCTAGAAGGTAGAGCGATTCGGAATGAATTTACGGACCGGATCAGTAATGATGCCAAATTAAAGATAGTCAAATGCTATAATTGTCTAAAGGTTTGTTCACATCGCTTCTGTACAATGGAATCCCTGCTCACTTCCCTTAGAGGAGATGTTAAGAACGGATTGGTTTTTGCTGGGTCCAGAGTTCATGAGATTAAAGAGATTTTGTCCGTACAGCAGATTATCGACAATTTAATGGATGAGTATCAAGGGGCACTGAACCCGACAACTTAAGGTTGTTATAAGATTCAAAAGCACGATTAACCACTTAAGCAAGCTTGGGATTTCCGAGCATAAGTGGTTTTTCATTTCGCTTGATACTCAAATTTAGTTATATTTAATAAGCTTTTGTGTTGTATTTAACTAAAGATTTCCGTACCTTTCTTTTTAATTGCAACAACAGCTAAATATCTTCACAGCCAAAATGCAATATGCCCAATACCCAGGATAATCGCAAAAGATGACTGGATATATGTACTCTTCAGAGCACCACTTAACAATTTGCCCTCTCCCTTTCTCATGTATTTTTATGAGTTGGTTTAATACAAAAATTCGCTGAACTATATCTTCTCTAAAAAATTCTAATATGGTCCTTGAAGCTTTCTATGTATGCCGGTTAACGGATACTACCTTGTGATTATGAGTTTACCGCTTAGCCTATAAAACTCATGATACAGCTTCATCAGCGCTCTCTTCTCTATCCTCGAAACATAACTCCGCGAGATCCCCAGCTCTTTGGCAATCTCCCGCTGTGTCCGCTCTTCTCCACCTGTATCCAATCCAAACCGCCCAACCACAACTTCTTTTTCCCGGTCATCCAGAATATCAAGGTTACGATATATCTTACTCTTTTCGATCTTCAGATCGACTTCTTTAATGACATCATCAGCTTCGGAGCCAAGGATATCGATAAGTGTAATTTCATTACCTTCTTTGTCCGTCCCAATTGGATCATGCAGGGATACGTCTTTACGTGTTTTCTTGAGCGAACGCAGGTGCATCAGAATTTCCATCTAAATGTCATTAGTGCGCATATTTTAAAACGTAAATATTTCGACTGAATCTTCGTAGACCCTGATTTCTCTAACGACTTGACGAATCAAATCACGTTTCTCTTCAAAAGTAAGTTCTGCCTGACCTTTAGATAAGTAATGTTGAACAGCTTCCATCAAGACATGAATGTTGTACTCTGTATTTTGAGCTGAATTTAACATATGGCTCAATTCAATCAATTGAGCATTTAGACCTTCTTCTTTCTGCGTAAGCTCCTTCAATTCTTGACGAATATCTTCTTCAGCAATACCATCTTCACTAACAGCAAAGAGTTTAATTAGCTTCTTTCGTGCGTTTTTGGTTTTCCCAATTTCCTTTTCAATCCTCATAATCTCAGCAGTTTCAAAAGGCTCCTTGGTCTTCTCTTCCTGCAAAGCTGCAGCGATTTCATCGGGATTGTTTAACCAGGTTGTCACTTGGTCCCAAACCTGTTCTTCTATCAGGTGAGCCTTAATTCTTCGTCCACATCCCTTTGATTTGGCTCCTGCAGTGTTCTTAATGTCTGTATATTCCGGTACTTTCTTTCCCCAATTGTTTGACAATCGTCCCGTCATGGTATTGCCGCAGTCCCCACATCTTAACAAACCGCTCAATAAATATGGGTGTTTGCTTTTTTGAGCCCATCTCCTTCTAGACTCCGATAATAATATTTGTGCATGTTCGAATTGAGCCTCGTCTATAAGTGGAGGACAAGGAAGAAGAATCCATTCGTCTTTAGGTCTCTCTTTCATAGGAATCTTTTCTTCATCGTTCCTGTGCTTATTCCCTAACATGCCTTCTGTATTCCAGCGATTTTGATAAAATTCACCGATATAGGCTCGGTTCATAATGATTTGTCTTACTACTTGGCGATGCCACATCGAAGCCCCTCTTTTTGTGGGTACTCCTTTACTGGTTAAGTATAAGGCTATACCATTCAGTCCTTGAACAATTGTATTGGGTTGTGTAAACAAATCAAATATTAGTCTGACTATAGCAGCCTCATCTTCATCAACAAGAAACTGTTCTGATTCCTTATCATAACTGTAGCCGTAAACTTGAAAATCACGCAGCACTCTTCCTTGCCTTGCTTTTTCTTTTCTCCCTCGGCTCATACGTTCTGTTATCTTTGACTTCTCAAACTCCGCTATAGCTCCACGCATAGAATAAAACAAATTTCCTTCAGGAGTTTTAGCATATTCACCATTAACAAAAACAAGTTCTATCCCTCGCCGGTCAAATTCATCAGTTATGATCAGTTGGTTCATTAACTTTCGAGACAATCTATCCGGGTCAAGACAAATAATCTTATTAATAATTCCTTCTCGAATATCATCCCGTAATTTGGTTAATGCCGGTCTATCCAAAAATTCACCTGATACCCCATCGTCCACATATTCCTTTACCTTATTCGTTCCCGCTTTCTGACGGCATTGACGAATTTGATCGTTCAGGCTGAACCCGTGCTTCGCCTGCTCCTCCGTACTCACTCTGGCATATACAGCTATCACTTTTCTCCCTCCTGAACTTCTCTAGAAGGTAATCATAACAGGCATTACGTGCTCTGTCATTGGAATCGCCTACCACAAGTTTCACATTCACCCGGCATCCCCTCCTTGTAGAAGGATATGCGTGTACTGCTTGGACACTTGTTAAATAAAAATGACCTTGAACATATGCTTGATGTTCAAGGTCACAACTACTTTTAAACCGATCTTCAACTCATTCACTTAAAGAAATAATATGAATCTTTCGACATTTCCAAGCTTCTATTCATCTTTTACTTTTTTTAGAAATCTGTCGATACTGTATTTGATTTGTTCCTTTACACTCCCTCCTAATCACATATTCCCATATAAGAATGTAGATTTGCTGCATGCATCGTTCAAGTATACTTCGCATTTAATATTTCCAGATAACCAGCTTAAGGTTATTGAAAACCCAAATATATGTTATACCAAACCGCTAACATAAATGGTGTCAGCCGAAGATGTCTAACTTCTTGCCTGAAACAATCGGGATTGCTGCTATCTTCGATAATTTCTTTTTCCTCTGTATCAATCTCTAGCGATTCGTATTTGACCTTGTAATTATAATTTATGTGAACCGAATAACAATCCGGGTCAATAACAGCTGTTTTATGAATTCTTTTCATCACATCAAATAACTCAATTCCATTAAATTCAATTTCCTTAGCATTCCAACCATCTATATCATAGTAATCATTGCAACATACAAATATAGGTAATCTCAACCCATTGTATTCCACTAATTTTATACGAAATGGTAACGCATTAAGCCCCTCATATCCACATTCTGCAGAAAAGCTGCATTTATAACCATAACCAAACAATGTGGTATTAAAGTCCTTAATAAATCGGAGTATCTGGTGGTTTAATTCGTCCTCACTCAAAGAAGCAAGATTGGACGCTTGCTCACATAAGAAACTCCACTCATCTTGTTTGATCCGAGGGAATGGCTTATAGTGATAGGGATATTGATCTAGAAGCGACACCCTTGCTTTTTGTTCCGATAATAAAGTCAATTTTCCGGCATTTTTTCCAGTAACCCAGTATTCGAGAATCGAACATATGCTTTTTTTATCTCGTTTTGAGCAAAGAACATAGAGTTCCGTAATATCATTCCCCATCAATTTCTCGATACTATTCAGTGATACTAACTGTGAAATGTTATGTTTTGTAAGTCCAATAAGACAGGATGATTCTTTCTTAACATCCACAAAATATATATTGCTAACTTTAGCGTATAAATTTTCTGGTTCAATTGGGAGTATTTTAGCAAGATCTTCCGGCATAAATAATTCAAAAGTTTCCAATGAATCTGGACGCATGTTGAGTTCGCTACAAAGTGAATTAATATCCAGCTTTTCAAGTAGTTTCGGATGTAATTTCGATAAAGAACTCAGTACATCTTTAGTATTTTCTTGACCATATAGTAACGATAAATCAACTACATGATCCCAGTCCTGGAATAACTCATGCTTTCTTAGAGATGAATAATAACTATAATTCAACTCTTTGATTTTCAATGAAAGATAGTATCCTTTTTCAACTTCAAATGAATTTGCATGTTGAATCAATTCATTTAGTCTGCGATCAAATGGTACAATGCTGTTGAAATATTGCTTAATAAAGAATTGCGAAATAAGGTAATGTGGTTCGCTCCACTTTGGGATTAACTTCATGACCTCAATTAAATCAGAAATCCCATTTTGAAAGTTGAAATTATGCAGACTATACTCTTTACTATCAACTATACATTTATTAGGTTCCTTAAATTCGAGACCCATTCTAAGGTTACCAATGATCTGCAGTAAAGTGCTGAGTTCTTGTGTTGTGTTTATCGTATCTTTCTTATTTAACTCACCAAGCGACTCTAATGCAATCCATTTTTTATATTCTGACAACTCTGAAACAGGTTGAGCATAATGTTCAAACAAGTAATAAAATGCAGTTATTTTTTCCTTATAAGTTTGTTGTCTAATGTAATAATCTTCATGGTTATTAGCTTTTTTAGAATTATAATTAATTTCAAAATTATATTTAAAAGCCTTAGGTTCCTTAATTCCACGCTCATAAAAATATATCGTATACTCATATGTTACACAACGTTGCCCATCATACGGGTTATCTACTGGTGCCCGACAATAAACTAAAAATGCATACTCCCAGTTCAATATTTCCCAATTTCTATCAAAAATACTTTTTTCGTCGAAAGACTTAATTGTTCTTATCATTCTAGTCTGAGTCTTAACGATAGGAAATGATTGGTTACCAACTCTAATTTCACTTTTACTCAATAGGTAATTAATTGACTTAGCATTTTTATCAGTGTTAAATTTATACATAAAATTAAACATAAATTGAATCAGGTATGAATATGAGTAAGGATTTTCCAATATATGATACAGTGTATTTTCATTAAAAACAGACTCATTCTGAATCATTTCTGATAAGTCTCGTACAATAAAAGACTCAATCAAACTTGGATCACGCAAACCTTTTCTATCCACACCCACGTATTTGTTAGGGACGCTTATGAAAAATGCAGAGTGCGACTCACCTTCTGTTAATTCATATGTAGAAAAGTAACGAAATTTTTCACTTTCCAAGTATTTACTTGAGTCTTTATTAATTCTTTGTGGAACAAGATATGAAATACCACTATCTAGTGAATCAAATGAGGTAAACACTAAGTATTCTTTTCCATCTACTTGGAGAGAACAACTATCTTTGGAATACGAGAATAAATAATTTTGTTTAATACCTGTATTCAATTGTACCGTTAAAGAAATTTTCTTTATGCCTCGATTCGCAGCTTTTCTCAAAGCAAAGAAGAATTCGATTATATTTACATAATCACCTTTCTTGATTAATAACATCTCGAAATCAGTATGAATTGCATTAAATAAAGTATCTTCTAGTAATTTAAGTTGTATTGTAGTCGAAGTTTTATTCTCATTTGTAGACTCCACTTTAAATCTTTCGGGATTAATTGCGAGATATGTTTCTTTTAGAGAATTGGTTTTTCGTTCAATGCAAATATCGTACTTATTGGTTCCGTTAGTGCTTTGTAATACAATTTCATCGGTATGATAAAATACACCAAACTTAGCTCCGATGCCAAATCGTCCTTCATGTAGCCCCTTCTCTTTTTGACTCTTACCTAAATACAAGTATTTCAGTAAACTATAATTGTCAAAACCTAGTTCGTTATAGGATAAAGATATGATGTTATACTGGGTTTCTTTGGAGAACGCTACTTCTATTTCTATTGTTTCATTTCCATACTTGCAGTCAAACGCATTTTGCAATAGTTCTTTTATTATAGAACGCTGACTGTATTCGCCGCGTACAGCTTGCTTCGTCGAATCAATAACGGAATAGACATCCAAAAACTCTTTACTGAATGTATCCCCATCTAGCAAGAGACTTTGGGTATAACTACTCAATTTTTCATCAAGTTCCGGCGATTCTTTCTTGTTTAAATCCAATGTATTCATCTCAAATAAATCCATTAGAAGCACCCAACTTAGACTTCCAGGATCAGGGCTTATATATTGTTTATACAAACCTTTTAATTCTTCTTGCCATGTCATATTACTCATTCCGCCTTTCATTCCAACCAGTAATAAACTCGGAAAGATTCATGCTAATATATCGATTTTTGAGTAAATGTTTATAGATATTAATCAGAGTTGCTGAAAGAAATATGCTATTATCCTCTATGTTAACTAGAAGCTCACCTAATTTTTTGAAATTCACATTATTGTTCTCGCAAATTTTTCCACATTCCAGTTGAAAGCTTTTAAGTTCATCTTGAATTTGCTTCACTTCTGAATAAAGTTTGGTCATTTCTTCATTTGGATTAGGAACAATTTTTTTTGCCAGATCCTTAAGAGTAATGGGTACTATGTTTTCTAGTTCGTCTTTATAAAAAATCGCATTATCAGTCTTAATTTTTCTTTGGAGCCCAACGGCTTCAACAAACTCTGATATTGTCATTTCATTATCTAAAAACATTTGACATAAGTTATCGTTACCTAACACCACAGCTAATGATTTTAAGTACTGATTTTGCATGTGACTCATTATTTCAACAAAGGTTACTTGTGAATCGGAATCCCTTGTTTTAATAATTTCTTGATAAAAAAGTTGGCATTGAAAAGTATAATCTTCATTGACTCCAAGAACTTCTTCAATGTAAGCGTACATCGCTTCTAGTGAAATATCCCAATCCACATTACATTTCTTCTCAATATCAAGAAATGTTTTAACGAAAGCAAATCGCAAAGCGACTACATTAATGTCATTGCTAATGATATCAATAATTGTATTCTTGGATGGAATGGTGTCCAAAATACTCCAAACTAATTTTGTCACACAAAGATTAATAAATGCACTGTCAAGCGCAGCATATTCCACATTATTAGGCTGCTCTTCACAAAAGTAAACCATATGCAAGTCATAATGATCTTGACCAGTAATACGATCAATTCTACCAAATCGTTGTTCTATATCAGCGGGCGTAAACGGTAATTCATAGTTAACAATGTGATTAAAAGTGGGTAAGTTTAGGCCCACCGTCGCTAACTTATCTATGATTACAAGAAACCTGACATATTCATATTCACCAAGATTGGTTTTCATCGTGCCAATTCTGGCGAGAACTTGCTTTCGTTCTCCAATCTCATGTGTATCCCCTGTCATGCCAAGTACTCCGTCTTTACCAAATTCCTTTCGAAGGGCAGCACAAATATATTCCACTGTAGCCTTTCGGGTACAGAATATAACTGCCTTCTCATTACTTTTCACTTTATCTTTTAGGTATATAAGACATTCACTCAACTTAGGGTCAATATCTATACTATTACGGAAAACCAATTGATGAATATTCCCGATAGCTTGGTAATAACCAAACCCATAATATCCTTTTAAGTGTTCCGTAATGGCTTTCCAATTTTCATGATTAATATTGTATGTCAGTCTATGAATGACCCTGTTTTTAAAATAATGGGCATCAGAGTCAATTTGTTCTCCTACAACATTTGCTTTACATAGACGAATTATTTCTTTAAAATTTCGAGAAAACGGATTTTGGGGATCGAGAGATAATAACTTTAAGCCAAGATATTCCTTGGAATTATCAAGCGTTGGCAAAACCCTTCCTTTCTCTTTTTCCTTTTTCAATAGAGTGGCAACAAGCTCTAACTCAGTTTCTAATTCATCTATTGCATTTTTTATAGGTGTCGCACTTAAAAAAAGAACCTTTTTTGCAGAATAGTTTTTCCTGATAGTCTGGAAACGAGAAGATGAGGTTCCTTTAAATTCGTGAGCCTCATCAATAACAATTAGATCCCACCATGAATCACTTGATTGTTCAGTCACCTCATTTTCCTGTGCTAATCTATTTAACCCTTCATTCGGCCTAGACGCTTTCGTACTTGCATCTGAACCTGTAATAAGTAGATTAGCTATACGAGGGTCACAGCTAAAAAGAGAACCCTTGATTCCCTCAACAATCTTAAAATCAAATCCAAATTTTTGTAAAAGTTCACTGTACCAATTGTATGTAATGCTTTTAGGACAAATTATCAATATTCTTGCTTTAGGGTTATCTTTAATGATGTTCCAAATAGCTAGTCCAGTTTGAATTGTTTTCCCTGAACCAACCTCATCAAATATATATGCAAAGCCGTTTCTCTCCAATCTTGTTATTACGGCATATTGCAGAGGCATTAATTCAATTTCTGATAAGGGCATAAGTGTACTTCCAGTTCGCATAAGTTCCTCCTACGCAGATAATTTCGAGTTCATTTACGTGGTGGAAGCTTAGTCACTCATTTAAAAGGTCTTCCACCACTTTTACTGAAACTCTGGTATCTTAGTTATTTTCACTCCAATTAATTCACGTATTCCCGCACAAAATTTTTCTTCAGACAGGGTCAATCCTTTAGTCGGCTCTCCCTCGCTTAGTTCTCCGTTCACCCCATAAAAATACAGATCGCTTTTCTGTTGAAAAGAACTCCAAGGATTCCCCATCTGATATTGACGAATTTTAGCTTCACTTTCATCAGGATACACTAGAACTCCTGGAACAGTATTGCCCGGACTAGAAAAGGCATCCATATACGCATGAATTTGATAAAGGTCATTTCGCTCCAAACCGGTTGGCTTGGATAGACTTGCAAACGTATGCTTATATTTAGCGTCCACGACGGCAAGTACTTGTTTTGATAAGGGATTCCTCAATAAAATATCCGGCTTCAAGGCTGCTAATTTGTGCCCATCCATGTTTTGAAACAGGTGCCCAGATGCCTCTCTCTCCCGCCCTGTATGGACAACTTCAACTCCTGCTACAGTAGTTTTTAACAAATGGTACACATATAATTCCCAAATCTCAGCCATATCTAGCAAGGTTCCTGTTATCTCTTGGGTTCCTGTCGAAGTAGCACCGATCGATTTCTGATGTAATATCTTCAACGATAATTCTACGACTGAACGATATGACTCCAGGATCGCAGTATATTTTATCTGAGGTAGTTTATTTGCCGCAGTGAAGTTCGATAAGCTGCTTGCTGATGTTTGAAGTAGAAGCCCGATAATCTCCCTTCCTTTATCAGAAAGCCAAGTGCGGTCATCACCATGACCCAGCTCTTTCTTAATTTGGCGGTAAGCTTTGCTGAGAACATTGGAAATAGTAGGATGAATGACTTTGGTTCTAGATAAACTCACGAGACGATTTGTCCCTTTCCCTACCTCAAGTGCGGTTTCCATTACTTTCATACGACCGCGCAGTGAAGGCAGTTTCAAAGTTTCCTCTATGCGGGTATAAGGTAGACCGTGCTTGCTTCCACGCATAAGCTGATCACCCCAAATTCGAGCAATCAGCTCCCACAACCACATGTTAGATCCACGATAAGATCCATTGCTCTGAATCATACGCACTCCCCAAATCTTACTGATCCAGCGATGGAATGAGCTTTCATAACGAGGTATGATTCGCAGCGTTCTCCCCTTGTAGCTGATCTCCCCCACATAACGTCCCGCATACCATTGTCCATTGCGGAATTCGATAATTGGCTCTTCATCTGCTATTTTCCCAGTAAGACGAAAGGTGAAACGTTCTTTGTCCAAATTACAGCATAAATCCTGTATCCATAGCTTCTCATCGTTATGTCTCAGCTTGATCTCAGATAAATCTTTCGCAATAATCTCTATATTTCCCTGTGAAGTTCTCATACTTGCCCTTTTAGAAATATGTCTTTCGCCTGTTGCATTAACAACTTTCTTTCGTATGCATCTGCTCCAGACAGATATTGCTCCAATAATGGAGCTAGCGAATAATTCCACAACCCAGAAATTGGTCCACGACCCTGCCCTTTTCGATTCCATAAAACCTGCTGAACTCCGGGTTGAGAATAAATGTACTTCTGTGCAAAAGAAACAACATCGCTGAAATAAGTATGACCAATGACGTAGAGTGGTCCCATGAGTTCATGATTAGCTATTAATGTATTTATCCGGACACACCGATCTGCGAGTTCTTCAAACTCCTCCTCTACTCGGCTCCATTGTCGGGGTTTACCATACTTTTGCGGCCATCGTTCCCATTTAGTTTTCACCAAGGATATTAAGTCTTCACGTTCAAACCCCCGGAAAAACCATAAAAATCTGCGGCGAAGTGCAAAATCAACTTGTTCCAACGATTGGTCAATCAGATTCATGGTCCCAATTATATAAAGATTGTCAGGTACGGCAAGCGAAAATGAGTTCCCATCCTGTCCAGCTAGCAGCACTTCACTTTCCCGATCTTCCAGCAAGGAGAAACACTCCCCCAGCACCCTACTTAAATCCGCACGGTTCATCTCATCCAGAATGAAGACAAAAGGCAGGCCTTTACCTATTCCGTTTTCCGCTGCCTTCACATCTTCAAGGACTTGCATGAATACACCATTTTTGTAAACGGTCCGATTCTGTTCAAGCTGCATTCCTCGAATGAAATCTTCATAACCATAACCGGGATGGAATTGTACACGCCGAACCCTCTGCTGCAACAGTTCATCTATGTTATTCTGATTCTTAAAAAACTTACCCGCTCCCCACTGACGCAATGTCTCCTGCCGAATAAAACGCTCTGCTAATTCTTTCGCTTCATGGGTTTTCCCGGTTCCTGGAGGCCCATATATAACAATTTGCTTTTTGATTTCTAAACCTTGAATCGGAAGCACATCTGTTTCATGATCACCATAATCCCAACACTCCATGAGAGGACTTCGATAAAAATCAAGATCCGGTTCACAGAGAATTTCACTTAATTGTTTTCTAATTGCTAGGATACGCTCATCTACATCTACAGGGATAGAATCCTCATCCAGCATATCCAAGAAAGCCTCGACTATTTGTTGTTTATGACTAGCACTCGCCATTCGCTCATACAGGTCAGGATAAAACAGATGCAAAAGAATATGGCGGGAGAGTGGATTCCCTTCTTCCTTAAGTTTATCTAACAAACCGCGAACTTTTAGATGATCTGCTGCAAGCTCTTTCCTCTCTTCTTCTGACATTTGCAGCATAGTATCAGCAAATATTGCTATGTATCGTATCTCATTATAGCGTCTTGTATTGTAGGCTATTCCCGGTCCACCGATACCATGTTCAAGAGCAGTTAGAGCATTATTCTGATCATCAAGTAATAGGTTCGCAAAAGAGGCTATTGTCTTAAGCAGTTCTTTCTTCCTGCGATAGCTTATGCTGGATGGGAAAAGCAGATACAGGTAGACCAGTTCACAAGCGAGCTGCACAACCTCTGATTTCTGGCCACTAAGTTGTCCCTTCAATTTCGTTTCGAATGCTTCTGTTGATTCATCGGTATTATCAATGAAACAAGCTCTAAATGCGTTCAAATTATCAGTAGTCCATATCTTTTCCGATGGCCAGAGCAAAGATGACCCATCCATAAGACTTTTTTCTTTCCATTCATTCGCGTAGCGATAGACATCTGAAGTATCCCATTCTTTAAATCTTGCCATGATTTTTAATCCTCTCAAATTTTGTAATTTCATTAATTCAAACCATTCATTTCAATCACACAAATGCCTTAATTCTCGATCTCTAAATAACTCTTATATAATTTCCTTAAAATGTCTCTGAAGTGACTGAATAACAACCACCCCACCGGCCTTATGCAATGGTTCATTCTGACGCTCACATTGGAAGAGCTGGACACAAGACGGGCAGCCATTAGAACATCTACAGCTTGTCATCATTAGTTCAGCCTTTTTCAACAGCACGTTAAACTTTTCAGCAACAACCTCTACGATCCCTGATCCCCCTCCGACTTGGCTATCATATATAAATAAACCTGGCATCCCGAACAAAGTTGAACTCGAGTGAAATGAGACATGTTGAAAGTCAGCAGCGCTGCATTTCACAATAGCTGGAATTGCTGCGGCTAGAGCATGTTCAGCTGCATGTATACTTCCATCGAGAAGCTCCTCGAATGTAAGATCTGATACTGTTTGTATGCCCGCTAAAAGATTTCTAAGCTGACTTTTACCTTGTTCATCCCACAGCAACCACAGTGCATCTGTTTGAAACGAAACAGGGTAGGTATTGGTTAGCTGTACCGTTTCTGATGGTTTTTCATTGTGTGTGTATATTTTCTTGTAGCCGAATGTGTTTCGTTTTACAATTATATTCCCAATGTTCGCTTTCAACTCATTACCAACTAATATGAGCTTAGTAATATCACTCACTTCGATACTATCCCGTACAATACCTCGTGTAAGATAGTCCGATCTCACCTGTTCCACTAGAACCTTCCGCTGCCTCTTATCGATCCACTTTACCTTGTAATAACTTCGGTTATCTGATCCCAAAAAGATCGCATCTACATGATAATCCCTTATCAAGGAACGAGTATCTACATTCTGAAACAATATTGTTTCGTTCCATCCACTCTTACTCACGACGGTGTATGTTTCACCCATCGCAATCAATGGCAGATACTTTGGAGACTCACCCATATACATAAGTTTTCCTTCAGCCTGTTGCCATTGCTCGTCAACCTCAGCTAATACCTTCCGAAGGACGCTGGCACGAACGTAATTAATTGCATTGTAGATCGTCCCTCCTTGCTCATGCGCTGCATAAACAAGATGTTCCCTTAATATTTTTGGATTGTTAATGTTAATAGCAGCAGATTCCGGTATCTGCTGGAAGAATTCTAGCGGATTACGGGCATAATATTGTTGTAATGGCTCCTCCTGTAACATCATCACAACTAAACCATCTCCGCCTCTGCCTACTCGACCTGCTTGTTGCCAGAAGGAGGCATGAGATCCAGGGTAACCAAGCATGATGCATAGATCCAGACAATCCACATCAATCCCTACCTCCAAGGCCTTAGTAGCGACAACGCCTAATATTTCACCTTGTTGTAGCTTCTTTATAGTTTGTTCCTTGATTTCTTGAGGTAAATTAGCATGATACGGAAGAAATAAGTCCTGACCTTCTTTCAATTCTATTGATCCGGACTCATTAAGGTGTGTTCTTAGAATCATATTGAGTTCTCTACTTAAAAGCTGAGATTTTTGACGATTACTAGAGAAAATAATACTTCTCGGCCATTGCCCATTTCTGTAAACCGTTTTTAGGATCTCATAAAGATCGGATGCAACTGCTCTTCTTTTATGCTCTATATCTATAAGACCAGGGTTCCATAGAACAATATCCTTTTTATTAATCGGTGCGTTGCTTTCCATAACTTCATGGAACCCTTGTATCCCCCTCTTACCTGTTAATTCCTCAACCAAATATTTAGGATTGGCTATAGTAGCAGAACATGCAATGAATTGAATCTCCCGATTGCCTAATCTTTCACATAACATTCTTAAGCGGCGAATGACCATAGCCACTTTTGAACCAATCATACCGGAGTAATGATGCAGCTCATCTATTACGATATAACGGAGATTCGTTAAGAATCTAATTAACTGCGAAGCCTTTCCTGTCTGTGCTCCTATGCTTTGAAGAATGGGATGCAAATAATGAACATTGGTTAGCCAATAGCGTCCCTGTTCAAATACCAAATTGGAGGCCTGGTCCTTCCTCATATGCTGAGGAATATTACGTTGACCGAAAAGAAGGCCAGCAGGCACTTCTGTTCCATGGACCTTAAGCTTAGAGAAACCAGCCATTTTGAAGTTGCTTACATTTTCTTCTTCCAAATCTGCCCACTGTTGTAAATGAGCAAATTGATCCTCGACCAAGGCCTTAAATGGCGATAAATAGAGCGCGCAAGCATTTAGATCAGCTACGAGTTTTTCCATAATTGGAATGTTATATGACAACGATTTACCAGATGCCGTCTTTGTGCAAATAACTACATTCCGTCCTTGTCTTATCGCTTCGACTGCTTCACCCTGATGCTTATAGAGCTTATTAATTCCCATTGTTTCAAGCTTACTACGCATCCAACTCTCCATTGGTATATGCTCATCGTACATGCCTTGTATCTCATCAGTTTCATGGACAAATACATCCGCTCGAAGGCGTTTGCTCAGTTCTACTAATTGTCCGGCAAGGAGACTGCTATGAAATGTCTCTTGAAGTGGTAGCCTTCTATCTAGAAGCAAATCCATTTCTTCCGTCATAAGCAAACTGCTCATTATGGGACTTCCATCTTCAATGCAAAAAATGCCTTCTTCTTGTTCGCTATCGCTCTCATATTCAGCTTCAAGGGATTGCCAATCGGTGATGTGGACACCATTCGCTCGTTGCTGAATTCCCCGACGATAGCCTCTAGGGTCAGCTTTATAGCTGATCTGTACAAAATCGCCATAGGGTTTAACTGCTCCACAAGATGAACATATCAGAGGCATTTCTTAATCGTTCCTCTCGATTAAAGATTTCAGGAGTATCTTTGCTCCAGGTTTAAATAGTTCAACATTGTACTTACCGGGGAGCTGAACACAACTTGGACATCCTTCACTACAAGGGCAGCTCTCCATAAGCTCAAGTGCCTTACGCATTACCTTAGGCGTGTTCTCATATATTGCCTCGATCGTTCCAAGCCCAGATCCATTTTCTCCATAGAACCCGATAACCGGTCGATTAGCAAAAGCAGACATTCCGCTTGCAGAGAAACCTGTAAAATCATTAGCATCACAAATGATCATATCCGGAATTACCGACGTCATAGCATGCTGGGCGGCATGAAGTGAAGCTTCTTTCAACATCTCGGTAGTTCGATGTTCACTTGCCCATTCCTGGATATTCTCTTTTAGCAGCAGCCAATCTGAATCTGTAATGGTTAGCCACGTTCCTTCTGGAGCAAATTTCGTTACAGATGGATGAGTTAGAGCCACTTGTTCTGAATCACTCTTTTGCCCAAAGAACAGTTTTCTATAGCCAAATACACTTCTCTTAATCTCTAACTCACCATAAGCCATATGAAGCTCTTCAAAATCATGTCTCTGGTACGTCTGTATAATATCGATAGTATCTCTATAAGAAGATTGAGTATGATAAGTTAGCTCCTGGATAGGCAAAAGAATAATCTCACCTTTCCGGCGATTAATAGAATCCACTCGGTATGCTCGATCCCCTGGTGTCCAGTAGATGGCTCCTTCATGAAAATCTCGCATAGCGCTCCATTCATCCAACCCATCCACAACTGCATAATTCTGCCCACGAATAGAAACACTATAACTCTGACCTGAGATTGAACGGAGACTAAACTTCTTATCTACAACCGCTTCTTCTGTTCCTTCTGCTGCAACTGCGGTCTGCAAGACGGATTGAATAAATTCCTCATGTAGGTTCGGAAACATACTTTTCAGATCTATTTCCGTTAAATCCCGCCCAAGTTCTTCTTGGAGTAAAGGTAAATGAAGCGCCAATAGCTTATAATTAGTCGGATTAATTCTTACAACTTCAGGCGCTTTATGCAGAAATTCATGCGGATTACGCATGTAATATTGCTGAAGCGGATCATCCTGCCAGATGAGTATGGCAACACCCTCACCTTTCCGCCCTACACGTCCGATCTGCTGTGAGAATGCCGCCTTCGAACCAGGATATCCAACCAAGACAGCCAGACTCAAATCACCAATATCAATCCCTACTTCAAGTGCATTCGTAGTAATAACGACGTGGATGTCGTGGGATTTCAGACGTTCGATAATTCGTTTCCGAGTCTCATTAGGCAATATTCCCGTGTAAAAGGCAGCTAGTTTTTCTCCTTCGACACGTTCCTTTGGCAAGCGAAGAGGCTGTCTTAAAACGTCTTTAATATATTTGGTAAACACCATCGTCTGACTCCGGGAGGGCTGAAAGATAATACTCTTAATTACTTTCTGATTGACTGTCATAGCTTGCTTAGCAATCGTAATTGCATCCGTTGAGGGTGCACGTCTAACCTGCTCACCAGCTGATATCCCTGGATTCCATAGAACGATCTCTTTGCGCTGATGAGCTGAACCATCCGTATCAATGAGTACAAACTCTTTAAGACCTGTTAGATCCTGAGCCAATTTCACCGGATTATCTATAGTAGCCGAACTGGTTATGATCTGAATGTTTCGGGTATTTCCTAGCTCACGGCAAACCTTAAGCAATCGGCGTAGTACAAGTGCAACATGGGACCCAAACGTACCGCGATACAAATGCATCTCGTCCAACACTATGAATTTGAGATTTCTGAGATAATTTCGGATATGCTGACCAGAAGTATATTTCAACACTTGCACCTGACCAAGGATAGAATGATGAATCATATCCGGGTTGCTCATCCATATCTGTGCTTGTTCCATGATCCGCTGCCTTGGCCCATTTTCGGTATCCCCATCCAGTCGACCTACATGAATGATACGTTCGCCCAACTTCAATGGGGTCTCAAACCAATCATCCAAGGATGGTTGAGCAGATGGGTTTATTTCGCCAAACCGTTTGAGCTGATCCAACTGATCATTAGCTAAGGCTTTGGTTGGGAACAGGTACAAAGCTTTATCTTCCGGGTGTTCATAAAGATAACTAAGAATAGGTAAGTTGTATGACAAGGTCTTTCCGGAAGAAGTAGAAGTAACTAACACCACATTAGATTTTGCATGGACCGCTTCTACTGCTTCCCTCTGATGATCATAAAGTTGATTTATGCCCATTCGGCTCAAAGCTTCCCGTATCGGCTGCGGTGTGAAATCTGGAATTTCTGCATAAATAGCTTCTTTTGCCGGTAACGTATGTACGTAGATCTCTGCATCCTCAACATCGGCTAATGCTTTTAGCTTCTCCAGAACTTCATGAGCGGAGAACTCACTACTGCTCACACCCGGAATCCGAGAATCTTCACACAACGGAATTTCAGCTTTTTCCAGATGGACAACGGCCTGACATTCCGGGCAGTAGACTCCTTCCAGATGATTTTTATAGATTTCCATTATGGGTGACCAATCTGAACATTGGATTCCAGTGGGGGTATACTCTAATCTCCGCTGCTCTCCAACCTGACTAATTCTATGAGATATTTGAACAGCCTTAAGCATACTTGAACATACTGAACATTTCAGAAACGCCATTTCTACTCCGCCTCCATCCATTCATCTTACCGCCTGTTTCCATTAGACCATATTACCTAGACATCCACATGTCAGCGAACGTATGTTCATTTGAAAATATTCCCTTATTCGAATTAATTCGACAAAACAGGTCGGAAGTCCTTGCTAACTAAAAAAGACGACAAGTATGTCGTCTTGATTAATCTCAGCTTTATATTGCCTGTTCCTATAAGAATACACACTACACCAACTCCTCAGCCTCCTCCCAAAACTCCACTCCCTCATCAAACTCCGGATCATAATTTTTCTCTTCCCCAGTTAAATATTTCGACAGAATTTTTGTGATCCGAATACCATACGGATATATTGTGTGTTTATCGTAATTCAGACCTACTCTTCGTAGCTGATCAACTAAATTAGCCAGATCATCACGTTCCATCTCATCCAGCTCTCCCAGAGGAATGTACTCAACCGCTTTCTGCTGAAGCAATAGTTTGCTAGGAGACAGGAACTTGATATCTTCGTTTCTCACACCAGACCATGCTCTTGGCCTTCCACCAACACCATAATAAATCCCTAGTGGATCTTTGAAAATCCCCGAAGCTTTGTTGAATTTCTCTTCAGCATCATCTTCAATAATCCTATATTGTGGCACATCATCCGTCATATTGACACGTATAAACTTAAGACGGGCATCATTTACTAGTCGTTCGCTCAGATAAGGAACTTTATCGTATTGAAGGTCAGTATTTCGAATGACTGGAAGCCAGTCCTTTCTCAGTGTCGCATTGATTATTACTGTTAGCTGCTTTACATCTTGACCAAGCTCACTCTCAATAGCTCTGACCATAAAATCCAGAAAAACCTGTTTGCTTTGATTCCATTTGCCCGGATTTTCCAACGTTTTGGCCTGTTCCAGATAAAAAGGTGCCTCTCCTAAAGGTAACCATGACTCAATTCCGAATATCTTTAACATCATCTCAGTTCCGTCCATTTTCGATATGACAGGTAAATGTTTCTTGTCTGCTTTTAAAATATTAAAGGACAGGACCGGACCACATGAATCTAGCTTGGTCACATTGTTGCTTAGGAAGCCTGCATCATTAAGCAAATCAAATAATGCATTGATTATGCGAGCAGTATCCCCCTTCTCATCTCCAGTAAGAGGATGTATGAACTGAGTAAGACGTCTTGCCTTTTTCATCCCTTCCCTTATAGCTCTCTTAGGATCACCGTCTTTGCTCCAGTTTTCTTTAGGCGCAATCTCCATTAATGCCAATGTCCGCTGATCCCCGGAAGAGCGTTCTTCATTAAGCAGCTTGTTAATTTGATTCACTCGCTTGATAAAGGCAACATCAGCTTTATATGTTCCAGCTTCCAGTTCACTTACAATTTCAACAGGATTGCAGTGTACGAATTCTACGGTTACATCCTTATCGCAATTGAGCCCATAAACATTCTCTGAAATTTGACGATTAAAGATTATTGATTTATTTTCCAGTGATTTTTGTTCAGTCGTATAAACTTCTTTCATTGCAGTAAACATTGCTTCACTACTATAAACCTCAATAATTAGCTTTTCTGCTTGATGCGCGACAATGGGGAACCGAATGTCATTCATACGCTTACGAGGGATCTCCGGAATATGCAATAACGCTGTTAGATGATACTTAGCAAGTACATCTTTAAACATATTAAACAGACCACTTTTCTCCGACAACCCGAGTCCTGACTTCACAAAGTTACCTTTGCCATTGAACGAATGATGATTGACTACATAGGCAGTAACTTCACCATTTCCGTCCAAGAATACAGCAGGATTAGAGAGCAACATATCAGGTTCGAAGGATTCTCCGTACAGAACATCCCAATACAAGCCATCCAGGGCTGTTTTCCAGACTGCAAAAGGCGGTGTTCCCTGTCCACTACCAGCACGACGCTCAAACTGAAGCTGTGAGAAAGAAAGCTTCTCTTGCAACGTATACGGATTACGGACTGACACAAGAACAGAACAGGCATGATCCGCTTTTAAATAACAGGAACCTTCCTTAATTTGTGCGTTCTTCAAATACCGCCTTGTACCTACAGTTACAAGAATAAGCGGTCTATCAGCATCCCCACCACGATTCTTCAGTTCAACCTTTAGTACATAAGAAAAAGGATCGTGTTTCGGTGATTTCCTGATCGGAGTGGAGACACATTCATGCTGATTATTAAAGATCGTATGATGAAACTGGAGTTCCTCTACAATACCTTGCCCTAACTCAACCGTTCGCAGTTCTTCACAGAACTTATGAGCTGCCAAGCCAGGAAGCCATTGGTATTTATCAATAGATTCATGAAGCTCACCAAAAGTAGAAGTTTCCCATTCCATTTCAGCCTCTTTAATCTCCTCCGGTAGATTAGCTGCTGAATATCCTTTTAAATGTGCAAACCAGCCTAGAGTGAGCTTTTTAATATGAGACTTTGGAATTTCAACAGTAGAAACAATCCATGGCAAGTTTTTTTGCAATACTCTATTATTTAAATCCACATGAACAATCTCAGGGAATATACTCTTTAGCTTCTTGCAAAGAGGTTCAACCTTATATGCAAGCTTGTGGTTTTGAGGTGTCGCTTGTGTAATAAAAAAATTGCGCCAGCTGTCCGGCATATGCATGACATGAATCGTTTCATGATAGAATACCGCTTCATTCACTTCCAGTGCAAAGAGCTCCATTTTGTTCATATACTGCCTCCCATATTCATATTATGAATCGCTTCGCTAAAGGGCCCATATAAACTTTGGAAAATAGTATCCTTCTTGTTCTTGTGCATAATTGCTGCCCATACTTCAAGCATCGAATATCCTTCAAGGTTACCTGCTGGCTTAGCGTTGAACTTAGCATCACAGAAGTAGACACGGGCATCTAATCCCCCACGCAGCATACGGCCGATCATCTGCCACACCGGAACAAAAGTGTACCACCCCATAATCTCTCTTTCTTTCGGACTTAAGATCGACCAGAAATCCGGTTTCATATACATATGCTCCAGCTTACCGCTGCTAATTTGCCGTAGTTTGGTAACCGCCTTATCGTAAACAAGGTTCTTTCCTTCTATCCGACGCAAATATTCTGGCAAATACGCATGCAGGACCTGAACAAGATAATTCAGATCATTGGGTATGGGGTAAGGACGAACCAAAAAGAATACTGATCCGAAAAGGGCCTCTCCCTGACTATCTAATATGTTATATCCCCGACCAACGGACAATAGGGGTACAATCAATACCTCAGCCCGGTTCCGATAAAAGGACTCGATCAATACTCTGGAATACTGATCTTCTTGGTGACCATCATCTCTTGAGAGCGCCTTATATCTGCCCGTCCAAGTTCGATCATTTCGAAAAACACTGCAGACTGTTTCAACATCATCATAAGAGTTCACAACCAGCAATACTCTCCTGTTGTTACCTTCAGTTCTCCAGTGATTCAGTTCATATTCAATATCTGGCTTTAGATGCTGTACCATCCCACTTAAATATTGATCTCTTTGTTCTGGATCACGAATACCTGACACCGAATAAAATTCTCCACGAACCTCATCAAGCACGGGCTTATAATTCATCTGAATAACTGAGCTCTTGCGGTTTGCTCGTAGCAACCATTCTGAAGGTGTCTTCAAGTCATAATGAGCCGACTTCGGAGCATGACTGGTTCCAGAGAGAAATACAACCGCAGGACCTGCTTTCCCGTCACATTCTTGATACAGATTATACCAATCATGAAGCAGCAGACGGCCCACAGCAGTGTATTCAATCAGCTTGAACTTCCCGGTCTTTTCATTGTCAGGCAAGTCATATTTATATCCCAAGGTAATCCCGGTCATCGCTTCTTTCATAAATGCCTGATAATCCTTCTGCATAGTAAACAACGGTGAGAAATTAATCGATAGGCCAAGTTTAGCTTGAATCATAGGAAACGTAGTTAAAATGTATTTGATACTCTCCTCTGCCCTACATAAGTACAAGAAGAATTCAAGTTGCACAAAGAGCAGTTCTTTTTTCACCTTTGGTTTAAGGACCCCGCTTACTTTGGTTATAATCTGCTCCAGGAGTCTCTGCTTCTGCTCGGGGCTCTCTGCCTCTACAATCTCATCAACGATTCTTGAGAGTAATGGATCCTTGTATGGGTCTGAGGCGTATTCGCTGAAACGTTTGAATAATCTTGACTGTAATTGAGAATTGTCAGAGAGTTTTTCACTTAGTGTGCCAGCCAGTGCTGCCACCCGAATCAGATTATTCCTGATATCCTTCCTAAGCGTCTGAGACAGTTCCAGTTTGTTATAAATTCGCCAGATCATCTGATCCAGCATACGAAGCCTATCGTTCCACTCAATAAAGGCAGGATCACCAGCATACTGACCATAATATCCACTGGTTAGCTCATTAGACTCATATCTCAGCTGTTCAAAGATATCGTCAGCTGCCCCGAACACATTGTATTGTGTCAAAAAGGTCTCATCAAACTGCTTCTGCACCTGATCCGCTTCATCTACAAAAACAACATCAAGCAGGTCATACATGGCTTCGTAAGTCGTTCTCTCCAAGGGATCAATCACTGCTGATATACGTGTCTTCAGCACACTTGGCGCAGTGGCAACCCATACCTCAGCATTCTGCAAGCAAGATAGATCTTTATATACACCACAGGCATGTGCAAGCGGGCATTTCACAGATTTATCGTCTTGCTGCAACTGGATACAAGGATATCTGCTGCTCCGATCATAATCTTCAGCCAACGCTTTAATGATACAGACATCGGATAAATGAATAAGTGACTCATACTGCTGGCTTTGCCAATCACTAACCTCTTGAATGCCACTGCTATTCGCAAACAAATAGTTATTGAGATGATCTTCTCTGGAGGTTCTCCCAATAACAGGAACAGCATGTATTCCAAGCTTACGCAATTCTTTGACACGTTCAAGGGCCTGCATAACACTACCTTCAATGAAGCCTACCCTTGCACCCTCATGTTTTACCAGCCGGTAGGCTTCCATCATCATAAAAGTCGACTTCCCTGCTCCAAGCCCCCCACCAATGTGTTGATTCCCTTGATACACAAATTCTAGATCCATACCATCAAGCGATTCCAAAAGCACAGACTTGGCCCTACTTACCCACATGGCCGATGCTCCCAGAAGTTGATCCATCTCAGTTGCTAATACAGCTCCGTTATATGGGACCGAAAGCTTAAATATTCTTTTAGGCCGATACGCTGGCAGAGGTTTGACTTCATTGGAGAGCATAGATTCAGGGATTTCCCCCTGGAAGGTGATCCATTGCCCACCTCGAATCCTTCGAGAGTATGTAAACTCTTTTTCATTAGCAAAGGGTTTAGTATTCAACTGGCGTGAGATGGAGTGTTCAAGGATACTACTATAGATAGAAGAACGGTCAATTAAATAACGCGGAGCAATTCGAATAGCTCCTTCATCCTCCTTGATCTCGTATAACCGATATTCACTCCCAATTTCCCCATAGGCATTGATTCGTTTCAAGAGATTCTTCTTGGTTCGCAGTTCAGGAAATAGAATTCTCAGCCGGGTAATGATATCCGAGCGAGTTGTATGTTTCAGAATGGGTTCATTGTAACCAACTAGAACTGACCACGTCTGATGGATGGATAGCTTAGGATCGATCAAAGTACATCCTGTAATGAATAACTCCATGCTCACCAGAAGATTAATTTCGGATTTACGCAGTTTAAGTGATTCAAATTCTTTGATGATACCTTCTGAAAGCTCCCAATAAGTCTGCCTCACAGAAACACCTTCTTCAGCGTGGATTCAATTTCCTTCTCCATGATCATTTCGATATACTCCCGAGCAATTTCGTTTAGCAGATTCATACTTCGTTCACGATAAGATGCGAAGAGCTGGCTGCGATAATTCGGAACTACAATAAGGCATTTATTCTTGTACTTTTCCAGGTAGGCAGGACTCTGATGATTGAAGAAATTAGCAAGCGTCCGTGGATCTCTGAAGTCCTTGACATCAAGAAAGATCGTTTTTCCATCTTCTGATACCAAGAGATCATATTCATCCACATTGGGATAGAGCTCAACCTGATATCCCTTACGAATCAATCGTTCGGCGATTCTAAGTTCAGATATTCCAGGCAGCAATACAAACCTTTGAATTCCAGGTATAAGCCGCAATACCCTTTCCCTACCAAAATCAAAAGAACTTATGAGCTCAAAATCAGCAAGCAGATGGCAGATATCTTCTTTATTACAACGCCACCGATCATTCTTATATTCCAGGGTCCAGCCACAATGTGGGCATTTCCGAAAGTTAGCCATCATAGGTGTTATTTCTTCATAGCATTGCTTGATCAGATTCGTTAGTTGAATATCAAGGAAAGTATCAGCAAATTGGGACAATTGAAAGGAAGTAACTACGGCATTTTGTGGATTAGATAGAAACGTGCGGATGCGACCATACTCTTGCTGAAGCTGTCGGCCTTCTTCTCGGCAGTACATCAGGATCTCATACATAGTCTGTTGCTCAGCATCCTGTGGGGAAACATATCTGTTCAGGAACTCATCAGCATCCGGCGTTAAGCCAATGAACTCTTCTAACAAAGGAGCATCTTCGGGGTAATAGTCTTGGAGGTCAGGGATCCCCCATTCTTTGGATGGGCGATGAAGAATTTTCAGTAGATGATACAGATCAACCGGAGGTTGATCTGTAGAAGCAGCTGTCTGTTCTATGAATAACAGCATTCCCTTATAAAGCTCGTCCGGAATCTTGCCGTAGTTGCCTTGCCATTTGTTAATCCCTGTTATCAGGGACAAAAGAGTGTCATGCGTTTTAGCCATAGAGCACCATCCTATTAGAAGATTGATAGATATAGGATAAACTATGGTTGTGACTAAGAGTTGTCAGCGAATGTATGTTCCTAAATGGAATTTTCGAACTCTTGTGAAGTCACTATTTCAAGAAACCAATTCTGGCTCAGTAAAATATTTATTTCGATTTCCTTGAATCTCGATATGAGACTCCCAAACAAAAAATTTCCAATGTTCACCTATACCTGGTGAAAACACAATGAATTCAGGAGTTATCATTTTTCTGAATTCTTTGAAATCGATATAATATACTTTACTTCCTTCGAGTCTTACTGCTAAAACTGAAATGTCGGCATCATCTAAAATTCCAACTTGGGCCATGTTCAAATCAAACCAACCACTGCCTTTTTTATGTAATTTAGAGCCCGGAGTACATGCAACAAAGCACTTCCCATTGGTCCTACCTTCGAACATGATTTGTTTTCTTGCGATGGTTGTTAATTTACAATGGTATTTATTACTCAGCAATTCAATTATTTGATCCTTTTATGGAATCGACATATTCTGTCCTCCATTTCCTTTTCTTATATAAAGAGTTTGTGTATGAATTTTTAAACAATCAAGGTAATCATCTTCTTATACCAACAGCTTATCTATCAAATCTCTTAGAGAGCTCATGCCACCTCCCGGCATAAGCGATACAGCCCCCATATTATATTTGTCGTGAAAATCTGCCGTGAAATAACGAAGCTCATCGCTCTGAACTGGAGTCAAAATATAAACGCTCTGAACTGCACGTTCGTCGTTACGGCGTAACAAGATACCATCCTTGTACTTATGCATTTCGCCTAGTGCTGTTCCTAAATTATTTGCGACTCTATATTTAGGATCGAGAATATATAAGCGATCTTCTGCATCAATAACAATGTCAGGAACCATCCTCTGTGTAACGGTGTAAAAGTGCGGGGAATTATTTTGGAATACCCGTTGATAAGATAGTCGCATACCATTCTTTAACTGGACAACACTCTCGTTGTGCTCTGCAAAATGAAGAAAAACCCCTTCCCTTCTGGTTCGAAATAACCCACTGCTGTCTTTTAATAGGCCCTTTTCCCGAAAAAGCTTTACAAGCTGCATATAACACCATATCTCATATAGCGCAAAAGTTTCTCTCAGAGGATAATTGTAACTCATGCCAATTCGTTCTTTCCCATGCTTGTATAAGCGATCAAACCATTGATAGCACTGTCGGTATACGGGATGTTTTCGAAACACTTGGGATATTCTTCTCAGCCCTTGGTAGGGAGTAACTTGCTTGAAAAAAGGATCTCTTAGCCAATACCCTACTTTATCCGCATAGGCCTCTACCCTTATTGCATATTCTACCGGACTTGCTTTACCGTATAGTTTCAACAGATGTCTCAGCTCTACCAGTTGCTGCTTTAACAATCTATTCTCATAGCTGTTGTAGCTATCCTCACGGGCTGAAGATTTCACTGTTTCCGGTATGATTCCAACTGCGCTGCGCCCACTATTTCGCTCCAGCCAGGCCAGTGTTTGGGCATCCACCGTCTTGACACGATCCCGTCTCATATGCCGTTCGCGGGTTTGAAGCACCCTCGTCGGCTGCTCAATCACGTGACGGATCATCGTTGAAAGTGAAGCGAACGACGCTTCTATGTAGCTCCATTGTGCTAAAGAAAGCTCCCGTGAATGCTGATCCGCTTCAATTCCCGTTTTGATATCCGAATGTTCGAAACAAAGGGATGCTTCCTGCAAAATCTCACTTAACATGAGGTGATATTGGTCCTGAGTCATTTTCCGGGTATCCGGATAAATATAAGAATCGAGCTTTACCCCATTGATTTCAAAAGTGACCTGTCCGCTATAAAATGGTGTCGACAATTGTCCATAAGCTTCACCTTCACTCATCCGCAGCGGAAAGTGCTGCAGGCCGCAAAATTGAATCGAAGGCTGCTGCTCAAGATCATTCATTACGTACTTCCAGTCGTAGGTAGTAGCCTCGGTCAAGTAGGCCTCATCCAAGGTAACCCACGCTTCACCGTTTATGCGGAGCAGAAAATTATCGCCAGAACTGTGTTGCTCCATAGCGTACAAGCTCCTTCTCCATACGAATAATATGACCGTAGCTCACAGAATCTTCACTCAAATGTTCAAAAAAAGCTCTTTTTAGATCTCCAAGTAATTCTGCTATCCGATCGTCGCCTCTAAGCTTAGGTAGCACCTTTTCCGCAATAACACGATCCAGCATGGCGTTACTTGATGCTTGATGCTCAATGTCCAACAATAGATGGCCGTTCATCTTCTGAATCATCTCATTCATCGTCCGATATCCAAAATGCAGGTGAAATGGAGCCAGCAAACTGTGCAACTGCATCAAAATTTTAAATTCGTTCTGCAATCCCGCTCTTACACCATCGTCTACACGACTCCAAAATGTTTCCAAATCCACCTCACTTAACGTCATAACGAATGCACGATCTAATACCTTGTCCGAAATGCTATGGGTCGTTTCATCTACATTAATCGTACCCAAGAGGTATACGTTAGGCGGTATGCTGATCTTGGAAGGAATCAGATCCAAATCATCCCGGTTATGCAAAGGAATTTCTTTGTGCGACTCCACTCCGCTTAAGTAATCGCTTAAATAATATTCGACCCGAGCGAGGTTCATTTCGTCCAGCACAATAAAATGCGGTTTCTCTCGCTCCTCATGAGCGTGCAAGATTACCTTTAGAAACTCTGTCATGATGTAACGCTGCTCAAAGGAACTGTAATACCCAAACAGAGCAGTCGCATCCGTCCAATCAGGACGGACAGGTATAATAGACAAATACGGATTGTCAGCTTCATAGGACAAACCATATACCGCATTTGCGTAGAGTTTGGCCAACTGTGTTTTACCCGTTCCCGAGATACCGCTTAGTATAACGAAATGTTTATCGTCCAAAGCTGTTAAATTCAGATGCAGATCACGGATTAAATCTTTATCAAACGTCAGGGAGCAGTTCTGAATCGCCTCATAAATGACTGTGAAATTAAAATTGCTGTTGTATTCAACGGCGTCCGTTGAAGGATCATCGTCTGGGGAAGTGTCATCCATCGGTTCAACACTTGGAGCATCCGTTTCGAGCAATTTGAATTTACCACGACCTGCTACATGGGCAAACAACAATGCAGCACACACCAATCTCCCTTTAACTTCCCCTATTTCTTCTTCAAATTGCCGCTCAGTATTGTTATACGTTCCGATCCGATACTCATTGTGACGTACTTCAATATCATGCTGACCAAGCAAGTTCATGGCTTCTTGCTTCAAATCTTCATTATTTTGGTTAGTTGTACGAAACGCTTTCACTAACCACCATTCATTTAGACCACTACCAAGTAACATCTCAACATTCGTATAGATGTGATTATGTTTCTCTATATCAATAGCAAGCATCGGCCTAGATGAGCCAGTTCTTGTCTCATACTCTCTATAATACAAACAGCCTTGTACAATGGTTTGTCCATCCCGTTTTAGAGAAAACTCTTGTTCCCGTTGACCTGACTTCTCATTCCCCATAACGCCATATTGAATCTGATAGGGTCTACCGAACAGTGTTGCTGGATAAGTCGATTCAACGGAACCGAGCAGATTCATAATATTTGCAGCTCTTGCACATTGCTCTCTGTACTCCAACAAATACTTTCGAAATGCAGACGTCTGCTCCCAAATTTGCCTTAATATATCAATAATTACTTTTGGATCATACTCCCCCTTCAAGGGAAGCTCCAGCCCCATGTAAATCCACGGTCTAATTCTCGGCTTGATCATATCAACGATTGTTTGATCTAGAACAGTCCGCTCAATTTCGTTTCTTGTAAAGGATCCAGTTCTGGTGAACGTTCTGATCTCGGGATTCAGTTCGCTCAGCATCGCATTCAGACGCTCATTCTTTATCAACTCATTGACCAGATAGAAACTAAGTTCTATATACACATACATTCTTTGCTCAACACCATTAAACTCAAGTGTCAGCAGATTGAACTCTTTGTCCTCTATTTTACGAACGATTTGAGCAAAGTACTTTTTGCCTATACTCGTATCTTTCTTCTGTTCCGCATATTTAGGATTTAATGAGTCATGGTAGGTGGTCACTAATGTCTGACCATAGGTAGCAATTCTATAATCCTGACCAACTAACTCCGTGGCTAACTGATCTAGTTCCGATTTCCAAAACTGGTCCATGGTATCGTTAACTTTCTTGCACCGTTCCGTAGTGTTATCAATATCGAAGATTTGCTGGTATTGGGTTAAGTTGATCATAATGGGCTCCTTTGATTCTTCGAATTCTTTTCCTTAGTTTTGTTGATATTACTCAAATGGCCTACCCGTCAATTTCCGAATAGATTTACAGAACCTCTTCCATTCTTTTGGATAAGCATTACTACCATTTATGTGTAGGACTTTATCTTCAAACACGATGTCTAGACTCCAATGTGTTCCATCCAGCGCATTAGGATCGATATACTCATGCTCCCAGCCCAGAATACGGCATTTAGTCAGCTCTTCTCTGAAAATAGCAATACCTTCATTGTCCCTTTGTACAGCCAAACTTGGTTCCAAGCCCCCGTCTTCTCTTACCTCATATGTGATCTTGCCATTTACAAACTCGACTTCAACTATATAGCTCGAACCAAAATATCCCCCAATAGAAGCTGTGATCTGTTTGATATTTACGTATTCTGTTATCATGTAACCCACCCCTCGGGTACGATTTCTATGCCGCTTCCATTAATCTTTCTTCTCTTATTAGACCATAGTACTAAGGCAATAGTATGTCAGCGAACGTATGTTCATTTGTAATTTCTTCCTTATTCGTCTCCATTCGACAACCTGGGTCTGAAGTCCTTGTGAAATCAAAAAAAAGACGACCGTAATAGTCGTCTAGCTCTCATGCAACTCATTCTTCTGAACTACCCTCCCGATATCTGCTATACCAAGCAGCCCTCCAGCGAGTGTCATAGGTACCCTCTTTCAAATAGGTAAACTTTATGCCTCTTTGTCTCATCGATGACAAATGCTTGACCATCTTTAAGTCTTCTATCACCCAGAACATACCGCCTTGGTCTCTTAAATCCAGAAATTTGAGGCCTTGAGATTTCAAATATTCCGTCAAGCTGAAGCTGAAACTGGAATTCGACAGAGTCTTCTGCCCTTCAACAACACTCTGGGAATCGCTCCAGTAATGCACTTCCATCCCTGCTGCCGTCTCCAGCACCAGAAGCTCCTGCTCAAATGCCGCTTGTCTTTCTTCTTCTGCATTCCGCATTTCTTCTGTCCAATAGTAGGTCAAATTAGGCTGCTGACTGATTTCTCTAAAGAAAAATTCTTCAGCATCCTCATCTTCGGACTGAATGACATTTGATAGTTCTTCTGCGAAGTCCGCTGAAACTGAAGCAGCCGGAGCCGGCTCCTTATCGAACTCCTGCCATTCCTGTCTAATTCGCGCCGCCCTATTTACTATTGCATCTTTAAGCACAGTCGGCTCGGACTCTCCCGCCTTCATATCCTTCTCCTGCTTGTGAAGTTCACGAGGAATGTTCAGTTCCTCCAACTTTCGGAACAACGGCAGCAGTGCTCTCTCGGGATGCCGGAAGAATTCCCCGCCTCTGATCCGTACGAAGGTCCAACCGAGTCGCTCCAGTATGGATTGCCTGTCCAGATCCTCCCTAAGCTTCTCCACCGGATGCCATTTGTCCCCATCGCATTCCACAGCCAGGCGTTTGCCGCCCCCTTCAATAACCATATCAATCCGGTAGGCTCCCACCTTCCATTGGGGTAGTACTCTATATCCTTCCTGAAGTAAACGACGCATAACCTGCCGCTCGAACTCGGACTCCAATGCAGGCTCATGCTGCTTCAAGGCTTCATCCGCGGCATACGGATTCCGGACATACTCAATTAATCGTTTCCGCAGATCCCCTTCTTTAAGCTGAGTTGAGGTATCGAGCGAATGAATCAGCCATAATTGGTCACGGGCTCGGCTAACTGCTACGTTATAGCGCTTTTTAGTTCGATTTCCAGGATCTGAGATTAGACGCAGGGGTACAAATTCTTCTGATGCGTCGACCATGGATAAGAAAATAACATTGCGCTCATCGCCCTGAAACTGAGCAGAATTGCCGCAGCGTATCTTTCGCCGCTTATATTCCGTGGCTGGTATATGCTTTTGCAGATACTGGTCAATCAGAATAGCTTGCTCTTCCCCAAGCAGGGTAATCACCCCAAAGGTGGCGTCCTTATACTCTTCCTGCTCAATGGCGGAAAGAATGAGCGAAGCAACAGCCTGCGCTTCCACCTCATTCCGTTTATTATTTCTGCTTCCGTTCTCTACACGGTACTCAACAGTGTAAGGCTTGGTCGACACCCCGCTTGCATCTCTAAGAGGAAGAATGGAACCATTATAGGATAAGCTGTTGCTGAACTGAATAATCGGTTCTACACAGCGGAAATGTTCCCTGAGTTGCGTCATACCCGCGAAGGACGTTTTGGCCAGATCATAAATCGAAGTGCTCCCATCATAAAGAGCAGAGTTAGGGATACCTTCCAGGTGGGCATCCATCAGCCTTCTCGTCTCTTCTAACCGCTGCCCGATTGCTTCTGGACTCACCTGTTCATCATCACCCACAACAACAATTTGCGTACCCAAATAGAGCGCCGTCAGTGCCATAATATCTGCCTGACTGGCTTCATCCACTATAACTACATCAAAATGGTTCTCTGAAGGGTTGAAACTGTCAACCACTCTATAAGTGGGCATAATCCAGACGGGAACAGCAGTCTGACAGATCGGCATAAGCTTTCGAGCCTCAGCAAGAAGATGCGGTGCCGATTTCCCGGTCCGTTTGCCTGCTTTTTTCATTAACAGCTTCCAGCCGTGGAGAGCATTCTGCTGCTTAAGCGTAGTTTTCCCCGCGAGCGCGAGCCAAGCCTTTTTCTCGACCAGCTGCAGAGTGACCGATTTAAATTGTTTACGAATTTCCACCAGTTCTTCCTGGAGCAGCTGGGTAGAGATAGCCGCTCTTTGATCTAATTCCATATCCAATTGTTTAAGCAGCCAGATCGCTTGAGTTTCACTTGGAGCATGAAGTTCTCCGTGAACTCCACTCCTGTTCCTAACCGCCTGTGCCCAGTCGGGAGCGCCTTCTTGTAACTGCTGTAGCCATTCTTGTCTTTGACGGATCAGTGTGCTTTTCTCCCATAATTGCTGCAACGCGCGATAAGATTCTCCATACATCTGCTGATCCAGCTGCACAATGCTTTCCTGCAGGCGACTTGATATCCATGAGCGGGAATCTGCCAGAGACTGAGCGGTCTGCTCCAGTTCCTGGATACGGCGGTTGACTATCTTCCATCTCTCTGCATGAACATATGAATTTATGATGTCAGGAAGCTCTTGCTCTACCAATTCCTGCAGATGAAACCAATCTGCATGCTTGCCTAATGGGAGCGGCTTAGAGTTAACCAGTTCACTCCACAGAAGTCCTTCGTTCTCCAGGACCTCAAGCGAAGGATTGAAGCTTGATTGTCTCCAGTCCAACAGGCCACAGATTTCCTTCTGAATATTCTCCATATACTCTTCGGGCTCCGACCCAAATTCGGCAAGATCATAACCTCCTCGGTCGGTTACCTGCCGTTTCCAACGAGTCATCGACTTAGAACGCTGAGTTTGATAATCAATGACCGTCAGCAGGGCATCAAGATAGGAGACATCCAGCTCATCGATCTCCTTGCCAGACGGAACAATAAGTTCACATACCTTCTTCCACTGCCGCTTAAGCAGCAACTGTAGCGAAGTCAGTTTCCCTCCATTTTCCAGATGCCTCTTTATTTCATTCAGGATAGCAGGCAAAGGCTGCAAATCGCTTTCAGTTAAATGTTCAAATCCATATTTGTATCTGGCTGTTCTCGCTGTACGGTATAACTTAAGCCACTCCTCTACTTCTTCCAGCAATTCAAGCCAGTCATTCTTTTCATGCTCCTTGGTAAAGATCAGATCAAGCTTCCAATCCTCTAGGTTACTTATAGCCATCGTTTGACGCAATTGAATTAAGGCAGTGAAGAGTTTATCCGATGGTACTTCCATGTTAGTTGCCCAATAAGGTATATGCTTATTCTTATCCGCACTTAGCAGCTCCTGATGTTCTTGGACAAGTTCATTAAATTTATCAGGAGTGAAGAACATTTCTGCTCGAATGGATAGATATTTGAATTCATTCTCATCTTCCTGTGTAATCTCTACAGAGCTTAAATATAGGCTATCCAGTTCAGAAGGAGTAAGTGGAAAAGCCTGTCCTGCGACAATCTTCCCAGGGATTAAGTCCATCGTTTCCTGCCCGGCAGAGATCATCTTCGCCGCTCTGGAAGGGTCAAATTCAGAACCCCAGAGTACAATTGGTCGATAGTCACTCTCTCTAGAGATTCGAAGATTGCTGTTAATTTCTGTGATCTGCTCTAGAATAGATTGGCGTTTGGCTGAGAGAACGGCTATTTCCTGCTCCGTCTGTTCCAATGATATCGAACTCAAAGTCGATGTAATTGTATCAATGGAGTTCTCCAGTTGTTTCTGTCCGCTGACATCGTCCAATATGCTGACGCAAAGATTTTGAAGTGGTCCAGCCACTTTATCACGTAGAACGGCCAGTGCTCTAGAGGTATGGCTAGTTACCAGCACACTTTTTCCCTCCGCCAAAAAATGACCGAGCAGATTGGCAATGGTATGCGTCTTCCCTGTGCCCGGTGGCCCCTGTACCAGAACCGAGCCAAACCGGCCCAGCTTCAGGGCAATATCCAACTGCTCCGAATTTGCCTCTTTGGTGAAACGAATCTCTTCGTTCTCTCCATTAACATTCAAATTGGAATATGAAAAAGCACTTTCACCCTGAGGTGCCGTTCCTGTGTCAATTCCAGTAATTCTGGCTATCGCCTGTGGAAAATCTTCTCTTTCATTCAAATCCTTAATGATTTCTTCAATCGCATGATCGAAACCAACGGAACGCTTGCGTAAAAAAATAACAGGCTCTCTCCGAATGTACACTACCTTATTCTCCTGAGTTAAAGCTGCTGTTTCGCTACCATAAGGCATAAACAGCGCTTTAGCAGACAAGTAGCTCGATACTTTTTTCAGATAATTATCCGTACCCTCATATCCCAGGGGCGAACAAGGAACCTCCAACAAATCATCAGCGCATTTCTTAAGAGATTGTGCACTAACTTCAAGCGTATCCCTGAATAAAGTACTATGGAACTCGGGCTCATCTTCAGAAGCAATCAGCATAAACTCCGGCACATCCGGATTAAAAACCAGCTGTACTTTCTGTAAGAGCACCGGATGGTGTATAATCTCCGGCTGCAACTCCCAGTGTAATATCCCATCACCAATCATTAGTTCCACAGAATCCCTTTCACGATCAATCCATGAAGAGAGCATGTACAAATCCTCGAACAGCTTAATAGTTCTGCGTACAGGCCATTCGTTTGTTTTCCACTCCTCACGTTCCTGAATCCATTCCTCCCAGATCTGCACTCTTTCTTTATCCTGATCGAAACGTTCCTGATACGCTCCATACTCCTCTAAATCCTCTTGCTCACGGTAGCTTTCCAAACTTTCAATTCTATCCGGCTGCGTCTGAATTTTCTCCCAATCCGGCTTCAACCAGCGCTTGAGCAGCAGTGGTGGTTTCGGGCAAGGGGTTGGATCTGGTCTCTTAACTGTTAGCAGGACATCAGGAATCAGATCCTCTATACGTTCAGAAGGGCTTATTCCGGCCAAAAATTCACAGATTATATTGGAATGGGCTGGTACATCCGAAAAGGATTGCGACCATAAATGACCAGAAATTCGCTTGATTACCGGCTGTTTCAGTTGATGCATAGCCTGCAGATAGGAAAACACTTGAATAAGCTTTTGTTTAGCGGTGCTGCGCTGATCCTCGCTGGTTTCCATAAAAAGTCCTTCCTTCTTCCTTTTGCGACAAAAGTCCTGTTTTTGAAACTATTATAATATAACGGCCTGTATTAAAATACCAGTATTTTCTCATTACGGTTTTAATCTTACATATAATTCAAGAAAACCCGATTCAACCGCGTGAAGTCGCAGATGAAGTCGGGTTAGGGAGTTTCAAATGATTTCGAAAAAGCTCTTTTTCACTACTGAATTGGCAGTTGGATTGATCCGTTAATTTATCTTAGAACTTGATATCTTCTATAATATATTCGCTAAAGGGTACATACAAACTTTGAGCAGAGTGTTCATGTTCAGCCTTCGGGTGTGTATTTATCCCTAGATATTATCATTCGTAATATCGCAATTAACTCACAAAAAACTCAGTATAACTATACCCTTCCCTCGTTTTCTTCACCTCCAGGATTGCCGGTATTGCGCTCTTCAGCTCCTGGACATGTGAGATCACACCAATCATTCGACCGGACTGTTGCAGGTCAATCAGAGTATCAATAGCCTTGTTCAGAGACTCTTCGTCCAGTGAACCAAAACCCTCGTCGATGAACATGGTTTCTAGTGAAACCCCACCATCATAGGCTTGAATAACATCTGCCATTCCGAGCGCTAGACACAGCGAAGCATTAAACTTTTCTCCACCGGATAATGTCTTCACATCCCTCAGTTGACCGGTATAATTGTCATACACATCAAATCCAAGGCCACTTTGCCTGCCGCGTTTCTCCATACGGTCGCTGCGGACAAGGTAGTATTGTCCTCCGGACATTTTTTGTAGCCGATGGTTTGCATTGTGAATAATTTTATCTAAAAACTCAATTTGCAGATAGCGTTCGAAGGAGATCTTACTACTATTTTCTCCACGCACAACATCATACAAATCTTTCACGACTTGGTACTCACGTTCAGCCTCTTGGCAGCAACGCTCAGCCTCAAGAATATTCGCCTTAAATTCCAAGCCTTTATCAAAGTTATTCCCGGCTTGGATAGACTCCGCGCGAACGATATCAATAGATTGTTCCAGATCATCTAGAAGCTTCTGCATGGTGGCAAGATCTTGACGTTCTTTACCTGTCAGCGTGAAACTTAATTCCTCAATTTGCTTGGTTACCGATGCCAATGAGGCATTGTGCATTTCAATCTGATTCTTCAGCTCAGCTTGAGCACTATTGCTCATCTTCGCTGCTTTATAGCTTTCTTCTGAAGCGAACCCAGCCTGTTCTAACGCTCCGAGGTAGCTTTGAAGAGCCTTGCCTTTATTGGTAGTCGCTTCACTTTTCCCATTCTCAGCATTGATTCGGCTTGCAGATGCCTTGATATTCCGTTCGTTCGCTTCCTGGTATTGACCCTGTGCTTGCTTCCACGCGCTCTCAAGTTGTCTATTGTTAACCTCTGCACTCTTGATATGCTGTTCTAATTTTCCGAGACTACGTACTTCTTCTGGCAAGCTGGATAAAGATTGATCAAATAATGCTTTCTCAGTTACATATTCTGTATTTTTGCTATTGAACAAATACAGCGTATGTTCCTTTTGTTTACGTTTCTCCTCCAATTTGCTGTCCAGTGTATCTAGTGATTGCTTGAGTGGAGCCAACATCGAATTATCTTCTTTCAGTTGCTTCTCCTCTTCAACCAGTGCCTTTCCCTCTATTTGCAGATCAGCATAAACACTCTGAATCCGTTCTAACGGATATCCCAGTTCAAGCAACTGTTGCTGTTTCTCTTTAATCTGCTGTTCAGTAGTTGTGAGCTTCGCCTTTACTTCTAGGTGTTTTTTTTCAAATAAAGATTTCTCCTTACGCATCCGTTCAAGCTCTTCTTTGGTAGGAATGTCACCGGTGGCAGCAGCTTTTTGGGGATGGTCAAGACTTCCGCAGACCGGACATAACTCACCATCATGAAGATGACTTGCAAGCAATCCTGCTTGTCCTTCAATCCAGCGTTCCTCAATTGCAGAATACGCCTGATTCGCTTGTTCAAATGACCCTTTATTCTCTCTTTCTTCTGCTTGTTCTATTGTAAGTTTGTCTAAAAGGCCGAGATATTCTTTCATAGTTACAGCCTGCTGTCTTAACTGGCTAAGCTTCTCAGTCTTTGCCGGCAAATGAAGAACCTTATCTTCCAGTTCCTTAACTTGCGCTGCTTTAGAGAGTCGATCGCTCTGCTTCTTCTCCAGCTCAACAATTGAGCCGTTCAGCTGCTTAGACAAGGTATCCACTTCTATCGTAAGCTTCGTGACTCGTTGCTGTCTCTGGTCAATCTCTTTTACTGCCGGGAGATATCCTTGAAGCCGATCCAGTTCACGTAAAGATTGATTCCGTAATTCTTCCTTTCCTTCCTCCTGCTTATAGAGAGCAATAGCCGTATTGAGGGCAGTTTCAGCCTGCAGGCATTCTGTAAGCGCAGCTTCGAGCAACTCGCTTTTACGAATTAGTTCATCCGTCATTTCAATATTATGTTGTTCATAGACCTGAAGGTGAACCGCTTGCTCTGCCAGAGACAGCTGCACTATCTGCTGTTTGATAACATCCTCTTGTGCTACTAGCTGTTGCTTTACTTCAGATTTCTGATCTAACAGATCAAATTGTACATTCACCGCTAGTGCTTGATGATAAACAGCCGTATGTTCTTGGGATTTAGCCATTTCAGCTTGCAGCAGCAGCTTCTTTTCTTTTAGTTGCACAGTATAATATTCAATCTCTTTATCCAATGCTTCAAGCACTTGATAAGTATTGTAGTTCTCCTGCTCAAAAACCTTGTATAAGTCAGAGACTTCACGCCCGCCTAGAGCACCTTTCACATTACCGATATGATATTCCAGCATCTTCGCTTGCTCCGAGCAAATTTGCTGCATGTCCTTGCGTTGTTCATTCAAATGGTCCGTTACCTGTTTATATAACCCAGTCTTAAAAATCCGGCGCAAGATCTCTTCCTTGTTCTCTGTCTCTGAGGTGAGCAGCTTGCGGAATTCACCCTGTGGCAGCATAACGATCTGACTAAACTGCTCCTTAGTGAGTCCAATAAGTCCGCGAATTTTCTCATCTACCTGAGACACGATAAAACGATCGACAATGGGGACAGCCTGTCCGCTGCTGATTTCGTAAAGTTCATAGCTGTCTCCTGTGGCGCTAATGTTCTTTGCCTTCTTATGGGCCAACTGCCGAAATACACGATACGTCCGACCTTTCAGCTCAAATTCCAAATCAACAGAAGTGTGGAACTGGTCATCGGCGAAATGGCTCCGGAGCATCTTGTTATCATTTCTGTCTTCACCACTTGCATCTCCGTACAAAGCGAAACAGATCGCGTCAAAAATCGATGTCTTTCCGGCCCCCGTATTCCCTGATACGACAAATAACCGGTGCTCTTTAAGCTCGGAGAAATCAATAACCTCTGTATCCTTATACGGCCCGAACGCCGTCATTGTCAGCTTCAACGGTCTCATAACGCTCACCTTCTTTCTCCAGGATCTCCTGCAGCGTTTCGATAAACAACTTCTCTGTATCTGGCGATAGCTCTGTTCCTCTTACGTCTTTATAAAAGGCTTTGAACAGCGACAGCCCATCCATCTTTGCTCGTCCTTCAACCACTTGGGGTTCCCCAATCAATCCTGGGATCGTCATCTTTCGTTCTACATGCATAGCGTTTGGATAGACCGAGCGTACCCGTTCCATTGGCGATGACACCAACGCTTCATCCAGCAAACGGACGAAAACATAATCCTCATTGATGACATGACGCTCAATATCTGCGATAAAACCTTCGACTGTACGCATATCACGTCGTGGGGTCAGCAATTTTCGTTCAATCGTTGTGTTTCCATGCTGATCTAGGTGGACAATTAAATATCCCTTGTTATGATGTTCTTCCGAAATCGAATACTTAAGCGGTGAGCCGGCATACCGGACTGTTTCGTTTCCAACATGATGTGCCTGGTGCAAGTGACCTAATGCCGTGTAATGGAATCTATCAAAGTATTCGGAGCTCACATGCTCTGCTCCACCGATAGACAACGGACGCTCGGAGTCGCTAGTATTATCCTGTGCTACACCACCAGGTGTTACAAAAGCATGTCCCACAAAAATATGGCGGGCGTTTGGGTCCATCGTTCTTTTAATATTCTCCGTAATCTTCTGTATGGCATCATTATGTGTTCTAATACTCTCATCACCAAGTAAATAACGTACTTTCCCAGGCTCAGCATAAGGAATGAGATGGAAGTGAATTTCACCATACTCATCATTCAATACTACGGACTCCATGGAGGTAGTAAGTTCTCCAGCGATATGTAGCCCCGAGGCTCTCATAATGCTGCTGCCGAAATCAAGGCGGCTTGGGCTATCATGATTACCCGCGACCGCCAGAACTGGAATTTTCAACTGCAGTATAATCTTCTCGAGCACCTTATCAAGCAACTGCACTGCTTCCGTCGGTGGAACCGCACGATCGTATAGATCGCCTGCGATAATGATAGCATCAGGCTGCTCTGCCTCAATATCCATGATAAACTGTTCAAGGATATATTGCTGATCCTCTGTCATATACACGCCTTGTACCAACTTGCCGAGATGCCAGTCTGCTGTGTGGAATATTTTCATGGTTTTTCGTCCTTTCGGATTGTCTTGTTTCTAAATTGCCTTGTTATTATGTATCTTTATTAAACAAAAGTTCGCTGACAGGAGGTTGTCAGCGAACTTTTGTTCCTATTTAATCAACTCTATACTTTTTAAAATTCTCCGCCTGCTCAAAAATCTCCTTGAATATCTCATCTTTTGGAACAGGGGGGTATCCATTTTCGGCAAGTGTTAAAATCAAGTCAACCTTCAACTCTGCTTTGATGTCATCACGGTGCGCCCAATCTGTATATCTAGCTTTGTCGTCAATGATCTTCTTAATCTCCTGCGAGAGCTTTATAAGTTTATCGTGTGCGTAATCAAATTTATATTTCTCCGCAATTGCTTTCAGAATATCGTAGAACGCTTTTTCTTCGAAATCAATTCCTAGATCTTTAAAAGAATTCCGCTCCTTCACAAGTTCTGCAAACAAATTTGCGAATTGGTCTGCAACATCGTCCAATACATCGCTTTGCATTGCTTGAAAGTCTTTTCTTTCATTATATAGATCAATTAATTTCTTTAATCTCTTCGAAAAATCCACACCTTGTACTCTATTAGTTTTCTTAAACTCTTCGATTGCTTTCGCCAATAATTTTTGCAACAGCTTAATTTTAGTATTTGGTAACTTAATCTTATCAATCTTCGCCATATACTCGTCGCTGAATAAATCCACATTATTCTTAGGGTCATTTTTATCAAGTGTAAATATTTCTTCAATACCTTCACTTATCAATGCTTCCTGAATCATCTGTCTTACTTTCTCATTCATCTGCGAACTGTCAGGTGCTCCTCCTACAGTTAGTTTATGAATGATAGATTTGATAGCAAAATAAAAGTGTATGTAATCTCTTTCGATTTGGGTGATGTCTTCGCTGGAACAACATAAATTGTACGCAGATCGAAGTTTTTTTACAATCGCTATGAAACGTTTTTCTAGTTCATTGGTTTGTTGAGCAAATTCAGCTGCAAGGTTTAAGCATTGAAGTTGTTGTAATGGTGTTCCCTTAAAATAAGTAGTACTATCAAATTTGTGAAAAAGCCTAGACAGCAAGTCTAACTGGTCTTTTACAATTACTACAGCTTTGTCAGTACCATCAAAATTATCACCATCTACCACACCATACTTTCTCAAAGCCATATTCATATTACTTTTAATACCAATGTAATCAACTACCAATCCCATTTCCTTGCCTTCATAAACACGGTTTACTCGGGATATTGTTTGAATTAAGGAATGTTGTTGAATAGGTTTATCTATATAAATGGTGTCTAAAAATGGTACGTCAAAACCAGTAAGCCACATATCAACAACAATGGCTATTTTGAAGTTTGATTTTTCGGCTTTATACTGTCTATCTAGTTCTTTGCGGTAATCTTTTGTGCCCAACAATTTATATAACTTTTCTTCGTCATCCTTATCCCGTGTCATTACCATTTTAATCTTCTCAATGGGTTTTATTTCCTGTCTCTCTTTTTCAGTAAGCACTACGCCCGCATCACTTTCTCTAATCTCTGCCCATTGTGGACGTAAGGCAACTATCTGTTTATATAAATCGTAAGCAATCGTCCTGCTAGAAGCCACGAACATTACTTTACCTTTTACAGTTGCACCTTCTTCAATTCGCTTCTCATAATGCTCCACAAAATCTTCTGCCACTAATTCCAAGCGTTTAGGATCTCCAAGAATAACATCCATTTGTGTTACCGCTTTTTTACTTTCTTCTATTTGAAGTTCGTTTGCCCCATCCGCTTCACATTTCTTATAATATTCTTCAATTTCTTTTAGTTTAGCCTCGTTCAAATTCACCTTGGCAGCTCTTCCTTCATACACGATCCTTACGGTAATTTCGTCATAAACCGATTCCTTCATTGTATAGGAATCTTCTACATCTCCAAAAACATCCATAGTTGCATCTATTGGGGTTCCTGTGAAACCTACATAAGTGGCATTGGGTAACGAATCATGTAAATGCTTAGCAAATCCATATTTCTTTTCCACGCCATTTTTAGTAATTTTAATTTTTTGGTCAAGATTAATCTGCGAACGATGTGCCTCGTCTGAAATACAAATCACATTTGTTCTATCGGTAAGCAAGTCGATGTCTTCATTAAACTTATGAATTGTAGTTAAGAAGACCCCACCACTTTTTCTGCTTTGTAAATAAGTTTTTAATTCAGCACGACTCTCGACACTTATTACTTGATCATCACCAATAAAGCCCTTCGCGTTAGTGAACTGCCCTGAAAGCTGGTCATCCAAATCAGTTCTGTCCGTTATAAGAACAATTGTGGGACTATGAAAGTGTACACTTCGCATTAATATTCTTGTGAGGTAAAGCATAGTGAAACTCTTTCCGCACCCTGTCGCTCCAAAATACGTACCGCCTTTCCCCGTTCCTTCTGGTTTCATATTTCGCTTAATACTATCAAACAATTTGTTGGCAGCATAATATTGCGGATAGCGAGGAATAATTTTCTCGTCTTTAGTGCTCGTATCAGGAAAATATATAAAATTACGAACTATATCGAGCAAACGTTTTTGGTTAAACAAACCTTTTACCATTGTAAAAAGTGAATCAATACCATCCTTATCCAAGGATTCGTTACCTTCAGTTTTACGCCAAGCATAAAAGAAATCATATGGAGCAAATAATGATCCAGCTTTGTTATTTACGCCATCGCTAATAACACAAAGAACGTTATATTTGAATAGCTCTGGAATATCTCTTCGATATCTCACTGTAAGCTGGGTATAGGCATTTTTAATAGTAGTGTTTTCTTTAATAGCACTCTTAAATTCTAACACTACTAAAGGCAAGCCATTTACGTAGACAATAGCATCAGGAATGCGCTTTTCATAACCCTGTATTTCTAATTGATTGACTATTTTAAATAAATTATTTTCTTTAGTTTCAAAATCAATCAATTGAATAAACAAATCCTTTTTGCTACGGTTATCCCGTTTGAAAACAAAACCATCGGAGATTTTTTTTATTATGGCTTTGTTACTATCATATAATGCTGAAGAAGGTAATACTTCCATTTCACGGATGATACTTTCGATTTCATTAATCGTAATTTCATCATCAGAATAGCGGTCACGTAAAAATGTTCTTATATCTTCACGAAGGAGCACGTCACTTATTTCCTTATGAATGTACATACCATTTTGGTGATTGTAGTCTTCAGTTTCGAATAGCTCTATTACTGCACGTTCTAGAGATTCTTCTGTGAATTTCATAGGCTATCCTCCAGTGTTGCAAGTTTAGATAAAAGTAAATTCCTTAACTCATTTAAAAATTCGTTTTCCTTTTTCTTCTCTTCCAGAAGATCCATAATTGACTGAACTTTAGACTCAAAATAAGTAACAGTGTTTTCTTTAGGCTGTAAAATTAATAATTTCTTTAACTCAGATAGTTTTATACCTAATACTGTTGTGCCTGTTGAACGTCCTTCCATTTCTCTTTTAGCTGTGGGAGTTTGTAGCCAAAAGTACAAAAAAACACCACTTGATTTTGTTTTATCAGCACGAATCGCAAATAGACGCTGACTTATAATATAATCTCTTCTTTTGGCGATATATAACAATTCCCCCATTGGCGCTTCTGAGGTCATAATCACATCACCAATTTCAAGGGGATCTTTCATCCATTCTTTAAATGTGGTTTTATCCGCATATCTAATAGTGTCATGTTTAACAATCATCCCACCATTAACGTTCATTGCCGAAATTACAGGATGGACAAATAAGTCATCTTTTAAATTCAACTCCATTAAGGATTTACTTTTTCCCCGATGAGAAATAATTAATTCAACTATTTCTTCCAGAATTCCTACTCTCCAACCTTTCGGAATATCCGTATCCAATTCCAGATTATGCTCCATTTCCCCACCGTTAGATTTGTAGGGCTTTCCATTTTCATCTGGAAATTCAAAATCAACAAACCATTGCTTGTAAATAGCCTGTGCGGTTTCTTCTAATTTTTGAATAAGCTTTTTATTTAGGTTTATTCTCTCCACCAGAACATTGTATTCCTTTACAATTTCTTTTTGCTTGGTGATAGAGAGAACGGGGAGTTGCATGTTGCAAAAATCTTTCCAATTCAACCCTCCTCTAACATCAGCATCTGTATAAAACCAAGTATTTCTATCAAATTCTTTGCGTAAAAACCACATCATTAAATACTCTGGGTCAAGGACTTCTTTATCTATAATTCCAAATACATTATATGCTGGTGAAACAATTACATCCTCAGCCTGTTCTGAAAGAGCGACAGGCAATCGTTTATCTCTGCCTACGTGCATTCTATTACAAGCAAATTGTCCGTTCTTAACTATCTTATATGCAGTCATATCTGTACCTACAACATTGGCTACTGATGGCATAAAAAACTTATCAATGTTTATACCTAACAATTTATTCACATTAAGTTCAGTATTCCGGACATTTACTTCTTTAATGTAATCCCCAAGTCGTTTATAATTTGATTTCATAGCCTAACTCCTTAAACACAGTTAGTAAATCTTTTTTTGAACTCTCCTCGGCTTTCAGCAAGTCGAAGAATTCGATTTGTAATGATGCCATTCTCTCATCAAACTCAATATTCTCATCACGATTTATAAACTCAATATATTTACTTGGTACTAACGAAAAGTCTTTTTTAGCAACCTCTTCAAGCGTCGCACTATAACAAAACTCTGCGATATTTTGATACTTTTTTTCATAATCAACTTGTTGCCATATATGATAAGTATTACTAATTTTATTAATATCATCTTCGGAAAATTGAACGAACTTTTTCTCAAACGGAATACCCAGTTCTCTCAAATCCATAAACAAAATTTCATCGATACGATTGCGATATTTTTTAAGAATTCCGTTTTGTTCAATGGTTCGATTTTTTTTGTTTCTGTTTAATATCCAAAGAGTAACGCTTATATTGGTTGTATAAAACATATTTTGTGGCAATACCATGATGGCCTCCACCAAATTATTTTCGATCAGCTTCCTACGTATTTTATACTCAGCTCCGCCTCCACTCAGCGCACCATTCGCCAACAAAAAACCAGCTACACCATTCTCAGATAATTTAGAAGCCATATTTAAAATCCATGCATAGTTTGCATTTCCTGTGGGAGGCAAATCATAACCAGCCCAACGTGGGTCATCTGTTAGTTCATCATCTGCTCTCCATTGCTTTTGGTTGAACGGAGGATTTGCCATTATAAAATCAGCTTTCAGATCCTTATGTTGGTCTTTAAAAAAAGTATTCTCAGCCATATCGCCCAGGTTAGCAGATATCCCCCTTATAGCAAGGTTCATTTTAGCCAGTTTATAAGTGGTTGCAGTGTATTCTTGTCCGTAAATAGAAATGTCTTTTTTATTTCCGTGGTGCGCTTCAATAAATTTCACGGATTGAACAAACATACCACCCGATCCACAAGCTGGATCATAGATTTTACCCTTGTATGGCTCAAGTAGCTCAGCAATAAGATTGACTATACTTTTAGGAGTGTAGAATTCACCCTTACCTTTTCCTTCTGCCAATGCAAACTTACTAAGGAAATATTCATAAACACGCCCAACAATATCTTGCTGCTTGTCTTTAAGAGTGTCAATATTATTTATTGTGTCAATTAAGGAAGCAAGTTTACTTACTTCAAGAGCCAAGCGTGAATAGTAGTTATCAGGCAAAGCACCTTTTAGTGAGGGATTGTTTTTTTCAACAGTGAAAAGTGCAGTGTCAATTTTCAAAGCAATATCTTCTTGCTTCGCATTTTCTACTAGAAAACTCCACCGAGATATTTCAGGTAAGTAAAATACATTATTCATTGTGTAGAACTCTACCATATCTATGTATTTTTCTTTTCCTTCCGATATCAATTCTTCTCTACGTTCTTCAAATTTATCACTTGCGAATTTAAGAAATATAAGACCTAATACAACGTGTTTGTATTCAGATGACTCAACTGAGCCACGTAATTTATTAGCAGAATCCCATAGGGTTTCTTCGATACTATTTTCTTTTATTTGCTTATTTGTAGCCATTCTAAACTCTCCTTTTTTTTCTTACTGAACCTTAATACTGAATAGTGAAAATCTTAAAAATCCGACTTCGATAACCATCCTGAGATCCGTCTCCAAATCATTTTATACTTAAGTCTTTACATCGATTTTTTCAGCTAGCATTCTCCTATTTAAATAGTTTCTCCTAGATTCCAACTCTCTTCATTATTAGGATTGAACCGTTGATATTTAACAGGGGTAGAATGGTTCTGCCAGTAGCGAATTCCATATTTCCCTCCTCTTCCACCCTCTTGATCAAAATAAAAGTACAAATTATCCTCAGGTCTTTCAATGCCGTCTCTTGCCAATTGTGCCCGTTTAGTAACTATAGAATAGGGAACAGAAATAAGATAACACCAATCTGGATCCCGTGTTGGGGTTCCGTATGTCCTGGCGATAATAAAATGATATTGATGTATGCCTTTCGGCATTAAAACTTTATCTTCGAAATTCATGAACTCACTCGGTTTATAATTTGCAGATGTTTTAGGCTCGTGTTTCTTCAAGCTACTATGTTCTCTCCCTGAGACAAAGATAGCATAATCCTCACCAAGAATATATCGCGATCCTTCAGATACTACTTCCTTACTTTGAGAATCAAACCAACATCGAGCAGCAGTCTTAGCAACCTTACTTTCGAATGACATATTCTATAACCTCCAATAGAGAGATAACTCTTAAAGTTACTCACAAAAAATTCCCACACCATTATTATTATACTATTTCTCTAGTAGGACGTACTCATTCCCATGCAAGAAATAAAGCCCCATTTCTTTCACCCTTAACCCAAACCTCTCCAACTCTTTCCGATAAGCCATAATCTGCGGCTTATAGAACTCCAGAAACGTCGTCTGCTGCCCTTCTTCATACACATCCGTTTTAAAATCGACAACTATCCAGCCGTCCTCTTCTTCAAAGAGGAAGTCAATAACGCCTTTCAAATACAGCGTCGTTGCTGTGGAACCTGCTGTCGAAGCTTCACTCTCCAGATCCATATCTGTCCTAACCGTACGCAGCGGCAACTCATGAATCCGCCGCTTCGCCGCTAACGCACGTATCCATAACGGATGATTTACAACATCATCCAGCATCTTATGAACATCTGGAATCAGCGCTTCATCCATACCCTCTTCTTCAGCGATCATCCTGATGTGCAGCTCCATCTGCTCGGATTTCGTGCCAGTCCCAAGTAGTTCAATGCAGCGATGAACCACGCTGCCGAACGCCATGCCTCTGCCCGCAAGCGGACGAGGTGGCTGATCGGCTCCGGACTTCGCCAGTTTCGTTACCGAAGTCGTCTGATACGTCGGCTGTGTCAGCCGACTTCGCCACTCACGGCCCGTCACTTCATCTTGCACTTCGTCGTGCAGAACTTCATAACGTGAAGGCACTTCAGACATAACCTCAGGATCCTCCAGCTCTCTATCTTCCTGAATCCCGCTATCGAAGCTGCTCCACGGATCAATCGCCGGTTTGTCAGGATATCGGCTAATGATCATAAGCTGCTTGGCGCGGGTAGCGGCGACATATAACAGCCTTTCCTTCTCCGCATTCATGTACAATCGTTCCCGCTCAGCGAGTTCTTCCCAACCTGGAGGATGAGCAATCACATCCTCTTGATATCCTCTTCGCCGCGTAATGCTGAAATATCCGCGTGCGGAATCCCCCGTCCGATCCACGTGCTCTGCGGCATCATGATCGGACTCTCCGCATGGACAAGCCAGGATAACCACAGGTGCTTCAAGCCCTTTGGCCTTATGAAGGTTCATGATGCGAACAGCATCCTGCTCACCTGCGAACAGATCTCCGCACTCCAGCTTCGCTTCTTTTACGACCCGCATTAGATACGAACTCAGTTCCGGCCAGCTTGCTGCGACCGAACTTTCCTTGTGCAGCAGATGCAGGAGCTTGATCAATGTGCCGGCACGCGCCCGGCCGGTCTGACGAAGGGCTGCGAGGGGAATCATCCCCAGATCCTCTATGATATATAACAGTGCAGATAATGCCGGCATCTTACGAATCATATCCGCATATTCAGCAAGTCGTACCAGCGCTTCATATATCGGCAGCGCTATTGTCCCGACTTCTGCCTGATTAGGTAGAATAGTATAAGTGATCGGGAATCCCTCCATTTTATAATGGAAGAGTGCATTATCGCTGACACTGAATAACATTCCCTTCAGCACAGCTAGCAGGGAAACGTGATCTCTAGGGTCGTTAAGACAAATTGCCAGCACAGCAAGAGCATCGATTTCTTCGTAAATCGCCGAACTTCCAGCCGTAACAGAGGGAACTCCATACTGCTCCAGCTTTGCGGCGTAGAGATGCAGGAAATCTTTTCGTTTCAGCAGTATCAGGAAATCACTCGGAGTTGCATCCCTTACAAGAAAACTACCGTCACTTCCCGGCTGCTTCTCCTGAATCTTCAATTTGCCGCTGCAAGCCCAGGCAATATAACGAGCGGCCCGGTCTGCATCTGCTTCGGCAATCGCCGCCTGGCCTCCAGCCATTTTCGCATGAGTCATTGTGTAGACCCCATGCTGTACACCATTCTCCGGATTAGCCGTTCGTGTATCCATATGTACAAAAGCCGCTTGATGTTCAGATTCAGCCTCTGGAAACCGGGCATTAAATTCATCATTTGTGAATTGACCAAGATGGTGGATTGAGCGAAAGTTCGCACTTAGCTGCAGGACCTCACCACAGGAACTGATCTTGTTCTTGACCCAATTATAGGTAGAAATATCCGCGCGCCGGAACCGATAGATCGACTGTTTAGGATCTCCAACAATAAATAAGGAGCCCGGTTTAGGTGTAATCCGTCTCCAATTTGATTCCGTTGGGTCATCCCCTGTTAGCAGAAACATAAGTTCTGCCTGAATAGGGTCGGTGTCCTGGAATTCATCTACGAATAGACGTGTATAACGAGCAGTAAAAAAACGCCGTACATGCTCATACTCACGGAGTAACGCTGTTGCCCGCATCAGCAGATCCTGAAAGTCCAGAACGCCTAGTTCGTTTCGCTTGCGTGCTCCATAATCAACAGCCGGACTGACAAAATCAATCAACTGCGGATATAGATGCTCGCGCCAAGCACCAAGGAAGGGACACAAGACGCGGCTTTGCCATTCCAGGAACATAACTTTATATTCCTTGGCCATAGCACTATCTGTCCATCGATTTAAGGTAACATTGATTTTTCGCTCAAACATTAGGGCAAGCTGCAAAATACGAATATCATTATCAAGTCCGTGTAGTATAAGCATTCTCTTTCCATCTCGAACCATTGTCTGTAGCGCATCCCAGCCTTGTGCTGGTTTCTGTGTAGGAATATATCGACCTGCATCTTCTATCATCTGTGGCAGAGATAAGCGTATAAGGTCAAAGTCAGGTCTAGGAGAGGCAACCGTCTCAATGTGTACATCGGTATAGCCGCATACCCGTTTATATACCTGGCGCAGATCCTCCACGTTTACTTGCAGGGACGCAAGGTCCACCATCCCACCTTCCTGACCGTTCTCGATCAAGCTCACCAGATACTCATCCCAGCATTGGTCCTGCAATAAGCTAGCTTCATCTTCTTCAATCTCACGGAACATGGGATCCAGTCTCGCCTCAATCGGTCTCTCCCTAAGCAGTCTGCCGCAAAAAGAATGAATCGTGCCAATATAGCACCGATCGATCTCCTGTAAAGCCCGCTGCAGCAGAGCCTTCTGCGGCTCGTTCGCCTTACGGATCTGCCGCTCCAGCTCCAGTCTGAACCTGCTTTTCAGCTCATCTGCTGCTTTCCGCGTGAACGTAATGGCTGCAATCTGCTCGGCCACGGCGCTCCCTGACTCAATCAGAGCAATCATTCGGCCAACGAGTGATGTCGTCTTTCCAGATCCTGCCCCTGCTTCCACCATCAATGTCCGGTCTAGTATCTCTGCAATTCGCTCTCTGGCCGTCTGATCATCAACCAAAACGCTCGACCTCCTTGATATGGTGAAGCAATGGAATATTAGATTCTAAATTCCATTTTGCCTTCGTACGTTCTGATTCATTCTTGCACACTACTCCATAATCACAATAGGAACATCGTTTCAACTCTGTAGTTGCGGTAAATGTTCCTGACTCCATCGAAGCTAATAAATGTCCCACTAACTCCGAAAGCTCAGCCGTCTTAGTTTGAACCCGGGATACCTCATCGCCTTTGCCTCGTTCCGTTGGGAAGTAATAGGCTGACTCTACAACACGCGCCTCCGTATCCATACCGGTATGCTTAAGCCACTGTTCAACCGCAACAGCATACAACGCATGCTGCAGTTGCGTCCCCTGTGAGAAATACTCATTCTCGTCATACTTCGCCGGACTGCCTGTTTTGTAATCATAAATTTTGTACAAGTGTGGCTCGATCTCATCAACCCTGTCCACAAATCCCTTCATTCTGATCACCATACCATTATCCAGCCTGACGCTCATGGGTTGTCCGCCTAATGTCAATTCGAGCTCAAAAAAACGTGGCCGTCCCTGAGCTTTCTGCTCCATCTGATAAAAAATGGCGACATCACGTCGCAGCGAATCGCATTCTTTATGAAAGATATGTGGAGTTGGCGGCGGCACCATCGCTTCATACTCACGGATGACCTGCTCTGTGATTTCCTGAAGCCTGTGTTCATCATGTTTAGGCCTATTCTCATTTATAGAACCTGCGGACATTTCTTTCAGATAGTGGTAAAAGATACTGTGAAGCAAGCTGCCTCTGCTAGCTGCATCCAGCCATTTGGAACGATCGAATTCAGCAGTCTCCTTTGCCCTGAGCTTCAGAATCTGAGAAAAGAAAAACCTCTTTGGGCATTCCGCATATCTTTCGAGTTGCGTCACACTCAGGTACGCCTCAGGATTGTTTAGATAACTAACCGTAAAGGTATCCGTAGAGAGCACTCCCTCATATTCTGACAGGGTTCCTTCGTTAATACGCATCTCTGCTTGTTCCAACTTAGCGGCGAATGGAAAGGATTGACGAAGTGATGAAAAGCCATCTTTCAGTTTCCCCTCAGTGTGGAACCGTCCAAGCCAGCGATCCGTCCCATCCAACAAATGCTCTCCATTCGGGTCAATCGACATATATCCAAACGGTCTACCCAGTACCTGTCCTAGTCCAGTCAGATCCATCTGAGAATCGCCCGTTACGATTCTAGCAGCCTGTAATAACGCAAAAGCCGGAATGATTTCCTTCTGCTCTGCTGGATCATAGCTGGAATAGCCCAGCGTAACTTGTCCTGACAACAATCCTAATCGGGTCTCACGTTCACGAATAATATGCTCAGTCCGCTCAGTAGATAAGAGTAACCCCTCCAGACTCCTGCGTTCCATATCCAGTAATACAGGATCCTGCCGGAGCTGTAAGGACCAAGCCTCATTACTCATGCCCAGGATGTACGTCTGAGTTCTTCCCGATATGCCGCCATCTTGAAGCGAAGAGATATGCAGCTTTCCGCAACATGGTCCACTTCCAAAGATATGAATACCCTTTACCATGTCTTTTACATAGCGCAGCGCTCTCTCGCTGGACAACGTACGAGGAGAGACAACCTCCAGCAGCTTCACTTGGTCAATTAGTTCAGTGATAACGAATAAGTCAGCCTCACTGGACGGAACGGTGTGCTTTTCAAGAAAATCTATCAATGCGTGCAAAATCACCATAGGAGTCCACGTCACTTGATGCGAATCAGGCACTTTTTGAAACATTCCTTTAAACGCCCGGTTTAACAACCTGATCGCTTCAGCGTGTCGTCCCTTTAACTCAGCATTATCTGCGGCCTCTAACATGGAATACCGTTGTCTTCCCCAACCAATTCCGCTTTGCTCCAAAGCAAAGATGAGATCAGCCTGATCAACGGGTTCTCCAAGTTGATGAAATGATATATAATCGTGCCGAAGAGCCTTAAGTAAGCACTCTATATCGTAGTTGCATTCCATCCATTCGAGATAAACCAGCGCAGCCTTTCCGACCTTTGTATAAGTAACGGGTAGCCCTTGGGAAAAGGTACAAGGAATATCGAGAGCTTGGCTGAGCGTATATATAGTTGAACTATAAACCTCATAATTAGAAACAACGATCTCCGCGTGATCGAAGGAAGAATCCGTATTGCAGATACGTCGGAATGCTTCCCGAACCTCAGCTAAGATTCCTGTGGCATGGTATAACTGAACAGCAACATGTTCGAAATTCTGTAGGGATGACGGGAAAGCTTCAGTTTGCGGAAGAATGAGCAGTCTATCCCCCGCAATACGCTTCAGCATTTCTTTCTCCACAGAGGAGAACCGCTCCATATCTCTATGGATGAAGAGATGGTTATCCGCTGATCTATCAACTTCTGGTATGTAATCAAGCAGTCCTGCAAAATCAGTAAAGTGATTGTGCTCCAGCCAATGTTCATATAAAGCGAGTAGCTCAGTAATATAGAGACCTTTTTGCTCATATTCAAAAACAGAAATAGAAAGCTCTGAAGAGCAAATACCCGCCCCTCGGAGTTCCACAATCGCGTGGTGAAAGCTTTGAACGATACCTGGGGTAATCATCTCGGCTGGTATATATTTTTCATGACGCGCTGCCATATCAACCATAAGATTCTGGACAACCCAGAACGTCTGTTTTTGATTTAAAAGATGAAGCCCACGTTTCACCAGTTCCGGTTTTGTCCGCTTCACAACGAGTGACCTTAACGTTTCTGTTTCCACACCTAAAAGAGGGCCGTGTTCCTTGGTTATCCGATTCAGCCACTGCTCACCTTGATCATAATGATCCACAAGGAGGACTTTTCTACGAAAGGGATCGTTATTGCATATCTCATACAAATCCGCAAACCAATTATGGTTCAATAGACCCACATCCTTCCTACCTTGTATATTTCGAGTAATTATGATCAGTTCCTGCTTGTCTTATTTATACATCTCGGTCCACTCAGCCAATTGACTCTTTATTGATTCACGCACAGATTGAGGCTCTAATATTTCAGCGGCTGGCCCATACTGCAGGATCCAGCGGATAAACTCTTTTTCGTTATTTACAGTCACCTCAAAAATCATACTCCCATCTTTGTTGTCTGTCATTCGAGGATGAACGAACAGTTCTTCCTCCCTTATGTACCTGGCAACCTCAGCATTAAACCGTACTTTAAAGGTTATATTTTTCTCACCTTGTTCAATTGACCACGTGTTCTTGAGATACTTTTTGATATTAAAATCACTCTTGTCGAACGTTTCAGCCGTAGAATCCACTTTGAGGAAGCGACTGATTCGAAACGTCCGAATGTCCTGCTTAGTATGGCAGAAACCGATTAAATAGAAGCGCTGATCACGAGGCACAAGGTAGTATGGATCAATTTTTCGCTCCGTTGTCTCATTTCGATACTGGGTATGATAAGTGGTTTCAATCGTCTTCTGCTCTAAAATCGCTTGAATAATCGGCTGCAGATAATTAGGGCTTTCTTTACGGTAGGCTGGTGTACCCATCTGAATAATATTGGTAATGTCCTCAATGATACTGTTTTGCTTGGATTTTTCTTTATGATGTGTGGACATGACTTTATCGTATGCTGTATGGAATCCCGGAGGGAGCTTGTCCTCGTCTACCATTGAAGGTAACAGAGAGAATACTAACGCTTCTTGTTCTGAAAAATTAAGAGGGTACATAAAAAAGTTGCCCATAAATCGGTAGCCAGCACCCTTGCTTGTATTTGTTATGGGAGTTATGGCATCCAGTAAGCGCAGATCCCGATATATTGTCCTTACATCTACATCGCATTTAAAGGCTAAATCCGTTGCAGAAATGCCAGGGTTCGCCTGGATCGCATTAATGATATTGAATAGACGTATAAACTTTTCGACCATGGTTAGTCTCCTCACAATAATGATCTAATGATACCCACTTCTTACCACAGCGTTCATTTTCGGCCTATTGTAAAGCTCTTTTTACACATTATACCTAATCACAAACGCCACTACTTGTCAGGGAACGTACGTTTGTTAATATATTCCTTCATTCGCATCCAATAAATAGAAACCTTCCTACAATCATTGCGTCTAATAACCATCAAGCTAAAAGGAGCGGAAAATCATGAGAATTACTTGCTTCTACGGGGACCACTCTGATATGGGATATATTTATCTTACTCCACCGATACATGAGGATAAAACCGCCTATTGGAGCAGAAACGAAATAAGCCAATATGTCAGTGAGGAAAAACTATCTATTCCTTATGTAACCGACTTAGATGTAACCCCAACACTCATTCAAATGCCTGTTAGCGAGAATACCTTCAAAGCGGATCATGGTAAATCTTATGATACAGAGTATGGTAACGATATGGATAAACTAGGCTATATTATAGGAATTGAATTAACCTTGGCTAAAAATAACTTTGTTGATCTAGTCAGCAACCAGGCCTTCAAAGTAATTCGAACAGATTGGAGCGGTCAGGAGTTCCATTTGATTACTTTTGATCATTTAGAGAATGTTCTCCATCCTGAGAATATCCTTTATAAATTGATCGACAAAGAAGATGCTTTTGTGATCATTCAACTAAAAAAGCCTGAGGATCTCGGAATTCGCTATTTTCACGAGGAGGATATTCAGCCTATTGCCTTATTCAAAGGATTACTGTCTGCCCGTGAAGACATCTATCCAGTGGAATACTTGATTAAGCCGGAATTTTTTATGTGCCAAGATTCAAGCTCATTACTTTAATCTATGAATTTACATGGATGATCTATCGATAATTCTATAGCAAGTGCCTTTGTCTATAAAAAAACCTGATTCCTCAGCGCTATGAACGCAGAATGGAATCAGGTTATGTAAGGTTCAACTGATTATGAATAGGGATGACCCAATTCGGCAAGTTGGAATGCTGCCACTTCAATCTGCCATTATGGGATTCAAGAACGATCTGTCCATCTAAAGAACTGTTATCAACAACAATTAAGTTATCGAGCAGATCTAAATGAGTAAGCAAGTTCTGTATTGAGGATTGATGCCGATGCAATATGTCCTTGTTAGTAATATAATGTCCTCCATTACGAACCCGGCTGGCGATACGTTCAATATTCAAATTTCGGTTCTCCAAGACCAACATAAAATATTGTAATCTAAAATTGCTTAAGTTTGGCTTCCTTCATGAGGTGAATTACCTATCCACCGTACAACGTCCTTTCAACTGAAAAAAACCGGTGATTGTGTATGCACTCACGAGCTAAACGAATGGCTTCTTTCCCCTTCACATGTTAAGCAACGTATGGGTATGGCATTTTTAGTTAACTTGCGCAAGAGATCTCTCCTTTTTTACAAGTATATAAATAGGGTTTATTTCTTATCAACACTTTTCAGTTTATCATGATTTTCTATTTGCCGGTCCTTCTCTTTTTTATACTTTTCTATAAGATAATTGTAGCAGGCAGCCTTTGTGTTTCTATCTGTACTAACAATTAATTTAACTTGCATAGAGGCGTCCTCCTGGTAGTAATAATACTATTGTTAATAGATGTTTTATAAGAAAAAACAAAAAAACGAAAAAGGAAGCCTCACTTTCAAACGGAGGCTTCCTTTTTCGTTTTTTATAACTCATTTTAGGTCCTTTAGACTTTTTGATAAATCAGATTTCTTCATTGCTTGATTAATTGAATACCACTTATCAGCCCAGCTAAAATCTTCATTAAGGAGTTTGTTCATCTGATTATCGTTAGCATTCCCAACAAATATCAGAAAAGACTCTTTATTATGATAAATAGTGGGAAGATGTAAATAACTCCAGTTAAACGGAGTATTTTCTGTTAAGAGATCTGAAAGAACCCTGAACAAATCTAAATCTGCATTCGCAAGATCGATTATCACGACACCATCTATAATCTCAAGACGGATGTGAAGCTGCTTTTTAGGAATATTCACAACATATCCTTTTATATGCCGTTTTTCCCCTAATGAACTCAATATGATTTGTATGAACTTTTCTTCGTCTATGGTATTGTGCTTAATCAGTTTGAAAAGCATATCATCATACTCGAGATCCACATCCTCATTTCTAACTAATTGATACGTTCCCCGTACCATAATACCAAATTCCGCTAAAATATCAGTTCCGATTTGCCTTGTATTTTGTTTTAAATTTGAAGTGCGAAGCAGATCACCCACAGTTGAGTTACCCCACCCCGTAATTCTCCTCAAATCATTGTATGTTAAGCCAACAGACTCAGCCAAAAATTTCCTGCGATTTCCCGGATGATGGGTTTTCTGAACTAACTTACTCCAATTTCCTTTATTCTTAGAAAACGGTTTTATTTCATAATATGCGTTTTCTTTGCCTTTGGCAGAATCATGTTTATTTATAAATTTTTCTTCAGTTACATCTACATGATCTTTAATAAATTTCTCAGCATAATCAGTTAGGTCTTTGAGTATGTCCAAAACAATCACCTGACTCAAAGATACTATGACTGTGCTGATGCATCATTTGAAAACCCTAAATGGTGCAGATTTGTGTGCTATTTTTGATTTTTCCTCTGTTACAACTAATATCAGGTCGATAACTACACCATTTGTGGAGCAGCATATAATGTTGGTATTTACTAGAAATAATGGTTATATAGAAACTTAAATATACGCCGATAACCCCCACCCCCTTCGCAATGGTTTTTGGTCTAGTTGTCAGAGAAAAGCTTCCGTTTGTATCAAATTATCAAGGAGCTGAGCAAATGTTTGATCATTCAAATGACAATCAAAACAAGTACCCTATAGCCCCAGCAACACAACACTTTCCAAACTTCTTCTGGAATGAATATGCGAAAGAAGTTTCATGGAAAAGCGCATCTACGAAAATATTTTCCGAAGAAAGTTTAAATCCACGAAATCAAGTTCACACTGTTACCATGCAGTTCGATGTGAAAAAAATAACGAAGGCAGGTGTGATAAATATGCTTGATGCTCTATACACGAACGGAAATCCCCTCATAAATTCAGTCTCCTATCTAGGGCCGAATCAAATAAACTTTTGGATTTTTGAAAACCGAATAAAATCAAATTTTCAAAGTGAAAAGATCACCGAATATTTTGGTTCACTACAATCATCAAAAACGCCTTTTGAGTTTTATAGAACGTATAAATGCTTCAATAACTTTTTGGAATGCTTTTCTGTAACATTCAATATTCCTGTTTCTAAAATAGACGATACGGAACTATTGAACCAGGAGCGCTTTCTTAAAGTAATTCAATCTGAAAAATTAGGCGATCCCGATGTTAAGTATCTTTCAAAACTCGTTAATCTTTATCATCCAGGGTTGGATATAGTCTTCTTTAAGAAGAGAAGAAATACACCTCATAATTGGGACCTAGAACATCCATTGATTGAGCTACATCTTGGTAATTTCAAAGGATTAAAAAAAGCATCTTTACAATTTCGTAAAAGGGCTTTTTATCAGTTCCTTACATGGCTGTGTGATACATATACTGCATTCAACTCATTTAATCTTAATGATGTCCCTCTTTGGCTTGTAACTCACGACCATTTAACTGATTTCCGACTCCATCTTGTACGCAAAATTGAGGATGCGGAAATGGAGCCAAGTTATACAAGCTCTATTTTGAATTACGTTAAGTCGCTCTTTCAAAGTTTATTTCAGCTTGGACGCCTCTTAACTGATATTACAGATGATATTCCTAGCATTTCGTATGAGCGTTATCACTATCGTGAAATTCCGTCCGACGAACAAATCGAACATCTCTTTAAAGTAATCCAAATTTACTCACCCGATCCGGATAAGTACACTTTAGCATTCGAAATGATGCTGTATCTAGGACTCAGGAAGACTGAAGTATCCCAAATCCGTTGGGAAAATATAAATTTACATACTAACATCATCACGATAACAGGAAAAGGTGACAGAACGCATTCTCTTCCAATTCCAACCAAGATACTTCAAAGTCTCAACAAACTATCGGCCTTACCTTCAGGCTATATTTTTTCACCTATGCCAGATAAAATTGCTCAGAGTCTCTATCAATATGTAAAGATGTTTTCTTTGATAGCAGGTTGGAATATTCAGACTGGGTTACATTTACTTAGGCATACGATGCTTACCAAGCTTTCGTATAGGCCAGACTGCCCGCCGCAAGTTCTGAGAGTATTAGGCAGGCAGAAAAATGCTGCAACTTCTGCCCTGTATGTTCACCGAAGTCAGGAAGAACTTCGCAAATCAGCAAATAAAATCAACATCCTATTCTAGACATGCAAAAAAGCCTTCGTGACAGGTGATGATTACTTTAGTAGATACACTAAAGCTCAAGCACCTTTCCGAAGGCGAATGTAGATAGATTTATCCCGTTGTCGGTTATTCATTCATTGTAATACTCCCTTAGCCGCGTGGCAGGAGTTAAGAGATCAAAAAAATTAATTGTACTCTATCACTATACAATGAGCTTCACGGGGTTTCAATACAAGCGACGAAAATAAAGCAAAAAGGAGTTTTCTAATTATGCCTATCGAGTTTCCCACATCACCGATGCAAAATCTTCGAAATAATATTCAACAACTTGTAGCTACATATGGAGTTGACGAATTACAGGAAATTCTCGGAGAACTTGGGTTAAGTGTTGACCCAACTAAGACGCAGAATAATATTGAAGATATTTCTGGAAAAGAAGTAGAAGAATATTTTATAAAATGTCCGCGTTTTAATAGTTTAAGCCCAAGTACTAGAACTACCTATAAATCTGAACTTTCCCAGTTTATTAAGTTTTCAATGCCAACCCCAACCTCAACCGCAACATTGAGGCAATTAGCAGAACCAAAGAATATCTTAGCATATCTTGACAAATATGAGCCGCGCTCATATACAAGAGCAAAAAAGGCGTCATTCTTACGAACATTTTTTCGTACTACCTTAAAGCATTTCTTCAACGAAAAAATTGAAGATATAAAACCATTACTTGAATTAAAAACTGATGAAAGTGATATTCCAAAAGCATTAAAAGTTGACCAGCTTCGTGAAGTTGTACACTTGGCAGCTGCTAAAGGAAACGGGTTCAGAAACTTTACAATAATTATGACTTTCCTTAGTTCCGGTATTCGATTGAATGAACTTCTGCAGTTGAAAATTGGTGATATTGATACAGAGCGCCAAATTATTCATGTAGTCGGGAAAGGAAGAAAAGGGGCAAAAACGCGACGCACAATAAATTTATTAGGTTTGAGCATACTAAGAAATTACATTAGATTTACGTTCCAAGCTCAGATTGCAACTTTTACAGAAGAACAGTTGGATGGATTGCATGTATTCTCTACTGACGGGGGTATTAGTGCGATGAGTGCTAGAACTATACAATATATTGTAAAAAATTTAATAAAAATGGCGACCTCAATACCTAAAAATATGAAGTCCCAATACTCGGTACATACTTTTAGGCATTGCTATGCGGTGTATGGTCTAGAATCTGGAATTGACATTTATACCTTATCTAAATTACTTGGACACGAAAGTATCGAGACGACGACAATATATTTAAAACTTTTTGAAGATCAGCTTAAAAAAGCCGTTGAAAAACATCCTTTCGCTAATGGATTGAATAAGGGGGATTCAAATGAGAGTTTTGCTTGATTCTCATTATTATCAATTGTGGGAAAACCATTGCAACCTTAGAGCTAAATCAAAAGAGAACTACATGTATGAGTTGCAAAAATTCGAAGCATTTTTATTAAATGAAGGATTTACAGGTGTTCTCGATTTTGATAAATTTTTTCATTATAAGGATACAGATCAATATTCACCGATAAACCAAAAATTTATTGATTCATATTTTGATTGTTTGAAGAATAAAGGTTACACGAATAGTGTCCTTTCCTCAAATGTTTCAGCGCTAAAAAACTTTTTTAAAATTCTTAAAAGCTTAAAAATGATTACACGCAATCCAGTTGTGTATTACAAGAATCCCTATCATAAAGTTAAATACCGGGATAAGTCTCTATCTGAAGAGGAATGTTCATTACTTCTCGAGGCAGCTTTAAAGTTGGATCCTTTTTACAGGCAGTATTACCTAATAGTGCTATTGCTTCTTAATACAGGCCTGCGAAATAGCGAATTGAGGGAGTTAACCATTTCACAGATCGATTTCGAAAGGCAAATTATTTATGTTGAACGCGGTACAAAAACCAAGGCGAATACAGTCACAGTAAGTCAAAAATTATGTGAAGAGCTTAAATCCTTTGTGACTCGTTCATTCCATGAAGAGTGGCAGATGACAGGGAATGAATATGTTTTTTTCGCAAGAAATAAGAAACTTACTAAAATTGGACTAAACAAGATTTTATTAAAAATCAGCAAAGAAGCAGGAATTCGGCCAATTACCTGCCATTGGTTAAGGTATACAATGGCATATCTAATGCAGCAGAGAGGTATTGATATTCCTATAATTCAAAAACAACTAAGACATCGTGACCCCAAAACTACATTACATTATCTTTCTCAATTTTGCGAAGGGTTTGATTACTAAGGCATATTCGCAATGACGCATGTTTGATTTTGCCCTAGGATTGAAAAACAAATGCCCTTCCAAGTTAATTGGACAGGGCATTCGTATCGTTGATTAGAATCAATTTATTGCAGTTATATGTCGCCACGCCATCTCAATATAAGACACTTTAAACACTTTCTTTTTGCGTTCGTTCCATGATCTAAAATGGTCAAATGCACGTTTTATATCGATCCTAGCATCCGGATGATGCTTAATAATCCAATCGGTTGTAGCCAGCAATTCAAGTCCGTATGGAGTTTGGCTTGCCGTCTATACCATAAAATTGAATTTAATAACGGCAAACAAGATGTTTGAGCTCAGGATGAAAGCATTTTTTCACGTTGACGATAAGTTGGTCATAGCTAAAAAGACTTTTGGGAACAGCCCCTCTCATCGATTACCTACGCCTGACAGCAGAGTGCTTCGCGATCTCCAGCCTGACCTTCTCCCGCTTCAGCTCTTCAATATACTCCGAGATACCGGAGATCAAGTCCTCAGGGCAGTGGCGGGAGATATCATTATAACTTATAGTAATCTTGTTGATCTGTGCATCTAATACGATGATACTCCGAACTATCTCATTGACCGTTTCGCGCAGCGAAGTAACTTCACGGCGATTCAATTTTTCGCGTTCCTGCTTCAACACTTCACGGGCTTCCTGCAGCTTGAGATTCCTAAGTAGCTCTAGGAGATCATGAACGGCTCCGCGCGCCATCTCATTCATTGCTCTCACGCTCAGTCGGCTGCAACTGATCTCGCTTGATCAGCTCTTGAATGGAGTGGTCTACCAGCCGGATGATCTCCTTCTGAACTTCGCTGCTGGCGCCGCCGTGACTGAGATGCTGGTACAAGTCCTTCAGAAGCTGCTCCACTCCCTCATATTCGGTCCGCCGAGAGTCTCTGCGCGCAATTTCCATCTTAACGAACGCAACCGCCTGCTTCTGCAAGTAATCCCCTTGCTCCCGCAGATGATCGATTTGGCCCTGGACGTTAGCTTGATCCCTCTTCATGTCAACGAAGGTTTGCGCGAGCTTCAGCAGCTCCGGGAGCGAATCCATCGCTTTCATAGTCACATCTCGCTTGAAGGTGTCTTCGGGCACCACGCCATTAGGAACCACTTCGTACACCACCTCAGGCTCGCGTCTTCTTCTAGTGGATTTGGGCAATAAATGACGTTGATCAGTCATGAGCGGATTCCTCCTCGATTTGAAGCTGTCTGAGCAGCTCATCTATTTGGGCTATTACTTCCTTCGGATCATAGGAGCGGTGAGACTCTGTCGGTTCTTCGAATCGGCAAGCTTCCTTATACTCCGTAAAATACTGCTCAAGATTGGAATCATTCAGTGCTTTCAGCTCGGAGAGATCTTGGCGGACGAGCTTCAGCGTATCCTGCTGCCATTGCTCTAGCGCCTTATGGGTCATCTTCAAGAGATCATTCTGCCAGGTTAACGAGTCGAAGAGATAAAACAATCCTTCCACAATAACCGCAGCAGCCGAAGCAATTGCTCTTGTGGAGGTAGCTCCGATCCGTTTCAATAGCTGAGCCAAGGCATTATGAGTTTCCCTGGAAAAGGTTTTGCCAAATACATTGCCCAGCTTCTTCAAGCCTACCTTCGCTGCGTTGGCTACACCCGCTCCGGCGCCGCCTGCCCCGCCGAACTGTCTGAAAAAAGCCTGCAGGCCGGCCCCCGCCGCCTTCTGTGCAACCCGATTGCTCAGATTGATCAGCAGCGGCGTATAGATCGAAGCTTTCATCTCCACTTGCGTTTCGAAGCGTGTCACCGCTGTATTAAGCATTGATTGGATCTGTTGATCCAGCCGTTCCAGTGTATCTTGAATATGGCCGGCAATCATTTTCGTCTCATTCTTAATATGCAGTGGCAACAGATGGGCTTGAACGAAGCCGACACACTCGTCCTTACTGACCCATTTGTTCGTGGCTCGAATTTCCGTCTCTAACCTCTTTGCCGTTTCTTTCTTCGCATGCTCAAACCACTTACCCAATGTGCCATCGAGCTTGCTGAACTCGGTTTCCATCATCTCGTTAATTTGCTGTTCAACGGTGAACAGCTCATCCAGTGCTTCCTGGAGGGATGTGATATCGCTTTCCGTCACTTGAGCTTGAATCAGCTCCTTCTCCGCCAGCTGCTTAAGGTCCAGGAGCAGACCTCTCTGATAAACCTTGAACGCTCTCAATAGGTTCGCCTGACGGTGATCGGCTTCAAGCAGCCGACGAACATGATCCCACAGCGCAGGGGCTTCTGGAAGTCTCGGCCCATCTTCCGTCACTAAGCTATGTACAATGAAGGGTGATAGCTTTCTATGAAGGCAATCCTCAGCGTAGCCTTTAATTTCCTCTACCCGCTTATCGGCGGAAGCAACCCCCTGTGGGGCACGGTTGATTACAAGAACAACCTCCGTATCCTTGTTGATCAACTCGCTAATATATTGCATAAAATGATGATCGTTTTCCTTAAAGCCTACGCGGTAGGAGACAACATAGATAAGAATATCGCTGTTCGGAACGAATTCCTTCAGCAGCTCCTCGTGCTGCTCGACAATACTGCCATATCCCGGCGTATCGAACAGACGCAGGTTGGTTAATTGCCTTGGGAGTTTACGGGTCACTAACCTAAGCCGCTGCAGCTCCGGATCCGGGCGGGCGGCGAGCTGCTGGAACATCGGATACGAGAGCTCTTCGAGCGTGGCGTCACGATTCACCGCGTAGAATTCAACCTCTTGCTCCCTCTGTGTATCATCCATTACCTCGATGATCGTTCCGGTTGTGGGAGCAGCACCTGTCTTAATCCATTCGCTGCCGAGCAGTCCATTGATTATTGTCGTTTTCCCACTGCTCGTCTCCCCCAGCATAACAACGAAGCTCTCCGGCTTCGCAATTCTCTCGTTCAAAAAACGTGCGAGCGCGATCATCGTGGGATCTCCAACAGTCTCAGTCAGTGAGTAGAGCTGATCCATCGTCTTCTGCATCGTTGTACTAGTCATCATGCCAGTCTCCCTTCGATGGATTTGATGAGGGCTTCATCCTTTGCAAGCAGATTCACAGCTTCATCCCTGCCCTGTCTTCGCAGCCGCATCACCTCTTCGTGTTCGGCTTTCTCATTTTGCAATTGCTCGAACTGTGTTTGCTTAAAGGCGGATAACGCTTGAGTCAGGTATTGTATACTCCCATTTGCACTATCTTCAATCTTGGCATTCAGCATTTGACGGAACTGGCGAATCGGCTCCTCGATGTCGCGCATAGTGGCCTTCTGCCGCTCCTCATTAATAAGCCCCTTTGCTTTGCCTCCGAGCCAAGAGGATACGAAAGCGATGCCAGCGCCTACGACAAAACCGGCCGCTCCACCGATAATGGTCCCGGCTGGACCGAGGCTCGTTCCTACGAGTGCTCCAACCTTCGTGCCAACCCAACCCCCGGCAGCGATGCCGCCAATCCCCCCGGCAATACCGAACCCATACGGAAGTGCCTTCTCAAATTTAAGCGCTTCCTCTTTATTGAAATTCCCGGACTTGTCGTACTCGCCGTTCAAATCTCTTATCTCTAAGCTGTCCATCCATATGGTCATTTCCTTCTGCATCTCGAACAGCTTGAGCGACAGCTCCTCGAGCGCATCGATCATAATGGAATCCCGTGTATCCCGGTATGCGGAATCCAGCAGCTCACCGTCTACGACGCCGGAGCCGATGATGCGGCGCATTTCGCTCCGCAAATTCTCGCTATGTACCTTGCTGGCTTCTGCCGCATAATCCATCAATCCAATCTTATAGTCGGACAGCTTGCCTTGAATTTGTGAAATCTTCATACTGTTGCTGCGGTACATCTGCTCGAACCGTGCTTCCTGTTCCTGGAAAAGCTTCTTCAGCTCCTCACTGGTCATGGAGAGCTCTCGTTTCCGGGCGTCGATCTGGTGACGGATTCCGGCTGACAGCTCTTTCAGATGCATCACTAGACCACTGGACAGCAGCGTTCGCCAGGAACCGGCTATCTCCTCCAGCAGGCTCCGGAACTGCTTCATGCCGGATTTCTCATAGGCGTTCCAATCCTTCTGCAGCCGTCCGTTAAGGCCCTGATAGACATTAATAACGTGTACGTTCTTAGGGGCAGAGGTTTGATATTGAGCCGCGATGTCGCTAAGTATTTTCAGATTAAGCTCCATGCCTTCTTGCACTTCCTGCTTGCTCTCGTCGTTCCATTGGTTCTGAATAAACCAGGCCGTCGTTAGCTTCGGCCAAGCATGAGTCAAGAAAATTCGCTCAGGCTTGGTAATCGGAGGCACCGTGCGAAGAAGGAACATCGCCGCGTTCAGCCGATCGATATATTTCATCGTCGTTTCCACGTTCCGCGCCGTCATACTTCCGACACCAGGCAGGTCTACGAGCACCACATTATTTTTCAGCAAATCGTCGTTCTTATAAATGACAATGTGAGATACCAGCTTCTCATTGCCCAGATTGTGCTGGTTATGGACGTACTGCTCTAACCGGCTCTTATCGGTGAAAACCTCGGTCTTCCGTCCGTTTTCGAAAATCACGTGCACCTGTCCGTCAAGCTCCGTACTATACCGAATTTCAACCGGAATACAGGTGGTTTCATCCGCATCGACCGGCAGCACCAGGTCTTCCATTAAGAGCGCATTCAGCAGGCTACTCTTGCCCGTCCCTTGAATTCCTAAGACGGGAACCAGAAATTCCGATTGCGTAATATTCCGCAGTTTGTCGGCCAGGACGGTTTTATAGGAAACCGGACCTTCCTTGGTAATGTAAGGAATATACGAATCCGCCATACGTATAAAATCAGGGTTCTGTACGATTTGTTCCAATTCGAGATGACTCATTGCTTATCGGTTTCCCCTCTTCGCAGGGAGTGTTTGTGGCGGTTCTAGCCGCTCCAGGCGCGCTTCCAGCTGGTTCATTCGCTCGTCCAGCTGCACGAAGCAGCCCTCAATCTGCTGACCCAGCCGCTGAATTCCGTCGAGCATGCTCTTATTGGTATGCTCCATAGCCTCATGAAGCTGCTTGATTTGCTCGTCCGCCCCGCTGGCGCTGGAACTCATTTTCCGCTGGAGGACGTTCAGCTCGCTTCTCAGCTCGGACATTTGATCCTGTACAGCCGCAACTTGCAGTTGTACGGTGCTTTCCGTAACCTTCTGCAGCTTGTTCACCGAAGCGACCGCGCTGAGCAAGTCATCTTTCAACTCCACTAATGCGCTGCGAGTCCCTTCGTACATTTCCTGTTGGACGGAATGCATGATCGATTTAGTAACTTCATCCACTTCAATCATGATGGATTTGGATTTTTTCATAGTCCCACTCCTCTATCGAATGTAAGGTCTAGCTAAACTTGCGCATACTTCCAATTCCTCATGACCGGCCAGCTGAGGGCAAATGCTCTTCAGCTTCTGGCTGATCTTCATCACATCCGGAAGCGTGACTTTGGATAAACCCGCAACCTCCGTCAAGAACAAGGAATAGATCGGATTGAACTCGTTAATGAGATAGGTACCCCGTGGCTGGGCAAAATGATTGGATATGTCCATCAGACTGCGAATCCCTTCCTCCGTGTTCTTTGCATGGATGAACTCTCTGAACGATTGACTGACCCAGTTCACGATCGCTCGGTCTGATCTTGTGTAGCTAAGGAGCAGGCTCTCTTTCACTTGGCGTATGGCGGCGCCTTGCTGCATCGAGTTGACGAGAAGGTATACGTTATATGGACTATGATTCATCGTCTGCTCTAGCTGCTTCTGTAGAGTCGGGTCTAATTCTACTTCATTCACCATCACATATTTGTGCCCGGCAATGGACTTGAAGATCCAGCCCGACTTGGAGAACCCTTCCAAATCCTTATCCGATACATGCGGATGCAGGAATCGATGACAGAAGTCCGTAACGGCTTGATTGTCCCAACCCCATATGACTGTCGTGTCGAACTTCATACGCTCCGCATTCTGAACTTGTACGAAGGAGAAGATCGTGGCGAAATAAGACTTTACAATAAACTCGCTCAAATAGAAAAGAGACAGCACCGACGGCTTCACTTCGATAAAGGATCTTTCGGCTTCTGAGCGGTTATTAAACGATGCGGACGAGGGACTCTTCGGACGGCGCGCAGCCCTCTTCGTCGCATTAGAATCGGATCGAACGTTCTCAAGAGTCTCCGACAGCCCGGACTGCTTCAACGCTTGATAGATTAACATCAAGATCTGATCGATATCTTTTCTTTCCGTCACCGCATTCTTCTTTGCGATCAGATCATCTTCTCGGCGCTGCAGCTCCTCTTCGAACAAAGTAAGAAACTGCAGAACCCGGGTTTCACTGGTCTTCGTGAAGTGCTGCAGAGGTTCGGTCACGAGTCGAAGATGATTCATTAAGTGCTCGCGTAAGGCATCGAAGTCAATAATTTCAACGTCATAGATACGGTAGACATACCCCCAGTTCGTATCAAAGAGACTGCCGAACCACCGCTTCGCTCCGCCTAGAAACTCATCCGACTTCTCCCGCCTGCGCTCCTGCGTGAACCGTTTCTTCAGTTTGAAGGCATTCTCTCGCTTCTTAACAGGCAACATTTCCGACTTGTAATCGTCAAGATTCAAGTTCAGCTTACGGCAGCGTTCGATCAGCAATCGATCCAGCTGGCGCATGGCTTCAATGATGCTGCGCTCACAAGCCTCGGTCTGGCCCCTGAGCTGATCCAGAACCCGCTGCGCTTGACTCACATTCTTCTTATCCAGTTGCTCGATTTCATTGATGGTGGTGCTATACATAGCTGCTATTTCTTTGATCATTTGCTGCATCTTGCTCATGGTCTGATAGTACTTGTCATTCAGAGCAGCTTCCTGAGCTTTATCCGCTTGAATTTCTTGGAACATAGAATCGAATTGATTGTCTGCTTTCGTTCCTGTTCCATTCGAGGCTCCGGAGTTCATGCCTTCCATCTGGAATAGCTCATCGAAATGATGCTTGATCTGGCGAAGACGGTTCGCACGGAACACGGGCTTTAACACATCAACCTGCTCCTGTACGGAGCGGATCAGTGTATCAAAACGGGATTGCTTATACAGCGATTCCTTCTTCTGCACCTTACCGTCCAAGGCTTGCCTCGCCGATACCTGAACGATCTGCACTTGATTAGCCAGACTCGGACTGACTTTGCTGACGATTCGCTGAACCCGCTGTCGAAGATCATCCGCCACATCTTCAGCTCGCTTCAGAGTTTCCCCCCGAACGCCCTTCTTGGACACGACCGAGTCCAGCATATTCTGAATAATGATGAGGGGCTTGCTATGCTCGTGAATCGATTTGACAATCTTATAGGTGGATTCATCGGAGTTGGTCTTTAAGGTTGTCATGTACAAGCAGCCGTCGACATGAGGAAGCAGCGTCTCCATGGTCAGCGCCTCATGCCGCTCCAATCCGTAGGCTTCGAGGCCCGGGCTGTCGATAATCTTAATGGAGCTGTCTATAGCAAAATGAGGCGATTGAAGCTCGATCGAGGACACCAGCTTTCGGTTCTCGGGGTTAAATTTCTCATCGGCGTACCCTTCCAAGTCCATCGTTAGCCGTTTCCCTGTCAGCCGCTGCGATGGCTTCCCCTCAAAGTGGACTATCGCTTTCTCTTGGTCTCCACGCACACAGGTAATTAGAATGCCCGAGCTCGGTCTCACAGCGGCAGGCAGCAGCGCTTTGCCTAATAAGGCGTTGATGAAGGTAGATTTGCCGCTGCTGGTTACGCCGATCAAGCCTAGTTGAATGTGCGACCTGCTCCAAAAAACTTTCCTCTCCTCCAGCCAGCGAATATCGGACTGGAAGTAGTTCGATGCTGCAGAAGTCAGCCTACAATAATGGATTAATTGATCTACGAGTTCCAATTCGTTCAAACCATTCGTCCTCCAGTATTTCAAATCATTAACATCATCAATATAGTATAATAACATACAAGAATATAAGCCTATACTCTTTAATGAATCTTTAGACCCAACCTATTTTATCACAGGTAGAAGTCTGTGGTCTGTCACGGAACATTCGTTTGGTTTGTTCGCAAAAAAAGAACCAATCTTCATAACTGGTTCGGGCAAATCTTATATTGTATTCAATCGTCAAACCTTCTCAGTAACTATCCCGGATACAATGGGAATTGGACCGAGAGATCCTTCACCAAACCGCAAACCTTCTCTTGGACGTCTTCGTTTTGTTATTTATGATCTACAAGGGAGCAGTTTCTTGTAGGGGCCTAGGACCCAATAGAAATGCTTTCTTCAATCTCCCCCAATGGGGCGGTTTACCTTCTTTTATGAAAATCATCGAAAAAGCAATCGGTTAAAACCCGGTTGCTCTTCTTACGTTTAAATAGTATATAATTACTCAAAATGATGGATTTTAAAATAAGCCAAATGAAAAGCCAGCATATACCGTGTGACTTCCTTATTATAATTTTTGTAACACTAATGACATTAGGATCTCGTTTTCAATACAACGTGCTGCAAATGTGGCTAGTTTGCTTCCTTTGTTTGGACGATAGCTCTCAATAGCTTTAATTTGACAGATAGTGCCGATGGAGATCAAATCCTCCATGTCTTCCACAGTATTATCGATTTCTTAAGGTTATGGACAACGATGTGAGGTCAAAAAAATAAACCAATTACGATCGATTCTGATTCGAATTGGTTTCCTTTTGCATATTATATTTAATTTGTAGTTTCCGATTGATTTCTTGTGTACATCCTGGTAATCCATTTAAATAACGCTTTACTTGATCAATCAACTCTAAGTGAGATATCAGAATATTCATACTTGTTAAATTGCGTCTAACAATATCCTCGGTTTCAATATGATAGCCACCGTTTTTCACACGTAGAGCAATACATTCAATATTTAGCCGAACATCTGCTAGTCCCATATAAAACACAATAATTTCAAAGCCTTGTTCCTTTGCATCCTCATCTGCCTTATAACGTTACCACCCGCTAAAGGGTTTCCACAATGAAATCTCACTTATTCCAGATACACTACCTGGCTATTCTTATGGCTTCTTTCCCAGCAGATACTTTACTCTTTTCAGGATGCCCATTAGTGATCTTGCGGCTATGCATCTGGAATCATCAGTGATTCTGCCTTATGCCATGCTCCGATATAGAATCTTCAATCTTCCACTTTCATGAAATGAAAAACATAATATTCTCCGTTAATTTTTAGCTATTCCTTTTCTTTTTCATTTCGTCAAATTCACATAAAGTTAAGTAAAATTCAAGGTTTTTGGTGATGCAGCTGGATGATGATACTCAATATCCTATGGATTCTCCAAAAACTATCATAAAATGTAATATATTTAACGCAATAGTTTACATATACATTACATTATATAATTAAAAAAGCTATTTTTTTCTTTTTACAAACTTAAAATATATTAAATTCATAATATTCATTGACTGAAACAAATACTAGTGTTATATTTCCTAACATTAAATAATAAAATACATACAGGAAAAGGAGATTACGCACATGAATAAGTTCAAACGTCTACGTGAAACTAAAAGAGAGCATTCTGGTTCCACCCGATCTGAATATTCACCAGCAAAAAAAAATTGGAGTAAAAAGCAATTTATAGCTACTTCAATTGTGTTATCTGTTATTGCTACGAGTGTAATTCCGTTCCAAACAGCTGACGCTTTAACTAGAGTTACTTCAGAAAGTGGCACAGTATGGGAGATTCACGATGTCTTTGCTCCTAGCTTAGACACAGGAAGTTTACGTACAGTTGGTGCTACACAAGTACAAGGTTTCGGCAATATCTTTGTTAAAGTGTCCTCGCCTTCAGCTCCACTGATGAATGGTCAAATGATGCGTGGGTTTGACTTGAAATATGACGGCGTTAATAAGTTTACTTCGGCTCAATCTGTAAATCTAGGAAATGTAACTGTAACACGTGAGGTGTATGTGGATACTATTCATAATCGAACGAGATTCTTTGATACTATCACTAATAAAAATGATGTGGCAATAAAAGTTGATGTATCATTCGGTGGCTCTTTAGGATATGGTACAACAACAAATGCTTCAGTAGTTAAGGCAACCTATTCAGGCGATCTAAAGGTAACTACAGATGATTCATGGATTGTTGTAGATAGTAGCGCCAAAAACAATAAGCCGCTAGGCGTTGCAGTGGGATCTCCAAAGCCGTTTGATAATGGATTAACCGGTCTAGGTAATCAGCAACAGGATCCATTCACAATACCCTTAGCTGAGCATGGAAATGAAGCGAATTTCTATGGGTTCATTAATTCACTAAATATTGGGCCGGGCGAATCGAAATCCCTAGTAAATTATGTGCAAGTTGGAGAAGCTGGTGAAGAAGGGTTGAAAAATCTGGTTGCTATGCTAGATGGACTTAATAGTCTGCTGGATGTAACAGGATTAACAAACGCACAAATTCGGTCAATTAGCAACTGGGATATATCTGCTATAGAGGGACTTGATACTGGAGATCATCTGGTTATTCCAACTGCTCCTGCACCTAAAGAATTAGTAACTTCATCGCCGTATGATGTTAAGAATAAATCCATTGCAGAAATGCAGCAGGATATGATTAATGGCAAAACTACTTCTGTACAAATTACTCAAGCCTATTTAGATAGAATCAAGGTATACGATGAGGGACAATTGGGATTCCATGCATTCCTGCATGTATCTGAAACTGCGCTTAACCAAGCAAAAGCTGCTGACGATGCCCGTGCACAAGGTGTAAAAGGTGATTTATTGGGTATTCCAATTGCGATAAAAGATATTTATGATACAAAGGATATGCCTACTACCGGTGGCAGTAAAGCTCTTGAAGGCTGGCAGCCTGATTCTGATGCATTCCAAGTGAAAAAACTGCGGGAAGCTGGAGCTGTAATTATTGGTAAAGTAAACACTTCTGAGTTTGCTAACAGCGGAAGCTTTAGTGAAAGCGGCTGGCAGCAAACATGGAATGCACTCTATCCATCGAAAACATCTTTTGGCTCAAGCGGCGGGTCTGCAGTATCTGTTGCAGCTGATTTTGCAGCAGCAGCAATGGGATCGCAAACAGGGGTATCTCTATATGCACCAACTACAGGCGCTAGCTTAAAAAGCTTCCGGGGTACAGACGGTATGGCAAGTACTACAGGTGTACTGCCACTCACTTGGGGACAAGATTATGCAGGTCCCATTGCCAAAACAGTAACTGACCTAGCCATTATATTGAATGCTACAACGGGTACGGACCCACAGGATATTTTCACAGTCACTGCTGATGCAGATCATAAGCGTCCAGTGGATTGGAAGGAATCTCTGGATGCTAATGCATTGAAAGGAAAGAAAATTGGATACATTCCTGCATCCTTTGTATCTGCATATGCTGATGATGATACTGGACAGGCAGTGATGGATAAGTTCTCAGAGCTTCAAGCAGCGGGGGCGACAATGGTTGAAATGTCAGCTGTACCATCAGGCCCTAGTCGTCCTTCAGGTATTAATGGATCTACTGAAGGTTGGGCACGTTATATTGAGCTTCATAAGGACTTCCCTTATATTGATGGAGCAAGTGTACTAGCTTCAGATAAAGTGCTTATCTATAATCAAAGAGGATATAGTACCCCAACTCGTATGACTGAACAGGCTGTACAAGATTACATTAAGTATAGAACTGACTATAAGGAAGTTATCAAAGGCTGGATGGACGCGAATGGTGTTGATGCTGTTGTTTATGCAGGTTTTATTAGCGACGTATATAACAATGACGCAGCAGCTTCTCAATTAAGTTCAGACCGTAACACAGGCGTATTAACCTCTACTATGGGTCTACCTACGGTAGTTGTTCCTGTAGGAACGAATGACAGCGGATATTCTATCTCTATGCAACTGGTTGGTAGAGCATGGGACGATGCAAAAGTTTTAGGCATGAGCTACGCTCTTGAGCAACAAAGTCAAGCTAGACTACTTACAACATTTGCTCCAGCACTTCAATACGTTTCAAACTCTACTAATCCTGATCCAAACACAGATAATGGACCAACCCATCCAAATACTGGAGGAGGTACAGTGACACCTCCAGCAATAACAACGCCTATAGAAACACCGGCACCTGCAGAAACAATAACACCAGCAGATAAGCCGAAAGTTGTTAGTTTTGTAGATACAATGAATCATTGGGCAAAAGCAAGCATTGACGCACTAATTGCTAAGGGATTATTGACCGGTTATTCCGATGGAACATTTCGCCCAAATTCAGGTTTGACTCGTGCCGAAGCAATTAAAGTAATTGCAACTTACATGGGACTTGAAGGACAAGAAAGTAACTTTATAGATGTATCTCCAACTCATTGGGCGAATAAGTTTATCGGTGCAGCTGCCGGATCAGGCTTGATGAACGGATATAGTGACGGAAGCTTCCGTCCAGATGAGAAGATTAGTCGTGGTGAATTAGCGGCACTAATCACTCGAGCCTTTAAGCTAACAGGTACTGGAAACACATCATTCAAAGATGTTACAAGAAATGCATGGTATTATGATTCCATTGATGCACTCGCATCCAATAATATTATTACAGGATACGCAGACAGTACATTTAAGCCTGAAAAAGATATTACTAGAGCAGAGTTTGCAGCAATTGTTTCCAGATTACTAGAAACTACTAATTAAAAGAAATTCAATTAAAAATGACAGAGTACTCGAGTAACCACGTTTACAGGAAGGGCCATCCCGAAAGGGATGGCCTTATAACTTGCCGTTACAGATAGTGCGATGAACCGTATCATAAGTAGGGCGAACCCTATCCACACAAAAAACGACTCATCCGTAGACAAGTCGCTTTCAAGTTTTATTATTAATGGATTATTACTGTGTAATTGTCATCAGTCTCACCGCTTCGCCTTATAAAACTCATGATAAAGCTTCATGAGCGCCCTCTTCTCTATCCTCGAAACATAACTCCGCGAGATCCCCAACTCCTTAGCAATCTCCCGCTGTGTCCTCTCTTCTCCACCTGTATCCAGCCCAAACCTACCCACCACAACTTCTTTCTCCCGGTCATCCAGAATATCTAGGTTGCGATATATCTTACTCTTCTCGATCTTCAGATCTACTTCTTTAATGACATCATCAGCCTCGGAGCCAAGGATATCGATCAAAGTAATTTCATTACCTTCCTTGTCTGTCCCAATCGGATCGTGCAGAGATACATCTTTACGAGTCTTCTTCAAGGATCTTAGGTGCATCAGAATTTCGTTTTCGATACAACGGGCAGCAAAAGTGGCCAGCTTTGTGCCTTTGTTGGGGCGATAGCTCTCGATGGCTTTAATCAGGCCGATGGTGCCGATGGAGATCAGATCCTCCATGTCTTCTCCGGTGTTATCGAATTTTTTCACTATATGGGCAACGAGCCGCAAATTATGCTCAATCAACAAATTGCGGGCCTTGGCATCTCCCTCAGCCATCATCCCTAAGTATCGGCTTTCCTCCTGCTCCGAGAGCGGTTGTGGAAATGCATTATTCCTTACGTATGATACCAGCAGCGTCAGTTCTTTGATCAGCAACGCAATCGTGCTTAAGAATCCAGGCAACTTGGCGACACCTCCCGCACTTGTACAATGAAACCGATCTGTTTGCCTTACGGGTTCATGGTCATCCTTATTGTATGTGGGCGTGCGCCTAGAAGTGCCTGTACGGGGGAAATTGTACAACCACAGAAATTTATTTTTTATACGAGAAATCAGTCATACTCTACTCATTCACTTGTCTTTTAACACGATGTTGTTAGCGGTAATTCTCACTCTCTTTTGATAATAACTTCCGCTTCACTAGACGTAAAAACCTTTATGATGTCCTTATCAAAAGTAACCTTCAAAATAGACTCTGGTAATTGTTCAAGAATACCCCCGCAAGAATCTCCCGACGGATCACCGTACACAGCCGAAGCCAGCCAGTGGATTCCAGGTTCAAGGAAAGTCGTCAGTGTAGGCAAAACAGTCCGGGGATGAAGCAGGTTTGTGTTGGCATTAGGCCAAATTAGCTCCGCCTTTTCATAGCCGATCAAACCCTTGACTCCGCTTGTTCCCCATGCTGTAGATACTGCGGCGGTTGTAAGGCCGATCTGCTGTTCCACCCCCGCTTCCTGACCAAGCGCGAAGCCGCCCTCTGCGGCGTCCAACGGTCGTCCGGTCTCGATCCGGTGTATCCGAATATGCCAGGGCAGCCCAGCAACGATCCAGGTCCGAACCTCCACATTAGTCCATGGCTTCCAGACGGAGTGCAGCACATTGTCCACAATTGTTGTCTCCATATTCCGCCGTCTGACCCGATACAAGTTGTCCCCGCTCTCACTCAGAGCGAGCATGGAATCAAATGCCCCTTGAGACAATCCCCATTCGGAGCGGGGCACACTGAATCCGAAGCCTGTTGAGTATACAAATTTCTCATACTTGGCAGACGTGTGGGTATGTTCATTCGTATATAGATGACCGCTGTTGAAGGCAGCCACATGGCCGGAAGCAGGTTCGCGGACAATGACAAGATGCGCAGGCTTCTGGACTATAACTGCAGGAATATCCGGCAGCGGCAGTTCTTCTTCCTTCCAGAATGGATGCTCCGCGCTGAGAGCCAATGGCAGGAATGTCTTTAACGCCCAATAGGGCGAACCGGGAGCGTTATAATTCTCCGCCATGACCAAGTTGGGGTAGGTATAACCAATCGTCAGAACGCCTCCGGCATCAAAGATCGGCTGGCTGAACCACCAGCGCAAATTGCGCAGTACTAATCCTTTGACCACACCTACAGGGAATACTTCAACGCCTGCATAGACGAGGGCACCCCAGAAAGCAGACTGGGCAAAACGGTAGCTTAAGCTCCTTCCATAAGGAAGGGCAGATCCGTCCGGAGCGAACCAGCCCAAGAATTCGGTGGCAAAAAGCCGGGCCCGTTCTTTGAACACCTGTGAACGTTCCGGGTCCTCCTGTTCCATCAGCTTCGCGTACAGTAGCGCATAATAATGGATGGCAAAAGGAACATAATAATCGCTATGCCCGTTAATTCCATCACTGTACCAGCCATCACCCAGATAAAAATCATCCATTCGCTTCAGATTGTTCTCCAGCTGCTCCGCGTCGTAGGGACAGCCGACTCTGCGGAATCCGACATTAACCAGCACGTTGAAGAACAGCCAGTTGCAGTCATAGCAAGGATGGGAATTAATCTGATTCAGCCAACTGTACAATTGCTCCTGTTCCTTCTGGGTAAGTGGTGACCAGATCTGTTCAGGAATGGCGGCTAAGGCGAAACCGAAGACCGCCATCTCTACCAGACGCTGGTCATAATCTTGAACTACACCCCAGTATTCTTCATGGGCAGGATCCGTGCCGTGGCGTATGCCATCCAGCACAGTATCCCAAAGCCTTTCACCGCCTCCCATGAGCAGGGGCACTAAGCCCCACAATACCCGGGAGAAACCTTCCATTTCTGCAGTTGCAGCCGGATAGCTCGCTCCTGTTCCGCCGATTGCCAGCCGTGCACCGCCTCTGCTGTAGAGCGGCCGAAGCGGATCTGTAAGCTGTTCAAGAGCAGAGATCAGATCCTCCCGGGTCTTTAGCGGATTTTTAGCAATAGTCGTAAATGTCTTCTCAGTCTGCATTATGTGCCCCCTATTCCCAGTAGAACGGTCCGGCTTCTTTTAGCCGGGCTAGCGCTTCGACATAGAAGAAATCACCATAGATTAGCGGAACATCTATATTCCGATTCTCAGGATAGTTACTCGTACCATGAAGCAGCAACCCTTCTTCTTCTGCATTGTCCCAAGTTCCATAATTCCTATAAAGGGATTCTGTAATTCTTATAGCCCCGTTCTGATACACATGTGCCTCCGAGTCATCTACTTGGCTAGCTAACAACAGCAAGCCACTCGCTGCACAGGCACCAGCAGAGCTATCCCGAATCTCCCCAACTTCACCGGGAGCACGGAAATCCCAATGTGGAACATGATCTTCGGGCAGACGGGTCAAGAAGAAATGCGCGACCTGCTTGGCTGCATTGAGGTAACTTTGCTTGCCTGTATGATGATAGGCCAATGACAGTCCGTAGAGCGCCCAGGCTGCCCCGCGCGACCAAGCTGACTCGGGCGCAAAACCTTGCCCGCCAAGCTTTTCAACCACTTCGCCCGATTCCGGGTTGAATTTGACGATGTGATAAACCGAACCATCCGGCCGGATGAAGTGCTCCAGCACCGTATCCATATGCGCCTCAGCGATATGTCGATAACGTGGATCCCCTGTTACTTCGGAAGCCCAGAAAAGCAGGCTGGTATTCATGCAGCAATCGATAATGGCTACCCCGCTGTTATCCTCGCCTTCACTCCATGGATTCCAGGCCCGGATGTAGCGTCCTTTCAGATTGAAGCGGGCCGCCAGATAGTTGGCTGCCTTCAACGCCCGGACTCGTGATGCTTCTCTGCCCGTGAGCTTGTAGTTCGCAACACTGGTCAACAGCCACATAAAGCCTAGGTCATGGTCCAGCTTCACATAACCATCCAGCACCTCGTCAAGCCGTTCCTCACACTGCTCAGCAACCGCTTTCAAATCCTCATCACCACTCTCAGCATAGAGCTGCCAGAGCATTCCCGGCCAAAAGCCGGCTGTCCACCAGTTTGGTGCTTCAAGCACGTATTTGCCGCCTTGACTCGCATGGGGGAATTCTGCACCGATTCTCCGGTTGTTCGTTCTAGTCTTCTCCAAGGCTTTGCCCCAAGCCTCGTCTACCCAAGCTTGCTTTACTAATCTACTCATCTAAATCCCGCCTTTATTCGAATTAGCCTCTACCCTCTGATAGAGGACTTTTTATAAGCTCAGGCCCATCTTTTATAGAAATTGAAAAGTGAATACCAGTTTGCCCACCGCGCCAAGCTGAAGCACATGGAAGTCCAGACTATACCAGAGCTTCTCCATGCCAAAATGATCCCGGTACATATGCACAGTAATCTCCGGCTCAACTTTCAGTGAATCGTAAGTCACTTCAACGCCGCGAGTCATAGTCCCCGGCAGCAGCAAGGTACCCGGATGAAAAAGCTTAGGCTCACGCCAGGTGACAAACCGCTCCGTCCAGCTCGCTGGAATTCCCGCATACCGGTAAGTGTCTGTAAGCTCCAGCTGTGGACATTCCTCTTTATGCCAGACGAACGAACGGATTAAGGACTGTAGTCCTGTTACCTGATACGCCTGTGTCAGATCCAGTGTCAGCTCATCATTCTCCTCCGCCGCCGATGCATGCAGCACTGTGGAGCTGAACTCCCGACCGGCCAGCTGATACTGGCCATCAATGATCGGCAGCGAATGACCCTGCGATCCATTGCAGTCATACTGGTAACGGCCAGCCCCAAAATAATCAGCAGTATACTCTCCACTCCCAAGATCGGATGCGTAGATTTCTCCCCGGCCGCTCAGAATGAAATGTCCCAGATCATTATGGTTATGCGGTTCAGCATTGTGCCCGCCCTTGGCGGCGAATCCGAATGAACCCGCCTCCGACACATGACGCGAGACAAGCCAAGCGGCATCAGGGAGAAAATAGCTGGCGGCTCGCCAAGCTTCGTCCTCCTTGCCTGCCCTGGTCCAGATCAGATTGCGGAATGCCGGTGCAAAGCGGCTGCAATGATCTTCTGTGTAAGGAGCACGCAAAGCGGATGGGGGGTGTTCGACATCCGTACAGACTTCCGCCAGATAATGGGACAATCCCATATGTACTAGCACCTGAGGCACTGAATCAGAGAAATTGGCTACATGACTTCCGTCAATGAAACATTTTTGTTGGAAGCGCGCGATTTGCGCTACCTTCTTTTGCTTGAACCAGTCCAGTCTGCCTGCGCTTCTGGAACAGAGCAGATCGCTATAATAAGTGAAATAACCAAACCCATAATTCCAGTACCCAAGGCCTTCCAGACAGGCACCATCCTCACCGAACCCTTCCAGGTAATGCAACATGGCGCGCTCTGTCCTCAGCAGAATATCCGCAAGCATGGCCGGGTCCTCCACAGACAGCAAGGCAGCAGCCCCGATTGATCCCGCACAGACCGCTGCCCAATTATGCCGCGCTGTCTCCCAATCATAAGGGCCATTTTCTAGAAATGGACGAAACAGTCTCCGCTCTACTTCATGGTGGATTCGGGATCTCAGAAGCTGCGAAAGTCGTTCCCCGAGCAAAAGTAAAACTTCACTTAAAGTAAATCCGGTCTCGGAAGAAAACAGATCAATATACCGGTTGATATCAGCTGCATTATGATCCGCTGGGAGATGGGCCGGAAGACACCAGGTGTACTCATCGCATATAGCCCAGAGGATGTCCTCCAGCTTCTCCAGTACTTCCGGATGATCCGGCTCCAGCAAAGCCAGAAAAACATAAGTATTCAGCCTTCTTCTCCGTTCAAAATAGACCCGTTCATATTCCAGCCTCGAACCCGTACGCGAATAAATGGAAAATAACGTATACGACAATTCAGGTATAGACTGCCCGTCCAGCCTTACCGCCTCCGCGCGGATCTCGCTGCTATCTGCCTGTAGTACTCCCGATGATAACGCCCGTTTCCAAAAAGCAGCCGCATCCCCCTTTGGATAATACAAGCTCAGATCGACTGGTTTCATTTTATGCACTATTTCCAAAAGCATCTGTTTATTCATGCCTTTTTTCCTCCTTATAGATCAGTCAGATCCGCGAAGCATCTCATTCTTCACTAATATGGCTGAATACTTTTTATTCCAAGGCATGATCTCTCATAACATCCTCACCGGCTGTAATTTTTAATGAAGTCCATTTCATCTCTTCCCCTGACCAGAAAGGATCAGAAGGGAGCAGCCCCAGCGGGAGGAATACGGAGGCGCATAAATAAAGACTGCCTGTATTGATATAGCTCTCCGCAAGCTCCGGCTGATAACCGTATACCCCCGGACGTAGCCATCCGGACTCATCCAGCGTATCCGGATATTCCATAATTCGCGTAATCACAGCTGTCAAAGCGCAGCGTACCTGTGCAGGGGGCAATGCTTCCTCCAAAAAATGCTGCAGCGCCGCCTGCGACAGCAGTTGAAACGCCCCAAATCGGTAAACGATCGAACGCCCGATAAAGGGATAGGTTCCATCCGGTGCAATGATCCGTTCGAGAACAGTAGCGTATCGCTGTGCCCGTTCCAGAATCAGCGGTTTCAATGCGGAATATTGCTCCGACTCCTGTTCAAAAAGTGCTACCACATCCACCAGCATCGGCTGAATAACAAAGCTGTTGTAATAATCCCAGTGAAAGTCCTTGCCATCCCCGTAAACTCCGTCGCCCTTATACCAATCCATGAACATATGGACCGCATAACCAACGCGCATCCGGTCATATTCAGGATCGCCGAGTATATACAAAGCGGCTTCCACCATTGCACTGAACAGCAGCCAGTTGCTTCCGCTTGGCGCTGTCCGGCGTGTCTGCTTCAACGCTGTTATTAAGTTCCCTTTGACCCGCGCACTCAGCTTGGCGGCAAGCTGCTTTGGTGCACGAACCAGCGCGTGTGCCAGGAATGCCGCATCAACCAGCGGTTGGCCTTCGGTCTTGAATTCCATATAATCAGGTGAATTCGGATCAACAGCGGCATCAATGGCTTCCAGCATTAGCCCTGCATAACGTGCTCTAAGCTGTTCTTCCGCACCCTCAAGTCCCTCTAGTTCAAGCCAAGGGGCCATTCCGCAAGCCAATCTCGCAAAAGCCTCCAAATGGGCAAACTGGCTCCGATCCCTATGAAACTCTGTAGGCAGCTGTTCCTTTAATTTCCGCTCAGCCAAAGCATTCAGCACAGGCCCCCCGATCAGCAGCATTGTATCCAGCCAGTATTTACGCTGTTCCTTCCCATTCATGCACAATTCCACCCTTTCAATTGCGTCTAATCAGCTACAGCTATTTCTCTTGCCTACCGCCTGAATCTTGTTATATTGCGTAATCTTCTACTATAGTTTAGTGTTGTATTATTGCAATGTCTTTGCGAATAATGATGTTTTATTGCGTATATTGTGATCAATCTGAAAGGGGCAATTCCAATGAAGCATGCCCAGTATTATGAGCCGTTCGATGGAGATATTCTGGCAGGTATCGGAAACTCGCCCATCTCACCTACCAGGGATTTTCACATCCATGATCACTATGAGATTTTCCTGTTCTTGGGCGGCAAGGTGAACGGTTTTGTAGATCAGTTCAGCTATCCCCTGCAGCGGGGCAATGTTCTGTTGTTCAACAATCACGAGATTCATAAAATCATCAATTTATCTCCAGAGCCTTATGAACGGTTGACAATCCATTTCAAAGCTCCACTTGTCTATCCCTTCTGTACCGCATCTACAAATCTGCTCGCTTGTTTCCAGAACCGCCAGCCCGGAGAACATAATCTCGCGCAAATGGATGAACCGCTGATTGCAGAGTATACAACCCTTGCTTCCCGCCTGATTGAGACATTAGAGAATCAGCAGTACGGGAGCGAAGTTCTGGCTCTGACCTACCTGGTTCAAATCCTCGTCCTCATCAATGAGCTGTACAGCCGTACCCGATCCACCGTGCCCAGCATTATTTCCTCACATATTCAATCAGCCATGAGCTATATCGACAACCACTTGCATCTAAATCTGTCACTGGAGCAAATCGCTGGAGAACTGAACGTCGATAAATATTATCTCAGCCATCTGTTCAAACAGCAGACAGGCGGAACCATCTACCGTTACGTCTTGCTCAAAAAAATAGCGTTATCCAAGCAGCTCTTGTCCGCCGGGAACTCCGTATCCGATACCTGCTATCTGTCCGGCTTTAACGATTATGCCAATTTCATCCGTACCTTCAAGAACATCACGGGCATTCCACCTGGGAAATATGGTAAAAGAGCTGAGCTATAAAACTCAAATTCAAGGATTTTTCAAAAAAAGATGCACTCGCAACTGCGGTGAATAGTTGGACTTCCGGCCGCTGTTTTCCTAAGTACTCCCTGCCTCTCCAAATCTATAAAGAACCTGGCAGCCCGCTTAATGCAGCCTGCCAGGTTCTTTGAAATGCTACTTACAAATATCCCAGCAGATTGGAGATAACTTGCGCACCTTCGGCACGGGTCATCGTCTCTTGTGGCGCGAATTGCTTATTGCCGCGTCCCTTGATCAGTCCCGCCTGTTCGGCGATATTTGCTGCGCTCTTCGCCCAGTCATGAATCCGGGAATAATCACTGAACGATCCTACAGCAGGTTCATTGGTCCCGCTTCCCTGCAAATATTCATAAGCACGAACGATCATCACAGCCATTTCCTCGCGGGTAATGCTCTGATCCGGTGCGAACGAATCTGCACTTCGTCCGAGCACGATGCCAGCTCTGCTAACAGCTGCAACGGCTTCGGCATACCAGGCCTTGGAATCCACATCACCAAATGTTGCATGGCTCCCTGCCTTAAGCCCAAGCGCACGTGCAATCATAGCAGCGAATTGTGCCCTAGTTACATCCCCTTGCGGATTAAATTCCGTACTGGAAATGCCTTCGATAATATGCTTCGCGGCCATGGTCTTAATCACATTAGTGGCCCAGCTGTCACTGCTGACATCCGTGAACAGCTTATCGTATTCCAGGACCGCATACTGGCTGAAATGCCGTATTTCAGCAGTCCACTTACCATTAGTCAACGTTCCGCCCATGAAATCAAGCGCACCATTTGCAGAAATATAGTAGCTGCCTAGCAAGCTTATATTGGCATCTGGATCTACGTTGAACGTAAGTGTCAACGGTTTATCAAAAGCAGTTACCGTTACAGCAGTGCCGTTCGCAGCAACAACCTCCAAGCTGAAGTTGATCACATCACTTGCCGCAGATAAATGTACGGAACCATTAACAGCCCGATTATTGATTAACTGTTCCACAGCATCTCTGGATACCTTCACTGCTGAGAGCTTAATTCGCGCCCCCTCCGTTTGACCTCCAATAGCTTTTTCTTGAATGCTCTTCAGCACTTCTGGGGTCAGATCGATAGCAACCTTACTCCAAGCCAGACGTAGAGTGTTCTCTCCGATGATTCCTGATAGTCCTGCTGGAAGCAGTATGGATTCTGTAGCTTCAGTGAGCTGAACCGTTATTACTCCTCCAACCGGTGCCGCAAAATCCTTTCGATCAAGAACCTTTTCGGCCTGCGGCAGCGGTGTTGGCGCCGGGGACGGGGTGACTGCTGGCGTTGGTGCTGCCGTCCACACTGGTGCTTCCGTTGGCGCCGGCGTAGATGTTGGTGCTGTTGTTGGCTCCGGTTCCGGCGTTGGTGTTGGTGTTGGTGTTGGTGTTGGTGTTGGTGTTGGTGTTGGTGTCACTACCGGAGGTTGCTCTGCTTCGCCCACTGTCACGGTTCTAGTCACTTCGATAGCCGCGTTGCCCGCCGCATCACTCACATTATAATGATAGGTGTAGATGCCTGCCGCCTTAGTGTCCAGTGCCAGTACATTCTCCTCATTCTTCGTAATCGTTGCTACAATGTGCTCCGTAATGTCGCCGTCACGGTCATCTACCGCTGTGGCTCCGGCATCCGTATAGCTTGCGCCATTTTCCAGTTGAATGGATGGTTCACCAAGCAGTGTAATCACCGGCTTCATTACATCCGGATCAAGTGCAACGACTACTTTTCTTGTCACTTCCGCAGCCGCATTGCCTGCAGTATCGCTGACATTATAATGGAAGGTATAAATATCAGCTTTCGCCGTATCGAGAGCAGTCAAGCCGTATACTTCACTGCTAACTGTTGTAGTTATACGGTCTGTAATATCACCATCCTTGTCATCATAAGCAGTCGCTCCTGCATCTGTATATTCAGAACCGATGTGCAAAATCACTGTCGCATCACCTAACAGAGTAATCAAAGGCTGAACAGTATCCGGCTCCGGCAGCTTGATTGTTCCGCTCGCTGAACTGTCCGCTGTAGCCTCTCCCTTACTCAGTGATACCGTAAAGCTGAAGCTGCCGTTAGTCTCATCGGTTGCTTCTTGGAAGGAAGCCAAGGTAATCTCACCGATCGCAACTCCAGTATCATTGAGACCGGGCAGAGCGCCTATCGTCTGCAGCAGCCAAGTCTGGACAGCTTCTTCGCTGTTTGCCGCTTCCTTCTGCACGCTGTATACCGCACCTTCTATGATACTCTTAGCCTCATTTACAGCCTGCTCATTAGCAACGCTGGCTTTATCTCTAGCTACAGCCACATAGCTGATCAATGCAGCCTGATTGCCTGAATACGTATTGTTTATTGAGTATTTCACAGTACCGCTCACCGGAAGCGTGAAGTCATAGTTAATCATAGCGCCATTAGGACCTGCGACGAGGCCGGTTCGGACCGGTTTGGTCACTTCTTTCCCTTCAGCGTCAATATAGCTGAGCGTAATATCCATCGTGCGGTTGGTGTTGTTCCACCAGTCCCGATGGAATGACGTAATCGTATATTTGCCTGCGTTCAAAGGGAGCAGGTATACAAGTGGATTATTTTTTGTATCCGAACCATAAACACCTGTCTGACTTTTATCAGAAGGAACTACAGCGCCACCAAGCCCCTTGAGGAGGTACTTAGTACTGGTATGCCCCCATACGCTATTGCCTGTCGAAGGCTGATCCGCCTTGTTATTAAGCAAGCTGTCACCTACAAAATCCTTGATTAACGTATACGGCGGCGTGATACCGTCCACCGATACACCAGCATCGAGGAAGTATAAGAGCCCCTCCGGCACCACTTCCACATAACAAGTTGTTTTCAGATTTCCATAAGTGCCGGTTACAGCTACCCGTTCATACGGATTATTGAAGCTGGCCGCATTTACATTCCACTTTACTGATACCAGCAATTTGGATCCGTCTGCCCGAGTGGCTTCCACCTTGTCTGGAAGATTCGGCAGTTTTCCGGCATAAGTAGCCAAATCCTGAGGAGCGACAAGCTCCCGTATATCTCCCGTAGTCAACTGGTTCTGGGCGGAGATCAGGCGTGCTTCAAGCTGAGTAACTCCTTCCTGATCCAATTTGTATAAAATAGGATTATCCAGCGCTTCCTGTGCAGCGCTCTGTGCATCTACGAAGAGCTGCCAGTCTCTGTCCGAATATTCATCCTGTTTGTTCATTTCTTTCGCGGCTGTTACCGCCGCCTGAAGAGCAGCAGTATCTACAGTGCCGGTTACTTCCCCGGAAACAACCGCCACCGCATCGACAACCAAGGTGCCGCTTACCACCTTTATTTGCACATGGTGCTGGCCATATTTAAGCCCGCGGAGTGTGTACGTCTGGTACAGCTCCTTGGAAGCTAATGTATCAGCCGATAGAGTAATAACTTTTCCGTCCACCGTTACCTCAAGCTTCGCCGATCCGTTATTCGCTCCTAGAATATCCAGTCCGGTACCTTCAAACGTGTATTCCATTGCAGCGTCTACAGCCTGGCTGGTAGAAAGAGAACGCTGGTAAATGTACATGCCCGCTCCGTTTATATGGCTCCACGACCCGGTATATATCAATTTAGGGTTCGGAGCAGCAGCCAGGTCATACATTTCAAGATTGTCTAGAAGCTCTGAATAATACGGCGTGTAGCCCTCAACCTTCTCCACCTTCAAATTATCGAAGCGGACGTGATAGTAGCCGCTGGCCAGATCTACCCGGCCGGACAATTCAGGAGTAGGATCGGTATAGGAAGCCAGCTTCACCCCATCCAGATAGGCGGTCACTTTATCGCCCGCAACCTGAACGGCAATATTATGCCATGCGTCATATGCGGTATCGAATCCGTCGATCTTCACGCCGCCGGAACCGTTCGCGGCATTTCCGCTCGCAACTGCGCTATTGTTGACCAGCAGCTGCCAGCCGCCGTCGAACCAGAATTTCAGCACATACGGTGTACCGGTTATGGAGTGGGAACTGCCACCTCCCTGATAACGGGCACCTATCGCAGCATAATTGGCTCCGCCCTGAGTATTGTTTGTTTCGAACGAAACATCAACACTGGCCTTGTAGTTCATCCACCGGTTGTCGCCGATGGCCGTTACTGGATCTCCGCTGTTCCATGTGCCGCCAAGCCCCATGGTTCCCGTGTCCAGCTGCTGCCGCAGGACATAATTATCAGACCCGTCCGGAAGATAGGCCTCAAATGCCCCATTGCGGTCATGGGTATAACGCGGGGTAACGCTTTGGGAACCGCCGCGGGATTCAATATAGCTCTGGGTACCCTCATATTGGCCGCCTGCACCAATCTTCACGACAGTTTGCTTAGAATAGTCAAAATCATCAGCGTACAGAATGTTGTCCCCAGTACTGTGTCCCGCTCCTGTAGTATCGGTATCCAGTACGGTACGCTCGCCTTCTACAGGCAGCGGTGTATTATATTCTTCTTTGTCCTTGTTCTTCAAAGTAGACACGGTCACGGTCGAATACGGTTTAACTTTAACGGTATACACCCCGCTGCCATCAGCAGTGATATCACCGAGATACTGCATATAATTGCTGTTGAACGCTTCTCCTGCATCAGCAGCACGGGTTTCCCATACTTCCATGGATGGATTACCCGTATAAGCCATATTGACTGTCTGCAGCTTGTAGATTTTGGAATACTCGCTGTCGTTCACGATAACCGTCGAGAAATCTTTTTTATCAGGTGCTGCAAGGGTTATATAGCTAGGGGAACCGTTGCGGCCGCTGACCGGATTGGTGCCTGTCGCACCTGTGGAGCTGGCTTGAGGAACCGCTCGCCAGATCCCAGCAGTATTATCCTCGTTCTCCCAGCCTACATTCGCAAACCAGCTGTAATGCTGCAGAGTAACAAGACCCGCATCATAATGAATCCAGCCTGACCACGGATCGCGCATGCTGACCAATTCCTTGAAGGAATATTGTCCGCCTTCATAGAAGGAGCCAATGGCTGGCTGGTAAATAAAGTGCGTCCGGCGGGAGTTAACGAATCCTTTAATAATCGTGTTACTCATCTCCAGCGGACTGCCGACACCACCAATGCCGGTTCCTGCCACTGTAGGATCTTTCATATTGTTGTTAGGACGGAAAGAGGAATTACTGAAGGTAGACTGCGCCTCACTGTTCCAGACCTCAATATCATATTGTTCTGCGAGTTTTTTGAAATTGCCTGCGCTGTCGTCGTCCGTGTTGTAGTGGTATCCAGCGATCGGCACAGCTTCCCGCAGAGAAGGATCACTCACCATACTGGCACCGAAGCTACCAATCCCGACTTCATCGGAAATCACAGACTTGATCCGGTTGTACAGTTCCCGCTCTTCGGTGCTGTTGAAGCCTTCGCTGTCAGTCTTGACTCTCTCAGCGTACTGTTTGGTCCACGCCAAATCTGGAGCGTGCTCGTTGATATAAGGATTAACGTAATCGGCCATATAACCGTATTCACGATAAGCGGCCAGAATGGTTTTTTTGTACCAGGTATAGATTTTGTCGTTGTTATTCGCCCAGGCCGGAGCACTCCATCGCAGGATGCTCACTTTAAGATCAGGGTTCACTGCCTTGGCATCTGCGGCAAGCTGGAAGCCGGGATGCCGGGTAACATTTGCCTCTTCATCGGCCGTACGCATAGTCGCCGGGTCAGGTCCGGTGGAGTTATTGCGGTCATTGCCCATCTCGATTTTCACATGCGTCATGAGCGGATGTTCTCCACCAAATAAGATCTGAAGCGTTTCTGCATAAGCCTCTGGATGCTCTGACTTATAATCCAGCAAAAGCGCACTGGTGCTGTTAGCGCTTAGTACACCAAATCCCTTGAATGTGAGGCCGTTGACATTGTCAGCTTGGATATCGTTGCCGTCAAGCAGAACCTTGACCATAGAAGCTGCGCTCTGTGTAGCTTCTTCGATCTGTTTCTTGATTCCGCCCTTGGCAACGGCGAACCAGCTCAAAATAGGTTTTTCGTCAGCAACATAGGCGTAAGTCAACGTCATTGGACTACTAACGTCAATGTCTCCAGGAATGGTGAATTCGCCTGAAATTAGCTTAGTCACATTAGTGTTGAACTGGTCAAACAAGATCGTCTTGGTTGCCCCGCTAGCATCCTTATACTCGATCTGAGGACGTATTACACGGGAGCGGCTGCCATACCAATCATGGAAACCGCTGCTGAGCGTATAGGTTCCAGCTTCAAGCGCTTTTAATTTATACACGATATGATTGCTGGCAGGGTCGGCACGAAGTCCGACAGTCCATAGGGACGGATCAGTAGCTGGATCGGTAAGTCCCCCGTCTTTGGAATTCTTGACCTTGTTTACGGAATCATCAAATCCCCAGTCCGCCGTACCGCTGATATACTTCTGGTCGGGGGACTGGTTGAGCAAATCGCTGCCGCTCAGCGTGCGAACCGCTTCGTACAGCGGCGAGGAAGTAGGCCCGTTGCCTACGGAATCGCCCCCTCTGCCGCTATCCACAAAGTAAACCAACGGATTACTTGCGGGCGGAATAACTTCCACACTGGCAACGACCCGCCCCCCGTTCGCTGTACCGCTGACGGTCACGGCATCGTATGGCACGGCAAAGGTATCTGCACCAATATTCCAGTTCACTGCTGTGCTCTGGCCTCCGATATCAATGCTGGATGGCAGAGTAGTATCTGCAATTGTTGTCGCCCCCATATGGGCGGCAGCGTAGATAGAATTTACGGTAGCAGCAGAGGCTGCAGACAGAGTGAATGCCGGAAACATCCCAACTACGAGCGCAGTAGTCATCGTTATTGAGAAAAACCTTTTACGAAAGTGACTTCTGTTCATTCTCTTCTCCTCCTTTGATGGCCAATAATAAAAGAAAGCGTATTCATTTCATTGTTAAATGAATAATTACTAGAGTTATACTGACCCCTTTGACTTATAAAAAAACCTGGCAGCCTATGAAGCATGCAACTGCCAGGTCAAATACGGTTCTAGCCCTTAATGCCCGATGCTGCAACACCTTGTACAAAGTACTTTTGCAGAGCCAGGAAAACAATCACAACCGGAATAATGGACACCACACTTGCAGCCATAATCAGGCCATACTCGGCGGAATATTGCGAGATGAACATTCTTAGTCCGATTTGGATGGTCTTGAGTTTCGTATCTGTCAGATAAATCATTGGCCCCAGGAAGTCATTCCAGGTAGCGACAAAGGTGAAGATCGTCAATGTAGACAATGCTGGCTTGGACAACGGCAGCATGATTCGCGCCCAAATTCCATATTCGCTCAAGCCGTCAATACGGGCAGCCTCGCATAATTCATCCGGAACACCTTGATAGAACTGGCGCATCAGAAATACTCCAAATGCCGAGAATGCCTGCAGCAGTATGATTGCCAAATGCGTGTTGTTAAGCCCCATGTAACGCATCAGGATAAATTGCGGCACCATGTAAGCCTGCCAAGGGATCGCAATTGTTGCAATATATCCAAGGAATAGAATGTTTTTTCCCCGGAAATGCAGTTTGGAAAACGCATACGCAGCAAAGCTGGAAGTCAGTAGTTGTAGAATCGTTACGATAATCGATAATTTCGCCGTATTGTAAATAAAACGGCCCAGCGGAATGCGTGTCCAGATATCCGCGAAATTCTCCCAGCGCGGATTCTGTGGAATCCACTGCATTGGGAAGGAAAACACATCTTTGTTCATCTTGAGTGAAGAAGACAACATCCATATATACGGAACCAGCATCGCCAGTACTGTCGCAAACAACAAAATATACACAAGAACCATAAGGCTGATTCTAAGTCCTTTACTTTTACCAACCATATCTTTTGAATCCTCCTATTGTCCGTATTTCTTCTCGCCGCGGAACTGGACGATGGTGATGCCAAGTACCAGCAGAAACAATACAATGGCCATGGCGCTGGCATATCCGTAATCAAGCGAGCGGAACGCCGTATTGTAGATTTGATACACCATAACCCTTGTAGAATCATTCAACTGGTTATCGGCGCCGGCAAATAGGTTGATAAAGATATCGTAGACTTTGAACGAATTGATGACTAGAATCATCAGAACAAAGAAAGAGGTAGGCGCCAGTTGAGGGACCGTCACATTGCGGAATCTTCTCCACGCGCCCGCACCATCAAGTTCAGCAGCCTCATACAATTCAGGGTTGATGCCCTGCAGACCTGCCAAGTAAATAACCATGTAATAACCCATGTTTTTCCACACTGTGAACAGTATTACTGTGAACATCGCCCAGTGTTTATCCGCCGCCCAGCGGGGAAGATCCTCCAGCGGGATACCGGTAAGGGTATGCAGGATATTGTTGATCGGACCCATCGTAGGACTGAAGATAAAGTTCCATACGGCAGCAACGGCTACCAGGGATGCTACATAAGGGAAAAAGAATACGGTTCTCATGAAATTGCGGGCCATTATCTTCTGATTAAGCAGGATCGCCAGCGCCAGCGCGACAATCATGGTAAACGGTACTACGCCAATAGTGTAAACAATGGTATTCCATAATGCTTTGTGAAATGTTGTATCTCTGATCAACCGGGTGAAATTGTCCAGCCCGATAAACTTCATTGGATTGGCCCCGTCCCATTTCACAAAAGCAAGGATAAAGGCAAAGAACATAGGTACCAGTGTAAACAGGGCAAATCCGATAAAGTTCGGCGCAATGAAGCTGTAAGCTACCAGGTTTTCCCGGACACCTTTTGACAAATGACGTTTAGGGATCTTTTTTGTACCCAATATGGTTTCGTTCTGCATTCTTTCTCCTCCAAACCTTCTAAAACTTCCCCACAAATCTATACGCTTTAATATAAAAGGCGGGCTTTCACCCGCCCTTAGAACCGGCTCTCTTAAGGTTAATTATTCAAGAGCTGCTGTACGCGAGCATTCATATCATCCAAACCTTCGTCAATCGAAGCATTTTTAGTCATAATATTGTCATGCGCTTCATTCAAAATAACTTCGATGTCCGCGCTCTTTTCATGCATAGGCATTTCCAGATAAGTCTTAACAGTAGTCAGTGCCGCTTTGCTGTTCTCATCCGCAGGGAAGCCCTCGATGGAAGTAATGGAATTGATAACTTCATCATTCTTAATCGCTGGAATGGTTCCGGTGGAAGCAATAACTTTAGCGCCTTCTTCACCAGTCACGAATTTCATGAAATCAAGTGCTGCTTCTTTATGTTTGGATTTCTGATTTACAGCCAGAGAAGTAATTGTACCCAGGGTTGTACCGGCTTCCACACCATCCGGATGAGGGTATTTCGCAATGCCCCAGTTAGCCGATTGGGACTCGCCGCTCTTCACTTTCTCAATCTGTGTAGCGATAAACCAGCTGCCCATGTTCATAGTAGCAACGGAATTATTGTAGAATACGCCAGAATAGTGCGTGCTTGAAGTCTTCAGTGTGGCGTAATCCATTACGATGCCGTCTTCCTGTTCTTTCAGGATCCGCTCATAGGTTGGCTTCAAGAAATCGTAGTTTCCGTCAACAACAGTGTTCTTGCCGTCCAGAATACCGAACAGTTGAACCGCACTACGCCAAGTATGGTAGTGAGCTCCGTACACTTTTTCAGAACCGCTGCCAGAAGTCATTTTTCTGGCCAACTCATCATATTGCTCGAATGTCATATCATTGCTTGGATATTCCACTCCTGCTTTGTCGAACAAATCTTTATTGTAGTAGAGAATCCAGAAATCGCTGCGAAAAGGAAGCGCATACACCTCATCGTTCACTTCGATTTGTTCTACAGTACCTCCATATACCGAAGGATCAATAGCGTTGCCACTCATAAAGCTTTTAAGCGGCTCCAGGTGATTCTGTTTCACAAGGTTCGAGTAGCCCGGAATATCTTTAATTGTAAGTACGTCCAGATCTGCGCCACCGGACAGTTGTGTGCTTAACATGGTCATATAGTCCGTCGACCCCAGATCGACATATTCGATCGTTACATTCGGATGCTCAGCTTTGTAGGCATCGATCAGTGGCTTGTAGTAAGCGGTAGCTTCCCAATCCCACAAGGCCCATTTCAAAGTCACAGGCTCCTGGCTCGGTTCAGCGGAAGCGTTTGCAGAATTCCCCGTTGCTGGAGCTGTCGTTGCAGCAGCACCTTCGTTGTTGTTATTACCAGAACATCCAGCCAGCAGACTCATGGAGAATACTGTGGCGAGGGTTATGCCATAGAATCTTTTCAGTTTCATTTAAATATCCCCTTTTCTTCTGATTGTGTAACTACGATCGGCTCTTCTGAGCTTAGTTCAAAGTTTATAGCTTTTTCCGCAAGAATGGCATGCATTATCAAACAAAGTTCATTCACTTTTCTGTGTTCTTCTTCCCTGCTCCGGTTCAAACCTGTAATTTTCTATCTAAAACATGTAAAATATTCAGCTTATGTACCTCCCCCTGTATCGGAACGCAGGAATATGCTATGGTATATGAAAACGCTTTATATGTTTTCACATTTTGTAGAGGAGTGTTAAATACGGTAAGAAAATCCACCATTAAAAGTCGCATTATTCTGCTCATGGCCGTATTCGCACTGCTGATAGCGTCGCTGCTTTCTTTTTTCAGCTATGAATTAATTACTTATTATCAGCGTAAAACAACCATCCAGGCGACCGAGTTCAATCTGCAGCTGGTATCTCATATTATTGAACAGGATTTGATTGATCTGTCATCCCTGGCGATGACCTGCAGCACTAACTCTTCTACTAATACCCTGATCACAGACTACTTCAGCTCACCTAAGGCTAGCTCTAAGGAAGCAGTTAATGTATTCAACTCGATGCAGCAGGACTTCCTGAACAACCGCTCCAACAGCTATGCCCGCCGTCTGATTGTTACGGATAGCAACGGCAAGTTTCTGCAGGTGGATAAAACCGGCACCTCTGTTCCGCTTACCATACACAATATCGGTCAAATTACCGGCCTTAGCAACGATGCCGAGGAGAAATGGGACCGGGTGATCAAGGACCCGCTCTCCAACACGAACGGAATTCCTTTTGTTTTTCCTATTTACGGCAAAGGAGCTTCCCGCGTTGGAACAGTGTACCTGTTAGCGAATACCACTGTTATTACCGACAAGCTGAAGGGGTACTCCCTGCCGAAGAATTCCCGGCTGCTGCTGACGCTCGGCAATCATCATTATCAGCTCATCGGCGATCAGGTCATCGCCATTGCAGAGCCGTATGAACCGGTGGCCTATACCAATGATAAACCTGTCGGTCCGCAAACCGAGCTGTCCATGGTCAAGCTGGCGGACGAGAAAGAGAGCCATATCGTGGTATCTTATCCCGTACGCAGCGGAGTCATTCTGTCACAGACTTTATCCAATGACCTGTTCGCTCCCAAGACAAATATATGGATTCTGGTTATGCTCGGCGTCTGTCTCCTGGTTATTGTCTTAAGCGCTATCATTACGCTGTATCTGACCCGTACCATCAGTCTTCCGGTGGAAAAACTGAAGAAGCGGATTGATAAGATCGCCCAGGGCAATTTCCTGCTGGACCGCAATATCGAATGGAACAGCGAGCTTGGCGATGTCGGACGGGGTATTAACCGCCTGTCCCAAGATATCGTAGCGCTTATGGACAGCCGGCTCGCTGACGAGAAACAGAAACAGGAGCTGGAATACCGGATGCTGCAGAGTCAGATCAATCCCCATTTCCTGTACAACACACTGAATTCGATCAAATGGATGGCTACAATTCAGAATGCTACCGGCATCGCAGAAATGACCACTTCACTATCTAGACTGCTGCGCAGCATCGCCAAAGACAACCGTAGACTGATGCCGCTGAAGGATGAGCTGAGCCTGCTGGATGATTATTTTCTGATTCAGAAATACCGCTATGGCAGTACGGTCTCTATGGTAAAGGAGATTGACAACGAGGAACTGCTAACCGGCCTAATTCCACGATTCACGCTCCAGCCCCTGGTCGAGAACGCCATCTTCCATGGCATTGAGCCCAAAGGCAGAGGAGAAATTCTCATTAAGGTGGCCAAAAGTGGATTCGCCGATATTCTAGTTACGATTGAAGACAACGGTGTAGGGATGAAGGAAGAAGAAATCTCCACGATTCTGTCGAATCCAGGTGACGGAAGCAAAGAAATGCCCGAGAATATTGGACTCCGCAGCGTAAATGAACGTTTGCGCCTGGCATTTGGGGATAATTACGGTCTTTCGATTGAGAGTGAGTCGGGCCAATATACCCGGATGAAGATTCTTCTGCCGTTCCTGCAAAAGGAATAGAGTAGCATACCAAGCAAGGATGTGATGGAATTGATCAAGTTGTTAATCGCTGATGACGAGGCGCTGGTCTGTATCGGCTTGCAGTCCATGCTGAAGTGGGAGCAATATAATATAGAAATTGTCGGCATTGCACACAACGGGGCTCAAGAGGAAGAAATGATTGACACCCTCCGTCCTGACATTGTAATCAGCGATATAAAAATGCCAATTAAAAGCGGCTTAGAAGTTGCCAATGCGGTACGCAAAAAACACGGCCGGCTTCCGCTGTTTATCATCTTAACAAGCTACGAGGAATTCGAATACGCACGTGGAGCGATTGAAGTGCAAGCCACAGATTATCTAGTGAAGCTGGAACTGACACCAGAGGCACTTGATGCCTCCATTCGGAAAGCAATTTCCCAATTGGAGGCTTTTCAAACCCTAGACAGCTATCCCATGCTTGCTCATAGAGGCAATCTACAAGCCCAACGCGATAAATTTTTCATCCGCCTGTTCAATAACTTATTCGCAAATAAAAACCAGTACCTTCTGCAGAGAGATGATTTAAACCTTGAGCTCAAGGAACCTGCTTATCTAGTCTGCACTTGCCGTATTTTGGGACCAGACAGTGTCCCGCCCCGCGGCGATAAAATGGTTGCTCTGTGCTCAAGTACCGTCCAAATGGCCAAAGATACGCTTACTTCCATAAGACCTTGTTATGTGACCAGTCTGGACTTGCGCAATTTTGCTGTAACCCTGCCCGTCAACGGGACGGATTCACGGCAATGGATGCCTGAGATTGAAATGCTATTGACCCATATGGCCTCCATACTCCATAACTACTTCAATGTAAGGATCATCGGCGCGATCGGCTTTGCGGTCGAGGATCCTTATTTGCTGCGGGAAAGCTACCTCGCTGCGCGAAAAGCGCTTCCTGCTGCGGTTAAAGCACAGTCGTTTGTGTTTTTTGCCGAAGGAGAGTCGCTGGAGCAGGATCATCTGTTGTTTGATTTCTCCGAATTGCGTACAGAGATCCGCCGTGCTTTTGAAGAAATGGATACCCAAGCTTTATACGCCATTATCTCCAAAATGATCGAAATCTTCGACGGCCGGGCCGACCTGCTGGTTCCCGCCACTGATGCCGCCTGCAACATTCTGTATATGGCCACTTCACTACTTGCAGACGGTGAGAATATTGTGGAGCAAATTTTCGAAAATGAACCGGAGGGCTACCGGGCTATCTACCAGATGCATACGATTGAAGAGATCGCCGGCTGGCTGATCCAGTTCAGGGACGGTTGCTCGGACATCCTCTCTACCCGCAGACAAAGCTACAAGGAGCAGCTCGTCAAAAATGTCCAAGAGTATATTAAACGAAATCTCGGAACTAAGCTCTCGCTCAATCAAGTGGCGGATGTCTTCAATTTCAGTCCCAACTATCTGAGCCACCTTTTCTCCAAGGTTGCCAAGGTCAACTATGTGGAATATATCACGGAGATCAAAATCACGACAGCCAAAGAAATGATGGCACGCGGGGAAGGTCGCATCTACGAAATCTCACAGAAGCTGGGATATGAGAGTGCCTTCTATTTCAGCAAGGTCTTCAAAAAGGTAACCGGAATTTCCCCCAGAGAATACATGCAGCAACTTAAAGCAGATTCACCGCCTGACCGAAGCCTCGGAGTAAACAACCGTTCTTGAGATCAAGAGATTATTAAGAATAACCCCACTTCGCAAAAATAAAGCCAATAAATCTGCAAGGAGCAGGCTCTGTTCCTTGCAGATTTATTGGCTTGCCATCACCCTCAGCAGCATCCCTAAGTATCACCCTTACTCCTGCAATTTTTTTATTTTTATTTTTAAACTAGCAAAATGCTAATACTCCGGTCTTTCTGCCCTAAAAGCCTGCCAAAAAACCGCTTACGAGACACTTTCCCAGCTATTAAGACGGCTGTTCCCATATTGACTTTTCAACATATAGTAATTAAAATAAACAACGCACACTAAATATAGTATAGATACGATTTTTCAGTATTTAAAGCTTATCCATTCAGTTTTCATACTATTTTCAATAGTTTTTAATATTTACAGGGGGACAGACACCATGCTAGTCGCGTATGATTCAAAAACAGGAAATGTCAGACGCTTCATCAGCAAACTTAAGTTGCCGGCTGTGCAGATTGAGGAGCATATGACGATTGACGAGCCCTATGTGCTTATTACATATACCACCGGCTTTGGACAGATTCCAGAAAAGGTGTCTACTTTCTTGAAGAACAATAATGCCAATCTGAAAGGCATAGCCGCCAGCGGCAATAAGAACTGGGGCGAGCTGTTCGCGCACAGCGCGGACTTGATTGCAGATCGGTATAACGTGCCCGTTATCGGTAAATTTGAGTTATCGGGTACATTTGGCGATGTAGAACGGATTAAACAGGAGGTGAGCCGGGTTGCGGCATATTGAATTAAACAACATGTTGATGAAGAGAGACGAAAGTGGCTTCTTTCAGTTAGACAAAGATCTTGAGGCAGTAGCTGAATTTATGCGGGATGTAGAGCGCCGGAGTCTGGTTTTTGCGAATACAAAAGCCAAGGTTGATTATATGATTGAACAGGATTTCTACGAGAATTTTTACGAACAGTACAGCACGGCGGAGATTGAAGAAGTCTACCAGATTACCCACGCCTACAACTTCAGTTTTCCATCTTATATGGCAGCTTCGAAGTTCTACACGGATTACGCTGTAAAAACCAATGACCGCAAACAATATCTGGAGCATTACCCGGACCGTGTGGCGGCAGTCGCCCTTCACCTGGGACGCGGCAACGCCGATACTGCCGGGGTACTTGCCCGTTCGATGATGGAACAGCGCCTACAACCTGCGACCCCAACCTTCTTAAATGCCGGTAAGAGCCGGCGTGGTGAGCTCGTCTCCTGCTTCCTAATCGAAATGGACGACTCGCTCAATTCCATCAACTATGTGCTGAATACCTGCATGCAGTTGTCGAAGATCGGTGGCGGTGTGGCCGTCAACCTATCCAAGCTACGCTCCCGTGGTGAAACTATCAAGGGTGTTGAGGATGCTGCGAAGGGAATTATACCTGTACTCAAGCTGATGGAAGACGGCTTCTCCTATGCAGATCAGATGGGTCAGCGTAAAGGATCAGGAGCAGCCTATTACAACATTTTTGGCTGGGACGTTCTGGAATTCCTCGACAGCAAGAAGATCAATGCCGACGAAAAAACAAGACTCAAAACCCTGTCCATCGGCCTGATTATTCCGAACCGCTTTTATAAGCTGGCGAAGGACAATGAAGCGCTGCATGTATTTGCTCCTTACAGTGTGTACAAAGCCTACGGAACGCATCTCGACGATATGGATCTGGATGACATGTATGATAAGCTGCTGGCCGATCCACGTGTCAAAAAGAAGAAAGCTATGAGCGCACGGGATATGCTGACCAAAATTGCCATGATCCAGCTGGAATCTGGCTATCCATATATCATGAACAAGAGCAATGCCAATGCGGCCCATGCCCTGAAAAACGTCGGACAGATCAAAATGTCCAACCTTTGTACTGAAATCTTCCAGCTGCAGGAGACCTCAGAGATTGCCGACTACGGACAGGAGAGTACAATCCGCCGCGATGTAAGCTGCAATCTGGCTTCCTTGAACATTGTTAACGTGATGGAACATGGCAAAATCCGTGAATCCGTACATGAGGGCATGATCGCCCTGACCGCTGTTAGCGATATGACCAGTATTTCCAATGCCCCAGGCGTAGCCAAAGCAAACAAGGAAATGCACTCTGTCGGTCTTGGCGTCATGAATCTGCACGGCTATCTGGCTAAGAACAACATTGCTTATGAAAGCGAGCAGGCCCGCGATTTTGCCCGGACCTTCTTTATGACCATGAATTTCCACTCGCTGGAGAAAAGCATGGAAATCGCTGCCGCGACGGGCCGATCTTTCCATGGATTTGAGGCTTCTGATTATGCTACGGGAGCTTATTTTGAGCGTTACCTGACTACCGATTACCGTCCGGTTACCCCAAGGGTACAAGAGTTATTCGGAGATATTTATATCCCATCCCCAGCTGACTGGGAACAATTGCGGGATGCGGTAAAAGCAAATGGCCTATACCATGCTTACCGTTTGGCGATTGCGCCAACGGCCAGCATTTCCTATATCCAAAACGCCACTTCAAGCGTTATGCCGATTGTTGAGCAGATTGAGACTCGGACTTATGCTAATTCAACTACTTATTATCCGATGCCGTACCTGCGGCCGGACAATGTGTTTTTCTATAAATCGGCTTACCAGATGGACCAGTTCAAGGTAATCGATCTGATCGCGGAAATTCAGCCCCATATCGACCAAGGTATCTCGACCGTTCTGCATGTTAACAGTGATGTTTCCACCAGAGAACTGGCCCGCTCCTACCTGTATGCGGCGCATAAAGGCTTGAAGTCGCTGTATTACACCCGGACCAAAAAGCTGTCTGTCGAGGAATGCCTCACCTGCTCAATCTAAAAGGAAGGCTATAGCCGCAGAAAAGGAGATTGCAATATTATGACCGCTATCCAAGCCGTTAACTGGAACCGTCCCGACGACGATTTCTCATTGATGTTCTGGAATCAGAACATTATGCAATTCTGGACGGACGATGAAATTCCATTATCCGATGATAAAATGTCCTGGCTCACGCTCAGTGAGCAAGAAAAGGACTCCTATATGAAGGTGCTGGGCGGTCTGACACTGCTGGATACGATTCAAGGCGGAGTCGGTATGCCGCAGATTATGGAGCATGTCGAAGGCCTTCAACGTAAAGCCGTACTGGGCTTCATGGGTATGATGGAACAAATTCACGCCAAATCGTACAGCAGTATTTTCACCACTTTGTCCTCTACAGAGGAGATCGACAGTGTATTCCGCTGGGTAGAAGAGAACCCCTTCCTCCAGTTCAAAGCGGAGACCATATCACAATATTACAAAAACATAGACTCACCTAAAGACCTGTACCTTGCCATGGCAGCCTCCGTCCTGCTCGAGAGCTACTTGTTCTACAGTGGTTTCTTCTATCCCCTATATCTGGCTGGGCAGGGCAAAATGACTTGCAGCGGTGAGATCATCGACCTTATTCTACGGGATGAGAGCATCCATGGGGTATATGTCGGCGTGCTGGCACAAGAGATCTTTGACGGGCTCCCAGAAGACGAGCAACGCGAACTTCACCATACGCTGGTAGAATTGCTTCGACTGCTGCATGAGAATGAAGAGCGTTATACCGAGCAGATCTATGCCCCTATCGGATTGGTGGACGAGGTTAAGACTTTCCTAAGATACAATGCCAATAAAGCGATGATGAATCTGGGCCATGATCCGCTATTTGACGAGGAAGAGATCAACCCGATTGTTCAGAACGGGATCAGCACCCACACCAAGCAGCATGACTTCTTCTCGAAGAAAGGCAACGGATATGTCCGGGCGCTTAATGTGGAGCCACTGAAGGATGAAGATTTTCAATTTTAAATAAAATCATCAGAGGTTGTTGTATCTAATAGATGCCAGCTCAAGTGTATTATATTATTTACAATAAATGTTTCATGTCTAAATTAAATAACCTTAGTCCAGTAGGCTTTCGGACTAAGGTTATTTATAATGGTTCAACTTTTAAATTCTCCTTAATTTTATGGACCCAAGCTGGGAGAGGATCAACCTGATATTTTATAGAGCAATACCCTGCTTCCAAAACAATTTCTCCATCCGACTTACTGTTGTCGATAACAATCAAATGATCAATAAGGTACAAATTAGAAAGTAAGTTTTGAATTGATGTTGTATGTCTTCTAATAATATCCTCAGTTGGAATATCGTGGCCACCATTTCGAACGCGTAAAGCAACCCGTTCGATATTTAGCTGATAATCACCAAGTCCTACAAAGAACATAGTTGTCTCAAAACCGCTTTCCTTAGCACTCTGCATGAGTCGAATTACATTTCCACCGGCCAATGTTGTCTCTATTGTGAAATCACGCCTATTGTCTATACAGTTCCTAGCTAGTCTTATCGCCTCTTTACCTGCGGATATCTTCCGACGGTTTGGATCATCGGGATCAATGCGGCGAGCTAAAGCATCAGGATCGATATTCACACTAATTCCAAGTCGATCTACAATCAAATTCCTAATTGTACTTTTCCCGCTGCCATTATTCCCAGCAAATACATACATCATCGCAGAGGGCTCACTCATGAGATGTCTCCTGATTATCTATAGGTACGATCACACCATTTGGATATTCCTTAACAATCAAACCATTTTTCGTTTTATATACAATGTAAGTTCCGTTTGCTTTTGCATCCAACTTGGCTCGTTCGCCTGTAAGCTTGATTAATTTATGCAAATCTTGAACAAGATTCATAACCATTCACCTTCCATCCTGTAGGCATTCTTATCATCATTATAGCATACTCTTTTTGGATTAAACTCTAGCCGAATAAACCTCTTCAAACAAAACAAGCTTGCTCTACTGGCTATTCATATCCATAGTATCTCCACTATATAGGCATAAGTTTTCCAAAGAAAAACAAAAAGTGCGGAGAAAGCTCTCCGCACTTTTTGCTAACTCTATTTATTAGATTATTGCAATTTTTTCAGTACTGTTCTAGCTTCTTCATAGGTATCGTAAGCATCAGCAAAATCTCTGCCAAAAATACGTTTCAATTGCATTTTCCAAATTGGGTTTTTAGTTACATAAGCCCATCCTGCTTGACCAGCTGCTTTCGCCATCTCACCTGTTGGAGCCAACATTGCTGCAACTTCAGGAGAAAGTACACTTGCAGATTCAGTTACATCAGTTGTACCCGTAAATTTAGGACTAACAAGCTTCATGATATTCTCAAAATCTTTCAAGTATCCTGGAACATCCTCAGCAGAAAAATCGATAGATACTACATCGATGTGGTTTTCACTTTTGTTGTATTTAATTGTGTATGACATAATTGTATTCCTCCAAGTTTTAATAGTTATTTTTTAATAATAGAAAGAAATGTATGTAACTCCAACAGACAAAAAATTTCTGCCCAGGCTTTTTAGTAACTTCTACTTTTGGCAACTGGGTTTGGAACAAACTGCCTTGTTTAAATGATGCCATATCGTTACAATCAATAGTAAATGACATCTATTTCCTGTATCGTTTTATTGCAACATCCTTTCTAATATATTTTAACTCATACCTATTACCTATATTATTATCGACAAATTTCTTTTTTTATTTATATTAAAATACAAATTTCTACAAATTCCAACATATCCATGGTTATATTTGCCTTAATTTCATTCACACTTGTGTAATTCCGTTATCATTTAGAAACAACTAAAAAAGGCTCTGCGTGCGCCTTCCAACTCCAGTCCATTTATCCTACAGGATTTCCGAACAGGAATACGCCGCAAAGCCTTCGATACTAGATGCTTATATAAGTAAATTAATCCGACTAATTACTTAGTTGCGGAGTAGCCCCCGTCAATCACATGTGCTGTACCTGTAATAAATGAAGCCTCATCACTTAGAAGGAAACATGCAAAAGCAGCTACTTCCTCAGGCGTACCATATCTGCCCAAAGCCGTTCCAGAAGCGATAAGAGATTGAAGCATCTCTACATCATCAGACAACAGCTTTTCGTATCTGTTCATGGTTGGTGTAGGGATAGGACCAGGGCAAATAGCATTTACTCTGATATTACGGTGACCCACTTCTTTAGCAACCGATTTAGTCATGCCCACAATGGCGTGTTTACTTGCTGAATAAGCTGCATCATTTGCCATCCCAATAAAAATACCATGCAAGGAGGAACAGTTTAGAACGGAAGCACCGGATTTCATATGTGGTAATGCATAATGCAACATGTAGAATTGGCCATTAAGATTTGTCTGAATCACCTTTTGAAACAATATCGGATCATATTCTGTAACATCCGCATTATCTCCTGTAATTGCTGAGTTATTATAAAGGCAATCAATCTTTCCATAAGCTGCTAAGGTTTGATCTACGATATTTTTGCAGTCTGCTTCAACTGAAACGTCTGACCGCACAAACAGTGCTTCTCCACCTAAAGCTTTGATTTCTTCGACTGTGTTAGCGCCAGCATCTGATCGATTGGCAACTACTACAGTACCACCCTCTCTTGCTACTCTCAATGCTGTAGCTTTTCCGATTCCGGTACCAGCACCCGTAATAATAACTACTTTGTTTTCAAATCTGTTGCTACTCATTATGCGCACCACTTTCTTATGTCTTTTTCAGGAAGAGGATTTGAACCTCATAGACCCTAATGTCACCTGATACAGTGTAGATTGGAACATTTTTGCAGAAAAATCGACAAAATTATCCTCTATATGACAACTTTATTGTATTTAATTGTATATAGCAATCAATATTTTAATCTACTTTTCCAACAATTGAGAATTTGGTTTTGATCGTCATAAAAAATACACCCCTTAGAATTTCATCAGATAAACCAGAAGTTTTATCCAATGTTATTCTAAGAGGTGTAATAAACCTCTACCTAACTCCACGAACTGGGACGTCGATTCGAACTTGACCTCCACCCGTCAGGGGAGAATTGCTAATATGCAGACTGCCCTGATGCTGCCTGACAATGGTGTCGGCAATATAAAGTCCCAATCCATAGTGACTTTTGGAGGTACGGCTACTGTCCCCTCGATAAAACTGCTTAACTGCAGATTGGAGTCCTTCACTCGTAAATCCTGATCCACTGTCTGCTACGTTTATACTCCACCAATCTTGTTTTGCCTCAACCTGCAAATAAATCACACTCTCATACGGGGAATACTCTACCGCATTAGCGAGTACATTCATCACAGCCCGATGAAGTAGTTCATTGTCTATCAACACCTCAGGGGGCAGATTATTGTCCTGGTGGAATTCTATCCGAAGATGCTTAGGGACAACCAACGCATCTAACTGCGTACGAATTTGCTGGATAAAAGCTTCCGTTCTAACCCATTTAGAGCGGGGAGAAATTTGTTTCCTCGTATTAGAAATCTCAATAAGTGTTGCCATGTATTGTTCGATTTGATCCGCATTTTTGGAAATATACCCTATATATTCTTGCTGATTCTCCGCTAAATCTGAGTCTATCAGCAAATCTGCATTTCCTTGAATAATCGTAAGAGGAGTCTTAATGTCGTGGGCAAGCGCAGAAATCTGCTCTTTTTTCATTTGTTCCAAATTCCATTGCTGTTCTAGCGACTTTTTCAATTCCTCTCTCAGCTGTTCCAAGGATGATAGCACCTCATCAATTTCACTGACCCCAGAATACACGACAGTAAAATCCAAATTCTTAGCTTCAATGTGATGTGCAGCTTCTTGCAAGGAAGCCATTTTTTGACTCAGTCTTCGAGCGAAAAATCCAGAAATCAGAATAACTTCCAGTAACATCAGAACTACAAAAAACAGCAATAACGTTAATTGCGGATTAGGCAGCGTGTTATGCAGAAAATTCGAGGTGAACTGCGGTACGATTGCATATTGCAGTACGATAACCTCATGCTCCCGCTCAATCACATCGGTGCAGTTTGTACCCATGAGATTACAACTGCTTTGATTCTTCTGCAATATATCTAGAGCGCGTTCTTTAGGAATATTTCCTGAAATATAGTTCTTTTGCTGATCCAATACCGCATGTTCCGCTCCCCAAGGTATCATTTCTTGCGTAATTTCTGGCGCACGCTGCAAAACATCCCAAGACTTTGCAATGGATTGCTCAGTATGGTTTGCTGGAACAATCATTCCATACTGCATTAAGAGAGTAAATACCCCTAAACACAGAAATGCCAATAATAGAGTACACGCACCTAATGATAATAAATATTGAATGAAGACTGTACGGAGCCGTATTCGTTTCACACCCATTTGTAACCTATCCCCCAAACGGTTTCAATCGGTGAAACCTCCCTCGCACTCAGCTTACTGCGGATATTTTTTACATGTTCTGTAATAGTTGAGCTATCGCTTTCTCTGTCATAGCCATAAACCGATTCATAAATTTGTTCTTTGGAAAAAACCTGACCTTTATTTCTAGCAAGAAATTCACATATCTGATATTCACTTTTAGTGAGATTTATTTTCTCTTTATCAATAGAAATCTCCTTTGCCGAGAGATTGAATTTCACTCCAGATGCGCTTAACATATGATTTTTCCCTCGATTCTCACGCCGCAAATGAGCGTTAACCCGAGCCTTCAACTCGCCTGCGCGAAAAGGCTTCACGATATAGTCATCTGCCCCTACACTAAGTCCAAACATAATATCTGTCTCCATTGATTTAGCTGTAAGAAACAGAATCGGACAGTCTACGATATCCCTGATTTGAGTACAGAGCTCAAAACCATCGATATCTGGCATCATCACGTCCAACAGGATTAAATCAAATGTCGAGTACTCGTTCAAAGGCATATGTCGTGCACTTGTTTTTACCGTAACCCTATGGTGATCTTTGCTAAGAATATTATTTACTAGCGCCAAAATATCAGGTTCATCATCTATTATTAAAATATTAGCCAGTGACCTCACTCCTATTTATTCATATGATTTCCTACCCTGAAAGTAATGAAACCATGTCAAGCCTAACATTGCCATTATCATTGTACTAATAAGTATAGCAGGTACGGAATGAAGAAGTTGCAGCTTCAATACTTCCGTTTCAATGAACCCGTTGGGTTGTGCATAAAACAAGGGAAGTTGAATCATCCGCATCGACCAGGCCCACGGTATGTATAACCACACTTTATCTCCTACAATGGTTCCACCTACGATGGCTGCAATTAGCGTACCTGCACTACCCACCGTTAGAGAAAGTCCCAAACCTCCAGCATAACTTAAGATGAGATGAAAGATCATTAAGATTAGAGCAGTGCCTACTACCCAACAAGCTCCTTGCCAGAATATTAGATATTGTATCTGCTCTATATGCAAAATTTGTTTCATGCCCAGTATTAGAATTGATGTTGAACCGAATACGATCCATATCATCGCCAAGATTATGAACCCGAGTTTTCTTATATAACACTTCGGACGTGAAAGAGCACTTAATAGATTATAGAATCCCCCTGCCCCCTCCTCTAAACCACTCATTAAAGCAGAGAATAATCCTATCCCAACAGGCAACCCAAAGGCTATTAATGAAAAATAACCATCATAGATGTGAAACTGATCCGCACGCTGTGAAAAATACCAAAGTACCATCATCGGATATAGAACAGGAACAAGGAATATCAACCAACGAATTGCAGTGTGCTTAGTCATCAACCATTCAGCTTGTAATAGCCGGAGTATCACCACCTCTATCGCACCTCTCTTCTACTAAACCAGCAGCTAGTTAAGGTGAGGGTTACCAAAAAGAATACAAGCGACACCACAATTCCAGGTAAAATAACCGAAGAGTCTCTTAAAGCATCCTGTGCTGAAAGAGCCACACCATTTGGACGTACACCAACAATGGGACACATTAACCTTAAAGCCCAACTCCACGGAACATAAATCCATGAAGGTTGATCCGCTGCTAGTACACTCACAATCATCCCAAACAGACCTGCAAGAATAGATACTACAGACCCAAATTGTTCAGCTAAGAATAGATAGATTGGAATCATCCCCAAAGAGGTCAACCAAACAACCATAGCGGCTGTTGTAATTTCAGATAAGGGTGCTGCACCCAAAGGAAACAAAAGACCAGATAGGTACATTACTGCAATAAGGAGCAGCGAAGACAACAGCAAATAATATGACACCACAATAATTTTACTGAGCCAAAGTTTAACGATGCTAATTCCGTGACTGCTTAAGCTGCGGTATCCTCCAGCCTTACGATCCTTGTTATTCGATAGTGTAGACAACAAAGCAGATCCTATGGTCATGAATAACAGCGGCCACCAATTAAAGACCATTTCCATAAAATAGTGGTCTTCAGTTTGCAGGTTCTGTTGTGTGAAAAATGAAAATAGAAGAAAAAACAGTGGCACCACGACAATCAATTTTCGCGAAAATGTTCGTTTGAATTTAATATTTTCGGATAAAAGATAGTGGATCATCTGGTTACCTCCTGTCTGTTCCGACTCACGACTTCCATGAACAATTTCTCCAAATCATCACCAGGAAATATTGCATTCTGATACCCTAGAACACCATTACTAATGATTCCAATATGATCGGCAATTTGCTCCACCTCATGAAGAATATGACTCGATAAAATAACTGTAATCCCTTGTGCAGGAAATGAGCGTATAAGCTTACGTAATTCCTGAATTCCAATCGGGTCAAGCCCATTTGTCGGTTCATCCAGAATCAAGAGTCTAGGTTGATTTAACAAGGCGATCGCAATCCCGAGACGTTGCTTCATGCCCATAGAGAATTGTCCCGCTCTTTTTTTGCCTGTTGTTGTTAAATCAACAATTTCAAGAACTTCCCGAATCCGAGAATCCGGTAAGTTTAATATTGTCGTGTGTACCCTCAAATTTTGGACAGCAGTCAGATTCCCATAAAGTGGCGGGGACTCAATCAGCGCTCCAATGTGTAGTAAATCCTTACGTGTCCATGGATGACCGTCAAATAAAATTTGTCCTGACGTCGCTCGAAGTATTCCTGTTATCATTTTTAGAGTCGTCGATTTACCTGCGCCGTTTGGGCCTAACAGTCCATAAATCGAATTAGTTTTTACGGTTATGCTGATATCGTTAACCGCACGCTGCCCCCTGAAATTCTTGCATAAATTATTAGTTTGTAAAATATACTCTCCCATCCTTTATCATCCTCTCATTTGCTATACGTTTATCATATATAGCAAATCTAAGGACTTTATAAGGTTTTACTGAGCTCAAATTATACGGGATTATAACGAGCATAAAAAAGCTCGGTTCAAATTTAACGTTGAACCGAGCCTGGAATATTTATCATCTAATACATGAACTTCAAATATTGCAAAAAAATCATGCTCTGCGAATTGTAAATTCAAAATCCATATCTAAGGATGGATTGATTTGATATTCATCAAGAACTGGAGCTCCCCAGCTGTCATCCCCGCCTACGCCCATTTGACGTCCAGCAATGGTAACAACGGTATAGTGAACGTTCGGCAGCTCATAATGATGTGTCGCATTCTCCAGCTCCATTGCCGAGTAAGGCGAGATATTGGCTTCAACAGGGGCTGCAGCTGGTGCAGATATTATAATGCCTTGGCCATAATCATTCATTATGGATACTTCGCGCACACCTGTGCGGTTACCCGATTCCTGCGGCACCAAATAGGACGACACATTATCCATCGCATGATTCTGGAAGCGACACAATCTCGCCCCACACGCACGGTCGATATAATTTTCTTCCGGCCCATTTGCATACCAATTCAGCTGATGATAATCCGCTGGCACCTTAAAGCTTAAAGCGAAGAGCGGAAGCTTTGGTAAACCCGCTGCTCCATGGTAGCTTGATTTCACCTGTATGCTTCCATCGGAGAACACTGTGTAAGTTACACTTACCCGTACTCCCTCTGATACCCTAAGCTTGTACACGTAAGTCACCGTCGCACGGTCCTTCTCCTCCACGAGCTCGAAGCTTAACGTTCTACGGGTCAAGCTTGCTGCATACCAAGGGGAAGAGTCAAAATGCATTCCTGCCCCCTTGTCATTGTCTGTCATTGCTCTCCAGAAGAGCGGTGCCGGCGGTGAAGAGATCATTTCCTGCCCTGAATATTTAACAGAAATTAATGTACCCGCCTGCTTTGAGAACATTATGGAGAAGTCACGACCATGTACGCCAATATTCACATCTCCTTCAACCACGCGAAAATCATTCACGACAGATGTTATCTTAGCATCTGTTAAAGACTCCTCGGCTGACGTATTTGCCACTTGAAAAACATGCTGGCCAAAAGCGATTTCATAACCGCTATTCGCCCATAAAGAATCTTCCTTCAGAACAAGAGAAACATCCAAGCTATACTCGCCAGGCTGATTCTTAATATCGGGTAGATCAACTTCTACATATTTTTCCTCGCCCGGATTAACCTGAGCGAAGACAGTTCCACGCTGGATGACCCTACCCTCATAGTTCAGAGCGTATTGTAATTCATAAGCATCCAAGCCCACAAATAAGTTTTCATTTCTGATTGTAAAACCCTGACTGTCCGGGAGCAGCTTGAAGTTCTGATACAGAAATTTCACTTCCTGCATTTTTGGCGACCATCTCCGATCCGCATACACAATTCCGTTACCAGAGAAGTTGTAATCGGTTGAACGGTCATCGAAGTCTCCTCCATAAGCCATGAAGGGCTTACCGTATCGATCATTTTTCACAATCACCTGATCCATATAATCCCAGATAAATCCACCCTGATACATTGGATACTTCTGCTCTAGCTCTGTGTATTTATGCAACCCCCCGACGGAATTGCCCATCGCATGCATGTATTCACAGCTAATATATGGTTTTAGCGGATCTTCTGTTAAATACCTTTCGATATCTGCTGCTTTCGCATACATCCGGCTCTCCATATCGCTCGAATCATCATATTCACGGTTATGGAACACCCCTTCGTAATGAACCAACCGAGTAGGGTCCTTCTCTCGAAAATAATTGGCTACGTTCAGAATTACTTCTCCTGCAAAAGATTCGTTCCCACAGGACCAAATTAGAATGGAGGGATGATTTTTGTCTCTCTCCACCATGGAAATCGCACGATCCATCACGATATCCTGCCATTCAGGCTTATTGCCGGGGATGTTCCAAGACGGCTCAACTGCCCCCATTTTCTGCCATGATCCATGCGACTCTAAATTCATCTCGTCAATGACATAGACTCCGTATTCATCACACAACTCATACCACAGTGTCATATTCGGATAGTGCGAGGTCCGAACCGCGTTGATGTTCGCCTGCTTCAAGGTTTTTATGTCCCACAGCATATCTTCTTTTGTAATACTGCGTCCAAAGCGCGGATTAAACTCATGCCGGTTAACGCCTTTAAATACAATACGTTTGCCGTTTAAGTGCATAATCTTATCTATCATTTCGAATTTCCGAAAACCAATTTTTTGCGGCACAACTTCTACAAGATCCCCGGATGCGTTGTAAACTGATACGTAAAGGGTATACAGATTAGGAGCTTCTGCGCTCCACAGCTGCACCTTTGTTGCCGCAAGCGTAAGCGAAAGGGAATCTCCTGAAACTTCACTTTCAGTACTAGCCACAAGATTACCTGCTCTATCCTTAAGCTCAAGGAGCACTTTTGAGGCAGACTTACCTATCAATTGCATGACAGCCGTCAGCGTTCCTTGCTCAAACTTTTCATCCAAATCGGTTTGAACGTGGAGATCCCGCACATGAACATCCGGCACGGTGTATAGATACACCTCACGAAAAATTCCCGAAAAACGCCAGAAGTCCTGATCCTCCAACCAACTCCCCGTGCTGCGCTGATAGACTTCAACCGCCAGCTTATTTTCGCCTTCCGTCAAGTACGATGTTAAATCAAATTCACTCGGTGTAAAGCTATCTTCGCTATAGCCAACAAACTCCCCGTTTAGCCATATATAAAAAGCCGATTCAACTCCTTGAAAAGATATATACACCGGACGTTGCTCCCAGCCCGCAGGAACTTCAAAATATTTGACATAGCTGCCTACAGGATTGTGGTCCTCAGAGATCATCGGAGGTCTAAGATGCTCATGACCGTCCCATGGATACATCGTATTCACGTACTGAGGCTGCCCATAACCCTGAAGTTGGATATGACCGGGAACTTTAATATCCTTCCAGCCTCTGCAAGACACGTCCTCCTTATAAAAATGAACCTGTCGTTCCATGGCATTTTGGGCATAACTAAATTTCCAGCTGCCGTTCAGGCTATGGCGCCAGGGCATTTCTCCAAGCGCTTCGGCTTCATTTTTCGTTTGGTAATATCGATGGTCAGAATGCGCGTGCACTCTGCCTATTGCATAAATGGACGGGTCTGATAACCATTCCAGACTTGGAGTGAGGTTTCGTTCAACCTGCTGCTTCATCTATACTTCCTCCTCTATTCTTCACATGAACGCTAACTTATTTAACCGAACCCGTCATCCCAGCTACAAATTGCTTTTGCATCATGAAAAACACTAATGCTGTCGGTAAGGTCGTAATGACAATCGCTGACATGATCAGACCATAGTCAGGGGCATAACCTGAGCCTAGATTCGAGATAAGAAGGGGCACAGTCATATTTTCTGGTGATTGCAATACGATCAAAGGCCACAGATAATTGTTCCAGCTGTTTAAAAATGTGATAATCGCAGCGGCGGCGTAAGTTGATTTCATCGTTGGCATATAAATGCGGAAGAACAAACCAAATTCCGAGAGCCCATCGATGCGCCCAGCCTCCATCATATCCTTAGGAAACATTTTTGTACTTTGACGAAAGAAGAAAATTAGGAATGCTGTTGTAAATGTCGGAAGAATGACTGCCGATGCTGTATCGATACCGAGAAACGGCACTACACTAGATACTTTGGCGAACATTTGAAATAGAGGTACCATAATCGCCGCAAATGGAATCATCATTGAAGCCAGCAAAATATTGAATACGATATCTTTACTCCGGCTGCGGTACATTTCAAAACCATATCCAGCCGCCGATGCTACTAGCAGTGAAAGCACAGTAGTCACCACAGAGATTTTTGCAGAGTTCCAGAGAGCCTGCCACATATCCACTGAACTAAATAGATTGTTTATATTTTCCACTAAATGTGCACCCGGCAACAATGTCCCTTTGGTTACATCAACCGACTGGTTCGTGGCGCTTATAACCATCCAGATAAATGGAAAGATAGAGATCAGCGCAGCGATGATTAGAAATACGTAAGTAAACATGCGTTTGGTTTTCATTATCTCTTATCCCCTCCTAGTTTGTTCTGAATAAGCGTCAGAATGAGCACCATTACAACAATCGAATAGGAGACGGTTGCAGCGTATCCAAAGTTAGGTGTGTATTCAAAGGAAAGGTTATAAATATATTGGGAAATCGACATGGTTGCATTGCCGGGTCCACCTTTCGTGATGTTAACCACCTCGTCAAACAACTGAAGTGTTCCAATGGTCGATGTTATCGTCGTGAACAAGATAATCGGCTTCAATAGGGGAATTGTAATTTTGAAAAATTGTGTAAATGCACTCGCTCCATCTATATGAGCAGCCTCATATATTGATTTGTCGACATTTTGCAGTGAGGACAAATAGAAAATCATATTATAGCCAGTAAAGCGCCAAGTGATAGCGATAATGATAGTAACTTTGGCCCAGAAGGGATCGGTAATCCATTGAATCGGTTCGCTGATTAGATGCAGATTCACCAGAAATTTATTGACGATACCTTCGGCTCCAAACATGTACTTGAAAACAACGGAGTACGCTACAAGTGAAGTTACCGTTGGCAGAAATATCGCCGTTCTGAAAAATCCTTTAAATTTCAGTCTTTCGTCATTTAGCAGCACAGCGATAAAGAGCGCCAGCACCAGCATAACTGGGACCTGAATAATCAAGTAAATAAAAGTGTTTTTGACGGCTGTAAGGAAAGTGGTGTCGCTAAACAGACGAATATAGTTATCAAGGCCGGTAAACTGAAGATTGTTGCCTCTGCCTGTCTTGAAGGATAGAATTAAGGCTTGAATCATTGGATAAAAATAGAAAATACTGATCATAATGACCGGCACAAGAACGAATAACCAGCCTGTCAGATGGATTTGCCGTTGACCTTTAGTGCTCTTATGTCTTTGAGGGCTTAGCCCTGGCTTTACAGTTTCCACTCTACTCCACACCCTTCTGTCTGATAAATTAGAGATGAAAGCCCCTGCTACCCATCCTTCTGTAGAAATCCAATTTACAGGAGAAGAAGAAGCAAGGGCCTAGATTGTACAGCCTAAGTGTGATTAGCGAACTTGGGTATCTGCTTGCTTCTGGGCATCTTTCAGAACAGTATCTACATCTTTTCCACCAAGATAAGATTGCACTGCTACAACCATAATGTCCTCTATTGCGTAAGTGTTCATGCCATAGTTGACGTTAGGAATTTGTTCGGTCCAAGCCGCAAAATCGGATACGACCTTTTGACCTTTGAAAAATTCATCCGCAGCTGAATAAGCTTCTCCGCTTGCCGCAGCTTTTAAAGTGCCGATAACACCAACTTTTGTATTTAACGTCTGATACAATTCCGCATCAGAAGCAAATGTTTTTGCAAGGAACTCCGCAGCAGCTTCTTTACCATCTACATTCATTACATACCAGGAGCTGCCCCCAAGGTTGGATGCATGGACGGAGCCTGCTGTGGCTGCCAGCTTAGGAAGTGGAGCTACTGCCCACTTACCGGATTGGGAAGCTTCGGCTTTAATTGAAGGTGTAATCCAGTTACCCGTTGGCACAGTAGCTACTTCACCACTATTGAATGCGCCTACAAATTGACTCCAGTCTGAGTTAACTTTCACGATGCCGGAATCCATCATTTCTTTGTACAATACAAGCGCCTCTTTCAAAGCAGCGTTGTCTGCAATGGTCGGAGTTTGACCGTCTTCACCCGTATACCATGCACCCGCCGATTGAATCATGACCCGGATAAGTCCAAGATCATTGGGATCCAGTGTGATCATGCTTTTGCCGGTTTTTTCTTTTACAGCTTTACCGATCTCGATATATTGCTTCCAGTCGATATCCTGTAGTGCATCCAGGCTATAGCCTGCTTGCTCAAGATAGTCTGTACGTACATACATTCCAGTTACACCAGAATCAAACGGAACACCATATTGCTTGCCGTCAACACTGGTCGGGCCAATTTTGTAATCCGCAAAATCAGCAGCTTTTACAACATCCGTCAATTCATAAAAGGAATCCGGATACGCTTGCAAAAAGCTTTGCGCACGGTAATCCTCAATCAATACAATGTTAGGAAGACCCTTCGTAGATCCAGAGTTCAGTCCTGTGTTCAGCTTTTGCACGATATCAGCCTGCGCGTTCTCAACGACGTTTACCGTTACGTCTGGATTGACTTTCGCATAAGCTTCTTTAGCAACATTCATGGCTGCAATGTTAAACGCTGGGTCCCAAGCCCAAACTGTGATCTCTTGTGGCTTGCTGCTACCTTCGCTTCCGGAGTTGCTCGTTTCGTTTTTCGTTCCACCTGAGGAACATGCCGAAAGTAGAACCACACTAGCCAGCATTACGGATAATAATTTTTTCACTTCGTAACCCCCTTGATAATCTGTAAAATAATAAAGATGGAAGCGTTTTCTCTGCTACGCTTCCATCTTATCATTTTGTATTCGCTTTCTTTGGCAGTATCTTTGTTAGCTTTGGTGTTATTATTGGATTCTATTTTTACTCTAAGATCGACTCTGGTACTATTTTTAGGTTTTTGTAAAAATTTTAGCTTTTTAACAATGGAAGCGTAATTATGATCTTCGTACCTTCATTTCGTTTGCTTGTAATGTTAATACCATAGCGCTCTCCGTACAACAATTTGATTCTGTCATCAACATTCCGTATACCGATCCCGGAGAATAATTGTCGTTTGTGCTTCGAGGCTGGCAGCTGTTCTTCTTTCATCAAATTCGGATCAAGGTCCATCCCATCACCATTATCTACAACTTCGCATACAAGCTGATCTTCCTGAACGGCGATCATGATCAGAATTCTTCCCTCATCTTTAAGATTGAATGCATGAAAGAACGCGTTTTCAATAAAAGGCTGCAGAATTAGCTTTGGCATATGATAATCCAAGCTTTCAGGCTCCACAAAATAATTCACGCGGATCTTCTCGCCATACCTTACATGATTGATATATACATAATGCTTCAGCGATTCTAATTCCTGACTAACAGGTATAGTGGATTGAACATCACTGACAGTATTTTGCAGGAGTGAGATTAGCGAATTTATCGTGCCAGCTGCTTTTTCCTTGTTGCCCTGTTGCACCAGAAATTTGATAGAAGCCAGTGTATTGTATAAAAAATGGGGATTGATCTGCATTTGAAGGGCGGCCAGCTCCGCATTACGCTGCTGCTTCTGGGTCTCCATCAACCGATCAACATAATCATGTAGGGAATCAAGCATAAAATTAAAGGCATTTCCTAGCTCCTTAACTTCATAACTACTAGTGGCGACATCCACATGATTATCAAATCCCCCCTTAGGAATACTCGACATCTGTTCAACGAGTACACGCAGGGACTTCGTCATTTTCCTGGTAATTAAAAATACAATAATAAGCGAAATGGCTACGATAGCCATGATCGTCAACGACACTGCTTTAGCATTTACCATCTGACCCGTTACAGCTTTCTTATCGATCAGATTCACCAAATAAACATCAAATTCAGGCAAGTATTCCGAGAATACTACCCGTTCATTCCCCATCACATAGACAGATTCTCCATTGTCTCCTGTGCTCTGTTCATCAACTACTTCTTGAAGCAGCTGTTGATCGGTCAGCCCAATCAGCTCTGTCCTGTTGCTGGATACAATTTGCCCTTTTGCATTCAGCAAAACAACATCATTACCTTCACTCGTAAAATTGGCATAGAAGGCCTTAAAATCGCTATCACGAATTGCAATGTACATAGTGCCATAGATACGGCCGGTCGAATGATCAAATAGAGCTTTAGAAGCCACTAACAGGATCTCTTTCTTTTTGGTTTGACCATCCTCTTTTTGATAAAGTTGGTACAGAATTTGCTGTGGATGGGCCACTGTCGCTTTCGTAATCGGGTGGTTCTTCAGTTCATCAGCAGTAGCAGACCAATACCAAGGATCGGTTGAATAACTTCTGCCATTCGCACCTACAATCATAATACCCACATCAAAGGCACTCAGGTTGGAGCGGACTGCACGCATGCTTTCTGTCATCTGGTAGGTTTTGATAGCAAGCGTCAATGAATCCGTCTCTCCCCCGGACAAATAGCTGCGGATGGCACCATTCTGAGCTGTCATTGTAGCACCCGTAGCTACAACGTTGTTGTAGGACTCCAAGTTTGTCTTCATCTGATTCAGTAGTTTGCCATTCGTTATGCTGAAGGTCTTTAAGAATAAATTTTCTGACATACGGATGGTAATAGACAAAGTCAGAAGGGATACGGCAACAATGCTTATGAGGGTCACAAGAAAAAGCTTGAGAAATAAGCCCTGTTTCCTAATCTTGTTGATGATTGTTCCAATCATGGTCGCTCTACGTCCCGTCTTCGGTACTGGCTCGGAGAAATGCCCGCCTGCTTCTTAAACACTTTAGTGAAATAACTCTGATCCGAATAGCCCACACTAGCGCTAATATCAGAAATTGTTTTTTCCGTTGTCACGAGTAACTCCATGGCTTTCTCCAACCGGACTTTGTTCAGATATTCATTAAATCCTTCACCATTCTGGGCTGTGAAATGGCTCGATAAATAAGAAGCGTTGAAATGAAACTGCCGCGCAACCCCAGTCAACGTGATGGGATCAGCGTAATGATCCTGAATGTATTCAAGCAAGCGGGTCATATTTGGATTGATCGTTAGGTTCGTCTCACCAATCGCACGTTCAGCTTCGCGAATAAAAGCTTCAGCAACAGCGATTGCATCTCCGGCATACATCGCTTCATCTATTTTTCGAAAGAAGTCGTATTTGGATTCCTCCAAGCCTCCGGTCTCATACTTCATTTTTCCAAGTGTGGTCGCTACGTTAAATATAAAATTCCCCAATAACGATTTGAATTCGAAAATATCGGTCCGATAATCCATCGAACGGAGATGAACATATTCCAGAAATCCAGTGAATGCCTTCTGGTATTGCTTACGTTTCAGTTGTTCCATTAATTCGCCCATATCATATTCCTGATATGCACTCGGAAGGCTGGGCAAATGATCATTTTCAATTAAGCTTCGATCCGGCAAGTAGAAACTGTATCGTGTAAGCTTTAAATAATTGTCTCGATAAATCTCCCCCAGCTTATTAAAATCCGTAAAGCTTTGACTGATAACGAAATGTGTTTCTCTCGCCCAATGGTCCATCTCCGAGACTAGATATCGGAGCTCTATAACAAGCTCGTCCCACTGTTCCGGCTTTGCATTAAGCAAATATATAACCGAATCATTGACAAACTTCAGCCGAATAAACACTGTATCGCCCAAAGGGAGCTTACTAAGCCCTTTTTCTATTTTTTGTGTGAAAGTTAACCTATCCCCAGAATCTTTAATATGTTTCATATCCGCTCCGAAAAACGCGAATAGTGTGTGTGGAAACTTTGCATGAAGCAAAGCAGACTCAAGCCCAGACTCATATCCGGTCATAAGCTTCTCGATAACTAGCAAAACTTGCTTTTCCCCAGGATCCTTTCCTTGATCGGTCATCTCCATCCCTACCAATTTAGCAGTGGTTTTATTTAGGATGGTTAACAGATAATCAGCTTCCAACTTTGGCTTCAGAATGTAGTCCGCTACACCACTTTGAAATGTGGATCGGACATAATCATATTCACTGAAACTACTTAAGACGATGACTTCAATATGAGGGTATTTCTCCTTAACGATCTTGACCAGTTTCTCCCCGCCCATTATTGGCATAACAATATCTGTAATGATCACATGAGGATTAACCTCATCCATCATATTTAGTGCTTCAAGACCGTTAGCAGCCTCACCAACAATTCGATACCCTTCATTTTCCCAATCCAAAAGATGTTTGATTCCTTGTCTTACAAGCATCTCATCATCAACAATCATAATTTTGAATATTGGTTTCATTTCTTCCCCCTTGCAGCCCTGAGAATGATTATGCCTTTTTCCTTGAATTGAAAATCTCTTTGTAACCGTTTTCTTTTTATTCGTTAGTATACAATACATCCAACAAGGAGCAAGCTCCTATACAAGTAAAGCCGTAAGCTTACTTAAAAATTGTTCATTCCAAATAATATGCCCCACCGACAAATATGGTCAACCTCTCATTTTCATTCTATGAAATATTCTTAAGTTAAGGACAAGAACTTCTACATGATAAAACAAAAAAAGCCGCGATAATTGCAGCTTCATTGTTAATGAAACAATAAGCCAAATAAATTATTTATTGGCTTATAGATAAAGATAATAAGAAACAGCGGACTGGGGATGTTCAATTTTAACAACGAGCAGAAGGTCGCGCCAAGACCCAAAATCCAAAAAATAAAATATACGCTAAGATCACGCACTCGGCGCTTTCGCATTAATTTAGGCAAATCAAGTGCCATACAACCTACAGCAATCACCAAGAATAACAGTACTAGCATTTGACTTCACTCCTTGATTTTTTCAAGAAAAGAATTATCTGTGAGACCCACGCGGTTAATAACTGCTGAGGCTTTGTAATGGATGCGCAATGATTTAAGGTAATCGTCACCCTTTTGTTGCTGCAGCTTTGCCCAAGCTTTAGGGCTGGCATGGTAGATCGATTGTCCGAATCCCATAATATCAACATTGAAACGATCATTTACATGCTCCACAGTTTTTTGCATCCGCTCTATAATCCGCTCCTCTGTTTCCTTTTCCAAACGTTTTATAGTGCTTTCCGATTCCAAATTTTCTACACTTTGCACTTCTTCAATATTGCAAAGCGTCTTAACACTAAGGTAAATATGCGGCTCCCCATTAATGATTTTCACTTTGCGTTTAGTTGTAGCCTGGATCGCTTCGATTACTATGGGCTTTCCGTCTTCCCCTGCGATCGAGCCAGAATGTGCGGTTACCTTATCGTTGATATAATTGTAACCAATCGTTTCTCCCTCGTTTAGCCAACCGATCAACTTGTCTTTTTTGAACACAGCTACAGTATGGTATTCCAATCTTGCCTTAGGCATTGTTCGCTCTACATTGCTTTTGTCTTCTCCATCTTTGGGATCTCCTATAATTTTCACTCCGGTTAGCACAGGATTCTCACCTTCAGACAATAAATTCTCAATAAAATCATCCAGCGTGACAGCGACTGTTTTTGCTGAATCTTTATAAGAATTATCCAAAGAGCTAAATAATTTGTTCGCTGGTAATTTATCCATAGGTGTAAGGACATTCAAGACATTGCTGGCGGTTGTATCTCTGGCAACCATAACGTAGAAATCCATCCGGGGTTCCCGACTTCTTTTTAAATACATCGAGTATCTCACCCACTCCGGTGCGGGCAAGCTCCTCCCCAATCACCAACACCCGGATATGACCGAGATAACTTGACCTAGAGCTATCCAGATTCAGCTTACGCAGCGCATCATAAAACGTAGGTACAGTAAATTTATATACAACCACTGGGACTCCACTGCCTCCCCCTCCTCCATTCGTTTGGGAGGAAATCGCAGATGGAATAACGACCTGCATCGAAACGGTATAACCTTTTTCTGCCTTGTCAATCCCTATCCCCAAGACAAAAGCTATCTCATTCAGCTCATTTCTTTCCCAACAGCCGCTTAGCACTAACGTAAATTGGAGAGCTATCATTAATCGAAGAACGCCTCTAACTAATTTTTTATTCATTTGGTTGGTTCCTTATCACTGGATGTGCTTTGACGAAACAGGTTCTGCGTCTTATTCTCAGCAGGCCTTGTCTTTAAAAACGGCCACGGAAAGCGAAAAATAGAGTCTTTTAAATCTTTGGAATTATACGGTCCGAGCGGACTCATATAAGGCATTCCGAAAGAACGCAGACTCGACAAATGCAATACGATGATGAAAATACCGAAGAGAATTCCATATAATCCGATAAATCCGGCCAAAGCTATAAGCACAAAACGGATCATCCGCGCAGCTATAGACATTCCTGTCTCCGGAATAACAAAACTAGAAATGGCTGTTAGCGATACAATAATGACCATTGCGGATGAAATAAAACCCGCTGCTACCGCGGCTTGTCCAATCACCAACGTTCCGACAATGGAAATCGCCTGACCAATATTTTTGGGTATCCGCACCCCGGCTTCCCGCAAAATCTCATAAGTCATTTCCATGATCAGCGCCTCAACAAAAGCAGGAAAAGGAACACTCTCCCGCTGGGCAGCTAAACTGATTACAAGATTGGTCGGTATCATCTCCTGGTGATAGGTAGTAATCGCAACATACAATGAAGGGGCAAGCAAAGTAATAAAAAATGAAATAAAACGAACTAATCTCAGCAATGTTCCAATATCAGCCCTTTGGTAATAATCCTCAGCTGACTGGAAAAATGCCACAAAAAATGTGGGCACCAGCAGTACAAAAGGAGTTCCATCAACAAGAATGGCCACTTTTCCTTCCAAAATACCCGCTGCAATCGTATCCGGACGATCACTGTTGTATACGGTAGGAAAAGGTGTAACTGCCGTCTCTTGAATAAACTCCTCAATATATCCACTCTCGAGAATACTGTCCGTATCTATTTTATTCAGACGGCGCTTTACCTCTTGCACCAGTTCCTTATTCGCGATGTTACTTAGATACATAATGGATACGCTGGTTTGAGTCACCCTTCCGATCTGAACGGTTTCCAGCCATAAATGGCTATCTTTGATTTTTCGCCGAACCAGTGCCGTATTCGTCCGTAAATTCTCAGTGAATCCTTCCATTGGACCCCGAACAACCGACTGTGAGCTAGGCTCCCCTACATTACGATCTTCCCAGCCTGGTAAGCCGATCCGCAGAGCGCTGGATAACCCGTCAAGCAGCAGCATTATATTACCGGACAATAAATGATGAATAAATTGGCTGTAATCGTCAATGACGGCTATATCGCCGGCTATTAATATCTGTTTCTTAATCATCTCAAACTTCCGCTCGGGAGAAAGCCCCCTCAGCTGTTCGTAAGGAATGTGTTCCTGCAAGGAATACAAAATTGAATTATGCAGCACCTGAGTATCCACAAGACCATCTATGTAAATCAAAGAAATATGAGTGTTCTCTTCTATCTGCAACTCTTTTATCACTACATCAGAGCTTTCACCCATCAATTGGTACAAATTAGCAATATTAACTTCCAACCGGCTTGATAATGTACCAATCTCCGTATCTTTCATGATGCAGCCTCCACTTCTCCATAGATAGATGAGTATAGTTTGATGTTAATTATGATAATTATTCCTTCGGATTAAAAAATCGGGATGGCATAATTCTGGTAACTACAACCATACTAAAACTAGTCCAATAAATTTGAGGGGGTATATGAGTTTGGAGAAAGATCGAATTAGTACCAATCAAATGATTATACTCGGGCTATTCACATTTATTGGGGATATGGCGCTTGTGTATCCGGCGTTAATGATATCAGGAGCGAAACAAGATGCATGGATTGCTGCTTTGATTAGTATTCCCTTGGGTCTAGTGACCATAAAATTGTTACTCTGCTTAGCAGACCTTGAACCCAACAAGAATATTATCGAGCTTAGCCTACAAATTTTAGGAAAATGGGTCGGAACTGCTGTGGCCTTATTCTATTTAGGGTTCTTCCTGATTGCTGCCTCCACCTACATAAGAGAAATTGAAGATTTCATGTGTACACAGATTTACGAGAAAACACCCGGTGGGGTTATTCGTTTCATGGCCATTTTCCTGCTGGTATATGGGGTACGACTTGGCCTAGAAACATTGGGCCGGGCAGCTCAGCTTTTTTTTCCTTTATTTGCAGTTTTTTTGATCGGTCTGCTGCTCCTGCTGACCCCCGATGTCAAAATGGAACGTTTATACCCCATCTTAAACACACCAGTACCGGACATGCTTCATACTTTGATGTATGGTGTTTTTTATCCTTTTGGCGAATTGTGCGTGTTTCTAATGATATATCCTTATGCTCAGAAAAATAGCAAAACAAGCCGGGATATTTTCATAGCCTTGATCATCGGAGCTCTGGGCCTTAACCTCATCTTATTGTTTTCCCTTACCGTTCTAGGTGTTTACGCTTCTGAACATCAATTTTATGCCGCTTATATTCTTGCTCAAAAAATTAATATTGCTAATTCTCTGCAACGTATTGAAGCGCTTATGGCTACAGCATGGATTATCAGCACGTACTTCAAAACAGCAGTTTATTACTATGCTTTAACCTTAGGTACAGCCCAATTATTTAAACTCAAAAGCCACCGTCCTCTGATCATACCTACTGGATTTTTGTTATTCGGTATGTCACAACTGATTGCCAAAGACATCATTTTCTATGTAAAGGAGATCCCCGCCTACTGGGTAGATTGGGATTTCACCTGTGCATTTGTTCTGCCGCTTATGTTGCTAATTGTGTATCAATTTAAGAAACGCCGTGCTTCTAAGGTTTAAACGACATTAGATTATGGACAAGTGAAATTAAGATTGTAGATACGAATCCCGCTTAATGATCTAATTACGCTCCGCTAAAATAATTGGGGAATTTCTCCCTGAAATTTCTGGGATTTTCGTTCATTAGACTAATGATCAGGGAAAACCTCCCTAAATTTCAGCTGATTCGTTAGCAATTAAAGAAATTCCCCTTATTATTAGGGAGGAATTCCCTAAATTCGTTCATTTAGAGCGAATATTGGTTGTTTTCAGGGAGTTTTTCCCTAATTAGTTTTAGGCCGGCTTCGCACACTCATAAACGCAGACAACACAAACGGCCCCCGCATACTGCTTATCGCACCGTCCAATAGATATCGTCCCCAACAGGTATCACACAAAATGAATATTCCGCCGCCCAACCTAATGGCATAGAATACTTTGTGTGCGTAGCCCATAGTCTATTGGCTACAGCAAGAATCCGCTTATAGCCTTTTTACTAAAAAGAAGCTGCCTCATAAGTAGTATTCACTACTTTTGAGACAGCCTCTTTATTCATAAGTTTCTTGTATGAAGTAAATCTATTCCTTCTTATCCAAAGAAATCGAGGACGGAGTTACATCACTGACAGGTTCTTTTGCCACTTCAAAAGTGGATCCGCAGGCCGGACAAAAGCGTGCCTCGATCGCCACATTCCCACCGCATGCTTTGCAATGCTTTACATCGGACAACTCAGCAATTTGCTGAAGGTTCGTCTCAATCTCAGCCTTCAATTCGAGAATACGATTGATATTAGTCTCGATTTGCTCACTTGGCAGTGGTCCTGCACCTTGAGTTACGGCTTCAAATAACAGTTTGCCCATGACCTGATACTGCTGGTCAATATCATTTTGCTTACCGTTATTTTGCAGCTTCAACCGGTTAATCTCCACCACTGTTTTTGCTTTATTCCCAGCCTCGCTTACCCCTGCTTTTACTTTGTTAAAAAAACTCATATTCAGCCCCCAATTCCGTAGTAGTCATATATAAGCATATTTCGACACCGCCAGAAGTATTCCTTTCTTTATTGTACCTAACTTCGTCCATGGTTTGTAGCCTATAACCGATTTACTACCCCTTTCCCCGCCTTCCTGCGGGAACGAACCTCGACTCAGGTCTGGTATACAAAACCGCCTCCAGGCCGTTTTTTCGCATGCAAAAAGACATTAGAATGAGTACATAAGCAAACGGGTTGCAGGATTCAATAACAATCACACCCATACGAGAGGAAGAAAACAATAAATGAAAAAATTATATCGTTCCCAAAGTGATCAGAAGATAAGTGGTTTGTGCGGAGGTCTTGCTCGTTGGTCTGGTATTGATGCTACAGTAATCCGTCTCGTTGCTGTTGCCGCAGCATTGTTCAGCTTCGGAACAGTACTTATCTTCTACGTCATCGCTAGTATCATCGTTCCTAAAGAACCTTTTAACAGCTTTTCAGATGGACATGATTTCTATTAATAAATCGTCGTTTAATACAAACTAACCCTAATCCAACCATAAAAAAGGAGAGATAGAACATGAGTCTATTAAAAAGAATTTCCACAATTACTAAAGCAGCCCTACACGAAGGTTTAAACAAATTAGAAAACCCGGTGTTGCTGACAGGTCAGTATTTACGTGATCTTGAAAATGATATCGCTAAGGCGGAACGCAATGAGCGTGATCTGCAAGTTACAGCAAGTGTGTTGGAACGCCGTAAGCAAGAATATACTCAGTTAGTAGAGCAAAGTGAAGCCGAAGCCGTTCAAGCAGTTGAACAAGGAAATGAAGAAAGAGCTCGTCTGGCACTCATAGCCAAGTTACGGTACGTAGAACAGTTGGAAGAGTCCATAAATAGCCAAGTACAAACTAAGCAATCCCTTGCAGAGCTTGAGATCAATATCGCTAGAGCAAAAGAAGAGCGTGAACATCTCAAAGCGAAAAGAACTGAACTTATCGCTCGCGCTCAACAAGCGACAGAAACACTCAACTCTGCTCCACGTTCTTCTACGAAAGGTCTAAATGTAGGATCAGCTTCACAAGGTTTCGAACGAATGGAAGAAAAGATTTTCGAGTGGGAAGCATTGGCGGAAAACTCCAAAAATAAATTCAATACAGGCACAGGAATAAGTCCTTCCATCGATCCTAACCTGCGTAGCGCCGTTGACATCGAAATCGAGCGAATCCGCAACCGTAAAACCAACACTGAAGTAAACACTGAGAAAAAATAAATAGGACAACAAGCCTCTTACTACTCAGCTATTGTGCTGAATAAGGGGCTTGTTTTTTACTTCTTTTCATCCCGCGAATCCATTTTTTCGTTTCTGGATCCACACGATAAGACTCAGTGATTTTCTGCAAAGCTTTGTTGTAAGTGAAATCATCTAAGCTGTTGTTTCTCAAATAACTCATCGTAGGCTCTGGCAATTTCACATAACAAATCGAAAGCGCCCAAGAAACCGCCATTTTTACATAATAGCCTTCATGACTGACCTTATCGAGCAATTGTAAAATCCGGCTGATATACGCCTCTTCAATAAAGAAATTAAGCATCATTACCACAGCAAAACGGATTTCATATTCTTGATCTGACAATAGGTAAGGCATTATAAACTCCCACACCCGTTCTTTATTCTTTACGGTAAACTTCAGGCCTGTGCAAAAGCTATCGCATACGGACCAGTTATCAATTCTGGGAATAAAGTCTGCGATATAACGTAGGATTTCTTCAAGATCTGTCTTCACGTAGCCAAGCACCATACCTTGCAGCATCACTTCTTCAAAATAATCTGTCTCGGCATGCTCCAAATAGGCTCTCCAATCACCCTTTGCAATGATTTTGGCAAGCTTGCGCAGTTCCGGTAGCCTGACGCCTATAACATTATCTATCGTCGGAATTAAGGCCGCAGAAAACTTCTGGTAGTCCACCTCTGCCAAATTCAATAGCTGTTCTCTTATTGTTTTTTCCATAGTAGTACTCCTTACCCGTCCATTATTCAAATGAAATTTCCCATAAATATATAGAAGCCACAGAACCCAAAGGAGAATAGTTTAGCCGGTATTGTTCAAATTGATCTTTGGTAAGCTTATCAAGTCCATACAGCTTCATCATCCCCCGACGAATCGCAATATCTCCCCAACTGACCACATCCCGTCGTTCCATAGAATGGATTAACATCATTTCTGCCGTCCATTTGCCAATGCCCTTTAACGTCATAAGTTTTTGTATAACCTCTTGATCTGATAACCCAGGCAATTCCTCCAGCTTAAAATCACCCTGAGCGACCAAATTGGAAATCTCATGGATACATAGTGCCTTTTTCATCGTCATCCCACAGCTTTGAATCTCATCCGCCGTATGTAACGCTAACTGCTGCGGAGTGATGTCTCCGAACTGAGCCAACATTCTGTTCCAAATGGTCCGAACCGCTTTTACTGAAATAAGCTGTCCTACTATAGCATAGATAAGCGCAGTAAAAAGATCCGGTATAATTACACGTTCCACTCTGCCCATCCGTGCCATAGCTGCGCCAAGTACTGGATCCACACTTCGGAGATAATCTATGTCTTCTTGCCCATAATCAAAAAACTTAGTAATTACGCTGCTCAAAGTGTTTCCTCCCGTATCTGATAGTGATGACCCTAATCCTAATATACAATACCTATTTGGCAGTGTACGGATTGTTGAATAGAATAGCAAGATAGCGAAACTGGAAAAAGCCATAACATCCCTAAGATAGGTGGTTATGGCTTATTGTAGCGCATAGGCTTATTCATTCTGAATAATGTATTTTTATGCTCGCAGGATTCTTTTTTCTTTCGCTGCCCTTAGCCATATGGGGAATTCATTCAGTAGCTGATCATACAGATCTTCATCAGTCACCTTTTCAATTTGGTCCAGATGAATAAAATTGGCGTTATCCACCAAACGTCCCTTCATCGTATCAAGTTGCTTCAATACTTCAAAATCCGAGTTACCAATTCCGACAAACTGCCAAAAAATTGGTTGGACCGAAGCAGCCATAATCACATTTTTAGTGGATTTCACTACACCACCATCGTTAATAAATATGATAAATACCGGTGTAGAATCGGGTTCTTCCTCCGTATATTTTTTAATGATATCCTCCATTACTGGCGGTTCATTATTGCGGCCAAACTTATGAATGGTACGATTATTTAAAATATGTGTAAACACATATCTTCCTAAATCCTGCTCTGTCACAGGTGGCAGCCGGCTAAACTCCGTATCGTACACCCACACATCTAACGATTGGTTATCATCAAATTTGCAGGCAACGGCTAATATACGCTCAACTACTTCTTGAACGGTTCCATTATTATAAAGATTTCTCATAGATCCTGTAATATCCAGGACAACGCCTACCCTTGCGATGACTCCTGTCAGATTCTTTTTTTCTAAGGTGATCTGAACAATTTTTTTACGTAAATCAATAGAGGACAGTACATTCTTCTCTTCATAACGGATCGTCTCTAAAGGTAAGGTTAACTCAGCTGTGGCCGCTACCTCAAGGTTTCCTTCGTCTTCTTCAATAACGAGCCCATAGTTTGTACATAAAGCAGCCAATCCTCCCTCAAAGCCACTTCCAATTGCACTGAATTTCCACTCTGAACCATAGCGATATAGCTCTCCAACCACAATAGCTGTCTCCGTCGACAGGTCAGAGCCATACTCGAAAACGAATAATTCCTCACCATTAGCAGCATCCACTAAGCGCAGATAAGGAGAGGTTATTTGCTTCATAGAGTGTCCTAATTTTTCTCCTTCATAGATCGTTAAAGTTAAAGCTATTCTAGTAATATCCTTAGGAAGTCGAGAAAGCGTAATGGCGATAGCTTCTTTATCCCCTTGTTGTAAGACACAATGAGTTACAGCTTCGTCTATAGACAACGGATTGCCATAAAAGATAAAGTTCTCATCGCGTTCGCAACGGTTCTGTTCTGACAGTAAAAAAGCAGCAGAGTCTATGCCAATCCTAATATCAGCAGTCATCCACCCAAATTTCAGCAAAAGCTTGTTCACGTTTCTCCCTTTCGTAATATCCACCTTTTGCCCCTTTATAAGCCGCACTCTACCATCTCCTTATTTTTACTGAACAGCTCATTGTGATTCACTAGATTGTATTTATCATTTTACTACTTTAATATGAAACGTATATATGATAGATAAGGAGCTTTACGAATGGACTTTATAGCAATTGACTTTGAGACCGCGAACTCCAGTCGATCCAGCGCATGTGCCTTGGGACTTGTGGAAGTTAAAGCTGGAAATATAACCGCAGAGCATTCTTGGCTAATTGACCCGCAGCAGCGGTTTGATGGCATGAACATTTCGATACACGGCATCACACCATCAATGGTAATCGGCCAACCTACTTTTCAAGAGCTATGGCCCACCGTTGAACCTTTACTACACGGACAAATCGTCGTGGCGCATAATGCTGCTTTTGATATGAGCGTCCTGCGTTATTGTCTCGATGGAATGTCCCTGAGCTACCCAAGCTTCCAATACTTATGTACCTATTTATTAGGCAAAAAAATGCTGCCCGACCTGCCCTCCCATAAACTTAATGTAGTCTCCGATTTTTTCGGCATTACGCTAAAGCACCATGATGCCTTGGATGACGCACGCGCAGCCGCTGCAATTCTAGTAAAACTTATGGAGCAAGAGGAGCACTATGATCCTCTATTGCTCTCTGCCAGTCAAGGATATACTAGCGGAACGATGTTTGCCGGTGGGTATACCCCATTTTCGACTCGCGCGAAAAAGCCTGCTAAGAAACAAGGCACTAAACATAAACCCTCCATTTATAGCAGCCGCGCCACTTTGTCCAAATAACCAAAGAACATCAAAAACCCCCAACCAGCTCCTTTCTGCTGATTGGGGGTTTGGTTTTACAGGGTATCTCTTAAATCTTCAAACGATACACAGCCTTATTCTCTAGACCTCTGATGAACGGTGTCCATTCCTCGGTCTCCGGTGTGGTATCCAAAGCATCCTCCACCATTTGCAGCTTCGCATCCATCGCATCGATATGATGCAGAGCGACTGCCTCAGCTGTCTGTGGCTGAACAGGACTCCCCCATTCGCCCAGATTATGATGTGACAATACGAGATGCTGTAACGCCATAACCTTTTCCGAATTCAAATCAATATCTAAGCGGATAGCCGCTTCCGTGATCCAATTAGACGCCATCGAGATATGGCCAATTAATTTGCCCTGAACGCTGTATTCCGAGACAATCCCAAGCTGGGAGACCATCTCCTCCGGCTTCGCGATATCATGCAGAATGATCCCGGCCTTCATTAGATCTGGATTCAAGAACGGACGCTGCTTGCACAGAAAATCACCGATTTCCAGCATACGCACCATATGATAAGCAAGTCCGGCAAAATAAGCATGATGATGTGTTTTGGCTGCCGGATAATGCATCAATTTCTCTTCCACTTTACCCACACAAAAAGAGACAATTGAAGCAATTTCCGGATCCGAAATACTTGCCATAACCCCTTTAATCGTATGAATAAGGTCTACTGGACGAATTGGGGCAGAACGGATGAAATCCGTAAGTGCAACGCCATCCTCATCGTTAACCAACCTGATTTTAGTAATTTTTATTTGTAATTTCTCACGATAAGTATGAGCAATCCCGCGTACCTTCACAAGCGCCATAGGAAAAAAAGTTTCTTTATCGGTTGTGCTGGCATCCCAATATTTCGCGGATAATTGTCCAGTGGAATCCCCCAGAACGATGTCAAAATAATCTTTTGGAGGAGTGCCGTTCGTTTGTTTAATTGCCAGCTCTCTTAAAAGATAAAAGCCAACAAATTCATCTTGTGGAGCGAGCTGTTTAATTTGTGTCATGTTGGAGCCTCCTATTAATAACAGGCTTTCGGCCTGCTCTCTATATTAAACTTTAGACACTCACCTCCAAAATCCCTTTAAATCACTATACGATCTATTTTCATATTTATGTACAAGCCAAGAATATTTGAAAAAGGAGGCTACTCCCCGGCCATATTCTGGCACTGGAATATCCTCCTTTTATTATAAAACGATAATTATTTACCAGCCGATTCAAGTGCTGATTTAATAGCTTCTACCGCTTTAGCGGATATTTCTTTCTCTGCATCATTTTTTCCGAAGACTGCTGGACGGTAACCATATTTGTGCAGGCTATATCCGGTCGATGTCGACTCGATTTCACCTTTCACTGCCAGCTCCGCGTCCGTTAACTGATTGATTGTTCTTACACTTCCGTTTTTATCCAAATAATAAACGAGCATTTTGACAGGAACACCATACTCTACATTCACCATAACATTTACAAGCTTATCGGCACTTACACCAATGAAGATTCCATCGAAATAAGCCGCTTTATTAGCTTCTACAACCTCAGCTTTTCCGTATGCTCTATCCACCGCAGTCTTTAAAGCCACGCTGCTGCTAGTTGCACCGGACACAGCATCTACTTCCTGCACGCCTTCTCTAGTACCTGCTGCGAGGAAGCTAGCCGTCAACTGAGGAATTGCTTTTACCACCTCAGGGTAAGCAGCGTTCCCTCTATCTACAAGGTTCATTCCTACACGATACAATGCTACATTTACGATTTTGCCGTTACGCAGGGTAACGTCCGCTCTGTTCGTTCCTTTATCATAAGCATCACCAAATGCAGTAAAGGTTCCGTCTTTATAGGTTCCTTGGACTTTGGATGCATTGGTCAAAGCATCTGTCAGTGCTGCTTTAGCTGCTACCGACAATGCTTCTTGGCCTGTAATATCGGCCATTTGCACACCTTTTTCTAACAGCCCGGATGTGAGTGTAGCTACCCATCCTTTTTGTTCTGCACTCAGTTTATCGTCAGCAATCAGCTTGCCGTCAGCTCCAAACAGACTTACTTTAATGCCTGTTACCGCATCTGCATCAACATCAACTAGCAGCAGCACTTTAGATTGATTATCTACTCCGGCAAATTTGCCGTCAAAATATTGACCTTCAGCAGGAACCTTCAGCGCCTTCTCAAATGCTCTTTCTACAGCTTGGTTCCAGCTGTGACTACTTTCCGTAGCTCCGGAAATTCCGTCAACCTTTTCATCATAGTTAGCGATATATGAACCATTCGCTAGCAGCTTAGCTGTCATAGGAGCATTTGCTTTTACTACTTCCGCATAAGCTGTTGCCCCTCTGTCAATCAGGTTGTTGCCAAGTCTAAACAGCTTCACATCAACCAACTTACCGTTGCGAATCACGATGTCAGCTCTTTCAACGCCAACACTTCTTGCCGTACCATAAGAGGAATAGAATCCGTCTACATAAGCAGATGTATTGTTGATTATTGCATTCTGCTCAGCATCCCAGAAAGCGTTAATCGCTGCTTTAAAGTCGGCTTCAAGACCTGCAACAGGTTGTGCCTCTGTTCCTTTGGCCAGCAAGGCTGGAGCTATAGCTGCAACCGCTGCCGCTTGCTCAGCTGTGTAAGCTTTCTCCTCAATGAAATCACCAGCGCTGTTCATAGGATACACTTTAACATCTGTGAGCTTGTTGGATTCGTAGGTCGCAAATACAGAATATTTACCTGTAGGATCTACGCCCATATGAACTCCATCAAAGTAAACGGCATTTGTATCTTTCACTGTTAGAGCTCTTTCAAACGCTCTATCTACAGACAATTTCCAGCCATTACTGGAGCGGGTAGCTCCCGAAACAGCATCAACTGCCGCTGCTCCATCTCTTGTTTTGCCAAGCAATCTATCCTTCATCAATCCATAAGCTTGCCATAAAGCACTATAATTGTTACGGGCATCTCTATCAATCAGCTTAGGACTGGTTCTCAAAAGCTCAATGCTAGTAATTTTGCCATCTTTAATTTCGATCTTGGCACCTTCCGTGCCTTTGGAGTATGCATCGCCATAAGCTACGTAAACTCCATCTTGGTATACGTTTTCATTAACTGTAACAGGCTTTGCTGTAGCCACAGGCTTAACAGTTTCCGCTGGTACTACTGTCGCTGCTGGTGCAGCGGTTGCTTTTGGGGTTGCTACTGGTGCTGCTGTAGCTTTTGGGGTTGCTGCTGGTTTGGCTGTTGCCTTTGGCGTTGCTGTTGGTTTTGCCGTTGGCTTTGGCGTTGCTGTTGGTTTTGCTGTTGGCTTTGGTGTTGCTACTGGTTTTGCCGTTGCTTTTGGTGTTGCTGCTGGTTTTGCCGTTGGTTTTGCTGTTGGTTTTGCTGCCGGTACATCCGCTTCTTCGGAGGCTGCCGATACTGCATCCACCTTCAAGTTTACAGCAGGCACATTAAGTGTGTAAGCAAACGGCGCTAACAATATAGCCGCGCTAACCGTTAAAGAAATTAGTTTTTTCAATGAAAATTCTCCTTTACCAAACCCCAGTGATATGTAGCTTTTTGTTAACCAAACCTTTTTCGTACGATGCGCCCCTTCTCTTCTTATGAAGCATAACTTCTCTCTTCATAAGAACTCATCCCCCCTCTCATGCTTTTGCACGCTCGATTTTCAATAAAAAAATATCTTGAATCTATTTCATTTCTTCCTTTTAACACAAAGCTGCATAAAAGGTGAAATAATTCACATAAGTTATTATAAAAACACTTACACCCGTTTTCCATCAATTTCTGGTTTGATACTACCAGACCTTTCTGCGGTTCTTCTGTATCGAAAATCACACACCCTATAAGAAACATCACTATTTGCGATTAAAATTAATTTATACACGCAAAGTGATCTCAATAACTGTGCATTCAAGGTTAGCTATGCTATTTTAGAACGATCTCTTATATGGGAAAGGAGTTCTGTGCTTTGAGCAAACAGCCACCTATTGGAGTTATACTCGCCCAAATCGGCACCCCTACTGCACCAACTGCAAAAGCTGTACGGCCTTATCTGAAACGTTTTTTATCAGATCGCCGAATCATAGATTATTCTCCTCTGCTGTGGCAGCCTTTGCTGCGAGGCGTGATTCTGCGTTCACGTCCACGCCGGTCCGCTGAGCTGTACAGTCAAATATGGACAACCGAAGGATCACCACTGCTCCTTCATTCTTCAGCTCAGCAATCTGGATTGCAAGAACTGCTGGGTCCAAGGTATCAGGTAGAGCTTGGATTGGCTTATAGCGAACCCAGCATGGAGCAAGCGATGGCGAAATTCGACACGGCCGGAGTTACCCGAATTATCATTGTGCCGCTGTTTCCGCAATATTCGTCCACGACTACCGCATCCGTATTCGATCAGGCCAGCTTTGCAGCCTTAGGTCGCCAAAGCTCCACTGGTCCTGTAACTAAACGTCTGATTCCGGCTCTAAGATTTATTGATGCCTACTATAATGAGCCCGGTTATATTTCAGCCTTGAAGTCACACCTGCTGCGTCAAATGGAGATTCTGAGCAAAGAACCTGATTATTTTGTACTGACCTTCCATGGGATTCCCAAACGGTATGCGGATACCGGTGATCCTTATCCGCAGCAATGTATGGAAACCGCGCGTCTTCTTGCTTCTGCTATGAATTGGGAGCCCGAACGCTGGCAGCTTAGTTTTCAATCACGTTTCGGGCGAGAAGAATGGGTAGGACCGTCTACAGCGGATGTTCTGGGAGAGCTTGCCGGACGAGGAATACGTAGACCTCTGATTTTTTCACCGGGTCTTGTGACCGATTGTCTGGAAACGCTGCATGAGCTAGCCATAGAAGGACGAGAACAATTCGAGGCTGGTGGAGGACAAGCAGAGGAATTTATGGCAATTCCCTGTTTGAATAACCATGAGGATTGGCTTGATTTTTTGGCTGAACATGTAGAAAAAAATGCCCAAGGGTGGTAAAACAAAAAACCGTCTTGTCCACAGATCATCTCTGTTGCAGACAAGACGGTTAGCTATATCAATTGTTAAGCATGAAGAATCGAAAGGATACTTATGCTGTAAGCTGCTTATATTTCGTAGTCAGTTCATGGAACCACTGCTTGTCCTGTAAGGTCAACGCAAAATCAATCAGCTCGGCAATCTCACTCGGCTGTAAATCTGCTGAGTCATTAAAGGATACTTCAGCCATAGCTGTAGCTGCGCCATTCCCATCCTCTGCGTAATCATAAGAAAAACATAACTTAATGTCACTTTCCAGAAATTCATTACGAAGGAAATATAATACCTCACACATTAACACAGGTCTAACATGATCATCAAAGACACATTCCATAACCTTTGCCCAATATTGCTGGTTGTTGAGGTGTAACTTATCATTAGTTAAGAGATATTTCTCACCCTGAAAATCGGTGACAAATCTCAGTTCAAGCGGCTTCATCTTAAAAATAGTAGCAATTTGCTTCATGCTAATATTCAAAATATCTTGCGTTTCTAGTCTGATCATCTCTCCATGCACCTCGTCCCTCTTAGTTGGGTTATTCGAAACCTGCCATTATCTATAATTCTTTATATGCCATTATTGTAAAATTAACTCCATTAATTCACTTTAATTTTATCTAATTTAACATTATTATCGTCACCTGACTATGCTTTATTTATATTTTTTTAGGATTTCGCTCAGAAAAATGTTTCATTCTCTAAAAATCTGTTTAATATTATTGTTCATTACAATAAGATGTATAAAGATTACGCATCATGTGAAGCTTTTACTTTCTTATATTTAAACAAAAAAACTGTTCTGAATGGTCATTACGACCTCAGAACAGTTTTTCGCATTAGGATTATGCTTCAGTTAATTTACTTAAACAAACAGTGGCACTAACTGTATTCCCTCAGGTGAAATCCGCACGAGTCCTTTATCGGTGATACGTAACGTTGGGATAACCGCCAGAGCAAGCAGCGATAAAGTCATAAACGCGTAATTCAAAGTACAGCCGGCATCATACAACGCTTTGCTGATCGCAGCTGATTTCTCAGCAGCAATTTCAAATGGCTCTGTAGACATTAGGCCTGCAATGGCCAACGGGAATAACGTTTCTCCACTAGAAGTAATTACGGCAACCCCACCTTGAGCGTCCGCCACCGCATTCGCAGCTTTAGCCATTAACTCATTATCATTGCCGATGACGAGTACATTATGACTATCATGAGCAACAGTCATTGCGATAGCAGCCGGCTCTTTAAAACCGATGCCTTCCACAACAGCCACTGATTTATTTCCTGTTCCTTTATGCCGTTCGAGCACAGCGATTTTACACAGACCCTCCACAGCATTTACATCCAACTGCCCTGCCACTACAGGTACCGAAACTATACGTTCAATGGTCTCTACATGATTTTCTCTTACTTTAATAACTCTTGCAGTAAGTTCACCTGTTTCAATTGGAGCCGCGATAATGAAATCTTCGGCGGTAGGACGCTGTGGCAAATGAACCGAAGCCAAAACTTCCTCTGGATAAGTGAATTTAGCAAGCTCTGCCGTCATCACACCATTTTCGGCAACTACTACACCCGCGGCAATCGTAAGTACCACGTGAACATCGGCCAAATTCCCGTCCAGCAGAATAATATCCGCAAAAGAACCTGGAGTAATAGATCCGATATCCTGAGACAACCCAAAACGCTCTGCTGTATTAATAGTTGCCATTTGGAAGGCTGTTACTGGTTTCACGCCTTGAGCAATCGCATGGCGAACAACGAAATCCATATGACCTTCGTCGCGTAACGATTCCGAGCTGCGGTCGTCAGTTACCAGCATCATGCGGCGCGGATCAAGTCCACGCTCTGTATGAGCGGTGATGGTCTTGGCAACATCATGCCAAGCCGAGCCCCGGCGCATTTTGGCATACATGCCCAGTCGAACGCGCTCAATCACATCGTCTGCTGTAACACACTCATGATCACCAGTCACCCCTGCCGCAGCATACACTGGCAGTCTCCAGTCGCTGGAAGGCCATGTGAAATGACCGTCAACAAATCTGCCTGCCCGCAGCGTAGCTTGAATCTCTCCAAGCATTTTCTCATCGCCGTAAACAACGCCAGGGAAATTCATCACTTCGCCCAGAGCAATCACATCTTTGCCCCAAGTAAAAGCTTCGGCAACTTCTTCAGGACCAATTGAGGCACCCGTTGTCTCGAATTCCGCACCTGCCGCAGGCACACAAGAAGCCACCTGCATGTAAGCAGCTAACGGCGTACCCCGCATCTCATCCAGCATCAATTGAATACCCTTCAGCCCGAATACATTAGCAATCTCATGCGCATCAAAGAAACCACCTGTTGTGCCAAGCGGCAGAACAGCGCGGGAAAATTCAGTAACGGTTAGCTGGGTGCTCTCAATATGGCAGTGGCCATCGAGCAATCCCGGAGCTATATACTTGCCGTTCGCATCAATAACTTGCGTTCCTTCGCCAATCATATGTGTCACATCTTTACCAACATAAGCAATTCGTACACCTTGAACACCAACAGACATTCCTTCTAGAATTTCACCAGAGCATACATTAACCAGCTTTCCACCTGTAATTACCAGTGTTGCCGGTTTATCGCCTCTTGCCGTAGCCACAAGCTCAGGTACACAATCTGCTAAAGGCTTTCTTGTAAAAGTTGTCATCTTCATCTCTCCCCCGTTAGTATCCAAGTGTTGTCTTGATGTAGTGAATAGATCCGTAATCATAGAGGATTGCCTAACTATTAAGCCTAGGATAATATAGTTGCGCAGGTCTGTATTTGTAAGAAAAAACGGCTCAATCATCCCTGTAGATGATAGCCGTTTACTTATTCCCAAAGATTGTCCAAACCATCCGGACATGCCCCTGTTTTTACTCTCCCGCCATCCGCTCTATTCCAACGATTATCTTACTTTTGCCTCATATACGTCAAGTGCTGCCTGAACCCCAAACCCGCAAGGCCCCTTAAATCCATGACGCTGTAATGCGGCTTCCAGCGCTCCAAGCAGCCGCAACACGTTATTCTCACGACAGCTAAAACCCATCGTACCGATGCGCCAGATCCTTCCCTTTAACGGTCCAAAAGAACTGGCAATTTCAATTCCGAACCGCCCCAGCAGCAGCGAACGGACAGCTTCCCCATCTATCCCCTCAGGGATCAGCACACAGGTAACAACAGTAAGCTTGCAGGAAGGATCCCCGTATAGTTCTAAACCCATAGCTTTTAATCCAGCTACAAGTGCTTTTTCATGGAGGATATGTCTGGCGAATCTGGCATCCAGCCCTTCTTCAAGGGTAAGCCGCAAGCCCTCCCGCAGTGCATAAAGCATTGAGGTCATCTCTGTATGATGATTGAGACGTTGTGGACTCCAGTAATCCTGAAGCATGCCGAGATCGAAATAATTGCTGCGGACAAAAGATAAGTCACCTGGCTGGACATCACTTGTTCTAATCCCTCGTTCTACTCGTTTTCGGGTCATGAGCTTAGCTTCAGCACGATCATTATACGTTATCGGTGCCATTCCGGAAGGGACGGACAGACATTTCTGTGTACCGCCAACGACGGCATCCAACATCCAAGCATCTGTCTCGACAGGAAGGCCCCCAATGGTTGCAACTGCATCAACTATGAATAAAGCATCCATCCGGCGGCAAGCTCTACCGATTTCCGCGAGTGGCTGCACACGTCCTGTAGAGGTCTCCCCATGAACCATTGTCACCACATGTGGCTTAAAAGTCTCCATAGCTGCTATCACTTCATCCGGCTCAAACACACTCCCCCATGGCTTTTCCAGCACGAACACCTCAGCGCCACATCTTTCAGCAATCTCATGCAATAGATGTCCGAAGCGGCCAAAGATCGGAATCAGCACACGCTCACCCGGCAGGATCAAACTAACCATCACGGCTTCAATTCCAGAACGAGAAGTACCATCGATAGGGTAAGCCCATGAATTACGAGTAGCGAACAGCTCCCGCAGCATTTCCATCGTTTCATTCATAATAGAGGTGAACTCTGGATCAAACTGACCCAGCACCGGAAAAGACATCGCCCGCAGTACACGCGGATCTACCTCGACCGGACCCGGAGTCATAATACAGCGTTGGGACGGCGACAAATCTTCGTAACGCTTCATGATGATCCTCCCTTAAAAGTTCGGCGAACTCTTTTTAATAAGCTAACTCATATAACATCGCAGTCAGAACCTCAAGCCCAGCCGTGAGCTGCTCAGGGGAGGTATACTCTTCCGGAGAATGGCTGATGCCAGCTCGGCTTGGCACAAATATCATCGCAGTAGGGCAACGCGGCGCCAATAGCTGGGCATCATGTCCCGCTCCACTTACCATCGTGCGGTACGTCTTCCCCTGTTGGCGGCAGATATTTTCCAGCATTGCAGATAGCTTCATATCCATAGGCGCAGGGACTGTGTGGAGCACGGATGTAACCTCCAGAGTTACCCCACGTTTAACGGCAATTTCATTACATTCCGCAAGAAGCTTCTCACAGAAACGTTCCAATTCGTCCTCTTCACTATGGCGGATATCTAATGTAAAAAGAACCTCACCCGGGATCACATTTGGCGTATTCGGATTCACCTCAAACTTACCCGAGGTTGCTACAAGAGGTTCACCAGCCGTTTTAGCAGAACTTTCAAGCACGTACAGCATTTCAACCGCACTAGCCAGTGCATCCTGCCGCATAAACATCGGTGTCGTGCCCGCATGATTAGCAATACCACTGACCTTGACCACATATCGTCTCTGGCCAACAATCCCCTGAACTACGCCTATCTGAGTGTCCGTCTTCTCCAGAATAATCCCCTGCTCGATGTGCAGTTCTACAAAAGCACCAATATCATTTCTGACTCCAGTCCGCTTAGAAGCTTTCTCCCCCGTTATGTCCTGTAAGAAGCTGGATTGTGCCATTGCTGCTTTTAACGTCACGCCCTCTGCATCCATACAGGTCTCGGCCTCGCTTCCGTCATACCTTTCCGTGACATGGCCCGAACCCCAATAAGCAAGCGGAAATCGGCTCCCCTCTTCTTCACAAAAAGATACGACCTCAAGCGTCCGCTGCGGCTGGCCAAAGTTCCTCTGCAAATCTTGAAACGCAATCATAGCCGCAGCGATCCCATAGGCACCATCATATTTTCCGCCATTGACTACAGTATCGATATGCGATCCGGTTAAAATAACCTTTTGCTGCGGATCGCGTCCACTCAATCGTCCATATACATTGCCAACCTTGTCTACGGAAACTTCTAAGCCGAGCCCAGCCATTTTTTCCTGCAAAAAAATCTGCGCCCGGCTCCATTCCTCCGTATATAGCAGTCTAGTAACTCCTGGCCCAGCTGTGCTGAATGCCGCCAGCTCCTCCAGCAGGTCCAGCAGTTTCTGAGTCGATGCTTGAACTCTGGAATCATTCATAGGCTGTACTGCTCCTTCCTAATTCGCAGCCACTGTCCCCCCCCCTCACTGATCACTCCTTCTTCAGAGGTATAGACCACATTCCCGCGACAGATCGTAGCAACTACCTTGCAGGATAAAGTTCTTCCAATGTAGGGGCTGTGCTTGTGGCGATACAATAAATCCTCCGCAGTCAGCGTATAGGTTGTGCTTGGATTAAGCAGAACTAGATCGGCATCTAGACCTAGAGCTATAGCGCCTTTGCGATGCTCTATTCCAAAACGTTTTGCGGGTTGCCCTGCGAGTAGACTAGAAATTAATGTAACAGCCAGCCCCCGCACATTCACGCCTTCATGGAACATAAGCTCCAGACTGCTCTGCGCACCCGAGATCCCACCCCACGCTGCAAAAAAAGACAAGTCCGGCTTCACCTTCAATTCCGTTGGACAGGGGGAATGATCCGAAGCAATCAAATCGATTTTGCCTTGGGCCAGCATCTCCCATAACTTCTCCTGCTCCACCGCACTTCGCAGCGGAGGCGCACACTTCGCCACAGGACCTAAAGCCTTCATATCATTTTCAGTGAGGACCAGATAATGTGGACAGGTTTCTGCCGAAACGTCCAGACCTCGAAGCTTAGCTTCATAGATTTTCTCAATGGCGGCGGCCGTGCTGATATGAACAAAATGCAACCGGCAGCCCGTTCGTTCACTGTACAGCAGCGCCCTGGACACTGCCTCCAGCTCTGCTTCAGCAGGGCGGCAAGCCGCAAAATCACTTGCGCTGGTTCTGCCATTTCGCACTGCATCTGCGGTCAACACCGCCGTGATAGCCTCACTTTCTGCATGCAGCGCCAAAATCCCGCCCAGAGAAGCGATTCGCAGCATCCCTTGATAGAGTGTATCCTCATCCACTTCACGGAATCTGCCTTCGCCCTCCCCTCCAGGATTGGAGAGAAAGGCTTTAAACCCAGTGACACCAGAGGCTGCCAAAACTTCTAAATCATCCAGATTGCCGGGAACGAGCCCACCCCACAGCACATAATCAACGGCAGAGTTTCCAGCCGCAGCATCTACCTTTTGACGAAGTGCAGCCTCGTTCACAGTCGGTGGATTGCCGTTAAGCGGCATATCTGCATAGGTTGTGCAGCCGCCAGCTGCCAACGCCGCAGAACCGCTGCGAAAACCTTCCCAATGTCCAAACGTTGGTTCATTAAAGTGGACATGCATATCAATCATACCGGGGAGGACATAGAACCCATCTGCGTCGATGACTTTGGTTAGCGGCGCAAGCGAAAGTTCCTCTCCAAGTGCGACAATCTTACCCTCTGATACTGCAATATCCAGCTTGAGTACCTGATCGGGCAGCACTACATTCCCGTTCTTAATCACAAGTTCATAGGATTCCTTCATGAGCTGCCACCTCCTCCGGTCGTCAACTTTCTCCTAACTTCCCCGATACGTACTATATCCACCAGGAGCTACTAGCAAAGGTACATGGTAGTGTTGCATGGAGCTCTCTATATGAAAGCGAATAGGTATCTGTTCTAGAAAAAAAGACATCTCACGTTGAGTGTCTACTGAGCTTTCTGTTACTTCTATGCCAGCTGCTGACGCTTTGGCATCAGCTCTACGGTAGTAATCGCCAACCATAAACAGCAGTTCGTAACATCCAGCCTCCATTTCGTTTCCCTCCAGCAGCGGAGCATCCAGCCTCCCGTCACTGTTCGTGACTTCTTCACACAGAAGCTTGCTCATCCCATCCGTAAGCTTCCAGAGCTGAAGCGTCAGACCTGTAGCAGGAATCCCCCGCGACAGATCCAGCACATGGGTGGTAAGACGCCCGCTCATTACGCTGTCTCTCCGGCCAGATCTGCACGGCTGACAGAAAAGCCCTGAAAACCATAGGGTGGACGAGGTTCGGTGAAGACTCCACCTTTAGTTTCTTCAGGCTCAACAATGGTTTCCCAAGTCCGGTTATTGGACTCAAATGAAACGGTAGCCAGCTGTGGAAAACGGGACAATACGCGCAGCCCAATTTGATAAATCAACGATTGGATTGAAGGACTGTTCAGCTCATGAAAAGCACTATGGGCGATATCGCGAACCTGCTCCGCAGCCACATATTGGCCTAAATCTCCATCCAGAGCATGTTCAACATCACTGTAGGTCCAGTTAATATTCAGAAAAATATAAAGCGGACGGTCAAAGCTCTCCGGCAATGTTGTATACTCATCACGGACGAATCCATAAAACGAGCTTCCACTTACTTTTATCAGCTGTAAATCCTTCAATCGGCATTCATGAGCGATAACCTCAGTCCCATTCTCTCCACGTTTTATAGTTAACGAAGCCGAATAAGATTCATTATTGGAGTGACGCAGTACTAAATGACTCTGTTTAAGCCCGTCAACCCCGGGCACCATCACCTGTTCAAAAGGTAACCGGTCTGCGGAAACTGAAACTGCGGTGACATGATCGTATTTATCGAGAAAACGGCTGCTTAGAAGCTGCAGTAGCCCCTCCGTTGTGCTTCCAGTGTAGTCCGCGGTATTGCGCAGGATGAAATTTTTCATAGAATCGGTAGCAACGACCATGGAATTATCCCCCTCTGAAAAAGAAGGAAGAAACGCTTCGCCCGTGACCGCGAATGTAATATTATGTGCGAATATAATGTTGTCGCAGCCCGTGAAGGAAGATTCGGGAACGGGGGTAACGGCCAGCGGTTTAGCGTAGGTACGATAAGTTAGCACATCACTTTTTCCATAAAACATTGTACGTCCGTTAATTGGTTCCAGCATGGCTGACACCCTCCCCGTTTATGATGAATGAATGAATGAATAATTAAATAATTAAATCACTTAGGCGAAATCTCGTAATTGTACCGACTTCAGAAAAGGCTTGAACCCATTCCTCCTGAGGGGAACGCTCTACTCGCACTCCAATGGCGCTGATAATGTCATCTTTGTTTTTGCCACGAACAGCTAGAATAAAAGGGAAATGAAATTTGTCCGTATACTTTCGATTCAGATCATTTAATAGATTGAACTCTTCCGTTGTTAGCCGATCCAGTCCAGCTCCCTGCTGCTCTGAGGCAGACAAAGCCGTAACTTGAAGCCTAGTCGCCAAATCTGGGTGAGCTTTTAATAGTCCCTCCATTCGGCTCCGGTCAGCACTCAGTACGGTCTGCATCATTGTGCTATGCAAATGCTCTAAAGAATGGAACGGAATCTGCTTATATGCCTCCTCTGCTACCCACGGTGAATGTTCAAAAATGCCGCCTAGATGCTTCACGAAATCCGTTATACTCATGGCATTTATCTCTTCCAACGTAAACCTGCCTTCAGAAACGACCACCACTCAACCTCCAATAGCTTTGTTAACAGCTCGTAAAATGCCTCCGTACCCTGTACAGCGACAAATGTTACCCGATAAAGCTTCTTCCACTTCAGCCGGAGTAGGATGCGGGTTCTCTTCCAGCAGAGCAACCACCGAGATAACCATCCCTGGTGTACAATAACCGCATTGGAACCCCCCCTCTTCTAAAAAAGCCCGCTGAACGGGATGCAGGCCTACTTCACTAAGACCCTCAATTGTTGTAATTTCCGCACCTGAGCATTGATAGGCCATAACCAGACATGAATTCACTGGACGTCCATCCACCAGCACCATACATGCCCCGCAGCGGCCAATCTCACAAGAACGTTTTGTGCCGGTCAGCTCCAAATCTTCACGTATGACATTTAAAAGCCGGCGGGAGGGTGGAATCTCTGTGGATATCGCTTTCCCATTAAGATTGCAATTAAAGGTGAACCTTTCTTCTGCAAAAGCTTCCTCAGACGATAAGGGGGCAAGGTTATCTTCATCTAGATTGGGATCTGAATTATGACTCGGCATGGATGTTCACCACCTTTTGTGGAATAAACGGTGTAGACTGCAGCCATTCGGGATCAATGGGCAGCTTGGTTACCCGCTTCCCTACAGCCTGAAATATGGCGGACACGACTGCCGGAGCTAAATTGACGGAACCCACCTCTCCAATGCCGCGAGGACCGTACGTGTCATGATCCGGCAAATCCTCTATCGGCTGCACCTGAATGCTGCCATTCATGTCGGCAATGGTCGGCACCAAATAGGTGTCTAAATTTTTGGTGACATAGCTGCCTCCAGACATCACAGCATCCTCTGACAAGGTGAAGCCGACCGCCATACTGCTGCCACCTTCGATCTGTCCAAGATAACCTTGCGGATTAGCCACCGGTCCCGCCGCTACCGCATGATATTGGTCCAGTACACGAACACGTCCAGTAAGCAGATTAACTTCCACGCGGACTGCGATTGCAGAATAGGTGTATAGGAAATGTGCCCCCGCTCTTTTAAAGGGTGTGGTTGGATAAGTAAACTTTGTATTACAGACAATGGGTTCTGAAATACGCTGTGCCAAGTCCTTGTAAGTCAGAAGCAGACCGCCGTCTTTTAGCCAAATGCCGCCAGGGCCGAGCTTCATTTCATAGTTATCCAGCTCTGGCTTTATCATCGCAGCTGCCTGCAGCACTCGAGCGGTGAAGTCTGGACGCAGCCGTTTCAAGGCCATCCACATCATGCTGGTTGATCGGGAAGCCGTACTAGATCCGCTATCGGGCACAACATCCGTATCGCCAATGACGATGCTTAGATCCTCTGCCGCCAAGCCAAACTGTTCAATCAGCATTTGTTCCATTGTTGCGATTAACCCCTGACCAAACTCCTCGTAACCAAACACCGCCTCAATCTTGCCCTCTAGCGTCAAAGAGAGCCTGCCACCCGCCGGATCGGGAATACCATAACCAAGTCCTGCACCATGCATAGCTATAGCAGCACCCGTTCCAGTTACGATCCAAGGTTCCACAACACCTGAATCACTGTCTGTAGATGCGGCCTCAGTCATAAGAGGCGAACCCGCCAGCGCTTCCCACACCTGAAAGGCACCATCGGTCTGAGCAATTTCCTGACCCAGTGGCCCCAGATCTCCATATTTACGCAAATTGCGGCGGCGCATTTCCCACGGATCGATCTGCAATCGCTCAGCCAACCGATCGATTTGTCCCTCCAAAGCGAAAATCGCCTGATTGCCGCCAAAACCGCGAAACTCACCAGATACACCGTTATTGGTATATACAGCAAAACCCTTCACATCCACATGATCGATGATATAGGGGCCCATCACATGTTCTGTCGCAAAGTTGAGCACCTCCGCCCCCAGTGTTGCGTAAGCTCCCGTATCCGAAATAATTCTGACCTGATGTGCCCTGATGATTCCTTCGGGGTCGCAGCCAGTCTTCATGGTGATTTTCATGGGATGGCGTTTTAGTCCTGCACGTACCGATTCAGCTCTCGAATTATGCAGTCTTACCGGACGGAGTGTCCGCAAGGCGAGCAGCGCTCCATACGGCTGTACATTCAGCTCGTCTTTTCCTCCAAAGGACCCGCCGATAGGACTCGAGATGACGCGAATATCTTCTTGAGGAATAGCCAGAATTCTGGATAGCTGCAGGCGATCCATCAACCCATGTTGTGTAGCTGAATATACGGTAAGCCGTCCGTTATCCTCTGGGATAAACAGTCCACCTTCAGTCTCCATATAGGTGTGCATTTGGCGTGGTGTATAGTAAGTCTCCTCTACCACATGACAGCAATCCGTAAATACCGTTTCCGGCTCCCCTTTCCGATATTCCGTATGATGAAGCACGTTTCCCTCGGCATGCAGCAAAATTGCGTCCTTTTTCATCGCCTCTTCCGGATTCTCCAGCAAGGGTAGAAGCTCATAATCCACTTCGATAAGAGATAAGGCGTATTCCGCAATTTCGTCCGTCTCAGCCGCAACTGCCGCAATCGCATCGCCAGTGTAACGCACACGGTCACTGCAAAATACCGGTTGATGCGGCAAAGCTATGCCAAAGCCGTTAAGTCCGGGCACATCCTCATGAGTGATTACAGCGTGTATACCAGGGACTTCAACGGCCTTCTCAATGCGTATGGACAAAATACGAGCATGTGCCTGCTCACTGCGGAGCACGCGGCCGATCAACATTCCTTCTGCCCTCATGTCGGTCAAATACTGCAGCTTACCGGATACCTTGCCCTCTCCATCAGGTCGTGTACGCCAGCGGCTACCGCTGGATTCCTTATTCAGCAGCATTTTCCCTCTCTCCTTTCGTCGGGTTATTCACCTCTAAACTCCGTATATTCATAGCCTTCCACAGCTCAGATACAACCAAATTCCCAGCAGTCTTTTTCTTGTAAAGTTCTGTTGCAAAGGGATCACTATACGTCTCAAAGCTGTTCTCAACCCCTTCATATAAAGAAGCCAACAGCTCATCTGTATACCTCACACCTTCAAGCATAACTTCAGCCCTACTTAGTCGCTGTGGCCGACCAGAGCCCCCACCTGCGGCGATACGCACCTCACGGAAACGGTGTTCCTCATCGATTGATGCTGAGATTGCTACCGTTACAAGTGAAGGGGTGAACGCTTCCCTGCGGCCAACCTTACGAAAAATTTCTAGCCTATCCGTTAACGGACTCTCTAAGCGAGTAGGTGAGATGCGAATCTCAGCCACAAGATCCGCCGCAGGTTTTATCCCGCTCCAGTGATTGTTTAGCCACTCTATCAAAGGTAGTGCCGTCATAAATTTGCCGTCAAAGGAGATTAACTCCGCGTCATAGACCAGTAACGCAGGTAGAATATCTCCGAAGCCAGAAGCGATATTGCCCCCGAGCGTGGCAAGATTACGCACCGACGGAGCCGCTATGCAACGTGCAGCCTCTTGCAGCGCAGGAGCTACGGCCTGCAAATGCTCATTACTGCGGCACTGGGAGAGTGGAACAAGAGCGCCCAGAGATAAGTGAAATTCCGTTAAGGTAATGTCGCCGAGATTTGTAATTTGCCGAAGATCAATCAGCTGTTTAGGCATAAGAGCTGTTCCATTTTCCCACCCTGTTCTCAGCAGTGTTCCTCCTGCGACATATCGGGCACTGTCTCCAAACGCCGTTTTTCTCTCCCAAGCTTCGTGCAGGCTGCGGGGTTGAATTACTTCAGGTAGCCTTCCTTCCTCTTCCCGTATAGCTCCCATACACTCCGCCTCCCTTTTTGAGTACCAGATTGCCGCTTCCCTTCTCGTATAGCCTGCCTTAAAACCTTTGTTCCCGAATATAAGGAACTCCGAGCGCCTCCGGTGTGCCGGATGGTTTGTTGCGATTGCGGTACCCCAGGTACATCAGGACCAGAATGGTCACAAGGTACGGAATCATTTTGAGAAAATAGGGCGGAACTGCACTGCCCAGCAATTGAATACGGAAGCCAAGTGAATCCAATGCCCCAAAAAAGTAGGCGCAGAACAAGGCACGCAGCGGATTCCATCTGGCGAAAATCACCAGCCCTACCGCAATCCAGCCCCGGCCGGCTGTCAGCCCTTCATTCCAGGTTGGCGCGTAGGCCAATACCATATCCGCTCCGGCCAGGCCGATGAGAGCAGCACCGGTGATCACATAGCTGTAGCGGATAAGCTGTACACGGATCCCCATCACATCTGCGGTAGCCGGACTGTCTCCGACTGCCCGCAAATGCAGGCCCCATGAAGTGCGGTGAATTAGCAGATGCAGAGCAAGCACTAGCAGCAGGCTGAACCAGGTTAGGTAGTCCATGTTGCCGAATATTTTTCCGATGAACGGTACATTTTCCAGCCAAGCCAGATGCAGCTTAGGGGAGGTTCCCGGCAAAGGAATGCCGCTGATCGGTTTACCAAGATAAGCGCTCAACCCACTGCCGAACAGGGTCATCGCAAGACCGGACATCGTTTGATTCGCCCGCAAGGTCACACAGAGAAAAGAATGCAGCAAACCAAGTACAGCCGTTACAGCTACGGTAGCCAACAGAGCCAGCAGCAGGTTTCCGGAGCGAATATACACGATACAAGTGATGACCGCTCCCATCAGCATCAGACCTTCAGCCCCAAGCTGTATAATGCCGGCTCGTTCATTTAGAATGCCTCCCAGCGTAGCCAGCAGCAGCGGGGTCCCTGCGGAAATAGCGGCAATAAGTAGCTGTGTTGTAAAATCCATTGCCTATCTCCCCCCTTTCAGCTGAACCCGGCTACGGCGAATGCGGAAACGATAGATCATATCGCCAGCAATCAAGAAAAACAGGATGGAGCCCTGCAGCATTTCTGATATCGATGAGGGCAGCCCGATGGTTTGAACACTATATCCGCCAACAATTAAGCCACCGAATAAAATAGAAGTAACGATTAGACCGAGTGGATTCAATTTGGCCAGCCAAGCTACAATAATGGCGGTGTATCCATAACCCGGTGAAATGCCCTGCATCAGCTTGTGTGTAACACCGGAGACCTCCGCCATGCCAGCGATCCCGGCGAGCCCCCCACTGATCAGCATGACGATAATAATATGGCGCTTGATAGGAACCCCCGCGTATCTGGCTGCAACAGGATTGGCCCCAATCAGCCGGAGCTCGTAACCCCACTTGGTAAAACGAATCATTAAGTAATAAATCACTACGGCGATAAGTCCAAATAACAATCCAATATGCAATCTTGTACTTCCGAGAACAGGCAGCGATTGAGCCGCAGTAAACATAGGTGATCCCGGGAAATTAAATCCTTTAGGATCTTTCCAGGGTCCGAATACCACGTAATCGAGCGCCAATAGGGCAACATAATTCAGCATTAATGAAGTGATTAGCTCATTCACTCCAAAATGTGTCCGCGGAATAGCAGTCAGCAATCCCCAAAGCGCACCCGCGGCAATCCCGAACAGCAGCATTAAGCTCAGGGACCAGAATGAAGGTAAGTCAGGAAAATAAATCGTGACCGCTGTGGCCGCCATAGCCCCAACAGTTAGCTGACCTTCTGCTCCAATATTCCATACCGAAATGCGGTAAGCCACAGCAATCCCAAGCCCACATAGAAGAAGCGGGATCGCTTTAACCATCGTTTCCGTGAGCCCATACGCAGTGCCAAATGCGCCACGGAACATTTTTTCATAGACCAGCACCGGATTCATGCCATTCGCCGCAATAAATAGGGCACACAACAATAGCGCTAAAATTATAGATACAATAGGTGTCCACCAAGGAGAACGGATGCGGCTGGCATCGTATTCGAAACGTAGAGAGAATCGTTTTCCGGAGTGGGAGGGGAGGGGTTCCAGTACAGCTGCTGCGGTATTTCTTCCATTCTCCAGACTCATACGGCGCTCTCCTCTCTATTATGAATACCAGCCATTAGTAGTCCGATGCTCTCTCGATTCGCTTCCTCATGTGTACTCTCACCAATAATTGAGCCGTTATAGATCACTAGAATCCGGTCGGACAACTGAAGCAATTCATCTAAATCCTCCGAAATTAACAACACGCCACTACCTGAACCACGCAGCTCCATAAGAAGGTCGTGAACACCTGCCGTGGCACCTACATCCAGCCCTTGTGTCGGATGAACGGCGACCATCAGCTTAGGCCGATGACTGATCTCACGTGCAAAGAGCAGCTTCTGCTGATTACCACCTGACAACTGTTGTACTGGCGTCTCCAGCTCAGGTGTCTTGACGTTAAAGCGCTGGACCAGCTCCTGTGACCACAAACGGTTCTTCGCGGACTTCAAGAAACCAAATTTGGAGTGCTCCTCTGAGCGGTAAGACTTAAACAAAAGATTATCCACCGATCCGAGGCGTCCAGCTAAACCGCTCTTCATCCGGTTCTCCGGCACGTGGGAGATTCCTGAATCAATTGCCCCTCTAACCGAAGCCGATTTCACCGTCTTTCCATCAAACGTGATTTCACCACTTTTCCAGCCTCTAAGACCAGTTAACACTTCAGCCAGTTCCTTTTGCCCATTGCCAGCTACCCCAGCTACGCCTACAATCTCTCCTTTACATACGTTCAGAGAGAAGTGATCCAGTGCTTTTCGCCCGTGATCGGCATATACGTCCACATCTTTCACTTCTAATAAAGAATCCCCTTCAGTGGCTTCCCGTTCTTGACGGGTGATGGTTACTTCCTTGCCCACCATCAGACGAGCCAGCTCCAGTTCATCTGTATCTGCTGTGGTCAGCGTGGCGATCATTTTTCCTTTGCGCATGACGGAAATCCGATCGGAGGACGCCATAACCTCTTTCATTTTATGAGTAGTCATAATGACCGTTTTTCCTGCCTGCTTCATGACCCACAGCGTTTCAAATAGCTGTTCCACCTCTCCCGGGGTCAGTACAGAGGTTGGTTCATCCAGAATAATAATGTCAGCCCCGCGATACAGCGTCTTAACGATTTCAACACGCTGCTGCTCACCCACGGACAACTGCCAGATCGGGCGATCCACCGGGAAATTCAGTCCAAACCGTTCCGCTAATGCCTCGATCTCCTTGTGTTTCTTCTTCATCCACTTACGGCCGCGCCAGAAAGACGACTTTTCGCCAAGCACGATATTTTCTGCTGCTGTGAGGCTTTGCACCAGCCTAAAGTTCTGAAACACCATACCTACACCCAGCTGCGCAGCATCTTTAGGAGAACGGATCTGAGTACCTTTCCCATGAATGAAAATTTCTCCTTCGTCTGCTCTATACACCCCTGACAGCATGCTCATCACCGTGCTCTTTCCGGCCCCATTCTCCCCAAGCAACGCATGAATCTCACCCGCATTTGCCGAAAAGTCGACTTGATCACTGGCGGTTACCGAGCCGAATTTTTTCACAATCCCCCGCATTTCAACTGAAGTTCCCCGCATGGCCTGAACCCCTCCTTCCTTCAAGTTGTAGTACGGGTGGGGAAGTTTCCGCTTAACGGAACCCGCCCCACCCATAGATTGTGCACATCTTATTCCCTATTTTTAAACATTATTGCGGGATAGTTCCTTCCACACCCTTTACGAGCCAGTTCATGCCCAGCACTTCCTCCAAGGTCAGCTTCTGACCCTCCTGAACCTTCACATTCCCTTGATTATCTGAGATCGGACCTGTGAAAACCTCCAGCTCACCACTGATAATTTTGGCTTTGGCGTCTTCGACAAGCTTTTTCACATCATCTGGGATCTTGTTCCCGAAAGGAGCCAGCTCCACCATACCGTCAGCCATATCACCGGAATACTGCTCGCTCTTCCAGGTTCCATCCATAACTGCCTGCACAGCTTTTACGTAATACGGCCCCCAATTCCATACCGGGTTCGTCAAATAATTGTCCGGAGCGTATTTGCTCATATCCGAGTCATTTCCCCCGGCAAATGCCCCTCGTTCAGCAGCAGCCTGCAGTGTTGCAGGTGAATCCTGATAGGCCAAAAGCACATCCGCACCCTTATCCAGCAAGCTGATTGCCGCTTGACGTTCAGTCGTCGGGTCATACCATGTATTCGTCCATACCACATTCACCTTTACATCAGGATTGACACTTTGTGCTCCAAGGGTAAAAGCATTCAAGTTATAGATCACTTCGCTGATCGGAAAAGCCCCTACATAACCCAACTGATTATTTTTGGTCATTTTCCCTGCCGCTATGCCGCTCAAATAGCTGGCTTGATAGTTTTTCCCGAAGTAGGTTCCCATGTTCTCTGCGGTTTTGTAACCCGAAGCATGCAGGAACTTCACGTTGGGGAATTTGCCCGCTACATTTAATGTAAAATCCATATATCCGAAGCTCGTTGTAAACACGATGTCGTGTGATTGTGCAAGCTCGGTGATGATTCGTTCGGCGTCAGCACTTTCAGGGACATTTTCTACAAAGTCAGCTTTAATCCCAAGCTCCTTCTCCATATACAGCCGTCCTTGATCATGTTGGTATGTGTAGCCGCCATCCCCTGGAGGTCCGATATAAACAAAAGCAACCGTCGGTTTCTTTGCAGCCGGTTCTGTTGTTGCAGTTGCCTCTGTTGCCGCTGTAGTTGTCGCTGGTGCCTCCGTTGCATTTGTAGAAGTATTATTGCTGCCACACCCCACCAAAGCCACCGTCATTAGAACCATTAATGCAAGACAAGATGTTATGAACTGACCCCTTTTTTTCATAATTCTCCTCCTCCAAATCATCTCTCATCATGGCTGCAACCATTAATGTACTTCTACTATACTTAGAGGTGGCCTTGGCGTAAATTTATATAACATACGTTTGTATATGAATATAAGAATCAGAACTTTTTTTGTGTGTAATGCACTAATTGGTTTTTGTATGGTGAGTTTCGTGTCACATTATATGACCAGAAGTGGAAAAGGAACACTGTTTCAGATTACTTTTCAGATTACCTTCCAGACTATTCTTTACTTCACTTTCCATTTCTCAGAATCCATTGCTCCTGAATCTCACCAAAATCCGCTTTTGTATCTGCGTCCATGAAATAATGGGCAGACTCAGATTCCAGAACAATCCCCTTATAATCAGGTGAACGCAATATCCCCGCCGCTCCTCGATCTCCATCTAATCCCTGTAGTGCTGGAAACAACGTCTTCGAGAACAAAGCCGGGGGCATAGCCGACCCATTGCTGACGCTAGCGACATAATCCATCTCCGGAGATTGTTCAAACGTTTGTATTAGACGGTTCACTAATGCTGTAGTAATAAATGGCTGATCCGCAAGCGCCACAACTACTGCATCGGGCTGCAAAGGTAATACCGCATTAAGGCCACAGCGCAGTGAAAAAGACAATCCTAGATGTGCGGTTAAGCAAGTTTCGGTACGTCTGGATGCTTGCGGTTCAATCGCGGGTGGCAGCCATTCCAAGTTGTCATCCGCACGCACTACCACGATTAGCGGTTCTAGATTGCAACGATCCAATTCACTAAGCGCGACGCTCCCGAGTGAGACCTCCTGCGACAATTTCAGTGAAACCTTGGACACGCCCATCCGCCTGCTCTGCCCCGCTGCCAAATATATTCCTGCTACCTTCAATACTATCCGCTCCTTTGGGCAGCTCTCGTGAGCCCACCCTTCTAATTTGAATTATTTCCGCTATAATACTGACCGCAATCTCCTCCGGACCTTCTCCTCCAATCGGCAACCCTACAGGTGCATGCAAAGATGCAGGAGCCTCAAGCCCTTCCAGTAAAAGAGATATCCGCGCCTTCGAACCGATAATCCCTATATATAGAGGAGCAAGCGGAATCACACTCTCCAGGAACTGTCTATCCCGCCCAAGTTGATGACTGCAAATCAATACATAATCCTCCCGAGCTACGCCCAATCGCTGAACAACCTCCATAGGGGAACAAATTACTTGTTCAGCTCGAGGAAACTTATTGTGTAAGCTTCCTTCACGCCAATCCGCAACCGCTACCCGAAAGCCAACTCTGTCAGCAAGTTCCGCAATAGGAACCACATCACGTCCCCCGCCAAAAATCACAAGCCGCGGTTTGGGCACGAAAGACGTATGGAATGCTGTCAATTCTGCTGGAGCGGCCATAAAGCGACCTGCCGCCAGGCTTTCTTTTGCCGAGTGGGATAATTTCGGATGTTTCTTGCTCTGCGGCAGTACAATGTCTGGATCCAGCTCCAGCTTATAGATAAAACCTTTCTCCACTGCTTCGCGGAACAAAATTAGCTTCTCTCCCCTAGCCAATCTGTCACTCGCCTGCACTAAAAGCTTGTAGAGCTGACCCTGCACGGGTTCTAGCACTACTTTGATTTTGCCTCCACAGCCGATAACCTCACCCCAGGACAGATCATCCGGAGACAGCATGTTGTATTCCACAATTTCGGGCAGCCCTCGTTCCCAGATCTCAGAAGTTCGCAGCTGCAGATCGTTTTCCAGACAACCTGGACTCAGGCTCCCAATCGTACCTCCTTCAAAAAACAACATCACCGCTCCGGCTTTGCGATACGAGTGTCCCTCCACCTCTATCAGCGTTGCCAGCACCGCAGGCGCCTGATGGGTTTGAATATGCATTGCGATCTCATGTGTATTCACGAGGTTCCCCTCCTCCATGTTTGCATTTCAACCCAGATCTTAGAACTTAGAACTTAGACCTTAGACCTTAGAACTTAGAACTTAGAACTTAGACCTTAGACCTTAGTCCCTTCCGAGCATCCTCCGAAACATGAATACTAACTTCAACCTCATTAGATCATTTATTTTTTTAAAATCGACGTCCAGCAGCTCACTAAGCTTCTCGATCCGGTAGGTAGCCGTGTTTCGATGAATAAACAGTTTCTTAGCCGTCTCATTAACATGACCATCGTTCTCTAGATAAACTTCCAGCGTCCGCAGCATCTCCCTGACATACTCCGGTTCTCGGTTAAGCAACCCTCTAAGACTTCCATTACAATATTTCTCCATAACCTCTGCCGGAATTTGCCCGAGTAGCAGGTTAAGCTCAAGCTGCCGGTAATGCACAACATTCCCTTTTACTCCCCCGCCCTGAAGCATTCCCATACAATCCTTTACCTCCGCAAAAGCCTCCTTCAGCCCCTCCGGCTTCGCTTTACAACTGCTTATCGCAGCTCGCGGATAATATCCCTTATCAAACTTCATGTTGTTAAAACAAACCTGGATTATATCCCGGAATTGTTCAGGACGCTGACGATCTCCCGGATATATAGACAAAAGTCCTTGATCTATGATCACATGAATTCCCTTTACTTCCCGTAGCCCGGGATGTTCAAGATATTCTTCTTTTAGTCTGAGCAGCTCACCTTGGCGTTCTTCCCCAGTCGCAGCTGTATCGGTCAATAAGAGAAAAAATGGTGATTGAAGCAGCTCAATCTCCAAGTCGAGAGCAGCCTGCGCCAAATCTGTGTAAGATAAATTACCGCTCAAACAACGTCTCAGCAATCCGCTAAACTCCCTGTGTTCTGCCTGTTCAAAATAATCTTCGTATCCTGAATGAATATGATATGAAATAAGTTCAGCTCCCTGAACGAACAAACTTTCTTCCATTGGGAGCAATAAAGGGTCGATGGCACAAAACAATAGATATCCGGAGCACTTCTCTCCTTGCAAAAGTGGTGTACGGTAGCCCACATGATCTCCAACACGAAAGCGCTGATTCCGTTTCTGCCACGGCCACCCCTCCAGCAGCTGTGAAGGATGGTATTCAGAGTTGTTGTAGATCACATCCCCCCTTGCGCTAATCACCACAAGTGAATGGCCAATCACTTCAGACACCGAATCAAACAACGGACGGCTGCGGACAGATCTTAGGGCAAATTGCATCAGCTTTTTCTGCTTCTCCATAATGTTCTGCAGAACGTGAGTGCTGCGGCTAAGCTCGGCGCGAAACAGACCATTCATCTGATCCGAAAAAGTAAACTCGAAAGGCAGCTGGATAAGCGGGAAGTTAAGACTCTCCGCTTCTGCAACCAGTTGCTCTGGTACTTCATCCCAAAATCGCCCCAGCTTAATACCCAAGGCCGAAGATCCCCGGCGATTCAAAGTCTGCAGCAAGGCAGAGGCTTCCTCCATATTGTCCTTTATCAAATAGGCTGTCGTCAGCAGCATCTCGCCTTCTTTGATCCAATCCGAGATATCGGGGGCATCCATCACATTAATTGACTTCACAATTCGATGTTTCCCTTTAGACCCAGCGATAAGCTTCGCCTCGGACAAAGGATAAATGGACAACGCTTCTTCAACCGTAAGATGCATGCCACCCCTCCTTATTAGGATCAATAGAACCATTTCTGATTTATAATGTTATTTTATGTAACATTATAATTAAAATGAACCGTGTTGAATAGAGGGAAGTTAAATTTTCATGATTTATATGTTAATAAACTTAACACAAAATGAACATGGATCATGAATTATGAATTATTAATTATTAATTATTAATTATTAATTATTAATTATTAATTATGAATGATGAATGATGAATGATGAATTATGAATTATTAATTATTAATTATTAATTATTGAAATTTAGCTCATATCGTTCATGTGAACTGTATAAGGGGATTGGAAAATAGTAGGTGGAGTTGAGGGAGGGCTTTCGAGTAAAAACAAGTTTTTACGGGTTCACGCGGGAATCTGAATAGGGAGTCGGAATAGGTGGCAGGGTATTCTCACGCTATTCGAATTGGCCATCGGATCGAAGTCGCAGGCACACCAGCGCTGCAAGACGGGGAATTGAGCGGTGTATGAGATCCGTACGAGCAGAGATAATACCACCCCACTATAGCTGTGGCGGAGGTACAAGCTATTATAGATCCACTGCTGCCGGTAGAGGTGAAAGGCACTTTTGCCCTTCTTTTTGGCTGTTTGGCCGGAATTGCCGGGATGAAGGGCCTTTTTGCCCTTCTTTTTGACTACATAGGCGTCTTCGCCACATTCTGCGGGATTTATACTGTTGTTTTTAGTTACTTATGCTACTTTCCTGGGTTCTACGGGATTTATACCGTTCTTTTCAGCTACTTGAGCCATTTCCCCGGATTCTGCGGGATTTATACCGTTCTTTTTAGTTACTTATGCCACTTTCCCAGATTCTGCGGGATTTATACCGTTCTTTTTAGCTACTTGGGCCACTTTCCCAGATTCTGCGGGATTTATACCGTTCTTTTTAGCTACTTGGGCCACTTTCCCAGATTTCTACGGGATTTATACTGTTCTTTTTAGCTACTTGGGCCACTTTCCCAGATTCTGCGGGATTTATACCGTTCTTTTTAGTTACTTGAGCCATTTCCCCAGATTCTGCGGGATTTATACTGTACTTTTTAGTTACTTGAGCCATTTCCCCAGATTCTGCGGGATTTATACCGTTCTTTTTAGCTACTTGTGCCACTTTCCTGGATTTTGCGGGATTTATACCGTTCTTTTTAGCTACTTGTGCCACTTTTCTGGATTTTGCGGGAGTTATATCGTTCTTTTTAGTTACTTAAGCACTTCCCACGATTTCTGCGGGATTTATACCGTTCTTTTTAGCTACTTGTGCCATTTCCCGGTTTCTGCGGGATTTATACCGTTCTTTTTAGCTACTTGTTCCACTTTCCTGGATTTTGCGGGATTTATACCGTTCTTTTTAGTTACTTAAGCACTTCCCCCGATTTCTGCGGGAGTTATACCGTTCTTTTCTCTCCAGCGACGTATTCACTTAATTCAACTGGTCTTACACAACACAATCGAGCGCTGAATTTATCTTTTTCACTCTACCACTCCAATATTGAGCCAACTTAAGCTACCTTAGTTTTTAAAGCAACTCCACTGGGCTCCCCGGTGTAAATAAAACTAAGAGTAGGAGGGAATGACATGTGTATTTCGTTAATTTGTGAATCAATAAGTGAGTGTGGCGTTAGAGTGTATTGCTAGAATGTAATCCTAGAGTGTAATCCTATAGTGTATTCCCAGAGTGTATTTCTAGAGTGTAATCCTAAAGCGTCTTCCTAGAATGTATTTCTAGAGTGTATTCCAAGAGAGTAATGGAGGAGTATCGGTTAACAGTAACTAGAAAAGTAACTAGAAATGTAACTAGAAAAGTGTCAAGATATGTTGTTCGTAGCTACGGTCTGTTTAGTATCGCTGCTTTTTCAAGACCACTGCACTCAGCCTCTCAAGACTGCTGCCACACTTCATTCACCCAAGAGAGTAACCGGAGATCCTGACCATGTCCGGCAATAACGGATAATCCTAGTGGCAATCCACTTGTGGAGAGCATAGGTAATGTTACCTGAGGCAAACCCGCCAACCCAGCTATGCAACTCAACATCATCGCACCACTACGATTCACCTCCAATTGGCGCAAATCCCCTCCACGCAGCGGCGCTGGTCCCGGAACTGTCGGAATCACAAGACAATTGTCCTCTCCTAGCAGCAGGCGCAAATGATTAGAAATCTCTTTTTGCTTACATTGTGCAACGCTATGATCCTCTTCCGCCAAACTGGCAGCCCACGAGAATCGCGCTGCAATATCAGGCCCAAAGACTGGTTTCTCGTTCTCAATCCAAACGCCATGAGTTTCCCAAATTTCATTCCCCTGCAATTCTCTAAAAACATCCATCCAGACCTTTAACCCCTCCAAAGCAATCTCTATCTCCATGAGATGATCTGCCCCGGATCGCAAACACCTTAATCCCTCCGATAAAATAGCTGCATTCTCCAGATTAACCAAAGCCCAGCAGTCAGTAGCAACAAATAAAGTACCCATTTTATTTTTGTCTTCCATATTCTTTTTTACCTTGTTTTCCGGGCCAATCTCTAAAATTTTCTCCGTACTCTTCTCAGTACTCTTCTCAATACGTTTCTCCAAAATCGTTTCTAAACTTTCCTTCTGGCTCTTTTCTAAATTATTTTTATCAGTCTTCACCATGTCTCCCTCTAAGTTGTTCTCTAAATTTTCCAATACATTCTTCTCTATGCTCTTCCCTACAGTTTCTTCTAGACTACTTCCTATTTTCTTCGACGTCTTTACAGATGTACTCCCAGCCACAAGTAACACTTCCCCTACCTTCTGGAGCACATCCAAGCGATCCGACACCCAGCCAACTGTATCAAAAGCCGGAGATAATGGAATAACACCTTGAAAATCCACAGCTCCATGCGTTGGCCGGAAGCCATATACTCCGCAATAAGAGGAAGGTACTCGAATTGAGCCACCGGTATCTGTTCCGAGCGCAAAATCAACACTACCAGAAGCTACCGCTACTGCCGAACCACTTGAAGATCCGCCTGGGATACGACCTACAGCACGCGGATTAATCGGCGTTCCATAATGATGGTTCTCGCCGCCCAGACTGTACATCAGCTCATCCGTATGGGCAGCACCACGAAGTGTAGCACCCGACAACAGTAAACGATGTACAGCCACCGCATGCTCCGTGGACGGATGATGGCTACGCAGCCAATCAGGATTACCTGCAGAAGAGCTGTGTCCAGCTACAGCAAATACATCTTTTACTGCAAAGGTCAGTCCATCCAATATCCCGCTTCCTAAACTCTCAACCGTAAGCTCAGGATCTATAAACGCACCATACCGATTATCCAAAACCATAATTCCCCCTCCTCCCTAGACCATTACTTTTACCCTTCCATCAGCCTTTCGGATCCCACGCTTCTCCTACGATTCCTCCAGCGTTCCTTCCAATTCCTCATCTTTCCTCCTACGACCCATCAGCAGCTTTTCCATCCATCATTCCACCTACGATTCTTCCATCAGCCTTTCGGATCCCACACCATCCCGCCTTCGATTCCTCCAGCAGTCCTTCCAATTCTCCATCTTTCCTCCTACGACCCCATCAGCAGCTTTTCCATCCATCATTCCACCTACGATTCCTTCAGAGTCCTTCCAATCCTTCCATCACACCTATACCTACCACCCAATCGCCGCACCATCGCAGCGTCGGTCCGTTCCCCCACTGCGGTATCCATTGTCATCTATCGAAATCATGTGAGCGTGACCCATAATCCCATCATAGTCATCTACTTTCCGGACAATATGACCGGCTGCGGCCAAATCTGCCAGCACCTCATCAGCTACCCTGCTCTCCACCTTTAGCTCTTGCGTAGGCTCCCCCCACGTTCTCCCCCACACAAAACGCGGCTCATTCACAGCCGTTTGTGGATTCATGCCATAATGCAGCATCCGTGTGAGCAGCAAGGTTTGAGTCTGTGGTTGACCTTCGCCACCTTGCGTCCCGTACAGAATCGCAGGTTTGCCCTCGCGGCAGGCCATCGCTGGCATCAGTGTGTGGAAGCTGCGCTTATGCGGCTCAAGCGTATTGATGTGCCCGGGGTCCAGCGAAAAAAACGAACCTCGATTCTGCAGCAGAATCCCAGTATCCCCAGCGGCCACGCCCGAACCAAATTCAAAATACAGACTCTGAATAAAAGAGACCGCATTCCCGTCCTCATCCACAACCGCAGCATAAGCTGTATCACTGCCGATAGGCTGACTTGTCAGTTGCGCAGCTTTTTGCATCGAGATAGTAGACGCTAATTGTCCTGCATAACGTTTATCCAGCAGCTGCTCCAAAGGAATAGCACTAAAATCCGGATCTGTAAGCACCCTATCCCGATCGCGGAAGCTTAGCTTCAACGCTTCAACAAGCAGGTGATAATATTCATACGAACCATGCCCGATTGCTTCAAAATTGTAATGTTCCAATAAATTAAGACTCATTAGTCCAGTGAAACCTTGAGAATTAGGCGGCACTTGATATACCGTATGCCCGTGATAATCCGTATGAATCGGCTCGACCCAATCCCCCTGATGATCCGCAAAGTCATCCCGAGTCAAATACCCGCCAGTTGCCAGCATATAGTCACAGATGTCCTCCGCAATCTTCCCCTTATAAAAAGCATCCCGCCCACCCGCCGCCAATGTCCGCAGGGTGGCCGCCAGCTGTTTTTGCTGGAATCGCGATCCAGCACAAGGAATCACGCCGCCTGGCGTGTAAATCGCTGCCGCCTCCGGCGACAGCGCAGAGCCCGCAACAGCCGTGTTATTCCGCTGATCCGGCGACAGCGGAAATCCCTCCAAAGCATAACCAATGGCAGGCTCCAGTACCTCCGCCAGCATAAAGCGGCCATACTTACTCAGTACGGCATCCCAACTGTCCGCCATCCCCGGCACCGTAATGGCGCTGCGAATCCCCCGCCGCGGGATGAAAGCTTCCCCGGCATAGCTGCTTCTGCGGACTCCGTACCCGGAGCGCCCGCTTCCGTTATAGGCCCGAACACGCGCCTCTTGCGTGTTATAGGTCAACCAAAAGGAATCTCCGCCTAGCCCCGTCATATGCGGATATACAACAGCTAGTGTCGCACTGATCGCCACCGCTGCATCAAAGGCATTCCCCCCTTTTTCCAACATACGTGCACCAGCAGCCGAGGCTAAATAATGGGGGCTAACTACCATAGTTTTTGTGCCTATTACGGGTTTCTCCGCCATGTTCCGTCCCCCTATCTTTTACGGGTTTCTCCGCTCCGCCATGCCCTTCCCTCTATGTTTTTCGGGTTTCTTCCCCATGCCATTCCTCTACGTTTTACGGGTTTCTCCCCTCCACCATGCCCATCCCCCTATGTTTTACGGGTTTTTCCGCCATGTCCCAACTCCTTATTTTTTGCGGCGGGTTTCTTCAACATATTCAATCTCCTATATTCTGCGGCGGGTTCAGCTGCGAGCTCCCTATAACTTCTGACTTAATTAGTGTCATTTAACATTACACGAAAATCCTTTGTCAATCGGTTACGCTGAAACGCAAAATAAACCTCTTCTTTTTGTGAGCTATGCACAAATAAGAGGTCATCTTTGTTTAATCTTGTAGATTCACACCTACGAATATTATAAAATCATTTTAATTACAGGGAGCCGCATACTGCCATGGCGTACTACCGTGACCTTTTGCCACCAAATGGCTACCTATCTCGGATATGTCTAGTCACCTTTTGCCGCCATATAGCTGTCTATCTCGGTTATGTCTTGTGGCTACCTATCTCAAATATGTATAGCTGCATCTAACCTTAGTAATCTAGCCACTTTTAGAGGGGGGCTTGTGCTTTGAAACACCGAATAAACAATTTATTTTAAAATATATTGCGATAACACGGCCTGCACCTCGTAAATATTTACGGATTTATTGAAGGTCTTCTTCACCGGAAGCGTGCTGCTGGAAATGTAGATACATAGCTCCGCATCCAGGTCAAAATGCCCTGCCGTCTCCACGGAATAATGCGAGATGCTTTTGTAAGGGATCGAATGATATTCTGTTTTCTTGCCCGTCAGACCTTGTTTATCCACCAGAATAAGCCGCTTGTCCGTAAAAATGAACATATCTCTAATCAGCTTATAGGCGCGTTCGATTTTCTCCTGAGGAGCAAGAATTTGTGCGTATTCCCGCTGGACCTCCGTAAGATTTACTTGTGATGCATTGCCCATTAATCCGTCAAAAAGTGCCATATCTCTTCCTCTTTTCATCCGTTAAATTTAGCCACTTGCCCCCCACTACAGAACCATATTATTCTATTTTTCATATTCTATGCTGTGTAAAAATACTCTCTGACATCTTTTTACTTGCTTATTTTCTGATTTTTGATTACACTGTCATTAAATTTACTAAGAGAGGGGTGTGGAAGGAATGGATCACAATTGGACCAACAGTGTTATGAGTCGGCTACCTAAAGCGATAGCTGGCATTGCTCATGTAAATGGCGATAACGGGAGAAGTCTGTCCATTTGTATGAATTTAATAACACTACACAATTGTGAAATGCCTTTCCTGCCATCACCCGGACGGATCAGTTAACCGGAGAATGATAAGGCCGTGGGGAAATTTCCCTACGGTCTTTTTTTATGGTTTTTTACAGGATTTCGGAGCCATTTAGGGTACTGGCGGTGCGAAGGGCATTCTTAAAGGAGAATATATATGATCATCCAATGCCAAAATGTTCAAAAATACCACGGGGCACAACTCGTGCTGAATAGCATTACCTTCGATATCCGCCAAGGGGAAAAAATCGGCCTGATCGGCCGCAACGGCTGTGGCAAAACGACACTATTCCACCTGCTGAACGGGGAGGAACGCCCCGATGAAGGGCAAATCTCAATACGCAAAGGCAGCGTAGTAGGTCTGTTAGCTCAAATTCAAGAAGTTAACGAAAAAGAAACCGTATATGATGTTCTGCAGCGCAGCTTTGCCGAACCTTTGCAATGGCAGCACCGCCTGCGGGAGCTTGAGCTGGAAATGTCCAGCTTTAACAGCGGAACGGATGAAACCCTCTGGAATCGGCTGCTGAAAGAATATGGCAGCTTGCAGGATAAGTTCGAGGATGCCGGAGGTTACGAGATCGAATCCTCTATTCAGCGCGTAGCCTCGGGTCTCGGGATCGGAACCGGACAATACAGCCGATTGTTCGCCTCTCTTTCAGGAGGAGAAAAAACAAAAGTCGGACTAGCGGAGCTGCTGCTGCGCCGTCCAGACATCCTTCTATTGGATGAACCAACCAATCATCTCGATATGAACGCCATTGAATGGTTGGAGCAATTTTTACAGAGTTATGATGGAACAGTGCTTGCGATCTCCCATGACCGTTACTTTCTGGACGCTGTAGTCAAGAAAGTGATCGAGATTGAGGATGGCGAGGCCTTTACCTTCCATACCAACTACAGCGGCTACCAAGTGGAGAAGGAAACACGACTTCTTCAACAATTTGCCGATTATCAAGAGCAGCAGAAAAAAATAAAACAAATGCAGGAAAGCATCAAACGTCTCATTGAATTTGGCAATCGCGGGACACCTCCTAACCCTTCCTTTTACCGGAGAGCAGCATCCATGCAAAAAGCACTGGATCGTATGGTGAAGGTTAAACGTCCTATACTGGAGCGCAAATCGATGGATTTGCAGCTACAGCAAAATGACCGTTCCGGTAATCAGGTTGTCATTTTGGAGGATATCGGAAAAGCATATGGTCAGCGAAGCCTTTTCGCAGAGGCAAACGAAGTGCTTCGCTACGGAGAGACTACGGCACTCATCGGCGGTAACGGGGCAGGTAAAAGTACACTTTTAAGAATTATTTTAGGACAGGAAACCCCGGACAGCGGAAGCTGTACACTCGGCTCAAGAACTGTGGTCGGCTACCTCGCACAAGAGGCTGTTCCTGAAAATAACAAACAGTCTGTACTCCGCTACTTCCGCGAAGAAGCTGGACTTGAAGAAGGTGAAGCACGCGGGCAGCTTGCACGTTTCCTATTTTATGGTCCCGATGTATTCAAAGACATTACGAATCTGTCCGGTGGTGAATGGACCCGCCTGCGTTTCGCTGTACTAATGCATCGCAAGCCAAATCTGCTGATTCTGGATGAGCCGACCAATCATCTGGACATAGATTCTCGTGAAGCACTCGAAGAAGCATTAGAGGAATTTCCAGGCACGGTTCTGGCGGTATCTCATGACCGTTATTTCATCAATCGCCTATTTCACAAACTATGGTCCATTGAAGACGGGCGGTTTGGAGTGTTCAACGGAAACTATGAATATTACAAGGAAAAACAAGCTGAAAAAGCATTACTAGCTCCCTCTTTTGCGGATCAAGCTAAACCTGTCTCTGCAGAACGAACAAGTTCACGCCTTGATAAGCCTCAATCTAACGATTCAGGGAAAGAAACCAACGCTAAATCCACCAGTTCCCGTAGGAAAAACACCACCTTCGACTGGGAAACGGCCATTGCAGAGGTAGAGGAACGCCTTGGCGTGATCGATGCTAAGATGTTAGATCCCCTGATCAGCAGCGATGCAGCTGAACTTGCTAAGCTGCAACAAGAACGTGATGCGATACAGGAACAGTTGGATGAGCTCTATACAGGATGGATGGAGACAACTGGTCTATAGAATAGATTGATCTATAAGGAGATGAGCATATGAGCAACAAAGAGAAGATTAAGTTATTGTGGAAAGAATACACCCAGCTTCATCCACAAACAGCGGATAACTATGACGCCTGGGCCTTTGGTGATAGTCCCCAGATGGCCGATGAACTGCTCGATCTGGTGATTCGTGGGATCAAGACAGGAACTGCTTCAAATTATGATATATTTGAAACTTGTGACGAGACGTTTCCGCAAGTTGGCGGTCACAGTATCGTGCTGGATGGATCTGGTGATCCGCGGGCAATAATTGTTACTACAAATGTACAAATTATACCTTTTGATGAGGTTAGCGCTGAGTTTGCCTATACTGAAGGAGAAGGTGACCGGACGCTTAAGTCATGGCGTCATGATCATGAGCAGTTCTTCACCAGAGAATCCTTAAAATTCTTAAACAAACCCTTTGATCCAAAGATGAAAGTTGTTTGTGAGAACTTTAGAGTGGTATATACAAAAGACTAAGATCTTCAGAAAACGCAAAAGGCTGTCTCTTCCACAAGGAAGGGACAGCCTTTTGTGTATACTATAAAATCAACAGAATTAGATCCTCATTAATTTATGGTTTAGTGCCAAAATCCCAAAATCCAGCCAATAACAGAGATCCATAACGGAATGCTGATTAAAATACCCCAAACCAGCCCAGTGGCAATATTGCCTTCTGCAGGACGCACCACATTTTCCTGTTTCAATGGAATGCTCAATTCTTCTTGTTCCATGCGATCCCCTCCTAAAATATCTTATCGTCACAGTAGAGGAAAAAATGTAGACCGCTCGACCCAAAAAATTAAAATTTTGAATTTTGGTAGATATAAAGGCTCAGCGGCCAAACCGTTGTAAGTGCTTACATATTAGTTATTAACCAAATTTTGAATAATTAAAAACTTAAATTTGCGGAAGTCATACAGTATATGCAGATTCTTAGTCCAATATTACTACTTTTTCCGGATTTCGTAAATATTCAAACATCGTCCGAATCTGTGCCTCTGTATTCCGCTCTGCTGAAAGCTCAGGCAGTTTATCTTCAGCAAAAAACGAAACTTCGCTTGTCTCTACCCCTTCCATTGCCTCTCCGCCCACGATGCGGCATAAAATAAAGAACTTGTACACGTGATAAGGCTCCGGCGGATGGTTATGAAATTTCTTATCCAGTACAGCCAGTAAGCGAACTGCTTCTGCCTCAAAACCCGATTCCTCTTTGATTTCTTTCACAACAACTTCGCTCGGCGACAGCCCAATGTCCCCCCAGCCACCAGGAAGCGCCCAATTCCCGTCCAACTTCTCTCGAACAAGTAGAATTTTATCCTCCCGGAATACAACACCACGGACATCAACTTTTGGGGTAGCATAACCCCCTTCACCCGCAAAGGAGAGTCTAATTCTCTCCTTGCTTTCGAAGGTATAATTAGCGAGGATATCTACACTGAGCTCACGCAAAGCTTGATACCGTTCTATATCATAAACATCCTTAGCATAAGTTAATCCAGTCTGTGCGATGGCCTGAATTTCTTTGGCCCACGTTAACCATTTCTGCTCCATTGCTGCACCCCTTTTTCGGTACCTTGATTAGGATTACTGGCAAAGCATTAAATGACGCGAGAAGGCTCCTTTTTTAGCTTCACAACGGTCTATGATTGTAAATCCAGCTTCAGTGATCATCTCGTCCATCGGTTCAATCGCAACGATAACCACCCGATCTGCAATCCGGCGCGTATTCACTAGAATCGCGAACTGCTCCTCAGGTGTAATACTAGAATATAGATTATATGGCATATCTACAATGGCTACATCGTAATGATCAGTGATATCCGCAATATCCCCGAGCGTAACCTCACTGGTGAATCCAAAATGGGCAATATTTGTTCTCGCACCGATAGCAATCATAGGGTTAATATCACGTCCAACCATATCGATTCCCATTGACAAGGCTTCTACCATTACAGTTCCAATACCGCAGCAAGGATCTATAGCACGTATACCTTCAGGATTCGGAATAGCCATATTAACCGCGGCACGGGCAACACGTGTACTAAGCGCGATAGAATAGCTGCGTGGCTTCTTCATTTGGCGGAACCAAGTTGCCTTGTTTTTATGATAAGATCCGAAGTACCAGCGTCCACCCAGCGTAACAATGCCGTATACCAGCTCCGGATGGTTAACATCCGCTTCTCCTTCAATCCGCAACCCAATTTCCCGCTCGATCACTCTGCGCTCATCATACTCTATTTTGTCTGCAGGGCCCAGATCGTTGGTCTTCACAAAAATAACCTTAAACGTCTTGCCGCCAAGCTCCACCTGCTCCGTTTGATCATAAATCTCAGGCAGACTGTCCCCTTCATACATTACATCTATCCGCTCTTTAATGAAGGGACTGCGGCTGACATCCACCTCAACCTCACTCTTAAAAAGAACAGTCGGCACCTGCTCACCAAAAAGACATCGCAGCTCCATCTGACACAGCGATAACTCGTCCTCTGAACAGGTGTAAGTATAAATAAATGTGTTTGTTCCACTTTCCTTATGCAATATAATCCATCCTCTATCCCAGTGAATTGTTCTGCTGTCTTGTTACTCCTGTGTGTCGTGCTGGTGGTCATAATCTATACGCGCTTTGGCGATCTTCCCATTGTTTTTGTTGACCCAGTCCACAAGCGAGGTTAAAGGTCCCAACAATGATTCTCCTATGCTCGTCAGACCGTATTCCACAGTCAATGGGACTGTAGGCGTCGCTTTACGCCAAACTAATCCATCCCGTTCCAAATGGCGCAGGGTCTGGGTCAGCATCCGTTGTGATATCCCTCCAGAGCGCCTTTGCAACTCTTTGAACCGCAAAGCTTCAGCACCTAAATTGACTATGATCAGTACACTCCATTTATCTCCGACCCTGTCCAGAATCTGGCGGGTAATGGAGCAATCCTCCAGCATCGGCATGAACCGGGTGGGTTCTTCCTTTGAATGTTCCAACTGTGGTTACCTCCATGTAACTTAAGCATGTAATAGTGCCTTCTTGTCCCTCAAGCCTATTCAGCTTATCATGGTTACTGTTAGTAATCAACAACCGGAAAGGAACTAATAAATCATGAAAAAGACCATTGCCATCATAGGTGCTGGACCCGGCTTAGGACTCTCAATCGCCAAAAAATTCGGAGCCAACGGATTTCAAGTGGCATTAATCTCTCGAAATGAAGAGAAGCTGAACACCCTTGTTCAGGAACTGCAAGCACTGAATATCGAGGCTGCTGCTTTTCCTGCCGACGTATACAATAAAGAACAAGTAGCCACAGCCTTCGATAATATCAAGAAAAAATACGGCTTTATCGATGTGCTCGAGTTCAGCCCGACAAGTGGAAATTACCCTCCTACTCCTGCTTCACAAGTAACAGAAGAAAATGCACAGGATGCCTTTCAGGCACTGGTTGTAGCCGCTATCCGCAGCGTAGCACAGGTCTTGCCTGAGATGCTGGAGAAACGCAGCGGCGCACTGCTGTTCACAACCGGATTGTCCTCCATCTATCCCATGCAGATGATGGGTAATGTAGGCATTGCGCTTAGCGGATTAAGAAACTACGCACTTAACCTGCATGCAGATTTGGCTCCACAAGGAATCTATGTAGGTCATTTAGCACTTGGTGTATTCATTAAACCCGGCACCGCTACAGATCCAGAACTCATCGCTAATGTTTGGTATGAGATGTATATGAACAAAAGCAAAGCTGAGGATACTTTTCCCCAAGGTGTGACACCGGCTACAATCATCTGGTGAGAGGTTTGCCCCATCGCTTTTGATCCATAGTGAGTTCTCCAGTATAATGGTTCCTATAGAATGCTAAACAAGACGGTCACGCATGGCCAATAAGCTTATGCCCAGGCGCTTACAAAGCCGGTTTTGCGCAGCAAAACTTAAGGAGGTACATACTCACTATGTCATACGAAACGTATTTTTCAACCCACCGGGATGAACATCTCGAAGAACTAAAACAATGGCTCAGAATTCCAAGTATTTCTGCCTTATCTGAACATAAGGACGATGTACTGAAGGCAGCCCATTGGCTGACAGACACCCTGAAAAAAGCCGGACTTGAGAACATTGAGTTGCATCCGACAGCGGGACATCCCGTTATATATGCCGATTATCTTCATGCTCCAGGCAAACCAACTATTCTCGTGTATGGTCACTACGATGTACAACCAGTAGATCCATTAAACCTATGGACCTCACCTCCATTTGAACCAGAGATTCGTGATGGCAAGCTTTATGCACGCGGAGCAACAGATGACAAAGGACAAGTATTCGTTCACCTCAAAGCCATTGAGGCGATCCTGAAACAAGAAGGTACTCTTCCTGTGAATCTCAAGCTTTGCATCGAAGGTGAAGAAGAAATCGGCAGTGTGAATCTGCCTCCGTTCCTTGAAGCCAATAAAGAAAAGCTCGCTGCGGATGCGGTGTTAGTCTCCGATACATCCCTATTGGAACGCGGTCGTCCTGCCATCTGCACTGGGCTACGTGGTCTAGCTTCCCTTGAAGTTGATGTAACTACCGCTTTGACAGACCTGCACTCTGGTTCTTACGGCGGTGGCGTTCCGAATGCATTGCATGCCCTAGTATCTTTGCTAAGCTCGCTTCATGACGACAAAGGACGCGTATCTGTAGACGGATTCTATGATGGCGTTCCTGAACTTTCCCCAATGCTGCGGGAAGAATTCGTGAAGCAAGGTGTGAATGAAGATAAAATCCGCGAAGGTCTTGGATTGGAATCGTTATACGGCGAAGAAGGTTATTCCTTTGTAGAACGGATTGGCGCTCGTCCTACGCTTGAGCTTAACGGCGTATACGGCGGTTTCCAAGGGGAAGGCAGTAAGACGGTTATCCCTAAAGAAGCACATGCGAAGATTACCTGCCGCTTAGTTGGCGATCAGGATCCACAGCATATCCTCGATGCCGTTGAAGCACATCTGAAGGCTAATATTCAGACCGGAGCGAAAGTGCATGTTAAGCAAATGGAGAAGGCACGTGCCTTTAACATCGATCCGTCGAATCCTATTCTGCAAACTGCAGCAGACGCATATGGCAAAGTATATGGAACCCGTGCCCTCTTCACCAAAGACGGCGGCTCCATTCCGATCATGGAGAGCTTCTCCCGTGTGCTGGAAGCACCTGTCGTTCTGATGGGCTTTGGTCTCGATGATGAGAACCTGCATGCACCGGATGAGCATTTCAACCTAGAGAACTTCGACAAGGGATTACTCACCATTGTTGAGTTCCTAAAGACTGTTTAAGCTACACAAGCTACAAACAAATAAAGCCAGGTTCCCTAAGTTGGGAGCCTGGCTTTTTAGTATGCGGCCAAACAAAAGAGCATCATTGCTTAGTCCATTTATAAAACCACCATACCATTGCTATCACAAATATTAGCCTTCATGTAATATAGGTTTGTTAGCCAACTGTTCATGTTCGGGTTCAATGTGAATCAACACCTGGGCACGTTCAAATATGCCTTGAATGGCTAGTTCAATTTCGTCGCATAATTGATGCGCAGTAGCAACACTCATTTTAGAAGGAATCACAAGGTGAAAGTCGACATACTCTTCTGGACCAGATCGGCGGGTACGAAAATCATGAAATTCAATATATCGCCCTTGAAATAACTTTATGACATGTAATATTTCATTTTCTTCTGCCTCAGTTAATCGTGCATCCAACAGCGGAGGAAATGACTCCTTTAGAAGCTTATAGGCTTCACCCATAATATACAGAGCCAACACAATCCCAATGACAGGGTCGAGTATCGTCCATCCAGTGAGGGTAACCAATAATAAACTGAATGCAACACCCAAAGAGGTGAAAACATCCGTAAGCAAATGCAGAGCATTCGATTTCATAGCCACAGAGTGAAGTTCGTCTGCCTTCTTTTTAACCTTGCGTGAAACCATATAATTGATCCCCGCTCCGACCACCATCACAATAATGCCCAAAAAGGGAAGTTCGATCGCGGTTGGATTCATTATTTTATGAACACACTCATCTATAATCCAGAATCCAGCTACAAAAATAAGCAACGTTTCAATCGTCCCTGAGATATTCTCCACTTTGCCATGACCATAAGGATGAGTTTTATCCGCAGAACGACTTGACCATCGGACCGAGAAAAAAGCAATCAACGAAGCAACTAAATCTAAGGAGGAGTGGATCGCTTCCGAGATAATTGCTACTGAACCTGTAAGTACTCCGACTATAAGCTTTAAAGAAACGATAAATGTATTGCTAAGTACAGATAGGAACGCAATCTTTGCACCATTCAAAATTTTCACAACCTTTTCTTAAAAGTACGCTATATTAAAGTTTTTCCATTAGGCAAATAGTATAAACAAAAAAAATCCCACCAACCAATATAGGCTGATGGGATATAAAAAAACCCTTGCATCGCAAGGATTTGGAAGTTTGAATTATGGAGCGGGTGATGGGAATCGAACCCACGCTATCAGCTTGGAAGGCTGAAGTTCTACCATTGAACTACACCCGCACTAGAAAGTGAATACAAGAGTTATTGTATCATCTCTACAAGTAAAAATCAACATTTTTTTAGTTTACAGGGAAGCGCCGAGGGGTGCCTTTTTTAAAAATATCGCCTCAAACTCTGCTGGTTGAATAGGTTTGCTGAACAGAAATCCTTGAGCTTCATGACAATGCTGCTCCCGCAGAAATTGCAGCTGCTCCTTGTTCTCCACACCCTCAGCCGTAACCTTCAGCTTCAAATGATGCGCCATAGAAGTGATTGTAGAGACTATAGCAGCATTGTTGCTGTCCTCCATAACCTCTGATACGAACGACCTGTCGATTTTCAATCTGTCGATCGGCATGTTCTTTAGATAATGCAGGGAGCTGTAGCCTGTACCAAAATCATCAATACTGATGAAGACACCAAGCTCTTTCAGACGTTTCAGCTGATCAAAGGCTGTTTCTTTATCCAAGGTCATACTCTCAGTAATCTCAAGGTCGACATAACACGGATCTAATCCAATGTCGGTTAAGATGGTATGAATCCTCCCTGCTAGATTGGGCTGAAGGAATTGCCGCATAGATAGGTTGATGGAGACGCAAATCGGCACATAGCCGGCCAGCTGCCATTTTTTATTCTGCAGACAAGCTGTTTTGAGTACCCATTCCCCAATCGGAACAATGAGTCCACTCTCTTCAGCTAACGGGATAAATTCCGCAGGAGAGACCAGACCACGTTTCGGATGATTCCAGCGGAGCAGAGCTTCCATTCCTACGATCTCTTCCGTCTCCAGCAAAACCTTTGGCTGATACACCAGAAAGAATTCATTGCGTTCAAGCGCTCTGCGGAGGTCATTTTCCAGCTTTAGACGTTCCTTTGCTTTCATCTGCATAGCTGGAATATACCGGCGAATCTCCACTCCCTGTTCCTTGGCATTATGTACCGCCGTATCAGCATTCTGAATTAGATGTTCCGCAGTTTCACCGTCACCGGGATAAATACTTAACCCCATACTAAGCGAAATATGGTACTCCCCCGACTCTAAGGCAATAGGTACCTCAAACAATCGATGCAGCTCCGTAGCTCGAACCAAACATTCTCCAAGACTTGCTCTCTCCATCATAAGAAAAGCGAACTCATCCGCCCCCATACTATAAAGCTCTTCAGTAGATTTAGCCTCATTCACAAGGCGCTCAGACACCAGCTTCAGTAAATGGTCTCCGGCAAAATGGCCCAGGGAGTCATTTATATTCTTGAAATGATTAATATTCATAATAGCTAACGCTGAGAATTTATCGCTCGTTTTCTTCTCTCCAGCAATAATCATCTCTTCTACACGCTGCGTCAGACGACGTCTATTGGGAAGTCCCGTTAAATCATCATGATAGGCTAAATAATTGATCCGCTCCTCAGCCAACTGCTTTTCGTAAAAGGGTTCTTCAATCGTCAGACGATATACTCCGGTAAGCAGCAAGTAGTAAGCAACTCCGCTACACACCATTCCAAAAAGATCATCTATATTGCCACTACTGAATGGACTCATAAAAAAGGCTTGGCCCAAAGAGAAAAAGATAAGTGCTCGAATAATAATAAGCAGTGAGGCTGACTTTTCACTTTTTTCAGGAAATACAATAACTGCAACACCTGCCAAGTAAACAAAAAGAACTGCTAAATCAGCAATCTGCTTCAAAGGATTCATCCAAGGCTTAGTTAATAACTGAGGCAACGCCGAGTGGCTGAGAATAAACAAAACAATGGAAAGCACAATCAGCATGAAGGCTATTCTAAACAATTTTCTTTTTTCAGAGACAGACACGGGCTTATCTTCCCTGCTAAAAATAAACAACATTCCTAAACCGCTGATTAGTCGTGAGAGGGTTCGCAGCCACAACGATTCTTCAAAAGTTATGAATGATGAAATCAACGGGATGCCCACAAAACCCAGTGTATGCAAGAAATCAATAATACATATTCCACCAAAAAGAGCAGCAGCATATAATCTTCCTTTAGATAATCTGCTAGAGAAGAATAACCAGCCCTGTGCAAATATCGCAAATCCAAAAGCAACATTACAGCAGCCGACAATGAGATAGAGAGAAGAAATAATATCCCAATCGTCCAATCGGTTAAGCGATGTATGGAAAATTTGAATTAAAAGGAACAGCAAGGCGCCTACAGCAGCTGCTTGAATTGTCTTTTTCTCTTCTTGTCTCATAAGTCCCTCGCGTCTGAAAATAATATCTATTAATTAACATTCAAGTATAGTTATGTCCTATGTATAAATATCGGCGGGATAGGACTTTTAAGTTACATTTCTTTTATGGGCATTCAAATGGAAGGCGCGTTTATAAGTTATATATTCATAAATCTTGCATAAATATAAACCATTTTCTGCTAGCAGGCAACCAAAAAAGCACTTCCCCCTACGAAAGGGTTCAGTGCTTCTAAGAAACTCAGGTTTATTTGTCACCAAAGGTTACTTCTGGTGTTGTAAGCTTATCAAAAAAATCAACGGATTTATCCTTGTCTGCAGATGCACGAAGTGCCATTGCTGAACGTGGATGCTCATCAAGTGTACCTGTGATCATATAAGGAATGATATAGCCCCACTCCTCTTTCTCACGCAAAGGAATCATCAGGCGTTCAATAATATCAAGCACAGGGCGCAAGGAGTAACGTGTATTCTTCAAATGAGTTACTAACAGCTCTGTAGGGCAATTTCCTGCAGCTCGTCCCATCCCATAACAAGAAGCATCCAGTAACTCTACACCATTCTCAGCAGCAATCAACGTGTTGGAGAACGCCAACTGAAGATTATTGTGAGTATGTACGCCTAGACGTTTGTTTGGCAGATGTGTCTTGAACTTCTCAACCAGATAATTCATGTCATTGTGATCCAAGCTGCCGTATGAATCTACAATATATACCACATCAACAACGCTCTCACGGATCATTTCAAAAGCTTCCAACAATTCATTCTCCATAACATTAGACAAAGCCATAATGTTGATCGTTGTCTCATAGCCTAGATCATGGAAAGTTTGTACCAATTGGAGGGCTTTCTCTACATCTTTGCTGTAGCATGCCACACGAATCAAATCCAGCATACTTTCGCTGCGGGGCAAAATATCATTCTCATCCACGCGGCCGATATCAACCAAAGCAGATAGCTTGGTGTGACCTTTTTGCGGAATCACTTTACGCAGGAAATCATCGTCCAGAAAACGCCATGGTCCGGCACCCTCTGCTCCTTTGAGCAATTTTGGTGAATTTTTATAACCGATTTCCATATAATCAACACCAGCTTCATTCAAGCCGGCATATAAGTTTTGTACAAATTCCACACTAAAATCCCAGTTGTTCACTAGGCCCCCATCTCGGATGGTGCAGTCAACAATCTTACATTGATTAGTCTTCATAATTATCTCCCTTCAACTATTGCAATCATTATAACCGCGAATATAGCTTTACTATGCAATTTATATCGTATAATCATACTTTAATGAAGAATAAAATGTAAAGGAATTTCATCTTCTTCTCCTTAATGCTATTACCACATCGTGTCAGCGACAATGATCACAGTAAATAAGCCCTAAAAATGCTACATTACAAGAAAATCATTGAGATTGATTATCAGTCTCTTTTGGAGGGATAAAAATGGCTTCTACCTCTTGCTCATTGCTGCGACTACAACCGGGTTCGACCGGATATATTCATAAAATAGAAGGAATCAATCCTATCCTACGCCGTCGTCTGGCTGATCTTGGAGTGTCCGAGGGTGTGAGCATTCGCCTGAAAGGAAAAGGACCTTTTTTAGGACCTATTACCTTAGAGTGCAATGGACAACTGTTCGCCATCCGCCGGAAGGAAGCTTCATTGATTGAGGTGAACGTGTCTTGAGTTCAATAGCTCTTGTAGGTAACCCCAATACAGGTAAAACCTCTCTTTTCAATACGTTAACCTCCTCATACGAATATGTTGGTAACTGGTCAGGGGTAACGGTAGAAAAGAAGATCGGCAGCCTGAAGAACGGCGCTGGCAAGCTCATTGATTTGCCAGGTATCTATTCCTTGCACCCACTCTCACGCGATGAGGGGGTTGCTGCCCAGTATCTAATAGAAGAATCTCCAGAAGCCTTAATTAATATCGTGGATGCTTCACAGCTGGAACGAAATCTGCTGCTCACGCTTCAATTACTTGAGTATGGCAAACCTACCTTACTCGGACTGAATATGATTGACGTCGCTAATGCACGTGGAATTCGCATCAATCATGAAGTCTTACAATCACGACTGGGTATAACTGTCCTCCCGCTTGTTGCAAGAACGGGAAAAGGCTGCGCACAAGTCCTCAGTATTTTAGAGAAATCCTCTGCGATTCCCGCTGTAAAGTTCAAGTTGAACTACGGTGAGATTGTAGAGCATGCAATATCTTCTATAGAAAAGGAATTACTTCCTATCAAGGACTTACCAAATCACCGCTGGATTGCTCTACAGCTTATGGAGCAGAATCCGGTTATTCTTCATTTTCTGAAGACACGTATGGACACCACTCGCCTGCTAAACATCTGTGAATCCTGTCAGAGTGAGCTACAGATCAAAAAGCTGGCCCTGACGCTCCCCCAATGGATTCGCTCACAGCGGATGGATTATATCCACTCCATTTGTGAGGTTGTACTTGATACAACAACGCAGAAACCTCATAACTTAACAGAAAGATTAGATTCCATATTGACGCATCGTTTTCTAGGACTGCCCTTATTTATCTTCTTTATGTATGCTCTCTTTAAGACCACATTTGACTGGGTCGGCGGACCTCTATCAGATCTCCTCGATGGCCTGATCTCCGGACCGATTAGTGATGGAGCCAATTCCCTGCTTCAGACGCTTGGAGCATCCAGCTTCACGCATGCCCTGATTGTCGATGGATTAATTAGCGGTGTAGGGGGCGTCCTCGTCTTTGTCCCGCAAATCTTCATTCTCTTCCTGATCATTTCCTTCTTGGAGGATTCAGGATACATGGCTCGGGTTTGCTTATTAATGGACAGCACCATGGAACGTATGGGACTAAACGGAAAAGCATTTATTCCATTCATCATTGGCTTCGGCTGTAATGTACCTGCCATAATGGCGGCGCGCAGCATCGAACAGCCCAAAGACCGCATGCTGACCACCTTGCTAATGCCGCTGATGTCCTGTTCTGCGAGACTGCCTGTTTACGCTTTATTCGCAGCTGTGTTTTTTCCGGCGCAAGAGGCCGTATCAGTTCTGTCCATGTATGTGATGGGTATTGTGTTTGCTCTGATTCTTTGTAAGGTATTCTCTAAATATTTATTCAAAAATGAATCCTCAGTTTTCATGATCGAGCTTCCACCTTATCGTATGCCGCAGATCAAGACCTTATCGCGCAGCACTTGGGAAAAGGGCAAGGGTTTCCTGCGAAAAGCTGGAACTATTATTCTTGCAGGCTCAGCAATTATTTGGTTTATGTCTTATGCCGGTCCTGGCGGGTTTGATGTGGACATGGATCACAGCTTCCTGGCTAAGTTTGGAGGTATGATCGCCCCGCTACTGGCACCGCTTGGTTTCGGAACATGGCAGGCTGGCTCTACATTGGTTCCGGGATTTTTGGCAAAAGAGGTCGTAGTCTCTACCATGAATATCATCTATCATGCACCAGATGCTGCTGGTTTAGAAAATCAAATTTCTCAAGTCTTCACACCATTGAGTTCGATCAGCTTTATGGCTTTTATCCTGCTATATATTCCTTGTTTGGCTACTGTAGGGGTAATCAAAAAAGAAACAGCGTCTTGGAAATGGACCTTCTTCTCCATGGGGTATTCTCTCGTTCTGGCGTATATCGTATCTTTAATTATTTTTCAAGGCGGACGGTTATTAGGATGGTCGTAGACTTGTAAATTATAAGATTCTCATGATGAAAGTGGGGTACCATTATGATAAATGTTGTGATTGTCGCCTTAATTTTCGGTTATTCTGGCTGGACCATCTATCGACATGTGCAAAAGGGAAAGCAGGGCGCTTGTGCAGGCTGTGATAAAGGAAAAAGCTGCTCGGCAGCATCGATGGATTCCCCGCTTTCTTGTTGTTCAACACCGGTTAACAACAAGAAGTAGGCTTGTAAAATGGGCAATAAATAGTGATTTATCGTTTAGCCTCCTTAACTAACGGGTATGTTTGTTATAAGCAACTACAGACAATACCAAGGAGGTAATTCCTATGAATACCAAAAAGACATTATTTACAACGGTCGCATTGGGAGCAGCATATTTACTGAAGAATAAGGGAACTCGCGATAAAATTATGAACGGCATTCAATCTTACACTTCCCAATCGAAGGCCAAAAAATCCAGTGGTACTGTTTAAGCTTCTGCTCTTGGATTTCAATAAAGGGGTGTTCCCTAAACCAGACTCTGGTTTAGGGAACACCCCTTGTTGTTTAGAACGGACAGCTCCCCGGATGTTTAGATCTCGCTTTCGCTCAGCAGCCACTGAATGATAGAACGAACCATGACACCTGTTGCTCCCTTAGGATTAACTCCACGTTCTTTAGATACATATGCAGTGCCAGCAATATCTAGATGAATCCATGGCAAGCCCTCAGCAAACTCACCTACAAATAATCCGCCTGTAGTGGCTCCACCATATCTTCCAGCAGTGTTACGGATATCGGCAACCTCGCTCTTTAGCATCTCACGAAATTCCGGGTATGCCGGAAGCTGCCATACCTTTTCCCCTGAATAGCTTGAAGCGGCCAGAAATCGCTCCAGAAACGCTTCATCATTAGTTACAGCACCTGTTGCTATATCTCCCAAAGTGGACAACACAGCGCCTGTCAGTGTAGCTACATCGATAATACGTTTCGCTCCCCATTCCCGAGCATAAGTCAGCGCATCTCCCAGTACAATTCTGCCTTCAGCGTCGGTATTCAACACTTCTATCGTTCGTCCGCTCATGGAGGTAATAACATCTCCAGGCTTAAAAGCATTGGCCGATGGCATATTCTCCGCAGATGGAATAACCATAACGACATTAATTCGTGGACGTAAGCGGCCAAGCGCCTCCATTACTCCGAGTACAGCCGCTGCCCCGCCCATATCACTAATCAGCTCTTCCATACCTGGTGCCCTTTTTAAGGAGATCCCGCCGGTGTCAAAGGTAACTCCCTTCCCTACAAGCCCCACTACGTTATCCCAATTCCCTGTCCCCTGATAACGGATGACGATCATTCGTGGAGGGTTTACACTTCCTTTTCCGACTGCGAGCAATCCGCCCATTCCTTTTTGCTCAATTTCCCGTTCATCCAGCACCTCAGAAGGAAAGCCATATCGCTCAGCAACCTCTATAGCGGCCACAGCAAGGTCTGAGGGGGTCAATAGATTACCAGGCATGTTGGTCAAGCTCCGCGCCAAATTCGTGGCCTCACCGAAAGCTAGCCCCTTCTGAATGCCTTGAGTCCAATCCCGTCCGGCATTACCCTCTAATTTCTCTTTTATAGTGAAAACAACTGCTGTTGGGCCTGTATAAAAAGACTGCACCTGCTTATAGGTAGCCCGACGATAGGAACCTAGCATTAGCCCCTCCGTCAGCGCATAAGCAATAGAAGTCACATCCTTCTCTACGGTAAGCTCCTGTAATTTGTCCGGCACTTCAAATACCAGCTTGAGCGCCTTCAAACGAAGCGCTGCACGGGCTGTCTGAGCCCCCATTTGCCTTAGATCCTCAGTCGTGAGAAGTTGGTCCCCCCTGCCAACCAAAATAACAACAGGACAACCAGATGAATTCTCAGCAGGTAGTACATAAGTCTGATTAAGCTTGCCTTTAAATAAACCCGTCTTTCCCAATAGGCGAATTCTGTCATCCCATCCTTCGGAAAAGCCTCCATTCTCGACCTCAGACTCAGAAATAATAAGGATAAGGGCATCACCCTGCACATTGTTGGCAACACCACTGTTGTATTCTATATTCATTGTGATTACCTCCATTTGTTTCCCAAAACCAACACCCATTGTAACATAACAAAGGCTGATCTCCGCATCTGTATTATCCGCAGGGATCAGCCTCTTATTACTTATTCTAATGGATTAATGGCAAAGAGATCACAAAATGAGTACCCTCGTTAACTCTGCTGCTAACAGAAATGCATCCGCCATGATTTTTGATGATGCGGTCACTTACGGAAAGACCCAATCCTGTACCATTCTCTTTGGTAGTAAAGAAAGGATTAAATAACCTGTCCAGTGTACGAATATCCATTCCTTTACCGTTGTCAGATATGAACATACGGACCTCAGAGCCTTCTCTGCGGGCACCAACCTCGATTTTCCCCATGGAATCATCTTCTCGATCCGCTACAGCCTCCATTGCATTTCTAATCATATTAAGCACGACTTGCTTCATCTGTTTGACATCGCCAGAAATCACCATGTCCTCTTGAAGAGGATGAAGATTGATCTGGCAGCCTTTCATTAAAGCTTCGCTCTCTGTAAGGAGAACAACCTCCTTGAGCAATGCCGACACGGGTATCATCCCCACCTGCGGAACTGACGGCTTAGAGGAGGACAGAAATTCATGGATTATATCGTTCGCACGATCGATCTCGGCCAATATAATCTTGGCATATTCCTCTTTCCCCAGTTGGTGCAAGTATGGATGAAGCAGTTGAATAAATCCCCGGATCGCGGTCAAAGGATTCCGGATTTCATGGGCAATAGATGCGGATAATTTGCCTAGCATAGCCAAGCTATCGTTCTGGTAAGCCGTTTGTTCGATTAACTTATAATCCGAGATTTCCTTGACAGTGAACAAATAACATCCTTTCATTTGCTCTCCGCAGCATAAAGTAACCTTCCAGTAACGGCCATACTCGTCTAGAAACTCATAATTTGATTTTCCTTTGTATACCATCTCTCTGTAGCTCTGCATTACTTGTTTTTTCTTGGAACGGCTCAGTCGAACATTAGACAGTAGATGGGAAAATGTGCAGCCCACAAGAGAGTGACGGGTAAGTTCAAGCATCCCGTACATTTGCTTATTTACAAAACTTATAACTCCCTCTTCATCAAAAAGCATGATTCCGCTGTCAATATTCTCTAGAACATCCTCGTATGTAGTATCCACAGGTCCAGTTTGATAGGTTCTTCCCGGTAATAGAAGACTTTCTTGATATTGGCTAATCACGATACGAAGTTCCCCCTTTTACTGCATTTGACGAAGACGCTTAAGCGACATCAAATTACTATGTATTTGAGTGTATGACGAAGCCGCCAGAACATTCGGTAATCGTTGCACTTTTTCCAACCGGTTCAATTATATTCCAATCATATCCAAGAGAACTAGACAACGCAATCGGAGAAACTGTCGAATGGTAAAAAAATTCATAAAATGATTCCAAAGACATATGAAACATCACATCAAATTATATTTATCGCTATTTATTCGCCTAAATGATTTAAAAAAATCTAAAAAGGATCACGAAAAACTAAAAAGGATTATAAAAAGCTAAAAAGCCCCCGCGATTGCGGAGGCTTACATGGAAAAATGGGGCATGCCCAAAAAATTAGTAATAAACTTATGCCTTTTGTTGCAGGCGTAGACGGCGCTGACTCATCACAGCTAACCTTTTTTTCAATTCCCGTTCCCACTTGGTATCCTCAATCTGTTTGGCTACAGCTAGCAGATCAAGCGCCATATCGATTTGATTGCGTACAACGGCTAGAGGATCTTCACTCTCGACGTTAATGACGTTCTCGAAAATTGCAGTTTCGTCTTCCATGACATAGTCCTGAAAGTCCACGTCGGTAACACCATCTCCATGTGCATATTCCGCTAAGATCTCATATTCATTCTCGACCTTGTAGTGAACCTCCACACGATGACATACCGGACAAAAAAGCAGGGGAACATTATGGACTTGCGTGCGATAATGTTTTAGGGTCCCCTTTGTTCCTACCATACTCGCTCCACAGCAAAAGCTCATATTTGTTCGCCCTCCTTAGAGATAACCCTTTGATTGTTTATTATTGTATTACATTACCCCAATGGAGATTCCTCCACTCGAGGACATAATATAACTTTTCGCGCCTATTTTCAAATCTATTTAGATATACAAGATCTTTTGGTGCAAAAAACCCCCTTACAGAAAATTTTCTGCAAGGAGGTAGAAATCAGAATATCAAAGATCACTATGATAACGGTCTAAAATTTACAGATTCTTATCGCCCGGCTTCCAGTTCATTGGGCATAAACCACCAGATTGCAAGGCTTGCAGAACACGAAGAGTTTCTTCCACACTGCGGCCTACATCATTGTGGTTAACGACTTGATATTTCAATTCGCCTTCAGGATCGATAATGAACAAGCCACGCAATGCGATACCTTCTTCTTCAATCAAAATGCCATAGTCTTTAGAGACTTGTTTCGTAATATCAGCTGCAAGCGGGAAATTCAAACGACCAAGGCCGTTGGAATCCTTAGGGGTATTAATCCAAGCTTTGTGGCTGTGGATCGAATCGATGCTTGCGCCGAGAATCGCTGTATCAAGTGCTTCAAACTGTGCTGCTGCGTCACTGAGAGCTGTGATTTCAGTTGGACATACAAATGTGAAATCAAGCGGATAGAAGAAGAATACAAGCCATTTGCCACGATAATCAGACAAGCTTACTTTACCAAAATCCTTACCATCACCTGATACGGTTTCCATAGTAAAATCGGGAGCCGGTCTACCTACTAAACGTTCCGCCATTGCTAGAATCCTCCCTCTGATTATGTAAGAAAAAATACCATTTGTATCTCTCAATATACTGAAAAATGCTGAAATAGATAATATCTTGTCTACTTAACAAATGGTATCATCGCACAAAATCAAAGTCAAGATTAGATCAATTATTTATTTATAATTATTATAAATAGAAGATTAGGCTTTGCGGATTGCTGCAACAATCAGGTCGCCCATTTCAGTTGTACTGATCGCTTTGCTCTTATCCACGGCGATATCACTTGTACGGTGTCCTGCATCCAATACTGCAGCAACTGCCGCTTCGATTGCAGCAGCAGCATCCTCATAACCAAAGGTTAAGCGGAACATCAGGGCCAGCGACAAGATTGTTGCGATCGGGTTCGCAAGCCCTTGTCCGGCAATATCAGGAGCAGAGCCGTGAACGGGCTCGTAGAGACCATAGTTGCCGTCACCCATCGAAGCTGAAGCAAGCATACCGATAGAACCTGTCAGCATAGCAGCCTCGTCGCTCAAGATATCACCAAACATGTTCTCAGTAACGATAACGTCAAAGCTAGATGGACGGCGCAGCAGCTGCATTGCGCAGTTATCAACCAGTACATGCTCTACCTCTACCTCCGGATATTCTGGAGCGATCTTATTCACAACCTCACGCCACAAACGTGAAGTTTCAAGTACATTCGCTTTATCAACACTCGCCAGTTTATTACGGCGCTTGCCGGCAATCTCAAAAGCTTGGCGGACAATTCGTTCTACTTCCATTACGTTATACACACAGGTGTCCACAGCTTCTTCACCATGTTCTCCTTGACGGCGCAATTTATCTCCGAAGTAAATCCCGCCAGTCAGTTCGCGAACTACCATAAGATCTGTGCCTTCCAGGACTTCAGGCTTCAAAGTCGAAGCATCCTTAAGACAGTCAAATACGACAGCTGGACGCAGGTTGGAGAACAACCCCAGTGCTTTGCGAATTCCAAGTAGTCCGGTTTCGGGACGAAGCTCCTTTGGATTATTATCCCATTTTGGTCCACCAACAGCACCCAATAACACAGCATCTGCGCTACGACAGATTTCAAGGGTATCTTCCGGCAGCGGAGTGCCCTTCTCGTCTATAGCAATACCGCCAAATAATGCATGCTCTGTTTCAAAAGCATAACCGAATACTTCTTCTGTTACTTTCAATACTTTTTCCGCTTCTGCTACAACTTCTGGTCCAATACCGTCCCCTGCGATTACGGCGATTTTTTTAACTTCACTCATCTCAGTCACTCCTCAAGTTTTCTGCTCTAACAGACATAGTTCTTCTTTATATTGTTGTATCATACCCAGTCGTAAAGGACAAAGATATAGATTCTATTGAGCTGATAGGTATAGCCTATAAATAGAGAGGATCAGACCACTACCGTCAATGCTGAGCATATTTGCTCTTAGTTCTGAAGATGTTTACAATTAATATGAAGTCATCTATCAAAGGAGTGAATGCGAAGTGCAATATGCAAAGCTTGGCAAATCCGGCATGAAGGTCAGTCGCCTATGTCTAGGAACGATGAATTTTGGCCCGCAGACGGATGAAAAAGAAGCCTTCCGCATCATGGACGCTGCACTGGATGCAGGTGTTAATTTTTTTGATACCGCTAACATTTACGGCTGGGGCGAAAATTCTGGCCTGACTGAAACCATTATCGGACGCTGGTTTAAACAAGGCGGCGGGCGGCGGGAAAAGGTTGTACTAGCCACCAAAGTTTATGGAGCCATGAATGATAACCTTGATGGTCCTAATGATGAAGAAGGATTATCCTCATATATCATTCGCCGCCATCTTGAAGGGTCCCTGCAGCGTCTTCAGACCGATCATATTGAATTGTACCAGATGCATCATATAGACCGCAGTACGTCCTGGGAAGAGCTCTGGGGGGCTTTCGAGCTGGCTGTGAGTCAAGGCAAGATTGGTTATGTCGGTTCCAGTAACTTTGCAGGCTGGGATATCGCCATAGCTCAACAAGAAGCAAAGGCTCGTGGTTTTCTTGGACTAGTCTCAGAGCAGCATAAATACAGCCTGACCTGTCGGCTTCCTGAACTTGAAGTTTTGCCAGCCGCTCGCCATCTGGGGCTAGGTATTATTCCTTGGAGCCCACTCGATGGAGGTCTGCTCGGAAGAAATGCACTCAAAAAAATAGAGGGCAGCCGGAGTGGCGGAAATGCAGATCGTGTAGAGCAGCACAAGAGCCAGCTTGAGGCTTTTGCCAGCTTATGTATGGAGCTGGGAGAACCACAGGATAATGTCGCTCTTGCTTGGTTACTGGCTAATCCTGCTGTAACTGCTCCAATTATCGGCCCTCGCACCCTGGAGCAATTTGAGAGTGCGCTGCGCAGTCTTGAGATTGTGCTAGATGAAGCTGTGCTTAAACGACTAGATGAAATATTCCCTGGACCCGGCGGTGAAGCCCCTAAAGCGTATGCTTGGTAGGTAAGTTCTATCACAAAGGAGCTGAGGCCTCAGCAGAATCAATACGCTGAAGCCCAGCTCCCTTTTATTCATTCTTATTCAGCTGTGTCCACGGTCACACTTCCATTACTCGTGCTTAAGTCCACAGTATAAGTGGCTTTACCAAGCACAGCGGTACCATAGCTATCGCCGTCCCGATCCCAGGGTACATTCCCCTTCAGCGAGCCATTGCTTGTATCTGCAATAATCTTCGCATCCGACACGGCCGGCAAGCCCACTATAATCTTTCCATTACTGGATGTACATTTCCAGTTTCCGGTCACTGCTGAGTTTATAGTAATTTTGCCGTTGCTGCTCTTGGCTGACAACGTCCCATCAATGTTATCCAATACTATGGCTCCATTAGAGCTCACGAGTTCAACTTCACCTTGGATATTCTGTACGGATAGTGACCCATTGCTGGTATGCGCATCCACTTCGCCGACTATATCATGAATATTTAATGCACCATTACTTGTCTCAACCTCTATACCTGACTTTAGATTCCAGGCTTCTATAGAGCCATCACTTGTCTCAACCTCAACAGCAAGGTTATTGGGTGCACTTACATTTAGATAAGGACTTTTGGTATTGAATCCAAACTGAATGTTAGAGAACCAATTATGATCGGAATCAAGCTCCATAATCAGTGTATCTCCTTCAGTACTAACCTTCCATTTCTTTTCTAGTGCACTTTCAGCATCACTTTGCGATTTTCCAGGCAGCAGTAAACTTCCCTCATAATCCAAAGAGCTTCCAGCTACACCCTCAACCTTTACTTTTCCACTTGGAAGTACAATTTTGAGCGTCGTAATATTCTCTTTCACTTCCACATTCCCACTAAGCGGAGTTAGATGTGTATTACCGATCAGATTGCTGAGTGAACCTCCGGCCATTACTGTCTGAGCACCACTTGCTCCGATCAGCACAATAATTAACAGGATGGCCCAGCCGCTTACACGGCTTTTGACATCGGATTTGATAAAAAGTCTAATCAACATCTCAAGTCCGAATAAGACCAACAACGCCGGCCATAAAAAACCAAGCACCTCATAGCTGATCATATCATACTGAGCCATCACGATAATGACACCAAGGGCAATGCAGCCCAAGGCTGCTGTGAAACTTCCTATTTTCCATCTCCCCATAGTTAAATCCCCGTTTCTTATGCTCTCGTATTGTTCCTTAACATCTTCAGTCCGTACGCAATCAGACCCACTGATAATAAGATCGTGCCGATGTTGATCTCAGTCAGCATATCCCAAAGGGTAGGGAAAGCTGTGATTACCAACATGAGGAATCCAGCAACAACACAGCCGATTCCCACCCAAGCTGGATTGATCTCTTCATGCGGATATCCAGGCATAGAGGACATCCCCATGGTCCAAGGGGCTCCGAAGCTGTCTGGATGAAACATCATTCGTTCGTGTTCAGCAGCAGTTATTTTCATCCAAGCCGCCTTCTGCAGGGCATCAAACAATTGATAAAACCACAGCGCCGCCAGGGCAAACGGGAAGATCAAGGGCTCGGACGGAATAAACATTATACATAAGGACGCCCCGATCATAAACTGTAAACCCTGCTTTTTAAAGCCTAAGTACAAATGACCTACTCCAGGTACCATAGCCAGCATAAAAGTGAGCCAACGTCTCTTCTTAATCATAATACATCCTCCTAAAATTTGGGTAGCAAAACTTTAGCCAATTTAAACATCTATTAATGATCAATTATTTTATTTCTATCTCCCAAAGCCACCAAACCACTGGGTTACTGAATTCGACATATGGCCGTTTATTTCGGTAATGCCATAGGCCAAATTCTCAAATACCCCAAACTGCAACAATAACAAACTGAGGCAAGCAGCCACTCCATAATGAATCCATGAGGTTTTTGGGGCAGAACGACGTCTTACATTTGTCGCCTTAGTCGCTCGTGATCTGCGCCCTGTTTCGAGCTGCTCAATATGTGTCATAACATCTGCTGCGAGATCCGGGAAGTCCATCTGCGCCTGCAGCTGTTCTCTGTCAGCATCCATTTCCGACCACAGCTCCGACATTGCTTTGGCTTCCTCCAGCCACTCTGCGCAATCAGGACATGACTCTATGTGCAATCGGATACTCAGCTCCATCTCTGGAGACAGTAGGCCGTCTATATAATGTGGCATCCATTCCTTCACTATTGCACAATTCATCGCCATTCCTCCCTTTGTTTACGCATCATCTGTCTGGCTCGATAAAGCTGCGATTCGATTGTTTTCACGGAAACTCCCTTTTGCTCTGCAATCTCTTGGTAGGAATTCCGCTGAAAATAGTACAGCTGGACGACCGACCGGTACGGTTCCGCCAGACTGTTCACATTCTCTCCTAATTCAGCTGATGTTTCCTGCTCAAGTACCTCATGCTCCGGAGTTTGAGACGTTACCCAATCATTTTCTGTGTAATCAGCTGCACTTCGGTACTTCCACTCCCTATCGTTGGCCCGTTTCCAGTCCAGACAGGTGCGGTAGGCAATCCGATACAGCCATGTCGAGAAGGAGGACTGTCCTCTGAAAGAGGGGAGCGCTTTATATGCTTTTATAAAAACCTCCTGGGCCATATCTTTGGCCGATTCGGCTTCCCCTGTGATTTTGACGCATACTCTGTATACCATGCCTTGGTAACGTGTCACCAAATGCCCAAAGGCTTGATGTTGACCGTTCAGCACAGCAGCAATCCATTCTGCCTCTTCCAGCTTTCTCCCCTCCTTCACCTTCATAACGTTAGACGCCAGACAATCCTTCCCCCCTGCAACCTATGCATAAATTTTTTTGAATTTTTTGAAATAGGCCGAAGAGAGGAATATATAGTTTGTTGTCGAATAATGTTTAACTACTATGACTAAAAGAAAACTCTTCTTAATTATCGCATTGTTTCTTATTATACTCACTGGATTTCGTATCCTATGGGTAATGATTTCTCCACACACCACACAACCACCATTGATCAATGGGGTGTTGGATTTACGGGATCAAAATTTGAATCCGGACAAACTTCTTATTTTAAATGGGCAGTGGGAGTTCTACCCGGGTATGCTGCTTCCTTCATTCAACGAACAATCTCTAACTTCTGCTCCTACAAAATATATACAAGTCCCGGGGAACTGGAAAGATGCACTTAGCGATAGCGATAGTGATAAATCGGCTTATGGCTACGGCTCCTATCGACTACGTGTGCTTACAGATAATAATAAGAAGCAATCTTATAGTCTTCTCATTTCCGGAGCTCGCTCTTCTTCAGAAGTGTATATCAATGGTGAACAGCTGGGCAGCTCTGGCACTCCTGCTGAGAGTAAAGAGCACTATATCCCATACATACTGCCTTATTCAGTATCCTTTACAACCGATAAAAGTGAACTTGAAATTGTGATCCATGTAGCCAACTATTCCTTTTCCCAAACGGGAGGCATTTCTAAAACGATTGTATTTGGCAGCGAAAAAGCTTTAACACAGGAAAGACTGCTCTCTATTAGCCTACAGTTGCTATTATGTGTTGTACTGCTGCTGCACGCTGTATATGCTGTTATTTTATATATAATTGGGCTGCGGCAAAAGATGTTGATCTATTTTTTTCTGCTGGTAATATCCGCTATAACTACTGTACTTATAGATGATGACAGGCTTTTATTGCACGTACTTCCCTTGAACTATCAATGGAATTTCAAACTATTTTTTATCTCTTATATTGCTGTATTTATTTTTATCCTGCAGACAAGCAAACATCTTTTGTTCGCGGATTTAAAAATAAAAAGTATTCGTATCCTAACCATCCTGTCCATAGTAGACATCCTGTTCATATTATTTGGACCCGTTGTTCACTATTATGAATTTCACACACTGATTTTCGGCATAAATTTATTAGTTTTAGCATTAGGTGTCGTAATTCTTTTTCTGAGATCTATTGTTAAAAATTACGAAGGCTCTATTTTCCTGTTGTTATCCATGCTTGCCATCGTTAACAGCACACTTTGGGGAATGTTCAAGAATTATAACTGGGTCAACGTTACCTATTATCCTTTTGATCTAATTATCGCCTTTTTGTGCTTTGCGACTTTTGGATTTAAGCGATATCACTGGAATACTAAGGAGACAGAAAAACTGGCGCACAGCCTGCAGAGAAGTGTTACGCAAAAGGATGTTTTTTTGGCTAACACCTCACATGAATTAAAAAATCCGCTGTACAGTATCATTAACATTGCCGAAACTGTTCTGGACAGCGAGCGTGACACTGTAACGCATCAAAATGCTGAGAATTTAAAACTGCTCATTACCGTTGGAAGACGTATGTCCCTTCTGGTAGACGATCTGCTGGATCAATCCCAGCTCCGTGAAAGCAATATACAATTGCAGCTCAGAGAACTTAAGATTCAATCCTTCGCAGTGGGTGTGCTTGATATGTTCAAATTCTTAACAGAAGGGAAATCTTTAACCTTAATCTCAGAAATACCAGATTCATTCCCTTCTATTGTGGCTGATGAAAAAAGACTCATTCAGATCTTGTTCAATCTGCTTCAAAATGCTGTTAAATATACGACTGTAGGCACGATAAGAATCCATGCAGATATTCATAAAAAATCGGCGCAGATTCATATTACGGATACTGGTCTTGGCATGAACGAGGAGACGTTGCTCAGAGCTTTCCAGCCCTATGAACAGGGCGACTCCAGCATGAACGAAGTTAGCGGTGGCATCGGGCTTGGATTAAGCACCAGCAAGCAGTTAGTTGAACTTCACGGCGGGAAAATAAGTGTAGTCTCTACACTTGGAGAAGGTACTACCTTCACATTCACAATGCCGTTATACGATTCAACCAGCCGGGTATTGAATTCAGAACTGCCCTCTATGACTGAATTCTCGGACACGCCATCTATGATCACTTTATCCAAATTAACCGCGCCGGGTATCGTTTCATCAGCCCATGGCAGGAGACCCAAGCTTCTGGCTGTAGATGATGATCCGGTTAATCTAAAAATACTTACCAACGTACTTTCCATCAAGGACTATGAAATCGTTACGGTGACCAGCGGAAACGATGCTTTACTATTGCTGGATACCGCTCAGTGGGATTTAATTATTACAGATGTAATGATGCCACAAATGTCCGGGTATGAACTGGCGCATAGAATTCGTGAACGTTACACCATTGCTGAGCTTCCCATTTTGCTTCTGACGGCACGAAACCAACCAGAAGATATTTATACCGGATTCATTTCAGGTGCAAATGACTATGTAATGAAGCCTATGAATGCAATAGAGCTGAAGGCCCGTGTACGCTCCTTAACAGATCTAAAACAGTCCGTAAACGAACGGCTTCGTGTGGAAGCTGCCTATCTTCAAGCGCAAATACAACCACATTTCTTGTTCAACACATTAAATTCAATATCCGCGCTGGCCTCTTTTGATATTAATAGAATGAGTCACCTTGTGGATGCCTTCAGCTCTTATTTGCGTTTAAGCTTCAATTTCCTGAATGCTGAGCCTATGATACCGATTGAACGAGAGCTTGAGCTTGTTCATGCCTACCTCTACATAGAGAAGGAGCGCTTTGAAGATAGGATGACCATTCATTGGGATTATGAGGAAAGCTTGCATTTTCAGCTGCCGCCTCTGACTATACAGCCACTGGTTGAAAATGCTGTCCGGCACGGTATTTTGAGTCGCTCCCAAGGAGGAACGGTGTCCATAACCATCAAGGAACAAGCTGGCGATATTGAAATCACGATATCAGACAATGGCCAAGGCATGAAAAACGAACAACTCCAGCAGTTGCTCAGCAATCCGTCTAATGATGTACGAGGAATCGGATTTTTAAATACACATAAACGGCTGTTGCGGGTCTACGGAAAAGGGCTGCAGATTAAAAGCTCCGAAGGGAAAGGAACTTCTGTGAGTTTTATTATTCCTTCTGACAAAAAAAATCCGATTCGAAAACTTTCTGATTAACAGACAAACTATTGTGAACCCAAATATCAAGTAAGGATTCGACGTATTTTTGGCTAAAATACTATATCTGAGTGGTGATTAATAATGATTCAGGCAATATTAGTTGACGATGAACGGCTTGCCCTTGTGAAATTAGAGTTTATGTTAAAAAAAATACCATCCATACATATAGCCGCTTCCTATACGGACCCCTCGCAGGCCATTCAAGAGGCTCCGTCTTATCATCCTGACGTTATTTTTATTGATATTGAAATGCCTGAAATTAATGGTCTTCAAGCTGCCGAGATGCTCCAAGAGACCTGTCCAAACGCAAATATTATCTTTGTTACCGCGTATAACCATTATGCTGTGGAAGCCTTTGAGATCAATGCGCTCGATTATATTTTGAAGCCTGTGCGAAATGACCGACTACTGAAGGCCGTCCAACGGTTAGAAGAAAGATTGTCACTTGCCCCAAAACTCATCATTGCAACAGAAGAGGTAACCATTCGTTGTCTTCAATCGCTTCGTTTTGAACGAGGTGGACAATCTCTGAATAATCTGCGTTGGAGAACCTCTAAGGCCCAAGAGTTATTTGCTTTTTTGCTCCATAATCGCAACCGCTTTGTAAGTAAAGACATGCTGATTGAACTGCTGTGGCCTGACTTTAATCTGAAAAAGGCTTCTACCCATCTCTATACAACAATTTATCAAGTCCGGCAATGCTTAAAGCAGAATGAAGTCGACCTGCATATCAGCAACCTTAGCGGGGGGGAAGGCTATACCCTTGAAACCGGATCAATGTTGATCGATGTAGATAAGTGGGAACAGGGGATTCTGGCTCTGGAAACCATTAGTGAAGTTAATTGTGCGGAGCATCAAGTTTTATTCGAGCTTTATTCTGGAGATTACTTTGACGATTATGATTATTTATGGGCCGAAAGTGAGCGGCAACGCCTTCGTACCATTTGGCTGCACCATGCAATGGGCATTGCCCAATTTTATATAGAAAGCAACAGAATTGCCGAAGCCGTTACTGTCTATCAACGAGTAGTGCAGCTGCAGCCTTATTTTGAACAAGGGCATTTAGGATTAATGAAGGTCTACGACAGTATTGGAGAACGTTCCGCTGTGGAAGAGCAGTACAAGCTGCTCAAGGATTTGTTCCAAAAGGAACTTAACCTTGGCCTTCCAGCCAGCGTTGAGCACTGGTACGAGCAATGGGAACAGTTTAACCATAGAGTGCGATGAGCTAAATACCCTATCAAGACATAATAAAGACACCCGGATAAAACCGGGTGTCTTTATTATTACCTTCCTAGTTATTACGTTTGAATCGTCTTGTTAATACAAACCCTAGTAGTACCAGACTTCCACCTACCAAGTAGATCGGAAATGCGCTGTCTTCTCCCGTTTTCGGAAGCTGAGTCGGTTTATTGCTGTTATTTCCTGGCTTAGTGACTGTACCCTTTGGTACTTCCTCCACATCAATCTCTATGAGGATTTCTTCTTCATTTCCATTCTCATCTGTAACAATAATGGTGAACTTATCTTTACCAATATAGCCCGGATCAGGTGTGTAGACCCATTTGCCATCCTTAGTAATAATTACTTTACCATGTCCCGGCTCATCTCCCAGGCTTGGCACTCCCCCAAGTGGAATTTCACCTTCAATAGGAACATCTTCATTGGTAATCTCTTTCTGCACAGGTGGAGTTACCTGCGGAACAACAGGCGTACTAGTTGCCACAGGCTGGCTTGGAGTAGCTGTTGGCGTAACCGTTGGCGTTGCTGTCGACACTGGCGTTACCATCGGTGTTGGTGAAGGTGTTGCCACCACAACTGGTGTTGGTGTTGGCGTAGAAGTAACGACTACTTCCGGAGTCGGTGATGGTGTCCAGATAGGACCTGTCGGTTCCTCTGGCGTCGACGTTGGTGTTGCTGTCGGCGTCGACGTTGGTGTTGCTGTTGGTGTCGACGTTGGTGTTGCTGTCGGCGTCGACGTTGGTGTTGCTGTTGGTGTCGACGTTGGTGTTGCTGTTGGCGTCGACGTTGGTGTTGCTGTCGGCGTCGACGTTGGTGTTGCTGTTGGCGTCGACGTTGGTGTTGCTGTTGGTGTCGACGTTGGCGTTGCTGTCGGCGTCGACGTTGGTGTTGCTGTTGGCGCTGGCGTTGGTGTTACCGTTGGTGCTGGCGTTACGGTCGGTATAGGCGTTGCTGTTGGTGTCGGAACTTTGTTTTTAACCTGAAGGCTTATCCCTGTCGTCGAAGAAATAGTCACTTCATGTGGTGTTTGATCAAGAACATAACCAGCAGGTGCTGTTTTCTCAATTAATACATATTTCCCACCTGTCAGTTTGGTAAATTCAAGTATCCCGTTTGTATCCGTCGTGCCTTCCTTAATCCAGATCTTATCGGCATCAACTACGCGATACAGATCAAAAACGGCCCCACTTAACACCTTGCTGGTATTCCCGTCTTCTACTTTGGTAATCGTCAACGGTCCTCTTACGCCGCTTCCTGTACCGGAGCCGCTAGAGAGCTTAACGATAATTTCCTCGGTGCTTACACCTGGAACTACCTTGATGTTTTTACCATCAAAACTAACCTGATTGGTTACCTTATCATTGTTTTGTGCTGTGATCAGGGAATCATATTTTAAAATATAAGCTTCGGAAATATCCTTCAGGAAACTAAGCTTAAAGCTTTCTTTTCCGTCATTATCCGTTGTGATTTCCAGCTTATAATCTGTACCACTCACCAATTCTTGGTTGGTGGATGTTACATCCCCATTGCTTGCAACTTTCGTTTTGTAGACATGGAATGTATTGAACAGCAAGATTTGATTGTCGCTTGGAATATCCGTAATTACCGCTTCTTTTACAAAAGATTGGTTACGGTTGATGTAAACCGTCCAATGTATTTTATTGCCATCCTGCGCACCTTCTTTGTTAACATATTCCCCGCCCTGAGGGATATTAACAGAAGCTTGCAGTTTAGCGGACTCTACTTTCGTACCATCATATAACGTAGCTGTATTTTTAATTTCATTTGAATCAATCGCTTGATCCGCGAACGTTGTTTTGAAAGTGACGTAGAACGCATAATTAATCGTTTTATTAAATGTCACCTTCAGCTCACTGCCATCCAGCTCCACTTTATAATCAGCGGAATTCACACTAGCTTGAGGAGAAGGATTTCCATCCTTTCCATACTCCCATTTATTCACTTTCACAGAATCCATATTTACAACTTGGCCAGCTGAAATGGTATCAACCAGTTGAGCTTGGCTTAACGTTTTCTGATTATAATTAGCCCCAATGTTCCAAGTGATTTCCTTAGTTACAGCATTGTAGGAACCACTCTTCTTCCCATTGTTTTTAACCTCATCTCTTGGATTAAAGGTTACGGTCGCTTCTTTGTGCTTAGACTCCTGCACCCCATTAACCGTTTCTTTCCAATCGAGTGCACCTGTATTAGTGAATTGAGTTTTGCCCGGAGCCAGCCAATCATAGTTAAAGCTTGTTGTATAAGTAATTGTGTAAGGCTCATTTATCGGCGCATTAAAAGTAATCACAAATCCATCGTTTACTGCAACCGGATCATGCGCATTGTAAACAACACTATGGACGGTAGCAGTTCCACCTTTAGTTGGTTGAACCTTTAATGTACCCGGGACAAGCTTTAATCCGGCATTGCCAAAAGTATCTGTCACCACTAAATTTTCCATAGTCTTGCTGTCATCGTTAATTTGGATAGTCCAATCGAGGGTCTTAGTCGCATAATTAACGTTGCTATAATTTTTATGGAGAATTTGCTGCTTGATATCACTGTAACCCGTTTCTGTTTTTCCATCATAAGTAATCTTGTTCGTAATCTTGCCATCATCAAATACTCTGCCATTTGCCTTTGTCTGATATTCAATACGGTAGGCAGAATTAATATCATTGTTAAATTTCAGATCAAAACCATTTAATCCCGTTGCAGTTGTTGGAGTTATTGTATATTCGCTTGAAGCGATTTCCGCGCTTTTAACCCCGTTGCCATTACTGTCGATCGTTACAGGATAAACTTTAACCGAGCTGAGAATCAGATCTTGGGTGTTATTGAATGTATCCTTCAAAATAGCATTTGCCGCTAAAATTGTTTTTTCATTGTAATTGAAATTAACAGCCCAGGAAATCACCTGATTCGCTGCATCGTATTTAGTGGACTCTTTCGATAGTGGTTTGCCACGTCCTACTGTAACTGTAGTGCTAGCCTTTTTAGAAAATCCGTTATCTCCTGTTAAGACTGCCTCATTCAAAAAGGTTTTCGCATCTACACCAGTACCAGTAATATCCGTAGAAAAGCCAATCCGGTAGGCCTTAGTAAGCGGGTTATCCGCAAATTTCAGCTTTAACTCTCCCAAAGTGGATCCTGTCACATCATACTTGCTGCTGTCCACTATATTGCCAAGACTCACAGTCCCATCGACCTTCACATCAAGCTCATAAACAGCAATAGATACCGTATTCAGTGATAATCCCGCAGGGAGTGTGTCTGTGACAACTGCATTTTTTACGCTTTCCAGTGCCTTATTCACATCAACCGTCCAAGCGATGCTTGTTGGGTTATAATACTGCGGCTTAGGCGAACCGTCTTTTTCTATAGTAGAGCTAACCTTCGGCTTAAAATTAAGCTCAATGATCTGAGTACCGCCTTGTATCGGGAAAATCAGGGTTTGCTTCGTGGAGCCAGTAATCTTCTTGGAGCTCAAAAGCGACCTTACGGAGAAAGTCCCTCCCACTTTATCGTGGGTTTCGATATAAGCATTAAATGTAAATACAACGCGGTTAGTATTTTTGTCGACGGTATAAGTCCCTACAGGTTCATCGTCAAAAATAAGATCACCATTCAGATCGTTATAAAGTTCAAACTGTGTTGGAAGATCAAAGGTATAGGTGGACCCATCCTTATATCCATGCCCATCTGGAAGTGACCATGTATAGTTCAATTCCGAATAGGAATCAAGTTCATATACGCTTTCTGTAACCGTATTTGTGTATTTATCATCGGTGTATACAGCAAGCGTAACACTAGTAATGAGGTCATCTCCAATTACAGTACCGTTGCCACTCGCATATGCCTGCGAATTGACTCCAAAGCCAAAGCTGTAAGCCCATTGCGTCACAAGCAAGAATACTACGAGCAATGCGCTAATTTTCTTTTTTGATAACATTATTAAAAATGCCTCCTTTGTCACTCCGTTTATCGTGCTTCCCTAAGCTTTATCCTTTGAATCCCGTACTCTACTCCCCCGCATTAACCTCCTTGACTCTTTTTCATGATATAAATTTGCAACCTAACAACTATTGTAAATAGTCCATCTATACATAATCTGAACAGCATCCTATTACAGTCTTGGAGATCTTTTTATTGCAAAAAAAACAGGGATATGCGCAATAACTCGCATATCCCTGTCGTATTTACTACTTAGTGGAAAATAAAAATAACAACATTGTACATCTTATAGACTAGCGTGATCACGTTTGGTGTAAGTCTTACGCTTCTCCAGAAGCTTGTTCAGCGCATCAATATAAGCGCGGGCACTTGCTTCCAGAATATCGGTGCTAAGTCCACGGCCTTGTGCAGCTACTTCTCCCTGCGACAGTACTACATGAACCTCACCTTGTGCATCTTTACCACGGGAGACCGATTTAATCGAATAATCTCCAAGGGTAACTTCCTCATTCGTGGCTTTATCAATAGCATTGTAGATGGCATCTACTGAACCATTACCTTCTGCCTCAGCTACAATCGGCTGGTCTTCCGGACCCGCAATAATAACCTTGGCGGTTGGAACAGCTTCATTACCATAAGTAACGAACATCGTTTGCAGCTTAAAGACTTCTGGCGTATCAATTAATTTCTCTTCAATCAAAGCCAAAATGTCTTCATCTGATACTTCTTTTTTCTTATCTGCCAAATCCTTAAATCTAGAAAAAGCGGTGTTCAGCTCTTCTTCGGACACATCATACCCTAGATCACTCAACTTATCGCGGAAAGCGTGACGTCCAGAGTGTTTGCCGAGTACCAGCTTGCTCTCTTTAAGTCCAATAGTCTCCGGTGTCATGATCTCGTAGGTAGTTTTCTCTTTCAGCATCCCGTCCTGGTGAATACCCGATTCATGAGCAAATGCGTTAGCTCCTACAATCGCTTTATTCCCTGGAACCACCATACCTGTCAGCTTGCTGACCAGACGGCTTGTGCGAGAGATCTCGGATAACGTAAGCGATGTTTTTGCGCCAAAAAATTCAGCCCGTGTCTCAAGCGCTAGCGCAACTTCTTCAATCGCTGTGTTCCCGGCACGTTCACCGATACCGTTGATCGTTCCTTCGATCTGATCTGCACCATTCTGAATCGCAGCCAGCGTATTTGCTGTAGCCATACCAAGATCGTTATGACAATGGGCACTAAGCTGTACGCGTTCAATATCAGGCACATTCTCTTTTAGATATTTAAAGATAGCTCCGTACTCCGAAGGATTCAAATAACCTACAGTATCCGGGATATTAACAACATTAGCGCCTTCCCGGATAGCCATGCCGACCATTTCAGCCATGAAATCATACTCCGTACGGCCCGCGTCTTCTAATGAAAACTCGAGCTTAGGGAAATATTTTTTAGCGTATCGGATAGCAGACTGTGCAGTTTCCAACACCTGAGCCTTATCCATCCGTAGCTTATGCTGGCGGTGAATAGGAGATGTAGCTAGAAAAATATGAATACAAGGGTCCTGCGCTCCCTGTAGTGCTTCTTTTACAGCATCAATATCTGTCTCTCTAGAACGAGAAAGGCCGATTACCGTGACGTTCTTCACAGCTCTTGCCACCGCATTAACAGAAGCTAGATCACCTGGAGAAGCTGCAGGAAAACCCGCTTCCATGCGATCAATTCCCAGCTTCTCTAACTGGTAAGCGATCTCCACTTTCTCACGCGTGTTGAGGTTCACACCTGGTGACTGCTCTCCATCTCGCAGTGTCGTATCGAACACATAAATTTTCCGCATGCTAAGCACCTCCCAAAAATTGTGCTGAAACTCTCAAATGCGGCTCGCAAAGTCACGGCCGCATTTGAAGGTAATACTATTTAATCATAAGTATGATTATGATTATTTCTTAATCCAGTGCATCATTTCACGCAATTGGCTACCTACAACTTCTACTGGGTGAGCAGCTTCGTTGCGGCGAGTAGCGGTAAGGAAAGCACGTCCGGATTGGTTTTCAAGGATAAAGTCACGAGCGAATTTACCTTCTTGAATATCTGTCAGAACAGCTTTCATAGCTTTTTTAGTATCTTCAGTTACAATGCGTGGTCCAGTTACATAGTCACCGTACTCAGCAGTGTTACTGATGGAATCGCGCATGCTGGACAATCCGCCTTCGTATACCATGTCAACGATCAGCTTCAATTCGTGCAGACATTCGAAGTAAGCCATTTCAGGAGCATATCCTGCTTCAGTCAATGTTTCGAAGCCAGCTTTGATCAGTGCGGATACACCACCGCAAAGTACAGCTTGTTCACCGAACAAGTCAGTTTCGGTTTCTTCACGGAAAGAAGTTTCGATAACCCCTGCACGTGTACAGCCGATACCTTTTGCATAAGCAAGACCGATTTCTTTAGCTTTTCCAGTTGCATCTTGTTCGATAGCAATCAAGCCAGGAACGCCAAAGCCTTCAACATAAGTACGACGAACCATGTGACCTGGAGATTTTGGTGCTACAAGCAGCACGTCTGCATCTTTAGGAGCAACGATTTGTCCAAAGTGTACGTTAAATCCGTGGGAGAACATCAAAGCTGCGCCTTTTTTGAGGTTTGGTTCTACTTCATTTTTATATACCGAAGCCTGTGTTTCATCTGGCATTAGAATTTGCACAACATCTGCACGGGATACTGCTTCAGCAACTGGCAATACTTCAAAACCGTCATTTTTCGCAGTTTCAAAAGATTTACCTTCACGAAGACCGATGACAACTTGAAGACCACTGTCACGCAGGTTTTGTGCTTGGGCATGTCCTTGGCTACCGTACCCGATTACCGCAATTGTCTTTCCTTTTAATACACTAAGTTCTGCATCCTGTTCATAGTACGTTGTAACTGCCATTGTCAATATCCTCCTTTAATTTGAGACCCATCATAAAGAGCGGGTGCTTCAAGAGAACTGGATTCATAGAAGATCTAGCTGCTCCTCAAGCTCCCGCTCTTTAGCGGGAAGTTCATTCATATCATATCAGATTAATGCAATCAAGCAGTAATCCGTTAAAGTCGCAAAATAAAATATTTAAGAGTTACCGCGTACCATAGCCGTAATACCCGTGCGAGACAGCTCTCTGATTCCATAAGGTTTCAAAAGCTCGATCATCGCATCAATCTTCACTGTATCTCCAACTACCTGTACTAACAATGTAGTGCTGCCAATATCAACAACTGAAGCCCGGAAGGTTTCTACAACGCCCATAATTTCCGGACGCTCACTTGGATCAGCATTCACTTTAATCAGAGCCAGCTCACGAGCAACCATTGGCTTAGATCCAAGATCAACGACTTTAATTACATCAATTAACTTGTAGAGCTGCTTCTCGATTTGTTCAAGCGTATGCTGGTCTCCAAGAGTAACGATAACCATCCGGGACAATCCAACCTCTTCAGACTGGCCAACCGTAATACTCTCAATATTAAATCCGCGGCGACCGAACAAACCCGACACCCGTTGAAGCACACCCGGCTGGTCATTTACGAGTACAGAAATCGTATGTCTTGTCACTGTTATTCATCCCCCATCAGCATATGATCGATGGTTGAACCTTGAGTTACCATCGGGTAGACATTCTCGTCTTTTGGAACAACGAATTCTACCAATACTGGACCCGGTGTTTCCAGTGCCTTCTGCCATGCATCACGTGCTTCTTCCTTATTCGTCGCCCGTAGACCTTTTACGCCATAGGCCTCAGCCAGCTTAACGAAGTCCGGACTGCCTGCGAGATCTGTAAAGCTGTAACGTTTATCATAGATAAGATTCTGCCATTGGCGAACCATGCCAAGCACCTGATTGTTAATTACTACAATTTTGACTGGTATATTGTTAATCGTACATATTGCTAGCTCTTGGGAACACATTTGCATGCCGCCATCACCATTAATCGATACTACCAACCGTTCAGGATGTGCCATCTGTGCACCGATAGCTGACGGGAATCCGAAGCCCATCGTTCCAAGACCACCTGAAGTAATCCATGAACGCGGATGATTGAACTTATAGTATTGTGCAGCCCACATTTGATGCTGACCAACATCCGTTGTGACAATCGCTTCACCTTTAGTGGTGTCATTGATCATTTCAATCACCCATTGTGGTTTAAGCTCTGTTTCTGAATCCTTATACCGAAGCGGCTGATCTAGCTTCCACTGAGCAATCTGTGTTCTCCAAGCATCAGCATTAGATGCGCGGCCAACCTCAGGATTCAGCATTTCCAATACAGTTTTCACATCGCCTACAATCGGAATATCAGGCGATACATTTTTCCCGATTTCTGCAGGGTCTATATCGATATGCACGATTTTGGCTTTTGGCGCGAAGCCGTCCAGTCTGCCAGTAACACGATCATCAAAACGTGCACCGATATTAATGAGCAAATCGCACTGTTGAATCGCATTATTCGCGGTATACGTACCATGCATACCCGGCATTCCCATCCAAAGTTCTTCTGCACTAGGGAAAGCTCCGAGACCCAGCAAGGTTGTAGTAATTGGAATCTCTGTCCGTTTCACGAATTCGAACATAGCTTCATGTGCTCCGGAGTAAATAACTCCACCACCTGCAATGATAATCGGACGTTCAGCAACCGCAATCGCACGAACCAATTTATCAAGCTGCAGTTTGTTTGGAACTGTACAAGGATTGTAGCCCCGAAGATTCACTGTTTTCACTGGTGTGAACAACGTCTTCGCTGCTGACACGTCTTTCGGAATATCGATCAACACTGGACCTTTACGACCGGTATTCGCCACATGGAAAGCTTCATGTATAACACGCGGGAGATCCTCAACATCTCTTACAAAGTAGCTATGCTTAGTGATTGGCATCGTTATCCCGGTAATGTCTGCTTCCTGGAAAGCATCTGTACCGATCAGGCTGGAGAATACGTTACCTGTGATTACAACCAATGGAGTGGAGTCCATATATGCTGTAGCAATACCTGTTACAAGATTCGTTGCTCCGGGACCCGAGGTAGCAATACATACCCCTGGTTTGCCACTTGCTCTAGCGTAACCGTCAGCTGCATGAATAGCACCTTGCTCATGACGTGTTAACACGTGATTGAAATCCGTAAAACCGTACAATGCATCATAGATGTACAATACAGCTCCACCCGGATATCCGAATACAGTGTCTACACCTTCTAATACAAGGCTGCGGAGTAATATCTCGGAACCGGAAATGACCTCCGGCTCCATCCATTTTTCTTTTAACTGCTCAGTAGACCGTAATTCCGGTATTTGCGCGCTCATCAGTATTCCTCCTCCGATATTTAACATTCATTATGCAAATGACGGACCGTCCTTTATACATCAGCAAATGGTTCCTTATAAAACAAAAAAACCTTTCGCCTCCCACGCACAGTATTAGCGCGTGAGGGACGAAAGGTTGATCTTCCGTGGTACCACCCATGTTTGCATTACATCTCGCGATGCAACGCCTTATCAGGTATACAAAAATCCATCGATGTAGGCAAGGACCCTAATCTCTGTAACCTGAAGTCCCTAACGCGGACTAAACGATTTCCCCTAATAATTCCACCACTCTAGCCAGTGGACCTTTCAGGAAAACAGCTCCGAGGTGAGCTCGTATATAAGGGATTTCGGTGGAGGTTGCAGCAGATCCTCACACTCTCTGAGCAAAAGAGCCCTTAAAACTTCGTCCTCATCATTGCCGATACATGTATGTTCGATAAAATGTTTAGACACATTATATGATTCCTAACATGGATAAGTCAATACCCTTATTTTTAATATTGTCACAACTCCTACTTCTACGTGCTGGGAACCCCCACCCCGCTCCCGACATATGATGTACGACAATGCGTAGAAAGGGGGCGCTCTATGATCCGTTATCGTCGACCCAAGCAGGATGACGTCATTATCCTTGATTTAATCGAGCGACAGCTTGTACCATTATCTCATTTGCCAAAGACTGAAATTGCCAAAATCAAAAAAGATATCCCCCGTCGTCTGGGACACGGTATCACCTTAGTCGCCTGTCCCGACTATGAGAGTGATCCAATGGGGTTTGTCCATTTCCTGCTGCATGGTGATTTACTTTATATCGATATGTTAGCCATAGCACCCGCAGCACGGCGCAAACACTTGGGGAATATGCTCATGGATCGAGCAGAACGATTTGCACTATCACGCGGATGTCATCGGGCTAAGGTATCCGTCGATTTAGGAAATACAGCAGCTCTTGCCTTTTATCAAAAATTGGGCTACAGCGTAGCCCGTTATCAATCCCTAAGCTTCTGTTACGAACTGGAAAAAAGGTTCATCTAATTAAATCAAAACTCAACTGAACTTAAAAGAATCCGAAAGGTGGATAGGGTGTGCCTCCGTACCCATAGCCTCCATAAGGATTGCCATAGCCAGGACCTCCACCATAAGGTACTCCACCGCCATAGCCACTACCAAAAGCATAAGGTGCTGTACCAATGGCAAGCAAATCAAACAACACTAAAGGAATGATTGCTTTGGTTTGTACTTTTTTACCACTTACGCGTTGTAATATCAGACGATTTCCGGATACACGCAGCAGTTTACCTGTCACCTGAGTACCGTCTTTTTTTACTGCAATGATCTGCTTACCTACGAGTCTCATAACTTGCTTCTTCGTAACTGGCTTAGTCATATGATCCCCTCCTAAATGTTTTGTACGCCTCTCATTCGCATCATCTACAAAACAGTCTATTCGTTGGAAAGGACCTTCGCCTGTACACTTGCCCTCCTACCTCAATGTTTATCCTTGCTGATCCTAATAAAAAAGCCGTATTTCCGGGAAAAGACCGGAAATACGGCTTTGAAAAGTTACATTTCTATCGCTTACCAGGATCGTATGGCTGTCCTAATGCCTTAGGAGCAGAGGAACGGCCTACAGCCCCTACCAGTACGATGATAGTCAGTACATAAGGGATCATAAAGATAAACTCTTGAGGAATATTTTGTGACCACTCATACAATTGAACATAGTTGCGAATCGCTTGGGAGAATCCGAAGAATACCGCTGCACCAAAGGCGCCAAGTGGATTCCATTTCCCAAAGATCATCGCTGCAATGGCGATAAAACCTTGACCAGAGATTGTATTATGTCCAAAGGTTCCGGTCGTTGTTAAAGTGATTGTAGCCCCACCAATACCCGCCATCAATCCACTCAACATTACACCGATATATCTCATCCGATTAACTTTTACACCTAGTGTATCTGCAGCACTTGGATGCTCACCTACAGCACGCAAACGCAATCCAAATGGCGTCTTAAACAGAACCAAATAAATAACGATGACCAGTATTATGGCCAAATAAGTTGTAGGATAGGAATTAAAAATCCCTTCACCAATCACTGGGATTTTGGAGAGCCCAGGAATTGCAACCTTGCTGAATCCGTCAATGATCGGAGTTTCAGCAGATCCATCAAACAGGAGCTTTACCATGTAGAGCGTGCTGCCTGCAGCTAAAAAGTTAATAACCGTACCACTAATCGTCTGATCAGATTTAAAGGTTATAGATGCAACCGCATGAATTAGTGAGCCTAGCACACCAACAGCTATAGCACAGAGTACACCAACCCAAGGAGCCCATTCGCCCATTCCAGCGTCCTGAGCATAATAACCGCCTACTGCTGCCGCAAAGGCACCAAACATCATCAAACCTTCAAGTCCAATGTTTACGACACCGGAACGTTCAGAGAAGATGCCGCCAAGTGAGGCAAAAATGAGCGCTGTGGAAAAAACAAGCGTTGTATTAAGCAGTTGACCTAACGTCTGCAGATCCATCTATAACACCTTCTCTTTCTTGCGCTTGAAGTAAAAGGGCTTAAGCACCCAGCGCACAATCCCTTGTGCCGCAATAAAGAATATGATTGAACCAATAACAATACGAATAAGCTCCGGTGGAACATCTGCAGCAAAACTCATACCCGCAGAACCATAAGTCAGCGTACCGTAGAGAATCGCAGCCAGAATAACACCAAGTGGATGTGTTAAACCAAGAAGAGCAACGGCGATACCATCAAATCCATATCCTGGCGATGCCGCGAAAATAGCTTGATAATGGAATACACCAAGCACCTCTCCTGCTCCGGCCAGACCGGCGAATACACCACTTATGAACATTGCCTTCATAACGTTACGTCCAACATTCATCCCTGCATATTCGGCAGCATGTGGATTGTAACCAACTGCACGCATTTCGTAGCCCTGCTTGGTCTTCCATAAGTACACATAGAAGAATACCGCTGCAGCAAGAGCAATAGCTGTACCCCAGTGTAGACGTGCATTATCAAATATCGAATTCAAAAAGGTCATGGAAAGTGAGGCCGGAATATCCTCGGAACGATTTTGTCCTGGAAGCAACAAAAAGTTTCTAACGATATAATTCGACAGGTAAAGAGCGATCCAGTTTAACATGATTGTGGTAATAACTTCGTTAATCCCACGTTTTGCTTTCAAATAACCGGCAATCCCTGCCCATAAACCACCGCAGACACCCGCAATAATTACAGCAAGCGGGACAAGCAGGAAGGACGGCAGACCTGCCATCTTAATACCCACCACTGTTGCCGCTGTCATACCAATCATTACTTGGCCATCTGCCCCGATATTAAACATCCCTGAACGGAATGCGAAAGCTACGGCTAGCCCTGTAAGCATTAATGGTGTCATTTCGCGCACAGCTTCACCAAAGTTATACAAATTACCAAACACCCGTTTGAACAGTGCGGAGTAAGCAGTTATCGGATCATAACCGCCCAGAAGCATAACTATTGCTCCCACAAGAAAACCAAGCACGATGGCAACCAGAGGAACGATGTAGCTGTCAGTTGTGAAGATTTTTTTGAACTTATTCAACTGCCTTACCTCCCCGCTGCAAGCTGCCTGCCATCATAAGACCCAGTTCCTGATCATTCGTATCTTGCGGGAACACTTCACCGACAATTTTCCCTTCATAGATAACAGCGATTCTGTCAGAGACGTTCATAATCTCGTCCAATTCAAAGGAAATAAGTAGAACAGCCTTTCCTTGATCACGCTGAGCTATGAGTTGCTTCTGAACAAATTCGATAGCCCCAACATCTAGACCGCGTGTAGGTTGTGCGGCAATTAACAATGTCGGATTTTTATCTATTTCCCGCGCAATAATCGCTTTCTGTTGATTTCCGCCGGATAAAGAACGGGCTTTGGTCTCTATTGAAGGTGTACGTACATCAAATTGCTCTATAAGCTTCGCTGCGTACTTATCAATGACATCATTTTGCAAAAAGCCATTTTTGTTGTAAGGACTCTTATAATAGGTTTCCAAAACCATATTCTCACTCATGGTGAAATCAAGCACTAACCCATGCTTGTGGCGGTCCTCAGGAATATGAGAGACATTCATCTCTGAAACCTTCCGCGGTGATAAATTAGCAATTTCATTGCCAGACACGGTAATCGAACCCGAATCAATTTTGCGCAGACCTGTAATGGCCTGGATCAACTCACTTTGTCCATTGCCATCTACGCCAGCAATCCCGAGTATTTCCCCTGCTTTAACTTCAAAGCTAAGACCATCCAGTACGGAAACCCCGTCTTTACTCTTACTGCTGACATCCTTCAGTTTGAGTACAGATTGGCCAACCTCAGGAGCTTTCTTGTCCACTTTGAAAGTTACGCCACGCCCAACCATTTTTTCAGCTAGCTCATTAGGATTAGTCTCTGCGGTATTCACAGTATCAATTACTTTCCCACGTCTAATAATGGTGACCCGATCAGATATTTGCATGATTTCTTTAAGCTTATGCGTGATCAAAATAATGGATTTTCCCTCTGCAACAAGCCGCTTCATAATCGCCATGAGTTCCGTAATTTCTTGAGGCGTAAGTACTGCGGTCGGCTCATCAAATATGAGAATATCCGCTCCACGGTACAGGGTCTTCATAATCTCTACCCTTTGCTGCATACCTACCGAAATGTCATGAATAACGGCATTTGGATTCACTTGCAGGCCATATTGCTCCGATAGCTTCCGAACCTGTTCCGCAGCGGATTTATAGTCAATTTTAAGACCTTTTTTCGGCTCCATCCCAAGAACAATATTCTCGGTCACCGTAAAAGGCTCCACAAGCTTGAAATGCTGATGAACCATACCAATACCAAGCTCAATAGCTTTATTGGGGTTATCAATAATAACCGGTTTCCCGTCGATTTCAATACTGCCTTCATCCGGTTGATACAATCCAAATACAATATTCATTAAAGTGGACTTGCCTGCACCATTCTCACCAAGCAATGCAAGAATTTCACCCTTTTTAAGCGTCAAGCTAATGGAATCGTTAGCAACAATACCGGGAAAGCGTTTTGTGATTTGCTTCAACTCTACGACAGGAGCCGCAGCACTCATGGAATCACCCTCATCACAGAATATATAACTACCTTATAGACACGGATGTACCGCCCTTTGTAAGGCGGTATATCTATGTTCCTCATATCATAACCAGTGCTTTAACAAGGAATAAGGCCAGCACAACACCGGCCTTATTCTTTGATCCTTATTGTAATGCAATAAATGGAGACTAACTATTACTCGGAAGGAACAGTGATTGTTCCGTCAATGATTTGTTTTTTGTATTCTTCAACTTTAGCCAGGATCTCTTCAGAAACGTTGTCCTTAGTATCAGAAATACCTACACCATTATCTTTCAGACCAAGAACGGTTGTAGTACCACCCTTGAACGTACCGTCAATTACTTCTTTAGAAACTTTAAGAACAGCTTCGTCTACACGTTTGATCATGGAAGTCAAAGTAACGTCAGTACCAAACTCGATGGATTGGTCTTTATCTACACCAATAACCCATACTTTAGAACCGCCTGCTTTGTTACGAGCTTTTGCTTCGTTGAATACGCCATTTCCTGTTTGTCCAGCAGCAGGGAAGATAATGTCGTTTCCGTCGTTATACAATGTAGCTGCAAGAGATTTACCAACGTCTGGTTTGTCATAACCACCAGCATAAGTAGGTGTTACTTTAGCTGAAGGGTTAACTGCTGCTACACCAGCTTTAAAGCCAGCTTCAAAACGTTTGATTACAGGGCTTTCCAGACCACCGATGAATGCAACTTTGTTAGTTTTTGTAGTCAGACCAGCAACCACCCCAACCAAGAAGGAACCTTCATTTTCGGAGAAAGTAACGGAAGCTACGTTAGGAGCTTCAACTACGCTATCAATGATAGCCAAGTTAGCATTTGGGTTCTCAGTAGCTACTTTTTTAATTGCGTCGCCAAGATCAAAACCAATACCCCAAGTCAAGTTGTATCCATCTTTAACGAAGGAGTTAAGGTTTGGCTCATAGTCAGCATTTGATTTACTTTGCAAGTACTTAACGCCACTACCTGTTTCTTTTTCAAGAGCTTGCAATGCTTCCCATGCGGATTGGTTAAACGATTTATCGTTTACGCCACCAATGTCAGTAACCATACCAAATTTGAAATCGGATTTAGGTGCGTTTGTTCCTGCATTGGTTCCTGCATTAGTTTCACCTTTAGCGGCGTTGTTATTGTTGTTTCCACAGCCTGTCAAAACGACTGTAAGAGACAGCAACATTGCAAGAGATAGCTTTAAACCTTTTTTCATTGAATGTAATCCCCCTTAAAATATTGGATGTCTTCTGTGTTCTGCTTGGACATTCCATTAGTTCAAATTATAACTGCAATAAAATCTAAAATCCAGTGCATAAATGACCTCAGGTCAATAATAATTTGCACTTTTTAGCAAGTAACCGCTTTCCATGACATAGCATGTTACAGTTATGTCTGGTTAATGTCAGAAACCCTGATTTTACTCTGCATAGTATTCCAACACATTACAAATATTATTGCACACTTAAGTGTTTTCTATTATTATGATTCCTTAGTAATTGCACTGAAAGGAAGTTATCAGATCATGACCGAAGAAATAAATCCACAAACATCACCGGCCTTCAAATATTGCCGTGAATCCCGTGTCTTCAAAACCGGACGCGTTTTCCCTAATGATGTCAATAATCACAAAACATTATTCGGCGGCAAGCTTATGAGCGGCATCGATGAAGTAGCCTCCATTTCAGCTATGCGCCATTGTCGAACTAACGTCGTCACAGCCTCTACAGACTCTGTAGACTTCTTGAGACCCATTCGGCCTACTGACTCCGTATGTTTTGAATCCTTCGTCTCCTGGACTGGACGGACAAGCATAGAGGTGTTTGTAAAGATCATTTCAGAAAATCTATATACTGGAGAGCGCGCTGTCGCTGCCACTTCATTTCTAACCTTTGTCGCAGTCGAAGAGGATGGCACACCTACTCCGGTTCCAGCTATTATCCCAGAGACAGACGAAGAGAAGCTGATCAATGAATCCGCTAATGAACGTTCCGAGCTGCGAAAAGTACGCCGCAACATCAGCAAAAAGCTCGCTGCTCAATTAAATACCATAAAGTATTGGGAATAGTTCTGCATCCGCAGAGCTTTTTCTTTTATGTAGGGAAACCCAATGCTGCTTCCTACCTATCTTACCGCACAAAAAAGCACCGCTGCATGGGCAACCCGCAGGCGGTGCTTTTCGGTTATATTACAACACTTACGCGTTGATTTTCTCTTTAGCAATACCAGCCAAGGAGTTGAATGCGTTAAGATCATTCACAGCCAGATCAGCCAGCATCTTACGGTTAACTTCTACACCAGCCAATTTCAGGCCGTATACAAGCTTGCTGTAAGAAAGACCGTTCAAACGAGCTGCTGCATTAATACGAACGATCCACAGTCTGCGGAAGTTACGTTTAGTTTGACGACGGTCGCGGTAAGCGTAAACCATCGATTTCATTACTTGTTCTTTAGCTGTTTTAAAAATACGGTGTTTAGAACCGAAATAACCTTTTGCCAATTTCAACACTTTTTTATGTTTACGACGAACTACAAATCCGCCCTTAACTCTTGCCATATTAATAAACCTCCCAAAAATGTGTAATAAACTATTTCAAGTTAGCCAATCCTTGTTTCAAACGTCTTACATCCCCAGGGGCCATTACTGGATTTCCGTTCAGAACGCGCTTAGCGCGTTTAGATTTGTGGGACAGCAAGTGGTTTTTGTGAGCTTTGTAACGTGTTACTTTACCAGTTCCGGTAATTTTGAAGCGGCCTTTCAGGCTGCTGTGTGTTTTCATCTTAGGCATGGTGTTTCCTCCTTGAATATTATGCGGCGCCAAATTGCAGATAAGCAAGTGACTCCAGATTTATTGAGCTTTAGGAGCCAAAATCATAATCATGCTGCGGCCTTCCAGCTTTGGCTGGCGCTCAACAACAGATATATCAGCCACTTCGTTCTTCACTCGTTCGAGGATTTTTTGGCCGATATTCGCGTGTGTAATCTCACGTCCGCGGAAACGTACGGAGCACTTCACTTTATCGCCCTCACCCAAGAACTTGATCACATTGCGGAACTTAGTTTGATAATCATGTTCCTCAATGTTAGCACGGAACCAGACTTCCTTGATATCAACGACCTTCTGGTTTTTACGCGCTTCCTTCTCTTTCTTCTGCGTTTCATAACGGAACTTGCCGTAATCCATGATGCGGCATACCGGCGGCTTAGCCTGTGGTGCTACATTGACTAGATCCAGATTAAGATCGATCGCCATTTGCAGCGCTTCGCGGATCGGTTTAATTCCGATTTGCTCACCTTCCGCACCAACCAACCGTACCTCTTTGGCCCGAATTTCATCATTGATCATATGTTCCTTACTGATAACTCTCCACCTCCGGATCTTTTTAACAACTATTCTCACGTAACTCCATAAAAAAGGGGTGCCGGTAACACCCGACACCCCGTGTTTGATCAACGTTCATGAACATTAACATTCATAAAGCATTGAGATCAAAACCAGCCGGCGAATATGCCAGTCAGGTGAGAAGCAGGTGCTTCTTCTTGCAATCCCTATGATTTGCGTACTTGAATACTATACACCACACTATTTGGGGTGTCAATCCTTTTATGCAGAAATTTCGTGAACTTTATACCTGCTTACTTTGTACCTCTTCAAGTCGTACTACGCGAGTATGCTTGGTATGGCTCCATTGCTTATTGTTCTGCGTGAAGAACGCATAGAACGTAATCGGATACCACGAGATCAAGTAGATCGGGAAGAATACAAGATAAGCATACACTTTCTTAAACGTAACCTTCTCTAATGCCATCGCAATACCAAAAGTCACCAGATTGGCGCCAATAGCTAGGAAGCTGAGCCAGATCGGCAAGCTGCCGTAAATGTTAGCGATATTCGGTCCGTTAAAGAACGCCATATCCACCCACATTACCGCCGTCATTAAAAAAGTGAGCAATACAATATATACATTCGCTCCATAAAGCGCGAGGTCAAACTTCGTTAAGCTGCGTTCTTTAATACTTTGCCAAAGCAATGGAAAAAAATAACGGCGAGCAACAGTGAAGTGCCCCTGCATCCAACGCAGACGCTGTCTTGAGGAGGCCTTGAAGGTTAACGGCTTCTCATCAAATACCTTTGCATCATAATTGAACTTAGGATATACACCATGTGCTGCACTACGCATCGTAAACTCCAAGTCCTCGACCAAACTTGTAGCTCCCCAGCCCATTTCTTTAAGAAGTGTGGTCTCAAAACACATTCCGGTTCCGCCAAGGAAGTTAGCCATATTTAAATTATGGCGTGAAAGTTGCCACAAACGGTTAATATACCAGTACGAAATACCATAAGCAGCTGTAATCCAGGAATCCTCTGGATTCTTGGTATCGATATAACCTTGGATTACTCGTGCACCTGAACAAAGATCATTATTCATCTCCATCAGGAACTCAGTATGCGCCAAGTTATCGGCATCGAACATGACAACAGCATCATATTGCCGCGGCATAGCCCACAGCTCTTTAAGCATCCATTCTATTGCGTAGCCTTTACCTCTCAGATTTGCATTGGTGCGGACACAAGCGTTCATGCCGTGTTCTCTAACGATGCGAGCTGTACCGTCTGTACAATTGTCACAAATTACAAATACATCGTACAGTTCTGATGGATAATTAAGCTGCTTCAGATTCTCCATTAATGCGCCGACAACTTCTTCCTCGTTATGTGCGGCAACAAGTACGGCAAAAGATTTTTCCGGCTTATACTGCGTCTTTTTCTTTTTCCTGTGCAGCCCGAATAATGAAAACGTAAACTGATAGACTGCGATTGCTGCCAAGATCACTTGGAGCGTAACAAACAGTGCGTCTGTCATGACCTTTTGATGCCCCCTTTTTTCACTCTTGGTGTTCTTTTTTTTCTCTCTAGCTTGCTTGACGTTCTTTCTGACCCTTTTGTTGCATCCCTTAACAATAGACCAAGAGTATTCTTATTCTCGGCAGACTTCACAATTTTTATATATGCTGTTTAAAAGAATTCTATGGATTCCTTTTTTTGAATCCTTATTTATCTCTTACCCTTTTAAACAGGTTTAGTCTGCTTGAATCATTGTAAAGCGTAATAGTGCTCTAAGTCAAAACTGGCAAATTTCGAGTAAACCTGAGCTTTTCCTTGAAATGAACTACCTTTAAAAAGTATGATTAAGACAGATCTAAGCTATAGAACGGATTACTGCATTAACATCTGTTAACGGTAGCCGGACTAGCGGAGGGAATTAGATATGAGACATTTATTCATGAAACTACATCTCTGGGAGCGGCATCTTTTTAAGTGGATCAACGGACGAATGCATAATCGTTTTTTGAACTTTTGGCTCTTTTACCTTACTCATTTGGGTGGAGCTACAAGCACGATTGTTATCAATATACTGATATGGGTATTAGCTCCTGAGCCTTGGAGAACTACAGGTTTACAAGCCTTGACAGCACTAGCTGTCAGCCATATACCCGTAGCTATCGCCAAAAAGCTGTACCCGCGAATGCGTCCATATCTGGCGTTACCGGAAACCAATACTTTTCGTAATCCATTAAAGGATCATTCTTTTCCATCTGGTCATACTACAGCTATCTTTGCTTCTACGGTCCCTTATATGCTGGCGTTTCCTGCTATGACCGTTATTCTGCTGCCGCTAGCTTGTATTGTCGGATTTTCTCGTATTTATCTTGGATTGCATTATCCATCGGATGTTATAGCTGGCGCAGTGATCGGTTCCTGCGTAGCAGCTGGTACTATAGCCTTATGGATGTGAAGCATTTATTGTTAATAACCGGGAAAACCCTTGAGAATAGGTGAATCAACATTGCGTAAAAAAAGAATCTTAATACTCTCGGAAGGTTTTGGCGCCGGACATACACAAGCAGCTTATGCGTTGTCGAGCAGTCTGCGCCAATTATCGCCTAATTTACAAACGAAGGTGCTAGAACTTGGGAATTTTCTAAACCCCAAGATGGCACCTATTATTCTGTCTGCTTACCGAAAGACGGTAACGACACAGCCAAAATTAATGGGTTATGTCTACCGTCACCAGAAATCATTTAATCGTCTTACCACGCTTGCCTTGCATCGTATATTTTATACGCATGCCAAAAATATTGTGAGACAACTGAAACCTGACGTAATTGTCTGCACTCATTTTATTCCAGGTGCTGTAGTATCCCGCCTAAAGAGACTAGATCCTACCTTAAAAGTGCCGCTCGTCACCGTTATAACAGATTATGATGCGCATGCTACTTGGATTAGCCCAGAGGTAGACCTTTATCTGGTTTCAACACCTGAGGTTAAATCCAAATTGCGCAGCCGAAATATTCCTGCCACGAAAATTCAGGTAACAGGCATACCGATACACCCTAATTTTTGGAAGCATCCCGGAAAGCAGGAGATTCGAGAGCAATTCAATCTGCGGGAGATGCCAACCGTTCTAGTCATGGGCGGCGGCTGGGGAATCATGAACGACCAAGTCGTAAATGCTTGTCTGGCGGAATGGCGTGACAAGATTCAAATTGTTTTCTGTCTCGGCAAAAATGAGCAGCTGCTAAAGGAAATGAAAGAAGACCCGCATTATAATCATCCTAATATTTCCTTAATCGGCTTTACGCGTGAAATCCACAAGCTGATGGAGGTCTCCGATCTGCTGGTTACAAAACCGGGTGGAATGACTTGCAGTGAAGGGCTGGCAAAGGGTATTCCCATGCTCTTCCATCACCCTCTTCCCGGTCAGGAGGAGGAGAATTGCCGCTACTTTACTGCAGCCGGCTTCGGAGAACCCATCGAATCTTTAGAGGTTGTCGAAATGTGGATGGAGCGCCTCTTGAACAACTATGAGGATGTGCAAAACAAGCGCAAACTCCACCTTGAAGAAATCGCTCGCTATCACCCGTTACAATGTGCTCAGAGTATCATCGAATTATTGGAATAGTTAATAAAAAAAGCGGCAGCCTCCAAACCACATGGAGACTTGCCGCTTTTTTATTGAAGCATGCCTTATGGAGCAGTGCTTTGTAACTACAACCGATATTTATCCAATCGGGTAGCCTGATACTGTTTGAGTGCTTCTGCGCCTACAATTGCCTCGCAACGATGGATATTCACGCCACGTCCGACAAATTTCGTCTCATATTCTGTCATGATATGATCCTCGTTGATGATGCCATCTGCATGTAGGTCCAAAGAAATATTTTTCATCTGCAAGCCAAAGTCCGCAAAGGCATTTAATGAGAACTCAAAAAGACTGCGGGAATCTGTTTTCAGATGAATTTCACCTAGATCGCTAAGCAAACCGCGATATTTGTCAAGAAAACGCGGATGTGTCAAACGACGCCGGGCATGCTTGCTTTTAGGCCATGGATCGCTGAAATTAAGATAAATCCGTTCAAGCTCTCCCGGAGCAAATACTTCCTCAGCATAATCGATATTTGCAAGTGCCAATTTCAGGTTAGGCGGTGTTTCATGTCCTGCCGGCTCCCATACTGCTCTAGCCTTATCTCCAGCACGGCGGATCAGCTCATCATACATATCCACTCCGATAAAGTTAATATCAGGATATTTAAAGCTCATTTGGCTGATAAACTGTCCTTTGCCCATTCCGAACTCCACATGGATCGGATGATCGTTACCGAACAGCTTGGACCACTCACCTTTATAACTCCGAGGATCTAGAATGACTAAATCCGTCTGTTCTTCCAAACTTTCACGTATTCCTTTTCTTCCGCGTAAACGCATAGGTATTCCTCCGATTATCTCTTATACGATAACTGTCACTTGCAATATTGTGCCGAAATTGTCCCAAAAAGTAAAGGGATTGCGGTAAAAAAGAAAAAGGAATTCTCTGGTTCAGCTCTTAAATGAGCTGTTCAGAGGAATTCCTTCGTTGTTGTATATTGGAAATAAATTTCGTTCTTGTCTGGCAGATCAGGATTTACTTTGTGTTTGTGGCAAATGTCTTTTTTTCGAATGCGCTACGAATTTTACGCTGCGCATCTGTCTTGATCTTAGGGTTGCCGTTAAATTCCACGCCCGTTAGTGCAAGGGCTTCATCTGGCGTTAAATGGACTTCAATCGAATCTTTACCCTCAGCATATACCGTTTGAGAATTCATTGCTATCACCTCACGGTTATTATTATGGATCGGACGACACGAAATTATGAACTCCTGGATGAATTTCTTTATGCCACAGCAGCTTTTCACACTCTGAATATAACATACTATGTAAGCATTTTCAAGCCGAAAGCGCCTTATTTCCTGCCTATTTTTCATGCCGTTATGGGGAGTCAATGTTACGCCGAGCTCGGTTTTTTGATACAATGTATTGGATTATAAGAAACGGCTGTGCGTTCTCTGGGATAAGGACGCCATCTGTCTCAGAAAAATATAAGGATAAGGGAACTTATCCATAATTATATTTTCAGAAAGGGGCTTCTCGTGTCTAATCTTCAATACACTTCTCCTCCGCAACTTTGGGGAGATAAACGTTTTCATACTTGGAATTACGAAATGCGTGAACACATGAACACCAAGGTATTCAAAGTTATGCTTGATGCAGGCTTTACCTGTCCCAATCGTGACGGCTCCATTGCTAAGGGAGGCTGCACATTTTGCAGTGCCAGAGGTTCTGGTGATTTTGCCGGAAGCCGCCGAGATGACCTAGTCACACAATTCAATAACGTCCGTGACAGACAGCATTTGAAATGGCCAAATGCTAAATATATCGGTTACTTCCAAGCCTATACTAATACGTATGCTCCGGTCGAAGAGCTGAGAGAATATTTCGAAGTTATTTTGCAGCAGCCTGGTGTCGTTGGATTGTCTATTGCTACCCGCCCTGACTGTCTGCCCGATGATGTAGTCGAATATTTAGCAGAGCTCAACAAGCGTACGTATCTTTGGGTAGAGATGGGTCTTCAGACTATACATGACTCCACTTCTGAGCTTATTAATCGGGCGCATGATACGCAGTGTTATGTGGAGGCTGTGGAGAAGCTGCGCCGTCACAATATTCGAATCTGTACCCATATCATTCACGGTCTCCCACAGGAGACGCACGAAATGATGCTTGAAACGGTATCTGCTGTAGCTCGCATGGATGTGCAGGGAATTAAGATTCACCTTCTGCATCTCATGCGCAAAACACCAATGGTGAAGCAGTATGAAGCAGGATTGCTCCGATTCATGGAACAGGACGAGTATGTGAAGCTGATTGCTGATTCACTTGAAATTCTGCCCCCTGAGATGATTGTTCATCGCTTGACTGGAGATGCCCCACGGGATCTCTTAGTTGGACCGATGTGGAGTCTCAAGAAATGGGAAGTGCTAAATGCCATTGACGATGAGCTTGTTGCTCGTGATACTTGGCAGGGTAAGTATTGGAGGAAGGGCTAATGGGCTTTATGTCCGTTCTAAGCTTTGCTCATAAATTAATCTCTGAGCGGCTGACTTTAGGTGACCGTGCGATTGATGCAACTGTAGGTACTGGTGCTGACACGCTTTTTCTAGCCAAAACAACCGGAGCTCGTGGCGAAGTCTACGGCTTTGACATTCAAGCTGCGGCGCTGAAGCTGGCAGAAGAACGTCTCCGGCTTGCGCGGGAGGAAACTTCTTCACTCTCTGGCGTTACCTTACTGGAACGCAGCCATGCCGAAATGGCAGAAGCCGTCCCGGCTAACTGGCCAGGCACCGTTGGTGCTGTAATGTTCAATCTTGGCTATCTGCCTTCAGGCGATGCCGACAAGAATATCATTACTGAGCCGGACAGCTCTATTGCGGCCCTGGAAGCTTCACTCCAGCTGCTGCGTCCGGGGGGAATTATTACGGCTGTACTGTATCCTGGCCATGCAGGCGGAGATCTCGAAGCCGCCGCTGTTGAAGCTTGGGCAACGACTGTTTCCCCTAAGGTAGCGCAGAGCATTGTATATCGCCAGCTGCAGCGCACGGACGCACCGTATGTAATTGCCCTCGAGAAGAAAAAAGGTTCCCCATCTTAAGCTTTGTAAACAATCAAACAATCTTGTAATTGGGAAGGAAGATTACGAATGACACAACCATATCCTTTAAAATTTCAACCGGAGTTTAAAGAACGTGTCTGGGGTGGCCGCGCGCTGGAGAAATTCGGCCTGAATCTACCAGAAGGTCATATTGGTGAAGGCTGGATGATTGCCGATCATGCGAATGGAACATCTTCGGTGGTTAATGGAGAATTAGCTGGACAAGGTCTGGATCAAATTCGTGAGCAATTTGGTCATGAGTGGTTCGGAAGCAAGGGAATATCAGAAGCTGGCGGAAGATTTCCACTCTTGATCAAATTGTTGGATTGCAACGACAACCTTTCCGTTCAAGTCCACCCTACGGATGATTATGTAGGATTGCCTAAAGGTGAACTGGGCAAAACAGAGATGTGGTACGTATTAGACGCTAAGCCAGATGCAAAAATCATCTACGGCCTTAAAGAAGGCGTAGACCGTGAAACATTACGCGAAGCACTGGAAAACGGCACGGTTATGGATAGCCTTCAAGAGGTATCTGTCTCCGCTGGCGATTCCTTCTACATCCCTGCCGGAACGGTACATGCTCTATGCGCTGGTGTCGTTGTAGCGGAAATTCAACAGAATTCCGACACTACATACCGTATTTATGACTACGACCGTCCAGGTCTAGATGGAAAACCACGCGAGCTTCATATCGAGGATTCTCTGAATGTTACAGCTTATGAAGGCGCCGGCGCTACTTCGATGAAGACCGATCATGCAGTGCCTGGAGAGTGGCTGCAGCTTGCCGCTTCACCTTATTTTATTGTCGAAAAAGGGATCGTAAATGGTTCATGGGATCTCACCACTTCAGAAGACAGCTTCACTATTCTGGTTATCTGCGAAGGCAGCGGACATCTGACTTGGGAAGGCGGCTCCCAGCCTTATGCCGCAGGGGAATGTTATCTGATTCCTTCCAACCTAGGCCGTTATACTATCGAGGGTCATTCTACTGTGCTTCGCTCTTATTTACCATAAGTCGAGAACCTTTAGGAGGAATGGACCATGAAGGAAAACAGCTTTACTCTAACGGATCCCATAGGTGTAACCATCCATGTCTATGAATGGTTACCTGAGTCCGATGTGCCAGTTAGAGGAATCGTGCAAATTTCACACGGGATGTGTGAAACTGCTGCCCGCTACGCTCGTTTTGCGGAAGCTTTAACCGGGGTTGGTTATGCAGTATATGCCAATGACCACCGGGGACATGGTAGAACCGCTGGTCAAGTCAATCTGCTTGGTGATGTTGGGGAGGACGGATTTTATTGGATGCGGCGCAATCTTCTGCAGGTAGGTGCCGCAGCACTCTCCAAGCATGAAGGAAAGCCCATCATTTTATTCGCTCACAGTATGGGTTCCTTTCTGGGTCAAAAACTCATGTGCGAAGAAGGCAACGAAATCTATTCAGGGTTTATCCTCAGCGGGACAAATGGTCCACGCAGTATGCTGCGTATTGGAGAATCTCTGGCTAGCGCACAGCTTAAGCTAAAGGGGGAGCATCATCGCAGTGTATTGCTGAACAGTCTGGTATTCGGCAGCTATAACCGTGCTTTTTCCCCGGTCAGAACAACATTTGACTGGCTGAGCAGCGATACTGCGGAAGTAGATAAGTACATTTCCGATCCATTCTGCGGAGCTATTTGTACAACCCGCTTTTTCCGTGGTTTCTTCCACCTCCTAAGAGAGATTCATACTGAGGAATCACTTAGCACATTATGTACAGGTAAGCCCATTTATATATTTGGTGGGGATAAGGACCCTGTCGGGATGAACGGTCAAGGCATTCCCCGTCTTGCGGAGTTGTATAAGAAACGAGGAGTATCAGACGTTGAGTACCGACTCTATCCAGAAGGCAGACACGAAATGCTAAATGAAGTAAATCGAGATCAAGTCACAGCCGATGTACTCAACTGGTTAGAGAGCCACCTTCCTTCAGAGGTTTCTACGATAAGTTAAGAAAAAAACGCGGTTGTTAGTGAATTTATGAGACAATATAGAAGCGATGCCCCCGTTATTTGGGGGGTCGCTTCTTTGCGGTTTGCGGTTTGCGGTTTGCGGTTTGCGGTTTGGGTAGCTTATCTCAGCAGACTTCTCAATCTAACAATCTCCAGTTCCTCCGCGCATCTGAACTTTAGTAAATAAACTTCCGCCACCGCTAATGGACTCAGTTGACGCTGTCTTCAGCTCATCGCTCTCCCCAACCACTTTCGGACTCAGATGACGCTAACTACATACCATCACCTTCCCCCGCTACTTCCGGACTCAGATGATGCTAACTACACATCATTACTCTCCCCTCCGCTTCCGGACTCAGTTGACACTAACTACATATCATCACCTTCCCCCGCTACTTTCGGACTCAGTTGACACTAACCACACATCATTACTCTCCCCGCTACTTTCGGACTCAGTTGACACTAACCACACATCATTACTCTCCCCGCTACTTCCGGACTCAGTTGACGCTATTTGCTAATTTATAGCCTTTCGCGCTAGGTTTCGGACTCCAGTGCACCTATTCATGCGAAACAGGTTCATATTGGGTGTTTTTCATGCCAATAGCGACTATGCGGTCCGTTAGCATCAAAAAAACAGGATAATTCCACGTATAAGGTCCCCTGGGTCCGCCTGCGATGGGTTACTCACCGCTTACGGACTCATTTGACACTAGCTACACATCTTTACTCTCCCCAGCTACTTTCGGACTCAGTGGACGCTATTTGCTAATTTCCAGGCATTTGAGCTAGGTTTCGGACTCCAGTGCAGCTATTCATGCGAAACAGGTCCATATTGGGTGTTTTTCATGCCAATAGCGACTATGCGGTCCGTTAGCATCCAAAAAACAGGATATTTCCACGTATAAGGTCCCCTGGGTCCGCCTACGACGGGTTACTCATCACTTCCGGACTCATTTGACACTAGCTACACATCTTTACTCTCCCCAGCTACTTTCGGACTCAGTGGACGCTATTTGCTAATTTATAGCCTTTCGAGCTAGGTTTCGGACTCCAGTGCAGCTATTCATGCGAAACAGGTCTATATTGGGTGTTTTTCATGCCAATAGCGACTATGCGGTCCGTTAGCATCCAAAAAACAGGATAATTCCACGTATAAGGTCCGCTGGGTCCGCCTGCGCCGAGTCATTACACTAATTACATTCTCCGCTACTTTCAGACTCAACTAACGCTAACTACACATCACTTTCTCCCGCTACTTTCAGACTCAACTAACGCTAACTACACATCACTTTCTCCCGCTACTTTCAGACTCAGCTAACGCTAACTACACATCACTTTCTCCCGCCACTTCCGGACCCAGATGACGCTAACTACACATCATCACTTCCCACGCCGCTTCCGGACTCAGATGCGCTAGCGCACAAGGCAAAAGAAATAGACCGTCCCATTAAGGAACGGTCTATCCTTCCACCCGCCTATCACAAAGGCAGTGTGTAGTACTGAGCGCGTTGGCTCTCGTTCTGCTGATACATTACGATTAGTAGCGTGCGCCCTTCCCTAATGGAAGCGGGCTCCGCTACTGCTACAGCCGAGCTTGCTGCTTGGGCAGTCTCTTCTAAACTACTATCTGCTGCTTCCTGTAATGGCGAGTCTGCCGAAGGCAACGCCTCCAGATTAGCCATATCAGCTTCACCATCCTCAAGGCCCTCATCGGCACGCATGCCGCTGATGGAATCCAACACCGCTTCCAGCGAGAATGGCAACACTTCCAGCACAGTATACTTTTGCAGTTCTCTTTCGTTAAGTCCTGCTTCAGCCAATTGGGCAGAAATTTGACCCGGATTAGCCGCGATATCCTTCAAATAGCTCGACCAATCCGATTTATCCAGCACGAAATCCCACCAGATTTTGCGCGGCTTGTACTTGTGTCCAAGGAAATAATCGAGCTTCATCAAGCCAGTTATAACATCCATAGATGGCGTCCCGCGATCTATCAGGAAGGACTGCAAGCGGGTGAAGAGATCTTCCAGCTGATGGCCAATCTTTTGCCAGCCTCTCTCCTCCCAGTAGTCACCGAACTCCTGAAAGAAATCGAATGGCGAATCAAATACATGACGGATCAAGTACTTGGCCGTATGGTCCATCCGGTGGCTGTTCCAGTATTTCTCCAGCACATCCTCAAGCCGCTTCAAACGGATAATGTCTGAGAAGGGCATCATATGACTGCTAAGGATTTCATAAGGTGCATGTTCCATATACGTGTAATCATATTTAGACGCCTGCGCCCGCAGCCCCGTTCCCCGCAGCATTTTGAGGAATCCTAGCTGTAGCTCTTCCGGCTCCATAACGAATACATCATTAAACGTTTTACGGAAGGTACTGTAATCCTCCATAGGTAGTCCGGCAATCAAATCCAGATGCTGATCGATATTGCCGCTTGCCTTAATCTTCATTACGGTACGGGACAGCTTTTTGAAATTCTGGCGGCGTTTAACAAGCTCATTTGTCTCATCGTTGGTAGATTGCACCCCAATCTCAAATCTAAAAATACCCGGAGGCGCATTCTTAGATAGGAAATCCAGAACTTCAGGCCGCATGATATCTGCGGTAATTTCGAACTGAAACACGCAGCCTTGATGATTATCGATCAGGAATTGAAACATTTCCATCGCATAGTTGCGGTTGATATTGAAGGTACGGTCCAGAAATTTAATGATTTTGGCGCCATTCTGTATTAAATAAAGCAGATCAGATTTCACTCGTTCAATATCATAATAACGTACGCCTACTTCAATACTGGATAAACAGAACTGGCAGTTAAATGGGCATCCGCGGCTCGTCTCAAAATAAACAATACGTTTACTCAAATCTGGAATATCCTCAGGAAAACGATGCGGCGTAGGCAGCGTATTCAGATCGCTTTTGGGACGTGGTGGATTGACAATGATCTCTTCTCCCTTGCGATAAGCGGCTCCATACACAAAGTGAAACTTCCGATCATCCCTTAGCTCCTGCAGCAGATGGTGGAACGTCTCTTCCCCATCTCCGTTAACTATAAAATCAATGCCAGCTTCTCTTTTCATCCAATGAAGCGGCTCATACGAAACTTCAGGTCCCCCGAGAACAATCGTAACTTCAGGCATCACTTGCTTAAGAATACCAATCAGCTTCAGCGTCTCTTCGATGTTCCAGATATAACAGGAGAAGCCAATCACATCTGGCCGTTTCTGAAACAAGTCGGACACGATATTCATCACGGGATCTTTGATGGTGTACTCTGCCAAATGAATATCCTTAAATTCATGCTCACTGTACGCTTTTAGCAAGCGGATTGCGAGTGAGGTATGAATATATTTGGCGTTTAACGTGGTCAGGACGATTTTCATGCTACACGACCTTTTCTACATTTCATTTTGAAAAAACTCTAAGAATGCCTTACCGTACTTCCGGTATTTCACTTCCCCAACACCCTTTACCCTCAGCATTTCCGCTTCGGTCTGCGGGCAAACCACACTCATCTCACGCAGCGTGGCATCATTAAAAATAATGTACGATGGCACATGCTCGCGTCCTGCCAATTCACGCCGGATAAGACGCAGCTGCTCAAAGACAGTCTCATTGACGGCTGATGGCGACAGGTCATGCCCCCGACTACGAACTCTCGTACCGGATGTTGTGCCTGCCCGCGAAGGCCGCGCCACACGCTGCATCACCTCACGCTGTCCGCGCAGGACCTCGGCAGCCAGAGGCTGGAGCCGTACTACAGGGTACTGGCCTTCCGACAAGGCAAGATACCCTTCTGAGATAAGCACATTGATACTCTCTGAGATTTCCTTCTCCGTCCGGCTCGACATCGCCCCATGTGTGGGCAGCTTATCGAAGCCGTACTGCATCACCTTTTGATTGCGAGAGCCTTTCAGCACAGATGCTACCAACGCTACACCATAACGCTCCCGCATGCGGTGAATGCAGGAGAAGATCTTTTGCGCATCGACGGTCATATCCACTAGCTCTCGTTCATCCGTACATGAGCTGCAGATACCACATGGCTTGTCCCCATGTTCTTCCCCGAAATAATCCAGCTGGGCACTGCGCAAGCAGCGAGTAGTATAGCAATAATCAATCATTTGCTGAAGCTTGCGATATTCGTTAGCTTTACGGTCAGTATCCTGTGGATTCTGCTCGATCAGGAACTTTTGCGTCATAATATCCTGCGCACTAAACAGCAAAATACATTCACTCGGCTCCCCGTCACGTCCAGCACGACCCGCTTCCTGAACATAAGCTTCCATATTTTTGGGCATATTGTAGTGAATTACGTATCGGACATTGGATTTATCAATCCCCATCCCAAAGGCATTCGTAGCCACCATGACCCGGATATCGTCATAGAGGAACCCTTCCTGGCTATCTGCCCGCTCCTGATCATTCATACCCGCATGATAGCGACCTGCCGCTATGCCAGAAGCTTGCAGCCTCTGATACAGATCATCTACTTCTTTGCGGGTTGCCGCATATACAATCCCCGGCTGATGAGAATGCGTAGCCGCATAATCCATAACGAACTCCCGCTTGTTCTCTCCCCGCAGCACGGACATTGCCAGATTATCTCTTCCTAGCCCCGTCATGAAAATACCCGGCTCACGCAAGCGCAGCAGCCGGACCATATCCTCCATAACCTCCGGCGTCGCCGTGGCGGTAAATGCTGCCAGGATCGGACGTTCAGGCAGCTCATCTACAAATGGAGATACCGACAGATAACTTGTCCGAAAATCATGTCCCCACTGGGATACACAGTGCGCTTCATCAACAGCCACGCAGGAAATAGACAGCTCAGCCATTTCCAGACGGAACCAGTCCAGCTCAAGTCTTTCGGGCGCAACATAGAGCAGCTTCAAATCACCCCGCCGGGCAGCCCGAATCCGCTCATTCACTTCTTTTCCGCTTAACGTGCTATTAATAAAGGCTGCCGGAATACCCGCAGTAGTCAACGCATCCACCTGGTCTTTCATCAGCGAGATCAGTGGTGATATTACCAGTGTCAGCCCTGGCAGGAGCAGTGCAGGAACCTGATAACAGATCGATTTCCCGCCACCCGTAGGGAGGATTCCCAATGTGTCGCGTCCTTCCAGCAAGTTCTGAACAATCTTTTTCTGGCCATCCCGAAAGTCTGGATAACCGTAATATTTTTGCAGCTCAGCCTGCGCCTGTTCAATAGTAGGTGCTTGCATCTTCATATCTATCATGACTCCTTAGGCGTTTCTATCTTTAGTTTAGCGGTCAATGGTGTAATGAGCAACACTCTAGAAGTCCTTCTTTCGTTTCTCCTTTTGGAAAAATTACATAAAAGGAGCGCTTTTGAGCCAAGCTTTAAAAATCATCATTCTTTAGGAAAGGGGAATAGCCGTGCAAAACTGGAAGCAAAACTATAGTTCTTTTAAGCAAAAAAAAACGCACGAAGATCCCACCATTCCTGATCAGCGTTCGGAAAAGCCACTAGATCCCGACCTAAAAAATAATATTAAAGCCATTAGCCAAATTTTTGGAGAAGATGCAGATCTCGTTGTGCGTAATTTTCGGGTATACGGTTTATATGATGCGGTAATTATCTTTTTTTCATCTTTGGTGGACCAAAATCAAATTCATGAGCATGTGCTTAAACCGTTAATGAGCCCTCCCGCTGATCTCTCGACAATTCCTGAAGAGCGCAAGGATCTGTCTGATTTCATCTGGAATACGACCATACAAATAGCGGCTGGGAACCGAACGAAGGACTTAAATTCTCTGCCACTCGCTCTATTAGAAGGGAGCGTTGTACTCCTTATAGATGGTATGGATCAAGCACTTCACTTCAATTTGCGTAAAATCGAACATCGCAGCATTGAACAGCCACAGACCGAGCAGGTAATTCGTGGCTCACGCGAAGGTTTTATAGAAAACTTGGAGGCAAACCTTTCCTTACTCCGTTATCGGCTGCAAACGCCAGATTTCCGGGTTATTACTGCTCCGCTTGGTGTGCGGACACGCTCACAGGTTGCTGTGTGCTATATAGAAGGGATAGTAGATCCTGAATTGGTTGAAAAAGTGATGAAGAGATTATCCATGATAAACACAGATAGCATCCTTGATGCAGGGTACATCGAGCAATTCATTGAGGATAACCCATTATCTCCTTTTCCTCAGGTTCAACCAACAGAACGTCCGGATAAATCAGCGGCAGCCTTATTGGAAGGAAGAGTCATCATTCTGGTAGATGGCTCCCCATTCTCGCTCATCGTCCCTGCATTGTTCAATCAATTTTTTCAGACCATAGACGACTATTCGGAACGTTTTATTGTAGGCAGCCTAATCCGGGGGATTCGACTAATTGCCCTGTTGTTCTCTCTTTTTTTCCCTGCTCTATATGTATCCGTTATCTCCTTCAACCCGGAGCTTATGCCTACCGAATTTGCCGTAGCGATTTCAGGGGGTAGAGCAGGCGTTCCTTTTCCAGCGGTCTTGGAAGTTCTGATTATGGAGGTCTTCATGGAGGTGCTCCGCGAAGCAACTATTCGTCTACCACAAATGATTGGGGGCGCCCTTTCTATTGTAGGTGTTCTTGTTATTGGTCAGGCTGCTGTTTCAGCAGGTCTAGCAAGTCCGACAACCGTTGTTATTGTCGCTATAACCACTATCGGTTCTTTTGCCACCCCTGCCTATAATGCCGCTATCTCATCCAGAATGCTAAGATTTCCACTGATTATTCTAGCCGGTTGTTTTGGTCTTTACGGAGTCATGTTAGGTACCATCGTTATCGTGAATCACTTATTATTCTTGGAATCCTTTGGCGTTCCTTACATGACACCATATGTGCCCACGAAATGGAGAGATCTGAAGGACAGTCTGATTCGTGTCCCCTTATGGTGGATGAGAAGACGTCCGAGCTTCTTGAACACTCAAGACCCTACTCGTCTCGCTCATGAGTTACCAACGACGTATTCAGATCAGATTTTTAAGGAGAAGGGTGAACTCGATGAACAACAACCGCCCCATAACAACGATCCAAGTCGTCGCAGTAGTCGTTAGTACGATTATTGGAATAGGTATCTTAAGTATTCCCCGTTATATGGCTGAAGCCGGAGACAGTGGGGCGCCGCTGGTTTCGGCTTCAGGCATCCCTGTTGCATTTCTAGGCTGCTGGTTTACAGCCGCTGTATGTCGGAAATTCCCCAATGAAACTCTGTTTGTATTCAGCCGCCGGTTAGTCGGGAGAAGCATCGCGGATATTTTCAATGTACTTATCTCTTTGTTTTTTGCTTTCTCTGCCGGGATTACCATGCGTCAATTCGGAGAGGTATGTGTTGCGGTCGTGTTTAAAAAAACACCTATCGAAGCGGTCATTCTATTAATGCTTATTTTGGCTGCTTTATCTATCCGCAGAAACATTGTGAAATTCACCTATGTACATATTTTTTATTTGCCTTTCATCTTATTAACCGTTCTCAGCATTATATTAGTAGCCATGAAAAATGTAGATGCTTTAAACTTACTTCCACTCACTGGAAATTACATCACCTTTTCAAGCTTTTCCAAAGGGACTGTCACTTCAGCTGCCCTTTATCAGGGCACATTTGTCATCACACTGCTGGTTCCTTTAATGAAAAAACCTCAGCAAGTGCTTAAAGCAGGAGCTGCTGCCCTTTTTATTATTGGCTTCATCTATGTAATGATTGTTGCGGCCACTTTAGGAATGTTCGGAGCGCAAGAAACCAAATTACTCGCTTATCCAACCTTAGAAACCGCCCGCTCCATTTCTATTGGTGCAGGACTACTAGAACGATTCGATGCGCTGTTTATTACTGTTTGGGTAATATCTATATTTACTACCATTTTTACGAACTACTACTTAGCAGCATATTCACTTCAGCAAGTATTTCGGTACAAAGATCACCGCCTTGTATCAAGCTTCTCACTTCCACTTATCTTCGTCTTTTCACTTTTGCCAAGAAATATTTATCAGGTTTATACCTTTTCTTCCGTCACAGCGATTATCGGGTTAATTTTTTTGACTCTCTACCCTCTTCTTTTATGGTTAATAGCTCTGATTCGGCAAAAAGGAGGGCTATCGAATGAATAAAGTAATTAACAAGCGTATTAGTCTTCTCCTCCTTCTCTCTCTGGTATTTGTATTCCTTACGGGCTGCTGGGACCAGCTCGAAATTGAAGATCGTGCATTAGTGCTGGGATTGTCTATAGATTCAGTGCCAGCAAATAGTAAAACCGAAGATGATCAAACGACACATCTAAAAAGCGCAAATATTAATTTGCCCAAAATCCGTGTGACCGCCCAAATTGCAGTTCCAGGGAGAGTTCCGTTAGGTCCTAGCAGCGGGGGAGAAGGTAGCGGGGGGAATCAAAATCCGGTTTGGGTTGTACAAGTTTACGGTTACTCACTAGATGATGCCTTAAACAATTTGCAACAACAGATCTCTGACCCACGTTACCTCATCCATCTTCGGGTGATTATCATCAGCGAGGATTTTGCACGCAAAAACCTGTCGGATTTAAATGATTATTTACGCCGCAACCCTGAAGTTCGTCGCCGTACCTGGTTATTAGTGTCCGAAGGCGAGGCTTCTAAATTTATGAATATTAATCCACCACTTCAGCGAGTTCCAACCCTCTATATCCTATCCACCATGGAAAAAGCCGTGAGATCCGGAAAGTTCCCAGCTAACTATATAGGCGTATTCTGGTCAGCTGAATCTAAATGGGGAGAGAGCGGTTATCTGCCTTATGTGTCTTTACATCAAAAAGACAATATGTTGATAAAAGGTCTTGCTTACTTTAGCGGAGGCGTTATGGTTGGTTCGACTACTCCCATTGAGATTGGCGCATATATGTCCATGAAAGGTCTTGATCCTGGGGGATATTCCGTCATGTTCAATTCAGAGGACTTTGGCCCACTGACTCTTAAAGTTAACGACCGATTTACAAGGTCTAAAGTTAAAATCAAAGACGGCAAACCCCATATCACTATAAATATTTATTTAGAAGCAGCGCTAGATGAGCACCTAGGTAATAATATTCGTATTGATTCCAGCCAGGATTTAAAAAAACTTGAGGCCAACTTTCAAAAAGGAGTCCTCACCATCTTCGACCATCTGATTAAACAGACGCAACAGGCTCACTCGGATATCTTTGGTATGGGTGAATATGTTCGTGCATATGCTCCTTCCTACTGGAAAGCTAATGTTCGTGACAAACATGACTGGGAGCAACAGTATTCTGATCTCTCTATAGAACTTAATGTGAAGACGAATATTGAAAGAGTCGGTCTTAAAGAAGACTAGATATGGGGATGTGTTCAAATGATCTATCATCAACTAACTTATTTAACTCTCGTGCTCCTGCTCTCCGGACTATTCCTGCTTACTGTGGATACCAAGATCTATGCTGTAAGCGCCATGCCCCGGGAAAAGAAATATGCCCGCAGGTTAGGCTGGGTATATCTCGGTTTATTCCTGCTTCTTGGATTAGCCCAGCTGTTCTATCTATGAGCATTTACAAAACAAACCAGTACGCCTGCCTCTCCATAGTATTTCTTAACAGCCCATGGTATATTGAGGAGTACAATATTAAAGGACGGAGAATGCATCCATGAACTCAAGAAGAAATCCTAAGGAAACAGCCAAAAGAGGTACTCGTTCTCACAGCAAGCCTACTGGCAAGCTTAATCATAAAACTAAAGCACCCGCAGCACCCAAAACATTTACTGTAAACGAACCTTCTGAACTATTGCCCTTCTTACTCACCCACGTCACGGGTCGCGGACGAAATGCGATTAAATCCATCCTATCGCGTGGACAAGTGTCGGTGAATAATAAGGTAGTTACACAGCATAATTTCCAACTGCATCCGGGTCAAAACGTTACTATTGATCAAGAGAAGCCTGTACAAACAGCAGAGATGATCGGACTTAAAATCGTTCATGAGGATGAAGACCTGATTATTGTTCAAAAGGATGCTGGACTGCTATCTATCGCCACTGCGGAAGAAAATGAATTGACGGCTTACCACCAGCTCATGGAGCATGTCCGTGTTAGCAATCCACAAAATCGGATTTTTGTCGTACATCGATTGGACAGAGATACATCAGGCGTAATGATGTTTGCCAAAAGCGAACGGATTCAGCAAGCGCTACAAACTACTTGGAAAGATACCGTGAAGGAACGTTCTTACGTAGCGCTCGTGGAAGGCGCGGTTAAAAGACCTGAAGGCAAGATAAGCTCGTGGCTCAAAGAAACCTCAACCCTTAAAATGTATTCCAGTCCTCATGAAGGTGATGGACTACATGCAATTACACATTATAAACTCATTCAGGCTAACCGCCATTTTTCCTTGCTAGAGGTTAAGCTCGAAACCGGACGAAAAAATCAGATTCGGGTGCACATGGCAGATATCGGCCACCCTATCGCAGGTGACAAGAAATATGGTGCAGAGACCAAAACGGTAGGAAGACTTGGCCTACATGCTCGAGTGCTCTCTTTTATTCATCCAACCACTGGAGAACTGATGACCTTTGAGAGCCCGATTCCGAAGACGTTCCTGAAATATACTGCGCCTGCGCCTGCGCCTACAAACTAAGAAGTGAACGTATACCCACAACCGAGGAGTATTCCCTCTTATGGGAAGCCGTAACTTCTACACAAGATGCCCGGTCCATTTGGTCCAGGGCGTCTTTTTTTAACTTCCTATCACATCATGTTACAATATAAATAAACAAAGAAGGTGCTCTTATTGTTCCACCCTACAGTTTTCGATAATATTAAGATCGCCTTTGAGAACCAGATTTATGACTACGATAATTTAGACGGAATATTGGTGGTTACGGATCGCTCCGACCTTCTGAATATGGCGCTGATGTCCAGAGAGTTCAGTCTCTCCTTCCAATTAACTGCAGGCAGGAAAGTAACCGCCGAAATCCTGCTCACTTCGTCCACGAAAGATCTCAGCGATGAAATCTTGGAGGTTCCTAATACGGATCCCGGCTGTAATCTTTCACTTCGTTTTTATATGGAAGTCGAAGATATTCCTAGCGAATGTCAGGCGATAGACAGTATTCTAAAAGCGATCTGGGGACCTGATTTCCAGCCTGTGCAATCTTTAAGCTTTATATATGGCCAGGAAAGTGAAACTTACAATAACTGCATCGAGCTGCAATTCAAAAGACAACTCACAGAAGAGCAAATGGAGGACATTCCAAACCTGCTAAGCCACCTGCTGCAAAGTGCGGAAGAACTAGAATCCTTCACGGTATAATCCCTACTTTTTAACGTTCGTACTATGGGAAAAGAGGTGTGCATGAAATGAAATTCCTGCCTGCTGCCAAAAGTAAAAGTTGGTTTCTCTGGATGACCGTTTATGCCATTCTTCTATGGCTTCTCTTCCCTCTACACCGATTCGTGATGCTGGCCCAGGAAATGGATGCCACACTCTTACTGCGCTTTGCTCTTTTTTCCGTAGTAGTGGCAGGCATCGTCAACACTTTAGGCTGGCTCGGAGCACGTCTGCTCTGGGTATTTAGTACGGCGGGAATAATCATAGGCGCGGCATTTATGCTGGGCTACACCTACAAAGAGATGTCCGGTTGGGAGGATCTCGCAGGCTTCCTCGCATTTTCCTTATTTTCATGTGCCGGATTTGCACTGGGTTTATTAGCGGAAGGTATTCGTCTGCTGTATACGCGAGCATCGAAGTCTTGAATGGAAGAGGTGAAACGCTGTTGTCCAATTCTTTTCTAACCAAAAATGCATTGTCCCATTCTTTAAAAGAACTAATGGAGCATACACCGCTCAATAAAATTACTGTTAAACAACTAGTGGACCATTGCGGACTAAACAGACAAACCTTCTATTATCATTTTCAGGATATATTTGATTTGCTAGGTTGGATCTATAAGACTGAGGCTGTCGAAAGCCTCGCCCAGTATCGCAGCTACAGCACTTGGACGGACGGTTTTTATAGAATTTTCTGCTACATTGAGCGGAATAAATCCTTTTGCTGTAACACGCTAAATTCACTAGGCAGAAATCACCTGGATGCATATCTGTACGAAGTGACAAACGATCTCATCATGGGGGTTATAAACGAGTTGTCCTCCGGGATGGAGGTTTGCGAAGAAGACAAGCACTTTATAGCCAATTTCTACACGCTAGCCTTCACAGGCCTAATCATTCAGTGGATGAGAGAAGGCATGAGGGAACAACCGCACCATATGATTGAGAAGCTAAGTGATCTAATTGAAGGGAATTTTCTGAAAGCTTTACACAAATATGAGAACCATCCGTTGTAACCCTTTGGTTGCAGCGGTTTTTTTGTCTAAAAACTAGACAGATCACCCATAATGACAAAAATCCAGACACTCTAAAGAGTTTGATTATACCTTCAAAATAGGAGTTGGTTTACATTAAGAGTGTGATTATTTAAACAACTACTTGGAGGCGACCATTGTGAAAAAAGAGTACGGTAATAGACAGGTTTATTTTGTCGGTGGCGGAATTGCATCCCTAGCGGGCGCTGCTTACCTGGTCAGAGACTGTGATTTTCCGGGACAAAACATTCACATTATTGAAGAGATGAAGATTCTTGGTGGTAGCAATGACGGCGCAGGTGACGCTGAACATGGTTACGTTGTCCGCGGCGGCCGTATGCTCAACGATGAAGCTTATGAGAATCTCTGGGAACTATTAACAACGATTCCTTCTGTCGACCGTCCGGGGTTGTCTGTGCGGGATGAAATTATTGCTTTTGATACCGCTAATCCAACACACTCAAACGCCAGACTTGTAAATAAAGACGGCAAAGTAGAAGATGTATTGTCCATGGGTTTTGATATGGCTGATCGTCTCGCTATGGGCAAGCTGATTATTACACCAGAAGATAAAATGGGTAAAGCGCGTATCAACGACTGGTTCGCCCCTCACTTTTTCACAACAAACTTCTGGTATATGTGGGCTACTACTTTTGCATTCCAACCTTGGCACAGCGCTGTAGAGTTTAAAAGATATATGCTGCGTTTCTTCCATGAATTCCCAAGAATTCAAACACTGGAAGGTGTAACTCGCACTCCTTATAACCAATATGATTCCATCATTCTGCCTTTGCACAAATATCTTGAACCATTCGGTGTCGATTTCACACTGAAATGTACAGTTACTGATCTGCAGTTCAAAAAAGGTGACGGAATTACCGTAACCCAAATGAATGTAGTGCGCGAAGGTGTCAAAGATGTGATTGATGTAAAAGAAGATGATCTCGTAATTATCACAAACGGTTCTATGACCGAAGGCTCCAGCCTTGGCTCTATGACTTCTGCTCCACGCCTTAACGGCAAGGGAAGCTCGTGGAAATTATGGGAAAACATCGCTTCCAAGAAACCAAGTCTTGGCAATCCTTCTTCGTTCGATGATCATGTAGACGGTTCGAAATGGGAGTCCTTTACTGTAACTTTCCATGACTCCAAATTCTTCGATCTGATGGAAAAATTCACACGTAACCGTGCCGGCACAGGCGCTTTGGTCACATTTAAGGATTCGAGCTGGTTTATGTCCGTTGTACTGGCTTACCAACCGCATTTCCGCAATCAGCCTGAGCATGTTAAAGTGTTCTGGGGTTACGGACTGTATCCAGACAAAGTTGGGGATTTTGTGAAAAAGAGAATGTGTGATTGTACCGGCGAAGAAATCATGCAAGAATTGATCGGTCATCTTCACTTTGAAGAACATAAGGACGAGATCATGGCTACCGCCAACTGTATTCCTTGCATGATGCCTTATATCACTTCTCAGTTCATGCCTAGACTCAATAGTGACCGACCAAAAGTTGTCCCTGAGGGTTCCACAAACCTGGCCTTTATTGGACAATTCTGTGAAATTCCAGATGACGTTGTATTCACTGAAGAATACTCCGTAAGAGCAGCGAGAATTGCGGTATATACTCTACTTGGTATCGAACGGCCTATCGAGCCAATCAACCAATATCAATACGATGTACGTACACTATTCTCAAGCTTTGTTACATCTTTCAGATAAAACCACAATCAGCGGCGAGCGCTTCCGGATATCGGGAGCGCTTGTTTTTGAGTGTGGGAAGCAACAAAAGAACAGGTTTATCAAAACAAAAAGAGCTGAGGGCTCCCTCAGCTCTTTTGTTTTACTCGAATCCAAACTTTAAATATTGCAAGATCCATCTGCGCAGCCATCATCGGTAGATACTTCAGAATTCCCCTTACCAACCACTTGCAACGTTGGTCCTGCTTGTTCCTCCGCCCACACAGTATCCAGTACCTCTGTAAATACAGGACCTGGTTGTGCACCAGATAAAGCATATTTATTGTTGAATACAAAGAAAGGTACACCGGTAATATTAAGACGGCTTCCTTCTTCAATATCGCCATTAACCTCATTCGCAAAAGCATCCGTTTCCAGCATTGCCGCAGCTTCTGCTTGATCCAGACCTACTTCAGCAGCGAGTGAAGCCAGTACACTGCGATCTCCAAGATTTAATGAATCCGTAAAGTAGGCGCGCAGCAGACGTTCGGACATTTCTGCACCTTTTCCCTTTGTGCTTGCAAAATGACTCAGTCGGTGACTGTCGAAAGTGTTGGTATGCTTCACTGTATCAAAATTAAATTCCAAGCCCACATCTTTAGCTTGCTCCGCTAGTTGTGCGTTCATTGCTTTTGCTTTTTCTACGGTCATCCCGTATTTGGCAGCCAGCAGCTCATGAATACTCTTGTCTGTACTTACCTCTGCATGTGGATCCAGTTGAAAGCTACGGAATACTACCTCTACTTGATCACGGTTCGGGAATTGGCTTAGCGCATTCTCCAAACGTCTTTTGCCAATATAACAAAAAGGACATGCATAATCGGACCAGATATCTATTCTCACGAAAAAACCTCCTAATATTATTGATAATTTGTAGCTGTTATATAAGAGTAATAACTAAATATATGTCGCTTACTATTATATAGTTAAAAACTCAAAATTACAAACTTAACTTTTATTAAAATAACATTTATAGATGTGAATGCTAAAGCAAAAAGTAAACGAAAGTGGTATATACGCTCCCCTTCAGGGCAGATAAAATGAAGTTACACCAGAAATTCCGAAGGGAGATCCCCATATGCATGATGTATCTATAGTGATACCTACCCGTAACCGTATAAACGACCTTACAGTGTGCATAGAGTCTATAAGCAAGCAGACACAGCTAAACAATGTCTCCATCGAGCTCTGGATTGTAGATGACGGTGAGATTCCTGTAGAAAGATTAACCTATTATCGTAACATAATGAACAAATTGCCACAGGCTGAGTTTCGATATCATCGTAAGACTAATCCGGGACTCTGGCTTTCCCGTTATGAGTCACTTGGACTAGTAAATGCTGAAATTGTGCTTCATTTAGACGATGATGCAGAATTAGATGATTCCTTATATATTCGACGATTGCTTGATACTTATGCAGCGGACGATTCAATTGTCGGTGTAGGCGGTGTGGCAAAAGGAATGCGCAGCAGCAAACCGGGCCGGCTGTTTGGCATGCTGACCGGACAAATGTCTGGATCCCCGGGCAGATTATCCCCAAGCATGTTTGCAGGCTCCCTATTCCTCTGGGGAGAGAAGGAGCAGGTTTTTGAGACGGATTTTTTTCACGGCTGTAATATGTCATTCCGGCGCTCAGCATTACAAGATATGAAACCCTATCCCTGGATGACAAGTTACTCCATTGCCGAGGATATTTACTTGTCTCATTTGGCTAGCCGTTATGGCAAGCTTGTCATTAACCCGGCTATGAAAATCATTCATCATGAGTCGCCGGGATCTCGGGATAAGGCGGGCGTTGTTGCAAGAGCTACTGCCATCAATCATTATTATCTGCTCAACTTACGTAAAGCACCCCCTATGAATTATGCCGCATTGATCTGGACGTTAACCTGTCTTACAGGTAAAGAAACTCTCAAACGAAATTTTAAAGCCGTTAGCGGTTATGCCAAAGGAATCCTTTTCGTAATGAATCCTCGTAAAAACAAATACCGTGAATACATGCTAGATTAGCTTAATAGCTACCTCTATATCCACAGCGTTGCTCCGAATCAGATTGCGGGGCTTTTTTTTCGTGCAGACGGAGTTGTACGTAAATACGCCATGAAATTAATTTCCATCAACTTCTGATCTAGGGTATGATAGTAATAATGTGTTTTAGAAACTAACTTTATGGATGGTGGAATATGTTCAAGAACAAAAAAACGACGTTGATCCTCGTTGTTATCGTCATCGTCGTCATAGCTGTCGGCGCTTGGCTAATTACTAAAAATAAGGATGACAAAGCGACGGAAACACCGGGTGGCGCAACAGCTTCAGGAAAAGGCGAAGCCAAGTCACTCTCACAGACCTTTTATATCTATGACACGGTCGTGAATATCAAAGTGTTCGGAGAAAATGTAGCCCAAAAAAATATGGATGATATCCAGCAAATGCTGGAGCGCATGGATATGGAGCTTAGCCGTACAAAAGAAGGCGGCGAGGTTTACGCAGTCAATCAAGCAGCAGGAAAAGAAGCGGTTGTCGTTTCGGACGAGACCTTAGATGTTGTAAAACAATCCGTGCAATATGCAAAAGAAATGGACGGGCTATTCGATCCCACGATTGGTCCGCTGATCGACCTCTGGAACATCGGTAGTGGCGGAGATAAAGTCCCTGATCCAGCAGCTATCGATGCAGCCAAGAGCCTAACCAATTACAGGGACGTTGAAATTGACGAGGCTGCTAAGACCGTGAAGCTACTGAAGGAAAATATGGTACTGGATCTTGGAGGTATCGGCAAAGGGTATGCTGCTGACCGTATCGCTGATTATTTAAAAGAGCAAGGCCTTAACAGTGCAATGATCAACCTCGGCGGCAGCAGTATTATTGCGTTAGGTACGAAACCAAACGGAACGGATTGGAATATTGGTCTGCAAGACCCTGACCAAAGCCGCGGCACACAACTAGGAACGATTAAAATCGCGGATGAGGTCATCGATGCTTCTGGTGTTTACGAACGTTATTTTATGCAAGACAATGTTCGTTATCACCATATTCTTGATCCACGCACAGGTTACCCTTCTCAGAACGGTCTCAAAAGCTTGACCATTATGAGCCCTAATGCAACAGATGCGGATGCTTTGTCCACTGGGGTGTTCTTGATGGGGATCGAAGAAGGTATGAAATATCTGGAGTCGTTACCTGAAGATGTAGAAGCTTTCTTTATTACCGATGACAACAAAATCTACGCCACACCAGGCATTAAAGAAAGAATGAATCTGACTGACCCTACGTACAGCTTCGCTGATTAAATTTAGTTGAAAAGAGCTTGCCCCCATAAAGCCGTTGTTGGCTTTGGGAGGCAAGCTCTTTTATTGTGGATAAAGGGGCTTTGGCGTGGCTGAGGGATATTCATTGCCCATTCATCGCCCAGCAGCCTGATAATTAGGGAATTCCTCCCTAAAATCAATAGATTTTTTCAATGTAAACCTTCGATTAGGGAAAACCTCCCTAAAAATCACCCGAATATGGCTATAACCATGTTTATTTAGGTTTTATTAGGGAGGAATTCCCCAATAACCTCAATTTCACGCTCTAACCGGTTCAATTCAGGGAGTTTTTCCCTAATTAATTCCCGATCAAGATTTTTGCAGCACCAAAGGCAACTCGCTAAATTCCTTATAATTCGTGAAAATATAACTAGGCTTATGATCCGTAGCCGGCTGTCTGCCTCTCGGATTATACCAGCAGACCTTCCAGCCAGCCGCAAGCGCTCCTACTACATCATTAGCCCAGGTATCGCCTATATAAAGTGAATGGTCTGGTGAAGTGCCAGACTGCTGATTTACATGCAAAAAGAGTTGCGGATCTGGTTTGGCCAGACCTACAGCGTCAGAAATAAAAATCATCTCCTCGGGGATCATCTGATCCAGACCTAATCCGCGAATCTTTTTCATTTGATGATCTTTGGGTCCATTCGTAATGATGCCTACTTTATGACCAGCAGCAATGAACCTTTCCAATTGCTCCCGGACTCCATCTATCATTTGAATGGTGTACTGACGGCCAATGTATGCCGCTTGTACCGCCGTGGCTTGGTCACGATCAAGCTGTAGACCATACTCTGCAAAAGCAAGCTCCAATCGGCGTACCCTAGTTTCCTCCAGCGGAATTTCTCCACGTAAATACATAGGCCATAATACATCACTATGATGTCTTACTTTATAAAATAATTCCGCAAAGTCCAGACTGCTCTCATCCGGTTTAAGTACTTGACGCACCGCTTCTTTAAATGGAACCAAATGATCATATAAAGTATCATCAAGGTCAAAAAAGATTGCCAGCTTATTACTTGTATCCACTTTAACGCCCCTTACTCGTCTTTCTCTCTAGCTTTAGAAAAAAAGGTTATAGGTATAAAAATCATCATCCCGAATGTAGCCATGCGCTTCATATAAGCGCTGTGCCCCCACATTCGCCGTCATTGTTGTCAGGGACAAGCCCTTCGTATTCGTAGCGAGCGCATGAGCTCTGGCACTTTCCAGCAGCTTGGAGCCGAGCCCATGGCCTCGCAGTTCCGCAGTTACATATAGATCATTCAATATCCAGAGACGCTCCATAGAAACCGATGAAAAAGAGGGATAGAGCTGAGTGAAGCCCCACGCTCTTTTCTCCTCGCCTTCTCCCCCCACCGCAATAAAGATTACCGGTTCGTTCAGCTTCAATCGATCTGATAAAAAAGCACGTGCACCATCCAGATCAGAGACTGCCCCATAAAATACCCGATACTCATCAAACAATGGGATAAGCCGTTCCAAATCATCATAGATCGCACGTTCAATACGATAGTTGTTCATCCTCAGCGCTCACTTTCCGGCTTGGGCCGTTTTAACGTTATTGTATATTTCAGCCGTACCGTGCACCATGGAGCGAACGCCAGATCATTTGGACAATTATTCTTATTCTTTGGAATCGTAGAACACATGCCGGGCACTGACTTTACCCTCTTCGATATCCAAGATTCCGAAGGAATACAGTTTCTCACGTCGTTTATCTGTTGGCGATCCTGGATTAAAGAGCAGAATCCCATTCTCTTCCCGCAATAAAGGCTGATGCGAATGACCAAAAAGAATACAATCCACCTTATCGTTCGCAAAAGCAAGCAGCGCATTCCCGTCCGTTCCTTTGCGGGAGTGTGGCGTATGCCCATGGACCATTCCGATCCGGACTCCCTCAAGCGTTAGCAGCTTACGCTCCCCGAAACGCTCAATGATCTCTATTCCATCGTTATTTCCAGCAATCCCTTCCACTGGAGCTAATTCAGCCAACAAATCGTAGATTCCCATACTCACCCAATCTCCAAGATGCAGAATCAAGTCTACATTCCGGAATTCAGCAACAAGCGCTTTGGGCAGAGACTTAGCCATTCTTGTCATATGTGTATCTGATACCACGCCTACTTTCATATAACTCAGCTCCTAATCTATCATACTCATCTCATAATCAAATAATTGTACGATTTGCTTAAACGAGAAGCAAGTTCTGTGACTTCTCCCACACAGAAAAGCCGGGTACACCCCACTAACACAGGGCATATCCGACTGCCATTAAGTAATTACGAAGAAATCATTTACGCTTACTACCTTCTACAGTATTTAGCATCCCAACTCAGTTCTCTCTATCCTGCCAATTCCATAATCTTACTTCTTCAACATGAATATTACTGACCCATTTTTCTTCCTTTAACTTGAGCAACTCTTTAACCGGACCGGTTACGACAGCTCCATACAGCCTAACTCCGTTCTTCTCCAGATAGCTAATGGAGTCATCCAGATCAATAAACGGAATTACCTTGTTGGCGATCGATTTATGCTCCTGCATTAAGTGCAGTGTCTTAAGGAAGTTCGCATTACGCAGTTCACCATCCCCATATGAGTCAACAGATGGAGAAACACTCGTGCGGCTAGTCACCCCTCCAAACCAACCCCACTTTTTCTTTGATTCTTGTGTCACCTTCATATCATCAGCATGCCAGATAGGCATACTTGGAAATCCTAAGGGATCATTTATTACTGGCTCTTGTGTCCTTGGACCTGTATCTGCTGCGAACCATAAAAGTTCAAGATTTTTATGCTGAAACTTCTTCAATAGCTCATCTGTCGTAAAAAATTGTTCAAAAGACAAATAGGCTTCTCCTACCGTACCTTCAGGGAGCTTCTCTAGTTTTTCCCACTCACTGCTGTCATCCATCCTATTTTCTGCAGACTGGTTCTCAATGGGATAGATAAAGTAATTACCTGTCCCACTGCGTTCATATGTCCATGAATAACTATAGATTCTAGGCCAGCCTAATAGAAACTTCATCGAATAATCTCCAACATTAATCCGCGCATCACCAATTTGTTTTATTATTTCACCCTGCAGATTCATACTAAAAAACGGTCCGGAATCGCTACTCAAATGGACGATCGTATTCGGCTGTGAAACAGCAATTGCGGAAGAAACGACATCACGGTAAGTCTCTCCTCTTTCTCCAGTGCTATAAAATACCGCTGTGATGATACTGCTGACAATCAAAAAAATCAAAAACGCAGAAATCACCGTTAAAGTATTCGATATACGTGCTTTCCACTTGCCACGGCGGATGATCTTTTTTTCTTTGCCGGGTCTGTTTCTTTTACCCTTTCCGAATTTTATGCTCTTCTCCTCATCTGGAGCCGGCTTTTCTTCGCCCATGAGTTCATCCAGATAAGCCTGGTAAGCTTCCATCTTCTCTAACTCACGCTCAACCTCATCCCTATCCTCATCAGCAAGAGTGCCTTCGCCATACCTTCTTAACTTCTCCTTAAACTCTTCACTCATGTTCATTTCTCCTCCGCTCTGCCTCACGCAGCTTCTGTCTGGCCCGAAAGATCAATATCTTATATTGGGACAAGCCCACATCCATAATGTCCGATGCTTCCCGATAACTCAGCCCATGAAAATCATGCAGCAGCAGTGCATTTCTCTGATTGTCCGGTAGCTCACTTACCGCTATCCTCATCTCTTCCCAACGTTCCTGATGAAGCAGTGTGCTTTCTGTGGTATCTGGATGAGCAAGCTTTTTGAAATAATCCTCACTCTGAACTGTACTGCGACCTTCCTTTCGCTTGTAATCTACGAAGGCGTTATAAGCGACACGGAACAGCCATGGTTTAATCTTCTCTTCTTTACAATTCTCCAAATGTAGATAAGCGCGATAAAAGGTTTCTTGCATCAAATCTTCAGCCGCATAATGATCACCACAAAGGGAGCGCAAATAGCGGTAAATATCCATCACATACATCTGATATATTTCATCCAATGAATTTCGCTTCATGCACTCCCCCCTTAACCTAACCACGTATCCCAGCCTGAAAAGTTACAGATAAATTTAGCAACTAGTATGAATATACCAGTAAATCTATGGAAAAAAGCGAAAAAAGCCTGCTGGCAAGGAGTATTACTCCCGCCAACAGGCTTTTTAATTCACCAAGTTACTCTGCTTACAGAACAACTTCAACTTCTTTGAGCATTTCGCTAACGGATATTAAACCGCCACCGGACAAATACCAGTAGTTAGGATCCAAGTAGATGATCTTACCGTTTTTAAAGGCATTTGTATTCTTCACTAGATCGTTTTCAACTGCTTTTTTAGCTGAACCGGATTCACCGCCATCACTCTTCACAACCGCATCTCTGTCTACTACAAACAGATAATCCGGGTTCTTATCCGCTACATATTCGTAAGATACGCTTTGTCCGTGAGTGGATACTTCAATTTTATCATCTGCCTGTGCAAATCCGAACATGTCATGGATAATCCCAAAACGGGAACCTGCACCGTAAGCACTGATTTTTCCTTCATTCGCGAGAATAACAAGTGCTTTTTTGCCATCAGCTGTTGCCTTCGTATTCAAAGCTTTGATGGAATCATTGATAGTCGCAAGCTCAGTTTCTACTTCTGCTTCTTTTCCAAAAATTTGACCCAGCATTTTCACGTTATTCGTAAAAGATTCCATATAGTTTGCATTATCTACAGCCACATACAGAGTAGGTGCAATTTTGCTGAATTCTTCATAAGAATCCTGTTGTCTGCCGGAAATGATGATCAGGTCCGGAGAAAGACTGTTTATTTTTTCGAAGTCAGGCTCTTTCAAACCACCAACATTCTCATATTTAGCATCGTTATATTTAGAGAGATAAGCCGGTACATTACTTTGAGGCACTCCAGTCACCTCTACGCCCAGTTTATCCAGCGTATCCAGTGTACCGAAGTCAAAAACAACCACTTTTTGCGGATTGCTTTTGATAGTTGTTTCGCCAAGCGCATGCTTGAAAGTAAGCTCTGTCGGTGCTGTAGTTGCTTCCGTTGTTGGTGCAGTAGTAGCCTCCGAATTGCCTGCCGCTGCTGTATTGTTATTTGAAGTTGCTGCATTATTGGAGCCGCAAGCCGCCAAGATTACCGCAAGAAATACTGTCATCATCAGTAAAGATAAGTTCTTCTTCAATGTATTCACCCCTAATTTTTATAGTGAAGCTATTTGAATTATTCGCGTATGCGTTAAGAAGCTGGCGCCTTTCACTTCTTACGTTACGTCATAATAATATCCGCATAGTAATAGTTACCTTTTTAGAAATAGACACCGATTTTTCGGCCTCCTATAGTTTCAATAGGAATGTCCATGTCATATACCTCTTTAAGAACTGCAGAATCTATAATTTCATCCGCTGTACCCGAGGAAGCTACTCTTCCATTTTTAAGCGCAACAATGTAGTCAGAGTAACAAGAAGCAAAGTTAATATCGTGGATAACGAGCACAATCGTCTTCCCCTTCTCGTCCACCAAGCGGCGAAGCACCTTCATAATTTGGACGGAATGCTTCATATCAAGGTTGTTGAGCGGTTCGTCGAGCAGAATGTACTCTGTATCCTGAGCCATGACCATGGCAATATATGCCCGCTGGCGTTGCCCTCCACTGAGCTGATCAATATATTTATCCTGCATTTCTTGGAGATCCATGTAAGCAATCGCTTCGTCAACGAACGCCCGATCCTCCGGACTCAGCTTCCCCTGTGAATACGGGAATCTCCCAAAAGAAACGAGCTCCTTCACAGTGAGGCGTACGCTAATATGATTGGACTGCTTTAACACCGATATTTTACGAGCAAGCTCATTACTTTTGCAGGTACCGATTTCCTTACCTTCGATCAGCACCTCTCCCGCGTCTTTGGAGATAAGTCTGCTGATCATGGAGAGCAGTGTACTTTTACCCGCACCATTTGGTCCGATAAACGAGGTGATTGCGCCCTTTTTAATGGACAAGGACACATCATCAACGACGGTTACTCCGCCATAACATTTGGTTAAATTTTTAACTTCTACCACGACTTATTCTCCTTTAACAGCAGATAGACGAAGTAGACGCCGCCTGCAAAATTGATAATCACACTAACCGTAGTATTAAATCCAAAAACACGTTCGACCAGGAACTGCCCACCGACAAGCGCAACAATACTCAGCAGAATCGTTCCAGGAATCAGATAGGCATGCTTATAGGTACGGAACAGCTGGTGTCCCACATTAGCTACCAACAAACCTAAGAAAGTGATTGGCCCCACTAGAGCCGTCGAGATCGAAACGTAGATAGATACAATAACTAGCAGCCTTTTGACCACATAGTCATAATTGATCCCCAGATTAATGGCTTCATCTTTCCCAAGCGAAATAACATCCAAATACTTAACAAATCGCAAGAAATACAACGTAGTTAGCGTCAGAACAATGGTAGAAAGAATCAATAGGTCACTGCTGACATTGTTGAAGCTGGCGAACATTTTCCCCTGTAGAATCAGGAATTCGTTCGGATCAATAAGCACTTCCATAAAAGAAGACGCGCTCTGGAACATCGTCCCCATGATCAGCCCTACCAGCAGCAGGAAATAAATATTTTGTCCTTCCCTACGGAACATTAGCTTATACAATACGCCTGAAAACAGGACCATGAGGCACGCAGAGAACAAGAAGTTGATGTTTTTATTCATAAAGGTCATATTCGATGAACCTAAGGCATAAACACCGAACGTCTGGATTAACATGTACAGGGAATCGAGCC